>NZ_CP178209.1:0-4800000 GCF_002632415.2 Bacteroides celer | reverse complement strand
GCTAAGCGACAAACCTCTATCGGTTTGGAATCTATGCAAAAGTATTCTTCGCATCCATCCAGACGTTGAACCATCCTCTCACGAATGACCTTACAGAGTGAAGACGTGTATTTCCGTCTGTCATTATATTGTCGACGGGAGACCAGATTCGGGATTTCCGTCCTATATTCCTGTAGCTTGGAAAACAGAAAAGATTCACTGTCAATACCGATCGCTTCTGATGTCAGGCTTAGGGCTATTATCTCCAAGTCCGAAAACCTGGGAACCACTCCACATCTTGGGATATTGCCGGACTCATTCACCAAATTATCGGCCAATTGCTTGCAGATGTCGAGAAATCTTACGAATATTGCATATAAGTTGTGCATGGAATTGATTGTAATTAATAGTTTGGTCACTACTAATTTACTAAATATCAGTGATATGTACAACTTTTTAATACTCATACGGTTATTTATTTAATTCCGCCAACGGGTTTTATATAAATATTCTCCTATTATATAATAGGTAACCATAGTGAAGGCACGGATGATATTTCATCTGTGCCTTTTGTCATATTTATTGCAGCGTATATTACAATTCTACTGTATAACAAATAAATTAATTGATGCAAATCAAGAAATATGCTATAAAACATAAATTTCTCTCTTTTTTAGATCAATGTATAAACAAAGGCTGTATTTTTGTGTTGTAAAACATGTAATTAGGAGGATAACAAAATGAAAAGTTTAAAAAGATTGTTTAGAAAGATCGGCGAAGCCGATGTACATGTTTGGGGATATTCAACAATTAATACCAAACCAAACAAGTAAGTTTTATTTTTTAGTTTTCAGGAATTAGTAATTTTAAAGGTTTAAAGATTATGGCAAAGAAAATGAGTTCTTTAGTTAGAAAAATCCTTAGTGAAGTAGGTCGTAATGAAATGCTTTCATGGGGGTACAGAATTGAGAAATGAGAACAAGTACATTAACTAAGTTTAGAGTGGGGATACGTTATTAAATACGATATCCCCATTTTTTATATCTAAAATTTTACATAAAGTTGTTTTTTGTACTGCTACAAATCCTGTATATCAATTAACTATCACAGGATTAGTGTAAGGTGCAAGATACTTTTGCATTTTTGAACTTGTAAGAGATAGGTTAATCTTATTGCAGAAGATAAACTTTTCAATTAAACAACAAACGGAGTGGCAGCCTTTGGACTTTTTATTTTATTCCAAAGTGAGTTGATTAATAGGCTAATGTTTATGCAATATGCTATAGGGCTGGTAGCTTGATAAAAGCTTTTTTTAAGCTAAAAAGTACAAATCTTTAAACTTTATTTCCTTACTTTGTTATTTATAAGAGTGAGACTTATATCAAACTTAAACTAGAAAGATTATGAAAGTAAAGCAGATTTGTATGATGGTGCTGCTATGGTTGGGAGTGATTCCGGCAGTACAAGCACAAACTTTCGACAAATTATGGAAAGAAGTGGAGCAAGCGGGGAAAAAGAGCTTGCCTAAGACAGTAATAAAACTGACTGATGAGATTTATCAGAAAGGGGAAAAAGAGAAAAACTCACCACAAATGCTCAAAGCATATACGTGGCGGATGAAATATCGGGAAATGTTGAATCCCGACAGTCTTTATGCTAATTTAAAAGGACTGGAACAATGGGTGAAACAGACTGACCAACCAATGGATCGCGCCATCCTACACTCTTTGATAGCGGGAATCTATGCAGATTATGCAGCCAGTAACCAGTGGCAACTCCGTCAACGGACAGAAATTGTAGACCAGACACCTGCCACCGATATACGTGAATGGACAGCCAATATGTTCATCGAAAAAGTGCGGACAAATATAAAGGAGGCATTGGCCGATTCTGTATTGCTGCTCAAAACATCCTCACGCGACTATATTCCGTTTGTAGAACTGGGAGAAACGAGCGAATACTATCACCATGATATGTATCATTTATTGGCTTCCCGTAGCATTGAAGCACTGCAACGGGTGGAAGAACTGGGTAACAGGATTACTAATGACGGTACTGTGAATCCGGTAAAACAAGATATAATAGCTATTTATAGAAATATGATTTCCGCTTATAAAGCAGCCGGATTAAAAGAAGGTTATGTGTTGACAGCACTTAACTATCTGGAATGGAGATGGAATGCTGATCGGAATATTCGACCTCTCCAGGCACAGGGCGAACTTCCGGTACTGACGGAAGATACTTATCTGAAAGCTTTGTACACATTGAAAAACAAGTATGCTTCCGAACCCATCTGTGCCGAAGTCTATTTGGCAGAAGCCCGATATACTATTGGCAAACAACAGCAGCTCAATGCATTGCAGCTTTGCGATGAGGCAATCCGCCTTTATCCGGGCTATCGCAGAATCAATGCTTTGAAAAATCTTCGGGAAGAGATATTGGCTCCTTATTTGAATGTTAATGCATCTGATTTGGCTTTTCCGAACGAAGAGATAGAATTAAGGGTCTCACACAAAAATCTGGATGGTTTCACTGTCCGTCTTTATCAGGCGAAGAAACTGATAAAGGAACAATATTACGCTGTGCTTCGTCCGAAAGATTATCGGACGCAGGACACTGTGTTTACATTCAAAGCTCCTGAACTTGGATCTTACGTGATGCGTATCATACCGGATATTCGTGCGAAGAGAGATAGTGAAAGCAAGTTTGATGTAACACGTTTCAAAGTGCTGACGTGCCGTCTGCCGGAAAAACAGTATCAAGTGGTGACGCTGGATGGACAGACAGGGCATCCCATTCCCCATGCGAAAGTGACAATGTACAGTAATGATGAAAAAGTGTTGCAGGAGTTTACGACAAACGAAGAGGGTAAGGTCGTATTTCCCTGGAAATCTGAATACCGCTATCTGAAAGCTTCCAAGGGGACGGATACGGCAATGCCGAAACAAGGCATTTATGCAGGAAGTTACGGATATTACGGCGACGAAGATAAAGTGACTGAAAATATGACTTTATTGACCGACCGTTCTTTGTATCTTCCCGGACAGACTGTGTATGTGAAGGGAATTGCTTATTCTCAACAATCGGATACGGCGAATGTACTTCCGAACAAGGGATATACGGTGACTTTATTGGATGTAAACAATCAGGAAGTAGGGCAGAAGTCGGTACGTACTAATGAGTTCGGTTCGTTTACCACCGATTTCGCATTGCCTTCGGCCTGTCTGAACGGAATGTTCTCTTTGAAAGCGGGAAGAGGCCGTACAAGCATTCGGGTAGAAGATTATAAACGTCCGACATTTGATATCACTTTTGAAAAGCAACAAGGAAGTTACAAACTGGGTGATGAGGTACAGGTGAAGGGTAAGGTACAATCTTATAGTGGTGTGCTGCTTCAGGATCTTCCGGTGAAATATACGGTAAAACGTTCTGCATACAGCCTTTGGCGGTTTGCGGAATCCGTGCAGATTGCTTCCGGCGAAGTGATGGCCAATGAGAATGGAGAATTCACGATACCGGTTCGTCTGCAGGAAAGTGACTCTTATAAAAATAACGATAAGGTATATTATCGTTATTCCATTGAGGCCACTGTTACCAACGTGGCAGGTGAAACACAATCTTCTACGGACGTGATTTCGGCAGGAAACCGTTCGTTGGTTTTGCAGGTGGAATTGCAAGATAAGACTTGCAAGGATCAACCCTTCGAAACTATGTTTAAAGTGCAGAACCTGAATGGACAACCTGTGGAGGTGAAGGGGAATTATTACTTGTACCCTGCCAAAGACAAGGACTTTAAGCAGCTGGAAGAGAAACCGGTTGCAACGGGAACCTTTACTTCTAATGAAGACATGACGCTCGACTGGAAGAATCTTCCATCGGGACCTTATGTGCTGAAAGCATCAGTGAAAGACAATCAGGGCAAGGAAGTGACTGCTGACACCAACACGATTCTTTTCTCTGTCGAGGACAAACGTCCGCCCATAGAAACGACGATGTGGTTCTATGGTGCAAATACGGAATTTGATGCTGCCCATCCGGCCGTGTTCTGTTTCGGTACGTCGAAAAAAGATGCTTATGTGATGATGAATGTATTTTCCGGTGATAAATTGTTGGAGAGCAAGACGTTGAATTTGTCAGATACAATTGTCCGTTTCGAGTATCCATATCGGGAAAGTTATGGGGATGGTGTCTTTGTGAATCTCTGTATGGTGAGAGACGGACAGGTTTATCAGGAACAGGTGCGGCTGACCAAACGGATTCCTGACAAGACGCTGACTATGAAGTGGGAAGTGTTCCGTGATAAATTGCGTCCGGGACAAAAGGAGGAATGGAAACTGACGATTAAAACGCCGCAAGGGCAGGCTGCCAATGCGGAAATGCTGGCAACGATGTATGATGCCTCCTTGGATAAAATATGGAATCGGCAACAGAATTTCCAAATCTACTATAATCAGATTGTTCCATATTCTAATTGGATGAGTGGATATTCCGGTAATAATTCATTCAATTATTGGTGGAATACGAAGAGTCTCAAAGTGCCATCACTGGAGTATGACCATTTTGTGATGCTATCGGACCATTATAATAGTGGAGGAATGGGTGAAGTAATAGTGAGAGGATATGGCTCGACGAGAAAGTTGACGGTGACAGGTAGCGTTTCGACATTGGATGTTGCAACTTTAAGGAGTAATGCGCCTAAGATGAAATCGGCTATGGCTGCTGATGCCATGACTAATGTTGAATTTCAATCAGAAATGATACCCATGGAAGAAAAAGCGGATGAGGCATCTGACAACGAAATGCTTCCCGAAGCATCTGCCGACTTGCGTACCAATTTAGCAGAAACAGCATTCTTCTATCCTCAACTTCGCACCAATGAACAGGGAGAGATCTCTTTCTCTTTCACGATGCCCGAAAGTTTGACGCGTTGGAACTTCCGTGGATATTCTCATACAAAGGGAATGTTGACGGGAACATTGGATGGCGAAGCTACCACAAGCAAAGAATTTATGCTGACTCCTAATCTCCCTCGTTTTGTGCGTGTGGGTGATAAGACTTCTCTGGCAGCTTCTATCTCTAATATGACTGGTAAGCCGCAAGCCGGAACGGTCAGTCTGGTCCTTTTTGACCCGATGACAGAGAAGGTTATCAGTACACAAAAACAGAAATTCAGCCTTGCTGCCGGAAAGACAATGGGTGTGGACTTCCAGTTTACCGTTAGTGATAAATACGAAATAGTGGGATGCCGGATGATTGCCGACAGTGGTACTTTCAGCGATGGAGAACAACAGTTGCTTCCGGTTCTTAGCAATAAAGAGCATTTGGTGGAGACACTTCCAATGCCAGTGCGTGGAGAAGAAACCCGTACTTTCTCACTCGATCATCTGTTCAATCAACAAAGTAAAACAGCCACAGATCGTAAACTGACTGTTGAATTTACAGGAAACCCGGCTTGGTATGCCGTTCAGGCATTGCCTTCATTGAGTCTTCCGACAAGTAATAACGCTATTTCCTGGGCGACTGCCTACTATGCCAATACATTGGCTTCGTTTATCATGAACAGTCAGCCGAAGATCAAAGCGGTATTTGAAAGTTGGAAACTGCAAGGAGGTACGAAAGAAACGTTCTTGAGCAATCTGCAAAAGAATCAGGAAGTGAAGAATATCATTTTGTCCGAGTCTCCCTGGGTGCTCGAAGCACAGACGGAAGAGCAACAGAAAGAGCGCATCGCCACCTTGTTTGATTTGAATAACATCCGTAGTAATAATATCGCAGCTTTGACTCGATTGCAGGAGTTACAGAACTCAAACGGGGCATGGTCCTGGTATAAAGGAATGAACGGCAGTCGATCTGTAACTACCTATATCGCCGAACTGAATGCCCGTCTGGCTATGCTGACAGGTGAGAAATTAAGCGGATCGGCTCTTTCTTTGCAACAGAAGGCTTTCGCTTACCTTCATCAATCAGCTTTGGACGAGTATAAGGAAATCCTGAAAGCACAGAAAGACGGTGTGAAGTTTACGGGCGTTTCGGGCAGTATTCTGCAATATTTGTATCTCATCGCTATTTCGGGAGAGCAGGTACCCGCAGTCAATAAAGCGGCTTATACCTATTATCTTTCTAAGGTAGGAGAATTGCTGACTTCTCCTTCGATGGATACAAAAGCGATTGCCGCCATTGTGCTTGATAAAGCCGGACGCAAGAAGGAAGCGCAGGAGTTTGTCGCTTCTCTGAAAGAACATCTGACGAAGACAGATGAACAGGGAATGTTCTTTGCTTTCAACGAGAATCCGTATACATGGGGCGGAATGCAGATGCAGGCTCATGTAGATGTGATGGAAGCGCTGGAACAGACAGGCGGCAATACCGATACAGTGGAAGAAATGAAACTTTGGTTGTTGAAGCAAAAGCAGACACAACAGTGGAATTCTCCGGTAGCTACTGCCGATGCGGTATTTGCATTGCTGATGAAGGGTACTAATTTACTCGACAATCAGGGAGATGTACGGATTGTGATTGCTGATGAAGTGCTGGAAACTGTTAGTCCAAGTAAAACGACTGTTCCCGGATTGGGATATATCAAACGTTCTTTCACACAGAAGAATGTGGTGGATGCCCGCAAGATTGAAGTGGAAAAGAGAAATCCGGGTATTGCCTGGGGAGCTGTGTATGCAGAATTTGAATCTCCTGTGAGTGATGTGAAACAACAGGGCGGTGAACTGAATGTTGAGAAACAGTTGTATGTGGAGCGGACAGTGAATAACGTGCCTCAATTGCAACCTATTACTGCCAAAACGGTTCTTCAGGTAGGTGATAAAGTTGTTTCCCGTTTGAGCATCCGCGTAGACCGTCCGATGGACTTTGTACAGTTGAAAGATCAGCGGGGCGCTTGTTTCGAACCGATCGGCAGTATCTCCGGTTATCGTTGGAACAACGGGCTTGGCTATTACGTAGACATCAAAGATGCATCGACTAATTTCTTCTTCGATCATTTAGGAAAGGGTGTATACGTGTTGGAATATAGTTACCGTGTCAGTCGTGCAGGAACTTACGAAACAGGTTTGGCAACTATGCAGTGTGCTTATGCACCGGAATACGCTTCGCATTCTGCTTCGATGACAATTATTATTAAATAGTTCCGGCAGGGGATTTTTATTCTCACCGACGAGCGAGGCGTTCCTCACTGATGAAGAGGGTGTTCCTCACCGAGGAAGGCATCCTTCGTCGGTGAGGAACTTTTTTCTTATAAACAGGGGCTTACAAGGACTGCTATTAAGTAAAGTCTTTTCCCAATCTGTGTTAATCTGTGTAATCTGTGGTGAAAAACTCATCTAAAACCCCTACATTTGTGCACCAAAATAAAAAATATCGCATGAAACGTAGTTTACTATCTATATTATCTTTACTTACTGTCGCTTTGGCAGCCGTTGCCCAACCTCGTATCTCTTCAAATAAAGAGACACATAACTTCGGACAAATTGAGTGGAAACGTCCGGTGACAGTGGAATATACCATCACTAACACGGGAAACCAGCCATTGGTACTGACCAACGTCACAACCTCTTGTGCCTGTGCCGTGGCCGACTGGACCAAAGAACCGATTGCTCCGGGAGGAAAAGGAGTCGTAAAAGCTTCTTTTGACGCAAAAGCGTTAGGACATTTTGAAAAGTCGATAGGAATATATAGCAATGCCAGTCCGAGCTTGGTCTATCTGAAGTTTACCGGTGAAGTAGTGCAGGAAATAAAAGATTATACAAAGCTACTTCCTTATACAATCGGAAATATTCGTTTAGATCGTGATGAGTTTGCTTTCCCCGATGTCTATCGCGGACAGCAGCCTTCATTGACCTTTGATATCGCCAATCTTTCTGATCGTCCTTACGAACCGGTATTGATGCATCTGCCTCCTTATCTGAAAATGGAAGCGGAACCCAAAGTCTTGTTGAAAGGCAAGAAAGGAACTATCAAACTGACGCTGGATGCAAGCCAGCTAAAAGATTACGGATTGACACAGACTTCTGTCTACCTTTCCCGTTTCTCCGGTGATAAGGTGAGCGAAGATAATGAAATACCGGTTTCGGCCATTCTTCTTCCCGACTTCTCACGTATGACGGAAAAAGATTCTTTGAACGCTCCTGCCATGCACATTTCGGAAACGGATATTGATCTTAGTATCCCGTTGATAAAGAAGAATAAGGTAAGCCATGATATATTGATAGCTAATTCCGGAAAGACTCCGTTAGTCATCAGTAAGTTGCAGGTATTCAATTCATCGGTAGGAGTGAGCCTGAAGAAGACAGTCCTTCCTCCGGATGGAATGACGAAGCTCAAAGTAACTATTCGTAAGCGTGACGTAGGTAATAAGAAGCATCATTTACGTATCCTGATGATAACAAATGATCCGTTACGCCCGAAAGTCGAAATCAATATCAAACGCTAAATCCTATGATTATGGAACATCCTGAAAATAGTGAAGAATATAAGGGGCTTGTTGTCAATAAAGGCATTGAGCAACCCTCATCTGTGAATCCCTACTTAAAGCGGAAACCTAAGAAACGCCAGCTTTCAGTAGCAGAGTTTGTAGAAGGTATCGTAAAAGGTGATGTCACTATATTGAGTCAGGCTGTGACATTGGTTGAAAGCGTAAAGCCTGAACATCAGGCTGTCTCACAAGAAATCATTGAGAAATGTCTGCCATTTTCCGGAAATTCGATCCGGATTGGTATTAGCGGCGTTCCCGGTGCGGGAAAGAGTACATCCATAGATGTATTCGGTCTGCACGTGCTCGAAAAGGGGGGCAAACTGGCGGTATTGGCCATCGACCCTAGCAGTGAGCGTAGTAAAGGCAGTATTTTGGGAGATAAAACCCGTATGGAGCAGCTTTCCGTACATCCTAAATCGTTCATCCGCCCTAGTCCGTCAGCCGGTTCTTTGGGAGGAGTGGCACGCAAAACACGTGAAACGATTATTCTTTGTGAGGCTGCCGGATTCGATAAGATTTTTGTGGAGACCGTAGGAGTGGGACAGAGCGAAACGGCTGTTCACTCGATGGTTGATTTCTTCCTGTTGATTCAGTTGTCCGGTACGGGCGATGAACTGCAAGGGATTAAGCGTGGTATTATGGAAATGGCGGACGGCATCGTTATCAATAAGGCCGATGGAGATAATCTGGAACGTGCCAAGTTGGCTGCCACTCAATTCCGTAATGCATTGCATCTGTTTCCTGCGCCTGAATCCGGATGGACTCCCAAAGTATTGACTTACTCCGGCTTTTATAACCTGGGAGTGAAGGAGGTCTGGGACATGATTTACGAATACATTGACTTCGTGAAAGAAAACGGCTATTTTGAATATCGCCGCAACGAACAAAGTAAATACTGGATGTATGAAAGCATTAATGAACAACTTCGTGACAGCTTTTATCATAATCCGAAGATTGAAACAATGCTTTTAGAAAAAGAACAGCAGGTATTGAAAGGTAACCTGACTTCGTTTATAGCTGCAAGAAGTCTGCTCGATACTTATTTTGAGGATTTGAAATAAGATTACCGGGAAGCACGCTACGTTCGTTTGGCTGCCCTTCATTAATTGATATCTGAATTGAAAAATGTGGTAAAGGTATCCCATTTAATATTTTATTGCCTATATTTGCCGTCATGTAATAGCATGGTTAATTCCTTAAAATCGTAAAAACTAGATGGATAAATTGGTGATGACAGAAGATTTTGAGCTTTATTCTCAAATGAAAAAAGGGGATAGGGAAGCCTTTAATACCTTGTTTTTGAAATATTACCCTGTGCTATGTGCTTTTGGCAAATATTATGTGTCCATGGAAGATGCGGAAGAGATCGTTCAGGACATAATGGTCTGGTTATGGGAAAACAGATCGTTTCAGGTGATAGAAGTTTCTCTAAGAAGTTATTTATTCAAGTCTGTCAAAAACAAATGTCTGGCATTGATTGATAAGAACTATACTAAAAAACGTTTCTGCGAACATGTATTGGCAACAGAAATGCAGGGGACTTTTGAAGATCCTGATTTTTATATTGCCGAAGAATTGATGACGAAAATAGAAAGAACAGTCGCACAGTTACCGGAAACATATCGTGTTGCTTTTGAAATGAGTCGTTATCAAGATAAAACCTATAAGGAAATAGCGCAGGAGCTGAATGTATCTACCAAGATTGTAGATTATCGTATTCAGCAGGCTTTGAAGATTCTTCGAACAGAACTCAAAGATTATTTGCCACTGATTGCAGCTATTTTCCCTTATTTCCTTTTTAAATAAATTGTATTGATTTCCAGTGGTTTAAAATAAATAATGCAGCTTTTTCTAAAAAAAGTTGCATTTTCGTTTAGGAACTATCGCGAGTTTCCAGTCATATTAGTAAAACAGGGAAAAATGAATAGAGAATTAAATATAGCAATGGATGAAGCCATGTTACTCCGGTATTTTTCCGGAGTATTGGAGAACGAAGAAAAAGAACAGGTAGAAACTTGGATTTCTCTCTCTGAAGAAAACAGGAAAACTGCCAAACAGATATTATACCTATATCGTGCAACCGATGTTGTACAAACTTTGAGTCAGGTAGATGCAAAAAAGGCATTAGTAAAGGTTGATAAGAGATTGTCTAAACGGATGAAAAGAGGTTGGTGGGAATGGACAATGAGAGTTGCAGCTATTTTGTCCATCCCATTGCTAATCTCTTCTCTTTATTTCTTTTTCAGTCAGGATGCCGATGTAGACCAGTATGTTGAGATCCGTGCAAATCCCGGAATGATTTCGCAGATTACTTTACCGGATGGCTCTCAAGTGTGGCTGAACTCTGCTTCCTATTTGAAATATCCGGTTCGTTTTACCGAGAGTGACCGACAAGTCGAACTGGAGGGCGAAGCTTATTTTTCAGTAAGGAAGGATGCCGGAAGGCGATTTCTGGTTAACGTGGGAGATAATGTGCAACTGGAAGTTTTAGGTACGGAATTTAATGTGGATGCTTATCCGAAAGACGATTTCGTAGCGGCCAGTCTGGTAACGGGTAAAGTGAACTTCCATTGCCGCCAACAAGGTCAGGAGACGGTGCATATGATGATTCCTGGGCAGAAAGTGGTATATGACTTCGGGAGTGAAAAGTTGGTATGTACGGATACTTCCATCGAATCGGATATAGCATGGAAAAGCGGAAAGATTATTTTCCGCGACACTCCGATTGAAGATGCTTTAAGGATTTTAAGCAAGCGATTTGAAGTTGACTTTCAGCTTACAAACTCATTGTTGAAAGAGTATTGCTTTACCGGTACTTTTATAGATCAGCGTTTGGATAGGATTCTGGAACATTTTAAAATAGCTTCAGGAATAAAATATAAGTATATTGAAACCACCAGGAAAGGAGAAGAAGTCGTAAAAGGAAAGAGCGTTATCGAAATTTATTAACTAAAAAAGACTATGATATGAAAACACATCCGCCTTAAAACAAAAATATGGGAAAAAATATTGCAGTATTTTTCCCCATATAAAAATTCATTAAACCAACTTGTTTGCAGACAAGTGCAGTTAACTTTATTTTTAAATTTAAAAGTCCAACAAATTTATGCAAAAAGTTAGCGTCCAAAAATGCCGTATAGTATAACCGATATAAAATCCAGATCTTTGCTTTCGTTAAATCAAAATCCAAGTTTATGTATAGTTACAATGATTTTGAGCGTCTATTTTTGCGCTATAAATTGGAAGGTATCCCTGCTGGTGTTTCTATTGAGAAATTTTGTATGTCCAACCAAGTTCCTTATAACCTATTTTCCAAATGGTACAAGGATACCCGAAAGAAGATAATTCCTGTTCAGGTTTTGGGTTCTCCCTCAACGGAAGCAGAAGTGCCGGAAAGTCCTTCCTCAATCCGGGAAGTAAAGCCAGAATCGGATCCTCGGCTTTCTTGTCATACCGAACTTCGAATCCTGGTGGATATCCGCATGAGCAATGGTGTTCATCTCAGTCAGAAAAATTTAAGCTACGAAGGTTTGAAAAGCTTAGTGGAGAAACTGGAGGGCTTATGTTGAATATTACAGGACTAAATCGTTTTTTCTTAGTTCGTGATTTTCATGATATGCGCTGTAAATATGATAAGGTCTTATCCATCATCCATCAACAGTTGAACCGTGAGCCTGAGGATGGTGATGTCTTTATCGTGATGTCTAAAGATTTACGTCTGGTTCGTTTGTTCAGCTATGACCGACGGTCTTACAGTATGTTTGAGAAACGTTTCAGACCCGGCTACCAGTTTATGCATGTAACCTGTAATGGTGCTGAAAGTATTTATTCAATCAATTGGCAGGATGTCATCCTCTTGTTGGAATCCCCTGTTGTTAAACGTTTAATAATCAAATAATTATCAATTAAAAAGTAGTAAAAAATTCTTTTATTTCATTGTTTTTTTGTATCTTTGAAGCAACAAAGATGCTGAATATGAATGATTTGGAAAGAATGAAACAGCTTTCTTCCGCAAGGAAATTGAAGGAACGGGAGGAGACTCCTGCACCTTTTGAAGACCCATATTCAGATATGACCCCTGACGAAAAATCAAAAATGATAATAGCGCTGATGGCTGCCCGTGAGCGTGACGCTGAACGGATCCAACGGGACGAGGCTCGCATAGATGAACTGTTGTCCAAGGTTGATGAACTGTTGTCTTTGCAGAGATCGGCCATTGCAGCTGAAAAACAGCTGGACGATTATAAACAGATGAACATCAATCTGTTGTCTAAAATATCAGCTTTGGAAGAGCGGCTTAAAGTCCGTAATAAGAATCTTTATGATGGTAAGAGCCAAAAAGGAATCCATAAAAAGAAGCGTGAGGTCGAAGAGGACCATACACGTGACAAGGATGATTTCGACGGCACTCCCCAATCCCTCGGCTCCTGCTTGCCACAATCTGGTGAGGCTCATGCGCAGGAAGAGGATTTTGAATCAAAATCAAAAGAAGCCCGTCTTTATCGTCAAGGACTTTCTTATCGCACTATGAGCGCTGACAATACGGTTTGTCATAATAGTGATATCCGCCAACTGCCGGCAGGTTCAAAAATCATCAAACGTTTCCGTAAATATGCCTATGAACAGGTAAGCAAGCTTGTCGAGCATGATTACGAGGTTATCCGCTATAAGACTTCGGACGGGAAAATTCATGAAGGCTATTTCCCTTTCAGTGGGCAGCCTGAAATCATTGACGTGGTTCCTGGAACGCACGCTTCCGGTTCTTTTCTGGCTTATCTTGCTTTCAACAAATATGTTCTGGATACCCCTCTTTATCGTGAAATGTACAGATTATCAGGTGAATCAATGCGTTTGAGCCGTATGAGTCTGACCAATTGGTTGGAGAAAGGCTCTACCCATTTCTGCGGTTTGATTGCTTATCTTAAGAATACTTGTTTGGAAAAGGATTCCATCGTGAACTGTGATGAGACCTGGTGCCGGGTAAAGCGTAAAGGCTGCTATAAGAAGAAATACATCTGGTGTCTGGTCAACAAACTGTCAAAAGTGGTTATCTATTGCTACGAGGATGGTTCCAGAGGACGTGATGCCTTGAAGCATATCTTGGGTGACAGCCAGGTGAAAGCTCTTCAGTCAGATGGCTACAATGTCTATCTGTATTTGGATGATCATATGGTCGATATAGAACATCTTTGTTGCATGGCCCATGCCCGTGCGAAGTTCAAGTATGCGTTGGATCAGGGTAATGATAAGGATGCGGCATTCATATTGGAATTGATCGGTGAGCTTTACAAGCTGGAACGCGAGTATGAAGAAGGGCAGTTGTCCCCCGAGCAGATAAAGCTTTGCCGGAATAACTTAAAGACCAAAGAAGTAATCATAAAGTTACGCAGTAAGCTTGACGTCTTGCTCAGTGACGGTCATCCGCCCCGCGGAGAGTTGATGGAGAAGGCAATAAATTATATGAATACTTTTTGGACTCAGCTGTTCGCCTACTTGAATGACGGCTCTTATTCCATCGACAATTCCATTGCCGAACGTTTTATCCGTCCCTTGGCCGGTGAGCGAAAGAACTCGTTATTCTTCGGAAGTGACAGGATGGCACACGTTTCAGCGGTATATCATACCATCATCTCAACCTGTAAGATGCAGGGTGTGTCTGTGCTTGATTATTTCAAGAGATTTTTCAGCGAAATTGTTAAAGGACGTAGGGATTATGAACATTTGTTACCCTTGACAATCGGACTGGAGTAATAACAAATATTAAAAATCAGTATCTTTTTTGACGTTATTTATGAGGGAACCGCCTTGTGGCGGCTTTCCTTGGGGTACACGTCAAAATTGGACGCTAACATGCAAAAACATTGTAGTATCCAATTTTTTTGGATAGGAAAGTTACTATGCGTAACCTTAAATAAAATTCCACTGCCTATGAGATTATTAATTATTATGTTGTGCATCTCCGTGGGATGTATCAGCGCAGCGAATACCTATGCTCAAAACACAATTTTGGAATTGAATGTGGAGAATCAAACTGTTGAAAGTGTCTTGAATAAAATAGAGGCACAAACTGAATTTGTATTTTTCTATAACAGTAAACAAGTGGATGTCCACAGACGTGTGTCTATAACGGCTAATAAGCAGAATGTCTTTAAAATACTAGACGAACTTTTCAAAAATACGGATGTAGCCTACTCAGTACTGGATAAAAGCATTATTTTATCTAACAAGCAATTGCTTAAAACGGAAAATCAGAAGAAAATAACCGGAAAGGTGGTAGATGTTAATGGAGAACCCATTATTGGCGCAACGATTGCTGTTAGAGGTGTCAGTGTGGGAACAGTCAGCGATGTTGATGGGAACTTTGTATTGTATGTCGAAGCCGGAAAAGAGGTGTGGTTGGACGTTTCTTATATCGGTTATAAAAAGCAGGAAATCAAGACTGACGGAAATAAACCTCTGACAATCACTTTGATCGAAAATATGGCGATGTTGGATGAAGTGGTGGTAGTTGGTTATGGTGTACAGAAAAAAGTAAACCTGACAGGTTCCGTAGCTAATGTAAACTTTGATAATGATTTGACAAGTTCCCGAACTATCACTAATGTTTCTAGTGCCTTATCTGGTACGATGCCCGGTTTGAATGTGAGACAAGGTTCAGGTATTCCCGGAGCGGATGGAGCTACTTTACGTCTAAGAGGGGTCGGCTCCCTAAATGCCGGTCAGGACCCGTTGATTTTAATTGATGGACAACCTGGCGAAATCGGACAAATTAGTGCCAATGATATTGCTTCTGTAACTGTTTTGAAAGATGCCGCATCTGCTGCTATTTACGGTTCCAGAGCTTCTAACGGTGTTATTCTTATAACAACTAAAACAGGTGAGAATACAAACGGGAAGATAGAACTTGAATATAGTGGGAGTGTAGGCTGGAATGGGGCGACAAAACTTCCTGAATTGGTAAGCAATACTGCTGATTATATGGATTTATGTAATCAGGTGGCAAGGAACTCGCAGAGAGGAGAATTGTACAGAGATGATTTTATAAATTTATGGAGAGAACAGTCAAAGGTTGATCCAATAAAATATCCGAATACGGATTGGTGGGATGTACTGTTGAATACCAATATGGTGCAAACCCATCAAATATCTTTGAGAGGTGGAAATAACAAGGTTTCTTCATATACCTCTGTCAATTTTCAGAACAATGATGGTTTGATGAATAATACTTCTTATAAAGTCGTAAATTTGAGAACCAATACAGATTTTATAGTAAATGATTGGTTGAAGGTAGGTGTAAACGTATCAGGCATGCTAGGTGTGAATGATGCTGGTAATATAAATGGAGCTTTGGAATGGTTCTATTCTACAACACCGGGTATGGTTCCTCGCCATCCGGACGGAAGGTATGGTACAGGGCAGACAGGAACGGGAGATAAAAATAATCCGTTGTGGATATTGGAAGCTCTACAAGGTGAAAAAAATAAGCGCCGTTTCACTGGTAAAGTATTTGCGGTGTTGACTCCTATGAAAGGTTTGGTTATCAATGCAAGCTATTTTAGAGATCTTTATAACTACAAAGAAAATATAGTCGACACAGATTCTCCGCGTTGGGATTTCCGTTTGGATCAACAGATAACTACAGGAAGACAGGGGATTATAACCAATATGGATAGTAATAGTGATAGATATGTGATTGATTTATTTGGGGCACGTGTAAAAACCTGTGTTTTCGTTTGTTATTTTTTGCTATAAAAAATCTTTGTAGTACCTTTGTTTTGCAATCATATAGCAATGTCAGAGAATCCATTAGTAAAGCTATTAAGCTACATACTCCCTTCGGAGTTCAACGAATATTTTGACCTTACCGATGTTAAGGAAGAAGAACGTGGCGTGGAGAAGATTCTCCATCTGTATCTTCACGAGAAGAACCTTCAGCCGGATGGTCACACAGAGCTGTCTCCCAACGGTTTCTACCCGGAATCATGCATCAACCACTTTCCTCTCAACGAGCACCGTACCGTTCTGCACGTATGCCGTCGCCGTTGGAAGGACGGTTTGGGCAGGACGTATAGCAGAGATTGGGAGTTGACAGCAAAAGGAACACGGCACACTAAGGAGTTTGCCGCTTTTTTAAAAGAATTCCTTGGATACATCCCCGATTACAGCCAGATCACTCCAGAAACCGTATCACATCAAGGCTGACGAGTTCGAACGTGCCTACAAGGATTTCCTCAGCGGTTACCGCACGTGGAAAGAATTGTCACATGCGGAGGACTGGCTTGTCTTCTATAAGAACATAGGGCCACAACTGAGCATTGACGAGACAGCGCTCTCTGACGGTGAACTTTATACAATAATCTCCAACAAGGCTGCCCATGGCGGCAAGGGAGCTATCGTGGCCATTATCAAGGGGACAAAGGTCGAGGATGTCGTAAAGGCGTTGATGCGCATCCTTTGGTACGAGAGGGCTAAGGTGCTGGAGGTAACGATGGACTTCTCCGAGAGCATGCATTCCATAGTAAAGCAGTGCTTCCCGTATGCCACGATAACCATCGACCGCTTCCATGTCCAGAAGGACTGCTACGATGCCATGCAGCAAGTGCGTATCAGGCACAGGCGCGAGGCCCAACGTACCGAAGTGGAAGCGCGCGAGCAGCACAAGCTCCGTAACAAGAAGAATGCCGAGGCACGAAAGAGACGTCTTGAGAAGAATGGAGGCAAACGGAAAGGAAAACAAGGACGGAAGCCTAACCGCAAGAATGAGAAGTACGAGCCTGTGAGGCTGTCAAACGGAGATACCGTCTGTGAACTCCTGACGCGCTCACGCTATTTGCTGATGACATCGGCAGATAAATGGACAGCGACTCAGAAAATCCGTGCAAGGCTGCTGTTTGAACTCTATCCTGATATGAAGACCGCATATTCAATCTCGCACTCTTTGCGCATGATTTTCAATAACAAAAACGCCACAAGGGAAAGCGGGAAGAAAAGCCTCGCCCAATGGTATGCAAAAGTCGGAGAGTTCGGAGACGAAAACTTCAACACTGTTGCAGCAACCATCTATGAACGGCAGGGAGAGATTCTCAACTACTTCATCAATCGGTCTACCAATGCGTCTGCTGAATCTCTTAATTCAAAGATCAAGCAGTTTCGAGCACAACTACATGGGGTTATAGATGTAAAGTTCTTCTTATTCAGACTCTCAAAGATATTTGGCTAAACACAGGTTTTTGCAAGTGCCCCGTTATGGTACAATGCGATAATAAGGGAGGGGTTAAAGAAGAAACAATTCCTTTTTTGCAGAAAAATGGAGGAGCAGTCCAGTTGATGGTCAACGATGAACCTTTTCTGATGATTGCCGGAGAACTTCATAATTCCACGTCTTCTACGGTTGAGTATATGGAACCTGTTTGGGCACGTCTCAAATCGATGAATCTGAATACTGTGTTGGCAGCTGTGACTTGGGAGTTGTTAGAACCTGAAGAGGGAATTTTTGATTATCATTTGGTTGATGTCATGTTACAAAAGGCTCGTGAGAATGATTTGAGACTTTGTCTGCTTTGGTTTGGCAGTTGGAAGAATGGAGAATCGAGTTATGTGCCGGGTTGGGTTAAGAAAGATACGGAACGTTTCTTTCGGGTGAAGAATAAGGATGGGAAGAATATTGAAACGATTTCTCCTTTCTGTAGGGAAGCCCGGAAAGCGGATGCAAAAGCGTTTGGGGCATTGATGAAATATCTGTCGGAGGTTGATAAGGAACGTACGGTAATTCTTATCCAACCGGAGAACGAGGTTGGAGTATTTCAGGAGATAGATTACTGTCCACAAGCTTTAGTAGGGTTTGAAAAAGAGGTTCCAGAAAAGCTGATGACTTATTTGGAGGATAATAAGGATATGTTGAATCAACATGTGAAAGAGATATGGGAAAGCAAGGGCTCGGTGAAAGCTGGAACATGGAAAGAGGTGTTTGGAGATACGCCTTTTACTAAAGAATTCTTTATGGCGTGGCAGTACGCTGACTATATCGATGAGGTGGCTAGGGTGGGAAAGGAGCAATATCCGTTACCCATGTTTGTCAATGCATGGCTGGTGCAATATCCGGAACAGTTGCCGGGAGGATATCCTACGGGTGGACCGGTTTCGCGTGTTATTGACATTTATAAAGCTGCTGCCGGTCACCTTGATATTTTGACTCCTGATATTTATTTACCTGACTTTAAGCGAATAGTAGCTGAATATCATCGTCCGGATAATCCTTTACTTATCCCGGAATCTACTATGGAGCCGGGAAGAGCTTTTTATGCCTTTGCCGAACATGATGCGAT
Source organism: Bacteroides celer (assembly GCF_002632415.2). NCBI lineage: Bacteria > Pseudomonadati > Bacteroidota > Bacteroidia > Bacteroidales > Bacteroidaceae > Bacteroides > Bacteroides celer. The sequence continues at coordinate 4,781,214 of NZ_CP178209.1, read as the reverse complement.
TGGTTTTGCTCCATTTGCAATAGAGGACGAGGGTGAACATTTTCTTCTAATCAAATCGTATGAAGTGTTGCAAGAATTGCAATCTTTAATTATCCGATATCAAGGTACGGGAAAAATGCGTGGTATATTGAAGTATGGTGATGAAATGGAACAAGTGTTCCCATTTAAGGATTATACGCTAAAAGTGGTGTATGAAAAGAATAATGAACCGGCTTACGGCCTGATTATACAAACGGATATAGATGAGTTTCTGGTTGCAGGGATGAACTTTAAAGTATTTATTTCGGCAAATGATCCCAATAAGATAGGCTATTTTGAACAGATATGGGAGGGAGGTTATGAAGCTGGGGAATGGAGCTCTGCCCGTTTATTGAATGGTGATGAGACATGGCATAATTATGCTTTGATCGCCGTAGGACGTCTTTATGACTCTTCAGAAGTGAATGCATCTAAAGGCTTTTTGGAAGCAGAGGGAGAGCAAAATTTTACGTATTCTTATGCAAGTCGTAAGAAGATAGCTACTCCGGGAATTTATAAGGCTAAGGTGTATATCAGAAATTAATCAAGTTATTCTGATTATATTTTAGGTGAACATGAATATTGTTGAGCTCCGGGCATTCGTGAGTTGAAGTTGGATTGTAAGGTGCAATAATATCTTGTCAAGTTGGCTATAATGGTATTTTTTACATAATTTTGTTTGGGTGTATAGAGAGTAAAGTCATTAATCGATAAAAAATAGAGGGTTATGATACAAAAATTATTAATGCTTTTTTTGCTTTTAGTCTGTTGTCTTTGTCAGGCACAGAATAAATATGTATTAACGGCCGACAGTAAGAAAAAAGTCGGCGTAGAGTATGGCGAGCATATTTATGCTCGTTTTGATAAGTCCGTTGTATTTCCCGGTACGATACGTGAAGTAGACATCTATGTACCTGCACAATATGATGGAAAGACTCCTGCATGTGTCTGTGTGTTTCAAGATGGAATGAGTTATAGAGCGGATACTGTAGTGTCCAATCTAATATCCAGTAAAGAAATCCCAATGATGATATTGGTGGCTGCTTCTCCGGGACAAGTCATAGGTGATTTTGACCCGGATAGTCCACGGGCAAACAGGACATACGAATATGATACTCCTTCTCCACGTTTTGGACAGTTTGTTTTAGAGGAACTTTTGCCTTTTGTCGAATCATTGAAGACTTCCGAAGGGAAAAGTATAATACTATCGAAAAATAAAAATGACCGGATGATTACAGGTTGTAGTTCTGGTGCTGCCTGTGCTTTTAATGTTGCCTGGAATACCGAAGAGTTCACTCGTGTTTATAGCTCTTGCGGTTCGCTGACCGGATTAAGAGGTTCTTTTACGAATTCTACATTGGTTCATAAATTTGAGCCTAAACCTATTCGGTTTTATTTTCAAAGTGGTTCACATGATATGTGGACTTCATTTGGTGATTGGTGGAGTGCTAATCAGGCTATGGTGCGTGCCATGGATTTTGCAGGTTATGACTTTACCTATCAATTTACGGAGAATGCAGATCATTGTGATGATAATGTAACTCAATTATTTCCGGATGCAATGCGCTTTCTTTGGAAAGGATATCCGGGTAATTCTCCATCACCCAAAAAGGAAACACATAATTCTATGTTGAGGCAAGTTTTATTGGATGGCAAAAACTTCGAACAGGTCGTGTCCGGCATCGAAGATAACTCTATTTTACTTTCTAATAATAAAGGAGAAATCCTTGTTGCTTCGGAGAAAGGAGCAAAGTTGCTTGATGATAAAAGAGAAACTGTGATTATTGATAAAAAGGTGCTGGCTATAGGAATAGATAATGAAATGTTGGCATATGAATCTCGGAAAGGTTTAGTCATTGCAGATAAAAACGGGCATATCCGGAAAAACATAAAGACTGAAATATGTCCATGCAACGCTGTCGCTTTGAGAGATGGCGGTTACTATATAGTTGGAAAAGAGAATCAGGGAGATCTGTTTACTTCAATCTGGTATTTGTCGAATGAATATGAGTTATCAAGAAAGGCAGATGGATTAAAAAGTGTGTATTCATTGGCGTTAAGTGGCAACAATAACTGGTTATATGCTTTTGGATATGACACGCGGCGTGGATTCAGCTATAAGGTGAATAAGGAACATAAGGATTTACTATATGGGCAGGAATTCTATTATATTCATGTGCCGGATCAATCTGATGGGGCAGAAACGACATCCGCAATCTGTGATAATTTTGGAAGAACGTATCTGGCAACGGCGTATGGTATTCAGATCTGTGATTATAATGGAAGAAGTGAAGCTATTCTATCCATGCCGGGAAATGTGAAACCTGTATCTGTTGCATGGGGAGGAGAAGCTATGAATGTGCTTTATGTGCTTTGTAATAATGGTTGGATTTACAAAAGAACATTAAATACGAAAGGAGCTTCTTTAGAAGGCGTAATGCCGGTTATTAGAGTTGGGGCTGGATAAGTGGTCTGCTAAATAAATTTGTTATGTAAATATAGGTTGTATGAAGAAAATTATTTTAGCATTTGATTCATTCAAAGGATCAGCAGGTTCACTGGATATTGCCCGGTACGCCCGGCAGGCTATCCGGAAAGAACTGCCTTATTGTGAGGTATTAGAATTTCCGGTAGCTGATGGTGGTGAAGGAACTACCGAGGCCATTTGTACTGCTCTGGAAGTGAATAAGATCTTCTGTGAGGTGCATGACCCGTTAATGAATCCGGTGGAAGTTTCTTATGGAATAACAAAAGATGGAGCTACTGCAATTTTAGAAATGGCATCAGCAAGCGGATTGCCTTTAGTCGCATTTCCTTTACGCAATCCGATGAATACGACTTCTTATGGGACTGGCGAAGTGATCTTGGATGCATTGAACCGCGGGTGTCGTCAATTTATTGTAGGACTTGGCGGCAGTGCAACCAATGATGCTGGCATGGGTATATTAAGTGCTTTAGGTATTCGTTTCTTTGAAAAATCGGGAGAACGATTAGAACCGAAAGGGAGTAACTTGGCTGCGATTGAGTTTATAGATGAAACCTTTGTTCATCCGGCTTTGAAAGAAGCCACTTTTACAATGGCCTGTGATGTTCATAATCCGTTCTATGGTTTGCAGGGAGCAGCCTATGTATTTGCACCCCAAAAAGGAGCTACTCCGGACCATGTTATAAGTTTGGATGAGGGGCTTCGGCATTATGCCGAGGTTATTAAGAGACAAAAACAGATGGATATTGCTTTTATTCCAGGTGCGGGAGCGGCAGGTGGTATCGGCGGAGGATTGCTTCCTTTTATACAGGCAGAGCTAAAGTCGGGCATTGATGTCATATTGGATATTCTTCATTTTCGTGAAGCATTGCAAGGCGCGGATCTTATTTTCACAGGTGAAGGGAAATTGGATGCACAAACGGGCATGGGTAAAGCGTTAGGCGGAATTTTGAAGGAAGCTCGGAAAGAAAATGTCCCTGTCATTGCTTTGGGTGGTGGGGTCGAAGCTACTGAACAACTGAATAAAATGGGATTTACTGCTGTATTATCTATTCAGCCTGCCCCTGTATCTTTGGATAAAGCTATGCAGCAGAAGTTTACGTTGGATAATGTAGAGCGTACTGTAACCCAATTGATACGTATTATAAAGCAATTCAGTCTGAATCAGAAATAAAATCAAGAGTTTCTCATGACAACAATAGGTGCTCTAATCGGATTAATGTTATCCGTATTTTTGATTATCAAAAAAATAGCTCCAGCTTATAGTTTAATAGCCGGAGCTATTGTCGGTGGTTTATTAGGTGGATTGCCTCTGGTGGAAACTGTAAAAATGATGACGGAGGGAGTAAAAGACGTGACTCCGGCCATTATTCGTATTCTTACCGCAGGAGTGTTGTCTGGCGTTCTTATTAAAACGGGAGCGGCTGCTACTTTATCCAATGCTATCATCTCTTCATTAGGCGAGAAACGAGTATTTGGAGCTTTGGCTTTAGCTACCATGTTACTTTGTGCAGTCGGTGTATTTATAGATGTCGCTGTTATAACGGTTGCTCCTGTAGCTCTTTCCATAGGTAAACGATTAGGATTGTCTCCTTCTGTATTGTTAGTAGCTATGATAGGAGGAGGAAAATGTGGAAATATCATTTCTCCCAATCCCAATACGATTATTGCAGCTGATAATTTTGGAGCAGATCTTTCATCAGTTATGTTAGCTAATCTTTTACCTGCTTTTTTAGGATTACTGTTTACGGTATTTGTGATCGTGCGCTTTATTCCTAAGCGATTGATGGTGATGCGTGAGACAAAGGAGGAAGTGCAAGATGATAGGCAACTTCCGTCACTTGCCAGTAGTCTGGTAGCTCCTATAGTAACGATTATACTTTTAGCTTTACGTCCTGTTGCAGATATTGCTATTGACCCATTGATTGCGCTGCCCATAGGTGGTCTTTGTGGATTACTTTGTATGAGGCAGTGGAAGAATCTTTTGCCTTGTATGGAGTATGGACTGCAAAAGATGTCTTCTGTTGCTATTTTATTGGTTGCTACTGGTACTATTGCCGGAATAATAAAGAACTCTACGTTAAAAGACTGGATATTAAACCTGTTGGCGCAAGCACACTTTGATGAAGTTATGATTGCTCCTGTATCAGGGGCGCTGATGTCAGCCGCCACCGCTTCTACTACCGCAGGAAGTACTCTTGCATCCGCCTCTTTTGCAGAAACCATATTAGCAGTAGGGATTTCCGCTGTATGGGGAGCTGCAATGATAAATTCCGGAGCAACTGTACTGGATCATTTGCCCCATGGCTCTTTTTTCCATGCCACTGGCGGCGTTTGTGAACTAACTTTTAAAGAACGACTAAAGTTAATACCTTATGAAACTCTTATTGGTGCAGTGTTAGCTGCTTCTACCACCTTGTTATGCTTACTTTGTTAGTTGTGGCTTATACTTCTTTTCCTATCTTTTCGAAGTCAGCTCTCGATTTACTTTGAGTCACAATATATACTCCCAGGAATACAAGTGCGATAGCAATCCCTTTCTCCCAGCCGAAACTTCCGATGCCCATCGCGATTGCCGCAATCGTAGCCACGATGGGTTGCATATAATTGTACATACTGACTACCGTAGGACGGAGCAGCCTCTGTGCAGTCATAATGCAGAGATACGCGAGGAAACTACCTCCTAATACGACATAAAGTACCTGTAGAATGGCGACAGTGGAAATAGAAGTCCATTGAATCGTAGAAATATCATAATAGGAGAACGGAATGTAACACATTGAAGCATATATGAACATCCATTTATTAATCGTTACTGCCGAATATCGTTGAGACAATCCCTTGAATACAGTCAGGTATATGGAAAAACTGATTTGCGCAACGAGACAAAGCAAGTCACCAATCAGGCTTCCATTTCCGTTGTTTCCTGCCTGGCTGCTCATAATGAGAATGAGCGCTCCCATAGCACCTATAAAAATTCCCAGTACTTTTTTATTTGTCACCGGTTCTTTTAAATAGATAGCTGCTACAACCATTGTTACAATCGGTAGAGTGGTAGTTACGATAGAAGCATCAATAGGAGAAGTCATAGAAAGCCCGAAGATGAACACTCCTTGATTGAATACTAGCGCAAACAGTGAAGCAAAGAAGATTTTCAGCATATCCTGATGGTTCACATGTTCCTGTTTGCAAAATATAGAAAGGATCCAGAAAGCGGCTGCTGCCCCTACCATGCGGAATGTAGTAACAGAAATCGGGGAAAACTCTTGAAGAGCCGACTTACCGATGGGAGACATTAATCCCCACATAACGTTTGCTGTAAGCGCAAACAAATGACCATACAGGTTCTTACTTTTGTCCATGTTGATACTATTTATTTTACCATATCTCTGATATCATTAACAATCAAATAGAGAAAACGGTTGCAAAGGTAGTCTTTTATCGTATGATTTGTTTATATTTGCCTTGATTAAACTTGAATATTATGGAACAACAAGCCAATTATATCCGTCGTATCGAGATACACGGACTATGGGAACGCTTTAATATAGGATGGGATTTGCGTCCCGATGTGAACATCCTCTCCGGCATCAACGGAGTGGGGAAGACTACCATTCTGAACCGTTCGGTGGGATACCTCGAAGAACTTTCCGGTGAAATGAAAAGTGACGAGAAGAACGGTGTGCGTCTCTTTTTCGACAATCCCCAGGCAACCTATATTCCTTATGACGTCATCCGGAGCTACGACCGTCCCCTGATTATGGGTGACTTCACAGCCCGCATGGCCGACAAGAATGTAAAGTCTGAACTGGACTGGCAGCTTTATCTCTTGCAACGCCGTTACCTCGATTATCAGGTCAACATTGGTAATAAGATGATTGAAATGCTTTCCAGTATTGATGAAGAAGAGCGTCGTAAAGCAGCTACATTATCTGTAGCCAAACGTCGTTTTCAGGATATGATTGACGAACTATTTAGCTATACACGCAAAAAGATAGACAGGAAACGGAACGATATCGCTTTCTATCAGGATGGCGAACTATTATTCCCTTATAAACTGTCGTCCGGTGAAAAGCAAATGCTGGTTATCCTACTGACCGTACTCGTGCAGGACAACAGCCATTGTGTATTGTTTATGGATGAACCGGAAGCCTCCCTTCATATAGAATGGCAGCAGAAACTGATTGCTATGATACGTGAACTGAATCCGAATGTGCAGATTATCCTGACTACCCATTCGCCTGCCGTCATTATGGAAGGCTGGCTGGATGCCGTGACAGAAGTAAGCGATATATCTACCACCGTAGGGCACAAGCTCGACAAGGATTCTTCCAACTGTAATTTGTAATTCGTAACCTGTAATAGAACAAATGGCAACTTCACTACGAGATAATCTGACTTCTTCTTATTTCAATGCCGCCCATAAGCTTTATCCGAAGAAAGCCCGCCGACGTATCATCGCTTACGTAGAAAGCTATGACGACATCGCTTTCTGGCGCACATTGCTTGAAGAGTTTGAAGACGACGAACACTATTTCCAAGTGATGCTTCCTTCGGCCACCTCCCTGGCAAAAGGAAAAAAGATGGTACTCATGAACACGCTGAATACAGCCGAATTGGGGAGAAGTCTGATTGCCTGTGTGGACAGTGACTATGATTTCCTGTTGCAGGGAGCTACCAATACCTCCCGTAAAATCAACCGGAGCAGGTATATTTTTCAGACTTATACCTATGCTATTGAAAACTATCATTGTTTTGCCGAAAGCCTTCACGAAGTATGTGTGCAGGCTACGTTGAATGACCGTTCCATTTTAGATTTCAACTTCTACCTGAAGAAGTACTCCGAAATAGTATATCCGCTTTTCCTCTGGAACGTATGGTTCTATCGCCAACGGGATACTTATACTTTCCCTATGTACGATTTCCATACTTATACTTCTTTGCGCGAGATTAATCTCCGGCATCCGGAAAAGAGCTTGGAATCCCTTCAACAACGGGTTAATCAGAAGTTGGCAGAGTTGAAAAGGAAATTTCCCCATAACATCAATCAGGTGAATGGATTGCGGACTGAATTTAAAGAGCTGGGCTTGGTGCCGGAAACTACTTACTTGTATATGCAGGGACACCATGTGATGGATAATGTGGTAATGAAACTACTGATTCCGGTCTGCACCGTGCTGCGTCGTGAACGGGAACAGGAAATCAAGCGGCTGGCCGAACACAATGAACAGTTCAGAAACGAACTGACTTGTTATCAGAACAGCCAGGTGAACGTAGAAATCATGCTCAAGAAGAATGTAGCCTACAAAAGACTCTTCCATTATGATTGGCTACGGCAGGATATCAGTGAATATTTGGAAGAAGGAAAGAATAAAGAAGAAAAGAAACAGAGATCATAAATAAAAGAAAAACTAAAAAAGAGAGAGACGATTGCTTATGAAAGAAGTAAAAGAAGTGGTTGATACAGTGAGTGTGGCATTGGCAAACGGGCAACCGGAAGAAGCAGGTAATGTGGTGATGCAAGAAGTGAATCATGCTTTGCTCTCGATGGGAGTGGATGAAGCTATGGCTGATAAGATTGATAACTTTATCATCTTATTGTTTATTATTGGAATAGCATTACTGGCCAATCTGATTTGCCGCAAGATTATTCTGCGTACCGTGGCTAAATTGGTGAGACAGACAAAAGCTACTTGGGATGATATTGTATTTAATGATAAAGTAATGGTGAACATCAGCAGGATGGTGGCGCCTATATTGATTTATATATCTATTCCTATTGCTTTTCCCGAACATGCAGACTCTGCTTTGCTTGATTTTCTTCGAAGACTTTGCATGATTTATATCCTTGCAGTCTTTCTTCGCTTCGTCAGTGCTTTGTTCACGGCTGTGTATCTGGTATATAGCGCGCGTGAGCAATATAAAGACAAACCTTTGAAAGGGCTTTTGCAGACAGCGCAAGTCATTCTCTTCTTTATAGGAGCTATCATCATTATCAGTATTTTGATAAAGCAAAGTCCGGTGGTGTTGCTGACCGGATTAGGAGCTTCTGCTGCGGTTCTGATGTTGGTTTTCAAAGATAGTATCATGGGATTTGTCTCCGGCATCCAGCTTTCCGCCAATAATATGCTGAAGGTGGGTGATTGGATCACGATGCCGAAATATGGTGCGGACGGTACGGTGATAGAAGTAACATTGAATACCGTAAAAGTACGTAACTTCGACAATACTATCACCACCATTCCTCCTTACCTGTTGATTAGTGATTCTTTCCAAAACTGGCAGGGAATGCAGGAATCCGGCGGACGTCGTGTGAAACGCTCTATCAATATAGATATGACCAGTGTGCATTTCTGTACGCCGGAGATGTTGGCAAAATACCGGAAGATACAACTGTTGAAAGACTATGTGGATGAAACGGAAAAGGTAGTGGAAGAATATAATAAGGAACATCATATCGACAACTCTGTGTTAGTGAATGGACGCCGGCAAACAAATTTGGGAGTTTTCCGTGCCTATCTGACTAACTATCTGAAGAATCTGCCTACCGTCAATCAAGACCTGACCTGTATGGTACGTCAGCTTCAGCCTACTGAAACCGGTATCCCATTGGAACTTTATTTCTTTTCTGCCAATAAAGTATGGGTTGCCTACGAAGGCATACAGGCAGATGTTTTCGATCATGTGCTTGCCATTATTCCCGAATTCGACTTGCGTGTCTTCCAAAACCCGTCGGGGGCAGACCTGCATCGGATAGGGGTAAAGATAGAAAACTAATCAAACGATAAAACGCTTATAAATTGCTATTACTATGACTACACCGTTATCCAACCAGATTATCCGTGAAATCACTCCTTTGTCAGATAAGGATTGCTTTTACATTGCGGAACGTTATAAAACGGAATTCACTTATCCTATACACAACCACTCCGAGTTTGAATTGAACTTCACCGAAAAGGCTGCCGGAGTAAGGCGGATTGTAGGAGACTCTTCCGAAGTGATAGGTGATTATGATTTGGTGTTGATAACAGGAAAAGACTTGGAGCACGTCTGGGAACAGAACGAGTGCCGTTCGAAAGAGATACGGGAGATTACGATTCAGTTTTCTTCCGATCTTTTCTTCAAGAGCTTTATCAATAAGAATCAGTTCGACTCTATCCGCCGGATGCTGGATAAAGCACAAAAAGGGCTTTGTTTCCCGATGTCCGCCATACTCAAAATATATCCGTTGCTGGATACGCTTGCTTCAGAGAAGCAAGGATTTTATGCGGTCATTAAATTTATGACGATCTTGTATGAACTTTCTCTCTTTGAGGAAGAGGCACGTACCTTGTCCAGTTCGTCTTTTGCCAAGATAGATATTCATTCGGACAGTCGGCGTGTGCAGAAAGTGCAGGAGTACATCAATACACATTATCAGGAAGAAATACGTCTGGGGCAGTTGGCCGATATGGTGGGGATGACGGATGTGTCATTCAGCCGCTTCTTCAAGCTGCGTACAGGCAAGAATCTTTCCGATTATATCATTGATATTCGGCTGGGCTTTGCTTCCCGGTTGTTGGTAGATTCTACAATGTCTATCGCCGAGATTTGTTATGAGTGCGGTTTTAATAACCTTTCCAATTTCAACCGGATCTTCAAGAAGAAAAAGAGTTGTTCGCCTAAAGAGTTTCGCGAGAACTACCGGAAGAAAAAGAAACTGATTTAGCGCATTCTCATTTATGAACTTGGTGATTAACTCCCGAGTTCTATCTTCCACTCACCAATCGTTCGTGTGGCACTGTCAAAGTTTACACCTACTTTAACTATTTTCCTGTGATCCGCCTGATACGGAATAGCATACCCTTTGCTGTTAATCTGCGCTAATGCTTCTTCGGGTGTACCATCTATTTTAAATTCAAAAACATAGATGGCATCTTGAAGTTTCACAACCGCGTCTGCTCTTCCGATGGCTGTATCCACTTCCACATCTATATACTGTCCCATCAGCCGGAAAAACAGATAAAAGATAGTTTGGTAATGTTTCTCTTCCTTGTTGTTCAGTTTATTAGGGATAGATGCAAAGAAAGATTTCAGTCTTTCCAGACACTCCTCTAAATGACCAATACGCAAGTCTTTAATAAAGGACACTACATAAAATGTATTCTCTCGTGCAGGCAGATGCACATAAGCGGGCATCAGCGATTCGATAAATCCTTTTCTTACTTCCTTGTTGGGATAAGCCAGTGTATACAGTTGGAAATCCGGATCATATCCCTTAATTGTGAGATAACCGCTTTGGTAGAGCACCGGAAGAGGATCGGTGATTCTATTGCTGGGCGCATCAAACTGTTCGGCGGTGGCGGTCGTGTTATCCAGTTCCCGGATATCAAAATCGCTTTCTTGCAGAATATCTATCAGGAAAGTGGGAGTACCGGTCGAAAACCAAAAATTCTCATAACTCTTTTGCGCAAATGCATTGAATAAACTAAATGGGTTATAAATGTCTACACAATTCTTACTGAAATGATAACCGTCATATTGTTGTTTCAAATGTACACAGGCTTCCTCGTATGTTTCCTTGTTGGCTTGGGCCATTTGTTCAATATCAATTTGCAATTGCGTGCGCAACTCTTGTTCGGTGATACCACAGATAGCACTGTAATCATCCCTCATGCTGATATTCTGCAAGTTATTCAATTCACTGAAGATACTCATTTGGCTGAATTTGCTGATACCTGTCAATAATAAGAAGCGAAGATACTGTCCCTGGGCTTTCAGTGGACTAAAGAAATCCCGCATGATATTACGTATTTCCTTTTGAACTTCATCATTATGATTGCTGTCCAGCATTGGTGAGTCATACTCATCTATTAATACCACCACCTGTTTACCCGTCTGTTTGTAAGCACGACGAATAATTCCTTCAAAACGTAAACTGAAAGTCGTTTCTCCTTCTTCCCGTTGATAAATTTTCTCCCATAAAAGCAATTGGCGGTTAATAACGGCTGACAGCATATCAGCGGTTATATATTTACTCACACTAAAATCAAAGTGTAATACCGGATAAACCGTCCAATCCTTTTCCAGAGTCTCCATAGCCAAGTCCTGAAACAGTTCTTTTTTTCCCAGGAAATAAGCCTCTAGTGTAGAAACCAGCAAACTTTTTCCAAAGCGTCGGGGACGACTTAGAAAATAGACTTTATTTGTATGAGTCAAACGATAAATCAATTCCGTTTTATCAACATAGACACAATCATTATTGCGTAAATCTTCAAAGTTCTGTATTCCTATCGGATATCTTCTGAAATTCTCTTCCATGACGCATATCTGTTTTTAGCGTGAAACATTCACAAAGATAATGATATTTAGTTTCAAGTCAATTATGCCTGTTCTTTTTTTAAGAAAGTCCAACGTTGGATATATACTTAGTGGGAAAGGAGCTATCGGTGTTTCTTTGCGTAATGCATTGAAAAGCGATGAAACATATCTTTGACGACAAGCGGGTGGAAATACACTATCAGCCAAAATTCTCACCTTCTCACAACTGTCAGCCGATTAATTTTATGCATAATGAGAGATAAAAGAGTGAAGTTCCGGTCTTAAATTTGCTTATAAACAAGTTAAACTAATAGCGTAAGTGATTGATAATACGTTTGTAACATCTTGTCATCATCTTGCAACGACTCTTTCAATAGATTGTATTTATTTCGTCTTATAGTTGTAATGCTCACCCTCTATCTTTGCCGACGTAATTAAAACGTAGAGCAAAGTTAGATGAAAAAACTATTTCTTATCCGATTTTCAGTGGTAGCCTTTTTTTGCCTGTTGTGTGTACTTCCTGCATTGGCTGCCAATATCAAGATTAAAGGAGCTGTGAAAGACAAACTATCCAAAGAACCTTTGATAGGAGCTACGATACGTTTGCTCGGAACTCAAGCCGGAGCAGTGACCGATATGGAGGGTAATTTTGAATTGAACAGCATGGGCGTTTTGGAAGGTATGTATGATATTGAGATTAAATATGTAGGTTACAAAACGGAAGTACGCCGTAAAGTACGTGTGGAGAATGGAAAACTGGTGATACTGAATTTGGAGTTGGAAACCGATGCACAGGAACTTGCCGATGTGGTGGTTGTAGCTAAGAAGAATAGGGAAAATGAGAATATGCTGTTGCTCGAACAGCAAAAAGCAGTCATTGCCGTACAATCTGTTGGTGTCAGGGAGCTTTCCCGCAAAGGTGTTTCGGATGCAGAAGGTGCTGTGACGAAAGTTGCCGGAGTGTCTAAACAAGACGGAGTGAAAAATGTCTTTGTCCGTGGATTGGGAGACCGGTACAATGCAACTACTTTTAATGGATTTGCTCTTCCTTCCGAAGACCCGGAATATAAGAATATCTCTCTTGATTTCTTCGGTACGGACATTATTCAGTCTGTAGGTGTAAAGAAAGCATTCAACGCGGGGGGCAGCAGCGATGTCGGAGGGGCAACCATTGATATTGTATCCAAAGAACTAATTGGTAGCGGTAATCTGGGATTCGGCATTTCCGGTGGCTTGAATACACAGACGGTAGCAGCCGATTTTCTGAAACAGGATGGAGTGAACTTCATGGGCTTTGCCAATCGTACCGAACCTGCCGATGAAAACTCATGGAACTTCAGAAATAAGTTAGACCCTTCCGCTCAACATTTCCAAATAAACCGGAGCTACAGTATTTCCGGAGGTAAACGATTCTATGTCGGAAAAGACAAAAATCCGCTTTCTTTCTTCCTGACCGCCGGACATACGACGGACTATCAGTATACGGATGAAATCATACGTAATACAACTACCAGCGGTACGGTCTACAAAGATATGAATGGTAAGAAGTATGCGGAGAATATCAGTCAGCTGGCACTTGCCAATGTGGATTTCGATATGCAGAACCGTCATCACATCAGTTATAATTTGATGATGATTCATGCCAATACCCAGTCGGTGGGCGATTACAACGGTAAGAACTCGATTTTTAGTGATGACTATGAAAACCTCGGATTCACCCGTCGCCAACAAACAAATGACAATATGCTGATCGTTAACCAACTGATGACTAACTGGGGATTGACCAAATCATTAAGTCTCGATGCAGGTGCTTCCTATAATATGGTGAAAGGGTATGAACCGGATCGTCGTATCAATAACCTGACTAAAGCGGAAGACGGCTATACGTTGCTAAGGGGCAACTCACAACAGCGCTACTTCTCAACTTTAGATGAAGACGACTTGAATGTAAAAGCAGGCTTGGTCTATCGTCTGAAAGATAATATAGAAGAAATTTCGAATGTCCGTTTCGGATATACAGGCCGATTCGTAGATGATAACTTCAAAGCTACGGAGTATAACCTGACCGTAGGGCATGTTTCTACCCTCCCTTCTTTGGACAACTTATCGCTTGACGATTATTATAACCAAGAAAACTTTGCTTCCGACTGGTTCAAGATACAAAAGAACCTAGATGAATATACCGTGAAAAAGAATATCCATTCCGCTTATGCCGAGGCTACCTACCAGTTTACTCCCCGTTGGATTGTGAATCTGGGAATGAAATACGACAAGGTAGATATTGAAGTGGATTACAATGTGAATCGTGGAGGCTCTAAAGGAAACAATACCATCCAAAAAGATTATTTCCTGCCCAGCTTGAATCTCAAATACAATCTGAATGATAAAAACTCGCTTCGTCTGGGAGCTAGTAAAACATATACGCTTCCGCAGGCAAAGGAAATATCTCCTTACCGTTATGTCGGCGTGAACTTCAACAGTCAGGGTAACCCCAATCTGAAACCTTCGGATCATTATAACCTTGATCTGAAGTGGGACTTTAATCCCACTCCGACCGAGTTGATTTCTCTCACAGCTTTCTATAAATTGATTAAGAATCCGATATCCCGCATCGAAGTGGCAAGCGCCGGAGGTTATCTTTCTTATGAGAATATAGCGGATAAGGCAACCGTGGCAGGAGTGGAAGTAGAAATACGTAAGAATCTGTTTGTCCGTCCGGTGAGTAATGCTGCGCACGGAATGAATAAACTCTCTTTGGGATTGAATGGCTCTTATATCTACACGAATGCAAAAATGCCTTTGGCAACGGTTACCACCGGCTCGCAACTGGAAGGAGCTGCACCGTGGATTGTCAATTTCGACCTCTCGCATAACTTCACAAAAGGAGAACGCAGTTTTGTCAATACATTGGTACTTAATTATGTGAGTGATAAGATATATACCATTGGCACACAGGGTTATCAGGATATGATGGAGAAGGGAGTACTGACACTGGATTTTGTATCCCAAGCCAAGCTGAACAAGCATCTTTCGCTTAACCTGAAAGCCCGCAACTTGTTGAATCCCTCTTCTAAGTTAAGCCGCAAAGCGAACGAAAACGGGGAAAAGGTGATACTGAATGATTATAAGAAAGGAATAAATCTAAGCCTGGGAGTGTCGTGTACATTCTAAGCCGGGTGATGAAATAAGATTATTAACTAATAATGAAAGCAAAATGAAAAGATTGTTTGTGAACTTTATGACGTTTGCCGTTATGGCAACAGCACTTACATTGACTGCATGTAGCAGTGATAGTGACGGAGACGGTGATGGTAACGGAGATGGTGGAAACAACGGTGGGACCGGTAGCTCTATTGTTGTGGGCGAAAATATCCTGTCCGGCACGCTGACCGGAGAACAGACACTGGAAGCTAAGGAATATATTCTGAACGGAACGGTAGTCATTGAAAATGGAGGCCGTCTGAATATCCCTGCCGGAACAACGATTAAGGCTCGCGAAGGTTTCAGCAGTTATCTGCTGGTAGCACAGGGCGGTAAACTTTATGCTGACGGTACAGCCGATAAACCGATTGTTTTCACCGCCAATTCAACAACCCCTACATCCGGTTATTGGGGAGGAATTATTATCAATGGTAAAGCTCCGATTTCCGGTTCGAACGCCAATAAGAGTGATACAGGTCTGACGGAAATCGACAACAACTATAAATACGGTGGTAGTGTCGATAATGACAATTCCGGTTCACTGACTTATGTGAAAATCTGCTATGCCGGTGCCCGCTCTACTGCCGATATCGAGCACAACGGATTGACACTGAACGGTGTTGGAAACGGTACCAAGATTGAGAATATCTACATTCTTGAGAGCGCGGATGATGCCGTCGAATTCTTTGGCGGTACGGTGAATGTAACCAACTTGTTGGCTGTGAACCCGGATGATGACATGTTCGACTTCACTCAAGGATATTCCGGTAAATTGAAAAACTGCTATGGCGTTTGGGAAAGCGGTTATACCAGTACGGAAGCAGATCCGCGCGGCATTGAAGCAGATGGTAACTTGGATGGTGACTATTCGGATCATTTACGTCAGTCGGATTTTACGGTTGAAAATATGACAATCGTAAATAATGCTGCCAATACAACGGATAATGTAGACCGTATGCAAGATGTGATTAAAATCCGTCGTGGAGCAAAAGCTACGATCACCAATGCCCTTGTCAAAGGTTCAGGCGGTACAATCGATTTGATTGATATGAATGACAGTAAAGATGCAGGAAATGCTGCTTCCAGCATCAGCATCACCCATACATTGAACTTTAAGAATAAGCTGAACGGTACATTGAATACATTTACCGAGCCAACTACGAATACAGGTGCAGATGCATCCCTGTTCACTTGGAGCGGATATAATTTCTCTTCCTTATAAATAAGATATAGAGTAACAAAGTGTATCTTTTTTAATAGGAGGTATGGGAGAATTTGTAACAAACAGATTCTCCCATATTCTATTTATTTGTTTTCGTAATCTTCTTTTAGCTTTTTTATTTGCTCCTTTATGGTATCAGTGATTACCTTTTTCGTATATTTGTCAACCTATTATTTTACAACGATACAAAATATGCAAACAGACAACGAGCGATACAAAAAAATGGCTTCTCTTGCACAAATCGGATGGTGGGAAGTAGATTTAACGGCAGGATATTATTTATGTTCCGATTATCTTTCTGATCTTTTGGGATTGGACGGCGACACCATCTCTACTTCGGATTTTCTAAACCTGATACGTGAAGATTATCGCAAGCAGATTGCCCAGGAGTTCCGGGCAAATTCTTCTATCCATAAGGACTTTTACGAACAAACTTTCCCGATTCATTCAAAATATGGTGAGGTTTGGCTGCATACCCGTCTGGCTTTTCGTGAGAAGGGTACGGGTGTTGATGGAGGTGATAAGTCCTTCGGAATAATCCAGCGCGTTGAGGCTCCCAAGGAAGAAGATCAAAGGGATGCATTAAGGCGTGTGAATGATTTGCTTTGTCGTCAGAATTTTGTTTCGCAATCGTTGCTTCGTTTCCTACGTGATGAGGCAGTAGAATCTTGTATCGCAGATATTTTAAGAGATATTCTGAATCTTTATAATGGAAAAGGTCGTGTTTATATTTTTGAATACGACGAAATTTATGCCCATCATAGTTGTATCTACGAAGTTGTTTCTGAAGGAGTATCGGCAGAGATAGACAATCTGCAGGACATGCCTGCCAGTGAGTCAAAATGGTGGAGTGAACAGATATTATCGGGCAAGCCGATTATTTTAAATACACTGGAGCAATTATTAGAAGAGGCTCCTGATGAATATCAGATTCTTGTAGTTCAGGGAATCAAATCGTTAATGGTGACTCCTTTGATGACAGGCGACCGCGTTTGGGGATATATGGGGATTGATTTGGTTGAGACTTACCATGACTGGAGTAATGAAGATTTTCAATGGTTCTCCTCATTGGGAAATATTATAAATATCTGTATCGAGTTGCGTAAAACTAAGGACAAGGTAATCCGTGAACAGACTTTCCTAAATAATCTGTTTCATTTTATGCCGATGGGATATATACGTATGTCCATTATCCGTGACGAGAATAATAAACCTTGCGATTATCGGGTGACGGATGCGAATGAGGTCAGTTCAACCTTTTTCGGGCTTCCTTTGGAGTCGTATATTGGTTCTTTGGCATCTGAAAAGCATCCTGACTATCTCCAAAAACTTAATTTTCTGGAAGAAATACTGGATAGTAATTCTTATAGGGAGAAAGATGAATATTTTCCAAGAACGGAACGGTATACGCATTGGGTTATTTATTCTCCCGGAAAAGATGAAATAGTCGGTTTGTTCCTCGATTCTACAGGATCGGTACAAGCTAATCGGGCATTGGACCGTAGCGAGAAGCTCTTTCAGAACATATTTGCTAATATTCCGGCAGGAGTAGAGATCTACGATAAGGATGGCTATTTGATAGACCTGAATAATAAGGATTTGGAGATATTCGGTGTAGTGAATAAGTCGGATGTGATCGGAGTTAACTTCTTTGATAATCCGAATGTGCCGCAGGGGATTCGTGATCGTGTGCGGAATGAAGATTTGGTAGATTTTAGGCTTAATTATTCTTTTGAACAGGCGGAAGGATATTATGAGACAAATCGTTCTAATGCGATAGAACTGTATTCGAAGGTTAGTAAATTGTATGATAATGAGGGCAACTTCAGCGGATATATATTAATAAGTATTGATAATACCGAACGGATTGATGCAATGAATCGTATCCGTGATTTTGAGAATTTCTTCCTGATGATATCCGATTATGCAAAAGTAGGTTATGCCAAGTTGAATCTCTTGAATCGCAAAGGATATGCTATAAAACAGTGGTATAAGAATTTAGGTGAGGAGGAAGATACGCTTTTGGATGAGGTTGTGGGTGTTTATACCCAAATGCACCCTGAAGACCGTAAGCGTTTCCTTGATTTTTATGATGAAGTCAGAGACGGAAAAAGAAGGCATTTTCAGGGTGAGATGCGTATTCGTCGTCCCGGAACGAAGAATGAATGGAATTGGGTGAGTAGTAATGTGATGGTCACTAATTATAAACCGGAGGAAAATGAAATAGAAATCATCGGTATCAATTATGACATTACAGAATTGAAGGAGACTGAAGCCGAATTGATTCAGGCACGCGATAAAGCAGAGATGATGGATCGTTTGAAAAGTGCTTTCCTTGCCAATATGAGCCATGAAATCCGTACGCCGCTGAATGCCATTGTCGGTTTCTCCGATTTGTTGGTGGAAACTGAAGAGTTGTCAGAACGTCAGGAGTATATTAAGATTGTACGTGAGAATAATGATCTTTTGTTGCAATTAATTTCAGATATACTCGATTTGTCGAAGATTGAAGCGGGTACATTTGAGTTTACCAACGGAGATGTAGATGTAAATCTGTTATGTGAGGATATTGTCCGCTCTATGGGGATGAAAGCGAAAGAAGAGGTGGAACTGGTACTTGATAATCACCTTCCGGTTTGTCATGTCATTAGTGACCGTAACCGTATACATCAGGTGATCTCTAATTTTGTTAATAATGCAATGAAATTTACCTCTGAAGGTAGTATTCATGTGGGATATAAACTAAAAGATGGCGAATTGGAATTCTATGTTGAAGATACAGGCATCGGTATTGAAAAAGAGCAGTTGCCACATATCTTTGAGCGTTTCGTGAAGCTTAATTCTTTTGTACACGGTACAGGATTGGGACTTTCTATCTGTCAGAGCATCGTTGAACAATTAGGTGGGCGGATTGGTGTTGATTCTGAAAAAGGAAAAGGATCAAGGTTTTGGTTTACTATTCCCGGGGTGATCGTGACGGAAGAGGTGGGCTGTGCCCGGTAGAGTGGTAATGAGGCAGGTGAATATCTTCCTTCCTCATTAATAAAAGTGGGTTTTATATAAAAGAGACGGTCTTGGTTTTGATGTCGATTGATACTGACATGAAACCAAGACCGTTTCTTTGGTGAAAAGGTGTAGTCCGTTTAAATTCCGAACGACAGTTTATCGATGGATTGATATACAATACTTGCAATACCCAGTCCGATGATACCCAGCGTGCAAAGTGCCAGTCCCCATTTTGTGCAGCGGTCGCTGCGGAAAGTAGGAATTGGGTTGTCGGAAGGAGTGATATACATTGCTTTTACAATCAATAGATAGTAATACAACGAAATCACTGTATTTACCAATGCGATGAATACCAGCAAGTGGAAACCTGCATCGAAAGCAGCCATGAAGATAAAGAACTTAGAGAAGAATCCGGCAAACGGAGGGATGCCTGCCAATGAGAACAGAGACAGAGTCATCAAAAGAGCGATTTTGGGATTCGTTTTATAAAGTCCTGCGTAATCTTCGAGCGTGAATTTCTGACTGCGTAATGCCACGATAGTGATAACGGCAAATACTCCGAGGTTGGCGGCAGCGTACACTAATACATAATATACCAATGCCGTCATGCCTTGTGCTGTACCACCAATAACGCCTAACATAATATATCCCGCTTGCGAAATACTGGAGAACGCCATCAAACGTTTCAAGTTTTGCTGACGGACAGCAAATATATTGGCAATAGTGATAGAAGCGATGGTTACCCAATAAAGTACTTCCTGCCAGTCATTAATCATTGGAGCGAATACTTTGATAAGGACGGCCAATAATACAAATGCTGCCGATCCTTTTGATATAACACTCAAATAAGCGGTAACTGTACTCGGAGCGCCTTCGTAAACGTCTGCTGTCCATAAGTGGAATGGAACCAGTGATAACTTGAATGCCATTCCTGTGAAGAAGAATATAAATGCCATGATCTGTAACGGATTTCCGTCGATATGGGCAGGGAGGTCATCGAAATAAAGAGTCCCGGCAGAACCATAGATCATGGACAGACCAAACAACAGCAATGCACTGGAGAAAAGAGCTGTCAGAATGTATTTGGCACCTGCTTCGGCAGAGTTGTGACGGTATTTATCGAAGGCAATCAATGCTGCCATCGGAATAGAAGCTGTTTCGAGTCCGATGAAGAACATCAGGAAATGTCCGGCGGAAATCATGAGGTACATACCAAACAAGGTAGAGAGTGTAAGTACATAGAATTCTCCTTGCTTGAATGAAGTATCTTCTCTTTTCATCCATTCGTGCGCCATCAGGAAAACAATCAGTGTGCCGACGTTCAGGATGGATTTAACCACTGTGTGCATCGGTACATAATGATACATACCGCCGAATGCATCGGCAGCAGTCCCCGGAATTAAGTTGATAGCTGTATGGATAGCCATCAGAATAACGGGCAACATGGTGTTCAGGCGTGCTTTCCCACCATTTTTGTGTGCATCCGGACTCATGAAGAGGTCAGCTAGAAATAGCAGCAGTAGGACAGCTATGAGCGACAGCTCTTCTCGCATATATAGAAATTGTGAATAATCCATATTTACAAATTAATTATTAAAGATTAAAAATTAAAGGTTATGGAATCAGTTGTGAGACTACGGGGAGTACACTTTCACCAATCATGTGGCTAACCCAGAAAGGAGCCATACCTAGTCCGGCTACACAAACGATGAGGCAGATAACGGCTACACGTTCGTCCCAAGTCGCATCAGTCAGTTCGAGATGATGTTTGTTGGTACAGGTTCCGTATAGAATTTTACCTACCAGACGCAGAATGTAGACTGCAGTAATCACAATCGAAGAACAAGCGATGATAGTCAGTACACGGTGGAACTGGTCGTTGTTCTGGAAAGAGCCGACGAAAATAGTCATTTCAGCAATAAAACCACTTAATCCCGGCAGACCGAGGTTGGCAAGACCGGCAATTACATAACATACACTGAGGAACGGCATCACTTTCATTAAGCCGGCAAGCTCGCGAACGTCACGTGTGTGTGTACGTCCATAAATCATACCGATAAGAGCAAAGAATAAGGCTGTCATCAATCCGTGTGAAAGCATCTGAAGGATAGCTCCTGTTGCTGCTGTCTGATTCAGCATCAGAATAGCGAAAAGAACCAGTCCGCAGTGAGATACGGATGAATAAGCATTAATATATTTCAAGTCGGTCTGTACGCAAGCGGAGAATGCACCGTAAACTACAGAGATACCTGTCAATATCAGGAATATCCAGGAAAGTTCGTTGGCAGCTTCCGGCATCAGATACATGGCGATACGGAAACATCCGTAACCTCCCAGTTTCATCAATACTCCGGCATGAAGCATAGATACGGCAGTCGGGGCGGAAGCGTGACCGTCAGGGCTCCATGTATGGAACGGGAAAAGGGCACCTAATACACCGAAACCAAGGAAAGTCAGCGGGAACCAGATGCATTGCTGTGCAAAAGGTATGTTGTGCAACTGTGCGATTTCAAGAAGATTCATGGTCGTTGCTCCCGAACCAAAATAGATTCCGAGAATACCGATCAGCAGGAAGGCAGAACCACCCATCAACATGAGGGTCAGCTTCATGGCTGCATATTCTTTACGTCCTGATCCCCATACACCAATCAACAGGTACATCGGTATCAATGCGATTTCGTAGAACATGAACATGGTGAATAAATCGACGGATATAAAGAATCCGAATACTCCCATAGACAATAGGGTGAACCAGAGGAAATATTCTTTTGTCAGCGGTTGCAGACGCCAGGAAGCGAATGTACCGGTGAACACAATGACAGCGGACAATAACAACATGGCTACCGAAATTCCGTCAACACCTACTGAATAGGATATGTGAAGCGGGGCATACCAAAGCGTATCTGCACGGAAAAGCATTTCTGCCGTGTTTCCGGCACTACGCTCTCCCAGATACAGGAATGTAAGTACGACGGAGGCAATCAGAAGTGCCGATGCGCCAGTAACCATAACCCCTCGGATGGCTTTGATTCCTCGTGCTGCCCAGAGTCCGGCCAGCATCAATAAGGGGATAAGTACGAATATTGATAAGAAATTCATATCGTTCTGTGCTTTATAAGATTAATAGTAGGATAAGTGCCAGTGCACCGCAAAGGAACACGTATGCATATTGTTGTACCTGACCGCTCTGCAAACCACGGATCTCGTCGCTTGTTGTGTTGGTTGCCCATGCCAGGAAATCAAAGAATCCATCCACTACATGACGGTCGAACCATGCGATAGGAGTAGAGATGCAGCGGAAGATAATCTTATGCGTGATAAACTGGTATATATCGTCAATATAGAAGCGGTTATAAGCAGCCTTGTGCAGACCTTTGAACTGTTTTTCCAATGAATCGGCAACTGGTTGTTTGGCATTCTTGTACATCCATGTAGCGATTGCAATCGAAATAATCGCAATGACAACGCTCGTAATAGCCACCGACGGATCGAGATGGATAGAATAAGATTCACCATTCGAACTGATGAAGTGTCCGAAAGGAATAAATCCGGCTCCACAAGTTACTACTGCCAGGAACATCAGCGGGAAAGTCATAGCCAGCGGACTTTCATGTGGTGTGTGGTGTGCGTGGAGTTCTTTGTTTTCCTTGCCCCAGAAAATACCGTAGTACAGACGGAACATATAGAAAGCAGTCATCGCAGCAATTACTGTCATTACCCATCCCATTACAGGGCTGTATTGGAAGCAAGCAGCCAGAATTTCATCTTTCGAGAAGAAACCCGAGAACGGAGGAATACCGGCAATAGCAAGACAAGCAATCAGGAATGTCCAGTGAGTGATCGGCATATATTTGCGTAAACCTCCCATCGCGGACATTTCGTTAGAATGTACAGCATGAATGATACTACCTGCACCGAGGAAGAGCAATGCCTTAAACATAGCATGTGTGAAGAGGTGGAACATGGAAGCCATGTAGCCCAAACCTCCTTCGTGAGGATCCATGGAAGTACAAACACCCAGAGCTACCATCATGAAACCAATCTGTGAAATGGTAGAGAAAGCCAGTACGCGTTTAATATCTGATTGTACGCAAGCCACACTTGCTGCATAGAATGCGGTGAATGCACCTACCCAAGCAACCATGTGCAACGTATTCGGTGCATAGGCAATGAAAAGCGGGAACATACGTGCCACCAAATATACACCGGCAACGACCATTGTAGCCGCATGAATCAATGCACTGACCGGAGTAGGACCTTCCATTGCATCCGGCAACCAGATATGCAACGGGAACATGGCACTTTTACCGGCACCACCGACAAACATCAATCCGAGAGCCAACGGGAGCATAGAAGCTCCACCGCTTATCAAGGATACCGTGTCCGGGGTAAATCCGAATGTACCACCATAATATCCGTAAATCAGGATACCGATCAGGAAACCCAAATCAGCAAAGCGAGTAACAATAAACGCTTTCTTGGAAGCAGCGATGGCAGCCGGTTTTGTATAATAAAAACCGATTAGCAGGTAAGAACTTACCCCCACCAGTTCCCAGAAAAGGTACATCTGGAAGATGTTGGTTGCAACGACCAATCCCAGCATAGACATGGTAAACAGGGATAGGAAAGCGTAATAGCGTTGAAAACCGACTTCTCCTTTCATGTAACCGAAAGAGTAGATATGTACCATCAGTGACACGGTAGAGATAACAATCAACATCATTACTGATATAGGATCGAGCAGGATGCCCAAATCAAAGTGTAAGGTCTCTGTAAAAGGAAGCCACGTGAAGTTGTAAGGTATCAGTGTGGCGAATGTTCCGTCTTCCAGTCGTGGAGCCGAGAAATATTGGATAGCTGTAACGTAGGATAGTACCGCTACTGCTCCCAGTATCAGCGTGCCAATTGTGCCCGCTGTCCGGTGGGACATCCATTTACCTCCGATTCCCAGTATGAGAAAGGAGAAGAAAGGAAGAAGGAGTATTAGAATTGTTAGTTCCATACAGTTTTATTTTTATTACTTGATTTATTATTATTTGTTCTTGGTGAGAAACAAATCACCACTTCAGCTCGTCCAAGTTGCGCACTTGGATGCTTCGGAGATTACGATAAATGTTAATCATGATGGCGATGGCTACTGCAGTTTCCGCAGCCGAGATGGCGATGGAAAAGAGTGCAAAGAAATAGCCTTCCATTCCCTCCGGAAAGAGAAAACGGTTGAACACGGCAAAGTTGATGTCCGTGGCATTCAGCATTAACTCTACAGAAATCAGGATAGCCAGTGTGTTCCGGCGGGTAAAGAATCCATAGATTCCTGCAAACATCATGATGGTAGAAACTACCAGATAATATTCCATGTGTATCATATTCGAACTCTATTTTGATAGTTAATACTTGTTTATCTCTTACGTGCAATTATGATACCACCGATGATACAAGCCAGCAACAGGATGCTGACAGCTTCGAAAGGTAATATATAACCGTATTTGTCGCTACTAAGCAAAGCGTTCCCGATAGCATGAATGTTGATCTCGTGCGGGGCAAGATTAGCCGTCTGCATGAAATTATGTTTCAACGTGATAGTCAGGATAATTGCTAAACCGGCAATCATGGTAATGAGCCCGGCCAGGAGCTTACTTCGTTTTGCTTTCTCGGCGCGATCACCTTCTCCGCTGGTCAACAGGATGGAGAATACATAAAGAACGACGATACCACCGGCATAAACCATTATCTGAACAGAACCCAGGAAGGTGTAACCCAGCAAAAAATAGATGCCGGCCGTGCCGAAGAGCACGAAGAGCAGGTAGGTAGCCGAGCGTACGATACGTTGGGTAGTCACCGTCATGATGGACATTGCAATAATAAATGCTGCCAAAAAGTAGAATACTACTGTTTCAAGTGTTGATCCCATATCTAAACTTCTTTTTTCTTTTCTATTACTTTACTACCGTCATGATTTAATTTCAGGACAAGTTTCGTCCGGTCGAAGACTGCATGTTCGAAGTTCTGGTCGAACGTGATGGCATCGTGCGGACAAGCATTGACACAGAGCTGGCAGAACATACAGGCGCCCAAATCATATTCATAGGTTGCCAGGATTTTCTTTTTCTTTCCATCTTCTGTTTCGACGGTTTCGCTGGTCACTTTGATGGTATCGTTCGGACAAGCCATTTGACACAGTCCGCAAGCTACACAGCGATGTTCATTATTCTCATTGTGGGGCATATTCAGCGTACCACGGAAACGGTCGAACATTTTCAGCTCTTTCCGGTTTTCGGGATATTGCTCGGTCACTTTCTTACGGAAGTATACCTTGATGCTGGTTTTCATACCCGTTGCCAGTGTGCTGATGCCGTGCATCAGACCACCTAAGTACGTATATTTTTTATCTTTATATTCCATAATTTTCATTTATCAAAAGTGGAAGCCGAAAGCTACGCAGCATGCCATTAATAATAGATTTACCATAGAAATTGGAACCAGATATTTCCATTCCAGGTTCAGAATCTGGTCGATACGTAAACGTGGGAACGTCCATTTGATCCACATCAGAAGGAACACCACGAAGAATGCTTTAGCGAAGAACCAGATAAAGCCCGGAATATAATCCATTACAGCGTTGAATCCATCCAGCCCGACGATGTGTAACGGCATCCAGCCTCCCAGGAAGATAGTGGCGGCAACACTGGCCACGATAAACAGGTTCAAATATTCTGCCAGATAGAAGAAACCGAAACCCATACCGGAGTATTCAGTGTGGTATCCGGCAGTCAGCTCACTTTCCGCTTCGGGAAGGTCGAACGGTCCACGGTTACATTCTGCATTTCCGGCAATCAGGTAAATGATAAAAGCAATGACTGCAGGGATATGTCCCTTGAAGATGAACCAGCCGTCAGCCTGTCCTTCTACGATTTCAGAAAATTGCATGGTTCCCATCAGTACTACCATAGTCATGATACTCATACCAACCGAAAGTTCGTAACTGATAATCTGTGCACCACTTCGCATGGCACCGATCAAAGAGAATTTGTTGTTACTACCCCAACCGGCCAGCAAGATGCCGACAACTCCAATGCTGGAAGCAGCCAACAGGAAGAACACGCCCACGTTAAAGTCGAGAATCGCTGCACCTTTATTAAAAGGAATACAAGCGAAAGTCAGGAATGAGGCGATAATCACCATGAATGGAGCGAGATTGTAAAGGAAATGGTCGGCACCCTTCGGCATGAAGATTTCTTTGGTCATCATCTTGAGTACGTCGCAGACCACTTGAATAGAACCCCATTTACCAACGCGGTTCGGACCAAGACGACACTGGAAGAAACCGCAAACCTTACGCTCCATGTAGATCAATATGATAGCCAGGATGGCATACAGTGCTACGAGGCACACACCGACAGCTACACATTCTATAAAGATGGCTAATCCCTCCGGCATAATGGAGAGCAGTAGCTCATGTATCCAGTTTGTTACTATACTAAAGTCGAACATATATTTTTAATGATTAGGTTTTAAGTATTAAGTATTAATTCCATGCAGGAAATGACCTTTTATATTGGTATAGTCGGTTAATACTTGATACCTGTTACTTAATACTTGTTTTTTATCTATCAATATCCGGAACGACATAATCAATTGTTCCGCCAATAGCAATTAAGTCGGCAATCTTCGTTCCCCGGCAGATGGTGTCGATTGCGGCAACAAGCGGCAATCCCGTAGCACGGTAGTGCAGGCGGTAGGGCATTTTGTCACCCTGGCTTTCAAGGAAGACACCAAATTCACCACGACTTCCTTCTACTGCAGCATAATAACTGCCTTCCGGAACACGGATGATAGGCTTCATCTTCTCCTGATAAGGTCCTTCGGGAATATTGTCTATTAATTGTTCGATGATGTTCAGACTTTCCATGATTTCATCCATACGCACTAGGTAACGGGCAAAGCAGTCACCCTCCGTATAAACAATTTCTTTGAAATCTACTTTGTCGTATACACCGTATGGCATTCGTTTACGTACGTCACACGCCCATCCTGAAGCACGGCCTGTACCTCCGGTACAACCGAAAGAGATGGCATCTTCGCGGCTTAACACACCGACACCTTTCATGCGGCTTTGTGCGATGATGTTACCCGTAAATATATCGTGATATTCGTGGATGATTCCCCTCATATAAGGAATGAACTCTTTTACTCGTTTGACGAAGTTAGGATGAAGGTCAGCCTGTACACCGCCAATGGTATTGTAGTTCATTATCAGACGTCCGCCACAAGTCTCTTCAAAGATGTCGAGAATCTTCTCACGGTCACGGAATCCATAGAAAAATGCCGTCAACGCTCCTAAGTCCATGGCAAGACAAGAATAGAATAGCAAGTGAGAGTCGATACGTTGCAATTCATCCATAATAGTACGGATATACTTCACACGTTCGCTAACCTCGACGCCCATGGCTTTTTCAATACACATACACAGTGCATGGCGGTTCTGGTGTGCACCCAGATAGTCAAGACGGTCTGTCAAGGCCAATGTTTGAGGGTAGGTAAGGCTTTCATTCATTTTCTCGATGCCCCGGTGAATATAACCGCAGTTCGCATCAATCTTACGAATGATTTCACCTTCCAGAGAAACACGGAAACGCATTACACCATGAGTAGCAGGGTGTTGCGGACCGATGTTAACTACATACTCTTCTTCACCGAACAGCTTCATCTCTTTGTTTTTGATGGTTCCGTCGGGGTTCAGTTCTATTTCTTGAGTCGTATCAAACGTCTCTTCATTGGTCATACACAATGGGTTATCCTTTCCCGGATCATTATCTTTGCGCATTGGATAACCTATCCAATCGTTACGCAGATAAAGTCGGCGCATGTCAGGATGACCTACGAAGGTGATACCATAAAAATCAAAAACTTCACGTTCATAGAAGTCGGCTATCTTCCAAATGTCGCTGACAGATGGAATTTCAGGTAGCTCGCGGTTGGTTGTCGCTGTTTTTAGTGCTATCCGTTCGCCTGTAATGGTCGATTCCAGATGGTAGACCACGCCTAAACCGCGGAGTTTTTCCGGAGTGTCTTTCTCATCGGCTACTCCCCAGTCCATACCGGTGAGGCTTTCGAGAAAGTCCATCTGTTTGTCATTTCGCAAGCGCAGCATCTCGTCGTGTAACGCTGCAGGAGCTATAAATTGTATTTCTTGCATAAATCCTTTAAATTACAGAATGTAGAATCATTCTTCATTTTTTAAATAATCCGGTTTCTTCTCTTTTCTGTTTACTCCACCAAAGAACTTCTCTATTTTCACTTTGCGTTGCAATTGCATCATGCCATAATAGAAAGCTTCAGGACGTGGCGGGCATCCGGGAATATATACATCTACCGGAAGAATCTTGTCCACTCCGTTCACTACGTGATAGGACTTCTTGAAAGGACCTCCGCTGACAGCGCATCCGCCTACGGCAACCACATACTTCGGATCGGGCATCTGGTCGTAAAGTCGTTTCAGTACCGGAGCCATTTTATTGGTGATTGTTCCGCATACCATAATCATATCAGCCTGACGCGGGCTGGCACGTGCTACTTCAAACCCAAAGCGGGCCATGTCATAACGCGCGGCACCCAGTGCCATAAATTCGATACCACAACAACTGGTTGCAAAGGTAAGCGGCCACAGTGAATTGCTGCGCCCCCAGTTGATAAAGTCGTCAAGTACTCCGAGGGCAACATTGGCTCCTCCTGCATTAAGTTCCTTGACCAACTTTTCCAATGATTCATTGTCGATAAACTCATCATACGGAATAGATTTTATTTTTGGCTTTTTGGTTATTTCCATTCCAAAGCTCCTTTCCTCCAGGCATAAGCAAGACCCAGAACTAAAATGATAAAGAAGAAGAGAACACTAATAAGTCCCTGTGGTCCCATGTCGTGCATAACTACTGCCCATGGGAACAGTAAAGCAGTTTCGACATCGAACATAAGAAATAGGATGGCAAACAGGTAGTAACCTACGCGAAACTGCATCCATGATTTACCACGTGTCGGTATACCACATTCATAAGCCTCAAACTTTTGCAGATTGTATGAACGGGGAGAAATAGCACGCGAAAGAGCTACTACTACACCGACAAAAGCAAGCGCTGTCAGTAGAACAACAACTAAAAATGTAAAATTCATAATTCAATAGCTGTTTAGATTGAATATTATATAGAAATAAACAATTAGTCTATTCGCCCTATGGAGAATAAAACCAACTGTAATAAATGACGAGCAAAAGAGTCTACTGTACTGTAGGCTAAATGACAATCTTTCTCAACCCATATATATAATAGGAGATAGGATCGTAATAGTATGTAGGAGAATGGGATGAGACAGGGTAAGGTGGACTTTGATGTTTGTAATGGTCACAGAAATAAGCGATTAACAAAAACATGCTTTTATCTGTCGGAACATGTGCGACGTCTGTATGACTCATGTCACAGGTTTGCGTCGTATAAAGATTATAAAGACGTTCCAAAGCATCCTGAATCGGACGATCTTGTGATACATAGCATTTCTCCTGCCGATAAGTCGGGGAGGAAACTTTGCACATATCTTCCATTGCTCCATTAGTTGCACAATGGATGAGCAAAGCCAACACTAAAAGTAGTCCGAATTTTAAGCTTTGTTTCATCTTTCTCTTTTAACGGCTGCAAATATAGAACTAATATTTATACTTTTTGCAAAGTCCGTATGGCAAAAAAGCTTTTTTAACTCCATATCTTTTAGATTCATTTTTTAGTCAGCATGGTTTCACAAATATCATTTAGAATGGGGTAATTTCTCCATCTTCATTTGTTAAAAGATGCAATAAAAAGAATGTTGTAATAACCTACTAATACTTGATTACCCTTGGTGAATTCTTAATTCTTTTTCCAGAAATCGGAAGTGAAAAGTAGTAATACTGTAAACAATTCCAAACGTCCCAAGAGCATTAAAAAAGAAAGCAGCCATTTGGCGGCATCAGGCAATTGACTCCATGAAAAAGCCGGGCCGCATGTGCCGAGTCCCGGTCCCATATTACCCATACTTGAGATAACCGTTCCGATTGATTCCAGAAAACCGACTCCCAGCCCCATCATGATAAGTATGCTGATGATAGCGATGACTGCATATAAAAAAGTAAAGGCCAATACTGTAGACTGGATGGAAGGAGAAATAACCTGTTTGTTAACTCGCACCGGGAGCACGGCATTAGGGTGAAGAATATGTTTGAATTCGTTTTTCACAACCTGAAACAGGATAACCATACGAATACATTTTATACCTCCTGTTGTACTGCCGGCACAGGCTCCGATTATCATCACTATTAGAAGGCATCCCCAAAGAATAGAAGGCCAAAGCATATAATCGGCTGTGGCAAATCCCGTAGAAGTTTGCAAGGAAATCACTTGGAAAAGTGATTTACGGAACGCCTCTTCTATCTCCATAGAAGAAGTCTGATGAAGCCAGACTGCAATAAATATAGTAAAGAAAGAGACACACCAGAAATAGAACTTTAGCTCTGCATCATGAATGAACTTCTTTATTTTTCCATTGAACATCAACAGTAATAGCGTGAAGTTGATGCCCGAAAGAAACATGAAAATAGAGATTACATAATCTATATAGGGTGAGTGATAATATTCGATACTTGCTTGTTTGGTAGAAAATCCGCCAGTGCTGGTTGTCGTGAAAGCATGGCATATACTGTCAAACACACTCATACCTCCAAATACTAATAAGACAATCAATGTCCCTGTCATTCCGGCATAAATACCCCAAATCCATTTGGCAGTGATACCAATACGGGGATGCACTTTGTCATGAGTAGGACCGCTGGCTTCTGCTGCAAACACCTGAATCCCACCCACACCGAAAATCGGCAGAACGGCAATGGTGAAAAATACAATACCCAAACCGCCTATCCATTGCGTCATAGCCCGCCAAAAAAGTATTCCATGAGGCATTGACTCTATATTATTCAAGATGGTGGCACCCGTACTGCTGAACCCGGACATCGTTTCAAAAAATGCATCCGTAACACTTGGGATATACCCTCCTATATAATAAGGTAACATTCCGAAAAGGGAAAAGGTGACCCATGCTACACTGACTATGACATATCCATCACGGCGATTCAGGGATTTCACTGCGTCTTTCCCGATGGCGAGCAACAGAATACCGATGCTAGTGGTAATAGCCGATGAAACCAGAAAACTCTGCAAGTCATTCTCCTTATAAAAAAGAGAAACACCCCCACAACATAATAGCATAACTGTTTCTATCAGAAGCAGAAAACCCAGAATCCGGAATATCATCTTCGAGTTAATCATATACAAGTATTTGTTAATACTTAGTTAAAGAACTTCTCAATCTTTTTAATCATCATGCTTAGGCAGAATACGACTACATGGTCGCCGGGGCGGATTTGCGTATCACCTGTCACCAGGATACCTTCTCCGTTACGGATCATTCCTCCGATGGTGGTGCCTTTGGGGAGCCCCAGGTCTTTAATTAGGTGTTTGGTTATTTTGGCCCCTTCTGGTACGGTGAATTCTGCAACGTCCGCATTGGCAAAAGTCAGGCATTTCACATTAGACACGTCGGCGTCCAGCATCATTTGGTAGATATGGCTGGCAGCAATCATTTTTTTATTGATAACCGTGCCGATGTCGAGACTCTCTGCCATACCGATATAGTCGATGTTTTCCACTTCTGCCACCGTCTTTTCCACTCCCATACGTTTGGCGGCGAGACAGGCAAGGATATTCGTTTCCGAGTTGCCGGTCAAGGCTACAAATGCTTCGGTATTCTTTAGCCCTTCTTCGATAAGCAGATCCATGTCGCGACCGTCTCCGTTGATAATCATTGTTTTGTCATCCAGTAGCTCTGTCAGGCGGTTGCAACGGTTCAGGTCATTATCCACTATTTTCACCTGCATATAGTCCGGTACATATTGTGCAGTACGGACTGCGATACGGCTACCTCCCATAATCATTACATTGCGTACGTCGGCATAGTCTTCTTTGCCGGCTATCTTACGTATATAAGGAATGTACTTGCGGGTAGTGGTGAAATAAACAATATCATGCAATTTAATAACATCGTCTCCGCGAGGGATAATCGTTTCCGTTCCGCGTTTGATGGCCACTACATGGTAAGGAATGTTGGGACCGCCCAGCTGGTGCAGCGGTATATTCAGGATTTCAGCCTTTTCGCGCATCTTCGTACCAATCAGAACCAGCGAACCTCCGCAGAACTCCCACCATTGGCGTACCCAGCTCATGCGCATGGAAGATACGATTTCTTTAGCAGCCAGCATTTCCGGGTAAATCAGCGAATCTACTCCCAGCTTCTGGAAGAACTCTTTATTTTTGGGCAGAAGATATTCATAGTTGTCGATACGTGCCACTGTCTTTTTGGCTCCCAGGTTGGTGGCCAGCATACAGGCAGTCATGTTGCGGCTTTCGTCCGGTGTGACCGCGATAAACAGGTCGGCTTCTTTGACGCCCACTTCTTTCAATCCGGAGATGGAAGAAGGAGAAGCGGCAACAGTCAGCAAGTCAAAGTTGGCGCTAAGAGCACTTAGTTTCTCTTCGTCATCATCCATCAAGATAATATCTTGCTTTTCGCGCGATAACAGTTTGGCCAAATGGGTGCCTACGTTGCCGGCACCGGCAATAATAATCTTCATGTCAATTGATAAATTCTTTTATTTTAGTCAGAATCCCTTCTTCATCCATGCCGCACAGTTGGTACAGTTCGGCAACTGCCCCATGTTCTACAAATATATTAGGGATACCGATACGCTTTACGGTCGGTTTGTATTCGTTGTCTGCCATAAATTCGAGGACAGCGCTACCCATACCGCCTTTGATAATTCCGTCTTCGATAGTCAGGATACGTTGGAATTTACGTCCTGCCTCATGCAACAACTCTTCATCCAGTGGTTTCAGGAATCGTAAATCGTAATGGGCGATGGACAGACCTAAATCTGCTTCTGCCCGGGTGATGGCACGGGCGGCTACGTTTCCTATCGGTCCGATAGTAATCACTGCAAGGTCGCTACCCTCTTTCAGTTTCCGTCCTTTTCCTACCGGGATCTCTTCTAGCGGACATTTCCAGTCCACCAGTACGCCGCGTCCACGGGGGTAGCGGATCACGAACGGTCCCTTGTCCGGCAATTGTGCCGTATACATCAGGCGACGTAATTCATGTTCGTCCATCGGGGAACTGATAGTCAGATTAGGGATCGGGCGTAAACATGCCATATCAAAAGCTCCATGATGAGTAGGACCGTCTTCGCCAACCAGTCCGGCGCGGTCGAGACACAAAACAACAGGAAGATTCTGAATCGCTACGTCGTGGATGATATTATCATGCGCCCGTTGCATAAAAGAAGAATAGATATTGCAGAACGGTTGCAGTCCGTCTTTAGCCATCCCTCCGGAGAAGGTAACCGCATGTCCTTCGGCAATACCGACATCGAAAGCGCGTTTCGGCATTTTCTCCATTAGTATATTCATCGAACAGCCGCTGGGCATGGCGGGAGTGACACCGACAATCTTCGGGTTGGCTTCGGCAAGTTCCACCAGTGTATTTCCAAATACGTCTTGGAAAAGCGGAGGCATTCCTTCGGTGTTGGCAATGAAACGTTCGCCGGTGACGGGATCGAATTTGCCGGGAGCATGCCATTCGGTAGCGTGTTTCTCTGCCGGACCGAATCCTTTTCCTTTGATAGTGTGCAGGTGCAGGATTTTAGGTCCTTGCATATCTTTGATATCACGTAATACTCTTGCCAGGTTCTTTACGTCGTGTCCGTCTATCGGACCGAAGTAACGGATATTCATCCCTTCAAAAATATTCTGTTGCTGTGCCGCCATTGATTTCAGGCTATTTCCGAAACGGATGAGTGCTTTGCGGCGTTCTTCGTTTAAAATGCCAAGTTTGAACAGCATGCGCGAGAGCTTGAAACGTAGCTGATTATAGCGGTTGGAAGTTGTCAGGTTGAAAAGATACTGCTTCATGCCTCCTACGCTGCGGTCGATTGCCATATCATTGTCATTCAGGATAATGAGCAGGTTGTTCGACGTGGCAGATGCGTTGTTCAATCCTTCAAAAGCCAGTCCGCCACTCATTGATCCGTCGCCGATAATGGCTACTACATGGCGTTTGGCGTCTCCTTTCCGGGCGGCTGCGACAGCCATACCGAGAGCGGCAGAAATAGAATTGGAAGCGTGTCCGCACGTGAAAGTATCATATTCGCTTTCTTCCGGAGATGGGAAAGGGCGGATTCCTCCGAGTTTCCTGTTTGTGGAAAATGCTTCACGGCGTCCTGTAAGAATTTTGTGGCCGTATGCCTGATGTCCCACGTCCCATACAATACGGTCGTATGGTGTATTGTAGACGTAGTGCAGAGCTACGGTTAGTTCCACGGTCCCCAGGCTGGCGGCGAAATGTCCGGGATTGCAGCAGAGTTCTTTAATAATGTCTTGTCTTAGTTCACCGCATACTTCCGGCAGTTGCTCTACGGTTAGTTTACGTAGGTCTTCGGGGTAATTGATGGAGTTTAACAAGTTATATGTTGGTTCACTATTCATGATTCTAGGAAATTTAGTGCAAAAATACGAAAAGAAAGTATATTCGACCTCCTTTTCGGCGAAAAACTTATTTTGTTTCCTACTGTCTAATCAGTCTGTAGTACCAATAATAAATGAGAGTAGGTTAACTATCCAGTTAATCTAAATGGTTACTTTTTATCAATGAACTAATCATTTTACATGTATGTCTTCTTGTTTTATTCCTTTAAATAATGGTTGGAATTCATTGGCTATTTTATCCAATAATTGATTAGAAATATTCATTGATAACTGATTTGTATGAATGAGGATTTTGTTGTTTCCTTTATGTAAATTATACCAATTATTCTCAACTTCGATTGTGCGTTCATCCCATTTAACCTCAAATAACTTCTGTAAATCAATAATATCTTTATATTGGCGGACATAATGACCGCAAGCTATTATGATGATAGGAAAAGACTTAAAAAAAGGGTGATTCAATAAATTTGTAGTCCTATTTTTGATAGATTCTGTAACTTCGGGGCTTTCCTTGCTATAAAGACTACATATGCCACTGAATTCTGTAATAAAGCAATATTTTAGAAAGTCTATTTCATCATTTTTTGTTCTATCTGGATGATTACTATCGATAGCCCTTATTTTATCTATAAGTTTTTGATAGTTATACCATGTAGTATTGGTCCCGTGATTTTCATTTCTTTTCTTTTGAGTGAATAGTTGTCCTTTAAAAGGGAATAATGGACTGAATTTTTCTTCTCTAGGGCATTCAGAAAACCAAGAAGGTATATTATCAGGATTTTGTTTGTTTGTATCATTTATGATACTTAACCACTGTTCTCCGTTTTTTGTTATACTCAACTCATAAATGTTATCTGGGTCATGTTTTGGATCAATAGCACATTCTTTGCCGATAATTAAAATATCAGCATCAGGATTTCCATAGCCAATGAATTCCGCTTTGTCATTATCTTTTGTGAGTTTTTTATCTCTTATGAGTTCTTTAAAATAATAGTTTTTCATATTCTGGTTATTTAAATATTGGAAAATGTTAATAAACTAGCCATTATTAGTTATGTCATTTTTTGATTTTTTCATTTGCTCTGTACGTTTCGGTGATTTTCTTTTTTAAGATGATTAATTTAGTTACAGTTCCTCTCAATTCCTTTTTATATTGAAGAGTGTTTTCACAATCACCAACCGTTAAAGTTGACAATATATATAACTTCATATTGACAATCGTTTCAGCAGTCTGCTTACTAATGTTGAACTTTTGCATCAGACTTAGGATGGCTTTTGGAGTACTATTCTCATGTCTAATAGTGGATATAATTGTAGGGATGTTATCTATAATATTGCAAAGTTCTTTATATACTTTAATGTCTTCTTCTATTTTGCAAGCCCATAAATTCAGATTATCGTAAATATACTGATAGATACTTTCATGCCAAATAATTTTGTAATATGGAATTGATAAATTTATTTCAGTTCGATCTAAATCGTCGACATCGTAGTTTATTTCTGTTTCATCACTAGGATCATAATCTTCTATTTCAGGTAGTGTCCATTCAGAATAGCCGAATTCTTTTTCATAATATGAATTTATTTCTTCTGAATTTTTAGATGCATCATTGAAGACTTGATTATCTTCTTCTTCTGCAATATTATTGTTCAGAAGTTTTTTGGCACGTATAAAAAAAGCTCTTACACAAGAATCCTGTATGAATGAAATATTGTTCCAGTTCCAGTCGGTATCTATGATACTAAATAAATCAACTCCTTGTATGGATAGTATTCCGTTTTGGTTATCTGCTTTTAGGCTAACTTGTATGTTATTCATATTATGGATAATTATATTTTGCAGTTTGTTGGTTTGATTATCAGATAAAGACAAAGATAAGAAAGTTCTTTTGCTTCTCCAATTATTTGTCATATCTTTATTGTACTTTTGCTTCGAGAAAAAGTTTAAAAAACAATATATTCAATAGATGTCTATTAATGAACTTATAAACCAGTCTGAAGGTCGGCGTTTAGAATTTAAAGGTGAGCTTCCTACAAATTCTGATTTAGCAAAAACTGTAGTGGCTTTTGCCAATGATGCGGGAGGTGAAATTTATATAGGTATCAATGATAACCCGCGACAGATAATAGGGTTGTCAGAAGAAGAATTACCTCGTATTGAAGAGCAAATTAGTAATTTAATATATGATAGATGTTATCCGATTATATTACCTGAAGTCTCTTTTTTAACTATAGAGGACAAACACCTTATTAAAGTGTGTATTTATCGTGGAAGTATGCCCCCTTACTATCTTAAAGATAAAGGGAAGCTGAAAGGAACTTATATTAGGGTTGGTTCAACCAATAAACTAGCTGATGAAACAATTATTGCAGAGTTAGAGCGGAGACGGAGAAATATTTCTTTTGATAGTGAGGTTGTCATGGATAAGTCCGCAGATGAATTGGATATAAGTGGGTTTAAATTACTCTACAAAGAGAAAACAGGTGAAGATTTAAATATTCAAGTACTTCGTAAACTGGAATTGGTTAAGACTGAACAGGATAAAGAATATCCTACAAAAGCTTTACTTCTATTTTCGGATGATAATTTGCGTAATTCTATGTTTCCGAATGCCAAAGTTGAATGTGCCCGTTTCAAAGGGACAGGAACGGAAGAGTTTTTAGATCAAAAAAGTATTATTGTCCACATTGGGTTACAGGCGGAAGAAACTTATAACTTTGTACTTCGGCATATTAATAAAGCAGCAAATATAGAGGGAGTATATACGGTTTCACGTTGGGAGTATCCAGTGAAGGCAATAAGGGAGATTATCCGTAATGCGATTGTACATAGAGATTATTCTCTGACAGGAAAAGATGTCAAAGTTGCCATATATGATGATATGGTTGAGATCACAAGTCCTGGTCTTTTACCACCCTCTATTGATTATTCGGCAATGGAGAGCCGCCAATCAAATGCAAGAAATAAAGTAATAGCTCCTGTGTTTAAAAGACTTGGCATCATTGACCAATGGGGTAATGGATTGAAAATGGTGGCTGAAGAAATGAAATCTTATCCTGAAATTGATTTATGTTGGAAGGAGGTTGGTTTGTCTTTTCAAGTACAGTTTATTAAAAAGAACTATCAGGAGAATACAAATATGGAAGATAGTGCCGATAATGAACGAAGACCGGCTCAATATACTACCCAACATACTACCCAATCTACTACCCAATACACTACCCAGAAATTAACAGAAGCCCAAAATATGATTTTAAGTTATCTAAGAGAACATCCGGAGGCCACACGGGCGGATTTAAATAGTCATATTGAAGGTATAACAGTCGATGGTATAAAATATAACTTGGCACGTTTACAGGAGTTGGGCTTATTAAAACGCGTAGGAAGCAAACGATATGGGTATTGGGTAGTGCTTGGAGAATAGTTTGAAATTTTTAAAGAGAAAATAATATGGATTTCCGTACACAAATAGAGTTACCTGTTGGTTTACCGCCTATTACTCATGCCGGACAAATACTCATGATGGGATCTTGCTTTGTCCAAAATGTAGG
This sequence comes from Bacteroides celer, assembly GCF_002632415.2. Classification (NCBI taxonomy): domain Bacteria; kingdom Pseudomonadati; phylum Bacteroidota; class Bacteroidia; order Bacteroidales; family Bacteroidaceae; genus Bacteroides; species Bacteroides celer. The sequence continues at coordinate 4,742,819 of NZ_CP178209.1, read as the reverse complement.
GAATTTTTTGAAAGATGCCAAATTTCAATTAGATTTGAATCCTTTTGGTATTCTTTACAACCCTTCTTCTCTTTCTGCTGTTCTGATTGAAATCTTAAAAAGAAAAGTATATAAGAAGGGTGACTTGTTTTTCCATAATGACCTTTGGCATAGTCCTATGCATCATGGTCTTTTTTCTGGACCTACCTTGGAAAGTACATTGCAGAATATCAATATTCGGCTGTTACAAGTTCATCAGGCTATGCAAAAACTTGACTGGCTGATGTTGACTTTTGGAACTGCTTATGTTTATGAGCAGAAAGAAACGGGAAAGGTAGTGTCTAACTGTCATAAACTGCCTGAGAATAAATTTAATCGTAGGCTTCTGTCTGTTGAAGAAATAGTAGAAGATTATACAGCACTCATCACCGAAATGTCAGCCCTGAATCCGGCTCTGAAATGGCTGTTTACAGTCAGCCCGATCCGTCATATACGCGACGGGATGCACGCCAACCAGTTAAGCAAATCGACTCTGCTGCTCGCCATCGACCGATTGCAACAACTGTTCCCGGAACGAGTGTTCTATTTCCCCTCTTATGAAATCATATTGGACGAATTACGTGATTATCGTTTCTATGCCGACGACATGCTGCATCCGTCTCCTTTGGCGATTCGTTACCTGTGGGAACGCTTCTCCGAAACCTTCTTTTCTCCTGAAACAAAGCAGATTATCGTAGCTGTGCAAGACATCCGCCGGGACTTGGCGCACAAACCCTTTCATCCCGAGTCAGAGGCGTATCAACGCTTTTTAGGACAAATAGTGTTAAAAATAGAACGACTTATCGGAAAATACCCGTACTTAGATTTTCAAAAAGAAACAGAACTATGTCATATGCGATTGAATCCATAGCCAAAAGTATCGGTGCCCGCCGTGTGGGCAAACATAAAGCGACTATTGATTGGCTGCTAACAGACAGCCGCTCTTTGAGTTTTCCGGAAGAAACTCTTTTTTTTGCTTTAACTACCAAACGAAATAGCGGAGCCCGTTATATCCCCGATTTATATGACCGGGGCGTACGTAATTTTGTAATTACGGAAGAAGACTTTAAAGAAGTTGAGAATGGAGAGTTGAGAGTTGAGAGTTCTATGCAGCATGATGGTGCGCAGCCCACTCTCAATTCTCAACTCTCAACTCTCAACTTCCTCATCGTTCCCAATCCTCTGAAAGCTTTGCAGAAGCTTGCCGAAACACATCGTGATAAATTTAAAATCCCTGTGATCGGTATCACTGGCAGTAATGGAAAAACCATTGTGAAGGAGTGGTTGCATCAGTTACTTAGCCCGGATCGTTGCATCGTTCGTTCTCCACGCAGTTATAATTCGCAGATCGGAGTTCCACTTTCTGTGTGGCAACTTTCTGAAGAAGCCGAACTGGGTATTTTCGAAGCCGGTATTTCCGAGATGGGGGAGATGGGAGCTTTGAAACGAATGATTAAGCCTACCATTGGTATTCTGACCAATATCGGTGGTGCCCATCAGGAAAACTTCTTCTCCTTGCAGGAGAAATGCATGGAAAAGCTGACGCTTTTCAAAGACTGTGATGTCGTGATTTACAACGGTGATAACGAGTTAATCAGCAATTGTGTCGCAACATCAATGCTGACGGCACGTGAGATTGCTTGGAGCCGTACCGACATTGAACGCCCGTTGTATATCAGCCGTGTGACCAAGAAAGAAGATCATACCGTTATATCTTATCGTTATCTGGAGATGGATAATACTTTCTGTATCCCTTTCATCGATGACGCTTCCATTGAAAATGCACTGAATTGCCTGGCAGCTTGTCTTTATCTGATGACGCCTGCCGATCAGATAACCGAGCGGATGGCCCGTCTCGAACCGATTGCCATGCGTCTGGAGGTGAAAGAGGGGAAGAATAACTGTGTACTGATTAATGATAGCTATAATTCAGATCTGGCATCATTGGATATTGCTCTCGATTTCCTTGTACGCCGCTCGGAAAAGAAAGGCTTGAAACGGACGCTTATCCTGTCGGATATACTGGAAACCGGACAAAGTACCGCTACGCTTTATCGGCGTGTGGCACAATTGGTGCAGAGCAAAGGTATTAATAAACTGATTGGAGTAGGGCAGGAGATATCTTCTTGTTCCGCTCGTTTTGATGATGATCTCGAACGATATTTCTTTCCTAATACAGAAGCACTCCTTGCATCCAATATACTTAAATCGCTTCATTCGGAAGTGATTCTGGTGAAAGGTTCCCGCGTGTTCAACTTTGATTTGGTATCCGAAGCCCTCGAATTGAAGGTGCATGAAACCATTCTCGAAGTAAATCTCGGAGCGATGGTAGCCAACTTGAACCATTACCGTTCTATGCTTCGCCATCCGGAAACAAAGATGATCTGTATGGTGAAAGCATCAGCTTACGGAGCCGGTTCGTATGAAATTGCCAAGAGTTTGCAAGAACACCATGTCGATTATCTGGCTGTAGCCGTTGCTGACGAAGGTTCCGAACTCCGCAAGGCAGGCATTACCGCCTCTATTATCATTATGGACCCGGAACTTACTGCATTCAAAACCATGTTTGATTATAAACTGGAACCGGAAGTCTATAATTTCCATCTGCTCGACGCACTCATCAAAGCTGCGGAGAAAGAAGGAATCACCAACTTCCCCATTCATGTGAAACTTGATACAGGTATGCACCGTTTGGGCTTTGCGGTAGAGGATATTCCATTGCTTATCCGTCGACTGAAGAATCAGAGCGCGGTGATTCCCCGTTCGGTATTCTCTCATTTTGTAGGAAGTGATTCGTCACAGTTCGACGCTTTCACCCGCGGACAGATTGAATTGTTCGAGAAAGGTTCGCAAGAATTGCAGGCCGCCTTCTCTCATAAGATTCTCCGTCATATCTGTAATACGGCAGGAATCGAGCGTTTCCCCGAAGCACAGTACGATATGGTGCGCTTGGGAATCGGACTTTATGGAGTCAGCCCGATAGACAATTCGATAATACATAATGTAAGTACGCTCAAGACCACCATCCTTCAGATCCGGGATGTTCCTCAAGAAGATACGGTAGGATATAGCCGGATGGGGCATTTGGTACGCCCTTCCCGCATTGCAGCTATTCCTATCGGTTATGCGGATGGACTGAACCGCCACTTGGGACGCGGCAACGCCTATTGCCTGGTGAACGGAAAGAAAGCTCCTTATGTGGGGAATATCTGTATGGACGTTTGCATGATTGATGTGACGGATATTGATTGTCGGGAAGGCGATCAGGCTATCATCTTCGGTGATGATCTGCCGATTACGGTGTTGTCCGATAAGCTGGAAACGATTCCTTATGAAGTGTTGACAAGTATATCGACACGGGTGAAACGGGTATATTATCAGGATTAATTCACCACAGATTACACGGATTCACACAGATTGAAGAGAATATATAGTAGCAATAAATCGAAAGATAAGCTATAAATCTGTGTGAATCCGTGTAATCTGTGGTGAAAATGATTATATTTGCAGCAACTATTAAAAACCTCTTATATCAAATAAACTTATGACAAACTTATTATTGTTAGGCTTTTTGCCCAGTGGTTCCGAATGGATTATTATCGCTTTGGTTATCCTTCTTCTTTTTGGTGGAAAGAAAATTCCTGAACTGATGCGCGGATTAGGCAAAGGCGTAAAGAGCTTCAAAGACGGTGTGAACGAAGCGAAAGATGAAATAAACAAGGCTAAAGACGAGTTGGACAAACCAGTAGATCCTTCTAAGAACTAAAAGAGCACAACATACGGATGGCAGAAATGACCTTTTGGGATCATTTGGACGAATTGCGTAAGGTACTTTTTCGGGTAGTTGGAGTTTGGTTTGTATTGGCAATAGGCTATTTTATTGCTATGCCCTACCTCTTCGACCATGTGATACTTGCGCCTTGCCACAATGATTTCATATTCTACGATTTATTACGGCATATTGGTAAAACATTTGATTTGACCGATGACTTCTTCACGCAACAATTTTATGTGAAGCTGGTCAATATCAACTTGGCTGCTCCTTTCTTTATTCACATGTCGACAGCATTCTGGATGTCGGTGGTGACGGCTATGCCTTATATCTTTTTTGAAATATGGCGTTTCATCAATCCCGCCCTTTATCCGAATGAGAGAAAGGGCGTGCGTAAAGCATTGACTATCGGAACACTGATGTTCTTCATCGGTGTACTGTTGGGCTACTTTATGGTTTATCCGTTGACTCTCCGTTTCCTTTCTACTTATCAGTTGAGTTCGGAAGTGGAGAATATCCTGTCGCTCAATTCTTATATCGACAATTTTATGATGCTGATTCTCTGCATGGGATTGGCTTTTGAACTTCCATTGGTTACATGGTTGCTTTCTTTAATGGGAGTGGTCAACAAGTCCTTCCTGCGGAAATACCGCCGTCATGCGGTTGTCGTCATAGTGATAGCTGCTGCTATTATTACTCCGACGGGAGACCCGTTCACCTTGAGTGTTGTTGCTATTCCGCTTTATCTGTTGTACGAGATGAGTATTTTGATGATAAAGGACAAGAAGAAAACAGAAGAGGAAGTTGAAGATGAAGCTGGAGATGAAGTTGCCCTGTCCGAAGAGTGAAGCGATAGAATCTTATGAAATCCTTTTAGCAGTTTGCCGGGCGGAAGATACCCATCTTGCCGTAGGATATAAGCAAATGCGCGACTTGCTGGAGCGTATTTGTCGCGCGCAAATGCAAAACGAAAGCTTACAGATGACCGACCTTTCCGCACGAATCAGTTTTGTGGCGGCTAAGGTCGGTCTCTCTGTTGCAGAGCAGAACCGGCTGCATACTTTCCGGCTCACTTCGAATGCTATCCTGAACCGCCAGCAGGAGCCCAACCGGGAACAACTCTTGCGCGATGCGAAAACATTAGCTTTCTTTATTCGTAAACTCCTGGAAGAGGATATTCCCTTGGAACTATACCGGCTACTTCCGCGTGCGGATGCCACCTACCTGGTTGCGCCTCCTGCCCGCGAACGGGTGCAGCGAATGCGTGTCTGCTTCCAGTATGCCGACGAGCAATATTTGTATGTGACTCCCTTGGACGAAGTCTCGGAGAAACCATATTTAGTTCGTTATAATATTCCTCAAATCAATGAAGAGTTTGCAGAAACGTGCAAACTGCTTTGGCGTCATGCCCAGGTCAATTTATTGGATGTTGCAGTGGATGAGGCGGGAATCCTGACTCCTTCTTTCATTGTACTCGAACCGGATTATTTACTTGACATCAGTTCTTTGGCAGAATGTTTCCGTGATTACGGGCATCATCCGGCCAATTATTTTCTTTCCCGTCTTCAACCGATCGAAAATGCCCGGCCTCTGTTGCTGGGAAATATAGCCAATCTTTTCCTGGACGAATGGATTTATGCGAAGAGTGAAGACATAGATTATCGTACCTGTATGCAGAAAGCCTTCCGGCGTTATCCTATTGAGCTGGCTGCCTGTTCCGATTTGCGCGACAAAGAGAAAGAACGCCAATTCTTTGAGGACTGCAAACTGCACTTCGATCATATTCGTGAAACGGTCAATGATACCTTTCATGCAGCCGGTTATGAACTGGACAAGACGGATGCCGTGCTCGAACCTTCTTATATCTGTGAAGCACTCGGACTTCAGGGACGTCTCGACTATATGCAGCGGGACATGTCTTCTTTCATAGAAATGAAATCCGGCAAGGCGGATGAATACGCTATCCGGGGCAAGGTAGAGCCGAAGGAGAATAATAAAGTACAGATGTTACTTTATCAAGCAGTCCTGCAATATTCGATGGGAATGGATCACCGGAAAGTGAAAGCCTATTTGCTTTATACCCGTTATCCGCTCCTTTATCCCTCCCGTCCTTCGTGGGCGATGGTACGTCGGGTGATTGACTTGCGTAACCGCATTGTGGCCGATGAATATGGCGTCCAATTACGCAACAGTCTGGAATATACGGCACAAAAACTGGAAGAAATCAATGCCTCCACCTTGAATGAACGAGGATTGAAAGGACGTTTTTGGGAAACATATCTGCGTCCTTCTATTGATAACTTTCAATCGAAACTGAAAGCTCTTTCTCCAGTGGAAAAGAGTTACTTCTATGCGGTGTACAACTTTATTACAAAGGAACTTTATACCTCAAAATCCGGTGATGTGGATTATGAAGGACGTACCGGGGCAGCTTCTTTATGGCTTTCTACATTAGCGGAGAAATGCGAGGCCGGAGAAATCATTTATGATTTGAGAATAAAGGAGAATCATGCTGCCGATGAACATAAAGCCGGACTTACTTTTTCTTTCTTTAAAAAGGAAAAGGCTGGGGAAACTTTGTTGAATGAGTCTGGCGTAAATGACATTACCGGAGATAAAGCTATTGGAAATGATATTACTGGAAATGAAGCCTCTACAAGTAAGACTGTCAGAAGTGAAGCTCTTGAAACAGAGACTTCTCTCCCTAATTTCCGTCAAGGCGATGCTATTATCCTTTATGAACGTAACAGCGATACAGATAACGTCACCAATAAAATGGTTTTCAAGGGTAATATTGAATACCTGACAGAAAACGAAATAGGTATTCGTTTACGTGCTACCCAGCAGAACCCATCTGTACTTCCTGCCGAAAGCCTTTATGCGATAGAACATGATACAATGGATACAACATTCCGCTCGATGTATCAGGGGTTATATATTTATCTTTCTGCAAGGAAGGAACGTCGTGACTTGTTGCTGTCACAGCGTCCTCCTCGGTTTGATGAATCATTGGATTCCATGATTTCCCGTTCGGAAGACGATTTTATGCGAATCGCCCTGAAAGCAAAAGCCGCACAGGATTATTTCCTTCTTATCGGACCTCCGGGAACAGGCAAAACTTCATGTGCCCTGAAGAAAATGGTAGAGACTTTTCATGCAGATAAAGATGCGCAGATTCTTTTGCTTTCATACACCAACCGGGCTGTCGATGAGATATGCAAGTCGCTGGCTTCCATTGCTCCGGCTGTTGATTTTATACGTGTGGGAAGTGAATTATCATGTGATGAAGCCTACCGCGGGCATCTGATTGAAAATGAATTATCCTCTTGTAACCGTCGTTCGGAAGTGTACGAACGTATCCGGAATTGTCGGATTATTGTGGGAACGGTAGCGGCTATTTCCGGCAAACCGGAACTGTTTCGTTTGAAGCATTTTGATGTAGCCATTATTGATGAGGCTACCCAAATATTGGAACCGCAGTTGTTGGGCATCCTCTGTGCACGTGGAGAAGACGGAAAAGATGCAATAGATAAGTTTGTCTTGATCGGAGATCATAAACAACTGCCTGCTGTGGTACAGCAAAATACGGAGCAATCGGCCATTTATGATGAATCTTTACTGTCTATCGGGTTGACCAATCTGAAAGATTCCTTGTTTGAACGCCTCTACCGGAACTGTACTGCAACAGTTCATCGCTCCTACGATATGCTGTGCCGTCAAGGGCGAATGCATCCGGAAGTTGCTTTGTTTGCCAATCGTGCTTTTTACGGGGGGCGGCTGATTCCTGTCGGACTACCTCATCAAATAGAGGACTCGGACACGATCTGCCGTTTAGCCTTTTATCCGTCTGTGCCGGAGAAAGCAGGAGCATCTGCCAAAATCAACTATTCGGAAGCATGTATCGTTGCGGATTTAGCCGTTCGCATTTATGAACACCATCAGTTGGATTTTGACGAATCCCGTACTTTAGGAATCATTACTCCTTACCGGAGTCAGATAGCATTGATTAAAAAAGAAATAGAATCAGTAGGTATTCCGGTTTTGAATCGCATTCTGGTTGACACGGTGGAGCGGTTCCAGGGAAGCGAGCGTGATGTAATAATCTATTCCTTCTGTGTCAACTACCCTTATCAATTAAAATTTCTATCCAATCTGACGGAAGAAGAGGGTGTTTTGATTGACCGGAAACTGAATGTTGCCTTGACCCGTGCAAGGAAACAGATGTTCATCACGGGAGTTCCCGAACTCTTGGAACGCAATCCTCTCTATAAAAGTTTATTAAAATTAATAGAAGGCTCCTGAAAAATTGCATCATTTTTGCAGATGTTAGTTTTTATTCTCTCTTTATGCAATTCATTAACACCTCTATATTGAACAAACGCCTATATTTGCAACACGTTTTTTTCATAGAGATTTAGATTTAAGGTTAGAAGAATTGTGGAAGTCGTGAGACTTCCCTTTTTTTCATCTTAACGTTTACTATACTTCATTATAGGAATGCAAAACACTGTTTTTTAGTGTTACGTTTAAAAAAATTGCAGGAGGATGATGCAGGATAAGTAAACCTAAAAAGCCTTCTTCGTGAGAAGAGGCTTTTTTATTTTTCATTTTTTGAATAATTGGTTAAAAACAAAAGAGTAATCCGGCGACGGATTACTCTTTTGTTTTTATTGATAGTATCTATTGAAATGGAATTAATCCAATACGATAGGTTTGTATTTCGGAACTAATGCCTTCATGATGACCCAACCAAGCAGATAAGCTACTGCACACACGCAGAAAATTATGAAATATCCGGCAGGTTTACCTTCGAAGCCCATGAATGTCATGGCAGGGTGTACGAATTGTGCTCCTTGTTCGAGCAATTCTTTCGTCATTTCCACCTCTTTGCCGTCAACCATTGTTGTTCCGGAAGCATATACGAACAAGTTCCCTGCCACTTTCTGAAGAATCATAGAACCTACGCCTCCTGCCATACCACCGATACCGGTAATACTTGCAATAGCCGTTCTTGGGAACATATCACCTACAGTAGAGAAGATGTTAGCTGACCAGGACTGGTGAGCAGCACCACCGATGCCGATTAAAATAACCGGGAACCATGGAGAAACCGTACCTAACGGCTGTGCCAACAATACAACCAATGGGAAGAAGGCGAAGATCAACATCGCTTTCATACGGGCTGCATAAGGATTCATACCCGTTCTGTTGATGAAGATGGTAGGTAATTTACCACCATAGATGGATAACATGGTTACCGCATAAAGCGTAAAGATTAATGCCATACCCAACGGGTCGGAGGTTTTGATGCCGAATTGAGTATTCAGATAAGACGGAGTCCAGAAAAGGAAGAACCACCATACACCGTCAGTGGTGAACTTACCGAAGATAAAGGCCCATGTCTGCTTGTAGCTGAAACATTGCCAGAACTTCATTCTTTTTTCATCTTTCTCATCTGTCATCGGAGCACTGCCTGCTTCGCGCTGGTCTTGTTCGATATAATCAAGCTCTGCCTGATTGACATGTTTGCTTTTAGATGGAGCATCGTACATGAATACCCAGAATCCCATCCAAATGAAGCCAAGTCCACCAATCACGATAAATGCCATTTCCCAACCGAACGCTTTGGCTAAGATAGGAATGGTAAGAGGGGCAATCAATGCGCCGATTGACGCACCCGCATTAAAGATGGAAGTAGCATACGCACGGTCTTTTTTAGGGAAATACTCTGCAGTTACTTTAATAGCGGCAGGGAAGTTGCCAGCTTCTCCTAAGGCCAGAATACAGCGGGCAGCGAGGAAGCAATACATACTGACAGTAGCGATAACGACAATAGTGTCTCCTGTTGCACCAGCCAGTTCTGCTGCGCTGTGGAGACCAACGTGAGCTTCTGTGATGATGCCGCAGACAGCATGGAGGCAAGCACCGGCAGACCAGACACCAATGGCCCAAAGGTAGCCTTTTTTAGTTCCCATCCAGTCGACAAAACGACCGGCAAACAGCATACATATAGCGTATACAATCGAGAAAACAGAAGTAATAGTACCGTAGTGAGATTCGTCCCAGTGGAATTCTGGTTTGATAAATTCATCCCATGTCAATGAGAGAACCTGACGGTCGAGATAGTTAACTGTGGTAGCAAAAAATAGCATAGCACAGATAGTCCATCTGTAGTTTGTCATTTTTTCGCCTGTTTTTTGAAATGCATTCATGATAATGGATTTAAATAGATTTTGTTTCGTTGACAAAGGTCGGTATTTAGACTGAATTTTATTTGTAAAAATTGGTCAAAATCATGTATTATTCGTTGCATTATAGTTGGATTTTGTTACATCCTATATATAATAAGGTAACGAATGTTTGTTCTTTGGGGGAAGAATATGCAAAATCCGGAAAACTTCATTCCTTTCTCTCGCAGGAGAAAAGAATGAAGTTTTTCGGATCATTGATTATATGTATGAACAGGAATACGCAACGATTAGCGCATTTCTGTATATTTGATTTTGTCCATATCTCCGTAGTCGAGGTTTTCACCTGCCATACCCCAGATAAACATGTAGTTGCTTGTTCCGGCAGCAGCGTGAATAGACCATTCCGGTGACATGATAGCTTGTTCATTCTGCATCCATACAATACGCTCTTCTTGAGGTTCGCCCATGAAGTGACAGATCGCATTTCCTGCCGGTACATTGAAATAGAAGTATGCTTCCACACGACGAGAGTGAGTGTGTGCCGGCATCGTGTTCCATACGCTACCCGGTTTCAACTCTGTCAGTCCCATCTGTAATTGGCAAGGACCTTCTTCAAGTACGTTGTTAACAATTAACTGGTTGATAACGCGGTCGTTGCTTTCTTCCATCTTTCCGGCAGCAAATGAGTTGGCTTTCAGAGAACCTTTGCGTCCGTCGATAGTAATCAATTGAGTTTTGTATTCCTTGTGAGCAGTAGCCGAGTTGATGTAGAACTTGGCAGGATTGCTGGAATCTTTGCTCTTGAAAGTCACTTTCTGCTTGCCTCTACCTACGTATAAAGCATCTTTGAATTTCAGCGTATATTCTTTACCGTCTACGGTTACGATACCTTCGCCACCAATGTTGATGACACCCAGTTCGCGGCGTTCAAGGAAGAATTTAGATTTCAGCGGATCAATCGTTTCAAGTACCAGTTCTTTTGTTGCAGGTACTGCACCACCGAAGATCAGGCGGTCGTACATTGAATAAGTAACGTTGATTTCATTCGGAACCATTACTTTCTCCATCAGAAAGCTACTACGCAGGCGGTTGGTATCATACGTTTTCACGTCTTGAGGACTGCAAGCCACTTGCATCTTGTAATTCACCTGGGCAGAAGCAGACATTGCTGCGATACCCAACATCATTGCAATTGCTAATTTTTTCATCATCTTTTCTTTATAGGATTTATATTATTCTTTATGGGTTGATGCATTCTTTGCGTCATTTCTAGTCATGCGGATACGGTTGTAGATAGCCATTCCGAGTGCCAGTGCCACGAGGATGGCAGGACCGATAATCTTCAGACTGTAGGTCAGGTGGAAGATACCCCAACAGAAGAGGCTGGAAGCAAAGTCGAGTGCTCCACCTTCAAAACCGGGGGGGATATTCACTGTCGGGTCGCCCGTTGCGGCATATACATCTTTGGCGGCCAGTGTGAAGAAGCCTGCCAGTCCTGTTACGAAATACAGACCGACTGTCAAAGCCACCAGACCGATAATAAATGATTTCACTACGTTACCTTTTGTAATAGGCAGAATCATCGGGAACAAGTAGAACATACCTGCCAGGGAAGCCAGCGGTAAAAAACGGTTGCCCGGAAGGATAACAGCCAGGAAGATAGTTACAGGGATTAAAAGTAGAGATACCACCAGGGTAGTCGGGTGACCGATTACCAGTGCAGGGCTCATACCGATGCTCAATCCGGTGTTATTCTTATATTTCTTAGCAATCAGCTCGCGGGTAGCGTCAGAAATAGGTTTCAAACCTTCGATGAAGAGACTGGTGATACGTGGAATCAATTCCATTACCGCACCCATCTTGATACCCAGTCCTAAAATGCCCGGAATACCATCCAACACTTCTTTCCAACTGGCACAACCCAGTGCGCCGATACCGCAACCGATCACAATACCCAGGAACAACGGTTCACCCATCAATCCGAATTTCTTTTTCATGCCTTCCGAGTCGATATTCAGTTTGTCGAATCCCGGGATTTTATCAAGTAGTTTATTAATTACAATGGCAAACGGAACAAAACTTTGGCAAAAAGGTTGCGGAATAGAGATACCTTCCATCTTATCATAAAACTTTTGGAAAGCAGGAGCAGTCATATCCGCCATTACCAGTGTAATGATGTAGCAGATGATTGCTGCAAAGAAGCCCCAGAAGATATTGTCGGAAGCAAAATAGACGATGGCTCCGATAAAGGCGAAATGCCAGTAGTTCCAAAGGTCGATGTTGACGGTGCGGGTTGTTTTGGTAAGCAACATCAGTAAGTTAACACCCAGACAGACCGGGATAATAAAAGCACCGACAGATGTATTGTAGGCAACTGCTGCTGCAGAAGGCCATCCCATGTCGAAAATACCCAGTTCCAATCCGTAGATTTCTACCATTTTACTTAGTGCAGGGCCCAGGCTGCTGGTAAGCAACGCTGTGACTACCGATAAACCAACGAAACCGACACCTACCAATAAACCGCTTTTCAGCGCTTTAGAGAATTTAATACCGATACATACTCCTAAGATTGTGAAAATGACCGGCATCATCACTGCCGCTCCAAGACCGATAATGTACTTGAATACTTCTTCCATTCTGTTCTATTTTTTCTCTGTTTTAATGATAAATTACCTGTGTTTCCCCAGAGGGTATTAGTTGTAAACCGTGCCAAAAGTAAGACCTTTTTTGCTTTCTTCCAAAACGAAACTCTTAATTTATGAGATATTGCATCAAAAATGGACATTTTTGACGTTTGCGTGCACAAAATTAGTCGTTTCCGTGCACGAAAAACAAAAAATGCACCTACTTGACTAAAAAATCCCACTGGCTTTGGAGGAAAAACACTACTTTTGTAGCGTGAAAGACTTGTATGTTTAATCCTTAAAATAACAAACCATGAGACGAACTCTTTTTTATAATTTTTTTATATTGACTCTGCTGGTTACAATGTCACTTCCGGCATCGGCACAACAGGTAGACAGCAAGCTTCCCTGGTCTGTGCGGCTGACTGAATCGGAAATGATCCGTTACCCGGAATCCTGGCAGCTTGACTTTCAGCCGAAACTCAAGTGGGATTATTGCCATGGACTTGAATTGGGAGCCATGCTTGATGTGTACGATACTTATGGAGACAAGAAAATTCGCGATTATGCCATCGCGTATGCGGATACAATGGTGCACGAGGACGGAAGTATTACCGCTTATAAATTAACCGATTATAGCCTCGACCGTATCAATTCCGGAAAAATCCTTTTCCGTATCTATGAGCAGACCAAGAATCCTAAATATAAGAAAGCGCTCGACCTGCTTTATAGCCAGTTTGAAGGACAACCGCGCAATGAGGACGGTGGTTTCTGGCACAAAAAGATTTATCCCCACCAAATGTGGCTGGACGGAATTTACATGGGAGCTCCTTTCTATGCAGAATATGCATTTCGTAATAATCTCCCGCAGGATTATGCAGATGTAATCAACCAGTTTGTCACTTGTGCCCGTCATACGTACGATCCTAAAAATGGTCTTTATCGTCATGCGTGCGATGTAAGCCGCACTCAACGTTGGGCGGACCCGGTGACCGGACAGTCGAAACATACATGGGGACGTGCAATGGGATGGTATGCGATGGCATTGGTGGATGTGCTCGAATTTATTCCGCAGCATGAAGCCGGAAGAGATTCCCTGCTTGATATATTGAATAATGTAGCTGTGCAGGTGAAGAAACTTCAGGACCCGAAGACCGGAGGATGGTATCAGGTGATGGATCGGAGTGGTGATAAGGGTAATTACGTAGAATCTTCTTGTTCCGCTATGTTCATTTATTCGCTCTTTAAGGCGGTTCGTTTGGGATATATTGATAAGTCTTATCTGGATGTGGCATTGAAAGGCTACAAAGGATTCCTGGATAATTTTATCGAAGTAGACAAGAACGGATTGGTAACCATCACCAAGGCTTGTGCAGTGGCAGGATTGGGAGGAAAGGTATATCGTTCCGGCGATTATGACTATTATATTAATGAAACTATCCGCAATAACGATCCTAAAGCCGTAGGACCTTTTATTATGGCTAGCTTGGAATACGAACGTTTACAAAAGTAATTTCCGACAATGAAAAGGACTATTTTTAAAGGAATGATGTGTTTGCTTCTACTGGGTGTGGGAGCAACATCTGTTTATGCACAACAACAGCAACGCAAAGACACATTAGTCGTGGCACGCGACGGGACAGGGGAGTATCGTAACATTCAGGAAGCCGTGGAAGCTGTCCGCGCTTTTATGGATTATACGGTAACTATATTTATCAAGAATGGTGTCTATAAAGAAAAACTGGTCATCCCTTCTTGGGTAAAGAATGTTCAACTGGTGGGCGAAAGTGCAGAGAAAACGATTATCACTTATGACGATCATGCCAACATCAATAAGATGGGGACATTTCGTACCTATACAGTAAAAGTAGAGGGAAATGACATTACTTTTAAGGATCTGACGATTGAGAATAATGCGGCTCCATTGGGACAGGCGGTAGCCCTTCATACCGAAGGTGACAGGCTCATGTTTGTCAACTGCCGTTTCCTGGGAAATCAGGATACTATTTATACGGGTTCTGAAGGAACACGGCTCTTATTTACCAATTGTTATATCGAGGGGACTACCGATTTTATTTTTGGTCCCTCCACTGCTCTATTCGAATATTGTGAGCTTCATAGCAAACGTGATTCATATATCACGGCCGCTTCAACCCCACAAAGTGAAGAATTCGGATATGTCTTCAAGAACTGCAAGTTGACAGCTGCTCCGGATGTGAAAAAAGTATATCTGGGTCGTCCGTGGCGTCCTTATGCCGCAACAGTCTTTATTAATTGTGAGTTTGGTAATCACATCCGCCCTGAAGGATGGCACAACTGGAAGAAGCCGGAGAACGAAAAAACGGCTCGTTATGCCGAATTTGGAAATACCGGTGCAGGTGCTGACACGACAGGACGTGTAACGTGGGCCAAACAACTGACGAAGAAGGAAGTAGCGAAGTATATCCCGGAAAACATTTTTAAAGAAAACAGCAACTGGTATCCTTATAAATGAAACAAGTAAGGTAGACAATCGTTTGCCAGCTTGTTAATTCGGTTTCATGCTTTGAAACTTTTTGTTTCCCGCCTTGAAACTAAAGTTACCCCATAGGGGAAACAATGGTTTAGTTACGGGGAAACTAGAGTTTCTCGCCGGGAAACTATTGGTCTCATTACTTGAAACTATCTGTTTAAGCACTTAATAAGTACAGGTGATAGGTGATAGGTTGAAAAACAACCTATCACCTCCTCAAATCCCGATGAATAAGGCTTTTGCGTGGTGGCGGTGATAGGTGATAGAGGAAAATGATTTTTTTATATGGAGAGTAACATAATAATAGTAGGTGGATATGAAGACACAAAGATATAAAATGATGTGGCTGCTGGCAGCCGTTTTTATTCTTTTTTCTGCGTTTCGTGCAGACAAACCGGTAATCACTATCTTCATGATAGGCGATTCAACGATGGCTAATAAGAAAATGGACGGAGGAAACCCTGAACGTGGTTGGGGAATGGTGCTTCCCGGATTCTTCTCCGAAGATATACGGATAGACAATCACGCTGCCAATGGACGAAGCTCCAAGAGCTTTATCAGCGAAGGACGCTGGGAAAAAGTAATTTCTAAAGTGAAAAAAGGAGATTATGTCTTTATTCAGTTCGGTCATAACGATGAGAAAGCAGACTCTACCCGTCACACCGATCCGGGAAGTTCTTTTGATGAAATTCTTCGCCGGTATGTGAATGAAACCCGTGCCAAAGGTGGAATACCGGTGTTGTTCAACTCTATCGTCCGTCGAAACTTTGTGCAGCCGAAGGATGACGCCATTGCAAAAGATGTCCGTCGTACACCGGGGGAAGAGGAACAACCGAAAGAAGGAGTTGTTTTATTCGATACACATGGTGCTTATCTGGATGCTCCCCGTAATGTGGCAAAAGAAGTGGGAGTGACTTTTATCGACATGAATAAAATCACTCATGACTTGGTACAAGGACTTGGCCCCGTAGAGTCAAAGAAACTGTTTATGTTTGTTGAACCTAACCAAGTGCCCGCTTTCCCGAAAGGTCGTGAAGACAATACTCACTTAAACGTATACGGAGCACGAACCATTGCCGGGCTGGCAGCGGATGCCATCGGCAAGGAAATTCCGGAACTCGCGAAATATATCCGTCATTACGACTATGTAGTGGCTCAAGATGGTAGCGGTGATTTCTTTACTGTGCAGGAAGCGATCAATGCAGTTCCTGATTTCCGCAAAGATATCCGTACCACTATTCTGGTTCGCAAGGGGGCTTACAAAGAAAAGATTATCATACCTGAATCCAAGATTAATATTTCCCTGATTGGAGAAGACGGTGCAGTATTGACTTATGACGGCTTTGCAAACAAAAAAAATATATTTGGCGAAAATATGGGAACTTCCGGTTCATCCAGTTGCTACATCTATGCTCCCGATTTTTATGCGGAGAATATCACTTTCGAGAACTCATCAGGCCCCGTAGGACAGGCAGTTGCCTGCTTTGTGTCTGCCGATCGTGCCTATTTTAAGAACTGTCGTTTCCTGGGCTTTCAAGATACTCTCTACACATACGGTAAGCAAAGTCGTCAATATTACGAAGATTGCTACATCGAAGGAACAGTCGATTTTATTTTCGGATGGTCTACGGCTGTTTTCAATCGCTGCCACATTCATAGCAAGCGCGACGGTTATGTCACTGCTCCCTCTACCGATAAAGGGAAAAAGTACGGCTATGTCTTCTACGATTGCCGGTTGACGGCTGATGCGGAAGCTACAAAGGTCTATTTGTCACGTCCCTGGCGTCCGTATGCACAGGCTGTATTTATTCGCTGCGAACTGGGGAAACATATTCTTCCTGTTGGCTGGAATAATTGGGGTAAGAAAGAGAACGAAAAGACAGTCTTCTATGCCGAATATGAGAGCCGGGGCGAAGGAGCCAATCCGAAAGTGCGTGCCGCTTTCTCCCAACAACTGAAAAACCTCCAAGGATACGAGATCACGACTGTACTGGCAGGCGAAGATGGATGGAATCCGATAGTGAACGGAAACAAACTGATAACAGTGAAACGTTGACTTCACGAATTTGTAAAGAAATGAATTACTAAGCAAAAAACAATGGATATATAAAAGACAATAGATCACTTGTCCTATAGAATGGCTCGATTCTGTTAAATAGCCGCTAAAGATTGCATAAAACTACAACTATTTTTCTATCTTTACGGCACAGAACCGAGTGATATGATGAAGAAAACCTTAATTTTAGTAATCTTTTTGCTAGCTATTGTGTTCTTGACACATGCACAGCAGCACTGTTTTTTCACCCACTATTCTACTGAAGATGGATTATCCCAAAATACGGTGATGAACATCTTGCAGGATCACAAAGACAATCTTTGGTTTGCCACTTGGGATGGAATCAACCGTTTCAACGGTTATACCTTTAAAACATATAAGGCCCGTCAGGGAAACTACATTAGCCTGACCAATAATCGCGTAGACCGTATCTATGAAGACCGTTACGGTTTTTTGTGGCTACTGACTTATGATAATCGTGTTCATCGTTTCGACCCGAAGACGGAAACTTTCGAACAGGTACCTGCTGCCGGAGAGGAGGGGAGTGCTTTTAATGTACATACCATTGAGGTGATGCCGAACGGAACCGTCTGGCTGCTGACAGAAAATGACGGAGCCATCCGCATCCTGACTCATTCGAATGAGAATAATCGTCTGACATGGGATATTTATTCCAGTAAGACGGAACTGTTTCCCTCTTTGCATGTATTCAAAGTACATCAGGATAAAGCAGGCAATGACTGGCTGTTGACGGATAACGGCCTCGGCATGATCCGCCCCGGAAAGAAAGAACCGGATTCCTATTTTACGGAGACAAAAGGGAAGTTTGGCGGCATGAACCAAGCCTTCTATGCAGTACAGGAGCGGGATAAGGACATCTGCTTTGCTTCGGATCATGGACGTATCTGGTCTTATCAGAAAGATAGCGGAGAATTTACGTTGATCGAACTTCCTACAAAAGGGCAGATCACTTCCATTCACCCCGTTGCACCGGACGTTTCTGTAATTACTACCGATTCGGATGGTTTCTTTACTTATAACCTGCGGACTAAAACAAATGTGCATTATTCATTCCTGACTTGCAAGGCTTTACCCGCAAAACCGATCCTTTCTGCTTATGTAGACCGTGCTTCGGAAGTGTGGTTTGAGCAGGAAGAACCGGGTGTTGTAGCCCATTTTAATCCTTCGACCGGAGTGGTGACCCGTGAACAGATTCTTATTGAATACAGTAATCCCGAACGTTCCCGTCCGGCCTTCCATATCCATGAAGATGTAAACGGATATCTTTGGGTACATCCTTACGGAGGAGGTTTCTCTTATTTTGATCCTCAAAAAAAGCGGTTGGTTCCTTTCTATAATGAATTGGGTAGCCGTGACTGGCGTTTTTCCAATAAGATTCATTCGGCTTTTTCCGACAAACAAGGTAATTTATGGCTTTGCACCCACTCTAAGGGATTGGAGAAGGTGACTTATCGGAATGTACCTTTTGCGATGATGACTCCCATGCCGCATGAACATGAATCATTGCATAATGAGGTGCGTGCCCTGTGCGAAGACAAACTGGGTAATCTGTGGGTTGGCTTAAAAGATGGCATGCTTCGTATGTATGATGCCGATAAAACTTATAAAGGATACCTGACCGAAAGCGGTATCGTTTCTACTACTGGTACTCCCATGTTGGGAACTGTTTATTTTGTTATTCAGGATTCGAAAGGAATAATCTGGATTGCAACAAAAGGAGACGGACTTGTCCGTGCCGAGCCGACTTCTTCCAACGGAATGTCTTATAAACTGACCCGTTATCTTCATCGTGAAGAAGATATGTATAGTTTGAGCGATAATAATGTGTATTGTATCTATGAAGATCATTATGGTCGTATCTGGGTAGCTACTTTTGCCGGAGGTATCAATTATATCACGGAGAATGAAGCAGGAAAGACATTGTTTATCAATCACCGGAACAATCTGAAAGGGTATCCGATTGATCCTTGCTACAAAGCGCGTTTCATTACTTCCGATAATAATGGACGCCTGTGGGTAGGTACAACTACGGGAGCTGTTGCTTTTGATGAGAACTTTAAGAAACCGGAGGATGTGCAGTTCTATCATTTTTCCCGTATGCCGAACGATACGCAAAGTCTGAGTAATAATGATGTTCATTGGATTATTTCCACTAAGAAAAAGGAACTGTATCTGGCTACTTTCGGCGGGGGACTCAACAAACTGGTATCTATCAGTAAGGACGGCCACGGAGAGTTCAAATCATATTCCGTACTGGACGGTCTTCCTTCCGACGTCTTGCTTTCTGTCCGCGAAGATAGTAAGGAGAATTTATGGATTAGTACGGAGAATGGAATTTGTAAGTTTATCCCGTCTGAAGAACGTTTTGAAAGTTACGACGAACGTAGTATTACTTTCCCGGTGCGCTTTAGTGAAGCGGCTTCTACATTGACGGCTAAAGGAAGTATGCTTTTCGGTGCCAGTGGGGGAGTCTTTATATTTAATCCCGACTCTATTCGTAAGAGTAGTTATATCCCACCTATCGTATTCTCCAAACTGATGGTGACTAATGAGGATATTACGCCCGGAGATAACCCCTTGTTGAAGGTGGATATTGACGATACCGACCCATTGGTGCTCTCACACAAAGAGAATATTTTCTCCGTTCACTTTGCGGCACTCGATTATACCAATCCGCAGAATATACAGTATGCTTATATTCTCGACGGATTTGAGAAACAGTGGACTTTTGCCGACAAGCAGCGTAGTGTGACTTATACGAATCTTCCGAAAGGAGAGTATGTGCTCCGTGTTCGTTCAACGAATAGTGATGGTGTGTGGGTGGATAATGAACGTATACTGAACATTGTTATTCTGCCTTCTTTCTGGGAGACGCCGGTAGCTTATGTGCTTTATGTTCTTTTTATTCTGATTATTATTCTCGTAGCCGTTTATATCCTGTTTACTATTTATCGGTTGAAGCATGAAGTTTCGGTCGAACAGCAGATTTCAGATATAAAACTGCGTTTCTTTACTAATATATCGCATGAGTTGCGTACTCCGCTTACGTTGATAGCCGGTCCGGTGGAGCAGGTCTTGAAGAATGATAAATTGCCGGCTGATGCTCGCGAACAGTTAGTGGTGGTTGAACGGAACACCAATCGGATGCTCCGTCTTGTCAATCAGATTCTGGACTTCCGCAAGATTCAGAATAAGAAGATGAAGATGCAGGTGCAGCGGGTGGATATTGTACCTTTCGTCCGTAAGGTGATGGATAATTTTGAAGCTGTGGCCGAAGAACATCGGATTGATTTCCTGTTCCAGACCGAAAAGGAACATCTTTATCTTTGGGTGGATGCCGATAAGCTGGAAAAGATTGTATTCAATTTGCTTTCCAATGCATTTAAATATACGCCGAATGGCAAGATGATTACGATGTTTATCCGGGAAGATGAAAAGACGGTTTCTATCGGTGTGCAAGATCAGGGTATCGGTATCGCGGAAAACAAAAAGAAGTCACTGTTTGTCCGTTTTGAGAATCTGGTAGATAAGAATCTTTTCAATCAGGCTAGTACGGGTATCGGACTTTCATTGGTGAAAGAGTTGGTGGAAATGCATAAAGCGACTATTTCCGTTGATAGTCATTTGGGAGAAGGGAGTTGCTTCAAAGTCGATTTCCTCAAGGGAAAAGAACATTATGATAAGGAAGCCGAGTTTATTCTGGAAGATGCGGATGCTCCGGCAAGAATGGGACAGGTAGTGGATATAGCCAATTCTTCCATTCAGTCTGAAACGTTGGTAAGTGATGATTCGGAGAAGATTGAAGATGTGTATGGGGAAGAATTTGCGAAAGAAGAAAACTCCAAAGAATTGATGCTGTTAGTCGAAGATAATCAGGAGTTACGTGAATTCTTGCGCAGTATATTTTCTCCGATGTACCGGGTGGTGGAAGCTGCTGACGGTAAGGAGGGGGCAAACAAGGCTTTGAAGTACCTGCCGGATATTATCATCAGTGACGTGATGATGCCTGAAAAAGACGGTATCGAAATGACGCGTGAACTGCGTGCGGATATGACGACCAGCCATATACCTATTATCTTGCTTACTGCCAAAACTACGATTGAAAGCAAACTGGAGGGATTGGAATATGGTGCGGATGATTATATAACGAAGCCTTTCAGTGCTACCTATCTGCAAGCACGTGTGGAAAATCTGTTGATGCAGCGTAAGAAACTGCAAAGTTTCTATCGGGATAGTCTGATGCATATCAATATTTCTACCGGTCAGGAGGAAGTGCCTGTGGCTACGGATATGCCGTCTGCTGAAGAAGATGCGTCCGAAACTCCACCTACAACTCTCGAAATGTCTCCCAACGACCGTAAGTTTATGGATAAATTGGTTGAATTGATGGAGCAGAACATGGATAATGGAGAACTGGTGGTAGATGATCTTGTTCGGGAACTGGCTGTCAGCCGTTCTGTCTTCTTCAAGAAGCTAAAAACACTTACCGGATTGGCTCCGATTGAATTTATCAAAGAAATGCGTATCAAACGGGCTACACAATTAATAGAAACTGGAGAATTTAATATGACCCAGATTTCGTATATGGTCGGCATTAATGATCCGCGTTATTTCAGTAAATGCTTTAAAGCACAGGTTGGAATGACGCCTACGGAGTATCGGGATAGAGTGGGGAGATAATAATAGGAAAGGAAAGAAATAGAAAGGGGGATGTTCAAAGCTCCCCTTTTATCGAAATCACCCTCGCTACAACTATCTGTGGCGAGGGTGATTTTTTGTTTATGAGAGTTCCGATACATTTACCCTCATCTTGGTTATCCGAATTTATTTTTTAGGGTACAGATGATTCACAAGGCTGTTCATATACATTTCCAGGTTTGTATATTCCGGGCTTAATGTATATTTGGCTCCGTCTGAAGGATCATTGGGATTAAGGTTGTGTTTCTTTTCCCATTCATCGGGAATACCATCACCATCTGTATCAACAAGTGCTGTTTCTGATTTATATTCCGGCCATCCTCCTACATCAGACGGTTGGTCAATCATTCCATTCGTGCTTCCGTGAGAACCTTCGTAAGTATAAGTGCCTTTGAGAGTTTCATCTACGATGCGTTGGTCTACGGCATCACGGCGATATGAAGCTCCGGCAAACTCGAGAACATCTTTGTAGGCTTTCTTGGCGGGTTGCAAAGAAGTATGTTCGGCTATGTCAAACGCATTTTTAGACAGTACTTCTTTTTCTGTGGCAAAGTCTTTTTTGATAACCAGTCCGTAAGAGTTATCCATATTCACTTTATAAAGAGCCTCTTTCTGCTTATCAGTCAGTTTGGGACAGGTAGGATCCATATAGTTACCTTTGAAATAGAATACACCATGAACACCTGCTTTATTGTTGTTTTTGCCATCATCGGCATACGCTGTAAACAAGCGTTTGAAAGAACCTTTTGTCGCACTGAAAGGTCCCGGTTTATAGTAGTTATTGATAAAGTTGTAGGAACCTCCTTCACCGGCATAAGCACCGTCACTGCCATAATTATAAATCACATTATTGAATAATTCCACTTTTTCATCTTCCGGACGACCCGTATAGCGGCTTCCGCAAAGACGGGGTGTGCGGTTAGTGTGATGGGCGAGTAAGTTATGGTGAAAAGTAGCAGGTTGTCCACCCCAGATACCTCCATAACCATGCGCTCCCTTTTCGTGGATAGAATTGGCGAGACTTTCACTGATGATGCACCACTGAAGTGTGAAATTACGGTTATCATAGAATGTGGCACATTCGTCCGTACACCAACTCATGGAGCAGTGGTCTATGATAATGTTTTGGTGCGCTTTAGTACCATTCATTGCGTCGTCACCTTTTTGTTTGATGTCGACTCCCATACGGGAACGGATGAAACGGACGATAACGTTGTCTGCCTGAATAGAGAATGTATAGTTTTTCAGGCAAATGCCATCACCCGGAGCTGTCTGTCCTGCAATGGTCACATCACCATTGCTGAGTTTTAATGCTTTTTGTAATTCAATAATTCCGCTAACCGCAAAGACAATGGTGCGGGGACCTTTCTTGCTGATAGCCCAGCGAAGTGTCCCTTCCGAACCGTCGTCTGCCAGGGACGTAACAGTGTATACAGTACCTCCGGCACCACCGGTGGTATATTTTCCAGCCCCGTCGGCACCGGGGAAGGCGAGAACTTTGGAACGATCCGGGGTAGGATAGTCCTTTGATGTTTTTTCAACCGAAATGGCAGGTTGCATGGCTTGTCCCACTAGAGGAAAAGCTAATATCAAACTACAGATTGCTAATATATTCTTTTTCATTACTAATTTATCATTTGGGTTCGAATTTACTAAAATTATTCTATAACACTGCCACCTGTCGCACCATTTACCATGATTTCGTGCACCAGACTATTGAGATACATTTCCAGATTAGTGTACTTCCCGTTTTTGTCAATAGTCATTTCTTTTCCATCAGCAGATTTCTTGGGATTCAAACCATATTCTTCTTCCCAGTAGTCGGGAATACCGTCACCGTCCGTATCTTTCACGTTTGCATTGGTTACAGATTTCAGAACATCGTAGGGATCATTTACGCCTAAGGCTGTGCAGACATCTTTCGGGTCGTTGATATATCCACTTTTGTTTTGTGAGTAGCCGGAAAGACCTTCCCATTTGCTGGCATCTCCCGTGCAACTTGCTTTTCTGTTTTTAACGTCACTAATTATCAACTCGTCAACTTTATCACGATAGTTGCTGGCTCCTGCATAGCTCATCACACGTTCATAAGCCTCATCCGGCGTATGAGTTCTTACATTTCCTGCCTTAACTACCGGTGAACTTGATTTTATCTGGGTATGTTGGTTCCAAAGCTCCGTAGTTGCACAGTTTTTACCGTCCATTTGGGCAAATACGCCTTTTGTCCAGTTATCATTGCTAACAGTCGTATTGCCTACCACTTTATTTCCGTCGATATAAAACTTTCCCCAAGTTTGAAGCCATTTTTTGTAAGCTTCGCCGGAGTAATTTTCCGGATATACATCCGGCTTGGCGATACGGTATGCGCGGTCTGCTTTACCGCTTTCATCGGTTCCGGGGCCTGGCTTGTAGTAGTTGTTAACGATATTCACGTGTTGCGCTTCACCACCGTAGCAGCCTTCGCCTCCCCAATTGTAGTAAACATTGTTGCGCATATCCACTCGCTCTCCATCGTTGTTGTTCAGTGCTAATGTAGTATATCGGGGACCAAGGCGTGGAACACGGCTTTCGCAATGGGCTATCAGGTTATGGTGGTAAGAGGCATAGTTTCCTCCCCAGTTACCGCCATATCCGTGAGAAGCGAATTTGCCTGTGGCAGTATTGATCTTTACATCAGTCACACGTAAGGCTTGATAAGCTAAACACCATTGTACGGTAGAATTTTGCATACCATAGACAGAAAGACATTCATCGCTTCCCCAGCTTACTGAACAATGGTCGATGATTACATTTTGTTTGTCACAACCTCCTAATCCGTCGCAGTCTACGTTAGAGTTTCCGGGGCGGAAACGGATGAAACGAATGATGATATTGCTGGAATTAATCGTAAATGGATAATTGGCGATACAGATACCGCCCGGTGATGTTTGTCCGACAATGGTCAGATCATCTTTCTGGGTTTTTAATTCCGATTTCAAATAGATGGTACCCGACACATCAAATACAATCGTTTTAGGACCGTCTTGTTTCATAGCCCAGCGCAGACTTCCGCTGATACTTCCACTGGCGTCGTCTTCAAGGCTAGTCACATGATAAACTTTTCCCCCGCGTCCTCCGGTGGTATTGCGACCGTGACCTTCGGCGTATGGGAAAGCAAGAAGTTCTCCATAATCCAGTTGCTTGACATCAGAAGATGTTCCACCTGGATTATTTGTTCCTCCACCTGTATCATCTACAGGATCGTCGGAAGAGCATGAAGTACATAATCCTGCGATGCTGAATGCAATAGCTACATAAAATAGAGATATTTTCTGCTTCATTATCTTTTAACTGTTTGGGGATATAGACGATTTATTTGTTGGGATACAACGTTTCTACCAGACTGTTGAGGTAAACCTCCAGATTGGTATACGTTTTACTTAGAGTATATTGGGAACCGTCGGCCTTACTTTTGGGGTTCAAACCGTTGGCAGTTTCCCATTCATCAGGGATGCCGTCGCCGTCGGTGTCTTTCGGACCGGTTTCCTTTTTATATTCCGGCCAGCCACCTACATCGCTGGCTTTATCAATAAGTCCCTTTTCACTGCCATTACTGCCGTCTGCCGTATAATCTCCGTTGCGAACGTTGGCTATGATGCGTTTATCGACATCATCATATTTTAAGGAAGCACCGGCATACTTTAATACTGATTCATAAGCTTCTTTTGCCGATTGAGTGAATTCGGATGCATCTTCGGAAATGGTAAATTCGTTACTTGACTGAAGTGCTTTTTCTCCTCCATCGGGTAAAGGAACGGCTTCTGTTGCATTGGGGTGTAACCCTTGCCAGTTGTCATTGTTTACAGAAGTAAGCAGAGATTGATATTCGGCTTTCAATTCAGGACATGTGCCATCAAAATAGTTTCCTTTCAGATAAAAAGTACCCCATATACCTTTGGTGTTTTTATTTGTACCGTCATCACCGTTAGGTTGGAAGATACGGTTTACAATATTTTTCTTGGTATTGGTAACTGGTCCGGGCTTGTAGTAGTTGTTCACGAAATTATAGCTTCCTCCTTCTCCTGCATAGCCACCATTGGTCGGTCCCCAGTTATAGAAAACATTATTTCGTAAATCGACTTTTTCATTTTCCGGTTTCCCTGTATAGCGGCTACCGCATAAACGTGGTGTACGGCTACTGTGGTGGGCTAATAAATTGTGGTGGAATGTAGCGGGTGATCCTCCCCATATTCCTCCGTAACCGTGATTACCTTTGGTGTGTACCGAACGATTCAAACTTTCGCTGATGATACACCATTGCATGGTAAAGTTAGTGTTATCGTAGAAAGAAGCACATTCATCAGTGCTCCAACTCATCGAACAATGGTCAATGATAATATTTTTATGTTGCTTTCCCCACAATGCATCACCACTGTCGGCTTCTGCTTCTGTTGTAAAGTTGTCCGATCCCATGCGGAAACGCATGAAACGGATGATTACGTTGTCCGCCTGTACGGATACGGGATGTCCTTTCAGGCAAATACCGTCACCCGGTGCACTCTGGCCGGCAATCGTTACATCTCCGTTGGTTATCTTCAAGGGGCTTTTCAGTTCTATCAATCCACTTACTGCAAATACGATCGTGCGCTTTCCCGTGCGATTTAATGCGTAGCGTAGTGTCCCTTGTGTTGTGTTATCTTCAAGCGAAGTTACTGTATACACTTCTCCGCCTGCTCCGCCGGTAGTATAACGACCTGCACCGTAAGCACCCGGAAAGGCATAACGCGTTTCGGCAGGTGTCTCTTCTTCACCACCTTCGTTCTCATTACCACCGTTACCGGTATTCTGTCCCGGTGTTTCATCAGTGATACTTGGGTCTTCGCTGCTGCAAGCAACCGATAGGTTGATTACACAGAAGCACAATAATCCCATTTTAATAGATTTGAGCATACAAATTATCTTTTAAAAAAATAGAGTTCTTTGTCTCATACATTATATTTGCTGATGATGTGACAAAGAACTCTTTATTAAATCTTATAGGTTTTATTCGCTTACTGTACCGTACTGGCTTACAGTTTTCACTGTATAAATATTGCTTTCGTCAGTGTTGGTCAGTGTAACGGTAGTGTCTGTAGTTTGCCCTGCATAGTTACCATTCATAAAGATGAGGTAACCGGCAGCACCGGATACTGCATCCCATGTCAGAGTGTTTCCCGACAGATTGACATTGGTAGGTGTTGCAAGGGGAGTTTCCATATACTCTTTCGGGTTCCAGCTGTCAATAGTTATTATATTCTCATATGTATATTTAGCTGCTTCGGATGCTGTTAGCACTGAACTAGTGAAGGAAACGTTTCCGGAGGTGATTGTTTTACTTTCCGCAATCATATTTCCATTCTTGTCGATAGTGTTATATTCAGCATATAGTGTAGGTATTTGTCCACCATATCCCCAGTGTGAATCTATAATATCCATTTTCAACTTGGTGTTGATCCAGACAGTTTTCGTGGTTGTTGCTTGGGAACGTCCGAATGAGAATTTTGTATCATCACCGTTTACCGTACAATCTTTTATAACATATCCGTATTTATCGCTTTCACTGGTACGCGAAGCAGTTATAACGCTACCACCGTCATTGCCTGTATTATAGAATGTACTGTTTTCGATAAGTACATCGCCACTTCCCCAGATATAATCTGTATGGCCTTCAATCCATGAGTTATAAACGTATGCACGATGAGGGGTTGTATTGTTCCAATAACGGGTCCACCATGTATCCTGGTAGGAGACAAGCAAACAATTATTCAAAGCAAAGCGGTCTTCACGGTTTATCAAGGCTTCTGCCTGTCCGTTTTTACCTAAACCACCAGTGTGACGATTTGAGAATGCACCATAAAGATTGATGATTGAAATGTTTTCAGCATAAAAATCTGTGGCTTCAATCAACACTACTGTGTTTTGCTCTTCACTATATCCGGCTTTGCGGGCTGGTGAGTTTTCGTTGAAAATAGAATAAGGCCATGAGGTAGCATTACTTGAATCATCTACACGGTTTACTGCAAACTGGATTTTAACACCATCGCGGCTCTCACCGATTAAATGAACAAATGGTTTATTCTTATTGATTCGGACACATTCATTATAAGTTCCGTTGGCAATGAAGATTTTATAAGGACTGGTCGGTGGGGTAGTGATGGCGTTGATTGCAGCCTGGAGAGTAGTGTAATCACCATTCCCTTTTGAATCAACAATTGCATCGAATACTTTTCCACCACCCGAAATTTCAGATTTGGCAGTAAAGCTTAAAAAGAAGTCTTCGTCGTAAGCTCTTCCCTGCATATCTGTTAATGCTCCGGCAGGAACTTCGAAAGTACATTCTTTGTTTTCCATACCAGAGAAGGTATAACGTACTTTTTCGTAGTTGATGGATACACGCACTACTCCTCCGTTGAAATAGATTTCTGTATCCGGAGCCTGACGCATGGCTTTGCTGAAAGTCAGTTCTACATATCCGCTCGGACCTACTACATCACCATCATTGATATTCTGTGAAATCAGAACAGGGATGCTTGTATCTTCTGCATCATCGTTGTCATTACAGGAAGCACCTGTAAGAATCAACAAGAACAGAAGTAAGTATTTACTTATTGTATTGATTGAATTTGTATTCATAATATCTGTTGCTTTTTAGAGAAGATTCTCCGTCAAGTAAATGCAAATTCCAGACTTGACGGAAAACCTTGCAGTTTTATTTAGTTATTTGTTCCAACGTTGGTCACCGACTCTGTATTCTTCAGGAACATCTGCTCCAAAAGTCAAATCTTCACTTGAGCCATTAGGGAATAGCTGATCGGAAGTCAGAGGAAGACTAGTATAGTCTTTTCCCCAGTCGGTAGCACCAAATGCAAAGTCAGAAGCCTTATACAAGCCGTTTACGTTTAGAGTTGTAGCTACGGAACTTGTGTTGTAGAAAGGTTTAACTCCACCTTTGGCAAACAGGGTGTTTGATATAGTCATTGTCATGTCTTTTGTATCTCTGCAGAAAGCATCACTTGCTGACATATCATAGAATGTACAATCCTTGATTGTTATTGTACCGGTTTGTCCTGACTTGTGTCTTATGAATTGAGACGCAGAAGCTCCCTTGGATACAATAATAGAAGTGTTGGAAACCACTAAATTGAGAGTTGTTAATGTTACCTTGTCAGAAAGAAGTAATCCATAATGATTGGATGTTGCTGCTCTTCCCAATCCTTTGATGATACAGTCGTCAATAGTAACAGACATAGCATTACTTGTACTTGCATTCATACGAACGATACCACGGATATTGGTAATTGTACACGAGGTAACTTCTATTTCTTTGATGCAACCTGAAGCACCGTTTTGATAAATAAGGGTTGTATTTCCTTCATCGGTAATATTCAGATTATGGAATTCTACTTTATCACATATTCCGCTGGCACCTACGCCCTTTTTAATAGTCATATTAACCTGTCCGTTTTGACTGTCACCCCAGAAAATAAGGTGAGTCACGCCAGCAGCAATGCTTTCTTTTTCTTGTGCAAATCCTTCTGTTCCGGAAACATTGATTAATACTTTTCCTGAAAGATTATCCCAGTTGGCAAGGGCATCTTCCCATGTCATTTCAGTATAACCTGTCGGTTTACCTTTCTTAGTTGTAAAGGTGATACGAGAACATATAGAGCCGTTTGCGAAAGCATAAGCCGTATATTCCGTACTGGAAGCCAAACCTGTGATTGTTACCTTATGTGCAGCAATATCTGCTGGTGATAATTGGGTTCCTGATTCAGGTACTCCTTCGGTAGAAAGAACACAAGCATATTCATCTACATCCACCGTTTCTTCCCATGAGAATACAGCTGAATTTGCTGTTATATCACTGATGGTAGATTCAATTTCCAAACCAGGGATGGTAACAGTCTGTGAACCACGTGGATTATTTCCATTATAAATAGTAATCGTGTATTCAGTGAACGACTTCAAATTTTCAACCCATGCTTCACCTGCGGCAGCTTCTGTTGACGAAATAACACGTGAAGTTGCTTCTGTGGCACCCGTTTCCATGATTTCGAAATGATCGACTGCTAATCCGGCTTCCCATGACATACGTACTTTTCCTTGACCTTCAGGTAAGTCTTCAGTAGTTGGGATATTCAGGATAGCTTCTTCCTTAACTGAAGCAAAAGTCTTTTTATAATTTACCCAACGAGATTCCTTCTCTCCGGAAATAGACTTGATACGCATATAATAAGTCGTATTTACCGCCAGATTATCCATTGTGTAAGGTGACTGCTTGATCCGGTTGGCAGGATCATTTCCATAAACGATATTTCCATTTTCTTCTGATCCCATTGGAGTCTCGTCAGTCATCTCGTTAGGACTAATCTCGATAATGTAATAGTCGGTATTGGATGTTGAGCTCCAAGTTACTACCGCTCTGGCTACTTTACTGTCTGTTTCTACACTGATTCCGTTTTCATCAGTTCCGAAAGGACGGCTATAGGAAGAGTCAATATCCCAATCACTTTTCTCTGTACACGAAGATACCGCCAAAGAGGCCAGGAGCATGAAAGCTCCCATTCCCAATATATTTTTTATATTCTTCATCATTTTACGATTTTAAGATTAATCCGAATAACCATAAGAGTTATGTAATTTACCGTTTGAGGTAGAGATGGTTGTAGAAGCTATCGGCAATAAATAACGATTCTTTACAGCCTTGTTCAATCCGCCAGAAATACTAGGCAAGTTTACTTTCAGATTCTTCTGCTCCTTGTCACTGGTTTCAGCACCGAAGAAGCTCTTGTTTTCATATTCTCCACCTACTTTAGCTCCAAATACGAGAGAAGTCATATCGATATACATCGGATTGTCCGTGCGATATTTATAGTTCACATACTGTGGATATGTACCATTATACACTGCATTTGTATATTCGTTTTTGAACTCGTCTATTTTTTCGCTCAACAGGTTCCAACGGATTAGGTCGAACTTACGAACACCTTCTCCTGCCAGTTCCCATGCATTTTCGTCAACAATTGCATCGAAGAAGTCTTTTCCCATTAGAGCAGTCCATGCAGCATCACGTTTGGTTGCATCGGTGAAAGCACGGTCGTGTACTTCTTTCAGGGCTGCTGTGGCTGTTAATGTACAACCTTCGGCTGTTGCACCCTTACCATAAAGTTCGTTCACAACTTCGGCATACATCAGCAATACTTGCGGATAACGCATTTTCACTACGTTGATACCGGAACAAACTTTCTGATCGCTGGCCAATACAGCTGCGTACCATTCAGAGTTTTCCATCATTTTACGATAATCCCATTTTCCACAATAAAGACCGAAAGGAGCATTTCCTAACATATATTCTTTAAATACTTTGGTGTTTTTGTCTGTAGAAAGTTGTGAAATAGCACAAGTCAGATCGCGGCGGATATCTCCTTCGCCAAATGACAGATAATAAGGAGCAGTCAGTTTCAACTTACCGGATGAGTTACCTTTCGGACCGAATAGGGAACTGGCACCGTTTATACGATATCCGATAGTATATCCCAGCTCACCACTTTTGTTCAGTCCCATTGGAATCTCGAACAGGTTTTCTTGATAAGTCTGATCTAGTTGTCCGATATTTATTAAACGCCAGTATTCTTCTACAGAAGGATTCAGTTTATGTTTTCCTGAACTGACAACAGCTGCCAGATGTTTTTCGGCCAATTCGAATAGTTCTCTACGTTTGGTATCGCTGCAACGTTGAGTAGGATAAGTAGCGTCACTGTTATCTCCGGTGATATATCCGTCTTTAGCTTGTTCGCGGATAGCATATCCGGCACGTGTCATTGCAATGTTAGCCAAGAGAGCGTGAGCATAGCCTTTGCTTACATGTTCGGTTGTATAACCGTCTTCACCAGCCCAAGGTAAATATCCGATAGCTTCCTCGAGTTCAATTATCAATTCATCCATGATATCGTCACGATCTGCCTTTCCAATGTAAACATTAGACAGGTCGCTGTTGGAAGATTCTGTTTTGAAAGGAATATCACCGAACAAGCGGATCAGATCGAAATAAATCATCGCACGCAATGTCATCGCTTCTGCACGGAATCTCATCATGCTGGTACGGGTTGCTCCTGCTTGTTGTATCAGTTGGCTATTGTTTATACCATCTACTACCAGATTCGCATTCTCGATTACTCCGTACATGGCATCCCATACTTTGGAAAGTTGTGACCATCCCGGATTAGCGTTATAGTTCATATTACCACGTTCGCTGGACGTGTTGCTTGCATCCGTACCCAAACCGTCAATCAGTTCACAGTCGGTATTGGTTCCGGCAATGATAGGCAGGAAGTTAGAATAAGTCTGGTCTTGCGTCAGGCTGCCGTAAACTTTATTAAGTGCCAATTCTGTATAATAGGCATTATTAAAAGTTGATTCATTATCCAATTCAGACGGTGAGGTCTGATTCAGGAAGTCCGAACAGGAAGACAGGGCAATTAACCCCAGCCCCAGGAATAATGTCTTATATATTTTCATACGATCAATCTGTTTAATGTTTTAATTAGAATGTAACGTTAATACCACCCACAAATGTGCGGCTCTTAGGATAAGCGGCGTAATCTATGCCCGGAGTCATCGCATTTTTCTTACTGCTTGTATCGACTTCAGGGTCTGCTCCGCTGTAGTTAGTCCAACAGAACAGGTTATATCCTGTCAGATAGATTCTCACATTCTGCATAAACGCTCTCCTTACAATTGTTTTTGGAAGAGAGTATCCGATAGTGATGTTATTCAAACGCAGGAATGAGGCTTTTTCTACTGCATAATCAGTCAGCTGCATGGTAGTAGCGCTGGCCGGATTGTACATATTGGCGTTAGCGTTTATTTCATTCAGACGTAATCCTGCTGTTGTCATGTCTCCATAGGTATTAAGGACATCTGTAGAGCTGGACGACAGGTTCAAACCAGTTTCCGGATCAATCCATGTGTAACGGTTAGACAGTCTGAAATCATTGTTTAAGTTATAACCGGTTCTTGAACCTGAACGGAAAGAAGCTGCCAGTTTTGTTCCATTGACAATTACATTTCCGAGAGAGTAGTTGAAGAATACATTGAAGTCGAAATTACCTACGCGACCATCGAATCCAAAACCACCGGTTGTAGGAGCGATAGTGTTACCCAAACGTTGTTTGAGAGGGTTACCATCTTTATCACATTCCAGTTTCAAACCACCCGGATAGTATTTACCACCGGTGATAGTAGGACTGTTATCTTGCATTCCGTCTTTTAATCCCCATTCGCTACCTGCCCAAACCAGTTCGCCGGTAGGGTTGGTGACAGGATCATATACGGTATAATAACCGTTTGTCTTGTATCCCCAAACTTCACCCAAACGTCCGCCTTTCTCTACGCGGAAGTCTTCGTATTTGGCCATTGTACTACCTGACCAGTTACTACTTTGCCAGGGAGAGTCTGTATTCAGTTTATCAATGCGGTTGCGGTTGTAAGCAATGTTGGCATTGAAGTTCAAAGAGAAATTCTTTTTATCAAATAAAACAGCACTAACAGACAATTCTACACCTTTATTGGATGTCTGTCCGAAGTTCTTGTACTGATAGTTATATCCGGAGAGAGAAGGAATTTCAGTACGCATCAATAAGTCTCTGGTTGTATTCCAGTAAAAGTCGATAGCACCGGAGATACGATTGTTCCAGAATCCATAGTCAATACCGATGTTACGGGTTACTGTTGTTTCCCACTTCAAATCGGGGTTGTATAAGTTCGTTCCATGTTCCAACATGGTAGTGCTTTCTCCGTTGAAGAAAGGATTGCGTGCATCATTACCTCCCAAAGAGTAAGTGGTGGAAAGCAAACCGGAATTGATACGGTTGTTACCGGCAGTACCGAAGCTTAAACGTAGTTTCAAAGCTGACAGCCAGTCTTGAGTGTTACTCATGAAAGCCTCGTCAGAGATACGCCATGCCAAAGCTGCTGACGGGAAAACACCCCAACGATTTCCGGAACCGAACTTGCTCGAACCGTCTGCACGTACTGTAACAGCAAGCAAGTATTTATCCATCATAGTATAGTTCACACGACCAAAGAATGATAATATGTTTTCTTTTGCAGCAATGGTAGATTGGTTGGCTAAAGCTTTGCCCGAACCCATATTTGCTTTCATATCATCGAAATTCATAGTAACAGGGAAAGCTACAGATACATTTTCTATTGATTTCCTTTGGCTGCTGCTTACTTCATGTCCGATCAATACATTGAGTTTATCACGACCTTTGAACAGTTTTTTGTTATCATAGGTCAATGTGTTGGCATTACGCCAGCTCATCGTCTTTTCTCTCAACAGGTAGGCTTGTGGCTGACCGTTATATCCATATTTAGAATTAGATACTGCATCTACTCCCCAATACTGTTCTGTATCGTCAAACTTCCATCCATATCCGAATTCGGAACGGAATGTCCAGTTCTTGAATGGTTTCCAGTTTAAACCTACATTGTAGTTCTGGTTGAAAGTATTGCGGGTTTTATCTGTTGCAAGCAGACGTTCCAATGGAGATTTCTGTTGTGCCGAACTGTTTTCTTCGTCGTCATCACTGTATTTAAGTGAATCAACCGGACGGAATACGGTAGCATTAGCCACGGTTGAATTGGCAGCATTGGATTCATTGGTATCAGCACCACCACCTAAACCGTCAATGGTAGAGTAACTTAACCGGGCGTTAAAGTCCAGTGTCATCCATTTATTCAGTTCTGATTTAATTTTTGCATTTACATTGTCTTTTTTGAAGCCGGAATTAAGCATGATACTTTTTTCTTCATTATGGGCATAGCTGACACTATAAGTCATTTGCTTGGTTCCGCCACTTACATTAATGTTATATTGTTGCTGGTTTCCAGTACGTCCGAACATCTCGTCTTGGTAATCGGTACCATCAATAGAACGCCAGATATCCATATCGGCAAAGTTTCCATAATCCAGAGAACCGATTTCACGCTGATAAGCAACGAAATCGTAAGGACTCAAGACTTCAGTCAGTTTGGTTACCTGTTTAAAACCGAAAGAAGCACCGAAGTCTACTTGCGTTTTACCTTCTTTTCCGCTCTTGGTAGTAATGATGATTACACCATTTGCACCACGGGCACCATAAATGGCTGTGGAAGAAGCATCTTTCAATACGTCGATGCTTTGAATTTCCGAGGGAGCGATATCACTAATACTTGAAACAGGGAAACCATCTACAATATATAAAGGAGAGTTATCCTGTGATAGTGAACCACCACCGCGAACACGGATCTTTATATCTGCATCGGGAGAACCTTCAGTAGTAGTAACACTAACTCCGGCAAGTTTACCGGTAAGGGCTTCAGATGCACTTGCTACTGGTATAGCCGCTAAGTCTTTGGCACTAACAGAGGCTACAGAACCGGTTAAATCTCTTTTATTGACCGTACCGTAACCAATTACTACGACTTCGTCCAAAGCTTTCGAGTCGTCGACCATTTGTACATTAATTGTTTTTCTACCTTGAACGGCTACTTCTTGAGTTTTCATACCTATGTATGAAATAACCAATGTTTTTTTGCCATCAACTTTAATAGAAAAATTACCATCTAAATCTGTAATCGTACCATTGGTAGTATTACCTTTTTCTACAACAGAGGCTCCAATAACAGGCTCTCCGCTGGTGTCTTTCACGTTACCTTTTACGGTAATCGTTTGCGCAGATACGCTAAGCGATATTGCTGAAAATAGTATTAGCAATAAGGAGCGCATGTTTTTCACTTTGTTAGACATTCTTTGCATGTTTATTAATTAATGGTTGTTGTTTGATATTTCATAAAAATCCCGATGAGAGTTCATTCATCGCTACAAAAGTATGAGAATGAAGATATAGTGATGTGCAATATTTGTTTTTCACCTCGTATTTTTTGTTTTTTAGTTTGTTGCGAGGTGTAGTTATTAGCTTTGAAGGGTGTTATTTGTGTTCTAAAGGCCGGCAAATATACGAATCAGAGATTTATAAATTGATTTTTTCACCGGTTTTTATCCGGCATTCATCGGAATTTATACCGTAAATCAACTGAAAAGCCTGTGGAAGCATAGGGAAATGATGTATCTTTGAACCATTAATCAATTAATAATAGAAACAATGGAAGAGAAACAAAATTTTCCCCGTGCTACAGGCTTTTCCGGTAAAATACTGATAGCTTTGCTTTTTATCCTTTCCGGGATTCTACTGTTTGCCCGTAATATGGGATGGATAACTTCAGAAGTATTTGATTTGATCGTATCCTGGCATTCACTCCTTATATTATTAGGTATATATGCAATGATTCGCCGCCATTTCATCGGTGGAATCATCCTTTTTCTGGCGGGTGTCTATTTTCTGATAGGAGGACTTTCCTGGTTACCGGAAAATTCACAGGCAATGGTGTGGCCCCTCGCTCTGATAATAGCAGGTGTTTTATTTATCTTCAAACCCGGCAGAAATAAGAGGGCGCAATGGGCTCGTCAGCATACAATGGAACATCGTCGGCAATGGATGAAGATGCATCAGGGTAGACCCGGCATGAACTTTGAGAGTGAGCAACAACAATCGGAATCAGTAGATGGCTTTTTGCGTTCGGAGAATGTCTGGGGAGCTGCACGTCACGTAGTACTTGATGAGTTGTTTAAAGGAGCCATGATTCGTACCTCTTTCGGGGGGACGACTATTGATCTTCGCCATACCCATATTGCACCGGGAGAAACCTATATTGATTTGGATTGCAGTTGGGGAGGAGTCGAGATTTATGTCCCGTCGGATTGGACAGTCGTGTTCAAATGCAATGCTTTCTTTGGAGGATGTGATGACAAACGCTGGCAAAATGGGAATGTAAACAAGGAGAGTATATTGGTCATTCGTGGAACGCTTTCTTTCGGAGGTTTGGAAGTTAAAGACTAGCGTATGAAAGCACATCCGATAATAGATTATCCATTCCGCTGGATTCCGATGCTGGTGCTGGCGTTGATTCTGGTTGCGACACAGGTGGCTTTAGTCTGTGGATATACCGGAAACGACTATCTTCCTGCTCTGGTAGATGGAGTGGCAACAATTGGTTGGCTGGCAGCCATAGCCTATTTGGCCTGGTTTGTGGTCGGTCTTGTTTCGTTGTTCCAGACGGATATAATCATGATAATCGTTGGAAGCCTGTTATGGCTGGCGGGTAGTTTTATGATCTGTGATATCATGGTGAGGATTGTAGGCGTATCCTATATTCCTTTTGCGCAGACAATACCTTTCCGGTTACTGTTCGGACTGCCAACCTTGATTGCCATTACTTTATGGTATCGCCTGATCGTAACTAAAGAAGAAGTACAGAATCAGGAACTGGATAAAGAATTGGCTGCGCATCAGCTAACTGTGACCGAACAACAAGGAGAACCACAGACAGAATTAATAGATCGCATTACGGTGAAAGACGGTTCCCGCATTCATCTGGTAAAGACAGACGAACTGATCTACATACAAGCCTGTGGAGATTATGTAATGTTGATAACCCCTACCGGAGAATATCTGAAAGAACAAACTATGAAATATTTTGAGACCCATCTGTCTCCTGATACTTTTGTGCGTGTGCATCGTTCTACGATTGTCAACGTAACACAAATTTCGCGGGTCGAGCTTTTCGGAAAAGAAACTTATCAGTTGTTATTGAAGACTGGCGTGAAACTAAAAGTAAGTCTTTCCGGTTACCGGTTATTAAAAGAGCGATTGGGGATCTAAAATTTGTTCAATCTTATCATAAAAACTGATTTTTCCCCCATATCGGTCAAAAAATGAATGTCAGAATGAAAAGCTTCCACTACTTTTGTTTCCATCATCTAATAATGTGAATAAGGAAATGAAAAGAAAATTAGTTTATGTTTGTCTGCTGGCAATGGTTGCGGGAGGAATGATGTCCTTTTCCTATGACATACCCGAAAAACAGGAGACAGGCGTCCGGGAAGATCGAGTGATCTCTTTTCCCGGAGCTGAAGGACACGGTAGATACACGACAGGCGGCCGTGGTGGTAAAGTGTATCATGTGACTTCTTTGGAAGACGATGGTTCGCAGGGGACTTTACGTTGGGCTTTGAAACAAAATGGACCTAAAACAATTGTCTTTGATGTGGCAGGTACGATTCATCTGAAATCGGAATTACGAACAGGGAAAGATCATCTCACCATTGCAGGACAGACTTCTCCCGGAGGAATCTGTCTGGCTGATTATGGCTTTTCTATTAATTCTAATAATGTAATTATCCGTTTTCTTCGTTTCCGCCCCGGAGAAGCCAGTGGGAAAGAACCCGATGGATTGGGCGGCTGTGATAAGAAAGATATTATGGTAGACCATTGCTCTGTCAGTTGGAGTGTGGATGAATGTCTTTCCGTCTATGGTATGGAAAACTCTACGGTACAATGGTGTATTGGCTCTGAAGCATTAAGAAAAGCGACTCATGTAAAAGGAGCACATGGATATGGAGGCAATTGGGGAGGACATAAAGCTTCTTATCACCATAACCTGATCGCTCACTGTGAGAGTCGCGTGCCTCGTCTGGGCCCTCGTCCTTCTACATTAGCTCTTGGCGAATGTGTTGATATCCGGAATAATGTTTTCTACAACTGGGCTGGAAACGGCTGCTATGGCGGGGAAGATCAGCATGTCAATATCGTCAATAACTATTATAAACCGGGACCGGCAACAAAACAGGCTTCCAAACAGGTGCAATATCGTATTGCCAAAGTCGGAGTTTATCCACAAGCTTATGTTTACGTTGATGGAGAACCCAAAAAGAACTTAGCTTTTCAACCTTACCTGCAGAAATGGGGAACTTTCTATATTGATGGAAATAAGATAGAAGAAAACAACAAAGTTACTGCCGATAACTGGACGAACGGAGTCTATGCCCAGTTGAAGAATGATGAAAAAGTAGATTTCCTCTGGACAGAAGATGCCAAAGAATCTATCCGTCTGAAAGAACCTCTTGATTTTGGAGTAATCACTACTTATTCGGCTGACAAGGCTTATGAACAGGTAATGAACTATGCAGGTTGCTGTAATTATCGTGATGAAGTAGACAAACGTATCATTTCCGACACCCGGAAAGGAATGGCAACTTTCACC
This sequence comes from Bacteroides celer, assembly GCF_002632415.2. NCBI lineage: Bacteria > Pseudomonadati > Bacteroidota > Bacteroidia > Bacteroidales > Bacteroidaceae > Bacteroides > Bacteroides celer. The sequence goes on along the minus strand of NZ_CP178209.1, from coordinate 4,703,764 downwards.
GGAGAAGGAAATAAACCCGGATTTATCAATAGCCCCAAAGACACAGGCGATTCTCCCTGGCCGGAATTATCAATAGCAGGTCTTTCGGCATCGGTAGATTCGGACGGTGATGGCATACCTGATGAGTGGGAAATAAAAAACGGACTTGATCCGAATAATCCCGTAGATGGAAATACAAAAACGAAAGATCCGAATGGACAATATACGAATCTTGAGGTATATTTGAATAGTTTGGTGCAACATATAGTCGATGCACAGAACAAATAGCTAATCAGCAATTCCCCGTTCAATGCGGAGAATTTAGATGATATGCCCTTCAGGTGTTTTATGATAACACTTGAAGGGCATATCTTTTTTGTGCATGGCTATACCAGAGGGGCACTTTTTTACCCCAGTCCGTTTTTTACTCCTTTTCTACTAAATCTTACTCTATCTTCTCTTGCTTAATCCTCAATTTTGCACTGGTGAAAGAACAAAGAATTCACTCTAGCGAAAAACATCATTAATATACAATGAAAATCTAAACAAATGAGAAACATGAAGCCAGCACTTATAATTGCCAATCCTCCTTAGGCTTGAATCCGCCTTTTAAAGAAAAAGGGCATAGAATTTTTATTCTTTTAATAATTGCATATCTTTAAATTATATATAAACTAATATTTATGAAACATCTAGCAAGTTTATTTCTTCTGTCACTTCTGCTTTGCTGTTCTTGTTCACAGCAAATGGATGATGAATGGCAACCGAATGAACAACTTCCCAATGTGCCCGAAACCCACCCGGTTGGCGTTTCTTTCAGTAGGGCTAGTCTTGAAACTTTTGCTGAACATGGAATTACAGAGGTCGGTGTTTATGTCTACCTGCAAGATTCCATGGTGTATGGAAAAAATCTCCCTTTAAATAATGGAGATTTAAAAGTCGACCTTCCTTTAGGAGAAAATCTGCAAACTTTCATCGTGGCAAATGCCGATTATCTGGTGGATACAGATAGTCTTTCCAAAGTGGTAGTTTATCAGGATGCTCATATTCAAAAGCCGGTTTATATTTCGGATATTGTAGGCTTTACTTCAGATAACTCGGTCAGTTCGCTCAACGTAGAATTGAAACGTTTAGTCGGGCAAGCAGTGTTCCAGCCGAAAGAGACGGAGGAGGAATTGAGTGCTATCACTCGTTTTGACCAGCTGAACGTCACTTTTACGAATGTGGCAATAGGCTATAAAGTAAAGAGTAAAGAATGTATTACAGAAAATGTGACCATCTCCACTAATCTTTCTACCGGCTTTGGGGCTTCGGTTTATTCATTTCCCACAGTGAATGGAGATTCCAGAACATCTATAGATGTGGTATATCTGAAAGGAGGCGAGGAGGTGAATCGCATCATCAGCCCTCTTGATACCGGTATAGGCTTTGAGTCTTCCAAGCGTTCTACCGTACATATGAAAATTACGGATGAGAATTACTTGGACGAGCCGTGGCCTTCGGTACGCACAGTCATGTATAAGAGTACATCCACTCAACCGTTTACAATAGAAGTTTCAGAATTTTAAAACAGGAGTTATATGAGAAATATATTCTATTCACTGACGGGAATAATGCTCCTGTTGGGAATAACAGCTTGTTCGGAAGAAGAACGATATGCCACTTCGGTAGTAAAAGAGATACAACTGTTTCTGGATGACGAACCGTGGGCGGTGAACACAGGTGCCTCTAACAAACCCCTGTTTATCTATACAGCCGATGGTGAGTATGTAGCCAACTATTCGTCGCTTTATCGCTTTCAGTTGGCCAATGGGAGTTATAACATTATTTCTACCACACAATCCGATTCTATTCCCAGTCCGAAGAATCTGAATGATATTGTGATACATCAGGATCCGACGGCTAAAACAAAATATGCCATTTCAGCACCGGTGACGTATAAATCCCCGTTCGACGAACCGCTTACTGTGCGTATGTACAATCGTACAGGTGTGCTTCGACTGAAGTCTACCGATCGTAAATCGGATAAAAGCTACTCGAAATTACGCGCAGTCGTTTCTTCACCAATATCAGGATATAAACTATCAGATGCTACTTTTGTAAAAGCTCCGACAGATGTGCAACGCGAGAAAGAAACAACAACCGGTGGAGTGAACTACACCGATGACTTTGTATTGTTTCAAACGCAAAGCGAAGGCGGAACAGTATCCGTGCGTATCGACTATCTGGATAAGAATAATACGGTAATCCAATCTAAAGCTATCGATGGCACATTCCCCATCTTGCCTGATGATACGGTACAAGTGGCGTTTGCACTGAACAACGTAGATGAACCGATCATACAAGATTACACTGTAACAATTGCTTCGGAAGGATGGAACGAAGAAGATATCAATCCGGAAGCTCCGATGAGAATTCCTGACGGGTACAGATATGTAAGTCCGGAAGAGAACCTTGAATCGATCTGTAAGTCAATGCTGGCAGATGCTTCAGTGAACGAGGTGAAACTTTTCCTGAAAGCGGGTGCTACTTATAAATTAGGTACACAGACCGAAATACCGAAAGCCCTTTATATCATGGGACAGACACCGGGTGATGGTGAATCATTGGCATTTATGGAGATGGGTAACATGAGTATCAACTGCCCTGATGCTATTATTGAAGCCTTCCACTTCGAGAATCTGAAAATAAAGGTGACCACTTCCGACTTCTTTAAATTTAAGAATCAAGCTTTCCATGTAGCCACTATCTCTTGGAAGAACTGTGAAATCAGTGATTTGGTACGTACAATGTGGTATCAGGAAGTAGATGCCGACCAAAAGCAAATTGCTGACAATATTGTGATAGAAGATTGTCGTTTCTTAGGTTTGAATTCCGGTGGAAGTGGGTTGTTCGGTCTTTCTACGAAGAAAGATGCGCCGGTACACAACTTTGTATTCAAGAATTCTACGTTCCATGCCAATAATCTGTCAAGAGCTCTGATAACAGGTTTGGGTAGTATGACAGGAGAGCTGAATGTAACAGTAGAGAACTGTACATTCGTGAGTATGGCTCCTGCTGCAATGACTTTCTTTGACTTAAATCCGAAGAATACTTCTTCATTCAACCTGATTGTCCGTAATAATCTCTTTAGCGGTGTTTGTGAAGCCGGTCAGGGAACCTGGTTTACTACAAGAAACATTACCAGCAAGACTTTTGAGAACAACTATCGCACCAATGGCTTTGTAGTGGCTAACTGGGGAGTCGATACCGCTGAAATACCCGTAGAAACAGCTCTCCCTATGGAAACACTCTTCAAAGATGTGGCTGGTAGAGATTTCACTATTACCGATAAAAACTCCGAAGTATATACAAATGGAATTGGTGATCCGCATTGGATTAAATAATCAATAGAGTATTAACAATATAAAGATATAAAACATGAGATATTTTCTATTCATATTATTGGTAGGATTGTTGAGCGCATGTAGTTCGGACGACGAATCTAATGCGGGTGCAATAGCTGCCAAACTGGAAGTGTCGAAGAATGAGGTGAAGTTGAGTAACGTAGACGGTTCGTTTACAATCAACGTAACGGCTACCTCTATATGGACTGCCGAAGTGACCTCGACAGGCGATTGGTTGACTATATCAAAAAGCTCCGGAGAGGGGAATGGTGATCTCCGTTTGTTTTTTACCGAGAATACAGATGGTCCCAAGCGTACCGGAACAGTAAAAGTATCAATGTCGGGTGCAGGCTCGACATTGGAACAAGAGATTAGCGTAGAGCAACTGGGGGCCGATCCCGATATTTTGTTTGATTATTCATCAGACCCTTTGTCATTCCGGGGAGGTACATTCACCTGCAAGGTAGTGGCAAATGTGGAATGGGAACTGGAGATAGCAGCAGAGTACGACTGGATCAAGTTGAAGGAAACAACTCCCAGAACCCGCAGTTTTGTGACGGATGAAGTAACATTTACCGTAGATGCAAATGCAAACAAAACCAGAACAGCCGTCCTGATATTCAAATCCGTAGGAGACTATACATTGCAACGTGTCTTGAAAGTGACACAAGACGGTGTAAGCGGTGAGGTGACGATAGAACAGGATGAGTATATCATTCCTTATAAATGTCCTAAACTGGTTATCTCGGCTCCGCAAGGAGAAAACCCGGTAGATTACGATGCTGTAATATCCGAGAGTTGGATTACGCAGGATAAGAAAAACTCTACTGCCAATGAAGTCGTATTGAATATCGAAAATAATGAAACAGTCTTCCCACGTACAGCAACGGTAGAGATGTTGGATAAAGTAATTACCATCTTCCAATATGGTAAACCCGATACAAGCATCGGTGACGATCATTCTACTTCTATACTCGCTTTCCCGGGTGCCGAAGGTGGCGGCCGTTTTACTACCGGTGGTCGTGGCGGCGAAATCTATCGTGTGACCACGCTGGCAGATTATAACAAAAACGAAACCCCTATTGAGGGCAGTTTACGCTATGGAATTGAGAAATCCAATCAACCGCGTACCATCATTTTTGATGTATCCGGTATCATCGAACTGAAAAGAGGGCTGTATCTGAATGAATATCCTAATTTGAGTATCATTGGTCAGACCGCACCGGGCGACGGTATCACATTGAAGAATTACAACTTCACCTTTAACCTGTCGAAAGATCCGGCTATTGGTGCAGGTGGCAGTCTGAATGCTATTGTTCGTTTCTTGCGTTGCCGTCCGGGCGATCAGTTTGCCGATTATGGAGAAGATGCGATTGGCGGACGCTATTTCAAAGATGCCATTATCGACCATATTACAGCCGGATGGAGTGTGGATGAAACACTGACTTTCTATGGCGTACAGAACTTCACGGCACAATGGTGTATCGCTTCTGAAAGTATGAACCTGTCTAACCATGCCAAGGGTGCTCATGGTTATGGTGCTATGTTTAGTGGAGATAATGCTTCTTTCCATCACATACTGTTAGCACATCACGGTAGCCGCTGCCCGCGTATCTCCGATTTGTCTGCTCCCGGTACACAAGAATCTTATGACTTTACCGGATATTTCGATGTGAGGAATAATGTCTACTACAACTGGAGTGGAAGAGGACAAGGCAGTTACGGCGGAAAGTATGCTGCTTTCAACCTGACCAACTGCTATTATAAACCGGGGCCAGCTACCGGAACAAACAACCGTTCTTACCGTATCCTGTCAAGTGATCCTACTGCCAGAGCTTATATCAATGGCAATTATGTGTTAGGTAACACAGGTGTCACGGCTGATAACTGGACAGAGGGTGTTTGGGGACAATTCGACTCTTCACTGGGTACAGTTCCTGAAGCAGAAAAGCAAGCTATGAAGATGGCAGATTACCAACCTTTCAGCAAACTGACCAGTCACACAGCTGAACAAGCTTACGATAAAGTATTGGAATATGCCGGAGCTTCTTTGCGTAGAGATGTGATAGATCAGCGTATCGTTCGCGAAGTAAAGAATGGTACTTACACCTATATCGGTTCCAAACCCGAAGAAGACGGCAAAGCCAAGCAACCCGGTATCATTGATACAGTATCAGATACTGAAGGTTACATTAAGGTGAAGTCGTTGAATCCTTGGCCTGATACGGATGGTGATGGAATTCCTGATATTTGGGAAGAAGCTTACGGGTTGAATCCTAACGATCCGAGTGATGCACAAAAAATCAGTTCGTCGGTTGATCCTAACGGACGCTATCCGAACATCGAAGTTTATTTCCACAACCTGGTTCAGCACATTATCTATTATCAGAACCAAGGCGGAATAGTAATGGAAAAGAAATAAAGGTGTGGAGCAAATAAATCTATTTACAATAAAAGCATAGAATGATGAATAAAATAATCATAAGCATATTTATCCTGCTGTGGGTAGCAGTGGGTGCTATGGCACAGACTGCTACCGTGACCGGTACGGTGACCGACGATATGGGGCCGGTAATTGGTGCCACAGTAACGGTGCAAGGCACTTCAATAGGTGCAACGACCGATTTGGATGGTAAATTTACATTGACCAGTGTGCCCAATGTAGCCAAGGCCGTGTTGATAGTTCGCTATGTAGGTATGGAAGAAGCAAAAGAACCGTTGAAAGGACGTACCTCGAACATTAATATCCACATGAAAGAAGCTGTCGGAATGTTGGACGACGTAGTCGTAATCGGCTATGGTACGCAGAAAAGAGGTAACCTGACCGGTTCTATCGCCAGCGTATCCGGCAAGATATTGGAGAAAGTACAGACCACTTCTGCTGCTGAAGCCATCGTCGGTAAACTGCCGGGTGTGCAGGTGACAGCTGTAGACGGTTCGCCGGATGCTGAAATTAAGATTTTGGTACGTGGTGGCGGTTCTATTACACAAGATAACAGTCCGCTTATCATATTGGACGGATTTGAAGTAAGCAGTCTGAACGATGTTCCACCTACCGATATTGAATCTATCGAGGTCTTGAAAGATGCGGCTTCCACAGCTATCTATGGTGCGCGTGGTGCCAACGGTGTAATCTTGGTGACAACCAAACGTCCTGTTGAAGGACGGGTTGTCATTAGCCTGAACACTTATGTGCAGACCAAAGAACTTTCCAACAAACTGGATGTGATGGACCCTTACGAATTTGTATTGATGCAATATGAAAATGCGCGTCAGAAAAGCTCTAATCCTACAGCTTTTAATAATAAGTATGGACATGCTTACGAACACTACATCTATCAGGGAAATGCCGGAACTGACTGGCAGGACGAGGTGTACGGTTCCAATCCGGTGGCCAAATATGTAGACCTTAGTGTGAATGGCGGTACGGAGAAAGCCAAATATAAACTATCCTTTATCCATCAGGACCAACCGAGTGTGATGGTAGGCAACGGACTGAAACAAAACAATATGAACGCTTCTTTCAACTTCAAACCTTTTAAATTCCTGACATTGGAATACCGCACGCGTTTGTTGCATAAGGAAGTAGATGGATCCGGTACGGAAGGCGTTAGTTTGTTGACTGCTTTGCGTGAAAAACCGACTAAGGGTCTGGATGAATATATGAAACTTCCCGAAGACGATACGTATTTCGATCCCGATCAACTGGAAGAAGAAACTCTTTTTGATCCCAAAGAAGAATCGAAAAGAAATTATAAAAAGAGAATCAACAAGTCGCTCAATACGATGGGAGCCGTGACCTGGGATATTATGAAGGGTATGACTTTCCGTAGTGAATTTGGTTTCGAGAATAACTCTGAAGAACAACGCCGTTTCTGGGGTATGGAGACCAGTAAAGCTCGTAGCAACAATAACCAGCCGGTGGCGGAATGGAGCATGAAACAAGGTACCAAGTGGCAGCTTACCAACGTGTGGAACTACAACTTTATGCTAAAAGAAGCACATGATATCCGTCTGATGTTGGGACAGGAAATCAAGCATAACCAGACTACTACCAAAACTTACTCTACTCGTTTTTTTCCGGAAAATATCACGGCAGAAAAGGTCTTTGATAATTTGTCGCTGGGTACTCCTTACGAGAACTCCTCGTCAGCGGCCTCTCCCTCTCGTATTTCTTCATTCTTTGGCCGTATCAACTATGGCTATAATGATAAATACCTCGCTACGGTAACGCTGCGTGCCGATGGTTCTTCCAAGTTTGCCAAAGGTAACCGTTGGGGATTCTTCCCGGCAGGAGCGTTGGCATGGCGTATCTCTAACGAAGACTTTTTGAAAGATAATCAGGTCGTATCCAACTTAAAGTTGAGATTAAGCTACGGTTCTTCCGGTAACGACCGCATCGATGCCGACCTTTATCAGAAATTGTATGGGGTAAGCAGTTCCCGTCCTGCCGGATGGGGAGAAGTCAGCCACTATTACTATAACTTCTATAACTCTAAATATGTGTACAATCCTGATGTGAAATGGGAAACCACCATCACACGTAACATTGGTATTGACTTCGGTTTCTTTAAAGAACGCCTTAGCGGTACGATTGATGTGTACTGGAATACAGTCAAAGATTTGCTGGTGCCTTCGGATATTCCAGGTTACACAGGCTACACTAAACTGATGACCAATGTGGGACAGACATCCAATCGGGGTATAGAACTTCAACTGAATGCCTGGCTGATAGAAACGAAAGACTTCTCACTGAACGCCACATTCAATATCGGTCATAATAAAAACAAGATTGATAAACTGGCAAGTGGTGAAAAAGAATGGATTCTCACTTCAGCCTGGAGAAATGATGTCGTGAACTCTGATGATTATCGTGCCTATGTGGGTGGTACCAGTGGTTTGATTTACGGTTATGTCAATGATGGATTCTATACCGTAGCCGATTTTGAATCTTTCGACTCCAAATCCAGAACATGGAAACTGAAAGAAGGAGTGGTAGATTCAAGCCCATTGTCCGACACTCCGCGTCCCGGTAATGCCAAGTTCAAGAAACTCACTCCGGTAGATCCCAACAGCACCAATCCTTATCAGCTGACAGAAGCCGACCGTACTGTTATTGGCAACACTACTCCGAAATTCTCGGGAGGTTTTGGTCTGAATGCTACTTATAAAGGATTTGATATGAGTATGTTCTTCAACTTTATGTATGATTTTGATGTACTGAATGCCAACAAAATTATGCTGACCACTTGGGCGGACAATAAAGAGAACAACTTCCTGATGGACATCGCTTCAGATAAACGCTGGCGTAACTTCGACGACATGGGTAATGAGATCCGTTACAGTCCGGAAGTACTGGCAGAATTCAATAAGAATGCTACCATGTGGAATCCCACTTCCATCGGACGCCCCATCTGTATGTCGTATGCCGTGGAAGACGGTTCATTTCTGCGTCTTAATTCAGCTACCCTCGGTTACACCTTACCAAGTGTGTGGACGAAGAAAGTCGGTTTGAGTAAAGTGCGTTTCTATGTATCGGGCAATAATCTGTTTACCCTTACCGGATATAGCGGTTATGATCCGGAGGTGAACATCGCTACCGGTTTGACACCGAACATTGATTATAACCGTTATCCGCGTAGCCGTACCTATACATTTGGTGCACAGTTGACTTTTTAATTGAAATCTATAAAATGAAAGAACAATGAATAAGAAACTAATATACTCACTCATTGCCGGAACTATGTTCACTTTGACGTCTTGCGATGATTTTCTTGATGTGCAGCCCGCCTCCGGCTTTACTCCCGAGTACATATTTTCCAGCGAATCGGAGATGAAAGCGTTGATGACCCGTATCTACTCTTCCATGACGGAAGACGGATTGTACGGAAGTAACCTTGCTAGCGGTTTGAATACAAATACTGATGTGGAAATGAGTTCGTTCAAGAACAACACTGTCAATACCAATGGCTCGGATATAGGCTGCTTTGATTCCCGTCCCACCTGGTCGGTATTGAACGCTACCTGGAACAATATCTATTATGCTATCAATTATGCCAACGACTTTTTGCAGGCTGTGCAGGAGTCACCGTTGTTTTCTGATAAAGTAGCAGGTGATACTCCCTCCGAAATACAACAGATGTATGGAGAAGTGAAAACGCTTCGTGCCATGCTCTATCTGGACTTGATCCGTACATGGGGAGATGTTGTGTTTGTTACCAAACCAACGGAAGCGACCGATGATTTCTTCAGCCTGGGTACTACCGACCGCAATGTCATTCTGGAATATTTGATCGACGACTTGATAGCTGTAGAACCGATGATGAAATATGCAGTCGATTTGGATTATGGCGTAGAACGTGCTTCACGCGAATATTGCCAAGCGCTTATTGGACAGTTGGCTCTTTATCGCGGTGGTTGGACTCTTCGTGCCGACAAAGAGGATGTGACTCACGTAGGTTACATGGAACGTGGCGATAACTTTGAGCATTATTATGAAATTGCCGTCACTTATCTGGGAAAGGTAATCAAGGAAAGCAAACACGACCTTTCTCAAAGTTTTGAAAACTTGTGGATGAATGAATGTAACTGGAAGACTGCCAACAACGATGATGTCATATTCGCTGTTCCGATGCTGAAAAGTGTCACCAGCCGTTATGGCTATAACATCGGTGTTACCATTGCGGAAGGTAAGCACTCATACGGCAGTGCCCGCAACTATGTGACTTTCTGCGGTACTTACGTTTATTCGTTTGATAAAGATGATTTGCGTCGTGACATGACTTGTGTACCTTATAAATATGATAAAGACCTGAATCAGGAAATTGATATGGGAGTGACCGGTATGGGTGCCGGGAAATGGTCCAAACTCTATATGCAGTCTCCGCTGGGTGCTTCCAGTGGTTCTAATACCGGTATCAATAGTGTGCGTATGCGCTTTGCAGATGTTTTGCTGATGTATGCTGAAGCAGTCAATGAACTTTACGGACCGCGTGACGATGCCAAAGAAGCACTGAAGCGTGTTCGTCGCCGTGCTTTCGATCCGGCTCAATGGACGGATAAAGTAGAAAGTTATGTAGAGAGTCTGACTAACGAAACAGACTTCTTCCAAGCTGTCATGGATGAGCGTAAATGGGAATTTGGTGGTGAAGGTATTCGTAAATACGATCTTGCACGTTGGAATAAGTACGGTGAAGTCATCTATAATCTTTATAATGAAATGACTAATTGGGGACTGGTAGCTAACGGGGCTTACGTACCGGGCATTGAGAAAGTACCGTCTAATATCTATTACAAACAAGTAACGGATCCCGAACATTCTGATCGGAAGGTATTGGATATTGTAGGTATTGACGAATATGGTCCGGGTGTAGGTCGCCCTGCCGGTTACACGGTATTGGAGTATGCGTTGGGATGGAGAGTGTTGAACAAAGAAACACAGCTTTATGAAACGTTGGATGCCATTTCATGGAGTTTCCGTGGATTCATCAACAAGAACAACGATCAATTAGTGAAACCTACCGATCCTGTGAGATACTTGTGTCCTTATCCGGCAAAGGTCATAACAGACCATCGCGGATTGATTCGGAACTATTATGGATACTAATCAGTAAAAAGACAAACGTTATGATAAAGTTATTACGAAAACTTGCAACGGCTATGCTGCCCGCATTCCTTTGCGGTACCCTGTTCATAGGCTGCGAGGCAGATGATAAATATACGAAAGTGGACGACCTGTTCCAGCCCCGGTTTGTATTGGAGAAACCGGAGGTGAAAGCAAACTCTGTGACATTGGTATGGTATCAAGTGAACGATGCTATCTCTTATACGGTACAACTACATCAGGATCAATATTATACCAGCTTGTTTATGGAGATAGAAACCACTGATCCTTATGTGTTTATTGATGATATTCCTTACGGAACTACTTTCTATATTCGTGTACGCAGTAATGCTGCCAACGCTACTAACAACTCGCAATGGAAATACACCAGTGCTTCTACTGAAGCTCGTCCGGAGTATGCTAGGCTGGTGGAAGATGTATCTAAAACCGAGATTACGGAATCATCCGCTATCATTCGCTGGAAGAAAGACAACAAACAAAATCCGGTGGATAGCATAAGCATTATGCCTATGATGGATACGACTCTGCCCGGCGTTAGCCGCTATCTGACCATTGAAGAGATGATGCAGGGATATGCTGAAGTAGACGGATTGACGAAGAATACATTATACGCTGTCAATCTGTATGATACCAGTAAACCTCGTAAATATGACAAACCTTACAATCAGGTAACATTCCGCACGGCTGGTCCGTCGGCTATGTCTATACAAGTTGGCTTGGAAGATGATTTATCTGCCATGTTATTGGACAACGATGTCGATCCTGAAGTGCCCGAAGGTACGGAATACTACTTGCCGGCAGGTTCTTCTTATCGTGTCACTCCGTTCTCTTTGATGAAGGGTTTCCGTTTGGCGGGCAGTCGTGACGGTGTTAAACCTGTTGTTGTCCTCGAAGGCAGTTGGAGCATTGCAGAAGGTTCTTATCTTTCCAGCTTAGAGTTCGATAATATCGAATTCCGTCATGAAGCAAACAATAATTACTTTATGAATACCAGCAAGGCATACACAATAGAGAATGTCAGCTTTGTAAATTGCGACTTTATAAGTCTTCGTCGTGGTTTCTGGCGTCATCAATCAGCTAATGCCAAGTATATTATGAATCTGGAAATGGAAGGATGCCGTTTCGAAGGTTGTGGATGGCAAACAAGTGCGTATGGTACATTTAATCTTCAGTCTTTCGATAAAGATAACGGAGTGTCTTATGACCAGGTAGACCGTGCCATTTTCCGCAACTGTACGTTTAGCAACGACAATGATGGAACCAATGGATATGGTTGGGGTAACCTCTTCTATGCGCCTTATATGGATAAACCGATCGAACTGGAATATAAGAATGTGACTATCTACAATTACAGCCGTAACCAACGTTTGATTAACATTGAATCTGCCGTAGGTTCCAAATTGGTAATGCAGGGCATCCTGTTGGCATCTCCTTGCGGTGATTTGTATGCTATCGGTGCTAATACCACCACCACATTCTCCGACAACTATACCACAGCAGATTATGCATTGGGGGGCAGCAAGATGAATGCGACAGACCTTGAGATTACAGCAGACAAACTGTTTGCCGATCCGGTTAATGGAGACTTGACGATTAAAGATACTTCTTCTCCGATCGTAAGTAGTCGTGCCGGTGATACCCGTTGGTTACCTTAAATTAGAGTGGAGAGTATGAATTTACATGATTAGGAATAAAATTAAAATAGAATATTATGAAGCTGAAACATTTATTTTTCTTAGCGGTTGCCGGAACATTGGCAGTAGCTTGTAGTGAAGTTAATGAAAATTCTCTTACTGATGGCGATGGTCAAAGAATGCTCCGCACGATCAGTTCGGGTAACGACCGTTTTTCTACACGATTGAATAGCGAAACCAGTGAATGGGAGAACGGCGATGCTATCGGTATATATATGTTCGATACAGAAGATAAGAATGTATTGAACGATGCCCTTAACGTGAAATATACTACGATTGGTGAGGGACTGACGGTGAATTTCTCGTCCGACCCCGGAATAGCAATCTATGATATGCCTACAAATTTCGTAGCCTATTATCCGCATGCCACATCTGCGGATGTTATTGATGCTACGGCAGCACTTTATAAAGTAGATATAAGCGATCAGTCTAATGGTATCTCTGCCCACGATTTAATGTGGGCAAAGGCTGCCAGCCAGTCAACGGAATCATTGTTGGCAGGAGGATTGGCGTTCACTTTCCATCATCAGTTAGTGCTTTTGCGTGTTAACATTACGAATGAAAATGTGTCGAATGTAACAAGTGTTACGGTAGGGGGGATAAACACTACGGCTACTTTTAATCTGATAGACGGTACATTAAATAATATAGGTACACAGAAATCTGTGGCTTTGCAGAAAAAGGATAATAAGTCTTTCATTGGTATTATGTTGCCTACTGAAGAGTTGAAAAATAAGTTGTCGCTTACTATTCTGGCAGATGGTGGCAAATATCAGTATACAGTGCCCGAAACCAGCAAGATTGATAAATTTGTTGCAGGCAATGAATATACGTTCGATATCACTGTCGGAAAAGAAACGAGCGGAGAAGTAGGTGGCGGCTCCGGTAGTAACACACCTTGGGGTGATGGCGGAAACGAAGAAGGTAATGGCGATAAAGTATCTGAAAATGAAGCTATACCTGCCGACTATGCACAGAAAGCGATTACTGCGGAGACTGACTTATCTACGGTATTGTCCGGTGCTTCCGGTAAGGCTGCGTTAGTGTTCGCTGCCAATGCGGACGGCTATACCTTTAGTGATGCAATGGTAGTGCCCGAAGCTGTCACAGAGTTGTTGTTGATTGGAGACACCGAAGAACAAGTGAAAGTCAACCTGAAACAGATACAGTACACCAGTCTTCAAAAAATTGCATTGAACAATTTGGATATAACAGGCGATAACTCAACTGCTTTGCTGACAAACAGTGAAACTGCCCAACTTGCTACTGATGCCGTTGTAGACTTCAAGAAATGTAATTTTACTGATATGAAAACGGTTTGTGACTGGTCAACCGGAGATAATGGGGCACAAAACGTTCTTTCTGCCGTACTTATCGACGACTGCCAATTTGTAAACATGCAAAGCGTTTTCAACTATTATGGTTCTAAAGCAATCACTATCACCAACTCTACCATTTATAAAATGACAGAACGTGCCATTTATGTGAAAGATGCCAACAGTGTAGTTGTCACGGTGGAAAACTGTACATTGGCAGATTTGGCTAAGACTCCTTTTGAAAGTAGATATGGTAATGGTAATTTGTACTATAAGAATAATATTTCAGCCTGCTTCGTGACGAGCAATCCTAATATCGGTTATAAAATGGATGTACGGGAGTTCTCCGGTAATTATGCAGCTGCTGCTACCGAAGCCGGACAATTAGCAGTGCTCAATGTACATGGAAAAGCAATTGATACCAACACTTTCCCGAATGCCTGGACAGATACATCCAAGACTGTTGCCGAACTTTTCGAAAACGCAGCAAACGGCAACTTCAAACTGAAAATGGATGCTCAAGTAGGTGATCCGCGTTGGTATAAGAATGCCCGATAGCCGTTGAATTATTTTTGTAGAACTGATTAAACAATACAGTTATGAAATTATTTCATTCATTAATATATCCCTTGTTAGGCGGTTTGCTTTGCCTCTCTTGTTCGGATGACGAGCAAGATACGGGCACGAAACAACCTGCTACTACGGGAGAGGTTACCTTCGGTGTAGACCTCACAGGTTTCTCAACTCGCGTCACCCAAGACGGTTCGTCGTGGAATAATGGGGACAAGATTGGAGCATACGTGCTGGATATGAAAACCCTTGAGCCTGCCACAGAGGCAGCTAATGTACCTTATGTTTGTTCGGAAGAGGGTGCATCGGTTTCTTTCGCTTCCACCACACCGCTCAAAGTGCAAAATGACGGAACACCGGTGAAGTTTGTGGCATACTATCCATACAATGCCGATATACGCAATTTCAACTATCCCGTGCAATTGGCAGCTCAAGAAAGAGGGAGTACCGCTTGTGACTTACTGTATGCTGCCACGAACGAGGAATATATTTATGCCCCGGAGAACGAACCTCATATCGCACTCAACTTTAGCCATCGTTTGGCTAAAGTGATTCTGAAATTTGTGGATTTGGAAAAGAATCCGTTGGAAGTCAGCAATGTGCGTATTGAAGGGATGCAAACTGAAGCCTCGTTCAACGTACAGACTGATGTACTGACGGTTGACGAAAGCTCTGTTGCTACAATCACCCCTTATCACAATGCAACAACGGGATTCTACGAGGCTATTATTCTTCCTTCGGCGTTGAAGGATAGCTATAAGGTGTCTTTTGTATTGGACGATAGAGAGACGGAGTGGATATTTACCAATCTGGACATTGCGCTGCCGCAGTTCCACAAAGGTTACAGCTACACCTTTGCACTCTACATAGACGATAGCGGCTTTGTAGAAATGGGACGTCTTGAAAATGTGGATGGCGGAAACTCATCGGCTCCCTGGGAAGATGGAAGCAGTGAGGACGGTATGGCCGAAGGTGACAAGACGCCTGTATCAGGATATGTCTTCACACCTGCCGACGGTACGCAGCAAGCACTTGCGGACACCGAACTGAAAATTACATTTGAAGGCACTGCACCCGAACTTGGTACGAGTGGTTGTATCCGTATCTATCGTATGAGCGACCATAAACTGGTAGACGAAATCAATATGGCAGAACGCAGACAGTCTATCGTGGACGGGGTTACCAAACTGAATACATGGATGGATATTATCGGTGTCACGCCTACGGGTTCTTCCGTCAGTCGCCGTATCGTCAACTACTATCCGGCAAGAGTGGAGGGTAACAACTTCATCATCAAGCCTCATCAACAACGTTTGCAGCATGATACCGAATACTATGTAACCATCGAACAGGCCGCCGTGAAGCAAACAGACTTCAAAGGAGTATATGGTCGTGCATGGACATTCAAAACCAAGCCTGCGCCAGCTGTGACCGGACCGAACTATGAGGTGAAGATCAGTCATACCGACCCCAATGCCGACTTCTATACTTTGCAAGGTGCCATCGACTTCTGTGCCACACAGGTCGGTTTGGATGCACCCAAGACTTTCCGGATGGATGATGGTATCTATCAGGAGATTATTTACTTGCGCGATCAAAGCAATATCACGATAAAAGGAAATGCCGGTGATAATACCGCTGTCAATATCCAATATGATAACAGCAATGATATTAACGGTGGTATAGGTGGTGGAACCAATATCGATCAGTTTGCTCCTGCGGGCACTATTGTACCTTCTTCCGGAGGGCGTTCGGTGGTGATACTGGATGGCAACAGTGATAAAATCCGCTTTGAAAATGTGACGATAGAGAATGCTTACGGTTGGACGCTGGGCAAAAATGGTCAGGCAGAGGCGCTCTATATTAACAACAAATCGGCAGCTTTCATCAATTGTCGTGTCTTGAGCTTTCAGGATACTTTGCTTCCGGGTGGCGGTTACAACTGGTTCAAAGATTGTTTCATAGCCGGAGCTACCGATTTTATCTGGGGTTCGGGCAAGGTCGTTCTGTTTGAAGATTGCCAGCTCCATGCACCTACCGGCACACGTGCTGTAATGCAAGCGCGGGTCAGGGCGGGTTACTTGGGATATGTATTCCTGAACAGTCGTTTCACGGTAGGCGAAGGCGTCACTAACTCTACTTTGATTTATCAGTTCGAGCCGGACAACCTGACCTTCTTGAATTGTACGTTTGCCGATGTGTATGGACCCAACTTTGTAGGCGAGAATAAACCGCTGACTCCGGCTGTGCCTACTGTTGCTACCGGTTGTAAATTATACAACTGCAAGACGGAATCGGGTTCCGATATTTACCAATCCATTCCGGCGGCGGTGCGCAATACGATACTGCAACTTAGTAAGGAACAGTATGACCAATATTTCGGTACGCGTGAAATCATCATGAGTTGGGATGGCTACACCGATGCGGCTTGGTTCAAATAATAAAATATGTAAGGTAAAAAGAGACAATGAGTAGATTGAATCAAATGGCTGGTTTGGCACCGGTCATCTTAGGACTATTTTGTGCTTGTCAGACTACTGCCAAGCAGGTGGATATGGAGACTGACTTGAAGGCGATGTATGCAGACCTTCCTTTCTCCATGCCCACGATAGAGCGTCCCGTCTTCCCCGATTATCAGGTGAATATCTGCGATTTCGGAGCAAAAAGTGATGGTGTGACGCTGAATACGGAGGCTATTAATAATGCGATCAAAGCAGTGCATGATAAGGGAGGTGGCAAGGTAGTCATTCCGGAAGGCTTGTGGCTGACAGGACCTATTGTTTTGCAGAGTAACGTCAATTTGCATGCGGAAAAGAATGCGTTGATTGTATTTAGTAGTGATACTTCGTTATATCCGATCATCACCACTTCGTTTGAAGGACTGGATGCTAAACGTTGCCAGTCGCCTATTTCGGCAATGAATGCGGAGAACATAGCCATCACCGGTTATGGTGTTTTTGATGGGGCGGGGGATAAATGGCGTCCCGTGAAGAAGGATAAAATGACGGACAGACAGTGGAAGAATCTGGTGAACTCCGGCGGCAAGGTGGATGAGAACGGCAAGGTGTGGTATCCCAATGAAGGAGCGCTGAAAGCCTCTGTTCTCATGGCCGGCAGCGGAGATAAACGGACTGAAATCACGAGTGAAGAATGGGAAGATATGAAGAGTTGGTTGCGTCCCGTATTGCTAAGTATCGTGAAGAGCAAAAAGATTCTTCTGGAAGGTGTGACCTTCAAAAACTCTCCGAGTTGGTGTCTGCATCCCTTGTCGTGCGAATCTTTGATATTGAATGATGTAAAGGTATTCAATCCCTGGTATTCGCAAAACGGTGACGCGCTGGATGTGGAATCATGCAAGAATGTATTGATTGCCAACTGTTTCTTTGATGCGGGGGATGATGCTATCTGTCTGAAGTCGGGCAAAGACGAGGATGGCCGCAGAAGGGGCGAACCTTGTGAGAATATAATCGTGAGAAACAACACCGTTTTGCATGGCCATGGCGGATTTGTGATTGGCAGTGAAATGTCCGGTGGTGTGAAAAACGTGTATGTGTCCGAATGTTCATTTATCGGTACGGATGTCGGATTACGGTTTAAAAGTGCCCGTGGACGCGGTGGTGTTGTGGAGAATATTTATATCAATAATATAAATATGATTGATATTCCTAATGATGCTTTGATTGCCGACTTGTATTACGCGGCCAAAAGCGCTCCCGGTGAACCGGTTCCGAGTGTGAGTGAGGAGACGCCTGCTTTCAGAAACATCTATATCTCGGATGTATTTTGCAGGGGAGCAGGACGGGCAGCGTATCTGAACGGACTTCCCGAAATGCCGATTGAGAATATTTCCATCAAGAATATGGTGGTTACAGGTGCTAAAGAGGGTATTGTAGTGAATAAAGTGGCAAAGCTCAACATTGAGAATGTAGAAATTGACACTCCCGATCAATCTATGATACAGATAGAAAATACAACGGGTATTACCATTAACGGAAAAGAGTTGGGAACGATTTCAGAGAAGCGGTTACTAACCAAGAACTAACTGTATCATCTGTTTTTATACTGTTTTTATTGTCAATCTGTCAGAGCGGCAGTTAAAGAAATGAATTACAGTATAATACATGCTGACAATAGAAGCTGACAATAGGCTGACAATAAGAATTAAGTATTCTATTGTCAGCCTGTTTTTTATTGTTTGGCAAGTAAGGATACAAGTCTGTCCATTCGTACATTATAGCATTGATAGGCTGATGAGGCTATATCAATATGCCTATATCGTTCATTGATACTCTCATATCTTTATTAATATACCGATATAGTTATGCTGGCATCTTGGAATTATTGTTTCAAGGTTTTGATGTAGTTGCATTAATATGCCTGTACAGTTGAGTAAGTATGTCTGTATAGTTGAGTTAGTGTGCCTGCATAGTTGGGCAAAGGTGCCGTTATCTTTACCTTCCCACGGTCGTGGTAACATCTTCTCACGGCCGTGGGAAGATCCTACCACAGCCGTGGAGAGATCTCGTCACGGCCGTGGAGAATTAGCAAGATCGGTGCTTTAGTGGAACAATAGCGGCACCCTGGTTGAACAATAACGGTATCTTAGCGGAATAATGCAGGCTTGGTAAATAAGGGATAATAGTTGCATAGTGTAGTTTTAAACAATAATAGGCTGACAATAAAAGACGGAAATCTTTATTGTCAGCCTATTGTCAGTTTCTATTGTCAGTGGGTAATAGCTTGAAAACAATCACTTTATGAAGCCATAACTCTTGGCTGACAATAAAAGCCATTTTTTATAAATTCTCAATGTAACCTAAGTTCAACTTAGCCTCAAATTATATATGAAACGGTATTACCTATTGAATCTGAATACTGCACGTTTGCAAATCATTTTCATTTGAACTGTTTCCGTAAAGTATCTTATATGTTCCACTTAAAGGGCGTATGGTATTGGTTGCGGTATCAAACCATTCAAAAGAATCGTATGAAAGCTCTATATTGACATTCTGCGTCTTACCTTTAGCGATGTTGACCCGTTGGAAACCACGAAGAGTTTTTTGTGGACCTCTTTTGTCGTCAGGACGGCAGATATACACTTGCACCACTTCTTCACCGTCTCTCTGTCCGACGTTACTTACCGGGATGGTAAGGATTGCCTTTTCGCCTTTGTTTAACTTCGATTGGTTCAGGGTAGCTTTTCCATAAGAGAAACGGGTATAACTTAAACCGTAGCCGAATGGATAAAGGGGAGTTTCTGTCATAAAACGATAGGTACGTCCTTTCATCGAATAATCTTCATAATCCGGCAATTGTTGTATGCTTTTATAGAAGGTGATAGGCAGACGTCCGGCAGGATTGTAATCTCCGAAAAGAACATCGGCAACAGCTGTTCCACCTGCCTGTCCGGGATACCATGCTTGCAGGATAGCATCGCAATTCTGCGTTTCAGGCACGATGGCCATTGCCGAACCGGAGAAGTTGACGAATACTGTTTTCTTTCCATTCTTCTTTAGAAGAGCAAGAACTTCTCGCTGGATGGCGGGCAATTCGATTTCTGTACGGTCGCCGCCTTTGAATCCGGGGTCGGATACCCGCATGGATTCTCCTTCCAATAGGGGGGAGATGCCTCCGGCAAAGATAACTACATCTGCGCTTTGCAACTTGTTCAGGATTTCACGGGCATCCATTGGAGTTTGTTTTGCCAAGTCGAAGTTCAGTGCAGGGTTATCTTTAACCTGAATAAAACGCAACTCGATGTCGTAACTCTTTCCTGCTTCGTAGTTGAAAGAATACAGATTGGTATGATTCTTGATGTTGGTGGCTTCTGCTATTTGCTTGCCGTTGAGGAATAAAGTAACTCCTCCGTTAGTCATCATGCGGAAAGTGGCGGCACCGGAATCTGTTGGGCGGAAAGTGGAACGATAGATGGCGGTGAAGTTTTTCAATCCTACACCGGGAGCAAATACGGTAGAACCTTCTGCACTGAAATGGAAAGGAGTGGTCAGACGGTCGGTTGCAGCAATTTTGCCTTTATATTCGCGGTTATTCCAGTAGGTGGCGTTGAATCCGGCTTCTCCGTCGATGCTGCACTGATTGAATAGGCTGTGCAGGGTGGTGTCGTTTGTATATCCGCATACAGGTTCGTAGATGATTTGTGCGTCAGGTAGTTTGGCGCGTATTCCTTCCAGTAAAGTGACGGTATGTGAAGGAAAGCCGTTGTAGTTACCCCATTGCATTACCGAGTCGTTGGCGTTGGGGCCGATGACTGCGACTTTCATCTGACGGTTTAATGGAAGGATGTTGTTATTGTTTTGGAGTAATACCAGACTTTCATGTGCCATTTTCAGTGCCAGTTCTTTGTGTTTGGGACAGTCGATAACAGAAAATGGAATGTTACTCCAGGGATGAGTCGAATTCATTTCTCCCAGTTCAAAGCGGGCTTTCAGTAGTCTTTTGACTGATGTATTGATTTTCTCTTCCGAAATCAGGCCTTTTTTCACAGCATCGGTGATGCTTTTGAAGTTACCGCCACATTCGAGATCTGTTCCGCTTAAAACAGCGTCGGCAGAGGCATGGGCGGCATCGGGATGCGTTTCATGTTTCTTGCGTTGGAAAAAGTCTCCGATTGCTCCGCAGTCGGTGACTACGATTCCTTTGAATCCCCAGTCGTTGCGGAGAATTTGGGTTAACAGACGGTTGCTGCCGCAGCAGGGATCGCCTTCGAAACGGTTGTAAGCGCACATCACTTCTTTAACTCCTGCTTTTTGTACCAGTTC
Source organism: Bacteroides celer (assembly GCF_002632415.2). NCBI lineage: Bacteria > Pseudomonadati > Bacteroidota > Bacteroidia > Bacteroidales > Bacteroidaceae > Bacteroides > Bacteroides celer. The sequence goes on along the minus strand of NZ_CP178209.1, from coordinate 4,682,416 downwards.
CTTGAAAGCAGGAAGGTAGGTTTCCCATAAGTCTCTGGGTGCAATGTTTTCTGCGTTGAAGCTGTGACGGTTCCATTCGGGACCCGAGTGTACGGCAAAGTGTTTGGCGCAGGCATGAAGTTTGTCATATTCGGCATCTTCCGGTCCTTGCAGACCTCTGACTGCCGCCATTCCCATACGTCCGCTTAAATAAGGGTCTTCGCCGTATGTTTCCTGTCCCCGTCCCCAGCGGGGGTCGCGGAAGATATTGACGTTGGGAGTCCACATGGTCAGTCCCTGATAACGTTTATATTGTCCTTTTTCATTGAATTGGCGGTTCTTGGCGCGTGCTTCGTCAGATACGGCATCAAAGACTTCGTATAATAGTTCGTCGTTGAAAGAAGCGGCCATACCTATGGCTTGTGGAAAGACAGTAGCCAGTCCGGCGCGGGCAACGCCATGAAGAGCTTCGTTCCACCATTCATACGGCTTAATGCCAAGCCGGGGAATAGCCGGTGAGTTGTTTTGCATCAACGCCACTTTTTCTTCTAATGTGAGGCGTTGAAGTAAATCGTCCGCCCGTTGTTCCGCAGTTAATTTCGTGTCCTGATAGGGATACTTGCTGGGTTGTTGTGCCTGTACATTTACCCCTTGAATTCCGATAAGACAGGCAATGATCCATTGCTTTTTCATTTTCTAGTTCTTTTGGTTTTTAGATTTGAGACTGCAATAGTACGTGCTTTTCATTATTTTTGTGGGGAATATCCGGTAGAAAAGGAGGATTTCCTATGCAAGGCTTATTTGGAGCCGATAAATCCATAGACCTGTTCAAAGATAAAACATTTTGTTGAATATAGCATAAGCTTTGCAATGTAAATAGATGATACCGAAATGTTGTTTTGATACTTATATCAGAGATATGTCTTGTTGAAATTTGAGTATTTAAGAGATAATTATAGCTGGCTTATAGATATTTACTACATTTGCGAACGACCGGTAATACTTCTGGTTATTTATAGAATATCCTTTTGGTACATTGTACGTTGGGGATATTCTTGTTTGTATAAGAAATAATAGTAAATAATGGATATTGGAGGAGGCAAATGAATAGTGATTATAAAGTTGGCGATTTAATTTATGATGCAAATATTTATGATGGAATGAATACCAGCATGGATGATTTGCAATTTTATAAGCGGTGGTTACCTAAAAACAAGGATGCCCGAATACTTGAGCTTTGCTGTGGAACTGGCAGACTTACTCTTCCTATTGCAAAGGATGGATATGATATAAGTGGGGTTGATTACACTGCTTCAATGCTCCATCAGGCTAAGATGAAAGCTGCCGAGGCTGGACTAAGAATCAATTTCATTCAGGCGGATATCAGGACTCTGGATTTACAGGAGAAGTACGACCTTATTTTTATTCCATTTAATTCGATCCATCATTTATATGAGAATGAAGATTAATTTAAGGTACTTCATGTCGTTAAAAATCACCTCAAAGACGGAGGCTTATTTCTGTTGGATTGTTTTAATCCGAATTTCGGTATATAGTTGAAGGTGAGAAAGAGCAGCAGGAAATAGACACGTATACAACTGATGATGGAAGAGAAGTCTCGATAAAGCAGACAATGCGATATGAAAATAAAACCCAGATTAATCAGATCGAATGGCATTATTTTATCAATGGTGAATTCAATTCTATTCAAAATCTGGATATGAGAATGTTTTTCCCTCAAGAGTTGGATTCATATTTGGAATGGAATGGTTTTAGTATTATTCATAAATATGGAGGATTTGAAGAAGAAGTATTTAATGATGATTCGGAAAAACAGGTGTTTGTTTGTCAATGTAAGTTTGGATATTGATGTGTTGTTGACAGGCAAATCTCTTTATCTTGTATGAAAAGTCCCTTTATATCAGTTTACTCTATCGAATTTTGATTGATCGAATAATGAGACAACCGGGTATAAAGGGACTTTTTATATTCTTATCAAAGAGTTATTTTTTTCTCTCTTTGTATTCTGACGGGGTAATTCCTATCACTTTCTTGAAGCACTTGCTGAAATATTTCGGATCGTTGAATCCCGTCATATATGCTACCTGGGAGAAGTTATATTCGTCGCTGTCAATCAGTTGTACGGCACGTTTGATACGTATTTCCCGTATAAAGTCAACAGGTGTCAGTCCGACGATTGATTTTAATTTCCGGTAGAAGATTGTACGGCTAAGCATCAACTGTTCTGCAAATTCGTCAATCGTTAGTTCGGCGTTGTCCATCTGTTCTTCCATGTATGCCATTACTTTCTCCATAAATTGCTCGTCGTATGGAGTAATCTGTGGTTGTGAAGGAGTCAGAGGATCGGGAGAAGAGGTATTCTTTCCTTCCATCAGCCTATTCATATAGAGCTCCTGCAATGCTTTGCGTTGTCGTAACAAGGAGGCTACACGGGTCTTTAGATAAGTAGCACTGAAAGGTTTGGTGATATAATCGTCAATGCCTTGTTCCAATCCGGCGATACGGTCGTCCAGAGAGGCTTTGGCTGATAATACAATGATGGGGATATGGCAAATATTGTTGTTCTCTTTGATTTGCCTAATCATTTCTAAACCGTCCATCACCGGCATCATAACATCGCTGATAATAAGATCGGGCAGGTCGTCAACAGCATGTTGCAATCCCTCTTCACCATTGGAAGCTGTGATTACCGTATAATTCTCCGACAAAATACTTTTCAGAAAAGCCTTTAACTCTTCATTATCTTCTACCACCAATATGGAGAAACCATCCGAATTAGTCTCAAGGTCTTCTTTTTCTTCCACCTCTTCCGGCGCTTTCATGCTATCGACGGGATGAGGCGCTGAACTCTGACTATCATTCAGGATAAATTCGACTTGTACATCCTCTTCGAAAATTTCCCGTTGTAAAGGCAAGCTTACTGTAAAACGGCTGCCTATTCCGGGTTGACTATTTACTGTAATAGTGCCATGATGCATTTCCACCATCTCTTTCACGAGAGACAGCCCGATGCCGGAAGATGGTTGCAGAATATTCTGTTTTACCAATGACTCGAAGCGTTGGAACAAGGAATGTTGTTTTTCTACTGCAATTCCGATTCCTTCGTCTGCAACCTCTATCTCTACCGTCTTCTCTTTCGTTGTGATATTGACTGTAATCGACTTGTCGGTAGGTGTATATTTGAATGCATTGGAAAGCAGATTGAAGAATATCTTTTCAAACTTATCTCTATCCACCCAGCTATATACCGACTGGATGGTAGAAGTCAGCTGATAGTTTATGTTCTTTTCTTCAGCTATCAGTTTGAAGCTACTCATCACCTTTTGCAAAAGTGGGATCAAATCGGTCTCTTCAATCAGTAGTTTCATTTTCTGATTCTGAATCTTGCGGAAATCCAGAATCTGATTCATCAGTCGGAGCATGCGCTCTGTGTTCTGATGTACCAAAGTCAAATGCTCACGGGCGGAAGGAGAAAGCGGTTCATTCTCTAATACCTCTGTCACAGGGCTACTGATTAAAGTTAGCGGAGTACGTAACTCATGAGATATGTCAGTAAAGAATCGCAGTTTGATATTTGCTAATTGTTGTTCCATATCCACTCTGTGACGTAACCGGTAGATGTAAAATAATACATATACGATGCTTGCCGTAAAGAGTATGAATAGAATGAAATAGAACAGCCATGCCCAGTAGGTTTCCCAAAAGGTGGGGAGTACATGTATAGATAGAGTCCGTACATTGTTCACCCAGACCCCGTCACTGTTTGTTGACTTTACCTGCAACTGATATTTGCCTGCAGGCAAGTTGATGTAGCTAGCGGAACGGTTATTATCTGCTTCATTCCATTCTTCTTCTAGTCCTTGCAGGCGATAGGCATATAAAATCCCTTTTGGATTGACATAATCAAGTGCAGCAAACTGGAAAGTTACATTCCTTTGAGAGGGCTCCAGTTCCAATTCTTCCAGATTGTCAATGGAGTGATCGGTAAGGTGTCCTTGAATCTTGAGTCCTGTAAACACAATAGGAGGAACATAGCTACTCTTCCGCATCTTCTCCGGAGAAACTTCCAGAAAGCCTTTATCAGTTCCTAAGATAATCTGGTTGCGGGCATTGATAATAGGAAGAGCTTCGGAGAAATTGAATTCCTGATAGATGGAACTTAATTCATAGTTCTCAAAAGTTTCTTTGGCTGGATCGAATTTGGAGAGCGCAATCTCCGAAACAACCCATAGTTGGTTCTGTGTATCTTCAATCATTGATAGTGCCAGATCGGAAGCCAGCCCGTTGTTCTTGTCGTAGTTTTTGAATTGGATATTCTCGTTCAGCAGATTGGGAGATATCACTTTATTTACTCCTCCGGTAAAGCTGACAACATAAGTCGTTTTATTCTTGTCCGTATAGATATGCATGATATCGTTGGCACTAAGACTGTTTTTATCTCCCGGTCTACGGATATTCCGGTAGAATTTAATCTCTTCCAGGCGTTCGAAGTTGTTCGAGAATGTCAGCAGTCCGTTAGTCGTTCCCACTAAAATCACTCCTCCCGGAGCTTCTGCAATATTGCGTACTTTCATACCGTAAGCTATGGGATAGTTTCTTAACTCATTATTACTATGAATAAATGAAACTTTTCCATCTTTAGCTTGTGCCAGCAGATTTAATCCGCCCCCATAACATCCTATCCAAATATGATTACGACTGTCCTGAAAGATAGCATAAATGCTATTACTGCTTAAACTATAAGGATCATTTGTCTGGTGTTCAAAATGGTGAATAGAGTAATGATTTGCTCCTGTCTTTTTAAGTTGGAAAAGTCCGATTTCTTTAGTCCCCAACCATATATTTCCATCTTTGTCTTCCAGAATTGAATATACCCCATTATAAAACGATTGTTTTTCCTTAATGATATTTCCTTGTTTGGATAAGTACCCCACCAGGTTACCATCCGGTGCGAATATCTGGATATAATTAGATTTTGATGCTGTCCATAGACGTTTATTGCTGTCTTGCAGGAATGCACGTGTTTCTGCCTCGTAATCAGTCAGGTTAAATTGATAGCTCTGTGGGAAGAAGCATAGTTTCTCTACACCACGTGCTGTTGCAAACCAACAGTTTCCCTGATTATCCAATGTATAAGACCTGACTAACGGACTGAAAATAGACTTAGGATTATTGATATCCGTAAGAAGCGGTTTGAGAGTTCTTTCTTTCCGGTCATAGTAGCAAAAGTTTCCTTCCGTGGGGAGTAACCATAGGTTTTTCGCATTGTCTTCAAAAATAAGTTTACGACTTTTACGCCCATGCTTGATAATCTCATCTTTGGGGGTGAACAGATGTTCTTTTTCATTGGTCGCGAGGTTAATATGAACAATGCCCGGATCTTTTGAAAAAATCCAGATATCTCCCAAGTGGTCTTGATAGACAGATTCTACATCGTTGGAAGTTTGGGTAGCTGTACGGATGTCTATTTGCTGGAAACTGTTCTTCGGGATAGAATACAAAATCACTCCATTATCCGTTCCCAATGCCAGCATATCTTTTCCTATGGTAGTGACATTGTTTATTTTATGATGCGGATAAGGAATATCTACGAATTTCAGTTTTTTAGTGTGGAAGTCATATCTGGCTAACTTGTCATTTTCTGCAATCAGACAGATCGTTTCCTTTATTTGGGTGATGAACTGGAAAGGAAAGTCTGTATCCAGTGTTTTCTTTCCTATGATGGAAACACCTTTATCCGTCAATATCCATTCATCTTCTTCAGAGTCTTGATAAATGTTAAATATTTGATTTCCTTTCAGGTTGTGGTTGGAAGCTGAATAAAGTGTGATGCCTTCTCCTTTTTTGCATAATTGTTCGTCCACTCTGAATGCATATCCGCTTTCACAGAGAATCCAGGCAATCCCTTTCTCCAGTGAATAAATGCGTGTAACATTGTTAGTTTGTTTCGTGGAAAGTTCAATAGGTTGGAGAACATCAATAAACTTCTCGGTTTCCACATCAAAAAGGCAAGCTTGTCCATCGTAAGTGGGGCACCATATATCTCCGTATTTGCTTTCTGAAATAGTTCCCATGCGATTACTGCCGAATGCATATTTACTCTCTTGCGAAGTTTTATATGTCTTAAAAGTGTATCCGTCAAACTTGTTAAGCCCGTTCCAGGTACTAAACCAAACAAGCCCTTTCTGATCCTGTAAAATGCTCATTACATTACCTTGAGCGAGACCGTCACTCACGGAGAAATGTTTAACTTGGCAGATAGGTTGAGCAGCTATATTGATCGCTATTGTTAGAAGAAGAAATAAAGTATGGAGCCGTTTCATAGTAGTTACTTTAATGTTTATAGCAAAAATAAACAAAACAATGCAGAATGGAAAGTCCGATAAGTGGTTTGAACGAATAATACTCGTTTTTTCCTATTTTTTCCTCTTCATCCTATACAGCATTGATCTCTATGTTGTGTTTTGAACAAAAATAAGAGAGTAATATTAGTTAAAAAAATCCTCTTTATAATCTGAATAAGATTATAAAGAGGATAATTTTATTGACAAGAGTTGCATGGGGTATGGTGAGATGAAATCATAATTGGGGAATAAATTGCACAAGACTTTCACAAGTATCCTCCTGCCAATGCCTAAAATCATAGCAAAGCTAATTAAATAGTTTTTCGAATTGCAATATTTATTAATTTATCCTATGGTATTTATGAAATTTTTAATATATTGAAGATATTTTGTGCCAACTTTCCGTAACTCGTTGATTTTGCTTATGTTTGTAGGTAAAATAAAGAATGAAGTGAATGAATATGTCTACACAGCTATTATATAATGATTTCCCTACTTTTTTGCGGAAATATTTTCCTTACAAAGTACAAAAGATTTCATTGAATGCAGGTTTCACTTGCCCCAATCGTGATGGTACAAAAGGGTGGGGTGGATGTACCTATTGCAATAACCAGACTTTTAATCCGGATTATTGCCGGACAGAGAAATCTATTGCTATTCAATTGGAAGAAGGTAAATGCTTTTTTGCCCATAAATATCCGGAAATGAAATATTTGGCCTATTTTCAGGCCTACACCAATACATATGCGGAGTTGGAAGGCTTGAAGCGTAAGTATGAGGAAGCATTGGCGGTGGATGGGGTAGTCGGGCTGGTGATTGGTACGCGTCCCGATTGTATGCCGGAAAGTTTGTTGCATTATCTGGAAGATTTGAACAAACATACGTTTCTCATGGTAGAATATGGGATCGAAAGCACTTGTGATGAAACCTTAAAACGCATCAATCGGGGGCATACTTATGCAGATACAGTAGAAGCTGTGTGTCAGACAGCGGCCTGTGGTATCCTGACAGGTGGACATATCATCCTCGGACTTCCGGGAGAAACACATGATACAATGGTGGCACATGCCGAAATTCTTTCCGATCTGCCTTTAGCTACACTTAAAATCCATCAGTTACAGTTGATCCGTGGTACGCGAATGGCGCATGAGTATGACGTAACTCCTGCTGGCTTTCATTTGTTTAACGAGGTTGAGGAATATATTGATCTGGTGATTGATTATGTAGAACATCTCCGTCCCGATATGGTTGTGGAACGTTTTGTTTCCCAATCTCCTAAAGATTTATTAATAGCTCCGGACTGGGGATTGAAAAATTATGAATTTGTAGCTCGTTTACAAAAAAGAATGAAAGAAAGAGGTGCTTATCAAGGTAAGAAGTATAGGGATTCGGAAAAAAGGATTATTTTTGCAAACGATAAACTTACCACTTAATAAATAGCTGTTTTGCGGAGTATAGAATAGTGGAAGAAATATTTAATGGATTTGAAAGATGGAAAGTAAAACAAGAATTAAAGGAAATGTCCACTATGTGGGAGTAAATGACCGTAACAAGCACAGATTTGAAGCGATGTGGCCATTGCCCTATGGAGTTTCATATAACTCTTATCTGATTGATGATGAAATGGTGGCATTGGTAGATACGGTAGATATCTGTTATTTTGAAGTCTACTTGCGTAAAATCAAGCAAGTGATTGGAGAACGTCCCATTAATTATTTGATTATAAATCACATGGAACCGGATCATTCGGGATCTATCCGATTGATTAAACAACATTATCCGGAAATTATTATCGTGGGTAATAAGCAAACATTCGGTATGATTGAAGGTTTCTATGGGGTAACCGGTGAACAATATCTGGTAAAGGACGGTGATTTCCTCGCTTTAGGACGTCACAAACTGCGTTTTTATATGACTCCAATGGTGCATTGGCCGGAAACGATGATGACTTTTGATGAAACGGATGGAGTTCTTTTCTCCGGTGACGGATTCGGATGTTTTGGTACGGTGGATGGCGGATTCCTGGATACTCGGATCAATGTAGATAAGTATTGGGGAGAAATGGTCCGTTATTACTCTAATATCGTTGGTAAATACGGAAGCCCCGTGCAAAAGGCTTTGCAGAAATTGGGCGGACTTCCCATTTCTGCCATTTGTTCTACTCACGGACCGGTATGGACGGAGAATATTGCAAAGGTGGTCGGTATATATGATCGTTTGAGCCGTTATGATGCGGATGAAGGTGTTGTTATTGCTTACGGAAGCATGTATGGAAATACGGAGCAGATGGCGGAAGCTATTGCTGAAGAGCTTTCTGCACAGGGGGTTAAGAATATCGTTATGCATAACGTAACAAAGAGTCATCCTTCTTATATCATAGCGGATATTTTCCGTTATAAGGGATTGATTATCGGTTCTCCTACGTATAGTAATCAGATATTTCCGGAGGTGGAAGCGCTGCTTTCAAAGATTCTGCTGCGTGAGGTGAAGGGACGCTATTTGGGTTACTTCGGTTCTTTTGCATGGGCAGGTGCTGCGGTGAAACGTCTGGCGGAGTTTGCTGAAAAGAGTAAATTCGAATTGATCGGTGATCCGGTGGAGATGAAGCAGGCTATGAAAGACCTGACTTATACCCAGTGCGAAAATCTGGCACGTGCCATGGCGGACCGTTTGAAGAAAGATCGTTAAAACAGTGAATGAGATAATTTATTAACTAACCTATAAAATAATCGACTTATGAGACTTATTATTCAGCCGGACTACCAGTCCGTATCTCTGTGGGCTGCACATTACGTTGCCGCTAAAATAAAAGCTGCCAATCCAACCCCCGAGAAACCATTTGTATTGGGCTGTCCCACCGGATCATCTCCTCTGGGCATGTATAAAGCTTTGATCGACCTGAATAAGAAAGGAATCGTTTCCTTCCAGAATGTGGTAACATTCAACATGGACGAATATGTAGGATTGCCGAAAGAACATCCGGAAACCTATTATTCTTTCATGTGGAATAACTTTTTCGGTCATATCGACATTAAACCCGAGAATACTAATATTCTGAATGGTAACGCTCCGGATCTGGATGCAGAATGTGCACGTTACGAAGAAAAGATCAAGTCATACGGTGGCATCGACCTGTTCATGGGTGGTATTGGTCCTGACGGACATATTGCATTCAACGAACCGGGATCTTCATTGACTTCACGCACTCGTCAGAAAACGTTAACAATGGATACCATCATTGCTAACTCCCGTTTCTTTGATAATGACATCAACAAAGTTCCTAAGACTTCTTTGACAGTGGGAGTAGGTACTGTGCTTTCTGCAAAAGAAGTGATGATTATTGTAAATGGTCATAACAAAGCTCGTGCTTTGTATCATGCGGTAGAAGGTGCTATCACACAGATGTGGACAATCAGTGCATTGCAAATGCATGAAAAGGGTATTATCGTTTGTGATGATGCTGCTACAGCTGAATTGAAAGTGGGTACTTACCGTTACTTCAAAGATATCGAATCTGCTCATTTGGATCCGGAATCATTGATTAAGTAAGATTCTATCCTCTGAATGGATTCCATCAAAAGAATGGGCTGCTTCCGTATCGAACGGAGGGCAGCCCTTTTTTTGATAGAAAGATTGATTCCGGTGGAAAGATATTAATTCTCTTCCAGCCATCCTTTCCCTTGCCGGATGATTTCCGGCTCGTCGTCGGTACATTTCACTACGGTAGAAGGTTCTATACCTCCGATACCTCCGTCAATGACCAGATCAACGATGTCACCGAACTTCTCATCTATCAGTTCGGGATCTGTCATATATTCCAAATCCTCATGCTCTTCGTGGGGCAGTGTGGTAGTCATAATGGGAGCATCCAGCAGGCGTGCGATTTCGCGGATGATGTTATTATCCGGCATACGGATACCCACTTCTTTCCGGTTGCGGAAGATTTTGGGCAACCGGTTGGTTCCGTTCAAAATAAAAGTAAATGGCCCCGGAAGATTATGCTTCATCAGCTTGAAGATATTATTGTCTACTTTCGCATATTCGCTGATGCTACTCAGGTCATAACAGATGATAGACAGGTTGTTCTTTCGAGGGTCTATCTCTTTGATCCGGCATATCCTTTCTATGGCACGTTCCTTCAAACCATGACAGCCGATGGCGTACATCGTATCAGTGGGATAGATAATCAGTCCGCCGTCATTCAGGATATCGATGATTCGTTGTAAATCCTGCGGGTTATTATTTTTGTCATATAGCTTCAGAAGCATAATTCATTCTCCTTCTTTCTTATTTGAGTTTCTTTTTTAAGAAATCCAGTGCCTTTTCTGCAGCTTTCTCTGTCACCTTTTGTTTGATTGAATCCTTATTGGCGGTAGCGGCAGAGTCCAGTCCCAGTTTCTGTCCGAGTTTGCTGATAGCTTCATCGGCTACAGCTTCGACAGCTTGGTTGGCCATGCTTTTAGTATCGACGCTGACTTTCGGAGAGGTAAATGAACCTCCGATCTTCAAGTCAAGAGTCCTTAGTTTAGAGATATTGCCTACAGATGCGGGCAGCTTCACTTTTCCGGAATAGTCGATGGTTTGATCGAGGCCTGTGCTACCGGAAAGATTCAATGTGTAGTCTCCCATCTTGATATCGAACGGTTTGGTTTCTACGCGTCCGTCTTTGATGGTGAAATCCAGTGTCATATCTTTCACCTTCATGTCTTTCAGACTTGGCTGTTTAACGGCATCGGCTATCTCGTCAATTGCTTTCACTCCGCTTAAACTAAGATCACGGGTGGAAAGGCTGCCATCACCTTGCATTGTATTCAGTACAGGGCTCATGGTTGCATCCAGATCTGTCAGTACATTGATACTTCCGGAGAAATTACCTTTCAGGTTTTCGAAGATAGGAGCCATCTTCTGCACCATATCCAACTCTTTGTAAGCTTGTGCGAAACCGATATTGGAGAGTTTGAATCCGGCTTTCATTTCCGGCTTCTTTACGTTGGCAGTGGAGTAGTAGCCGTTCATGACCACGTTGCCACCCATGGTGTTCATGGAGAGATTTTTCATATCCACTTTGCCATCTTTTATCACAAGCTTACCGTTCATATTATTGAAAGACATCTTATCGAATAACACCTGTTTCAGGTTAGCGTCCATTTGGAAGTCGATGTTGCGGGGAACTTCCATAATACCCGTGGCAGCTGTAGCTACGGAGTCGGTAGACGCAGTTTCTGATGCAGTCGTTTCATCCGCAGAAGCGGTCATGAAGTCGTTCAGATTAAAATAGTTGGAACGGATATTCAGGTTCCCTTTCAATGTAGTACCCTTCAATGCGTAACCGATATAGTTTTCAAACCTGCTGTCGGCTGTGATATCATTCTTCCCGATGTTGACGGTTGTTTCGCTCAACTGGAGGTATTTCGGGGTGAAAGTGAAAAGGGACTTCTTGATTTCTACGTCCGGCATATCTTTCATTTTGAGTTTCATACCCGTCAGTCCGATAGTGCCCGAAGCTTGCATACGTTCGTATTCCTCTTTTTCGATATAGGAAAGTCGTCCCGACATTTGCATATCAGCATCAATGGTACCGTTCAACTCCATGTCTCCAAGTGGATAGACTTGTTTGATCATGCCTAAGTTGAGAATCCCTTTAGCTTCAGCTTTAAAGTCCGGATCGCTGACCGGCGTTTTCACATTAGCCGTCAGGCTAAACGGATTTCCGGCAAGACGGAAACTGAAAGGATTGATATTGACCGTAGTCAGGTCGATATTTCCTCCCGGGTTCTGGACGTTGGCACTGATATTGATTTGATCCACTCCTGCTGGTAAAGCCGGATAGCGGAACATGGCATTCTTGACTTGCATATCAATGTTGAATGCAGGAACGGTGTCGCCTTGCAAGATACCTTTGGCCGTTGCAGTAAGCGTAGCGGTTCCGTCTGTTTTCAGACTGGAGAATTCCGTTGCATAAATGGCTGGGATCAGTGACAGGATTTCCTTAAACCCGATATCGTTCGTGTTAAGTTTCAGGTCCATGTCGATAGCCGGATCTTTCAAAGCTACCCAACCGTCGATACCTGCCTGAATGGCGTTGAGGCGGATGGTGTTGTCTTTTAATGTGTATTTATTATTGGCAAGGTCGGCATCCACATCCATTGTTGCGGAGATATTGGCATTGGCAAGGAAAGGGATTCCATTCATCTTGTAAGTAAGTGATTGGGTTTCCGCCTCCAGTTTCAGAGTAGTACGGTCACTTCCTAAGTCTCCGGCGCAGATTGCGTTAAAGTCGCGGATATCAGCATACATCTTCCCTTGTTGATCGTCATAAATCAGGTTCATGTTTTTGATAACAAACCGTTGTAGCTTTACTTTGAAAGGAGAAGATGCTTCTTCTTCTGAAACAGGAGTTTCGGCAGTTGCTGTTGTATCCGGTTTCATGATATCCCAGTTGGCACGTCCGTCCGGCAATACAATGGCATGTAACCGTGTATCTTCAATAAATATTTTAGAAATATCGTAACCGCTATCTCCGAAAAGAGAGAATAAGTTGACTGCGGCAGTAACTTCTCCGGCCTGTACAAGGGTGTCATTGGCGAATTCACCAGTACCTTTCAACCAGAAATCTTCGAGAGTGACAGAAGCCTGTGGAAAGTTACGGAACAGGCTAATGTTAAGGTTCTTAAAGTCAAATTGTGCATTAAGCATTTTGTTGCCTTCTGTTTTTACAATGTCGGCTATCTTTCCTTGGAAGGCGAAAGGAAGAAGGAACATCAGAATGATGATGACTCCTACTGTGATTGCTGCGATTTTCAAACCTTTTTTCATTTGCTTCTATTTTAAGAGTTTGAGATATTACAAAGAACAAAACTAATAAAAGTTTTTGATTAATAGTACCTCGTTCTTGAAAAACATGTCATTATTAAACAACAATAAGATTTGGATATAAAGAAAAATAATGAATGCATATCTCTTCGCTAAATAATTTCACCACAGAGGACACGGAGGACACAGAGTTCTTTTCTCTCTTTCTGCAAGTAAAACAGAGCGATAAATACGTGAGAAGCTGTGTTACTCTATAGTGAATAAAAAATATTAAACCTCTGTGTCCTCTGTGGTGAACTCATAAATGAGCATTTACCTCATTTCGGTATTGAATTAACTTCGCCAAAGGGGCTGTTTTATTTCCCTTTTTTCTTTTTGAGTTCTTCCGCAATTCTCCATTGCAAAGCAGCTTCCCCTTCTTTACCTACCTTCAACAGGGCATCCCCGAATAGCTCATGTGCTCCGGCATGTTCCGGTTTCAGACTTGTTGCTTTGTCCAAATCTGCAATTGCTCCTTCTGTATCTTCCGTTTTTAATCGAAGTTTTCCCCGATTATAAACAGCCTTGAAGTTTGCGGGATGGAGGTTGACTGCGATGTTGAAGCAGTTTTCAGCGTCAAAATATTCTTTATTGTTGAAGAGGGTGATGCCTTTTCTCACCCAGGCGTCCACATAATTAGGGTCGAGGCTAAGGGCTTTATCGTAGTTGGCGAGGGCAGCGCGTATATCGTGGGCTTGGGTAATACATTCGTTACCCATTAATAGATATTCATGGGCATATTGTCGTATGCGTTCCTGTTGTTCACGCATTTGTTCTTTGAGTTTTTTATTTTGCTCTTTTAGTGTATTGATGATACCGAGCTTGCGGCGGATTAAACGGCGGGGAACAGGTTTTTCAATATCGTAGCGGGAATGGATAGCACGAAAAAACTGTTCCAGGCATTCTTCCATGTCTCCTTTATCGAAAGCGCGTGAAGCGGCGGCGTATTGCACATCGGCCTGTGCTTGTTTCAGAGCTTTGTCGATAGCCTGGCGGTCGTTGAAGCGTCCGGCAAAGTTTACGATTTCGGGGCGGACGAAGACGTCGGCACGGTTAATAGGTTTTTTGAGCTGAATACCGTCCAGTGAGGTACAACGGCTTAGTGCCACGTATGCTTGTCCACCTGCAAATACACCACCTGTGAAGTCGATGACTACACGGCTGAAAGTCAGTCCCTGACTCTTATGGACAGTGATGGCCCAAGCTAACCGGATGGGGTATTGGGTGAAGCTGCCTAAGACTTCTTCTTCTATTTCTTTGGTCTTTTCGTTGTAGCGATAACGGATATTGCGCCATGACTCACGCTTTACGTCACACTCTTTTCCATCATCGGTGATAACATAGATCGTTTCTTCTTCCTCATCAATTCCGGCAATGACACCAATTGTACCGTTTACCCACCTGCGGTCGAAATCATTTTTAATAAAGATGATTTGTGCACCAGGTTTCAGTACGAGTTCTTGTGAAGTGGGCAAACTGCTTTCGGGGAAATCTCCTTCGATGACTCCTTCAAAAGTAATGGAGTCGCCGGGAAGTTCTGCCAGTTTCTTTTCGTTGATAGAGTCTACCGTATCTCTGCGGGTGGCCAAAGTGATATACATATCAGCTTCCGATTCTTCTATCTGACTTCCATAACGGGTGTTCAGTAGTTGCAGATCGGCCGCTCCGGCTGTATTGTTCCGGATATGGTCGAGGACACCGACAAAAACGGGGTCTGTTTGACGGTATACTTTTTGAAGTTCGATGGATACCAGATCTATCTGTCCGAATACTCTGGCAGAGAAAAAGTAGGGAGTGGGATAGAAGCGATTCAATATTTCCCGTTCGTCGTTCTTTACGACGGGTTCCAGTTGGAATACGTCGCCTACTAATAACAGTTGTTTCCCGCCGAAAGGTTCGCGCAGATTGTGAGAGTATACACGTAGGATTCGGTCGATGGCATCAATGATATCCGCCCTTACCATTGAAATTTCGTCGATGATGACCAGTTCTATTTGTTCCAACAGCTTCCGATGAGGCTTGGTGTATTTGAAAAATTCATGGATACGACCACGCTGGAGACTCAAGTTCGGGTCATCCGGCAGCAGCGGATAGAAAGGGAGTTTGAAGAAACTGTGCATCGTACTTCCTCCGGCGTTAATCGCGGCAATCCCGGTTGGTGCAAGTACGACATGCTTCTTCTTGGTATGCTCGCAGACATAACGCAAGAATGTAGATTTTCCTGTACCGGCCTTTCCTGTTAGAAAGACCGATTGACGGGTATATTGAATTAGGTTCAATGCATCCTGAAATGCGGCGTTATCAGTATCTACGCTCATATTAGCATATTGATTAAATAATTCCGAAATGCTTCATTGCTTTGCTGATTCCGTCCTCATCTATTGAATCTGTAACATAATCGGCAGCGGCTTTCACATCTTCCTTAGCTTGTCCCATGGCTACTCCAATAGCCGCATGGCGGAGCATGCTGATATCATTTCCTCCATCTCCGAATGCCATCGTTTCTTCCAGTTTGATATCAAAATAACGGATGATTTCATCAATCCCTTTCTGTTTGGTATCTCCTTTTGCCGTAATGTCTGCAAAGGCAGGATACCAGCGTCCAATTTCGCAGGTGGGGATAGACGGGCGGATTTCCTTTTCCTCCTCTTCCGTGATAAAGGGTGTCATCTGAATGATTTCTTTGCTTGTTGCTTCCTCGAAAGACACAGTCGGGATTACATTCACATGAAGGAAGTCATAGAATATCTTTTTCACCATTTCATCAGGTTGGCAGACAGAGATATTATGTTCTTCTACAAAAATGCAGGGAACACCTTTCTTCTCGCAGAAAGCTCCCATTGCTTTCACTTCCTCCTGTGGGATAGCGCTTTTATAAATAACTTTCTCACCAACGAAACAATAGGCTCCGTTCATGGTTATATATCCATCGATCAGGTTCCGGTCCTGCAATTCGGAAAGGTTATTGATAATGGCTTTCGGGCGCCCGGTGGCGATAAATATCTTCAGCCCTTTTGCACGGGCAGCTTCCAGTGCCTCGATGGTAGAAGACGGTATACGGTGAGTTTCAAAACTGACCAGCGTTCCGTCTATATCAAAAAATAAAGCTTTCGTCATAAATTCTTTTTTGAATTGAATACAAATGTACTACTTTTGTCTCACATAACATAAAAACATTATGCAGTATGAACTATAATTTTGATGAAATAATAAACCGTAACGGTACAGATTCCGTAAAATGGGATGCAGTAGAGAATCGTTGGGGACGCGATGACCTGATTCCAATGTGGGTAGCTGATATGGATTTCCGCACAGCTCCTTTTGTCATAGAGGCTTTGAAAAAACGCCTGGAGCATGAAGTACTCGGATATACATTTGCTTGCAAAGAATGGTCGGAGTCTATTATTAACTGGGTGAAGGAGCGCCATGGTTGGGCGATTCGTGAAGAGATGTTGACTTTCACTCCCGGTATTGTTCGCGGCTTGGCTTTTGTGATCCACTGCTTTACGCAAAAAGGAGATAAGATAATGGTAATGCCCCCTGTTTATCATCCTTTCTTTTTAGTCACTCAAAAGAATGAACGTGAAGTGGTATTCAGCCCGTTAGTCCTGAAAGATGAACAATATTATATTGATTTCAACCGCTTCCGTCAAGATATTCAAGGATGCAAATTGCTTATTCTAAGCAACCCTCATAACCCGGGTGGACGTGTATGGACCAAAGAGGAACTGTCTCAGATAGCCGACATCTGCTATGAAAGCGGCACATTGGTTATCTCTGACGAGATTCATGCTGACTTAACCCTGCCTCCATACAAACATCCTACCTTTGCTTTGATTTCAGAGAAGGCACGGATGAACTCTCTTGTCTTTATGTCTCCCAGCAAGGCATTCAACATGCCGGGATTGGCTAGTTCTTATGCAATTATTGAGAAAGACGAACTTCGTCACCGTTTCCAGACATATATGGAAGCAAGCGAGTTTAGCGAAGGACATCTCTTTGCTTATTTAAGTGTAGCAGCTGCTTACAGTCATGGTACAGAATGGCTGGACCAAGTGGTAGCATATATTAAAGGAAATGTGGATTTCACTGAAACGTATTTGAAAGAACATATTCCTGCTATCAAGATGATCCGTCCGCAAGCCTCTTACTTGATCTTTCTGGATTGCCGCGCATTGGGACTCAATCAGGAAGAACTGAACCGTCTTTTTGTAGAAGATGCTCATCTGGCGCTGAATGATGGAACAACATTCGGTAAGGAAGGCGAGGGATTTATGCGGTTGAACGTTGCTTGTCCACGTGCTACGCTGGAAAAAGCATTGAAACAGTTGGAGCAGGCTGTAATGGATTTAAAATAGTCTTTTAAGTCCATTCCCCGGTTCGGAAATAAAATCAATCCGTTCAGGGGATGAAGCTATATTTCCTGTCTCACTCTTGCTTTTTACTATTTAATTTTGTATCTTTAGTGCTTCTCATCTTCCCAAAGACAGGTAATCATATTACAAAGTGACCAATATCATCTTATAAGGTGATATTGGTCACTTTGCAATGTGCCTATTGTCCCATTGTAACGGGACGACTTACCGACTGCATAAAAAACTACTAATCTCTGTACTGAAAACCCTTAATCTTTGCACTGAAAAGTCTTAAGTACAAGATTGAAAAAGTAGTTTGTTGCGGTATGATGATATGACAATGTCTCAACTATGGCATCACATTTACCGGAATCAGCCGTACCTCACTATTCAAGCCGGAGGGTAATGGACTCCAATGTCCATAATTGGCCGGACGATAGTTCAAATCAACAATATTGATTTCTTTGAATTTGCGCCACTGCACTCCCTGCCTGTCTAATTCTGCAATTCGATTCGCAGGGAGATTCGTGACTTCTATCTCGATGTGGTTTTTTCCGGGTTTTAAGAACTGGCCCACCTTTAGTTGATAAGGCACTGCCCATGCGCATCCCGCTTCCTGTCCGTTGATGCGGACACGGGCACTTTCGCGTACATCTCCCAAATCAAGAATCCAGTCGTCGGCCTGCAAAGTCGGCAATTCGATGTCTAAGGAATAAACACCGGTTCCCATGTTCGTTTGGGCTGCCGGATGATCGATATGGGTCCATGAACAGGGGCGATCTATATCAAATGTCCCTTGAATTTCCGGTTTGCTTTCGGCGAAGTGTAACTTCCAACCATGATCCAGACGAAGACTGAAAGGTTGCTCTTTGACATACTTCCACGGTTTGGATGCCTGCAAAGGTTGTTGATATGTTTGCAGAATGATCGATTCACCGGATTTTAATTGCAGATAGACTTGTGTTTTTCCGTTTGCCTGTCTTACCTTAGCTTCACCACATTCTCCGGTCATGGGATTGAAGAGAGCGGCTGCGGCTGCATTCGTTCCCAATGTGATCCAACCGTCCACTCCTTTATTTTGCAAGGAAGAGATGAAATAGTGGTGTCCCGTATCATTCACTCTTCGGATCGCTTGTAGTCCGAATTTGGTTTTCATTTCTTCGGGAGAGATATTGCAGCTGGCCAATGTACGTGCATAATCCGTTCCTGTGATAATCTTCCCCTTTCCGATTGAAGTAACGGTTGTTTCCGAGAAAGAAACAGCCGGAAGTTGCCGGAGCGTACGCTGGTAACTTTGGCGTTTTTGTTCCAACTGACCGTATCCCGGTACATCTGTCGGATAATTTTCGAGGAATACGATAGTAGCTCCCTGTTTGGCAAGTTCATAAAGATGTGCCAATACATCACTCGGCATTAGGTGTGCAGCAGGCACTACCAATGCTTTGTAGCCTGTTCCGCCCGAAGTAACCAACTGTCCGTCTTTGAAACGTGTACTGCGAATAAAGTTATCGGAAATATAATCCCCGTCATACCCGCTGTTGTTGATGCGATGGATAGCGTCGATAAACTTAGGAGCCAGTTTATCCATGTGGTGTATCGTGAATAATAACAATCGTCCCGGTTGCTCATTCCACATATCATATACCGGAAGATAAATCAGGAAATCATTATCCGGCCGTCCCATTTGCAGAAAGCTCTGGCAACGGGTGATATAGTTAAAGAACGAAGGAGCATCACGCCAAATACTGTTTGTCGGACTCATATTGATAGAAGCGTAGAACAACCATCCGGGCCATTCGGCTTCTTTCGGAGAATACGGAGTGCCGTGGAAAAACATGTGATTGACACCGGAGACAAACATCAGATCCATATCCGGTTTGCATTGTGATAAAGAAGTGCGGAAATGCTCCGTCAGCCACGTGAATGTTTCGGAAGAAGTGTACGTCTTTCCTGCAATATGAGCACCTGAAGAAGCATATTTCAGCATAGACAGGTCCGAATCATTCTTTTTGGTCAATGAGTCCTGACGCAATCCTTCGATGTGGAACTGCGACAGTCCGAAACCTTCACATTCCGGAATATCCACGGAAGCATAGATATCAATCAGATTACCGGGCGAACCATGTGCCTGATTACGGGTGATACTACCGTTTTTGTGTGCCCAGTCTGTCCATTGATGACTGAAGTTCTCCAATAAGAGGTCGGAAATGGTTTCCCGGTAATCCGACACGATACGTCTGCTAACTTCCGGACGGTTTTTATCCAGGAATTCGGGGAAATGTTCTTCCAGTTTATACCCCCGTCTACGAGCGAACTGTTCCAGGAAATCATCCGTCCAGTCAGCTTGATAAACTTCGTATGAATCGTTGAAGAAAGTATGTGGATAACTTGTCTTGCTACTTTTGAAAGCACGGTCAAAGCGGGAAAGATAATTTTTTACTGCTTTTTTTGAGAGATGATTCATCACATAGCCTTCTCCTCCCGGAGCTGCCCGTTTCACTTTCTGCCTTGTTTTTCCGATGTAAAGAGCGATCACTTTCCATTTGCCGGCAGGCGCTTTCCATTGCAGTTTGTCTTTTTTGACGTGAGCAGTCAGGTTGATACATTTGCCTTTCTCATCATATGCCATCACCCGGCTTAGTACAGAAAATGGTTGTTGCTTGGGATCGGTCACATTAATATCCTGTTCAATCTCTTTGCCGCCCTCTATTTCGTATGTCTGGAAGATAGCCTTGGTAGCCGCATCTTCTATACTAACTTCAGGTCCGCCAAAAGGCCATCCGGTTCCGGTATTCATATCAATCTCAATACCCGTACGTTTTCCTTCCGCTTGTGTATGCTTAAGCATTTCCATCCAGTGGGGAGAAAGGAACTGAATATCATTCGCGTCATTGCCTTGCACCCCATAGATAGGAGTAATTTCTACTGCTCCCATTCCGGTACGTGCGTATTCTTCCAGATTATACGTCAGATTCTTTTCGTCTACGGCACTTCCCAGCCACCACCATCTGGCGCCGGGACGTGCTTCCACCGGAGTGTCCGGCCATTGTTGTGCTTGCATTACTCCACCTGCGGCGAGCAGGCAAAGAACTATCCATTGTCTTTTATTCATCATTCTTTCAGTGTGTTATAGTATTCTATATTTTCTGCGTCATCAGTTACAAAAAGCGGTCGTCCGTCCGGCTGTTCAAAGTGGAAGCGGATGCCGTCGAAGGTAATGTTCCGTGCGTGGCGGATATAAAACCCTTTGGCGGGAATAGTGCCGAACATCCAGGGTTCGGGGTATACTTTCTCCTGTTCGGGCGGAATACGTTTGCCATCCTCTTCGCTATATCCTCCTTTATAATAGAGGTGAATATTACGCAAAGTCACATCCTCGATACAGGCTCCCGGTACGCCGCTGATGATAGAAGCATACCGGCTGTCGGCATTCCATACATTGATATCGCTGATAAGAATACGTTTCATGGTGCCCACAGGAGTGCCTTCAGGACTGCGCATACGTGCGCCCAACCGGAGGAAAATAGGTGCGTTGACTATATTTCTCATTGTAATATTACTGATTACAATATCTTCCAGATGTCCTCCGTCTACCGTTTCCAATGCCAATCCACGGCAATGTTCAAAGATACAGTTCGTAATCGCAATATTGCGGAAGCCTCCACTACTTTCTGTGCCGAGTTTGATGCGTCCTGTACGGAAACCATGATCGGGAGCCTGCGGTTCGTCCAACTGCCAAGTGCCGTCCATTACACTGCCTTTGTCAAAGCCGCTGACATAGCAATCACTGATCGTCACATTTTCCGTATCTTGGAAGCGTCCTAATCCATAAGAGGCTTTCAATACAATGGCATCATCCCAGGGGGAGTTCACCGTGCATTGGCTGATACGTACGTTCCGGCAGCAATCAATATCGAAACCGTCCCGGTTGGTGTCTACTTTCAGATTCAGAATCGTCAGATGATCCACTCCGGTAGCCAACAGGGCGAAATGCCCGCAATGCAGCATGGATAAATCTTTCAGGGTCACATTTCTGCAATCTTTCAGGCTGATAGCCTTATTGCCTACCCCCGGTAGGCGACTCTCTTCACGGGTCAAGCCTTTGCCGTAGATTAAGCCGGGACCACTGATCGTAATATTCTCCAGTCCGATTCCCCAAATTAAAGAGTTTTTCCAATGGCTGTGACCGAAATCCTGATACTTATTATGTTCATTCGGTTCGGCGGTATCATATCCTTCCTCTTTTCCGGGAAAGGCGGCAATGATACGGGTGCCCTGTTCCAAATAGATATGAATGTTGCTTTTTAACCGGATGGAATAACACGCATATTCTCCCGCAGGTAGATATACTGTGCCTCCTCCGGCCTGTGCGGCCGCTTCAATTGCACGATTGATGGCAGGCGAATCAATCGTTTTCCCATCCGCTTTGGCTCCGAAGTCCATTACATTATAAATGGCTGCATGTAGATAGATGCAACCTATTAACAGACTGAATAATAAATAGATCCTTTTCATTTTTTGTCGATTTTGGCAAAAATATCCGGTAACATATAGTAGTTGTAATCCGCTTTTTCATTCTGTTCGTAGAAACAGAAGTAAAGCCGAGAAGGCTTGCTTCCTTCGTTTCGGGAAGAAGCCGGGGAGAGACTGCAACGTCCGGCCAGTACAGGGCGGTCGGTTCGTTTGCCTGATTCGTAAAGCATCAGGGGAGTTACATCCTTATGTCCGTCACTCAAGCGAATATCATCGGTAGGAGTGACAGCCTGCAGCGTCCGTAATTGCATACTTTCTCCGTAGTAGCAAGTGAAGGCTTGTCCCTCCACGCTGAATACATTGATGTCCGAATCCGGTTGGCAATCGCCGAAACTCCAAAATAGGGCATCGGCTTCCGGAGCAGAGGCGACTTCTACTTCCAGAATAAATCCACGACTATCGGGCAGTGCTTTCCATTGGAAGGATACTCCCTGTATCTTTTCTTTAGGTTTTAGCCAGTGGCTTTCATTTCCTTTTGATATGCCCAACCGGAAAGTGCCGGCAGGTGGCGTCAGTGCTTGTGCTTGCGCATCAATGAGCAAGATTCCCAGCAGTACGATGGTCAGGAGATGTCTTAACATAGTTGAAGTTGATATTACTTTGTTCATTCTCTTTTAGTTCAATGACATTCTTTTCTTCTGTCTTTAATGTAATTTCAGACAAGTTGAAATTCTTCGTATAGCAGATTTTGCCCGGTTTGTCGGTCTGCGCTTCGATGGCATAAAGATAGAAATTTTCCAGACGTAACGAGTCATTCCATCCCGAAGCGGAGATAAATTCGTCCACATTTTCCGCTTTTACCTTTGATACGTAGACATTGCGGAAACGCGGATAACCTTTTTCGGGAGGCGTTACCGGAGTCAGCATGATTCTCCAGTGTTCCGGGATTTCTTTCCCTTCATACTCTTTGGGTAAAGTGCTGTAACTGTAACTGGGGTTCCAGTTCAAGTCTGCCGCCAGCACGTGACGGACGTTTTCCGCTTTTACTTCGGTCATATAAATGTTTTCGATTGTCCCTCCACGGTTCATGGCGCTTTTCAACCGCAGCACGGCGGAGGTGCCGATTGCTTCCAGATTATATCCCAATACATTCCGTATGCTACCGGAAGTTTCGCTTCCGCAGGTGATAAGTCCGGCACCTTTGCGGGCGATGCAATTGCGTATGACCACATTTTCCGTAGGAAGGTTCACCCGCAGTCCGTCTGCATCCCGTCCCGATTTGATACAGATATTATCATCGTTACAGTCTACATCGCAGTTTTCGACCAAGATATTGCAGGAAGAATCAATGTCGATACCGTCCGTGCTCGGACCGTGTCCACCTATATTGTTGTTGATGGTCAATCCGTCTATCGTGCAATAATCGGAGTAAAGAATCTGACATCCCCAAAAACCGGTACGCATCAGGGTAAATCCTTTCAATGTAATGTCCGAGCTACGTTCTATGAGGATGCCCCGTACCCGTTTGCAGTCATAATCCACAATCCAGCGCAATCCTTTTGCTTCGTATTCTTTCCGCATTTCCCAATATTTATCCCAAAATACTTTTCCCCGGCAGTCCAGCGTTCCTTCTCCGCTGACGGAAGCGTTCTTTTCATTGACAATGTTGATAACTGCCGCGGGCCATGTCATCTCGATTCCTGCAATCCGTGAGCGGAATTCGGGATAATGATGAATGTAAGGGCTGGCCAGTAAAGTCACCCCTTTGTCCAGTTGCAGGTTGACACCGCTTTTTATGAACAGTGCGCCAGTCTGATAATATCCCGGCTGAAGAACTACCGTTCCTCCACCGATGACGGCACAACTGTCAATTGCTTTCTGGATAGCTTCCGTGCTAAGCACCGTGCTGTCTGCTACTGCGCCAAAAGAATTAGCGGATAAAATTACATGGTTTCCGGGCATTTGCCGGCTGCCTACACTATCGGCCCATGACAAATCCGGTTGTTGCGGTACTTGCCCCCATTCGAAGCTGTTGTTTCCTGCCTGTTTAGCCGTTGGGGTGGCGCAAGCTGCTGTCAAAAGTGTGCCTGCCAATAGGAACAGGGGAAAGATGCTTTTGGTTTTCATATTTATCTAATGCCTGATTCTTAATACTTAATACCTACTACTTATCTCTTAATTTCCGTCCGGTTTTTCAATTTCCGTGAATGGTGATTCGTTCCAGTGGAAACCATTTACATCGTCCGGCTGTGCCGGATTATAGGACGGGTCTATTTTCAGGTGTTTAGCCAGTTCCGGTACGGCTTTCTTCATTCCTTCAATCACACATTGGGCTATTTGATAGGCTCCGTATGGATTGAAGTGGGTGTTATCCTCAAAAGCTTTGGTCTGTCCCGGATAAGTGCCTGCCGGATAGTGTACGAAAGCACGTTTCGACGTTTCTGTTCCCAAAGCTTCATAAAGAGTACGGGTCATCTCGTTGAGGTCGATCAACGGAACATTTTCTTTAGCTGCCAGCCAGCGCATGGCTTCCGGATAATCTTCGTGTGTGTCACGGATATGTCCGGTTGCGTCGAAACTCCGGCGTTGGGTGGGAGTGACCAGTACGGGGTATGCTCCCCGTGCACGAGCTTCATCAATAAATGTTTTCAGGCTGGTCATAAAAGAGTAATAAGCTCCTTTGCCCGGTCCTTTTTGCTTTTGGTCGTTATGCCCGAATTCCATGAAAAGATAATCTCCTTTCTTTATCTGGCTCAATGCTTTTTTCAAACGTCCTGCGGCAATAAACGTATTGGCTGATTCGCCCGATTCCGCATAATTGGCGATACAAACGTCCGTACCGAAAAAATGAGGTATCATTTGTCCCCAGCTGGCCCATGGCTCGTTGTCCTGGTCGACTACGGTACTGTTACCGCATAGAAAAACGGTAATCACCGACGGATCGGCAGGCTCGATGCTGATACTCTGGCATACGGGTGCATCGCCGTTAAATTCCAGCGTCAGTTTATCGTCCCAGTTCAGTTTGGCTTTTTCGCGGGGTTTGATACGTACGGATTCTTTTTCGGAAATGCGGGGATTGCGTTTGTTGATGATAAATGTTTCATCTACGAATTGTCCCTTTTGGGTCGCAAGGTTATCAATGAATAGTCGGCGTGACTCGCCTCTTACAGTGGTCACTCCTGCCTGTTTCTTGCTTCCCAGGCGAACGGTTACTTGGTAGTTACCGTCCGGCACACGGACAGAAAAGAAGAAGGGTGCCTTACTGCCTTTTTCGGGAGTAGCGACGAGATCATATCCATATCCCGTCTCCTCACTGTAGCGGGGAGCATCTGCCAACTGGTATGTTTGGGCTTTCTCCTGTGCATGGATATTTGCCGTAGCCAAGAGTAGCAAGCCTATGATCGTAGCTTTCATGTAAATAATATTAATGTATATGATTTGATGGGATGCAGGGTGTGCCTGATAATTTCCCATTTAGTTAATTTTCGGTTTGAGCTCGTCAGGTGAATCTTTGGTATAAGATTTCACATCTCCCGCCACTTTGGTGAATAATGCCTGTATCAGCTCCGGAGCTATCTTTTCTGCCGGACGGAAAGCATCCGAATTCATATAATCCAGGATTGCTTTATGCATCTGGCGGGCAACGATTCGTTTTTCCGGTTGGGAAGTAATGTCCATACTGGTCATCATCAATTTACCGTTCAAGACCTTTGCTTCGAACAACATGCCGATTTTCCGGCTGATAAACCAGGTATCAATACTTTGAACCGTTGGTTGGAATATTGCCGGGAAGTCGGTGAATTGCATCACCTGCGCTTTGTTCAGCAGTTCCCACCATTGCAGATTACTATGATACTCGGTAGGGAATTCGCGGAAAAGAGGGTGATATTCATTCAGGAAAATACCGGTTGTGTGCGGCGGACGCATCTTGAACCAGGAAGTATTCCAGAATACGGGAGTGAAGTATTGTTTGACTTCTTTGCCGTATTGTATCTTTCCGGCAGCCGTAATCAGCACATTTCCTCCGTCTTGCAACACTGCCAATGCCTTGGCATCCAAGGTGTCGGTGGTATATACTGTTCCTTGTACCAGTTCCACTTGTGCCGGATATACCCAGAAATCCCAGTCGTTTACGGCATCACAGCCTTCGATACGTACTTCCAGATTTAGTTTCTGCGGTGTATCGATTCCTTCCAGAGTCATATCTACACTACCCAGAGAATAAAGATTTCCGATGGGAATGTGATGGGTGCCGACAGTTCCATGAGCATATACTTTTCCGAATTTATCCTTAATGGTATATACTGTTTTTGCACTTTCTAAGGGAGCAGCTCCGAAATGAGATACTTCAATGTCGGCATGGAATGTTTCATTGTTGGCATATACAAATTTAGGAATACGTGCCAAAGGTACGGTCGGACTGCAAAAGCGTCTGAACTGTTCTGCGTTGATATATCCTTTTTCTTCAAAGAACACGTCCAGTACACCGACTAATGCAGTTCCCTGGCCGGAATAATCATTGAGAGCCAGCAACTGGAATCCCGCATAGTCCGGAGTACGCAAGGTCTTTTCAATCTCATGTTTGTAGCAGAGTGCCTGCAATTTGCCCGAAGCCATCATAAAGTCGTGACTCTGGCTTCCCATGTGGTTATCGTTCAGAATATCCCGGAAGATTTCAAAGTTCTTCGCTTTGTTGACTCCGGTATATTTACGGATCTCATTGAAATTCGGGAATACGCACCATTGACCTGTTTCGTGTGATACATACGGTTGTTTCACCGTGTCGATTCTTGCACGATAATCCGATTCACTTTCCGGTTGCGCACCTGCCCAACTAAGTCCGCGTGCGCCGGCTTTCACATGATACTCATTGTGAGGTTGCCATTGCCAGCTGTTTCCAACGGAAGCTCCTGTGTATACACGACGCGGATCGGTTGCTTTCCAATAATCCACGAATTTGCTGACCCATGCCACCCAACGACCGGAAGGCTCATTGCCGCAAGCCAGCATACAGTAGGAAGCGTAATTCCCATATTCCTTGGTCAGTGCAATGGTTTCGTCCATCAGGTATTTGTCAATCGGTTGTCCGTTACCCAGTCTCGGACCGTGGTTCGGCCAGCTCGGTCCTTCCGGTTGCAGATAGAAACCGACCAGATCGGCAGCGATGAAAGCTGCTTCCGGCGGACAGAAGGAGTGGAAGCGCATGTGATTCAGGCCATAGTTACGACAAATGCGGAACACCCGTTCCCAGGAAGCTACATCCATCGGCGCATAGCCTGTCAATGGGAAGTCACAGTTTTCCACCGTACCGCGAAGCATCGTTTTGCGGCCATTTACATAAAACCATTTCCCTTCTATCTTGAAATTACGCATACCAAACTGTACTTGTCGCGTGTCAGTTTGTTTGCCGTTGGTCAATTTTGCCGTCAGTTTATAAAGTGCCGGACTGAATTCATCCCACGTCAGAAACTCTTTTCCCATCGGAAGTTCCATTTCTACCGGATTATCTCCCGGACGGATGTTGAAACTTTGATGTACGGGAGCCACTTTGTGCTGAATGTCCGTGTTAAAGCTCTCGGCGGAAAGGGTGATCTCTCCCTTGGTGGAAGAAGCAGACCGTATATTCATGCGAACCAGCGCTTTCTGATTGCTCAAATCGGGATATACCTGAATATCTTCTAAATGAACTTTGGGAGTGGCTTGTAATTCGATTCGTCCGACGATACCGTTCCAGTTACCTTGTGTCTGGTCGGTGATGCTGTGAGAATCTGGACCTACGTTGATTTCTTTGATTCTATTATCGATACGGATGGTAATCAGGTACGTTTTTCCGGGGGTGGTTGCAGCAGTCAGGTCATAGACATGGGGAACACAAAGACTGTTTTGCATACCAAGCTCCTGTTGATTTACCCATACAGTAGTTTCGATGTGCGGACGTTCCAGAAAAAGAGTGATTCTTTCTCCTTTCCAGTCAGCCGGGATTGTCACTTTCTTTTGATACCAGGCCACACCTACATAATGTTTGTCGGGAGTCAGAAAGAAGGGTAGCTTTACTTGTCCCTCTATCCTGTATTTTTCCATATATGGGTTGAAGTAGTAAGAACTGTCGTAGAGGCTTCCGGTCCATTGGGTATGGACGGTCACTTCATCTCCTTTCAGTTTTTCGGGCATGGAGCCGGGCAGGTTGATAGAATCGTCGAGGGATTTTTTGAACCATTGTTCCTTGACGCCGGTATCTTCCCGGTCTATCCGGAAATTCCATTTGCCGGATAAGCTGAAAGAGTGATTTTGTCCCGCTACGGTCAGTATGGAGATAAATACGATAGCAATACTTACTAAAAGTCGTTTCATGATATATAGAGTTGATATGTTTTTCATTCTTTTTTAAATCTGCCGCTAAAGTAGAGCTTTTTAAGGGTTTAGTAAATAGAAAGATGTACAGATACATAGAATATTGTATCAAAATGGACATCTAAAAGCGTTCGTGTACAAAACTACATGGATTTGAAATATTGTCCATGCTCTTTATCTTTGAGGAGGGGCGGAGATGCCTTATCTTTGCAAGGTAAACTTTTTAATCTTAATAAGG
This sequence comes from Bacteroides celer, assembly GCF_002632415.2. Classification (NCBI taxonomy): domain Bacteria; kingdom Pseudomonadati; phylum Bacteroidota; class Bacteroidia; order Bacteroidales; family Bacteroidaceae; genus Bacteroides; species Bacteroides celer. The sequence continues at coordinate 4,653,803 of NZ_CP178209.1, read as the reverse complement.
AACCATGAAAAAAGTAGTAATCTGGATAGCTCTAAGTCTTTGGTCGGTGATGACAGTCTTTGCCGGTGAGACAGCTTACCTCTTTTCTTATTTTATCAATGACAGTAAAGACGGACTGCATTTAGCATATAGTTATGATGGATTGAACTGGCTGCCTTTACACGGCGGACGTTCTTATCTTACCCCTGCGGTTTGTAAAGATAAATTAATGCGCGACCCCAGCATTTGCCAGTCGCCGGACGGAACTTTTCACATGGTCTGGACTTCCAGTTGGACGGACCGGATTATCGGATATGCCTCTTCCCGCGATTTGGTTCATTGGAGTGAGCAACAGGCAATCCCTGTGATGATGCACGAGCCGGATGCACATAACTGTTGGGCTCCCGAACTGTTTTATGATGAACCTTCACAAACCTATTATATCTTTTGGGCAACTACGATTCCCGGTCGTCACAAAGAAGTGGCTACCAGTGAAAGTGAGAAGGGACTGAATCATCGTATTTATTATGTAACAACGAAGGACTTTCGTACTTTCTCGAAGACGAAGATGTTCTTCAATCCAGATTTCAGTGTGATTGATGCCGCTATTGTGAAAGACCCGAAGCGGGAAGACCTGATAATGGTAGTCAAGAATGAAAATTCCAATCCGCCGGAAAAGAATTTGCGTGTGACGCGTACAAAGAAGATAGAAAAAGGATTCCCGACCAAAGTATCGGCACCTATTACAGGAAAATATTGGGCGGAAGGTCCGGCTCCTCTTTTTGTAGGTGATACGCTTTATGTCTATTTTGATAAATACCGTGACCATCGTTATGGAGCTGTTCGTTCTTTGGACTATGGTGAAACATGGGAAGATGTGTCCGATCAGGTCTTTTTTCCGAGGGGGATTCGTCATGGAACGGCGTTTGCAGTGGATGCCTCCATTGTAGAGGCACTGATTGCCGACCGGAACTATAATCCGCTTATTCCCGATAATCTGGCGGACCCGTCTGTCTCCAAATTTGGTGATACCTATTATCTTTATGGCACTACCGATCTGGATTACGGACTTGGACGTGCCGGAACTCCTGTCGTATGGAAATCGAAAGATTTTGTGAACTGGAGTTTCGAAGGTTCCCATATCAGTGGATTCGACTGGTCGAAAGGATATGACTACACGAATGATAAAGGTGAAAAGAAAAAGGGCTATTTCCGGTATTGGGCGCCTGGAAAAGTGATTGAGCAGGACGGCAAGTTTTATTTATACGTTACGTTTGTGAAACCGGATGACAAGATGGGAACTTATGTGCTTGTAGCTGATCGCCCGGACGGTCCTTTCCATTTTACTGTGGGACAGGGGCTTTTGCCTCCCGGAGAAGAAGGAACAGATAGCCCGGCTGTCGTTGATGATATTGACGGAGAACCTTTTATTGATGACGACGGTTCAGGATATATCTTTTGGCGTCGTCGGAATGCGGGACGGCTTTCTGCGGACAGGCTTCATCTGGATGGTGAGCCGGTAACTCTGGCAACAGCCCGCCAGGGATATTCCGAAGGTCCGGTGATGTTTAAGCGTAAAGGTATCTATTACTATATTTATACGTTGAGTGGTCATCAGAATTATGTCAATGCTTATATGATGAGCCGCGAGTCTCCTTTGACGGGTTTTGTAAAGCCGGAGGGGAACGACATTTTTTTATTCTCTTCTCCTGAAAATCAAGTGTGGGGACCGGGACATGGCAACGTGTTTTATGACGAGGGAACGGGTGAATATATTTTTCTCTATCTGGAATACGGAGATGGCGGAACTACCCGTCAAGTGTATGCTAACCGGATGGAATTTAATGATGATGGAACGATAAAGACCTTAATTCCCGATATACGTGGTGTAGGCTACTTGGCAGCTTCCCAAGAGACCCGGCCGAATCTGGCATTACACTCGCATTTTTATGCTTCCAGTGAGAAATCTCCCCGTACTTCCGTAGTCAATATCGAAACGCAACCCAATCAACCGTTGCCGGAAAAAGGTTCGGTGAAGAGCTATACCCGCACGCATACTTATCAGGCTACCCATGTAGCTGACGAATCGAATGGAACCCGTTGGATGGCGGCTGATACGGATAGCAGTCCGTTTATTACAGTCGATTTAAAGGAAATCCGTAAGGTCGGGGAGTGCCAGTTCTATTTTACCCGTCCCACTGAAGGACATACCTGGCGACTGGAGAAGTCTATCGACGGAAAACATTGGCAGATGTGTGCTGAACAAGGGAAAGTACAAGCATGCTCTCCACATATTGCTAAGGAGATAGGAGAGACACGTTATCTCCGTCTTCATATTCGTAGGGGAGATGCCGGTTTGTGGGAATGGAAAATATATGAATAACGTTTTATAACGCTAATAATCAATCGAATTTATGAAGTATATGGTAAAAAGTAAAATTCTGGCTACTTTCTGTGCCGGTCTATTAACCGTTTCTACCGGAATACAGGCAGCAGAGAGACTGGCAACCGGAACTCAACAGAAGCAAGCTCAAAAGACTGTAATTGAAACTTCTCCCTGGTTTGATGATAAAGACCTGACTTTGACGGGTGTCTATTATTATCCCGAACACTGGGATGAGAGCCAGTGGGAACGTGACTTCAAGAAAATGCATGAATTGGGATTTGAATTTACCCATTTTGCCGAGTTTGCCTGGGCGCAACTGGAACCGGAAGAGGGGCGCTATGATTTTGCATGGCTGGACAGGGCTGTAGCTTTGGCAGCCAAGTATGATTTGAAAGTTATCATGTGTACTTCTACTGCCACTCCTCCTGTATGGATGAGCCGGAAATACCCCGAAATTCTATTGAAGAATGAGGATGGAACGATACTTGACCACGGTGCTCGCCAGCATGCTTCATTTGCTTCGCCTCTTTACAGGGAATTATCATACAAGATGATTGAAAAACTGGCGCAACATTATGGCAATGACTCCCGTATTATCGGATGGCAACTCGACAACGAACCTGCTGTACAGTTTGATTATAATCTGAAAGCGGAGCTTGCTTTCCGTGATTTTCTCCGTGCCAAATACAATAATGACATTCAACTTTTAAATAATGCATGGGGCACTGCTTTCTGGAGTGAGGTTTATTCGTCTTTTGATGAAATAACGCTTCCCAAGCGCGTACAGATGTTTATGAATCATCATCAAATTTTGGATTACCGCCGTTTTGCTGCATCACAAACCAATGATTTCCTGAACGAACAATGTCTGTTGATAAAGAAATATGCAAAGAACCAATGGGTGACTACGAATTATATACCGAATTATGATGAAGGTCACATCGGTGGTAGCCCCTCGCTTGATTTTCAAAGTTATACCCGTTATATGGTATATGGTGATAATGAGGGGATTGGTCGTCGAGGCTACCGGGTAGGTAATCCGTTGCGGATAGCCTGGGCAAATGACTTTTTCCGTCCGATACAGGGAACTTATGGTGTGATGGAATTACAGCCGGGACAGGTGAACTGGGGCAGTATCAATCCCCAACCTCTTCCGGGCGCAGTTCGTCTGTGGATGTGGAGTGTGTTTGCCGGTGGAAGTGATTTTATCTGCACCTATCGTTATCGCCAACCTCTTTACGGCACGGAACAATATCATTACGGAATTGTCGGCACGGACGGAGTGACTATAACTCCCGGCGGAAGAGAATATGAGACATTTATAAAGGAGATTCGTGAACTTCGTAAACATAGCTCTTCCCGTGAAACCAAACCTGCCGATTACCTTGCCCGTCGTACTGCAATTCTTTTCAATCATGAAAATTCCTGGAGTATCGAGCGGCAGAAGCAGAATCGTACATGGGACACTTTTGCACACATCGAAAAGTACTATCGTACCCTAAAATCATTCGGAGCTCCTGTCGATTTTATATCAGAGACAAAGAATTTATCCGATTATCCGGTGGTTGTAATACCGGCTTATCAATTGGCTGATAAAGAACTGGTGGATAAATGGATTGCATACGTGAAGAATGGCGGAAATCTAATCTTAACCTGCCGTACGGCACAGAAGGACCGTTATGGCCGTCTTCCTGAAGCTCCTTTCGGTTCCATGATCGCTCCTTTGACAGGAAACGAAATGAACTTTTACGATTTACTTCTTCCTGAAGATCCCGGTACTGTAGTGATGAATGGAAAGGAGTATGCGTGGAATACATGGGGAGAAATACTGAATCCTCCCACTGATGCACAGGTCTGGGCTACTTATAAAAACGAATTCTATGAAGGAAGTCCGGCTGTCACTTTCCGTAAATTAGGAAAGGGAACAATCACTTATGTTGGAGTGGACAGTCATGATGGAGCATTGGAAAAAGATATATTGAAGAAACTATATGCACAACTGAATATCCCGGTGATGGATCTGCCTTATGGTGTGACAATGGAATACCGTAATGGATTGGGAATTGTTTTGAATTATTCGGATTGTCCTTATACATTCAACTTGCCGAAAGGGGGCAAGGTACTGATAGGAACTGCGGAAATTCCTACGGCAGGGGTATTGGTCTTTTCAATGTAACAATAAAAGGATATTTTTATCTTTGCAGGACTTGAATGAATTAAAAATAGAATCATACGATGAAGATGAACTTATTGAAATATATGGCAGGTATCTGCTTTGGTCTGTTGACAGTTTCTTTGGCTTTTGCCGGTGATAATTATAAGACGGTAAAGGTGAAAGCGCCTTTTCCCATGCAGCCTATTAAAATCTTTATTTATCCCGATAAAGACTTTCCGATAACGGATTACGGTGCACAACCGGGAGGTGAGGCGGATAATACAAAAGCTATTGCTGCTGCTATTGAGGCATGTAATCAAGCGGGAGGTGGACGTGTGGTTGTTCCGGCTGGTACATGGCTGACCGGGCCTATTCATTTCAAGAGTAATGTAAACCTCTGTTTGGAAGAGAATGCGGTTTTGAATTTCACGGATAATCCTTCTGATTATCTTCCGGCAGTGATGACTTCCTGGGAAGGCTTGGAATGTTACAACTATTCTCCTTTACTTTATGCTTTTGAATGTGAGAATGTAGCGATTACGGGTAAAGGAACTCTCCAGCCGAAAATGGATGCCTGGAGAGTTTGGTTCAAACGTCCCCAGCCTCATTTGGAAGCGTTGAAGGAGTTGTATACAAAAGCTTCGACTAATGTCCCTGTAATCGAACGTCAGATGGCAATAGGGGAGAATCATCTTCGTCCGCATCTGATTCATTTCAATCGTTGCAAGAATGTGCTGTTGGATGGATTTAAGATACGTGAAAGTCCGTTTTGGACCATTCACCTTTATATGTGTGATGGGGGAGTGGTACGTAATCTGGATGTGAAAGCTCATGGACATAATAACGATGGTATCGACTTTGAAATGAGTCGTAACTTTCTGGTGGAGGATTGTTCTTTCGATCAGGGGGATGATGCGGTAGTTATCAAGGCCGGACGCAATCAGGATGCCTGGAGATTGAATACTCCTTGTGAAAATATTGTTATCCGTCGTTGTCAAATTCTTAAAGGGCATACTTTGCTTGGCATCGGAAGTGAAATATCCGGAGGCATACGGAATATCTATATGCATGATTGCACGGCTCCTAATTCGGTAATGCGTCTTTTCTTCGTGAAGACCAATCATCGCCGGGGTGGATTTATAGAAAACGTTTACATGAAAAATGTACAGGCAGGCACGGCTCAACGGGTGCTTGAAATAGATACGGAAGTATTGTATCAATGGAAGAACCTGGTACCTACTTATGAGGAACGGATTACCCGTATTGATGGCATTTATATGGATAAGGTGACTTGTGAGTCGGCAGATGCCATCTATGAATTGAAGGGGAATGCCAAATTACCGGTTAAGAATGTAACGATTGAGAATGTGAAAGTGGGTGAGGTGAAAGAGTTCGTGAAGAAAGTGAATAATGTAGAGAATGTGGTGGAAAAGAATGTGACTTATGATAGGAAAGGGAAATGACCCTTTCCTGAAAGTAGTAGAAAATTTCATGCTATAATTTTAGTATAATGTAGTATCTTAGCAGCAAAATTGAAAACTTTATGCTAAGATGAAGAAATCCTTTTATTTATTACTGCTAATCACTCTATATAGCAGTATCAGCTTTGCTCAAAGCCTGAAATCTATATCTATTTTAGGCGATTCGTATTCAACATTTGAAGGATACCTGCAACCCGATACCAATAGCATTTGGTATTATGTTTCTCCGCGACAGCAAACGGATGTAACTTCCGTAAAGCAGACCTGGTGGCATAAATTCATCAAAGAGAATAACTACCGCCTTTGTGTCAACAACTCTTTTTCCGGTGCAACGATTTGTAATACCGGTTATAATCAGGCTGATTATTCGGATCGTTCTTTTATTACCCGTATGGATAAGCTGGGATGTCCGGATATCATCTTTATTTTCGGTGCAACGAATGATTGTTGGGCCGGCTCACCGCTTGGGGATTACAAGTATGAAGGGTGGACCAAGGAAGATTTATATACATTCCGTCCGGCTATGGCATATCTGCTTGACCACATGATTGATCGTTATCCTAATGTTGAAATCTACTTTCTGCTGAACTCTGGTTTAAAGGAAGAGTTTAATGAATCAGTCAGAGCTATCTGCAATCACTATAACATTGATTGTATTGAACTGCATGATATTGACAAAAAGAGCGGTCATCCTTCGATAAAGGGGATGGAGCAGATTAGTGAACAGATTAAGATGTTTATGAGGAAGACGAAGTGAAAAACAACGGAAATATAAGAAATAATATTGCCACTTGCTACTCTTTGATTAGGAATACTATTTCAAAGAGTGCCAAGTGGCAATAAGTTTAGTTGTTTATATTAATATCCCGGATTCTGCATTGCTTTCTTTTCTTCATTGCTTAGTGCAGAACCATTTGAATTGGTGATACCGTCCAAGAAGGCTTGGGGGATCGGACGATAGTAATGTTTCTCCGATTTGAATTCGCCAAGACCTCTGCTGGCACCGTCGTTGAATTTATGCCAGCGGGCGTCTAACGTCTTGGTACGTGCCAGATCTTCCCAGCGTTGCAATTCGCCACAAAGCTCACGGGTACGTTCATTTAATAGGAAGCACATCATTTTGTCAGCATTGGATGTACATCCCAGTTCGTTGTAGATAGGAGTGTCGACTGTAGAGTTATAAACGTCTGCCACACTATTTAATTTCATCGTAGTTTTGGTAGAAGCAGTAGTCTCCTGTTCGATATTGTTTGACTCATAATAGGTGTTTTCTTCCCAGTAAATAGCACCTTCGGAGGAGTGACCGCCTCCTTTCCCGGAACAATAAGGATTATTCTTATAAGCTTGTCCACCATCTACGTTCTTACTACGGTCTTCACCAGTTTTATAACCGGCACGTTCACGTAGTTTGTTCATCCATTCGACAGCTTTGTCATAATTGGCTTCACCTTTACGAATATATGCTTCGGCAACCATTAGTACATCATCTGCCGAACGGGCGATGATAGCATCGCGAGTACCGAATTGAGATGCGATGGAAACACGATAACCATCACGGAATTTAGATAAAGCTACTGAACGCTTGTGAGGTATGATATCGTAATAATTACCTGTTTTCTCATTTATATTCCAGCTGTGTTCCTGTCCTTTGAAATAGCGTACATATGTATACGTGTTACACATTTTTCCATCTTTCAAAACAGTATATGCCGGAGCGTTGGGATATTTCTCATAGCGATTGTCTCCCGGGTCATTCACGATGTATTTCATACCGAGTTCACCTCCACTGAAACGTTTGTCACCTTCTTTTACACCTGCCGGAGCGTATGGCATATCTTCTGCTGTCCAGGTGGGAGCACTTTTGGTTTCGTTGGCTCCATAACAGGTGATGAATGATTTCCAGAAACGAGAGTCATTGACACGGTCAAATACCTGCATGGTATACTCTGTAGCACTTACGTATGAGAATTCACGTCCTCCGGAGATGTCACGTTTACATCCACCTATATCATTACCTTGGTATACGGCCGGATAATAAAGATGCATCTGGTTTCCATAACGTCCCCATGTTGATTCATCATTAGAGAATTGAGCTGCTAGAATCACTTCACTTACTTTTTCATTGGCTCCGTTCGGCTGTTCATAGTCCCAAAGTTCTACATAATCATTACACAACGGATGTGCGTCTACAACTTCCGAACCATATTGAATAACAGCATCGAGGTCGGATGCTATATAATTACTATTCCAATCGCTGTACAATTCGGAGGCACGGAATAAATGTGCTTTTGCAAGGAAATGGGCAGCAGCATATTTGTTAATTCGTCCGATTGATTCACCTTTATCCGGAAGTAGTCTGTAGGCTTCTCCAAAATCAGATATAACCTGTGTGTATATTTCTTCAGCAGAATTCCGTGTAAAATATGTTTCCGCGCTTGTAGACGGAACTAATTTCAACGGCACACCACCAAATTGCTTCACTAATTCGAAATAGGCATAGGCTCTTAGAAAGTGTGCTTCTCCCAAGCGTGTGTTGTATGTAGGTGAACTTTGGTTATAATATTGAGGTATGTTTTGGATCAATATGTTTGCGGGTTCAACCAGTCCGTAGTAATTGTCCCAGATAGGTTGGTTAGCGGCATTTTCAGATGAATTTAAATCTTGACTATAGTGATTCCATGCTGGAATAACATTATTAGCATCAGTAAATTCATCTACTCCCATGTTGTAGCACTGAATCCCCCATATATAGTTGAATTTGAATTTCAGTTTCTGATAGGCTCCAGTCACTAATTCATCAAGACCTTCTTGTGTCTTAAAGCGGTCGGTACTATATTGAGTTGTTAAATTCTCATCAAGGAAAGATTCACTGCACGAAGTGATCGAGCTTCCTGTTATGCTGGCTATTAAAGCAGCAAATAATATTCTATTTAATTTCATAATGTCTTTACTTTAATTTGTTTATTAGAATCCGATGTTGACACCTATTACAAAACTCTTCAAAGTGGTAGGTGAACCAAATGTTTTGGTATTATTGTCATAATTTACCAAGTCTGTATCCAAAAGTAACTACTCAGGTATAAAGTCATATTGATACTTCTCACTGTTCAAGAACAGCAAGAATAGCCTTGTATTTAGAATTTCCGTTTTTCTTAGCGGTTTCAGCAACGGAGTGGACGTTCATAAAAGTGTTAGCCCCTTTTTCTGTACGAAAACATCCGCTGACTTTTTGCTTTACCTTTATTTTTCGAATACCTCTTTCGCTGGCATTATTATCATAAGGAACATCTGGGTTTTGCAGGAAGGTAAAAAGATAATCCTTACATTTGAAGAGACCATTTTTGAACTTCTGGAAATCCTCATGCAGATGTGCTACGCTTTCATTTAGCAATCGGTCCAATCTGTCTTTTATAGTGGTTATTGGTATTACTTCAAAGCTTGTAGTCTTACGGATGTGTATCGCCTCTCTAAGAAGTGTACTCACTTTTTTAGACCAGTTCTGCTTAGGGTCAAGTTCAGTAAGGTATTGAATGTTCCTTAACAGATGTGCAATGCATACCTGATGATTCTTTACTTCCATATTGAAATAGCTACCATGTCTATCTGTGACTAATACAGCATTGGGCAATCCATCAGGAAAATGGTTGTTTATAGCCTTCATTCCTCTGGACTTGTCTTGGTATACATAGGTTAACTGATCCGTTTGGAATATCCATGCCCAATTAAGTGCACTATTGACATATAGTCCCGTTTCATCAGCGCCAACAACTGTGGATTCGGCTATGCGCCTGCGAATTTGGTCACAAACAGTTTTTGATTTAGTCCCTATTTTAGTAAGCATGTTCCGCACTGTACCTTGACTAATAGACAAAGAGAAAATTTCTTTGAGTATTTCACAGATACGTTCAAATGAAACACATTGAACATGGCTAAGAAAAGACACCAGAGACTGAATAGTCTTGCCGTATGAAATCCGTTTACTACATTCTTTGGGGAGCGGGCATTTATTAATGTGGCCGCAAGAACAAGTCACATCAAAAGAGCGATGTTCTTTTACTTGGGGACGGGGTAAAGGTATATCAACCACTTGGGAGACTCCGCTACAAATAGACTCAGCCCCAGTCAAAGAACTGCCGCAACATTCACAATAGTCAGATTTATGTTCTTCGATAAAATCAGGAGAAGTGCTCGTTTCTAAAGTAGAGCCGGGATGACCAAATTGACCACCGTTCTTACGGTCTGACTTCTTGCGCAAAGACTGTGTCCGACGGAGGACTTTGGCAGGAAGCGATTCTTGGGAAGGAGGAATACTACTATTATGACTATCCTTATCAGGTCCTTCATATTTGGATAAACGTTTCTTTAATACATGAATCTCTTTATCCTTCTGATCAATAATACGATAAAGACGGCTAATATCAGCACCTTGCTCAGATATAGTTTGCTCCATCGAAGAGAATTTCTCGTTCATCTCCGATAAGAACTTAGATATGTCTGTTACCTGCTCAATCATTGAATGCAAAAGTAATATGTAGGGGATAATAGAGAAAGGGGATTGGCATAAAGTTATCAGATACATTTCAACAGGTAAGAGAGTTTGGATTACTTTTTCAATTTTCAGGAAAAGATACCTGAGTAGTTACAAAGGTGACATATAGGTCGAACACTTTCTATATCAAGAAATATTAGTATATAAAAATCCCCTTATTTAACCTTTGATAAATGAAGGCAAATAAGGGGATTACATATTATTACAACTTACTTTTTACAAGCAATATCGTTTTTACTAATCTCCAAAAGGTATAGTGAGAGTTAAACTAATATTACGTCCCGGATTATAAATGCTTACCGCTTTTAATGTTGATAAATGATCGTAATATTTTGTATCAAATCATAAGCGTCCACTAAAAAACGCAAAGAGTTCTTTGAAATGATTGAATATTAGTCTTATACAACGATTATTCGAGCGAACGGACTTGATTCTATTACTTTGCATTCTTAATTGAATAGCATATGTTTCAAGATAAATACGTTTTCGCTCAACTGACTGCATTTCTCAACAGAAGTAAGTTTAATCGAATCGTAGCAAAATACGATGGAGATAAGTATGTGAAGTTCTTTACTTGTTGGAATCAACTCCTAACATTGATGTTTGGTCAACTTTGTAATCGGGAGAGTCTACGTGACTTAATAGTTGCAATAGAGGCACATGCCAATAAGACATATCATCTGGGACTTGGTCGTAATGTAACTAAAAGTAATCTTGCAAAAGCTAATCAGAATAGAGACTACAGAATCTTTGAAGATTTTGCTTATTATCTCGTCGATGAAGCACGTAAGAAACGTGCAGTTAATATCTTCAGACTTGATGGTAACGTATATGCCTTTGATTCCACGACAATAGATTTATGCTTAAATGTATTTTGGTGGGCAAAGTTCCGCAGACATAAAGGCGGCATTAAAATGCATACTCTTTATGATGTGGAAACTCAGATTCCAGCATTCTTTCATATCACAGATGCAAGAGTTCATGATTCAAAGGCGATGGATGTAATCCCCTATGAAGTAGGCTCATACTACATCTTTGATCGTGGATATAATGACTTTAAGCGTTTATTCAAAATAGAAACAATTGAGTCATATTTTGTTATCAGAGCCAAAAAGAATCTGAAATACAAAACGATCCAATGGAAGCGTCGTATGCCAAAGAATGTATTATCCGATGCTAGAATAGAGTTAATTGGGTACTACCCCAAAAAGCATTATCCTAATAAACTGAGGCTTGTACGTTATTGGGATGATGAACAGAAACGAGAGTTCATGTTCTTAACCAATGCCATGCATTTAACCTCTATTCAGGTTGCAGAACTTTATAAAAATAGGTGGCAAGTTGAACTGTTTTTCAAATGGCTTAAGCAACACCTAAAGATTAAAAAATTCTGGGGAACAACCCAGAATGCAGTTCGAATTCAGATATATTCTGCTATTTGTGCATATTGTCTAGTTGCTATTGTACAGCATGATATGAAACTAGAAAGAAGTACTTACGAGGTACTGCAGATTTTAAGTATTTCACTTACTGACAAAACCAATTTGACAAATCTCTTTGATAAGGCTAAATTCAAAAATGACAAAGATCGATGCGGTTCAAGTGAACCAAATTTATTTAATTTTTAATCGTCCACATTTTTAGTGGACACTAATGGTATCAAATATATTATTTACCGATAGCCCTAAATTAACAAGTTGATTACAGACTCTCAATCCTGAATTAATTCCTGCATCGCAAAGAGTATATCCATCTGTAGATGTTTCATACAATGAAGGATGATCTTGATTGAATGCCTTTAATGCAGCAAACCACACATTGGGTGAAATCAAAGCACCTATCCTGTTTTTTTCGGCTTTAAGTTTTGCACGGATTTTCTGAGCCGGTATAAATGGCAGATTATTGCCATTACACTGCTTTCCGGTAACGGTTGAATAAACACCTTCTACTGAAAGCCACTGAAGACCTTTAAAACGATATTCAGCCCGGGCTTCTCCTCCAAAAAGCTTTGCGTTGCTTTGAGAAAACTGATAATAAAGTAAGCCATCTGCATTCTTATTACCTGTTGGTGAAATATAGATATAGTTATCGTAAGCGTCTCCGCGATACCGTCTTGCCTTTATTTTTGTGTTTTCTTACCTTTGTCTCAAAAACCATGGAAGCCAATCCCATTTACCCCTTAATCATTTCGGAATACAAGGCTCATCTTCGCGATGCTTCTATTCCTCATTTAAGTTTTCATTCTTTCTGCCGTCATTACAAGGTAAAAATCCAAAGTGTCCGTCAATGGATGCATCGTCACGGGTTGGATGTTACCACGATGCGTTACGATGCCCTTTTGGAAGAATGCAATCATTCTCCTGAAACAGCGTTAGCACATATCAAGCGCGAGTATGATTCTCCTTTGTCTCAGCCAGAGATGCCTTCAGCGTCCTATGTCCTGGAACCTTCAGAAGTAATAAAAGGAGCTTCTATTACTTTTCCCGATGGTGTGATAGTGGATATCCGACAGACCAGCCCCCTTGGATTAACCAGATTTATTGATTTCTACAACCGCGTAAATGACAAGAAGTATGTTCAGCCTGAATGAATCATTAAACTATTACTTGTATCCCCGTTACATTAGTATGGGTAAAGGCGTTGATTGCCTTTGCGAACTGATTCGTCAGGATATGAAGGCCAATCCTCTGAGCGGTGACGCCTATTTGTTTTTCTCAAAGAATAAAGACACAGTAAAAATACTCCGCTGGGATAAAGATGGATTTATTTTGTATCATAAACGGCTGGAAGCTGGTACTTTCGAGCTTCCCCGTTTCCAGCCGGACAGAGGCTTATATCGTTTTGAATGGGAAACGTTTTTCATGATAATGAGAGGGATCCCGCTACGTTCAGGACGTTGGCGAAAACGTTTTAAAATGTAGGATAATTAGGTATATCTATTTGATTACCAAATAATTATAATTATACTTTTCTTTGAAAATATCCAAATTATCCGTATCTTTGTTTCATGAACAAGGAGCGGATAATCTCACTGCTGGAAGAGCAGCTGTTATTTACCAGAGCCCAGAATGCCCAATTACTTGAGCAAAACAATAAGCTCTCGGAGCAGACTCAAAGCCAGGCATTGCAACTGGCTTTGCAGTCGGAGCAGCTTGTTGCACAATCAGAACATATCAGCTTGCTTACCGGTCGGGTAGAGGAACTAACGAAGTCTATCCACTCCCTTGAACAGACATTGGTGTCCAGGAATACTTCTTTGGAAAAAGTAAAAAATAGGAGAGATGCGTTAAGCAAACTTATAAGTCAGAAGTCTGAAAAAATCTCCCCCGACACATTGTCTGCGAAATCAGGTAACACGGAACATCCGGAGTATGCTCCCAAAGAACGTGGAAACAATAACGCCAAGCGCAAGGAGTACTTTGAACTGGAAGTACAGGAACACGATATTTATCCATCCCTGCCGGGCTTCCTGCCTGAAGCAGCCCGGCTTCTGAAAACGGTAGACTCCATCCGTTATGAATATATTCCTCCCCGTTATATCAAACATATCAACCACCTGCATTATTACTTGTATCAAGGAGGTATCGTGTGCGGAAAACTGCCTGCCACCCCTTTATTAAACTCCAGTTATGACGCCTCTTTCATTGCCGGCATCCTGCAGTTGCGCTACATTTACTCCATGCCGGTAGAAAGGATTGTCAGGTTCTTTGCCGAAAATGGTTTTGAAATGAGTAAATCCACTGCGCACGGACTGATAAAGAAGACCGCACAGTTGTTTGATATTCTGGAAGAAACGCTCAAAGAGGCCATTCTGGAGGATGATTATCTGCATATGGATGAAAGTTATTATACTGTCCTGGAAAAAGGTCCCAAGTCTGCAACCGGAAAGTCATCCTGCAAGGTATATATCTGGGCGGCTTTAGCCGCTCGTACGAAACTGGTTCATTTCTTTTATGAGAATGGATCAAGGGCAAGAAAGGTACTGACAGATTACATAAAACCGGATTACCGGGGAGCTATACAATGTGACGGATTCTCAGATTATAAGATATTGGAAACAAAGGAATATCCCCATGTGATCCGCCTGGCATGTTTTCAACATTGCAAACGTAAGTTTCTGGATATACAGGCAAACAAGGATGCACAGAGAATTATAGAAATTATCAACAGGCTTTACCGGAAGGAGCATGAAATACCACCGGAATATACACCCAAGCAGATACTGGAATACAGAAAGAAGTATGCCCCACCCATATTGGCAGAGCTAAAGGAAAACTTACTCGTCATACAGGCTAAAAAAACAACTTTACCCAAAAGTAATTTGGGCAAAGCGGTCAATTATACCCTGAATGAATATCCGGCATTATGCAATTATATGCTCAAACCAGAGTATGAATTGGACAATAATGCCATTGAGAGGATTAACAGATATATAAGCCTAAGCAGAAGAAACTCACTATTTTGCGGAAGCCATCAGGGAGCAAAAAGGGCAGCATTGATATATTCACTGGCATGTTCATGCAGACTAAATGGGATTAATACATTTGAATACTTCAAAGACATACTAAACAAACTTATTTGGGTAAATCCGAATACAAATAAAAAATATCTCAGAGAACTACTGCCAGATAAATGGAAGAAGTAACGGCATCGTGGAGACGCTTACCAAAGAATAATATTCTTATCCTTTGGACTTTTTATTAAAAAACGCCTTCAGCCTTAAATTTCAAAAGAAATGGCTATAAAAAATAAGACTAAAAACTATAGTATTAAGAATCTCACCGACCCCTCAACTACTCATAAACTACAAAAAAAAATCTTTATTCCGTCAAATACTATAACAAAATCTACTTATTACTATTTAAAAGCGTATTTCTATTTATTTTAATATTCTTATCATGCTTTAAGCCACTACCATCGCACAAGATGCTTTTTTTAGAATTCAAATTGTTTTTATGATTATTAGCTCGCACACAAGTTTTTTTTTCATAATTATCACAAATCTTATTATTATTGACATCTTTAAAACAACCTCTTTTAGTAACTGCCGTTTTAGTAATATTAGCATTATTTTTAGCACTCTGTCCATTAATTCCACCGCCTAATAGAGCGTAACCATACTATTTTCCGCCACGACAATTTTATCGGCTGTCTTTCAGCCGATAAAATAAAAATGCCCGTAAGAAAATATTTTTGTTTTAACATTCCGGTTTATAGAAACATGGCAGAAGCGCCTTCTTGTCGCAGTCCTTACCATAAAGAATACATTCAAACAAGTGTTTCAGGTAGTCCTGAGGGGCTATGTCATTTAACTTACAACTCTCTATCAAAGAGAAGATGAATGCTGAGTTTTCTGCCGCATCCTCACTGCCTATGTTCATACAGTTCTTGAGCAGCAGCTTTACAGGTTTCATCCTTTGCTCACAGAGGTTGTTCGAGATTTCCGCTGAACCGTCCTTGAGGATATTTCTCAAGGATTTCCACTGGTTTATCGTATAGTTCACGGCCTTTCTCATCAGTTCGTTAGCCATAATCTTCGCATCCTGCATCATAATGACCACCTTATGATGGATACGTTCAAGAATCGGTCCTGTTAGCTTAAGCCTTCTTTCCTTAATCTGCTCACCGCTGAGTTTCATCATACGGAACAGGTCTTCATTTCTGAACATCTCACCGATAGGATCTATTATGTCCATCGCTGTTCTGTCTGAAGGCAGGGCATCAACCCACAACCTTCTACAATGCGTCCAGCATCCTATATGAAGCACCTTTGAGTCGTCTCCGTCAAACATCCTGTAAACCGTATATCCGTCAGTGGATATGGTTCCCATAAAATATTCCAGGAATGATTTTGCCGCATCGGACGACCTGCTGCCGTTATTATAGTGATAATAGACCATCTTAATATGCTTGGCAAAGAAAGCCCATAAGTACTTTCTCCTGTAAGCCTTACCTTCCTTTGTTTCCACTCCAACAAGCTCAGTAGTCTCATCAACCATAAGGTAATTAGCTCTCTGTACAAACTCCTTGAAGACATCTTCCATGAACTCCCTTAGTTTGGCGATTCCGTTATGGATATAGCTGTTCAGCGTGGTATTGCTTATGTGGATACCCTCTCTTGCAAGCAGTCTTATCTGTCTGTTCTCAGGCATGCTGAAGTCATATTTCAGACAAAGCAGACGGGCAAGCAGTTCAGGAGAGAAGATACCTCCAAGGTTTTTCAGCGGATGTTCCATGGTGCTTGTGAAAGTGCCGTCCGCAAGCTTTACCCTTGCCACCTTGTAAACATGCTCCACGTTATAAGCCCTTACATGTTCTATGACCCTGTATTCCCACACATCAGGCATACCGTTGCGGTTCATAAACCGTCCCCCTTCTGGAAGCGTGTAATACTCGTCCACTTCATGTACTACCACCTTGTCAACTTTCAATTTTGTTTTCTCGGCACGTGGTGCGGTTTCCTTTCTCCTTGAAGGTTTGCTGTTCTGGGCAGGTATGTTGCCGGAAGAGGTATTGCTGCCGGTTTCGTTATCATCGGTCTTATTATTATCATCCTTCCTGTCAGAACCGTCATACTCGGATTGTTCCAGAGCGGACTTGTCGAGATTACGGTTGTTCAACAGCCTTCTTTGCTCGGAAGTACGGCCGAAACGGTGTTTCCTGCTGTCCTCAAGCTGAAGTCTGAGATTGGAGATCTCGTTTGCCAGCATCCTGTTCACCTCATCCTTTGCTTCAAGCTGCTTTCTCATAAGTTCCATTTCTTTCCTGTAATGTTCAACCGTGGTTGACTGCTTTTCGATGGTATCTTTGAGATCATTGATGGTATCTATCAGATTTTTAGAGTTCTCCCTGTTGGATTCTTCAATAGACTCAAGCCTCGCAATCAATTCTTTATTCTGTTTGCGAAGACCTGCCTTTTCCTCATTCGCCAGACCCAGCTGGCAGCAAAGTAACTCGTATGCTCTTTCATCAATCATGATATAAAGGTACGAAAAATCAGGCACTTACGCAAACTTTTTACCGTTTATTTTTTATACTATCCTGTTGATAATCAGTATGTTAATATTAGCCTTTCGGACTAACGTACATCTTGTCAACTACAATGCTTTCCGTAAGATAAGCCATGTCCGACCACTGTATCCGGTAGCACCTGGAGACTTCATCAAATACAGGTTTCTTGAATTTGCCCATAACAGGACGTTTTTCGTAAAGCACATAAAAACCGCGTTCGTAATGAAGTATCTTCACAACCTTTCGGTTCCGGGACATGAACATATATACATTGGACGCATCGCTCGGGTCAAGGGACATTTCTTCCCTTATACTCTCACACAGACGGAAAATGCCTTTCCGCAAATCAACATTACCGTTAAACAGGTAATAGTTAAGGTTAGCACTCAGTCCAAGCATATCATCCTATCATTTTATTAAGCAACAGGCTCAAATCAAGAACGGTGGTGTTTCTCAGGAACAGTGTTGCGCCAGACGCCAGCTGTAACTTGATCCATTTTATTGGTGGTTCACCTTCAGGATGTTTCACGTCCAACTTCACAGTTGGACTATTGCATGGTTTCCCGGTTATCTGGACTTTGGCAACCTTGGGCTGCTCAACCTGGACTGTCTTGCCTAACTTCTCACTCCACAACTGGTGACGCTGCCAGTTCATGAACTTGTCGTAATTTACACCATAATCAGCACAGAACTCTCGAAGATCTTTGGTCTCGCTGCATAACTGGTAGAGGTCATATACCTCCTGATAGTTTACTTTTTCTTTTGCCATAATCATTCTTGTTAAAGGTTACGGCGCAAAGATATGGCGGCTAACAACTTATGTCAAGGCGGAAAATAGAATGGTTACTAATAGAGCAAATAAAACAAAACATAAAATTGATATTTTCTTCATAATAACATTATTATATTAAAAGTCATCTAGACAAGACACATTCCTTTTCCTTTAAAGCTTTTAAAAGCAGAAGTGAAGGATGACATGGTTTCCTGCTCTTTCCATCAACAAATGCAAGAGTTGTTTCTCCTTTATTTATCAATTCATTTTTCTGATTATAGATACAATAAGCAAATTTCATCAACGGGCCCTTTATTTCTTGCAAATTAGTCTCTATTCTAAGCAAATCATCATATATTGCCGGCTTAAGAAACTTAAAGTTCATTCCAACTACGGGCAACATAAGACCCGAATCTTCAATCGTCTTATATGATATTCCAAGATCTCTTAAAAGCTCCCAGCGAGCTTTTTCACAATATCGGGCGTAATTTGAATGATGTACATACCCCATTTTATCAGTATCAGCATATAATACCCTTATTTCACATTGATGACTAATCATAAGAAGTTACTATTTAACAGGAACAATTTGAATTACACTCTCTGCTAACTTATCAAAAATTAAATTGAGGTCTTCATTCTTCAGATTTGAATAGTTTTCACCTTGTTCTGCAGCTTCACCCACTTCTTTTATTAGTGGAACCTGAGCCAATAAAGGCGTGCCTAATTCATTAGACAGATTCTTTCCCCCATCTTTTCCAAATACATAATACTTTTCATCAAGGTGCTGTTGCGGAGTAAACCACGACATATTTTCAACAACTCCTACCAGCGGTACTTCTATACTTGAATTGATAAACATCTCAGCTCCTTTTCGAGCATCATTTATAGATATTTCCTGAGGCGTCGTTACTATAATTGCACCATTTATATTTAATTTTTGAACTGTTGTAATTTGAATATCACCTGTCCCCGGAGGAAAATCGATAATCATATAATCAATATCACCCCAATGCGTATCAGTAAATAATTGAGTAATGGCATTTGAGACCATCGGACCACGCCAGATTATTGATTTGTCTTTATCAACAAAAAAGCCTATAGAATTTATTTTTACTCCATATTTTTCTATTGGTTCCATTTTGTTCTTGTCATGATCAGACATACAAGGTCTTTCATTCTCTATATTAAACATCTTAGGAATAGAAGGACCATAAATATCAGCATCAACCAACGCGGTTCTAAAACCTTTTTGTGCAAGAGTTATAGCTAAATTAGCCGAAATGGTAGACTTACCAACTCCTCCCTTGCCTGAAGCAACTATAATAATATTCTTGACCCCTGTCATAGGGATTTTTTCAACAACTTGTTTCATTCTATTTATCTTAAAAAACTCTAATTCAATTAATCGCTTCTACCGGACACACAGTTACACATATCCGACATTTCTTGCAATTATCTTCATCTATAAATGCCACATTATCAATGATGCTTATAGCACCAGTGGGACAAATATCCTCACAACTACCACAATTCATGCATAATTCCGGATTAACCTTTGGATAAGCTTTTTCACCCTTTAGGTTATTTTCTTTTTTTTGATCTACTTTTCCAGACATTTCTAAAACTATTTTTCTAATCAAATGGCTATTACACTTTGGACACAATAACGAATTACAAGGAACACCATGTTCGTGTTCTACTATATACCCACACGAAGAACAGACACAAACATCGTCTGCATTTTTATTGCCGCCCCTACGAAAAGGACCACCAAAATGATTCTTCCTTCCAGTCATATTTCCTTTTTATTGTTTTACAAATACACTACCCCTTAACAATCCGATAATAAACATCATGAATTAAACGTGATATCTCACTATCCTGATTATATTCAATAATTGTTTTACCAACAACCATAGCATCTACAATCTGATTATCGAAAGGTAAATGAGCGACAACTGGAATATTACGTTCTTCACACCATACATCAATTTGCTTACTCACCACTTTATTCAAATCGTATTTATTTACAATTACAAATAATTCTAGAGAAAACTTACAAGCAACATCCACAGCACGTTGCATATCCTTGAAACCTGAAATCGTTGGTTCTGTTACAATAACTACCCGGTCGACTCCTGTTATAGTAGAAATAACAGGGCAACCAATTCCCGGAGGGCCATCCAATATTACAGTTTCATATCCATAATCTTCAGCATATTTTTTAGCTTTATCCCGTAATAAATTTACTAATTTCCCAGAATTATCTTCTCCCGGAGCTAAACGTCCATAGACCATATCTCCATAACGAAAAGTTCCGGCATACAAACGACTCTTATCAGCAGGTATCATTTTTATTGCCTGAACCGGACATATACGTGAACACAAATAACATCCGTCACAACTAGTTTCTGAAATCTGCACCTTTCCATCAATAGAAACAATAGCATCAAAACGACAAATATCTACACATAAGCCACAATTAGTACATTTTTCATAATTGATTACAGCATGATGACCTGATACAAAAACTTGCTCTTCTTTACACGAGGGAGAAAATAATAAGTAAAGATTAGAGGCGTCAACATCACAATCAACAGCCACTGCAGACTGTGCTACTGAAATAAAAGCAGAGCTTATACTTGACTTGCCAGTTCCTCCTTTGCCACTAATTACTGCTATTTCCATACCTCACTATTCTATTGACTATATTTTCAAACATAACTTGCAATGAAGGTATTTCTTTTACTGCTATCTTCCCCTCAGAATACCGCATGGCTATCTCTTTATCAAAAGGAATCTCACCCAACAATGGGATTAATTCATCTTCTAAATATTGATAAACTTCTCTATTTCCGATTCCAGCCCGATTAACAATAACACCCATCTCTTTATTCATAGTCTTCAGCGTTTCAACTGCCTGCTTCAAATCACTTAAACCAAAAGGAGTAGGCTCTGTTACAAGAATCACATAATCAGCACATGAAGCTGTTTGAATAAAAGGACAAGCAGTACCCGGAGGTGAATCTAAAATTACATAATTAATATCTTGCTGAAGAGACGATTTTATAGCTGTCTTTATAGCTGATTTAATTACCGGAACCGCAGAAGAAACCCCTGGAGTCATTTTCGCTTCAAACATACACAATCCATACTCATCAGTCCTATACGATGTAACTTTTCCTATAAACTTATAAGAATCTCTTATAGCTGAATGAGTACAAGCAACAGAGCAAGCAGCACATCCATGGCATAAATCATCCAGCAACTGAATCTTATTCATAGCCGGCAAGAAGAAGATTGCATTATAGCTACAGTATTCAAAACACTTTCCACACATAACACATCTCGAACGATCAAGTACAGGTCTGTATTCTGAAATCACTTCTTCTTTTATCTTTTTAACCGAAAAGAAAATAAAAGAGTTTGGAGCTTCAGCGTCACAATCAACCAAACTTGAGAGAATTCCCATTTTACGGAACGAGTAAAACAGGTTTGTTGAAAAGAATGTTTTACCTGTTCCGCCTTTGCCACTAGCTACAACTATGTTCATGATGGTCATCGTGATTACAAGTATTGGCTCCAGTAATTAAGCCTCCATTAATAAATTCAAGGACCAATTCTTTAGGCTCTTTTCTTTCAGCACCTACATACAAATCAATATTTTCTTTGCGAAAAAGCACTTTCGCTTTCTCACCCATTCCTCCTGCAATAACAATTGAAACACCTTTTCCAGCAATCCATGCAGGATAAAGTCCAGGCTGATGTTCAGGAGGAGTTATCATCTCTTCTTTGACAATTTCATTATTGACCAAATCAGCTACATAAAAATATTCACAATGCCCAAAATGAGCACACAACATTCCATCCTCTATAGGAATCGCAATTTTTTTATTCATTTAAATATATTTTAATCAATTATTTTTTATTACTTCTTAATCGTTTTTTATCACCTTCTCCACCTCCAGTCTGTCTTCGTTTTCCTTCACCTCGACCAAGCTTTTGCAAAAGTTCTTCTTTTGAGAGTTCTACACAATTACCTAATTTCCGCCCTGAGCGAGAACCTTTCCCTTCAGGACCTGTTCCATCCATACGTGGCATAGTTTTAATAATTTTATTGATTTAGTAACTTAATAATATTTTCAATTGTTATATCGGGTTCTTTAAGAACTATCATTTGAATCTTCAAATCAACCAATAATGATTTAATTTTAAAACCGAATTCTCCTGATACAATTTTATTAACCGGAATAGATGCAACAAGTTGAACCGATGCGGGTCCAGCTCCTTCTTCTGCTTCTTTATTAGGATTAGGGATAAATTCTACATCTTTTGTTTCCGTATCATAAATTGCAAAAAACGAACAACGACCAAAACGTTTATCCAGATTACTTTTTAAAGTATTTCCAGAACTTGTAATTGCTACTTTCATATCACATTTCTAAACTAAGAATTTAAAACTCATTTTATCTGGCATCTACGTCCTCTTTTACGTTTATTTGAGCAGTGTCCTCTTCCACAACCACCGTAATCAAAATTAAAAGAATCAGTCTTTTTATCTTCAGACGTTTTTTCATAATTATAGATATCTCTACTTCCACATAGAGGACATTTTTCTATTATTTCTTCATCTGATGGATTATTAAAAATACTTTTACATAAATCACAAGTATACCATTCACTATCAAAGCTAACTTTGCCTCCTTCAATAATTATATTCCGTCCTTCTACAAATGCTTGTGCAATTTTTTCTCTGGCTGACATATAAATTCTAGTTAGAGTAGGTCGAGATACATTCATAAAAGATGAAGCTTCTGCCTGAGTATATTTTTCATAATCACAAAGACGTAATGCTTCATATTCTTCATATAATAAAAATAAAGAATCTCTTTTCTTAGCTGTCTGACCCATGCCATACGGCCTGAACCCTGAGACAACAGGTTGGGTTGCGATCTTTCTTATAATTTTAGGTCTTCCTGACATTGTTATTATTATTTAGATGCAAATATAATGAACATTTGTTCATAATTAAAATATTTAATGTTTATTTTTCATAAAATGAACCATTCTTTTAAAGAATGGTTTTTATTGTTATATCCTTTCACGCACTTTTATATCAGTCTTTCATATCAAGAAAAGCAACAATTGTATTATTGCCTTTCACCTTTTCACCCTTTTCTATTGCTATACTAGTACCCAATGGCAAAAACAGATCAACTCTTGATCCAAATTTAATAAATCCTAAATCCTCCCCTTGCACAGTCTCTTTACCTATATTAGCATAACAAACAATCCTTCGTGCTATTATACCAGCAATCTGTTTAACCAAAACAGATTTCCCTTCTGGTGTTTCAATTACTGTAGAGTGATGCTCATTAAATTCTGAAGCTTTAGGATAATATGCAATAAAATACCGACCAGGATGATACTTACTATATTTAATAACCCCACTTATAGGATAACGATTAACATGAACATTAAGCATTGACATAAAAATAGATACTTTTATACACTTTACATTCAAGTACTCATTCTCAAATACTTCCTCCAACGCGACTATTTTACCATCAGCTGGAGCATACACAACATTATTATTAACAGGAACTTTTCTTTTAGGATTTCTAAAAAAATAAGACATAAAAGAAAAAATGGAACATCCAATAATGGTTAAAGTCATAAGCGTCCACTAAAAAACGCAAAGAGTTCTTTGAAATGATTGAATATTAGTCTTATACAACGATTATTCGAGCGAACGGACTTGATTCTATTACTTTGCATTCTTAATTGAATAGCATATGTTTCAAGATAAATACGTTTTCGCTCAACTGACTGCATTTCTCAACAGAAGTAAGTTTAATCGAATCGTAGCAAAATACGATGGAGATAAGTATGTGAAGTTCTTTACTTGTTGGAATCAACTCCTAACATTGATGTTTGGTCAACTTTGTAATCGGGAGAGTCTACGTGACTTAATAGTTGCAATAGAGGCACATGCCAATAAGACATATCATCTGGGACTTGGTCGTAATGTAACTAAAAGTAATCTTGCAAAAGCTAATCAGAATAGAGACTACAGAATCTTTGAAGATTTTGCTTATTATCTCGTCGATGAAGCACGTAAGAAACGTGCAGTTAATATCTTCAGACTTGATGGTAACGTATATGCCTTTGATTCCACGACAATAGATTTATGCTTAAATGTATTTTGGTGGGCAAAGTTCCGCAGACATAAAGGCGGCATTAAAATGCATACTCTTTATGATGTGGAAACTCAGATTCCAGCATTCTTTCATATCACAGATGCAAGAGTTCATGATTCAAAGGCGATGGATGTAATCCCCTATGAAGTAGGCTCATACTACATCTTTGATCGTGGACATAATGACTTTAAGCGTTTATTCAAAATAGAAACAATTGAGTCATATTTTGTTATCAGAGCCAAAAAGAATCTGAAATACAAAACGATCCAATGGAAGCGTCGTATGCCAAAGAATGTATTATCCGATGCTAGAATAGAGTTAATTGGGTACTACCCCAAAAAGCATTATCCTAATAAACTGAGGCTTGTACGTTATTGGGATGATGAACAGAAACGAGAGTTCATGTTCTTAACCAATGCCATGCATTTAACCTCTATTCAGGTTGCAGAACTTTATAAAAATAGGTGGCAAGTTGAACTGTTTTTCAAATGGCTTAAGCAACACCTAAAGATTAAAAAATTCTGGGGAACAACCCAGAATGCAGTTCGAATTCAGATATATTCTGCTATTTGTGCATATTGTCTAGTTGCTATTGTACAGCATGATATGAAACTAGAAAGAAGTACTTACGAGGTACTGCAGATTTTAAGTATTTCACTTACTGACAAAACCAATTTGACAAATCTCTTTGATAAGGCTAAATTCAAAAATGACAAAGATCGATGCGGTTCAAGTGAACCAAATTTATTTAATTTTTAATCGTCCACATTTTTAGTGGACACTAATGATAAACCATATAAAGAAAAAAAACATGAACGAATTATTTTCTGTAAAAGACAAAGTTGTTGTAATTACCGGCGGAGCCGGAATCTTAGGTAAAGGTATTGCTGCTTATTTGGCTAAAGAAGGTGCAAAAGTTGTAATTCTGGATAGAAGTGCTGAAGCTGGCCAAGCTTTGGTTGATGGAATCAAGGCTGAAGGTAATGAAGCGATGTTTTTATATACCGATGTAATGGATAAGGAAGTGTTGGAAGGTAATAAAGTAGACATTATGAAAGCTTATGGTCGTATTGACGTATTGCTGAATGCTGCCGGAGGTAATATGGCAGGAGCTACGATTGCTCCTGATAAAACATTCTTTGATCTGCAAATCGATGCTTTCAAAAAAGTTGTTGACTTGAATTTATTTGGTACTGTGCTACCTACTATGGTATTTGCTGAAATAATGGTGGAACAAAAGAAAGGTGCGATTGTAAACTTCTGCTCAGAGTCAGCTCTTCGTCCGTTGACTCGTGTAGTGGGTTACGGTGCTGCAAAAGCTGCTATCGCTAACTTTACTAAATATATGGCAGGCGAATTGGCTTTGAAATTCGGTAATGGATTGCGTGTGAATGCTATTGCTCCAGGATTCTTCTTGACTGATCAAAATCGTGCTTTATTGACAAACCCTGATGGTTCGCTAACTGATCGCTCTAAAACGATTTTGGCGCATACCCCATTCAACCGTTTCGGTGAACCCGAAGATCTATATGGAACGATTCATTATCTGATCAGTGATGCTTCGAACTTTGTAACTGGTACGGTTGCTGTGATCGATGGCGGCTTCGACGCTTTCTCTATCTAATCTTATTCAACAATCATCATTCAAAAATTAGTATTATGTATTTATGTGAACAAACTTGGCGCTGGTATGGCCCTAATGATCCTGTAAGTTTATGGGATATCAAACAGGCAGGTGCTACCGGTATAGTGAATGCGCTTCATCATATCCCCAATGGAGAGGTGTGGACAGTAGAAGAAATCATGAAGCGGAAGCAAATGATTGAAGAAGTAGGACTTACTTGGTCGGTTGTTGAGAGTGTACCCGTACACGAACATATCAAGACTCAGACAGGTGATTTCATGAGATATATTGAAAATTATAAGGAAAGCATCTGTAATCTTGCTCAATGTGGCGTGATGGTGGTTACTTACAATTTTATGCCTGTGCTAGACTGGACCCGTACGGATCTTGCTTATACCATGCCTGATGGTTCAAAAGCTTTGCGATTTGAAAAAGCAGCTTTTGTTGCATTCGATCTTTTCATCTTGAAGCGCCCGAATGCTGAAAAAGACTACTCTTCGGAAGAAATAGCTAAAGCTAAAGCTCGTTTTGAGCAGATGAGTGAAGATGATAAGAAGTTGCTAGTTCGTAATATGATTGCAGGACTTCCAGGTTCTGAAGAGAGTTTTACTGTCGAACAATTCCAACAAGCACTTGATCGTTATAATGATATTGATGCGGAGAAACTTCGTTCAAATTTGATTTTCTTCTTGAAGGAAATAGCTCCTGTAGCTGATGAAGTTGGTGCGAAGCTGGTGATCCATCCTGATGATCCTCCTTATACGATTCTAGGTTTGCCACGTATTTTGAGTACTGAAGAAGACTTTAAGAAACTGATTGAAGCAGTTCCTAACGAATCTAATGGTCTTTGCTTATGCACTGGTTCGTTTGGTGTGCGTGCTGATAATGATTTAGCAGGTATGATGGAACGTTTTGGTGATCGCGTAAACTTTGTACACTTGCGTAGCACACAGCGTGATGAAGAAGGTAACTTCTTTGAAGCAAATCATTTGGAAGGAAACGTTGATATGTATAACGTAATGAAAAGCTTGATTCTTCTTCAACAACGTCGTAAATGTTCAATAGCTATGCGTCCGGATCATGGACACCAGATGATTGACGATTTGAAAAAGAAAACGAATCCTGGATATTCTTGTTTAGGTCGTCTTCGTGGACTGGCAGAATTGCGTGGATTGGAAGTAGGAATCGCTAAGTCTATTCTTTAATCGATATTTCATATTTCTGTTATTAATAATGAAAGACGCTACGGCTATGATTGAATACAATTATAGTGGTAGTGTCTTTTAAAATAACCCCGTATGTGTATCGACTACTTTTTCTTTTTTGGGTTCGGGAATGAGTTGCAAAGCTATTTGTGCACAAGCTTCAGCATCAGCAAGTGCATGATGATGATTCGTTAAATCATATCCGCAACGAGCAGCTACAGTGTGTAACTGGTGATTGGGTAGTTGTTTTCCAAAGACCTTCCGAGAGGTACGGCATGTGCAGTAGAACTTGTACTCAGGATACGTCAATTGATAGACTTCGTGAACAGCTTTAAGACAACCTTCATCGAACGGGCTGTTGTGAGCCACTAAAGGAAGATCCTCAAGTAGAGGCTTTATTTCAGCCCATACCTTAGGAAAATCTTCAGCTTTTTCTGTATCCGTAGAGGTAAGCCCATGAACTGCTGTTGTCCATTGGGTATAGTAGTTTGGAAAAGGGCGAATCAGGCGATAGAGTTTGTTTATGATCTCTCCATTCTTTACGATGACTATTCCTACGCTACACACACTGGCGCGATTCCCATTAGCTGTCTCAAAGTCTATTGCTACAAAAATCTTCATTTATTCTTCAGTTGTTTTCAATATATCTTTCAGTAAATTAGGAATATCCTGTTCATTACATTTAATTTGCGATAAAGCTTGTTTCCCTTTAGGGGTTAAAGAGAAATACATTTGTCTTTTATCAACAACTCCCAACACTCGCTCTACTAATCCTTTGCTTTCTACCGATCTAATTACTTTAGAAGTGTTTGAGGTAGTAAGTCCTAGCGATTCGGCTAGTTCACCAGAAGAAAGTCTTTCTGTTTTCGACAGCGTACAAAGTAGCATCCCTTCATTTAAACATAAGTTATGTGCTTTCTCAAATTCAAGTTCAAAAGCAGCTACTGCACGATAAATATCTCTTATTTTACATAATGTTTCCATATTGTCTTTTTCTTTGTTTGATAGCTTATTCCCGACAGACTATAACTAATCTGTCGGGACTGGCAAATCCAATTGCCATGCAAAAGTAGATATAATTAGTAATGAAACAAATTTCCTCAGGAAACTGTTTCGTCCATTAGCTATTCTTAACTCCTATTTTATCGAGAATCATTTCAAGAGGGCAGAATCCGGTGAATGATGATTGCACAAGGTTGAGTCCAACAAATAGAGGTAGGAAAAGCCACCCATTAGATACAAAATAACTAAGCGTTATACCAATAAGTACTAATGTGCCAGCTACAAGGCGAATGATATATTCTTTTTTCATAATTAAAGAAATTTAGAGTATTGTTCTACATCAAGAATAAAAGCATGAACCGGGTATGGATTCCGAGTTTCATCATTACATTTATCTATGCTTTGGATAACATTGCGAGCAATGTCTTCCGGTGCAAAGCTGAACAGCAAGATCGAGTTCGTTTTAGCTTTTGGTGAATCTGAACCGAACCAGTTGAGTGCCACGTGCTCTTTGCTCTTTTTGAATCCGGTCATAGACATCACGCTGAAACGGTTTACACCTGCTTCATGGAGTAGTTTGGATACTCGCTCCTGATACTCGGTGATACTTAAAACGACGATTAATTTCATAATTATTTTACTTTATTCTTTAACATCTTAAAATATAATAAAGGCACTACTACTAGAGTAAGCATGGTAGAAGTTAGGGTTCCTCCCATTAAAGAGATGGCTAGTCCTTGGAAAATAGGATCGAACAACATAACTATGGCTCCAAGTACTACACCTCCGGCTGTAAGAATGATAGGAGTAGTACGTACAGCTCCGGCTTCGATAACAGCTTGCTTCAATGGAATGCCGTCTTTCAAACGTATATCAATGAAGTCAATTAATAACACCGAATTTCGTACCATTATACCTGCTAGCGCAATAAAACCGATCATAGAAGGAGCACTAAAATAAGCCCCCATAACCCAGTGACCTAGAACAATTCCAATGAGAGACAGAGGAATGGCAGCTAGCTGCACAAGGGGAGTGATAAAGTTTTGGAACCAACCTACAATGAGCATATAAATGATGATCAAAACAAATAGGAATGCTAAACCAAGGTCACGAAATACCTCGTAAGTGATTTTCCATTCACCATCCCACTTGATTGAAAAATTGTCTTCCTTCTCTGGTTGTGCACTATATTCTTCGTTGAGCGTATATCCTTCGGGCAACTTAATTTTAGCTAGTTGTTTAGAAGCATCCATCATAGCATAAACAGGACTTTCAAGTTCACCTGCTACTTCAGCTAGCACATAAACAACTCGTTTCTGATTTTTCCGATAGATACTTTTGGCTTTCTCTCCTTCTTTAACATTTACTAAGTTGCCTATCTGTGTAGTCGTTCCACGAGGACTGACTACATTGAGACTCATCACTTCGTTGATGTTCGATTTTTGTTCTTCTGGAAGCTGGAGCATTATGCCCACTTGATTGACAGTTGATGGCTGGTGGAGGACACCTACAGGTAGCCCTGATAAAGCACCACGCATATTTTGCACAATCTGTCCACTAGGGATGCCTTGCTTCATGGCTTTGTCTTTATCTACCTCAAACTTATATTCGGTTTGATTACTTTCAACCGTCCAATCAACATCTACTACATTATCTGTTTTGGACAGAATTGCTTTAACCTTTTCACCAATTTCAATCTGCTTGTTGTAATCAGGACCATAAATCTCTGCTACCACTGTTGACATAACCGGAGGACCGGGAGGAACTTCTACAACTTTCACATTCGCTCCATATCTTTTCCCGATTTTTTGCAAACTGGCGCGCATAGCTCTAGCTATGTCATGACTTTGTTCGCTACGTTCTCCTTTATCAATCAGATTCACTTGTATATCGGCAACATTATCACCTCGGCGTAAGTCATAGTGACGAACCAACCCATTAAAACTGATAGGAGCAGATGTGCCGACATAAATCTGATAGTTTGTCACCATGTTTTGCTGGCTGATGTAGGCACCTAACTCTTGAGTGACGGCTGATGTACGCTCTAAGGTTGTACCTTCGGGCATGTCGACTACTACCTGGAACTCATTTTTATTATCAAACGGAAGCATCTTTACAGGCACTGATTTTGTATAGAATAAAACTAACGAACCTAATAAAATTACTGTCAATCCTATCATGAAACTCCAGCGTTTTTTCCGACTTTCAAGGAAAGGAGTTGTGATGGCTGAGTATACTTTATATATACGGGTCTTATGTATGTCAGAATTGTCTTCATCCACCTTTGCTTCTTCATTCTCATCACTATCGTTTTTCCCTTTGTGTCGTAAAAACAAATACCCAAAATAAGGAGTAAGAGTCAGTGCTAGCAGTAAAGAGAAGATCATAGCTATAGATGATCCAATGGGCATCGGACTCATATAAGGCCCCATCATTCCAGATACGAACGCCATTGGTAATACCGCAGCAATAACTGTTAATGTGGCCAATATGGTTGGATTTCCCACTTCATTGATAGCATAGAGTGCAGCTTGCATCGGCGGAAGTTTCTTCATTTTGAAGTGTCGGTACATGTTTTCTGCAATGATAATCGAATCGTCGGTTACAATACCAGTAACAAAGACTAATGCAAACAGTGTGATGCGGTTTAGCGTGTAACCAAGAAAGTAGTAGGCGAAGAGAGTCAGTGCAAAGGTGATAGGTACGGAAAGGAAAACGACTAAACCGCCGCGCCATCCCATGGCCGCCATAACAAAGAGGGTTACGATGAGAATGGCAATCGTGAGGTGCCAAAGTAATTCTGAAACCTTGTGTGAAGCTGTAAGACCATAATTTCTAGTGACCTCAACATTAAGATCATTGGTGATCAGATCTTTTTTTAAATGATCTACTCTATTGATTAGAATGTCGGCAAGTTTCATGGCATCTGCCCCCTTCTTCTTGGCAATAGAAACAGTAACAGCAGCATATTCGTCAGGATTCTTTCCGTATTCTTTTGGACTGGCAGCCCCATATCCAAAGGATACGTAAGTGTCTGGTAACTTTGGACCGTCATCTACAGTAGCAACTTGATATAGGTATACAGGTTGTCCATTATTTGTTCCTACAATCGTGTTTTTAACTTCTTCTACATTGGCGAAGAAATTACCCGTTTGTACAGAATATACAGCATCACCCGTAATGATGTTACCACTTTCCATCTGTGCGTTATTAGCTGATAAAGACTGAGAGATGATTCCGAAATCAATCTTACTTTCAGCCATCTTGTCTTTGTCGAGCCATACATTCACTTGGCGATTTTGTCCTCCTATAATTTTGACCTGAGCCACATCTGGCGTTTTCTTGAGTTCGTTAGCCAATACTTCTGCCACTTGTCTAATTTGGTAACTTCCCATCTTGTCACTCCATAAAGTGAACGAAAGAACAGGTACGTCATCTATGGAGCGCGATTTCACTAAAGGCATCGTTACTCCTTGAGGCATCTGATCCATATTTTTCATTAGTTCGTTGTATAACTTAACTAACGAACGTTCTACATCTTCTCCAACATAGAATTGAACGGTTAGCATAGCCATGCCATTCATGGATGTAGAATACACATCTTCTACTCCTTTAATATTAGAGACGATCTTTTCGATAGGTTGCACAACTGTACTTTCCATTTCACTGGGGCTTGCTCCAGGATATCCAATCATAATATCCGCCATCGGCACCTCTATTTGAGGCTCTTCTTCGCGTGGAATATAGTAGATACTGAATACACCGAGCAGCATAAAAGCAATCATCAGCAGAATACTCAGCTTTGATTTGATAAATGCTTTTGCTATTTTTCCTGATATTCCTTGTTCCATAATCGTGCAATTAGTTTAGTAGGGTTATTTTCATTCCATTGTGCAACTTACTGTCGGTTTGGCGAATGACTCTATCTTCTGCATTCAGGCCTGAAAGCACTTCAACTTGTGTGCCTACTTCTTTACCTAGTCTTACCCATCGCAGCATAGCATCATTATCGGGTGTGGCAACATAGACGCCCGTCAGTTGATCACGTTTTACGATCGAAGAAGTGTTCACCCAAATGCTTTTCACTCCTTTGCCATTTGTTTTGCCCGGAATGAAAATACTTGCATACATGCCTGAACGAAGATTTTCTTTTTCTTTTGGGTCTATGGCAATCCTTATTCCATACTGTCCGCCGTTTAGAGCCGAAGATGAACTCAGTTCACTCACTTTTCCGTTCATTTGTTTGCCAAGCGATTTGATTTCAACTTTAACAGAATCTCCTACTTTTATTTCCGAAACATAGTTTTCTGGCACTGATGCTTTGATGTCAAGTTCTCCTAATTGATCAATGTTTAGCAAAGGCATACCCGGGTTTGCTGTACTTCCTTCATCAATCATTCGTTGGGTGACTGTGCCTGAAAATGGTGCTCGAATATTAGTGTAAGTTAGCATTGCGTTGACCTCATTCAATGTTTGTCTGGCCATTTGGAGCTTTGCTTTAATTGACGTTTGGTTAAGTTCCATATTTTCCAGCTCTTTATCAGATACACTATTTTGAGAATGGAGTGTTTTATAGCGTTCATAATCTCTTCGTGCATTTTTGAAAGCTGCTTCTGCTTCAGTAACCATAGCTTCTGCTTGTGCTTTCTTTGCTTTTAGGTCGTCACTATTGATCACCATTAACAATTGGCCTTTTTTTACAGGATCACCCTGTTTTACATATATTTTGTCTACAAATCCCATCATGCGTGTACTAATCATAGCGGTTTGTTTGGCAGAAGCCATCCCACTAATGAATATGCCATTATCTTGTACAACAGTTGGTAAATAGGTTTCCACGCGAACAGAGCTGACTGTCGTATTTTTGCTTTCTCCCGATGAACAAGCAGAGAAAGTAGCGGCTATGGTAATGCCTAGTAACAGAGTTTTAATGTTTGTTGTCATAGCGATTTTATCTTATTTGATTGAAGTGAGTAACTCTTGATAATATATTGTGATGTTGTATGACATCACAGTTTGTGCAAGCAGTAATTTCTGCTGAGAAAGTTGGGCTTGCGCAGATAGTAGATCGGTGGTGCTGATTAAGCCTGCTTGGTAGCGGTTATTAATTATACGTAGTGCTTCAGCAGCTTGGTCAACGCTAGTCTGTTGTTTACGAATCTCAAAATTCAAGTCTTGAAGATCACGAGCGGTTTTGTTCATTTCTAAACGGCTTTTATCCATATACTGGTCGAGTTCTAGTTTCATCCTAGTACGTTGGAAATTAGCCGAACGGAATTTACTTCGATTTTGATTACCCGAGAAAATGGTCCAACTTAGACTGATTCCTGCTATATAAGAATCTTCTTTGAAACGGAAGATTTTGGCATCATTAAATTGATAGCTCCCAAAAGCATTTATCTTTGGAAGGAAATTCATTATTGAAGATTTAACCATGGCATTAGATGCCTCCCACGCTTTTCTTAAAGCAAGTACGTCTGCCCGTAAGGGAGAAAATACAGGATAAAGATCAGTGGACTGTTCTTTCTGAGTTAGAGAATCTGTTAGAAAGGGTTTGCCATTTTGGTTTTGCTCAATGCTCATTAATAACTTTAATCCGTCAGAAGCATTGGATATATTACTTTTGGCTTTATTTAATGCACTCTCAACGGTGTTGACTTGAACCAGGGCATTTAGAACGTCCGACTTTTGAACCAATCCTTGTTGATAGAAATTCTGTACAGACTGATAGATTTGCTTTACGTCTGATAAGGTGGACTCTAATACATTGCGCGCTTGATAGGCAAACTGAAGTTGGGTATAAGCTTTTTGTATTTCAAAAACAATATAGTCTTTAGTGTACTGAGCCTTATACTTATAAACCTCCTCTTGAAGTTTGGCACCCTTACGAGCATATATTTGGTCGAAGTTGAATATTGGCATTCGGATGTCGACACTTGCACCATAATTTTGACTGGCTCCCGGATTGTTTAATCTAGCCGGATCAAAATCCTGAGCAGTAACACTGCTTTGTTGGAGTAAAAATCCAAAAGCGTTCAGCGGATTGTTAGTTGTAACGGCTTGATAGCCTACTGATAATTGAGGCAAAAATATGGCATCTGTCTGATGAAAATTAGCATTGGCAATTTTGCGTTCAAGATCTGCCATCCGTATGTTCTTGTTGTTCTGAATAGCCATTTCTACTGCTTTAGTCATAGGCAAATAGGTACTTGTTTGCGCTTTGAGGGAGAACGAGGCAGTCAGAACACCAACAATCGTAATCAGCATTTTATGTTTAAGATTCATTTTAGTAGACTTTGTTTTTATGTTTATTTTCAAAGATTTCACTCGTTTTTATTTATTTTCAAGAAAATGTTTTTATGGAAAATAATAGGGTAAAAACAAGTCTATTTCTTGAGTAATACTTCCTCGATAGCCCGTTTAAATTCTGCCTTAGGCATTGCTCCAGTAGCCATTTGGGGTGCTCCGCTCATCGGAACAAACAAGAGAGAAGGAATGGAACGGATACCAAAAGCAGCAGATAAATCTTGTTCTTCTTCAGTATCTATCTTATAAATGTAGATTTCATCACTATATTCTTCAGCTAGTTCTTCCAAAATAGGAGCAATCATTTTACAGGGTCCACACCAGTTTGCATAAAAGTCTACAATAGCAGGCTTATCACCTAGATATTTCCATTCAGTAGGATTGGTTTCAAAATTCGCTACTCTTTTTAGAAATTCGTCTTTAGTTAAATGAATTGTTTTCATATGCTTATGAGTTTAATATTAATGGTTTAATTATTTGTTTTTCCCGGGTTTATAGGACTCTATAACATCCTTGTAAACTTGTTTTTGATTGTTGTTGGTTGAACAGCCTGATGCTCCGCAGCAGGAGATATTAAAGATTGCTTGTATCAGGAATAAACCCGTAAACAAGAAAAAGAAATAATCTCTTGAAAGGATTGCATATGCTCCAAAGCCAACTGCTGCAAATAGGCGAAGGACACGAGGGAGATCCCAATTTTTTAATTTACTATTCATTTTTTTGAGTCTTTTTGAAATATGTTTAATAATAATCCGCCTATCATGCCTCCCCAAATTGAGCTATAAATAGGTGAGGAAGTAATTGGGCAAGTTCCACTTGAACAACCCACAAATTTCCAATATAGATAACCTCCTAATACACCAAGCACTATGCCCAATAAGGTAAGCCCATGTTTTTTTAATAGAATCTCTTTCATTTCATTATTCAGTTTATTCAATTCTTATTTGGATAGAACTATTTTCCATTAGAAAACAAATGAAAAGCGCAAATTGTTTTTGAAAAAATAAAATTCCACTGGAAAATATTTTAGATATAGCTTTGATTAATATGTAATATGTTGTATATCAATGAATAATTATTTTCATTTTTATTGTTATATTCATAGGGTATTTCTGTTTTGAATGATCTTATAAATAGAAACGGTATGATTTATGAACCAATAAAACTTAAGTAAGATGAAAAAGTCTGTAATACTTTTAGTCGGGTGGCTATTCACTATGCTATGGTTAGTAAATAGTGTAATGTGCGCTCAGGATGCGGGTGATTATTTAACCATCGTGGGAATGGTGAAAGATAGTCATAATAAGAAGTCATTAGAGAATGTAAATGTATCAGTTCAGGGTACTAATGTGGGAACGGTGACCAATGCTGAAGGTAAATTCACATTGCGGGTGAATAAGAAAGAAGTAAACCGGGGTTTGAATATCACGCATGTGGGTTATATGAATAATCATGTATCGGTGGAAAAGGATACACTGGCTAAATTGACCATATGGATGGTTCCGTATACTAACCGTTTGAATGAAGTGGTGGTATACGCTAATAATCCGCGCATAATAATAGAAAAAGCGTTAGAGAAGATTCCAGAGAATTATAGTGTAAACAGAAATAGACTTACCGGGTTCTATCGGGAAACAGTGCAAAAGGGACGTCGATACATTAGTGTTGCTGAGGCAGTTCTTGATGTTTCAAAAACCGCTTATACCGATCGGACAACCTATTCGGATAAGTTGCAAGTGCTTAAAGGTCGTAGGTTACTCAGTCAGAAAGCGAGCGATACTCTTGCTGTGAAGGTGATGGGAGGACCAAATATCTCTATATTAATAGATGTAGTAAAAAATAAGGAGACCCTACTTGATGAAGAACTGAATAATTATGAGTTTGCAATGGATGAATCAGTCCTAATTGATAACCAGATGCAATATGTGATCAATTTCCGTCCTAGGCTTCTTTTACCTTATGCATTGTTTTATGGGAAAATATATATTTCTCGAGATCATCTAGCATTTACTCGTATAGAAATGAATTTGGATATGGAAAATAAATCGAAAGCGATCGCAGCTATTCTTCACCAAAAACCGATTGGGTTAAGATTTAAACCTCAAGAACTTTCTTTCTTGGTCACATATAAAACTGTTGGTGGAAAGGTTTATCTGAACTATATCCGCAATGATATTCGTTTCAAATGTGATTGGAAGCGGAAACTCTTTTCAACAAGTTATGTGGTCACTTCTGAAATGGTGGTGACAGACCGTAACGAAAATCCATCAGACAATATTCCTAGGAATAAGATTTTTACTTCCAATCAGATATTCTATGACAAGGTCGGAAATTACTGGAATCAAGATTTTTGGGGGAATTATAATATTATAGCTCCTACAGAGTCTTTGGAACATGCTGTAGATAAATTGAAGAAGCAATCGAACTAAATATTGAATTGTTTCCTTATATTTGGGAGTAATTATAAACTGACAAATGTATGTTGAATGAACTGCTTATACCGGCAAAAATAAGAGCAGGTGATATCAAAGCGTTTGAAGAGCTATTTTACTATTATTATTCTCCACTTTGTTGGTATGCTGCAAGTATTACTGGGCGTATGGAGGTGGCTGAAGAAATAGTTGAAGAGTTGTTTTACGTACTTTGGAGAGATCGGGAACAATTGCATATTTTTCAATCATTGAGAAGTTATCTGTATAGAGCGACTCGCAATCAATCTCTTCAATTCTGTGAACATGAAGAGATTAAGGATAGGCATAGGGAGGCTGTACTTTCTGGTGCCAATGCTCAAGTGAGCGAAACGACTGATGCACAGCAGCAAATGGAGTACGAAGAATTGCAGCATCTGATAAATCAAACGCTAGATCAATTGCCTGAACGAAGAAAGCAGATTTTTAAAATGCATCGCAGCCAAGGATTGAAATATGCAGAAATTGCTGAGTTACTCTCGCTCTCCGTTAAAACGGTAGAAGCGGAAATGACTAAAGCATTACGGACTTTAAAAAAGGGGATAGAAAATTATATTCAAATGAGATGATGGAAACTGATAGAAATAAAATTAAAACCGAGAAAGCTTGGAAACGACTATATAGCCGATTAGATAATGATCAACTAATACCTAAGGTTCAACCGAAGCAAGAGTCTTTGCTCTGGCTGAAGTACGGTGCTGTTGCAGCATTGGTTGTGTTTGTCTTTGGATCAGTTTGGCTCTTTCGTGGAAAAACTGATGGCAGGCAATTACCTCATTTGATAACCCAAGAGAATCAAGAAACGCCAACTTTGGTTAAAACGTTGGAGGATGGTTCTGTGGTCTTTCTAACCAAAGAAACTTCGATTCACTATCCTGAACACTTTATAGCCTCTAAACGGGAGGTTCGTTTAGAAGGAGACGCTTTTTTTGATGTCGCAAAGAATGCTAATCAACCCTTTTTGATTGATACCAAGCAAGTGAAAATTGAAGTGCTGGGGACTTCATTTAGTGTGAGGAGTCTAGAGAATTCCCCTTTCCGTTTATCTGTGCATCGGGGAATTGTGCGTGTGACGTTGAAGCAGGGTAATCAAGTTTGTGAGGTACGAGCGGGTGAAACTGTAGAGCTAAATCAACAAAAAATCAGGTTTACTACTCAAAAAACTACAGAAAGTTTGAACCGTTATTTGAGTCATGTTTGTTTTAAAGATGAGGCCTTAAGTGATGTGGTGAGAGTGATGAATATGAGTTCGGATAGTTTGAAACTAGGGATAGCGTCTCCAGCGCTTGCGAATCGGAAGCTTACCGTTGAGTTTTCTGATGAACCTATGCAGTCTGTGGCTACTCTCATTGCTTATGCGCTAAATTTGAAATCTATACGACAAGGAAATTTATTGTTACTGACAGATTGATACCATAAGAAGAATGAAATCGTTCTATCGCTATATCATTTTTTTGTTTCTCCTCTTTATCGTGCAAGATGTGTTAGGGGCAGATGGGGGAGATGTGCTAGATCGCAAGGTCGATCTGCCTAAAATGAAAGGAACGGTTTATTCTTTATTGAGTAATATCTCTCAGCAAACAGGCTATCTGTTTATTTATGATAGTAAAGTTGTTCAGAATGATTTGGTGGTGAGATTAAGGAAAGGTGAACGAACTGTTCGTCAAGCGATCTGCGAAATTGTAGGTGAAGATGAAATTGATCTTAAAGTGATAGGTAATCATATCTTAATAACATCTATCGCTGTTGATCATAAACCAGAAGGACCTTTGCTCGTGCCACCTCTAACAATCACACTGACAGGGATCTTGTTAGATAAAGAGACGGAAATGCCTGTTAGTTCTGCTTCGGTGTCTGTTCGTGGCAGATCATTGGGTGTTATTACTAACCAAGAGGGAGAATTCAGGCTGACTCTACCCGATTCGATTCAAACAGATTCAATTGTTTTTTCTCATATTGGATATGTATCGCAAAGTCTAGAAGCATCTTACCTATCTGGTCGACATAATATGATAAGTCTGGAACCCAAGATCATTTCTTTGCAGGAGGTTTTGATACAATGGATGGACCCTTCTAAGGTTTTAAGAGAAGTGGAACGTAAAAGAGATCAGAATTATTCTCATTCACCTGTTTATCTGACCACTTTTTATCGGGAGGGTGTTCTGCTCAAAGACAAACTTCAGAATCTTTCTGAAGCAGTCTTTAAGGTTTATAAATCGGCTGCGCATGCGTTCATTCCCGATCAAGTGAAATTATTAAAAAAGAGTCGTATTAGTAATGTTGAAGTCAAAGATAGTCTGCTTGTAAAAGTTAAATCAGGGATTGATGCTTGTTTTTT
The DNA here is from genome assembly GCF_002632415.2 of Bacteroides celer. Lineage (NCBI taxonomy): Bacteria > Pseudomonadati > Bacteroidota > Bacteroidia > Bacteroidales > Bacteroidaceae > Bacteroides > Bacteroides celer. Next base: position 4,614,324 of record NZ_CP178209.1, on the reverse strand, counting down.
ATTGGATATCATGAAAGACATGCCTTCATTCTTGCTGCCTGATGAAGTTGATAATGGATACCTTTATACTTTTCAGGGAATTACATTTATTGATGATCGTCGCGTCAATGAGATTCACTTTGAGCCCCGGAAGGAAATTGGTAGTAGTAGCTCGCTTTATCGCGGTGAGTTATATATTGATGCAGAAACCAGCGCTGTGTTAGAAGCTCGTTTTGAAGTCGATCCTATACGATTAAAGAGAAATGGTGATATGTTTGTTGAACGTCATTCGAAGGGCATTCGCATGATTCCAGAGAAAGTGACTTATGTTATCTCATATAAACGTTGGCAAGATACATATTACATTCATCATATTAGGGGAGATCTTTTCTTTAAAGTGAGACGCAAACATTTTTTTTCAACTAGCTCGCAGATGAATATTTGGTTTGAGATGATAACCTGTAGGGTAGATACTGAACAAGTTGTTCCCTTTCCTCGATCAGAACGATTACAAACTCGGTCTATCTTTTCGGATATGAATTTTAAATATGATGAAGATTTCTGGAAAGATTTAAATGTGATTCCATTGGAAGAAGGACTAAGTAAGTTAATTGAAAAAATCTCTTTAAAGATTGAACAGATTGGTTCTTGATTTATTTGGCAGTGCGATTAGATTATTCTAATTTTGCATTTGATTTAAAATAATGTATATGATGGAGTTACCTAAAGATCCGATGATGCTATTTAGTGTTATCAATATGAAGTTACGCGATTGTTATTCTTCGCTCGATGAGCTTTGTGAAGAGATGAGTGTAAGCAAGGAAGATATAGTGAATCAGTTGAAAACTGTTGGTTTTGAATATAGTGCGGAGCATAATAAATTCTGGTGATTGAATCTTGAATTTGATCTTAGAGCTAACAAAGCACCTTTATGACCTTAATGAGGCATAAAGGTGGTAACTACTCAGGTATAAAGTCATATTGATACTTCTCACTGTTCAAGAACAGCAAGAATAGCCTTGTATTTAGAATTTCCGTTTTTCTTAGCGGTTTCAGCAACGGAGTGGACGTTCATAAAAGTGTTAGCCCCTTTTTCTGTACGAAAACATCCGCTGACTTTTTGCTTTACCTTTATTTTTCGAATACCTCTTTCGCTGGCATTATTATCATAAGGAACATCTGGGTTTTGCAGGAAGGTAAAAAGATAATCCTTACATTTGAAGAGACCATTTTTGAACTTCTGGAAATCCTCATGCAGATGTGCTACGCTTTCATTTAGCAATCGGTCCAATCTGTCTTTTATAGTGGTTATTGGTATTACTTCAAAGCTTGTAGTCTTACGGATGTGTATCGCCTCTCTAAGAAGTGTACTCACTTTTTTAGACCAGTTCTGCTTAGGGTCAAGTTCAGTAAGGTATTGAATGTTCCTTAACAGATGTGCAATGCATACCTGATGATTCTTTACTTCCATATTGAAATAGCTACCATGTCTATCTGTGACTAATACAGCATTGGGCAATCCATCAGGAAAACGGTTGTTTATAGCCTTCATTCCTCTGGACTTGTCTTGGTATACATAGGTTAACTGATCCGTTTGGAATATCCATGCCCAATTAAGTGCACTATTGACATATAGTCCCGTTTCATCAGCGCCAACAACTGTGGATTCGGCTATGCGCCTGCGAATTTGGTCACAAACAGTTTTTGATTTAGTCCCTATTTTAGTAAGCATGTTCCGCACTGTACCTTGACTAATAGACAAAGAGAAAATTTCTTTGAGTATTTCACAGATACGTTCAAATGAAACACATTGAACATGGCTAAGAAAAGACACCAGAGACTGAATAGTCTTGCCGTATGAAATCCGTTTACTACATTCTTTGGGGAGCGGGCATTTATTAATGTGGCCGCAAGAACAAGTCACATCAAAAGAGCGATGTTCTTTTACTTGGGGACGGGGTAAAGGTATATCAACCACTTGGGAGACTCCGCTACAAATAGACTCAGCCCCAGTCAAAGAACTGCCGCAACATTCACAATAGTCAGATTTATGTTCTTCGATAAAATCAGGAGAAGTGCTCGTTTCTAAAGTAGAGCCGGGATGACCAAATTGACCACCGTTCTTACGGTCTGACTTCTTGCGCAAAGACTGTGTCCGACGGAGGACTTTGGCAGGAAGCGATTCTTGGGAAGGAGGAATACTACTATTATGACTATCCTTATCAGGTCCTTCATATTTGGATAAACGTTTCTTTAATACATGAATCTCTTTATCCTTCTGATCAATAATACGATAAAGACGGCTAATATCAGCACCTTGCTCAGATATAGTTTGCTCCATCGAAGAGAATTTCTCGTTCATCTCCGATAAGAACTTAGATATGTCTGTTACCTGCTCAATCATTGAATGCAAAAGTAATATGTAGGGGATAATAGAGAAAGGGGATTGGCATAAAGTTATCAGATACATTTCAACAGGTAAGAGAGTTTGGATTACTTTTTCAATTTTCAGGAAAAGATACCTGAGTAGTTACGACGTGTTTTTGATTATGAAATTGACAATCAGCGGGAGAATAAGTGCCCTATATGTTACTACCTTAAAAATAGTTTTATGAAAAAAAGCAAAGCTTTCTTGAATATGGTTGTGTTAACCTTTTTAATAGCTATATCTATGCTTAGTTGTCAATCGAATGATGATTATTTGCAAATCGGAATAGGCAATTGTGAGAGTAGTAATGGTACGTGTCCTATAACCGTATTTCATTAGGCTTTTTATACATCCATATTTAAGTTATAATCTAATATGAAAGTAAAAAGGCAAATTCTTGTTCTATTTTTGACAATGCTGGTAGAAATTCCGATTCTTTCTGCCCAAAGCAAAAAAGAACAAAAGAAACAAAAGACGGAAGTTGTCGGAAAGATTGTTACATCAAAAGTCTACAAGATAAATGTAGGTACTTGCATTCTTCCATGTAAAGCTCCTATATTATTGAATGAGTCTGATTATTCAATAGAAATTAAAAATGATTCTATTTTTTCTGATCTTCTTTATCTCGGTCAAGCTGATATACCATACAGGAGAGGAGCTGAACTTTACTTTCAGGCTCCTTTGAAAAAATATACTATGGATATAGATAAAAAGAAAAATGCTCACATCAAGTTTTCAGCAAATACAACAATAGGTAATTGCAACTTTTATATTAAGGTATATTCCAATGGAAGTGCGAGCATTTATATCACCTTGCAGCAGGGGAAAAGTATCAATTTTTTAGGAGAATTAAATATGCGAAGAGAAGAAACGGAGTCTCTGTAACACTTAAATTATTATCATGAGAAAATATCTATTCATATTAATGTTTGTATCTATAGCCCAACTATTTTACGGACAAGAGAAATACACGATTCAAGGTGAATTTCCAGATAATTCGCTAGACGGAAAATATATAATACTGACAGATAAGTCTTTTCTTCCTGATGAGTACAAACGTAAATGGAAAGCATCTGACGATGAAGTAAAGATATTGGTAACTGATAAAAAATTCTATTATAAAGGGGTAACTACACGAAAACCTTTTTTGGTGCAAATATATTACGATAGACCAACATTCAGTGGTCAGACAAGTGCGACTTCTTTTGTAATAGAACCTGGGAATATCCAGATCCATATAACCAATTGGTATGAGGAAGGAAATGTATCGGGTACTCCTATTAATAAAGACTATAATACTTGTGTCATTGAACGGAGAAATCTGGTAAATAGAATTTTTAGAACTATCCGTTTAAAGGGGCAGACTTCGGAAGCTGAAGGAGCTTATTCTTTTGGTTCAGCATTTGAGGATTTTGAAAAAGGTGAATTGGCTTTCTTTGAGAAATATGCCAAATATCCGGATGTTATCCGAGTAATGTTATCTCGTTATTTGGAAGTTAAGGACTTAAATAAAAGATTGGTGGATGCTAAATATTTACGTATTCTTGACTTAATGCCCAAAGCGGATCGGGATATTTTGATAGCGTGGCGAGAGTATACAATGAAGAGAGAGGAGTATTGGGCAAAGAGAAGAGCGTTGACCGATAGTCTTAATCGTAATGCTCCTCGTTTTATTGAAAGACGGGTAAATAATATGCTTGATATAACTGTAAAATGATTTTATAGAATTAAAGTGTAATTAATATGAAAGAGAAACTGTTTTTTCTCATTATAATCGTATTTTCTGCTCAATTACTTTTGGGGCAAGAGAAATTTACGATTCGGGGTGAATTCCCTGATAATACTCTAGATGGTAAATATGTGTTATTAATAGATAAATCGTATCTTCTTGAAGAAAGGGAAGGACAAAAACAAGCATACGACAACAGCATAAAAATAAAGGTGATTGGCAAGGAATTTTTTTACGAAGGAACTGTCACACGAAAGCCTTATTTTGCACAAATATCCTATGATGGTTCATCGTTCCATAAAGAGACTGATATTAATCTTTTTGTGGAACCTGGGAATATCTATATTCGTATGGTCGATTGGGATACTGACGCTAATGTATCGGGCACTTCCATCAATGAAGATTACAATACTTACATTCTTGAGCGAGAAGCTCAATGGAGTGCTGTATATTGGAATAGAGATCGGAGAAAAGTGGCGGAAGATAGTACTAAAACAGAGAATAGTAACTTATTAGATACATCAGTAACTGAACAGCGTTCAGAAGGTCGGTTTACTTTTCTTGAAAAATATGCAAAATATCCGAATGTCATCCGAGTCATGTTGGCTCGTGATTTAAGGACAAAATATCCGATTAGGGAGTCTGAACTCTCTCAATATCTACGCATTATTGATTCAATGCCCCAAGCGGATCGAGATGTTTTTTTGTCATGGTGGGATTATATTATAAAAGAACGAGAATTTAAAAAGAAGACCAGAATAATATTAGATAGTTTGATCGGTGATCCACCTCGTTTCATCGAGACTATTCCAAGTAATTCACCATCAGCGACAATGAAAAATGAGTAAAATCTTTGGTCTTATTGTTATTCTGCTGATTTGCGTTTCTTGCAATCAAAAAGAGGTTGTGTCAAAACGTTGGCACAACCTCTTTTATATTTTACAGTTCTGCTATATTTTCTTTTGGCTATGCTGCTTTTTCCTCATGCATTTGGCAACAAGTTGCTATATTCCAATTATATCGGGTTATAAATAGTCCCATAAACATATATTTGGCAACTGTAATGAGCCCCTTTCCTTCTTTTATCAGTTTAGCACACATTTTTTTGATATTAAAGGCTATAGCAAAGAAAGCAAAGTCCATTGTAACCTTGTCTTCTCCCACATGCCGGAATCTTCTGTATGCCATGTTGTATTTCATTTGTCCAAACACAGCCTCTGGTTCTATACACCTCCTGCCTCTATGCTTGATACCTTCTTCTGAGAGCAACCTTTCCCGTGCCTGCCGTTTGTATTGATTTAATCGGTGGTTGACTTCTATAATACGGTTCCCCCGAGCTTTAAAACAACTGCCACGCAAAGGGCAACCTTCGCATCTTTTTGCTTTATACCGGGCACTTTCGATGATGTATCCGCTCGCTGTCTTGTCACGTTTGGTTCCTATACGGTTCATGTGCTGTCCCATAGGACAAACGTAATAATCCTCTTGGGCATTGTAATGGAGACTTTCGGCATGGAACGGGTTGGGAGTATAACGAGGACGCTGTTCTTTATGGAAGTAATTGTACTTGATGAAGGCTTCTATCCCATTCTCCTGCATGAACCGGTAATTTTCTTCCGAACCGTAACCGGAGTCTGCCACACAGATATTCGGTAAACGGTTATAGCGGTACTGGAAAGAGTGGAAAAAAGGTATGAGGGTCAGTGTATCGGTAGGGTTGGGAAACAGACGGAAGTCTGTGATGAATTGGTTTTCAGTACCTATTTGCAGATTATATCCGGGTTTGGTCTGCCCGTTCTTCATGGCATCTTCTTTCATGCGCATGAATGTGGCACCAGGATCGGTCTTGGAATAGGAGTTACGTTCTCCAAGGGTATCAAGGTGATTGTCGTATTCTATCAGCTTGTCACGATACCCTTCAAGTTCCATGCCCTGCTTCTTCTTTTTGCGCAGGGCTTTCTTTTCTTCCTTATCCTTTGTTGCAGGCTGGCGTTCCAGGGCTTCTTTAAGTTCATCCACTATGTCAGAGAGCCTGCAGGGAGTAAACTCCACGGATGTGTCTTTTATAGAGTTCTCCTGTGCAATGGCTTCATCCACCTGTTCCAAGAGAATACGGATTTTATCCATTAGTCTCGTACGGTTCCGTTCGACTGTCTTGCGCCAGACAAAAGTATATTTGTTGGCTTTGGATTCAATCTTGGTGCCGTCGATATACTCCACATCAAGGCTGATGAAACCTTTATCGGCAAGGACAAGAACCAACTGGGTAAATACATTATTTATTTCCTCCTTTACACGGTTACGAAAACGGTTGATCGTGATAAAATCCGGATGCTCATTACCGGCAAGCCAAATATAATGAATGTCACGAAGGAGGTGCTTCTCTATTTTACGGCAAGAATAGATATTATTCATGTAGGCGTAGATTATCACCTTAAGCATCATTTTAGGATGATAAGGACAACGGCCCGTTTCCTTATAAAGCTTCTTGAAACTCTCAAGATTGAGATTGTCAATAACAGCATTCACGATGCGGACCGGGTCGGTCGCAGCTATGTTTTCATCAATTCTTTGTGGAAAAAGAACGGTTTGGTTGGGAATGTAAGGACGAAAATGTAACTTTGCCATAACGAAAAACTTTATACCTAAAGATACGAAAACTTTGGGTAATAACAAAGCCCGGGCTTGAGAAAGTCTGGGCTTTGCGCATAAAAAAAGGCTGTGTCAGCGTTTTGACACAACCTCATACACACGATTTCGGAATAATTAGTTCTGATATAATTTGTCGTGATAGCATTACAATCACCAATGTAGGCAATGCCAGATTGGAGATAGGAGAGATCGAAACTGGATGTGGATGTACACAAGCATCGGTGGAGAAGTATGAATTAAATCCTGACGAATCGTGCTCGCTTCATTTCTCTTTCAATCCGAAAGGAAAAGGATTAGGAGCGAAAGAAGAATTAATTATTATCAATGCAAATACAGACTCCCTCTTTTATATTCTGCAAGTTAAGGCAATTATTCAGTGATAATGTTTTTACGTTTTCTTTTTTACTTATCACCACCTTATACTTATCGGCTGATTGGTTTATGGATAGGTATTTTATGCCTAAAAATATAAGTTTCGTTGTCGGCATCATATTATGGGGAGGTATTTGCATAGGGAACTGGAAGCGAAAAATTAGACTGTCTGTTGATTTTCTATTTCTGTCTTTTACTGTTTTTATGGGATATGTTTTCGTTTGCAGTCTCTTTACATCGCAATATATACACAGTGTATACATCGTATCTGGATGGATTCTTTTTGTGTTGATGCGTAATAGAAAAAATCCTACAGAAACATTTAATAGCATTTTAGTTGTCGTTGGAGTTTTGTCGGCCTTGTATGGCTTGTTGCAATCCACAGGGTATATAGAAACTCAATCTTATTTTCCAGTTACCGGTTCTTTTGATAATCCCGCCGGATTTGCTGCAAGCATCGTTCTCTGTTATCCTTTTCTTTTGTGCCAGACTTCTAACGGAAAAAGAAGAACGTTCAAGCTTATGGCGTGTCTTCTCCTCATTATAGTCGTTATCTTATCCGGTTCGAGAACAGGTATACTTACTTTATGCGTAGTAACACTCCTTTTTTACGCTCTCTGCTATCGGAAGTTAATTCATAGAAGGCGCATCTTTTTTATCAGCGGAGGCGCTTTGTTTCTAATAGGTTTATTCATTGGACTGATTTATCTAAAACCAGCTTCCGCTTCCGGTCGTGTTCTGATTTGGAAAGTATCTGCCGGATTGTGTAAGGAACATATAATTCAGGGAAACGGACTCGGCTCTTTTAAGGCGGATTACATGCCGGAACAAGCCAAATATTTGTCTTCCTCCCATGCTGATGAAAGCGATAGAATATTGGCAGGAAACACGGATCATCCATTTAATGAGTATCTGTTGCTGCTGATTGAACAAGGACTCATAGGAATCGCTTTATTCTTATTGTCGTTGATTGCTGTTTTTCGAAGTAATGTGGCATTTGACACTCCAGCCATACTGACACTTGTTTCTATTGCTATATTTTCCTGTTTTTCTTATCCATTCAAATATGCTTTTGTTTGGTTCATGATTATCTACTGCCTCGCTTCACTTAATCAACGGGAGGTTGCTCTACGAACAATACGTTTCAACAAGCCATTTTTATTGATTATTCTTTTTATACTCTGTTTCTTTTTGATTAAGAATATCATTTTCGAGCGTACATGGAAACGAATTTCGTTGGTTGCAGAAAAGAACAATGGTTTGCTGGATAATGAATTATCTGTATTTACCAAGCTATATGATGAGTGGAATGGCAATCCCTATTTCTTGTACAATTATGCATCAGAATTGAAAAATGTGGAATTGTACAAACAAAGCGTCAACATATTCTTGCATTGCGAATCTTATATCAATACGTATGACCTGCAAATGCAATTGGCGGATAATTACTATCAAATGGAATGTTGGGAAGAAGCTGAAAGACGATATAAGCTGGCACAATGTATGTTTCTTATAATGACATTTGGAATAAAACACCCTATCATGCGGCAGAAGCTATTAATATTAAACTACGTGATACCGTTATTGTCGATTTGAAAAAGCCTCTGAAGTGGCATGCGTTATATAAGGTTCCGTTTTGGTGCAATATTCCTTCCAATTCTTGTGAGACAAGGACAAACACAGCTTTAGCTATCATGCGCAGTAAGGGGTTTGCGGTTTCGTATGATTTCGTTTTGCAGTGGCCTACAAAAGCACATGCACATTCGTGGCTTAGTATTTTGATAGATCACGATCGCCGAATGGTATGTGAAGGAGGACATGAACCTTTTTTAGCTGCCTTACGACCGGGGGAGTGTAAGGGAAAAGTATATCGAAGAACATATTCTCCCAATTCGGCCTTAGTCCGGCTGAATAAAGAAGCTGGTAGTGTCCCGTCAACGTTGCGCAATGTGTTTATAAAAGACGTTACGGATGAATATGCAACAACCATTGATCCTATTTTTCCTATACTTTCCGGGAAAAGAGAACGCAAAGAAAGATATGCGTATCTGGCTGTATTCGACAATGCGAAATGGATTCCTATTTGTTTTTCGGAAATAAAAGATAGTAAGCAGATCGTCTTTGATAAAATAGAGAAGGGAGCTGTCTATCTGCCGGTATATTATATAAATGGAAGGGTTCGTCCATTCAATTATCCTGCTTTGTTGAATGAAAAAGGTGAACTGGAGTTCTTGAATCCCGATAACACATCGAAAAGAAGTATTAGTCTAAAACGGAAATATCCTTTAACGCGCAAAGCGTTCACCACAGCACTCCGTTTAAAATACAGCATGTTTCAAGCAGCACACAAGGAGGATTTCAGTGATGCTGTCACAGTACATACATTCAAAGAGTATAGCGTATCGGGTAGTATAAATGTGAGCGATACTACAAAGTATCGTTATTGGCGTTATATCTGTCCAAAGCCCTACCGCTGTAATATTGCAGAATTGATGTTCTTGGATAAAGAGAATAAAAAACTGACAGGAACAATTATTGGTTCTGAAGAACGAAGTAAGAATCCTCATTATAGCCGTTCTGCTGCTTTTGATTTAGATCCGTTGACATTTTTCGCATCTAAAACTTTAAGAGATGGTTGGGTAGGATTGGATTTGGGCAAACCGGAATCTGTTGGAAGAATAGGCTATATGACACGTAATGATGACAATAATGTTCGTATTGGAGATACTTACGAGCTTTTTTATTGGGATATGGATTGGGTGTCGTTGGGCAAACAAATAGCTGACGATTTTAGTCTAACCTTTCACCATGTACCACAAAATGCTTTACTTTTATTGAGAGATCTTACTAGGGGGACGGATGAACGAATTTTCTTGTATAAAGATGTTAAGCAGATATGGTATTGATTCATCGGCAAAATGCCATCCGTGAATTTATCGACGGCGAGGCGCACGTCAAGGGATTCCTGCTGGCTTACTTAGGGTTGACGCAGGGCTACATCCTTCTTCCCGAATACGAATCTTCCAAAGGTTATGCGGATTTCTACATGATGCCCGATCTGGTGCGCCAGCCGGACATAGTCTACAGCTATATCGTGGAGGTGAAGTATGCCCGGCGTGACACCTCCGATGCCGACATCGCCTTGCTGAAACGTGATGCGGCAGAACAGTTGCGCTGCTATGCCGATGATGGGAAGGTGGCCCGCACGAAAGGGAATACCCGGCTTGGATTGATTACGCTGGTGTTCAAGGGATGGGAATTGGTGGCACTGGAGAAGCTGGCGTCCAGAGCGGATTGCGAAAATGCATCAGAAGCCTAAATATGGTATCCGATTTTTTTTAATATTTATGCTTGAACATTTGGACGGGCGTCTGCGGAGGCTTCTTATTATAAGGGGAATATGACGCATGTGTAACCTTTAGGTCTTCGCTTGCCTGTTAATCTTTATTTGTGCTAAAAGTTTCACAGGTTTCATCGTCGTGAAACTTTATTTCCATCACGATGAAACTTTTTTTTCATTTCTATGGAACTTTTTTTTTATCGTTATGAAACTTTTATTCAATTCCTATGAAATATTTTCGCAAGTATCTTTTCCGTCACAATCTGTGGCTTACCAGTCATAATCTTCAATGTATTCGTCGAAGTTAATCTTTGTCTTGATGCCGTGTTCCAGGAAAACGTCTGCGATTTGTTTCTGTTCCGATGGATGAAGTCGACGTTGTTTGTTGCGAATACGGTAGTACATGCTTTTCCCCATTAAAGATTTAAGGCTGTTTTGTATGGCCATAGCTTTTTTGTGCGGAACGTCGTCTAATATATGGCTGATGCCAAGTGCAAAGGTCGTGAGAGTGTATGCGCTGAAATAGGAACATTCCTTTTCATTCCCCGCTACATGGTTGATGTTGATCGCTTCGTAGTGAGGAACACTTTGGGGCACAATCATCGCAGCCTGAAAACGGAGGCATTTGTTGCGGCGCGGACATTTGGTGTGGTTGCAAAACAGATACATTTTAGGTATATCATCGTATGTAAGTGGCTTATTCATTGTTTTTATCATATTCAACTTTTATATCAGACGAATTTGATACAAATATAAGGATTTATCTTGAAATACAGAATTTGCTTCACTTGTTCTTATTTTTTTAGATGACAACCTTTTTAGAATAAAGACATTCCACCTCAAACTCCTTATTTATCGAAGAAACAGAGAAAAGTGAAGGAGATGGAAGAATTGACCATGTTATAGAGAAAAGCATTGAATTGTTCAAAACCGTACCGATTATGAACCAATGCAAATCATTGGTCAGTATATGGAAAAAATGACATAAATATGGATAATAATCCTTGTTTCGAAATAGACTGCTAAGTTTTTTGTATTTATTCTTCCTTTTGGTTAGTTTTGCTTGTATAAATCTTAAAAAAACTATGAAAAGATGTATCTTTGTAACCAGCAATCAAAATAACCCCAACCACTATATGAAATATAAATTATTATGCCTCTTCGTTTTGTTAAGTTTTTCTTTATCGGATTTGTATGCTGATATTGAACTTAGTTCCAAACAAATGAGAACCAGTGATGGGCTACCTAGTAATTCTGTACGATGCATGTTTCAGGACAGTAAAGGATTCTTATGGTTGGGTACTTTAGACGGATTGACCCGTTATGATGGAAATACTTTTCTTACTTATCAGTTGGAAAGCGGAAAACACGATCAGGTTTCTTTAGCAGATAACAGAATAAAACATGTGGCAGAGGATAAGAATGGTTTTTTGTGGATAAAGACTGTGCCGGAATTATTCAGCTGTTATGATCTACAGAAAGCTTGTTTTGTAGATTTTACCGGTACCGGAAGTGATGGAGAGAACTATTCAGAAATATTTATGTCCTCTAATGGAGATGTGTGGCTTTGGCATAGAAGGAATGGTGTGCGTCAAATTGTTTGTGAGGACGATCGGACTATGACCTCTGTGAAGTTTAGAACGGAATTTGGAAACTTGCCCGATGACCGGATTAAATTTATAAATGAAGATTCTAGTGGCAGGATCTGGATTGGTACCATGCAGGGACTTGCGTCTGTTTATAAAGGGAAAGTTGAATTTATCGATAGGAAATTGAATTTTTCTTCTTCTTTCCCTCATGGAGAGGATATGTATTTTCTGACAAAGAGTGGAGATGTGTATCGTTGTGTAAATGGATCGAAAAAAATAGACTGTTTAGCGTCGCTGTCTGCTATTGCCGGTAATACATCTGTCAGTACACATTCATTGATAAAAGATAAATGGGTTATATTTACTTCCAGCGAAGGGGTATATGAATTTGATTTTCAGAACTTTCAAATAACTCCTTGCCGGGAACTGAAAATAAATAATGGAAAAGTGATTCATGACAATTACGGAGATTGTTGGGCTTACAATAACACAGGACGAATTTATTATATAAACTCGAAGAGCGGAGAAATAAAAGATTTTCAACTGATCCCTGAAGAGAAGATGAAATATATAGATTATGAACGCTATCATGTGGTGCGTGATGACCGGGGGATTGTGTGGATTTCAACTTATGGAAACGGACTTTTCACCTACGATATTCAGGAAGATCGGTTGGAACACTTTGTTTCCGAAGGGAAGAATGCAGGACCTATAGGGTCAGATTTTTTGTTATGTTTGATGAAAGACAGAACAGGAGGGATATGGGTAAGCTCCGAATATTCCGGTTTGTCTCATATTTCCATTTCAAATAAAGGCATTACACATGTCTATCCGGAATCACCGGATGTTTTTGACCGTTCGAATACAATCCGGTTACTGACTAAAATGTCGAATGGAGATATATGGGTAGGAACGCGAAGAGGTGGATTGTATAATTATGATTCTCATCTGAAAACTAAGATAGATAATCATTATTTGCCCTATAATATTTATGCGATTTCAGAAGATAGTCAGGAGAATATATGGATAGGAACCCGGGGAGACGGACTAAAAATAGGAGATACATGGTATAAAACGGATCCGTCTAATCCTTTTGCCTTATCTCATTCTAATATTTATTCCATTCTTCGTGATAAGAAAGATCGTATGTGGGTGGGAACATTTGGAGGAGGACTGGATCTGGCAGAATCAACGGAAAAAGGACAATACAAGTTCCGTCGTTTCTTTCAAGGAAAGAAGTATGGCTTACGGATAGTCAGAGTAATGGCAGAAGATGAGAAAGGGATGATATGGATGGGCACAAGTGAAGGTATCTGTATTTTCCACCCTGACTCATTGATCGCTAATGAAGATAACTATCATTTGTTCAGCTACACCGATGGCAATTTTTGCAGCAATGAGATTCGTTGCCTGTTTCGTGATAGTAAAGGGCGCATGTGGGTAGGTACTTCGGGTGCCGGGCTGAATCTATGCGAACTGTCAGACGACTGTCAGTCTTTGAAATATACACATTATGGAATAGCGGAAGGACTGGTTAATAATATGGTGCAATCTATTTTAGAAGATTATTCGGGACAATTATGGATTGCTACGGAATATGGAATTTCAAGATTCAATCCCAACAGCCATTCTTTCGAGAATTATTTCTTCTCATCTTATACATTAGGAAATGTATATAGCGAGAACAGTGCGTGTATGGGTGCAGACGGTAAACTGATTTTTGGAACAAACTACGGATTGACGATTATTGACCCGAAGAAGATTCCAACAGAGAGATTGCTTTCTCCTATTGTTATCACAGGATTGTCCGTTAATGGAATTCAGGTGAAGCCTAATATGCCGGGTTCTCCTTTGCAAGAATCTTTAGCCTATTCGGATAAGATTACATTGAAATATTTCCAGAATTCTTTTATGCTTGATTTTTCTACTCTCGATTATTCGGATAATGGTCAAATCAAGTATATGTATTGGCTGGAAAACTATGACAAGGGATGGAATGTTCCGTCTTCGTTAAGTTTTGCCACTTATAAATATCTGGAGCCGGGCAGTTACATTTTCCATGTGAAATATTGTGATGGTGCCGGTATTTGGAATGATACCGAAACAACTTTGAAGATTGTTATCGTGCCTCCGTTTTGGAAAACAAATTGGGCTATGCTTGGATATTTCATCCTGATGTTAATAGCTTTGTACTTTACATATCGTATCATTTTTAATTTCAATAGGTTGCGCAACCGCATCAATGTTGAAAAACAACTGACAGAGTATAAACTGGTATTTTTCACAAATATCTCTCATGAATTCCGTACTCCGCTTACATTGATCCAAGGAGCATTGGAGAAAATGTACCGGATGGATGATATTCCACAAGCCTTATTGCATCCGTTGAAAGTCATGGATAAAAGTACACAACGTATGTTGAGGCTGATTAATCAGTTGCTGGAGTTCAGAAAAATGCAGAACAACAAGTTGGCTCTTTCTCTGCAGGAAACTGATGTAGTTGCTTTCCTGTACGAAATATATTTAAGTTTCAGTGACGTAGCAGAACAGAAGAATATGGATTTCCGCTTTTTGCCGTCTGTGCCATCCTATAAAATGTTTATTGATAAAGGTAATTTGGATAAGGTGGTGTATAACTTACTTTCAAATGCTTTTAAGTATACTCCTTCGGGTGGGACAATTCTGTTTTCTGTGAATGTGGATGAGGTGAAGAAGTGTTTATACATTCAGGTAGCGGATACCGGAGTAGGTATTCCTAAAGAAAAGCAGGGAGAATTGTTTAAACGTTTCATGCAAAGTAGTTTCTCCGGAGATAGCATTGGAGTAGGGTTGCATTTGAGCCATGAATTGGTGCAGGTGCATAAGGGAACGATTGAATATAAAGATAATGAAGGGGGAGGTTCCGTATTTACGGTATGTATTCCGACTGATAAAACTGTTTATTCGGAAAAAGACTTCCTGGTTCCCGGTAATCTCCTGTTGGAAGAAGCGAATATGCAGACTCACCATTTGCAGGAGCTTTCAGAGGAATGTCAGGAACATGAAAAGACAGTCACCACATCAAGAAAACATAAAATATTAGTCATCGAAGACGATAATGATATTCGTGGGTTCCTGCAGGAGGAGCTTAGTGCTTATTTTGAAGTAGAAGTGGCTGCGGATGGAATATCCGGATTTGAAAAGGCATGCAACTATGACGCAGACTTGATTATCTGCGATGTATTGATGCCTGGGATGACCGGTTTCGAAGTGACAAAGAAACTGAAAACTGAATTTGCGACAAGTCATATTCCTATTATTCTGCTGACTGCCTTGACTTCACCGGATAAGCACCTGGAAGGACTTGAAGCGGGAGCGGATGTTTATGTTGCAAAGCCATTTAGTTTTAAGCTTTTGCTTGCGCAGGTGTTCCGGCTGATAGAGCAATGCGAAAAGTTACGGAAGAAGTTTTCCAGTGAACCGGGGGTAGTGCGTCCTGCTTTATGTAACACGGACCGGGATAAGGAGTTTGCAGATCAGTTGGTGGCTGTGGTGGAAAAGATTTATTCTCAATACAACATTTCTATTGATGAATTTGCGCAGATGATGGGGATGGGACGAACTGTGTTTTATAAGAAATTACGCGGAGTGACAGGATACTCACCGAATGAGTATTTGCGTGTCGTACGAATGAAGAAGGCTGCCGAACTGTTTTTGACCGAAAGGGATCTGACTGTTGCGGAAGTTTCTTATAAAGTGGGTATTAACGATCCTCTTTATTTCAGTAAATGTTTTAAAGCGCAGTTTGGAGTATCTCCTTCGGCTTACCAGAAAGGGGAGAGAAGTAAAACGTAGTATATACTTACCTTGAATCCGGTTTGTGCAGGATAGACCGGATTCAAGATAAGTATGTTTATCAGTTACATATTGAGGTTTAATTTATAGATTTCACTTCCGGCAAGAAGGAAACATCCTGTTCCGAAATCCTCAAAATCAGGAACTTTGTCGTATGTGACAGGTTGACTGTCTTTCGGTTCTTTGCCGGTTCCCTGTACATAACCAAGAAAACCATTCGGGTGAACTGCATCCTTCACCATAGCATTCCATGCTTTTATGATTACAGGCAGATAGGTCTTTTTATCCAATAGACCGTTGCGTACGCCCCAAGCCATACCATATACGAAAAGAGCTGTGCCGGAAGTCTCTTTGCCTCCGAAGTTTGACGGATCGTGGAGGCTGACATTCCAAAAGCCATCTTCACGCTGGCATTGTTTCAGTGCTTTGCTCATAGCCATAAAATCATTGATGTAATCTTGGCGATGTTTTTCATCAGATGGAATTTCGTTCATTACCCGCACCAAAGCTGCGTATACCCATCCGTTACCACGGCTCCAATAACAGTTTTCGCCATTAGGCTCTTTGTATGGAGGATCGAAATTATGGTCTCTCCACCACAAACCTTCTTTGACATTGAACTTTCCGTTCTCTCCGTGTTTATTACGGGTATATTCGTACATATCCCACATTTTGTCGAAGTACTTCTGTTCGCCTGTAAGTTTCCCCATTTTGGCAAATATAGGCATCCCCATCTGGATAGCATCTATCCACCACCAGTCGTTTATTTGTGGAGTATTGACCAGCATATCCATATTGGCTTTCGTTTTCCGTATTTTTTCAGGATCGGGGCAAATGTTGTATAAATCGAGATAGATTTGGCTGGCGCAGTAATTATCTGCATTACGGGTGGTTGTCCCACGGTGGAAGCCCCATTGGTGGTAATCCGCCCATTCTTTGGCATAGAGATAATATTCGTCTGCGGGATAGATGGAGTAGAGTGCCATTAAGCCTTCGTAATATACGCTTCGTGTCCAGATATTACTGGGGCGAACTACTTTTTTCACAAAGGAAGGAGTGCGATAGTCGGCATATTTTTTCATGAAATAGTCGTTCACCTGAAGGGTTACTTTGAGAATTTCTTTTTTATCGGGAGCTGTTTGTGCTTTTATATTCCCGTAACTCAATATTACTCCTGCAAAAAATAGTATAAGATGCTTTTTCATTTTATAATAAATTAGATTACTATTGTTCTTAGATTGAGGCACACAAAGGTGAGCCTTTCTTTACCTGTTGCAAAGAAAATGCATTGTAAGGAAAGTGATATTGAAATTTGTACGGAAAATATGTAATATTAGACTTTATTCTTTATTCATATTAGTCATGGATAAGAACCAAGTATGAATAATTAGCAAGAGCGATTTTTTTGTAAGTCATATTGTTGTATTGATATTTATTGTATATTTGTAGAAGAGTAAGGGGAGACGAATATGAAAAGTCATACAAATAAAATATTAGAGTCTATTAAGCAGGCATTGACAGAGCATTTACCAAAAGGTGGCAAGGCTTTGTTGTTTGGTTCTCAAGCTCGTGGGGATGCACGGATTGATTCTGATTGGGATATTTTGATTATCTTAGATAAAGAAAAATTGGAGCCTGAAGATTATGATAAGGTAAGCTTTCCCTTAACTATGTTGGGATGGGACTTGGGAGCGCGAATTAATCCGATTATGTATACGATGAAAGAATGGGCTGCAAGTTGTATTACACCATTTTATAAAAATGTAGAGCAGGAAGGAATTGAATTAGTATGAAATTGACAGATGAAGAACGTAATTCTTTGGTGATATTACAGTTGGAGAAAGCTAAAGTATTTTTGAAACAAGCAGATGAGATGTTTGATCTGAAGTATTGGGATATTGCTTCCAATAGATATTATTATGCCTGTTTTCATGCTGTTCAGGCTTTATTAATACAAAATGGATTATCATGTAAAACCCATGATGGGTTGATAGCTTGCTTTGGCTTGAATTTTGTTAGCGTCCAAAAATGCCGTATAGTATAACCGATATAAAATCCAGATCTTTGCTTTCGTTAAATCAAAATCCAAGTTTATGTATAGTTACAATGATTTTGAGCGTCTATTTTTGCGCTATAAATTGGAAGGTATCCCTGCTGGTGTTTCTATTGAGAAATTTTGTATGTCCAACCAAGTTCCTTATAACCTATTTTCCAAATGGTACAAGGATACCCGAAAGAAGATAATTCCTGTTCAGGTTTTGGGTTCTCCCTCAACGGAAGCAGAAGTGCCGGAAAGTCCTTCCTCAATCCGGGAAGTAAAGCCAGAATCGGATCCTCGGCTTTCTTGTCATACCGAACTTCGAATCCTGGTGGATATCCGCATGAGCAATGGTGTTCATCTCAGTCAGAAAAATTTAAGCTACGAAGGTTTGAAAAGCTTAGTGGAGAAACTGGAGGGCTTATGTTGAATATTACAGGACTAAATCGTTTTTTCTTAGTTCGTGATTTTCATGATATGCGCTGTAAATATGATAAGGTCTTATCCATCATCCATCAACAGTTGAACCGTGAGCCTGAGGATGGTGATGTCTTTATCGTGATGTCTAAAGATTTACGTCTGGTTCGTTTGTTCAGCTATGACCGACGGTCTTACAGTATGTTTGAGAAACGTTTCAGACCCGGCTACCAGTTTATGCATGTAACCTGTAATGGTGCTGAAAGTATTTATTCAATCAATTGGCAGGATGTCATCCTCTTGTTGGAATCCCCTGTTGTTAAACGTTTAATAATCAAATAATTATCAATTAAAAAGTAGTAAAAAATTCTTTTATTTCATTGTTTTTTTGTATCTTTGAAGCAACAAAGATGCTGAATATGAATGATTTGGAAAGAATGAAACAGCTTTCTTCCGCAAGGAAATTGAAGGAACGGGAGGAGACTCCTGCACCTTTTGAAGACCCATATTCAGATATGACCCCTGACGAAAAATCAAAAATGATAATAGCGCTGATGGCTGCCCGTGAGCGTGACGCTGAACGGATCCAACGGGACGAGGCTCGCATTGATGAACTGTTGTCCAAGGTTGATGAACTGTTGTCTTTGCAGAGATCGGCCATTGCAGCTGAAAAACAGCTGGACGATTATAAACAGATGAACATCAATCTGTTGTCTAAAATATCAGCTTTGGAAGAGCGGCTTAAAGTCCGTAATAAGAATCTTTATGATGGTAAGAGCCAAAAAGGAATCCATAAAAAGAAGCGTGAGGTCGAAGAGGACCATACACGTGACAAGGATGATTTCGACGGCACTCCCCAATCCCTCGGCTCCTGCTTGCCACAATCTGGTGAGGCTCATGCGCAGGAAGAGGATTTTGAATCAAAATCAAAAGAAGCCCGTCTTTATCGTCAAGGACTTTCTTATCGCACTATGAGCGCTGACAATACGGTTTGTCATAATAGTGATATCCGCCAACTGCCGGCAGGTTCAAAAATCATCAAACGTTTCCGTAAATATGCCTATGAACAGGTAAGCAAGCTTGTCGAGCATGATTACGAGGTTATCCGCTATAAGACTTCGGACGGGAAAATTCATGAAGGCTATTTCCCTTTCAGTGGGCAGCCTGAAATCATTGACGTGGTTCCTGGAACGCACGCTTCCGGTTCTTTTCTGGCTTATCTTGCTTTCAACAAATATGTTCTGGATACCCCTCTTTATCGTGAAATGTACAGATTATCAGGTGAATCAATGCGTTTGAGCCGTATGAGTCTGACCAATTGGTTGGAGAAAGGCTCTACCCATTTCTGCGTTTTGATTGCTTATCTTAAGAATAGTTGTTTGGAAAAGGATTCCATCGTGAACTGTGATGAGACCTGGTGCCGGGTAAAGCGTAAAGGCTGCTATAAGAAGAAATACATCTGGTGTCTGGTCAACAAACTGTCAAAAGTGGTTATCTATTGCTACGAGGATGGTTCCAGAGGACGTGATGCCTTGAAGCATATCTTGGGTGACAGCCAGGTGAAAGCTCTTCAGTCAGATGGCTACAATGTCTATCTGTATTTGGATGATCATATGGTCGATATAGAACATCTTTGTTGCATGGCCCATGCCCGTGCGAAGTTCAAGTATGCGTTGGATCAGGGTAATGATAAGGATGCGGCATTCATATTGGAATTGATCGGTGAGCTTTACAAGCTGGAACGCGAGTATGAAGAAGGGCAGTTGTCCCCCGAGCAGATAAAGCTTTGCCGGAATAACTTAAAGACCAAAGAAGTAATCATAAAGTTACGCAGTAAGCTTGACGTCTTGCTCAGTGACGGTCATCCGCCCCGCGGAGAGTTGATGGAGAAGGCAATAAATTATATGAATACTTTTTGGACTCAGCTGTTCGCCTACTTGAATGACGGCTCTTATTCCATCGACAATTCCATTGCCGAACGTTTTATCCGTCCCTTGGCCGGTGAGCGAAAGAACTCGTTATTCTTCGGAAGTGACAGGATGGCACACGTTTCAGCGGTATATCATACCATCATCTCAACCTGTAAGATGCAGGGTGTGTCTGTGCTTGATTATTTCAAGAGATTTTTCAGCGAAATTGTTAAAGGACGTAGGGATTATGAACATTTGTTACCCTTGACAATCGGACTGGAGTAATAACAAATATTAAAAATCAGTATCTTTTTTGACGTTATTTATGAGGGAACCGCCTTGTGGCGGCTTTCCTTGGGGTACACGTCAAAATTGGACGCTAACTTGAATTTTATAAAAACAGGCAAAATTAGTGCACGTTTGGGAAGTTTTTTGGCGCGTATGGAACAATTACGGCAAAAAGGGGATTATAATTGCATTTATTCAATATCGGAGGATGAAATCAGTACGATAAAAGCTCCGGCAAGAGAACTTATTGAGACTATTGAAGTTTTACTTGCCGAATCATAATTATTCTTGTAAGGATATCATCGTTAAAAGACCATTTTTTTTATTTTTTCGGCCACATCTGTCATATATGCCGGATTAAATTCTTCCAGTTCCGTACGTGGTCGAAATCCCCATGTCACTCCGCAAGCTGTTACACCGGCATTGGCCGCTGTTTGCATGTCTACACCGGAATCACCTACATAAAGAACATCTCCTTTTCGTACATCGGCAAGTTTTAATATATCAAAAACGATTGTTGGATCAGGTTTGACATTTACTCCTTCCCGTTGGCCGAAAACGGCAGTGAAATGAATTTCCGGAAAGTAGTGGGCAACCAGTTTCTCGGTAGCGGCCTGATATTTGTTGGAGGCTACGGCAATCTGAATGCCTGCGGATTGCAGATAAGACAATAACGCTGAAATACCCGGGTAAGGACGACTATCGTCTGCATTGTGAATATCATAATAAGGAATAAACTCTTTTCTTACCCGGAGCACATTCTCTTCTGTCTTTTCTCCTTCGGGTAATGCACGTTCAAAGAGTTTGTTGATACCATTTCCTACCATGAAGTTATACTTTTCTACATCGTGTGTGGGGTATCCTAATTTATTCAAAGCATAATTAGTGCTATGGGCGAGGTCTGCGATAGTATTTAATAATGTACCGTCCAAATCGAATATTATTAGTTTTTTCATTAAGGCTTATGTTTATAGTTAATTCTATATTTAAATCTTTTATTCTGCAAAGGTATACTAAAAAAATGAGATTGGGAAGAATGAGGCAATAGTTTAGAGAATATCGAATGAACAACAAAGCCGGAAATATATTTGTTATTCTACCAGATTGGCTTAACTTTGCGAAAAACTAAAGAATAATGAATGCAGAATGGTTTGAGGCATTGCCTGAACAATGTCCCCCAACGGATGCGAAGCGGTGCGAAGGCTGTTATTATAGAATTGCAAATGGTAATCCTGTTACAACAGAAGATTTCTTTTCGCAAAGAAAAATGCAGCCGGATAAGGTCTTTAAAGGATTAGGAATAGATGAATGTGTGACAAGGGCAGTCTCTCTATTTTCAGAGAGGGAAGAAGCGGAGAAAAGATTAAAGCTTCCTAAGTTCAAGAAGGCAAATATTGCTTTAGTCATATTGGAACCAAAAGATGGAGTGTTAAAGAAAACATTTGATATAGCACATTATTCTTGGTGGAGAACAAAGGATTTTAATGTTTTACAAGCTAAAATAGTCTGATTATGGGAATGGAAGATGTGTTAAGGATAGACAAAATTCTGGATTTCTGTGATGTGCCTCAGCTTTTTGTGGCAAGAGATGCCTTTGATACACTGTATCTTTGTCTTTTATATGATGATGAGACGGTTTATCGCTATACGGGAATACGTATCTCTACACGTAGACTTGAATCCTTCTTAGCAGGTAAAGCCGATTTGCGTTTACTCTATCTACAGCCTGAAAATGAACATGAGTATTACGATGTTGTGTTTCAATCGGGTGAATACCAGAAAACGTTATTAAAGGAAAGTGTATTGTTGGAAGATAAATTGCCGGCTGAGGGATATGTTTTATCTGGAGAGAAGCGCGAGAATGTGGTCATTAATTTGCCAATAAAAGACCGTAGTCTGCTTGCAGAGCTTGTTCGTAAATTTGGCTGGGCTTGTATGTAAGTTTAAAGAAGATAAAAAAGATTGTCCCGCTACTGCTTGAAAGTTGTGGGACAATCTTTTTTCATCCTTATATATACTTTGATTACTTCTTCGTAATACGGAACCAGTCAACGTCTGCCCAACCGCCGTCATTCGTTTTAATAGCCGGACGCGTACAGAACATACCGACTTTGGCACCAATCCATTGTCCTTCTCTTGCCTGGAAAGGAACACCTAATGATTCATATTTCTTTCCGTCGAGGCTATAGCTGAAATTACACATCACAATGAGGTCATGTCCGCCTTCACTACCCTTGATTTTCTTTCCGTCACAACTGAAACGCACTTTCAGATAAACCGTGTTTTGCGAAAGATCAACAGCGGCTTTCACTTCTTCTGGTTTGCCTTTATCTGCTCTGTCACATTCAACTTGCGACAGAACCAAACCTTTGTCTGTATTTTCTAGAACAAGTCCGGCATAATCCCTGCCCATAACGACAAGTCCGGTGCGTTCGCCTTTATTCTTTTGGTTAGGGCTGAACGTCAGTTTCATTGTTGCGGTAAAATTATCAGAAGGAGTTTTTTGTAATAAGAGGTTGGCTACATCCCACAGGTTCTTATAATCTTCTACTACCGGATAAGAGTATAATCTGACATAGCTTTTGTCACCTGCATAATACGCCCATTTTTCATTAATGTTAGCATGCCATTGCCACTGCGGAGAAAGTGTATACCCATCAAATTCGTCACTTTCTTGTGGAGTGCAGATAGGATATGTTTTACCGACATTTGGCTTCTTGTAAGTCAAAACAGGTTCTCCGCAGCCGTCACCGTCTTTATCAATACCGATAATAGGCCAGTCGTTCACCCATTTCATCGGTTGGAGATGCATAATGCGTCCGTAAGCACCGACATCTTGAAAGTGGAGGAACCAGTCTTCTCCGGTAGGAGTATCTACCCATGCACCTTGGTGAGGACCGTTGACAGGAGAGTTACCTTGCGCAAGTACTGTTTTCCATTCGTAAGGACCGTAGATGTTTTTAGAACGTAATACGACCTGCCAGCCTGTCGGCACACCGCCGGCCGGATGGAAGATATAATAATAGTCGTTTCTCTTGTACATTTTAGGACCTTCGCAAGTCTGATGTGCTTCGTGACCGTCGAAAATTATACGGGAAGGAGTGATCGCTTTTGTTGCTTCTGCATTCAGTTCGCAGATAGTGATTACACTTTTCAGTCCGGCACGACTTCCTGCGTATGCGTGTACCATATATACTTTTCCGTCTTCATCCCAGAACGGGCAAGTGTCAATGATACCTTTTCCCGCTTTCACCAAGACCGGTTCGCTCCACGGACCTTTCGGATCTTTGGCTTTCACCATAAAAGCTCCCTGATCGGGATCTCCCCAAAAGATGTAAAACTCACCGTTGTGATGACGAATAGCCGGAGCCCATACACGATTGCCGTGTTCCGGCCGTTCCGGAGTTTCGATAGGGGAGAGGGAATTGGGAACTGCGGCACCGATGATTGTCCAGTTGACTAAATCTTTAGAATGAAGGATTTGCAATCCCGGCAAACAGTTGAAACTGGATGAAGTCATATAGAAATCATCTCCTACACGGCAAGCATCCGGATCGGAATAGTCGGCATAAAGCACCGGATTTTTGTATTTACCGTTTCCGAGGTCGGAAACCCATACTTCAGATACATAGTTCTTCTGTGCTACTGCGGTGAAAACCGTTAATAAGCAAAAGGCTAAAGTCTGTGTCAATCGTTTCATGTTATAGATAGATTATTTATAGATATGATTCGTTGGTTTTATCTGATGGCAAAGGTAAATAAAAAGACTCTGCACAAGGAGGAATATTTGTGCAGAGTCATAGAAAAATTGGTAGATACCTCGTAATTTTTGTTTAGTTGTATTTGTTTCTACCCTATTTATTGGGGCGGTTATCTTTTATTCTCACTGTCACCGGATGAGCCAGCTCTTCTTTCCATTCGCGGAGATGAGCAAACCATGCTTCCGGCGTTTTATATCCGAATGTCTCTTTCATCGAGGTGAAAGTCGTGTGATACTGGAAATATTTATTTCCCGGGGCGGTAATTGTATAAAGGAAGTTGGCTTTATCCTTTTCTTCCGATTTTACATAACGTTGGGGAATACAAGTGCCCAGCCCTACAGTTTCTTTAGCATATTTTACGGTATCGTTTACCGGCCAGTCCGTTCCCCAACTTCCTACGAGTCCTTTATGATCGGAGAAAGATTTGGAAGTACCTACGATGTCTTGCACACCTGTGCAGAAAATTTCTTTATCGAGCGGTTCGTCAAAGAATGCTTCGATATGAAGATCGCGATGTCCGGCATAAAGCGTGTAGCGTGTCATCATATTCAGTTCCTGGTCCTGATATTTCCATCCGGTTACTTCTATTTCTGCAATTACACGTACCGGTCCATAAGAGACGATACGTTCTGTACGAGTGTCCACTGGAGTAATATGGGTTGCCTTTTGTCCGTCCCAACCTTTCAATGCACCCGGTCCGCAACTGTCGAACACGCGAAGTACGTCATCTCCGAATCCTTTAGCTAACTGCTCATCCGTCGGATAGAACTGCGATTCTTTGATTTCCAGTCCTTTGTTGAACTTGCCGTAAATATCCGGTGTCTGTTTTTCATTGAAATAAAGACGGTATCCTACCAGTTCCGATTCCAAAACCGGACCGTGAGGACGTACCATGCTGTATATATTGCTAGTGCCGGGAACGGTGATAGCCTGTACCCGTTGATGTTTACCTTTCTTGTTGTCTACAATAAACATATCGGCATAAACTCGTTCAGGATAAGTCTTTGTACTCTTTTCCGAAGAAAGTGTAACCTGAAATGTTTTTCTACCATGGGCAGGAAGATCGGCAACAAAGACCAGTTCGTCCATCTTGCGGTCCCGGTTCAAATCGTCCAACTGCGAAGGAATTTCCTTCCTTCCTTCCATGACAACGGCTGATTTTACTTTGAAACCAGCGTGCAACTCATGTAGATTGATAACAACCGGAGCATCCGCTTTGGGCTGATTCCAGTTGTTTTGTACTTCAACTGTGATGGTTTTCTCCTGTTTCTGCGTTTGGGCAGACAGGCTGAAAGCTCCTAAAAAGAAAGTAATAATAAAAAGATTCTTCTTCATGTTTCTAAGGCTGAAATTATACGTCGTATTTCTCCTTGCAAAAATAGCAGAAAAAATAGCAGACTGTGTCTCTTTTGAGGAGATTATAGTCTGCTATTTGAGCTTTTTACTCTATATAATGATATTGTGGTTTCTATTTTGCATCACAGAATGGCAATGAGTTTTTATTTGAGACTTAAAATCTCCTCTTTTGCACCTAATTCCTCATATACCTTTCCGTCTATAGTCAGATTCTTGGCATTCTTAACGTTTAATATATTGTTACCTTTAGAAGATTCTACATAAATATTTTCCAAAGTAACTCCGTCTACCTGACTGATAACAACTCCATCCGCAGCTTCCGTCATCACAACGTTTTTAACGGTAATATTGCTGATGGGCATTTCCGGCAGTCCGTTGAAGAACATGGCACGTCCCGAACCTCTGCAAACAATATTGGAAATATGAATATTGCGGAAAGCAGGTGTTTCTTCTGTCACCGGAGGAATGGCAGTTTTCATACGGCTCAACAGATCTTCTTCCGATTCTTCACCGGCACCTTTTCCACCGTAGAACAAGTCGAACAATAAGGGTTCATTCGGAATATTAATCATATTGATATTGTTAATGTAGATGTTTTCTACCACACCGCCACGTCCGCGGGTACTCTTGAAACGTAAACCTACATCTGTACCCATAAATGTGCAGTCCTCTACATAGATATTCTTCACACCGCCGGACATTTCACTACCTACCACGAATCCACCATGTCCGTGCAATACTGTATTGTTTTTCACGATAACGTTCTGGCAAGGTTCTCCACGACGGCGTCCATCTTCGTCTTTACCGGATTTGATACAGATGGCATCATCTCCCGCATCAAACACACTATTGATAATCAGAGCGTTTTTACAAGATTCCAAGTCGATAGCATCACCGTTTTGAGAATACCAGGGGTTGATGACCATGATATTATTTACTGTGAAATCTTCGCAAGACAAGGGGTGCAGACACCAGCTTGGTGAGTTTTTGAAAGTAACTCCTTCCAACAGCACCTTCTTGCTTTTGACGATGCTTAACAACACCGGACGCAACCACGGACGGATTTCTGCCCATTCTTCATCTGTGTTGATACCTTCGGGGACATTGAAGTCTTTGCAAGCCATTGCACCTTTCAGTGAGCCGGCAGTGGGATACCATATCTCTTGTTTCTCGTCGAGAACACCTCCCGAGTTTACCAGCTTTTTCCATTGTGAAGCAGTCAGCTTTCCTTTTTTTACCGGACGCCAGCAGTCACCGTTTCCGTCAAATGTACCATGTCCGGTGATAGCTATATTTTCTGCATTGCGTGCTGAAATCGGCGATTGGCAACGACGAGTCTCGAGTCCTTCGAAAGAAGTGGCAATGATAGGATATGCTTCAAAATCACCAGTAAAAAGTACGAGCGCATTTTGTTCCGTATATAGATTTACATTGCTCAACAGCTCGATCGGACCAGTCAACCAGACACCTTCCGGGATAATCACTTTACCCCCTCCGCGTTGATTCACGTCTTTAATAGCATCGTTGATAGCTTTGGTATTCAGGAACAGACCGTCTCCTTTGGCTCCGAATTTCTCAATGTTTACTTCGTAAGCAGGGAAAACCGGTTGCTGTACTTTCGGCATTTCAAAAGGTAAATTCTGGTAAAGAGCGTCACTGATTGAGCTTTCTTTTACAGCAGTCTCGCTTTGTTTACATCCCGATGAGATAAACGGTAAACAGCATACGGCCATCCAGAAGAGTCTTTTTGTCAATGTGTTCATTTAGTAACTTAATTTCTATAGGGTTATACATCTATTGTTTTTCTTGAAAAAACCTCTTAATTATCGATTGCAAAGATAGGTGGGAAAGCCTAAGGCGATGTGGACTAATTGATAGATTACGTGTATTTTTTGTCATTTCTGTCTATTATTTGCACACTTCTCGTGTTTTTATGCAGAAAGTTCCTATCTTTGCACAAAATTTAACTATTAAAAGATATGAGTTATAACTTGTTGAAAGGAAAAAGAGGTATTATCTTCGGTGCTTTGAACGATCAGTCTATTGCCTGGAAAGTAGCAGAGCGTGCCGTAGAAGAAGGTGCAACTATTACATTATCAAATACTCCGATGGCTATCCGTATGGGAGAAGTCGACGCTTTGGCCCAGAAATTAAATTGCCAGGTTATTCCGGCAGATGCCACCAGTGTAGAAGATTTGCAAAATGTATTCAAGACCTCCATGGATATACTGGGTGGACAAATTGATTTTGTACTCCACTCTATCGGTATGTCTCCCAACGTGCGCAAAAAACGTACTTACGATGACCTTGACTATGGAATGTTGGATAAGACATTGGATATTTCAGCTGTTTCATTCCATAAAATGATTCAGTCGGCCAAGAAATTGAACGCTATTGCTGATTACGGTTCTATCGTTGCTTTGAGCTACGTGGCCGCGCAGCGTACTTTCTACGGCTACAATGATATGGCAGATGCAAAGGCATTGCTGGAATCTATTGCACGTAGCTTTGGTTACATCTACGGACGCGAACATAGCGTACGTGTGAATACTATCTCGCAGTCTCCTACATTTACTACTGCCGGTTCGGGCGTGAAGGGTATGGATAAACTGTTTGATTTCTCCAACCGTATGTCTCCTCTCGGAAATGCTACGGCTGACGAATGTGCCGATTATTGCATCGTGATGTTCTCCGATCTTACCCGTAAGGTAACTATGCAGAACTTATTCCATGACGGTGGATTCTCCAGTGTAGGTATGAGTCTTCGTGCCATGGCTACTTACGAGAAAGGACTCGATGAGTATATGGACGAAAATGGTAACATCATTTACGGATAAAAAAATATGAAACTACGGATCTCTCTTCTTATTATTTTAATGAGTATGCTTTTCGCCTCCTGCGGGATAAGCACAGGAAAGGGTACGGAGCAGAAGGAAGAAGAGATTTCTGTTCTGAGATATGATAAGCTGTTGAGCGAATATGTTCGCTCCAACAGTTTTTCTGCTATGCAGAAGTTGACGATGGACTACCGTATGCCGACGAAAATCCTGATTGAGGATGTATTGTCTATCGGTACAGTGAAAGATGATACCATCTCGCAACGTCTGCAAAAATTCTATTCGGATACGACTTTGGTTCGTTTGCTTAGCGATGTAGAAGCAAAATATCCTAATCTGGATGAAGTGGAAAAAGGACTTAGCAAAGGATTTCGGAAACTGAAAAAGGAAGTGCCTGATACGAAAGTGCCGTTTATCTATTCGCAAGTATCCGCTTTCAACGAATCTATTATTTTAGTGGATTCTTTATTGGGAATCAGTCTTGATAAATATATGGGGGAAGATTATCCTCTTTATAAGCGTTTCTATTACGATTATCAATGTCGCTCGATGCGTCCGGAACGGATTGTGCCGGATTGTTTTGCTTTTTATCTTTTGAGCCGTTATGGAATGAACTATCATGAGGGTACTTGTTTGATTGACTTGATGATGCATACGGGGAAGATCAATTACGTAGTGCAAAACTTATTGGGATATAGTGATATTGGTGAAGCAATGGGGTATTCTAAGGAGGAAAGCGACTGGTGCAAGGATAATGAAAAGGAGATATGGAATTATATCTGTACCAACGATCATCTGCATGCTCGTGACCCGATGGTGATCCGCTATTATATGAAGCCTGCTCCTGCTGTTGATATGTTGGGTGCTCAAGCTCCGGCATTGATAGGTACATGGATGGGAGCAAGAATCATTGCTTCTTACATGAAAAAGCATAAGGATATGAAGCTGAAAGATCTTCTGGAATTTACTGATTACCACGAAATGTTAAGTGAATCTAACTACCTGGCTTCCTGAATCGTTTCTCTTTCTTATTTCTCAATTTTTAATTTTCAATTCTCAATTTAATAAGTGGAAACTGCCCTTTATTTGTTGCCCGTGACTTTAGGCGATACACCTATTGAAAAGGTGTTGCCTTCTTATAATAAGGAAATTATTTCCGGTATCCGGTATTTTATAGTCGAAGATGTTCGTTCTGCCCGTCGTTTCCTGAAAAAGGTGGACCGGGAGATTGATATTGATGCGTTGACATTTTATCCGTTGAACAAACATACTTCACCTGAAGATATTTCCGGTTATCTGCAACCTTTGGTAGGCGGAGCTTCAATGGGAGTTATCTCCGAAGCCGGTTGTCCGGCGGTAGCTGATCCGGGAGCGGATGTGGTTGCCATCGCACAACGTAAAAAACTGAAGGTAGTTCCTTTGGTTGGACCCTCTTCAATTATTCTTTCCGTGATGGCTTCGGGCTTTAACGGGCAGAGCTTTGCGTTTCATGGTTATCTGCCGATTGAACCGGGGGAACGTGCCAAGAAACTGAAAACATTGGAGCAGCGTGTGTATGCTGAAAATCAGACACAACTTTTCATTGAGACGCCTTACCGGAATCATAAGATGATAGAAGATATTTTGTTAAACTGTCGTCCTCAAACAAAGCTTTGTATTGCTGCCGATATTACATGTGAAGGAGAGTATATACAGACGCGTACTGTGAAGGACTGGAAGGGACATGTGCCTGAATTGTCTAAGATTCCCTGTATTTTTCTCTTATATAAATAACGTCTTTTAGGTGTTCATATTCATCTTCGAAACAGCTACTGAAGAAGCCTTTTCCCAAGTTTTCCTCTATCTGTTTGAAGCTCCATAGCTTACTGTTCTTAAAGCGAGGGGTACAAAGGATGGAATCATCCTTGATATCAACGATGAATAAGTAGATAAGACGATTGGTTACTTCATTCTCAAAGTGATAAACGATATTGAACTCTGGCTTGATATCTTTTTCGTGCGGGAAAGCATTGTTAATCAAACGGGTGGCACCCGCCTCTAAAGATTCTCCATATCGGAGATAACATTCCATGGGAATGTCCACTTTTCCTTTGTCCAAAATGGCTGTTGACGGTCTGTCGCAAAGGAACAGCATTCCATGAGTGGATATGGCAATTCTTATCACCGGATTGATGTATGCGTTCTTATAATTAACAGCTTCTATCGCAGGGGTTTTCCCGATCACGTCTCCTTTGGTATTCACAATAGGAACATATTCTGTGTGAGACATTAGGTGATTGAAGAAACGGATAGCGATCTGGTTGAACAGGATGCTCATAAGAAAGACAGTAGGAGGTAACACTTTATAGAGTACAAACAGACTTGTCTTACTTAGTGGGTTTTGGAAAATGACGGTGATGCTGATTATAATAAAATGCAGTATTCCGAAAATCAAGGCAATGCGAGCAGATACAACGGCGGCTTCTGCTCCCTGAGCATATAAACGTTTGTTGCAAGAACCTATCTGTTTTAAGAAGTGGTTGATAAACCTTTTCTTATGCATATAAAGACTTAGCATTGGAATGAGAATACTGACTTCCAGAGTAAGCGGGAGCGCACCGGGGGGAACATAATCACCAGGAATGAGAGCTGCTACGGATAATAGTGCCAGCACTCCGGTCGCTATATAGAGGATAAAATTAGGAATTAACAATCCTTTACGTCGATAAGAAAGGTATATTCCTATAATACCTATACCTGTACCGATGTAAATAGCCGTGTCTTGCGTTATAAGTTCACACAATAAAATGGAAATAATAACGGGGATAAAACCCAGCGACATGTTAAATGCGGAAGAAAGTATTCCTTTATGATCCATCTCTATATTTATGTTTATTTGTCGGTTCTATCTATAAAACAAATAGTGTATGTGTTTTGTTTGCTAACGAATATGTTTCTCTGCATGGTAGGAGGAACGAACAAGGGGAGCACTCTCTACGATGTTGAATCCTTTCTCTAAACCAACTGTTTTATATTTCGCGAATTGCAGCGGAGTGATGTATGCCGCAACGGGATAATGCCGATGACTCGGTTGCAGGTATTGCCCTATGGTAAGAATCTGGCAACCGGTTGCTAACAGATCGTCCATCAATGTTTCGACTTCCTCCGGAGTTTCACCCAGTCCGACCATTATGCCGCTTTTAGATTTGACTCCCTTTTCGGAAATGTGTCTGATAACCTGTAAGCTTGTATCATAATTTGCTGCACTGCGGACTAGTGGACTAATGCGGCGCACAGTTTCCATATTGTGTGATATGATGTCGGGGCGGGCGTCAATTACTAAATCTACCAACTCCATTCTGCCTTGAAAATCCGGAATCAGTACTTCAATGGTTGTCTGTGGATTCAACCGTTTTATTTCCCGGATGGTACGTGCCCAATGTTCTGCTCCCAAATCAGGTAAATCATCCCGGTCTACAGAGGTGATGACGGCATGATCCAGTTTCATCAGTGCGATGGATTCTGCTACATGGGTAGGCTCGTTTGCATCTAACGGATGGGGACGTCCTGTCTGTGTGTTGCAAAATTTACAGCTACGCGTGCAGATGTCACCGCCAATCATGAAGGTGGCTGTTCCTTTTCCCCAACATTCCCCCATATTAGGGCAACGCCCACTGCTGCATATCGTGTGCAAGCAGTGGGAGTCGACAATTCGTTTTGTTTCGGTGTATCGTTCGTTGGCACCGATATTAATTTTCAGCCATTCGGGCTTACGTACTCTATCCGTCATTATAAGTTGTTCAAGAAGAAGTTGGTCAACCGTGTGTACAAGTGTTGGCGGGTGTTGCCACCATATATTCCATGATTACGGTTCGTGTACACTTGCATATCAAATTGTTTTCCAAGCTGGACTAACTGCTCGGCATATTCTGCACAGTTCTGGAAGTGAACATTGTCGTCTGCCATACCATGTACCAGCAACAAGTTTCCATGAAGTTTGTCGGCACGGGTGAAAGCTGATGATTCCTTATATCCTTCCGCATTTTCTTTGGGAGTGCGCATGAAACGTTCGGTGTAAATCGTATCATAGAAACGCCAGTCGGTTGGTGCGGCTACTGCTACTCCGGCTTTGAATACGGGAGTTCCTTCGCTCATGCTCATAAGAGTCATGTATCCGCCATAACTCCAACCCCAGATACCGATGCGGTCTTTGTCCACATACGTTTGTTTGCCTAGGTAAAGCGCTGTTTCCACCTGGTCTTTGGCTTCTTTGACGCCAATTTTCAAATAGGTACATTTCTCAAAAGCTTCTCCACGGCCTCCAGTGCCACGACCATCTACACATACCACGATATAACCGAGGCTTGCCATGTATGTCTCCCAGCTGATTCCCCAAGTATCCAATACCTGTTGGGAACCCGGGCCACTATATTGATACATCAGTACCGGATATTTTTTGGATGCGGAGAAACTAACCGGTTTCATCATCCAGCCGTTCAACTTCACGCCATCTGTAGTCTGGAAAGTAAAGAACTCTTTTTGTGGTACTGCATATCCGGACAATGTTTGCTTCAACGCATCATTTGTAATAAGCGTTTTGAGCGTTTTGCCTGAATTATCGTTCAAGGTAACCAACATAGGAGTATCCAAGCTGGAGAACTTGTTCATATAATACTTCATCGATTTGCTGAAGAGAGGCGTATTGGTTCCTGCCTGTTGAGACAATTTGGTCTTTTTGCCTTTCTTATCTATTTTATAGACAGCCTTGCGCAGAGGACTCTCTTCGTTGCTGGTATAATAGAAAGAACCATCTTCTTCATCATATCCCAGAAAATCTTTCACTTCGAACTTACCGTTAGTAACCTTTTTAATCAAGTTACCTCCCATGCTATACCAATAGAGATGACTGTAACCGTCACGTTCGCTAAGCATGCTGAAATATTCGGGATAGAACTGGATGTTATCGAAAATATTCTCCTTTATGTAATAAGGAGATTCATCACGGAGCATTAGTTTGCAAAGTGTTGAGCGAGGATCGGCAAAGTAGAGATCGAAACGGTCTTGATGACGGTTTAATGTCATGATAGCCAATTTGTTGGCATCCTTTGTGAAACGGATGCGTGGAATGTATTCATCTGCATCCAGCGGGAGTTTCATCGTACGGGTGACGTGTGACTTGATGTCATACGTGCGTACTTCTACTTTCGAATTCGGGTATCCGGCTTTCGGATACTTGTAGGTATATTCACCCGGATAATCTTTTAAGGCATCAATACGGGGTGCCTGTCCGGCAAATACCGGAAAAGAGTAGGAGGGAACTTCTGACTCATCGAAGCGGATGAAAGCGATCAGTGTATTATCAGCGCTGAATTCCAAAGCACGGTCGAAACCGAACTCTTCTTCATACACCCAGTCGGGGATGCCGTTGAGTACAGAGTTCTGTTTGCCATCCTCCGTAATCTGGCTTTCACTGTTGCCATAAAGCAGCTTAACAAGAAATATGTTATTGTTGCGGACAAAAGCAATCATTGTACCGTCTGGAGAAAAGACGGGGACCTGTTGAGGTCCACCGTCAGACAGCCGTTCAATAATGTTGTTTGTCGTAACGCCCTTATCATTTCGTTTCAAAGGGTAAATGTAATGTACAGCTGTGTATGAATGCCTATATATAGGTGTCGTTTTAGTAGCAATTAGCAATTTCTGACCGTCGGGCGAGAACTGGTAACTGTCGAAGTTCTTGAAGTCACATTCGCGTGTAGTGCTTACATCGAAAATCACTTCTACTTTCTCGCCTGTTTTGAAAGAGTATTTAATGATCTGCGTGCCGTCGGCGTTCATCTGCGTGTAGTGTTCGCCATCAGGCATGGGGATTACTCCCTGGATATTTTCCGGGCGGAAACGTCCGGAGGTGATATCTTTTAAATCGAGTGCCTTTTGTCCTTGTGCCATTCCGGTCAGACAGAGAAGGCAGAGTAATAAAGTGATGCTGATCTTTTTCATCTGCTTTTATAATCGGTTTTGGTTTTAATTCGTACTTGCAAAAGTAACAATAAACTTAGATTCAACAAAGCCTGACCGATTTTTATATAGATTTGATAAGGATTATTGGGTGAGATTCAATATCTTTGTGAAAAGGACTTTAAACATTACCACTATGAATTCAAAAAGAAAAGACTTGCAATATGCTTCTGTCTTCTTATTGGCTGTAGCATTGACATTCCTGTTGGGGAAGGGGGATAATCTGTGGTTGGTATCGTGGGGTGACTTGATACCAAGTTTGTTTGTGCTGTTCATAGCAGGTGATTGTTTGCATAGTTCCCTGCTCCGTATCAAACGCGGCGAAGAGTATGGAGGAGCCCGGTGGAGTACTTGTTTCACTTTTCTGGTATTCAGTATTGTTTTTATGGGCGACTTATTTTATATCGGCAACTTTATTGTGAATAAACTGTGGGGCTAAAGGATTAGTATAAATTCTGCTTCACAGGTATTTAATAGTAAGATTTTCTTCTTAACTATAGCTTTTAGTTTACTTTAACTAGATAAATTAGTTTATGAACTAAAACTTTTCGTTATTTGCAGCAAACAAAGTTGCAGATATGAAAGGATTAACAGCAAAAGAAGAAGAAATCATGGGCTTTTTCTGGGAAAAAGGCCCCTTGTTCGTGAAAGAAATGTTGGTTTTCTATGAAGAGCCCAAGCCGCATTTTAATACATTATCTACGATTGTGCGTGGGCTGGAAGAAAAAGGCTTTTTAGCTCACTATACTTTTGGGAATACTTATCAATACTATCCCGTAGTCAGTGAAGAGGATTTTCGTAAAGGAACGTTGCGGAATGTGATTAGCAAGTATTTTAATAATTCTTATCTGAATGCTGTTTCTTCTTTGGTTAAGGAGGAAGATATTTCACTGGATGAATTGAAACAACTCATTCACGAAGTGGAACAGGCTGATAAGAAACACTAATCTTTTTAACGAAAATCTATGCTATGGGAGTTTTCTTCATTTATATATTAAAATCGTCAGTTTGTCTTGTTTTGTTTTACCTGTTTTTCAGGTTATTGCTTAGCAAGGAAACTTTTCATCGTTTCAATCGAATGGCTTTATTGGGAGTGTTGTTCTTTTCATTACTCATTCCTTGTATCGAAGTAACTACCCGGCATCAGGTTGAGGTGCAACAGGCTATGCTTTCCATCGAGCAGTTGCTACTGATGGCAGAGTTGGAAGCTACCCCTGTTGAAGCCGGTGCAGTGCAGGAAACGGTGGCGTCCTGGATACAGATTGTTTTGCTGGTCTATTTGGCAGGTATTCTATTTCTTGCCTGTCGGAGTATTTATTCATTGATTAGTCTTTTCCGGTTGATACATTCCGGTAAACAGGAGAAGTTGGAGAAAGGGGTTATGCTTGTGGTACACCATCATGAGATAGCTCCGTTCAGTTGGATGAAGTATATTGTGATTAGTCAAAAAGATCTGGAAGAGAATGGGCGGGAAATTCTCATACATGAAATGGCTCATATTCATCACCGCCATTCTATTGACTTGTTATTGGCGGATATTTGTATCTTTTTCCAATGGTTCAATCCCGGTGCATGGTTGTTGAAACAGGAGTTGCAGAATATTCATGAGTACGAAGCGGATGAGACTGTAATCAATGAGGGTGTAAACGCGAAGGAATATCAACTATTATTAATAAAAAAAGCTGTTGGCACAAGGCTCTACTCTATGGCCAACAGCTTTAATCACAGTAAACTTAAAAAACGTATCACTATGATGTTAAAAGAAAAATCGAATCCGTGGGCACGGTTGAAGTATTTGTATGTACTTCCGTTGGCAGCTATTGCAGTAACTGCTTTTGCCCGTCCTGAAATCTCTGAAAAAATGGAAGAGATTTCTGTTGCCAAAGTTAATGATTTGGCAGCAATTGTAGAAAAAAAGAGTGAAGAAAATGTTGTTAAGGAACCGGCTGATACTGCTAAAAATAAGGTGATAGTAGTAGGGTATCGTGCAGAAAAGAAAGATTCTGTCTTAACATCTGGAGAAAAGAAGGTGGCTCTTTCGGTGCGGGAAGTTTCAGGTGAAGAAAAACCTTTAGTTATTATTAATGGGAAGGAGTCGGATTATGAAGTGGTAAATGCTTTGAATCCGGAACGTATTGAGAGTATCTCGGTTATAGGTGCTGAAAAGGCTATTAAGATTTATGGGGAAAAGGCCAAGGATGGATTGATGGATATAAAGCTATATTCGGAAAAGAAGTTTAAACCGAAAAAGATAGAAGTAGGAAGTCTTAATAAAACAAGGTTAGACGCATTGAATAGTGGGGCTAAGAATTGGGGTGTTACGTTTCATTCTGCTACTGGAGGGAAGCCTTTGATTATTATTGATGGCAAAGAGGCTTTTGGTGATGATCCTTTGGCAAATATATCTCCTGATCGTATTAGAAGTATATCTGTATTGAAAGATAAGAATGCTTTGGCGGCTTATGGTGACAAGGGGAAGAATGGAGTGATTGAAGTGAATCTTTTAGTAAAAGAGGAATATCAAGTCCGTCAGATTCCTATTCGTACTGTGAATGATACAGTAACTTCAACAATAAAAACAACCGTATCCGAAGAATAGCAGTGGATTTTCAAAATACTCTCTATTTTCAAATACGGTCAAAATACATTATGATAAGAATTGACGGAGGTACGCTAGTATCTCCGTTTCTTGTTCCGGATGGAACCATTGTATTTCTTCATCTCTTTTGAACCAAGTCATCTGTTTACGCGAATAAATGCGGGAGTTTTGCTTGATTTTATCTATGGCAAAGGGGAGTTCCCATTCTCCATCCAGATACTTGAACAGTTCTTTATAACCTACTGTATTGAGCGAATTGAGGTGGCGATAGGGAAGTACCGAGCGTACTTCTTCCAGTAATCCTTCCTCCATCATCTGATCTACCCGACGGTTAATACGGTCATACAACTCTTCCCGGTCGCGAGTCAGACCGATTTTTAGAATGCGGAAAGGGCGTTGCTTTTTTTGTTGGGTGCGAAAAGAGGTATAAGTGCGTCCGGTCATATAGCAAATTTCCAATGCATGAATTACCCGTTTGGGATTCTTTAGATCCACTATCCGATAATATTCCGGATCTAGCAGGCGAAGTTCTGCACAGAGTTGTTCAAGTCCTTCCTCCTCATATTTCTGTAGCATGAGTTGACGGGTTTCCGCATCAACGGTAGGAATATCGTCGATACCTTTACAGATAGCATCTACATACATCATTGAGCCACCTGTGAGAATCACGACCTCGTGTTGCGTAAATAATTTCTCGAGAATTTCCAACGCTTCTATTTCATATTGGGCGGCGCTGTAATAGTCTGTAAGGTGGAGTGTACCAACCAATTGATGAGGGACACGTTTAAGTTGATCGGGAGTAGGAGCTGCCGTGCCTATTTTTAATTCGGCATAAAGCTGTCTTGAATCGGCAGATACAATACTTGTCTGAAAAGTTTCTGCTAAGCGCAGGCTCAATTCCGTTTTCCCTACACCTGTAGGACCTATAAGAACGATGAGAGTAGGCATTGGGCTTTTAAGTATTAAGTATTGAGTATTAAGATGTGTGCGGAACTAAAAAATATTAGGTATTAACTGCCTGGCGCTGCATAGCAATTAATACCTAATACCTAGTATTTAATACTTAGAATTTTTCTTCTTCGTATGGAGTACTTGCGTCGCCGCCTATGTCGAATCCTTCCTGATCGAAGTCTTCCATGTCGAAATCTTGGTCTCCATAGAAGTTTTCATCCAGATCAAGAGAACCGCTGGCAGCGGCCATTTCTTCAAAATCTACCGTTTGTTTAGGAGCATCTCCTGATTTCTTGGTACATTTGGCGCCATCCATATCTTTTCCGGTGATAATTTCGGATAGTTCGATGAAGAAACAACGTTCTGTTATGTAATCGAATACATATAGCAGTTTCTGTTTTTCATCTTCTACCAGTTCACTGATAGTAGTGTCTTTCATTACCCAGCTATCTATTTCCGGATTGTCGTCCATTTCTTCCAAGGTTACTTCTTTTCCTTTTTCCCAATCGTCATCGCAGATAAAGAAAGAAGTCATCTGGTCGTTTGTGTACCCTACTGATTTCAGTATTGCTTCATGGAAGTCATAAAAAGTAGCTTCCGGATCAATTTGTATTTCTCTGACAAAATCGTCAACTTCATCAGATATGATAGTAAATCTGTATATCATAATATGACTATTTTGAACTGTTTATTTAATGATACCACGTTCTGAATTACGGATGAAATCGATAATATAGTCAATTTCCGGACTTTTTTCAAATTCATCTTCTATTTTTTTCAATGCTTCTGTCGTGTTTAAACCACTTTGATAAATGATACGATATGCATTGTGAATACTTTCGATCACTTCATTGGCAAAACCACGACGACGCAGGCCGATGATGTTGATTCCACTAAAAGCAATCGGTTCGCGTCCTGCGATGATGTAAGGAGGAATATCTTTACTGAAGCGGCATCCGCCCTGAATCATTACATGACTCCCTACATGACAGAATTGGTGCATCAATACATTAGCGCTGACAATCGCATTATCATCAATGATGATTTCACCTGCCATTTTGGTAGAGTTACCGATGATACATCCGTTACCAACCAATGCGTCGTGTGCTACGTGTACACCCTCCATCAGTAAATTGTTATTTCCTACAATCGTGCGCCCTTTAGCTGCTGTACCACGGTTGATTGTTACATTTTCACGAATCAGATTATTATCCCCGATTTCGGCTGTCGATTCCTCACCGCGAAACTTAAGGTCCTGCGGGATGGCTCCGATTACGGCACCCGGAAAAATAGTGTTTCTGTTACCAATACGTGAACCATATAAAATATTGGCGTTAGCCATAATTTTATTGTTGTCGCCGATAACTACGTTCTTATCTATAAATACGAAAGGCGCAATTTCTACATTTTCCCCAATTTTAGCTTCGGGATGAATATACGCTAAAGGACTTATCATGCTTTTAATATATCAATTATTACTTATTTTTCACTATTTGTGCCATGAACTCTGCTTCGCAAACAACTTTCTCGCCAACAAATGCATATCCTTTCATAGTAGAGATGCCACGGCGGATAGGTGCCAGCATTTCTACACGGAAGATAATAGTATCTCCCGGCACTACTTTCTGGCGAAATTTTACTCCATCTATTTTCATGAAATAGGTAGAATAACGTTCAGGTTCGTCTACTGAATTCAAAACGAGTAAACCACCGACTTGTGCCATTGCTTCTACTTGAAGTACTCCCGGCATAACAGGTTCTTGTGGGAAATGTCCCTGAAAGAAAGGTTCGTTAGCTGTGATATTTTTGATACCTACAATGTAGTTAGCACCAATCTCAATCACTTTGTCAACCAGTTGGAAAGGATAGCGGTGCGGCAATAATTCGCGGATACGGTTTACATCCATTACCGGCTCACGGTTACAGTCGTAACTTGGCGCCTGTATTTCGTGCAAACGGATTTCTTTCCGCATTTGGCGTGCAAACTTATTATTGATAGTATGTCCGGGACGGGTAGCAATGATCCGGCCTTTTATCGGTTTACCGATTAAAGCAAGGTCACCGATCACATCCAACAATTTGTGGCGGGCACATTCGTTTGCCCAAACCAACGGTTTGTGATTGATATAGCCTAATTGTTCAGCGTCCATGTGAGGTACTCTCATCACATCTGCCAACTTGTCGAAACTTTCCTGTGACATCTTACGCTCGTAGATTACGATTGCATTGTCCAGGTCACCCCCTTTAATCAATCCAGCGGAGAGCAGCGGTTCTATTTCGCGAACAAAGACGAAAGTACGGCTGGCGGCCACTTCGTCTTTGAAATTATGCATATCCTCAAGTGTAGCAAACTGATTCGGGATAATGGTTGAATCGTAAGAAACCAGTACATTCAGACTGAAATTCTCGTCAGGAAGTACGATGATAGAAGAACCAGTCGTTTCATCCCGGAACTCAATTTTAGACTTGATAATATAAAAGTCTTTGACGGCATTTTGTTCTACTGTTCCTACACGTTCTATTTCTTGTACATAATATTGTGCACTACCATCTAAAATAGGAAATTCCGGTCCGTTAACCTGAATAAGGCAGTTATCAATGCCCAATGCGTAGAGGGCTGCCATACCATGTTCAACGGTGCTTACTTTGACTCCATTCTTCGACAATACAGTACCACGAGTGGTTTCTGTCACATTGTCGGCTACTGCATCGATAGTTGGTTGTCCTTCTACGTCAATGCGCTGGATTTTATATCCATGATTGTCCGGAGCAGGATTAAATGTTACAGTGAGATCAAGTCCAGTGTGAAGACCTTTCCCGCTCAGTGAAAAGCTATCTTTCAGCGTTTTTTGTTTCAGCATTGGTTACTTATTTACTTATTTAATAGTTGTTTTAATTCTTCTATTTCTTTGCGCAAATTACGCAATTCTTTCTGCATATCCGGTAAGCTTCTTTGTGCGACGGATGCTTTGAAGTATTGCTTCAGTTCCATAGGAGGAGTTCCGATAAGCTGGCTACCGGATTTAATGTCTCCGGGTACACCTGACTGTGCACCTAAACCAACTTTGTCTCCTATTTTGGAATGTCCTGCAATACCTACCTGACCTCCGATCATACACCATTCACCAATTTTGGTAGAACCGGCAATTCCGGCTTGTGCAGCCATTACGGTATGTGAACCTATTTCATCATTATGTGCTATTTGTATCAGATTGTCTAATTTGACACCACTATGCACTACCGTAGCTCCCATTGTAGCACGGTCTACACAAGTATTAGCACCTATATCTACTTTATCTTCCAGAATAACAATTCCGATTTGCGGAATCTTATCGTATCCATTCGGAGTGGGAGCAAAACCAAATCCGTCAGCTCCAATCACTGCACCCGAGTGCAGGATACATTCGTTACCTATGCGGCAATCATGATAAACATTTACATTGGAGTAAAGCAAGCAACTGTTGCCTATCTTCACGCCGTCTCCAACAAAAGTGTGTGGATAAATTTGGGTATTATCTCCGATCACGGTATTTTCACCGATATAGGCAAATGCACCGATGTATACGTTCTCACCAATTTTGGCGCTGGGTGCAACGAAAGCTAATGAATCTATACCTTGTTTCTTAGGTTTGCTCATTTCATAAAGATTGAGCAATTTAGCCAGACTTTCATATGCATTGTCTACTTTTATCAGAGTAGCTTTTATTTCGTGCTCGGGAGTGAAGTCCTTGTTAACCAGGACAATGCTTGATTGTGTCTCGTAGATGTAAGGTGTATATTTGGGATTTGACAGGAAAGAAATTGCTCCGGGCATTCCCTCTTCAATTTTAGCGAATGTGTGTACCGTAGCGTTTTCGTCTCCAATGATTTCCCCTTGGATAAATGCTGCAATTTGCTTAGCCGAGAACTCCATGTCTTTAATTTAAAATTTAATTAGTTCACAAATAACGGATTTTTTTTTCAGATTTCCGTGTTATTGCATGAATATTTTATACTTATCTGTGTAATCTCTGATAGCAGAGATA
Source organism: Bacteroides celer (assembly GCF_002632415.2). Lineage (NCBI taxonomy): Bacteria > Pseudomonadati > Bacteroidota > Bacteroidia > Bacteroidales > Bacteroidaceae > Bacteroides > Bacteroides celer. The sequence continues at coordinate 4,572,222 of NZ_CP178209.1, read as the reverse complement.
GTATTTCTTTACCTTTTTGGACAATAATGAGATGTTCAGCATGTCCGATGCTTCGGCAATATTTTTGATAGTGCCGTCTTTGTAGATAATGTCAATACTGTCATCTGCCGGGTCATACATATTCTTTTCGATGCTGGGGGTAGAGACAAAATAGTTCGCTTCGGAAAGGGTTATACCTAATTGCTGGCTGATGTGCAAAGTTAATTCTTTTTTTCTGTCCTCACTAATCGGTTCCGATGAAATTTCTACTTTAAAGATATTTCGGTTTATCATTCCCGTGCTTAAAGTAGAAAGTACCTTGTCTGTATGGGTGCTCCACACTTTCAAGGCTGTCCATATATCATTGTCGTCTAGCTGGATAAAATTCTCCAGACAGTCGGGGTTATGATAGAATTCCGTAGGATTGATATCATTGTAAAGGAAAAAACGCAATGCGGGTGATGCAAACAGTTCCACTCTTTGGGAAGCTAATTCTTTGGCACGTAATAGAGTACTAATCAGCATCTTTTCGTATGCGACGGATGTCTTATGCAGGTATACTTGCCAGTACATCAAGCGACGTGCCGTGAGGAAATTCTCAATAGAATAGATCCCTTTGGATTCGATAACGAGTCGGTCATCCGCTACATCAAGCATTTTGATAATTCGGGCGGAACCGATGTTTCCTTCTGTCACGCCTGTATAAAAGCTGTCACGGCGAAGATAATCAAGTCTGTCCATATCCAACTGACCGCTTACAAGTTGATGGAGAAAGCGTTTTGGATATTCGTCTTTGAAGATTTGAATGGCAAGACTAAGCTGACCACTCATCTCTTTGTTCATCCGTTCCATCAGCATGAGGGAAATCTCTTCGTGGGAGACCCCTTTTACTATAGTATCTTCCAGTACATGTGAGAAAGGCCCATGTCCTATATCATGTAACAGGATGGCGGCCTGTACAGCTTCCGCTTCACTGTCAAAGATGAAATTACCTTTAGAAGCCAGTTGGCTGATAGCTTCACTCATCAAGTAAAAAGCACCTAAAGAGTGTTGGAAGCGGGTATGTTGTGCACCGGGGTATACAACAGATGATAATCCTACCTGCTTGATGCGGGTAAGACGCTGCAAAAGGGGATGCCGTACTATATCGTACAGTAACCCCTTTGGAATATTGATGAACCCGAATACGGGGTCGTTAATTATCTTTCTTTCGTAAGGCATTCGTTTTCTTTAGAGATCCTTTTTCTCTTTTCAGAGAATTGCTTTGAGTTGTTCAGCCATTTGCGCCTGTACTTCTTGTGCGGCGGTGCGGGCAGCTTCTGCAAACTTCTCTGTTTTATCTACGTAGATGATACCACGTGAGGAATTAACAATGATTCCGCATGTACTGTTCATTCCGTATTTACAAACTTCTTCGAGCGAGCCGCCTTGTGCTCCTACACCTGGTACGAGAAGGAAATGGTTCGGAACAATTTTACGAATATCTTCGAAAGCGCGTCCTTGAGTGGCACCTACCACATACATCATGCGGTCGTCACTAGCCCATTCTTGTGATTTACGTAATACTTTCTCGAACAGACGTTCGCCGTTTACATCTTCTGTTAGTTGGAAGTCATGCGAACCTTTGTTGGAAGTCAATGCCAACAGGATCACCCATTTACCTTCATAGGTAAGGAACGGAGTAACACTGTCTTCGCCCATATAAGGAGCTACCGTTACAGAGTCGATATTAAGCTCTTCAAAGAAGGTGCGGGCGTACATTGCAGAAGTATTTCCGATGTCACCACGCTTTGCGTCAGCGATAATGAATTGATCCGGATAGTTATCTTTGATGTATTTTACTGTCTTTTCAAATGCGATCCATCCTTTTACGCCCATGCTTTCATAGAAAGCCAGATTGGGTTTATAGGCGATGCACAAATCTGCTGTCGCGTCGATGATGGCTTTGTTGAATGCAAAGATCGGATCTTCTTCTTTCAACAGATGCTCCGGGATTTTCTTGATGTCAGTATCAAGTCCTACACAGAGGAATGATTTTTTGCGCTTTATGTTTTCAAATAATTGTTGCTTATCCATCTTGTTATTTACTATTATACAATTTACTATTGACTATTTCTAAGAAATCATTCTCAACGATCAACTCTTCATTTTTCTAAAGCTCGCTTTCTTTCAAGCGTTCCGCGTTTTCTGCTACGATCAGGTGGTCGATGCAGTCTTGAATATCCCCGTCCATGAATGCAGCAAGATTATAAATCGTGTAATTGATGCGATGGTCGGTGATTCGTCCCTGCGGATAGTTGTAGGTGCGGATTTTAGCAGAACGGTCTCCGGTCGATACCATTGTTTTACGTTTGGAGGCAATGTCATCGATGTATTTCTGATGTTCCTTGTCATAGATAAACGTACGGAGACGGGCCAAAGCACGTTCCTTATTTTTCGGTTGGTCACGTGTTTCGGTACATTCAATGAGTATTTCTTCGGCAATACCTGTATTCGGGTTCTTCCAGATATAACGCAGACGTACTCCGGATTCTACCTTATTTACATTCTGTCCACCGGCACCACCACTTCGGAAAGTATCCCATTTGATTTCTCCTTCGTTGATGACTACATCGAATTCTTCAGCTTCGGGAAGTACCGCCACTGATGCGGCAGAAGTATGAACACGTCCTTGTGTTTCGGTAGCAGGAACACGCTGTACGCGGTGTACTCCCGATTCATATTTTAAGATTCCGTATACATTATCGCCCGTGACGCTACAAACAACTTCTTTGAATCCTCCTGCTGTCCCTTCGTTTGCATTGGAGACTTCCATCTTCCAACCTTTGGTTTCACAGAATTTGGCATACATACGAAAGAGGTCACCGGCAAAGATAGCTGCTTCATCACCTCCTGCACCACCACGGATTTCAAGAATTGCGTTCTTGCTGTCTTGCGGATCGGCAGGGACAAGCATCAGTTTGATTTCTTCTTCCAATACCGGAAGGCGCTCTTGACTATTGTCCATTTCTTCTTTTGCCATCTCGCGCATTTCGGTGTCCGATTCATTAGCAAGGATATTTTTAGCTTCTTCAATATTACCCAGTAATTGGATATATTCTTTCCTTGCTTTCATCAAGTCGTCTAATTCCTTATATTCTTTAGTCAACTTGACGTAACGTTTCTGATCGGCAATCACTGCCGGGTCTGTGATAAGGGTAGATATTTCTTCAAAACGGGCTACGAGTCCGTCTAATTTTTCTAATATGGTACTGTTATCTGCCATTCTTTAGTATCTAAATTCTCCGAATTCGCTCTTAATGATTAATTCTGTTTGCTCACATGCTTCAACACGTCCTACAATCTGTGCCGGAATACCGAATGACTCGGAAATAGCAATTACTTCTTCTGCATGTTCCGGTGACAAGTAGACTTCGAGGCGATGTCCCATATTGAATACCTTGTACATTTCTGCCCAGTCCGTACCGCTTTGTTCTTGAATAGTTTTGAATAAAGGAGGAACGGGGAAAAGATTATCTTTTACTACACGAACATTTTCAACAAAGTGTAAAACTTTGGTTTGTGCACCACCGGAACAGTGTACCATTCCGTGGATTTCCGGGCGCAGTGCATCGAGTAATTTCTTCACTACCGGTGCGTATGTACGAGTAGGGGAGAGCACCAACTTACCTGCATCAATCGGAGAATCTTCTACACTGTCTGTCAGTTTTAACTTGCCGGAGTAAACTAATTCTTCGGGAACGGCAGCATCGTAGCTTTCCGGATATTTTTCAGCAAGATATTTTCCGAATACATCGTGACGGGCACTTGTCAAACCATTGCTGCCCATACCGCCATTGTATTCTTTTTCGTAAGTAGCTTGTCCGTAAGAAGCCAGACCGACGATCACGTCACCCGGACGAATATTGGCATTGTCGATAACGTCTGAACGTTTCATGCGACAAGTTACGGTAGAGTCAACGATGATTGTACGAACCAAGTCGCCGACATCAGCTGTTTCACCACCGGTTGCGTATACACCTACCCCCATTTCACGGAGTTCGGCCAGCAATTCATCTGTTCCATTGATGATGGCGGAAATTACTTCTCCGGGAATCAACAGTTTATTACGTCCAATGGTAGAAGAGACAAGAATATTGTCTACGGCACCTACACAAAGCAGGTCGTCGATATTCATAATCAATGCATCCTGTGCGATACCTTTCCAAACGGACAAATCACCCGTTTCTTTCCAGTACATATAAGCAAGAGATGATTTGGTTCCGGCGCCATCGGCGTGCATAATGTTGCAATATTCCGGGTCACCTCCCAATATATCGGGAATAATTTTACAGAATGCTTTCGGAAAGATTCCTTTGTCGATGTTCTTGATGGCGTTGTGCACATCTTCTTTTGATGCGCTTACTCCACGCATCATGTATCGTTGATTACTCATGAGTTATAGAATTATATTGTATACGGCTGCAAAAGTACTGCTTTTTTTTGGTACAGCCAACTAGGTACTGGCAAATGTTAATCATTAACTATTTTACTTTAGAATATTCTCTTGAAAAGGAGAATAATAATAGAAAATTAAGAGTTAAAATCATAGTAATGAGAACTGTGATTTTAACTCTTAATATGTAAGGGCTTTATCTGATCTTTTTTAGAATTCTACTTTCGGAGCCTTCTCGCTTCCTTCTTCTGCTTCAAAATATGCTTTCTTATCAAAGCCGAACATTCCTGCAAAGATATTCTTAGGGAAACGGCGGATATTGGTGTTATAAGCCTGTGCAGCATCATTGAAATTTTTGCGTGCTACATTGATACGGTTTTCAGTTCCTTCCAGTTGAGCCTGTAATTCCAGGAAGTTTTGATTAGCTTTTAAGTCGGGATAATTCTCGGTAATAGCTAATAACTTGCCCAGTGCTGATGTTACAGCACCTTGCGCCTTTTGATATTGCGCCAGCTTTTCCGGTGTCAGATCGGCGGCGTCCACTTTAATTTGAGTTGCCTGGCTACGTGCGGCAACAACTCCCTCTAATGTTTCCTTTTCATGTGTTGCATATCCTTTCACGGTATTTACCAAATTAGGAATCAAGTCGGCACGGCGTTGGTATTGAGTTTCTACATTTGCCCATTGACCACTTACATTCTCGTCCATAGTTACCAGACCGTTATATACACTTACTGCCCATATGACAAGGATAGCCACAACGGCTAAGATGATAATAATTGACTTCTTCATGTTTCTTGTTTTTATTGAATTTGATAATCTGTTTTTTCTTATTTTCTTTAGAAACGTGAGCCGGCACCACCACCGCCTCCCATTCCTCCGCCGAAGCTGCCTCCACCGAAACCGCCTCCGCCTCCTAAACTACCTCCGCCAAAGCCGCCGATAAATGGACCGCCTCCGCCACCTCCCCGGTGATGGTAGTCGCTATCATAACTTTGTTGACGACGTATGATGGTATGTCCGCAGTTTCTACATGTATAGGTGACATCTTCAGTTTTCACTCCGTTAATCCGGGATACGATTACACTTCCTGTTCTCTGCAATTGGTGTTTACCGCATTTCGGGCAACGGCTTTGCCTGCGTGCAGAAAAGAAAGCAAGACCTCCACCGATGACAATAAAGCAAAGGATGGCAAGAACAAAATCAAAGGAGCCACCGTCGTTCGAATCGGAGAGGGCATCGTTTTCCATGGAACCGTCAAGACGCTGGCAAGTTGCTTTAAGACCAGCCACCATTCCTGCATTCCAATTTCCGTCTTTCAGGTAAGGAATCATATATTTGGTTTGAATCCTTTTGCAGATCGCATCGGGGAGCACTCCTTCCAGTCCATAACCGGTATAAAACTGGATACAACGTTGATCTGTAACCAACAAAATGACCAATCCATTATTTTTGCCTTTCTTCCCAACACCCCATTGGTTGAGTAGCTGGTGGCAGAAATTGAAACAATCTTCTTCTCCGATTGAAGGAACTACGGCAACTACCGTTTCAATTCCTGTTTGTTGTTCCAAGGCATAAAGCATGGAGTCTATACTGTCACAAGCTGCCTGTGAAAGTATGCCGGCCGGGTTGCAAACATATTGCATTTTGTTTTGCAGGTGAACTTTCGGTAGGTTGTCCACCGTGTATACTTTCTCTTGAGCTTGTAGTGGGAACAGAAGAATAGTTGCTAGTATAAAAGTCAATATTGATTTCATAACGAATATTTTATGTATGCAAATATAGAAACTTTTTCTGTTATGAATCTACAACTCGTTGTTATAATAGGTTTAATGAATGTATCGCCCGACGAATGCACGGACTCGGTCGGTGTACTCCTGTTTATTCTCTTTGTATGAAACAGCATGAGCCGCTCCCGGCACAATCCATAGTTCTTTGGGTTCCGGTTTGGCTTCGTAGAGCGAATATACCATCCAGGTTGGTACATACGTATCTTTATCCCCGTGAATAAACAGCATCGGAAGTTGTGACTTAGCTACTTGTTTCAGTGAGGATGCCTCTTTGAAATTCCATCCATATTTCTTTTCGCAGAGCCAGCTTGTGGTATACATTAGTGGAAAAGGAGGAAGGTGGAAACTGGCTTTAAGTTCATGTGAGAATTCGTCCCATACGCTGGTGTAGCCGCAATCCTCAACAAAGCATTTAACAAATGGCTTCTGTTTCTCACCGGACACCATCATGGTTGTCGCACCTCCCATTGAAATGCCGTGTACAACCATTTGCGTACTGTCTCCGAAAATTTCATTGGCAATGTTCATCCATTGCAATACGTCCCAACGGTCTTTCCATCCCATCTGGATGGCCGGACCTTCACTTTCTCCCTGATGTTGCAGGTCGGGAAGTAATATGTTATATCCTAAATCTCGATTATATAGATAACCAATCATAAACATACGGATAGCATTATCTGTATATCCATGTACAATGACTGCTGTCTTACTGGTGGGCTGGGGAGCAGCAACATAATACGCATGAAGTTGTATTCCATGCGGATTGATGATGAAAGTGTCTTTCAGTGCGTCCACTTGTTTCAGGCTGTCCACCCATGGACGTAGGAAAGGGTAGTCTCTATACATGAAGGGATAAGAGTCGGCATCTTTAGACAAAATCTTGGCATTCGGAGTCAATGAAAAGTTTAACATATAAAAACTTCCTCCGATGGTGCAGCCGGTCAATGCCAGCATGATAATAATGATGCTATATACAACTTTTCTCCTCATAAAAATTCTTTCTAATCCTTATTTATGCCATATCTCCCATGCGGCAAATGCCTGGAGCAGCAACATTTCCAGACCGTTTTTAACGACAGCCCCTTGTGCTTCTCCTTTTTTCATGAACAGCGTAACATTAGGATTATATAACAAATCGTAGAGCAAATGGTTTGGAGTCAGTAGCTCATAAGGAATATTAGGACAGAAATCTACCTTGGGAAACATTCCTACGGGAGTACAGTTGACGATGATTGTGTATTCTGCCATGATTTCGGGAGTCAGTTCCTCATAAGTCAGCATATCATCGGCTTTGTGGGTTCGTGATACGAATATACTTTCAATACCCAAGTTTTTCAGCCCATGGTAGACGGCTTTGGAAGCTCCGCCGGTACCCAGAATCAAAGCTTTTTGGTGGTGAGGCTGCAATAAAGGCTGAATGGATTGAGTGAATCCGATGATGTCGGAGTTGTAGCCAACCAGTTTGACTTTTCCTTTCTGCTGGCGGATGATTTTAATGACATTCACTGCACCTATCTTTGCGGTATCACGGTCGAGTTCATCCAAAAAAGGAATCACTTGTTCTTTGTAGGGGATAGTTACATTAAGCCCGCATAAATTGGGATTCTCTTCGATAACTTCCATGAAGTTATTAATGCTGGGAATTTCGAAATTCACATACTCTGCATTGATACCTTCGGATTTGAATTTCTCATTAAAGTATCCGATAGAAAATGAATGTCGCAGAGGGTAGCCGATTAAACCATATTTTTCCATAATGCAATCAGGATTAAATTAATCATTCATAATGATTTGGTACTATTTTGTCGCGGTATAAAGAGTGCAAATGCCAAAAGTCAGCCGTTTGAAGTTGACTTCGCTAAATCCGGCTCGTGCGATGACTCCTTTCATAACTTCCCCTTGAGGAAATACTTTGATCGTGTCCGGCAGATAGCGGTAGGCACTGTTGTCTTTGGAGAGAAGTTTGCCCAATAATGGAATGACGACTTTAGAGTAGATGGAAAACAGTTGTTTCATCGGGAAACGGTCCGGAGTGGTTAGTTCCAGAATTACAAGATGGCCGCCCGGTTTCAGTACGCGGCACATTTCGGAGAGCCCTTTGTCGAGATCTTCGAAGTTGCGGATACCGAAAGCTACAGTGATAGCGTCAAAATTATTGTCGGCAAAAGAGAGTGAAGTACAGTCCTCTCGGGCAAAAGATATTTTATCCGACAGTCCTTCCTTTTTTACTTTTTCACGTCCCACATTCATCATACCTTCCGAGATGTCCGTGCCGATCAGTTCGGCAGGTTGCAGTTTGCGGCAGGCGAGGATAGCAAAATCCCCTGTGCCGGTCGCTACATCCATCATGCGCTGCGGTTGGAAAGGGCGTAACCAGGCAATAGCTTTTCTGCGCCAGCTGCGGTCGATACCTAAAGATAAGGTATGGTTCAACTTGTCGTAGGCATGTGCGATATTGTCGAACATACGTTCCACTTGCTCGGTCTTTTTCCCTTCTTCGTCGTAAGGCTTGATATGTTGTTGCGGGTAATCCATTTTTTAGTTGATAGTTGATAAATGATAGTTGATAGTTGAAGAAGATAGTTGATAAATGATAGTTGTAAGATGACAGAGTCAATAATTATATGCGATAAGCTGCATATTAACTATCATTTATCATCTATCAACTATCATTTATTATCTGTCATTTATCGCTAATCAGCTATTCAAAAAAGTTTCGACGTTTTTGAATATACGTTCAGCGATATTGCTAGTATCTTCTTTCACAAATTTCTCACCGGTGATGTTTTCGAACAATTCGATGTAACGGTCACTGATGCTTTGTACGATAGCCGGAGTCATTTCCGGTACTTTCTGACCGTCTTTGCCCTGAAAACCGTTTTCCATCAACCATTCACGAACGAATTCTTTAGAAAGTTGTTTCTGCGGTTCGCCTTTTTCGAAACGTTCCTGATAACCTTCAGAGTAGAAATAGCGGCTTGAATCCGGAGTGTGGATTTCGTCCATCAGGTAGATAGTACCGTTGTGTTTACCGAATTCGTATTTTGTATCTACGAGGATCAGTCCGCGCTCTGCTGCGATTTCAGTACCACGTTTGAAAAGGGCTAATGTATATTTTTCGAGAATTTCATACTCTTCCGGAGTAGCCAGTCCTTGTTTCAGGATTTCCTCCTTAGAGATGTCTTCGTCGTGCAATCCCATTTCAGCTTTCGTAGTCGGAGTAATGATGGGTTCCGGGAATTTCTGGTTTTCGCGCATTCCGTCCGGCAACTTCACGCCACAAATTTCGCGTACACCGCTTTTGTAAGTACGCCATGCGCTACCACACAGATAACCGCGTACAATCATTTCTACCGGAAAACCTTCACACAATACACCTACCGTCACCATTGGGTCCGGAGTAGCTATTTTCCAGTTCGGACAGATGTCAGTAGTGGCATCGAGGAATTTAGCTGCAATCTGGTTCAGCATTTGTCCTTTGTAAGGAATACCTTCAGGAAGTACTACGTCAAAGGCCGAAATACGGTCGGTTGCTACCATGACGAGTTTTTCGCCGTTGATGTTGTATACATCGCGCACTTTTCCGTGGTACACGCTTTTCTGTCCCGGAAAGTTGAAATCTGTTTTTGTTAATGCATTCATAATGATATATATTAAAATTATGCTTCTTTCTTTAATTTCACCACAGAGGACACGGAGTACACAGAGAGTTTATTGAAATATCAGGATTAAATCCTCTGTGTACTCTGTGTCCTCTGTGGTGAACCATTACGTTCGGCTTTCGTTTCTTTGTCGAATTTTTCGTAAGCATCCACGATACGTTCCACCAATTTATGGCGTACGATATCCTTTTTATTCAGTTCAACAAAACTGATACCTTTCACTCCCTTCAAGATGCGGAGAGCTTGCACCAATCCCGATGTTTGTGAAGCGGGGAGGTCAATCTGTGTCATGTCTCCCGTCACAATCATCTTGGTGTTCATACCCATACGGGTGAGGAACATTTTGATTTGCTGTGTGGTGGTATTCTGGGCTTCATCCAAAATGACGACCGCATCATTCAGCGTGCGTCCGCGCATAAAGGCTAACGGGGCAATCTGGATAATGTTCAATTCCATGTATTCCTTTAACTTGGCAGCAGGTATCATATCTTGCAGGGCATCGTATAAAGGTTGCAGGTATGGGTCGATCTTATCTTTCATGTCGCCGGGCAGGAAACCGAGCTTTTCTCCGGCTTCTACGGCGGGGCGGCTAAGGATGATTTTTTTGATTTCTTTATTCTTCAATGCACGTACGGCGAGAGCGATAGCGGTGTATGTCTTTCCCGAACCTGCCGGACCGATGGCGAATACCATATCATTCTTGGCGAATCCTTCTACCAGTTTCAACTGGTTTTCGCTTCGGGGGATGATAGGTTTTCCCGTGACGCTGAACACAATCACGTTTCCTGTCTGTTCCGTTTGCGGCGCATTTCCTTTTATAATGTCAATTATAACTTCTTCTTTCAGTGAATTATATTGGGCGCAGTACTTTTCAAGTTTGGTGATATTTTCTTCGAAGGCACACATTTCTTCCTCGTCGCCCAGCACTTTGATGACATTGCCTCGGGCAACTATGCGTAGCTTTGGATATAAAGCTTTAATTAACTGTATGTTGGCGTTGTTTACGCCGTAAAAAATAACCGGATCAATATCCTCAAGAACAATCAGTTTCTCTATCATTCAATCGTATTAAAGAAAAATTTCTGCAAATTTAATGAAACGTTTTGGATTCTCTGATTGTTTAGAGGTGAATTTTACTGCAATTTACATTCATCTTCCGTTCATCGGGCAGTAATATGGAAACAACCTTGCTTCAGTTCGTATTTGATATAGCATTTTTCAGCTTGTCGTAGATCTCTTAAAACTTCGGATAGAACAAGCTTCAGTGTGTCGGCACTCACGTCCTGCATAGGGCGACCGTCTTTATCTTCCACTTTCTTAAAACGTTTCCAACTAACATCAAAAGTAGCCCCGAAACAATGTGCCGAGTTGGCGGAGGCATTTCCATTGCGACGGCGGAGACGTTTCACATCGTTTTCAGTACGTAGTACGGAGGTGATGATTACCTGATTGGGATTCAGACCTTTGGCAGCCAATGAATCGAGAAAGTTGGAGCCGATTGTATCGAGCAATGCGCTGGCACGTGGAACGAGGTAGGGAATGGAATGTGTCAATGAATCCACTGCATAAAATTCATTGTCAGTGATATGAGTCAACTTTTCTTTCATTGCTTCCGCTTCTTCTCGGTCTGCCAGCGGGCTGATACCTATCTTTTTAGCGACTTCCAGATGTGCATCGTTCAAATCAGGGAAAGAACGTTTGTAACTGACAACGCCACGAATGTTGTGCGGCTTGTTCAATTTCAGTGACATGTCTTTCTTTTTGCAGCTTGAAGTAAGCGTTGTAAGCCCAATGACAAGTAAAAATAGCGGTAATATACGAAGCTTGTAAGTAGTCATTTTGTATTTTTTTGCCCGCAAATATACGCTATTTTTTCATACGTTCTATGCTTTGCATTATTTTCCGCCTCATATCTTTTATGGGTCACTCTAAAATATTTTCCGGTATTTCCGGACGGGTATCAAGAGTGCCTATAATGGTATAATCCGTGTTATCTATTGTTGTCTTCAGCGATGGTATGATCAAATAGTCACTTCTAGTAGGAGCATTGTTAATAAGTTGCTCCCAATCTACCTTTAAATATCTTTGTATAAGATTGACAACAGCATTTGCGTTTGTAACTCCATCAAATAGTTCAAATCTTAATTTGTGAAGGGTGGGAGGGATTGATGCATCTGTGAAATTTCCTTGTTCATCGGACGCATAATTTAATGTTAAATAAGGTATGGCATGTGTAGGTGATGAGTTACCGGAGCCATTTTCTAATTTGACTGAAAAATCGTATGTTCCTTTGGCTATCGGAGTAGGGGATAGTTCGTGTTGAGCGTAAATATAACGGAAGAAATAACAGTCTTTTGCTTCATTGTTGATCAGATAGATCGCAGTACCATTGGAAAGTGCCGGATGATTGCTTTCTTTTATTGAATACGCCAGATATACGTCTGTAATTTTAATTTTTAAATCGACAGTTTCGTTGGTGATGTTGTCTTTTACGCTTACTTTTGTTTCTCCTTTCTTTTTAGGATAGATTTTTAAACTCCCCATTCCTATTGAACTGGACAAATCTACATCTATACTTAAAATTTCAGTTTTTTCGACAGTTACAGTGTAGTCTCTGTTGCCGCCTCTAATCATAATATTGGCTGCTCCTAGCAAGGGTCGTTCATAATATTCTTTTTCGAAAGATAAAGGATATATTCTTTTTTCATCGTCATTGCCACAACTAAAAAGGAAAATGGTACAAAGAAATGACAGTAGCGCTCCAAGTAAATGTTTTGTCTTCATGATTATTCTGTTTTATAGTTTAGCAGGAGAGATATAGTTGTATAAGTTCCTGTGTTGATGTTGGAGACAAATATATGGATTTAATCAATAAGTAACTAATCAAAATTAAGCAGCATAATGACTAAAGTTAATATTCAGTTGTGTTCCTATCGCCGCCAAAGCCCTATTTGTGGCATAAAACAGCGATTCTGTAGTGACATAATCTTGCGGTCGGAGCCATTTCCCTTTCATAATACGCCAAAGGGTCTCCACAATGTTCAAATGAGGAGAGTATGGGGGAATGTAGAAAAGAAAAAGTCCCCGTTTTTCCCATATTGGACGCATTCGCTTTATTTTCTCATTACGGTGTACACTTGCATTGTCAAGCACAACAAATGTCTTTCTGTTGAGCTTGAAAGAGAACCTGTCGAGGAAATCCACGACTTTCTCTGCATCAACAGAATCGCAGGTGCAGAAACCTTCAAAGCGGTTATTCCTGTCAATCATACCAAAGATGTTGAGCCGTTTGGCTTTTTCGACAGGAATGTAAACGTCTTCTCCGGAAAACTGCCACCCGTAAGGGACATAGCCTTCCGTGCAGATATGAGATTCGTCACCATAGAAGAGGTCGATGGAGCCTTTTTCAAAAAGTACTTCAAGTTCTTGCAGCTTCTCGGTCTTATACGCATAGAGCTGCGGCGAGGGCTTACCCTTAGGACGTTTTCTTATACGTCTATATCTTGCGCCAATGCGGATAAAAAACGTTTGAACGTCGATTCGCTCGCTTCCTTGCCCGAAGCATTCTGCCAGGCTTCTTTGGCTGCACGCACACTCTGTCGGTCCGACTCGATGGCTTTGCGCACAGCTTCCTCGTCCGAACAGTCCATGATGGCTTTGCGACCTTGTCCCGGACGTGTATATAATCCTTGGATTCCTTGGTTTTCGAAACGTTTGACCCAACTGCCAACGGTTTGGGCGGTCATTTCCGTTTGTGCTCCCACTTGGGGCGCACTCAAGCCCTCTGCTTTGAGCAATATGGCGCGGCAACGCATACGAAAACAATGGCTTTCGCCTGTACGGAAACCGGTGGTAAGTTCCCGACGTTCGGAATCGCTCAACGTCAATTTCTTGATTTTCATTTGTCTTGCGGTTTGGTTCGAGACAAAGATAATGCAATTTCGACATATGTGAAATAATTATGAATAACTACTTATAATTAATTAAATGTTATATTTATTTCCTGCCATCAAGCAATTTTCATACATTTGTGACTGCTTATCAAAAGAATAGGTTGTTTTCCCACTAAACATAACACACATGAAAACAGATTTCGATTACAATTCTATGCCCGTCAGCTTCGCTCATTGCTTGAATGGACATTGTTTGCGTGCAGACAAATGTCTGCGTCGACAAGTAACTCTCCGAATGCCGAAAGAACGGGCTGCTGTAACGGTTATCAATCCCGAACATATCGCTTCCGATGGCGGAGACTGCACTTACTTTATTGATGAAAAACCTTTGCTTTTTGCACGGGGAATGAAACATATATTGGACCGTGTGCCGCTTGCTGATGCCAACATTATTAAACGACAGATGATTTCCTATTTCGGCAAGACTGTTTATTACCGTTGCTGCAACAAAGAGCGATTGATAAAGCCGAAGGAGCAGGAATATATACAAGGACTTTTCCGTAAGAGGGGTGTTGCCGGATCACCTCAATTTGACGAATACATAGAATATTATGATCTTGGTTAAGGATGTTCGTTAGTTCCGGTAGTCCCACAAAATGGGGGAATCTTTTCCCTCCAGCTAGGGAATCTCTTCCCACAATATATGGGACAAAGGAAGTCTGTGATGAAAGTAAAAAGAAGGTATATACTTCCGTTTATTGAATATCAGTTCCAGTATGAGAAATGCATGATGATAAGTATGAGAAATACCGGTTATTTACGACTTTTCAGGCAAAATAATATGAGAAATACCTTATTGAAAAGTATTTCTCATATTATATATTGTTGATTAGTAGGTTATTAATCAAATATTATGAGAATATGAGAAATGAAATTGCCAAATCATTTCTAGTGTGGTTAGATCACTGTGTCTTTCAGCCATTTTCCGAAAAAACGGTCATAGACAATATAACCATCCGGTGTATTATATATCAGTTCTTTATTTAGTAAGGACTTCAGTGCCACGTTAACGCTGCTGGGCGTTTTTAGATGATGCCTTTTGATGAAGTCATTGGCATTTATACTTTTTATACAGCCTTCTGTGGCAATAGCTTTCAATAGATCCACTTGATTGTTGGTTAGTAGTGTCAGGTTACTTTGGTATATGGTTTCCTGTTCATCTAAAATGTCGTTTATACAGCTATCTACCAGTCGGTTATCAATAGGGTTGATTTTCTTCTCATACAATCGGTTGAGTATGCTTTGAATGTACCAGGTGTGTCCGTTTTCAAGTTGGTATAAGTAGGAGAATGTTTTTAACGGTAGCTCTCTTTTTTCTTTGGCAAAGAATGAGTGTGCGAATGAATAATAATTCTCCAATGGAATCTCCTTTAATACAATAATCTGGGTACTTTGATAAAAAGGTCGTTTTGCAGAACTGAACATTTCTTCCATTACATGTTTTTTACTTCCGGAAAATATAAAGTGTACATTTGGCATGAATTGGATATGAGAACGGAGCAATGCTTCTACACCTTTTTCCGGATATTCTGTAATCTGTTGGAACTCATCAATGGCAAGGTAACAATGTTTTTTTGAAGCTGCCATATAGTCGAGCACTTCTTTTAGTGTCTGTTCGGCATGAGCAGGGGCAAAGTCCAGAGTTACGGTAGGCATACCGCTTCTTTCGTCAGTACTGATTATGGGGCGGCAAGATTTGAAGAAAGCGGTCATTTGCCTGAGTATATTTTGGGACAGGGTATCCAATTTCCCGAGAACATTTTGAGCAAGCAATTGTATGAATGCCTTTAAGTCGCGTGTGGGATAGATATCCATGTAGAAATAGGCGGTATTCGGATTCTTTTCCTGTTTCATCCGGTAGAATACATTTTTGATGAGTCCCGTCTTTCCCATACGCCGAGGAGATATTAATGTCAGATTCCGCCCGTTTTGTAACGCTGAAATCATTTTATCAGTTTCTTTTTCCCGGTCACAAAAGTATTCCGGACTGTTGTAACCGTACACAAGGAATGGATTATATGGTTTCATATCTTATTATATCTTTTATGTTACATATTTTATGTAATACAAAGAACGTAATAATTGGGGAATATTCAAAGACTTTTTTTGTTTATGTGTATATAAATAGTGCGCTGATGAAAGAACAATCATTTTCTTTCATCAGCGCACTATTATTTGTCGGAGCAGGATTATTTCTTATCCTTCTTCTCTTCAGCTTTCGTTGCAGGCTCTTCCTCCGTTTTACTGTCCGGATTGATAATGCCTTTCACTGTTTCACCGATAGGAAGCTTGTCCAATATACCAAGGCTCGGAGCTACTGTCTTTACTAATGTATTCAGGAAATTGCTTGTGCCACCGTTTCCTCCGTCGAATACCGTGATATTTCCTAAGTTCATGTGCTCGAATGCCTTTACCTGTTCGCCGGCGATTTCCTTCCATTGGTCTACCATCTTGTATTGGATAGCGATGGCCGGGTTCGATTCGGCTGCTCTTACCATTGCTTCGAAACCTTCCGCTTCAGCAAGTAATGAACGTTTCTTACCTTCCGCTTCTGCTTCCAGTTTCATCTGGATAGCTTTTGCTTCTGCTTCCGCTTGTGCCAAAGTAGCTTTTGCGCGTGCTTCTGCCTCACGAGTAATCTTTTCGGCAATGGCGTTAGCCTGTAGGATAGCTTCCTGTCTGGCGATTTCCGCAGGAACGATCTTTTCAGCTTTCAATGAAGATTCCACTTTACGTGCTTTGGCTTCTTCTACCTCCTTCTGGGCAATTTCACGTGCAGTTTGTACGGCAGCTTCCGATCTGGCGGCAGCTTCACCGGCTTGCTTGTCGGCATTAGCTTGCGTCACGGCCAGTTCTGAATTTGACAGAGCCACCTCTTTCTGTGCGTCATTTCGTCCGATGGCAGCTTTCTTGGCAGCTTCCGCCTGCTTGATTTCCATATCCGAGTTAAGTTCGGCAACACGGCTTTCCTTTTCGGTATTCGCCTGTTCGATACGGATATTCTTTTCTGCTTCAGCTTTTGCTACTTGTGATTCTTTTTCCGCATTGGCGATGGCTACTTGAGAAATTCTGTCCTTATCTGCATTGGCAACCGAGATTTCCTGTTGTTTCTTCGTTTCTGCGATAGCAATATCCTGGTCTTTGCGGGTTTCCGCTACTTTCGTTTCGCGTTCCTTAATCTGGTTGGCAATTTTGATGGCACCCAGCTTTTCCTGTTCCTCGATGTTGGCTTGCGCCTCGTTCAGTGCTTTACTTTCAGCTTCCTTACCTAAGTTGACAATGTAGTTGGCGGCATCGCGGATGTCACTGATATTGATGTTCATCAGGTACAAACCGAACTTGCGAAGTTCAGTGTCGATGTTGTCCTTCACTTTCGACAGGAATTTGTCGCGGTCGGAGTTCAATTCTTCAATAGTCATGTCGGCAATAACCAGACGCATCTGGCCATACACCACATCCGTAATCAGATTCTGTTTGTCGTCCATGCTTAGTCCCAACATACGTTCGGCGGCGTTTTGCATTACGTCCGCATCGGTGCTGATGGCAACGGTGATAGTGGTGGGCACATCTACACGGATGTTCTGTGCGGACAGGGCACCGGTCAGCTTGCAGTCAATCTGCATCGGTTTCATGGAGAGGAATTCATAGCCTTGGATAATCGGCCATACGAAAGCGGCTCCACCGTGATATAGCTTGGCGGATTTCTTGTCTCCTCCCGTCTTACCGTAAACAACGAGGACTTCGTCACTCTTGCATTTGCGGTAGCGCGAAAGGATACCGATGAAGGTGAGTAGGATGACCGCCACTAAGATAGCGGCCATGATTAGCATTTCTTGTGTCATAAAATAGTGTATTTTGAATGATTATTGGATATATAAGACTCCGTTCTGATAATTGGTAATGACGGTTCTGTCACCGGTCTGGTAGACTTTCCCCGATTCGGAGGTAACATCTACTTCGCGCATGGCTCCGTCACGGCTGACCTGTACGGTATATTTGTTGCCGCTTTGTTTGAAATAGATCACACATTCCCGCCCCACAAGCTGTCCGGTAGGTTCGGAACGATTCACTTGTTGCAGCTGATACGCTTTCTTGTAGAGAAACCATACGGCGAAAACAAAGAAAAGCCCCGTCAGTATGCCGATGGCGTAACTCTGGATTCCCGCATTCCCTGCCAGATACATATACCAGCCGAATCCTATGCCGAAGTGGGTAAGCCCTTTGAAGGAGACGACGCTGCTGATGTCCGTGTCTACATCTACATCTGCATCTATGTCTCCGAAGAAGATGGATAAGACAAACTGGATGAGGAAGATGCTTGTTGTGACAAGGGCAATGATAAGGAAGATGGTGCTGTTCATGGTTTTGAATCGTTTAGTGAATCACTGGTCAATTATTTTCCAAATATACAGGTTTGTGTGGATAAAGCAAAGGAAAAGGACATAAATTTGCGTAACGGCATTACGGCAAAAAATCCCCATCCACTTGGCACTATCTTCACAGACCGCATCCAAGTGGAATGAGGAACACAAACAAAACAAACAATATTGATTCTGCTACAAAAGGATTATGAGTCCGTACGCTTACGGAAGTAGCGTCCTCTAGTTTTCGGGGCAATTGAGTACAAGCATTTCATCGTCACATAACGTGACGGAGCATTTGTGTAAGATGGCAAGGTCGATTTCGACCTTTATATGACCGCAGGCATCCTTCACTTTGTGCTTGAAGTCTGCAAAGCCTTTTATGAATTTCTCAATCCGCAGGGCTGAATGTTCGAAGGCGTACCAGCGTCCGTTTTCTTCAAACAGATAGGCTTGGCTCGTATCCGACGTTTCTAATTGTAGGATGTCTTTCGATTTCATGGTGATAGATTTTATAGGTGATACATTTTGAAATGCGGACTGACGGGGGAAGAAAGGGTTACGGCATTCTCACCGTGATGGTTTTCCTTATCTTGCCGGTAGTCACGTAAAAGTTAAAGTCATTCCGTATCAAGTTCCTGTCGATATAAATCCATATCGTCGAAACTTCCCTTTGTTCGTCGGAGAGGGCTGTTCCACCGGTCAGACCGGGGCTGAATGTGCTGCCTGCCGGGGCATCCACGATTCTCCAGCCTTCTTGATGGTTGTTGGTCAGAATCTTCAGTTTGGTGAAGCACAGGCCTTCTGCGTTCAGTGTCAGTTGCAGGGTGGAAGTGTTGACCCCCAGGAAGTAGTAATCATCGGTGGTGATGTCCAGAATGTCGGCTTCTTCGGCGTTGAGGGTCATCACCCTGGCTTCGAACACTTTATTGTCCGGCTCTCCGTTCATGGCTTCCGTTTCGCTGCGTCCTTCGAAGTTCACGTTTTGCAGGGCGAATACATACTTGTAATTACGCTTCAATTCGGTGATTTCGATGTTTTCCGTACCTTCCGTCTGCTTTATCATGTCCAGCCGATACCAGCAATCCGTGTTCCTGTATCTCCCGTGCACAAGCACCTGCACCTTGTTCGGGATATTGTTGAGTGTTTCCGCCAGATAGATGGAAGCGGTTTTCAACCCTTCGTTAACGCTGACCGGACTTGCTTCTACCGCACCGACCGGGAGTTGCGTGGGAATGTCGTTGATGTCTGCTACGTAGCCTTTGGCGTTTGTATTCAGCACCTTGATTCCCAAAAACGTAAAATCCTCCGCTGTCTGTGTGGAGCTGTATTGAATCTCTATCTTGGCAAGCGCGCGAACCAGTTCGATGCTTGTATCGTATGCGTTTTCCCGGCTGATTCCTGCAAACTCCTGGCTTTCGCCGTACATCGGGATGTATTCGAGACTGCTTGCGTTATCAAATGTCAGATTCCGTAGCGTTTCCGCTTGGGGCGTTCCTATGGCGAGGGCTGATACGTCCACATTCGCCACTACCGACAGGATGACCGGATGTTCAGTCTCTTCGATGGCGACATAGAGACGTTTCCCGTTGGAATTGTTGTATTTCGTCGTGATGTCCGCCTTTTCCTTCAGCGCACCGTTTTCAAACTCTAACAGCCAAAGGGAATGGATGCCGGATTCGCTGATGGCGCGTGTGCCGGGAGACGGCAGCTGGCTGTTGGGGACAGACAGGCTGAGCATGACTTGTGCGATGCCTTTCTTCGTACTGTCAGTGTGTGGGCAGTCTTCAGACACATCGTCCGTCATGCAGGAAAAGAGCCCTGCGATGAGCAACAGACAGCATGCGATGGATTCAATGCGTTTCATAATTGTCACAGTTTTTAGTTTGTTTCATTGGTTACTTTGCTTGGGTCACCACGATCGTCCTGGTAGTCCCCGCCGTATCGTTGAACCTGATTTTCAGTTGTGCGGAGCGTACGCTTCCGGTTGTATTGGTTTGCGTGGCCCGGAAGGTCAGTGCCTGCTTGCTGCCGACAGGACCTGTGTCCGGAGTCATGACGAACCAGATAGCCCCCGGGTCTACCACTTCCCAACTGTCCATGAGGGAGGTCAGTTCTGCGGCTTGGGTGCTGCCCTCATTCTTTCCCAAAGTAATCGTTCCAGGCAGCTTGATGGCATTTTCTTCTCCGATTTGCACTTTTATATCTCTTACACAGCGTACCGCACCGGCGTGTTGAGGCTTGGCATACAGTGCGTTCTCGTTTTCTTTCAGTTTATGTATGTGGTTCCCGTTTCGAGAACCATTATTGCCGGCCTCAATACCGTGCAGGAACATGGCGGCAGGTCGTTCGAGGGCGTTGGTTATCTTGACGGAGGAGTTCGTCCACATAATGCTGTTCACTAATAGTGAATTTTCACCATCCAGATTGGAGAAGCTGTTGACATCCCCTTCGTAGATGCCGGATAGCGGTAACCATGTAAATCCAACTTTACCTATATTGGCTGTATTGCTCGGGTCGGTTATGTCCCCTTTCCAATTGGGACGCCATGAAGTGCCGTAATTGTTCCATGTTTGGTAAGTCACTAAACCTTCCCGGCTATCATTGGAATCATATCGGAGCCAGCAACCGTATGAGTTCATGTTAAGTACCTGATGCCAAGTGTCGCTACTGTTGCTATTGGTTGTATACGGCCAAAAGCGATTGTTGTCATACCAGTTATTCGTCTCGCTGGAACTGTTTCCACTTTTGAACACTACCGCAGCCACATTGGGCACCCGATAGCCGTGCGGGCACGGGTCATATATCGTCTTGTTTCCGGCATGTGCTTCTCCGGCAAGTCCGGTGGCAGTTCCCCAAAGCGATTTATAGTCCACGCCTGTAATGGTTCCGTTGATCAGAGTGGTAGGAGCTTTGACTGCCTCATTGATACTCATGTTTCCCGATGAATTTCTCCAATAGTAGCCCTGCGCCTGGAGAGGAAGATGGGTGTACATCCTGTTATTGCTTTGGTCGGTGCTCACTTTGGCCGCTCCTACAAACGGGTCTTTGCGTCCCCATTGGTAAAGCAATCCTAAAGAAGGCAGTCCGGGATTTTTGCTCAAAGCTCCCATGTTGCGGTCCATGAACGTATATCCGGTCACCCATGCCTGGTCTTTGGCACTCAATTCGGAGTCACTGACATAGCCGTCGCCATTACTGTCCAAGTCCGGACATACCCAAATATGCCATGTCCATAACAGGTCGCTGTAGTTCACACTGCCATCCGTGTTTTTCCCAAACGCTCCGATTAGCGCGTTTCCGCCTCTGTAATTCTGTGCGTTGAGGCTGTTACTGGCTACGATGTGCGTATTCTGCTTGGTCAGGTCAACCTTGTACTTGATGCTTCCGCTGGCTTCGTCCAAAACAGCTTTCCCATTCGCGCCCTTCACGATGCTCACCAGTCCGTCGGATGTTTCCCAAATCAGTTGAACGTCTCCTATCTTTTCTAGGGCGATGTACGGGTCTTTCTCTTCCAATGTTATGCCGTCTGCTACCAGACCTATTTCACCGTTGCCTTTGACGGTCACAATCAAATCTTGCTCGATGTGGTTTCCGTCATCGTTGACGATGTAGCTGTTGGCTGTCCCTTTTCCCCGCTGACGGAGCGTAATCACTTTATGCAAGTTGCCGCTCTTCACGATGAACGTGCCGCGACGCTCGCCGCCTTCGTTGTTGGTTGCCGTGATGGCGATCCCCGTTCCCGTTTTTTCCAGCGTAAACCAGTCGGCGGAAGGAGATTCGATGCTCCACGCCTCATTATGCGTGGTATTTACCTGTAGCCGGTTGGCGGTCGGGGATGTGTTGCTTGCCGCCAGTACGAAGCCGCCCGTGCTGACTTCCAGTGTGTACTGCCCGCCGATGCCTTGCATCCATTCCGCGCTCCATTCCCGGATAGTCACGTCCATGCCCACTACCACATGATCTAGTGCGGGGTCGGGATCGTCAGTTCCCGGACGGGTGACGTTGTTGATGTTGAACGTGTAGATATGGTTGCGGATAGCGTCATAAAACTCCGTGCCTTTGTTGCCTTGCTTGAAGTCTACCCGGTAGAAAGTCTCTTGTGCGCTGCCCATGTAGTAACCGCCTACGACGAGACACATCGGCTCCACGCTGTTCTTCTGATTCGATTCGGGCGTATAAATCCGGTTCTCGATGGCATAGCTTCCTTCCGGCACGACGTTCATGAACAGCAGATTGTTCTCTGCCTCTCCGTTGTATCTCGGAAAGTACTCCACACCGGGAGGAACAGAAGGCGTGGTGATGGTCGGGCTGCCTTCCGGATTGGTCACCGGAGCGTGCAGCGCACCAGCCAGACCGCTGGTGCGTGCATAATATACGCGGACACTTTTCAGCCGGAACACGTCCGTGCCCGTATCTCCGTCCGTGATTCCTTGGCCGAGGTTGACCACGACATTGATTTTGGATACGGAACGGTATAGATTGATGCTGCCCGTCACGGTGGCTTCTTCTACCGGCTGTATGTCCGTTTCCCCCCACATCGGGAGCGGACGTTCGGTCAGTGTCCATTTCTCGGTAAACCGGTATTCGAGTGATTTCAATATCTGCTCTTTCGTGCCGCTTTCGGGGGTGAGGTTGTTGATTTTGTAGATTAACTCACTGCCGTTTTCCAGACCCGACAAGTTGGTCAGCACGACTACGGTCAGCTCATCCATCCCTATTTGACCGACATCGATATTCGCTATGAGCGAACCGGCCGACAGGTAGGAGTGCAGCCTTCCCAGATAGCGACCGTTGCTTTTGCTGAATGCCAGCGCGTAAACATCCTTAATGACACTTTCGCCTTCTATAGGCTCCTCGTCCGAACCATAAACCAGCCCGCGCGTTTTTCCGTTCTCAACGGGGACATTGAGGATAATCCTTACGTTGCTGCCGGAACCGTTGTCCGGTGAATCGTAGATTTCGCTGTCCGTGCAAGCGGTGATGGCGGCTTGCAGGAAGAAGAACGTGAATAGGTAGAAGTATTTTCTCATCTTGTTTGCTTTTAAAGTTCGAACTCATTCAGGTTGACCACCCAGTCGTTTATTTGAATGGCGGTTTTGAGGAGGGTCAGATTCTCATTGACGAAGAAGATGATGCCGTAGCTGTCTTCCCGATCGAGATATTCCTGGATTGGCATGTCTATGAAGTTCTGTTCCTTCAGTAACTCCAGATAGCGGATGAGCATCCCGTTGGGGAGCAGTTCGGTGTCGGAGTCTATATGGTGGATACGTAATTTCGGATTTTGGGTGTGCAGCAGCCTTGCTACGCTGAATTCCGCCACGGCGGCGGAATAGGTGGCAGGCTCGTCGCTGCGGCTGAAGGCGCGGCTGCTGACCTCGCTCGTCTCGGTGACGAATGGTTCGTAGGTAAGCAGGTTGTCCTCCAGCAGGGAGTTGTCATAGTTCATCTTCCCGTTGTCGTCATAAATGGAATAAGTGAACATGTCGCTGCGGATAGCCCTCGAAACCGGAATTTCCGTTTCCGGGTGCTGGTTCACTTGCGCCACTATGATGCGGATGTGGTTGGTGTTTTTCATCAGTCCGATGGTGGTCACCTCTTCGCGTGTTCCTCCTGTGGCGGGCGAGGTGCTGATACGGTTTTCCCCGTTCATCACTTCTCCGTGCCATAAGGGAGAGAGCTGTCTCTTCACGATGAATTTGCCTTCTTCTTCGGCTCCGGTTTCTCCGCTGCGGGCGGTTGTCTCACGGAGGGTGAGGACAACAAGGTCGTCTATTTGAGAACGGCTGTCCATTACGGGGACAGCAAACGACTGGTCGTCGAGTCCGGCCCAAGTCACCAGGTGGTATTGTTTCGGGTCGATGTCTACCGCCATGGAGTAGGAACCGTCTGCCAGCATTTCGCCTTCGCCCGTTTTCTGGTAGACAAAGTTTCCTTTGTCGTCGAAAGCATAAAGCGTGACAGTCTTCACTTCTCTTGCAAAAGCGTCTACCTTCTTCATGTTATAGTCATACTTGAATTTGACACGGTATTTGATGCTGCAATCGCCGTCGTCGTAGTCGAGGACGGAGTCGCAAGAAGCAATTGCGGCAGCCAATACGGTGATATGTACTACATTCGTTGCTTTTTTCTGTATGTAAGTGAATATCCGTTTCATGCTTTTCCTCCTTTTTACGGTTGAATGATCTCGGTCTTGCTTTGTTTGGCAATTTTAATAGAGAGGGAGAGGGGTGAACCGCTCCCTCTCTCGCTTTGAGTTTGTTTTGTGTATGATGCAGGGGTTAGAGATCAAATGAATTCAGGTTGACAGTCCAAGGAGTGATTTCTACAGTCAGGCTCAGCAATGTAGGATCTGGAGTGTCTTCCGGTAAGGGCATCCCGATATTAGCAATGGAGTTGACCGAGAGGCGGTAGATGTTGTTACGCTTGATGATGGCACCTTCATTGGCGGTTTCAATTTTGGCTACATAGTAGCATATTCCGTTTTCATACTTTTTCAGACCTACAGCCAAGCAGTCGTCAATGCTGCTGTTTTCGGTGATTCCTTCATATTTTATTCCTGCCTCTTCCATATCTGCTATGCTGGTGAAAGCTTTCATGTCCGGAGTCACATAGAGGTTCGGCACTGCCTCTCCATCCACGGTAATCTTTCCTTTATAGACAATGTTGGTTGTTGTAGACCAGTTGGTCGGCGTGATCGCCAAGTTTTCCATGCAGTAATTGGCTTGGTTGCCGTTGATTGGCTGATAAGCGTAAGCTTGTCTGGGACCATAAGGCTGATATAGATTGGCAGCTATAGGATTTGTGTTTTTCAACACCCAACTGTCTTGTTGCAAGCCTGCATACGCAAAACCGGTCAACTGGACTTTTAATGCTTTTCCTGCCTGGTTGGTAAGGTCATTGGTTACGTCGAAGTTGTTATCGCCCCGAGTCTTTTCTTCCAGCTTGGCGGCTACGCGGGCTACTTTTACAGTGAGTTGGTTGACCTCGTTAACGGTAAATATTGGATCAGCAGGCGTAGACGTTCCACTTTCGTTGCACATCAAGAATTTGCCGGATT
The DNA here is from genome assembly GCF_002632415.2 of Bacteroides celer. Lineage (NCBI taxonomy): Bacteria > Pseudomonadati > Bacteroidota > Bacteroidia > Bacteroidales > Bacteroidaceae > Bacteroides > Bacteroides celer. Next base: position 4,546,982 of record NZ_CP178209.1, on the reverse strand, counting down.
CCGCTATCTTTCCGTCTCCTTCCAATGCACCGATACCGGTAGAGAAATCAACGGTTTCTTTCAAAGAAGCATAACTGGTAAATGCAGTGGATTGCAGGCGAGCTTTCAAATCGGCCGAGGCATTTAAGAATACGTACACATCCGCTGCTCCTGCCTGAACACCGATTTTCTCTTTCAGCCATAGGATGCTGGGAGAAGTTTCATCACTTGTCTGACGGAAATCGCTGTGAGCGAACGTCAGCACATTTTTGTTTATTCCTTGGTTGATGACGATAGTTGCGTCAACGAACGTGTTTTCAGCTGCAACTCCTTTCTCGTCCGTTCCTGTTGTGGCAACTCGGGTCTCGCTGGCTGCGAATGCGATGCCAAATTGGACGATGGCTTCTTTTTGACTAACTTCACCGTCAATGGCAGTAGTTGCTTCTTCTTCGTTGCTGCAAGATGCGAATGCCATTGCGGCAAGACTTGCTAAAAATAAACTTCTGAACTTCATGGTCTTAATGTTTTAAAGTGATACTTATGAATGCTTTTGTTTTATTAGAATGTTCCTTTGGGAGGAGAGAGTCATTATTGGATAATAATGTAGGGGCTTGTTTCATCTGTGATAGGTTTATTCCGGTTGGAATTTTGGAAGTCCTTATATGTAAGATAAGGTAGAGACGCTTCCGTTAGATTTGCGGTTTTCTTCTTATAGGCACTGTTTTGTTTATTGGTTGATACTTCTATATGTTTTGTTTAAAGTGTGTATGGCGGAAGGAAGTTCCTTCTTTCATTGATGTGACAAAGATACGGGGCGGAAGGGGAATCGGCAATCGGCATTCTTGTCAATCTTCATGGTGTTTTCTTTAAACTGTCGTTGGCGGATTTTGCCGTGGGTGTTTTGTTCGTTTCTGAATGATATGTCAGGCAGGGTGAATAATCTGCCTACTTGGCTTATGTTTTCCCTTGGCCTGAAAAATGGCCGGAACGATGATAGCGAAGGAGCAAAATAGAGTCCGATGGAAGTCCGGTGGGCTAAGGCACGTTCATCGGTGGTGAACATCCCCCCATGGGAAACAAGAAACGCACCACCTTCACAGGTCGTGCGTTTACTCCATTATCAATAAGGGGAAATGAACGGGAAATGTTGTTTGTTTTGCTTGTTGAATATTTAGGATGCGGATAGCAATTGCGTTAGTGAGGGTAATTCTGTTTTTTCTTCAGTTCGTTCAGGTTGGTCTCTGCCGTAGATACCAGTCCGGCGGCTTTCGCTTCTTCAAAGTATTTTTCGGCAGTTGTCAAGTCTCCTTCCAACAGGGCGATCACTCCAAGGTTGTTCATCGTCTCCGCAGCTTTCGGGTCTGCTTTCGCCAGATGCGCCTTGGCGGCAGTCAGGTCACCTCCTTTTTGGATTTCCATAGCCGCGGCGTTGAGGTTGGCAGTCGGATCAGTCGGGAACAAGACGGCTGCCACTTGGAATGTGTGGTTGAACTCCTCGCTTCCGGGTTCGTAACTTTGTGCCACGAGATAAATCTCCTCCAGGCTAAGCTGCTGTGGACGGGTCTTGATAATCTCCTTGGACTCGTCGAGGTTGAAGCCGCGCACGGTGTAACTGACCGTATAGTCCGAATGGCGCAGTGCCGGATAACATTCGTCCAGCAGATAGTGGCGGTAGGCTTGCGGTCCGAGCAGTGCGGCTATCTTGCGTTCCTTCTCGTCGGGAGTCATTGCCGGATGATCCATCGTGGCGAGCACCTCCTCTTTTTTGTCCATGGATGAGGCTTCGACAAACTTGCGGAATCCTTCCCAGTCTTCCGGTGTATATTCGGAAGCAATCAGAGAACGGTCGAAATTGTAATAACTAGTCACGTAATCCACCAACGCTTGTGTACGTCCTTTTGCCAAACGCGTGTTGACAGCGTAACTCCCTTCGGGGGAGGCATAACCGTGTATCCTGATACCGGTGATCCGGGTGTTCTTGTCATTGCGCACCGTATCGATGCCGTTCCGTATTTTGGTCAGTTCGGTCGAGTTGCGCCGATACTCCGGATAAATAATAATCTTGTTCACCGGAAAGTCAAGGTAAGCAGTCCCCTCTACGGCACGGTGCTTCACCCCTTCCGCTTTTGGAGTGATGTAAGCGATGGCGGGTTGCAATTTCAGCGGAGCGATATTCAGTTGGGCAATCCTTTCACCGCTGTTCTTGTCTATTTCGTCGCAACATCCGCATACGTCGATATTCAGTTTCAGGTTGGCGCGGCTCATCCATGCTTCGTATGGGATTTGCACCAGATAGTCAGTCTTTTGCCTTTCATGCCGTTGGCGGCGGATGACGGCGTATGCCAGTTCGGGTTGCCGGTTGTTTCGTTGATTGACCAGTTGGCGTTTCCGCCCGTACACCATGATGGAAGGCAAGGTCTTTGTCCGTCCCTCCGCTTCGAGATAGGGAGTCAGCGTGAGGGAGTTGTTGGAGGCTAGCTCCAGTTTCTCCTGCAAGATGAGATTCATGTGGACGGTCAGGCAGTTGTCGTCGCTGCGTGTAACAGACAGTTTGTCCACCCGTATCTGGTCTCTGTAGAGGGTCTGCGCCTTGCCGCCCCATGCGGACAGCAGGCAGAAGAGTATACATAAGAGCTTTTTCATATTTGTCTTGCTTTTAGAATAAATAAATCAAACTGACGGCAGCTTTGGTGGGACCCACGTAATTCTTGTGTCCTTCGCCCTTTTTTTCTCCGCACGTCTTACATTCGTATTTCTCATATTTGACGCGCGCATAGCCCACGCCGATATTTCCTTCCAGATTCCAGTGCTTGCCCAGTATCCATTGATAACCGTAGGACACACCCAGACCGTAGAAATGCCCTTTGAAACGATGGTCTTTCAGTTCCGGCCAGATTCCCCATGGCATATCAATGCCGGCAGCCTGATAATAGCCGCCGTGAAGATGCGCGCCTACGAAGTGGCCATTGAACTTGTCGCAAAACCAATACCGAAGTTCCGGCTGAAAAGCCAGCATCTTCATCATTTTCTGGTCTTTGTACTTCCATGGATTGTAATTGGCATACAAGTCAAGGGTTAACTTCTTGCTTAGCCCGACCTCTGCTCCGAGGTTGATGATTTTCAGTGCATCCATGACGAGGTTCGTTTTTATTCCGACTACCTGACTATATAATAAGGTAGAAGCGAACAGAGTGGTGAGCAGGATTAAAATTCTTTTCTTTTTCATCGCTTGATGGGTTTTGTTCGTTATTTCTCCAAATGTAGTCATATCCGTTGTTCTTCTTCATTGGCGTATTCATCTTTCTACCGTCCTCTTTCAATGGAAATTAATAAGGAGGGGGCGTTTCCTTCTTCGAGAGAGGGTGTATCAGTCGTTTCCCTATTGTCGGCATTTCAATCGTGTTAGGTGAATGAATCACGCCTGATAGGTGGTCCAATAGTTGCAGATATAGGCTAACGGCTTGTAAACGTTGCGTTTCGTTCATTAAAGAATGGTAAATAATTCATTTTGTTCCTCGAAAAGTTTCTTGTCTTGAAGAAAATGCCTACGTTTGCAGCTAATTAATAGAAGAAAGATTCCCTCCTGAGGAACACAAGCGAACAACAATATCAATCAGATGTCGGATTGCAGGATGAAACGGCAATTCGCATTTTAAACAATGAGTAAGGAGGAAACAGAATGAAAAGTATTCGATTTGTTTTTGTGTGTGCTATCACCATGGTTATTTTTGCGTGTTCCCAGTCGGAAAGTGAAACGGCTGTAGAAGGCGTTTCCGTTTTTGAATCCATGAAGTCTTTGTATGGCATTGAGCTGGCTGCGAATGACAGTCAGCAGTTGGACGAGGTGCCTTCCGTTACGTTGGAAGAAATGCGTAGTGTACTGGAAGCACTTCAGCGCAACAGTACGCATTCTCAAGAGTGTAGCATGGAAGATACGGAAGGATATTATGGAAGCGGCAGTGATAAAAAAACGCTCCGGATGACTGCGGAGTATCAGGCCCGGACGCGAAGCGGTGCTTTGTTGGAGAACTTCGCCTTGAGCGTGTTCATAAATTTGATTATGAAAGAGGAAACGGTTTATTACGTGGGTACTACCTATGTTTGTGAGACGGATTTGTTCTTTTGGAAAGGCTACGGAGCCTCGCTGACAGCGACGGCCGATGGCGGCAACTCGTTCAGCTCGACTTCCTATCTCTATTTCCGTGTGAGCGACATGGATGATTATCTGGTGAAAGTGCCGGTCAGCTTCTCCGGTAACTATGATTTCACGGCGGGACGAGGAACTTACAGCTTTGTGCTTGCCAAAATGCATCGGTAGAGAGCAAGATGCGGTGATAGGGGTTGACGAATAGGTTATATTGTGGATTATTCACAAAAATAGGGTATGTGTCTTGCTTTTCTTTTAGATTATAATTATCTTTAGCACTGTGGAATAGCATAAACAAAAAGCCTTCTATTATGAAAAGAATACCCCTGTTTATTTTAGTATTCATTTTGGGAGTTTGCGGGGCTTACTCTCAAAATTTCAGTTGGAGTCCGGAGCCGGTAGCTATTAAAAATGGGACGAACAACACCATCCATGATATTTGTTACGGAAAAGATGGATTTGTGTGGCTTGCAACCGATCAAGGTATTACCCGTTACGACGGATTTCATTTTCGTGACCATCCGTTAGTCTTCAGCACCGATCACTTGTCCAGACCTTTGTACCAAGCGGTGAAATCTTTGAAAGAGTCTTCGGACGGGTTATTTTATATCCAACTGTATCTGGGAGGAATCATTTGTTTTGATAAGGAACAAGAGAAATACCTTCCGGTAAGGTTCAATCGGTCTGTAGGTTTGAGGAGTATCCTTGACTTTTGCTGGAACGACGGTTTTTTGTATCTGGTCACTTCTGATGGATTATTTCGGGCACGGGTTGTTCGGAAGAAAGAAAAGGAAACAACGGACTTTGTATTTTGCACGATGGAAGCGGAACCTCTGGTGAAAGGAAAAATAGCCAACTTGTGTGCTGACGGAAAGCGGAATCTTTTCTTCACGCAGGGCGGAAAAAAAGTCATCTGCTATGGCATTGCTGATAAGAAGACTTCCTTGATAGGGGAATATGGAGCAGTCAGTCGGCTGTTCCTCACCAATGGTTATTTATGGATTGACAGGTTATGGAACGATTTGATCTGTTATGATCTCAAAAGGCATAGTGACCGTATTATTCCCATAAGAACTGTGGGGCATTGTGATTTTTCCGGTTTGTACGTGACCAAACTTATCTGTAAAGACAAACAGACCTTCTTCGTGACTACTTGGGACGGATTGTTTCGTCTGGACTTTGACAATGAAAAACTATGCGAGAGCCCTTACTCCTTAGACTTGGTGGTGACCGACGTAGAGCCTTTCTATTCGAACATAGAACGTAAGATGACAGGAGCATTATGGGATGACCAACAGAAAATATTGTGGGTCAGTACGTTTGGTGGAGGACTTGTTAAATTTGACATCAGTGAGCAGATATACCGGGTGCAGCAAGAACTCCGGGCAAGAATCAATGGAATGGTGGAAGACGCACAAGGGTATGTCTGGTTGATGATGTCTAATGGAACATTGATGAAAAGCGTGAGTCCTTCGTTATCTTCCCGAACTCATTTTGAAGAATGGAAGGGAGCGGCTTTGTTTGATGGACACAATCGAATATATAAGGATAGAAACGGATACATTTGGTTGGGCAACAATCATGGAACGGTAGTAAGGCTTAATCCGTTGACGGATGAGGCGGTCACCTTCAGCCTGGTCACCGAAAAGGGAGAGCGGTGGGATACTTCTATTTCGCAATTTTGCATGGACTCGCGAAACCGCTTGTGGGTGGCTACGTCGGGTGGGTTGGCGTTGGTTGATCCGCAAACCCGGAGATGCCGAAAGATCGAACCTCCGGGAAAAGCGTTGGGAGGAGTCTTTACGATAGCGGAAGATAAGGAAGGATCTATATGGATAGGAACAAGCAAGGGAGTGAAAAGGCTCGAATATTCCGATACTGATTCTCATGCTCATTGGAAAGAGGGGTACGAAAAAGGGTGTGGATTGGAGGAGATGCCTGTACAACTGCTTTACGTGAATAATTCGAATCAGATATATGTGGCTTATTCAAATGTCGTCGCTCGTATTGATGAAAAAGACATCGACCGGATAAAGACGGTCTATACTTTGAATCATGGCTTGATCAGCGGATATGTCAGCTGCATGGTGGATGATCAGATCGGTAACACCTGGGCAGGAGGAAACATCGGTATTGGAATCATCAAGAACGGACAAAGCAACTTTTATAACTATTTGTCCGTAGGAAACTGCATATCCGGATGTCGCTTGAACGATGGACGGCTGCTGTGGACAGATTCGTGGACGCTCCTTTTCTTTGATCCGGCAGTGTTCAAATCACAAAGTGGAAGGAAGAAGCTCATGTTGACAGGAGTGGAAATGAACGGGAAAGCAGTTTTGGCAGGAGAAAAGTGGAACGGACAGAAAATACTCTCTGTTTCCCCTGAAAAACAAAACAGTTTGGTCTTTAACTCGAAAAACCATGACTTTAGTCTCTATTTTTCTGATTTGCATTATGGTATGTTGCAGCGCAAGTTATCCTACCGTCTGCTTCCGGAAGAAAGCGAATGGCAAACGAAACTGCTTGGGCAGGATTTATCCTATAGCAAATTGCCGATTGGTGAATATCTTCTGCAAGTAAAGTTAGTGTATCCGGATGCGAAAGAGAGCGAAGTGATGCAGATCCCTATTCGGATAAAGCCAGACTGGTATCGTTCCCGATGGGCTTATTGGTGCTATGGGGGAATGTTGTTTCTACTGTTGGCTTGGGGATATAGTTTTATGAGCAGAAGGAAAAGACGCAATCGGCTGGAGCGCGACCGCGAATTGTTATTGAGAAATACCCTGTCTCGTGAGAAGATGAAACAGGAACGGAAGCAAGAGATGGAGACCTTGCAGAACCGGTTATTGGCGGTATTCGTGAAGGAACTGCGCACTCCGTTGTCGCTGATTATCGCTCCCTTGAAGGAAATGTTGGAAGATCATGCCATATTTGAGAACTTTTTGCAACGCGGTCAGATAGCTTATCGCAATTCGCTGCGTATGCTGGATACTTGCAACCAGCTGCTGGCAGTCTATGAATATGGAAATTTGGATGAAAAGCTGGCAGTCGCTCCTTACCAAGTCGGAAAACTGGTGGAGGACAAATTGTTTGATATACGTGAATTGTTTAAAGTATATCCCATTCAGTTCCACTATGACCGGAGAATCAAGAAAGACACGGTAGTCTATGTGGACAGGAAGAAAATGGAATTTATCATCCACAACTTGCTGACGAATGCTCTCACGCATACCAAGTATGCCGGCAAGGTGTCTTTGACGGTGTGTGAAACGCTGTGCGAACAAACGCCTTGTGTTTCGCTGACGGTGGAGGATGATGCCAAAGTTCAGGTGAAGACAAGGGATTTATGTCTGAGTGACGAACTTTTCGGTGATGGCATGGTGATGGTGGAAGTAGGTTACGTGATTATGAAGCAAATCGTAGAAATGCATCACGGGACAATTCAGATTGAAAGCAGTGTCGACAAAGGGACAAAGGTGATTGTGAATCTTCCGTTGGACAGGGCTGTCCTCGAGAGCGATCCGAACCTGTCTTTCGTCGAGCCGGAAGAGCAGGAAGAGTCGGAAAGCCAGAGAACTGTGGAAATAGGATTTGCGAGTGACAAGACATCGGCCGTTGTTCTCGAAGACACTGGGCTGCCGGCTTTCTCCGAGTCGAGAAAGACCTTGCTGATTGTGGAAGACCAGAAAGACATTCGCCTTTACCTGAAAGTACTGTTCTCCAAAGAGTATAACTTGCTGATGGCGACCAATGGGCAGGAAGGCATTGATATGGCTGTAAAGGAGTTGCCCGATTTGATTATCTGCGATGTGATGATGCCGGTGAAGGACGGATTTGAATGTTGTCGGGAGATAAAGGAAGGATTGGAAACGTGCGGGATTCCTATCATTATGTTGACAGCCAGAGTGGAAGAGGAAGATATCATACGTGGCTTGGATTTAGGGGCGGATGATTATCTGCTGAAACCGTTTGTCTGTGGAGTGCTGAAGGCGAAAGTCCGGAATCTGATAAACGGTCGTCTCGCCTTGAAGCAGATGTATACGAAGCTGTTCATGCTGCCGGGAACGGATGCCATGGAGATGGGCGAAGCGGATTTGGAGGACGGAAACGTGACGGTGGAAGATTCGTTCATCAGTTCGGTCATCAAGATTGTGGAAGACAATATCTGCAAGGAAGACTTCAGCGTGAAGAAACTGGCGGCGGAAATGAACATGAGCCAGCCGACCTTATATCGGAAGGTCAAGATGAAAACGGATTATACCATCATCGAACTAGTCAGGGGAGTGCGTATGCGCCGTGCGGCGGTCTTGTTGAAAACCAAGCAATATGCGGTTCAGGAAGTGGCGGAGATGGTGGGGTATAACGATATTCCTACCTTCAGGAAACATTTTGTAGATGCTTTTGGCATGACACCTTCTACTTATGAATGAAAAAATGAGTACTTTTGCACTGTACAAACCTAAAAAGAGGAATAAGCGTGCAAAGGTACTTTATTTATTTGGCTTATGACGGGGCCAACTATCACGGTTGGCAGATTCAACCGAATGGGATTAGTGTGCAGGAATGTCTGATGAAAGCCTTGTCTGCTTTTCTGCGTCGTGAAGTAGAAGTGATAGGGGCGGGACGGACGGATGCGGGCGTACACGCTTCGCTGATGGTCGCTCATTTTGACTTTGACGGGCTGCTGGATACGGCATTGGTTGCCGACAAATTAAATCGTCTGCTGCCTCCCGATATTTCCATCTATCGTGTGTGCCGGGTTCGACCGGATGCCCATGCCCGTTTTGACGCGATCGCGCGAACTTACAACTATTATGTGACGACTTCGAAATACCCCTTCAACCGTCAATATCGTTGTCGTGTTTTCACCCCGTTGGATTATGAACGAATGAACGAGGCTGCACGCACCCTGTACGAATATACGGACTTTACCAGTTTCAGCAAGCTGCATACGGACGTAAAGACGAACAACTGCCGCGTCACACATGCCGAATGGACGAAAGCGACGGATGAAGACGACACTTGGGTGTTTACCATCCGTGCCGACCGTTTTCTGCGGAACATGGTGAGAGCCATCGTAGGCACACTCATTGAAGTGGGACGCGGGAAACTGACTGTTGAAGGATTCCGACGGATTATCGAACAACAAGACCGCTGCAAGGCAGGGACTTCCGTTCCGGGAAATGCTCTGTTCCTGGTCTATGTGGCATACCCTGAAAGTATATTTGAATGTGATGACCGGCAATCATCCATAACTGGCGAACCGTCTGTCGCTGATAACTTATAATTGGTAAATAATAAATATTCTCATGTGGTTATTATTAGCATTCCTCTCGGCTACTTTGCTGGGCTTTTATGATGTATTCAAGAAAAAATCGTTGAAAGATAATGCAGTACTTCCTGTTTTGTTTCTAAATACATTCTTTTCCAGTCTCATCTTTCTGCCGTTTATTCTGTTCTCTGCATATCAACCTGATTTATTGGACGGAACGATATTCAATGTCCCGGTTGCCGGATGGGAACAGCATAAATATATCATTATCAAGTCATTCATCGTGTTGTCTTCGTGGATATTCGGATATTTCGGAATGAAGCATCTGCCTTTGACTATTGTAGGACCTATCAATGCCACCCGTCCGGTGATGGTGCTTGTGGGTGCTATGCTGGTATTCGGTGAACGGTTGAATCTCTATCAATGGATTGGTGTGATGCTGGCCATTGTCTCCTTCTTTATGTTGAGCCGTTCGGGAAAGAAAGAAGGAATTGATTTTAAGCATAACAAATGGATCTTTTTTATTGTACTGGCTGCCATTACAGGTGCTATCAGCGGTTTGTATGATAAATATCTGATGAAATCTCTGAATCCGATGCTGGTGCAATCCTGGTATAATGTTTATCAGGTGTTTATCATGTGTCCTATCCTGTTGTTGCTTTGGTGGCCTAAAAGAAAGTCCACTACTCCGTTCCACTGGGATTGGACGATTATCCTGATCTCCATTTTCCTTTCTGCTGCCGATTTTGTTTACTTTTACGCATTAAGTTACGACGATTCGATGATTTCTATCGTTTCGATGGTGCGTCGGGGAAGTGTGGTTGTTTCTTTCACTTTCGGTGCGCTTTTCTTCCGTGAAAAGAATTTAAAAAGCAAAGCGATTGACCTTATACTGGTGTTAATCGGAATGATATTCTTATATTTGGGGTCTAAAAGTTAAAACAGTTACACAAGACTGTTTGTCATAGGTTAAATAAGATAGATATGAAAATAAATAAACTTGTTATCACTATATTCTTCTCTGCTGTCGGACTTTTTGTTTCGACTGCTCTTCAGGCACAAGAGGCCAAAACGTTGTTTGTGAATATGCCGGATTCTCTAAGTCCCTTGCTTACAAAGGTGAATCGTGAAGATTGCATAGACTTTCTGGAAAGTAAGATGAAAGCGCAAGTAGAAAACCGTTTTGGCAAGAAGTCGGAGATGACTGATCTTGGTAAAGACTATATCCGTATGCAAATGTCAGCTCAATCGACCTGGCAGATGAAAGTGTTGGCATTAAATGATTCAACGAACGTAATCTGTACAGTTTCTACTGTTTGTGCTCCTGCCTGTGATAGCAGCATCCATTTCTATACGGACGACTGGAAACCGCTTACAACATCTCTCTTTATTACCCTGCCCCTGATGGATGATTTTCTGAATGCTCCCGATTCAGCAGGAGTTTATGAGTTTGATGAAGCACGCCGTTCGGCAGATATGCTATTGATGAAAGCCGATTTTAATAAAGAAAATACGGAACTGACACTTACGTTAACAACCCCCGACTATATGTCAAAAGAAACAGCAGAGAAACTGAAACCGTTTCTCCGCCGCCCTGTAGTCTACCATTGGAAAAATGGAGCATTTATTAAATTGAAAATTGAGAATTAAAAATTGAGAAATAGGGATTATTCAATAATCCCTCTGATTAAAGATATCAAAAAGGCAACTAACTCGTAAAGAATTAGTTGCCTTATGTTTTTAAATTTTGAGAATATCCAGAAATAGCTATACCACAGCGTAGCTTATTTCTTAATTTTTAATTCTCAATTCTCAATTTAATAAGCATTCGTTGATGAACGCTATCATTTCCGGTGTGTTTGCTTCCACACTTTGAAGTAATTTGAATTGTGCTTTGGTGCGAACGAGGTTATGTTCCGGATATTTGATTTTATAATAAGTATCTCCGTTGATATAATCTGCCAGGAACCGTACGCACTGCATGTATGGGAATAAAGCGGCCGCATAAGGAAGATTCTCAATCTCGATCTGAGTCAGGAATGATTTGGTTCCTTTCAGATAGCCTTTGGTAAACGCTTTGAATATTTCCATATTGAAGTTTACACGATCAAGGTCTTTGTCGTCTTCATCACCTGTGTTGGCACCTGTACGTAGGAAGTCACCATAATCGGAGAATATAAAGCTAGGCATTACCGTATCCAGGTCGATGACACAAAGCACTTTACCATCCTCGTCGAACATCATGTTATTCACTTTCGTATCGCAGTGGCAAACGCGTTTGGGAAGTTTTCCTTCACGATATAAACGTTCAGCTTTACACATTTCATCTGCGCGTTTCTCTATTTCATCCAAATAGTACTTCACTTCTGATACCCGTCCGGCAGCATCCTTTGCAACGGCTTCACGTAGTTGTTTGAGGCGGAACTCCATGTTGTGGAAATCGGGTATGGTTTCACCCAATGTTTCCGGGATATCGGCCAGCATAGCCTGGAAGTTACCGAAGGCTTCGCCTGCATAGTTGGAATATTCGGGATTTACCGTCTCATACGTTTTTGCACGTGGAATGAATACCATCACACGCCAATAGCTGTCACCGTCGAACCAGTATGTCTTACCTTCTCCTGTTTCGAGGAAACTCAACACCTTGCGGTCTATATCCGATTCTCCGGCTTCCGTCAGTTTCTTGCGAATGTGATTGGTAACAGCGGTAATATTGGATTGAAGCATTTCTACATTCTGGAAAATAGCATGATTGATGCGTTGCAAAACATAGTCGGGAGCATCTGCTTCTTTGGTGTTTACTTTATAAGTGTCGTTGATAAGTCCTGCACCCAAAGGTTTGATTTCTTCTATCGTACCTTGGACTTTAAATTTAGCTACGATGCTAGATAAATCTTTCATGTTTTTTTTCTTTAAAAATTTATACTAAGGTTATCGATAATCATATTTAGCAGCTTCGTTGGCCTGGTTAGCCGAGCGAACGGGTACTAATGTGAAGCCCCACTGGTAATCACGGTTAGCCGGGATCTGGTGGAAAGGTTCCGGGCGAGCACCCCAACTGTCATATCCGCCTACTCCTTGTTGCTTCATATCTACACAAACCTCAACGAAATCTCTGGGAGTGATGTCGTTGACATGATGCATTCTCCGTAATACGTTGCGGGCAGCGTTCTCGTCGTGATTGGCAACCTCTTCCGGGCTGAAGTTATTCCATTGGTAAGGGTGGGGCAGAGCTTCTTCAGAGTCAAAGTCTTCGATAGAGTTGCGCAAGGCATTGAAACCGATAAGACTGTCCGCTACCAACACCAGGCCGTTTCCTTTATTAGGAGATAAAGCGATCCAACGGGTATCTGTGTGATGTCCGTTTTCCTGTGGACGCACATAGTTGAAGTACATTTGATCCGCTGTTGTCTTATATACGCCAACGAGCGTTCCGTGATTACGGTCGATATAATTCTCTTCCGGGCCACGGCCAAAGTATTGTACATTGTTCATCTGTGCCGGCAAGCGGAAACGCACACCGATACGGGGGACTTCCAGTTTGGAGGCAGCCTTACGGGCAGCATCACTTCCGGGGGTAAATGTAGCCATGCGGGTAGCTTCGGAAACTTCTGTTTCTGTAGGCTGCATATCCGTTGATGTGAATTTGGCATTTACGTTAACTATTCCGTTCGGATAGATTTTGTAAGTGACAACATACAAGTTGCCGGCAGCCAGTAAGTAAGTTACATTTAAGGAGACTGCTTTATCTTCTGCTGTCATAGTAGCATCCGTTACGCGGAAGTTTTTGCTTGATTGTTTCCATACCTGCAAACGTTTAGGAGTGCTGTTACCATAGTCATTATCATTAGGAGCACGCCAGAAGTTAGGCTGAATACCAAATCCGTCTTTGAAATATTCTGTACCATCTACTTTATACGAGGTTACTAATCCGCTATTCTTGTTGAATACAAAGTTTACTTTGGAGGAAGAAACGATTAATTCATCTCCTTGAGTCGTTGTTTTCAATGCCGGACCGTTTGCTTTATAAATACTCTTCTCTGCCTGGATAGGAAGTTGGAACTGGTCGTATGCAATTTCATATCCGGTTGGAATCAACGGTTCAGGCTCTGTGGTTGTTACACTGAAGTTGACAAAATATTCTGTTCCCGGTTGGTTTTTCAGACCATTTACCGGTACGGTGAATTCTTTAGAGGCTTGCGGAGCAATATCCAAAGATACTTTTCCACCTTTTATTGTCTTTCCGTTAGCAAGTACATTGTAGTGAATCTGATATTTTTTCAGGTTAGTGAAATAGAAACGGTTGGTGATTTTGAATATACCGGCTGCGGCATCTACTGCTTCAAAACCTACATTCTGATGTACATATTTCACTTCAGCCATTGCCGGATGCGGACCACGATCCGGATTGACAAGACCGTTGCAGAGGAAGTTACCATCGCTAGGTGCGTCTACGCCGAAGTCACCTCCGTAGGCCCAGTATTCTCTTCCATTCTTATCTTTTTGGAGAAGACCTTGGTCTACCCAGTCCCAGATATATCCACCTTGGAGATTCGGATATTTGTAAATTGCCTGCCATTGTCCCCACAGGTTTCCCGTGGAGTTTCCCATGGCATGTGCATACTCCGAAGGAGCTACAGGACGGTCGCTACCATTCTTTCCGATATTTTCCAGCCAGTCGGCACCCGGATATTGCGGAACATACATATCGGAGTTCCATTCCCATTGAGCACGTTCGTAGTTGACCGGACGATCCATCAGGTCTTTGTCTGCCTCTTTCAACCACAAATAAGTCTGATAGAAATTATATCCGTTTCCGGCTTCATTTCCCAGCGACCAGAATGTAACGCTCGGATAATTCTTATTACGTTCAAACATATTGATGGTACGATCCATGTGCGGTTTCAGCCATTCGGGATTGTTACCCAGTGAACCGCCTTTCCGGAGATCATAATACATTCCGTGGCTTTCCACATTGGCTTCATCATATACATAAAGTCCGTATTCATCACAAAGTTCATAGAAACAGCGGTCTTGCGGATAGTGGCAAAGGCGTACACTGTTTAAGTTATGCTGTTTCATCAATTCGAAGTCACGGCGCATTAAATCCTCTGTTACATAATGACCTGTTGACGGATTATGTTCGTGGATATTTACCCCTTTCAATTTCAGAGGCTGACCATTGATGAATAAGCAGACATACGGTTTTCCGTTAGCAGCTTTCTGTTCGATAGGCTTGATCTCAATCCGGCGGAATCCTACATTGAAAGGAATGATTTCATTGACTTTGCCATTCTCTTTTACTGTCATCAACAGTTTGTATAGATTCGGATGTTCGGAAGTCCATGTGCTGACATCTGTCAGATTCTTATCGAAAGAAAGTGTACGTACTTCGTTCGATGGAATATAGGCTGTCTTCTCTTCAGTAGCTACAACTTTTCCTTGTGCATCTAATAGTTCATAAACTAATGTAAGATTAGTTGCAGCCTTTTCGTGATTTCTCAAATCGACATTTAAACCGAAGATTCCATTTTTGTAACTGTCGTCCAGCGTAGACTTAATTCGGAAATCTTTGAGAGCTGCTTTAGGCTGTGAATACAGAAAAACATCGCGTTCAATACCACTCATACGCCAGAAGTCTTGACATTCAAGATAGGAACCGGTGCTCCAACGGAAGATTTTAACTGTAAGTACGTTCTTTCCCGGCTTCACGTAATTGTTGATAAGAAATTCTGCCGGATTCTTGGAGTCTTCGCTATATCCTACTTCTTGTCCGTTGATATATACATATACGCCAGACTTAGCTCCTGCCAGATGCAAGTAGATATCCCGCCCGTCCCAGTCTGCCGGAATATCGATGTCCCGGCGATAAACTCCTACTGGATTGGCTTCGGGAAGAGTAGGAGGTTGTGGATTACGCGGTTTGAATTCATAACCATGATTGGTGTAGATGGCTATTCCGTGTCCTTGTACTTCCCAGTTGCCGGGCACCTGAATATCATCCCACGAATCTGTATTGGTGTTCGGATCGGTAATGTTTTCGGGAAGTTTTTTATAAGAGTCTACAAAGTAGAATTTCCAGGTTCCGTTCAGCAAGCGGTAATACTTGCTTCGTTCGAACTTGCCACTCAAGGCATCAGCGCGATTGTTGTATGTCATAAAAGAAGTACGTGGATACTCTTTGTTGACTTCAACTACCTGCACGTCCTGCCAATAAGGTTTCACGGCTTTCTCAGCCATTGTACTAAGTGTTGTCAGGGAAAATATTCCCATGAAAATGCCTGTTAATAAGTTGGGGGTTGGTCGAAATTTCATGTTTCTCAATATTGGTTTTTCATTTCTTTTTTATTTTACTTTGATATGATCGAATCCTTCTCCATACACTCCGATGACAGCACTTTGCGATACAAATGCATTCGGGTCTATGTCTTTTATCAACCGGAAGATGATAGGCGATTCCCTTTTCTTGGCTAATACAAACATCATCTTTACTTCTCGTCCTGTATAAAAGCCGGTTGCATTGATAATCGTTACTCCCCGGTGTGGATATTCGTTAATATGCCGTCCTATTTCTTCATATTTGTTAGATATGATAAAGAACTGTACGGATTGGCGGGCGCTATTCACTACCTGGTCGAGAACGAAACTACAAATATAAAGAGTTACAAACCCATACACCACTTTTTCCCAGTCTTTTAAGACAAAATAACTGGAAGAAATGATAATCATATCGCAGATGAGCACGACTCTTCCTAATGTGATGTCCCGGTATTTGTTGATGATGGCTGCAATTATATCTGTACCTCCCGTACTTCCATTAGCCGAAAAAGCAACACCTATGCCGCCTCCACAGAAGGATGCTCCGATGACACATGCCATAAAGGGCTGGTCGTGGAGAAGCCCGAAACCTGCTGTCAATTTTTGAATGACGGACAGAAAGAAGGTGAGGGTAAATACACCAAAAATAGTTTTGATGCAAAACTTTAGTCCCAGCAACTTGAGGGCTAGTAGCAGCAAGAAGAAGTTGATGCTGAAGTACGTATATTGTACCGGAAAACCTGTGGCCCAATATACGATAGAAGCAATACCCGGTACTCCCCCGGTGGTGATATCGTTAGGCAACAGAAAAACGGTCCAACCGATACCATACAAAATCATGCCGATGGCAATCATTACATAATCTCTGGCTTCACGGATAATGCTTTGCTTAGAAGGCTTTGGAATAGCTGTTTTCATAAACGTGATTATGGCAATCTATAAAATGTTCAAACACGAACCCATGAATAATCCGGCTTTGGGGGAGAAGCCGGATTGGTTCATTATGCTCGTGCTAAAAGGAAATATTCTGTTTTATTTTGCAAAAGCGTGACGGTAGCCTTGTACTTTATTCCATCCGCCGCGAGTGAAGTCGGGTACTTCTACCGGAGCTGAATTGTTCTCGATAGAAAGTCTGGTAAGTTCAGCCATGCAACACCATTCTGCCAGGTCATAAACGTCCATATCCAATGGCAGTCCATTCTGCAAGCAATATGCCAGACGGTAGTCCATGATAAAGTCCATACCACCATGTCCACCTACTTTCTTGGCTGTTTCTTCCAACTCTATATGAATAGGATCTTTATATTTATCCATCAAGGCTTTTTTTACGTTTTCAGGTACAGAACCATGTGCATTCAGATTCTCATGATTAGGCACATCTTTTGAATCAACTTGTGAAGGTCTCAGGCAATATTCTTCAATCGGATATTTGCTTGCGTAACCATCGGCTCCCACTATCTGATACATACGGCTGTATGGGCGTGGAGTCATTACGTTGTGCTGAATCAACATCGTTTTACCGTTCTCTGTGCGAATCAGGGTAGAAGTCTGGTCACCATTCTGGAAGTCGGTCACCTCTTCTCCTGTTTGTTTCTTAATATAAGCCGGTCCGTTGACAGCTTTCGTATCCATCGATACCAATGTTTTCATGCGGTCGCCACGGTGGATATTAAGTACCTGACAAGCAGGACCCATGCCATGGGTAGCATATACATCACCACGGTGTAGATGATTATAATCCATTCGCCAGTTATTCCAGTATTCAGGCCAGAAATCTTCCAGATTGTGGATATATGAACCTTCTACATGAAGTACTTCTCCGAATACGCCTTGTTGTGCCATATTTAAAGAAGTCAGTTCAAAGAAGTCATATACGCAGTTTTCGAGCTGCATACAATGCTTACGTGTCTTTTCGGAAGTATTGATTAGCTGCCAGATTTCATCCAGTGTCATGGCGGCAGGAACTTCGATAGCTACATGCTTACCGTGTTCCATGGCATAAACACCCATTGCAGCATGATGTTTCCAGTCGGTGGCTATGTATACCAGATCAATATCGTCCCGTTCACAAAGTTGCTTCCATGCCTCTTCCGAACCACTGTAAGAAGCAGCTTCAGGAAGTCCGGCATTCTTCAAAATTTCTTGTGATTTTTCAACACGTTCGGGAAGCAGGTCGCATAATGCTACAATCTTAGTTCCCGGGATATGGGTCCAACGTGCCACGGCACCGGGACCACGCATTCCTAATCCGATGAAACCGACACGAACGGTATCAATTTTAGGAGTAACGAGTTGGATTACATCTTCTTGTCCGGCAGGGCGGGCAGGAGTTTCTACTTTGATAGGAGTAAAGGCTTCGGGAGCCTTTGGTTGTTGAGTACAACTGGTGTGCCAAGTTAACAAAGCCAAGCCGATGGCAGTGACTGTAAATAGTTTCTTCATCATATTTTAAAGTTTTTAATAGGGGTTATTCGATGTTTTTCATTTACGTGTCAAAAATAGTAATTAATTAGCCAACTATTTGTATTTGTTCCCGATATTTTCATCACAAAAGTTTCTATTATGAGGTAAAAGATGAGTCTGACTTTTTCTACCTGATTTTGTGTAGGCTTATGTGATGTCAAATACATATAAAAGACATGCCAGAAAAAGGCTCTTCCTAAAAAGAAGTCACCTTTTTAGAATTGCTTAACGTTTACTACTCCTGTTGGGGTAAACTATCTACTTCGTCTGTACTTCTGATAGAACCTAGTATTTGTATTTTTTCCAGGCTCCCCTGGTGAAATCCGGTATTTCTACTGCCATGCTCTTATTCAGTACAGATTTTTCACTTAGTTCTGTGATACACGACCATTCGGCTGCATCGTATACATCCATATCCAGTGGAAGCCCGTTGCGCAGACAATGAATAAGGCGGTAATCCATAACATAATTCATTTCATTGGGTAGGCCTCTGCGATGTGCTTCTTCGCCAATGGTTGCGCTAAAAGGATGTTTATAGCGTGCCATCATTTTTTCTAGCAGTTCTCCTTCAAGTGGAGTGTCTCCATTAGGATCCAGGGCGATACAGGGGACAGGGTATTTTTGGGCGAATCCCAGTGTGCCGCATACTGTTTGAAGGCGGCTGTAAGGACGTGGGGTGGATATGTCGTATTGAAGCATGATTGTCTTTCCTTTGAGCGTGTGGATAAGAGTGGTGTTTACGTCTCCCAATTGATATTTCTGGTGGGCTTCCGGTGAATATTCGCCGAATAGTCTGCGGGCATACTCGCTCATTCCTGCCTGATGAGTAGACATGGAAACGAGATATTCCATTCTGTCACTGCGATGAATATCCAGTATCTGGCAGGCGGGGCCCAACCCATGAGTGGGATAAGGATTGCCTGTATGTTCGATGCTGTATCTTTTTCCCCAATGGTTGTGATAGCCGCCTTCGCTCTCTTCGGCAAAATACATTGAACGAAGATCGTGAATGTAGGCTCCTTCTACATGCATGATTTCTCCGAACAATCCTCGTTGGGCCATGTTGAGAGTCATTAGTGCAAAGGGATCATAACAACAATTTTCGAGCATGATGCAGTGTCGCCTGGTTTTTTCTGCGGTGTCTACCAATTGCTAACATTCTTCCACGCTCATAGCAGCCGGAACTTCAATAGCTACATGTTTATTGCATTCCATTGCGAAAGTTGCCATTGGAGTATGCATTAACCAGTCGGTGCAGATGAATATTAAATCTACTTCATCCGATTCGCACATCTTCTTCCATCCCTCCACTCCGGTATATCCGGTGGCTTCGGAACGGTCGGCTTCTTTTAATAGTTGTTGGGCCTTACTTAGATTTCCTTCTCTTATTTCACAAAGAGCTTTGATTTCTACTCCTTCAATTTGCAGATAACGTTGTAAGGTGAGCAATCCGCGATTGCCCAGTCCTATAATCCCGATGCGGATAGTGGGGATAGGGGGGCTCAGTTGTAATTCTTGGGGAATTAAGTTTAGTCAATTCCCTTCATGCATATACCTTTGCTAGCCTAAAAAGGAAGAAGCTCATATCCACTACTCCTCTAAATGATGCCCTAAATGCTTTGATTTTAGCATTAAATGCTTCCGCTGCTGCATTTGTACTCCTGTTCACAAAGAAGTTCAAAATCCTTTCATAATGATTCTCAATAGAGTTTGCTACTGTTGTGAATGTATCGTATCCATATTCTTCAATCTTATTATACCATAGTGCCAGCTTTGCTCTTGCTACATCCTTGTCATAGTTTGTGGAAAAGATCTTTCCCAACTCCAATGAGTAGTAATATACATGCTTAATATCTTCAAACTGCTTGAAAAGTAATTCTGCCCTGATTTTCTGGCTCTTGGTCCATTTATCAGGTGATTTAAATAATAAATATCTGCTTCTGGCTAATAATTGCCTGAATGTATCTCCGTTTTCGAGTTCTTCTGCTTTATGTACTTCCCCCTTCTCTTTTGCGGCTTTCATGGCTTTATTCTCCTCTTTTATCACTTGCCATCTATATGTAATACGCAACTCTTGTACAGCTTCGTATACAAGTTTTTGTACATGAAACCTATCAATCACCTGCATGGCACGTGGAAAGCACGTTTTCGCAATCTTTTGCATGCTCCCTGCCATATCCAGTGTAATTTCTTTGACTTGATTACGCAGCTCCTGTGGCATCTTTGTAAGTACCGCAATGATATCATCAGCTTTAGTGCCCTGAATTACAGCTATAATAGAACCTTTCCTACCTCGCTTATCTCTATTTATTAAGATGGTATAAAGATCTCCCTTGCTCAAAGCCGTTTCGTCAATACATAGGCGATAACCCATATTCTTTGGATAAAGGATATACTCTTGGGCATGTGCTCTCTGATCCCAATTCTGGAAGTCACTCAGGTGATCTTTATATTGGCTTTGAAGCTGTTTGCCATCCATACAGTAATGCTCAGCTACACTTTGGCAGCTAACGGCGTGATTATCTAAGTAATTCTTTTAAAAAAGCACCGAACTCAGCGGTTATGCGAGTACCGGTGGCTACCAAACTCCAGTCACGACTATATGTCTGCCCAGTGGATGGATCTTCCCAGCGACGACGCTTGATACGTAAATAAACGGCTTTACCACGGATAGGGAAGTCCTGAACTTCAATCTCAGGGAGGAAACCTTTTGAGTGAAGATGGAGATCTGAGTACTCAGCAGGAATAGTGGCTTTCTCCTCTAAATAAAGAATAAAGCAAGTATCCTGAGAAACATGATTGACTAGGGTAAAGTAATCAAGGATTCCTGAAGGCAAGAACAAGCTTAAAGAAACAACAGGATCAATCGTTTGGGAAGAGGATGTGTTCATGATGCAAAAATAAGAATTTTAACGCAATCCCCCAAGTTTTCAGACTGAGCCGCTTTCTCCTCTAAATAAAGAATAAAGCAAGTATCCTGAGAAACATGATTGACTAGGGTAAAGTAATCAAGGATTCCTGAAGGCAAGAACAAGCTTAAAGAAACAACAGGATCAATCGTTTGGGAAGAGGATGTGTTCATGATGCAAAAATAAGAATTTTAACGCAATCCCCCAAGTTTTCAGACTGAGCCGATAGGGGGATGTGCTAGTCGGAGTACGTGCGATTGTACCGGAGAATTTTTCATAAGCTTAGCGGTCTAAAGTAAAACAAAAAAAAGAGAATCTAATTTCTCAGATTCTCTTTGGAGAGCGGAAGACGGGGCTCAAACCCGCGACCCTCAGCTTGGAAGGCTAATGCTCTATCAACTGAGCTACTTCCGCAATTTTTGTGGGCAAAGATGGATTCGAACCACCGAAGTCGAAAGACAGCAGATTTACAGTCTGCCCCATTTGGCCACTCTGGTATTTGCCCTTTTTTTGCTTTTGAGGAGGTTTGTTTCTCAATTGCGGTGCAAAGATACAACTATTTATTTAAACTCCAAACAAAATCGATCATTTTTATTGCAGTAATTGCACATTCGTCTCCTTTGTTACCCAGTTTGCCACCGGCACGATCCTCTGCTTGCTCCATTGTATTTGTGGTAATTAATCCGTAAATAACTGGTATATCGCCAGTTGCGTTTAATTCGGTAATTCCCTGGGTTGCTCCCATACAAACATAATCAAAATGTGGAGTATCTCCTTTAATTACGCAACCAATTGCAATAATTGCATCAAGATCGCAATTTTCCATCATTTGATTGGCACCAAAAGTTAGTTCGAAACTTCCCGGTACAGTTTTTACCAGAATATTTTCGTCTTTTGCTCCATGTTTTTTTAATGTATCGACTGCGCCTTTCAGTAAAGCACCGGTAATATTGAAGTTCCATTCGGATACGACAATGCCAAATTTCATTGCTTCTGCATTCGGAACGGAATTGAAATCATATTCGGATAAGTTATGGTAAGCTGTTGCCATAGTAAATTAAAAGTTGAGAATTATAAAATGAAGTTTGAAAGTATGGGAAATTAAGAAGAAAGGCACGGATTTCACGGATTCCACGGTTTTAATAGATAATCCGCTTAATCCGGTGTAATCCGTGCCTCGATCTCCTTATATAATAAGATATTATTTTTTCATCAATTTAGCCTGTTCGATATATTTGTCGATGTCCATAGCTTGATAAGACTGGAAGTATTTATCCTTGATCTTAGTGTAAGCGTTTACTGCATCGTCATATTTTCCTTGTTTTACCAGGATTTCTCCGGCTTGTATCAGGAAAATCGGGCTTAATGTGTTGTTGTCAGCTTTGTCTGCTGCCGACAGTAAAGTAGAGGCAGCTTTGTCCAGTTGGCCAAGTTGTGCATAGCAGTTACCTGCAGCACCTAAGATTGCCGGAGCAACCATTTGGTCTTTTCCATTGAAGCTATCCAGCATCTTCACTGCTTCTTCATATTTGCCAAGTTGTGCGTAGCAAATACCAGCATAAGCTTTTGCCAAATTAGCAGCTTTTGTTCCGCTGTACTCATCAGCTACTTTCAGGAAACCTGTGTAACCGATGCTGTCACCGTTTAAAGCCTGTTCAAAAGCATCCTGTTCAAAGTATTCCTGTCCTTTGAAAAGAGCTGCTTGTGCTTTTTCTTCACGTGGTTCAGCATAGAGGTTTTTGTACATGATAAAACCTGCTACAATAATAATCACAGCAACAACACCGCCAATAATTGCGTTTTTGTACTTGATAAGAAATGCTTCCGATTGTGTCAGTGCATCTTCTACGTTCAGATGTTCGTTCTGATTCTTTTGTTCTGCCATTTTATATGATTCTTTTTGTTATTATTCACAGTTTGATATTTCGACTCGCAAAAGTAGTTTTTTTATATCTACAAACGAAATTTAGAAGCATCTTTTTTTGTTTTACACCCGAAAACCACGAAAATCTTGCTACTTTTGTGAACAAATTAACGTGTGCACAATGATACTGAAACGAATATCTATATTAAATTATAAGAATCTGGAAGAGGTGGAGCTGGGATTCTCTGCCAAACTGAATTGTTTTTTCGGACTGAATGGGATGGGGAAGACGAATCTGCTGGATGCAGTGTATTTCTTATCCTTCTGTAAAAGTTCCGGCAATCCGATTGATTCTCAGAATATTCGTCATGAACAAGACTTCTTTGTCATCCAGGGTTTCTATGAAGCGGAGGACGGAACTCCTGAAGAGATTTATTGTGGAATGAAACGCCGTTCGAAGAAACAATTTAAGCGGAATAAGAAAGAATATAGCCGCTTCTCGGATCACATCGGCTTCCTGCCTTTGGTGATGGTTTCACCTGCCGATTCAGAATTGATAGCCGGAGGGAGTGATGAACGTCGCCGGTTTATGGATGTAGTGATTTCGCAGTATGATAAAGAATATCTTGAAGCACTGATACGGTATAATAAAGCATTGGTGCAGCGTAACACATTGCTGAAGAGTGAGTTCCCGGTGGAGGAAGAATTGTTTCTTGTATGGGAGGAAATGATGTCTCAAGCCGGTGAAATCGTTTTCCGGAAGCGTGAAGCGTTTATCCGGGAGTTTATTCCTATTTTCCAATCTTTCTATTCTTTTATTTCGCAGGATAAAGAGGCTGTGGGATTATCTTATGAGTCTCATGCACGGGATGCTTCTTTGTTGGAAGTGTTGAAGCAGAGCAGGGAGCGGGATAAGATAATGGGGTTCTCTTTGCGGGGGATTCATAAGGATGAGTTAAATATGCTGTTGGGCGAATTTCCGATAAAGAAAGAAGGCTCGCAGGGACAGAATAAAACATATCTGGTGGCGTTAAAACTGGCACAGTTTGATTTCTTGAAACGTACGGGCAGAACTGTTCCTTTATTATTATTAGATGATATTTTTGATAAACTGGATGCTTCCCGCGTAGAGCAAATAGTGAAGTTAGTGGGCGGAGACAATTTCGGGCAGATATTTATAACGGATACGAACCGGGGGCATCTGGACCGTATTTTACATAAGGTAGGTAGTGATTATAAGATATTTCGTGTAGAAGAGGGTACAATTCAAGAAATGGAGGCTGACGATGAAGCGCAATGATGCCGAACAAATAGGAAAACTGATTCAACAGTTTCTTCGTCAGGAGAGTTTGGAATCTCCGCTGAACGAACAAAGACTGTTGGATGCCTGGCCTCAAGTCTTAGGACCGGCGGCGGCTTATACCAGCAATCTTTATATTCGTAATCAGACATTGTATGTGCATCTTACTTCTGCTGCTCTCCGGCAGGAGTTGATGATGGGGCGTGAAGTATTGGTGCGCACACTCAATCAGAGAGTCGGTGCTATGGTTATTACAAACATTATTTTTCGTTGAGGAAAGGGATTCTGTCTATAACCTTTATACCCAGCTTGCGAAGTGTTTCGGTTGCACGGCTGTAATAAAAAGGATTTTCCAGATATTGATTATTGTGAGCATCTACACCGATGATAGCGGTGCAACCTTCATGGGCGGCTACTTTCCAGAAATCCGGGTAAGGAATGGTGGTGATTCCATGAATGTCATTATACTCTTCATAACCAAGATTATATTCCAACGGTAGGTTTAACCGTGCTGCTGTCCGGCAGATATGTCTGCTGACCAGTTTGCAATGATGATCGAATTCCGGGTAGGAACGCATGAATAAATCCGGATGGGCAAGGTAGGCAAATAGTCCGCTTTCCATTCCTTCAATAGCACTCTCTTCGTAGAGCTCGAGCATGTCTACCGAATCTGTATTCCGGCCGAAATAGGGAAACTTCTCATCTGTATGAAAATGGTGATTTCCGAAGATGATGTAATCCAGCTTATATTCTTTGATGATTCCTTTTAACCAGTGTATATATTCAGTAAAGTATTCACATTCCAATCCTATTTTTATACTGATTTGATTCTTGTATTTTTCTTGTAGCGAACGGAGGCTTTCCACATAGCCCGGCAACTCTTCAGGGAGCATGCGGATGTCGGAGATATAATTGGTGTGGTATTTCCACGGAGTGTGGTCTGAAAAGCCTATTTCTTGATAGCCGCCTTTGATGGCACTTAAAACAAATTCTTCGTCACTCCCTGTCGCATGATGGCAGCGGGTGGTATGGGTGTGATAATTCGTCTTCATTGATTGTTATAATTATATCCATGCGGACGTCGAATGATTCCGCAGGAACTTCTTCTACTAATTGAAATGGGAAACAAATCCCAGCTTTGTAAGCTGTTGGTATGCGTGGCAAGAGGCGGTCGTAGTATCCTTTTCCTCGTCCCAAACGATTACCTTTTGCGTCGAAAGCGACTCCGGGAACGACGATGAAATCGATGGCTGCATAGTCTGTGAATGCTTCCCCGGTTGGTTCTTCTATGCCATAGACACCACAGATTGACATATTTTCAGGCCCGGTATATATCCGAAGCTCCAAATCATCGCCTACCACTACGGGGAGCAAGATTCGTTTCTTATTGCTCCATTTTCGGATAAACTCATGTGTGTCTACTTCATCATTTAGCGAATGGTATAGTAGTACGGTATTGGCCGCCCTGAAAGCCGGGTGGGCTTCAAGGGCGGTCAGTATGTTAGCTGATTGCAGCTTTCGCATAGTCGAATCCGCGTGTTGGGTCTTCAGTAATGCTATACGCTTGCGCAGTTCTTTTTTTCTTTCCATCTTTTTTGTCCTTCGTCACTTCTTCCTCTTCAACGGCTACCGGAGCTTTTGGGAAAGCTTCTCCTTTTTCGAGTATCTCAATGCCTTTAATGACGGTAGCATCTGTCTTGTTAAAATATTGAAGATAAGCTTCCAGTCCAAGCATATTGTAGATGATGTTACCAAAGAGGTTCTTCTCCAAAAGTTTGTATGACTTCTGAATGAGGATATTTCTTCTTTTCACTCCTTTGCTGTCGGCAAAACGGACAAACTGTTCTACCAATCCCTGATGACGAAGATAATTCAGCAATTCTTCCTCTGTTTCATATTGGCTAAGTTTCTTCCGGTTATTGTCGGTGTACTGGAATGTGAATTGAATAGTCAGTCCCCGGTTGATAACAGTAGAAAGATAAGAGGTGACTCCCGTTGTATCTTGCGGTACGAATATATCCGGCATGATACCACCACCGCCATAAACAGTACGTCCCAGGCTGGTGTTATAACGTTCGCTCTCATTCTGCTTGATACTGTCGCGTGAGAAAAATTCCCCATGTTCGTAACGGGTATATAAATCCAGTTCGTAGTTACGATCTTTACCGCTTTCGTATGGGCGTTGGATGCAGCGTCCGGATGGAGTGTAGTAGCGGGCGATTGTCAGGCGGATAGCCGAACCATCACTGAAGTCGATCGGTTGTTGCACGAGTCCCTTACCAAAGGAACGGCGTCCTACAACTGTACCCCGGTCGTTATCCTGAATAGCTCCGGTGAAGATTTCACTGGCAGAAGCAGAACCTTCGTCAATCAATACGACGAGTGGCATTTTCTGACAGCTACCTGTACCGTTGGCGAATTCTTCTGCACGTGGATATTTACGGCCTTGAGTGTATACGATTAATTTGCCTTCGGGCAGGAACTCATTCACCATGCGGATGGCTGCTTCCATATATCCTCCGGTGTTACCGCGGAGGTCAATGATCAGACCTTTGCATTTTTTATGGTTGAGTTGTGCCAGTGCATTCAACAATTCTACATGGCTGGTACGTCCGAATTTGCTGACTTTCACGTAACCAATGTCATCGTTTAGCATATAAGCTGCATCAACGGTATTTTGAGGAATGTCTCCACGGGTAATGTTGAAATGCAATAAGTCTTTTTCTCCTGTTCGTTTGATACCTAATTTCACTTGTGAACCTTTCGGGCCTTTCAGAGTGCGCATAGCCCGTTCGTTGGTTACTTTCTTACCGACAAACAAACTGTCGTCCACGGTAACAATACGGTCGCCCGCCATCAATCCTATCTTTTCAGAAGGGCCACCCTGAACGACTGCATTCACATGAATGGTGTCGTTCTGTATGGTAAACTGGATACCGATTCCGCTAAAGCTACCTTCCAGTTCCGAGTTGACTTCTTCGAGATTTTGGGCAGGGATATAAGTTGAATGTGGATCTAATTCGGCCAGAATCTGCGGCATGGCTTTTTCCACTAAATCGGCCATGTTTACGGTGTCGACATATTGATCGTCTACAATGCGTAACAATGCGTTTAGCTTATTGGAGGAACCGTTGATAATACCCAAACGGTTGCCGGCAAAATGCTTGGCATAAAATGTACCGATAAGAATCCCGACTACCACGCTGACTGCTATGATGACAGGTGTAAAACGTGAAGAGTTTTTTGTACTCATGTCTATTCCTTTTTTAAAACGTTCGTCTTCTTATTTATTCGGAGAGGAATGGTTATCTAATTCTGTGTAGATAACTTCGATTCCCGCCCGTTTTAATAACTCAATTCCATCTTCCAGGCGGTAATGTTCGGAGTAAACTACCCGTTTGATCCCTGCCTGTATGATTAACTTCGCACATTCGATGCAAGGAGAGGCGGTGACGTACATGGTAGCACCGTCGCTACTGTTGTTTGAACGTGCTATTTTGGTAATGGCATTTGCTTCCGCATGCAGAACGTATGGTTTTGTCAGATTGTTTTCATCTTCGCATACATTCTCAAAACCGGAAGGCGTTCCGTTATATCCATCGGAGATAATCATTTTATCTTTAACAATTAAAGCTCCTACTTTACGGCGTTGGCAATAGGAATTTTCAGCCCATATACTGGCCATGCGTATATAACGTTTGTCAAGTTCTAATTGTTTCTTTTCAGTGTCCATGTTGTTTACTATTTATTACTAACTACCCGGAAAACCATACGGAAAGTTTGTTTACCGGATGCCGGTTTGTATAAAAGGTATAAGTTGTTACTGTCTCCTTCGTAAGATGTAGCAGCATTAAGCCCCTCTATGAAATTTTTGGCGAGTTTGTCGTTACCATAATTACCTGCAGTGGTAACAGTAGCTTTAAAGCTGTTGTTTTTGGCATTGGCGCTCCATTTTCCTTCAAAAGTACTGGTTGCAATGACAGTTCCTTTTATATTTCCGTTCATAACATCTCCATCTACTGTACCATCAAATACGATATTGTATGTACCATTCTTATTAAGTTCTTTGATACTTGCTTTTTCTTGTTCCTCATTTTCCCAGAAGGGAAACATCTCATGACCTCCATCCACAGTGATATAATTTAGTTTCCACGTTTTTCCTGTAAAGATAGCGGCTACATCGTCCGAATCATTACACCCTGAAAATAAAGGAAGCAATAGTAATAATCCTACTATTTTATAGATATTCTTCTTCATACGGTTATGTTTAATACTTAATACCTTATACTTAATACTTATTTCTTTATTCCATTTCTGATTAATAAAGCATCAATACTTGGTTCCTGCCCGCGGAAACGTTTATAAAGTACCATCGGATGTTCCGTTCCTCCTTTCGACAGAATATTGTTGCGGAACGAGTCTGCAACTTCCTGATTGAATATTCCTTTTTGCTTGAACAATGAGAAAGCATCGGCATCCAGTACTTCCGCCCATTTATAACTATAGTATCCGGCGGCATATCCACCAGCGAAGATATGGGAAAACTGCGTACTCATGCAAGCTTCTGGTACAACCGGCAATATTTGTGCATCCTTCCAGGCTTCCTGTTCATAAGCTTTCACGTCTCCTTCAAAAGGAGTGTTGCGAGTATACCACGCCATATCAAGTAAACCGAAACTTAGTTGCCGCAGACAAGCATAAGCAATATTGAAATTAGAAGCGTCTACAAGACGTTTTATTAATTCATCCGGTAAAACTTCTCCTGTCTGATAATGACGGGCAAATGTATTGAGGAAATCTTTCTCTATGGCGAAGTTCTCCATAATCTGCGAAGGAAGCTCCACAAAGTCCCAATATACATTGGTTCCGCTTAAACTTCTGTAAGTGGAATTGGCAAACATACCATGCAGGCTATGTCCGAACTCATGCAAGAATGTTTCTACTTCATTGAATGTTAATAAAGCAGGCTTATTCTCGGTTGGCTTGGTAAAGTTCATCACAACGGATACATGCGGACGGCTGTTTTCGCCAGTCTTTTTATCTATCCATTGGTCTTTGTAACTTGTCATCCAAGCTCCGGCGCGCTTACCTAAACGTGGGTGGAAGTCAGTATATAAGACGGCTAAGAATTTTCCGTCTTTATCAAACACTTCAAAGGCTTCCACTTCTTTATGGTAAACCGGAATTTCTGTATTTTTCCGGAAAGTAATTCCATATAACTTTTCAGCTAGTCCAAACACTCCTTTTTTCACTTGTTCCAATTCGAAGTAAGGACGGAGCATTTCTTCATTGATATTGAATTTTTTGTCTTTCAGTTTGTTTGAGTAATAACTCCAGTCCCAAGGCATTACAACGAAATCATCTCCCTGCTCTTCGCGGGCCAGTTCTTGAATTTCTTTGTATTCTTGTTGTGCGGTAGGAGCGTATGCTTCCAGCAGTTGGTTGAGCAGCTTGTATACAGACTCACTGTTTTCAGCCATTCTTTTCTTTAGCGTATATTCCGCATAATCTTTGTATCCCAATAGCTGGGCTATTTTCATACGTGTATTGGCTATATTTTTTACGATATCGATATTATTGAATTCGTTATCGTGCGTACATTTTGTATTGTAAGCCATATACAATTTCTGGCGTAAATCACGATTGTCGGAATACGTCATAAAAGGAACGTAGCTTGGAGCATGAAGCGTGAACGCCCATCCTTCTTTTTCTTCGCTCTTGGCTGTTTCAGCAGCAGCTTCTATGATAATTTCGGGTAATCCGGCGAGACTTTCCTTTTTTGTCAACAGCATCTGATAGGCATTTGTCTCTTTCAGGTTGTTTTCACTGAAAGTAAGCGTCAGTTTACTCAACTCGTTTGTCAGGCGGCGGTACTCTTCCCGTGCTTCTCCTTCCAAATTGGCACCATGACGAACAAAACTGTTGTATGCATTTTCCAGTAACTGTTTTTGTTCCTGTGTCAGTTGCAAAGTCTCTTTCTGGTTATACACTTCTTTCACACGTGCGAATAACTTTTCATTCAGTGTGATATTATTGCTGTGTTCACTAAGCAACGGCATAATCTTTTGAGCGAGTTCTTGCAGATCGTCATTCGTTTCTGCGCTCAACATATTACCGAAGACGGCAACTACTTTATCCAGTAATTCCCCTGATTCTTCGAAAGCTTCTATCGTATTGCTAAAATCAGCCTTTTCCGGATTCTGTATGATAGCCTCTATTTCAGCATTTTGCAGCTTGATTCCTTCGAGGATAGCAGGCTCATAATGTTCAGTTTCAATCCGGTCGAATGGCACGGTTCCGTGCGGCGTATGGTATTGCCCGTAGAAAGGATTCTGGGCGTTTGTTATATTGCTCATAGTGCAAACTAGTATCAATGTTATTAATAATCTCTCCATAGAAGTACAAAGCTACTAAAATTGTCGCTTATTCAACGGATAACACGTTGCTTTTTAACAATATATAAAATGAAATGTATAAAAAAACCGCTACGGTTTCCCGCAGCGGTTTTCTATATGGTTCAAGCTTCTAATTAAGCGTTAACTGATGCCATGTGAGCGATCAAGTCAAGAACTTTGTTAGAGTAACCGATTTCGTTGTCATACCAAGATACAACTTTAACGAAAGTATCAGTCAAAGCGATACCTGCTTTTGCGTCGAAGATAGAAGTACGAGCGTCACCTAAGAAGTCAGAAGAAACTACTGCATCTTCAGTGTAACCCAGGATACCTTTCAATTCGCCTTCAGAAGCTTCTTTCATTGCAGCGCAGATTTCAGCGTAAGTAGCCGGTTTAGCCAAGTTAACTGTCAAGTCAACTACAGATACGTCCAAAGTCGGAACACGCATAGACATACCAGTCAATTTGCCGTTCAATGCAGGGATTACTTTACCTACAGCTTTAGCAGCACCAGTAGAAGAAGGGATGATGTTGCCAGAAGCAGCACGACCACCTCTCCAGTCTTTCATAGAAGGACCGTCAACTGTTTTCTGAGTAGCAGTTGTAGAGTGAACTGTAGTCATCAAACCGTCAAGGATACCGAACTTGTCGTTCAATACTTTAGCGATAGGAGCCAAACAGTTAGTAGTACAAGAAGCGTTAGATACAAATTGAGTACCTTTTACGTATGTCTTTTCGTTTACACCGCAAACGAACATCGGAGTGTCATCTTTAGAAGGAGCTGACATTACAACATATTTTGCACCAGCTTCGATGTGAGCCTGAGCTTTGTCTTTGCTCAAGAACAAACCTGTAGATTCAACAACGTATTCTGCACCTACTTCGTTCCATTTCAAGTCAGCCGGATTTCTTTCAGCTGTGATACGGATAGCTTGACCGTTAACGATCAATTTGCTGTTTTCAACATCTGCTTCAATAGTACCGTCGAATTGACCGTGCATTGTATCATACTTCAGCATGTAAGCCAAGTAATCAACCGGGCAAAGGTCATTGATACCTACGATTTGAATATCGTTTCTTTTCATTGCAGCGCGGAAAACGAAACGTCCGATACGTCCGAATCCATTAATACCTACTTTAATCATTTTGTTTAAACTTTTAAGGGTTTTATAATATTTGTTCAAATATCTCTCTACCTCCGCACTTGTTTTATTTTCAAATGCGGTGCAAAATTACAAAAATGTTTTTATATTCGCGCATTAAATTCACATTAAATATTGAAAAAAGATGGGAAAGAGTACATTTTTACAGGACTTTAAGGCGTTTGCCATGAAAGGTAACGTCATAGACATGGCTGTCGGTGTTGTTATTGGTGGTGCGTTTGGAAAAATCGTATCATCATTGGTTGCTAATGTTATTATGCCTCCGATTGGTTTACTGGTTGGCGGTGTGAACTTTACGGATTTGAAATGGGTGATGAAAGCGGCAGAGATCGGTGCTGACGGTAAGGAGATAGCTCCGGCTGTGACATTGGATTATGGCCAGTTTCTGCAGGCCACCTTTGATTTTCTGATTATCGCTTTTGCTATATTTTTATTTATACGTTTGATTACGAAACTGACAACTAAAAAACAGGCAGAAGTAGCAGCTGCTCCTCCAACTCCTCCTGCGCCAACGAAAGAAGAAGTTTTGTTGACGGAGATACGTGATTTGCTGAAAGAAAAAAATAATTGATTCTAATTAAAATGAAGGAGATTTCAGGTGTAAACTTGTGAATCTCCTTTATTTTTCTCTTCATTATTAATATAGATTGCGTACTTTTTTCTACTTTTGCAACTCAATTTATTCAAAATCCAACCATTGATATGCAGGAAAAAATAATAATTCTTGATTTCGGTTCGCAGACAACACAGCTTATAGGCCGCCGTGTACGTGAATTGGATACGTATTGTGAAATCGTTCCTTATAACAAGTTTCCTAAAGAAGACCCGACTATTAAAGGAGTCATTCTCTCCGGAAGCCCTTTTTCGGTTTACGATAAAGATGCTTTCAAAGTAGATTTGAGTGAAATTCGTGGTAAATATCCGATATTGGGTATTTGTTATGGTGCACAGTATCTGTCATATACCAATGGCGGAAAAGTGGAACCGGCCGGAACGCGTGAGTATGGACGTGCTCATTTGGCTTCTTTCTGCAAAGGTAATGTACTGTTTAAAGGAGTGCGTGAGGAGTCGCAGGTGTGGATGAGTCATGGAGATACGATTACTGCTATTCCTGATAATTTCAAGAAAATAGCTTCAACAGATAAAGTAGAGATTGCTGCTTATCAGATAGAAGGGGAGCAGGTATGGGGTGTTCAGTTCCATCCGGAAGTATTCCATAGTGAAGACGGAACTCAAATCCTGAAGAACTTTGTGGTAGATGTTTGCGGCTGCAAGCAAGACTGGTCGCCGGCTTCTTTTATTGAGAGCACGGTTGCCGAACTGAAAGAACAGTTGGGTGATGATAAGGTTGTTCTCGGTTTGAGTGGTGGAGTCGATTCATCGGTTGCGGCAGTGCTGCTGAATAAAGCTATCGGCAAGAACTTGACTTGTATCTTTGTAGATCATGGTATGCTGCGTAAGAATGAGTTCAAGAATGTGATGAAAGACTACGAATGTCTTGGTTTGAATGTGATTGGCGTTGATGCCAGCGAAAAGTTCTTTACGGAACTGGCTGGTGTGGCCGAACCGGAAGCTAAACGTAAGATTATAGGTAAGGGTTTCATTGATGTGTTCGATGTAGAAGCTCATAAGATAAAAGACGTGAAATGGCTGGCCCAAGGTACAATCTATCCGGATTGCATCGAGTCATTGTCTATCACGGGTACAGTGATAAAGAGCCATCATAATGTAGGTGGACTTCCTGAAAAGA
Organism: Bacteroides celer; assembly: GCF_002632415.2. Taxonomy (NCBI): domain Bacteria; kingdom Pseudomonadati; phylum Bacteroidota; class Bacteroidia; order Bacteroidales; family Bacteroidaceae; genus Bacteroides; species Bacteroides celer. Next base: position 4,513,422 of record NZ_CP178209.1, on the reverse strand, counting down.
TGAATCTGAAATTGTGTGAGCCACTTCGTTTGTTGTTTAAGGATGAAGTTCGTCGGGTAGGTCGTGAGTTGGGTATGCCGGAACATCTGATTACCCGCCATCCGTTCCCGGGACCGGGGCTGGCAGTGCGTATTCTGGGTGATATTACTCCTGAAAAAGTACGTATTCTGCAGGATGCTGATGATATCTTTATTCAGGGATTGCGTGACTGGGGATTGTATGATAAAGTATGGCAGGCAGGAGTTATCTTGTTGCCAGTACAGTCTGTAGGCGTGATGGGAGATGAACGTACGTACGAAAGAGCAGTTGCTTTACGTGCTGTGACATCTACAGATGCCATGACAGCCGACTGGGCGCATCTGCCTTATGAATTTATGGGTAAGGTATCGAATGATATTATTAATAAGGTGAAGGGAGTGAACCGTGTAACCTATGATATCAGTTCTAAACCACCAGCAACCATTGAGTGGGAATAATAACACTTTATAATCTAAAAATAGCCTCAATAGGAATTCCTGTTGAGGCTATTTTTATGATGAATAGTTTTTTTTTTTTTGATTGCTCAGTCCGTATCTACTCGCTTACCAGCTTTTGTGCGTCCGGAATAAGAATCTCTTTCCGGCGTAACTCTAATAATCCTTTGTCTTGTAGCTCGTTGAGTGCTTTCGATGTATTCAACCGGGTATCATCTAAGTAGCGGGCAAGGTCGTCCATTTTTACTTTGAATATCTTTTCTCCCTGCGCCTTTTCACAATGTAACAGGAAAAAGCGAATGATTTTCTCTCTTAAATCCTGTGTCGGCTCTTCCCATAAACGTGAGTAAAGATTTTGTGCCCGGTTACTTACGATGTTCATATAGTTCAGCCGGAATATTTCATATTTGAACAGGTCGCTAAGTACGAATGCTTTGCTGATACTGACGGTATGCGCTTCCGTATGTGCCACATAAGCAGAAGTGTAATGGGTATTCATGCCAAACAACGACTGTGGTTCCAGCAGATAAGGTGCTTCCATCTGTTCGATGACGGTGTATATATTTTCTTTGGAACTTGTGACGATAGAAACCTCTCCTTTTAATAGGAAGCAGAGTTGTTTACACGGACTACCACTCTCTATGATAGTTTCTCCCACTTTATGCTTGATAAAGTGTAGCTTGACCTTATCCAGAATACTTGTGAAATCTTCATGACAAAGACCTTGAAATAAAGGCAATTGGAGCAAAGTGTCGAACATTGTTTCCATATGTTGTAATCTCTTGTTAATCGTACAAATTTACTCATAATACAATACTGCTGTCAACATCTGACCGTTCTTTTTGTTTTTTTTATTGTTTGAATGCATAAAAATAGAGTATATTTGCAGAAAAAAAGGAGGGAATTATGTTCGCAGGCTTCAATTGGCAGCAGATGATTAGTGCGTTTATCGTACTTTTTGCCGTGATAGATATTATCGGCTCTATACCTATTATAATTAACCTGAAAGAAAAAGGGAAAGATGTGAATGCAATGAAAGCTACTGTCATCTCTTTTGCTTTGCTGATCGGATTTTTCTATGCGGGAGATATGATGCTGAAACTCTTTCATGTAGATATTGAATCGTTTGCAGTAGCCGGTGCATTTGTCATTTTCCTTATGTCTTTGGAGATGATTCTGGATATTGAGATTTTCAAGAACCAGGGTCCTATCAAAGAAGCAACTTTGGTGCCGCTTGTCTTTCCTCTGTTGGCAGGTGCCGGAGCTTTCACCACTTTGCTTTCTCTTCGGGCAGAATATGCCAGTGTTAATATCATTATAGCTTTAGTCTTGAATATGATCTGGGTTTACTTTGTAGTGAGTATGACCGGTCGTGTAGAACGTTTCCTGGGAAAAGGAGGCATCTATATTATTCGTAAATTCTTTGGTATCATCTTATTAGCTATTTCTGTGAGGTTGTTTACAGCCAATATAACGTTATTGATTGAGGCGTTGCATCGGTCTTGATTTTCTTATTAAATTGAAAGCTATTGTATCGGATGTGCCATCGTGTTGGCACAACTGTGACATGTCTTTGTCGCAATCGTGCCACTTTGATGTCACAAGTGTGCCAATGTGGTGGCACGAGTTGGCATTTATAACGTTTCTTCTTCTTCTGCTGCTGTTGTTTCTTCTTCTGTATTTTCTTCCTCTTCCATTTCGTCCGCAAAAGGTTCCGGGCGTTGCGGTCCGTGATTTACGAAAACGAAAGCACAGAGTGTCCCCATAATTCCTCCGCTAAGATGTCCTTCCCACGACATATTGGTGGGGGAGAAATAAGGAAACATATGCCATATAATCCCTCCATATAAAAAGGTGACAAGTAAAGAGATGGCAATGAGTGGAATATATTTGCGGAGAATACCACTGAAAAAGAGAAAGAAGGCAAGTCCGTAAATTAATCCGCTGGCACCAATGTGCCATCCCGGTTTTCCAATCAGGAAAGTAAGTAGTCCGCCTCCGAGCCAGATTAGGATAAAAATCTTACCTGCTATCCCCCGGTAAAAGTAAAAAAGACACCATGACAAGAAAAATAAAGGAATTGTATTTGCCAGTAAATGACTAAATCCGCTGTGTATCAATGGGTGAGTTAAAATACCTACCAGCCCCCGTTTCTCCATAGGATATACCCCCAAGCGAGAGAAGTCCCAGTCCATTCCGACTTCCATAATCTTGAGTATATAGAGAATAAAAATAGGAAACAAAGGCTTTGCTGCAGCCAGCATGATACGCTGAATATCTTGCTTCATGACATTCTTTTCTTTAGATATTTTACGCAATACTACGAATATTTGCACAAAATCTGAAAATAAAAAGCCTTTTTATTTTTGTTTTTATCTATAATTTGTACATTTGGGCGTTATACCCGTTGTATATGATGCTACAGTCCATATATGCGGTATGTAACAATAAATAGATATATGATATAATGACCAATAAATTAACCTTTAATAATGCACAACTATGAGTTATTTACGATTTGACAAGACCCTCATGACGAATCTGGAAGAGTCTCTTCAAAGAGAAATCCTCCGGACGAACAAAGCAGGAGCTTATCATTGTACGACGATTGTTGATTGTAACACACGCAAATATCACGGCCTGTTGGTAATTCCAGTTCCCAATATCGACGATGAAAATCATGTGCTGCTATCTTCTCTTGATGAAACGGTAATTCAACACGGTGCGGAGTTTAACTTGGGATTGCACAAATATCAGGGAAACAACTTTAGTCCTAACGGACACAAGTATATCCGCGAGTTTGATTGTGAGCATATCCCGGCAACAACTTACCGTGTCGGAGGTGTTATCCTCCGCAAAGAAAAAATCTTTGTACATCATGAAAATAGAATCCTGATTCGTTATACTTTGCTGGATGCGCATTCGGCTACGACTTTGCGCTTCCGCCCGTTCCTCGCTTTCAGGAGTGTACGTGAGTACACACATGAAAATGCGCAGGCAAGCCGCGAGTATCAACTTGTGGAAAATGGTATTAAAACCTGTATGTATCCCGGATATCCGGAACTATATATGCAGTTGAATAAAAAGTGTGAGTTTCATTTCATGCCTGACTGGTATCGGGGTATTGAATACCCGAAAGAACAAGAGCGTGGGTATGACTTCAATGAAGACCTTTATGTTCCCGGTTATTTTGAGGTGGATATAAAGAAAGGGGAGAGCATCGTATTCTCTGCCGGAACTTCAGAAGTGACTCCCCGTAGATTGAAACAAACATTTGAGGCTGAAGTGCTTGATCGTACCCCTCGTGATAGCTTTTACCATTGTCTGAAGAATTCCGCTCATCAGTTCCATAACCAGCAGGAAGACGAACATTATATTCTTGCCGGTTATCCGTGGTTTAAATGTCGTGCACGTGATATGTTCATTGCCCTGCCGGGACTGACGCTTGCGCTCGATGAGGTCGATCAGTTTGAGGATGTGATGAAAACGGCGGAAAAGGCAATTCGCAATTTTATAAATGAAGAACCAGTAGGCTACAAGATTTATGAAATGGAGCATCCTGACGTTTTGCTTTGGGCTGTCTGGGCTTTGCAGCAATATGCAAAAGAAACTTCCCGTGAGCAATGTCGTCAGAAATACGGAGAACTTCTGAAAGATATAATGGAGTTTATTCGTCAGCGGAAACATGAGAATCTTTTCTTGCATGATAATGGATTACTTTTTGCCAACGGTACGGATAAGGCGATTACATGGATGAATTCTACAGTGAACGGACATCCGGTGATTCCTCGTACGGGGTATATTGTTGAATTTAATGCGTTGTGGTATAATGCGTTGCGTTTTATAGCTGATTTGGTGCGCGAAGGAGGAGACGTATACTTGGCGGATGAACTCGATGCGCAGGCAGAAGTAACCGGAAAGTCTTTTGTCGAGGTATTCCGTAACGAATATGGTTATCTGCTTGATTATGTAGACGGTAATATGATGGATTGGAGTGTACGTCCTAACATGATATTTACCGTAGCGTTTGATTATTCTCCTTTGGATCGTGCACAAAAGAAACAGGTGCTTGATATTGTGACCAAAGAGCTGCTCACTCCGAAAGGAATTCGTTCGTTGAGTCCGAAGAGTGGTGGATATAATCCTAACTATGTGGGTCCGCAGATACAACGGGATTATGCTTATCATCAGGGAACTGCTTGGCCTTGGTTGATGGGGTTCTATCTGGAAGCTTATCTTCGAATTTATAAGATGAGCGGATTGTCATTCGTTGAACGCCAACTGATTAGTTATGATGACGAAATGACAAGTCATTGTGTTGGTTCCATTCCCGAGCTATTCGATGGGAACCCGCCTTTCAAAGGACGCGGCGCAGTATCGTTTGCGATGAATGTAGCAGAAATACTGCGTGTCTTAAAGCTACTGTCTAAGTATTATTAAAAAAGGAGGAACGAAGATGAAAGTTTTAATGTTTGGATGGGAATTCCCTCCCAAAATATATGGTGGTCTTGCGGTTGCTTCTTATGGAATAACTAAAGGATTGAGTCTGCAAGGTGATATGGAGACGATTTTCTGTATGCCTAAACCGAGCGGTGAAGAAGAAAAGTTCTTGAAAATAATCGGTATGAATCAAGTACCCATCGTGTGGCGTGATGTCAACTACGACTACTTGAAGTCCCGCTTGTTGGAAATGACACCGGAAGAATATTACTCTTTCCGCGATCATATTTATGCCGATTTTTCTTATATGCATGTGAATGATTTGGGGTGTATGGAGTTTGCTGGTGGTTATCCCGGGAACTTGCACGAAGAAATTAATAATTTCTCGATCATTGCCGGAGTAGTAGCCCGTCAGCAGGAGTTTGATATCATTCATGCGCATGACTGGCTGACTTACCCTGCCGGAGTACATGCCAAAATGGTTAGCGGAAAGCCGCTTTGCATCCATGTGCATGCTACGGATTTTGACCGTTCTCGTGGCAAAGTCAATCCTACTGTTTATTCGATTGAGAAGAATGGTATGGATCATGCCGATTGTATCATGTGCGTATCCGAGCTTACTCGTCGCACTGTTATTAACGAGTATCATCAGGACCCCAGAAAGGTATTTGCCATGCATAATGCTGTTTATCCATTGTCGCAGGAACTGCTGGATATTCCACGTCCCGATCACTCAAAAGAAAAGGTGGTCACTTTCCTTGGACGTATTACGATGCAGAAAGGACCGGAATATTTTGTAGAAGCTGCTGCGCTTGTATTGCAGCGTACTCGTAATATTCGTTTTGTAATGGCGGGGTCAGGCGATATGTTGAATGCCATGATTAACTTGGTTGCTGAACGTGGTATTGCCGATCGATTCCACTTCCCGGGCTTCATGAAAGGCAGACAGGTATATGAGGTTTATAAGAACAGTGATGTATTTGTCATGCCGTCTGTCTCTGAACCTTTCGGTATCGCTCCGCTGGAAGCCATGCAGTGTGGAACACCTTCCATCATTTCTAAGCAGTCTGGATGTGGCGAGATTCTTGATAAGGTGATAAAAACTGACTATTGGGATATTCATGCAATGGCTGACGCTATCCATTCTCTGTGTACCAATCCGTCTCTTTTCGAATATCTCAAAGAAGAGGGAAAGAAGGAAGTAGATGGGATTACGTGGGAAAAAGTTGGCTTGAGAATCCGTGCTCTCTACGAGTCTGTGTTAAGAAACTATGGTAAATAACAAAACAATAAATAAAATGAGAACTATCTGTCTTTATTTTGAAATACATCAAATTATCCATTTGAAACGTTATCGTTTCTTCGATATTGGTAATGACCATTATTATTATGATGATTATGCCAACGAAACGGGTATGAATGAGGTCGCTGAACGTTCGTATATTCCTGCTCTCAATGCGTTGATCGAGATGGCGAAAAACTCGGGTGGTGCTTTTAAAGTAGCACTTTCTATCTCGGGAGTAGCCTTGGAACAATTGGAAATTCATGCTCCGGCAGTCATTGATTTATTGCATCAGTTAAATGAAACTGGTTGTTGTGAGTTCTTATGTGAACCTTATTCGCATGGTTTGTCTTCACTGGCTAACGAGGATTGCTTCCGTGAAGAAGTACTTCGTCAACGTGATAAGATGAAACAGATGTTTGGCAAAGAACCGAAAGTGTTCCGCAACTCTAGTCTGATTTATTCTGATGAAATTGGTGGATTGGTAGCTTCTATGGGCTTCAAGGGGATGTTGACGGAAGGTGCTAAACATGTGTTGGGGTGGAAGAGTCCGCATTATGTTTATCACTGTAATCAAGCTCCAAGTCTTAAGCTCTTGTTGCGGGATTTCAAACTCTCTGACGACATCAGTTTGCGCTTTTCTAATTCGGAGTGGGCGGAATATCCGTTGTTTGCTGATAAGTATATTAATTGGATCGATGCATTGCCGCAAGAAGAGCAAGTTATTAATATCTTTATGGAATTGAGTTCGCTTGGTATGGCTCAACCGTTATCCTCTAATATTCTTGAATTCTTAAAAGCGTTGCCGGAATGTGCAAAGGCTAAGGGAATTACTTTCTCTACACCGACTGAAATTGTAACGAAGCTGAAATCAGTATCACAACTCAATGTTGCATATCCGATGTCGTGGGTGGATGAAGAGAGAGATACTAGTTGTTGGCTGGGTAATGTTATGCAACGCGAGGCTTTTAATAAATTGTATAGTGTAGCTGAACGTGTTCATTTGTGTGACGACCGTCGTATCAAACAGGATTGGGATTATTTGCAGGCTAGCAATAACTTCCGTTTTATGACAACGAAGAATAATGGTATGTGGTTGAATCGTGGAATCTATGATTCTCCTTATGATGCTTTCACTAACTATATGAATATTCTGGGTGACTTTATCAAACGGGTAGATGCACTATATCCTGCCGATGTAGACAGTGAAGAATTAAATTCTTTATTGACTACCATTAAGAATCAGGGGGATGAGATTACTGAATTGGAAAAGATATTGGCTAAATTACAGGCAAAAGTAGAAGCGGCAAAGAAAACGGTGGTCAAAAAGGCTACTAATGCTAAAGAGCCGGTAGTAAAAGAAAAAGCTGTTGATAAATCAAAACCTGCTGTAAAGAAAGCTGCAGTTAAGAAAGCAACAGCCGAGCCGAAGAAGGCTACGGGGAAAGCTAAGAAGGCTTAAATAAACAGTATAAAAACTTGTTATATAGAACCGTGAGTAAGAGAAAATCAGACTCACGGTTTTTTGTGGGGGTAATGCATATTTGTGTGGTTACCCTGTCCAATATTAATAAAAATAGCGCAAGTTACATAAGTGACCTGCGCTATTTTTATTAATATGGATAATCTTTATTTTGTACTCTTGAATTGAGTTGAAACTACTTCTAGTTTGAGAACATATTTTTGATCATATTCATATATAGGTTCTCCTTTTTCATTATACATTATATTTCCATCTTTATCTTTTTTAAGTACTAAATTTTCTCCCAATTTTCCACCCTTTAGACGTACATATCCAGGTTTCAAATCATGCTGTATGCTAATAATGTTGCTAGATGTTCCATAATAACTATTACTACTTGACGAATCATAAGTTACTAAGACAGGAATTAATACAACTTTATTCCAGTCAGGGTTATTATTTTCCCATGCCTTTTCATCCCACGAACTACCAGCTTTTTTTCTAGCTTCCTCTTTATCTACGATACATGCATTAATCAGCTGGGTTATATTGTTGAAACTATACTGGTTGATATTACTACTGTGGCTTGTTAAGTATGATGAAATTCCATCGGTTAACTTGTTTTCTTTAAAGAAAGAATCTTTTTCTTTCTTTCGTATTAGCATAACATTAGATGGAATAGACATGCCAAATTTTTTGTCAGCAGGTTGATTATAGTTTGTGAATGTTAATTTTACGGCATTCAATGTGTCACCAGCTAATACATTTGCGATAGAATCAATAGGAAGAGTTGCTTGGGTAAAAATGCCTGCCGGAGTCTTTAGATAAGTTTTGTCCCAGTTTTCTTCTAAGTTGATTAAATTGTCTATCGTTTGTGTCTCATTTTTTAATTGATTAGCTTGAATTACTTCACGAGTAGTGGCAAAGGTACGATATCCATAGTAGGTCGAGTCTTTATATTTTCCATCTTCTTCTGCTACTTTCTTTTTCAATTTAATACCAGTGAGTGTATCAACTGCATAGCATTTATACACAACATTCATTTGAGCTTGGTTTATGTAAAGCACAGTACCATCACCATAATCACTTTTTACGTAAATGCCTTTGAATATTTTTCTGAATGTTTTATTATCAAAATTAACGCCAAATTTGTTAGCTTCTTGTATAATCTTTGTGCCAATTTCTATTGCAGCGTCCTGTTTAAAAGAAACATGTACGCTAGGTACATATGTACTGAGTTTGCGGATAGAATCTTTAACAGATAAATCGACTGCTGTATAGGCCTTAGTTCCCAGTAGATTTTCAGGATTATAAAATTCTTCAGGCTCAATATCTGTATAATATGCATTCTCTTGATTAAGTTCTTTTTCAGCCTCTCCTAGTTCGTAAACACTTAAACGACATGCAGTTAATGAATCTCCAAAATAGCTGCTATACCATAGGTAAAGTTCGATTGTATGGATGTTACCAATAATCTTATTTTCATCATCACGTATGAAAGTGACATCTTTATTATCTTCATTATCGTCCCCTACCATTATTTGAGTAGCTTTCCCTTTGCTGTCTAAAGCTGTCTTATTGTATACTCCAGGGAAAGTCATTCCTTCAGGGCAATTTAGTTGTGCCAAGAAACCTGCCTGATAAGTTCCGAATGTTTCATCAGTGAACTTACCTACATAACCGACATTTGTCATTGCATATATCTTACCGGCATGAACAGATTCGGTAATTACATCAAATGTAGATAGCTTTCCATTGATATCCCGGTCGCTTTCTGGAAACATTCTCAATCCCAGTCCGGCAGTGTTGTCATCACAACCCCAAAAGGTGATTGCCAGTAAAACTATTAAGGCGTATTTTGCTTTCATGATCGTCGTATCTTGATTTTTTTATTCTTCTTCGTTTGCAGTAGCATCCCATACCTGATCGTAGAACTCGTTGCAGGCATCTGCATAGTTTTCCGGGTTTTGGTAGTCAAGTACCAATTTGCCAGATTGGCGGGCATATTCAATAATAGACTCGTCTACCTTTTCGCTGTTTTGTATTACTCCGTCCGAATAATCAACGGCGAGTTTGCACAGAGCAGCATAGTCTACCGGCTCTTTCAAATCACCTAAATCTTTTTTAGAAATACCTTTCAGCATCAATTTGGCTGCGAAATCGTCGCTAAGTGTACTCTTGAAATCATCTTCATAAACAGAGAATACCACTTTAGCGTCGCGAAAAGAAGGTTCGTCTTTATAGGCTTTCTTAATATAAAGAGGAGCTAAAGCTGTCATCCAGCCATGACAGTGAATGACATCAGGACACCAGCGAAGTTTTTTCACTGTTTCCAATACACCGCGTGCATAGAAAACGGCACGGCTATCGTTATCATCATATTCTATACCATTTTCATCCGTTGTCTGCATACGATTCTGGAAATAATCATCGTTATCGATGAAATATACCTGCATGCGTGCGGATTGGATAGAAGCAACTTTTATAATCAAGGGGTGGTCAGTATCGTCGATAATCAGGTTCATACCAGAGAGGCGGATCACTTCGTGCAGTTGATTTCTGCGCTCATTGATATTTCCCCATTTAGGCATAAAGGTTCTGATTTCACGGCCTTTTTCTTGTATCGCCTGTGGAAGGTTTCTACCTATATTGGCCATTTCGGATTCTGAAACGTAAGGTGTAATCTCTTGAGTAATAAATAAAACTTTATTCGCCTTTGTCATAATAACAATAGTTCACTATAATATTCTGCAAAGATACGAAAAAAAAGACATATTAAATAAGATATTCTTTCTTTATGTGGCAAATATTAGTTTATTTTGCAGAGTTTTTGCAAACGAGTAAAACATAAACCAATTGACGAAAATGAAAGTAGTGCACACTATCAAGGACTTACAGGCAGAATTGACTGCCCTAAGAGCCCAAGGTAAAAAGGTGGGACTGGTTCCTACAATGGGTGCTTTACATGCGGGACATGCATCTCTGGTAAAGCGCAGCGTAAGTGAGAATGGTGTAACTGTTGTGAGTGTTTTTGTGAATCCCACACAGTTTAACGATAAAAATGACTTGGAGAAATATCCGCGTACATTGGATGCAGATTGTCGTTTGTTGGAAGAATGCGGGGCGGATTTCGCTTTTGTTCCTTCAGTTAGCGAAATGTATCCGGAACCGGATACTCGTCAATTTAGCTATGCACCATTGGATACGGTGATGGAAGGAGCTTTCCGTCCGGGACATTTTAACGGTGTTTGCCAAATTGTCAGCAAACTGTTTGATGCTGTACTGCCGGATCGGGCATATTTCGGAGAGAAAGACTTCCAGCAGTTAGCGATTATTCGTGAAATGGTTCGGCAATTGAAATATAATCTTGAAATTGTAGGTTGTTCAATTGTACGTGAGGAAGACGGACTGGCATTGAGTAGCCGGAACAAACGTTTATCTGCAGAAGAACGTGAAAATGCTTTAAATATTTCTCGCACCTTATTTAAAAGTCGTAACTTTGCAGCCACTCATACAGTGAGCGAGACGCAAAAGATGGTTGAAGATGCGATTGAAGCTGCTCCGGGTTTGCGTATGGAGTATTTTGAGATCGTAGACGGAAACACATTGCAGAAAATTAGTAATTGGGAAGATACTTCCTATGCGGTGGGATGTATCACAGTGTTCTGTGGAGAAGTCCGGCTGATTGATAACATTAAATATAAAGAATAACTAAAAAGACGAAACCTTATGATGATTGAAGTGTTGAAGTCGAAAATTCATTGTGCACGTGTCACAGAGGCAAATCTGAACTACATGGGTAGTATCACGATTGATGAGGACCTGCTGGATGCTGCAAACATGATTCCGGGAGAGAAAGTGTATATTGCTGATAATAACAACGGTGAACGCTTTGAAACCTACATTATCAAAGGTGAACGCGGTTCGGGCAAAATTTGTCTGAATGGTGCTGCTGCCCGCAAGGTGCAACCGGATGATATTGTGATAATCATGTCTTATGCATTGATGGATTTTGAGGAAGCCAAGTCGTTTAAACCGGCTGTAATTTTCCCTGATCCTGCGACGAACAAAGTGGTAAAGTAGAAAGTATCTTTGATATTTGAAATAAGAAAAGCCCCGTTTTACATTTCGTAAACGGGGCTTTTCTTATTCTATTTTTTATGCCGGGGATGATCGGTGTTCTACCCACATATGAGTTGGCTTTAGCCCACCTCTCGATAAACTTCCGCCCACGTGTCAGATGTAGTTATCCCACGTGTTAGGGAAGTTTAGCCCGGGTGTTAATAAGCGGCAGTTAGTTGCCGGCGTTTGTTTTCAGTTGCTCATTCATGGCAGCGGCAGCTTTACGGCCATCACCCATCGCCAGAATTACAGTAGCTCCGCCGCGAACGATGTCGCCACCTGCGTAAATCATCGGGATAGAAGATTCCATGTTGTCATTTACTGCGATAGTTCCTTTTCGTCCTAATTCCAGTCCTTTGATAGAGCTTGGAACAATCGGGTTAGGAGATACCCCAACGCTGACAATGGCCAGGTCTATATCGATTGTTTCTGTTGCTCCCGGGATAGTTATAGGGCTACGACGTCCGGAAGCATCCGGTTCTCCTAATTCCATCTTTTGCAGAATAACCTGTTTTACGCAACCTTGTTCATCAGCAATATATTCGATAGGATTATGCAGAGTGAGGAATTCAACTCCTTCTTCTTTGGCATGTTTTACTTCTTCGATACGTGCTGGCATTTCTTCTTCCGAACGACGATAGATAATAATAGCACGTTCAGCACCAAGACGTTTTGCTGTACGGACAGAGTCCATAGCTGTGTTACCACCACCGATTACTGCCACATTCTTACCGAAAGCTACCGGAGTGTCCGAATCTTCGCTGGCGGCATCCATTAAATTGACACGGGTGAGGTATTCATTTGAAGACATGATATTGATGGAGTTCTCTCCCGGGATATTCATAAAGTTTGGCAGTCCGGCACCGGAAGCCACGAATATTCCTTTGAAACCTTCCGCTTTCAAGTCTTCTACACCGATAGTCTTTCCTACAATACAGTCTTTGATGAAATTAACGCCCATCTTACCGAGATTGTCGATTTCTACGTCTACAATCTTGTTTGGCAAACGGAATTCGGGGATACCGTATTTCAATACACCTCCAATTTCATGCAACGCTTCGAATACAGTTACATCATATCCATATTTAGCCATGTCTCCGGCAAATGCCAATCCTGCAGGTCCTGAACCGATAACTGCTATTTTGATACCATTTTTCTCTGCAATGACAGGTACGGAGATTTGTCCGCTTTCGCGTTCATAATCAGCTGCAAAACGTTCCAGATAACCGATAGCTACCGGCTTTTCATTCATTTTCAGATGAATACATTTTGATTCGCACTGTTTTTCTTGCGGACACACACGGCCGCAAACTGCAGGGAGCGCACTTGTTTCTTTCAATGTTTTAGCAGCTTCGAGGAACTCACCGCGTTCGATATTCTTAATGAAGCGGGGAATATCAATACCTACCGGACAGCCTTCCATACATCCAGGATTAGCACAGTCGAGACAGCGTTTGGCTTCTGTAACAGCCTGTTCTGCTGTTAATCCTTGATTAACTTCCTCTTTACGGCTGTGTGAACGGTATTCAGCATCGAGTTCATTCATCTCTACACGAGGAATAGCCGTACGTTCTTTTGGCTTCATGGATTTGCGTAACTCCTGCCTCCAAGCAGCATTACGACTTTTTTCATCGATTTCTTTGGTTGCTTCACATTCCGATTCCAGCTTATGCATTTCTTCGCGTTCGATATTCTTGAACGCACCCATACGTTTCAGCATTTCGTCGAAATTCACCTGGTGACCGTCGAATTCCGGACCATCTACACAAACGAATTTAGTCTTTCCTCCTACAGTGATACGGCAAGCGCCGCACATACCAGTTCCGTCCACCATGATAGTGTTTAGCGAAACATCTGTCGGAATTTCATATTTTTTAGTCAGCAAGCAAACGAATTTCATCATGATGGCAGGGCCAATAGCGAAACATTTGTCTACTTTCTCACGTTTGATAACTTCTTCTACACCTTCTGTCACCAGACCTTTCCGGCCGTAAGAACCGTCATCCGTCATGATAATTACTTCGTCAGAGCTTTCACGCATTTCTTTTTCCAAGATGATGAGATCTTTATTGCGTCCAGCCAATACGGTGATAACACGGTTGCCGGCAGCCTTCAAAGCCTGTACGATAGGAAGCATCGGAGCCACACCTACACCACCACCAGCGCAGACTACTGTTCCGAATTTCTCTATATGGGTAGCTTGTCCGAGTGGGCCTACTACGTCAGTGATAGATTCGCCTTCATTCAGCTCGCAGAGACGGGTAGAAGAAAGCCCGACTTCCTGCACTACCAGAGTAATGGTACCCTTTTTCAGGTCGGAACCTGCGATAGTCAATGGCATACGTTCTCCTTTTTCGCCTACACGTACGATGACGAAGTGTCCGGCCTTACGAGATTTAGCAATTAAAGGAGCTTCAATTTCAAATTTGAATACTTTTTCAGAAAAGCGTTCCTTGCTAATGATTTTGTTCATTATCTAATTAATTTGTTGTTTTTATTACGTAACTGCTATCAGAATGATATAAATTTTGGCAAAGATACAGCTTATTTGCGAAATATAAAAGAAAAGCCACTCTTTTGATGAGTGGCTCTCTATATAAGGGTGCTTTTATTAGTCTGTCAGATCAAGTCTTAGTCTATCATGTCGAAGCCGCAGTACGGAACCAACGCTTTCGGAATTCTAATGCCTTCCGGAGTCTGGTTGTTTTCGAGTAGGGCAGCAACGATACGTGGCAGTGCTAATGCTGAACCGTTCAGTGTGTGGCAGAGTTCGGTTTTCTTTTCTGCATTACGGTAACGGCATTTCAGACGATTGGCCTGATAGGTATCGAAATTGGATACGGAACTTACTTCCAACCAGCGTTTCTGTGCCTCTGAATATACTTCGAAGTCGAAACAAAGGGCAGCAGTGAAACTCATATCACCACCACAGAGGCGGAGGATACGATATGGAAGTTCCAGTTTTTGCAACAGACCTTCTACGTGGTCTAGCATTTCCTGATGAGATTGTTTGGAGTGTTCCGGTTTGTCAATGCGAACCAATTCTACTTTGGAGAATTCGTGCAGACGATTCAGTCCGCGCACATCTTTACCATAGGAACCAGCTTCACGACGGAAACATTGTGTATAGGCGCAATTCATTATTGGCAACTGTTTTTCTTCCAAAATTACATCACGGTAGATGTTGGTTACAGGCACTTCTGCTGTCGGAATCAGATATAAATCATCTACTTCGCAATGATACATTTGTCCTTCTTTGTCAGGAAGCTGTCCTGTGCCATAGCCGGAAGCTGCGTTAACTACTGTCGGTGGCATGATTTCAGTATATCCGGATTTGCGTGCTTCGTCCAGGAAGAAGTTGATAAGAGCGCGTTGAAGTTGTGCGCCTTTACCTTTATATACAGGGAAACCTGCACCTGTGATTTTTACACCCAGGTCGAAGTCTATTAAATCATATTTCTTAGCCAGTTCCCAGTGGGGGAGTGCATCTTTAGGAAGTTCAGTTTCCATACCTCCCATTTTTTCCACTACGTTATCTTCAGCGCCTACACCTTCGGGTACGCTGTCGTAAGGAATGTTGGGGATGGTGTAAAGTACATTCTGCATATCTGTTGCAGCCTGTGTCATAGCGGCGTCTAATTCTTTGTTACCTTCTTTTAGTTCGGCAACGCGTGCGCGTGCAGTCTCAGCTTCCTCTTTCTTGCCTTCTTTCATCAGTTGACCGATGGTGCGTGAAAGCGAGTTAACCTCTGCCAGATTCTTATCTAATTCATTTTGTGTGCTACGTCTCTTGTCGTTAAGAGCGATCACTTGATCGATCGTTTCCTTTGCATTTTTGAAATGCTTCTTTTCCAGTCCGCGGAGTACCGCCTCTGTGTTTTCTGTAATTTGTTTAATGGTAAGCATATCTATACTTTTTATGAACTTTCTTATTTAAGGCTACAAAGATAAAGAAAAAACGAATAATCAAGCAAATATATGTGTTATATATAATATATATGATGTGTCTATGATATATATAATACATGTATTGAGCTGTATAATAAACATATATGCAGTGAATGATACATACATGTCTCTTTTAGAGTGATATATAAAACTCTGGTTGTTAAAAAGAAAGGAGATGTAATCCATTGGATTACATCTCCTTCTCTTAAATATTTTCAGTTGTGCAATTATGCCTCGGTAGCAGGAACAACAGAAACATATCTTCTGTCTTCTTTGCCAACTTTGAAGCTAACTGTACCATCTACTAAAGCGAAAAGAGTGTGGTCTTTACCCATTCCGATGTTTTCACCCGGGTGGAATTCAGTACCTCTTTGACGAACGATGATGTTACCTGCTTTGCAAGCTTCGCCACCAAATATCTTAACGCCTAATCTTTTACTTTGTGATTCGCGGCCGTTCTTAGAACTACCGACACCTTTCTTATGTGCCATTTCTTCTTACTTTTTAATTGATTAAGCTACTACTTCTGTAATTGTTAATTCAGTGAACTGTTGACGGTGACCGTTCAGTTTTCTGTGTCCTTTTCTTCTTTTCTTGTGGAAAACAAGAACTTTGTCGCCTTTAACCAAGTTTGAAACAACCTGGCAAACAACTTTAGCGCCTTCTACGGTAGGAGCACCTACTGTTACGTTTCCGTCTTTGTCTACCAAAAGAACTTTTTCAAATTCTACTGTTGAACCGTTTTCTGCACCTTCGATGTGGTGAACGAACAACTTTTGACCAGCTTCTGCTTTAAATTGCTGACCGTTAATCTCTACAATTGCGTACATCTTATATATAAATGTATAAGTTAGCTCCGGCGGGTGGTCTTTAATCACTTAAAGAACTCTTTATCGAACCCGTTGCGGAATAATCGGGCACAAAAGTACTATTTTTATTCGTTCCCGACAAATATTTCTTTTATTTTTTATAGGAGATAAAATGATTACGGCAAATAAATGAGCATTTTAGCTCTCATTGTAGCCTATTGGACTAATTCTCCTAAATTCTGCATAATGATTTTGTGTGGATAAACACGAAGTTCTTCTGCTGTTGTCATTCCGTTCAGCACACCTGCAAAATCGACTCCTGCATTCTGCGCTGTTTCGGCATCTACGGTGCTATCTCCAATATATAATGTTTCTTCGGGGCTACTTCCTAGATGTTCCAATGCAAATTTAACTCCTTCCGGCGAAGGTTTCGGTGCTTTTACATCTTCTCCTCCCACTACTATATCAAGAAAATTTTCAGGCAGATATTCTTCCAGATAACTCAATATCCGGAAACGATACTTGGTAGAGATAATTCCGACACGGGCACCCCGTTTCTTCAATTCTTTCAGCGTAGACAATGTGTCGGGGAAAAGACGGGTATTTACATTCATGTGTACATCAGCTTCCAGTCTGTACTCCTGCCGGAAGGCCTCCAGCTGTGCCGGGTCGGTAATTCCGGTAAGGATACTGAATGATTCTTCTAATGTTTTGCCGATTGTACGCTTGATAGCTTCATCAGTAACGGTTAAATACTGATGCCGGGTAAGCACAATTCTGAAACACTTAACGATACCACGCGACGAATCGGCTAGTGTGTAGTCGAAATCGAATAAATAGGTTTTGTAGTTCATTGGGGAAAACTTTTCCGCAAAAGTACTAAATACTTTTCTTATTTCACAGCTTCTACTGTGTATCCTTGTCTTTTTAGTAAGTTTAATAATCCTTTTTCTCCGGGGAGGTGCAGGGCGCCTACTGCGACAAAAGTCGGGGCAGCCTTCATGATTGCCGGTAGTTTTTCAGCCCACGCTTTATTACGGTTGTAAATCATAGCATCTTCTTCGCCGGGAAGTGCGTCACATTGATCACCTTTACGCTCTTCGCTGATTTTGAGCATGGTGTTCAGATCTTGTTTCATGTAGGCGTTTGTGAGCCTTTTCAGATTTTCTACTTCAGTCTCTATATGGTTAAGAGTGCACATCAATAGTTGTGCTTGCCGTTGTAGTGAACTGCCATTGAAAAGCAGGTTGAATTGGAATTCTGCAGTTTCCAGTCCGTCCACCTTTTTTCCGTTTTGGATGGCTTGGCTCTGAAAGAATGTGTCGAGTTGCTCTTGCGGGTTGAATTTCCCTATATGTTTTACGTAAGCCATCACCACTACATTATTTAATAAGAAGGCAGGCTTTAGCTTCGGAGCCATATTTAAATCTACCATCAGGTTTTCTTTGCAGAATTTATTAGCAGTCTCAAAGTCTTTCGGAGAAAGGAGAGAGTTCAGCGTGGTATCACTTTCAATCATCATTGCCTTTTGCATCTTTCCCATGGTGGCGGGCGATTGCATTTCCGACATTTTCATCTCTCCATATACTTGTTGGGTTTCATTCATAGCCTTTTTAAGTCCGGCAATGCTGTCCATGATGCTGAACGGTGCCAGATGGTGAGTGCCTATGATGTAGGACGGTTGGTTCAGTCCGTTGCCGGACACTTTCCATAAAAGCTGTGCATTGGCGCTGAATGCCACGCAAATAAATAGAACTGCTCCGATGAATGATTTCATAATTTTATATCATTAGAAGTTGATAATTAACGTATCCT
The DNA here is from genome assembly GCF_002632415.2 of Bacteroides celer. Classification (NCBI taxonomy): domain Bacteria; kingdom Pseudomonadati; phylum Bacteroidota; class Bacteroidia; order Bacteroidales; family Bacteroidaceae; genus Bacteroides; species Bacteroides celer. The sequence continues at coordinate 4,495,071 of NZ_CP178209.1, read as the reverse complement.
GCCGCCGCTTATCCAGTGTTTGCTATAATAGTTCTCGTTCAAGTTGCTGACGATCACTCCTTTACTGGTGCTGGAATGGATAAACTTTCCGTTTTTGAGGTAAATGCCTACATGAGCTACTTTATTTTTTGAACGGCTGCTGGTGAAGAATACCAAGTCTCCTTCCCGGAGATTCCGCTTGGCGACTTTATTACTTTCTTTTTTCAGATCTTCCGTGTTACGCGGCACTTGGGTGCGGTATACCTTACGATACACTTGATAAACTAATCCCGAACAGTCGGCTCCTCGTTTCGAATCACCTCCACCACGATAGGGAACCCCTATCCAGTCGGCTGCTTCCAGATAGAGCTTATGGTTATCCTCCATATTGATATCTACCCCCAACAATATAGAAGCCCGCGCCAATGCTTGATAATCCAGCCGGGGCGCGGAAGTGCGGCAGGAACTAAGGCTGGCAACCAGTCCTAATAAAAGGACGAATTGCAGGAAGTATCTTTTCTTTCTATCAGGTTTCTTTATACTAGACTTATGGGTATCAGACTTTTCTGTTATATATCTCATCATAATTAGTTTATGCAATAATTTTGGTAAGGATGAATACTTACCATTCATTATTTTATCATTCCCTATTTACCGTTTACTCTTCTTCTACATTAAAATAATCCTCCAGTTCTTTCTCTGCGGAGTTGTCCTCGTTGATAATATCCCGGATGATGACACCGTGTTCCAATAAAGCGATCCTCGGACATACATCTACGGTATGATTGAGGTTGTGACTGGATATAATAACCGTAGCTTGATGCTCCTCATTATATTTCTTGAGCAGATGTTTGATGATAGACTGAGAACTTGGATCGAGGAAGTTGAACGGTTCGTCCAGTATCAGTAATTGCGGGTAATGAAGCATGGCAGAAATAATTCCGATCTTTTGCTTATTACCTGCGGAGTAGTTGCGGATTAGCTTCTTGTGCCCGATCACTTCTCCACTCATAAAACGTTCGAAAGGAATCAGACGTTCGTCCACTTCTTCTTTCTTTAGTCCGTACATCTTTCCGATGAAATAGAAATATTCTTCCGGAGTGAGATAATCAATCAGAAAACCATCGTCAATGAAAGCACCGGTAATGCTTTTCCAGTCTTCGCTTTGGCTGACATCAATATCATTAATAATCACCTTACCATCGTCTGCTTTTAGCAGATCCAGCATGATTCGGAAGAGAGTTGTTTTACCGGCACCGTTGTTTCCCACCAATCCGAGCATATCGCCTTGATTGATTTCGTAGTGTTCTATGTCTACGGCAATCTTCTCACCGAAATTCTTTTTAAGTTTGTCAATGATAATCATGATCTTCAATGTTTATATGGTTAATGATTCATGAGCGTTTATTGGCGGCTGTCTCTGAAGCCTTCCATGTTTTCGTATCGCCGTTTCATGAAACGATGATATACATTTTTAATCCATAAAGGAGAAGTCAGGGTAAATCCGAGACCGACAACTAACAGAATTATGTAAGTGATTGTTTCACCTAAAAATGCATTTAATAGACTGTATAAGATGAGAGGCACACCAAAAGCCGCGAAATTAACCACCATCTGTATAGCACTATTCGTTTGTCGGCTTGCCACTTTCTCGTTTAAGGGTACCGTCTGTTTGTTGTAGACAGCCAGTTGGAAAAAACAGAAATAAATAAAGCCGATGGTATAGAAAAACCAGGCGAAGGCGCCCAGTAAAGTGAGTTTATTCATGATGATGGCGGGAATCATGAGTATGAAAGGTATGATTTCACCAATACTGTATGTGTAATATTTGGCTTTCAGCAGACTCATAATTGATTCTTTACGAGACATCAGGCCATCAATGTAATTGCCTTCGAAGGACATAATCTGTGAAAGGATAATCATTCCGAATACGGCAAAGTTGTATACACAGATGAAGGAAGTCATGAAATTGCCGTCGTAGACACTGGAAAAGCTAAGTGCAACGGAGAAAGCCACCACTACAATAGCGATATTGCGTAATGCACCTTTACAGCGGCGGTTACGTAAAAGCATTTTCAGTTCCAATCTCATATATTCGCCAACTTCCCCGTAGCGTTCGAAGAATTTATATTCGGAGACATGCTTAATCTGACTATCTTCTACTTTTGCCAGCTCTGCATAGATAAGTCCGGACATGATCTTGCGGTTAACCAGCCATAAAATGGCAATCACAAGTATGGTGCCGAGAAAATATAGAATGTTGCCCTGTATATATCCGTCTCCCAGATCCATGAAGAAATAGAATAGGGGGCTATCTTCGGGAATGAAAAGAAGGCAGCCTATTCCACCGTAGAAAGCGATAGGTAATAGAATCCACCAAATACGTTCGTTGATAAGAGTGCGGCAAAGCAAGTACCAGTAATTATTGGCAATAATCAATAGCAAGATACCGATAAGATAGGTGATGACACCGGAGATACCGAAAAACTTGGTAATAGTGATGAAGGAAAAAGGGACAAACAGAAACAACCAGAACAGGTTGAACAGACTTAGTCCCGAGCGGATTAGTAAAAAGTCGATGACACGAATTCGTTTAACCGGCAGCAGGAGGTAAGGTTTTATCTCCTGTGTCGGTGTTTTTTGAAACGGAACACGCAACAGAAAGTCCAGTGCCAGGATAAAGATCAGAACCACTGCGTTCATCACATGATATGGTTCCCGGTTGGGAACCATATCAGAAAATCCGAACGCGAACGTCGTACCGAAGAATATCAGGTAACCGGCCCAGAATGCGCCCATGACATAACCGAGTATTTTAGCAACTTTGTTCTTTTCATACATCGGATGCCGTTTGGCGGCAAGCCTTCCATGTTTGCGTAATTCGTTGAATATCATCATTCAGTAGATATACTAGAGAATTTTTATTTGTTTTCTTCCGGCACGGTCATGATGACTTGAATTTCGTTGTTCTGTTTCAGCAAATTGGCGAGGAAGTCTTGCACTTCTTTCGCTGTGATGCTGTTGACCAACTTTTCATAGTCTTTTGTATTATCTACACCCGTGTAGAGGTATTCGTCCATATTATTAAGCCAGTAGCCGTTTTCTTTCTGGGCGTCTTTATACTTCTTCAGCATATATTCTTTGATCTTCTGCATGTGTTCGGCAGACGGACCTTCTTTTGCCATTTTGTGAAGTTGTTCTACAACAACAGCAGACAATTTATCTTTCTTGGCAGGGTCAGTTTGGAATACAATCTGAAGAACAAGTTCCTCTTTCGGGTATTTACCAAGACTTCCGTTACAGCTTACACCGTATGTACCTCCTTCTTTTTCACGGATTTCAGCAGTGTAAACCAAATCCAGAGCCTGATCTAAGAAGCTAAGCAGGACATTGTTGCGCAAGTCATATTTGCAAGTGCCGCTATAAAGGAACATGATGGTAGCCATCGGAGTTTCCTGTGCTTTCGCAAATACATTTTTGATCTCTCCCTTGCGGATGTCCATCTTGTTATCTTTGAAAGTCTCTTTACGGTTGATAGATGGCAGACCTCCCAGATATTTGGCGATTAACGGTTTCATTGTAGCCAAGTCTACGTTTCCTACCAGGAAGAAAGTGAAATCACTTGCATCTTTGTAGCGGTCTTTGTACATTTCAAGAATACGGTCATAGTTGATCTGGTCTACCATGTTTTCTTTCATTCTGATAGCGCGTGGATGGTGACCGTATAGTACGCTTGTAATAGTGTCACTGAAAGCAGTCATCGGGTTAGCGTCTGCATTTTGAAGTTCAGCTTTCAAACGGTTCTTGTAAGATTCGAATGCTTCGTTATCCTTACGCGGAGATGTGAAAGTCAGATAAGTAAGCTGCATCATTGTCTCAAAGTCTTTCGGAGCACAACTACCGGAAACAGTTTCCGTAGTGTTGCCGATACCCGCACCTACGTTTGCACGTTTGCCGGCTAAAGCTTTACCCAGATCCACTTTGCTGAAATTACCGATTCCACCTACCAGAGCTACTCCGTTTAATTGAGAGATATTGATAATTTCTTCGTTCGGGAATACGCTGGTACCACCGAAGCTTACACCTTTCATTACAATCTGGTCAGCCTTGAAATCAGTAGGCTTCACATATACAGTTACGCCGTTGGAAAGCACCAACTTAGTCGTACCATAAATATCACCAGCTTTTTCAGAAACAATCTTGCCACCTTTAATATCTTCAGAGATCAGCGGTTCGTTAGAAACTTTATCTTCATAAGGTTTCAGATCGAATGACTTCATTTGTTTCAATAAAGCAGCAATTTCTTCTTTAGTAGGATATTTAGCGCCTTCTTTTTCCGGACCGGCCAGTAAAACCACCTGATTGTTGTCAGTGATTAGTTGTTGCATCACCTGATTGACAGCTTCTACTGGGATATTCGGAGCCAGTTTGTTTACCAGTGTATATTCAACTTCGATTCCCGGAATCGGTTCTTTTTCAAGGAAATTGTTAACGTATTCGTTGACGTAAGAACCACTTTTAGTCTTTTCGCGTTCGTTGTAAGCAGATTCTACGGCTTGCAGATAGTTGGCGCGTGCGCGTTCATATTCTGATGCGGTAAATCCGAAGCGGCGTGCACGTTCAGCTTCTTCCAAAACTGTTTTCATTGCTAAATCGATGCCGTCTATTTTGCTGCTTGCATCAAGTGCGAGTGCTTCTTTAGTCTTGGCAAGGAAATAGTTTCCATATTCTGCGCTTGCACTAGTGAAAGGAGGATTAGCAGTTTGGCGGAGTTCGTTCAAACGGTTGTTCAGCATATTCATAGCCATGCTGACCATATACTGGGTAGCATAATAAGCAATGGTATTTTTCAAAGAATCCGGTGTAGCGTCTTGTTTGAAGAAGATGTTCACATAAGGATTCTTCACTTCCTTGTCTGTGCCGATATAGATAAGCGGTTCCTGATTATCTGCCACTGGATAGTAGATACGTTCGGCCGGGTTTACCGGAGCTTTTACATCTGCGAATACCTTTTTCAGTTTGGCTTCAATTTCATCTACATTGATATCACCTACAATAACGATTCCTTGCAAGTCCGGACGATACCATTTCGCATAATAATCGCGGATATCCTGATAAGGGAAGTTGTTGATAACATCAATGCTTCCGATAGGCATACAGTCTGAATATTTAGAATCCGGATATAGAGTAGACTGTGCATCAGTCATGATGCGAAGCATACCACTGTTGCGGCTTCTCCATTCTTCGCGGATAACACCACGTTCTTTGTCAATTTCCTTGTCGGCAAGGTTGATAGCATTCGACCAGTCATGAAGGATCAGCAGACAAGAGTCTACCACGTTTATATTTTCAGTCGGTACGTTGCTGATGTTGTACACCGTCTGGTCGACACTGGTATATGCATTCAGGTTCGTGCCGAATTTGATACCTTTCGTTTCGCACCAGGGCACGATGCCAAGTCCGGTTTCATCACCCGGGAAGTGCTTTGTGCCATTAAAAGCCATGTGCTCCAGAAAGTGAGCCAGACCACGTTGTTGCGGTTCCTCAAGAATAGAACCTACTTTCTGGGCGATGTAGAATTCAACTCGTTTTTCGGGAAGGGCATTGTGGCGAATGTAATAGGTAAGCCCGTCGTCTAGTTTACCGATGCGGACATTCTTGTCTACAGGTAACTCTTGCATGGGTTGTGCAAGTACGAGCTGGAAATTGCAGCATATAAAAAGGACTGCAATAAATAATCCACGTAATAAATGTTTCATGTTCTATTTAGTTTAAATAAATATTTCTGTGTTATTTGTCGTTGTGTTTGGTTGTAAATCACAAATAGACAGGGAAAAGAGTTATTTTATAGCTTCCCGTATCTTGACTAGCTTAGTTAACAGTCCTTCCAGGAGGTCTAACTTTAGCATATTGGCACCATCGCTTTTTGCCACGGCAGGGTTTTCATGCGTTTCGATGAATATTCCGTCGGCACCTACGGCGATACCTGCTTTGGCGACAGTTTCTATCAACTGCGGCATTCCTCCCGTTACCCCACTGGTCTGGTTGGGTTGCTGCAAGGAGTGAGTGACATCCAGAATCACCGGATAGCCGAATGTTTGCATTTCGGGGATACCACGATAGTCCACAACAAGATCCTGATAGCCGAAAGTTGTTCCGCGTTCGGTAAGCATCACATTCTTGTTTCCGGCTTCCACCACTTTGTCGGCAGCAAACTGCATTGCCAGCGGTGAAAGGAACTGTCCTTTCTTGATGTTAATCGTTTTTCCGGTTTTGGCTGCGGCAACCAACAAGTCGGTCTGGCGACAAAGAAAAGCCGGGATTTGAAGTATGTCCACGTATTCGGCTGCCATTGCAGCTTCATCTGCGGTATGGATATCGGTTACGGTAGGGACTCCGAAAGTCTCATGTACTTTTCTCAATACTTTGAGTGCTTTCTCATCGCCAATGCCGGTAAACGAATCCAGACGTGAGCGGTTTGCCTTGCGGTAAGAACCTTTGAATACATAAGGAATTTGCAGTGCTTCGGTGATCTTTACTACTCGTTCGGCAATGCGCATTGCCATTTCTTCACCTTCTATCACACACGGACCGGCCAACAGGAAAAAGTTGCCGGTGGGGTTGTTCTTAAGTTCTATCATACTTAACTACTATTATAAGTTTATTTTCAGGCACGGATTACGCGGATTACACGGTTCTTGCAGATACTGTAAATTACACTGTTCTTGCCAATTCGGTTATATTAAGAAAACCGTGTAATCCGCGTAATCCGTGCCTAATTATATTTAATTTGGAATAATAAGCGTTGTCTTTTCCGGGAGTACGCCTACTTCTAAAGGAAAATGTTTAGGCAACAAACGCCCGTCCAAATCCACCGCTGCATTCTGTGCCCGGAGTACCTTTACTTTTCTCGTCCGGTAGCTTTTCACCACTTTGTGATTCAGGATTCTTCCCTGAATCAGCATCCATAGTCCGGAAATAATTTGCAGGAATTCCGGGCGGTAGATTACGGATACATCCAGCCATCCGTTGTATGGAACGGCACTGGGTGTTTGTCCCCATCCCCAGGCACTGCCTATACATACGGTCATGATGCGTCCGCGGATATGTTCGTCATTGATACGGAGATGCATTCTGTAAAGCTTCCGTTCAAATATAAGAGAAAACAGGGCGGCAACGTATGAAAGGAACTTCACTCCCCAGAAACGCTTGGTCTGATCGGTGATTTTGACGATTCGTGCTCCCAGTCCGATATTAACGGCATTGAGGAAATAGCGACGCTGGTGTTCGTTTCCGTCGTAGAAGTTGCAGTAGCCTACGTCTATTTTCTTCAACCGATGATTGATGATACAGTCGACAGCCGGCTTGTATTCGGTGCTAAGTCCCCAATATTTGGCGAAGTCATTTCCGATACCGTTCGGAATCATACCGAGGGCAATGTTCTCTTTATCTTCGGCATCGGATAGCATAATGCCATTGATGGCATCATTCAATGCCCCATCACCTCCCACAATGACAATCGTGCGATAACCATTGTTGGCCAAAATTTTAGCGAGACGCTCTACCGAACCGAAACCTTCGGATTGTACATAGTCATAGTCTACACCTTTACTGTCCATGTACTCCTTAATTTCTTTCCAGCGCTTCTTTACCTTTCGGGTACCAGCTTTTGGGTTGTAAATCACTCCCCATTTCTTCGGTTCTACACTCATATTTGTATATCTATCCTATTGTGTATTAAAAATCGCACTATAATAACTGCCAAAGATACTAATTCCCTTGCAGTTTCTCTTTTACAAAAGCTATCTTTTCTTCCATCGGCAGCTCTGCATTCATCCAATGGATCGTAAATCCTCTTCTTTCCATGCCGCGGAACCAGGTCATTTGTCGCTTGGCAAACTGATGGATGGCTATCTCCAAACCGTTGAACATTTCTTCATAAGTCAGTTTGCCTATGACGTATAATGTCAGGTATTTGTATTCCAGTCCATAGTAGATGAGATCGTCCGGTGCAATTCCCTGTTCGATCAATCGTCTTACCTCGTCCACCATTCCTTCATCCAATCGTTGTTTCAATCGGCGGGTGATCTTTTCACGGCGCAGTTCCCGGTCAATGTCCACTCCGATGATGAGACTGTTCAGTTCCGGGAATTCCCTTTCGGGAACCGGATGGGCTGCATAATACTCTTCAATTTCTATCGCCCGTATCGCCCGTTTCACGGTATCCACATCGGTGGAGTTATGCAAAGCCTTGTATTGACTTAGCATTTCCGTCAACTCTTCCAGCGAATGATTTGCCAAACGGTTACGCAATTCCGGATTTTCCGGTACGGGCATCAGTTTATATCCTTTCAACACGGATTCCAGATACATACCTGTCCCTCCACATAAAACGGGAAGACAGCCTTTTTGTTTGATGCTTTCGTAAGAATTCAAGAAATCACGTTGATATTCAAACACATTGTATTTATATCCGGGGTCTGCAATGTCAATCAGATGATAGGGGATTGTACGTCCGTTTACGGTATAGTCGGCCAAATCTTTTCCTGTACCGAGATCCATTCCTCTATATATCTGACGGGAATCGGCACTGATAATTTCTGTGTTGAGTTCATAGGCCAAGGCAGCGGCAAAGGGAGTTTTACCCGAGGCTGTAGGTCCGAGTATGGCGATTAAATCATAGTCCGGCATAGCTTCATTCTTTTATATCTGCAAAATTACGAAATATTTTTAACCTGTTTGGTATTCAATCGCTTTTTTATCAAGATTAATAAGGGGGATAGGGAAGGTTAATTTGTATTTTAACCTCTAATTGGTGGTATTCAATCTAATAATAATGAAGTGTATGAGAATACCGCCATCTGATATTATCTACTATGATATTTGTGTTGTTTTTATTGTCAATCTGTCATGATAGTAGCTAATCTTTTGATTTTTAGTGGAATATGGCTGATGATAGGAGCTGACAATAGGCTGACAATAAAGGTCTTGTTTTTTTATTGTCAGCTTTGTTTTTGCTGATTAAATAGTGTAACTATTTGATAAACAGTTGTTTATCTCCTTTTTTATCATGATGCTATTTTTGTGATAACTTCTGTATATCTGTATGTTTTTACGTTATATTACCACTAAGGTTGTGTTGAAAAATCAGGTGTGATAACTCTAGTATGCTGATAGAATAACACGGAGATACGGGTAAAGTAGCTTAAAGATACTGGCATTGTTCAGCTAGAGTGCCTTTATTGTTCAGCTAAAGTACCGCTCTTGTTAGTTCTCCACGGCCGTGGTGAATGAATGATATCGGTAGCTTAACAGATGTATACCTGCTTGATAGAATAAAGATAAAGGTGCCTTAATAGAGTTGTGCTTACTTGCGTAAGTCTATAAACCTGACATTCAAAATCTTTTCCACATTTATCTGTTGTTGATCGTTTGTACTATCCGGCATACCTTTCCGTTTTTATCCACGCCTTCTATGGTTATATCTTCCGGTGCAGTGCTGTCCGGAGTATAGTATTCGATGGTTGCTTTTCCATTAGCATCCAGTTGAAGGGTAGGATTCCAATAGATCGTACTTCGTAAATCCGAGCGTTGGTCATTCTTCTTTTCAGGCGTATCATAAGTAGGATGATAAAACTCGATCGAGTCGCTGTACCCCAGTGGAGTACATGTGATAATGCCCTGTGCCGGTCTTGCCGGGATATCTTTGCCGTCTTTCAGCGTAATAACGATAGCACCTGCCGAACCGCGGGAACCTAAGATCGCTGCATCGGCACCGCGAAGAAGGCTCAAGCTCGACATATCACTGGTTTGTATCATGGTCAGGATGTCGTTATCGTCTTCATACACCACGTCGTCAACAACAATGACAGGTTGCTCGGGATTGTTGCGGATATGTATTTCATTTCCATTTGTCACGCTAATGCCCGGAAGTCTGGTGACTGCATCAAAAGCTGTTTGTGCACCGAATCCTTCCAGTCTGTCCCCTTCGATCGTGTAGGTGTTGATACCTCCTGTGTAAATACTTTCTGAACTGGCCTTTTTACGACTTCCAGTGACTACCACTTCTTTCAGATTGTACACTCTCATTCCACCTTCCATGTAATATTGGTCGCGGGTGTTGAGCAAATAATCTTCCATAAACGTTGCTGTTCCATCATGGAAAGGAGACTTGTGCGAAGTTGCCGGGTATTGAGGAGTGTCAATCACGATGTCCACTCCGGCAAATCCTCTTTTGGTACGTGCCTGAACAAGGAAAGTCGTGCTATCTCTGAAAGATGTGTTCACGATAAACTCTCCTTTTTCGTCTGTGGTGGTAGTGGCGATGATGTTCTGTTTGGGAGCCAGAATACAAATAGGTCCTTTCTTAACGTTACCTCCAAAGAAACCTTTGATACGTCCGCTGATAGTTTGCCCCTTTTCCATATAGTTGGTGAGGTTCATTGAAGGTGCAGTCAGTACATTCTGGATATGGTGTCTGCGCCATCCGTGCGTCATCATCAGGAAGTCTACCGTGCGGAGAGTCCGGAGGTCTTGCTGCAAAAAATAATATCCGGGATTTTCTACATATCCTTTTAAGTCGGAGGTCAATAGAAAATTCGATACGATATTGCCAGCAAGCGAATCCGGGCGGATACTCTTTCTGTCGGTAATGCTGATGGAAAAACTACCTTCTACCGGAGTACCGTTATCGTCTTTTGCTGAAATTTGCAGGGATACCTTTTCTCTTTTTCCGTATGTCGGCTTATCTGCAAGAATTTGCCATTGATGCGGATTCCGGTCGGGTATGAAAACCAGGCGTTCGCTAAGTGCGTTGCCCTGTTGGTCGATCAGCATGAAATGGGTGATGCCTGCGTTGAATAAACTGTCGTTCATTCTTCCAAAAGTCCTGTCGACACTGACTGGCTGCAGGATGACCAGCTTTCCACGAGTGTGCGCAATCAAGAATAACTTTTGAGGCCACTCGGTAGCTTCTGTTTTCTGGATTTCGTAACGGATTTCCTTTTTATAATGTGTCATGGAAAGTGTGATTCCTTTTTCTTCTACAGCTGGGAGGTCGAATCGTTTACTGATACCGTCACCGGATTTGGCAATCACATAGTAAGAGTTTCCCACAGTCGGATTCAGTGTGAAAACTCCCATGCCGTCATGCTCCGAGCGGAAAGCTGTCAATGTGTCTCCGTTGGCATCGAACAGGAATCCTTCTATTTCTGTAGAAAAGCTATCCGATCCTTGAGCCTTGAAAGCTATATTCTGATGAGCAACGGTCAGGAGAGCGCCCCCTTCCGGGAAGAACTTAACATCAAAGTCTTTTGTAAACGAAGGCAGATAGAAAGTCTTTTTATAAATATATTGGGGATCATCGAACTCTACTTCAATGTGGCGTGTGGCAATAGGCTTCAAATCTGGCAGGGAAATAGAAATCAACCCATTCTCGTCTGTCTTTCTTTTACCTTTATCTTTAATCTTTCCGTTTTCAATGTAGCGGTAGCGGATGGTTGTATTTCCGAAAGCCTCTTGAGTATTGCTGGTAAATCTTACCTTGGCTGTATAATGTGATTCGTCTTCTTGCTGATACTCAATATTTGAAACAATCGTATTATCAATCGAATTACCGATTTTCAGGTTGCGTGAATAAAAGAATTCCGGTTCCTGATTAAGCATCCAGTTGCTATATCCCCGCAAATAATAATCGCCTGCTGGGAGAGTGGGAGGGAGGGTGAAAGCATTATGAAAACCCAATGAATCTCTGCGAATCTTCTTACGTTCTACGATAGAGTCGGAACGGTTGACAAGTTCTGTAATGATGAAGTTGCTTTGTGTATTATCTTGATGTGTAACAGAGTTTACCAGATATCCCTTAAACCATATTTTTTCTCCTGCCCCATAAAAAGGCTTGTCCAGATGTAAGTAGAGTTTCTCCTGTGGGACTTTTTCCAGTAGATTAAAATACGCAATAATTGTATCTTGTACGTTTTGCCCTGACAATGGGGCAAAACAGAACAGTATTCCGAAAAAGAAAGCTATTAAGCCTCTATGGATAGAAAATGTAGTTTTGTTTTTCATACGTTATGTGTTTGATTCTACATCTATGATTTGTGCATCCAGATCGAAAGTACTTTCTTTTTTACTGCCAGTATGTTAATCACCGATACAACGATAAATAATAGAATACCCATACTGATTGCTGCCCATAATGATCCGGTTTCCAGCTGTGGAAATAGGATGCGGATACTGTCTATGTAATAACTGCGCAACCAGGAGACTAATCCGATGGATAATACAAGCACAATAACGTTCAATCCTACCGTGAGCAACTGATAAGGCAATGCTACCTTGTTGGGACTGTATCCGATTAGTAATAGACTTTCCAGCTTGGTTGTATTCTTTTGTAAAAGCAGGAAGATGCTCAACATCAGTATATAGAATGAAAGGATACTGATAAATAAACCCACTCCCAATACAATACCTACGATAAGACGGAGGAAATAAGTTGTTTTTCCGGCATCCAGCTTACCATCTTCCGTTTCATATCCTTTCTTCTGAAAATAACTGGCGATGGCGGAATCTGCCGGATTGCTAACCTCGATAATCAATCGTGCCGGTTGGGCTTCTGCATTCGGTGCGAAATTCTCATTAGCCCATTTCATAAAGGACTGGGGAACAAGAATCGTATTCAGACGATTGGAGAAACCGACAATGTTTCCTTTGTACTGTTCCACCCGTCCGTTGCCACGCATCATAATGTCCATTTGAATCAGACTCATTAACCCTTCCGATAGTTTGGGGAGGCTGCGGCTTTGCGCAAAACCGAAGTTATAAAGGTTCAGATAGTTGCGCGGAATGATAATGGGTATGGTATGTGTGTGTTCATCGAAATGCCATTTATCGAGTTTGATGTCGACAAACTCATCGGGAACAGACTCAAAAAACATATCTGTGGAAAGATGAATACCGGCTTCCTTCATTCCCAATCCTGCTGAAACTTTGAATTGAGAAGGAGTGAAAGCTCCTATTGTTTTGGTAAACGGTTGCTTTTTCAGATCCGCAATTTCTTCGGCAGAGAATGTATTACTCTTTCCTGCAAAAGAACCGAGAGCACTGATTTTCTTTGTAGCTATGATGAAATCCTTTTTCATAAAGCTGTCTCCTTCGGTGAATACCGGAATGACATCTTTATAAAACTGTACGCTAAGCAATACAATCATCATGCCGAATAGGTTGGCTAAAAAGAAACCGGCTAATTGACCGATACTGATATGTTGGCGGAGAAGCTTCCAGACAAGAGTTGGCATTTTATTTACGATTTTACAATTTACGATTTACGATTTGAAATGATGCTGTGAAAAGAGGTTGTTTATTACCTGCTACCTGTTATTAACCAGCTTACTACAGTTGAAGTGTATGGTTGTAAGGCAACTCGATATGTTTACCGATGGAAGTGGCGATCACTCCGGCTCCTTGTGCCTTTGCTTCGGCGATGATAAGTTCACCCATGATGCGGCTGTTATCATCGTCCAGGTGGCTGATCGGTTCATCCAGAAATAAAAAGTCGAACGGCTGGCAGAGCGCCCGGATAAAGGCGACGCGCTGTTGCTGTCCGAAAGATAGCTTGCCGGCTTTCACATTTATTTTATCTGCGATCCCCAGTTGTTCGAAGAACGATAAGATTTCTTTTTTCTTTTTGCATCCGGTGAGGTTATTCTTCAATTGCACATTTTCAAGAGCGCTAAGTTCGGTGAAGATGCGTAAATCTTGAAAAAGCATACTTAGTGAATGCTTTCGCAGGTCGACCCATTGCTTCACGGAGTATGCTTTGATATTGGTTTCATCGAAATTAATAATCCCCTGATAGTCGTTGCGGTAGCCATAGATATAGCTGCACAACGAAGATTTGCCGGTGCCGGAAGCAGCTTCAATCAGATACATTTCTCCTTTCCGGAAGAAAAGATCCTGATGCCATACGTCCGAAGTCACCGAATTACGGTCAGCAAACACTTGGGGAAGTGTTTGCTGTAAGTGAATACTATTCATACCGTTGGTTTATACATTTATTACATGCCGGCAAATTGCTTGGCAAAGTCTACAATTTGTTTGAGGGCATTTACATCTTTGTCTTTCAGGCAGAGGTCGATCTCGCTGACTTTCCCTTCCGAACTCATGGACAGGTAAGAAACCTTGTTGGCCAGTTCGATATATGTCTTAGCTTCCTGTCCTCCGAAACCTGCTACCATTTTAACGATAGGCAGATCGAGGATTGCTTCGGCATTGATTGCTATAAATAGGCTCTTTCCCTTCATATCCGATGCATAAGGAGCATCTTTGACTGATTTGTCGGCAGCTTTACCTACGTTTTTGTAGAGTAACTCATCATTGGTTGCATACATTTGTTTATCCTTGATGCCGAAGAATATATTCATGCCTCTTGTCTTGTAGACATATTCGTCTTTGCCAAGTTGCATGATATCTTCCCCTCTCTTCAATCCCAATGATTCCTTGTTCTTGTAAATCATTTCAAGAGCATTGCCGTTCTTCACGTCAGCGTACATCATGAAAGTGGGAGCACTGCTCATCGTTACGTTGATTAATCCTGCAGAAATATCACCATTGAACGAGCTGAACAACTCTTTTACTTCGTCTGCCTTAGCGATAGATACTGTGTTGCGGAATTCCTTGTTTTCGCTCAACAGGTTATACAGTTCGCCTCCTTTTACACCTACGTTGAAGAACATCAGGGTAGAAGCCGGGAAGTATTTAACGAAAGTATTGTTCGCTTTTCCAACAGATTCCATTTGTTTTTTTAGGAGAGCTTTCACTGCTTCGTTTTCAGTATAGTTTTCTGTTTTGAGGGCAATCTTTCCTTTTTCAAAGTTCAGTCCTCCTATCAGAGTGATGTCTTCCGCTTTCACTTCAGTAGGTAATCCCATGGTTATCTGATCGCGGTAGGTTGAAGGAATAGCTGTCATGGAAGCAAAGAAGTTAATATCACTTTTCTGTTTCTCCATTTTCTGGAAAGCTCCTGATTTCACGATACTATTGCTTGCTGTCTGTTTCAACAAATTAGTAATGGCTTCTTTGGCTTTATCAGTTTGAGTTGTTCCGCTGACATTGACTACCAATATAGTAGAACTATTGAAAACAAGCAAACCGCTGTTCATCGTTGTAAAACTGTAACCGTCAGCTTCGCCTACCGGTTGGCAGATCTGTTCTTTTGCCATCACGTCGAGTGAAGCATGCAACTTATCTTCATTGTTCACTTTACCTACAACAGTAGGATAAGGGAAAGAAGATGAAGAGAACACATAGAATGGAGATTCAACATCGATTCCCGATTCGCCCGGATTCTTCATAACCTTTTCCAGTTGTTGGAATGTGGCCGCATTCATTCCGCTTTTCAGTGCTTCCAGTACTTTTTGTTTAGCAGCTTCATTCTCTTTATCATCCAATCCCGCTTTGCTTGCGAGGGATTTAAGGTTGATAGAGGCAACTACCGAAGCGTCAGCCGGTATCACATTTGTATATTCCGATGTTTTGGAACATGCTGCCAGAAAAACAATCAGTACTGCCAGTACCGAGAGTCGTGAAATCGTTTTCTTTGCCATACTTATGTTATTTAAAAGTTGTATAATCATTGATTCAGACATTTACTGCTGTTATTGATTTTGCAGATTCAGCGTGTGGCAGGCCACCAATGCCGCTGTTTCTGTACGGAGCCGTGATTTGCCGAGACTAATCGGTACGAATCCCCGTTCGATGGCCTTCTTCACTTCTTCTTCACTGAAATCTCCCTCGGGACCTATCAGAACAAGGGCGTCTTCTCCTGGTTTCAGAACATTCTTCAATAGAGGTTTCTCCCCTTCATAACAGTGGGCGATAAACTTCTGTCCTTTAAACTCCTGCCTGATGAACTGATCGAACTCAATCATTTCGTTCAATTTTGGCAGTCGTGCCTTGAGAGATTGTTTGATGGCTGATACCAGAATCTTTTCAATCCGTTCGGTCTTGATGACTTTACGTTCCGAGAAACGGCAGTTGAGGAAAGTCAGTTCGTCAAAACCTATTTCGGTAGCTTTCTCTGCAAACCATTCGTTACGGTCCATATTCTTCGTCGGTGCCATGGCAATGTGTAAATGGCACGGCCATAACGGTTCCTGAAAAATGGTTTCTTTGATGTTTACGAAACAACGTTTGTTGGTTGCAACAGTAATTTCAGCTTTGTAGAAGTTACCCTTACCATCGGTAAGCGTGATTTCGTCTCCGATACTTAGCCGCAGAACACGGATACAGTGTTGTGTTTCCTCTTCGGGAAGCTCGTTGCTTTTCTGTATATCTGGAGTATAAAATACGTGCATAATATTACTTACTGATTTTTATTTCTTGAATTGATTTGATCGCGTATCTGCGCGGCTAACTCGTAATTCTCATCTTTAATAGCCTGTTCCAGTGCTTCTTCAAGCGTTCTGGAAGTAGCACCGGGCAAATCATGTTCTTCTTCAGCCACTTCGTCGTTGTCCGTTTCTTCAGAACGGGTTCTTTCTTCTGACGACATGTGAAGACATTCCTGTTCAAGAATAGATTCATAAATAAGAATCGGGCAGTCGGCACGCACTGCCAAGGCAACTGCGTCTGAAGTCCGTGCGTCGATACGTATAATCTCTTCGTCTTTTTTGAGGTAAATATAGGAGTAGAAAATACCATCCTTTGCTTTGTAAATTAATACACGTATCAGGCTGGCTCCCAGTATAGTAAGACTTGTTATAAATAAATCATGTGTCAACGGACGGGGAGTTTTCACTCCTTTCAGATATAAAGCGGTAGCCTGGGCTTCCGCTGGACCGATGATGATAGGCAGTTGCCTTTCACCGTCCACTTCGCCCAATAGCATAGCAAACGCGCCTACTTGCGCCTGGCTGTTCGTGATATTTATAACTTGTAATTCTACCTTTTTGTCCATCGTTCTCTTTTACTTAATTTGTTTTACTCTCCTGCTGGTGTTTGTACTTGAATACCAAGGCAAACAGAATGCCGATTACCAGCGCATAAGCGGCAAAGATCAGCCAAATGTTCATCCATTCGCGACTCACCAGTCTGCCGTCGGCATATACAGAGAATGCATCAACTACCGCACCGCTGGCATATCCGCCCATGATGGCTCCCAATCCGTTAGTCATCATAAAGAACAAGCCCTGTGCACTGGCACGGATAGAAGATTTGGCTTCTTGTTCAACAAACAACGAACCGGAAATGTTGAAGAAATCAAAGGCCATACCATAAACAATCATGGAAAGGATCAGCATCCATAGTCCTGATCCCGGATCTCCAAAACCGAACAGGCCGAACCGGAACACCCAAGCGAACATACTGATTAGCATGACTTGTTTGATTCCGAAATGACGCAGGAAGAAAGGTATGGCAAGAATAAACAATGTTTCGGACATCTGTGAAATGGATAACAGGATGACTGAATGTTTCACTCCGAAAGAATCTGCATATTCAGGGATGCTGGCAAAACTGCCTAGGAAAAGGTCGCCGTAAGTATTCGTAATCTGCAATGCTGCACCTAGAAGCATGGAGAAAAGGAAGAAAATAGCCATTTTCTTTTTCTTGAATAACACCAGCGCATCCAGTCCGAAAGCGGAGAGCCATGATTTGTTTTCAGATTTAGCCGGTCGACAGGCCGGGAGCGTAAATGAATAAAGTCCGAGTAGCAATGCGGAAGCACCTCCTACATAAAGTTGTGCACTTGAATTCTTGAATCCGGTAAGGTCGACAGCCCACATGGCACAAATAAAACCGATTGTTCCCCATACGCGGATAGGAGGGAAGTCTTTAATCAGGTCACATTTGTATTGCTCCAGTGCATTGTACGATACCGTGTTGGCGAGGGATAAAGTGGGCATATATACCAACAGGTTGAGTAACATGGCCCAATACATCTGGTCGTATCCCGTTGCGGTGGAAGCGTAGAAGAGACATCCTGCTCCTGCAATATGGCAAAGTCCGTATAAACGTTCTGCATTAAACCATTTATCGGCAATAATACCGATAATACCCGGCATTACCAAAGAGGCAATCCCCATGGTGGCGAAAATGGCTCCGATTTGTCCTCCTTCAAAATGAAGTTCTCTTCCCATATAACCACCTAATGATATTAACCATGACCCCCATACAAAGAATTGCAGGAAGTTCATAATAATCAAACGAACTTTTATACTCATGACTTTTTTAATTTGTGTTTCTCTTCACATTCATAAACCTTGCAAATATAATATTTTCGTTGAATAGGTGGATAAGTAATTTGATAAAAAGGGGATAAAAATGGCATAAATGCGAAGAAAAGATGAGATTTGGGTGTGAAAAAACAAATGAAGGGGGTATAAAAAAAAGAAGGCTATCTATCCCAGACAGCCAATCTTTGTTAACCTTAAATCTAATACCATGAAAAACACAGTGCAAAGATATATGGTTTATGTTATACAACATAATGTTTTCTCGAAAATATTCTATTTGTTAACTCTAATTAACTTTGAATCTTCCGTTTTTCTGTTACTGCCCTCTCTAATCAGCCATACTTCCGGAGAAATGTCTGATATCCGAATGGAAACTTGGTTCCGGCACCTTGCCGGTTATTCTACGTAGAGTACCAATCCTTTCAGATATTCTCCTTCGGGATGATAGATGTTTACCGGATGGTCGGCCGGTTGAGTCAGCTGGTGTAGAATGCGTACGCTACGCCCTGACATGGCTGCTGCGGTAAATACGGCAGTACGGAAATTGTCTTTGCTTACCACTTGCGAACAAGAGAAAGTAAACAGGATACCGCCTGGTTTGATTTTCTCGAATGCTTTGGCGTTCAGTTTACGGTAACCTTGCAAAGCATTCCGCAGTGCATCTTTATGTTTGGCGAATGCGGGCGGATCAAGGATGATTAAATCATACTGGTCGCCCATGCGGTCGAGATATTTGAAAGCGTCCTCGGCAAACGCCTCGTGGCGGGAATCACCGGGGAAGTTTAATTCCACGTTTTTGTTAGTCAGATCAATCGCTTTGGCTGAACTGTCGACAGAGTGCACGAGTTTCGCACCTCCGCGCATGGCGTAGAATGAGAATCCGCCGGTGTAGCAGAACATATTCAGTACCGAACGGTCTTTGGCGTAACGTTCCAGCAAAGAACGGTTTTCACGCTGATCTACAAAGAATCCGGTCTTCTGACCTTTCAGCCAGTCCACATGGAACTTCAAGCCATATTCTTGTGCGATATTATCACTGCTTCCTCCTTTCAGAAAACCGTTTTCGGGGAAAAGGTCTGCCTTAAAAGGAAGAGTTGTTTCTGATTTATAATAGATATTTTCGATCTTGTCACCCATTACTTCGGATAAAGCTTCGGCAATTGTCATGCGGTCTACATGCATTCCCGCAGAGTGTGCCTGCATAACAGCGGTTTTGGCATAAACGTCAATCACCAGTCCGGGGAGATTGTCTCCTTCACCGTGAACGAGACGGTAAGTGTTGTTGGTCGGATTAGTGGCGATGCCGATACTGCGGCGCATATCGTATGCAATTTCCAGTTTGCGTTTCCAAAAATCGTGATCGATAGGTTCCTGGCGGAAAGACAGTACGCGCACAGCAATACTTCCGATCTGGAAATGTCCTTCGGCAATAAATTCTTTTTTTGAGGTGTACACTTCTACAACTTCACCTTCATCGGGCTCTCCGTCAAAACGAGCGATAGCACCGGAAAAAATCCAGGGGTGGAATCTCTTAAGAGAATCTTCTTTACCAGGTTTGAGATATACTTTATGCATAATGTAGTCTTTCCTCAACCCTCTCCCAAGGGGGAGGGCTTCAGATCGTTTTATTATTGGTTATTAATCACTTATTTTATTACTTATCACTTCTTCCGCGGGAGAGACAGTAGCTGTCAGCGGAGAAACCTCCCAATCTCCCGTCTGTTTCAGTTCTTGCAACAGATTGTAGATATTGAGGCATGCCCATGCATCGGTAGCAGCGTATTGTTTCTGTCCGTCACTTAATACATCAGCTTCCCAGTTGGACAAGCGTTGTGATTTGGATATTTTTTCTTTGAATAAGATGGCGTAAATCTTTTGCAGACTTTTGTCCTGTATTCCGAATTGACGCACATAGTCCTGTAATTCGATACAGCTTTGTTGGGTGAAAGGTGCACGTTTGTGCAGCATCATAAAGTCGTCTTTCAGTGAAAGTCCCACTTTGATTACAGCCGGATTTTCTAACAAGTCAACCAATGGCTGAGTCAATCCCGTCATATTGAGCCGGAATAAGAAACAGCATTCTTCGGAAGAAATCTGGAGAAGTGCTACTTTGTGCGATTGTCCTTTGGTAAAGGAAGGGCGAGTTTCGCTGTCGATACCTATCACTGGTCTGGATTGGAGGTAAGCTACAGCTTTTTCCGTTTCAGCTTCCGACTGGATAACATAAATACGTCCCGGAAAGACTGTTTTCGGGAGTTCTTTTAGTTCATCTTTATCTATGGTTCTTCTTACAATCATTTTTATTTTAATTCATCATCGTGGCAATGGCAACCGTCTTCGTGACAGTGGCAATCATCATCGTGGCAATGACAGCCATCTTCTTCACAACAATCGTTGTCGTCGCTTGGTTCGTAAAATCCTTCTTCATTACCTACTTCCTCTTCTTCTTCCTCCTGGTTGTATTTCACGTCATGAAGGGCGCGAAGTGTGTTTACCAGTTTCTGTCCCCACAGTGTACCGAAGTTTTCCTGGCAGATGGCCAATGAATCATTCATTGTTTCGTTCAGTCCCAGTTGGAAGACAAATATGAAATCTTTAATATCCTGATAAATGTCGGCCAGGTCTTCCGATATAGACTTCTTGATAGGTTGGTCGCTATACACCATATCTTGCACGAATACGTCCAGATAATCATCCTTGTCAGCCATCAATCCGGAAAGGTTGATACGCAGAATTTCGTAAATCTCTTCTGTGACATACGTTTCAAGTGCTTCGTCCCCGATAGTCTCACATTTGGGCAGCATAGATGCTTTGAGATAGAGTAGGGGAAGTATTTTTAATGATGTATCAACGAAAGTGCTACGCTTCATGCGTTCGGCACGTTCGAGAAATGCACAAAATTCGGCAGCTACCGTTACGAACTCAATTACGTTTTTATCAAATATCGTTTGGCTTTCTTTTTCCATGATCTATATTGATTTGAAACGCAAAGGTAAGAAAAAGGATTGAATGAGCGTAGTGCTCGTTATTTTTTTATTATTTTTGCAGCTTAGAATCTCATTCCAGTTTTATAAAAAAGAATTAAAGACTCATGGCAAAGAAGAAATTAGATAAGGAGGCGGAACGTACTCCCTCTTCCCCCAGTAAAATTTTGGCTGTATTTAAGAATGAAACCATTCATTTTGTAATCGGATTGATGCTGGTCATCTTTTCCGTTTACCTGTTGTTGGCTTTTTCTTCCTTCTTCTTCACGGGGGCTGCCGATCAAAGTATTATTGATAGTGGCAGTTCGGCAGATTTGGCAGCTGTTAATAATCAAGTGAAGAATTATGCAGGTTCACGCGGAGCGCAGTTGGCCAGTTATCTGATTAATGACTGTTTCGGCGTTTCCTCTTTCTTCATACTTGTTTTCCTGGCAGTGGCAGGATTGAAGTTAATGCGTGTACGTGTTGTACGTCTGTGGAAGTGGTTTATCGGCTGCACACTCTTGCTGGTCTGGTTCTCCGTATTCTTCGGATTTGCCTTTATGGATCATTATCAGGATTCCTTCATTTATTTGGGAGGTATGCACGGATATAATGTCAGTCGTTGGCTGATTTCGCAAGTTGGAGTACCCGGTGTGTGGATGATCCTGTTGATAACGGCTATCTGTTTCTTCATATATATAAGTGCACGTACCGTCATCTGGTTGCGTAAACTCTTCGCATTGAGTTTCCTGAAACGCGAAAAGAAAGAAGAAAAGGAGAATGTTCCGGAAGGAGAAGGAGATCCGGAATTTACGACCTCCCAACCGCAAGAAGTGGAGTTCAATTTGAAACGGACGTATAAACAGACACCTCCTCCGGCACCAGTGATGGATATTCAGGCTGAAGAACCTGAAGACGACTTTCCTATTAATAAACCGGAAAAGGAAGATACTTCCGTATCTGACGAAAGTGAAGGAGTGACTATGGTATTTGAACCGACTGTTTCCAATCCTGTTCCTATTGTGCAGGAAGACTCTTTGGAAGAGGCGGAACCCGGATTTGAGGTGGAACCGGCAGCTTCGGAAGAAGAATACCAAGGACCTGAACTCGAACCGTATAATCCTACTAAGGACTTGGAAAACTACCGTTTCCCGACTATCGATTTGATGAAGCATTTTGAAAATGATGATCCGACGATTGACATGGACGAGCAGAATGCAAATAAAGACCGCATCATCAATACATTGCGCAGCTTCGGAATCGAAATCAGTACGATTAAAGCAACTGTGGGACCTACGGTAACTCTATATGAAATTACTCCGGAACAGGGAGTACGTATTTCTAAAATCCGTGGTTTGGAAGATGATATCGCATTGAGCCTTTCCGCTGATGGTATCCGTATTATTGCTCCGATACCGGGTAAAGGAACCATCGGTATTGAAGTACCGAACAAGAATCCGAAGATTGTTTCCGGACAGAGTGTGATCGGAAGCAAGAAATTCCAGGAATCCAAATATGACTTGCCTATTGTATTGGGTAAGACGATCACGAACGAAGTCTTTATGTTCGACCTTTGCAAGATGCCGCACGTATTGGTGGCAGGTGCAACCGGTCAGGGTAAATCAGTCGGTTTGAATGCCATTATCACTTCCTTATTATATAAGAAGCATCCGGCAGAATTGAAGTTTGTACTGGTCGACCCGAAGAAAGTAGAATTCAGCATCTATTCGGTGATTGAAAATCACTTCCTTGCCAAACTTCCTGATGGAGGCGAACCGATTATTACGGACGTAACGAAAGTAGTGCAAACCCTGAACTCGGTTTGTGTGGAGATGGATACCCGTTATGACCTTTTGAAGATGGCACATGTGCGTAATATCAAAGAATATAACGAGAAATTTATCAACCGCCGCCTGAATCCGGAAAAGGGACATAAGTTTATGCCGTATATCGTAGTGGTGATTGACGAGTTCGGAGATTTGATTATGACCGCCGGTAAGGAAGTGGAACTTCCGATTGCCCGTATTGCACAGTTGGCGCGTGCTGTCGGCATCCACATGATTATCGCTACACAGCGTCCGACTACTAATATTATTACAGGTACGATCAAAGCCAACTTCCCGGCACGTATCGCATTCCGTGTATCTGCCATGATGGACTCCCGTACTATTCTCGACCGTCCGGGTGCTAACCGTTTGATTGGTAAGGGGGATATGCTCTTCTTGCAGGGAGCCGATCCGGTGCGTGTGCAGTGTGCCTTTATCGATACGCCGGAAGTGGAGGAAATTACGAAGTTTATTGCCCGTCAGCAAAGTTATCCTACTCCGTTCTTCCTGCCAGAGTTCGTGAGCGAAGATGGTGGTAGTGAAGTAGGAGATATTGATATGGGACGGCTTGATCCGTTGTTCGAAGATGCAGCCCGACTGGTAGTGATCCATCAGCAAGGTTCCACTTCGTTAATTCAGCGTAAATTCGCTATCGGTTACAACCGTGCCGGACGTATTATGGACCAACTCGAAAAAGCGGGAATCGTAGGCCCTACCCAGGGAAGCAAGGCACGCGATGTCTTGTGCATGGATGATAATGATCTTGAAATGCGATTGAACAATTTACAGTAACCGTTCGTTTATTAATCAAATGAGAAAATACATTTTTAGTGTTTTAATAGCTTTACTGTCTTTGCCTGTGATTGCCCAACAACAGCAGTCGCAGGCTAAAGTCATTCTTGATAAGACGGCAGAGGCGTTTCGTAAAGCAGGTGGTGTAAAGGCCGATTTTACTGTAAAGGCTGTGACGAACGGTCTGGTAGAAGGTGTTGAAAATGGAACGATTCAGTTGAAAGGAGAGAAATTCGTACTGAAAACGTCGGATATCATCACTTGGTTTGATGGAAAAACGCAGTGGAGTTATGTGACAAAGAATGATGAAGTGAACGTCAGCAATCCGACACAGGAAGAGTTGCAGCAGATTAATCCGTATACATTTCTATATATGTATCAGAAAGGATTCTCTTATAAGTTGGGAGCAACTAAGACGTATCGTGGAAAAGCTGTTTGGGAAGTCGTTTTGACTGCCAGAGATAAGAAACAGGAGTTGGAACGTATCACTCTTTTTGTGACGAAGGATACTTATGAACCTTTGTATATTTTGCTTCAACAGCGTGGTCAACAGACACGTAATGAGATAACCATTACAAGTTATCAGACTAAGCAGAATTATGCGGAGCAGGTTTTTACGTTTGATAAAAAGCAATATCCCAATGCGGAGGTGATAGATTTGAGATAATATACGTTTATAACAAAACGAAAAAGATAAATTAAAATGGCAGAAATAGAAAAAGTAAAATGCCTGATTATAGGTTCAGGACCTGCCGGATATACGGCAGCGATTTATGCAGGACGTGCAAATTTATGTCCGGTACTTTATGAAGGATTGCAACCGGGTGGCCAGTTGACTACTACTACGGATGTGGAGAACTTCCCCGGTTATCCGGAAGGAATCAGTGGTCCGCAGTTGATGGAAGACTTGCGTGCACAAGCAAGCCGTTTCGGAACAGACATTCGTTTCGGTATTGCTACAGCGGCCGATTTGAGCAAAGCTCCTTATAAAATAACAATCGACGGTGATAAGGTTATTGAAACAGAATCATTGATTATTGCTACCGGAGCTACTGCTAAATATCTGGGACTGGAGGATGAGAAGAAATATGCCGGAATGGGGGTAAGTGCTTGCGCTACTTGTGACGGATTTTTCTATCGTAAGAAAGTTGTAGCTGTAGTCGGTGGCGGTGATACAGCGTGTGAAGAAGCTGTTTATCTTGCCGGACTTGCATCCAAAGTATATCTGATTGTCCGCAAACCTTTTCTGCGTGCATCGAAGATTATGCAGGAGCGAGTAATGAACCACGAGAAGATTGAAGTTCTTTTTGAACACAATGCGGTTGGTTTGTTTGGCGATAATGGGGTAGAAGGTGTAAACCTGGTGAAACGTTGGGGGGAACCGGATGAAGAACGTTATAGCTTGCCTATCGACGGTTTCTTCCTGGCTATCGGACATCAGCCGAATACTGAAATATTTAAAGAATACGTTGATACGGACGAAGTGGGTTATATCATCACGGAAGGTGATAGTCCCCGTACAAAAGTCCCCGGAGTTTTTGCAGCAGGAGACGTTGCCGATCCGCATTATCGTCAGGCTATTACGGCTGCTGGAAGTGGTTGCAAAGCTGCTTTGGAAGCTGAACGTTATCTTTCTGCCAAAGGACTTATTTAATCCGGTTTATATCCGATCATAGAAGGGGATTAAAACCCTTATAAATATAAAAATCACCCACGCTAGAGTTTAATCTGTAGCGTGGGTGATTTTGTTGAGAGGGGAGTCTTGCTCCGTAAGCACTCAATTAAGGGCATACCCTTTAATTTGGGCACTGTTGAAGTGCCCAAACTGAGTTTCGTTAAAAAATCGTTTTCAATTTAGCATTCACTTGTAGACAAAGAAATCTTACCGGGTACCATATTAACATAGTCCCTGCACCCGTTAAAGATTTTTTTGAAGAAAGTTCCGATAAAATTCCAAACGGAACTACCGTGAAGCTTCACTGTACTAATTACACTATGGTAGGTTGCCGCCATCTCAGCACCGGCATCACTGCCGTAGTGCAGGGAATTGTTTCGCTGAGTAGTCAGCTTTCGGATGGTTCGCTCAGCCAGATTATTATCTATGGGGAATTCCCCGGCTTTTAAATAGGCAAAGATCTCATCCCAAAAGTGATTCAGATAGTTTAAGGCTTCCGTGTAATATTGACTCCGGTATTCTGAATCGGTGGCCAACTCACCGTCTAAACGACTACGGATCCTTATCAATATTTCTTTCGTTGCTAAACTTTGCCGCTCCTTCAATCGTTCTTCAGGAGTAAGACGGGCTTCATCATACTTACGCTCGTTTCTAAAAAGCTCTTTCAAATCCGCGGCAAATAAGGCCGCATGATCTTCTTTTCCTTGATTGGAAGCTTTGACGAATTTATTGCAGGCGTGAGACATACAAACCTGATGTACCGTAGCCTTGAATTGTGCTGATTTCAACTCATTGCCTATAAATACGTATGCATTGTAGCCGTCTGACATGATACTTTTCAACTCTGAATCTCCTAGAAAATCGGTAAGGACATCACGACTGCGAGAACCTTTTTCATAGAAGAAAATAGCAACCTTCTCGGACTTGTTTACGAGTACCCAGATATAACACTTCTTGTAGTGGTCATACTTGCGAACTTTGCACCACGTCTCATCACAGTTCACGATGGAATCCTTCTCTAATGCGACAGACTTCAAAACACAGACCAACTCATCCAAGTACGTCTTCCCCTTCTTCAACCAATTGCGTAAAGTATTGGGAGAGATGCTCATACCCATATCGGTAACCCATTGGTGAAGAAGACCGAAAGTCACATTCTTCACATAAACCTCATAAGCGATTGCCTGTAGGAATTCAGGAGTGCCCTTCGTTCCTTCAAACTTTGTAACAACCTCAGGATGACCTTCACATGGGAAATAGCCCCATTGGGGGTTCAGACCGGGAGCCGCATAATGAACCATTTCAAAACGTTCCTCGATCAGGCTGGTCTTCAAGCTAAACACCTGAACTGATTTCCTTTCGATTATACGTCCGGGGACTTTTGACAAATCTGAGGGATGGATAATCGGATCACCGGCCAACCCCATTCTGCTATACTCATCCGGGCGATGGGACAAGTCACGTTCCTGCTTGGGGGATTGAGGCACATCATGGGACAGGTTATTATCAACAGAGCCGGTACGGAGTGTACCGCGGGTTCCATCAAAACCTTCTTTTTCATCCTCACGGTCAGGAGCCGGGTTTTCCGGTTCACCGGATTGCATCTTTTTCCTGACCTTCTGCCGTCTATCGCCAAAACGTTCTTGTTTGGCATAGTCGAGTTGCTCTTGAAGTGTCTTTGCTTTACGCTCTGCGGTTTTTCGTTTTTTACGCTCCTCGGACAACTGATCCTTCAGTGCCTGCTGCTGCTCCAGCTGTGAACGTTGCAAAGCTTCAAATGAAGACATACGTTCTTCCAGAACCTTTTGTTTAGCAACGAAATCTTCAAGGACAAGCTCCATTGCTTTCTCCGTCAAAATATGTTCCTGGTTCTGCTCAGCCAAGTATTGAATATACCGGTCTTTTTGATCATCTGACATACCTTCACTATAATTTATAGGAGTACGTGAGTAGGTTTCCCTTTTCAACAACTCCTTTTTGGATTCTATGATATGTTGCAGTTCGATCATTCCAAAGCCTTTGATTTACAGACATAAAGGTACTAAAATAATCATAAAACCGCAAATATATAAACATGATAATTATCTGACTTTCAATATTTTAACTATCGGATTCTCTAATATCAAAACTACGTCTTTCCAGTCTATCCTATACACTTTATCAGCCCCTTTTCGTTCCACTTTCAGAAACTGATAGCCGGAGACAAACTTCTTTTCAAACAAACGGTATGAACGACTGTCAAAAGCAAACATTCGGACGATTCTACGGTTACGAGACATGACTATGAATACATCGCCATCACTTGGCTCTCTATGAAGCTGCTCACGAATGATAGACAACACACGACTGTGCTTGCAGCGCATATCTGTAAAGTCACGGACATAATAGAAATGATTCAGACCGGTAACACTCAACATAATCCCTCCAACTTCTCTACCATACGAACTAAGTCCTGATAGCTTAAATTCTTCTGAGTCAAATGAAGACCGTTACTTATGCGAATATCAATCCATATACGTATCGGATTAGGACTGAATTTGTTTGTTGATTGAGGTTCAACCGTTGGATTACCGTTATCCGAATCCGCCGGAAAACCTGAAACTTTCACTTCGACTACTTTCTTACGAGTGTCCTTATACCATTTTTCAAAAAGGTTATAAGGTACTTTATTCTTAACACAAAAAGATTGGAGAGATTCTCCATGAGGCAAAGCCTCCGTTTGGTACTGAAAGTAAAACCTTTCAAGATCTTCACTGCTATACATACTATTCATTTTTTGATTTGCAGCGAAGGTAGAGATTTTATTATTGAGCCTTTTTTTGAGTGCTTACCTACCGCTTTGCGAACCATGTGGAATGTTTCCTGTTCGATAATGGCAGCTTCGAAGCCACTATCGAACTCTTCCTGTCCAGAAAAATAGGGAATATCTAATTGCTCATGTTTTAAGTGATTCAGACATTTATTTCGGGTGACGGTATAAAGGAAGCTTTTTACTTTCAAAATGTCGTCAAAATCTTCTTTCCGTTCCCAATAAGCTAACAATACATCTTATGCGATGTCTTTGCAAACTTCTTTGTCTTCAATATAGTGGGATGCGAACACGCAAAGAATAGGATAGTAGTCATCAAATAGCTTTTTGAAAGCCTGTTTGTTGCCACGTTTTATGTCTGCAATTATATTTTCTATATGTATGTTCACTATTTAGGGTGGAACGATTGGTGCAGAAACTCTCTTACCCAATCTTGCTTATTTTCCTCAGCTTTTCTTCTTCGATGATTTTGATTTTTCTTCCGTCGATAGTAATCAGTCTTTCCGTAGCGAATTGCGACAAGGTACGGATAGCGTTCGAAGTAGTCATATTGGAAAGATTTGCCAGATCTTCACGTGAAAGATAAATGCTCAACGTAGAACCGTCTTCTTCCAGTCCATAACTTTCTTTCAGGAAGATGAGTGATTCGGCCAAGCGTCCGCGAATATGTTTTTGTGTCAGATTAACGGTACGTTCGTCAGAGATACCCAAGTCAATGGAAAGTTGGCGGATAAAGAACATGGCCAAGTCATTATTTTGGGCAACCAGCGTAGTGATGGCACTCATAGGAATCAGGCAAACAACGGAAGGTTCGAAAGCTGCTGCGGCAGTTACAAAATCTTGTTTGGCAAAATAAGCACGATATGCAAAGTATTCGCGTGGTTTAATCATGCGGATAATTTGACTTCTACCCCCCACACCATCTTTGAAGATTTTCACTTTTCCACTGATGAGACACATCAGATGATGTGGCGTTTCTCCTTCACAGTAGATGGTTTCATTCTTTTTGTAGGTTTGTATCGTATAATTATTCATCAGAAACTCCTTTTGCTCATTGTTTAGAGGAGCTAACATATCGGATAACGGTTCCGAAATATCGATGTCTGACATATTCATTTTTACCATGAGTGCTACAAAACTGTGTTATACAGCACAAAAGTAAAAAGAAAAAATGAGAAAATGAACGAATCTATAAAAAGATTGCACAAAAGTGGGAGCTTTCGTGCAATCTTGCAGACATTTTATTTGGTAAACAACAGTTCTCTATATTTAGGCAACGGCCATATTTCGTCATCCACTTCCATCTCCAGGTGGTCGATGTGGTCGCGGATTTGGTCAAGATATGGGCGTACTTTTTCTTCGTATGCGAATGCCCTTTCTTTGTAGTTTTCCATGTGGTTGGCTACTTTTCTCGCTTCGGTCATGTCGCGCACGAGTACTTTGATAGAAGTGACCCGGTGTGAAATCTCACGAATCAATTCTTTACGGTCGGCACTCAATACTTCGTATTCTTCAGCCGGGAATATTTCTTTCAGTCCGCGAAGATTTTCGAGCAAACGGTTCTGATAGGCAACCGCAGTCGGTACGATGTGGTTGATGGCGAGGTCGCCCAATACACGGCCTTCGATTTGCACCTTCATGGTGTATTTCTCCAGTTCCACTTCCAGACGGCTGTTTAATTCAGTTTCGTTGAAGATACGTTCGCCGATAAGCACCGATTTGGATTGGTTGTCAATATAGTGCATCAGGGCTTCCGGTACGTGGCAGATATTAGTCAGTCCGCGGCGTGCAGCTTCTTGTTTCCATTCTTCGGAATAGCCGTCCCCTTCGAAACGAATCGGTTCGGAGGCGATAATTGTTTCTTTCAGCAGGCGGAAGATAGCTTCGTCTTTGCCAACTCCTTCTTCCATCAGCTTTTCTACCGATGCCCGGAATTCGTTCAGTTGGTTTGCCATGGCCGCATTGATTGCAATCATGGAGGCGGCACAGTTGGAAGAAGAACCTGCGGCACGGAATTCGAAACGGTTTCCGGTGAATGCAAAAGGAGAAGTACGGTTGCGGTCGGTGGTATCCAGTAAAATTTCGGGGATACGTCCGATGCCTAACTTCAGTGTGGTTTTTTCTTCCGGTGTCATTTTCTCATTTCCTACCTGGCGGACAATTTCGTCGAGAGTAGACGAGAGTTGTGAACCTAGAAAGCAAGAGAGGATGGCGGGAGGAGCTTCATTGGCTCCCAAACGGTAGCTGTTGCTGGCGCTCATGATGGAGGCACGCAATAAATCCTGATTTTTATAAACCATCATTAAGGCATTTACCAGGAAGGTGAGGAATAGCATATTTCCTTTCGGATTCTTTCCGGGAGCGAACAGATTGATGCCAGTGTCTGTACAGAGCGACCAGTTGTTGTGCTTGCCCGAACCGTTTACTCCGCTATATGGCTTTTCGTGCAGGAGTACATTAAAATGATGTTTCCTGGCGATACGCTTCATCAAATCCATGACGAGCTGGTTGTGGTCGTTGGCAAGGTTGCAGTTTTCGAAGATAGGGGCCAACTCAAATTGGTTGGGAGCTACTTCGTTATGGCGTGTTTTGGCAGGAATACCGAGTTTGTGACACTCGATTTCGAGTTCTTTCATAAATGCAGTGACACGTGGAGGGATAGAGCCGAAATAATGGTCTTCCAACTGTTGGTCTTTGGCAGAAGAGTGTCCCATCAGTGTCCGTCCTGTCAGGCAGAGGTCGGGGCGTGCATTATATAAGGAAGAGTCTACAAGGAAATATTCCTGTTCCCATCCTAAATTGGTATATACGCGTGTGATGTTCTTGTCGAATAGCTGGCAGACTTCCGTTGCTGCTTTATCTACAGCGGCAAGTGCTTTCAACAATGGAGTTTTGTAATCCAACGCTTCACCTGTATAAGAAATGAAGATAGTGGGGATACAAAGAGTGGTATCTACAACGAATGCCGGTGAAGAAACATCCCATGCTGTATATCCTCGTGCTTCGAAAGTGTTGCGGATACCGCCGTTAGGGAAAGAAGAAGCATCCGGCTCTTGCTGGATCAGTAGTTTTCCGGAGAAGCGTTCAATCACTCCGCCATCTTCGCCGAATTCGATAAAGCCGTCATGCTTTTCGGCTGTTCCGTCTGTCAGAGGCTGGAACCAGTGTGTGTAGTGAGTGACGTTGAGTGACTTAGCCCAACTTTTCATACCGTTAGCAATTAAATCTGCTATTTCACGGCTGATAGGTGTACCTTTTTCGATAGCGTCGGTTACAGCTTTGTATGCTTCTTTGGGAAGATACTCTTGCATCTTCTTGCGGTCGAACACGTGGCTACCATAATAATCAGAGAGTTTGTTGGAAGGGGCAATAACTTCCAGAGGTTTCCGGTTGGAAAGCTCTTGTAAGGCAAAAAAACGCATTTTTGACATAAATGGTCTATTTTTTATCGGTTGATGGCGCAAAATTATATGTTTTTTCTGAAAGTACCCCTATTTTGGAGGGGGTATTTTGAAAAATAATGTGTTTTTCTAAAAGTACCCCCTCTGTTTATTCTCCAACTTCTATTCTTGTTGTTGCTGTTGGTCGATTTCTTTAGCCATCTGTTTAACCAAACTTTCCACTTGGATATAATGGTTGTGATAGTTCTTGAATAACAGTTTGAACATTGGGCTGTTCACAGCCATTTGGGTAAGAAATTGTAGGTGTTTACCCGTAGAGGTGTTCATCTGCATACGCTCTTTTTTGCTCAAGTTGTCTTGTAGGGAGTAAACACCGCATGAAATTTGGATTTCTGCAATGCCTTCGTCCCAAGGATGGGTGTTGAGGTGAGTCAATGCTGCCAGGATTTTTTTTAGGTTTTTCAGCAGAATGTTTAATAGTTCGAATTCGGTGCGGTTTATGGAGCAGGAATCCGGGTTCAGGAGGAAAGCGAATTTAAGGTAGAAATCCTTTAATTCCTCTTTAGGAATAACGAATGAATCTTTGGAAGCCTTTATCATGCCTCCCACCGCTGGTTGAACGGTAACTTGTTTTGTTTCCATAATATAATTATGAATAAGGTGGTAGGCGAAGATTTTCTATAAAATAAGAGCGGTTCCGTCTTTCCCGTTACTCTTCACCAACCAGGCAGTGGGTGCATTAACACTCCACACGGGGGTACGAAACCGCCATATGAAGCATCAGGACAGGCATAAAAATGCCTGCCACGAAACGAGGCAGGTTCCCTGCCTGGTTGATATGAAGAGTATCACAAAGATACGACAATTTTCTTCTTTGTCAAGAATAAAAGGAGAAATAAAAAGATAGAAGGGTTGATTTAGTCATTAATATGTTTTCAGGGGGCTCTTATATTTACAGATATTGGAACTTTGTATTTTTTCCATTATTGTTGAAATCCCCTTCATATTATAACTTCTTCCATACAAGTTTTATTAATTCCTCTTTCAACCTATCACCACCTTTCTGAAACTCTTTATTCATCGTGCTTGCAGAATGGTGATAGGTTGTTTCTAACCTGTCACCACATCTGTCACCTATCACCTTGGTGATACTGTATATTTATGCTTTTCTTGTCTCTATCCGCGTCACTTTATAAACTTCCTGCGTTTTGTAAAAAAGGAAACCTATGATGATATAAAGTGTTTCATGCCGTGAAACACTTTGTTTCAAGCCTTTGAAACTAAAGTTTCAGCTAGGAGAAACTCTAGTTTCATCAGTAAGAAACCAATGGTTTCAAGTAATTGGAACTAAAGTTTCAAGGCTTGAAACTGGAGTAATCTCTTGTGGAGACTTTTGTTTCCACAAGGCTTCTGTTTTTATGCAGGCTTTATTTAATGTTGGGCGGTGATAGGTGATAGATGAGGTGACAGGTTAGAAACGACCTATCACCGCTCTGTAAGCACGATGAATAAAGAGTTTTAGAAAGGTGGTGATAGGTTGAAAGAGGATTTTCGTTTTTTATATATGAAGAGAATAGCAGAATATGCAGAGCTTCCTGCATTTATTTCGAGACAACCGCGCCAAAGATTTAGTTCATCTCCATGTTATTTTGAATAATGTGAAGGTTTTCTTCTGATAACTCTTTTTAGTGTCCAACTTCTCTTGCTTTTCGATATTCTTTTTTATATTTGCCTACGTTAATGAAGGAGATACGACGATTGAGAGATAAAATATTGATAGGATGCATATTGTGTCTGTTCTCTTTTATACCAAAGGGGACAGCCAATAATTATATAATGAATCCTTATACCCATCAGGAAATCTCTGCTGACTCCATTATAGAACGTGTGATGACTTTTGCACCTTTGTATGAAACGATAGTCAGTGATTATCGCGCGAACCTATATATAAAAGGTAAGATGGATATTCAGAAGAAGAATTTTATTCTCCGTTATGTACCTTCTATGTTTCGTTTGCAAAAGGGTGTTCGCGAATATCTGCTTGAAACATACAGTGACCTTCATTATACGGCTCCCAATATTTACGATCAGAAAGTAAAGGCTTCCCAGGGAACTGTGAGAGGAAACAGGGGATTGCCTGGATTGCTCGAGTATTTTAATGTAAATATCTACTCTTCTTCTTTATTGAATGATGAACGCTTATTGTCACCACTGGCCAAAAACGGACAGAAATACTATAAATACCGGATAGACAGCGTGATGGGAGATCCTAACAATCTGGATTATCGGGTTCGTTTTATCCCCCGCACTAAGAGCGATCAGTTGGTGGGTGGATATATGGTGGTCAGTAGTAACGTTTGGAGTGTTCGTGAAATTCGTTTTTCGGGGAGATCGGAACTGATAACATTTACCTGTTGGATTAAGATGGGAGATGTAGGCAAGAAAAATGAATTTCTGCCAGTGCGTTATGAAGTGGAAGCTCTTTTCAAATTTCTCGGAAATAAGGTGGACGGTAATTATACCGCTTCTTTAGATTATAAATCCATTGAATTGAAAGAAAAGAAGGTACGTAAGAAAGAAAAGAAGAATTATAACCTTTCAGAATCCTTCTCTTTGCAGTGTGATACGAATGCTTATAAGACGGATGCTTCTACCTTTGCCATCATGCGCCCCATCCCTTTGAGCGAAAGCGAGAAGAAACTATATTCCGACAATTTGCTTCGGCGTGACACGACAACGGTACAAAAGCAATCCAAGAGTCAGGCTTTCTGGGGAACGATGGGTGATTTGATGGTAGAAGATTATAAATTCAACTTGTCCAACATCGGAAGCGTGCGGTTCTCTCCGTTTATCAATCCGCTCTTATTCAGTTATAGTGGAAGCAACGGTTTGTCTTATCGACAGGATTTCCGTTATAACCGTCTTTTCAGAGGGGATAAATTACTTCGCATTGTGCCTAAACTCGGATACAACTTTACGCGTAAGGAATTCTACTGGTCATTGAATGCCGATTTTGAATACTGGCCGCAGAAACGGGGATTCTTCCGGTTGAATGTGGGTAACGGTAACCGTATTTATAGTAGTAAAGTGCTGGACGAACTGAAAGCCATGCCGGACAGTATCTTCAATTTCGATTTAATTCATCTTGATTATTTCAAGGACTTGTATTTCAATTTCCGTCATACCGTTGAAGTAGTCAACGGACTGGATATCGGTCTGGGTTTCTCTGCCCATAAAAGAACAGCGGTAGAGCCTTCCCGTTTTGTGATTACCGGTGACTATCCGATGCCACCCCCGGAATTTATGGATAAATTCAAGAACACTTATATCAGTTTTGCTCCCCGTATCCGTATAGAGTGGACTCCGGGACTCTATTATTACATGAACGGAAAACGAAAGATTAACCTCCATTCTTTATACCCGACTTTCTCGGTCGATTATGAACGAGGTATTAAAGGAGTGTTCAAGAGTACGGGTGAATATGAAAGAATAGAGTTTGACCTTCAGCATCAAATCCGGTTGGGATTGATGCGTAATATTTATTATCGTTTCGGATTCGGAGCATTCACCAATCAGGATGAGTTGTATTTTGTGGACTTTGCCAATTTCTCCCGGCATAACCTTCCGGTGGGCTGGAATGATGAAATCGGCGGAGTATTTCAGGTGCTTGACTCACGTTGGTATAACTCCTCCCGCCGTTATGTACGGGGGCATTTCACCTATGAAGCTCCGTTCCTTATTCTCCGGCATCTGATGAAGTACACCCGTTATGTGCAGAATGAACGTATTTATATCAGTGCCCTCTCTATGCCGCACCTTCAACCTTATCTGGAAGTGGGATATGGCATCGGTACGCATATTTTTGACGTAGGAGTTTTTGTGAGCAGCGAAAATTGGAAATTCGGGGGAATAGGCTGTAAGTTCACGTTTGAGTTGTTCAACCGATAGTTTTCTTCGTTCCGGTTGTTTTATCGAAAGATTTTAGTTATCTTTGTATAAGAGAGGATGAGGGCAGAATTTAGCATCAAAGAGGTGTAGTCGCCTCATAAGCACAGGTATTTTCCTAGAAAATAAATTCTAAGGTATAAATACCTAAATTTATTTTAGTAAATAACTCATCCTCTCTTCTCTCTTTTTTATATGCATATACAAAATGGACGGAATTTTAATAACGATCATTGTTATCACCGCTTTCCTGGTTTATAAGATGATTTCCTCAAGCAGGAAACAGGAGGGGTATAAAAGATGGAAAGCAACAAGCAGTGGTAAGGAAGAAAAAACTACTAAGGTAAAATGGGAACACGGAGCCTGGCTAAGGCATGCTTTGGGGGGAACTGTTCCGAGAGCGCAGTATGTTCAAAAGTTTGATGAATCGGCTGTTGTTTGGTGCGCCAACTTGTTGGGAGTGGAAACGGCACAGTTGAAGGAAATTCTACGGGATGTTTCCGAACATTACCGGGAGTTCTGGATGAGAAAAAGAAAGGGAGGTTATCGGATGATTTCTGCTCCTGACAAAGAATTACAATCTATTCAAACCACTATTAATTCTCGAATATTATCATCTGTGACAATGATTCATCCGGCGGCAGTAGGTTTCCGGAGCGGTCATTCTGTGGTTGATAATGCCAGTCCCCATCTGGGAAAACGGTATATCTTGAAAATGGATATTCATGATTTTTTCTTTTCGATACGGAGCCGGAGGGTGAAAAAGACATTTGAGAAAATTGGTTATCCGGAAAATGTGTCTAAAGTATTGGGAGTGTTGTGCTGCTTGTACAGGCACTTGCCGCAGGGAGCGCCTACAAGTCCGGCGTTAAGCAATATCGTGGGGTATGAGATGGACAAGAAATTGGCTGCATTGGCAGCGGAGTACGGACTGACCTATACCCGCTATGCCGATGACCTGACTTTTTCGGGAGATGTGTTTCCCAAAGAACAAATCATTCCCCGGATCAAACAAATCATCCGTGATGAGAAATTCGAACCGAATCATAAAAAGACCCGTTTTATCAATGAGTATGGCAGGAAGATTATTACAGGAGTATCTGTCTCTTCCGGTGCGAAACTGACAATCCCTAAAGCCAGAAAGAGAGAGATCCGGAAGAATGTCTATTTTATCCTGACGAAAGGCTTGGCGGAACATCAGCACCGGATTGGCTCGAGTGATCCTGTTTATCTGAAACGGCTGATTGGAGAACTTTGTTATTGGCGGTCAATAGAACCGGACAATGCGTATGTATCCGATTCTATTAACCGTTTGAAATGTTTGGAGAAAGGGTATTAATCTAATTGGCAATCGTTACCCGTTCATTTTCTATCTTGGCGTAATTCCTTTTCACAGCTTCGCGAATACCTCTTTGCATGGCAGCGTCTATGTTCGATCCCATACGGGCAAAGCCGAACTGTTGTGCGCATGCTTTTATCAAATCTGCCGCAGGCAGGCTGATGGAGTCGGTCAATAGTTGCCGGATGGCATTGGCTATCTCTTCAGGTGGTATGTCTGTCGCTTCCCGGTCGGAAACCGGGCGATAGATTGAATAGGAAGCGCATTGCTCTTTGTCGTTCCAGCAGAAGACAAGTCCTTCGTATTCTGTGCGATAGATATTCAATGTGTCGAGTGCTGTTTCTATCTGTGCCTCTACCCGTGTTCCCAAGCGGCTGATTCCCCATTCGGACAGAATTTTCTTACAGAGCAGGGATTTACTGATTGGCGCCTCGCTTTCCATAATCTTCCGTATTTGGGAGAGGAGGATAGAGTAACTGTCCGTAAAGAAAAAGTCTTCCGGTGAATAACTGTATGGAGTAATCTTTGCAAACTTGTACTTTTGTTCTATCCGGTTTTGCGTAGAAAGAACGGAAGCAGCTTGCTTTTCAGGAGCAGCAGGCGATGCCTTGAGTACGAATGAAATCTCATTGTTGGTCATCTGTGTCGTCGGTGCAGGTTCTGTCACTTCTGTCGGAGTAGAATTGATTTCGGTTGCTGTCATTGAGCCGACCTTTGAACTCTTTTTCCGGGCGATAGCCTCTTGGATAGTTGCCATTACTTCGTCCGGCTTTTCCCACCAGTCCATTGTCCATATCCGGTAGATGTCCCATCCGAGTGCTTTCAATACATTATTCTGCACAATTTCCCGGTCACGTGCGGTCTTGGTGCGTTTGTAGTTTTTACCGTCGCAGATAATACCTAACTGATAGTTAGAGGTATTTTCGGTGTCGACGATA
This sequence comes from Bacteroides celer, assembly GCF_002632415.2. Classification (NCBI taxonomy): domain Bacteria; kingdom Pseudomonadati; phylum Bacteroidota; class Bacteroidia; order Bacteroidales; family Bacteroidaceae; genus Bacteroides; species Bacteroides celer. The sequence continues at coordinate 4,457,171 of NZ_CP178209.1, read as the reverse complement.
CCTATGTCTATTTTGTATCCGGAGCAACCAATGTCTGTATGCACGGTGTAACCCAATGAGCGCAGTCTGTCGGCAATGATCGTTTCGATGGAGGCTGTTGCTTCCGACAGTTGTCTTGGCACACTGCTGATGGTGCTTCGGGTTCCCTTCTCCGCATATTCGAGGAAACGTTTTAGTCCGGCTACTCCAATAGAAGAAGTCCGGTTCAGGTCGATCATCTCCGACCTTAGGGTGGAATAGATAATCATCTCATACCGGGCACGGGAAACGGCTACATTCAATCTTCTTTCGCCGCCTGTCCGGTTCAGTGGTCCGAAATTCATGCTGACGCGCCCTTCTGCATCCGGGCCATAGCCCACAGAGAAGAGAATAACATCGCGTTCGTCTCCCTGCACATTCTCCAGATTCTTGATAAATAACGGTTCGTCGCATTCCAGCGCAAGAGTTTCCAGTTCGGGGTAAAAGATAAAAAGGTCGGATAATAGGTCTTCTATCAAGGCTTGTTGGACAATGCTGAAAGTGACTACACCGATACTTTTCTTTCTTAATTCCTCGCTTCTCAATCTTCTGGCTATTTCGTCCACCACAGCTTGAGCTTCCGCCCGGTTCTGGCGCGACTTGCCTTTATCATAGTAACCGTTGATGTTGACTATCCTGACTTTCGATTCAATGTTGTCCGGTGAGGGGAAAGTCATCAGTTTGTTATCGTAATATTCGGAGTTGCTGAAAGCGATGAGGCTCTCATGTTTGCTTCGGTAGTGCCATAATAAATATTTGGAAGGGATAGACAGAGCGAGACAGTCGTCAAGGATACTCTCCAAATCTTCCATTTCAATGTTGTCTTCATCAATGGTGTTGACCGAGAAGAAACTGGTAGGAGGCATTTGTTTCGGGTCGCCTACGATAATGACGTTTTTACCCCGTGCAATGGCGCCCACCGCTTCATAAGTAGGCATCTGTGAGGCTTCATCAAAGACAATCAAATCAAATTTATCAGCGTCCGTATCGATGAATTGAGCGACGGAAAGAGGACTCATCAGCATACACGGGCACATGCGCGACAACAAAGTGGGAATTTGGTCGAATAGCTTGCGAATAGATATGCCGCGGGCATTGTTGCGGATATTCTTTTGAAGGATACCCACTTCGGAACTTTGGATGGCTTCGTGAGTGAAAGACGGAATGTTGGAGGCCAACCGGGCAAATAATTCTCTTTGGGTCGTTTCTTCGAATTTGGCGGATATTTGTTTGTATTTAGCAATGATATCATTGAATATCTTACCGTTGAATAATTCCAAAGTCGGCTCTTTGGCAATGATATACCGGATAGCCGCCTGATAGAAACTCTTGCGGAAGCTGTCTGTAAGTTGGCTGGTAGGAATATTCTTTTCTTTATATTCCGTCGCGATAAATCCTATTCCCAGACTATGCAGGGTTTGGCAGGCTTGTAGCCACTGATACCAGTCCTTGAGCTTGTCGAGGTTCTCTTTCCAGGTTCGGGCTTTTGACAAGGCAATCGTTATCCAGTCGGCTGAATCGGTATAAAGTTCTTCGATCGAGATACCCAGCATGCCGGACAATTTCTTTTCGGTGGCTGTGAGTGTATCTGCGAGCTGATACAGTTCATTGAAAGAATGAGCATGGATGTCTCTGAATGTTTGAATTCCTTCAGTGAGTTGTGCGGACAAATTCTGCTTGATTTGCGAAACTTTGGCAATGTCTTTTGCGTAGTTCAACAAATGCGAATGAAGGGAAGTCATGTCGTCGATTATCTGCTCAATGGTGTTCCAATCCTCGTTCTTGCCGGGGCGTCCGAATAGGGAGGGAAGTTGCCCGATGTATTTCCGGACGGCTTCTGCTTCTTCCTGATACCGGATAATGCGGTGGAGCAGAGGTTTGATGTCTTCTGTTTCAATCGTTTTTAAAGCATATACGTTGATTGCCTTTCTGATTTTCCGTTGTCCGAAATATCTGGGAAGGAACCATTGACCGGATACCCGGTTCCATTCGGCTAACATCTGCTTTGCGTTGATGGACAGGATTTCTTGGATGAATTCGGTTTCTATCTCTTTCCTTTGTTCATCCCGTTTCCGTCCGTGAACCACTACTTCCCGGTATTCATTCAGTGTTTCGTTGAGCAATGGCAAAGTCAGCAATCCGGGAGTCAGTTCCGGAATGTCGAGTATTCTCCGGATGATGTGGGAGATTGTCTGGAAATCCTTGCGTGTAGGGTGTATATCCGTATCTTTTAGAAGTATGGAGAATACATCCAGCTTCTGCCGGATGGTGGTCAACAGGTCGATAAATCCGGTGAGCAGTTGGGAGGATCCCTCCTTAACGGCTGATGAATATTCGGTAATCGAGATACCGGTTAATGGATGCTGGTAAGGATGTCCACACGCATTGGCCGTCCGGACTAGCAGCTCGATGGCATCTTCCCATTGGGCAAATGTGTCTTTATCTAATGTATCCAGATAAGCTTGTGGAATATCAAAACAAGATTCGACGTCCACGGATTGATAATGAATAATGGCGTCATATAATGAAACTCCGAACGGGTATTCTTTATGCAGGGCTTCGATATATTGATTCAATTCCACCCGTAAATTCAGCAGGCGTTCCGCTTCCTTTCTGAATTCTTCGGGAGGTGTCTGCCTGATAATTTCCGTGGTTTCTTTCAGTTGAGAGATAACGGCGGATTTCTTTGTTTTGTTGGAATGAATTTCCAGACAGAACGGAGCCAGCCCGATAGCTGCCAATCTGTTTTGCACAACGGAGAGGGCAGCCATCTTTTCCGCTACAAATAAAACACGTTTTCCTTTGTAAAGCGCGTTGGCGATAATATTGGTAATCGTTTGCGATTTTCCTGTTCCCGGAGGCCCGTGCAGGATGAAAGTCTTGTCGTGTACGGCTTCGTAGATGGCTTCCAGTTGCGAAGAATCAGCGATGATGGGTAATACAATGTCTGCGGGCGACACTTGTTTGTCCATATCCGTTGCATCTATTTCCTCTGTGGCGGCTTCCCATTCTATCTTTCCGTTGATGAGGCTGGACACAATCTTGTTCTGAACCAGTTTGTTGGCATTGTTGTGAATATCATTCCACATGATGAACTTGTTGAAAGAGAAGATACCCAGAATCGCTTGCTCTTCCACGTCCCATTTACGCTGGTTCTTAATGCTGTTGCGGATAATGGAATAGATCAGCTTGACGTTTACGCCGCTTTCGTCGGTAGGCAACGGGTCCAATCCTGATATGGTGATTCCGAAGTTTTGGCGAAGCATTTCCAATAAGGTGATGTTCATCATTGTTTCTTCTTCCCGGGAACGGATTACGTAACCTTTGGCTGCCGATTTACGGATAATTTCAACCGGTAATAGCAAGATGGGGGCATAGCGGGGACGTTCGCTGGAAGGTGTCTCGTACCATTTCAAAAGTCCGAGAGCCAGATAGAGTGTGTTGGCTCCATTCTCTTCGATAGAAGTACGCGAAGAGCGGTATAAGTGAGTCAGTGCCTTACCTAAATCGTTTTCGGGCAGATAGAAACGTAACCTTTTCTGTGAAAGTTCCGAGTTGATGAAACCAACCATGGGATCAGACTCCGGTATGGAGGAATAAATCCCGAAGTCCATCGCCGGACTTTCCCAATCGGCAGGGCGGTGGAGGATGCGGAATTCTTCTCCGTCGGCCAATGCATCTTCCAGACAGGATAGATTAGCCGGGATGAGTTGGAGCGTGTTTTTGGTAATCCGGATATTCAGCAGGTTGTTGCGCAGGCTTAAATCCAGCAACCGTCTTTCCCATAACAGTTGTTTGGTGATTACGGTCTGGGTTTCATTGCCCGATAAATCATACGGATTGATACTTTGCGGAGTGGCATGAACGGCACTTTTTTGAATGTCGGTCTCCTTTTCTTCTACTTCCCATACCTGTCCATGCAAAATGCGTTGGGGGATGGGGCGGATGCCCGAATGTCTCGCTCTTTTCACATCTATGGCAAGAATGAAACTGTTTCCATCCGTCAACTTTCCGTTCGCTTTCTTCACAGCATCGTCGAAATCGGACGAATGGCCCATGTTCATGCAGGTCGTTTCAACTAAGGTAATGTCGTAGATTCCTTCGGCTGTCCGTTTGGTTAACAGGGAAACATCGTCAATGGTAGGATCCGGAAAAGTCTCCGGCACTAGCCAGGCTCCCGCAAAAGCATGCCCTTGAGTGATGATAATGAGTGCATTCAGACCGATTGCTTCCAGGCAGGAAGCATAGAGCAAGGCCATATCCAGACAGGTTCCCAGTTTTTGTGCCATTACGGAGTCGGCTAGCCGTACACGTTGCCCATATTCCTCGAAGCTGGCGGGGATGGTGCTGTATATAATCTGTTGTTCCGTGATAGCCGTGTAGATGGCGGCCATCTGTTTCCTTACCCGGTCCGGAGTGCGGCTTTGATATTCGTCGAGGGACGGATTGTCAGTCCATTGTCCCAAGATGGAAGCGGCTCTCTTGATGATCGGCACAATGGCTGTATGATTGGGGGTGATGAAAGCGGCCAGCATTTCGGGCAATACATTGAGCCCTCCCCATTGGTCGTATGCCAGAATGTCGATAGGGTAGGTTTGGCAGAATACGGATTCTGCTTCGGAAGTAATTTCAATTTTCAGATTGCCGGATAAACGTTCGGTCAGCTGTGTGAAATAGTTGGCGGACAAAGTGAGATTGAATGACGACAGGCATATCGATTCATTGGGCGGAATCTGTGCCACAGCTATCGGAGCAGCGTTTCCGAAAGTCGGTTCTGTCGTGATTTGTACCTGAATGTCCTTCAGCGGGGCAGGCGTTGTATTCTCAATAGAAAGCTGATGAATGATTGATGCACCGTTTTGTTGTATCGCAAAATTAATAAGCGGTAAATAGTCGCATTGCACCTTGACTTTGTCCAATCTCTCGTCCATGGCAAAAACTGTATAAATTAAAGATTGCAATATTACAAAAAATACGGATATAATTCTCTTTTCTTCTGCCATTCTTTTGTCAATCAAGAAAATATTCCTACCTTTGCGCCCGATTTATAGATAATATAATGTCTTATTTAATTAAAGTATTAAACAATTTATTTATTAATGGAAAACTTAAAGAACGTAGCTCCTATTGAAGATTTCAACTGGGATGCTTATGAAAATGGCGAAACAGTAACCAACGTTAGCCACGATGAACTGGAAAAAGCTTACGACGGTACGCTTAACAAAGTGAACGACCGTGAGGTTGTTGACGGAACCGTAATCGCAATGAACAAGCGTGAAGTAGTTGTGAACATCGGTTACAAATCAGACGGTATCATCCCATTGAATGAGTTCCGTTACAATCCGGATCTGAAGATCGGTGATACAGTAGAAGTATACATCGAAAATCAGGAAGACAAAAAAGGACAGCTCGTTCTGTCACACAGAAAAGCCCGCGCTACTCGTTCTTGGGATCGCGTTAACGCTGCTCTGGAAAATGAAGAAATTATCAAGGGTTACATCAAGTGCCGCACTAAGGGTGGTATGATCGTAGACGTATTCGGAATCGAAGCATTCTTGCCGGGTTCTCAGATCGACGTTAAACCGATCCGCGACTATGATGTATTCGTTGGCAAAACAATGGAATTCAAAGTGGTTAAAATTAACCAGGAATTCAAAAACGTTGTTGTATCTCACAAGGCTCTTATCGAAGCTGAACTGGAACAACAGAAGAAAGAAATTATCGGTAAACTTGAAAAAGGACAGGTTCTTGAAGGAACTGTTAAAAATATCACATCTTACGGTGTATTCATCGACCTTGGTGGCGTAGACGGTTTGATCCACATCACTGACCTTTCTTGGGGACGTGTTAGCGATCCGAAAGAAGTGGTTGAACTGGATCAGAAGCTCAACGTTGTTATCCTTGACTTCGATGACGAAAAGAAACGTATCGCTCTTGGCTTGAAACAACTGACTCCGCACCCATGGGATGCTCTTGACACTGACTTGAAGGTAGGTGACAAGGTGAAAGGTAAAGTGGTTGTTATGGCTGACTACGGTGCATTCATCGAAATCGCTCCGGGCGTAGAAGGTTTGATCCACGTTTCAGAAATGTCTTGGAGCCAACACCTGCGTTCTGCACAAGATTTCATGAAGGTAGGCGACGAAGTAGAAGCTGTTGTGCTGACACTTGATCGTGAAGAACGTAAGATGTCTTTGGGTATCAAACAACTGAAACAAGATCCATGGGAAACTATCGAAGAAAAGTATCCTGTAGGTTCTAAGCATACTGCAAAAGTTCGTAACTTCACTAACTTCGGTGTATTCGTAGAAATCGAAGAAGGTGTTGACGGCTTGATCCACATCTCTGACCTTTCTTGGACTAAGAAAGTAAAACACCCATCAGAATTTACTCAGATTGGTGCTGACATCGAAGTTCAGGTATTGGAAATCGACAAAGAAAACCGTCGTTTGAGCCTTGGCCACAAACAACTCGAAGAAAATCCTTGGGATGTATTCGAAACTGTGTTCACTGTAGGTTCTGTACACGAAGGTACAATCATCGAAATGTTGGATAAGGGTGCTGTTGTAGCTCTTCCTTACGGTGTAGAAGGTTTCGCAACTCCGAAACACCTTGTAAAAGAAGACGGTTCACAAGCACAGTTGGATGAGAAACTTGAATTCAAAGTGATCGAGTTCAACAAAGACGCTAAGAGAATCATCCTGTCTCACAGCCGTATCTTCGAAGATGTAGCTAAGGCTGAAGAAAGAGCAGAAAAGAAAGCTGCTTCTGGTGCTAAGAAGTCATCTTCTAGCAACAAGAGAGAAGATTCTCCGATGATCCAGAACCAGGCTGCTTCAACTACGCTGGGCGATATCGACGCTCTTGCTGCATTGAAAGAACAGTTGGAAGGAAAGAAATAATCTGAATAGAATATTTTCCAATGAAAGGCGCTCCCGTTTGGGGGCGCTTTTTTTGTTTATCTATGCTTGTCTGCGTACATCTATATAATCTATGGTGAAATATTTTCGTTTCCTTTGCAAGATTGAATATGAAATACTTTATCTTTGCATACCATGGAAAAATTTGAGTTACATATATTGGGATGCGGTTCTGCTTTGCCTACTACGCGACATTTTGCGACCTCTCAAGTCGTAAACTTGCGTGAAAAACTATTTATGATTGATTGTGGCGAGGGAGCACAGATGCAATTACGCCGCTCGCGACTGAAATTTTCCCGATTAAATCATATCTTCATCTCTCATCTACATGGTGACCATTGTTTCGGATTGTTGGGACTGATCTCTACATTCGGATTATTAGGGAGAACTGCTGATTTACATATTCATTCTCCAAGAGGACTGGAAGAGTTGTTTGCGCCGATGCTTGCTTTCTTTTGCAAGACTTTGACTTATAAGGTGTTCTTCCATGAATTCGAAACGAAAGAACCGATGCTCATTTACGATGACCGTTCGGTGACTGTAACCACAATCCCTTTAAAACATCGAATTCCCTGTTGTGGTTTCCTTTTTGAAGAGAAACAGCGTCCTAATCATATCATCAGGGACATGGTAGACTTTTATAAAGTCCCGGTCTATGAACTGAACCGCATCAAGAACGGAGCGGATTTTGTAACTCCCGAGGGAGAAGTAATACCCAATTTACGTTTAACCCGCCCTTCGGCTCCGGCGCGTAAATATGCTTATTGTTCCGATACAATCTATCGTCCGTCCCTTGCTGAACAAATTAAAAATGTAGATTTGCTTTTCCATGAGGCCACCTTTGCACAGACCGAGCAGGCACGCGCTAAGGAAACTTATCATACCACTGCTGCGCAAGCTGCGCAGCTTGCTTTGGATGCCAATGTGAGACAACTGGTGATCGGACATTTTTCCGCCCGTTATGAAGATGAATCTGTCTTACTTCATGAAGCGTCCGCCATTTTTCCACAAACCATTTTAGCGAAAGAAAATTTGTGTATTGACGTTGATGGAGGGACTGTCTATGAAAAGTAGTCGACTGCTTTGGGGAGTAATCATCCTGCTCTTCGGTTGCTTGGCAGCCTGTAAAAAAGAGAAACCTCAATCTCCGATACCGGATTCTTTGTCTTCCCTCCAGGAACTGTTCCATCCTGCTTATCAAATAAATGCAGACAGCATTCATCAGATGATTCGTATTTGCCTGAACGAAAATCCGGTAACTCCCTGGGATTCGGTTTTGCTGGCACATTATCAGGAAAAGGATGAATTCTTTTGGCTGAACGATTCTCTCATATCCGATAAACCTGCCGTACAGGTGGCAGACTCGATGTTATTCTGGTTAGGAAACATTTCACAACATGGAGTTAATCCGAATCTGTATCCTGTCGATAGCATCCGTGAGGAATTGCAACAGATACGAACCTTGAAACTGCGTGAAGGGAAAACGATGAACCGTCTGCTGGCAGACGTGGAGTATCAGTTAACAGCCGCCTATCTTTCGTATGTGTGTCAATTGAAATTCGGATTCTTGCCTCCGGAGCGCAGATGGAATGATTCGATCGACCACATTCCTTTAAAACAATGTGACGTGAAGTTTGCAATGGCCGCTCTCGACTCTTTGCGTGCAAATCCTAACGCCGCTTTTCACCGGGCGCAACCCGCTTCCCCGCTTTATCATAAGATGCAGGAAGAGCTGGTTCGTGTGAATTGCTGGGGAGTGACAGATACTACGGATTATTATCGCGACCGCCTATTGGTAAACATGGAGCGGGCACGTTGGCAATATGCATTGGATAAAGGACGAAAATATGTGATAGCTAATGTGGCGGCATTTATGTTGCAAGCCGTCAACGAAGAAACAGACTCTATCCTGGAGATGCGTATTTGTGTAGGGACTGTGAAGAATAAAACTCCTCTATTGTCAAGCAGGATTTATTATATGGAACTGAATCCTTACTGGAATGTGCCTCAAAGCATAATTCGGAAAGAGATCATTCCTACTTACCGCAGAGATACGACGTATTTTACCCGTAACCGCATGAAGGTATACGATAAGAATGGACTCCAGGTAGATCCCCACAGTATTAAATGGGCGAAGTATGCAGGAAGTGGCGTACCTTATACGGTGAAGCAGGACAACAAAACGGGGAATTCATTGGGACGCATCATTTTCCGTTTCCCTAATCCTCATTCCGTATACCTGCATGATACTCCTTCCCGGTGGGCTTTCACGTTGAAGAACCGGGCAGTGAGCCACGGTTGCGTCCGTCTTCAGAAAGCACTCGACTTTGCTTTCTTCTTGTTGAAAGAGCCGGATGAATTATTGGAAGACCGTATCCGTATTGCAATGGATATCAAACCGGTGAGTGAAGAGGGGAAGAAGCTGCCTGTCAGTGCGGCCTATCGCGAACTGAAACATTATAGTTTAGAGAAATATATACCTTTATTTATAGATTATCAGACGGTTTATCTGTCTGCCGATAATAATTTGAGGAATTGTGAGGACATTTATAAATATGATTCGTCTTTACTAGAAGCAATGAACAACCTGAATTTGAAACCATAAATAAACATACAGATACAAGAGATTATGATTCCTTATAACGAACGCGAAGTTCTGAAGCTCCTTCAGGAGGAGAGTACACAGCGGAAAGGATTTGAAATGATTGTGGCGCAGTATAGCGAGCAATTATATTGGCAAATCCGCCGGATGGTACTGTCGCATGAGGATGCGAACGATCTCCTGCAAAACACTTTCATCAAGGCATGGACGAATATTGATTATTTCCGTGCCGAGGCGAAACTGTCTACCTGGCTCTATCGCATCGCGCTGAATGAATGTCTTACCTTTCTGAACAAGCAGCGCGCTATGACTACCGTGGATATTGATGATCCTGAAGCTGCGATTGTGCAGAAGCTGGAAAGTGACTCCTACTTTTCGGGCGACGAAATACAGTTGTGTCTGCAAAAAGCTCTATTGACTTTGCCGGAAAAACAGCGTATGGTGTTCAACCTGAAATATTATCAGGAAATGAAATACGAAGAGATGTCGGAAATCTTCGGTACATCGGTTGGTGCGCTCAAAGCGTCATATCATCATGCGGTGAAGAAAATAGAGAAGTTTTTAGAAGAAATAGATTAAACCTTTTAAATTGGACGTTGTCTAAGTAAAAGAGAGGAGAAAAACGTATGAAAGAAGAAGATATCCTATTGAAGAAGCTTGGTAAGGAAAATTCCTTCAAAGTGCCTGATGGTTACTTTGAAAACCTGACTTCGGAGGTAATGAATAAACTTCCTGAAAAAGAAAAAGTAGTTTTCAAGGAAGAATCTGTCAGCACATGGACAAGACTGAAACCATTGCTCTATCTCGCTGCTATGTTTGTAGGTGCGGCCCTGATTATCCGGGTAGCGTTGACAGATCACAAACCTGCTGCGGTCGATGAAGTGGCGGTGACGGAGGTGGATACTGAAGTTGTATCGGACGAAATGCTGGATGTGGCACTGGACCGCGCTATGCTGGATGATTATTCGTTATATGTTTATTTGAGTGATGCAAGTGTAGAATGATTTATTAAAACTGATTGAATACAGAAAATGAGAAAACTAATCGCATGGGTTGTTTTGTTGTGTGGGTTTATGCCTGTTCTTTGGGCTGCTGACGGATGTGATCAGCATTTATCCCGGGAGGAGTTCAGGGCAAAACAAAAGGCATTCATTATCGAACAGGCTGGATTGAGTAAAGAAGAGGCAGCCAAGTTCTTTCCCGTCTATTTTGAACTTCAGGATAAGAAGAAGAAACTGAATGATGAATCGTGGGATTTGATGCGCAAAGGCAAGGATGATAAGACAACGGAAGCTCAATATGCAGAAATCAACGATAAGGTAGCTAACAATCGTATTGCTGCCGACCAGCTTGATAAGACTTATCTGGGTAAGTTCAAGAAGATTCTTTCCAGTAAGAAGATATTTCTCGTGCAGCGTGCGGAAATGCGCTTCCACCGGGAGATGATAAAAGGAATGAATCGTGGCAAGGATAAAGGAAACGATTCGAAGAAGAAATAAAGAAAAACAGAGCGTCTATTCATACGAGTTAGACGCTCTGTTTGAGTAAAATAGAGGCTCTACTCGCACGGAATAGAGTCTCTATTTTTTTTATTTAGATAGCATTGATTTTAAGTGTTCTATTTCTGCAATCAATAGTGGAATATCCTGTTTGGCATGTATTATGAACTCCAAATCATCTTTCGATGATTGCATGTAAATCAATGTTATTCATGGGTCTTACAGTCCTTTTTTCTTTGCTTCATTCCAAATAGCATCCATCTCTTCAAGAGACATATCCTTCAGGCTTTTTCCTTCCTTGATAGTATGTTCCTCCAAATAATTGAAGCGACGGATAAACTTTTGGTTGGTAAGTTCCAAAGCGTTATCAGGATTGATCTTGTAGAGACGCGCTGCATTGATAAGGCTAAACATGACGTCGCCGAATTCAGCTTCTGCCTTGTCCTTATCCATATTAGCTACTTCATCCTGAAACTCTCCGATTTCTTCCTTCACTTTATCCCATACCTGTTCACGCTCTTTCCAGTCGAAACCTACATTACGGGCTTTGTCTTGAATACGATAAGCCTTGATGAGCGAGGGGAGGGCAGCGGGGACACCGCTCAATACACTCTTATTGCCATCTTTCTCCTTTAGCTTCAACTGTTCCCAATTTTCGGAAACTTGTCCTGCTGTCTCTGCTTTTACTTCTCCGAATACATGCGGGTGACGGAAAATCAGTTTATCACACAGTTTGTCGCAAACATCTTTGATGTCAAAATCTCCTGTTTCCGAGCCTATCTTGGCATAGAAAGCAACGTGCAATAATACGTCGCCCAATTCCTTGCAGATTTCTTTCTTGTCATCCCTCATCAGGGCGTCGCAAAGTTCGTAAGTCTCTTCTATGGTGTTGGGACGCAGACTCTCATTGGTCTGTTTGCGGTCCCAGGGACATTTAACACGCAGTTCGTCGAGAATGTCCAGGAAGCGTCCGAAGGCTTCCATCTGTTCTTGTCTGGTATGTGACATAAATATATTTTGTATTAAAATTGTTATAAGGCTATTATTAATGCGAATCAGTATTTGATTTATTAGTTAAAAATTAGCGTAATTAGTGCGATGGCAATTTTTCCCATCGTATGTACCAGAAGTCCAGATGTAGATCTGACTTTCATCGCTCTTTGAATATTTGTTTTTTCATTCAACCAGTTGAACAATGATTCAATGGGTTGTCTGACTTTAGAGACTGCAGTTGAAAACAAGTCTCTTGCGGCTTTCTCCCTTTTGGTTATTTCAGGTGATTCTCCTTTGATAGCTTTTACAGGAGTAAATAGCGAGATTTTTTTGCATTCTTGCGTCTCTTTATAGAATGGTATATCCGAATATATTTTATCGGCATATATTTCTCTATTGTTCAGATTTCCCACACATTCTCTTTTGAATACTGTGGAGTCATTTTCATCAGCAGCGGAAAGTATGAGCATTTCAGGAAAAGGTATAGTTCCTTTTCTACGGAAAGCCACTGCATGGAGTTTTAGTCCGAAGTAATACATGTTCTTTGTCGAACAATATCCTTTGGAAGTAATCTCAGTGGCCACCTTTCCTACTTTGTTCTTTCCCGCGCAAGTAATGATAGGCATTGAGTCAACTAATGATTTCATACTGTCACAATCTTGAGGATTGAATGAATGGATTAACTGCCTGACAAGTTCACTGATTGCTTCCGGCATCAAATTCAATCTATAATTGAATGTTTGGTAAGAAGGCAAGTTAGGGAACCATGAAAGCAGGTATTCCTTGGTAAAAGTATGTATGTCTTTGATTTTAAAGTATTGCTGATAAGCTCCGCAGAACAGATATACAGTAAGCAGTTCCTGATCGGTAAAGATTGGATGATTGTTATTACTGAACCTCTGGCAGTAGAACTTGAGTGAAGACTCGTAAACATCGCAGATATACATATATATTTTTATAAGTTTTAATTCTTTCTCCTTGGGAATCATAATTAGAATAATGAGTGGTTTTATTCTTCTAATATACTGACTTTCAAGGAGATTAGAAAATTAATTAATGAGATAATTAACTGAATAATAACATTTTAACAAGCGAAAAGGTAGAAGATTGTCAACTGCTGATTCGCATTATTAATAATTCATTCCGAAATTCCAAAGTGGAATAATATTCCCGTATCCGGTTTCTATATCATCTTTTACAATGTATCCTTCTTTGGCTCCGGTTATTTGTTGTTGTCCTTTGTTTTTTCCGCCTATTTCAAATGTTCTTTCTCCTATTTGGAAATCTGAGATTTTGGAAGATATAATATCCTGTTTAACTCGCATTTGGTTATAAAAAAATGTTTCGCGGATATTACCGATATTGGAATTTTCTCCTCCTAATGCATAAATGAGATTAGTATTATCAAGATATATTTTTTCTACTTTGCCCAGACCTCTGACCCCGCCTGTGTCATCGCGAACTTGAGCTATCATCCCCGCTTTCTCGATATAAAGTAAGTAATCGCTTAAATAATTACGACTAACTCCAATGATGTCAGCAAGTTTTTGCATGACAGGCTTAAATGGAACGCTTTTGGCAATAATCATCAACAGTTGTTTCAATTTACGTCCTGTGGAGACATTCATATTAGCATATTGAGGTATGTCATTTTCCATAGTCTGGTTGATTACTTGGTTCAACTCGATTTCAAAAGTGATATCTTTGCTAAACGGGTAATAGCCGTGTTGTATATATTCAGCGAATAGCGGAAGTGGATGTGCTATTCCCGGAATTTCAACTTTATGTTCCAGTATCTCTTCTAATGTGTAGACTGGTACATGAATTTGATGGAACATACTTAAATATTCTCTGAAAGACAGCCCTTGTATTTCATAGATGGGGGCACGTCTGCTTAAATCTGCCGTTCCTTTATAAATATCCAAAATAGAGGAACCGGTGAAAAGAACTTGCATATCAGGATAAGAATCGAATATCTGCTTCAATTCACGAGACCAGTTAGGGTATTTGTGTATTTCATCAATAAATAGGTGCTTGCCACCTCGTTTGCTGAATTTGTCTGTTAGGTCAATCAGGGAATTATCGGCAAAGTACATATTGTCTGCTGAAACATACAATGTGTCTTTCGGATTCATGTTCTGCTTGATATGTTGAAGGAACATGGTGGTTTTACCTACTCCGCGTGGTCCAACAAGTCCGAGCATATGGCTATCCCAGTTTATTTCAGTATACTTGTATCGGATGAAATCGGTACTTGTAGCTTTAAGGAGTTTATTGAAGTTTTCGTATAATCTGTCCATGGTTGGTATATATTTATATGCAAATATACGTCAATTGCACAACAAAAGTGCAGAAAATTATAATTTTCTGCACTTTTGTTGTGCAATTGGTAAGGCTAATCAAATGAAAATGTCTTCTTGAGGGATTTAGTTGGCTCAATCCGTTAATAATTCCGCTTGTATATATAGAATATAGCTGATTATCCAAAACTCAATAAAAGAAATAATTGTATTAGTCATACTAAATTCATCTTCTGATATTAGAGCGGCGGCAGATATAACTATGATTAGAGATGCCAACATTCCCCATCCTAATTTATTTAATAGTCCGTTGAAGTGTCGGATAAATTGGACTCCAATTATGGTTGATGTAATAAGCATACCTAATATAACAAAAAGAGAGATAAGTATTCCAATGTAATCTTCGTCTGCAATAGAGATTAAATCCATACATAAAATCAAAAAAGATACTACTACAGTGATTATAATATTGGTAATTAATAAGCCGCTCATGGGTTTGGTTTGTTGTTTCATCCCGATATATAAGGCGTAAGCGAATATTATATCGACCAAGCCAGACAATAAGTCAGCCACCCATTCTGGAATATAGGTTGCCCACTGCATGATTTGTAGCCATTTGTGTGGATTGGTAAGGTGGCATACTCCACTTTGATGTGACATTGAAATGAATGTTGCAATGACTCTTGTCCAAAATAGGATTAGGACAAAGTCAGAAATGGGAGTTTTTAAATGATTCACTTCTGTTTTATGATTATTTGAATCCCTTTGAAAGGACACTTCTGTAGTGGCTTGATTTTTTGTATTGGAAACTGAGTCTTCCAACCATTCTCCGCAGTGCCTGCATTTCTTTGCAGTTGCTTGTATCTCTTCGCCACAGAAAGGGCATTGTTTGGTATTGTTTATCATGTTTCAAGTTTTATTTTATTCTTATCAGTTTAATAACTCCATCTGTTGCATCGAACGACATATTGTCTCCTTTAATATTCACATTCTGGTAACAGTCTTCGTTGTTTTCGTTTTCTGAATACCAATTATAGAGATGTTCTTTCAATTCTTCTATTGATTCTTGAATGAGTGATTGCCCATAGTTTTCTTGAAAACTTTGTGCAAGAGATTCGGAAAATCTATCTGCGCCCGGGAAACTAATCCCCTCAAAAGTGACTTTCAGAGTCGACAGGTCGTAAGTGAAATAGATGTCACCGACTTCTATCTTCCATGTACCTTCAATGATACTTTTGCATTGCATATTATATTCTTGTCCGTCTTCAACTTCTCCACATTCGGTGAAGTAGGTTGTCTCTTTTAAGTCTCCTCCGGAAGTATCTCCTTTCACAGGACCAAACTCATAATAGGTTTTCTCTTTGCATCCGTTTTCTTCAACTATGCGGATGCTTTCCCATGTGCCGCATGCTTTCTTTGCCATTTCCATATCGTTGCATGAAGTGCAGAAAATACACAGAAGAGATAATAGAGTAAATGATGTAAGTAAGTCGTTATGTTTCATGATGGTAAAATTTAATGCGATATAATGTTGAGTCCGTTGGCATAGCTGATGTTATATACGAAATTGGGAGATATGTTGTGAAAGCCATCGAATACAACCTGATATTCCTTATTTCCCAAATTATGAAACTCTTCTATTTGCACTTCGTCACGGGGCAGATAATTGTCGAATATCTCAAACCATTGGTTGTTGAAAACAACTTTGTGTTCTTTAAGACACTCTATCGCTATACACCCCAAGCTATATTCGTCTAAATCACCTCCGAAGTTTCTGTTACTGTTTGCGTATGCCCGTAATAGTCGGGAGAAGTTTGAGAAATCGAATTGTTGCAATAACCATTTAAATTCGGTATTGGAGATGACAAGCAAATCGTCGTTTTCTACAAGTTCTTCGGTGAGGGTTAGCAGACCTTTTCCTTTGTATCCTTTAGTTATGGCTTGTTGCATATTGTAGCAGAAGGTATAAATGGGATAATAGCAAGAGAAATCGTGTATAATGCGTTTTTTTATTTCCGCATCGTTTTCGCTATTGATGCTTTGCCTGCTTTCTGAGTAACCTATATTGTCCAATGTATCCACTCCTGCGGTGTCTCCGTCAAGAGCCCAATCGCTGTATTGAAGTTGGGACATCGGGGAGTGGTTGGGAGATTTGAAATAGGTGAGTATAACCAGAAAGGTTACAACTATTATCGACGCATTGAGTACAATCTTGTCGGTAGAGGTCAGAGGAGTGGAGGCGTTAGCTGTATTTCCTTTTTTGCACAATAGGAAGAGCAGCCAAAAGCCACCGACTAAGGGAATGAGGACAATCAGAAACCACCATCCGCTTTTCCCGATATCGTGCAAGCGACGTATGCCGATGGCGAGTGAAGGAATGGTGAGAGCCAGCGAGACGATTGTGAATAGCCAACCATAGCCGAGGCTTTCTCCAAATAGTTGGAAGTCGATTCCCAATAGGATGTCTATGCATGATGCGGCAATAGCTATGGCGCTGTAGAACAGGATGTAAAGCCAATACTGCTTTCTTGTGGTCGTTCCGCTAAAGTCGGCATATTGCTTGCATACGACACGAGTGAAATTGTGGGATAAGAAAGAGGTCGGCGGGGGTTCTTGGTTCTCGCTGCTTGTGGTTTTCGGCTGTTCTTTCGCTATCGTGGTGCGATGTGACAAAGGTATTGCTTTAGGCGTTAGCGACTCATGGCAATAAGGACAAGATACACTGTCTTCTTCTATTTGTTCGGCGCAAACAGGGCAGGCAACCATTTTCTTAGTTACCGTTTGCTTTTCTTCCAACCATTCACCGCAGTATTTGCATTTTTTGGCTACAGCCAAAATCTCTTCTCCGCAATAAGGGCATTTTTTCATTTCTTTTTCCATAATATTTTATTTCTTTTGAAGTGAAGAAATTGTATATAAAACATTTTTTTTCTCATTGACAAAGAATGCAACTTTCACGCTAAACGTTTCTTTTCCTTCATTATTACGGAACTGATAGGTGAAGTTGGTTCCATCTATTCTTTGAATGCTATATTCCCCGATTAATGGATTGTTATCAGCACGTAATTGTTCCAGATATCTTTTCCCTGCATTTATTTCCGGACTGTTACTATCCGCCATTTCTTGATATACCGTTCCGGTGAATTTGGCACCCAATTTTGTTTTAATTCTATTGTAGGTGTTCAAATCAATTTCTCCTTTGCGTAGCCTTTCTTGTGCTATACGGAGTTTGCTTGCATTGGCTATCATCTCTTTATATACAGGACTGTCAGTCGGCTCCAGTTGTTTTTTAAGTCCTAATTTCTGTTTTATGTATTCTTGGGTTTTAGGTGATTCTTTTTGTATCTCATATTTGTTATTCAGAAAATCTTGTTGACATAAAAAAGTCATCACGTCAATGCGAAAATGACGTTCTTGTTCGTCATGGTCTTTATTGTTTTTAGCCGGATGGCATACTCCTACTAATTTCCCATTCAGATAGGCATTTTGGTCTATTACTTGATATTGGGGAAATAGTGAATTTACTTGGTAATGCTCTTCTTTTGGATATGAACGGTCTATTGTTTCCCATTTTCCTTTCTTATCATGTAACCATTCCCATGTTTGGGCGGCCCGAATTAAATATAAAGAGTCAGCTGTTCTTTCTTGTACTATTCTTGCGGCATCATTGACCTTTTGGATGGAGTCTGCACTTTTTTGCTCTAACTCTTTCTTGCTAATAGCATTTTCTATTTCTACTTTGATTTTCTCGAATTCTTTTGATTTGGCTTTTAAACTTTCCATTGATTCACCTAAGTAAATAGTTGGAAATTTATATTTGAAATCTTCTAATTTATGTATTTTGCAGATTCTTAGAAGTGAATCTCTCGTATTTTGTAATTTTTGAGAGAATACTTCTGTCTTGTTTTTCTTTGCCTTAACGAATTTCGATAAGTCTACTATTTGTGCGCTTGTCTTACACACTCCTGTACAGAGGAATATGCATATTAATAGAAACTTTTCCATATTTACCAGTATCTTAACCAAAACTCGTTAAACAAATCGCTTTCCGAATCTTGCTGTTCATAATCATTTAAATCTCCTAAGCAGAATGGGGTATATCCGTTCTTTTTACATTCGTTTGTCAGTATATCCGGTATTTCATCCAAGGCGGTGACTAGTATATAATGCCTTTTAGCATCAGGCATATATTCTTCACATACTTGGTCGAAAATGGCCTTGTATCTTTCTAATTGATTATGGTGAGTCGGTGTATATGCTTTGTTCTCAATCAAAACAGCATGAAAGTCTTCTTTTCCATTACATGTAATCCGTATGTTTGCCCATAGGTCAATGTATCTCCATTGTTTCCAAGTTTCGACGGAGATGACTTGTACGTCGTCTGTCATTGCAACACCAATCAGTTTGCCGAGAATCTTTCTACAATATTGATAAAGGACAGGTTTTTCTTCACTGTATTGCTGCGTAGATCTACGTAAGGTCCATGAAAGAATAAAGTCTATCATGGTTTCTTTTTGGGAATCTCCTTCGGAGGAATCTTTCATTAGTAATGATACTTTTTCCATATTTATATAGTTTGAAATTAATGTATGGGTACAAAAAAGAGCGTAAACTAACTTTTATCCTTATTTATTCGCTTAGGCTCTCGCATTGCCTGAATCTCAATAAGGTAAAAGCAGTCCACGCCCTACTCGGGTGTGAACGCTACTTTAACCTACTATCCTTGAGATTCATTTTAAATTTGCGAGATTTAAGCGAATGGGATAATACGTTTTAACGTTCAATCAATATGTCTGAAAATCTTTGTTCTCTGGTAAGCACTCAATTAAGGGCATACCCTTTAATTTGGGCACTGTTGAAGTGCCCAAACTGAGTTTCGTTAAAAAATCGTTTTCAATTTAGCATTCACTTGTAGACAAAGAAATCTTACCGGGTACCATATTAACATAGTCCCTGCACCCGTTAAAGATTTTTTTGAAGAAAGTTCCGATAAAATTCCAAACGGAACTACCGTGAAGCTTCACTGTACTAATTACACTATGGTAGGTTGCCGCCATCTCAGCACCGGCATCACTGCCGTAGTGCAGGGAATTGTTTCGCTGAGTAGTCAGCTTTCGGATGGTTCGCTCAGCCAGATTATTATCTATGGGGAATTCCCCGGCTTTTAAATAGGCAAAGATCTCATCCCAAAAGTGATTCAGATAGTTTAAGGCTTCCGTGTAATATTGACTCCGGTATTCTGAATCGGTGGCCAACTCACCGTCTAAACGACTACGGATCCTTATCAATATTTCTTTCGTTGCTAAACTTTGCCGCTCCTTCAATCGTTCTTCAGGAGTAAGACGGGCTTCATCATACTTACGCTCGTTTCTAAAAAGCTCTTTCAAATCCGCGGCAAATAAGGCCGCATGATCTTCTTTTCCTTGATTGGAAGCTTTGACGAATTTATTGCAGGCGTGAGACATACAAACCTGATGTACCGTAGCCTTGAATTGTGCTGATTTCAACTCATTGCCTATAAATACGTATGCATTGTAGCCGTCTGACATGATACTTTTCAACTCTGAATCTCCTAGAAAATCGGTAAGGACATCACGACTGCGAGAACCTTTTTCATAGAAGAAAATAGCAACCTTCTCGGACTTGTTTACGAGTACCCAGATATAACACTTCTTGTAGTGGTCATACTTGCGAACTTTGCACCACGTCTCATCACAGTTCACGATGGAATCCTTCTCTAATGCGACAGACTTCAAAACACAGACCAACTCATCCAAGTACGTCTTCCCCTTCTTCAACCAATTGCGTAAAGTATTGGGAGAGATGCTCATACCCATATCGGTAACCCATTGGTGAAGAAGACCGAAAGTCACATTCTTCACATAAACCTCATAAGCGATTGCCTGTAGGAATTCAGGAGTGCCCTTCGTTCCTTCAAACTTTGTAACAACCTCAGGATGACCTTCACATGGGAAATAGCCCCATTGGGGGTTCAGACCGGGAGCCGCATAATGAACCATTTCAAAACGTTCCTCGATCAGGCTGGTCTTCAAGCTAAACACCTGAACTGATTTCCTTTCGATTATACGTCCGGGGACTTTTGACAAATCTGAGGGATGGATAATCGGATCACCGGCCAACCCCATTCTGCTATACTCATCCGGGCGATGGGACAAGTCACGTTCCTGCTTGGGGGATTGAGGCACATCATGGGACAGGTTATTATCAACAGAGCCGGTACGGAGTGTACCGCGGGTTCCATCAAAACCTTCTTTTTCATCCTCACGGTCAGGAGCCGGGTTTTCCGGTTCACCGGATTGCATCTTTTTCCTGACCTTCTGCCGTCTATCGCCAAAACGTTCTTGTTTGGCATAGTCGAGTTGCTCTTGAAGTGTCTTTGCTTTACGCTCTGCGGTTTTTCGTTTTTTACGCTCCTCGGACAACTGATCCTTCAGTGCCTGCTGCTGCTCCAGCTGTGAACGTTGCAAAGCTTCAAATGAAGACATACGTTCTTCCAGAACCTTTTGTTTAGCAACGAAATCTTCAAGGACAAGCTCCATTGCTTTCTCCGTCAAAATATGTTCCTGGTTCTGCTCAGCCAAGTATTGAATATACCGGTCTTTTTGATCATCTGACATACCTTCACTATAATTTATAGGAGTACGTGAGTAGGTTTCCCTTTTCAACAACTCCTTTTTGGATTCTATGATATGTTGCAGTTCGATCATTCCAAAGCCTTTGATTTACAGACATAAAGGTACTAAAATAATCATAAAACCGCAAATATATAAACATGATAATTATCTGACTTTCAATATTTTAACTATCGGATTCTCTAATATCAAAACTACGTCTTTCCAGTCTATCCTATACACTTTATCAGCCCCTTTTCGTTCCACTTTCAGAAACTGATAGCCGGAGACAAACTTCTTTTCAAACAAACGGTATGAACGACTGTCAAAAGCAAACATTCGGACGATTCTACGGTTACGAGACATGACTATGAATACATCGCCATCACTTGGCTCTCTATGAAGCTGCTCACGAATGATAGACAACACACGACTGTGCTTGCAGCGCATATCTGTAAAGTCACGGACATAATAGAAATGATTCAGACCGGTAACACTCAACATAATCCCTCCAACTTCTCTACCATACGAACTAAGTCCTGATAGCTTAAATTCTTCTGAGTCAAATGAAGACCGTTACTTATGCGAATATCAATCCATATACGTATCGGATTAGGACTGAATTTGTTTGTTGATTGAGGTTCAACCGTTGGATTACCGTTATCCGAATCCGCCGGAAAACCTGAAACTTTCACTTCGACTACTTTCTTACGAGTGTCCTTATACCATTTTTCAAAAAGGTTATAAGGTACTTTATTCTTAACACAAAAAGATTGGAGAGATTCTCCATGAGGCAAAGCCTCCGTTTGGTACTGAAAGTAAAACCTTTCAAGATCTTCACTGCTATACATACTATTCATTTTTTGATTTGCAGCGAAGGTAGAGATTTTATTATTGAGCCTTTTTTTGAGTGCTTACTGTTCTCTGTTTCTTACTACTTGTTTTAATGGTTGTACATCGCAAAACTAAGAAACATTTTTTAGAATTGAAAGAATCTTATCAGAAAATATGACCGGACTGCTTTAATATTTACTAATGAATACTTATTTCAATACACCTATGATGATATTTAAGTAACTAATCAAAATTAAGCAGCATAATGACTAAAGTTAATATTCAGTTGTGTTCCTATCGCCGCCAAAGCCCTATTTGTGGCATAAAACAGCGATTCTGTAGTGACATAATCTTGCGGTCGGAGCCATTTCCCTTTCATAATACGCCAAAGGGTCTCCACAATGTTCAAATGAGGAGAGTATGGGGGAATGTAGAAAAGAAAAAGTCCCCGTTTTTCCCATATTGGACGCATTCGCTTTATTTTCTCATTACGGTGTACACTTGCATTGTCAAGCACAACAAATGTCTTTCTGTTGAGCTTGAAAGAGAACCTGTCGAGGAAATCCACGACTTTCTCTGCATCAACAGAATCGCAGGTGCAGAAACCTTCAAAGCGGTTATTCCTGTCAATCATACCAAAGATGTTGAGCCGTTTGGCTTTTTCGACAGGAATGTAAACGTCTTCTCCGGAAAACTGCCACCCGTAAGGGACATAGCCTTCCGTGCAGATATGAGATTCGTCACCATAGAAGAGGTCGATGGAGCCTTTTTCAAAAAGTACTTCAAGTTCTTGCAGCTTCTCGGTCTTATACGCATAGAGCTGCGGCGAGGGCTTACCCTTAGGACGTTTTCTTATACGTCTATATCTTGCGCCAATGCGGATAAAAAACGTTTGAACGTCGATTCGCTCGCTTCCTTGCCCGAAGCATTCTGCCAGGCTTCTTTGGCTGCACGCACACTCTGTCGGTCCGACTCGATGGCTTTGCGCACAGCTTCCTCGTCCGAACAGTCCATGATGGCTTTGCGACCTTGTCCCGGACGTGTATATAATCCTTGGATTCCTTGGTTTTCGAAACGTTTGACCCAACTGCCAACGGTTTGGGCGGTCATTTCCGTTTGTGCTCCCACTTGGGGCGCACTCAAGCCCTCTGCTTTGAGCAATATGGCGCGGCAACGCATACGAAAACAATGGCTTTCGCCTGTACGGAAACCGGTGGTAAGTTCCCGACGTTCGGAATCGCTCAACGTCAATTTCTTGATTTTCATTTGTCTTGCGGTTTGGTTCGAGACAAAGATAATGCAATTTCGACATATGTGAAATAATTATGAATAACTACTTATGAGATACCTTTTATCAAAATATGATGTAAGTAATGCAACATGAATTAACCGCATCGGAAAAGATAGCCCGTCTAAGAGATTTTAATAATCTGCATATTCGATATTACCGGAGGTGTGTAATGTTTGCAAAGTCTTATGTTTGCGATACTATGCAGGCGGAGGATTTTGTTTCAGAGGCAATGTTGGTATTGTGGGAACACATGGCTAGTGGAGAACCGGTGGATAACGCATTACCTTTTCTTTTTTCAGTAATTCGTAATAAAGTTCTTCATTTCCTGCGACATGAATCAGTGAAGTCTCAAGTGCACGAGCATATCGAAGGGGACACATTGCGGGAATTGCAGTTCCGTATCTCTACTTTGGAAGCTTGTGATCCGCAACTTCTCTATTCGCAGGAAGTACAAAACATACTAAAACAGTCACTGGAACAGATGAGCAAACAAACTCGTCAGGTTTTCTTTCTAAGTCGTTTTAGGGGGATGTCTAATAAGGAAATCGCACAGGAGTTAGGCATCACTGTGAAAGGAGTGGATTATCATATTTCCAAAGCTTTGAAACTGCTTCGGGTAGATTTGAAAGATTATTTGCCATTATTAGATATTTTACTCTGAACATATCTCTGCACATACGTCTTTGACGGTTTATGATAGTGTTTTTCCGGTCTTATAAGAAGATCGGATTTTTTTTGCAGAAAAATGAAGAGTCGACTAGGGAATTTAAACTTTGAGGGAACTATTATATGAAGCACCCGCTGTAGAGTACTTCATAATAAGTATGTTGAAATGAAAATTGATTTCCAGATTATACGGAATTATCTGCGGGGAGATGCTACCCAAGAAGAGAGACTGACAGTACTTCACTGGATAGAAGAAAGTGAGGATCATCGTCAGGAGTACATGGCGTTGCGTACCATTTATGATGCGTCTCTTTGTTGTGACGAGTTGGATGGGAAGAAAAGACACTTACCGGTACTTCGAAAGAGTTTTTACCGATGGGCAGGAGTGGCTGCCGTTGCGTTGTTTTGTCTGATAGGTGGCTGGATGGTGGCTTACTGGCGTATGGATACTTCCCGGATAGATTTACAGGCACGATATGTGCAAGTACCGGTAGGGCAACGCGTACAGTTATCCTTGTCAGACGGTACTAAAGTCTGGTTGAATTCCAATTCCAAGTTGGACTTTGATGAACGGTTTACGGGTACTGAACGTCGGGTAAGGTTGGATGGTGAAGCCTTTTTTGAAGTTGCTCATGAAGAAAAGAAGCCATTTATCGTAGAAACCGGATATGGAGAAATACAGGTGCTGGGGACCGTATTCAATGTTTCGGCTTATCAGAATCAAGGTGATTTTGAAGTGAAACTTTTTGAGGGTTCCGTACGTGTGAGTGACAAAGAGAAACATGTGCAACTTCAGCTTTTACCTTATGAACAGGCGATCGGAAAAGAGGGGCGTCTGGTGAAGTTAGCTATGGATAAAGAAGAAAGTGTATTGTGGGTAGATGGTATTTATTATTTCAAAAATGAAAATTACGAGACTGTTTTCCGTAAAATAGAGGAATATTATAAAATTCCATTCCGGATAGATAATCCGGAAGTGCTTCACTACCGATGTACCTGCAAATTCCGTCAGGGGGATGGCATAGATCATATTTTGAAAGTCCTGCAGAGAATAAATCCGTTCGAATATCGATGGGATGAGAATAATGAGACAATTACTATCTATTAAATAATAACCTTAATATTAATACTTATGAAGCCAAAAACACCTACTTAAATTCTTCTGAAAAAGAAAGCCGGACAGTGAGGAAGCACTGTCCGGCAGGAAAGTCGTGCAGCCGTCGGTAAACGGTTGTCAATAGTGAATTTATTGCATAACACAACTTATGAGCTACAAAAATATGAAAAAGAATTTATTTAGTTTCCTTTGTGTAGTTTTCTTTTTGTTTTCTTCGTCCGGATTTGCTCAAAATAAACAGGTGACTATCAGTAAAAAGCAAGTTCCGTTGAGCAGAATCTTTTCGGATATAGAAAAACAGACTTCTTATTTATTTGTATATGATGAAACAAAGATCGATGTGAAACGACGGGTATCTGTTAATGCTAGTGCAAAACCTGTGTCACAGGTCTTGAATCTTTTGTTTAAGGGCACAGCGGTTGTTTATCATCTTGAGGGGAATAATATCGTGTTGATGAATAAACCTGTCCAGTCAGAGAAAAAGCAAACGATGCGTGGAAAGGTGATAACCATTGAAAATGAACCTATAATAGGTGCAAGCATCAAGCTTGCCGGAACTGCGCAAGGTGTCATTACGGATATGGACGGAAATTTTATTTTGAAGGATATACGAAGTAATGAGCTGTTGGTTGTTTCCTATATCGGATATAAGACTGTCCATTTTCAGGCTTCGGACAAGCAGGATAACCGGATTGTGATGGAAGAAGATGCCAGAATGTTGGATGAGGTGGTAGTAGTGGGTTACGGAACGTTGAATAAGAAGGAAGTAACCAGTTCTATCACTTCGCTTTCAGCTGACGATATGATGAAAGGGGTAGGAGGGGCTGATATATCTAAAGCCCTGCAAGGAAAAATCGGAGGTCTGGTGATTGGCCAGACTAATAGTGTGAATGACCAACCTACGTTTCAGTTGCGTGGTATGGCATCCATTGTTGCGGGACAAGAGCCGTTGATAGTGATAGACGGTTTTCCCGGAGGTGATATACGTTCGTTGAATCAGGACGATATCAAGTCTATCGATGTCTTGAAAGATGCTTCCGCCGGTGCAATTTACGGTACCCGTGCAGCGGCTGGTGTCATTTTGATTACAACAAAAAGCGGAACCAATACAGAAGGAAAAGTAAAGCTCACCTATAGTACCGAACTTTCTAAAAAACAGGCTTATGGGAAGCCTGACGTTCTGACTGCCAATGAATATGTGGCGTATGGAGTAGGGAAAGATTACGGTGCCCGTACGGATTGGTGGAATGAATGTATTAATACAGGCAACTTTTCCCAAAAGCACAATTTATCGTTGACATTAGGCACTGCTAAAGCCAATTTATATACTTCTTTCTTTTATGAGAATCAGGAGGGATTGCCCGTCGGAGAAAGCCGTAAGGATTATGGTGGACGATTGAATGCCAAATTTATGTTGTTCGATGACTGGTTGGAAATTCGTGCGAATGTGGATTATCGTCAGGCATCACGTGTGATGCAAGGTCCCGGATTCGGACAGGCCTTGCTGAATAATCCTACACGTTCGCCATATGATGGAAATAGCCGTACCGGATACAATATCTGGACTGGGGAACCGGATGATTACAATATCATTGCCGACGCTGCTTTATATGATAATAACGGTGTGGATAAATGGTTCAAGCCGGAGGCTATTTTTAAATTGAATATTAAACCGATAAAAGGATTGTCTTATCAGCAGACAATCGGGTATGAGAATCTGCAATGGGAGGGGCATAGTTATCGTTCCATGTATCATCGGGAATCATTGGTTAACAATGAGAACGGGCATGCTAAGTTGTCATTCAATAAAAAGGATAAGCTGAACTCGGAAGGGTATTTCTCTTATAATAATGAATGGGAGAGCGGTCATAGACTGAACGCAGTTGCCGGATATTCTTTCTATCAATATAACGGAGAAGAATTTGAAATGGAAAATGGCAATTTCTCTGTCGACGGAATTAAATATTGGGATATAGGAAAAGGGTCTTATCTGAATGACGGCAAAGCAAGTATGCGTTCGGACAAGGCTATAACAGAGCGTTTGTTTGCACTTTTTGCCCGTGCTAATTATTCATACAAAGACCGTTACATGCTTTCTGCCACGATTCGGCACGAGGGTTCTTCCAAGTTTGGTCCTAACAACCGTTGGGGTAACTTTTGGGCGGTTTCTGCCGGTTGGAGTCTGGGTAATGAAAAGTTTATGGAAAAGTTTGACTGGTTGGATGAATTGAAATTACGTTTCGGTTATGGTGTGACGGGTAACAATAACTTTGACGCTGCTTATTCCGGAAAATTTATCAGTGCCGACGAAAACCGTTGGTTGTTGCCTAACGGTAATTGGATGTACACTTATGGACGTTCGGAAGATGTAAACTCTCATTTAGGGTGGGAAGAAAAGGCGGAATGGAACATGGGGCTTGATTTTTCTTTTTTCAACCGGCGTCTATATGGTAAGGTAGATGTATTTCGTCGTAAGATTTCCAATATGCTGTTCTATGTGCAGGTGCCGCAACCTCCGTTTATTCGCGGATACCAATGGCAGAATATCGGTGAAATGGAAAACAAAGGTTGGGAGATTGAATTAGGGGGAGACATTATTCGTAGTCGTCATTTCATTTGGAATACCCATTTGAATATGAGCCATAGTTCCAGTAAGGTGCTGACGATGGACGGAAGTAATACGCGGTGGGACGGTGGGCTGCTCCCTGGTCCGAATACGCCGGGAAAGGCTATTATTCTCGAAGCAGGAAGTACAGTGGGGCAGTTTTATATGTATAAGTTTGCCGGTTTTTCCAGAGAGGGTGAGTTTATGCTTTACAACAAAGCGGGAGAGAAGATTACTGCCGGTGAGAAAGTGGACGGTGACCGTCGACTGATGGGTAATTTTACTCCTAAAGTAATGTTGGGGTGGAGCCATAATTTATCTTATAAGAATTTTGATCTGGGCATCAGTATGCATGGTTGGATTCGTTTCGATGTGTACAATACCTACACGATGACTTTGGGAATTCCCAAGCGTAATGGAGAAATGAATGTTCTGAAAGACGCGTATGGAAAGTTTGATCATATAAAAGGAGAAAAACTGATGTCCGATTATTATTTGGAAGATGGTAGTTTCTGGAAAATTGATGCCATAACTCTGGGTTATACTTTGCCGTTGAAAAAATATATCAAGTATGTGGATCGTTTGAGGGTGTACGGAACGGTGGGGAATGTCTGTACATTTACGAAGTATGAAGGAAGAGATCCTGAAGTCGGTATCACCGGCTATGATGGAGGTATAGATGACTATACGAAGGCATATCCGCTGGTGCGCACGTATACATTGGGTATTCAGTTGAACTTCTAAAAACTATGGAACAATGAAAAACAATATAATAAATACGATCTTGGCCGGTGTTTTCGGCTTAGTGTTTGTGACTTCGTGTAATATAGAACCGACTTATTATTCGCAAGTAGCCCCCGATACTTATTTCGATTCGAAAGAGGCTGTATGGCAACGCTTTTACCGACCGTTTACTCATGCCAGATGGGCATTTGCGCAAGACGCCAGCTATTTTAATTTTCAAGAACTGGGTACGGATGCTTTTTGCTCGCCTGTACGTGGCAGTCAGAATGCCGGACGTGGAGAAGAGTACAAGATGCATTATCATAATATACCTGCCACGAGTGGTATCAGTTATCAATGTTACGTTTCCCGCATGGCGGGAGTATCTCGTTGTTGGGCTACGCTTGACGATTTGAGTGAGGTCGATTTGGGAAAATTTGACTTTCCTGCCGGAACGCGTGAGAATTGGACAGCGCAAATGAAAGCTATGGCAGCGGCCTACTATCTGGAAGCACTTGATTTATTCGGTGGTATGCCTTTGTACGAAGAATCGGCGGAAGATGTCCGGGGGCGTTCTACCGACGTGGAGACCTTCAGATTGATAGAGCGTCTGCTGAATGAATCCATTTCCGGACTGGAGAAAAAAACGGATTTAGGCGGATATGAGCGTGGGGACATTCGGCAGGCGGCAGCGGCTGTGTGGTTGATGCGTCTCTATTTCAATGCGGAAGCCTACATTCGTGAGGCCAGATATGAAGAGGCAGCTCGAATTGCACAGGAATTATTAGACGGAAAATATGGTACGTATGATTTGGACGGAGACTGGACTGTAACTTTCGGGTTCAATAATGAATATTCCAAAGAGATTATTTGGTCTATACCGAGTGCTAGTGCGCAGTTGGAGACAGATGCCAGATATATGTGGAGTGAGCAGATGCCGGCAAACATGAAAGATTATTTGGGAGGCATTGAAAATTCGGGTAGTAATAATAAGACTTGTCTGACACCGGGTTTGGATGCTAATGGAAATGAATATGTCACAAAATTAGGTCGTCCTTTTGCAAAATTTCATAATCAGGATATTCGTAAACAGCCCTATTGTTATTTGAGCAACGGAACCTATAAGGGAATGTTTGTCTTTGGAGAATTGAAGAATCCGGGAAATAGCGGCTGGACAGTGAAAGGTACACAGGAATATAGAAATCAGACTTTGAATCTTGTCGACCAGATTGCCCGTTTATCAGAAAACGGAACGGAATCGTCTATGGAGACAGGCGAAGAAAATTCCGGTATCCGGTTGGTGAAGTTTTCGCCTCGTCCAAATGCGAACGAGGCTAGATTCCTGTTTAATCCGGATATTCCGTTGATTCGTTATGCCGAAGTTTACTATACGTTGGCTGAATGTAAGATGAGGTCAGGAGATAAAAAAGGGGCGGCAAACCTGATTAATAAGGTGCGTAAACGTTACTTTGCAGACGAAACGGACCCTGATCCGGTGACTGCGGAGAATCTGGATAAGTACCGTATGCTGGACGAATGGTTGATCGAATTCTTGGGTGAGTGCAGACGACGTACGGATTTGATTCGTTGGAATGAGTATGTAGAAGGTACCTGGTGGGATCATACGGCTGATGGCGCAAGGAATGCTCATTTAAAACGTTTTCCGATTGCTACCTCTATTTTGGATTCGAATCCTTTGTTAGAGCAGAATCCGGGTTATGAAGAATAGTTAGAGTAATAAAATAATATGAGAACGGATATGAAAAGAAAGTTTTACTCAATATTGGTTTTGGCTGTAATAATGCTGTTTGGGCAGTCATGCCGCGATAACTTATACAATGTGCGATATGAACCCGAACCGGGAGAGATTGACGGGGATATTGTTCCGACCAACTTTACACGAGGTGTAAATCTTGCCGGTTGTTTTGATGTGGGAGACCAGTCAGATGCCACGAATATCTGGCATGTACATACCAATGCGGAGTCTTTCGCGAATCTTCGTACACTGGGATGTGACGTGGCGCGTGTTCCGATGAATCTGGACCGTTTTGTTAAGAAAGGAGCGAAGAACTATGAATTGCAGGACGAATTCTGGGTAAAGTTGGATGACTTGCTGGATAATGGTGAAAATAACGGCATTACGGTAATA
The DNA here is from genome assembly GCF_002632415.2 of Bacteroides celer. Lineage (NCBI taxonomy): Bacteria > Pseudomonadati > Bacteroidota > Bacteroidia > Bacteroidales > Bacteroidaceae > Bacteroides > Bacteroides celer. The sequence goes on along the minus strand of NZ_CP178209.1, from coordinate 4,426,822 downwards.
ATTGACAATCATGCATGGAACCTGACCTCGAAATATCCGGAAGATCATGCGGAAGGATTTATGAAGAGTGTGTGGCGGCAGATTGCAGACCACTGTAAGAACCGTTCGGAGAAGGTAGTATATGAACTGAAAAATGAACCGGACGGATCATGGTGGAGAGAGCATTGGCCGGAATTGCAGGGAGAACTGATAAAAGTGATCCGCGAAGTAGACCCGCATCATGCCATTATTGTGGCGCCGGCTCCCTATCATTATTTGAACGAATTACCCGAATATGAGGATGAAAATCTGATTTATACGACTCACTTTTATGCTCCGTTTATCTTCACCCATCAGGGAGCGGGATGGAATGGACTTGAAAAGACGGGTGGACAGGTCACCTTCCCCTATGACTCTTCCAAGCCCATTGATCCCTCTTTGGTAAGCCGTGATGACTATAAAAAACAGATCGCTTCATATCCTTATGATGGTACGGTGGAAGCGGTAAAGGCTGAACTGGATAAAGAACTGAATATGGCCAGACGGCGTAATGCCAGATTATTTGTCGGAGAATTCGGTACAATGGGATTTACGGGCATGAGCAATGAAGAACGCTGTTTGTGGCATCAGGTAGTGCGTGAGCATTTGGAAAAAAATAATGTATCTTGGACGGTGTGGAGTTATGCCACTTCTTTCGGCATATTTAATACGGAAAATGCGAATATTAACTTTAACCGTGATTTGAATCTGGATATGGTAAAAGCATTGGGATTGACGATTCCTCCCAGTTACGGTGGAGAAGGTGAAGATGAATCCGACTATCAGACATTGCTGATCTATGATGATAACTGGGGGGCGAAAATGAATCCGATTGTTCCGTCACCGGGAAATTGGGAACATTTGACTATCCCTTGGACGGAACGCCCGGCAAATGGTACGAATTGTATCAAGTGGAATGTTGGAGGTGCCTGGAGTTACTGCGTATTTGGTTTTAAAGACGGTTGCGAGAATTTGGCGGGATTTGATCTGAAAAAGACTTCACTCCGTTTTAAATTCCGGGCGAAGATGGATGATCCGGATAAGTTGTATTTCGGTATTTGGTTTGTGAATAACAAGGATAAGTTCAGTAAGGAGGAAGACAAGCACAATTGGGTGAAAGAATATGGGTTTAATAAGAATACGGCACTTCCTGACGGAGAATGGCACGAAGTACGTATTCCATTGGAAGAATTTACATACCGTATGGCAGAAGATGCAAATATTGAATCCGAAGGACATTTTACTTGGCAGAAGATAAAAGAAATACAATTTTCTACCTTCTTTAGCGATGCGTCCGCAGGGACCGATTTCTATCTGGATGACATCCGTATTGTGGGACCGGCGACTGACGAACCGGAGCCCGAACCGGAACCCGAACCGGAGCCGGAAGGGAATGTGTTCAATATCTGGACAGATCAGGAAGACAACGGTGTGAATGCGGAGAACGTTGACGGAAATGGAGTAGCTGTCGTCAGTGACAATCCGGCAGCAGGCGATAAATGCCTGAAATGGACATTCCTTAACTCCGGAGAATATACAGCTTATAATTGCTTTATTTTTGAGAATAGAAGTGCCGATCTTAGTGAATATAATATTGAAAAGACGACACTCGACTTTTATATAAAGATAGAAGTCGATACGGAAGTCAATTCGTGGGAGTTGTTCTCAATTCAATTCTTAAGTCCGCAAAACGATTCATGGATGGCAGAGAGGCTTGTCTACCGGAGTACCACCTATGGTGGCAGTGATTATCTGAAGTTCTCTGCAGATAACACTTGGCATAAGGTATCCATTCCGTTGAGTGAATTTTCGAAGAATGGAAGTTTTGACTGGAGTGAAGTAAAGCAACTCTCTTTCACTAATCACAAATATCATGCTACGGCAGGTACAATCATTTATTTGGATGACATCAAGCTTGTAGAAAAGAAATGATGTTCTTGTATAGGATTGAGAACTGGTATTAGTTGAATATAATGAGAGGCAGGGAAGCCATTATCGTTTGTTGAGAGTGAAAAATGGTTTCCCGCTTTATCATCATTAGCCGATTATGTGAGAATATTCGGCTATGTGTTTTTTCGTAGTTATAAATTGGTAAACATAGAATAATAATGAAAAGATTACTCGGATTGATTGGGATTTTGATTGGAATAGTATCTATTTGCCGGGCGGACGAAAAATGCCGGATTATTCTCCCAGACCGACAGGAGGAAAGTTACGTCAGCCAAGACTCTTTTCCATTATATAAAAAGGTGGAAGCTACTATTGAAGACCGGGTGGCAGATTTACTCTCACGCATGAATGTGCGTGAGAAGATTCTTCAACTGACCCAGTATATTGTAGGAGATAATGATAATGCCAATAATCTGGGGCATGCGCCCGAAAGTATTCCTCCCGAACTAGGTTCCTGTATTTATATGGAGACAGGACCGGAATTACGTAATCGGGTGCAACAGGCAGCCATGGAGAAATCGAGGCTTGGCATTCCGATGCTGTTCGGATACGATGCTATTCACGGATTCCGCACTATTTATCCGATAGGGCTGGCACAGGCTTGTTCGTGGAATCCGGAACTGGTACGTCAGGCCAACCGGGTTTTGGCGCAGGAAACGTATGACGCGGGAGTGAACTGGACGTTTGCTCCGATGATTGATGTCTGCCGTGATCCGCGATGGGGGCGGATAGCGGAGGGATTCGGAGAAGATCCTTATACCCAAGGAGTGTTTGCGGCAGCTTCTGTTCGTGGTCTGCAGGGAGATGATTTATCTGCCAGACATTCTATAGCTTCCTGTTTGAAACATTATGTCGGCTATGGAGCTTCTCAAGCCGGTATTGATTATGCTGCCACAGAGATTTCTCAACAAACATTGTGGGATACTTATCTTCCTCCTTTTGAAGCTGGAGTGAAAGCCGGTGCAGCTACAGTGATGAGCGCATTTAATGATATAAGCGGAGTTCCGGCTTCTGCCAATTACTATACGTTGACGGAAGTGCTGCGTGACCGATGGGGATTTCAGGGATTTGTTGTTACGGACTGGGATGCTACCAAGCAATTGATATCGCAGGGTGCGGCAGCAGATGGCAAGGAGGCCGCCGCATTGTCAATAAATGCAGGAGTGGATATGAATATGAATGATAATTTGTATAATGAGCATCTCGAACAATTGCTTAAAGAAAATAAAGTTTCGATGGAGAGACTGGATGAAGCCGTTGGGCGTGTGTTGCGTGTGAAATTCCGCTTGGGATTGTTTGAACACCCTTACACTGAAGAATTGCCGGAACGGCAACGTGTCTTGTTACCCGAAAGTAGGGAGGTTGCCCGGAAACTGTCGGAAGAAAGCATGGTGTTATTGAAGAACAATAATCGCATATTACCGTTGACGTCTCAAAAGAGAATAGCCATGATAGGTCCTTTGGCAAACAGCCGGAAAGATTTGTTGGGCGCATGGGCGGCTCATGGGGAAGAAAAAGAAGTGATTTCAATGTTTGCAGGACTGAAAAAAATGTTGGCGGGTAAGGCCGAAGTATTTTATGCTCAAGGATGTGGACTGGACGGTGAAGATACTTCCGGATTCGCTGAAGCATTGGAGATAGCCCGGCAAGCGGATGTGGTGATGGTTTGCATCGGAGAACATCTGTTTTGGTCCGGTGAGAATACTAGCCGTTCAGTTATAGAACTGCCTGACATTCAATATCAATTAGTACATGAAATGAAAAAGTCCGGTAAACCGATAGTGCTTTTGTTGGCTAGTGGCCGACCTATCGGACTAGGGAAAATAGAACCTTTATGTGATGCAATTCTTGCAACCTGGCATAGTGGAACGGAAACGGGTACTGCATTGGCTGGTATTCTTACGGGAAAAGTGAATCCTTCCGGTAAGTTGTCTGTAACATTCCCGTATAGCAGCGGACAGATCCCTGTCTTTTATAATACCCGGCAGAGTTCCCGTACATTTATGGGATTCTATCAGGATATACCAAGTAAACCTCTTTATGAATTTGGATATGGATTGAGCTATACCTCTTATATATATGGTGATATTCGTTCGGATAAAGTGCGTATGAAGAAAAATGAAACATTGTCGATAGAAATTGCGGTTACTAATCGGGGTGAATATGATGGAATGGAAACAGTACATTGGTTTATTTCGGATCCCGTTTGCCGGATTACCCGCCCTGTCAGAGAGTTACGTCATTTTGAAAAAAAAGAGATAAAAAAAGGGTTGACGGAAACATTCTGTTTCGAGCTTGAACCTGTGCGCGACCTAAGTTATGTGGACCGGAATGGAGAACGTTTTCTGGAAGCCGGATTGTATCGTATATTGGTGAAAGATAAACAGTTAGATATATGGATAGATGAATAAAGTAACTCTCCTTTCTTAATATATAGTCGTTTAGATTGCAGTTTGGGTATGAACCTGTATATATTGATTGCGTCGTTGCTGCACTGTTTTGAATTAAGCGGTATGCCTTTCATTTTTTTTCAGACTACATAAACAATTTATCCGACACCCGGGTCTCAATGATACCGACACCCGGGTCTTAGGTATGCTGACACCCGGGTCTCAATGGCATTGACACCCGGGTGTCAGATAGTTCTCCAGTACTAAGCATTTTTTCTTTTTTTACTAGAGCAAACAAAACTCTGATACGGCTAAACATTTATTCATCCCGTACAGGCATGAACAAGATTCACCTCTGCGTCCTCTCGTCCTCTGTGGTGAATAAATTCATTTCCACATCGAAAGGAGCTAAGCAGCAAGAATGGAACAGTTTCAGGAGTCAGTCCCAATGAAGAGATCAACTGATTTTTGGAGTATTTATCTTTTGGTAAACAGCCTTTTATACGAATAGCTTAATCAGATTCACAAAATCCTTTCCGTATTTCTTCTTTTTATATTCTCCGATACCGCTGATCTCTCCAAATTCTTCAATAGTGGTAGGGCGGGAAACACTAAGCAGATGAAGTACTTTGTCCGATAAGACAATGTAGGCGGGCAAAGCTTCCTGATCGGCAAGCTGTTTTCTTAATCCTCGCAATGCTTCGAACAAATCTTGGCTTTCACCGCCTGCCGCGCCGAAGGGGAGTTCTTTGGCGATAACTACTTTCTTCTTTCTTCCTTTTTGAGTAGCAGCTTCTTCGTGGCGGATGACTACTAATGTTGCCTTAGCTCTTCCAAAGAGAATATCGCTTCCGCTTGCAGTAATTTTAAGATGATTGTTCTCATTATAAGCTATTTCAAAGTAGCCGAGTTGCAGCATTTGGAGCAGATAATCTTGCCAGTCACGAGGAGGGATGTCGCGCCCGGCACCAAACGTTTTAAGTTCCTGATAACCTTTTCCGGTAACTTCTGCGGAATAGTTTCCGCGGAGAATATCAATCAACAGTCCTGTGCTGATTTGTTGTTCCGTACGTGCGATAGCACTTAATGCTTTTTGCACGATGACCGTACCGTCAAATCGTTGAGGTGGATTTTTACAAACATCGCAGTTCCCACAATCCTCTGTTGTTGTTTCTCCGAAGTAGCTTAATAAGATTCTGCGTCGACAAATGTCGGCCTCTGCATATTGTTGCATGCGTTGAAGCTTTTCCAGATTGATGTTTTGCTGATTACTTTCTGAAGCAAACTTGGTTAGTAATATTAAGTCTCCGAGTGAATAAAAAAGGATAGTGCTGCTGGGAAGCCCATCTCGTCCGGCACGTCCTATTTCCTGATAAAAGCTTTCTATACTTTTAGGCAGATTATAATGCATGACCCAGCGAACATTTGATTTATCAATTCCCATTCCAAAGGCAATGGTGGCACATACCACCTGTATGCGGTCGTTAATAAAATCATCTTGTGTTTCGTCCCGGTGTTGAGTGGATAATCCGGCATGATAAACGCCGCAACGGATACCCTGCTTTTGCAACATCTGTGCGACGGTTTCCGTCTTATTCCGACTCATGCAGTAAATAATCCCACTTTCTCCTTCGTGGCGATGAATAAAATCTAAGATAGCTTTGTTCTTTTCCTTCGCTTGAAAACCGCGTTTCACAGTCAGGCTGATGTTGGGGCGGTCGAACGATGAAATGAAGACGCGGGGACGGTCGAGATGTAATTGCTGTATGATATCTTTGCGCGTGATTTTATCCGCAGTGGCAGTTAGTGCGACAATCGGTATTTGCGGAAATTGTTGGTGGAGTACCCCCATTTGTGTGTATTCCGGACGGAAATCATGTCCCCATTGCGAAATACAATGAGCTTCATCAATAGCAAACAGAGAGATATTCATATCCCGTAATAAATAATCCTTTTCTGCTAAAAGTTTTTCCGGTGAAATGTAAAGTAGCTTCAGTCGCCCCTCGATGCAGGCACGTCGCAGATTAACGTTTTCCGTTTCGTCATTACTGCTGTTCAGTGCCCCGGCTGCGATGCCGTTTGCCAGCAATGCTTCTACCTGATCTTTCATCAATGAGATGAGTGGAGAAACGACAACGGCAGTGCCTTCACACAGCAGTGCGGGAAGTTGGTAGCAGATCGATTTCCCCCCACCAGTAGGCATTAATACCAATGTATCCTGTTTGTTCAGGACGTGGTGGATGATTTCTTCTTGTAGAGGACGGAAACTATCGTATCCGAAATATGTCTTTAGAGTTTCTCTCATTGATGCTGATTTATCCATGCTGCAAAGGTACATTTTTCTTTGGCAATTTTCATTATGTGTAGATTTCAGTTTCTGATATGAATTATAAATAAGTTAAAGTTTCTTATTATTCAACCCTATTCCCTCTTTTTCAAGGTTTTTGATTGTTTATTTAGAAAAAAAATGCACAAAATAATTGTGTGTTTAAAAAAAAAGTAAGACATTTGTAACATGTTATGTTGCAAATGAGCAATAATTAACAAATGAACAAACCCTAACCAGTTAATTCAATGAGTGATTTAGAGAACAAAAAAACGGAAGAAACTCCGAAAAAACGTCCCTACAATTTGAGGGAAAAGAAAGAAAAAAAGGCTGCATACAGGTCTTTGATTAGACCGGAATTGGCAGACGAGTTGTATGACAAGATCCTGAATATCATCGTTGTACAGAAGAAGTACAAGGATCCTGATTATTCAGCTAAGGACTTGGCGAAAGAATTGAAAACGAATACTCGTTACCTTTCTGCAGTAGTAAACTCACGCTTTGGCATGAACTATTCTTGCCTGTTGAATGAATACAGAGTAAAAGATGCTTTGCATTTATTGACTGACAAACGTTATGCCGACAAAAATGTGGAAGAAATTAGTGCCATGGTTGGCTTTGCAAATCGTCAATCTTTTTACGCTGCATTTTACAAAAACGTAGGTGAGACTCCTAATGGATATCGCAAAAAACATCTCGAAAATAAGAAATAATTGCGCGTTCCGAAACTAGTCAAAAGGAATTACCTCTAAATGAAAGATTTTGGAGATAATTCCTTTTCTCATTTTAATTAATCAATACTAACATTATGAGAAAACATCTGATTTTAATGACAGTGGCCGCCACGCTCTTAACATCGTGCGGAGGAAGTAAAACAACAACTGCTGAAGCAGAAAAATTTGATTATACAGTGGAACAATTTGCTGATTTACAAATATTGCGTTATAAGGTTCCCGGATTTGAGGAACTGACGCTGAAACAGAAGGAACTGATTTATTACCTGACAGAGGCTGCTCTGGAAGGAAGGGATATTCTGTTTGACCAGAATGGAAAATATAATTTGAGAATCCGTAGGATGCTCGAAGCAGTATATACAAACTATCAGGGGGATAAAACGACGCCTGATTTTAAAAACATGGAGGTGTACTTGAAAAGGGTATGGTTCTCCAATGGTATTCATCATCACTATGGTACGGAGAAATTTGTGCCGAACTTCTCACAGGAATTCTTGAAACAGGCCGTGCTCGGTCTGGATGCCAAGTTGCTTCCGCTGGAGAAAGGGCAGACTGCCGATCAACTTTGTGCAGAGCTGTTCCCGGTGATTTTCGACCCGGCGGTTATGCTGAAGCGGGTAAACCAGGCGGATGGCGAAGATCTTGTGTTGACCTCTGCTTGTAACTATTATGATGGAGTGACGCAGAAAGAGGCGGAAAGTTTCTATAGCGTGCTGAAAGATCCGAAAGATGAAACACCGGTTTCTTATGGACTGAACAGTCGTTTGGTAAAAGAAAACGGGAAGTTGACAGAGAAGGTTTGGAAAGTAGGCGGACTCTATACACAAGCAATTGAGAAGATTGTTTATTGGCTGAAGAAAGCGGAAGGTGTGGCAGAAAATGAAGCACAAAAAGCTGTTATCACCAAGCTGATTCAATTCTATGAAACCGGTGATCTGAAAGATTTCGATGAATATTCGATTCTGTGGGTGAAAGACCTTGATTCACGAATCGACTTTGTGAACGGATTTACTGAAAGTTATGGCGACCCGCTGGGGATGAAAGCGAGTTGGGAATCTTTGGTGAACTTCAAAGATCTGGAATCGACACATCGTACGGAGATTATCAGCAGTAACGCGCAATGGTTTGAAGATCATTCTCCGGTTGATAAATCTTTCAAGAAAGAAAAGGTGAAAGGGGTATCGGCTAAAGTGATTACTGCTGCTATCCTTGCAGGTGATCTTTATCCTGCAACAGCTATCGGTATCAATCTGCCGAATGCTAACTGGATTCGTGCTCATCACGGCTCTAAGTCAGTAACAATCGGAAATATAACAGACGCTTATAATAAAGCCGCTCACGGAAACGGATTCAACGAAGAATTTGTTTATAGCGATGCTGAAATACAACTGATTGATGCCTATTCTGACTTAACGGACGAGCTGCATACGGACTTGCACGAATGTTTGGGACACGGTTCCGGTAAGTTGCTTCCGGGCGTAGATCCGGATGCATTGAAGGCTTATGGCTCTACCATCGAAGAGGCACGTGCTGATTTATTCGGATTGTATTATGTAGCCGATCCGAAGCTGGTGGAACTGGGATTGCTCTCTTCTCCCGATGCTTATAAGGCTCAATACTATACTTATCTGATGAACGGGTTGATGACACAACTGGTACGTATCGAACCGGGAAATAGTGTTGAAGAAGCTCACATGCGCAATCGCCAGCTGATAGCCCGTTGGGTATTTGAAAAAGGAGCTGCCGATAAAGCGGTGGAACTGGTGAAGAAAGACGGAAAGACTTATGTGGTTATCAATGACTATCAGAAGGTACGTCAGCTTTTCGGCGAATTATTAGCTGAAATTCAGCGCATCAAGTCGACTGGCGATTTTGAAGGTGCTCGTACATTGGTAGAAAACTATGCGGTAAAAGTGGATCCGGCTCTGCATGCAGAAGTTCTGGAACGCTATAAGAAGCTGAATCTAGCTCCTTACAAAGGCTTTGTGAATCCGAAATACGAACTGGTGACAGATGAAAACGGAACTGTTACAGATGTCACAGTTTCCTATGATGAAGGTTATGTAGAACAAATGCTGCGTTACAGCACTGATTATTCTCCGCTGCCTTCAATAAACAACTGATTTGAAATGGATATAAAAGAACAATTAAAAGATATCAAGACACAGCTCCGTCTCTCTATGAACGGGGCTGTGTCCCAAAGTATGCGTGAGAAAGGGCTGGTTTATAAACTCAATTTCGGAGTGGAACTGCCTCGTATCAAGATGATTGCCGAAAGTTATGAGAAGAATCATGATCTGGCACAGGCTCTGTGGAAAGAGGACATTCGCGAATGTAAAATTCTGGCGGGGATGCTTCAGCCGATTGAAACGTTTTATCCTGAGATAGCCGACATTTGGGTAGAAAATATCCGGAATATCGAAATAGCCGAGCTGACTTGCATGAATCTCTTCCAGCATTTGCCGTATGCTCCGGCCAAATCTTTTCACTGGATTGCAGATGAGCAAGAGTATATACAGACTTGCGGTTTTCTGACTGCTGCCCGTCTTCTGATGAAGAAAGGGGATATGACCGAACGCGCCTCCGGCGAATTACTCGATCAGGCAATCTGTGCTGTACATTCCAACAGTTATCATGTTCGTAACGCTGCTTTATTGGTTATCCGCAAATATATGCAGCATAGTGAAGAACATGCCTTTCAAGTATGCCGTCTGGTGGAGGGAATGGCTGATTCTACCTTGGAAGGGGAGCAGATGCTCTACAACATGGTGAAAGAAGAGACTGAAGAATAATTAACCCATTACTTATTTCTAGGAATTTCTTTTGCTTTCCGCAAAAAAGGCTTAACTTTGTTCGCGCTAATTTTGGCTGATGATGGAAACTCAAAACGTGAAAGATACAGTAAGGCAGATATTCACGGAATATCTCACGGCGAACGGGCATCGTAAGACTCCTGAACGCTACGCCATACTCGATACTATTTATTCTATCGACGGTCATTTCGATATTGACATGCTTTATTCACGGATGATGGACCAGGAGAATTTCCGGGTGAGCCGTGCAACTCTCTACAACACCATTATCCTCCTTATCAATGCACGACTGGTCATTAAGCATCAGTTTGGCACTTCTTCCCAATACGAAAAATCATATAATCGCGAGACACATCATCATCAGATATGTACTCAATGTGGTAGAGTGACCGAGTTTCAGAACGAGGAATTACAGCATGCCATTGAAAATACGAAATTGAGCCGCTTCCAGCTTTCGCATTACTCCTTATATATATATGGAGTATGTAGTAAGTGCGACAGAGCTAACAAACGGAAAAAAGTAAATAACAACAATAAAAAAGAAAAATGAAAGTAGATGTTCTATTAGGATTACAATGGGGCGACGAAGGTAAAGGAAAAGTAGTCGACGTTTTAACACCTAAGTATGATGTGGTTGCTCGTTTTCAGGGCGGCCCGAATGCCGGTCACACGCTTGAGTTCGAAGGACAGAAATATGTGCTCCGCTCTATTCCTTCCGGTATTTTTCAAGGAAACAAGGTAAACATCATCGGTAACGGTGTGGTACTTGATCCGGCATTGTTTAAGGCAGAGGCAGAAGCGCTTGAAGCATCAGGTCATCCGCTGAAAGAACGTTTGCACATTTCAAAGAAAGCTCATCTGATTCTTCCGACACACCGCATTCTGGATGCTGCATACGAAGCAGCCAAAGGAGACGCCAAAGTAGGAACTACCGGCAAGGGTATCGGCCCTACTTATACGGATAAAGTGAGCCGTAACGGTGTTCGTGTAGGTGATATTCTTCATAATTTCGACCAGAAGTATGCTGCCGCAAAAGCTCGTCACGAACAAATTCTGAAGAGCCTGAATTATGAATACGATCTTACTGAACTGGAAAAAGCATGGTTGGAAGGTATCGAATACCTGAAACAATTCCATTTTGTAGATAGCGAACATGAAGTGAATAATCTGTTGAAAGATGGTAAGAGCGTTCTTTGTGAAGGAGCGCAGGGTACTATGCTTGATATTGATTTCGGTTCATATCCGTTCGTGACTTCTTCCAATACCGTATGTGCGGGAGCCTGCACCGGACTGGGAGTGGCGCCTAACCGTATCGGTGAAGTATATGGTATCTTCAAAGCATACTGTACTCGTGTAGGAGCAGGCCCGTTCCCATCAGAACTGTTTGATGAAACAGGTGACAAGATGTGTACTTTGGGACATGAATTCGGTTCTGTTACCGGACGTAAACGTCGTTGTGGATGGATCGACCTGGTAGCGCTGAAGTATTCCGTTATGATAAACGGGGTTACCAAATTGATTATGATGAAGAGCGATGTACTCGATACTTTCGAAACAATCAAAGCTTGTGTTGCCTACAAAGTGAATGGTGAAGAAATCGATTATTTCCCGTATGACATCACAGAAGGGGTAGAACCTGTTTATGCAGAGCTTCCGGGCTGGCAGACAGATATGACCAAGATGCAGAGCGAAGATGAATTCCCGGAAGAGTTCAACGCTTATCTGACTTTCCTGGAAGAACAACTTGGCGTAGAAATCAAGATTGTTTCTGTAGGACCGGACAGAGCACAGACGATCGAACGTTATACAGAAGAATAACCATTGATTTATTATATGGAGGAAAGGCGGAGATTGAAGAAAAACTCCGCCTTTTTTATTCAAGCCTTTGTAGTCTATTCTAAACACACAGAAAAATAATGTACGCCTTATGAAAACACGTTTTATTACTTTCCTTTTGTTGTTCGTCATGAACTTGGGAGCATTTGCACAGTCTCCTTATCAGCCTGCCGAAGAGAATCTGAAAGCACGGCAGGAATTTCAGGACAATAAGTTTGGTATTTTTCTTCATTGGGGGCTATATGCCATGCTCGCTACCGGTGAGTGGACTATGACAAACAATAATCTGAATTATAAAGAGTATGCCAAACTGGCAGGTGGATTTTATCCTTCCAAGTTTAATGCCGATAAATGGGTGGAGGCTATTAAAGCTTCGGGAGCCAAATATATCTGTTTTACTAGCCGTCATCACGAAGGTTTTTCTATGTTCGATACTAAGTATTCGGATTATAACGTAGTCAAAGCCACTCCTTTTAAAAGAGATATTGTGAAAGAACTGGCAGCTGCCTGTGCCAAGCAGGGAATCAAGCTTCATTTTTATTATTCTCATCTTGACTGGGCGCGTGAGGACTATCCCTGGGGACGTACAGGACAGGGGACGGGACGTTCGAACTCGAAAGGGGATTGGAAAAGCTATTATCAATTCATGAATAACCAGTTGACGGAGTTACTGACGAATTATGGTCCGGTAGGTGCCATCTGGTTTGACGGATGGTGGGATCAACCTAAATCTTTTAACTGGGAATTACCGGAGCAGTATGCTTTGATTCATAAACTCCAACCGGGCTGCCTGGTGGGTAACAATCATCATCAGACGCCTTTTGATGGAGAAGATATTCAGATTTTCGAACGCGATCTGCCGGGTGAGAATGCTTCGGGACTTTCTGGACAGGAGGTGAGTCGCTTGCCGTTGGAAACTTGCGAAACAATGAATGGTATGTGGGGATATAAGATTACCGACCAGAATTATAAATCTACAAAGACATTGATTCACTATCTGGTGAAGGCAGCCGGTAAGAATGCCAATCTTTTGATGAATATCGGCCCTCAACCTGATGGGGAACTTCCTGCGGTAGCTGTGCAACGCTTGGCAGAGATGGGAGAGTGGATGAAACAATATGGCGAAACGATCTATGGAACACGAAGCGGCATAGTTGCTCCGCATGATTGGGGAGTGACCACACAAAAAGGAAATAAACTCTATGTACATATCCTCGACCTGAAAGATGCAGCTTTGTTCCTGCCATTGACAGGCAAGAAGGTTAAGAAAGCAGTCTTGTTTAAAGATCAGTCTCCGGTTCGTTTCACAAAGACGAAAGCCGGTGTTTTGCTCGAATTCGCCGAGGTACCGAAAGATATTGACTATGTAGTAGAACTGACAATTGACTAATTTTTAGCTAATTCTTCATAAAAGCAAGGGGAAACTATTCTGACATTGAACGTTTCCCCTTATTTTTGGCAAACAATTTGTTTATAGATATATAGAGTAATAATTAAAATTGAAAAGTATATGATGTCTTATTGGGTATTATTTATAGGAATCGCTGTTGTCAGTTGGTTGGTACAGATGAATTTGCAAAACAAATTCAAGAAGTACTCTAAGATTCCTACAGGAAACGGAATGACAGGACGCGACGTTGCTTTGAAGATGTTGCATGACAATGGTATTTATGATGTGCAGGTTACACATACGCCGGGACGATTGACCGACCACTACAATCCTACTAACAAAACAGTGAATTTGAGTGAAGGCGTGTATGAAAGTAACAGCATCATGGCGGCTGCCGTAGCGGCCCATGAATGTGGACACGCTGTGCAGCATGCACGTATGTATGCTCCGTTGAAGATGCGTAGTGCGCTGGTTCCGGTTGTGAACTTTGCTTCTTCCATTATGACGTGGGTATTGTTGGGTGGTATCTTGCTGATAAACTCTTTCCCGCAGTTATTGTTGGCAGGTATTATCCTGTTTGCTATGACTACACTGTTCAGCTTTATCACGCTGCCGGTGGAAATCAATGCAAGTAAACGTGCATTGGTATGGTTGAGTTCATCCGGCATTACTAATTCGTACAATCATGCACAGGCAGAAGACGCTCTTCGTTCAGCTGCTTATACGTATGTAGTTGCTGCATTAGGTTCATTAGCAACATTGGTTTACTACATCATGATCTTCATGGGTAGAAGAGACTAAGAAATGAAAAAGGGAAAAGGCAGTTTTGCCAGCTTCCTTCTATAGAATAAAAAGGGATCCTCCGCAGTCTTTCCAAAGACTATGGAGGATTTTTTCAAATATATGTAAGCATTGCTCGGAAATTTGCAGTAAATTTGCACAATTAAAATTATAAACAGTAATATTATGGCAGCAAAACCAAGTATTCCTAAAGGAACTCGTGACTTTTCGCCGGTAGAAATGGCGAAGCGTAATTATATATTCAATACGATTCGTGACGTATATCATTTGTATGGATTCCAGCAGATAGAGACTCCTTCGATGGAGATGCTTTCTACACTGATGGGAAAGTACGGCGATGAAGGGGATAAACTACTCTTTAAGATTCAAAATTCAGGAGATTACTTTTCCGGGATTACTGACGAAGAATTGTTAAGCCGTAATGCTGTCAAACTGGCAAGCAAATTTTGTGAGAAAGGTTTGCGTTATGACTTGACAGTACCTTTTGCTCGCTACGTCGTGATGCATCGTGATGAGATCACTTTCCCGTTCAAGCGCTATCAGATTCAACCGGTATGGCGTGCTGACCGTCCGCAGAAGGGACGCTATCGTGAGTTTTATCAATGTGATGCCGATGTTGTAGGAAGTGATTCGTTATTGAACGAAGTGGAATTGATGCAGATTGTTGATACTGTTTTCAGTCGTTTCAATATTCGTGTATGTATTAAGATTAACAACCGTAAGATTCTTTCCGGTATCGCTGAAATTATAGGTGAATCGGATAAAATCGTCGATATTACTGTAGCGATTGATAAACTGGATAAAATAGGTTTGGATAATGTAAATGCCGAACTGAAAGAGAAGGGAATCAGTGATGAGGCTATTGCTAAGTTGCAGCCGATTATTCTCCTTAGCGGCACGAATGCGGAAAAGTTGGCAACATTGAAAAATGTATTATCAGCCAGTGAAGTAGGATTAAAGGGAGTGGAAGAGAGCGAATTTATCCTGAATACATTGGAAACAATGGGCTTGAAGAATGAAATCGAGCTTGACCTGACATTGGCTCGCGGACTGAATTACTATACAGGTGCTATCTTTGAAGTGAAAGCGTTGGATGTACAGATTGGCAGTATCACAGGTGGTGGTCGCTATGATAATCTGACCGGAGTATTTGGTATGGCAGGAGTGTCGGGAGTAGGTATCTCTTTCGGTGCAGACCGTATCTTCGACGTATTGAACCAGCTCGAACTTTATCCGAAAGAAGCTGTGAATGGAACAGAAGTTCTGTTTATCAACTTCGGTGAAAAGGAAGCTGCATTCTCTATGGGTATTTTATCGAAAGTGCGTGCTGCCGATATCCGTGCAGAGATTTTCCCGGATGCAGCCAAGATGAAGAAACAGATGAGCTATGCTAATGCAAAGAATATTCCGTTTGTAGCTATTGTCGGTGAGAATGAAATGAACGAAGGCAAAGCAATGCTGAAGAATATGGAGACAGGAGAACAGAATCTTGTTTCAGCAGAGGAGCTGATTGCTACTGTGAAGAAATAAGCAGCGATGAATTGAAATTATAAAATTATTAACTGCATCCCAAAAGTTGAGCAGTTAATAATTTACTGTATATTGCGAGAGTTCGGTATTGCACCGGACTCTTTCTTTTTGACCGGGATTTAATACTTTATTTGATCTAGCATTCCATTGAGGAAAGCAATCGCTACTCCATAATTCGTCATAGGAATGTGTTGCTCCCGCGCACGTTCGATGCGGCTAAGTACGTATTTACGATTGAACATGCATGCTCCGCAATGGATTACCAGCGAATAAGGAGTCAGGTCTTGTGGAAAGTCGGTTCCGGCTACCATATCAATTTGCAGATTCTCTCCAATTCGTTTCCGTAACAAATGGGGAAGTTTCACTCTTCCTATATCTTCGGAAAGGGGAGCGTGCGTACAAGCTTCCGCTATTAGTACACGTGACGATTCCGTCAGTCTTTCAATGGCAGCTGCACTTTCTACATAATAATGAATATCACCCTTATATCCTGCGAAAAGCACAGAGAAAGAGGTTAATTCACTTCCCTTTGGCTTCTGTTCATAAATCGTTTTGAAGACCTGTGAATCGGTGATGATTAATTTTGGAGGACGGGCAAGAGCTTGCAGGGTTGCCGGAAACTTGTCAGTAGTACAAGTCACTACGAGACATTTCTTGTCCAACAATTCACGGATAGTCTGTACTTGGGGCAGAATTAGTCTGCCTTTGGGAGCCTGAATATCCTGTGGCATAACCAGAAGTACAAGGTCGTTTTCTGTAACAAGCTCTCCAGTGATACTCTGTTGACCGAAATCCGAAGGCAGCTTTTCGAGAATGGCTTGCCGGATCTGTTCAATTCCTGTCTTTTCTTTGGCGCTGATAAGTAATGGGCGTATTTTACATTCTTCCTCAATGTATGTAGCTAAGCTATCACTGTTCTCTCTTATATCTATTTTATTCAATACCAGAATGACAGGGATATTCTTCTCTTTCAATAGTGCCAGCATCTCTTTTTCATGAGAAAAGGTAGTATCTTCACATAGCAGCAATGCAATATCCGTTTTCTCAATAGCCTTTAAAGTCCGGCTGATACGCAGCTCTCCCAGTTCTCCCTCATCATCGAACCCCGGAGTATCTATAAACAAACACGGACCAATACCTTGAATTTCCATTGCTTTGGATACAAGGTCGGTAGTCGTTCCCGGAGTATCTGAAACGAGGGCGGTATCTTGTCCTGTCAATGCATTGATAAGAGAAGATTTACCACTGTTCCGTCTACCGAAAAGGGCTATATGAAGTCTGCTTGCATTTGGAGTATCTGTTAAGCTCATAATTACTAATTTATCAATCTGTTAATTCATGTACAGCCAATTGGCGCATCGACATATTAGCACATTGGCGTATTATTTAAAATCTAAAATCTCTTTGCCCTGCGGCTATGGATTTGAGGTTTCGGATAGCTATTTCCCTGATTTGGGGGTTGGGGATTCGGTCTGTTTCTTTTAGAATCAATTTCAATCCTTTCTGACGGGTATCTTCGGAAGCATAATCTTCCAGATACTCTTTCAGAGTCATCAGTGCATTGGGGCCGCAACAGTTGGCTATCTGACCGGATTTCACTAATGACATGAAACGGTCACCTGTCCGTCCTTCCCGGTAACAGGCAGTACAGAAGCTGGGGATATATCCGAGTTCTAGCAACCAATTGACCACCTCGTCCAATGTCCGGGTATCGCTTACGTCAAATTGTGCGGAATTATGATCGGGTAATTCCGTTTCAGCATATCCGCCTACACTGGTACGTGAGCCGCCGCTGATTTGTGAGATACCCAATTCGAGCACCTTTTTACGTGATTCTTGTGATTCACGTGTGGAAATAATCATTCCCGTATAAGGAACGGCAATTCGGATAACAGCTACAATCTTACTGAATATCTCATCAGAGATTGAATTCGGAAAATCTCCCGCATTAATGTCATCCGCCGAACAGATACGCGGCACACTGATTGTATGAGGACCTACACCAAATTTAGCTTCCAGATGTTCGGCATGCATTAACAATCCGATAAAATCATACCGATAAGTATTCAAACCGAAAAGCACACCAATACCTACATCATCGATTCCCCCTTCCATGGCACGGTCCATCGCTTCGGTGTGATAGGCATAATTGCTTTTCGGACCGGTGGGATGAAGTGCTTCGTAGTTGTCCTTGTGATAAGTCTCCTGGAATAAGATATACGTACCGATACCTGCTTCTTTTAATTGGCGATAATTTTCTACTGTAGTAGCTGCGATATTTACGTTTACCCGGCGGATCGCTCCATTTTTATGTTTGATACTGTAAATCGTCTGAATAGATTCAAGAATGTATTCTATCGGATTTAGTGACGGATGCTCACCCGCTTCAAGAGCGAGCCGCTTATGTCCCATGTCCTGCAAAGCAATCACTTCCCTGCGAATTTCCTCCTGCGTCAGTTTCTTGCGTACAATCGTCTTGTTTTTAGCATGATACGGACAATATACGCAACCATTTACGCAATAGTTCGACAAATAAAGCGGTGCGAACATGACGATACGGTTGCCATAAAACTTCTGTTTGATTTCTTTGGCGAGATGAAAGATACGTTCTATCAGGTCAGGTTGGTTACATTCCAGCAGAATAGCCGCTTCCCGGTGCGTCAGTCCCTTGCACAAAGCCGCTTTTTCAATCAGTTGTTCAATCAGGACACGGTTATCCTTATTGTTCTGCGCATATTCCAGCGTATCCAGAATCTCCTCATGATGGATAAACTCTTCTGCTTTTGATGAATCTTTTTGGTATATCATATATTCTCTGTAGTGTACTTAAAGTCGCCTCTTTCGGTAGAAATCTCGTAGCCGATGGTCTTCAATTGCTTTTGTAAGGCAGCCAGCCCTTCGGCAGATTCCGCTCCGAGTGAAGCTTTGTCATTATATAATTCATATTTTTTCCGTTCCTCCCGAGGAGACAAGTTAGGCATAACCACATTCGCACCTGCTAAAATGCCTCGTTCCCTGCCATCAGGAATGAGAGTGGCAAGAGCTGTTGTTGCCGGAATCAATGCGGCCGGATGCATCAGGCGGAAGATGGATAATAGAAGAATGGTCTGTTCCACCGTTCCGTTGGGATGTCCCGCAAAAGGTGTGTCATGATGCGGCAGGAAAGGTCCGATGCCAATCATTTCCGGGCGGAGCTTTTCTATAAACAATATATCCTCAATGATATGCTCTACTGTTTGTCCCGGACTGCCGACCATAATTCCAGTTCCTGTCTGATAACCGATCTCTTTCAAATCTGCTAAACATTGCAGACGTTGTTTGCCGGACATTTCCGCCGGATGCAGTTGCCGGTAATGCGACTCATTATAAGTTTCGTGACGTAACAGATAACGGTTGGCTCCGGCACGGAAGAAACGTTCGTATGCCTCACGTGATTTTTCACCGAGCGACAGTGTAATAGCACAATCCGGATACTCCTGTCTGATACGGGCAACAGTCATTTCTATCTGATCGTCTGTTAGTGCAGGATCTTCTCCTCCTTGTAATACAAAGGTGCGGAATCCCAGTTCATAACCCTGTTTGCAACAGTTCAGTATACTCTCCTGGCTTAACCGGTAACGTTCGATATTCGGATTCCCTTTTCGGATACCACAGTAATAACAGTTGTTCCGGCAGCAGTTACTGATTTCAATCAGTCCGCGGATATAAATTTTATTTCCGAAGTGGAGGAGTGCGACTTCCTGCGCCTGTTTATTGATGTAACGCAGAATTTCTGCGTCACATCCGGTCAACAGTTGCCGGAACTCTTCCGGTGTCAGTGTTCTTTCCTGTCGTAGTTTATCGATCCATTGTTTCATAGCTCTCTTTCCGTTTGAGCAGCTCTTGTGCCAGTTGGCGACGTCCCGAAACAATGTCGTTATGCGTACTCGGTCCGGTGATACATCCTCCTTCGCATGCCATCACTTCAATAAATTGTCCGGCAGCCTTTCCTGTTTTGGCGCAGGCACGCAGCAAAGCGATATTCTTTTTATTGATGTCCGACACTTGTATCGCATTGATTTTCTCCGCTTCTTCTTTCAAATAAGCTTTGACAGCTCCCATCACACCACCTGCCTGTGCAAATCCGTGTGCTTCGCGAACGGAAGTATGCAATACGGAGAACTCCTGCATTTGTTCCAGCTGAATACCCAACCCGTCGAGAATCGAACCGATTTCTTCGAACGTCAGGATATAATCCACAGCTTCATCGCGGCGTACTTCTTTTCGTTTTGCCACACAAGGACCGACAAATACAATCTTAGCATCCGGATGCTTCTCTTTGGCAATCCGTGCAGCGTAGTACATCGGTGATCCGGTGGTAGAAACATAAGGTTTCATATCCGGAATATGTTTCTCTACCAATTCGATATAAGAAGGACAACAGGAAGTAGTCATAAACTTCTGTCCCTCTTCCAGCTTCTCCAACAATTCGTGGGCTTCATTGCTAGTGGTTGACATGGCACCTTCGGCCACTTCGATCACATCGGTAAATCCTATTTCCTTGAAAGCACCGTACACTTGTCCGATAGAAGTCTTAAACTGTCCCAAAATAGACGGAGCAATGATGGCAACCATCTTTTCTCCTTTCTTGATCCGTTGCAATACATCGAATGTTTGCGAAATTTCGAAGATAGCACCGAACGGACAAGCATTCATGCATTTTCCGCAATAGATACATTTGCTTTCATCAATATACTCTATACCATGTTCGTCTTTGCTGATAGCCTTTACCGGACAAGATTCTTCACAAGGCACGGGAATATATACGATAGCGTGGTAAGGACAACTTTTGTGACAAATACCACAACTGACACACGCGTCATGGTCAATCATTGCCTGGCCGTTTTTCTTGAAACGTATTGCATCCTTCGGGCAGTTCATGTAGCAGCTACGTGCCACACATCCGCGACAAAGGTTGGTTATTTCATAATTGATTTGCACACAGGAAGAACAGGCCTCGTCGATGACGCACATGATATTCTCCTTCTCCGGTTCGGGGCGACTCAAAGCCAATTGTGCATATTCGGAAAGCGGGGTAATTTCGTCGTGTTCGTCTGTCATATCCAGTCCCATCAGGGGAAAAGTCTTGTATCTCCACACTGCGCGTTCTTTATGTACGCAACACCGTCCTAGGGGTTTCGATTTTCGTGGACTCAACTCAATCGGAAGCCGGTCTATCTTTTCCACTAATTCATCGTTTTTCCAGAGTCTAACAAGGTCTGCCAGCAGTTTATGCCGGACAATCATAATATTATTCGTAAATGCCATATTGTAATAAAGAGGTTGTTAGTTAGTTGGTGCAAAGATACGAACAGAATTTCAATATTTAAGTTTTTTGAAACATTCTTGTAACTTTTTTGTAGCCCTCGCGTGTTATCTTTGTAGTGGACAAAAAATAAGAGGAGGCAGAGTTATGAATAGCAGTATTTTTGAACAGCGCAGTCGTTTTGCCATGATTGGTGCATTGATGGTTATTATCAGCCTGATGTTTTTATTCTACATGGGAAGTTCTTTGGTAAGCTCTACCAAAAAATACTTGGAGCAGATACATGAGATAGAGATCACTTGTATCGACACAGACGAATAAAAACAAGCAACCGAAAGGTAGGATAATCCGGAGGAATTCGTATTTTTGCCGGGAGAAAAACAAATCTTATGGAAGAGAAGAATAAAGCCTGGAAAACGGTAAGTAGCAAATATCTATTTCGCCGTCCATGGCTGACTGTGCGTTGCGAAGATATGTTACTTCCCAATGGGAATCATATCCCCGAGTATTATATCCTTGAGTATCCCGACTGGGTAAATACCATTGCCATTACCAAAGATGGTCAATTCGTTTTTGTCCGCCAGTATCGTCCGGGAATCGAACGAACTTGTTATGAACTGTGTGCCGGTGTCTGCGAGAAGGAAGATGCTTCGCCGTTGGTGTCCGCCCAGCGTGAATTGTGGGAAGAAACGGGCTACGGAAAAGGAAACTGGCAAGAGTATATGGTGATTTCCGCTAATCCGAGCACTCATACCAATCTGACTTACTGTTTTCTTGCCACAGACGTGGAACTGATAGACCATCAGCATCTGGAAGCTACTGAAGATATCACCGTCCATCTGTTCACATTGGAAGAAGTGAAAAGTCTGCTCGATAAGAACGAAATTATGCAAGCGCTGAATGCTGCTCCATTATGGAAATATATCGCAAATCTGTAATTGTGTTTGGAATTCTGTAGAGAAACAATAACTTTGGAGAAAATTTAAATCATCTTATTATGAAAACAGTTTTATGGAGTATGCTTTGTTTGTTTCTCTCCGGATGGGGAAGTATGCAAACGGTATTGGCACAGGACTTGAAAGAGATGGAAAAGAACTTGTCCGCCATCAACGAGGAATTGAGTCAAAAGACAAAAGAATATAGTTGGCAGCTTGCAGCTGCTTACGCAGATTATTGTGAAGCAAACAATAAATATATAAGTTGGAATGATTTGCCTTATCTGCAACAGGTTGTCGAATATGAGCGTCCTGCTTCTTTGGAGACTTATCGTCTGGAACATAAAGCCAGTAAAGAGGAACTGGATAAGTTTTTAAATACATACAAAGAATATAAAGATCTGGTGAAGAAGCAAAAGGAAGCGGTAACCAAGGAAGAGAAAGATGCTGTATCAACAGCCTTTTCCGCATTCTGGAAAAAGTTGAGAAGTGAAGAGAATGCTTATAAAGATTTGTACTATGCCGAACGAAAGGCTGTCTGCAAATATAGATCGGAAGCTTTGCGATATGCGATTGCCTATTATAAAGAAAAGAAGCAGGAGATTCCGACTTCTTATATAAAATATACTGAACGGTCTTATTTATTGCAGAAAGGTTCTGCCTTGGAGTTATTACAAAAAGAAATAAGTGCATTGGAAAGTGTACAGAGAGAGATAATTCAGAATATAACGAGGGCAAAGTATGGGTTGAGTGAAACCGGAGAAAATAAAAGAGAGAAGATATTTGATTGATAAGAGATCATCTGGGATAAAGAAATCCCTTTTTATAATTGGAGGTCTGGACTGAAGAGTTCGGACCTCTTTGTTTTCTCTCTCAAGTACGTATAGGTAAGTTTCTTTTCATCCTATGCCAATTTCTTTTGCATAGGGAGAAAACTTGTTTAGAGTATAAGATAAACTATAACCACAAGTTCTGATTATATAACTGAAACTTTTGATTACATAACTGAAAGTTGCAGTTTTATAACCGGAACTTGCGGTTATAGTTTGGGATAAGGGAAAAGCAACTTTTCCCAAGGAAGAAAGTAAGTTTCCTCCTTATAGAGAATAAGTTTTCTAACCATATTCCATAAGATAGATAATAAGAATCAGGGAATGGCGATGCTGATTTGTTCAACGGTTATTCCAATACAAAAATAATAGTTTCATTTACGGGGGCCCAGTCATAGATAAACTTGGCATGGGAAGTTGCATTCCGCACGCACATGTGTGAGCGTGGAGTAGTTCCCAACGACGGACTATATTCTATCTGCGTCTTGCGGGGAGCATTGACCGGTACTCCGTGAATATAGGCCCCGTCCGTGAAACGACTCGCATAAGGAGCATAACCTCCCGTTTCTTTCGAGCCGTCTTTTAGAAATACCATTTTCACTTTCTTTTCTTGTAAAACAAACATTCCTAAAGGAGTTTCCTGTGCATACGGGGGCAGATGACGTCCCGTAGTGGAAGGATTCATACTGCGAACCACCCATTGCCCTTTTCCGCTACGTTCAAGAGAAGCGATATTCTGATTGTGGCGGTCTACGAAAACAGCTTTGTTAAAAACAATCGTATCTCCGATTACTTTGACATATTTTTTAGGAATCATCCATTCATCTCCGGTAAACATTGGCTCTGCTTTTATGAATTTCTCTCCATCTTCGATAAAACGGGTTAATTCCCCATCCTGTCCGTAACGTTCGGGTACTAATGTGTCAGTCAATAGATAAAGCGGAACGGATTGGTAACGTTCTATGCCAAGAGTATCTGCCACTCGTCCGTAAGCGTTTCTTTTGAAACTTCTCACAAGTGGTGCTTCTCCATTTCTGTTTTTGTAATTCTGGAGAATAGCCCAGGTGGAAGGCTGCAACTGTATATTTTCGAGCAAGGCCAGCTGTTCTTTGATTTTATCCCACTGAAACTGCCGGGTAGTGTCTTTATAAGGATAGGTGTCTTCCAATGTGTATTGATCATACAATAAATCTTTGGAGATTTCTATCTGCTCTGCCGTGAGTTTTTTATTAACAGGTTTAACCTCGGGTTGAACTATTGTATCCTGTGACAGCGAGTCTGTTTGTTGTTCGTGTACAGGAGAAATCTCTCCTGTACGCGAAGTGCAGGAGTAGAAGACGCAAGAGGCGATGATGAGGCCGGATGCTATTCCATTCATATTATTTATACAGTGCATTTGATGGTTCGTTTACGAATATACGTCATTATAAGGAATAATCCTTTTGTTTTGTTTAAAAAGTAGGTGACAAATATACTTTTTTGCCATACAATGCAAGTTGTCAGTCATTTTGTCAGTCTATTTCTGACAAAGAATCATTTATTTACTTTGGCACGCTTTTCGCAATAACTTTAGCGTTCCGCCTGAAAAATGGCGGGTAACATCTACTATTAAATGTATAACTAAAATATAACAAGTAACTATGAACATTAAACCATTAGCAGACAGAGTGCTTATCCTCCCTGCACCTGCAGAAGAAAAAACAATTGGTGGTATCATTATCCCTGATACAGCAAAAGAGAAACCTTTGAAGGGTGAAGTTGTGGCAATAGGTCACGGTACGAAAGACGAAGAAATGGTATTGAAAGTAGGCGATACAGTTCTTTATGGTAAATATGCCGGAACAGAACTTGACGTTGAAGGTACTAAATATCTGATTATGCGTCAGAGCGATGTTCTCGCTGTTTTGGGTTAATTAATAATAGTAAATAGTAAATCTTTAAATAGTAAATAAAGAGATGGCAAAAGAAATATTATTCAATATCGATGCCCGTGACCAATTGAAAAAAGGTGTCGATGCTTTGGCAAATGCAGTAAAAGTAACTCTGGGCCCGAAAGGACGTAACGTTATCATTGAGAAGAAATTCGGTGCTCCGCACATCACAAAAGACGGTGTGACAGTAGCAAAAGAAATCGAATTGGCAGATGCTTACCAGAACACTGGTGCACAGTTGGTAAAAGAAGTTGCTTCTAAGACAGGTGACGATGCCGGTGACGGTACAACTACTGCAACCGTTCTTGCACAAGCTATCGTAGCTGAAGGTTTGAAGAACGTAACTGCCGGTGCTAGCCCGATGGATATCAAACGTGGTATCGACAAGGCCGTTGCCAAAGTGGTAGAATCAATCAAGGATCAGGCTGAAACTGTAGGTGACAACTATGACAAGATTGAACAGGTTGCCACTGTATCTGCAAACAACGATCCGGTAATCGGTAAATTGATTGCTGACGCTATGCGTAAAGTTTCTAAAGACGGTGTGATTACTATCGAAGAAGCAAAAGGAACAGACACTACTATCGGTGTAGTAGAAGGTATGCAGTTCGACCGTGGTTATTTGTCTGCTTACTTCGTGACAAATACGGAAAAGATGGAATGTGAGATGGAGAAACCTTACATCCTGATCTATGACAAGAAGATTTCTAACCTGAAAGATTTCTTGCCTATCCTCGAACCTGCTGTACAGACTGGTCGTCCTCTGTTGGTAATTGCAGAAGATGTAGATAGCGAAGCGTTGACTACATTGGTAGTAAACCGTCTGCGTTCTCAATTGAAGATCTGTGCTGTGAAAGCTCCGGGCTTCGGTGACCGTCGTAAAGAAATGCTGGAAGATATCGCTATACTGACAGGTGGTGTTGTTATCAGCGAAGAAAAAGGTTTGAAACTGGAACAGGCTACCATCGAAATGTTGGGTACTGCTGACAAAGTTACAGTTACTAAAGACTATACAACTGTTGTAAACGGTGCAGGTAACAAAGACAGCATCAAGGAACGTTGCGAACAGATCAAAGCACAGATTGTGGCAACTAAGTCTGACTATGACCGTGAGAAATTGCAGGAACGTCTGGCTAAATTGTCAGGTGGTGTGGCTGTTCTCTATGTAGGTGCTGCTTCAGAAGTAGAAATGAAAGAAAAGAAAGACCGTGTGGACGATGCTTTGCGTGCAACTCGTGCTGCTATCGAAGAAGGTATCATCCCGGGTGGTGGTGTAGCTTATATCCGTGCTATTGATTCTTTGGAAGGAATGAAGGGTGATAATGCCGATGAAACAACTGGTATTGGTATCATCAAACGCGCCATCGAAGAACCGCTTCGCGAGATTGTTGCTAACGCTGGTAAAGAAGGTGCAGTCGTTGTTCAGAAAGTACGTGAAGGAAAAGGTGATTTCGGTTACAATGCCCGCACGGACGTTTACGAAAACTTGCACGCTGCCGGTGTAGTAGATCCTGCTAAGGTTGCTCGTGTAGCTTTGGAAAATGCAGCTTCTATCGCTGGTATGTTCCTGACTACTGAATGTGTAATTGTAGAAAAGAAGGAAGATAAGCCAGAAATGCCGATGGGCGCTCCCGGAATGGGAGGCATGGGCGGAATGATGTAATTCCGGCTTTCGCTGAATGAATATGAAAACGAGGGTGTCCGAAAAGGGTACCCTCGTTCTTTTTATTATCAATCTATTCTGCAAATTGATCTTTTCAAAACATCCTTGCTTTATATTTTGTTTGGTCAACGTATTCTTAGTAATGAGAATACTTCGTATATTTAGAATCAAATTTATTAATAAAAGTGAGATGTTGAAAGTATTAACATTTATGAAGCAGGTAGCTAACGGGCTACAGGTGGAGGGAAACTTCGGTACTGCGCACGTCTATCGTAGCAGTCTGAATGCCATCATTGCTTATAATGGGAAAGTGGACTTCACCTTTGATGAAGTGAGTCCGGAGTGGTTAAAGGGATTTGAAGTATATCTTCGCAGTGGTGGTTGCAGTTGGAACACCGTTTCCACTTATTTGCGCACGTTTCGTGCGGTTTACAATCGTGCCGTTGATCTTCGGAAAGCTTCTTATGTACCTCATCTGTTCCGTTCTGTTTATACCGGTACTCGTGCCGACCATAAACGTGCATTGGGCGATGAAGATATGAAAAAGGTATTTGCAAAATTGTCTCGTACGTCCGGTGTGCCATTAGCGGTATATCAGGCGCAAGAGTTATTTATTCTGATGTTTTCGCTTCGTGGTATGCCATTTGTGGATCTCGCTTATTTGCGTAAGAGTGATTTGCGTGATAACGTAATAACGTATCGCAGACGTAAGACAGGACGGCCATTGTCAGTGACATTGACTCCCGAAGCGATGATCCTGGTGAAGAAGTATATGAATCGTGATCCTTCTTCTCCTTATTTGTTTCCATTGTTGAAAAGCCGTGAAGGAACCAAAGAGGCGTATCGCGAATATCAGTTGGCATTGCGCAGCTTTAACCAACAGTTGATGTTGCTAGGTGAATTATTGGGATTATCCGATAAGTTGAGCTCGTACACCGCCCGCCATACCTGGGCTACGACAGCTTATTATTGTGAAATCCATCCGGGCATTATCTCCGAAGCGATGGGACATTCGTCTATCACCGTCACTGAAACCTATCTGAAACCTTTCCGAAGTAAGAAAATTGATGAAGCAAATAAACAAGTTCTTGACTTCGTGAAACGCTCTGTTGTAGGTGTAAGCGCTTGAAAATTACTCTGTTACTTTGTAGGTAACGGGAATGAATATCGGTGCAAATATGAGCATATTTATTAAAACAACCAAACGAAATCACACATTTTTTTCTAATAAAGCATTCAAAAGTAGAACTAGAACAAATAAAACACGCGGATTCTTTGTATTAGGGCTTTGTTAACTTCTAAATTTTGCAAAAGATTTCCTTCCCCTCTACTGCCTTTCAGAAGCAGGGGTAAAAAAGTTTCATCACATTTGGTATCATTTTTCAGTATTGACTACTCCAGAAGAGCAGGCACAAAGGTTTCTCTGTTACCTACAAAGTAACGGGCATGCTATTATTGAAACTTAGTGTTTAATAATATATTATTAATGTAATTTTTAAGTAGTTATGAAAAGAAAATTTGTAAAAGTGATGTTCTTCGGGGCGTTGGCACTTTCTACTGTCACCTATGTAGGTTGTAAGGACTATGATGATGACATAAAAAGTGTACAGGAACAAATTGACCAGATCAAGTCAAACAATCCTGTAAGCGTGGGAGACATGCAAACTGCCATTAATGCGGCTAAAAGTGCTTTGGAAAGTCAGTTGGCTGATTTAAAGACAAAATTGGAGAATAAGGATTCTCAAATTAAAGATTTGGGTCTGAAAATTACTGATTTGGAGGACAAATTGTCAAAGACTGCTGATAAGGCAACGGTCGACCAGCTGACAAAAGACTTGGCAACAGCTAAGAATGATTTAGAAGCACTGAAGAAACTTCAAAAGTCTGATATTGATGGTTTGACAGCAAGAATTGTAAAGCTGGAAGCCCTTAAAGAGGAATTGGATGGTTTAAAAGTCAATTTCGCTACAAAAGAAGAGCTGAAGAACTACGTTGAATCTGCAAAACTGTCAGGACTTATCAGTGATGAAATTGCCACAGCTTTGGGAGAAGATGGGGAGATTGCCGCTGCAATAAATGATGCTATTCAAACAAAGGTTCTTGCAGACTTTGGCAGTATGAAGGAAGTTGCTGCTCTTGCCGGAGAGGATGCAACTGTAGCAGATGTTATTAAAGAATTGTATGCTGCTATTAATGCTGATAAAACTGGTATCCTTGCTAAACTGACTGCGCTGGAAGACTATCAAACAGCATTGGAAGATAAAGCGGTAGAAAATGGTTTCGAGAGTGTAGAAGCCGTTATTGCAGAGGTGAAATCTCTTAAAACGACTCTTTCCGGTCTTTATGCAAGCGCAGAATTCAGTGAAAAAGTCAAGGCGATTGTTTCAGCAGAACTGACGACTGTAAATAGCCGTATAGATACGTTAGAAGATGACCTTGCAAAACTGGGTGTTGCTATTAAAGGTATGATTCAGAGTGTAGTATATATTCCTACAAGCATAGATCGTAGCGTAGATTTCTATACTTTGTATGCTAAGAAAACTTCAACCTCATCTTCTTATGTTGTTGCAGCGAAGAGTGCAGATGCAAAAGAATTGCAATTCCGTATTTCTCCGGCTTCTGCTGCTATGACATTGGAGGATTTCAATAAAAACTACGAAATCAAGTTAAATGCTGAAGAACGTAACTGGACTCGTGCTGCTGAACCGTTTGCCGTAGAAGTGAAGAACTGTGAAGCTGGTGTTCTTACAGTATCATTAACAACTTCAAGCGAAAAGAGCCATGCGATATCTTTGAATATTGTAAGCACAAAAGATATGGAAGGTAAAGAAGGATTGACTCCGACAAATATTAATTCTGATTATATCGCAGTGATACAGTCTAGTTATTATCTGAAGACTGCCTATTATGAGGTAGCAACAGAGAAAGCAGGCGAGATTATCTATGATGCCCCCCAACCGGTTGACTATTCTGGGGTTGGAGCTTTGACAGTTTCATATACAACAACTGCAAGTGGAAGCACAGCATTTACAAAAACATTAGAAGAACTGAATGTAGAGAATATCTTTGCGACGACTTATAGCTTGACTGGAACAGATGCAAATCTATTTGAAGTTTCTACTGCAGGTAGCGTTAGTCTAAAAACATCCGGTCTGATTGCTTCTTTGGACAAAACTGCTGATGTTATGGCTAAAGTAACAGCTCCAGGTTTCTATTTGGAAACTAGTTCTAATAATCCTAAAAAGTTAGGAACTGTAAAAGTAACACGTACTATTGATGGACTTACACATGTGTATGCTTCGGTAGAACGTGACTGGACTAATGAAGCTGCAGCTGCTGCAGAGGAGAGAGTAGTTTTAAATGTTGCTGACATTTATAACGATCCGGCAGTGAATATCCGTCCATCAGCTTATGAAAGTTTGAGCTTGGCTGAAACTCTTCCTGTATCAGGTGTACGCTTAGAAAAGGGTATAAATAATGCCTTGACTTTAATCATTCCTAAAAATACAGCTGCTGGTGATTATACCGCAACAGCTAAGTTCGAAGGAGATGGCTATACACTTACTGTAACTGTCCCAGTTAAGATTAAGTCTATCACTTTGGCTAAATTGGCTAGAGTATCAGAAATGTGGTCTTCAGATCAAACTCGTACAGGCTTTACTCCGACAAAAGATTCAGAGACAGCGGCTACTGCTATTACTTCCGAATTTAAGCTTGCTACTATATTCTCCAACTTTGATGCTGTTAAGGCTGCTGTTTTGGCTAAGGGTGGTACTTTCGTAATCACTACTAACATTACAGAAAATAGTATTGCTGGTGTTAGCTATGATGAAAACAATGCTAAGTTTACGTTTGACAAAGATCGCTATACTGGTAAAATGACTGTTGGCGGTAAAACTGTACCTGCTGTAGTTAAGTTTACTATTAAAGCTAGCTATAATGGTAAAGTAGAGGATACGATTGAAGGTATTGTTGAAGTGAAAGATATTAGTGGAACTTGGGTTGCTCCGACTGCAACGGCTCTTTCTTTATCTAATAAATCAGTAGAATATAATGTTTCAACAGGCTTTGCTTGGAATGATTTAGCTGGTAAGACTATGTGGAAGGACGGTGCTGTGATAGCAGGAACAGGAAACAATGGATTTGCAAGTTCAGTTACTAATCCTCTTGATATCTATGGTCTGGTAGCTCCTGTTTTTGCATTCAAAGAAGCAGCTGCGTCAACTTATCTGTCTCTTGATGCTTCTACAGGAAAGGTGACTTTTACATCGGAAGGTAAATCTCACCATTTCTACGAAGCTGTAACTTATACTGTAGAAGTAAAAGCTACATCTAAGTGGGGTACAATTAAGAATTATGAAGGAAAGAATACAATTACAGTAACTATTCCGGCAGAATAAGAAGAAAAATTGGAGAGTTGCTTCAAACCTCCTAATGCTTTATATAAGCAAAGGATTGTATTACAGTTGAAACTACTCCAAATTCAGAATAATAAAACCCTTCTTCACCTTGTGTGAAGAATACGCCGAGAAGAAACAGAGTGAAGGATTTGGCTTGTGAAAGTCAATCCTTCCAATTCTGTTCTTCTTATAGAAAGGGATACCTCCCTTATTTCCCACAGGTATCCCTTTTTTTTATTTCATAACATCTCCTTATTTACACTAGAAACCAATTTGCTAGTCCCTTATTTCCCTATAGATTAAGGAGATGTTTTGAGAATATAGAAAGTCCGGGCTTGCGAAAGTCCGGGCTTTTTCATTATTATTTATTTATCGGATTGAATATAATGGAAGTTCTCGTCATACAGTCCTACGAGTAGGCTTTGGCCTTTACCATCCACTTTCAGCCCGCCATATACGGCTTTTTGATAAAGAGTATCTTGTCCCTCTTCAAAGAAGAAAGACTCGGCACCGAGGAAGATCCGGTGACGTACTATTTTATATTTGATGACTAGCTCATTGTCGTTTACAGGCTCTAAAGCGTTTTGCAGCCGCACTATTTTTCCTACTTGATTACTGTCAATTTGAAGTATGGCATAACCGCGTATGGCAGTTTGTTGGTCTAGCAGATCTGATGAAGCTTCTTTGTAGCTAAGCCTCATATAGTCTCCTTGCATAAGAGAGCGGGGATCGACGGGAGCTAGCTGTAACAAAATCAACTGTCCGTCTTTCAAAGTTTGCTCTTTTTTATAAACCGACCAGTTGAAATATCCCAGTAGCAGTATCAGGTTTGCAATAATCAATATTCGGCTATACTTTTTCATGTCTTGTTCTTTTTTGAGTGAAGAAATACCAGGCTGTAATACATGCAATTCCGATGAAGAAAAGCGTCATGGATTTGGTGAGCAGGCTCAAATTCAAATCATAATAGTATTTGGAAACGGCATAGATAAAAAGAAGAAGCGAGGCAGCACACTCCGCTTTGTAGCCATAATGGAAACATATTAGAATCAGCAACAAACTGCCGGATAAATAAGGAGCAAACACGGTAGGCAGACAGATAACAATACAAAGAATATAGATACCAATCTGATTCACCGGATGATCCACTTTCATGACCTGCATGATTCGTTGAACCATTATAAGAATACCGATCCATATACAAACAGACAGTATGCAGGATACAAGCCAGCTATTTGTTTCTGATATCAGATAATTGATTGATAATCCTCCCAGTGAGACGATACCGGATATGAATAATCCGAAATGAAATGGTTTGTATTTGGAAAAGTAATTCTTTGTTCCTATACATTCAAACAACTTAGTTTCAAAGATGTTGGCAAATAGAAATAGTGCAAGGATAGGAACTACAGCTATTTGCAAGGGATAAAACGAAGAAAAGACATGGGCGGCTTCTCCGAAGAAAGATATATTAAACAGAATGACTGAAAGAAAGGGGAGGATAAACCCTCTTGATAACAAGAATGTGAGAATACTGATTCCTATAAGTGTAGTGAAGAGGATATTAATGCTGGCATTTATACCAAAACCAATCAATACACACCCGGCTATGTATAAAGTGATGTTCATTGCATCCAGAAAAGACCGGATCACCATGCGGCTGATTGTTAGGGTAGTGAGAATTAATATACTTCCTACAATCAGGCAAGAAATATCGGAGCGGAGGATTCTGGCAAGTGCCAGAAATCCCAGAAAGAAAATAGCCGTCAGGATTCCTCCGATAATAGATACGGCTTGAATGGTGAGGCTATGCTTCTGTGTCATACCATTGCTTTTTTAGATGAAGAATGATGTAAATGAGTAAAGTTGTTCCGGTGATGACAATAACCCCTCCGTAGAAGAATATCTGAACATCCCTAAGACCGCTTTGTGATATGAATGTAGTCAATAGAATCATTAACGCAGCAAACGGAATGATAGCCAGATAGAACAGGCTTTTTACTTTCCATCCATACCAAAGTCCCGCAGAGAATAAAAGGAGGGTGCTTATGAGAGGAACAGACAATATGGCATTCTCTTCGCAGATTGTCATCATTAACAGAAAACTGGTATGTATAATAGTAGCCAGTGAAAGAAGACTGACAAACCAGCGATTGTTTCTGTCCAAATGACCTTTTACACTCATCCATTCCGTGATGATCGTTGTTAAGGCACATATCCAGGTTACTGCATTGGCCAGCAAAGTCATTTCCCAGGAGTTGGCACTGGCAATCTGTATATTGTACAACCATATCGTAGTACAAAGTAATCCGATGAACGTCAGCCATAACGGAGCGAAACGGATAGCAACCGCCCAGAGAATAGTGAAGAGAGTCCATCCCAGGAAAAGATCGTAAGCATCGGCTCCCGTTTGGTAGATTTGTCCGAAGACAGCTAAAAGCGTGCCTATCAGGAATGTAGCTCCGGTCAGGAGAATTTGTTTGACGAGCTTATTCCAATGCGTGAATGTAGCGAGCAGGACAGAAGCTACTAATAACACTTCTACTATTCCTAACTTTGCAAATTTGGGTAATTCCTCCCAGTTGTAGGCAAAGAAGAAGATAATTCCTGCCACTGTAAAACCAACGCCCACTGCCAATAAAAAAATAGAAAGGAATTGATTCCATTGTTTTTTATCTGCGTACAGCGCTTGTCGGGATAAAGGCGAAGAGTCGGTCTTTTCCATGTGTTTTTGCTTTTTGATGATTACAAACATAAGAAAATAAAATGATTATCACCTCAAGATAGACTATAAAAAGGTATGACTTACCTTATTGAAATTGACAATAATAGTAGGTCATACCTTGAGAGAGGTTATGAAAATATTCAAAATAGAATAACTTAAAATACCTCCCGTATATGCTTAAAGTTAGAATTGATCGTATCAATTACTTCTTGTGAACGACCGTTGATTAACAACTTATACATTGATTGTGCAAAGCCCACCATTTGACCGAATTCAATTTTGGGAGGCATGGCTAGTGCGTTCGGATCAGTCATGATATTAACAAGTACCGGACCGTCCAACTCAAATGCATTCAGTAAGGTAGTCAACACTTCTTCCGGATCACTGACATTAAATCCGGTCATTCCCATTGCTTCGGCCACTTGAGCAAAGTCTGGATTCAACATATTTGTCTGCCAGTCCGGCAATCCGTCCACTTCCATTTCCAACTTCACCATTCCCAATGAACGGTTGTTGAATACGATAATTTTAATTGGTAACTTATATTGTACAACGGTTTCCAAGTCTCCTAAAGTCATAGACAAGCCACCATCTCCGCAAAGCGCCACTACCTGGCGATCCGGATAAGCTAGTGCGGCACCGATGGCTTGCGGCAAAGCATTTGCCATAGAACCATGATTGAAAGAACCCAGCATGTGGCGTTTGCCTGTCGCTTGCAGATAACGTGCTCCCCACACACAAGTCATTCCCGTATCTACTGTGAACACAGCATCGTCCGAACTTAGTTTGTCTATTTCGGACATCACATATTCGGGATGAATCTTATTTACGTCGCCTTTATCTTCCGTGTAAGCAGCCAGATCCTTCTTTACGCCTTCATATCTTTTGAGTTGTTTCAACAGGAACGAATCATCTGTCTTCGGATTCAGCATACGCAATAGACTTTGGATGCTCAGTTTAACATCACCGCAAAGTCCGATATCCACCTTTGCACGACGTCCCAGACGTTCGGGCTTTATATCAATCTGTGCTATCTTGATGTCATCCGGCAGGAAAGCGGAATAAGGAAAGTCTGTGCCGAGCATGAGAAGCACTTCGGCTTCATGCATACTGTAATAGCCTGACGGCATTCCCAACAATCCGGTCATACCCACTTCATACGGATTTTCATATTGCACCTCCATCTTTCCTTTGAAAGTATATACCACCGGAGCATTCAGCTTCTCGGAAAGCGCGATCACTTCCTCGTGAGCTCCCCGGCAACCGATGCCGCAGAAAAGAGTGATACGTGTATGTTTGTTTAACATGTCAGCTAATTGAGCCAGATCTTCTTCCGACGGACAAACTTCCGGTGGGGCAGGATAGTTGATAACCGACGAGTCGACGGTAACGGCAGAAGCCTTTGCCAAGTCACCCGGAAGCCCGATAACGGACACCCCTTTGCGGGTGACAGCCGTTTGTATGGCCGACTGGAGCATACGTGGAAATTGTGTGGGAGTAGTGGCTACTTCATTATAATAACTGCAATCGTTAAAAAGTTTGATGGTATTCGTCTCCTGAAAATATTCCGTACCAAACTCTCCGGTAGGAATTGTAGAGGCGATGGCGATTACCGGTGCGCCGGATCGGTGTGCGTCATACAAGCCGTTAATCAGATGAACATGTCCCGGCCCGCTACTTCCCGCGCAGCATCCCGGGCGACCGGTCAGTTGTGCTTCTGCCGCAGCGGCATACGCCCCTGTTTCTTCGTGGCGCACATGTATCCATTTTATTTGATCGTTTTTTCTGACTGCTTCGTTTACTTCATTCAGACTGTCGCCTGTTACGGCGTAGATGCGTTCAACTCCGGATTTTACCAGAGTATCTATCAACTGTTCTGCTATTTTTTTTGCCATAGCTGTAATTGGTTTAGGATTGATTTTTATGTAATAACAGATGGCTGCAAAGAAAAGTTCTGATTTAACATATGCTAATAACGCCTTTGTGTCGGGACACATCACCACTTTTATGTTAAAATTAATTCTGTAACAACTTTTTAGTAAAGATGTATAAACAATTGCAATATCCTTTTGTTATCTTTATAGGCGAAATCTTAACCTAATGTATTAAACCTCTTAATTACTCTAGAAAAATGAACAGAAATGAAATCGGTGTGAATGCCGGTAAGGTTTGGCAACTGCTTAGTAATAATGAGAAGTGGAGCTATGGACTTTTGAAGAGAAAATCCGGGCTGAAAGATAAAGAGCTGGGTGCCGCTTTGGGGTGGTTGTCAAGAGAGAGCAAAATAGAGTTCGATCAGTGCGATGAAGAGCTTTATGTATATCTCTGTGTGAATGTTTATATTGGCTGAAAGAGTTTGACGCTTTAACGAGAACAGAAGAATCTCCGGAGGAATGACAGCATAGTCAGCACTTCGGAGATTCTCGTTTTTTATCCTTTTTCTGCTTTATGTATCTTCCTTTCAATGGATTTCCGGAAATAATTCTGTTACTTTGCATCACGAATTAAAATGTAAGAAACAATGAGAAGTTTTGCCTCCGACAATAATTCCGGTGTGCATCCGTTGGTAATGGAAGCATTGAACCGGGCTAATATAGACCATTCTTTAGGATATGGCGATGATAAATGGACAGAAGAAGCCGTAGCGAAGATAAAGGAAACCTTTACGCCCAACTGTGTCCCCTTGTTTGTATTTAACGGAACGGGTAGCAACGTGGTAGCATTGCAGCTGATGACCCGTCCGTATCATTCCATCTTTTGTGCGGAAACGGCTCATATCTATGTAGATGAATGCGGCTCTCCTGTGAAAATGACAGGTTGTCAGATTCGCCCGATTGCCACTCCTGACGGTAAACTTACCCCGGAATTGATGCAACCCTATCTGCATGGTTTCGGCGATCAGCACCATTCGCAACCCAGAGCTCTCTATATTTCCCAATGTACCGAACTTGGCACCATCTATACTCCCGAAGAGTTAAAACGTCTGACTGACTTTGCCCATCTGAATGGTATGTATGTACACATGGACGGAGCCAGAATAGCCAATGCCTGTGCCGCTTTGAATCTTTCCTTAAAGGAACTGACAGTAGACTGCGGAGTCGATATTCTTAGTTTTGGCGGAACGAAGAACGGACTGATGATGGGAGAGTGCGTGATTGTATTTAATAAAGACCTGCAACCGGAAGCCCGCTTCATCCGTAAGCAATCCGCCCAGCTCGCTTCGAAGATGCGTTACCT
Organism: Bacteroides celer; assembly: GCF_002632415.2. Classification (NCBI taxonomy): domain Bacteria; kingdom Pseudomonadati; phylum Bacteroidota; class Bacteroidia; order Bacteroidales; family Bacteroidaceae; genus Bacteroides; species Bacteroides celer. Next base: position 4,390,008 of record NZ_CP178209.1, on the reverse strand, counting down.
CTCTTGCCAGTTTACGGCATACCTCACAGATAACCTCTGGCTGAAGAATGCCAACCATGCCAATGCAATGGCTGCCAAACTTTACACTGAATTGAAGAAACTGCCCGAAGTAACTTTCACTCAAAAAGCCGAAAGTAACCAGTTATTCCTCACCATGCCCCGCCCGGTTATCGACCGGATGCTAGAGTCTTACTTCTTTTATTTTTGGGACGAAGAGAAGAATGAAATCCGTCTGGTGACTTCTTTTGATACCACAGAGGAGGATGTAGACGAGTTTATAAGACTTTTAAAACGTTAAAAAGGAAATCCGGAACAACAAAAGCGCCTGAATATCTGTTTTTATAGGAAGTTTGAAACTAACTTTGTCCGCAAAGTTTTCTACTTCTTATGATTATGAATACTAGACAGAACAGGCTAATCATATTCGCGCTTTTGTTGTTGACACAAACCCCGTTGGGCGCACAGCTGCATTCTACTAAAATTGAACTGCCGGAGGATTCTATATCTGCAACCATGGAAGATTCCATTCCGGCAAAGCGCAGTTTCTTTAAAAAGTTTCTTGATTACTTCAATGACGCCAATAAGGAAAAAAAGAATAAAAAGTTTGATTTCAGTGTGATAGGCGGCCCACATTATTCCAGTGACACCAAGTTCGGACTCGGACTGGTGGCAGCCGGACTATATCGAACCGATCGGATTGATACGCTTCTTCCTCCCTCCAATGTCTCTCTTTACGGAGATGTGTCGACTGTCGGCTTCTATCTGTTGGGAGTCCGCGGAAATCATCTGTTTCCAAAAGATAAATACCGCTTGAATTACAATCTCTATTTCTATTCTTTTCCCAGTCTGTATTGGGGACGGGGATATGACAATGGAGCGAACTCTGATAACGAAAGCGATTATAAACGTTTTCAGGCACAGGTGAAAGTCGATTTTATGTTTCGGCTGGCAAAGAACTTCTACATCGGCCCGATGGCCGTATTCGATTATATCGACGGACGGAACTTTGAGAAACCGGAACTATGGGAAGGAATGGCCGCGCGAACCACTAATACCAGCCTGGGACTTTCCCTCCTTTACGATTCACGTGATTTCCTGACAAATGCATATCATGGCTATTATTTGCGGATAGACCAGCGGTTCAGTCCGGCTTTTCTCGGCAATAAATATGCGTTTAGCAGTACAGAACTGACTACCAGTTATTATCAGCCGGTATGGAAAGGTGGAGTGCTGGCAGGGCAATTCCACACATTGCTTACCTATGGCGATACCCCTTGGGGATTGATGGCAACATTGGGAAGTTCTTACTCCATGCGCGGATATTACGAAGGACGCTATCGGGACAAGGGAGCAATGGACGCGCAAATAGAACTCCGGCAACACGTCTGGAAACGGAATGGAGTAGCTGTATGGGTAGGAGCGGGAACGATTTTTCCACGACTTTCCGAGTTCACCCCGAAACACATTCTGCCTAATTATGGCTTCGGGTATCGTTGGGAATTTAAGAAGAGAGTAAATGTACGTTTGGATTTAGGGTTTGGCAAACACCAGACCGGATTTATTTTTAACATCAATGAAGCTTTTTAAAAATATAAAGAATTGGTTGGAAAATCAGGAACATCTGTTTTATCTGTTCCTGTTTATCTTGATAGTACCTAATATGGTACTCTGTTTTACAGAACCTTTACCATTTATGGCAAAAGTCGCCAATGTGTTGTTACCTTTCGGTTGCTATTACCTGTTGATGACTTTGTCGAGGAATTGCGGCAAGATGCTGTGGATTTTATTCCTGTTCCTGTTCTTCGGAGCCTTTCAGATCGTGTTGCTTTATTTATTCGGCCAGTCCATTATCGCTGTCGATATGTTTCTGAATCTGGTCACCACCAATTCGAGTGAGGCATTGGAACTGCTCGATAATCTCACACCTGCCATTATTGCTGTAATCATACTCTATGTACCTGCCCTGATATTAGGGACGATTTCAATTATACGTAAACGGAAACTTACGGTAGAGTTCATTCGCAGGGAACGGAAGAGAGCCTTCCTGGTCTTTGGAATCTCCCTCCTTAGTCTTGTCGGAGCCTATGTGCAGGATTCGGGATATGAGTTGAAATCTGATTTATACCCGCTAAACGTATGCTACAACGTAGGTCTTGCCTTTCAAAGAACAGCTCTGACACAGGATTACCACCGTACATCCAAAGACTTTACTTTCCATGCCCGGCCTACTCATCCGGAGGGAAAACGGGAAGTATATGTAATGGTCATAGGAGAAACCTCTCGTGCCCTAAACTGGCAATTGTATGGTTACGAACGTGAAACGAACCCGCTCTTATCCCGGCAAACGGGTCTGATTGCTTTCCCAAAAGTGTTGACAGAGTCGAATACGACACATAAAAGTGTCCCCATGCTGATGTCGGGTGCTACTGCCTGCAACTACGACTCTATCTACCATCAAAAAGGAATCATCACCGCTTTCAAAGAGGCAGGATTCCGGACGGCTTTTTTCTCCAACCAACGTTACAACCATTCATTTATCGACTTCTTCGGAATGGAAGCCGATACGTATGATTTTATAAAAGAAGATTCGGTCAGTTCTACCTATAATCCTTCTGACGACGAACTTCTGAAATTGGTGGAGGAGGAACTGGCGAAAGGTGCAACGAAACAATTCATCGTACTTCACACCTACGGTTCCCACTTTAACTATCGCGAACGTTACCCGTCGGAAGATGCTTTCTTTACGCCCGATTATCCGATGGAAGCAGAGAGAAAATACCGGGATAACCTGGTGAATGCCTATGACAACTCTATTCGTTACACGGATGATTTTCTGTCACGACTTATCCGTATGTTGGAAAAACAGCAGGTAGATGCCGCCATGCTCTACACTTCCGATCATGGAGAGGACATTTTCGACGATTCCCGTCATCTGTTCCTCCACGCTTCTCCCGTACCTTCTTATTATCAGCTTCATGTGCCATTCCTGATTTGGATGTCCGATGACTACCGCGAAACGTATCCCGAACGTTGGAATACCGCTATTGAAAATAAGGATAAGAATGTTTCTTCCAGCAGCTCTTTCTTCCCGACCATGCTGTCTTTAGGCGGAATAGAAACTCCTTACCGGGATGATTCTCAGGCTGTGACGGCTTCGTACTACGTCCTGAAACCGAGGGTTTATCTGAACGATCACAATGATCCCCGTCCGTTGGATGATTTGGGCATGAAGAAGCAAGACTTCCAGATGCTGGAAAAGAGGAATATCAAGTATTAAGTATTAGGTATTAATCCTTGTTAATTTTTGCATCCAAAAATGGGATTGGCGTGTTATTTGCCGTATGATGTATGAACGATTAAATTCATAAAACATGGCCTATATAGATTATTACAAGATTCTTGGAGTAGACAAAAGTGCTTCTCAGGATGATATCAAAAAGGCTTTTCGTAAGTTGGCCCGGAAATATCACCCTGATTTGAATCCTAATGACCCTAGTGCAAAGGATAAATTTCAGGAAATCAACGAAGCCAATGAAGTACTGAGTGACCCCGAGAAACGTAAAAAGTATGATGAGTACGGAGAACATTGGAAGCATGCCGATGAATTCGAAGCGCAGAAACGTGCACAGCAACAAGCCGGAGGCTTTGGCGGTGCAGGAGGTTTCGGCGGATTCGGCGGTGCGGGTCAGGGTTTCTCCGACGGTAACGGAACCTATTGGTATAGTTCCGATGGAGAAGGATTTTCCGGTGGCAACGCTAGTGGATTTTCCGATTTCTTCGAATCAATGTTCGGACATCGGGGAGGAAGAGGACAAGGTTCTGCGGGATTCCGCGGACAGGACTTTAATGCCGAACTTCATCTTTCCCTTCGTGATGCTGCTCAAACGCATAAGCAGATATTGACTGTAAATGGTAAACAGGTACGTATCACTATCCCTGCCGGTGTAGCCGACGGACAGGTTATTAAACTGAAAGGCTACGGAGCCGAAGGTGTCAACGGAGGACCTGCGGGCGACTTGTACATTACGTTCGTTATAGCCGAAGACCCGGTGTTCAAACGCCTGGGCGACGATCTGTACGTAGATGTGGAGGTAGATCTTTACTCTGCCGTATTGGGAGGCGAGAAAGTTGTCGACACGCTGGACGGTAAAGTGAAACTGAAGATAAAACCGGAAACGCAGAACGGTACGAAAGTCCGTCTGAAAGGTAAAGGATTCCCGGTTTATAAGAAGGAAGGACAATTCGGTGACTTGATTGTGACCTATTCTGTCAAGATTCCTACGAACTTGACCGACAAACAGAAAGAGTTGTTCCGTCAATTACAGAGTATGAACTAAAATGAATGAGTACTATGCAGACTGAATTAATAATTATCAGTGAATACTGTCACAAATGTCATATTGAGCCTTCATTCATCGAAATGTTGGAAGAGGGCGGTTTGATTAACGTGCATACCGAAGGCGGTGAACATTATCTGCTTTTGTCGGAACTCCCGAACGTGGAACGTTATAGCAGAATGTACTATGACTTATCCATCAACATGGAAGGTATCGATGCCATTCATCATTTGCTGGAAAGGATGGAAGATATGAGGCACGAAATGCGTTCGCTTCGCAAACAACTTTTGCTGTACCGGGAACGGGAAATAGAAGATATGGACTGGTAAAAAAATAGAGCCTCTGTTTGATTCGAACAGAGGCTCTATTTATAGTAAACGGAGGCTCTGATTCATTCAATCAGAGCCTCCGTTTTTTCAGGATGTTTATGCCGTTATTTTATAATACAATATACGTGCAAATCTCTTCCAGATAGCGTGCGTCGATAGTGTCGAAGCTATCCAATGTATCACTGTCGATATCCAGCACCCCGACAACTTTCCCCTGCTTGAGGATCGGTACTACTATTTCCGATTTCGAGTCCGAACTACAGGCTATGTGTCCAGGAAACTGCTCTACATCAGGAACAATCAGTGTACGGGCTTCTTTCCAAGCGGTTCCGCAAACTCCTCTGCCAAAGCGGATGCGAGTGCAGGCAATGGGGCCTTGAAACGGACCCAGTACGAGTTCTTCCTCTTTCACAAGGTAAAAGCCTACCCAGAAGAAACCGAAAGTCTGCTTTAAGGCTGCTGCCATGTTGGCAAGATTGGCAATGAGATCTGCTTCCGTACTTACCAAAGCATGCAGTTGCGGAAGTAACTCCCGATACTTTTCTTCCTTGCTTCCTGTGTGGATGATTAAATTTTCTGCCATCTCTTTACTATTTGATTTGGTTCAGGATGCTCGGATCTTTTATCTTATCGTCTTCTGCAAAGAAGATAATCTTAGTCAGTATCTCGGCAGTCTTCGGATCTTCATCTACGAAAGGCAGGAACAGGCGTCCGCGATTTTGCGAATGTACCGGAAGAACGGCTATCTGTGCACCACCTTCCTGATGGATCACACCGCTGCCCAGATGGATATTATACTTACCCAGTTTGCCTTCAATGTGAGCGAAACTTCCTTTTATCGTCACGTTCTTGAAATGGAACAACGGCATTGTCAGTTCCACCAGCACGCTGCGCATCTCGATGGTAGAGTGGCTGGTTTCCGGATCGACGCTTCCGGCATGAGCTACACTTACTGCCAAGTCTACGTCCCTCATCACTTCCGAGAAGATGACAGGAGGAATCTCCGAGATTTTCATCAGCTTGTAGTCCTTGCGGTTGTGGAAGCAGACATATTCTAATGTCGGAGCTTCGATGTCGGCAGGAGAGAACCAGTCTGCCATCGCATAGATGGTGGCGATGATGTTCTCTTTGTAATAGATCTTTTGGAGACCGTCTTCATAGTCGGCTACCCAGCGACGGCCTTTCAGTACGGCAACCGTTTTCTGCGGTTGGATCTGGTTGCCGGCATAGCGGCGGGATTGAGTGGCTTCTATTTCTTCCGGAGTCGGAACGTAAAGTTCGCGGAATACCTGTTTGAAAGGTTGGCGGATTGATTTATCGAACAGGAATTTTTGATAAGCATGCCAGTCTCCGCTTGTATACAGGTCTGTGGGGTGCGCGATGCGTAACTCGTCTTTCGGTTTTAACGGGAGGCAAACGGCATTCACTGTAATCAGCAATCCATCGGTGTAGAAGCCCGTCTGTCCGTTGCAGATGAAGACGAGATGTTTCAGTAATGGCCAGATAACAGGATTCTGCATCAGCTTGCGCAATTCGTTTTCTTCAAAATGGGTGCAGTCTTCCATCGCCTGTTCCAGCATGATGCGCGAACGGGTGTACTGGTCTTTCAGCTTTTTGTGTACTGCTTTCAGTTCTTCTATATACGGATGCTTTTTCAGCTTGGCAGGCATGCTGTTGAGCTCTTTGCCGTCTTTGATTTGCTTAATCTCCGATTTACCTTCCTCGTTGATTTGTACATACACTTCTACGCCGTCTATCTCTTTGGGGGACAGGTAGGGAAGAAGTTCTTTAATCAGTTCGGTTTCCATGCTCCAGGTCAGGCGGGTAACGTCTCCGTAACCGGAGTTGCGTGCCAGGTTTTGCAGAGCGATGTTTACCGCTTTCTTTTCGCTTTCCTGTCTTTGAGCACCGAATTCCTTGCTCTCTTTCAGGAACTTTTGCAGGTATTGATAACGATCCAGCAGTTCTTTATCCGGCTTCCGTCCCAATGGGATGAGGCCGTAGCTCATCAATAAGTCTTTGTTGCGCTTGGCTATTATTTCTTTCTTTATATCTGCCGCCTTCACTGCACCGTTGGTAGCATCGGCAAACTTACGGGCACGGGTATGGCTGTTGCTGCATGAAATATATTTGGCGGCATTGTAGACCACTTCGAAGCGTTGCTTGCCAATTGTCTTAAATGCATCTTTGAACCAGTCGATGTCAAAAGCACCTTCCCGCAGGTCATCTACGTCGATGGGGGTGTAGCGGGCGATAATCGCTTTCTTCTTGTCGTCACACGTTTCATTGGTGTGGGCGTGGAAATAATAGGCTGCACTTGTCAGTCCTTTCCAGCCTATTGCCTTTTCAGTCAGTTCAATCCATTGTGGGGCGAACATGGCGGCTTCTACCAGTCGCTCGTCGCTGATTTCGGCTTGTTTCGCCAGTTTCTTCAGATTCTCGCTGGTGTCCGTAGGCAGGGGATGACAAGCATGGAGCAGACTGCTCAATACACCCCGTTTGGTGCTGCCCCAGTTGTAACTGTCACGTATGAAAGTATCTTTGCCAAATGCTTGCAGAATACGGATAAATGTTTCAGCTCCATAGACGTAGCTTAGTTCTTCTGCAAGGGAGGTGACTTGTGTCTCGGAGTCTCCACGTTTTAATTCAATTTCAAGAATCCGGTCTACCACCTTTTGGGCGAGGGAACGGAAGAGGGAGAAGTCGATGTTTTTGATATCGGCGTATCTTTCTTTTTCCTTGTTGAAACGAACGTTGTCGTTCAATACCATGGTGATTGCTTTGATCTGGCTGGGAGAGCTGATGCGTCCCATCATTTCACGGTATACTTCCTCTGTCGGGATGATTCCCAGCATCCAGGCACGGGCGAAGTCTGTGGCATGAAGATAAGAGTCTGTTTCCTCTAGTTCGGGGGTGTGCTCCATGTAGTTGGTGAGCTTATAAAGCTGATAGCGCACTGTGAAGTAACGGATAAATAGATCATCATTCATGGGCTTTTGAGGCATTTCGAGCCAGAAGTTCACGAATTTGTTGTTATGTATCGGATAAACGACCTGTTTTTCTCCGTATTCCAGTTTGTCCCGAAGCCATGCATGCTTACTGGTGTATTGGCGGAAGATGTTTTTGGTATTTAGCAAAGGCAATAGTTGGAGCAGCATATTGACGGCCAGTCGTTGATAGACGGCTTCATCTTTGTATTCGTATGCCAGTGCTTCGATGATGTCACTCATCTGTTCATAGTACGGCATCTTGCGGAGGTCTTTCTGCAATCCGCGGTAAGTGATGCCGGCATACATCCGGTTGACAAGCGGCTCAAAAGTATTACTTGATTTCTGGTCTGCCTTGATGTCTTCTTCATCTTCCTCGTCGGAGTCGTCTTCGTCTTTAGCGGTACCTGTCGATGCAAGCATGAAACTCATCATCAGCAATTTGTCGTAGCTTCCTATTTCTTCTTCGTAGAAGGCTTTCCACAATTCCGGGAATCCGAGTCCGCTCAATCCTCCGTAGTTGCTCCAGTTTATAAGGACACTGTTACCTACCAGACGTGCTTCTCCGTAACCATTTTTGAATTCTTCATTCTTGTAGGTTTCGATGTATTTGCTTAGTTTTTTGAAAACGAGTTTGGCCCTTCCAAAGCAGATGAATTCGAATGCTTTTTTAACGTTAAATCCTTTGTCCTGGGTAATTTCCGGCAGACTGACTTCAAGAGACGGATCGTACAGACCGAAACCGTTATCTTTGGTATAATGTTGTGTGACGCTCTCTTCTGTTCCATCGCCAATCAGAGATTCTATCAATACTTTTTCTTTCGGGTTCGGCTTCTGAATCTCTTTAACTGTCGGGATCAATTCCTGATAGATATCTTGCAGGAATTCTACATTGTGTATGGTCTTCATCATGTCCAATCCTGCCAGGCGGCGTTCGGCAACCTTGTCTGTTAGCAAGCGGCGGATGCTGTCGGCTAGCTGTTCTTTGGGCTGTTTCATCAGCAGGTTGATAGCATGGATACGCATTTCGCTGTATTTGAAGCGCAGTAACTCTTCTACTTTCTGGTTTTGTTCGGGCGATAAGGTCATCTCGGACAATGCTTTATATGCTTCTTCACGCACATCTTGCGAACGGTCTCCCAGTGATTGCAGTACATATTCTTCCTGTAGCGGACTGGTCGGTGGAGCTAATACAACACCGATATAGCCTGCCCGCATATAAGTATCCAGAGAGGGCAGATAGCTGCAAAGATCGTCTTTCAATGCAGAATTATTAGTCATCCAGGTGATATATGCCATTTTGAGAACGATTTCCGAACGGGTGAGTTCTGTGCTTTCCCAAGGGAATACATAAGGAGAATAAATCTCTTTGGCAGAGATGGACTGATAGATTTGCTTCAGATATTCATAATGGCGGACCGCCTCTTCTTTGCTATCAAAATAGTCGTGGAGTGACGGGGCGTCTTTGTGCCCTCCATACCGGCTAAGATAGAGACCGGACAGATACAACGGTAAGATAGCCGCTACCACCGACGGTTCCTTATGCCATCTTTCGAAGGCATTTTTGCTGATTCGGTGGTTCATGCCGGAATATTGTGTACAGCGCAAGAAATAAAGTAACGTCTGTACCTGATATTTAGCACCTTTCTTGATAATTTCCGGCACAAGCGTCTGAATCTCTTCCGTATTATAGAATCCGATGCTCCATAAAGCCAGATAGAGTTCGACTGTATCTTTGCTTTGAAGAGCAGCGTGTGCCTGTTTCCGGTCGTTCAGAAAACGATGGATCAGTTCTACATATTTATTGGTGATACGTTCGCTGCTGTCTTGTTCTCCAATCCCCGTACTGACTGCAATACCGCGTTTCACGGAAGCAAATCGTTCCAGACCGTTGTCGCAGATGACCGAGAAAAGATGGAGATAACTTTCGGGACATCCTTCGTCCATCGTTTCCACGATAGCTTGACGGAGCCCTTCCTGTAATTTGGCTGCCAGAAGTAACTTTCCTTCCAGTTCCAGTAAGGGGCGGTATCCGCTCATTGCAATAGCCTGAAAATGTCCCTGATTGAGGCGGTTGGCGTTATTTTCGCTGGTTAGCACGCTGTTGAGATGCTTAATGACAGTCTGGTTGCCTTCTGCTATTTGGGCGGCCATCCAGTTCTGGCAGTTCATCGAATCCTTGTATGCTTCTATTTCTTCCGGAGTGTTTCCTCCGTTCAGTACGGCTTGATCCGTAAATCCGGTGGCGCGCAGTTTCAGAAACTGGGTCAATGCATCTATAACGTGGCCGATATGCAGAAGAGGATTTGCCGACCGTTGCGACCGGCGCGAGTATCCGTGAGTGTACGGACACCGTGCTTTGAGCTCCAGATAGGTGTGGAACAGGTGGGCGTACTCGTCTCCCAATAGATAGCGGAGTAGCTTGTTCAACTTACCGTCAAAAAGATTGGCAACGCTTTTAATCTTCTCTTCTTGGATAATATAGATGATGCAAGGCTCTAATTTATCGCTGTATGCACCATATCGGGTATCCATGTTGAAGTATTGCATGAATACATCCAACAGTGTCATTGTCTCTTTGTCTAAACTGGTTCTCTTTTTTGTTAACCTTTCAAGGTATGGAGCAATCCGTTTATTTAATGCGTCATTATAAATCAGTCTCATGATTCTTTTCGTTTTCAATGTGTTTTATAGGATAATGATTACCACAATCTTCCCGACAGCATGGCGAGCCGGATGAAGGTCAGGGTCGATTCTTCTTTAAGTTGGATGGGAGAGGATAAGTCCCCGGCTTCCGCATCATCCATGAAGATACGAAAAATCCCGTCCTCGTAGGATTGCAGGGCATTGGTGATCGCTTCGACTTCTACAGCTGGTTTGCCGTTATAATTTACTGCAAACCCTACTTTGCCGGAAGCTGTTTTATTTTCCACTTCTTCCTGTGTGAGGTATTTCAGCACTTCGCTCTGTTGCAAGCGTTCATTGTATTCGCAGACTTGCCAACTGACGATGGCTTCGATCAACCCCTGTACATTGACAGGCGGAACAGGAAAATCGATAGGAATCTTTTCGATACTGCACTTTCGTTTTCCTAACTGTTTGACTTGGATATATACTCTCATATTCTCTTTATTGGGTGATCTGAATACTTGATGTAATGGCATTCAGATCGGTTTCAGCTTCTTCGTCATAGACAAGCATGACAATGGCAAAAGATCGTTTCTTGCTCTCTTGAAAATAATGCAACACTATTTGTTTTACATCCTCTCCCGGTTCATCAGGAGCCCCGATGTGCAGGGGATTCGTGATCTTTGTCATAGGGAGTCCGTTGATGTTGACATTGCTTAGTTGGTAATCTTCTGACGGTTCCCCTTGTGCATTTCTCGGGAGAGTGAGTGATAACTCTTTCATGTGTTCAAACTCCTTCTGCGTGTCGTAGGTGAGGGCGGTAATCGTTAATTGATTCCCTCCGTTGACCAGCATGAGTAATGGAGGTTCCGCACCGTCAATTATTCCTTTTGCTCCTGCTATTTTTGTCCAGTTGGTAGGATACTGGCAACTGAATTTGGTGGCTGCATCATAATAAGACAGCCACGTATCGTCATTGCCGACAGGCGTATATGCCGGAACTTTCCTGCTGGAAAGATTGTCCGTAGCATTCACAGTGGAATGATTACTGTTCTCGTTTTCTTCTTCCAGTTCGCCATTCAGATAGGCTTCCACAATACCGCTTTCCCATTCATTACGTATCTCCGGGTAAAGAGGAGGAACGTTTTTGCACAGAATCATGAAGCTGAACAGGAATATACAGAATATACCAAGCTCCCCGATGATGGAGACAGTCCGCTGTGCATCGGGTTTCTCGAACTTGTAGCCGACCACGTATATAATTCCCAGAACAAACCCGCTTAACAACCCGCCAATATGGGCGGCATTATCAATGCCGGCTTTCATCCCGTAAACTAGATTATACCCCACAAAAATGAGGATGCTGGTTAACAATGCCTTTCGTTGTTCTTTGGCGATGCGATGAAAGAGGAGGAACGCAAGGAATATACCGTAAAGTCCGAAGATAGATCCGGAAGCTCCGGCGCTGATTGTCTCACCGTGCATATACAGGCTGAATGCAGCCGAACATAATCCGGTTAGCAGGTATGAAACGAACATACGGCGTCCTCCTATCAGTTCTTCCAACAGAAGTCCTACATACATGAAAGCATACATGTTCATCAGGAGATGGAAAGCTCCGATATGTATGAAGTTGCAAGTCACTGTGCGCCACCAGTCACCAGTGAGAGTTAGCGGTCCGAAGTCGGCTCCCCATTTCAGTAGTGACAGAGTGGAAGGGGACATAATACCCACTCCGGAAGCAATCATCACAATGAATACAAGAATGTTGATGTCTATCAGGATGGGGGTCGCTATGAATCCTTTGCGGGGAATGAAGAAAGACAGGAAGGAGTTTTTTTTCTTTTCTTCTTCTATATAAGCTTTTTCTTCTTCCGTGAGCGGTCGGTTGAACTCTTCTTCGAAATCTTCTGCTCTCCGGCTTAGCTCTTCCAGAGTGAGTGAAGTCCTTATTTCTTCCATCGCCTCCCGTAATTTCTGTATATTTTTTCTGTTCTTTCCATAATCAACAAATTGTACGGAAGAAGACTGGCTGCGAACGGATACTTCTCCGTCACTTTCCTTTTCTATAGTAAAGGTTATTACCTCTCCGTGAGAGTACATATTGAACGGGACTTCAAACCGGACTCCTTCCGGAGTCACTTCTCTGATATTCCACTCAAGTTTTTGAGAAGCTTCGAGAGCCAATATAAGGATTTCCGTGTTGGATAAACCAGGCAGATGTAGTTTGTCATTATATGAAGGTTTGAGTGCCATATTTCTATCTTTATCTAGAGTCATCAATTAAAAAATAACTTATCTCACTGACAAATGTATAGAATAATAATGGAAAATAATAGAATATGACAAATAAAAAAAGCATCCATTTCGTAAGAAAGGATGCTTTTATGAGATTTAGTCGATTATTTGTTACTTTTTGTAGAAAGCCAAATCTTCTTTGTCGAAGTTTTCGATGAAGTTTGCGTGCTTTTCCACTTCCGCTTCTGCATAGTTCAAATATACGTGTGCAGATTTGGAGAACAGTTCGGAAGCTTTGCTGGCATCTTGAATCAACAGGTGACACATGATAATGTCAGCAGCCATTTCCATCAATTTGCGGGCAGTGAAGTCAAGTAATTCCTGATCTTGTGCTTCTTTTACAGCGTTGGTGCTTGCTTCAAATTTGTCAGCCATCTTCTTCAGGCGAGACATCAGCGGTTCCATTTCCGGTGAACAAGGAATGGCCTCAAACTCGCGGATAGTAGCGATATAAGAACCATTGGTCACATAACGGATAGCGGCTACAGTCTGCAACTGGGTAGTTCCTTCGTAGATGCTGGTGATACGCGCGTCGCGATAGATGCGTTGGCAAGCATATTCCATCATGAATCCTGAACCACCGTGAATCTGGATGCAGTCGTAAGCGTTCTGGTTAGCATATTCAGAGTTCATCCCCTTGGCCAGCGGAGTAAAGCTGTCTGCCAGTTTGGCGTATTTCTTCTGTTCCTGACGTTCTTCCGGAGTCAGTTTGCGTTCGCGGGTGATGTCATCCAGAGCTTTGTAGATGTCTACATAGCGGGCTGTTTGATACAGCAAAGCACGTCCGGCGTCCAATTTACCTTTCATGATAGCCAGCATGTCATATACTGCCGGGAACTCGATGATCGCTTTGCCGAACTGCTTACGGTCTTTGGCATAAGCCAATCCTTCATTGTAAGCTGCCTGACTCAATCCTACGGACTGTGCGGCAATACCCAGACGGGCACCGTTCATCAAAGCCATTACATATTTAATCAAACCGAGTTTGCGGTCACCGCAAAGTTCAGCTTTTGCATTCTTGTATACCAATTCGCAAGTAGGGGAACCATGGATACCGAGTTTATTTTCGATACGGCGCACATTTACACCCCCTTGGCGTTTGTCATAGATGAACATAGACAAGCCACGACCGTCTCTTGTTCCTTCTTCCGAACGTGCCAGTACGAGGTGGATATCAGCGTCACCGTTTGTAATGAAACGTTTCACGCCGTTCAGCAACCAGCATCCGTCTTTTTCGCTGTAAGTAGCTTTCAGCATAACAGATTGAAGGTCGGAACCTGCATCCGGTTCTGTCAAGTCCATGGACATTGTTTCGCCTTGGCATACACGAGGGATGAAGCGGCTGTGTTGGTCTGCATTACCGAATTCGTACAGCGTTTCGATACAGTCCTGCAAAGACCAGATATTTCCGAAACCGGCGTCGGCGGCAGCCACGATTTCCGCGCACATGGTGTACGGAGTGATCGGGAAATTCAAACCACCGAATTTGCGTGGCATGGTCATGCCGTTTAGTCCGGCTTTCACCATAGCATCCAGATTCTGTTTGGTTCCGGAAGCATATTCTACGCGACCGTTGGCACAGTGAGGACCTTCTTCGTCTACACCTTCTGCGTTAGCGGCAATGATTTCTCCTGTGATTTCTCCGGTAATCTCCAATACTTTGTCGTAAGAGTCTACAGCATCTTCGAAGTCCAGCGGAGCATAGTCGAATTCATCTTTATCTCTGTAATTGCGTTCTTTGAGTTCGCAAATACGTTTCATCATCGGATTGTTCAAGTGATACTTGAGTTCCGGTATGTCTGTATAATAATTAGCCATCTTTCCTTACTTGCTATTTTGTTTATAATACTTAATCATCTTCGGCACAACTTCTTCAATACTTCCGTTGATTACGTAATCGGCAATCGTATTGATCGGAGCGTCCGGATCGTTGTTGATGGAGATGATGATACCACTTTCCTGCATACCGGCGATATGCTGAATTTGTCCGGAGATACCGCAAGCGATGTAGAGTTTCGGACGAACGGTGACACCTGTTTGTCCGATCTGGCGATCATGGTCTGCGAAACCTGCGTCAACAGCTGCACGGCTGGCACCTACTTCTGCGTGAAGTTCTTTAGCGAGGTCGAACAGCAGGTCGAAGTTTTCTTTCGAACCTACACCGTAACCACCGGCTACGATAATCGGGGAACCTTTCAGGTTGTTCTTGGCCTTTTCTACGTGGCGTTCGATCACTTTCACTACGTAGTCTGTGTCAGCTACATACTTTTTCACGTCGTGACGGATCACTTCTCCCTGATAAGTCGGAGAGAGGATTTCTTTCTTCATCACACCTTCGCGAACGGTTGCCATCTGCGGGCGGTGTTCCGGGTTTACAATCGTAGCAACGATGTTACCGCCGAATGCCGGACGGATTTGGTACAACAGGTTCTTGTAAGTCTTACCTTCTTTTTTGTCTTCGTGGTCACCGATTTCAAGTGAAGTACAGTCGGCAGTCAATCCGCTGGTCAGAGCAGAAGAAACGCGTGGACCGAGGTCACGACCGATAACGGTAGCACCCATCAAACAGATTTGCGGTTGCTCTTCTTTGAAGAGGTTCACCAGAATAGCTGTGTGAGGAAGTGATGTATAAGGGTAAAGTCCTTCACCGTCGAAAACGTGAAGTTTATCTACTCCGTAAGGAAGGATTTGTTTTTCAATATCTTTGAGGCCGCTTCCGGCAACTACAGCTTCGAGCTGACAGTTCAACTGGTTGGCTAACGAACGACCTTTGGTCAGAAGTTCGAGGCTAACGTCTGCAACGTTACCTTCTTCTATTTCGCAATATACAAATAAGTTATTCATGATTATCCGATGGTGTGGTTAGCTAATAGTTCAACAATCAGGTCTTCCACGTCACGGTCGCTGCCGCTGATGGTTTTGCTCTCTTTAGCCTGGAACACGATGTTCTGGATGGCTTTCACTTTGGTCGGCGAACCGGACAGACCGCATTGCGCAAGGTCACCGTTTACGTCGGCTACACTCCATTCTGGCAGATTCAGATAATCACGCTTGTCATACAAATCGGTATAATCAAGGTTGCCTTGCTGCTTTTCGGTTACAGTCTTGGCATGTTTGTATTTTTGAACCAATTTTGCATTGCGCGGACGGCAGGGAGCTGCAGAACCGTTTACGGTAATCACGATGGGCAGCGGACCTTCTACAGTTTCTACGCCACCGTCGATGTGACGTTTCACTTTGATTTTACCATCGCCCACTTCCAGAATTTCTTCTGCGTATGTGATCTGCGTCAATCCCAGTTTCTCTGCTACCTGCGGACCTACTTGCGCCGTATCACCGTCGATAGCCTGACGACCGCCGATAATAATGTCGCAATCACCGATTTTGCGGATGGCAGTAGCCAGTGCGTAAGACGTAGCCAGTGTGTCTGCACCAGCGAAAGCACGGTCGGTCAGCAAGTAACCGTTATCTGCACCACGGAAAAGTCCTTCACGAATAATGTCGGCTGCCCGTCCCGGTCCCATTGTCAGGATAGTTACGGTAGAGCCTGGATGAGCATCTTTCAGTCGAAGAGCTTGCTCGAGGGCATTCAGGTCTTCGGGGTTGAAGATAGCGGGAAGTGCCGCGCGGTTAATTGTCCCGTCGGCTTTCATGGCATCTTTCCCGACGTTACGTGTGTCGGGAACTTGTTTTGCCAATACAACAATTTTCAAACTCATGCTATAAATTTTAGTATTAGTATTTCTACAAGTTAGCAGCCAGTAGTCAAGTAGTAATCTCTTGCTATCTAAACTATCCGGTTAACTATCAGCTTGCAAATTTACTCAAACACTTGGTTCTGACAAGAAATCCGAGTAAAAAATGCACAGGTTTAAGATTTTTGAGCAAAAGAGGAAGGTTTTTATAGATTTCATTCAGGGTTGGCAAGGTGTTTATGGGCAGTCTGCCGGATTGTCCGGCAGACTGTTGATGAATTCCGGATTATTTGATAAGTTCGTAATAATGTGCGTTCGTGAAATTATCATTCTTGAAAATAGCTTTTTGCATAATTCCTACTTTCGTGAATCCCACTTTCTCTAATACACGCATGGATGGGGAGTTATGCTCAAATACGACTGCGAATACACGTACTTTATCAGTGTGTTCGAAATAATAGTTGATGGCTTCTTTCAAAGCATCAGTTACGATTCCCTGATTCCAGAAAGGTTCTCCAATCCAGTAGCCTGCTTCTGCACTAAAACGTTCTACATCCGTAGCGGGTACAAAACCGATACTTCCGACTGCTTCTCCATTTACTTCAATGCAGAAATCATGAATATTTTCTTTTGCTTGTATCATAGCGAGAAAAACTTTAGCATCTTCCTGACTATAAGGATAGGGGAGACCGTCACGGCAGTTATCCCAAATATTCTTGTTATTGAGATATTTGGCTAATGATGCTGCATCTTCGGTTTGCCAGGTACGGAGAGTATAGTTTTTCTTCTGCACGATAATTCCTGTTTTCTGTACCATATCATCTATTATTTTATCCCAATTTCAGCTAACCCCATCGGTTCACCGTCATGTATCATCCGTGTTGCTTTCAACTGAATATAGCGAGCCTTGACCGGAGTAAAGTAAACCGATTGCAAAATCGGATTGCTCTTTATATTGGAAAATTCATCTTTGGCTACTACCTGATTGACCGCATTGCTGTCCATGCCTACAGAGATTTCATAAGCCGCGATCAACCCTTTATTATATTCACTTTGGTCGGGGAGATAGTGGAATGAGGTAATCGTGCGTTCTTCTCCCAAGTCAATCAATAGTGTATTTCCATTGATGAAACAGGTGGTCTGGTCGTTCTTATCCATACCTTTCTGTGCTTCCTCCACGTCTACTCCAACAAGAGTGAACGGGTAGCTTTTCAGTTCTGTAGCTTTTGCTGTGTATGTATCCGAAGTCTCTCCTGCATAATATCCTTCAATGTTATTAATACAGAGACAAGCCCGTGAATCTGTGAAGCGGATACGAATCTTATCCGTAGTGATTGTTTCGAAACGAAGGAGCCGTTTATATCCGATAGTGGTAGTCTCCTCATTGAGCTTTACAGGGATCCATTCGCCTGCCTGGTTATATTCTACAACGAATGATTTGACACGTTGTCCGAGAGGAATATATTCCTGCAACATCATACGGTTGATCTTCTCTGCTTGAGGTAAATCGAATTCGATAGTGGCTGAAATGACATCGTCATTGGTAGCCCAATAAGTATCATAATCACCGTCGGTCACAGCTTTGGCGGAGAATGTTCTTCCGCGTTCGTCCGATGCTTTGGGAGAGAGTCCGGCCAGCAGATTGTGTGCCAGTTGTTTTTGTATATTCTGGTGGAAGTTTACGGCATTGGCAGAGTCAGTAGGATGAATCAATCCGTCACGGTCTACCGGGAAGTTTAATAATAGCGTTGCGTTATGTCCTACGCTGCGGTAATATAAATCGGTCAGTTCGTCTACTGTTTTCACACGGTCGTCTTCTTCCGGATGATAAAACCATCCCGGACGGATGGAAACATCACACTCGGCAGCTACCCATTGGTTACCGTCGGCATGACCATATTGCAGTTCACGATACTTGGGATAGCCCGGATAAACTTCTCCGGCACGGAGAAAAGACCAGTTGGTGGCTCCGGCAAATCCGTGTTCGTTGCCCACCCAACGACAGCCCGGACCTCCATCCGAGAAGATAACAGCTTGTGGCTGTAACTCATCAATCATCTTGTAAGCTCGCGGATAGTTATAATAAGTTTTGCGGTCGATCGTACGGCTGTCTTTTGCTCCGCCATACCAGCCGTCTCCACCGTTGGCACCATCAAACCAGATTTCAAATACATCACCGTAGTTGGTCAGCAATTCGTTGAGTTGTTTATAGAAGTATTCTACATATTCGGGGGAACCATAATTGGCCTGATGCCTGTCCCAGGGAGAGAGATAGACTGCGAATTTAATGCCATACTTTTTGCAGGCATCGGACAGTTCGCGAACAATATCTCCTTTTCCGTCTTTGTACGGAGTGTTGCGGATACAGTACTCTGTCAGTTGCGTGGGCCACAGGCAGAATCCATCGTGATGTTTCGCTGTCAGGATCACTCCTTTCATGCCGGATTTGACAAATGTCTGTACCCATTGTTCACAGTCCAGACGGGTAGGGTTGAATGTTGTAGGATCGGAGTCTCCATATCCCCATTCGCGGTCGTTGAATGTGTTAAGTCCGAAGTGTACAAAAGCATACGTTTCCATTTTTTGCCATTCCACCTGTTTGGCTTCGGGAATGGGTAAGATAGCTTCCGGTGCTTTTACCGAATTACAGGCACTTAGTAGAAAGAGACCTGTTGCGAAGATAAGAAAGTGTTTTTTCATGGGGGTGTTTATTAGTTAATAATTGAATGTAAGAATCATCTACAATGTAATTCCAACTACAAAATAAAGTTGCTCTTCATAAGGGTTGGCTATTAGCTTTCCGAAGATGGGTAAAGAGAAGTTGGACGTTATTTTGATATCTTTTGTTGCAGATAATCCGATATTGACTACATTGAATTTGTCGGAGTACATACTTTCCCAAGGAGTGAAACCAGCTTCGATATTCATATTTACATCCTTCACGCTGAACGGGTAACTCAACTCGCAGTAACTGGACCAGGCACGTTTCCCGTTTTCCCGGTAATCGTTTCCGGCAAAGGTAGTGTACCAGCTTACTGACAATGGGAACTTTTCGCTAAGCATATAGCCGGCTCCTGCCTCGAAAGTGTGTCCGGTAGAGTGCGAACTGTAATTGAAGTATTTGAAAGGTTCTTCTTCTGTCTGGGTAAAATAGTTATTGGCGTAAAGAGTCAGGTTTTTGTATTCGTACTCTAGTGATAAATCTATTTCATTGTTCTTTTCGCGAAATTCGGTAGAGCCCCATGCGTAAACAGTTAGTCCTTTCCAGTTGAGGCCGAGTGAAGGCTGCACACTTGCATTACCGCTATCTATACCACGCCAGATATAACTGCTTACAAAATCAGCAGTTACAAAAACTTCTTGTGCCTGTGCAAAGGCTGTACAAAACAGGATGACAATAAGTAGGATTCGTTTTTTCATTTTATCGGTTATTTCTTCTTGTTTTCGGGGGATAAAGATACACAATATATAGATAAATGATGACAGATGAGGAGAAAAAAGAAAACGGCTGTATTGAGCAGCCGTTTCTTAAGTAATTGTGAATCTTGAAAGTTAGTTAGAAAGTGACGTCCATTTTCAGCACGAAAGTACGTGGGGCGGCAACTGCCATTGGGCGGTAGCTGTATTCTTTATTCAACAGGTTGTTCACCATAAACTGGAAAGCTACTTCTTTTGTGGCTTTTACTCCGAAGCGTACGTCGACAGTAGCATAGTCTGTATTATGTTTTTTCCAGTAAGTAGCCAGTGTTTCTCCTTTTGAATAACCGAAAAGGATGCCACGTACATAATCCATCAGGTCTTTCTGCTGTTTCTCGCGTTCGTCCAACATCAGATAGTCAACTGCCAGAATTTTGCTCTTCCATGCTACATTGGCGCCGACATTGATACGTTTCCACTGGAAATCTACTGTAGCTTTAAAGCTGTGCTTCGGGCGATATTTAAGATACTTACCTGTGTTCGATTTCTCTTTCATCTGAAGAGGATCGGTATAAAGCCCTTCTACTGCATTACGTTCCTGATAGTCAGCATCGCGTGGCTCCGTGTATACATATCCTAAGTTATAGAACAACTTCGTATTCTTATTGAAATTATACACGCCGTTCGTTGAAATTTCTACTCCGTAAATCTGGGCTTTCGATACATTGTGGAACTGGGCTCCGATGCCGAAACCTTTGCCATCTGTCAGCATCTGGAATGCATCGCCTATGCTATTAATCATTGTGTAATTGGCATTGTTGAACAGTCCGAACTGGAATTCAACCATGTCTTTATACTGTGTATAGAATCCTGCAACATCCACAAAACCCTGGAAATTGCCGACCTTATATCCTTGCTTAATTCCTAATTCCGCATTAAATCCTTTCTCCGGTTTGATGTCCAGATTAGGATAGACGCCAACTCCACCAATATCCTTGCGCAGGTATTTTTCATTGATAGACGGATTACGGTAACCCTGTCCGAAGCTGGCACGGATAAAACTGTAATCAGCCAGCTGATAATTTAACCCTGCACGGAAGACCGGACGGAACGGAACCTTGGTTCCGAAAATTTTGGTTTCGGCTTCACGGTGATGATTATTCACCCGATAATATTCGGCACGTACACCGGCAGACACACTCAAACGATCCCAAAAGCGCTGATCGTACTGAAGGAAAGCAGCTACATTATCACTTTTGTATACCTCATCCATTACAGCGGAGTCATAGCGGATGTGTTCCAGGGTTACTCCGGTAGTGATTTGTGCACCACCTTCCCATTTCTTATTGAACTGGTAGTCGAGATAGTAATCGAAGTTCTTATCAGTCTGTGTTTTGGGAGTGTTTCGTGACGGATTGATAACATTTGATAACCACGGAATCAGATCACTCGGTAACTGTCCGTTCGCAAGTCCTCCCAAGTCACTCGGCACTCCGTTGTCCATTACCCAGGAGATCAGATCGCAATAATCGGCAGTCGTCGCATTCGGGAAAATATTGCCTAATGAGGTGAACACTCCGTTCATGGCATCTTCCAGATTACCGTTGACAAGTCCGGAACCGATACCTACCAATGCAGGATAGAGTGAACTGTAATCGCCACCGGCTATATTCTGTATCGTTTTGGCATCAGTTCCCATATTTCCCAGAATATCAGTGATGGAAGTTCCTTGGGTAGGGCGTACGATATTGTCGGCGCTGTAATAGAAACGTCCTTTAATCTTATGTGACGTACCGTTTTCCGGATTCACATAGTTGATGAACGGATCGATATGGAAATTATTCTCTTCACGTCCCATGTTGGTGAAAGGAGACGGTTTGTACACTTCCGTTGGTGAACGCCAGATGAAGAAGTCGCCGTATTGATTGGAAAGGAAATCGACATTGAAACCATAGTTCAACAGTTTCATTC
Organism: Bacteroides celer; assembly: GCF_002632415.2. Lineage (NCBI taxonomy): Bacteria > Pseudomonadati > Bacteroidota > Bacteroidia > Bacteroidales > Bacteroidaceae > Bacteroides > Bacteroides celer. The sequence continues at coordinate 4,368,346 of NZ_CP178209.1, read as the reverse complement.
CCATATCGGGCTGATGATAAGTGAGGCTCCCTCCCATACGGAAACGTTTGTTGTATCCCTGTTGGCGGTATCCTTCATCAGTGAAAAGATTGATTCCTCCGCTGACATCGAAATTACCGATACGGCGGGAATGGGAGAGGTCGAATCCTTCGTAAATAGGATTCCGTATACCGCTAAGAAGACTTCCGCGCAGGATCGGTTTAACAGAATATTTATCATCTTTCCAGAAACTCTTGTCGCTCCATTGGTATTCGTCGTTTTCCGCATCACCATATACACCGATATAGGCGCTGAATCGTGTTTTCGGTGTCAGTCCCGGACGTGCGGTACGGATATTGATAATACCATTCAAAGCTGATGAGCCATATAGTACGGAAGATGCTCCTTTAATCACTTCCACCTGTTCTACGTTCTCTAAAGGAACAGTGTTCCAGTTGATTTCTCCTGTTTTCGGATTCAGTGTGCTCATTCCGTCCACAAGAATTTGGCTGCGTGCACCTACTCCGTAAGTCCATCCGCTACCTCCGCGCATAGAAGGTTGTTTGTCTACAATGTCTACACCGGGAAGTGTGCGGAGAGTGGAAGAAATATCCGTGGGTGCCTGACGGGCAATATCTCCGGATTTAACAACGTCCATGGAGACAGTGACATCACTCAACTTCTGTTCAAAGCGTCCGGCACTGACTACGACTTCTTCCAGCAGCTTGGTGCTTTCTTTCATGTAAACGTCTTTGGTGACTACTTCACGCTTGTTGATAACGATGGGCATCAAGACATCATCATAGCCAACATAGCTGAATACAAGGTCAACTCCACCTTCGGGAAGTTTGATTTCATATTCTCCGTTAATGTTAGATACTACTCCCTGATTACCATGAAGTTTGTAGGTGACGGTGGCTCCGACCAATGGCTCATTGGTCTTGGCATCATATATATGTCCTTTCAGGGTTTGGGCAAAGATGCTTCCGAAACCGGTAAGGCATAACAGGATTGTTAGGATATATAATTTCTTCATTGTTTTTTGTTTTATTTATTTGGAACAATTTCCAAACCAAATTCTATTTTTTCAGGTGATAGAAAAGCGTCTGATATACCGTTCAAAAATATAGAGATGATTCCTCCCAGTGATTGCATATCTTCTGGAAGCAGACTGACTATTAGCGGACTAAGATCTGGTAGTAATTTGGCTATGGGAGTAAAACCTTCTTTGTCTAAGTAAATAAAAGTATGTCCATCTTTTGAAATAACTTGCATCGGGATTCCGGTAGTTAACCAATTGAAAATAGCTTTGAAAGAAGTGTCATTGACATTGAGCAGGAATCCAAGTGTTTCATTTTTTAGACTTTGATTGAGCGTGGTTAGCAATTCTTTCACTTTCATAGCATCCATTTGGGATATAGCTTCAATGATAGCATTGGTTATATTGACATCCATATATTGATTGCCGCTGGATATTGAGGCAATAATATTAGCTAAGTTTAATTTTAATATTAACTTACCGTCTTTTTGGAACCAATTAGCAAATCCTTTTGGAGATGGAATATAATTACGGTTAACAATGTTAGGAGTAATCATATCCTGTGTTAATGGATTTTCTAGAAATCCAAAAATGATATCCATGTCTACTCCTGTCAATGGTTCATTTGAATAAGAAGCCGTTACATTCCCGTCCGCTCCTAAAGTAATTTCTTGTAGAACTTGTGGCAAAATATAACTTAATATGTTTTGAATGGCACTACCCCATGTTTGAGTTGTGGCTCCACTTTCTGAAGCTTCTATGTCTGCATAAAAATAGCATGATGCATTTAGTACTTGTCCGTCAACATCTTGCCATGTATATTCTTCTCCCCACATGTCTCCAACTACAATCGTTTTGATGCCATTAATAACTGTGGGTAGTTTATAAGTATTTGCCCATAATTCTGCATTGCCCATTTTGATATTGGATATATTTAATGTTAACTGTCCTTTTATTACGCGTCCTTCGTATCTAAAAGAGCTTAAAGTCTCATTTCCCATACTATTTCCTGAAAAAGAATATCCTTGCCCATCTCCAGAAAGGGGGATAGACATAATTTTTACTTCTTTTTCTCCTGGTAAAATATCATATAAGTTAATAATAGCGGTTTCTCCTGTTACAGTGCTAAAGTCTACTGATTTTCCGATCATTGTTTCACCATTATAGGTAAGAATTAGATTCGGATTGGGGTTTGATAGTTTATTTGAATAATTGGCTGTTACATCTATAGGCTCTGGTCCGTAGTGATCATTATCACAAGAAGTTAAAAATGCAGACGCTACGGCAAGGCAGCTTATTAATAGGATAGATATTTTTTTCATTGTTTTTTTATATTAGATAATTAAAATGAATTATTTCTTAGCTGTGAGGTCAATACCGATTTCCATTTTATCGAAAAGGGCTGCAACTTCAATTAAATTTGTTTCCAGCAAACTACCGATGATGCTGATGAACGGCATGAGAGTTTCTTTGTTGAAATAGATATAAGTATGTTCTTTTGTTGAGTTGATGCCCATTGGTATTCCGTCTTTCATCCATGTGAGCAGAGTTGCAAAAGTATCATCATCCAATTGAAGAATATAGGTGATTATTTCATTGTTTAAAATCATATTGATGGCACTTAACGTTAATTTTAAACGTGCCGGGTCAGATTTTAGAAGTGCTTCACTGATTCCTGCGATAAGCTGATAGTCAATTTGCTTTCCGTTGTTTTGTGCTATGAGAGACACAATGGCAGGGATATTTAGTTGTACGACAAATGCTTTGTTGCCTGTTTGATTCCAGTAGGCCAATCCTTTGGGAGATGACTCATAAGTGCGTTTGTTGATCAGACTTTTGAATTCAGCGTCAGTTTTGCCCGAATTGGCAACTTCCATAATTTCATTCATGTCTACAGGGCTCGTAGTATAGCTGGCAGTGACAATTCCATTTTTCTCAAATGTAATATCCTTCAATACATAAGGAAAAATCACATCTAATATATTAGTTGCCATTTGCTGTATTTGTAAAATCACCGGCTGGAGAGATTCTCCTCCTGCTTTTGTAGTAATATTCACGTAGCTGGCTCCGCTATTACGGATGATACTTTCTCCATCTGTTGTGTGGGAGTATGCAGGAAATGTATATGTGTTTGCAATGGAGTTGGCATAAGCCATTGTTACGTTCAGTGATAGTTGCATGTTTTTCGGAGTTATTATTCCTTCATATTTCACCGTAGCTCCTCCCATTGTGATATTGGTCCCGCTGAAAGTATAATATCCTTTCTTTTCATTCTCATAAAGTTGGATGCGACTGATAGGAGTTTCCTTTTCTCCCGGGATTATATTATTCAGCGTCAGTGTTCCCGTTTCGCTATCTTCTGTCTTGAAGCTGACAGTTTTTCCAATTAATTTCTCTCCGCTGTAGGTTAGGTCTAGCGTATATGGTTTAATATACGAGCCATATTCCTGACTAATTTCTCCTGGCCAAAATAGCTTGTCATTGTAAGTTTCTTCGCATGATGTAAAGAAAAATACTGCGCAAGCGACATAAGATAGTTTTCGTAAGTTTCTCATTTTGCTTTTTGTTTTTATTGCGTATTTAATAAAACTTTGCAAAGTTCGACTAACAATTCTTTATTGTCAAGGTCTGTTTTTTTATTTTAATGTTCTATTTTTAATCGTATGCGGTAAAAGTACCTAAAATGAAAAAATAAATGTGTTCTATTTTTAATATCGATTGTTCTTCTTTTAAGAATGGCTGTAAAAAGAGAATGAAGAGGTCTCTAAAAAAGCAAATGGTTTTCCTCCTATTTTTCACAGGTGAGAAACCGTTCATTTTTTTTCTTCTCTATTTCTGACTCTTGCGGAAAGTTTAGAATGTAATATTCATCTTTACAACTTTCAATAAATACTTCCGTAAAAAAGTGAAGAGGAATCCGCTGGAATATTACAAGAAATAAATCTATGTTTGCTTAAAATAGGGTTATACATAAAAATAGGATGTTTTATACATTTTCTTTGCTTTAATTAGAACCTATATGAGGATAGCAAATAAATAGGAGCTTAAATGTCTTTTTGGATTCTCCCAAAAGACAGTGATTTGATAGTAAATCCTTGCTGTTTGTATTTGTTTGCTACCAGATTCGAAATAAATCAATATTTTTTTTCTGATGTTATAGCTATTTGTTATATTGAAAATTAACGAAGTTAGAAGTGACATAGCTTGGAAACGACTCTTATTTCAATCAACGCCTCCTTCCTCACCGATGAACGGTAGCTTGGTCGGTGAGCAAGGAGGCGTTCCTCACCGACCAAGGATACCTTGCATTTAAAGAACGGACGTTTTCATACAATGAAAAACGGTCTGTTTACCCTTTATTTATGCATAATAAGGGGCGTGATATGCATATTCTTGCACTAGATTATGCATTTTATTTTCTATTTGATTCGATTCATAGCCACTGTTGAATAATAGAATCTTAAGAATAGAACAGAACAGTTTATTGCTGTAATACAGTCGATTCACCGATAAGAATCCCCCGTTCATTGATTTTTTTTCCTTTTTCTGCTTCTCTGTCATACATTTGTTACAGTATTGTAACACTTGCTACTCTAATCCCTTATGAATATGAACGAGGCATGTAATGTAACCACCGCACTTTCCGCTTTCTCCTCCATTTCTTTGGAAGAGATGAGTACCATCCGTTTGATGAACCGTACGGACACGAAGTATATCGTTTCGCTCTCTGCCCTGATGGACGTATTACAACGGGCGAGTAATTGTTATCGTGTGCAAGAGGTGCAGGGGGAGCGAAATATAGCTTATCACACTACCTATCTCGACACTCCCGATTACGCCATGTATCTGGCTCATCAAAACGGAAGAGTGATCCGTGAGAAGATCCGTGTAAGGACGTATGTATCTTCCGGTCTGACTTTTCTGGAAGTGAAGAATAAGAATAACAAGGGGCGGACAGATAAAAAGCGGATTCGGGTGCAAGGAGTAAACTCTTTGCGTCAGGATGGGGGAGAAGAGTTTCTTCGCAATTATGCTTGGTATGAGTTGTCCGCCTTGAAATTTCTACTGGAAAATCATTTTCATCGTATTACACTGGTGAATAAGGCAATGACAGAACGTCTGACCATCGATACTGGTGTGCATTTCCATCATCTCATAACTGGAACGGAAGCAAGATTGGAAAATCTTGCTATCATAGAACTGAAACGTGACGGGAGAACTTATTCACCCATCGGTGAAATACTGCGCGAACTGCATGTGCGGCCTTCGGGAATTAGTAAATATTGTGTGGGAACCGTACTCACAGCCGGGAACTTAAAATATAATCGGTTTAAGACCAAGTTGAGAATGGCACAGAAGATAGCAAAGAAGCAACTAATGAATATTTAATATAAAACCTGAATAATATGTTTGATGAACTAAGTGATATTACATTAATAGAAACACCATTGATGGATAGCGCAGGTTTCTTGGAATTGTTGTTGCGATTCTGCTTCAATTTACTGGTGGTATCCTGCATTATTCATCTGTTTTATTACCCTAAGAGCAAACGGCGTGATTATTACTTCACCTTTACGCTGATAAGCATCAGTATTTTCCTGATGATTTTCTTATTGGGAAGTGTCAAACTGAAAATAGGTTTTGCGCTCGGTTTATTTGCCATTTTCGGTATCATCCGTTATCGGACCGAGTCAATGCCCGTGCGTGAGATGACTTATCTTTTTGTCATCATTGCTATTTCGGTAATCAATGCCCTTGCCGTGGAAATCAGTTATGCTGAACTGGTATGTACCAACTTGCTTTTCATTGTCAGTATATGGCTTTGCGAAAGCAATCGCTGGCTGAAACATATCTCCTGTAAACTGATTCAATATGATAGAATAGAACTTATAAAACCCGAAAGGGAATTGGACTTATTACGCGATCTCCGCGAACGGACAGGACTTGACATTGTTCGTGTGGAAGTGGGACATATCGATTTTTTACGGGATACAGCCATGCTGAAAATCTATTATGAACCGCTGAAAGATGAGATAAATACGATTGATACGTTGACCCGCTTACCTAGAGAAAATGAATAAGAAAATGGAAGATAAGTCAGGCAGAGAAAGTCAGAAGAGATTCTGGGGGACAGGTAGATACCTGATTGGTTGCTTATTATTGTTGTGTATGGCAGGGAAGAGCCATGCGCAGGGAGATGACTTCGGCGTGTGGACCAGTGCGGAAGTGAAGAAAAAGATATTCTCCGGTTTCGATGCTTCTCTGGAAGGTGAATTTCGTACAAGAGACGGATTGCAGACGGTGGAACGCTGGTCGGGTTCGGCAGGTGTTTCCTATAAGATGTTTCGTTGGCTGAAAGCGTCTGCAGGATATACGTTTATTCATTATTATCATCCGATGGAGGTTACTAAAAAAGGAAACTATATCCCCGAATATTGGCAGCCGAAGCATCGTGTAAACTTGTCATTGACAGGAAAGGTGGACTGGCGCCGCTTTACGTTTTCCCTTCGTGAACGGTGGCAATATACTTATCGTCCCAGTCAGTCGGTTCCCAAATTCGAAGGTGATGACGGGAGTGTGAAGAATGATGAATATATTAGCGGAAAAGGAAAAAATGTGCTTCGTTCCCGCCTTCAGGTGGAATATAACATACGTAAATGTGCTTTTACTCCTTATACTTCATGCGAACTTTCACATTCGTTGAATGAGATTGGTGCTTTTGAAAAGTTGCGATGGACATTGGGGACGGAATGGAAACTAAGTAAGAAACATGCTCTCGATTTTTATTATCTGTATCAAAATAAGGCAGACGACGATGAGGCAAACGGGCATGTGATCGGTGCAGGATATTCATTTAAGTTTTAATAGATAAAACAAGAAATTATGAAAAGGATTGTGTTGTTTTGGATACCGCTTTTATTGCTGTTGTTGGTGAACTGTACGACGGAATCATTCGATTTCGGCGATCAGGAAGGAATATTGGTCGGAGGTTCGGGAGGTGGAGGAAGCAGTCAGCCCAACCCAACGATTCCCGAGGGATCGGAAGATTTATTGGGATTTACAATCACTTTTGATGAAAGTGATAAAACGGCGTATGGAAGCATGTCGGAAACGGTTACTTCCGATGATGATTTTATAGAGAACTCCCAATTCGCCTCTGTGGTGACGATTATCTATAATGGAACGACTGCTGCGGTAAGCAATGGTGTTTCAGGAGTGGAAGTGTCTTCCAATGGGGCGCATGTCGTGGTTAATTCTACAGTCAGCGGAGTAGAATATGTGTTGAGCGGGACTACTACGAATGGCTCGTTCAAGGTATATAGCGAAAAGAAATTCAAATTATCACTGGCAGGGGTGTCTATACTCAATCCGGTAGGTGCTGCCATTAATATCCAGTCTTCCAAACGTGTGTTCGTGGTATGTGCAGACGGAACAACGAATGTGTTGACAGATGGTTCTTCTTATACGGCAACTACTGATGGAGAGGATATGAAAGCCTGCCTGTTCAGTGAGGGACAGCTTATTTTTAGTGGTGGTGGTTCGCTCACAGTTACCGGAAATTATAAACATGCCATCACAAGCGATGATTATGTGCGTTTCCGTAGCGGGTGTAATATTACGGTAGCTTCGACCAAAAAAGACGGAATCCATACTAATGAATCTGTGATTATCGGCGGCGGAATACTGAATATATCTTCTGACGGCGATGCTATTCAGTGTGAAGAGGGAGGAATTACGATGACCGGAGGATTTGCCAAACTCTCTACAACGGACAATAAAGCGCATGGGTTGAAATCTTGTCTGGATGTGGTAATCAGTGGCGGTGCTATTCAGGCACAAGTGGCGGGAGCAGCCTCCAAAGGAATATCCTGTGATGGTAACCTGACCATCTCCGGAGGAAAGCTGACTGCATTCACTTCTCAAACCGCACTTTATGAAGATAATGATTTAAGTTCGTGTGCAGGAATTAAATGTGACGGAAATATCCTGATTACAGGAGGCGAAATCGCTATTCAGAGTACAGGTGGAGCCGGTAAAGGTATCAACTGTGACGGTTCGATTACCATCAATGACGGCACGGTGAAAGTGATAACTACCGGTACGCAGTGTGTATATGGCAAGTTCGATTCGTCGGCAAAAGGAATCAAAGCGGACGGTGCGTTGACAATCAATGGAGGAACGGTGCTTGTGAAGGCTACCGGTGGGGAAGGCAGTGAGGGTATCGAGAGTAAAAGTGTGTTGACTGTCAATGAGGGTACAGTTGCCGTGCTTTGTTACGATGACTGTATGAATGCAAGTAACAGCATTGTTCTTAATGGTGGTAATATTTATTGTTATAGTTCCGGAAATGACGGCATTGACTCTAATGGTACGTTGACCATTACGGGGGGAGTGATTGTATCGTCGGGTACTACTTCTCCCGAAGACGGATTCGATTGCGATCAGAATACCTTTAAGATTACCGGGGGGATTGTTCTGGGTATTGGAGGAGGAACAAGTACACCTACATCAAGTGTATGTACGCAACGCACTGTGATCTATGGCGGTTCGGGAAGTAACGGAGAAATACTGAATATCCAGTCGGCTGACGGAACCAGCGTACTGACCTATCAGATTCCCCGTGCTTATTCTCAAATGACGGTATTGTTCAGTAGTCCGAATCTGACCTCGGGCGGTAGTTATACTATCTCAAAAGGAGGAACGGTTTCCGGTGGTTCCGAGTTCTTCGGGTTATATTCGGGAGCCACTTATTCCGGTGGCACGCAGGCGGCAACATTTACTGCCAGTTCGATGGTGATACAAGTCGGCAGCACTTCCGGCGGTGGCCAGCCCGGTGGTGGAGGCGGTGGACATGGACCTGGTGGATGGGGATGGTAAACAGCAGTTTACCGTCGAAATCCGTTCTTTGGTCGATTCTATTTGTGATAAAACAGGTTCGGTTTTATCTTTGTTTCGATAATCAGAAGCAATGAGGCATGAAAAGACTGCGTAAACAACACGTGCTGGAGCAGAGTATTTACGGAGCTATCTGGATCGTAATATTTCTTCTTCCGCTGATAGGCGGATACTTTGCCATGAGTGGAGGACTTGAACGGGAGGAAACCCGTATGGTGATCCGCGAATCATGGTTGAGTATCCTTCCTTTTTTCGTGCTTTTCCTGTTAAATAATTATGGGCTGGTTCCCTATTTTCTTTTTAAGAAAAGGTACTGGCAATATACTGTTTCGTTGATTTTTGTAATAGGAATGATTTGTTGGCTTTCTCCGTTTCCTTCTGCCAATCATTTCCCCAAAGATTTCAAGCGAGGAGAGTTGCCTCTTCGTATGAAGGAGAACCGGAGGGACCAGATTATTAAGACGAGAGAAAAGGCGAGGGAGGAAGGGGATGTGCATTGGCATGAATCCAATCCCGAACAACGTCCTAGGGGAATGGGAGATCCAAATGGTCCCGGAAGATTTCCAAAACCGACTCCTTTTCCTTATCCTCCTTTTGTGCTCCGCTATCTTATTCATTTCATCATTGCCTTTTTGATGGTAGGGTTCAATATCGCCATCAAACTTTTCTTTAAATCTTTCCGTGATGAAGAAATGCTGAAGGAACTGGAACATCAACGTTTGCAGTCGGAACTGCAGTATTTGAAATATCAGATTAATCCTCATTTCTTCATGAATACGCTCAATAATATTCATGCGTTGGTGGATATTGATACGGGGAAAGCGAAAAGTACGATTGTGGAACTCTCTAAACTGATGCGTTATGTGCTTTATGAAGCGAGTAATAAAACGATTTTGCTTTCACGTGAGGTTCAGTTTCTTAAAAATTACATTGCCCTGATGAGTTTGCGCTATACCAACAAAGTATCTATTCAGATGGATTTTCCGGCCGAAGTGCCCGAAGTGCAGATTCCTCCTTTGCTTTTTGTCTCTTTTGTGGAAAATGCTTTTAAGCATGGAGTCAGTTATCGGAGCGAGTCTTTTATTCATGTCTTGATGCAGTTGGATGAGGGCAACCGGCTTTCATTCCGTTGTTCCAACAGCAATAATGGTTCGGCTGACGAACAGCATCATGGCATCGGACTCGAGAATATCCGTAAGCGGTTGAGGCTTTTATTTGGCAATGATTATACGCTTTCCATTACCGAAGAGGAACATAAATTTGATGTCTTACTTATTATACCTTTATTAGAATGAAATGTATAGCAATAGATGATGAGCCGTTAGCATTGACGCAGTTGTCGGATTATATATCCCAGGTACCTTTTTTGTCTTTGGTAAAGTCATGCCAGGATGCGTTCGAGGCAATGAAGATATTGTCCGAAGAGGAGGTTGATTTGATCTTTGTGGATATTAATATGCCCGATTTGAACGGATTGGATTTCATACGTTCTTTGGTGAACCGTCCGTTGGTGATTTTCACTACTGCTTATTCTGAATATGCGGTAGAGGGTTTCAAACTGGATGCCGTAGATTATCTGCTGAAACCGTTTGAGTTCCAGGATTTATTGAAAGCGGCGGATAAAGCCCGCAGGCAATTTGAATATCGTTTGTTGGAACAACAGGGTGAAATAGGAAATGCTTCGCAGATAAAAGGAGATTCATTATTCGTGAAGAGCGATTACAGAGTGGTTCGCATCGATGTGAAGAATATCCGCTATATTGAGGGGATGAGTGAGTATGTGCGTATCTTTGTGGAAGGAGAGGACAAGCCTGTAATAACGCTTGCCAGCCTCCAGAAAATGGAAGAACGGCTTCCCACGCATTTCATGCGGGTCCACCGTTCTTATATTGTCAATCTTCGCAAGATTACCGAAGTTTCCCGTCTTCGCATTATCTTTGATAAGAATACTTATATTCCTGTCGGTGATAATTATAAGGAGAAATTTACGGAATACATTGGGAAATTAAGCCTTTCTTAAATAATTATTTAATTCCCAGTTTTTTGGCAATTTCTTTAGGAAGTGCATCTTTATGCACCAGGATATTCATTGTCTTGTAGGCAACGAATGCTTTGGAAGCATACCAGATACCATCATATTTGCCTGATTTACCCCAAGAGTTTTTCACCATGAAGTATTCTTTTCCATTCTGGTCTTTAGCGATGCCGTAGATTACCATTCCGTGGTCGTCTGTTGTTTCCCAGTTGTCAAAAGCAACTTGACGCATTTCCTGGGTAATATCCTTTTCAGGGAAAGGTTTGGTGAATAGTTCTCTGCGTTTGTCGGCGGCAGTCAATCCTGTCCAACGGGCCATGTCTGAACCGGACAGTTCAGATTCTTTGGCTGCATCTGGCATTACGGCGATACCGTCACGTGAGAATCCTTGTTCGCTGACATCGCTACCCCATGCAAAGGTATAGCCTTTCTTTACTGCATTGTCCATAACAGCCATCAGTTCTTCGATAGGCAGGTTGTAAGACAGACCATTACGCCAGTTATCCTGAATTTCGATGGCGAATTGAGAATAGAACGGATGGTGTGTATAAGAAGTCAGTGATACATAGTCGTTATAGTTCAATCCCAGTGATTCGGCAAAAGTCTTCGGAGTATATTCTTTGCCTTTGTAGGTGAACTTCTCCGGACATGCTCCTAGGTAAGTGTCATAAATGGCACTTAGTCCGTTTTTCCATACCGGAGTCAGTTTGCTTAATTTACCTTTTGCAATCGCATTGATATAACCGGAAGCAACAGCATCCAGCTCATTATGTACCGGCAACGTATCACCATACATAATACCCGGCATCACTTCTTGCGGAACGATACCATAATTCTTGATGCAATACATTACATCATAAAAACTTCCACCCGGAGAGAAAGAACTGTCACCGTGATAACGTACATAGTTTACTCCGCGATCCTGCATCGTTTTGTGTACAACAAACATTTCAGACAGGTCGTATTCACCTTTACCTAAACGAAGTAGTTCTGATTCAACAAATCCGAGAGTTGAGAAACTCCAGCAAGTACTCGAACGATTTTGGTTCTTGATAGAAGTTATCGGATTTTCTTTCACTGTCGTGAAAACAAAACCTTCTTCAGGTTTTGCATCTTGTGCCATAACACTTAGGCTGAACAGGCCTAAAGCAGCAATAAGGATTGTCTTTTTCATTCCTATGAAATTAATATTAAATTGTTTTGGCTACAAATATAGGAAAGTTTCACCACAGAGTAACACAGAGTTTCACAAAGTTTTCTCTTTTTTCAAATGGACAGCTATCTTAATGACTTCCGTTTTATGACATTTTATTGTATCTTGGCGCGGTAAGTTCGCTCGGAGAAAGTAATATTCAGGAACAGGGAAAGGCTGTTTTCTTTTTGCATGCCGTTAGGAATTTTCATCTGGCCTTTATATTTCAATCCGATAGAAAGGACGTTGTTATTGCGCAATCCGAAGTTAAGTCCGGTACTGACGTAATATTCGGTTGCCTTTTTCTTTTGAATGACGATATAGGAATTATTAATACCTGTTCCCAATAGGATGCTGACCGGATTACGATAGACATTGCCCAATGTATATCTTCCACCGACTGATAACCGGTGTTGATTCTCAAAACTGACATTGGATTGGGAAGATTGCATCCGGCTCCAGTCCACATATTTGTAGTCGATGGTTGCCATCCAACGTAGAGTGTTGTAGGAAGCTCCGAGCCCAAAGAATTGAGGAAGACATTGGCGATAGCGTTTCAGGCTTTTTTCAATATCATCTCCTCCCGAACTGCTACTAACGTATAAGTTATTATCCTGCTTAAAATCCTGAGAGTAACCATATACGGCACCGGCAACGAAAGAACGTTCGCGGTCTATAGCCCATTTATACTGTACACCGAAATCCGCATAAAAAGTATGTTTGTAGGAGCTGGTTTCTTCTGTGGCAGTACCTTGCGTCTCCGTTTGTGTGATGGTCCCCGTCACATAAGAAAGATTGGTGCCGACAGAAAATCTTTTTCCGAAAAGGTAAGCCGTGCTGATACCCATCTTGGAAAGTCCTCCTTCACCCTGAAAGAGAGAAGAGATAGTACCTCCATTGGTGCCTGCCACTTCTTCATCCAGCGTGATGGCATATCCCACACTGCTGACGGGAGCCATGAAAATTGCTCCATACCAGCGTGGCATAATCCGGCAACCGATACTTAGGTTATTCAGATTTCCGGTTACGGAACGGTTACTTGCTCCTCGTTGCGAATAAATCTGGTATGCTCCCATGATACCGGCATCGATCTGGAAGCGTTGTTCGGTCAACTCTGTGAGTGAAGCCGGATTGGCGCTGTTAAGGAAATTATTTCCTCGCAATGCAATGCCTGTGCCGCCCAGTCCGGCATATTGCCCGCCTTCTCCGGTAGAAAGTTCTCCCAGTCCGAACATGGAAGTAGGGGAGTTCGTTGTATTTTGTGCAATAACTATAGAGACAGGAGTATAGAATGCCAGAAGGCAAAACAAAATCTTTTTCATTGTTGATAAGTTTTGTAAAGTATGATAAGTTTGGTATTCTTTTTATTGGCGGTATGTTCTCCGTCGCCGAAAATAACGCCTTGAAGTGTGGTATAGAACAAGTTGTCCGGAAGAAATAATTGTAGTTTCTGACGATCATATCCGGTAGTTCCCAGGTTTGTTTGCAGGAAAGAGGTGATGTCAAAAGAGTAATAAGTCTCCTCATAAGACATCTCGTCGACTACTAGATTTCCGCTTTGTACGGAACTCCCGGTGAGGTCGGTGATTACACTTTGCGTCACATTTTCATTGTTGGCGGTGTAGAGAGCCAGGCTTTTGGGCAACGGGTACATGCCGTCATAAGTTCCTTTTACCGGATATAACTGTAACGTTGCGCTCTCGATAGTCACAAGCTCTCCTTTTTCGCAGAGATTATTTAAATGTGGGAAGTCGATGGTGACATACATACCTGTCATTCCCTGCAGGTAGACCTGATGCTCGCTTTTTCCGGAAGAGTATTCATTGCCGTCCCCACTTTGCAGGTTGGCTATCGGGATGTTTGAGCGGTCTTGTTCTATTTTGTTGTAAGTCAGCGTGCTGCTTGTATTGAAAACCAGTGTTTTTTCGTTCAGTGTTTCCGTAATCTGGTGATAGTAGACCGTGATGCACATACTGGAGTCGTTGACTTGAAATCCGCTGATACAAGCGTCATTTGCATCGGGTATAAAAGCAATTCCCTTGAAATAATCATGGAAGAAATCCTGGGATTGTACCCATCGGCCATCATTCAGCATCAAGTTGAACCATTCTTCTCCCCATGCATCCGGCAATCGTATTTCCAGTTCTTCGCTCGGTGAGCCCGGAGTAGGACGAAAGTCGAAAGATGCCAGTGGAGTTTCGTTGTAATAGGCAGTAGTAGTGTTGTATAGGTACCCTCTATCGTCCAGTTCTATATTCTTTGTCAGTTCATGCAGATGAATGCGTTGGGTTTTTAGTGTATCTCCCAGGTAATTGCCCGAAGAATACAGGCGTATGGTGATCGAGTCGAACTCATATTGGATGTTTTCATCAAAAGAATAGGAAGGTACTTCATACTCTGCGTAAAAAGAGGCGGTAATTTTCCCCCATAAGTTGTCGTCACGGTATCCTATCTGGCAAACCGTATCTCCCGAAGTGGCTATGGAGTCGCTTAATACTGTACTAAGTAATACCGTACAAGTGTCCATCTGTTCGTTGAGAAATGAACTTTGTACCCATTTCGCTCCTATGGACGATGAATCGTCTACACAAGCGAAAAAAGAAAGAGATATAAAGAATGAAAAAAGTAGTATGATTGACTTCATGTAGTAAAAATGAAATTGGTTTTGTAGCGGCAAAAGAAGAGGTTTTAAACAGTCCTCCAAAAAACTATCGACTAAATCTCTGTATTTGTCGACCTGAATTTTGTTGGTAGATAGAATGTCTGTATTTGTCGATAGTTTTTTTATGCGTGCCCGTTGCCGCCTACATTTGCGGTTGTAATCAACGACATATTTATGAATACGAAAATGAATAAATTACTTTGCATGATGGTGGTGCTGCTTTCATTGGCGGCATGTACGGATGATACTGAATATACGGCAGGTGTGTGGTATCGCCGTTCTGATTTTGATGGTGTGGCGCGTACGGACGCAGCTGGTTTTACGATTGGTAACGTAGGGTACCTCTGCACCGGATACCGGGGGAGTACCAAAGACCGTTTGAAAGATTGTTGGGCGTATGACATTGAGGCTAATTCGTGGACACAGTGTACATCAATGCCCGATGCAGCTCCAGCCCGGAATGCAGCTACAGGTTTTGCAGTAGGTACCAAAGGATATATTGCTACTGGTTACGATGCGACAAAAAAGGATTATCTGAATGATTGCTGGCAGTATGATCCTGCCACGAATTCCTGGAAGGAGATGGCTTCTATTCCGGATGGAACTGATGGGACTAATATCTATGGTAAACGGTATTATGCGCTTTCTTTCGGCATTGGTCAGTATGGGTATCTGGGTACAGGTTACAACGATAATTATCAAAAGGATTTCTGGAAGTTCGACCCGTCGGTGGGAGATAAAGGAGAATGGACAGCCATGAGTGGATTTGGCGGACAGAAGAGAATGGGCGGTATGGCCTTCGTCATAGATGATATAGCTTATATCTGCGGCGGTGAAAATAACGGTTCGGATGTGACGGATTTCTGGTGTTTTAATCCGGCAACGGGTACTTGGAAAGAATTGCGTGAACTTTACGATAAGAGTGATGATGATTATGACGACGATTACACTTCTATCGTCCGTTCTTATGCTTGTGCTTTCGTGATCGACGGTAAAGGATACATTGCTGCGGGGCAGACTGCTGGTGGTAGTTATCGTTCCAATTATTGGATTTACGACCCTCTGACAGACCTCTGGGATGGGGAAGATTTGACAGATTTCGAAGGAAGTACACGCTCGAAAGCCGTATGCTTTTCTACTGGAAAACGGGGAATTATAGCTACGGGAGGAGCTTCTACTTATTATTACGATGATACTTGGGAGTTGAAGCCTTATGAATATGAAGAGAAATAAAAAAATAATAGGTATTAGTTGCTTTGTCTTGCTGCTTTTAGTGGGAATCATATATGGGTATATGCATTCGATAAACATATATCGGCTGGAAGTAACCCAGATTGAAGGTAGTGGATACGGTTATAAGATTTATGAGAGAGAGCGTTTGATAATCGTTCAGCCTTTTATCCCGGTTGTATCCGGGAAAAGGCCTTTTCAATCGGTGCAAGATGCCCAATGTATCGGAAATTTAGTGCTGGAACGAATTAAAGCCGGAAATGAATTTGCCATATCAAAGGCTGACCTGGATAACTTGGGAGTAGTGTATTAATGCCACCATGTTGGCACAGTCATGCCACCTCATTGGCACGATAGTGTCAACATGGTGGCACTGTTGTGCCAATACGATGGCACAAACTAAAGCATTAAGTACAGATTATTTCTTCTCTTCTTCTTTGGGTGCAACTACATAATCTTCTTTGATAAACTCATCATACACCCGCTTGGGATGATCGAATGGTGCGGTTCCATTCTTCTGCTCATTGAAGTTTTCCCGGCGGAATTGTTTCAGTTTCAAATTATCTTCTGCATACTCCCTCAATTTCTTATGCTCATTTCCATAAAGCGAACTTTCAGTTACGTCAGAATTGAGCAGGTTTTCTTTAGGAGTGATAGTAGGTAGGAGCACTTGTTCCAACAGACCACGATAGGCACCGTTATATTCGCACCATACGATATCGTTGGCTACAAATATACGATAGGAGTACTTAGACCAGGCAGTTTTGATTTCAATAGATGTAGCATAAATTTCAATGGTAGCTTCTGAACCATACGCTTGGTCACGGATCACAACGGTCGTCCGACCGCTAAGTTCTTCCTTCACGGAAGTTTGCCACTTATCAGAGTGTAAGATCTCTTCGATAATTTCCGGCAAATTTTCTTTAATCTCAAACTGTATTCTCATGGTGCTTGCCTGCGGGCAGGACTTTTTAATTTTTTTCCTCCTTAAACAATTAAGTTAGCCTAAAGTTACATAGATTGAAGCAAAAAAACAAGATTTTGTTGAAATATTTACTATTTTTGCTGAATGAACTACCTTTTCCGTTTGTTTTTGTTATTAATATGCATGAATAGTAAATACAGAGAGAGCATGTATAAAAGAGAATGGAAATTAGAAGATAGGAGAAAAAATGAAGAACTTACAGATAGATGGATCTACCGGTTTAGTGTTGGAAGGCGGGGGAATGCGTGGAGTATTCACCTGCGGCGTACTTGATTATTTTATGGATCATGATATCCGGTTTCCCTATGCGATAGGAGTGTCTGCCGGTGCATGCAACGGATTGTCGTATGCATCACGGCAACGGGGACGTGCCAAGTACAGCAATATCGACTTGTTGGAGAAGTACAATTATATCGGTCTGAAATATTTGCTCAAAAAGCGTAATATTTTGGATTTCGATCTATTGTTCAATGAGTTCCCCGAACACATTCTTCCTTATGATTATGAAACATATTTTGCTTCACCGGAACGTTTCGTGATGGTGACTACTAATTGCATTACGGGAGAAGCCAATTATTTCGAAGAGAAAAAAGACAGTAGCAGGGTGATCGATATTGTTCGTGCATCCAGCAGTCTCCCTTTTGTGTGTCCTATCACTTATGTAGACGAGGTTCCTATGCTCGATGGAGGAATTGTAGATTCCATCCCTCTGCAAAGAGCTATTGCGGATGGCTGTAAGAGAAATGTCGTGGTACTTACCCGTAACCGGGGATATCGGAAAGATTCGAAAGACATTCGTATCCCTTCGTTTGTATACCGGAAATATCCGAAGTTGCGTGAAGCGTTAAGTTGCCGGTGCGCTGTTTATAATGAACAGCTGGAAATGGTGGAACGTATGGAAGATGAAGGGAAGATTGTCGTTATCCGTCCTTTGAAACCTGTAGCTGTAGACCGTATAGAAAAAGATGTGCAAAAGCTGACAGAGTTTTATCAGGAAGGGTACGAATGTGCGAAAGCTTTATTTTCACTTTGACTTAGTATATTGCTTGGCAGCCTTTTCCAATTTCCGACTCATTAATTCTACCAATGTTTTAGGATAAAGAATTTCTATTCCGTCAACATATCCGAAGAATACCCGTTCTAACTCATGGTTGATTACGACTTCAATTTCCAGTATGACGCTTCCGTCGGGTAGCCTTTCCACCAGTTGTTGACTGCGATGTATAGGCTTGGTTATGATGTAAGGTGCTTCGGCTGCCGCTACTTTGAAACCAACTTTCTCTGCTACGCTTCCGGAGTTTTTGGTGACACCTACCAAGTCGTCGAAGAACGTATTCGGATCGAAGAATGTATTTTTGATATAGTGTTCTTGTGGCAGAACTTCCAATGATTGTATTCTGTCCAAAGCTAAATTTTGCAATATTCGTCCGTTTCCTCTGACTCCATAAACGAACCACCGGTTGCGATATTCTTTTAATAGATAAGGATAAAAAATAAAGCTGTTGGCGGAACGTGCCTTGAACGAACGATATTTGAGCTGTATCGGATGCTCGTTTACAATCGCGTGATAGATCGTATCCAGATAATCCAGTCCTTTCAATGATTCGTAACCATACTATTTTCCGCCACGCCAATTTTATCGGCTGTCTTTCAGCCGATAAAATAAAAATGCCCGTAAGAAAATATTTTTGTTTTAACATTCCGGTTTATAGAAACATGGCAGAAGAGCCTTCTTGTCGCAGTCCTTACCATGAAGAATACATTCAAACAAGTGTTTCAGGTAATTCTGAGGGTCTATGCCGTTCAACTTACAGCTTTCTATCAGAGAGAAGGTGAATGCAGAGTTTTCTGCCGCATCCTCACTGCCAACGTTCATACAGTTCTTGAGCAGCAGCTTTACAGGTTTCATCCTTTGCTCACAGAGGTTGTTCGAGATTTCTGCTGAACCGTCCTTGAGGATATTTCTCAAGGATTTCCACTGGTTTATCGTATAGTTCACGGCCTTTCTCATCAGTTCGTTAGCCATAATCTTCGCATCCTGCATCATAATGACCACCTTATGATGGATACGTTCAAGAATCGGTCCTGTAAGCTTAAGCCTTCTTTCCTTAATCTGCTCACCGCTGAGTTTCATCATACGGAACAGGTCTTCATTTCTGAACATCTCACCAATAGGATCTATTATGTCCATCGCTGTTCTGTCTGAAGGCAGGGCATCAACCCACAACCTTCTACAATGCGTCCAGCATCCTATATGAAGCACCTTTGAGTCGTCTCCGTCAAACATCCTGTAAACCGTATATCCGTCAGTGGATATGGTTCCCATAAAATATTCCAGGAATGATTTTGCCGCATCGGACGACCTGCTGCCGTTATTATAGTGATAATAGACCATCTTAATATGCTTGGCAAAGAAAGCCCATAAGTACTTTCTCCTGTAAGCCTTACCTTCCTTTGTTTCCACTCCAACAAGCTCAGTAGTCTCATCAACCATAAGGTAATTAGCTCTCTGTACAAACTCCTTGAAGACATCTTCTATGAACTCCTTTAGCTTGGCGATTCCGTTATGTATATAGCTGTTCAGCGTGGTATTGCTTATGTGGATACCCTCTCTTGCAAGCAGTCTTATCTGTCTGTTCTCAGGCATGCTGAAGTCATATTTCAGACAAAGCAGACGGGCAAGCAGTTCAGGAGAGAAGATACCTCCAAGGTTTTTCAGCGGATGTTCCATGGTGCTTGTGAAAGTGCCGTCCGCAAGCTTTACCCTTGCCACCTTGTAAACATGCTCCACGTTATAAGCCCTTACATGTTCTATGACCCTGTATTCCCACACATCAGGCATACCGTTGCGGTTCATAAACCGTCCCCCTTCTGGAAGCGTGTAATACTCGTCCACTTCATGTACTACCACCTTGTCAACTTTCAATTTTGTTTTCCCGGCACGTGGTGCGGTTTCCTTTCTCCTTGAAGGTTTGCTGTTCTGGGCAGGTATGTTGCCGGAAGAGGTATTGCTGCCGGTTTCGTTATCATCGGTCTTATTATTATCATCCTTCCTGTCAGAACCGTCATACTCGGATTGTTCCAGAGCGGACTTGTCGAGATTACGGTTGTTCAACAGCCTTCTTTGCTCGGAAGTACGGCCGAAACGGTGTTTCCTGCTGTCCTCAAGCTGAAGTCTGAGATTGGAGATCTCGTTTGCCAGCATCCTGTTCACCTCATCCTTTGCTTCAAGCTGCTTTCTCATAAGTTCCATTTCTTTCCTGTAATGTTCAACCGTGGTTGACTGCTTTTCGATGGTATCTTTGAGATCATTGATGGTATCTATCAGATTTTTAGAGTTCTCCCTGTTGGATTCTTCAATAGACTCAAGCCTCGCAATCAATTCTTTATTCTGTTTGCGAAGACCTGCCTTTTCCTCATTCGCCAGACCCAGCTGGCAGCAAAGTAACTCGTATGCTCTTTCATCAATCATGATATAAAGGTACGAAAAATCAGGCACTTACGCAAACTTTTTACCGTTTATTTTTTATACTATCCTGTTGATAATCAGTATGTTAATATTAGCCTTTCGGACTAACGTACATCTTGTCAACTACAATGCTTTCCGTAAGATAAGCCATGTCCGACCACTGTATCCGGTAGCACCTGGAGACTTCATCAAATACAGGTTTCTTGAATTTGCCCATAACAGGACGTTTTTCGTAAAGCACATAAAAACCGCGTTCGTAATGAAGTATCTTCACAACCTTTCGGTTCCGGGACATGAACATATATACATTGGACGCATCGCTCGGGTCAAGGGACATTTCTTCCCTTATACTCTCACACAGACGGAAAATGCCTTTCCGCAAATCAACATTACCGTTAAACAGGTAATAGTTAAGGTTAGCACTCAGTCCAAGCATATCATCCTATCATTTTATTAAGCAACAGGCTCAAATCAAGAACGGTGGTGTTTCTCAGGAACAGTGTTGCGCCAGACGCCAGCTGTAACTTGATCCATTTTATTGGTGGTTCACCTTCAGGATGTTTCACGTCCAACTTCACAGTTGGACTATTGCATGGTTTCCCGGTTATCTGGACTTTGGCAACCTTGGGCTGCTCAACCTGGACTGTCTTGCCTAACTTCTCACTCCACAACTGGTGACGCTGCCAGTTCATGAACTTGTCGTAATTTACACCATAATCAGCACAGAACTCTCGAAGATCTTTGGTCTCGCTGCATAACTGGTAGAGGTCATATACCTCCTGATAGTTTACTTTTTCTTTTGCCATAATCATTCTTGTTAAAGGTTACGGCGCAAAGATATGGCGGCTAACAACTTATGTCAAGGCGGAAAATAGAATGGTTACCAATGATTCATTCTTTTCAAAGTCAATGACAGGAGTGGTTTTCATCCGGGCAGAAGCGACATGGTCTTCCAGGCGGTTGATAATATCGCTCATTTCCGTGAAATAGGAGAAACCCTTAAATTGCCGTAACACTTCCACTGCTTCCGACATCGTTTTCAGGTCTTGTTCATTCAGCGGGGTTTGTGTAATGCTGTATTCCGGATCTTCGTATTTATAGTATTTATTTTCGTACACCACAATCGGAGCGTTATAACCCAGCTTCTCGCTACGCATCATCTGTATATCCATTTGTACCGTACGTTTGCTTATGCCTTTATCAATGCCTTCGTATTCATAAAGAGCATCCGAGCAAGCATCTACCAAATCTTCCAACGTCCAGCGTCGATAAGGATTACGCAGACAGTTATCAATTGTTTTATAACGGATTAAGGCATTTCTATTTGCTGGCATAAGTAGAAGAATAAAGATTTGCTTCAAAAGTAGAAAAATAAATTCAGGAAAACAAAGAGGTTACAGGTCTTTATTTCCATAATATTTTCCTAATTAGGTATCTATTTCTACTACTTTATCTTTTTTTTCCTCGATTAATTCGATTTTAAGTCATTATTAATTCACTTTTGTGGAATTTATTAAGGGATGCCTCTTTACTTTGCTGAAAATAGTTTTAAGGACTTAATGGTATAACATGAAAAACAAAGAAATAACATGGTAAAAAGGTTGAATTGGTTATTGGTCTATTTATTGTTTTCAATAGGGATAATGGCACAGTCCGGCGGCAGGAAACAGTACAATTCTTACAAAGGATTGGTTATGGCTGGTTATCAGGGGTGGTTCAACACCCCTGGTGACGGTTCCGGCCGTGGCTGGCATCATTACAATGGTCGTGAAGGATTTCGTCCGGGATCGTGTTCCGTAGATCTTTGGCCGGAGGTATCGGAGTATAAGAAGCTCTATAAAACGGATTTTACTTTTGCGGATGGTAAGCCTGCATCCGTCTTTTCTTCTTATGACGAGTCGACTGTCAATGTTCATTTCAGATGGATGAAAGAGTATGGACTGGATGGAGTGTTCATGCAGCGTTTTATCGCAGAAATCCGGAATGAAAGCGGATTGAAGCATTTTAATAAAGTATTGAACTCGGCAATGAAAGCTGCTAATAAATATGAACGGGCTATTTGTGTGATGTATGACTTGAGCGGGATGCAGCCTGGAGAAGAAAAACTGTTGCTCAAAGACATTGCGGAAATAGCGCAACGCCATTCTTTAAAAAATCATGCGAAAAACCCTTCTTATCTGTATCACAATGGCAAACCGCTGGTAACTGTATGGGGTGTGGGATTTAATGATAATCGCCGTTATGGATTGAAAGAAGCTGCACATATTATCGACGGCTTAAAATCACAGGGATTTAGTGTGATGCTTGGAGTACCTACCCAATGGCGGGAGCTGAAAGGGGATACGGAATCAGATCCCAGGTTGCATGAGCTTATCAGAAAATGCGATATTGTGATGCCTTGGTTCGTGGGACGTTACAATGAAACCACTTATCCGAAAAATCAGAAGTTGGTGGAAGAAGATATCCAGTGGGCGAAAAAGAATCAGGTTGATTATGTACCGTTGGTTTTTCCGGGTTTCTCCTGGGGGAATATGAAAGGTAAAGATCATAATTCATTTATCCCCCGCAATAAAGGCTCTTTTCTTTGGAAACAGATGATGGGAGCTATCCGGGTGGGTGCCGAAATGATTTATGTAGCTATGTTTGACGAAATTGATGAGGGGACGGCTATCTTTAAATGTGCAAAGGAAGTTCCGACAGGAAAAAGTACATTCGTTCCTATCGAGGAGGGAGTAGAAAGTGACCATTATCTGAAACTGGTTGGTGAAGCCGCTAAGGTTCTGCGCAAAGAAAAGGCGATAGCTTTTAATACCAGCCTGAATCCGGCAACTCCGAATCCTTTCATCCGGCATATGTACACAGCAGACCCTTCGGCTCATGTTTGGGAAGACGGACGTCTGTACGTATATGCTTCCCATGATATAGCACCTCCGCGAGGTTGTGATTTGATGGATCGTTATCATGTGTTTTCAACCAATGATATGGTGACCTGGACGGATCATGGAGAGATATTAAGCTCCGATCAGGTGCCATGGGGACGCAAAGAAGGAGGATTTATGTGGGCTCCGGATTGTGCTTATAAAAACGGTACTTACTATTTTTATTTTCCTCATCCCAGTGAAACAGACTGGAACGACAGTTGGAAGATCGGAGTGGCTACCAGCAATAAACCGGCGGAAGGATTCAAAGTGCAGGGATATGTTGAAGGGATGGATCCGATGATTGACCCTTGTGTCTTTGTAGATGACGACGGGCAGGCGTATATCTATAATGGCGGTGGCGGCACCTGTAAAGGAGGTAAGTTGAAAGATAATATGATGGAGTTGGATGGCCCGATGCAACTCATGAAAGGACTGGAAGATTTCCATGAGGCAGCCTGGATTCACAAATATAATGGAAAGTATTATCTCTCTTATTCCGACAATCACGATGAAAACTGGAACGATGGAGTGAAGGGGGACAACCGGATGCGCTATGCGATCAGTGACTCTCCGTTGGGACCTTGGGAATCGAAAGGTATTTATATGGAACCGACTGACAGCTATACCAATCATGGATCTATTGTCAAGTTCAAAGGACAATGGTATGCCTTTTACCATAACAGTGCGTTGTCCGGGCACGACTGGCTTCGTTCTATCTGTGTAGATAAACTGTATTACAATCCTGATGGTACAATCAAGCTGGTAAGGCAAACAAAATGAGTGATTGACTAAAGAAAAACGAATATAACATGAAAAACAAAATGAAATGGATGTTGGCAATAGGATTATTGTCATGTTCAATGGCAATGGCGCAGCAACAAAGTGATATACTGTCGGTATCGGCTTCTGCCAATGCGGAAAATGCTGCTTTAGCTTTTGATAAAAATGTAAAGACGATGTGGACATTACCTTCGCAGGCACTAAAGACCGAGCAATGGCTGATGTTTACCATCCAGCAACCGGGTGATGTTTGCGAACTGGATCTTCAGATGCAGGGAGTCAACAGAAACGAACTGAAAGAGGTATTGGATATCTTTGTCACTTATGACCCGATGAATCTGGGAACTCCCGTAAACTACCGGATAGAAGGCAATGACAAACAGATGAAAGTGAAATTCACTCCTAAATATGGCGCTCATGTCAAGTTGAATTTCAAGCCGGGAAAGCTGGATAAACCTTTCTCTCTAAAGGAGATTTCAGTATTGGTAGCAGAGAAGGTACTGACAGATAGTAAAGGGAAAGTGACTGACCGTCGTTATATGGATGCATCGCTTCCGGTAGAAGAACGGGTGGAAAGTCTGCTGGCAGTGATGACACCTGAAGATAAAATGGAATTGATTCGTGAAGGATGGGGGATTCCCGGTATTCCTCATTTATATGTACCGCCTATCACAAAAGTGGAAGCCGTACATGGTTTCTCGTATGGAAGCGGAGCGACTATTTTCCCGCAGGCTTTAGCAATGGGAGCCACCTGGAACCGGAAGTTGACGGAAGAAGTGGCGATGGTAATCGGAGACGAAACGGTAGCCGCCAATACAAAGCAGGCATGGTCACCGGTGCTGGACGTTGCGCAGGATGCACGTTGGGGACGTTGTGAAGAGACTTTTGGAGAAGACCCGGTATTGGTATCACAAATAGGTGGTGCATGGATCAAAGGATATCAGTCCAGAGGATTATTTACCACTCCCAAGCATTTTGGCGGACATGGTGCTCCATTGGGTGGGCGTGACTCGCATGACATCGGTTTGTCTGAACGTGAAATGCGTGAAGTTCACCTGGTTCCGTTCCGTCATGCTATCCGAAACTATGACTGTCAGTCTTTGATGATGGCTTACTCCGATTATATGGGTATTCCGGTTGCCAAGAGTACGGAACTGCTGCAACAGATTTTGCGGCAGGAATGGGGATTCAACGGATTTATTGTCAGTGACTGTGGTGCTATCGGTAATCTGACTGCCCGTAAACATTATACGGCACAAGATAAGATTGAAGCTGCTAACCAGGCATTGGCTGCCGGTATTGCCACTAATTGCGGTGATACTTATAACAATAAAGAAGTGATTCAGGCCGCCAAAGACGGCCGCATCAACATGGAAAATCTGGACAACGTATGTCGTACCATGCTTTCTACCATGTTCCGTAATGAACTCTTTGAAAAGAATCCCTGCAAACCGTTGGATTGGAAGAAGATTTATCCGGGATGGAACTCTGACAGCCATAAAGAGATGGCACGTCAGGCAGCCCGTGAATCTATCGTAATGTTGGAGAATAAAGAGAACCTTTTGCCTTTGACCAAGAACCTGCGTACAATAGCTGTACTGGGTCCCGGAGCAGACGATCTCCAACCGGGTGATTACACTCCGAAATTACTACCCGGACAGTTGAAGTCCGTATTGACGGGCATTAAAGAGGCTGTTGGTAAGCAAACGAAAGTTCTTTATGAGCAGGGTTGTGACTTTACAAATCCGGATGAAACGAATATTCCCAAAGCAGTAAAAGCCGCTTCTCAATCCGATGTTGTAGTAATGGTATTGGGGGATTGTTCTACCAGCGAAGCCATCAATGATGTTCGCAAGACATGCGGTGAGAATAATGACTGGGCCACTCTGATTCTGCCGGGTAAACAACAGGAATTGCTGGAAGCGGTTTGTGCGACAGGTAAACCGGTGATTCTGATTCTTCAGGCAGGACGTCCTTATGATATTCTGAAAGCATCGGAAATGTGTAAAGCTATTCTCGTAAACTGGTTACCGGGACAGGAAGGCGGTCCGGCAATGGCAGATGTACTGTTTGGTGATTATAATCCCGGTGGTCGCTTGCCGATGACTTTCCCACGTCACGTAGGACAACTTCCTTTATATTATAATTTCAAAACATCGGGGCGTCGTTACGAATATGTAGATATGGAATATTATCCTCTTTACCGTTTCGGATTCGGTCTTAGCTATACCTCTTTTGAATATTCGGATTTGAAGATACAGGAAAAACCCAATGGAAATGTGACGGTTCAGGCTACAGTGAAGAATATAGGAAGCCGTGCCGGTGATGAAGTAGCACAATTGTATGTGACGGATATGTATGCCAGCGTCAAAACCCGTGTTATGGAGTTAAAGGATTTCGACCGTATTTATTTGCAACCGGGAGAATCGAAAACCGTCTCTTTTGAACTGACGCCATACGACATTTCATTGCTCAATGACCACATGGACAGGGTAGTGGAAAAAGGAGAATTCAAAATATGTGTCGGTGGTATGAGTCCTGACTATGTGGCCAAGAATGAGATTAAACATAGTGTGGGTTACAGCGATAATAAAAAAGGGGTGACCGGTATGCTTAACTATACGCACGAATTCGGTGCCGACTTTATCCTTTCTGTATCCAAAGTAGAAGAGAATCTGACGAAGAATCAAAAGACTGTATGGGTCAGCGTGAAGAATAATGGCACGCTGATGGATATTGGCAAGGTAGAAATGTTTGTTGACGGCAAAAAAGCAGGGGATGCCATTCATTATGAACTGGGAGCCGGAGAAGAAAAACTGATTCCGTTCAAACTGGATAAAGACAACAAGCAACCTGTTGCTTTTACTACTAAATATAAGATGGTGGCTCTGTAGAGCCATCACCTTCATCTAATTCCTGATAAAATGAAACAATTACTTTTGGTTTCGTGGTTGCTGTCACTGTCCGCTATCTTGGGATTGCCGGAAGTGAAAGCAGATGTAAGGATGCCTTTGATTTTCGGTAACCACATGGTTTTGCAGCAAGATACCCGGATTACGATTTGGGGATGGGCTGATGCCGGAGAAAACATTGAAGTACTCTTTGCCGGACAAAAAGTGAGAACCACTGCCAATGCCGACGGGACATGGCAGGTAAAACTGAAGCCGGTAAAAACGAAGAAAAAAGGAGAGACGCTGACTATTACCGGAAAAAACAAACTGGTTTATTCGGATGTGCTGGTAGGTGATGTATGGGTTGCTTCCGGACAATCAAATATGGAGTGGGGGATCAAGGTCAGAAAAGAATATGCTGATGATATAGCTCATTCGGAAGATTCATTGTTACGTTTATTCTTTGTTCCTAAAAATACGTCATTACAGCCATTGTCGGAGATTGAAATTCCTCAAGGAACAGCCAGTCCCGAACGGGCTGCCAGATGGGTGCTTTGTACTCCGGAGATGCTGGCAAAAATAAATGGGCAGGGTTTCTCTGCCACAGCCTATTACTTTGCACGTGATATGCGTGCTGCAAACGGACGTCCGTTAGGAGTGATACAGTCTGCCTGGGGTGGTACACGTGCAGAAGCTTGGACAAGCCTTTCCGGGCTAAAGCAGGAGCCTGCATTGGCTCATTATGTAGCTGCTTACGAGAAAAATGTGAAAGATAATCCGGAAATACTGGCTACTTATCCGCAAAAGCAGAAAGAGTTTGATACAGCAGTCAGAGAATGGGATCAAACAATAGGTAAAGAGTGGAATCAGGCACAGAAAGAATGGGCGGTAGCTGTACGGGCTGCACAAGCCGATGGGAAACCGGCGCCCGCCAAACCGGAACCCAGAGTACCTCGTCCACCCAATCCACGCAAACCGGATGGTGGAAATAACGGCCCGGCTAATCTGTTTAACGCCATGATTTCTCCTTTAATTCCGTTAAGTATCAAAGGAGTAATCTGGTATCAGGGTGAATTTAATTCCGGTGGCTCGGCAAAAGAATATGCGACACTTTTTTCCCGGATGATTACAGATTGGAGGGAGAAATGGGGAATAGGAGATTTTCCTTTTGTATATGTACAGCTTCCTAATTTCGAGCCTGTAGATCAGGAACCTTCTGTTGAGGGGAACGGTTGGCGTTGGGTACGCGAAGGTCAGTTGAAAGCACTGAACCTGCCTAATACTGCGATGGCGGTAACGATTGATGTTGGCGACCCGTTCGATTTGCATCCGGTTGATAAATACGATGTAGGACATCGGTTAGCCCTTGCTGCCCGTAAATTGGCATATGGAGAGAAAATTGTTGGTATGGGACCTCTTTATAAGAAAATGTCAGTGAAGGGCAATAAAATTATCTTGGAGTTTACCAATCAGGGTAAGAAGTTGATGATAGGGACTTCTCCCTATATTCCTGAAGGAGAACAGGTTCGTCCAAAGCCGACAAAGCTCACGGGATTTGGCATTGCCGGGGCCGACCGTAAATTTGTTTGGGCGGATGCCGTCATAGAAGGTAATAAGGTCATTGTATCGAGTCATGAAGTTGCCGAACCAGTAGCTGTGCGCTACGGATTTTCCAATAGCCCGCGTTGTAATCTGTATAATGAGGAAGGGTTGCCGGCATCACCTTTCCGTACAGATCACTGGGAATGACACAAATACCGGAATAAATAAAAAGAAAAACACCATGAAGAAATCTACTCATCTATTAATTGCAAGCATATTGGCAGGATGTATCACTTCCTGTTCATCAGGAAAGCGAATCGCCCAACATCGGATAGTAACTAATCCGATGAATATGAACTATCGGTTTCAACCGAAAGACGAATCGCGTCGGGAAGCTGCCGATCCGGTATTGGAGTATTTTAAAGGCTATTATTATTTATTTGCGTCCAAGTCCGGTGGATATTGGCGCTCTGAAGATCTGGCCGACTGGGAATATATTCCTTGTACGACTATCCCCACATTGGAAGATTATGCTCCTACCATTCTTCCGATAGGAGATACGCTCTATTTTACGACTTCCAGCGGGAAAACACAGATTTTCAAAAATGCCCATCCGGAAAAAGATACTTGGGAGGCTGTGGACACCTAACTGACCTACCGGCTTCACGACCCGGCTTTTTATAGTGATGAGGACGGTAAGGTGTATATGTATTGGGGATGTTCGGATAAGGACCCGATTATGGGGGTGGAAGTAGATCCGAAAGACGGTTTTCGCGCGTTGGGTGAAGCCAAAGCACTGATCGCGCATCATGGAGACAAGTATGGCTGGGAAGTTCCCGGAAAGAATAATGAAGAACCGCGTCAGGGATGGAACGAAGGACCTTGTATGCTGAAATATGAAGGACGTTATTATTTGCAATATGCGGCTCCGGGTACTCAATATCGTATTTATGGCGATGGAATCTATGTAGGAGATACTCCTTTGGGTCCTTTTGAATATGTGGAAGACAATCCGTTCTCATTTAAACCGGGAGGCTTTATCGGTGGGGCAGGACACGGACATACTTTTCGGGATAAGTATGGAAACTACTGGCACGTAGCTTCCATGATCATTTCCGTTCGTCATATGTTTGAACGGCGGTTGGGACTTTTTCCGGTTGCTGTATCCAGTCGCAACGGTATATATGCTCACACAGTCTGGTCGGATTATCCTTTCTATATTCCTAACCGGAAAGTTGATTTTGATAAAACAGATTTGAGTATGGGATGGAATCTGCTTTCATACCGGAAACCGGTACAGGCTTCTTCGTCCCTTGCCGGCTATGAACCGGGCAATGCAAATGATGAACAGATTGAAACATGGTGGGCTGCTCAAACCGGAAAAAAGGGCGAATGGTTACAGGTTGATTTGGAGACTCCAATGTTGGTAAATAGTATACACGTGAATTTTGCCGACCATCACTTCAAGGTTTTCGCACCACACCCTCCCGTTGTTTATCAATTTTTTATCGAAGGTTCGGCAGATGGGGAAAAATGGATGAATTTGTTTGATGAAAGAGAGAATGGAAAAGATGAGCCTCATCGCCTGTTTACGTTGGATAAACCCGTGAAGGTCCGTTATTTGAGAATTTGTAACGCTAAAGAGATGGATGGGTGCTTCTCTTTATCCGGTTTCCGTGTATTTGGTAAAGGAGAAGGTGCTGCTCCTTCTAAGGTGACAGGCTTCCGGGCAATCCGGAATTCGGAGGATAAACGAATGTTTCGTTTCACTTGGGATGCACAAAAAGGGGTTATCGGATACGTGTTACGGTGGGGATCACAGAAAGATAAGTTAACGCACGCAGTGACGGTATTTGACAATCAATATGAAGCCCGTTACTTTAACAGAGACTCGGAATATTATTTCTCGATAACGGCATTTAATGAGAATGGTAATTAGTGAAATGAAAGGTCGATAAACATGCAAGATAAAAGGAACAGTGGGATAATGACTTTGCAAGTATTCAAATGCTGCGTCTGTATTTGGATCGGAATCTTTTCGGAAACAATGCTTGCGCAGACACAGAAAGTGGTGTTCTCCCGTGATTTTTCTCCGGCAGAAGGGTTGGTCACTCCCCAGGAAAAGCCTTATCGGGATGAAGTTTGTCTGAACGGACTTTGGGATTTACAATGCGTCGCTGTTCCTTCTTCATGGAAAAAAGGTTCCGGGATAGTCTTCTGGAATTCCATGTTGCGTGTAATGGGAATTGCAACATACGGAGCCTACTTCAATTCTCATGATGCAAAGAACAAGAAACATGATTTGTTGATGGACGGCCCTGTAGATTAGAAAGTGGGAAAGTGATTCCGGAGCAAGTGCTACGAACAATTATAAAAGAAAATATGATAGAAAAATGGTGATAATGAACAGGTATAAAAAGATTTTGTTGGCAGGTACTTTATCTGTGCTGTCTTGCTCATTGATACATGCGCAAGAGTTGTATAAGGATGAAAACGCTCCTGTGCACGAACGGGTGGCAGATTTACTTTCCCGCCTGACAGTGGAGGAAAAGATTAGTTTGCTGCGTGCTACTTCTCCCGGTATTCCCCGTTTGGGTATTGATAAATACTATCATGGCAATGAGGCATTGCATGGAGTAGTCCGTCCGGGACGTTTCACTGTATTTCCGCAAGCTATCGGACTGGCAGCTACCTGGAACCCGGAGTTACAAAAACGG
This sequence comes from Bacteroides celer, assembly GCF_002632415.2. Classification (NCBI taxonomy): domain Bacteria; kingdom Pseudomonadati; phylum Bacteroidota; class Bacteroidia; order Bacteroidales; family Bacteroidaceae; genus Bacteroides; species Bacteroides celer. Next base: position 4,337,008 of record NZ_CP178209.1, on the reverse strand, counting down.
GTGGCTACTGTGATTTCGGATGAGGCGCGTGCCCGTTGGAATGAACTCGATCAGGGGAGAGAGCAAAAAGAGCAGTTTAGTGATGTACTGACTTTTTGGTCGCCTACGGTGAATATGGCACGTGATCCCCGTTGGGGGCGTACCCCGGAAACGTATGGAGAAGATCCTTTTCTAAGCGGAGTGATGGGAACGGCTTTTGTGAAAGGTTTGCAAGGAGATGATCCGCGTTATTTGAAGATTGTTTCCACTCCCAAGCATTTTGCCGCCAATAACGAAGAACATAACCGTTTTGTCTGTAATCCGCAAATCTCGGAAAAGCAACTGCGCGAATATTATTTCCCGGCTTTCGAAATGTGTGTGAAGGAAGGAAAGGCTGCTTCTATCATGACTGCTTACAACGCGTTGAACGATGTGCCTTGTACACTGAATGCCTGGCTGCTGAAAAAGGTGTTGCGTCAGGACTGGGGATTTCAGGGATATGTCGTTTCCGATTGTGGGGGACCTTCTTTATTGGTAAACGCCCATAAGTATGTAAAGACGAAAGAGGCGGCTGCCACTCTATCCATTCAGGCTGGATTGGATTTGGAATGTGGAGATGATGTCTATGACGAATATCTGTTGAATGCTTACAAACAATACATGGTATCGGATGCCGATATCGATTCGGCTGCCTGCCATGTGTTGACAGCACGTATGAAACTGGGACTTTTTGATGGAACCGAACGAAATCCGTATACCAGAATCTCTCCGTCGGTGATCGGCTCGAAAGAGCATCAACAGATTGCTTTGGATGCAGCCCGGGAGTGCATTGTTTTATTGAAGAATAAGAATAATATGCTTCCATTGAATGTTAATAAGGTGAAATCAATAGCCGTGGTAGGTATCAATGCCGGTAAATGTGAGTTTGGCGATTATAGCGGTGCGCCGGTAGTAGATCCGGTTTCCATTTTGCAAGGTATAAAAGACAGGGCAGGCGATCGAGTGAAAGTAGTGTATGCACCCTGGAAATCTGCTGCCGATGGCTTGGAACTGATTCAAGGAGAAAACTTTCCGGAAGGATTGAAAGCGGAATATTTTGAAAACACTGCATTGGAGGGTACGCCTAAAGTACGTAAAGAAGGTTGGATTAATTTTGAGCCTGCCAATCAGGCGCCCGATCCTTTTCTTCCTAAATCTCCGCTTTCCGTTCGTTGGACGGGAAAGTTGAGACCGACTATCTCCGGTCGTTATACTTTTAGTTTTACTTCCGACGATGGTTGTCGTTTGAGTATTGACAACCAGTTGTTGATTGATGCCTGGTCGGCTCATGCGGTATCTACCGACTCTGCTTCCATCTATCTTGAAGCGGGGAAAGATTATCAGTTAAAAGCGGAGTACTATGACAACCGGGATTATGCTATCGCAAAATTACAATGGAAAGTTCCGCAGGTAGGAAAAGCTACCCGTCTCGATTTGTATGGGGAGGCCGGAAAAGCAGTCCGCGAATGTGAAACGGTCGTTGCTGTGATGGGAATCAATAAGTCAATAGAACGTGAAGGACAGGACCGGTACGATATTCAGCTTCCGGCAGACCAAAGAGAGTTCTTACAGGAAATCTATAAAGTAAATCCGAATATAATCGTTGTATTGGTAGCAGGAAGCTCACTGGCTGTCAACTGGATGGACGAACATATTCCTGCCATCGTAAATGCCTGGTATCCGGGTGAACAGGGGGGAACAGCCGTTGCCGACGTATTGTTTGGTGACTATAATCCAGCCGGGCGTTTGCCGCTCACTTATTATAAATCTCTGGATGAATTGCCTGCTTTCGATGATTACGATATAACCAAAGGGCGTACTTACAAATATTTTAAAGGAGACGTTCTTTATCCTTTTGGTTACGGACTTAGTTATTCTTCTTTCAAATACAGCGATTTGAAAGTAAAAGACGGTGCAAATACCGTCAGCGTTTCTTTCCGCTTGAAGAATACCGGCAAGAGGAAAGGGGATGAAGTGGCACAGGTTTATGTGCGGATTCCGGAAACCGGAGGTGTCGTTCCGATTAAAGAGTTGAAAGGTTTCCGGCGTATTCCTTTAAAATCAGGAGAGAGCCGTGTGGTAGAAATCGAACTCGATAAAGAGCAACTTCGTTATTGGGATGCAGGATTGGGACGATTCATCGTTCCCCAAGGTGCGTTCGACATTATGGTCGGTGCTTCCTCTAAAGATATTCGTCTGCAAACTGTCATTAATTTATAGATTGTATCATAGTTGTTGAGGCTGTGTAAAGGGTAATCGATGTATTAACTGTACCTTTTACACAGCCCGACTTTTAATTTATTGTAGTATGAAAAACAAGTATTTGCGGTGCATAAACGCACTATTCTTATGCTGTCTGATGGCGGAAACAACAATGGCCGCCCGTTTCCAACAGCCGTCCCTGAAAGCTACTTACAACAAACCCGCAAAAGTGTGGGAAAGCGAAGCATTGCCTATTGGTAACGGTTATATGGGCGCTATGATCTTCGGAGGTGTGGAAGTAGATGTTATTCAGACAAATGAACATACTTTGTGGTCGGGAGGTCCTGGCGAAGATCCGTCTTATAACGGAGGGCATTTGGGAACCCCGGAAACGAATAAAAGTTATCTTCATAAAACCCGTGTGCTGTTACAGCAGAAGATGAATGATTTTACTGCAAATCATTCCGCTTATATTGACGCAGACGGAAAATTGATTACCCATAATTATGAGGGGGACGGTAACGCCACGGAACTACGAAACCTCATAGATAAACTGGCGGGAACTAAAGAGCATTTCGGCTCTTTTCAAACATTGAGCAATATCATTGTAGAGGTTGTAAATCCGGCTACCTCCGAACCTGCCTATTCTGACTATACTCGGACGCTGGATATTGACAATGCCATTCATCGGGTAACTTATAAAGAGGGAGGAATAACCTTCAAACGGGAGTATTTTATGAGTTATCCGGACAATATCATGGTGATGCGTCTGACATCGGATTCGAAGAAGGGAAAGATTTCACGTATGATATCTTTGGAATCATTGCATACCGACAAGGTCATCCGGGCTTCGGACAATACGATTACCCTGACAGGATATCCTACTCCGACGAGTGGTGACAAGCGCGTAGGAGATCATTGGAAGAATGGATTGAAATACGCGCAGCAACTATTAGTGAAACATACAGGCGGAAAGATTACGGTAGTAGACGGGAAGAAATTGAAGATAGAAGAGGCCAAAGAAATCATCGTATTGATGTCGGCTGCAACAAACTATGTGCAATGCATGGACGATTCTTATCATTATTTCTCTGGAGAAGAACCGCTGGATAAAGTGAAGGCTACGCTGAAAAAGGCGGCCAGTAAAAAATATACCGCTTTATTGGCTACCCATGAGAAAGATTACCATTCGTTGTATGACAGAATGAAACTGAATTTGGGCAATCTGCCGGAAATGCCTGTTGTAACTACGGATAGTTTGCTGAAAGGTATGGATGCTCATACCAACTCGGAATCCGAGAATCAATATCTGGAAATGTTATATTTCCAATTTGGTCGTTATCTATTGATTTCTTCTTCGAGAGAAGGTTCTCTGCCTGCCAATTTGCAAGGAGTATGGGGAGAAAGACTTTCCAATCCCTGGAATTCCGACTATCACACCAATATCAATGTGCAGATGAATTATTGGCCTACGCAGCCTACTAATCTATCCCGTTGCCACCTGCCTATGGTAGAATATGTAAAGAGCCTTGTACCACGCGGAAAATATACGGCGCAACAATATTATTGCAAACCCGATGGCGGAAATGTACGTGGATGGGTGACGCATCATGAAAATAATATTTGGGGTAATACGGCTCCGGCCAAGAAAGACACTCCCCATCATTTTCCGGCAGGAGCTATTTGGATGTGCCAGGATATTTGGGAATATTACCAGTTTAATCTTGACAAGGACTTTTTAGAAGCGTATTATGATGTCATGCTCCAAGCGGCTCTTTTCTGGGTGGATAACCTTTGGACGGACGAGCGGGACGGTACTTTGGTGGCAAACCCCTCACATTCTCCCGAGCATGGTGAGTTTTCATTAGGTTGCTCCACCTCACAAGCTATGATAGCAGAGATGTTCGATATGATGATAAAAGCCAGCAAGGTGTTAGGTAAGGACAAAGAACCGGAGATTGCAGAAATAGAGACTGCAATGAACAAACTTTCCGGTCCGAAAATAGGATTGGGCGGACAATTGATGGAGTGGAAGGACGAAGTGACGAAAGACGTTACCGGAGACGGTGGACACAGACATACGAACCATCTTTTCTGGCTGCATCCGGGCTCGCAGATTGTGATCGGAAGGAGCGAAGAAGATGATAAATATGCAAATGCCATGAAAGTGACACTGAATACCCGTGGAGACGAGGGCACAGGCTGGAGTGAAGCATGGAAACTAAATTTCTGGGCCCGTTTGCATGATGGTAACCGCTCTCATGCATTATTGCGGAGTGCAATGAAACTGACTGTTCCCCAAGGCCGTTTCGGTGGTGTATATACCAACCTTTTTGACGCGCATCCGCCTTTTCAGATTGATGGAAACTTTGGTTGTACAGCCGGAATTGCGGAAATGTTGATGCAGAGTCAGGGGGGATATATCGAGTTGCTTCCCGCTTTGCCCGATGCATGGAAAGACGGTGCGTTCAAAGGGATGAAAGCCAGAGGAAACTTTGAAGTGGATGTAACCTGGAAAGAAGGGCAAATCACTTCGATTGAAATACTTTCTAATGCAGGTGCAGAGTGTATGCTTAAATATCCGGATGCAAAGAGTCTGAAAGTTTCCGGTGCTAAGGTAAGAGTACTCGCTGACGACCGGATTGCTTTTGATACTGTTAAAGGTAAGAGATATACGATCAGATGAATATTGCACAATGCGATATTCGTTTTACAACGAAAACTCCCCCTCACTTCATTGTGAGGGGGAGTTTATTCATTCAAAACCTTTCGGACATTTGTCCTCTCTTTTATTTCTGCTTTCTACCTTATTCCTATTTGTTGGTAGTCAGGCAATTAATCATATTCACTACTAACTTACCAGCTACCGGATCTGTCGTTGCCTTTTCCGTACACATGGTCGAGATCATTGCTTCTCCTTTTCCGTCAGCTATTTGTAACATCGTCAGTCCACGCATAGATTCTATTCGTTCGATGCGGTCTTCCGGCTTTCCACCATCAATGTAAGCGTGAATTTTCATCTGTCCTGCCAGTTCCGTCACGTTTTTGTGGCGATGGACTTTCAGAGTAGCGGTACATGCTTGCGGAATTTCCCGTTTATTGTTGTTGAAATAGCGTAATTCCAATACATCGATGTCATTGAACACCGGAGCATCATTACGTTCCATAATTACGATATCGCCTTCTGTCGGGATAATCCAGCCCGTGATATATTCAGGATATATCGCTTTGACGGCTTCCTTACTGTTGAGGAAGAGCAGCTTTCCACCTTTTGACTGATAAGCACGGATCAGCTCCTTTTCTTCGTCAGTGCAGGCTGTCAGACCGGAGATAACACAAAGGTCGGCTTTCAGTTTGCTGTTGAGCAATTCTTTTATGGAAGAAATCGGTTGATTATTGATGTTCAGGAAGTCAAATACCGTTTTCGTGTTATCTTTATCCAGCAATACGATCTTTTTGTTTGGATCTACCTGACCTACATTCCACTCTTTATTAGTGAGCAACAACTCATATTCATTGGCAGAAATTGGCAGACCGTTCTCTGTGAGTTTTAATACCAGTTTGGCTTTTGTCTTGTCGGCAGGCAGATTGGCCGGCAACTGAATATCAGGTTCGGCATAGTATCGCGCATAATGTTTCACAGCCGGAATCTTTTCACTGCCGCTTGCCAGGCACTTTCCGCTTTCATCTTGTATTTCCCAACGAAGCAGGGACGGTTGCAGATCCGTACCGTCTTCACGGTCATTGACCACATAGATGCGTGTAGGCAGTTTCTCACCTGCGTACAAGTTGCGTCCCCACAATTCTGCGCTAACCAATACAGGTTGTAAAGCCCGTTTCAAAGCATAGTAGGTGGGGTACGGTTCTATGTTCTGATAATCGTATGTCTGACGGAACCATGTCATCAATGCAAAGTGCATAATACCTGAAGCCTGGTCGTTGGAGCGACGAAGCGTTTCGGCCAGTTCACCCGTGATGAATGCTTGTACTTTCAGGAATGAAGCCGGGTCTGCCCAATCATAAGACTCATAACCGATCAGTGTATAAGGATTTTGGTGGATGAGCTGATAGGAGCGGGTAGGATGTCCCGTTTCGTTATTGGGATAACCCGTAGACATCTCCTGACTGATAAGCGGACGGTCGGCTACTTTGAACTGTTTTTGGAATTCTCCATTGAAGAAACGGAAAACCGAGTAATCATACCAATTGTAATAACCGTGCATATCGTCAATGTCGCCATCGTCGATGCTGCTCATAAAGTCAGCGCCGAATTTCTTATCCTTGCCTTTGGCCTGATAGTTGGAGTCGAAGCAGATAGGACGGGTAGGGTCGATGCGACGCATCTCTTTCACTACATCCGAAATAATACGGTATTTCTCTTTGGCACGTTCCAGATTACTGTCATTGTCATAGAACTTCATTTCATTGTTCACTGTCCAGAAGAGCAGTGAAGGGTGGTTGCGATATTTCTTCAGCAATCCTAAGAACTCGTTACGCCATATTTCAATCAGACGCTGGTCTGGAATTGGAGTGGAATGAATCATCAACCATGACCATGTGCCTTCGAATGAAACACCGATACCGTTACGGTCGGCAGCTGTCATCCAGCGTTTGTTCCACGGAGTGGTGTGTGTACGGGTTACGTCGATGTTTCCGGCTTTCATCAGTTGCATGAAAGTATTGGCCAGATTTTCATCATTAGGTGCCAGTGCGAAAGGAATGTGGTTTCCGCCTCGCAACCAGTATTTATTACCGTTCAGGTAGAAAAGTCCGTCTTTCACCTCAAAAGTACGGAATCCGGAAGTCTCTGTCAGACAGTCCAGTTCTGTTCCTTTATCTGCTACCAGGCGGAATTTGAAATCGTACAGGTTGGGATGCTGCGGTGTCCATAAGCGAGGTTTCAAATCGCTGATCGTATAGGTTTCCATGCGCTCTTCATCTGCATTGAGATTCAGTTTCCGTATGGATAATCCCGAATAGAGTACAGCACCGGTTTCTTTGTCGATGATATCCGTATAAAGGTCGAACTGTTTCTTTTTACTACCGTGGTTCTTTAGGGTTACATCGAAGGTAGCGCCATTCAGGGTCGGTTTGATAAAGACATCTTCCACTTTTACGGGATCGGTAATCGTCAGTTTTACCGGTTGCCAGATTCCGGCAGGTTCGTCACCATAAAAACCATGAGGAATTTCTTTCAGCAGAGCATCTTTGTTCACTTCCACTTTGGCATCTTCCTGTTCACTTTCACGTACGGAAGAATAGAAGAAATCGATGGCATTTGCCGATTCCGATGCGCTTCCATCCATTTTGCGTGTCACTTTTACGGTAATCAGGTTCTTACCGGGTTTCAGCAAACGGCTGCCGTCTACCTGAATTTCACCGAACATGCCGAGATGTGAAGTGGCTAATGTTCCGTTGATATAGATTTCGGCAATTTTGGAGACTGCGTCGAAGGTCAGCGTCATATTCTTGCCTTCCACATTGGCAGGCAGTTCCAGCCATTGACGGTACCAGGCATATTTCACCCGGCGATAATCGAATGTATAGTTTTCACAGCGGTCGGTTTCCTGTTGGTAGTAGGTGTCCGACACACCTTTGGGTTGTGCACCGGTAGGAGAGGGCATCGTTTCGCCATGCAGCCAGATACGGATTGGTGTCCAAAAGTTAGGAACGGACATGATGTGCCAGTCCTGGTCGTTCGTTTGTACCGAAACAGCCTTATCCTTGTTGTCCAGTTGATAGTCCGGCATAAAGAGCCAGTTGCCATCCAGCGTGATGTCTGTGCGGCTGCCGGTGAGCGCTGCCAGTTTGGCGGAAGTATAGGAAGCCCGTTCTTGGCGGCGTTTGTTTTCTTTCTCCGTAGGAGTGGCCTTCTTTTGATATTCTGCCACTTTCACGTTTTTCAGTGCATCGTCTGCCATCGGAGTAACGGTGAGGTCGTCAAATTCAGTTTCTATCCATCCTCCACCCAGAGCAACTTCACCCGATGGTACCAGGTCGGCATTCTTGTCTACAAGATCAATATGCGGTTGTTTCTCGTCGTTGAGGAATATGCGGATACGGTTGCCGCAAACTTCTACTTTTACACGATACCACTCTCCCGGCACAGGATGGAAACCTAACGGGCGGACTCCCATAAATTCGTCCGTACCCATATATCCGGTGCGCATCAGGTAAAGATCATCTTGCAGTCCGCCTTTGATACCTACCACATAACGGTCGAAACGGTTGTAATTGCGGAAGCTCGCCCATATCTGCACCTGTTCGGCATTTTTAGGGGCCCGGGCTTTGAAAGAAAAGGAGTAGTTTTTCCATTCGGGATGACCGAATACGGCATAAGCGCCTTTCGAACGGAATACATTGTCGGCAATACTGCATATTCCCCGACCCACCACTTTCAGTGTTTCTCCGGCATTGGAGAAGTCGTTTGTCCATGTAGCATTGCTTTGTGCTTGTCCGTTCATGCAGAAGACGCTGCACGCACAAGCCAGAAATACTTTGCTGATTCTATTCATGATATTACAAGTTAATAATAATTTTGGTATAAAAGTACGGTTCGACAATAAATATTAGAATGAAGTACCGCTTAATGTACACTTAATATGTGCTTAATTGTCCCTGCTCTTGTTTTTCGTTGATTAATTTTGTATCTTTATAGGTTTCTCGTCTTTTTTATATAGATAGTCACTTTATAAAGTGACAATTGTCAGCTTATAAGGTGACGTTTATCACTTTACAAGGTGATAATAGTCACATAGCAAGGTGACAACTACCTGACTGCATAAACTCTTGCAGTTTACTGCACTCAAAATTCTTATTCTATGCAGTGGAAATCCTTATTGTATACATTGAAAAAAATATCTTGTGGTGAGTTTGATGTAAAAGGTTACATGAAATATAAAAGAGCCATGCCGGAATTCGAGGTCTGTAACAGACTTGCGATTTCACGGCATGGTTGTTTGATAGCATCTCTATTCAGAGTAATCTTCATTACTCTGGTTTGTACAGAGATTAAGATTTACCCCTCAACGATTCTGAAGAACAGGTTCTGATTTGAGAAGTCGGTATTATAATCAATCTTTATTTGAAAATTGGTCGTTGTCGGAACTAACTTTAATTTGAATGTCTGTTCGTCACTGTCAATCTCCAAACCGGCAGTAGTCTCATTGCCTTGTGACTGGAACTTTAATTCACACCTTCTTTTGCCAAAGTATTTCTTTGCATAATCGGTTATCACAAGTTTATTTGTGGCAAAATCATATTTTATTAATACAGGAAGATTCTTTCCGGTAAGATTTTTAGGACCGCCGTAAACATCCCATGAACAACCGTTTACCCAGAAATTGTGATTCTTGAAGTAGTCTCCGAATTTATACACTTTGCCTACTTCCAAATCTGACAATTTCTTCTTTTCCGGGTCGCCCGTTATTTCAGATACTTTGATTTCATAATCTGTACTGATGACTCCCGTTGCGTTTGGCTGTTTGTCAAGCCCCATGTAGATTGTGTTTTCACCCGGCTGGCGAACCGGGTCTTTGATGTACCACTGTTCATTTCCGTTAGAGGTAGTTTCTCCCTTACCGGCATTGAATGTCCAAGAGAGTTTGACACCATTATTGGCTTCTGTCATATCACTCACTTTCTTGTCGTTGAAGTTGAAGTTATACAGAGCCCATACCGGACTTAATGTTAAAGTATAGTTGTCGGCATTCCATTGGAAGTTAGTACCCCATTTTTCTTTTACTTTGTCATTCTGGTCGTCTTTATTCAATGTGATTTTGAAATCAGCGTCAGCAGGCTTGAAATTATACAAGGTAGTGCGCAAATCCAGCTCATTGAAGTGGTAACCCAGTTCTTCATCATACACACCAGGGATTGCCAATTTCTTGCCTAATATACGTATATTCTGATTCGGGTCAGTATCCGGATGGTCAATACCGGCTTTTACATACATTTGAATAGCCAGTTCCTCTTTTGCGGTCGGAGCTTCCACTACATACTTCGTACCTACATTTCCTACATACAATCCCACTTCTTTCTCATTGAGAGTGAAAGGAGCTTTGTCTGTTCCTTCATCATTCATAGCGAACAGGTTAGCGCCTTCTATGCCATCAGCTTGAGGGCCTACCAACAGATAACTGGTCTTTTGGGCGGCATCGTAGTAAAGGCATACTTCACCATTAGCTAACTCAGTGTCTTGTGTAATCGTTGCAAGGTTGGTAGTCATCGGGATAGCTTCCCAATTGCCGCCATTGGCTTGAGTACCCAGTTTCCATGCTTTGGACGCAGTGACACCAAGATTTTCCATTGTTGTTTGGGCATTCTGCACAATGAAGGCTTTTGTACCTTTGTACAGACTTTCAATGTCACTCAACGATACTGTTGTACTTCTCAATTCGATACCGTTCTTAGCGGTCGCTTCATCCTGTGAGTAAATCAATACTTCTTTAGAGAATTCCTCTTCGGCAACGGTATAAGTTATTCTGACTTTACCCGACCTGTTAGCAGCTTTGGCAGTTAATACACCTTTATCAGTAACTTCGAATGTATTGTTCGGGTTTTCTGTCAACTCATAAGTGGTTGCAACTGCGAGTTCACTGAATCCCAGTTCGTCCACAAACTTCACTTCTTCGTTTTCACCGAATCCCCAGCCTATTGTCCTGGTAAGGTCTAGACTTTCGGTGCTGACGAATTTCAAGGATTCCGAGTTCTGATAAACCGTACGTGTCTCACGATAAGCGAACACGCCGTTGTTGGCACTGTAGGAAGTCGGTTTCACCACGAAGTAGTTGGAACTTGTAGTCGTCTTGTCCAATGTGATTTCCAGTACTGCACCGTAGTAAGGAGCCGTCATGTTACTTGGAGTCAACTCTACGCTCAAGATGCCGTTTTCGTCTAACTTCTTAGTTGTATTTACTAACAGTTGGGGCGCTTCCGCACGTGTCAGCTTCAATTCGTGAATATCCGCGCACTGGAAGTCGGCTTCGGACAAATCAATGTCTTTAGGTAGAATCTTGAACTTGGCGGTAGCTGTATGGGCAGTAACCACTTTGCCTTGCGTATTGGTGTAGCTGGCTGCTTCCAGGAATTCATCTTCTTCGAACACGAATTGTTTTTGGAAGAGAATGGAACTGATACCGCTGAAACCGCCACCTTGTACGGGAAGAATATAGTTTTCGCCGTATATATAGACGGAAAGTGTTTTATTCTCTTTGTTCTCTGCCAAAATCGGTGTATCCTTGTCTGCGGTGATAGTGGTTTGCACCAGTCCTTCCGTTTTCTGGATGTAGATATAACCGTTGCTCTTGTCATAATACAGTTGGTCTTTGTCTGTTCCGGGAATTTCCTGTTCGGTACCGAATGTCAACACTTTATACCAGCCCGCACCTTTGTCTTTGGTATATCTCCATGTGCCTTCTTCCACCTTGAACTGGTAGAAAGGGGTGGCTTTATTGGAAGCCTGTACATACAACTCGTCTCCATTGCTCAATACGATGGTATATTGCGACTGGTCTTCACTGGGATACCAGCTTTGTACGGTCAGGTTAGCATTCAACGCAGCTTCAATCTTTTCTTTGAATCTGTCCATGTCGGACTCAACGGTTGTGATGCGGTTGTTCAGACCTTCGATATCCGAGTCGTAATCCTTACAGGAAACAACTCCTGTTCCTAATGAAAACAACAGTGTTCCATAGAGAAAACTGTTTAATACTCTTTTGTTCATCATAGGTAAATTTTTAGTTTGGTACATATTTTACTATTCTAATTTCTTTATTTCTCTGCGATAATCTCTGCATAGTTCAGGCTGATCTCACCTTCGGTCACTATCAGGTTGAAGTCGGCATATCCACGTGCGTCACGAGAGTAAACGGCTACTTCGGTTTCTTCCCATGCGCCGCCTGTGGCAGGGAGACTTACGCTTTGGGTCATTGTGTCGCCAATTTGGCAACGTACGCTGGCTGCGTTATTGCTGGAGTAGCGGAAGCGGATAGTGGATGTTCCGGTTCGGAAAGGTATTTCTTTCCATCTCAATGTGTTCAAGCTGCCGGAAGTGAGGTTGGCGTGCCAACCACCGTTGTACTTCGTGTCGTTGCAGTATTTCACCACGCCCTGCTCGGGAGCATTGTTCATTTCTGTTTCCATCAACAGCGTTTCTATCTTATTGCCCGAAACCGAACCGTTGAAACAATAGTCGCAGGCTTCCGCTTCCAATTTCTGTCTGGTCGGGAAAGGACGGTTGCTGTACTTGCGGAGCAGGTTGATGCGTTGGTTGGGATAGTCATAGTAGATTTTATCCGAACTGCGCCACCAGGCTGCGTTTTCGGCAAGGTCGGTAAATCCTTCCAGAAATACGAGATCAGGTTTTTTGGCTAAGAACGATTCCAGCATCTTGGTTGCGTAGCGACCGTGGTCGGCATCGATAAACTGCCAGTTCGGACGGGCGAGGTCACCTTGCACGAAGCCCGGGCATCCGCTGCCTACACTGAAACCCTTGAAGTTGTAGGCGGAGATATAGGTGTTGTAGATTAAGTTCTCGTTGTACACTTCTTCTGACATACCCATAGTGGGAACGGCAAACCAGTTGTGAATACCGTCCAGATAGGGGCAGTTCACCAATGAGAAGTCGCGGTCGGTCCATTCGCGCTGGATGATAAGGAATGGGCGCACGCCGAACGTACTGTTGAAATCGTCGCTGATGCACTTCAGGATATAGCTCAACTTGCCGTTGTAAGCATCCGATTTTGTTTCATCAAGCCCGGTCGTACTTTTGTATTTTGCCGGGTCTTTCTTCATCAGCTCGCTAAGGTAACTGTCCTGCAGGAAGCCGTTAGGATTCCAGAACAGGATAACCGGGCGTCCGTCTATCTCGAACCAGTAGTCGCGTGGTACGTTTTCGAACGAGGGTTTCAGGTTGGCATCCCAGATGTAGTAGTACACTTCCTTGCGGAAATCGTTGTCCGCACCTTTCATATCCTCTTTTTCGGGGTCGAGGAACAGTAACGGATAGTGTGAACCTTCTACACGGCTGCCGTTCTTGAACGGCTTGTTGTCATAACCGTAGCCTTTGTGCGCGTTGCGCGCAGCCGACCATGAAGCAGGCGTATCGTCGAAGATGGCGATTTTAAACTCGTGTTCCATACCTTTGCGCTTGATAGCTGCCATCAGGTCATGGAGTTTGTCCGGGCGTCCGTGGTCAATGTCCTTGTTGGCTTCGCCGCGACAGTTCATTGCAACATAATCCTGACCACTGTAAGCGATTTCCTCTACAAAGTTATCCCACCAGTCGGCTTCGGTAATCGGGCCGGGATAAGGTTGGTCGTCCTGTGCTTCCGGGTAAGCAGAAGCAACGTAGCGGCAGAATAATGAACGGTTGTGCATGGTGGAAACGTCGGTGCTGGGCTTGTCCATCTTCTGGCGCAAGTTGCCTTCGAATCCTGCCAGTGTACCTATTTTGTAAGAACGTACGATTTCCTGTTCCGTTCCCTGTCCGCCTTCAGAACCCGGACCGTCCGGACCGTCATTCGGATTGTCGTCCGAGCACGTCCAGCAGAAAGCGCCCAAGCCCAGCAGACAAATGTATTTCCAATATTTATTTTTCATATTCTTTCTATCATTAAAAAGTTAACATTCTTAGTTTTTCTTGAATTGCTGCCGGGTGATGTCCAGGTAAGTCCTGCCATATCCGTTGCCGTATCCTTCTACTGTCGGCTCGATGAAAGAGTCGAAGTTGTACTTGTTGTAGGAGTCGATAAGAATTAACCGGTTACGTCCGGCATTCATCTTGGCTACGTTGCACATGGTACGGTAGGTGGCGGCGTCTTTCTTCACAATCGGAGTGTTACCGATGGAACCGCGACCGTCCTGCACCAGTTTGTTCCATGCCGGACCGACGCAAGGTACGAACTCCATACTGCCGTCACCGAAAGCGGGCAATGCTGTTTCACGGTTGTACTTCCAGTTCTGGTCTATCATCTGCGGGTACATATAGGAACGGCTCATCTCTGACTGGTCGTACATATTGCGGCTGGCTACGGCGTCTACGCAACCTTCCATGTAGAAGTATTGGTAACGCATCTGGTTGCACCATACATCAGCACTTTCCACCATGATGTAAATGTCGTAACCGGTAGCTTCTTTCACTGCTTTGCGGATACCATCATACATTGCTTTGGATTCTTGCGCGTAGATTTCGCCTGTCTTGTTCTTGATGTAAACCACCGGGCGCGTGCCACCAAGCTTGTAGTAACGGTCGTCGGAGAAGTAACAGCCTATTTTGCTGAAGAAATTGTTCAGTAGTTGTTGGCGGGTGTAGGTGACACCGTCATATACCTTTCCGGCTGCCGTTTCGATGCAGTTGCTTGAAGAAAGGGTAGGAGGCAGGTCGACAATGTTGTTCCAGTTGACCGAAATTACTATTTTCATTGTTTTCAAGTCTACGAAGTCTACTCCCGGTTGACCGAGGTGTGGCATCGGCAGGCGTTTGCCGCCTCTGCCGGAGCGTCCCAGCATCATTGTGACGAACAGTGAATCTCCCTGATTGATTTCTGTACCGGGACCCTTGCCCAGGTCAGCGCCTACTTCGGGCAGGATTATAAAGTTCGCTCCTGCTTCGATACAGTCGTCTACATGCTGCTGTACCATTGGTATCATGCGATAGCTCTGGCTTCCTGCGTCCGGTTGCAGATAGCCGTCCTTTTGTGATTCGGGCATTACTTGCGGTGTCAGGTTGTTGTAGTTGTTCTTGGTGCTCAGTTCCTTGTCGGTCAGCGTCAGAAGTTCCCAACGGGTGAAATTAGCGTCACCATTCGGTCTGGTGGTAATGTCATTCCCCTTGTAGTAGAAGATGCCCACCTGATAATCTTCGGTGACGGGAATTTCCGGAATCTCGTAGTTCAGGAAGTAGTCATCGACGCTCGGACCTTCTTCCTTGCTGCATGCTGCAAGAAGTAGTAAGGCTGCGGAGCATCCGGTAATGTATTTCATTAGTTTCATAACTGTCTATCTGTTTATTATATTATTTATTATCTTCTATGCGTACCCACTTGATACTTGCCGCCAGACGTTCTTCTCCTTGCAGGGAAGCGTATTCGGGATAGTCTTCGAGTACATTTTCGACAAACTCTTCAATTGTGTCGCCATACCAATGGGCTACCATTTCGTTGTTATACATCAACTGACCACCTTTCCAACGTTCGTACAAGCCTTCCTGGTTGTATGGACCGCCGATACCCAACGGAGTGAAGAAATTGTCATTATAGTTGCCGTCGGAACGGGGTACGAGCGAAGTGGATTGCAACATACGGCAGGCTTCACGATAATAGTTCATGTTCCAGTTACGTTCGTCCGTAGGATATTGCAGGCGTTCGGGCACAGGGTCGAACTGGTTGGCACCATAGGTTCCGTAGTTGTTCGGAGTTCCGTTGTAGAAGATAGGCGGATATTGCATCACACGTGTTCTGCGTTCCAGTGTCCATCCGGCGAATCCGTTGAAGTAGTCGGCGATGTAACGTTGCTTCCATACCTGTTCCAGATTGTTCTTGTAACCGCCTTTTCCGTTGATGTCGGCTTTATAGAAGGCACGGTAGTCGCGGCATCCTAGTCCGTTGGTGTTCCATTTGATACCGTTGCGTTCGATATATTCGGATACTCCGCTGGTGACGCCATACTCGTTCATGGAAGCACTGATGCCGTTGTAGTAGTATTGTTCGGCACTCTGCGGTAATGCCACGTTCAATCCCCATTCGTCTTTGCGCAACTGGATTTCGGAGAGCATGAAGTTTACGTCCGCCCATGTCAGCAGTTTCACTGTAGCATCCTGCTTGATGAAGTCACGATGAATCAGGGCGTATGTATACCCCTCGATGCTGACAGAAGCTGTGGAGTAAAGGCTCTGAAGGTTGTTGTTATGCTCATCCTTGCCTACAATCCATCCGGTTGGAGTCTGTTTCAATTCGAAGCGGGGCAGGAACGGTATTCTATAGGACACCTGGATATATTTCTGCTCTGCTACGGACCATAGGGAATCTCTTACTACCGCACGGTAGTCACCATTCTCGTTGATACGTGATGTTTGCGCGTACTTGCTCAGACGAGGATCTTTGTAGGAACGCATATAGCAGAAGAAGTATTCGTTCATTGCCGGGTATGTCAGGCCGCCTATCTCTGTTTCCAGCTTCGTACCCAAGTCGAACTCTTTCAGGATACGGTTGTAATATAAGGATACGTCGGCATTGGGGTCGGTTCCGTAGCGTCCGGCTGCGTTGTCGCTGTTGGAACTGAACAGGTAGTTGCGGTTGTTTTCGTTCAACGCTTTTTCTATCTGCTCGCGTGCCATGGAGATGGCTTCGGGGCTTTTCTTCATGTTCATCATGCGGATAGCCACGTCCAGACGCAGGGTATTGGCAAACTTGCGCCATTTTTCAATGTCGCTGTCACCGCCGGCAGACGGATAGAACGGGTCTTTCACCATTTTCGTTCCGTTCGGGTCGAAAGTTTCCACTGCCTGGTCCAGCCAGCGGAGTATTTGCATATATGCTTCGGCTTCGCTGTTGTAGTAATATACGTTTCCGTAAGTCTCTTTGCAGGCAGAATCCAAAGGGATAGGTCCCCAAGTTCCGGTCAGTACGGAGTAGAGGTAGGCTTTCCAAGTGGTCAGTATCGCCCAGTAGTTGCCGTTGGTATCCCGGTCATATTTTTGTTCCATGATGGCTACGTCGCCCAGGACTTTCTTGTAGAAGTTATAGAATCTGTCGCCTACGTTGTCCGAACTTTGCGGGCTTGTCCAGGAAACTACGTAACGTGCCATGTAGGCGTAGTAGTTATAGTTCATTTCGGATAATACGTCCAGGGATTTGTAGATAGTGCCCGGAAATATCTTCTGAATGTCAATCTCATCCAAATATAGCTTGTTGGGGTTTTGGTTGGTTGCGTCGAAACTATCCACGCAAGATGTCGCCAGTCCCAATAGGGCTGCAGTGCATAGTGTATATAAGTACTTTTTCATCGTCATCGCTGTTAAAAAGTTATTTTAAAATCGAAACCGTAACTGGAAGTTGGCAGGTTGAAGCCTCGTTCCAAACCTTGTTGGATTCCCATGGAAGAAGTGGCTTCCGGGTCAATTCCTTTCGGCGTTTTCTGATGAAGAATAGCTACGTTCCTACCTACGGCGGAAACTCTCATGGATTGTATGAAACCTATCTTTCTCAGCCAGTTCTTGGGAATGTTGTACCCTAAAGAAATTTCTTTCAGTTTCACGTAAGAAGCGTCGTACAAATAAAGTTCGCCGTTTTTACCGCTGTCGTTGGTCCAATAGTCAATCGGCTTAATCCAAGCCTGGCAAGGTTGTCCCGCCAGTCCCGGTACGGAACTGTCATAAACGGCTCCGGGGATATTCATGCCTTTCGGGCGCGAAGCGTCCATGTAGATGTTGTTCTTGCCATTGGGGACGTATTTAGGGTCGAGAATACCGAGATAACCGGTCTGGTCGCCTTCATTCAGAATCAAGTCAGAGAACAGGTGTTCGGTACGTCCGCCCAGTGACATGATGGATTGCGCGTTTCGGGAAGACTGGAAAGCTGTCTCCGACCATACGTGCCCGCCCATACGGATATCTAACATGGCAGAGAATGTCAAATCTTTCCAACGGAGGGAAGTACGGATACTGCCTGTCCATTTCGGTTCTACGCTGGCAAGGAATTTAGCTTCACCTGACAAGGGACGGCCGTTGGCTCCCACCAACACTTGTCCTTCGTCATTGGTCTTCCACGGCTCGCGGCAGTAGAGGCTGACTAGCGGCTCACCTTTCACAATGCGCAGTTCCACGCTGTTTTGTACGGTAGTCAGTGTCATGTAGTCCATACCGTTGGCTAGCGAAACCACTTCCGAGTTGTTTTTAGCCCAGTTGATGTCCACTTTCCATTCCCAGTCTTTATTTCTGAAAGGAACGACACCTAGTGTTACTTCATATCCCCAGTTCTTAACTTCACCGGCATTGAACAAGGCTTCTCCATAGCCGCTTACACCGTTGATGGTGGAAGTCAGAATTTGGTTTTTGGTGTTCTTGTTGTAGTAGGTGAAACTTAAGGAAGCACGGTCTTTCAGGAAACGAAGGTCCAAACCTGTCTCGAAAGATGTAGTGCTTTCCGGTTTCAATGAGTTGGTCTTGCGCTTGTTCTCGCTTTCAAACCATGCCATGTCTCCCAGATAAGAAGTATTGTAACTGAATCCGTTCAACAACTGGTCGAAGCCGGTATCGTTACCTACCTTGGCATAAGAACCACGAATCTTGGCATAGGATAACCAGTCTTTAGGAATGCTCTTCACTAACTCCGTCAGTACGAAGCTGACACCGTAAGAGGAGTAGAAATAAGAACGGTTGTCGGAAGGCAGGGCAGACGACCAGTCGTTACGTCCGGTTACATCCACGTAGATGAAATCTTTGTAACCTATGCTGGCGGTTCCGTAGACAGCCTGCTTTTTCTTCGCGTTATACTCCGGCCAGGATTTGACGGTAGCACCGTTGTTAGTGAGAGAGATAAAGTCGGAAGTGGCCAATGTGCCGATTTCCGAGTTTTGTTTCTTGAACAGGAAGTCCTGCGAGTTGGCACCCACACTGGCGGATATGTTGAAGTCTTTCCAGGTCTTGTTGTAAGAAAGCATGGCTTCGTAAGTATAGTTGCGTGATTTTTCGGTAAACTCCTTGTAGAATCCGTCGGCATCCCCCGGAGTGTACATATTGCGAAATTCGTATCCTTCTTTCATATTTAGGTCGAGGGCGGCTTTCAGACGCAGTTTCAGGTCTTTGGTGATTTTGTAGTTGACTGTTACGTCCGCTAATAACCATTCTTTCTTATCTTGGTTGGAAAGTTCATTCAGCATCCACACCGGACTCTTGAATTGAAGGGCGGTCGGTTTTCCGTTCTCGTCTTTCCAGGGATACATTTCCTGTATGGAAAGGTCGCGGGGCATATCCATAAGTGTATAGATAGGGTTACGGTCGGAATTGTTACGGTAAGAACGGTTCTTTACATTCTCGTGCGTATAGCGACCGTTCAGGTCGACGTCCAGCGACTTTGTCAGTTTCACGTTGGAACGCACGTTAAAAGCGTTGCGGGTAAGGTTGTTCAATCCTTCCAATACGTCATCGCTCCGCAGGTTGGTGAAGCCGATACGGGTGGAGACATGTTCGGTGGCGCGTTCTATAGAAACACTGTTCGTCCAGGAGTAGGCAGTCTGATACATGGAGGTGGTGTTTGCCGGGGTAGGAACGTAGGATTTGAGTTCTCCGTTGCGTCCTACTACTTGGAAACCTAACATCGGCATACCCCATGAACGGGAATTGTCGTAACCGCCCATCCGTTGGATGCCGTAAGGCATGTTCGGGTCGTAAGGCACTTTGACGTCCCCATTGAACGAGTTGGCTTTGTTGTTTTCAAAACGGTTGATGTGTCCGCCACCATATATATTTTGATAGATGGGATATTGGGAAAATTCGGTGAACTGAACGTTTGTGGAGTAGGTAACTCCCAGTCCGCTTCTTTGACCGGCTTTCTTGGTGGTAATCAGGATGGCGCCGTTGGCTGCATCCGAACCATAAAGTGCGGAAGCGTTGGCTCCTTTCAGAACAACGATGTTTTCGATGTCATCGGGGTTAATACTGTTAGCCGGGTTACCATAGTCGATTTCACCACCGGTCACATCATTAATAATAGGTACACCGTCGATTACATAAAGTGGCTGGTTGTTACCGGAAATGGAGTTGGCACCACGGATACGTACGGTGGCTGAACCGGCGGCACCATTGGAGATCACCTGCAATCCTGCCACTTTACCTGCCAGCATGTTTACGAATCCGGCATCCCGGTTTTCGGTCATGCTTTCCACATCCATTTTCTGGAAGGCGGTAGAAAGAGATTTTTCATCGCGGCGTAAGTCCATCGCTGTTACCACTGTCTGTTCCAGCATCACAGCATCTTCTTCCAAGGTCACGTTTAATACATTCTTTCCTTTTACTACATTGAATGATTTTGTTTTAAAACCAATATAAGAGAATTTCAACACAGCGCCGTTCTCCGGGACTTGAATAGAGTATTTACCATCAAGATCGGTTATCACCCCTTTTGTACCACCCACTATCACTACATTAGCACCGATAATAGGCTCACCTTGTGCATCGGATACTGTTCCTTTCACTGTCCGGTTCTGCGCCTGCATTACCGAAGCACTGAACAGCATTAAAATTAAAATGAGACTTCTTTCATAGTATCTCATGTGCTGAGAAAATCGTTGTTTCATGCTTTTCATGAATTTATTTATGAATAATCACTAAGTTAAAGAATCAGTCGGATGAGAGAACCTGTTTTTATTATAGGTTTCATCATTCGAATTAGATTAAGGCGTTCTTTCTTGCTTCATAATACTGTTATGTTTTTAAGATTAATTTTCAGCAAAAGAACTGTGAACCGATAAAAAAAGCGTGGTGTTTGCGATTAATTGGGGATTAAAAAACAATTAAATGTGAATTAAGTCTTTTTTTTCTTATAATCCTTCACAAACAGATGCTTACCCTTTGTATTAAGTGAAAATAAAGTTATGAGCAAAGAGGAATATTACTCGGTTTATTCAGGTTTGTGATGTGGAATGTATGAAAAGAAACTCCCCTTTCTCTAAATCTTGATAACTTTATCGGTGGTTCAGGGAAAAGGGAGAGAAAATTTAATTAAAAAAATAGCTTGTCGTCCGGGTTATAAGTCGGCAAATGGGACTTTATAAGTTTCACCCATGGAGTCATGATACTCTTTGCAGAAGCGGTCGTACAGGTTTCGGGCAATACCTTTCTTTCCCTGTGTGACTAGCACGGAACACTTGGCTGCCAATGCTTCTTCATTTAGTGGATCGTGCAGGAACATGATGTCGGCAAGGCGGATAATCATGTCCTGATGGTTCCGGCTGATTTCAATGTCCAGCAAGTTCTTCAGCAAGTCGATGGAATAACTGGAATAGTCGTCCTTAAAGTCGTCCAGCCAATCAAGAATCGTGTTGGGGAGTAAAGGTCCGTATAGCAGTAATTCCAGGATTCGGTTCAACAGTTCTTCACTTTTCTCCTGCTCGAATTGTTTGGTGCAGGTAATCAGGGTGTGATAATCACAGAAAACACCCGTTCCCCATTTTATACGCAGGAAATTGTTTTCTATCATTACTTCCATATCTCCGATGCTTTCCAAGAGTACTCGTAGCTTGCGCAGGTTTACGTTACGGTTGTTACGAGCGGCTGTTTCTTCCTTGTCCGGCCATAGTATTTCCGTTGTTTTGGAAGCCAGAATACCTTGCGCATTTTTCTCTGTATAAAGTATCAATAGAATGAGCAGGTGCTTCAAACGGGGAGTAAAGTTGGAAGTGATATCGTTTCCATCTTTATCGCGTACATTGAAACAGCCCAACAAAGAAATAGATGCACGACTGCGGTCGTAATAGTTGACTGTTTCTGTGAATATTGTTTCACTCTCTTGCATCCATTCTTTTTTCGGTATGGTTTTAGATTCTGTTACGTCAGATAGGCCTTGGGCTTTGCCGGTGGTGGCAACATTTTTCTCTGTTCCTTTCTTCGTGGCAGGTGCCTTTTTATTTTTGCTGTTATATTTGAAACGATAGAGTACAAAACCGGCTAAGACGAGTAATAGTAAGATTCCAATGGTATAGAGGTACCATCGGTTGTTGATGCTCTCTCCGGCGGTTGACTGGCGGATCTCCACCTCGTTTACGAGGGGCATATTGATGGAGTAGATTGCTAGCTCATGTGTATGGTTGCTTAGTATTTTATCTAATACCAAGAATAATTTTCCATGAGACGGGGAAGTATAGAGGCTGAAATCACTATCCTGATAAGTTGATTCATTATAGATGGGTTTGGATACTTCCGAGTAGACAGAATCTTTCATTGAAATCTTCCATAATACACCCCCTTTATTTGTCGAAACAGCATAGAAAGAACTATCCGAGGGTTCGAAATACATGGTAGAGGCCATGATAGTACCTTCTTCCTGGGGTTGGTTCTTTTGCCAGACTATGCGTGATTGCTTGTTTTTCAGATTGATGGCGCATAATCCCCAATAGTAATGGCTGCTCAATTCCTGCTTGCCATACTTATTTCCTCTACCACCAAAGATGTATAGTTCATCACCCACTATGGCCATTGCAGCTGAATAGCGGGGGTAAAGGGGACGTTCGTATTCTACTTGTTCTATTTGGTTAGTGCTGTACTTCATCCGGTAGAGATCGTTGCGATATTGGTAGAAACCATAACCACCGAAGAAATAGAAGGAAGAGTCTGCCGGATTGAATGTTCTGGCATGATTGTAGTTGCTGGCTTCTTCCGTGTTACGTATCTCATTACTCCATCTTTCAGTATCAAATGAAAAACGGGACGTGATGCCTTTCTTGGGATAATAAGACACTAATTTATTGCTTAAAGTATCGTATAAGAGATGATTGGGGAATTCTACCGCCGGATAGCCTCCACGTATTGCAATTTCCTTCTGCAAAGTTCCGTTTTCGTCCAATACATCGATTGATTGGGATCTGACTAAATAGAATAAGGCTTCGCGAGCGTTGAAAGCTACGTCCAGTTTTCCCGGGATTTTAGCCTGATGAACAAGTTTCCATTCAATATGATTGTCTATCAGCCATACCGGATGGATGGCACGTGCCACAGCTCCTTCTATTTCATCATAACAAACGGTATCATTGTGCTTCCACAGTTTCCATTCACGTATCTGTTTTCCATCTTGTGTGATGGTTACATTGCGAAGGTCGATGGGAGCTACGTCCGAAAGATATTCTTTCATCTGTCCGAACAAAGCCGTTACGCTTTTCACTCCTTGCAAGGGAGCCATCGCTGATATTTTTTTATTGTCGTAATCTATTTCAATTACATTATCTTTCAAACGCAGGTGCAACGAGACATCCAGCCATTTTTCCCGTTCGATGGGACTGTTTATGTTGATGATGCCCTCATTGAGTACCAATGCCGGAAAATGTCTTTCTTCACCTGCCACAAATGAGAAACGAATAAATTGGTTGGTGTTTGTATGCAGATGGAGAATGGTTCCAAAGTCATGCTCATTGGCGCGTACATACATTTGAAATGAAATGATAAAATCGTTTTTTATAGAGAAAGGTTGGTTATCGTCCAAATACAAGGTTGTCCTCTCTATGCCCGGTACTGAATGGGATTTAAGAGAAAGTCCATAATCATACAAAGAAGATGCGTCCACTTTGCCTACCATGCAAAGCAGGACGGAGAGCAAGATTTGTAGTTGATATCTCATAGTACTTTATTTATAGTGCAAAAATACAAAAAACTGTATGATATACCCAAAAAACGGAGTTTATTTATAAGGCAATGCTTTGAAACAATTGTTTGCTATTACGTATCATACGTTTAATGAAACATGAAGATGTCCCAAAATAGAATGTAGAAAATGAAAATTCTATTTTGCGACATCTTCATATCAACCGGATAGAGCCTATTTATCGTCTGCAGAAGGAGGAGCGGCATTTGCTCCGCTGCCCCATGTCTTATTAGGTTTGTTGCCCATTGTCAGTACTAATTTGCCTCCATTTTTCAAGTCGTCATGGTGAAACCAGGGTTTCTCCCATTTTTGACCGTTCAGCGTAGCCGATTGGATATATTTATTTTCTTCGGAAACATTCGGAGCCTCGATTTCAAATACGGAACCGTTGCTGAGTGTTATCTCTGCATGGGTGAAAAGTGGACTTCCGATATTGTAGACCGGTGCTCCGGGAGTGACAGGATAAAAGCCCAGTGAGGAGAAGACTACAAATGAGGTCATACCTCCGCCGTCTTCATCTCCCGGCATACCCATGAGGTCGTTGCGGAACCATGTTTTCAGCATTTGACGGATGCGTTTCTGCGTTTTCCAAGGCTGGCCTGCATAGTTGTAGAGATAAGGTACGTGCAAGGAGGGTTCGTTTGCCATGGAAAACTGTCCTACGTTACCTGTGTGGTCGGGTAGTTGTGCATAGAATTCATATTTACTACGTCCCAGCGGTTCACTGAAGGTACGGTCGAGATTGGCGATGAACTGCTCTTTTCCTCCCATAAGGTTAATCAGGTCGGCTACATTGTGAGGCACATCCCAGCGATACACCCAGCCGTTGTTTTCTCCATAATATTCGCGGGCACCCATGCCACCTGCATAACGGTAGTCGAATGGTGTTATCCAGTTGCCTTCCTTATCTTTCGGGTGGAAAAAGCCTGTTTCTTTGTTGAAGAGATTCCGGTAGTTGTAAGAACATTGCAGGTAATGGGCGGCTTCGTCTTTCTTGCCCAATATTTCGGCGATGCGGGAAAGGCACCATTGGTCGTAGCTCGTTCCCAGTGTAACGGCAACAGGTTGGCGCTTCTCGAAAGGATGCACGTTCGGGTCGGTTTCCTTTTCATCCGGGCGAAGAGCAGGGATATATCCATTTTCCCGGTAGAAATTGTCCAGCCAGCCGGCTGCTGCTCCCGACCAGGGAGCGAGCGTTTTCTCTTCAATTCCTTTCCGGCAGGCTTCGTAGGCTTTGGCCGCGTCTATATTCAATCCTTTAGCGAGAGCGTCGGCTATGGTAGCAACGGCATGATTGGAATTCATACGGCGTGAGTCACCTGTCACTTCGGGGAAGGTAGGCATCCACATTGTTCCCATCTGTTCCGCCATCAGCAGGAAGGAAGCAATGATGTCTTCTTCTTTTTTCTGGTCGATCAGTGTGCGCAGCGGGTGTGCAGCACGGTAGGTGTCCCAAATCCAGTCGTCGTTGTAGAAAGGTGTGCCGTTGTCGTCGTGTACTTCGCCGTCAAAAGCACTGAAGTAACGACCACCGGCTTCACTCATACAAATCGGGCGTTCGAAAGTACGGTAGAAGGAGGAGTATAATACAGTCTTGTCATCTTCGGTTCCTCCTTCTACTTTGATACGTCCCAAGGCTTCGTTCCAGATTTGGCGTCCTGTTTTTGCCAGATTTTTGATGTTGTAGTCTTTCAATTCATTGCGCATATTCTTCTCCGCTTGTTCTTCACTGATGAAAGAAATGCCGTAACGAAGGCTGACTGTTGTTGTGCCATCTGCAAAACGCCATGCCGCACAAGCGTTGATACCTTCTGCGTTGTCTTTGCTGGCTTCGATGACTCCATCTTTCAGGATGCCGGTGCTTACCGGTTTTTCTTGTGGTTCAATATATACATACACATTGGTGTTGGCACTTAACTGCTGGTGTCCGCTGATGAAATTCTCTCCTACATGGATCGAACCATTGCGGGAGTTTACAATGATATAGGCAGGTTTGTCCGCTTCAAATGTGATCCGGTAAAGAGCCGACTGGTGGGAGAGGGCATATTCTGCCTTCATGCTGTTGTCGTTCAGGTCCACTTCATACGAGTAAGGCGTGAGGTGCTCATTATCGTAGTTGTAGGTAATGATCGGCCGCAGTTCTTTCCCCTGATAGGGACTAAGGTTGAACGCGGAACGTTCCCGGTGATTGGTGACAATCAATGGCAGTCCGTTTAACAATTCGGTGGTATAATCAGCACGTTCCGGATAGACACGAAGCATACTGTTTGGCAATTGAATGGTAGGAAATGTGGGAACTAGCAGATGGCTGATATTCCCTATGTATGGATTGACATAATCGACCGGTGTCCGGTTGGTGGTCTGTGATTGCCCTCCATTGCATCCGCTTAACATTGCAGCCATTGTTATAGCAACGCAGAAATGTAAGATTTTCATGGTAGTTTTTATATTTAATCGTTTTTATTATTCATTTATTTGGCTTCCGGATTGGTAAAGGCAGCTTTCAACGTTGGGAGAAAATCCTTTTTGTTGTCACATTGAAAGAAGCCGTTAAAGTCATTCCGGTCTCCGTCTCCTATGGTGATAACCAGTTTGTTCCAGCCTTGCAACAGAGGGAGCTCTTTATAGATTACCTCGTTACGTCCATCGTGCGACAGACTTGCATAAGGTTTGTCATTGATGGACAACTCGCGGGTTTTGGCTTTTAACATCAAGGAGAGTTTCGGCATATTGGGTTCTATCAATAAGTCGTCCAAAGGACGTGGGCTAAATACGTAGAATTCCAATGCCCAACCATTATTCTTTTTCACAAACTTTTCTTTGGTTGCTACCGGGAAGTTCATTTGCTCGTCACGCAGGAAGAAAACTTCATTGATGTTGATTTCCGGCTTCTGATAGTTTATACCTGCGTTTTTCAGGATAATGCTCAACGTGTTGTATCCCTTTTCTGAATTGGCGAATTCAGTCAATGTATTCAAATAGACAGTGGAAGAGCCATGCTGATATTTAACAAATACCGGAGTGGCAGACGTACATTCGTATTCACTGCGGATTGTACCGGCTGTTTTGATCTCTTCCGGACGTTTGTTCCATTTGCGCCAGTCGGTCTTGCAGGCATTCAATAAAACTTCACCTTCTTCTACAAATGCGCCTTTTAACGAATAATTGGAGGCATCCGCTTTTTGAAGTTCACAGAAATAGAAGTCGGAATTGTTGAGCCCATGCATCCATGCTTTTTGTACAGGTAGGAAAGAAGAACGTTTCAGCGGATCTAGTGCAACGGGAAGAGGTAGGATTTCATTGTATTTCTCTACGGTTTCCGGTGTTATTCCCCATATCCATAAGT
Organism: Bacteroides celer; assembly: GCF_002632415.2. Classification (NCBI taxonomy): domain Bacteria; kingdom Pseudomonadati; phylum Bacteroidota; class Bacteroidia; order Bacteroidales; family Bacteroidaceae; genus Bacteroides; species Bacteroides celer. The sequence continues at coordinate 4,310,092 of NZ_CP178209.1, read as the reverse complement.
CTGCGCCTTTGGCTAGTTGTTTCTGAATTTCTTTTTGAGTAGCGGCGTTTAAAGCCTCGCTGCCATCCACGATGTAAAGCAGTGAGGAAGGGATGGTTGTTTTGGAAGCGAAGATTACTCCCTGCGCATCCATCAATTGTTTTACTTTGCTGTCTGGATTACCGATAAATACTACTTCTTTATAGTTCTTAGCCGTATTGGTAGCTTTGTGAGCCTGATACTGCTTTTTGTCGATTGTTGCATAAGGAGACCATGCCGGTTCGCCCGGAGCGTTGGCTGCACGTAAGGCACTGTACATCGGCCATTCCTGATAGAGTGGTAAAGTCGGGTCATAACCCGGATTGAACGTCGTGCAATAAGGTCCTACGCGTTCCGGTTGGACGCCCGGAACACCTTCTTTGTATTCGCTGAAGAATACGCCGTCTTCGCTGACACTGGGTGCTTTACTTTTATCTTTTTTGCCGAGTGGGAGTGGTTTCAGTGCATACCATGCCATGTTGAAAACAGTGCTGTATGAAGCACCCATCCGGCGTTGGTTAGCTATCAGGTTGTAACATTCGTTGGCTAGTCCTTCCATACGCCCTTCTTGTGATTCATAGGCACGTTCCCCGTTGTATTTGGAAACCTGTTCCGGCGTGCCATAATATGCCATACTGTGTTCACCGATTCCCCAAGGTTTTCCGATTTCGGTCCAGCGCTTCATGGAGTTGATGTCTCCGTAGTGTCCTACGGTTACAGGTAATATGCCATCACCGTCGTCTTCACCGTCTGCTGAAATCCATGGGCGGGTAGGGTCGTATTGATGTACAATGTCGCGCCATTCTTCCCATGCTTTCTTTTGAACAGGCATCAGTTCGGGACGGTTATATACATGGAGGATAACAGGCTTGTTTTCATTACTGACACTCCAGCCGAAAACAGATGCATGATTTCTGTCGCGCAGGACAAAACGTTTCAAATGTGCTTTCGATGCTTCCCAAAAGAGATCGGAGTCCAGTTTCGGTCCGCCGTCACTGGCCCAGTTGGCCGTTTCATTCAATACGCAGATACCCATTTCATCTGCCATATCCATATAAAAGCGGGGATAAACCTGTGCATGCGGGCGGACTGCATTTCCGTTCATACCTTTAATGGCAGTGAACCAAGCCCATGCGTAGCGACGTGTCATTTGTGGGATACCCATGAAATGCCAGGAGTCTCCATGTAAAGCATAAGGTTTACCGTTCAGATATTGTGTGGTTCCTTGCAATGTCCATTCACGCCAGCCGAAACGTTCGTATTTTGTATCGATGGTTTGCTTTTTATCTTTTATGGAAAGTAACAGGGCATACAGATTCGGTTGTTCGGGAGTCCAGTATTCCAGTATGTTTTCATTGACAGGGACTTGTAAGGTTACTTTTTGTGATGCATTAGGCGCAACTGTAACTTTGAACGGTGCTACCTGTAATGCTTCCGTACCCAGTGTCCATGCAGGAACGGGAGCAGAGTTTATGTCTGTTCCGGCACAATTTATCCATTCTCTGACATTACCTTGCAGTTGTATATCAGCTTTCCGGTCGGTTTTATTTTGTAGGGTCACCTCTATTTCCAATGTGTTTTTGGCAACCAATGGTTTTATATATACATCTTCTATATGAACTTTGGGTAAGGCCAGCAAATATACATCCTGCCAGATACCGTTGATATGATATCCCCACATAGAACCTCCCGGCACAATGCGGCGACCGATAGTCGAATTATCTTCGAATAAGGACTGGCTACGTACGCCTACCAGAATTTCTACTGTTTCACCGGGAGTCACTTTGTCTGTGATGTCGACGCTAAACGGCAGAAACAAATCGAAGTTTTCACCTACTTTTTCTTGATTGATATAGATTTCGGAATATCCGGCCACTGCTTCAAAGTAAAGTTTGATTTGCTGACCTGTCCAGTTGGCGGGAATCGTAATGTTCTTTTTCATCCATGCCATTTTTACTTGTTCCCACTCTTTAGGATAAGAAGGATAGTTGCGATGGTCGGGACCTTCCAGATCGCGATAGCCGAAAGAATTGATATTCCACGGAGAAGGTATTTTTATACGTGTCTTGCTCCAACCGTTGCCATCTTTCGGAAGGGACAGTTGGGGAGCTACTCCTTTTCCTTGTTTGTACTCTTTCGGTAAAGAGACGGGTTGAAAATCCCAATAACCATTCAGGCAAATCTCTTGACGATGCTCTTTCTCGGTTTTATTGACCAAGCCTTCACTGGGAGCAAAAGAATAGGGATAAAATAACTTTTGATCGTTAGTCACTGTTTGTGCATTTGTCTGTATGGGCTGTAAGGTAAAACCTGTCAGCAAACTGCACAATAGGATTAGATTCTTCTTCATATTTGTATATTAATAGTTTTTCGGATATTATTAGTTAGCGGCAAAGTAAAGGGAAAAGCGTTAAAAAGGAGGAATGAAAGGGCTTAATCTGGGATTAAAAAGTGATTAATTGTATAAAACATCTGTTTTTCTTCTAAATAAAGGGTAAAATGTTCCTTGGCAAGCATCTTTGCGGAACTAAAAAAACTGATGGAGAAAATGATTTTATTCGGTGCCCGGTTTACTGTTTTTTGGGGTGATTGATAAGAAAAATTGCTTGTTAAGTGATTTAATTGTTTTTTAATTCTTGGTTAATCCGGTTTTAATAACGGAGGTAAGCGCCTCATGCTATCTTTACATTCACAAATCTAACGAGTTCAATTTAATTAAAAAGAAAAACTATGGGACACAATTTGTTATTTGCTTTGAGGTATTTTCTTCCACTATTTTTGGGAGGAATGATTGCTTTAAATTCTTGTAAGGAGGAACGTGCGTCAATCAATGATGATCCGGGACAGGGGGACGATGGCGGCGATGAATATGAGTATGTTGATGACCGCTATGACAATGGGATCAGTTGCGAGGAATATCTGACCAATTATCGGGGAATCCCGTTTAAAAAAGATTCGGAAGGAAATAGTTTGTCTGTGATATCGGGAGTGTCTTCAGTGATAGAAGCAGAAGATTTTGATGATGGTGGACAGGATATTTCTTTCTCTTTTAAAAACAGTATGGCAGGAAATTATAAGGATTACCGTACAGAGAAAGGAGTGGCTATCAGTAAAAGCGGAGAAGTTATAAATATAGGTAATGTCAATAATGGTGATTGGCTTTGTTATACACTACAGGTCAATCAGGCAGGAGCCTATTCCATTGATACTTATTGTGTGTCGGGTGGGGGAAAGACCAGCTTTTATTTTGAGGTGGACGGAAAGTCTGCCGGTCAGATCGTAGAATCGCCGGAGGATGAATGGAGTGTCTACTCACATTCGGTGAAGGTAACCAATGTACAACTAAGTGAGGGCAGGCATGTATTGAGATGGTGCACTACGGGGAGTATGAATCTGGATAAGTTTGTGTTTACGCGTACCGGAGAATATACCGGGGATAAAGTAGACGGTTCTCAATTTGAGTATCCAAGATACGGTTATTATGAGCATAATCCGTTGTTTGTTGATTTCTCTTCGCAGATGTATCAGAATTCATTTACGGGAACGCTTTATACAGCCGATCCTTCAGCACATGTATGGGCAGACGGTCGTCTTTATGTTTATGCTTCACATGATATGGAACCGACACAAGGATGTGACCGCATGGACAGATACCACGTTTTTTCCACTACGGATATGAAAAACTGGACGGATCATGGGGAGATCATGAATTCGGCCACAGTAAAAGCACATGTGGGTATGGGAATCGATGGCTTTATGTGGGCTCCTGATTGTGCTTATAATAAAGAAGAACAGTTATATTATTTTTATTTCCCTCATAAGATTGACGCTAATACGTGGCGCATCTTTGTAGCAACCAGTAAGGAGCCTGCGGCAAAGTTCAGGGTGAAAGGAGTGATTGACGGTATTCCTTCTACGATTGATCCTTGTGTATTTGTAGACGATGACGGACAACCTTATATTTATACCAGCGGTGCCGGCAAAGGCTGTTGGGGTGCTAAATTGCGCAAGGATGACTGGACTAAACTGGATGGAGTAATGAGTCCTTTGAGTGGTTTTACTGATTTTCATGAGGCACCTTGGGTACATAAGTACAAAGGCAACTATTATTTGAGCCATTCGGATAATCATGCGGGTAGTCAGGGAGGTAACCGGATGCAGTATTCTATGTCGAACAATCCTTTGGGACCATTCACTCCATGCGGTGCATATATGTATCCTCATGGTGAAGAAACGGCTCATGGCTCTATTGTAGAGTATAAAGGTCGGTGGTATTCTTTTTATCATACGGCTAATTATTCGGGAAAAGGAGCATTGCGTTCGGTTTGTGTCGATCCGATCGAGTATGATCAGAATAATAAATTGAAGATGGTACAAAACTGGGGGAGTCCCCGTAGTGGTCGGGCTGTAGAAGTGAGGATGACGCCATCTGTAGTAATACAGGCTGAAAACTACAATACAGGCGGTGAACATTATGGATACCATAAAAATCCGTTGGAGGGAGGAATGCAACAGGAAACGCAAAACGGAATCACTTATCTTAAAGGTATGAAATCGGGAGAGTGGGTGCGTTATTCAATCAACGTCAAAGAGGCTGGACGTTATGGTATTACTTGCAGAATGTTTCAGAAGCGTTCGGGGGGTAAATTCCGTATTGCTGTGAATGGAGTTTATAAGACTGGTGAAATAGTATTAAGCGGTTCTGCCGGAGTATGGAATGAGACTTTAGTGTATCCAATAGAGTTGGAAACAGGCGAACAATATATTGATTTTCGTATAAAGAGTGGGGATATTGATATCGATTGGATTAAGTTTGGGGCAGGACACAGTCAAGTGCCCGGTATCATTCAGGCGGAAGATTTTGATGACGGACAATATAGCTTTAAGAATGCTTCATCCGGCAACTTTAAGTCTTACCGGAGCGATCAGGGAGTAGCGATTAGTGCAAGTAATAATATTGTTCATATAAGTAATACTTCCGGTGGCGATTGGATTCAATATACATTTAATGTTCAGGAGAAGGTTTCTACAGTCAAGGTTCGTGCAGCAGCGGAGAAGGATGGAAAGTTTGCCCTTTCTTTTGATGGAGGAGCACAGTTGAATCCTGTGGCCACAACTACGGGAAATTGGACTACTTACAATGATTTTACAGTATCGAACCTGCAATTATCAGCCGGTACACATACAATGAAGATTCACATACTTAGTCCGATGAATATTGATTGGTTTGAATTTCGGTAGACTATATCAACAATATTCCATATCAGGCTTCTATTAGAATTGAAGATCATTAAAATGAAGGTTTTAAAAGATAATCATAGTTGGCTTACAGATATTTGCTAAATTTGCGAACTACCAGTAACTTTTAGGGCTGATTGAGGAGTTACTGGTCATTTGAGGCCGGATGCAAAGGATATTGGTTTCGAGTAGAGTGATAATAAAAAGAGATTGGAGGACATGAATGAATAGTAATTATCAAGTTGGCGATTTAATTTATGATGCAAATATTTATGATGGGATGAATACCGATCTGGCTGATTTGCATTTTTATAAGCGGTGGCTACCCAAAAGTAAGGATGCCCGAATACTTGAACTTTGCTGTGGAACAGGCAGGCTTACTCTTCCAATTGCAAAGGATGGATATAATATTAGTGGCGTTGATTATACGTCTTCAATGCTCGACCAAGCGAAGATCAAGGCTTTTGAAGCAGGATTAGAAATAAGGTTTATTGAGGCAGATATTAGAACTTTAAATTTGCAGGACAAATACGATCTTGTCTTTATTCCATTTAATTCAATCCATCATTTATATAAGAATGAAGATTTGTTTAGGGCATTTAATGTCGTTAAAAATCATCTCAAAGAAGGAGGTTTATTTCTGTTAGATTGCTTTAATCCGAATATTCAATATATAGTTGAAGGTGAAAAAGAACCGAAGGAAATAGCTGCATATACCACTGACGATGGTAGAGAAGTATTGATAAAGCAGACCATGCGATATGAAAGTAAAACTCAGATAAATCGTATAGAATGGCATTATTTTATCAATGGTGAATTCAATTCTATTCAGAACTTGGATATGAGAATGTTTTTTCCTCAAGAATTAGATTCATATTTGGAATGGAGTGGTTTTGATATTATACATAAGTATGGAGGATTTGAAGAAGAAGTATTTAATGATAATTCGGGAAAACAAGTATTTGTCTGTCAGTACAAGTCCGATTGTCCGTATTGAAGTAGAACATGAATAGATAGATGTATCAAAATTGATACCTCTTGAAACAAAGTTTATAGACGAAGGTGAAGATATCCCCTATCTTTGCCTTCGTCTATTTCTAGATTAAAGATTGTATAAACTAGGAATACTTTGTTGCCATGAAAACAACCCCCTGGATGAAACTATGTAAAGGTGTAGCGCTTGCATTAACAGTCTCTTATGGACTGACTTATTGCCATACGACTAAAAGCAAATTGACCTTGGAACAGCAAGGTGATAGCTTGACTGTCATCCATATCACCAATCCGACTAATTATATATTGCTTCCTATAGAAGAGGAAGCACCGGAAAGTCAGGTTCTCCTCCATACAGGAGAAGCTGCCGATACCGATATGGATATTCGTTTGGCACAGAATCAAGTGGATTATTTTGTTCCCTTTGCTTTGCCTGGCGGAACGAGGAATGTAACCATACGTGTCCGTAATAAATCAAAAGACGCACTTTGCTGGAAAGAAATCAAATTATCTGATACATTTGATACTACCAATACAGAAAAGTTTCGTCCTGTTTATCATCATACTCCCCTTTATGGCTGGATGAATGATGCTAACGGGCTGGTGTATAAAGATGGAGAATATCATTTGTATTTTCAATATAACCCTTATGGTTCTAAATGGGGAAATATGCATTGGGGACATTCTGTCAGTAAAGACCTGATGCATTGGGAACATCTGGAACCAGCTATTGCCCGTGACACATTGGGACATATCTTTTCGGGCAGCTCGATTGTCGATCAGGAGAATGTAGCCGGTTACGGAGCAGGGAGTATTCTGGCTTTTTATACTTCTGCCAGTGACAAAAACGGGCAGATACAATGTCTTGCTTTTAGCAAGGATAACGGGCGGACATTTACTAAATATGAGAAGAACCCCATTCTGCGTTCTTCTGACGGTTTGAAAGACTTCCGTGATCCGAAAGTTTTCCGGTATGAACCGGAAGATAAATGGGTTATGATTGTTTCTGCCGATAAAGAAATGCGTTTCTATGATTCTAAGAATCTGAAGGACTGGAACTATATGAGTAGCTTCGGAGAAGGATACGGAGTGCAGCCTTGTCAGTTTGAATGTCCGGACATGGTAGAACTTTCGGTAGATGGGGATACGAACCGTAAGAAATGGGCGTTGATAGTAAATGTAAATCCGGGATGTTACTTCGGGGGGAGTGCTACCCAGTACTTCACAGGAGATTTCGATGGAACGAAGTTTATTTGTGACAATCAGCCAAATGTCACGAAATGGTTGGATTGGGGCAAAGATCACTATGCCACCGTTTGTTTCTCGAATACTGGTGATCGTGTGATTGCTGTGTCTTGGATGAGTAACTGGCAATATTGTAATATCGTTCCGACAAAACAGTTCCGTAGTGCCAATGCGTTGCCACGTGAATTGGGGCTTTATACACAAGACGGTGAAGTTTATCTTTCGGCAGCTCCGGTAACAGAGATAAAAGCTTTACGAAAAGAAAGTAAAGAGATTGCTGCATTTACGGTTGTGAATGATTATCATATTGATTCTTTATTGGCTGATAATGACGGAGCTTATGAATTAGCATTGGAGATTACTACCGGCGAAGCAGAAATTATGGGATTCAGTCTCTTTAATGATAAAGGTGAAAAGGTGGACATCTATTTCAATCTTCCGGAAAAGAAACTGGTAATGGACCGAACGAAAAGCGGTATCGTAGACTTCGGAAAGAACAGCGTACCTCATGAAATAGAAGCACATGACCGCAGAAAGACGACTTCCATCAATTATATCGATGATTTCGCATTAGCTACCTGGGCACCGATAAAGAAAGAAAATAAATATGCTTTGGATATTTTTGTTGATAAATGTTCTGTAGAAATATTCCTGAACGGAGGAAAGATAGCAATGACCAATCTCATTTTTCCGTCGGAACCATACAACCGTATGTGTTTTTATAGCAAAGGAGGTACGTTTAATGTCAATTCATTCAATGTGTATCAGTTAGGTTTATAAGTTAGGTTTTTGTAGATTAGAATTAGGTGTTGGTAGCTGTCAGATGTGAAATCTGGCAGCTACTTTTATTGATTACTCATTAATTTCAATCGTGTATCCTCCTTGGAATATCTCACTTGGTTGCAAATGTTGCATCCAGTCCTTATCTTTATATTCACCAGTATAGTGCGCGCGGTCGCAACGTCCATACCAAGGCTCGATGCAGACAAAAGGAGCATTCTTTGCAGGTGGCGACCAAAGGCCGACTACCGGAGCATTAAAGTGTAAACTTAAATAAGCCCGTTTCTCCTTATTATATAAGGTAACTTTGCGAACCTGTTCATTTTCCAAGATCAAAGCATCTTTATCAAAAGTATGAGTATCCAATGGTAACAATCCGTCTGTCAACTCTAAGGAATACTCAACAGAAGGATCAGCGCATCCCTTTTCAGAAATAAGAATATACTTCAAACCGTCTTTCCTGTCGAATCCGAAGAACCCTCTTTCTAAACTGTTCGCATCAAACTCCGGCCAGTAGAAAGCAGGATGTGCTCCAATCTGAAAATGCATTTCTTTGTCGCCGGTATTCTTTACTTTCCATATCACCTCAATCTGCTTTCCTTGAATGCGATAACCTATTTCCAGACAGAATGGAAACGGATATTTCTGCAAAGTCTCTCCATTACTGATAAGGCGGTAATGTATTTCATCTTTTTTTTCAGAAACAAGCGTAAATTCCATGTCGCGGGCAAATCCATGTTGGGTAAGCGTATAAGGAATCCCTTCATTGCGATATTCATTTTCCCATACACTTCCGACAATAGGGAATAGGACAGGAGAGTGACGTTTCCAAAAAGCAGGATCCGCTTGCCACAGATATTCTTTTCCATTGGCAAAGATACTGCAAAGTTCAGCTCCATGAGGAGATACTTGAATGGAAAGTTGTTCGTTGGAGATTGTTTTCATATCGTTCAATTTTCAGTTGGTTACAATCGGTAACTGACTTTTTTTATTAATCGTTTTAATAATAACTACTTTTTAAAAGCTTCTATTACTACGCAAAGGTAATATTTTCCGCACTGACTAGAGAATATCTTCTTCATAATTCTTGTGATGAGAAAAATAATGTATAAAACCCTATAAAATAGCGTTCTATGCAACAAATGTTACAGCCTTTGAAACATTTCTTTCAGTCGATTGATATAAATCAACCGTAATTTGCATCATCGATAAAGATAAAATTCGTACTTTTAATTTAATAACATCAAACTAATGCTTAGTATTATGAAGAACAAAAAACTTCTTTGCAGCGTTTGTTTCCTGTTTACTTTCATGTCAGTCCTTTGGGGACAAAACATAACGGTGAAGGGAAACGTTACTTCAAAGACTGATGGGCAACCGATTATTGGTGCTTCCGTAGTGCAAAATGATTCTAAATCAACTGGAACTATTACCGATTTAGATGGAAACTTTACTCTTAGTGTACCGGCAAATGCATCATTGGCTATTTCTTATATAGGATATAAGGAAGTGATTATTGCCGCTAAACCTTCCTTGAAGATAGTGATGGAAGAAGATGCTAAGATGATTGATGAGGTGGTTGTGACAGGTTATATGGCTGAAAAGAAAGCCAGTCTGACAGGTTCGGTAGCCGTAGTGAAGATGAAAGAGGTAGCGGATATACCTACCGGTAATGTGATGTCAGGTTTGCAGGGGCGTGTAGCCGGTATGAACGTGACAACTGATGGTAAACCCGGCGGTGGAAACACGGATACTAAATTACGTGGTATTACTACCATTAACAATTCTTCCCCTCTTTATGTGATAGATGGTGTTCAGACACATGACAATGTAGCTTCTATCATCTCTTCCAATGATGTCGAATCCATTCAGGTGTTGAAAGATGCAGCATCTGCTGCGATTTATGGTGCTCAGGCTGCCAACGGGGTCATTATCATTACCACAAAACGTGCTAAGGAAGGTGATGTAAAGGTAAGTTTTGATATGTCGCTCACTGCCCAGACTTTTGCCGGTGGTATTGATATGCTTGACGCTTACCAATGGGGTGATGTTTATTGGCAAGCCTATAAAAATACTTTTGGAACCTATCCAAACAGTGTTGTCTATGGAAATGGAGAGAAAGCCCAACTGCAAGAATATTATTTCGACCAGAATGGAGTGAAGATAAAGTCGGGCAATACTGATTGGGCAAAGGAGATATTTGGTACAGCTTTGATGCAGAATTATAATCTTTCCCTCTCTAAAGGATTTAAGGATGGTAATGTGGCTCTTACCTTAAACTATATGAATCAAGATGGTCTTTGCCGTAATACAGACTACGAACGCTTTAATTCGCGTTTAGCTTCTAATTTCCGCTTTGTGGATGGTAAAGTACGTGTGGGAGAAAGCATCTCGGTGAACCATTGGTTGGAACATCTTAATCCTGCCGGTATAGAAGAATTGGTTATTGCGCAGCATCCGGCCATTCCTGTGTATGATGAAAACGGAGGGTACGCCGGTGGTTATGTGGATATATTGGGAGATAAACCGAATCCCATTCGTTTGACGGACAACGAAGCCAATAATCGTCATAAAAGCTGGCGTATCTTTGGTAATGTTTATTTGGAAGTAGAGCCTATTAAAAATTTGGTATTGAAGAGCCAATTTGGCTTGAATTATACTACCGGTTTCAACTCAACCTTTGTCCCAAAATGGAGCGAAGCCGATCGGAAGGTAGATGTAAATGAACTGACCGTACGACAGGATAATAGTGTACAATGGGTATGGTCGAACACGGCTAATTATAGTATAGATTTCGGGAAGAATAATATCAGTGCTGTGATAGGAACCGAAGCTAAGAAAGAAAATGGTGAGCATTTGCAGGGGTATGGTCGCGGATTGGTGATAGAAGACCTTGACTATCGCTATCTGGACACCGTGACCGAAGGAAAAAGCGTGGGTAACAATGCTTCTACTTATGCTATGGTTTCTTACTTTGGTAAGGTAAACTATGCGTTCGATGATAAGTACCTCATATCAGGAACGGTGCGTCGTGATGCTTCTTCACGTTTTGGTAAAGGGAATAATTCAGCCGTCTTCCCTTCTGTATCAGCTGGTTGGAGAATGTCACGCGAAAAATTTATGGAACGTACGCAAAACTGGCTTTCAGACCTTAAATTACGTGCATCATGGGGAATTAATGGTAATGACCAGATTGACAACAATGCTACTTATAACCTTTATTACACTAACATGTCCAATGGTTCATACAACTTCAATGGTGATGGTGCAACAGTCGTGCCCGGTGTACAGAAAGATCGTTCGGGTAACAACGACTTGAAGTGGGAAGAGACCAAGCAACTGAACTTTGGTATTGATGCCGCTTTCTTCGATAACCGTTTGGGCTTGACTCTGGACTATTTTCAAAAGAAGACCACTGGTATGTTAATTCAAAAACCCTATATAGGTGTGATTGGCGAAGGTGGATATAAATGGTATAATGCTGCCAGTATGGATAACAGCGGGGTGGAAGCAACCTTTACTTGGCGGGATGAAATAAAGGATTTCAAGTATGACATTTCGTTCAACATCTCTTATTATAAGAATGAAATTACCGAACTTCCGGATGTTATCAAATATACCTGGGGAGGTGGTAACGGTGTGGACAAAACCATTGTGGGACAACCTTATGGCTCATGGATGTCATATAAAGCCGATGGTGTATTCAAAACAAAGCAAGAGGTATATGAATATCTAAGCAAATATGATGTACAGATTGGAGCTCCCGGTGTGGGACGTATTCGCTACAAAGACCTTAACGGTGACAACGTCATCAATACTGCCGATATGGATTGGCAAGGTAGCGATCAACCTAAATTTATCGGTGGTTTAAATATCGGTGCATCTTACAAAGGGTTTGATCTTTCCGCATTCTTCAATGGTATGATTCGCGATGCATGGAATAACTCTAAGTTTTATACCGACCTATTCCAAGGCTGGACAGGTAATCATTCTGTACGTCTGATGGATGCAATGCATGCTTGGAATGATTATGAGCAAACCGGAGTTTATAATTGTGATATTCCTGCACTGACTGTGGTGGATAATAATGTAGAAACACGCAGTTCTACTTTCTTTATCGAAGATGGTTCTTACGTGAAGCTGAAGACTTTAACGCTGGGCTACACTTTCCCGGATAAGTGGATTAAAAAAGCACGTCTTTCCAATTTGCGTGTGTATCTGCAAGCACAGAACGTTTTCACCCTGACTAATTATACGGGTGCCGACCCTGAAGGACTGGGCTATCCATATCCTCAGCCTCGCACTTATACATTCGGTCTATCACTTGGTTTTTAATTTTTATCCTAAATACAGAACATTATGAAATTGAAATATATCTTTGCAGCAGGTGTTATGGCACTATTGGCAAGTTGCAATGAGAGCCGTTTTCTTGATATTAAACCGCAAGGTACACTCAATGACGATTTGTTGGCATCGGCCGACGGTGTAGAACTCTTGGTTACTTCAGCTTACGCCGGATTGAAAGGTCCCAATCGTGAGATGCATTGGGTACCAATGACGAATTGGACGTATGGCGAAGTACGTTCGGACAATGCTTACAAAGGCGGTGGCGGTGTAAATGATGGTGACTTTTGCACGCTGCTTGAAACCTTTAAAATAGATGCTACATGGAGTAATGCCGATGAAAAATGGTTTCAACTCTATTGCTGTTTACAACGCTGTAACAGCGCATTGAGAGTAATGAACACGCTTGACGAGAACTCTTTGTCGATACTTAAAAGTCGCAAAGCCGAAATGAAGGTGATTCGTGCACACTTCTTCTTCGAACTGGTTCGTCTTTTCAAGCAAGTGCCTTATTTTGATGAAAATGTGGAAAATGATGATTATAAGTACATCCCCAACAACCAATATACCCGTGAAGAACTTTTGGGTAAAATAGCACAGGAATTTCTCGATGCTGCCGATGATTTGCCTGATACTCAACCTCAAGTAGGTCGTATCACAAAGAATATAGCCTATGCCTATGCCGCTAAAGCCATACTCTATCAGGCCTATCAACAAGATGACAATAACCAAGTAGTTGCTATTGACAAGCAGTTGCTGGCTGAAGTGGTGACTCTTTGTGACAAGGTGGGCGCACAAGGAAAGACGTACGATCTTTTGAATGATTTTCAGAAACTCGATCAATTGGAATATGAAAATGGGGTAGAGTCAGTGTTTGCCGTGCAATATTCGATGAATGATGAAACCGATGGTGCCGGAAACATAAACTGGAGTAATTTGCTCAACGCCCCTAAAGGCCCTTATGGTGGTGACGGATTTTTCTTGCCCAGCCAAAACTTAATCAATGCCTATAAGACAGATACATATGGATTGCCTTTGTTTGATACCTTCAACACCGATGACTATGGAATATACGAAGGAAGTGAACTCACTAATGTTGACGCAACTGTAGATCCTCGTTTGGATTTCGTAACCGGTCGTCCGGGTATTACTTGGAAAACATATACTGCCGAGCCTTGTAAAGCAAATTGGGTGCGTAACAGTGGCGAATATGGTTTCAACTGTACCAAACGCTTCTATATTTCTCCGGAGAGTGACGAGATGTTCCAAGGTTGGCCTTGGGGGGCTTCCCATCTCAATTGGCAGATTATCCGTTATGCCGACGTGTTGTTGTGGAAGGCTGAAGCGCTGATAGAAATAGGTGAAGCTGCCGGACTGGAAGAAGCCCGCAAAATCATTAACCGTATTCGTCTGCGTGCCAAGAATAGCCCTTATGTAAAAGACTTTGAGGATTCAGAACAGAATGCGGCTAATTATCTGATCGGTGAATACCCTTCTGAAGGCTGGAATCAAGAATTAGCCCGCAAAGCACTACGTTGGGAACGTCGCATGGAGTTTGCTATGGAAGGAGGTCGTTTCTTCGATCTGGTACGTTGGGGTGTTGCTGCGGAAACTATGAACAGTTACATAGGTGTGGAGCAAAACAAACGCGTTTATTATCGTGGTGCTCGCTTCGTCCGTGGCAGAGATGAATATTTGCCTATCCCCAATGCGCAATATAATTTCTCTGAAGGTAATTATGTGCAGAATCCCGGATATGGTAAGTTTAACTAATATGAATTCCTTAAATATAGATATGATGAAACTAAAGAGATATTTAATTAGCACTTTCTGTCTGTGCTTGTTCACAGCTTGCGACGGTGATGATAACCTGTTATGTTATGGCACTCATACTGAAATCGAAGGTGATGTTACCACATTCGGAGCTATTGGTGATGGAAAGACAGATTGTTCGAAAGCCATTAATAGTGCAATTGCCTCCTTACCTTCCGAAGGGGGAGTGGTGGTTATTCCCGAAGGTGATTTTGTACTTGATGCTCCCATTGTGATTAATAAGCACAATGTGACGATTAAGGGATTAAATCCCGGTATGCGCAGCAATATTGACGTGAATGGAATCAACGATCTGCTGGGGCCTGGTGGTGGAAGCAAACTGGTTGCCCGCAATGCCGAAGCAGCTATAAAAGTAGAAACAGACGTGAAGGGGTTAAAGATTATGAATCTGATGGTGTCGGGTGGGACGGAAGCCAAGAACATCGGTATACATTTTACAGGCACGAGCGATAATGGAATACTTTCTAATATTATTGGCATAAATCTGCATACCGGCATCAAGATAGAACAGGCAAAGAATATGCAGATAGTCAACTGCTGGGTATGTGAACTTCCTAATAGTATCGAACTGATTGGTGGTGAGAATATGATTATAAAGAATTGCCAATTAGGTGCACAGCCCACTGGCATAACCTGCAAAGCGCAGGGAGTGAACGAACTGTCATTCCTTAATAATCAGGTCTACCCTGATGGACGTGAAAATTTAGTGCTTGATAATTGCAATAATAGTGTTATTGAAGGTAATAATTTCAAAAGCTACTATAATGGTATTCTTGTGTTGAGTGGCGATAACAATCGGGTAAATAAGAACATCTTTTGGCTTACAGGAGCAGTTCAGAATCAAATGCTCGACCATGGCGAGGATTTTGGTATAATCAACGTAAAAGGTAACAACAATACGTTTGTGTCCAACAGTTTGTCATGTGAATGGGCTTATGCTGATGCTGTAGCTGTAAATGCCACTCAAGGAACAGGCAACGTGTTCAAGAACTGCTTTATAGATAATTTAGAGAGCTATCGGGTATTCTTGGTGAACGCAGAAACTGAAGTCTCTAACTGTGTATCATCTGATAAGGTGAGCATAATAGAATAATTTCCTTATCCTATACCATTATTAATATAGTAACACCATGAAAATAAATAAATTCTTGATAAGCGGATTGTTCCTGATGTTGGGCACATCTTGCAGTAATGACGATACTTATGCGCTTTGCGATGAATGTAAAGGTCAGAAGATTATAGATATAACGCAATTCGGACTTCCGACTGACGGGTCTACCGATTGTGCGGATCTAATAAATGCTATTATAGCCGATCTTCCACCCGAGGGAGGAACGATACTTATTCCCGAAGGAACTTTTCGCCTGGATAGCCCCATTCAGCTTACACGCAATTTCGTAACACTGAAAGGTGTGAATGATGAAACGGTTGTTCCTGTTGCTGACGCTAAAGGTAGTCGTTTGGTACTTGGGAATGCCGAATATGCATTACATGTGGCTCCTGTTGCCGATATAGGCGGACGTAAAAATCGTATTAGCGGGGTGGAGGTAAGCGGACTTACCCTTGTGGGGAAAGCCGACCACCAAGGAACCGGAATCTATGTAGAGCATGACAATGATCGCCTGCATTTCTTCAATATTAAGATGGAAAATATGTATCAGGGCGTTAAACTCCAAGGATGTGATGCCATTACATTAGCCCGGATAGATGCAACCGATGCTGTGAATGGTATTGAGATGAACGGTGGCATACAAAATATGGTGACCAATTCTGCCTTCGGTTCATCGCAAGGTGGTGTGGCTGCACGTATTTCGGGAGAAAGTAATCTGATTTTCTCTCACAACAAACTGACGGCGAATGACGATTGGTGCGCTAACTTTACAGGCTGTAACCGGGTGAATATTTCGGATAATGAATTTACCGGAAACAAAATGACTTTCTTTGAATTAAGCGGGCAAAACAACTTGTTAAGTGATAACTTGTTCACGGTAAACCAGAACGATAATCAACTCAATGGCAAAGAAGCCGATTATGGAGTAATTCATGTGAAAGGTGAATACAATCATTTCACATCGAACACCATAAATGTTTCTTGGAGTGAAGGCATAGAAAATCCTACTACAGTGAATGCTGCGGAAGGAGAAAATAATCGTTTTGCAGATTGTACGATAGAAGATAAAAACAGTAATCAAGTATTTTATATCAGTGAATTATCCGAAGTGATAGATTGCGGAGTAACGGAAGAAAATATTAAGGTGAAACCGTCCGGACTTGATTTGACAAATGCAGCTTATGTGATAACGTATAATACTCCCGAAGAGATAGAGGATGATGATGAAAAAGCCTCTTATGCATGGTTCAAGAAACAGTTTGTGAATGGTAAAGTCGTCACTCCTGCCATGTTGACTAGTGAAGATCTTTCTGTTTACGATGTTATTTGGGTGCATATAGACCGTGTAGGCATTGGAGCCGGATGGGATAAGTTACCTTTGTCTACTGATGCGATCGCTGCCTTGACTACGTATTATAAGAATGGAGGGAATCTGTTCTTGAGCAATCATGCGACTCAGTTGGTTGTACCATTGGGGCGTACCGAACGGGCTCCAGGGATATTTGCAGATGGTGAAGGAGGAGATGGCGCGGACGTTTGGACGATTAATGCCAACATCGGAATGGAGTATGATCATCGGAGTCATCCAGTGTTTGCCGGTATGGTTACTTCCGACCAATTCTCTCATGAAACGTTCCCGCTGATCGGTCCCGGACGACGTGAAGACCATAATTGTATGTGGGACTTGAATTCTTATGGTTTCCCCGGTCTTTATCCCAATGCAGGGAATATAGTAAAGGCATTTGAAGAAGAAAACAATGCTACCGTTTTAGCAACGTGGGGACACGTGACGGATTATTGTTGTGCCGGAATGGTGGAATTTGCTTCGACAGCGGAATATCAAGGTACATGTATAGCCCTTGGGCTCGCTGCTTATGAATGGAATCAGAATAGTAATCTTAACGTTTATCAAGATAATATTGTGCTCATGACGAAAAATATATTGCATTATCTAAGCGCTAAGAAATAGATAGGTAACATTTTTTCTATCTTCTGAAACAAAAGTGATAGGTGTAACTATCCGTTACGCCTATCTTTGCATGGTAACAAATTGAAGACAATGAATATTAATAATTAACTCTAATACCATCTGACATGAATGTATTATTCTCGTTTAAACAAGTACAGACCTTTTTGACAATTCTGGTTATGATGATTTTCTCATTTTCGGATGCTTCAGCCGATACTTCTTCTTTATTAATAAAAGATTTGGGTGAAGGACATTGCCTGGTACATATAAATACAAATCAACGTTATTTGCTTTTACCCGTAGAGGAGGTGATGCCTGATGTACGTGTCAGCATGATCGTTAATAATAAAGAGGTGAACGTTGCGGATGTTCGCCTGGCAGTGAACAGAGTGGACTATTTTGTTCCACTGGATCTTTCGGACTATGCAGGTAAAAACATATTATTGAAATTTAAATTAGGTTCGAAT
Organism: Bacteroides celer; assembly: GCF_002632415.2. Taxonomy (NCBI): domain Bacteria; kingdom Pseudomonadati; phylum Bacteroidota; class Bacteroidia; order Bacteroidales; family Bacteroidaceae; genus Bacteroides; species Bacteroides celer. Next base: position 4,292,094 of record NZ_CP178209.1, on the reverse strand, counting down.
GATCCGATACGGGGTAAACTTTCCGCTGTTTGCTGCAAAGAAATGAAATTGTCCGACACGTTCGATACGGGCAATCGTGAAAAGTTCCGTCCTACTTATCACTTCTCACCTCTTTATGGATGGATGAACGATCCCAATGGGATGGTATATAAAGATGGTGAATATCACCTTTTCTACCAGCACAACCCTTATGGCTCCAAATGGGGCAATATGCATTGGGGACATGCAATCAGTAAAGACCTGATAAATTGGGAACATCGTCCCGATGCTATTACCCCTGATGCGCTTGGTACAATTTTCAGCGGTTCGGCCGTAGTAGATACTGATAATACTGCCGGATTCGGTGCGGGTGCTATTGTTGCAATTTATACGCAGAATAGTGATCGACAAGTACAAAGTATTGCGTATAGCACAGATAATGGACGTTCTTTTACAAAATATGAAAATAATCCGGTATTGACGTCTGATGCCCGTGATTTTCGCGATCCGAAAGTATTCTGGCATAAAGAGACTCAACGTTGGATTATGTTGTTGGCAGTAGGACAGGAAATGCAAATTTTCTCTTCTTCCAATCTGAAAGACTGGGCCTTTGAAAGTAGTTTCGGTGAAGGACAAGGTGCACATGGCGGTGTTTGGGAATGTCCTGATTTATTTGAACTTCCAGTAGACGGCACGAACGAAAAGAAATGGGTATTGCTTTGTAATTTGAATCCCGGAGGTCCTTTCGGAGGAAGTGCCACTCAATACTTTGTCGGAACGTTCAACGGAAAAGAATTTGTAAACGAATCACCCTCCAAAACCAAATGGATGGACTGGGGAAAAGACCATTACGCCACTGTAACTTGGAGTGATGCTCCCGACAACCGTCGCATCGCTATTGCATGGATGAGCAACTGGCAATATGCAAACGATGTGCCTACCTCTCAATACCGTAGCCCGAACTCTGTTCCTCGTGATTTGAGCCTATTCACCGTAGATGGCGAGACTTATCTTCAGTCTGCTCCCTCTCCCGAACTGCTGAAACTGCGTGACATCTCCCAAAAACGCTCGTTCAAAGTGAACGGAACACGTACCATCAAAGACATGATTGCCGGCAATGAGGGTGCATACGAAATAGAACTGACTATCGAAAATCAATATGCGGATGTAATTGGCTTCCATCTTTATAATGACAAAGGCGAAGAAGTGGATATGCAATATGACATGAAAGAAAAGAAATTCTCGATGGACCGCTGCAAGAGCGGAGATGTAGGTTTCAATGAGAACTTCCCAATGTTGACCTGGACGGCTATTGAAAGTGGAAAAGACGAATTGAAACTCCGTCTGTTTGTTGACAAATCCAGTGTGGAAGCCTTTGGTGATGGCGGACGTTTTGTGATGACTAATCAAGTATTCCCGTCGGAACCTTACACTCATATCGACTTTTACAGTAAAGGAGGAGCGTATAAAGTAGATTCGTTTGTGATCTACAAGTTGAAGAAATAAGCTCATTCTCCTAACTCCATGCGCTCTTTCCCTGTTTCTTTAGAGTAAAAACTTCTTTCCCTATAGACTAATACGTCTGTCCTAGTGGAAGAGTTCTACTAAAGTACGGAGATACTTTCCTCAAAGCTACGGTTCTGTTAGTTCGTCACGGCCGTGACGAGATCCTCCCACGGCCGTGGTGAGAACTCTTCACAGCCGTGGGAAGAAGCTACCACGGCCGTGGTAACCCAACAAGACCGTAGCTTTAAAGTAACAAGGAACGGGAGATACACCAACTATATAAAGGACTGATGCATACATTGCCGTAGGGGTATGCGTTCCGCCCTATGGAAACAGAATTCATCATATAAAAGATAAAATAATGGAAAACAGTAAAAACTCTTCCCTCTCCAAACTAATCCCGGTGATGCTTTGCTTCTTCGCCATGGGATTCGTTGACCTGGTAGGCATTGCCTCCAATTACGTAAAGGCAGACCTTGGTTTGTCAGACTCACAGGCGAATATTTTTCCGTCACTGGTATTCTTCTGGTTCCTGATTTTCTCCGTACCCACCGGCATGCTGATGAGCCGCATTGGTCAGAAGAAAACTGTATTGCTTAGTTTGATTGTGACTTTCGCTTCTTTGTTACTACCCGTTTTCGGCGACAGCTATATGCTGATGCTGATTTCCTTTTCCCTCCTGGGCATCGGAAATGCGTTGATGCAGACTTCTCTGAATCCGTTACTTTCCAATATCGTGCGTGGCGACCGCCTGGCAAGTAGCCTGACTTTCGGCCAGTTTGTGAAAGCCATTGCTTCTTTCCTGGCACCTTATATCGCCATGTGGGGAGCGACACAGGCCATTCCGACTTTCGATTTAGGCTGGCGCATCCTGTTCCCTATCTATATGATTGTGGCCGTCATCGCTATTCTTCTGCTCAATGTCACACAGATTGAAGAGGAGAAAGAAGATGGCAAACCGTCTACTTTCGGACAATGCATCGCCCTGCTTGGCAAACCGTTTATTCTGCTTTGTTTCATTGGTATCATGTGCCATGTCGGCATCGACGTAGGTACGAACACTACCGCCCCGAAGATTCTGATGGAGCGCATCGGTATGGGATTGGATGATGCTGCTTTTGCAACCAGTCTTTATTTTATTTTCCGTACGGCGGGCTGTTTTCTAGGTTCTTTCATCTTGCGTAAGATGTCTCCGAAATCTTTCTTCGGCATTAGTGTAGTGATGATGTTGATTGCCATGATCGGTTTGTTTATCTTCCATGAAAAGGCAATTATCTATGCCTGCATCGCCTTGATTGGTTTCGGTAACTCCAATGTGTTTTCCGTTATCTTCTCGCAGGCATTGCTTTATTTGCCGGGTAAGAAAAACGAAGTTTCCGGCTTGATGATTATGGGACTTTTCGGCGGGACGGTGTTTCCGTTGGCAATGGGAGTAGCTTCGGATACTTCCATGGGACAGAATGGTGCTATCGCCGTAATGACGGTGGGCGTGCTTTATCTCTTGTATTATACGTTCCGTATCAGAAAATAATTTTATAACTTTGGAAACAATAAAACCTGTATATCATGAATAATATAATTGTAGGAATGGGCGAAGCACTTTGGGATGTGTTGCCCGAAGGAAAGAAAATCGGTGGTGCTCCGGCAAACTTTGCCTATCATGTATCACAGTTTGGTTTTGACAGTCGTGTAGTGAGTGCCGTAGGCAGGGATGAACTGGGAGAAGAAATTCTGAAAGTATTCAACGAGAAGAAGTTGAAGATGCAGATTGAACAGGTAGACTATCCTACCGGTACGGTGCAGGTGACGCTCGATGACGAGGGCGTGCCTTGTTACGAAATCAAAGAGGGCGTGGCGTGGGATAACATTCCCTTTACGGATGAACTGAAACGTTTGGCCTTGAGCACACGTGCTGTTTGCTTCGGTTCGCTGGCTCAACGTAATGACGTGAGTCGTGCCACTATCAATCGCTTTCTGGATACGATGCCCGATATAGACGGACAGCTCAAGATATTTGATATCAATCTCCGCCAGGATTTCTACTCAAAAGAGGTATTGCGTGAATCGTTCCGCCGCTGCAACGTCCTGAAGATAAACGACGAAGAACTGGTGACTATCAGCCGTATGTTTGGTTATCCCGGTATCGATTTGCAGGATAAATGCTGGATTCTGTTGGCAAAATACAACCTGAAGATGCTGATTCTCACTTGTGGAATCAATGGCAGCTATGTGTTCACTCCGGGCGTTGTCTCTTTCCAGGAGACGCCCAAAGTACCGGTTGCCGACACAGTGGGTGCAGGCGATTCTTTTACGGCTGCTTTCTGTGCTTCCATTCTCAATGGAAAACCGGTGCCCGAAGCGCATAAACTGGCTGTCGAGGTTTCTGCTTATGTCTGCACACAGAGCGGTGCGATGCCCGAACTTCCGCAGGTTTTGAAAGATAGACTGATGTAATTCTTTTATTGATAGTAAGCATAGAGGTATATTTCATTTCGTGGGGGTGTACCTCTTGTTTTTTGTACGTACGAAAGATACAGGCATAAAAAAAGGAGCAACGCCTTGCTCCAACCTTTGTTAACCTTAAATCTAATACTATGAAAAACACATTGCAAAGATACGGACTTCTGTCAACTTTGCAAATAATCCAAATAAAAAGAGATGTTTTATAACATAAATTAAGTGTTTGTATCACGCTTTATACGTTTGTTAATGGTTTCCTGGGTAAGTATGGGGACTATTTTTACTTTTTTTCAGAGGATAAGATTGCGAATAATCGGGTGATTTATAGCATACTCACAGTTTTATTTTCTATTTTTGTTCTCAATCTATCTATTTATCGAATACCATGAACACAATGCTATGCCAGCTAAAGAGCCTGTTGTTATTGGGAGTCCTGCTTTTTGCCAATGGAGCATTCGGACAACCGATGCTCTGGGACGATGCCTCTTCCGAAACGATCGTTTTCGAACTGACCAACAAAGAGGCCTTGAAACTTCTCAAAGGCAAACTCCGACAGAAACTGTGGAAAAAAATACAGCAGACTCCTTTTGCCCGTTTCACGGACACTTGGAACAACCCTCCGGTCAAAGGGCATTTTCTGCTGGCTGATGTAGAGCGGAACGAAGTTCATTACCGTTATGCTCCGGTGATTCCTTTTCATGTTTTCCTTTTCAAGGAGTATGGTGTACTTACCTTGCAGGTGGTTGATGCCGGGGGAACAATCAGGAAAGATGCCAAAGTGCGGGTAGGCAGCAAGGTTGTTTATTACGATGAAGACAGTCAGACATATACTGACGATAACTGGTCCCAGAAAGAACAGCACATTTTGACGGTTGAAGTGGATAAGTTTCGTGCGGTATTCGATTTGAGGAAACACCTTGTACCACCCTGGTATAAAAATGATTATGACCGGCAAGATGCACCGGAGTTTTATAGTTACCTGATTACTGACAAGAATAAATACAGACCGGGCGAAACTGTCCGTTTCAAGTCTTATGCTCTCTCCGAACATAAACGCCCTTTGAAACAGGAACTTTCATTGTGGATGCGTGTCGGTTCTTCCTGGCGTGACTATAAGAAGATAATGTCCGTCGTCCCTTACCATCCGGGAGGCTTCGCCGGAGAATTCCTGTTGGCGGATTCATTGAATCTGAAGCTCGATCAGAGATATACTGTACAGCTTCGCGATAAGCGGGGACGCATCGTAGCCTCCACCAATTTCAAATATGAAGACTACGAACTGAACGGAAACAAGTTGTTGGTGAAGCTGGCTTCGAATGTGCAATATGCACCGCAGAGTAACCGCATGGATATCAGTGCAACGGATGCCAACGGACTTCCTTTGCGGGAGGTGAATGTAGAAGTGACTGTGGGCAGACAGCAGGTACTGAAGTCGTATGCGCAGATACTTTCTTTGCCCGATACACTGATGTCCGTGCAGGCGGAACTGGATGCTTCCGGGAAAGCCTCGGTAGATATTCCAGCTCGGATATTCGGAGCTTCCGATTGCTTCTATACAGTGAATGTCGTTCTGCTTACGGCAGACAATAACCGTTTGGAACAGCAAAGCAAAGCGACTTTCTACTATTCGTGCTACGATGTGCAGTGTACCACGCAGGCGGATACCATTTGCTTTTCATTCTTCGATCTGGGAGTGGAGCGTCCTGTGGCAGCCGAACTGACCTATGGTGAAAAGAAAGAAGTGAAGAAAGTGCGTTTGCCCTATCGCGAACCGTTCAATCAGGCAGTGACGGACTATCGTTTCAAAATACCGGAAACAGGATATGAAACGACGATTGCTTCCGCCGCACTTGACTCCAAACTGGAACTGAATGGCGGCATAGAAAAAGATTCGTTCTGTGTCTCCCTTTCCAATCCTTTGCAGCTGGAGCTTTCCTGGTATGTGTATCAAGGCAACCGCCTGTTGCAGAAAGGTTCGGGAAAAGAGATGGAACACAAATCCGGAGAGATCGATCCCTCTTCCGTCTATTACGTAGAAGTATTTTATTTCATGGGGAATAAGGAATGTATGTTGAAACGCTCGTACACTTCACCCTCCGAACGGCTGGTGATTGAATCTGATTTGCCGGAACGAGTGTATCCCGGTCAGAAAGTGAAAACAAAACTGAACGTGACCAATATACAAGGGCGTCCGGTATCCAATGTCGATCTGACAGCTTTTGCGGTCAACAGCCAGCTGGATTATCACGTACCTGATTTACCCTATTACGGGAGTGCACCCCGTCCACGCGAGCAACGTGCTTCCTACTCAATGAAGCAAAAAGAGTATCTGCATACGGCCACATTGGATTATCAGCATTGGAACCAGTTGCTTCATTTGGATAAGTTGCCTTATTATCAGTTTGCTTATCCTGCGGGAAAGCTGTTCCGTCAGACGGTTGACACGCCGGATGGAACCACCCAGTTTGCTCCTTATGTGATGCTGAACGGACGGGCGGTGAATATCTATGTGATTGAGCAGAACGATGTTCCCTGCTATTTTTCGTGGACGGAACAGCCCAAGCAGTATTCTTTTCCTGTATTGCATCCTTCGGGAAAGCAGAAGATAACGTTGCGAATGCACGACAGGGCTTTCATCATTGATTCTCTGGCTTTCGACCGGGGCAAGAAAACGATTTTGAGTTTCGATATGAATCAGTTGCCGCAAGGAGTGGAAGTAGTCTGGTTGCGGCAGAAGAAAGGGAAATATGATGAGTATAAATTTACTTCGGAAGAGAAGAAGCGTTATGAACGGTATCTTTGCCGTCTTCCGGTGATGGATGGGGCGGTATATACTTCGCTCGAACATAATGGAAAGCAGTTTCCGGTTTCACTCATGGAGCTGTCGCGCTACAAGAAAAAGATATTGGCAGGTCCTGTGGAGCCGGGGCCTTGGAAATATATGAATGGTGTGTTGTATCGGCATGAGGGAGGTTTCTCTTATGAATTCGAGGGCAATGTGGTTTATAAATATAAGGATGAGGAACTGTGTCCGGCTTATTTGAATTTTTCGTCTGTGGCAAAGATTCCGACTTTGAATGATTACCACTTATCACCGGAAAGATTCTGTAGTCTGGTGGCAGAACTTCGCAAGGGGAAGAGTTGGCATCCTACCCGGATTTATTTCTCCCTACCGGATAAGACGCTGAATTTCCGGCTTCCGGAAGAAAAAGATTCTACCGGAGTGGCTAATTTGCTCTTTAAAGACTGCACTACCGGAGAACTGGTTTATCCGGATACCTTGGTGCAGATGAACAGGATATACTCCAAATTTCCTGCCGGAACGTATGATGCGATTTTACTTTATAACAATGGAAAGTATCTGAAACAGGATGCTCTGAAGATACAATCATATACCTATCTGGATGTAGATATGGAGTCTCTGCCTCTACATGAACGTGATTCGTTGTCATCTGGGTGGCTCTTGCTGGGAAGAGGAATTGGCAGGATCGGTACAAACTTTCTTGGTCACAGGGAAATGAGGATCAGGCAGTATGTACGCAATTATGGCGGTAAAGTCTCCGGTTATGTGACGGATGCTACCGGAGAGCCTTTAATCGGGTGTAGCGTGGTGGTGAAAGGAACGACGGAGGGAACGATCACCGACATGGACGGATATTTTGAAATGGATTGTGACAGGGGAGGGGAGCAGCTCTTGTTTAGCTATGTCGGCTTTAAACAGCAGGAGATGAGAGCAACTCCCGGAGCCAATCTGTTGGTTACTTTGGAAGAAAATAGTCAGACGCTGGAGGAAGTGGTCGTTGTAGGATACGGCACGCGTTCAAGATATTCGTTGACGGGATCCGTTGCCGGACTAATGACTGGTTCTTCTTCTGCTGCTGCAACCGCACCTTTGGAGAAATTGGAGGAGCAGGATCGGGAAGCGAAAGAAGAAGCGGATAACGAACAGTTGTATAATGAACTTATGCAATTGAACGGCTTGCGTCGGAATTTTTCGGATGTGGCTTTCTGGCAACCTCGTTTGTTTACGGATAAAACCGGAACGGTACAGTTTGAAACAACTTTCCCTGATAACGTAACGAAATGGGAGACTGTCGTTTATGGTATGAACCGTCGTTTGCAGACGGGTACTTTCCGACGTTCCGTCCGCTCTTACAAACCGTTGATGGCGGAGTTGAAAACTCCCCGCTTCTTGGTGGAGGGGGATCAGAGTACGGTGGTCGGGACTATCCGCAATTATCTGGATGGGCAGCACATAGCCGGAAAAACACAGTTCTGCGTCGGAACGGATACATTGAAACGGCAGGAAGTGGGTTTCACGGAGGGATTTCATGAAACAGTGCCGATGCAGGCAGCACATACCGATAGCGTGACTATCAGCTATCTTTTCACTCGCGATGATGGGTATCAGGATGGAGAGGAATATACGATTCCGATACTACCACAGGGAACTGAATTGGCACAGGGCACATTGGGGATTCTGTCCGATGCAAAGACGGTCAAAGTGCAATCCGGCGAGGATGAAGAAGTGATGGTGAGTATCACTGACAATCAGTTGGACATCTATAAAGAATCGGTGAATTATCTGACAGGATACAAATATTTGTGCAATGAGCAGCTGGCATCCAAGTTGATTGGTCTGCTGGCTTACCAACAGTATATGCAGAGTAAGGGGGAAAAGGTGAAAGTAGACAAAGCGATCCGATCTATTATCCATCGACTGACGAATCATCAGAACAAACATCAGTTATGGTCGTGGTGGGGGAACTCTGAAAATACTTCTTTCTGGATGTCTGCGCATATCCTGCGGGCTTTGAAGATGGCGCAAGATGCAGGTTATCCTGTGGAGTTGAATCTGAATGGTTTGAAAGTGGAGTATGCTCATACGAGTCCTTATCGAGGAATGAAACTGGAAGATATAGAAATAGTTCATGCTCTTCATGAGTGGAAAGTGGAGGCGGATTATTCTTCGGCAGTCAGATTATTGGAACCTTTCGTCCGGCAATTGGAACAGAAAGAAGACTCGTTGGCAAATAGAAACAAGTATTATCGTCCTCTTTCCTACCTGAAAGAGAAACTGCTTCTCTGGGAAATCAAGCAACAGGTGGATTCGGTGAATGTGGGTGATAGTGTACGTCCTTATCTGAAAAAGGATCTGCTCGGAGGTGTTTACTGTGACGACGGACGGCGTACTTATTATTGGGAGGGAAATCAGCTGATAAATACATTGATAGCCTACCGGATTATTAAAAATGACTCTTCTCTGTGTAAGTTGAAAGAAAATATGCAATTGCATATTTTGCGGACTAAGGAGCACGGATGGAATACGTATCAGGCTTCTTCGGCTGTGACAACTGTTCTGACCGATTTGCTGGCAGATTCCGGAGGGATGTCAGGAACATCGGTATCTGTGAGCGGTAAGGATCACCAACGGATTACGGATTTTCCTTACCATACCCGGCTGACAGCAGGCGACAGTCTGCTTATTTCAAAAACGGGAAAAGAGCCTTTATTGTATAGTGTCTATTCAATGAAGCGTGTGATGGATGCTCGTCAGAGTGATGCTTTCAAGGTGGAGGCGACTTTGGACGAAGATTCTTTGGTGGCGGGTGTACCTGTTACATTGACAGTTACCTTGCAGGTGAAACAGGAGGGTGCGCAATACGTGATGCTTGAAGTTCCTGTTCCGGCAGGTTGTAGTTATGCCTCAAAACCTGTTAATTTCTCCCGTTCTGAAGTGTATCGTGAGTATTTTAAAGAGAAAACTGTTATCTTTAGCGAAAAATTACCGGTAGGTACTTATCAGTTTACGGTCCCATTGCTTCCACGTTTTACTGGAAAATACACGCTGAACCCTGTGAAAGTGGAACTGATGTATTTCCCGGTGGTGAATGCAAATAATGCGGGGAGAGAAATTTGGATTACAGAAAGAAATACAAAAGATATACGAAAGAAAGGGAATGATTGAAGCGATGAAATATACGAAGTGGATAACAGTCTTGTTTTGTCTTTTGGGCTTGGCGGCCTGTCGGCAGGATGCGCCTCGTTTCCGTATTGGGGTGGCCCAATGTAGCGATGACTCTTGGCGGCACAAGATGAATGATGAGATTCTTCGTGAAGCGATGTTTTATGATGGAGTATCGGTTGAAATCCGCTCGGCGGCGGATGATAACCGTAAGCAGGCGGAAGATGTTCATTATTTTATAGATAAAGGAGTTGATTTACTGATAATTTCCGCCAATGAAGCGGCTCCCATGACTCCAATTGTGGAGGAGGCCTATCAGAAAGGAATACCCGTCATTCTTGTAGACCGGAAGATACTTTCTGATAAATATACTGCCTATATCGGTGCCGATAATTATGAAATAGGTCGTGCGGTAGGAAATTATATCGCATCAAGTCTGAAAGGGAAAGGGAATGTAGTGGAGCTTACCGGACTGGGTGGTTCCACCCCTGCCATGGAACGCCATCAGGGATTTATGGCCGCTATCAGCAATTATCCGGATATCAAACTGATTGATAAAGCGGATGCTGCTTGGGAACGTGAACCGGCAGAAGTGGAAATGGATAGTATGCTTCGCCGTCATCCGAAGATTGATGCGGTGTATGCACATAACGACCGTATCGCTCCGGGAGCCTATCAGGCTGCGAAGAAAGCCGGACGTGAAAAAGAAATGATTTTTGTTGGCATTGATGCACTGCCCGGCAAAGGAAATGGGCTTGAATTGGTGCTTGACAATGTGCTGGATGCAACTTTTATTTATCCGACTAATGGGGACAAAGTGATGCAACTGGCTATGAATATTCTTGAGAAGAAGCCTTATCCTCGCGAAACGGTCATGAATACTGCCGTTGTAGACCGCACGAACGCGCACGTTATGCAACTTCAGACTACCCATATCTCGGAACTGGATCAGAAGATTGAAACATTGAACGGACGTATCGGTGGGTATCTGTCGCGTGTAGCTACGCAGCAGGTCGTGATGTATGGCGGCTTGGTTATTCTTTTATTAGTAGCGGGATTGTTATTGGTAGTTTATAAATCCCTCCGTTCCAAGAATCGCCTGAATAAAGAGTTGTCCGAACAGAAGAAACAAGTAGAGCAACAACGCGATAAACTCGAAGAGCAACGGGATATTCTTGAAGAACAGCGTGACAAACTTGAGGAACAGCGGGATCAGCTTATCCAGCTTTCTCACCAACTGGAAGAAGCGACTCATGCCAAGCTCGTTTTCTTCACAAATATATCTCACGATTTTCGTACTCCACTGACATTAGTTGCCGACCCGGTAGAGCATTTACTGGCTGATTCGTCTTTGAGTGAAGACCAGCGCCGAATGTTATTGTTAGTTCAGCGAAACGTGAATATCCTCTTGCGTCTTGTCAATCAGATTCTGGATTTTCGTAAGTATGAGAATGGAAAAATGGAATATACTCCTATTTCGTTAGACATTCTTTCTTCTTTTGAGGGATGGAACGAATCTTTCATGGCTGCAGCCCGGAAGAAACATATTCATTTCTCATTCGATTATATGCCGGATACGGATTACCGCACGTTGGCAGATGCAGAAAAGTTGGAACGCATCTATTTCAACCTCCTTTCCAACGCTTTCAAATTTACTCCGGAAAACGGAAAAATAATTGTACGCTTATCTTCCCTGACTAAAGACGATCATTACTGGATTCGCTTTACCGTTGCCAATACCGGTTCAATGATTTCTGCAGAGCATATCCGGAATATTTTCGACCGTTTCTATAAGATAGATATGCACCATGCCGGTTCGGGTATTGGATTGGCATTGGTAAAGGCTTTTGTGGAATTGCATAAAGGTACCATCACGGTGGAAAGTGATGAAAAGCAAGGTACTATTTTTACCGTTGATTTGCCTGTACAGACTTGCGAGACTGTTGTTTCAGAAAACTCTCCGGCATTCTCTGTGCCTGCTACTTCTGTAACCTCCACCGATGCTGCAACCTCTGCCGTTGCTGGGATTCCGGCAACTCCTGCAACTTCCGGTTATTCCGGTTCTTCGAGCTTGAATGATGCTTTAACTTACGAAGAAGAGGAATTGGAAAAAAGATACGACTCTTCCAAACCTTGCGTTCTGATTATTGATGATAACGCTGATATTCGCTTATATGTGCACGGATTGCTCCATACCGATTATACTGTTATAGAAGCTGCAGACGGCTCGGAAGGTATTCGTAAAGCTATGAAATATGTCCCGGACTTGATTATCTCCGACGTAATGATGCCCGGAATGGATGGAATTGAATGTTGTCGTCGCTTGAAAAGCGAATTGCAAACGTGTCATATCCCTGTCATTCTGCTGACAGCCTGTTCTCTGGACGAACAACGGATTCAAGGATATGATGGTGGAGCAGACTCCTATATATCCAAACCTTTCAGTTCGCAATTACTGGTGGCACGTGTCCGCAACCTGATAGACTCACATCGTCGTCTGAAACAATTCTTTGGTGACGGGCAGACATTGGCCAAAGAAGATGTCTGCGATATGGACAAAGACTTTGTGGAGAAATTCAAGGCTTTGATTGAGGCTAAGATGGGAGACTCTAATCTGAATGTGGAAGACTTGGGCAAAGATATGGGATTAAGCCGTGTGCAACTCTATCGCAAAATCAAATCCCTGACTAATTATTCTCCGAATGAATTGCTTCGCATCGCCCGTTTGAAAAAAGCAGCTTCTTTGCTTGCTTCCTCGGATATGACAGTGGCGGAGATTGGTTATGAGGTTGGTTTCAGTTCTCCCTCTTATTTTACCAAATGTTATCGGGAACAGTTTGGAGAAAGCCCGACGGATCTGTTGAAGCGGAAAGGATAGCATTAGCTATTTGCGCCAAGATATAATAAATCCCAGTAATTTGAGTTTTCAATACTTACCGGGATTTATTTATATGGGTTAATTGTAAATCAATAAACTTTTATCTGCATTTCCTTGATTATACCAGTTCTGTTCGTTTTTGCCGCTGCTTTGCGCCCATTTTGCGAATCCTTTATAGGCCTTTAAGAAATCCGCTTTCTCAATAGCATGAGCTGCATTACCTGGTACTCTTAATCCCCAAATTAGGCGTTCTGCGCTAAAATAATAGTTGTCATCTTCTTCTTCTCCGTTTGTATATATCGGCAACAGATTTTTGTTATTGAATGGATATTGGTAAATTATCGGTTCGATACCATTCATATGGATTTCTATTCCATTATCATTCCGTTTCAAATATAAGTCGAGCTCATCGTCTTCTAATATTTCCTTTACTTCTTTTCTTTTCTTTAATTCGATCAGAATATGAATCTCCGGTAAATCATTTGTAGTAACCAAAGCATTCTTCTCTGTATTATAATATTGACTGCCTGCAGGTTTAGCCAGATTCTTTATTAAAGGACTATAATCAATAATAAGATGTTTGTCAGGGATAAGTGCTACTTTATCAGGTATAGGGTTCATATTTTTAGTTTCATAAACCTCTATATTTTCCACTTCGTCAGAATTTATTTCTTTTAGCCTTAAATACGGAGAATAAGGAAATATCCCTCCAATAGCCTTTAGACGTAATCCTATTTGTATAAACTGTGCGGTATATTCATGATCAATCTTCTTAATACCTTGGAACTGTACCTTATAATTAACTACAAAATCATTAAAGTCATAATCGCCCAATGATGGGAATTGGTCTTCGAACATGATTGTTCCCCAACCGTCTTTAGGGTGATAGATAACTCCTCCTTTGTGTGCTATATCATCTTCTATATCGTGTCCACGAGTGATTGCCCGAGTAGTGTTAGCTTTAACATCATCGGTGATATTTAATGAGAAACTTCCATCTGCATTGACAGGTATGGACACTTTTCTTGTTCCGTTAGCGTTGGTTTCGTATTGGGCATACAATGTATTTACGCAGGTCGGAATACTTAAAGGGAGACTTGAGATTTCTGTATCTACAGGAATGGTTGCTACTTTCTCTTCATTACTGCATGCTTCATCTAGGAAGAAAGAAACCATAGTGGGAATGGTAGCTGTTACTGTTCCTCCTGCTACTTGAGTTAATTTCCACTCAAAGTCTGCGGGTATATCCAAGTCTTTTACTTGAATTTCTTTTTCAGGTTGTTTACTTTCATCGTAGAGGTTCTTCTCACAGGAGCTGAAAGCAAGTGCTCCTAACAAACAAGAAGTGAATAGAATGTTTTTTCTTTTCATGACGGTAGTGTTTGTCTTGTTAATAATCGGGTTGTTTTATGGTTACAAAGGTCGGTATTATTTGTATAAGAAACAAGTAAAGTTGCATATTTTATTTGATGCGATCTTATTATTTGCAGATTCTCTTCTTTTTATTTAGCTTTGGGAATGAAATAAGTGAAATCTGGGTGATGAAAGATTATAAAGTAGACAAGGCGAGCCTTTCCGCATCCTTTTGTCGAGAGGTGTATCAGGTTGTCCGGGAAATTCCGGTAGGTAAGGTTTCTACCTATGGAGGAATCGCAGCATTATTGGGAATGCCTCAATGTTCCCGTATGGTGGGGCGTGCTTTGAAGCAGATTCCGGATGATTTATCTGCACCCTGTCACCGGGTTGTCAATGTGTCGGGACGCCTTGTACCCGGTTGGACAGAGCAAAAGCAGCTCTTGCTGGAAGAGGGGATTTCTTTCAAGCAAAATGGATGTGTAGACCTGAAAAAGCATCTTTGGAATTACTCCACTTCTGAATAAAATTTGCATGTTTAATCTATTTTCCTTACCTTTGTGCCAACAATATGCAAGAACAGACTGTTATTTATTTATGAAAATACTGTTTTTTACTGTTCATTGAGAGGATAATCTTATCAAATTCTATTCCTTTTAAACTACTCAGTCTGTTTTTTTATCATTAAGAAACTCATCGGATTGTCATGTTGCCATGTGACAGGATTGAACCATGCGGATATTCAACTTGTTTATCGTAAGTGAGAATAATGGACGCAGCAGTTGAGAACAAAACAAATATTATAATTTAAACCAATATATTATATGAGTAAAATAGAAATAAAGGATTTGTACCTTATCTTTGGTCACGAGAAGCAGAAAGCACTCAAGATGCTGAAAAAAGATAAGAGTAAGGCGGAAATACTGAAAGATACCGGTTGTACGGTAGGAGTGAAAGACGCCAATCTTTCAATAAATGAAGGAGAGTTTTTTGTGATAATGGGGCTCTCGGGAAGTGGAAAATCGACATTACTGCGTTGTATCAATCGTCTGATACGTCCTACAGCCGGACAAGTGCTTGTAAATGGAGTAGATATATCTAAAATATCCGAAAAAGAATTGTTGCAGGTTCGCCGGAAAGAGCTGGCGATGGTTTTCCAGAATTTCGGTTTGTTGCCTCACCGTTCTGTATTGAGTAATATTGCGTTCGGCCTTGAACTTCAGGGAGTGAAGAAAGAAGAGCGTGAAAAGAAAGCCATGGAAAGTATGAAGCTAGTCGGGCTGAAAGGATATGAGAATCAGATGGTAGGTGAACTTTCCGGTGGTATGCAACAGCGTGTCGGACTGGCACGTGCCCTGGCCAATAATCCCGAAGTACTTTTAATGGATGAGGCTTTCTCTGCGCTCGATCCTCTGATTCGCGTGCAGATGCAGGATGAACTACTGGCCTTGCAATCAAAGATGAAAAAGACGATTGTCTTTATTACCCACGACTTGAGTGAAGCGATTAAACTAGGTGACCGTATTGCAATTATGAAAGACGGAGAAGTGGTGCAGGTAGGTACTTCGGAGGAAATCCTGACTGAACCGGCTAACGATTATGTAGCCCGTTTTGTTGAAAACGTGGACAGGAGCAAAATTATTACCGCCTCTTCTTTAATGATTGACAAACCGTTGGTAGCCCGTCTGAAGAAAGAAGGTCCCGAAGTTTTGATTCGTAAGATGCGTGCGAAGAATATAACTGTATTACCAGTAATAGATGCCGACGATAAACTGGTCGGAGAAGTACATTTGAACGATTTGCTTAAGCTGCGTAGCAAACAGGAAAAATCCATTGAAGCGGTTGTGCGTAAAGAAGTACATTCAGTGTTGTGTGATACAGTGCTCGAGGATATACTTCCTCTAATGACAAAGAGCAATTCACCGGTATGGGTGATAGATGAAACACACGAGTTTTTGGGAACAATCCCACTTTCATCCTTAATCATAGAAGTGACAGGGAAAGATAAAGAAGAAATAAATGAAATAATTCAAAACGCAATAGACTTATGATAAATATAGGACAATATATAGAAATTGCCATCAATTGGATGATGGTACATTTTTCCACATTCTTTGATGCCGTGAATACAGGCATCGGTAGTTTCATTACAGGTTTCCAACACATTCTTTTCGGAATTCCATTTTATCTGACGATTTTGGTACTTGCCGCAATTGCATGGGTAAAGGCAGGACGGGGTATTTCCATTTTTACCGTATTAGGATTATTATTGATTTATGGAATGGGGTTTTGGGAGGCAACCATGCAAACTCTGGCTCTCGTTTTATCATCTACCTGCCTGGCTCTGATTTTTGGAGTACCTTTAGGAATATGGACAGCCAACAGTCCGCGTGCGGATAAAATACTTCGCCCTATTCTCGATTTGATGCAGACAATGCCTGCCTTTGTCTATCTGATTCCTGCTGTTTTGTTCTTCGGATTGGGAACAGTGCCCGGAGTTTTTGCGACAATCATATTTGCCATGCCTCCTGTGGTCCGTCTTACCGGGTTGGGAATCCGGCAGGTTCCTAAAAATGTAGTGGAAGCTTCCCGTTCGTTCGGAGCTACCCGTTGGCAGCTGTTATATGAAGTACAGCTTCCTTTGGCGCTGCCCACCATCCTGACTGGTGTAAACCAGACAATAATGATGTCACTTTCTATGGTCGTAATCGCTGCAATGATTGCTGCCGGTGGTTTGGGAGAAATCGTATTGAAAGGTATTACCCAAATGAAAATCGGACTTGGGTTTGAAGGTGGTATAGCAGTTGTTATTTTGGCTATCATTCTGGACCGTATCACACAAGGAATAGCAGGAAGAAAAAATAAACAGGATTAAAATGGAAAGAACTAAACCCAAAAGGACTAAAAACAGAAAGGAAGAAAAATGAGAATATATAAATTAGTAGGAATAGTACTGTCCGCTCTGCTTTTGCTAGCTTCTTGCACGAATTCCGACCCAAATAAGAAAAAAGTAAAAATAGCCTATGCCAATTGGCTGGAAGGCATTGCCATGAGTCATTTGGCTAAGGTGGTATTGGAGGAACATGGATATGAGGTTGAACTGCAAAATGCGGATCTTGCCCCTGTTTTTGTATCCATGTCTCGGAAAAAGTCAGACGTCTTTCTGGATGCCTGGCTACCGATAACGATGAAAGATTATATGGACCAATATGGTGATAGCATCGAATTCTTGGGTGAGGTATATGAAGAAGCTCGCATCGGGCTGGTCGTACCTGAATATGTCACGATTCAATCTATTAGTGAACTGGCAGATTATAAAGACCGTTTCTCTTCTGAAATAGTGGGAATTGATGCCGGGGCAGGAATTATGAAGACTACGGATAAGGCCATTGCTGCTTATGGACTTGACGGATATGCTCTTATGACTTCAAGTAGTTCAACCATGTTGGCATCTTTGAAAAAAGCGATGGATAAGGGAGAATGGATTGTCATTACAGGTTGGACACCACATTGGATGTTCGATCAGTTTGACTTGAAATTCCTGGATGATCCGAAGAAAGTATATGGAGATTTGGAAGAAATACATGCCATTGCCTGGAAAGGTTTCAGTGAAAAAGACCCGTTTGCCGCTGAATTTTTCGGTAATATCAAATTAACGACAGAAGAACTTAGCTCTTTTATGACAGCTATGAAGGATGCCCGGATGGATGAAGAAGAAATAGCCCGTAAATGGAGGGATGAACACCGGGAACTGGTTGATAGCTGGATACCGAAATCAAAGGAATAAATAGATGAATAGACTGATTAAATAATGCGAATCTGTAGTTGAATAAGAGTAAAAACGGTCTAAAATTGATTCAAAACCGGCCTAGATATGAAATTGGCTTAGACATAAAAAAGGGAGTCTGCTCAATGCATGACTCCCTTTTTATATTTATCTGAGTGTGATTAATTATTCAGCACCCCAGTTTTCTCTAGCCAAACGTTTGTAACTGTTATAACGCCATTTTGCGTTTTCTTCAGCAGCCTTGAACAGTTCTTCAGCTTCAGTAGGATATTGTTTCATTACAGAAGCGTAACGAACTTCACCCTTCAAGAAACCTTGGAATTCTTCCCAGTTCGGTTCTTTGCTATCCAACTGGAATGGGTTCTTGCCTTCTTCTTCCAAAGCAGGGTTGTAACGCCACAAGTGCCAGTAACCGCACTTAACGGCCTTTTCTTCTTCTTCCTGACTCTTACCCATACCTGCTTTCAGACCGTGGTTGATACACGGAGCGTAAGCGATAATCAAAGATGGTCCAGGATATGCTTCAGCTTCACGGATAGCTTTCAGAGTTTGAGCTTGGTCAGCACCCATAGCGATCTGTGCAACATATACATAACCATAAGTAGTAGCCATCAGACCGAGGTCTTTCTTACGTACGCGCTTACCAGCAGCAGCGAACTTAGCGATAGCACCTACCGGAGTAGCCTTAGAAGACTGACCACCTGTGTTAGAGTAAACTTCAGTATCCAGAACGAGGATGTTAACGTCCTTACCGGAAGCGATTACATGGTCAAGACCACCGTAGCCGATATCATAAGAAGCACCGTCACCACCAATGATCCACTGGCTGCGTTTAACAAGATATTGTTGCAGTTCAGCGATTTGTTTGCAGTGGTTGCATTTATCTTTGTTAGCTTCAACAATAGGAATGATCTTAGCAGCCAATTCCTTAGTCTTGTCTGCATCCAGCATATTGTTGATCCATTCAGCGAATAGTTCTTTCACTTCAGCAGGAGTACAGTCAGCAGCAATAGCTTCGTTCATCACTTTCACGATACGGGCACGCATCTTTTCGTTAGCCAATTCCATACCCAGACCGAATTCACAGAAGTCTTCGAACAGTGAGTTAGCCCAAGCAGGACCGTGTCCGTTTTCGTTTGTAGTATACGGAGTAGAAGGAACTGAACCAGAGTAGATAGAAGAACATCCGGTAGCGTTAGCAACCATTTCACGGTCACCGAACAATTGAGAAATCAATTTCACGTACGGGGTTTCACCACAACCAGAGCAAGCACCAGAGAACTCGAACAACGGAGTAGCGAACTGTGAGTTCTTCACGTTAGACTTGATATCAACAAGATGTTGTTTAGTCTTCACGTTTTCAGCACAGTAAGTCCAGTTGTCAGCTTCAGCCAATTGGCTTTCGAGGTGTTTCATTGTCAATGCTTTGCCACCTTTCTTCGGATTACCCGGACAGATGTCAGCACAGTTACCACAACCCAGACAGTCGAGAACGTCAACCTGAATACGGAATGTCATACCATCGAATACTTTACCTACCGCTTTCAGTTGTTCGAACTTGGCACCCTTCTGCTCTTCAGCATCGAGTACGAACGGACGGATAGAAGCGTGAGGACAAACGTATGCACACTTGTTACATTGGATACAGTTTTCAGGATTCCATTCGGGAACGAATGCGGCTACACCACGTTTTTCGTATTTAGAAGTACCTTGATACCAAGTACCGTCTTCGATACCCTTGAATGCAGATACTGGCAACAAGTCACCGTCTTGTGCATTGATCGGACGAACTACTTCGTTGATGAATGCAGGATCATTGTTTTCAGCTTTAGCGTCATCCGGCAGGTTAGCCCAAGCAGGATCAACAGCCAAAATCTTGTATTCACCACCACGGTCAACGGCAGCATAGTTCTTGTTGACAACGTCTTCACCCTTCTTACCGTAAGACTTAACGATGAATTTCTTCATCTGCTCAACAGCTTGTTCTACAGGAATAACGCCTGTGATACGGAAGAAGGCAGATTGAAGGATAGTATTGGTACGGTTACCCAAACCAATTTCCAGTGCAATCTGTGTTGCGTTGATATAGTATACAGAAATGTTGTTCTGTGCGAAATATTTCTTAACCTTGTTAGGCAGGTTCTTAGCCAGTTCTTCACCTTCCCAGATTGTGTTCAGCAAGAAAGAACCGTTCTTACGCAAACCACGAGTTACATCGTACATGTGCAGGTAAGCCTGAACGTGGCAAGCTACGAAGTTTGGAGTATTAACCAAATAAGTGGAACGGATCGGAGTGTCACCGAAACGCAGGTGAGAACAAGTGAAACCACCAGATTTCTTAGAGTCGTAAGAGAAGTAAGCCTGGCAGTGTTTGTCGGTGTTGTCACCGATAATCTTCACAGAGTTCTTGTTAGCACCTACTGTACCGTCAGCACCCAAACCGTAGAATTTAGCTTCGAACATACCTTCGCCGCCTAAAGCGATTTCTTCTTTTTGAGGAAGAGAAGTGAAAGTAACGTCGTCTACGATACCGATAGTGAAGTGGTTCTTTGGCATTGGCATAGCCAAGTTTTCGAATACTGAAAGGATTTGAGCAGGAGTAGTATCTTTTGAACCCAAACCGTAGCGACCGCCAACGATAACCGGAGCATTTTCTGCACCGTAGAAGCAGTCTTTAACGTCAAGATAAAGAGGCTCACCGTTAGCACCCGGTTCTTTAGTACGGTCAAGAACTGCGATAGTTTTGGCAGTCTTAGGTACAGCGGCCAGGAAGTGCTTAGCAGAGAACGGACGATACAAGTGTACGGCAACCATACCCACTTTTTCGCCGTTTGCTATCAAGTGGTCGATAGCTTCGCGGGCAGCTTCTGTTACAGAACCCATAGCGATAATTACGCGTTCTGCATCTTCTGCACCATAGTAATCGAACAAACCGTATTTACGACCTGTAATCTTAGAAATTTCATTCATGTATTCTTCTACGATAGCAGGAACTGCTTCATAGTAGTTGTTGCATGATTCACGATGTTGGAAGAAATGGTCAGGATTTTCAGCCATACCACGAGCTACCGGTTTCATCGGATTCAGTGCGCGGGCACGGAATTCTGCCAAAGCTTCCTGGTCGATCAGCGGAGCAAGATCATCATTTTCCAACATTTCAATCTTTTGGATTTCGTGAGATGTACGGAAACCATCGAAGAAGTTCATAAACGGAACGCGGGATTTGATGGTAGCCAAGTGAGCAACACCAGCCAAATCCATAACTTCCTGTACAGAGCCTTCAGCCAACATCGCAAAGCCAGTCTGACGAGCTGACATTACGTCTTGGTGGTCACCGAAGATACACAATGCGTGAGAAGCCAATGTACGAGCAGATACATGGAATACGCAAGGCAAGAACTCACCGGCAATTTTGTACATGTTAGGGATCATCAGGAGAAGACCCTGAGAAGCAGTGTAAGTAGTAGTCAACGCACCAGCCTGAAGAGAACCGTGAACTGCACCGGCAGCACCACCTTCAGATTGCATTTCCTGTACCAATACTGTTTCGCCGAAGATGTTCTTACGTCCTGCGGCAGCCCATTCGTCTACGTACTCAGCCATAGTCGAAGAAGGAGTGATGGGGTAGATAGCCGCTACTTCAGAGAACATATACGAGATATGTGCTGCAGCCTGGTTACCATCACAAGTGATGAATTTCTTCTGTTTAGTCATAACTAAATTAAATATTTAAGTAAATAAATCTTTTAATATAAAAAGCCGAACATCCAGAGAGGTATCTGGTTGCCCCGACCTATTTCAGCCTTATGCAACGCGTACGTCACATTCGGATTGTTCTTGATCTTTGCGCCTTCCTGGCAAATTTTGAACGGCATTACTTCGTCCACCATAAAAGAGACGTTTTTATCTCCTTTATGTACCTTATGGTCTTTCCATAAAGAATTTGCAAAGAATGTGTCGAGTACATCCTGCTCCTCCACTTTCACGGGATAGATGGAATACATCAGGTTGGAGTTGTGCATCATTATCTTGGAAGGTTTTTTAGGAAATTCTTCTCCTTCCGGATAAACCAGATTAATGAGTCGCGCATCTGCCAGATACTTGATATAGTTCATCACCGTAGCGCGAGATGTCTGTATGTCGCTTGCCAGTTGGCTCACATTCGGAGCCTTCGGTCCGTCGACAGCGAGCAAATATAGCAATTTTTTTATCTTTGAAAGATATTTCAGTTCAATTTGTTTGATGAGCAGGATATCTACTTCTACCATCATGTTCATTGTTTTCAGCAGATTCTCCGAAAAGTTACGCTTCTCGAGGAAGAATGGATAGAATCCATGATGCAGGTAATCCTGGAAGTAATCCAGCGGACGAACTTTGGAGAGTACTCCTTTGGCAATCTGTTCGTGAGTGCTAAGAATTTCTTCGAGGCTGTATGCCCTGAATTTCATGCCTGTCTGCAAGTTCAGGAATTCACGGAAAGAGAATCCGCGCAGGTTATAGCTCTTTGCAATATCACGCAGTTCAAGATTTTCCTCTTTCAGTCGCATTACGGATGAGCCGGTAAAGACAATCTTCAAATTAGGAAAACGGTCGTAACACATGCGCAACTCTCTGCTCCATTCCGGGTGTTTGAACACTTGGTCGATCAACAATACTTTTCCACCACGTTTCTGGAATTCGTTAGCAAAATCTACAATGCTGTGGCCAGAGAAGTAGAAGTTGTTCATGTTGATGAACAGGCAGGAGCGGTCGTTCCCGAATTTTTCTTTGGCGTATTGGAGAAGGAAAGTGGTTTTTCCTACGCCACGTGTCCCTTTGATACCAATCAGGCGGTCGCTCCAGTCGATCTCGTCCATAAGATCGCGGCGAACGGGGGCATTGGTGTGCTCAACGAGGTAGGCGTGTGTGCGATAGAATGATTCCATTTCAGTTCTTTGTTTTTCGGGTGGCAAATATACTACTTTTTTTAGGATTTGCAAAGTAGAGATGGCAAAATTGTGCTTTTAATTCCAACTTTCTGTTTATTGTAGCTATTCCTGATTATTTCCTGTATATATTTGCAGAATAAAGTTTTGAATTCGTTTAAAATGACAAAAAAGGCTCTTTATATATTCAATCCGGAACATGATTTGGCGTTAGCCAGCGGTGAAACAAACTATATGGCACCGGCTTCCGCCCGGCAAATGGCATCCGAATTGGCTTTGTTGCCGATGTGGTATGCGGAAGAGGGAAGTGTTGTATTGGCTCCTTCCGCTTATAATCTCGATTATGTGAAGAAGATACAGGAATTATTAGGACTTTCGGTTGATTTGATGACAGAACCTGAACTTGCTTCCGAGCGGAATTTGGATATTCATCCTTGGGGCTGGGATATAGCAGTAAGAAAACGACTGTTGGATTTGGGAGTGGAAGAAAGCGAACTTCCTTCTATTGAGCAATTGGATAAACTGCGTTCTTGTTCCCATCGTTCCTGCGCTGTGGAACTATTACCACAGTTACAACTGGGAGCTTGTTTTTGTGGAGAGTCTTTTTACCTGACGATTCCCGAAGAATGGAAGTCATTTGTAGAATCACATGATACTTGTTTACTGAAAGCTCCTTTATCCGGTAGTGGAAAAGGGTTGAATTGGTGCAAAGGTGTATATACTCCTTCCATTTCCGGTTGGTGCTCACGCATTGGCAACCAGCAAGGAGGTGTTATTGGTGAACCTTTATATAATAAGATGGAAGATTTCGCTATGGAATTTCGTTCTTCGGGTAACGGTAGATTTGACTTTGCCGGATACTCTCAATTCCGTACGGGTGGAAGTGGGGCGTACGAAGGTAATCTGCTGATTTCAGATGCAGCCATCGAACGGAATCTTTCGGAATATATCCCTGTCGAAGAAATTTATAAATTGCGCGACCGCCTTGAACAAGAATTATCCCTCCGTTTCGGAACCATTTATAATGGTTATTTGGGAGTGGATATGATGATCTGTCGCTTTCCAGAATCTCCTGTTTATCGGATTCATCCTTGCGTGGAAATCAACTTGAGGATGAATATGGGAGTAGTAGCGCGTCATATTTATGACCATTATATCTATCCTACTTCAACAGGAGCTTTTCAAATAAGCTATTACCCTACGGAAGGAACAGCCTGGAGAGCACACAAAGAAATGGAGGAGGCTTATCCTTTGGAAATAGAACAAAGAAGAATAAAATCAGGCTATTTGTCATTGGTGCCGGCTCATAAAAAGAGTAGTTATCGGGCGTGGGTGTTTATCTCAAAAAGCGTGTTTTTGTGATATTATATCGAAGTTATGGTTTCTCGGTGTGAAACTGATAGTTTCATGCAGTGAAACCATTGGTTCCACACCGAGAAACAAAAAGTTTCATTGCATGAAACAAGTAATCACATGCCATGTGACTATCGTTCGCCTTACTTGTTATTGTTAATCATTCCATTCCGGAAAACTGGAATGAAGTAGAACTAGATTATTTTGCTGGGAAGTTCATACCAGTATAGGCATGTTTATTTTACTTCTGTACCGCCGCACTTTCGTTTCCGCAACGGTCAATAGCCGTAACTGCGAAATGTTTCTTAGCATTCCAGGGTAGGATAGGAGCATAGATATAACTTGTCTCCCGAACGCCTTGTGCAACAATGTTCTCCGGGCGATTAGTATCTACTGGAAATTCATTTGATGCATAAATGACATACATCGGATTATTACGCGAATCATTGTCGGTAGCAGCCTGCCACTTTAATTCCGTATATCCATTGTTGATATCAGTAACCTTTAGTTCGGACGGAGCCGTAGGCAGAACATTGTCCAGCCAAGGCATAGGAGGCTGTAAAGCTGGATATGCATAGAAATTCTCAGCCAATTCATCGTAGATACCTTGTGTATTTTCCATAAGATATTTCACCCGGTAATGTCCTTCACCTGCCATTTTCTGACTGCGGATGAAATTCATCTGACGATCAATTTCGTCACGTGTCCATTTACCCTCATCAGGATGAAGAAAATAAATGCCAAGTCCCGGAACCACCTGCCGTCCGTTACTTTGTTCCTGCCAGTCGAGAGCAAAAGGATAGAAATTGTTTCCCTGGAAATACATCATCGGATAAATCTGGTCCATAATCCCTTCTCCCATCCAGCCTTGTGGGTCCTGATAAACGGTAAAGAAAGCATTCCATCCACGGGAAGGATAACGTGATGTATCCCGGTATTTTCCTACCGGACAGGTACTTACCTTTACCCAAGGCTTCATCGCTTTTACACCTTTATATATATAACGTACAATCTCGGAGATATTATCCCGGCGCCACTGGTCCAGCGTACGTCCTTTATTATATCGGCGGAAATCATATTTATCGGGGAAAAGGGGAGCATTCTCCGGATAACGCAGATAGTCAAAATGTACTCCGTCCACATCATAACCGCTTACGACTTCCCGTACCAGTTTCATCAAATACTCTTTCGTAGCCGGATGCCCTGGGTTGAGGAAATATTCACTTTTGTAAGGGACGCAGATATCTTTCATCCGCTTGGTGACGGACTGACTTCCGAGCGAAGCAACATGTTTCTTATTCCCCAGCGGAATAGTTACCATCCAGGCATGACATTCCATTCCCCGTTTATGACATTCCTCAACGGCGAAAGCCAGTGGATCATAGCCGGGGTTTCCTCCTGTCTTTCCTGTTAAGATTGAATTGAATGGTTCGATTGCTGAAGGATATAATACATCTCCACGTGTACGGGTTTGAAATAGGACAGTGTTGAAGTTGGCAGCCTTCAACTTATCAAGAATATCTATTAACTCTTCTTTCTGTTTGCGAATTGTTTGGGGAGTTGTTGCACGTGTACGAGGCCAATCCAGTCCGTACACAGCTGTGACCCATGCGGCACGAACTTCGTGTTTGGGTTGTGCGGCAATTGCGAGGAAAGGAAACAAAAGTGAAAGAATGAAAATAGTTAGGCGCATATTCTTTATTTTTTGTTTTAAATCCCTGCAAAGTTAGTAAAAGTGTCGGTATTGTTGGGCTGTTTCGTGAGATTATGTTACATTTGCCAAGTTAAAAAAAGACACGCTATGATTACATTTACTCTATGCCTGCTGGCACTGATAGTAGGCTATTTTACGTACGGACGCCTGATGGAACGCGTCTTTGGTCCCGATGACCGTAAAACACCGGCTCTTACCAAGGCTGATGGAGTGGACTATATTCCATTGCCCACCTGGAAGATTTTCATGATTCAATTTCTTAATATTGCTGGATTAGGCCCTATTTTTGGAGCAATCATGGGAGCAAAATTCGGTAGTTCTTCATACTTGTGGATCGTATTGGGAAGTATTTTTGCCGGTGCGGTGCATGATTATTTCGCCGGAATGCTTTCTTTGCGTAATGGAGGTGAAAGCCTGCCGGAAATAATAGGCCGTTATTTAGGGTTGACTACCAAGCAAGTGATGAGAGGATTCACTGTCATTTTGATGATTTTGGTAGGTTCCGTTTTCGTAGCAGGTCCTGCCGGGCTATTGGCTAAACTGACACCGGAGAGTCTGGATACAACCTTCTGGATTGTGGTTGTATTCGTTTATTATATTTTGGCAACCTTGCTTCCCGTAGATAAAATCATCGGTAAAATCTATCCAATATTTGCGGTTGCCTTGTTGTTTATGGCAGTCGGTATCTTGGTAATGCTTTACGTTAACCATCCGGCTTTGCCTGAACTTTGGGATGGTTTGCAAAATACAAATCCCGAAGCGAGTGAGCTTCCTATTTTCCCGATTATGTTTGTGAGCATTGCATGTGGTGCCATCTCCGGTTTCCATGCTACACAAAGTCCTTTGATGGCTCGTTGCATGACTTCGGAACGTCATGGTCGTCCGGTATTTTATGGAGCGATGATTACAGAAGGTATTGTTGCTTTGATTTGGGCGGCTGCCGCTACTTACTTTTTCCATGAGAATGGAATGGAAGAAAGTAATGCTTCTGTCATCGTAGATTCTATAACGAAAGAGTGGCTGGGAACTGTCGGAGGGGTACTTGCTATTTTGGGTGTGATTGCAGCTCCGATTACTTCGGGGGATACCGCTTTCCGTTCGGCACGTTTGATTGTGGCAGACTTCCTGGGTATGGAACAAAAAAGTATGCGCCGTCGTTTATATATCTGCGTTCCGATGTTCGTTCTTGCTATCGGTTTGCTTTTGTATAGCTTGCGTGACGCAAACGGATTTAATATGATATGGCGTTATTTTGCTTGGGCAAACCAGACACTGGCTGTGTTTACCCTGTGGGCTATAACGATTTTTCTGGTGGTATCTAAGAAACCTTATATCATTACCTTGATACCGGCACTGTTTATGACATGTGTATGTTCTACTTATATATGTATTGCTCCTGAAGGATTGGGACTTTCACACGCAGTTTCCTATGGCATTGGTATAACGTGTGTGGTCGTTGCAGTGATTTGGTTCTATATCTGGATGAGCAAGCAAAAAACAAGAAAATTATCAGAATGAAGAAAATAAGAAAATCGACAGGAGTGGCAATTGCATTCCTTATTTATGTTTCGGTAACAGCGGCTTATCTGTTGCCACGTAATACGGAAGTCAGCCAGACAGAGAAAATCCTGACGGTGGCAGGTTCTTATGTCATCGTCTTTCTTCTTTGGCTAGTGCTTCGGAAAAAGGAGCAAATGCGTGAACGCCGCAAAAAGACGAACAATCTATTCACTTAAAAAAGTAAGTTTATGAAGAAATTAGCTTTGGCTCTTTGCTTATTGGCAGTCTCTTTCACTGCACAGGCGCAATTTGAGAAAGGAACTACGATTATTAATCCTTCATTATCGGGATTGGATTTTTCGTATAGTAAAAATGATAAAGCAAAATTTGGTGTTGGTGCACAAGTCGGTACATTCTTTGCCGAGGGTATTGCCTTGATGGTAAATGCCGGAGCCGATTGGTCGAAACCGATAGACGAGTATACATTAGGTACGGGAGTACGTTTCTATTTCAATAAAACCGGTATCTATTTAGGTGGAGGACTCGACTGGAATCGTTTCCGTTGGAGTGGTGGCAAGCATCAGACTGACTGGGGACTGGGTATTGAAGGCGGATATGCTTTCTTCCTTTCGCGCACGGTAACGATTGAACCTGCTGTTTATTATAAATGGCGTTTCAATGATGGCGATATGTCACGTTTCGGTGTCAAGATAGGATTCGGTTTCTATTTATAAAAGAAATTGATTTTCTCCATATATGAAGCCCTTGCAGAAGTTCAATTCCTGCAAGGGCTTATTTTTGTCTATATGAGTTATTTTTCTATAACTTGGACAACAGAGCAATAGTGACTGCTTATCCCAGTTTTTCTTTCAGGAACTGTCCTGTATAACTTGCTCCGCAAGCGGCAACTTCTTCCGGAGTGCCCACTGCTACAATGTTTCCACCCTTATCTCCACCTTCCGGTCCGAGATCGATTACATAATCGGCACATTTGATGACATCCATATTATGTTCAATGATAACGATACTGTGTCCCCGGCGAATCAGTGCGTCGAAAGCATCCAGAAGTTTGCGAATATCATGGAAATGAAGTCCGGTAGTCGGCTCGTCAAAGATAAACATCGTCGGGTCGGCTTTCTCCTGGCTCAAATAGAATGCCAGTTTGACACGTTGGTTTTCACCACCGGAAAGAGTGGAAGACGACTGTCCTAATTTAATATATCCCAGTCCTACGTTCTGCAAAGGAAGTAACTTCTTCACAATTTTCTTTTGTCCATGTTCGTTAAAGAACTCAACCGCCTGATTGACGGTCATCTCCAACACATCGTAGATGCTTTTATCGTTGAATTTCACTTCCAGTGTATCAGACTTGAACCGTTTTCCGTGACAAGATTCACACTCCAACACTAAGTCTGCCATAAATTGCATTTCTACGGTGATGGTTCCTTCCCCCTTACATTCTTCGCAGCGTCCGCCTTCACTGTTGAAACTGAAGAATCCGGGAGTATACCCCATTTGTTTAGCTAGCGGTTGTTCAGACCACAGTTTACGAATTTCGTCGTAGGCTTTGATGTAAGTCACCGGATTAGAACGTGATGATTTACCAATAGGGTTCTGGTCTACAAATTCTACATTCCGCAGGTCGCGCAAACTTCCTCCGATTGAGGAGAACTCTCCCGGACGGTCACTGCATTCATCCAATTCACGTTTCAATGCCCGGAAGAAAATGTCTCTCACTAATGTACTCTTTCCGGAACCGGAAACACCGGTAACGACTGTCATCACATTAAGTGGGATGCGTACGTTTACTCCTTTCAGGTTATTCTCACGTGCGCCTTTCAATTCTATATAATTATTCCACGGCCGACGATGCTCCGGAACGGGAATTTCATCTTCTCCCAAAAGATAACGTACCGTGTAGCTGTTACTTCCTTTCTTCAAATCCTTCATATCGCCTTGGTAAACAACCTCTCCCCCCAGACGTCCTGCATTAGGACCTATATCAATAATGTAATCTGCAGCACGGATGATCTCTTCGTCGTGCTCCACCACTACTACCGTATTGCCTAATTGTTGCAGTTGACGCAACACATGGAGCAGACGGTCCGTATCACGACTATGCAGTCCGATACTTGGCTCGTCGAGAATATAAAGGCTACCAACAAGGCTACTTCCCAGTGAAGTTGCCAGATTGATACGCTGACTTTCTCCACCCGATAAAGAATTACTAAGTCGGTTCAAAGTCAGATAGCCCAAGCCTACATCAATTAGAAAACGAATCCGGCTATTTATTTCAACCAGGATACGTCGGGATACGTTGCTGTCGTGCTCGTCCAGTTCCAAATGATCGAAGAATTGCTTCAGCTCTGTGATGGGCAAATCTACCAGTTCGGAAATGTTTTTTCCACCCACTCGGACATATCCGGCTTCCGGTTTCAGGCGAGTGCCGTGGCATTTCGGGCAAAGTGTCTTTCCGCGGTAACGTGCCAGCATTACCCGATATTGTATCTTATATTGATTCTCTTCCAGCATCTTGAAGAAATCATTGATGCCATGGAAATATTGATTGCCTTCCCAAAGCAAACGGCGTTGCGCATCTGTCAACTCATAATAGGGAGTGAAAATCGGGAAGTCGAATTTATCCGCATTGTGAATCAGTTTTTCTTTCCATTCACCCATCTTTTCGCCTCGCCAGCATACGATAGCACCTTCATATACGGATAAGGAACGATCCGGAACAACTAAATGCTCATCAATACCGATCACTTTACCGAATCCTTCACATACAGGGCAAGCACCGATAGGAGAGTTGAATGAAAACATCTGGTCATTCGGCTCTTCAAAGATGATACCGTCTGCTTCGAATTTAGTGCTGAAAGTATGTAACTTTGTGGTTCCGTCTGATAGATAAAAACGCAGCATACAGGTTCCGTCACCTTCATACATAGCTGTTTCGGCAGAATCGGTCAGTCGGCTGATGGCGTCCTTGCTATTGGCAACCGCCATACGGTCCACCAGTAGATATACTTCATCACCTGCCACAGGCGTATATTCATCAATACGCTTCATTTCGCCGTTCACTTCGATACGGTTGAACCCTTGTTTCAGGTCTATTTCCAGTTGTTGTTGCAAGGTGCGGTCTTCACGCAGGCGGATAGGTGTCAGTACCGTATATCTTGTACCTTCCGGGTATGAGAGCATGCAGTTGACAATGTCTTCTGTAGAGTGTTTCTTCACCTCTTGTCCGCTGATGGGGCTATACGTTTTCCCTACCCGTGAATATAACAGGCGTAGATATTCGTAAATTTCAGTCGAGGTGCCCACGGTAGAACGGGGATTGCGGCTGTTCACTTTCTGTTCGATAGCAATGGCGGGAGGAATCCCTTTGATAAAGTCGCATTCCGGTTTGCTCATTCGTCCCAGAAACTGGCGCGCATAACTGCTTAGACTTTCCACGTAGCGGCGTTGTCCTTCTGCGTAGAGCGTATCAAAAGCAAGAGATGATTTTCCCGAACCCGATAATCCGGTGATGACAACAAGCTTGTTGCGGGGAATATCTACATCGATGTTTTTTAGGTTGTTGACGCGTGCGCCTTTGATCGAAATATAGTTGTTTTCTGACATAAAATACTCCTTTTTTATGGTAGTCGGCAAAGTTAGCGAATTTATCGGGAGTTTGTATTATCTTTGCGTCACATTATTACGATTTAAGAATATTATGAAGCTGAAAAACTATCTTTTACTTTTAGCTCTTCTTCTGGTGGTAGGAGTGAGGGCGCAGGTGCCATCAGGCAATAAATATCCTAAACGTGAATTCCGTGGAGCGTGGATACAAGCTGTTAACGGTCAGTTTCGTGGCATTCCCACAGAGAGACTGAAACAAATATTGGTTAGTCAGTTGAACTCTCTTCAGGAAGCCGGCATTAACGCAATCATCTTTCAGGTACGCCCTGAAGCGGATGCATTATATGCTTCCCAGCATGAGCCGTGGAGCCGTTTTCTGACAGGAACGCAAGGTCAGACGCCTTCTCCTATGTGGGATCCGATGCAGTTTATGATTGAAGAATGTCAGAAACGGAATATGGAATTTCATGCCTGGATCAATCCTTATCGCGTGAAGACCTCATTAAAGAATAAGTTGGCACCGGAGCATATTTATCACCAGCATCCGGAATGGTTTGTTACTTATGGCGATCAGTTATATTTCGATCCGGCACTTCCTGAAAGCCGGGAGCATATCTGTAAAATTGTGACCGATATTGTGTCTCGTTATGATGTAGATGCTATTCACATGGATGATTATTTCTATCCTTATCCGGTTAATGGATTGGATTTTCCGGATGATGCAAGTTTCGCCCGTTATGGTGGAGGTTTCACCAATAAGGTAGATTGGCGTCGTAGTAATGTGAATGTGTTGATAAAGAAGCTTCACGAAACGATTCGTGGCATCAAGCCATGGGTGAAGTTTGGTATCAGTCCGTTCGGTATTTATCGTAATCAGAAGAGCGATCCGTTGGGAAGTAACACTAATGGTTTGCAGAACTATGATGATCTTTATGCCGATGTACTCCTTTGGGCACGTGAAGGATGGATTGATTATAATATTCCGCAAATTTACTGGGAGATTGGCCACAAAGCTGCCGACTATGAGACACTGGTGAAATGGTGGGCTACTCATTCGGAAAACCGGCCGCTGTTCATTGGTCAGTCGGTGCCAAAGACAGTTCAGTTTGCCGATCCGCAGAATCCTTCTATCAATCAGCTTCCCCGCAAGATGGCTTTGCAACGTGCTTACCAAACAATCGGAGGTAGCTGTCAATGGTATGCAGCAGCTGTTGTTGAGAACCAGGGTAGATATCGCGATGCTTTAATCAGTGAATATCATAAATATCCTGCTTTGATTCCAGTCTTTGATTTTATGGATGATAAAGCTCCGGGCAAGGTACGTAAAATGAAAAAAGTGTGGACAGAAGATGGCTATATCCTTTTTTGGACAGCTCCGAAAGCTGAAACAGAGATGGATAAGGCAGTTCAATATGTAGTCTATCGTTTTGACAGTAAAGAAAAGGTGAATTTGGACGATCCTTCTCATATTGTAGCTATCACGCGCAATCCATTCTATAAACTTCCTTATGAAACAGGAAAAACAAAATGCCGTTATGTAGTGACAGCTTTAGATCGCTTGCATAATGAATCCAAGTCTGTGAGTAAGAAGTTGAAACTATAAAGACATAGCATAAACGATAAACGGTGAACACTCTGCAAAATGATAGTGCAGTTTGTTCACCGTTTTTTTGTTTACTGTTTATGGTATATCATTCAATCGCTCACTGTTAATAAAGTAGTAACCCTGCAATGCCGCAGCCGATAATCATTAATATCGGATTGGCTTTGTATTTTCTTGTTCCGATGAAAGCGATCAGGAATATAATGATACTGATGACGAATGAATAAGTATCTTCCGTAGGTGAACCGAAATTTTCTACATTCATTAATACCAGTGCAGCGGAAGCGAGTAATCCTACTACTGCCGGGCGCAGCCCGTCGAAGATAGATTCCACTACAGGATGTTTCTGATACCTTAAAAAGAACTTGCTAATGGTCAGCATCAAGATAAAAGAGGGGAGGACCACTGCAAAGGTTGCAATGATGGAACCCCAAACACTTCCGGTAGAAGTAAACCCTACATAGGTCGCTGCATTAATGCCGATAGGTCCCGGAGTCATCTGACTGATTGCTACAATATCAGTAAACTCCTGTGAACTCACCCATCCGTAGCGAGTAACCACTTCACCTTGAATCATGGAAAGCATGGCGTACCCACCTCCGAAACCAAAGAGGCCGATTTTGAAAAACGTATAGAATAACTGTAAGTAGATCATATAATTAATGATGATATCACTATAATTTATTTATATAATAAAAGTAGGTATGGATTACACTACTTTTACGGTAACTCTCCTTTC
This sequence comes from Bacteroides celer, assembly GCF_002632415.2. Taxonomy (NCBI): domain Bacteria; kingdom Pseudomonadati; phylum Bacteroidota; class Bacteroidia; order Bacteroidales; family Bacteroidaceae; genus Bacteroides; species Bacteroides celer. The sequence goes on along the minus strand of NZ_CP178209.1, from coordinate 4,258,708 downwards.
TTAGCTCTTGACTTTTCTAAGTTTTCCCCACAGGAACCCTCCTACACCGGCAGCAATGATAATCCAGATAGGGGAGAAGCCCAACAGCCAGATTAATAATGCCGAGACAACAGGAATCCACAGATTGTAGCGGTTGATTTTTGCGGATCGTCCCATGGTAAAGGTCGGCGCCGCGATGAGTGCCACCACTGCCGGGCGAATTCCTTTAAAAATACGTTCCACTATCGGATTGTCTTGGAAGCTATGAAAGAACAGGGCGATAGCTAATATAATAATGAAAGACGGCAAAACAGTACCCAATGCTGTGATAATACTTCCCCGGATGCCACGCAGTTTATATCCTATGAAGATAGAAATATTGACTGCCAGAATTCCCGGAGCGGATTGGGAGATAGCTAACAGGTCTATAAAATCTTCCTGCGCAATCCATTTTCGCTTGGTGACAATTTCATTTTCAATCAGTGGCACCATTGCATACCCTCCTCCAATGGTAAAGGCGCCTATTTTAAAAAAGATTCCAAATGCTTCGAGATAAATGTTCATTCTTTCTTTTCTCCTCCTTCCTTACTAGCTGTTTTTTTCTCTTTGCCATACTGACTGGGGCTTACATTAAAATGCTTCTTAAATACTTCGCGGAAGTACTTGGCATCACTGAATCCCGTCATTTCTGCAATTTCTGTTATGCTATGTGTGTCTTCTTTTAGTAATTGTACGGCACGTTTCAGACGAATCAGCCGGATATAATCTCCCGGTGCCTGATCGGTTAATGCTCTTAATTTATTGTAAAAACTTGTGCGACTCATTCCCATCAGGCTGCATAACACATCTACCGTCAGAGCCGGATTGTCGATGTTGTCTTCCACATTCTTTTTGACGTTTGCAATAAACTTCCAGTCAATATCCTGTGAACAGTTAATGCAGTCTTCATCATTTTCCTCATCATTCAGATCCAGGTTTGCGTATTTGCTGCGCAAAAGTGCACGATTAGCCAATAGATTGGCCACATTTGCTTTCAATATACCAATGTTGAATGGCTTCACAACGTATTCATCCGCACCAATCTGAAGTCCCGAGAGAATATCTTTCTCATTATTCAAAGCAGTCAGCAGGATAACAGGGATGTGGGAAGTCTCGATATTGTTCTTGATAGCCTGACATAATTCATCACCTCGCATTTCCGGCATCATAATGTCTGAAATAACCAGCTCCGGTTTGTACTCGGGAATAATCGTCAGTGCTTCTTTTCCATTGGAACAAACCTGTACGACATATTCTTCGGATAACGTTTGCGACAGATAGTTGCGCAACTCATCATTATCTTCCACAATTAAGATACGACGATGATTTATGTTCTCTTTCTTCTGCGCGTTTTCGTAAATTTCAGGCGATGAAGACGGAACGTTTTCGATTTCTATACGCTGTTTGCTCGGAGTTGCCAGATGTGCTTTCCGGAAACGCTTGCTATCTTTGGGGAACGTTATTTTGATAACTGATCCTTGGTTTTCGATACTTGACAGATTGATCTTTCCTTTATGCAAACGGACTAACTTCCATACAAGCATCAGACCGATACCGCTTCCCGTTACTTTGGAGTTAATAGCATTGCTGCCGCGGAAATGGAGCTTGAACAACTTCTTTTGTTCGTTAGCCGGAATTCCGATTCCCGTGTCTCTGACTTCCACACTCCATGAATCTGTTGATTCAGAAACGAAAACCTGTACATTTCCATTTTCAGGAGTATATTTCAATGCATTCGAAATGATGTTCTTAAAAATAGACTCCATCTTCTCTTTATCAAACCATACATTCATATACCTGAAATTACTTTCATAAGTGAAATTGATGTGTTTGATGTTGGCGTACTGCTGAAATGCATTGAATATTTCATTCATAAACGTGTTTAGTTCATGCTCTGAAATATATAGCTCGGAAGAATATACGTCCGCTCTCTCAAAGTTGATAAGATTGGTCGTCAGGCGCAACAGGGCATTTACGTTTCGTAATGCCGTATTCATGTTCGAAATACCTTCTTTGCTCAACTCCTCTTTTTCGCGTAGTTCTTCCAAAGGTGCTTTGATAAGTGTCAATGGAGTACGGATATCATGCGCCGTATTGATAAAGAAATGTATTTTCTCGTCAGAGACTTTACGCTGCTTTCTTAAAATCAGGATACGCAATAGAACGATTGCAATGAGACAAAGGAAAGCTGTATAAACCAATACAGCCCAGAATGTCAACCAGAAAGGCTGGGCTATGACAATATCCATACTTCTTTCTTCAAGCATGATGCGTTTGTCTTCATTGGAGATGGCGCGTACTCTTAGCGTATATGTGCCCGGAGCAAGATTGGTGTAACGAATCGTATTCTCCGTTCCGGGTTTGCTCCATTCATCATAGAAACCTTCCAGCCTCCAGGAATAAAGAATGTTGGAAGGATAGTCATAGTTGATAGAAGAAACCTGCAAAGAGAATATATTCTGATTGTATTTTAATTTCAATACCTTTGTATCATTGATACTTGCTTTCAACGGAGAATTCTCATCGCCCGGATAGATTGTCTGATAGAAAAGCTTGAAATCGCTGAAAATCATTTTAGAAGAATAGCCTCTGGGCAATTTCATGTCCTTATCAAATTCCACAGCTCCGTCCGAACTCCCTAAAATAAATTTATTGTTTTTCCGGAGAACACCCGACAGTGCATTGAAATGTGTAGTCATCAATCCCATATCTTTGGTCCAGTTATAGAATTTCTTCTCATTGGGGTAAAAGCTTGTCAGCCCGCTTTCTGTACTCATCAGTATGTCTCTATCGGCATCCGATAATATAGTATAGATATTATTAGATATTAAAGCACAGTTTTCTGTGTGGTAATGAGTGAACAGTTTTTTGTTAATATCATAAATCAAGAGTCCCGATCCGCTGGTACCTATATATAATGATCCATTTTTTGCCTGGTGCAGGGAGTAGATATAACTTGATTCTACCGGAAGTTTTATACGCTCGAATTTACCGGATTCTTTATCTAAAAGACATAGGCCGGTGGCACTACCGATCCACATACTTTTTTCATCCTTCTCAACGATGGCGGTAATGGAATTTAATCCATCATAAAACCGTACTTCCTGCGTCTTTAGATTAATACGCTTGAGGTTGTAGAATCCTCCTGACCAGATATACCCCTGCATATCTGTACGGATATCACGTATATATTTATCCGGCCGCTTGTTTGTATGAGTGTACAAAGGCGGCATGAAATAGCTGACGTTGAATGTCTTTTTATCTATCTGATAAGCACCGGAAGAGTACCCGCCTGCCCAGATAGTTCCGGGAGCCACTTCGCATATAGTAAGAAAGATGTGACTTTTATTACCTTGCGACTCTTCAAAAGCGCTAAGCACCGATCGCCATTGTCCGGTCTTTGAATTGAGAAAACTGATACCATTGTTCGTTGCGAACCATAAATCTCCGTCTCTGTCTTCAATAATGGAGTTCACTTGGTCATTAATTAAAGACTGTTTATTGCCAATAGAGTGTTTAATCCATTTGTAACTGGTATAGCGGTTGTTTTGTATTGTGATTCCGATGGGGTAATTAGCCAGCCATATCCGTTCTTCATCATCCACAAAGATATCATTAATACTGTTACCGTTCATACCATTGTTACTGTTGTAATCAGCAACAATATCGGGTACTATTTGATAAGTATCCACATTCATCTTGTGCATTCCTCCACCATCTATAGCTATCAATAACTCTTTGTCATTTAGCGGTTTGAATCGTGTGATACTAATATCCTTCAGGTTCTGTTCCGGACGTATAACAGATTTGGTATTCATATCGTAAATCATGATTCCCCGCAGGAAAGTTCCGATGAATAGTTTACGAATCTTTTTGTCGAAATGTAAATCGATGACCTGGGCTTTCACACTCTCCAACTTATCACAATTGATAAGCTCAAGTGCATTATTTTCCAGTTTCGCATAATGGATACCCATTTCCGTACCGATGAAGAAATGCGATTCGTCTATCTGTTCAATGTCTGTGATGTCTTCACTTATATCATTCTTTATATGGGTGACTTGTTGAGTTTCCGTGTTATAGAGGAAGATGGTATCCTTATTACACAGCCAGATGTGTTTGTTCTGGTCGAGCCAGGCATAAGTGACCGGGTCCGGCTGTTCGCTGAAACTTTCCATCGGTAATTTATATACAAGGCTGAAGCAGTCGTGAATCTGGTCATACCGGAATACTTTTCCTTTTTTTCCGATTTCCCATAAGACTCCTTCCTGATCGATATAAAGCCAGTTTAAATTTAACAGATAGTTCACTTCTACGTCACCATCCATTAACTTATATCGCTTAAACTCTTTTCCATTGTATCGATCAATACCTTCGTGCGTGAGGAACCACATGTATCCGGTTTTATCTTTTTGAATGCAGTATACCCGCCGGTTACTTAACCCATCCTCCACTCCAAGATATCGATACGTCTGCGCGACACAAGTTAGAGGAAACAATAAGATTAGAAAAAGCCATTTTTTCATACAAATAGGACTTTTAAGGGTTATTGAATCTTTTATGAGGGGGAAAGTTTGACAAAATTAAGAAGATTTTCCGATATTACAAAATTTTGGTGAAAGATAACAGCGCTCCAAAAATGAAGAAAACAGACTATTTGATAGCTATTGGTATATACTGTTTGTTTTCGGTGTTTTGGTATCTGCCAAACGTCTTTCGGTAGAGCGGAAAGTTTAATAAAACAAGAGGCTGATACTATTGAAAGTACCAGCCTCTGTAGAGTATAGAAATGATTTATTTCATTTTCGCTTCCACCCACTTGCGAGCATTGACGAACGCTTCTATCCATGGAGTAACCTGATCGCTGTTCTTGCGGTCGGCCGGATAACAACCGTTTTGCCATGGGAAGATTGAACGTTCCAGGTGCGGCATGATAGCCAGATGACGTCCGTCTGCGCTAGCCAGTGCTGCGATAGAATAATCGGAACCGTTCGGGTTGCCCGGATATTCGTCATAGCTGTACTTCGCTACCACATTGTATTTATCTTCGTCATATGGTAAAGAGAACTTACCTTCTCCGTGAGCTACCCAGATACCCAGTTTGCTTCCACTCAGAGAGCCGAACATCACACTGCGGTTAGTCGGGATAGTAAGGCCGAGGAAGCGTGATTCGAACTTGTGCGAATTGTTATGCAACATTTTGCCTTTCTTCTTCAGTTCCGGGTTGATAAGGTCGAGTTCCATCATCAGCTGGCAACCGTTGCAGACACCTAATGACAATGTATCTTCGCGTGCATAGTATTTATCCAATGCTTCTTTAGCTTTCGGGTTGAACAGGAATGCGCCTGCCCATCCTTTAGCAGAACCCAATACATCGGAATTAGAGAAACCGCCACAGTAAACGATCATGTTTACATCTTCCAGTGTCTCGCGTCCGCTGATGAGGTCGGTCATCGTCACGTCTTTCACGTCGAAACCTGCCAGGTAGAGTGAGTAAGCCATTTCGCGTTCACCGTTCGTACCTTTCTCACGGATGATAGCTGCACGGATACCGCTTGGAGTGCGACGATCCGGAGTGATACCATATTGAGAAAGCTTACCTTTGAATTCCGGCATGAAAGCAAATTCAAGAGGCTGCATCTTGTAGTTCTCGAAACGTGCTTTAGCACAACCGTTCATAGATTGTTTTCGGTCGAGCAGGTAAGAAGAAGAATACCACACATCTCGCATATAATCGATACCGAATTGGTAAGTAGCTCCATCTTTAGATACTAGAATGTGACGTTCGTCAGTCGGTTTACCCAACTTCATATAGCCTACGCCGGCATCTTCCAGAATCTTCTTCACTTCATCCTTATGCTTGTCGCTGATCTGGATAACGATACCCGGATTTTCAGCAAACAGAATCTTAACGATATCCTGTTCCTTCATCTTGTCGAGGCTGATTTCCATACCGCCTTCTACATTAGAGAAGCACATTTCGAGCAATGTCGTAATTAAACCACCGGCAGAAATATCGTGTCCTGCAAGGATCAGGCCTTTGTTGATAAGTTCCTGTACGGCAAGGAAAGCATCGCGGAAATATTCGGCATCTTGTACGCAAGGTACTTCGTCACCAACTTTACCCAGAGATTGTGCGAAAGCCGAACCACCCAGTTTCAGTTCATCGAAGCTGAAATCAATATGATAAAGCGTAGTCTTTTCATTGTTAACCAATACCGGAGATACCACTTTCTTTACATCGGAAACTTCACCACCGGCAGAAACAATCACAGTTCCCGGAGAAATCACTTTCTCACCGTTCGGATACTTCTGTGTCATAGACAGAGAGTCTTTTCCGGTAGGAACATTGATCTGCAGTGCGCAGCAGAAATCGCTCAATGCTTTGACAGCTGTGTAAAGACGGGCATCTTCACCTTCTTGAGAGCGGCAAGGCCACATCCAGTTGGCAGACAGTGAAATACTGTCCATACCTTCTGCCATTGGAGCCCAAACCAGATTGGTCAGCGCTTCGGATACAGAAAGAATAGAGCCGGCAGCCGGATCTGCTAATGCTGCTTGCGGAGCATGTCCGATAGAGGTAGCGATACCTTTTTCGCCACGGTAGTCGAGTGCTACGACACCACAGTCACTCAACGGCAACTGAAGTTCACCCTGGCATTGCTGACGAGCCACTTTACCTGTTACCGAGCGGTCTACCTTATTTGTCAACCAGTCTTTGCAGGCTACAGCTTCAAGCTGCAATACATTTGTCAGATATTCATGTAGTTTAGACAATTCGTATTTCGGCATTTCGTAATGACGTTCCACTGTTTTGTCTATCATATATGTCTTGGGAGAAGAACCGAACATCTGTTCTACGGCAAGGTCGAACGGACGTACACCGTCAGCCTGTTGGAAAGCGAAGCGATGATCGCCGGTTGTTTCACCGACTACGTACATCGGAGCGCGTTCGCGTTCGGCAATCTTACGTACATGTTCAATGGCTTCTTCTTTAATCAACAGACCCATACGTTCCTGACTCTCGTTAGCGATGATTTCTTTAGCAGACAAAGTCTTGTCACCGATAGGCAACTTGCTCATGTCAATCACTCCGCCACATTCTTCCACAAGTTCGGACAGGCAGTTTACGTGTCCGGCAGAACCGTGGTCATGAATAGAAACCACCGGATTCACCTCTTCTTCGCAAAGAGCGCGTACGACGTTGTTGGCACGTTTCTGCATTTCTGCATTGGCACGTTGCACGGCGTTCAACTCGATACCGCTGCTGTAACGACCGGTATCAACAGAAGATACGGAACCGCCACCCAGTCCGATACGGTAGTTGTCACCACCGATTACTACCACTTTGTTTCCAGCTTCCGGTGTGCCTTTCAGGCAGTCACGTTGTGTACCGTAACCAACACCACCGGCAAGCATGATTACTTTGTCGTAACCATAAACTTCTTTGTTTTCCGTATGTTCGAAAGTCAGTACCGAACCGCAGATCAGCGGCTGGCCGAACTTGTTACCGAAATCGGAAGCACCATTGGATGCTTTGATTAGAATCTGTTCCGGAGTCTGGTATAACCATTTGCGTACCGGAAGAATCTCTTCCCATTCGCGTCCTTCTTCTATGCGCGGGTAAGAAGTCATATAGACAGCAGTACCTGCAATCGGCCATGAACCTTTACCACCACCCATACGGTCGCGGATTTCACCACCCGTACCGGTAGAAGCACCATTGAACGGTTCTACAGTAGTAGGGAAGTTATGAGTTTCCGCTTTCAGTGAGATAACACTTTTGATGTCCTTTACCTGGAAGAAATCAGGTTTTGAATGATCTGCCGGAGCAAACTGTTCCACAACCGGACCTTCAGCGAAGGCTACGTTATCTTTATAAGCAGAGATTATTTTATTCGGATTTTCCTGTGTCGTCTTTTTAATCATTTGGAACAGAGAAGATTCCTGTTCTACGCCGTCGATAATAAACGTTCCGCCGAAAATTTTGTGGCGGCAGTGTTCGGAGTTGATTTGTGCGAAACCAAATACTTCAGAGTCTGTCAGCTTCCGTCCGAGGTCCTTTTCTACTTTCTTCAGGTAGTCCATTTCTTCTTTAGAAAGAGCCAAACCTTCTTTTTCGTTGTACACTTCGAGATCTTCGATATAGATGATCGGCTCCGGCTGACGGTTTGTTGTGAATACGTTTTGGTCGAGTCCTTTGTACATGCGTTGGAGCATCGGGTCGTAATCGGCATTTTCGTCCTTAACAGGGAAGTACTCCTCGATGCGGCTTATGCCTTCGAGCCCCATGTTCTGGGTGATTTCTACTGCGTTTGTACTCCAGGGAGTGATCATTTCGCGGCGTGGGCCAACGAAACAGCCTTTCAGGTTTTCTTCACTTTCCATCACGGCTTCGCCAAAAAGCCAGCAGAGTTTATTACTTTCGTCAGGGGTGAGCTGATGGTTGCTCTCTACGGCAATCACGCTCTTGGAAGGGGTTCTGAAAAAAAGAATCATGTTGTATATTTACGATTTTACGATTTACGATTTTACGATTGAAGTTCCTGCAGGAGAAACTCTTCTCTTTTTCTGTGGCGCAAAGATAATCAATTTCGTTGGTGGTAGGAAAAAAATAGAGAATAAATTCCTATACCTTATTTAATATGTTTATTTTCGATGTACGTTTTACTTATTATCGCTATATATAGTGATTCTTGTGTGGAAAAAACGTTAATATACTATCCCCATATCACAAAAAAGTGCGATATTTGCGACATGATTCAGATAGAGACAATATTCGATATATTAGTGAAAGGCTTTATTATTGGCGTTGTTGTGTCCGCACCCCTCGGTCCGGTGGGCGTATTATGCATCCAGAGGACTTTGAATAAAGGGCGTTGGTATGGATTTGTAACAGGTCTGGGAGCCTCTTTGAGCGATATAGCATACGCTTTGCTCACCGGCTACGGGATGAGCTTTGTGTTCGATTATATTAATAAGAATATTTTCTATCTGCAATTATTGGGGAGCATCATGCTACTCCTTTTTGGTATATATACCTTTCGTAGCAACCCGGTGCAGTCCATTCGTCCGGCTTCCTCCAGCAAAGGTTCTTATTTCCATAACTTTATTACCGCATTTTTCGTCACTCTTTCCAATCCCTTGATAATCTTCCTGTTTATCGGACTTTTCGCCCGTTTTGCTTTTGTGCAGCCGGGAGTTCTGGTGTTCGAAGAAATCACAGGCTATGTTGCTATTGCTATAGGGGCATTGACCTGGTGGTTGGGGATTACTTACTTTGTGAACAAAGTGCGCACTAAATTCAACTTGCGTGGTATCTGGATACTGAATCGTGTTGTAGGAAGTATTGTAATGCTGGTATCCCTTGCCGGACTGATTTTTACTTTGTTGGGAGAATCACTTTATTAGGAGATAACTTATGAATCAGATAGCACAACAACTGAAAGAGAAGAATATTGCCGAGTACCTTATATATATGTGGCAAGAGGAAGACTTGATCCGCGCCAATCATTGTGAACCGGAAGAGATGGAGGCAAATATAATTACCCGTTATCCGGCAGATCAGCAGCCTGCCATGAGAGAATGGTATACCAATCTGATTACGATGATGAGTGAGGAAGGAGTACGGGAAAAAGGCCATTTGCAGATTAATAAGAATGTGATTATCAATCTGACAGAGTTGCATAACGCATTGGCTTCTTCTCCTAAATTTCCTTTTTACAGTGCCGCTTATTTCAAGGCATTGCCGTTTATAGTAGAATTACGGAATAAAAACGGTAAGAAAGAGCCCGAATTGGAGACCTGTTTTGAGGCATTGTATGGAGTACTCCTGCTTCGTCTTCAAAAAAAGCCTATCAGTGAAGGTACTGCTAAGGCAGTGGAAGCTATCACTAGTTTCCTTTCTATGTTGGCAAACTATTATGATAAAGACCGTAAAGGTGAATTAAAACTGGATGAATAAATGAGAATTTTGGTAACGGGTGCCAACGGTCAGCTTGGCAATGAGATGCAGGTGCTTGCAAAAGAGAACCCGCAACATACGTATTATTTCACAGATGTAGAAGAACTAAACATCTGTGACAAGCAAGCCGTTTGGGCTTATATCGCAGAGAAGCGGATTGAGCTTGTCGTGAACTGTGCCGCTTATACGGCCGTAGATAAAGCGGAAGATAATTCGGAACTAGCCTATCAATTGAATTGCGAAGCACCGAAACAATTGGCAAGTGCGGCACAATTCAATGGAGCCGCTATGATACAGGTATCTACCGACTATGTTTTTGATGGTACTGCACACACTCCGTATACGGAGGATTGCGATCCTTGTCCGGACTCTGTATATGGCACCACCAAACTGGAAGGAGAATATGACGTGATGAATTATTGCGAGAAAGCAGTCGTAATCCGTACTGCATGGCTTTATTCCATCTTCGGCAATAATTTTGTGAAGACAATGATCCGTCTTGGAAAAGAGCGTGACAGTCTGGGAGTTGTTTTCGACCAGATCGGAACCCCGACTTATGCCAATGACCTAGCACGTGCTATCTATACCATTATTAATAAAGGTATAGTCCGCGGCATCTACCATTTCAGCAATGAAGGCGTTTGTTCCTGGTATGATTTCACAGTGGCTATTCATCGCCTGGCGGGAATAACCTCCTGCAAAGTGAAACCTCTGCATACAGCTGAATATCCTGCAAAGGCCAACCGTCCGGCATACTCCGTACTTGATAAAACAAAAATAAAAACAACATTCGGCATCGAAATCCCCCATTGGGAGGAAAGTCTCCAACGATGCCTGGAGAAATTGGAAATTAAAAATTGAGAGTTGAGAAATAAAAAAGAAACCACTTTGAGTATCATTTTTTAATTTTCAATTTTCAATTCTCAATTTAACAACTATGGCAGATAATACAGAAATTTTGAGACGGCGAACGTTCGCCATTATTGCGCATCCGGATGCCGGTAAGACATCATTGACGGAAAAGCTATTGCTTTTCGGTGGTCAGATACAGGTAGCAGGTGCTGTAAAGAGTAATAAGATAAAAAAGACGGCTACGTCCGACTGGATGGAAATCGAGAAACAACGTGGTATTTCGGTAACGACTTCCGTGATGGAATTCGACTATCGAGATTATAAAATCAACATTCTCGATACTCCGGGTCACCAGGACTTTGCCGAAGACACATACCGTACGCTGACTGCTGTGGACAGCGTTATCATCGTTGTAGACGGTGCGAAAGGTGTGGAAACGCAGACGCGTAAACTGATGGAGGTGTGCCGCATGAGAAAGACTCCGGTAATTATCTTCGTCAACAAAATGGACCGTGAAGGAAAAGACCCGTTCGACTTGCTTGATGAACTCGAAGAAGAACTGATGATTCAGGTTCGTCCCTTATCCTGGCCGATAGAGCAGGGAGCACGTTTCAAAGGAGTATACAACATCTACGAACAGAAACTGGACTTATACCAGCCATCCAAACAGATGGTAACAGAAAAAGTGGCAGTCGATATTCATACGGAAGAACTGGATCAGCAGATTGGCAAGCCATTGGCAGACAAACTGCGTGGTGATCTGGAACTGATCGAAGGCGTTTATCCCGAATTTGATTCGGAATCCTATCTCGCAGGAGACTGTGCACCGGTATTCTTCGGATCAGCGTTGAACAACTTCGGTGTGCAAGAGCTGCTGAACTGTTTCGTGGAGATAGCTCCCAGTCCTCGTCCTGTACAGGCAGAAGAGCGTGAAGTGAACCCCGATGAACCGAAATTCACCGGATTCATCTTTAAGATTACAGCCAATATTGATCCCAACCACCGTTCTTGTGTGGCATTCTGTAAGATTTGCTCCGGCAAGTTTGTCCGCAATGCTCCTTATGTGCACGTTCGTCATGGAAAGACCATGCGTTTTTCATCGCCCACCCAATTTATGGCACAGCGTAAAACAACGATTGACGAAGCCTATGCAGGAGATATTATCGGTCTGCCGGATAATGGTACCTTTAAGATTGGCGATACGCTGACAGAAGGTGAAATGCTTCATTTCCGCGGATTACCGAGCTTCTCACCGGAGATGTTCAAGTATATCGAAAATGCCGATCCGATGAAACAGAAACAGTTGGCGAAAGGTATCGACCAGTTGATGGATGAAGGTGTGGCACAGTTGTTTGTCAATCAGTTCAATGGCCGTAAGATTATTGGTACGGTGGGACAGTTGCAGTTTGAGGTCATTCAGTACCGTTTGTTGAATGAATACAATGCGTCCTGTCGTTGGGAACCGGTAAGTCTTTATAAGGCCTGCTGGGTAGAAAGCGATGATCCTGCAGAACTGGAAGCCTTCAAGAAACGTAAATACCAGTATATGGCAAAGGATAGAGAAGGGCGCGATGTGTTCCTGGCAGACTCCGGTTATGTACTTCAGATGGCGCAGATGGACTTTAAACACATCAAATTCCACTTTACAAGTGAGTTTTAAAATATATTCCGTTGATTTTTAACTAAAAAATCAGGTAAAAAAAGGAAAAACATATCTCATATAAATGAGTGAATAGAAATGAAGACACTATCCTGGGATAAAATTCAGCAAGGGGATGAAGAGGCATTCCGGCAGCTTTATGAGCAATATGCAGATTTACTGTATGGATATGGCATGAAGATAGCCGGTGATGAGACTTTGGTAACCGAGGCGATACAGTCGTTGTTTGTTTACATCTTTGAGAAAAGAGAAACTTGCGCAGCCCCTCAATCCATACCCGCTTACTTATGTGTCTCGTTGAGACACATGATAGTGAACGAACTGAAAAAAGAGAATAGTGGCTCATTAAAATCACTGGATGAAGTAGGCACAAACGAATATCAGTTTGATCTGGAGATCGATATTGAAACTGCTATTATCCGTTCAGAGTTAGAAAAAGAACAGCTGGAAGTTTTGCAGAAAGAGCTGAACAATTTGACGAAGCAACAGCGGGAGGTATTGTATCTTAAGTACTATAAGAAGATGAGTCCGGAAGAAATAGCCCAGGTGATGGGACTCACTTCACGTACGGTTTACAATACTACTCATATGGCTATCTCCAGTTTGCGGGAGCGTATGAGCAAATCTTTCTTGTTGTTGGTAGCAGCTAATTTGTGGATTTTTAATTGAGGTGTGAGATATGGAAAAGTGGACAGAATCTTTAGATAAATACTTAGAAGAAGGAAAACTTCCTCTGGTTGGCGAAATCTTTTCTCGTAAAAAAGAAATAGGTGATAAGCTGAAGTTGCAACGTGAGGAGAGCCATAAGATCGCCTTAAGCCGGAGAAGAAAACAAGGTGCGGGGAGAAGTTTCTCTTTCTCATGGGGAGTGGCAGCGGCAGTTGTCCTTCTTTTGGGGATAGGCGGTTACTTCCTGGCAGAAGAAAAGGTGGTGACTGATAACACTGCTATGAACTATGAATTGCCGGATGGCAGTACTGTGCAGGTGATGGAAAATTCCCGCCTGACTTACAATCATATCACATGGCTTTGGGAGCGCAAATTGCAACTATTGGGTAAAGCCTCTTTTAACGTAACCAAAGGCAAGACATTCACGGTCCGTACAGAAGCCGGCGACGTAACCGTACTGGGAACGAAATTCCTCATCGATCAGCAAGGAAAGAAGATGACCGTCAACTGTGAGGAAGGAAGTGTGAAAGTCGAGACTGCTGTAGGTAAGCATACATTGCTTGCCGGGGAAAGCGTGCATTGCGATGAGAACAAGATTGTGCCGGTAGAGAAAAAGGCAGAAGAATCGGAGTTCCCCGAGGTGTTGGGGTATGAAGACGATCCGCTGATAAATGTAGTGGCAGATATTGAACACATATTTAAGGTAACAGTCGTCGGGCGCGAGAAGTGCAAAGGGCTGACCTACAACGGGACGGTTTTGACGAAAGACCTGAACGCCACGCTGGAAAAAGTCTTCGGCTCGTGTGGAATCAGTTATCAAATTCGAGGGAAAGAAATTATTTTGCAATAAAAAAAGCCTCTTCTGGATAGTCAGGAGAGGCTTTTTTGTTTTTCTTCAAATTTTCTTCATTTTTTCTTGGTAAAAAACAAATGGATGCTTCTCTTTCTAATATAAGAGCTATTTAATGATGTTTGAAAAAAACGGTAGAATTGATTAGAAGATTAAATGTTGTAGAAGGAATTATCCGGTCATCTTCCTTATAGGAATAAAGGCCGGAGCTCAAAACAAACAATAGAAAGCCTTGTAGGGAATTACAAGCTAAATTCAGAACAAACAATAGAATGCTTTGTAGGAAATACAAACTAGACTCAAAACAAACAATATTTCGAAAAGAATACAAACTAAGGCTCAAAGCAAACAATAGGCAGTGGGCAGATGAAAAATTCCTGCCAGAGACGTAGGTCAGAAATGGTTCCCTCGCCAGGGTTATATGAGCTTTAGAAGGCTTGTTTTTCCCGATCAAACAAGTTGGCTTAAAAGGGTTTTTCAACTAGACTGCTACGCTAATTAAAAGAATGAAAGCCGTGATGGCGCATGAGAGGTTTAACAAGACCGGTTTTTATCTGGTAATTTAATAGGTTAAGAAGAGGGTATGAAACCAGATGAGGGCTAAACCGGTTTATCATTGAGTATTTTTATTTAATAATTGTTTTATCAGAGTGTGAGAGAAAGTTGAGGGGCTTTCTCTCACATTTTTTTTGTAATAAGTTTCTGCTCATAAATGCTCTGATTATCAATCAGAGAAATGACAGTTTTATACATTATATTCCTTTCTTAATTTATTTTATAATAAAAATTTGGTATTTTCGAACGCTTTTTAGACGAACAACTTAAATTACTAATAGTTTATTATATGGAAAATATCGAAACAGCGATCCTGCTGATGGTGGTCGGAATGGCTACCGTATTTGTTATTCTGCTGATTGTGATTTATTTAGGTAAGTTGTTGATTGCATTGGTCAACAAGTACGCCCCCGAAGAAGTGGTTCCTGTGAAGCGGGAAGCACCGCGAGGTCCTGCACCTGTTCCGGGAAACATTTTAGCAGCCATTACTGCTGCTGTGAATGTGGTGACACAGGGTAAAGGAAAAATCACTAAAGTAGAAAAATTATAAATCTATAAAGAATATCACTGAAAGACATGAAAAGAGAAGTAAAGTTTAGCTTGGTTTTCCGAGATATGTGGCAATCAGCCGGAAAATATGTACCTCGTGTAGACCAACTCGTAAAGGTAGCTCCGGCCATCATTGAAATGGGTTGTTTCGCCCGCGTAGAAACAAATGGCGGAGGTTTTGAACAGGTAAATTTATTGTTTGGTGAAAACCCGAATACAGCCGTGCGCGAATGGACAAAACCGTTCCATGAAGCCGGTATTCAGACCCACATGCTCGACCGCGCACTGAACGGACTTCGTATGAGCCCCGTTCCGGCAGACGTCCGCAAATTATTCTACAAAGTAAAGAAAGCACAAGGAACAGACATTACTCGTACGTTCTGCGGATTGAACGATGTGCGTAATATCGCTCCTTCCATCACATACGCAAAGGAAGCAGGCATGATTTCACAATGCTCGCTTTGTATCACTCATTCGCCTATCCATACGGTAGAGTACTACACCAATATGGCGCTGGAACTTATCAAACTGGGTGCAGATGAAATCTGTATCAAAGATATGGCAGGTATTGGCCGTCCGGTATCATTAGGTAAGATCGTAGCCAATATCAAAGCGGCACATCCCGAAATCCCTGTTCAGTATCATAGTCATGCAGGTCCCGGATTCAATATGGCAAGTATCCTTGAAGTATGCCAAGCAGGTTGCGACTACATCGATGTCGGTATGGAACCACTTTCATGGGGAACAGGTCACGCCGATTTGCTTAGCGTACAAGCCATGCTGAAAGATGCCGGATATCAAGTGCCCGAAATCAATATGGAAGCCTACATGAAAGTGCGTGGCATGATTCAGGAATTTATGGACGACTTCCTCGGCCTGTATATCAGCCCGAAAAACCGCCTGATGAACTCCTTGCTGATTGCTCCCGGACTTCCCGGCGGTATGATGGGTAGTCTGATGGCCGACCTCGAATCCAATCTGGAATCCATCAATAAATATAAGGCAAAACACAATCTGCCGTTTATGACGCAAGATCAGCTGCTCATCAAACTGTTTGACGAAGTGGCTTACGTATGGCCTCGTGCCGGTTATCCTCCATTGGTGACTCCATTCAGTCAATATGTGAAGAACCTTGCCATGATGAACGTGATGGCAATGGAAAAAGGAAAAGACCGTTGGGGAATGATTGCCGATGATATTTGGGACATGATTCTGGGTAAAGCCGGACGTTTGCCGGGCAAACTTGCTCCGGAAATCATTGAAAAGGCGGAACGTGAAGGCCGTAAGTTCTTCGAAGGCGATCCACAGGACAACTATCCGGATGCTCTCGACAAATATCGCAAACTGATGAAAGAGAACAAATGGGAAGCAGGACAGGACGACGAAGAACTCTTCGAATATGCGATGCACCCGGCTCAATATGAAGCCTACAAGAGTGGTAAAGCCAAAGAAGACTTCCTCGAAGACGTGGCAAAACGCCGTGCCGAAAAAGATAAATCACCGGAAGAAGATGTTAAACCGAAAACACTGACCGTACAGGTAGACGGACAGGCTTATCGTGTCACCGTAGCTTATGGCGATGCCGAGCTTCCTGCTACTCCAGCGGGTGCTTCCGCTGCTCCGGCAGGCGAAGGCAAAGAAGTACTTTCTCCGTTGGAAGGCAAGTTCTTTTTGGTGAAGAATGCACAAGAAACCGCCTTGCAAGTAGGCGATACGGTGAAAGAAGGAGACGTAATCTGCTATGTAGAAGCGATGAAGACCTATAATGCTATCCGTGTAGAGTTTGGCGGTACGGTGACTGCTATCTGTGCCAATCCGGGAGATACTGTTTCAGAAGATGATGTATTAATGAAGATAGGATAATGAACGAAATATTTGAGAACTTATATGACATGACTGCGTTCAGCAATATCATTGCCGATCCGCAGTTCCTGATAATGTATGCCATCGCGTTCGTCCTGCTCTATCTGGGTATCAAGAAACAGTACGAGCCGTTGCTGCTTGTCCCCATCGCTTTCGGTGTGTTGTTGGCCAACTTCCCCGGAGGAGAAATGGGTGTGATTCAGGCAGACGAGAATGGCATGATTATGATAAACGGAGTAATGAAAAACATCTGGGAAATGCCTCTGCATGATATCGCCCACGAACTGGGACTGATGAATTTCATCTACTATATGCTGATTAAAACAGGTTTCCTACCTCCGATCATCTTCATGGGTGTCGGTGCGTTGACGGACTTCGGACCGATGTTGCGTAACCTGCGTCTTTCTATTTTCGGTGCAGCCGCACAGCTGGGTATCTTTACCGTATTGTTGGTAGCTATCCTGATGGGATTCACCCCGAAAGAAGCCGCTTCTCTCGGAATTATCGGTGGTGCGGATGGTCCGACAGCTATCTTTACGACTATCAAACTGGCGCCACATTTGCTGGGCCCGATTGCCATTGCCGCTTATTCGTACATGGCACTCGTTCCGGTGATTATTCCGCTCGTTGTGAGACTGCTCTGTACTAAGAAGGAATTGAGCATCAATATGAAAGAACAGGAAAAGATGTATCCTTCAAAGACGGAAATCAAGAACCTCCGTGTCTTGAAGATTATCTTCCCGATTGTGGTAACTACTGTTGTGGCTCTCTTCGTACCAAGTGCTGTGCCATTGATTGGAATGCTGATGTTCGGTAACCTGGTGAAAGAAATCGGAACCAACACGTTCCGCCTGTTCGACGCTGCTTCCAATAGCATCATGAATGCGGCTACTATCTTCCTCGGACTGTCGGTAGGAGCAACGATGACCACAGAAGCCTTCCTGAACTGGACAACTATCGGCATCGTAGTAGGTGGTTTCCTGGCATTTGCCCTTTCCATCACAGGAGGTATCTTGTTCGTGAAATTGGTGAATCTCTTCTCTAAGAAGAAAATCAATCCGCTTATCGGTGCCACCGGCTTGAGTGCTGTTCCAATGGCAAGCCGTGTAGCCAATGAAATAGCTTTGAAGTACGATCCGAAGAATCACGTATTGCAATACTGCATGGCGAGCAACATCTCCGGAGTAATCGGTTCTGCTGTAGCTGCGGGTGTGTTGATTTCCTTCCTTGCGTAGTCAATATAGCTGACCTTATATACAAGAATCCGGAGATATGGATATTGCCCATTCTCCGGATTTCTTATTATATACTGCTTTATGAATACAGATTTCAGATTCTTCTTTTATTCGCTAATCACTTTCCTGTATTCTGCTATCGCCATCTTTTCCGACAGATACGCATTAATCAGATTCGTGTGCGCTTGCGTCCATGATAGCTGTGCCGACAACACATCCACCATATTCGCTTTTCCCTCATTGTAAGAGAACGAAACCAGGTCGAGATTTTCATTGGCCAGATTCATAGTCTCGGTAGCAGTTTTTACTTGATATTCCGTTTCCGTCAGTTTGGTCAGTGCGGCAGAAAGTTCCTCGTTGATATTGTCCGTCACATAACTCTGTTGCAGTTTCTGTATTCCGATGTACGCTTTTTGCTGGCGGTTCGTTTTGAACCGGGCTCCCCACCGGAAAATCGGGATATTGATATTAATGCCGACGACCGGATTGAAAGATACATCATATCCGAGATTAGGTGTAGCCGTAGCCCATCCGCCACTGAAATACATATTCAGTTGCGGGTTGAACTGGCTAAGAGCTGCTTTGCGCTGCGCCTCACTCTTCATGATGTTCACTTCCGTACTTTCAAAATCCGCACGGCGTTGCAGTACATTCTCCAAGGAAAGTATCTGTACCGGGGCAGAAGCCTTGTCAATCGTATAAAGGCTGTCTACCGGGCTGTTCGGCTCTTCTCCCATTAAGATGTTCAACTTTTGGAGGGCCAGTGTATAATTCTGGCGAGCCTTGATATATTGCAGTTCCGCTTCTTTCAGCCGGGTGGAAATCATTAATAAATCCGTACGGCTAATCATTCCGTCGCTGAAACGATCCTGTATGATGTCATACTGCTGTTTCACGATGCTTTGATACTTATCAGCCGCTTGCAACATAGCCTGTGAGGCAGAAGCATTCCAGTAAACCGCATCACTCTGATAATGAATTTGGTCGATAGTAAGCTCTTCGTTCAGCTGATTCAGCTTTTCATCTGCTTTGGCAATCTTGTGCTGGGCGTTGAGCGCGCCTCCTGTGTACAACGGTTGCGAAACGATAAATACTCCTTGATAAGTATGATTGCGGTATTCGCCTAATGGTTCGTTCCATGCACTAAGGTCACTCATGTTGAGCGTACCGTCCGCATTGGCATCGATTTTAGGTAAGAAACCGGTATGAGCAATTTTCCGTGCTTCCGTACTTGCCATCGTCTTTAGTTTCTGTTGCTTCAGTATTTGGCTGTAAGCTTCCACCTTATCCCGGTAGGCTTCCCGGCTAAGATAAGGCTGTTGTGCCCCGGCCGTGAGGCCGAGGAACAATAGAGACAGAGTTATAAGTTGAGTTTTCATTTTATTCAATCTAAACAATAAATTCAAGTTTCATATAAGAGTAGGCAATTATCCTTTGATTCTCTGAATAGCACAATAAGCTACCGGAAGAACAAACAATGTCAGTGCCGAAGCCACCAACAAACCTCCCATAATGGTAGCCGCCATGCCGCCAAACATCGCATCGAACAACAATGGCAACATACCCAGAATAGTAGTACCCGACGCCATCGCTACAGGAATAATACGGCTGGTCGTGGCACTGACAACAGCATCCAACGGCTTTTTGCCCGTCTTTGCCTCCAGGTCAATCTGCTCCACAAGCACAATCGCGTTTTTGATATTCATACCAATCAGTCCGAGCAACCCCAGGATAGAGAAGAAGTCGAACGACTTGCCGAGTAACACCAATCCTAACACGATACCGATAAAGATAAGCGGCAACATCAACAGAATCACTGTCGGTTTACGATACGTCCTGAACAAGAATAATAGAGTGACAAACATCAGGAAGAACGTCAACGGTAAGTTTTTCGCCAGTGACTCGTTAGACTCCACCTGACTTTCCTGCTCCCCGAAATACTTCATTGTATATCCCTCCGGCACTTTTATCTCTTTTTGCACCAGCGGCCAAACTTCATTGAAAGCAGCAATCGCATTTACCCCGCGACGCGGATCGCACTGTGCCATCATCACTATTTGCCGATTGTAATCTTTCACGTTCGAGAAACGATACTGGAAATTAAATTCCGATACCACCTGTTCCAGGCTGGTCGTCTCATTACCCGTACCAAACACGGGCAGCGTGCGCAAATCATTGATGCGGAACGAATCCACTGTGTTGTCCTTCAATAAGATAGGCAACACCTGATCCCCCTGCCGGTATTCTCCGAGCGTCATACCCGTAGTTCCGATCTGGATACTCTGTGCCATGCCCTGACGGGACACCCCTAATGGCTGTGCCCGTTCGGGACTATATATCGGTTTCCACACAGGAATCTTGTTTCCCCACGAATTGCGTACATTGATTAAATCCGGATTCCGGTGCATAATCTCCAATGCCTGATTGGTGAGCGCCACAAGCGTGTCTACATCCGGTCCTATAAATCCGATTTCGATAGCGGCATCCACCGCGGGCGACAGCTTGAACAGACTTGTACGCGTAATCGCATTTGGATAATTCGCCTTCATATATGCGTCGAAATCTTCCTCATACTCTTTTGTATATTTACTGTCTGTCAATTCAATCAACACATTGGCAAAATTCGGTTTCGGCCCTACGGAAGTGGAAGCAAGGTAATACCTCAACGGCGTGCTGCCGAAGGTGATCGACACTTTTTTCACTTCCGGCTGTTTTGCCAGATGCTCTTCCACCGATTTCATCTCTTTCACCACATCATTGATGCTATACCCGTCTGGATAGAACACGTCCGCCCGGAAATAAGGCTTGTCCAGAGAAGGGAAGAAGTTTTGAGGCATCGTCCCCATGATAATCAATGAAGCAACAAAAAGCACTACCATCGAACCTAGTGTCAACGTTTTCCTGCGAATCAGCGTACGGAGGATAGAAGCGAATTTGTGATAAAACGGTTTATCATACGGGTCTTTGGCACCATCCTTTGCTTTCGCTTTCAGGATGAAATTACCAAAAACAGTGGTCTGTGTCAGTGCAAGTACCCAGCTCAATCCCAACGAGATGGCAAGTACCACAAAAAGCGGTTTCACGATTTCCGCTACGGCAGAAGGAGCGAGGTAGAGCGGGAGGAACGAACAGATAGCGATAAAAGTAGCCCCGAGCAATCCCCATTGCGGGCCCGTTGCACCGTCTATCAGTGCTTTCCGCCGGTCTACTCCGCGGGCAATGGCAATCTGTGCGTTATCCGTCACTACAATGGCGTTGTCCACCAGCATACCCATAGCGATGATAAATCCCGCCAGCGAAGTACGGTTCAGTCCGACACCGAAGAAAGACATGATGAGCAATGTACCTCCAATGGAGAAAATCAGTGACGAACCGATTAGCATACCTGCACGCAGCCCCATCACCAACATGATAATCACAATCACAATCAGAATAGATTCGATCAGATTGATGATAAATCCGTTGTTAGCCTCATTGGCTATCTCGTTTTCCAGATACAGACTTTGCAACTCCAATCCCACAGGCATCAGTGGCAGCAATTCGTCTAGCTTGGCTTTCACATTCTTACCCGTCTGCACCACATCCCGTTGCGGGTCGGTGGAGACACCGATGCCGATGGCACGTTTGCCGTTCACGTGCATAATGTTGGATGGAGGGTCCATGTAACCTTTTTCAATAACGGCGATATCACCGAGTTTCACCTGTCCGGCCTTTGTGGTAATTACTTGGTTGCGGATATCGTCTACGGTGGTGTACATACCGTTAGCAGTCACCCGGAGCTGTTGCTCACCGGCACGGATTTCTCCGGTATTGATAATCTGATTCTGCGATTGCAGCAGACTGGCAAGCTGTTTGGGGTCGATGCCCATACCTACGAGCTTATGGGTCGAAATAAGAATATTGACCACTTCTGTCTGTGTTCCGAACAAAGCCACTTTCATCACTCCGTCTGCCGTCACTACCTGCGTCTTGATCCGTTCCGCCCAGTTGCGCATCTCTTCGTATGTGTAACCGTCGTCCGCCGTCAGACCGTAATAGATGCCGAACACGTCACCGAAATCATCGGAAACCGTTGGTGCAGAAGCACCGCTCGGCAACTGTGGCTGTATATTGAGCACTTTCCGTCGCAACTCGTCCCACTTTTGCGGAATGGAGCTTGCCGACAAGGAAGGTTGCAACTCGAATGTGATTTTTGAAAGTCCGTACATAGATTCTGATTTAATCTTGTACACACCGCTCATACTTTGAATCTCGCGAGAGATGGGCTCGGTAATCAACCGCTCCACTTCAGCCGGCTCGGCACCCGGATAACGGGTCATGATAACCGCCGACTTTATCACGAAAGGAGCATCCTCTTTCTTACCCAGTTTGCCAAAGGAAGTGATTCCCCCAATCAGCAATACGGCAAGAAAGAAATAGATGATTTTCGTATTATCTAATGAATATCTAGCTAAACTCATAATAAATGATAGTTGATAGTTGATAAATGATAGGTTGTAAATGATAGGTGTTATCAGCTATCATTTATCAACTGTTGTAATTGATTCTCCTTCCACTAGTTGGTGTACGCCTGCAATGACGATTTTCTCTCCGGGTTTCAAACCTTCGGAGATGAGAGTCTGTGCTTCTCCGGTAGGAGTGCTCACGGTTACTTGTCGTTTGTGGACTTTGTTGTCTTCTACCACCCAAACATACATTTTGTTTCCTTCGCTTTCACCGAATACGGCGCTAAGCGGTATGATTGTCCAGCTGTTCTGCACTAACGGGCCCACATCTGCCGTGAAACGGATGCCGCAGGTGAAACCGGGTTTCACAGCATAAAGGTCACGGTCGAATGACGGGTCGTCAATCGTGATGCTGACCGGGATACCTGTGCCATCGGTCGAAATATCCAGATATTCTTCTAGTTTTGCTTGAAACACGTGTCCTTTGAAGGTGTCAAATTCAACAAGGAAACGCGGGTCTTTGGCGCGCAACAAGTACAGATAAGCATCCGGAATGGTGAATTTGATGCGTAGATTATGCGTGTTGACAAGCTGAACGATGCCTTCTCCGGAGTTGACACGCTGATAATTTTCCACCAATCTCTTTTCGATGGAACCATCAAAAGGAGCGGTCAGTTTCGTGTCGCGCATATTGTTGGCGGATAGTTCGTATTCAGATTTCGCTTTCTGGTAGTTGGCGAGACTGATTTCGTATTCCTGTACGGAGATAGCTTGCCGGGAGAGGAGTCGTTTGTTACGTTCCACTTGTGCGGAAGCCGTTTCGTATGCCGATTTTGTGGCGGCATATTGCAACGCGATGTCTCTGGGGTCGATAGCTGCGATGAGTTGTCCCTTTTTCACTTTCTGTCCTTCGATGACAGGTAGTTGGATGATTTGTCCGTTGACCCTGAAAGCCAGCTTCACATATTCCACCGCTTCCACGATTCCCGAGAAATCTTTGCTAATAATCGATCTTGACTCGACAATGGTGGTCTTTACGGGACGGGCTGTTGTCGTTGTCGCTTCTTTTTTCTGTCCGCAGCCTGCCAATAAGATTGCAGCCGTCAGGACGAATCCAATTTTCTTCATATATCACGTTGATGTTTAGAGGTTTTGCGTTGATAAATAGCGAATAATATACTAAAAACAACTCCCGTTTATTTATGTTCACTATTCTTAATATTTTTCATACTCAACCTCTTATTTCTCTAGCAGAACACAAAATAATGGGAATCTTACCATTTTTTAAGTAAAATTCCCATCCAAACCATTTCACTAATCTGTAAATCACGGTTTGGAAATTCATTTGAACTAAATCACAACCTTCGTTAACCTCTTTCTATAAAGTTTGAAAATAAAAAAACATCTTGCACCTTACACTAATCGGGACCATCATACTGATATACAACTTTTTAGTGTAGTGTAAGATAGAGTGGCAGATAGTGTAAGATAAAAGGTATCTTACACGCTGTGTCGTCTATAAGAATCTTGGTGTATTTATAGAAGATATATAGCGATTTGCAAAACCTGTGCAGTAAATGACTTGTTCATAGCGGTAGACAAGGTGTTTCGTGCCTAAAAACAAAGTGTTTTCTATAGGGAAACAAAGTGTTTAGCGCCTTGAAACAGTTTGTTTTAAGCCTGCGAACATTTTGTTTCAAGCGCTTGAAACAAAATGGAACTGCCATCAATCGGAAATTAGTCGATAAGTAGTCACGAGACAATCAGTGTAAGATAAAGGTATCTTACACTATCTGCAACCGTATCTTGCACTACACTAAAGAATTGTATATCAGTATGATGGTCCCGATTAGTGTAAGGTGCAAGATGTTTTTGTGTTTTTTTCGTTTTAGTTCCGTTTTCTTTCCGGCTTTCCGGAGAAGATAGTCAGTTCTAAAACTTCAAATATGATTTCTGTTGTGGTATATCCGTTAAATGTATATTCCAGATTTTCGTCCTCAAGAAAGTATTTGAGATAAATGGTTGGAGTACCATTGTGGAAGTCGAGAAAAAGGTAAGAAGTATAGTTATAGATACCAAGATCGGCAAACTCATTTAGAATAGCAGTATTGAAAACTGTGGACCAGCCTGTTTTTGATTCGTTTCCGGACATTTCGAATCTACGATGTTCTTTTGCGAGATCGTCTTTTTTTACATGTCTGAACTGCTCGAGCAATTCATCATTGAAAGAAAGGCGTTGTCTGATAAAATTAAAAACTTCCTCCTTTGTCATTTGTTTTAAATCAGTTATTTCCATTTTTACTTAATTAGTCGGGTAAAGGTACTCCCTTTATTTGGTAATAAGTCGGATTTGGTGATATTTCTTTTATTTCTTTTTGGGGTTATATCCCTAAAAACTTTCTGATTCCGGTTGAAACCATTTTGTTTCGAAGGGGGGAGGAATAAACAAATGCGAAAAGGAATAAGGAATATAGAAAACGAAAAAGAGGAAATTCTCTACGAGAATCTCCTCTTTTTTCATCTTTCACGAAAGATCGAATTATTTCTTCTTACGGTCACCGTAACGGCTCATGAACTTATCAACACGACCTGCAGTATCCACCAATGTAGATTTACCTGTATAGAACGGGTGAGAAGT
The DNA here is from genome assembly GCF_002632415.2 of Bacteroides celer. Lineage (NCBI taxonomy): Bacteria > Pseudomonadati > Bacteroidota > Bacteroidia > Bacteroidales > Bacteroidaceae > Bacteroides > Bacteroides celer. Next base: position 4,233,410 of record NZ_CP178209.1, on the reverse strand, counting down.
GTTTGAGATTTCAATCTTCAGCAACGGATAAGTTTCACCTTCGAATTCGATGGTTTCTTTAGTTGCTACAGTTGACTTAGACAAAAACATGTCACCATTTGACATATCTTTAAATACTACCGGACGGTATGATTCTGGATGAAGGCCTTTTTTCATTTCAGTATCTGTTTTTTTAATTTATATTCTGTTACTATTTTGGTAAGAAATAGTGTAATGGTCATTTTCAGAGCGCAAAGATAATGCTTTTCTGTGAAATAGAAAAAGGTTTTATGGAAAAAACTTCGATAAAGATACTCTGCTTTCTAAATTTAGGCAATCCGTACCTATAATATATCTATATAATATGATTCGCATCATTTATATATGAATAGCATAACTTATATTGATGAATGATGAATCGAACGCGGAAATACGCTTTACTGTCTTTTATCCGTTTATTTGCAAGGTAGACATTACAATCTAATGTCACACTCGTATTCCTGCTAAATTTTGGTGTCTGATTTAAACCTTTTTCTACTATATTTTTCTTTCCGATGTTCGTTATTCGATGGATAATGCTTACTTTTGCGTAGAATTTTTATTCACTAACAATAAACTTTAAACAAAATGGTAAATTACAAAGATTTAGGATTGGTAAACACAAAAGAAATGTTTGCTAAGGCTATCAAAGGTGGATATGCTATCCCAGCATTCAACTTCAACAATATGGAACAGATGCAGGCTATCATCAAGGCTGCTGTTGAAACTAAATCTCCTGTGATTCTTCAGGTTTCTAAAGGTGCTCGTCAGTATGCTAACGCTACTTTGTTGCGTTACATGGCACAGGGTGCTGTAGAATATGCTAAAGAATTAGGCTGCGCACATCCGGAAATCGTTCTTCACCTTGACCACGGAGATACATTCGAAACTTGCAAATCTTGTATCGATTCAGGTTTCTCTTCAGTGATGATCGACGGTTCTCATCTTCCTTACGAAGAAAACGTTGCATTGACTAAGAAAGTTGTTGAATACGCTCATCAGTTCGACGTAACTGTAGAAGGTGAACTTGGCGTATTGGCTGGTGTAGAAGATGAAGTTTCTGCTGACCACCACACATATACTGACCCTGAAGAAGTAATCGACTTCGCTACTCGCACTGGTTGTGACTCTTTGGCTATCTCAATCGGTACTTCTCACGGTGCTTACAAGTTTACTCCGGAACAATGCCACATCGACCCGGTTACAGGCGTAATGGTTCCTCCTCCATTGGCTTTCGAAGTATTGGACGCTGTAATGGAAAAACTTCCGGGATTCCCTATCGTTCTTCACGGATCATCTTCAGTTCCTCAAGAAGAAGTGGAAACTATCAACAAATACGGTGGTGCACTGAAAGCTGCTATCGGTATTCCAGAAGAATGGTTGCGTAAGGCTGCTAAGTCTGCTGTTTGCAAAATCAACATCGACTCTGACTCACGTTTGGCTATGACTGCTGCTATCCGTAAGACTTTTGCTGAAAAACCAGCTGAATTCGACCCGCGTAAGTATCTTGGTCCGGCTCGTGACAACATGGAAAAACTGTACAAGCACAAAATCCTTAATGTGCTCGGTTCTGACAACAAATTGGCACAGTAATCCTCGGATTATTCCATAAATAAAAGAAAGGCTGCTCCTGGTTAACCGGTGGCAGCCTTTCTTATGTTGAAAGGTGCAAGGAGAGAAGATAAAGCTTTTAAGTATTCCAGTTGGAATACATTTGAAATGGATTTAAACAAAAATAAGCGCGAACAAAATGCTGTTATAGCAATGTTCGCGCTTATTCTTATAATTGTAGTATTTCTTACATCAAGAATCCAAGGAGGATACCGGCAGCGACTGCTGAACCGATTACTCCGGCAACGTTCGGACCCATAGCGTGCATCAACAAATAGTTGGTCGAATCGTATTCCAAACCAATCACTTGTGAGATACGTGCAGAGTCGGGGACAGCAGAAACCCCTGCATTACCGATCAATGGATTGATCTTGTTGCCCTTCTTCAAGAAGATATTGAATATCTTAACGAAGATTACACCGGATGCAGTTGCAATGATGAATGACAATGCACCGAGGGCGAAAATCTTGATAGAATCGAGCGTCAGGAATTCGGAAGCTTGCGTAGAAGCACCTACTGTCAGACCCAACAGGATAGTGATAGTATCAATCAACGGACCGCTAGCTGTATTGGCAAGACGACGGGTTACACCACTTTCTTTCAACAGGTTACCGAAGAACAGCATACCCAACAAAGGTAGACCGGAAGGAACTAGGAAGCAGGTCAGCAACAAGCCGATAATCGGGAAAATAACCTTCTCCGTGTGAGAAACGGCACGCGGCGGTTTCATGCGGATGACACGTTCGTTCTTGGTGGTGAGCAGACGCATGATAGGCGGCTGTATCACCGGAACCAACGCCATATAGGAGTAGGCGGACACCGCAATGGCTCCCATCAGGTTAGGTGCTAGCTTGGAGGAAAGGAAAATGGCCGTCGGGCCGTCTGCTCCACCAATGATACCGATAGCGCCGGCTTGCATCGGGTCGAAGCCCATTTCCAATGCGATCATGTAAGCACCGAAGATACCGAATTGTGCAGCAGCACCGATCAACATCAATTTCGGATTAGAGATAAGTGCCGAGAAGTCCGTCATGGCGCCGATGCCCAAAAAGATGAGCGGCGGATACCAGCCGGAAGTTACTCCCTGATACAATATATTCAATACGGAACCTTCTTCATAAATACCGACTTTCAGTCCGGCATCCATATTAAAAGGTATATTACCGATCAGCATACCGAAGCCGATAGGAATCAGCAGCATCGGTTCGAACTCTTTGGCTACCGCCAAATAGATGAACCCCAAACCCACAAGAATCATAACGACATGCCCTACAGTAGCATTTGCAAAGCCCGTGTATGTCCAGAAGTCGGCGAGGTTATTTCCTAAAAAGTTTATAAAATCTCCCATATTATTCAATAATTACGAGGTCATTACCTTCAAGAACAGAGTCTCCCTTGTTGACGTTGATGGCAGTAATCTTACCGTCCTTATCCGCATTGATATTGTTTTCCATCTTCATGGCTTCCAATATGATAATGGTCTGTCCTTTCTTTACAGTATCGCCTACATTCACTTTGATGTCGAGGATCACACCCGGCAGCGGAGATTTCACTCCTGATTTTCCGGTAGACGGAGCAGTTGGTTTCACTACCTGAGTAGGAGCAGTAGGAGCATTAGGCATAGGACGTACTGTTACAGGTTTGGCAGCAGGCTTCGGCTGTTTCTCCATTTCCACTTTATAGTGTGTACCGTTCACTTCTACATGAGCGATATTATCTTCAATATCTCCGATGGTTACTTTATATGAGTTACCGTTGATTTTATATTTATATTCTTTCATCGTTTTAACTTTTTAAAAGGTGACTTACTTTCTGGGAGGAGTTTCACGCAAAGTGTAAATCTTCGAACTCCATGGTGAGTAACTGCGTTTTACGCGAGTGATGGTCAGTACCGTTTCTTCTACGTCGTGCACTTCATCCTGCATTTCGTGCAATGCCATAGAAATCGCAGCGTAAACTTCGCCCGGAGCCTGTGACAGTTCCTTAGCTTCATGCTTGTCAATGCCTTTAGATTTCATAGCATTGCGCTTGCTCAAATTTACAGCTACTTTTCCTACAATCTTGAAGGCAATAAAGAGAAGAATCAATCCGCAGAATACTACACTCATGGCAGAGATAGACATGCCGACACCGTCAGCATCATGCTCTTCGAATTTTTCCATCTTGGCATTGCTGTCAAGAGTTTTGTTGTTCGTACTCGGGGTCACGTATTTGTCACCACTTCCACCTTTTACCTCCCACTCCGCTGCTCCGTCGCTGACACGAGCGTATGACTGGTTGGGACCAAGAACACCTGCGGGCACTACAATCTGGTCGAGCAGCTTTCTACCGGAGTCAAACAGACCGATCCAGTTGGCCGTTTCCGGATTCAGCTTGAAGCTGGTGTGGAAAGTACCGCGGTTAGGTTCGCCATCTGCCCAGAATAGTGCATGTTGACGTGGCTTCACTAATGTAAGTATATCACCTTTCGGGATAAAGTAAGTAACTGTATCGCCCGGTTGGCTGCTTACTTTCAACAAGCAAGCTGCCAGGTCGGCGCTACCGAATGATTTATTGAATATTTCAATCCATGCGCTGTGCAATCCGTAGTCATCTTGAAAATTATTCTGATTGTCTATCAGAATTTCGTTCAGTACCAGCTTGTTGTTCGACTTTTGCTCTCCACAAGAAGTCAGCCCAATCAGCAACAGCAAAGAAAGGAATATTCCGATTTTGGTTTTGTTCATAATCGTTCTTGTTTTAATGTGAAAAGTAGGATTACAACGGAATATTACCATGCTTCTTAGCCGGATTACTCAATTTCTTAGTCTGCAACTGCTGCAAAGCACGGATTACGCGGAAACGTGTGTTGCGTGGTTCAATCACATCGTCGATGTAGCCGTATTTGGCTGCATTGTAAGGATTGGCAAACAGTTTCGTGTATTCTGCTTCTTTTTCAGCAAGGAATTGAGCGGGATTTTCCTGATCTTTGGCTTCGCGTGCGTACAATACTTCTACTGCTCCTGCTCCACCCATTACTGCGATTTCAGCAGTCGGCCATGCGTAGTTCATGTCACCGCGAAGTTGCTTACAGCTCATTACGATGTGAGAACCACCGTAGGATTTACGCAATGTAATCGTAACCTTAGGTACAGTAGCTTCACCGTAAGCATACAATAGCTTAGCACCATGAAGGATAACGCCGTTGTATTCCTGGCCTGTTCCCGGAAGGAATCCCGGTACGTCTACTAACGATACGATAGGAATGTTGAATGCATCGCAAAAACGCACGAAACGTGCACCCTTGCGAGATGCGTTGCTGTCGAGCACACCTGCCAAGTATTTAGGCTGGTTAGCAACGATACCTACCGACTGTCCGTTGAAACGGGCAAAACCGATGATGATATTCTTTGCATAATCTTTCTGGATTTCAAGGAACTCACCGTTGTCCACAATAGCGCCGATAACTTCGTACATATCATACGGTTTAGTAGGGCTGTCGGGGATAATATCATTCAAAGAATCTTCCAAACGGTCGATTGGGTCTGTACAATCTACATAAGGAGCTTCTTCAAGGTTGTTTTGAGGAATATAACTCAACAGTTTACGAATCAGTTCGAAACCTTCTTCTTCTGTTTTAGCGGTGAAATGAGTCACACCTGATTTAGTGGAGTGAACGCTTGCGCCACCGAGGTTTTCCTGGCTAACGTCTTCACCTGTTACGGTCTTCACAACTTTTGGTCCGGTAAGGAACATATAAGAAGTACCTTCCATCATCAGCGTGAAGTCGGTCAAAGCCGGAGAATAAACAGCACCGCCGGCACAAGGACCGAAGATACCTGAAATCTGTGGGATAACACCGGAAGCAAGGATATTGCGTTGGAAGATTTCTGCATAACCGGCCAAAGCGTTGATACCTTCCTGAATACGTGCACCACCCGAGTCGTTGATACCGATACAGGGAGCGCCCATCTTCATGGCTTGATCCATGATTTTACAAATTTTCAATGACATCGTTTCTGACAGTGAACCGGCAGAAACAGTGAAGTCCTGTGCGAACACATATACCAGACGTCCTTCGATCGTACCGCAGCCGGTTACTACACCGTCTCCCGGGTAATGTTTTTTCTCCATGCCGAAGTTCGTGCATCTGTGCTCAACGAACATGTCCATTTCTTCGAAGCTACCCTCGTCAAGCAGCATAGCCAGACGCTCGCGTGCTGTGTATTTCCCTTTTTCGTGTTGCTTTGCAATTGCTTTTTCACCGCCTCCGATACGTGCTACGGCACGGCGTTCAATAAGCTCTTTAATTTTTTCAAGTTGATTACTCATGAGTTCTTGTTGGTTTTAGAGTTTATGATTAATGTTCGCAGAGTTCTGTTAACACACCCAAAGTTGATTTCGGGTGAAGGAAAGCGATATTCAAACCTTCAGCACCTTTGCGGGGAGCTTTGTCGATAAGGCGGATTTCTTTGCCTTCTGCCTCTGCCAGCGCATTGGCTACGCCATCTTCTACAGCAAATGCGACGTGGTGAACGCCTGCACCTTTGTTTTCAATGAATTTGGCAATAGTACTCTCCGGGCAAGTAGGCTCCAACAGTTCAATTTTTGTTTCGCCCACTTTTAAAAAAGCAGTTCTTACTTTCTGATCTTCCACTGTTTCAATGTTGTAACACTTCAGACCTAATACATTTTCGTAGTAAGGAAGGGCTTCTTCGATGCTTTTTACAGCAATGCCCAGATGTTCAATGTGTGAAATCTTCATAACTATACTTTTTTTATTTGGTTTTAAATCTGTGCTTATAAGGCATAAAACAGCACAAAGAAAGACATTTCTTATCTAATAAAGAAATATTTCTGCATTTAATTATTGGATTATTAAACAGAAAAAATGGTGGGAAAGGAGCATAAAACATTGTTTTGTAATCTTGAGATTACATTTAGACATAAAACTTGACTAAGAGTTTATTCAGCCAACTCCAATTGACGCGGAACCAACGGCGGGTACTGCTTTGTTTTCCTCCGAAGCGAAGAACGAAATCACGATAACCGTGTTTACGGAACGGAAGTCCTACATCCATAAATTCCATGTGACGGAATCCCCGTTGGTGTGCGTCTTCCAATGCTTTCCAAACGGCTAGCACACCCGGATATTGAAGTGCGTATGTCTTTCTCATTCCTCCCGAAAACCAAAGGTATGCGTCGTCTCCCGAATAGATACAGACAGAACCGCCAATGATTTTCTCTTTGTATTTCACAACGAATATTTTTGCCTGTTGTCCTTTGATTAACATATTGTTCATGTGGCGGAAAAAATCGTTGGCCGGGAAATATCTGCGTATGCGGGAGGAATAAATCTTGTGCAGCATCCGTGAGAAATCGTGTATCTCTTCCACGGTATGTGCTTCCTCTACTCTGGCTCCATTCTTGAGTCCTTTTTTTATCTGACGCATACGCGACGGACTGAACCGGTCTTCTGTCTTTTCCATACTGTGCAGCGAATTGCGTACCCGCAACCAGTTGACTGGGAAATAATCGTTGGTACGGAAAACCCGATAACCGAACATCGAATTGTTCAGGTTCCGGAATTCGATCAGGACACAGCTGCGCGATGCTTCTTGTGTGAGATGTTCGAGCATATCGCCGAAGACTTCTTCTGCCTTTTCTTTGTTGGTCGAAAGAGACTCGTCCAGAAATTCGCCTTCACTATATACTACACAATGTTTCACTAAAGAAGAAGGGAGCCACTTCTTTGCTTTGCGGATGGCAGCAAGCAGGCGTGCCACCGGTCTGCCGTCTTCTGTTGCCACTATTAATAAAGGAGTATACCCAGGAGTTGCTTCATAAATCAGAAATAACTCTTTGGAATGGAAGGTGTTTTTTCCCGGCAATTCAGGAATATCCTTCCCATGATAATATGTTGTTAGTTTCAGTGGCATCTAGGTACAAATTTACACTTTTTATTCTTTATTCAACAACAAAATAAAGAATTTGTTGGAGCTGCTTGAAGTAAAGTATAATATATAGTTGCGTATTTAATGGAGAAAATGTATTTTATAGGAGAAATATGGTATGAAAAGTGAGTACGTATTAAAATTAGCTTCGTCTTTAATTAAGATTATAATCGAATAGTTTTTGCAAAACAACGAGAATTAATATTAACTTTAAATTAGAACGAATGAGATGTAATGCATTTGTTGAAGCATGGAAGAATCATCATAGACGCGCTTCCATGATTTTAGGGCTGTCTTTATTGTCTGCCCCTCTGTCATATTCTGTGTATGCAGAAGATGGAGTTTCTAATACTATGGTGCAAGTTGTCACACAAACGAAAACTGTGAAAGGAACTATCATTGATGAAAGCGGGGAGCCGTTGATTGGGGTTTCTATCGTTGTGAAAGGAACAAGTACAGGTACGATTACCGATTTTAACGGTAACTTCTCTATCAATCTTCCGGCGGGAAGAAAAGAACTGGTCATTTCTTATATCGGTTACAAAGAACAAACGGTGACTGTGACGGGTAACGGACCGGTCAATGTGAAAATGGTTTCGGACACACAGGCATTGGATGAAGTGGTGGTCATTGGCTACGGTGCAGTGAAGAAACGTGATTTAACAGGGGCGGTTGCTTCAGTGAAATCGGAAGACATTACGATGAATCCGGGCACAAACCCGATGGAAGCGTTGCAGGGTAAAGTAGCGGGATTGGATATTACGAGAGAATCGGGTCAAGCGGGTTCAGGAGTGAAAATGCAATTGCGCGGTAACCGTTCATTGACAGCAAGTGGTAATCCTATGTTTATTATTGACGGGATGCCGGGTGACTATGCGACACTGAATCCGAATGATATTGAATCTATTGAAGTGTTGAAAGATGCTTCTTCTACGGCTGTTTATGGTTCTTCCGGTGCCAATGGTGTTGTAATCATTACTACCAAAGGCGGAAAAGAAGGAAAATTGACTGCTAATTTTAATGCTTTTTTTGGTATAAACAGCTGGTCTACAATGCCGGAAGTCCGCCAAGGAGAAACCTACATGGAGGGCTTGCGTACAGCCCATAAAAATGCGGGTACTTATGTGGATGATGCCAATATGTTTACTAACCCTGCTTATTATAAAGCTTATCAAAACGGGAAATACATTGACTGGGTAGATGAATTGCTGCATACGGGGACTGTTCAGAATTATAGTTTGTCGGTTTCAGGAGGTACAAAAAATACAAAGGCTTATATGTCTATGAATTTTTCGGATGAAAACGGACAATACAACGATGATAATTATAAATTGTATTCAACAAATATTCGCATCGATCACACAATCAATAAATGGTTTACTACAGGAATTAGTATTCAGGCATCTTATGTGCATCAGAATAAGCCTTTTGCAAAGATTCAAGATGGTATGACGGCTATTCCTTATGGTGAAATCTATGACGAGAATGGCAATGTTAATCCTTATCCGATTGAAGGGGATGCCGGCTATTTGAATCTTTTGATGAATAATAAAAGTAATTGGAGAAACCAATCCCAGAATACAAAACTGTATGTGAATCCTTATATTAAAATAACTCCGATTAAAGGATTGACATGGGAGTCACGCGTGAATGGGACGTTGACTTATTCCCGTTCGAATAGTTTCCAGGGAGATGGCTCGTACAACTTTTATAAAGCGGGAGGAAATGTAGAGACAGATACGAATGCCAAGATTACTCAAAACAGATCATATAATTATAAGTGGGAAAATATCGTAACTTACAACTTTAATATTGCTAAGATACATGAATTTACGCTTACTGGTGTGTCTACCTGGAATCATAACCAGACGGATAACACGGAAATGACAGGAACAGGTATTGCTAACAATAAATATTTGTGGGAAGGATTGGAAAAAGCTGCCGTTCAGAAGAATTCATCCAGTTATACCATGTCTAAAGGAGTCGGATTAGTAGGACGTATCAACTACTCTCTATTGGGTAGGTATTTGCTTTCTGCTTCTATTCGTCGGGATGGTTCTTCACGTTTGGCTAAAGATCATAAATGGTCTAATTTCCCGGCTGTTTCATTGGGATGGCGTATTTCTGACGAGAAGTTTATGGAAAGTACAAGAAACTGGTTGGATAATTTAAAAATTCGTGTGGGTTACGGTATTTCTGGTACGGCCAGTATTGATCCTTATTCTTCCTCTTCTTCTCTGGAGTCCGGATGGTTGACGTTAGGTGGTGAAAAAACGCAGATTTATAATCTCACTAAAATAATAGCTAATCCGGAACTGACATGGGAACGTTCAAAGAACACCAATATCGGTATTGATGCTTCTTTCCTGAATAATCGTATCAATGTGACATTGGATATGTATAAGACTAAGACGGAAGGTGTGATATGGAAAAAATCATTACCTGTAGTGAACGGTTCCTATAGTTCTAAAGAGCAATATCTGACCAATATAAACTTGTGTGAAACTAAAAATAAAGGTCTTGAGCTTGCTTTGAATACCCGCAACATTGAAACTAAAAATTTTCAATGGACATCGGCTCTGACTTTTGCATATAATAAGGAAGAGATTACGAAACTGACCGGAACTGCTAATGATAAAGTAATCAATGGCGATTATACGTATGCGGTAGGTAGTGCAATCAACTCTTTTTATCACTACAAATTGGATGGTATCTGGCAGAAAGGTGAAGAAGCTGATGCTGCTGTGTTTGGATTGAAGCCGGGATCTATAAAGATTAATGTGCCTGATATGGTGCGGCATACGGATACGGACGGTAGTGTCTACTATACGAAGGTGAATGCTGACGGACAGGAAATCCGTTATGATGCTTCTAATACATATTCTGTGTCTGCTGATGATTATCAAGTATTGGGACATAACTCTCCGGATTGGACAATGGGTTTCCAGAATACTTTGACATATAAAGATTTTGATTTAAGTATTTATATGTATATGCGTTGGGGACAGATGATTAAATATTCTGTATTGACGGATTATGACCCGACAGGGTTGAACAACTATCCTACTTATTTCAATGTATGGTCTGAAACAAATCCTTCGAACGATTTTCCAGCCATGGATGCTTCTATCAAGGATAAGTTGAGCTATTATCCGGGCTTTGCAGCGTTGTCGTATGTAGATGGATCATTCTTTAAAATAAAGAATATAACGTTGGGATATACTATGCCTGATAAATTGGCTAAAAAATTGGGATTGGGCAAGCTCCGTGTGTATGGAACGATTACTAATCCATTCGTTATTGCAAAAAGTCATTTGTTGAAGGATTATGATCCGGAAATGAATGGTGGTTTGAACTATCCATTGACAAAACAGTTAGTCTTTGGTCTTAATCTTTCATTTTAATTCTCTAAACTGATAAATAATGAAGAAATTAGTATATAATGTGGCCTTAGCATTGTGTGCGATGGTTACTATCAATTCATGTTCATTGGATGAATATAATCCAATGGAAGTTACCGGTGAAGAAACGTTGGCTACGTTTGACGGGTGGTACGGAATGCAAACCCAGTGTTATAACCCTATTTATAGTCAACTGTATACTGTGACAGACTTTTTATCTGTTGCAGAGGTTGGTACGGATACGTGGTTGACGGCAAATAATAATGATAACTCGAAAGAACTCTTTTATTATGAATCTCTGACGCCGAGTAAAGATAAGGCATGGGATAAATTATTTATGCAGGCGTATACTGCTTTGGGGATATGTAATACCGTTATAAACCGTGCGGAAAGTGTAGAAGGAAATGCGGATGATATTCGTGTGTTAACAGCCGAAGCACGTTGTTTGCGTGGTTTTTATCATTTGATATTGACTACATATTTTGGTCCGATCACTCTTTGTATGAATGAAGCGGGAAATAATATTGTGTTGGAACCTAAACGTAATACGTTATCTGAAATTTATTCATACATCATTGATGATTTGAAATATGCTGCGGATAATCTGAATACAACTCCTTACGGTAATAATCGTGCCCGTGTTTCAAAAAAATCGGCTATGGGACTTTTGGCTCGTGCCTACATACAAGGAGCCGGCCAGGGGTTGAGTGAGAATGGTGTTTCTTACTGGCAAAGAGCGGCAGATGTTGCAGAAAGCTTTATTGCGGATACAGAAGCTGGCGGAGGTACTTATGGAGGTTATCTTTATAAAGATATATCGGATATGTGGGCTGATGGCAATAACCGTACTAATAAAGAAGCGCTTTTTGTTGCAGCAGGTTGTGATGCCGGTGATGATGACGCATGGGATTATTCGAATGCGGGATATAATAAATTGTTTACGTATACTTACTGGAATCAGACGAACCTGTCGGATATTAGTAAGATTACATCTGACAAACAGAACTATTTTTATGGACGTACCAACAATGGCAACTGCGCACCATCTAAATATTTGCTGGACTGCTTTGAACCAACTTGGGATAAACGTTGGGAGAATTCATTCCAGACTGCTTTCGGGGCATTTTCTATGGAAAAAGTGGCATGGATTCCGTATACTAAGAATATAGTGACTTTGACTAGCGATTTATGTCAGAAGTATGGTATTGATGCTTCTCATGTAGGTGAAAAAATTTATCCGTATGTTGATTGTGATGGCAAAACGATGTCTCATGGAGGAAATCAGTATACAGCGTCTGTGTGGCCCAAAGGGGTAACTACAGGAGATATATCAACATTGACGACTCCTAAAAAAGTATATGTAATAGATTATCCATTGCCTGCGGATGATAATCGTTTCTTCCTCTATTTATCCAAAGAACCTTTGTCGGCGGAAGACAAGAAAGACCGTGTTTATGCATGTGTGAATATAGATGATTTGTTTGATGCAAATGGCAATTACGTGAAAACACAGAATGATATGCCTGGCAGTTATGATCGTACTTCAAAAGTATATGCAACATACCCATGTTTGAATAAGTTTATCTGGAGTTATGAAGGAGTATATTATGGAAGTAACTTGCAAATCCGTAATGGTGATATTTTTGTGATGCGTATGGCAGAAGTTTATTTGATTGCTGCCGAGGCTGAACAACATTTGGGTAATGGAACAAAAGCTGCAGGATATTTGAACACGCTTCGTGCCCGTGCGGCTCGTTCCGGAGTTTTGGAGTCGTCTTATAAGCTGACTACTGTCACCGAAGAAGATATCTACGATGAATATGCACGTGAACTTTGTGGAGAACATTCACGTTGGGCATTGTTGCAGCGTCATCAAGCATTCTCAACTCGTTTGGCGAAATATAACAAACGTGCTGCTTCCAGTTTTAAATCTTATAATATATGGCGTCCTATATCACAAACATTCCTTCAACAGATTGATAATGCTGAAGAATATGGAGACAATGGATATGGTACAACAGCTAAGTCTGGTCTGGACGGATTTTTACAATAACAATATAGATTAAATTTTAAATTAAGAGGGGATATGTCGTGATGATATGTCCCTTTTTTCTATATCTTTGTGTAATCGAACAGAACTTTTAAAAAGCGGAACTATGTTAGAAGAAATTTTAGCTTACAACAAGCAATTTGTTGAGAACAAGGGATACGAATCGTATATTACCAATAAATATCCCGATAAGAAAATAGCTATTCTTTCCTGTATGGATACCCGACTGACTGCTTTGCTGCCAGCAGCATTAGGAATTAAGAATGGCGATGTGAAAATGATAAAAAATGCAGGTGGCGTTATTTCCCATCCTTTCGGTAGCGTGATACGTAGTTTGCTTGTTGCTATTTTTGAGTTGGGGGTAGAGGAAATAATGGTGATTGCTCATTCTGATTGTGGAGCTTGCCATATGCATAGTGAAGAAATGCTCGAAAAAATGAAAGCACGCGGAATCAATCCGGATTATATTGACATGATGCGTTTCTGCGGAGTTGACTTTCATTCGTGGCTGGATGGTTTCGAAGATACGGAAAAGTCGGTGAGAGGAACAGTCGATTTTATTGTACGCCATCCTTTGATCCCTTCAGATGTGACAGTCTACGGATTTATTATTGATTCTACGACCGGGGAATTAACGCGGATTGTATAGATAATTAGATAGATAGGTAAATAGATAAACTGCTTTTTTAATCCCCTAAATATAGTGACGCTATCCTATCATGATAGTGACGCCATTCTTATTGTATAGTGTCGCTATGTCTGGAGGATAGTGACGCTATTTTGAAGACAAAAAAATAAGGCAGCTTTTTGTCGGCTGCCTTTATCTTTCTGCGGTTATATACTTTCTTTGACTGGTGCACTCGTTTGTGACAAATAGGGTGTCCGTACATCTCAATTTCTGCCTCACGGCTAGCTTTACGATTCGCTTTAACGTAATCGTCCTGTGTAATTCGCTTTTTCATAATGAAATTATTTCTCTGTGCAAAGATACAATATATTCTTCATTTAGTATAAACTTTTATTTCCTATTACGCTCGGTTTGCATTATCTTTGCATACATTAATCAAATGAAACCGGAAATAATATGGAAAATTTCAGTGAATTGATAAAGAACCGTCGTAGTATGCGGAAGTTCACCGATGAAGAATTGACACAAGATCAGGTAGTTGCGTTGATGAAAGCAGCTTTGATGTCCCCTTCTTCCAAACGTAGTAATAGTTGGCAGTTTGTAGTGGTTGATGATAAAGAGGTATTGAAAGAATTGTCTCATTGCAAAGAACAGGCTTCTTCGTTCATTGCCGATGCAGCTTTGGCGATTGTTGTAATGGCCGATCCGTTGGCCAGCGATGTTTGGATTGAAGACGCTTCCATTGCTTCCATCATGATACAGTTGCAGGCTGAAGATCTTGGCTTGGGAAGTTGTTGGGTGCAGGTTCGCGAACGTTTCACTGCCACCGGAATGCCTTCCGATGAATTTGTCCATGGAATTTTGGATATTCCCTTGCAACTTCAGATTCTTTCTGTCATTGCTATCGGACATAAAGGGATGGAACGTAAACCTTTCAATGAAGAACATCTTCAATGGGAGAAAATTCATATTAACAAGTTCGGAGGAAAATAAGTATGGGAGCTGCTAAAGCGAATAATAGTAAAGATACCTATCTGGCTACTGCTGTTACCTTTATCGTTATCGGAGCACTTTATCTGATTGATAAACTGATTCATTTCTCTTCCATTGGACTGCCTTGGGTGATGAATAAGGACAATATGCTATTGTACGCCTCGATCTGTTTCCTTATTTTCAAACGCGATAAATCAATTGGTTTTGTGTTGCTTGGGCTTTGGCTAGTGATGAATATCGGTTTGGTCATGTCCTTATTGGGTTCGTTATCCGGATATCTGTTGCCATTGACACTGCTCATCATCGGAATCGTTTTATTCTGGTTTGCAAAACGATAAGAGAATAATGAAAAGAAGTATAGAAGATACACCGATCGTGTTTATCGGTGCAGGTAACTTGGCTACTAATCTGGCGAAAGCTCTTTATCGTAAAGGTTTCCGCATTGTACAGGTATATAGCCGGACTATGGAATCTGCCCGTACCTTAGCCGAGAAAGTAGAAGCTGAATATACAACAGATTTACAGGCAGTCTCCAAAGATGCAAAATTGTATATCGTATCGTTGAAAGATGATGCTTTAGTAGATTTGTTACCGCAGATAACAGAAGGAAAGCAAGCGTCTTTGTTGGTGCATACGGCAGGAAGCATTCCGATGAGCGTTTGGGAAGGGCATGCAGAACGTTACGGAGTATTTTATCCGATGCAGACATTCAGCAAACAACGTGAAGTTAAATTTCAGGAAGTGCATTTCTTTGTTGAAGCGAAAAGGCCGGAAGACGTGGAATTGTTGAAGGCTGTTGCCGCCACACTTTCGGAAAAGGTCTACGAGGCTTCTTCCGAGCAACGTAAGAGCCTTCATTTGGCTGCTGTTTTTATCTGTAACTTCACCAATCACATGTATGCATTAGCAGCTGATTTGCTTGAAAAATACAACTTGCCTTTCGATGTCATGCTTCCGCTGATAGATGAAACAGCACGTAAAGTCCACGAATTGGCGCCACGTGATGCACAGACCGGACCCGCTGTTCGTTACGATGAGAATGTGATGAGTAATCATCTTGCCATGTTGGTAGATTCTCCGGCATTGCAGGAAATATATAAACTAATGAGCAAAAGTATCCATGAGCACCATCAATTATGATTTATCCCGTATCAAGGCTTTAGCTTTTGATGTAGACGGAGTATTGAGTTCGACAACCGTACCTTTGCATCCTTCCGGAGAACCGATGCGCACGGTGAATATCAAAGATGGGTACGCCATCCAGTTGGCTGTGAAAAAAGGACTTCACATAGCTATCATCACCGGTGGCCGGACAGAAGCGGTACGTATCCGTTTTGAGGGACTGGGAGTGAAGGATTTATACATGGGTTCTGCTGTGAAGATACATGATTATCGTGCTTTTCGTGATAAGTACGGATTGACCGATGATGAAATTCTATATATGGGTGATGACGTGCCGGATATTGAAGTGATGTGTGAGTGCGGACTGTCATGCTGCCCGAAAGATGCCGTGCCGGAAGTGAAATCCGTTGCAAAGTATATTTCTTATGCAGACGGTGGTCGTGGATGCGGACGTGATGTAGTGGAGCAGGTGCTGAAAGCTCACGGTCTATGGATGGTGGAAGACGCCTTCGGTTGGTAACTTAATCATAAATAATCGTTGTTTAATAACGAATAAAACCATGCTTGATAACTTAAATAAATATCAGATTATATTAGCTTCCAATTCTCCCCGTCGGAAAGAACTGATGTCGGGACTAGGAGTAGACTATGTAGTCAGAACATTGCCGGATGTAGACGAGTCATACCCGGATACATTGGTAGGTGCTGAAATACCTGAATATATTGCCCGTGAAAAGGCGGATGCCTACCGTACCATGATGAAGCCGGGAGAATTATTGATTACGGCAGATACCATAGTCTGGTTAGATGGGAAAGTACTTGGAAAACCGGAGGGTAGGGAAGGAGCCATTGAAATGCTTCGCGCTCTCTCGGGAAAATCTCATCAGGTTTTCACAGGGGTTTGCCTGACTACTACTGAGTGGCAAAAAAGCTTTACCGCTTCCTCCGAAGTGCTGTTTGATGTCTTGTCGGAAGATGAAATCCTGTATTACGTAGATCGTTATCAGCCAATGGATAAGGCAGGAGCTTATGGCGTTCAGGAGTGGATCGGGTATATCGGGGTTAAATCAATTTCCGGTAGTTTCTATAATATTATGGGGCTTCCCATACAGAAACTGTACGGAGAGTTGAAAAAGCTGTAGTAAGTATCTTGAATATATCTGAATATATCAGTGTAATAAACTTATTGATTACATGAAATACATAAGATATACTTAGTCCAATAATGCAAAAAGGCTACCTCAAAATAGAAAATGAGGCAGCCTTTTTCTGTATTTTTAAGCAGGAACATTTACTGAATATCCCAAACTGAAAGATGTGGAAGACTATAATAAATCCAACATCAGAGGAATATCTTCTTCCCGAATTCCTTGTGTGAGAAGAGCTTCTTCATCTTTATGGAACATTTCCAGGAATCGTTCCCGGTTTCCACTAGCCGTAATGGCTTTTCCATAGAAAACGGAAGCTTTCTGAATATCTCCCATCACCCAGGCAACATGTCCTGCATTCATATAGTCAATAGCCAGAGGCTTTTGTTCTATTATTTTTTCATAATACTTCATCGCCTGTTCAT
This sequence comes from Bacteroides celer, assembly GCF_002632415.2. Classification (NCBI taxonomy): domain Bacteria; kingdom Pseudomonadati; phylum Bacteroidota; class Bacteroidia; order Bacteroidales; family Bacteroidaceae; genus Bacteroides; species Bacteroides celer. Next base: position 4,216,081 of record NZ_CP178209.1, on the reverse strand, counting down.
GTTTCTGGCTGATAAATGAACACCATCCGATACCACGCCATGCCTTAATACAGTTGTTCTCGATGAAATCCAGTTTGAAGAAATAATTCAGTGCTTCTTCATATTGCCCCAATTCGGCCAGACAGCTACCGATATGGAAAGTCACATTGGTATCTTCCGGGGCAGCTTCTTCTACCTTCTTATAATAGGTGATTGCTACCTGGTAATTTCTGTTCAATCGATAACAAATAGCCAGATGGCGATTGTTCCAGATATTATCCGGTTTCAACGTGTCTGCTTTCAGGTAAGCCTGGATAGCTTCTGCATATTTCTTTCTTTTCTGCAATGCATAGCCAAACTTCTGGTAATATTCAGCACTCTCTCCTTCGAATCCGCCAATCGTTTCCAACTCTTCATAAATTTCGATAGCCTCGTCCCAACGTTCCTTTGACAGGTAGAAATCGGCAATGGGGAATAATACATCTTCCCAGTGCAATATATTGTCGAGTGCAGGGACATGATGAAGATCAAGCTTCTCTTTAAAAATATCTCTGAATTCACTCTTGCGCACACTAAGTTTGAAGAAACGATATAAATCGTGCAGGTACTGGTTGCTGACCGTTCCCGGACGTTCATTGAATTTCTTCATCGTCTCAACATTCGATTTCTCCGCCAATTCTGCAACCTGTTGTTCATTCAGTTGGCTCAACATCATATCCTGTTGTGACTGTGGCAATTGATGGATCGTGAAAAAGAGAGAGTACTTATCACTGTTACTGAAGAATCCCGATTGAAGAATTAAATCCAGTAGACTGCCTCCCTGATTTCCTGCCTGCTTCATTGCCTTGAGCACATTAGACTGTTGCTTGCTGAATGGATAAAACCAGTTATGCACCTCGCGGAAGAACGGATAGTTTTTCAAAGCCGCAAAAGTACTCATATATACATCTGCACCCTCCAACTGCAATTCGTTCATTTCACGCAATTTATCCCCCAGTCCGGATTTCTCGAATGCATCTTCCCAATCCGGATTCATGTCGTTGTTCTCTTCATCGCTTTCTTCAAAGCCGAACCGCATATTTTTCATGGAGGAAACATTCTTCAGCATTTCGGGAATAATCTCCTCCCTCATTTTTTTGTCAATCTTTTCCGTTTCCTGACATAATAGCATTTGGCGGTAAATGCGAGCGACATCTTCTCTGAATGAAGGAATTTCTTCCATGAGATCCACCCTTTTTATCAGTTCCGGATAGAAAGTAAGTCGGCTTCTGTAAATGTGGAAAATAATCATCGCACCAACCAATGCCCGTTGACTGACGTTGACGTTGGGATGCTCGTAAGCATCAAGCAACCACATTATTTTTCGTAGGTCGAAACATTCCATCAAGCTCAATGTGAGGGCACTGACAAACAAACATAAATCATCTCCCGGAAGTAGTTCCGAGGCAAGCATGGCTTTTGCATCTTCCTCGTCTTCGGGAGTCCATGCGCTGTTTGTCCATGTTCTGATAAACATAAACTTGAGTGTGTCCTCATGCCGCTTTAATACTTCATCCATCTTTTCGTCAGACAGTAATCCGCTGACTGCCAAGTCGTCATTAAAAGATTCCAGTATGTGTAATATGGTTTTAAGACCATAGTTTGACAAATCTGGCGATTTGGGAGTACGTCGTACTTCATGATAGTATCTTGATGAAGCGTTATCCAATATGAGCAAACGTGATTGGTCGGCAATTCCCCATGTGTCCGATACCATTTTCTGATACAGATTCCACCGTTCAGGGTCATTTGCTCCCTGTTTCATGTATTCCAGCATATATTTGTAGGAAGTCTGCAATTGTTCCAGGCGAGTGCGTAGATCCCAGTCAGGACACTGCCACAGCAGAGATTCCAACTGCATCAGAGCTTCCTTGAGTCTTTTCTCTTCAAGTAAGGCACGTATATATGCGTATTGTTCATTAATCGTTTTTTCGTTCATCATTATCTAATTATTTATTTTTTCCAATCCAGGTCAAGCGTTTCCAGAGACCCTCAAAAGGACCATGTTTATGGTGTCGCAGCCACCACGAACAGAATACCATTTGTAATAGAACAAAAAGGATGCCAAAAAGGAAGCTATATGTGATTCCTAAATATCGTCCCAATTCGAATCCCCAATGATAGAACAAAAGAGAACCGAAAATGGATTGCCCGAGATAGTTCGTTAAACTCATTTTACCATAAGATGTGAAACGCATAAAGAAACTACGGTCTTTCACACGGTAGAAAGTCAACAGTAATCCTGTCACCAGTAATACCATGAAACTAAGGCTGCTGAATGAACTTAATATCAACTGTAGAGGAACAAGGACGGCACTCCGTTCGATGAATTCCGGCAACATATTGTTCAATCCGTAGATGGGGAAGAAGCAGAGAAGCGAAATTGCTAATGCTTTTAACCACAAGCGTTCGTTCTGTTCGCTATACAGGAAATATTTGCGGCGGCCAACCAGCATTCCGAATAGGAATAATCCCGGTGTTTGTAAGATACGTCCATGTTCCAAAGCCCAGGTCATGTTAGCCATTTGTCCTTCCCACATATTCATGCGGACTGTTTCAAGGAAGTTGCCATGTTTTTGTACGTCGAAAGCGATGCTGAAATAATAACCTGCCAAACTTTTACCTGCCACATAGTCAGGATTGCACAAGGCATAGATCAGTTTTGCCCAGTCGATAGGTTGAAGGATTAATAAAGTAGCAAAGATGGCAACTGTACGGTCACTCATCCGGCAGAATATCGGCAGGATAATTCCTAAAATCGCATACATGGTTAATATTTCGCCGGTAAAGAAAGCGGCATTGAATTGTCCTATAATGAATAGGATGAATAATCTCCATAAAAAACGCAGGCGGAAATCTTTCCCTCTCCGTTGTTGGTTATTGTCCTGAATATAGAAACTGAAACCGAAGAGCAAAGCAAATACAGCGTATGCTTTATTACTGAAAGTGAAGAATAATCCGGGGCACGTGTAAAAACCTGTGTTTTCGTTTGTTATTTTTTGCTATAAAAAATCTTTGTAGTACCTTTGTTTTGCAATCATATAGCAATGTCAGAGAATCCATTAGTAAAGCTATTAAGCTACATACTCCCTTCGGAGTTCAACGAATATTTTGACCTTACCGATGTTAAGGAAGAAGAACGTGGCGTGGAGAAGATTCTCCATCTGTATCTTCACGAGAAGAACCTTCAGCCGGATGGTCACACAGAGCTGTCTCCCAACGGTTTCTACCCGGAATCATGCATCAACCACTTTCCTCTCAACGAGCACCGTACCGTTCTGCACGTATGCCGTCGCCGTTGGAAGGACGGTTTGGGCAGGACGTATAGCAGAGATTGGGAGTTGACAGCAAAAGGAACACGGCACACTAAGGAGTTTGCCGCTTTTTTAAAAGAATTCCTTGGATACATCCCCGATTACAGCCAGATCACTCCAGAAACCGTATCACATCAAGGCTGACGAGTTCGAACGTGCCTACAAGGATTTCCTCAGCGGTTACCGCACGTGGAAAGAATTGTCACATGCGGAGGACTGGCTTGTCTTCTATAAGAACATAGGGCCACAACTGAGCATTGACGAGACAGCGCTCTCTGACGGTGAACTTTATACAATAATCTCCAACAAGGCTGCCCATGGCGGCAAGGGAGCTATCGTGGCCATTATCAAGGGGACAAAGGTCGAGGATGTCGTAAAGGCGTTGATGCGCATCCTTTGGTACGAGAGGGCTAAGGTGCTGGAGGTAACGATGGACTTCTCCGAGAGCATGCATTCCATAGTAAAGCAGTGCTTCCCGTATGCCACGATAACCATCGACCGCTTCCATGTCCAGAAGGACTGCTACGATGCCATGCAGCAAGTGCGTATCAGGCACAGGCGCGAGGCCCAACGTACCGAAGTGGAAGCGCGCGAGCAGCACAAGCTCCGTAACAAGAAGAATGCCGAGGCACGAAAGAGACGTCTTGAGAAGAATGGAGGCAAACGGAAAGGAAAACAAGGACGGAAGCCTAACCGCAAGAATGAGAAGTACGAGCCTGTGAGGCTGTCAAACGGAGATACCGTCTGTGAACTCCTGACGCGCTCACGCTATTTGCTGATGACATCGGCAGATAAATGGACAGCGACTCAGAAAATCCGTGCAAGGCTGCTGTTTGAACTCTATCCTGATATGAAGACCGCATATTCAATCTCGCACTCTTTGCGCATGATTTTCAATAACAAAAACGCCACAAGGGAAAGCGGGAAGAAAAGCCTCGCCCAATGGTATGCAAAAGTCGGAGAGTTCGGAGACGAAAACTTCAACACTGTTGCAGCAACCATCTATGAACGGCAGGGAGAGATTCTCAACTACTTCATCAATCGGTCTACCAATGCGTCTGCTGAATCTCTTAATTCAAAGATCAAGCAGTTTCGAGCACAACTACATGGGGTTATAGATGTAAAGTTCTTCTTATTCAGACTCTCAAAGATATTTGGCTAAACACAGGTTTTTGCAAGTGCCCCAATAATCCTCTCCAGATTGCTTGATCGGTAAATTTCATCCATTCAAAAGGGACTTCTTCCGGGAAAGAATAGAAATTAAAGTGTTCAATGCTGTGCAAGAGGATGATTCCCATTACTGCCAATCCTCTTAATACGTCGGCCACGTCTATTCGGGCGTTGGTTTCGGCGATTTTACTTTCCATGTTTTTTTAGTTACTGTTATTAATAAGATTAATATTTGTTCCAAAAGGAATATATTCCTTATTTATAATTTCATTCATAACCCTATGGGAATGAATGATAGTCTGTTCTCAACTATTACGCATTAATACTTAATACTTGACACTTAATACTTGAGTTAGAATCTCACCTGCACCTGTGCCTGTATCAGATTGGAATCTTTCTGTCCGTCTCCTTTTTTATCACAAAAGGTATATTGTGCCTGCAATCGACATCTGGGATAAAACCAGTATTGTACGCCTGCAATATAGTTATTTTGTTTGAAATCTGCACTCTTGTTCGGGTTGAAATAATCGTACGAAGCGATGAAATCGAAATTTCGTGCAAAGCGTACGCTTCCTGTTGCATAGAAACCTTCGCTTTTCACACTTCGGTCTTTTCCGCCAAGATATTCTGTACGCAGATTAAAAGTGGGAGTAGTGACAACACCTCCTGCACTCCAACGTTTCTTGGCGTAATTTTCTCCCGCTTTGATTCCGGTATATTCCGAATCGGCTATGGCGTGCCCTGTTCCGCGGATGAACGAACCACCTACGGATAACCATTTCAGAGGATAAACCATTAAATTGCCGACCACATCTTTCTGGCTGTTTTTGTCTTTGGTATTCAATCCCTGCCCGTTCATTACGGCCACTTTATATTGCAGGAAGTCGCGAAAGACTTTCCCATGAAGCATCATGCCGATATCCCGTCCGGAAGTCATTCCGTAACACTTATCGCTACCGCTTACTCCTGCCAGATAGCAGACAGACTGTGAATAGCAATTGATAAGTTCTACTGTAGTAGGAGACAATTCGTTTTCTATGGTATAAGGAACTTTAAATTCACCGATACGTGCCGTAAGTCCGGGAAGAAACTGATAATCAGTATATACTTCGAGTAGCATACCGCCATTGTAGAAGTCATACATAAAGTCGCAAGTCCATCGTTTGGTGATCTTTCCATGTGCCATGAAAATAATTCGTTTGATGTCGAATGTATTGTCGGGATTCGCTGCATCATCGTATGTATATCCCAGCTGGGCATATCCGGAGAGACTAATCCGTTCTTTCAGTGTGTTGACAACCTGATTTAGTGGTGTTTGTTCTTGTGCAAGAAGGGCATTTTGTATACCTGTTATACATAATACAAAAGTGAAGAGTTTGAGTAGTGTTTTTCGCATGAGTCAGTTGTTATTTGATTATGGTTGATACTGTGGGGATAAACGTAGTGTCGATCAGATTCTTTTCAGAGTAGGTTTGAGGGATTCGGTGGTTTTCTTTCAACCAGTGTATAGCCTTGTCTATCGCTTCAGCGGAGGGGCGTTTTGCTTTTTGATAATTGGGGAGGGCGACGAGTCCTGTCAGATTTTCGGGCACACCTATTTCTATCAATACTTGCTCCCATTCTTTCTGTGGGTGCATTTTTATGTAATCTACTCCCAGGTTATATCCTGTGATGAGTAGCTCGATTTCTTCTCTCTTCTCGTTGAGCGCTTTTCGTGAAAAAGCGGTAGCGGTGAAATCGATACCCAACTCTTGCGTACTTACCAATGAACGATGTTTACTGTTCATGGCGATGGATGCGGCAGGGTCGGGTAGGAAAGAGGCATCAATTTGATTGTACTGCAACATTTGCAGACGGAGAGGAAGCTGGCCGATTTCCGGCATGTTTATTTCCGCATGCTTGATTCCGGCTTTGCTTAATAGCTGGTCGGTGGCATATTCGATAACTGTGTTGCGCGACACGGCGATATTCTTTTCCTTGAGCTGTTCCAGTTGGTTGATGTTACTTTCTTTGGAGACAATGAAGCAGAAATAACCATCATTCTTCAGGATGAATCCTAAATCAGTATGATGAATAGCTTGTAATGCTACCGCACTGGGATAGTCAGTAATCATGCCATCCATTTTCCGGGTTTGGAAAGCGGCGTCCCGGTCGTTGGCAGAGTTGAATGAAAGAATGGTCAAATCCAGTCCTAATGAGTCGTAAATGCCTTGCGTTTTGGCTATATGAAAAGGAAGTCCGTCCAGTGTAGGCATCATGCCCAGGGTAAGTGGTTGCAGTTCGGTTAGAGGTAAAAAAGAGCTGTCTCCTTTCTTACTCTGACAAGAGTAAAGGAAGAAAAGGATGAACCAAAAGAATAGTATCGGTCTTTTCATACCTCGTTTTTATAAATAAGAGGAATTCTGTTTTTATAAATAAGGGCAACTCTTTTCACAAAGAACTGCCCTTCTAATAATTAACTATGTGATTTTAACAATTATCTTATTCTTGAATAGCAGCGATACCTGGAAGAACTTTTCCTTCGATTGCTTCGAGCAATGCGCCACCACCAGTTGAAACATAAGATACACCGCTAGCCAAACCAAACTTGTTAACACAAGCTACAGAGTCGCCACCACCCACAAGTGAGAATGCGCCGTTCTTAGTTGCTTCAACGATTGCTTCACCTACTGCACGTGAGCCGTGAGTGAAGTTGTCAAATTCGAATACGCCTGTAGGACCGTTCCAAAGAATAGTCTTAGATTCTTTGATAACGTTAGCGAAGATTTCTTCAGTCTTAGGACCGATATCAAGACCTTCCCATCCGTCAGGAATTTCGTCAACAGCACAGAATTTAGTATTTGCATCGTTAGAGAATGCGTCAGCAATCTTAGCGTCAACAGCCAATACCAGGTTTACACCTTTTTCTTTTGCTTTTTTCATCAAATCCAAAGCCAGGTCAAGTTTGTCGTCCTCACAGATAGAGATACCGATTTTGCCGCCCATAGCTTTAGTAAATGTATAAGTCATACCACCAGCGATAATCAGGTTGTCTACCTTGCTCAACAGGTTTTCGATGATTTCGATTTTAGAAGAAACTTTAGAACCGCCCATAATAGCAGTGAACGGACGTTTGATATCGTTCAATACTTTATCAACAGCTTTCACTTCTTTTTCCATCAAGTAACCGAACATCTTGTTGTTTACATCGAAATATTTAGCGATCAATGCTGTAGAAGCGTGTGCACGGTGAGCAGTACCGAATGCGTCGTTAACGTAGCAGTCAGCGTAAGAAGCCAATTTCTTGGTAAATTCTTTCTGGCTTTCTTTTACTGCTTTCTTAGCAGCAGCTTTTTCTTCGTCAGTTGCATCTTCTGCCAAACCTCTTGGTTTGCCTTCTTCTTCAGCGTAGAAACGAAGGTTTTCGAGCAACAGCACTTCTCCCGGTTGCAGAGCAGCAGCTTTTACAGCAGCTTCTTCGCCCATGCAGTCGTTAGCGAACTGAACCTCAACGCCCAGCAATTCAGACAGATGCTTGATGATATGTTTCAAAGAGAATTTATCGGCAACGCCTTTCGGACGGCCCAGGTGAGAGCCAATGATGATGCTTCCGCCGTCTGCCAGGATCTTCTTCAAAGTAGGAAGAGCTGCACGCATACGAGTGTCATCTGTAATGTTGAAGTTTTCGTCCAGGGGTACATTGAAGTCCACGCGAACAAATGCCTTTTTACCGGCAAAATTGAATTTGTCAATTGTCTGCATAATACTCTATTTTTATTTAAAAGTGTTTTTAAAATTCTTCTTTTAGAACGACCGCAAAGTTACTATTTATTTCGGTTCCTTGCTATTAAATCGTTATTTATTCTTGGCTTTTGGTTCCTCTTTTGTAACTTTATAGGTGTTACAGAAATATTTGCACATCATTTGCAAACCACAGGTGTCACATTTGGGAGTACGTGCCTGACAAACGTAACGGCCGTGCAGGATGAGCCAGTGATGGGCAATCGGTATGAGCTTTTCCGGAATATTCTTCACCAGTTCTTTTTCCACGCTGAACGGGGTGGTGCAACTGTCCGGCACCAGTCCGATACGGTGGCTGACACGGAACACGTGTGTATCTACCGCCATTGCCGCTTTTTTGAATACAACCGACTGAATCACATTGGCAGTCTTTCTTCCTACACCGGGCAACTTTATCAGATCTTCCAGATTATCCGGCACCTCGCTATTGAAGTCATTCACCAGCATCTTTGCCATACCGACCAGATGTTTGGCTTTGTTGTTGGGATAAGACACGCTTCGTATATATTCGAAAATCACTTCCGGCGTAGTGGCAGCCAATGCTTCCGGAGTCGGAAAATCTTTATACAAAGGAGGAGTGATGATATTCACCCGTTTGTCCGTACATTGTGCAGAAAGAATAACAGCGATCAGCAACTCATACGGATTGTTGTAATGCAGTTCGGTTTCGGCCACAGGTATGTTGTCCTGAAACCAGGCGATTACTTTCTCATAACGTTCTTTCTTTCTCATCGTAGCTTGTTTTTATGGTAATGAGGCGTCACTTTTAGTCTGAAATAGAGGGCGGAAACTACCGTCAGGCAGGCTCCGAAAAGATAGGCCTTATCAAATGTACTTATTTCTGCGATATATCCTCCCGTCAGCATACCGATACCGATTCCTACATCCCAGGAAGTGAGGTAGGTGGAAGTCGCTGTTCCCCGCTGACTGTTGGGGGCGAGGTTGACAAACAGCGTGTTAAATGCCGGAAACATAATTCCAAACCCGACACCCATTAATAATGCGATGCCAAAAAACAGCAGGGTACAGGCTGTATCATCCCATTGAATCAGATATACACAAGTTGAAAGCAGGAAGAAGCTGAAAACAACCAGGTATAATCCGGCAGCTATTACTTGCGTTATTTTTCCGCGATCCACCAGTTTTCCTGAAAAGATGCGGGAGATGGCCATACCGACTGCCATAAAGGTAAAGAAGAACCCGGTTTGTGTGTTCAATCCTATTTGGCGGGCGTACATGGCGACATAGTTAGTGGTCATTCCGTAAGGGATGGAAAGTAACAGCAGACTAAGTCCGGCAGGCAGTCCTTTCATCAGGATAAAGCGGTCGAGCGAGATCGGTTCCCGTTTCACAGGAGGCTTGTAGGGCGTTTTAACCAGACTTGCGCATAGAAAACCTAAAATACAGGAACCGAATGCATAGCAGAATATCGTAGCAAAAGAAACTCCCGCATCATGCAGAAACAGTCCGAACATCGGTCCGATGGACATGGCTGTATTGTTGGTAAGCCCGTAATAACCTAAGCCTTCCCCTCGCCGGGAAGAGGGCATAATGTCTATTACTACCGTGTTTCCGCCTACTGTGACCATTCCGAAAGAGACGCCATGAATGATTCGGAATATAATAAATAAGGTAAGGGAACCGGCAATTAAATATCCGCCGAACATCATCATAAAGATGAAGTAAGCAAACAGATAAAGAGGTTTTCGGGCAAACGTGTCGAGCAGATAACCGGAAAATGGACGGATACAGAGAGCTGCCACCGTGTAGCAGGAGAGGACAATGCCGATAGTGGAATTTCCAGCTTGGAAGAATTCGGATAAATAGAACGGCAAAACAGGAATCAGCAACCAGAAACCGAAGTATAGCAGGAAGTTGGCTGCCAAGATGAAACAATAACTGGGAGTAATGAGTCTATCCTTTGCCATAATGAATGATCGTTCAATCGACCGATTCGCATTGATTGGAAACCAACGCCGTTGGCCTGATTGGTCTGTTGATGAATATGCCAATGTCCCGATCACCGTCCGACGGTTTCATTGGGAACATTGGCATACTGGTAAATTTAGCACATTATTAATATGCCGCTTCGAATTCTTTTAGGAAGCGTGTATCGTTTTCAGAGAACATACGGAGGTCTTTCACCTGATATTTCAGGTTTGTGATACGCTCGATACCCATACCGAGGGCATAACCGCTGTATCTTTTGCTGTCTATACCATTTGATTCAAGTACGTTCGGGTCTACCATACCGCAACCGAGGATTTCTACCCAGCCGGTGTGTTTACAGAACGGACATCCTTTACCGCCGCAGATATTACAGCTGATATCCATTTCCGCACTTGGTTCGGTAAACGGGAAGTAAGACGGACGCAGACGGATCTTTGTATCAGCACCGAACATTTCTTTGGCGAAGAGCAGCAATACCTGCTTCAAGTCGGTGAATGATACGTTTTTATCTACATACAGCGCTTCTACCTGATGGAAGAAACAGTGTGCGCGATAGCTGATAGCTTCGTTACGATATACACGTCCCGGACAGATGATGCGGATAGGAGGCTGTGAAGTTTCCATCACACGAGTCTGTACAGAAGAAGTATGTGTACGCAATACTACGTCCGGGTGAGCTTCGATAAAGAAAGTGTCCTGCATATCGCGTGCCGGATGGTCTTCGGCAAAGTTCAGTGCCGAGAACACGTGCCAGTCATCTTCAATTTCCGGACCTTCGGCAATGCTGAATCCCAGACGGGCAAAGATATCAATGATTTCGTTCTTTACAATGGTGAGCGGGTGGCGTGTACCGAGTTCTACAGGATAAGCCGAACGCGTCAAATCCAGTCCGTCACAATCGTTGTCCTGACTTTCAAACATTTCTTTCAGCGCGTTGATTTTGTCCTGCGCTTTTGTTTTCAGTTCATTCAGTCTCATGCCGACTTCTTTTTTCTGTTCGGCAGCTACATTACGGAAATCTGCCATTAAGTCGTTAATGGCTCCCTTCTTACTTAGGTATTTGATGCGGAGAGCTTCGAGTTCTTCGGCATTGGAGGCGTGTAAGGCTTCCACCTCTTTCAGAAGTTGTTCAATCTTAGCTATCATATTTTTGATGTATTGTTATTCAGTTTCTTAGTAAAAACCGTGCAAAGATATAATTTTATCACGAACCATCGAAATAATTTGTATCTTTGTTGCCGATATGTACCGAAAATCCGGCAACTTATGAAAAAGATTGTTTTCTGTCTTCTGCTTTTAACCTTTTCTTTTCGCCTTGCGGCCCAGATTGACTATTTGGAGCCGGTGAAACCTTTTTCCACTTATACAGGCGAGTTAGGCGAATATTATCGTAGTGTGTTTTCTTTACTTAATACGGGCTTCCAGAAACAGCCTTATGCGCGTTTTGCAGCTATCCCTTCCTTTTCGCCGGAGTATGCAATGTCGGTAGAGAAGAGGAATGGACGTTATACCCTGGTTTCGAACACATTATCGCGTACTTATTGGCAGGCAGAGAAGGGGACGGTGACGGTGGATACTAAATCGGTTGTCATTAGTGCTTCCCTATATCAGTCTTTAGGGGCTATCTTTCGTTTGGTGACAGAACAGGTACAGGATTTGGACGGTTCTACGGCTGGTTTGGATGGAATTGTTTATTTTTTCTCTTCTACGGATGCCAAAGGTAAAGAGCAGATGGGACGTAAATGGTCGCCGGAAAAGGGAACGTTGATGGAACGTCTCGTGTTGGTTTGTCAGTCGGCTTATATGTTATCCCGGGGGGAGAATATTTCGGAACAGACATTGGCGGTGGAGGCCGCTGCTTTATTAAAAGCATTGCAACAGCGCACCAAGGAAGAGCCGGATGCTTATAAGCGGCCGATGTATATCGGAATTTATCCGGTGGGTCCCCGTTCAAAGACACTTTCCGGAAGACAGGTGGAGGAACCTGCTCATTTCTCTGCGATGACTCCGGAAGAATATATTGCCAGTGAAATGGTTTATCCGTCAGGGCTTTTGGAGAAGAATGTTTCGGGTTATGCTTTATGTGAGTTTACTATTGATAAAGAAGGGGTTATCCTTCGTCCTCATATTCTACGTTCCACTCATCCGGAATTTGCAGAGGAGGCTCTCCGCATTGTCAAAGGAATGCCGAAATGGTCACCTGCATTGGTGGGAGGAAAGCCGGCGGATAGTAATTACACTCTTTATGTTCCTTTCCGTCCGCAACTCTATCGGAATAAATAAGCAACTTTGCATCTAAAGTCCGATTAATAAAAAAGAAATATTGCATTTATAAGTTGAACTTATACTCTCTCCAATAAATAAAAAAAATAAATTTGCTGTCATCTGTCACAGATTGTAGCTTAACTGTTTGATTATGAAAAGTTAATGGCGTGACAGCAGCATGGTGACAGCACTGTGACGGCAATAATGCTGTCACTATTCTCCCGTGTAGTTGTTTACTTATTTGTCTTATATAAAATTCTATTGTAACTAAAAAGCTTGTCATTTATTATCTTTCTTTTCAGAAAAAAGAAGTATATTTGCAATCAAGGACCGGACCTTTGACAGCCGGACTTGTATTTATAGGACATTTAATTTATTAGTAGGAAAGTCGCATTTTCGAATAGATGATAAATCAAATGTCCGTGCCAAGCTTATATCCCTATCGATATATAAGTTCTGGTGCGGGCATACTGTATTTTTCATCTATGGGTATGCGACTACCTCTACTAGGAAATACATGTATCGTTCGCACCTTTTTTTATATCTGGTTGCGACGCATACATCTAAAAATAAAACGAGGTATGACAACAAAACAATGGATTGGTATTGAAGAAGCGGCAACCAAGTATCAGGTATCTACCAGACGTATTATTACTTGGTGTAAAAGGCAAGAGATTATTTATTCAGAAGTCGGCGATTATCTAATGCTTGATGAAAACAGTCTGACGGATTGTCTTGAACGAAATATCCGGTTCAGTCTTTCCGAAGAAGAACACAAACGCCGGATGGATGAGAAGATGAAGGAAAATGAAGAGGAATTTTTTCTACTTCAATCACTGAAAGAGTTGACCCCATTGATCCGGTTAATAATAAAGGAGCTTGCCGGAATGATAAGGAATGATGAAAGACGGCAACTATTTCTTTATACCGTCTTACAAGGAAATATTAAGGATTTTAGTGTCCGGAAACGCATGAAATATCGTCAAGCGCAGAAAGCATTTGAGGGACTTGTACAGGAAATAAAATCTCAAGCGGGATTCCTTAGGACGTATAAGGAAGAAAATATCCGCCTTAGAGCAACAGTACGGGCGTATGAAATGAAATCCCGCCAAAATGGCTTTGATAATGATATGTTCATGAGAGAGGCGGAAGAAACGAATCCGGAAATTTTTATTCCCGAAGATATAAAAGCGGCAAAGGCTTTACTTGATACTCCTATCACAGAATTGAAATTCGATATTCGGTCGCAGCGGATCATTTCTGAAGCTGATATAAAAACACTTCGGGAACTGCTACAAATCACTTCTCAATATGGGTTTAGGAAGTTGCGTGATATGTTACGGAATTTCGGGCTGGTTTCACAAAAGAAAGTGGAAAAACGCTTGAAAGAACTGAATGTACTGGACGTTGCCGGCAACTGCAATTTATATAGGTATCTGGATGAATGACACAGATTGGGCTGGAGTGTTTCTTTGATAGTATAATAACATGGCTGATTTCTTCAAAAATCATTAAAATAGAAAACTTTTCTTCGTTTGTATTGTCTTATAGCCATAAACTTTTAAAACGAAAACTTATGGATGATATGATTAACAGGCATGATTCGATAGCCGAGGAAAATATCGAGCCGAATGGTCGTCCGGCTAAGGACCAGTTTGAGGAATGGAGTGGCGAGGTTGCCGACCGTGCCGATGACGTATTTAAGAATGACAAGAAAGACGGTCCCATTAAAGATCGTGAGAAACGTATAGTAACCATACTATTTTCCGCCACGCCAATTTTATCGGCTGTCTTTCAGCCGATAAAATAAAAATGCCCGTAAGAAAATATTTTTGTTTTAACATTCCGGTTTATAGAAACATGGCAGAAGAGCCTTCTTGTCGCAGTCCTTACCATGAAGAATACATTCAAACAAGTGTTTCAGGTAATTCTGAGGGTCTATGCCGTTCAACTTACAGCTTTCTATCAGAGAGAAGGTGAATGCAGAGTTTTCTGCCGCATCCTCACTGCCAACGTTCATACAGTTCTTGAGCAGCAGCTTTACAGGTTTCATCCTTTGCTCACAGAGGTTGTTCGAGATTTCTGCTGAACCGTCCTTGAGGATATTTCTCAAGGATTTCCACTGGTTTATCGTATAGTTCACGGCCTTTCTCATCAGTTCGTTAGCCATAATCTTCGCATCCTGCATCATAATGACCACCTTATGATGGATACGTTCAAGAATCGGTCCTGTTAGCTTAAGCCTTCTTTCCTTAATCTGCTCACCGCTGAGTTTCATCATACGGAACAGGTCTTCATTTCTGAACATCTCACCGATAGGATCTATTATGTCCATCGCTGTTCTGTCTGAAGGCAGGGCATCAACCCACAACCTTCTACAATGCGTCCAGCATCCTATATGAAGCACCTTTGAGTCGTCTCCGTCAAACATCCTGTAAACCGTATATCCGTCAGTGGATATGGTTCCCATAAAATATTCCAGGAATGATTTTGCCGCATCGGACGACCTGCTGCCGTTATTATAGTGATAATAGACCATCTTAATATGCTTGGCAAAGAAAGCCCATAAGTACTTTCTCCTGTAAGCCTTACCTTCCTTTGTTTCCACTCCAACAAGCTCAGTAGTCTCATCAACCATAAGGTAATTAGCTCTCTGTACAAACTCCTTGAAGACATCTTCCATGAACTCCCTTAGTTTGGCGATTCCGTTATGGATATAGCTGTTCAGCGTGGTATTGCTTATGTGGATACCCTCTCTTGCAAGCAGTCTTATCTGTCTGTTCTCAGGCATGCTGAAGTCATATTTCAGACAAAGCAGACGGGCAAGCAGTTCAGGAGAGAAGATACCTCCAAGGTTTTTCAGCGGATGTTCCATGGTGCTTGTGAAAGTGCCGTCCGCAAGCTTTACCCTTGCCACCTTGTAAACATGCTCCACGTTATAAGCCCTTACATGTTCTATGACCCTGTATTCCCACACATCAGGCATACCGTTGCGGTTCATAAACCGTCCCCCTTCTGGAAGCGTGTAATACTCGTCCACTTCATGTACTACCACCTTGTCAACTTTCAATTTTGTTTTCCCGGCACGTGGTGCGGTTTCCTTTCTCCTTGAAGGTTTGCTGTTCTGGGCAGGTATGTTGCCGGAAGAGGTATTGCTGCCGGTTTCGTTATCATCGGTCTTATTATTATCATCCTTCCTGTCAGAACCGTCATACTCGGATTGTTCCAGAGCGGACTTGTCGAGATTACGGTTGTTCAACAGCCTTCTTTGCTCGGAAGTACGGCCGAAACGGTGTTTCCTGCTGTCCTCAAGCTGAAGTCTGAGATTGGAGATCTCGTTTGCCAGCATCCTGTTCACCTCATCCTTTGCTTCAAGCTGCTTTCTCATAAGTTCCATTTCTTTCCTGTAATGTTCAACCGTGGTTGACTGCTTTTCGATGGTATCTTTGAGATCATTGATGGTATCTATCAGATTTTTAGAGTTCTCCCTGTTGGATTCTTCAATAGACTCAAGCCTCGCAATCAATTCTTTATTCTGTTTGCGAAGACCTGCCTTTTCCTCATTCGCCAGACCCAGCTGGCAGCAAAGTAACTCGTATGCTCTTTCATCAATCATGATATAAAGGTACGAAAAATCAGGCACTTACGCAAACTTTTTACCGTTTATTTTTTATACTATCCTGTTGATAATCAGTATGTTAATATTAGCCTTTCGGACTAACGTACATCTTGTCAACTACAATGCTTTCCGTAAGATAAGCCATGTCCGACCACTGTATCCGGTAGCACCTGGAGACTTCATCAAATACAGGTTTCTTGAATTTGCCCATAACAGGACGTTTTTCGTAAAGCACATAAAAACCGCGTTCGTAATGAAGTATCTTCACAACCTTTCGGTTCCGGGACATGAACATATATACATTGGACGCATCGCTCGGGTCAAGGGACATTTCTTCCCTTATACTCTCACACAGACGGAAAATGCCTTTCCGCAAATCAACATTACCGTTAAACAGGTAATAGTTAAGGTTAGCACTCAGTCCAAGCATATCATCCTATCATTTTATTAAGCAACAGGCTCAAATCAAGAACGGTGGTGTTTCTCAGGAACAGTGTTGCGCCAGACGCCAGCTGTAACTTGATCCATTTTATTGGTGGTTCACCTTCAGGATGTTTCACGTCCAACTTCACAGTTGGACTATTGCATGGTTTCCCGGTTATCTGGACTTTGGCAACCTTGGGCTGCTCAACCTGGACTGTCTTGCCTAACTTCTCACTCCACAACTGGTGACGCTGCCAGTTCATGAACTTGTCGTAATTTACACCATAATCAGCACAGAACTCTCGAAGATCTTTGGTCTCGCTGCATAACTGGTAGAGGTCATATACCTCCTGATAGTTTACTTTTTCTTTTGCCATAATCATTCTTGTTAAAGGTTACGGCGCAAAGATATGGCGGCTAACAACTTATGTCAAGGCGGAAAATAGAATGGTTACAAACGTATAAAAGAAATGGACGAAGTGATTAAAAAGGACCTTGAATAAAGGTCCTTTTTTTGCTATTTATGCAAAAAAAAGGAAGTCTGATTTGTCGGGATATTATTTGATTGTAATTTCTATTTGTATATTCTTGGGTATAAGCTCTACTCCATATTTTTTCTTGAACATAGCTTTAGCTCTTTGTACCGAAGTGTCATTGGAGGGATTACGGCTTGATACAATAATAGCCTTTTTTTTAATTGTATGGTTGGGGGCTGATAATTGCTGGATACTGGCTTCCAGTTGTTCAACAGCATGAGGCAGATCTTTCCCCTTTAATTCAACAAAATATTCGTTGTGACAATGGTCGAGTATCAGGTAGTCACATCTGATGCCATCAGTAATTTGGCAACCATCAACCTTTATTTTTGTGAGTAGATGCTGATTGGGATTTGAGAAAACGCATTTGCATTTATTTTCTTTTACTACCAGCAACTTATCTGTTACTTCCCATGTGCAGGCTTGTTTGAATATTGCCATATTATTCTAAATCTAATAATGAAGAAAAAATCCTTCCCTGTTCATCTGAAGTAGAGTCTATTTGGTCGGCGACAATGATGTTATATTCTTTATCTAAGATAGAAATGATATGTCCTTTTTCTATCTTATAGGCAGTAATTTTATTAAAGTCAACCCAACTGCTTTTAGGCATGAGTGCTGCAATCTCTTCTTCTTTTTCCGGGTGTAACTTAGATACGTTACCGGCTTCTAGCATATTGTTTAAAGCCGACAGTAGATATGGGCTATGAGTTGTTATTGTCAGCTGATGACATTCTTTTACTATGTGTTGGAGCAAAGCAATTTGAGTTTCAGGAAAGAGATTAAGTTCCGGTTCTTCTATTACGAAGTGAGTGTCCGATTGCTCCTTGGTGATGTAATCAATAACCATGAGTAAGGGTACGACGGATTGAATACCCGACGATGCGTCTTTGAATGGAATGATTTTATCATAATTGCTTAAAACTAGATTCTCACTAGCCTCACGGACTTGGAATATTATATTGAAAATAGGAACTTGATAATTTACGAATAGGTTCTTTGCTTTTTCATAGAAAGAGGCAAATTCCAACAATGTGACTGGTATAGGTGCTTTGGACAACACCAAAGTAGCTATGGAGCGGGAGAATGTACTAATGAAGAAGCGTTCTGCCGGAATGTATAAATTATGGCTTGTCGAATGGTACGAAAAAGTGAAATTGAAGGAACCATCTTCGTAGGTGATATCTCCTTGTTCTGAAGAATAACTAATATAGCTGTCCGGATTAAAATACGAAATAATATTGTACTCGGAGAACTTAGTCATTAAATAGTCGGAATCAACCTTCAAAACTTTATCCCTACTATTCTCGAAGATAGTAATTAGTTTGGCCACTGTGCTCTTTCCGGCTCCTTGTTCACCTATGAAGATATTGAAGTCTTTCAATGCAATATCTGCTGAAGCGATAGCTCCAAAATTACGAATGATAAGTTTGCGCTCCATAATTATCAAATAACTTGGTTCTGATTCGTACAATATAATTACTTCAAGAAGGCTATCAAAAAAGAGCAACTCTTTTGGAAATTGCTCTTTTAAAAAGTGGAGCGTATCGGACTCGAACCGATCACCTCGACACTGCCAGTGTCGCGCTCTAGCCAGATGAGCTAACGCCCCTTTTCTATCTTATATGATAACGTTTGTAAACGAATCTTTTTTGTTGCCGCAAATATAATGCATTATTCTGAAATAATTGCTATGTTTGCGGTAAATAATAGTATGAAATTAAGATATGCTGATTTATAATACAACTTTTCAAGTGGACGATGACGTTCACGACAATTTCATGATTTGGATAAAAGAGAGTTATATTCCTGAAGTACAGAAACACGGTACGTTGAAGGCACCGCGCATTTGCAGGATATTAAGTCATCGGGAAGAAGGAAGTGCGTATTCTTTGCAATGGGAGGTGGAAAGCAGTGGATTACTACATCGCTGGCATCTGGAACAGGGAGTGCGGCTAAATGACGAACTGGCAAAAATATTTAAAGATAAAGTGATCGGGTTTCCGACCTTGATGGAGGTGATAGAGTGATTCAACCGGTAAAAGAAAAGATAATCCTGGGGATTGACCCCGGTACGACAATCATGGGATACGGTGTTCTAAGAGTGAAAGGAACCAAGCCCGAAATGATTGCGATGGGGATTATCGACTTGCGTAAATTTGCCAACCACTATCTGAAACTTCGCCATATCCATGAACGGGTATTGAGCATTATTGAAAGTTATCTGCCTGATGAGCTGGCTATTGAAGCGCCTTTCTTCGGTAAAAATGTACAATCGATGTTGAAGTTGGGCCGTGCACAGGGGGTAGCGATGGCAGTGGCGTTGAGTCGGGATATTCCGATTACGGAATATGCTCCTTTGAAGATAAAGATGGCTATCACCGGAAACGGGCAGGCATCCAAAGAACAGGTAGCGGATATGTTGCAGCGGATGTTGCGCTTTCCCAAAGAGGATATGCCTACTTTTATGGATGCAACAGACGGATTGGCAGCAGCCTATTGTCATTTCCTGCAAATGGGGCGGCCGACAATGGAAAAAGGTTATAATAGCTGGAAGGATTTTATAGCGAAGAATCCGGATAAGGTGAAGTAAAGCGACTGATTATAGGGATAGATATAAAGGAAATATCTAGGGGAGGTTTAAATGAAGATGGGAGGTAATTATTTAGCAATATTAGGGGTGACTACAGTGACAACAGTAATGAGCTGCTCCCCTGCGAAAAAGGAATATGCTTCTTTTGAGCTGTATCCGGTTCGTACGGGAAGTCTTACGGAAATGGAATATACGCCGTTGGCAACCAAATTTTATCTTTGGTCACCAACTGCAGAAGAAGTACGCCTGATGCTATATGATGCCGGTGAAGGCGGACATGCTTATGAAACAGTAAAGATGGAGCCCACAGAAGATGGAACCTGGACAACTTCAGTAGATAAGAACCTACTTGGTAAATTCTATGCCTTCAATGTAAAAATCAATGATAAATGGCAGGGAGACACGCCGGGAATCAATGCCCATGCTGTCGGAGTGAATGGGAAACGTGCTGCCATTATTGACTGGAAGACTACAAATCCCGAGGGATGGGAGAGTGACAGGCGTCCTTCTCTGAAATCTCCTGCTGATATGATTATCTATGAAATGCATCATCGTGACTTCTCGGTTGATTCTACTTCGGGAATTAAGAATAAAGGTAAATACCTCGCATTGACTGAACACGGGACCATGAATTCAGATAAGTTATTGACCGGTATCGATCACTTGATAGAACTGGGAGTGACACATGTACATCTTCTTCCTTCCTCTGATTATGCTTCTATCGACGAAACAAAACTGGAAGAAAACCACTATAACTGGGGATATGATCCGGCGAATTATAATGTGCCGGATGGCTCTTATTCAACTGATCCTTATCAACCTGCCACTCGTGTGAAAGAGTTCAAACAAATGGTACAAGCACTGCATAGAGCTGGTATCCGTGTGATAATGGATATGGTTTATAATCATACTTTTAATACCGTTGAAAGTAATTTTGAACGTACTGTTCCCGGTTATTTTTATCGTCAGAAAGAAGACGGGACATTGGCAAATGGTTCCGGATGCGGTAATGAGACGGCAAGTGAACGCCCTATGATGCGCAAGTTTATGATAGAGTCCGTTCTTTATTGGATAAAAGAATATCATATTGACGGTTTCCGTTTTGACTTGATGGGAGTGCATGATATTGAAACCATGAATGAGATCCGGAAAGCGGTGAACAAGGTTGATCCTACCATTTGTATTTATGGAGAAGGTTGGGCAGCCGACACTCCCCAATATCCGGCAGATTCGTTGGCAATGAAAGGGAATGTTTCCCACATGCCGGGAATTGCCGTATTCTCGGATGAATTGCGTGATGGGCTTTGCGGACCTGTGTGGAAAAAGGAGAAAGGGGCTTTCCTCGCCGGAGTTCCGGGAGCAGAAATGAGTGTTAAATTCGGTATTGTGGGTGCTATTGAGCATCCGCAAGTACGGTGTGATTCTGTTAATTACAGTCAGAAACCGTGGGCGGAGCAGCCTACCCAGATGATTAGCTACGTTTCCTGCCATGACGGTTTGTGTCTTGTTGATCGCTTGAAAGCAAGTATGCCGGGAGCTACTCCCGAGCAACTGGTCCGGCTTGATAAGCTTGCGCAGACGGTAGTCTTCACTTCGCAAGGTATTCCTTTTATCTATGCGGGAGAAGAAGTGATGCGCGATAAACAAGGGGTGGATAATAGTTATAAGAGTCCGGATGCAGTCAATGCTATCGATTGGCGACGTAAAACGACGAACGGAGATGTTTTCATGTATTATAAGCGACTCATAGATCTGCGTAAGTCCCATCCCGCTTTCCGTATGGGAGATGCGGAAAGGGTTCGGAAACATCTGGAGTTTCTTCCGGTGGAAGGACAAAACCTGATTGCATTCCGCCTGAAGGATCATGCGAACGGAGATAGTTGGGAAGATATTATCGTGGCTTTTAATTCCCGTATGACTCCTGCGCGTTTGGAAGTGCCTGTTGGTAAATATACAGTGGTATGCAAAGATGGTGTGATAGATGTGCGTGGATTAGGTACGCAGATCGGACCGGAAGTAATTATTCCCGGACAGTCTGCATTGATTATGTATAAGTAGCTTTAGTCATTATTTGTCATATCAATAACGGCTTTCTTTCTAATTTAGATTCTTGTTTGTAACAAGTCTAATTCTGTTTGTTACATCTGTTGTTCTTTATATTCACTCGGTGAAATTCCGTAAAAGTCTCTGAATGTATTGGAAAAATGAGAGAGGTTGGAGAAGCCTGTAGCGTATGCAACTTCCGAAACGCTTAGATTCTTCTCACGTAGCAGATTGGCAGCTTGTTTCAGTCTGATAGAACGAATGAAATCTCGTGCTGACTGATTAGTCAACTCCTTTAATTTGCGGTGCATATGTACGCGGCTCATTCCAACGTTGGCTGCCAGCATCTCTACATTAAGGGTAGGGTCGGCAAGATGGTCATTGATGGTTTTCATTACTTTACTCATCAAGATCTCATCATTGGACTTCATTTCTATCTTTGTTATTTTTTCTTCTACTTGTTGTTCACCTACCAGTTTGCCGCGCAGTCTTTCCCGATTGGCTATCAGATTACTGATAGTAGTTCGTAATAATTCAGTGTTGAATGGTTTTACGATATAAGCATCTGCTCCAATTTCAAGCCCTTCGATTTGGTCTTCGGCTTTCGATTTGGCGGTTAATAATATAATCGGTATATGATTGATATTGATATTCTGTTTTATTTTCCGGCAGAGAGTGATCCCATCCATTTCGGGCATCATAACATCACTGATGACGAGATCGGGTTTCTCCTTCAAAATGGTTTCCAGTCCTTCCCGTCCATTTGTACATTCATAGATACGGAAATCACTATCCAGTTCGCTACGTATGTAGCGGCGTATTTCTTCATCATCTTCTACGATTAAGACGCGATAACGTGTTTTTGCTTTGGGTTTCCTGTACTCGTTAGTTTTGTTTTCTTCTTCCGTTTCATAGATCGAATCTTTGGGAAGTTGGGAGATTGTTGGTTCGCTTCCGGTTTCTTCAGGATTTTCCAGTTCTTCTGCTTTCAAGTGATTACTACCTAACGGCAGGCGGATGATGAAACGGGTTCCTTGTCCGTCTTCGCGGTTTTCTGCTTTGATGATGCCGTGGTGCAGTTCCACTAACGACCGTGAAAGATGCAGTCCGATTCCTGTACCGAAATTAGATTGTGTCATGTCGTTGTCAATCTGATAGAAACGTTCGAATATTTGTTCTATTTTGTTTTTGTCAATACCGATTCCGTTATCGGTGATATCTATCTCGAAATAATCTTTCAAAGCACCCCGGTAGGCATCGTTGTGACCGGTTTTCAATAACACTTCGATATTTCCTCCCTCATGTGTATATTTGAAAGCATTGGAAAGGACATTCATCAATACTTTGTCAAAGTTATTTAGATCAATCCATACTTTCAGAGAATCAGCACCTTCCAGTTCTTTTTCGAAAGTAAATGTGATGTTCTTTTTTTGCGCTTGATAATTGAATGTTTGCATCAAGTCATTGATAAATCCTACGATGTCTGTTTCCCGGAATTTCAGATGCATTTGTCCTTTGTCCAGTTTTCGTATGTCCATCAGTTGATTGATCAGACGTAGAATACGTTGGGCATTCCGGTAAATCATGAGATAAACCGGTTGTTTCTCGGAATGTTCGGCTAACAGTTTCTCTAACGGGCTGATGATAAAAGTCATCGGGGTACGTATTTCATGTGAGATATTAATGAAGAATTGTAATTTGGCTTCGTTAATCTGTTCCATGTGTTTTTGTCGCATCACTTCTTGCCGGTGGCGGATACGTGACAGAATATACATGGTAAGAGCATAGATTAGTAATGCTCCGAGACATCCCCAGATTACTTTTGCCCACCAGGTCTGGTACCAGGGTGGAGTGATGGCAATAGTAACTGTGCGGATATTAGAGAAATTATTATGGTCGCGTGCCTGTACGGAGAAAGTGTATTTCCCCGGTTTCAGACTGCTATAAGTCACCCGGTTTGTTCCCGGTTGCGTACTGATCCATTCATCGCCTAATTCTTTTATCTTATATTGATAACTAATCCGGTCGGGATTGCTGAATTCCAAAACAGAAAAATCAATGCTGAATGTATTTTCATTATATGCCAGTGTAAATTGCTCGGTATCCATGACAGCAGTATCAGTGATGACATTGTTGCCGGATTTATCCCCTTTTTTCACAGGGCGGTTAGCAACGTGAAAGCCGGTAATCAATACATTCATTTCTTTTTTGATTTCGGTGATATCCTGGGGGTAGAAAGCTGTTACTCCATTGGTACCTCCAAAAAATATCTTGCCGCGTTTATCTTTAAATACAGCAGTGCGCGTAAACTCATTTCCTTGCAGACCGTCGCCTGCATAATAGTTGATAAACTTCTTTTCCGGAGGATTCAGTTTGGAGATTCCCTGATGGGTACTGATCCATATATTTTTTTTCTCGTCTTCAGCCAGGCCGCAAATAATATCACTGGGGAGTCCATCGGCAGTAGTGAAAAGTACAGGTGTTAGTCTGTCTTTATTCAGGCAGACCAATCCTTCGGAAGTACCAGCCCAGATCTCTCCATTACTACTTTCCAATAAACTGTAAACGACATACCCGGGGAGGAGATTGTTTTGCTTTTTATAATTGATAAAATTGTCCGTTTGAGGATTGAGTACGGCCAGACCTTTATAAGTGCCGATCCATATCATTCCCTCTCTATCTTCCAGTAGGTAGCTGATCCAATCGTTTGGAAGTCGGTTGATGCTCCAGTCATCGTTTTCGTTGCGGGTAGATTCGTAATAGGTGACATGTTGAGTTGGTAAATTGATTTTGTATAAGCCCGAACCATAAGTACCCACCCAGAGATTCTTGTTTTTGTCTTCAATGATGCAGGAAACTTTGGGCTTGCCTGCGTTAAGATTTCCTTGTAAAAGCGAGGTGGCATCTTGACATGTTCCGGTTTGTTTGTTCATCCGTGCCAGACCATCGAAGTAAGATCCTAGCCAAAGTTCCTGATTGGAATCTTCATAGAGACATAGGATAGTGCCGGGGACAGATTGGGGATTACCTGCCTGATGGGTGTAATGGCGTAATTGTTTTCCCTGATCGTTTATGGCATATAATCCGTCGTTATCCGTACCTATCCAGATTGTAGCTTGTTCATCTGTATGAATAGCCATAACACAGCTGGAACCAATGGTGTTGTTGTGTATTGATTTGTAGCCGTAGTAGTCGAACTTATTTGAAATGCCGGGCACTAGTATCAAACCTTTCTGAAAAATGCCCAGCCATAAATTGTGATCTTTATCTTCGATTAACGAGTGAACCTTGGATTTGGAGAAGTCAAAGGGACCCGCATTAATCTCACTGTCCACAATAATATCTTGTTGAGGCTGATATTCTTTTACTCCTTCACCGTCTGTTCCTATGATAAGTTTTCCACGGGTATCAATGATGAGAGTCCGGATATTCAAATTCATCCGGTTTTGGTAGAGGACAGGTTCGAAGTTTCCTTCCTGCCGGGATGATAGTCTGAAAAGACCTTTTGTCAAGGTTCCTACGAAAATTTGTCCGTGTGCATCCTCACAAATGGCAGAAACGTCATCACCTGCTATATGATAAGGTGCTTTATAGCTTTTAAGCTCTTTATTTTCCGGAGAATAACGGTAAAGTCCTTTTTCTTCTGTAGCAATCCATAAATTTTGCCGGGAATCTTCGAAAATGACATTCAGGTAGTTACTACCTATCCGGTCTGTCAGTTCGGTTTCGATATGGAAGGAGGCGGGATTGCTGTTCTTTTTTAGGGATATGGCGCCTTGTCCGGAAGTTGCTATCCAAAGATCTCCGTTCCGGCGTTCAATAATGGAAGTGATATGAGGATTCTTTCGTCCGTCTTTCCGAGAGATGAATAATTCGTGAAAGTTGTCTGTGGCGCGGTCATATCGCTGTAAGCCATTGATGCATCCGATCCAGAAATTACCGCGACTGTCTTCGAATAATGTCCGTACATAGTTGTTTTTCAAACTGGTGCTATCCGTAGCATTATGTCGATAGATCGAGAAACGTGTCCCGTCGAATTTATTAAGTCCGTTTTCGGTAGCTATCCAGATAAATCCTTTCCGGTCCTGATATACGGCATTGATCAGACTGTTGGAAAGTTCTTTGTCTGTTGAATAGAATTTGCCGGTCTGTGCTTTCATAACAGGAGTGCTTCCTATCAGGAAACAGTATATGGAAAAAAGGAATAGGATTTGTGCTTTCATACTCATTAATATAAGCAGGGTTTATTGGTGCTTTTTATATAGACAAAGATACTATATTAAATTAAAATAGCATTAGCTTTGTTACTTTTCCTTTTACTGATGTTACGTGCAAACCCTTTAGGGATGCTTCTGGGAGGGGTATGTAACGGGTGTGCAATAGCTTGTAACGTACATGCAAGTGTATGTAACCGCCTGTCAATTGCTTGAAACAAAATCTCCACCTATGCTTGATATATTATCCATAAATTTGCATTAACAAAAAAAATGAATTGTCGGACACCTTAAAATAATAACTGCTTATGGAAACATGAATTCCTTACTCTATTCCTTATTATAAATAAGAAGAGAAAAACCTATAACTTGGATTAACCACTATCATTATTAATTAAAAAAATGATTTTATGGAAAGCACAAATCATTATTTTCGACCGTTAGGTCTTATCATTCTTTTCTGCCTCTTCCCTGTATGGGTATTGGCACAGACTGTTTCCGTGACGGGGATGGTCAAAGATGCATCGGGCGAACCGATTATCGGAGCCAGTGTAGTAGAAGCTGGCACTACCAATGGTATAGTTACCGATTTGGATGGTAATTTTAAGTTGAATGTATCAGCCAAAGGTAGCTTGAAGATTTCTTTTATCGGATATCAGACACAAACGATTCCTGTAGCCGGGAAAAAGCAGTTTGATATTACCCTCAAAGAAGATGCAAAAGTATTAGACGAAGTAGTTGTAGTTGGATATGGTCAGATGAAACGTAGTGACCTGACCGGTTCTGTTGTATCGGTCAACGATGAAGCCATTAAGAAATCTGTAGTGACTTCCGTTGACCAGGTACTGCAAGGACGTGCTGCTGGTGTGCAGGTACAGGCTAATAGCGGTATGCCCGGTGGTAGTTCTTCCATCCGTATTCGTGGTATCAACTCTTTGAATGCCTCCAATGAACCTATCTTTGTCATTGACGGTGTTATCATCGACGGTTCCACAGGTTCGGGAAGTGATAATGCACTGGCATCTATCAATCCTTCGGACATCGTCTCTATGGACGTATTAAAGGATGCTTCCGCCACTGCTATTTATGGTGCGCGAGCTGCAAACGGTGTGATTATGATTACTACCAAACGTGGACAGAAGGGTGAGGCGCAAATAACTTATGACGGATATATAGGATGGCAGGAAATGCCTAAAAAACTGGATATGCTGAATCTGCGTGAATATGCGGAGCATAAGAATGTTCGTTCAGGAAAAGACTATTCGGGAAATGATTGGGGAATAGTGAACAAGGATAATAACTTTGTTCGTCCGGATTTACTAGGTGAGGGTACAGACTGGCAGGATGAGATGTTCTCTAAAGCTATGATGACCAGTCATAATCTTTCTGTGACCGGAGGTACTGATAAAAGTAACTATGCATTGGGAGCAGGTTACCTCAATCAGGATGGTATTGCTGTTGGTTCAGGGTTCAGGCGTCTGAACTTACGAGGTAGTTTTGATGCCCAGGTGAAGAGCTATTTAAAAATGGGTATTAACTTTGCGTTTAGTAATTCCCGTCAGAAATTGACTGTATCTGACGAGTCGTTGATTAGAACTGCTTTATTGCAGAGTCCGAGTGTGGCTGTTCGTAATGCTGAAGGCACATTTGACGGACCGGATACGGACGAATGGGTACAAACGAATCCGGTGGGTCTTGCCATGATTAAGGATAACCGCAACGAGAAAATGGGTATTCGGGCAAACACCTATGCTGAAGCTACTATCATTGACGGACTGACGTTTAAAACGGAATTGTCTTTCGATTATGGGGTAACTAATACTTATAAATTTGATCCCTCATATACTTTTGGTGCGATTGAAAATACGGACCGTCAGGGGACTTTCTCCAAATCATATAATAAGTTCTGGAGTTGGAGAAATATCGTGAATTACATGAAAACTTTTGGAGTGCACAATGTGAATGCAATGATTGGCCAGGAAATGCAGGAGAGCAAATGGGAATATCTGATGGGAAGCCGTATGGGATATTTGTCCAATGCTGCAACCGACCTGACATTGGGAGATGCCGCAACAGCCAAGAATAATGGTAATAGTGGAGAAAGTTCGATTTTATCTTATTTCGGCCGTCTGTTCTATTCATACGATGACAAATATCTGTTGACATTTACTCTTCGTCGCGACGGTTCTTCCAAATTCTACAAAGATAATCGTTGGGGATGGTTCCCGTCGGCTGCTTTGGCTTGGAAGGTTTCCAATGAATCTTTTTTGAAAGACAACAATATTATTAATAATCTGAAATTGCGTTTAGGATGGGGTGTTGTAGGTAATCAGAATGTGCCTAATAATGCATATAAAGCCATTTATTCATCTGTTGCTACCGTTTGGGGAACAGGATTGCTGGCTGGCAATACTCCGAATCCCGAATTGAAATGGGAGTCTACTTATTCAAGTAATCTGGGACTTGATATTAATCTTTTCCAGAACAGGATTGAATTGATAGCCGATATTTATTATAAGAAAACAAATGATTTGTTGTTGCAAGTGCCTCTTCCTGCTTACGTGGGAACTTCAGGTCAGGGCTCTACTTCCGCACCCTGGAAGAATGTGGGTTCTTTGGAGAATAAAGGACTTGAGTTGACTTTAAATACAGTGAATATTGATAAAGGCGGATTTCAATGGAGAAGTAACGTGGTATTCTCTATGAACCGTAATAAAGTAAAATCGCTGGATACGGCAACCAGCCTGATAGATAAGAGTAATCAGACAGGCGAAACAATAACCGTACTGACACGTACATCAGTAGGAAACCCTATCGGACAGTTTTATGGTTATAAAGTGATTGGCCGCTTTGAAAAGGCTACTGACTTTTACTATAAAGATGCTTCCGGAGCAATTAAGCCGGTAGCATTGCCTGAAGGTATGTCGATTTCCAAGAATAGTATCTGGATTGGTGATTATATTTTTGAAGATGTAAACAAAGACGGTGTTATCAATGAACAGGACCGTACTTATATCGGTAATCCTGAACCGGACTTTACTTTCGGCTTCGGTAACTCTTTCTCTTATAAAGGCTTCGACTTGAGCATTAACCTGACCGGATCGGTGGGAAATGAAGTTGTAAACTGGGGGCGTCGTGAACTTGAAAATCCACGGGGCAATAATAATATCCTGAAATCGGCGTTGGATTATGCACAACTGGCTTTGATTGATCCGAATGGTCCGGATGATTATCGGAATATACAGATTGTAGGCGGTGACCCTTATGCTTGCCGTATGGCTATTGCCAAAGGGACAGATGATTCCAATTATCGTTTCAGTGACCGCTTTGTGGAAGATGGTTCTTTCCTGCGTATTCAGTCTATCTCTTTCGGCTATACGTTCCCGCGTAAATGGTTGGCACCGATTGGTATTCAGAATCTGAAACTTTATTGTAACCTGCAGAATGTATATACATTCACAAAATACAAAGGGATGGACCCGGAAATAGGTTCTGCCAATCAGGACGCTTTGCTTACAGGCTTTGATAACTATCGTTATCCTTCTCCGCGAATTTATACATTCGGTCTGAATTTAACCTTTTAATCATTTAAAGTGACTAAATATGAAAACAAGTAAATATATATACTCTTTCATGTTGGCTGTAGCTTTGGCGTTTGCAGGATGCAGTGACTTCCTCGATTCTGAAGATAACTCCAATATCGCAGGAGATAACTTTTATCAAACGGAAGATGATTTCCGGGCAGCAACAGCTCCTTTGTACAATAAGGTGTGGTTCGACTTTAACGATAAGTTCTATTATGGACTGGGTGATGGACGCGGATTCAACCTTTGTGCGACAACCTCTAATTATATCTATCCTTTTGCCGATTTGACCGAAACCGGATTGACGGGGCCGTTAGTTTCGGCTTGGGGCTCATTATACAATATAGTACAGCAAACTAATAAGATTATTAACGGGATCAAAGGTAACTCATCCAATAGCGAAGAAGTGAAGAACCCATATATTGCTGAAGCACGGTTCATGCGTGGAGTTGCTTATTCCTATCTGGCGATGTTATGGGGAAATGTTATTATAAATGAGGATACGGATGAACTGGTGGCTAATCCAATTGTCAATACTAGCCCGGTAAGTGATGTCTATGAATTTGCGATGCGTGACTTGGAATTTGCGGCAAAATATTTGCCGGAGGTTTCTTCTGCTGCCGGACGTGTCAATAAATACAGTGCCTTTGGCATGTTGTCGCGTGTTTATCTGACGTATGCCGGTTATAGTAGTAACCCTAATAGTGCGACCCGTAATCAGGACTATCTGGATTTGGCAAAGAAAGCGGCTTTAAAAGTGATAGAAAACAGAAATTTTGAACTGATGACTGATTATGCCGATTTGTTTATGATTGATAAAAATAACAACTCGGAAACACTGTTTGCTTTACAATGGGTTAGTAATGGTACGTATGGGGAATGTAATACGATACAGGACTATTTTGCTTGTGAGTCGGCTATTACCGGTAATGACCGTGCATGGGGCGGTTATGTTTTTGCACAACCGGACGTGATTTGGGAGTATGAAAAAGGAGATAAACGGCGTCAGCCGACTTGGATGGCTTATGGCGATCATTATCCTGAAATACAGAAAGCAAACGGAGGATATACTTGTGAGAAGAAAGCATCGGGTACTGTTTCCGGAATTTATTGTAAGAAATATGTTTGTGGTTCTAGCAAAGATAATGCGAAGATCACTTCCGGAAGTACTCCTATCAATACTTACATGTTGCGTCTGGCAGAAGTATATCTGATTTATGCAGAAGCTATATTGGGAAATAATCCTTCAACAGATGATGCCGATGCAATGGAATACTTTAACAAAGTGCGCAAGCGTGCCGGTTTGGAACCCCAAAATTCGATTACTTACGAAGATATTCGTCGTGAGCGTAGACTGGAACTTTGTCTGGAAGGACAGTATTGGTATGACTTGGTACGTAGAGCTTATTATAAACAACAGGAAGTACTCAATTATATCACCGGACAGGATAGGGGTACTGCTATTCCTGTAGTATGGGATGCGGATACACAGACTTTGAAGAGAGACGAGGATTCGGATGAAACGAAGCGTGCCATAGGTGACGTCGATTCCAGTATATTCCTTCTTCCTTATCCGGAATCGGAGACTGTGCAAAATCCTTTGTTGAAAGCGGATCCTATGCCTTATGCATTTAAGGAAGACAGAATAACCGATTTGTTTAACTAAAAACGAGAATACGAATGAAAAGCTTGATATATAAAAATAGTATGAAAGCATTTGGCTTATTGGTGAGTCTGCTCATCTGCTCTTGTTCATTTGTTTCGTGTGACGACGATGACGATAATGGCGGAAGTTCTGTGATGAACATAACAGGGATCTATCTGGAAGACGCGAAGTCGAATGTTCCTGACCGTTTGGTTGATTTTGCCCGTTTGGGACAACTGATTCGAATTGAAGGTGAAGGATTCAACGGATTGAAGAAAGTGTATATTAATGGATATAACTGTTATTTTAATCCGGTTTTTGTTTCGAATAAATCTTTTTTGGTTAGTGTGAACAGTAAAGTTCCGACTACAGAAGCTGACGAGAATGTACGTAATACAATTCGTTTGGTAAAAGATGGCGGTGAATACGTTTATGATTTCCAGATTCGTGCTGCTGCACCGTCTATAACGAAAATCTCCAACTGTATGCCGAATATAGGTGAACCTATCATTGTTTACGGAAGTGGATTGACGGAAATAGCAAAAGTCGTTTTCCCCGGAAATGTGGTGGTGACAGAAGGTATTATTTCTGATCTTGACGGTGAATATTTTATGGTGGATATGCCTGCCGGAGTTTCTGAAGAGGGCGGTTCTATTTTCGTAGAAGGTTCGAATGGTGGTGCTTATTCTCCTGCCTATTTCAATTATAAGAAAGGCTTGTTGTTGAACTTCGACGGAGTGGGTGCACAAGGGGCATGGGGCGATTCTGAAAGTATGATTCAAACAACCGAACTGGAATCTGCTTCGATTGGTGAAGGTAATGTGTCGCAAGGTGCTTACTGTCGTTTGCCATTAGAAAGACAGTTGCCGGTGGCAGCAGCGAAGAATCGTTGTGCTGAAGTTTGGACAGCTGGTAATGGCACTGATCCTGACTGGTTGACGCTGGGTGTCCCTGCTGAAACTCCTGTTGCCGAATGTGCTATTCAGTTTGAAATTTATGTGCCCGAACCTTGGTCTGAATCCGGATTCCTGAAGATTTGTGGTCAGAACGGATTCAACGGTGGAGAATGGGAGAGAGACTGTTATAATTACGTACCGTGGCTTGTAGACGGAAAGATTGTTCCTTTCCAGACAACCGGTTGGCAGACTGTAACTGTTCCGTTTAGTGAATTCTACAAATCGAAAGCATCCAGCGGAGCTTGGACCACTTTTGCCGATGTGGCCGCTACCCGTGCATCTGCTTCTTATGCCAACTTCGGTTTCTATTTTGAGAACTCTGATATTACATTGGATAAGATCACAGGTGCGAGCTCGGATAAAGAAACAGAGTTTCTATCCAAAGCAACTTCCGTGAAGATTTATATTGATAACTGGCGTGTCGTACCTTTGACGAAGCCGGAATATACCGATTTCCCGGACGAAGAAGAGGATGCAGAATAATAATGACTTTAAATTGAAAAGATTATGAAATACAGAAATATGCTTCCGTTTGTTGCCTTGTCGGTGCTGATATTGACATCGTGTGACGATAATAAGATGGAGTGGTATAAAGACCCTACACATGGAGCGGTTACTTCTTCCGAACTGCCTTTACAGTTGGCTGAAAAGATTTCCCGTTACAAGCCGTTGAAAGAATATTTATCCGATCCCAACTTTAAGTTGGGTATCGGAGTGGGGATGGATGAA
Source organism: Bacteroides celer (assembly GCF_002632415.2). Classification (NCBI taxonomy): domain Bacteria; kingdom Pseudomonadati; phylum Bacteroidota; class Bacteroidia; order Bacteroidales; family Bacteroidaceae; genus Bacteroides; species Bacteroides celer. Next base: position 4,183,242 of record NZ_CP178209.1, on the reverse strand, counting down.
TATCTTGGTGACGAGACAACGACTACCATTGTGAATGAGAACTTTAATGATCTGACGATAGGATATGCCATGAAGCACGGTCCTATGGTCGATTCTAAAGGGAATTTGAAATTTGATAAGGTAGATCAATTGTTTACAAAGACTACAGAAGCGGGTATAAGCATTTATGGACACTGTCTGATTTGGCACACTAATCAGAATGCGAGTTATCTGAATAGTCTGATTGCACCGGAAGTTATTCCGGGACCGGCGGGCAGTAATTTGTTGGATCTGTCAGGCATTGAAGATGGAACCTTTGATGGCTGGAATCGTAAAAATGGAAGTGATGCGATGTCCATTGTGGAAGGGGAAGGACTGACAACTACTTCCAAAGCATTGAAATTTACAGTAGGATCTTCTGTAACGGCTGCTCATTCTGTGCAATTATATACTCCTGACATTTCAGCAGTAAGTGGGCATAATTATGAAATTTCATTTTTTGTCCGTTCGGATAAAGCTGGTAAAGCCCGGTTGACTTTCGCTGGGTTAGGAAATAATTATCCATATAAAGACTGGTATGCTACAGGTGGCAGTTGGACGGAAGCTTTTGAGACAACGTCTCAATGGCAGCAGGTGAAGATCACAGTGAATGATTTTGTTAGTACTACATTTCAGATTGCATTTGAATTTGGTTATTTGCCGGATGTGACTTATTATGTAGATAATATTGTTGTGACAGACAAAGATGCCGATCCTACTGTGGTTAATCTGATTTCTAACGGAGATTTTGAAAGCAAAGCTATTACTCCTTGGGGAGCTTGGAGTAGTGGAAAAGCCGCGATTTCGGAAGAAGGTGAAGGATATGGAAGTTCATATTCGATGAAGCTGACTAGTTCTGTTGACGGAGGGGCGGGCAATGCATATAAGGCACAGGCTGGATATGGCTTTGATACTCCTTTGGAAGTCGGCAAGACCTATGAGTTCTCTGCTATGATTAAAGCAAGTGTCTCAACTACTTTCCAAATTCAAATTCAGAACTCAACGAGTTATGCAGGTGAATGCTATGTAGATGGAAATGTGAGTACGACTTGGACAGAATTTAAGAAAGAATTTACAGTGTCTAAAGAGGATATGAATCGATTCTGTATCAATTTCGGAGTTAGTGCAGGCGATTATTATATAGATAATATCGTATTGTCGGAGAAAGTGGTGGAGACACGTGCAGTCACTCGCGCTTCCGGTCCTACTATCATTGAGAAGACCGACGAAGAAAAAGCCGAGATTATCAGAGATGCTATGGAAGACTGGATTTCAAAGATGGTTACCCATTGCAAACCTTATGTTCATGCATGGGACGTAGTCAATGAACCAATGGATGACGGAAAAACATCAGACATTAAGACTGGTAAAGGCAAAACTGATCTGGCTTCTGATGAATTCTACTGGCAAGATTATTTCCTGACTCCGAAAGACTATGCAGTAGAAGCTTTCAAACTTGCCCGTCAGTATGGAAATCCGGATGATAAACTATTCATCAATGATTATAATCTGGAATATAACCTCAATAAGTGTGACGGTCTGATTAAATATGTGGAATACATCGAAAGCAAAGGGGCCATAGTGGATGGTATTGGTACACAAATGCATATTGCTATTGATTCCAATAAAGACAATATTGCTCAAATGTTCCAGAAACTGGGTGCTACCGGCAAGTTGATTAAAGTATCCGAGTTGGATATTAAGGTTAACACCTCGTCGCCTACTACTGAAAATCTGGCACAACAGGCAGAAATGTATCAGTATGTTATTGATATGTACAAGAAGTATATTCCGGTGGATAAACAATATGGTATTACCATCTGGGGAGTATCGGACAATGAAAAAGAACATGTGAATTGGATACCGAATGACGCTCCGAACCTTTGGGATGCTAATTATGCACGTAAACATGCTTATAAGGGAGTAGCCGATGGTTTGGCTGGTAAGGATGTCAGCGAAGACTTTACCGGAGATTTGGAATAAATGATTTTATAATAATTAAAGAGGGGGAGAGTGAGGGTTACAGTAGTTGTTATCATCCTGGAGCGGATCGAATGAATAACAATAACTACTGTAATCCGCTCTTTCTAAAACTTTCGTTTTCCTCCTGTTCATCGGTGGTTTCAGCTTGAATGTAACATTACAACAAGTTTTTGTAACATACGTAAACGATGATGTAACAAGCGAGTAATGATTTGAATCAGAATTTCTGGGTAAGTGGGAAGAAACTTCCTAAGTTTGCAAAGTGGAATCCCGATGGATTTCTTCTCTTGCTAAATTATCATGAAATAAAGACATATAAAAGAAAAGACAGAATGAATAAGTATTGGTTTTATAAGGTAGGGTTAGTAGTTGTGTTCCTTTGCTTCGCCTTGTTGGGCGGAGCAAAGGTTAAACTTCCGACTCTTGTTTCCGACGGAATGGTACTTCAGCGTGGGGAACCTGTCAATATCTGGGGAACGGCTGATCCTGATGAAACCGTTGATATAACTTTCCTGAAAAAGAAATATAAGACTGTTGCTGATGTACAAGGTAACTGGAAAGTGACTTTGCCTATATTGAAAGCTGGCGGACCTTATACGATGGCCATTAATGATATCGAATTAAAGGATATTCTTATTGGTGATGTTTGGGTATGTTCGGGACAGTCGAATATGGAATTGCCTGTTTCACGGGTTACAGATCGTTTTCGCGATGAAATATCTACGGACAGTAACTATCCGATGGTACGCTATATAAAAACACCTCTGCTCTATAATTTTCATGCTCCGCAGGCAGATATTCCGGGAATTTCCTGGCAAGCGATGACTCCTGAAAATGTGATGCCTTTCTCTGCTTTAGCCTATTTCTTCGCTAAAGATGTCTATCAAAAGACAAAGGTTCCGGTAGGAATCATAAATTCCAGTGTCGGAGGTTCACCGGTAGAAGCGTGGATCAGTGAGGGAGGGTTGAAGCCTTTTCCATTTTATTTGAATGAAAAGCGTATCTATGAGTCAGACGATTTGATGGAGTCGATGAAAAAAGAGGAGAGGAAGAAAAGTCATGCCTGGAATGTGGCGTTGTTTCAGGGAGATAAAGGGATGCATGAGGCTACCCCTTGGTATGCTGCCGATTATGATGATAGCAATTGGACAGAAACAGATTTGTTTACTTCCGGCTGGGCAACAAACGGACTGAATACCGTCAATGGCTCCCACTGGTTCCGTAAAGACTTTCAGGTGTCTGCACAACAGGCGGGAGAGAAAGCGACTCTTCGTTTGGGATGCATCGTAGATGCAGATTCGGTCTATGTAAATGGCACATTTGTGGGGACTGTCTCTTATCAGTATCCTCCCCGTATCTACACCATTCCTGCCGGATTGTTGAAAGCCGGAAAAAATACAATAACCATACGCCTTTTCAGTTATGGCGGTCGTCCTCAATTTGTAAAGGAAAAGCCTTATAAAATCCTTTTCGGAAAAGGTCAGCCGGAAAAAGGAGAATCGGAGATCAATTTGGAGGGGAGTTGGAAATATCATCTTGGTGCTCCTATGCCCGCTGCTCCGGGACAAACGGCTTTTCATTATAAACCCACAGGACTGTATAATGCAATGATTGCTCCTTTGCTGAACTATACGGTATCCGGTGTCATCTGGTATCAGGGAGAATCGAATGTCTCACGCAGAAATGAGTATAAAGACTTGTTGACGGCTATGATTAGCGATTGGAGACAACGATGGAATAAGTCGGATATGCCTTTCTATATCATTGAGCTGGCGGATTTCCTTTCACCCACAGATAAAGGAGGACGCACTGCCTGGGCGGAATTCCGGAAAGCGCAGGCGGAAGTAGCCGATACAAATAAAAATGTTACTCTGATTAAAAATAGTGATTTAGGAGAATGGAATGATATTCATCCATTGGATAAAAAGACGCTAGGGCAACGAGTGGCAGCAGCTATCTTGATAGAAATGAATACGAAAAACAGAAAATGACCAATTTATCTATTTTATGGAGAATACAATAAAGACCAATGAAGCGAAAGGTTTCTATAAACTCTCTTGGCTTCAACGTATAGGATTCGGTTCCGGTGATTTGGCGCAAAACCTTATTTACCAGACCGTATGTATGTATCTGCTGATTTTTTATACCAATGTATATGGACTTAAACCGGAAGTGGCAGCCGTGATGTTTCTTATTGTCAGGATAGTGGATGTCCTTTGGGATCCTCTGGTGGGTGCTTTCGTCGATAAACACAATCCTAAACTAGGTAAATACCGTTCATATCTTATTTGGGGAGGAATTCCGCTGACTGGTTTTGCTATTCTTTGTTTTTGGAACGGCTTTTCGGGTTCACTGTTCTATGCCTATTTCACTTACGTTGGATTATCCATGTGTTATACATTGATTAATGTGCCTTATGGAGCACTGAATGCGTCACTTACCCGCGATACGAATGAAATCACGGTGTTGACGTCAGTGCGTATGTTTCTTGCCAATTTGGGTGGTTTGGCTGTGGCATACGGTATTCCGATACTGGTGAAGGTGTTGTCTCCCGATGGTAAAATCAATACTACTGCATCTGCTAACGCATGGTTTATTACGATGACTATTTATGCTGTTATCGGATTGGCGTTATTGATGTTCTGCTTTAGCCAGACGAAGGAGCGTGTGGTTATGGATCAGGAGGAGACATCTAAAGTAAAAGTGTCCGACTTGTGGGTAGAATTTTGTAGAAATAAACCTTTGCGTATTTTGGCGTTCTTTTTCATTACTGCTTTTGCAATGATGGCGATTGGTAATTCTGCCGGTTCATATTATATGATTTATAATGTACGTGCACCGGAGATGTTACCTTATTTCATGGCCTTGGGCTCGATACCCGCATTCATTTTCATGCCGATGGTACCTGCCATTAAACGTGCCATTGGAAAAAAGCAAATGTTTTATGTATTCCTTTCAGTCGCTATATTGGGTATGGCATTGCTGTATATTATTTCTGTGGTTCCGGTACTCAAAACGCAGATATGGTTGGTCTTTGTGGCGCAGTTCATAAAATCGACGGGAGTCATTATTGCGACAGGGTATATGTGGGCTTTGGTTCCCGAAGTAATTTCGTATGGCGAATATACTCATGGTAAACGTATTTCGGGTATAGTCAATGCTTTGACTGGTATTTTCTATAAAGCGGGAATGGCTCTTGGAGGAGTTGTACCGGGACTTGTTATGGCTTTTGTCGGATTCGACCAGACAAATGAAGTGTCACAATCACCTTTTGCCGAACAGGGAATACTGTGGCTCGTAGCCGTTATTCCGGCGTTGTTGCTTTTGATCGCTATGTTCATTATTTCTAAATATGAATTGGAAGATAATGTGATTGACAATATAAATGAGGAGATAGAATCGCGCTGTAAAAAAGGCGAATAGATAAGATAGTAGAATGTTTATTACTCAAAAATATAACGTATGAAACTCAAACGAATAATTCTGTTGTTATTGACAGTGATGTTTTCTTTTTCTTATGGAGAAGTTTTTGCGAAAGATGGAAATTCGCTGAAAAAGGCTTTGAAAAACAAGTTTTTGATTGGCGTGTCAGTGAACACACATCAAAGTTCCGGTAAGGATGTCGCAGCTGTTGAAATTGTAAAGAAGAATTTTAATTCCATCGTGGCGGAAAACTGCATGAAGTCTTCTGTCATTCATCCGAAAGAAAATAAGTATAATTTTGCGCAGGCAGATGAATTTGTCAGTTTTGGTGAGAGCAATCAAATGGCTATCATTGGTCACTGCCTGATTTGGCATTCACAATTGGCTCCTTGGTTTTGCGTAGATAAGGACGGGAATAATGTTTCTCCGGAAGTCCTGAAGAAACGGATGAAAGACCATATCACTACCATCGTGAAACGCTATAAAGGCCGTATCAAAGGCTGGGATGTAGTAAATGAAGCGATTGAAGATAATGGAGCATATCGCAAGACAAAGTTTTATGAGATTCTGGGGGAAGAATATATCCCATTGGCTTTCCAATATGCACACGAGGCTGATCCGGATGCCGAACTTTACTACAATGACTACTCAATGGCCCAACCGGGGAGAAGAGAAGCCGTCGTGAAAATGGTGAACGATTTGAAAAAACGTGGAATCCGTATTGATGCCATAGGTATGCAAGGACACATCGGCATGGACTACCCGAAAATCAGTGAATTTGAGAAGAGTATGCTGGCCTTTGCCGGAACAGGAGTGAAGATAATGATAACAGAACTGGATTTGACGGTGATACCATCACCGAATCCCAATGTAGGTGCAGAAGTTTCCGCTTCCTTTGAATATAAGAAAGAGATGAATCCTTATCCGGATGGATTACCGGAAGAGGTATCGAAAGCATGGACTGAAAGAATGAATGACTTTTTCCGTCTGTTCCTGAAACATCATAACCTCATCACCAGGGTTACTCTTTGGGGAGTAGCCGATCAGAACTCTTGGCGTAATGACTGGCCGATGAGAGGCCGCACGGATTATCCGTTACTTTTTGATCGCAATTATCAGCCGAAGCCGGTAGTCGGCCTGATTATCAAAGAGGCTGAAAAAACAAAATAAGTTTCTAACAGAAAAACCGAAAAAGCATGAAAACAGAAAAAAGATATTTAGTTCCCGGTGATTATATGGCTGACCCTGCCGTACATGTATTTGATGGCAAACTGTATATTTATCCCTCGCACGATTGGGAAAGTGGTATTGCTGAAAATGATAATGGCGATCATTTCAATATGAAAGATTATCACGTGTATTCTATGGATGATGTGATGAACGGTGAAATAAAAGATCATGGAGTGGTGCTTTCCACAGAGGATATTCCTTGGGCGGGCCGTCAACTATGGGATTGTGATGTGGTTTGTAAAGATGGTAAGTACTATATGTATTTTCCATTGAAAGATCAGAATGATATATTTCGTATCGGGGTAGCTGTGAGTGATAAACCTTATGGTCCTTTTATACCGGAAGCTAATCCGATGAAAGGAAGTTACAGCATCGATCCGGCTGTATGGGATGACGGAGATGGTAACTATTATATATATTTCGGTGGATTGTGGGGTGGACAACTTCAACGTTACCGTAATAATAAAGCCTTGGAATCTGCCATTTTTCCGGAAGGAGAGGAGGAGGCAATCCCGTCGCGTGTTGCTCGTTTGAGTGAAGACATGATGGAGTTTGCCGAAGAACCCCGTGCAGTGGTAATTCTGGATGAAGACGGTAAGCCATTGACAGCAGGGAATACGGAACGCCGTTTCTTCGAAGCTTCGTGGATGCATAAATATAATGGTAAATACTATTTTTCCTATTCTACGGGAGACACTCATTTGCTCTGCTATGCAACAGGTGATAACCCTTATGGTCCGTTTACTTATCAGGGAGTCATTCTGACTCCGGTGGTAGGATGGACTACTCACCATGCTATTGTAGAGTTTAAAGGTAAGTGGTATCTGTTTCATCACGATTGTGTACCATCAGAGGGAAAGACTTGGCTCCGTAGCCTAAAAGTCTGTGAACTTCAGTATGATGCAGACGGGCGAATCATTACTATCGAGGGAAAAGATGAATAATAGAATACATTAAAACAACCGCTTCTATTTGAAAAACATACCTACTTTTACCAGAATATTAGGTAATAGGGATTTTTCAGGTAGAGGCGGTTATTATTAACTATGAATGCTTAATTTACTTATGCTATCATACTGTAAATTAATTGTGATAACATACTTTGTACTATGAGAAATATATTTGCATTGACATTCACTTTGTTTTTTTGCTTTTCTTCTATTTGGGCTGAAGATGGAAGTGCCTTGTGGCTTCGTTATGCATCGGGAGCGAAAGCGGAAATTACCAGCAAGAAACAATCACCTACATTACGTATTGCGGTTTCCGAATTACAGAACTTCTGGCAGGGAGGAATCCCGGTTACTTTGGAGGTCCGGAACAATAAAGAACTTCGTGCACTTGGAAATGAGGGATATACGATTCAGACCTCCAAAGGTGGCAATCAAATAACGATAGCTTCTTCCGGTGAACAAGGAGTACTTTATGGAACGTATCATTTACTCCGTCTGCAAGCTACCGGACAACTACCGGAATCAGCTTTGCAATCCCTCAATATCTCCGAACGACCTGATTATCGAATTCGTATCCTGAATCATTGGGATAACTTGGATGGTACAATCGAACGCGGATATGCCGGACATTCACTTTGGAAATGGGACGAACTTCCGTCTGTTGTCTCCCCCCGTTATGAAGCCTACGCTCGTGCCAATGCTTCTATCGGCATTAATGCCACTGTAATAAACAATGTCAATGCAAGTCCTAAGATACTATCTAATGATTATTTGCAGAAAGTCAAAGTCTTGGCCGACGTTTTCCGCCCTTATGGCTTGAAAATATATCTTTCTATCAATTTCTCTTCTCCCGCAGCTTTAGGCGGTTTATCCACTTCCGATCCGTTGAATAAAGAAGTGATAAACTGGTGGAAGCAGAAAGCCAAAGAGATTTATTCTCTGATTCCCGATTTCGGAGGTTTTCTGGTGAAAGCGAATTCCGAAGGGCAGCCCGGTCCGTGTGACTACGGACGGACTCATGCCGAAGGAGCCAATATGCTTGCCGATGTGTTGAGGTCCTATCATGGCATTGTGATGTGGCGCGCTTTCGTTTATTCTCCTACCGACAGCGACCGTGCCAAACAAGCCTATCTTGAATTTGAACCTTTGGATGATAAATTTCGGGATAATGTTATTGTGCAGATCAAGAACGGTCCGATAGATTTCCAACCCCGTGAACCATTCAGCCCGCTGTTCGGAGCCATGAAAAAGACGGCAGTTATGCCCGAATTTCAAATCACACAAGAGTATCTTGGTTTTTCCAATCATCTTGCATTCCTTGCTCCTATGTGGAAAGAGTGTTTAGACAGTGATACTTATCTGCAAGGCAAAGGCTCTACCGTTGCCCGTGTGACAGATGGTTCTTTATTCTTTCATCCGCTCACGGCTATTTCCGGAGTGGCAAACATCGGTGATGATACTAATTGGTGTGGACATCCTTTTGCTCAAGCCAACTGGTATGCTTTCGGACGATTGGCATGGAAACATTCGCTCTCTTCCGAACAGATAGGAGAAGAATGGTTGAAACAGACTTTTCTTCCCGTTACCGGTGCGCAAACCGATACTCCGGCAGGAGAAGTCATTCAAAAAGAGCAGATCGACGCTCAACTCTCCCTTCTCAACTCCCAAGTGCTTCAGAAATCGAGAGAAGCAGTAGTAGACTACATGATGCCTCTCGGCTTGCATCATATCTTTGCATGGGGACATCATTACGGACCGGAACCCTGGTGTGATATTCCCGATGCTCGCCCGGATTGGCTGCCTCCTTATTACCACCGTGCCGACAACATGGGAATAGGTTTCAACCGCAGCAGTACAGGAAGTAATGCTACCGGACAATACCATTCTCCATTATGCGAGCAACTGGACAATGTGAATACTTGTCCGGAGAATCTGCTCCTTTGGTTTCACCATGTCCCTTGGAATCATCAGATGAAGAGCGGACGTACACTTTGGGCAGAACTGTGCTACGCGTATGATCGTGGTGTAAACGAAGTGAGAAACTTTCAAAAAGTGTGGGACAGGATGGAACCGTATATTGATTCCGAACGATTTCGTGATGTGCAACACCGCCTGAAGATTCAGGCACGGGATGCTGTCTGGTGGCGGGATGCTTGTTTGCTTTACTTCCAGCAATTCAGCAGACAACCGATACCTTACGAATTGGAACGTCCCATACACGAGTTGAAAGATATGATGGAATACAAATTGGATATTACCAATTTTGAATGTCCACCTTATGGGTTTAGTAAGTAAATAAAGATATTCCTTCTACGGAACGAATAAGAATATGTTTGCAATTTGGCGTCTTTTATGATAAAATTGTTACCTTTGCGGGCAATAATAAAACAGAATAAAAGAATATGAACCAAAATACATTCTGCATGGCGGGGGGCGTAGCACGCAACCCGCTTGTGCGTTTAGCCAAACCCATCACGGCAACTATCGGAGCGAATGAACACATAGCTATTGTAGGTCCCAATGGTGGTGGTAAAAGTCTTTTTGTAGATACCCTGATCGGAAAATATCCATTGCGTGAAGGAACCGTACAATATGATTTTTCCCCCTCTGCCACCCAGACTCTTTATGATAATGTGAAATACATTGCTTTCCGTGATACCTATGGAGCTGCCGATGCCAATTACTACTACCAGCAGCGTTGGAATGCTCACGATCAGGATGAAGCTCCCGATGTTCGTGAGATGTTGGGAGAAATCAAGGACGAGCAACTACAACGCGAACTGTTTGAACTCTTCCGTATCGAACCGTTGCTCGACAAGAAAATCATTCTCCTTTCCAGCGGTGAATTACGTAAATTCCAGCTAACCAAAACCCTGTTGACTGCTCCCCGCGTGTTGATTATGGATAATCCGTTTATCGGACTGGATGCTCCTACGCGTGAACTGTTGTTTTCTTTGCTCGAACGTCTGACAAAAATGTCGTCCGTACAGATCATTCTGGTACTTTCCATGCTCGATGATATACCTTCATTCATCACTCATGTCATTCCTGTGGACAAAATGGAGGTCTTTCCTAAAATGGAACGTGAAGCCTATCTGGAAGCTTTCCGCAGTAGAGATGTGGTTACCTCTTTGGATGATTTGCAGCAACGGATTATAGATTTGCCATCTGATGGCAACAATTACGATTCGGAGGAAGTAGTAAAACTTAATAAGGTCAGTATCCGTTATGGCGACCGAACTATTCTGAAAGAACTGGACTGGACAGTCCGTCGTGGTGAGAAGTGGGCGTTGAGTGGTGAGAACGGTGCTGGGAAATCGACTCTGTTGAGCCTTGTCTGTGCAGACAATCCGCAATCGTATGCCTGTGACATCAGTCTCTTCGGACGGAAAAGAGGGACGGGAGAAAGTATTTGGGAAATCAAGAAACATATTGGTTACGTAAGTCCGGAGATGCACCGTGCTTATCTTAAAAATCTGCCCGCTATTGAGATTGTAGCCAGTGGTTTGCATGACAGTATCGGTCTGTATAAACGTCCTCAACCGGAACAGATGGCTATCTGTGAGTGGTGGATGGATATATTTGGCATTGCAGATTTGAAAGATAAACCATTCCTGCAACTATCCAGTGGAGAACAACGTTTGTCCTTGTTGGCAAGAGCTTTCGTCAAAGACCCGGAACTGCTGATTCTGGATGAACCGCTTCATGGCTTGGATACTTATAATCGTCGACGGGTAAAGAAAGTGATTGAGGCTTTCTGCCGACGCAAAGATAAGACGATGATTATGGTGACACATTATGAATCGGAACTTCCCAACACTATAACAGATCGTATTTTCTTAAAGAGAAACCGGTAAACATTGTTTTCTGATATTTATTTTGAATTTAGATTTTAGTTAATCGGATGCGTAAACCAGAAACAAGAACCTTTCCCCGGTTCAGATTCCACTCCGATTTTGCCGCCTAACTGTGTGACGATACTTTGACAGATAGGGAGTCCCAGCCCTGTGCCGGCAATAAAATTATTCAATTTCACGAATCGGGTAAAGATAGCTTCCTGCTTTTCCGGTTCGATGCCCATTCCCGTATCTTGAACCGAGAATCTGACTTCATTTCCGTTGATTCGGTAATCAATAACAATACTGCCCTCGGAAGTAAATTTCAGAGCATTCGTTACAAAATTCAGCAATACCTGATACAACCTGTTTTTGTCGCTGGTAAAAGTAAGCTCGGGCAGTTCCGGTGCTAAGAGAATCTCTACTTGCTCTGTAGCCCTTACCTGCATAGATTGTAGCAGTTCGTTGCAAAGTTGTTGTGCATCCACTTGTTCCGGGATAATGTCGAAAGTCCCTGCCTCAATCTTTGACAAGTCAAGAATATCCGAGATCAGTTGTAACAAGAGCTTGTTGTTTTCGTCAATAATCGTTGCATACAGATGTTTTTCTTCTGCATCCTCCGCTTCCTCAAGCAAACTGGAAAAGCCTACTATCGCATTGAGCGGGGTACGTATCTCATGACTCATATTCGCAAGAAAAGCAGATTTTAGCCGGTCGGCTTCTTCAGCTTTCTCTTTGGCGCCAATTAGCATCCGCTCTGTCTCTTTCAGTTCGGTAATATCAAAGTTGATACACAGCATTTCGATGATATTGTCCTGGGGCTGGTAATTCCTTACTAATACGTTAACCCGTGTCCAAGTGTAATTTCCATCTGCTCTGCGAATCCGGACATCGCGGGATAGCTTGGAACTTTCTCCTTTTATCACTTTATCCAGGAAGTCGATCATCACAGCCCGATCTTCTGGATGGAAATGGGAATGAATGCCGATGATTTCCGGCAATGGGGTACCCTCTTCTTCACCTACATTCCTGTACCAGCTTCTCAAAGCATACCCATCCCGACTCAAAGCATCGAAGTGCGCGTAACCTACTTTGGCATAATCTCCTACCAGGTCGAAAAAACTCTCGAATTCCTGAATCTTATTATAAGCAATTGTATCTTCGGTCTTGTCTACATTAATTAAGAGGTAGTTGATAGGTTCGTGATTGTGATCGTATAGAGTGGTGACTTTGGTTGTTAAGTCAATGAAACCGGTTGTACTGTTAGGCTGATAATATTTGTTGATTTTGGAAAAGTCATACCGGAATGTAAAATCTGCGTTCTCATTGTCTTTTATTTTCTGTTTTATCTCTTCCGGCAATATAGGATTCTCGAAAATGTTGACTCCCAAAATATCTTCTTTATTGGAAATACGGAACATTTCCATATCTTTTTTATTCAGGTCGACCATTTGACCGTCCTTATCATATAATTCGATGCCTACCGGAAGATTCTTATATATATTATGAAGGATCCGCTCGCTATTTTGTAGAGCCTGGTGTGCAGATGCTATATGAATTCCCTCTTGGGTTTCGGCAATTCCATATACTTTGGTGTTACCATTTTCGTCTGTTTCCTGGAAGCATGCCTTGCTACGAATCCATACATGACCTTTGGGAGTATCAAACAAGTATATTTCTTCTACAGTCTGTTGTACTTTGTCAAAAGACGGAAAAGTTGCGTATCCCTGATCTTCTTTTAGAATACGCTTGTTGAAATCTTCGAAACTGATGAGCCCGTCTTCTCCTATTCCGAGTAGTTGGGAGATAAGTTCCGAACACTTGTAAGTCTCTGCTTTCAAGTCAGCTTCCCACCATCCTATATTCGCTTTGTTCATAAGCTTTTGTAGGAATTCGCTTTCGTTTTGTTCGTTTATTTTCAAGGTATGTCTGTATTATCAGGTAGTTAGACAATAATTTGCTCGTAAAAATAATCATTTTTGTTGAATTCCACCTTAAAAAAGTAAAAGATAGTATGATTGTATCACAAGGAAAGTATGTATTACAAAGAAAATGGGCATATATGAGCAGAGTATCAATAAATTATCTTCGTGTAAAAAAAGTAACCGAAGCATTCTGTACGCGTAAAGATAAAGCGAAGATTAAATCAACGTCCAGATGAATGGAAACGGCCGGATATAGTTGTGAATCGTATCTTTCTGGAGAGAAACATAGTGTCAAAATATTAAGAGTCAGACGATGGGAATAGAATATGTCTATAACAACAAATGTATTTATATGAATTATAATCTTTTTTAATAAATAGAGTGTTTTTTGCTCCAATTGGTTATCTTTGCGCTCTATGAAACGCAAAAAGTAACTATAAATACATGAATAATAGTCAAAATGCTATAACTGTTATATACAGGGAACATTGGCAAAAACTCTATATTCATGCATATAATCTGCTGAATGATGAGGAAAGCGCAAAAGATGTGGTGAACGATGTCTTTTGTTCGGTGCTTGAGAGCAACGAACGGTTGACAACGGAAGAGGATCTGCTGCCGTTATTCTTCGTCATGGTGCGAAATCGTTGTATTGACCAAATACGTCATCAGAACGTGGTGCATAAAAATGCGGAAAGATATCTGGAAGAACTTTACAGTGGCTGGACTGTGAAAGAATACCGTGAGTATGAAGACAAGATAAACCGGATGCAGGAGAGTATTCGCCAGATGGCTCCACAAATGCGAACCGTAGTGGAAGAATTCTTCTTAAATGAAAAGAAATGTGCGGAAATCAGTGAAAAGTTACGTATTAGTGATAATACCGTTAGAACGCACATTGCCAGAGCTTTAAAGATACTCCGAAAACAATTAACCATCTTTTTTTAAAAAAAATCCTATCGGGGTGTCATCAGTTTCAGTAACCTTTACGTGTTTAATGAAACTATTGACACTATGATAGACCATTCAGATAAAAAATTAGATTATGCACTTCGTGCCATACAACATCCACAATTAAGAGAAACTGATGAATTTCTTCAGTGGATAGGTATACCTGAAAATAAAGAACTTTTCTTGGAATTAATGGCTTGTAAGGAAGCTGTGATACGTGAGAATCTGCAACGGAAACGCAAGTACAGAAAGAAAATGCGTATCTTGGCAATTGCTTCTTCTGTTGCAGCTGTCTTGATACTGGCTTTTCTGATTCCTTCTTTGCTTCCTTCCACTTCTTTACCTGCAGAACAGCCGATACGTTTTTTTGCTGCGAACAACAATGATGAACATGTGGTCCTACAAATGGATGGTCGTAGTGAACAGCAGTTATTGACAGACAGTGTGATGGATGTGAAAGACTGGAAAACTGTCTCGGCAGACACTGTATGCTGTCAGACTTTGACTACACCACGTGGAAAAGATTTTCTGCTGGTACTGGCTGATGGGACTAAGGTATGGCTCAATGCTGAAAGTCGTTTGCGCTACCCTGTGGCATTTCATGGAAAAGAACGACGTGTGGAACTAGAAGGGGAGGCTTGCTTTGAAGTGGCAAAAGATGCCGAACATCCGTTTATTGTATGTGCTAATGGCATGAATACCATGGTGCTGGGAACTAAATTCAACGTGCGTTCCTATAGTGTTGAAGATCGTCATGTAACTTTGGTGAATGGTAAGGTGCAGGTCACAAACACAGTTAACAATAAGTCGGTAACATTACGTCCGGGACAGGATTTGACCTATACGGAAACCGGAGAGGAAAAAGTATCAGAAGTGAATATCGCTACATATACAGCCTGGACAGAGGGAATGTTCTACTTTGAGGATGTGCCGTTGGAAGAAATCATGGGTGCTTTGGGAAGATGGTATAATGTGAATATCGATTTTGAGCGGTGCGAACTGTACCATATCAGGTTGAACTTCTGGGCTAATAAAAATACCCATTTGGATGAAGCATTGGAACTGCTGAATAAGTTGGAGAAAGTGCAGGTGGACTATCAGGACGGGACCATTACAATCAAGCAGATTTAACTATACAAATACAACTCTTATGAAAAAGCAACAAATTACATTATTAGAAAAAAGAACTAAAAAAAAGCTTGTGTGGATGAGAACTGCCTTTCTATTGCTGGTGTTTACAGCAACAGCCTTGCAAGGATGGGCGCAGAATGCAGAAAACAGGCAGATTTCTTTAGAGATGAAAAACGAACCGCTCGGTTCGGCCTTGAAACAGTTCAGCAATGTATCTGGTTATAAGGTGAATTTTCCCAGTGAAGACGTTGCACCCTATCGTGTAACTGTGAGTATATATCAGATGTCTCCTTTTGCAGCACTTCAGAAGATGCTGGAAGGAAAGCCTTTTGAGTATGATGTGAAACAAAATTTCATCACTGTCCGTAAAGTGAAAGCTACCTCGACAACTGCTTCAGGTAAGTTCAGAAATGTTGGGGGACAGGTAGTGGATGAGGGTGGTAATCCTTTGCCGGGAGCAAATATCAAAGTGCTCAATAGTCCTTTTGGTGCTATTGCAGATGCAGAGGGAAACTTTACTTGTAAAGTTCCGGTGGATGTACATACATTGGAAGTGTCTTTCGTCGGTATGCAGTCGGAAAAGGTTTCTGTTAAAGACCGTAACAATGTCCGGGTGATAATGCATGAGGACAAGCAACAATTGGGAGATGTTGTGGTGACGGGCTATCAGCGTATTAGTCGTGAACGTTCTACTGCAGCTTTCGGTTTCGTTGATTCCGAACAACTGAACAGACAGATGCACAGTGACCTGGCCTCATCTCTGGAAGGGCAGATAGCAGGTTTGCGTATGAATATTAATCCGAATACGGGTGATATGAGTCCTATTCTTCGTGGAGTAGGTACGTTCTCGGATGACGTAGGAACAAATCCGCTGATCGTTGTGGACGATATGCCAACCAATTTAAGCTTGAGCGAGATAAATCCTTATAATGTGGAAAGTATCACAGTCTTGAAAGATGCTGCCGCTGCTAGTATTTATGGTGCTTTGGCAGCCAATGGTGTTATTGTAGTGACCACGAAACAAGCTCAGAAAGAAGGTGCGCACGTGAGTATTAATGCAGACTGGTTTATCACTACCAAACCAAGTTTCAAGAGCTTGAACTTAGCTTCAACAAGTGATATTATTGATTATCAAACAGCTGTTTTTGATGCTAATGTAGCGGAAAAAGGAAGTGCGGCGAATTTTTTATCTTCTTTTCAGTACAATTATTATAATCCCTTGTTCCAACTCTATCTGGATCAGGCCAATGGAGATATTACCAGTAGTGAAGTAAATGCTACGTTGGGACAATGGCGTAATAATGATTATTATAAGGAATATCGTGATAATGCTTGGCGTACGGCTATAACCCAGCGCTATAATGTAACTGTATCACAGAAAGCCGGAAATAGCAATCATTTCCTTTCTTTCAATTATGAAAAGGATAGTCAGCGCGTTATTAGCGGTAAAAGCAATAAAATTTCTTTGTACTATAAATCGAATTATGCGGTCACAAACTGGTTGAATCTGAATGCCGGAGTGGACGTACGTATGGGACGTAGTCATACTCCGAATAGCAGTTATACCAGCTATACCCTGCAACAACGATATGAGCGGATATTGGATGCCGACGGTAACCATTATACTTCTCCTTATGTGAATGTAGGTGCATATCCTTCCTATAATGGGAGTGTTGTAAGAAAAGCTGAAGGTGTCTCACCTTATAGAACGTTTGGTTTCAATGTACTTGATGCATTGGAGGAAAGCATAACAAAGTCACATGATGTTAGTATTCGTCCGTTTGTAAGTTTACAGGCTCGTTTCCTGAAAATGTTCAAATACAACTTCATGTATCAATATGAATGGAATAAAGGTAAGAGTGAACTATTTGAGTCGGAAAATACTTATGCAATGCGTATGCTACATAACAGTATGGTTGATACAAATGGAAAAGCACAATTGCCGCAAGGGGGACGTTTTTCTCAGACAGAAGTTGAAAGTAAGCGTTACACGGTACGAAACCAAATAGACTTTGATAAAACTTGGAAGGACCATGCAGTAACTGCCATTGCCGGTCTGGAATTTCGTGAAAATAAGATTCCGACACCTGCCCGCCAATTGTTGTATGGCTACGATCCGCAAACATTAACTTCTGATTTTATGAATTGGCAAGCCTATCGTGACGGTGTAGGAACCAGTGCTCTTTCTGACAGAACGATTACTTTATCGGGGCTGTCTGCTACTTTGCACGAGTCACGCCATCGTTATGCGTCTTTTTATGCAAATGCAGGATACTCTTATCTGTCACGTTATAATCTTTCCGGAAGTATTCGTTGGGATCAAGCCGATTTGTTCGGGCTCGATATACGTAATCAGCGCCATCCTTTGTGGTCAGTCGGTGCGTCTTGGATTCTGTCGGAAGAATCATTCATGAAAGAGATTTCCTGGCTGGATTACCTTAAACTACGTATGACGTACGGTATTAACGGTAATGTAGATCAAGCTTCGACTACCTATTTTGTTGTAAAGAAAAAAACACAGAGCAATCCCATCAAAACGACTTATCTGACTTACGAGGATGATGATCTGCCGAATCCGAAGCTTCGCTGGGAGAAAACGGCTACTTACAATATAGGATTAGATTTCCGTCTTTTCAAGAATCTGATAAGTGGTACTCTGGAGTATTATAATCGTCACTCATCTGATTTGTTGGTACGCCGATATATGGATCCGACTTTAGGAGCTGGCTCACGTGTAGTAAATAATGGTGAGATGCGTAATCGTGGTGTAGAGCTTTCCCTTTCAGCCAATATCATACGTAAGAAAGACTGGAACTTCGCTGTAGATTTTAACTTTGACCATAATAAGAACAAAATGTTGAAGGTGGATCATAGTGAATCCGACAATGCGAGCCTCTTTATAAAGAGTCCGCTGAACTATTTTATGGAAGGTACTAGTTATAATACGTTATGGGCTTACCGTATAGATCGTATGGAGAATGGATATCCGGTAGCAGTGGACAAAGATGGAAATGATCTGGTGAAATTTAATGAAGACGGCACGGTAGCCAGTATCACTTCTGGTTCTTCGCTCAAAGGTACTGATGACTTGGTGAACCTTGGTTCGCTGACTCCGAAATTCAGCGGGTCAGTGGGGTTAAGATTCAACTATAAGAATTTTGATTTGAATGCATTCTTTGTGTATGCTGGTGGTAATAAGCTGCGTAACAGTGTATTAAAAATGGATGACCAGTTAGGTACTCAAACCTTGAAAGGAATTGCCAACCGTTGGACTGCGGATGATTCGAATGCACAGGTACGTATGTACCTCGATATACCGGCACAGGTGAAAACTTATGCCAGCACTTTCCAAGATTGGTGGCAATACGGTGACATCAATGTGAAAGATGCAGGTTATGTAAAATTGCGTAGCTTGAGTGTAGGGTATAACTTACCGTTTACGGTTTGCCAACACCTCCGCCTCTCTTCTCTGAAAGTGAAAGTGCAGGTAAATAATCTGTTTACCTGGTGTAAGGCAGGAAGTGATATTGATCCGGAAAGCTATGGAATGAATGACGGTACACGTGGCATCGCTTCTCCCAAGACTTACTCCATCGGATTATCAACAAGTTTCTAACCATTTAAAAGATATAAGATATGCGTAAATTACTTTATATATTGCCAGTTATTCTCATATTGGGTTTTGCAGCCTGTGAAAACTATGTGGATATTACTCCTACAGGCAAGAAAACGGTGGATTCTACTGATACTTATTATGAATTGATAGCCCTGCCCAACCGGGCCTACCATCCGGCAGCTTTTGCCTTGTTGAGCGATAATGTCTGGTCGAAAGAATCGAATATCATAGGTAATGAATTTATTTCATGGGATGGTATTAACATGACTTTTAATGAGGCAGCTAACCGGAAAGAGCTAAGTGATAACAATTTATATGAAAATTGTTATACATATATCCTACGGTCAAATATCGTAATTTCATTGGTTGATGCTAGTCTGGGTGATAAAGATGTTAAGGAATTGGCAAAAGCGGAAGCAAAGATCATGCGTGCCTGGGATCACTTTATTCTGATAAATACATTTGCGAAAGCATATAATCCGGAAACTGCAGCCACTGACGGTGGAGTTGCTATCATTGATAAATATGATTTGGAGGCTACTCCAACCAAATCTACGGTTGCTCAAGTATACGATTTTATTATTAAGGATATAGAAGAAGCGCTTCCTTATTTACAGGAAGAGCCGGTGAATGTATATCATCCGTCAAAAGCTTTTGGATATGCGTTGGCTGCCCGTGTTTATCTGTTCCATCGAGATTGGAAAAAAGCGAAAGAAGCTGCCGAAGAATCATTGAAGTTGAATAATACCCTGATTGATTATATTGATTTGGGAGCTAAAGGAGGTCCGACTAAGGTTACTACTTATGCCAAAGGCGGTAACCCGGAAGTGCTGAACTATGCTTATATGGGTGGTCCTACTGAAGTTTTGGCCTTTTGTTATGGTATGCTTAGCCCGGAGATGGTACAACTTTTCGGGCAGAATGATGAACGTTTGAACCAATTCTTTAAAACGAGTGACAACAGTATATACTACTTTGACGAAGGTTCAGGAGCTGCTTTGTGGAATACTTCGATTACTTATTCTAAGTTTCAGCCTATGTCTGTGGGAATGCGTACTGCCGAAGTTTACCTGATTCTGGCAGAAGCGAAAGCACGGCTGAAAGATATACCGGGAGCTGTCCAAACATTGAATCAGTTGCGTGAAAAACGAATCAAGGGAGCCGAAGCTGTATTGCCGGAACCTGCTACCGAACGTGCGATGGTGCAGGCAGTCATTGATGAGCGCCGTAAGGAGTTAATCTCCGGATTTAGTCGCTTCTGGGATTTGAAACGATACAATACGGAAGCTGATTACGCAAAGACAATCACCCGTACTTTCCCGCTGGTATCTACGGATGTCGAGAAAAAGACATATACGTTGAAGCCGGATTCCCGGTTGTATATCATTCCATTCCCGTTGGCTGCCCGTGAAAAAAATCCGAACCTGACAATGAACACTAACGAATAAAAAAAATAAAGAGAAAACTATGCGAAAGATTTTGATGATGGCTGTGTTGGCGTTCCTGTCCTTGCAAGGTGTGGGAGCTCGTGCCAGTGGTATATCTCTTCTGGAAAGTGGAAAGAAGAAACTGGTAGCACAGGAAGATACGGTCAAGAAAGACACTGTTAAGAAAGTAACGGCTTATGAAAAACTGTTGAAAGATGGAGGAAGTGAATGTGAGGGTATGTTTACGGTACGCCACATCAAAGATAACTGGTATTTTGAAGTGCCGGATACTCTTTTAGGACGGTTGTTGTTGGCTGTGACCCGGTTTAAAGCAGTGCCACAGGGTTTCAAAATGCTTAGCGGAGAAGAGGTGAACCGGAGTGTTGTTTATTGGGAACAGCATGATGATAAGACTCTCTTTTTACGCGAATATGTGCAATCACAGTTTGCCCGTCCGGGTGATAACATTGCCGAGGCATTGAAACAATCGACTGTAGATCCTGTAATCTATAAGTTTGATGTAATCGGTAGAAATCCGGAGACTCAGGCACAGCTCATTGATGTATCAAAACTCTTTTTAGGTGATAATAAATTGTGTGGCTTTACCTCAAGCGACCGTTCCATTCTTGGCATCGGTACTTTAGCCCAGGACCGCACATTTATGGATACGATAAAAACCTATCCTATCAACGTGGAGGCAGTGACTTTGCGTACTTATAGTATTAGTGCTGGTAGACTACCGGCTGCACAGACTGGTTCGGTGACTGTGAAACTGAATACAAGCATCGTGATGTTACCCAAAGAACCGATGCAGCCACGGTTTGCCGATGACCGGGTGGGATTTTTCCAAAACTCGTTGACCGAATTTTCGGACGACCAGCAGACTACCGATCGTGGAGCCATCATCCAGCGCTATCGGTTGGAACCGAAAGATCCGGAACGTTACCGTCGGGGACAACTCTCCGAACCGAAAAATCCCATTATCTACTACATTGATCCGGCAACACCGAAGAAGTGGATACCTTATCTTAAAGCAGGTGTCGAAGACTGGAATACAGCATTTGAAGCTGCCGGATTCAAGAACGCTATAATAGCTAAAGAATGGCCGAACGATCCCAATATGAGTTTGGACGATGCGCGTTATAGTGTGATACGTTATCTACCCTCCGAAACGGAGAATGCTTACGGTCCGCGTATTGTCGATCCGCGTAGTGGAGAAATTATGGAAAGTCATATTTGTTGGTATCACAACGTAATGAACTTACTCAAAAAGTGGTATATGGTGCAGTGCGGGCCACTGGATAAGCGCGCACGCACGATGACTTTTGACGACAAATTAATGGGCAGTCTGATTCAGTTTGTCTCTTCACATGAAGTGGGGCATAGTATCGGCTTACGGCACAATATGGCAGCCAGTTCGGCTACTCCGGTAGAGAAACTGCGTGATAAAGCTTGGGTAGAAGCCAATGGTCATACGGTATCAATCATGGATTATGCGCGGTTTAATTATGTAGCCCAACCGGAAGATCGGATTTCCGAAAAAGGATTGTTCCCTCGTATCGGTGTTTATGACAAATGGGCTATCCAATGGGGATATCGCTATCGTCCGGAATTTAAGGATCCTTATAAAGAAAAAGACGTATTACGTGCCGAAGTAACCAAAAAACTGCGGGGAGATCATCGCTTGTGGTTTGTTGGTGATGAAGGAAAGGGATTTGATCCCCGTAGCCAGAGTGAGGACTTGGGCGACAATAATATGAAAGCCAATGAATACGGTATAAAGAACCTGAAAAGAGTGATGGAAAACATACTGACCTGGACAGCACAGCCTGACGGAGAGTACACTGACTTAACCACCATTTATAATTCGGTTCGTGCCCAACATCTGAAGTATACCCTGCAAGTGCAGAAGAACATAGGAGGACGCTATACCAATAATTTGCCGGATCTCAAAGTGCATGATTATCTGCCACGCAGTTTGCAGAAAGAAGCTGTTGAATGGTTGGGACGCAATTTGTTTGTAGCTCCACTCTGGCTCTACCCTGATGAAGTGGTGAGTTGTACCGGAGTCAAACCGGTGGATGAGATTCGTGACCGCCAAAGCTCTGTTGTAGCTTTGCTACTTGCACCGGGAATGTTGTATAATATTTACTCAACCTCATTGTGTTCTTCGGAATCGTATGCACTCGATGATTATTTGAACGATGTATTTACTGCAATATGGAAACCGTTGAATGATCCCAATGAACTGGAGAATAATTTCCGCCGTCAGTTGCACCGGACTTATCTGGGGTTTGTCGAAGGCATGATTAAACCTAGTAGCAAAGATGGTGCCAATGCAAATCTGGCAATCAGCCGTTCTGATATTCAGCTTTTTGTAGAACAGCATTTAGATAAGATTGAAGAGTCGGTAAAAGAGCAACTTGATGCTTCTAAGGAGGGAGATCTCAATTACCGGCATTATGCGGCATTGCTGCGCAACGTTCAGAAAATAAAAGAAGGATATTATGGAAAAGATGCTGATACGCAGGCTTCCGATAAATAACTTAGAGGAAAACGAACAATAGAAGAGCAGAATAAATTTTCTTGTATATATAAACTCTCTCTCTAACAGGCTTACTCTTCTCTAACGATAAACTTGTTTTGATTCATAATCGATCAATACATGCAAGTTTTGAGTTAGAGGAGGGTAATTTTTTTATATGCCTAATTACCGTACATTACTTCTCAACTAAAAGAATCATTATTTCTGGGTATTGACAACTATTTGTTTTCTGGTGAACTTTGTGAAGAAACAATCTGTTGTATATATAAAAAGAAGAAAGGAGATTTTTAGCAATGAAAAAGATAGTATTGCTCCGTCATGGAGAAAGTGCATGGAACAAAGAGAATCGTTTCACCGGCTGGACCGACGTAGACCTGACTGAAAAAGGAGTTGCCGAAGCCGAAAAAGCCGGAGAAACATTGAAAGAGTATGGCTTTAATTTTGATAAAGCATACACCTCTTATTTAAAACGTGCAGTGAAAACGTTGAATTGTGTACTCGATAAAATGAATCTCGACTGGATTCCTGTAGAAAAGAACTGGCGCCTGAATGAGAAACATTATGGTGACTTACAGGGATTGAATAAAGCCGAAACTGCCGAGAAGTATGGTGAAGAACAAGTGCTCATCTGGCGCCGTAGTTATGATATAGCCCCTAATCCACTTTCAGAAAAAGATTTGAGAAATCCGCATTTTGATTACCGTTATCATGAAGTGCCCGATACAGAATTACCTCGCACTGAATCGTTGAAAGATACCATTGAACGTATTATGCCTTATTGGGAAAGTGATATATTCCCCAGTCTGAAAACAGCTCATACGCTGTTGGTGGTCGCTCATGGCAATAGTTTGAGAGGCATCATCAAGCATCTAAAAAACATCTCCGATGAAGATATTGTCAAACTGAATCTACCTACGGCTGTGCCTTACGTATTTGAGTTTGATGAAAACCTGAATGTATCCAGCGACTACTTCCTGGGAAATCCGGAAGAGATTAAAAAGCTAATGGAAGCAGTTGCCAATCAGGGAAAGAAAAAATAAAATAGTTACATATTAAAAAGTAAAGTTATGAGTAAAGTAGTTGAATTATTAAGAGATCAGGCCTGTTATTATTTGGAACATACCTGTGAAACCATCAATAAATCATTAATTCATGTTCCGTCTCCCGATACGATAGATAAAATCTGGATTGATTCGGATCGAAACATAAGAGTATTAAACAACCTGCAATCCCTGTTGGGACATGGACGGCTGGCAAATACCGGTTATGTGTCTATACTTCCTGTCGATCAGGACATCGAACATACTGCCGGAGCATCATTTGCTCCCAATCCGATCTATTTCGATCCTGAAAATATTGTGAAACTGGCTATTGAAGGCGGTTGTAACGGAGTAGCTTCCACGTTTGGAATTCTTGGATCCGTAGCACGTAAATATGCGCATAAGATACCCTTCATTGTGAAATTGAACCACAATGAACTGCTCTCTTACCCGAATAGCTTCGACCAGGTGTTGTTTGGCACTGTCAAAGAAGCCTGGAACATGGGAGCAGTGGCCGTAGGAGCTACTATTTATTTCGGCTCGGAACAGAGTCGCCGTCAACTGGTAGAGATTGCCGAAGCTTTTGAATATGCTCATGAGTTGGGTATGGCAACCATCCTCTGGTGTTACCTGCGCAACAATGATTTTAAGAAAGGTGCAGTCGATTACCATGCTGCCGCCGACCTGACAGGCCAGGCCGACCGCTTGGGAGTCACTATCAAAGCTGACATTGTGAAACAGAAACTTCCTACTAATAATGGTGGCTTCAAGGCCATTGGTTTCGGAAAAATCGACGAGCGTATGTATACCGAACTGGCTTCCGAACATCCGATTGACCTTTGCCGTTACCAGGTAGCCAACGGCTATATGGGACGTGTAGGCTTGATTAACTCCGGTGGAGAATCTCACGGTTCTTCCGATTTGCGTGATGCTGTCATTACAGCCGTAGTCAACAAACGTGCCGGAGGTATGGGATTGATTAGCGGACGTAAAGCGTTCCAAAAACCAATGAACGAAGGAGTCGAATTATTGAATACCATTCAGGATGTATATCTTGATCCGTCAATTACGATCGCTTAATCAGGGATGAATAGAAATAAATTCTTATCTTTGACTATTAGATCGTTAACCATTAAAAATTAAGAGTATGAAGTTTTTTATTGACACAGCTAATCTGGAGCAGATTCAGGAGGCTTATGACCTCGGAGTGCTTGACGGTGTAACTACCAACCCTTCGCTGATGGCGAAAGAAGGCATTAAAGGAACACAGAACCAGCGTGAACATTACGTCAAGATATGCAAGATTGTTGACGGAGATGTAAGTGCCGAGGTGATAGCAACCGATTATGAAGGAATGATTCGTGAAGGCGAAGAACTTGCTGCGCTCAATCCGCATATCGTAGTAAAAGTTCCCTGTATTGCCGATGGCATTAAAGCTATCAAACATTTCACGGAAAAGGGAATCCGTACGAACTGTACATTAGTCTTTTCAGTAGGACAGGCATTACTGGCAGCTAAAGCCGGAGCTACTTATGTTTCACCTTTTGTCGGCCGCCTGGACGATATTTGTGAAGATGGAGTAAGGCTTGTGGGAGATATCGTACGTATGTATCGTACGTATGACTATAAAACACAGGTATTGGCTGCTTCCATTCGTAATACGAAACATATTATCGAATGTGTAGAAGTAGGAGCCGATGTTGCTACTTGTCCGCTGAGTGCTATTAAAGGATTGCTCAATCATCCGCTGACTGATTCGGGATTGAAGAAGTTCCTGGAGGATTATAAGAAAGTGAATGGCTGAAATTAAGTGAGATGCAATGATAAAATGGATGGTGAACATCATCGTGGATATTTCCTATCCGCATGATGTTCACCTTTTTTTATTCTCATTCTTTCCTTTCTCGTTTCTGCCTTTCTTTGTATTGGGTCGGCGTTTCTCCTGTGTATTGTTTGAAAGCCGTACTGAAATAGCGTGAAGTAGTAAATCCGATCTTTTCGGTAATTTCCGTGAAAGACATATCCGTATGAGTGATTAACGTAATCGCTTTCTCCATCCGGAATTTATTAATGTAATCATTGGCGCCCATGTCGGTTAGAGCTTTCAGCTTATTGTAAAGGGAAGCCCGGCTCATTCCTATTTCTTTGCAAATAAGAGTGACATCCAGATTACTGTTATCCAGATTCTCCTGAATAATTTTATTCAATTTCAACAGGAATGTTTCATCTGCCAGGCTGAAGGTACTCTCTTCCGGTGCAGGGACTAATCCGGCATTCAAATATCTTTTCTTGATAGATTCACGGTTCTTTAACCGGTTACGAACGATTTCCATCAGCATTTCTATCTCAAAGGGTTTGGTCAGATAAGCGTCTGCCCCGTTCTTGTAACCACTCAACTGACTTTGTTTATCATCTCTTGCTGTCAGCAGAACGATAGGAATGTGGCTGATCGTAATATCTTCCTTTATATTTTTGCAAAGTTCATATCCATTCATTCTCGGCATCATCACGTCACTGACGATAATGTCCGGAACATGGCTTTTGGTCAGTTGAAGGGCTTCCATACCATCCGAAGCGATCACTACCCGTTTGAAATATTCTCCCAGTGACTTTTTCAGGAAGTCCGTCAAGTCCGGATTATCATCCACTACTAAAACACTGTAAGGACTCGTGTCGAAATTATCTTCCTCCGGTTGTTGCTCTTTATTATCGTCACTCATCAATTCGTTCAGATACGCTTTCGGATGGCAGATAATCTCTTCCGATTGTTGTCTCAAGGGCAGTTCAAAGAAGAATGTTGCACCGGCATCCTGATTATCTTGCGCACTAATGGAACCTCCGTGTAGTTCTACCAGAATCTTGGAATAAGACAGTCCGATCCCTGTGCCGCTCTGTTCTCCTGTACCCTGATAGAAACGGGTGAAGAGTTTCTGTGTATTTACTTGTTTCAATCCGTTTCCCCGGTCAATGATGGAGATACGTACGCTATTTTCTTCGGAAAGCAACTCCGACATAATTATTATTTCTGCATCCTGCGGGCTGTGTTTCAAGGCATTGATAAGCAGATTGCTTAGAATAATCTCACACTTATCTTTATCAAAACTTACAGTATCGATATGTGGATCAAGCTGATAACGGATGCGGACGTTCTTTGCTCCACCTTCACTGATGAAATCTTGGGATACATGTTCAATCCATTGATTGAGAGCATACGGCTGTATCTGCAATTTGCTTTCGCCAACCTCCATCTTGCGTACATCGAGTACCATATTAATAAGGTTCTTCATCCGTTGCGACTGACGGTAGATTGCCTTTATTGGCAAATATTGTGTATCTTCGGCAGAAAGCGATTTCAATATCCGGCTAAGTGGCGCATGTATGAGCGTTAAAGGTGTGCGCAACTCATGACTGATATTAATAAGGAAACGTACTTTTTCTTCATATACCTGTTGCTCATGTTCCTTCATAGCCCATTTCAGCTTCTCTTCCTTACGTTTCAGGGTTCTTCTGAAAGTTTCAACAATGATAGCGGCAATGAAAATAGCACAACAGAGAATAAACCACCATGTCCGATACCAGGGAGGGAGAATGGTTAGTTCCAATACTTCCTGACTGGGAATCCAGCTGCCATCTTTGGCCGTACAGGAAGCCATAATCTTATAACTTCCCGGAGGAAGTGAACGTATGGCCAATTCAGGGTTATATGATTCGATTTGCTGATCGTTCAGTCCTTCTATCTGATATCTGTATACTTTCTGCCGGAAGATATCTTTTTCTTTCGACATGATTCTAATGGTTATGTTACTGTTCCAAGGAGCGGAAATACCCACAGGAGTACCACTTAGTTTATCATTAACGGATTCTCCGTTGATAATCACATCCGAAAGTTGTAATTGCGGGAATTCGGAAGTGATTAAAGGCAAATTACTGTTAATATGCAACAATCCTTTCACGCCACCCATATAAATATTTCCCTGCGAACTTAATAAACGAGGTTTGGATAGATACTCATTCTGAATGACACCGTCAGATTCACCGAATAGAACGAATTTCTTTTCTTTGATTAGCCAGGCGAAAAGCATGTTATCTGTTCCTATCCATACCTTTCCTTGTTGGTCGCATACTATCTGGGTGACTTCCCCAAAGAGGGAGGTCGGCATCGGAGTCTGTTCTTGGGTGGCAGGATGATAGTGCGTCAATCCGTAATTGTTTCCTATCCAGAAGTTTCCGTATTCATCCCGTGAAACAGAATTAAGAAGAGTGTCTCCGCTGCATTGGTACAATACTTCGAGGCGGTTGGTATGATTATCCAGCCTGAAGATATGTTTGGTATCGTTCAGATACGTGTAATTCTGATAATTTGTTACAGGTAAAATAGCGCCGATAATGTCTGCTCCTTGTTGTTCGGTGGCAATACTGAATGTTTGTTCTTTCAAGTGGTATTGGTAGACATGGTCTCCCAGTAACAGTACGCTGTGAGGCGTATTTTGGAATAAGTTTACTGTTTTTCCCCGGCTTCCGAGGCGTGTAGATGTTTCGGAATCAATGATAATGAAAGGGGTTTTCTTTCCCGTTGACGGATTGAATACAAATACACCTTGTGAGAAGATAGAAAGCAGTAGATTGCCAGAGGTAAAGGGGCAAATGGATGCAACTTTGTCTTCCCATGTGGAAGGAAAGTGGGTGAATTTCTCCGTAAGAGGATTAAAAAGATTGAGACCTCCACCGTCCGTACCTATCCAGATGCGGTCATCAGCTTCCTGGTAGAGACTTAGTACGGTATTATTGCTTAATCCGCGATCACTGCCCGGCAATACATCCGTGTAAGTTTTCATAGAAACTTCCCGGATACTGATAAGACCGTTACGGATACTTCCTGCCCATATATTGTTGTTCCGGTCATTGTAAAGACAGAGAATAGAGTTAGCAGGCAGTGAGTAGTTGTCGCTTCCCGGTACGTGCTCCAATAAAGAGAAACGTCCCGTTTCTGGTTCGAGGATATTGATACCTCCTCCGTCCGTTCCGATCCATATTTTCCCTTCCCGTTCGGCAAGACTCAAGACAACATTATTGTTTAAATTCGAGTTGTGTGTGGTATACGAAGCCAATTGTTTGCCGTCAGGGGTGAAACATCTGATGCCTTCGTTGTAGGGGGCTATCCATATTCTGTTTTGTGAATCAATAAGCATATTCATGATTTCCTTTCCGCAGTCAAAAGGAGGAGGACTGTGTTTGCCCGTATTTAAATCCAGAAGAAGTAGTCCCTGCCATCGACTGCAACAAAGAAGAGTATGTGCATTCCACAAACTTAGC
This sequence comes from Bacteroides celer, assembly GCF_002632415.2. Lineage (NCBI taxonomy): Bacteria > Pseudomonadati > Bacteroidota > Bacteroidia > Bacteroidales > Bacteroidaceae > Bacteroides > Bacteroides celer. The sequence goes on along the minus strand of NZ_CP178209.1, from coordinate 4,153,854 downwards.
AGTGTGATATTGAAATTGGGTTCTTGATTAAATGTCTGTAAAAGTCGGAGAGAGGAATTCTGGTAGTTATAGAAATAGACTTTGTTTTGTGAACCGAATAAAACTCCGTCTTTCATTAAGCAAGTCGAGTAGGCTAAGATGTTATTTCCTTTTTCGTCCGTAGGTATGAAGAAGTCATCGCTTTGTCGCTGGTAACATGCCACTCCCTTATCTGTCAGAATCCAGATGTTATTTTGTTTGTCTTCTGTTATCTGATTGATTAAGTTGTGAGGGAGAGAATGAGGATGGTCTGCCTGATGAATATACTTTTTGAGTTCGTGCCCGTCATATCGTCCCAGTCCGGAACGGGTTCCAATCCATACAAAACCTTGTTCATCCGTCAGGATGCATCGTACGGTAGAAGGCAGTCCGTCTTTCAGGGAGATTTGCTTGTAATAATAATGCCCGGCTTGAAGGGGAAAGACACCTGCAAACTGTATAATGAATGTTATGCATAGTAGAATAAAGGTTCTTGTTCTCATGGGGATTAGGTCAGTTAAACTGAAACAAAGATAATATATTCGAATGAATATCTGTTAAAAGCCTGACTTATTTTGTATTCCTTATGAGTAAAAGACCATATAATATTCTAATATTTCACTGGTGGCGTTTTCCAACTACCGGATAAGCTAAGATTATCGGCCCCCAATAAAGGAAGATTGATAGGCACACTGACCGTTACATTGCCTATTAACCCTTTAATTGTAATATTTAGTACAGGACCCAGGAGTGGAATCCCCTCCAAGATACCATTTAAATTAGCTATATTAGACAATTTCACAGAAAGAGTCAGCGAATGATTGCCATCTGTTTGTTGGGTATATGATTTCAATCCCAGGCTGACGAAAGAGTAATCTGACCGATAACGATAGTTAGTCTCTACTGTGGCCTGAATAGGATCGGTTATATTCACCAGTGCGCCATTCAGCAACAGACTGCCGTCTATAACTTCATCAACCAGTAAACCGGAGATAAGTCCGGGGTTGGCTACATGAATCTCCCGCACGTTAAACACACCGTGGAATCCTCTGATAAGAATATCTTTTTCACTATTAGTGGTTCCGGGAGTGGGGGGAAAGCTGTAACGGAAGCGATGATCGCCGGAATAAGTGTCCGTCACATTCAAATCTAAATCTATAGCTTTCGGAAAGTTATTAATGGTAACCAAAGCATAGGCAGCATCACTACCACGCCAGGGGTTCAACAAATTTCCCAAAGCTCCCAAAGCACCATCCTGTGTGGCGTTACCGGAAAGAGTCCGGCCTATTTCATTCACTAATTGTTGCAACAACTGATTATATAATGCATCAGTTACCGGTTGAACCAATGCATTGGTCACCAAATTGACTGCAGCATCCAATCCTCCCACCACAGCATATACCGCATTCCCTAGTGTTCCCAAATCCATAGCCGTTTTCAGCAAACCCGGAAGGACTCCTTGTACCGTAGTCTTTATTATATTTTTATAACCGATTTGAGTTACGATATTGTTTGTAAGCGAGTTCAATGCCGTTTGCGAGTCCACAAACACACGGCGGAGATTAAGCATTGTAATAATACGTTGTAACAAAACAGAAGGTTGTGATGACGTATTCGAAAAACTCACACTTGCAAAATAAAATTCAGAAGTGTCGGAGAACTCCGAACCGGGCAGATTGATACGGGCATTGGCACGCATAGTCTGATAATTAGTCAATAGATCCGAATAAGTGCTTCCTCCTGTTCCTGATATCGGAAATTGTGTTTTATCCATATTCGCAAGGAACACAGCGGTATATTGTCCTTTGGGAAGCGTATCTCTCATGGCGGCTAAAGGCCATACCGGAGCGGAATCAGTAGGTTTTAATACTACTTTTTCTTTCACAAACTCACCGGTAGCCTTATAGATGACATAACGGATGCTACGTACCCGGAGATCTGAACCGGAAACTGCGGCGCGAGTATCGGGAGATTCCTTTGGCGAAAACAGAACCTCAAAATATCCGTCAGGTATATCCGATGTAGCTCCCTCCGAAGATTGATTTCCGGAAGATGGTTCCGATAGATTGTCCTCCTCCTTGTCACAACCGGCAAAGAGAAAGGAAAAGAATAAAGCTACTATTGCCAAATAAGCTGTTTTCATGGCTTTTATCATTATTATTGAATATCATCCCATGCATTATCATCCAGGTTGATGTCACCGGATAAGGTAAATCCCAGGTTAATAGAGGAATAATTTCCTGTAATCTTTACCCAATGATTGGAATCGAACGTAATGCGGTTGCCTGACACGACTCCTGTCTGATCGGGAATCTTCACTGTATATCGTTCCTTGAAGCCGGTTCCATACGCTACATCCAAATAAAGTAATGTATTCCTGGTTGTGGTAGTCGGCAGCATATAAAGATTAAAACTCACACTGCCCGAAACAGGCATTTGCGTTCCTAATGTCTTTGTTCCACTATCATCGGCCGTCTGCCATACCAAGGGGGCGGCATCCGTAATCCTGATACCCGTTACAAGCTGTTCGGCTATTAGAGTCATAGTGTTTACATAACCCGGAACGTTATTCACTTGCAAGCTTAGGGCACTTGCTAACCGCGTAAGCGTTCCCTGCACATTATCCACCTGCGAAGGTTTGAATTTTTGTCCTACCATGGCGTTTTTCAAATAGCCGGTCCCGGTACAGGAAAATAATTCCGGCACAATCGGTGCATTGGCTGGCTGCAGATACAAGTTTGCCAGTGTGGCAGGTGTAACGGTAGAAGCAATACTGAACTTCCGTGTAGCGCTATTCTGATTCGCAAAATCATAATCGCTTTGGTTATAACCGATTATTACCAGCTGATAAGTGGACGCAGCAGATAAGTTCAGCATGGTAGCAACTGCTGGAAACGAACTAACATTCAGTTGACGTGCCGAACTGTATTCAGGTACGAAATTGGCAGGATCATCCGTCAATGCTTCATTCGTTTTACGGAAAGGCAAAATCAGTATCCTGTTCACTGAAAGGGCAGCATCACCCGGTGCACGGGTATAACTGCTATTTCCGCTGATAGCCAAATGTACAGGAACGATGCTTTCATCCGGGAGTAGGTCCCGATTCTCTTCCGTGGAACATCCACCCAGGAGAATCATTCCTATTCCCGTTAACAAGGCTATTATATGATTTGTCAATTTCATACCTGTTATTCTCAAAATCTACTATTCTGTTTCTGTTACTGGATGATGAGGTTATGAATCAATGACCATGCCGGACTGATTGTAATTACTATATTTTGGTCAATTAATAAATCAATCGGATTATCATCATCGCCCGGGTCACCCGGAGTACCGCCATTCGTGCTGCCGGCAGCTCCTTTGGTTCCTAAAGAATAGAAGTGATTAGCCAAAATGTCAAAAGTGGTAGCATTGCTGGTATTATCTTTCACAGTCCATTCCTTGATAGCCGTATTCGAAGTGTCATAGAGTCCAAGAACCATGGTTACTCCACTAACCGGCATATAGAAAGCACCGCCCAACTGTGAGTTGGCAACTTTTACGACTCCCTGCGATGAAAGATCATTCCCTGCAAATACACCATTGGAAACAGCCTGCCCGGACAAACCAAGGTTTATGATATTATAGGAGACAGGAGTCGTATTAATACCTGTTCCGGTAGTCAGATTCACTTGTTGATTAGAATTGCTCACCGCCAGGCGTAAGTATCGCACTGTACTGTTATTCAACTGTTGTGGCACATTTTTAAAATATCCGAGAATACCGGCAACTTTACGGGTCATTTCAATGCTTATGCGAGCACCTTGATCGGTAACTGTAGCATCTGCCGAGCCTGAAAAAATTTCAGACTCCTGTCCCGTACTCGTAATCGTAGCCAGCATATCACCATAGGTCGTAGTAGATGTTGGCGTAGCTATACTGAACAAGTCTGAAGCATCGCGTCCTACTGCCAAAAACTTATAGGTTCCCCCCGGAAGCTTGTTTCCATCAGGCACGGCAAAGTGTTTAAAAGTAGTTCCATCACTCCAGTCTGTCACTGTATAAGTCTTATAATACAGATAGCTGGAACTGGCAGAAGCAAATTGGAAAGCATAAATGCTAACCCGGGTGACATGTTGGGAAGCTTCCTGGCTATACACCGGAGTGCGGGTGGAAATTCCACCACTAAGTTTATTCACGGCCGAAAGTTCAAAAGTAACGCTACCGTCCTCCGGCTGGGGTTGGACAGTCAGATCATCTTCATTAGAGCATGCAGCAAATACAGACAGGCTTGCTGCAACAAAAAACATCCATTTCTTCATAATCGTAAAGGTTTTAGTAAAAAATAAGGGAATAATCATTGTATATCCAGACGATGAATCATGACCCATTGTTTTTGGACGAACATCCAGACTTCACATACACCATCTGTTTTTTTATAATCTACAGCGATAGCTGATATTTCGTTGCGCTTCATGGTGAGGTCCATCTCCGGCAGTTCCGGAAAGGGGGCAGTTGCCCCTGTGTCATCCGTATAAAAAATGAGCTTTACTTTTGAGGGGCCTTCTGAAGTGGGGGCAAGCCATGTAGATATGGTTGGCTGCAATGGTACACGTTTTTCTACATTCGTATTACCTGTATAATTGAAATTTGCATCTACTGATTGATAAAGATGATTGATACTTTGACCTACACTTGTCACTGTAGCCGGAAAGTTGGAGCAAAGTAACAGGAACAGACCTTTGGTTCGTTCCAATGAAAGTTCGGTTGTCTGATAGGAACGGTCAAGCCGGAGTGTACGGGTAGTCATATACATGTCCGTATGCTCTTTGGTATCCTGGTGCAAGATACCTGCCGGATACTCCGGTGGCATATTTCCCCATACAGTCAGAATATATTCTCCCTCCGGAATATCGGTAAGAATAATAGGGTATGTCTGGCCTTCACCGTAAACTGTCATCACGGAAGACTCTTTCACAAGGGCACGGGTAGTCGATTCACTTAAAGTATAACAGATCGTTCCTTCAAAACGTTGGAACGGTGCATTCTCTTCTTTAGATTCAAGTTATGGAAAGTCGCCAATATTCTTATAATTCTTATCTTTTACAGATACCTGTACTATATATTGAGGGCTGGGGCAATCGGAAAGATCATCGGATATGCAGGAATTGGTAAATCCCAATAAAACTGCCATATAGAAAGAATGTATAAGCCGTACATTCATAATAGTCAAGATTTAAACAGGAAATCAAAATGGATTCGGTATCAACAACATCGTTTTAGATTTGTTTTCGCATAATGGATATATTTTCTGTTAAATCATTGATAAGATTAGGTAGGCACTTTAAAGTATGGCATTTAGTGTGGCAGGTTGATACTAATTTCCTGTTGCACTCTTGTTTTTCATAGATTAATTTTGTATCTTTAGTGCTTTTCTCTTCTTTTCCTTTCCTTCAAAGAAAGTTATCATCTTACAGAGTGACAAATATCATATTATAAGGTGACATTTATCTCTTTATAAGGTGACTATTGTCCTGTTACAAGGTGACAACTACCCGAGTGCATAAACTATTATAAATTTATGCACTGAAATTCTTTATTCTTTGCACTGGAAGATCTTAAATACAATAATAAAATGAAAGTTTATTATTGTAACCATACTATTTTCCGCCACGCCAATTTTATCGGCTGTCTTTCAGCCGATAAAATAAAAATGCCCGTAAGAAAATATTTTTGTTTTAACATTCCGGTTTATAGAAACATGGCAGAAGAGCCTTCTTGTCGCAGTCCTTACCATGAAGAATACATTCAAACAAGTGTTTCAGGTAATTCTGAGGGTCTATGCCGTTCAACTTACAGCTTTCTATCAGAGAGAAGGTGAATGCAGAGTTTTCTGCCGCATCCTCACTGCCAACGTTCATACAGTTCTTGAGCAGCAGCTTTACAGGTTTCATCCTTTGCTCACAGAGGTTGTTCGAGATTTCTGCTGAACCGTCCTTGAGGATATTTCTCAAGGATTTCCACTGGTTTATCGTATAGTTCACGGCCTTTCTCATCAGTTCGTTAGCCATAATCTTCGCATCCTGCATCATAATGACCACCTTATGATGGATACGTTCAAGAATCGGTCCTGTTAGCTTAAGCCTTCTTTCCTTAATCTGCTCACCGCTGAGTTTCATCATACGGAACAGGTCTTCATTTCTGAACATCTCACCGATAGGATCTATTATGTCCATCGCTGTTCTGTCTGAAGGCAGGGCATCAACCCACAACCTTCTACAATGCGTCCAGCATCCTATATGAAGCACCTTTGAGTCGTCTCCGTCAAACATCCTGTAAACCGTATATCCGTCAGTGGATATGGTTCCCATAAAATATTCCAGGAATGATTTTGCCGCATCGGACGACCTGCTGCCGTTATTATAGTGATAATAGACCATCTTAATATGCTTGGCAAAGAAAGCCCATAAGTACTTTCTCCTGTAAGCCTTACCTTCCTTTGTTTCCACTCCAACAAGCTCAGTAGTCTCATCAACCATAAGGTAATTAGCTCTCTGTACAAACTCCTTGAAGACATCTTCCATGAACTCCCTTAGTTTGGCGATTCCGTTATGGATATAGCTGTTCAGCGTGGTATTGCTTATGTGGATACCCTCTCTTGCAAGCAGTCTTATCTGTCTGTTCTCAGGCATGCTGAAGTCATATTTCAGACAAAGCAGACGGGCAAGCAGTTCAGGAGAGAAGATACCTCCAAGGTTTTTCAGCGGATGTTCCATGGTGCTTGTGAAAGTGCCGTCCGCAAGCTTTACCCTTGCCACCTTGTAAACATGCTCCACGTTATAAGCCCTTACATGTTCTATGACCCTGTATTCCCACACATCAGGCATACCGTTGCGGTTCATAAACCGTCCCCCTTCTGGAAGCGTGTAATACTCGTCCACTTCATGTACTACCACCTTGTCAACTTTCAATTTTGTTTTCCCGGCACGTGGTGCGGTTTCCTTTCTCCTTGAAGGTTTGCTGTTCTGGGCAGGTATGTTGCCGGAAGAGGTATTGCTGCCGGTTTCGTTATCATCGGTCTTATTATTATCATCCTTCCTGTCAGAACCGTCATACTCGGATTGTTCCAGAGCGGACTTGTCGAGATTACGGTTGTTCAACAGCCTTCTTTGCTCGGAAGTACGGCCGAAACGGTGTTTCCTGCTGTCCTCAAGCTGAAGTCTGAGATTGGAGATCTCGTTTGCCAGCATCCTGTTCACCTCATCCTTTGCTTCAAGCTGCTTTCTCATAAGTTCCATTTCTTTCCTGTAATGTTCAACCGTGGTTGACTGCTTTTCGATGGTATCTTTGAGATCATTGATGGTATCTATCAGATTTTTAGAGTTCTCCCTGTTGGATTCTTCAATAGACTCAAGCCTCGCAATCAATTCTTTATTCTGTTTGCGAAGACCTGCCTTTTCCTCATTCGCCAGACCCAGCTGGCAGCAAAGTAACTCGTATGCTCTTTCATCAATCATGATATAAAGGTACGAAAAATCAGGCACTTACGCAAACTTTTTACCGTTTATTTTTTATACTATCCTGTTGATAATCAGTATGTTAATATTAGCCTTTCGGACTAACGTACATCTTGTCAACTACAATGCTTTCCGTAAGATAAGCCATGTCCGACCACTGTATCCGGTAGCACCTGGAGACTTCATCAAATACAGGTTTCTTGAATTTGCCCATAACAGGACGTTTTTCGTAAAGCACATAAAAACCGCGTTCGTAATGAAGTATCTTCACAACCTTTCGGTTCCGGGACATGAACATATATACATTGGACGCATCGCTCGGGTCAAGGGACATTTCTTCCCTTATACTCTCACACAGACGGAAAATGCCTTTCCGCAAATCAACATTACCGTTAAACAGGTAATAGTTAAGGTTAGCACTCAGTCCAAGCATATCATCCTATCATTTTATTAAGCAACAGGCTCAAATCAAGAACGGTGGTGTTTCTCAGGAACAGTGTTGCGCCAGACGCCAGCTGTAACTTGATCCATTTTATTGGTGGTTCACCTTCAGGATGTTTCACGTCCAACTTCACAGTTGGACTATTGCATGGTTTCCCGGTTATCTGGACTTTGGCAACCTTGGGCTGCTCAACCTGGACTGTCTTGCCTAACTTCTCACTCCACAACTGGTGACGCTGCCAGTTCATGAACTTGTCGTAATTTACACCATAATCAGCACAGAACTCTCGAAGATCTTTGGTCTCGCTGCATAACTGGTAGAGGTCATATACCTCCTGATAGTTTACTTTTTCTTTTGCCATAATCATTCTTGTTAAAGGTTACGGCGCAAAGATATGGCGGCTAACAACTTATGTCAAGGCGGAAAATAGAATGGTTACTTTATTATTGACTAAATAAAGGCTCTATTGCGTTACACCGACCATTGTTCTTCAAAACTGGATGATGATAGAAAGACCGGTTAATTTGTTATCCTATATTCATTCGGAGCCACTCCAACCACTTTTTTGAATAACCGGCTTAAATGATGTGGGTATTTAAAGCCTAATTCGTAGGCGATTTCGCTAACCGATTTATTACCTTCAATCAGCAATTCTTTAGCACGGTCGATGGTGGTCAGCTGGATATACTCTTGTGCCGATTTACCTGTTTCTTTCTTAATAAGATCACCGAAATAATTAGCGGATAAATGTAGTTGGTCAGCGCACCATGCCACCGAAGGTAAGCCGAGTTGCTGGGGTTTATCCGAAGCAAAATAACCACGTAATAGTTCCTCGAAACGAGTTAGCGAGTCTTTGTTCGCCGTTTCACGTGTCACGAACTGGCGGTCGTAAAAACGGACGCAGTGGTTGAGCAACACTTCGATATTGGCCGTAATGATTTGTTTAGAGTGCTTGTCAATGGCGTGTTGCAGCTCTTCCTTGATTTCGTGGAAACAGTTAATGATAATTTGCTGTTCGCGTTCGGACATATGCAATGCTTCGTTCGACGAGTAAGAAAAGAACGAGTAATCTGCCATGCGACGTCCGAGAGAGGTACCGCGCAGCAAATCGGGATGGAACATCAGACACCATCCTTTATACCGATACGATACTTTGCCGTCATCAACACCGGCAACCTGCCCCGGTGCAATAAAGACTAATGTTCCTTCTTGATAATCGTATTGGTTACGTCCGTAAAGCAGCGGGCCGCAATCGATATGTTTGAGGAAAATGCAGTAAAAACCAAAATTCTTGAGACAGTGGCGGACACTCTCCAATTCAGAAAAATCGACTACGCTTACCAATGGATGAACAGTCTCTACTCCCAACAGTTCGTTGTAATCTTGCACCGAATCTAACTTTATGATTGTTCCCATACTCTCTATTCTTTATTTCTATGGCAAAGATAGCAGATTTTTATATACAAGCAACCTTTCCCTGAAAGAATCAGTAATATCGGTTAGTGAATAGGTAATTTGTGTTATTCTGCTGAAAGCAAGCGATATCCAATCAGTAAAATTGGTATTTGAAACCGTAATCCGTCTATGGACATGCTTCTGTTTATCGCATAATTTTGCATCATCGAAAGTAGGTAATTTGAATCATCTAAATAACGAGAATATGAAGTACAGAAAGTTAGGAAACAGGAAAATGCAAATGTCCGCTATCGGACCGGATGTCGGCTTTGTGCTGTTTAGTCCGCTAGGAAAAAGGGAGATAATGAAAAAGTACATTTTAGGAATATGGATGGTTTGTCTTGCCTCTTTAGTCATGGCACAAACCCCGAAAGCAGAACAAGTTATGAATAAAAAGCAGCAATATATTGTAGAGGTTGCCGCCCTTGTGGGTAAAGGAGACCTTACTAAACTAAAACCGGTCCTCGTTGCAGGATTGGAGGACGGAATGACCGTCAATGAATTGAAAGAAGTAATGGTTCACTCTTATGCTTATTGTGGTTTTCCACGAGCTCTTCGCGGATTACAGACTTTTGTCGCCGTACTCAATGAGCGTAAGGCAAATGGTATTGAAGATAAAAGAGGACGTAAAGCCTCACCGATTACCGATACCCGCAGTAAATATGAGCGCGGACGGGATATCCTTGCCGAGATTTCGGGTGCGCCGGTTGATGCTCCGAAAGCGGATTATGCTGTATTGGCTCCCGAGATTGAAGTGTTTCTCAAAGAACATCTTTTTGCCGATATTTTTGAACGTGATGTACTGACTTATGGCGAGCGTGAAATGGCTACTGTGGCGGTACTAGCCGCTATTGGCGGCGTAGAGCCGATGATGAAAAGCCATATTGGTATTGCTTTGAACGTGGGCGTAACGCCCGACGAGTTACGCCGTCTGTTTATTATCGTAGAGAAACAGATTGGTCGTGGCGAAGCTGATGCCGGGCGCATGGTATTGAATGAAGTATTGCAAAGTAAAGGATTAATAACCAATCCCGGCACACCGGTTGTAGTTGTAGAGAATGGAGTGAAGAAGCAGAAAGTTACATTTCACAACCGTTTTCTGATTGATGTGGTCGGTGATCTTTATCTCCCTGCCAATTATGATCCGGCAAAGAGATACCCGACACTGGTTGTCGGCCATCCTTTCGGTGGTGTGAAGGAACAGACTTCCGGGCTCTATGCACGTCATTTGGCAGAACAGGGGTATGTTACACTGGCATTCGATGCTTCCTATTATGGTGAAAGCGGTGGTTATCCGCGACGTATCGAATCTCCCGAAGTACGGGTGGAGGATTTCAGCGCAGCGGTCGATTTTTTGTCGAATCATCCGGCGGTTGATGCGGATAAAATCGGAGTGATTGGTATTTGCGGTGGTGGATGCTATTCGGTGAGTGCTGCGCAAATAGACCATCGTATCAAAGCTGTGGCAACAATCAGTATGTACGATATGGGACGTGCCCGTCGCCAGGGGGTAGGTGATTCGATGACTTACGAACAGCGGATGGCGACACTCGACGCAGTAGGCCGTCAACGTACGGCAGAGTTTGGTGGAGCAGACCGTAAAGATATCCGTGCCCTGCCGGAAAAGGTGGATGCTTCAACCCCGAAATACGCACTCGACTTCCTCGATTATTATGATAATCCTGCGCGTGGACAGCATCCTAACTCTACGGCCTATTATTCTTATACAAGCCTTGCACCGATGATGAACTTCTTCCCCTTCGTACAGATTGAAACGATCTCACCGCGCCCGTTACTTTTCATTGTGGGAGAGAATGCCGTCTCTGCCTATTTCTCGGAAGATGCTTATGCAAAAGCCGCAGAACCTAAAGAACTGTTCGTTGTGCCGAGTGCTACCCATGTCGATCTTTACGACCGTCCGGAGTATTTGAAAATAACGCTTCCCAAGTTGGATAATTACTTCAAACAATACCTAAAATAACAACTCGATATGAAACAAATATTTATAATTGCTGTTGCGGCGTTGATGAGTGCCTGCTGTAATCAAAATGAAAAAGAGATGGGAACCACTGTTCAGAAAGATGTGTTCTCCAAAGGCTCTTTGATAGTGGATAATCCGAACTTTACGGGTGAAGCATGGCTTGATAGATTTGTCACGGCGGCTGATTCAATGGACTGCACTGTCAGTAATGTGACTTTCGCGCCGGGTGTACGCAATAGCTGGCATTCGCATCCGGGCGGTCAGATTTTGCTTTGTACTTCAGGTAAGGGATATTATCAGGAAAAAGGGAAGAGCATACAAGTGCTTCATCCCGGTGATGTTGTGAGAATCGCTCCCGATATAGTACATTGGCACGGTGCGGCTCCCGACAGCGAGTTTACGCATATTGCCATCGGTACGCAGCTAGCGAAAGGTCCGGCCAAGTGGTTCGAACCGGTAACGGATAAAGAGTATAATGAATTAGAGCGGGCTGTAGAATAAGCAAAATGAGTATTTCCGTTTTAAGAATGCAGGAGTAGTTGGAAACTGATAATAAAATAATTAAACGATATGGGAACAGATAAAAGAATCAGCCGTAGAGAAGCTTTGACACGAATGGGGATGATTGTTGCCGGGGCAGCCGCCTCATCAATAGGACTGCCGGCTTTAACTTCCTGTGCTGAAAAGCCACAGAAGAAACGCATCATTTTGTTTGCATGTTGCCCGTCAATTAGTAGAGTCGGAAGAACAATTGTTGAGTATTCCGCAAATGGTAAAGCAAAACAGGTATGAGTTTGAGGCGGATGAAATAGGCCTTGTCTATCCGATATACGGTCATATGCCGCCTAATATGGTGCGGAACTTTGTTAAGAAAGCAAAGTTGAAAGCGGCATATAAGTTTGCAGTGCTTACTTATGGAGCGAGGAAATGCGATTCGGTAGAGATATGGAACGATATATCGAGTAAGGCTGGTAACACATTCGACTACATCAACACACTCGTTATGGTAGATAACTGGTTGCCGAACTTCGATATGAATGAACAGATAAAAATAGACAAACATATTCCGGAGAACTTGCGGCAGATTACCGAAGATTTATCACAAAGGCGGCATTGGCATGAGCCGGTAAGTGAAGAAGAACGACAGATGCACGCTGGGTTCATGGCACGTTCGGGGCTCGATCCGGAAGTTGGGTTTCTCAAAAGGAGCGAGAACTATTTTGTCATTACAAAGAACTGCATTGATTGTGGAGCTTGTACAGATGTGTGTCCACGTGGCAATTATGAGTTTACCTCCAATGGTATTAAAATGCAGGGGGATTGTGATTTCTGTTTTGCCTGTATTCAGAATTGTCCGCAGAAAGCCATCCAGTTCAAGAAAAATGACGAGGATCCTTTGTTGGCAAATGGTGAACGAAATCCGAATGCCCGCTACCGGAATGAACATATCTCGCTTGTGGATATAAAAAGAGCTAACAGACAATAATTGAATAACGATAATTAAAGAATCAACGTATGAGAAAGTTACTTTTAATCCCCTTTTTATTCTTTTCCCTGACAATAGCGGCTGCTTGTTCCGGGAGTGATGATACTGAACAACCGGACACTCCCGATCGATTATCCGGTAACAGTAAAATTTTGGTTACTTATTTCTCTGCAACAGGTAATACACAAGCGGTTGCAGAACGTATTGTAGAATTGACCGGAGCTGATGTATACCGCATCAGGACATCTGTTCCCTATGCATCGAATCCTTATGACGATAGCGACCGTATTCAGAATGAAGCTTACAACGATTTACGTCCGGCAGTAGCTAATTTGCCTTCTGCCGAAACGATTGCACAGTATGATACGATTTTCGTCGGTTCGCCTTGCTGGTGGCATCAACCTGCTATGGTTGTCTGTACCTTTCTTGAAAATTATGATTTGAGCGGTAAAACGATTATCCCCTTTATTACTTACGGTGCAACCACTTATTTGAACGAATCAATGCAGAAGATTTATAAGCTGACTCCCAATTCGAAACATATCCCGGAAACTCTTCCGGAGGATCTTGATCCGGATGATATTACGACTCCCGGACGTCCCGATGATGACGGAATCTATATGCCCGGTCGTGCTAGTGGGGTAGAAGCATGGTTGAGAAGGATGGGTTTAACGGTTGAATGAGCGATGTATCATGTATTCGGAAGTAAAAGCCTGTACACAGCAGATTTGGTAAAGTAGTCGGTTTTTATCAGCGGGAAGATAGTATTATTTAACTAGATTCTCTATCTTTGCTCGAAAATATACGACTATGATTACCGAAGAACTACAGAAACTTTATCAGTCATATACGGGCGTTCCCGCTGAAAACATAACAGAATTACCGTCTTCCGGTTCCAACCGCCGTTATTTTCGGCTGACGGGTATAGAAACATTGATTGGAGTCTACGGGGCTTCTATCGACGAGAATGAAGCATTCCTTTATATGGCAGGACACTTCCGCAAATGTGGACTGCCTATTCCCGAAGTTCGCATCGCCTCGGAAGATAAAACCTATTATTTGCAGGAGGATTTGGGCGATACTCTGTTATTCCATGCCATAGAGAAAGGACGTGTTACCAGTGTCTTTTCAGAAGAGGAAAAAGAGTTGCTTCGCAAAACGATTCGTCTGCTTCCTGCTATTCAGTTTGCCGGAGCCGATGGATTTGATTTTTCCCGCTGTTATCCTCAACCGGAGTTCAACCAACGCTCCATTCTGTGGGATTTGAATTACTTCAAATATTGCTTCCTGAAAGCTACCGGTATGGAGTTTCAGGAAGACAAACTGGAAGATGATTTCCAGAAAATGAGTGATGTCTTGCTTCGTAGTTCTTCCGCTACTTTTATGTATCGTGATTTTCAGAGTCGTAATGTGATGATAAAAGATGGCGAACCATGGTTTATCGACTTTCAGGGCGGACGCAAAGGTCCGTTCTATTATGACATAGCCTCTTTCCTGTGGCAGGCGAAAGCGAAATATCCCGATAGTCTCCGTAAAGAACTGCTGCAAGAGTATATGGAAGCTCTTCGCAAATACCAACCGATTGACGAATCCTATTTTTATAGCCAACTTCGTCACTTTGTCCTTTTCCGTACGCTGCAAGTGCTGGGAGCCTATGGTTTCCGTGGTTACTTCGAGAAGAAACCGCATTTTATCCAAAGTGTTCCCTATGCTATCGAGAACCTGCGTGAATTGTTGAAAGAAGAATATCCGGAATATCCGTATCTCTGTAACGTTTTGCGGGAGCTTACCGGACTGAAACAATTTACGGACGACCTGAAAAAGCGGCAGCTAACTGTCAAAGTAATGAGCTTTGCTTATAAGAAAGGGATTCCCGATGATTCTACCGGCAATGGAGGAGGTTATGTATTCGACTGCCGTGCTGTGAATAATCCCGGTAAGTATGAGCGTTACAAACCTTTCACCGGACTGGATGAACCTGTGATTACTTTCCTTGAAGAAGATGGTGAAATACTCCGTTTCCTCGATCATGTCTATGCTTTGGTAGATGCTTCCGTGAAACGTTATATGGAACGAGGATTCAGCAATTTGTCCGTCTGCTTCGGTTGCACCGGCGGACAGCATCGTTCTGTTTATTCGGCCCAGCATTTGGCAGAGCACCTGAATCAGAAATTTGGTGTGAAAGTCGAACTGGTGCACCGGGAACAGAATATTGAACATACGTTTGAGGCAACGATTTAAGAAGAGTAAATATAAAGAAGAAAGTAACCGAAAGAATGAAAGCAATGATATTTGCAGCCGGTTTGGGTAGCCGGCTAAAACCACTCACCGATACCATGCCTAAGGCTTTGGTTCCCATAGCCGGACGTCCGATGTTGGAACATGTGATCTTAAAACTGAAGGCTACCGGCTTCACAGAAATAGTGATTAACATTCACCATTTTGGCGAACAGATACTTGACTTCTTGAAAGCCAATGAGAATTTTGGACTTATCATACATATTTCCGACGAACGTGACTTGTTGCTCGACACGGGTGGGGGAGTTAAGAAAGCCCGTTCTTTCTTTGAAAACTCCGATGAGCCTTTCCTGATACACAATGTAGATATTCTTTCAGACGTGAATTTGAAAGATTTATATGACTACCATCTACAAAGCAGTACTGTTGCCACTTTACTGGCCAGCCAACGTAAAACCTCCCGCTATCTTCTTTTTGATACAGACAAGAGACTTTGCGGATGGATAAACAAGGATACGGAACAAGTGAAACCGGAAGGTTTTCAGTATGATCCTTCCCTTTATCACGAATACGCATTCAGTGGTATCCATGTCCTTTCACCTGCCATTTTCCAATGGATGACTTCTCCCTGTTGGGAGGGTAAATTCTCTATTATGGATTTCTATCTTGCCACTTGCCAACAAGTAAACTATGGTGGTTATTTGACAGAAAAGTTACATCTGATTGATATAGGCAAACCGGAAACATTAGCGAAAGCAGCAGACTTTTTATACCAAAACACCAAATAAAGATACTGAAAGAGGCTAAAAAGCCTCTTTCTTTCTATGTAACAAAATATTTAAGTAACTTTGCTTGGATGAACAATCAATATTGTAATACTATACAAATTTTGCTGCATGGAACAGACTTTGGTAAATGGGATAGCTGATAACTTATTGCATAATATCTTTAATGACCTGTCTGTAGGGTTGGAGTTATACGATAAGGATGGTCTCATGATAGATGTCAATTATTCGCGGTTGAGATCGATGGGAATAAAAGACAAAAAAGATATTCTGGGCCATAATCTGTTCAACTATACCAGTTTCTCTGATGAAATCAAAGAACAGATAAGAAAAGGAGAAACTGTACGTTTCGTTGCGAAATATGATTTTGATGCCTTGCGCCGTCTTTTTCCTACTTATTTATCCGGTACAAAATACTTCGAGATAACCGTTTCTTTCGTACACAATGAAAAGTCCGAAGTAACGAATTATATGGTGATAACCCAGGATGTCACCGAACGTGTTCTGTGGCAAAACAAATATGATAATCTTTACGAAGAAGCTGTGCGTTCGAAAAAAGAACTTCTTGAGAGCGAACAAAGAATGATCCATTTGATTCGTCAGAATGAATTGGTATTGAACAATATTAATTCGGGGTTGGCATATATTGCGAACGACTATATCGTACAATGGGAGAAGATCTCGCTTTGTAGTAAAAGCCTATCTTATGAGGCTTACAAAAAGGGAGAACCTTGTTATCTGACAGCACATAATCGCACCACTCCTTGTGAGAATTGTGTGATGCAACGTGCCCGGCGATCCGGTCAGGTAGAGTCTATTTTGTTTAATCTGGATAACAAGCATGTCATAGAAGTTTTTGCTACTCCTATCTTTAATGAACAGGGGGATGTTGACGGTGTTGTAATTCGCGTAGATGATGTTACCGAGCGCCAGCACATGATTGGTGAACTTGAAAAGGAAAGGAACCGGGCTGAACAATCTGATAAGTTGAAATCTGCTTTTCTGGCAAATATGAGCCATGAAATCCGTACACCGTTAAATGCTATCGTTGGTTTTTCCGACTTATTGATGGTGACGGAAGATCAAGAAGAAAAAGAAGACTTTATTCAGATTATTAATGCCAACAATGAATTACTTCTAAAATTGATTAATGACATACTGGATCTTTCGAAAATAGAAGCCGGCTCGGTAGAATTGAAATACGAAGATTTTGATCTGGCTGTTTATTTCAACGAATTGGCTGCTTCGATGCATCGGCGTGTAGTAAACCCGCAGGTTCGTTTGGTTCCCATGAATCCTTATGAGACTTGTACCGTTCGCTTGGATAAAAACTGGTTAGCGCAGATTCTCACTAATTTTGTGACTAATGCCATCAAATATACCTCCGAAGGAATGATTGAAATGGGGTATGAAAAGGTAGGCGGAAGTATTCGCCTGTACGTTCGCGATACAGGTATCGGCATACCGGAGGATAAAAAAGATAAAGTATTTCATCGTTTTGAAAAACTGGATGAATTCGCACAGGGAACCGGATTGGGATTGTCCATTTGTAAAGCCATTGTTGAGGCTTGCAGAGGAGAGATAGGCTTTGAGTCAGAATTTGATAAAGGGTCTTTATTTTGGGCGATTTTGCCATGCCAGTTCGAATCGGTTAACAGCGAACCGACTTCTTCCCGTCGGAATAATGAGAAGGATGCGAATGGAGATAAAGAAAATATTCCTGATTCCGAAGTTGCAAAGAAAGCACCTAAACGGGTACTAGTCGTAGAAGATATTCAAAGTAACTTCTTTTTAGTATCTTCCATCTTGAAAAACAAATGTCAGTTGTTACATGCACCGAATGGACTGGAGGCAGTTGAGATTGTCCGAACCCAACCAGTGGATCTGGTACTGATGGATATGAAGATGCCTGTTATGGATGGACGCATTGCAACTTCCGAGATCCGGAAGTTCAATACAGAAATACCAATTATCGCTTTGACTGCTCATGCTTTTGATGCCGACCGGGTGGCTGCATTGAAGGCCGGTTGCGATGATTATCTAGTGAAGCCGATCAATGGGGCAAAGCTGATGCAGACTCTGAAAGAGTATGGTTGCTGAAAGGATCGGATTAAAAATGTGTTGATCTGAAAAAATGTATATTCCGTTCATCCTGCTTTTAATATTTAGGTCAATGGTCAATGGCTTGCTGAAAAATGAGCCTCATTTTCATTTATAGAGTGTGAGATTGTGTGCTGTTTTGCTGTATAGCCTTTGAAAGTGTTTCTTGTAGGTTCATTTTTATGTTTATATGCTTCCAGTTTTACTATATAGAGAATATTTTGCTTTTTGTTTCAGTTGTTTATTTAAAGATGAACTAGCTTGCAAATAGTTTTTTTAGAGAGCTTTTGTACCTTGGTCGGTGGCTTTGGATAGGTTCTTCGGTGAGTAAGGAGGTGTTGCTCACCGAGGAACGGTTTGTTGCTCACTGGGGAAGTTTATTAATTTCTTTGGGAAGAATGCATATTATCCGAAAACAAATGTAGTATTTCTCTTCTAATATGCATATATATGTAATTTCTTAATGCTTTTTTATGCCAGGGTACTTTTTTCTGTAATCGTTTCATCTTTCTGGATATGAAAAATAGAACATGTATCCAGCTTAAAAGAAAAGTTAGGTCTTATCATAATTATAGATTTCCTTATTTGACTTGAAAAGTGTTCAATGATGTCTACAACGCTATAATTTATCGATGAAATGGATGATTTTAGATAAAATTGGATATAAAATAGCGATTTTGGAACATCTTGTTTTTATAGCCTTCTTATTTTTGTAGTCGATAAGAGTTGCCAAATAATGTTTTTAGGAACTCTTCCAAACTAATAATCTTTGAGATTTATTTTTGTTAGCTAATAAATAAAGTCTTTATTATTAAATGTAATATTATGAAAAGAAAGAAGCTTATGAAAAAACAAAGCTGCTTTGTTGTTCTTCTGATGCTGCTCCTGTTGTTTCCGTCGGGAGTATTTGCACAGCAACAAATGATTAAAGGACAAGTAGTAGATGATAAGGGTGAAACTGTTATTGGTGCTACAGTCATGGTAAAAGGAGGGCAAGAAGGTGCCATAACCGATATTGATGGAAATTTCTCTGTAAAAGGTAAAGTTGGAGCCACATTAACTATTTCTTATGTAGGTTTTTCTCCTCTTGAAGTAAAAGTAACGAAACTGGAGGGTAATCGTTTCGTGCTCAAAGAAGATTCAAAAGTACTTGATGAAGTGGTAGTGGTAGGTATGGGTAAGCAGAAACGTAATACAATTACGGCTGCCGTAGCTACTGTTAAGTCCGATGCGATTGTCAATCGTCCGGTAACCGACGTGACTAGTGCGCTGCAAGGTAATGTCGCTGGTTTAAACTTTGCGTCAGATGCTGCAGCGGACGGTGTAGGTGGTGAGACTGGTGCTGAAATTAAATTTAATATTCGTGGAGTTGGTTCTATCAATGGTGGCGAACCTTATGTATTGGTAGACGGTGTGGAACAAAGTATGCAGAATGTCAATCCTGCCGATATCGAAAGTATCAGTGTTTTGAAAGATGCTTCCGCATCAGCAGTGTACGGTGCCCGTGCTGCTTATGGAGTAGTATTGGTGACCACTAAAAGCGGACGGAAGGAAAAGACACGTGTTACCTATCGCGGAACAGTTGGTTTCAGTTCTCCTATTAATATGCCGCAAATGATGAACTCATTAGAGTATGCCAACTATTGCAATCAGCGGGATGTGAATATGGGACGTACGGCGCAGATCTCAAATGCAACCATCGAAAAAATGAAAGGTTTTATGGCTAATCCTTATTCGGCAGAATTTCCCGGCATCGGTCCTAATCAAGCGGGTGACGGTTGGGCTGCAGCCGATAATGTTCAGTATGGTAATACAGATTGGTTTGATTATTATTTCAAAGACCGTGCGATACGTCATTCTCATAATTTGAGTGTACAGGGTGGTGGAGAAAAATCTACTTATTACATTGGTTTAGGATATACTTATCAGGAAGGTTTGATGGATCAGGTTCAGGATGATCTGAAAAAGTATAATATCAATACTAAGTTTTCGGTTACAGCAACCGATTGGTTGAAATTCCACTTTAATAATAATGCAACGATAAACATCATCAATCGCCCGATGGCTAATCAGACTATTTTTTATGGTACGATAGCCAATACGGCTCCAACCCGTGTGACTCAATTACCCATTGAACAGACGGAGTATTCCACTCCAACCTGGAATGAATTATTATATCTGAAAAAGTCCAATTATAATCAGAACCGTGTTTCGGATGCATTATCTTTCTCGGCTATTATTACCCCGCTGCAAGGGTGGGACATCATGGGAGAAATGAAAGCTCGTCTGGATGTGGAAAATAATAGTTTCAAACTGAAAAAAAGCAATCATGCATTGCCTAACGGGCAAGTTATAGAGACTTCCGGCAATCGTCAGGGGTATCAATATCCGGGTATGAGATGGCAAAATACACGTTTCGGTTCACTGACACGCGGTAGTGCTTTCAATTACTATCTGTCTCCCAGTTTGTCCAGTACCTACATGAATCAATGGGGGGATCATGACTTTAAAATCATGGCAGGTTATCAAATGGAATTGCAAGAAAATTCCAGTGAATATATGTATAAAGATGGAATGTTGAGCGAAGATACTTATTCATTTGACAATGCTGATGGAACCGTATATGCTGGAGAGGCTCGTACCCACTGGGCTACGATGGGATTTTATACCCGAATCAACTGGAACTATCAGAATACTTATTTCTTGGAACTTAGCGGACGTTATGACGGCTCTTCCCGCTTTGCATCGGGACATCGTTGGGGATTCTTCCCGTCTTTTTCTGCCGGTTATGACATTGCTCGTACTAAATACTTTACCGATTTAAATATGCCGGTATCACAATTTAAAGTACGTGTCTCTTATGGACGTCTGGGAAATCAGAATGGTGCCGGATTATATGATTATCTGGGAGTGATGAGTCTTGACCCGAATAATGTGAATGCATGGTTACTTCCGGGAGGAGGTGATGTAATAGGTAAAGGAACAATCTCATTAACTCCGAAAATGATTAGCCCGTACATCACATGGGAGAAAGTAGATACTGCCAACTTCGGTTTGGATCTGATGTTATTGAAAGATCGTTTGTCTGTAACGTTTGATGTTTATCAACGTACGACCAAAGACATGATTGGTCCTGCTGAAGCTATTCCGGCTGTCAGTGGTATCATTCCTGATGATCGTGCAAAAATAAATAATGCTACTCTTCGTAACCGTGGTTGGGAACTCTCTGTCAACTGGCAGGATAAGTTGAAATGTGGTTTTAGTTATGGAATAGGATTCAATTTATTCAATTACAAGGCTGTTATTACGAAGTATAACAATCCTGAAGGCATTATTTATAACAACCATACCGGTTTGGATCGCAACAAAGGTTATTATGAAGGAATGGATATAGGTGAAATTTGGGGATTCGTAGCAGATGACTTGTTTATGACCAATCAGGAGATTGATTCATATCTGAATAGCAAAGACCTTTCTTTCTTTAAGAATGATAACCTTTGGCAAGTAGGTGATTTGAAATATCTGGATACTAACCGTGACGGTAAAGTAGATCCGGGAAAAGGAACATTGGAGGATCATGGTGATCTGAAGGTAATCGGAAATGCTACACCTAAATATTCATTTGGCATCAATTTGAACTTGGGATATAAAGGATTCTCTGTCTCTACTTTATTCCAGGGAGTGGCGAAACGTGATTTTGCATTAGCGGGAAGTACTTATCTTTTTGGTGGAAAGAACTTCTTTAAAGAGCATCTCGACTATTTTAGCCCGTCAAATCCCCGTGGATATCTTCCTCGTCTGACAGATCCCAAAACAGTAGATTATAATACAAATATTGGTTACAATACAACACGCTATATGGTCAATGCCGCCTATATGCGTATGAAGAACCTGACCGTGTCTTATACATTCGACAAGAAACTCCTGAAAACGATGAGACTGGAAAATTTGAGGGTATATTTTACGTGTGACAATCTGTTCACTATTACTAAGTTGCCTAAGGCTTTTGATCCTGAAACATTGAATCAGGTAAATACTTGGGCGGGTGGTAGCAATGCCACAGCACCGGGACTTACCTCCGCTGCCAATGAAAACGGTAACGGTAAAGTATATCCGATGAACAGAAACTTTGTGTTTGGTCTTGATTTTACTTTTTAATAAATAACAGAGAAGTATGAAACGATTTTATTTATATATAGTATTGATGGCAGGTCTTGGTACATGTGTATCTTCTTGTGCCGACTTTCTGGATCGTGAGCCGCTTACCGTGCCGAACAACGAATCGTTCTTGTCCGGTGAAGCCCAAGTGCGTGGATATATCAATGGTCTTTATACAGCGCTTCCTTCATTGGCAAAATTCGGAATGGGAGTGCGTGGAGAAGAAAAGAACAGTGATAATATTCTTTCCGAAATTTACAATAAGCGCCTGAATGGTGAGGAAACCTTGTTTTCCAGCAGTGAAGACTGGGAAAACGGTTATAAAAATCTGCGTAATGTGAACTATTTCTTTCACTATTACTTGGTACCGGAAGACATGGAAACAGAAGAAGTGAAATCATTGAAAGGCGAAGCTTACTTCTTACGGGCTTACTGGCACTTTGTTCAGTTGAAGAAGTTCGGTAATATCCCTATTATGGATGCTTTCTGGGATGAACATGCCACAATAGCCGGTTTGCAGATCCCACAGAAAGATCGTGGTGAAGTTGCTAAATTTATTTTGGAAGATCTGGACAAAGCAGAGAAACTATTGTTCAATAGAAGCAAATACAGTGGTTTGCGTATTTGTAAGGAAGCGGCTATGTTGCTTGCCATGCAGGTTGCGCTATACGAAGGTTCGTGGGAGAAATACCACAAGAATGATGAATTTGCGGCTGCCACTGACCAATCGGCTTATTTCTTTGGAGAAGTGTTGAGATGGGGAGATATGCTTTTCGAGCAAGGTATAAAATTAAATACGAAAGAAACAGATGGCGGTGTAGTCAATCCGGGAGATGCTTACGGACGTCTGTTTAATCAAAATGATTATTCCAACATTTCAGAAGTATTGTTCTGGAGAAAATATTCGGTTACTGATGGTGTATTTCATGCTTTGACCGGATTAGTGGGTGGAGGAGTTGTCGATCAGGATGGACCTGCCGGTATAGCCGGAGATTTGGTAAATACTTATTTGAATGCTGATGGAACGCCCGTTGATCCGAACAATAGCAAGTTTAAGGATTTTAACGAAACCTTTAAAAGCCGGGATTTGCGTCTCACAGAAACTATCATGAGCACTGGCTATAAGTTTAAATCTACTGCGAAAGGTTCTCGTCCGATGAAAGTGGCAGATGTTTCTACCGGTGATAAAACAATCAATCCTCCTTTTCTGGCAGGTGATGGTAATGCCAAAAATGTAACAGGGTATCACATTCGTCTCGGAGTAGATACGACATACGTTTCAGGGGACTGTGAAACCGGACTGGTACTCATGCGTTATGCTGATGCATTATTGAGCTATGCCGAAGCTGCCGAGGAACTGGGCAAATGTGATGATGAAGTGTTAAGTAAAACATTGAAACCTCTGCGTGCACGTGCCGGAGTCACTTATGTGACACCTGTCAGAGATCCTAACTTTACAGATTATGGTTATACGTTGACTCCCGTTATGCAAGAGATTCGTCGTGAGCGTCGTGTGGAACTGGCATTGCAGGGATATCGTTTGGATGATCTGATGCGTTGGGCTGCTGATAAGGTAATTGTTGGCAAACGTGGCAAAGGAGCATATTTGGGACATGATGGTGTTTTATACAAATCATTTGCGGAAGATAAACATGAAGCATTAGCCAAAGTATTGGTAGATGGCAACGGATGGATGGATCCTTTGCAGGAGTTGATACCGGGTGGTTATCAATTCAATCCTAAGAGAGACTATCTGTTACCTATTCCTCCAAGTGAACTGGAACTGAATAAGCAAATGAAACAGAATCCGGGGTGGAAATAATAATCATAGACTTTATAATTAAAGATATACTGTATGAAAAAGATTTTAGAATGGACATATTTGTGGATGCTGCTTATATTGGTGGCAGTGAGTATGTCAGGATGTTCTGACGATGATAATGTAAGCCCGTTGGCAGAACCTGTACCTTTAAAGATGACACTGAACAGTACAGATTTGGTAATGGGAGAGATGCTGGAAATCACTTTTGACGTGACAGGTACGGAAGAAGGAAAAAAAACGATGAATGAGGATCTGAATATCAGATTGAGTGCCACTACTGATAAGGGAGCAGTCGATCAGTTGGTATTTGATGATTTTCCATCGGTGGTTACCATGAAGCAGGGAGAGACGACTAAAACCGTTCGGGTTCCTGTAAAGAAAGAAGGACTGAATAGAGAACGTTCCGTCGAAATATCTGCATTTGCACGCGGATATAGAATGGCAGGTGCTTTGCAAATTGTGACTGTCAGTGACTACCACTATTCTAAAGTTTCATTGAAAAATAATGCCGATAATACGGTGAAGGAGGGACAGACTTTTGTATTGGTAGCTTCCGTCAATACTACATTGAGAGACGAACTTACCATTACTATTACTCCTAAAGCCGGAGAAGGAGAACGTTATGAAAATCTTCCTTTAGAGTTGACTATTCCTGCCGGAGCTAACTCGGTAGAAAGTGCGCCGATTACTATAATAAAAGATGTGAATACTACCGAGGATGAAGAGCTGACTCTTGATCTTGCTACAGTTCCTGTTCTTAGCCGTTATCCTTTGCAGGCTACGAAGTTGATTATAAAGAAGATTGATATTCATAAAAATATGGGCAGTGAGGTAAGAGATGAGCGCTGGCTATATGAAGATGCAGATCAGTTGTTTGTTTCACCGAAAAATGAAGCGGCTATAAAAGCTTGGGGACAGACTAATTATCAGGTAATGAATGAGGGCGATCCTCATCCGAATAGTGGAAAAGTGCTTCCGGAAGGAAAGTGGAAATTCTTCCGTGCATACGAATTTCATAAAATATCTTCGTGTTTAACGACGAAAGAAAGCAATGATAAAACATATGTGAGTAATGAATATCCTTTAGGTTTTGCTGACCAGAATACAGCGGCGGTAGAAACTGCAGGTTCTGTGGATAATGCTAAATATGCATGGGTTACAGACGAAGGTTATTTGAGAATGATTTCACTGAAAGAGCGTACTCCAGGAAATAATGGTACTAAAGATTTTGGAACTTCTGCTTTTTATTCCTGTAAGTTTATGCGAGGAAATGTAAATAGTCCTACTTGGGCATCCTCTAACATCCGTATTTATCCGGGAATGCGTATCGAGACACGCGCACGTATTCGTGGTGCAGAAAATAGCGGAATGTTACCGGGTATCTGGCTCCAGGGTAATGAGCAGGTAGGAGGCGACTCGCAGTGGAACGTTTGGCCGGATTTTGGAGAAATAGATGTGATGGAAAATAACACCAAACATGGAAATTTAAGCTATAGAAGATCAGCGGAGCAAACTTTTCATATCGGAAACACAGCTCCTGGAACAGGGGGAAGTCGGCATTATAATCCGACTGTTGCCGTAACCGACATTGCGGGAACAATAGATCAGTTCCAGATTTATTGGATGGAATGGGTGGATAATCAGACCGTGCGTATGGGAGTCAATGGTAAGACTACAATAACCATAACTGAAGCACAAGCGTTGGCTAATGGTGCCAGATGGCCGTTTACAGATAAAGTAAATACCGAGGGACTTTATTACATTCTGACGATGATGTTCCTAGGTAAACAGGCTCCGAATTATCCATCAATGGAAATGAGTTATCTGACAGCAAGGAATATGTTGAAAAATAATCCGGATGCGCTGATTCCCCGTATGGAGATAGACTGGGTTCGTTTCTATATCGACGATACCTATACCGATCATGATATGCCATATCGGAAAGATCTGATCCTTTATTAATAAACTGAATAAATAAACCTTTTTAATAAGATAATAATATGAAACTGAAATCAATTTTATGTGTAGTATTTGCGGCAACTTTATTAGGTAGTTGTAGCTATGATGATGGAGATTTGTGGGATGCAGTCAACGGACAGGAAGAGAGAATTTCCGCTTTGGAGAAATGGCAGAAGACAGTGGTTGAGCAACTGAATTCTTTGCAGGGAATTCTTACTGCTACAGATTATATTACCGATGTAGAGAAGGTGACAAAAGAAGATGGAACGGAAGGCTATAAAATCTCATTCCTTCATGCATCTCCTATTACGTTGTTTTACAACAAAGATGGTGAGGTGAGTGGAACAAATGAAGAAAGTATTGGCGTGGATAAAGGCGATGATGGTAAATGGTATTGGACATTGGGCGGTGAGCCCTTGCAGGTAGATGGTAAAACTATTTACGTAAATAGTGGAGATGTTATCAAAATGGAAACAAATCAGGACGGTTCTACCAAATTGACCATTGGAGATAATTCAGTGACGATACCGTCATATCCGGTTGCCCATCCTGTGACAGGAGTTACTCAATCGGGTAATATTGTTACAATTACATTGAACGGAGGTGCAACGGTAGAACTTCCTAAATATATCAACTGGAATGGTTATTTAGCAGCGGAATATAGTAAAGAGACTGCAGGAGAAGAAATTTATCCAATAGTGCTTCCGGAAGGCTGTATTATGAGAATGTTGGATACCAATCCTTCAAACTGGACAATCCAAGTGACAGGTTCGGGAAATAACACAAAATTGAAAGTTGTTTATCCGGCAACCGGAGAAGCTACAGTCGCTTTTTTGCTTTCAGATGGAGAAACTCAAACAGTAATTAAAACAGTGACGTTTAAGGCAGCTACAGATCCGGGTATCCAGTGGACTACTATAGAATATACAGGTGCGATTATCACAATACCGGAGGGGGTATCGAGTATTAAGGTGACAGGAACGTGTTCCGGAGGAGCTCCAAGTTTTAGAGATCACATCGCTACACCTCTGAAGACAGCAAGTGGTGTGGTAAATATTGATTTATCGGAATTGGTATATAGTGCTGCTATTCCAGCTAACGCATTTTATATAAATCTTCCTGCTTTGCCAGAAAAGGACAAAAACACATCCATTGAAACAATTATTCTTCCGAAAGGGACTATTAATATTTTCAATTTGGCATTCAAGAACTGTGTTGCTTTAAAAAGCTTGACTATTTTATCAGCAACTACCTTAGGATATAATGCTACGGCTTTCGAAGGTTGTGATGCTTTGGAATCTATCTTTGTAGCAACAGATAAAGTAGAAGCATATAAAGCGGGTTGGAGTGCACTAGCGGATAAGATCAAACCGCTTCCCGAAGCAGGAGAGTAAAAGGTCTATTTTGTCATCAGATTTTTTAATGACATGAATACCTTTCAATTAAAAGGGGGGAAATCCCCCTTTTTGCCACTTATAAGTATAGCAAGTAAATAGTGATTTCCTATATTTTTTGATGAAACAAAAAGATTTGTAGAATATTGGACATTAATTGGTGATTTGTGGAAGTCTGAATAGATGGCTATCCCCTACCTTTGTCGCTATAATCTAATATAAAGTTGTTTTTATGGAAAAACTGCAATCCAACTTATTCTTTCCTTTAGCGGGAGTAGCTGCTGTAGCTTCCCTTGCTTCTTGTGCAGGCAAGCAAAAAACTGCGGAACAGCAACCTCTGAACATTGTCTATATCATGACAGACGACCATACGGCTCAAATGATGAGCTGTTATGACACTCGCTATATGGAAACTCCGAATCTCGACCGTATTGCTGCTGACGGAGTACGTTTTACTCAAAGTTTTGTAGCCAATTCTCTAAGCGGCCCCAGCCGCGCCTGCATGATAACGGGCAAACATAGCTGTGCAAACAAATTCTACGATAATACCACTTGCGTTTTCGACAGTTCTCAACAGACTTTCCCTAAACTCTTGAGAAAAGTCGGTTATCAGACCGCATTAGTTGGTAAATGGCACCTTGAGAGTTTGCCATCAGGATTTGATTACTGGCAAATCGTCCCCGGACAAGGAGACTACTATAATCCGAACTTTATCACGCAGAACAATGATACCATTCAGAAACACGGCTATATCACCAATCTTATTACGGATGATGCCATCGACTGGATGGAAAACAAGCGTGATCCGCAAAAGCCTTTCTGCCTTTTGATTCATCACAAGGCTATTCATCGTAACTGGATGGCGGATACCTGCAATCTGGCTTTGTATGAGGACAAGACTTTCCCATTACCGGATAATTTCTTTGATGAGTATGAAGGTCGTCCGGCTGCTGCCGCACAAGAAATGAGTATCGTGAAAGATATGGATATGATCTATGACCTCAAAATGCTGCGTCCCGACAAAAACTCACGGTTAAAATCACTGTATGAAAGATTCTTGGGCCGAATGGACGAAGGACAACATGCTGCATGGGACAAATTCTATACTCCGATTATCGACGACTTCTATAAGCAAAATCTGAAAGGAAAAGAACTGGCTAACTGGAAGTTCCAGCGTTATATGCGCGACTACATGAAGACAGTGAAGTCTCTGGATGACAATGTAGGCCGTGTACTCGATTATCTGAAAGAAAAAGGATTACTGGATAATACACTCGTTGTCTACACTTCCGACCAGGGCTTCTATATGGGCGAACATGGCTGGTTCGACAAACGCTTTATGTATGAAGAATCCATGCGCACGCCACTTGTCATGCGCTTGCCGAAAGGCCTCGACCGTAGAGGAGATATCACCGAAATGGTACAGAATATCGACTATGCACCCACTTTCCTCGAATTGGCAGGAGCAGAGGTGCCATCGGATATCCAGGGAGTCTCACTTGTTCCTCTGTTGAAAGGAGAACATCCGGAGAACTGGCGCAAGGCACTTTATTACCACTTCTATGAATATCCGGCCGAGCACATGGTGAAACGTCATTATGGAATACGTACGGAACGCTATAAATTGATTCATTTCTATAATGATATCAACTGGTGGGAACTCTATGACATGCAGGCAGATCCGACAGAGATGCATAACCTCTACGAGCAACCTGAATACGAACCGGTAGTGAAAGAATTGAAAGAAGAGATGTTGAAACTACAAGAACAATATAATGACCCTGTCCGATTCTCCCCCGAAAGAGACAAGGAATAACCCTGAAATAAATCATGATAAAATATATCTTCATACTGTTGACCGGATTTCTGGCATCAATAGTGACAGGATGTGACAATACAAACTTAACACACAGTATTTCTATGGTTCCACGCCCGGCACAGATGATGCCGGGCAGTGGCAACCATTTATTCTCCGATCAGACCGCTTTTGCAGTGGAGAATGAAGGGCAGGCGGAAGTTGCCCGGAGTTTGATTGCTTTGTTTACTCGTACAGCCGGTTTTACCCCCAAACTGAATGTAGGAGGAGAGGGAAATGTCTGTTTACTGACGGACCCTTCTTTGAAAAGCGAAGCCTATTCTTTGGAAGTTTCTCCCCAAGAGATCATTATTAAAGCTTCGGATAATAAAGGCTTTTTCTATGCCTTGCAAACAATTCGCCAATTACTTCCTCCCTCCATTGAAAGAGAAAGTTTGTCGGACAAGAATTTGGAATGGAGCATTCCTGTCGTGACCATTCAGGATGAACCACGTTTCGGATACCGGGCATTGCTGTTGGATGCATCCCGTTTCTTTATTCCTAAAGAAAATGTATTGCGTATCATTGATTGTATGTCAATGCTTAAACTGAATACACTTCATTTCCATTTGACAGACGACAACGGCTGGCGGGTGGAAATAAAGAAATATCCCCGATTGACGGAAGTCGGTGCATGGCGGGTGGATCGTCAGGAATTACCTTTTCCTGCCCGTCGCAATCCGAAAAAGGGAGAATCTACCCCGTTAGGAGGTTTTTATACACAAGAGGATATTCGGGAAATGGTGGCTTATGCTGCTGAACGTCAGGTTGAGATTGTGCCCGAAATAGATATGCCTGCTCATAGCAATGCTGCATTGGCGGCTTATCCCAAACTGGCTTGTCCGGTAGTGAAAGAATATATCGGCGTACTGCCCGGTTTAGGAGGACGAAATTCCGAAATTATTTATTGTGCGGGAAACGATAGTGTCTTCACCTTTTTGCAAAATGTGATGGATGAAATCATGGAATTATTCCCTTCACATTATATTCATATTGGTGGTGACGAGGCTCAAAAGACACATTGGAAACTGTGTCCGTTGTGTCAGGCACGGATGAAAAAGGAGCAGCTGGCTAATGAAGAAGATCTACAGGGATACTTCATGAAGCGGATCAGCGACTATGTGCGTAGTAAAGGCAGGGAAGTAATCGGCTGGGATGAACTGACCAATAGCAGTTTTCTGCCCGACAACTCTATCATTCTTGGTTGGCAGGGATTTGGACAAGCTGCATTGAAAGCAGCGGAAGAAGGGCATCGCTTTATCATGACTCCGGCACGCATCATGTATTTGATTCGCTATCAGGGACCACAGTGGTTCGAGCCGGTGACATACTTTGGAAATAACACACTGAAAGATGTGTATGACTACGAACCGGTGCAGAAAGACTGGAAACCGGAATATGCTTCCTTATTGATGGGAGTGCAAGGTTCGATGTGGACAGAATTCTGTAACAAGCCGGAAGATGTGGACTATCTTTTATTCCCCCGTCTGGCAGCAGTGGCAGAAGTCGCCTGGACACAACCGGATAAGAAAGACTGGGCTTTATTCCTGAAAGGAATGGACAGATATAATGAGCATCTTGCAGAGAAAGGAATTGTTTATGCTCGTTCCATGTATAATATTCAGCATAAAGTGACTCCCGAAAACGGAGTGTTGCAAGTGAAGCTGGAGTGTATTCGTCCCGATGTGGAAATCCGTTATACAGTAGATGGCAGCGAGCCAACGGCAAGTTCATCCTTATATACCGATTCATTAACAGTAACGGCGGCTCAAACCATTAAGAGTGCTACCTTTGCACAAGGTGAGCAGATGGGGCAGACGCTTGTGTTGCCTATTGCCTGGAACAAAGCGACCGGCAAGCCTATCCTCGGAAATAAACCGAATGAGAAACTCATGACGAACGGGGTACGTGGCAGCTTGAAGTATACAGACTTTGAATGGTGTTGTTGGGAGAAGAGCGATCATATTTCTTTCACGATAGATTTGCTGCAAAAGGAAAAATTGAGTACTTTCACCATAGGTTGTATCACCAACTACGGCATGGCAGTGCATAAACCGAAATCAATCCGCATAGCAGTTTCGGATGATAATGAAACCTATCGTGAGATAGCCGGCCTGCATTTTACTGCTGAAGAGATCTTCCGTGAAGGAGCTTTTATCGAAGATTTCTCCGTAGATATGAAAGGAACGGAAGCAAGATATGTCCGTGTAACGGCAGAAGGGGCGGGAGCATGTCCTGCCGATCATGTACGTCCGGGACAAGAGGCGAGAGTTTATTTTGATGAAATCAGGATTGAATAACATTTATTGTATAGCATAATACCATCAATAACAATGACAATGAAGAACCTAAAGAAACGAACTTTTTTAATCTTATCGGCGGTGCTGGCTGCTACTACTTTCACTTTAGCGCAGCAACAGCCGTTGCCCGAATGGCAAAGTCAGTATGCTGTGGGACTGAATAAGCTTGCTCCTCACACCTATGTATGGCCTTACGCCCATGTTGCAGACATTGAAAAGCCCGGAGGATATGAACAGTCTCCTTTTTATATGAGCCTGAACGGAAAGTGGAAATTCCATTGGGTGAAGAATCCCGATAACCGTCCGAAGGACTTTTACCAACCTTCTTATTATACAGGAGGATGGGCGGACATCAATGTGCCCGGCAACTGGGAACCTCAGGGGTATGGCACAGCTATCTATGTTAACGAGACGTACGAGTTTGATGATAAAATGTTCAACTTCAAGAAGAATCCGCCGCTGGTTCCTTATGCAGAGAATGAAGTCGGCTCCTACCGCCGTACTTTCAAAGTGCCTGCCGACTGGCAAGGACGCAGGGTAGTACTTTGTTGTGAAGGAGTTATTTCTTTTTATTATGTATGGGTGAATGGAAAATTACTGGGATATAACCAGGGATCAAAGACGGCTGCCGAATGGGATATTACAGATGTCCTGAATGAAGGCGAAAATGTGGTCGCCTTGGAGGTGTACCGTTGGAGTTCGGGCGCTTATCTGGAATGTCAGGATATGTGGCGTTTGAGCGGCATCGAACGAGATGTGTATCTTTACAGTACTCCCAAACAGTACATTGCAGACTATAAACTGAATGCTTCTTTAGAAAAAGAGAAATACAAAGATGGTATTTTCGGACTTGAAGTGACCGTGGAAGGACCTTCCGCTACTGCTTCTTCCATTGCTTATACACTGAAAGATGCTGAAGGCAAAGCAGTTTTGCAGGATGCTATCCGGATAAAATCCCGTGGATTGAGCAATTTTATCGCATTTGATGAAAAGAAGCTCCCCGGTGTAAAGGCTTGGAGTGCGGAGCATCCTTATCTTTATACATTAGTGCTCGAACTGAAAGATGAACAAGGCAAGGTCACTGAACTGACCGGCTGTGAAGTAGGTTTCCGTACCTCGGAAATCAAAGACGGACGTTTCTGCATCAACGGCGTTCCGGTATTGGTGAAGGGAACCAACCGACACGAGCATTCTCAACTGGGACGTACCGTGAGCAAGGAGCTGATGGAACTGGACATCAAACTGATGAAGCAGCACAACATCAACATGGTGCGTAACTCGCATTATCCTACGCATCCTTACTGGTATCAACTTTGCGACCGTTACGGTTTGTACATGATTGATGAGGCAAACATCGAATCTCACGGAATGGGATATGGTCCTGCTTCCCTAGCCAAGGATAGTACCTGGTTGACCGCGCACATGGATCGCACCCAACGTATGTAT
Organism: Bacteroides celer; assembly: GCF_002632415.2. NCBI lineage: Bacteria > Pseudomonadati > Bacteroidota > Bacteroidia > Bacteroidales > Bacteroidaceae > Bacteroides > Bacteroides celer. The sequence continues at coordinate 4,120,919 of NZ_CP178209.1, read as the reverse complement.
GAACGTTCCAAGAATCACCCGGCTATCGTTATCTGGTCATTGGGAAATGAAGCCGGAAACGGAATCAACTTCGAACGTACCTATGACTGGCTGAAATCGGTAGAGAAAACTCGTCCCGTGCAGTATGAACGTGCCGAATTGAACTATAACACAGATATTTACTGTCGTATGTACCGCGGTGTGGATGACATCAAAGCGTATGTAAACCAGAAAGACATCTATCGTCCTTTTATTCTTTGTGAATACCTCCACGCAATGGGTAATAGTTGCGGTGGACTGAAAGAATACTGGGATGTATTTGAAAACAACCCGATGGCACAAGGCGGCTGCGTTTGGGACTGGGTGGATCAGTCATTCCGCGAAATAGACAAGAACGGTAAATGGTACTGGACGTATGGCGGCGATTACGGACCGGAAGGAATTCCAAGTTTCGGCAACTTCTGCTGTAACGGCTTGGTAGGCGCTAATCGTGAACCGCACCCGCATTTGCTCGAAGTAAAGAAAGTATATCAGAACATAAAAGCAACGATGGCAAATCAGAAGAATCTGACTATCCGTGTTAAGAACTGGTACGACTTCTCTAACTTGAACGAGTATATACTGACCTGGAATGTGACAGCAGATAATGGTAAGATCTTGGCGGAAGGTACGAAAACGGTTGATTGTGCGCCGCACGCCACCGTCGATATTACTTTGGGTGCTGTAAAACTTCCGAATACAGTTCGTGAGGCTTATCTGAATATCAGCTGGACCCGTCGTGAAGCTTCTTCAATGATAGATAAGGACTGGGAAGTGGCATACGACCAGTTTGTACTTGCCGGTAATAAGAATTACACAGGCTACCGTCCGCAAAAAGCAGGTGAAACGACTTTCACCGTTGATAAGAAAACAGGTGCGCTTACTTCATTGAACCTGAACGGCAAAGATTTATTGGCTGCTCCGCTGACATTGAGCCTTTTCCGCCCGGCAACGGATAATGACAACCGGGATAAGAACGGCGCACGCCTGTGGCGTGATGCAGGACTGGATGGTCTGACCCAGAAAGTAATATCACTGAAGGAAAGTAAGACTTCGACTACCGCCCGTGTAGAAATTCTAAATGCGAAAAATCAAAAGGTAGGAACAGCCGATTTTGTGTATTCGTTGGATAAAAACGGTGCACTGAAGGTACACACTACTTTCCAGCCCGATACGACCATCGTGAAATCCATGGCCCGCCTGGGCTTGACATTCCGGGTAGCGAACTCTTACGATCAGGTTTCTTACTTGGGACGCGGGGACAATGAAACATACGCTGACCGCAATCAATCCGGCAAAATCGGTGTATATCAGACTACACCGGAACGGATGTTCCATTATTATGTTGCTCCGCAATCTACGGGCAACCGCACCGATGTACGTTGGGCGAAGTTGGCAGATACTTCCGGCGAAGGTATCTTTGTTGAGCCGGATCGTGCTTTCCAGTTTAGTATCATTCCTTTCTCGGATGTATTATTAGAGAAGGCCCGCCATATCAATGAACTGGAACGCGATGGATTGTTGACAGTGCATCTGGATGCTGAACAGGCAGGTGTGGGAACGGCTACTTGTGGTCCCGGAGTATTACCGAAATACTTGGTTCCATTAAAGAAACAGAGTTTTGAATTTACCCTTTATCCGGTGAAATAGATACTAAATCAATAGGTTATTTAGATTATATAAAGGTGGGGGTTACACTGATTGGATGGAATGTCGTAAGAAAATATTCCATGAGGATCGTGAAATCTGCACCTTTATTTTATCTTTGTACGATTGCAATAATTAATAGACCATGAATAAACTACTAACCTCTCTTTTATTGTCTGTTACTCTCATGAGTGGAGCGCAGGCGCAGAAAAAAGAAAATTACTATGTGAAGCATGTTGAATTTCCTCAAAGTGCAACTATCGAACAGAAGGTTGATATGGCAGCGCGTCTGGTACCTACTCCACAGCAATACGCTTGGCAACAAATGGAATTAACAGCTTTCCTTCATTTTGGTATCAACACCTTTACCGGACGTGAATGGGGGGACGGGAAAGAAGATCCCGCGCTCTTTAATCCTTCGGAACTGGATGCTGAACAATGGGTACGTACCCTCAAGGAAGCCGGCTTTAAAATGGTGCTTCTGACTGCAAAACATCACGACGGTTTCTGCCTTTGGCCAACGGCTACTACCAAACATTCCGTGGCCTCTTCTCCTTGGAAAAACGGACAAGGCGATGTAGTGAAAGAACTTCGTGCTGCCTGTGACAAATATGATATGAAGTTTGGAGTATATCTTTCTCCCTGGGACCGGAATGCGGAATGTTATGGAGACTCTCCCCGTTACAATGATTTTTTTATTCGGCAATTGACGGAATTGCTCACCAATTATGGTGAAGTACATGAAGTCTGGTTCGACGGGGCGAATGGAGAAGGTCCGAACGGAAAGAAACAGGTGTATGATTGGGATGCTATTTACAAGACCATCCGCAGCCTGCAACCGAAAGCGGTGACCGCTATTATGGGGGATGATGTTCGTTGGGTAGGTAATGAAAGTGGCTTAGGACGTGAGATGGAGTGGAGTGCTACCGCACTTGTTCCGGAAATTCATCCTGGTTCGAAAGCTAGTCGTGAACGTGCGGGAATAAGTTGGAAATCATCCGATCAAGGAAGTCGTAAGGTATTGGAAAAAGCTACGGAATTGAGTTGGTATCCTTCGGAAGTGGACGTATCCATTCGTCCGGGATGGTTCTATCATGCGGAAGAAGACAGCAAAGTGAAGTCATTGAAACATTTGGCGGATATCTATTTTCAATCAGTAGGTTATAATTCTGTTTTGTTGCTGAATATTCCTCCGGATCGTAGGGGACTGATTAATGAAGCCGATGTGCGGCGATTGAATGAATTTGCAGCTTATCGTGAGCGGGTATTCGCTTCTAACAAGGTTGTGAATGGTAGAAAATACTGGAATGCAACCCCTGGCAGTGAAAAGGTTTATTCATTGAAGCCGAATGCAGAGATGAATGTGGTGATGCTTCAGGAAGATATAACGAAAGGGCAGCGGGTAGAAGCCTTTACGGTGGAAGCCCTGACTGATAATGGCTGGAAGGAAGTTGGAAAAGGTACGACGATAGGATATAAGCGTATGTTGCGTTTTCCGGCAGTTAAGGCCAGTAAGCTCCGCGTGAAAATAGACGAATGCCGGTTGACTGCATTTATTAGTCAGGTTGCTGCCTATTATGCGGAACCTTTGCAGGAAGAGACAACGAAAGAAGACTGGAATAATTTGCCGCGTTCCGGATGGAAACAAGTGGCTGCCTCTCCGTTAACGATTGATCTGGGAAAGACAGTAACGTTGAACAGTTTTACGTATGCTCCCGCGAAAGCGGAGGCAAAGCCGACGATGGCATTCCGTTATAAATTCTTTGTAAGTGTGGATGGCAAGAATTGGAAAGAGGTTCCTACCAGTGGGGAGTTCAGCAATATCATGCATAATCCGTTGCCACAGACGGTTGCTTTCAATCAGAAAGTGCAGGCACGTTTCATTAAACTGGAGGCCACTACGCCTGATGCTGCCGTTGCAAAAGTAAATATGGATGAAATAGGAGTGATGGTGGCTCCCTGATAGAGCCCTCATCGGAAGATATGTTTAGAGAATAGCAGTGTAGGCCGGCATCTTGATTTTTAATGAATCAGGTGCCGGTTTCTTTTTTTTCTAAACCAAATGAATATTTTACTGTTATTTATTAAAAAAGACAGAAGTTATGTTAGTAGTAGATTTAGGAAAATGGATGAATAAAACCCTCATAAATTGGGGAATAGATCCGGCCGTTGCCGATCGTTTTGATGAGACTATTATGGCTTTACTGATGATAGTGGTTGCCATCGTTCTGAATTACCTCTGCCAGGCGATTTTGATCGGAGGAATGAAACAGTATACGAGGCGGAAGCCCCATCAGTGGAATACGTTGATGATGAAGCGCAAGGTGTTTCATCATTTGATTCATACCATCCCGGCTTTTCTGGTTTATGCTTTGTTGCCGATGGCTTTTATCCGGGGGAAAGAGTTGTTGTTGATTTCTCAAAAGGCGTGTGTCGTTTATATTATTTTCTCTTTACTATTGGCTATTAATGGGATTCTGTTGATGATAATGGATATCTATGACGGAAAAGAAACGATGAAGGATCGCCCGATGAAAGGGTTTATTCAGGTCTTGCAGGTGCTTCTTTTCTTTGTAGGTGGAATTGTAATCATTGCCATTATCGTGAATAAGTCTCCTGCCACTTTGTTTGCCGGGCTGGGTGCTTCGGCAGCTATTTTGATGTTGGTGTTCAAGGATTCCATATTAGGCTTTGTGGCAGGTATTCAGCTTTCTGCCAATGACATGGTCCGTCCGGGCGACTGGATAACGTTACCTTCCGGCGACGCAAATGGTACGGTACAGGAGATAACATTGAATACGGTCAAGATTCAGAATTTTGATAATACCATTTCCACTATCCCTCCTTATACATTAGTGAGCAGTACTTTCCAGAATTGGCGGGGAATGACACAGTCGGGAGGACGACGGGTGATGAAGAATATCACTTTGGATTTAACTACACTTCAATTCTGTACGCCGGAAATGCTGGACCGTTACCGGAAAGAAATTCCATTAATGGCGGATTATCAACCGGAAGAAGGAGTGGTTCCTACCAATTCTCAAGTGTACAGGGTGTATATTGAGCGCTATTTGTGCAGTCTGCCTGTGGTCAATCAGGATTTGGATTTGATTATCAGCCAAAAAGAAGCTACCATGTACGGAGTACCTATTCAGGTTTACTTCTTCTCTCGTAATAAGGTTTGGAAAGAATACGAGCGTATCCAGTCCGATATCTTCGATCATTTGCTGGCAATGGTTCCGAAGTTTGATTTAAAAGTTTATCAGTACTCGGATTAGTCAACCATTATCAGGTAAGTATAATTCTCAAGCATTCTCACCACTATGAGAATTTTTTCTCATAGTGGTGAGAACTTTTTCTCATTGCGATGAGAATATTTTCTCACTACGATGAGAATGATCTCTTATCAGAATATACTGTGACGTCGTTTGGTGAGTTCTAATCAATAGGGAATCAGTTCGAAGTCTGCATAAACAGGAAGATGATCGCTGATACCTCCCTGATATTTCATTCCTTTGTAGGTGCGGAAAGGTTCTTTATCCCCATATTTCTCGTCTTCTTTCAGTAAAAAGGGGAGAAGACAGACGTTTGCTCTTTCTTCACTGGTGAAAAAATGGCTCGATTGATTTAATAGAGTACCCGATACAATCAGATGGTCAAGCAATCCCCATTCACCGCGATATTTGTAAGAACCGAAGCTTTTTGACTTCGCTTTCCGGGCAAGCAGATGATATAGTTTTAGTGAGGAAGGAACAATTGTTGAAGGGTTGGTGGAGTTGAGTGTTGAGGCTGGCTTTGGGGCAGTAATGGGAGGCGCTTCGGCCTCCAGTATTTTCTGGATAGATTGATTCGTCGGGTAATCATTGAAATCCCCCATAATAATAACTTGCGGATGAGAACGAATATTTAGAATGTGATCGACTTCCGTGCGCAGAATTTGAGCTGCGTATAAACGATAGGGTTCCGATTCTTTAGCTCCACCCGAACGGCTTGGGAGATGGCAGACAAATACGTCTAATGTGTCTCCCGTCAGCAGAAGTCCGCTGACGTGCAGCAAATCTCTTGTCGGGCGGTATTGTCTCAACGGAGGAATGGAGATAGAACGGGAAGATAACAGCTTGAATAAATCCCGTTGGTAAAGCAGGGCTACGTCAATCCCTCTCAAATCAGGGGAATCGGTCATTACATAACGATAGTTAAGCTCTTTTAAAGGAGAACGGCGGGTCAGATCACGCAGCACCGTATCATTTTCCACTTCGCATAATCCGACTAGTGCAGGAGGATTCCATTCTCCAATAGCTGTGATTACTCGCGCCACATCAGCCAGCTTTTTCTTATATCTGCTATAATTCCAATGACGCAGCGCATCGGGAAGAAATTCGTGGTCGTTCTTTAAACTGTCATGGTGCGTATCGAACAGGTTTTCTATGTTCCAGCTGACAACACGGAAAGGGATTCTTTCTTCCTGACAGGGAGCTTGTTTGCTATGATAGTCTTGTGCTATGACAGAGCAAGGAACGAAGAAACTTACGACAATTAAAAACATTGTAAGAAAGAGCATGGCAGCAGCGATTCTTTTCCGCTTGTTACCATACTCTTTTTTGTGATATTTTATCTGTCTGTTATTTTTTGGCAGGTACATGTGCCAAGATATCCAACAGATGTTTCCAGAATTTCTCTACGGTAGGAATAAGCATCCGTTCGTCGGGAGAGTGAACACCTGTAAGTGTCGGTCCGAAAGAAACCATATCCAACGTTGGATACTTATCAAGGAACAGGCCGCACTCCAATCCTGCGTGGATTGCTTTTACTTTCGCATCTACGCCGAATAAGCGTTTGTATGATTCAACTGCTACTTCGAGGATGGCCGAATGTGGATTCGGTTTCCATCCCGGATAACCTTCTCCGAAAGTAACATTGGCTCCTGCCAGTTGGAATACGGCGCGAACCGTGTTCGCCATATCGTTGCGTGCGGACAGTATAGAACTTCTCTGACTGGTTTCAATGCGGATGATATGGTTGGGCTTCATCTTGACAGATGCCAGATTGGTAGAAGTTTCCACCAGTCCGGGAATATCCTGGCTCATGGCATATACACCGTGAGGAGCTGCATACAGAGCTTTTAATAAACGGGTAGTAGTATCCTGGTCGATAACCATTTTGCGTGGATTTTCCGATTCGAGAACCAGCTTTAAGTCGGGCTCTACAACGGATAATTCGTCTTCCATTTCGCTGGTGAAGATATTCAGTTCGGTGCGGACATCATGTTTGGCGTCTTCGGGAACAGCACAGATGGCATAAGCCTCGCGGGGAATAGCGTTGCGCAGGTTACCTCCGTTGATTTCACATAGGTACAGATCGTGTCTGGCAGCCATGCGGGAAAGGAAACGGTTCAGAATTTTGTTGGCATTGCCACGTCCCAGGTGAATGTCGCCACCGGAGTGACCGCCTTTCAGCCCTTTTACTTCTACCTTGAAGAAGAAATATCCGGCGGGAACTTCCACTTCCTTATAAGTAAATTCTGCAACGGAGTCAATACCTCCGGCACATCCGATAAAGATTTCCCCTTCATCTTCCGAATCGAGGTTCAGAAGGATGTCACCGCTCATAAAACCTTCTTGCAGGGCAAAAGCTCCGGTCAGTCCGGTTTCTTCGTCTACGGTAAACAGGCATTCCAGCGGACCGTGCTCAATGCTGTCGTCAGCCAGGATAGCCAGCTCGGTAGCTACACCGATACCGTTGTCGGCTCCGAGGGTAGTGCCTTTGGCTTTCAGCCATTCACCGTCAATTTCCGTTTCGATGGGATCGGTGAGGAAGTCGTGTTGAACATCGTTATTCTTTTCGCACACCATGTCGATATGCGATTGCAGAACGACGGTTTGAAGATTTTCTTTTCCCGGAGTAGCGGGCTTTTTAATCAATACATTGCCGGCTTCGTCCACCTTGGTTTCCAGATTATGTTTTGCTCCGAATGCCTTCAGGTAGGCAATCATTTTCTCTTCCTTCTTCGAAGGGCGTGGCACTTGGCAGATTTCTTCGAAATACTTGAATACGCCAGCCGGCTTTAAGTCTTTTTTTTCCATGCTGTTTCTATTTTATAATAGGAATAGAAGGGCTGTTTTCGCTTCTTCTATTGCTAAATATGGTTAATTTGATTGACTTATCTGAACTCATATCTCATTAAAGCCTATCTTTGCACTCACAAAATTAATAGAAATGGTTGAGACTATACTGATAACTTTGTTAATAGTTGCTATTTCCCTGGTATTATTAGGGGTGAAAGTATTCTTTACGAAGGGTGGAAAGTTCCCGAATGGTCACGTGAGTGGGAATAAAGCGTTGCGTCAGAAAGGAATCGGATGCGCACAGTCGCAAGATCGCGAAGCACAAAAGAAGCCGCGTTTTTCTATTAACGAGTTGGAAAAAGCCTTGAACGATAGTATGAATTAAATTTATTAAAAACAATACTTATTAATTATGAATAGAATGAACTACCTCATGAACGGTTTGGCTGCTCTTGCGTTTATCGTTTTATTTTCACAATGTGCTGGCAAAACTGACAATCAAACTACCAATGCTCCGGCTCAGGCTAATGCCGAACTGTCAGGAATGAAAATTGCCTATGTTGAAATAGATACGCTGCTTGCCAAATACAATTTCTGTATTGACTTGAATGAGGCGATGGTAAAGAAGAGCGAAAACGTTCGTATGACATTGAATCAGAAGGCTACCTCTTTGAACAAGGAAAAGCAAGATTTTCAGAAGAAAGTTGAAAACAATGCTTTCCTGTCACAAGATAGAGCGCAGCAAGAGTACAACCGTCTGGTGAAGTTGGAACAAGATTTGCAAGAGTTGAGCAACAAACTTCAGAATGGTTTGATGGAAGAGAACAACAAGAATAGCTTGCAGTTCCGCGATTCTATCAACGCTTTCCTGAAAGAATATAATAAGACTCACGGATATAGCCTGATCTTCAGCAACACTGGTTTCGATAACCTGCTTTATGCTGACAGCACTTTCAATATTACAAAAGAAATTGTTGATGGGTTGAATGCAAGATATTCACCTGTGAAGAAATAAATGATATAAAACTGTTCCGTTCTTTATAAAAGGACGGAACATTATCGAATTAAAAAAAGTGATGCCTGTTCAAGACTGAAAAGCTATGAACGGGCTTTTTTTATGACCTTTCTTTTTCTTCTTCCTGTGGAATACGGAAAGCGGTGTAAAGTTCGAGGATGGCAGCAACTGTGAGGCAGGCAATCCATTCATTGCCTCGTGTGGTAAACATAAAGGCTCCGGTCAGGATAAGTGCCAGTGCACCGAATATCTGCTGAACACGCAGGCGTTTCAATGTTTTGCTCTTTCCTTTGACGGGTGTGTTCACTTGTGCCAATGCGATACATCCGGCTCCAACAGTATATATGTAAGGAGCATATATCCATCCGGTAATAAACACAGCTGCTCCGGTGAGAGCCATTATGGCGCCTACGGTGAAAAGGGCGGGTACTAATTGTTTCATTCTTTAATCTTCAAAAACGTAAATATCTTCGTTGGGTTTCTTCATCAGATACTTTTCACGGGCGATCTGTTCGATGGCGTCCGGATTGGTACTTATTTCGTTGAGACGTTTGGTGTTCTCTTCGTAATCTGCCCGGTACTTTTCTATCTCTTCTTTCAACTGGCTGATTTCCCGTTCATATCCGAAACGACGAACCAGGCTGTTCTCGTCCAGAAAGCCAATGATAACAGCAAATGCAACGACCGTAATGAGGTACTTGCGTCTGCATATGAAACTCCAGATACTGATTAGTTTACCCATAATTTCTCCTTTTAATATCTGCAAAGATAAAACTAATAACTTAAAAACTTATCGCTTCGGCTTCAAAACTTCTCTCTTTATCCCTTATTACTTATCACTTTTTTTGTGTACATTTGCAGAATAAGCGAAAATTCAAAAAACAGAGAGAATCCCGGATATGGAAAACTATATCGTTTCAGCCCGTAAATACCGTCCGTCCACGTTCGAATCGGTGGTGGGACAGCGGGCGTTGACTACTACGCTGAAAAATGCAATTGCTACCCAAAAACTGGCTCATGCTTATTTGTTTTGCGGACCGCGCGGGGTAGGAAAGACGACTTGCGCGCGTATCTTTGCCAAAACCATTAATTGTATGACGCCCACCGCTGACGGAGAGGCTTGCAATCAGTGTGAGTCATGTGTAGCTTTCAACGAACAGCGGTCATATAATATTCACGAACTCGATGCTGCTTCTAATAACTCGGTGGATGACATTCGCCAGTTGGTGGAGCAAGTGCGTATCCCGCCACAGATTGGTAAGTATAAGGTATATATCATCGACGAGGTGCACATGCTCTCGGCATCTGCTTTCAATGCGTTCCTGAAAACGCTGGAAGAACCTCCCCGTCATGCAATTTTTATTCTGGCTACGACGGAGAAGCATAAGATTCTTCCTACCATTCTTTCCCGTTGTCAGATTTATGACTTTAACCGGATAAGCGTGGAAGATACGGTGAATCATCTGTCGTATGTTGCTTCGAAAGAAGGAATCACGGCAGAGCCGGAAGCGCTGAACGTGATAGCCATGAAGGCGGACGGTGGTATGCGTGATGCATTGTCTATCTTCGATCAGGTGGTTAGTTTCACCGGAGGAAATATCACCTATAAGAGTGTGATTGATAATCTGAACGTACTTGATTATGAATATTATTTCCGTCTGACGGATTGCTTCCTCGAAAACAAGGTGAGCGACGCATTGTTGCTTTTCAATGATATATTGAATAAAGGTTTTGACGGAAGTCACTTTATTACCGGATTGTCGTCTCATTTCCGTGACTTGTTGGTCGGGAAAGACCCGGTGACATTGCCTTTACTGGAAGTGGGAGCGAGTATACGCCAACGTTATCAGGAACAGGCGCAGAAATGTCCGTTACCTTTCTTGTACCGGGCTATGAAGCTGTGTAATGAGTGCGATTTGAATTACCGCATCAGCAAAAATAAGCGTTTGCTGGTAGAACTGACCTTGATACAGGTTGCACAGCTTACCACCGAGGGGGATGACGTGAGTGGTGGGCGTGGCCCTAAGAAGACTATAAAACCCGTATTCACTCAGCCTGCCGCAGCACAGCAGCCGCAGGTAGCTTCTGCCACTCAGGTTCAGCAGGCTCCAGTTCATTCGTCTCCGTCTTCAGTTACAACACAGGCTGCTAATGGCACTACTGTCCAGCATCCGCAGGCTTCTGCGGCTGTGCAACCGGGAGCACCGGCTTCTCCTGGTGCGGCTTCGTCTGCTCCGTCACAAGGAGCGGGAGTTGCTCAGACTGCCAAGGAAGAACGAAAAATTCCCGTGATGAAGATGTCCAGCTTGGGGGTATCTATCAAGAATCCGCAGCGTGACCAAGTATCGCAGAATGCGACTACAACTTATGTTCCTAAGGTGCAACAACCGGAAGAGGATTTTATGTTCAATGACCGGGATTTGAATTATTATTGGCAGGAGTATGCCGGCCAGTTGCCGAAAGAACAGGATGCTCTTGCAAAACGTATGCAAATGCTCCGTCCGGCGTTGCTTAACAACTCAACGACTTTTGAAGTGGTGGTTGATAATGAGTTTGCTGCAAAGGATTTTACAGCTTTGATTCCCGAATTGCAGGATTATCTTCGCGGCAGACTGAAGAACAGTAAAGTGATGATGACAGTGCGGGTAAGTGAGGCAACAGAAACAGTACGTCCTGTGGGACGTGTCGAGAAATTCCAGATGATGGCTCAAAAGAATCAGGCATTGATGCAACTGAAAGATGAGTTCGGGCTGGAATTATATTAATGTACTTACTTCTATCAGATTACCAGTTAGCGTCCAAAAATGACGTATAGGATAACCGATAAAAAAGCTAGACCTTTGCTTTCGTTAAATCAAAATCCAAGTTTATGTATAGTTACAATGATTTTGAGCGTCTATTTTTGCGCTATAAATTGGAAGGTATCCCTGCTGGTGTTTCTATTGAGAAATTTTGTATGTCCAACCAAGTTCCTTATAACCTATTTTCCAAATGGTACAAGGATACCCGAAAGAAGATAATTCCTGTTCAGGTTTTGGGTTCTCCCTCAACGGAAGCAGAAGTGCCGGAAAGTCCTTCCTCAATCCGGGAAGTAAAGCCAGAATCGGATCCTCGGCTTTCTTGTCATACCGAACTTCGAATCCTGGTGGATATCCGCATGAGCAATGGTGTTCATCTCAGTCAGAAAAATTTAAGCTACGAAGGTTTGAAAAGCTTAGTGGAGAAACTGGAGGGCTTATGTTGAATATTACAGGACTAAATCGTTTTTTCTTAGTTCGTGATTTTCATGATATGCGCTGTAAATATGATAAGGTCTTATCCATCATCCATCAACAGTTGAACCGTGAGCCTGAGGATGGTGATGTCTTTATCGTGATGTCTAAAGATTTACGTCTGGTTCGTTTGTTCAGCTATGACCGACGGTCTTACAGTATGTTTGAGAAACGTTTCAGACCCGGCTACCAGTTTATGCATGTAACCTGTAATGGTGCTGAAAGTATTTATTCAATCAATTGGCAGGATGTCATCCTCTTGTTGGAATCCCCTGTTGTTAAACGTTTAATAATCAAATAATTATCAATTAAAAAGTAGTAAAAAATTCTTTTATTTCATTGTTTTTTTGTATCTTTGAAGCAACAAAGATGCTGAATATGAATGATTTGGAAAGAATGAAACAGCTTTCTTCCGCAAGGAAATTGAAGGAACGGGAGGAGACTCCTGCACCTTTTGAAGACCCATATTCAGATATGACCCCTGACGAAAAATCAAAAATGATAATAGCGCTGATGGCTGCCCGTGAGCGTGACGCTGAACGGATCCAACGGGACGAGGCTCGCATAGATGAACTGTTGTCCAAGGTTGATGAACTGTTGTCTTTGCAGAGATCGGCCATTGCAGCTGAAAAACAGCTGGACGATTATAAACAGATGAACATCAATCTGTTGTCTAAAATATCAGCTTTGGAAGAGCGGCTTAAAGTCCGTAATAAGAATCTTTATGATGGTAAGAGCCAAAAGGGAATCCGTAAAAAGAAGCGTGAGGTCGAAGAGGACCATACACGTGACAAGGATGATTTCGACGGCACTCCCCAATCCCTCGGCTCCTGCTTGCCACAATCTGGTGAGGCTCATGCGCAGGAAGAGGATTTTGAATCAAAATCAAAAGAAGCCCGTCTTTATCGTCAAGGACTTTCTTATCGCACTATGAGCGCTGACAATACGGTTTGTCATAATAGTGATATCCGCCAACTGCCGGCAGGTTCAAAAATCATCAAACGTTTCCGTAAATATGCCTATGAACAGGTAAGCAAGCTTGTCGAGCATGATTACGAGGTTATCCGCTATAAGACTTCGGACGGGAAAATTCATGAAGGCTATTTCCCTTTCAGTGGGCAGCCTGAAATCATTGACGTGGTTCCTGGAACGCACGCTTCCGGTTCTTTTCTGGCTTATCTTGCTTTCAACAAATATGTTCTGGATACCCCTCTTTATCGTGAAATGTACAGATTATCAGGTGAATCAATGCGTTTGAGCCGTATGAGTCTGACCAATTGGTTGGAGAAAGGCTCTACCCATTTCTGCGTTTTGATTGCTTATCTTAAGAATACTTGTTTGGAAAAGGATTCCATCGTGAACTGTGATGAGACCTGGTGCCGGGTAAAGCGTAAAGGCTGCTATAAGAAGAAATACATCTGGTGTCTGGTCAACAAACTGTCAAAAGTGGTTATCTATTGCTACGAGGATGGTTCCAGAGGACGTGATGCCTTGAAGCATATCTTGGGTGACAGCCAGGTGAAAGCTCTTCAGTCAGATGGCTACAATGTCTATCTGTATTTGGATGATCATATGGTCGATATAGAACATCTTTGTTGCATGGCCCATGCCCGTGCGAAGTTCAAGTATGCGTTGGATCAGGGTAATGATAAGGATGCGGCATTCATATTGGAATTGATCGGTGAGCTTTACAAGCTGGAACGCGAGTATGAAGAAGGGCAGTTGTCCCCCGAGCAGATAAAGCTTTGCCGGAATAACTTAAAGACCAAAGAAGTAATCATAAAGTTACGCAGTAAGCTTGACGTCTTGCTCAGTGACGGTCATCCGCCCCGCGGAGAGTTGATGGAGAAGGCAATAAATTATATGAATACTTTTTGGACTCAGCTGTTCGCCTACTTGAATGACGGCTCTTATTCCATCGACAATTCCATTGCCGAACGTTTTATCCGTCCCTTGGCCGGTGAGCGAAAGAACTCGTTATTCTTCGGAAGTGACAGGATGGCACACGTTTCAGCGGTATATCATACCATCATCTCAACCTGTAAGATGCAGGGTGTGTCTGTGCTTGATTATTTCAAGAGATTTTTCAGCGAAATTGTTAAAGGACGTAGGGATTATGAACATTTGTTACCCTTGACAATCGGACTGGAGTAATAACAAATATTAAAAATCAGTATCTTTTTTGACGTTATTTATGAGGGAACCGCCTTGTGGCGGCTTTCCTTGGGGTACACGTCAAAATTGGACGCTAACACAGATAAGGCTTTGCCGGAATAACTTAAAGACAAAAGAGATAATCATAAAGTTACGCAGCAAACTTGATGCTTTACTCAGTGAGCATCATCCACCCCGTGGGGAGTTGATGGAGAAGGCTCTCAACTATATGAATACTTTTTGGACTCAGTTGTTCGCCTACTTGAACGACGGCTCTTACTCAATCGACAATTCCATTGCCGAACGTTTTATTCGTCCATTGGCCGGTGAGCGTAAGAACTCGTTATTCTTCGGAAGTGACAAGATGGCCCGCGTCTCGGCGGTATATCATACCATCATCTCCACTTGCAGGATGCAGGGTGTGTCTGTGCTTGATTATTTCAAGAGATTTTTCAGTGAAATTGTTAAAGGACGTAGGGATTATGAACATTTGTTACCCTTGACAATCGGACTGGAGCAATAACAAATATTAAAAATCAGTATCTTTTTTGACGTTATTTATTGGAGAACCGCCGTGTGGCGGCTTTCCTTGGAGTACACGTCAAAATTGGACGCTAACCTTATCTGTTCGGGGGACAATTTGCCTTCTTCATACCCCCGTTCCAGCCTGTAAAGCTCACCTATCAACTCCAAGATGAATGCCGCATCCTTATCATTGCCCTGCTCAAACGCATACTTGAACTTCGCACGGGCATGGGCCATGCAACAAAGATGCTCTATGTCGACCATGTGATCATCCAAATACATATAGACATTGTAGCCATCTGACTGAAGAGCTTTCACCTGACTGTCTCCCAAGATATGCTTCAAGGCATCACGTCCCCGGGAACCATCTTCGTAGCAATAGACAACTACTTTGGAAAGTTTATTGACCAGACACCAGATGTATTTCTTCTTATAGCATCCTTCACGCTTTACCCGACACCAGGTTTCATCACAGTTCACTATCGAATCCTTTTCCAAACAACTATTCTTAAGATAAGCAATCAAACCGCAGAAATGGGTAGAGCCTTTCTCCAACCAATTGGTCAGGCTCATACGGCTCAAATGCATCGACTCTCCGGATAATCTGTACATTTCACGATAAAGCGGAGTGTCCAGAACATATTTGTTGAAAGCAAGATAAGCCAGAAAAGAACCGGAAGCGTGCGTTCCAGGAACCACGTCAATGATTTCAGGCTGCCCACTGAAAGGGAAATAGCCTTCATGAATTTTCCCGTCCGAAGTCTTATAGCGGATAACCTCGTAATCATGCTCGACAAGCTTGCTTACCTGTTCATAGGCATATTTACGGAAACGTTTGATGATTTTTGCACCGGCGGGCAGTTGCCGGATATCACTCTCATGACAAACCCTATTGTCGGCACTCATGGTACGGTAAGAAAGTCCTTGCCGATAAAGACGGGCTTCTTTTGATTTGGCTTCCACGTTATCTTCCCGTGCATGAGCCTCACCCGGCTGCGGCAAGGAGGAATCGAGGGATTGGGGAGTGCCGTCGAAATCATCCTTGTCACGTGTATGGTCTTCTTCCACCTCACGCTTCTTTTTATGGATTCCTTTTTGGCTCTTACCATCATAAAGATTCTTATTACGGACTTTAAGCCGCTCTTCCAAAGCTGATATTTTAGACAACAGATTGATGTTCATCTGTTTATAATCGTCCAGCTGTTTTTCAGCTGCAATGGCCGATCTCTGCAAAGACAACAGTTCATCAACCTTGGACAACAGTTCATCTATGCGGGCCTCGTCCCGTTGGATGCGTTCAGCGTCACGCTCACGGGAAGCCATCAGCGCGATTATCATTTTTGATTTTTCGTCAGGGGTCATATCTGAATAGGGGTCTTCAAAAGGTTCAGGAGTCTCCTCCCGTTCCTTCAACTTCCGTGCGGAAGAAAGCAGTTTAATTCTTTCCAACTCATTCATATTCAGTACCTTTGCTGCTTCAAAGATACAAAAAAACGATGAAATAAAAGAATAATTTCGATACTTTTTTCTTGTTATTTATTTGATTATCAACTTTTTAATAACAGGAGATTCTAACAAGAGAATGACATCCTGCCAATGGATTGAATAAACACTTTCACCACCATTATAGGTTACCTGCATAAACTTGTAGCCGGGTCTGAAACGTTTCTCAAACATACTGTAAGACCGTCGGTCATAGCTGAACAAACGCACCAAACGTAAATCTTTAGACATCACGATAAATACATCACCATCCTCCGGTTCACGGTTCAACTGTTGATGGATGATGGATAGGACCTTATCATATTTACAGCGCATATCGTGGAAATCACGGACAAAGAAAAAGTGGTTTAGTCCTGTAATATTCAACATAAACCCTCCAGTTTCTCCACTAAGCTTTTCAAACCTGCGTAGCTTAAATTTTTCTGACTGATATGAACACCATTGCTCATACGGATATCCACCAAGATTCGAAGTTCGCTATGCGAAGAAAGCAGAGTATCCGCTTCCGGCTTTCGTTCCGGGATTGGGGAAGGACTTTCCTTCATTTCGGCCTCCGTTGAGGGAGCACCCAGAACCTGAACAGGAATTATCTTCTTGCGGGTATCCGTGTACCATTTGGCAAATAGGTTATAAGGCACTTTGTTAGACATACAAAATTTCTCAATAGAAACACCCGCAGGGATCCCTTCCAATTTATAGCGCAAAAATAGACGCTCAAAATCATTGTAACTATACATAAACTTGGATTTTGATTTAACGAAAGCAAAGATCTGGATTTTATATCGGTTATACTATACGGCATTTTTGGACGCTAACTGGACTGTGCTAAGTTTCCTGCTTCTGTTTCATAACTAAATTTATTTAAAGTGTTATCTCAATAGGTCTAAATCTGATTTGGGTATCAATGAAGTAAAGCTTGTCATCAATACCATACAGCACATTATTAGGTACTGCATCAAAAACCTCATATTCTGCATTGTGATATTCATCCTCATAGACCATTTCAAAGCCTAATGCTTGCATGTGTTCTGCTATTTCTTCCTCTGTAGCTTCTCTTTTAGCTCTGACATAAGGTTGAACTAACACAGCACAAAACTCATGTTGACTGTTATAAGCAAAGCCAATCATCTGATAAGTGACATTGCTAAAGAATACGTTATGAGCTTCTATCCTAATGAAGAAGTTCTCAAGGTCTTCACCTGCATACTCAAAGTTGTTTAACTTGAATACAATATCTTCATGACCTGTGAATACTTCATTTTCTCCCCCTTTACTAAGGTAAGATAAGGGGAGAGAGTTTATGTTAATCCATAAGTTATGTTGAGTAGCAAATAGTTTTAGCTCTTCAATTTGCCTTCTCTTATAGCCTTCTGCTGGTTCAACATTTCCTGCTGCTTTTTTTTCTCTTCTAATGAGATTGGCTGCTTCTGCCAAGAGGCTATTGACTTGAGAGTGCTCTCTATCCATTGCTTGTGGAATTCATTAATATAGGTTCTTTCCATGCTTTAATCATTTAAAGTGGTTGATGCAAATGTAGTAAATCCATTTGGTTCATCCAATATTATTCTTCACTTTGTGCTAGGTTACCTTCTCTTCTTACATGTGAGAACTGGCTATGATGTAAGTATTAGTAGGATAAGAAGCATCTTATTAATAGATAGAGCAAGAAGGCAGAGCATCCAAGACTAGTATAAGGGTTATGTATAATATCAATAACTAGGCACTTGAAAATGATGATACACTTCTTAACTAGGGTCATCTTCACCTTAACAGGCTTCTCCCAAGAGTATTCAGGTTGCCTATAAGTCATCTCTTTAATTAGATGACTATGGTTGTACCAGATGCATAGGATGGCAATCAGCCAACCTATCAGGTTGAACCAAGGATTAATCCACTGATCTTTCAAGTCTACTTGTCCATAAGGCTCATATTTCATAATTATCTTCTGCTATTTAATATTACAAATATGCTGAATATAGTAGAAAAAGCTGTGACTGAACAGATTCCTAACAGCACTCCATTAATGAAAGATGAGGATATAATCCAACCTGCAATACTGGCTATTATAAGCCATTTGATACTTGTAGGAGTAAGTTGTTTAGTAAATAGAGCTACCAAAGTAAAGAATAAACTTCCTATAGAGCCTGTCAAAAAGAGCCATTGTAAATCAGCAAAGTAGCCAATAAGCCCTAGTATGGGTAAGAGTAAAACTATAATCTGTATCATGTCAATCTCGAATTTTAAGTTCTTTGAAATCAATAATCCACTTGTTCTCCAGTAAGAAGTCAGTACTTAATCATTGTTCCAACTAAGCTGAAAAGTATAAATAGTATTATTGATTGGAATATTAATGTTCATATTATCACTCTTCTTATATTTAATGTTAAAATAACCAGCGTATTGAGTCTGATTTTGCAATGTGTTGACTTTAGCATAACCTTCATTTATTTGTGCCTTTATTTGATACTGTTGCTGTAAATAGGCATTGGTATTATTAGATGCATTTTGTTGTGCTGCATATGCTGCTGCTCCATTATAAGATTGTGTGTGACTTTTGCCATAAACAGTGGAATATGATGAAGCAGTAGCATTCATATATCCATATGTGTTTCCAATGAAACCAGAGGCTGAAGTATATGAACTAGTGTAACCATTTCCTGAGAAGTTAGTAGTTGAACTAGAGTATCCTGCTCCAGAAGCAGCAAGTCCTTGAGCCATTCCATACAGAGCCGCACTCCACGCTTGTTTATTCTTTACCTTTTTCATGTATTGTTCATATGATAAGACCTCTAAATCCTGAACAACTTCTTTGTTTTTGTCATAAGTTTTAGCTGTTATTGATAATGGATTAAATAGTAGACTTCTTCCTGTGAAGTTCTGTATGTCAATGTATGGTGTATAATACTTTCCATAACTGTTATTCAGAGTTAGGTAAAGAGAGATGAGCAATCCTTGATGTTTGAAATAGTAAATACTTTGACCATCTTTCATATATATGCCATACTCTTTTACAGGGGTAGAGGCTATATAGTCATCAATATTGATGAAATCCTTCTTTACTTCTGGATTTAATGTTATACCATAGAAGTTAAATGCATCTTTATTATTTTCATCTTCAACCATATCAAATTCAATAGTTGAATCTGGTAGTTTCTCAAATTCTAGACTAAAGTAATGAATTTGGTCTTTTGAATCAAATATCATGTATCTATTTTCTCCTTCACTATTAATGGGGATATTAATACTATTAAGGAGCTTATATCTTTTATTGGTATTCTTATCCTTTAAATATGAATTTTCACCAATATTCATCCAACCTCCTCCTTCAAAGTAATTGATATATTTAAAATGAATTATTGTACTATATTCTCTATAGTCAATTTGTGTAATCTGCATACTCTGAGGATGTTGTTTGCAATGTACATCTGAATATTGTGCATTCATCTTAATAGTAGCTGATAATATGAACCATATTATCATACTGGTTTTCATAATTGTGTTCATAATCTTTTGGTTTTATAAGTTATTAATATATAATTGATTATTCTAATAGAATGAATTATTGTTTATTGGATATTGTCAATTGAAGCTCTTTGAAGTCTACAATCCATTCATAATCCACCAAAAAATGGATGCCTAAGACCCCATGTATCTGTACTCCAGATTCTTCTTGTACATGCTTCATGCCATCAGATACATCTAATACAGAGAAGATTGAAGTATAATTCTTTCCCTCAAAATCAAATGTAGCTTCTATCTGTGGTGTCTCATGTTGCTGACCTTCAAACCCCATAATAGAACCTTGCTTATCTAATGATTTGAAGTTCTTCTGAAAGTGCTCATATACAAAGCTGAATAATATGTTGTTGGTAGAACCGGTATCAATTAATAGACACAAATCTCTATTTGTTCCTGTGTCATCAGTACAAGTGACAACAATAAGGGGTAGCCCTGTCTTTTGCAGTCCCCAGTATAAAGGAAATTCCATATTATATATATTAAAGTTAGTAATCAATCTATATTCCAATAGGCATCCAAGTCTCCTTCAAAAGCATCAGCTAGTCCACTTTCTACATCTTCTCTACTCCATCCATCATAATAATCTCGGCAATCATCATAACTTGAGTCTTCATCATTTGAGTAATATACATGATGGGGGGTATAATTATATGGTAGCTTGGGTTCTTCACGTTTATAGTAAGATAGCTTCAAACACTCTTTTCCTGTATCTTCTTTTGTATGAGCTAGAAAAAATAATTTACCATTAATATTGGAGACGATAGAAATGCAAATTTCTGATTTTGGAAGGTTGTTCACATCAAAAGCCACATATCCCTTGCCGCAACCTATGCTAAAATAAGCTAAGTTGGTTTCTTTTTCTTTAAAAACTCTCAGTAATTCTATGTTGTATAATTTCTTAAAACTATCTATCGGAAAAGTCTTAATATAGATTAGTCCATCTAGTAATGTATAGTTGTATAGGATTTTATTTATATCTAAAATGTATTCATTCTCATTAATAAAAGTCTTAATTCTAAATATATACTCATCTTTTAAGGGATATATTTTATCAAATTGGAAGGGTAATATTATATTGCCTTGTGTGTTAATTATTCCCCATTTTCCATCTTTGACAGCTCTTGCTAATCCCCAACAGAAAGAAGAATCACACCATGAATATAATCCAAAAGGGATAATTTGAGTATTATCTATGTTAATGTAAGCATACTGTAGACTTGCATTTCTGACCATAGCTAATCCACAACTGAAAGGATTGAAGTTAGTATATTGTGGTGGAATAATAATATTCCCACTTTTATCTTTCAATCCAAAAAGACTATTCTCTTGGTAAATTATAAAGTCTGCATTTTCCATAATAATTTCCTTTTGTAGCATACTACAAAAAGAAGGTGTGAGCCTAACCTTGATTGCTTATCAGAAGGTATCGCCAAACACCTATAACCATGCAAACAAGGAAAGCCCACACCTATATAGGTATGAGCATTCACTAACCTGCTTTTGATGGTTATATCTGATTGAAATTGGAGATTTCTCTGATAACATCAAGCAAGAAGCAAACACTTCTTTTCTAATATGTCTTGTTAAACTTCTATTTCGTAACCATACTATTTTCCGCCACGACAATTTTATCGGCTGTCTTTCAGCCGATAAAATAAAAATGCCCGTAAGAAAATATTTTTGTTTTAACATTCCGGTTTATAGAAACATGGCAGAAGCGCCTTCTTGTCGCAGTCCTTACCATAAAGAATACATTCAAACAAGTGTTTCAGGTAGTCCTGAGGGGCTATGTCATTTAACTTACAACTCTCTATCAAAGAGAAGATGAATGCTGAGTTTTCTGCCGCATCCTCACTGCCTATGTTCATACAGTTCTTGAGCAGCAGCTTTACAGGTTTCATCCTTTGCTCACAGAGGTTGTTCGAGATTTCCGCTGAACCGTCCTTGAGGATATTTCTCAAGGATTTCCACTGGTGTATCGTATAGTTCACGGCCTTTCTCATCAGTTCGTTAGCCATAATCTTCGCATCCTGCATCATAATGACCACCTTATGATGGATACGTTCAAGAATCGGTCCTGTAAGCTTAAGCCTTCTTTCCTTAATCTGCTCACCGCTGAGTTTCATCATACGGAACAGGTCTTCATTTCTGAACATCTCACCAATAGGATCTATTATGTCCATCGCTGTTCTGTCTGAAGGCAGGGCATCAACCCACAACCTTCTACAGTGCGTCCAGCATCCTATATGAAGCACCTTTGAGTCTTCACCATCGTACATCCTGTAAACCGTATATCCGTCAGTGGATATGGTTCCCATAAAATATCCCAGGAATGACTTTGCCGCATCGGATGACCTGCTGCCGTTATTATAGTGATAATAGACCATCTTAATATGCTTGGCAAAGAAAGCCCATAAGTACTTTCTCCTGTAAGCCTTCCCTTCCTTTGTCTCCACTCCTACGAGTTCGGTGGTCTCATCAACCATAAGGTATTTAGCTCTCTGTACAAACTCCTTGAATACATCTTCTATGAACTCCTTTAGCTTGGCGATTCCGTTATGTATATAGCTGTTCAGCGTGGTATTGCTTATGTGGATGCCCTCTCTTGCAAGCAGTCTTATCTCTCTGTTTTCTGGCATGCTGAAGTCATATTTTAGGCAGAGCAGGCGGGCAAGCAGTTCAGGAGAGAAGATACCTCCAAGATTTTTCAGCGGATGCTCCATGGTGCTTGTGAAAGTGCCGTCTGTAAGCTTTACCCTTGCCACCTTGTAAACATGCTCCACGTTATGAGCCCTTACATGTTCTATGACCCTGTATTCCCAAACATCAGGCATACCGTTACGGTTCATAAACCTTGCACCATCCGGGAGTTGGTAATAGTCTTCTATTTCATGAACAACTACCTTATCCACCTTCAGCCTGCTCTTTTCTGCACGTGGGGCGGTTTCCTTTCTTCTTGAAGGTTTGCTGTTCTGTTCAGGCACGTTATCGGAAGAGGTATTGCCACTGGTTTCGTTACCATCGGCCTTATTATTATCATCATCCTTCTTGTCATAACCGTCATACTCGGACTTCTCCATTGCAGACTTGTCAAGGTTACGGTTGTTCAGCAGCCTTCTTTGCTCGGAGGTACGGCCGAAACGGTGTTTCCTGCTGTCATCAAGCTGTAGCTTGAGATTGGAAATCTCGTTTGCCAGCATTCTGTTCACCTCGTCTTTTGCCCCAAGCTGCTTTCTCATAAGTTCCATTTCCTTTCGATAGTTCTCGACTGTTGCGGATAACTCATTGATTGTCTCCATCAGAGCCTTGGAGTTCTCCTTGTTGGATTCTTCAATTGCTTTAAGCCTCGCAATCAGTTCGTTTACCTGTTTGCGAAGCCCTGCCTTTTCCTCATTCGCCAGACCCAGCTGACAGCAAAGTAACTCGTATGCTCTTTCATCAATCATGATATAAAGGTACGAAAAATCAGGCAGTTACGCAAACTTTTTATCGTTTATTTTTATACTATTCTATTGATAATCAACATGTTAATATTAACCTTTCGGACTAACGTACATCTTGTCAACTACAATGCTTTCCGTAAGATAAGCCATGTCCGACCATTGTATCCGGTAGCATCTGGAGACTTCATCAAATACAGGTTTCTTGAATTTGCCCATAACAGGACGTTTTTCGTAAAGCACATAAAAACCGCGTTCGTAATGAAGTATCTTCACGACCTTTCGGTTCCGGGACATGAACATATATACATTGGACGCATCGCTCGGGTCAAGTGACATTTCTTCCCTTATACTCTCACACAGACGGAAAATGCCTTTCCGCAAATCAACATTACCGTTAAACAGGTAATAGTTCAGGTTAGCACTCAGACCAAGCATATCATCCTATCATTTTATTAAGCAACAGGCTCAAATCAAGAACGGTGGTGTTTCTCAGGAACAGTGTTGCGCCAGACACCAACTGTAACTTAATCCATTTTATTGGTGGTTCACCTTCAGGCTGTTTCACTTCCAACTTCACAGTTGGACTATTGCATGGTTTCCCGGTTATCTGGACTTTGGCAACCTTGGGCTGCTCAACCTGGACTGTCTTGCCTAACTTCTCACTCCACAGTTGGTGACGCTGCCAGTTCATGAACTTGTCGTAATTTACCCCATAATCAGCACAGAACTCCCGAAGATCCTTGGTCTCGCTGCATAACTGGTAGAGGTCATATACCTCCTGATAGTTTACTTTTTCTTTTGCCATAATCATTTTTGTTAAAGGTTACGGCGCAAAGATATGGCGGCTAACAACTTATGTCAAGGCGGAAAATAGAATGGTTACTTCTATTTCATTAGTTGTCATTTAATTAATACTGTTGCAAAGATAGAACTTTCCAGTAATACTTCATCATTTGACTGCCATAATTTAATAGGTTTCAAGT
The DNA here is from genome assembly GCF_002632415.2 of Bacteroides celer. Lineage (NCBI taxonomy): Bacteria > Pseudomonadati > Bacteroidota > Bacteroidia > Bacteroidales > Bacteroidaceae > Bacteroides > Bacteroides celer. Next base: position 4,096,775 of record NZ_CP178209.1, on the reverse strand, counting down.
CATATTAGTACCATAGGTGCAGGCTATATCCTTATTGCACAAAGGTAAGCTTAATTATTCATTTTCTATATGCTAAACTGATAAATAGAGCACCAGTAACTATCAATATAAGCCACTGTAATATCATATCTAATGCTGTCATATATACACAAGTTAAAGCCCCAGTCCATTACAGAACTAGGGCTATCAACAACAATAAAATCACATAGTAAGAGGCATATAACCTCTTAATCCTTAAGTATCATACTGGTGAGGACAAACCCTACCAGAATCAAGATAATCTCACACATAATTCAATCAACATTTAATTTAGTCTAACTTACTAACTATTGCTACAATTCATGTTTACATACTTCACCGAACCTCAAGTGGTTAAGTAATTATAGCAGCACTTCTCTATACTTTACAATAAAATACCATCTGTTATTGATAATGTATTCACTTCTCTTAATAATAAGAAATAGAAGTGGATACAATTTATCCTGCTTACTTATTAATATATTATACCAACAAAGTGAGATTCTCAAAATTTCCCATCATAATGGTATAATAACAGCAGAGGGGGATGGATTTAATAGAAGGTAGGTTATTGTAGACCTTAGAAGGTTAAGTATTTATAGTTTTCCTTCATCATAATAGGAGTAGTATTCCTTCTCTGGGCTTAAGATTACATGATCTGCTACATGAATCTCCATGAGTTCTGCTGCCTTCTTAACCTTTTCAGTCAAAACATCATCCAGAGTACTGGGTCTCATGCTTCCAGAAGGGTGATTATGTGCCAATATTACCTGTGTTGCATTAGCCAGTAAGGCAGCTTGTAATATCAATCTTACATCTACATAAGTTGCAGAGATTCCACCTTCTGAAATAGGTACTATACCCAATACTCTATTAGACTGATTAAGTAGTACTACTTTAAAGCTTTCCTTGTATTCTATTGTGTCATCAGGGAAGTACTTTATCAATAGTTCATAGGCATCCTGTGAGCTATTTATCTTGTATCTAGTTGATGATTTGACATTACTTTTATAGCTCAATTGAACCTCTGCTACATTCATTATACTGTCCATAAGATACACTAATTAATGAACCAACTATATTCACTTTCACCATATAAAGCCTTATTAAGTCCTTCTGCCAATTGGGTGGCATTAAGTGACCTGTCCAAGAAGTTGTCAATGTAGCTACTTTTATTAGCTCCAGTTAGTAAGTTGTACACATTCCACATGCTGATTTCCCTGCTGTCCAAAAGGGTACTAAAGTTATCATCATTGTAGTATGCTTTGGCAACTAATCCTATCTGGGTATCAGTCATTAGCATCTGTGGTAACTTCTTCTTCTGGTCTACAGGTAAGAACTGATATAATCTGCATCTGCCTAAGAATTGTGCAAATTGGGACTCTCTCATATAGCAATCCTTGTAGGCTGACATATAATACAAGTGTTGGGCTATATTGTACTCTTGGAACAGTTTCAGCACTGCATTGAATAGTTCAGTTGTACTCATAACCTTTAATTCTGACCTGTAACCATCTGTTGAGACACACATGTTACAACATATAAGATTTTTAAAGCCAATGAACACTTTAAACTTCTCTGCACTCTTCTTGCTGTAGAGGTTCTCATGGTTATAAGCCCTAACTCCTCCAATAGTCAGATTAAGCCTGTTGCCTGCTATATCTTCATATATGGTAGGTATCTCAAAACAGAACATCATTCTCTCAAAGTAGATGGTTTTATCAGATTCCAGTAATTGATTCACTGGCTTATGAATAGCTTCCGGTATTCTACCTTTGATAACATGGCTTACCCTGATGGCAGGTTCTTCTATTCTCTCATTGGAGAACACTTTATTAGCTGCTTCCCATACAGTTTCAATGAAACTGGAGTGTGATATAGTAACCTCATTGTCCTTAGAAAACACAGGTGTAATACATTCCTCCTTGAGGTATTGCATGGTTACTTCCTTTGTATTAGCCTCAATAAAAGGTAACTTATTACCTTCTCTGGTGCTTATGGAATCAGCTTCTACAGGATTTGTTGACATAATACCTGTGTTGATGATTTCCATTGGCTCAACTATTTGAACATGAGAGTCTTCTTTGTTGATTCTATTAGGGTATATCAGATTAGCTCTGACTGGCTGCAACTGCATTATTTCCATATCTAATGTAATTAGGGGTATAGTTAATAGTTGGTTGATTCTTTTGTACCTGAAGTGCTGCTTTCTTCTGCATGAATTCTGATGTTAACTGTTGATACCATTCAGGAAATTGATGATAGATGGCAGTTAGTTCTTCAATGGTTTTACTGCTGTTAATCTTACTCCTTATCATCTCTAGATTAACTCCATCATTACACCAGTCAAGTATTATCTGACCTGTAGTAGGTGTAATGGTAAAGTCAGGCTTACCTATAAACAGGTTTGTCCTGTCTTTAGATGCAATAGTCTGGTGCTTCATGTTGATGTCAAAAACTATGGTAAACTCATAATCTATACCATCTCTCATGACTGCTTTTAGTCCTACTTTCTCTGGTATCATCTTGCCATTCTTCTCACTTAGAACATAGTCCTGTTTGCATCTCATAGTGCATATAATATGCCTATTGGATTGTAGAATTTTCTGCATGAAAGCATTGATTCTGGGTGTCACCTTCTGCAAATTAGTGAAGCTGTTACCTTGTAATCCTGCATGGTATTCAAGCAGGTTATCCCAACACTGTGAGATGCTATCAATTATAATAACTTCCATACCTGCACCTTCACATATTTCAATAGCTTGTATATAAGTTTCAGGTGTAAAGTTATCACTTAGACTTAATACATTATAAGCACCTAAGTGAGCATAAAGGTCAGCACTTCCATTCTCACTGTCAATAATGGCTATCTTAGTCCAGTCATTACATAAACCATAAGCTAAAAGCAATGCAGAATAGGTCTTACCTGAACCTGCACAGCCTTGTAGAGCAAGCTTTATTTTAGCCTGCTTCTTGGATGAAACTCTTAAATTCAACATATCTGAATAGGATTAATTGTTATACACAGTCTATAAAGAAAAAAGGAAGCAAGTCCTAATAAACTTGCCTCCTTGAGGTCTACATTGAGACCTGTCATAAAGTTGCCAATGTCATAGCTCCACCTTCACCTCTTTGGTGCAGCATATAGAACATGTCACCTGTATCTGGTGAACATACTTGAGAGATAACAGGATTGGTAACCTCTCCATTGAGAAACTTGTCACTTACTGCACCAGTTTCACAGCCATAAACAAAGAAGCACTTACCTGTATGAGGATTCTGCTTGATTTCAATCTTGTTGACTCCCTTTTGAGCCTTGAACTCATTCACTGTCACTGTCTCTAAGAACTTTAACTTTTCCATAATCTTGTATTTTATTGTTGTGCAGACAGACTATTCTGCTGCTGTTGATTCAGTTACTATGGTGGGGTAATGAGCTAACTGTAATGAGCTTATAATGTAAATCCAATATTCCCCAATATGCATAGGGGGACTATCCCACTCCTAAGGTAAGGGGAGGGAGACTTTGTGACTTAGAGTGCACTTGTAAGTATCAAATTGAAGAAAAAAATAAAAAATTTAGAAGTATAATATATCAGGTGACAGTAAGAAGTGTTATATATTAGTTATGTACATATAAAGCAATCCCCTGCCTTCTGGTGGGGAAACAGGGGATATTGGGGTATGTATCATTCATTCATCATTAATACTATCAAGGTAATGCTTGATTTCATCATCATCTGATACATGTGATATAACTTTGTCTATCCAAGTATCGTGACCCAAATGAGGGTACAGAAGGACTTTAGATTCCATGTGCTCAGTCCATGCTAGTGCCATTGGAACATCATAAGAAGACCAGATTACTTTCTTCTCAATCAATAAGTCTCTATACTTTTTATATGTATTCTTTGCCATATCCAAGTGGCTATAAATGGCTTTGTCTGATAGGTCTATCCTGAACTCTTTGTTAACACAAAGGCAGTATAACCCTATCATAACTCCTTTCTCTTCTGGACTTAAAGAACTGTCACTGAATAACTCTGCCCATATAATCCTGAAATTCTTTGGTGGATTAGGTAGATGATAAATATTTCTCTTGACCATATAGCTCTCCTGTATGGTCTCAATTTTAACATAGTTGGTTTCTTTTAATCTGGGAATAAAGGCATCCTTGATATAATCAAGACTGACCCCTGTAGTGCCTGATAGCTGTTCATAAGTGGTATTTGTCACCAGATATTCTTCTCTTTCCTTATAAGGTGCATTAATATACAGACCTGCCAGTAGATAAAGGTCTTTGGGCTTGAAGTATTTGCAAGCTTCAATGGGGATGATGGTGAATTGTTTAACTGTTGTCATTAATTCTGATTTTATAGGGTCAAAATCCACCCCATACTAATTACCTACAGTAATAAAGGATTAAAGGTAATTAGTATAGGGTGATATTTGACCCTAAGGTTGCTTCTGTTGATAGTTAATGTCATATTAGAGATGTATCACTCCTATAACCATCTGATTATCAAGTGTAAATATAGTAAATAAAGTCTATAATACCAATATTCTTATCATTTATCTGATTACATATTAACCTTCTATAACATAAATAACTTTAACAAGTTATTCTCTTTGGTAGCTATCCTGCCGGTATGTTCTTTAAAACCTCTTGGATTCTCATTTCTGATGGTATACTTATTCCCAGATGTTCTGCTAGTGGTATATACTGCCTTCAATAAGACTACATACTTTCTTGGTTTCAGTACCTTGTGTAGATGATACTGGACTATGGGAGTCAGCTTATCTTGTATCTCATTTGCTGAATAACTTCTATTAAGGGTAAAGCATCTTCTTATAGCAACTTTGAAAGGATGCTCTTCATCTAGTGCCCAGTACATGACTGTATTATTAAGGTTCTTGAAGACTACACTGTTACTTGTTCTAATTTCCCATAGTTGATGTAACAGAATATCAAGGTCAACATACCTATATAGCTTGATGAATCTCTCTAAGAATATCTTAGTTTTACTTCTGCAATGTCTAGTATATGAGTACAAGGTATTATCATTCAACTGTCCTGTGGTTGATAATGTTTTGATGTATTTTATGGCATCTTGGATATTGCTGTCTGTTAGTTTATTCTGTGCATCCTTATTGGTTTTCTCTATGATGTTTTGCTCTGGAGATACATCATAGTTCAGGGAGTTGTAGCTAATGATTTTAACCTGTTTCCTTAGTACTTCTTTCAGTGTTTCAGGCATAAAGTATGTGGAGTATAACTCTGTCCTTTCAATGATGTAGTCTATATTGAGGTAGGCAGGTACATCCTTTCCATGTACATCCTTTCTAGTCAAGTTAATTAACTCATTCCCTGTACGGGGCTCAATACAAAATGTGGCATGAATGAGGTGTAGGGAGAAGTACGTGAAACCGCCTATACATCGGTGATTGACGAATGTCTATCGATATATTTGGGGAGAAAACAAAAAGTTCCGTTCCTTCTATTTTGCTTCCGTTGCTTCTATATTCGTTCCGGTGAACCGTGCTGTAAAAAGGGAAATAATAGGGGGCTGAAATAAAAAGACGAAGGAAAGGCTATATGTTACTTCTGCTTTAGACTCAAAACAAAGGCTATACACTCCATTTAGACTGGGTGTATAGCCTTTGTTGATTTGGATATAGAAATGCGTTATAACGGCTTAAAATCCTATTTTCGCACGCTTCTAATAAGTACTCCTTGTTGTATAATAGCTTTTTTAGTAGCAAAAGAAACACCATCCGTCAGTCCTTTGTGCCGTAGGGTTTCTTCCGTAATACCTATCTCTTCAGCAGTAAATTCGGAATATATTGCTGATATAGAGCCAAAAAAACGGCTTGTTTTTTTGAAAATGAGATGGACATGTATAACCTTAGTCTCTTTAGCCATAGCTTTATTTTTAGATAATTACAATGCAAAAAACTTCTATATAGTTACTATATGGAAGTTTTTTGCATTGCAAATATACAAAATAATGAAAAGAATACAGCAAATCGAAGTGATTATTTTCCTTAAACTATACCGGAAGTTATAGATGTTAATTTATAGTTAAAAATCAGCATACCCGCACTAACACCCGTCAATCACCCGTATGATTTTAAAACAAAATGTGAATAACACCCGTCTAACACCCGTACTTTTTTGGGGATTTTTTATGTTGAGTTACGACCTATATTATAGATTTTGATATTGAGTTATAACCTATAATACAAAATTAGATATATGTTATCATGTATTAACTACGTGTATGTCAATGATTTAATCACAAGTAGTACACTTAATTTATTATATGGGTGAGACATGGGACTCATTATATACTAATGAGTAGACTTTACTTTATTGAATTTACACTCTTCATTATTTGAGACATTTGATTTTTTAAAATGTCCATATCATTCTCCAAATGGTTTACCTTATCATAATAAGTCTCGTTCAAATTCGGCATTTTAGCTGATAAATACCATTCAGCATAAAGTATATTATTTATTTCATTCTCCATTAAATTAAAATTTGGGTAATTAGCTTTATCTACATTATCGGACATACATGTGATAAATCCATGATCACGAAAACGGTTCTTAATTCTTTTTATATAAGATCTTCCTTCACGATCACTAATACCATATACATAATGATCCTTTATATCTCCCCATTCACATCTGTCTAGCAGTCTTAAAATAACGTATGAGCTGTCAAGCATAGTGGGTGACATACTCTCACCGCGAACGAGAGCACAATAATATATACTTCCACGGTGAAGCATGTGCGAAGGTAATTTTATAGTATCCATTATTTCAATACTATCGGGGTTGTCACACCCGCCACATCCAGCAGCTATAGATATATCTACAATCGGGATAGACACTAAGTCGTCAGAGTCCAACCGAGTATTAATAAAGGGTTCTACTGGAGCAAGTTTATTTTGCTTTAGCATTTCACCATTCCCGGTTAGAAGCCATTCAAAATTTAGATCAGGATAAGCAACTAAAATTTTAGCAAGAACCACATCCGATATTGTTGCTTTCATTTTATCACTGTCTAACAACCCCCTTTTTATGTCTAAATCGGCATAAAATTGGGTTCTACTAATACCTTTATAATCAAGGTATTGTAATAATCTCTCTTTTGTAGTCACTAAAATCATAGTTAAAAAGCTTATTTTTCTACTAAAATCTTCGCAAATTCCTTGCTTGATTACTAAAATCTTCGTAATATTGCAGCATGTTTCTTTGAAACAGCCCCCAAATATACAGAAAATATTAAATATTAGTGATATATGAGACAGAAAATAGAACTAAGTGCTTCAGGGAAAGCAAACCTTGCTAAAATTTTCGGAGTTAGCATACAGAATATAAGTCAAGCCCTTTTATTTCGTAGAAATAGTGAACAGGCTCGTAAAATTAGAGAAGCAGCTTTGATTAATGGTGGAAGTTTGGTACAAATCATAGATGTGACCGATGAATTAAAACGTACAGTTAAAGTTTTGGATTCTCACGGCAATGTAACAGGAGTAATAAGCAATAAATAAAAATCTGTAATGCAAAAGAATAAGATTTTGAAGCGTATAGATCGCATCATTTTTCAAGCCATTGTAATAGGTGATAACTTAACGATTGAAGACGTAACACGTATGGCTAACCATGTCAGATTTAGAAAGAAACTCTTTATGGTCAGCGATACATGTCGGGTTTCAGTAAAACGATTGTCTGATTCAGCGAGTGTATTCACAGTCGTCAATTACTACTACGTCGATAGCCTCTGCCTTAAGGAGCGTATCAGACACTATCTTGGCAAACTTCGGACAACAGCACTTCTTAATATGGGCATTAGTGAAGTTGTCGTCGTAATCATAAACGATACAGGCTTTTAGTTTGTGAGTAGGACATTTTATATCCCGGAGAATATTCTTGCACATTTCCTGATCGGATGCAAGTTTGGATTCTAAGTCATAAAAAAACATCATGGTTTTATAAATTTTGGTTTATAGCTACAAATGTAGCAAAACTATCTCGGTTCGGGAGAATAGGGATAGACTTTTAAAAACAATATTAAAAACGATATGCGTATGAAAACGATTAGAATGATTCAGAATGTAATGGTTGTGGCGGGTGTGATCACCGCTATAGCATTAGTAGATCAGATTGAAGTTTCCTCGTCAAAAATGTGGGCGGCTTTTGTAATAGCAGCCTTTTCTGTAATGACAGTTATTGAACGCGAATTGAGAGCGGAAAATAAGTAAATGGATAGCAAGTACAGAACTTCCCTGTTTTCAGGTAACACTATTAATTTGAATACCCCTATGTTTTCAATGGGTATGGTAAAAAGTAGGGAAGCAGCTACAATTTCGGGGCAGTGCCGAAACTTGCACAAGTAATAATATTAATATAATGGCTGAGATATTTAATAACCGGATTTGCGTTTTTGCAAATGAGTTAATCCTCTTTAACCCTAAAACGAAAGTAGGGAGTGAGGACGGATTCATAAACGAAAACACATACTACAAAATGAAAAAGAACGGTCAACTTATCGTACTCCGTCGTGGTATTCCCGGATGTCCTGCCCTAGTAGATTTTGAAACCATGAGAAAGGACGTAAAGAAAGAGTACATTGTACGTAAAGGTGACCCCCGTGCGGAAATTGCTACTAAAACACAGAAGTCCATACTGGAAGATGCGATTGTCTACGGTAACGCTGCCTATGAGTTTTTCAGTGTGAAATACCGCTATGATGGTGATAAGAAACTTCCGCCTGCGAAGGTTGACGAATATACCCTTAATGTGCGCATAATGAATGCACTCCTGTCCCTTCGCGATGGTCGTAAAGTTAACTCGATAGGTGGGGGAAGCACACGGATCAATGTTTGGGAAAAACTCTGCAAATTAAGCAATGATTTACTAACATTGAAAGACCCGAACGGGCGTGATATTTTTCCTCATAACTTACCAAAGAACTGGAAGTCTTTGAAACGTAAATGCGAGCAATATGAAGCGGCACGACGGATCAGCGAGGAAGAAGGCTATCGCAGTGTCATTCACAAATCGTATGGCAACAAATACGCGGCAGTCGTGATAAATGAGGACGCACAGGCAGTAATGCATAAGTTAATCGGTATGCATAACAATCTGAATAATGTTCAGATCATGGAGGAATATAACAAGGTGGCTTACTTTATGGACTGGAAGCCGATTGACAGTCCTACCACGGTCGAGAACTGGAGACAAAAGTTTGCTCTGACTACAATGGCAGGAAACAAAGGCAGTAAAGCCCTGAAAAATACACGCATGAAACAGATACACCGCGAAGCCCCGACACAAGCACTTACTTACTGGACGCTGGACGGATGGGATGCGGAACTGTTCTATCAGAAAAAGACTCCCAAAACGGTAAAGAAAAACGGTGAGGAAAAGAGATATATGTACACCACTTATACCAACCGGAAAACGATGGTAGTCGTACTTGACGCATGCGAAAAATATCCGGTAGGGTATGCCATTGGCGACCATGAATCACCCGCTCTTATTCGTGAAGCATTACGAAACGCGGTGCAGCATACCAAAGAGCTGTTTGGTAACCGCTATAAGCCTTTACAGCTACAAAGCGACAATTATCAAAAGAAGGTGATGGTTCCCTTCTATGAAGCCATGACTAAGTATTATACACCAGCCGCTTTAGGAAATGCAAAGTCCAAAATAGTAGAACCCTATTTCAAACACCTGAATGTGGAATACTGCCAAAAACAGGCGAATTGGTCAGGCTTCGGTATCACTGCAGAAAAAGATAACCAGCCTAATTTGGAAGTCTTAAACCAAAATCACAAGTTCATCCCGGATGAAGCCACCGTTATTGCGCAATTAGAGGCTATTATAGCGCAGGAACGGGCAAAGAAGATAGATGCTTACCTCGCTGCGTGGGAACGTACCGAAGAAGTCCGTAAAATGCCTTTCGGGATTGAGGAATATCTGATGCTCATGGGGGAAACAACCGGACGCACAAATAAGATTACTGGTTCGGGTATGTTTATCGAGTTCATGGGTGAACGAATCTGCTTCGACAGCTTCGACCTTTCTCTCCGCGACCATTACAACGAAGACTGGGTAGTACGCTTTGACCCGGACGATATGAGTCAGGTGCTTGTATCGAACGCAAAACGCCTGAAGTCCGGTCGCGTTGACAAAGAGATTGGGACATTACAATACATGTTGCAACGTGACATCAAAGTTCCGATGGCTTTGGCAGATCAGAAACCGGAGCACTTTGAATATCGGACACGGGTAGACAAGTTCAACTATGAAATTGCGGAAACGGTAAAAGAAAAGGTGAAAGACGTAGATAAACGGATTACTACTATTTGTCAGCGTATTCCTGAAATAGCTGCGGCAACAGTCCTTGACCGATACTTGATTACTGACAGTTTAGGGCAGCATAAGGATGTCCGGTCAAAAATGAGGGATGATGCCACAGATGCGGACTTTACGGAAGTAACCCAGCGTATTACCAAGCAAAGCGTAATGGTTTCCACCGGAGATGATGACGATTACGATTATAACCCGCTGGACATGAATTTTTCAAGATGATTTAAAAACAATTTAAAAAGATATATAACATGGAGAATCAAGCATTAAAAACGTACATAGAGAAGTTAATCACTCGCGGATCATCCGCAACAGAGTTAGCGCGGAAATGTGGAATATCAGACACCGCCATGTCTCAATTCAGAAGCGGCAAGTATGGAGCTAATGAAGACTCCATCGCTGAAAAGATTGCTTCCGGTCTTAATTATTATGAGAACGTTTGGAATGTAGTGGAAAGCGTCACCAGCTACCAGCAGGTACGTACTGCATTCGTGGCGGCTAAGAAAAATCACAAATGGATGTGTATATCTTCCCGTTCCGGCAGTGGGAAGACTCAATCCCTCATAGACCTTTATAACATGAGTGCTGATAATTCAGTTATATACCTGAAATGCCGGAAGTGGACAGCACGTAAATTCCTGACCAAGTTAGCCACATGCATGGGAGAAACAGTAACACGCTATATGGATAACGATGACCTTATGGACTTGATTGTTTCACACGTTAACCGTATGGCTGGAAAATCTCCTTTGTTAATCCTTGATGATGCCGGAAAACTGGCGCACAGTGCTCTTTGCACGTTTATACCGCTATATGATGACACTTTACACCGTTTGGGAGTTATCGTAGCCGGAACAGAGACGCTGGAACGTAATATAAAACGTTATGTTGGACGTATAGAAGGATATGATGAAATCGACGGTAGATTTTGCCGTAACTATATCACATTGCTGGGGGCTACAAAGAAAGATGTTAAAGCCATTTGCGCAGCAAACGGAATCAACGATATGGAGGAACAGGATACCATTTGGGGCAAGTTGAATAAAGAGAAAAAAGAACCCGTACCGGGAAAATCTGTTTGGTTTACCGATGATCTGCGCGAGCTGTCCGGCATGATTGAAGACCGTATTATCAAACAACAAATAGAGCGCGGAGAATTGGCATGAAAGTTTGGAGTCAGAAGAACCTAGAAGACATCCGACATGAATATATTGATTTTGATGGTGAATGGTATCTGGCATTCGGTCGTCCGGAAAGATCCGGTTGCTGGATCATTTACGGAAAGTCGGGACAAGGTAAAAGTTCTTTCGCTCTGCAACTGGCTCGCAAATTTGATGAAATGGGGCTTCGTGTTCTTTATCTGACATTGGAAATGGGCGCGTGTGACGACTTCGTGAACTCCGTGCTTGATGTAGGTATCAGCAGTAAGACAAACAATATAATCTACTCGGACGAAGCCACTATAAATGACTTGGAAGATTATCTGTCTAAGCAACGTAGCCCTGACGTGATAATGATAGACTCCATACAGTACTTCGAGCAACAGGGAGGAGCGAAAGCCCCTGAAATAATCCGCCTCCGCAAGAAGTTCCCATGAAAGATATTCATATTTATCTCACATGTGGACGGACGCGAGGTAGAAGGAAAAACGGCTTATGAAGTGAAACGTGACAGTTTTAAAAGAATATACGTAGAACATTTCAAGGCAACATTTATCGGACGTGGCAAAGGAGGTTCACGCGGATATTACATAGTTTGGGCGGAAGGGTATCAAAAACATTGGATTGAAAATATTAAAAGCGATAATGATGGAGCAGAAAATGAAGAAACCTATCAGTAAAAGCCTTATCAAGCGTTTGCATACAATATACAACGCGCAAGGCATTGATGACGAGCAAAAGCGGGCTATCCTGCTAGCCCTAACGGACGGACGGACAAATACCACAAAAGAGTTGACATACAGCGAAGCAATGTATCTCTGCGGCTATTTGAATGGTGCGAAAAAAGAAAACCGGGATTTGACTATCACCGAACGAGAAATAAGGAGACGCAGGTCGGCTGTCCTGAAGAGAGTGCAGCGGATCGGAATCGACACAACGGACTGGGGAGCGGTAAATGCGTTTTGCCTTGATGTCCGGATAGCAGGAAAGAAGTTTCGCGAACTGGACGGGGAAGAACTTCTCCTGTTGATACCGAAGCTGGAATCAATATTAAAGAAGAAAGAAGATGGCGGATATTAGTGCGGAACAACACCGGATTAACCGGATTAATGAATTACTGGATCGGCTTGACAAGATTCCCGGTGAACTGGATGCCATACACGAAAAATTGTATGCTGGGAATATGGATCGCAATACATTTGCGAAGTTGGTAGACCAAAGGTCATCGCTTTATATCGAAGCGGAAAACAAGGAACGGGAACTGAAAGAAGTATATAAAATCAAATTGTAATTAATCATTTAAAAGTTTATAGTATGGATATTAGTAAATTGTCAAAAGAAGAAAAGGCAGAACTGTTGCGTAAACTGAAAGAGGAAGAAAAAACAGAGTCCATTCAGCGGAAAGAAACCTACGAAGCATTGAGGCATCAATTCATGTTCGATGTGGAAAGTAAACTCATGCCAGTAGTGAATGATGTTCAGGGCTTTTATGATTGGATTGTGGGTGAAAGCAAGGCTTTCCGCAACGTAATGCGGGAATACGGTCAGCTCCGTATGCGTCAGGGTGAAGAGACCGCCACTTTTTCAGTAGTAGACGGGAACTTCAAACTGGAGGTAAAAAGCAATAAAGTGAAAAGTTTTGATGAACGTGCCGATCTCGCTGCCGAAAGGCTGATTGACTACCTGAAGAATTATATAGCCCATTCAGAAAAAGGAGTCGATGATCCGATGTATCAAATGGCAATGACGCTTCTCGAACGTAACCGTCAGGGGGATTTGGACTATAAGTCTATAAGCAAGTTGTATGAATTGGAGTCACGTTTTGATGAAGAATATGCGGCTATCATGCAGTTGTTCAAAGAAAGCAATGTGGTATATAAAACTGCAACTAATTACTATTTCCATAAGCGTGATGAAAACGGAGTATGGCGTCGTATTGAACCTTCATTTTGTAGATTATGATCATAGCAGTTGACTTTGACGGAACCATTAGCCGGGGGAAATTCCCGGCTATTGACGGGGAGCAGCCATACGCTGGCGAATCGCTCCGGAAATTACATGATGAAGGACATAAAATCATTATTTGGACGTGCCGTACTGGTGAACAGTTATTGAATGCCATCAACTGGCTGTTGGAACGCAAAATACCATTTGACCGTGTAAATGACCATGATCCTGAAAATGTTGCCAAATATGGGGAAGGCGGGAAAAAGATATATGCCCATTGCTATATCGATGACAAAAACATCGGAGGCTTTCCCGGATGGTTGCAATGTGTGGAAGAGATTGAACGCATGGAAGAAGCCTATAAGACTTCTTTAAAAGAAAATGAAACGTCCCCCTATTAAATTCATCATCCAAATAGATGAAGACCGACTCTCGGAACTTATTTATTACTGGAATTACTACGACAAGCCCTGTGACTTACTTTTCTGTAAACCGAAAACACCGGGGCTAGCCGCAGTAATATTGACGGTAGAAAGTGATGAGAGTGCGGACTTCCTATGGAGGGTAAAAGAAAAAACAGGGGCGAAGTTATATCAAAAATAAGACTAATACAATTATGAGCAAAAAAGACATTTTAATAAAATGGAAAACAGTTGAGACAATAACTCCACTTTTCCCTGATGGTGTGATTTATATAAAAGAAGATACTCCTATCGAATACCCTTTGGCACTTGTGCCCTTCCCGCTGGGGAGACACAAGAACGGAACAAAGAAACAAAAGAAGAATGCTAAATTAATAGCTGCTGCTCCTGAATTACTAAGAGCATGTAAGGAAGCACTTAGGTTTGTTTGTATTGAAGAACCCGCCTATGATATTTTATGCGATGCAATTAAAAAGGCTACTGAATAACCCTCAATAAAGAATAATAATGAAGATAACCGAAGATGATGTAGATATACTTCCGGGTTGCGTAATAATTGAAACGCTTAATCAGGAAAGGGATGTAAACAAATTGATGTACATCCATGAAGAACTTGCTCTAAAAGGTTACTTATTGGACGTGTGGGACTATGACTATATGGGCTTTTTCACTGCTGGGTTACACTCCACTACGGATGCTAATATAACCAACCATCGAGAGTACAAAGAGGAATTCATTCGGGACTTGGTGAATTGTATTAATGAACATTTGAAAGAGTAACGTAAAACAGAATAGAAAGGAATATTATGACACGAAAGGAATGCTTAGATAAGATTCAAGAAGCAGTTGACAATTTAGATACACTTCTTGCTGTAATAAAGTTACCATCTAAAACTACAATTAGGTGGGATTGTGAAGTATATGCAGATGAAGCGGACAAAATCACGAATGCACTCAATGCCCTACATACCAATTATGGGAACGAGACGAGAGAGGAATTTTGCGTAGGATTAGATAACGAATAATAAAGAAGAAATGAATAAGAATATACTCGTAAAGAAGGAAAAGCCTTTTTGTCAATTAAAGAAGCTTCCTGGGGTAAAGAAGTACAAAGTTGATGCATATTGGATTAACGATACTAGCGATATAGAACCGACACTAGAATTGGGATATGCGTGCACTTCTTCCGGAAATAACGGAGCTATAAACATTTGGAAGGATGATACAGGAATGATTCGCAGTGAATTAATGCGACACTTAGTAGTTGTTGAAAAAAGAACGTTTGTCAGCTATGCAGAAGTGGAAAAATGTGTTAGTAATTGGCTTAAAAGAATTAACGAATAACAATAATGAAGCCGTGCGGAACTTTTCTTCTGCACGGCTTTCGTTTTTTCTAAAAATGTTTATAACCGCTTGTCATAGCTTGAATAGCTTTCCACCTGCGGTATTTTTCGTATATATCCCATTTGAATGTTGTCCAAGCAACGTACCAGTGTCCTTTCCATAGCGGGTAGAATATCACGTTCGTAAAAATCACGCGGGCGGGCTGAATAGTCTATTTTGACTATTTCCTGTTCGCATATATCCCCCGTATCGAGTCCGTTATCCGCCCAAAACCATGTGGCGGCAGTGATTGGCTCTTGCCGTTTATAAGCCCATTTGATTGAAGACGCTCCACGCCCATACGGCAGTGGTGACGGGTGAAATATCAATGTCCCGTAAAGCGGTTCTTTCAACACTTCCACCGACACCTTTTCCGTCAGAAGCGGGGCAATGGCTAGATCATACACTCCGGTGCTTTCGTTCCAAACGCGGTGACCTTTCTCACGTACACAGGCTTCCGCTATTTTGTAAGCCTGTGAGTCCTTATTTCCTAATATCTTGATGATCATATTCCCCAATGTATTTAAATGCCTGTACTGCCCTGAAATGACCTCCGTATCCGGTAGAACATTTATCGGACTTTCCTTTTCTCTGCATGGACTTTGCCATCGAACTTGCACTTCTCGCCTTATTCGAACCATAAAGGCTGGCTCCCGTTTGTACCCATTTCTTTGAGTGTCGCAAGGCCCCGCATAACTGGGGGTGTGAAGTGTGGAAAAATACAGGTAGCTTTTTCCCGCAACGTCCATTCCCCTTCAGGTGGTATTCGCATACTGCAGCTAAAAATTTAGTACCAACTCCGATGCCTTGCCATTCCGGCATGACTACCAAACGCGTCGAGCGATACGCTCCAGCTGTGAAAAGGGGGGCTACTGCCAAATGGCATACAGGCTCGTTCCCAATGAAACCCACGAAATATTCCGCAGCAACGGGCAACGGCAAGTCTAAATAATAATGCTGTTTAAACAGTCTTGGGAATACACTTCCCCTGACTTTATAAATTTGAAGTTCGAGTCTTGGACGTTGCCGAAGACAGTCACGCTCGTAAAAGCGTGCCTCCGCAGTATCGTACACCCAATCCGGCTGCAACCATTCAATAATATCATAATGACAGGACAGAAGGACAATCTTACCTTTGCCACGTCTCCAAGTTTTTGAGAATGCTGCTGCACCCACTTTCGCGATCTGACGATCAATCACGGACGTAAATTCATCAACGACTGCACGCTCCGGACGTTCGCAAGCCAAGCGAGCTAAACCAGCGCGGAATTTCTCACCGTTCGACAGTACATTGAAAGGTCTTAACCATGCCGGAACATCACCCAAACCTACAGCCGAAAGCATTCCAGTGACTGTATTAAAATCCCCGTCCGGAGCGATGCAGTCAATAATAGGTTTATTACTGTCCCAACCGGAGTAAAGGTCATAAATCGGCTCGTTAAAGATTTTGCTTCCGATACTGGTTTTTCCACTTCCTGACGGTCCGACTATCAAACCTATTTGCCATTCCTTGTCCTCGATGGGCAATTCAGCTACCTTTTCCCAATCACAACCTTTTTCCGCATTGAAAAGGCTCTTTACCCTTGCAGCGCGATAGCTGTCAAAATCGCTGCAATGGTGTCGTACTTCTACTCTCATACACTTACTACCTTTAAAGTTAAACCTTCAGCTTTCAGGCGTTCATAAATAGCCTGCTGTTCCTTTTCATCTGTGCAAATGACGATAACGCCATATTGCGGTTTATACGTATATTTTCCCATAACTAATAATTTTGAGTTCGGGACAAAAGTACTCCGGGGCTGTCAATCCGGCACGATACATGAAGCCGTTTACACTGCAAACGTTTTGCAGTCACTTTGGAAACGCTTGATAAGACTATATACCTTTCTCTCACTGACAAGGTACTTGTCAGATAATGCTGCGACTATATAAGACACTTTCTCACCATGTCCTAACAGTTTCATATAATCCGCATACAGATCGATATAGCGACAATCCTCAAGCCGTATTCCGGCATCCCGCAATTTTTTCAGGAGCTCCCGATTAAAGTTTAGTATCTCTATGACCTTCATAATACAAATTTGATTATCTTTGCAATGCCAATCACATAAAGCAAAAATGCGAGTAGACGCAGCAAGGGTCTTTGCCCCCGGCTGTGCGTCTACTCGCATTTTGTTAGTATGTGATTGGCGTCTTTACTAACAGGCTGGGGGCTTTTTATAGCCTTTCCCCCGCAGGCTTATATTCAATTTTGACAAATCATTGGAAATCCGTATATTTGCGCTATAATAATGTTTTTTTATGCGGAATCCTGAAATGACCAAAATACGTGACCGGAAGATGGTAGAAACGTTCTATCATCTCTATGATAAAAAGCGCATCCGCTTAGAGGATGTTCTTTTGCGTATGAGTCATGACCTGTTCTTCCTCGATCATAACTACATCTATAAACGAATCTTTTATATATCGGAGAATTTATCATATTACGAGCAATTAAAAGAGGGCAAAAAGCCTGATTCAAAAAAGGACGATATAAGTCAACTAAGCCTTAGCTTTTAGGCGTTGTATCATAGATGATACAACGGTTCTTCGTCTTCCGCTTTCTCCGGTAAGCCCCCATTGCTAATTTTCATTTCACGGTCTTTCATATCGGCATGGCTTGCAAGTTCCATTGTGGTATAATCCATAATTTCACATTCAAAGCTGATCCGGTACAAGTTTCCTGCACCCCCCGACTCTTCCCGTCCGACATGGGTACGTCGGAGCGTGCCGAAGTTCTTCCCCGATTTCCCGTGTAGCATCATCCCCAGCAATGTCAACAGATCAAGGAAGGACAACGCCTCTTCCTGCATTGCCGCACCTTCACAGGTATCGGAAAAGGTTTCGTAAAACAGCCGGAAATCAATCTGTGTGTGAAGCCGTTGAACGAGTAACCCTTCGTCCTCGATGCCCAGTGTATTAAATTCAATGAATACAGCCGGAGACGGGAACGGATGCTCCTCATCGAGAAAACTGACCTGCTCATGCCACATGTCAATATGTTCAATCTCTGGTGTATTTTCCATCTGTTCCCTTAGCTCGGAATACTCATCCGGGATAGATGCCAGGAACTCATTTTTGCCCCGGATTATTTCAACCAGTTCTTTGTAACAGTCTGTCCAAATCATAATTATATTGATTAAATATTTGAGAATCGTTTGTCAATCTCCGATGTTATCCATGCGTCCAGCTGCTTCATAAATGTAGCCGACTCACCCATGTACTGACGTTTTGGAATCCTTATTTTACTGCCCGCCTTTTTGAGTGCCATACCTTTGTAAAAGGAAGCCATTGTAGACAGCCGCGCATTGGCTTTATTTTGCCGTAATTCACCGTTTTTCTTCTTTTGCATAGTTCCGGTCGATTTCATGTACAAAAACCAAAAATAACGCTTCATTCGCTCCGTTACGACAATATACCCGCCTTCATTGTGAATCTTGGCATACGACAGCGGATCAGTCTGAAAAGTAATGCGGTCTATTCCTCGACTGACTGCATGGATACTGTCGCGAAGTTTTCCGCTTTGTATCAATACACCGCGATCCGAACCAATAGTGAGCGATCTCTTTGCCCACGGTGTCAGTGATGTGTCAAGAAACCCCTGCCTGCGAAAATTCTGCTTGAAGAAGTTCACACCCGCAACTTTCGCATAGCGGTGCGCATCTTCTACCAGCGTGGATAATTCTTTGAAAAAATCAGGTAATTCAGTCCTTTCCATTTGTATTTCAAAATAAAATTGTATATTTGCAATGTTCGCGGCTGTAACAGGTCAAGAACTCCCTTCAGGAGTGTCAGTTTCGGCTGTCACTCCTGAAGTTCTTTTAAGAGCTTGGTAACCTTTCCGGCTTTCACGTCTTTCCACGATACCTTCACAGCCTTCCCACTATAAATGAATATCATCTGCTGTCCGGAGAACTTGTCCCCATATAGCTTATATATTCCATTCAACTTGTTCTGCACCATTTCGGGCTTGAGACTTTCAAATGCATCAAGGTTAAAAACCGTGTACTCACATTGCTGCTTACGTGAACTGTCCAGCCCGTTTTTGATACCGCCTAGTCCCTGAATGTTCTTCAGGTCTGCCAGCTTTTCGTTAATCAAATATTCCGGGTTCTTTACCCCGTCCTCGTTGATATGTGGGCGGATTTTAACTTTCATCTTTAGCTCTTTTGAAATCACCCGTGCGCTTTCGACATTTTTCACCAAGTCTTTCGGGTCGGCAAAATCGCTGATCATCACTTTCGACTCCGGATCACGATGATAAGGAGCGTATAATTTGCTTCTTTCCGTCTCTTTCCTGATTTTTTCCAAGTGTTCGTCAGGCATTGAAAAATACGGGTGAGCGACAGTGAATATTTCACCGGATTGCCCTACATTATTTGCAAAGGCATCCGGTATCGTCACGACAGGGGTGGCAGGGGTTTCAGGCTCATCCGTTTGCTCGACATAACACCTGCACCGATACCCGTTGGGCGGGTAGTTCTGCAGCCAAAACGAGTCGTTAATAGGTTTTACGACGCCATCCAGTATCCTATGTGACTCTCGTACCCTTTCATCCCCCGCAGTTACATATTTCAGGTTAGGCATGATATCCGCGTTCGCTTTGAACTCTTGCCACTCACTGGCGCGTCTGCCACTTGTTTCTGCCGTTTCAAATTCCGTCCGAAGATAGTTTTCATTGTAGTCCTTATTGATCGCCAGTGCTTTTTCCCGGAAATCCTTATAAGATAGCTTTTTGCCTTTTTCGTCGTAAAGGGCGTCATTCATCTCCTTAATTTCCTGATACGTCTTCGCTCCGGAGAACTTGAACAAGTTGTCACGTATCCGTTGAGGTTCTTCCGCCTGTTCCGGATCATCATAGTCATCTTTTCCCCATCCTTCAGCCGCCTTTTTATTCAGTTCCTCGTATGTCTTCCTGAATAATTCCTCGTCGATATCTCCCGTTTTGACTTTGCGCTCATAAACTTGTTTCATCACCCTGCCGATGATGCCGCTGAAATCATACTCCCCTGCTTCCATGACGGGTGACGTTACCGCTTCATCGTCCGGTTCGGTCTTTTTTTTTTGAGGGTCTGTTTTGGGCTGATTCGGCAGTGTTCCTCCCTGCTGCTCACCACCGGGATTTTTCTTTTGACCAATGATCGGAAGTCCCGTTTTCTTTGCGACCTCTTCGTGATCAAATTCAAAGGTATAAGCCAGTTTGTTAATCGCCTCAATATATTCCGTAATAGACAAACTTTCCGTATCGTCCCACTTTAATTTCAGTCTTTCAAGCGGCTTATAAACAGGGCTTATCTTTACCAGTTTAGGGATAATAATATAATTGAAATAGAACTGGAAAAGCATCTTATCATATTCGTGCCGTGACTTTTCAACACGTTCATGTACTTCTGCCGTTCCTTCCCACGCTCCATTCTCGGTCGTACCTGTTTGACCAAGCAAACGCTTACTGATTTGATTGTCACATCGTTCTTCTAATGGTAAAAAGGCATCGGTCGTGTTTCCACCGGCTTCTTTCCCATACTCGACCTTTTCATTTCCGGACAACACTGCAAAGAAATTATTCCTGAAGTCCAACATCATCTCGAATAATTCGTCCAAACGTTTTTTATCCTGTCTGTCTGAAGTAACGAAGACGGGCGGAATGCCGTATTTCTCAATGTAATTCATCCACGAGCCTAAGCCCAGTTTTTTGGCAAGCATGATAATTGCCAGTTCATTCAACATGCCCAAAGCCCACGCACTCCCGAACTGAACGTAATACGGTTCAAGTGCCCCGTCCTTATATGACCATCCGGTTTTGTCTGACTCTTCCTTGACGATTATCATCTGTTGCGGGATATAGTTGGACATGGGAACTTCTTCCACATGGCTGATTTCCAAGTTTTCATCAAGGTGGGAAATGTCGGCAAGTGAGACTCCCTGCATCTGGTGTAAAAAACATATCCGGATTAATTGGTGATACCACGGACGATCCAGCAATTTCTTCGCTTCCTCGTCCTCATTATCATTGTCATCTACAAGGTTGAACTCCGCCTGTTGTACAGGTAATACACGATTGTCAATCGTCGTTTGTAAATGCTCGTCATTGTACAACGATTGGTAGAACCGATATAATAAGCCACGTCGGGGATCATCCGGATCGGTTGCCGAAGTTACCGCCATGATCCAGTCATCAATGGTCTTTTCCCGGTAGACGATAGCCTGTCGTTTATAAGCAGCACCTGACGAAGATTGTGTCCCACTGCTATCCATCCGAAAATAATACTCATTAAGTACATTTTTCAGACTCATTCGACGAATGGCTTTCTGCTGAAACCAGCTGAATATTTCTCTTAACTTCTTATACATAACATACCTTTTAAAAGCGGTTTAAAAACTATTTAAAGAAACCATCCATTGTTCCGTGTGTGACCAAACAGAATGGGAGATTCTACATTACCTTCCTCGTCCGTTATCAAAGGAATTTCAGGAGGCAGCGACATGATCCCGTCGCGTAACTTGGCAAGCATAAGGTCAGCCCAGTCGCTCATATCTGATAACGGGTTATTTCCCGTTTTGCGGGCTGCATTCCGGCTTACTGCACGAAAGGCGGTAATACAGGATATTATCCGGATTAATAACCCTGTCCGTATCGGAGGAACACCGAATATCTTTTTCACGTCATAACGACCGCTTATGTAAGCAGATACTTCACTGATGACAAGGTCTTCAATTCCATCCAAGACTTCTTCATCTTTTTCGATACTTTCAACCAGCAACCGATTTTGTATGACGGTTGTCAGGTCATCCATGTTGATATACTTCATAGTTACCAAGTGTATTTACGTTTATATCGTCCCGCTTTCCACGGTCGTGTCGCGGGTTCGTCTTCCGATTGTGGAGTGTCAGTGTATATCTCCAGCTTTTTCACAGCCTGTTCGTCAGCGTCAGGGCTATCGTCATGTTCTGTCATGCCGGGTTCGACAGCATATAATTGCTTTAAACCGACAGCAATGTCCGGGTTTGCTTTCAGTTCCTCGTTGACATGCATCCGGGAATTTTGATAATATGGATGCATGCTTATCATGCGAAGTACCTTATTTGTTGTTTTGGGAGTCTGTACCGGGACTAAGTTCAGCTCTACACCTGTCTCCGTTTCGGCTTCCCCTATGATACGTTTCACTTCATCGTTCCAAAATTGGGATTCATACTGCCAAAAGCAAATAATGTCCTTTGCCTTGAATTCAGCCTGCTTCATGCACATCCACTGTACGCAGAGTTTCATCTTTGACTGCTTTACGAATCCGTCTATCAGCCAAAAATCGTTCTTGTGCCGTCCCCAAATCTTACAGGCATTAAAGTCACTCGTATCTGTTCCGGCATACGCAATGTCCCAATGTGCTACAATCGCATTCATTATGTGCAGGTCAGGGAGCTTTCCCCACTTCACCATTTCGGGCTTGAATATTTTACCCTTGACAAGTGGAACATGATTGTACTCCGCATGTGCCGCAAGAATACCCATATCCTTTTCCTGTTGCCGATAGAACTGTGCGGAATACATTGACTTCCACGCAGGTTCATACGTTACCGGGTCGTAGGCTTTCACCAAATGCCAGTCCCAATCGGGATGCCGTTGTTTAAGAATAGTTTGTACCATACGGGACGCAAAGCGGTTGTTTGCACCTATCAGACGCCTGCGTTTTCCCGTCATGGTTGCCAGTACGTCCGCTTCTATCCAGTCCGCATAATCATCCTGCATCCGGTTATTTTTGATTGTCTGTGGTGTCTCCAAGTCGTCAACCACCCACAAGTCAGGACGATGTGCACCCTTACGGAGTCCACGAACCTTTTGCTTCGCACCGAACGCCTTACAAATAAACCCGTTCATCGTCACGAAGTTTCCCTTCTCCCAATATCCGGGATTATACTGTTCGCCAAAGTCATGCTTCAGTAACTCGTTTGCTTCGAACTCCGCGCGTATATCTTCCAACAAGTCACACGCGCGATCAAACGTATCGGAAACGATACACATATAATGTGTCTCACCATTGATCCATAGCCATAAAGGAATAATCACGTCGTTCCATACCGATTTTGCAAGTCCGCGTCCCCATTCCGCATAGCCTTTGTAAATAGGATCGTTCATTACCTTGTTGGCATGCGCGATCTGAAAGTCCGCACAGTCTGCGGTTGCATAATGGGGAAGATAAGTCTCGACAAGGTATTTGACATCACTTTTTGCACGCTGTATGCGGTTCATCCGAACTGTCAGTGATTCGTCCGGATCAATCAAGTTGCCTGTGCACCGCGCACGCTTTAGCTTCTCCTGATACTCTTTGAGGGCTTTGCTATCTTCGACTTTCATTATCCTAACATTTTTGCGGCTTCATAAAGGTGGTTCTCCTGAAAGTCCAGTGTTTTGAAGTAAAGTTCGGCATTGTATGCCTTCATCGCATCGAATATCCTGCCCATTACATCAATGTATATAGCCAGTGTTATCCGGTTCTTTTTGTCTACCTCTTTGAGCTGGTTACCCCATTGCGCCACGCTGTTATCAAGCGTAGCCGCTTGTTTCCGCAGTTCCAGCACCTTGTCACTCTCACCTTCTGCAATGGCTTCGTCAATCATGCGCAACAGTTCCAGTTTTTGATCCGCAAGAATGTTGATAATCTGCTTCAGGTTGTCACCCTGTTTTTGTGACGAAATAACAGATGCCTGCCGTTCTTTTTTCCAAAGTGCGTCATTTTCATTGATCCAATTAGACACAGACCTTTCCGACACGTTGATACGTTCGGAAATCTCCTTGCACATCATTCCATCCCTTACATAAAGGTCGTGCGCTTCCTTCTTTAATTTACGGTAGTACTCTTTGCTTGGCATATCGCTTCCTTTCTTTTACGCAAGCAAAGGTCAGATTTCAACACCACCTGTGGAAAATGGCTTTTCATGTTGGAACGTATTCTTTCCAAGTTGGAAAAAATACGTCCTTGTTAACACTGTTTTTTTTCCAAGATGAAAACGCTTTTTCCGTACCCGCCTTTCCTTTCTCAATTTTGCAGCATGAAATTTTAAATATCGCGAAAATGAATCTGACTGCAACAGCGGAAAACGGACGTGCCCGGATTGAACTCAAAGGCACGATATCAAAATGGAGGGAGACGGAAGCGGAATTCACTTCTAAGGTTGAGCAACTGATAAAATCAGGAATCAAAGACGTGCACATCTATATCAATTCTCCCGGTGGTGAATGCTTCGAAGCTAATGAGATCGTGAACGTGATCAAGAGGTTTCCCGGCAAAATTACAGGTGAAGGTGGTGCACTGGTAGCTAGTGCGGCAACATACGTCGCTATTAACTGTACATCATTTTCCATGCCCGCTAACGGACTTTTTATGATTCACCAAGTCAGCGGGGGCGCATGCGGAAAAGTCGCTGATATTGAGTCTACGTTGGAGGTCATGCGCAAGCTGAATGACCACTACCTGAACGCTTTCCTTTCCAAGTGTACCGACAAGAAAAAAATCAAAGACGCATGGGATAAAGGTGACTACTGGATGAGCGCACAGGAAGCAAAGGAAAACGGCTTTGTGACGGAAGTAACAAGCAAGGCAAAGGTGGATAAGGCTACGGCACAAATGATTACCAATTGCGGCTATACAGGTGAAATTGAGATTACTGACTCTATTAATAACGAAAAATCAAAAAATGACATGGATTTAACAATGTTGACTTCCCGCTTCGGAATGGACGCAAGCTCCACGGAAGCACAATTTATCGCGCAGGTAGACGTGTGGAAACGCAAGGCAGACCGCGTCGAAATGCTCGAAAGACAAGAAGAGGAACGCAAAGAACAGGAGATCGAGAACGTCCTGAACAAAGCTATCAAGGAAAAAAGAATCACTGCTGACGTGCGCGACGATTGGAAAGCGAACCTGACCAGCAACTTTGATACCGCAAAGAAGTTGCTTGATGCCATCAAGCCCGTGGAAATGCCGGAAGTTCATGCTCCTAATCTGACAGATACCACAAACAAAAAGTTCGAAGACCTTCAAAACGATCCGGAGGCTTTGAAAAATATCATGGAGAAAAATCCGTCGGAATACGAACGTCTTTTAAATGACTACGTAAAGCGCAACGGAAAATAAAATACTAACCATTTAAAAAAAAGAATATGGCACTACCAGTAGACGGTTTTTATTTGAACAAGTACGTCGATCCTCAACTGTTGATCGAACGTCGCAATTACAGAGCGGACTTCATGCAAGTTTTAGGCTCTGTCCCTGCCGGAGCTTTAGCAGCAGATGGCATACGCAGAAATAAACTGATTAACAATGTCGGTTTCCGCGTAAATAATACAGAGGAATTCACTCCCAAAGCTATGACAGGACAAAATATCATAGTTCCCTGGGAGATTTACGACACAGAACCGACATCATGTACAGATGACGAAATCCGTTACCTTGCATTTGATAAACGGGCGTCTATTCGTGTGAAACATAACGAAGCCTTCCAAGTCGGTATCCGTAACCATGTCCTGTACAAGTTAGCTCCAAACGATAACGAAAAAAAAGAAATGCCAGTCATTAAAACAACAGGTGCTAATGACGGTACAGGACGACTCCGTTTGTGCTATAAAGATTTGGTTAACTTCGCAACGCAAGTTAAGACTTGGAATCTTCCAGTCAGTGACGCGCTTTATATGGTGCTTTGTCCTTTACACATGGGAGACTTGCTCTTGGATGAGAATGCATCCAAGTATTTCTATGACCGTACATTCTACGTTGATCCAATTACCGGAAAGCCGAAAGGATTCATGGGGCTAAAATTCTTTGAGAACAATGATACTCCATATTATAATGCGACTACATTGAAAAAGATTGATGAGGGAAAAGCTCCTGCCGACACGGATTTTCAGGCAAGTACCTTCTTTTATGCTCCTAATACGTATTATCACCTTGAAAGCGTAAAATCGCTGTATAAGCCGGAAACGACTGACACACGCAGTAAAAGTCCTACATCCGAATATCGTACTCAAACTTACGGCATTGTAGACCGTATCGAGGAATTCGGTGTTGGTGCAATTTTATCGGCTAAATCTGAATAACTACAATTATCATGGGAAATTTTACAGGAGTATCAATTAACAAAGTGAATGGCGGACTGGTACGGGATACCGATACCAGCGACCGCGTCATTTTGCTCGTGGTCGGTGGTTCGGAAATCGGAAAGCTTGAGTATTACAAGCCGGAAGTCCTGAACGATATCACCGATTTGGAAGCGTTGGGATGGGACGATACTATCGACCTTGAGAACAAGGAACTGGTGCATTATCATACCAGCGAAGTCTTCCGCCTGTCTCCGGAACGTTCACTGTATCTTATGCTAGTTCCGAAGTCTGAAAAGGTGTCAAGCCTGCTGACGAAAGAAGACTTTGTCAATGCGGTGCGTACCATCAACGGGGTAAATACCATTGGTATCTGCTCACTGACTGCGGACGAGACAATCACCGTAGCCGTACAAGAGACACAGAAGATGGTCAATAAATTCAGGGAAGACCATCTGTATATCGATGTGGTAGTATTGGAAGGGGGCGGTAAGTATATCAATGCCATTAATGATGCTGTCGATCTTCGGAAGCTGGACTCTGAAAATGTCGCTGTCGTGATAGGACAAGATCCGGCACAGGCAGCAAAGGACGAAGCGTACAGGACACATGCTGCCGTCGGCAGCGCACTCGGAATGTTATCTGTCCGCTATGTACATGAAAACATGGGCAGCGTCGATATTGAAAACCACCCACGGACAGCAAAGGGAACAAAGGACTATCCATTGACTAACAAACTGAACGGGCTTTGGCTGGATGCGGCTTTGAGCAATGGCAAACCCTTCTCGCAGTTGAGCGTATCCGACCAGAAAAATCTGACAGGCAAAGGGTATAACTTTGTCGGTAGCTTTCAAGGGTATGCCGGGTTCTTCTTCAGCAATTCATGTACTTGTACGGAAGCGGGCAGCGACTATGCTTACATAGAATATAACGCTGTTTGGAACAAGGCTGCACGCATCATCCGCAGTACTCTTTTGCCTCGTGTAAGAAGCAAGGTGAAGGCTGATCCGTCAACCGGATATATCAGTAACACCACGATCAGCAGTTGGGACGCGCTTGTCAAATCCGCACTGGAAAGCATGGTCAATTCGGAGAATATTGCGGACTTCGATATTTACATCAACCCCAAACAGATGGCTGTCAGCGACAAGCCTTTTAATATCAAGGTGAGACTGGTTGCGGACGGTATTGTACATGAGTTTGAGATTGATTTGGGTTTCACGAATAAAATCTAAAAATATGGGACTGTTAGGAACATTAATCAACAAATTCGGAAAAATAGCCGGATGGAACAGCGTCAAGGTTGTCATGCTCGGACGTCATGTAGAAGGCATTACAGCCCTTTCCTACAAGGACAGCAAAGAGAAAGAGAACATTTACGGGGCTGGTGAATTTCCCGTCGGTCGTGGTGAAGGAAATTACAAGGCTGAAGCATCGATCACCCTTCTGAAAGAAGAAGTGAACGCCTTGCAGTTGACACTCGGTCCGGGAAAGCGTCTCATGGATATTGAACCGTTCGATATTCCGGTCATGTATGAGTATAAAGGACTTATCATGAAAGACGTAATCCGGAATGTCGAATTTACAGACAATGGTGTAGACGTTAAGCAGGGTGATAAAAGCATTGCTACACAATTCACCCTTCTTCCCAGCCACATCGACTGGAACGTAGCAATGTAGTTTAATAACCGTTTAAAAGACTTTTAAAAATGGAAGATAAGAAAATCAAGGCTGGAAAGCCTTACGAGGAACTGACAGCGGAAGAAAAGGCTCTAATCGTTGACTTCAAGGAAGAAGAGCACGCAGAACTGAAAACGAAATACGGGAAACGACTGAAACATGTCACCGTACAGGTGGATGAAGACGAACGTTATGACTACCTGATTGTCCGTCCGAGCAAAAACATCTTGTTGGCAATGGCGAAGAAAAAGGACGATCTTGAAGAAGCGAATGATATCCTGATCCGGAACTGCGTGGCAGCTGGTAATATGAAAGCGTTGGACGATTCTGCCGTCTATACTTCAGTTCTGACCGCCATTGGGCAGTTAATCGCTGGTCAGGCGGCTTTTATCAGCAAAGCATAGAGGAATATTCAAAATCGTTCAGTCTTGTTGAGGGAATAGACGCCATTCTGAAAAAAGTATATGGCGTCGACGTTCCGGGCAAACTGGACGAAGATGAATGGCTCAGGCTCTATGCCGAATACCGCATGTTGCGGAAAACTGAGTTGGAAGAATTTGAAATAGTGGTGCATAATGCAGTCGCTAAAGTAGTAAACCGATTATTCTCAAAAGACAATGCAAGTGACTCAATGGATATTGGAACTGGTTGACAGGATCACCTCTCCGTTACATGCCGCGACCGATGCAGCCGAAGAAGCTACACGGGTAATCGACGACACGGAAGAAGTGGTCGACCGTCTTGGGGAAACATCGGGAAAAGCAGCCGGGAAACTGGAAGGGTTGGGAAAAGGAATGTTCTTTCTCAACCAACTGAAGGAAGGTGTTGACAATATCCGTGATTCCTTTAACGATGCTATCGAGCCGGGTATTCGGTTTGAAACTGCCGTTGCTGAAATGTCCGGTATCACCAACATGGAAGGCAAGGAACTGGACGTTTTAGCTGGTAAAGCACGGACAACTGCAAAAGTGTTCGGTGTCGATGCGGCAAACGCTATGGGCGTTTACAAGGACTTGCTTTCAAAGATAACTCCGGAACTGAAGAAAGCACCGGATGCGCTGGAAATTATGTCGAATAACGTAATGACGCTTAGTAAGACAATGCAGAATGACGTTCCCGGAGCGTCCGCCGCCATGTCTACCGCCATGAACCAGTACAAGGTTTCGCTCGACGATCCGATGAAGGCTGCACAAACCATGACGGACTATATGAACATCATGGCGGCAGGAACCGTCGAAGGTTCTGCCGAAATTAAAGAGGTAGCTGAAGCACTGAAACAAACGGGTAGTGTCGCAAAAACATTCGGAGTTGAATTCGCTGAAACGAACTCTGCAATCCAGTTGCTTGATAAATCAGGGAAAAAAGGTTCTGAAGGCGGTATTGCCTTGCGTAATACGATAGTCAAATTACAGGCTCCGACTACGGACGCGGTCAAGCAGTTAAAAGCTGCCGGGGTCAGTATTGAAACGATGCAAAACCAGTCCCTTTCACTGACTGACCGCCTGCGTGCCCTGACTCCGGTCATGCACAACGCGACAACCATGTCCGCATTGTTCGGAGGTGAGAACCTAGCTTCGGCAATGGCTTTGATTGATGGCGTAGACCAAATCGATACATGGACGGAAGCGATACAGGGTTCTACTTCAGCAGTCGATATTGCAGGCAAACAAATGGATACCTATGCCGAAAAGCAGAAACGCATGCAAGCGTTTATTGATGATCTGAAAATCAGCATCTTTGAATTTGTAGAGCCTATTGCGCCAGTTCTTGAAGTGCTAGGAGTCCTTGTCGGGGCATTGGTGACGCTCGGAACTGTCGCGTGGTCTATCGGGCAAATCATGACTCTTGTCTCTATCAAATCCTCGATTGCATGGCTGGCTGGCATGGCAAAAATGGTCGTATCAACAGTAACGTCTTCGGCTCTCATATCCACCGCTATTTACAGTATTCCGATTATTGGATGGATAGCACTTGCAATCACTGCCATTACAGCACTGGTCGCTTTTCTCTGGAATAAGTTTGCAGGAGTACGCGCCTTCTTCTATGCCTTGTGGAACTTTATAAAAGTAATCTTCACGGAATACTATAAGTTCATTTTTAACGTGATGAAAGCGATTGTCGATGTCATAAACCCGGCAAACTGGTTTGATGATGATTTCCATTTCAGCGATGTTTGGGACAGGCTATCACAGCAAGCACTTGAAGGGGGTAAAAAGGTCGGCAGCGCATTTTCAGATGGCTGGAAAGAAGGCATGGCAGACTGGGAAAAGTCACATCCTAAAGACGGAGAGAAAAAAGGAGATACCAGTTTTAACCTGAATTCCCCCTTGTCTCCAGTCAACGGGCAAACCGTACTGGCAACTGGAGGGACAAAGGCAACCGATGAGAAGACCGGACTTGGCGGGAAAGGCGGAAGCAGCGTGAAAAACATCACCATGAACGTGACATTCAACAATAATTTCAGGGTTTCAGGAGGTGCGGATACGCGTGAAATTGCGGATAAAGTTAAACGGGAAATTTTGGCAGTGATGACCGATACAGTACCAGCAATAGGATAAAGTTATGACAGGAAATACAGCGTTAAATATTGGTGCATTGTTCACGGAAGTTTTCGGAATCTCATCCCCGATTTATCTTCCGTGGGGACGCACCCTGCAGGATTACGATCCGGGACAATATACCGGAGTGACAACCATTCCGGATGCCGAAGCCGAAGCGTATAGCTGGATGGGGACTCCGGTGATCGGAACGTTTACTCTTGACGGAAACAAGCAATACAGCACCTATAATCCGGACGGGTCACGCGGTACGATGAACATGGCTAGTTTTCCGATGCCCTATGCAACTATCGTTGATTTTTCGCGCTCGATGAACTGCTCGAAGACTAAAGTTTTGGGCGTTCACGGGACTGTGAAAGAAATCTACGGGCTTGATGACTGGAAAATCAACATCCGGGGATTTTGCATAGCCGATAAAAGCCGGGACGGTTACAAGACGGTAGCCGAACAGGTGAACGCTCTTAATAAGTTCCGCAAAGTGACGGAAGCGATCGGAGTGACGGGAAGTATCTTCAATAACAAGGATATTTATTCCATTGTCATTGATAACCTTTCGTTCAACCCGATTCAGGGAAACAGCAGCGTAGTCCCCTTCACGATAGAGGCGACAAGTGACAACCCTTACGAATTGACATTATGAGCTATATGATGTGCAGCCGGATCATATTTCCGGCAAACGAAAAACGCGAGGAACTGGTCATTCATGCGATATCGTCGGTTCACATCGAAAGTTCATGGAAGATGTTGACGGATTCGGCTGAAATAATACTTCCCAGGCGTATCAAATACTTTGCAGGAAAAGACCTGAAGGAAATGCTGTCTGCCGGGGATCAGGTGAAAATTGAACTCGGATATGACGGTGACCTGTACACGGAATTTGAGGGGTATATTTCATTAATCGGCTGGGGTGTCCCGGTGACGATCCGGTGCGAGGATGAAATGTACAAACTAAAAAGAAAGACGGTATCCTATTCCGCAAAGAATGTCACGCTGAAGAAGCTGCTGGCAGATGTTGCCAAAGACTATGAGGTGAAAACTAACTATGATGCGGAACTTGGCGCAGTACGGTATTCATCAAAAACGGTTGCGGAGATTTTTGACGACATACGGAAAAAGACTAACCTTCACTGCTATTTCATCGGTAAAGTCCTGTATTGCGGAAATGTATATTCCGAAAAGGTTGACACCAAAAAGGTGAAGATTGTACTGGAAAAAAACGCAGTCAGTCAGGACTTGAACGAAACGAACGGTGAATTTCAGGTTAAAGTGGTCAGCATTGGTGCAGGCGGTAAGAAACTGGAAGCAAAAGCCGGGGTAGAAGGAAGCGAGGTTTATAACCTTACCTACAATGAGAAAGGAAAGTCCATCAAGGTAGAGGACTTGAAGACGTTTGCAAAGGATTTTTACGAAAGCCTTAAAAAACAGAAGTATCGCGGGGGTGTCGAACTGTTCGGAGTACCTGTCGTTCATCACGGAATGACAATCGACCTGAAAAGTGAGGTGACACCGGAAATGAATGGATGCTATTATGTTGAGAAGGTGACAAAGGATTTCAGAGACGATGCCACTTACAGACAAAAAATAGACCTAGGAGGACGGGCGGAATGACAACGGATGAACAATTACGCGATGCGTTTGAAAGGCGGATAAACGGTGCAAAACAAGCGCAGCTGCGCTGGGTAACAGTCGATACGGTTGATAAGGACAACAGGGCAATGGACGTGACGGGAGTCGTTGACCAACTTGAATACTATAACGTCCAGTTGGGAATGGGTGCACTATGTATCTACCCGAAACCGGGAACGACTTGTCTGGTCGGGATCATTGAGGGACAGGAGACCGACACCTTCCTGATCTCCGCTGACGAAGTGGACGAAATTGTACTGAATGGCGGGGCATTGGGCGGACTGGTAAAAGTCGGTGAACTGACGGAACGGCTGAACCTGATAGAAAAGGACATCAATTCGCTGAAACAGAAATTGTCCGGCTGGACGCCTGTTCCGAACGACGGGGGATCGGCTTTGAAAACAGCATTGTCCGCCTATTTTACGGAGTCCCTGCAGGAAACACAAGTCAAGGATATTGAAAACGAAAGGGTGAAACAATGAAAGGACTATTACTTGATAAAGACGGTGATATCAGGATTGTTCCGCATACAGCGACAGACGGGAAACTGACTGGATTTGCAGTCGGTGATACCCTGATTCAAAACGCGGCAATAGTGCTGGAACTGAATCAGGGAGAATTGAAGGAAGACCCGGTTCTTGGAGCAAACCTGATCCGATACATACGTTCAAAGGCTAATAAAATAGTCATTGAAAAACAAATGAAAGTCCACCTGAAACGGGCAGGCATTGACTATTCGGAACTGGTGGACAAAATAAATATTGAAATTACTAACGATTAAATTAACGAAAATGAAAGCAAGTAACGATTTGATTAAAAAGTTCGGAGTGGACAAAATCATTCACGGACTAATTGGAATGCTCATTTTAGCCGTGTGCGTGGTAGCATCAGTTTTCCTGTTTGGAGTGAGCTTCCTTAGCGTATTGGGCGGCATGGTCTTGGGGACTGTTTTCGCATGGCTGGCTGGTAAATGGAAAGAATCGAAAGACGATGATCCGGACACGGCAGACATCCGGGCGACGGTACGCGGGGCGTTGTTGGCAGATGCGGTCATATTACTGGTGTGGATAGTCTTCCGCCTGATTTTATAAGTATGTATCATGAAAAGACTACACGTACAGTTATGGATCGCAGTTTTCCTGTCCGTATCCGGAATGACCCTACTGTTTTGCGGATTTTGGGTTGAACCTACGGGGCAGATTGACAACTCTGTTTTAGTCGCCTATGGCGAAGTTTCGACTTTTGCGGGCGCACTCTTCGGAGTTGATTACAGGTATAAATGCAAGTATAAGAAATACATTCAAGGAGAAGACGAAACAGAAAATAAGGAGGAAAAGAAAGATGAATAAACCTACATACATTATCATTCATTGTTCTGCGACACGCGAGGACAAAGATTTCACAGAGAAGCAAATTAATGATTCACACGTAGCCCGTGGCTTTGGAAAATGGGGATACCATTATTATATCCGAAAAAACGGACGTGTGATCCCCATGCGGGCGGAGAACGAAATCGGAGCACATGATAACTTTATCGTTCCCGGTATGAAAATCAGTTATAACCGTTGTTCGATTGGCATTTGCTATGAAGGCGGACTGGATAAGAACGGCAAGGCAAAGGATACCCGGACGGACGCGCAGACGAAAGCGATGCGCGAGCTCGTTCAAGACATCTGCCACCGCCACGACATTATCGATATCCTCGGACATCGTGACACCAGCCCGGACAAGAACGGGAACGGTATCGTCGAGAAATGCGAATGGATGAAAGAATGTCCCTGCTTCGACGTAAAGAGTGAATTCACCTCATTTTTACCACCTGTAATCGTTCGACCATGAAAAAGATACTCATTTTTCTATTCGCAATCGTGGTGCTGTCTGTCTGTTCCTGTCGTTCGTCGAAGATTGACACGACCGTCCATCAGACTAGCACAGAGCAAAAGCAGACGGAAAAGGAAGAAACGTCCACCGACAAAACGCAAGTTGACGTAAACAAGAACGTCGAGCGAATTATGGAAATGATGCAGCAGATGAATTTCAACTGGCAAAAGACAAACCTTTCGCCACCGGATTCGACTGGGAAACAGTACCCGACTTCGACGGAGACAGCAACAGGAACGTCCACCAAACAGGAGAAAGAAACATATAACGAACAGTTACAGGTGCAAATTCAAGAGATTCAGGAAACCCTGATGACATTGAAGGTACAACTGGAGAAGCGGGAGAAGAATGATACAAAGGTCGTTGAAGAGGTTACTTACATTCCCCCGTGGATGACGGCAATAACTGTAATATCATGCATCGTATTAGTTCTATACCTTTATAAAATTATAAAAATGTAATGAAAACAGTAGTACAAGCCGGGCAAACCCTGCTGGATATAGCCGTGCAGGAATATGGTACAATCGAAGCGGTGTTTATGCTTGCAAAGGCAAACGATATGAGCATAACGGACACCCTGAAAGCCGGACAGGAAATCGAAACACCGGAGAAGGTATATAACAGCGAACTGGCTGATTATTGTCAGCGGAACTCCGTTTGCCCGGCTACTTCTGAAACTGCATCAAATGCAATACGATTGAGAATTTTCACAGAACAATTTACCGAACAATTTAAATAATGGCTAGAACAATCGCAGAAATAAAGAAAGAAATGACGGACGCCTATATGTCTAACAGCATCATCCGGGACATATACGGTATCACAGGTGATGCCGACTTTGATTCGGTGTTTTCTCCCGTGTCAATAGAAAGCACCCTGTTCTACATTTTTGCGGCAACAGCGCACGTCATAGAGCAAATGTTTGACCAGTTCAAAACGGACGTTGAAGAACGTATTGACGCTAATATCATACCGACCGTGCGCTGGTATCATAGCAGTGCGCTGGCTTTCCAGTATGGTGATCCGCTGGTTTATGATCCGGAGAAATATCAGTTCCGGTATTCCACTTATGATGAGACAAAACAGCTTGTCAAATATGTGGCAGTCAAAGACCGTGGCGGAAGCATTCAAATACTTGTGTCCGGAGACGAAGGCGGGCTTCCCTGTCCTTTGACCGGAGATGTTTTAACGGCATTTAAAAGCTATATGAACTCGATTAAAATAGCCGGAGTAATTCTCTCTATCCAATCAATGAAGGCAGACGACATCTGTATCAACGCGACCATAGAAGTCGACCCGATGGTTATCAATTCTTCCGGTGTACGTTTGTCCGATGGCAGCAAACCTGTGGTCATTGCTATCAATGATTACCTGAAGGGCATCGAGTATGGAGGTAAATTCAATAAAACGAAATAGGTTGATGCAATCCAAAAAGTTGAAGGAGTGCTGGACATTGAGCTTGGAGAATGTGCCGCGAAAGCGTCATCCGCTACGGAATATAATGTAATTAAAAATAATAACTATACGGCTGTAGCCGGATGCTTCATCTTAAACAGCCTTGAAACTTCTCTGACTTATGTGGTATGATTTTGACATTATCAAATACGCGCAGTATGTGCTTCGTCCGTCATTGAGGAAAAGGAAGATATTTGCAATTATCTCGGTCTTCCTGCTTCCTTTGATTTTCATCTATACCCTGTACAAAAGTTATCGTAAGCAGGCTATTGACAAATTGAACATCAACGGTCAAGTGATATATATTGAAAAAGTCCTGAACGACAGGTTTTTCTTAAAAAACCGGGAAATATACATAACTGATATTGCGGGAAAGGAATTCTACCTGTATCATCGCAGGGAAGAACAAATACCGTCTTATTTGCATAAACGGAGTGAAGGGGCAGAAATAAAATACATCCAGCAGCGCGGTGAAGGAAATTATTCAGGAAATTACATGGTGAATATACCGTCGTTCCTGTCAGCGTATGAGGGTGAAATTAAAAATTTGATTGACTATTATAAACCAGCCGGACGCTCTTATGTCCTTAAAATATACGAATATGAATAAATTGTTATTTAAAGAAGGCGGACAACCGTTTTATCTTGATGATTTGGAATTTATGCAAAGTGCATTTGCTGAAACCGTGAAAGGAATAATCAGTACATATGGTAATGTTATCCTTTCCGGCTGTAACATTCCACCTCCTATTTCTATAGCCGGACATCCGACGACTTATGACTGGGAAGAAGGTTATATAGCCATTAACGGAGAAGTTTACAGGGTAGAGAAGGGCAGATTTCAAGGAGGGTTGAATTCTGAACTTTACTGGAAAGTGGTCAGTACAGATGAACAAAAAGAGAACTATGAAGACGCATCAGAAGGCTGTGTCTACCGAATCAGAAAGGTAGTGCTGACAGATACGGTAAAAGAGGGTGAACTATTTGTTTCGCAACAAACTATGAAGACGTTGGAAGAACTGACGAGCCGTTCGCTGTCATTATCAGTGGAAGAGGTATCGGTAAACGCTGACGGGAATAAGGCGACAATCCGAGTGTCCGAGGAAGATATACCTCTTCTTCAAGAGGGGGACATGATAGAAATTATTATCTCTCTCGGGTTTAAGTACGGTATTATGGATGGGGCAGTCACAAGTGTTGAATCATTCAAGTTTATAGTTAGTAATGATTCCCGCTCTTACAGGTGTATCGTAGCGAAATCTGATACTGGCGAAACAATTATTCCAGTATATGCCAATTTTAATGCGGGAACAGGTGCGTTATACCTTTCCCATGACACCAATCGGGTTTTATATGTTAGTCCAAAATCCAATCATCGTATAATCGTTCACAAAAATATTCAGAAATAAAATAAGTATGGCAACAATATACGAATTAAAAAGACGGGCACAGGAGCTTTCGGCAAAGAAAGACTCCCTATCCATATCACCTGACGAAGTGGGCGGTTTGATTGATGAGACGCTGGATGTCATCAATGAAGCGGAAAAGAATCAGGTGGGACTGGGTATTCGTAATACATATACGACCGTCGCGAAGATGAACGCGGACAGTACTTCTCCGGCTGGTTCTGACGGAAAACCGTTGAAATTCGGTCAGATTGTGACGGTATATGATGACGGCAATCCCGATGCAGCCGACAATGGCAATATTTATGCCTTTCAGAATCCGGGCTGGAAGCTTGTCTCAACGACAGGCAACCTTTCCGTATATGCCAAAAAAGAAGACGTACAGGCGGCAAAGAAAACGGCTGACGATGCACAAACGAAAGCGAATGAAGCAGCGGAATCCGCAAAAAAAGCAAATGAAAACATCGGAAAGCTATCCGATAATGTCGGTACGGAAGAAGCATCAGAAAGCGAAGACGGGACAGTATGGGGCAAACTTAAAAGCCTTTCCGACGATGCTGACAGTACATCGCAGGACGTGTCCTCTTTAATGGTAGACTTTGTACACCATTCGACGGAACGCTTTGACGAAATAGTGACTGATGCTTCCATCGTGATGGAGCAGTCCAGCGCAACCGCAGAGGGCGGTAAGGTTGTATTTGTTGCCAGCAAGGGTAAATTTGCCTATTTCGTTGATAACAAATATTATCCAAGTTGGACGGGTGTTGATAACTACATGAACGCTGACCGGACATCCCCGCACGAGAATAAAATATTCCTGTTCGGCAACAAGACCTACATCTACTTTGCCGGGGCTCTGCTTTCTGCCGACTCCGACGCGATGCAGTTAGCCGCGTCTGCGGACTTGGCGGCAAAAGCGGCAAAGAAATCGGCTGAAGGCGCACAGACTACCGCGTCTTCCGCATTGTCACTGGCCAACAAAGCCTTGTCCGTTATTAACGTCAACGGAGTTTGTGGCGGCTCTGTTTATTCATTACCTACAGCTATTGCCGCGATTACGGAAAGGGAAGATGTGGACAACATCATCTACCGTAAACCGGGTATTGTTTTAACCTATAAAATTGCTGAAAGCGAATGGGAGTCCAAGCAGTTTGCAGGTTCATCCCTTGAAGGATTTGCCACAGAAGCGAACTGGATAGACTTCGGTAGTGCTAGTGGAGACATGACAGGCAAAGGCGCAGTACTGTTGGTCGATGAAATTGCACCATTATCAAACGGATACTATATTCTTCAAACGGCTATTAATGCCCTGACAACCTACGAGACAGCAAATGAAACGGAATGCATCAAGCCCGGTGTGGTCATTATCTACCGCACCGGAAAAGAAACATTCGAGTCTAAACAGTTGTGCGCGTCCCGTGCCGATTATAATGACTTGGCGGCATGGATTGACTTCGGTTCTGCTGCCGGAGGAACGGTCGAAACCGATTCCGAAATCATTAAAGACAGCGTGAATCCGGTAGCGGGTGGCGCGGTCTATGATGCCATGCCCGTCGAAGTGGATGGTGAACAGGCGGAAGACGGAACGGTGCGCGTGTATATGAAGAACGCGGAAGGGCTTCCACTGGGAGACGGTTTCACTTTTGCGGTCGGAACTGGTGGCGGTGGGGACGTTGCCGGGACAATCGTGTACATCTACCCGCAAAAAACGTCCCTGTATGCCGCACTCGGAACTGACGACCTGACAATCAAACTTGCAATCCTGTCACGTACCGGATCGGGCGAAATGATTTCATATAACAATATCGAAACCCTGCAACTGAAAGACAAGTCAACGGGTGAAACGCTTGAAACGTTCAACGTGAACCGGGAAAGCTCCGCATCTGATACGGACTACTCTTTTACCATCCCGGTAAAAAGCTATTTCAGCGAAGCGATGAACCGAAAGTTTGTAGTCGTCGCCACCGATGACGGGGGAAACACCGCACAGAAGACAATCAGCGTCACGGCTGTAAACCTGAAACTTTCGCGTGTGTGGGCTTTGTATAAAACATTGCAGCAAGGCTCCGGACTTGTCACCATGACGGACGTGTTCAAACTGTCCTCCGCTAATAAATCCACCGTTACGGCACATATTAAAGTGGGTGAAGAATGGAAACTGATATCACAGTCCAGCGTGGCTTCTACGCGCTCACAGGACTTGCAAATCAACGTTTCGTCTTTGGGATTGACACATGGTGCATATACTGTCAAAATCGTTGCACAGGACGTGGAATCGGGTGTGTGGTCGAACTACCAGTTTTTTGACGTGATGATCGTCAACCCGTCCAGCCTTATGCCCGTTGTCTCGTTGGCACATTCGGAAGAGACGGAAACGGCATGGTCAGTCAGGAAGTATGCAAACCTCAATATCGAGGTGGCGTGCTATGATCCCAGCCATGTCGCCACCGATGCCCACGTCGAAATACACAGGGTCGCAAAAGTTACCAATACATCTACCGGGGACAATAATGAAACCGACACAGTGCTGACTACCGTATCAGTAGGACGTAACAGTACATTCAATCTGTCCACCCGTGTCGATGGCTTCACGATTGCAGACAACATCCGGAATACGTTGGGTATTTACGGGAAATGCGGTGCTGGGGAAAGCAATACGATTGAGTACTCCGTTAACAGTTCCGTCATTGACATTAACGGTGATTCCAGCTATATAATTTATTTCAATCCGGCAGACAAGGACAACTCGGATCAGGACAAGTCATGGCTGTACGGACTTTATGAAATGAAGCAGAGCGGGTTCAACTATTCCACGAATGCCTTTGTCACTGACAAGAACGAAGGGAAGGCATTCAAGGTTTCGGATGATGCCACCGCATTGTGTACTTATCGTCCCTATAACCGTACCAACATTGAGCAGACCGGATCGACTACCATCATCAAGATAAAGACGCAGAACGCTGCCGATCCTGACGCGAACGTCGTGTCATGCTGGGACGAAGCAAACCAAATCGGGTGGCGTATCACTTCAAAATGTGTGTACTTCAAAGCACTCGGAACTGAACTGATCGAACGGTATTTCAAGCCGGGCGACATCTACGAGTTTGCCTTCGTCATTGAAAAGGCAAATGCGGAAGAAGATGGCAAAGGGTACATAAAACTGTATTGTGACGGTGACCTGATTGGCGCATCCAAATATACGGCAGGACAAAGCGCGATCAAACAGTCCGAACAAATCAGTTTCTCCGGAACAGCCGGGGAACTGTATATGTACCGCTTGCTCTCTTGGGAAAAGGAAATGGCGGACGAACAGATTAACGATGAACTTGTGATCGGTAAATCTGATACGGACGAAATGATCGCTTTGAACAAAAAGAACGATATCCTAACCGATAATAAAATCGACCTGAACAAAGCACTTGAAATGTGTGACTGTCTGGTGGAAATGCCGCACGGGGATTATAAACTTGAAACGCTTGACAACGTAACGGATACGTCCACCAAGATATATACAGACCTGTACCTGTTCTGCAAGGACAAAGGTATGAGCCTTATTATCGAGAACGTGGAAACGACCAATCAGGGTACGACATCCGCCTTCTATCCGACCTATAAGAATAGGAAATACAAGCTGAAAAAGGCAATCATCCGTGCAATGTATCCGGAACTAGCTCCGCAGGCTTTGCTTGATGCGATTGCAAACAAGAAAATCATCCTGCGTGGCAAGACTATCCCATTCGACAAGGTCTGCCTGAAGGTGAATTATGCATCACCCGACAAGGTGAACACACCGATTTCCCGTATCAATAACGATATGCAGAAAGCTTTGGGCGAGGATTACATGACACCAGCGCAAAACGCGTACTATGCGGACGAAAACAACACGCTGGACTTGCGTACAAGTATTGACGGTAACAGCGTGCTTGTCTTCAAGTCGGATACCGGAAATATCAATGACGCGTACTTTTGGTGTCGCGGTGACTGGAACATTGACAAGGGAAATCCACCGACTTTCGGTTTCAAAGATGTTCCCGGTTACAATGCCGACTGTTTGAGTTATGGCGACTTCACCGACCTTCCGGACGTGACGGAATCCTATTTCATGTCCCATACTGGCGACTACGATCAGGATACAATATACATGCTTTCCAAATCGACGGACGCTTCGTACAAGTTTATGGAATACGTCGACGGAGCATGGAAGAACACCACCGGGACAGTCTCTTTCAACGGCAAGAAAACGGTCGTTACCGGGCGTGTCCTGAATCCGGTTGAATGTGTTGAAATGCTTGATTATGAAGGCATGTGCATCTTCGATGACATAGACAACTTCATGACCATGCAGTCGACGCACAGCAAGTGGGTGAAAGGCTTGTACGGTGCGGAACTGTCAACGGAAAGCCTTGTTCCGAAATGGACGATGTTCTTTGAATTCCGTACACCGGACGATGATGATATGAGTCTTGCTTATGCGCTCGGAAAGAAGACACCATACCGCTGGAAACAGTTCTGCGAATGGGTATATTCCTGTAACCCGAAGAACCGTATGGCAGGCGGCAAAATCAGTATCAACGGGGTACAGGTCAGCGACACGCTTGAAAACCGATACCGGAAGCTGGTTGAAGAAATGGACAAGTATTGTAGCGTGGCTTCTTTCCGCGCATACCTAGTCCGTATCCTGTATCATTCAGGCGTCGACCAGTTATCGAAAAACAGCATGTGGGCTTTGTACCTTTGCCCGGATGGTGTCTATCGCTGGTATATGAACCATGATTATGACTCGGACAGTACGAACGGCAAGAATAACTCCGGTATCTTCAAACTTCCGTATAACGTGATGCTTGACAGCGTCATGGAGGGGGAAAACGTGTTTGCCGGACGTATGAGCGTCGTATGGCAAGGCATGTGGCGTTACGATCAGGTCGGGCTTGCAGCGACCGCAGAAAAAATCCGTACATCGCGCCTTCCGGGTGGTGAGTCCGCATTCTCCTACGAAGCCGTACTGCGTGAGTCGGAAGAAAAAGACCACCTGATGATACCCGCAATCGTTGCCTGCCGTGATTCCGTGGCGAAGTACATCACCAATCCGGGCGGTCAGGCATTCAATGTGATCTCCGGTATGGGTATCCCTTACCGCCATTACTATGTGTCTGCCCGTTATGATTTCCTTGACGCTTATTTCGGTGTCAGTACAATCCTGAAAGCGGATAATATGTGCATGTTCCGTGCTATCGGTGAGAACATCAATATCGAAGTCACAGCGAGCGAGCAATGGAAACTATGGGCGGGATTCAACACACCAGCCGCACAACAGGGAGCGTGGGCGGAAGAAGACGGTTCAAAGGTGACATTCCACTTTGACGGTTCAAATTCATCCAGTGCGATCTATATCATCGGTGCATCAAAAATCAAGTCTTTGGGTGATTTGAGTACTGTCAATATTGACGGTACACAGGCAAAGGACTTCACTACGCTGATCCGCGTCGAGGAACTGGTGTTCGGCAGTAAGCGCGAAGGATATGCTAACAATAGCGTCACAGACCTTCCGCTTGGTGAAAAGCCGTATATGAGACTCCTGAACGTAGAGAACTTCAAAAAGCTGGTATCTCTTGACCTGACCGGAGCAACGCGCCTTTTGCGTCTGCTGGCATACGGCAGTTCCCTTCAAATCGTCAACTTCGTGGGTGGCTGTCCGGTTCAATATGCGGAATTGCCGACCACCATGACACAGTTCAAGTTGATGAACCTCGATAAGTTGAGCTATAAGGGGCTGAATGCGGACACAGGCATCGTTGTTGAATCCATGCCGAACATCACCACACTGCGCGTGGAAAACTGCCCTCTTATCGACGTTGTAAAGATGATCCGCGATATAATCGATTCGCAGGAAGGTAATGTCGTATTCCGCCATATCCGTATCACCAACCGTGATTTCATCGGGAACGGTTCGGAAGTGCTGGAAATCCTGCAACTCGGTATCGGGGGACTGGACGAAAACGGAAATCAGGTAGAGAAGCCCGTACTTACCGGAAACTATCTGCTGGATGAAGTCATCGAGAACTCGGATATAGAAGCGATCCGTAACGGCTTCGAAGGTCTGACCGTCAGCACCATAATCGACGCTTATATCAAGATCATCGACTGGTTTAATGCGGAAGCCTACGGCGGAGAACCCTATTATCCCGAAGTCACATTGGATAATGTGGGTGAAATCATGGACTATTATAATGGTGAAACCTATGAAGAATACCTTCAACGGTTTGCGGAAGAAAATATGGATATTAACGATATAGTAAACAGCAAATAACATGAGTACAAAAGAACAGAGCGCAACCCTGCTGCGTCTCAATAAACAGGAACAGGTAAAAGCATTGCAGGCTGTAGGCTTTGCCGACATCACGGAGAACTCGCGTGCCAGCGAGTTCCCGAACCGAATCAGATGGGCGTCCGGATTGCTTGACCTTCGTGTTGCATGTAACCGGATATCAGACAATTCAAAGATGTACTTTACGCGGGAAGAATGGAATGCCCTGACCCCCGCAAATAAACTGAAATATATCCGTCGCGGTCTGCTAGTCCGCGCCCACGGACATTCCTTCGTAATTGCTGCCCAGGAGTGCTATAATGCCGACCTTACCACTGTCTTTTATTGGGGCGGTCAGGGTAAAGCCATAGACGGCCTGAACCAAAAAGGACTGGGT
Source organism: Bacteroides celer (assembly GCF_002632415.2). NCBI lineage: Bacteria > Pseudomonadati > Bacteroidota > Bacteroidia > Bacteroidales > Bacteroidaceae > Bacteroides > Bacteroides celer. The sequence goes on along the minus strand of NZ_CP178209.1, from coordinate 4,053,024 downwards.
GTCATGTACGGCTGCTTCACGGGTGAGGAGGATACCGACCTGATTATCACCGGCCTGAAAGACCAAAACAATAGCGGTGTAATCGGTGCACCGGCTGCCGAAGCCGCCCGTGCATACCGTGCCTACACTTTGGAAAGTGACGGTATCGAGGATGAATCCAACTGGTTCCTTCCTTCATCCGGCCAAATGCTTCTGATGTACCGCTACCGCGATAAAATCAATGAGATGATGCGTACCTTTTGGAGTAGTGACAGTATGCTGATGACTGATAAATACTACTGGTCATCAACAATTTGGGATACTAACTCCGCCTGGGCGTTCGAACTGAATACCGGGCGTATTACGAATCAAAACAAAAATTCAGCCCTTCTTTATGTGAGAGCTGTTGCTTCCGAATAGTATTAACTTAATATTATACAATAAAATGGATAAAAATATCGCCAGCGCCATGCTTCTGCGCTTGAATAAACAAGACCAGATAGAAGCCTTAAAATCAATAGGTTTTACAACCGTGAATGAAAACACCCCCGCAAGCGACATCGCCAAATATATGCAATGGTCAGGTACGCTTCTTGACCTTTCTTTGGCTACGCTCCGGATTGAAGACGGTGAACAAGTCTTTTTCACGGCTTCCGAATGGAACTCCATGAGCGCAAATAACCGCTCCAAGTATATCCGTATTGGCATCCGACTTCGCGCCGAATGCCACCAGTTCATTATCGCCAAAAGTGACTGCGTTGACGCAGGCGGCAACAAAACGTTCAAATGGGGTGGCTACGGAACCGACCTACGCGGACTGAAAAACTACGGCAGTGGTAACCAAGGACTCTATGATACCTTCGACGGCAAGGAAAATACCGATGTTATAATAGAAACCCTTGCAGGCGTCAAGGACACCCAGGGAACTGTCGGCGCCCCTGCCGCCGAAGCTGCCAGAGCCTATAAAGCCTGTACGCTTGAATCTGACGGAATTGAAGATACAACCGTGTGGAACCTGCCCGCACTGGGCGAACTTATGCTTATGGCCAAGTATAAAACCGAAATCAATGAGCTCATAACTTCCATGTTTGGTATTCAAAATATAATTACAACCGACTGGTATTGGAGCAGCATCGAATACGACGCCTCGAACAGTTGGTACGTGTACATGAACAACGGCAACGTGAACGCGAACAACAAGACTACCGCAGGCAGGGTTCGTCCCGTTTCCGCAATAGATTCTTTATCTCTTTAACTCTTTATCTCTTAGATAGTTACGTTTAATTAGCCCCGGTAGGGGCTTTTTAAGTTTTAAAATTTTGAAAAAATGAGTGTTAATAGTTTGACAATCATTAACTTTGCGGAGCAAAAGAAAAATTTTAAAAATATCAAAAATTAACATGGGAAAAGCAGAAGACAGACCAGTTTATCAGTGCATGTATCGGTTAACGATGTTGATACTCGACGCAAGGGACAAGTTCCCCAAAGGGTATCGTTACGAATTCGGTACGGAACTTATGATGTCTGCAATCCGTTGCTGTGAGTTGATTCGCTATGCAAATTCAAGCCTTCCGCGTCGTGTGGAGTACCTGAATGAATTCCTTGTTAAATTTGATACATTGAAGCTCTTACTAAGGGTATGTCGAGACCGGAAACTGATAAATATTCAAACGACAGCCGACATCATTGAAATGGTGACTTCTGTTGAAAAACAAATTCTAGGGTGGCGAAATTTCACCGCTTCCCAAGAAGAAAAAGCAGCTTCCGTAAAGCCGGGGTCATGTTCATCAAGGTGAGCATGAGCGAGCAATCTAATTTATCTATTGGGCATTCCCCCGGTGATGAACCGGGAAAGACTAAGACAGTGAATGCTGAATCCTCGAACAGTTGGTACGTGAACATGAACAACGGCAACGTGAACACGAACAACAAGACTAACGCAGGCAGGGTTCGTCCCGTTTCCGCAACAGATAAACCGATCTATGACATACCCTTATCTTCAATTATTGAAGCATACGATGACTGTTGCAGGCAAAAGCGCAATACTGGCGACTGTATTGAGTTTTCCTTCAATTATGACACAGAGCTAGTCGCTGTATGGGAAAGTATCAGATACGGTCACTATGAGCCGGACTTCTCACAATGCTTTATGCGCAAGAAACCTGTTTTGCGTGAAGTATTTGCTGCCGCCTATATCGACCGTGTCGTACATCACTGGATCGACCTCCGTCTTGACCCGATTTTGGAAGAACGCTTTCAGTCACAGGGAAATGTTTCCAAGAACTGCCGTATAGGTGAAGGATGCCTGTCTGCAGTCATGCGTATGGACGAAATGATTAAAGAAGTCAGTGGAAACTATACACAGGACGCATACATCTTTAAAGGCGATTTAAAAAGCTTTTTTATGTCCATGTCAAAACCCTTGTTATGGGAAATGATTGATATATTTGTTCGTGACAATTACAAAGGAGATGACATCGAATGCCTGTTGTACCTGATTCGGGTTGTCATATTTCACCAGCCACAAAACAAGTGCCACAGGAAATCACCCTTATACTTGTGGGATAAACTGCCTAAAGACAAAAGCCTGTTTTATAGCGATCCGGAACGCGGTGTCGCCATTGGTAATCTTCCATCCCAAAAATTCGCTAATTTCATAGGATCAGTGTTTGACTATTATGTGTCTGAAATATGCGGAATTAAGCATTATGTACGCTTTGTCGATGACTTTGGCTTTGTCATGCGTTTTAAAGAGGACATCCTGAAGTATGTTCCTTTGCTCAACGATTACCTGAAAGAACAGTTACTCCTAGAACTTCACCCTAAAAAGATATATATACAACACTATTCAAAAGGTGTCCTGTTTGTTGGCGCATTTATTCTCCCCGGTAGAATCTATATTTCAAATCGTGTCGTGGGAAATATATATGATGCAGTCAGCAAGTATAACAAGATCGCAAAGGAAGGCTTCTGCGAAGCCCATATTGAGACTTTCGTGGCTACGATGAACAGTTACTATGGATTGATGAGACATTTCAATACGTACAATCTAAGACGCAAAATAGGGAAACTTATTGCTCCGGAATGGTGGCAATATATATATGTCGAAGGACATTGGGAAGTCTTTGTAATAAAGAGCGAATTTAATTTTAAGAAACAACTAAAAAAACAAATAAGAAAAGGCAATGCGAAGAAATATCTTACCCCTGAAATCTGCTAAGCCTATCGAACAACAATCCGACGGAACATGGATAATTCGATATGCAATACAATCAATCGGTAGAACTGATAGTGAAGGAAACGAACTGGTAACGTTTGCCAGTTCTACATTCTTAGAAAAACCAACATTGGAAATGATAAAGAAGAGTATTCATAGATATGCAATGAGCGTTCTTGATGACGAAGATGTTCTTCCGCTTGTTGCTAATCCTGATTTATCCGTTTACATGATCATTGATTAAATTTAAAGCCTGTTTAAACTCAATTAAACAGGCTTTAAATTTGCACCCAAAATCACATTTTGTTTTATGTTAAGATGTGTTTCAATGACACATTTTGTTTTTCGGTTGGGAATTTTTTGATTTGGCGATTGTACCTGCAATTCTTTCCTGTGCTTTCTCTCTTATGGCTTCTTTGATTATTGCAAATAGATCAGTCAAGGTATAATCCCCCTGTGAGATGGTATCTGCTGATTCAAGTACTTTGAGTACCTTTTGGGCTTTGTTTAATAGAGTGGCAGTGTACTTTTCCATACTTTCCATTACTGATACATATCCTAAGGTGTTATATATGATAGTTTCACTTAGTATTCCATTATCCTTTCTGCATCTACCATGTATTTGTGTCATTCTATCTAAGGTCAACATTGAGTGACTTCTTCTTACATCTGATACAGTGATTAGATGGTAACTATCCTCTATATCTATACCAGTGAAGTAACAACAAGTGGCAAAGTTAATCCTAGCAGGTAAGGTATTATTGTCCCCCAATTTAGGTGCAAAGTATTCTCCTGCTTCCTTTATGGATGCCTCACTACATAGGATAGCACATTCCTTTCTGGTTTCTTCATCTAGTGATGATATAATGTTTCTTATCTGGAGTATGGAGTTATAGGCTATGAATATCTTATCTCTAGGGTGGGAGATAATCTCTTCTATAACAGTCTGCGTGGTATTATTAGTGTGCAATAACCTAACATTTCTTCGGGCATTATATATCCAAGTTATGGAGAACTTACATTCTTTCTTTAGTAGTGGATTGCTGAATTCCTTCATAGTAGCTGTTACCATACATCTGTTCTTTAATGGGAACATAAGGTAGTAGTCAATCACATTCTCCAATTGAGGTCTAAAGTTGTTGTCAGTCTGGAGAACATCAATCTCATCAATCATAAGGAAGTAGTCTTTATAATTTTTTCCTATGATACTTAATAGTCTACCTAGACTGTCTGCAACTACTAGAAGTTTCTTGTATCCATCTTTTGCTAGGTATTCCTCAATCTGCTGATTAGTTACCTTTTCCTTTTCACCTTTAATCTCACTACCTACATATAATGTATTAGGATGCTTTGAGTGTTTACCATAAGCCAGAGCCTTAGTAGGAAAGACTATGATTGAGTTTCTCTTTGAGTTTATCTCAAGGGTAGTAGCTCCAATGCCGGGTATCTTCTTGTCTATAATACCATGAGGCATCTTATCTATGAAGTTAGCCAGATTCCAGAAGGAGTCACCAACTTCTTCTCTTATTACTTCTGGTGCTCTGCCAAATAGCAAGTTATCCAAACTAGTTATTACTGTATCTTGAGGTATGGTTTTAGTTTCTCCTACTTTTCCAGAGGATAATATCTCAATGTACTCTACAGGTGCATCATGTAAGTCACCATAAGTATTAGGTACTGTCTCTTCTAATTGGTTTTCAACTATGGAAGATTTAACCTCTTTAGAGTGCTCTTCTGATACAGGAGTAGTGCCTAATGTTATAACTTCTGACAGGTTGGTCTTCTCATCAGGAATCTGGAGATTGTATAACTCATCTATGAAACTACTATCAAGTCCTGCTATTTCCTTTGACAGTTCATCTTCTATGCTCATGTCTCACTTAGTTTGTAATTAGTATATAGATTGTAAGTGAACAAATATACTAAAGAGCCTCCATAATTCAATCAATTACAGAGGTTCTTTTGTGTTAAACTTACTTCACTTCTGGACTAGGCAGCTCACTATAACTACCAAATACATACTCAACCACCTTCTTGTTAGCTTCATTCTCTACCTTGAAGTCTCTTTCAATATAGATGTCAGTGACTTTCATAGCCTCATCAATATGATTCAATGCAGCATGAACTGTATACTTATCTATACCTACTTTATTAACAGCTAATGTAGCCCATGAGTGCCTTGCAGCATAGTATTCCAAATCATCCACTTTCAGTATTTTGCCAATTTGCTTTAACCCAAGATTGATGGCTCTGTTGAAGTTCTTGAAAGTAGAATAGAGATGATAGAAGCAGAACACCTTCTTCTGGGTGTAATCTTCATATTTCTTCATTAAAGGTAGTAAGACAGGAAGAACATCTACTTTCATCTTAGCTTTATCAAGTCTTCTGTCTGTAGTCTTAGTCCTGTAATAGGTAATTGAACCATCTTCCAGTTCACTACAGTTATACAAATCAGCAGAGTTCATCCCTATAAGACAGAAAGAAAGGATAAAGCAATCCTTAGCTAGGTTAAAGGGGCATAACCTTTCCCTGCCATTAGCATTAATGATATAGGGTAATTCCCATATCTTCTTAATTAACTCTGCTGATAATGCTCTCTTCCTAGTTGCTTCCTGCTTTGGTATCACCAAGTTCTCAAAAGGTGAGTTAGGTATCCTAATGAGATTCCTGTCATAATCATTGTACTTCTTCTTAGCTTCATTGAATAGATGTCTGATGCTACTAGTGTACAGTGATACCATTCTGTTAGAGGGTATTCTCTTTCCTTTCTTCTGAAGTTCTGCCACCTGTTTAGCCCTTTTCTTGTGAAGGTATTCCATGAACTCCATCATTAACAACTTGGTAACTTGGTTAGTATTTAATTTGTCCTTTCCTAAGAAGGCAATGAAGGCATTGAGGGCAGTTTGATAATTTCTCTTACCCTTGACCTCTGTAGCTGCCAACCAGTCTTTGCAGAACTGGATAAAGTCAATAGGAGTATTCTTTTCCTTCTCTTTCTGGATATAATCAAGTACATCACTTAAGGTTAAATTGGAAGCCTCCAATGGAAGCCCCATACATAACTCTTCATAGTATCTGACCAATCTGTCAGCTTCCTTGATGTACTTTGGATTCTTTAACTTGAAGTCCTTAGTCAGGTCTTCTGCTCTTACAAAGATATGAGTAGCCAACCTCTTAACCTCTCTGTTGTAGGTTAGCCTAATCTTTACGTTATAAGTTTTATCAACTTTTTGCTTAGATTTTAAGACTTCAGCTTTAATAGTCAACATGTTACATTGGTTTATTGGGAACAACAATAGACCAACAACTATACTTTAAAGGGGTAATTTAGCCTAATTTCGGCTCAGTTGTAATTCTTGGGGAATTAAGTTTAGTCAATTCCCTTCATGCATATACCTTTGCTAGCCTAAAAAGGAAGAAGCTCATATCCACTACTCCTCTAAATGATGCCCTAAATGCTTTGATTTTAGCATTAAATGCTTCCGCTGCTGCATTTGTACTCCTGTTCACAAAGAAGTTCAAAATCCTTTCATAATGATTCTCAATAGAGTTTGCTACTGTTGTGAATGTATCGTATCCATATTCTTCAATCTTATTATACCATAGTGCCAGCTTTGCTCTTGCTACATCCTTGTCATAGTTTGTGGAAAAGATCTTTCCCAACTCCAATGAGTAGTAATATACATGCTTAATATCTTCAAACTGCTTGAAAAGTAATTCTGCCCTGATTTTCTGGCTCTTGGTCCATTTATCAGGTGATTTAAATAATAAATATCTGCTTCTGGCTAATAATTGCCTGAATGTATCTCCGTTTTCGAGTTCTTCTGCTTTATGTACTTCCCCCTTCTCTTTTGCGGCTTTCATGGCTTTATTCTCCTCTTTTATCACTTGCCATCTATATGTAATACGCAACTCTTGTACAGCTTCGTATACAAGTTTTTGTACATGAAACCTATCAATCACCTGCATGGCACGTGGAAAGCACGTTTTCGCAATCTTTTGCATGCTCCCTGCCATATCCAGTGTAATTTCTTTGACTTGATTACGCAGCTCCTGTGGCATCTTTGTAAGTACCGCAATGATATCATCAGCTTTAGTGCCCTGAATTACAGCTATAATAGAACCTTTCCTACCTCGCTTATCTCTATTTATTAAGATGGTATAAAGATCTCCCTTGCTCAAAGCCGTTTCGTCAATACATAGGCGATAACCCATATTCTTTGGATAAAGGATATACTCTTGGGCATGTGCTCTCTGATCCCAATTCTGGAAGTCACTCAGGTGATCTTTATATTGGCTTTGAAGCTGTTTGCCATCCATACAGTAATGCTCAGCTACACTTTGGCAGCTAACGGCGTGATTATCTAAGTAATTCTTTTAAAAAAGCACCGAACTCAGCGGTTATGCGAGTACCGGTGGCTACCAAACTCCAGTCACGACTATATGTCTGCCCAGTGGATGGATCTTCCCAGCGACGACGCTTGATACGTAAATAAACGGCTTTACCACGGATAGGGAAGTCCTGAACTTCAATCTCAGGGAGGAAACCTTTTGAGTGAAGATGGAGATCTGAGTACTCAGCAGGAATAGTGGCTTTCTCCTCTAAATAAAGAATAAAGCAAGTATCCTGAGAAACATGATTGACTAGGGTAAAGTAATCAAGGATTCCTGAAGGCAAGAACAAGCTTAAAGAAACAACAGGATCAATCGTTTGGGAAGAGGATGTGTTCATGATGCAAAAATAAGAATTTTAACGCAATCCCCCAAGTTTTCAGACTGAGCCATGATTTGCTCTCTAAGATGCCTATTTCCTGAAAGCAGAAAACCCTCATAAGTATTTAACTTACAAGGGTTTTTGTTGGGTGGAAGACCGGACTCGAACCGGCGACATTCAGAACCACAATCTGACGCTCTAACCAACTGAACTACATCCACCATGTTTGCGTTTCTCTAACGCGGTGCAAAGATAGATATTATCTTCTAATCTCCAAAAGATTCTGCTATTTTTTTTCGAAAAAAGTATATTCTTTTATTCCCCGATTGTGCTTGCTGAAAAGGGTTCGCGCATCATTTACAAAGATTTTCAGAGAGTTACGTGCTTGTAAAGGAATTGAATCAATCGGCAAATTGACTGGGAGCAATTGATGATTTTTTTTTCCTGATTGAATGGGACGGGCTGTCCATACCAAACTATAATCACAATTATTGAGGCGGACAGTGCTGTCTTTTACTAATTCCATTCTTACCATCAGTCCTCCGTCAGTGCGGCGGGCGGACATATTGGAAATATAATTTCCCAGCGAATAGACTACGAGATGTTTGTCATTCGTCAGGCTGTCTGTGCGAACTTCGATGGGCTGAACTACGTGAGGATGGGAGCCGATGATATGGTTTACTCCTTTTTCAATCAGCCAGTCGGCGAGGAATTTTTGCTCTTTGTCCGGGAGTGACTGGTATTCGATTCCCCAATGCATACAAGCTATGATGGCATCCGGCTTCATTGCTTTACTCTCTTCAATATCTTTGGCGATGATGGCTGTATCGATATAGTTCACGATATTAGGAGGGGTAACGGGGATGCCGTTTGTTCCATACGTGTAGTTGAGCAGGGCGATGCGGAATCCGTTCTTTTCTAATAAAAGAGGATATTTCTTTTCGCGTTCATCAGCGTTGATATACGTGCCTGCATGTGGAACCTTTAAAGAGTCTATTAATTGAATGGTTCTCTCCAGTCCGGATTTACCACGATCGAGACTGTGGTTGTTGGCAGTCACTAAAATATTGAAACCTGCATCGTGAATTGCGGTCAGAAATTCGTCCGGCGCGCTGAAAGCAGGATAACCTTTGTAAGGTTTGCCTCCTAATGTCACTTCCAGGTTGGCGATGGAGAGGTCGGCTTTCTTTATTTCTTCTTTGACATACGCGAAACATGTGGAGTAATCATAGCCGGTTGATGTTCGTGCAGCGTTGATTTGTCCCTGATGTTGCATGAGGTCACCTACGAAAAGGAGGCGTAGGGTGTCAGTGGGGAAGATGCTGTCGGAAAGGCTGTCCGACAGGGTGTCAATGATAGAATCTCTCTTTGCCTGCGACCGGGAGGTGCAGGACAAAGAGAGAAGCAAAATCATCAGAAACAGGGTATGTCTCATTGATAAATAGCTTTCTTACCAGCTAAGAGTGTATTTTTCATTAACGATACAATCGTCATTGGTCCAACACCGCCCGGTACGGGAGTGATGAATGAGCATTTCGGTGCAACTTCGTCAAACTTTACGTCGCCGGTCAGTTTAAAACCTGATTTCTTGGTTGCATCCGGCACACGGGTAGTACCTACGTCAATAACTACCGCGCCTTCTTTCACCATTTCGGCTTTTACAAAGTTCGGTTGTCCCAAGGCAGCGATAATAATATCAGCTTCCTGACATTCTTTTACCAGGTCTCTGCTACGGCTGTGGCATACGGTTACTGTGGCATCGCCCGGATAGGCTTTCTGCATCATCAGGGCAGCCATCGGTTTGCCGACAATATTGCTGCGTCCGAGTACGACGCACTTTTTTCCGGAAGTTTCTATGTTATAACGTTTCAACAATTCGAGGATGCCGTTGGGAGTAGCGGATACGTAACACGGAAGCCCGATGGACATACGGCCTACGTTGATCGGGTGGAAACCGTCTACGTCTTTACGGTAATCAATTGTTTCGATTACTTTCTGTTCGGAGATATGCTTGGGTAAGGGAAGTTGTACGATAAAGCCGTCCACGTCGTTGTCTTCGTTTAGTTCACGTACTTTGGCAAGCAGTTCTTCTTCGGTCACGTCACTTTCATAACGGATGAGGGAAGACTTGAACCCACATACTTCACAGGCTTTTACTTTGGCAGCTACATAAGTCTCGCTACCACCATCGTGTCCTACAAGAATAGCGGCCAGGTGCGGGCGTTTTTCGCCATGAGCCACCATTTCGGCTACTTCGGCTGCAATCTCTTGTTTTACTTGTTCGGAAATTGCTTTTCCGTCTATCAGAGTCATATTTTCAGAGTATTTATTGGTGATGGACAAAAGTAAAATAAATAACTGAACTCTCCAAAGGGATTGGAATTTTTGTCAAGAGATGGGTGGTATAAAAAAAAGAGGGAGCCGAAACTCCCTCTTTTTACTTATCATTAGATTTGGATCTACAGAATGATTACTTTTTCATCTTAGGCATCATCTTACCCATTTTGCTGCTAGTCACCATTTTCATCATTTTGCGTGTCTGGTCGAACTGTTTCAATAGGCGATTCACTTCCTGGATAGTCGTTCCGCTACCTTTGGCGATACGCGTACGGCGTGAACCGTTCAGTATTTCCGGATTGGAACGTTCTGCCGGAGTCATGGAATAGATGATGGCTTCGATGCTCTTGAAAGCATTGTCGTCAATATCAATATCTTTGATTGCTTTTCCTACTCCCGGAATCATGGAAGCGAGGTCTTTCAGATTACCCATTTTCTTGATTTGTGCAATCTGGCTAAGGAAGTCGTTGAAGTCGAATTGGTTTTTGGCTATTTTCTTCTGTAAGCGTTTGGCTTCTTCTTCATCGTATTGTTCCTGTGCGCGTTCTACCAATGAAACGATGTCACCCATACCGAGAATACGGTCGGCCATACGAGCAGGGTGGAACTGATCGATTGCTTCCAGCTTTTCACCTGTACCTACGAATTTAATCGGTTTGTTCACTACCGAACGGATAGAAAGAGCCGCACCACCGCGGGTATCACCATCGAGTTTGGTCAGTACCACACCGTTGAAGTCCAGACGTTCGTTGAATTCTTTAGCTGTGTTTACAGCGTCCTGACCGGTCATGGAGTCTACCACGAACAGAATTTCGTCCGGGTTGATTGCTTTTTTGATAGCGGCGATCTCGTTCATCATCTGCTCGTCTACTGCCAGACGTCCGGCTGTATCGACGATAACGAGGTCGTATCCTTTGGCTTTGGCTTCCTGAATGGCGTGTTGTGCAATTTCTACCGGATTCTTGCTGTCCAGTTCGCAGTACATCGGTACTTCAATCTGTTCTGCCAATACACGCAACTGTTCGATAGCTGCCGGACGGTAAACGTCACAAGCCACCAATAATGGCTTACGGTTCTTCTTGGTTTTCAGCATCCGTGCCAGTTTACCGGAGAAGGTGGTCTTACCCGAACCCTGCAAACCTGACATCAGGATAACTGCCGGACGGGCGTCGATGTTGATCTCGGCTGTCTCTCCACCCATCAATTGTGTAAGTTCATCATGCACGATCTTCACCATCAACTGGCTTGGCTTCACAGCCGTAAGAACGTTCTGGCCAAGCGCTTTTTCTTTCACCGTATCCGTGAAATTCTTTGCAACCTTGTAGTTTACGTCGGCGTCGAGAAGTGCTTTACGTACGTCTTTCAGCGTCTCCGCCACGTTGATTTCGGTGATTTTGCCTTCACCTTTCAGAATCTTGAATGACCGTTCTAGTCTTTCACTTAAATTATCGAACATAGTTATTTAATTACGAATTACTAATTACAATTTACTTGGCCGAAAGAGAGACTTTTCCGTCTGCTCTTTATTTGAGCTTGCAAATGTACAAAAATCTCTTGTATTTATATCTTTTTATTCTGCCATTTTGCTTTTTTGAGATAAATATAACTTGTTATCAACAGTAAGCTATAATACACAATCTCAATTGTAAAGCAGATTTCGATTGGTGCTTTCAGCCACATTCCGATGAAAACAATGTAAGATCCGTAGATGATGATTGTAATTGTTTCGAGCAACAGGGCTGCTTGTGTATTTCCTGTTCCGGAGATGCCGTTGAACACCACGTTGGCTACGGATGCGATAAGCATGGCGAAGCAAATAACGTATACCGAGGGTACGGATTCTGTAATGAGTGCCGCCTCACTGGTGTAGATGGAGAGTAGGAACTGCGGAAATAGTGCTGACACCGCTACTAGTCCCAGCATGATGAAAAAGGAGAACCGGGCAATTTTATTGATGAGCGGCATCACGTGCTGGATACCTCCTGCACCAATGGCGTTGCTGACAAGGCTGTTGGTGGTTGTAGCCAGTGCATTGACCGGAATTAGCAGTACGACGTAGATACTCCGGACGATATTGGCAATCGCCAGTTCCCGTTGTCCCAACCGTTCTACGGCTACAAAGAATACGAACCAGGTAGCCATTGACAGGAAATATTGCAGCATGGTGAAACAGGAGATACTAAGTATTCGCATCAGTAATGCCGGGTCGAATGTGCGCAGGCGGTTCAGGCCGTATTTCTTCAAATCGACGGTGAGGTATGTGTAAATGACGAAAAAGAGAATGGAGGAAGCTTCTGCCAGTACGGAGGCGATAGCTGCTCCTTTGATGCCCATTTCCGGCAAACCGAATTTTCCGAAAATTAATGCGTAATCCAGTACGACATTGGTTAATGCCATGACGATGGCATTGACGGTTAGTACTTTAGTACGTGTAATGCCGATATACAATGCACGGAACATGACATTGATGAACGAGAAAAAGAATCCGTAAATACGCCAGTCCAGAAATTCCATCGTTCCTTCGTAGATGGATTCTGAAGAAACCAGCAAACGCATGATGTTTCCGCCGAATGCTTTGGTGAATCCGAATAGCAGCAGTGCCATCACGAACAGGAACATGACTCCTTGAATCATGACGGGACCGACATCCGAATAGCGCCCTTCGCCGTTGCGTCGTGCGATGACTATCTGCGAACCGGTGCTGAATCCGAATGCGATGGTGAATACGCATATATAAAATAACCCGCCCATAGCTGATGCTCCAAGGGCTACCTCACTCACGTGTCCGAGGAATGCTGTGTCGGTGACATTGATGACATTTTGTGCCAGCAAGCTTAGTAGTATCGGATAACTGACACTCCAAATCTGTTTGTTGGTGTACATAATTAAGTGTTTAAGTTTACACTTTGCAAAGATAGTGCTTTATTTCGATTCGGAAACGATGGGGTAGATGAAAACAATTTCCGGACCTTCGGGAGTTTTATCATTGACGAGATAGTTTCCTCCGAAATGTTTTAGTAACAACAGGTTGATATCATGCCGGATGATGGTTTCCTGTGATACGAATGCATGGTCTGCCAAAGGTGAATTAGTGATCCGGAAACGGAGCATGTCTTCATTCTGGCTTAAAGTGAACCGGATGATTCGTGCTTGCCGGTGTTCTTGCGGGTACACCAGTGCGCTAATCAAGGCCTGCGTCAGTCGCATTATATCGGTATGGATTTGGGCGTCCGTTTCACTGGAAAATTCAATCTGGATACCTGTTTCTTCGTTCCTCATCTGAGCCATGCTGCATGCTTCCTTGCATAGGGTAGTGGCATCATAGTCTTGCAACTGGAACTTCATCATTTGAGCTTCCAAACGGGATAAGTCGAGAACGTCATTGACAAGTCTCATTAACTTCTCCGAACTTTTGTGGATGATGTTTGAGTATTCTTGCCTTATTTCCTTGTCTATGTTGGGTTCGCTGGCTATGAGTTGTGAGAAACCGACCACATTGTTGAGTGGGGTACGGATGTTATAGCTCATGTTGGACAGGAAGCGATTTTTTATTTCATTGGTCTTCCGCACGTTTTCTGTTGTTTTCCGGATTTCGTTTTCCGCGTATTTAAGTGCTTTCCGTACCATAAAGAGTCGCGCCATAAAGATAAAAAGCAGAATCAGGATGACAAATATAAAGATCAGATAGGTGAGCTGGATCCGGTTGTTTTCCCTTTTTTGCTCCAGTTCTGTTTTTTCGATATTGTATTTGCTTTGTATCTGTGCCATCTGATTGTTTGAGAGTACAGTGGCTGTCGAGTCTTTGATGGCGAGTGCCTGCTCATACAGAGGGATGGCTTTTCCGCTTTGCCCTGCCTGTTTCCATATTCTGGCCTTTTCGAGTAGTTGTTCGGCATAGTCGCTTGTGAAGTCTTTCTTCAACATCGTCAGTGTCGTGTCGATATAATCCGATGCCTGTTGATAGGCTCCAATTACCTGGTAATATTTGGCAAATGTGTCGAAATAGAGTACTTTATACATGAAATAAGTATTCTCGTCCAGATATTCTTTAGATTTTACGAGATGTTCATAAGCTTGTTGCGGCTGATGGGTATTCAGGTAATAATAGCTGTAGAACAGTTCATTGAACAGGTATACATCGGAAAATCCCGCTTTTAAGGATGGGTTCGCGCTGATGTGGTTATGAAGAGTGTTTTCCAGTTCCTGCAGGTATTTGAGTAGTTTTTTATTATCTTTCTTTTCTTTGACAACGGATACTAACTGTGATAATACCGAGATACGGACCACCGGATTTTCTGTTGGAGTGAGTAGCTGGTAGGCAGCCTCCAGTGCTTCTATTCCTTTATCCCAGCGTTGACTGCCGATATATGCATTATTCAGGCATTGATAGGCGGCTATACTGCCCCGGTTACTATTCATTTGGGAGGCTTGCTGTTGCATCTTTTGAGATTCGTTGATAGCAAGTTCGTATTGTTCGTTGAATGTGTACAGGTCTATCTGGAAACGTTTGGCATCAAAGAAGTAGTTCCATAAATCTGATTTCCGGGCATGAGGCTCCATTATGGTGAGCCATTTCGTTACACTGTCTTGATTATTACGATTGTAATAGTATAAGATATGGTAGTAAGCAGCCAGACCGGCATATTTGTCATTTTCCAGTTGCAATGCTTCTTTCATTAATGCATCTGAATATTGGATACATTGCTGGTTGTTTTGTTCTATTCTGATGATTTGATTGAGAACATTCAGCTGTGTCGTATCGTACGGTAATGTTTGCAACACCTTTATCAGGCTATCGGATTCCAAAACAATCTCGGTGCTGGCTTTTCCGGTGAGGGTGCAGCATAATAGAAGGAACAGGAGCAGGACTTGTTTCATTCGGCTTCCTCCTTTCCTGGTTGCTCATGACAAATAGGGTGTGTGAACAGGAAACGGGCTCCTTCCTTATAATTGGAGTCAATCCATATTTTACCACCCAGCTGCTCGATAATGAGTTGGCAGATAGACAAACCGAGTCCTGTGCCTTGAGCATTTTCATTCAGTTTCTCAAAACGGTTGAATATTTTATTCTGATTCTCCGGAGAGATACCGCAGCCGGTGTCGGTCACAGAAAACAGTGCTGTGTCTTCTGTCTGTTTTTCCAGTTCCATGGTGATGGAACCTTGTGGAGTAAATTTGGTTGCATTGATGAGAAGGTTGATTAATAATTGTTGCAACCTTGCATTGTCTGTCGTCAATTCTAATGAATGGAGAGAGGTTGAAAAACGGACGTTTGCATTCGTTTGTTTTATTTTCTCAACCATGTCGATAACGTTTCTGCATATTGTTACTGCATCACATCGCTCATATTTGAATTTCATCTTGCCCACTTCGAGACTGGACAAGTCGATTACGTCGTTAATCAGCTTGAGTAACAGTTCTGAATTTTGCTGAATAATATCGCTACACTGTTTCCGGGTCTCGTTGTCGATGGATTCTTCCGTCAGGATGGAAGAGAAGCCGGACAACGCATTGAGCGGCGTGCGAATTTCATGGCTCATGTTGGAAAGGAAAAGGCTCTTTGTCCGGATGGAATTTTCTTCTTGCTTTTTCACTTTTTCCAGTTCCTGCTGCGATTGGCGCAGTTTTTTATTTCCTCGTCTGACCAAAAGGATGAAGAATACAATCAGTATGACTATGAATAGGATGGTGAACCAGCTCCAGTAGAGGATTGTCTTCTGTCTGTTTAAGTTGTCCAGTTCGTTTTTATCTATTTGGTAGAGGGTGTGTAATTCATTGATTTGGCGAATATAATTCATTGCGTCCAAAGAGTCTTTGCACGTATTGAATATTTCATAAATTTCACATGCTTCCTTGTTGTTTCCCATTAGTGTAAGTATGTGTGCACGATCTTTCAGCACTTGCAGGGATTTATATGAGTTGGCTGCTTTGGTATGCGAAAGTAATTCGTCAAGTGTGGTTAGTGCCTGAGTGTATTCTTTGGATTCAGTGTAGTAGCGTGAATACAGGTATTTAATCATTAAATGAAAATATGGGTACTGATGTTGCCGGTTGATTTGTTCGGTTTGTCGTATATGGTTTAATGCTTCCGGAAGATGATGCGTCTGGATGCAATAGAATGCCTGACAGTAAACAAGGTGAAAATCGTCTTGGGGATTCGTATCCTTGTCAATAACAGATTCGAGTTCCCGGATATTGTCTTCTATATCTGTCATTTGGTGATAGTTGAGCTTCGTCAGGATAAATTGAGACAAGATCGTTTTGATATATTGGTTGGCATGAGGGAGTTTCTGAATGATTTCTAATGCTTCCTTATACGATTCGATGGCAACTTGTGGTGTTGACGAACTTAAATAAGTATTTCCAATGGCGTGTAATGCGAGTGCTGTTCCCAAAGGATAGTCCATTTCTCTGGCTTTCTGGTACATCTGATTGGCCTGGTTGATGGCGAGACTGATGTTGCCTTCTGTGATTAAGGCTTGAACGGTCAGCAGATTTATCTGGAATAGGAGTGGGTATTGTTGTTCCTTTTGTAATTCCGGTTCTAAAAGTTTTTCCCAGGCAATGATGCTGTCGACAGGGGCGTCCGGACTGAATGGATGATTGTATTCAAGTAAAGGTTGTAATAAAGAAAGACGCTCTGAATTTGTGCGTGCAGCATATAAGGTGACCGATATTAATGCGGTTACGACTATTGCAATTATATGACGTCTGTGTTTTTTCACTTGATATAAGAATTGCTTGCTTGTAAGTTTATCTGCAAAAGAACTAAAAAGAGTGAAGATTACAAAGAAATCTTCACTCTTTTTTATAATTTATTTTCTTTTGAGTATCTCTCGTACTCCAGGGCCCTCGTGGTTGGGGTAGCCGGGAGTATGGTTTCTGCATCGTGGAGCGGCATCTACTTTCAAACTCCGGTAATCGTCTTTGGTGCGGGCGATGTAATCATCAAGCATGGCACGGTGTTCGGCGAGAATTTTACTGTATTTGGGGTCTTTGGCGAGATTCTTACGTTCTCCCGGATCCTTTTTCATATCATATAGCTCTTCACCGTTACCTTCCAGATAGTGAGTGTACTTGTATCTCGGTCCCCGTACCATACGTCCGGGAGTAACGACATATTCATATTCGCTATGCCATTCAGAAACTACATAGGGGTGAGTTTTTTTCTGTTTTTCTCCTTTTAATATAGGTGCAAGGCTGATTCCCGGTTTTTCGGCCGGAACAGGAATTCCAGCCAAATCACAAAGAGTAGGCAGAAGATCCAGTGTAGGTTGTGTCAATACTTGGTCTATGGGCTTTTTCTGTTGTTTGATTCCGGGACCTGCAAAGATAAACGGTACGTTGGTCATTTCATCGTAGAAGCTGATATGTTTGGTCACCATGCGGTGTGAAGCCATTCCATCACCATGGTCAGCCATGATAATAACGATTGTGTTTTTTCCGGCAGGAGTGGAGTAGAGGGCTTTCAATACGCTGTCTACTTGCTTGGAAACCATCTTGGTATAGTGTTGGAAAGCAGCAATGTAATGACGGTAATTCTCTTCATTCCAATGAGAGGCTTGGGTCATGCGGCGATGACTGCAGCAGATGTATTGCACAGGTTTAGGGATATTGCTCCAGTCTTCTACATCGAAATTGGCCGGTAGTTCCGGAAGGGTTCCGCTGATGGGGCGGTCGGTATGTACTCCTTCGTTCGCTCCTACAAATCCACAGATATTGTGAGGGTTCTGAAAATCAGCGATACAGATGAATGGTTCTTCCGGTGGATTACTTAGATAAGCAACAGCGTCTTCACATGTTCCTACGTCTAGGAAGCTGTCGTTATTAACCGGGAATTCCGGATCGGTGAATGGCTTGGCTACCGGTTCTTTATGCTTGAATCCTCTAAGTGAACCCATGTCGTGTGTTTTTCCGAAGTGTACGGCTTCGTAACCGTTTTCAGAAAAAAGACTTCCTAATGTCGGTACATTTTCGGGAATACGTGGGTTGATAGGTTCGCTGGAGTTGGAACGTACATTGGTTTGATGAGGCATCATGCCACTCCATAAAGCAGCGCGTGAGGGTTGGCTGAGAGGGCAGCCTACATAAGCATTGGAGAAGATAACTCCTCGTGAAGCGACTTCGTCAATAGGGAGGGTGCAGCCTTGTGTTTGTCCGTAAGCTCCCACAACGCGTTGTGTTAAATGGTCGCACTGGATAATCAGGAAATTGGGCTTTTCTTGGGCCTGCGCTGTCACGCTGCACAGGGCTAATCCCATGAATGGATAAATAGTTTTCATTACTGGTTAGAATTAAGTAATATTTGATTTGGAAGCAAAAGTAGGAAAAAAGGAAACGTAAAAAAGGGCGAGGTAGTAGTTTTGGACGCAAATGAAAGTATTTTGTACAAAAATGAAAGGTGTGGCAAGCGGTTAGGGGTAACTATCGGTGATGGGAGTTGAATGATAAGTGATAAACGGCAGGTGATAAGTCATAAAATGGGTTACAGAAAAAGAAAACGGTGAATAAACTGCACTTGTTATGGCGCAGTTTGTTCACCGTTTATTTATAAGTTTGCTGTTGATTAGCTGTTCATGCTCATCAGGAATTCGTCGTTGTCTCTGGTTTTTTCCAGACGGTCTTTAACGAAGTCCATTGCTTCGATCGGATTCATGTCGGCAAGATATTTGCGTAATATCCACATGCGGTCAAGAGTTGTTTTATCAAGCAACAGGTCGTCGCGACGAGTGCTGGATGCAGTAATGTTGACTGCCGGGAAGATGCGTTTGTTTGACAGGTTGCGGTCGAGCTGCAACTCCATGTTACCTGTACCCTTGAATTCTTCGAAGATAACTTCGTCCATTTTAGAACCGGTATCGATCAATGCGGTAGCAATAATAGTCAGTGAACCACCGTTTTCAATATTACGGGCAGCACCGAAGAAGCGTTTAGGTTTATGAAGTGCATTTGCATCCACACCACCGGAAAGAACTTTACCGGATGCAGGAGATACTGTATTGTATGCACGAGCCAGACGAGTGATAGAATCAAGGAAGATAACTACGTCGTGACCACATTCTACCAGACGTTTTGCCTTTTCCAATACGATACCTGCAATTTTTACGTGGCGTTCTGCCGGTTCGTCGAAAGTAGAAGCGATTACTTCTGCATTAACGCTGCGTGCCATGTCTGTTACTTCTTCCGGGCGTTCGTCAATCAGCAACATAATCATGTAAACTTCCGGGTGGTTGGCTGCGATAGCGTTGGCGATATCTTTCATTAAGATGGTCTTACCTGTCTTTGGTTGGGCAACAATCAATGCACGTTGGCCTTTACCGATAGGAGCGAAAAGATCGACGACACGGGCAGACATAGAGTCTGAATAACCGCCTTTGCAAAGTTTGAACTTTTCATCCGGGAAGAGAGGTGTCAGATGTTCGAAAGGAACACGGTCGCGAACGAAAGCTGCGTCACGTCCGTTGATCTTCGAAACCTTTACCAATGGGAAATATTTTTCTCCTTCTTTGGGTGGACGGATAACTCCTTCTACTACATCACCGGTTTTCAGACCAAATAGTTTGATTTGAGACTGTGATACATAAATATCGTCCGGAGAAGAGAGGTAGTTATAGTCGGAAGAACGGAGGAATCCGTATCCGTCCTGCATAATTTCCAAAACACCTACTCCGTTGAGAATATCGTCGAATTCATAAGGCTTTTCGCGCTCAATAACCTTGCGTTCCTGCTGCTGTTGTACCGGAAGGTTCTCACCCGCATTGTTCTGCTGAGCGGCACGTGGCATCGGTAAGCGTTGTTGGTTTTGGTTCTGGTTCTGATTCGGGTTCTGATTTTGATTTTGATTTGGGTTCTGAACCTGATTCTGGTTATTGTTGTTACGCTGGAAATTATTATTGTTGCTATTGTTGTTATTGGCGTTATTGCCATTGTTGTTAGCATTATTGTTGCCGTTGTTATTGTCGCGTGAGCGAACAATACGCGGACGTTGCTGCTGGGACTGCTGCTGTTGAGATTGTTGTTGCTGTTGAGGATGAGATGGTTGTTCCGGTGCTGTCTGTGCTGATTCTGTTTTAGTAGCTTCGAATTTTCCGAATAATTCGGTAGGAAGCTCTATTTTTTCAGAAGGCAGATCTTCGATTGGAATAAAATCATCGTCGTCAACGCTGGATAAGATATTGCTTTCCTCGTCGATAACGGGTGCAGCTTTCTTTTGTGGTTTATCTATCACCTTTTTCTCTACAACAGGTTTGTTAGGTTCAGTAGCCGGTTTATTTGTTTCTGCAACAGGCTTATTTGCTTCTGCAGCTGGTTTGTTTTTTGCTTTCTTCTCAGCTGTTTGCTGTTGTACCGGAGCTGGCTTTTCCGTAGTACCAGTAGCTTTCTCTGCAACAACAGGTTTAGGTTCCACTACTTTGGGTGCTGCCGGTTTTGCATTTTCTACTTCTTTTTTCTCTTCTGCGTCAGAGCTCTTACGAGGACGGCCTACTTTACGCTTGGGAGTAGCAGTGTTTTCTGCTTTAGCTTCTACAACAACAGTTTCTTTTTCTTTGTTTGTACTTTCTTCTTTCTTGGAAGGTTGTGGTGTAGCTTTTACAGGAGCGGTCTCTTTTGTCTTGTTAGCCTCTCCACTCTTTGTTGCGGAAACCACTTTGTCTTCTTTTTTGGTAGGAGCTACCCGTGAACGCTTTTTCTTTTGTTCTTCATTTTTGCGTTCTTCTTTTAGCTTATCTGCGGCAACTTTCTTTGTAGCTCCTACAATGGCCTGTTCATCGAGTATTTTATAAACAAGGTCTTCTTTTTTGTATGAGTCTGCTTTTTTTATGCCTAACTCTTTGGCAATAACTTGAAGTTCCGACAGATTTTTGTCGTTTAATTGGATAATGTTATACATATAGTATGGTAAGTTATTAATATTTCTTTTTTTGCTGAATTATGGACAGCATTACTACAGCTCATGGCTACAGATATGCGAGCATACGTTTTGTTTTTTATTCTGAATTAGGGATGTATATGTTGAATCGTAGAATGTTTCAACGGGGCAAAGATAATAATTTTTTTTGGTTTCATGAACAATCAAACATTTTTTTCCACGTAAAAGTGTATCTTTGCTACATAAAAGAAAATAGTATGACAGTAAATGAAGCTCATTTAATTTATTTTTCGCCTACACACACATCTAAACAAGTTGCGGAGGCGATTGTTCACGGGACGGGCATAAAAAATATTTTTCCTATTAATGTAACGCAGCAGATTGCGGATGAAATTGTGATTCCTACATCTTCTTTGGCTATTATTGTAGTGCCTGTGTATGGAGGACATGTCGCTCCTTTGGCAATGGAACGTTTGCAGTATATCCGTGGAGTGGATACTCCTACCGTTTTGGTAGTGGTTTACGGAAATCGCGCTTATGAAAAAGCTTTAATGGAACTGGATGCTTTTGCTATTCCTCACGGATTTAAAGTAATTGCCGGGGCAACTTTTATTGGAGAACATTCATATAGTACCGACAAATACCCGATTGCAGTGGGATGTCCTGATGAATCGGATTTAGCCTTTGCTGCGGAGTTTGGGAAGAAAATCATGGAAAAAATACAGACAGCTGATAGTATGGATACCCTTTATCCGGTGGATGTACGTGCTATCAAACGTCCGAGTCAACCATTCTTTCCCTTGTTCCGTTTTTTGAGGAAAGTCATCAAGTTACGTAAAAGTGGTACACCGCTTCCCCGCGTTCCTTGGGTGGAAGATGAGGATTTGTGTACCCATTGCGGGTTATGTGTGGTCCGTTGTCCGGCAGGGGCTATAACGAAAGGGGACGAGCTACATACGGATGAGGCTAAATGTATCAAATGTTGCGCTTGTGTAAAAGCTTGCGTTAGGAAAGCAAGGGTGTATGAAACTCCTTTTGCAGCTTTGTTATCAGATTGCTTCAAGAAACAGAAGTTGCCTCAGACTATTTTGTAAATCACGACGCGCTTAGTCGTTTCATCAATACGAAAGCGGTTGTCTGTTCGTTCGCCTATCAGCCATGCGATGTGTTCTCCACAGCAGAGTACCCATTGGCGTTCTTTTTGGCTGATAGAAAATTTGCGGTCGGTCAGATAATCGCTTATTTTTTTCTTTCCTTTCATTCCAAAAGGAATAAAAGTGTCTCCCGGCTGCCATTTTCGGTAATGAATTTCTCCATTCAGTTTGTCGGCATCAAAACAGGCAATTTCCTTTTCACATGGAATGAGAAAATCCGGGGTGTATTCTTTTTCTTCTTTGATAATTTGAAAAGGAGGAAGAGTCTCATTTTCAGATTCAACTGTTTCTATTAATAGGAATTCTCTGTCTTTTATCACTCTCCATTCTTTGCTACAGAATTGCTTGCCCGGTTGGCTATGAAGCGAATGGGCGATATCTTTGATTTGTGCGGAATTGAATCCTAGAGGATGCAGGACTTCGAATAAGATGGCTTCGGGTGCCGGTTCCTTTACTAAATCACTGATTCGGATACCTTCTGCTGTAATGACTTTCTTTTTAGTTTCCTCTATACATTTATTATATATAGTAGCTACATCATTCAGATAATTACTCGTATCTGTCAGAGTGTTTTTGACTGACGGATTAATTTCCTGCATGAGGGGAAGGAGGTTGAGCCGAATTTTATTGCGGGTATATTCGTCTTCCAGATTGGTGCTGTCTGTCACATAATCTTGTCCGATGTTTTGCAGGTAACGAATTATTTCTTCGCGGTTGATACAAAGCAGAGGGCGTACGATGGCTCCATTGCGGGGGCGGATTCCTAACAGACCGGTAATTCCTGTTCCCCGAATCAGGTTAAGTAGTATAGTTTCTATGCTATCATCCTGGTGATGGGCCACAGCGACAACATCTGCCTGACATTCTTTTCTAATTTTCTCGAACCATTGGTAGCGGAGTTCCCGTGCGGCCATTTCAATCGAAATATGTTTTTCTGTTGCATATTGGGTCGTGTTGAAATCAATGGTATGTAAATGGATTTCCATTCTTTCGCAAAGTTGGCGGACAAATAACTCGTCCCGGTCTGACTCTTTGCCTCGCAGGTGGAAATTACAATGTGCGGCTTCGCAATGATAGCCTGCTGTATGCAGAATATATAGTAATGCCACCGAGTCGGCACCACCACTCAATGCGACCAGGATTTTATCATCTGGTGAGAATAAATGTTCCTTTTCTATATATTTTGTAACGCGTTGTTGTATCATACCTGCAAAGATACGAGTTTATCAATAAGTTTTTTTATTTTTTCTGAATCTTTTAGAGGATGAAAAAAGCTGCTATTTAAAAACATTCTAAATAATTTGCATGCTCCGAAGTTATGAATTATCTTTGCCAAAAATTTTGAGAGTTATGCGTTTGTCCGAATTAAAAACAGGAGAAAAAGGTGTTATTGTAAAGGTATTGGGGCACGGTGGTTTTCGTAAACGTATTGTGGAGATGGGCTTCATTAAAGGTAAAACGGTTGAAGTGCTGTTGAATGCTCCGCTAAAAGATCCCATAAAATATAAAGTTTTAGGTTATGAAATTTCTCTTCGTCGTCAGGAAGCTGAAATGATCGAAGTTATCAGCGAAGAGGAAGCAAAAAAACTGGCCGAGAAGACTGTTTATCATGAAGGATTGCCTGAAGACCTTTCAGTAAAAGAAGAAGATATGAAACGGTTGGCGTTAGGTAAACGCCGTACCATCAATGTTGCTTTGGTCGGAAACCCGAACAGTGGCAAGACTTCTTTATTTAATCTTGCATCCGGTGCTCATGAGCATGTTGGAAACTACAGCGGCGTAACCGTGGATGCCAAAGAAGGTTATTTTGATTTCGAAGGTTATCATTTCCGTATTGTCGATTTGCCGGGAACTTATTCTTTGTCTGCTTATACGCCGGAAGAAATCTATGTCCGTCGTCATATTATCGATGAAACTCCGGACGTGATTATTAATGTAGTCGATTCCTCTAATCTGGAGCGAAACTTATATCTGACTACTCAATTGATAGATATGAATGTCCGCATGGTGGTAGCTCTGAATATTTATGATGAGTTGGAAGCCAGTGGAAATACATTGGATTATCATCTGTTGAGTAAGTTGTTCGGGGTGCCGATGTTGCCTACTGTCAGTAAGAAAAATCGTGGATTGGATACCTTGTTTCATGTTGTTATCAATCTGTATGAAGGAGTAGACTTCTTTGATAAACAGGGAAATATGAATCCGGAAGTTCTTAAGGATTTGACCGAATGGCATGATTCTCTGGAAGATCGTAAGAACCACGAGGAAGAGCATTTGGAAGATTATGTACGTGAACATAAAAAGACGGGGCGTGTCTTCCGGCATATTCATATCAATCATGGTCCTGATATCGAAAAAGCGATTGAAGCTGTAAAAAGTGAAGTGTCCAAAAACGAATTTATCCGTCATAAATATTCTACCCGTTTCCTATCCATTAAATTGTTGGAGAATGATCCTGACATTGAGCGCATTGTGCGGACATTACCAAATGCGGATGAGATATTCCATGTCCGTGATAAGATGTCGAAGCGTGTTCAGGACACAATGAATGAGGATTGTGAATCGGCTATTACGGATGCTAAATATGGATTTATCAGTGGTGCACTGAAGGAGACATTCACAGATAATCACTTGGAGCAGGCGCAGACAACAAAAGTGCTGGATTCGATCGTAACTCACCGTGTCTGGGGATTTCCTATTTTCTTCCTTTTTATGTATCTGATGTTTGAGGGTACGTTTGTCATTGGAGAATATCCGATGATGGGGATTGAATGGCTTGTCGAGCAGATTGGTGACTTGTTACGCAATAATATGGCGGAAGGTCCATTTAAAGATTTGCTGATTGATGGAATTATTGGTGGGGTAGGAGCGGTTATTGTCTTTTTGCCGAATATCTTGATTTTGTATTTCTGCATTTCTCTTATGGAAGATTCGGGTTATATGGCTCGTGCAGCTTTTATCATGGATAAAATCATGCATAAAATGGGATTGCACGGAAAATCATTCATTCCTTTGATTATGGGATTTGGATGCAATGTACCTGCTATTATAGCTTCCCGTACTATTGAGAACCGGAAGAGCCGTCTTATTACAATGTTGGTAAATCCTTTGATGTCTTGCAGTGCGCGTCTGCCAATTTATTTATTGTTGGTGGGTGCTTTCTTCCCGAACAATGCAAGTCTGGTGTTGTTAAGTATTTATGTGATTGGTATTGTACTGGCTGTGGTAATGGCCCGCTTGTTTAGCAAGTTTCTGGTGAAGGGTGATGATACTCCATTTGTGATGGAACTTCCACCTTACCGGATGCCGACAGCAAAATCGATCTTCCGTCACACATGGGAAAAGGGAGCGCAGTATTTGAAAAAGATGGGAGGCATTATTATGATTGCTTCTATTATAATCTGGTTCTTGGGGTATTATCCGAATCATGATGCTTATGAAACAGTTGCCGAGCAGCAGGAAAATTCTTATATCGGCCAGTTGGGACGTGGTATAGAGCCAGTTATAAAACCACTGGGATTTGATTGGAAACTAGGTATTGGCTTGCTTTCCGGTGTGGGAGCGAAAGAATTGGTAGTAAGTACATTAGGTGTCTTATATGCAGATGATCCGGATGCTGATTCAGTAAGTTTGGCAGAACGAATTCCGATTACTCCATTGGTTGCTTTCTGTTATATGTTGTTTGTATTGATTTACTTCCCGTGTATTGCGGCGATAGCGGCTATAAAACAGGAATCGGGTAGTTGGAAATGGGCGCTTTTTGCTGCTTGTTACACAACGGGATTGGCTTGGCTTGTATCATTTGCTGTTTATCAGATTGGAGGATTGTTTGTATGAATAATTGGCAAGATTGGGTAGTCGGAGTACTGGTTGTACTCTGCATTGCCCGCGTCATATATGGAATATTTCGTTTTTTTCGTCGTACGCGAGAAAATCAGAATCCTTGTGACAGCTGTGTAAGTGGCTGTGAACTAAAGGATATGATGGACAAGAAACGCGGAGAGTGCGATGTAAAGAAAAAAAGTACAAAGAAAAATTGCTGCGGATAGTTGGTAGTTTCAAAATTTGTACTACCTTTGCAACCGCAAACGAGAAATAATGGTTCCTTGGATGAGTGGCTTAGTCAGCGGTCTGCAAAACCGTGTACGGCGGTTCGAATCCGCCAGGAACCTCAAGTAACACTTTGAATTCCTTGAAAGTCAAGTACTTTCAAGGAATTTCTTTTTTGGGGGACCATTCTGGGGACCAATTAGGTAGTATATTATGGATATACCGTTACTGCATGCGCTAATCCTTTTTATTTTAGGTTTTTCCCTACTGACAATTATGGAATTCACTTATTAATTCTGATTTTCCTGCGTTACTTTTGTTCTAAACCAAAAGAAAAACGCCATGAAAAAGATTTTATTTATCCTGTTTGTTGCCCAGTTTATTTTGGCTCCTTATATAATAAAGGGCTATGGTGCAAATCTTGTTGAAGATAATTATGAGTATTCGGGAGTTGACCAAGGGAGAGAGACTGTTGAAAAGGATATTTTAGGTAATATCATTATCCGTGATGATAATGGTAATAGAAAGACTATTGAAAAGGATATCTTAGGGAATATCATCATTCGTGATGATAAAGGCAATAGAAAGACTATTGAAAAGGATATTTTGGGGAACATCATTATCCGTGATGATAGAGGCAATAGAAAGACTATTGAAGAAGATATTCTAGGAAATACCATTATCCGGGACGATAAGGGTAATAGAAAAACTATAGAGAAAGATATTCTGGGAAATACTATTATTCGCGATGACAAAGGTAATAGAAAGACGATTACAAAAGATATCTTTGGGAATACTATTATCGAGGATGATAAGGGGAATAGAACAACTATTAAAAAAGATATTTTTGGAAACGAAATAATTGAATATGGTAACGGTCATGGGAAAATTATTAAAAAGGATATTTTTGGAAATACAGTCATTGAGGAGTATTAAAATGTACTTTTTAAAATGATAATATATGGGATGTCATTTGAGATAGGGGTTATTCACAATATCGTGGATAGCCCCTTATTGTATGTTATAACCTGGCAATAATATTTTCGCTATAAAATCATATTATAATCGTAAAAGTGTATATATTTGCATAGTGCGGAGATAAAATATTTATTTCTAAGTTATTCAAGGATAAAGAAATGGAACACAAACAATTACTAACTGTATTTAATTCACTTCCTGTTGGAATAGGTTTCTTCACAGCCGATGGCACTCTGGTAAGATGCAATGAAAGCTTCTGCCGAATTTTTGGCGCTGACTCGCAAACGCTTCTTGGTAATAAACTCAACATAAATGAAAATTCTGTGGTTCCTGACGTGGTGAAGGAAGCAGTTCGTCGTTGTGTTCCGGTACAGATGAGTTTTTTGTATGATTTCGATAAACAGAGAACCGATAAACGCTTTTTCTCTACGCGTACCCGGACCTGCTATTTGAAATGTAATGGTAATCCTCTTTATGACAATGATGGCAAGTTTGTTAATTACATTTTTATCTTTGAAGATATTACAGAAACGGTGAAAAGTGAAGAGGTACTCCGTCAAAGTCGCCGGAAAACGGAGCTTGCTATGAAGGCAGCCAACATCATGTTTTGGGAATTTGATGCAGTGGCCAAATTATTTTATAGTGATAATGAACCGCTGAATGGATACGATCAGTCTAAGCCAGTTAGTATGGCACTATATCTGGAGACTTTGCATCCGGATGACCGTAGTCAGGTTACTGAAGTAATGGAAAGAATGAGCAATGGGGAAGATTTTTCTTTTTCTTTTGATAGCAGGGTTATGTTACCGGATAGCTCAACCTGGCAATTTTGTACGATAAGCGGTGCTCCTTATGAATTTGATTCTAATAAGAAGGTATTGAAATATGTTGGTACCCGAAAGAATAATACGGAGGTGCAGAAAAAGGAGCAGTTCTTCTATAATATATTAAATAATCTTCCGTTATCTGTTCATATCAAAGATGTAGAGAATGATTTCCGCTATGTTTTTTGCAATGAAGAGAGTAAGCTCATGTTTGGTACCAGCGAAGATAAAACTACTTATGATGTGCTGAGTGAAGAAGAAGTAGAGCGTATTCAGAAGACTGATTTAGAGGTATACAATACTGGGAACCCTTATTTCGGCATGGAACGTATTATACTGAAGGATGGACGCAGCTATGATACTATTGTTCGCAAAAGTATAATTGAAGATGATGGCAAACGCTTTCTGTTAAATACCCGCTGGGATCAGAGTTTACAAAATGAACTGAAGCGTCGTGCACAGCTGTTAACTGTCACTATGGAAGCGATGAATGCCTTCACCTGGTTTTTTGAGCCGGCTAAGAACAGGGTGAGTTTCGGTGAAGGTTTTGATAAAAATGGGAAAAAGGCATCAGAAATTAATTCGGTCGAGAAATATCTGACTCTCGTACATCCTGATGACCGACAAAAGTTTGCTGAAACTTTGCAAAAGGCGGTAGAACTAGGAAGCGGTGTATGGGATGTGGAATATCGCATTGACTTTAAAGGAGATGGCATGTATCAATGGTGGGAAACGCGTGGCCTTGTTGAAACCACAACTTTGAACGATGCTCCTTATAAGTATTTGTTCGGTATGACGCAAAATATCGATTCCTATAAACAGACTGAATTGACCTTACTAAAGAATAAAGAAATACAGGACGCTTTGGTACGACAGAATGAACTGGTTCTTAACAATACGAATTCAGGGTTGGCCTACATCACGAAGGAATATATGGTTCAATGGGAAAATATTTCGTTATGTTCAAAAAGTCTTTCTTTTGAAGCCTACAAAAAAGGTGAACTTTGCTATAAAAGTACATATAATCGTACTTCTCCCTGTGAAAATTGTGTGATGCAACGTGCTTTTGTTTCATTACAGACGGAACAGATGAAGTTTTCGTTGGACAGTGCGCATACCGTTGAAGTGTTTGCCACTCCCGTAGTTCTTGAAGATGGATCTGTGGATGGTGTTGTAATTCGCGTGGATGATGTAACGGAGCGTGAAAAAATGATTAAGGAATTGCAGGAAGCCAAACATCAGGCAGAGCAGTCTGATAAATTGAAATCTGCGTTCCTGGCGAATATGAGTCATGAAATCCGTACTCCCTTGAATGCTATTGTAGGTTTTTCGGAGTTGATGGCTTATGCCGGAGAAGAAGAAAAGGCGGACTATATCCAGATTATTAATAGTAATAATGAGTTATTGCTAAAACTGATAAATGATATACTTGATTTATCCAAGCTGGAAGCCGGTTCGGTAGAACTGAAATACGAACCGTTCGACTTATCCGAACATTTTGAAAACATGTTTACTTCCATGAAGCAGCGCCTGAAGAATCCAGATATCGTGTTAACTGAAATCAATCCTTATCACTGTTGTCGGGTAACTCTGGACCGTAATCGCGTGGCACAAATTATAACGAATTATGTCACTAATGCTATCAAATATACTTCAAAAGGTTCTATTAAAATGGGATATGCATGTAAGGATGGAGGCGTCTATTTTTATGTGAAAGATACCGGTATTGGTATAGCTGATGATAAAAAAGGAAAAGTATTCCAGCGTTTTGAGAAACTTGATGAGTTTGCCCAAGGTACCGGACTTGGACTTTCTATTTGCAAGGCAATTGCAGAAGCTATGGGAGGTAAAGTCGGCTTTGAATCGGTACACAATGAAGGATCGCTGTTTTGGGCATTTTTACCTTGTGAAGTCGATACACTTTCTATGGTAGAAGAGAAGAAAGAAGAGAATATCTCCGGAGGAGAGTTTGGTGCGAATGACGAAGTGATGGAGAAGAGTGCCGGTCGGAAAACAATTCTCATAGCTGAAGATATACAAAGTAATTATCAGCTGGTGTCTACTATCCTGAAGGATCATTATGATTTACTGCATGCGGAGAATGGGCAAAAGGCAGTGGAAATAGCGCGTAGCCAACATGTCGATTTGTTGTTGATGGATATGAAAATGCCTGTACTGGATGGATTGAAGGCTACAGCTGAAATACGTAAGTTTAATGCTAGCTTACCTATCGTCGCACTTACCGCCCATGCTTTCGATTCTGACCGGATTGCTGCAATAAAGGTCGGCTGTAATGAATATCTGGTTAAGCCGCTTGAAAAAATGAAATTAATGGTGGCATTAAAGAAATATTTATAATCTTTGCATTGTGAATATCTGGAATTAGTTGAATATATCGATGAATCGTATTAAAGGTATACTTTATGCGGCGGTATCCTCCTCCACTTTTGGGCTGGCTCCGTTTTTTTCTATAACTCTGTTGTTAGCTGGTTTTTCGGCTTTCGAGGTGCTTTCTTATCGTTGGGGAGTGGCTGCTATTGTATTGACACTGTTTGGATGGTGTTCGGGATGTAATTTCCGGCTGGCAAAGAAAGATTTGTTAGTCGTTTTTTTATTAAGTTTGTTGCGGGCAACCACCTCATTCAGTTTGCTCATTGCCTATCAGAATATAGCCACGGGGGTAGCATCGACTATTCATTTTATGTATCCGTTGGCTGTATCATTGGCAATGATGTTTTTCTTTCATGAAAAGAAATCTCTTTTGGTGATGCTTGCTGTTTTAATGTCTTTGTTTGGTGCTGCTTTACTGTCATCGGGAGAGTTGGAGGCGAAAAGTGGTGATACAATAGTAGGATTGGTGGCGGCTTGTATTTCTGTCTTTTCTTACGGAGGATACATCATTGGGGTTCGAACAACACGAGCCGCTCAAATCAATTCCACTGTACTGACATGTTATGTTATGGGGATGGGAGCTGTTTTCTATCTGATAGGAGCTATGGCAACTTCCGGGCTTCATCTGGTGACAGACGGTTATATATGGCTGATTATTTTAGGACTTGCATTGCCGGCTACGGCTATTTCCAATATAACTTTGGTACGGGCAATTAAGTATGCGGGACCTACACTGACTTCTATTTTAGGTGCGATGGAACCACTGACAGCCGTTGTGATCGGTGTCTTTGTTTTTAAAGAACTGTTTACCCTGAATAGTGCTATTGGAATTCTTTTGATTTTGTTGGCTGTGGGTATGGTAGTATTTCGTAAGCAAAAATCTTAAAGAAGATATTAATAAAAAATGCTGCTTATCTGATGTGATAAACAGCATTCATTCTGGAGAGCCTCTTGTCGGATTCGAACCAACGACCCCGAGATTACAAATCACGTGCTCTGGCCAACTGAGCTAAAGAGGCGTTTTTCTTTTGCGGGTGCAAAGGTATGAATTTCTTTTAAAAATGCAAATACATCGCATACTTTTTTTATATTTGCAAAGTTACCAATGATTAGATGAAAATGAAAATTATGAATGTATGTAGTGTGGCGCTTTTAGCCATAGGTATATGGGCTTGTTCCGGACAGAAGAAAGGAACGGCGAATGTTGAAGTTGCAACAGATAGTGTAGAAGTAACTGCGGATGCAAAATCAGTTCAGGCAGATAGTACAGGATATATTGTTCGGGTAGGAGAGATGGCTCCGGATTTCACAATTACCTTGACAGATGGGAAGCAAGTGAGTTTATCTTCCCTTCGTGGTAAAGTTGTCATGTTGCAGTTCACTGCAAGCTGGTGTGGGGTTTGCCGTAAAGAAATGCCGTTTATCGAGAAGGATATTTGGTTGAAGCATAAAAATAATGCAGACTTTGCTCTGATTGGCATTGACCGTGACGAACCGCTTGACAAAGTACTGGCTTTTGCAAAATCTACCGGAGTCACTTATCCGTTAGGACTGGATCCGGGAGCTGATATCTTTGCGAAGTATGCATTACGTGAATCTGGAATAACGAGAAACGTGTTGATTGATAAGGAAGGGAAAATTGTAAAGCTGACTCGTTTATATAATGAGGAAGAGTTTGCTTCTCTTGTGCAGGCAATTAATGAAATGCTGAAATAAAAGAGAGCCTTCATCAGATGTTTCCAACGGAACATATATGAGTATATAAAAATAGTAACGCTATCCTGATGTGATGGCGTTACTATTTTGGTTATATAGTGACGCTATCCGGAGTGTATACCGTCACTATATGAAGATGCATTTTCAAGCAATGCTAAGTTTGACCAGGTAATCGTAATGCTTTCCTTCTTTTATCAATTCTGCCTTAAAACCACATTCGGAAGCATATAAGCTAAGAGTCTGGAAATCTACATATAACCAGTCGAATGTGTCTCCTTTTACATCTTTATATTGCATTTGGAAGTCGATCTCTCCGTAGTAATCTCCGGCCAGATCGATGACTATGCTACCGTCTTCCTCTTCAAAAAGATAACGCAAATCACTGGAATCCATAAATATGCATCCACCGGGGTGGAGAATACGTTTCATCCGTTGGAAAAATTCGGGCATATTATTCAGCCGTCCGATGATTCCGGAACCATTCATGAGCATTAGGATTGTATCGAATGTTTCGGAAAATGTTTCATCAAAAAGGTTGATGAGGCGGGGATCGTTCACTCCACGTTGTTTCATTACTTCGACAGATAAAGGAGAAATATCAATGGCGCATACGTCTTTTCCCATTTCCTGAAGTGCCAGCGCATGGCAACCACTTCCGGCACCTACATCCAAAATCCGTCCAGTAGCCATTTGCAGGGCGGTACGCTCTAGTATAGGCATAGACTGTATACGACGAAACAGTTCTTTGACGGGAATTTCATCTTCTTCGAATTGAGAAGAAAATACCCGCAAACGATCAGCTCTGTGATGATTAAAATAATCAGAAATAGCGGTTCCCATCGGGTCCTTTTCTGCAGAAAGAGTTGTTGTTGCCATTGGTGGTTACGATTGTTAACTCTGCAAAGATAAATAAATCCGCAGAAAAGGGTTATCTTTGCCGTCGGAAATGTTGAATACTAATCAATGATTATATGAGTATAGAAGAAGCAATCATGGGTGGAATCGTCTTTAAAGGTAAGAAAGATAAGCCCAAAGAAGAGGAAAAGGTGAAAACGAAAGCGAAAAAAGCGACGTATATTCGTGGACAACATGGTTCGGGTGCAGCGAAGATGAAAGCAGATATCCGGAAGAAAAGAGCTAGCCGACATAAAAAATAAAGGCTGTAGCAATAAACGGATCATCAATCCGGTTGCCTTTTAATCATTGAGGAGTGGCTTTTTTCTGATTAAGCAACTGGCAAGGTGGTGTTTATTTTCGGATACATATTTATAGTATTTGTTGTTTTAGGTATATATACTATGTGTTTGATAGATCATATATTCTACATAAAAAGTGGGGGCAGGATAATTATCCTGCCCCCACTTTTTATATAAAATCACTTCTGTGGGAGTATTTCAATCCAGTAATCATCCGGGTCATTAATGAAATAAAGCCCCATGGCAGTGTTCTCAAAACATACACAATTCATTTCTTTGTGATAGGCCCTGATTGCATCGTAATCACCGGCTACACGAAAACATAGGTGACTTTCGTTTTCCCCCAGTTCGTATGGAGCAATATGATCTTTGAGCCATGTCAATTCCAATAGGAAACCTGTTTCATTATCTGTCAGGTAAACTAGTGTGAATGAACCGTCGGATGCTTCTTTCCGATGATGTTCTTTTAAGCCGAGTGCTTTCTCATAAAAAGCGATACTCCGCTCCAGATTTGTAACGTTGATATTAAAATGGTCAAATTTACTTTTTATTTCCATTGTTGCAATTTTCCTTATTTTTTCATTAAGAGTTTCACAATTTCTCCAACATAGGTACGGGGTTGTCCGGCTTGCGGAGTTGTCTGTGAAGGCATTTTCTTACATTCGATAACAGCTGAAGGAGTTGTCTGGTTCGGGGCATACAATTTCAGTGTATAGCTGTCTGCCTTTTCTATTGCCTCATAAGGTTGGGCGGGTGAAAGTGTGCAATATGCAACAGCTTTTCCTGATTGATAACCTAATGCACCACCTGCATTTGCAGTCATATTGGTCATGTTGAACTCATCTTTTCCAATACTGATTACTAATTTACCACTTCCCATTAAGGCATATACTTCGCCCGGAATTTGTTTCAAATCAATTTCTGTATAACCCGGCATATCTGTGGAAGCTTTGCCTACTGGAGTAGCAGGAGTGAGAGTCGCAGCAGGAACTGTAGTTTGAACGGGTTCGGCGGTCGTCACTTTAATATCAGTCTTTTTATCTGTGCCACCAATGATAATCGGGCCTGCGGCTGCAACGATTGATGGAGTTTGTTGCTCTTCTTCTTTCTTCTTTTTCTCTGTCTTCGGACGAGTATCAGGTGCTCCGAAAGCTACTGCTACATCCATAAACATATCATCTGCGAAGTCTACAGTTTTTCTACGCCATTTAGCCAGGCCGCGCACTAATTTGGTCTTTGCTTTATTGAGCGCATATTTATCAGTAATCCATTCTTCCGCTTTGTATTTCTCTGTTTCGCGATAAGTGAAACGGATTTTCTCAAGCTCTACTAGGCAGTTGCCGGGTTTACAGGTAACGGTAATCTGATAGTTGACCAGTGTACGGTCTAATGACAGAGCACTGGAACTGAAAACAATCCATTCTTCTCCAACACCGGCAATTGTTCCCTTTGCTTCGTCAGAGAAAACAATGCGGCTATCAATATTTTTATTTTCTTTCAGACGTTCGTCCATCCACTTTGTCATTGTGTCGTAGATTTGTGCCTGACTCATTCCGGGAATCTGGAACTCTTTGGAAAATACTACTTTACCATCTACTTCAGGAACAGCTCCTACAAGGTACCTGGTGTCGTCTTTCTTCTCTTTTGCAGAATCTGCCTTCATCGCCATCGGCAATGCAAGGAACAGGGTAAGAAACAGAATCGTAAATTTATTCATAATTATCATGTGTTTATTTGGTAATCTCAAAACTTTCGCCCCGATGGGTGATGCTGATAAAACGGCATCCGGCATTTTCAGCAAAACTACGAAGCGCATTTCCCCCCTCATAATCTTCACTGAAGTGCATGGGCACAAATATAGTAGTTTTTATTTGTTCGATGAACTGTTTTGCCCCTTTCATGTAATCTTTTCCCATTCTTCGATCCACCGGGAATAGTACTAAATCGATGTTTGGCGCTTTTTCTTTTAAATATTTAACTTCTGCAAGGAAATCACCATTGGCTTTTCGGATCTCTTCTTCAGTAGATTCCTCACTCCAATGCCAGTTGTTCAAGTCGCCGGCATGGAAAATACTCCAATCTTGCAGGTGAAGCAGGAACGAACTGCCGACATCCGTTGAGCCGAAAGCATCGATACGAATTGTCTCGTCTTCGTATGTTTCTCCTTTTTTAATATAGAAAGCATCTTCGGCTTTGGCACGATGGGATTTCAAGATATCTTTGGAGAAAATATATTGAATGTCGGGGCGTTGTTTTTTCCAGGTCAATATCTCACGGTTAAAGTGGTCGGGATGGAAATGGGTGGCCAATACATATAGTTTACCCGGCCTTTGCAGGAGATAATCATGTACGATTCCCCGGTTATGTTCCGTTTCGGAAGAATCTTTGTAGTAATCGATGATAACGGTTACACCTTCCATTTCGATGGCGAAACCGCTGTGATAAATATAATCCAGTGTCATAAGCTGACTATTTTATAATTGCAATATTACGTATTCTAGTTGGAGTTGCCAAGAAAAATCGACGAAATCAAGGAGCAAGACGACTGATTTTCCATTCCCCGTCCGGTTGCAGGGTATATAGAAAACGGTCATGCAGACGGTTGGGGCGTCCTTGCCAGAATTCAATCCTTGTAGGGGTAACGGCATATCCGCCCCAATTATCGGGCCTCTCCACTTCTTTTCCGATCCACCGGGCTGCCTCCCTGACAAAAGACCGTATTAATTGCATTCGGCTTGTTATAGGTTGACTTTGGGGAGAAATTCGTGCACCGACCCGACTTTTATAAGGACGTTTCCGGAAATATTCATCCGATTCTTCCGGAGGAACTTTCGTCGCTATTCCCTCTATATGTATTTGTCTTTCGAGGGCGTGCCACACAAAAGAGAGGGAGATATACGGATTTTGTGCCAATTGCCTGCCTTTACGGCTTTCATAATTGGTATAGAAGACAAATTTTCCATCATGGAGCCCTTTTAATAATACGGTACGCGTGGACGGTCTCCCTTCAGGGGATACGGTTCCTACAATGACAGCAGTTGGTTCATCCACCTCTGCGTCAATTGCTTCTTGTAGCCAACGGTTGAAAAGCGAAAGCGGGTCGCCCGGAAGTTCATTTTCCCGCAACCCGCCTTTCGTATATTCCTGTCGGATATCTGCTATGTTTAATTTCGCCATAAGATTATCTGGCAGTTTTAGTTCTTAATTTCTAATGATGGAATCACATAGGTACTTCTATTAATAGAATATGTGAATCTTTCAGTGTCTCCAGTTCGAAACTGTTGGTATCGTAAACACCCATACCGTCCCGGCGTTTCAACACTTCGCCATCTACTACAATTTCTCCTTCAATGAGGAAAATATAGACGCCTGCATGACTTTGATGCATGTGATAACCCAGTTTCTTTCCGGCTTCTACTTTACCGATTGAGAACCAGGTGTCTTGCAAAAGGGAAGCAGGTGTACTGCCGTCAGGAGATACGATGACTGCCAGTTCATTCGGACGTTCCAACTCTGTGATACTGAAATCCTGATAAACGGGACGGGTGTTCCGTTCTCTTGGCATAATCCAGATTTGCAGGAATGCTACCGGTTCTACAGGGCTTGCATTCACTTCACTGTGGAAGATTCCCGTTCCGGCACTCATTGTCTGAATTTCTCCAACAGTAATGATGCGGCTGTTCTTCTTGCTGTCTCCATGTTGCAGATGTCCTTTCAGAGGGATGGAGATGATTTCCATATTCTTATGCGGGTGAGTCTGAAAACCTTCTCCGGGTGCAACTTTGTCATCATTCAATACGCGAAGGGCACCAAAGTTGATACGATTGGAGTCGAAGTATTCGTCAAAACTAAAAGTATGGTAACTATCCAACCAATCATACTGGGAATGTCCTCTTGTATCTGCTTTATGTATTACTTTTTTCATAAAATCTGTCCTTTCTCTTATTTGTTTATATGTTTTGTAAACAAAGAAAGGAGCTTAAAAGTTTTATTTCTTCACTTCATTTAGCAAAGGCTTATGATTGATAAAATCTTTTATGTTTTGCAGGGTGGTCACCGCAATATTCTCCATCGCTTCATGTGTGAAAAAAGCTTGATGAGAAGTGACTATCACATTGTTGAATGAAAGTAAGCGGGCGAGTACATCATCGTCGATGATGCGGTCGGATTGATCTTCATAAAAGTATTCGCTTTCTTCCTCATATACGTCCAGTCCTGCGGAACCTATTTTCTTGTTCTTCAACCCTTCAATCAATGCATTGGTATGAATCAGCTGTCCACGGCCGGTATTGATAATCATAACTCCGTCTTTCATTTTGCTGATAGAGTAGTCGTTAATCAGATACTTGGTCGCTTCGGTGAGCGGGCAATGCAAAGAGATGATATCCGAATTGTGATATAGTTCGTCCAGTGAAGTATAAACTATTTGTTCTTCACAGGCGAAGTTATGGTCCGGATAGAGGTCGTAAGCCAATATGTTCATTCCAAACCCTTTTAAGATGTGAATCAGTATTTTCGCGATTTTTCCTGTACCGATGATGCCTGCTGTTTTTCCGTGCATATCGAATCCCATCAGACCGTGCAGGGAGAAATTACCATCTTTGGTACGCCAGGAAGCACGGGGAATTTTCCGGTTTAGCGATAGCATAAGAGCTACGGTGTACTCTGCAACGGCATAAGGAGAGTAGGCAGGAACCCGTACTACGGTAATTCCGGCAGCGGCGGCAGCATCTAAATCTACATTATTAAATCCGGCACAGCGTAGTGCCAATAGTTTTACTCCGTTGGCTGCCATCACACGGATTACTTCTGCGTCGGCAACGTCGTTCACAAAGATGCAGACAGCATCCACTCCTTGTGTCAGTAGTACGTTGTTCTTATTCAGATGCCCTTTGTAGTAGCGTATCTCAAACCCGAACTCTTTGTTTTTGTCATTGAAAGAGGACTCATCATAAGGCTTTGTGCCGAAAAATGCAATTGTATAGGCCATAATATTATTCTATAAATTATATAATATTAAACGTTGGAACAGGTGAATTTGTTTAATCAATCCATCATTCGAAAAACAGATTGTTTCATTAGAAACAGTTTGATTTTTCAATTAAAATGGCGGATAAATGAAAATAAGTGCACAAATATGTGCTCCCTGTGCAATATTGTTATATCTTTGCGCCGAAATAATTTTAAAAAAGATTTAGATGAGAAAAATTTCGTTGATTGGTCTTGCAATGTTGATCGTTTCAATTCCAACTTTTGCCGGAGATTATCTAACCAATACGAATCAGAATGCTGCTTTCTTACGCATGATAGCCCGCGGCGCTTCCATCGATGTTGATGGAGTTTATAGTAATCCTGCCGGACTGGCATTTCTTCCCAAAGATGGTCTTCAAGTAGCACTTACTATTCAAAGTGCATATCAGACCCGTGATATTGCTGCAACAAGTCCTTTATGGACCATGGACGGACAGACTACTGTGCGTAATTATGAAGGGACGGCTTCTGCTCCCGTTATTCCTTCCATACATGCTGTCTATAAAAAAGGTGATTGGGCGTTTTCCGGTAGCTTTGCCATTGTAGGTGGTGGTGGAAAAGCTTCTTTCAACACAGGATTGCCTATGTTTGATGCGGCTGCTATTAGTTTGGCAAATTCTGCGAGTGGAGGGATGCTGAAACCTAATATGTACAATATTAATTCGGCTATGGAAGGTCGTCAGTACATCTATGGTTTTCAGTTAGGAGCAAGTTATAAGATTAATGAACACTTCTCTGTTTTTGCTGGTGCGCGTATGAATTATTTTACTGGTGGATATAAGGGGCACTTAAATATTAGTCTGAAAGAGGGTGTAGCTCAACAGTTGGGTGCTGCTATAGTACAACAAATCATGGCTGCTAATCCTGGTATGAGTTTGGAACAAGCAACTCTGGCAGCTCAGGCACAATCGGGTCCTTTGCTTCAAAAACTGGATGATACAAAGATTGAGCTTGATTGTGACCAGACAGGTTGGGGATTGACGCCTATTATCGGTGTAGATGCTAAATTCGGAAAGTTGAATTTGGCAGCGAAGTACGAATTTAAGGCTAATATGAATATTGAAAATGATACGCATACGCGTGAGTTTCCGGATGCAGCTGCGGATTTTATGGCACCTTATGCGAATGGTGTGAACACGCCGAGCGACCTTCCTTCTATGCTTTCTGTAGCAGCAAGTTATGAATTTTTGCCATCGTTGAGAGCGTCGGTAGAATACCATTTCTTTGATGATAAGAATGCCGGTATGGCGGATGGCAAACAGAAGACACTGAAACATGGTACACACGAGTACTTGGCCGGTGTTGAATGGGATATCAATAAACTGTTCACAGTCAGTGGAGGTTATCAGAAAACAGACTACGGATTGAGCGATGCTTTTCAATCAGATACAAGTTTCTCTTGTGATTCTTATTCTGTAGGTTTCGGAGGTCGCATTAATTTCACACAGGCATTGAGCCTTGATGTTGCTTATTTTTGGACTACATACAGTGATTATACCAAAGAAAATCCACGACGGGGTGGTTTGCCTGAATCAATGGCATCATTAGTAGATAAAGACGTTTATAGCCGTACCAATAAAGTATTTGGCGTTAGCGTGAACTACAAGTTCTAAATTTCTAATCCTTTATATGTATAGAAAAGCCGTCTCGGACATGATGTTGAGACGGCTTTTTTGTTTTACTGTTCTATGTTTATTTAGAAAGAATACTGTACCAGCATATTCAACCGGTTAGCGTGACGAGTTGCGGAACTGAAATCAGTGCGCCATCCTCTTAAATATTCAACACCGACTTGCAGGTTACTGCTTACATTCCAGAAAGCATTAGCTACCAGGTATTGTCCTTTGCGATAGGATTCCGGATTTTCACTTGGATATCCGTTTTCAGAATAAAGTCTGGATAAACTATATGTACCGGATATAAAGATGCTCGGACAAAGGTTGTATTGCAACCCTGCATACCATCCCAGCATTGGGAGAACCTGCATTTTTCCCTCATTATCAGGATCGGGAACGATATCTACGTTCAGATTACTTAAATCGTTCAGGTAAGATCCGATACCTTTTCCATAATTAAACTGTCCGAATGCCTGTAATTTCTTCGTAATATTGAAGGTTGTAGATGCTTGCAGACCGAAGCCGGTGGCGGAATAGGCTTTCTCATGTACATTACTTGAGTAGGTCATACTACGGACAATGGCACCTAATTTAACGTGACTGCTACTATTCCAGTTATACTGTACGGAAGTGGCAAAGTCCGGCATTCGTTGGGTGTTGATAGACAAGTCATTGTTGGTTGTACCGTCTACTGAAGGCATTTCCATCGAAACACCGAATTTCCAGTTTTTCAACTTATCGCACATATAGCTCAATTGCGTAGTGCGGTAAAAGGCTGATCCGTTAGGACCTGCAAAGTCGATGGTAGGAGGCAGTGCGGAGAGGTCCATGAACGAACCGTAGCTGTATCCGATCGTGAAACCGAGGAATTGCGCATAAGCATTCTGCAATTCAAAGGTTTTTCCGTCACCCCGGAAGTTTCCGGCTGTGTAGACAACGAAGTCTCCCAGATGTTTCGTACGTCCTACCAGTTTGAGGAATAGGGTAGAAGTGGTGATGTCCATCTGGAATTGATTCTTGGCAAAATTGCCGCTTCCGCGTTGTGGAATCAATGCCGGATAGAAATCGACATCATTTACGATACCGTTAAAGTCATACTCTGCTGTTGCACGAACATATCCTCCGATACCCAGGGCAAATTTCCCTTTCTGGTCGGTTAGCAGGAAACGGGGAGCATTCGGGTCGTGGAAACGCATCTGCGAACGGTCGTTCATGATTCGGATGATTTCATCTCCTGCTTTGTTTTTCGAAACAAACATGATAGAATTCGGTTCTTCATCTTCGATGACTACCTTCTGTTGTGCATAGGCACAGAGGGGGAAAATTCCTATCCCCAGTAGCATAGCTACCATTTTAAAGCTTGTTTTCATTATCAGTTAAGTTTTAGGTGAATGCCCAATGAACAACTAAAAAAAGAAATGGTTGAGAGGGGCAAAGGAAAAATTGCCAAACTAATCGGAAGAATTGCTATTTATAATGATTCTAAAAAAACGGACCTTTGTATCGTACTAATTAGATAAAGGAAATACGACGATGGAAAAAGTTGATTTTACTCAAGGAATATTAGCGATACAACCGGATTTGCATCGCTTCGCATATAAATTGACGGCAGACCGCGAATCTGCTAATGATTTGGTTCAGGATTGTTTGTTGCAGGCATTAGATAATCAGGAGAAGTTTACGTATAGCAAAAATCTGAAGGGATGGATGTATACGCTTATGCGTAATATTTTCGTGAACAACTACCGTCGCACAGTTCGTGAAATGAACCTGATTGATGATAGTTACTCCATCAATCAACAACATCTGATAGAAGATGAAGATGCTGATAGATTCGAGTTTACGTATGATATGAAACAGTTGTACCGGGTGATACATTCCATACCGGAAGAGATGAAAGTGCCTTTTCAGATGTTTGTAGCCGGATTTAAGTATAGAGAAATTGCCGAAAAATTAGGATTGCCGATGGGAACGGTAAAGAGCCGTTTGTTTTTCATCCGTAAGCGGTTGAAAGAGGAATTGAAAGACTTCTCCTCTTGATGCGGATGCCTGATTGAGTGATGTGTTTTTAAGGTCAAAGTGATGAGCCTTCCTGTCAGAATACGACGACTGACAGGGAGGCTTATTTTTTCTTCAATTATCGGGAAGACAGATTCTGGTAAGATGAATGTGATAATTCCAGTTTTATTTTTTACCTTTGCACTCCGAAAGAATAAAAAATGTATGATGCCGTGAATAGCGGTCGTGTATTCTAGAACACCACGTAAAAAACAGGAATTATGAAAGAAAAAGTATCTGTACCCTTTATGCTGCTGGGCATTCTGTTTAATGTCTGTCTCATTGCAGCCAATCTTCTTGAAACAAAAGTAATTCAGGTAGGTAGTCTGACCGTGACAGCCGGATTATTGGTTTTTCCTATTTCTTATATTATTAATGATTGTATCGCCGAGGTTTGGGGATTCAAGAAAGCGCGGCTCATCATTTGGAGCGGTTTTGCCATGAACTTCTTCGTGGTTGCTCTTGGGTTGATAGCTGTTGCCATTCCGGCTGCTCCTTTCTGGGAGGGCGAGGAACATTTCAATTTTGTGTTCGGTATGGCTCCCCGTATTGTGGCTGCCAGTCTGATGGCTTTTCTGGTAGGCTCATTTCTCAATGCGTATGTGATGAGTAAGATGAAAGTAGCCAGTCAGGGGCGTAACTTTTCGGCCCGTGCCATCTGGTCGACTGTTGTAGGTGAGACTGCCGATTCATTGATTTTTTTCCCGGTAGCTTTTGGTGGAGTTATTGCCTGGAAAGAACTGCTTATCATGATGGGGATTCAGATTGTGCTGAAATCCATGTATGAAGTTATTATCCTTCCGGTGACAATTCGTGTGGTGAAAGCAATCAAGAAAATAGACGGTAGCGATGTTTACGACACCAATATCTCTTATAATGTATTGAAAGTCAAAGATATTTAATATAGAATATGAATAGAGAAGCAGCATTGGTTGTGTTTAGTGGTGGGCAGGATTCTACCACTTGTTTGTTTTGGGCAAAACGCAACTTTAAGAAA
This sequence comes from Bacteroides celer, assembly GCF_002632415.2. Lineage (NCBI taxonomy): Bacteria > Pseudomonadati > Bacteroidota > Bacteroidia > Bacteroidales > Bacteroidaceae > Bacteroides > Bacteroides celer. The sequence continues at coordinate 4,009,896 of NZ_CP178209.1, read as the reverse complement.
GTATATGCCTTGAGTTTTCTTTATGGTCAGAAGCATCAGAAAGAAGTGGAGCTTGCACGGGAGATAGCCCGGAAAGCGGAAGTGGAATTTGATGTGATGGATGTTTCCTTTATCGGACAGTTAGGTCATAATTCATTGACCGATACTACGATGGTGATGGATCAGGAAAAACCTGCAGATAGCGTTCCTAATACCTTTGTTCCGGGACGTAATCTGTTTTTTCTAAGTATCGCAGCAGTATATGCCCGTGAACGTGGTATTAATCATTTGGTAACGGGAGTTTCTCAAACAGATTTCAGCGGTTATCCCGATTGCCGTGATGCCTTTATCAAATCTCTTAATGTAACTCTCAATCTGGCTATGGATGAACAATTTGTGATTCATACCCCTTTGATGTGGATTGATAAGGCAGAAACATGGGCATTGGCCGACGAACTGGGGGTATTGGAACTGATTCGCACCGAGACTTTGACCTGTTATAATGGCGTTCAGGGAGATGGTTGCGGACATTGCCCGGCTTGTACATTGCGTCGGGAAGGATTGGAAAAGTATTTAAAAAGTAAGAATCAATAATATCTCTACATAGAGATTAAAATGCGTTTTTTTGCTGTCATCTGTCACATTGTTGTAGATAAATGTTTGATTATAAGATTTCTAGTTTGTGACAGCAAGTAGTGACAGCAGCTAAATTTGACATTTTGCCGTCACATCTATTGTCACCGGTAAGTTCTAATTAATAAATGATAGTAGTTTCTGTCCGGAATGTATTGGCTTAGATTAGTTTCAACAGCTTGAAACTGTTGTTTCATCAGTGAGAAACTAAAGTTTCAACGGTAGGAAACTAAAGTTTCTAACGCTTGAAACTATAAGTTCCAAGACTTGAAACAGTTTGTTCCAAGTAATGAAACACTTTGTTTCAAGGCGGGAAACACATTGTTTCAGGCAATGAAACACACCGTAACAAGTAAGATGAGGAGAAAGCAAACGTAGGATAAGAGTTGATGGTGATAGGTGATAGATGCGGTGATAGGTTATAAAATGAATCCTTCACCACTAAAACCTTGATGAATAAGGCGTTTGAGGCAGGACGGTGATAGGTGAAAGAAGAAATGCGTTTTTTTGTTTAGAGTAGAGGTTGTAGTTAATGAGTGCAATGACAGAATTAAAAGACCAACTTTCCTTATTAGGAAGAAAAACCGAGTATAAACAAGATTATGCTCCTGAAGTACTGGAAGCCTTTGATAATAAGCATCCTGAAAATGATTACTGGGTACGTTTCAACTGCCCGGAGTTCACAAGTCTGTGTCCTATTACCGGACAGCCGGACTTTGCCGAAATACGTATCAGCTACATTCCTGATATAAAAATGGTAGAAAGTAAGAGTTTGAAACTCTATCTTTTCAGTTTCCGCAGTCATGGAGCCTTTCATGAAGATTGTGTGAATATCATAATGAAAGATCTTATCCGATTGATGAATCCCAAATACATAGAAGTAACGGGAATATTTACTCCTCGTGGTGGTATTTCCATTTATCCGTATGCCAATTATGGTCGTCCGGGAACAAAGTTCGAACAGATGGCAGAACATCGTTTGATGAATCGGGAATAATATAAATAAAAGAATTCATTAGCTAAAAAGATCGAATATGACTCATCATGTGCCTGCTGAATTGCAAAACTATGTTCGGCAAAGTATTATCCCTCAATACACTAACTTTGATAAAGCGCATCAAATTGACCATGTAGAAAAGGTTATTGAGGAAAGTCTGAAATTAGCGACTCATTATGAAGTCGATTATTCGATGGTTTATGTCATCGCTGCTTATCATGACCTGGGGTTGTATGAAGGACGTGAATTTCATCATATAACCTCCGGCAAAGTGTTGTTAGCCGACGAAACTTTGCGGCGTTGGTTTACGGATGAGCAGCTGTTGCAGATGAAAGAGGCGATAGAAGATCATCGGGCTTCCAATAAACAGGCTCCCAGAACAATCTATGGAATGATTGTTGCCGAGGCTGACCGAATTATTGATCCCGAAGTTACTTTACGCCGTACCGTACAATATGGGCTGTCTCATTATCCGGAGATGGATAAAGAAGAGCAATATGCCCGTTTTCGGAAACATCTAACTGAAAAATATGCAGAAGGAGGGTATCTGAAGTTATGGATACCCCAATCGGATAATGCCGGACGGTTGGCAGAACTTCGTCAACTAATTGCGGATGAAAAAAAACTTTGTAGAGTTTTTAATAAAATCTATGAAGAAGAGAATAATACAGTTTTGTGAAATATAGCTGTTAGCTTGCGTTCGATTCATTTTTTATTTTTATCTTTGTCATATTTAAGGATTGCAATACGATAGATAATGGAAGAATATATTACTCGATTTTCAACATATCTTTTTTGGGATGTCAATAAAGATGATTTGGATATGGAGAAGCATTCACAATATATAATAAAGAGAGTGCTTGAATATGGTATGTTGCAAGATTGGAATATTGTAAAACAATATTATGGACTTGGGAGAATCGTCGAAATAGCTAAGGGGTTTCGTGAATTGGAGCCTCGGGCTTTAGCTTATCTTTCTGCCATTTCACAAACTCCTAAAGAACAATTTAGATGTTACACTTATCAACGGTCGAATCCACAACACTGGAACTTTTAAAAAAGTTGCAACAGTTACCTGTACTTTGTAATACTCGTCTAGTCGGTGGTACTGCATTAGCTTTGCAATTAGGACATCGAAAGTCGGTCGATTTGGATTTTTTTGGTCAGATTAATGTAGATTCTCAAGATTTGAAGGAAGCTTTGCGAACACTTGGGACACTGACTATCTTAAATGATTCTAAGAATATACACATTTACGTATTGAATGAGGTTAAAATAGATATCGTGAACTATACTTATCCTTGGCTTGATGATGTCGTATATAAAGATGGGATACGTTTGGCAAGTCCTAGAGATATTGCGGCAATGAAAATTACTGCTATTGAAGGGAGAGGTACTAAAAAAGATTTTGTAGATATTTACTTTTTGTTGAAAAAGTATTCATTGAAAAATCTATTGGATTTCTATTCTCAAAAATATCCTGACTCATCTTCTTTTATGGCTATGAAAAGTTTAGCTTATTTTGAAGATGCGGAGGAGGAGCCAATGCCTTATATGTTTGTGGATGTATCTTGGGACGAAATTAAAAAGTCTATTTTGTCTCGTTTATAATAGTATATGAGATAAGTTACTATTCATGATGATACGGCCCTCCATTCAATATAGTCATCGCCCGATAAATCTGCTCAACGAATATCAGCCGGATCATCTGATGTGAGAAAGTCATCTTGGACATTGAAATCTTTTCGTGTGCCACTTGATAAACTTTTTTAGAAAAGCCATAAGGCCCTCCGATAATGAATACCAGTCGTTTGTTGACCGTGTTCATTTTTCGCTTCATATATTCGGCAAACTCCAGAGAACGCATTTCTTTTCCGTGCTCATCGAGCAATACCACCACGTCGCCCGGTTGGAGAGCTTTCAATATCAGTTCCCCTTCCTTTTCTTTCTGCACTTCCATTGAAAGACTCTTCGTGTTTTTCAATTCAGGAATCACTTCCATGTCAAAAGTGATAGACCGTTTAGTGCGCTGGATATAGTCGTTGATAGCAGTTATATAGTGTTGTTCTACGGTTCGTCCTACGACGAGCAAGGTTGTTTTCATACGTCTACAATTCTGATTATTGCACAAAAATAGGCATTTTTTATGTTATTCTGCAATTAATGCTTACCTTTGCCTATCATTAGTTGAAAGTTTAAGCCTTTAAACTTCAACTTAAAAGCTTGTAATTATGAAAAAACGAGTGCTCGTAGGAATGACCGCATTGCTTCTTTCCCTCTCGTTGCTAATGGCGCAAGAGATACCGGCAGGAGTGATTACGGCATTTAAAAGAGGAAGCTCGCAAGAGCTAAGTAAGTATATGGGGGACAAGGTAAACCTGGTGCTCCAAGGTCGCTCGACAAACGTTGACAAACAGAAAGCAACAGCTGCGATGCAGGAATTCTTTACGAAGAATAAAGTCAGCGGATTTAATGTGAACCATCAGGGAAAACGGGACGAATCGAGTTTCGTTATCGGTACGTTGGCTACTACTAATGGGAACTTTCGTGTGAACTGCTTCCTGAAGAAAGTGCAGAATCAATATTTAATACATCAAATAAGAATTGACAAGATCAATGAATAAGGAAAAAGAACTGATCGACAAGTTGATCGATCTTGCTTTTGCAGAAGATATAGGTGATGGCGATCATACCACCCTTTCATGTATTCCCGCTACGGCAATGGGAAAATCAAAATTGCTTATCAAAGAAGCCGGTGTGTTGGCTGGCATCGAAGTAGCTAAAGAAATCTTCAACCGTTTTGATCCTACCATGAAAGTGGAAGTATTTATCAATGACGGAACAGAAGTGAAACCGGGTGATGTAGCAATGGTAGTGGAAGGAAAAGTGCAATCTTTACTTCAGACCGAACGCCTGATGTTGAACGTGATGCAGCGTATGAGCGGCATTGCAACAATGACCCGTAAATATGCAAAGGTATTGGAAGGTACAAATACCCGTGTGCTTGATACCCGCAAAACAACTCCCGGTATGCGTATCCTCGAAAAAATGGCAGTGAAAATCGGTGGCGGAGTAAACCATCGTATTGGTCTGTTCGACATGATTCTTCTGAAAGACAATCATGTGGACTTTGCCGGAGGTATCGACAAAGCAATCACTCGTGCCAAAGAATATTGCAAGGAAAAAGGCAAAGACCTGAAAATAGAAATAGAAGTCCGCAGCTTCGACGAACTGCAGCAAGTTCTTGATCTCGGCGGAGTAGACCGTATCATGTTTGATAACTTCACTCCCGAAATGACAAAGAAAGCAGTAGAGATGGTAGCAGGCAAATACGAAACCGAATCTTCGGGTGGTATCACCTTTGATACTCTTCGTGAGTATGCCGAATGTGGCGTAGACTTCATCTCTGTAGGAGCTTTGACTCATTCAGTGAAAGGGCTGGACATGAGTTTCAAAGCATGCTGATAGTATATAATAAGCGGTGAACTGTAAGCGGTGAACGATAAACAGTAAACGGTGGATATTTTGTAGCATGATTATGCGCAGCTTTGTTCATCATTTACCGTTTATCGTTCATCGTTTTTTTCTTTCCCGTTTATTATTATCTATCCTTTAACTTCTTTTAGCAATATTCCTTGCAGCATTCCTCAAACTCTCGCGTCTAATGAGCAAACGACGCAGACATACGTTCGATTTTAAAAAAAGTAATTGACTTTGGAAAACGAGATAGAACTGATAAAGGGCTGTCGGGCAGGAAAGGATTCAGCCCGAAAGGAACTTTACACTCTCTATTCCAAGCAGATGCTGGCGGTATGTTTCCGCTATACGGGCGATATGGATGCGGCGCACGATGTACTGCATGACGGTTTCATCAAGATTTTTACCAACTTTTCGTTCCGGGGTGAGTCTTCACTTTGTACATGGATTACCCGGGTGATGGTTACTCAATCACTCGATTTCCTGCGACGGGAGAAGCGAGTCAGCCAGTTGGTAGTGCATGAAGAGCAGCTTCCCGATATACCGGATATATCGGATTCGGGAGGAGGGGCTGGAATCTCCGAAGAGCAGTTGATGGCTTTTATTGCCGAATTGCCGGATGGTTGCCGAACCGTTTTCAACCTTTATGTGTTTGAAGAGAAATCGCACAAGGAGATAGCCAAGATGCTTCATATTAAAGAGCATTCATCTACTTCGCAGCTGCACCGGGCCAAATATTTGTTAGCAAAAAGAATTAAAGAGTATAGAAATCATGAAGAAAGAAAATGATGAAATAACCGATCTGTTTCGCACGCGTCTCGCTGATGCCGGGATGAGTGTACGGGATGGCTTTTGGGAAGAGCTCTCGCAGGAAATTCCTGTGGCTTGCCAGCATCGTCGTCGGATTCTGCTCTTCCGTGTAGCGGCTGCGGCATCTGTATTGCTTGTTTTGGCAGCCTCGTCGGCTACTTTCTTGTATTTCTCTCCAAAGGAGGAAATGGAAGAAGCATTTACAAAGATAGCCGTGACGAATGGAGGACAGATGGATGGAGATGGAATACGCGTCAATCAGTTGCCGTTGCCGGTAGAACCGGTGTTGCCGAAACCGGCTCCGAAATCTTACGGTATGCTGTCGCAATATACGGAGGAAGAAGATTCTCTTTCTATCACTTTCTCTATGTCGTTTTCTTTTTCTTCCACTACTTCTACGGGAAATGGCAACCGATATGGTAATCAGGGGCATAATGGTTATTGGCAGGCAACAAACGGTAATACAGGATCATCTGTCGCTTCGGAAGAACAGTCGAATGTCGATATGTCTCAACCCAAAGCAGTGAAAAAGCATCGCTGGGCGATGAAAGTTCAAGTGGGTACAGCACTTCCGGCAGATAACGGTACTTATAAAATGCCGGTTTCCGCAGGGGTGACGGTAGAGCGTAAGTTGAACGATTTTCTTGGCATAGAAACCGGATTGCTCTATTCGAACCTCCGTTCTGCAGGGCAGCACTTGCACTATCTGGGAATCCCCGTTAAAGTGAACGTGACGTTGGTAGATACGAAAAAAATCGACCTTTACGCTACTGTAGGAGGAATAGCCGATAAATGTATTGCCGGTGCACCGGACAACAGTTTTAAAGAAGAACCTATCCAGCTGGCAGTGACTGCCGGTATTGGAATCAACTATAAGATTAATGACCGACTTGCTGTTTTTGCCGAACCCGGAGTTTCGCATCATTTCAAAATAGATTCGAAACTGGCTACGGTACGAACAAAACGGCCGACTAATTTTAATTTACTTTGCGGACTTCGCATGACGTATTAATCCTTATGAAAATGAAAAAAACACTACTAATGCTGTGGATGGCTGTTTGCCTGATCGTATCCTTTACAGGATGCACCAGCGAAGAAATGGATTATAACAATCCGGATGTTGCTCTTTTTGTGAAGCAATTGAAGTCGGGTACGTACAAGATGAAGAATGAAAAAGGGGTGGTGGAGGTTCCTCATTTCACGGAAGAGGATATCCCCGAACTTTTAAAATATGCAGAAGATCTGACTATTATCCCTTCTTTTCCGTCGGTTTATAATATGAACAACGGTAAGATTCGGTTGGGTGAGTGTATGCTTTGGGTGATTGAATCTATCCGTCAGGGCACACCTCCGTCATTAGGTTGCAAAATGGTATTGGCGAATGCTGAAAATTATGAAGCAATCTATTTCCTGACCGATGAGGAAGTACTCGATGCAGCCGCTTGTTATCGTAGTTGGTGGGAAGAACGCCAATATCCGAAAACGAGATGGACAATTGATCCGTGTTACGATGAGCCGCTTTGTGGATCGGGTTATCGTTGGTGGTAATAAAGGGGGAGGAGCCTTCGGAAAGTAAAAAATAGGAAACATTCATGTGGGAATATTTGTTTGTATCAGTAGTCTTTTGCTGCTGACAGGGGGATTATTACGCTCAAAAGATAGCCTCTTATACGTACAAATGTATATGAAGTGCTCCGAAATATAGGTAATGAAAGAGTAAAAAGAATGGATGGATTAAAACGGGTTATAACAACGATGGCACTGTGCCTGACCGCTGTATTTGCATATTCGCAAGTATGGACGGCGCAAGATTCTTTGCATTTGAAGAAATTGCTGGAGAGTGACCAGGAGTTGCATTTAAATATGGATGCTGTGAAGTCGATTGATTTCGGAAGCGCAGTGGGTACTCCCCGGATGTCGGAGGAGAAAAGCTGGATGATGCCTGACGAATCGCTTCCTGAAGCGTTGCCTAAACCGAAAGTGATGTTGACTCTGATGCCATATAAAGCGAATACCCGCTATAACTGGGATCCCATCTATCAGAAGAAGATAAAGATCGATAAAAATACCTGGCGGGGTGATCCTTTCTACGAGATACGCCATCAAAGATCTTATTCAAACTGGGCACGCAATCCGATGGCAAAGGGAATGCGTAAGTCGTTGGATGAGATACAGGCGAGTGGGGTGCGTTTCCGTCAGTTGGGTGAACGTGCTAACGGAATGATGGTGAACACGGTAGTGATGGATGCACCTATTCCCTTGTTTGGTGGGAGTGGAGTGTATATCAATGGTGGAACTATCGGCGGACTTGACCTGATGGCTGTCTTTACAAAAGATTTCTGGAATAAGACGGGACGGGATAACCGTGCCCGCACATTGGAAGTGTTGAGAACTTATGGAGATTCTACCACTGTGTTGATAAATAAACCAATTGAACAGATTGCCCGTTGAAGGCGTTATAATGATGTGTTGATGTAGCAATGCGCTAATGTGCTGACTAGAGAATGTTTGTAATTGAATAATTAGTATATTTGTGTGTTGTTATGTTGGCGCATTGTTATATAGCTCTGTCACTATTATTGGTATCTTAGTATATTAACACATAGATAAATTATTGGTTATGAATAGAATTACTTCTCTTCTGGGTATTCGGTATCCTATTATTCAAGGTGGTATGGTGTGGTGCAGCGGTTGGCGTCTTGCTTCTGCTGTGAGCAATGCCGGTGGACTGGGATTGATCGGTGCCGGTTCCATGCATCCGGACACTTTACGCGAGCATATCCGTAAATGTAATGCGGCCACGAAATTGCCTTTTGGTGTAAACATTCCTTTGATGTATCCCCAGATAGAAGAGATTATGAATATTGTGGTGGAAGAGGGAGTGAAGATTGTTTTTACCTCTGCCGGAAATCCGAAAACGTGGACTGGGTGGTTGAAAGAACGTGGAATAACGGTTGTTCATGTTGTTTCTTCTTCCCGTTTTGCTGTAAAATGTGAGGAGGCTGGAGTAGATGCGGTAGTGGCAGAAGGGTTCGAAGCCGGAGGGCATAATGGACGTGAAGAAACAACAACTTTCTGTTTGATTCCGGCTGTACGTGAGGCTACAACATTACCTTTGATAGCTGCAGGAGGTGTCGGCACAGGGGAAGGAGTATTGGCTGCTATGGTGTTGGGAGCCGAAGGGGTGCAGATAGGAACCCGTTTTGCTCTGACTGAAGAGAGTTCAGCGAGTCCGGTATTTAAGGATTATTGCTTGAGTCTTGGTGAAGGAGATACTAAGTTGTTATTGAAAAAGCTGGCTCCGACGCGTTTGGTAAAGAATGCTTTCCGCGAGGCGGTGGAGAAGGCTGAAGATAGTGGTGCTTCTGCTGAAGAATTACGAAGCTTGCTGGGAAAAGGACGTGCAAAGAAAGGAATGTTTGAAGGAGACTTGGAAGAAGGTGAACTGGAGATAGGTCAGGTTTCGGCAATAATATCCCGTCGACAGTCGGTGGCAGAGGTGATGAACGAATTGGTTGAGTCTTATTGGCAGGCGGTGGAGAAGAAATATTTGTTTGAAAGATAAATGATAATTTCTATTTCACCACAGAGGACACGGAGGACACAGAGTTCTTCTCTCTCTTTCCGTAAGTAAAACAGAGAGATCAATACGATTCTCAATACGTGAGACTCTGTGTTACTAAAAAGATTAAACCTCTGTGTCCTCTGTGTCCTCTGTGGTGAAATTATAGGCTGACAGGTTCGTACTTCAAACCAAATACGTCGGCTACGGCCTTATAAACGATTTTTCCTTCTACGATATTTAATCCGAGTGCTAATGCTGGATTCTCTTTGCAGGCTTTTTTCCATCCCTTATTTGCTAAAGCCATTACGTAGGGGAGGGTAGCATTAGTCAGTGCAAGAGTGGAAGTGTAAGGCACAGCTCCCGGAATATTAGCTACTGCATAATGAACAATTCCATCTACAATATAAGTCGGTGCGCTGTGAGTAGTCGGGTGAGACGTTTCGAAACATCCTCCCTGATCGATTGCCACATCCACTAATACTGTGCCGGGCTGCATCATTGAAAGCATCTCTTTGGTAATCAAATGTGGTGCTTTATCACCGGGAATCAGTACAGAACCGACAACTAAATCAACATCCGGTAATTCTTTTCTGATTCTTAGTTCGGATGCGTACAATGTCTTTACATTCTTCGGCAGTGTTTCGCTCAAATAGCGCAGACGTGCCAGATTTATATCTGTAATAGTGACATCTGCCCCCATTCCTGCAGCTATTTGTGCGGCATTGCTACCTACAACTCCACCTCCTAAAATTAATACTTTAGCAGGTTTAACACCTGGCACGCCTCCCAAAAGAATACCTTTTCCACCTTGCGGTTTTTCCAGAAAACGGGCGCCTTCCTGGATAGACATACGTCCGGCAACTTCACTCATAGGAATTAATAAAGGCAATGAGTGATCTGCTTCTTCTACAGTTTCATAAGCCAGGCATATTGATTTGTTGGAGAGCATGGCAAGAGTTAACTCCCGGTCGGAAGCAAAATGGAAATAAGTGAATAGTAACTGTCCTTTTCTAATTAAGTTATATTCGGTGACTATCGGTTCTTTCACCTTTACGATCATCTCGGCAGTGGCGTAAATGTCTTCTATTGTTGGCAGGATATGCGCGCCGACAGCTTGATATGCTTCATCCGGAAAACCGCTATTTATTCCCGCTGTATGTTGGATAAATACCCGATGCCCTTGTTTTACCACTTCGGCCACCCCCGAAGGTGTCATGCCAACACGGTTCTCATTGTTTTTGATTTCCTTTGGTACTCCGATAATCATAATGTTACGTATTAAAGATTTAACATGTTCGAATGTACGAAAAATCCCCTTACGTTGTTATTCGTAAGGGGATGTTTTAGAACAGAATGCCTCGCGTGTTGAGATGAATAAATGCGTAGAGTGGTTATTTTATAGACATTCACTGCCCTGCTTGTTGATTTTCATGTTTTTTCCATAGAGACCCACTCGAGCTATGTTGTTATAAAAGGGTTCTGCAATATCGTACTTAAAAGGAAGTACTTCTTGGTTGTCTTTGTTTATATACCCCCACTTGGACGACTGGCTTTCAATACAGACAGCAGCCAATCCTTCAGAGAAAGAGCATCCATTATCATATTTCAAGGGAATGACAACTTCTCCTTTCTTATTAATGAATCCTACTTTGTTGTGTAGCGAGACGAGGGCTAATCCTTCCGCGAATTGTTCTATTTGACTGTAAGTCGGTGGAAGAATGTAGTTTCCTTGTCTGTCAATCAGTCCCCATTATCCATCGTGGCATACCCGTGCGCATTCTTGCTCAAACGAGTGAGCGGCTGCGTACTTAAACGGAATCCGTATCTGTCCGGTATGGTCGATGAATCCGTATTGGGAATTGAGTACTACCATCCCTAATCCTTCTTTAAAAGAGAAAGCCCGTTCATACATTAGAGGGATGACAACGTCATATCCTTTATTGATGTATCCCCATTGGATTTTTCCTTTAACGGGAGCCAATCCTTCGGAGAAACGGCCAATTGCCGAAAAACGCTTTTTCTTATTAGCTACCCCATAAGCTAAAAAAGAAGCAAAGAACTTTGTAATAGTGTTGCTCATTTTTCTTATTGTTTGTGTGGTAAGCGTCCGGATACCATTATATACAAGAGAAGCTCTAAGTTTGCAGTTAATAGATAAGAGGTCGGAAATTTATTTTAAAAAAGTCAAGCGAGACGAATAATTACCTCCGCATCTTATCAGGAAAATATCAGTCTTATTATCTTTGTTGTATTAAGATAAAGACTGATAGGCGGGAAGAGGACACCATAAAAGAGAAAGCACTTGAGGCTAGCCCACGTAACGGCCTCTCTCCGCCAAGCTGCAAAGCTCCGATAGAATATCAAGGTTGCGAGCCTATTTAGAGTTTAGAGTTCAAACAGCTTTTACCAGTCTTAGAAAAGTACAGCAAAAATATGAAAAAATTATTTATTGGAATTGATTTTTCAAAGGAGAAACTTGACGCGACGATAATTCTCGCATGTGGAATGAACGAAATAGGCTCCCGTGAGTATGGGTGTTTCCCAAATAACACTACGGGCTACCGCAAGTTATGTAATTGGGTTAAAACAAACGCTTGGAATACAATTGCTGAGGAATGGCTATTCTGTGGAGAAGACACAGGTTCATGTAGTATAGGACTGAGCAAATGGCTTTACGGAAAAGGCTATGACATATGGATTGAGAACGCTTACGCCATAAAACATAGCAGTGGTATCCAGCGTGTGAAAAACGATAAGGCGGACTCAGCAATCATTGCTGAATACGCATGGAGGCAACAGGACAAGGTTGTACCCTTTGAACCATTGAATGAATCCCTTGCGCAACTAAGGGAGATTTTCCTCTATAGGCATAAGCTAGTTGGGCAAAGAGTGGCAATGGAATTACGAAAAGAGGACAAATCACAATCAAACAAGTCAAAAGCAATATCCTTCATCAACCGCAAGAGCAAACACCTTATTGCGGAGATAAACAAAACAATTGCCGAATGCGATAAGGCCATTGATAGCATAATAGAGGCGGATGAGGAACTGAAAGAAAATTATGCTATTATAACCTCAATAAAAGGCGTAGCCAGGCAAAACGCAACCTGTATGTTGGTCTACACAAACAACTTCAAAAAATTCGGATATGACCCAAGAAAGATTGCATGCTATTATGGAGTTGCCCCCTTTGGTAAACAATCCGGAACGAGTGTAAATACACCTGCTCATACAAGCCATTTCGCCAATAAACTTATTAAATCATTATTAGGACAAGCAGCTCATATAGCCAAAATATATAATCCCGAAATTAGAGATTACTATCAAAGACTGATTAGTAAGGGAAAGAAGCCTCAAGTGGCTTTAAATAATGTCAAGAACAAACTCATAAGAATCATAGTGGCATTAGTCAGGAAGAAAGTACCATATGATCAAAATACATACAAATATTATGAAGAACGAGAAGTTATAGAAAGGAAAAAGAACGAGAAGTTAATTTATTGTTAAACGGAATAAGAGATTAGGATATTAGCATAGAATACGTGGACGTCGTTAGTTCATTCTATTCAAGGTTCTGGTAAACCTATTGGGAAATGAACAACAGAGTCCACGCCCTTGTATATAACAAAGACGTGAACGCTTAGTTGCCATTATCTCCCCAATTTAAGAATTTACCAGATTCTGAATAGAGATAATATTCTAAACGCTTCTACGTTATTAATCGTAATAAGTCGCTACAAAGATATGGATTTCTTGTTAAAGAACAATATATTTGAGGGATAAAGATTTTGCGATGAATGAGATATGTAGATAGAATGTGAAGTGGTTAGTAGATAGACTAAAAAAAACTCCCCTTACGTTTTAGGTAAGGAGAGCTTCTTTTAGTCTATTGTCAGACAGTTTCTATGAAGGATGCCTGTTATTAGTTTAAAAGTCCTGGATTAGCATCAATTGCATCTTGTGGAATACGCAATGTGTAACGGGAATCATCTTGTACAAGTGTGTAGGTTACGTCTTCAATTACTTTTTTGATTTCCTGCCGGGTAGTTCGGCGTAAATCAAACCAGCGATGTCCTTCAAAAGCAAGCTCACGAGCACGTTCTTTCAGAATTTCTGTGATTAGCTTTTCTTGGCTCATCGCATTTATTTCATTCTTTTTCTGCTCATAGCCTTCTGATGTATAACGATTCTCTATTAGTTTCAAGAGCCGGGTACGTGCTTCTGGTAATTTGTTTAAATGTGCAGCAGCTTCGGCTGAATTTAGATAAAGTTCTCCGGTACGGAAAGTACATTTGAACTTAGATTCACCACTTTTGCTGGAAGTATAATTCCCATTTTGATTTACTTTATAGTACTTGTTTGGGCGTAGATCTTTTCCTTCCTCATATTCTTGCAAAAATGAAGGGTAAAGTAGGAGTGATCCGGCATAATCGCTATTCGGGAAAACCTCATAGGCAGTGATCATTTCTATGGATGTAAATTCATTAGGAAGTTTGTCTCCTTCATCATTCAAGTTCACTAATGTCGATTTTCCAGCTAATACACGTTCCGAAGCTTCATAAGATTTGGCCCATTCACCCATATATAAATATACCCGTGACTCCATTGCGTCTACTGACAATGTTGAAAAACGGTATGAATATTGAACTTCCCATTCTTTTTTGTTAATCAGCTTCCGTGCTGTTTCTATATCAGACAATATAGAGGTATATATTTCCTTTACAGTGTTTCGTGATGGTATTTCTTCTAAATCAGTATTGAGTTTTAGAGGAATCGCCTTGGTTTCTAATGCTCCGGCAGCTGTATAGGGCTGTCCATAAAGATTAACCAATATAAAATGCATATATGCTCTCATAAGGTAAGCTTCTCCAACTAATTGATTAATATCTTCTTGGCTTCCTTCTGATATTTCATCTCTTTTATCAATGATTGCGTTAGCATAATAGATATTGGTATAATAGGCCGCCCAGCCAAATTGTCTCGTACTTGCATTCGGATTAACATCATTCCATTTCTCAACATCTCCTAAAGCATTTTTTGAAGTGGCGTCAGACTGTAATATGGTTGCGATATCTGTCCTGATTTCGCATATTCCTCTGTCATTGAGTACAGTATTGTAAGCTGTTGTGAATAAAGCTCTGTATTCAGCCAATGTATTAGGAATTACTTGGCCTACTGGTTGTATGTCCAAATAACTATCACAGGAAGATAATAGTAGGCTTCCTATTAATGTGAATATATAATATATTTTCTTTGTCATAATCTATTTTTTTTAAAAGTTAAGACTCAGGTTGAATGTAATAGATTTAGGAACTGGAGTAGAGTATAGGTTACCCATTGATTCCGGATCCATATAATTATCGTAGTTTGAACTGATAACAAATAGGTTACGAGCTTCTAAGCCTACAGTTGCTCCTCCGATACTTAGTTTATGTAGCCATTCGGATGGAACCCGGTAAGCAAGACGTATATTTTGTAAACGTACGAAGCTTAACTTCTTCACCCAGATATCCAATGACCTGTAAATATCATTTCGAGTACTGAACAAGTAGTAGTCAGCCGGATTGTAGTTGTATGTTGCTAATGCAGGGAATTTTCCTGTTTTATTTTCCGGTGTCCATCTATCCAGTATGTCTCTATTCATATTGCGTCCTGGATCTAAGTCAGATACATTATAACTTGGAGTTGTTTTTACGTGTGCTCCAAAATTATAAGAAAAATTCAAATTCAGTTCCCAATTGCGGTAATTGAACGTATTTAGAAAACCGCCCGTATAGGGAGCATCTGACGTTCCGATATAACTGTAGAAATCTCTTTGTTCTTCACTATTCGGCCCTATTTGGTAAGTGCCAAGTCCGTCTTCATTCGATGTCATTCTGAATAATTCTTCTACAGTGACAGCTTTCCCCTCTTTATTCTCAAGATAGATTTGTCCAGTCTCGGGGTTTATACCTTTGGTTTTCAATGCAAAGATTGCACCTACGGGGTATCCTTCCAAGCTAGGAGTCACTTGGTTTTTATCTGTAAGTACTTTTAGTACTTTATTTTGGTTATATGCGAAGTTGAAAGTTGTGTACCAAGAGAAGTCTTTAGTGGTGATATTACGGGTTTGCAGGTTTATTTCGACACCTTTGTTTTCCATACTAGCCCAGTTTATAGACATATTAGTGAATCCATTTTCCAAAGCTAATGCTTTAGAACCAATTAAGTCTGTTCCTTTTCTATAGTAGTAATCTACACTAAGATTGATGGCTTGATTGAGTACAGAAAAATCTATTCCTAGATTGTAAGATGCTGTTTTTTCCCAGCGTAATTTACTGTTGGGAGCACTATTGATAATAATGTTTTCTTCACTGTAGCCAGGTAAAATGCTCACATTATCATATTTTCCGACTAGGAATGGAGAGGTTCCCTTATCAATATTTCCTTGTAAGCCATAAGAAAGACGAAGGGCTAAATTATCGATCCATTTGTATTGTCTAATGAACGATTCATTAGATAAACGCCATAAGCCACTTACCGAATAGATTGGCAAGAAACGATATTTCTTATCTACTCCGAATAAATCAGAACCATCCATGCGTACACTTCCTCCCAATGTATAACGATTCATTAAAGTATATGAACCATTGGCAAAGAAAGAAGCAAAAGCGTTTTCCTTGTATGACTTGGTTTTTAGATTCCAATCATTAGCCTGTGTTTCATCTTTAAATATGAGATTTTGGAATGTCAGTTTCTTGGGATCATATCCGTATCCGGTTGAGGCTTGATTGTCTACCCAGTTTTTACGGATTTCCGAGCCGGCCATTATTTGTATATCATGTATATCACCGAATGTATTTTTGTATTCTCCCTGGATTTTCCATGTGAGTTGTGAGGTTGTGCTATTAGTTGTTTTAAGCATACCTCCTTTCGGTATAAGATAGGTTTGTACGCCATTTTTCCAATATTTATTGTTTTCACGTATATTCCTGATATTATATGAGTTTATCCCGGCATATTCTTCTTGAGACAATTGATCCCATTGCACACCAATCTGTGAATAAACTTTCCACTGATCGTTAAAACGTAGTTGAACGTCAAAGATAGAATTGATGGCTGTGGTGACAGATTCTTTATTTGTGTTTGCTCGTTCTTCGAATATATTAAAGCCTTGCTTTTCATCTGTTTCACTACTTTTGACTACGTCGTAATCGTAAAGGTAGTTTCCTTGTTCGTCAAATGGATCAAAGTAAGGATTAGCGATACGTGAATAATATACTGGGTTGATGAGTCCGTAAGTGTCAGTCATAAATGTGTTATTCTTGCGTCTGTTGGCAAAAATAGACATTCCAATTTTTAACATTTTGTTGACTTGATAAGAGGTTTTACTGGTCAGGTTAAAACGACTCATGCTTACACCAGGTACATTTCCGTTTTCTTTTACATAACCGAGGGAATTGTAATAAGTAACCTTTTCGCTACCACCGGAAATGCTAAAGTTATATTCTTGTGTGAAAGCATCTCTGAATAATATATCATTCCAGTCTGTATTGATTGTTTTCAGTTTGTTTATAGCATTTTGGGCTTCAGGTGTCAGTCCGTTCCAGCCCTGTTCTTTATAGATGTCTATTAAGTTATATTGCTTCATGATCGCGGCAACTTTTCCTTTTTCAGGAAATACTGCTATCGGATCTGTTACCCCCCATAATATGTCAAATCGTGCTTCTTTCAATAATTGAAGTTCCAAATCGACTTTCTCTTCCGAGTTTAGTAAGTTGAGTCGTGAAGTGTTGAGGTTAGGGGTGTAAGTCAATTTAGTATTGAAGTTAATAACAGGTTTTCCAGTTTTTCCTCTTTTGGTTGTTACCACAATTACGCCATTTGCAGCACGTGCGCCATAGATGGCAGTAGCAGCTGCATCTTTTAATATCGTAATGCTTTCAATGTCGTTTGGACTCAACCCTGCGATAGAAGATTGCGACATATTTACGATGTCATTATCGTTGTCTTTGTTGATTTCAGGAATATCAGTCCCCTCCAAAGGTATTCCATCCAATACCCATAACGGGTCTTGTGTTCCATTCAATGAAGCTGTACCACGAATACGAATACGTGCAGGAGCTCCCGGTGCGCCGGAAGTTGTCGTAACGGCTACCCCCGCAACTTGTCCGGCTAATGCCTGGTCGATACTTTTTGCTGCGCCTACCATTCCGTCTGTAACGTCTACTTTAGCAATAGCAGCAGTCAGTTTACGACGTTCCAGTTCTTGATAACCAGTTACTACTACGTCTCCTAGTGTGTGTGATGAAGCTTGAAGGACAATACGATAAGTATCTTTTCCAGCTTGCAACACGATATTTTGTTCTTCAAAACCTATATAACTACAATGTAGTCTGGTCACCTTTTCCGGAATGGAAATGGAGAATTTGCCATCCATATCAGTGATAGTACCTAGAGAAGTCTGTGATACTCCAGCTTTTTTCAAATCGTCTGCATTAACATATACAGAAGCACCGATTAGAGGTTCATTGTCTTCACCGGATATAACGACTCCGGTGATTGTGCGGTTAACAGCGTTGGCTGTAGCCAACGTGCTAACAAGAAAACATATAAGAACGTATAAGTATTTTTTTCTCATCAATATAGATAATTAAAGTGATTGATTTTGTTTTATTTGATTCCCAAAGCTGTATTAATACGTAGGATCATGTCTTCATAATGATAGCGTGCAGCAGTATCAGAAGTGCCGAGGCGGTTTTGCAACAATTTCTTGATACGTAATAACTCTCCGCGTTTCACCGAGATAGCATCAGAAATACGGTTGAGCTGACTGCCGTAGAAGTTGAGCACACGTGGAGCACCCATTCGGTCTTCCTGACGAAGTGCCCGTTGTTCGGCGGCATAACAACTACAGAAAGGAGTAGCATGGTCAAGCAGGAAATGCTCGCTTGCAATCTTCTTGTTGATTTTTACAGCTTCGGGTTCTGCGGCTGCTGTAAGTAATGCATCGAGGAAGTTTTTCTGCAAAGAACGTTCCATAACATTGGGGATGCCACCACGTTCGGTAATACCGAAAATGTTTTTATGAAGTCCGTCCATAAGCTCCACTACTGTAAATGCTTTCTTTCCGTTGACAGATTCATTCTCTATCATACGCATCAAACGAGTGTTGCCTAGTAAATCCCAAAGGATATAGGCTTGGGCGTTCTTTAAGATTTGCGTAGGAGCATTCTCCTGTTTTCCGATTGGAGTGTTGCGGAGCAGATAGGTATATTGTCCTACTTCCGTGTCAAACAGCCATTTAGGATAGGTCAATACTTCATCCATCAAGAATTTCAATGAAGCTTCTTGTTTCTCTTTCTCAACGAATGTATAAGTCTTGACACCGTCTCCTACAATTGTATTTTCAATATATATACCGCCGATGTTGGCAAGTACATGATATAAGTAGCTGTTCCACTGGTTGATAACTGCATAGTAGAGACGCGACGCTTCTTCGTAAGTTTGTCCTTTTTCTCCGGTGGTAGTCCATTGAAGAATTTGTGGAACGATACGTTTCAGGTTTTCGATGCCATATAAAGAAGAACGGACCGGATCATCACCCAGGTCTTCGTTCTGTGCGCGTGGATCTACTGCGTCACGTACATCCTGCGCTTCACTATACTTATAAAGACGATCGGTATGCTTACTCAAGAAATCGAATAAAATATCCTTTTCTTCTTCCGGAGTATTCTTTCCGTACCAACGATAACCATATTCGATAGCAAACATATCATAAGGACCGATATGCGGAGAAAGAACTTTTACCCCATCTCCAAGCTGTGCAATATAATTGAATCGTGCATAATCCATGATAGATGAAGCGGTAGAATTCATTCTGGAAGTAAATGCTTCGGAACGTAACGAATCCGTCGGGAAAGCCCATGAACCCATCATATTGTGACGGAGTCCCAATGAGTGGCCTACCTCATGGCAAGCAACGAACCGGATGGCATCTCCCATTAAAGCATCGGGTAATTGCACATTGCGTGCTTCCGGACACACAGTTCCAGTCTGCACAGTGATCCATTCGCGTACCATAGAAAGCACATTGTGCCACCACATAATATCAGCTTCCAGAATTTCTCCGGAACGTGGGTCTAACAGGGAAGGTCCCATTGCATTTTTCTTTTCTGAAGCAGCGTAAGTCAGTACGGAGTAATTGACATCGTCCATGTCTATATGCATACTGTCTGTGATTTCCTTGGCGATAATCGCGTTCTTGAAACCTGCTTTTTCGAAAGCAATCTGCCAGTCCTCGATACCTTTTTTAATGTACGTACGCCATTGGTAAGGTGTTGAATTATCAATGTAGAATACGATTGGTTTGGCAGGCTCCACAAGCTGTCCTTTCAGATAAGCCTCCCGGTCTTCCGGTTTGGGTTCCATGCGCCAGCGAGTGATATATTGTGTTTTATCCGTACCTTGTTGTGCATCACTAAAACTTAATAACGGATTAGTGAAATAACCGACTTTCTGATTGTCGAATCGTCCCATCATCGGCTTTTCAGGCAACAAGAGAATAGAAGAACTGACTTCCACCGTCACATAAACAGTGGTAGTTCCTTCTGTAACTCTGGTAGTCAATTCGGAAGTTGCCACGACATTGTTTGAAAAGGATTTGATGGATAAAATACGGGATAAATTTTTGATAGCCGAAGTACCCAGATTGATATTAGTAAATACATTATTAATACTGGTTTCAGTACCGTCATAAATATCATTCACCTTGATTACTAATGCAGTAGAATCTGCATTAATTGCTTCAATTTTGAATGCGGCAATCAATGGAGAGATAAAATTATCCTTTACCGAACGGAAGATGGCATCCGTTTGGGGGGCCAGAGGTAATGGGCGTTGTTGTCGTAGCATTAATTTGCCCGTAGCTTTATCCCATTCCATGCAAACCATCTGATTCTCGTAGTTTACTCCACGGTTTACACCTGCATCATTAAGTTCGGCAGGAACTCGTTGCAGTTTGTTGACAACTAATAAATCACGTCCCAAAAGTGAGGTGGGAATTTCAAAATAATAGTCATTCTTTTTTTGGTGTACAGCAAACATTCCTTTCGTTGTTTTACTGTCTTCCACTAATTTTTCGTAGTCGCTTTTACTCTTCTCTTCTTTCTCTTCTGGTTTCTTCTTTTTCTTTTTAAACCAACTCAGATTTTCTGTAGCGGGGGTAGTTGCAAATGCCGAGAGCGTTTCTCCACTCAGCAATATACATGCAATGACCGCTGCCATTACTTTTACATACATTCTCATTGAGTTTCTAACTTTTAATTATAATTAAAAAACAGCCACAAAAGTACTAATATTAATAACATAATGACTACTGATTTGCAATGAATATAACATTTAAAAGAAATATTAACTAGAATCTAAGACCATCATTCCTCCCAGATATTTCATAGTTTAGTGGGAATAGTGTACATTTGCGGGAGTAAAAAAGTGAATGGAATGATGAGACGATATATCACTGCTTTGATGCTGGCTTGCTGCATCGGAGGGTATGGACAAGAGAAAAAGCAAGCAACCTTTGTGCCTCCTTTTGACTTTCCTCTTACATTGAGTGGAAACTTTGGAGAAATCCGCTCCAATCACTTCCATGGCGGGCTGGATTTTAAAACAGGCGGAGTGATCGGTAAACCCGTTCTTGCTCTCGCTGATGGTTATATTTCGCGTATTCGCGTAACGAATGGATCGGGGTATGTACTTGATGTCTGCTATCATAATGGTTATTCAACTATCAACCGCCATTTGAGCGGTTTTGTTTC
This sequence comes from Bacteroides celer, assembly GCF_002632415.2. Classification (NCBI taxonomy): domain Bacteria; kingdom Pseudomonadati; phylum Bacteroidota; class Bacteroidia; order Bacteroidales; family Bacteroidaceae; genus Bacteroides; species Bacteroides celer. The sequence goes on along the minus strand of NZ_CP178209.1, from coordinate 3,988,637 downwards.
TCCCATTGCCGAAAGGGTGGAGAAACTTCAATATGAAGAAGAGAACTGGGAAGTGGAGATTGTGCCTGAACCGGGAGAATATCCGGTAAAAGGAGGTCAACAGATTGCATGGAGCGGCAATACCGGATATTCGTTCGGCCCACATCTTCATCTGGATGTGTTTGAAACGGAATCGGGGGATTATATTGACCCTATGCCTTTCTTCCAGTCGAAAATAAAAGATACACGTGCTCCGAAAGCTGATGGCATCCTCTTTTTCCCGCAACCGGGCAAAGGAGTGGTGGATGGAAAACAGGAGAATAAAACGATTCTTCCCAATAGCGAACGTCCTGTGGAAGCATGGGGAGTGATAGGGCTGGGTATCAAGGCATATGATTACATGGATGGCGTAAGTAACCATTACGGAGTTTATTCTGTTGTGCTCACGGTAGATGGGAATGAAATATTTCGCAGTACCGTAGATCGTTTCTCGCAAGAAGAGAACCGGATGATTAACTCTTGGACGTATGGACAATATATGAAATCTTTTATTGATCCGGGAAATACGTTGCGTCTGCTGAAAGCGTCGAATGATCATCGTGGTCTGGTGACGATTGACGAGGAACGGGATTATCACTTCTTATATACATTGAAAGATGCTTTCGGAAACACTTCCAACTATCGTTTTACCGTGCGGGGCCGGAAGCAGCCGATTGAACCGTTGAATCATCGGGAGAAATATTATTTCATCTGGAATAAGACTAATTATTTGCAAGAGCCGGGATTGAGCCTGGTTATTCCGAAAGGAATGTTGTATGACGATGTCCCCCTCAATTATCAGATGAAGGCGGATAGTGGTGCCGTTGCTTTTACTTATCAACTGAATGATAAGACGGTTCCATTGCATGCAGCTTGCGAACTTCGTATCGGATTGCGTAGAAAGCCGGTTGCCGATACGACCAAATATTATGTGGCCCGCATCACTCCGAAGGGAGGAAAGTACAGCGTAGGCGGAAAGTATGAAGACGGATATATGAAAGCTGCCATCAAGGAGTTAGGAACTTATACTGTTGCCATCGACACCATTCCGCCGGAGATTATTCCTGTTAATAAGAACCAGTGGGGAAGAAACGGAAAGATTGTCTATCGGCTGAAAGATCAGGGGACGGGAATTGCTTCCTATCGCGGGACGATTGACGGTAAGTATGCACTTTTCGGACGCCCCAATATGGTGAAATCGTACTGGGAATGTGTACTTGATCCGAAACACGTGAAGAAGGGCGGAAAGCATACGATCGAGTTTACAGTGACCGATGGTTGCGGAAATGAAACGGTAGCTCGTGAAAGTTTTGTTTGGTAAATTATTAAAAGTGAATCATATATTTATGAAGAAAAGAATTATTTTTTGTGCTGCTGTATTTATGGCGGCTGTGGCGAACACTTTCGCTTGCACTAACCTGATTGTCGGAAAGAATGCGTCTGCCGATGGCTCGACAATCGTTTCCTATTCTGCCGACTCGTATGGCCTGTTCGGAGAACTTTATCATTATCCGGCTGCTACCTACCCGAAGGGAACGATGTTGAAAGTGTATGAATGGGATACCGGCAAGTATCTGGGAGAAATAGAACAGGCACGTCAGACTTACAATGTAGTTGGTAATATGAATGAATATCAGGTTACGATTGGTGAAACGACTTTCGGCGGGCGTCCGGAACTGGCGGATTCTACAGGGATTATTGATTACGGAAGTCTGATTTATATTGGTTTGCAACGTTCGCGCACTGCCCGTGAAGCAATTAAAATCATGACCGATTTAGTACAGCAATATGGTTATTATAGCGAAGGAGAATCCTTTACTATTGCTGATCCGAACGAAATATGGATCATGGAAATGATTGGTAAGGGGGCTGGAATTCGTGGAGCTGTTTGGGTAGCTGTACGTGTACCCGATGATTGTATCTCGGCTCATGCCAATCAGTCACGTATCCACCAGTTTGATATGAATGACAAGGAGAACTGTATGTACTCTCCGGATGTCGTTTCTTTCGCTCGTGAGAAGGGATATTTTAATGGAGTAAATAAAGATTTTAGCTTTTCGTTAGCTTATGCGCCTCTTGATTTTGGTGCCCGTCGTTTCTGTGAGGCACGTGTGTGGAGCTATTTTAATAAGTTCACGGATAATGGAAAAGAGTATCTTCCTTATATTGAGGGAAAGACTGATACTCCAATGCCTCTTTTCGTGAAACCGAAACATAAACTGTCTGTACAGGATGTAAAAGATATGATGCGCGACCACTATGAAGGTACGCCTCTCGATATTTCCAATGATTTTGGAGCAGGTCCTTATAAGACACCTTATCGCCTTTCTCCTTTGAACTTTAAAGTAGACGATAAGGAATATTTCAACGAACGTCCCATTTCCACTCAACAAAGCGGATTTGTATTTGTTGCACAAATGCGTGCTCATAAACCAGACCCGATAGGTGGTGTACTCTGGTTTGGCGTGGATGATGCTAATATGGCGGTATTTACTCCGGTGTATTGTTGTGCAACGAAAGTTCCGGTATGCTATACCCGTGTGGATGGAGCCGATTACATTACATTCTCCTGGAATTCAGCTTTCTGGATTTTCAACTGGGTGTCTAATATGGTTTATCCGCGTTATAATTTGATGATCGGTGATGTACGGGAAGCACAGAAAGAAATGGAAACCACTTTCAACGATGCACAGGAAGGCATTGAAGAGATGGCTGCCAAACTATTGGCTAAAGATAAGAACGCAGCAGTTGATTTCCTGACAAATTATACAAACATGACTGCACAGAGCACTTTCGATACTTGGAAACAATTGGGTACATTCTTGATTGTGAAGTACAATGATGGAGTAGTGAAGCGTGTTAAAGATGGTAAGTTTGAACGTAATTCTATCGGACAACCTGCCGGTGTGATCCGTCCCGGATATCCGAAAGAATTCTTGCAGGAATATGTCAAACAGACTGGCGATAGATATTTGGTAAAATAAGAATTGAAAATGAAAGATTAAAAATGAAAGATTAAAATGGGTTGACAAGTTGTTGCTGTGGGATGGCTATTTACTTTTAATCTCCGGTTTTTAATTTTTAATTTCTAATTTTTAATTGAATACCTAGGATTTATAAACTTATTATTTTACATTTGTGTGCTCAAGAAATTGATAATAGATAATTCATTAACCAATAAATAACAATCGAAATGGAAAATCAGGAACTTATTAAACAGGTCACTGAAAAAGCCGAAAAATGGCTAACCCCGGCTTATGATGCTGAAACCCAGGCTGAAGTGAAACGCATGTTGGAAAACGATGATAAAACCGAACTTATTGAAGCTTTCTACAAAGACCTTGAATTTGGTACTGGTGGTTTGCGTGGTATCATGGGAGTAGGTAGCAATCGTATGAATATCTATACGGTAGGTGCTGCCACTCAAGGACTTTCCAACTATCTGAAGAAGAACTTCAAAGACCTGCCACAAATTTCTGTAGTAGTCGGTCATGACTGCCGTAACAACAGCCGCTTGTTTGCAGAGACATCTGCTAATATTTTCTCTGCCAATGGTATTAAAGTATATCTGTTTGACGATATGCGTCCGACTCCGGAAATGTCTTTTGCTATCCGTCACCTCGGTTGCCAGAGCGGTATCATTCTGACTGCTTCTCACAATCCGAAGGAATACAACGGTTACAAGGCATATTGGGACGATGGTGCACAGGTATTGGCTCCACACGATAAAGGCATCATCGACGAAGTAAATGCCATTGCTTCCGCTGCTGACATTAAATTCCAGGGAAATCCTGATTTGATTCAGATTATCGGCGAAGACATTGATAAAATTTATCTGGACATGGTGAAAACCGTTTCTATTGATCCGGCAGCTATCGCCCGTCACAAAGATATGAAGATTGTCTATACTCCGATTCACGGTACAGGTATGATGTTGATTCCGCGTGCATTGAAGATGTGGGGATTCGAAAACGTATTCACTGTTCCCGAACAAATGGTTAAGGACGGTAACTTCCCGACTGTCGTATCTCCGAATCCTGAAAATGCGGAAGCTCTTTCTATGGCTGTAAACCTTGCTAAAGAAATTGATGCTGAACTCGTAATGGCTTCCGATCCGGATGCTGACCGTGTGGGTATCGCTTGTAAGGATGACAAGGGCGAATGGGTACTGATTAACGGTAACCAGACCTGTATGATGTACCTTTATTATATTCTGACTCAATACAAACAACTGGGTAAGATTAAAGGTAATGAGTTCTGTGTGAAGACAATCGTTACTACCGAACTTATCAAGAAAATCGCAGATAAGAATAACATCGAAATGCTTGACTGCTATACTGGATTTAAATGGATTGCCCGTGAAATTCGTCTGCGTGAAGGCAAACAGAAATATATCGGTGGTGGCGAAGAAAGCTATGGATTCCTTGCTGAAGATTTTGTTCGTGATAAAGATGCTGTATCTGCTTGCTGTCTGATTGCTGAAGTTGCCGCATGGGCAAAAGATAATGGCAAATCTTTGTATCAGTTGTTGCTTGATATCTACGTAGAATATGGATTCTCTAAAGAGTTTACCGTAAACGTAGTGAAACCGGGTAAGAGCGGTGCTGAAGAAATCAAAGCAATGATGGAAAACTTCCGTGCTAATCCTCCGAAAGAATTGGGTGGCTCTAAGGTGATCTTAAGCAAAGATTATAAGACGCTGAAACAGACAGATGATAAGGGTAACGTAACTGCCATTGATATGCCGGAACCATCTAACGTTCTTCAATATTTCACAGAAGACGGTAGCAAAGTTTCTGTTCGTCCTTCAGGTACAGAACCGAAGATTAAGTTCTATATGGAAGTTCAGGGTGAAATGGGATGCCGCAACTGTTATGCTTCTGCCGAATCTGCCGCCATGGAAAAGATTGAAGCAGTGAAAAAATCATTGGGTATCTGATTTTGTCTCTTCTGAAATTTCAGATATAGATCATAAAAAGATAAATAATAAAATAGCGCCTCTATAATCTTTTGAAGATTGTGGAGGTGCTTCTTTTTTCTCTGTACATGGCCCTGATTCTGCCTATTTTCGGGCATTTTCCCTCTCTTGGTACAGTTCTTTCATTTCCTTTGCATTCTTTAAGTCCACTTGCAAATCCTTCTTGCGAGAATCTTGTTGTATTGGCATCATCTCAATTTCAACAGGCAGGCTGCGGATATACGCATGTGTTGTTGATGCTTTAGAGTGATACGTTCAGTTTCATATTCGTAAGTTGTTCGTTTGTAGTTGTGTGTATTTCGTGGCCTGCTTTTCTTCCTGTTATTTCTTGGTTCCTATCCAAGTCCATTTATGCCATATTGTTTCCAATGGTCCTTGTTTATGGCTAGACAGCCACCATTTGCAGAACTTAACCTGTAACAGGAAAAGAACGATACCTATAATCAAGCTAAGAGTATATCCACAGTAAGGAGCAAGATAAAGCCCGAATGGGAAATAGATAATAGCTCCTAAAATAGATTGGGAAATATAGTTGGTCAAACTCATTTTTCCGTAGAATCGTAGGTTGGATACGGCTTTCTTGAATTTATCCTTCTGATAAAGCAACATGAAAGAAGAAACAAGTACAATCGTGAATGCAAACTTCTGCCACATATCAAAAGCAGTACCTATTGTTTGTTGAATCAGGCTGCTGTCACTTTGCATGATCTGTTCTTTTAAAGAATATAATGGTGCGAAACTGATAGCTGTGATAATGAGAGCTTTCGTCCAGAATTTCAGATGAGATTCGGTAGCTACAAACAATTCTTTGCGTCCGATATACAAGCCAAACAGGAATAGTCCGGCAGTTTGCAAAAAGCGTCCCGCACCGATAGCCCAGAACAGACTTGCTTTCTGTCCCAGAGTGATATTGCCTATCAGAAAATCCCAGAAGTTTCCGGCTTTGGTGTAATCTGCTACTTCAGCATACATTGCTCCGACATTCAAATCGGGTAGGGTATAGGCAGGATTGAAAAGACTCATTATGTAATGGAACCATTCAATCGGTTGCAATGAAAACAAGATGGCGGTGATTAGAATAGCTTTGTCGCTCCACTTACGTACGATAAACAGTACGAGACTGACTACAACGAACAGCAACAGGACATCTCCTGCGGGAAAGAAAGCGGCATTAAGAGTGGCAAATCCTGCAAGTAATACCATTCTCCATAAAAAACGGTAACCGAAATCTGGGGCACGTGTAAAAACCTGTGTTTTCGTTTGTTATTTTTTGCTATAAAAAATCTTTGTAGTACCTTTGTTTTGCAATCATATAGCAATGTCAGAGAATCCATTAGTAAAGCTATTAAGCTACATACTCCCTTCGGAGTTCAACGAATATTTTGACCTTACCGATGTTAAGGAAGAAGAACGTGGCGTGGAGAAGATTCTCCATCTGTATCTTCACGAGAAGAACCTTCAGCCGGATGGTCACACAGAGCTGTCTCCCAACGGTTTCTACCCGGAATCATGCATCAACCACTTTCCTCTCAACGAGCACCGTACCGTTCTGCACGTATGCCGTCGCCGTTGGAAGGACGGTTTGGGCAGGACGTATAGCAGAGATTGGGAGTTGACAGCAAAAGGAACACGGCACACTAAGGAGTTTGCCGCTTTTTTAAAAGAATTCCTTGGATACATCCCCGATTACAGCCAGATCACTCCAGAAACCGTATCACATCAAGGCTGACGAGTTCGAACGTGCCTACAAGGATTTCCTCAGCGGTTACCGCACGTGGAAAGAATTGTCACATGCGGAGGACTGGCTTGTCTTCTATAAGAACATAGGGCCACAACTGAGCATTGACGAGACAGCGCTCTCTGACGGTGAACTTTATACAATAATCTCCAACAAGGCTGCCCATGGCGGCAAGGGAGCTATCGTGGCCATTATCAAGGGGACAAAGGTCGAGGATGTCGTAAAGGCGTTGATGCGCATCCTTTGGTACGAGAGGGCTAAGGTGCTGGAGGTAACGATGGACTTCTCCGAGAGCATGCATTCCATAGTAAAGCAGTGCTTCCCGTATGCCACGATAACCATCGACCGCTTCCATGTCCAGAAGGACTGCTACGATGCCATGCAGCAAGTGCGTATCAGGCACAGGCGCGAGGCCCAACGTACCGAAGTGGAAGCGCGCGAGCAGCACAAGCTCCGTAACAAGAAGAATGCCGAGGCACGAAAGAGACGTCTTGAGAAGAATGGAGGCAAACGGAAAGGAAAACAAGGACGGAAGCCTAACCGCAAGAATGAGAAGTACGAGCCTGTGAGGCTGTCAAACGGAGATACCGTCTGTGAACTCCTGACGCGCTCACGCTATTTGCTGATGACATCGGCAGATAAATGGACAGCGACTCAGAAAATCCGTGCAAGGCTGCTGTTTGAACTCTATCCTGATATGAAGACCGCATATTCAATCTCGCACTCTTTGCGCATGATTTTCAATAACAAAAACGCCACAAGGGAAAGCGGGAAGAAAAGCCTCGCCCAATGGTATGCAAAAGTCGGAGAGTTCGGAGACGAAAACTTCAACACTGTTGCAGCAACCATCTATGAACGGCAGGGAGAGATTCTCAACTACTTCATCAATCGGTCTACCAATGCGTCTGCTGAATCTCTTAATTCAAAGATCAAGCAGTTTCGAGCACAACTACATGGGGTTATAGATGTAAAGTTCTTCTTATTCAGACTCTCAAAGATATTTGGCTAAACACAGGTTTTTGCAAGTGCCCCCGAAAGGAATATCTGCGGCACAAAAATAGAAAATGAAAAATAAAACGACCACTCCTACTTCTAACAATGTTCCGATGGAATAAGAAATCTTTTTATTGTATATGGATTGGTATAACTGATAAAGTAAAACTCCTACAAAAAAGTCTGGCAGGCGGGTGATTGGATTTACATACCAGTATCCCTTAATTTGTTCTTCAGGAGTCAGATGCATACCAATCAGCATGACCAGCAGGCAGACGAAAAGAGTGATGCATAGATTCCGTTTACTGTTTAAGAAAGGAATGATAAGAGGAAAACAGAAATAAAACAACTGTTCGCAACCCAGACTCCACGAAGGGCTATTGAATGAGAAGAAATAATTTGCAGAAGGGAAGAACGGTTGCAGTAGAAAAGTGGAAGCGACAACGTGTTTGATCCAGTCCATCGTATCACTATATTGAACGTATCCTCCTATACATGCGGCAATCAATAGTGTAAGTAGATGTAGGGGATAAATGCGGGCAATACGTGCTATCCAGAAAGTGCGTTTAGTGGTGGTCTTTTCTAATAGCTTTTTCTGATAGTTATAGGCAATAATGAAGCCACTAAGGATAAAAAAGAAGCTGACTCCAACAAACCCCTCTTTAAAGAAGTGAGCGTCGAAACTTGGATCCAGAACATAACAGTGTGCTCCGAATACCATCAAGGCAAATAAAATGCGTAAAGAGGTTAATGTGTTAATCACGATACTTTATCTATTTTTGTATTTGCCTACAAAAGTACTGTTTTTCTGCAATATATAAATTCACATAGATTAAAAAGAATCAGGATTCGGAACGTAAACGGCTAAGATGCTGGGGAGTCATGCCAAGGAAAGAGGCTATATATCCCAATTGAGCACGGTGAATGACGTCGGGTTGATCGCGTAAAAGTTGTTCATAACGTTCTTTAGCCGGAAGATATAAACGGTTGATATGGTGAATATCCATATACAGTAAACATTCTTGGTGAATGACACGTCCCCAGTTGGCAATTTCTATATTAGCTTCATAAATCTGGTTTAAGTCTTCAATACGTATGGCGTATAATTCACAATCTTCCAGTAATTCTACATATTCATATCCCGGTTCGTTGTGATATAAATCTTTCATGGCAAAGGTCATATCACCTTCGCGTGAAAACCAGATAGTGATTTCTTCGCCGTCACGTAAACAATAGGACCGGCAAAATCCTTTTTCAATAAAGTAGACGTGACGGTCTGATACTCCGCCCTGTATCAGTAAATGTTTTTTAGGAAGCTCCATCTTCTTCATATAGCTGAAGAGTTCTTCCAGAGAGTTATCAGATACCGGATAATACTGACGGATTCCTTTGATGATATTTTCCATATTCAATTACTCATTTGGATGCTCTATCCACCAATCAATCATTTTTCGGGCAAGACTAAGTTTTCTGGGTAGTTCGGGTAAATGATCTCTTGTATAAAAGTCTCCCGAACTCAACTCCTCATCTTGGAGCTTGATTTCCCCTCCGGCATAATCAGCAATGAAGCCGACCATTAGTCCGCTAGGATAAGGCCAGGGCTGGTTACCAAAATAAGTGATATTCTTTACGTCCAGTCCGGTTTCTTCTTTCACTTCACGTGCTACACATTCTTCTAATGTTTCTCCGGTTTCCAGAAACCCGGCAACGAGACTGTTGAATGTTCCTTTAAAATTGCGGGCATGCACTAAGAGCAGTGAATCTTTCTTTCTCACTAATACAAGAATCGCTGTGGATATGGAAGGATATACCTCCCGACCACATTTCGGACAACGTTTCATGATAGACTCTTTCTGTTCCATCGGCGTGCCACAGGCAGAACAGAAACGGCTGTTTCTATCCCAATGCAGAATCTCATGCGCTTTTCCTGCAGTCTGGTAATGAGATAAAGGAAGATAATCATAAGAGGCACGAAGTCCTATCATTGCCCATTGCTCCGATTCTTCAATGGGAGAGGAGAGGGAGAAAGCTTTGCAGTTTCTCCCTTCCAGTGTTGTGATATTGTGTACTGTTGTTTTTTCTTTAATAATGATAGGAGAACTTTCTCCACATGGGACGGCATACTTACCATCCCCTTTTTTCTCAAGAAGCAGTTGATCTTTATAAAAGATAAACCACCATGATTGTACTGTCTGCTCCATTTTATTCCAATTCTTTTCTTCGCGCTGCGAAGTTATAAAAAAACTAGGTTGATATTTAGACTTACCGGATAAAATATCAATAGGCTAGCTTAATAAAATACGTTGCTCGATACCGATTTCCTGAATAAAATAATCGTCGTGTGAGATTGCAATTACAGTACCCGTATAGCTCTTGATGGTAGCAGTGATGATTTCAATGCTCTGTATATCCAGATTGTTGGTCGGTTCATCCAGAATAAACATATCGGGAGTATTATTGCTAATCATCAGGCAGCAGAAAGCAAGGCGCATTTTCTCACCACCGCTAAGTTTCCGACAGGATTTATCCCATTCGGAAGCGGGGAATAAATAACGGTTTAGAATAATCTTTATTTCATGCTCCGGCAGGTTCCGGTTATTGAAAGCGTAAGCCTGTTCCAGGATACTGTTCCGGTCGTCGATGATAGAATATTCCTGATTCAGATAGACATAGGTGAATTCCATTCGTGTCAGGTTTCCTTCTTGTGGCTGAAGCTGTCTGGTGATTAGCTTCAAAAGAGTTGTTTTCCCACTGCCGTTGGCCCCTTCTATACGGAGGCGGTCCCCACTCTTTAGTTGGAAGCTGATGGGTGTTTGCCAAAGTTGCTGTTTGAAGTCGCTATTATCCTGAATATCATTACTGTCTGGACTGGAATGATTACCAGTATCAGCAAGATTTGCTTCATTATTCATCTGAATATGACTGTTGATTGAGTTGGGATGATAACCGAAGTTAATCTCTTTTGCTGTCACCAATATCTTTCCGGTGTGGAGCGAGGAACTATTAAAATCGGTTTTTAGTGTAGCGGTCGAGGAGAGTGAACTTCGAAGTTGGTTACGTTCGCTTGTTAACTTCTCGGCTTTCTCCTGATGGGTGCTGTTAAGTTTACTGGTACTCTTTTTCGATTTTCCTTGAAGCGCGTTGAGCACAATGCGTGGAACTCCCTTTTTAATATTATTCTTTTCTCCGCGCACATTTTGTTTGTCCCTGCGTTCGACTGTTTCGCGTGCCACTTTGCGGGCAATGCGCAGTGCTTTCTCTTTTTCTTCGATACGTTGCTGCAATGCTTCCTGCATCAGCGTTTTTTGTTCTTTGTAGAATTCATAATTTCCACCATAATAATTGATTTGATGCTTTTCCAGTTCGCATATTTCGGGGAGAAGATTAAGCAGAGTGCGGTCATGACTCACCACTAACAGCGTGGAGCGACATTTCTCTACCCAGTCGTATAAACGTTGCCTGCCGGAAGAATCAAGATGATTGGTCGGTTCATCCATCAGTACGACAGATGGGTGATGAATGTCCATCCCTGCCAGAAATACACGGGTCTTTTCACCGCCGCTAAGCAAATTCATCGGGTAGGATAGAGTAAACTGTCCTAGCCCCCATAAATCGAGAGCGGCAATGGAACGTTCTTCAATATTCCAGTCATCATTCAGGATGACGAAATTTTCGTTTGAGGCATCTCCTGACAGGATAGCATGTAAGGCTTGTTGCTTACGTTCTATCCGGAGTGCTTGAGCGATAGTCAATGAATCATATTGCCCGAAATGTTGCGGGATATAATATAGGTCGTCCGGACGGACAATGACACCGGAAGAGGGTGAAAGTTGTCCGGCAATAATTTGCAGCAAAGTAGATTTACCGCACCCATTGTTACCGACTAATCCCAGTTTCTGCCCCTTACTGATGGCGAAATTGAGATCACTGAATAATACTTCTTTATCCGGATGGATATAGCTGATTTGCTGAATACTTATAGACATAATGATCTATTGGGTTTGAGGTTGAAAATAGAGTGAGGGAAAATCACAGGATAGGGGGGAACGACAAACACAATACTGGCTAAACAACACGGATTTCGTGATGCTTAACGAAATAGAAAAAGCATATAAGAAAAGTGATGTTTACTTAGAAGTGTTGTCTTACTTACTAATTCTCATTGCGGTAGGTATATAGTTTAACTTGGTTGCAAAGATAACACTTTCTGTTAGATTTCACTCTATGAAGGTTGAAAAAGAATAAAATTCATTTATTTAGAGGCTCTGTTTTTCTCATCCAGAGCCCCTGATTACTCCAAATACAGCCTCTGCTTATCCTATTTAGAAGCTGTGTTTTTTTATGATAGTTTATAACTACGGAATGAGCAACAACTCATAATCCACTACTCCCAGCCAGCGATTAAATTTCCGCCCAACTTGCTCATATCCGGCTACTTGCTTAAAACCCAGTTTCGCATGTAAAGCGTAACTGGGTTCATTCCCTTCCGTTATGCAGGCAATCAGCGCATGATAACCACTCTCTCGACACTCCTCTATGAGTCTTTGCATGAGTAGTCGCCCGATACCTTTTCCAATATGTTTGGCAGATAAGTAGACCGTTGTTTCTAATGTATATCGATATGCGGCTCTTTCTTTCCACAGATGCGCATAACAGTAACCTACCACTTCATTATCTATCTCATAAACAAAATAAGGGAAGTTAGCAGAAATCTGTGTTATGCGCTCACGCATATCTTCAACAGCAACAGGTTCGGTTTCGAATGTGGCCGTACTATTTATAACGTACTCGTTATAGATTGCTGTAATTGCTTTTGCATCTTCTAAATCTACTTTCCTTATCATAATTTCGTATAGCTAGCGGAATCCTCCTTTTTATTAGGGAGTTTTCCTGTATTCAATCAATTATGGAACGAAGTACGTTATTTTTTCTGTTTTTTGCAAGCAAACAGCCTATTTATCTTATACGTCAAACAATTGGTTTAATCCCTCACTCATGCTGGGATGCGTGAAGATAAAATCGCGTAAGAATGTAGACGTTTGCCCCGTTTTCATAGCCATAGCTACGATATTGATGATTTCTGAAGCATCGGCACAAAATAATGTACAGCCCATAATCTTCCCGTTATGATTATTGATGATGGCTTTTAGCATACCATCTGTCTGTCGCAATGTACGGGCACGGACAACGGAAGATGCCGGCAACCGGGAAACCTTAAATGAATATCCCCTTTTCAGAGCTTCTTCTTCACTGATTCCGATATGTGCCAATGGCGGATCAATAAACACTGCATATTGAACAGGATCACGATCTCCGATATCACGTTTTTTGTCACCGAAAAGCTGATCGCGGATAATCCGGAAATCATCCAGAGAGAGATAGGTGAATTGTGCTCCGCCTTTTACATCCCCCATTGCCCATACATGGGGAACAGTGGTACGTAACTGATCGTTTACTATGATAGCTCCGTGCGCATCGACTCCTACGCCTGCTGCTGACAGGTTTAATCCCTCAATCATCGGTTTACGTCCCGTTGCGATGAGAATGGCATCTCCATCCACATAATAAGGAGTGCCGTCGGATACGTCCGAGTAAGTCAGTGTTACTCCATCATTGGTGTCATGGATAGACTGTGCACGCGCGTTCAAATGGATTTCAATACCTTTCTTATCCATTACTTCTTTGACGCTGTTTGCAATATCCCGATCTTCACGAGGCATAAATTTATTTCCTCCTTCGAGTATCGTCACTTTACTGCCAAATCCGGCATACATAGAAGCAAATTCCAGTCCTATATATCCTCCGCCTATGATAATCAAGTGATGGGGAAGGACGTTTAAATCCAGAAGCGTACTACTGGTATATACATGTTGGCTTTGCTGAATGCCGTCTATTGCCGGAATGATAGGAGTAGAGCCTGTATTGATAAATATCTCTTTACTTTGCAGCTCGATGTCTCCTTCCGGAAGCGCAACTTTTATCGTATTGGAAGATACGAAAGAACCCGTCCCGGTGTAAATAGTCACATTAGGACGTTTGTTTAGTCTTTCGTAATTATCATTTCTAAGAAAAGAGGTGAGACGGTTCTTTCGACTGATGGCTTGTTTGTACATATTCGCCTGTTTGGGAAAATCGTCATGGTAAAGCAAGGCGGAAACCTCTGCTTCATGCACCAACGTTTTGGTGGGAATACAGGCTACGTTAGGGCAGGTTCCTCCATACATCATGTTGGAACGTTCCACGATGGCAACTTGCCATCCGCGGTTGGAAAGTTCGGCAGCCAGGGTCTTTCCTGCCTTGCCGAATCCTATTATTATTGCATCATATTGTTTCATAACTTCTTTTTATTAACGATTCGTATGAGACTATATAACAGTCTGAAAATACGATTTGTTCCGCAATCTCAAGAAGTCAGCACTTTCTGCAAGGGGAGCATTAGTCTTTTTTAAGTGTTTTGAGTACTCGTTGTGACGAGTCGGATAGTAACACTACGGCACTGGCTAAGATCACAATATCTTTAATCACCAATCGTCCTGCACCGGATAGTAACGGGAATCCGAACTCTCCGCTTCCCAGGTCGGGAACCCAGACTTCCGGGGTAGTGACGAGAAAAGAAAGTGTTCCGAGCGTCATGATAATGGCAAGGGCGTCACCTGCCAATCCCACTTTTGGGAAAAAGATGCCTAGAAATACCAGTATGCCGATGCTCATAATAAGAGCTCCCAGTCCGTAGGAGAAAGTATAGGTACGGTTTGCTTCGTGCCATGCTCGATTTTCCGGGACGAAAGCACCCTCCGCATTTTTGTGTTCTTTGTATTCGGGCGCACCTTTAGCATAGAAGAAACTCATGAAAGGACTGTTGGCAACAAACGGGACAATCCCGTCGGCTTCATAATGGAAATACTTCAATCCGCCTATCCATACAAATACTACCAGAATGGCTACACGGATAAATTGAATACCGAAACTTTTCAGACTTGAAGTGAAGGTCAGTAAAGCGATAAATTTCTCTTTCATTTTGTTGGGGTTTTAATGGATTTATCTAATGTTGCAAAGGTCGTTCATTCTCCATACTCCCCAAATAGCAATACTTCCGTATACCTTATCAATTTTTCCCTTCCTGTGTATTTCTGAATTGTACGGCACTCTGTCCGGTCATATTTTTGAAGAAACGGCTGAAAGAGGCCTGGTCTTCAAATCCAAGAATATCGGCAATTTCTTTAGCACTTTTGTTGCTGTAAAGCAAAAGGCGTTTGGCTTCCGCTTCCACCCGTTCGTGGATTACCCGGAGTGGCGAGGGCAGTTTGCAGGTTGAAAAGATGTTCGATAGTGTCTTGGGAGATTTATGCAGCATGTCGGCATAGTCCTGTACCTGCTTTTTCGTCCGATAATGCTCGTCAACCAAGTTATAGTATTGGCGGACAATCTCGAAACCGGATTCTTTTTCACGGGTGATATTCATGCGATGACGTGCAATACGAGTACATTGAATGATGAAGCGTTTCAGCAGGATGCGTAGCATCTCCTCCTGCAGGCTGTCGGAAACGGTAAACTCGTTTTCCAGTGCTTCGGTAATGGTGTCGAGCTCTTTACGTTCTTTTTCATTCAGGGTAAAACGGATCAGGTGAGAAGAACCGTTGAACAGGAAACCGCTGCATGACACTTCATGGTCATTGCCATAAATGCAATAGAAGTTACTGTTGAACAGCAAAGTCAGGTATTCGCCGTCAATCGATTTAAATTCGAGGTGTTGCAGATGAGTGAGTGAAATCACTTCATCTTTGGTAAGCATCATTTCCTGATGGTCGATTTCTACTGTGATGCTTCCGCTGCGTACCCATATAAATTTATAAAGCCCCTTTTCTTTTTGCAGTGCTTTTTCTGTCAGATAAGAGTCTGTAAGTGCGAGTGTTCCTTTTAGTTTCGTGTGATATTGTTGTAACATAGCTAGTCCTCCATTGCTGATGCGTCAAATGATAGCGGCAGTAGGTCGCCTATACTTTTTACTTCGTAGATACATTCTTTGCCATATAATAGGATACGGATGGGTTGTTTGTAACGCTTTTCCGTTTCCAGAATCACTTGCCGGCAAGCGCCGCAGGGAGGAATCGGTTGGTCGATGAAATCTTTTTCCGTTCGTGCCGCGATGGCAAGAGTGACAACCGGCTGGTCGGGATATTGGGAATTGGCATAGAATAAGGTAGTGCGTTCCGCACAAAGTCCTGACGGGTAGGCGGCATTCTCCTGATTGGTTCCTGTCACAACAGCTCCGTTGCCCAATAACGCAGCGGCACCTACGGAGAAGTGGGAATACGGAGAATAACTACGAGCTGTTGCCTCTATGGCAGTCTGCATAAGTGCCCGATCGGCCTCATTCAACTCATCATATTGATATACTTTAATAATAGCGGTAATTGTGAGGTCTCTCATATACGTTAGGGTATTGGTTTCTACAATTAATGTTACAAAGTTAGGAAAGAGATTGATAATCCCAATTATTTTTCGGATTTTTGTGCCATCTAATCCACATCTGAACTAAAATGGAGAATAAACTGTATAGACTTATCTTTTTAACCATTGTTTTCTTCTTTGCCGTAGGAGTGCAGGCACAGAAACGAAATGCCCGTTACATCGAATATATAAATAAGTATAGTGATTTGGCTGTTGAACAGATGAAGCTTCATAAAATTCCGGCCAGTATCACACTGGCGCAAGGGTTGTTGGAAAGTGGTGCCGGATACAGTCAGTTGGCACGAAAGAGTAATAATCACTTTGGTATTAAGTGTGGTGGCAGTTGGCGGGGGCGTAGTGTTCGCCACGACGACGATGCGCGTAATGAATGTTTCCGTGCCTATAAACATCCTCGTGATTCTTACGAAGACCATTCCTACTTCCTTAGAAGAGGGGCCCGTTACGCTTTTCTTTTCAAACTGGATATCACCGACTATAAAGGGTGGGCTCGTGGACTGAAAAAGGCGGGATACGCCACCGATCCTTCCTATGCTAATCGCCTGATTACGATTATCGAAGATTATGATTTGTATAAATACGATCGTAAGGGTGTATATTCAGAACGGAAACTGAAAAAGAATCCTTGGTTGATGAACCCGCATCAGGTGTATATTGCGAATGATATAGCCTATGTTGTAGCCCGCAACGGTGATACTTTTAAAGACTTGGGTGACGAATTTGACATTAGTTGGAAGAAACTTGTGAAATATAATGACTTGCAGCGTGATTATACGTTAGTAGAGGGAGATATTATCTACCTGAAGAGCAAGAAGAAAAAGGCTTCCAAACCTTATACCGTATATATTGTAAAAGATGGAGATTCCATGCATGGTATCTCTCAAAAATATGGTATTCGCCTCAAAAATCTGTATAAGATGAATCGTAAAGATGGCGAATATGTCCCTGAAATCGGAGATAGATTGCGCCTGCGATAGAGACTCGTAGAACTTTTTTTTGTTTGGCGCCGATGAACAGCCTTTCCGGCACCGGGGAGGACATGTTTCGGTACCGAGGAATGGGTGTATCGCCACCGATGAATGAATCCGGCTTCTTTCTTCATGAAAGTTTCGAATTTTGAAAACTTAATGACTCATTGATGTGTTATTATCTTGATAAAACATGATTATAATATGAGTCTTAACATTGCAAAAAGTAATAAGAAACGTGTCGTTATAGTAGGCGGTGGTTTCGGTGGCTTAAAATTAGCTAACAAGCTGAAAAAGTCAGGCTTTCAAGTCGTATTGGTAGACAAGAACAACTATCATCAGTTTCCCCCTTTGATTTATCAGGTGGCTTCGGCCGGTATGGAACCTACTTCCATCTCTTTCCCCTTTCGTAAAATATTCCAGCGCCGGAAAGATTTCTATTTCCGTATGGCGGAAGTACGTGCCATTTTCCCGGAAAAGAATATGATACAGACTTCCATCGGAAAAGCAGAATATGATTATCTGGTGTTGGCTGCAGGAACTACAACCAACTTTTTCGGTAATAAACATATTGAAGAAGAAGCCATGCCGATGAAAAATGTTTCGGAAGCAATGGGATTGAGAAATGCTCTTCTTGCCAATCTGGAACGTGCCTTAACTTGCTCAACCAAACAGGAACAACAAGAGTTGATGAATATCGTCATTGTAGGAGGTGGAGCAACCGGAATAGAGGTAGCCGGAATACTTTCCGAAATGAAGAAATTTGTCCTGCCCAAAGATTATCCTGATATGCCGAGTAGCTTGATGCATATATATCTGATTGAGGCCGGGCCGCGACTGCTTGCTGGAATGTCGGAAGATTCTTCCGCTCATGCCGAACAGTTTCTCCGTGAAATGGGAGTAAATATCCTGTTGAACAAACGCGTTGTAGATTATCGTGACCATAAAGTGGTACTTGAAGATGGTACGGAGATTGCTACGCGTACTTTTATCTGGGTGAGCGGTGTTACCGGAGTGACTATCGGCAACATGGATCCTTCGTTGATAGGACGTGGTGGACGTATTAAGGTCGATTCGTTCAATCGCGTAGAGGGAATGAGTAATGTGTTTGTTATTGGTGACCAATGTATTCAGGTTACTGATGAAGATTATCCGAACGGACATCCTCAATTGGCGCAAGTGGCTATCCAGCAAGGAGAATTATTGGCAAAGAATCTGATACGTATGGAGAAAGGACGGGAGATGAAACCTTTCCATTACCGTAATCTGGGTTCGATGGCGACTGTAGGACGTAATCGTGCCGTGGCAGAGTTTAGTAAAGTAAAAATGCAGGGATGGTTTGCCTGGGTGATGTGGCTGGTTGTTCATCTGCGCTCTATTCTTGGGGTACGCAATAAGGTTATTGTGCTCTTGAATTGGGTATGGAATTATTTCACTTACGATCAGTCTATGCGTATGATTGTCTATGCCCGTAAAGCAAAAGAGATTCGTGATCGTGAAAAGGTGGAGGAAACTACCCATTGGGGGAAAGAACTGGTACAAGAGGAAAAGAACCCCTCTATTACATCATCATCCAAGTAGACAAGCTTCCTGTCGACAGGATGATAGATGCTATTCTGAACGGTAAATTCGTACAGGGTGTCCGATATCGGACACCCTGTGTTTTTTTGTTATATTCTATTTATCAGTTACTTACGGTTTTGGCATAGATTTGGTATATGAAGTACCGAATTGATACATCATAAAATAGTAAATGATCGGATATGGACAGAGAAATTCCTAAAGAGGTACGTCAAAAAGAACGTAATAAGAAGATAATTCGTTATTCATCCATTGGAGTGGCAAGTATTATTGTCATCGGTGTACTTATATCTGTATTAAGGGCAGGAGTGGAGGCAAAGGATCTTGTCTTTTCCACAGTCGATAAAGGGGTGATTGAGGTAAGTGTCAGTGCTTCCGGTAAGGTTGTCCCTGCCTTTGAAGAAATTATTAATTCTCCGATCAACAGTCGTATTATTGAAGTCTATAAAAAAGGGGGAGATAGCGTAGACGTAGGTACTCCGATTCTGAAACTGGACCTTCAGAGTACGGAAATTGAATATAAGAAGCTGCTGGACGAGGAACAGATGCGTCAGTATAAACTCGATCAGCTTCGTGTCAATAATCAGACGAAACTTTCCGATATGGCAATGCAGATTAAAGTGTCGGCAATGAAATTGAGTCGGATGAAAGTGGAGTTGAGAAATGAACACTATCTGGACAGCCTCGGTGCAGGAACAACAGATAAAGTACGCCAGGCTGAATTGAGCTATAATGTGGCTCAATTAGAGTACGAACAACTTCAGCAACAATATAAAAATGAGAAGGAAGTAGCTGCTGCCGAATTGAAAGTTCAGGAGCTTGATTTTAATATCTTTCGCAAGAGCCTTTCCGAAAAGAAACGTACGTTGGATGATGCACAAATCCGTTCCCCGCGTAAAGCTATTCTTACCTATATTAATAACCAAATTGGTGTACAGATTTCCGAAGGCGGACAGGTGGCTATCATTTCTGATTTGAGCCATTTTAAAGTGGAAGGCGAGATTGCGGATACGTACGGTGATCGTGTAGCAGCCGGAGGAAAAGCAATTGTTAAGATAGGGAGCGACAAACTGGAAGGGACAGTTAGCAGTGTTACACCACTATCCAAGAATGGTGTGATATCATTTACCGTTCAGTTGAAAGAAGATAATCACCGCCGCTTACGTTCCGGACTAAAGACAGATGTTTATGTGATGAATGCTGTGAAGGAAGATGTAATGCGCATAGCCAATGGCTCTTTCTATGTGGGACGCGGTGAATATGAACTTTTTGTCTGCAACTCGGATAATGAACTGGTAAAACGTAAAATACAGTTAGGAGATTCTAATTTTGAATATGTAGAAGTGTTGAGCGGATTGCAACCGGGTGATAAAGTAGTAGTAAGCGATATGAGTGCTTATAAGAACAAGAATAAGTTGAAAATTAAATAAACTAAATACTAGAAGTTATGATAACATTGAACTCTCTTTCTAAGATTTATCGTACGGACGAGATTGAAACAGTAGCATTGGAGAATGTGAATCTGACGGTAGAACGTGGAGAATTTCTAAGTATAATGGGACCTTCCGGATGTGGAAAATCCACCCTGCTGAACATAATGGGATTGCTTGATGCACCTACAATGGGAATGGTGGAAATCAACGGGATACGTACCGAAGGAATGAAAGACAAGGAACTGGCGGTTTTTCGTAATAAAACGCTCGGTTTTGTATTTCAGTCTTTTCATTTGATTAATTCGTTGAATGTGATGGATAATGTAGAGTTGCCTTTACTTTATCGTCGTGTTGGCAGTAGTGAGCGAAAGCGGTTGGCACAAGAGGTGCTGGAAAAAGTGGGGTTAAGTCATCGTATGAGGCATTTCCCTACACAACTTTCCGGTGGTCAGTGCCAACGTGTTGCTATTGCCCGTGCTATTATCGGTAATCCCGAAATAATCCTTGCCGATGAGCCGACAGGTAACTTGGATTCAAAGATGGGAGCTGAAGTAATGGAGCTGCTTCATCGGCTGAATAAAGAAGACGGACGCACCATCGTCATGGTTACCCATAATGAAGAACAGGCGAAACAGACTTCCCGCACCATTCGTTTCTTTGACGGACGTCAGGTACAGTAGGAACCTGCGTTTTATACATAAAACTAAATAGAAAAATAGATTGATATATCTCTAAATTAAAAATCACCATGACAAAGAATATTTTCATCGTTGCGATAGCTGTTTTGTTAAGTGTTGCTTTTTGTTCGTTATCGGCACAAAATGTGAGTAAAGATTATAATGTAGGCGACTTTTCCGCCATCAACCTGCAATCTGTCGGAAATATTATTTTCACTCAATCGGCAGAATGTATCTGCCGTTTGGAAGGACCTTCCGAATTTGTAGAGAAAACAAGGGTGACAGTGAAAAATGGAACTCTGGTTATCTCTTATAAAGATAAAAATGCCAGGAATGTCAAGGATCTGACTTTCTATATTACTGCTCCCGATTTGAGTAAAGTGAAAATAGACGGAGTAGGAAACTTCGATGCAAAAGAAGAACTAAAACTTAAAAATATAGCTTTCGAACTTGATGGAGTAGGCAACTGTAACGTGAAAAGTCTTTATTGCGATGAGTTGAAACTCGATGTTGACGGAGTGGGCAATATGAAGCTGAATGTTGATTGCAGCACTATCAAGGCTAAAGTGGATGGAGTAGGAAATATCACTGTATCCGGTAAAGCGGATGCAGCTTTCTTTAAGCGGGATGGCGTTGGTAAAATCAATTCCAAAAACCTGAAATGTAAAGACGTAACAAAGAAAGGTTGGAATTTCTAATGTAGAACATTCTTCTGTGAACTCCTGTAGAATCAAATCAAAAAAAGAATAAGAAGATGTGGAAGCAATACATAAAGCAAGCTCTTTACCAGTTGAAGGAGGACCGGCTTATTAGTATTGTCTGTATGGTAGGTACAGCTTTGGCTATTTGCATGATAATGGTGATCGTGCTGACATTGCAGATACGGATAAAAGACTGTGTGCCGGAAGTTAACCGTTCACGATCATTGTATGTCAAGGCTATGACATCCCGGCATAAAGAGCAACACAATAATGCTGCCAGCAGCCAGATGTCCGTTACGACTGCTCGTGAATGCTTTAAGACGTTGACAATACCTGAAGCGGTTGCCATTACTTCCGTTAATAATAAGATGCGCGCTTCTCTTCCCGGAGGAGGCAGGATGAGTGTAGATGAAATGGAGACGGATGAAGCTTTTTGGCAAGTCTTTAGCTTTGAATTCTTGTGTGGCAAACCATATACGAAAGCCGATTTTGAGAGCGGGCTGTCCAAGGCAGTAGTTTCTGCCAGTGTGGTACGCCGTCTGTTCGGTACAACTGACGTGGTAGGGCGTACCATCCAATTAAATAAAGCCGATTATACCATTACAGGAGTGGTGAAAGACGTATCAAAGTTGGCGACAGCTTCTTATGCACAAGTCTGGATTCCCTATACATCGACAGATTTGGCTTCTTTTTCATGGAGAGAAAATCTGATGGGACCTATGCGGGCGGTCATTCTTGCACGTTCGTCTGACGATTTTCCAGCTATCCGTGCTGAAGTCGAAAAATATCGTCAGGTCTACAATAGTAAGCTGAAGGATATGGAATTGATTTATCGTGGTCAGCCGGATACTCAATTTGCCTACCTTTACCGCCATTGGGGGACAGATCTGGATATGAAACACATTGTCAGGCGATTCATCCTTATCATTGTGATTCTCCTCTTGGTTCCAGCTATCAACCTAAGTAGTATGACTTTATCCCGTATGCGGAAACGTATGACGGAAATCGGTGTCCGGAAAGCATTCGGTGCTACTGCCAACGAATTGTTGCGACAGGTATTCTGGGAGAATCTGATATTGACACTGCTTGCGGGAGTACTGGGACTGATATTGAGCTATTCAGCTACTTTCCTGTTAAACTCATTCCTTTTTGGTAACAGTGAGAATGCAGGTCTTGCCGGGGAAACTTCTCTCTCTACTGATATGTTGTTCAGTCCGTTGACGTTCCTCGTTGCATTCAGTTTCTGCCTGTTATTAAATCTATTGAGTGCCGGTATTCCGGCTTGGAGAGTGTCGAGAATGAACATTGTGGATGCAATAAACCAAAGATAAAATGATGAAACAGTTATTGAAACAAATATATAATGAGCGCCGGAGCAATGCTTTTCTATGGATTGAGCTATTGTTGGTGTTTGTCGTATTGTGGTATATCGTTGATTTGGTTTATGTCACTTTGGATATCTATTATCAGCCAATGGGCTTTAATATAGAAAATACGTATGTATTACGTATGAACCGTCTTACCAATAAATCTACCGATTTTAATCCGGAGCTGACTGTTAAGGATGATATGACTGCTTTAAGGGAAATAGCCGGACGTTTGTCCCGTCATCCGGAAGTTGAATCTGTCTGTATCTCTCAAAACAGTATTCCATATAATGAAGGGTGCAGTGCAACGAGTTTCCGTTTCCCGGATAACGACACGGTTTGGATAAGTACGATGGATCGTTGGACGACTCCTGAATATTATAAGGTGTTTCGTTTCCGGAATATCGATGGTTCCGGTCATGAAAGTTTGGTGAAAGCTTTGGAGAAAAATACAATAATCGTTCCTGTCGATGTTGCAGACTATTATCCGGATGCCACTTTCCATGGAAAAGACCTTTTGGGTAAAGAAGTTCGCATGAGTGATACCAACCTTCGTATTGCAGCTTTAACGGAACCCGTTCGCTACGATCATTATAACATTACCGGAAAACCTTTTACCGGAACCTATATCGGCACTTACCTCTCTGACGAACAAATGGAAACGGTCGAAAACGTAGCCTATCTCGAATTAAGCCTGCGTGTCCACGAAGGTGTAGACGATGGGTTTGTGGAACGTCTTATGAATGATGCCGACCGTATCTATCAGGTAGGGAATATTTATATACTTGATGTCACTCCATTAAGCAAAGTCCGGACAGCCAGTGAGATAGACAATGATAATGAATTGCGTACCCAGTTCTGTATTCTCTTTTTCTTGTTGTTGAATATCTTTCTGGGAGTGATCGGCACTTTCTGGTTCCGTACCCAGCAACGCCGGGGAGAAGTCGCTTTACGCATGGCGATGGGAGCTAACCGGAAAAACATATTCTATCGTTTGATTACGGAAGGTTTGTTACTGTTAAGCATGTCGGCTCTTCCTGCCGTATTGATTGCATTCAATATTGGATATACTGAACTGGTGGATATATCACAAATGGCATTTACAGTACCCCGTTTCCTGATAGCCATTTTATTGACATATCTCTTGATGGCGATAATGATTATTCTTGGCGTGTTGTATCCGGCTCTGCAATCAATGAAAGTGCAACCGGCCGAAGCACTAAGAGATGAGTAAGAAATATACTGAACTTTATTCTGAAATGATAATGATAAAACTCTACTTTAAACAAGCATTCCATCTGTTGAGGGAAAATAAACTGCTTTCTTCTATTTCCATTATAGGTACAGCTTTGGCTATTGCTATGATTATGGTAATTGTCATCACTTTACGTGCAACAATCGCTCCTTTTGCACCAGAGACCCATCGTGACCGGATGCTTATTTTCCGGTTTGCCGGACTTCAAAATAAGTCCAATGTGAATTGGCAAAGCAATGGTCCTATCGGATACAATACAGCAAAGGCTTGTTTCAAAGCAATGACAACTCCCGAAGCTATTTCCATAACTAATATTTCACAGGAAACAATGCTGGCTGCTAAACCGGCAGGTGAGATGGAGAGTTGTAGTGTGTTGCAAACAGACGATGTATTTTGGAAAATATTTGAATTTGAGTTTATGTCCGGCAAACCGTATGATAGTGCCGATTTTGATGCCGGAGCAGCAAAAGCCGTAATCTCCGAAGATATGGCACGCCGTCTGTTCGGAACATCAGAAGTGGTTGGAAAAACATTCCTTTTGAATCATTCTGCCTATATTGTTTGCGGAGTGGTGCGTCCGGTCTCTAAACTGGCGAAGTACGCCTATGCACAAGTTTGGATTCCTTTGAGTTCTACAAATGCTTTCACAGACACTTGGGGCGATGATAATATTATGGGCATGACTGCCGTCTATATTTTAGCTAAATCGAAAGGCGATTTTCCAGCTATTCGTCAGGAAGCAGACCGTTTGCGGGCTATCTTTATGGCAGGGCATCCCAATTCCGATTTACTCTATCGCGGACAGCCTGATACCTATTTTGTGGCCGCACAACGCTATTCCGCCAACAATCCTCCGGCTGTGAAAGAAGCAATACGGCAATACATACTGACATTACTTGTCTTGTTGATTGTCCCTGCCGTCAACTTGTCCGGACTCACTTTATCACGTATGCGTAAGCGTATCTCTGAAATAGGAGTGCGAAAAGCCTTTGGTGCACCCAGACGGGAGCTTATGATGCAGGTATTATCCGAAAATATGATTTATTCCCTATTCGGGGGAATTCTCGGACTGGTATTAAGTTATGTTGCTGCTTTCCTTTTGGGGGGAATGCTTTTTTCCGTAGACTTTGTATCCAATGGTGTGGAGGATTTACGGACTATGTGTATCGACTTGCTGTTCGATCCTGCCGTGTTCCTGCTGGCATTTCTGGCTTGCTTCTTGCTCAATTTGCTAAGTGCCGCTATTCCGGCATGGAAAGTAACTCGCACCAATATTGTGGATGCCATCAACGAAAGATAATTCTTCAAATCATCTAAATTCTAAAGAAAATGCAACTATTAAAACAAATATGGAATGAACGCCGGTCAAACGGATGGTTATGGTCAGAACTATTAATAGTTTTTGTTGTCCTGTGGTATGTGGTCGACTGGACGTATGTAACAGCGTGTACTTATTACGAACCGGTAGGATTTGATATTACTGATACATATTATTTAGAGCTAAGCCTGAAAAACGATAAGAGTGATTCCTATCTTTCGAAAGAGCAAAAGAGTACAACTTTAGGACAAGATATTATTGAGTTGACCAATCGTCTCCGTAGATTGCCGGAAGTGGAAGCTGTTTCTGTATCTAGCAATTCGCGTCCTTACATTGGAAGTAATTCCGGCATAATGTTGCGTCTTGATACGTTGGTTAGTAATCCGTTGCAGCGGGTGGTGACTCCTGATTTTTTTCAGGTATTTCGTTATCAAAGTACCGATGGACGCGGATATCAGCCATTGGTACAGGCTTTAGAAAATGGCAATGTGGTAGTAGGTGAAAATTTCTGGTCAAAAAAACACAAAGGGGACCGTGTACTGTTGGGTAAGGAAGTGGTTAATGTAGATGATTCTACGGAGGTATATAAAATAGGAGGTTTATCAACGAAGGTACGTTACAATGATTTTTGGCCTAATTATAGTGATCGATATGTGGCTATTGCTTTTACGGAAAAGGAAATGGCGAAATTGGAAGGGGAGTTTTATCCTTCAAATATAGAAGTCTGTTTGCGGGTGAAACCGGGGACTTCCAAAGACTTTGCAGAGTATTTGATGAAATTGTCCGCCAACCAGTTGAGTGTCGGTAACCTGTTCATTCTGAAAGTGCATGATTACGAAGATATACGCAATGATTTCCAGCAAGGGAGTTACAATCAGGTACAGGTACGTTTCTGGATGATGGGATTCTTACTGCTCAATATCCTGTTAGGTATTGTTGGCACATTCTGGTTCCGTACACAGTACCGTCGTGCTGAATCGGCGCTTCGTATAGCGGTTGGGTCCAGCCGGATACAGCTTTGGCAACGGCTGAATAAAGAAGGATTATTACTGTTGACGCTGGCCGCTTTGCCTGCTGCTGTGATATGTTATAATATCGGCTACCTGGATTTGACGGAAGGATATCTGGAATGGGGAGTGGTACGTTTTCTTATCACATGTGCCATTACCTATTTCTTGATGACTTTAATGATTCTCGTTGGCATTTGGTTTCCTGCTCGTCAGGTAATTCGCATACACCCTGCCGAGGCGTTGCGCGAAGAATAAAAAACTTGGGCTATCTGTTTGTTTTCAATATAATTAACGTATCTTTGTCGGCATAATATTGAAAACACCGCAGGCTTTAATTATATGAATCGACGCTACTATTGTTTGCTTATCGTTCTGTTTTTTGCTGTTCTTATTCAGGCGGCAGCAGCGGAACGTACATACAATATCCTGTTTATACAGTCATACACCTCACAGACTCCTTGGCATAACGACCTTAATCAGGGGTTGGTCAAAGGATTTAAAGAAAGTGGCCTGAAGGTGAATATAACAACGGAGTATCTTGATGCCGATTTTTGGGCATTCAACTCCGAGAAAGTAATTATGCGTCGTTTTTGTCAGCGTGCCCGTGACAGGCAGACCGATTTGATTATAACAGCAAGTGATGAAGCTTTCTATACTCTTTTTGCCTGTGGAGATTCGTTGCCTTTGCAGATACCGGTCGTGTTTTTCGGCATTAAGTATCCCGATATGGAGCTGATTGCTACTCATCCCAATGTTTGCGGGTTCACTGCCAATCCGGATTTTGATGTCATATTGCGTCAGGCGCAAAAGATATTTCCCCAGCGGAAAGAAGTGGTATGTGTGATAGATAACAGCTTTTTGAGTAACAAAGGCCTTGAAGATTTTGAAGAAGAGTGGAAAATCTTTCAAAAAGACAATCCGGATTATAGAATGAAAGTCTATAATACCCAAAATCATACAACGAGTCACATCATTGCTGCTATTTGTTACCCTCGTAACAGCTACGAACGTCTGGTGGTTGCTCCTAAATGGTCGCCTTTCCTTTCATTCGTTGGCAAAAACTCAAAAGCTCCTGTATTTTCGAGTCAGAATGTGGGGTTAACTAATGGCGTATTCTGTGCATACGATTCCGACAGTTATGCTTCAGCGTTATCGGCAGCTCAAAGGGCTGCTTTAGTCTTAAAAGGTACATCTCCCCAAGAGATAGGAGTGACAGAAATCACGCAGGGATTCATCTATGACTATAAACAGTTGGATTATTTTCATATTGCCTCTGATAAAGTATCCTCTAGCGGAACCATCGTCAACGAACCGTATTGGGAGAAATATAAATACCTTTTTATACTGCTCTATCCATCTATCCTGGCATTGCTGATAGCTTCTATCGTGTGGTTGATGCGTGCTAACCGGCGTGAATCCAAACGACGGATTCAGGCACAGACCCGTTTGCTCGTGCAGAATAAGCTTGTGGAACAGCGTAATGAGTTTGATAATGTATTTCATTCTATCCGCGATGGTGTGATAACGTATGATACCGATTTACACATTCATTTTACAAATCGCTCCTTATTACAAATGCTTCACTTGCCGTATGAGTCAGGTGGGCGTTTTTATGAAGGAATGATGGCAGGTAGCATCTTCAAAGTATATTATAACGGTCAGGACATTCTTCATTCTATGCTGAAGCAGGTAGCTGCTAAAGGAGAAAGTGTGAAGATACCCCAGGGAGCTTTCATGAAAGAAGTGCATAGTGATAAATATTTCCCGGTGTCGGGGGAAATAGTCCCGATCCGTTCAAAGGATACGATTACTGGTATGGCACTTTCCGCACGGAATATTTCGAATGAAGAAATGCAGAAGCGTTTCTTTGATATGGCAGTAGACGAAAGCTCCATATATCCATGGCAGTTTGATATGGAAACGAACTGTTTCATTTTCCCGCAAGGTTTCCTGAAGCGTCTCGGATATGATGAATCGGTAACTACGATCTCTCGTGACGAAATGGATCGCTCTATCCATCCTGAAGATTTGAAAGAAATAAGTCCCCTGTTTGATAGAGCATTGACGGGAGAGGATTCTAATACCCGTTTGAACTTCCGTCAGCGGAATGTCAACGGAGAGTATGAATGGTGGGAATATCGTTCTTCCGTAATCACGGGGTTGACACAAGATTCATTGTACAACATATTAGGTGTTTGTCAGAGTATCCAGCGATATAAGACTGCCGAGCAGGAGATGAGGGAAGCACGTGATAAAGCCCTTCAGGCTGACAAACTGAAATCGGCGTTCCTTGCCAACATGAGCCATGAGATTCGGACTCCGTTGAATGCGATTGTAGGTTTCTCCGATTTGCTAAGCGATACTAGTGGTTTTACAGGAGAAGAGATTGCCCAGTTTATCGGAACTATTAATAAAAATTGCGGCCTGTTGCTGGCTTTGATTAATGATATTCTTGATTTGTCACGTATTGAATCGGGAACCATGGAATTTATGTTCGCAGAACATAACCTGCCGCTGTTATTAAAGACCGTTCATGATTCTCAACGCCTGAATATGCCACCAGGAGTAGAGTTGGTGTTACGTATGCCCGAAAGTGATAAAAAATATCTCACAACGGATAATGTACGTTTACAGCAAGTAGTGAATAACCTGATTAATAACGCTGCTAAATTTACAAGTAGCGGTTTCATTACTTTTGGCTATGAGGATGATGAAATTCCCGGATACACCCGTGTCTTTGTGGAGGATACCGGAGTCGGTATTTCAGAGGAAGGTATTCGTCATATATTCGAACGATTCTATAAAGTTGATAATTTCACACAAGGGGCAGGTTTGGGATTAAGTATTTGTCAGACCATTATCGAACGTCTGAATGGTACAATCTCCGTCACCTCCGAAGTCGGCAAAGGCACTCGTTTCACTGTGCGTCTTCCTAACTACTGCGAATAATCGAACGTTCATTTTTGGGCATAGTGTTCGAAAATGAACACTTTTCTTATTTTATAATCTGTTGATAATAAAAACGTTACTTTTTTGGCACATCGTTTGATCCCCTCTTAGTGGAAAATACTGTGCATAATGAAAAAGAAAAGTATATTGTTTGCTCTTGCTGCCGTTTGCTTGCCGTTGGCATTGTCGGCACAGAAAGAAAGGGAAATAACCTTGAATGAAGCTATTGCTATGGCGCGTGCTCAATCTGTTGACGCCGCTGTTGCCCTGAATGAATTGAAAACGGCCTATTGGGAATTTCGCACCTTTCGTGCCGATCTTTTGCCGGAAGTCAACCTGACCGGAACCCTGCCCAATTATAACAAATCATATAGTTCTTATCAAAATTCGGATGGTTCTTATGGTTTCGTCCGTAATAACACATTGGGGCTTACCGGCGATCTTTCCATCGACCAGAATATCTGGCTTACCGGTGGTAAACTCTCGCTTACTTCCTCTCTCGACTATATCAAACAATTGGGAGCCGGGGGCAACCGCCACTTTATGTCTGTCCCTGTCACCTTACAACTCACGCAACCCATCTTTGGAGTGAATAATATAAAATGGAACAGACGAATCGAACCGGTTCGTTCTGCCGAAGCGAAAGCAGCTTTTATCACTGCTACCGAAGAAGTGACGATGCGTGCCATTACTTATTATTTTAATCTTTTGTTGGCAAAAGAAAATCTTGGCACAGCGAAACAGAACCAGACAAACGCCGACCACCTTTATGAAGTGGCTCTTGCCAAACGTAAAATGGGACAGATTTCCGAGAATGAACTCTTACAGCTCAAACTTTCCTCCTTGAATGCGAAAGCAGCGTTAACGGAGGCGGAGAGTGACCTCAATGCCAAGATGTTCCAGCTCCGTGCTTTTCTAGGAGTGGGAGAAGATGAAATATTAAGCCCTGTTCTCCCCGAAGCGGTGGATCGTCCGAAGATGGAGTACAATCTGGTTTTAAATAAAGCATTGGAACGTAACTCGTTTGCACAGAATATCCGTCGCCGCCAGTTGGAAGCTGATTATGAAGTAGCCACCGCACGCGGAAATCTGCGTAGCGTCGATTTGTTTGCAAGCGTCGGATATACCGGCGAGAACCGGAACTTCCCTGCCGTTTACCGTAACTTGCAGGATAATCAGATTGTTCAGGTAGGTGTTAAGATTCCGATTCTCGATTGGGGAAAACGTCGTGGAAAAGTCCGGGTAGCCAAGAGCAACCGGGATGTAGTGCTTTCAAAGATTCGTCAGGAACAGATAAACTTCAATCAGGATATTTTCCTGTTAGTGGAGCATTTCAATAATCAGGCACAACAATTGGATATAGCCAAGGAAGCCGATGCGATAGCCCAGAAACGATATAAAACGAGTATTGAAACTTTCCTGATAGGTAAAATCAATACCTTGGATTTAAATGATGCGCAGAACTCTAAAGATGATGCAAGACAGAAACATATTTCCGAACTTTATTATTATTGGTATTACTATTATCAGATTCGCAGTCTGACGTTATGGGATTTTCGTACCAATACCGAACTTGAAGTTGATTTTGATGAAATCATCCGGCAATAAAAAAAGAGAAGAGTGATGTCGGTTGCTATTTTTTTGTAGCTTTGTACAGTCATAGCAGTAAAACAATACCTTTGATTAAAAAGAAACATAAACTATGATTCTGATAATTGACGACGACAGCGCAGTGCGTTCTTCGCTTAGCTTCATGTTGAAGCGGGCAGGCTACGAAGCACAGACCGTTCCCGGTCCACGGGAAGCAATGGAAGTGGTACGTTCCGTAGCACCGGATTTGATTTTGATGGATATGAACTTCACTCTTTCCACAACGGGTGAGGAAGGTTTAACCCTGCTCAAACAAGTAAAAATATTCCGTCCCGAAGTGCCAGTGATCTTAATGACCGCTTGGGGAAGTATCCAACTTGCCGTGCAAGGAATGCAGGCAGGAGCCTTTGACTTCATTACGAAGCCATGGAATAATGCCGCCTTGTTGCAACGCATCGAAACAGCACTCGAACTTTCCGGCACTTCACAGGAGACAACCCAGGAACAGAGCGAGTCTTTCGACCGCAGCCACATCATCGGGCGTAGCCAGGGATTAATGGATGTGTTGAACACGATTGCCCGCATAGCAAAGACCAATGCTTCTGTACTGATAACAGGAGAAAGCGGAACTGGTAAGGAGCTGATAGCCGAAGCCATTCATATCAACAGTCAGCGTGCCAAATATCCTTTTGTGAAAGTGAACCTCGGAGGGATTTCCCAAAGCTTGTTTGAAAGTGAAATGTTCGGGCATAAGAAAGGAGCTTTTACCGATGCTTCCGCAGATCGTATCGGACGTTTCGAGATGGCAAACAAAGGAACGATTTTTCTGGATGAGATCGGTGATCTCGATCCTTCGTGTCAGGTGAAGTTATTACGCGTATTGCAGGATCAAACATTTGAAGTGCTCGGTGACAGCCGTCCCCGCAAGACAGATATCCGGGTGGTATCAGCCACCAATGCCGATTTGCGTAAGATGGTGGGCGAACGTACTTTCCGTGAAGACCTGTTCTATCGTATCAATCTGATAACGGTGAAACTGCCGGCTTTGCGCGAACGTCGTGAAGATATTCCTTTGCTGGCACGTCATTTTGCCGACCGCCAGGCTGTAACCAATGGATTGCCCCGTACGGAGTTTGCTGCCGATGCCCTGCAATTCTTGAGCCGTTTACCTTATCCGGGGAATATCCGTGAATTGAAGAATCTGGTGGAACGCACCATTTTGGTAAGTGGTAAACGGCTTCTCGATGCTTCCGATTTTGACGCCCAGTACATCCGCCACGATGATGCAAGAGTAGCCGAAGGTGCAGCACTCGCAGGCATGACTTTAGACGAAATAGAACGTCAGACCATTCTTCAGGCTTTGGAACGCTGCAAAGGAAACCTTAGCCAGGTAGCTACGGCATTAGGCATCAGTCGTGCCGCCCTTTACCGACGCCTCGAAAAATATAATATTACAGTATAAAAACAAACCGTTAATTACAGATAAACGTGCGTATAAAAGGACTTTTTTACATACTTGTCATTCTGTTGTTGGCATTGGGTAGTATATTGCTCTATCTCTCCAGTCAGATGAACGCGCTCTTTTTCTACATAGGAGAGGGGCTGGTGCTTTTTATCCTGCTTTATCTGACATTCTTCTATCGTAAGATAGTGAAACCGTTGAATACTATCGGAAGCGGTATGGAACTGCTGCGTGAGCAGGATTTCAGTAGCCGTCTTAGTCCTGTAGGACAATATGAAGCCGATCGTGTGGTGAATATCTTCAACCGCATGATGGAACAGCTCAAGAATGAACGTCTTCGCTTGCGTGAGCAGAATAACTTTCTTGATCTGCTGATTAAGGCTTCTCCAATGGGAGTTATCATCACCTCCCTTGATGAAGACCTTGCGGAACTGAACCCGATGGCTTTGAAGATGCTGGGCGTTCGTCTGGAAGATGTACAAGGCAAGAAGATGAAAGAGATTGATTCTCCGTTGGCGGTGGAACTGTCCAGCCTTCCGAAAGGAGAGACGGTTACCGTCCGTCTGAACGACTCGAATATCTACCGGTGCACTCATTCCTCTTTCATCGATCGTGGATTCCAGCACCCTTTCTATTTGGTGGAAACCCTTACCGACGAAGTGATGAAAGCGGAAAAGAAAGCCTATGAGAAAGTAATCCGCATGATTGCTCATGAAGTGAACAATACGACTGCCGGCATCACTTCTACACTGGATACGGTAGAACAAGCCCTTTCCAGCGAAGAAGGAATGGATGACATTTGCGACGTGATGCGTGTGTGTACCGACCGTTGTTTCTCGATGAGTCGTTTCATCACCCGTTTTGCCGACGTTGTGAAAATCCCCGAACCGACACTTTCTTCTGTCAATCTAAATGATTTGGTTTTCACCTGCAAACGCTTTATGGAAGGAATGTGTAATGACCGTCATATCACCCTTCGCATGGAAATAGATGAAAGCCTGAAAGACGTTATGCTGGATGCTGCTCTGTTTGAACAAGTACTCGTAAACATTATCAAAAATGCAGCGGAGAGCATTGAAGCCGATGGAGAAATAATAGTCCGTACTATCTCTCCCGCCACTGTTGAAGTGATAGATAACGGCCAGGGAATCAGCAAGGAAACAGAAGCTAAACTGTTCAGCCCTTTCTTCTCCACCAAACCGAACGGCCAGGGAATCGGACTTATCTTTATTCGTGAAGTCCTGATGCGCCATGGATGCACATTCTCTTTGCGAACCTATGCCGACGGCCTGACCCGATTCCGCATTATTTTCCCCTAATTGTGTCAAATAAGAACATTTCTTCCATCAAATAGACCTTTTTTTGTCTTAAAATCACTCATACCTTTGCCCCGCTCAATTCAATAGGATTTAAGGTATGAGATTAATGAAAAAAGGCACATTGACGCTCTTTCTTTTATTGGCTATCAGTATTCCGCTAAGTGCGCAGTATGTGGTACAAGGGGTGGTGACTGATTCTCTGACCAAAGAGCCTTTGCCTTATGCATCTGTACGCTTAAAAGACACGACAGAAGGAACTACTACCGGAAGCGACGGACGTTTCTATTTCAAAACCAACCGTTCCGAAGCAGTGCTTGTCATCTCTGTAATCGGTTATAATGACTATATCCGTTCCATCCGTCCTGCCCGTAACGCATCGTATAAAGTGACGCTTTCGCCTACCGAATATGCCCTCGGCGAAGTAGTGGTAAAACCTAAGCGCGAGCACTACCGGAAGAAAGATAATCCGGCCGTAGAGTTTGTGCGCCGCATGATTGAAAGCCGTGACAACCATTCCCCCTACGAAAAAGACTTCTGGCAACGCGAACGTTATGAAAAGACCACTTTCGCATTGAACAATTTCGATGAAGAGAAACAGAAGAAATGGCTATATCGCAAATTTGATTTCCTTACCGAATACGTAGACACTTCTGCCGTCACCGGTAAACCGATTCTGACAGTATCAGCCCGCGAACTGCTTGCCACAGACTATTACAGGAAATCTCCCCGTTCCGAGAAGCAATGGGTGAAAGGGCGTAAACAGGCCGGTGTCGATGAATTTCTCTCCAAACAGGGGATGCAGGCTGCCATCAATGAAGTCTTTAAAGACGTGGACATCTACGAAAATAATATTTCCTTGTTCACGAATAAGTTTGTCAGTCCATTGTCCCGTATCGGCACAGGCTTCTATAAATATTACCTGATGGATACCTTACAGATTGCCGGAGAACCCTGTGTAGACCTAGCTTTTACACCATTCAATTCCGAGTCTTTCGGTTTCAACGGACATCTCTATGTGGTGCTCGACTCTACTTATTTTGTCAAACGTGCCGTATTCAACTTCCCCAAAAAGATAAACCTGAACTTTGTGGATTATATGTTGCTCGAGCAGGAATTCAAGCGTGCCGAAGACGGTACCCGCTTGCTCGACCACGAAAGCATCACTGTTGAGTTTAAACTGACCGAAGGGCAGGATGGTATTTTTGCCCGCCGTGTGGCAGATTACAGCAACTATACCTTTACCCCGACTGCTGAAGCCGATAAAGCTTTCACCAAGCCCGAACGCATCATCGAAGAAACCGAAGCCTTGTCTCGCCCCGAAACATTCTGGGCGGAGAACCGTCCGCAAGCCGCCATCTCCCAACAGGAGAACTCGGTAGACCGCCTGATGACACAATTACGCAGCTATCCGGTATATTACTGGACGGAAAAAGTGCTTTCCATTCTCTTTACGGGATATATCCCTACCTCCAAAGAAGCCCCCCTTTTCTATATCGGCCCGATGAATGCAACCATCAGCGGCAATACATTGGAAGGTCCCCGCATCCGTGCCGGAGGTATGACAACCGCCTGGCTCAATCCGCACCTGTTTGGCAAAGGATATGTGGCTTACGGTTTTAAAGATGAAAGAGTGAAAGGATTGGCGGAACTGGAATATTCGTTCAAGAAGAAAAAAGAATACGCCAATGAATTTCCCATCCATTCTCTGAAATTGCGTTACGAATCAGATGTGAACCAGTACGGACAAAACTACCTGTACACAAGCAAAGACAACGTGTTCCTAGCCTTGAAACGTGAGAAAGACGACCGTATCGGCTATTTCCGGCAAGCGGAGATGACCTATATCAATGAATTCTACTCCGGCTTTTCTTTCCAGTTAACGGCACGTACACGAAAAGATGAGTCCTCCTACCTGATCCCTTTCTTAAAAAAGGAAGGAGATGCATACACTCCGGTCAAAGATTTCTCTATCAGTGCGGCAGAGTTAAAACTGCGTTATGCTCCGAACGAGAAATTCTTCCAGACCCAATGGAACCGTTTCCCTGTGTCATTGGATGCACCGGTGTTTACCCTGTCTCATACCCTTGCCGGAAAAGGCGTGTTGGGTAGCGATTACACCTACAATCATACCGAGGCCGGTATTCAGAAACGCTTCTGGTTTTCCGCATTCGGCTATACGGATATTATCCTGAAAGCCGGAAAAGTGTGGGACAAAGTTCCTTTTCCGTTGCTAATCATGCCTAATGCCAACCTTTCTTATACCATCCAACCCGAATCCTACTCGTTGATGAATGCGATGGAGTTCATGAACGATGAATATTTCTCGTGGGATGTTACGTATTTCCTCAACGGATGGCTGTTCAACCGCGTTCCGTTGTTGAAAAAACTCAAATGGAGGGAAATAGTTTCCTGTCGGGGTCTATATGGACATTTGAGCGACAAAAACAACCCTGCTTTGAGTGACGGTTTGTTCGCTTTTCCGATAGAAAACACGCAAACAATGGGAAAAACACCTTACGTGGAGGCGGGTGTCGGTATCGAAAACATTTTCAAGGTGTTACGTTTAGACTATGTCTGGAGACTCACTTATCGTGATTCTCCCGGGATTGACAAATCAGGCTTGAGAATAAGTCTCCACATGACCTTTTAAAAGTTAAATCCTGCTAATTGCAATGTTTATATGACAAATAAAGACCGTATTAGTAATTAATTAATCTTATTTTTGCATCAATTTTAGTTTAATTTTAATAGAATAGAAATGAAACAAGAAATTAAACCCGCTACCGGGCGTCTTGGCGTACTGGTAGTTGGAGTGGGTGGTGCGGTAGCTACCACGATGATTGTAGGTACACTAGCCTCTCGCAAGGGACTGGCAAAACCGATAGGATCTATTACCCAGTTAGCCACAATGCGCATGGAGAACAACGAAGAAAAACTCATCAAGGACGTTGTGCCTTTGACGAATTTGGAAGACATTGTTTTCGGAGGATGGGATATTTTCCCGGACAACGCATACGAAGCTGCTATGTACGCCGAGGTTTTGAAAGAAAAAGACCTCAACGGAGTGAAAGAAGAATTGGAAGCTATCAAACCGATGCCGGCTGCTTTCGATCACAACTGGGCAAAACGTCTGAATGGTACGCACATTAAGAAGGCCGCTACCCGTTGGGAAATGGTAGAACAACTTCGCCAGGATATCCGCGACTTCAAAGCTGCTAACAACTGCGAACGTGTAGTTGTACTCTGGGCTGCAAGTACTGAAATTTACATTCCGTTGTCTGACGAACACATGTCACTCGCTGCTTTAGAGAAAGCAATGAAGGAAAACAACACTGAAGTGATTTCTCCGAGTATGTGTTATGCGTATGCTGCGATTGCAGAAGACGCTCCGTTCGTAATGGGTGCTCCTAACTTGTGTGTAGATACTCCTGCTATGTGGGAATTCTCTAAACAAAAGAATGTACCTATCTCTGGTAAAGACTTCAAGAGTGGTCAGACACTGATGAAAACCGTATTGGCTCCGATGTTCAAGACCCGTATGCTGGGTGTGAACGGTTGGTTCTCTACCAATATCCTCGGTAACCGTGACGGTGAAGTACTCGATGATCCGGATAACTTCAAGACAAAAGAAGTCAGCAAGTTGTCTGTAATCGATACTATTTTCGAACCCGAAAAATATCCGGATCTCTATGGAGACGTTTATCATAAAGTACGTATCAACTACTATCCTCCTCGCAAAGACAACAAAGAAGCATGGGACAACATCGACATCTTCGGATGGATGGGCTACCCGATGGAAATCAAGGTGAACTTCCTTTGCCGCGACTCTATCCTTGCAGCTCCTATCGCTCTTGACCTTGTGCTGTTCAGTGACTTGGCTATGCGTGCAGGCATGTGCGGCATCCAGACTTGGTTGTCATTCTTCTGCAAGAGCCCGATGCACGATTTCGAACATCAGCCCGAACACGACTTGTTTACACAATGGAGAATGGTAAAACAGACATTGCGTAACATGATTGGTGAAAAAGAACCTGATTACTTAGCTTAATCAGTAACCCCAAATAATAAGTTGAGATTGAGATTTACCATCCTATAAAGACTGGTGGATGCTCAACCTCAACTTTTACTTTTTTATTGTACAAATTCCCGATCACATTCGGGAACTCATGGCATAACCGACTCGTAGTTTGTAATTAGTAATTAGTAATAAATGAAGCGTCCTCCCTTTCTACCTGTTTTTATAGGCACGGGCTTTGGCTCCGGTTTTTCTCCTTTTGCTCCCGGCACGGCTGGGGCGTTACTGGCTTCTATCATTTGGATTGCATTTTATTTCCTCCTTCCTTTCCCTGTTGTATTATGGCTGACCGCCGCTTTGGTGATTGTATTTACATTCGCCGGCATTTGGGCTGCCAATAAACTGGAAACTTATTGGGGGGAAGATCCTTCGCGTGTGGTAGTGGACGAGATGGTAGGAGTATGGATACCGTTATTGGCCGTTCCCAATGACGACCGTTGGTTCTGGTACGTGATTGCAGCTTTTGCCCTGTTCCGTATCTTTGATATAGCCAAGCCGTTGGGCATACGCCGTATGGAAAGCCTGAAAGGTGGAGTAGGTGTGATGATGGACGACGTTTTGGCGGGAGTGTATAGTTTTATTTTGTTAGTGGGAGCAAGATGGGTGATTGGCTGAAAAGAGTTGCACGGATGATTTCCCAGAAAGGTGGCATCTTCATGTTCTTGAGGGCGCAGCTTTCTGCTCAAATGGCAACTATTGCAGACTTTCTCGTTACGATTCTTCTGGTCAGGCTATTTGAAGTCTACTATGTATATGCCACCCTGGCGGGGGCTATCTATGGAGGAATCGTCAATTGTGTTATCAACTATAAATGGACCTTTAAATCGAAAGGAAAGAAAACGAATGTCGCTGCAAAGTTTATCCTTGTATGGATTTGTAGCGTTTGGCTAAACACGTGGGGCACGTATGCACTGACAGAATCATTAGCAAAGATTCCCTGGGTACGTGATACGCTTAGCCTGTATTTCGGAGATTTCTTCATTATTCCTAAAGTGGTAGTAGCAATCATCGTGGCATTGTTCTGGAACTATAATATGCAGCGTGTCTTTGTTTACCGGAATATAGATATAAGAAGTTTATTCGGAAAAAGAAACTGAAAAAAAACAGATTGAAAAAATCGATTGAAAGAACTGATTGAGAAAACAGAAGATTTAGATAAAAATAGCTATAAACAGATTTAAACAGATGAATTACAGAGATTATTTACAACAGTTGATTTATAAGATTATCAATCCCCTGATACGCGGAATGATTAAAATAGGGATCACTCCTAACTTTATCACCACTACCGGATTTATCCTGAATGTAGTAGCGGCAGGAATGTTTGTATATGCCGGCATTTATGGCGGTCAAAACGATCTGGCCATTATCGGCTGGGCAGGCGGTGTGATTTTGTTTGCCGGATTATTTGATATGATGGACGGACGTGTAGCTCGCCTGGGTAACATGAGTTCCAAGTTCGGTGCGCTTTACGATTCAGTACTCGACCGTTATAGTGAATTGATGACCTTCTTCGGTATCTGTTACTATTTGTCAATGAAAGACTATTTCTTTTATGCACTTATTGCCTTCATAGCACTAATCGGCTCACTGATGGTAAGCTACGTGCGTGCCCGTGCCGAAGGACTGGGAATCGAATGTAAAGTGGGATTCATGCAACGTCCGGAGCGCGTAGTGCTGACCAGTCTCGGAGCTTTATTCTGTGGCGTTTTCAAAGATATCACCGCTTTCGAACCGATTCTGATTATGATTGTTCCTCTTGCCTTTGTTGCAGTGTTTGCCAATATCACAGCTTTTGCACGTGTGAGACATTGCTACAAAGCGATGAAAGAATAATCTATCATTTATCAACTATCACCTATCAACTAATATGATAAAGAATATTCAAATGCCGTCGAAGAGAGAAGCCCTGACTGTGACAGTCATTATGGCTCTTTTCCTTTTGCTGACAGGTATCTTCATCGGGCTTCGTTCCGAGCACCTGTTAATGGCGGTACTCTATTTAGTTTTATTTTTTGCCGGACTGCCTACTCGTAAGTTAGCAGTAGCTCTGTTGCCTTTCGCCATTTTTGGAATCTCGTATGACTGGATGCGTATTTGCCCCAACTACGAAGTGAACCCGATTGACGTGGCCGGACTGTATAATCTCGAAAAGTCCCTCTTCGGAGTGATGGATAATGGCCTTCTGGTTACCCCTTGCGAATACTTCGCAGCGCACAACTGGCCGATAGCAGACGTCTTTGCCGGAATCTTCTACCTTTGCTGGGTTCCTGTTCCTATCCTGTTCGGGCTTTGCCTGTATTTCAAGAAGGAAAGAAAAACCTACCTTCGCTTTGCACTGGTATTTTTATTCGTCAACCTGATCGGCTTTGCCGGTTATTATATCCATCCGGCAGCTCCACCCTGGTATGCTATCAACTACGGTTTCGAACCGATACTGAACACATCCGGCAATGTAGCAGGATTGGGACGCTTTGATACTTTCTTCGGAGTGACCATCTTCGATTCGATCTATGGACGCAATGCAAACGTCTTTGCGGCAGTACCTTCACTGCACGCAGCCTATATGGTAGTTGCATTAGTGTACGCCATTATTGGTAAATGCAGATGGTATGTGATTACCCTTTTCTCTATTATTATGGTAGGTATTTGGGGAACAGCCATTTATTCATGCCATCATTATATCATTGATGTATTACTCGGTATCTCTTGCGCATTGATCGGCTGGCTGGTATTCGAATATGTATTGATGAAAATCCCGGCATTCAAAAGATTCTTCGAAAGATATTATGCATATATAAAGTAGATCTATCCCCGTGCTGGAATAAATCGTACTAAGTCATACAAGAAACAGTGAAGAACAAATATCGTAATATATTCCTCGCTTTTGGTATCATCGCCGTCCTGATTATGATATTCACTTTCGATATGGATTATCAGGAGCTTTGGATGAATCTGAAACGTGCAGGGATATATTTACCTTTGGTCTTGTTGCTGTGGCTGTTCGTCTACCTGATTAATACAGTCTCGTGGTATATAATAATCCGTAGTAGCGGAAAAACCGGCTTTTCATTTGCCCGGCTCTACAAATTCACCGTGACGGGATTTGCACTCAATTACGTGACTCCCGTCGGACTGATGGGCGGTGAGCCATACC
This sequence comes from Bacteroides celer, assembly GCF_002632415.2. Classification (NCBI taxonomy): domain Bacteria; kingdom Pseudomonadati; phylum Bacteroidota; class Bacteroidia; order Bacteroidales; family Bacteroidaceae; genus Bacteroides; species Bacteroides celer. The sequence goes on along the minus strand of NZ_CP178209.1, from coordinate 3,947,579 downwards.
GCATTATGGAACTGAAACCCTATATAGGAATCGAACGCGCCACCTCTTCCGTGATTCTTTACGTGATGATGCACATCTTTTCCCACTTTTGCTTTTGGTTGAGTTCAGTCTTGCTTTATGTCTGCCTGTACCCGGTGGGGTGGGCGATGGGAATGATCCTGGGAGCTATAACCCTCTTTTGCCTACTGATCGTTATTCTTTTCATCAAAGGCTACCGGCATGGGATGGCAGTAGCTTTTGTCCGCATGGGTAGCCGTATTCCTTTCCTGAAAAAGAAAGTCGTTCATTTTGCAAGTGCACATAAAGAGAAACTGGAGAATATAGACAAACAAATCGCACTTCTCCATCAGCAAAAGAAACAAACCTTTTATAGTGCCCTCTTATTGGAATATACCGCCCGTGTAGTCAGCTGTTTTGAAATCTGGCTGATACTGAATGTGCTGACCACTAACGTCAGCTTTGCCGACTGCTGCCTGATTGCAGCTTTCTCTTCTCTTCTTGCCAACCTGCTGTTTTTCCTGCCCATGCAACTGGGAGGTCGTGAAGGCGGCTTTGCCCTTGCCGTAGGTGGACTTTCCCTTTCCGGAGCCTACGGTGTCTATGCCGCTTTGATTACCCGGGTGCGTGAAATGGTCTGGATTGTTATCGGACTTGCACTGATGAAAGTAGGAAACTTTAAACAATCAAAAGAAAAATATTCTGCTTAAATTTATAACTTTGTCTGACTTATAAAGGATCTATATAAAAAGACCTATAAAGAAAGCGACAATGAATAATTTTATCTTTTACAGCCCTACCGAATTTGTATTCGGACGGGACACGGAAGCGCAAACCGGAGCATTAGTGCAGAAATATGGCGCACGCAAAATAATGATTGTCTATGGCGGTGGCTCTGTGATACGCAGCGGATTATTGGCTCGTGTTGAGAAATCATTGCAGGAAGCAGGGATTCCCTATTGTATGCTGGGCGGTGTACAGCCTAACCCGATAGACACGAAAGTATATGAAGGAATCGACCTCTGCCGGAAAGAGAACGTAGATATGATGCTCGCCGTTGGTGGCGGCTCTGTGATTGATACGGCGAAAGCTATTGCAGCCGGAGTTCCTTATGACGGAGATTTCTGGGACTTCTACATCGGAAAAGCCATTGTGACGAAAGCATTGAAAGTAGCCGTTGTGTTAACGATTCCTGCTGCCGGAAGCGAGGGTTCCGGTAACACCGTCATCACGAAAGTCGATGGCTTACAGAAATTAAGCCTCCGTGCTCCCGGTGTACTACGTCCTGTTTTTGCCGTAATGAACCCCGAACTGACCTACACACTTCCTCCTTTCCAAACCGCCTGCGGCATTGCTGATATGATGGCACACATCATGGAACGCTATTTCACCAACACGAAAGATGTAGAGATAGGCGACCGTCTGTGCGAAGGCACACTACTTGCCATCATCAAAGAAGCAAACACCGTCATGAAAGAACCTGAAAACTACGGAGCCCGTGCCAATCTGATGTGGAGTGGAACCATTGCCCATAACGGAACCTGTGGTGTAGGTTGTGAAGAGGACTGGGCTTCCCACTTCCTTGAACATGAAATCAGTGCTATTTACAATGTAACTCATGGCGCCGGACTTTCCGTAATCTTCCCTGCCTGGATGACATGGATGACAGAACACAATGTGGATAAGATAGCCCAATACGCTATCCGGGTGTGGGGAGTGGCAGAATCTGACGATAAAAAGGCGGTGGCCCTTGAAGGAATTTCCCGCCTGAAATCCTTCTTTACTTCCATCGGCCTGCCTGTGACCTTCAAAGAACTTGGCATTGAGAATCCCGACATCGACCGCCTTGTAGATAGTCTGCACCGGAATAAGGGCGAATTGGTAGGCAATTATGTCAAATTAGCGAAACAGGACAGCAAAGAGATTTATCGTCTGGCATTATAAGAAAAACAGATATAACCAACAACTGCATCATTTGTCTTCTGATAGAGGGGTACAGTTGTTGGTTTGTTTCTTTTGCCCCATCTTTGGAACAGTATTATAAATGCTTCCCCTCTTTATGCAACAAAAACAGTATAGTTATGCCCCATTTTTAGAACAAAATTCGAGTATTTTACCCCATCTTTGAAAACTTTTTATAACTTTGTTGTTGATAACCAATAAGTTTGTGATTCATGTTTAAAAGAGATATATTGCTTCATTTGGAAAGATGGAAAGTCGATGCGCACAGAAAGCCTTTAATATTACGTGGAGCGAGACAAGTAGGTAAAACAACGGTAGTTAACGAATTTGGGAAACAGTTTGAAAATTACCTTTATTTGAATTTGGAGAAACGGGAGGCAGCATCCTTATTTGAGTTGAATGTGCCTCTAAAAGATTTGATGCCTTTGTTCTTTGCACATTGTGGAAAGGTAAAGAAAGAGGGACAAATCTTGCTTTTTATTGATGAAATTCAAAATTCGGCAAAGGCGATGGCATTGTTGCGCTATTTTTATGAAGAATTACCTGATATTTATGTGATTGCTGCCGGTTCATTATTAGAAAACCTGATAGATGTGCATGTTTCATTTCCAGTGGGAAGGGTGCAATATATGGCATTGCGTCCTTGTTCATTTCGCGAGTTTCTGGGTGCTGTCGGCGAAGAAGCTTTAGTGACTGTTTTAGATCAACCGGAAGTCACTTTCGCTTTTCATGACCGTTTGATGTTATTGTTTAATATCTATACGCTGATTGGAGGCATGCCGGAAGTTGTGCAGCTTTATGCAGAGAGCAGGGATATTCTAGTTTTGGAGTCCACTTATGAAACCCTTTTGCAAGGATACCGGGATGATGTGGAAAAGTACGCTCAAGGGAAACGACTTCCGGAAGTGATTCGTTTTATCTTAAAGGAGGGATGGCATAAAGCCGGGCAAGCAGTAACTTTAGGGGGATTTGCCGGTTCGTCTTATAATGCCCGGGAAGTAGGAGAGGCTTTTCGTCTGTTGGAGAAAGCAATGCTATTGGAACTAGTTTATCCGACTACGGCAACGGAAGTTCCGGCCACTCCTGAAATAAAGCGTATGCCCAAGCTGGTCTGGTTGGATACAGGATTGGTGAATTATGCGGCACAGGTGCAGAAGGAAGTTTTGGGAGCAAAAGATATAATGGATGCTTGGCGTGGTATGATAGCGGAGCAGATTGTGGCGCAAGAACTGTTGACACTGACAGATAAAGTCAGTCAGAAACGTTGTTTCTGGGTACGTAATAAGAGCGGTTCAAATGCAGAAGTCGATTATGTCTGGGTACAGGATTCCATGGTTTATCCCATTGAAGTTAAGTCAGGACATAACGCCCATCTACGTTCCTTGCATTCTTTTATGAATCGCTCTGTGCAGACAGTTGCAGTCAGAATATGGTCGCAGCCCTATGCGGTGGATGAGGTGAAGACGGCAGACGGGAAAGAATTCAAATTGATTAATCTTCCCTTTTACCTCGTTGGAAAATTAGACAGCATATTGCGTCGGTTTTAAACGACCTTTGATAACGAGTAGTCTTGTAAAATCATAAAATAAAGATTAGGCACGGATTACACAGATTACACGGTTAGTGCTATGCTTATACAAAGCAACCGTGAAATCCGTGTTATCCGTGCCTAAATTATAATAAAGCTAATCTTTTTTTAGACTTTATCCCAATCCTTTTCAGCATTGAAGCAAGGACAGGCTTTGATCCATTCTTCCGGTTCAATCTCGCCGTTTCCGTTCAGGTCGGGGCTAAGATCCCGGTGTCCACATATCCGGCAATCGGGATACTCTTTCAATAAAGCAAGAATCAATACGCGCAGAGAGTGTTTTTGCCAACAGGTGCGTGTGTCCTTCGGTTGTCCCATGCAGTCGAGTCCTCCTTCGTAGCAGATACCTATACTTTCCTTGTTGAAACCGCGACAATGCGCACCGACCTTTTCTATCGGACGGGTAGACTTTATATCACCGTTCTTGCGGATATAAAAATGATACCCCGTTCCGTTGAATCCGCGCCTGCGGTGACAGATATCCAGATCATATTCCGTGAAGCTCTTGTCCTCGCGCGTGGCGGAGCAATGGATTACTATTATATTGATAGTTCTCATGGATAAGACCGTTCATTGTCAGGCTTCTGCCACACTACGTTGCGAGCACTCTTTATGGATACATTGCAAGGTGGCAGCCTGCGCCAGCTGACCTCTTAATGAGAATATCTCCGTATGCATCTCTTTCACTTTCGAGCTAAGGTCGAAATAATCCTTCAACACTTTTTCCAACTGCTGCATCAGAAAAGTATATTGGTCTTTCACCAGTTCGCTGAACTCTTTTACTTCTTGCGCCATTACTTTGCGCTTTTTGCGGTTACTGCCCAGAAAGGGCAGGATTGTCATAATGATCTCTATGATTTTATCAAGCATTTTAATAAATTGAGAATTGAGAATTGAGAATTAAAAAATAAATGTAGAAGGAAACAGAAACCGCATGGAGAGTAACTGTAGAAATCACTCCGTAATATCCATGCGGCACTGTTTTTTAAGATTAAGCTGCCGGGTCCGGAGCTTCGCCACTTCCGCCGCCATCACCGCTTCCGCCGTCTTTTCCGTCGTCGGTGCTTTCTCCGTCGCCCTTTGCTGCCAGGATGAAATCGACATTATTCTCGCCTCGGGTAGTGGCATGACTCGTATTCACCAGCTGAAGCGCCTTATCTGCTACGAAACGGACATTTACTTTGCGGATGCTGCGCACCGTGCAATCTTTCTCCTTTTCCGCCCCTTCGCTGCTCAACGTGATATGGAACGTACCCAATCCGTCAATCTTCACCTTGTCGCCCTGGGTAAGCGACAGGCGTAATTGCTCGACAAAAGCCTCAATGGCATGCTTCACGTCTCCTGCAGTGAGCGAGGAGTTCGCTTCGATGGCATCCGCCAGCTTGTTGATGTCCATCACTCTCACTGTACCCGATTTCTGGCGTACATAATACAACATCTGTGAATCGGGTTGATTCACATACTTTCTGCGCTGATAGCGCTCCACTAATACATTCATACAATTAAAAAGTTAAGGTTTAAGTAATAAAATTTTCTCTGTCCTTACGACATTACAAATATACGAAATATGAAATGGAAAGTCAAGTATTTTGCTATATATTTTGTGTGTATAATGAAATAAAATAAGAAAATGATTTCTGCTATATATTGTAATATAAAATTGTATGTTATTAGTGTAATTGTTTCTTATTTAGTGTGTTTCAGCATATACTCTAACGGAGGGACATATTCGGTGATCTTGGTCATTTCCGGATTATGTCTGAAATAGACGTTTCCTGTCTCTCCGTTGCGTTGCTTGGCTATGATGACTACTCCCAGGCCTTCGGTGGGATAACCACTTTCCCGGTCGGTCGTTACCCTTGCAAGGGCGGGACGGTAGAGCAGCATGACGACGTCTGCATCCTGTTCAATGGCTCCGCTCTCGCGGAGATGGGCCAGTTCGGGCCGGCCGGCAGGGCGGTTTTCCGATTCGCGGTTTAGCTGGCTAAGCAGTACGACCGGTACATTCAGTTCTTTGGCTAGCAATTTTGCCTTGCGGGTGGCTTGTGCCACTTCCTGTTCGCGGTTGCGGTTGTTTTGACCGGTCGTCATGTCGCAGAGTTGCAGGTAGTCGATAATAATAGCATCGCACGCATGTTGGCTTTGCAGCAGTCGCGCGCTGGAACGTATATGTTCCATGTTGACCGATGTGCTGTCGTCTACGTGTATCGGTAGGCGTTTGAGGTCAGCGGCTGTTGTGCGTGCCTCTACGAGTTCCTGTTGGCTGACGGTTCCCGATCGCCAATGGCGGGCACTGATTTCGCTGGTCGCTGTCAGCCATCGGTCTGCTAGTCGTTCTCCTTGCATCTCGAGGCTGTAGACAGCTACGGCATACCCTGCCATTGCTGCGCTTCGTGCCATGTGTAGTGCGAATGCCGTTTTTCCTACGCTGGGACGGGCGGCGACCACCACCAACTCGCCTTTCTGTAGTCCGGACGTCATGCGGTCCAGATCCGCCAGTCCGGTAGGGAGGCCGGTCACTCCGTTTTTGTTGTTGGCGATACGTCCTTCGGCTTCTACCATGGTGGCGGTCATTAGTTCATCCATGTCGCGCATGTGGTTGTTATGGCCGAATTCGCCTTCCAGACGGTCGAGCAGGTTATGTGCGTCTACCAGTGAGTCGTCGATATCCATCGTTTCGTCTAGCGAACAGGCGAGGAGTTTGTTGAACCCCAGAATCATTTCGCGTCGCAGATATTTCTCGTGTACGATCTGCGCATGATATTCAAGATGGGCGGAGGTTGCCACCTTGCTGCTCAATTGGGTGATGCCGAACGGTCCGCCCGCCTCTTCGAGCTTTCCACGGTGGGAAAGCTCTTCTTTTACGGTGAGGATGTCTATCTTTATTCCTGCATGATACATGGCCAGTATGGCGGCATAGATAACCTGATGGCGCAGGACGTAGAACATTTCGGGACGCAGCTTGTCGGCTACCAGTGGTATGGCTCCCTGCTCTATCAGGCAGGCGCCGATGATGGCTTCTTCTATTTCGGGAGCCTGTGGTGAAACTCTGTTTTCGGTATTCATAGGATCAGTATTCGTTAAGAAAAGCTTTGTTGGATAAATAGCTGGCGGCATGGAGAAGGAAATTGATGTTCGTTTGGTGGAAATAATATTCCTCTATCCTGTCGATGGCGAGTTGTTGTTCCTTGTCGCTCAACTTTTTCCATTCGCGTTGTGCTTTGGCGATATTCTCTTTGGGGAGCTGCGTGATGCTGTGGAATTCATTCCAGAACAGGTGGAACTGTTCGTTGACGGTTTTCTTTTTCTGCTTGTCGCTGTCGGGAACTCCCACCCACTTGTCGTATTCGGTGACACGGATATGCAGGGAGGAATTGTTGGGGTGGGGGATGATTTCTATAATTCCCAGCGTGGCAAGCTCGTGTATGAACCGGAAGGCTTTTCCGACAGACCAGTGGAAGATGTGGCTCCAGTCACGATAACTAAATAGGCTTTCGCCTCTTTTGCACAAGCAGTCTTTGTTCTGTCGGTCGTTATAGAGTGTATCCGAATAGTTGACTTTCATCAGGATTTTCAGGAGTGCTTCTAGTTCTCCTTCTTGCATGTGCAGGTCTTCTATCTGCTGCTGTACTAAGGCTTTAGGGATAATGAGAAAACCTTGTTTCAGCATGGCTTGGAAATTGATTTTTTTCATTGGGTATTATTTAAATTTTCTGTAAAAGTACGCTGTTTCCGTGCGGTTTGCAAGGGGTGTGCCTGTTTGTGGACGGGTGTGGACGAAGAAGAATAGTTGTGGTACGTAAGTTGTTGTATTTTTGTTTTCTTTCATGGGGCGAAGAAGTGATCGGGAGATGAAATGGATGCTCTGTTTGTGTTTGATAAAGCTTCTGCCGGAGATAGACAGAGCCTTCGTTAGGGGGATTCGGAGGCTCTGTTTGGAATGAAAAAAACGGTCATTTTGCCGAACGCTTTGTGGAACGCTTTTTTCTTTCGGTAAATAGCTGTATAAATGATAGTTATCTTCTTATCTGAAAAAAGTGGTGAACGCAAAGTGGAATACATAATAAACAATAAAAAGATAAATGATATATTTAAAAATATATAGTTCGATTTTCCTTTTATTCCTTGTCGATGTTTTCGTTTTCTACTACGTAATTAAACGTTTGTCGGCAGGTCGATGTGGGGAGGTCCCCAATGACGGTAAAGGATTAGTTGCATTTCGGGACTGATGTCGATTGTTTGGCAGGTGTAATACGCGGCAGCCAGTTGTTCATTCAACGTCTTGTCTGCTTTGATGCGTTTGCGCATTTTTTTGCTGGCGGAAGAGGCGTTTGCCAGATCAGGAAAATATTCTTTCGCCAACTCGGAGAAATACTTGAATCCATTGATGCTGTAGTGTTCGACAGCTGGTTCATTGTTGTTCATAACTTTGTTGTTTTTTAGTAATTAAAAGAGTTGTTTGTTTAAAAAACTGCGCAAATGTATGAAAATAAATTTGATAGATAATGTGAATATTTCAGTTTTTAACTTTATAATTTTATGTATGTAAATTTTTGTATATATATTTTCGTATTTTACTAAAGTAAATTATGGGAATAGTAAATATTAATTATTAAATTATTTTTTAATGAAGAAGGAAAGTTTTACTTCGTTTATGAAGCAAGTGGCTGTTGATTTGCAGCAGAGTGGGAATTTAGGGACTGCTCATGTATATAGAAGTAGTTTGAATGCGATTCTTACTTTTCAGGGTTCCGGTTGTTTGTCGTTCCGGGAAATAACTCCGGAGTGGCTGAAGCATTTTGAGGGTAGCCTTCGGGCTCGTGGGTGTAGCTGGAACACGGTGTCTACATATCTTCGCACGTTGCGTGCGGTTTACAATCGTGCTGTCGATCTTCGGAAGGCGCCTTATGTGCCACATTTGTTTCGCTCCGTATATACAGGTACGCGGGCGGACCGTCGCCGGGCATTGGATGCGGAGGATATGAAGAAGGTATTTGCCCGTCTGTTGCAGTCGGATGCGGTTACTTCTGCCATGAGGAGTGCGCAGGAGTTGTTCATTCTTATGTTCCTGCTCCGGGGATTGCCTTTTGTCGATTTGGCTTATCTGCGTAAGAGTGATCTCCGGGGGAATGTGATTAGTTATCGTCGTCGTAAAACGGGGCGTCCGCTGTCTGTGACGTTGACCTCGGAAGCGATGTTTCTTTTACGGAAGTATAGGAGCCGCGAGGAGCAGTCGCCCTATTTATTCCCGATTCTTCACAGTGACGAAGGTTCGCCAATGGCGTATAAGGAATATCAACTGGCTCTGCGCAATTTTAACTATCAGTTGGAACTGGTGGGAAAGCTGCTTGGACTCAAAGATCGGTTGAGCTCATATACCGCACGTCATACTTGGGCGACCACTGCGTATTATTGCGAAATTCATCCGGGCATTATTTCCGAAGCAATGGGACATTCGTCTATCACTGTAACAGAAACTTATTTGAAACCTTTTCGAAGTAAGAAAATTGATGAAGCAAATAAACAGGTGATCGACTTTGTAAAACGCTCGGTGATAGGTACAAGTGCTTGATTTTTACTCTGTTACTTCGTAGGTAACGGGTTGAAATATCGGTGCAAATATGAGCATATTTCTTAAAACAACCAAACGAAATCATACATTTTTTCTAATAAACTACTCAAAAGAGGAATTAAACAAATAAAACACACGGATTCTTTGTATTAGGACTTTGTTAACTTCTAAATTTTGCAAAAGATTTCCCTCCCTCTACTGCCTTTCAGAAGCAGGGGTAAAAATGTTTCATTGCTTATCGTCTCATTTTTCAGTATTGACTACTCCAAAAGAGCAGGTACAAAGGTTTATCCGTTACCTACGAAGTAACGGGCGGCTATTATTGAAACTTAGTGTTTAATAATATATTATTAATGTAATTTTTAAGTAGTTATGAAGAAAAAATTTGTTAGGGTAATGCTTTTTGGGGCATTGACGCTTGCGGTTAGTACAACTGTAACGAGTTGTAAGGACTATGACGATGACATCAAAAATCTGCAAGAGCAGATTGATAAAGTTACGTCCACTAATCCGGTGAGTACAGAGGACATGAAAGCGGCCATATCTAGTGCCATTCAAACTTTGCAGACTCAATTGCAAACTGCTATTGATGGTAAGGCGGATAGCAAGGCAGTACAGGATTTGCTGAAAACAGTAGAAGCATTGCAGACTGCGTTGGAAAACAAAGCAGATGCAAGCACTATTAAAACATTGGGCGACCAGATTACCGAACTTTCGAAACAAGTAAACTCAATTGAGGGAACTTTGAACGAAACGAAGAAAGATTTGGAAGCTAAAGTTGCCGACCTGACAGAAAAGTTGGCTGGTGCTGCATCTAGCGAAGACCTGAAAAAATTAGCCGATGAACTGGCAGAAGCTAAGAATGAATTGAAAGCTGTAAATGATATGGCTGACAATAATGCAGCTGCTATCGTTGAGATAAAAGCTAATATCTTGGAATTGCAAAAATTGGATGGTAGAATCACCGCATTGGAAACATTCAATCAAAACGCTGCATCGAAGGATGATTTGGCTGCTTACGTAGCCCATTCTGAACTTGCAGGCTTGGTTGACAATGAAGTACTGGAGTTGTTGAAAGACAATGGCTCTATTGCTAAATATGTAAACGAGGTTATTGAATCACAGGTATTGGCGGAAACCTCCGCTATCAATCTTGCTATCAAAGGTGTAGACGATAAATTAGCAACGTTGAGTACTAGTTTTGAAACTTATAAGAGTGAACAGGCAACTGCTTACCAAACTGTTACCAGTAATATCACTACGCTTACTACATTTAAAACAACTATCGAAACAGCTTTAACTAATGGTGGTTATGCAAATTTTGAAGCCGTATTGACGGAAATCTCTACGATCAAAGATAGCTATGGTTATTGCGCTACGAAAGAAGCTTTTGATAGTAAAGTAGAAACCTATCTTACTACTTATAAAAGTGAGGTAGATGGGCAGTTTAATACATTAAAAGCTCGTATCACAGCACTTGAAAACCAGATTCAGAGCGTAGTTTATGTTCCTGAATATGAGGATGGTAAAATCATCTTTATGTCTTATTTCTACGATAATAAATTGGTGGCTGAAACAAAACCGATCCAGATGAAATTCCGTACTTCTCCTGCAACGGCCGTTGCCAACTTCGCAGAGAATTATGCTCCTTCGTTCGACGGACAGGAAATTAAGACTCGCGCAGCCGAGATTTATAACATTGAGAAAACGGAAGTAGACGAAGCTGCAGGTATTGTCACTTTTACGGTTTCTACTTCAACGGACAAGAGTTTCGCTGTTAGTCTGAATCTTATCGCTAAAGATCAAAGCAAAAATCTGACTAATATCAGTTCGAACTATTTCCCGGTAATTTCGGATTATAGAGCGATTACTGATGTAAAAGTGAAATCACCGAATGAAGCAATTGATTATATTCTTTATGATAAACCTCTATCAGTTGTAGATTATGCAACAGGAGCTGTTCTTCAGATTACTGGTAAAGACAGAGCTGGTGATGTGATTACTGATGAGCCAATGGCAAGCAGTGTGAATGCCGAGAAGTTCGTAGTGTCATATAAGGTAGAGGGAACTGATCCAGATTCTTATACCATTGAGAATGGTGTGGTGAAATTGAAGGAGTATAATAACGTTTCTTCTAATGGTAAAAAAGCAACTCCAAAAGCCACTGTAATAATCACTGGTACTGATTTCAAACAAGTTACTACTTTTGCTGATGTTACCGCTAAAGCGGCATCGTCAGATCCGGAAGTTACTTCAACTCTTTCGCCAGCTCAATTTGATGGAACAAAAGAATACGTAGCTGATGTAACAATTGCTTATGGTACTGGTGGTGGTCAGATTGGTATTAGTAAGGAAGCTTATGAAAAATTGCCAGCAGAGAATTTTGACTTTAAAGATGCAAATGGAGTATATTTGAAACCTAAAGATAACACTAAAAACGAATTGGTAATTGTAGTCCCGAAAGGTACGGTAGCAGGTACTTATACACCGGAAGTGAAAGTAAAGGTATCTGATGTACAGAACTTTACTTTGAAACCATCAATTACAGTTGAGGTAACAACTGCTGATTATACATTGACGTATGATGATAAGATTATTACTGGTGGATCAAGTTTGGCTTTGATCGCAAATATTCTTCCGGCAGACAAGCCTACATCTATGAATTTCATGATGGAAATCCCTTCTCTCTTTAAGAACTATGCAACGATTGTGGACAATGCTAAGAAGGTAGGTGCTACTGTTCAGTTCTCACTGGAAGAAGCGATCACTGGTGTTAGCCTTGCAGACAATGTATTGAAAGTGGATAATACATACTCTAACCCTATTCCTGCTAAGGCTATAGTAGTTGTTGCTAAGGTTATTGCTAAAAATGCGGCTGGAGCAGATATAGAATTAGTAGCTTCTAAGGAAACAACCTTTACTCTTGCTGATCTTAGTGGTGAATGGACTGCTCCGACTGACGCGATAGTGAAGATTGGTAGTGATAAATTGGATGCAACTGCTCAACTTGCAACAGGAGCTAAATGGACAGCTTCTAATGGCAAGGTAATGTGGAACGCAGGTCAGGAAGTAAAAGCTGGTAGCGATTGGGGAGTAACTCCATTGGGTATATTCGGATTTGTAGCTCCTACATTCGTATTAGATAATGCCTCTGACACTAATTATGTTAAATTAGATAAGAATACGGGTGCTTTGACTCTTACCAATACAGGAAAGCAGCTGAAAGCTGAAGCTAGCATTGTTGTTAATATTGTTGCCGAGTCACGTTGGGGAACAATTACTAATTATGGTAGCGGTAAGACGGTTACAGTGAAAATAAATCCGACAGCATTGTCAAGCGCTATTTCATAAATCCCTTCTTCACCTATGTGTGAAAAGATATTTTTTTACCCCAGAACAAAGCGAAGGACACAGCTTGTGAAAGTCCATCCTTCTATCTTTGTTCTTCTATAAGAAAAGGGATGCCTTCCCTAATTTCCCACTGGCATCCCTTTTATCTTTACTTCGAATGTATCTCCTTACATTATGCTAGTACGCTAAAATCTTTAATACTAGTACCCCATTTCCCTATAAATTAAGGAGATGCTTTGAGAGAATACAGAAAGCCCGGGCTTGCGAAAGTCCGGGCTTTTCAATCTTTAAGAAGAAATCTTAGTTGTAGATTATCGCACGATAATTACCAGATACCCATTCTTTCTATTTTACTTCCTCACATCCCCCCTTTTATGAGAAAAATAATTTTAATCTGCTGCTTCCAAATGATGATGATAAACATACTCGTCTGTTATATTATGATTTGAAAGAAGAGCGAGCAACAATCAAACAAAAAGGCGACCCGTACCTAACGAGCCGCCTTTTCTGTCTATTTGATTTCGATTTCTTCCTTCATATCGATTTCCTCTCCATGTGTATCATAGAACACATATTGCAGGAATGCGAGTTTCTGACTTGGAATAATCTTAATACCGAATCCATATTTCATTTGCCACTTCCGTTTCAGGGAAACGAGTCCCTGATTGATGTAGGCGGCAACATACGGATGGACGTGTAACGAGAATTTCTTAACCTTCAGTTTATTGACCAGGTAATCAATTTTACTCTCCAAAGTGTCCGTAAAGAGAATGGACGATTTGATGGTGCCTTTGCCGAAGCAAGTAGGACAGATTTCGGTCGTGTTGACGTCCATTGCCGGACGCACACGTTGGCGTGTAATCTGCATTAGCCCAAATTTGCTAAGCGGCAGAATATTATGCCGTGCCCTGTCTTTCTGCATATTGGCACACATTCGTTCATAAAGCTTTTGACGGTTTTCGGCTTCATTCATATCGATGAAGTCGACGACAATGATACCACCCATGTCTCTTAATCGCAGTTGGCGGGCCAGCTCGTCGGCGGCTCCCAGATTTACTTCGAGTGCGTTACCTTCCTGCCCGTTGGCATTCTTGGTGCGGTTACCGCTGTTCACGTCTACTACGTGAAGCGCCTCAGTGTGCTCAATAATCAGATAGGCACCACTCTTGTAAGAGACTGTTTTACCAAACGATGATTTAATCTGCTTGGTGATACCGAAATTGTCGTAAATGGGAAGTTGGCCTTTGTACAGTTTCACGATATTAGCCCGGTCGGGCGCAATCAGTGATACGTAATCCCTAATTTCATTGTACACAGCCTCGTCGTTGACGTGAATATTCTCAAATGATGGGTTGAAGAGGTCGCGCAACAAACCTACGGCGCGGCTGGTTTCTTCATAAATCAACGTCGGGTACTTGGTGGCTTTTTGTACTTTTACCATCGCATCTTCCCAATGCTTAACCAAAACTTTAAGCTCTCCGTCGAGTTCGGCTACGCGTTTGCCTTCGGCTACCGTGCGGACAATGACACCAAAGTTTTTAGGCTTGATGCTCATTAGCAGTTGTTTAAGGCGGGCGCGCTCTTCGCTCGATTTAATTTTTTGTGAAACAGAAACCTTATCATTGAAAGGGATCAGTACGAGATAGCGTCCGGCAAACGAAATTTCGGACGTCAGTCGCGGTCCCTTAGTGGAGATCGGTTCCTTAACGATTTGCACCACTACTTCTTGTCCTACTTTGAGGGTGTTGGATACGGTTCCATCCTTGTCAAGGTCGGGAAGCAGGGTTGCTTTGCTGATGGAGGTCAGCTTCTTTTTGTCGCTTAAAGTCTGCTTTACAAACTTTTCGAGTGAGTTAAATTGAGGACCCAAGTCTAAATAATGAAGGAAAGCGTCTTTCTCGTAACCGACGTCTACAAAGCATGCATTTAGTCCGGGCATCAATTTCTTGATACGTCCCAAATACATATTGCCCACAGAGAAAGAAATATTTCTTCCTTCGCTTTGAAGTTCCACCAGGCTCTTATCTTCGAGAAGGGCGATGGAGACCTCTTTGGGCTGTACGTCAACTACTAGTTCACTTGTCACTGTTTTGTTTCCTTATTATTGATTGAATCTCATTTATATGAACAACTTTTTTGACAAATTGTTCATTTAGGGTTAGCTACTTAAACAAAGAACAAACTTGAAAGACATTAGCTTCGCAAGTTTGTTCTTTATTTCTGTGTGATCCAGACTTAAAAATTATTTTTTGCTTTTATGTCTGTTCTTTCTTAGTCTTTTTTTACGCTTGTGCGTAGACATTTTATGTCTTTTTTTCTTTTTTCCGCTTGGCATAGCTTCACATTTTATGGGTTAATACTCTTGTTTATTATTTCTTTACTGAAATTGTAAATGTCTTAGCCGGTTTGAAAGCCGGAATGTTGTGCTCCGGAATAATGATCGTAGTGTTTTTAGAAATGTTACGAGCAGTTTTCTGTGCTCTTTTCTTTACTACGAAACTACCAAACCCACGCAGGTATACGTTCTCATCGTTAGACAGTGAATCCTTTACTGCATCCATAAATGCCTCAACTGTTGTAAGAACTGTCTGCTTATCAATCCCAGTTTTCTTTGTAATCTCGTTTACAATATCTGCTTTAGTCATTTTTCCTTAAAAAAAATATTATTACTATGTTATTGCTAATTTTTTGGACTGCAAATATATAGCTTTTTAAGCTCCTAAAAAAATATATTCTGCACATTTTTCTAAAAAAATAGTGGCATAGGGTTTTCTTAGAGCTAAAAGAGTTACTTTTGTGTGCCTTTTGAGTAGGATATACAAGATAAATGTTAGATAATACATTAGGAATGAGGATATGAACGAGTTTACGAAAACGATTGTAGAGTGGTATGAAGAGAATAAACGTGAACTGCCCTGGAGGGAGTCTGCCGATCCGTATCTGATCTGGATTTCGGAGATTATTCTTCAACAGACGCGGGTGGCGCAGGGGTATGATTATTTTCTTCGCTTTATCAAGCGTTTTCCCGATGTACAGACTTTGGCTGCTGCGGATGAGGACGAGGTGATGAAGTATTGGCAGGGGTTGGGGTATTATTCGCGTGCCCGCAATCTTCATGCTGCCGCCAAAAGCACGAATGGTGTTTTCCCGAAAACATATCCGGAAGTGCTGGCTCTGAAAGGAGTGGGGGAGTACACGGCGGCAGCTATCTGTTCGTTTGCTTACGGTATGCCTTATGCGGTGGTGGATGGCAATGTGTATCGGGTGCTTTCACGTTATTTCGGTATAGATACTCCGATTGATTCGACGGAAGGAAAAAGACTCTTTGCAGCATTGGCAGATGAGATGTTGGATAAAAAGCATCCGGCTGTTTACAATCAGGGGATAATGGATTTCGGAGCGATTCAGTGTACTCCGCAGTCGCCCAACTGTTTGTTCTGTCCGTTGGCAGGCGGTTGCTCGGCACTTTCGAAGGGGTTAATGACAAAGCTTCCGGTGAAACAGCATAAGACAAAGACTACCAACCGTTACTTCAATTATATTTATGTACGTGCGGGCGCGTATACCTTTATAAATAAACGAACAGGAAATGATATTTGGAAGAATCTGTTCGAATTGCCATTGATAGAGACTCCGACGGCTCTTTCGGAAGAAGAGTTTCTTGCTTTGCCAGAATTCCGTGCATTCTTTGCATCAGGGGAAGTGCCGGTGGTACGTTCTGTTTGCAGGGAAGTGAAGCATGTGTTGTCTCACCGGGTGATTTATGCTAATCTGTATGAAGTAACATTATCTGAAAATTTGACTTCTTTCGGTGATTTCCAGAAAATAAAAGTGGAGGAACTGGAGCAGTACGCTATTTCAAGGCTGGTGCAAACTCTGCTGCAAGCACTAAATGGCAAGTATTAAGTTTTAATACTTAAAATTCTTGCATCCTATTGTTATTCTGTTTAATTTTGGCAGCAGATTTAATTTTAAGAATCATAAACTTGATACAGATATGTCAGTAAATAGAGTGATATTGGTAGGAAATGTAGGACAAGATCCTCGGGTGAAATACTTCGATACAGGTTCGGCAGTAGCAACTTTCCCATTGGCTACGACGGATCGTGGATATACGTTGGCTAATGGAACCCAGATTCCCGAAAGAACAGAGTGGCATAATATCGTTGCATCTAACCGTTTGGCGGAGATTGTAGATAAATATGTGCACAAAGGTGACAAGCTGTATCTGGAAGGGAAGATAAGAACGCGTTCTTACAGTGACCAGTCGGGTGCTATGCGCTATATCACCGAAATTTATGTGGATAATATGGAAATGTTGTCTCCGAAAGGAGCCAACCCGGGTGCGGGAGCTTCTGCTTCCGGACAGCCTGCTATGGGACAGCAGCAACAACCGGTTGCCGGCCAGCCGCAACAAACGCAGCAGTCGCAGGCGCAACCTGTACAAGATAATCCGGCAGATGATTTGCCGTTCTAAATAATGTGATAGTGTGCCAATCGATTTTTTCTAACTCATTGGCACATTATCTTTTGTTTAACTAAAATATAAACTCTTTGGACTCAGATGGTTATTTAAGCCAATTGGCTGATATTTTCAACGGTATTACCGTAAACACTCCTTCTATCTCTGCTATTATTGCCATAGCGCTGGCAGGTGTGCTCCTGCTTGCTTCCGGCTTTGCTTCGGCTTCCGAAATAGCTTTTTTCTCGCTATCTCCTTCTGATCGGAATGATATTGATGAGCGCAATCATCCTTCCGACGATAAAATAAGTGCTCTTCTTGGGGACACCGAACGTCTCTTGGCAACGATATTGATTACGAACAATTTTGTGAATGTGACCATTATCATGCTCTGCAATTTCTTCTTTATGAATGTGTTTGTTTTCCATTCTCCGTTGGCAGAGTTCCTGATACTGACCGTCATCCTGACCTTCCTCCTGTTGTTGTTCGGTGAAATTATGCCTAAGATTTATTCGGCACAGAAAACATTGGCCTTTTGCCGTTTTTCGGCACCGGGAATTTACTTTCTGGAAAAGGTATTCCGTCCGATAGCTACTGTGCTTGTGCGTTCGACAACTTTTCTGAATAAGCATTTTGTGAAGAAGAGTCACAATATTTCTGTGGATGAACTGTCGCACGCGTTGGAATTGACGGATAAAGCGGAGCTTTCTGAAGAGAATAATATTCTGGAGGGAATTATCCGTTTCGGTGGGGAAACCGTGAAGGAGGTGATGACATCACGTCTGGATATGGTCGATCTGGATATCCGTACATCTTTCAAGGAGGTGATGCAATGTATCATTGAAAATGCTTATTCACGTATTCCTATCTATTCTGGTTCACGGGACAATATTAAAGGGGTGCTGTATATTAAAGACCTTCTGCCTCATGTCAATAAGGGGGATAATTTCCGTTGGCAGTCATTGATTCGTCCGGCTTATTTTGTGCCGGAGACGAAGATGATTGATGATTTGCTGCGTGACTTCCAGGCGAATAAGATTCATATTGCTATTGTTGTGGATGAGTTTGGAGGAACTTCCGGACTGGTAACGATGGAGGATATTATCGAAGAGATTGTAGGTGAGATTCACGACGAATACGATGATGAAGAGCGTACATATGTTGTCTTGAATGACCATACCTGGATATTTGAAGCGAAAACGCAATTGACGGATTTCTATAAGATTGCAAAAGTAGACGAAGACGAATTTGAAAAGGTGGTGGGAGATGCAGATACATTGGCAGGTATGTTGCTCGAAATTAAAGGTGAATTCCCGGCGCTGCATGAGAAAGTGACGTATCACAATTATGAGTTTGAAGTGCTCGAAATGGATAGTCGCCGTATATTGAAAGTTAAGTTTACAATTTTGCCGAAGGAAGTGGAAGATGGCGTTGTTTCTGCAGTATAAGACGAATGGTATACAGTGGGCTGTCTGGAAGATGGAAGAGTCTTTGGATGCTTTATTGCTTCTTTTGCCCGGTGCGCGAAGAGCTTTCTGTGAGCAGGAATTGAATCGCTTTGTCTCCGAACGTCGTAAGATGGAATGGTTGTCGGTTCGTGTTCTGTTGTATTCCATGTTGCAGGAGGATAAGGAAATCGGTTACTCTCTCGAGGGGAAACCTTATCTCACAGATCATTCTTTTTTTATCAGTATTTCTCATACGAAAGGTTATGTGGCGGTGATGCTTGCTTCTTCGGTTCCGGTAGGCATTGACATTGAACAATATGCCCAACGGGTTCACAAGGTATGCGACCGCTATGTCCGTCCTGACGAGCAAGTAGAATCTTATCAGGGAGATATAACTTGGGGGCTGTTATTGCATTGGTCGGCAAAGGAAGCTGTTTTCAAGCGGATGGAAAATGCGGATGCTGATCTTCGTAAACTCCGGCTGACGCATTTTATTCCTCAAGAGGAGGGGACGTTTCAGGTTCAGGAGTTGGTTACGGCGCAGCAAGAACTTTATTCTGTCGGTTATCGTATTTGTCCGGACTTTGTATTGACGTGGACATTGAATTGAACGGACGAGGAAATGTGTGAGGCTCTTTTCTCGGTGTGTTATCATTGTCCGATTGTAGTGTCTTTCTAAAACGAAAAATGAGACTGCCTCATTTTTTTATTTTGAAGCAATCTCATTTTTATGAATTCAAAGCCTTTCAGGCGAAGTCTTTCACTATTGGGTTATTTCTCTTTTTTATTAAGTCGATAGCTCAATGCTCCTGACGGACATTTGCCGATTTGTGCAATTAATTCTTCTGTTGTCGCATTTTCAATCTGCACCCAGGGTCTTTCTTTGGGATGATAAACATTGGGTAGCATCTTTACACATATTCCGGCGTGCTGACATAATTCAGGCTGCCACACAATGGTCAGTTCACCATTGGTATATTCAATTTTTTTTCCCATATATGTATTTATTTAATATGAATACCACGCATTACAATTCGCTTCCATTCCGGATGTTTGTGAATATATCCGGCTACAAACGGACAAAGCGGTACCAAACGTAGACCTTGTCGCTCGATGTCTGCCAATGCTTTTTCCGCAAGTTGTGAGCCTACTCCCTTGCCGCCTAATGAGGCGGGTACTTCGGTATGTACAAGGTATATTTCTCCATTGTTTGATTTGATATAGTCTATTTCAGCTATTTTGCCATCGATCTGAAATTCATACCGATGTTTTTCTTCGTTGTCTATTAATTTATAATCTTCTGCCATAATTTTTACGTATTAAGTTCGATTATAATATAAACACTTGGGGAACACTTTTGTTTTACGCGAACAAATATTCTCCAAGTTTATAATCTTTCCAATTGAACTGTGAAGTGTCTCATTAAGGGAGCTTCCCAGGCGATACGTACTCCATGAGTGATTCTTTCTCTGCGTTCATATACATTTTTGAGGGCGGCAGCTATTACATTCATGTGATTGTCGGTATATACTCTGCGGGGGATTGCGAGGCGAAGTAGGTCAAGGCCGTTAAAGCGATTTTCATGGGTCACCGGATTACGGTCGGCAAGGATATAACCGATTTCGCATCCATGGATACCGGCTTCCAGGTAGAGCTCTACGGTTAGCGTCTGCGCCGGGAATTCTTCTTGAGGAACATGTGTCAGCACTTTAGGCGCATCAATGAAGATGGCGTGTCCTCCGGCATAGCTTTCATCAGCTAGCATCATTCCCGCCCATTGGCAATCGCTCATCGCTCCGGTGCCGGAGTCGGTGATGAGGTCTATATAAACTTGTTCTGATTTGAGTTGAAAAACATTATAATGTGCTTCTTTAATCCATAGCTCGCACTCTTCACGTGCTTTTTGGGATGGGTTCTACCATCTTTATTTTCCATGATTCAGCAAAAGGTAACTCCATTATTGTATATTTAATAGTTTAGACCGTAACCATACTATTTTCCGCCACGCCAATTTTATCGGCTGTCTTTCAGCCGATAAAATAAAAATGCCCGTAAGAAAATATTTTTGTTTTAACATTCCGGTTTATAGAAACATGGCAGAAGAGCCTTCTTGTCGCAGTCCTTACCATGAAGAATACATTCAAACAAGTGTTTCAGGTAATTCTGAGGGTCTATGCCGTTCAACTTACAGCTTTCTATCAGAGAGAAGGTGAATGCAGAGTTTTCTGCCGCATCCTCACTGCCAACGTTCATACAGTTCTTGAGCAGCAGCTTTACAGGTTTCATCCTTTGCTCACAGAGGTTGTTCGAGATTTCTGCTGAACCGTCCTTGAGGATATTTCTCAAGGATTTCCACTGGTTTATCGTATAGTTCACGGCCTTTCTCATCAGTTCGTTAGCCATAATCTTCGCATCCTGCATCATAATGACCACCTTATGATGGATACGTTCAAGAATCGGTCCTGTTAGCTTAAGCCTTCTTTCCTTAATCTGCTCACCGCTGAGTTTCATCATACGGAACAGGTCTTCATTTCTGAACATCTCACCGATAGGATCTATTATGTCCATCGCTGTTCTGTCTGAAGGCAGGGCATCAACCCACAACCTTCTACAATGCGTCCAGCATCCTATATGAAGCACCTTTGAGTCGTCTCCGTCAAACATCCTGTAAACCGTATATCCGTCAGTGGATATGGTTCCCATAAAATATTCCAGGAATGATTTTGCCGCATCGGACGACCTGCTGCCGTTATTATAGTGATAATAGACCATCTTAATATGCTTGGCAAAGAAAGCCCATAAGTACTTTCTCCTGTAAGCCTTACCTTCCTTTGTTTCCACTCCAACAAGCTCAGTAGTCTCATCAACCATAAGGTAATTAGCTCTCTGTACAAACTCCTTGAAGACATCTTCCATGAACTCCCTTAGTTTGGCGATTCCGTTATGGATATAGCTGTTCAGCGTGGTATTGCTTATGTGGATACCCTCTCTTGCAAGCAGTCTTATCTGTCTGTTCTCAGGCATGCTGAAGTCATATTTCAGACAAAGCAGACGGGCAAGCAGTTCAGGAGAGAAGATACCTCCAAGGTTTTTCAGCGGATGTTCCATGGTGCTTGTGAAAGTGCCGTCCGCAAGCTTTACCCTTGCCACCTTGTAAACATGCTCCACGTTATAAGCCCTTACATGTTCTATGACCCTGTATTCCCACACATCAGGCATACCGTTGCGGTTCATAAACCGTCCCCCTTCTGGAAGCGTGTAATACTCGTCCACTTCATGTACTACCACCTTGTCAACTTTCAATTTTGTTTTCCCGGCACGTGGTGCGGTTTCCTTTCTCCTTGAAGGTTTGCTGTTCTGGGCAGGTATGTTGCCGGAAGAGGTATTGCTGCCGGTTTCGTTATCATCGGTCTTATTATTATCATCCTTCCTGTCAGAACCGTCATACTCGGATTGTTCCAGAGCGGACTTGTCGAGATTACGGTTGTTCAACAGCCTTCTTTGCTCGGAAGTACGGCCGAAACGGTGTTTCCTGCTGTCCTCAAGCTGAAGTCTGAGATTGGAGATCTCGTTTGCCAGCATCCTGTTCACCTCATCCTTTGCTTCAAGCTGCTTTCTCATAAGTTCCATTTCTTTCCTGTAATGTTCAACCGTGGTTGACTGCTTTTCGATGGTATCTTTGAGATCATTGATGGTATCTATCAGATTTTTAGAGTTCTCCCTGTTGGATTCTTCAATAGACTCAAGCCTCGCAATCAATTCTTTATTCTGTTTGCGAAGACCTGCCTTTTCCTCATTCGCCAGACCCAGCTGGCAGCAAAGTAACTCGTATGCTCTTTCATCAATCATGATATAAAGGTACGAAAAATCAGGCACTTACGCAAACTTTTTACCGTTTATTTTTTATACTATCCTGTTGATAATCAGTATGTTAATATTAGCCTTTCGGACTAACGTACATCTTGTCAACTACAATGCTTTCCGTAAGATAAGCCATGTCCGACCACTGTATCCGGTAGCACCTGGAGACTTCATCAAATACAGGTTTCTTGAATTTGCCCATAACAGGACGTTTTTCGTAAAGCACATAAAAACCGCGTTCGTAATGAAGTATCTTCACAACCTTTCGGTTCCGGGACATGAACATATATACATTGGACGCATCGCTCGGGTCAAGGGACATTTCTTCCCTTATACTCTCACACAGACGGAAAATGCCTTTCCGCAAATCAACATTACCGTTAAACAGGTAATAGTTAAGGTTAGCACTCAGTCCAAGCATATCATCCTATCATTTTATTAAGCAACAGGCTCAAATCAAGAACGGTGGTGTTTCTCAGGAACAGTGTTGCGCCAGACGCCAGCTGTAACTTGATCCATTTTATTGGTGGTTCACCTTCAGGATGTTTCACGTCCAACTTCACAGTTGGACTATTGCATGGTTTCCCGGTTATCTGGACTTTGGCAACCTTGGGCTGCTCAACCTGGACTGTCTTGCCTAACTTCTCACTCCACAACTGGTGACGCTGCCAGTTCATGAACTTGTCGTAATTTACACCATAATCAGCACAGAACTCTCGAAGATCTTTGGTCTCGCTGCATAACTGGTAGAGGTCATATACCTCCTGATAGTTTACTTTTTCTTTTGCCATAATCATTCTTGTTAAAGGTTACGGCGCAAAGATATGGCGGCTAACAACTTATGTCAAGGCGGAAAATAGAATGGTTACGTTTAGACCGACGAATATAACTAAAAATATGAATAATGCGGTTCGTTTATGACTTTTTGTTTAAATATTTTTTAGAAATTTACTTTAGTATTATCTATGAAACTATGTATTTAGTGGAATTTCGTTTTAGTTTGAGGTAAAATAAATCCATAGATATTACATGTGTTTATTTATTATTAAGTAACTAATCAAAATTAAGCAGCATAATGACTAAAGTTAATATTCAGTTGTGTTCCTATCGCCGCCAAAGCCCTATTTGTGGCATAAAACAGCGATTCTGTAGTGACATAATCTTGCGGTCGGAGCCATTTCCCTTTCATAATACGCCAAAGGGTCTCCACAATGTTCAAATGAGGAGAGTATGGGGGAATGTAGAAAAGAAAAAGTCCCCGTTTTTCCCATATTGGACGCATTCGCTTTATTTTCTCATTACGGTGTACACTTGCATTGTCAAGCACAACAAATGTCTTTCTGTTGAGCTTGAAAGAGAACCTGTCGAGGAAATCCACGACTTTCTCTGCATCAACAGAATCGCAGGTGCAGAAACCTTCAAAGCGGTTATTCCTGTCAATCATACCAAAGATGTTGAGCCGTTTGGCTTTTTCGACAGGAATGTAAACGTCTTCTCCGGAAAACTGCCACCCGTAAGGGACATAGCCTTCCGTGCAGATATGAGATTCGTCACCATAGAAGAGGTCGATGGAGCCTTTTTCAAAAAGTACTTCAAGTTCTTGCAGCTTCTCGGTCTTATACGCATAGAGCTGCGGCGAGGGCTTACCCTTAGGACGTTTTCTTATACGTCTATATCTTGCGCCAATGCGGATAAAAAACGTTTGAACGTCGATTCGCTCGCTTCCTTGCCCGAAGCATTCTGCCAGGCTTCTTTGGCTGCACGCACACTCTGTCGGTCCGACTCGATGGCTTTGCGCACAGCTTCCTCGTCCGAACAGTCCATGATGGCTTTGCGACCTTGTCCCGGACGTGTATATAATCCTTGGATTCCTTGGTTTTCGAAACGTTTGACCCAACTGCCAACGGTTTGGGCGGTCATTTCCGTTTGTGCTCCCACTTGGGGCGCACTCAAGCCCTCTGCTTTGAGCAATATGGCGCGGCAACGCATACGAAAACAATGGCTTTCGCCTGTACGGAAACCGGTGGTAAGTTCCCGACGTTCGGAATCGCTCAACGTCAATTTCTTGATTTTCATTTGTCTTGCGGTTTGGTTCGAGACAAAGATAATGCAATTTCGACATATGTGAAATAATTATGAATAACTACTTAGTTAAATATTTATGGAATATTAAATAATTTCTCATGAGCTGAAAGCTCTTATTTATTACTTAAGTTATCATTCGTTTTTATTTCTAGATGCTAAATAAAAAGATTAAAAGAGGGTGATTTAAGCACCCTCTTTGGAGAGAAGGATTTATATTTTAGCTGAAAGATTCCAATATAATTCACTCTCGTCAATTACTGTAGAAGCATTATATAACTTAAGATCAAATGATGATAAGTATAAATTGTTTGCTATGTTTTTAAGTTTAAAATCCTTGTCATTAACAAATTCCATTTTCCATAATTGAGTATTATCATTTTTGTTGACGCTGAATTTAAGTGAATTGTCTAAATAATCATTTGCTCTTCTTTTAATTTTTATATAATCATCTTCTAATTCAATGCTAACAAGACAAACTCTTCCCATTGGATTTCCTCCTACAATAGCTCTTATAGGAACAAAACATATATTACTGTTTTCTGATATCTCTGCTATGACAGCTGCTCCTATTTTACCTTCAATCATAGTGCGGGGTGATATGATTGTTGTATTAAATGGATTATTGTATTGCTTTAAGTGTAAAGCTAATTCTATATTTTTTCTTTTAGTAATGTCATCTATGAATTCACTAATTAGATAAATTCTGGTATCAGGATTACCTATTCCAATTAATGATTCTGTTTCAGGTGTTACACTATTCATCCAACTAACATAATCAAAGGATACATTATCTAATTTTCCGTTGGGATCTTGACTTATTATAGAAGTCACAGTTTGGGAACCACCTTGTGTTTTTATGTATATATTTACATTCTTAAAACTGTTAAATAAGTTGCTATCATAATGTACATTTGCAGTGATTGATGACGTTAAGAAATTAGACGATGCTTTAAATTCTTGTAGTTGTGTTGCTTCGGTACTAGTATATTTTCCTGTATAAAAAGCAGAAAATTTACCTCCTAATAGTATATCAGTCATAACATGTGTACCATATTTTTCAACTAACTCTTTACCTGATAAACTTTTTAAATCGGATAAAAATACATCTGTGAAAAAATATTTAAGTCTTGATGGTGTTGTGTATGGTAGGGTTAGTCTTCGTGTCATTTTAAGTGCATCAACCCTATAAAAAGCATTTCTTTCCTCTTTAGTTCCTCCTGAATTTATTGTTGCTTCTAGATCTAATGAAAATAATTTTAAAATTTTGTCTCCGATATTCGCAGTGGCATGTATATTGAGATTTTCTGTTAATGTATATACAGATGAACCATATACTGTTTTTGTTTCTGTCTTTCCATGTAATATTGATGTTTCAATATCTGCAGGAGTAAATATAACTTCTTGTCCGGTGATAGGATCCCGTCCTAGTCCTTTTTGAAGTCGTTCTACGTCTATAACTTTGGCTTTTGCATATAAAGGGTCTTGGAAATCAGAATAAAAACAGTTATAACCATAACCCAATAAATCGTAATTACCATCGCCTGCACTCCTTGTAACAGGGGTGCTTTCTTTTAATTGGTCAATAATTAGTTCTTCGTCTGTACATGACAGTATCAAACAGGATAACAATGAAAAGGTAATTAATTTGTTCATGAACCTAATTGTTTATATGAATAAGTTTGAATATATATATATGTAAGAAGTCATTTTTCAATAAGTGTGATGTCATCAATACAAAAATATTTACCTGTTCTCATTCCATTCTCATCGTCAGAGTCTGAAGAATTTGGAGTTAGTGTTATTTTAGAGGCTGTTTGTAAATCTGTTAAATCAAACCATATCCATGTATTAATGGGTTTATCAGTATCGCTCTTGTAATCAGCAAGCCTAATAGTCGTTTTAGCTATCTCGTCTCCTTTATCATTATATCCTATTGCAGTAACTTCGTACCAACTACCTTTTTTGAAAGCTGTCGCCCACCCATCACCTTCTGTCATTCCAATATAGGCGTTTTTACTATTAGTTATCCATAGTCCTTTAATAGAATATTGAGAATTAACGATTGATAGAGTAGCTGGTGTGAAGTTGTCACTATAAACTCCCAAATACACTTTCCCTGTTTTTGCACTTCCACAATTAGGTTGGCAATTTGATATATGGTTAGTCTTGTTGGTATAAGTAAAACCTGCAAAGCTATATCCTTGTCCCCAATCATTGTAATAATGATCAAAAGTTACATAGTTCTGTGGATCATTAAATGTGTCTTTAAAATAAAATTCAATTTTTTCAGTACTAGTTGAAACAAATTCACTTTCCGTTTCAGTTAATAAGTTCTCAAAACTTATGACAACTTCTTTTTTATTATCATCTTTTGTATCGTCATCATCGCTACAGCCACAAAATACAAATACTGATAATAGTAATAATAAGGATAATTTCTTCATGTTCTTTTCTAATTTTAGTTATTAATAAATTGTTGATTATTTTTTGAAATGTAAGTTTTCAACGGTTGTGACTTCGGTTGATATTTCACCCATTTGTCCTGCGTCTTGGTTAACTGCAGTCATAATCTTAACGAAATCTATTTGATCCAAGTCGGCTGGTGTGCCGTTACTGTCCACAGCCCAATCTATCTTGAAATTACTGCCTTCCTTGGTGTTGGGATGGTTGTCTGCATATCCCCATGGATAACAATATCCTACCCATAATCCATTTTCTAAGACAGCATTATCTTTTAGGCGTGTTCCCTGGAATGTGATTTCATCATCTTCTACCCAAAGTGGATAATAGGATTCCTGATTATGGTAACTGTTGCGGAGAATATATCCTTCGTTTTCTTTATTGTCCTTCCAGAAAACATTTTGGTTGGCTGGGTTCGGGCGGTAATAAGTTATTTCATATCCTCGGGTTTCTGTATCTTTCCCGTATTCGCTGCCTTTCAGTTCATACCATTCGTCATCAGGTATTCCATTACCGTTTGCATCTTTGGATACGAATACAATTCCCGGTTCGGCACTTCCTCCTAGTTTTCCTGTTCCGGTTTTGGAATTGTAGTAAGCATTACCTCTTACCTTGAAGTCATATTCTCCCGTTACATTCGGAATGGGCTGTGGGAATCCTAAAACAATGTAGCCACCGAATCCTCCTAATGTAATAAGCGATTTTTGCTGGATTCTGCGGGTTGCTTCTTCCAATATTTCATCGTAGGTAAATCCATCCTTGTATGCTGATGTGGTAGTATTGATAAATTGTCCGGGAGCAGGACGGTATTCCCATACTTTATTGGCGAAAGCTAGAGGGTTTTCCGTGTCATCGTCATTATCGTCAATATTGCTTTGTGAGGCTTTGTCACTGAATGCGATGGTATTCGGGTTAAGTCCGATGTTGTTCAGGCGGAACATGAGTTGTCCTTGTTGGTTGAAACAAAGTAAGTCACCGTAAGTGGTGTAATCGCGTGCTTCGGTGATATATACATTGTTGCTGTAAGGGTTGATATTGATACCGTAAGGTGTCTTTATCACAGTTCCATCGGTTATGAAATTCTCACGGATTGTTTCTTCTGTTTTCAGATTGAACATCTTGATAGAAGAAGTCTGTGTGGTGTAGTTGTAATTATATAGGTAGGCTATGTCTCCGTCGATGGCGAAGTTTTGCACTTTCTCGTTACATTGAGTGACTTTGTTTGTCCGGCAGTCTATCTTGACGAAATTATAATCTCCGGCTTCTATATCTTCGCCACGGGTGGCTACATAGACGGTTTCATCCGGACCTGCTATTATTTTACCGGGATTCGGGCCTACTATAATTTTGCTACTCTCTTTGAATGTGGCAATATCGACAACGGATACTGTATTATCTACACCCAGCCCTGATGAATAATCCAATCCGCCGGAATTGGAAATATATAGCTTTTCGTTTTGTACACAAATGCCGTCAGGGTTACGTCCCACTGTTGTGATAGCATCTATGGAGAGGGAAGTTGTGTCTATACGCGCAACGGTTCCGTCATAGGAACATACGTATGCTTTTTCTTTATGAAAAGTGATATAGCGTGGTTGGCGGGAACTCCCATTTTCTGCCTGCATCTGAATTTGTTTCAATGAGGTTCCTGTACGAAAATCTATCACTTCTACTGTACTGGAGATGTTGACTACGACATACACCTTGCTTCCATAAATAGCCATATCGTTGGCTGTATCTCCTAATCCCCGGCGGTTGACTGCTTTGAAGTAATCACGAACCATTTGTTGATTACCGAAAGAGAAACGTGCCAATGAGCTGTTATTCTGGTTGAACAGTCCTTCACATAATACATATAATTCGGCGGTACCTGTTTCTGTCGGATCACCTATAATGCCTGATGTGAAAGGTTTGTCCTCCATATCATCACATGCCATGAATAACAAGATCAATGACAGCCAGCACCAGGATATATATATTAATTTCCTTTTCACGTCAATATCTTATTTTATAATATTTAATATCTTATTTTTATTGTTGCTCTTACAGATCGTCCGGGCATTGGGAAGTATTTCACAATCTCGTAATTCTTGTCCATCAGGTTCAGTACTTCCAAGCAGAAAGAGGTGGTGACTTTTTTTATCAGGAAATCATGGCTTGCAGAAATACTGTGGTCACTATAGCTATCCAATCTGTTTTCAGCAATGTTTTGTCCCAACGCGTAGCGCTTTCCTGAAAATAGGAATGAGTAAGACAGATTGATCCATGGTGTTTCGATACCTGCCTGCCCCGAAGCGGAGACGCGGGGAGTGTAGGCTATCTGGTGTTTGTATGTTGATTCATACGTGTTTGGATCGGGTGGGGTAACGTCTAATGCTCGTTGGTATGTATAGTTGCCCGAGAGGTTTATGCGGATTTTTTCCCCGGGTTGGAGGGAGAGGCTTCCTGTAACATCAATACCTTTGATGTCAACTTGTCCCAGGTTTTTCATGCTCCATACTGCAAGGTTCTTGGTAGGATAAGCGATGATTTTATCTGTTACCTTATTATAATAAGCGTCGATGGTTGCTGACAAATAGGGTAGGAACGAGCATACATTTTTGTTGTATGTCAGTCCGATGTTGTATTGTTTGGCTTTTTCCGGCTTTAGTTGTGTGTTTCCTACTTCTTCGTAATATAAGTCGTTGAAACTTGCCAGGCGGAAAATGTCTTTATAGAAGAAGCGTACACGGAATTCTTCATTATGAAAAGGTTTGAATGCGGCACTTACATAAGGGGTTAATTTACGGTGATTGCCGGCACTGCCGCCTTTCTTTACATCTTCATTGATAATGGTTGCTAATGCGGATGCGGAGATTGTTAACCAGTCATTCACGTATTTGCCGGCGAATGCCGTTAGCCATGAATAGCGCGTGGGGTGTACAAAGTTGTTTAGATCGGCGTTCATGGTGTTGATGCTTCCGTCGGTGGAAAGAGAGAATGAGAGGTTGCTCAACAGTCTGTATAGTACAGAAGCGGAAAGGTAATATTCTTGCTGGTAGTAGCTGTTTTCTGTTTTCTTTAATGAGTTCTTTGTATCAGGGTCTAGGTAACGTTGATAGCTCCAATTCCACTTGGCAGAGGTTTGGAATACCCATTGTTGGCTGAATTCTTTCTTGTATTGACTTTGTATGAAAGTGTTTTTATCCCACAGGTGTTGGGTAGAATGGTCGTCGTAGAAAGTGGTAGCTTTGGGTAGTCCCCGGGAGGATTGGAAGTAATAGGCTTTCAGCCGCCATTGTTCTTTATCGGAGAAGTTACCGTAAAGTCCGGCTTCAGCACGGAATGTTTGTACATCTGTATTCTTCCGTTTCTCACGTGAGGACAGATCTCCTTCTGCACTTCCATAGCGCAGTGTATATGGATAATGTCCGTCAGAAGACATCCATTCGCCATTGACTGACATGCTCCATGTTTTATTGAATTGTTGTTCCAGCAGGAGGGAGGGATTGACTAATCCCCAGGAACCTGTTTTGAAAGCTCCTGCTATGTTGGTCTTTTTGTCTTTTGTGAACTGTGGGGTAAGTGTCTGGATATTCAAGATGCCTGCTGACGCAAAGAAGCGGGCAGGTTGGAAGATGTTATCGCTTTGTCCGTTGTTTAGAGAAAGTCTGTCTACGTTATCGAGTGAGAAACGCCCGATGTCGATTTGTCCCGTTTGGCAATCGGTTAGGGTGATCCCGTCATAGCCAACAGCGGTATGTTGTGCTCCCAGGCTTCGTATGGATACAGTTTTTAGTCCGCCAATACCTCCGTAGTCTTTTACGGTCACTCCGGCAAAGTGTTTCACTGCGTCGGATACTTGCAAGGCGTGCAGGTTTTTCAGGGCGTCTTTGGAGAATACTTGCAGGGGAGCGGTAGAACGTACTTCGCGAGTCTGATAGATATCTGATACTGTTATTTCAGGAATAGAATATGTATGTGTCGTATCTACCTTTTGCTGTTGTGCAAAAAGTGGTATGGATAAGAATTGGCAGCAGAATACTGCAAAGATCATTTTCTTAAATGTTCTCTCTTTCATTTATTCCTTATTTCAGTCTGTTGCTATTTAAAAGTGTCCGGGCGAAATCCCTTCGACCGGACACGCATAAATAAACTTGGCAGAGTTTATTCGTTTTAACACACTTTCTCTGAATTAGAGTGATGAATGAAATGATAGACGACTTGTCCGGTTCATTAGACTCAACGCTTTTTCCTCGAAAGCAGTGAAACATAATTGCATGGTAGGTCTTCTGACTTATTCCTGTTACAAACGCCTTCCCAGATTATTCTCCAGTGGCAATGAGTGAATTGCTTGTAACATGCATGGAACTTACAGCAGCGGGACTGTTCAGGATTTACACCTGATTCCCTTTTAATTGCTTCCCCCGTAAGGGAGTCGCAAACCAATGCGGGACAAAGATAGGGAGTTTATTTGTTTTTTCCAAGTTGGGGGATATTCTTTTTCTTTCGTCCTGATACGAAAGAGAAAGAACCAACTTGTTTTCTTCGATATTTTCTGTATTTTTGTAAATGAGACTGTCACTTATTACAAAATTTACCAAATTAGCGGATTTTAGAGGCGGGTATTGAGTTGCCCGCCTTTTTTATTTGTTTGACATAAGATTAGCTTTTAAAAAGTATCTTTGTCTATGTCCAACGTTGGACGTATGAAACAGATTTATTGAAACATAATTGGTCGTTTTTTATAGGGGATGCAGCGGTATCCACCTATTTTGTTCCTTACTATACGGTTTTGAACTAATTCATTTCGGTATGGTTTTGAAGCAAATGATACTTTAGCAAACAAGTATTGAAACGGTAGCCCGTGAAATAATATAGAATTTACCTAACGTACAAACGTAGGTTATCTACCGTGTGAATGTCCGTTACCTACTGGGCGAGCATCAACAACCTACCAGACAAAAGTCGGTCATCTGCCGGACGAACAGTTCATGAGGGACACGGGAACAGAAACGGCACCGACGAAGTGATCCGAACCGACAACGGCAGCATCCAAAGCCATCTTCTCTGCCCAGTATTATTGCTGTTGTTTATAACAGAAATAATACTTTTACTTACTCTTCTTTACTCTTCTCTTCTCTACTCTACTGGTTTTCATTGGCTTTTCCCCCTTTACTGGTGGGCGTTTCAGCGCTTTGTACACCCCTCTCCGAACACCCTCATTTTTGTATCGTTTTACTCTAGTTCAACATTAGTTAAGTATTCTTCGATAGCTTGTGCGGTGGCGTCTTTTAGGAGCACGGTCTTTTCCTTGTTTAAAAGGTAGAGGGTGGGGATAGCCTTCAAATCATATAGTTGTTGTTCTTTGATGGCAAATTTCTTGTCGTATCCGTTGATCCATTCTTTGGGGAATTCATTCAGGTGTTTTCTCCATTCGTCCAACTCTTCGTCAGGGTAGATAGAGAGGACTGTTAGTTTCTTTTGTCCCAAAAGTCGGTTGATGATAGGTGCGTTTTTCAGGGCATCTATTGTTTCTGTGCAGGCATGACAGCCGGGGTTATTGATGAATAGGAGGATATAGTCGGCTTGCTGTTGATAGAGGGAGCCTTGTGCGCCGGAAGCTAATGTGTAGCTGAAGTTCAGGGCTTTGGTTCCGATACGGTTTTTCTGTGCTAATTCCCGGCGGGCTTTAGGACGTACTTTCTCAATTTCCTCTAACAAGGGAGAAGCTAACATGGCGTCTAATACGGGAATATAGAATTCTTCGTTACGCATAGGGGAGTTGGGGTCGTATAAATATTTATCCGCCAGGTCGGTGATGTAGGTGAATACTTTTTTGTCTACATTCGTTTGTTCGATTGTTTTCCGCATGGCTTCTTGTGCAGTTTCCAACGGGACGTGATTCAGTATGTCACAATAATCCGCCCAAGCTTGTTCGGTCACTTCGGGGTGGTGGATGTAATTAGTGTCGGCGAAGTTGACGTTATCCCAATAGTGTTTTACCAGAAAGTCTGCCCGTTGTTCCGGGGCTGTCATCATTGGGGGGATGGCAGGCAATGTAAAGGTTTTAATGGTGTCTTGTATTACATCATTTTTGTTCAGACTGGAAGCGTTGCCGCTTTTGCAGGCACAAAGGCAAAGGATGCATATAGCTGGAAGAATATGGATGTTTGTTTTCATAACTAACAATTATTACATTGAATTTATGTAGATTACATTGGT
This sequence comes from Bacteroides celer, assembly GCF_002632415.2. Classification (NCBI taxonomy): domain Bacteria; kingdom Pseudomonadati; phylum Bacteroidota; class Bacteroidia; order Bacteroidales; family Bacteroidaceae; genus Bacteroides; species Bacteroides celer. The sequence continues at coordinate 3,914,589 of NZ_CP178209.1, read as the reverse complement.
GACAAAGATAATGTCCTTTCTACTTTATTCAAAGAATTTTTCTTCCTTTTATTTTGCTGCGTTCTTTTCTGTTCGTTTTTTGATTAGACAAGTTTTGCAGGATAACTTCTGATTTTACTTCTCCTTTGCCAATGTAAATACAAATTCCAGTCCACCTCCCTGATTGTTCTTGGCGGAGATGCTGCCACCGTGGATGATGACGGCGTTCTTCACAATAGCTAATCCTAGTCCTGTTCCACCTACTTTCCGTGAACGACCTTTGTCTACCCGGTAGAAACGTTCGAAGAGACGATTCAGATGTTCGGGAGATACTCCAATACCTGTGTCGGCAAAGCTGAAATAGTAGAAATTCTCATCTTCACGGAAACAGTTGATATTGATCTGGATATTACTTCCGGCGTATGCGATGGCATTGTCCATTAGATTACGGAAGATGGAATAAAGTAGTGAGTAATTTCCTTTGATTTGTATACTCTTCTTTAAGGAGTTGACGACTGTAATATGTTTTTCGTCAAGCTCCAACGATACTTCGTTGATGATGTTACCTACCAACACACTGATGTCTACCCGTTCCATGTCGATCATGCTGGCGGCTTCATCCATGCGGGTGAGTACGGAGATGTCGCGTAATAACCGACTTAAACGGTTGCTTTGTGCATAACAACGTTCGAGGAATACGTTGATCTTCTCGCGTGGAATATTTTCATTGCTGACAATGGTTTCCAAATACCCTTGGATGCTGCTGACGGGAGTTTTCAACTCATGGGCGATATTCTGGGTCAGTTGGCGTTTGAGTCTAACCTGTTCTTCTTCCTGGGTAACGTCGTTGATGGAAATCTCGAAGCTGGCATCCTGGAAGATGATACATTCTACGATAAATGTCCGTCCATTCTTATTGATGGTGACAGACATTCGTTTTTCACCTTTTCCTCTCGAACGTTCTTGCTGATTCTTATTGATAAAATGAATGATCTCTTGCAGTTCGCTGATGGCAAAGACTTCTTCTGTTGTTTCCAGGTTGGAGTCTGAAATCAGGTTGCTGTATTGGGTGAAAAGATTGTTGACAAGAATCTCTTTTTTGTCTTTAGTAAATATACCTAGTCCTTCGTGTGAGATTTGAAGGTGGGTGATTAGCTTTTCACGTTCAATGTAGAGAGCTTCTTTGGTTTCGTGCAGTCGTTTGTAGATTTGAATGATGTGCTGTGATATTTCTCCCAGTTCGTTGTGCGGGAAGGCGGATTGCATAGCCATTTCGATAGGCTCGTTCCGGTCGGCGCGCATTGCAAATTCACGGAGCTGGCTGATGGAAGTCCCCAGTTTGTTGGTGAATTTGTAGAAGATAATCATTAATAATAAGGTCACGATTACGGTAAACCATAAATAGTGCGGGTCTGCTTGCAGGTTGTTGATGAGGCTGACATTGTAAGGTAAAGCCGAACGGACAATATAATCTTTATAATGAGTGGCCGAATAGAAATAGGGAACTCCGGTTGTCTCGGAAGTACGGCGTACATCATATCCGTTGCCATGTTTTATGGCTTTCTGTACTTCCGGACGGTTCAGGTGGTTCTCCATCTGGTTATTATGACTTGGATAGCTGTCGTAAACAACATTTCCTTGAGCATCAATAAGGGTTACACGCAAGTCTTCCAGGATATGGTTATTGATATAACCGTCGATGATTTCACTGTCAAGAGGTTGATTCTCCAGTTGTTCGTAGAGCCTGCTGTTGTAATCTTGCAGTTTGGTGTTTAGCAGTTCTATTTTATATTCCCGTTCACGTTGATACTGGTACGCAATAAAACAAATGGCAAATACCAGGAATAGTGAAATAACCGAAAGGAAAAGTTTTCGGCTAAAAGAAAGAAAATGCTTTTGAGTTACAGGCAGGTTCATAATAACTATTTAATTCGGCATAATTATTTATTCAGCTTCAAAACAGTATCCATATCCGAGACGGGTGACAATGCATTTGCCGTATACCCCAATCTTTTTACGTAGACGGGTGATGTTTACGTCGATAGTACGGTCGAGCACGTACACTTCGTCACTCCAGATGCGGGCCAGGATGTCTTCACGGGAAAATACACGTCCTTTATTCTGTACCAGCAGAAGCAAGATCTCAAATTCTTTTTTGGTCAATGGCACTTCTTCATCGTCGATACTTACTTTTTTCTTTGTGATGTCAATAACGAGCGACTGATAAGTAAGACGTTCGGGGACTCTTTCCGTTTCCGTTGTTACTGTGCGTCTTAATACGGCTTTCACACGGGCGATGACTTCACGCAGCGAGAAAGGTTTTGAAATATAATCGTCTGCTCCCAGGTTGAATCCGGTCACAGTATCGTTTTCGGTATCTTTTGCTGTGATAAAGATAATAGGCACTTTAGCTGTTTTCTTGTCTTTTTTCAGGATGTTCGCCATTTTGAATCCGGAGATTTCTCCCATCATCACATCGAGGAGAATCAAGTGATAGCTGCTGATGTCCATCTTCATTGCTTCTTCAGCAGAGTTTGCAGTATCAACTTCATAACCTTCGTTTTCAAGATTGAATTTCAGAATCTCACAGAGGTCTTCTTCATCGTCGACAACTAGAATACGGTAATCGTTCATAAGATATATGTATTAATGTGATATGACAAAGTTACGTTTTTATTTTATCCTTTGCAAAGATGAGGAGACTTTGTTACGGGCAGATGAAACAGACGTTACAATCGTGTTACATTCCGGGAATTCCGAGAATTGATGAGGTATATGGAAGTTTTTGTTGATTGTAAGAGGAAAAACCGCTCACTATTTGTTATCTTTGTTAGCGAGATACAATAGAAACGTTTGATTATAGAAACTACAAATAATGATAAAAATTGACTTAAAACGGCATCGGAAGGAAATAATAGGATCGGTGGTGGTACTGTTAATTCTCCTTGGCGGTATGTCTGTGTTTAAATATACTTCATTCAATTCCGGTTTTGAAATTGTGGATGATCTGGGCGGAAATATATTTCCTTCAGCGATTTTGTCTGTTGCCACTACTGATGCGCAGGTGATTGTTCCGTCGGATTCTAATTATTTGGGGAATCCGAAATCGTGTATTGCTGTTCGGGTGAAGTCGAAGACAGCCTATAGCCGGGTACGGATTGAAGTGGCTGAAACGCCTTTTTTCTCCCGTTCGGTGTCGGAATTTGTACTAAACAAGCCTCGAACGGAATATACGATTTATCCTGATATCATCTGGAACTATGAAGCTCTGAAAAATGAGGTGCAGGCAGAACCGGTAAGTGTGGCTATTACTGTCGAGATGAATGGAAAAGATCTGGGGCAACGGGTGCGTACATTCTCTGTGCGCAGTATCAATGAATGTCTGTTGGGGTATGTATCGAATGGAACCAAATTCCATGATACAAGTATTTTCTTTGCTGCCTATGTCAATGAAGAGAATCCGATGATTGACCAGTTGCTTCGCGAAGCACTGAATACTCGTATTGTCAATCGCTTCTTAGGCTATCAGAGTAAGGCTAAAGGGGCGGTGGACAAGCAGGTGTATGCTCTCTGGAATATATTGCAGAAACGCAAATTCCGTTACAGTTCTGTTTCCAACACCAGCCTTTCGAGCAATGTTGTTTTCTCGCAACGGGTTCGTACGTTTGATGATGCACTGGAATCTTCGCAGATTAATTGTGTGGACGGTAGCGTACTGTTTGCATCACTGCTTCGGGCTATAAATATCGATCCTATTCTGGTACGTACGCCGGGACACATGTTTGTGGGGTATTATACCGATAATTCACATACTGATAAGAACTTCCTGGAAACAACAATGATTGGTGATGTCGATCTGGATGACTTTTTCCCGGATGAACAGCTGGACTCCACAATGGTAGGCAAGTCGCAGAATGAAATGTCGCTATTGACTTTCGAGAAATCGAAGCAATATGCTAATAAGAAGTATAAGGAGAACGAAGAAGGTATTCATTCCGGGAAATTGAATTATATGTTTCTGGAGATTTCTAAAGATGTGCGGAGGAAAATACAGCCAATAGGGAAATGATGTTTTGTAATTCGTATTTAATTCGTACTTTTGCCAAGTAATCATTTTAAAGTAAAAGGATGCAAGGCAAGAAATTTATCTCTCCCGGAGCATGGTTTTCTATGAACTATCCATCAGACTGGAATGAGTTTGAAGATGGCGAAGGCTCTTTTCTTTTCTATAATCCCGATGTATGGACGGGGAATTTTCGTATATCCGCATTTAAAGGAAAAGCCGGTTATGGCAAAGATGCCATCCGGCAGGAACTGAAAGAGGACGATTCGGCTTCATTGGTGAAAGTCGGAACGTGGGAATGTGCGTATAGTAAAGAAATGTTTCAGGAGGAGGGAACTTATTATACTTCCCATTTGTGGATTACAGGCGTTGACGATATTGCTTTTGAATGTTCTTTCACCGTGCCTAAAGGTGGAGTTGTGAAGGAGGCGGAAGATGTAATCGCTACTTTGGAGGTACGTAAAGAAGGGCAGAAGTATCCTGCTGAATTGATTCCTGTACGTCTTTCTGAAATTTATTTGATTAATGAGGGATATGAATGGGTGGTATCTACTGTGAAGCAGGAACTGAAAAAGGATTTTCAAGGAATAGAAGAGGACTTGGAGAAACTTCAACAAGTGATTTACAGCGGTAAGATTGGTTTGAAAAAGAAAGAGGAATGGTTGGCTATTGGTATCACTGTTTGTGCAATTCTGGCAAATGAAGTGGATGGCATGGAATGGAAAACGTTGATTGACGGCAACCGGGAAGCTCCTGTTCTCCAATATAAAGATCGGACCATCGACCCGATGAAGCTCGTTTGGAGTAAAGTAAAGGCGGGAGAGCCTTGCAATGTAATAGAAGAATATAAGAAGTGTTTGGATTAAAATGGCAGTACCTTATTTACAGATAGATAACCTGACCAAGTCTTTCGGTGACTTGGTTCTTTTTGAAAATGTATCTTTGGGCATTGCCGAAGGTCAGCGGGTAGGATTAATAGCAAAGAACGGTAGTGGAAAGACTACCTTACTGAATATCATTGCCGGAAAGGAAGGTTATGATAGCGGTAATATTGTTTTTCGTCGTGATCTTCGGGTGGATTACCTGGAACAGGATCCGCAATATCCCGAAGAACTGACAGTGCTCGAAGCCTGTTTCCATCATGGTAATAGCACGGTGGAATTGATAAAGGAGTACGAACGCTGCATGGAAACCGAAGGTCATCCGGGATTGGAAAACCTCTTGGCACGTATGGATCAGGAGAAAGCTTGGGAGTATGAACAGAAAGCCAAGCAAATCCTTTCACAACTTAAAATCCGTAATTTCGATCAGAAAGTGAAGCAACTGTCCGGCGGACAGCTGAAGCGTGTTGCCTTGGCAAACGCTTTGATTACCGAACCGGATCTGTTAATCCTTGATGAGCCGACCAACCATCTGGACTTGGATATGACCGAATGGTTGGAAGATTACCTGCGTCGTACCAACCTTAGTCTGCTGATGGTGACTCACGACCGTTACTTCCTTGATCGTGTTTGCTCCGAGATTATCGAAATAGACAATCAACAAATCTACCAATATAAAGGTAACTACAGCTATTATCTCGAAAAGCGTCAGGAACGTATTGAATCTAAGAGCGTGGAAATAGAGCGTGCCAATAATCTGTATCGTACAGAACTCGACTGGATGCGCCGGATGCCGCAGGCACGCGGACATAAGGCTCGTTACCGGGAAGATGCTTTCTACGAATTGGAAAAGGTTGCGAAGCAGCGTTTTAATACTGATAATGTAAAGCTGGAAGTGAAAGCATCGTATATCGGAAGCAAGATATTCGAAGCCGACCATCTTTTCAAGAGTTTCGGAGATCTGAAGATTCTGGATGATTTCTCTTATATCTTCTCTCGTTATGAGAAGATGGGAATTGTAGGAAATAACGGAACCGGAAAATCTACTTTTATCAAGATATTGATGGGACAAGTCAAGCCTGATAGCGGAACAGTGGATATTGGCGAAACAGTTCGTTTCGGTTATTATTCGCAGGACGGACTTCAGTTTGACGAACAGATGAAAGTGATTGATGTGATACAGGATATTGCCGAAGTCATCGAATTGGGCAATGGAAAGAAGCTGACTGCTTCTCAATTTCTGCAGCATTTCCTGTTTACTCCTGAAACCCAGCATAGCTATGTCTATAAATTGAGTGGGGGAGAGCGTCGCCGTCTTTACCTTTGTACCATCCTGATGCGTAATCCTAACTTCCTGGTATTGGACGAGCCTACCAATGACCTCGATATTATCACGCTGAATGTGCTCGAAGAATATCTCCAAAACTTCAAAGGCTGTGTGATTGTCGTTTCCCATGACCGTTACTTTATGGATAAAGTAGTAGATCACCTGATGGTATTCAACGGACAGGGAGATATTCGTGACTTCCCCGGAAATTATAGTGATTATCGTAACTGGAAAGAAGCAAAGGAACAAAAAGAGAAAGAAGCAGAGAAGCCGCAGGAAGAAAAGACCGCCCGTGTCCGTCTGAACGACAAGCGTAAGATGAGCTTTAAAGAAAAGCGTGAATTCGAGCAACTGGAAAAAGAAATCGCCGAACTGGAAGCTGAAAAAACACAAATTGAGGAACTTCTTTGTAGCGGCACACTTTCCGTTGACGAATTGACTGAAAAGTCAAAACGTTTGCCCGAAGTCAATGATATGATTGACGAAAAGACAATGCGTTGGTTGGAACTTAGCGAAATAGAAGGCTGATTCGTGCCACTATATTGGCACCTTTGTGCCACCTCTTTGGCGTAGCAGTGCCAACATGCTGGCACAGTTGTGCCACTTCGATGGCACAAGTATAGTTTATTATATTCCCGGATAACCAAATAATGATAATATACCCCCAGACAATATAACCTAGTATGACAAACCTAACCAATTATCATAGCCACTGCCTGTATTGCGACGGACGAGCCAATATGGACGATTTTATTCGTTTTGCTATCAGCGAAGGGTTTACTTCTTATGGCATTTCTTCTCATGCTCCACTACCATTTTCTACCGCATGGACGATGGAGTGGGATAGAATGGAAGATTACCTTTCCGAATTCTCTCGTCTGAAAAAGAAATATGCAGGTAAGATAGAGCTTGCCATCGGTCTCGAAATTGACTACCTGAATGAAGAAAACAATCCCTCTTTGCCTTGTTTTCAAAAACTACCACTTGACTACCGGATAGGTTCTGTGCATATGTTGTATTCTCCGGAAGGGAAAATCGTAGATATTGATACCTCGGCAGATCTTTTCCGTCAATTGGTAGACAGGCACTTCGATGGTGACTTGGATTCTGTTGTCCACCTGTATTATAAGAACCTGCTCCGTATGGTAGAGCTGGGAGGACTGGATATTGTCGGCCATGCTGACAAGATGCATTATAACGCTTCCTGTTATCGTCCGGGTTTGCTTGATGAAGCATGGTATGACACGTTGGTCCGCGATTACTTCGCGGTGATTGCCGCACGTGGTTATATGTTGGAAATCAATACCAAGTCTTATAATGAGCTGGGTACATTCTATCCGAATGAACGTTATTTCCCTTTCCTGAAAGAATTGGGTATTCGGGTACAGGTGAATAGTGATGCGCACTACCCTGAAAGAATAAACAATGCCCGCTTCGAAGGGTTAGCCGCTTTGAAGAAAGCAGGTTTTACTTCGGTGGTAGAATGGCATGGGGGGAAATGGGAAGATATTCCCATAGGATAAGTTATTCCATATCCAGGATCTCTTGTTTCTCTTCATTCAACGAAATCAACGTTTTCTTTAGCTCGTCTATTCGTGAATCAATTTCAGTCAACTTCTTCAGATACATAGTTCTAGGTAGCGCATCTTCATAGGCCATGATAAACTCCTCTTTTTCGTCAAAGAGCTGCTCTATTTGCTCTTCAACTCTATTTATAGCACATGTAATTTCTCCTATCATAAATCTTTCGTTTTTTATAGATGCCTTTATTCCGTCCTCTTGCAAGCATTTGCCTGGAAAAACTCGTTCAACGTATCTTCATAGTTACCATGAAGCATAATATGATGATTTCCCAGTGGATTCTTTAAGAAGTATTCGGCCGGAGTATTCATGCGGATGCGCACTTGTGTACGGCACATATTAATATAATTAGTGTTTTCAGTCAATGTTCCTGTAGACAAGTAATATTCATCCAGACATTCACCGCCACATTTTATGATCGTTACATCCCCCGTCGGAAGTAGCCCTTGTATGGCAATTCCTTTTTCTGTTTCAAAGTGATTGCGGATAATATATCTCTCCGTTTGTTTGAGACCTACGGTGCAATGTGCCAATATCAGTTCATTCGTACGGGAATTAATCATGGAAGGATTTGCCATAAATCCGTCTTTACCCGTAAGTGCTTTAACTGCTAATAGCGTAAATACAGATTGAAGATCTCCTTCACAACCTGCTATTATCCCGTCATCATTCAATAAAGATAATGCCACGCATCCGGTAGTGTCGATTTGTTCAATCAGTTTAAAACAGCTTAATGTCAGCGCTTCCAGATTTTCTTCCTGACAGACCTTTTTGATTGCCCGGTATAATCGCATCGCTTTGATTAAATCTTCGGGAGTTCCTTCGCGGCAGGCAAGAGCTTGTGATGCTACAGCTGCGCATGATGCTCCGACTTGGTCATCCGTAATGTGTTTAAATTGTTCATAAATCCGTTCCAATGGAATATCTACATATTCGATTCCCCAACGACGTTTTGCCAACAAGTAGTCTACGTTACTGGCAACTAACCAGGAAGAAGGACTTCCAATGACTCCGATACGTTTGCCGAACAAGGAACGTTGTGCCTGGAAATTATTATAAAGTGTATGGATACGTAAGATGATAGCCGGTAATTCACCGTGCAGAATTTCACTTTTCATTCCGCGTCCCCGTAACCAGGTGGAAATTTCCAGTGCGGCAGCAAGAGAATTCTGCATGCCGTCTGCCAGTAAAATGGCGGGGCGAGGGAGGTTTTCGAAATGCTGTATGACCAGTCTTTCCACCCCACCGGTAGCGACGAAAATGATTTTGAAATCGTCACTACTAAGTTTGTCCATATCTTGATGGTCGACGAACTTTACAGTATAATATTTTTCAATCTCGCTCAAAATAGCTTCGTGCGAGCTACGTAGCGAGACTTGTTTGTGAAGTATTGAAGCGAATGAGATAAGGTGTATGGTCATTATGATATTGTTTTAAGTTTTCCGTATGACAAATGTATAGCTTTCTTTTCAATTTACCATAGCGATTTTAACCTTGCTAAGGTTTTTAAAGTTTTTATGTCTCTGTATTCAAATTATTGCGTACATTTGCAGCTCCAAGTAGAAAAAGTAAATAGTAATTAGTAATTTGTAGTTAAAATTATGCCAACCATATCCATTCGCGGAAACGAGATGCCTGCATCTCCTATCAGAAAACTGGCTCCTTTGGCAGACGCTGCCAAGCAACGCGGAGTCCATGTGTTTCACCTGAACATCGGACAGCCTGATCTGCCCACTCCTCAGGCCGCGATTGACGCGATACGCAATATTGATCGTAAAGTGCTGGAATATAGCCCCAGTGCAGGTTATCGTAGCTATCGCGAAAAATTAGTGGGATATTATGCAAAGTTCAATATCAACCTTACAGCAGACGATATAATCATTACATCGGGAGGTTCGGAAGCCGTACTTTTTTCCTTCCTTTCCTGCCTGAATCCGGGAGATGAAATTATCGTTCCGGAACCTGCATACGCTAACTATATGGCATTTGCAATCTCTGCCGGAGCAAAGATTCGCACTATTGCTACGACCATTGAAGAAGGCTTTTCCCTTCCGAAAGTAGAGAAGTTTGAAGAACTGATTAATGAGCGTACGAAAGCGATTCTTATTTGTAACCCAAACAATCCTACCGGTTATTTGTATACACGTCGTGAAATGAATCAGATTCGTGACTTGGTAAAGAAGTACGATTTATTCCTTTTCTCTGATGAAGTATATCGTGAGTTTATATATACCGGTTCTCCATATATTTCTGCCTGCCATCTGGAAGGTATTGAAAATAATGTAGTACTGATTGATTCGGTATCAAAACGATATTCCGAATGTGGTATCCGCATTGGTGCGTTGATTACCAAAAACAAGGAGATACGCGATGCTGTCATGAAGTTCTGTCAGGCTCGTTTGAGTCCTCCGTTGATTGGACAGATTGCTGCAGAAGCTTCTTTGGATGCTCCGGAAGAATATTCACGCGAAACGTATGATGAGTATGTAGAACGTCGTAAATGTCTGATTGACGGTTTGAACCGTATTCCCGGTGTTTATTCGCCCATTCCGATGGGAGCTTTCTATACAGTGGCTAAACTTCCGGTAGATGACTCCGATAAGTTCTGCGCATGGTGTCTTTCTGATTTTGAGTATGAAGGTCAGACTGTATTCATGGCTCCGGCTTCCGGTTTCTATACCACTCCGGGTTCTGGAATCAATGAGGTTCGTATTGCTTACGTATTGAAAAAAGAAGATTTAACCCGTGCTCTTTTTGTCTTGCAGAAGGCTTTGGAAGTGTATCCGGGAAGAACGGAATAAATTCTAGTATTAAGTATTAACCGTAGTTTCTGGGGTGTTTGTTGCTGCTACACTTAATACTTAATACCTAATACTTAAACAAATGTCTTTATCACTTTTCATAGCCCGGCGTATCTATCGTGAAAGCGATGGCGGAAAGCAGGTGTCACGTCCTGCGGTCCTCATTGCCATGGCGGGTATTGCTATTGGTTTGGCTGTAATGATTATTGCAGTGGCGGTAGTCATCGGGTTTAAAAGTGAAGTGAGAAATAAAGTTATAGGATTCGGGTCGCATATCCAGATAACTAATTTGGATGCGGTCAGTTCTTACGAAACCCATCCCATTGTGGTAGGAGACAGTATGATGACTGCTCTTGCTGATTATCCGGAGATAAGCCATGTGCAGCGTTTCTCTACCAAACCGGGTATGATTAAGACCGATGACGCTTTTCAAGGAATGGTGTTGAAAGGTGTAGGTCCGGAGTTTGACCCCCATTTTATAAAAGAGTATTTGGTAGAAGGGGAGATTCCTGTTTTCAGTGATTCAGTTTCTACCAATCAAGTACTTATCTCGAAAGCGTTGGCAACTAAAATGAAGTTGAAACTGGGAGATAAGATATATACCTATTATATACAGGATGATATTCGCGCTCGTCGCCTGACGATTGCCGGAATTTATCAGACGAATTTCTCCGAATACGACAACCTCTTTTTACTGACGGATCTTAATCTGGTGAATCGTTTGAACGGTTGGCAACCGGAACAGGTGACCGGTGTGGAATTACAGGTGAAAGATTATGATAGACTGGAAGATATAACCTATGAGATCGCAACTGATATTGACAACAGGCAAGATGAGTTGGGAGGTGTGTATTATGTGCGTAACATCGAACAACTGAATCCTCAAATCTTTGCTTGGCTTGATTTATTGGATTTGAACGTATGGGTGATTCTGATTTTGATGATAGGAGTTGCTGGCTTCACCATGATTTCCGGTTTATTGATTATTATCATCGAACGTACCAATATGATTGGGATTTTAAAAGCATTGGGAGCCAATAATTTCACGATTCGCAGAACCTTTCTTTGGTTTGCAGTCTTTTTGATTGGCAAAGGAATGTTTTGGGGCAATGCCATTGGCTTGGCATTCTGTATCCTTCAGTCTCAATTCGGATTCTTTAAACTTGATCCGGCGACTTATTATGTAGATACTGTTCCAGTTTCTTTTAATGTTTTACTTTTTATCTTGATTAATTTGGGCACTTTGTGTGCATCTGTATTGATGTTGATTGGTCCTTCATTTCTTATCACTAAGATCAATCCGGCAAGCTCCATGAGATACGAATAATCCTCTTTTTCCCTATCTGATTTTTACTGCAAAAATAATTTGGTCCATTGCGTGATGTGGAGTGAATAATATGTCTATATTTGCGCCCAATTTACTTAATATCCTCTTGTAGGTTTAATTTTTAACCATTATGAATAATGTGTTAATTCTGTTGGATAATCTGGATGACTGGAAACCGTATTATGAGACAAGTAGTGTCCTGACTGTTTCCGACTATCTAAAAAACAAGCCGGTGGAGAAAGACCGGAAGTTAGTTATTAATCTTAGCAATGATTACAGCTATAACTCTGAAGGGTATTACTGTTCGCTGCTAGCCCAAACGAGAGGACAGAAAGTCATTCCGGATGTTGATATCATCAACAAAATGGAGGCTGGAACGGGGGTGCGGATGGACCGTAGTCTGCAAGCCCTTTGTTATCAATGGATACAGAAGAATGACATCAAGGATGATATCTGGTACCTGAATATTTACTTTGGCAAATGCCGGGAAAAAGGTATGGAACGGATTGCGCGTTTTATTTTCGAGAATTACCCTTGCCCATTGTTAAGAGTGGCTTTGAATACTCATCCCAGAAATCAGATCGAGGGCATTCATTTTCTTCCCCTGAATCAGCTCAATGATGCAGAGCAGGATTTCTTTGCCAATACGCTGGATAACTTTAACAAGAAAATATGGCGTGCACCGAAGTCGGCAAAGGCTTCCCGTTATAGTCTCGCTGTATTGGTCGATCCGCAGGAGAAATTTCCTCCCAGCAATAAAGGCGCTTTGCACAAATTGACGGAGGTGGCTAAGAAAATGAATATCCATGTGGAGATGATTACCGAAGATGACGCTATCCGTTTGCTCGAATTTGATGCCTTGTTTATTCGTACTACAACGTCGCTCAATCATTATACATTCCATTTGTCACAGTTGGCTGCACAAAACGGAATGGCTGTTATTGACGATCCGCTGTCTATCATCCGGTGCACGAACAAAGTGTATCTGAAAGAACTTTTTGAGAAGGAAAAGATATCTGCTCCCAAGTCTACATTGATTTTTCAATCCAGCCATCATTCGTTCGAACAGATAAGCGAACAGGTGGGCGTTCCTTTTATCCTGAAAATACCGGATGGCTCTTATTCCATTGGTATGAAAAAGGTGTCGAACGAAGAAGAACTGCAAGCCAGTCTGAAGATACTGTTTGAAAAATCGGCTATCTTGCTGGCACAGGCATTTACTCCAACGGAGTTTGACTGGCGTGTCGGTCTATTGAACGGTGTACCGCTCTATGCTTGCAAATATTATATGGCAAAAGGACACTGGCAGATTTATTGTCACTATGATTCGGGCAGAAGCCGTTGTGGATTGGTGGATACGATTCCTATTTATCAGGTACCTCGTGTCGTTTTGGATACAGCTGTCAAGGCTGCCAATCTGATAGGAAAAGGGTTGTATGGAGTCGATCTGAAAATGGTGGATGATAAGGCTTATGTAATTGAAATCAATGATAATCCGAGCATTGATCATGGACTGGAAGATGCCATTATCGGTGATGAAATGTATTACCGTTTGTTGAATCACTTTGAACAAGCGTTAGAAACGAAACATTATTGATTATGGAGCCGATAGTCGTCCGTAAAGCACAGCAGGCAGACATTCCCGCTATTTTGGAAATAGAGTGGGAGTGTTTTCGGGAAGACAGTTTCTCAAAGGAGCAGTTTGCCTATCTGATAAGTCGTTCGAAAGGAACTTTCTATGTGATGATGGAGGGAGATAGGGTGATTGCTTATGTTTCCCTGTTATTTCATGGGGGAACTCGTTATTTAAGAATCTATTCGATAGCTGTTCATCCGGATTATAGAGGAAGAGGACTGGGGCAGGTATTGATGGATCAGACGATTCAGACGGCCGGCGAATGTAAGGCTGCAAAGATTACGCTTGAAGTGAAAGTGACCAATACTTCCGCTATCGGACTATATATGAAAAATGGCTTTATTCCTGCTGGAATAAAGCCATGCTATTATCACGATGGTTCGGATGCTATTTATATGCAGCGATTGATTCAATAATAAGTCTGCCTTTTCACGAAATCCGGTTTATCTTCGGGGCACGTGTAAAAACCTGTGTTTTCGTTTGTTATTTTTTGCTATAAAAAATCTTTGTAGTACCTTTGTTTTGCAATCATATAGCAATGTCAGAGAATCCATTAGTAAAGCTATTAAGCTACATACTCCCTTCGGAGTTCAACGAATATTTTGACCTTACCGATGTTAAGGAAGAAGAACGTGGCGTGGAGAAGATTCTCCATCTGTATCTTCACGAGAAGAACCTTCAGCCGGATGGTCACACAGAGCTGTCTCCCAACGGTTTCTACCCGGAATCATGCATCAACCACTTTCCTCTCAACGAGCACCGTACCGTTCTGCACGTATGCCGTCGCCGTTGGAAGGACGGTTTGGGCAGGACGTATAGCAGAGATTGGGAGTTGACAGCAAAAGGAACACGGCACACTAAGGAGTTTGCCGCTTTTTTAAAAGAATTCCTTGGATACATCCCCGATTACAGCCAGATCACTCCAGAAACCGTATCACATCAAGGCTGACGAGTTCGAACGTGCCTACAAGGATTTCCTCAGCGGTTACCGCACCTGGAAAGAATTGTCACATGCGGAGGACTGGCTTGTCTTCTATAAGAACATAGGGCCACAACTGAGCATTGACGAGACAGCGCTCTCTGACGGTGAACTTTATACAATAATCTCCAACAAGGCTGCCCATGGCGGCAAGGGAGCTATCGTGGCCATTATCAAGGGGACAAAGGTCGAGGATGTCGTAAAGGCGTTGATGCGCATCCTTTGGTACGAGAGGGCTAAGGTGCTGGAGGTAACGATGGACTTCTCCGAGAGCATGCATTCCATAGTAAAGCAGTGCTTCCCGTATGCCACGATAACCATCGACCGCTTCCATGTCCAGAAGGACTGCTACGATGCCATGCAGCAAGTGCGTATCAGGCACAGGCGCGAGGCCCAACGTACCGAAGTGGAAGCGCGCGAGCAGCACAAGCTCCGTAACAAGAAGAATGCCGAGGCACGAAAGAGACGTCTTGAGAAGAATGGAGGCAAACGGAAAGGAAAACAAGGACGGAAGCCTAACCGCAAGAATGAGAAGTACGAGCCTGTGAGGCTGTCAAACGGAGATACCGTCTGTGAACTCCTGACGCGCTCACGCTATTTGCTGATGACATCGGCAGATAAATGGACAGCGACTCAGAAAATCCGTGCAAGGCTGCTGTTTGAACTCTATCCTGATATGAAGACCGCATATTCAATCTCGCACTCTTTGCGCATGATTTTCAATAACAAAAACGCCACAAGGGAAAGCGGGAAGAAAAGCCTCGCCCAATGGTATGCAAAAGTCGGAGAGTTCGGAGACGAAAACTTCAACACTGTTGCAGCAACCATCTATGAACGGCAGGGAGAGATTCTCAACTACTTCATCAATCGGTCTACCAATGCGTCTGCTGAATCTCTTAATTCAAAGATCAAGCAGTTTCGAGCACAACTACATGGGGTTATAGATGTAAAGTTCTTCTTATTCAGACTCTCAAAGATATTTGGCTAAACACAGGTTTTTGCAAGTGCCCCTTATCTTCTCATGAAATCCCCTTTTCCCCGGAAGAAACGGCAGAGTTTGAATTTCAATGACTGTACAGGTTGGATAAGGTCGAAAACGGGTAACGAGAAATAGTATTTTCGTCCTCCACCCATTTCTTTGGCCGTGCGGTTGATAACGACAGCTTGTATTGTAAAGCGCAGTAACCAGATCAGGAATGCGATGCCTGCTACCAGCCAGTGGAAATTAAGAATCCCGAATACGATACCTGCTATACAGGTAATATAGAATAACAAACGGGAGAGTGTCTCAAATCCCAGAAGGTAACGCTGTATTCCATGGTAGAATCTGGCAGTAGCCATATAACTAACCTTTTCTTCTTTCCAATCTTTGTAGCGATATACGGGTTGTATTCGTGTGGTAGCGTTGAAGTCTGTTTCAACACGGGTGTTGGAGGAGGTAGCTAGCTCATTAATGAATAAATCATCTTCTCCACGTTGAAGATTCAGGTATTTGGAGAAACCTTTCTGTTGAAAGAATAGTTCTTTTCGGTAAGCCAGGTTGCGTCCGATACCGATATAAGGTTTTCCGGCTAGCGCGAATCCCAGATAGCGCAAAGACTGGAATAAAGCGTCGAATGCAGTACGTTTGTGCAACCATCCTTTTGTGCGGTCGTATCCGCTATATCCTAACACAATTTGAGTCTGTGGAGTGAAATTACGTGCCATCAGTTTTAACCACTGGTTGCTGGCGGGCATACAGTTTGTTTCCGTAAATACCAGCCAGTCATGTTTGCTGGCTTTGATGCCTAACGTCAGAGCCAGTTTCTTATGACTGATATAGCGTGCACTTTCGGGCGTAAAACTATAGTAAAGATGAGGATATTTTTCTTCCATCACTCCCAGTATATCCTCGGTGTCATCTGTGGAAGCATCATTGATGACAATCACTTCAAATTGTGGATAGTCCTGTTCCAGAATGGCAGGTAGAATTTTACGAAGATTTTCAGCCTCATTGCGTGCGCAGAGAATCACGGAAAGTGGAGGCTGTTCTCGTGTGAAATGTGCCTCTTCTTTGTCCACAGCCTTATTGTGGACATGTATTCGATTGTACAGGCCGAAATAATAAATGAGCTGAATGATAAAAAGAATACCTGCCGCCGATAAAAGAATCAGTTCGACAGTATTGAATGTAAATGTTTCCATCAAATTATAGTGTCGTTTTTACAGCCGCAAAAGTACACAATTTTTCGGTAGTTCCGTCATCTCGATGGGAGGTTATTTCGCAAGTCGAGATATTCTTTCTTGAACATATCCACAAAAAGAAAGAATAATGAAAGAAGCAACGGACCGAAGATGACTCCCATAAACCCGAATATCGGCAGACCGATGACTACTCCAAAAATAGTGATAAGCGGATGCGTATCCGCCATCTTCTTTTGAAGGATGAACCGGATGAGATTGTCCGATTGCGATACGACGATAGCCCCATAGCCAAAAAGCCCGATGGCGTTGAACCAGTCTCCGCTGATGGCAAGATAAACGGCTACAGGAAACCATACCAATGCCGTACCTACCATCGGAATGATGGTTGCAAAGCAGGTCAGGAATCCCAGCATCAGTATGTTGGGTGCTCCGAAAAGCAGATAGCCTATCATAGCCACGCCTCCTTGGATGATAGCCAGTAAGGGAATACCGATAGCATTGGAACGGACAATCATATTGATTTCGTGAATGACTTCCTGCGTATTGGTTTCATTAAATGGCAGAATGTCATTGACATAAGCTTCCATCTTTTTTCCTCCAATCAGCATGAAATAAAGCACAAAGATCATGACGAACAGGTTGATGGCAAGGCTGCTGATGCTTTCCATTATAATTTGTCCGATACGGGGAAGTATGGACATGATGAATGACAGCGTATCTTTTCCCAATACATCGTATCCTGTTTTCTCTTTGATGAATTCTGCTACCTGTTGAATAGGTGCAATATAGGTCTGTGGATCCAGATTGATATCCTGTAACTTGTTTGCCACCATCCAGACAGTCAACCCCAAAGGGATAAGAAAGACGAAAATCGTTTCTGCGGTAATCAACAGTGCGCTGATGCTTCGTTTCAGCTTTCGTTTTTCTACCAGATGATTCATCTGTCCGCGTACAAGAATGTAGATGGTGAGTGCTCCCAGCAATCCCCCCAGAAAAGGAGTGATTTGGCGGAAGATGATGACTCCCATAAACAGGATGATGACAATGAGGGAATATTTCCAGTATTGTTCTTTGGTGCTCATATCGTGTAAAATTCGTTTATATGATAATAAACACTCGAAGGTCGTGAAAGGTTTGTTTTATAGTGAAATGTCGATATGAAAAACTGTTTTACCGGGACGGCTTTCCAAAATAGACAGATGACCGTTGTGGTTACGGATGATTTGTCGGCAGAGACTTAACCCGATACCGGTTCCTTCAGATTTGGTGGTGAAGAACGGAATGAATACTTTTTCCTGCAGTTCATCGGGGATACCGGGACCATTGTCTGTGATGTCGATAGATATATGCTCGTCCCGATATGCATAAATTTCGATTGCTCCGTCCGTTCTTCCGTCTAACGCCTGCATGGAGTTTCTAAGGAGATTGAGCAGGACTTGGGATAGCTGGTTCTCGTCTCCATCCATGTCGATGAATTCCGGCTGACAGGTAAGTGTGAAATGAATCTGATTTTCCTGAAAATCGGTAGACAGGAGTTCTTGCAGATTTTGCAGGAGGGCTGTTAGTGAAAACCGTTTCCTTTCCGGTTGGGGCAGATAGGAGAGACGACGGAAAGATTCGGTAAATTCCAGCAGGCGTTCACTTTGTGCCTGGATGATATGAAGTCCGCGAAGTGTTTTTTCGCTGTTGTCCGGATATGCGGATAATGTTTGCGACAGGGAGATGATGGGAGCAATGGTGTTCATGATTTCGTGGGTAAGCACGTGGCTTAGCTTGTTCCATGATTCACTCTCTTTATCATTCAGTTCATTGCTGATATCCTTGATGGATAAGATGGTAATAGTTTCGTTCTGTAATTTCATCTGGTTTTGAGACAGACTAAGTCGTTCTTTCTTCTCTTTTTCCTGCAGGATAGGTTTCAGTTGGTCGTATTGGGCTAGTTGCTGGCATCCCAATAAAGTCAGTGCGGCACTGTTGGCCATCATTATTTTTCCGGAAGAATCCCATGCCAACACACCGCTAGGGACTTCTTCCAATAGCGAACGGTAGAAATGTTCCTGCTTTGAATATTCAGCTTGAGTTCGGATGAGCAGGGCATTGATACGGTTGAGTGAACGATTCAGCATTTCCTGTTCCCGGCTGACATTGTTTTCGGGGAAATAGAGCATATTGTCTTTGTCTTCTATCGCATCGAAGAAAAGGCGTAATTTTTGGTTGAAAGAGTTTAGCTTATTCACTAATCTTCCAATCTGAAACAAGGAGCAGATAACCAGTAATATCCCTATTACCACTCCTTGTTGGGAAATAATGAGCCATAGACCTGTTCCTGCGGTAGCAAGAATAAATAGGATATGTCCTAATGTGGTCCAATATATATGTCGGCTGAATAGCATACGGCTTAGGGCTTAAATCGTTTCAGTTTATTGTAGAGCGTTTGTCGGCTGATACCAAGTTGTTCGGCCGCAGCAGTCAGGTTTCCATTATTTTGCAAGATGGCCGTCTCGATGGCTTGTCGTTCCACTTCTTCCAGATTGGGCACCGCTTGGACTGTCTGTGGTTTCCAAGTCTGTTTCACCAGAATATCTTTAGGACGTATCACGTTGCTTTCGCATAAAATAACCGCCTTTTCGATGGTGTGTTGCAGTTCCCGGATATTGCCCGGCCAATGATAGGAGCGTAGCTTTTCAATCGTTTGCTCATGCATTCGCATTTCCGGTCGTTGATATTTGGAAGCGAAGCGATGAAGAAAAGCATCGATGAATAATAATAGATCATCTCCCCGTTCTCTCAAAGGGGGAATTTCCAGATGGATGGTATTGATGCGATAGAATAAGTCTTCGCGGAACAAACCTTCTTTAATCATCTCCGGTATGTCTTTGTTGGTGGCGGAGATGAGTCGGATATCAACGGGAATCACTTTGTTGCTTCCGATTCGGGTGATATTTCGGTTTTGTAGTACAGTCAGTAGTTTGGCCTGCAATGCAAGAGGGAGATTTCCGATTTCATCCATAAAAAGCGAACCACCATTGGCGGCTTCGAATTTACCCGGACGGCTTTCATAAGCATCAGTAAACGCTCCACGTTCGTGTCCGAAGAGTTCACTCTCAAAGAGCGATTCGCTGATAGCCCCCATATCGACACTAAGTAACTGACGGGTGTTTCGTGAAGATAAGCGATGTATTTCCCTGGCTAACATCTCTTTTCCTGTTCCGTTTTCTCCGGTTATCAGGATATTGGCATCGGTTTTGGCGACTTTAGTAACTACCTTAATTAGCTGTAGCATTGCAGGGGAATGACCGATCAACATTTCTGACTTATTCAGATTTTCATCACCGGATGCTTTCTGGGTTGATTTGGGAGAGTTTTTATGATGGGTTGGACGATTGTTTTGATAGGCTTCCTTTATTTTCTGTATCAGTATGTGGTTATCCCATGGTTTTAGTAGAAAATCTGTTGCACCATTCTTCAGTGCTTTAACGGCTAATTCTACATCACCGTAGGCGGTTAGCATAATAACGGGCAGTGAAGGGCGGATTTCATGGATATGTTTCAGCCAGTACAGTCCCTCGTTACCATTGTTGATTCCTGCTGAAAAGTTCATATCCAGAATCACAATATCAATCGGAGTGGTAGATAAGATGGTCGTGATTTGATTAGGATTGGCAGCTGTGCGGACTGTGCTGAACACATTCTCGAGTAATAACTCCAGTGAGGCTAATACACTCTTATTGTCGTCTACAATTAAAATCGTTCCTGTTTCCATACGCAAGATTGGGGGCTCTGTCCGTTGAATGTTCCTTTTAAGTTTCCGGGTAAAGGTATCTGTTTTTGATTTTCTTTGCAAGGGAGTGTCCAATAATTAGACGTTTTCATACAAAGTTTATGCTGGAATGAGTCAGAACGAGTTAGAATAGGGTAGAATAGAGGGATTCTCTCGGTAATGTCCAATTATTGGACGTTAGGGCGTTTAATTTTTGGACGGTGGAAGAATTATGTAATTTCTATTTGTTTTATAATCAATTATTTATGATTTGTGGCATTGCATTTGCTTTTATCATCCTGCTATCACACAATCATATATTATAAAGGATGAAAAGATTTCTTTTACTACTATTGCTTTCAGTGCCGGTTTTCTTGCTAGCCCAATCCGCTATGAGTCTGGACGATTGCATTCGTTTGGCTTATAGACAGAATCCGGCTGTACGTAACGGAGTTATCGGCATAAAGGAAGCGAAAGCAGATTATATAGCTTCTGTCGGTGCTTTCCTGCCACAAATAGTGGTTAATGCGGAAACAGGCAAACGATTCGGACGTTCGCTGGATCCTGACACCAATGGGTATACCAGTGAATCTTTTGAAGAGGGAACGGTGGGACTCGATATGACACTTTCCTTATTTGAAGGCTTTTCGCGTATCAATCAGGTGCGTTTCCGGAAAATGAACAAAGAACGTAGTGAATGGAAACTGAAAGAGAAACAGAATGAACTGGCCTATCAGGTGACGGATGCTTATTACAAACTGATTCTGGAGAGAAAATTGCTCGATCTTGCTTTGGAACAAAGCCGGTTGAGCGAAAGGTATTTGAAACAGACAGAGGTCTTCGTGGAACTGGGATTGAAATCAGCCTCCGATTTACAGGAGGTGAAAGCGCGCCGGGAGGGAGATATTTATCGTTATCAGTCGCGCGGAAATAGCAGTCGGATCGCTTTATTGCATCTGAAACAATTAATGAATATCCAGCCGGGCGACACACTCGCTATTCTGGATACGATTACAGTATCCCAATTACCACCATATTCTGTTTCGACTGTGGAAACTCTATACGCACAATCTATCGAAATATTGCCCTCCATGCGTATGATTGATTTGAAACAAAAAGCAGCTCATAAAGAGTATGCGATAACGGGAGGAGCTTTCTCACCCTCTGTCTTTGCTCGTTTCACCGTTGGTTCCAATTATTATAATACAGCTTTCTCGGCCAGACAATTGCGTGATAATATAGGAAAATATGTGGGCGTTGGCATCTCCTTTCCCCTGCTAAGCGGTTTGCAACGTCTGACCAATCAGCGCAAGCTGAAATTGAAAATGTATCGGCTCAAAAACGAAGAAGAACTTGAAAAACAACAATTATATACGAATATTGAGCAAACACTCCTTTCTCTTCACACCGGATATAGTGAACATCAGCAGGCATTATCACAACTTGACGCTGAAACACTGGTACTGAAAGAATCCGAACGGAAATGGGAAGAGGGATTGATTTCCGTCTTTCAACTGATGGAAGCCCGTAACCGGTTTATTGCTGCCAAAGCAGAATTGGTTCGTGTACGCTTGCAAATAGAAATGATGATGAAACTAGAAAAATATTATCGACAAGGAACTTTTTTATAAACCATTATGGATACACCTATTGAACGAAAACCCGGCATCAATCGCAAACGTCTTTATTCGGTCGGTGGGGTAATGCTCGGACTTGCTGTGATTGCTTATTTTATTTTCAGAGATACAGCTTCTTCTATGGCAGTGGAGAAAGACCGGCTGACAATTGCTACTGTCAAGCAGGCCGAGTTCAGTGATTATATCCGTGTGATTGGTCAGGTCATGCCTAGCCGGATTATCTATATGGATGCCATCGAGGGCGGTCGTGTGGAAGAGCGCCTGAAAGAAGAGGGAGCTATGGTAAAGGCTGGCGATGTGATTCTGCGTCTTAGCAACCCATTGCTCAATATCGGTATCATGCAGAGTGAAGCCGATCTTGCTTATCAGGAAAACGAGTTGCGTAATACCCGGATTAGTATGGAACAGGAACGACTGCAACTGAAACAAGAACGTATCGGCCTGAATAAAGAGCTTATCGGGAAGCAACGCCGTTATGAGCAGTATAAACGTTTGGTAAACGAACAACTGATAGCACGTGAAGACTATCGCCAGGCAGAGGAAGAATATATAGCAGCCAAAGAGCAACTGGCTGTTATTGACGAACGTATCCGTCAGGATCATATTTTTCGGGAAAGTCAGATAGGCAGTCTTGACGAGAATATACGTAATATGAAACGGAGCTTGGCATTGGTTCGTGAGCGCTTGGAAAACCTGAAAGTGAAAGCTCCGATCGACGGACAGGTAGGAAACTTGAATGCGCAAATCGGGCAATCTATTTCTGCCGGTGAACATATCGGGCAAATCATCACTTCCGACCTTAAAGTACAGGCACAGATAGACGAGCACTACGTAGAACGGGTACTTCCCGGACTCCCTGCTGACTTTACCCGTGACGGAGGAACCTATAAACTGGAAGTGACTAAACCCTATCCTGAAGTGAAAGACGGTCAGTTTCGTACAGACCTCAATTTTATATCCGAACGACCGGAGAATATCCGTGCCGGACAGACTTATCACATAAACCTGCAGTTGGGTGATTCGGCACAAGCTATTCTGGTTCCCCGTGGCGGATTCTTTCAAATTACCGGGGGCCGATGGATGTACGTTGTCGATGAAAGTGGTACATTTGCCACGCGGCGTCCTGTGAAGATAGGACGGCAGAATCCACAGTATTACGAGGTGACAGACGGTTTGTCTCCGGGTGAGAAAGTAATCATATCCGGCTATGAATTATTTGGAGACAATGAGAAACTAATACTAAAATAATGAATAATTATTATGATTAAAACAGAAAAACTATCTATGCTTTTCACCACAGAAGAGGTGCAGACAAAAGCATTGAATGATGTCACCTTACAGGTGGAACAAGGAGAATTTGTAGCGATAATGGGACCGTCAGGATGCGGCAAATCCACCTTGCTGAATATTCTCGGTACATTGGATTCTCCGACTTCCGGTTCTTACTTTTTTGAAGGGAAACAAGTCGATAAAATGACTGAAAACCAGTTGACTGCTTTGCGGAAAGGCAATCTGGGCTTTATCTTTCAGAGTTTCAACCTGATTGACGAACTGACCGTGTATGAGAATGTGGAACTGCCACTTGTCTATCTTGGTATGAAGACTCTCCAACGGAAAGAACGAGTCAACAAAGTGCTCGAGAAAGTTAACCTGTTACATCGTGCGAATCATTATCCCCAGCAGTTATCCGGCGGGCAGCAACAGCGTGTAGCCATTGCCCGTGCCGTAGTGACTGAATGTAAACTACTGCTGGCCGACGAACCTACCGGAAATCTGGATTCGGTGAATGGCATCGAAGTGATGGAACTGTTGAGCGAACTCAATCGTCAGGGAACCACGATCATTATCGTCACCCACTCACAGCGGGATGCGAAGTATGCACACCGGGTCATCCAACTATTGGACGGACAGATTGTAGCCGAAAACATCAACCGTCCGCTGGAAAAGAAAACGTCATCTAAAAACGAAACCGTATGATAGGGAATTACTGGAATAGTGCCTATCGGAATCTGATGAAGCGGAAGAAGTTCAGTTTCATCAATATCTTTGGATTGGCAATCGGAATGGCATCGGCATTACTGATGCTAACCTATGTCACTTTTGAGTTCAGCTTTGATAAAATGCACACGAAATATGCCCATATTTATCGGGTGCAAAGCACTTTTCATGAGGGGGAAGTCCTGACCGATTACTGGGCGACCAGCTCTTTCGGATATGCCTCGGCCATGAAAGAGAATCTTGCCGGAATCGAAGATTATACCCGTATCGCTACCCATCTCCAACCGGAGCAGATTGTGAAATATGGCGAACTGACATTACGGGAGAATCAGATAGCCTATGCCGATCCGGGCTTCTTCCGTCTTTTTGATTTCGAACTTCTGAAAGGGGATAAAAAGACTTGTCTCTCCATGCCCCGGCAAGTGATAATCACCGAACGTATTGCCCGTAAGTATTTCAAAGATGAAGACCCTATCGGCAAAATTCTGATCTTTACCGGAACGTATGATAAAGTATCGTGCGAAGTGACCGGAGTCATGAAAGAAATGCCCTCCAACTCACATATTCATTATAATTTTCTGATTTCCTATGCCTCTTTGCCTCAATATATGCAGGAATACTGGTATAAGCATGAAGCCTATACGTATGTTTTGCTCGACTCACCGGAAAGAAAAGCGGAGATAGAAAAAGAATTTCCTGTGATGGCGGAGAAATACAAGACAGAGGAAGCACTGAAAAATAAGACGTGGGGCGTGTCTTTAATTCCCTTGGCAGATATACATCTCACCCCACAGATAGGCTATGAGACGGAAACCAAAGGAAATCGTTCTGCTATGATCGCCCTGATTTTTGCGGCTGTCGCTATTCTGGCTATTGCCTGGATTAACTATATCAATCTGACCGTAGCACGTTCGATGGAGCGTGCTAAAGAAGTGGGAGTGCGCAGGGTAGTGGGAGCTTTCCGCCAACAGTTGACTTATCAATTCCTGTTTGAGGCCTTGGTTATGAATCTGATAGCTTTCATATTAGCTGTGGGATTAATAGAACTGGTTCTTCCACATTTCAACCAATTGGTAGGACGTACAGTTACGTTTTCTGTCTGGTTCATGGATTACTGGTGGATTTTGCTGGTTCTCGTTTTCATAGCCGGAATATTTATTTCCGGGTATTATCCGGCATTGGCTTTATTGAATCGCAAACCTATAACCTTGTTGAAAGGGAAGTTTTTGCATAGCAAGTCAGGCGACCGAACCCGTCAGGTACTGGTGGTTGTCCAGTATACAGCTTCCATGATTTTACTTTGTGTTACATTGATTGTTTTTGCACAGCTGAATTTTATGCGCAATCAATCTTTGGGAGTGAAAACCAACCAGACATTAGTGGTTAAGTTTCCGGGACATACAGAGGGGCAGAATATCAAGTTGGAAGCAATGAAAAAAGCAATCGCGCGTCTTCCTCTGGTCCATCGGGTTACTTTCTCCGGTGCCGTACCAGGCGAAGAAGTGGCCACATTCCTTTCCAATCGTCGCACCAATGACGCTTTGAAGCAGAACCGTCTTTATGAAATGCTGGCTTGTGATCCTGATTATGCAGATGCATACGGTTTGCAGATAGTAGCCGGAAGAAGTTTCTCCGAAGAATATGGTGATGATGTCGATAAACTGGTGATTAATGAAACGGCTGTACGTAATCTGGGATTTGCCTCCAATGATGAGGCGATAGGCGAGTTGGTAACAGTAGAATGTACCGATGCGCCAATGCAGATTATCGGAGTGGTGAAAGATTATCATCAGCAGGCGTTGAGTAAGAACTATACACCTATCATGCTGATTCATAAAGATAAAATTGATTGGTTGCCCCAACGTTATATCTCTGTTGTGATGGCTTCCGGAAATCCCCGTGAACTGGTATCTCAAGTGCAAGAGATATGGAATCAGTATTTCGCGGATTCCAGCTTTGATTATTTCTTCCTCGATCAGTTCTTCGACCACCAATATCGGCAAGACGAGGTTTTCGGAGCGATGATCGGTTCGTTCACCGGATTGGCAATCTTTATTTCCTGTCTCGGACTTTGGGTATTAGTCATGTTTTCCTGTTCCACCCGCACCAAAGAGATGGGAATACGTAAAGTGTTGGGAGCTTCCCGCTGGAATCTTTTCTATCAGTTGGTCAAAGGATTTTTCCAGTTGATTCTGATTGCGGTTGTTATAGCTCTTCCGGTAGCTTGGTTTAGTATGAATGCCTGGTTAAGCCATTATGCTTTCCGTACCGATCTCAAAGCGTGGTTCTTTATAGTACCTGTATTGCTGATGCTGTTCATTTCATTTGTGACAGTGGCTTTCCAAACAATGAAAATAATAATGAGCAAACCTGCTCGTTCATTACGATATGAGTAATCTCTGAATCTACTCCATCGGATATTCGTTAATATCCGATGGATTTATGTTAAATGTTAACGAAACTGTTACTTCTATTAAACCATGTTATAAGATACGCTACTTGAGCCTGAAAATTTGGAGATATGCAGAAAGTCCGTATCTTTGCAATGTGTTTTTCATAGTATTAGATTTAAGGTTAACAAAAGATTGGCTGTCTGGGATAGATAGCCTTTTTTTATGCTCTTTTCCAAGCAGAAAGATAGCGTCACTATCCGGTCGGGATGGTTACCCTATCCCATGAATATACCGTCACTATCATAAGTGGATACCGTCACCATGTTTAAAATGAGTTTTTTTCTGTCTTTTCTATTATTCTATCATTCTCATCCTATCGTGAGTTGTCAATAAAATTCCAATATGCTTATTGGTTGGAATGGTAATTTGGTAAAGTGTTGATATTTAACGGCATTTATTGTTTGGATCTTATATGCTATGTTTTTGTACTTATAAGTATTCGTTGGCTACTCATTTGCTACCTTAAATGTACTTTACTGTTATAAAAGAATAATAATCAGAAGTTTATCGTATTACCGAAAATTAATACCGTAACTTGCAGAAAAGGAAATCCCGTCTATTTTATCCCCGAATATAAACTATCCTAAAAAAGAAATGAATTATGAAAGGTCAAGAGAAAAAAAGAGAAGCAAAGAAAGAAAAGTCGGACAAGAAGATTAAAGTACTGACTGATTATCAGAGAGAGAAGCAGAGTAAGAGTGACAAAGGAATGAGTATAATACCAAGGACATAATGGTACATGTAAAAAGGGAAGGTGTTATATTGGAAAGAACTTCGCTTGAGTTTGAGAACGAAGGTGTGATGAATCCGGCAGTGATTGCCGAAGGAAATACGGTGCATATGTTTTATCGTGCAGTCAAAAAAGGAAACTATTCATCCATCGGTTATTGCCGGCTTGAAGGTCCTTTGACGGTGGTAGAGAGGGATGTGGCTCCATTGCTGTTTTCCGAGTTTGAGTATGAGTGCCAAGGAGTGGAAGATCCCCGGATCGTAAAGATAGAGGATCTCTATTATCTCACTTATACAGCCTATGACGGATACAGTGCTGTCGGTGCTCTCGCTGTTTCTTCGGATTTGAGACATTTTGAGAAGAAAGGCATCATTACTTCCCAGATAACCTATCCGCAATTCCGGGAACAGCTTCGTACCCAGCAGGCTATTATCAGTAAATATTTCCGCTCCGGCAATAAACGTGAGGCAACTAACGAGAAAGGACATCCGCTCTATATGATGGATAAGAACGTAGTGTTCTTTCCCCGTAAAATCAACGGGAAGTTCTACTTTATGCATCGTATCCGTCCTGACATCCAGTATGTGGCGGTGGAACGTCTTGATATGCTGACGAAAGAGTTCTGGAAAAGATATTATCAGAATTTCGCCAAACGCATCCTGCTGGCGCCTTATCACGATCATGAATCAAGTTACATCGGAGCCGGATGTCCCCCGATAGAGACAAAAGCCGGTTGGCTGTTGATTTATCATAGTGTATATGATACTCCTTCCGGCTATGTTTATTCCGCCTGTGCGGCTTTGTTGGATATAGACAATCCGGCTATTGAAATAGCCCGTTTGCCTTATCCGTTGTTCACTCCCGAGGCAGAATATGAACTGTCCGGTGTAGTCAATAGAGTTTGTTTTCCAACGGGCACAGCCCTGTTTGGTGACACTCTCTATATCTATTATGGAGCAGCCGACAAATATGTGGCTTGCGTGTCAGTGCAACTGACAGAGTTGTTAGATGAATTAATAAAACAAATCAAATGAGAAAAATAATATGTATTACTACTTATCCTCCTCGTGAATGTGGCATAGCCACTTTTGCCCAGGACTTGATCCGGGCTATCCTTTCAAAGTTTGGAGAATCTTACTCCATAAAGATATGTGCAGTGGAGTCCGATACGGAAAAACAGACTTGTACGGAAGACGTCGAGTATGTTCTTGATACGTCGGATATTTCTGCCTATGCTACTTTGACCAGACAGTTGAATGAAAATTCTGAAGTTAAAATGGTGCTGGTACAGCATGAATTCGGATTATATGCAGCGCAGGAAGAAGCTTTTCTGCAAATGTTGCAACAACTTCTCAAACCCGTGATTCTTGTCTTTCATACAGTACTTGCGCAACCTTCACCCGCCCTTTACCGGAGTGTGGGAAGAATGATGGCTACCTGTGCGAATCTGGTAGTCATGACACAAAACTCCCGGGAGATTCTCCTGCGGGATTATCAGGCAGATGGAGATAAAATTACGGTGATTCCTCACGGTACCCATTTAGTATCGTTCAGAGATAAGAGCAAATTAAAAGATTTTTATCAGCTTTCGGGCAGGCGTGTGCTTTCTACCTTCGGGCTGCTTAGTCCCGGCAAAAGTATCGAAACCACTTTGGATGCCTTACCGGCCATTGTGAAGACGAATCCTTCTGTGATATTCCTTATTATCGGCAAAACGCATCCGGGGGTGCTGAAAGTAGAAGGAGAGAAATATCGTAATCTGTTGGAAGCGAAAATAAAGGAGTTGCATCTGGAAGAACATGTGCTCTTTATCAATCAATATCTTGAACTTCCCGTCTTATTGGAATATTTGCAGTTGACAGATGTGTATCTTTTTACTTCAAGTGACCCGAATCAGGCAGTGAGCGGGACATTTGTTTATGCGTTAAGCTGCGGATGCCCGATTATAGCTACCCCTATTCCCCATGCATTGGAATTGTTGAGTGATGATTCCGGTATCATCTTCGATTTTAAGAACTCGGAGCAGTTGTCCGAAGCTGCCAATCATCTGCTTGCTGATGAAAAGTTGCGGACTCAGATGAAACTGGTCGGTCTGCAGAAGACAGCGGCTACAGCTTGGGAAAATGTGGCTATTGCCTATGCGTCTCTTTTCCAGAAAATGGGCAGGGTGGAAGAGGAACTGATTTACTCTCTGCCTCCCATAGACACTTACCATATCCGGCGCATGAGCCGCCAGTGGGGAATTATCCAGTTTTCGAAAGGAAATCGTCCGGACAGTTCCACCGGCTATACATTGGATGATACGGCACGTGCGTTAATGGCGATGTGTCAGGTGGTTGCTACGGGACAGGGAAAAGTGAAAGAGCGGTATGTCAAGACCTACTTGAATTTTATCCGTTACTGTCAGCAGCCGGACGGCTCTTTTTTGAATTACGTGGATAAAGATGGAATATTCACTTCGCAAAATGAGGAAGTGGGACTGGACGATAGTAATGGACGGGCTGTTTGCGCTTTGGGATATTTTATTTCTTGTGCCGGGCATTTTCCCGCTCCGTGGAAAGAGGAGGCGGAAGCTATTCTCAAGCGTACCTTCCAACGGTTTGACCGGATAGAGTCTCCCCGTAGCATTGCTTTTATGCTCAAGGGATTCTACTATTATAGCCGTGAATGTCCTTCGGCGCAGACCGATGCGTGCATCTGGCTGCTGGCCAATAAACTGGCGCAGATATATCGTCGAACGGCAGAAGTACATTGGCGATGGTTTGAGGCATATCTCACTTATGATAATGCCATTTTGCCGGAAGCAATGTTGTTGGCCCATCTGGCTATTGGCAGAGAGGAGTATAAAGAAATAGCCCGTGAATCTTTCGAATTCTTATTGAAAAAAGTATTTGTAGGCAATCGTATTCAGGTGGTTTCCAATCAGGGATGGATGCACAAAGGGAAGAGCAGTCATGGATTTGGAGAACAGCCCGTAGACGTGGCGGGCATGGTGATTGCTCTGAAGACCTTTTATCAAGTGTTTAAGGACGAAAAATATCTTCGTATGCAAAAAGATGCTTTCAACTGGTTTCTGGGCAATAACCATTTACATCAGATTGTTTACAATCCTGCTACCGGTGGTTGCTATGACGGACTGGAAGAAAATAACATCAATTTGAATCAGGGAGCGGAATCTACCGTTTGCTATTTGATGGCACGACTGTCTCTTTTATCTGACTAATTCCGTATATTTGCAGGCATAAACTGCAATGTTATGAAATCGGTATTTATTAAGGTGCTTCGTGTACTGATGCTTTTTATAGTTATTATTTCGTGTGCTGTCGGTTACGTTGTTTATGAAGATACGTTGGCCAGTTGGTGGATACCTGTCGGAGTGGCTTTAGTGATTGCTATTCTTACACTTCCTCTTTATAAAAAGTGGACATGGTTGACGGCAGGAAGTGATAAAACCCTCAATCTGCTTTGCCATGTGGTTTGTGTGGGAGCTGTCAGCTATGCATTGTTTCTGGTGGGAAACTATTGTCTGGCGGATTCTGCTTCCACGCAGGATGAAAAAGTTATCGTGCAGAAGAAACTTCAGAAGACGTATAAGAAGACACGCCGGGTAGGTAAGCGGCGTTATGTGTCGGATGGTGTGCGTAAGGAATACTATCTACAGGTGGCCTTTGAGAATGGAACTGTGGAAACGTTGCACGTATCACTCTCTACCTATAATAAGACCCGGCAAGGCAAAACAAAGACACTGACTTTGCAGAAAGGATTCTTCGGGCTTCCAGTGATAA
Source organism: Bacteroides celer (assembly GCF_002632415.2). Classification (NCBI taxonomy): domain Bacteria; kingdom Pseudomonadati; phylum Bacteroidota; class Bacteroidia; order Bacteroidales; family Bacteroidaceae; genus Bacteroides; species Bacteroides celer. The sequence continues at coordinate 3,883,468 of NZ_CP178209.1, read as the reverse complement.
CGAAAGGACTTTAAAATATAATTGCTGCAAGAACTTCCGGAACTGTTCTCTCTTGCAGTCTGTGAAGGGGAAAAGGGATTCCGGTGTGGAAACCGGATCGGAAAGGCTAGACAATAATATAATATATACTATAAATCTTTTCATTTATAGATATATTTTAAAAAGAGATCTATCATACTTATTCCTTTGATAATTAGACTAATATTAAAATGAATGGTGGTATGATAGATCTTTTTTTACTATGTAATATTTAGCTCATCCATACGGAAATGAACCGTTTAGGATACGGTTGTATTGGGTAGCTCATTCTTTTCCAACCAATAGTTTTTTATATCATATTAAAAATAGAACATTCAGATTGAAAAAGGTGTATGACTTTTCTGGTTGATTTTTATTCTTCATGTCAATAAAGTCTTGTATTTATTTTATATTTATCGATAGTTTTCTATCACGTTCGTTCTTTTGTAAGGCCAGAGAAATTAATTTCGTAATTAAGTCCGTATAAGAAACTCCGGAATGTTCCCATAGCTTAGGATACATACTGATTTCAGTAAAACCGGGTAATGTGTTTATTTCATTCAGTACGAATCTATTATCATTTGTAAGGAAGAAGTCGACTCTTGCCATACCTTCACAACAAATAACATTGAAAGCCTTGACAGCACAACTCCTGATAGATTCCGCTATGTGACTATCTATCCGGGCTGGTATCTGTAAAGTTGCTCCGGTGGAACTGATATATTTGGCATCATAAGAATAAAAATCTTTTGTGGCGACAATCTCCCCAACGACCGATGCCCGTATGTCCTCATTACCCAGCACTCCACATTCTATTTCTTTTCCGATAACAGCTTCTTCTATAAGAATTTTATTGTCAAACAGGAATGCGGTTGATAGGGCTGTCTTATACTCGTCTTTGTCCGTCACTTTACTGACACCCACTGACGAACCGGCATTAGCGGGTTTTACAAAAAGGGGAAGCCCTAATGTTGACGATATTTCTTCAAAAGAGTACTCTATAGGATTCTGCTTATATAAGGTAAAAGAAGCTGCAACAGGAATATCGGCGGCTTTCAACAGTCGTTTCGTTACATCTTTGTCCATTGCAATGGCCGAACCTAGTATATCAGGACCGACAAAAGGTACATTCATAGATTTAAGAACTCCTTGCAATGTACCGTCTTCTCCATACGTGCCATGTATAATAGGAAATGCAGCATCAATACTTGCTAAAGTGCTGTTAGTTTCTTTGCTTATAATCTCAATCTTTTCTTTCGAATGAGATAGATAGACACTTGTTGCATGAGCGAAATAATCGTTCTTTGTTAAATTAATATCAAATTCATCATATTGCGGATTATAGAACCATTCTCCTGATTTGTCAATGCCAATTAAGAGAGGGATGAACTTCGTTCTGTCTATGGCATTGAAGATATTGGTTGCCGACTTTAATGAGACTTCGTATTCGGCAGATTTACCACCGAAAATAATAGCAATAGTTGTGTTCATAAGTTATTTGCGATAAAAATGGATGCGAATTTAGATGAAATAAATGAATTTGTATTCATAATACATCGTGATTTTGTCGTGTAAATATGAATTAATTGTTTATCCTTCTGTTCCGAAAGGAGAGAAAAAGTCGTAAAGAGAATAATAAAGTCTTGCTAATCCCGTATTTTGTCTACAAACAAGCTGTGTTCGTCTCATTGGAAAAATAAGTGATGTCCTATCTTTTATCTTCGTGTCGAAATAGAAAACAGAATAAGTCATGAAGATGAATAAAACTATGTTGCTGGAAGAAGTAGCACTCCGTTCGGGAGTATCAGTAGATGAATGCGGAGTAGTACTTAAAACCTTAGAAAGAGTTTTAAGTGAGGAGCTCACGCGGAAAATGTATCGTTATGGAGGATGGATATTGTTATTAATTGCTTTATTTGTGTCCGTAGCTGCTTTCGGGCAGACGGCAGAGCGTAAAGGACGTCCGGTGCAGACGATTCGCGGGATTGTAGTAGACGGAGATTCGAAATATCCTATACCGTATGCGACTGTGAAATTGTCAGATAAGGAAGGGGTAGGGACGACAACGGACAGTCTCGGACGTTTCACCCTTCCGCAGGTCCCTGTCGGAAGACATACGGTAGAAGCAGCGTTCATGGGGTATGAACCCGGCATTTTCAGAGAAATATTGGTGACTTCCGCTAAAGAAGTCTATCTGGAAATCCCTCTGAAAGAGAGCGTGAACGAACTGAATGAAGTAGTGATCCGGGCACGGACAAACAAAGAGGAAGCGATGAATAAAATGGCTACCACCGGGGCGCGTATGTTGAGCGTGGAAGAAGCGAGCCGTTACGCAGGCGGGTTTGACGACCCTGCACGTCTGGTTTCCGCTTTTGCCGGAGTGGCACCCAGTGTTTCATCCAATGGCATTTCCATTCATGGCAATGCGCCCCATCTGCTGCAATGGAGACTGGAAGATGTTGAAATCCCCAATCCGAATCATTTTGCCGATATCGCTACGTTGGGCGGAGGAATCCTTTCTTCCCTTAGTTCGCAAGTGCTCGGAAATTCCGATTTCTTCACCGGAGCTTTTCCGGCTGAATATGGAAATGCCGTATCCGGCGTGTTCGATATGAAGCTGCGCAACGGTAACAATCAAAAGAATGAAAACACGATTCAGGTGGGAATCATGGGGATTGATGTTGCTTCCGAAGGCCCGTTGAGCAAGAAGCATAAGGCATCTTATATCTTCAATTACCGTTACTCTACCACCGGACTGCTGAATCTTGACGGAGGGACAATGGATTATCAGGACTTGAACTTCAAGCTGAACTTCCCGACAAGGAAAGCCGGAACATTCTCCGTCTGGGGAACCAGCCTGATAGATAAGTTCAAAAGCGACATGGAACGTGACACAGAGAAATGGGAGTATCTGGGTGACCGTAGCGAATCGAAAGACAAACAGTATATGGCAGCCGGAGGTATCAGCCACCGTTATTTCTTCAATAATGATGCATCATTGAGAACGACCGTTGCCGCCACCTATTCGCAACTGGACGGAGGGGCATCTTTGTTCAATCATGCTTTGGAGTCCACTCCCTATATGGATCTCGAGTCGAAACATACGAACCTGATACTGACGACCACTTTCAACCGTAAATTCAGCAACCGGTTTACCAATAAGACAGGATTTACCTACACCGCTATGTTTTATGATATGAATCTGTCCATTGCTCCTTATGAAGCCCAATCACTGGAAACCGTATCTCAAGGCAACGGCACCACCAGCCTGATTTCCGCCTACAACAGCTCTTCCGTAGGATTGGGCGAACGGTGGACACTGAATGCCGGTATCTACGGGCAGTTGCTGACGTTGAACAACAAATGGTCTGTCGAACCCCGTGTGGGACTGAAATGGCAGACTGCTCCGAAAGCTACCTTTGCGCTTGCTTACGGTATGTACAGCCGCATGGAGAAAATGGATGTCTATTTCGTGAAAATGAAAGGGACGGAAAATAAGTCCGTCAACAAAGACTTGGATTTTACTAAGGCACAGCACCTCATGTTGTCCTTCGGTTACAAGATTTCCGACCGCATGAATCTGAAAATAGAACCTTATATCCAGTTCCTTCACGACGTACCTGTAATGGCAGACAGTTCGTACTCCGTACTCAACCGCTCCGACTTCTACGTAGAAGATGCATTGGTCAATAAAGGAAGAGGGCGTAATGTGGGAATTGACATCACCCTTGAACGTTTTTTGGAGAAAGGACTTTATTACATGATTTCGGGCTCTTGGTTCGACTCCCGTTACCGCGGTGGAGACGGTGTATGGTATAACACGAAGTTCAACCGTAATTATGTCATCAACGGACTGATTGGCAAGGAATGGATGCTGGGACGCAACAAGCAGAATATCCTTAGTGTCAACCTGAAACTGACTCTGCAAGGAGGCGACCGCTATTCTCCTTTCGATAGGGAAGCAACGATGAATCATCCGGACAAGGAAGTGCAGTATGATGAAACGAAAGCATTCTCCAAACAGTATTCGCCCATGTTTATCGGTAATTATACAGTCAGTTATCGCATTAACAAACGGAAAGTATCTCATGAATTTGCCGTGAAGGGACTAAACTTTACCGGAGCAAAAGAACACTACGGGCATGAATATAATGTGAAAACCGGGAAAATAGATGCGACTGATGGTTCTACGGTATTGACAAATGTGAGTTATAAACTTGAATTCTAACTGGAAAAGTTCTATCTTCGTCTTTTAAATATAAAATGAATGATAACTGAAACTGCTACGGCAAGTAAAGAATCCACCTTATTGTACCGATTTCTCACAAGCCCGGAGCTTCGATGGGGGCGTTATCTGCTGCTTATTGCCATATTAAGTGTGATTTCCTTAAATCAGGTCTTTATTATTTTTATAGACTACCGGGAGGTATTGGGGGGATGGGTTTATGTGTTTACCTTTTTGTACCTGCTCGCCTATCTTGCCGTGATCTATCTGAATCTTTTTCACTTATTTCCGCAATATTTGCTGAAAAGACGTTATCTGGTTTATCTGTCACTGCTCTCTGCGGCCATGATAGCCGCACTCGTAATGCAGATGGTAACGGAATATACTGTTTTCTCAAATTGGCCGGAGCTTCAGGTGCGGAAATATTACTTCTCGCTACCTATGATAATGGATTATATTTCTTCCTTCTTGCTGACCACGCTCTGCATGATAGGAGGGGCGGTGACGTTGCTTTTGAAAGAGTGGATGGTAGATCATCAGCGTGTCTCGCAAATGGAAAAAGCCCATGTGCTGTCGGAAGTGGAGCAGTTGAAGGAACAGGTGAGTCCCGAACTCCTTTTCAAGACACTGCATCGTGCGGGACAACTCACGCAGGACGATCCGGAAACGGCCTCGAAGATATTGATGAAATTAAGCCAGTTGCTCCGTTATCAACTTTATGATTGCAGTAGGGCCAAAGTTTTGCTTGGCAGTGAAATTACTTTCCTTACCAACTACCTGACATTGGAACAGAATTTTCAGCCCCGGTTCAGCTACTTGTTTACTTCGGAAGGAGACGTGAACCGGATGTTGGTTCCGCCCTTGCTTTTCGTTCCTTTTGTGAAACATATAGTGGAGCAGATAAGTGAACAGCAGGTATCGGCTCCTGTTTCTTTGAATATCCATCTGAAAGCGGAACAGGGCACGATACGGTTTACTTGCCTTTGTCCGGAAGTCAATCTGTCGGCGGATAGAGGGCTGGAACAAATCAGGCAGAGATTGAACTTGCTGTATGGCAATCGTTACGGGCTATTATTGACGGAATGTAGTATACAACTGGAACTGAAAGGAGGCGAATGATGGGATGGAAAGAAGATGATAAAGGCAGGACGGGCAGAAACCGGAATGATAAAAGCATAAAAGAGTTGACAGTCCCCTCTTTTCTGTTGAGTCCTCATTACAGGATATACAGGCATTTGCTGTTACAGGCGGTGCTCTTGTTGATTGCCATCAATGTTTTTGGGTATGAGCCTTTGCAGGGTGTTTCCCTCTGGCATCGTTTGGGAGGATGCTTTGTGTATTTTGCATCAATGAACATAGTGATATATGTCAATTTATATTTATTGGTTCCCTGTCTTTTGCTGAAGAATCGTTGGGGGAGGTATGTGCTGGCGGCTTTAGCTACAAATATAGCAGTGATTATCTTTCTTTCGGTTACTCAAGGATTGCTTTTCGAGGTGATTCTGCCGGGTAATCCTGATCCGTATACAACTGCTATCAATGTGATTTCCGGGTTGCTCACTATCGGATTTCTCACGGCAGGTTCCACGACAATATCTCTGTTTACCCATTGGCTTCGCTACAATCTGCGCATTGACGAACTCGAGTCCACTACTTTGCAATCCGAACTGACATTTCTCAAGAATCAAATCAATCCGCATTTCCTTTTCAATATGCTGAATAATGCCAATGTCCTGATAAAGAAAAGTCCGGAAGAAGCTTCCAAAGTACTTTTCAAACTGGAAGATTTGCTACGGTATCAGATTAATGACAGTTCGCGTGAAAGAGTTTCGTTGGCTTCGGATATCCGTTTCCTGAATGACTATCTGAATTTGGAAAAGATACGCCGTGACAATTTCCAGTTTACGTTGAGGCAGGAGGGAGAAGTGGATTCCATTTGGATTCAGCCTTTATTATTCATTCCTTTTGTGGAAAATGCGGTGAAACATAGTTTTGATAGTGAGCATTCTTCGTATGTCCATGTCTTTTTTAAGGTGGATGCTCACCGGTTGGAATTCCGGTGTGAGAATTCTAAACCGGCTGTTGCAGTCCGGCAGGGTAAAGTCGGTGGAATCGGACTTGCCAATATTCAGCGTAGGTTAGGATTACTGTATCCTGAACATTATAAGTTGGAACAAAAAGAAGATGAAAATCTCTATTCTGTAATTTTAAGTATAACATTATGAATTGTATCATTGTAGATGATGAACCCTTGGCACGTGAGGCCATGAAGTTATTGATAGAAGAATCCGATAACCTCCAGTTGATAGGCAGTTTTAACAGTGCTGCAACTGCTTCCGACTTTATGGAGCAACAGGGAGTCGATCTGGCTTTTCTGGATATTCAGATGCCTGGGATTACAGGAATAGAGTTTGCCCGTACAATTTCCAAAAAGACACTGGTTATTTTCACCACAGCCTATACAGAATATGCGTTGGATAGCTATGAAGTAGATGCAATCGACTATCTGATTAAGCCTGTCGAAGCGGAACGTTTTCAAAAGGCGGTGGATAAAGCGTTATCCTATCATTCTCTATTATTGAAAGAAGAAAAAGAAGCTATCGAAACGATTGTTGCCGCTGAATATTTCTTCGTAAAGGCAGAGCGCCGGTATTTCAAGGTGAATTTCTCCGATATTCTCTTTATTGAGGGATTGAAAGATTACGTCATTCTTCAACTGAACGACCAGCGTATCATTACTCGCATGAGCCTGAAAGCCATATTCGATTTATTACCAAAATCTATTTTTTTGCGGGTGAATAAATCCTATATTGTCAATACCGATCACATCGAGTCATTTGACAATAATGATATATTTATAAAATCCTATGAAATTGCTATCGGTAATAGTTACCGGGACGACTTCTTTGAAGGTTTTGTAATGAAACAAAGATTGTGATTTTTCATTTTTGTTTGGTTACATAATTTTCAAATGGTATATTTGTAACCAAAATAAAGAATACGTGATTGGCACAACAGACTATATTAGTATTAAGTTAACTGATGAGACGCAGTTTCGTTCTATATTCGACAAATATTACATATCTCTATGTATGTTTGCTAATCAGTATGTCGAAAATGATGCATTAGCGGCTGATATTGTTCAGGAGTGTTTTGTGAAGTTGTGGCAGTTACGCGATGATTTCATGTATGTGCATCAGATTAAATCATTCCTCTACACGTCGGTACGCAATAAATCTTTGAATGAACTGGAACATACCAAAGTCATGAACGAGTATGCACAGAAAGTTCAGGAAATGAGTAAAGACTCTTTTTTTCAAGACAAGGTCATTGCAGAAGAAAGTTACCGGATATTGGTGGATGCCATTGAAAAACTGCCACCGCAGATGAAAAGCATTATGCAACTGGCACTTGAGGGAAAAAGCAATCCGGAAATTGCTGAAACACTGAATATTTCCGGTGAAACGGTACACTCCCAGAAAAAGATTGCCTACCGTAAATTACGCGTATATTTGAAAGACTATTACTACCTGGTTTTTTACTTTTTATAGTTTCTTTTAAAAAAAATCATTTTAATACACCCTGATTTTCAATTCACCTGTTTTAGTATAAACAACTATTAAAACATGTGAATTATGATAAACCAACATTTCTATATTGCAAGACTCATTGCCAGATACTTATCTGATGAAATCGAGGAAGAAGAACAGGCGGAACTGACTCGGTGGAGAAATGAATCGTCCGAAAACGAACGCCTTTTTCGGGAAATCTGCAAGGAAGAGAACATAAAGCAGAATATGCAGAAGCGGCAAACTTTCCATACAGAGGACGGATGGGAGGGGGTGCAAAGAAAAATCCAACGCCATCGGTTCAGACATCGGATACTGAATATATGTAAATATGCTGCTATTTTCATTTTTCCGGTGGTTATTGCTACTGTGGCAATATATAAGAGCGGTAATGAACCCCAGCCGTTATCTCAAGTAGCGGAACAAATTGTTCCGGGTGGTAAGAAAGCCGTTCTTATTCTGGATAATGGAGAAGCAATTGATTTGAAGTCTACCTCCGGCGTGGAATTGAAAGAAAAAGATGGTACAGTCATTCAGGTGGATTCTACAGCATTGAATTATCAGCAGGCTCCCGCCCGGACATCCGAAAAACTTGCATATAATAAGGTAAACGTTCCTCGTGGTGGTGAATATCAGCTGACGTTGAGCGATGGAAGTAAAGTACAGTTGAATTCCATGAGTTCCATCCGCTTTCCTGTTCAGTTTGCACAGGATTGCCGTCTGGTAGAATTGGAGGGAGAGGCCTATTTCGAAGTAAGCAAAACCGGACAGCCTTTTATTGTACAAACCAAAGGGATGAAAATAGAAGTATTAGGAACTACTTTTAATATATCAGCTTACGCAAACGAAGAATATCAAACTACACTTGTCAGCGGTTCGGTAAAAGTACAGACTGAAAATGGAAGCAACCGGATTCTGAAACCATCGGAACAGGCTTGTATTACTCCGGGCAGCAACCAGATCAATGTACGCAATGTAGATACTGCATTTTATACTTCATGGATACATGGAAAGATCAATTTCAAGGACCAGCGATTGGACGACATCATGAAAACTCTTGCCAGATGGTATGATATGGATGTAGTCTATGAGAATGAGGCGACGAAAGAGTTACGCTTCGGTTGCTATGTTAACCGCTATAATGAGATTACCCCATTGGTGAAATTGTTGGAGCAAACGGGTAGAGTAACTGTCACAGTAGAAGGAAAAACTATCAAAATATTCACTAATCATTAATCCCTGTTTTATGGAAAAACTACGTAATGTTGCCAGATTTGGGAAATATGGAAAACGTCTTTGTATGATGTTCCTTTTTCTCTGTATTACGACTTCAGGGCTGATGCGCGCATCTGTATTCGCACAGACCACGGTTACAGCCAAATTCAGAAATGTAACACTGAATGAAGTTCTTTGGGAAATTCAGAAACAAACGGACTTTACCTTTATCTACAGCACAAATGATGCAAAGAAAGTCAGAGTGGAAAATCTGGATGTGAAGAATGAACTGATTTCTGAAGTGCTTAACAAATGCCTGCGAAATAGCGGACTGACTTATACGGTTCATGATGGAGTAATTGCCATCCGTAAGGCTGAACCCGTTAGGACGGAAACTGTTGCACGTGAGAAATATACGATTACAGGGAAAGTAATTGAAGATAGTGGAGAGCCGATAATCGGAGCTAATGTCATCGTGAAAGGTACAACTAACGGTATGATGACTGATATGGACGGTAATTTCCATCTGGAAGTTACAGACAAGAAAGTGACTCTGATGGTTTCTTATATCGGTTATACGTCACAGGAGGTAGTTGCAACTCCCGGCAAGCCGATGAGCATAATCCTGAAAGTGGATAATAACCTGTTGGACGAAGTGATTGTAACGGGATATGGTACTTTCAAGAAATCGGCTTATGCAGGTTCTGCCAGTATCGTAAAGACAGATGCTGTGAAAGATGTGCCTAATGTATCTTTCCAACAGATGTTGGAGGGGGCGGCTCCCGGTGTCAGCGTAAATACCGGTTCGGGTATACCGGGTTCGTCAACGTCCATCCGTATCCGTGGCATGGGTTCGTTCAATGCCTCCAATTCTCCGCTGTATGTAGTGGATGGTGTTCCCGTATTGTCGGGTAATATTGGTGCATCTGGTAGTGATTCCGGTTTGGATGTAATGTCTACCTTGAATACATCGGATATTGAAAGCATCACTGTTATCAAGGATGCCGCTGCTGCTTCACTTTATGGTTCACGTGCAGCAAATGGCGTTGTCATTATTACTACGAAACAAGGAAAAGCAGGTAAACCGGTCTTTAAATTGAAATCGGATTGGGGATTCTCTAATTTTGCCATGCCTTTCCGCGAATTGATGGGCGGACAGGAACGTCGTAACCTGATCCACGAGGGGCTTCGAAATTATGCTTTAACTTATAGTGGTAAGACCGATGATGAGGTAGGACTTCATCAGGGGATGACCGAGAATGAAGCATGGGCTTATGCCGATTCGAATATTGACCAGTATGCACCGATCCCTTGGTGTGGTTTTGTGAATTGGGATGATTATCTGTTCCGTAACGGTAGCCACCAGAATTACGAGTTTTCAGCTTCCGGCGGACAGGAAAAGATTAAATACTATACGTCCATCGGCTATATGAAGCAGGATGGTGTTACGATAAACTCCGGTCTGGAACGTATTTCTGCACGTTTGAATGTAGACTATCAGATGGCTAAATGGATGAATATCGGTGCAAAGATACAGTTCTCCAAAGTGAATCAGGATACTTATTCGGAAGGGACATCGTATACTTCTCCAATTTACGGTACGCGTAATGGAGCCACACCGTCTGACCCTATATGGAATGAAGACGGCACCTGGAACCGTGCATTAATCAAATTAGATGACCGTAACCCGATGTTATCAAATTCTTATAATTTTAAGAGAGAATATGCGACTCGTTCTTTCAATACCGTATATGCATCATTCGATATTTGGAAAGGAATCAAGTTTGCGTCTACATTCAGCTATGATTTTGTGATGAACAAGTCTCGTGCATGGAAAGACCCGCGTACCAGTGACGGTGACGATGATAACGGACGTTTCAGCAAAGATTATAATGATATTACCAATATGACATGGTCTAATATTCTGACTTATCAGACAAAGATCAAGAAAAAACACAATCTGGACCTTTTGGTTGGTTATGAAATCAACAGTAAGGAGTCGGATGGACTGGGAACTACTATCTCTAATTTTGCACGCTGGGATAAGCCGGAAGTCAACAATGGTGTAGTGTATCAGAGTATGGGAGGTTCTAACAGTACGACGCGTATTGTCTCTTATATTACACGTGCCAACTATGATTATGACAACAAATACTATCTGGGAGCGAGTTGGAGAACAGACGGAAGTTCGCGATTGGCAAGAGAGAATCGTTGGGGAAATTTCTGGTCATTGTCCGGTGCATGGAGAGTGAGTAGCGAGAGTTTTATGAAACCTCTTCAGAACTGGTTAAGTGACTTGAAACTTAGAGTTTCTTACGGTGTGAACGGAACTCTGCCGTCTTCTTATTATGGATATATGGGATTGAGCAGTCTGACTAGTAATTATAACGATAATCCGGGTATCACGCAGTCGCAACTGGAAAACAAGGAACTGACTTGGGAAACCAACTACAACTTCAACTCCGGTATCGACTTGGGATTCTTCGACAACAGACTGAATGTTACATTTGAATATTACGTTCGTACAACGAAAAATCTGCTTTACAGCCGGCCATTATCTCTTGCAACAGGTTTCTCAAGTTATCTTGCCAACATAGGTAAATTACAAAACAAGGGATATGAATTGGAAATTCGTTCAACTAATATCGAGACAAAAGATTTTCGTTGGAGCACTAGTTTGAATCTGGGACATAATGCCAATAAAATCCTGAAGTTGGACGGAGATTTGAAACAAGTAACCAGCGGAACATCTATTCATAAGGTAGGTTTGCCCTATTCTACCTATTATATGATTGAATTTGCAGGCATCGACCCGGCAGACGGTGAACCGATGTTCTATAAGAATACGACGGATGAAAATGGAAATCTGAACAAAGAAACTACTAAAGATCCGCGTAGTGCGGAAAAAGTGATACTGCAATGTGCCGATCCTACTATCACCGGTGGACTGGGTAACAGCATCTCTTATAAGTGGTTTGATCTGAATTTTAACGTGAATTTCTCTTTTGGGGCATGGAACTATGACGGCGCGGCAGGCAAACTGGAACACGGTGGCGACGGAACGCTGAATATTCCTATTTATTATCGGAAACGCTGGCAGAAGGAGGGTGATGAAACGAGTATTGAACGTTTTGTAGTCGGTAGATCAATTTCCATGACCGATTATGCTACCACACGTCGTTTATACAGTGGAGATTATGTTCGTCTGAAGAATCTGACTTTCGGCTTTACACTGCCGAAGACATGGACCCGGAAAGTGGGTATAGACAATATACGTCTGTATGCATCGGGCAATAACCTGTTAACTTGGGCGGCATACGATTATATTGACCCCGAATCGGGTTCATCACCTAGTTGGGATACTCCTCCGATGAGAACTTATACATTCGGTTTGGAAGTGAAATTCTAAGTGCATTAATCTATAAATGAATAAGTATGAAAAAGATAAAATATATAGCTTTAGGTGCCTTTGCAACCTTATTGAGTAGTTGCGGAAATGATTGGTTGGATTTGCAATCTTCCACAGCTATAGAAACTGATGGTTCATTGACCGAATTAAGGGATTTTGAATTTGTGCTGAACGGTGCATACAGCAGTATGCAGTCATCCAGTTATTATGGAGCAGATATGTTTTGTTATGGTGATTTGAGGGGAGATGATATGAAATCTTATAAGTCTTCCAGTACCAATGTCAGTTTCTATACATTCAAGTACAATAAGACGAATGGACCTAGTGGTTTCTGGGGGATGTACTACGGTATTGGTAAGAACCTGAACATTTTATTCCGGGATATTGAAAAGATAAAGCTTGTTCCCGATCGGGAAATTACAACTCCGAAACTGGAGAAGCTGACAGAGCAGGAGTATTATAATGACTTGAAAGGAGAGGCTTTGGCAATACGTGCCTTGTTGCTGTTCGATATGACACGTATTTACGGGTATCCTTATCTGAAAGATAACGGGGCATCATTGGCTGTGCCCATTATTGATAAAGTGGTAGAAGATAAGAATATCAAGCCTTCCCGCAATACGACCGCCCAATGTTATAAGGCCATCACAGACGACCTGACAGATGCGGTGAAGCTGCTTCGTCCGGTAAAGAAAGAGGGTAAAATCAATAAATGGGGGGCAATGACATTATTAAGCCGGGTTTATCTCTATATGGGGAATGACAAAGAGGCATACGATGTGGCTGCCGAAGCTATCAAAGGTGCGGAAAAACAAGGCTATAAGTTGTGGACCAATGATGAATATGCCAAGATATGGGCTACTCCGTTCAATAGTGAACTGTTGTTCGAAATTGTGAATCTGACTACTGATAGTCCGGGAAAATCATCCATCGGTTATCTTAGCACCAAATATAATCTGATAGCCACCGAAAAGTATTGGAAAGACTACATGAAAGACAATTCCGATGATGTTCGTAGTCAGATGGTGTCTACGGCAAGTAGCAGTAAACCTTATTGCTTGAAATATCCGGCACAAGGTTCTAAATCGTATGAAGATGCCAATATCCCGGTTTTCCGTCTGTCGGAACTCTATCTGAATGCAGCTGAAGCTGCGATTAAGAGGAATGATATATCTAATACGCGCAAGTATCTGAAACCTATTTATGCACGTACGGATAAGGATCTGGATGCCGTGGCAGATGAAGATATAAACCTGGATCTGGTGCTTGAACAGCGTCGCATTGAATTCTGGGGAGAGGGACAACGTTTCTTTGATTTACTTAGAAATAACAAGAAAGTGATACGTGAAGATTATTTGAGCGAAGTTCCCAATGAAGCAGTAGAGTTTGATTGGAGTTATTATAAAATCGTTCTTCCTGTTCCTAACCACGAAATGGAGTACAATGAGAATATGGTTCAGAATCCGGAATATGAATTGCATTAATTAACGCATTAACGTATAGAAATTATGAAAAAGATATATAGCATCTATTTCCTTTTGGGTTTGTTCATCACGGCCTTTTATTCGTGCGGGGAAGATCTGACTCCCGTGGGACCGGATATAGCTGAAATCACTCATTTCCGTAATGATGGTCCTTACCTTTTCTATGAAAACGGTAGACTTAAAATTCTGGAAGTGACTAAAGAGAATGCATTGAACATTCGTGAAGAATCCGGATTACCGGCCGGATTGAAACTGGATGTGTATTCGGATGATAATCAACTCCTTTTTCAGGTACCCATTAATAAGATTGAGAATTTTGAACGTCCGGCATGGGAAGACCGTACCGAGTATGCTAAAACATTTGCCGTATCCGACCTTCACGGGCGTTTCGACTTGTTTGCTGCTATTCTGAAAACAGGGGAAGTGATTAATGATAAATATGAATGGATATATGGCAGTAACCATTTGGTGATTGATGGTGATATTTTCGATCGTGGAGCAGACGTACTTCCTATTTTATGGCTCATATACAAATTGGAATTTGAGGCGAAAGCTGTTGGTGGCAGAGTGACAACCATCTTGGGGGATCACGAAGAAATGATAATGCGTGATAACTTGAAATATACGTATGCCAAGTACAACACTCTTTCGCAAAGAGCGATGAACATGACCTATGGAAAGATGTGGGGACTGACGAATGTGATGGGTAACTGGCTGCGTTCTAAAAACACCATTCAGATTGTAGGTGAAAACCTTTATGTTCATGCAGGATTGAGTAAGGTGTTTATGGAACGCGAAGAGACGATTCCCGAAATCAATGAACTGGTGAGCAAGAGCATTTACCTTTCAAAAGAGGAACGGAAAAAACAATATCCGGATATTGCCGATTTCCTTTATAGTGATAGTTATAACGGTCCGTTGTGGTATCGCGGAATGGTTAAGACTGGCAGTGAGTACAGTCCGATAAAGGAAGCGGATGTAGATAAACTTCTGGCTCAATATGATGTCAAACGTATTATTATCGGTCATACGGAAAATAGTCGTGTGAAGTATACCTATAATAAAAAGGTATATGATATTTGTGTTAATCATCCCAAGGCTTTTGAAAAAGAGACTCGTGCTGTGGTTATTGAAGGAGATGATATTAAAGCCATCAATGACGAAGGAGAATTAGTAACGATTAAAAAATAAACTTCAAGAAAGAAAAGAATATGAGCACTCGTTTTTTGAGATTATTTCTTTCTACTCTTGTTCTCGTTTTAATAAGTTCCGGCATTCAGGCCAGAACTTATCATTCAGGAGATAAGAAGAAAGAGAAAAAAGAGAAATTGTCTGGTGACGGACCCTATATACTCTATCAGGCAGACGGTAGTACACGGGTTATTAATGTCAATAAGAAAGGACGGATTACAGACAAGACTTATGCGACATTACCTAAAGATTTCAGTTTCCGTGTGACGGATCATGAGGGACGGTATCCATTTGACGTAAAACTCCATCCATTGAAAAGACCGGAGTGGCAGTATACCCGTCCGGAAAAAGTTTTTGTGATGTCCGATCCTCATGGGCGGCTGGATTGCGTGATTAGTCTGTTGCAAGGAAACGGAGTAATTAATGATAAATACCAATGGAATTTCGGTAGCAATCATTTGGTGATTATCGGAGATATTTTCGACCGTGGCAAGGATGTACTGCAGATCTTTTGGCTGTTCTATAAATTAGAAGATGAAGCGGCTAAAGCGGGAGGCCATGTCTTTTTCCTTTTGGGAAACCATGAGGCTTTGGTGTTGTCTAACGATCTTCGCTATACAAAAGATAAATATAAATTGCTGGCAGAAAAACTGGGAGTGGAATATCCTTCATTATTCGGCACAAATACCGAATTGGGCCGTTGGCTTGCAACACGTAATACAATGCAAATTATTGGAACCGATTTATATGTACATGCCGGATTAGGAAAATTATTCTATGATAAGGACTTGAATATCCCCACTGTGAACGAGGAAATGAGCCGGGCACTTTTCATGAGCAAAAAAGAGCGTAAGGCACTTTCTCCATTGACTGATTTTCTGTATGGCAATGACGGTCCGATCTGGTATCGCGGCCTGGTGAGAGAAGATCCCAAGTATAAACCGTTGGTACAAGACTCTTTACAAATGATGTTGGATCGTTATATGGTAAAACACATCCTTGTGGGGCACACTATCTTCAAGGATATTTCAACCTTTTATAATGGTAAAGTCATCGCTGTCAATGTTGACAATAAGGAGAATCGGAAGAAAAAGCGTGGACGGGCTGTATTGATAGACAATGGAGTTTATTACGTCGTTGGTGACGACGGTGTTCAGAGAAAACTATAATCTGTCCCGGTTTCCGGTTAATATTTGGTATATTGCTTAGGATTCATCCCTGTGTGTTTTTTAAAGATTCTCGAAAAATGACTTAGGTTGGTGAATCCTAACTGATATCCGACTTCTGAAACAGAAAGTTTTTCCTCTTTCAATAAACGGGCTGCTTCTTTCATTCTGAAGTCCTGATAATAGTTGAAGATGCTGTTACCAAAGATCTGTTTGAATAAACGTTTAAGCTTGGATGGACTCATGTGGACAGAGATGGCGAGTTCTTTTATAACAGGAGGAGTATCCAAATGGTGAAGTATTCGTTCTTTTATCTGGTAGATACTTTTTGTATCATGGCTATTCAAGGCATAAATTTGTTTTTCTTCCCGCTTTTCTAATTCCATTAATAGCCGACAAACCAGTTCCTCTGTTTTTATTCTTATAAAATACCGTTTAAAGGTTGTATTGACTGCCTCTGTCATCATTTCATTGATGATTTTCAGCAAAGAGGGATAAAGTATTCGGATTTGTTCATTGAACACATATCCGGTACAATACCCTTTGCCATACTTTGGGGGGATTTCCAGTCTTCCGTCTTTTACTTCTGTTCCTAGTAAATGAGCAAATTTTAATAGTACATTGGGATCTGTCTGTTGTATTTCCTTTTTCATAAGAGGTCTTTTACGACTATTTTTATGACAAAAATAGCTATTTTATTCGTTTCATATCCCATAATTTTGCATTGTTGTTTTTTAGAAGTAATAGATTCAATAAAAAATTAGAAGATGGAAGCAATCAAGCGTATGAATGTTGAAGAAAACGATTTTAAACAGTTGTTCTGGCAAATCTCTCCGAAGGAAATCAGTGACAATATGTTCACACTGGTCATGGATAATTTCTATGTTATAACTGCAGGTAATGAAGCACATTATAATTCTATGATAGGTAGTGGAGGCGGTTTTGGACTTCTTTTCAGGAAGCCCGCTAGTTGGTGTGTGATCCGGACAGACCGCTATACTCTTGAACTTATTCAAAAGGAACAAACATATACCATCGCATATTTCTCCGATAGGTATAAGGAACAGTTGCTTTTTCTAGGCAGCCAATCGGGGAGGGATAGCCGGAAAATGGAGGAAGTGGAACTGACAGGTATTCAAACTCCCTCCGGAAATATGTCTTTCAAAGAGGCCCGGCTTATTTTTGAGTGCAATTTAACACAGATTACGACTCCTGATCCCGATGATTTCTGCACACAGGAAGCACGGGATTATATAGCTGATGCTTATCAGAAAGCAAGTAATTATCGTAAATATGTGTTTGGCGAAGTCACCCATGTCTGGAGCAAACAGGAGTGATTTCATATCTGATCTGCCACAGATTCTATAAAATCACAGAAGTTATCTACCGACCGCTCCTCACGAATCTGTCCGGCTAATTCCATTGCTTTTGTTTTATACACAGGATTAGTCACCAAATCATTCACTTTTTCTTTTAATTCCCGGTCGGAAACTTTATTGATTTTGATGCATTTAGGTCCTATTCTCAACTGTTGAACACGATAAGCCCAATAGGGCTGGTCGATGATTAGCGGCATGACAACTTGTGGTTTACCTGCACGGGCTACACTGTGTGTTGTTCCGCTTCCTCCATGATGCATGACAGCATCACAGTGAGGAAATATCAGACTGTGCGGAATGGTGTGTGTCAATAGGAAGATATCCTTATCGTTTGCTAAGGACTTTCCTGTACCCGACCAGCCGGAGCCGATAATCAGCCGGAAATTCAGTTGTCGGCAGATATGGATTAACCGATTACAAAAAGCATCGCTTTCTTTTGCGCTGCAACTCCCTAATGTAAAGAAGATAACAGGTCTTTGTTCTTGCTGAATGAAATCCAGAAGTTGCTGATAGGCATCCGTATCATAGTGTAGTGCGTCATTGAAACAGTATCCTCCAATATCCCATTTATACTTCCAATCGGGATCTGTATTACCGAGATAACGGCTGTACAGCATATAATTAAAGGCTCTTTCCGTGGAATAATAACCACAGTTCTTTAAAGGCTTCAGTCCTAACTGTTCCCGATTTTTATTAATGGTTTTCTGCGTCATATAGTTGTTGCCGATATTGAGCAGCTTCCAGATAAACCGGGGAGTGAAAATTGGATGAGGCTTTGGATAAGGGAAGATAGGAGGGGGGATATGCCTGCCGGGTATAAAAGGGGCAAAGGCAGTCCGGATAAATGGTTTCTGACAATAATCAGCAACACTGGCTGCTGCAAATTCGGAGTTGGTGGCTATCAGTATATCATGCTCTTTCAGTAGAGGAATCAGTTGCTTGAACTGTACGTCAATCACATCGCGCATCCACTTTAGATAAGGTTTGGCTCCTTCCGATTTCTCTCCTGCTTTCGATACCATTCCTTGTATATCATCAAAATCCTGTAAGACATAATCCAGCTGATATGCTTTTGCTTCTTTTTCAAATATTTGTGGAAGATTCAATGTGACTTGATGTCCTCGTTTTATCAGCGCGGAGGCAATGGTCAGATAAGGATAGATATCTCCTTGTGATCCTCTGGTAACCAAAAGTATTTTCATGGCGGAACGTTTATAGTGATTAATTCCGGATAATGCCGAGCAGACGTAATTTTTCCCGGTCGAGGTGGTAATGCTCTTCCATTTTAGACATATTGTCCTCGCCGAAATCAATGGGTTTGTCGAGCTTGTTCACTTCACGATAACCTTTATATACTTTCTTAATCATTTTGCGAGGATTGAAAGTTAAGGAAGAAGTGATAAAGCAACCATGTGTACACCAGCAGTTTGCTTTATATCCATGTCCGATCGCTTCTATTTCTTGTTTCATAGCTTCACTTTTCATGATTTGCTGTACGTCGCAATCGTAATCTTTCACGTTGCCAAGCGGTTCACGCAATTCACAGGAACGGAATCGACCGTCATAATCAATAACCAATGTCGTTTCTCCTGCCGTACAGTCCATACCCCAGGGAGTTGGCTGGTCGATATTACTTGCCCGGATATCATATAAAGCTCGGATAATACCTATATAGAAGAACTTTGTGATAGGTTTGCGCAAACCGGAAGTGTTACTCACCATTCGTTTGGCATAAGCTCTATATATAGGGGCTGCTTCATCCTGAATCCGTCGGAGGGTGGATTCGTCCAATGCTTTGACTCCGTCTTCGCGGGTGACGCCACGGGCTGCTTCAATCGTATGAGTAGATAAATGGAAACGTCCATACATCCACGTCATGAAATCATTAATCTGGTCTATATTATATTTAGTGATAACCGTGGCTACATTGAGCAATACTTTTCCATCGTCTTTAAAATGTTCGCTTACTTTCCGTATGGTATCTGCCGCTTTATAAAAATTGCCCGGTACCCCTCGTTGTGTATCATGTGTATCTCCGAATCCATCCAGTGAGATGCTGACATTGATATTACAATCCGGACAGTTGGTGCGGAACCGTTTCACCCATTCGATGACACGATCCGGCTTCAGTCCGTTTGTCGGCATATTGACATCTTTGATTTGGTTATTGCGGTAAAACATTTCAAGAATTTCAGAAAGATCTTCCCGGAGCGTCGGCTCGCCTCCAGATACCCACAACTTGTTGATTTCTCCGGCCGTCTCTGATATTTTCCTGATTTCTTCGAAAGTCAAATCCTTTTCTTTCTTAGCCATATCATTGGCATAAAAGCACATGGCACATTTGGCATTACACTTTCCGGTAACAAATAAAAAGATGGACTCTAACTTTTTTTCCGAATTCATAGAACGAAAAGAACTTCTTGTACGCTTGGTCTTCATATTATTAGAATATTGCTTTAATTATTGGCTAATACATATCTATATGAGACAAAAGTACATAAATCTTCAATTCGAAGTCCAGCGGTGAAAAGTAAAATTCTTACCTTTTCACTGTAAATGAATACCATAAGGCAACCTATTATAAAGAACTAGCCCTCTATCCATCTTCAAAAGACGAATAGAGGGCAGTCACCATGACGAGAAAAAAGTCGAAGTCTATTGCTTTGCTTCGTTATTTTGTTTCAGAAGAAATTCATCAATTGCTTTTTTAAGCTGGTCTTTGGGCATAGCTCCCTGCATGATTCTAGGTTCCTCTTTCATCGGAATCATCAATAAGGTAGGGATGCTGCGGATACCGAATGCCGCTGCCAGATCTTGTTCTTTGTCCACATCAATCTGGTAGATATCTACTTTACCGCTATATTCTTTGCTTAGTTCTTCCAGAATCGGGTGCATCACCTTACATGGACCACACCAGGTAGCATAGAAATCTATGATAGCAGGACGGCTGCCCTCAAATTTCCAATCGTTCGGATTGGCTTCATAATTATATACTTTCTTTAAAAAATCTGCTTTATTTAATGCTACTACTTCCATTTTATTGTCCTCCTTTGTTGATTCATTACTCTTTTTATTTTCTCCGCTGTTGCCTGCACAAGCTGTGGTTGCCAATACAACGGCAAAAGCACTCAATAAACCTTTCATTAGTTTCATATACTATCTTTCTTTTTGTTTTCTCTGTTGCAAAGATAGGGGATATAAAGGGAGTAAAAAATAGCAATTTGACAGAAACTCTTGGCAAAACTTCCCTCGGATAGTTACTGAACGCTAAAATTTGTCTATTATTCTTTGGAGGAAATAAAAATAAGCACTACTTTTGCCGCGATAAAATGAGTATTCACCCTTTAAAAACAGATGGAAAGGGTATTAATTATGTTGGAGTTATAATATTTTCAAATTAGGACTAAGTTGTCTCGTCGGGAGGATGAGGCTTTGCAACTTATTGTTTTTACACTGAACCTATGGTTCTTATATTGACCGCAATTCTACTAACAAGCGGTAATCGTTGATTAGTCCTGCAATCACTTTTTATATTTTAAATTAATCACTTCAATGCGGTGGTGAGGTATTTCATATCCAAAGCATTGGTATCACGTGTATTGCATTGTTGTTTGCCGGTGAGGCCGACAGGGAATGCTGTATGCGAACGAAAAAAAAGTATGGGAATACGATTAAAAGATTTAAGCAAACTGGGATACCGGGATAATGTTGCCTGTAGTCTGGTAGTGGACATTGTGAGTAAACATTGCAAATACGACACTAAAGAACAGATTGAAATGACATTGAGCGATATACTCGAGCATCCCGAATCTTACAAAAATAATGAAATTTGGAATAAGCTGGCCGAACGCCTTTCGCCTACTATCATAGCAAAAGAGTTTATAGCTTATGATTTATTGGATGAGCCGTTGATGTATAAAACCTATGGAGGTAAATTTATCGAAACGCTTGCCAAACAACAGATGAACCTGGCTATGCGCTTACCTGTAACGGTGGCCGGAGCATTGATGCCTGACGCTCATGCCGGATACGGGTTACCTATCGGTGGAGTGCTTGCTACGGATAATGTCGTGATTCCGTATGCCGTAGGCGTTGATATCGGTTGTCGGATGAGCCTGACGGTATTTGATGCCAGCGCCGACTTCCTGAAACGATATACCTATCAGATGAAAGAAGCCTTGAAAGATTTCACCCATTTCGGTATGGATGGCGGATTGGGTTTTGAGCAGGAACATGAGGTGTTGGATAGGGAAGAATTCCGTTTGACGCCTTTGTTGAGAGATTTGCATGGAAAGGCAGTACGTCAACTGGGGAGTTCCGGTGGTGGCAATCATTTTGTGGAGTTCGGCGAGATCGCTCTGCAAGAAAATAACGTGTTGAATCTTCCGGAAGGAAATTATCTGGCATTGTTGTCACATTCCGGTTCACGAGGATTGGGAGCTGCCATTGCCAAACATTACAGCCTGTTGGCACGTGAAGTGTGCAGGCTTCCCCGTGAAGCACAGCATTTTGCCTGGCTGGATTTAAACACTGAAGCGGGGCAGGAGTATTGGATGAGTATGAATCTGGCAGGCGATTATGCCCGTGCCTGTCATGAGCGGATTCATTTGAATTTGGCGAAAGCATTAGGGTTGAAGCCGCTTGCTAATGTCAACAACCATCATAACTTCGCTTGGAGAGAGGAAATAGCACCGGGGCGTATGGCAATCGTGCATCGTAAAGGGGCTACTCCGGCACAGAAAGGACAAGCGGGATTGATTCCCGGTAGCATGGCTACTGCAGGTTATCTGGTTTGTGGCAAAGGGATGGAAGCTGCTTTAAATTCGGCTTCTCATGGAGCCGGCAGGGCGATGTCCCGCCAGAAGGCAAAAGATAGTTTTACGCAATCGGCTTTGAAGAAACTACTGTCGCAGGCAGGAGTGACTTTGATTGGTGGGAGCGTGGAAGAAATGCCACTGGCATATAAGGATATTGACAGAGTGATGTATACACAGGAAACGCTGGTGGAAGTGCAGGGTAAATTTATGCCTCGCATCGTTCGAATGAATAAGGAGTGATGCGATGAAAGAAATTAGTATTTAATTAAAAAAAAGAAAGAAATGATATCAGAGAAATATGGTCGCACTTATCACTATCCGTTCTCTCCCGGAACGACTAGTGACGACCGGATTAGCCATACGTATTGGGAGGACATTCAACGGATTCGGACATTGGTGCATACCGAGAAGCTGGATGGAGAGAATAATTGTTTAAGTCAGTGGGGTGTCTTTGCCCGTTCGCATGCTGCTCCTACTACTTCACCCTGGACGAGGCAACTGCGTGAGCGTTGGGAATTGATAAAGAATGATTTGGATGATATAGAAATCTTTGGAGAAAATCTATATGCCGTACATTCCATAGAATATCAGCGATTAGAAACGCATTTTTATGTTTTTGCAGTCCGCTGTATGGATCAGTGGCTGTCGTGGGAAGAAGTAAAGTTTTATGCAGCTTTATTCGACTTTCCTACTGTTCCGGAGTTGAAGATAGAGCCTGTTTCCGGTTTGACACCGGAACTATTAAAACAGGAAATCATCCGTATGTCACAAGAACCGGCTATCTTCGGCTCTTGTGATCCGTGGACGAAAGAGGTTTGTACCCGTGAGGGAGTAGTCAGCCGCAATGTCGGAGAATATCCGGTTAGCGAATTTGCACATAATGTATTTAAGTATGTGCGGAAAGGACATGTTAAAACAGACGAGCATTGGACACGTAACTGGAAGCGTGCCCCGCTTGTTTGGGAATTTAATAATGAAAAGGAGGAATAAAGATGAATTGGAAATTGATAGAAGATAAATCGTGGTGCTCACTCGAACAACAGTTCGAGTGGGTGCGCGAAATGAATACTGTTCAGCAGGATATTCGTTATCATGCCGAGGGCAGTGTAGCCGAACATACCCGTATGGTGTTGGAGGCATTGCAGCAGTCTTCCGCTTATCATTCTCTTTCTACTTTGGAGAAAGAACTTATTTGGACATCTGCCTTGTTGCATGATGTTGAAAAACGTTCAACTTCCGTGGATGAAGGAGAGGGGCGGGTATCTGCTAAAGGACATGCCAGAAAAGGAGAGTACACTGTCCGCACTATTTTATACCGGGATTGTCCTGCTCCATTCCATATCCGGGAACAGATTGCATCTTTAGTCCGGTACCATGGATTACCTGTTTGGCTGATGGAGAAGCCTGACTCTGTGAAGAAACTCTGTGAAGCTTCTTTACGGGTAGATACTTCATTGCTAAAGATGTTGGCCGATGCTGATATCAGAGGACGCATTTGTGAAGATAAGAATGAACTGCTGGAAGCACTGGAACTGTTTGAGATTTTCTGCCGTGAACAGGATTGTTGGAAGAAACCAAGAGAATTTGCCACTGATTATGCACGTTTTCATTACTTCCATACTGAAGACAGTTATATTGATTATGTCCCTCACGAACAGTTTAAATGTGAAGTGACGATGTTGTCAGGACTTCCGGGAATGGGGAAGGATTATTATATTCAATCTGCTGGCATAGATGTTCCGGTGGTGAGTTTGGACGTCATTCGTCGAAAACACAAATTGAGTCCTACGGATAAGTCTGCGAATGGATGGGTAGTGCAAACAGCGAAAGAGGAAGTCAGAACGTATCTCCGCAAAGGTCAGGACTTTGTTTGGAATGCTACTAACATAACTCGTCAGATGCGTGCTCAATTGATTGATTTGTTTGTTGATTATGGTGCAAAAGTAAAGATAGTCTATCTGGAACAACCATACCACATTTGGCGTCAACAAAATAAAAGCAGGGAATATGCACTTCCTGAATCTGTTTTAGATAAAATGTTGGATAAACTGGAGGTTCCTCAACTGGCGGAAGCGCATGAAGTCGTATATCATGTGGTATAAGTAACTAGAAAAAATGGGACAAACATAAAAAAGCCTGCCACATTGATACAGCAGGTTCTCCTGCTGTGAACTTTGATAAAGAGCATTGTAAAGATAGAATATAAATCAAAAAGAAGAAAGAAAATCTAGATAATTTAGAGCTTATAGCAATAAACTCAACACTAAACTTCTGAAAATGTCTTTCATATGTTAGCGTCCAAAAATGCCGTATAGTATAACCGATATAAAATCCAGATCTTTGCTTTCGTTAAATCAAAATCCAAGTTTATGTATAGTTACAATGATTTTGAGCGTCTATTTTTGCGCTATAAATTGGAAGGTATCCCTGCTGGTGTTTCTATTGAGAAATTTTGTATGTCCAACCAAGTTCCTTATAACCTATTTTCCAAATGGTACAAGGATACCCGAAAGAAGATAATTCCTGTTCAGGTTTTGGGTTCTCCCTCAACGGAAGCAGAAGTGCCGGAAAGTCCTTCCTCAATCCGGGAAGTAAAGCCAGAATCGGATCCTCGGCTTTCTTGTCATACCGAACTTCGAATCCTGGTGGATATCCGCATGAGCAATGGTGTTCATCTCAGTCAGAAAAATTTAAGCTACGAAGGTTTGAAAAGCTTAGTGGAGAAACTGGAGGGCTTATGTTGAATATTACAGGACTAAATCGTTTTTTCTTAGTTCGTGATTTTCATGATATGCGCTGTAAATATGATAAGGTCTTATCCATCATCCATCAACAGTTGAACCGTGAGCCTGAGGATGGTGATGTCTTTATCGTGATGTCTAAAGATTTACGTCTGGTTCGTTTGTTCAGCTATGACCGACGGTCTTACAGTATGTTTGAGAAACGTTTCAGACCCGGCTACCAGTTTATGCATGTAACCTGTAATGGTGCTGAAAGTATTTATTCAATCAATTGGCAGGATGTCATCCTCTTGTTGGAATCCCCTGTTGTTAAACGTTTAATAATCAAATAATTATCAATTAAAAAGTAGTAAAAAATTCTTTTATTTCATTGTTTTTTTGTATCTTTGAAGCAACAAAGATGCTGAATATGAATGATTTGGAAAGAATGAAACAGCTTTCTTCCGCAAGGAAATTGAAGGAACGGGAGGAGACTCCTGCACCTTTTGAAGACCCATATTCAGATATGACCCCTGACGAAAAATCAAAAATGATAATAGCGCTGATGGCTGCCCGTGAGCGTGACGCTGAACGGATCCAACGGGACGAGGCTCGCATAGATGAACTGTTGTCCAAGGTTGATGAACTGTTGTCTTTGCAGAGATCGGCCATTGCAGCTGAAAAACAGCTGGACGATTATAAACAGATGAACATCAATCTGTTGTCTAAAATATCAGCTTTGGAAGAGCGGCTTAAAGTCCGTAATAAGAATCTTTATGATGGTAAGAGCCAAAAAGGAATCCATAAAAAGAAGCGTGAGGTCGAAGAGGACCATACACGTGACAAGGATGATTTCGACGGCACTCCCCAATCCCTCGGCTCCTGCTTGCCACAATCTGGTGAGGCTCATGCGCAGGAAGAGGATTTTGAATCAAAATCAAAAGAAGCCCGTCTTTATCGTCAAGGACTTTCTTATCGCACTATGAGCGCTGACAATACGGTTTGTCATAATAGTGATATCCGCCAACTGCCGGCAGGTTCAAAAATCATCAAACGTTTCCGTAAATATGCCTATGAACAGGTAAGCAAGCTTGTCGAGCATGATTACGAGGTTATCCGCTATAAGACTTCGGACGGGAAAATTCATGAAGGCTATTTCCCTTTCAGTGGGCAGCCTGAAATCATTGACGTGGTTCCTGGAACGCACGCTTCCGGTTCTTTTCTGGCTTATCTTGCTTTCAACAAATATGTTCTGGATACCCCTCTTTATCGTGAAATGTACAGATTATCAGGTGAATCAATGCGTTTGAGCCGTATGAGTCTGACCAATTGGTTGGAGAAAGGCTCTACCCATTTCTGCGGTTTGATTGCTTATCTTAAGAATACTTGTTTGGAAAAGGATTCCATCGTGAACTGTGATGAGACCTGGTGCCGGGTAAAGCGTAAAGGCTGCTATAAGAAGAAATACATCTGGTGTCTGGTCAACAAACTGTCAAAAGTGGTTATCTATTGCTACGAGGATGGTTCCAGAGGACGTGATGCCTTGAAGCATATCTTGGGTGACAGCCAGGTGAAAGCTCTTCAGTCAGATGGCTACAATGTCTATCTGTATTTGGATGATCATATGGTCGATATAGAACATCTTTGTTGCATGGCCCATGCCCGTGCGAAGTTCAAGTATGCGTTGGATCAGGGTAATGATAAGGATGCGGCATTCATATTGGAATTGATCGGTGAGCTTTACAAGCTGGAACGCGAGTATGAAGAAGGGCAGTTGTCCCCCGAGCAGATAAAGCTTTGCCGGAATAACTTAAAGACCAAAGAAGTAATCATAAAGTTACGCAGTAAGCTTGACGTCTTGCTCAGTGACGGTCATCCGCCCCGCGGAGAGTTGATGGAGAAGGCAATAAATTATATGAATACTTTTTGGACTCAGCTGTTCGCCTACTTGAATGACGGCTCTTATTCCATCGACAATTCCATTGCCGAACGTTTTATCCGTCCCTTGGCCGGTGAGCGAAAGAACTCGTTATTCTTCGGAAGTGACAGGATGGCACACGTTTCAGCGGTATATCATACCATCATCTCAACCTGTAAGATGCAGGGTGTGTCTGTGCTTGATTATTTCAAGAGATTTTTCAGCGAAATTGTTAAAGGACGTAGGGATTATGAACATTTGTTACCCTTGACAATCGGACTGGAGTAATAACAAATATTAAAAATCAGTATCTTTTTTGACGTTATTTATGAGGGAACCGCCTTGTGGCGGCTTTCCTTGGGGTACACGTCAAAATTGGACGCTAACCTTTCATATAGATTATTGGATATATATATCCAATATATAGGGGATATATGCGCAGCGTGTTGGATATATATGTCCAATGTGTTGGGTATATATACCCGACAATTCATGTATTAATATCCTAGCGATAGAGTATTAATACTTTTCCACCTTTACAACTTATCATGAACGACTAGATGTTTTAGTTATATTATGCAGAAGATATAATAAGTTCTATTGCATCTATTACTAATTTCTCCTTATCTTTTAGCTAATTCATCCGCATAAGTTAATCTGTTGCACTTGAGTAACTACTCATCTACACTTGTGTAACAGCTACGTAGCACTTGTCCATTCGGTAAATTACTCAACTGCAAGCAAACAGTGATTATCTAAAAGATATCTTTACCGACAACAAAGAAATAGATGCGTTGAGGCCGAAGTGTGATGAAAAGAATAAAACGATACATCCAATACACTAAAATTCAAATGATTAAAAAGAAAGTGCATTTTATCTTCTCCAAAAAGCAGAAACTCTATATACGTTTTCTGTAAACTTCTCTTATTTCTACGCTTTTTTAGAACCAAGTCATTGATTATAAGCACTGCCACATTTTTGTTTTCCCCCGTATAATACTTGAATAAATGACAAAAATGTGGCAGAGAGTTATAGTTTTTATTGGTGTTCAAATCAGTACGAAAATGAGCTGAATGCTTTGCCATCTAATGGCTAAGCGGAAATATTGTCAAGCATTATCGCACTTTGTTAACGGTACTATTATCTTCTTCTATTTTGGGGGAATTAACTGAAAATATAAACAATAATTCCGGTAATCGCTACATATACTAATGCATACGGAATAGCCGCTTTCAGTATTTCACCTTCTTTTCCCTGTTGGTTTCCGGCAGAAGTAGCAATAGCAATACTTTGCGGGGAGATAATCTTACCACCTGTGGCACCTACTGTATTTGCCGCAGACAGCCAATCCGGACTGACATGAATCTGTCCTGCCACACTTGCTTGCAACTTTCCGAAGAGGATGTTGGAAGATGTATCGCTTCCAGTGATAAATGTTCCCAGACAACCGATAACCGGAGCAAATAACGGATACAAACTTCCGGTAGCCGTAGCCAGTGCTGTGGCAATCACAGCGATCATTCCGGAACTATCCATAATAGTAGATAACCCCACGAGGCAGATAACCGTAATGAATGTTTTCTTCAACTGCTTCACGGTATTCCAAAGAACGATGAACAGATCTTTTACTTTAGCCCCCTGAATCAATCCACCGATAAAAGTACCGATGAAAAGCAATACTCCGGCGTGAGTCAGCCAAGAAATAGTATAATTGACGGTGGACGCATTGATAGGCAGACTGATTCTCGTAATCCAATTGTTCTCTAAAGTATGACGCAATCCCGGAAAGAGCGGACTGGTCAGGATAATCAGAAACAGAATCAGTAAATAAATGCTCCATGCATTTAATATATCTTTCGTTTTCAGATGACTTTTTCGTGCTTTCTCTTCTTTGGATGCAGTAAGTTTTCCATAAACAACGATTACGATAATAGAAAGAATACTGCCGATTATGGCCGGAGATTCAGCACCCATATATTTTGCTGCCACATATTGGCTGGCTAAAGAGACTCCGCCTACCAATAAAGCTAGGAATATATTTTTCGGGAGCGATTTAAGTTTGGAGTCAGTAAGGAAAAGTAGAACCAGCGGAATCAGGAACATTAAAACGGATAATTGCAATACGACATTCGTACTAAGATGCAATACGTCCAAATTCGTTTCTTTGGCCAATACTAATACTGGAGTTCCGATTGCTCCGAAAGCAGTAGCTACACTATTGGCAATCAGACTCACCGTTGCCGAAAAGATAGGCTTGAATCCCAGACTGATAAGAATTGCCGCCGGAATAGCTACTGCTGTTCCGAAGCCGGCCATAGCTTCCAATAGACCTCCGAATCCCCAAGTCAGTAATAACACCTGAATACTTTTATCGGTAGAAATAGAAGCGAATTGCTGTTTAATAATCTCCATCTTTTCAGTTTTCAGCAATACATTATAACTGAAAATAGCCATCAAAATAATGATTAAGATAGGAGAGACAGCTTTTAATGCTCCATATAAAAAGGAGTAAAACAGATTGTCTACCGAGAAAGCAAAGCCGAAAAGAGCAATCAGCATCGTCACAATCAGAGAAATGATACTACTTTTATCACCTGACATTTTAAAAAATGCCATCAGTATAATCAACAGTAACACCGGAATAACAGCAAGGATCAAGGTCATAATTATCAGATTTAAAAAGTGGAACGTCGTTTATTATTGATATAACAAACGAACGCCCCACTTTGGTCGGTTGAATAAATAGATTTTTCTGTTTATTTCATCTTCACACTTAAAATTTGTTGTAATTGTTTTAAGTTGGCAAGGGCAGCTTCATTACCTAGCTTTGCTGCTTGCTCGAATGCAGCCATGGCACGGTTAATGTCTCCGTTAAGGAAATTGTAGACTCCGGTATTGTTTATGAATTCGGCGGTATTGTGATCGGCTTTCTCCATAAACTTCACTGCTGCATCCAAATCCTTTTGTGATAATGCGACGGCTCCTGCGTTCAGGTTAGCTACGGCGTCAGTAGGATACATGCGTACAGCAATATCGAATACATTAACAAAATCCTTGCTGCCTTTCGGATAACTGTTGGCCACCTGATACATTTCGTTCAGACTAAGATATTTCGGATTTTCCCGGATAATGATACGGCCTTGTTCAACATCGAAATTGACAACGGTATAGTCAATCTTGCAGTTCACTTTACGCAATCCCGGATAAATCTCTTTCAGCATACTACGGTAAGGAGCTCCGCCGCCTACACGCATGATTTCCTGTTTACGTTTGGCATCGTCAGTTGTATTTTTGATGATGTTCAGGAATGTTTCCTTCTCCTTCATCGAAGAAGATTGGAGTGCTTTTACCAATCCATCCCAGTTTTCTCCACCGAAAGTCACTTTATATAGTTTGGAAGACACTTTTTCGTTCTTAACCAGATAATCCTTCAAAGCTTCCGCACGTTTTTTGGAAAGCTGTTCATAGAAGGCAAGAGGTCCTTCTGGCGAGGCGAAACCTTCGATACTGATACCTTTCACAGTCAGGTTCCGGTCATTCTGTATTTTGTCAAACATGGCATGGATATTCACCAATTCAGCATGATTGTTCATGAAGTCGGTAAGGATCACCGATTTGTTGACCGGAAAATCCAGATGAGCTTCATATTGTTCGCTACGGTTTTTGACCACTTCTACGGTTGGCTGAATATAGGCAATGATAGGAGACATGGCACTTAAACGTTTGGCTTCAGTAGATACATCATTGGTAATCAGTTCCTGTGCATTCATTTCCTGATAATTGCCGCATCCGCATAGATTCTCTACAAGTTGCAAACTGGCATTAGCCATCCAGGGTTTGTAAGGAATCACCTGCGTATAATTAAAAGTTTCCCTTTTATTATACGGAACGATAATGGCGGTAGGTTCTTGCTTAGTGATTGCCAGACCGCGGATATATGCTTTTTCGCGTCTTTTACCATTGACGATGATTTCTTGCAAGGGTACATTATGCTGTCCGTCCGTTAGCAGGGGAATAAGGCTTAAACTTCGGGCGGAACCTATTGTCAGATTCTTCATGTCGAAAGTCATGCCGACATAAAGAGAGTTACCTTGTTGCCATAAAGATACGTTCGAGAGAGTGAGCGCATCGTTCAGGAATTTTTGTGCATGAGCCGGCAGGATAGTGGCTGCAAGAGCTATAAATAGATAAATAAGTTTTCTTTTCATCATTGTAAGTTTTAGAAAGTTCGATTATTTGATGACATAAATGAAGCTAAGACCGACTTTGGTCGGGCCGAAATAATTACGGGTGTTATGTCCCAGCTTTTCACCTCCGTCACCACGGGCATACTTATCATATTCCAGACGGGCGTATCCCACTCCGATGGTAGCTTCCATACTCCATCGTTTGCTTATGATCCATTGGTATCCGTAGGAAATACCGGCTCCGTACAGATTGCCGTCGTAACGGTCATGTCCCATTCCGAATATATTCAGATTGCTGACATTCATTTCTCCGTAATGTCCGTGCAAACCGAAGAAACTTCCGTTGAAACGTTCGCAGAGCCAATAGCGTAATTCCGGCTGAACGAGCCAATGTTTGATTTGACGGTCGTCACCAAACTTCCACGGATTGTAGTTACCGGATATGTCGAGAGTCAGTTTCTTTGCCAGTCCCACTTCGATTCCTAAGTTGGGCGTAGAAGTGGCCCAATAGAGAGCATTGGTCTTGATGGCAAATTTGGGTAGATAGGTTTCATTCCGTTGTACCTGTGCATGAATACTTGTACCGAACACGAGCAGGAAACCGGCTGCTAATAAGATTTTAATTGTTCTCATTTTGTTAGGGTATAGGTTTTATTAAAAATGATAAGCGATAAACAGAAAAGCATGGACATTTGTTGTCGCAACCTGCAAAAAAAGCTTCCTGAATAAATAGAAAAAGATGTTTTAAGGCATAAATGCTAACAAATTCCGTACACGATGCGTTCATTATATAAAAGTATCTTTGTGTAATCAATATGACAATGATTTCATTTATTACTATTTATTTTTACACACATACAATTTTAATAACTACAGCCTATGAAAGAGCTTATTAACAATCTGGAAGAACTGAACAGGAAAGCAGAAAAAGGCGGCGGAGACGCTCGCATTGAAAAACAACATTCTGTGGGCAAACTGACCGCCCGTGAACGCATCGATTTATTATTGGAGAAAGGTTCGTTTATCGAACTGGATAAGTTGGTAACCCATCGGTGTACCGATTTCGGTATGGAAAAGCAGAAATTTGCCGGAGACGGGGTGGTGACGGGATATGGTATGATTGGCAAGCGCTTGGTTTATGTATTCGCACAGGATTTCACCGTATTTGGAGGAGCTCTTTCAGAAACGCACGCTAAGAAGATCTGCAAAGTGATGGACATGGCTATGCAGATGGGAGCGCCTATCATCGGATTGAATGATTCGGGAGGCGCGCGAATTCAGGAAGGGGTACGTTCTTTGGCCGGATATGCCGAGATATTCCTGCGCAATTCTATGGCATCCGGAGTGATTCCACAGATTAGCGCGATCATGGGACCTTGTGCCGGTGGTGCGGTTTATTCTCCTGCATTGACCGATTTTATTCTGATGGTGAAAAACTCCGGTTATATGTTTATTACAGGACCGGATGTGGTGAGAAGCGTGACACAGGAAGAAGTGACTAAAGAAGAACTCGGCGGAGTGGGCGTGCACATGACAAAGTCCGGTGTAGCCCATCTTTCTGCGGAGAATGATATTGAGTGCATCAATTATATTCGTGAATTGATCTCCTATCTGCCGGGGAATAATATGGAAGAGCCTCCGTTTGTAGCGACCAGCGATTCGCCGACTCGCCTGACTCCGGAACTGGCAGATTTGATTCCGGCCAATCCGAATCAGCCATATAATATAAAAGAGATGATAGAAGCGGTGGCTGATGATAATAGTTTCTTCGAACTTCAGGCAGAATATGCTGCGAATATTGTGACGGGTTATATCCGCCTGAATGGAAAAACGGTGGGAGTGGTGGCTAATCAGCCATTGGTGCTTGCTGGTACACTGGATATCAATGCGTCTGTCAAAGCCGCCCGTTTTGTCCGCTTCTGTGATGCTTTTAATATTCCTTTACTGACATTGGTAGATGTGCCGGGATTCCTTCCGGGAGTCGATCAGGAATATGGTGGAATTATCCGTAACGGGGCAAAACTGCTTTATGCTTATTGCGAGGCTACGGTTCCGAAAGTGACGGTTATTACCCGCAAAGCATACGGTGGTGCTTACGATGTGATGAGTTCCAAGCATATCCGTGGAGATGTAAATCTTGCTTTCCCTACTGCCGAAATCGCAGTGATGGGACCGGATGGAGCTGTGAATATCCTTTTCCGTAAGGAAATAGATAAAGCCGAGAAACCCGAAGAGAAACGGAAAGAACTTCAGGATGATTATCGCGGAAAGTTTGCCAATCCTTACCGGGCGGCGGAACTGGGATATGTGGATGAAGTGATCGATCCGGCGGTAACCCGTTTGCGGTTGATTCGAAGTTTCGAGATGCTTGCCAACAAACGGCAATCGAATCCTCCTAAGAAACATTCTAACCTACCGCTTTAGGCTTGTTTATGGATTGAATTTAGGCACGGATTACGCGGATTTCACGGTTGCTTTATGTGGTAACCTTTATTCTGCAAGCAGTGTAATCCGCGTAATCCGTGCCTAATATTATTTGATTGCTCTTTTAAGTTTTTATTTCTAAAAAGAAAAAGATTATGATAAAGAAAATATTAGTAGCCAACCGGGGTGAGATAGCGATGCGTATCTTCCGCACTTGCCGGGTGATGAATATCTCGACAGTGGCTGTTTATACCCATGTAGATCGCGGGGCTTTGCATGTCCGTTATGCAGAAGAAGCCTATTGCATTTCCAATTCGCCGGAAGATACCTCTTACTTGAAGCCGGAATTGATATTGTCCATTGCCAAAAAGACCGGAGCCGCTATTCATCCGGGATACGGTTTCCTGTCAGAGAATGCGGATTTTGCCCGTCGTTGTGAAGAAGAGGGAGTGATTTTTATCGGACCGAGTGCGGATATTATTTCCAAAATGGGAATCAAGACGGAAGCCCGTAAGATTATGCGTGAAGCAGGATTACCCATTGTGCCCGGAACCGAAACGCCCGTACAGGGCATTGATGAGGTGAAGAAGGTCGCTAATGAAGTCGGCTACCCCATTATGTTGAAAGCACTTGCGGGAGGTGGAGGCAAGGGGATGCGTCTGGTACGTACGGAAGAAGAGGTGGAAACAGCTCTCCGTTTGTCACAATCCGAAGCAGGGACCTCCTTTGGCAATGATGCGGTTTATATTGAAAAATATATTGAGAATCCGCATCATATCGAAGTTCAGATCATGGGAGACAAGTATGGAAATGTCGTTCATCTGTATGAACGTGAATGTTCCATCCAGCGTCGTAACCAAAAGGTGATAGAAGAAAGTCCTTCTCCTTTTGTGAAAGAAGAGACGAGAAAGAAGATGTTGAAGGTAGCTGTGGAAGCCTGTAAGAAAATAGGTTATTACAGTGCCGGGACATTGGAGTTTATGATGGATAAAGATCAGAATTTCTACTTTCTTGAGATGAATACCCGTTTGCAGGTGGAGCATCCTGTGACGGAGGAGTGCACAGGCGTTGACCTGGTACGGGATATGATTACTGTTGCTGCCGGAAATTCGTTGCCTTATAAGCAGGATGATATACAGTTTAGCGGAGCAGCGATCGAATGTCGTATTTATGCCGAAGATCCGGAGAATAACTTCATGCCTTCTCCCGGTGTGATTACTGTTCGTGAAGCTCCCGAGGGACGTAACCTGCGTCTTGACAGTGCCGCTTATGCGGGATTTGAAGTCTCTTTGCATTATGACCCGATGATTGCAAAGCTTTGTTGTTGGGGACGTACCCGTGCTTCGGCCATTTCTAATATGGCACGTGCTCTGCGCGAGTATAAGATTCTGGGAATCAAAACGACGATTCCTTTCCATCAACGTGTATTGAAGAATGCGGCTTTCCTGAAAGGTGAATACGATACGACATTTATCGATACGCGTTTTGATAAGGAAGACCTGAAACGTCGTCAGAATACCGATCCGACAGTGGCTGTCATTGCTGCCGCAGTGAGACACTACGAGAGGGAGAAAGAAGCGGCTTCCCGTGCCACTACGCTTCCGGTAGTAGGCGAATCGCTCTGGAAGTATTACGGTAAATTGCAGATGACTGCTAATAATTATTAAATTGAAAATTGAGAATTAAAAATTAAAAAATAAGTAGTTATTCATAATTATTTCACATATGTCGAAATTGCATTATCTTTGTCTCGAACCAAACCGCAAGACAAATGAAAATCAAGAAATTGACGTTGAGCGATTCCGAACGTCGGGAACTTACCACCGGTTTCCGTACAGGCGAAAGCCATTGTTTTCGTATGCGTTGCCGCGCCATATTGCTCAAAGCAGAGGGCTTGAGTGCGCCCCAAGTGGGAGCACAAACGGAAATGACCGCCCAAACCGTTGGCAGTTGGGTCAAACGTTTCGAAAACCAAGGAATCCAAGGATTATATACACGTCCGGGACAAGGTCGCAAAGCCATCATGGACTGTTCGGACGAGGAAGCTGTGCGCAAAGCCATCGAGTCGGACCGACAGAGTGTGCGTGCAGCCAAAGAAGCCTGGCAGAATGCTTCGGGCAAGGAAGCGAGCGAATCGACGTTCAAACGTTTTTTATCCGCATTGGCGCAAGATATAGACGTATAAGAAAACGTCCTAAGGGTAAGCCCTCGCCGCAGCTCTATGCGTATAAGACCGAGAAGCTGCAAGAACTTGAAGTACTTTTTGAAAAAGGCTCCATCGACCTCTTCTATGGTGACGAATCTCATATCTGCACGGAAGGCTATGTCCCTTACGGGTGGCAGTTTTCCGGAGAAGACGTTTACATTCCTGTCGAAAAAGCCAAACGGCTCAACATCTTTGGTATGATTGACAGGAATAACCGCTTTGAAGGTTTCTGCACCTGCGATTCTGTTGATGCAGAGAAAGTCGTGGATTTCCTCGACAGGTTCTCTTTCAAGCTCAACAGAAAGACATTTGTTGTGCTTGACAATGCAAGTGTACACCGTAATGAGAAAATAAAGCGAATGCGTCCAATATGGGAAAAACGGGGACTTTTTCTTTTCTACATTCCCCCATACTCTCCTCATTTGAACATTGTGGAGACCCTTTGGCGTATTATGAAAGGGAAATGGCTCCGACCGCAAGATTATGTCACTACAGAATCGCTGTTTTATGCCACAAATAGGGCTTTGGCGGCGATAGGAACACAACTGAATATTAACTTTAGTCATTATGCTGCTTAATTTTGATTAGTTACTTAACGGAATTGGTTATGGGTACAACATTAGCTACATATTACGCCAAGCTCCAGGATATGCCGGACAGTGAATATAAGGTGGAGATTCTGGAGGACGGACCAATCAAGAAGATTGCAGTCAATGGTAAGATATATGAGGTCGATTATAACATGGGTGGCGACTCTATCCATTCGATCATCATCGATCATCATTCGCATGGAGTGCAGATTTCTCCTTCTTCCAATAATTCGTATACGATTATGAATAAAGGGGAGCTTTATCAGATTGAATTGCAGGGAGAAATGGAGAAGATACATAATGCCCGCACTGCTGCTGAATCCGTAGGGCGTCAGGTGGTACAGGCACCGATGCCGGGAGTTATCCTGAAGACGTATGTAAAGAAGGGAGATCTCGTGAAGCGGGGTGATCCGCTTTGTGTATTGGTGGCGATGAAAATGGAGAATGAGATACGTTCGGTGACGGATGGAGTTGTGAAAGAAGTATTCGTGGAAGATGGCATGAAGGTGGGATTGAACGACAGGATTATGGTAATTGAGTAATTCTTTGAAAAAAACGGGGTAAATACATGCTTTTATTCAAAAAAATATTTACTTTTGGCAGATAAGTACGTATTTACCCCGTTACATCATGAGCATCGAACAAAGCAAAGAAGCATTACTAGAACAGTTAGAAGCACTTAAAAAAGAAAACGAGCAGCTTAGAAAAGAACTTTCTGTTCTTAGGGATGAGAAGCATAGCGATCGTCCTGTTAGTTTTAAAGAGAAATATGCTGTTAGAATACTAGACTCTCTTCCCGATATGCTGACTGTCTTCAATCAGAGTGAGGTAGGCATTGAAGTTGTTTCCAATGAAGAAACCAACCATGTAGGAATATCAAACAAGGATTTTAGAGGGATGCGCATGCAGGATATGGTTCCACCGGAAGCGTATCAGAATATTCACTCCAATATGCGTCAGGCTATCACCACCGGAACTGTTTCAACTGCACATCACGAACTGGATTTTAATGGTGAACGCCATTATTACGAGAACCGTATTTTTCCGTTGGATGAGGAATACGTGCTGATTATGTGTCGTGACATAACGGAACGAGTGGCTACCCAAAGACAATTGGAAGTTTTTAAAAGTGTGCTTGATAAGGTGAGTGACAGTATTCTTGCTGTGGCGGAAGATGGAACGCTGGTTTATGCAAATAAGCAATTTATAGAAGAATACGGTGTAACGCAGGAGTTGGGTACACAAAAAATATATGATTTGCGTGTCTCTATGACCGACAAGGAGGCATGGGAACAAAAGCTCCAGGTGATACGCGATCATGAAGGAAGTCTGGCTTATCGGGCGGCTTATATACCTTACGGGCATACGAAGGAGAGAGTACATCAGGTATCTACTTTCCTGATTCGTGAAAATAATCAGGAACTCACCTGGTTCTTTATGCAGGACATTACCGATGTTATCAAGAAACGCGATGAACTCCGTGAACTGAATTTATTGTTGGATGGTATTTTAAATAATATTCCGGTCTATTTGTGTGTGAAGGACCCGGAAGATGATTTTAGATATTTGTATTGGAATAAGGCATTTGCCGATCATTCAGGTATTCCGGCGTCTAAAGCTATCGGGCATACGGATTATGAAATATTTCCGGTGCATGGAGATGCGGAGAAATTCCGTAAAGATGATTTAGAATTACTTCAGACTCATAAGCGCATTGATATGCAGGAAACTTATTTGTCCGCTAATGGAGAAGCGCGTATCGTGCAGACTTTGAAAGCACTTGTACCGATGGAGGGACGTAAACCGTTGCTGATTGGCATTTCATGGGATATTACTAATCTTCAGAATATTGAGCAGGAACTGATTAGGGCAAGGATTAAAGCGGAGCAATCCGACAGATTGAAAAGCGCTTTCCTTGCTAACATGAGCCATGAGATCCGGACTCCGCTGAATGCTATTGTAGGATTCTCCCAGTTATTGCCTTCTGCCGAAACTGCTGAAGAGAAAAAACTCTATTCGGATATAATCAATCAGAATTCGGATATTTTGTTGCAATTGATTAATGATATTCTGGATTTATCGAAGATAGAAGCCGGGACACTGG
This sequence comes from Bacteroides celer, assembly GCF_002632415.2. Lineage (NCBI taxonomy): Bacteria > Pseudomonadati > Bacteroidota > Bacteroidia > Bacteroidales > Bacteroidaceae > Bacteroides > Bacteroides celer. The sequence goes on along the minus strand of NZ_CP178209.1, from coordinate 3,844,845 downwards.
AATATATCAAACGTCCAATGAATCTGGGAGAGGTCTGCCGAACAATTTATACTGTTCATAAAGAACGTGTGAAAGAAGGGGTAACTCTTGTCTTTGATAATGAGGAGGAGGATTTGCTCATGGAGGGAGATCAGAACCGTATCATGCAGGTGATAACGAATTTCCTGACTAATGCAAGTAAGTTTACCTATGAAGGAGAGATCCGTTTTGGTTTTGGACGAATGGATAAAGATATTCGTGTGTATGTAAAGGATACAGGAATAGGGATAGAACCGGAAAAGGTAGATCATATCTTCGAGCGTTTTGTCAAACTGAACTCTTTTGCCCAAGGGACAGGATTAGGTCTGTCTATCTGTCGGATGATTATCGAAAAAATCGGTGGAGAAATAGGGGTGACTTCCGAACTGGGTAAAGGCTCCACATTCTATTTCACGATCCCTTATGAAGAAACCGGAGAGCATGGTAAATTCTTTAAAGAGTCGAAAGTGGTATCTAAAGGAAATACAGTCAATCGTGTACAACAGATTAAGAAGATTCTGGTAGCAGAAGATGTGGAGAGCAATTTTATCTTGCTGAAGAATCTGATTGGCAGGGAATATACATTGCTTTGGGCTAAAGACGGAGTGGAAGCTATCGAAATGTATAAGCAGTACCAACCGGACTTAATCCTGATGGATGTAAAAATGCCGCGTATGGATGGACTGGAAGCAACCCATATTATCCGCTCTTATTCTAAAGAAATTCCAATCATTGCTTTGACGGCTTATGCTTTTGAGGCGGATAAAGAATTGGCATTGGAGATGGGTTGTAATGACTTTGTGACCAAACCGATTTCGGAAAGAACATTGAGAAAGGCTTTAGATAAATATTCGACTACTGTTTAAAAAAAGGATTATGGCTATATGTATCCGGTGAAAGTTACTTATGATAGCCATAATCCACAAAAGAGTACGATTGTTGTTGAGTGAAAGTAGTCGGTGATTACTTTTCTATAGATTCTTTTTTATTTCCGGAACCAGTATAAACTTCGTTTCCGGAAAATACTTTTTCAGCCAGGTCCGGATAAATTCCATTGTATCATTCTGAATCGTCTTGTCTTCTACGGTAGGATATAAATTATATAATACGGTATCTAGTACAATGCCGCGTTTTTGTATTGCTTCGAGACTAAGCAGGGTATGATTGATACTCCCCAGTTTGCCCGAAGTAACAAAGATAAGCGGATATTTTTCTTGGACGATGTAGTCAATGGTTAAAAGTTCAGTTGTCAGGGGAACCATAAGGCCGCCTGCTCCTTCAAGTAAAACAGAGTCATACCGTTCACTCAATTCTTCGGTCGCACGTTTTATTTTATCAAAGTCGATGGGGCGGTTATCCAGCTGGGAAGCAAGATGCGGAGAGGCGGGATAAGAGAAAATCTCCGGCATGGTTAGTCCCTCTTGGTCTTCTTTGGTGAAAGGGATTCCCATGATTTGCCGATGTAGGTCAATATCTTCGGAATGACCTACATTTCCCGTTTGAATAAATTTCTGGGTGATGGTGCGATGCCCGTTCTTGTTCCATTCACGAGCTAGAAAGCCGGTGGCATAGCTTTTTCCGGCATCAGTGTCGATACCGCTTACGAAATATACATTCTGTTTCATACTTTTTTCTTTTTTGCGATGATATAAATAGGGTGATATGTTAAGGACACAGAAGTGCCCTGAGTAAATTCCTGCGTGTAACGTTCACAGAAGAGTTGCAAGTCACGACGAGTCCACTGTTGTTGGGGGAGATTGTTCTTAGAATTGTTCTTAGAATTGTTCTTAGAATTGTTCTTAGAATTAGTTCTTGAATTATTCTTTGAATTGTTGTCTGATGAACACAAATCGTTCTCTTGTTTTCCGGTAGGAGAGGATTGCGTTGATAAGCCATTGACTCCGGTTTGCTTCAAGTGATATAGTACTTTTATCGGGTCTTCGAACGAAAGCGGGATAAGCTCTTCTTCTGAATACAGTATGTCAAAATGGGGTGACAAAGCTACTTCGAGCTCTTCCCGTGAACGATAAGGAAGTCCGTTGCCGGTAAGTTCGCGTATTTCTTTCATGTTTTCTTTTCCAAAAGTGCTAAAAGCAAAATAACCCTGATTATTGAGTAGGGTATTACACCTTTCGAAAAAGTTTTCTGGTGATTCGAACCATTGCAAGGCGGAGCAGGAAGTTATCAATGTACTTTCGGTGGGGAAAGAGACTGTTTCGGCATCTCCCGGAAGAAAAGAAACCTGCTTCTTCATTAATAAGTCCTCACAGCAATATTTCATATCGGGGCAAAGGTCATTAAGTAATAACTCTTCCGGACGGAGGGCTTGGAGCAGCATACGGGAGTAAATACCGGTTCCGCAGCCAAATTCAATTACTTTCGAACAGGGAGAAGGTATGTGTTCTGTAAGCAAACGAATCATTTTACCTGCTATTTGCCGTTGCACGTTTGCTTCCTTTGGATAGGTAGTGATAGCTTTTGAAAAACGTTCTGCGATTAGTCGTTTATTCATAATCAATATTTATTTAATAGGCTGATATACTTGATAATCACTTTATTTTAAAATGATGGATGCATCAGTTCTCCGGCTGCATGAGTATCGTGTTAAAAAGCTCTTGTTGGTAATGTGCCGCTTCCACTTGTTCAAGAGAGTCCACTTGGTTTTCCCATGCCAAATATTGGTTATCCGGGAGGAAAATGTGGTCGCCTTTTCCTATGATAGCTTTTTGCCATTTAAAATCAGAGGGCGGCAATGATAAATATTGTTGTTGTATAGCGGCAAGTTCTTCTTTGAGTTCTTCCATCGGACGCTGGGGGGATATGGTTTGAAAAGTTTTATAGTCAGCTATTGAACCACACATTCTTCTTTGAAATTTTTGCAAGGTTTGTTCATTCAGCCCTTGAAGTGTGCCATCGAAAATAGAGTGAGCGATACCTTTGGTTTCGTGTATGGGGTAGAGGGTGCCGTTGATGGCGATACTTTGGGAGACAGGCAGATGTGGGTACTGCTTCATGATTTGCGAAGCTGCCCAGACTCCCATCGACCAGGCGATAAGTGTAATCTGGGAATAGGTTTCTAATAAGTCGGTATCAAATGCTAATGAACGGTAATCATAGCAAATCATCCAGTCCTTATCTGTAGGATGAATGGTCAGGAAAGGAGTTTCGTCCATCCCCCAACCGGCGAAGAAAAGCAATAGATGCTTCTGATTATTCTTTATGATAAAATGCTGCTTCATTCGTTTATCAATTTGATGAGTTGGTCAATTTCATGTTCAGTGATGTCCGCTGTCAGTGAAAAACGGATACGTGAAGTTCCGTCGGGTACGGTAGGCGGACGGACGGGCAATGCATAGAATCCTTTGCGCTGGAGTTCTTCTGCTTTCAATATGGTATCTTCACTGGCTCCTATAATCATAGGTACAATATGGCTCACCGATGGGCAATTATATCCTTTGGCTGTAAGGGCTACCTTTAGCTTTTCACTGATTTGTAGCAGGTGAGCCCTCTTATGTTGTAAAGCTGAAAGGCGTTCTAACATCCACGAAGTCCACTGGATATTGATAGGAGGAAGTGCGGTGGTGAATATAAACGTGCGCATTTTATTAATAAGATATTCCCGAATGAGTTGCCGACAGACAATATAGGCACCTGCCGAAGCAATGGCTTTTCCGAATGTTCCTACTAAAAAGTCTATATCGTTGATACAGTCCTGTTCTTCGGCACATCCTAATCCTTTTTTTCCTCGTACACCAAAAGCATGAGCCTCATCTACATAAAGAAGAACATTGGAATAACTCTTTTTGAGTTGAATGAGAGCGGGAAGATCAGCTTCATCGCCATCCATGCTGAAGATACTTTCGGTAACAATAATAAGCTGCTCATAAGCGTTATGATTTTCAGCAATCAGTCGTTGCAACTGGGAAATATCATTGTGACGATACCGAATACATTTAGCTGATGATAATTTAATTCCGTCTATCAGGCTTGCATGCACTAGCTTGTCGGCAAGAATCAGTGTGTGAGTATTGCAAATGGCAGGAAGTATTCCTGTATTGGCATGATAACCACTATTGAATATAAGTGCACTTTCCGTTCCGAACATCGTGGCTAGCTGTTGCTCCAACTTCTGATAGTCACTAAAATTGCCGGTCAGTAACCGGGAAGAGGAGGAAGTAGGCAGGAATGTTTCAGGGGTGAGTGTTTTTAAGAATTCCTTCCTCAATGAAATGTCATTGGACAGCCCGAGATAATCATTAGAAGATAGGTTCAACATTCGTTGTCCGTTCAGCAGAACATCTCGTCCTTCGTGAATAAGCGGTGGGAGAGAACGGTAGTTCTTTTTCTCTTTCAAGGTCTGGAGTTCCTGGTTTATATGTTCTAATGTCATGAATTATTGTTTTAAGTAATAAGTATTCGATATATGGATGGTTGAAAGCGTAATCAGTTGTCTATAAGATGTTTATTGTCTAAAGAAGTATCCCGAAAGTTTCTCACCGACCAAGGCATCCTTCCTCGGTGAGGAAAGGCCCGTTCCTCACCGAGGAACACCCTTTTGCTCACCGAGGAACAGATTCTTGGGTGAAAATCTGGTAATATTCTTCTTATCTGTCATCTTTTTTGAATAACTTTAAGTAAGCCGGAAGTCAGTTCGCTTAATTGTTCCGAAGTGATGATGAAAGGCGGCATCAGATATACCAGCTTGCCAAAGGGACGTACCCAGATTCTTTCTTCCACAAATCTTCGTTGCATATAGGCCATATTTACCGGACGTTTCATCTCAATGACTCCGATGGCTCCGAGTATTCGTACATCAGCCACTTCCGGAAATTCCCGTGCAGGAGCCAGTTCTTCTTTCAGTTGAGTTTCGATTCGCTTCACATTCTCTTGCCAACCGGATTCGAGCAGCAGGCGAACGGAAGCGCAAGCCACTGCACACGCAAGTGGATTCCCCATAAATGTAGGTCCGTGCATAAAAGCTCCCGGTGCGTGGTTAGAGATTGTATCTGCTATCCGGTTGCTGGTCAATACAGCAGAAAGTGTCATATATCCTCCGGTCAGTGCTTTACCGATACACATTATATCCGGTTCTACTCCGGCATGTTCCCAAGCAAAAAGTTTACCGGTTCGTCCGAATCCCGTTGCTATCTCATCGAAAATAAGAAGAATATCGTGCTTCCGGCAAAGCTTTTCTGCTTCACGTAGGTACTGCGGATGATAAAACCACATCCCGCCTGCTCCCTGTACCACCGGTTCCAGAATAAGCGCCGCCAACTCTTTTGAATGTTTTTCAATCATCTTTTGTAGAGGTAGTATATCTTTCGGATTCCATTCTCCGTCGAACCGGGAAGTGGGGGACGGGACAAAATAACGTACAGGCAATGCCGAACCGAAAAGACTGTGCATACCCGTCACCGGATCACATACAGACATGGCATTCCACGTATCACCGTGATAGCCGGAACGGATAGTCACGAAATTGTTCTTTTCCGGTTTTCCTGCTGCATACCAATATTGTACAGCCATTTTCAGTGCCACTTCTACGGCTACCGAACCGGAGTCAGCATAGAATATTTTCTGCATGGAGGAAGGAACCAAAGGCAATAACAGTTTCCCCAGTTCAATGGCCGGATCATGCGTCAGTCCTCCGAACATGACATGAGACATTTTATCTAATTGTTCTTTTGCCGCCTGATTTAATACCGGATGATTATATCCATGCACTGCACACCACCAGGAAGACATTCCGTCAATGAGCGTTCGTCCGTCTTCGAGGGTAATGGTAGCGCCGTCTGCCCGTTTTACTTTGTAGACAGGAAGCGGATCGGTAGTCGAAGTATACGGATGCCAGATGTGCTCGCGATCAAATTGGGAATCGGCGAAATGATAGCCTTCTTCCTGAATCATCTTTTTGTCTTCCGATACTTTGGAGCCGAGTGTTGTCAATAGGTCGCCTACGATAGCCGAGTTAATTCCGATATATAATGCCTTGTGCATCGCTTCGGAAGAAAGTTGTGAACGTCCTCCGGCAAAACGCAGAAAAGCGGTCGGATTGATAAAACGAAAGAGTGCGATGGTTTTAAGTATTTCTTCTTCGCTTAGAGGCTGCTCGTTTTCCAGTGGAGTTCCCGGAATCGGACTAAGCAGGTTGATAGGTATGGATTGAACATTCAGTTCTGCCAATGTGAAAGCAAATTCAATCCGTTGTTCCATCGTTTCTCCCATGCCGATGATACCTCCGCAACAGATATCCATGCCTACACGACGGGCTGCATCGAGAGTAGCCAGTTTCTGTTCTTGCGTATGCGTAGAGCAGAGTTTGGAAAAATAAGACGGGGCAGTTTCCAGATTACAGTGATAACGGGTGATTCCTGCTTCATGCAGGGAACGCAATTCCTCTTCATTGAGCAGTCCAAGAGAAGCACAAAGTTGAATCGACGAATGTCGACGCATATAACGGACTGTATCGCAAAGTTGGGTAATCTGTTTGGGAGATGGTTTTCGTCCGCTGGTAACGAGGGAGAATCGGTTGACGTCCTGGGCTTCGTTGTATTGGGCCTGTCGGAGACATTCTTCAGCGGGGAGGAGATCGTAAATCTCGGCTTTGGTCTGGTAGTGGGAGGATTGTGCACACCATTTGCAGTTTTCCGGGCATCGGCCGGACTTGGCGTTGATGATGGAACACATGTCGAATTCGTGCGAAGCACGTGCGACGGTAATCTCATGCGCGGCGGCATAAAGCGCCTCGCTGTCAGCCATGTTGGCTAGCCAAGCTGCTTGGTCGGGTGATATGTCGATACCCGCCAACACTTGGTCTTTGATTTCCTGAAGTGTCATAAATGTATGATAAGGGATAGTTTGTGCAGCATTCTGCTTACGAAGAGCAACGTCTACTACATTGGTATGCAGATGACCGATTTGGAATTCGCGTCCCATACTTGCAAAGGCAGCATAGTTCTTTCTTCCCCAGTAGCGAAAGCGGGAAAGAAGAGTGCGTGTGGTCTGTATGTGGCGTTGTTGCTTCATTGATTTTTTTACTTTTGTTCGTTAGAACGTGGCAAATGTACAAAGATTCTTTGGATAAGCAAGCAAGTTGATGATTTCTAGTTTCTGTGGAATTATTTCTTTTTCCTGTATTCTTTGCGGGTGTTGAAGTTGAATCCGGCATATATTTGGAGAGTACCGAATCCATTGTCGACAGAGAAATTGTTGCGATGATAATTGTAGTTTTTTCCAACAAAAGAAGTACCTACGTAATACTTGCCTGTGTTGTAGACAATCCCTGCCCGAACCAGAAAATCCAGATTGAATTTACCGTACCATGCTTTTGCTTCATTTGTTTCTGCGTCCACATCGGAAGCTTTGTAGGCAATGGCAGGGGTGAGAGACAGGCATGCCAGACAGTTGCGGGTAAAGACCCAGTTGTAGGCGTAGCCGAAACTGATATTGGCATTGGTGTATTTAATATTCTTGACTTTCATGGCAGGATTCATCGCCTCCTGGATAAATCCCGGAAGTGCTGTATAGTCGAAGTCGAGATGATGCTTTGAAATGGAAAAACCTGCAATAAATGTACCTGCATTGCGTCGTTGATTAGTGGACTGACTGAATGCGGCAGGATAGGAGAATTTACGGTTATTGAAGATATAATATAGATTCAGTCCTTTGATATCTACCTTTATTCCGCTGAAATCTTCGGAATAGTTAGAGGGGATATCGTCTGAAAATCCTCTGATTTTATGTATTTTGTAATCATTACCAGTGCGGCGATAGAAGATATCCACACCCAGTTTGGAACTGTATAGGCTAAGATCGAATTCTGTTCCTCTGTTCTTTCGGGTACCTTTTTTGAAAATATCGTTCACATCTACAGACCATCCCAGGAAAATCCATCGCCAGCCGAAATACAATCCTATCTTGTTGTGCGGGTTGGGAGAAAAACTAAGTTTCTGTGGCTGCGGCAATTCACTGGTGATAGAATAATACTCAAAGTTGCTGAAATGAGTAACCATCAGCGCATAGTTATAACGGTTGGGACTGATATAGAGCGTATCGAAATCACTGAAGTTCATAAACTTCTTGATCGCTCTTTTAAAAGCACTTGGCTTGGTGGTTGTTGTGGAATCTACTTCTGTACTATCGTTGCCTAAAGAGACTTTCTCTTCAGTCTGCGCCTGTAAGGACAGTGAAAATAACAGAAAAAGATATAGAATAACCCGTTTCCCCATGTGGTTCTTTGTTGGTATAGATATTTTTAGTTTCACGAATGTACTATCTTTCGTTGATTTATACTAGCAATCTTCTAAAAAATGTTTCGTTTCCTAAACAAAAAAGTTCAATGTACTGTTAGTTACAACAAGCAAATAAATCTTAAGCCACAAAATTATGAGAATCTATTTACGTTTATTAGTCGTGTCTCTTCTGCTTTTTGTAGGAAATATAGTATATGCGGAAGCACAGCAGGAGAAACGCGTGACAGGCACGGTGACTTCTGAAGGAGAACCTTTGCCTGGTGTCTCCGTACAATTGAAAGGAGCATCTTCCGGCACCATTACCGATATTGATGGAAAGTATTCGATTGAGGTTCCTGCTACCGGTACTTTAGTGTTCCGTTTTGTAGGAATGAGAACAGTAGAACAACCGGTGAATAACCGGAGTGTGATTAATGTCACGTTGGAATCGGAAAGTAAGGAACTGGAAGAAGTAATGGTAGTAGCTTATGCTACCGCTAAAAAGTATAGTTTTACCGGAGCAGCTTCGACGATGAAAGCAGGTGAGATTGAAAAGTTACAGACTTCCAGCATATCACGTGTATTAGAGGGTACGGTATCCGGAGTACAGGCAAGTGCGGCAAGTGGGCAGCCGGGTACGGATGCGGAAATCCGTATTCGTGGTATCGGGTCTATCAACGCTTCCAGCGCTCCGCTTTATGTAGTGGACGGTGTACCGTTTGATGGTAGTGTGAACTCTATCAATCCGGATGACATATCTTCGATGACAGTATTGAAAGATGCGGCCTCTGCTGCTTTGTACGGTTCCCGTGGTGCGAATGGAGTGATTATTATCACCACCAAGCAGGGAGATCAAAATACCAAAGCAACGGTAAAGGTGAAAGCTTCCTTAGGAGGTTCCAACCGTGCCGTGCGTGATTATGATCGTGTCAGTACCGACCAATATTTTGAATTATATTGGGAAGCACTTCGCAATCAGTATGCCAAGAGTGCGGATTATACTCCGGCAACTGCCGCCACGCAAGCATCCAAAGACTTGGTAACGAAATTAATGGGAGGTGGCCCGAACCCCTATGGTCCTCAATATGCGCAACCGGTCGGTACAGATGGAAAGCTGGTGGCAGGTGCCCGTCCGTTATGGAATTCTGACTGGAGTGACGCCATGGAGCAACAGGCACTTCGCACAGAGTTAAATCTAAGTGTTTCCGGAGGTGGAAAAGCGAATCAGTATTTCTTTTCTGCCGGATACCTGAATGATAAAGGTATTGCACTCGAATCCGGTTACCAGCGTTTCAATCTCCGTTCCAATATCACCAGCGAGATGACTTCCTGGTTGAAAGGAGGCGTCAATTTGAGTTTCGCACATTCCATGCAGAACTATCCAGTTTCATCCGACTCCAAAACCAGTAATGTGATTACCGCAGGACGTACCATGCCGGGATTCTATCCCATTTATGAAATGAATACGGATGGTAGCTACAAATTGGATGAGAGTGGAGACCGTATTTATGACTTCGGTTCCTATCGTCCTTCCGGTTCGATGGCAAACTGGAACCTTCCGGCTACTTTGCCTTTGGATAAATCGGAACGAATGAAAGATGAAGTCTCCGGTCGTACTTTTCTGGAAGCTACGATTATTGAAGGATTGAAATTCAAGACAAGTTTTAACTTTGACTTGATTAATTATAATACATTGGATTATACGAATCCGAAGTTAGGCCCGGCTAAAGAAAACGGCGGCGGCGTCAGCCGAATGAATACCCGTACTTTCTCTTGGACATGGAATAATATTGTTACGTATGACAAGACAATTGGTGAACATCATTTTAATGTTCTTGCCGGTGTGGAGGCCTATTCTTACCGCTACGATGAACTGACGGCATCACGTTCCAAAATGGCGCAGCCTGATATGCCGGAGCTGGTAGTCGGTTCACAGTTGACCGGAGGTTCGGGGTATCGCATCGACTATGCGTTGGTGGGTTATCTGACTCAAGCATTATACGACTATCAAAATAAATATTTCTTCTCGGCATCCTATCGTCGCGACGGTTCTTCACGTTTTGCGCCGGAGACCCGCTGGGGAAATTTCTGGTCGTTGGGTACTTCTTGGCGTATCGACCGGGAAGAGTTTATGGCAAGTACTTCCGACTGGTTGTCTGCCTTGACTCTGAAAATGAGCTATGGTGCGCAGGGAAATGACAACCTGGGTACTTATTATGCAAGTAAAGGACTTTATACCATTGTTTCCAATTTGGGAGAAAATGCGTTAGTGTCCGACCGTATGGCAACTCCGAATCTGAAATGGGAAACAAACCTCAACTTTAATGTAGGTATCGACTTCTCCCTGTTCAATAACCGTTTTTCCGGTTCGTTTGATTTCTTTACACGTCGTTCGAAAGACCTGCTTTATTCACGTCCGCTAGCTCCTTCCCTGGGATACGGTTCTATTGACGAGAATGTAGGAGCCTTGAAGAATACAGGTATAGAAATGGTGCTTAACGGAACGATTATCAATCAGAATGGTTGGGTATGGAAACTGGGTATGAACTTGACACACTATAAAAATAAGGTGACAGACCTCCCATTGAAAGATATGCCGCGAAGTGGTGTGAACAAGTTGCAGGTAGGTCGTTCGGTGTATGATTTCTATATGATAGAGTGGGCGGGAGTAGATCCGGAAAATGGAGATCCGCTGTGGTATAAGGATGAGGTGGATGCAAATAAGAATCCGACCGGAAAACGTGTGACAACAAACGATTACGATTCGGCTGACTATTATTACATCAATAAATCGTCTCTCCCGAAGGTGTATGGTGGATTTAATACCTCTCTTTCCTGGAAAGGATTTGATCTTTCTGCCATCTTTGCTTACAGTATCGGTGGATATATCTACAATCGTGATATAACAATGATTCTGCACAACGGAAGTCTGGAAGGACGTGACTGGTCGACAGAGATTCTAAAAAGATGGACTCCCGACAATCGCTATACAGATGTCCCGGCCTTGAGTACTACCTCTAATGACTGGAATTCGGCTTCTACCCGTTTCTTGCAGAATAACTCGTATATGCGATTGAAAAATCTGACTCTTTCCTATAACTTACCCAAACAATGGATTAGTAAGTTATCATTGAGCAGTGTGCAGGTATATGTACAAGGAGATAATCTGTTTACCATTCACCGGAATCAGGGACTAGACCCAGAACAGGGAATTACCGGTATTACTTATTATCGTTATCCGGCTATGCGAACGATCTCCGGAGGTATTAACGTTTCTTTCTAAATTCAGACTAAATTATGAGAAAAATAAAAATTCAATCCATTCTTGCGGCAGTTGCCGGACTTTTCCTGGCAACGAGTTGTAGCAGCAGTTTTCTGGATACGGACCCAACGGATGCGGTAAGTTCAGAAAAAGTACCTGTACCCGAAAATGCGGAGGCACTTGTGAATGGTGCCTGGTATAATCTGTTTGATTATTCAAGTACCTATGCCAATATCGGTTATCGGGCGCTTCAGTGTCTGGACGACATGATGGCAAGTGATGTTGTTTCCCGTCCGAAATACGGTTTCAATTCTTCGTATCAGTTTAAAGATATAGCGCAATCCTCAAATGGTAGAACAGAGTTTGCCTGGTATCTGATATATAAAACGATAGATAATTGTAACACTGCCATTTCTATCAAGGGGGATTCGGAAGAACTCCGTCAGGCACAGGGACAAGCATTGGCATTACGCGCCTTTTGTTATTTGCACCTGGTACAGCATTATCAATTCACCTACTTGAAAGATAAAGATGCTCCGTGTGTTCCTATATATACCGAACCTAGCAATAGTTCCACTGTACCGAAAGGAAAATCAACAGTGGCACAGGTTTATCAGCTTATTTTCGACGACCTCACTTTGGCGAAGGACTATTTGAAAAACTATGTCCGCAGCGGTGATAATCAAAAGTTCAAACCAAATGTAGCAGTAGTCAACGGTCTTTTGGCTCGTGCTTACTTGCTGACAGGACAGTGGGAAGAAGCTGCGAAAGCTGCTGAAGCAGCACGTGCAGGATATACGTTGATGACAACTACAGCCGAGTACGAAGGTTTTAATAATATTTCCAATAAAGAATGGATATGGGGATTTCCTCAAATTCCTTCCCAATCGGATGCCAGCTATAATTTCTATTATTTGGATGCAACATACGTAGGAGCATATAGCAGCTTTATGGCTGATCCCCATCTGAAAGATACATTTACCGAAGGTGATATTCGTTTACCTTTGTTTCAGTGGATGCGTGAAGGATATTTGGGATATAAGAAATTTCACATGCGTGCAGATGATACGGCTGATCTGGTCTTGATGCGTGCTGCTGAAATGTATTTGATAGAAGCGGAGGCGAAAGTTCGTGATGGCGTAGCGTTGGCACAGGCTGTAGCTCCATTGAATACATTGCGTAATGCCCGTGGAGTAGGGGATTATGAGGTGACAGGAAAATCACAGGAAGATGTAATCAATGAGATTCTGATGGAACGTCGCCGTGAACTTTGGGGAGAAGGATTTGGTATTACCGATATACTTCGTACACAAAAGGCAGTAGAACGTGCTGCTTTATCGGATGAGATGCAGAAGACTGAAGTCGATTGCTGGCAGGAGGGTGGTAGCTTTGAAAAACGAAATCCTCTGGGACATTGGTTCCTTAACTTCCCGAACGGTAAACCGTTTACAGTAAATAGCACCTATTATTTATATGCTATTCCACAGAAAGAAATTAACGCTAACCCTAACATATAAATAGCTCTCTTAATTTTTTGACTTTGACCTTAACTTGTAGACCGGTATACGTCGTGACGACGCATACCGGTCGTTTTCTTTGGAAAAGAGGGAGCGCAAAATGTGACACACCCTATTTTATTTAATCTAATCTTATTCTATTTTTTTTCTTCTTCAAATTAGGTAAAAAGAATGTGACCAATCCTAGTAGCGGCATATAAGCACAGATATTATATACATATTCAATACTCGTTTTATCCGCTAAATTACCGAGTACAGCAGATGCTACACCAGCCACCCCGAATGCAAATCCAAAGAATAACCCTGATATTAATCCGAGCTTGGTAGGAAGCAATTCCTGTGCATAAAGCAATATGGCGGGAAAAGCGGAAGAAAGCATCAATCCCACACAGAAGCTAAGGATAATAGTCCACATCAAATTAGCATGTGGCATTAGTAAACTGAACGGGGCAGCTCCTAAAATAGAAGCCCAAATCACATACTTCCGACCGATACGGTCACCGACAGGTCCGCCGATTAATGTTCCGATAGCAGTAGCTACCAGAAAGATAAATAAATATAGCTGCGAATCTTGTACACTTACATTGAATTTATGAATCAAATAGAAAGTATAATAACTCGTGAGACTTGCCATATAGATATATTTGGAGAAAATCAGAATCAGCAATATCGCGATTGAAAGGGCTGTCTTATCCATAGGCAAAGGAAGATGAACAGGTTTTCTAACACTGACAGTCTGTGCTTTCATCCGGTTTAGATATGATTTATACCATTTGCAAATTGGGTACATCACTCCGATAGAAGCTAAAGCCACAAATGCAAATACGATGAGATGTTGTCTGCCATAAGGAGCCACCAATAGAGCAACCAGTAAAGGACCTAATGAACCTCCGAAGTTGCCACCTACCTGAAAGAGTGATTGTGCCAGTCCACGTTTTCCGCCGGAGGCAAGGAACGTGATACGGGAGGCTTCCGGATGCAGTACGGAAGAGCCAATTCCGATTAAGAATACGGAGGCTAATATCCAGTATAGATTATCAGAGAATGCTAAGTTTATCAAACCAATCAGTGTAAAGCTCATTCCGATAGGCAATGACCATGCGACGGGATGCTTATCAAAGAAAATTCCGGTAATCGGTTGAAAAACTGAAGCGGAAAGTTGATAAACTAGTGTGATAAGTCCGATTTGCGCGAAACTAAGTCCTAAATCATCTTTAAATAAAGGATAAGATGCTGATAGCACCGACTGTAAAAGATCGTTGAGGCAATGCGAAAGACTCAATGCAATCAAAATGGAAAATGTAATTTTTCCTACGGGTTGTTCCTGATTCTGTACCATAATACCTATTTACTATTGAAGTGTTCCTGAAAAATCGGCTGCAAAGGTACGGAAACTTCCCGTTTCTCAATATATATTTGCTGTGATTAATTCAATATGATAGGAATAAAGCTCTAAGACTAAGGATTGTAAATTGTCGTTAATTCAGTTTTGAGTGACTGAACTATTCTTCATACCTACTGTTGTTAAATAAAAAAGGAGGATTATATGGGCTTTATATGGTATATCGTTATTGGTATTGTGGCTGGATTCCTCGCAGGTAAAATAATGCGCGGCGGAGGTTTTGGTCTTGTTATAAATTTATTACTTGGTATTCTTGGAGGTGTACTGGGCGGTTGGGTGTTTGCCCTTTTCGGACTGGCAGCTTCAGGACTGATCGGAAGTTTGATAACTTCCACCGTAGGAGCTATCCTTGTATTGTGGATTGCTTCTTTATTCTCGAAATCTAAATAGATATTTATATAATTTATTTTTAATCCTAAAAACAGAACTTGATTATGGAATGTAGACATGGAAATTTCTGGATTGGACTCGGAATTGGGTCAATCCTTGGCGCAGTAGCTTATCGTCTTTCACGTACAGCAAAAGCAAAACAATTAGAAAGTGAAATTTATAATGCTATCCATCGCATAGGTCGTGATGCTGAAATAGCTGCTGCTCATGCTGAAAGAAAAGCAGTGGATCTTGGACTTAAAGCAGTAGAAGCCGGTGCGGAAATTGCTGATAAAGTAGCAGATGAAGCCGATAAAGTGGCCGGAAAAGCAAAAGATAAGTGGGGAAAATAAGAATTCCAAAACGGGTAATCGATTTAAATAGAATCGGTTACCTGTTTTATTTTATATACGTTTAATCTTTTATTTCTAGCCTTATCAGTCACTATTTGAATGATGTGTGCACGAACACATATTGGTGTATCTTCTCCATTATTTTCACTTCCTTCAAGAATCAAAAGCTACTTTTCCTCTGGTTTCTCATCTGATAAGTACTTTTTTATCTATACTATCTTTACTTTTTCTTATGTTTAACAACATGTATACTTCCTTGCTGTTGTGGTTAACTTACTGATTATTAGTAGTATGTTCTTTATTGTGTGTTATGTGTGTGCGCACACACTATTGCTTAATTCAATAATTCATTTTACTTTTGCCGATGAAAAACAAGATACTTATCAATAGATGGATAAAGAGTTTTCAAATATTCGGATTGTAGACATTGCCAAGATGGCAGGAGTCTCTGTTGGCACGGTAGATCGTGTAATACATAATCGTGGCAGGGTATCTGAAGAAAACAGGAAAAAGGTACAGGCGATTCTGGAGATGGTACATTACCAGCCCAATCTGATGGCACGTTCATTGGCGGCCTCCAAAAAGCAATATCATCTTCTTGCGATTACTCCTTCTTTTGTTCAGGGAGAGTATTGGGAAGCTATTTCGGAAGGTATAGATAAAGCAGCGTCGGAAATGGAATCGTATAACATCACCATTACCAAACTCTTTTTCGATCAATATAATAACAAGACTTTTGATGATATCATCCGTAATCTGCTGAATGAGAAAGTAGATGGTGTATTGATTGCGACTTTGTTTACGGATTCTGTTATCCGGCTTTCGCAGGAACTTGACAGGAATGAAATACCTTATGTGTATGTTGACTCCAACATTGGAGGGCAACATCAACTGGCTTATTTCGGAACGGAGTCTTATGATGCCGGAGTGATTGCTGCCAGATTGTTGATGGATCGGCTTTCTTCGTCTTCCGATATATTGATGGCGCGAATTATTCATAGTGGGAAGAATGACTCTAATCAGGGAAAGAACAGGCGGGAAGGTTTCTGCCATTATCTCACGCAAACAGGATTCAATGGAAATCTGCATGAAGTGGAGCTGAAAATAAATGATTCAGTGTATAACTTCATGAAACTGGATGAAATATTTGAAGCTAATCCAAATATAAATGGGGCTGTTATCTTCAATTCAACTTGTTATATTTTAGGGAATTACCTGAAAGCGAGAGGAATGCAGTCTGTTAAACTGGTTGGTTATGACCTTATCGGGAGAAATACACAGTTGCTTTCCGAAGGTGTGATAACCGCATTGATTGCGCAGCGTCCGGAGCGTCAGGGATATGATGGTATTAAATCATTGTGTAATCATCTGTTGTTCAAACAGGGCAGTGAAAAGGTTAATTTGATGCCTATCGATATTCTTCTCAAAGAGAATCTGAAATATTATCTGAACAATAAATTATAAACATATAAATTTGTAAGAACCATGAATGAATTATTTAACGTAAAAGGCAAAGTAGTTGTTATCACCGGTGGAGCTGGTATTTTAGGTAAAGGTATTGCTGCGTATCTCGCAAAGGAAGGTGCAAAAGTAGTTGTGCTCGACAGAAGTGAAGAAGCAGGAAAAGCATTGGTAGACAGTATCAAAGCCGAAGGAAATGAAGCCATGTTCCTTTACACGGATGTGATGGATAAAGAAGTGTTGGAAGGCAACAAAGTGGAAATCATGAAGGCTTATGGCCGTATTGATGTATTGTTGAACGCTGCCGGAGGTAACATGGCAGGTGCAACTATTGCTCCGGATAAAACTTTTTTCGATTTACAGATTGACGCATTCAAGAAAGTAGTGGATTTGAACCTTTTCGGTACAGTATTGCCTACGATGGTATTTGCTGAAATTATGGTAGAACAGAAGAAAGGTTCTATTGTAAACTTCTGTTCTGAATCGGCTCTTCGTCCATTGACCCGTGTGGTAGGTTATGGTGCGGCAAAAGCAGCTATTGCCAACTTTACTAAATATATGGCTGGCGAACTGGCTTTGAAATTCGGTAACGGTCTGCGTGTAAATGCCATCGCTCCGGGATTTTTCCTGACCGATCAGAATCGTGCGTTATTGACTAATCCGGATGGTTCTCTGACCGATCGTTCAAAGACCATTCTCGCTCATACTCCATTCAACCGTTTCGGTGAACCGGAAGACCTTTATGGAACAATCCATTATTTGATTAGCGATGCTTCTAACTTCGTAACAGGTACAGTAGCTGTTATCGACGGTGGATTTGATGCATTCTCTATCTAATATTGGGATGATATCATTCTGTTTTTAATCATAATTAGTAACTTGTAATCAGGAAAGAATAATATGTATTTATGTGAACAAACTTGGCGCTGGTATGGTCCTAATGACCCGGTTAGCTTGTGGGATATTAAGCAGGCAGGCGCTACTGGTATAGTAAATGCTCTTCATCACATTCCAAATGGTGAAGTGTGGACAGTAGAAGAGATCATGAAGCGTAAGCAAATGATTGAAGAAGTGGGTCTGACATGGTCTGTGGTAGAAAGTGTACCTGTACACGAGCATATCAAAACACAGACGGGCGACTTTATGAAATACATCGAAAACTATAAGGAAAGTATCCGTAATCTGGCGAAGTGTGGCGTGATGGTAGTTACTTATAACTTCATGCCTGTATTGGACTGGACCCGCACAGATCTTGCCTATACAATGCCGGACGGCTCTAAAGCACTCCGCTTTGAAAAAGCAGCTTTTGTAGCTTTCGATCTTTTCATCTTGAAACGTCCGAATGCTGAAAAAGACTATACTCCGGAAGAAATAGCTAAAGCGAAAGCTCGTTTTGAGCAGATGAGCGAAGACGACAAGAAATTGTTGGTTCGTAATATGATTGCCGGACTTCCGGGTTCGGAAGAAAGTTTCACAGTAGAACAATTTCAGCAAGCATTAGATCGTTATGACGATATTGATGCAGAGAAGCTTCGTTCCAACCTGATTTTTTTCTTAAAAGAAATTGCTCCTGTTGCCGATGAAGTAGGAGTGAAACTGGTGATTCATCCGGATGATCCTCCTTATACCATCTTAGGTTTGCCTCGTATTTTGAGTACGGAAGAGGATTTCAAGAAATTGATTGAAGCCGTACCTAACGAATCTAATGGCCTCTGCTTGTGTACAGGCTCTTTCGGTGTGCGTGCCGACAATGATCTTGCAGGTATGATGGAGCGTTTTGGCGACCGTGTGAACTTCGTACACTTGCGCAGTACACAACGTGACGAGGAAGGAAACTTCTACGAAGCTAATCACTTGGAAGGAAATGTAGACATGTACAACGTAATGAAGAGCCTTATTCTTCTACAACAGCGTCGTAAATGCTCTATCGCTATGCGTCCCGACCACGGACATCAAATGATTGATGACTTGAAAAAGAAAACGAATCCGGGATATTCTTGCCTGGGCCGTCTTCGCGGATTGGCTGAACTTCGCGGCTTGGAAATGGGTATTGCAAAATCTATCCTCTAATCGAAGTACATAGTTAGCACTTTATTATCAAACACTACGGCTATTATTGATTGAAATAATAGTTGTAGTGTTTTTCATTTGCTCTTTTTCACTGGTTGAGGAATAAGTGAAGCGAATAAATCTCCAACATGTATATCTTTATCAGCTTTCTTTGTTTTTCTTGCTTTTTTCGGTTCGGGAATAATAAGTAAAGCTATTTGTGCGCAAGCCTCTGCATCTGCCAGTGCGTGGTGGTGATTCTCTAAATGATATCCGCATCGTTCTGCTACCGTATGCAACTGATGATTGGGCAAATCTTTTCCAAAGACTTTCCTCGAAGTACGGCAAGTACAATAAAACTTATAATCAGGATAAGTCATGTCATATAATTCGTGAACCGCCCGGAGACAACCTTCATCAAAAGGACTGTTGTGCGCTACAAGTGGCAGACCGTCTATCAATGGTTTGATTTCCGCCCATACTTCCGGAAATTCGTCGGCTTCCATCGTATCGTCGTAAGTTAAGCCATGAACAGCTGTGGTCCATTGCGTATAATAATTGGGACGGGGACGGATCAGACGATAGATTTTATTCGTTATTTTTCCTTCCCTTACGATGACAACCCCAACACTGCATACGCTGGTACGTTTGCCGTTGGCTGTTTCAAAGTCGATAGCTGCAAAGTTTATCATCGTTTCTATTATTTTTTCGGATACAAATATAGCATAAAAAATGAGGTTGGAGAAAATATAGTAACAGGATTGGCAAATAGAAACCTTTTACTAAAAATTGAATTAAAATGGACTTTGGGGAAACATTTCCAATAAAAAACTCTTCTTTTAAAGAATTTACACTATTTTTGTTCGACATAAACCAAAGGCATGGACAAAATGGAAAATCCGGGACCATTTGCCCCCTCCTGTCCAAATCAAATTGATCCCCTGAATCCAATCTAAATTGATCCCTTTTGTCCAGCTGAAAGTGACCCCTTCAAATTGAACGTACGGATATACTGGTGATGTTCCGCTTCCGGATATCACAACGAAAGAAAAGGCGCAGCAATATATCGGTTTGGATATGGCTGCCGAAAAGGTAGGCAAAGATAAATTTCTCGAAGAGATTGTCCCTGAATGGCTTCAAAAGGTAAAGGCAAACGGACGCATCGTTGATTAGAATTTATTTTCGCTATATTTGCGTACAAAATAGATCCATGTATACAGAATATCAGCCTTCTCATTTACTTGTTCCCTACATTGATAGCTATTGGGAGTTTAAGGGCAATCCGGATTATGGTATGCGCATCCATATTCTGCCGGATGGTTGTACCGATTTTATATTTACGCTGGGAGAGGTGGCTAATGCTGTTGAAGAAGGGAGTCTGATTATGCAACCCTATCGTTCCTATTTTGTAGGACCTATGACAAAATATTCGGAACTCGTCACTTATACAGAATCGATTCACATGTTTGGCGTTCGTTTTTTACCTTGTGGTTTGTCTTGCTTTACAAACCTGCCTCTACACGAGTTTGTGAATAGCAGAGTCAGTACTAATGAGATGAAGGCTGTTTTTGATGACACTTTTATTGAAAAATTAGGTGAGCAGAAGCATGTCACAGATCGAATACGAGTAGTGGAAGAATATTTGCTGGCATATTTGGCGCGTCATTATCAGCCTGCCGATTCTCATGTCGCTATGGCAGTGAACATGATTAATCATTCCAAAGGAAAACGTTCAGTTCGCAGCTTGATGGATGATGTCTGTTTGTGTCAGCGTCATTTTGAGAGAAAGTTCAAGCATTATACCGGATTTACTCCTAAAGAATACAGCCGTATTGTTAAATTTAAGAATGCTGTGGAATTGTTGAGAACCACAACATCAGCCAATCTGTTGACTACGGCAGTTGATGCAGGATACTATGATTTAGCGCATTTTTCAAAAGAGATTAAGTCGATGTCCGGCAATACTCCTGCGTCTTTTCTTTCCCTAACCGTTCCGGAAGAAACCACACTTACTTATATCGAACCACAAAGATAGATTAGGTAAAAGTCGCTTTTTTACAATAGAATGGGAAGATATGCCGTTACCTTTGCAAGGTTAATAAAAAACAATCAATTTATGACCACAAAAACAATGAAAGAGAAAGCAACAGAATTGTTGCAGAGATGTGAAGTAGTTACCCTTGCTTCTGTGAATAAAGAAGGTTATCCCCGCCCTGTACCGATGAGCAAAATCCTGACAGAAGGAATTTCCACTATCTGGATGTCTACCGGAGCAGATTCACTAAAAACAATTGATTTCTTATCGAATCCGAAGGCAGGATTATGCTTTCAGGATAAAGGAGACAGCGTAGCGTTAACGGGGAAAGTGGAAGTTGTGACT
Organism: Bacteroides celer; assembly: GCF_002632415.2. Classification (NCBI taxonomy): domain Bacteria; kingdom Pseudomonadati; phylum Bacteroidota; class Bacteroidia; order Bacteroidales; family Bacteroidaceae; genus Bacteroides; species Bacteroides celer. The sequence goes on along the minus strand of NZ_CP178209.1, from coordinate 3,823,803 downwards.
GACGAAAAGATGAAGCAGGAACTTTGGCAGGACTGGTTTATCGATCATTTTCCCGGTGGCCCCACTGATCCCGGTTATGTCTTGTTGAAATTTGAATCGAATCATGCAACTTATTGGATTGAAGGAACATTTATCCATAAGAAACTCGACTAATTCTACTCGGAAAGATAGTGAAATAGTGAATTTTACGAGGCTGTTCAAGAACAGCCTCGTAATTCATTTAGAATTCAAATTTTTCTAATTTCATTTCAGCCAATTTCTGAATGATACCTACATATTGAGCGAAATGAGGAGATTTTTCGTGTGCTGCCAATACTTCGGCATTCTGCCAAGTTTCGCAAATCATGAAAACGTCAGGACGCGTGCTGCTTTCGAAAGTATCATAAGCAATGCATCCTTCTTCTTTTAAAGAACAGGCAGTCAGTTCTTTTGCCGCTTTTATCGCTTCTTCGCGGTTGGATTCGTTTACACGAACAAAAACATTTAATCTGATCATAGTCTTTTTTATTTATATAATTAAAAGAATTGCTTTCTCACAGTATCTGTGAAAAGTCGGAGGCAAAGATACTATTTTTCTATACTTCTGGTGAGTTTATTTCAAAATTTCATATAAACTTCATGTCATCCTAAAAAAACAATTATATTTGCATCTGAATTCTAAAAGCAATGATTTTGGGCACAATTCTTAAATTTGTTATAGCTTAATATTAGCCTCATAAACCACAGGCTAATTTCTTTCGTTTGAGTAGTTCTATACTTGAACAGGTTTTTCATTTTATCATTTTTATTATTCACTGCATCGTTTTTCAAAACTGATGCAATTAAGGTATTCAGGCTTTTAGTCCGGTTTATGCTAATCAGATGGGAGTGGTGGGTGCGTTGAGAATGAATGGAAAATTTCGTAAGAAATAGTAAGCTGAACATAGAAGAAGAAATAAAAAGGATTGAGCTTCAGACGGTTGATCCTTTGGATAGAATCAGGCAGATCATTGGTGTCGTACAGGTTTCACTGACCTCGCTGAAAATAGCTGTTGCCGGATATCAGTTTCGAAGTGCTGAAGAAGAGATTCTTTTCTTTAAAGTATCGAAACCGCAGATTTCCGGTCTGTTGATGTTTTATGTCCGTTTGTATCAGATTGAAAAGAATCGTATCGACAAATCTCTGTCATCCCAATGCAGATATCTGAAGATTGAATTGGAGAACCTGCAAAAATCATTTTTGAATAATGACTTTTATGAATATTACCGTGCCGGTCGAACAGAGCTTGATAACCGCTATTTTATTCGGGAGAATTATGATATTCTTTCTGATATACATTGTCATCTACTGGATAGAGATATTTCTTTTACCACCTTGCATGATTCGAGTGTTGCAGAAATTCTGGCGAATAATCGCTTGATAGAATATGTGTCGGAGGAAATAGAGCAGCTGACAGAGAAACTTCATCTTAAATTCACTTCCATTGTAGACAGTAAACTGTTGCAATGGACGGACAGTAAAGTTGCTTTGGTTGAGTTTATCTACGCCTTGTATGCAGGTAAATGCTTTAATAATGGAAATACGAGTTTGAAAGACATTGCTTTTTGTTGCGAAACACTGTTTAATATCGAGATAGGTGATTTTTATCGTATATTCTTGGAAATCAGGAATAGAAAGAAAAGCAGAACCCAATTTCTGGATAAGTTGAAAGAACAGATTATAAAGATGATGGATGAGCTTGACAGATAAATTTCAGGGCGTCTTGTGATATCTTGTGAATTATACAAATGGCTATTATCCAACTTTGCGGAGAAATATAATTGATTCACAAAGAAAGATAATCGCTTTTGTATAGTTATGGAAACAACATTTACATGGGAGATAAGGGTGAAGAATTGCCCCTTATTAATTAAGAAATGCAGTCACTGTGATAGTGACCGCTTTTATTGCAGTGATAAGTTCAGGATGAATGCACAGAAGAAAAACATTGATGTCTGGCTGATTTATAGATGTGTGAAATGTGATAACACTTGTAATATGACTCTGTTGTCACGAACTAAACCCGACTTGATTGATAAAAAGCTCTTTCACAGCTTTTCTATGAATGACAGGGAAGTTGCCTGGCAATATGCCTTTTCTGCCGGAGTGGCAAGTAGGAATAATCTTCAATTAGATTATGACAGTGTTGAATATGAGGTGATAAATACCGTCTCTTTAGAAGACATCCTGAATATGAGTAGTGAGATCATAAGTATCCAAGTCAAGTGTGATTTCGACTTGAGCCTTAAATTATCCTCATTGATAAAAAGATGTCTGCCTCTTTCCAGTACCCGCTTGAAGCTGCTGTTTGAAAAAGGGTATATTTCTTTACTTTCCGGCAAAACATCTTCCAAGTGTAAGGTAAAGAATGGCGATACTATTTTGATGGATCGAAAAAGCCTGATTGATTTCTTGGGATAAAATCGGTTTTACAGTTTTTTTTAATAGCTTTGTGAAATGATAATTCGCATTCTGTAAAAGAGGTTGTACTATTAAGATTGAAGATATGAAAAAGGTATGTTTATTAGCTTTTGTTTTGTTTACTTGGAGTATCGTTGTGAATGCACAGGAAAGTGATGGACGATACGTTGAAGTGACCGGTTCTTCTGAAATAGAAGTCGTTCCGGATGAGATTCATTTTCTGGTTCAGATTAAGGAGTATTGGCAAGAAGAATACACCGGTAAATCAAAAAAAGAAGAAGATTTTCATACGAAAGTGCCATTGGCAATGATAGAGAAAGATTTGCGTAAAAGTTTGCGCAAAATAGGAATAACGGATGATGCTATCCGCACACAGGAAATAGGAGATTATTGGCGTCAGAGAGGAAAGGAGTTTCTGATAGGTAAGCAATTGGATATCCGGCTTACGGATTTTGAGCAGATTAACTCTATTATTCGTTCAGTCAATACGTGGGGAATTGAGTCCATGCGCATCGGAGAACTCAAACATAAGGATTTGCCAATGTATCGGAAACAAGGTAAGATTGAAGCACTGAAGGCTGCCCGTGAGAAAGCATCTTATCTGGTGGAAGCGATGGGGCAGCAGTTGGGTGAAGTGATTCGTATCATCGAACCTGCCGATAATAACATAAGCCGTTATCTTCCTTTCGAAGCGCAGAGCAATGTAAGCATGGGTGCGGCAGCTACCGAGCAGTACCGGGTTATCAAGCTACGGTATGAAATGACGGCTCGTTTTGCCATTAAATAAAAATAGTCTATCTTTGTCGCATGACAAGAAATAATAAATCGGATTTGGTTTAGTAAACAATCTGTGTTTCTGATACAGATTGTCCTTTCGTTTGCTCTCGGATGATTCCTTCCGGGAGTACTCTTTATGTCTTTATAATTTCAATTTTTAACTTGCGTACAAGGGTGCTAAAAGTATCGTGGTGCTTTGTAACGTGTACGCTGTATACATTAAGATCATGAATAACGAAAATCAAACAATTCACAAATTCGACTTTAATTTAAACTGGTATGGCTGGAATGATAAACTAAGCCAACTAAAACAAGAATCACTCTACAGCACTCTTCCTCATGGACGTATATCCATAGTACATCGTACCTGCTACGAGGTCGTTTCCGAAAACGGATTGTTTCAGTGTGAACTCACGGGAAACATGATGTATGGGAAATCTGATGCTGAATTACCCTGTACGGGTGATTGGGTGCTTTTTCAACCATTTGATGAGAATAAAGGGATTATTGTCTATATGCTACCTCGTGAGCGGACATTGTATCGCAAGAAAAGTGGTACAGTTGCCGATAAGCAGGCCATTGCTTCTTACGTCGATAAAGCATTTATTGTGCAGAGTCTTGACGATAATTTCAATGTCCGCAGAGTAGAACGTTTTATGGTTCAGGTATTAGAAGAAAACATCAAGCCTGTATTGGTACTTAATAAATCCGATTTAGATTTTGACAGGCAGAGTGTTGAAGAACAAATAAATCATATCTCCAATCAGATACCCGTATTTTTTACGAGCATTCATCAACCCCAAACGATTCTCCGGTTGCGGGAATCCATATCAGAGGGAGAAACTGTTGTGTTTGTCGGTTCTTCGGGTGTCGGGAAAAGTTCTCTGGTAAATGCACTCTGTGAAAAAACGGTGTTGCTTACCTCCGATATAAGCCTGTCCACAGGAAAAGGCCGGCATACATCAACCCGTCGGGAAATGGTATTGATGAATGATTCGGGTGTTTTAATCGATACTCCGGGTGTGCGTGAATTTGGCTTGGTTATCGACAATCCAGACTCACTGGCCGAAGTACTTGAAATCTCTGACTATGCAGAATCGTGCCGTTTCAAAGATTGCAAGCATATCAACGAACCGGGTTGTGCTGTTTTAGAAGCAGTCAATAGCGGTGTGTTAGATTATAAAGTTTATGCAAGCTATCTGAAACTTCGCCGGGAAGCGTGGCACTTTTCAGCTTCCGAACATGAGAAACGTAAAAAGGAGAAGTCCTTTACAAAACTTGTAGAAGAAGTAAAGAATCGTAAGGCAAATCGCTGATTTCTATTTAAACGATGCAGGTATTGGAATTTATTTTTTTCTTTAAAAGAGCAAAAAAGTTTTAGTTGCGCAAAAAGGCTGCGCACCACTGCATCTATCTTTGTCGAAGAAACAAGAAAACAGGTCAAGTACGGGTTACTTCCATACATCCTGTTAAGATATTGACTCATACGATTATCAGTTTTCCTGTTTCGTAAAGGGGCAGTAGCTCAGTGGGTAGAGCATCATACATAATCTTGAGATTATCCTGATGAAAAAGGTCAATTAAGATTTACTTCTATCCTGTGACGGTCGTCGGTTCGACTCCGGCCTGCTCCACAAAAAATAAATATAGAGGTAGGACAGCAGCTTCGGGATTATCTGAAATGAGGTCAACCGGGGCTTACTTCTTAACGGTGGATAACGCTGGTTCGAATCCGGCCTGTTCTACCTCTTTTTATCAACTAAGGTCAAGGAAGACTTACTTCAAAACCGCAGGAATGCTCCATTGATTCACAGTCTTCCGATTACCTTACTTAAAAAAACAAAGTTATGAATAAAGATTTGTTGAAAGTGTCTATCAGGCAGAATGCAATCTATTTGCCTTTGATAGAAGAAGAGAAAAAGCAGGAAGAGTTGACTTCGACTACCATTGCATTGGTAGCCCAACTCCGTAAAGTAGGATATAGCTTGTCCGAAGAACTGCTGCATGCCATTAATCAGTTATATCCGGCTCAACAGATGATGATTCTTCAGGTGATGAAAGAAGCATTAGGCGTGACGCTAAACTGGTCTCCATTGGTGAAAGGGTGGGATGTACCTACCGGAGAAACGCGCTTGGATCATCTGGTTACATGGATCGCTAACCTGTTTAATAGCCAGAAAGGCGTTAAACTACCTTGCGGACACGTGATCCCTGATAATACATTCCCTATGGAACGATACAATGGTTGTCCGTTCTGCGGAACCCTGTTCCAAACGGCTACTACGGAATATTTCGGACAGGGAAGTAAACTGAAAGTGCTGGAACTTTGGCAGGACAAGGAGCTGAATGCTTTTTTCTGTGACTTGCTTGAATCGCGTACAGCTCTTGATGCCACACAAGCGGATAGCTTGAAAATAATGCTTGGCGAACTTCCGTTACCGGCAGTCGAAATCAAAATGAAGGAGACATTGATGTTGGTGATAGATACATTGGTGGAACAGGATAGAGCGCAGGAAGCGCAAATCTATTTCTCTACTCCGAATGATATATTGCGTTATCTGTGGTATAAGAAAACCGGATTCCTGCAAATCATAGAGCCTAAGACTATTATCCGTAAAACAGGTAGAAACAACACACATATATGTGGAGTTTTGGATAAAAGTCGTTCGGCAGCTCAAGCGAAGCGTGAGGAGTTGAAGTTGAAATATACGCGTCGTGAATGTAAAATGGTAGCTCTTTGGTTGAACAACCTGACAATGGCTCCGGAGAAGGCTTGCGAAATCATGCATCCGAAAAGAGAGATGTGGGTACGTATGATACGTGCGTTGCGTCTGGCGGAATATGCCCGTAAGCCGGAATTCGGAAATTTGAAGGAATTGATGGATATATTCTACCGCCAGGCATATACTGTGTGGCAAGGAGAAGTGGAGCGCAACCGTTTGAAGGCGGATGCGGAACAGACATTTGCTTTGTTAAAGCAGCGACCGGGTATGTTTGCACGTTCTTTATTTGCGAATATGCTTTGGTTCGGAGCTGAAGAGACGTTGGCTGCATTTAAAGAAGTAGTTCATTTGTTGCCGGCACGTTTGGTAGTTACTTTGGGTATGTATGCGGAGAACTACTTTGAACCGGGACATAAGAGAATGGTGAAACCTTTAGGGGGGAATGCTCTTTTGATAGAACCACATTATTTGGTGGGTCTGTATATGGAGGATCAGCTAAAAGCGATGGTGAAGGATGTACAGGATTTGTGTAAGGAAGTCGTAGCTGCCCGTTTTGCCAATGCAGCTGCCGAAAGTGAAAACAAAAGTATGTATATTGACCCTATGTTGTTCCATATCCCGTTGGCTATCGGCGATCGTAGTGAAACAATTCAGGATACTTCCTGTGCTTTGCAGGGAACGCGTTTCCCGGTAGAGGGGGATAAAGTGCGATTGTTTATGCAGTGGGGAAAAGGGCTTCCGGCACAGCATCTTGATATGGACTTGAGTTGTCATATCACTTTGCCTTCCACAACAGAAGTTTGTTCCTTCTTCAACTTGCAAGCTATTGGCGCTAAACATAGCGGGGATATCCGAAGTATTCCTAATAAGAAAGGTACTGCCGAATATATCGAGCTGGATTTGAATGAACTGAACCGTGTAGGTGCGGAATATGTCGCTTTCACTTGCAATGCATATAGCAATGGGACTATCTCTCCTAATCTGGTGGTAGGTTGGATGAACTCTGCCTATCCAATGAAGATATCGGAAAGAACAGGAGTAGCTTACGACCCTTCTTGTGTACAACATCAAGTACGTATTTCCCAAAGTTTGCAGAAAGGACTTGTTTTCGGAGTTCTGAAAGTGAAAGAACGGGAAATCGTTTGGCTGGAAATACCTTTTGGCGGACAGACTATTCTTTCTTTGGATACACAGACCATCGAAAAGTATCTGGATAAGCTGGAAGCGAAAACAACTGTCGGTGAACTGTTAGCTGTCAAAGCACAGGCGCAAGGCTTGAAGTTAGTTGATATTCCGGAAGCGGACGAGATATATACTCGTGAATGGGCATTGAATACTGCCGCTGTGACTAAATTACTGTTGGGTGATTAAATTCTTGGGAGGAATTGTCTTTTTCCTCCTAGGATTTAAAGGTCGTATCGCATAAAGTTATACCTTTGTATGCGATCAATTAATCGTCTGACAGCTGTTGAACTTTCGTCTGACAACTGTTATCTTTCCGTCTGACAACTGTCAGACGAAAAAGATACAGCTGTCAGACGATTATTTTTATATGAACTGAAGATTAAAGTTCAATGAACAGACGATTAAATATACGTAGTGAAAGTAATAAATGTATGAACTAATAAAAAGATATACTTATGAGTGCTCAATATGATTTGTATGAAACACCGGATCCTGACAGTACCGGAGAACAAAAGCCTTTGCATGCCCGTATCGTTCCAAATGGAACTTACTCGAAAAAAGAATTTCTGGAACGTGTATCTCGTTCTTCCCAGACTTTTAACTATAACGTGATAGATGCGGTAGTAGGAGTTGTATTGGATGAACTAGCCGAAACGTTAGCAGAGGGATATATCGTAGAACTTGGCGAACTCGGGCATTTCAGCATCTCTTTGAAATGTACGCATAAAGTAATGACTAAACGGGAGATTCGTGCCGAATCAATCTGTTTTGATAATGTGCATTTGCGTACTTCCAAAGAGTTCAAAAGGAAGATTAAGCGTGAAATAGAGTTGGAACGTGTGGATAAATCCAAACACTCTTCTCAAAAAGTGGAATTTTCTATGGAGCAACGCCAACAGCTTTTACAGGAATTTCTAAGGAAAAATGGTGGTATTACCCGATTGGAATATAGTAGCCTGACCGGACTTTCCCGGCTGAAAGCAATAGATGATTTGAATACTTTCATTGAGAAAGGGATTCTTCGTAAACGTGGAGCTGGAAGAACCGTGTTTTATGTCTGGCAACAGGAAGAATGATAATCAACTAAAAAATCCTCGTGCTGTTACTGACAGCTTTGTGTTTTTTGTCATTCACGGTAACACATATTAAGATGTATAACTTGCTGATTATTTTTCATACTGTTATATTTGTCCCGCTATTCTATTAATCAATAGAGGGAGAATGTATCAAAAGAAAAATATAAGGGTATATATAGCATGGATGTTATTCATGACATTCATTCCCTTCTTTGTAGTGAAGACCTTTCACTATCATGGAAGTGAGGATGAAAAGTCGTGTTCCCATGCAAAGCATTCTCACCAATCATCTGATGATTGTGCGATCTGCCAATACTCCCTTTCTTTCTTTACTGAACCTCAACCGATAGAATTTCATTGCACACTGACGCTCGTGCCCTACGAGCCGATTATTTACCAGGATAAGGTTGTTTGCAAACGAACTTATTCGCATCATTTACGCGGGCCTCCGGTCGCATGATTACATACTCATATTTTCAATGGAGATAGATTGGCTTTCAATCTATCCTTACATTCATTTTACACATTAAATAAAAGATTGTAATTGATGCGTATCGGAATTATTTCGGGCGTAATAGGGCTATTTGTAACCTTATCCGTCCATGCACAGAAATCCGATTCAATCAAGAGCATGCTTTTGCCTGATGTTGTGGTAACCGAAACGTACCAGCAACGTCAAGCGAAAAAGTCTGCCCTTACGGTTGATGTAGCCGATCAGGATTTTTTGCGCAAACATTTTACAGGAAACTTCATGCAGGCGATGGAGAATATTCCCGGAGTACAGGCAATGGATATTGGTTCGGGCTTCTCCAAACCGATGATTCGCGGAATGGGATTCAACCGGATTGCTGTATTGGAAAACGGAATCAAACAGGAAGGACAACAATGGGGAGCCGATCACGGACTAGAACTGGATGCTTTCAATATCGGAGCAGTCAATGTATTGAAAGGACCCTCTTCACTGCTCTATGGCAGTGATGCAATGGGAGGAGTGATTGATGTTGTTCCGTCGGCTGTTCCTGCTGATAATCGTGTATTCGGAGATGTCACACTGCTGGGTAAATCAGTCAATGGAACCATCGGAGGATCACTGATGCTGGGAATCAGGAAGAATGCCTGGTACTCCCATATTCGTTATTCGGAACAACATTTCGGTGACTATCGTATTCCGACGGATTCTATTGTCTACCTGACACAAAGAATTCCCATATATGGGCGTAAACTCAAGAATACAGCAGGCATTGAACGCAATATCGGACTTTTTACCCAATATCAACGAAGAGCCTATAAAGCGAATTATGCTGTGAGTAATGTATATCAAAAGACGGGATTCTTTCCGGGGGCACATGGCATACCCGATGCGTCACGTGTGGAAGATGATGGCGACAGCCGTAATATTGAATTGCCATTCAGTAAAGTGAATCACCTGAAAGTGACCACCCACCAGCAATATGCATGGGAGAAACTGATCTTGTCAGGCGATTTAGGTTTCCAGAACAATCACCGTGAAGAGTGGAGTGCTTTCCATACTCACTATGGTTCGCAACCCGCACCGGAGAAAGACCCCGACAAGGAACTTGCTTTTAATCTGAACACTTTCAGTGCTTCGGTGAAAGCTCGTTTTATTGGTTCTTCTTCGTGGGAACATACATTGGGGTGGGATGGACAACATCAACGGAATGACATTTCCGGCTATTCATTTTTACTGCCTGAATATCGCCGTTCCACTACCGGAATGCTTTGGCTTACGACATACAGACCCAACAATGTGTTTTCCGTCAGCGGAGGAGTGCGATATGACTACGGATATATGAATATCTCTTCGCATGAAGATACTTACCTTGCCGATTATCTTCGGAAACAGGGCTATGATCCGGAACAGATAGACTTCTACAAGTGGAACAGTCACTCTGTGAATAAGCACTACGGTGATTATTCTCTTTCTCTGGGATTGGTATGGACTCCCTCCGACAAGCATCTGGTAAAGGTGAATATCGGGCGTAGTTTCCGCCTGCCCGGTGCGAATGAGTTGGCTGCCAACGGTGTACATCACGGCACTTTCCGCCATGAACAGGGAGATGCAAACCTAAAGTCCGAACAAGGCTGGCAACTGGACGCTTCTTATCATCTGAAGTACCGGGGAATTTCTTTCTCCGTCTCTCCATTTGTCAGTTGGTTCAGCAATTACATCTTTCTGCGTCCTACCGGAGAGTGGTCTGTATTGCCTCATGCCGGACAAATCTATCGTTATACCGGAGCAGAAGCGCTATTTGCAGGAACTGAAGCTACCGTAGATGTTGATTTTCTGCGCAACTTCAATTATCGGATTTCCGCTGAATACGTTTACACCTATAATTGTGATGAACATATTCCATTGAGTTTCTCGCCACCTCCTGTTATGCGTAATACATTAACCTGGCAAAAGAATCGGTATATGGTATATGCAGAATGGCAGAGCATTGCCCGGCAAAATAGAGTGGACCGTAACGAAGACCGTACAGCCGGAGCAAATCTCTTTCATCTGGGTGGTTCATTGAATATTCCGATAGGTGGAAACAATGAGATTGAAATAACCCTGACCGCCCGGAATATATTCGATACCCGATATTACAATCATCTTAGTTTTTACAGGAAAGTTGAAATCCCCGAACCGGGACGTAACTTCCAGATATTAATCAAAGTTCCATTTAAAAAATTACTGAAATGAAAAATAAATTTTATCTCCCAATGATTAGCCTTTTGGCAACAGTTACTTTCATGTTTTCCTCTTGTGATAATGATGACTCCAGTGATACGACCAAACCTCTGATTGAACTTCACGAACCGGAAGAAGGTCAGGCTTTGGAGATAGGAAACGAACATGGGGTTCATTTTGAAATGGATTTGTCGGATGATGTCATGCTGAAATCCTATAAGATTGAAATTCATAGTAATTTCGACCACCATTCACACGGAGGTAATAGCAGGGCTGCACAGGAAACAGTAGATTTTAGTTTCAACAGATCCTACGATGTGTCCGGACAGAAAACCGCCCATATTCATCATCACGATATTGTAATACCGGCCAATGCTACTGCAGGAGATTATCATTTGATGGTTTATTGCACGGATGCCGCAGGTAACGAATCTTATATCGCACGCAATATCAAATTGAGTAATGAGGTGGAAGACGAAGACCATCACCATGATGAATAAGACAACTTGCTGAACACGGAGAAATCCCCTTTATTTTAGCCTGACTTGTAAGTCGGAAAGGCTGAAAGAAAGGGGATTTCTTTATATGGAAACCGTCGTATATCAAAAAGTCTTCCGTACTTCTCTTGGAGACATCCCGAAATGGGCTCTCACATACTTTCCGAAGAAAGAAATATTGGGGAAATTCAGTTCGTCAGAGATCTCTTTGATCGATTTCTCGGAGTGTTTCAACATATACCTGATATTTTCCGTCGTATAGTCATGTATCCATTTCAAAGCCGTTTTCTGACTGGCAACTTTACAGGCATAAGATAAATATTTAGGAGTGACACACAGCTCTTTGGCATAGTATGCCACTGAACGTTCTTTTCCTTTAGTCTGCTCCAGTAATTTCATAAAGTTCTTGAATAGAATATCTCCCTGTCTCATCAGATTATCTTCGTCAGATGATATGAGCTTATCCAAATCCACCAGCAATTCGTAAAGGGCAGCTTGCAGGAGAGAACGCATAATCTCTTTATGATAGATGTGTGGCGGTTGGTTGACTTTCAGTTTAATCAATTCATAGTAATGTTCAAAACTGTTCTGTTTTTCTTCATTCAGATGTATAATGGGATTTTTGCTGATATATAAGGCTTTGTTCCAGATATTCCTGCTGTTGAAAAAGAAATGTTGGAGAATGCGTTCGGAGAATCCCACTATTTTTCCTTCAAAATCCGGACTAAGCATGTAATTGTTGCATAAAATATTGGGACGGCAAAACAAAAGATCGTTCGAATGAACCACATACGTATTACTGTTGACATCCAGTTGCAACTTACCTTTGATACACATGATAATAATCAGCATATTCAGTTGTATGGTAGAATTATCATTGTAGGGCAGTTCCCTGATATCATCTGCAATAGCAATGTCTCCGTCCATATAATTCAGTAGACCAACCAAGGCTTCCTCATTTTTGATATTATCCATATTTATCTCATGGATAATATTGCTCTCTTTCATTTCCATTGTTCCATTCTTACTTATTATTTCTGCAAATATGGTCATTATTTCCAAAGATGATGCGTCCGATTTGGCGGAGATAGTGTTCTGTTTTTCTTATTAGGCATATCTTCTTGAAAAATGGAACACTTGCTGGCTTTTAAAGAACACTGCAACTGTTCGAAAAATCTACATCTTCGCAGGCGAAAAAAGAAAATGATGTAATCAGTAAAATGAAAACTAAAATGAAACAGAGCTATTATTGGGTAACATTAGTGTTCGGCATGCTATTGATGGGATGCAAACAAACAGGAGAGACGACAGAGATGGAACCTGTGAAGGTAAAAGTAGTGACGATGGAAGAAATCCCGTTGAATGGCACGCAGGGATTTTCGGGGACTATCGAAGAAATGACAGGTTCTACTTTGAGTTTCCCGGTGGGAGGAACGATAGGGCAGATAGCGGTAACAGTTGGTCAGCGGGTTGCGAAAGGAGCAATCATTGCTACGGTAGACGAGTCTACTTTGCAGAACACTTATAATGCATCTGCCGCGTTGCTTGCTCAAGCCGAAGATGCTTATCAGCGGTTGAAACAGTTGCACGACAATGGCAGTCTGCCTGAAATACAGTGGGTGGAGGCACAGAGTAAATTGAAACAGGCGGCTGCTTCCGAACAGATTGCCAGAAAGAGTCTGGACGATTGCCGGTTGTGTGCACTGTTTAGCGGTATTATTTCAGAAAAGAGTGTGGAAACCGGACAGAATGTGATGCCGGGAATGCCGGTTGTAAAACTGGTCACTATTCATCAGGTGAAAGTCAAAGTGGCTGTACCCGAGAATGAAATAGCACAAGTCAGGATTGGACAGACTGCCCGGATTATGGTTCCTGCGTTGGATAATCGGGTGTTTGAAGGCAGTATCATTGAGAAAGGAGTAGCGGCAAATGCTTTGTCCCGTTCGTATGAAGTAAAAGTTTTGGTAGATAATCCGGAACAGGTATTGATGCCGGGTATGATTTGTCAGATGTATATGAATAAATCGGAGGGAGAAGCGAAGGCATTTGTGCTGCCGGTTCAGGTTGTTCAGCTGGATGAAAATAACCGTTCGTTTGTGTGGGTGAATACACACGGGAGAGCAGAAAAAAGAATGGTGCAGACAGGAGAACTGACCGATCGGGGAGTAGTGATTAAAAACGGACTGACTTCCGGAGATGAAGTGATTGTTGAAGGACAGCAGAAAGTAAGTGTGCAGACACGGATTACAACGGAAAAATGAAAAAGGAAATGAAGACAAAGAAGCGTAGCGTCGTTGAGTGGGCGATGCATTACCGGCAGGTTATTATTTTGATTACCTGTTGTTTGATGGCATTTGGAGTCTACGGACTGTCTGAGATGAAAAAGAATGAGTTTCCCGATTTTACGATCCGGCAGGGAGTTGTTGCCGCTGTGTATCCGGGAGCTACTGCTGCGGAAATGGAAGAGCAGGTGGCGAAGCCTTTGGAAAACTATATATTCAGTTATAAAGAGGTGAAGAAAGCAAAAACTCATTCTACCTGTAAGGATGGCATGGTGATTATTCAGGTACAGTTGAATGATGACTTGAATAATAAAGATGAGTTTTGGAGCAAGTTTAAACATGGAGTCGGGCAGTTTAAGAGTGAATTGCCGCAAGGAGTGTTGGCTGTTCAGGTGATGGATGATTTTGGCGATACGTCGGCTTTGCTGGTTACGATGGAGAGCGGAGACAAAACCTATCGCGAACTGAACACTTATATGGACGGGCTGAAAGACAGATTGAGAAGGATAGAAAGTGTAGGACGGCTGAACACGTACGGTATGCAGCAAGAACAGATTTCGATCTATCTCGATAGTGACCGTCTGTCTCATTACGGAATTAACGACCAAACCCTTGCAATAACCCTGTTTACAAAAGGGTTTACGACCACTGCCGGACGGATAAAAACTGACGACTACATCTCTCCCGTTTATATTGCTAAATCTCTGAATACACTGCGGGATGTGCAGGAGATGATTGTTTATTCCGATCCGATGGGAAATACGGTTCGCCTGAAAGATATAGCAAGAGTTGTAAAAGAATACCCTGTACCGGAATCGGTAATTACGAACAATGGTAAAAAATGCCTGCTTCTTAGTGTGGAAATGAAGAAGGATAAGAACATTGTCCGTATGGGTAATGAGGTGAAAGAAGTGCTGGCGGAATATGAGAAAACCTTACCGTCGGACGTGCAACTGTTTAAGATTACCGACCAAAGTAAGGTAGTGAACGACAGTGTAATCACTTTTCTGAAAGAACTGTTGATTGCCGTTATTGCTGTGATTATTGTAGTAATGCTGTTGATGCCGTTCAGAGTGGCGATGGTAGCGGCATCCACCATCCCCGTCACTATATTTATTTCTCTGGGCTTATTCTACGCTTTTGGCATTGAATTGAATACGGTAACATTGGCAGCACTGATCGTTACATTGGGAATGATTGTGGATAACTCTATTGTGATAATCGATAGCTATCTGGAAAAAATATCGGAAGGAATGTCCCGTTGGCATGCCTCTATTGAGAGTGCCACTCATTTCTTCAAATCCATATTTTCGGCAACTTTAGCTATCAGTATTACTTTCTTCCCGTTCCTGTTTACAATGACGGGCATGACGCATGACTTCCTGATGAGCTTTCCGTGGGCTACTACCTTGATACTGATGATTTCATTGCTGGTTGCCGAACTGTTGGTTCCTTTTCTGCAGTTTTACTTTATCCGGAAGCCTGTTAAAAGTGAGTTCCCGGAGGGCGGAAAGAAGAAATTTTCTTTTTTGGACAGCTTGCAGACTGGATACAACTGGCTCTTGGATAAATGTTTCGCTTATCCACGGATAACGATTGGTTTAGGGGTACTTTCTGTTGTTGTAGGCATCGTGCTGGTGGGAAGTTTGCCGCAAAAGCTGATGCCTACCGCAGAGCGGGATCAGTTTGCCGTAGAGATTTATATGCCAACCGGCACGGCAGTAGAGAAAACGACACAGGTAGCAGATAGCCTGGAGCATATTCTCCGTCAGGATTCCCGGGTGTTATCGGTAGCTTCTTTTAAAGGTACTTCTTCACCCCGTTTCCAAAACTCGTATGCACCACAAATGGGAGGAAGCAACTTTGCCCAATTTATCGTGAATACGACCGGAGTAGATGCCACACTGGAACTTCTGGATGAATATACTCCCCGATATTCGGGTTATTTTCCGGAAGCCGTAGTGCGTTTCAAACAATTAGGATATAGTGAGGCGGTCAATCCTGTGGAAGTGCGTATCAGTGGCGACAGCCTTTCCGTATTGAAGGATGAGGCCGACAGAATTGTGGAGATCCTGCGTACAATGCCGGAACTGGAACTGGTGCGGACTAACTTCAATGAACCGTTGGCGGCTACCCGGATTGAACTGGATGAAGATGAATCCATCCGGCTGGGAATAACGAACGCTTCATTGGAAACGGCACTTGCTATGCGCTACGGAAGTGGTTTCCCCGTTGCCACTACCTGGGAAGGCGATTATGATATCAATATTGTGCTGAAAAGCACCAAGGCAGACTCTGCCCGCTATCAGGACCTCGGAGACGAGCGGATTGCCGCATCCGGCGGACTGGCGACTGTACCTTTACGACAGATTGCAAAGATTGTTCCTGTATGGAACGATGGACAGATTGTACGCCGCAATGGAATCAGGACCATTACTGTAATGGCGGAAGTAGGCCGTGAAATAAACGTGATGAATGCAACCGCCAAAGTGCAGGAGAAGTTGTCCGGTTTATCTTTGCCGGAGGGAGTGACATTGACTTATGGCGGTGAGCTGGAAGAAAATGAAGAGCAGATGCCTAATATCATGGCCGGACTCTGCATTGCTGTTGTGATTATTTTCTTCATTCTTCTTTGGCACTTTAAACGTATCAGTACGGCAGTTATGATGTTGATGTGCCTGACGCTTTGCCTATTCGGTACGGCTATCGGTATTCTGATACAGGGTGTCGACTTTGGTGTGACTTGCGTGTTGGGAATTGTCAGCCTGATGGGAATCCTGGTACGTAACGGCATCATTATGATCGACTATGCCGAAGAGCTTCGGAATAATGAAAGAATGACAGCGCATCAGGCTATTTATCATTCGGCACAACGGCGTATGCGCCCTATCTTCCTGACATCGGCAGCTGCTTCTATGGGAGTCATTCCGATGATATTGGGAGGCAGCGGACTGTGGATGCCGATGGGGACCGTTATTTTTTATGGCACACTGATTACAATGGTGTTTATTCTGACTGTGATGCCGGTATGTTACTGGTTGATGATGAGCGGAACAACGCGGAAACGCAGTCGGTCTGCCAAACTGGAATTGGAATAATTAAATGAAGAACAAAAGACAATGAGACAGGATAAATATAAAAAAATAGTGATTTTCGTTTTGTGCGGATTCATGATGTTTCCTTTGTGTGCGCAAAAGACTTATACGCTTGAGCAATGCCGCTCTATGGCATTGGCACACAATATAAAAATGAAGAAAGCTCACACAGACTTGAAGGCTGCGGAGCAGACAAAGAAAGAAGCATTTACCGGTTATTTCCCTACGGTGGGAGCTACGGGAGCCGGATTTAATGCAAATAAAGGTTTGCTTGAAATGGAATTGGCTCCAGGGATGGGAATGTCTATGTTGAAGAATGGAATTGTGGGCAGCATTACGGCTACGCAGCCTTTGTTTACAGGCGGACAGATTGTGAATAGCAACAAACTGGCGAAGGTGAGCGTGGAAGTGAGTAAATGGCAGTTGCGTCAGTCGGAAAATGAAGTGAGTTATACCACGGAACAATATTACTGGCAGGTAGTCACTTTGCAGGAGAAGTTGACCACGCTCACTAGGGTGCAGAAAATGCTGGACCGTCTGTATCAGGATGTAGAAGTGGCGGTCAAAGCAGGAATGACCACAAGAAACGAACTGCTTCAGGTGGAACTGAAAAGGAATGAAGTAGCCAGCAACCGGATAAAGTTAGAGAATGCGTTGTCTCTTAGCAAAATGGTATTGGCACAATATATCGGTGAAACAGGCGACGGCTTTGAAATAGAGACGGATATTCCGGTGGAAGACATTCCGGTTTTTCCCGAACAACTTCGCAGGGACCATCATGCTTCATTAGTGCTGACTCCTGAATATCATCTGTTAGAGAAAAATGTGGAAGCTAACCGGCTGCAGAAAAATCTGGCAATCGGAAAGAATCTGCCTACGATTGCCATTGGCGCAGGATATATGTATGATGACCTGATGGATAAATCTCATCCTTTTGGTATTGCTTTTGCCACCGTTTCTATTCCCATATCTAACTGGTGGGGTGGTTCTCATGCCATTAAAAAGCAGAAGTTACAATTAAAGTATGCGGAATATGAACGGGATGATACGGGAGAATTGTTGATGATTAAGATGCAGAAAGCATGGAATGATGTCGATGATGCTTACAAACAAATTCTGATTGCCCGGAAGTCCATTGAACAGGCAACGGAGAATCTGAAATTGAATGAAGATTATTACAAGGCAGGCACCACAAGTATGAGTGATTTATTGGATGCACAGTCTATGTTTCAACAAAGTAGGGATACCTATGTGGATGCCTATTCTCAATATCAGATAAAGAAACTGGAATATCTGCTGGCTACAGGACGATAGATATACTGTTTTTTTACGTAATGAGTATTTTTTCTTTCGAAAGGTGTAATATCTATTACACCTTTTTTGTTTTCAATCCTTTACTTTTGTGAAAAATACTTTTTCGTATGATGAAGTTTCCAATAATAAATCGACTCTTTCCTTCTTATAAATGGAAGGTAGCGGCTGTCATCATTGGCGGTGTTATTGTGGGTGGAGGAGCACTGTTTATGTATATGCTCCGGGCGCATACCTATCTTGGAGATGACCCGGCTGCATGCGTGAATTGTCACATTATGACTCCTTACTATGCAACCTGGTTCCATAGTTCACATGCCCGGAATGCCACTTGCAATGATTGTCATGTGCCGCATGAAAATGCTGTGAAGAAATGGACCTTTAAAGGTATGGACGGTATGAAACACGTGGCTGCATTTCTTACCAAAAGCGAGCCGCAGGTCATTCAGGCTCATAAAGCCAGTTCCGAAGTGATTATGAATAATTGCATCCGCTGTCATACACAACTCAATACGGAATTTGTGAAGACGGGGAAGATCGATTATATGATGTCACAGGTAGGAGAGGGGAAGGCTTGCTGGGATTGCCATCGTGATGTTCCTCATGGTGGAAAGAATTCCCTGTCCGGTACTCCGAGAGCGATTGTTCCTCTTCCGGAATCGCCTGTTCCCGAATGGCTCCGGAAGATGGTGAATCAGAAAGATAAATAAGAAATGAAATACGTAATAAAATAATAAAACCGATATACAATGGAAAAGAAATTAAAATCATGGCAAGGATGGCTGTTGTTCGGAGGTTCAATGGTCGTTGTATTTGTTTTGGGATTATGCGTTTCTGCGTTGATGGAACGGAGGGCGGAAGTTGCCAGCATTTTCAATAACCGTAAAAACGTTATCAAGGGGATTGAAGCACGAAATGAACTGTTTAAGGATGACTTTCCCCGTGAATACCAGACTTGGACGGAGACTGCAAAGACTGACTTTGAGAGTGAATTTAATGGAAATATTGCTGTCGATGCTTTGGAAAAACGTCCTGAAATGGTGATTCTATGGGCGGGATATGCTTTCTCAAAAGATTATTCCACTCCACGGGGACACATGCATGCCATTGAGGATATTACGGCATCTTTGCGTACCGGTTCGCCCATGAGCCCGACCGAAGGTCCTCAACCGTCTACCTGTTGGACTTGTAAGAGTCCGGATGTTCCCCGTATGATGGAGGCATTAGGTGTCGATTCTTTCTATAACAATAAATGGGGGGCTATGGGTGCTGAAATTGTGAATCCTATCGGATGCTCCGATTGCCATGATCCCGAAACAATGAATCTTCATATCAGTCGTCCCGCTTTGATAGAGGCTTTCCAACGTCAGGGTAAAGACATCACTAAAGCTACTCCGCAGGAGATGCGTTCATTGGTATGTGCACAATGTCATGTGGAATATTATTTCAAAGGGGATGGTAAATACCTGACTTTCCCTTGGGACAAAGGTTTTACGGTAGAAGATATGGAGGCTTATTATGATGAGGCCGGTTTCTATGATTATATTCATAAATTGAGCCGTACTCCGATTCTGAAAGCGCAGCATCCTGACTATGAGATTTGTCAGATGGGTATCCACGGACAGAGAGGTGTTTCTTGTGCCGATTGTCACATGCCGTATAAGAGTGAAGGTGGTGTGAAATTCAGCGATCACCATATCCAAAGCCCGTTGGCTATGATTGACCGCACCTGTCAGGTTTGTCACCGCGAAAGTGAAGAGACTTTACGTAATAATGTGTACGAACGCCAACGTAAAGCGAATGAAATCCGTAACCGTCTGGAACAGGAATTGGCAAAAGCACATATCGAAGCTAAATTTGCCTGGGACAAGGGTGCTACAGAAACACAGATGAAAGATGTGCTCGCACTGATTCGTCAGGCACAATGGCGTTGGGACTTCGGAGTAGCTTCACACGGAGGTTCATTCCATGCACCGCAGGAAATTCAGAGAATTCTTTCTCATGGATTGGATCGTGCCATGCAAGCCCGTCTGGCTGTATCTAAAGTATTGGCAAAGAATGGATATACGGGAGATGTTCCGATGCCGGACATTTCAACAAAGGCAAAAGCACAGGAATATATCGGCTTGGATATGGATGCTGAAAGAGCGGCTAAGGAGAAATTCCTGAAAACAACTGTTCCGACATGGTTGGAGAAAGCGAAAGAAAACGGTCGTCTGGCACAGAAATAAGAGAATTTATATATGTGGAGCAAACCATGGAGTTATAAAGAAGGGCTGGTGATTGGCGCAGGATTACTGGTGATAGGGTTATTGCTGCAAATGACAGTGGGAGCCATTCATTGGGACCTGTTTGCCTGTCCGGTCAATGTGATTGTGTTAGTGGTTTATATCATTGCTTTGGTAGCCATGCACCTTCTTCGCAAACGTGTCTATTTATTCGGATGGTTGAGTCATTATTCCGCTGCTGTCTCGTCTCTATTGTGGGTGGTCGGCATGACGGTAGTGATGGGACTGATCCGGCAGGCTCCTTCCGGTCATGCTCCGGCTGATCTGCTGGGATTTTCGCAGATGATTTCTTCCTGGCCTTTTGTCCTGCTCTACTTTTGGATGGTCACCGCCTTGGGGCTGACAATCCTTCGCACCGGTTTTTCTTTGAAGATCAGCAGGATTTCTTTCCTTCTGAATCATATCGGATTGTTTATTGCACTGATAACAGCCACTTTGGGAAATGCCGATATGCAAAGGTTGAAAATGACAACCCGGATGGGAAGTGCCGAATGGCGGGCTACGGATGATAAAGGTCAACTGATTGAACTTCCGCTGGCTATCGAACTGAAGGATTTCACTATCGACGAATATCCTCCGAAACTGATGTTGATTGATAATGAAACCGGCCGTACGCTTCCCGAAAAATCTCCTGTACATGTATTGTTGGAAGAGAGAGTGACAAATGGCAGCTTGCAGGACTGGCAGCTAACTATTGAACAATCTATTCCGATAGCTGCTTCTGTGGCTACCGAAGATACTTTGAAGTTTACTGAATTTCATTCGATGGGAGCGACTTATGCTGTCTATCTGAAAGCAGTCAATCAGAAGACTCAAACAACTAAAGAGGGATGGGTAAGTTGCGGTAGTTTTCTTTTTCCCTATAAGGCAATCCGGCTGGATTCTTTAACCAGTATTGTAATGCCGGAACGGGAACCGCAACGATTTGCATCGGAAGTGAAGATTTACACACAAGAAGGAACGATCACGGAAGGAACTATTGAAGTGAACCGTCCGATGGAGATAGAAGGTTGGAAAATTTATCAACTTAGTTATGATGAAACAAAGGGACGATGGAGCGATGTCAGTGTCTTTGAGTTGGTTCGCGATCCGTGGTTGCCGGTTGTTTACACAGGAATAATAATGATGATGGCAGGAGCCATCTGTCTGTTTGTCAGCGCACAAAAGAGGAAAGAGGAGGACAAAGCATGAGTTGGGAATACTTTATACTATTTGCAATAGCTGCACTGGTTTGTTGGGCTTTGGGAGCTTTTGCTGCCTGGAAAGGTACAAAACCGGGATGGGCTTATGGATTTACTTTCTTAGGTCTGGCTATTTTCTTCAGTTTCATTATCGGAATGTGGATTTCATTAGAACGTCCTCCGATGCGGACAATGGGAGAGACACGGCTGTGGTATTCTTTCTTCCTTCCGTTGGCAGGATTGATAACCTATGCACGCTGGAAGTATAAATGGATTTTAAGTTTCAGTTGCATCCTTTCATTGGTCTTTATCTGTATCAATATCTTCAAACCGGAGATTCACAATAAGACGTTGATGCCTGCTTTGCAAAGTCCGTGGTTTGCCCCTCATGTCATTGTGTATATGTTTGCTTATGCTATGTTGGGAGCGGCGACGGTGATGGCTGTCTATCTGCTTTGGTTCAAAAAGAAGGAGATTGAACGGAAAGAAATGGATTTGTGTGACAACCTCACCTATGTAGGTCTGGCATTTATGACATTAGGTATGCTTACCGGAGCTATCTGGGCAAAAGAAGCCTGGGGACATTACTGGGCTTGGGACCCGAAAGAGACTTGGGCGGCAGCTACCTGGTTCGCTTATCTGGTGTATATCCATTTCAGATTAGGCAAGCCATTGAAGGCACGTCCTGCATTGATTATTCTGTTAGTATCATTTGTCCTGTTGCAAATGTGCTGGTATGGAATCAATTACCTTCCGGCCGCACAGGGAGTCAGTGTGCATACTTATAATTTAAATTGAAATATCGAATCACTTAAACTTCAATATCAATGAAAACACTTTATTGGTCATTCTTGCTTATGCTATTGCCAAGCATGGCATATACACAAAACACGGAGAAAGAGAATGAATTTACGATGTCTATGCAAATCAGACCTCGTGCGGAGTATCGGAATGGTGCACTGACTCCACGGGATGAAGGGGTAGCTCCCACATCTTTCATCAATAACCGTGCACGCCTCTCGATGGATTATAAACGTTCGGATCTGGAACTAAAGATGTCGGCACAGCATGTCGGTGTTTGGGGACAAGACCCGCAGATTGAGAAGAATGGGCGTTTTATGTTGAATGAGGCTTGGGCGAAACTGAACTTTGGTGAAGGGTTCTTTGCTCAACTGGGACGTCAGTCATTGATTTATGATGATGAACGTATTTTGGGAGGACTGGATTGGAATGTAGCGGGCCGTTACCACGATGCATTGAAGCTGGGATATGCCAACAAAAATAATGAAGTCCATCTGATTCTTGCTTTTAACCAGAATAATGACAATAGAACAAGTGGAGGTACTTACTATGATTCTTCTACCGGACAGCCTTATAAGAATATGCAAACCGTCTGGTATCATTATAAAGCGGACAATGTTCCGTTTGGAGCTTCTTTATTGTTTATGAATCTGGGATTGGAAACGGGTGATAAAGCCACGGATGATTCTCATACCCGCTATTTACAAACAATGGGTACTTACCTCACTTATAAGAATAGTAACTGGAATCTGGATGGTGCTTTCTACTATCAGATGGGTAAGAATAAAGCTGCGGAGAAAGTTTCAGCTTTGATGGGAAGCATACAAGCCGCCTATACGTTTAATCAGACATGGGGAGCCGTGGCTAGTTTTGATTATTTAAGCGGTGATAAAGGAAATGGCGGTAAGTATAAGGCTTTTGATCCTCTTTATGGAACCCATCATAAATTCTATGGAGCAATGGATTATTTTTATGCTTCTACATTTGCAAACGGTTATGCACCGGGATTGATGGATGCTCGTATCGGAGGTCGTTTCCGTCTATCTGACAAGGTAGATATGGAACTTAATTACCATTACTTTAGTACAGCAGTTAAAGTTCAGGATTTAAAGAAATCATTAGGTTCGGAAGTTGATTATCAGATTAACTGGTCAATCATGAAAGATGTGAAACTCTCTGCCGGATATTCTTTTATGCGTGGCACGAAGACAATGGATGCTGTGAAAACGGGCAATCATAAAAGCTGGCAGGACTGGGGTTGGGTATCATTGAATATCAATCCGAAAATATTGTTTGTAAAGTGGTAAATCCAAGGAAATAATAAGAATTAAATAGAGAGAGATTTTTGGGGCACGTGTAAAAACCTGTGTTTTCGTTTGTTATTTTTTGCTATAAAAAATCTTTGTAGTACCTTTGTTTTGCAATCATATAGCAATGTCAGAGAATCCATTAGTAAAGCTATTAAGCTACATACTCCCTTCGGAGTTCAACGAATATTTTGACCTTACCGATGTTAAGGAAGAAGAACGTGGCGTGGAGAAGATTCTCCATCTGTATCTTCACGAGAAGAACCTTCAGCCGGATGGTCACACAGAGCTGTCTCCCAACGGTTTCTACCCGGAATCATGCATCAACCACTTTCCTCTCAACGAGCACCGTACCGTTCTGCACGTATGCCGTCGCCGTTGGAAGGACGGTTTGGGCAGGACGTATAGCAGAGATTGGGAGTTGACAGCAAAAGGAACACGGCACACTAAGGAGTTTGCCGCTTTTTTAAAAGAATTCCTTGGATACATCCCCGATTACAGCCAGATCACTCCAGAAACCGTATCACATCAAGGCTGACGAGTTCGAACGTGCCTACAAGGATTTCCTCAGCGGTTACCGCACCTGGAAAGAATTGTCACA
The DNA here is from genome assembly GCF_002632415.2 of Bacteroides celer. NCBI lineage: Bacteria > Pseudomonadati > Bacteroidota > Bacteroidia > Bacteroidales > Bacteroidaceae > Bacteroides > Bacteroides celer. The sequence continues at coordinate 3,799,544 of NZ_CP178209.1, read as the reverse complement.
TGCGGAGGACTGGCTTGTCTTCTATAAGAACATAGGGCCACAACTGAGCATTGACGAGACAGCGCTCTCTGACGGTGAACTTTATACAATAATCTCCAACAAGGCTGCCCATGGCGGCAAGGGAGCTATCGTGGCCATTATCAAGGGGACAAAGGTCGAGGATGTCGTAAAGGCGTTGATGCGCATCCTTTGGTACGAGAGGGCTAAGGTGCTGGAGGTAACGATGGACTTCTCCGAGAGCATGCATTCCATAGTAAAGCAGTGCTTCCCGTATGCCACGATAACCATCGACCGCTTCCATGTCCAGAAGGACTGCTACGATGCCATGCAGCAAGTGCGTATCAGGCACAGGCGCGAGGCCCAACGTACCGAAGTGGAAGCGCGCGAGCAGCACAAGCTCCGTAACAAGAAGAATGCCGAGGCACGAAAGAGACGTCTTGAGAAGAATGGAGGCAAACGGAAAGGAAAACAAGGACGGAAGCCTAACCGCAAGAATGAGAAGTACGAGCCTGTGAGGCTGTCAAACGGAGATACCGTCTGTGAACTCCTGACGCGCTCACGCTATTTGCTGATGACATCGGCAGATAAATGGACAGCGACTCAGAAAATCCGTGCAAGGCTGCTGTTTGAACTCTATCCTGATATGAAGACCGCATATTCAATCTCGCACTCTTTGCGCATGATTTTCAATAACAAAAACGCCACAAGGGAAAGCGGGAAGAAAAGCCTCGCCCAATGGTATGCAAAAGTCGGAGAGTTCGGAGACGAAAACTTCAACACTGTTGCAGCAACCATCTATGAACGGCAGGGAGAGATTCTCAACTACTTCATCAATCGGTCTACCAATGCGTCTGCTGAATCTCTTAATTCAAAGATCAAGCAGTTTCGAGCACAACTACATGGGGTTATAGATGTAAAGTTCTTCTTATTCAGACTCTCAAAGATATTTGGCTAAACACAGGTTTTTGCAAGTACCCCGAATTTTTGAAAAGTTTTGAGTTTATAAAATCATCCTTACTACACATATTGCAGTAGGGATGATTTTTTGTTTTAGAGACTTCCCTGATAATTATCTTTATTGTTATGGAATAGATTATTACAGATATTTCTCTAAAGTTATTTGATCTAAAATCTCTATTCGTTTTCCTTCCATAGTGACAAGTCCTTCTTTAATCATCTTATTGATTTCCTTAGATAGAGCGGGACGTGACACATTTAAGTATTCGGCGAGTTGGGATTGAGTATGCATGATATCTACCACCAATGAATCTTTTTTCTTATGTTCATATAGATAAACAATAAATCTTTCCCGCACTGTTTTACGTGAAAGAGGTTTCAGACGGGACACTGTGCAGATATTACAATTACCGGCGATGCAAAGAAAATTATGAAGAACCTGTGGATCCTGACTGATAACCTTAAAGGTCGATTCCTTGGTTGCCATCAATACCACACTGTTTTCGAGAGCGGTAAAAGTGGCGGGCAATGTATTGTTTGAACTGAAGAGGTGCGGAGTGGCAAAGGTACGTGGAGCGATAATATATTCAATCATCACCTCGTTTCCAAGTCCGTCTATAATGTCTGTGCGTAGTTTGCCTTCCAATAATACATATAGTTTATTGCATGGAGTACCTTGTGTTACAACGATCTCTTTTTTTTCTGCTGCATAGACTACAAATTCCAGCTTTTCAAGCAAAGAAAGTTTGATGTTCAGAGGTAAGTCCCGGAAGAGAGGGATTTGAAACAGCTTTTCTTTATGTGAGTCGGTCAGTAGTATTTTCTTCATTAGTATTATATTGTTCGTATCCTGAACAAAGATAGGGATAAAAAATGAGAATAAGGGCAAATGGACGTAAGAAAGTATTATCAAATAGATGTATCATTCCGATACTCTGACGGAGTTACTTTTATTTTCTTCTGCACATAGCGGCTAAAATAAGAGACAGAGGAAAAATTCAACCGTTCTGCAATTGCTGTCAAGGAAAGCTCTTTTTGCCGCAGCAGACGGGTGATTTCTTGAAGTGTAAAGCGGTCAATCCAATAAGTCGCAGGTTTGCCACTTACCTTTTTGCATATCTCCGACAGATAATGAGGCGTTATGCAAAGTTGAGAAGCATAAAAATCAAGATCACGGTTTTGGATATACTCGCCGTTATATAATAGTTCTATGAATTTTCGTAGCAACGAAGTTATATGTTCCGATACTTGCACGTTATTCTGACTGCGTGCATGAATATCATAAAGGTCGAGAATATGTGCCGTAAGCAGACTTCCCATCAACTCCTCCCAAAACAGATGCTCTTTGTCTGCTAAACGCTGTCGAATACAATGCATCGCCTGCTCACATACTTGAAAATCATGGGCAGAAAGTTTCATAACCGGATTCTGTAAAAGCGACAGATACCCGATAATACCGTAATTGCTGCGGATGGCAATTGAGGAAACGAACGCATCCGAAAGGTTCATCAGGATGCCTTGAAAGTCTTCGGAATCCGAAAATTCCGATGCGAGCGTGGCGTTGGGTAGAATTACATAATCCCCGGCCGCGATGTTATAACGGGTATCTTGAAATGTGAAACCCATATTTCCTCCGCTGCAAAGAATATGGATTACTCTTCCTGCATATCGTAAGGTATTAAACTCCTGCAATGTATCAGCAAAAATAATCCCATCGAAGTCTGTATGTTTCATTTATTCTTTCATTTCCTGCAAAAATAACGAAAAACCACGAATAGTGAAAATTCCTCCCCGAATAATGCAACGATAAAATGATAGGCATTCTGTAATTTTGCATCAGAATTAAAAAACATAAAGGATATGAAAAATGTAAGATTAAGCAATGGTGTAATGATGCCTGCCATCGGGTTTGGTGTCTTTCAGATTCCTGAAAACGAAACGGAACGTGTGGTGCTCGATGCCATTGGGGTCGGTTATCGGAAATTCGATACGGCTGCGGCCTATTTCAATGAGGAGCAGTTGGGAAACGCCATTCGGCAAAGCGGCATTAAACGAGAGGAGTTTTTCATAACCACCAAATTGTGGGTGCAAGACTACGAATACGACGATGCTCTACGGGCTTTCGACCTCTCGATGAGAAAGCTCGGATTGGATTACCTTGACCTCTATTTGATGCACAAACCATACGGGAATTACTATGCCGCATGGCGGGCTATGGAGCGGCTCTATAAAGAGGGACGTATCCGGGCTATTGGGGTTACGAGTTTCTCCAACGAACGTCTGCAAGACCTTTTCTTACATAACGAAATAAAACCTGTCGTAAACCAGCTTGAAACACATCCGTTTTTCCAGCAGCAGGCTGCCAATGCCTTCTTACAGCAGGAAGGTATCCAACACGAGGCCTGGGCGCCTTTTGCCGAAGGGCAGAATGACATATTCAATCATCCCACATTGAAAGCGATAGCAGAGCGACACGATAAGGGCGTCGGGGCCGTGATTCTTCGCTGGCTGAATCAACGTGACATCGTGGTTATCCCGAAATCCGTACACAAGGAACGGATGATCGAGAACTTCAATATCCTCGATTTTACGCTGTCCAAAGAGGAAATGGATACTATCGCCCTGCTGGAGACAGGAAAAAGCCCCATCTACGACGATATGGACTTACCTACGGTAAAAGGTATCGGGTTACATCGCATACACGAATAATTTATAAAAAAGAAATATGTTACGTCATATATTTATCATCAACGTCAAGGAAGGAATTTCCGATGACGTGGTAGAACAAAAGATGGCTGAAATGCGTGCCATGAAAGAGATAGAAACGGTTATTGAAGACATCACGGTCGGTCGTACACGCGGACTGTTTGGACGTCCCGATGCCGTGATGATGGTCGTCGATCTTAAAGACAAGGCCGCTTTCGACGTATTGCTCCGGAGTCGGACACACATCGACATTGCGGAAAAAGCGGAAGAGGCTTTCGATATGCAGAGCGCCGATATTGCTCAAATAGAATATGAACCCTTAAAATAGAATTATATGCAGACTGTAAAATTGAACAACGGCATTAAAATGCCGATATTAGGATATGGTGTTTTTCAGGTATCGCCCGAAGAGTGCGAGCGTTGTGTACTCAATGCCATCAGCGTAGGTTATCGGTTGATAGATACGGCGCAGGCTTATTATAACGAAGAGGGCGTGGGTAATGCCATCGCCAAATGCGGTGTGTCCCGTGATGAACTTTTTCTCACGACAAAGGTGTGGATTACCAATGCGGGCGAGGAAAAGGCAACCCGCAGCATCGACGAATCGCTCCGTAAGTTACGCACCGATTACATCGACCTGCTTCTTATCCACCAGCCGTTTAGCGACTATCCGGGAACATGGCGGGCTATGGAGAAAGCATTAAAGGCCGGAAAAGTCCGTGCTATCGGACTCTCGAACTTCTATCCCGACCGCTTCGTGGACATGGCTGAATGTGCCGAAATCAAACCCGCCATAAATCAGCTGAAAACCAATGTATTCAGTCAGCAGTGGGACGCTGAAGCCGAAATGAATCCTTATGATACACGTATCATGGCTTGGGCGCCGCTGGCACAAGGCGATCCCGACCTTCTGACCAATCCCGTACTGACGGCCTTAGCCGAGCGATACGATAAAACGGTACAGCAAGTCGCTCTGCGTTATTTGGTGCAACGCGGCATCATTGCCATTCCGAAAAGCACGCGCATTGAGCGAATGAAACAAAATCTGGATGTATTCGATTTTGCACTCACACCGGAAGATATGGAAAGCATCCGTCCGCTCGACAAACCGGCCGACTTCCGCTGGTCGCACCGTAATCCCGAACTCGTAAAATTCCTTCTGAATTACGACAAGCAATTTAACCCGAACAATAAAAAATGAAAGTATGAAATACGGAATCTTAGGAACAGGCGATGTGGCTCACGCCATCGCCACGAAATTGACCGAACTCGGTCACGAAGTTATGATGGGGGCGCGTAATGCCACCAACGAAAAAGCTGCGAACTGGGCGAAAACTAATGGCGAGCGGGCTTCTCACGGCACTTTTGCCGATGCTGCACGATTCGGTGAAAGAGTATTCAACTGCGTGCAGGGCATCCACTCGCTCGAAGCTCTAAACGCTGCCGGAAAAGAAAATCTGAACGGGAAACTGTTGATCGACTTGGCAAATCCATACATCTACAAAGACGGACATATCTCGCTCGATTCGAGATGGAGCGGAACAACCAGCTTGGGAGAAGAAGCCCAAAAAATTCTGCCGGACGCAAAAGTCGTAAAAACACTGAACTATCTCTGCAATCATTTGATGGTTCATCCGAAGCAACTACCGGAAGCCATTACGGGCTTCTATTGCGGTAACGATGCTGACGCGAAAGCTGAAGTAGCGGTTTTATTAAAGGATTTCGGCTGGGAGGATACCCTTGACTTAGGAAATATCAGTATGTCCCGCTACACTGAAATGCTCGGTGCGTTTTGGGTAGCCGCGCTTAGTGCTACCGGGAATATGGATTGGGGCATAAAACTCGTAAGATAAACAAGTAAAAGATACAGAATGATGAAAACAAGAAAATTCGGAACATTGGAAATCTCTGCTGTCGGTCTTGGCTGTATGGGGTTCACGCATGGTTACGGGACTTGTCCGAGTGAAGAAGAATCTATTCGTCTTATCCGTAAAGCCTATGACGAAGGCTGTACCTTCTTCGATACAGCAGAAATATACAGTTGTTATAAGAATGAAGAACTCGTAGGAAAAGCATTAAAGCCTTTCCGCCATGAAATAACAATCTCTACAAAATTCACTCCGGCTGTCCTGCCCGGACAAGAGAATCCGGAAGGCAAACTCAGTCGTATCGGCATCCGACAAGCCGTCGAAGGTTCTTTACGACGTTTGCAAACCGACTATATCGACCTTTACACGGAACACCGTGTGCCCAAAGAGAATGATCCCGCAGAGGTTGCCTATTGGATGGGGGAATTGATTAAGGAAGGAAAAATCCGTGCATGGGGACAATCCGAGCCTACCCTCGAACAACTCAAGGCGGCACATGCCGTTACGCCTATAACAGCCGTACAGAGCGAATACTCGCTGATGGAACGCAAGTGGGAGGCGGACGTCATTCCTTATTGCAAGGCTGAAGGCATCGGCTTTGTTGCTTATTCACCTATGGCAGGAGGTTTTTTAAGCGGTAAATACCACTCTGCGCATGAATTTAAGGGAGATGATGTAAGGCGTGTGATTACTCGTTATTCCGAAGAAAATATGCGTGCCAATCAAGTCCTGCTCGATCTTATCAATCGCTATGCAGAAGAGAAGCACTGTATCGCCGCACAAATATCTTTAGCTTGGGTGATGTATTCCGGTCATATTGTTCCTATACCCGGTATGCGTAGCGATGCCCGTATTCTTGAAAATTTGGGTGCTGCGGAAGTGGCTATTACGGCTGATGAATATGCTGCTATGAACGAAGCATTAAGTCATATTATTATACATGGAAATCGCACGGACGAGGATATTGCCAAGATGGGGACTATCGAAGGACATCAGCAGACAGTAGCCAAGGCGGAGAGATAGAGAATTAAAATCAACAAAATCAAATAAGAAAATCAATAAGAAATATGTATTCATCATTAAATCATAAAACAGCTCTTGTAACCGGAGCCGGAACAGGTATCGGAAGAGCTATTGCCCAACGTCTGGCCGATGAAGGCGCTAACGTATTGATTGTAGGCCGCACGGAACCGACACTTGCCGAAACAGCCTCCTATAGTGATAAGATAACCTTTCTTGCTGCCGATCTCGAAGTGGAAGCCGGAATAGAATCTATTATCCAGATTATCGGAGAACGGTACGGTCGTCTCGATATTCTCGTCAATAATGCCGGATGGGCGCCCGTCACCCCGTTTGCAACGATGAAAATCGACGAATACGATAAGGTATTTGCTATCAACGTGCGTGCCGTCGTCATGCTGACACAAGCCTGCCTGCCGATGATAAAAGCAGTAAAAGGCAATATCCTGAATGTCACGACAACCATGACAACCAATCCTATCGCAACGATGGCAAACTATGCCGCCTCGAAAGCTGCTGTCTATACCATGACACGTGCATGGGCAAAAGAGTTGGCTAAAGATGGCGTGCGTGTCAATTCACTCGGCGTAGGGCCTATCGAAACCCCTATCTACGGCAAGACCGAACTTTCGGACGAAGCCGCGAAAGCCCACAAAGATATGGTAACTAAAAGCGTACCTCTCGGTCGAATGGGACAAGCCGAAGAGGTTGCCGCTGTCGTCGCTTTTCTGACAAGCGACGAAGCCAGTTTCGTAACCGGGGCCGACTATAAAGTGGACGGCGGTGTAGGTACATAAGAAATAACAATAAAAAGAATGAATATGAAAAATGTATTGATTATCAGCGGCCATACAGACCTTGCCGCATCCGTAGCCAATAAAACGATTCTCGAAACCTTGAATGAACGGCTGCCGGAAGCCGAAATCGTAAAGCTGGACGAACTCTATCCCGACTTCAAAATCGACGTGGAAGCCGAACAGCAGAAATTGCTCCGGGCAGACATCATCGTGTTGCAGTTCCCCCTTTTCTGGTACTCCGCACCCTCCATATTGGAACGCTGGATGGAAGAGACTTTCCGTCACGGTTTTTCACACGGAAGTACCGGAGACAAGCTCAAAGGCAAGAAACTCGTTCTCTCTTTCACAACGGGAGCACCCGAAGCACTGTATAGCCATGAGGGGGCGATGGGCTACACTATCGACGAATTTCTGCCCTGCTACAAAGCCACCTGTCGGCTGACGCAGATGGAGTATTGCGGCTGTGTATATACTTGTGGCGTGAGCTACGGTAGTCGTACTGCTCCCGAACTCATTGAACAGCAGAAAGCTATGTCGGTGGAACATGCAGAACGTCTCATAAAGTTACTAGAGACGCTCTGATGCTCGAGGAGAAATATATAACTGTGATAATACAGCCATCATGAATGTAGAATAAATATGTACAAGGGATTGGATAAAAATAATGGCAAAACATGGAATCTGTAATTTAGGTATCTTTCTCTGTAATTTATCTACATTCGATATACTTTTATTTCCCTACTTTTGCAAAGTGAATCATTGATAGAAAGAATTCTGAAAATAAAAAGTAATAAAGTAAAGTTATGGCTAAAAAGGTTTTGATTATTTCATCCAGTCCACGTAAAGGTGGTAATTCTGAGTTATTATGTGATGAATTTATGAAAGGTGCTCTCGAAGCAGGTAATGAAGTGGAGAAGATTTTTCTGAAAGACAAAACAGTTCATCCTTGTACGGGGTGCAGTGTTTGCAGTATGTATGGCAAACCTTGTCCGCAGAAAGATGATGCAGCGGAAATTGTAGAGAAGATGATTGCTGCAGATGTGATTGTGATGGCAACTCCGGTCTATTTTTATACCATGTGCGGACAGATGAAGATTATGATCGACCGCTGCTGTGCACGCTATACGGAAATAACCAATAAGGAATTTTATTTCATTATTGCGGCTGCGGAAAACGATAAAGCAATGATGGAACGTACCATTGATGGTTTCCGTGGCTTCCTCGATTGTCTGGAAGGACCGCAGGAAAAGGGAACGGTTTATGGAATTGGTGCATGGAAGGTAGGGGAAATTAAAGATACTCCCTATATGCAGGAAGCTTACAAGATGGGAAAAATGGTATAACCTTTTGAAGGATAAAAATAAGGATTCAATCAGAAAGATTGAAAAGTCAAGAATTTTAATTGATTAGATTGCTTGTTCTGCCACAGAATTATTATAATTTTGTGGCAGAACTTTTTATTTTACATTATTTGTTTGATAACTAAACATCATGAGCTATAAAATAACGACTCTTGTGGAGAATTGTGTCTATGGACGTAAATTGCAGGCAGAGCATGGTCTTTCTCTCTATATTGAGATCCAAGGGGATAGAATTCTTTTCGATACGGGAGCATCTGACTTGTTTATCCGTAATGCCCGTCTGTTGCACATTGATTTACAAAAAGTTGATTATTTAATATTATCCCACGGTCATAGTGACCATACGGGTGGACTGCGTTATTTTCTGGAATTGAATACACAGGCAACCGTTGTCTGTAAACGTGAAATCTTTTTTCCTAAATTCAAGGATGAACGCGAGAATGGAATGAAGCATACGCAAAATCTTGATCTTTCCCGTTTTCGCTTTATCACAGAGCAGACCGAACTGCTTCCCGGAGTCTTTCTTTTTCCATCTATTGATATTATCAATGAGGAGGATACCCATTTTGAACGCTTCTGGGTTCAGAAAGAAGATGGTTGCAAAATACCGGATACCTTTCAGGATGAATTGGCAATGGTGTTAGTGGAACCGGAAGGAGTTTCTGTGTTAAGTGCCTGTTCTCACCGGGGGATCACCAATATCTTGCGTACCGTTCGGGCTGCATTTCCTGAATCTCCCTGCAAGTTAATTCTCGGAGGTTTTCACATTCATAATGCGGAAAAACAAAAATATCAGATCATTGCAGATTATTTGCAGGAATACCTTCCCCGGCAAATTGGCGTTTGTCATTGTACGGGAGTGGATAAATACGCTTTCTTTTTCAAAGATTTTGGTGACAGAGCATTTTATAATTACACGGGAAAACTAATTCAAACTGATTTTTCGGAATAAATATATAATAAATTGATATGAAGAAACTAATAACTTCGTTAGCACTGGTATTATCAGCATTATCCAGCTATGCAATTACTCCTTTGTGGATGCGTGATGCACGTATTTCACCGGATGGGACCGAGATTGTCTTCTGTTATAAAGGAGATATTTATAAAGTTCCCGCACAAGGAGGAACTGCCGTTCAACTTACCACACAAGCCTCTTATGAAGCCAATCCCGTCTGGTCTCCCGAAGGAAAACAAATCGCATTTGCCAGTGACCGGAATGGAAATTTCGACCTGTTCATCATGCCTGCCGACGGAGGTGTCGCCCGGAGACTGACTTACCATTCCGCATCGGAAATTCCCTCGGCTTTTACACCGGATGGAAAGTATGTCCTTTTCTCCGCTTCCATACAAGATCCTGCAAACAGCGCCTTGTTTCCTACGGGAGCAATGACAGAATTATACAAAGTTTCTGTAGACGGAGGACGCACCGAACAAGTATTGGCAACTCCCGCCGAACTCGTTTGTTTTGATAAAGCAGGAAAGAACTTTCTTTATCAGGACCGCAAAGGTTTTGAGGATGAATGGAGAAAACATCACACTTCATCCATTACGAGAGATATTTGGTTATACAATACCCAAACCGGAAAACATACGAACCTGACAAACCGGGGAGGGGAGGACCGTAATCCTGTATATGCACTTGATGGTAATACAGTCTATTTTTTGAGTGAACGTAATGGAGGTTCTTTTAATGTGTATACTTTCCCATTGAATACTCCACAAGAAGTAAAGGCTGTCACTACTTTTAAGACTCATCCGGTACGTTTCTTGTCTGTCAGCGATAAAGGAACTTTGTGTTATACCTATGACGGTGAGCTTTATACCCAGAAACCCGGTGCCCGTCCGGAAAAAGTAAAAGTAGAACTTGTCCGTGACGATGAAGAGCAGGTTGCTGCACTTAAATTCTCACAGGGAGCCACTTCCGCTTCCGTATCTCCGGATGGCAAACAGGTTGCTTTTATTGTGCGTGGTGACGTTTTTGTAACTTCAACTGACTATGCTACAACCAAGCAAATCACAAATACTCCCGCGAAAGAAGCTTCCGTCTCTTTTGCTCCGGACAACCGGACGCTGGTTTATGCCAGTGAACGCACCGGTAATTGGCAACTTTACACTGCAAAAATAAGCCGTAAGGAAGACCCTAATTTCCCTAATGCCACTCTTATTGAGGAGGAAGTTTTGTTACCGTCCAAAACGGTAGAACGTGCCTATCCGCAATATTCGCCGGATGGTAAAGAACTGGCTTTTATCGAAGACCGCAATCGTTTGATGGTACTCGATTTGAAAACGAAGAAAGTACGTCAGGTGACGGACGGTTCTACATGGTATAACACTGGAGGTGGATTTGACTACGAATGGTCGCCGGATGGCAAATGGTTTACTCTTGAATTTATCGGCAACCGTCACGATCCTTATTCGGATATAGGTATTGTCAGTGCACAGGGAGGAGCGATAACCAATCTGACTAATAGCGGATATATCAGCGGTTCTCCGCGTTGGGTACTCGATGGAAATGCCATTCTTTTCCAGACCGAACGTTATGGTATGCGTGCACATGCTTCTTGGGGGTCTCAACAGGATGTTATGTTGGTATTCCTCAATCAGGATGCTTATGATCGTTACCGTTTGAGCAAGGAAGATTTCGAATTGCTCAAGGAACTTGAAAAGGAACAAAAGAAAGCAAAGGAGAAAGATGATAACAAGAAGAAAGACAGTGATAAAGAGAAGGCGGATGAGGAAAAAGTAGACCAAAAAGATATAGTAGTCGAACTTAACGGCATTGAAGACCGTATCGTACGTCTGACTCCCAACTCTTCTGACTTAGGCAGTGCCATACTATCCAAAGATGGGGAGGATCTCTACTATTTCTCTGCTTTCGAAGATGGATATGACCTTTGGAAAATGAATCTCCGTGAGAAAGAGACAAAACGTCTGCATAAACTCAATACCGGGTGGGCATCGCTGATGCTGGATAAAAAAGGAGATATCTTCTTATTGGGAAGCCGCAATATGCAAAAGATGGATGCCAAGTCGGATGCTTTGAAATCAATCAGTTATCAGGCTGAAATGAAAATGGATTTGGCAGCTGAACGTGAAGCGATGTTTGACCATGTGTACAAACAACATCAGAAACGTTTTTATAATGTCAATATGCACGGGGTAAACTGGGATGCCATGACTAATGCTTATCGCAAGTTCCTGCCTCACATTGATAACAATTATGACTTTGCAGAACTGTTGAGTGAATGGTTGGGCGAGTTGAATGTTTCACATACCGGAGGACGCTATTCTCCCAAAGGTAAAGGTGATGTTACTTCCAATCTGGGACTTCTGTTCGACTGGGATTATCAGGGAAAAGGGATGCAGATTGCCGAAATTATCGAGAAAGGTCCGTTCGACCATTCGCGTACCAAAGTAAAAGCGGGATGTATCATTGAAAAGATTAACGGTGAGGAAATAACTCCCGATCATGACATCACTTGTCTGTTGAATAATAAAGCAGGGAAGAAGACCTTGATTTCAATCTACAATCCGCAAAATAAAGAACGTTGGGAAGAAGTAGTGATGCCGGTTACGAGTGGTCAGCTGAATGGGTTGTTATACAAACGTTGGGTGAAACAGCGGGCGGCAGATGTTGAGAAATGGTCGAAAGGACGTTTGGGATATGTTCATATTCAATCCATGGGAGATGACAGTTTCCGTACCGTTTACTCGGATATTCTGGGAAAATATAACAACTGTGATGGAATTGTGATTGATACCCGGTTCAACGGTGGTGGTCGTTTGCACGAAGATATTGAAATACTGTTCAGCGGTCAGAAATATTTCACTCAAGTAGTCCGCGGACGTGAAGCGTGTGACATGCCAAGCCGTCGTTGGAACAAGCCGTCTATTATGCTGCAATGTGAAGCCAACTATTCGAATGCACATGGAACTCCATGGGTATATAAACATCAAAATATAGGAAAACTTGTCGGTATGCCTGTTCCGGGTACAATGACGAGCGTGTCTTGGGAAACTTTACAAGATCCTTCACTCGTCTTTGGTATTCCTATTGTCGGCTATCGTTTGCCTGATGGCAGTTATTTGGAAAACACCCAGTTGGAACCGGATGTGAAGGTTGCTAATGATCCGGAGACGGTCGTTAAGGGAGAGGATACCCAATTAAAAGTGGCTGTCGATGAACTTCTGAAAGAAATAGATAAGCAGAAGAAGTAAATGCAAGTATAATTATATCTGAAATAAAAAGTCGCTTCTTTGAAAAGATATTGATTCTTTCAAAGAAGCGACCTTTTTATAAGGTGTTTATTTAAAACTGACGCAGGATTTACTTCCAGACTGGTAATAATTTATGGAGGGTCTTTCTCGTCATTATCTTTTGATTCAGGAAACTCACGATATATCCGGTTATGCAGGCTGCAATGAGTGACCCCTCACGTACTCCTTGAATACCTTGTGTCAGTAAGAGGGAGAGAATTACGGCCATTGTAACCAAAGTAATATCAAAATAGACTTTGAACTTTCCGAACTCCTTGTTATAATGGCGGGACGCATATTTCACGAATGCTTCTGCACTCATCATGGCTACTCTCGGTTTTAGTTCGAGAACTACTCCGATAGATTGCACCATGCATCCTGTAAGTAATAAAGCGATTGACATGCCATAATTGGCGGGATGCAGTTCACTTGTCAGCATCATATTAAAATCAATGAATGCCGAAAAGATAAAAGAGAACGGCATTTGAAGAAGAATTTCAATAATATCCTGCTGGGTTCTGTTTTTTCGGATTAACCAGAATTGTCCCAAGATAAGAACCATATTGATGATGAAGGTGCAAGTACCTAATGACAAAGGACTATTCAAGCTTAATACATAATTGATGCTCGATATGGGAGTAGTCCCTAGTGCCGAGCGTATAATCAATACAATGCTTGCCGCTAAAAAATAAAGTCCGATAACAAATACTAAATACCTCTTGAAAACATCTTTCATTTCCATTCCTTTTTGACCTCCTTTATTTATTTTCCTTTCATGTATTGAAAAGGATATGCAAAGGTCCCGTTTTTTACTCTGAAATAGATTATCTAATTCCGTACACTTTTTGTCATATCCGAAACAAATCGTATTTTTACGTCATAAAAAGAAGATGTAAATGGTAAAATCTCGTATATTTGATAATACGCAGCTGTTGAAGGAGCATCCGGAACTTCCTCATTATAAAGAGGAGGTAGTCTGTTTTAGGAGTGAATATAAAGACAGAAGTTATCCGGCAAATGAATGTTATTTCAATCGGGAACTTTATATGATATTCGTTCTTGAAGGTCGTTCGGAGATTCTGCTGAATGGAGAGTTTATTGCGATAGAGCCGAATATGCTGCTTATTCATGGAGCAAATTATCTCACGGAGCATCTTTACTCAAGCCGTGATATTCAGTTTATTACTCTTGCCCTTTCCGAATCCATGCGGACAGACGACTCTTATTTGACACAAATAACGGCTATCTTATTGGCGACAATGAGGCAGAATAAACAATATACGATACAGTTGACAGAGTACGAAGCCCAAATCATCCGTAAGGAACTGGAAGTGTTGATGCGCCTGCTGAATATTGAACATCATTTTCTTTTCCGGCGCATACAGGCAGCGTGCAATGCTTTATTTCTTGATATAGCTGATTTTCTTTCCCGAAAGACAATTATTAAAAAAGAGGTCAGCCGTAAAGACCACGTTTTACAGGAGTTTCATGAATTGGTTACCCGGAATTTCAGGGAAGAACATTTTGTGAGCTTTTATGCGGATAAACTGGCTATCAGTGAGCAGTACCTGGCCCGTATTGTACGCGCCGGAACAGGCAAGACTATCAATAGTATTATAAACGAACTGTTGGTTATGGAAGCGCGTACCTTGTTGAGTTCTACAAAATCTACGGTTGGTGAGATTGCTTCCAAGTTAGGGTTTAGTGATGCGGCAGCTTTTTGTAAGTTCTTCAAAAGGAATGCAGGACAGACTCCATTGAATTATCGAAAAGGATTGTTACTTCATATCGAAATGAAATAGGTTGATGTAATTGTCTTAACCGACAATATACATCAACCTGTTGAATATATAGTGAATGGGTTTGATTTTAACCGATAAGTGCTGTGATATCTTCTACAATCTGCTCATCTGTCAAGTGATTGGCACGGAGAAACTCCTGTAAATCAAAACGATCTACAAATTCCTTTTTAGCTCCATAGTTCAGGACTTTCATGTCTGTAGCACCATAGTAGCGGGCAATTTTTTCACCGAAACCGCCATCCAATACACCATCTTCCAATGTTATCACTAACTCGTGATCTGCTTTCAGTTCATCCATCAGTTCGTTGTCTACACCGGTGATGTAACGCGGATTGATGAGTGTTGCGTCGACATTGTTTTTTTCTTTCAGAAGTGATGCAACCGACTGTCCTAATCCATAGAATGAACCCAAAGCCACAATGGCCACTTTCGAACCGCGATGAGTAACTTTGTAACGATTGAGAATGCTGTAATCGGAATCTACCGGTTCTCCGCTACTGATTACATCTGTTGCCGGCACGCGGATAGCAACCGGGTGTTCATTCTGACGGATACTCCATTCCAGCATGGCAATATATTCTTCCTTACAAGTCGGAGCCAGATAAACCATATTAGGAATATTGCTGATAAGCGGAATATCGAAGAAACAGAGATGAGTCACATCATTCATTCCGGATAACGTACCCCAGAAGACCAACAAAACAGCCGGATTGTTATTGATACAAAGGTCTTGTGAAAGTTGATCGTAGGAGCGTTGGATGAATGTACTATATACTCCGTAAACGGGTTTCCCACCATTGGCTGCGATACCCGAAGCAAGAGCTACTGCGTGTTCCTCGGCAATGCCTACATCTACGAATTGCTTGCCTGCTTCCTGACGACGGTCCGGAGTAAATCCCAGAACGGTGGGAGTACCAGAAGTGATTGTTACCACACGCGGGTCCTCCTTCATCTTTTTCAGCAGGTATTGGGCGGTTACCTCGCTGTAATCTTCTTCTTCATCACTCACTTTTGCTTCTCCGGTTTCTACATTGAATGGAGTACGCCAGTGGTAAGTCTCTTTATCTTGCTCGGCACGTGCATAACCCTTACCTTTTAATGTATTGATGTGTACTACTATCGGATGCTGAATATCTTTCACTTTAGAGAAAGCTTCAATCAATGCCTGTACGTTATTACCATCATTTACATACATATAATCCAGTCCCATTGCCTTGAAGAAGTTGCATTCGCACTGACCGTTACTGTCACGTAATTCTTTCAGATTCTTGTACAATCCTCCGTGGTTCTCGGCAATAGACATCTGGTTGTCATTAACGATAATAATCATGTTAGTACCAAGTTCTGCTACATAATCCAATCCCTCGAAAGCTTCACCTCCGCTTAAAGAACCATCCCCTATGACGGCTATGATATTTTCATTGCCGCCTGTAAGGTCGCGTCCCTTTGCCAATCCGCTGGCCAGGCTGACAGAAGTAGAAGTATGTCCGATGATGAAGAAGTCATGTTCACTTTCTTGCGGTTCGGTATAACCTGATACATTGTCGTATTTTTCCGGATGAAGGAACGCATCTTTACGACCGGTCAGCATCTTGTGTACATAACTCTGGTGCGATACGTCAAATACAATTTTGTCTTTGGGTGAATTGAATACATAGTGTAAAGCAATCGTTGCTTCCACCATTCCGAAATTAGGTCCGAAATGCCCGCCATGTTCACTTAATTTTTGCAGGAGTGCTGCACGGATTTCTCCACCTAACTCGTTTAGCTCTTTTTCCGACAGTTTCTTAACATCTGCAGGAGAATAAATATTTTCTAAATACATATCAAACAGTTTTTCTAAATAATGTTTTTACTTATTTCTTTATGACACCGCAAAGATACTGCAGGATTTGAAATCTGTTTGTATATGAATTACGGATTAATTTACCCATATTACAGTTCCCCATAATAGGATAACTCAACTTTTATAAGGAAAAGTATTGATGTGTTATTAAAAAAAGAAACGTTTTCATTTTTGTGGAAGCATTTCTAGATTATATATGCGGAAAATACCTTATTATTATGAGCGATAAATATTCATAAGGTTATTTATGCAGTAGCATAATACGGCCATCTTTCTTATTTACAACAATATTATTTTCTCTTGCCAACCAATAGCTAAAACTGCTTCTTCAAAAGTCATAGTTAGCTTTTGACACAACTCTTGTATGGAAAATTCGAATGTTCTTTTCTCAAGTTCATTCCATACACGTCCGGCATTACTGCCAATTTCTGTAATTCTTAAATTCATTTGTCCAATTACATTCTTTCTTAATATTCTACAATCTGTAATTGGGGTTATAATGTCAGTAATTCGTCTACAAATGGTCTCTTTCTTTCATCGTACTTTTGCAATGTCGAAAATAGGTAATCAATTTATTAATTATTAAAGCGCAAGAGATATGAAACGGATTTTATTATTAACGGCTGTATTTATGATGATGCTCGGAACCAGTTTTTCTTCAGCACAGACAAATGCTGATAATTTTTATAAAAGTGATCGGGTGGATGTAGAAAAAGTATCTTTTTCTAACCAATATAAGATGAAAGTAGTGGGTAATCTTTTTCTGCCCAAGAGTATGAAAGAAGGGGGAAAATATCCTGCAATCATTGTAGGGCATCCGATGGGAGCTGTTAAGGAGCAGAGTGCGAATCTCTATGCAACGAAAATGGCGGAAAGGGGATTTGTTACACTGTCCATCGATTTGTCTTTCTGGGGTGAGAGTGAAGGCGAGCCGCGTAATGCAGTTTTGCCGGAGGTTTATTCGGAGGACTTTAGCGCTGCGGTTGATTTTTTAGGTACGCGTCCGTTCGTTGACCGGAATCTTATTGGTGTAATTGGAATTTGTGGGAGCGGAAGTTTTGCTATCAGTGCAGCGAAAATAGATCCTCGTCTCAAGGCCATTGCAACAATCAGTATGTATAATATGGGAGCAGCCAACCGTAATGGATTAAATCACTCATTAACGTTGGAACAGAGAAAGCAGATTATGGCTGAAGCGGCGGAACAGCGTTATACAGAATTTTTGGGTGGGGAAACTAAATATACCAGTGGAACTGTACATCAATTGACAGAAACGTCCAGTCCGATCGAGCGGGAGTTTTATGAATTCTACCGTACGCAGAGAGGAGAATTTACTCCTGACGGAGTAACTCCTATGACCACTACACACCCTACGCTCTCAAGCAATGTGAAATTTATGAATTTCTATCCTTTCGAAGATATTGAAACTATTTCACCCCGGCCTATGCTTTTCATCACCGGAGAGAATGCCCATTCACGTGAATTTAGTGAAGACGCCTATCGATTGGCTGCCGAACCTAAAGAACTGTACATAGTACCCGGTGCCGGGCATGTCGATCTTTACGATCGTGTGAGCCTTATCCCGTTTAATAAGCTGGAAGCTTTCTTTAAGGAGTATCTGAAGAAATAAATTTCAATACCATAAATAGGATATACTATGTGTAATTTTTGAAATAACAGACTAAAAAATAAAATGATGCAACAAATAAGAAATAAAGAATATGGAGGCGAACGCCCTCTATTTGCAACCCATGACATTCAGTTAGAAGATGTAACGATTCATGCCGGTGAATCGGCACTGAAAGAATGTAGTAATATCATAGCGATAAACTGCCGTTTTGAAGGGAAATATCCTTTCTGGCACACCAATGGATTCATTGTGAAGAATTGTCTTTTTACAGAAGGAGCTCGTGCTGCCCTATGGTATTCTCAAAGTCTGCAAATGGCGGATACCTTGGTGGAAGCACCGAAGATGTTCCGTGAAATGGATGGGGTAAAACTCGAAAATGTGCAGTTGCCCAATGCCTTGGAAACGTTTTGGTATTGTCGTAATATAGAACTGAAGAACGTACAGATTGATAAAGCAGATTATCTTTTTATACATAGCGAGAATATTCATATACAAAATTACGCTCAAAATGGAAACTATTCGTTTCAATATTGCAAGAATGTAGAAATCCATAATGCAGTCATCAACTCCAAAGATGCTTTTTGGAATACGGAAAATGTAACTGTCTATGATTCGGAACTGAACGGAGAATATCTGGGATGGCATTCTAAAAACCTGCGTTTGGTAAATTGTAAGATTTCGGGCACTCAACCTCTTTGTTACGCACATGATCTGGTGATGGAAAATTGTACGATGGCGGAGGATGCTGACCTTGCTTTTGAGCACAGTAGCGTGAAAGCAACGATTAAAAGTCCGGTTCATAGTGTGAAAAATCCTCGTACAGGGAGTATTGTTGCCGAAAGCTTCGGCACAATTATTCTGGATGAAAATCTGAAAGCACCGGGAAATTGTGAATTGAAACTCTGGGACGACCTAACCTGTTTTGATTGAAATATGAAGTATAATTTCGATGAAATTATTCCACGCAGAGGTACGAATTCCTATAAATGGGATTCGTCCGCAGATGCGGATGTCTTGCCGATGTGGGTGGCTGATATGGATTTCCGTACGGCTCCCCCCGTCGTGGAGGCATTGAAGAAGCGGGTGGAACATGGGATTTTCGGATATGTACGCGTACCTGACGCATACTACGAAGCGATAACCAACTGGTTTGCACGACGACATGCCTGGCGGATAGAAAAAGAATGGATTATTTATACTACCGGAGTTGTGCCGGCAATATCTGCTGCAATTAAAGCACTGACAGTACCCAGCGATAAAGTGATGGTGCAGACGCCTGTATACAATTGTTTTTTCTCCTCTATCCGTAATAACGGGTGCGAGATGATTGCCAATCCTTTAGTATATAGAAACAGGGGGTATCAGATTGACTTTGATGATTTGGAGAGGAAAGCTTCCGATCCGAAGATAAAACTCATGTTGTTATGTAATCCGCATAATCCTGTCGGAAGAGTATGGAGTAAGCAGGAATTAAGGCAGATAGGTGAGATTTGTATTCGGAATAATGTGTTTGTGATCGCTGATGAAATTCATTGTGAATTGGTTTTTCTGGGGCATGAATATACTCCTTTCGCTTCTATATCAGAAGAGTTTCTTGTGAATTCGGTAACCTTTGTTTCGCCTAGCAAGGCTTTCAATCTGGCAGGGCTTCAGATAGCCAATATTATTTCTGCAGATGCAAATGTACGGGTGAGGATAGATAAAGCGATTAATATAAATGAAGTATGTGATGTAAATTCTTTCGGAGTGGAGGCGTTGATGGCTGCTTACAATGAGGGTGAAGAATGGCTGGAAGAACTTAAAATCTATTTGTTTGCGAATTACATCTATTTAAAAGGTTATTTTGATGAATATCTTCCGGAATTTCCCGTAATGATGTTGGAAGGTACGTATCTGGTTTGGGTAGATTGCTCGGTCTTGAATCAAACGTCAGCAGAAATAGTAAAAGACTTGTTGAAGAAAGAAAAGCTTTGGGTGAACGAAGGCAGTCTGTATGGAGAGACTGGTGAAGGGTTTATCCGTATCAATATTGCATGTCCGCGACAGCGGTTGATAGAAGGATTAAACAGATTGAAGCGGGTACTGAAATCATAAATACGAATGAAAAGCTAATTGTTCCATTTCTGCAGGTGAAGCATCACCCCCATGAAACAGACACAGGTAATCGCTTTTCCATATTTACCAAGCAGGATAGAAAACCTTCTTCATATTTTAGATTTTCTGAAAGCATAATAGATGTTAATAGGGCTCATAGCTTGCGAACTAATTTTTGGTATGATATGTTGTCTAAAGTGAATAACGAATTAAAAAATGAACTAGAAAGTTAGACATGAACATACAATACATTTCTAATGATTTAGCAGATAAAACATTACATTTAAAAACTTATGAATATGAGAAAATCTATTATTTTATTAGCTTTTATATTGGGTGGCTTTACAGCAGCAAATGCCCAATCAGTTGTAGAAGGTACCAAACTTACAGATAATTGGTCTGTCGGAGTAAATGCCGGTGGAGTCACTCCCCTTACTCACAGTGCTTTCTTTAAAGGTATGCGTCCCGCTTTTGGAGTGGGAGTCTCAAAGCAATTAACTCCTATCTTCGGTTTGGGATTCCAAGGAATGGGATATATCAATACCACATCCAGTAAAACGGCTTTCGATGCTTCGGATGTCAGCGTATTGGGTAAAGTCAATTTGATGAATCTATTTGCAAGTTACACGGGCGAACCTCGTTTGTTTGAAGTGGAAGCTGTGGCCGGAATGGGTTGGTTACATTATTATGTGAATGGCGATGGCGATCAGAACTCCTGGTCTACGCGTTTGGGATTGAATTTCAATTTCAACTTGGGTGAAAGTAAAGCATGGACATTAGGAATCAAACCTGCCATTGTGTATGATATGCAAGGTACTTACCCTGAAACAAAGAGCCGTTTCAATGCTAATAACGCAGGTTTTGAGTTGACAGCCGGATTGACATATCACTTTAAGACAAGTAACGGAACACATCATTTTGCCAAAGTGAGAGTATATAATCAAGCCGAAATTGACGGACTGAACTCTTCAATCAATGCACTTCGTGCAGATGTAAACAACAAAGATGGTGAGATCAGCAATGCAAACCAACGTATCAACGGATTGCAGGAAGAACTTGAAGCATGCCGCACAAAAGTGGTTCCGGTGGAGACTGTAGTGAAAACCGCCCGTGTACCCGAATCTATCATTACTTTCAGACAAGGTAAATCGTCAGTTGACGCTTCACAACTTCCTAATGTGGAACGTGTAGCTTCTTACCTGAAGAAATATGCTGATTCTAAAGTGGTTATTAAGGGATACGCTTCTCCGGAAGGTAGTGTTGAAGTGAATGCCAGAATTGCCGCAGCACGTGCAGAAGCTGTAAAAACGATCTTGGTCAACAAGTATAAAATCAGTGCATCTCGTATCACTGCTGAAGGTCAGGGTGTAGGCGATATGTTTACTGAACCGGATTGGAACCGTGTAAGTATATGTACTATTGAAGATTAAACTGATATATTACAGAAATAGAATAATGAAGGCTGCCCCAAAAGGCAGCCTTTGTTGCATATCTTGGGTTGTATTTTTGAATACTCTGAAAGTTTAGTAAACAGATTTCTTTGTACATTACATAAAATGGTTATTTTTGCAGGTATTGTTCATGCGCGTTCTGTGTTGAGTGTGCAAATATCAACCATTAAAAACTGTATTATGAAGAGAGTATTCGTTTTTCAAGATTTTAAATCGCAGAAATTCTGGAGCATAGAGGTAGTCGGAACAGATGTTACTGTAAATTATGGTAAGTTGGGGACCGACGGACAAACACAAGTGAAAAACTACGCAACGACTGAAGAAGCTGAAAAAGCAGCCAGCAAACTGATTGCGGAAAAGACCAAAAAAGGGTATGTAGAAACTGCTGAAGAAACTGCACGTGAAATGAAAGTGGAAGCCAAGAAATATACTTTGAGTTATGATGAGTATGAAAACAATGTGAATCTTCTGGATAAGATATTG
This sequence comes from Bacteroides celer, assembly GCF_002632415.2. Classification (NCBI taxonomy): domain Bacteria; kingdom Pseudomonadati; phylum Bacteroidota; class Bacteroidia; order Bacteroidales; family Bacteroidaceae; genus Bacteroides; species Bacteroides celer. The sequence goes on along the minus strand of NZ_CP178209.1, from coordinate 3,777,269 downwards.
AAAGATAAACATCTCTCTGAATATAAACAAATAACAATCGGTTGTTGGGATTATGAGGGTGGCGACTGTTCTGCCTTATTACAGGGAATGATTGAAAATAAGGAGAAGTTCGCACAAATAGAAGGCTTGTTCTGGGGAGATATTGAGCAGGAAGAACAGGAGATTTCATGGATTGAACAAGCTGATATTAGTCCGCTGCTCGATGCCATGCCTAAATTGAAAGATCTGAAAATCAAAGGAACCAATAATCTGCGTTTGGGAAAGACTTCACGGCCGGAGTTGCGGTCACTGGAAATTATCAGTGGTGGCCTGCCTACTGAAGTGGTAGAAGATATTCTTGGTTCTGATTTCCCCAATCTGGAAAAACTGATTCTATATGTTGGTGTGGAAGATTATGGATTTGAAGCTGATATTGAGATATTCCGTCCGTTGTTCTCCAAAGAACGTTTCCCGAAGCTGACTTATCTGGGGATCGTCAATTCTGAAGAACAGGACAAGATTGTAGAAATGTTCCTGGAGTCGGATATTCTTCCCCAACTTGAAACAATGGATGTTTCGGCCGGTACTCTCAAAGATGAAGGTGCCCAATTATTGCTGGATAATATGGATAAGATCGCTCATTTGAAGTTTATCAATATGCGCTACAATTATTTGAGCAAGGATATGAAGAAACAGCTGCAGAATCTTCCTATGAAAATAGATATTGCTGAAACTGAAGAGGTGGATGAATATGATGGTGAATTGTGGTATTACCCGATGATTACAGAATAGGAGATGCAGATAATCGTTGTCAGCAACTCTCTGTCCAAACGTATAGAATACTTTATTGAAGCAGGCAAACACTTGCAGACGGAAGTTCGTTTTATGACTTACGGGGAACTTTTTAACTGCTTGCCGCAATTACGGCAGGCAGTTATCAAACTGGAACCTTGTGTAAGCGATGAAACGGATTTCCAGAAATATGCGCTGTTGAATCAGGCATATAAGGAAACACTGCAACGTTTGGGCGAGATGAGGCTATCTGATGACGTGTCCTTTTTGAATACTCCCCATGCTTTGTTACGTGCTCTTGATAAAAAGGAGACTAAACAAGTGCTGATGGACAGAGGTTTGAAAGTGACTCCGATGTTACCTTCTCCCCATTCTTTTGATGAGTTGAGAGAGCTTCTTGCCGGTTGCGGTAGAGGATGCTTTTTGAAACCCCGTTACGGTTCGGGGGCGGGAGGCATTATGGCTGTTCGCTATCAACCCAACCGGAATAAATGGGTAGTCTATACTACCTTGCAACAAGTGGATGGAGTCATTCATAACACCAAACGTATCCACCGTTTGAGTACGGAAAAAGAGATGATCCCGTTGGCGGAAGCGGTGATGCAAACAGAAGCTATTTTAGAAGAATGGATTCCTAAAGAGCAGTTGCAGGGAGAGAATTATGATCTCCGGGTAGTGTGCCGGGAATCTGAAATTGATTATATCGTTGTGAGATGCAGTAAAGGAAGCATAACCAATCTGCATCTGAACAATAAGGCACATTGGTGGAACGAATTGTCTTTGCCGGAAGTAGTGCGGCAACAAATCTATTTTCAGTGTCAGGAAGCGGTTCAATCTTTGGATTTGCAATATGCCGGAGTGGATGTACTGATAGAGAGAGGAACAGATATTCCTTATATAATAGAAGTCAACGGACAGGGAGATCATGTGTATCAGGATATGTTTGCTCATAATTCTATTTATATTCAACAGATAAAAAACATAAAAAAGAGATATAACCATGCAAATAGATGAACTGCCGGCTGGCGAACAGACCCAAAATCCGAATCTGGATATGAATCAGGTGGTGGGTACTCATGATATATTGATGCTTTGCTTTGATACCTTGCGTTATGATGTCAGCAAGGAGGAAGAAGAGGCAGGAAGAACACCGGTACTGAACAGTCACGGAGGAGAATGGGAAAAAAGACATGCGCCGGGAAATTTTACTTACCCGTCTCATTTTGCCATCTTTGCAGGATTTCTGCCTTCTCCGGCGGAACCTCATTCGCTACGCAGCCGTAAGTGGTTGTTTTTCCCTGTGCAAGCTGGTACGGGACGTATTCCGCCTGCGGGAAGTTATCCGTTTACGGAAGCAACTTTTGTGCAAAGCCTTGCCAATGTAGGTTATGAAACGATTTGTATAGGAGGGGTGAACTTCTTCAGCAAGCGTAATGAACTGGGGCGTGTGTTTCCCGGTTACTTTACTAAAAGTTATTGGCTGCCGACCTTTGGATGCACGGCACCCGATAGTACTGAAAAACAAATTGATTTTGCATTGAAGAAACTCGAAAACTATCCGGAGGACAAACGGATTTTTATGTATATCAATTTTTCTGCTATTCATTATCCGAACTGTCATTATGTGGAAGGCAAAATGAAGGATGATAAGGAATCACACGCTGCCGCGCTGCAATATGTCGACAGTCAGCTACCCCGTTTATTTCAGGCCTTTCAGAAGCGGGGAAATACGCTGGTGATTGCTCTTTCCGATCATGGCACTTGCTATGGAGAGGATGGATATGAATATCATTGCATATCTCACGAAACGGTTTATACAGTCCCTTACAAACACTTTATTTTAACGAAAAAATGAATCAACCGCTACCACGATATGTAGACTATATGTATAGTTATCCACATAAAACTGCTTATCGTTCTTTTCCGTCCCCGGTTTCGCTGGTTCCTTACCTGAAACAGGTGGAAGGACAGAAAGCATCGCTTTATTTCCATATTCCTTTTTGTAGTCATAAATGTGGATATTGCAACCTGTTTTCTCTGCAAACAAATCGTGCGGATTATATCGCAACTTATTTGGAAACTCTTCACAAGCAGGCGCAACAGTTGTCTCCACTCACTACCGGACTGGCATTTGATAGTTTCGCCATTGGAGGAGGCACACCGTTGCTCCTCACTGTTCCTCAACTGGAATACTTACTGGATACAGCTGCCTTATTCGGAGTGCATCCTTCACATACCTTTACTTCCGTAGAAACATCGCCGGAATATGCCGATCCTGCCCGTTTGGACTTATTGAAGCAAGCAGGAGTGGCTCGTGTGAGTATTGGCGTACAGAGTTTCCTTGACGAAGATTTAACTGCTTTGAAAAGACGTCCCCGGCGAGACATGATTAATCAGGCGCTGGAGGCTATTCGGAAGAGACAATTCCCGTTTTTTAATATTGATTTGATTTACGGAATCAGAGGACAAACTGTGGCCAGCTTTCTTTATTCATTGGAACAGGCTCTTCTGTTTCAGCCTAACGAACTCTTTATCTATCCGCTATATGTGCGACCGGGAACGGCTATCACAGAGCGGGAATCCGATGATGTCTGTTTTCAGATGTATTGTGCCGCTTGTGATTTGTTGAAAGACAGAGGCTTTCTACAAACTTCGATGCGACGTTTTATTCATCATCCGTCTACTGATGCGGAAATCTCATGTGGGGATGAAGTGATGCTGTCGTGTGGCTCCGGCGGACGCAGTTACCTGGGTAATTTGCATTATGCCACCCGGTATACTGTTTGCCAGCGTTGTATTGCCGGAGAGATAGATGATTATATGGGCACTACTGATTTTACAGTGGCTCGTAATGGATTTATTCTTTCTCAGGAAGAACGGCGACAACGTTTCATCATTAAAAATCTGATGTATTATATGGGGCTTGATAAGGCCGAATATGAGCGTCGTTTTGGAGAATCACCGGATAATGTGCCGTTGTTTCGACAGTTAGCTGAACGGCAATGGATAGAAAATACGGATAACGGTCGTGTTTGTCTGACTTCCGAAGGAATGGCATACTCCGATTATATTGGTCAGTTGTTCATTACTCCTGAAATAAGAGAACTGATGGAAACTTATTCTTATTGAACGAAATAGAAATGGAAAACGAAAGCTCTTTACTTTCCTTCAGGCATATGTATTATCGCGGTAAATTGAATAGCTGCAACTATACCTGTTCTTATTGCCCTTTCGGCAAGAAGTCGCATCTGGCAGATACAACACAGGATGAACAGGCATGGAATCGTTTTATAGCAGCTATTGAACAATGGAAAGGGGAGCCGTTGCAGCTATTTATTATTCCTTACGGTGAAGCGTTGATCTATCGTTATTATCGGAAAGGAATGATGCATTTGGCGGCATTGCCACAGGTGTCCGGAATTTCCTGTCAGACTAACCTTTCTTTTCCGGCTAAACACTGGCTTGATGAGATTTGTGTGGCTCCCACTGTGATAAGTAAGATAAGGCTTTGGGCTAGTTTTCATCCTGAGATGACTTCGGTAGAGAAATTTGCACATCAGATTCATATACTCCATCATGCGGGAATACAGGTATGTGCCGGAGCGGTAGGAAATCCCTCTGCAAAGGCTGTACTTAATGATTTACGGAATGCTCTTTTACCGGATATTTATTTATTCATTAATGCTATGCAAGGGTTAAGGGCACCATTAAGTCAGGAAGATATTCAGTTTTTCAGTCAACTGGATAATCTTTTTGAGTATGACTTGAAGAATGCTCCGGCACAATGGGAAGTTTGTGCAGGAGGAAGGAATAATTGTTTTATCGATTGGAAAGGGGATATGTATGCTTGTCCCCGAAGCCGGGTGAGGATAGGTAATTTTTATCAAGGTGATGGAGCTGTTGTGCCGTTATCTTGCAAGAGGAAGGTTTGTGACTGTTATATTGCATTTAGTAACCTGAACAATCACCCTTTACATCGAATAATGGGAGAAGGGGCGTTCTGGCGAATACCGGACAAGCCACTTATTACGACTGTTTTCTTCGATGTGGATGGAACACTGACTGATTCACAGGGAAAAGTTCCAGAAAGTTATGCTAACGCTTTGCGATATATGGCACAGTCCGTTTCCTTATATCTTGCCACTTCTCTGTCGATGGAGCAGGCGAAGAAAAAGCTGGGAAAGGCTCTTTTCGATTTATTCAGAGGAGGAGTGTTTGCAGATGGAGGTTTATTATCTTATTCGGGGCAGATTAAGTGTTTGCCGGTGAAAGTATATCCGGAGGTAAATGGAGAATCGTCAAAAGTTACTATTCATAGTTATGAAGGAGTGGTTTACAAGTATAGTATATTGGTACGTGATAAAGAACAGAGAGAAGCTATTCTTACCCGGTTGAAAGAAAATCCCTGCCAGGTCTTTCATAAAGCTCCGCTGATAACAGTCATTCATCCTGAAGCGAGTAAAAAAGAGGGGGTACTTCAGTTATGTAAGGCTTTGGGTTTAGCTTCTGAACACACTTTAGTTGTAGGAAATTCGTTAAAGGACTGGCCGATGATGTCTGTGGTTTCTCATTCTTGTGCCGTAATGAATGCGGAACCCTTATTAAAAGAACGCGCACGTTATACGCTGAATCCGGATCGGTTGGCAGCTTTCTTTCGTTTTTCTAACGGAGATCCTATAGACCAAACCTCGTCTGATAATAGTTGATATATAGCTAGTTACATCTTCATAGGAAAATAAAAACCGGTTAAAATTTGGTAATTATGAAAACAAAGCCCATATTTGCAGCCCTGAAATAGGGACAGGCATAAAAATCCTCATCGGAGGGTGCTATAATAATAATTATAGTGCTGGATAAGATGAATGGTGCAAATCATTCGCTTGTCCGGCACTTTTTTTATGTTGTAACAAAATAAGATAAAGAGGAAAAGTATCGAAGAAACTATGAAAGAGTTAGATTTGACACAAGGAAGCGTACCGAAGGTATTGTTGCAGTTTGCAGTACCTTTTCTGATTGCCAATGTGCTCCAGGCACTTTATGGTGGGGCTGACCTTTTCGTTGTCGGACAATATGATGATTCGGCAAGTGTGGCAGCCGTAGCTATTGGTAGTCAGGTGATGCAGACAATAACAGGTATTATTCTGGGTATTACTACCGGGACAACAGTGCTGATTGCTATTGCTACCGGAGCTAAAGACAATCGACAAAGTAGCTTTTACTATCGGGTCTTCCGTATGGTTGTTTTCAATAACCGGCGTAGTGCTAACTTTGGTCATGGTGCTTTTTCATAGTCGGATAGCAGAACTGATGCATACTCCCGTCGAAGCGATGGCAGATACGAAAAGCTATATTTTGGTATGCTCTCTGGGTATTCTGTTTATAGTAGGATATAATGTTGTATGTGGTATTTTGCGTGGATTGGGTGATTCTAAAACACCGCTTTATTTTGTCGGACTGGCATGTGTGATAAATATAGTGCTTGATTTTATATTGGTCGGTTATTTCCATTGGGGGGCTACGGGAGCGGCTATTGCTACTGTAACCGCACAAGGCGTCAGTTTTGGGATAGCGCTTTGGTTCTTATACCGGCACGGATTCCATTTTGATTTTTCACGGAAAGATATTCGATTGAACCGGAATCTGTCTAAAAAGATCTTGGTGTTAGGAGCACCTATTGCTTTGCAGGATGCTTTAATCAATGTTTCTTTTCTGATTATCACTGTCATTGTCAATCAGATGGGAGTCATTGCATCTGCTTCCCTGGGTGTTGTTGAGAAAATCATCGTGTTTGCTATGCTGCCTCCGATGGCTATATCATCGGCTGTGGCAACCATGACTGCACAGAACTATGGAGCGGGACTTATCAAGAGAATGAATAAATGTCTGGCTTCGGGGATTGGGATTGCTCTTGTTTTCGGTGTGTCGGTTTGCGTGTATTCGCAATTCCTGCCGGAGACTCTTACTGCTTTCTTTACGAAAGATGCTGCTGTGGTGGCAATGGCGGCAGATTATTTGCGAGGGTATAGCATCGACTGCATCGTGGTTAGTTTCGTGTTCTGCATTAATTCTTATTTCAGCGGACAAGGAAACTCGTTATTCCCGATGATTCACAGTCTGATAGCCACTTTCCTGTTCCGTATACCGTTGTCATACTGGTTCAGCCAGATAGATAGCTCGTCGCTGTTTATCATGGGATTTGCTCCACCCATTTCAACGGTCGTTTCATTATTGATCTGTATCTGGTATTTACGATATACCCAAAGGAAATTATATTTGAGTGGCACAATGATGCCTGCTATGTCGAATTAGGTGTTTTTAAGTGACATATATTAACTAAAATCTATTTTGTATGGAAGCTTATTTGAAGAAACTCTGTTTTGAGTATCAGGTGGATGAAAGAGAAGTGAAAGAGCTGTTGGCTCGAATGGAAATGGTGTATCTGGATAAAGGAGAAACGATTGCTTCTGCCACATTGCCAGAGCAGAGCTTGTACATTATTGTTTCCGGTATTTTGCATACATATACCACTCATGAAGGAGAAGAGAGAACCAATCGGTTTTTCTCTGCGGGTGATGCTGTGTTATGCTATAATTCAAGTCAGTATTCTATCAAGACACTGACGAAATGTGCTGCTTATTACATCAGTGAAGAGGAGATTGAAGAGTTGTGTGCATCTTCAATTTCATTTGCGAATCTGGTCCGTCAACTGATGGAGTATCAGTTTTACTTTAAAGAGGAAGAGGATATGAATGCCCGCAAGCTGACAGTAAGGGAAAGGTACCTCTCTTTATTGGCGGAAATTCCGGATATTCTGTACAGGGTACCATTGAAGCACATTAATCATTACTTGGGGGCAGATGTGACCAGTTTGGGATATCTGGCCGGAAGTTCTAAATAGGAAATATAACCTAGACATATTTTTCTATGTATTCCTTATCAGATGGTTCATGGCTTATTCAATCGAATCGAATTTGAAAAGTCTTTGGATTATTTGGTAAGGAATACTATTTTTGTATTCTGAATGAAAAACTCAATACCTCGATATACTTTTTATAAGCATAAGTATGGGAGTGAACTTTTGGTCGATGTAGTAGAACTGAAGTATGTGAAGAAGTTCCTGGCTAAAAGTGCTGTCCACACTCTAAATTATTATGATATTACTTTTATAACAGAAGGTAAGGGAGCTTTTTCAGTCGATAACCAAACCTATGAAGCAATTCCTCGTGACGTTCTTTTCTCTAAACCGGGGGAAATCCGGAACTGGGATACTCATCATATCACCAATGGGTATGCTCTGATTTTCGAAGAAGAGTTTTTGTCTTTCCTCTTTAAAGATTCTTTGTTTGTACAGCATCTTTCGTTTTTTCAGATAGAAAGTTCTTCATCGCTACTACATTTGTCTGATGAGCTTTATACACGCATACTTGAAACCTTGCATGATATAAAGATGGAGATTGATTCGTATCAACAGGGCGATGTACACGTTTTGAGAGCATTGCTTTATGAAGTCCTGATGTTGCTGGACCGTGCTTACCTTAAAATGACTTCGATAGAGGAGGGCAGAAGTAGGGAAGTTTCCAATAATCATGTAAGTAAATTCATGAATTTGGTTGCTACACATGCAAAAGAGCAACATTCGGTTCAATATTATGCGGATAAGCTCTGCATTACTCCTAACTATCTCAATGAGATGATAACCTCGACCATGGGGTTCAGCGCAAAACAATATATTCAGAGCAAGGTGATGGAAGAGGCTAAGAGGCTGCTTGTTTATACGGACTTTCCTATAGCTGATATTGCATTTGAACTCTGTTTTTCAACGGTTTCTTATTTTATCCGTAGCTTCCGGCAGCATACGGGAGAAACTCCGTTATTGTATCGTAAGGCGCACAAACCGTAAAAAGTGCTATTTCTACCTTTCTTTTTATTGCATTGCTTTCCTGGCATTTCTCTACTTTCGCATCAGATAATAAACCAATAATAAAAAGTAAAATGATGAGAGACGCGGAAAAAACAGTAGGCAACATGATTGATAAGCTGAAAACAGCTTTTATCGGTTCGATAGACGGTGAAGGATTTCCTACCATCAAAGCAATGTTGCAACCCAGAAAAAGAAAGGGGATAAAAACGATTTATCTGACAACAAATACGTCGTCCATGCGTGTGGCGCAATACCGTGAGAACAACCATGCGTGTATCTACTTCTGTGATACGAGATTCTTTAGAGGTGTCATGCTACGCGGTACGATGGATGTCTTGACGGATAGTGCCAGTAAAGAGATGATCTGGCAGGAGGGAGATACCATGTATTATCCGGAGGGAGTGACGGATCCCGATTACTGTGTATTGAAGTTTACTGCTATTTCAGGACGTTTCTATAGTAATTTTAAATCGGAAGATTTTGTGGTCGAATAAGGTGCAAGATGGGGTGATTGGAATGGTAATAACGGAGTGTGTCAAAACGCAGATTAACGCAAATTATCGCAGAAATAATTTTATAAGTCGTTGATTAATATATCAATATAATTGGAATAATCTGCGATAATTTGCGTTAATCTGCGTTTTATTATTCATTATGACACACCTCCTTATATAGTATCTATACTATTCCTCATAACACAATAAGTTCTGCAATTGGTTGATGATGTTTTGTTTCCATTCTTGCAGGAAGTCAGCAAAAGCGGCTTCATCTTCCAAGAATAAAGATACTATCAGGTTCTTGGCAAGAAATGGATAGCTCAATAGGCTGTAGACAGTCAGAAATACAATATGTATCGGAACCTTTTTAAGTTTACCGTCTTCCATTGCTGTCAGTATACTGTCTTTCACTTGGGATAAAGCATCTCCGAACTGAAGTTCTTTTGCAGTGGCAAGCAAGTGGTTTACATCACGCTGTATTTCTCCGCAAATGAATCTGGGAAGACAGGGATTACTTGTGAAAAGCTCAATATACTCATCCAGAATCATGCTTAGTCGCTCCATAAATGGGATATCCTGTTTTACTATATCCTGTATTTTCGGCATTAAAGACATGACTATCGAGCCGAACACGGCTTTGAACATCTTATCTTTGGTTCTGAAATAATAATGTAAAGTGGGCCGGTTGATTCCTACCGTTGCAGCAATATCACTCATGCTGGTCTCCACAAATCCTTTTTCTATAAAAAGTTGTTGGGCAGTTTTTATTATTTGCTGCTCTAAATCGCTATGTTCCGTTGTAGCCATAATTTTAGTTGTTTATGTTGTCAATAAAAAGTAATAATCTGTTTGTTATGTTCACATCGCTGACGCTACTGTCAAAGTCTAAAGATAGTATATTCATTTGAGGGCACAGCGATTTTATACGTTTTTCTATTCCTTTTTCTACAATGTGATTGGCAATGCATCCGAAAGGTTGCAAGCTAATGACATGATTGACTCCTTGGGAAGCAAAGGATAGTATTTCACCGGATATCAGCCAACCCTCTCCAAACTGGGTGCCCAGGGAGATGACTTGTTTAGCTTTTTCTGCCTTTTCAAAGATTGATTCGAACGGCGTGAAGTAATTGAAATTTTTGCCGATTTCATTCACTTTATTAATCTGCTTCTGGACTTTCTTGTATAACCAGTCGATAACAAAGTCGGGAGTGAGTTTTCGCTGCAAGTGTTGGTTCTGTCTCACTTTCAGGTTGACAAATCCCTGCATGAAGAAATCACTTATCAGTGGCGGAATCACTTCGATCTTCTGGTTGATGAGCCATGAGGTGACGTCCTTTTGAGCAAAAGGGTTGAACTTCAGGAATATTTCCCCAACAATACCTACTTTGTGACAGGATCTCTGTTCACAGATTTTGTTGAAGTCTCTGGCAGCGAGATATAAGTAGCTCAACAAGTCCTCCGGTTTATTTTTCTGGATGATGGGCTGTGCTGTATCCAGATAAAGATCGCGCAGACGGGCGGCCTGTCCCCGTTCTTTCTCACGAACGACAGCTGCATAATAGAATTTGGCAATGCAATCACTGTATAACACAGACGCAAGTATGATTGGTAAAACCTTGAGCCAGTTTACCTTAAAACCGGATTGCTCATTTTCGATACCACTGCCGAAAGCAAGTGATACCACCGGTGTATTGGTGTATCCATTCTCAATCAATGCCTTTTTTATCAGTGAAATATAGTTGCTGGCACGACATTGTCCACCGGTTTGTGTGATGGCAACGCACGTATTGGCAGGATCATAACGTCCGCTTTTAAAGGCTTTTACTATGTCGCCGACAATCAATGTTGCCGGATAACATACCTCATTATTGGAGTATTTCAATCCCCAGTCGCAAGATGCGGTGTCGCTCAACGGTAACGTTTCCATTTCATATCCGGCCACTTTCATGATGGATGGAATGAGTGGTGAAATGAAAGGCGTAAAAAATGGAGCGAGGATTTTCTTCTTTTTGTCTTTCTTGGTGAAAGGAGCAGTTGAAACAAATGGCTCGGGATCTTTCGCTTGAGAATGTTTCAAACTGAAATTCAAGCTTTCCACCAACGAGCGGACTCGTAATTTGATGGAGCCGATATTATTAACATCGTCTATCTTGAGCAAAGTAAGATTCTTGCCGTATCGTTTCAGCAAGTTACGTACTTCATCTATAAGGAAAGCATCCGGACCGCAGCCAAAAGAAGTCATCTGCATATATTGTATGTCACCCTCTTGCATTGCCGCCCACTTGGTTGCTTTCAGAATACGGTTGGTAAATGCCCATTGAGAGAGGTAATGAGTCTTTTCCAATGAAATCTCCTGCTGGCGGACAATATCATCAGTTATCACATAAACTCCCATCGCAGCAATCATGTCCGAAACCTTGTGCTGTATCAGTGGATCGCTATGGTAAGGGCGTCCGGCGAGTAAGATAATCAGTTTGTGTTTTTCCCGTCCCTCGTTCAGAACTTCCTGATTATAGGCAGCAATTTTTTCTTCGAAAGCATATTGTTCCTGTAATGCGCGTGAGAAGGCATTTTTGCATACCTCATCCCTGATACCCAAAGATTTCAGATATTCATAGCATTGTTTATACAGCAATGCTTCATCTTTGAAGGTGATAGTCGGAGCATCTATCGGTATATTCTCTTCCTGTACACTTTTGATGACTTCCGAATAACCGGAAACGATGGGGCAATTATAGCTGTTTTGCTGTTGCTTATCCTTTTTCTCGAAAACAACGAACGGCATAAATATCCGGTTGACGTTTTGCAGTGTCAGGTTACGGATATGACTGTGCACAAGTTTGGCAGGGAAGCAGATGTTATCAGACATCACCATGCCGGCAGCAGTCTCGTATTTGCTGAATGTAGAGGGGTCCGACAACTGTACCTGAATGCCGCAAGCAGTAAATAAGGTATGCCAGAAAGGGTATTCCTCATACATGTTCAGAATACGTGGAATACCTATGGTGAATAGGGGTTGTGGAATATCTGCGCTCCGGTCGAATAATAATTCCAGCTTTTTATCATACGTATTGATGCCTTTGTCCGCATGGCTTCCTTTATTGGAAAACACCTTCTCACACCGGTTGCCGGAGAAGTAATGGTTTTCACTGTTGAACGTATATCGCATGATGGCGCACTGGTTCTCGCACCCCCGGCATTGAAGTTGCTTGGAAGTATATTGTGCCCATTGGAGCATCTCGTTCAGCTCCGTCACCCGGGCATTTTCGACTTGTTTGGCATATAGGGCACAACCAAGAGCACCCATCAATTCAGGACAGTTACTGCGGAAGGTTTGTTTCCCGGTCAGCTTTTCCAGACTTCGTACGATGGAATCATTACGCATGGTTCCTCCCTGCACGACAATATGGTCGCCAAGTATCTCCGTGTCTTTTAATTGCAGAACCTTATACAGGCAGTTTTTAACAACGGAATAAGATAATCCGGCAGCTATATCCGCTACGGACGCTCCTTCCCGAAGTACCTGTTTTACTTTGGAGTTCATGAAGACTGTGCAACGTGTACCCAGATCACATGGTGCTTGCGAAAAACAAGCTGCTTTGGCAAAGTCCTCCACACTGTAATCCAGCGATTGCGCAAATGTGCTGATAAAAGAACCGCAACCGGAGGAACAGGCTTCATTGATTTCGATTCTGTTGATTACTCCGTCGTTCACAAAGATGGCTTTCATATCCTGCCCTCCAATATCCAGGATAAAAGAAACTTCTTTGCTGATATGTTTGGCAGCAGCATAATGAGCGATGGTTTCAATGATTCCCGCATCCATGTGGAAAGCCGCTTTTATCAGATCTTCTCCGTAACCGGTAGAACATCCTCCTTTTATGCGCAGGGTAGTTCCTCGTCTCCGGCATTCTTCATATAGTTTCTGCAAGCCGTTCTCTACTGTTTTTATAGGGTTTCCGTTGTTGTCGTGATAATAGGAGTAAAGGATACGATGATTGTTGTCGAGTACTACGATTTTGGTGGTAGTAGAGCCGGAGTCTATGCCGATAGTTGCTTCCTGTAATCCGGGACGCAGACTGGCATATTGAATTTTATACTGGTCTTTTTCTTTTTTCCATGACCGATATTCTTCCTCACTGTCGAATATAGGAGAAAGATCACTCTGGAAAGGTGAGGTAACACTTAGTTTGTTTTCTATTACCTGTATCAGGTTGGAGAGATGAATACTTTCTTCATTGTTCTCTGCCAATGCTGCTCCCCAGGCAGGGATCAGATTTCCTTTTTCCGGTAATATGAAATCTGTATCTTGTGACAGATTCAGATAGCTGGCAAATGCTTTCCGAAGGGCCGGAATAAAAGTCAATGGGCCACCGCAGAGTAATACCGGAGCTACGATATTGCAACCGCGTGCAAGTGTGACAGTGGTCTGTACGGCTACTGCATGGAAAATGGAAGCTGCTATATTTTCTTTAGATATATTTTTGGCTATCAGATTCTGTATGTCCGTTTTGCAGAATACTCCGCAGCGTGAAGCGATAGAGTATACCTGATTGGAACGAAGTGCTAGTTCATTCAATTCGTCGATGGAGACTCCAAGCAGAATAGCCATCTGGTCAATGAAAGCCCCGGTTCCGCCGGCGCAATTTCCATTCATGCGCAGGTCTGTAGCCTGTCCGTCCTGAAAGAAAACAACTTTCGCATCTTCTCCTCCAATATCGATCATAGTGGCTGTGTGCGGATGCTCCCGGCGCACATAGTTTGTTGCAGCTACAACCTCTTGCACAAACGGCAGAGAGCATTTCTCTGAAATTCCCATTCCAACAGAGCCCGTAATATGGAAAGATAAAGGAATATCACCCAACTGTTCCTTTATTTGATAAAGAAATCCGAGTAAACATTCTTGTATTTTTGCCTGATGCCTTTTGTATCCGGAAAACAAGACTGTAGTTCCATCTTTGTCCAATACTACCATCTTGGCGGTAGTAGAGCCTATATCTAAACCCACTTTATATGCATTCATATACCAAACATCTTAAATTAGACCTCGTGTTTGACACTTGTGTCAGACGCAAATGTATGTAAAAATATGGTAGATACGGCAAATCGTAATTGAAGTTTTGGGTTTAATTAACGAATTGGGAAAAAAGAAAGATGGAATGTGAGGGAGGAAAACGATTGTGTAAATAAAGAAGTAAATGAATGATTGTATGCTTATATTACTTGTAAGGTTGTAGCAGATCTTTTATGGTGAATCCTAGAAATCTTGTTTACTCTATTTCTGACAAAAGGAAACGTGGCTTTTAATAAACCCGGATTCTGTTTATAATAAACTTTTTGATAGTTTTAGTAAAACGGTATTCGAGTTTATTATAAACTATTGTAGAACAGTTTTAGAATCAGACGAGAGATTTTAAGCTGAATTATAAACAAAATGGGGCAATAATCATTCGACTATTGCCCCATATCGTATAGGAGTGGTATTGTAAAATACCAGGTTATTTATGATTTATGTATGATTATTTCTTACTATTTTCATGTTGCTTATACTTTTTCTTTTCTCAAAGATACAACATAAAAAGTCCTTTGTCAAGAGTCTGATGAGAAAAGTATCTTATCGGTTTTAAAAATAGAGTCCGCGTGCCATTTAGTTTTCTGTATCCGAGAGGGATTCGCTAATAAAATGATTCCAAATCATATTTTGCAGGTGATCTTCGAATTTGAGATATTCTGTAAGTTTGGCTTTTATCGGACGTGTCACATTTGACATATAAGTTTCACAGCTGTCATGCAACAAACATCCCAACTGTATATGGTTGGAAAGTCCTCGTGTTTTAGCCTCTTTGCAGCACGCGATAGAATGTTGGGCAACAGAATAAAAGAAACGGGTATGACCGTTTGCACGACAGATCAAAGACAAGGCATGAGCGATGTCTTTCATATCAATTTTTTCAGGAACAGGATGGATGGGGTCGAAATGCTTCCCCGTAAAAGTTGTAATGTAACTCATAACTATAGAATTTATAGTCATATTTTTGTAAATCTTCAAACTTTCTACAAAGTTGCCTGTTATCTTTGTATCCTAATTCAAAAGAAATTACGATAGCATGAAAAGGATTGTAATATGCATTGTTGGCATTTGTAGCTTTTCTTTCTTATCGGCTCAAAATTCGGCAGATAATGTAATGGCAGAAAGAGGGGATAGTTTGCGTATCTCTACAACAACCAATTTTAGTAGAAGGCTTGATAAATTCTCATCTTCCCGTTTCTATCAGATGACGTATATCGGCGTTCCGTTAATTGTTGGTGGCTTGATTGTAAAAAGGGAGGACGATCATTTTCGAGGTTTACGTAACGAATATCTGCCCCGTTTCAATCGTCATTTGGATGATTATATGCAATATGCCCCTGCTGCGGTGATGCTTGGTATGAAAGTAGCTGGAGTACAAAGTCGCAGTTCATGGGGTAGAATGCTCGTTTCCGATGCTTTTTCTGCACTGCTGATGGGTGGTGTGGTAAATACTTTGAAGCAAACGACGAATGTCGAGCGTCCGGATGGTTCAAACAAACACTCTTTTCCATCCGGACATACGGCTACGGCATTTATGACTGCTACCATGTTTACTAAGGAATACGGACATAAAAGTCCGTGGGTAGGTGTCGGAGCATATAGTGTGGCTACTGCAACCGGTCTTATGCGGATGGCAAACAACAAGCATTGGTTAAGTGATGTATTGACGGGTGCAGGAATCGGAATATTGTCAACGGAAGTGGGGTATTACTTTGCTGATCTGATATTCAGGGAAAAAGGGATCAATAGGTTTGCGAATGAAAATATGTTCGACAGGATGGACAAGCCTTCATTTGTCAGTTTGTATCTCGGGTTGAATATTCCGTTGAGCGGTTATGATATTGACGAAGAAATGGAGTTCCGTACTTCATCAGGCAGTTCGGCCGGTGTGGAGGGGGCCTATTTTTTTAATCCGTATGTAGGCGTTGGAGGACGATTCACAGTTTCCAATACTTTGATTATTGTCAATGAAGAACGGGCAGAGAATAACACCTTTGATGCGATATCACTTTGCGGAGGAAGCTATTTTTCATATCCGTTGTCTTCACGATGGCTGATAGGCAGTAAACTTCTGGGTGGATACGTGCATTATCCACAATTGGAATTAACTGACCGGTCGGTTTCTTCAAGAAGTGGTTTCTGCATGGGAAGTGGGGTTTCCTTGACGTTCAAAGCAAAGGAATATTATGGAATCCGTTTTTTTCTCGATTATAACTTGCTTCCGTCACATAGCAGAAACAGTGGTGAGTATATGAATATGCTTACTTTGGGGTCATCATTTATGATTACGTTCTAAATCGTAGTATATTTAATTCTTTTATTGGCAATATAATTCATTTCATTCGAATTATGTACGGTTCTTTATTGCAGAATCGGGGATTTGGGTACAAAAATCCGTAATTGATATACAATTCCATTCGTTTTATCGCAGTAAATTTGCAATCAGAAGTTTAATAATGAAAAGATAGAAGATGATGATAAAAACAATTCTAAGTGTTTTGTCTTTATTCGTTATGTTATCATGCAGTATGACAGGGAAAAAGGATATAAAACAGCAGCCTGGTATGTGCGCCAAATTACCTATGGCGGCTGACGGTATTGTGCGGCTATCGAAAATCGAGGTTTATCCGGAGTATCTTGAAGAATATATGAAATATGCGACCGAAGTGGGTGAAGTCTCCTTGCGTACTGAACCGGGAGTGCTGACTATGTATGCCGTCAGCGAAAAAGAGAATCCTGGCAGGATAACTATTCTTGAAACTTACGCGAGTCAGGAGGCTTATAAATCTCATATTGCATCGGAGCATTTTCAAAAGTACAAGCAAGGAACGCTGCACATGGTTAAGACTCTCGTACTCTCTGACCAAATGCCGCTTAACCCCGCAAATTGCATTAATAACTTCATTCAATAAACGAAATGATTATGAATAAACTCCTTTTATTTTCAGTATTTAGTATTTTAACACTCAATGTTATGGCACAAGAAAAGATAGTACAGACGGCAGGACGCGACCAGTTAGGAACGTTTGCCCCCAAGTTTGCGGAACTTAATGACGATGTTCTCTTTGGAGAAGTTTGGAGCCGCACTGACAAACTCGGTCTGCGTGACCGCAGTTTAGTAACCATTACCTCCCTTATCAGTATGGGAATCACGGACAATTCGCTCGTTTATCATCTTCAGTCGGCGAAGAAGAACGGCATCACCCCACGGAGATCGCAGAGATTATCACTCATATAGGTTTCTATGCAGGTTGGCCGAAAGCGTGGGCAGCGTTCAATTTGGCAAAAGGAGTATGGTCTGAAGATATTGTTGGTGAGGATGCCAAAACAGCTTTCCAGCGTGAGATGATTTTCCCTATTGGCGAACCCAATACAGCCTATGCACAGTATTTTATTGGTAACAGTTATCTTGCTCCGGTTTCGCGCGAGCAGGTGAATATCTCTAACGTTACTTTTGAACCACGTTGCCGCAATAACTGGCATATTCACCGTGCAACGAAAGGTGGCGGACAGATGCTTATCGGTGTAGCCGGTCGAGGCTGGTATCAGGAAGAAGGTAAACCGGCGGTAGAGATTCTGCCTGGTACGGTTATCCATATTCCTGCCAATGTGAAACACTGGCACGGAGCTGCTGCCGACAGTTGGTTTGCTCATCTGGCTTTCGAAGTTTCCGGTGAAAACACTTCCAATGAGTGGCTTGAACCGGTTACAGATGACGAGTATAACAAACTCGAACAGACTAAACGATGATTTTTGCTAATCCTGCTTTATCTTTTGAAAGGAAATAATATGACTACCGAGGAATTTTAAGGAATATGTAAAGACGCGCAAAGCGCTTAATACAGAAGAAATACATCGTTTGATGGACGATATGGGCAATTATCAAAGTAATGGAAGAATGAAAACGCCTGTGGGGTTACTCCATCGTGATAATGTCTAAACTAATTAATGATAAGAAATATTTAAAATCAAAATAAAATGAAACAGATTATATTCATATTTATGAGTCTCCTTTGCTTTAGCTGCTCATCAAAAGCGCAGAATCAGACAGCGGATACTAATGTACAGTCCGATAAGAAAATCCTGGTTGCCTATTTCTCTTGTACTGGAACTACAGAAAAAGCCGCCGATGCCATTGCAAAAACGGTTGGCGGCAAACTTTATCAGATAACTCCCGCTACAGCCTATACCTCGGCAGATCTCGACTGGAACAACAAGAGTAGCCGTAGTTCAATTGAAATGACGACTGAAAATTCACGTCCGGAATTGGGGGGAGAAGCGCTTAATCTGAAAGATTACGACGTGATATTCCTTGGTTACCCGATATGGTGGAATTTATGTCCGCGTCCGGTCAATACATTCCTTGAGAAATATGATTTTTCCGGTAAAACCGTTATTCCATTTGCTACTTCCGGAGGAAGCTCAATAACTAATAGTGTAAAACAACTCAAGAAACTTTATCCAAAAATCGTATGGGGAGAAAGCCGATTGTTGAACGGAAGTGTCAAGCAGGCCGGAGAGTGGGCGAAAGGAGTAATATAAAGATGGCTACTGAAAATATATTCACTAAATATGAGAAGTTAAATAGGGCGGAAGTAATAGTGAATATATTAAATGAGTAAGTATATTACGAATCATATTTAGATTATGCTTTTAGAAAAACTACTTAAAGAATTTAATTTTAGTACTAATATTTTTAATTGGGAGGAGTTTAAGTTATTCGACCAATATTTTGAACGAATATTAGTTAGTAAAGGTACATTTTTGATTAAGGAAGGAGAAACAGAGAGGTATAGTTATTTCGTTTTTGAAGGAATATTACGTTGTTGGCTTTTAAATCATAACGGGGAAGAACAAACTTTCTGGTTTTGTAAAGAGGGTACGTTTTCAATGTCAAACATATCTTTTACATTACAAACTAGGTCTGCATTTAATGTGCAAACAATTGTAGATAGTGTTATTTACCGAATAGACAAGAAGCAAGTAAATGAACTATATACCGCTATCCCTAAAGTAAAAACTGTATTTGAAGATTTAAATGCTATATTGTTGAATAAACTTTTGAAAAGAAATATCGACTTGATTAAATATTCTCCTGAACAGTATTATCTACAGATGATGGAAGAATATGGTATTACATTAAACTATATACCATTAAAAGATATAGCTTCTTATTTGGGTATCACACCGCAAGCACTAAGCAGAATCCGTAAACGTATTTTTTAACTTGGGTTCAGTGTTTTGAATGTATAAGTAACGAACTTTGCGGCTTTAAATTGCAATTACAAGTATGATTAGAAAAATTAAAGTTACGGATTATCCACGTTTGATGGAAATTTGGGAAAGTGCAGTATTGAGTACACATGATTTTCTTAAAGAGGAAGATTTTCTATATTATAAGGAACGACTTCCGGTATATTTTCAGTATGTTAATCTATTCGGATTTGAACAAGAGGGAATCTTAATCGGATTTATGGGAATTGCAGAAGGAAATCTTGAAATGTTATTTATTGACAATAAGTATCGAGGCGCAGGAATCGGAAAAAAATTAATAACTTATGCCATAGATAATTTGCAAGTAACTAAAGTTGATGTGAATGAGCAAAATGTTCAAGCTGTCGGTTTTTATAAATATATGGGTTTTAACATATATAAAAGGTCGAATTTGGACGGAGAAGGTAAGGAATATCCTATTTTACACATGCAGTTGTAGTCTCTGTTCAATTATAAACAGATGCTTAGTATAGGTACCTTTAATTGAAGATGTAATGTTACATTTGAATAAAATGATTGGTTAAAAAATCATTGTAGAGTTTGAATGGGCACATCTATCGCCTACTTAAACTCTGTTTTAAATGAACTGAAGAAAAAGAAAAAAGCTCTGAATTTCTTGAATTTCAGAGCTTTGCTTTAATTTGCTATTTGCTTTCGCGGTGCGTACGGGACTCGAACCCGTGACCCCATGCGTGACAGGCATGTATTCTAACCAACTGAACTAACGCACCAAATTTTAATTGGATTAACTCATTTATATTTCTCTCTGCTTCTTAGTGAAAGAAGCGGTGCGTACGGGACTCGAACCCGTGACCCCATGCGTGACAGGCATGTATTCTAACCAACTGAACTAACGCACCAGAATTTCAATTTATTAATCTGCATCTCTCTCGATTGCGGGTGCAAAGGTAGTTGTTTTTTGTAAACCTGCAAGCGTTTTGAGAAAAGTTTTTTTCAAGAAAAAAACAAGAAAAATGCTTAGTGTCTCATTTTGAGTACTTTTGTAATGAAAAAAAATATTCGTTTTTCTTCTCTTCGGATAGTGACGGTATCTGATCGTTATAGTGACGCTATCACGATGGAATACCGTCACTATCCGAAGGCAATGGCATCACTATCCTAAAGTTTGTCATTCTTTTCATTGAAAATAACTCTCGATATCTTTCTATCTGTAAGAAATCACCGTTTTTATATCAACTTTCTGCTTGAATAATTCGTAATTTTGCAATAAATCGTTATTTTTGCGGACTAAAATTAGAAAGGTAGAAAATAATCTGCCTAGAATCGTTAATTAGTAGAAAGAATGATGACAACAGCCAAACTGTTATTGCACTGTCCCGACAAACCGGGAATCCTAGCGGAAGTGACAGACTTTATTACGGTAAACAAAGGAAATATTATCTATCTGGATCAGTATGTAGATCATGTAGAGAACATCTTCTTCATGCGTATTGAATGGGAACTGAAAGATTTTCTGGTTCCACAGGAAAAAATTGAAGATTATTTCAGAACACTCTACGGGCAAAAATATGAAATGGATTTTCGTCTTTATTTCTCTGATGTAAAACCACGTATGGCCATTTTCGTATCCAAGCTGTCGCACTGTCTTTTCGATATGTTAGCCCGGTATACGGCAGGAGAGTGGAATGTAGAGATACCTCTTATTATAAGTAACCATCCGGATTTGCAGCACGTAGCAGAACGTTTCGGAATTCCTTTCTATCTGTTTCCTATCACCAAGGAGACGAAAGAAGAACAGGAACGCAAAGAGATGGAACTGCTTGCCAAACATAAGATTACATTTATTGTATTGGCACGCTATATGCAGGTGATCTCCGAACAGATGATTAATGCTTATCCGAATAAGATTATCAATATTCATCACTCTTTCCTTCCTGCGTTTGTAGGGGCGAAGCCTTATCACGCAGCTTTCCAGAGAGGAGTGAAAATTATTGGTGCAACTAGTCATTATGTAACGACAGAACTGGATGCCGGACCGATTATTGAACAGGATGTAGTGCGCATCACTCATAAAGATGCTATTGAAGACCTCGTAAATAAAGGAAAGGATTTGGAAAAAATCGTTCTTTCGCGTGCAGTGCAGAAGCACATCGAGCGCAAAGTTTTGGCTTATAAAAATAAAACAGTAATATTTAGCTGATGAAAGTAGCAGTTGTAAAATACAATGCCGGCAATATTCGTTCTGTGGATTATGCTTTAAAACGGTTGGGGGTAGAAGCGGTGATTACTGCTGATAAAGAAGAACTTCAATCGGCTGATAAAGTTATTTTCCCCGGAGTGGGAGAGGCGGAAACTACCATGAACCACTTGAAAGCAACGGGACTGGACGAACTGATAAAGAATCTCCGTCAGCCTGTATTTGGAATTTGTCTCGGCATGCAGTTGATGTGCCGGCATTCCGAAGAAGGAGAAGTCGATTGTTTGAATATCTTTGATGTGGATGTGAAACGTTTTGTCCCGCAGAAACATGAAGATAAAGTGCCGCACATGGGATGGAACACCATTGGAAAAACGAATAGCAAATTGTTTGAAGGGTTCACCGAAGAAGAGTTTGTCTATTTTGTGCATAGCTTCTATGTGCCGACCTGCGACTTTACTGCTGCTACAACTGACTATATTCACCCGTTCAGTGCTGCGCTGCATAAAGATAACTTTTATGCTACCCAGTTCCATCCGGAGAAAAGTGGTAAGACAGGAGAGAAGATTCTGACAAACTTTTTAAACCTCTAAGATACAAATAGTAAATAGATGATAGAAATTATTCCAGCCATTGATATTATTGACGGAAAGTGCGTACGCCTTTCCCAGGGAGATTACGATAGTAAAAAGGTGTATAATGAGAACCCGGTGGAAGTTGCTAAGGAGTTTGAGGCGAACGGTGTTCGCAGGCTTCATGTGGTAGACTTGGACGGTGCTGCTTCTCATCATGTCGTTAACTATCGGGTGTTGGAACAGATTGCTGCACGCACTTCTCTCGTCATAGATTTTGGTGGGGGAGTAAAGAGTGATGAAGATTTGAAAATTGCTTTTGAGAGCGGTGCGCAGATGGTAACCGGAGGAAGCATTGCAGTGAAAGATCCGGAATTATTCTGTCATTGGCTGGAAATATACGGCAGTGAGAAGATTATTTTGGGGGCAGATGTAAAAGAACATAAGATAGCCGTCAATGGTTGGAAAGATGAAAGTGCCTGTGAACTTTTTCCATTTCTCGAAAATTATATAGATAAAGGTATACGAAAAGTAATCTGTACGGATATTAGCTGTGACGGAATGTTGAGTGGTCCTTCTATCGATTTGTATAAAGAGATGCTGGCAAAATTCCCTGACCTTTATCTGATGGCTAGTGGCGGGGTGAGCAAGATGGATGATATTGTAGCCTTGGATGAGGCCGGTGTTCCCGGAGTTATTTTCGGTAAGGCATTATACGAAGGACATATCACCTTACAAGATTTGAGAATCTTTCTGTAATGAGCGTATCGGAATAAATAAGATACCTTTATAATAAGGGAGATAAGAATCAAGCTTCAGGAATATAGATTATAAATTGTTGAACAATAAATAAAATAGGATTGTGTTAGCAAAAAGAATAGTACCTTGTCTGGATATAAAAGACGGACAAACCGTGAAAGGAACGAATTTTGTCAACTTGCGTCAAGCCGGTGATCCGGTGGAGCTAGGTCGTGCTTACAGTGAACAGGGGGCGGATGAACTTGTTTTCCTGGACATTACTGCAAGCCATGAAGGACGTAAGACTTTTACGGAATTGGTAAAACGGATTGCTGCTAATATTAATATCCCATTTACCGTAGGTGGTGGAATCAATGAATTAAGTGATGTAGACCGTCTGCTGAATGCAGGGGCAGATAAGATTTCTATCAATTCTTCCGCTATCCGCAATCCCCGGTTGGTTGACGAGATAGCAAAGAATTTCGGCTCACAAGTTTGTGTGTTGGCTGTAGATGCCAAACAGACCGAAAACGGTTGGAAATGTTACCTGAACGGAGGACGCATCGAAACGGATAAAGATCTGTTCGAGTGGACTAAAGAAGCACAGGAACGCGGAGCAGGAGAAATACTCTTCACAAGCATGAATCACGATGGTGTAAAAGCCGGTTATGCAAATGAAGCACTTGCCGCTTTAGCGGATCAACTCTCCATTCCCATCATAGCTTCAGGAGGTGCGGGCTGTAAGGAGCACTTCCGTGATGTCTTTTTACAGGGAAAGGCAGATGCTGCATTGGCTGCCAGTGTTTTTCACTTCGGAGAAATTAAAATTCCCGAATTAAAATCGTATCTTTGCGGCGAAGGAATTACCATCAGGGGGTGAGGCACCCCGGCCGGGTTTTCCTGCGGATGGATTATATAGTCAGATAAATATAGGAACTGTCTGCAAAAGAATTCCGTAGGCGAATAGGTAGTAATTGTAAATTGGAATAGTAATTAGAACTTATATAAAAATGGAATTGGATTTCGATAAAATGAACGGACTCGTTCCGGCTATCATACAGGACAACGAGACACGTAAGGTCTTGATGCTGGGTTTCATGAATAAAGAAGCTTATGATAAAACGGTAGAAACCGGAAAAGTTACATTCTTTAGCCGTACGAAGAATCGTTTATGGACAAAAGGTGAAGAAAGCGGTAACTTCCTTCATGTTGTATCTATAAAGGTTGATTGCGACAATGATACATTATTGATTCAAGTAGAACCGGTAGGTCCTGTGTGTCATACAGGCACAGATACTTGTTGGGGGGAGAAAAACGAAGAACCGGTCATGTTCCTGAAAGCATTGCAGGACTTTATAGACAAACGTCACGAAGAAATGCCCGAAGGTTCTTATACAACCAGCCTGTTTGAGTCGGGAATCAATAAGATAGCTCAAAAAGTAGGTGAGGAAGCTGTGGAAACAGTGATCGAAGCAACGAACGGTACTGACGAACGTTTGATCTACGAAGGAGCCGACCTCATTTATCACATGATTGTATTGCTTGCTTCAAAAGGCTATCGCATCGAAGATCTTGCACGTGAACTGCAGGAAAGACATAGCAGTACCTGGAAGAAGCATTAATAAGTAAAGATTAGAAATTAAAAATTAAAACGGGAGTCGGCATGGATGACGGGGCGTTGATACAATATAAGAACGTAGAAATCCATCAACAGGAACTCTGTGTGCTAAGTGATGTAAATCTGGAATTGCACAAAGGAGAGTTTGTCTATTTGATCGGAAAAGTAGGCTCGGGAAAAACGAGTCTGCTCAAGACTCTTTATGGCGAACTGGATGTAATTGACGGTGAAGCGGAAGTGCTGGGCTATAATATGCGATCTATCAAACGTAAGCATATCCCGCAATTGCGCCGCAAGTTAGGCATTGTATTCCAGGATTTTCAGCTGCTCACAGACCGTACTGTATATAATAACCTGGAATTTGTGCTTCGTGCCACAGGCTGGAAAAACAAACAGGAGATACAGGAGCGTATTGAAGAAGTGCTTCAACTGGTGGGAATGTCCAACAAAGGTTATAAACTTCCGAACGAACTTTCCGGTGGCGAACAGCAGCGCATTGTGATTGCACGTGCCGTACTCAATTCTCCGGTTATCATCCTGGCGGATGAACCAACCGGAAATCTGGATGTGGAAACAGGTAAAGCCATCGTTGAATTGTTGCACAATATCTGCGAATCCGGCTCATCGGTAGTGATGACGACGCACAATTTGCAACTGTTGAAAGATTATCCGGGCAGGGTATATCGTTGTGCGGACCATCAGATTGTGGATGTGACTGATGAATATATGCCCAGACAGAGAACAATAGAAATAGATTTAAATATAGATAACTAAAACAGTAACGAAAATGAAAGTTTTAAAGTTTGGAGGAACTTCCGTAGGTTCTGCTCAGCGCATGAAGGAAGTAGCCAAATTGATTACCGATGGTGAACAGAAGATTGTTGTTCTTTCTGCTATGTCAGGAACAACAAACACATTGGTGGAAATTTCGGACTATCTGTATAAGAAGAATCCGGAGGGTGCCAACGAGATTATTAATAAGCTGGAAGCAAAATATAAACAGCATATTGATGAGCTTTTTGCAACCCAGGAATATAAACAGAAAGGTCTTGAAGTTGTCAAATCCCACTTCGACTACATCCGCTCCTATACTAAAGACCTTTTCACTTTGTTCGAAGAGAAAGTGGTTTTGGCACAGGGAGAGCTTATCTCTACGGCGATGGTAAACTTTTACCTGCAGGAATGCGGTGTGAAGTCCGTGTTGCTTCCGGCTTTGGAATTCATGCGTACTGATAAGAATGCAGAACCGGACCCCGTATATATTAAGGATAAGTTACGTGCTCAACTCGATCTTTATCCGGATACGGAGATCTACATTACGCAAGGTTTCATCTGCCGCAATGCTTACGGGGAGATAGACAACCTGCAACGTGGTGGTAGCGACTACACCGCTTCTCTGATCGGTGCAGCAGTGAACGCTTCCGAAATCCAGATCTGGACAGATATCGATGGTATGCACAATAACGACCCGCGTATTGTTGACAAGACCGCTCCGGTGCGTCAGCTTCATTTTGAGGAAGCAGCCGAGTTGGCTTACTTCGGTGCAAAAATTCTGCACCCTACTTGTATCCAGCCGGCTAAATATGCCAATATCCCTGTCCGTCTGTTGAACACAATGGATCCGGAAGCTCCGGGTACACTAATCTCCAACGATACGGAAAAAGGTAAGATCAAGGCAGTAGCTGCAAAAGATAACATTACTGCTATCAAGATCAAATCCAGCCGCATGTTATTGGCTCACGGTTTCTTGCGTAAGGTGTTCGAAATCTTCGAAAGTTATCAGACATCCATCGATATGATCTGTACGTCAGAGGTCGGTGTATCTGTTACGATAGATAACAC
The DNA here is from genome assembly GCF_002632415.2 of Bacteroides celer. Lineage (NCBI taxonomy): Bacteria > Pseudomonadati > Bacteroidota > Bacteroidia > Bacteroidales > Bacteroidaceae > Bacteroides > Bacteroides celer. The sequence goes on along the minus strand of NZ_CP178209.1, from coordinate 3,750,807 downwards.
GAAACATCTTAATGAGATTCTGGATGACCTGAAGAAATACGGAACAGTAACCGTTGATAAAGGAATGTGTATCATCTGTGTTGTAGGTGACCTTGAATGGGAAAATGTCGGTTTTGAAGCAAAAGCACTCGATGCGATGCGCGATATACCGGTGCGAATGATTTCGTTTGGGGGAAGTAACTACAATATCTCCTTCCTCATTCGGGAGTGCGATAAGAAAGTAGCTTTACAATCGTTGAGCGATATGCTTTTCAACGGCAAGTAATTCCATAAATAACACGAGCGCTTTTACCGAACTGATAAAAGCGCTCTTTTTTAACCAACTAAACAAGTTTTTCGAATTATGAAGGGAATATTTCCAATCGATAAGTTCCGCACTTTGCAGACACCTTTCTATTATTACGATACCAAAGTGCTGCGTGATACATTGTCGGCTATTAACCATGAGGTTGCCAAATATCCTAATTATTCAGTGCATTACGCTGTCAAAGCAAATGCCAACCCAAAAGTACTTACTATCATCCGTGAGAGCGGAATGGGAGTCGATTGTGTGAGCGGTGGAGAAATCCGCGCCGCTATCCGTGCAGGATTCCCGGCCAATAAAGTCGTTTTTGCAGGAGTAGGTAAAGCGGACTGGGAAATCAACCTCGGGCTGGAGTACGGAATCTTCTGTTTCAATGTAGAGTCTATTCCCGAACTGGAAGTAATCAATGAATTGGCTGCTGCTCAAAATAAGGTGGCTAATGTTGCTTTCCGTATCAATCCGGATGTAGGCGCACATACTCACGCAAATATCACTACCGGTTTGGCAGAAAACAAATTCGGTATCAGTATGCAGGATATGGACAAGGTGATAGATGTGGCACAGGAGATGAAAAACGTAAAGTTTATCGGCCTTCACTTCCACATTGGTTCGCAGATTCTGGATATGGGCGATTTTGTAGCTCTCTGTAATCGTGTTAATGAATTACAGGATAAATTGGAAGCTCGCAGAATTCTGGTAGAACATATTAACGTAGGAGGTGGTTTGGGTATTGACTATGGACATCCCAACCGTCAGGCTATCCCGAACTTCAAAGACTATTTTGCTACCTATGCCGGGCAACTGAAATTGCGTCCTTATCAGACGTTACATTTTGAATTGGGGCGTGCTGTTGTAGGACAGTGCGGTTCCTTAATTTCTAAAGTTCTGTATGTAAAACAAGGTGCTCGGAAGAAATTTGCCATCTTGGATGCTGGCATGACCGATCTTATCCGTCCGGCTCTGTATCAGGCATTCCATAAAATGGAAAATATTACTTCCGAAGAACCATTGGAAGCATACGACGTGGTAGGACCGATCTGTGAATCGTCGGATGTTTTCGGAAAAGCGATTGACCTGAACAAAGTGAAGCGTGGTGACTTGATAGCCCTTCGCTCTGCCGGTGCTTATGGTGAAATAATGGCTTCCGGATATAACTGCCGTGAACTGCCGAAAGGATATACCTCTGACGAACTGGTGTAAGTAAAAAGTGAACCGCTACAATTAAAGTGTGAATGTAGTTTAAAAATGTAGGGTGCGTGGAACAATTTTAACTGAAAGCTTGTTATTTTTGTAATGAGTTCAAAAAGAAACTACATTAACAACTTAATAAAAAATACGATTATGATTTCAGAAAAATTACAGAATGCAATTAACGAACAGATTACTGCTGAAATATGGTCTGCTAACCTGTATTTAGCAATGTCTTTCTATTTCGAGAGAGAAGGTTTCAGTGGATTTGCTCATTGGATGAAAAAGCAATCTCAAGAAGAAATGGGACATGCTTATGCCATGGCAGATTATATTATCAAGCGTGGAGGAGCTGCTAAAGTTGATAAAATAGATGTTGTTCCTAACGGATGGGGTACTCCTTTGGAAGTATTCGAACACGTTTACAAACATGAATGTCATGTTTCTCAATTGGTAGACAAGCTGGTAGACGTAGCTGCTGCTGAAAAGGATAAAGCGACACAGGATTTCTTGTGGGGATTTGTTCGTGAACAAGTAGAAGAAGAAGCTACAGCACAAGGCATTGTTGACAAGATCAAGAAAGCCGGTGATACCGGAATTTTCTTTGTAGACTCACAATTGGGACAGCGTTAATGATGCTACTCTGAAAATAGTTCTTTAATATATTATAGAAGCTGCCTGAATTCCAGTTCGGGCAGCTTCTTTTTTTTCACTTATTTGGCTTATGTTCGAAAATAAACTACCTTTGTATTACGAGTCAGAGAGAAATTAATCCCGGTTATTATAAATGAATGGTTTGAACAGAGGAATTATAAGATTGCTCCTTTTATCTTTATTGCTCCTTTTAGGGGTGAGTAGTTGTTCTCAAAAAGAGGAACGACGTATTTTAGTTGTCCACTCTTATGAGGAAACTTATGCAGCTTATCCGGAATTTAACCGGATGATAGCGGAGCAATTTGAAAAAGAGAAAATTGATGCTGATATTCGTACCGTTTATTTAGACTGTGAATCTTATTGGGAGGAACCGGAACTGGAACGGATGCGCTTTCTGGTTGATTCCGTTTCGAGAGACTGGCGGCCGGAAGTGATTCTGGTGAATGAAGACCAGGCCACTTATTCATTGATGAAATGTGGAATTCAGTTGGCGAAAGAAGTGCCTGTGGTTTTTGGTGGTGTCAATTATCCGAATTGGGGATTGTTGAAACATCATCCCAACGTGACAGGTTTTCATGACAAGATAGCCTTTAATGAGAATATCAGTGTGGCAAAAGAGCTCTTCGGTGAGCACGTCCGTTTGTTTACCATGCTCGACACTACCTATATCGACAAACAAATCAGAAGAGATGCAAAGGAGCAGTTTAAAGGATATAAAGTGACCGGATTCATAGATAATCCTGAACTTTCTCCGGAAGAACAGATACGTTTGGTGCAGGAAGAAGGTTATACCCGCTTCATGGCTATTCCTTTGCGTAATGCCAGAAATCATTCGGATGCCACTTTTATGTGGGTTTTAAACAGGAGCTACCGCGACCAATGTTATATTCAGTTGAAACGTGATTACACCACTATTAATATTGGAAGCATCTGCGGTAGTCCCAGTCTGACAGCCATTAATGAAGCCTTTGGGTTTGGTGAGAAGTTGTTGGGTGGATACATCACTTCGCTACCTATTCAGGTAGAAGAAGAAGTGAAAACTGCCGTTCGCATATTACATGGTACAAGCCCCTCGGATATACCCATTGTTGAAAGTCGGAAAGAGTATGTCGTAGACTGGAATACAATGAAACAAATTGGATTGGGCAAGGAAAGTATTCCTGCAAAATATAGCATTATTAATATTCCGTTCAGAGACAAGTATCCATTTCTTTGGGGAACTTTAGTCGCTTCACTAATTCTTTTCCTGACATTTCTTTTTGCTTCGCTTTGGTGGTTATACCTTCGGGAACAGACGAGAAAAAAACAGGCGCTTATAGCATTGGCTGATGAAAAAGAAACATTGTCATTAGCTATTGAGGGTGGAATGACGTATGCTTGGAGATTGGATAACGGTTGTTTTGTTTTTGAAGATGCATTCTGGTCGTCGCAAGGGCTGAATCCTAGACAACTTTCGTTTAAGGAATTCATGAGCTTTATTCATCCCGATCATTGGGAAGGAGTAAAGTTCAACTGGCAAAATCTGAAAACAGCCCAAGAGAAAGTAGTATGGGAGCTTTGTAACTTCGACGGTAAAGGATATCAGTGGTGGGAGTTCCGTTATACTACTAAACAGCTACCGGGTGGCGAATATAAAACAGCAGGTTTGCTGCTCAACATACAAGATATAAAGGATCGTGAAGAGGAACTGGAAGCTGCGCGCTTGCTCGCTGAAAAGGCAGAATTGAAACAATCCTTCCTGGCAAATATGAGCCATGAGATACGTACTCCGCTTAATTCGATTGTTGGTTTTGCCAATATTCTGGCATTGGAAGATGGGTTGAGTTCCGTAGAACGCGAAGAATACATCGGTACCATTAACAAGAACAGCGAGTTGCTGCTCAAACTGATTAACGATATTCTGGAGCTTTCCCGTATCGAATCAGGCTATATGTCTTTCTCATTCAAGAAATGTAGGGTGAGAGAGCTGATTGATGACATTTATATGACTCACCAGGTATTGATTGCTCCACGTCTGGAATTCCTGAAAGAAGTGGATAATATACCTTTGGAGATTAATGTGGATAGAGAGCGTTTGATACAAGTTCTAACAAACTTCTTGAATAACGCCAGTAAGTTTACGGAAACCGGGTATATCAAATTAGGGTATATTTATCTGCCGGATGAAGGTAACGTGCGGATTTATGTAGAAGATACCGGAAAGGGTATTCCACGCGAAGAACAACGGATGATTTTCAGCCGTTTCTACAAACAGAACGAATTTTCACAGGGAGCAGGATTGGGGCTTTCTATTTGTCAGGTAATTATAGAAAAACTGGGTGGAAGGATTGAACTCAAATCCGAAGTAGGCAAGGGAAGTCGCTTTACGGTCATCCTTCCTTGCCGGGTAGTGTCTTGATAAAACTTAATAGGAGGGATTGTCAACCGTGTTATTTTTTGTTTTTCCCTTTCTCCATCGTTCCCAAGTAAATCTCCAGTGAACGGGTGGAAATCTGTATTTCGCGGAAAGATACGCCTAGAGAGGCTATCAACAGAATCAGTGCCAGTCCGAATACGTAAGCAGAAAATAATTGCAGTCCGATATAAATAAGAAACATACTGACTACGCAAAGAAAAAGACTTGCAATACCCAGTCCTTGCATTGTACGGGTCAGGTTCAACCGTTTCCGTAAATTCTCGATTTGAGCTTCAGTGATATCCGAAGGGTTCTCCACGTAGCGGTCACGCAGTTGGCGCACAAGTTGGGCATACGATAAGAAACGGTTGGTGTAAGCCAACAAAATCAATGAAACTGCCGAGAAAAGTAGGGCAGGAGTAGTGAGGGTCAGTTCTTCCATAATCTATTTTTTGTAGTCAAGTAGCGGTTCAAAATTCATTTTATAAAAGAGAATTTAGGTGCAGATTACATAGATTTCACGTATTATACGTTTTTTAGAATGAAGCTTGTTATAAAGCAACTGTGTAAGATACGTGAAATCTGTGTGATCCGTGTAATCCGCGCCTAAAATATAGATTCCGCAAGGAAACCTTGCTTCGGAGTTATTCCGCTTTCAATACGTTGAGTTCTTTACCTACCTTGATAAAGGCAGCGATACACTTGTCAAGATGTGCTTTTTCGTGTCCTGCAGAAATCTGTACACGGATGCGGGCCTGATCTTTCGGCACTACCGGATAGTAGAAACCTGTCACATAGATTCCTTCTTCCTGCATGCGTGCAGCGTAAATCTGGGATAACTTCGCATCATACAGCATAACAGCACAGATAGCACTTTGTGTCGGTTTAATATCAAATCCGGCAGCCGTCATCTTATCGCGGAAGTAGTTTACATTTTCAACCAACTTGTCATGCAGTGCATTGCTCTCTTTCAGCATCTTGAAAACTTCAAGACTTGCACCGATGATACCCGGAGCCAATGAGTTGGAGAACAAATACGGGCGACTACGTTGACGGAGCAAATCGATAATCTCTTTACGACCGGTGGTAAATCCTCCCAGTGCACCGCCGAAAGCCTTACCCAACGTTCCGGTATAAATATCTACACGTCCGTGAGTCTTATACAACTCGCTTACGCCATGACCAGTGGTACCTACCACACCGGCAGAGTGGGATTCATCCACCATTACCAACGCATCGTATTTCTCGGCAAGATCACAAATCTGATCCATCGGAGCTACGTTGCCATCCATTGAGAACACACCGTCCGTAACAACAATACGGAAACGTTGTGCCTGCGCTTCTTGCAGACATCTTTCCAAGTCTTTCATGTCAGCATTGGCATAACGGTAACGTTTTGCTTTGCAAAGACGTACCCCGTCAATGATAGAAGCATGGTTTAGCGAGTCCGAGATAATGGCATCCTCTTCAGAGAAAAGTGGTTCGAATACACCGCCGTTAGCGTCAAAGCAGGCAGCATACAGAATCGTGTCTTCAGTCTGGAAATAGTCCGAGATGGCAGCTTCCAGTTCTTTGTGTATATCTTGTGTTCCACAAATGAAACGGACGGAAGACATTCCGTATCCACGGTTGTTCATCATTTCCTGCGAAGCCTTGATTAATCGGGGATGATTGGACAATCCTAGATAGTTGTTTGCGCAGAAGTTTAATACTTCCTTACCTTTTACAGTGATGGCAGCTTGCTGCGCACTTTCAATCAGTCGTTCTTCTTTATAAAGTCCGGCTTCCTTGATTTCAGCCAATGTTTGGCGGAGATATTCTTGCATTTTACCGTACATAGTGTTTGGGTGATTAAGTTATATTGCAAAGGACACAATTTTTCTTGGAATAACAATGTCTTTTTGATTAAAATCTGAAAAAAAAGTGCTTACTTTGCGCACTATTTAAGCTTGATATTCTAAGTCAGAAGAAAAAATGGAACACATTTTGATTATTGGAGCTACCGGACAGATAGGGTCGGAGCTAACGATGGAGCTACGTAAACGTTACGGAAATGCAAATGTAGTAGCTGGTTATATTCCGGGTGCAGAACCTAAAGGGGAATTAAAGGAGTCGGGACCGTCGGCTATTGCTGATGTAACGGACGGCGAGGCGATTGCATCTGTAGTAAAAGAGTATCATATCGATACGATTTATAACTTGGCTGCTCTGTTGTCTGTAGTTGCCGAGTCGAAACCCAAGCTGGCTTGGAAAATAGGCATCGATGGATTGTGGAATGTGCTGGAAGTGGCACGTGAACAAGGGTGCGCGGTGTTTACTCCGAGTTCTATCGGTTCGTTTGGCGCTAGTACGCCTCACACGAAAACACCGCAGGACACCATTCAACGTCCCCGTACCATGTATGGAGTCACTAAAGTAACGACAGAGTTGTTGAGTGATTACTATTTTAATAAATACGGTGTCGATACCCGTGCTGTCCGTTTTCCGGGCATTATTTCGAATGTGACCCCTCCGGGAGGAGGTACGACCGATTATGCTGTCGATATTTACTACTCGGCAGTGAAAGGAGAAAAGTTTGTGTGCCCCATTAAGCAAGGCACTTTAATGGATATGATGTACATGCCGGATGCGCTGAATGCAGCAATCACACTGATGGAAGCCGATCCGGCAAGATTGATACATCGCAATGCTTTCAATATCGCTTCCATGAGTTTCGATCCGGAAACGATATATCAAGCTATCAAGAAGCATGTGCCGCAGTTTGAGATGATTTATGATATAGATCCTTTGAAGCAGCGCATAGCCGATAGCTGGCCCGATAGTCTGGATGATACTTGTGCTCGTGAAGAGTGGGGATGGAAGCCGGCCTACAATTTGGAAAGCATGACGGTGGATATGCTTGAAAAGTTAAGAGAGAAACTGAAATAATGAAAAAACTAATTGCAGGGGTCATACTGCTCGGTATATTGAGCTCTTGTGGAAACAAGAAAACAAATATTGACCCCTTCGCATCTATTACTAAAGAGGTGGATTCAGTCCGGCAGATAGCCGATTCTAGCCACCATGATAAATCGCCGGAAGATCCGCAGCCTATACAGGCGGATGAATCTTTCGATGATTTTATTTACAATTTTGCTTCCGATGATGTGTTACAGCGTCAGCGTGTGAAATTTCCATTGCCCTACTACAATGGAGATAAGAAGTCAAACATCGAGGAACGCAACTGGAAGCATGACGACTTGTTTACCAAGCAGCATTATTATACACTGCTGTTTGATAGAGAAGAAGACATGGATCTAGTAGGAGATACCTCCCTCACTTCTGTGCAGGTAGAGTGGATGTTCGTGAAAACACGAATGGTGAAAAGATACTATTTTGAACGTATCAAAGGTGCATGGATACTGGAGGCAATCAACCTGCGGCCCATTGAACAAAGTGATAATGAAAACTTTGTTGAGTTTTTCGGACATTTTGCAACGGATAGTCTTTTTCAGAGTCAGCGTGTGCGGGAGCCGTTGGCTTTTGTAACCAGTGATCCGGACGATGATTTCTCCATTTTGGAGACAACCCTCGATCTTAATCAGTGGTTCGCCTTCAAACCGGTACTTCCTGTCGACCGCCTTTCTAATATTAATTACGGACAGCGGAATGACGATGATTCGCCCACGAAAATCCTGGCGTTGAAAGGTATCGGAAATGGTTTTTCCAATATCCTTTATTTCCGCCGGAAAGCCGGAGAATGGGAATTGTATAAGTTTGAAGATACAAGTATCTGATACAGGTTAAGATGCACTATAACAGTATAACTTATAACTAAAAATATATGTATTCTCTTTTGCCCTACAATACATTCGGCATCGATGTCAGTGCCGCTCGTTTTTTAGAATATTCTTCGGTTGAAGAACTGAAGAAGCTGATTGTGCAAGGTGCCATTGTGACACCTTTTTTGCATATTGGTGGCGGCAGTAACCTGCTGTTTACCAAAGATTACGACGGGTTGATACTCCATTCCCGCATTGAAGGAATCGAAGTGACGGAGGAAGATGAACACTCTGTGTCGGTACGAGTGGGAGCGGGAGTAGTATGGGATGACTTCGTTGCATATTGCGTAGAACATGGATGGTATGGAACGGAGAACCTGTCGCTCATCCCCGGTGAGGTCGGAGCGAGCGCGGTACAGAACATCGGAGCTTATGGCGTTGAAGTGAAAGATCTGATAACAGCTGTGGAAACGGTGAACATTCAAGCTGAAGAACGCGTTTATTCGGTGGAAGAGTGTGGATATACCTACCGCAACAGTATCTTTAAACGCCCGGAAAACAAGTCGGCTTTTGTCACCTATGTCCGTTTCCGACTTAGTAAAAAAGAACATTATACGTTAGATTATGGAACCATTCGTCAGGAGCTTGAAAAATATCCGGCATTGACGCTTTCTGTTGTACGGAAAGTGATAATTGATATTCGTGAGAGCAAGTTGCCCGACCCGAAGGTAATGGGAAATGCCGGCAGCTTCTTTATGAATCCCATTGTGCCGAAAGAAAAACTGGAAGCCCTGCAGCAGGAATATCCCCGGATACCTTACTATGAGCTGGCAGAAGATCGGGTGAAAATTCCGGCAGGATGGATGATCGACCAATGCGGCTGGAAAGGTAAGGCCTTAGGTCCGGCTGCCGTACATGATAAACAAGCGCTGGTGTTAGTGAATCTTGGTGGAGCAAAAGGTAGCGATATTCTTGCGCTTTCAGATGCAGTCCGAGCCTCTGTTCATGAGAAGTTCGGCATTGATATCCACCCGGAAGTTAACTTAATAAATTGAGAAGTAACAAGTGAAAGTAAGAATCATTGGAAGTGGAACATCGACGGGAGTACCCCAAATCGGCTGTACATGTCCGGTTTGTACTTCTACCGATCCGAAAGATAACCGATTGCGTGCATCTGCTATTGTTGAGACAGATGATGCGCGAATTTTGATAGATTGCGGTCCGGATTTCCGGACACAGGTATTGCGTCTTCCTTTTGAGAAGATAGATGGTGTGCTCATTACGCATGAACATTATGACCATGTGGGTGGGTTGGACGATTTGCGTCCGTTTTGCCGGTTTGGTTCAGTGCCTATTTATGCGGAAAATTATGTGGCACAAGGCTTGCGCTTGCGTATGCCCTATTGTTTTGTTGACCATCGTTATCCGGGAGTTCCCGACATTCCTTTGCAGGAAATCTCGGTGGGACAGGCTTTTTCAGTTAACCACACGGAGGTGCTTCCTTTACGTGTGATGCATGGCCGATTGCCTATTCTGGGATATCGTATCGGGCAATTAGGTTATATCACTGATATGCTGACCATGCCCGAAGAATCCTATGAACAATTGGCGGGAATAGATGTTTTGGTAGTGAATGCACTTCGGATTGCCACGCATCCTACTCATCAGAATTTGGAAGAAGCATTGGCAGTGGCGCAGCGCATTCAGGCAAAGAAGACGTACTTTATACACATGAGTCATGATATGGGCTTGCATGCGGAGGTTGAAAAGAGCCTTCCGGAAAATATTCACCTGGCATTCGACGGATTGGATATCTATCTTTGATTATCGGTGAAATTTTTAGCAAAAGTTTTGTTTTCTTTGTAGAAATTATTATTTTTGCACCTAGCCGATAAACAGCGAATATTATGAAACTTCGTACGATAGTGAAAATAGCGATCACGTCTTCTGTTGTACTTTTGTGCTCAGGTTTCGCATTGTACTCTTTTTTTAGACTGTCGGCGGCCGAAGGGCAGAAAGATTTTGATCTTTATGAACTGGTTCCATCCACCACTTCAGCCGTATTTGTTACCGATGATGTGCTCGAGTTTGTAGCGGAGGTCGATGATCTGACTTGTAGTAAAAATCAGCAATATCTTTATGTATCCAAACTTTTTTCTTATCTGAAACAAAGCCTTTATGCCCTCTCGGAAGATACTCCCCATGGCTTGAGTCGGCAAATGAATCAGATGCTGATTAGTTTCCACGAACCGGATAACGAACGGAACCAGGTACTTTATTGCAGATTGGGAAATGGGGATAAGGAATTGGTGAACAGGTTTGTGCGTAAATATATATCTTCGCTTTATCCACCGAAAACGTTTGTTTACAAAGGAGAGGAAATAATCATTTACCCGATGGCAGATGGTGATTTTCTAGCCTGCTATCTGACGTCTGATTTTATGGCGTTAAGTTTTCAGAAAAAACTGATTGAAAACGTTATTGATGCATATAAGAGTGACAAATCATTGGCGGATGATCCGACCTTTACAGGAGTGCGTGCTCCGAAAAAAAGTGTAGCGGCCGCCACAATCTATACCCGTATGAAAGGGATGATGGGATGGACGGAATTTGACATGAAGATGAAAGATGATTTTATCTATTTCTCCGGCATTACTCATGATGCAGATACTTGCTTTGCATTTATAAAACAACTTCGCCAGCAGCAATCAGTCAAAGGCTTCCCGGGTGAAGCACTGCCCTCCACTGCTTTCTATTTTAGCAGACAGGGGATTACGGACTGGGCGTCTTTACTTTCTTATGGAAATGCGCAGGAGCAGAACGGGGCAGTCCGCACGAGTGAAGTGCAGAATAGAGATAAGGAATTTTCCCGCTATCTGATGGAAAATGCCGGGCAAGACCTGGTTGCCTGTCTCTTCCAGCGTGAAGATACGTTGCAGGATGCAGCGGCAGTCTTGAGCCTGTCTGTGGCAGATGTGACGGAAGCTGAAAGGATGCTTCGTGCCTTTGTCAATACTGCTCCGGCAGATGAAGGAAGAAAAACTCCCCGTATTACTTTTTGTTATACTGTAAATAAGGCATACTTGGTCTATCGGTTGCCTCAAACAACATTGTTTAAACAACTGACCAGTTTTGTTGAACCGACTTTGGATGTGTATGCAGCATTTTATGGCGGACGTTTGTTACTCGCTCCGGATGAGGATAGCCTGTCGCATTATATTCGCCAACTGGATAAAGGGGAAGTGCTTAATGGGGCAATGGCTTATCAGACGGGTATGGATCACCTGTCTGATTCATATCATTTTATGCTGATGGCGGATTTCGATCACGTGTTCCGGCAATCGGAAAATCACGTCCGTTTCGTACCGGATTTCTTCCTGCGCAATGCAGACTTTTTCCGTAATTTTACACTCTTTGTCCAGTTTGCCTGTACCGATGGAGTAGTATATCCCAATATTGTTTTGAAATATAAATCAGAATAAAAATCGTGGTTTATATACAATCATTCTATAAAAAAAACTCCCGACAGAATTAAATTCTATCGGGAGTTTTTTTATGCTTATTCGTTCGACGAATGACTTTCGGTTTAGAATGGCAGATCGTCTTTTGCGTCGCCCGGAGTAAATTCCGGCATTGCCGACGGAGCTGCGGGAGGAACGGAACCGCCTGTAGCCATTGGGGCACCTGCGCTGACACGTTCTACTTTCCATGCACGGATTCTGTTGAACCAGCGGTCTTGCCATTGGTTAGAATCGATGTCGAATGAAACAGTCAGTTCTTCGCCCATTTGAATGTTGAACTGATCTATTTTATCTGCCCCAAATACTTCGAAGCACATTTTGCGTGGATATTGGTCGTGACTTTCGATAACAAACTCTTGCGCTTTCCACTCGTTGCCGGTAGCTTTTGAAACTCCTCCTTTGGGCTGGAGGATAGCGATGATTTTTCCTGTAAATTCCATTGCGATAATTTTAAATTCTGGGGCGAAGTTACAATTTTTTAGTAATATCCCTCACACAATGCCTGTTTTTTTCTTTTGTTTTATTGGGCAGCCCAAATCTTTTTTCGTAACTTTGTGCGATAGAACATTTAAAACTTAAATACACGAAAATATATGAAATTTATCGTTTCAAGTACTGCTCTTTCCAGCCATTTACAGGCCATCAGCCGTGTGATTAATTCAAAAAATGCGCTGCCAATTCTCGATTGTTTCCTCTTCGAATTGGAAGACGGAACATTGTCTGTGACTGTATCCGACAGTGAAACAACGATGGTGACTACCGTAGAAGTGAATGAAAGCGATACGAACGGGCGTTTTGCCGTAGTAGCGAAAACATTGCTTGATGCACTGAAAGAAATCCCGGAACAACCACTTACATTTGAAATCAATCCGGATAATTATGAAATAACAGTGCAGTACCAGAACGGAAAATACAGCCTGATGGGGCAGAATGCGGATGAATTCCCGCAATCGGCTACACTGGGTGATAATGCAGTCCGTGTAGAAATGGAGGCAAGTGTACTTCTGGGAGGTATCAACCGTTCGGTGTTTGCTACTGCCGATGACGAACTTCGTCCGGTGATGAACGGTATTTATTTCGATATTACCACAGAAGACATCACAATGGTTGCTTCAGACGGTCATAAACTGGTACGTTGCAAGACATTGGCAGCCAAAGGTAACGAGCGTGCAGCCTTTATCCTTCCAAAGAAACCGGCTACTTTGCTTAAGAATCTTTTGCCGAAAGAACAAGGCACAGTGACGATCGAATTCGATGAACGCAATGCTGTATTCATGCTCGAAAGCTACCGGATGGTTTGCCGCCTGATTGAAGGACGTTACCCGAACTACAACTCGGTAATTCCGCAGAACAACCCGCACAAAGTGACCGTAGACCGTCAACAGTTGGTAGGAGCTTTGCGTCGTGTGTCTATTTTCTCGTCGCAGGCAAGCAGTTTGATTAAACTCCGTATGCAGGAAAACCAGATTGTGATTTCCGCACAAGATATTGACTTCTCTACTTCTGCCGAAGAAACACAAGTTTGCCAGTATGCAGGTGCAGCAATGAGCATCGGTTTCAAATCGACATTCCTCATCGATATCCTGAACAATATTTCAGCAGACGAAGTAGTCATCGAACTCGCAGATCCTTCACGTGCCGGAGTAATCATCCCGGTAGAGCAGGAAGAAAACGAAGACCTGCTGATGCTGCTGATGCCGATGATGCTAAATGATTAATAGTAATCACCGCAAAATAACACAGAGTTCTACAGAGCAATAAATACATAAAACACTCTGTGGAACTCTGTGTTACTCTGTGGTGGAAAAAATAATTAGAAATGAAATTAAACCTGAAAAATCCCATTGTTTTTTTTGATTTAGAAACAACTGGAACCAATATCAACACAGACCGAATTGTTGAAATCTGCTATCTGAAAGTATATCCGAATGGAAATGAAGAAGCAAAAACATTACGTATCAACCCTGAAATGCATATCCCGGAAGCATCTTCTGCTATACATGGTATTTATGATGCCGATGTAGTCGATTGCCCTACTTTCAAAGAAGTGGCGAAGAACATAGCCAGGGACATTGAAGGTTGCGATTTGGCAGGATTTAATTCCAATCGTTTTGATATTCCTGTCCTTGCCGAAGAGTTCCTTCGCGCCGGAGTGGACATTGATATGACGAAACGCAAATTTGTAGACGTGCAGGTGATCTTCCACAAAATGGAACAACGCACCCTGTCTGCTGCGTACAAATTCTATTGCGACAAAAATCTGGAAGATGCACACACTGCCGAAGCAGATACACGGGCCACTTACGAAGTGCTGAAAGCACAACTCGACCGTTACTCCGATCTTCAGAATGATATTGCGTTCCTGGCAGATTATTCAAGTTTCAGCAAGAATGTAGACTTTGCCGGACGCATGGTGTACGATGATAATGGGGTGGAAGTGTTCAACTTCGGAAAATATAAAGGAATGTCTGTAGCCGAGGTTTTGAAGAAAGATCCCGGATATTACAGTTGGATTTTGAATAGTGATTTCACGTTGAACACTAAGGCGGCATTGACAAAAATCCGTTTGCGTGAAATGAGTAATTTGATTACAAAATAATGCTAAAAGGAAAAAAAATAATTCTTGGAATTACCGGCAGTATTGCCGCGTACAAGGCGTGCTATATCATTCGCGGACTGATAAAACAGGGAGCGGAAGTGCAAGTCGTAATTACTCCGGCGGGAAAAGAATTTATTACTCCCATCACTCTTTCGGCTTTGACCAGCAAACCGGTCATCAGTGAGTTTTTTGCCCAGCGTGACGGAACGTGGAATAGCCACGTCGATCTCGGATTGTGGGCGGATGCTGTATTGATTGCACCTGCCACTGCCTCTACTATCGGTAAAATGGCCAATGGAATAGCCGACAATATGCTCATAACAACTTATCTTTCGGCAAAAGCTCCCGTGTTTGTTGCTCCGGCAATGGATCTCGATATGTTTGCCCATCCTGCCACCCAGAAAAATCTGGATATCCTGCGTTCTTACGGTAATCACATTATCGAGCCGGGAACAGGAGAATTAGCCAGCCACTTGGTAGGAAAGGGACGTATGGAAGAGCCGGAAAACATCATCCGGGTATTGGATGAATTCTTCGCTTCGAGTGATGAACTATCCGGAAAGAAAGTGATGATTACAGCTGGACCTACTTACGAAAAAATTGACCCGGTGCGTTTCATAGGCAATTATTCTTCCGGAAAGATGGGATTTGCGTTGGCAGAAGAATGTGCCCGTCGCGGAGCGCAGGTGACATTGATAACAGGTCCTGTGCAGCTCAAAACGAAACATTCCCGTATCCGGCGTGTAGATGTGGAATCAGCAGAAGAAATGTATGCGGCTTCACAGATCTATTTTCCAGATGCTGATGCAGGTATTCTTTGTGCGGCAGTAGCCGACTACCGTCCGGAAACAGTGGCCGACAAGAAGATTAAGCGGGAGAAAGAAGAGGAACTAACCCTCCATCTTCAGGCAACACAAGACATCGCTGCCAATTTAGGAGCACTGAAAGGGAAAAATCAGTTATTGGTTGGCTTTGCCCTCGAAACCAATAATGAGCAGCAGAATGCCGAAGGAAAGCTCGAACGCAAAAACTTCGACTTTATTGTGCTCAATTCGTTGAATGATGCTGGAGCCGGTTTTCGTCATGATACTAATAAAATAAGTATCATCGACAGGAAAGGTCGTACAGACTATCCTCTGAAGCCGAAGACGGAAGTAGCCCAAGACATCATCGACCGTCTGGTAGCCACCCTGTCTCCCGGTTTTTAATTTTTAATCTTTAATTAAAATAGAAGGTGTTACGTTCACTATACATTCAGAATTACGCATTGATAGAAAAACTGGATATCAGTTTTGAAACAGGCTTTTCCGTTATAACAGGTGAAACGGGAGCCGGAAAATCAATTATTCTGGGAGCTATCGGACTCCTGTTAGGACAGCGTGCCGATGTGAAAGCGATTCGCCACGGAGCTTCCAAATGTATCATAGAGGCACGTTTCGATATATCTGCCTATGGTATGCGTCCGTTTTTCGAAGAAAACGAGTTGGAATATGATGAAGAGTGCATTTTGCGTCGTGAAGTGCAGTCTTCCGGTAAGAGCCGGGCATTCATCAACGATACTCCTGCTTCGTTGGCACAAGTGAAAGAGCTGGGCGAACAGCTGATAGATGTACATTCGCAACATCAGAATCTGCTGCTTAATAAAGAAGGATTTCAGTTGAATGTGCTTGATATTCTGGCGCATAATGACGCTGCATTGGCGAAATATCATCTGTGTTATAACGAATGGAAACAGACAGATCGCGAACTCGCTGAATTAGTGTCACTGGCAGAGAACAGTCGCTCCGATGAAGATTATATCCGCTTCCAACTCGAACAGCTCGAAGAAGCCTGTTTGGTGGAAGGCGAACAGGAAGAACTGGAGCAGGAAGCTGAAACATTAAGTCATGCAGAAGAGATAAAAGCCGGACTTTACCGGGTGGAGCAGTCGTTTGCTTCGGATGAAGGTGGCTTGCTTTCTTATCTGAAAGACAGTCTGAATACACTGAATAATCTGCAAAGAGTATATCAGCCGGCCAAGGAACTTACCGAACGTATGGAGAGCGCTTATATCGAACTGAAAGATATTTCGCACGAAGTCTCTTTACAAAGTGACTCCGTTGAATTCAATCCAGTCCGTCTGGACGAAGTGAATGAACGGTTGAATCTGATTTATTCCTTACAGCAGAAACATCGGGTACAAACCCTTGATGAATTGATAGCGCTAACGGATGAATACCGCAGCAAATTGTCGGACATCACTTCCTATGATGAGCGTATCGCCGAACTGACTGCTCGCAAAGAGGAACAATATAAACAAGTGAAACAACAGGCAGAAGTGCTGACCAAAGCCCGTACGAAAGCTGCTCGTGAAGTAGAAAAACAGCTGGCTGCCCGGTTGATTCCATTAGGAATGCCGAATGTTCGTTTCCAGATAGAAATGGGACTGAAGAAAGAGCCGGGATTGCAAGGAGAAGATACAGTCAACTTCCTGTTTTCCGCCAATAAGAACGGCACCTTGCAGAATATCTCTTCTGTAGCTTCAGGAGGTGAAATCGCCCGTGTCATGCTTTCTATCAAGGCGATGATTGCCGGAGCCGTCAAGCTGCCGACTATCGTATTTGATGAAATAGATACCGGAGTCTCCGGTGAAATAGCCGACCGTATGGCGGACATGATGCAGGAGATGGGCGACCGCAACCGTCAGGTAATCAGTATCACCCACCTGCCGCAGATTGCTGCCCGTGGGCGTGCTCATTATAAGGTATACAAGAAAGATAGCGATACGGAAACCAACAGCCATATCCGCCGTCTCACTGACGAAGAACGGGTAGAGGAAATAGCTCACATGCTTAGTGGTGCCACTCTGACCGAAGCTGCCCTTAGCAATGCCAAATCCCTGCTTGCCCGTAACTGATAAATAGTGAATAGTAAATAATGCGAATCAGTATTTGATTCCTTAGTTAAAAATTAGAGTAATTAATGCGATGGCAATTTTTCCCATCGTATGTACCAGAAGTCCAGATGTAGATCTGACCTTCATCGCTCTTTGAATATTTGTTTTTTCATTCAACCAGTTGAATAATGCTTCAATGGGTTGTCTGACTTTTGAGACTGCCGTTGAAAACAAGTCTCTTGCCGCTTTCTCCCTTTTTGTTATTTCAGGTGATTCTCCTTTGATAGCTTTTACAGGAGTAAATAGCTCGAGTTTTTTGCATTCTTTCGTCTCTTTATAGAATGGTATATCCGAATATATTTTATCGGCATATATTTCTCTATTGTTCAGATTTCCCACACATTCTCTTTTGAATACAGTGGAGTCATTTTCATCAGCAGCGGAAAGTATGAGCATTTCAGGAAAAGGTATAGTTCCTTTTCTACGGAAAGCCACTGCATGGAGTTTTATTCCGAAATAATACATGTTCTTTGTCGAACAATATCCTTTGGAAGTAATCTCAGTGGCGACCTTTCCTACTTTGTTCTTTCCTGCGCAAGTAATGATAGGCATCGAGTCAACTAATGATTTCATACTGTCACAATCTTGAGGTTTGAATGAATGGATTAACTGCCTGACCAGTTCGCTGATTGCTTCCGGCATCAAATTCAATCTATAATTGAATGTTTGGTAAGAAGGCAAGTCAGGGAACCATGAAAGCAGGTATTCCTTGGTAAAGGTATGTATGTCTTTGATTTTAAAGTATTGTTGATAAGCTCCACAGAACAGATATACAGTAAGCAGTTCCTGATCGGTAAAGATTGGATGATTGTTATTACTGAACCTCTGGCAGTAGAACTTGAGTGAAGACTCGTAAACATCGCAGATATACATATATATTTTTATAAGTTTTAATTCTTTCTCCTTGGGAATCATAATTAGAACAATGAGTGGTTTTATTCTTCTAATATACTGATTTTCAAGGAGATTAGAAAATTAATTTATGAGATAATTAACTGAATAATAACATTTTAACAAGCGAAAAGGCTGATGTTTATCAACTGCTGATTCGCATAAATAGTAAAATAGTAAATCAACCAGATGTTAGATAAAAGTGAAATGATTTTCGGCGTTCGTGCCGTGATAGAAGCCCTTCAGGCTGGAAAAGAGATAGATAAGATCCTCGTGAAGAAAGATATTCAAAGTGATCTTTCCAAGGAGCTTTTTGCAGCTTTGAAAGGTACGTTGATACCTGTTCAGCGTGTTCCGGTAGAGCGTATCAACCGTATTACCCGGAAAAATCATCAAGGAGTGATCGCCTTCATTTCTTCTGTGACTTATCAGAAAGCGGAGGATCTTGTTCCTTTCTTGTTTGAGCAAGGAAAAAATCCGTTTTTTGTTATGCTCGACGGAGTGACCGATGTACGCAATTTCGGGGCGATTGCACGTACCTGCGAATGTGCGGCTGTCGATGCCGTGATTATTCCTGTCCGGGGTAGTGCGTCGGTCAATGCTGACGCCGTGAAAACATCGGCAGGAGCGCTACATACTCTTCCGGTATGCCGTGAACAGAACCTCCGTTCGACTCTGCAATATCTGAAAGATAGTGGTTTCCGCATTGTGGCTGCTACCGAAAAAGGAGATTATGACTATACCAAGGCCGATTATACAGGTCCCCTCTGCATCATAATGGGAGCTGAGGATACAGGAGTTTCTTATGAAAACCTTGCCCTCTGTGATGAATGGGTGAAAATTCCGATGCTGGGCACTATCGAATCCCTGAATGTCTCTGTAGCTGCCGGTATCCTGATTTACGAAGCTGTGAAACAAAGAAACAATGACTGATATGAAGAAGATTTTAATTCTACCTTTGCTGCTTTTCTTCCTGGTACAAGGAAGCATGGCACAAACCCCAAAATGGGTAGAGAAGGCAAAACGTGCAGTCTTCTCAATAGTGACTTATGACAAGAATGATAAAATGCTGAATACGGGAAACGGATTCTTTGTGTCCGAAGACGGATTGGCTTTATCAGATTATACTCTTTTTAAAGGAGCTGAACGTGCGGTAGTGATTACTTCCGAAGGCAAGCAGATGCCGGTCAGCCTGATACTTGGAGCGAATGACATGTATGATGTCATTAAGTTTCGTGTGGCTATCACCGAGAAGAAAGTGCCTGCGCTGGTCGTTGCTAAAACAGCCCCGGCGACAGGGGCCGATGCGTGGATGCTTCCTTATTCTACACAAAAAAGTATCGCTTGCGTTACTGGTAAGGTGAAAGATGTTTCCAAAGTAGCCGGAGCATACCATTATTATACATTGAGCATGCATATGAAAGATAAGATGGTGAGCTGTCCGGTGATGAATGCGGAAGGTCAGGTATTTGGTATTGCGCAGAAATCATCCGGTATCGATACGGTGACTACTTGTTATGCGGCGGGAGCAGCTTTTGCCATGTCGCAGAAAATCAGTGCTCTTTCTTTGGGAGACGCTGCCTTGAAAAGCATTGGTATCCGGAAAGGTTTACCCGAAACGGAAGATCAGGCATTAGTGTATCTGTTCATGGCCTCTTCGAGCCTCTCGGGCGAGGACTATGAAAAGCTGTTGGATGACTTCATTCGCCAGTTCCCTGCCAATGCAGATGGTTATCTCCGTCGTGCCAATTATTATGCATCTAAAGGTAAAGACGATCAGACCTGGTATGATAAAGCCGTTGCCGACTTTAATCAGGCTCTGAAAGTAGCCCAGAAGAAAGATGATGTATATTATAATATAGGTAAGCTAATGTATGCTTATCAATTATCGAAGCCGGAGAAAACTTATAAAGACTGGACGTATGACACCGCTTTGAAGAATGTCCGTCAGGCAATCGCTATTGATCCGCTGCCAATTTACATTCAAATGGAAGGCGATATACTGTTTGCCCAACAAGACTATGCCGGTGCTTTGGCTGCTTATGAAAAGGTAAATACCAGCAATATTGCTTCTCCGGCCACTTTCTTTAGTGCTGCCAAGACGAAAGAACTGCTGAAAGGGGATCCGAAAGAAGTGGTAGCCTTAATGGATAGCTGTATTGCCCGTTGCCCGCAACCGATTACGGCCGACTTTGCTCCATATTTGTTGGAACGTGCGCAGATGAATATGAATGCCGATCAGGCGCGAAATGCAATGCTCGATTATGATGCTTACCATACGGCAGTCAAGGGAGAAGTGAACGACGTGTTCTATTATTATCGCGAACAGGCAGCTTTGAAAGCACGTCAGTTTCAACGCGCTTTAGACGATATTGCCAAGGCCATCGAGATGAATCCGACAGACCTCACCTACCAGGCAGAGCATGCAGTTGTAAACCTCCGTGTAGGACGGTATGAAGAAGCCATTCAGATTTTAAATAATATATTGAAGACTGATCCTAAATATGGTGAGGCTTACCGTTTATTGGGACTTTGCCAGATACAGCTGAAGAAGACAGATGAAGCTTGCGGCAACTTTAAGAAAGCGAAAGAATTGGGTGATCCGAATGCAGATGAATTGATAACCAAATACTGCAAGTAAAAAGATCATCTTCTTGAAGATAAAAAATGAATCCCTGCCAATTTTCGAGTTGGCAGGGATTCCTCGTTTTGGGGGACGTTGTATAAAAAACTCTCTCTCTTTTTTTTATTTTTCCCCACTTCACTTGTTAAGTTCAGGTTGTAGGTTTTAATGATATATGGTTTGATTTCCCTTTTTCCCCTCTTTTATAAGTTAAATGCATGGTTATTGAAAATACTGCATGGCTTCACTTATTTTTTTTAGAAATAATTCGAATTTCTATCTAAAACAGTAAGTAAATTTAAAATCGTGGTTCATTTTATCTATAATCTTACTATATTCCGCACGTTTTTAATAACACGTATGAGATAAGTTATAATTTATGGAAAAAAATCGATTTACTATTTGTGCAAACAATTACATCGACTGTTTGCGACAAGAGGGCCGTTATTCTACGGCCCATGTGTATAAACACGCTATTCGTTCTTTTTCGCAGTTTTGTGGAACTCAATCCATCACGTTTAGTAAGATAAACCGTGAAACTCTAAAGAGGTATAGCAACTATCTGATGGCTTCCCGTTTGAAGCCCAATACGATTTCTACGTATATGCGTATGTTGCGTAGTATCTACAATCGTGGTGTCGATATGCATCAGGCTCCTTATGTACATGGTTTGTTCCGGGATGTTTTTACCGGGGTGGACACACGTCAGAAGAAAGCTATCCCGATCAGCGAACTTCACATGCTATTAAACAAAGATCCTCAATCGGAAAAGCTTCGCCGGACGCAGGCCATTGCCAATCTGTTATTTCAGTTTTGTGGAATGCCTTTTTCTGATTTAGCCCATTTGGAAAAGTCCAATCTGGAGCGGGGGCTTTTGAAGTACAATCGTACCAAGACCGGTACTCCTATGAGTATAGAAGTGCTGGAGTCAGCGCAGAATGCAATTGGGGGATTGTACAATAAATCTGACGCCCGGAGTTCTGGCTATCCTGATTATCTTTTCCGGATATTAAGCGGAGCGTACAAGCGGAATGAAGAAGGAGCCTATCGTGAGTATCAGTCAGCTTTGAGACGTTTTAATAATGAGTTGAAAAGCCTGTCCAGAAAATTAAGGCTACATTCGCCCGTTACGTCGTATACGCTTCGTCATTCTTGGGCTACGACTGCTAAGTACAGAGGTGTACCTATCGAAATGATTAGCGAATCACTAGGACACAAATCTATTAAAACAACACAGATATATTTAAAGGGTTTCGAATTGGAAGAAAGAACAAAAGTAAATAAATTGAATTATTCTTACGCTTGTAATTTTAAAATGCTCTGATTAATATTATTAAAGCATTATGGATTAGGGACTTAATGCTGATGTTACTTCTTAGGTAACGGAATTATATTCGCTACAAAGATAGGTAAAAATATTAATAGCAAACAAACAATAAACTTCTTTTTTTCCTTTTTCTCTAAAATATGCAACATAAATCTATCTGAATATGAAGGATAACATCTTCATGCTCAAAGGCTTTTTATTACCTAAATTCAAGAATGTTTTATATTGAATGTTAGGTGCCCGCTTTTATATTCCCTCATAATCGATTTTTTTCTTTTTTTCACAGCGATGTGTATTCTATATGTGTGTTGTCCGTTACCTAAGAAGTAACGGATGAACATGGGGTAAAAAAATATGATTTTAACGAAACCGAAATCAGTAAATGCCGGGCCTAGTAGTGGGACAGGGGAAGGCGTAGCACACTCAAAACGCTGGTATGTAGCACTCGTTCGAATGCATCACGAGAAAAAAGTTGCCGAGCGTTTGTCTAAGATGGGAATTGATTCTTTTGTTCCCGTTCAACAACAAATTCATCAATGGAGTGACCGTCGTAAGATGGTTGATACAGT
The DNA here is from genome assembly GCF_002632415.2 of Bacteroides celer. Lineage (NCBI taxonomy): Bacteria > Pseudomonadati > Bacteroidota > Bacteroidia > Bacteroidales > Bacteroidaceae > Bacteroides > Bacteroides celer. Next base: position 3,728,040 of record NZ_CP178209.1, on the reverse strand, counting down.
CTTACTCCCAATGATGGTTTTTGTACATGTCAATCCAAAAGAACGTATGGAAGTCCTTTCATTTTCTACGGTCAGCCGTTATATGGTGATGCGTGGAGAGAGCACTCCTGCCGTTATTCCTGACGAGCAGATGGCCCGTTTCCGTTTCATGCTCGATTATTCCGAAGAAGCAGTCTGTATGAATGATACTCCACTAGCGCGTGGTGAGAAAGTTCGTGTCATAAAAGGTCCTTTGAGTGGACTTGTTGGCGAACTTGTGACTGTAGGCGGGAAGAGTAAGATTGCCGTTCGTTTAAATATGCTTGGCTGTGCTTGTGTAGATATGCCAATCGGTTATGTAGAATCCACAAAAATCACCAATGACAACACGAAGAAAATTTAACGTATTTCTATTCATTCTGTTGCTGGGAGTTTTTTCTCCTTTAATGGCTCAAAACATGAGCGACTCCCAAGTTCTTGAATATGTAAAGGATGGCATCCGCCAGGGTAAAGAACAGAAACAACTAGCCTCTGAACTGGCACGTAGAGGTGTGACCAAAGAACAGGCAACTCGTGTGAAGCAACTGTATGAACAACAAAACAATGTCAATGCTTCCAATGCAACGGGTACCGACATCAATGAATCACGCCTTCGTGAGGAAATGAAAGAAAACACTTCCGATATGCTGGAAGACCATCCGAGCACTCAAGACCTCGCACGTGGGAACCAGGTTTTCGGACGAAATATCTTCAACACCCGTAACCTGACTTTTGAACCCAGCGTCAACATCGCCACTCCTTTAAATTATCGTCTTGGTCCCGGTGATGAAGTGATTATCGACATCTGGGGAGCCAGCCAGAACACTATCCGCCAACATATTTCTCCTGACGGCACGATCAACATTCAGAAAATTGGTCCTGTCAACCTGAACGGACTAACTATTGCTGAAGCCAATGACTATCTCAAAAAGACATTAAACAAGATATATAATGGTCTTAATAATACGAATGACCCCACTTCTGACATCCGTCTGACTTTGGGCAGCATACGTACTATCCAGATCAATGTAATGGGTGAGGTTGTCCAACCGGGCACTTACTCCCTCTCTTCTTTTGCCACAGTCTTCCATGCACTTTACCGTGCGGGTGGAGTCAGTGACATAGGAAGCCTTCGCAATGTACAGCTGGTACGTAACGGCAAAAATATCGCCACGATCGACGTCTACCAATTTATCATGAAAGGAAACATTCAGGATGACATTCGTCTTCAGGAAGGCGATGTAGTAATAGTCCCTGCCTATGACGTATTGGTTAAGATTGACGGAAAAGTGAAACGTCCCATGCGTTTCGAAATGAAAAAGGATGAGAGTCTATCCACTCTTATCAGCTATGCCGGTGGCTTTGAAGCCGACGCCTACACCCGTTCCTTGCGTGTCGTACGCCAGAACGGGCAGGAATATGAAGTAAACACAGTCAAAGACCTTGACTATAGTGTCTATAAAATGCGAAATGGTGATGTTGTGACCGCTGAAGCCATCCTCAACCGCTTCATCAACAAACTTGAAATCCGTGGAGCCGTTTATCGTCCCGGCATCTACCAGTTGAATGGAAAACTGAATACTGTCCGTGAACTGGTAAACGAAGCTCAAGGCCTGACCGGTGATGCCTTCTTGAACCGTGCCGTTCTCTATCGTCAGCGTGAAGACCTGACTACCGAAGTTGTTCCAGTAGACATCAAAGCCATCATGGACGGTACTTCCCAAAACATCATCCTGATGAAAAACGACATCCTTTATATTCCTAGTATTCATGACCTGGAAGACAGAGGCAACGTCGTAATCCACGGTGAAGTAGCCAAACCTGATTCTTATCCTTATGCGGATAACATGACCCTTGAAGACTTGATCATTCAGGCAGGTGGCTTACGTGAAGCCGCTTCTGTAGTTCGTGTAGATGTATCCCGTAGAATTAAGAATCCTCGTAGTACAGTAGATAACGATACTATCGGCCAGATATATACATTCTCCCTAAAAGAAGGTTTTATTGTAGATGGAACTCCCGGCTTTGTCCTTCAACCTTACGATGAAGTTTATGTACGTCGCAGTCCGGGGTATCAAGCTCAACAGAATGTAGTTGTTGAAGGTGAAATTCTGTTTGGAGGCTCTTATGCTATGACCAGTCGTGAAGAACGTCTTTCGGACTTAATCAATAAAGCTGGAGGTGCAACGAATTATGCCTACTTACGTGGTGCCAAATTGACCCGTGTGGCCAATGCAAGTGAAAAGAAACGCATGGGTGATGTGGTCCGCTTGATGAGTCGACAGTTGGGTGAAGCTATGATGGACTCTTTGGGTGTTCGTGTGGAAGATACCTTTAGTGTTGGTATTGACTTGGAGAAAGCATTAGCTAACCCTGGAAGTACAGCAGATATTGTCTTGCGTGAGGGTGATGTGATTTCTATTCCGAAAAATAATAATACAGTAACGATCAATGGTGCCGTAATGGTTCCGAATACAGTTTCATATATAGAGGGTGAGAATATAGATTATTACCTGAATCAAGCTGGTGGTTATTCTGAAAATGCAAAGAAGAGTAAGAAATTTATCGTATACATGAATGGTCAGGTGACTAAGGTGAAAGGTAGTGGTAAGAAACAGATCGAACCGGGATGTGAGATAATTGTGCCTAGTAAAGCTAAGAAGAAAACTAATATAGGTAATATCTTAGGTTATGCTACTACCTTCAGTACTTTAGGAATGATGGTTGCTTCGATTGCTAATCTGATAAAAAAATAAAGAATAATAGTTTTATATGACTATGATAGAAGGAGAATCTGAAAAAGAAGTAAAACAAGGGAAAAATAATCATCTGGGTGATGAAATTGAAATCGATTTAATGGATATTCTTCGTAAGATTATTGCTATTCGTAAGACAATTTATAAAGCAGTTGGTATTGGATTAGTGATAGGAATTATAATAGCTTTAAGTATCCCAAAACAATACACAGTCAAAGTCACCCTTTCTCCGGAGATGGGTGCTTCTAAAGAAGGTGGTTTATCTGGTTTGGTTGCTTCTTTCTTAGGAAGTGGTGTTACTATGGGAGATGGAACCGATGCTTTGAATGCCTCTTTGTCTCCAGATATTGTATCTTCTACTCCTTTTTTATTAGAACTCTCTACAATGAGGATACCTGTATCTAAAGATGAAAGCATGGCTTTGAACACTTATTTAGATGAAGAATCTTCCCCTTGGTGGAGTTATGTAATTGGATTTCCAAGTATGGTACTTGGCGGAGTTAAGTCATTATTTACTGAAGAAGATGAATCAATATCTTTCGGTAAAGCGAATCAGGGTACAATTGAATTATCTAAGATGGAGTCTATGAAGATTGAAATTCTAAAGAAAATGATAACTGCTTCTGTAGATAAGAAAACATCTATGACTTCCGTTGCTGTAACTTTGCAAAATCCTAGGGTAGCCGCAGTGGTTGCCGATTCTGTCGTAAAGAAATTGCAGGAATACATCATAGACTATCGTACTTTCAAAGCAAAAGAGGATTGTCTCTATCTGGAGAAATTGTTTAAAGAACGTCAGCAAGAATATTATGTTGCGCAGAAGAAATATGCCGATTATATGGATTCTCATGATAATATCATATTGCAAAGTGTTCGTGCAGAATAAGAGCGATTACAGAATGACATGAGTCTTGCTTACCAAGTATATAGTCAGGTTGCCAGTCAACTTCAGGTTGCTAGAGCCAAAGTTCAGGAAGAGAAGCCTGTATTTGCTGTAGTAGAACCTGCAGTGGTTCCATTGAATCCTTCAGGAACCAGTAAAAAGATATATATATTGGCATTTATCTTTCTATCTGTTTGTATTGTCATATTTTGGAAGTTATTCGGAGAAAATATTCTGAATAAGTTCAAAGAAATACAGGCTTAAAATCAATAGATAAGGTAATAATGGCATCAACTAACCAGATAAATAAAGTCGTAGAACTTATTGTGGTTTTCGGAGATCTGATTATTCTGAACTTCAGTTTGTTCCTGTTACTTCTCTTTTGGGAAAAAGCGTTTGTGTATTCGCCTTTTTCTGGTACTGCTTCTTTGATGATGACTTCTTTAAGTCTTTGTTATTTGGCGTGTTCTGCTTCCCGTGGGAAGGCTTGGAACAGCAGAGAAATTCGTGCGGATCAGCTTGTATTGCGTGTGTTGAAGAATATTATGATGTTTTCTGTTTTTTGGGCATGTATCATGGCTTTTAGCGGAATCTCTATTGTTTCTCCTTTATTTTTTGTCTTCTATTTTTTTATTCTCTTTGTTGTTTTAAGCATCTATCGTATCATTATTCGTCGTTCACTGATTGGTTATTGTGCTAAGGGCAATCATAAACGCCATGCAGTATTTATCGGTGGAGGTAATAATATGCAGATGTTATACGAAGAAATGGATAGTTCTCTGGCATCTATCTATGAGGTTGTCGGTTATTTTGATATTAAATCTAATGATATTCTTTCATCTCAATGTCCATATTTGGGTAATCCTGACGGTTTTGCCGATTTTATGTCTGGACAAACGGGGATAAAGCATGTATTTTGTTCTTTGTCAATGGAACAGGGACGTTACAATGTTTCTATTATAAATTACTGTGAGAATCATTTGCTTTATTTTCATGGTGTTCCTAATGTTTGTAAAGGTTTTCCTCGGCGTATCTGGCATAGTATGGTTGGCAATATGCCGATTTTAAATTTACGGTATGAACCTCTTAGTAAAATGGAAAATCGTGTATTAAAACGGGTGTTCGATATTGTTTTATCCGGCATTTTTTTAGTCACTATTTTTCCAGTTGTTTATCTTATCGTGGGAAGTATTATTAAACTAACGTCTCCCGGTCCTATATTCTTTACACAAATGCGAACCGGATTAAATGGTCGGGAATTCAAGTGTTATAAATTTCGTTCTATGAAGGTCAATGAAGAAGCAGATAAGAAACAGGCAACAGTTGATGATCCCCGGAAAACTCGTTTTGGAGATTTTCTCCGGCGTTCTAATATTGATGAACTTCCGCAGCTTATAAATGTCTTTAAAGGTGATATGTCAATAGTCGGTCCTCGTCCTCATATGTTGGCTCATACAGAGACATATGCTCGGTTGATTGATAAGTATATGGTACGCCACTTTATTAAACCCGGTGTAACTGGTTGGGCGCAGACACATGGTTTCCGTGGTGAAACTAAAGAATTGTCACAGATGGAAGGACGTGTAAAAGCTGATGTTTGGTATATGGAACATTGGACAATATTGCTTGATTTATATATCATTTATAAGACTGTGGCAAATGTGATTGTGGGGGAGAAGAATGCGTATTAAATTGGATAAAAGCTTCAACTAATGACAATTGAAATAGAATTACTTAATTCAAAATTGTAGTAATGTAAAAATAAGTAACATTTATTTATATATATATGAAAGTTGTTCTTCTTGCTGGAGGGTTCGGTACACGTATTTCAGAAGAATCTCAATTCAAGCCCAAGCCTATGATTGAGATTGGTGGTAAGCCTATTTTATGGCATATTATGAAAGAATATGCCTACTATGGATTTACTGAGTTTATAATTTGTGCTGGTTATCGCCAGCAGTACATAAAAGAATGGTTTGCCAACTATTTTCTTCATAATAGTGATATTACATTTGACTATACAGAGAAAAAAAATGAAATAACTATTCATGAGAATCACTGTGAATCATGGAAAGTAACGGTGGTTGATACGGGTCTTAATATCATGACAGGTGGGCGTATTAAACGGATTCAAAAATATATTGGAAATGAACCATTCTTTATGACTTATGGAGATGGTGTTTGTGATGTAGATATTCAAAAATTATTGGAGTTTCATAAAAAACATGGGAAAATAGCAAGTTTAACTTCAGTTTTTTTGAAACAGGAGAAGGGGGTACTCAATATAGGTGGTAATAATGCAGTAAAAGCTTTTCGTGAGAAAGAAATCTCTGATGGAGCTTCTATTAATGCTGGGTACATGGTACTAAACTCGAAAATCTTTGATTATATCGAAAACGATTCTACAGTGTTTGAACGTGAATCTCTTGTTAAACTTGCGGAAGAAGGTGAATTAATGTCTTATCGCCACAAAGGTTTTTGGCAGTGTATGGATAATAAACGTGAAATGGAAATGCTTGAGGAACTTCTCGCTTTAGGGAAGGCTCCTTGGAAAAAATGGTAAAATAGGATGCTACAAGATAGAATAAAGATTATTCCTCGTCACTTTGTTGAGGATGAAAGAGGGTGGTTTTTGAAAGTGATTACTGGCACGGAAGAAAACATACCTTCTCATACAGGAGAAGTTTATCTCACTATGGGGACGAAAGGGCAAGCGAAAGGTGGACACTATCATCCAAAGGCGATAGAATGGTTTACTGTTATTGAAGGTAAAGCCATGCTGAAGCTTGAAGATGTCGAGACACATGAAAAGATGGAAGTAGTGATGTCTCTTGAAAATCCTATTTCGGTATTTGTTCCTAATAATGTGGCACATATATTTGAAAATCTAAGTGATAGCAATTTTATAGTGTTGGCTTACACTGATCTTGCTTATAACCCTTCCGATACTATTATTTATCAATTATGATCGATATATTTAAGAATTTCTATAAAGGTAAACGAGTCCTTGTAACAGGGCATACTGGATTCAAAGGGGCATGGTTGAGCATTTGGTTGCATGAACTAGGAGCTGAAGTTATTGGTATAGCCCTAGATCCATTTTCTGAACGGGATAATTATGTCTTATCCGGAATCGGAAAGAAGATTAAAGCTGATTTGCGTGGAGATATTCGGGATAGAGAATTGATGAAAGAAGTCTTTGCTAAATATCAGCCAGAGATAGTTTTTCATTTGGCTGCTCAACCACTTGTTCGTCTCTCTTACGATATTCCAGTAGAGACCTATGAAGTAAATGTCATGGGTACTATTCATATAATGGAAGCTATTCGTGCCACTAAGAGTGTGAAAGTGGAAATAATGGTTACAACTGACAAGTGTTACGACAATAATGAGCAGAAAGAGGGTTATGTTGAAACCAGTCCGTTTGGGGGATACGATCCATATAGTTCTTCAAAGGGTGCATGTGAGGTGGCTATCCAGTCCTGGAGACGCTCATTCTTCAATCAAGCAGATTATGGCAAGAAACACACTGTGTCCATCGCTTCTGTTCGTGCAGGTAACGTGATTGGTGGTGGGGATTGGGCAAAAGACCGTATCATTCCTGACTGCATTCGTGCATTGGAGGCAAATAATATAATAGACATTCGTTCTCCTAAAGCAGTTCGTCCTTGGGAGCATGTGCTTGAACCACTTTCTGGTTATATGATGCTTGCCCAAAAGATGTGGGAACATCCGACTGAATATAATGAGGGATGGAATTTTGGTCCCGATTCAGAGTCTGTTTGCACTGTATGGGAAGTTGCTACTGAAATAGTAAAAAAATACTATGGCGGTGAGGTTTCATTTGGACTTATAGCTAATAAACTACGTGACCTTTCAGATCCCAATGCCCTTCATGAAGCTAAGCTTCTTATGCTCAATATCAATAAGGCAAAGATTCGTCTTGAATGGAAGCCTCGCATGGACATGCAGCAGTGTATAGAACTTGTCGTGGATTGGTATAAGCGATATAAGAATGAGGATGTCTATGCATTGTGCATAGAGGAAATTAATAAATTTATAGGATAATATGAAAATATCTATATTAGGAACAAATGGCTTTCTCTCTACTGCCATAGCTCGATACAGCAATCTGCAAGGATGGGATATGGACATGTATGGACTTGATGAACCTGTTGGCCATAAGTACGACAATTTCTATAAGGTGAATTTGATGGATACTGACCTCAATTATAACAGATTGTTAACGAGTGACATTATTATCTATGCCATTGGTGCAGGCATTCAATCAAACTTAAATGAAGACTATAATCTTATATATACCCTCAATGTAACGGTTCCTGTTGCTATTTGTAACAAACTGAAGGAATTGGACTATGAAGGTCGATTTGTGACTTTTGGCAGTGTATTTGAGATGGGTGAGACGTGCGATGAGAGATACTTCACAGAAGAAGATCTTCTCTCATCTATATGTGTTGCACCGAATGATTACACTGTCAGCAAGCGTATGTTGAGCAGTTTCGTTGCTTCATACAAGCACAACTTCACACATTGGCATTTCTATATCCCGACTATTTATGGTGAAGGCGAAAACCCGAAGCGTCTGATTCCTTACACTATATATTCAATACGTAATGGTGAGAAACTGTCTTTTACGGCAGGAGACCAAACGAGACAATATATCTATGTGAGTGAAGTTCCACGCGTGATCGGTCTTGCCGTGGAGAAGAATCTCCCATCTGGAGTATATAATATTGAGGGTAAGGAAACTGTAACTGTTAGAGAAATTGTATCAAAGATTCACTGTTCTATGGGTAAAAAAATACCATCTGATTGCTTTGGAATTGTACAACGTAATGATGCCACCATGAAATATTTGGCTCTTAATGGCAAGAAACTCCGTGAAGCTATAGGTTTTGAGGCAAATATCAGTATTGTTGATGTAATTGATAAATATTAAGTTTGAAACATGTATGATAAACTAATTTCAATAGTACTTCCTACGTTTAATAGGAAAGAATACTTAAAATTGACTCTAGACTGTTTTCTTGATCAAGTAAATCGTAACGCGAATGATATTAGTTTCTGTGTATGTAATAATGCTTCAACGGATGGAACTGACTCCTTTTTGGAGAAATATAACCTTAAAAATAAAAATGTCGGTTTTGTTAATTTTGCAGAACATGTTGATGTCGGATATAGTATATCCAGAGCAAATGATTTAGCAAATGGCAAGTATATTTTGATGTGGGGAGATGATGACATTCCTGCCCCTTATCTATTAGATGTTTTATTAAAGATAGTAAAAGAGTATTCAGATATGGGATTAGTTCATTATAATCGATTGGTCGGTTATGATGATAATATTGATTGTATTAATAAACTATTGGTAAATGATAGAAATACCAGTTGTTCGATTGAATTCTTTAATACAATCAATGATTTTTTAGTAGAACATGCCCTTGATATAACTTTTCTATCTTCATTTATATTTAAGAATGATCTTTGGAAACGTAATCGAGGAAAGGTAATAACTTCTTCTCATTTTGGTTACGAGTTTTTGGGTAAAATATTACATGGTTTTATGTTTGATAAAATATGCTATATACCATACCCTCTATGTATTCAACGAAAACCTTATAATCGTCCATGGATGAGTAGATCTCCCTATTATCGATTTATTGGGATACCTAATATGTATGCGGATTTTGAGAAGTGGGGATTGATAAAATCAGCGCGAGAGCTTTGGAGTTCTCAGGGGAATAGAAATAGAGAGTTTTTCTCTATCATGTCTCAAACATCTATATTTAAAAGTGAATATCGTCCTATATACAAAGATATGTTGAAAAGTCAATCTACTATTAGTAGAAAGCTATGGACGCTAATATTTATATTTTTATTTCCTGGTTGGATATATAAGTTTGTCCGAAAACGAGTGTTTAGTAATTCTTAAATTAACAGCTGTAAGCGTTTAATTCCGACGTCTTCTCATTTCACCAATTAATGAAGGCCTATTTAACTGTTTATATAAAAGGATGTACCAATTAAAAAATGATGCTTACTATGTTTAAGGAAATAATTAGCAATATTTGCTTGTATTAAGTGTGTAAATATTTGATAATGAGTGAACTGTGAATAGGTAACGTACAGATTGGACGTATGTTGAATTAATAAAATAATGATTGGAATGAGTAAAGATGTTTGCGTGTATATTCTAACACACAATAGACCAAATGAGGTGTTACGATCTTTAAATTCAGTTAGACGACAAAATTTTCCAAATTTGAAGATAGTTATATCAGATAATTCGGATAATGAAGATACATTAAGTCTGTTGAAAAATATCATAAATAATGATGCCAGGATAAGCTATATCAGAAGGGGAGAGGAATGTTCATCAGGTTTAGTTGCTCATTTTAATTATATATTAGCAACTAATACTAGTGAATATTTTATGTTATTTCATGATGATGATGAGATGTTACCTAATATGGTAAATGCATTATATGAATATTTATTCACTCATGATGAAATCAGTGCAGTAGGGTGTAGTGGATATTTGAATATTAATGGGAAGAATACAAAGAAGAAAATGTTTGTTTCCAAAAATATAAAAAAAATGGAAAATAGCGGAAGTGTTGTAAGACAATATGCTATTGGTAATATCGCTCCTTTCCCTTCTTTTATGTATAGAAGATCAAAAATTATTGGGGCTAAAATGGATTGGCTCAAAGGAGGAAAATATTGTGATTGCTCCTTTATTTCTGCTATTGCAAATAAAGGAGGAGTAGTATACCTACCTCAATGTTATATGTATTATTTTATATCTCCAAGTCAAGATAGTCAACATCATGAGTTTATTCAATACTTGTCTTTAATTAAATTTTTTTCAACTCAAGTAGAAGATCAAAGCTTGTTATTAGACATGCGAATTTTTAATATTTATAATTATTTGCGTGATTTACAATTGAAGACTGGGGATGTCCCATATAAAAAGAAGGCACTCTTTCTATTTTATAAATACTCTTTATTCAATTATTTTCCTAAATATATTTTGCGTTTGTTGAAGTTTTACACAAAATGATAAAGGTTTATATTCCTGCTCCTTTTAATATTCCATTACAAAGACAATTCCCAAATCCTGCTAAAACTGTATGGGGGAATTGCGAATTTGTTTTCTCCGAAGTAGATGACTATGACTATATTGTCGTAATTGATAGCTTAAAAGAAGAAATTGAAACGACTCTTTCTAAAACTCAAAGAATAATTTTTCTAGGAGAGCCTCCTTATGTGAAAAAATATAATAGTAAATTTTTGAAGCAGTTTGGAAGAGTGTATGGTTGTCACCAAAAGAAAGTAGCTGATGGTTCAATGGAACTATCTATTCCATTATTACCATGGATGGTTGGATGTCATTTGCGTGAAAATACACATCAGTGTAGTAGTAACGAATATTTAACCTATCTTGATTTTCAGAAAAATGATAACTTGAATTCTCGTTTAAATAAAATTTGCTTGATAACTTCCGATAAGACATTTACAAAAGGACATCGAGATAGGGTGCGTTTTGTGGAACGGGTTTTAAAAGAGTATCCAGATTTGGTGGATGTATATGGAAATGGGTATCAATCAATATCTGATAAATGGAATGTTCTTTCACGTTATAAATATTCTATTGTAATAGAAAATTGTTCTTATCCTAATTATTGGACGGAGAAATTAGCAGACTGTTTCTTAGCTGGATGTTATCCTATTTATTTTGGATGCACAAATATAAATGAATATTTTTCAGATGACTCAATGGATACTATTGATATAAACAATTTTGAAGTAGCTATTCATCAACTAAAAACAGCTCTTTTGTCTTCAAAATATGAAGATTCTGTAAATTCAATCATTGAGTCAAGAAATTTAGTTCTGAATAAATATAATATGTTTTGTATTATATCAAATATAGTAGAGAGTATAGAACAATATTCTTTTTGTAAAAAAGAATATTGTAATGAGATAATTTCTCCTATGCAGTATTCGATAAAAGATAAAATCATTCAGATAATAGCTTGGCAATTTAATATTGTGCTATAAGTTGATTAGTAATAGAAAGTTATTGTGTTTTTTTTATAGCTTGAAGTCCTACTGTTGTGTAAAATATAGTTGTAGATTTTATGTGTGAATACACTGATTACGGGAATCTATTTTGAGTTTTATTGAATTAATTAAGATTATTCAAATCTTTTTTAATGTAAAAAGGTAGGTGAATTTAGCAATTTGCGTTCGAATAGGATGCTTGCATATTTTATGTATAGTAGATATAATATTTTGTTTAAAGGTGTCTCTTGGGTAGTGGCATCTTCCATTATTGGTAGTGTTTTACAGTTTTTGCTTATTTTTGTCTTGTTGAATTTTTATAGGCAAGAGGAATATGGACTTTGGGCAAGTGTAACATCTATTGCTGCTGTTATTGTAACAGGCGATTTTGGTGTTGTTAATGTTCTGAGAAATATAATAAGTCGAGAAATCCTGAATGGCTCCAAAGGTCTCGCCACTTCTAAACAGTATTTCTACTCAGCTTTGATTTTTTTTATGTGTTTGGCCATCTTTTTGTCGATTATTTTATTATCAATATCAAGTTATATTCCATTTGAACATTTATTTAAAACGGATAATGAGTATTTAAGGCAACAAGGAAGATCAATATTTTTAATAATACAGTTTATTTTTCTTTTTAACATACCATTTGGTATGGGAATCCCTTTGTTTTTTTCGTTTGGGGAGTCAAAACTTTATTCTATAGTGAATTCGGTGAAGTCAATAGTTGCATTTATGATGGTTTTATGTTTGTCTATTAATAAAATTCATATTACATATGTTGCTGTTGCTTATTTTACATCTAATTTATTGATTTCATTATTGGGTACACTTTACTTTGTTTATAAGCGAAGATGGTTTACTTATTCTTTTAATTGGAGGGATTGTTATCATAAGATAAGAGAAATGTTAACTATAGGTGTTAAATTTTTGAGTGTACAGCTTTTTAGTAGCTTTCTACAAAATGTATTAACAATTTATGCAGGCTCTATGGTAGGTTTGGGGGTAGCAGCTAATATAAATGTTGTGCAGAAAATTTTTTCATTTTTTGGTGGTATATATCAGAGTGCATTTAATCCATTATGGAGTGAACTTGCTTCTGCTTTTCAAAAGCATAATTATGATTGGTGTTGGAGCTTGTTGAAAAAGTCTGTATGTATAACAATTACTTTCTTTTCTTTTGTTGTAATTCTAGTTTCTATTTTAGGAGATTTCTTTATGGAATTTATTGCTGGGAATGAGTTTAAGTCAAATGTGGCTATGTTTGTGTTAGTCGGAATTTTGTTTTCAATAAGAATTGTTTTTGATAATGTTTCATTATTACAAAATGCAACCAATAAGTTGAATGCAATTGTTTATGGATATTCTATTATGTTTGTTTATGTTCTTATAGTAATACCGTGGGTCGTTCAACAGTATGGGATTGAATTAATGATATTAAATCTAATATTTATGTGGGGATTATTTATTGTTTGGGTGTATTGGGATTTAAGGAAAATAATCAATAATAGAGGAATATAGAAGATGTTCGCTAAATGAAGATTGTAATATGTAGATATTTATAGTTTTGTTGGGCGGTTAATCTATACTAAATATTTATGTGTTTTTATAGGAAAATATTAAACTAAAGTGATTCTTTTATGAGTAAAATTATTCTATGCTGCCCATTTTATAATGAAAATTTAGTGGCAGATATAAATATCGCAGAGGCAAGTAAGTGGGTTGATGAAATTCATATAACTGAATTTGATAAATCATTCAAATATACAAGTCATGACTACGTGTTTCAAAATGATTGTGAGAAAGTTCATTATCATCAAATGGATGCTTTAAAGTTATATAAAAAGCCACGTAAATATATTCCTCATTTTTTTATTCATCCAATTAGTCGGTGGATGAATAAGATGGTAAGGGATACAGCTTGGTATAATGATGGTGTATCTCGTAATTATTCGCTTTGGAATAGTAGCTATAAGGATGATGATATACTAATTTTATCTGATATGGATGAGATAATAGATAGTAAATATGCTGATGAGATAATTGATGCGGTTAATCATTATGGGGTAATCACTATTAAAATACATTTCACGATGTTTTATTTTAATTTGTTTTGTTCCAATTGGAGTGGTCCTGCTCATTATTCCTATCGAATTTTTATAGTAAAAGGAAAATATTTAAGAGAGAACTTTTATAATGATTCTGATTATCTAAGAAAAATGGGAGAACAGTCTAAACTATTAAATAAGGTGAAGTGCTTGGAAGGGATAAAGGGATATCATCATTCATGGTTAGGAGATGAGGCCTTTGTTGTGAATAAGTTGAAATCTTATGCGCATACTTTAGACTGTCATTCAAAAGATATTATTAATAATCAAGGTGAAATTGATATTGATGTCATAAAAAATAATATGAGATTAGGTAAATCTATTTTTTCAAATATCTCATTGAATGTGAATAATAAAATAGAATTACTACCTTCTGTTGAAAAGTTGAAAAAAGATGCTCCTGAGTTTTTTTTATAGCATATGTTGGTTCTTAAATTAAAAAAAGTATTTCCCTTTCTATTGCTATCTTTCCCTGTAGTCATTGATATAATTAATGGCTATCTGAGAGGTACGGATGGTACCAGTGAGAGTTTTATAGGTATTCTTTATCGTGGAATAATTATTCTATTTTCAGCTATCTATCTATTTCGTACTAAATATTCCAATTATATTAAAACTTTAATTCTATCAAGTATTGCTTTATTAATATATCATATTCTTATAGGTGCTTATTCCAATGGTGTTTTCATGGCGCTAGTGAAAATAATGAACTTCTATTTTGTTTTAAGTATCATACTCAAAAATCGTTATTTTAATGATCGTGAGATCGTTGTAAAGGCTGCGATTTTATATGGGGTATTGGCAGCCATTATTTTAGTTTATTGTTTTATAACAGGTGCGGGCTATGCTGCTTATACAGAAAACACTTTTGGTACAAAAGGTTTTTTTGTAGCAATGAATGATGTTGGATTAACTATACTTTTGCTAAATATTTTAGCATGCTATTCATTCCAAAAAACGGGAAATGTATTTTACTTTGTTGCATTAATATTGATGTCTATTGGCTCTTGCTTAGTGGGTAGCATAACTTGCTATTTTGGAACCGCTTTTATACTACTTTTTTTTGCTTTAAGTATCTTACTTGTTAAATTTGAGGATTATAAAAGCTCTTATAAAATAAAACTGATAACTTTATTTGGGGTCTTAGTTATATCAAATTATGCACTAGTTAATGTCATATCGGTTATTCAAGAAGATTCTTACCTCTCAAGGAAATATGAAGATATTGGTGCAATCTTTTTGGAGGCTTCAGGGAGAAGATATTTGATAGATGCATCGATTAAAACGATTACTAACTTTAATGTTTTTGATTGGTGCTTTGGTAGAGGAAATTTTTATTTAATGGAAAACCAACACCAGCTATATTTGGGAGAACCGAAAGCTGCTGAAGTTGATCCTTTAGATTTAATAGGTCAATTTGGACTCCTTTTTTCTATCCCCGTTTTACTACTTCCTATAAAAAAGTTGATTGCATGTATACGGAATTTTATTAAGTGCCATAATATACTAGATTATTGGTTCATAATAGCTTTTCTTTGTTTTATAGGGCATGCCTTTTATGGTGGGCATGCGTATACGAGCCCTTTAGTTCTTTCGTATTTAGCTGTTTTTATTTATGTATTAGATAGCAGAGATGTGAATAAATATATTTAATTCTATGAATATTCTTTTTTTTGTAGAAAGCGGACTTGGTAATTCGGCTTTATTAATAGATCAATTAATTGCATTGCACAAACAACATAAGAAAGTATGTGCTATATTAAGTACAAAGGAACAGGAGCCTGGTTTGATTGAGAAAATTAATTCTTTATTGATTCCTAATTATATATTACCAGGTTTAGTAGAACATCAATCTTTTAAGAAGAATGCAATTCAACTTAAACAGATTATTGAAGAGCAATCTATAGACGTTGTACACATTCAAACAAATTGGGAACTGGCACTTATTATGTATGTGAAGTATGTTTTATGTGTGCGTAGAAAGTTTAAAATGATATATACGATCCATGCATATAGGAATAATGAGAGATTTAAATCCTGTATAGCTCGATTTCTCTTGACTTTTCTCTTAACATTTTTTGTGGATAAAGTTATATGCATGTGTACATCATTGAAAAATAGTTTTCATTGGTTGTCTTATAAAATTTCAATAATACCTTTAGGAATTGATGAGAATTTCTTTGTGGGTTCTTATCAACCGTTACTTATAGATAGTTTGAGATTAATATATCCGGCCCAATTTCGGATAGGGAAAAATCAGGATACAGTAATAAGAGCATTTGCAGAATACCGAAACATTACTCATGATATGAAGTCTATATTGATTTTACCTGGAAGTGGTGAACTATTACAAAAGATGAAAAATTTATGTAAGGATTTAGATTGCGATCAACAGGTCTTATTCCCTGGATATTGTTCAAAAAAGGAGATACTAACATATTATAGAAAGAGTAACACGGCTGTTATTGCAAGCAGTAGTGAAACGTTCGGGTAATGTATTGCAGAACCATTTGTCTTAGGGCTTAATATTATAACGACGAGGGTAGGTGTTGTTTTAGATATTATTCAAAATAAAGACGGTGGCTTTTATTTTAAAACACAAAAGGAGTTAACGTCAATATTGCTTGAGTTATCCAAAAAAACTATACTAATTCAGAAAAATGGCGAAAGAAACTTTCGAATGCGAGATAAGTTTAGATGGTCCATTATAACTAAAGAATATTTGAAGATCATAAACCAAATGATAGTGGTAGATAATGAAAAATAGAGTTTTTCTTCCTATGCACGACCATAGTAGGAAGATGTATCCTCAAAAGTAAACTTATAGATTCTTCTTTTGACTGTTATTATATAAATCTAGCAACAGCTGGTGATTTGTCTGATATAGGCAGGTTAGTATGAATATGTTCCTAAAATATATATGTTTATAAGCTACCTATTATCTCAACAGATGAAGGAGGAATACTAGATCTTGTGAGAATGGAGTGATCTGATTTGTGAAAAGAAAATTTTTGTTTCATTAGCTGATATTGCATAGTTAAATTATTAGATGATGTGGAATTAAGAACTACATTGGGAGATACAGGTTATAAAAAATCTATAGTGAATTTACTCGACAGTGCTTTGAGCATTGAATGGTCGAAATTTTGTCTCAGAATCTTTCTCATATATAATTAATATTATAGAGATAAAACTGCAATATACAATGTTCTTGAATTTGAAAAACTTACCTTTGGTAGAAAACCGTCAAGGGTTAACCTTTTTGCCATCTGGTAAACTGCTGATTAATACTATCAATGCTCATTCTTATAACACCGCACAGCAAGACTTGCTCTTTGCCAAAGCCTTGCGACAAGGTGATGTATTAATTCCAGATGGTGCAAGTATTGTCAAAGCTTGTCGTTGGTTAAATGCGAAATCTAAGCCGAAAGAACGCATTACTGGTTGGGATTTATTCATGTTTGAGATGGAAAAACTAAACCATAGCGGTGGAAAGTGTTTTTTTATGGGTAGTAGTGAAAAGGTATTATCAATGATAAAGCAACGGAGTAAAGGGGATTTTCCTAATATTGAAGTAGAAACTTATTCTCCTCCTTATAAATCAGAATTTAATGAAGAGGAAAATAATGCAATTATAACTGCTATCAATAAAGCTAACCCTGATTTGCTATGGATAGGTATGACTGCTCCAAAACAAGAGAAATGGATATATACTCATTGGAACAAATTACAGATTCATTGCCATTGTGGTACGATTGGTGCTGTTTTTGTTTTTTATGCCGGAACAGTAAAACGTGCTCCTATGTGGTGGCAGCGGAACTCGCTGGAGTGGTGTTATCGGTTATTGAAAGAACCACGTAGAATGTGGAAAAGATATATCATAGGCAACTTGTTATTTATGTGGAATATGTGTAAAGAGTGTAAACATTCATTGTAAAATGAATAACTCTAATGATTATTACATCAGTGTGTTATTGGAATTTCATAGAAGTTTTTACAGAGCTAGTTGTGTTAATAATTAGATGTTTGTATATAAAATAAAATGTTGAGATGTAATAAACACGTGAGTGTTTCGTATGTGAGATGAAAAAAATGTAGGTCCCTAGCTTCATGCTGTAAAGGCATGATTCTCCTACATTGTGGATTGGAAATCGTACGACGGTACATTTCTGATCTACGCCCTGACATCGGAGGTTAAAGCCGATGTGAATTTCCCACTATATCAACCGTCTGTGAAGATCGTTGATATTTTTTACTCTCATTATACTGGATAATAATATCAGTTTTCTTTGTTTATATGTTGAAATATTTGTAACTTTATAGCATAGAAAACAGTAATAAAGAAACGATGGAACATTCAGACTTTGTAGTGAAATGTTATAATAAACAAGAGTTAGCCCAGATGTATTTTCCTGATTTGACGATTCGTGCTTCAGTCAATAAACTCCGGAGGTGGATGCGGAGATGCAAGCCGCTGATGAATGAGATACTATCTACTGACTTTCATCCGAAGACAAAGGCATTTTCTGTGAGAGAAGTACGGCTTATTACCTATTACTTGGGAAAGCCGGGAGAACTATAAATGATATAAACATAAAAAAGAACTACGGGAGACTGCACTTTCGCGAGCTCCCGTAGTTCTTTTTATATATTCATATACTCTTTTCGACTGTCAAAACAGGGACAAGCCTTATGAATCGAAGCACTAAGTTGATAATGTCCCAGGATTTGCGCATCCGGATATTGATGTTTGAGAATCGTCAACAAGTCAAGTAGCGCGAAGCGCTGCGCCTGTGTTCTCGTATCCGTCGGACGACCTTCTTCATCCAACCCACCTTCATAGCAAATTCCAATACTATGCCGGTTGAAACCTCGCACATGCGCACCGGGCTCCGATACCGGGCGACAATGGTGAAGTTCTCCATTACGGGTGATGTAAAAATGATACCCTATATCCTTGAAACCTCGTTGCAGGTGACATTGTCGAAGCTGCTCTACGGTGAAGGAAACATTGCAGCGCGTCGCGCTGCAATGAATCACCAACAACTTAATCTCACGTGGGAGATAGTTTTCTTCTGAATTTTCCATATCGGTCAGCAGGAGATTAATGTCCCACGCAGGACGTTACACCGATAGCCGAAATGATCGAAGTCGCGATAGTTACGATAAACTGGAGAATGTTTTTCCAAAGTTGCTTTTTCATATAAATTTGAATTAAAGAATAAATACTACTGATACATTATGAACTCAAGAACCAGTCAACAACCGGTTGATTATGCTGCCGGGTCCGGAGCTTCCCCGCTGCCGGAACCTCCCTGATTATCATCACCGCCATCATCAGGAAGCGGATCTTTATCCAAATCAGTGGAAGAATCACTCTTATATAGTGTATAATCCAACGTCTTACACAACTTGCGGAGATCACTACCCGGATAAAAGAGCACTTTGCCCTTATCAATGCACGATGCCTTGAATTCCTTTGCCGTATCGGTAGGAGTACCGGTCTTGATACTCATACGGAAATTACCCAGGTCACCCATCTGGACGATATTTCCTTCCTCCAGTACATTGACGATTTCGAGCAAAAACTCACCGATACAACCTTCCAGTTCCCCTTTGGAATAAGAAGAGCGTTCAGTGATACGTTTACAAACTTCCTTGACCGTCACTTTACGACCGCTACGCGCCACTGCATAAAATTTCGGAGTTTCACTAGGTTTCAACAGGTTCTTACGAGCCATGAGAGTGTAATTCTGTGCCATAACTTTTAATTTTAAATCATTAATTTTTAATTGTCTAATTGCCTTGTAATCGATTACATGACAAAAGTACTACATCGGGAAAGCGGCATGACGCATAATGACGCACACAGGCGCACAGATAAAAAGAAAAAACATCGGGAGATTTGTATCGAAATTTCCCAATGTTTGATTTCAATCATTGAGATGTTTTTTTCAAATCTCCCGATGTTTTTCCGGACCCTTCAAAAGGACAAAAGGACAAAAAGGACAGATGTGACTATTGCTCATCCATCTTGGTATAAGAACCATGAGATATCTTATTGATCTTTACTCCATTAAGCGATTTTAGCAGACGTGTTACCTTACGATGGTTGAAATCGTATTTTGCGCCAATCTGAATCGCTTCGTCTGTCGTGAAACTGTCGGGCAACTCTTGAACGAAATTACGAATAGTGTCTGGATTCTTCAGTGGACGGACCGAAGGAGACGGCATGGATGAGTGCAACAGCCGGCTATGTTCGTAACAACATAGAACGATTTGAAGAGAACGCTCAAAATCAGCGTCCGTGCAATAAATCTCGGGAGAAAGATCGGTTGCCTCAAATTGCCGGATACGGGTCTGGATCATACTGATACGCATCACCAGAAAAGCATAGCGTTTCACTACAGCTTGGAGGTCATCGTTGCCTTCCAATGCCACCTCGGACAGCATACGTGAGAAAATCTCATTCAGACGGTTCCATTGCAGGCGGTTGAAATGAAAAAGAACCGGATGAGCCAGACAGAAGTGATATAATTCGGAGACACGATGCGCAATCGGTTTGAAAGAATCTTCCAGTGAGACGCAGTCGTCGCCCATTTCTTTCCAGTGCGGAGCTTCGCGGAAAGTGTAAATCAGGGTGCGGCTGGGCAATCCGTTTTCGTAGCTGCTCAATAGGCCGTCTATTTGTCCGGGAGTACCCGTCAGCAGTAAAGCCAATTTAGGATGGCGTATATAGATCGGAATGAGGCCGTTGGCTTTGTAGGAAGAATCTATATTTTCGTGCTCAAAAGCCTTGCGGAGCATATCGTCGAAATTGCCACAATCCAGATGATTGGCTGTGGATAGCGTTTGTGCCTCCGTGTCGAAAATGATGCTTCCCTGTGGACCGTTGTCCTGCATCTGCATTTGCATGCGGGTATAGCTGGTAGTAGCAGGAATGAATAGCATTTTGAAAGGAGGTCGTTGCGGTTCTTCGGAGCATGCTTCTCCTTTCTTTTTCTGTTTTTGATATTCTGATTGCCAGTTATTATGTACAGTTTGGTAGTTTTTCATCATAGATTCACTGGTAGACAGGATTTCTGAATGTATTTCTTCCAACAGGTATCGTCCGGTTTGGGCGATGCTTTTACCACTGGCGGCAGGCGAAAGTATGACACTGAATATATGCGTGGAGTATTTTTTATGATTATAAATTCCGAAAGTCTGCGGAAGTGCTGCGCTCAAGGCCGTGAGATCGGAAAGGAGAGCGACATCTTGTTCGCGTTCGCTTCCGTCTTCAATGATACAGTCATTTAATAGGTCGGGAAGATTATTGTACAAACTGCGGGGAAATAAAGGAGTTCCTTTTCGGAATTCTTCTCCCAGCCAATAGGCTTCGTCGTCGGTATCGGAATTTTCTGCAGTACTATATTGTCTTTTTGTCCTTATGTCCTTTTGAAAAGAAGGGGCGCTGGCCGGAGAGGAAGCGGGTGCATGTTCATTAACTTGTTTATATCCAGACGATAAAACCTTTGTTAGTTCTTCGGGACGAAAATCCGTGTGCTCGAAAAATACAGTAAGTTCGCGTAATATGCTTTTCTGGGGATAGTGTCGGCGGCAGGCTTCGCAGGCAAGTTTGAAGACGTTGGAATGGCGCTGACCGGCTGTTAGCGGATGAAAGAAAATATAGGACGAAATAAATTGGGCGATTCCTTCTTCAGACACGTTTTCTGGAGTATTATCCTGAAGGGGAAAGGGAGGAAGCACTTCATTCTCAGAGAAAGTGTTTGTTTCTTCTTTTATAAGTGGCTCCAACACAAATGCCTGATAGAGCGCCGCAACATATCCGTTGGGGGAATAACTGAAATAACACATGCGACTTTCGTCCTTGCATGCCGGGTCACTCTCCAATCCCAGCAGTTGATTGTAGTAGCGGCTCACTAGTTGCTGCCCTTCACGATGGCGGTTTTCGATACCTTCTACATAGGCGAAAACTTTCACTCCGTCGGTAGGGCTTTCTATTGCCGCTACTGTGTGGGGATCTGCCGCACAACGTTGGATGACTTGAAGACGATCTTTTACATGATCGTAATCAAGTCCGACAATATGGCTGGGGAGAAGAAAGTTTTTGATAGCGTGCGCTCCGTCGAATGTGCCTGCCGGAGTGAAGCAGGGGAGTTGGTTTTTCAGCTTCTGTGCTGCGGCATGGTCTCCTTCTGCATGGTACCGCCGAATAGCGTTTATGATGGAGGCATAGATCGGATGAATGCACATAATAATGACTTCAAGGAAAGACATGACTTGGGGCTTTTTTGAATACACATTTTCGTAAACCGAGACTTTGATTTCTTCTAAGACTTTCATATAAAATTGTTTTTTGTAAGATTGAGCTACCTGACTATCAGATAACGTGAACAAAGGTCGAGATATTAAGAATAAGGTTGCTTCCCTATGTGGATAGCACTTGATAAAGCAAATAAAAAACTGAAAAATTATAAATTATTAATCATAGAATGACATGGCAAAAGAAAAACAGGAACCTTATGAGTTCTTAAGCAATTTGGTATTGGCTTTAATGGATATGGATCGTATTTTCAGTAACAGTTTTTTCATAAGCGAATTCGCTATCTCTCCTAAAACATTAGGGGAGATAAGGCGGGGAGAGGATATGTGCATTTATCAGTATGTACGGGTGATTCGGTGTATGACGAAATATCTTCATTTGATTATTCAGATGGATATGTTGCTGAAGGAGTTGCGAATTGTACTATCTTCCCATTGTGATTTGGTGGTTGCTACGGTTCCGCACCGTTCTTACGGAACTTGTCAGCCGAAAGAGTGGGTGGTAGTAATACATTGGGATGGAGTGAAATTGTGATTTCTACAGAAAATAGGGCATTTTTCAATCTTTTTGCCCGATTTCTTTCTTTATTTAATTTTTTTTATATCTTTGCTTTCATATTGAGAAACACGGATAAAAACTCACTTATTTATTCATATAAATTTAATAAATTATGTTCAAAGCTCCTTTCTCTTTTGACGGGCGTATTCGTAGAATTGAATATTTCCTGTCGGGTATTATCGGTGGTATAGTTTCCAGTATTGCATGGGCGCTAGGTGTAGGTACATTTGTTTTGGGTGCTGCCAGCGGATCGGCCGGAGGATCAGTATTTGGTTTATTGATCGGTCTTGCTGCTATGATTGCTTCCATCTGGTTCTCTTTGGCACAGGGTGTGAAACGTCTGCACGACTTAAACAAATCCGGTTGGCTGATTTTGTTGTGCTGTGTGCCTATCATTGGTTGGATTTTTGCATTGTATATGTTGTTTGCAGATGGTACGGTAGGTCCTAATCCTTACGGAGCAGATCCGAAAAACCGTATGCCATATCAGGCACAGCCTGCTTCTGTAAATGTGACTGTAAACGTTTCAAGAGAAGAGGTGAAAGTTGACAAGCCGGTGGAGGATGCTCCCGCACCTGCAGAAGCTCCAGCGGAGGAGAATAAAGAAAAAGCTGAATAATCTTATTAAAGAAGAAATAAGAAAGCCTCTTGCAAAATTCGTTTTGCAGGAGGTTTTTTGTTACTAATCTGTTTGTTATTCAATATTTTGTATAAATTTGTAGAATAAATAATCAATCTATCGAATATGTATATGTTAAGCACAGTAATCTCTCAAACTGGTGAATGCAATGCACAGCACGCGACAGACCCTTGTTTTTTAAATCAATGGGGATATTCTACCCTTTTGTTAATCATTATCGGGATAGGTTTAGTATACCTGCTTTTTAAGAAACGGAAATTCTTAGTGGATAACCTGAAATGGATTGCAGGTACGGTATTTATTGCAGGTTTCCTGATATATTGGTATGCTTTTAATGAGGGAGGGAGTGACAGTAATTCGATAGCGTTGGCGTTTAGGTCTGCTCTGTCTTCTATGGAAATGTTCGCTTCGCATTCCGATCTTTTGGAGGTTCCTGAAGATCTGCATCATGATCCTTTCTACATGACGATATTTTCTGTGATACATTTCCTGGCCGTTATAGTGAGTGCGGTTTTTATCATCAAACTGTTAGGATTCAGATTTATCTCATGGGTGCGGTTATGTATGGCGAATCTTTCAAGAAAGAAGAAATGCCGGCTGTTTATTTTCTGGGGTGTCAATGATAATGCGATATTGCTGGCTAACAGTATAAGAAAAAAAGCGGCAGAGCCAAAGGGGAAGAATGAAGAAGGATGGGAGAATTGTAAGTTCATTTTCGTGAGGTTGCTTTCTGCTAATGAAAGCAGTTCTCATGGCCGGTTCACATTCAGTCATTTCTTTAATTCGTCTCATGACGGAACTGAAAAATTTATAGAAAAGATAGAAGAGCTTGACGGCATACTGGTTAACTCTAAATTTGAAATCACAGGCCGGGTTATAGATAAAGTCAAATCGGAATTTGATTTATACAAATATCTCGGATTGAGGAGATTGGGAAACCTAATCAAGAAGTACCCGCAGGCAACTTTCTATTTCTTGTCTCCCAATGAAGAACTGAATCTGGAGGCGGTGTCTGTTTTTAAGGAAATAGCGAAATGTAAAGAAGACAGAGTCCATAATCAGGTTCAGATTTATTGCCATGCGCGTAAGAACAACCAGAACCAGAAGTTGGAAATATGTGATGGGTTGAAACATCAGATTCATATCATCGACTCGTCTAATCTTGCTGTATTGCAATTAAAAAAGAATGTGAGGAATCACCCCGTGAATTTTGTAGATGTCAATACATCGAAGGCTTGTGTAAAGAAACCTTTTACGTCGATGATTATTGGCTTTGGAGAAACAGGACGTGATGCATTTCGTTTTCTATATGAGTTTGGGGCATTGATCGATGTAAATGGCAATAGGAACCCTCAAAAAATATATGTGGTTGATGAACATATGGATGAATTGAAAGGTGATTTTTTAATGAAAGCACCTGCCTTGAAGGAGAGGAAAAATGAGTTGGAATGGTGTGAAGAAATGTCTATCCATTCCGAACGTTTTTGGGAAAAGCTCTCTGAAATCATTCATGATCTAAACTATATTGTAATTGCTATAGGAAATGATAATGAAGGGATGGCATTGGCGATTGATCTCTACGAATATGCCTATCGATATAGAAAGGATTGTTTCAATGATTTTAGGATTTATCTGCGTGTCAATGGAAGTTGCAACACCATTCAGCTGAAGCAAATAAAAGAGTATTTTAATATTTATGGCAATACCCGGGATGTAATCATAACTTTTGGAGCGCAGGAAGAAATATTCTCGTACGATGTGGTATCGACAGATGTGCTTGAAGTATTGGCAAAGGAATTTTATTATGCATATCAGAAAATTATGATTGACGCAATGCCTGAAACGAATGAGAAGGAAATTGAAGAGAAGAAGAAAGCGAAGGAAAGCCTGAAGCAAACAGCGGAAGAAGAATGGAATGCGCGTAGAGAGGCATTGCAGGACAAGCATAGCTTGAATGCACAAATTAAATTGGCTTATCAGGAAGAGCAGGATAGGGCTAATGTATGGCATATCGATACCAAAAAGTTTTTAGCTGGGGCCATGGGAGAGGATGGCAAAGATAATAAGGAAAGATTGAAAGAGATGGTTGAGCTGACGCAGCGTGATGCCCATACATTGAACTATTCTAAGGTTTGTGACGTTGTTTCCAGTACATTATTTGATAATTTGAGTAAGTGCGAACATTTGCGTTGGAATGCATGTATGGAACTGCAAGGATTTGTAACGTGTGACGGAGATAAAGACTTTCAGCAGAAGAAGCATAAATGCATCGTCGATAATGATATTTTAAGAAGTAAATATCCGGAAACCATCCCTTATGACCAGTGTGTGGTTGAGCTAAGTTTTAGATTGAAAAAGAACTAACTATATGACAGATCAGGAAATAGTCGACGGATTAATCAATCGGGATGAAAAAATCACCGATTGGTTTTTCAACATAAAATATCGTCCGTTGTTTATCAATGTAATTAAGCTGATATTTGATTACTAGGTTGATTACGATGAATGTATCAGCGAACTCTACTATCATCTAATGAAGAATGATGCTGCCGTTCTTCGTAATTTTGAGGGACGTAGCACCATTGGAACATGGATTAAGATTGTGGCAATTCGTTTTTTCTGTTCCCGGAAAAAACGTGAACAGATGATAGAAGACGAGAGTAAAGAGCCTCTTTATGAGCAGAATCATGAAGAAGAAATAGACGACTCTGAATCGAAAATAGCCGCAAAGATTGATTTGGAACGTTTGTTCGATCTGATGTCGAATAAGCGGTATGTGATGGTCATCAGGGAATTAGTACTCAAAGAGGTCGAACCTGAATTTTTAGCATTATCTATGGGAATAACTGTTGCTAATCTGTACAATATTAAAAAGCGTGCGCTGGCAGCATTGGCTCACTTAGCTATGAATGATAAGAAGAAGTATGAAAACAAAAGATAAAAATATGATAACCGAAGAATTGTTGGCTGCTTTTGAAGAAGGTAAGACGAATGCTGAAGAAACAGCTTTGGTACTTGAATATCTGGCGACTGATGAAAGTTTGCAAGAGGAATTTATCTTGTCTCAACAGTTGGATGCCATGATGGGAGCTGATGATGAAGAAACGGACTTCCTGCCAATGGCGCGGATGGCAGCCAAATCGGAAGGTAATCTTTGTGATTTCCAGTGTGAACAGTTTATTTTGAAACGTAGAAAGATTGAATATAATTCGGACGAACTCTCGGAGGAGGCCAGGAATAACAGTTGGTTGAGGGAGAGGGGAACTCCTTTGCATAGTGTAGGCTGCCTGCTCGAACAACGCGGATTGATTGTGATGCGCAGTTATGGTTCCAGTATTGACAGTGTCATACGTGCCCTCAAGGCCGGACATGATGCGATTGTTGTGGTAAATAGTTGCCGGTTGCCGGAAAATAGCGAGGAGGAAATTGCTTATCATGCAGCAGTAGTGCTTGACGTAAATGAAGAGGAAGTGACGCTTTATGATCCTGCAACAGGAGAGGAAAGTACGGCCTATCCCAAGGATCACTTTATTGCGGCATGGAATGATGCAAAAGCATATCTTGCGAGGGTGAAAGTGCCTGATCTGGATTATAATCCGCGGCCCATTGATCTGGAAGATGTTGAATTGAGCACTGATTTGATTGAATTGCGTGAAGCCATTGCTGAAAATGTGCATGAAGTCTGGGCCGACCAGCGTCAGGAAGAGGGATGGACTTATGGACCGCAGAGGGATGACGAGAAGAAAGAGACTCCGGACATGGTGCCTTATTCCATGCTTCCTTATTCGGAAAAAGAATATGATCGACGTATGGCGTTTGATACGATCAAGCTGATGAAAAAGCTGGGGTATAGTATTATCAAACAGGGCGATACGGCTCTTCATAATGAGCTGATGAGAAAATTGAAGAATGAAGGCGATGCCAAAGTCTGTGAATGTGGTGCATCTATTTTTATGGACCAAATATATTGTAGTCATTGTGGCAAAAAAATAGATTGGAAATTGTTCCGTTAACATATAAATAATGATTTGTAGATGAAAAAGTATATTCCCAATCCGGTGGATACAGGACATATCCAACTCCCGAAGGAGTTGGAATACCTGGTAGAAGAAATGGCTAAGAATGTTCATGAAGTCTGGTCGAAAACCAGAATAGAACAAGGTTGGACGTATGGAAAAAAGCGGGATGATGTGCTGAAGCAGCATCCGTGCCTGGTTCCGTATGAAGAATTATCTGAAGAAGAAAAGGTGTACGACAGAAATTCTTCGGTGGAAACCTTGAAACTGATTATGAAACTAGGGTTCAAGATCTCGAAGGATGAGGAATAGGCGCTCTGCCTGCATCCAACAAGATAAATGGTGCCCAATATTTACTGTCTGCATATCCGTTCTCACGAAGGTACTGTTGTGCTTTGATAAGAGCCTGTCGTTCGGATAACCCTGAAATGATGTTCTCATAGAATTTAGTCATGAGAAGCATGGAGGCCTGGTCGTCAACAGCTGAAAGTGTCATGAGGATGGTTTGTACTCCTGCATTCTTGAAGCCTCGTTGAAGACCGAAAAGACCATCCGCACCAAGAGTACCTTGACCGGTGTTGCAGGCAGAAAGGACAACCATACGACAACCGCGGAGGTTTAGTACACTGATCTCATCTGCACGGAGCAGTCCGTCGTTATTCTCTTCCGTGGCATTGGCGCCGGACATAATCAGGAAGCAATGCTTCATCGCATCATCGGCTTCACGTCGCTTCAATTCTTTATAGTCTCCGTGAGTAGCTATGTGTAAGCACTCACTGTATGGCTCTTGTCCCAACCTCTAATCTCTTTTACCTTTGTGTCGAACTTAAAAATCGACAACAATGAATATGAGTGAATTTTACAGTGAGTTTCTATTCCGTTATCAAACGGATGCTGCGCCTCGGCATATTTCTATCAATGCGTATTGTATCTCTGAGGGTATTGAATATCGTAACTTCATCAAATGGTATCGTGAGAATAAGAAACGTCTTCGTGAATCAGAAATGGACGAGATTCGTTTAAGTCCTCTTACCATTACCGGTGTTCCCAGACCTGAACATTCTTCTGCTGAAGCTGTCACTTCGATCCCTGTTTGTGAGCAGGCTAATGTGGTTTCTTTCCATCTGAAGTTAAGCAATGGTATTGAGATAAATAAAGAGAATACTAACCTTGAGGGTCTTGCACGTCTTCTTCAAAGTTTGAGTACGTTATGTTAGGATTAAAATCTCACATGAATTTCTACCTGTGCCATGGTTCGGTAGATATGCGTAAAGGTATTGTTAGCCTTTCAGAGTTGGTTCGTCGTACAATGAATGCTTCTCCTGAGAATGGTGATGTTTTTATTTTCCTTGGTAAAGATCGCCGTAATTTGAAGATCCTTCGTCATGAATCTAATGGTTATGTTCTTTATTGGAAAAAATTGGATCGTGAGCGTTTTCTCCTTCCGGTGTTCAACACCGATACTGATCGTTATGAGATTAGTTGGGATAAGCTCGTTGTCCTGCTCCAAGGCACTGTCCGTAAAGAACTTCTCGTATAGTAGTACGGGGTTGTGAAATATCAGATTGTATAGATACAACTATTTGTATATCAATTAATTAATCAGCAAAAAGGCTTGTGTATTCCAGCTTTATTTAGTATCTTTGAAGTATGCAAGAGCAAGATACTATTAACATATTAATCTCCCAAATACTGTCGAAAGATGACGAACTAGTTTGTCTTCGTCAAGACAACGCTCGCATTCGTGAAGAACAGCGTGAGGGTAATCGGCAGATTTTAGAAAAGTTGGATAAAACCCTTGATGAACTTAAAAGTATGCGTAGAGATAACAAACATCTTGCTAACCAGCTTTCCAAAGCTCTGGAAGATAAAGTTCAGGCTGAGAAGCAGTCTGAACTTCTTTCCAGTGCTTTGGAGGAGTTGAAAAATCTCCGCGCTTCTGAGCTCTTTGAGCTAGAAAAACAAAAACGTCAGTTATACGGTCGTAAGTCTGAGAAATCTTCTACCTTGCTCCAAAGTACCGATAAAGACCTGAAAAATGATAAGGATGATTTTGATGGGAGTAAACCTACTAGTAATGAATCATCCACTACTGTAGCATCTGATATGAATATTGACCTGTCTTCCTCCGCTCGTTCTACTTCCAAGCCTTGTCGTTCGGATTATAGCAAGCGCTCTACTCGTGTGGATAACGTGGTTATGCACTATTGCGATGAAAGTAGCATTCCTTCGGATGCTCGTAAGATTGATATTCGTCATTGGATTCTTTATAAGCTAGATTGGAGTGTGACCAAACATGTTTTTGAGTTGTTACGCGTGATAGATCAGGAAGGTACTATTTCTAATTACTACGAACCGACTGATACCGATGATTCTCTACGTCCTTTTGACAATGTCCTTCCGGGTTATCATGTGGATTTGGATATGATTGCTCAGATTCTGGTGGACAAGTATCAATATAGCATGTCTCTTGAACGTGTGGTCGATCGCTTTAAAGATGTAGATGCTGAATTTTCTCCTTCTACTGTATTGAACTGGGTACACAGACATATTCAGGAATTGGATAAACTGGATGCTCCTCTGCGTAGTGTTCTGCTGAGTGAGGGTAGTTTCTTGTTTTGTGATGAAACGACCGAATTGGTCAAGGTCTTGAATAAAGTCACCGGCAAGTTTGAGTATCGCAAGAAATATATTTGGGGTATCAAGAATCCGGGATTGAAGGTTGCTTATTACTTGTATGATCGAGGTAGTCGTAGTATGGAAGTCGCTCAGCAATTTTTCAAGAACTTCTTCGGTAGCATTACTACCGATGGTTATAATGTCTACAAGTTGTTTGACCGGCATCGAAAAGGAGTCACCCGGTATGGTTGTATGGCTCATGTGAGGCGTAAATTTGTGGATGCCTTGCACACGGATTCCCGTTCGGCCAAAGTGATTCAACTTATCTCGGAACTTTATTGGGTAGAATCGGATTGCCGGATTCATTTTCTTTCAGAGTCGGAACGTGCTTCAGAGAGGCAGCAGCGATCTATACCTATTTTATCTGAGCTGTGGCAACTTCTTAAACCGGTGTTTGATGAAACGAAAGATTTTGCAGCTACTCTTTTTATCAAAGCAGTTCGTTATGCGGTTAACGAATGGGAAGCTGTGTGTCGTTACGTGAACAATGGCCAGGCTGAGATTGATAACAACACCGCCGGTGTGTCACGAGGGCATTATAACATGATGCTATTGGCTGGTATCATGGAAATTTTGTCTGCAACTATCAAAGAGATGAGGGTAGGTCCCTCGCAATCGGTTTACAGGAACAGGTTGCAAACCATCACAAGCTGCGTTTTGAGCAATCAAAAAGTGGTGAACGTTGTGTGTAATAAGTCAGAAGATATGGTAAGGTATGTATAATGGAGTTGAATGTAAATGAACCGTTGATGAAGCATCGTTATTGTTATCAGATTACATCAGAAATAGGGCTTCTGCTACGCTCTATGATAAGAAGGGAGGTTACCTGTTTACTGTCCCTTTGGTGTACGGTGTGTAGGCGGCAAGACCATTATATAGGCTCTTTGATGGAACGTGAGAAGCAGATTGAGAATGTCAAGAGAAAATGCCAAAGACGCATGACACGTAAGGCAGAAAGTATCAAAGTCTCAATTTGTGGCGGATTTCTCCGTAGTAGTGTTGAAGTTCTTGTAATGAGAAGGGAGCGAAGGGGGAAACGTATTCAGCGGACTGTATTGTGCAACTTGATAAACTAAGGAGGACACAATGCAAGAAGCAAAACCATTTCAAATAGACAAAAGAATAATCTTTGAATCCTTTAAGAAAGTAAAGTTTAATAGAGGTAGTTCAGGCATTGATGGTATAGAGATGACCACTTATGAGCAAAACCTAGGTTCCAACCTTTATCGTCTATGGAATCGCATGAGCTCCGGCAGTTATATGCCTAAAGCAGTAAAACTTGTAGAAATACCGAAATCAAATGGTGGTAAAAGACCTTTAGGGATTCCCACTATTGAAGACCGTATTGCACAAATGGCTGTTGTTAATGTAATTGAGCCTCTCATCGAACCCTGTTTTCATGAAGATTCATTTGGTTATCGTCCGCATCGCTCTGCTCATGATGCCATAGCCAAGGCAGAAAGACGGTGTTGGAAGTATGCATGGGTTTTAGATATAGATATATCCAAATTCTTTGATACAATCGACCATGGCTTATTAATGAAAGCGGTGGAGAAGCATATCAATATAAAATGGATACTTCTCTATATAAAACGTTGGTTGACTGTCCCTTATCAGAGAAGTGATGGAGAAATTGTAAAGAGGGACATGGGAGTACCGCAGGGTTCAGTCATAGGTCCAATTTTAGCAAACCTGTTCCTACACTATACCTTTGATAAATGGATGTCTTATAAATATCCTCACATACCTTTTGAGAGATATGCTGATGATTGTGTTTGTCATTGCAGTACATTGGCTCAAGCTGAATACATAAAGGAAAGGCTTGGAGAACGCTTTACTGAATGTAAATTGAAATTTAATGAGGAAAAGACAAAAATAGTATTCTGTAAAATGAGCAGTCGTTCATCAAAGCACTATCATTGTACTTCTTTTGATTATTTAGGCTTTACTTTTAGATCAAGAGCAGCAAAAGATAAACGCAACAACGTCTTATTCACAAGTTATTTGCCTGCTATAAGCAAGAAATCGGTAAGCAGAATACATGAAACAATAAAATCATGGAATCTCAAACGTCTCCATAATCGAAGTCTACGATTTGTGGCAGCATATATTAATGATGTCGTAAGAGGATGGATAAACTATTATGAGAAATTTGGTAAAACAGAATTTTGGAAAGTTATGTGCCATCTGAATCGCTCTATTGCTTATTGGGCAAAGACGAAATATAAAAGACTTCGTCGTCGAGGTGTCATATCTGCTCATTATTGGTTAGCCTATATAGCTCAGAAAGAACCCAATCTGTTTTATCATTGGCAAGTAGGATATGTACCCTATGCACGTCAAAAGAAATGATTTGAATGCGAAGAGCCGTATGAAGGGAGACTTTCACGTACGGTTCCGAGAGAGGCTGAGGGTGAAATTCCCTTGGTCTACTCGACAACGGTTGATGAAGCCTATTTGTCTGGGGAGAAAGAATTATTTGTTCTGCGGTTCGGAACAAGCTGCTAAAAATACGTCTTTGATTTACTCAATTATAGAAAGCTGCAAGATGAACGGGCTCCGTCCTGTTAAATATATTGCGGATGTTTTACGAAAATTAATATCCGGTGATACGGATTATGTGGCACTTCTGCCAATGAATATTGCAAAGTAACTTAATTATTAATCAAAAATACAACTCAATGTGGGCTACAATACCTTTGTGGGTATTATAGCCGTACAATGAGTGCTTACTAGCTATGTGAATTAACGAAACAGCTTTGCCGTCGAGTGCCCGGAACTGCTTTTCCGTTCCGTTTTCACCTACGAATAGATTGGTTTTAATCTTCTTTTTTTTCAACAGGGAATTTACGTTATTTACTTCATTGAGCGTATATGGTAACTCATGATACCCATTCTGTCCGTTACGGAATTTCCCGGAGTTATGATCTGTAGAAACAATATTGCGGACTTTGGTTGAAGCCATTTCGTAGTCCAATCCTCCGAAAAGTGCGGCTGATGAGTAGTTCTGCGAAGCTCTGTCGAGTGCGATTTCTTTTGTTGACGATAAACGATAGACGGCTTTCCGGAATGCTAACGGCAGGTTACCCGCTCCATACGGAAGATATTCTACAGGCAACTGGTGAAGTATCCCGTCAGGTGAAAAATAAATGGTATCCGCTTTGCTGATATATTCATCCAGCGCTTTCCAGAAATGTGCCCCGTTTTCGGTTGCGGTGAAAGCCGTAGGCGATTGCATCTCTTTCAATAGCAATTTCTGACTCATTAACTTGATTGCGGTGGGAGACGCGTCGCCCGGACGAAGTACGAAAGCGGCCAGATGTTTGTCCGGAGCTAGTAATTCATCGTCTATGAGAGCAAATTCTATGGCGATGGAGTTTCCATGCAGATGCTTTTGTACGTCTTGCCATTTGACGGAAAGATAACGGGTATAGTCGCCGAAATCAGTAGACTTTCGCATCAGGTTCAGTTGCAACTGTTCATACTCCTCTTTCTGGCGGATGATATTTTTCTGTGCTTCCGTCTGATTGGTTGCATTCGGGAGTTCACTTTGCATGGATAAAATTTGTTCCGCCATAAGGGCAGCCTTGTTGTATTGGTCGAGCAGAGACTTATCTCCCGAAGCGCGGATCAGAGACTCCAGTTCAATAGACGAATTAAGCATAATACCTTTCGAAAACAATAATGCATCGTAACCTAACCGGGCAAAACGTTGTTTTTGTTCAGGCGTACCTGTTGCGGCGATATTGGCTGCACGGAGGGGAATACTGTCCAGTGAGGAACGGATATCCTTCCAGAATGCCAGGCGTTCATCGGCTTTCGAGAGACGGAAAAGATTACGCAGTGCGGTTGTTTCGCCGGAGAGGAAAGGTTCCATATAGGCTAATGCCTTGTCGGTCTGTCCTTGGGTATAATAGATATCGGCGATAGTCCCTAATGCGGAGACATACATCAACCCGTCTTCTCCCCATTGCAGGCGATAAGCATCCAGTTGTTCAAGACTCTCTTTTAATAGCCTGTTTAAAACCGCCATTCGCTGACGTTCCGCATCCTGTTCTGTCTGTCTGGCGGCTGTCTCATTGCCCATCATGGTGTGGCAACGATTCAGACTGCTAAGTGCATCCTGATATTTTACATCACTACCGGGAAGAACTTTGTAAATGTCCGCAGCCTGTTGGTAGTTTGCTGCCGATTCTGCATATTGTTTCTGTCGGTATAAGATACTTCCTCTGGAACGGAGAATTTCCCCCATCTTATCTGACTTATCACCCGTCGGAAGCTGTTTTTCGGCTTTTGCAAGTATTTCGAGGGCTTTTCCATACTCCTTGGTAAATCCATAATTACGGCATAATGCAATGGAGGTGTCTACATATTTGTCCAGTCTGTCCGGCAACATCTGTGCATAAACCGACAGTGCCTGGTTGAGCATACGATTGGAGGCCTCATACTTGGCAGCAATGCTATAATTGAGTCCGCCCAGATAAGACTCCAATGCAAATTTAGCCTGTTCGGCAGGATTGTTGCGAAGGATGTCTGCTGCCAGTTCGTAGTATTCGCCGGCGGATGCGTGATCTTGTATTCCGGAGAGAAATTGCGCATAGTAGTGGCGTACCTTAAAAACGATCTCCTTATGGGTATTCACATCGCATTTCTTTAAAGCATCCAGAAAATGTGCCCTTGCCTTGTCGTTGTCACCTATACTGGCAAAATACTGGGCGCGCTCGGTCAGGCAACCGGGCTCGTCGCAAGGCTTTTCCAGTTCTTTTTTATTGTGAGCTTCTGCCAATTTCATATATTCCAATACTTTCGGCTGATTGTTCAATTCCAGATAGATGGACGATATCCAATTGAGAAGTTGCTCGTATTCTTTTGAATCGTCAGGAAAGATGTTGAAGGCCTGTTCATAATAAGTTACCCCTACGTCTTTACGTTCCGACAGGTAGTACAACGAACCTATCTGCTGGAGTTGACGGGCTACTGAAAGGGACTTTTCGCCATACCTCTTTTTACTGATGGCTATTTCTTCTTCTACGATGGCACTTGCTTTATCCATTTCTCCTAAAGCTATGTAGCAGCGGGCGAGATTGAGATGAAACATAGATGCCTGTTCGGGACGAGGCTGAATGCGACTGCACAGTTCCCATGTCTTGCTGTGAATTTCTGTTGCTTTATGATAGTCTTTTGCAACAGTCAGGTAGTAGAGTCCTGTGTTGTTCAGGGAGGAAATATATTTGATATCTGTTTCACCCAGTATGGTCTTGCGCATATCTGCTGCCATTTGTGTATAGGTTAGTCCTTCGGGACGCTCCAGATTCAGATAACAGCGGCCTAAAATGTGCAGGCAGGTAGCACGTTCCGCACTCTGTGTCTTTCCCGTTTTGACATATAATTCGTCCGCTTGTTTCAGTTGGGTAATGGCGGTTGTGTAATCTTGTTTACTTTCTAGTTTTTGAGCTTCTTCAACCAGTAGGTCGGCTTGGCTTGCAGTCTGTGAATAGGCTGTCAGACACAGACAGGCTAATAGAGATAGAATGAATTGTCGCATATAATAGAGATTTTAGTGGATTAAAATAAGATCAAGGCAAAGCTCCCGTCTCTCTTGCTTCTATTGGTGATCGAGACGATGATTTTATACCGCTCGTCCGAGCTAACCTTTTCTTTTCGGAAAGGAAGCCCTTTCCGGACGCTGTCATTACATTTGTATTCCCGTTCACTTTTCGATTGATAACCGATTGTCTTTATTTTCCAACTGAAAGAACGGTTCACCTCTGCCACACAGCCTATCTGCGAGGTTCCCGAACAGCTCGGAATCTCGAAAGTACAGGTCTGGCCGGCAGCCACCATTTTGGTATCTAATCTTACTTTGTTGGCGGAATCCTTATCACCTCTCATCCTCGCTTCTGCTGCATACTTGTCCGCGATTTCATAGATTGTTTCATTATCAACGCAGGCTTGAATAAATTCGTAATCAAAGACCAGATGTCCTTTCAGGCTCAAGACATCGCCCTGAGTTTGTTTGACGGTTAATGGGATAGGGGCTGCATCACGCAGCGTTTTGCTTACTGCCAGCAGTTGTTCGCCACTGGCAAAGCCGCCGTCCAATGCTTCACATGCTTTCTTACAGGCGTCGAACACCGTTTCAAAGGGTGTCGTTGTCTGTGCATTGGCACTCATTTGCCCTCCGATGGAAAAAAACAGGAGGATGAATACTCTGAAAATAGTTTTCCTGCTCATTTTTATTCTGCATTCATAGTGTTATTGAATAGGATTAAGTACCACACGAAATCCGATATGTGGTTCTGATGTATCGTAAGTCTGTACGCTACGATGGCGAATGTCCATATCACGTTCGTTGGCCAGGTAGCTGCCTCCTCTCACTATCTTTTTATGGTGTCCGGGATTCTCTGCCGGACCTTGGGGATCTGTGACCCGTGTATTTTCATACCGGCTCATCCAGTCTGTACACCATTCAGCGGCGTTGCCTGACATGTCGTATAAATCGAATCCGTTTTCGCGTTTCTCGCCAACGGGATGCAGGCGTTCATTGGCATTGGAGGCATAGTAGGCTACATCACGAATGTTGTCTGAACCGGCATAAGGATAGCTTTCGCCTCCGGCGGCTGCATACTCCCATTGCGCCTCCGTAGGGAGGGAAAAAGGTAAACCTGTGAGCTTGTTCAGTTTCTTGGTGAAGGCCTCTGCATCATTCCACGTTATATGTGTCATAGGCAGCATGCCTTCTTCCGTAACAATGGAGTCATTCATAATGGCATACCACAACGAACGTGTTACTTCGTATTTACACATATAATAATCGGAACTTAATACAACGGTGTGCTGCGGTGAGTCATATCCTTTTCCCATAGTTTTCCCCATGATGAATTCTTTGTTTTTGGCCGGAATCAGCAGCATATTATTCATCATGTCCACCAGGGAGCGGAGCTGGGGCAGTGTGATCGTAGGATTCCATTTTACGTCTACCCATTCTTTCTCTCTGTCTTTTATATCCCTGTTTCCGGTGTTGTTTACGGAAGCGCGTCCGTCATTCCGGAGTGCATTGAATTCATGCAGGATGGAGTCGCATGTAGATTTCAAAGAACTGTCCGGGTGTTTCTTTATGAAACTACTATAATCGTCATAAGTGCGGCAATCCTTGAATTCCAGTTTTTGTTCTGCCGTTCTTTGGATGGAAGTATAAGTTTTGCTTCCTGCTACTATTAATGATAGAGCAATGAAAGTCATCACAAGCCATTTGGCAGATACATAAGAAGGCTTTGACAACATTTGCTTCAGGAGGTCACCTTTTATATCTTTGAATCGGGCTACCCGTGAGTTGCTGTAAAATACAGCTTGAAAGTCTTTCAATCCACTAATGTCCGGGGGGAGTTGCAGGGTAGCGAAATCATAGCTTTCACTTTCCTGCGGAGCAATCGGAATGATATTTATCTGTTTGGGGGTTCTACTTTGGCGACGTAACGCACGGCCTAATTCTATCCGGACAAAATCGATTTCTCCGGTACGGCTGATCTGCTTAATTTCTGTTTCAAACTCTTCATAGGTCAAGGACGCCATCCGTTCGTAGAAAGCCACTTCTTCCATGTCCCATGTTGCTTTTTCGCCTGTCTCGACCGCTTCTTCATTGAGCGGGCGGATCGTTGTAAACGTCTCCGGCACCATAAACATAATGAAGTCTTTGCACTCATCAATGCGGCGAATCAACTCAACATCAAACCGACCGTTTAAATTGTCTTTGTCAAAGCTCACCCTTTTGCGGAATCCGGATTCTTCCAGCATCAGTTGTAGCATTTCAGGCTTGTCGCCCGAACATTTCTTACGGTAACTAATGAATATGTCGTAATTATGCTTGCTCATCAGCTGCTAAGATAATAAAAAGAAACAGATTTGTCAATCTTAATCGAAATTTATTTTTATCTTTGAAATTCGGTAAACAGAAAAAAGAAATATATATGAAAAAAGTAATTTGCAGTGAGAAAGCTCCGGGGGCTATCGGCCCTTATAGTCAGGCGATAGAAGCCAATGGTATGGTATTTGTGTCCGGTCAGTTGCCTATTGATGCCGCTACGGGACAGATGGCTGAAGGGATAGAAGGACAGGCTCGCCAGTCGTTGGAGAATATCAAATACATTCTTGAAGAAGCAGGATTGACAATGGGAAACATTGCCAAAACCACTGTCTTTCTTCAGGATATGTCCCTGTTTGCAGGGATGAACGGTGTGTATGCCACGTATTTTGACGGAGCCTTTCCGGCACGTTCGGCGGTTGCCGTAAAAGCTCTGCCAAAGGATGCGTTAGTAGAGATTGAGTGTATCGCGGTTCGCTAACAAATCTGCGACAATGAAACTGCTGCCTCCTACAAAGATCAGATCTTTGGGGGGGCAGTTCTTTTTTGCCGCCTGTACAGCTTCTACAACAGTGGGGTAGGTGGTACCTTTCAATCCGGCTTCTTCTGCCAATGCCAGTAGTTCATTTTCCGGAAGCGCGCGTTTAACGCTTGCTTTGGTAAAATAATAGGTGGCATATTTCGGCAATGCTCGCAGAACCCCCCGGATGTCTTTGTCATTGACCATGCCGAATACAATATGGATCTCCTGATCGAAGGTTTTGTGAATGGCATTGAGCTGTACATGGATATATTCGATTCCATCAACATTATGTCCCGTGTCACAGATAATATCCGGATAGCTGTGTACTTTCTGCCAACGCCCCATCAGACCGGTGAGCTGACATACGTTTGCAAGACCTGTGCGATAGTCCTGGGATCTGATGTTGTAGTTCAGACGGGTCAGTGTCGCAAGGGCTTTTAGGATGGTAAACATATTTTCGAATTGGTAAGCTCCGCTCAACTCTGTGAAAAGTCCGAAAGGAAACATCTCATTGTGGATTTTGATAGCATCTTTTCTTTTGTCGAGTATCTGGTCTAGCGTACGTAGACTGTCTGACAGGTCTAACATGAGTAATGCTTGCCGCATCTGGTTTGCCTCTTCTTCTGATTGTTCGTCCATTGCTTCGATCATTTCGTGCATGCTCTGAATTGTGTTGTCCATCATCGGTCTTATTTCTTGCAATTTCGAATAAGGAACTATTTCCATGTCCCAGTACCGGGCATTTTCACGGGCATATTCGATAGGCGCATTCTTTTCTTTAGCTTTCATGGTAAATACACGTTTCACTGCCCCTTGGGCTCTGCCGATAACGACCGGAACTCCTTCTTTGATAATTCCGGCTTTCTCTTTGGCAATCTTCGTCAGCGTGTCACCCAGATATTGGGTGTGGTCGAGGCCTATGTTGGTGATAACACACAAATCCGGATGGATGATATTCGTACAGTCCAATCTTCCGCCCATGCCTACTTCGATAACTGCTACATCTACTTTCTGGTCGGCAAAATAACGGAATGCCATAGCGGTGGTCAGTTCGAAGAATGAAGGGTGCAGCGGCTCGAAGAAAGAGCGATGCTCTTCTACGAAATTGACTACATACTCTTCCGGTATCATCTCACCGTTGATACGGATACGTTCGCGGAAGTCGATTAAATGAGGGGAGGTGAATAGTCCTACCCGGTAACCGGCGCACTGCAATACGGCTGCGATGGTATGTGAACAGGATCCTTTTCCATTGGTTCCGGCGATATGTATCGTCTTGAATTGTTGATGAGGATGCCCAAAATGTTCGTCCAATTTGTGTGTGGTCTCTAAACCCGGCTTATATGCTTTGCCTCCTATTTGTTGAAACATTGGCGCACTCTCATATAAGTACTTTAAAGTGTTCTGATAGTCCATGTTTTATAATATTTAACGTCGGGCAATCTTTATTGCCCGCTAATTTGTTTATCTTTAGAACCGTCAATCTGACTATAAATGGGGGATTGGCGAATGAGATTGCAAATATCAACATTTAAATCTAAGAAATCATGGGAACTAAGAAAAATTTTGTGCTAGACACAAATGTTATTCTTCACGACTACAATTGCTTGAAGAATTTTCAGGAAAATGATATTTACCTCCCTCTTGTTGTACTCGAAGAACTGGATAAGTTCAAAAAAGGAAACGAGCAGATAAATTTCAATGCTCGTGAGTTCGTGCGCGAATTGGATGTGCTGACAAGCGATGAGCTTTTCTCCGACGGAGTGAAGCTTGGCGAAGGATTGGGACGTCTGTTTGTCGTGACAAGCAATGTGCCGGCTGCCAAAGTGTGGGAATCGTTTCCTATAAAGAAACCCGATCATTTGATTTTGGCGGCAACCGAATACCTGACCGACAAGTATCCGAAAATGAAATCTATCTTAGTGACCAAAGATGTGAATCTGCGCATGAAAGCCCGTTCAATCGGTCTGCTTTGCGAAGATTATATTACGGATAAGGTGGTAAATGTAGATGTGTTCGAGAAATCTAATGAGATTTTTGAAAATGTAGATCCGGCATTGATCGACCGTATTTATTCTTCAAAGGAAGGCATTGACTTGAGTGAATTTGACTTTAAGGATTTGATTCATCCCAATGAATGTTTTGTATTGAAGAGTGACCGGAATAGTGTATTGGCACGCTACAATCCTTTTACCCATTCTATTATCCGTGTGATGAAGGGTAAGAATTATGGAATCGAACCACGGAATGCGGAACAGAGTTTTGCTTTTGAGATTCTGAATGACCCGGAAATCAAACTGGTGGCTCTGACTGGAAAAGCAGGAACGGGGAAGACATTGCTGGCTTTGGCTGCTGCTTTGGGCAAACTGACGGATTACAAACAGATTTTGCTGGCACGTCCTGTTGTGGCGCTTTCCAATAAGGATATCGGTTTCCTTCCGGGAGACGCGCAGGAGAAAGTGGCTCCTTATATGCAGCCGTTATTTGATAACCTGAACGTGATAAAACGTCAGTTTGCTGCAAACTCTACCGAAGTGAAGCGCATAGAAGATATGCAGAAAAGCGAGCAGCTGGTGATTGAAGCTCTGGCATTTATCCGTGGTCGTAGTTTGAGCGAAATGTATTGCATCATCGACGAAGCGCAGAATCTGACTCCGAATGAAATAAAGACAATCATCACCCGTGCAGGTGAAGGTACGAAGATGGTATTTACGGGAGATATCCAACAGATTGATCAACCTTATCTGGATAGTCAGTCCAATGGTCTGGTATACATGATTGATCGTATGAAAGACCAGAATATCTTTGCACACGTCAATTTGCTGAAAGGTGAACGAAGTGAATTGAGTGAGTTGGCAAGTAACTTGCTGTAATGATGAAAAAATAAATTTGGCACGGATTACACGGATTTCACGGTTTCTCCAATTATCTTAAACCGCGTAATCCGTGTAATCCGTGCCTGATTTTTACTTCTTGCTTTTCTTTATTATTCTTTCTTTCCGAAATATTTCAGGAACTGTGTACGTTCGAATGTATTAACACCCTGAACATCCTTAATATTCAGTTTGCCTTTGAATTGAGCTATATTTTTGAATCCTTTGCGTTCCATCCATGCAGAGAGGAAGCGGTTGGCTTCTCCGATGAATGCATTTGTATTCAGATAGACTGCACTGCAAACTTCTACGGCTGAAGCACCGGCAAGGATAGCTTTCACTACTGATTCTGCGTTGGCAACACCACCGGAAGCTGCATAGTCGATTTTGTCTACTACTGCAGACGCAATTCCGATCCAACGGAGCGGAGTGGCAAGGTCGGAAGCATTGCTGAATACTTCTCCTGAAATATGCTCCATCTTTTCGATGTTGATGTCCGGTTGATAGAAACGGTTGAAGAGAACAACTGCTGCTGCACCGTTGGCATACAACTGATCGATTAATGCCACAGGATTTGTCAGGTTATCACCCAGTTTCATGATTACAGGTATCTTGACTGTTTTTTTGATGTGGCGGAGAATATCAATGTGGCGTTGTTCGAATGAACCGTATGTATATTGCACTTCCGATTGCAGGGCAAGGATATTGATTTCCAATGCATCGGCACCGGCCTCTTCAATCATCTTTGCAAAGTCAATCCATTCGGAATCAGTGTAGCAGTTGATGCTGGCAATGATAGGAATGGGGCATACCTTCTTGCTTTCTTTTATTAAAGTCAGGTATTCGGATAGCTTGTGTTCACGGATGTATTCTTCCAGATAGTCACTGGCTTCCGGATAGAAAGCCGGATCTTTCAGTTGGTCTGCTTCCAGCATGATTTGTTCCTCAAACAGTGATTTCAGAACAATTGCACCGGCACCATCTTCTGCCAATTTTTTGTTTTTGCCGGCACTGTTGGTCAGCCCCGAGCTACTAATGATGATAGGGTTTCTAAGGGAAAGCCCTGCGAAAGTAGTTTTTAAATCGGTCATAGCAATATGTTTTTTTTAACACTTAATCAGTAAATTCGTTCTCCGAAAATCTTGCTTCCTACTCGTACCAGCGTACTTCCTGCGGCAATGGCTTCGTGGTAGTCATGTGACATTCCCATTGATAGCTCACAGAAAGTATCGGAGTGGATGAACCAAGTT
Organism: Bacteroides celer; assembly: GCF_002632415.2. Lineage (NCBI taxonomy): Bacteria > Pseudomonadati > Bacteroidota > Bacteroidia > Bacteroidales > Bacteroidaceae > Bacteroides > Bacteroides celer. The sequence continues at coordinate 3,685,461 of NZ_CP178209.1, read as the reverse complement.
GTTTTTATCTCGTTAAAGAGCCCATTTAGTAAACAAAATTCCCGATTGATTTGTTCAATACAATCGGTGTTGCTGGCCATCCCCATTAATCCGCAGATGCGTACATGAGTCAGCTCTTTCCATTCTCCGGCATTCAACATCTCCTTGCATTCTTCGGGACTGAAACCAAATTTGGTTTCTTCCTGCGCAACGTGAATCTGCAACAGGCAGTTCACTGTACGTCCCGCTTTGACAGCTTGTTTGTTGACTTCGACCAGCAGTTTATAACTATCAATTCCATGAATCATCGCTACGTATGGTATCATGTATTTGATTTTGTTCGTCTGCAGGTGTCCGATGAAATGCCATTCAATGTCTTTGGGCAAACTTTCGTATTTAGCTGTCATTTCCTGCACTTTGCTTTCTCCAAAAATACGCTGTCCCGCCTGATATGCTTCTTCTATCGCTTCATTGGGATGGAATTTTGAGACAGCAACCAGCCGGACTCCTTGCGGGAGTTCGGCCAGCACTTGCTTTAAATTGTCAGCAATACTCATTGTTACTTATGCTTTTGACGGATCAAACTCCGGTTTGTCATTCGGTTCGGCGCTGTAAGGATATACATCCATGAGCGGAGTTTCGGATACCATACCGATCTGATAATCAGCCATGGTTCCTTTCATTCCTTCATCCAGCTTCTTGACTGCGTCACGCAAGTCGGCAGCTTGTACCAATACTTGAGTGGAAGTCTTTTTTTCAGCACCGCTTTTTTCATCCAGAGTGATGAAAATAAGTTTGCATTTGAACCAGCGGTCGGCACTTTCTTCGTCGCTGGGGAAAAGTTCGCTATAGTTGGCACGTTTAATATCCGAAACGGTAAATTCTCCGGAGATAAACGGAGTCATTTCTTCAATAATCCGTGCTTCTGCTTCTGTAAAACTGAGTGCGTCAACAAGATAAGGTTCAGTTACTTTCTTCTGCATTCCGTTTTCCATTACTTTTTCATAACGGATCTTGCACTCAAACCATGTATGCATTGCCATAATTTTCTTCCTTTTTAATTAATTGATTGATGTAAATTGCCTACAAAGATAAACAAAATCCCAAAGTAAGTGCCGAAAGCTTTTTATTTTCTTTTATGTAGATTCTTTAGTTCAAATGAAAGCATGACACGGAAAAGTCCGATGATGAGGAAAGCAAAAGAAATCATATACACTGCGTAGAGCGCTCCTATGGCGGGTTGCCATAATATTAAAAGAGAGCACAGGATGGCAAGAATACCGAAAGCCATGTACCAGCCCCAGTCGCGGGTTCCGTAACGTTTCAGGTCGATGGAATAGCCAGTGGAGGAGAAGCCGCGGAACATAAGCCAGAAGGCGATAATGAAAGGAATAACTTCCATACTGACCATCGGATAGGCAATCAGGTAAATACCCAGAACGAGGTCGATCAGTCCTCCTACGATATACCATCCCCAGCTCGGGACGCCTTTCCGGTTGCTAAGAGCGAAGATGATTTCCAGAATACCGCTTATCAGCATCGATACACTGAAAATGATACTTAGAGCTACATAGGTGCTTACGGGTGAGAACATGAGCCAAAGGGCTACAATGATATACACGATTCCCAAAAGAAGAGAAGTCCACCAATTTTTTACTGAATGTTGAATCTCATTGAATACAGTTTCCATACATTTTATATTTTAAATTGAACACTAAAGTGATTTCGTTGGTGAATAACAAATTGAATTTAGAAAAGGTTTTCCGTGAACATATTTGGGGGAATAGTTGTTTCCTATATAAAGTGAATTTTAAATATACATGCATTATGGCAACAACAAATTTCAAAGGACAACCGGTGAAACTGATCGGTGAATTTATACAAGTAGGTAAGGTAGCTCCTGACTTCGAGCTGGTAAAAACAGATTTATCTTCTTTCTCTCTGAAAGATTTAAATGGTAAAAATGTGATTTTAAATATTTTCCCCAGTCTGGATACCAGCGTATGTGCAACTTCTGTACGTAAGTTTAATAAGATGGCTGCCGGACTGAAAGATACGGTAGTATTGGCTATTTCTAAGGATCTTCCTTTTGCACACGGCCGTTTCTGTACGACAGAAGGTATTGAAAATGTAATTCCATTGTCTGATTTCCGTTTCTCTGATTTCGACGAAAGTTACGGAGTGCGTATGGCAGATGGACCGTTAGCAGGACTTTTGGCTCGTGCCGTAGTTGTGATTGGCAAAGATGGCAAGATTGCATATACGGAACTTGTTCCTGAAATCACTCAGGAGCCTGATTATGACAAAGCCTTAGCTGCGATACAATAATAAAGTATTAAGTATAAACCCGTTGGCGGAATTAAATAAGCGCATATTTAAGTCTGCCAATAGGTTTGTTGTTAATGTGGTTTATATATTGAAGGATTGTAAATGCACTTATTTTCCCGAGTATTCTGGTAAACAATCCTACTGTATCTTTAGCATAATTTCTCACTATCATGAACTGATCGCATAGTTGTGAGAAATCCGTTTCGATTCTTTTCCTGGCTTTAGCAAATGGGATGAATGTAGGACTCCAGTCCTTTTGGTTCAGTCTATATGGAACTTCAAGTCTTATATTTGCAGTCTCAAACAAATCCAGTTGCACATTCTTACTAATATATCCTCTATCTCCGAAAATGCTGCAGTCATGATATTCATATCTGATATTTTTAAGATAATTGATATCGTGAACACTTGCTTTTGTCAGGTCAAAGGAATGGATAACTCCACTTAAACCGCAAATAGCGTGTAATTTATATCCATAGTAATAATTCTTCTGAGAGGCACAATATCCGAATGATGGAGCTTTACTATAATCGTTTCTGCCCATTTTACAACGTTTCCCTCTAGCTACCCGGCATACCTCTATAGGTTTTGAATCAATACAGAAATATTCTTCACCACCATCTATCTTCTCAGCTATTCTTTTACGGATAGTGTCGCATAAGGTTGATGTAGTTTTACGCCTGTCATTATACTGGCGTCTTGAAATCAGATTGGGCATTTTATCCTTATACTCAGAAAGTCTAATGAAAAGATTACTTTCACTATCTATACCCATGGCTTCGGATGTAAGGTTCAAAGCTATAACTTCTATATCTGAAAACTTGGGAACAACACCTGGACGAGGAATATTTCCCTTCTCATTTATGAGGTTATCGCCAAATTGCTTGCAAATCTTAAGAATTTTACTGAATATTGTATATAAGTTGTGCATATATTGATGATATATTAAAGGTTTGACCATCTCTAATATACTATAAATCAATAATATGCACAACTTTTTAAACATCAATATATTATCTTTTTAATTCCGCCAACGGGTGTATAAAGTATTAAGTATTAACCGCGGCAAATCAGCGGCTACGACTAATACTTAATACTTAACACCTAATACTTATTTAAACTTTTTGACCTAATGGGAACTGGTAAAAAGGCTTGGTAAACTGCCATAGCTCCGTTCTTGTTAGGTTGTGTTTTTTCTACACTAAACCTCAACTATCATGAACAAAATGAAAACTCTATTCATCGCCCTGTTATGTATGGGCGCTGGAACTTTATCGGCCCAAACTGCCGATAGTACACAAACTTCTCCCTGGACAAAAGAAGGATTTGCCGGACTGAAACTAACGCAAGTGAGCCTCACTAATTGGGCTGCCGGAGGTGATAACTCTGTTGCCTTTGACTTGCAGGGCACTTATCAGATTAACTATAAGAAAGGAAAACATCTGTGGAATAACCGTATTGAACTGGCTTATGGATTAAATAAGACTGGTGATGACGGAACCCGGAAAGCGAATGATAAAATTTATTTGAATACGAATTATGGCTATTCTATTGCCAAAAACTGGTATGCCAGTGCGTTCGCCACTTTCCAGACACAGTTTTCTCCGGGATATGATTACTCTGTTAATAAAGACATTGCTATCTCCGAATTTATGGCTTCTGCCTATTTGACTACCGGTTTGGGCTTTACTTATGATCCGGGTAAGATATTTACCGTTGTATTGTCTCCGGCTGCGTGGCGCGGAACATTTGTACTCAATGACCGTCTCTCTGACGAAGGAGCTTATGGAGTTGATCCGGGCAAACATCTATTATCCAGCTTCGGTGCTAACTTGAAAGGAGAAGCCAAATATGAATTCTTAAAGAATATGACAGTATATTCACGTTTGGATCTATATTCTGATTATCTGCATAAGCCGCTGAACATAGATGTGAACTGGGAAGTACAAATAAATATGATTATCAATAAATGGTTCTCAACCACACTTACTACTAACCTGATGTATGACGATGATGTGAAAATCGTGCAAAAGGATGGTACAAAAGGTGCTCGTGTGCAATTTAAAGAGATATTGGGAGTAGGAGTCCAGTTTAATTTCTAAGTACCAAGTATTAGGTATTAAGTATTACCATGGCTGTTTGATTAATTGTGTAAACAACAATTAGAGCAAAATACCAGCTACGGTTAATACCTAATACTTAATACTTATTTTTTCTTTTTCAGCCCTTTATAAGCCAGAAAACCGATTACCATTACCACCACTGCTATAATGACATAGCCAATTTCGTGACTGTATTCGGTTGCCATTACATAGACATCATTAGTCGTTTTGAGGTCTGTAAAACGGTAAATCAGGTATCCGAGCAAAGCTAATATACTGTTCCATATAGCAGCGCCGAGAGTTGTATAAAGCAGGAAAGAACCTATTTTCATGCCGGCTAATCCTGCGGGAATACTGATAAGTTGGCGTACAGCCGGAATGAGGCGGCCAAAGAAAGTGGAAGCTGCACCGTGCTTTCTGAAATATTCTTCCGCATGATGTATTTTTTCTTCATCAATAAGGCACATGTGCCCTAAACGACTGTTAGCAAATTTATAAATGATAGGGCGACCCAGCCAACGGGCGAGGTAATAATTTACTAATGCACCGATATCGGCTCCTATGGTTGCAAATAGGATGACGAGAAAGATATTCATACTGTCGTCAGCCATTGCTTTCCATGCGGCAGGTGGCACTATGGCTTCCGAGGGGAAGGGAATAAAAGAGCTTTCGATAGCCATAAAAATGGTGACTACCCAATAGTTCAAGTTTTCTAATACCCATTTAAGAAGTTCTGCTACTGATTCCATGTTTTTTGAGGATAGAATTTATAAATTGATTTATTTTTTTCCTTTCGTTTTTTTCTTATTCTCTTTTTTCATGCGTTCCCATACTTCTTTGAGAGTTCTTTCGTCTTCTTCTCTATGTTCGGGACTGTTCAACAGATCCAGAATCATGTCTTCTTCCAATGGATGCTCGCATTCCTTATTATATTTAAAGAAGTTGTCGATTTCGCCGTGCATAAGGCAAAGAACACTCAATTTCTCCGTCACGTCTTCGTATTTCGGATTCATCTGGTATGCTTTCTCAAAGTATTCTTTCGCTTCGAACAGATAGTCACTTTCCGAATAAGCAGAGGCAATCATATACCACATTTCTATGTTAGGGTTCGTCTCTATCGCTTTTTCGAAAGAGATGGCAGCTTCGTCTTCCAGTTCCTCTGCGAGGTATAGTTTCCCCTCTGTCAGATAAATCAATCCCTCATTCGGGTTTATCTCTTTGGCTTTTTCGCATAACTCATGCGCTTCTTCATACCTTGCCAGATGTGACAGGGCGAAAGCTTTGCTGGTATAAGTGTCTATCAATAAAATAGACTGTTTGTCTCCGTTTTCTTCAAAACGTGCGATTACTTTGTCGTAATAGTCATCGGCTTTCTGCCATTCTTCTTTATTGCCGTAGGATATTCCCATAAACATATAACCCAGTTCGGGGGGAATGGATTTGAACTCAATCGCCTTTTGGTAATTCTCGATGGCTTCATCCGAATTGTTCAGATAGAAGAAACAATGTGCCTTGTAGGCGTAAGCTTCTCCGTACTGATCGTCGGCTGCCAATGCAAAATCACAGGCTTCGATGGCTTTGTCTATTTGTTCCTGAACAAAGTAACATTTCACCAGCCCCATCCAGTAGGACGGGTTGAACGGGGATTTGTCAATGAGTTTGTTGTAATAGGTGATGGCCGGTTCTACCTGATGGGTCGATGCCAGATAATCGGCTGTGAGAGCCATATATTCTTCATCTTCGGCATAGCGGGATTTCCCTTTGTCGAGCCATTCTTTGGCTGCTTCCGGATATCCCATGTCCAGATAGAGAAAGACAACATCAATGATTGTTTCCAGTTCATCGGCATCCGCTATTGTGCTTAACAGCCATTGGGCTTCTTCCAGTTTTCCTCCATTCAGCAATAGTTCGGCTTTCAGCAGTTTCACTTCGGAGTCAAATTCTTCGGTAATTGAATCTGCCACTTTCTTTGCTTTTTGTAGCTTTTGGGTGTCCAGGTAAAGATAGGCTTGTTCTATAAGCAAATCTGTATTTCCCGGATGTATTTTAAGCCCGTAAGTGATTGCTTCTTGTGCTTCTTTGAATTTTCGTTCGGAGGCATACCAGTCAGCGATGTCAGCCAATTGGTCAGCATCCAGATAAAGTTGTCGGTTTTCTGCTTTTGCTTCTTCGTAGTTTGTGATTAGTGTGACTAGTTCCTTTTTTGCTGATGGTGAATTTTTCCTACCCATTTTATTTTAGATTTTTAATTGCTAAGATGGGGCTGTTGCAAAAGTTTTGATGATGATCCTTTTGACACAGCCCCATTGTAAAGTTAAGCTTGAAAGCTTAGTTATTTATTAATCTTCCCCCATGTGTCTTTCAACCCTACTGTGCGGTTGAAGATTAGTTTTTCCGGGGTTGATTCTTTATCGATATTAAAGTAACCGATCCGTTGGAACTGCAGGTAGGAGAGTGGAGGCAGGGTAGCTGCGAACTTCTCTATGTAGCAGTTGGGCAGAATTTTCAATGAGTCCGGATTAATGATTTCCTTCATGGCTTCCAGTGCTTCACAATTTTTTGCTTCGCGGATGGCAGCCAGTTCGTCGCGTGGATTTTCCACTTTCCACAGGCGGTCGTACAAACGTACTTCTGCTTGCAGGCAGTGGTTACAGCTTACCCAGTGGAGCGTACCTTTCACCTTGCGGTTAGCATCCGGCATACCACTGCGGGTATTTGCGTCATATTCGCAATATACTTCTGTGATTACACCGTTTTCGTCTTTCTTGCAACCGGTACATTTCACGATATAAGCATTTTTGAGACGTACTTCCTGTCCCGGTGTCATGCGGAAATATTTCTTGGGAGCATCTTCCATGAAGTCTTCGCGTTCCATCCACAACTCGCGGCTGAACTCGATCAGGTGACTTCCTGCTTCCGGATCTTCCGGATTGTTGATTGCTTCCAGTTCCTCAACCTGTCCTTCCGGATAGTTGGTGATAATCAGTTTTACCGGGTTGATAACGGCAGATATACGGGTAGCACGGCTGTTCAAATCATCCCGGACAGAGCTTTCCAACAGGGCGATGTCGTTCAGGGCATCGTAAGTGGTATAACCGATTTTATCGATAAACTTATGAATGGACTCCGGTGAATAACCGCGACGGCGGAAACCGCAGATAGTCGGCATACGGGGGTCGTCCCATCCGTTTACCAATCCTTCTTTCACCAGTGTGAGCAGGTTACGTTTGCTCATCAGGGTATAGCTTAGATTCAGTTTGTTGAATTCAGTCTGACGGGGACGGTTGTCGTTCAGGTCTTTTCCTTCTTTCAACCAATCGATGAAGAGGTCGTAAAGCGGACGGTGTACCACAAATTCAAGTGTACACAGAGAATGAGTCACTCCTTCGAAGAAGTCACTCTGTCCGTGGGCGAAGTCATACATCGGATAAGCTTTCCAGGTAGTACCCGTACGGTGGTGCGGGTGTTTCACTACACGGTAAATAATCGGATCGCGGAAGTGCATATTCGGATTAGCCATGTCAATCTTTGCACGAAGCACCATGGCGCCTTCTTCGATCTCGCCGCTATTCATTTTCTTAAAAAGTTCGAGGCTCTCTTCGATAGGACGGTTCCGGTAAGGGCTTTCCACACCCGGTTGGGTAGGAGTACCTTTCTGCTGTGCGATCAGTTCGGAACTTTGTTCGTCGATATATGCTTTTCCCTCCTGTATCAGGCGGATCGCGAAATCCCATAATTGCTGGAAGTAGTCAGAAGCATAATATTCATTTCCCCACTGGTAGCCTAACCATTGGATATCTTCTTTGATAGCTTCTACATATTCCACATCTTCCTTGGTAGGGTTTGTGTCGTCGAAACGAAGGTTACATACACCGCCGTGTTTTTCTGCGATGCCGAAATCAAGGCAAATAGCTTTGGCATGGCCGATGTGAAGGTAGCCGTTGGGCTCGGGCGGGAAACGCGTCTGCACTTTTCCACCATTTTTACCTTCTTTCAAGTCTTTCTCTACTGCCTGTTCAATAAAGTTCAAGCTTTTCTTTTCGCCTGCTTCTTCGTTTTTAATATCTGTCATAACGGTTAATGTTATCTGTATTTAGGCTACAAAAGTAGGACATTTTTTTTATTTAACCGGAATATAACCGCTCTTTTTTATAATGTCTTGTCCGTCGGATGAAAGAATAAACTGAATCAGGGGACTAACTTGTTCCTTATTTTTTACATTATAATAGTAGTAAAGCGGGCGGACGATAGGGTAGGTCTTGTTGGTGGCATTCTCTACCGTAGGGGTGGCGTAGTGGCTTCCGTCATAAGATACGGAAAGCGTTTTGACACGGGGAGATACGTAGGCAAGTCCGACATATCCGATAGCTCCTTGGGTCTGGCTGACAGACTGGATAATGGCGCCCGTTGCCGGCATGGAAAGGCTGCTTGCCATGTAGTTTTTATTTTTCAATACGCTCTCTTTGAAAAATTCGTAAGTACCGGACGATGTTTCACGCGAGTAGACTACTATTTTTCGGTTGTCTCCGCCTACCTGTTTCCAGTTGGTTATCTTCCCCCGGAAAATATCCTCCAGTTGTTGGCGGGTCAGCTGTTTCACCGGATTAGAGGGATGCACCACCACGGCGAGGGCGTCGTAGGCAACAATCACTTCGTTTACTTCTTCTCCTGCCGCTTTAATTTTCATCTTCTCGCTGAACTTGATCGGGCGGGAGGCCATCGCAATGTCCGTTGTATGATCCATTAAGGCGGAGATACCCACACCGGTTCCGCCACCGGTTACTGTGACACGGGCATCCGGATGCTGGTTCATAAACCGCTCTGCTGTCTGTTGTGCGACAGGTAGTACCGTGTCGCTACCTTTTATACGTTGCGCGTTGGCACCGAGCGAGAGTAAGGAAAGGGCGATTAATAAGTTTCTTCTCACTTTCATATTTCTTCTTTTTATTGACTTTGCAAATTAAGCAATCGGATATTACATTTCCATTTCATCCGGAATGGAAATATTGCTTGTAACACAAATGTAATACGATTGAAACATTTCCTTCAAACATTAGTCACACCTCCTTAATAAAGAGACGCTTTCTTTGCATCAGAAATCATAGTAGGTATGAAAAAGGTATTTGAAAGGATTGTGGAAGGAATGTTGACTTGTAGCGGTTTCGTGACAAGTATTACTATTCTGCTGATTGTACTCTTCCTTTTCACGGAAGCTTTCGGGCTGTTCAAGAGCAAGGTGATTGAAGAGGGATATGTGTTGGCGCTGAATAAGAGCAACAAAGTTAGTGTGTTGAGCCCTGCACAGATAAAAAATGTTTTTGATGAGGAGATTACAAACTGGAAGGAACTCGGTGGGGAAGATCTCCCTATCCGGGTTTTTCGTTTGGAGGATATAACGCAGTATTATACGGAAGAGGAGCTGGGACCTGCTTATGAATATGCAGGCGACAAGATTACGGAACTGGTAGAGAAAACACCGGGTATCGTAGCTTTTGTTCCGCAGAAGTTTATTGTTCATCCGGACGCGGTGCATTTCATAGAGGATAACACCATTTCCGTGAAAGATGTATTTGCGGGTGCCGAATGGTTTCCTACGGCCACTCCGGCAGCTCAATTCGGCTTCCTGCCGTTGATTACCGGTACGTTGTGGGTGAGTCTGTTCGCCATTCTTTTTGCTTTGCCGTTCGGGCTTTCGGTTTCTATCTATATGTCTGAAGTGGCAAACCCGAAAATGCGGAACTGGCTGAAACCGATTATCGAACTGTTGAGCGGTATTCCTTCCGTGGTCTATGGCTTTTTCGGGTTGATTGTCATCGTTCCGTTGATTCAGAAGTTGTTTAATCTTCCGGTGGGAGAGAGCGGCCTGGCAGGGAGTATCGTACTGGCCATTATGGCATTGCCTACCATCATAACGGTGACGGAAGATGCGATGCGTAACTGTCCGCGTGCAATGCGGGAAGCGAGTCTGGCGTTGGGGGCTTCTCAATGGCAGACTATATATAAGGTCGTAATTCCTTATTCTATTTCGGGTATTACATCCGGCGTGGTACTTGGCATCGGACGTGCTATCGGGGAGACGATGGCGGTATTGATGGTGACCGGTAATGCGGCTGTGATTCCGACAACCATTCTTGAGCCTTTACGTACCATTCCGGCTACGATTGCCGCCGAACTGGGAGAGGCTCCTGCAGGTGGTCCGCACTATCAGACATTGTTCCTGTTGGGTGTCGTACTGTTCTTCATTACATTGATTATCAACTTTAGTGTGGAATATATTTCTTCTAAAGGATTAAAGCGTAGTAAATAAGATGGAAATACGGAGTAATAATAAAGCTAAACACCGTTCGCAGAAACTTGCTTTCGGAATTTTCCGGTTGTTGAGTCTTTGCATTGTATTGATATTGTTTGCGATTCTGGGATTTATCATCTATAAGGGAATCGGTACTATCAGTTGGGATTTCATCACTTCGGCTCCTACGGACGGAATGACGGGTGGCGGTATCTGGCCGGCTATTGTAGGTACCTTCTATCTGATGGTGGGAAGTGCGCTGTTTGCATTTCCGATAGGGGTGATGAGTGGTATTTATATGAATGAGTATGCGCCGAAAGGCAGGTTGGTACGCTTTATCCGGGTGATGACCAATAACTTGAGCGGTATTCCTTCCATCGTATTCGGATTGTTCGGTATGGCGCTGTTTGTCAATTATATGGGGTTCGGTGATAGTATTCTGGCAGGCTCTTTGACATTAGGTTTGCTTTGCGTACCTTTGGTTATCCGGACAACGGAGGAAGCCTTGAAAGCCATTCCTGACAGTATGCGTGAAGGTAGCCGGGCATTGGGAGCGACGAAGTTGCAGACGATAGGACGCGTCATTCTGCCGATGGGTATGCCGAACATTATAACAGGGTTGATTCTCGCATTGGGACGTGTTTCGGGAGAGACGGCGCCGATTCTGTTTACTTGTGCCGCATACTTCCTGCCGCAACTGCCTACCGGCATTCTGGATCAGTGTATGGCCTTGCCTTATCATTTGTATGTGATTTCCACCAGTGGAACGGATATGGAGGCACAACTGCCGCTGGCTTATGGCACGGCATTGGTATTGATTATGATGATCCTGTTGGTGAATCTGCTGGCTAATGCCTTGAGAAAGTATTTTGAGAAAAGAGTAAAAACGAACTAAATTAGTATATGGATACAGTGAAAATTGATACGCGTGATGTGAACTTCTGGTATGGGGACTTTCATGCATTGAAGGGCATCAGCATGCAGATTGAGGAAAAATCGGTTGTTGCTTTTATCGGACCGTCCGGTTGCGGTAAGTCTACTTTCCTCCGGCTTTTCAACCGGATGAATGATTTGATTCCTGCTACCCGTCTGGAGGGAGAAATCTGTATCGACGGACATAATATCTATGCGAAAGGCGTGGAAGTGGACGAACTCCGCAAGAATGTGGGAATGGTGTTCCAACGTCCCAATCCTTTCCCGAAAAGCATATTCGAGAATGTGGCTTACGGACTTCGTGTGAACGGAATAAAAGATAATGCTTTCATCCGCCAGCGTGTAGAGGAAACGTTGAAAGGAGCGGCTCTTTGGGAGGAGGTGAAAGATAAGTTGAAGGAATCGGCTTATGCACTGTCCGGCGGACAGCAGCAGCGTCTTTGTATTGCCCGTGCGATGGCTGTCTCTCCTTCGGTATTGCTGATGGATGAACCTGCCTCTGCGCTCGATCCTATTTCTACGGCGAAAGTGGAGGAGTTGATTCATGAACTGAAGAAGGATTATACGATTGTAATCGTTACGCATAATATGCAGCAGGCAGCCCGTGTCAGTGATAAGACGGCGTTTTTCTATATGGGAGAAATGGTGGAATTCGATCAGACGAAAAAGATATTCACCAATCCGGAGAAGGAGGCTACCCAGAATTACATAACGGGACGCTTCGGGTAATGAATTAGGCACGGATTACACGGATTTCACGGTTTTTAGAAATATGCTTGTTTAAAGCAACAGCGTCATCCGTGTAATCCGTGCCTAAAATTTATCTCTGAAATCTAATTAGCAGAATATTAATCATTTATATATAATAGACTATGGTAAAGTTTATAGAATCGGAACTCATCCTATTGAAGAAGGAAATTGATGAAATGTGGACCTTGGTGTACAATCAGCTTGACCGTGCCGGAGAGGCTGTGTTGACCCTTGACAAGGAGCTGGCTCAACAGGTGATGGTTCGCGAGCGCAGGGTGAATGCTTTTGAATTGAAGATAGATAGTGATGTGGAAGATATTATCGCATTGTATAATCCGGTGGCGATTGATCTTCGTTTTGTGTTGGCTATGTTGAAAATCAATACGAACTTGGAACGTTTAGGTGACTTTGCGGAAGGGATCGCCCGTTTTGTACTTCGTTGCAAAGAACCGGTATTAGATGCGGAACTGTTGTCTCGTCTTCGCCTGGCAGAAATGCAGGCAGAGGTGTTGTCGATGCTGGAACTGGCGAAACGTGCCTTGAATGAAGAGAGTAATGATTTGGCGGCAGGAGTGTTTGCCAAGGATAATTTGCTGGATGAAATCAATGCGGATGCAACAGGGATTCTTTCAGACTATATTATCGAACATCCGGAAGCTGTACATACTTGCGTAGATTTAGTCAGTGTGTTCCGTAAACTGGAACGCTCGGGAGATCATATTACCAACATTGCCGAGGAGATTGTTTTCTTCATTGATGCCAAAGTGTTAAAACATCGTGGAAAAACGGATGAAAATTACCCGGAAAAGTAAATTTCTGCCGATTTTTAAACAGAAATTAGGGCTCCTTAAAAAATTATCTTATATTTGTCTCCTGTAACGGACAAGTTACAGGAGTTTTTGCTTCAAATGATAATAAATCCAAAGAATTTTCAAAAAGATGTTATATGACATGTTTTATAATTTGGATAGTATCGGTAAAACCGCCTATATTTGCACCGTTATCCTGAAAACAATCTTTTTACCTTAAAAAAAAACTAATACCTATTGAAAACTGAAAAATGGGGCTTTGTGAAAAGCCCTATTTTTTTTTGCTCTTATTTTTTAAGCTCCTTTCTAATTCGTATCTTTGACCCTTGCATTAAAAGAGTATTTTCAATCGTAAAATAGTAAATAGTAAATCAAAATAGTAAATAGTAAATCGTAAAATAGTAAATAAAATTATGTTTTCTGGAATCGTAGAAGAATATGCTACTTTGGTAGCACTGGTGAAAGACCAGGAGAATATACACTTTACATTTAAGTGTTCGTTTGTGAATGAGTTGAAAATTGACCAGAGTATTTCTCACAATGGTGTATGCCTGACGGTGGTGACTCTGACGGATGATACGTATACGGTGACTGCCATGAAAGAAACGTTGGAGCGTTCTAACCTCGGTTTGTTGAAAGTGGGGGATAAGGTGAACGTTGAACGTAGCATGATGATGAACGGACGGCTGGATGGACATATCGTTCAGGGGCATGTGGACCAGACTGCCACTTGTATTGATATTAAGGATGCGGAAGGCAGTTGGTATTTTACATTCCGGTATGCGTTTGACAAGGAGATGGCGAAACGCGGATATATCACTGTGGATAAGGGTTCGGTGACTGTGAACGGCGTTAGCCTGACGGTATGTAATCCGACGGATGATACTTTCCAGGTGGCTATCATTCCTTATACTTACGAGCATACGAACTTCCATACATTTGAGATTGGCAGTGTGGTAAATATCGAATTTGATATTATCGGCAAGTATATCAGCCGGATGATTCAATATAAATAAGGAAATATAAATAAGTGACCGGAGGATTGGAAATGGCATATACTGATTTTCTTCAATTGGTGCAGGCTCGTCAAAGTGACCGTTCGTATGATAAGGAACGTCCGGTGGAGCCGGAAAAGTTGGAACGGGTGCTTGAAGCTGCACGTTTGGCGCCTTCGGCCTGCAACGCACAACCTTGGAGGTTTGTGGTCATCACAGACAAGGAACTGGCTCAAAAAGCCGGGAAAGCTGCTGCTGGCTTGGGAATGAATAAGTTTGCCAAAGATGCTCCCGTGCATATTCTGGTTGTAGAAGAATCTGCTAATATCACTTCCCTGCTTGGTGGAAAGGTTAAAGGCAAGCATTTCCCGTTGATCGACATTGGAATAGCGGCTGCTCATATTTCTCTGGCTGCTGAAGCCGAAGGATTGGGCTCTTGTATTCTGGGTTGGTTCGATGAAAAAGAGATGAAACAACTTGCCGGTATTCCTGCTTCGAAACGTTTATTGCTGGATATTGTCATTGGCTATCCGGCAAAGGAAAAACGTAAGAAGATGAGGAAGCCGAAAGAAAAGGTGATTTCATACAATCGTTATTGATTGAAAAATAATTATATTCTTAGGCTTTTAGGATAAGCATATAACAGAAAGCATTGTTGGTTTAAAAGGAACGAAATAGGGCTTCGTGTGCCCCTTAGGGCGTAATGGAACGAAATAGGGCTTCGTGTGCCCCTTAGGGCATATGGAGCCTTTGTTGTACGTTTTCTATTTTTTATGGGGGTTACTTCTGTATCTGTATTTTTTTCAGCAGTTTCCTAATGTCCTGTGCTTGCTTTTATACTTGTTTTTTCAGCCTTTCTTGATTCCAATCTCCCTTTTTTCCTCCTTTTTCTTTCTATCCGGTGTTTTTACCGTGTTTTCCGTTATGTATATCCACAGAGCCTCTCTCCCAGGACTTCATTCTTCCTGTGAATATATTTTCTTCTTCAAAAAGTACCGTTCAGCGGTTTGGAACTTCCTCTTCCGGGTGGCGACCTGGCTGGTCTGAAAACTTCAATTGTAATCATCTGCGCCCCTCCGCAATGCTTGCATAAGTTATATTCCCTCCATTTGTCTTGGCAGAGTTCTTTCCACTTGGCTCTTTTCCTTTTAAGTGGTGCCGGTGGTACTTTCATCCTTATCTGTATGCTTGTCAACTTCCTTCTGTTGCATGCTGCCAGGAATCCGTAATGCCTGATACGTACAAATCCTGCCGGCAATATATGCCTACTGAACCTGTGTACGAACTCTTCTCCCGTGAGTGTCATCATCTTATGTTTTCCCCCATCCCTGTAATCCTTATAGTCAAACATGACGGCTGTATCTGTAATTCCCTTAATCCTGGCATTACTGATGGCTGCCCTGTGTGAGTAACGCCCTAAGTATTCTATGACCCTTTCCACGCCTTTGAACGGTGCTTTGCTATATACCACCCATTCTTTTTCAAACAGCTTCTTTCTTGTTGCCTGGGGTACTTTCACATGTTTGCTCCACTCTTGCATGAACTTGGCTCTGAACACCCTGCCCATGGCCCTGACCGGGAATAGAAAAGGACTGTCCTGATTTGCCCCTGAGATCTTCCTCCATTCCCCCTTGTCATCTATCCCTCCTTCGGGCACTACACAGTGCAGGTGGGGGTGGTAGTGCAGGTTACTTCCCCATGTATGCAGGATGGCTACCATTCCCGCCTGGGCGCCTTTATTGGCAGCGAAGGCTGCGAGTGTCTTCCAGGCAGCGGCAAACAGGCATGAATAGGTGTGTCTCATATTACCCAGTGCCAGTGAATGCAAGTCGGCCGGCAAGGTAAATACCACATGGAAGTATTTCACGGGCAACATATCCTCTTTGCGTGCCTGTATCCATACCTCACGTTCGGCTCCCTGGCATTTGGGACAATGCCGGTCCCGGCAGCTGTTGTA
This sequence comes from Bacteroides celer, assembly GCF_002632415.2. Taxonomy (NCBI): domain Bacteria; kingdom Pseudomonadati; phylum Bacteroidota; class Bacteroidia; order Bacteroidales; family Bacteroidaceae; genus Bacteroides; species Bacteroides celer. The sequence goes on along the minus strand of NZ_CP178209.1, from coordinate 3,669,319 downwards.
ACTAACACGTACGACTCCACACTGGGGACAGGCATCCACATGCCCTTCCAAAGCGGAGGTACGGCACTGTTCCAGGCGTGAGAGGACCTGGAGAACCCTGCCGCAGGGATGATGTTGGCTGATAAAGGATGATTTGAAGCGGGAAATAATCTGACCGACCTCAAACTCCGTCCTCATGGCTGCGTATTGTTATATCCCACTCCCTCAAGACGGTCCAGTGGACTGAAGGCGTAACCTCCGGCAGGAAGATTGACAAGGTGAAGATAAACCAGGGTTGTCTTTATATCGGCATGTCCCAGAAGGTCACGGATGCGAAGTATATTTTCGCCCATCTCCAGCAGGTGCGTGGCGTAACTGTGACGAAGGGTATGAAGCGTGCAGGGTTTAAGGATGCAGGACGAATGAACCGCTTGTTTAAAAAGATAGCGGATCTCGGAATCTTCGATTTGTCCGCCGAAACAATTGTTGAAAAGATATACCGCGGGTCTGTACTGGATGAAATACTCCCTGAGAAGAAGCAACAGGTTGCCGGAAAGGGGGACGTACCTGTCTTTTCTACCTTTGCCCTGGCGGATGAAAACCTGCATGCGCTTGCTGTCAATATCACAAATTCGCATATTGACCAGCTCACGTAAACGCAGCCCGCAGGAATAAATCAGAGCCAGCAGGGCTTGACTGCGGATACTCCCGCAGTGACGCAAAAGGCTGCTCACTTCCGACTGTGAAAGAACAACCGGAAGCTTCTTCGTACTACGGATACGGGGAAGAGAAAAATTAAGTTCACTAAGATGCATTGTCTTGCGATAACAGCGAAGACTGTAAACGGTGTGCTTGAAATAGCTCAAACCCGGTGAAGGAGTGCGAGAGAGCAACATGCTGAAATAATCGCGGCAATCATCTTCGCTTAAGTGTTCAGGAAGTTTTTTGAAGTGAAAGCTGATAGCAGCCAACTTATGGCCATAACTTTTTATACTACCAGGAGAATACTGCTCAATAAGAAGTTGTTTGGAAAATTTTTCGTAACTTTGACCAAACCCCGAGATGGAGTCACTGGCACGCTGAATAAAATTTGCCATAGTGGAGAATGTTTATTGGTTGAACATTGGAAATATCACCACTAAAATCAGCAAAAAAAAAGGAATCCCGCATACAGATAGCAAACTTTAGCTATTACGTATGCGGGATTTAGTACAACGACCTGTTTCTTTAAAACCAATAATGGCTTTTCTAAGGTGTTGATAATTAACTTATTATTGATGCCGCCGGAAAAGCGGCATCAATAATGCAGTATTTATTTCTTTTTTGACAAATCTTTTAATAGGTAGTCTACTGCTGCTTTCAGTTGCGCGTCTTCTCCTTTCAGGCTGGCTGCCGGTTCGTTATAGACTAGAATATCAGGTTGCAAGGTCTGATTTTCGAGATAGTTGCCTTGCATATCCATGCAACCTACCTGTGGGATACCGAATACAATAGACGGATCTATCTGGCGCTCCCACCACACGGCTGTCATCGTTCCTGCCACCGGGGCGCCTATCAGTTTACCAATGCCTAGAGTCTTATATACGTAAGGAGTGCCATGTGCATTGCTGTAATTGTCTTCACAAGTTAGCATGCATGAGGCTTTCAGCCATTTGTTGAATGGATCGCTGCCGATATATTGTCCGCGTGGCACGAAACGTTGATATTCCTTTCCGCTAAGTAAGGTGACCACATCATCGTGCAGCCATCCACCACCATTATGGCGGGTATCTACCACTACGGCTTCTTTATTGCGATAACGACCGAGCAATTCGGAATAGATCTTGCGGAAGCTGGGGCTGTCCATACCTTTAATATGTACATAAGCAATGCGTCCGCCGGAAAGCTCTTCAACTTTCTTGGCGCAACGCTCTACCCAACGTTTGTAAAGCAGCTCGCTTTGAGTGCCATAGCTGATGGCCTTTACAGTTTCTTCAAAACGTTTTTTAGTGGAAGGATCGTATACGGTAAGTACTACTTTGCGTCCGACTTTGCCTTCAAATAACGGGAAGTAATCAGCACCGGCTTCAATCGTTGTGCCGTCTACTTTTTCAATGATGCAACCTGCCTTCACTTCTGTCTTTTTCTGGGTGAAAGGACTTTGCTTCATGATTTCCTTGATCTTTAACCCGGCACCGTTGTATGACTCATCGTAAAAGACTCCCAGAGTAGCGGTAGGCATTGCGCTGCCTCCTGCTGCAAACCGGGCTCCGGTATGGGAGCCGTTCAGTTCGCCGAGCAATTCACTCAACATTTCTGTGAAGTCATAATTGTTACTGATGTGGGGCAAGAAGCGTTCGTATGCTTTTTTATATCCTTTCCAGTCTACTCCATGCAGGTCGGCAATATAGAATTTGTCATTTACTTGCTGGCAAACGTGGTCGAAGATGTATGCACGTTCATCATAAGGGCGGTAATCGAAGAATGCTTCAAATTCTATCGGTGTAATTTTGCTACCGGCAATCTCTATTTTCTTCAATCGGCCGCCTGTGCACATAAAGATATTCTTTCCTTCTTTATCCGGTATGAGTGAGCCGCCGCCAACTCCTTTCAATAATATTTTAGTCGTATTTTCTTTCAGTTTATGCTCCCAAAGGTCGTAGTCTCCTTCAAAAGCTGCCAGGTAATAAAGAATATCACCCTTCGGACTCATGACAGCGTCACCCAGGCGGGAAGAATTTACAGTTAGACGGACGATGCGGTCAAAACGATTCTCCAAATCGAATGTAAGAGGTTTCACTTCCGTACTGTCTTTTTTCGCATTCTCATTCTGGTTCGTTTTCTTCTTACTGTCTTTAGTGTCTTCTTTCTTCTCTGCCTTTTCTTTCTTGGCTTTTTCTTTTTCTGCTTTCTCTGCCTTTTCCGCTTCTTCAAGTAAGGCAATATCTTCTTTGCTCATCAGGAAGCGGTTGTAGGCATCGACGTCGAAAAACATAATATAGGTGTCGTCTTCACTTCCCCAGCTACCATGGCTACGGTATCCGGCACGGTCACTGTTCCATATCATTGCTTTTCCACCCAACACCCATTTGGCGTTGCTGTCGCTGTATCCGCTTTCGGTAAGATTGACCATTTCGCCTTTTCCGTCGGCTTTCAGCAAAACGACGTCTTTATTGTTCCAGCCTCCTATGCCGATGAAGTCTGATAGAATCCATTTGCTGTCAGGGCTCCATTGGAACCATTGGTCACCGTCGGCATAAGAATATTGATATTTGGCATCCATCACTGTGCGTACAGCCTTGCTTTTCAGATTGATGACACGGATAGCGGTACGGTTTTCGAGGAAAGCAACCTCTTTACCGTCAGGACTGAATTGTGGTTGGAAAGAAGCCACTTTGGAGTTTGTCAAACGTTCTTCTTTCAATTCTGTGGCATAGGTGAATTGTTTCTCCTCTTTGCGTACGATGGTGGAAGTGTAAAGCTGCCACAATCCATCGCGTTCTGAAGAATAGACGAGTGTGCGTCCGTCGGGTGCGAAACTGATGTTACGTTCCTGATCGGGTGTGTTGGTGATTTGTTTGGTTGTTTTGTAGTCAATAGAGGTTACGTAGACATCACCGCGCATAATGAATGCAACTTCTTTTCCTTTGGGAGACACAGCGATATCGGTAGCTCCGTTGGATTTGATTTGGCGGATAATATCTTTGTCATTCTTGTCTGCCAGGATACTAATGTTCACCTTTTGGGGTTGTTTGCCCGCAACAAGTGTATAAATCTCACCGTCATAACCATAACAAAGCGTGCCTGTAGTTGAAATGCTTAGAAAGCGTACGGGATGTTTGGTATGGAAAGTGATTTGTCGGGAAGTAGTGGCTCCGGGAGTACGTTGGAATATATTGAAGGAACCTTTCTCTTCACTTAGATAATAGAATGATTGACCATCAGGACTCCATACCGGTTCGCGGTCTTCACCTCCGAAAGTTGTTTGTTTTTGATAAATAGGGGCTTTTCCGGGAGTGTATGTCCAGATGTCACGGGCAATAGGGGATACCTGATGTTTACGCCAATAGTCTTCGTATCCTTTCTTGTCTTGATAGAGCATCACTCCCTCCTTATTGATAGAGATGCATTCCATTGGCATGGATGAGAACATAGCGGGGCGTCCTCCCGTCACGGGCACTTCGTATACTTGCTGGAACTGACCGGAAGGAAATCCGGCATCTTCGGCAGAGGGAGCAATGTTGGCTGTGAATAAAATGTGTTTGCTATCTTTGTAGGCAACGGGTTTCTCACTGCCCGAATGAGTGGTCAGTCGCTGGGGCGTTCCTCCTTCACTGGATACGACGAAAACGTCGAGACTTCCCATTCGGTCCGATGCAAAGGTAATCTGTTTGCTGTCGGGACTCCACACCGGTTCCGTATCAAAAGCCGGATTGGTAGTGATTTGTGTGGTACGTCCGCCGGTTGACGGTACCGTGTAGATGTCTCCTTTGTAGGTGAATACAATGGTGGTTCCGTCTGGCGAAAGAGCGCAGTGGCGCATCCATAAAGGAGATTCTTGTGCAATGCTTGTCCCTGCTAGACAGATGACAAATGCACTTAGCAGTAGCTTTTTCATTTTTTCTAATCTAATTGTGTTAAGTTCTTTTTCGCGATTTAAGTTTTGGCCTTCCTACAAATCCTTCAGTAATACTTTACTTGCTTTTTTATAGTATTCTTCTCTGGATTCGGTCAGCACCTTCCATTCGTCGTTGAATTCTTCGTCTTTGTCAATTTTGAAATTCTCGGAGCCGTATGTGTCCAAACGGTCTAGCAGGACAGCCACATTCAATTGATTGATATCCATTGAAGGCTGGTAACCGATTTCTTCACTTTTTTCGTCGGTAACCACCTCGTGAATCAATTCTATTTCCTGTAACTGATAAAGTACCTGGTTTGTCAGCCGGATAGGAATCTGGTGTTCTTCCGATATTTCTGCAGCCGTATAGGGCGGTTTGTTCTTTTCGAATCGTTTGGCTATGAGTGACATAATCAGGATGGATATAAAATCCCGGTATCGTCTGCTGATGTTACGGGTGTCCTGGTCAAAGCTGAAGCTGCGGATATTTTGTCCGGCATACGTCAGTTCAGCTCCAAACAAACAGATTGTCCAGGATATCTGCAACCAAAGCAGAAATAGGGGGAGTGCGGCAAAACTACCATAAATGGCATTGTACTTTGACACCCACAACTGGCTGTTGATGTACAGAAACTGAAAAGCCTGATAAGCGGACCCTGCCAGAATACCTGCAATGAGTGCATGCTTGAATTTCACTTTCGTATTCGGCATAAAGATATACAGTCCGGTGAACATCAGCCATGTCAGGACGAAAGGAATAAGCCGTATCATGAATTTCATGACAGGAGCGAGCAGAACGAAATCATCCATCTGCTTGAGAATGGTGCTCATAAACAGAGAAAGTCCTCCGGATACCACGATCAGAATCGGCATCAGCAGGAACATGGAGAAATAGTCCGTAATCTTGCGATACATGGATCGTGCTTTTTTCACTTCCCAGATACGGTTGAAGGTGATTTCAATATTACTGACCAGATTGATAACCGTCCATAACAACATTACCAAACCAACTCCAATGAAAATACCTCCTTTGGTCTGTGAAAGATAGGAATTGACAAATGAGAGAATGGCCTCCGTTGTTTCTATATTCCCTCCGAAGCCGTTGCGGAACTGATGTTCCATCAGGTTGTCAAATCCGAAACCGCGTGCTACGGCAAACAGAATGGCAAGTATCGGTACAATGGCAAGCAATGTGCTATATGTCAGTGCAGAAGCCTTATTGGCCATTTGGTCTTTGGTAAACCGGTTGATGCAAAGATAGACGGTCTTTATAATATTGTAGAGTGAGAACTTGGTCCGGGTCACTTCGTCTTCCGTAATGCGCCAGATGTCATACGTAAGAAACTTCCATATATCGGTGATTTTCTTCTTCATGGTTCTTCGCTGATTACTAATTGCAAGCAACTAATTACTGATTACAACAGCCTTGCTCGAACAGTCGATCCTCATCCATTAGTCATTTGTAATTAAATGGATAATTAAAAGAAAAAGCAGTCAGCCTATAAGCCGAGTTCTGTACCCCATATAATTTCCGATTATTAATCTTTAATTATATCAGGTGCCTGTCATTTATCTGAGTGGCGTGTCACCACGACACTTTAGCGGTCTACCCTCCGACATGGAGCGAGCAACTCTCATAACGCCGGTTTACATGACCTTACAACTCCTAAGACGTACAGCCCGCATGTCGCCATGCGACTGGTGGGCTCTTACCCCACCTTCTCACCCTTACCTCTCCCCGAAAGGAGCGGCGGTTATTTTCTTCTACGTTACTCTACCCTCGCGGACAGCTTTCTGTTAGGAAGTAGGATGCTCTATGTTGCCCGGACTTTCCTCCTGCACGAAACATGCACGCGACAGACCGGCCAACTGCTTTAGGCTGCAAAAATACGTCATTTATTTTGTTTTAGCCAAAGAAAGTATCACAAATAGAAATAATTTCTAACTTTGCTATCATTAAAATGGATTTTAATGAAGAAGAATATCCTCCTTTTCTATTGTTTCCTGGCGATGATGGCAGCTAGCCTGAAAGCACAGGAAATACGTCCCATGCCTGCCGATTCGGCTTATGGGGTAGTACATATTTCAGTTTGCAATTTGCGCGAGGAAGGCAAATTTACTTCCGGCATGAGTACGCAGGCATTGTTGGGAATGCCGGTCAAGGTGCTTCAGTATAACGGCTGGTACGAGATACAAACACCGGATGATTATACCGGATGGGTGCACCGGATGGTGATTACCCCCATGTCGAAAGAACGGTATGATGAATGGAATCGGGCAGAAAAGATAGTGGTTACCTCGCACTACGGATTTGCGTATGAGAAACCGGATGAGAGTTCCCAACCCGTATCCGATGTTGTTGCGGGCAATCGTTTGAAGTGGGAGGGGAGCAAAGGACATTTCTATCAAGTGTCTTATCCCGACGGACGGAAAGCATATCTTTCGAAATCCATTTCCCAACCGGAAGCGGAATGGCGAGCTTCACTGAAACAAGATGTTGAAAGTATCATTGAAACAGCTTACTCGATGATGGGAATTCCTTATCTATGGGCAGGAACCTCTTCCAAGGGAGTGGATTGTAGCGGACTGGTACGGACCGTACTTTTTATGCATGACATTATTATCCCGAGAGATGCCTCTCAACAGGCCTATGTGGGCGAACATATCGATATTGCTCCTGACTTCTCTAATGTCAAACGGGGAGATCTGGTGTTTTTCGGCCGGAAAGCGACTGCGGAACGTAAAGAAGGTATTTCTCACGTCGGCATTTACCTCGGAAACAAGCAGTTTATCCACGCATTGGGAGATGTGCACGTCAGCAGCATGAATCCTGCGGATCAAAACTATGATGAATTCAACACGAAGCGTTTACTTTTTGCTGTCCGTTTCTTACCTTATATAAATAAGGAGAAAGGAATGAATACCACAAATAAGAACCCCTTTTATCAATAAAAGAATGCAGAACAGGAGAGATTTTTTGAAAACGGCAGCTTTGGCTGCTTTCGGTTCGGGGTTAGTAGCTCATCAGGCACTAGCCGGAGAATCGTTGCTTTCTACCATTCATATAAATAAGCTCGGTTTGGGAGGGAAGATGAAAATGACTTTTTTCCCTTATGAGTTGAAGTTGAGGCACGTGTTTACAGTTGCCACTTATTCGCGTACAACAACTCCCGATGTGCAGGTAGAAATAGAATATGAAGGCGTGACGGGATATGGAGAAGCCTCTATGCCTCCTTATTTGGGAGAAACAGTAGAGTCTGTGATGAATTTCCTTGGGAAAGTGAATCTGGAACAGTTTAGTGATCCTTTTCAGTTAGATGACATTTTGTCATACGTTGACAGCCTCTCGCCAAAGGATACGGCAGCGAAAGCTGCGGTAGATATCGCCCTTCATGATCTGGTAGGGAAACTATTGGGCGTTCCCTGGTATAAGATATGGGGATTGAACAAAGAAAAGACACCTTCCACTACCTTTACGATAGGCATTGATACGCCGGATGTAGTGCGGGCGAAAACAAAAGAGTGTGCCGATCAGTTTAATATATTAAAGGTGAAACTGGGACGGGACAATGATAAGGAGATGATTGAAACCATTCGTTCGGTAACAGACCTTCCGATAGCGATAGATGCCAATCAAGGATGGACAGACCGCCAATATGCGCTCGATATGATTCATTGGCTGAAAGAAAAAGGCGTTGTGATGATAGAACAGCCCATGCCTAAGGAGAAGCTAGAGGATATTGCCTGGATAACGCAACAGAGCCCGCTACCGATATTTGCGGATGAATCCTTGCAGCGTTTAGGAGATGTAGCCGCTTTGAAAGGCGCTTTCACGGGAATCAATATAAAGCTGATGAAGTGTACCGGTATGCGTGAAGCATGGAAGATGGTGACATTGGCACATGCACTCGGCATGCGTGTCATGGTGGGCTGTATGACAGAGACTTCCTGTGCTATTTCTGCAGCTTCACAGTTCTCGCCATTAGTGGATTTTGCCGACCTGGATGGCAACCTGCTTATCTCTAATGATCGCTTTAAAGGGGTGGAAGTGGTGAAAGGAAAGATCACCCTGAATGACTTACCCGGAATCGGTGTCATGAAAATCTGACTTTACTGAATGAATGTCAGAGTGTTAAAGCCATCTGACATACAACGAATGTAAATTTGTCAGGTGTTGTCGTTAACCGCTGTTAAGCTCCAAATATTCTCTGTTAAAAGTGGACAAAAAAGAGTGACAAGTAGAATAAGTGAACGATATTTGTTATTATTTTAACGTCGTAAAAGTTAAAACAATGTCGAATATTAACATTTTAAAGAATTATAAATCATGAAACAAACAACAAAGAACATTCTGGGAGTAGGAGCAATCGTTCTTCTTAGCTCAGGAGTTGCAGGATTGACAACTTACAAATTGTTGCAATCTAACGAAGCTGCCAAAGAGACATCTTTCAATGAGATGTTCAAGCAGAATCCCAATGTAAAATTGGCCGCTTTTGATGCTGTGAACGCCCAACCTGTTGATTTGACCCAGGCTGCGGAGAATTCGCTTCATGCTGTCGTACATATAAGGTCTACTCAAGAAGCTAAGACAAGAACTGTTCAGCAAGCGCCGGACATTTTCGATTTCTTTTTTGGTGATGGACGCGGACAGCAACGTCAGGTACAGTCTCAACCTCGTGTAGGTTTTGGTTCGGGAGTAATCATCTCGAAGGATGGATATATCGTAACGAACAACCACGTGATTGAAGGTGCGGATGAAATCAGTGTGAAACTGAATGATAACCGTGAATTTAAAGGACGCGTGATTGGCACTGACCCCAGCACCGACCTTGCGCTGGTGAAAATAGAGGGTGATGATTTCCCGACTATTCCGGTTGGAGACTCCGAAGCGTTGAAAGTAGGAGAGTGGGTATTGGCAGTAGGTAACCCGTTCAATTTGAACTCTACTGTAACTGCCGGTATCGTAAGTGCAAAAGCCCGTTCTCTGGGAGTATATAATGGTGGTATAGAATCATTCATCCAGACGGATGCTGCCATCAACCAGGGTAACAGCGGTGGTGCACTGGTAAATGCCAAAGGTGAATTGGTTGGTATCAATTCAGTGCTTTCTTCTCCGACAGGTGCTTATGCAGGATATGGTTTTGCTATCCCGACCAGCATTATGACGAAAGTAATTGCCGACTTGAAACAATATGGAACAGTACAACGTGCATTGCTCGGTATTCGTGGTGGCTCTATCGGTAGCAGTTTGATGGACGACCGTCAACCGATTGACAAATCCGGTAAGACACTGGCAGATAAAGCTAAAGAACTGGGTGTTGTAGAAGGAGTATGGGTTTCTGAAATCGTAGAGAATGGTTCTGCTGCAGGAGCTGATATCAAAGTCGATGACGTAATTATCGGTGTGGATAATAAGAAAGTATCCAATATGGCTGACTTGCAGGAAGCACTTGCTAAACATCGTCCGGGTGATAAGGTGAAAGTGAAACTGATGCGCGATAAGAAGGAAAAGACCGTTGAAGTAACGTTGAAGAACGAGCAAGGTACTACCAAGATTGTGAAAGATGCAGGCATGGAAATCCTGGGAGCTGCTTTCAAAGAGTTGCCGGATGACGTGAAGAAGCAATTGAATCTGGGCTACGGTCTGCAAGTGACAGGAGTTTCCTCCGGTAAGATATCAGATGCAGGAGTTCGTAAAGGCTTCATTATCCTGAAAGCTAATGACCAGCCGATGCGCAAAGTCAGCGATCTGGAAGAAGTGATGAAAGCTGCTGTTAAGTCTCCGAACCAGGTATTATTCCTGACCGGTGTGTTCCCATCAGGTAAACGCGGATATTTCGCTGTCGATCTGACTCAAGAGTAATATATAAAATAAGGTAAGAAGATTGCAGGATAAGCTAATGAAATAGAAAAAGGATGCCGCCAATCAACTTGTCGGCATCTCTTTTTGTTTTATTAGATGAAAAATATAGTGTAAAAGTTACTTAATTTTGTATGTTAACAAATTATTTGTCGTAACTTTGCACTCCAAATCTGTTTTTAAAGAATGAGACAACTAAAGATTACCAAAAGTATCACTAACAGAGAGAGCGCTTCTCTTGATAAGTATTTGCAGGAAATCGGCCGTGAAGACCTGATTACTGTCGAGGAAGAAGTGGAACTCGCTCAACGCATTCGTAAGGGTGACCGTGTAGCATTGGAAAAATTGACACGTGCCAATCTTCGTTTCGTCGTATCTGTGGCTAAACAGTACCAGAACCAAGGTTTGAGTTTGCCTGACTTGATTAATGAAGGCAATTTAGGACTGATTAAGGCTGCCGAGAAATTTGATGAAACACGTGGATTTAAGTTCATTAGCTACGCTGTATGGTGGATTCGCCAGTCTATTCTGCAAGCATTGGCAGAGCAGTCGCGTATTGTTCGTCTCCCGTTGAATCAGGTAGGTTCGCTGAATAAGATCAGCAAAGCCTTCTCGAAGTTTGAACAGGAAAACGAGCGGCGTCCGTCTCCCGAGGAGTTGGCAGACGAACTGGAAATTCCGGTTGATAAAATCTCTGATACGCTGAAGGTATCCGGCCGTCATATTTCGGTGGATGCGCCTTTTGTGGAAGGGGAGGATAACAGCCTGTTGGATGTGTTGGTTAACGATGATTCGCCAATGGCGGACCGCTCTCTGGTTAATGAGTCTCTTGCGAGGGAAATTGATAGAGCTCTTTCTACGTTAACCGATAGAGAAAAAGAAATCATTCAGATGTTTTTCGGTATCGGACAGCAAGAAATGACATTGGAAGAAATCGGCGATAAATTTGGCCTCACACGTGAGCGCGTTCGTCAGATTAAAGAAAAAGCAATTAGAAGACTTAGACAAAGTAATCGTAGTAAATTGCTCAAATCTTACTTGGGATAAGTAAGGAATATCAGTTTCTGAAAGAAAAAAGAATTTGAGTCGCATAAGTCGCACTTTTCATATAGAAGAATGTACTTATGCGACTTTTTACATAAGCCCCATTCTATAATTCAATCTTATACTATGCGAGTTTTATGAAAAAGTCAGTTTTAATATCATTGGTTCTTATTGTTTTGGGAGCAGGGATGGTGGCGTATGCAAAATGTGCGGCATCCTCTTCTGATTCGGTGCCTGTTAAAGTAGAGCAGCGTTTGCGGGAAAAAGCACAGGCAGGAAAGGCTTATTGTGATAAGAACGGATATAATACGAATTATTGCTTTCTGGTAGATTTCAGTATTCATTCTGGTAAAAGGCGTTTCTTTGTATGGGATTTCAAAGGAGATTCCGTGAAGTATGCCAGTCTCTGTGCGCATGGATACGGGAAAAACAGTACGCTGTCCAAGCCTGTATTCAGTAATGTGGAAGGTAGTTATTGCTCTTCTTTAGGAAAATATAAAGTAGGGATACGGTCGTATAGTAAGTGGGGGATTAATGTTCATTATAAATTGCATGGATTGGAAGTGACGAATAACAATGCTTTTAAACGGTATATCGTGTTACATTCTTATACTCCGATGCCGGAAATGGAGGTGTATCCTTTGCATCTTCCATTAGGAATCAGTCAAGGGTGTCCTGTGATATCTGATGAGGTGATGAGGAAGGTTGACAGGTTGCTCAAGGCAGAAAAGAAACCTGTATTGTTATGGATTTATGATTAAGAAATACTATTTATTTGAGATAAATCGAGGTAGTCTCTTCTTTTTTGTTACCTTTGCGAAGTTAAAAATTATATGATATGAAATACGTAAAAATACTATTTGCAATTGCACTTGTGTTTACCATGTGCTCCGCTTTTTCCTTGAAAAAAGACCACTCTAAACCGGTTTATGCTTTTGGAATTTCTGCCTCATTTACGGATACAGTAGTCTATTTCACGGACATTCAGATACTAGATAGTGCGAAGGTTAGCAAGGAAGGCTTCTTGTCTCACCGTGAGTTGTATAGTTATCAGTTGAAGAATTATCTGGAGGATAACCAGTTGCAACAGAATAGTACATGTATGATTTACTTCTCGGAAAACAAGAAGAAATTAGAAAAAGAAGCAACGAAGATTCTGAATAAATACAAGAAAAATAATAGAATGACGGTGTCGCGGATTGATTCTGATAAATTCCACTTTACGAAACCGGAAGAATAATAAGCAATAGTTAAATTGTTAATATAATAAGAGATGCAGCTTTGCATCTCTTATTTTTTTATCTTTGCCTCGTAATAAACTTGAAATCTAATGAAAAAGATAAAAATATTCTCCTTGTTTGTGTGTTTGGCTATGCTGGTAATCGCTTGTCATAATGACGATGATGAAAGAGGAGTCCAGATGCGTACAGTTCTTGTTTATATAGCAGGTGACAATTCTCTTCGCAGCTTTGCCACAGAGGATTTGGCGGAAATGACAGAGGGAATGCAGTCTGTAGATGATAACTCTTATAACCTACTCGTATACATTGATACCGGATCAAGTCCTAAACTAATTCGATTGAAGAAGGATAAAAAGAAGAATGTCGTACAGGAGGAGCTAATCGCTACGTATGAAGGACGAAACTCTGTAGATGTCTCTAAGATGAAGGAGGTTATCAACACGGCATTTTCTGAATATCCGGCACAGAGTTATGGGTTGGTTTTGTGGTCTCATGGAGAAGGATGGTTGGCAAAATCGCAGAATAAAACCCGTTGGTGGGGACAGGATGGTGGTTCAAATTACATGGATATTTCCGAGTTAAAAGATGTTCTGCGTAATGCGCCTCATTTGAGTTTTCTTCTTTTCGATGCATGCTTTATGCAATCTGTTGAGGTGGTCTATGAATTGAAGGAACATGCGGATTACATAATAGGCTCTCCGACAGAGATACCCGCACCGGGTGCTCCATATCAGAAAGTAGTTCCGGCTATGTTTGCCAATAATGCATCGGCTACGGACATAGCAAAGGCATATTTTGAATTTTATGCAGATGAAAATCTTTATACTGGCAAATTGCCATATAATTGGGGCTTAGGTGATCCCTGGACGGCAGGAGTCTCTGTTTCTGTAGTGAACACTTCCATGTTGGAACAACTGGCTAAAAGCAGTAGTGAGATTATTCTGAAATATATTAAGGGCAGACAAGCGATAGCCACATCGGGCATACTCTGTTATGATTGTCGGTCCAGTAAGTATTATTATGATTTTGATGGATTAATACGTTCTTTAGGTAGTGAGACTAGCGAATATGAGGCTTGGAAAGCTGCTTATGATGCTGCTGTGGTTTATTGGAAGACTACTCCTAATAATTACTCCAGTTATGGCGGTAGTTTCTCGATGAATGGCTCTGCAGGACTTTCTACTTATATATTTCGTCAGTCGTATGAAGAGGAGATAAATCCTTTTTATCGTCAGTCGATACAATGGTACTCCGCTGCCGGATGGGATGAGACAGGCTGGTGATAATTACCATTTCAATATTCTTTAGAAGATAGGATTCTAACTTTTTGTGAAGATAGTGTGAAGAATAAGCAATCCTTATATAAGTGGTTATATGAGACGTATGAGAACGATTTGTTTTCATACGGCATTGCTTTTGGCATTAGTAAAGAACTTTTAGAAGATGCCATTCACGATGTTTTTTTGCATTTATATGAGCGTGAGCACAAACTTTGGGAAAGTCAGAATATGAAGTTCTATCTGTTGAACTGTTTGAAGAACCGGATTCGGACCATTAAGAAAAAAGAAATGAATACCGAATTTCTGGAAGAAGGTTCTGATAACTATAGTTTCCTTATTGAAGTGAACGGCTTTGAACTCATAGATGAAGAAAAAGAAAGAGCCGCTATGCAAAAACAGCTGAAAAAGATGCTGGATAGCCTTACAGACCGGCAACGGGAGGCTGTATATCTTCGTTATACCCAAGGACTTAGCTATGAGGAAATCGGGAAATTGATGGGAATACAACCTAAAGCAGCACAGAAATTAGTGTATCGGGCTATCGAACAAATGCGTAAAATTCAGCCTCAAATTATTTATTTTTTCCTTTTCGGTTATTTTCTTTAATTTTCGTGGGGGTATTTTTGTTCTTTGCGTGTTTTTAAAGTGAAACCGTAAAAAGAACGAGTATGCATTCAGATCGAATACCCGAATCGACAAAACAATGGCTACAAAATGAAGACTTCATATTGTGGTGTCTGGCTCCTACCCAGGAATCGGAAGAATGGTGGGTTAATTATCAAAAAGAGCATCCCGAAGATCAAGCATCCCTACAGGAGGCCCGCAAAATCATATTATCTGCCCGGCTGAATCCGGTTCAGCGCTTACCCGAAGAATCAGAAAGATTGTGGGCACGTATAGAGACAAGCATGGAGCGTCGTGATAAGAGACATCGTTTTATCTTATTTACCCGTTATGCTGCCGCCTGTGTACTAATATTAGGTATTGTTTCTTTCTGGTTGATTCATTCTTTTCAGACGTCCGGAACTGCTGATGATCTGCTTGTCAATGTGAAAGCAGATACTCTGTATCAGAAAGTAATGCTGATAAGAGATGATGCGGAAGCGATTCAGATAGAGAATAATGCCGTCATTACTTATGATAGCAATATTACTATTCAATCCGATGGTAAGGAAACAGAGATAATCAAAGAGGGAGCGGTTCAACCCGGAAAACAAAATACACTGATAGTTCCTTATGGTAGCCATTCATCCATTGTATTGGCAGACGGATCGAAAGTATGGATTAATTCCGGAAGTAAATTACGTTTCCCTTCCTCTTTTGGTCCGGGCGAACGCAGGATAAAAGTAGAAGGAGAGATTTATATAGAAGTTGCCAAAGATACTTCCCGGCCTTTTTATGTAGAGACACCCCAACTGACAGTTAATGTATTGGGAACAAAGTTTAATGTGTCTGCCTATGCTGATGATGCATTGCAATCCGTGGTGTTGGTAGAAGGAAAAGTAAATGTAAAAGCAAACTCCAATGAAGATTTTGTCCTTTTGCCTAATCAGCGTTTTAAGTTGAGTGATGGGATATCCGGCATCGACGAAGTTAATGCTTACGATTATATTTCATGGAAAGATGGCGTACTTCAGTTCCGGGGTGAGACAATGAAAGATATTATCCAACGGCTAAGTCGCTACTATAATGTATCTATCACATGTACGCCGGAAGTTGCGCAAAAGTGTACAATGGGAAAACTTATCTTATTTGATGATATAGAACAAGTCATGAAAACCTTCTCGTTGCTGTACGATGTCCAGTGTACAATTGAAGCGGGAAGTATAAAAATCGAGTAATAACCCTAAAAATTTAATGCCTATGAATAAACCACAGAAATGAAGCCTTTGTAAAAAAGAAGTTCGGAAGAGAGGCAACTCTTCCGAACCCGTGAGATTTAAATTTTTCAATTACTTATGAAAAACCTAAAAATTGATACGCAAAAATATGGAAAATTCCTATTACAATCATGCAAATAGGGCATATTTTCTTTGTAAATCATATCTGTTTGTGAAATTTTTTGTTATTTTTCTATTTATAGCGAATGTAACTCTCGCTAATGGAAATGGAACGAGCGAACTCTATGATATAAAGAAAGGGACTCTACTGGAATATTTTAAAGATATAGAGAAAGAAACAGGCTACGTTTTCATCTATTCGAAAGATATCCGACCTAGTTTAAATCAAGTTGTCAGTGTAGATCTATCCAGGAAGAAGACAATCACAGAAAAATTGTCAGCCTTGTTTGAAAAGACAAATCTGGTATATGAAATAAATGGAAAACAGATTGTTGTAAAGAGAAAAACGGCAGTGAAAAAGAATCTTTCTTCACAGCCACAGGAGCCTCGGAGAATAACCGGTACTATTACCGATACAAAAGGAGAACCGATTATCGGTGCCAATATCAAGGAAGTCGGTACATTTAACGGCATAATTTCCGATATAAACGGGCGCTTTGCCTTATCTGTAAATCCGAATGCAGTTTTGGAAATCAGTTATATCGGTTATGTCACGACGACAGTACCTGTAAAAGACAATAAAGTGCTTTCTATTGAAATAAAAGAAGCCGAGCAAAGTCTGGAGGAAGTCGTTGTTGTCGGCTACGGAAAGCAGAAGAAAGAAAGTGTGACAGCATCTATCGCTTCTATTTCGAGGAAAGAACTGGTACAGACACAACAATCCAATATTAGTAACATGCTGGTAGGACGAATGCCGGGATTGATTGCTTTTCAAAGAAGTGGTGCTCCCGGCGAAGACGCTTCCAGTCTGTTAATCAGAGGTGTCAGTACATTTACAGACAACACGGCTCCTTTAATAATGATCGATGGCATCGAACGAACTAATTTTGACGGCATAGATCCGAATGAAGTTGAATCATTGAATATACTTAAAGATGCTTCGGCAACAGCGATCTATGGAGTAAAGGGAGCTAACGGCGTAGTATTAATTACTACCCGTAAAGGGGAAAGAGGGCGTCCCCGGTTGAGCTATTCGGGTAATTTTGCTTTGCAGCAATCTACCCAGCTCCCCAGTTATCTGAATAGTGCGGATTATGCAACTTTATACAATGAAGCTTTAGAAAATGACTCCCGGGTTTCGGGTTCTACCTACCAACCGAAATTCACGGATAAAGATATTGAATTGTACAGAAATGGCTTTGATCCGATTTTGCATCCGAACACTAACTGGATAGACGATTTTCTTAGAAAGTTTTCTACCCGCACTCAACATAACATCAACCTTTCGGGTGGTACAGAACGTGTGAAATACTTTATATCGGGAAGTTATTTCGATCAGACCGGTATCTATAAACATACCAAGATAGATTCGGATCATGATGTAAATCCCCGTAACACCCGTTATAACTTCAGAACTAATTTCGATTTTCAGATAACGCGGGACTTTTCGGCAACTGTTCAAATGGCCGCCCAGATAGGCAGAGTGATTACTCCGGGCTCCGGTAACAGTGGAATCTGGCAAGCTATTTCTTTTGCCAATCCCTTGAGCTCTCCGGGATTGGTGGACAATAAAATTGTCCGCATACAGGATGGATTGGGAAGCGTCAATCCCTGGCAAACCTTATTAAGCAACGGTTATCAGAAAGATAATAGAAATAACATCAATACAACATTACGTCTGAATTATGATTTATCATCTTTGCTGACCAAAGGTTTGTCCGTACACGGGAGTATCGCGTATGATAGCTATTATTACAGCCGTAAGAAATATTCGAAAACCTTTCCTTATTATCTTGCGCGCCGTGATGCGGAAGATCCGGATTACATCTATCTGATCCCCCAATCAGAAGAGAGTATCTGGTCTGTAAGTACCGGATGGGATAAGAACCGGAAAGTATATATGGAGTTTGGAATTGATTATAATAGAACTTTCGGGCTTCATAAAACGACAGCACTTATTCTGTATAATCAGAGTAAATACTATTCCCCCTCCCTTCAATATTATGTACCTAATGCTTATCAGGGATTGGTAGGACGATTGACCTATGAATATGCCTCCCGTTATTTGGCAGAATTCAATATGGGATACAACGGAACCGAGAATTTTGCCAAAGGCAAACGGTTCGGATTTTTTCCTGCTGTTTCATTAGGTTGGGTCATCAGTGAAGAAAAGTTTTTTCCGAAAAACAATATCGTTAAATATCTAAAGGTGAGAGGGTCCTACGGAGAGGTAGGAAACGATCAGATAGGTGGTGATCGATTTTTGTATCTGCCGTCTTCTTATGGAGCAGCGAGCGATTCGGGTGTGAACAAGTATAATTTCGGTTTGGCTTCCAATCCGTATACTTCACTGATGATTGTTGAAAATAAAATCGGTAATCCTGATTTGACTTGGGAAAAGGCGAAAAAGATGAATGTCGGTGTAGATATTAATCTGTTCAATAATTGTCTGACTGCTTCATTTGATATATTCAAAGAAAAACGAAATAACATATTAGCCAACAGATCAACATCCCCCATGATTATAGGTGCTAATCTTCCTGCATATAATTTTGGAGAAATGGAAAATCGCGGTTGGGAAATGGACCTTAATTTTAGACATCATATACAAGATTTCCATTATTGGGCACGCTTCAATTATTCATTTGCGAGGAATGAAATCATCTACATGGATGAAGTGCAGAAGAGATATGATTATCAGATGACTACCGGAAGAAGAAAGAATCAGTTTTTCGGACTGATCTTTGACGGATACTATAACTCGTGGGAAGAAATCAATGCATTAGACCGTCCTAAAAGTTCATGGAGCGGGAATCAGTTGCAACCGGGAGACGTCAAGTATGTAGACGTCAATCAGGATGGAGTGATTGATGATTACGACATGGTTCCGATAGGATACACCCCCGTACCGGAGATTATTTACGGTTTCTCATTCGGAGCGCAATATAAAGGATTTGATTTCTCCATCTTATTTCAGGGAGCCGACAATGTATCCATTAAATATTTCGGACGGTCGATGTGGCCTTTCGCGAAAGGAGAAGAGAGTGCGAAATCTCTGATAAAAGAACGTTGGACACAGGAACGGTATGAGGCAGGAGAAAAGATCACCTTTCCCCGTTTGTCTCTGAATCCCAACGGAGAAACCGATCACAACTATCGTCCTTCTACTCTTTGGATACGGGATGCCAGTTATTTGCGATTGAAAAACCTCGAAGTAGGATATACATTTACCGGAGGTTTTGTCAAACGGCTTAACCTGAATAGTGTAAGATTATATTTCAACGGTTCCAATTTATTCACGTGGACAGATGTGGTAGATCTGGACCCGGAAGCACCTTCGAGAAGTGGAAATGTTGAAATCAATACATATCCGTTGCAGAAAGTATATAATATTGGTCTTAATATAAATTTTTGATAATCATGAAAAGAATAACATATATATGTGCAATACTTCTGTCGTCTGTATTGATGTTTTCGTGTAGTGACTATCTGGAAGCTCCGCCCTCTGTCGATTTGGATGAAGACGGTGTCTTTGCCGACAGGACTTTGACAGAACAATACATAACAGGCATCTATGCAGAAGGTATGCCGCTGGGGTTCTCGATGGGAAGTAGCGGGATCGACCGTAAATTGTGTGCAACCTCAACCCTGGCAGGAGCGTGTGATGAAGCCGAACAAGGTGCAAACTGGGGGAAGGGCAATGCCTCGTGGAACGTGGACAATCATAACAACAGCAGCATAGACTGGGATGAAGACCCCCGTCACAACACCCGTTGGCAGACATTACGAAAATGCAATATCGTGCTTGAACGTATTGACGAAGTGCCCGATGATCCGGGAGACGTTGATTTTAAGACACGTTCCAGAGGCGAAGCCTATTTTATGCGGGCTTTGGTCTTCTGGGAAGGAGTATATAGATATGGTGGACTGCCTATAATACACCGTAGAATAAATCCGTCGGAAGATGGTAAACTACCCCGTAATACATTTTCCGATTGTGTAGACTCCATTCTTGTCGATTGTGACCGGGCTGCCTCCATATTACCGGATTATTATACGAATTCGATATTGGTAGGACGGGCAAACAGGATAGCCGCCTTAGCCCTCAAATCCAGAGTACTCCTGTATGCGGCGAGTCCTTTGTTCAATACCGACGATCCGTACCTTCCTTTAAGTGGAAATAATGACCTGATAGGATATGGAAACTATAGTAAAGAACGCTGGAATGAAGCTGCTAAAGCAGCCAAGGCAGCCATTACCGCTGTTGAATCTTCTGGCTATTATGACTTGTACGATGAGGGAACACCTGAAACAAATTACGAACATGTGTGGACTGCTCCCGATAACAAAGAAATAATTCTGGCCAACAAAAAATATCGGAATTTCACAACAAGCAGTCATCCCATAACAAGCAATATACCGGCATGGGCGGGAAGTAGTTGGAGCGACGGCGGTCTTTTTACAACCTTCAATTTCGTGCGTTTCTATGAGAAAAAAGACGGGAACCAACAAACATGGAATATGGATGGTGGCGATGATCTGCTTGAAAAGTACGACGAACTGGACCCTCGTTTTGCGCAAACCATTGCAGCACATGGAGCTAACTGGAATACAGAGATTGGAATTCTTAATTTTCTGCCCGGTGGAGCTCACAATGTAGCCAATGATAAAACGAAACACCTGGTTCGCAAATGGGTACCTCGCGTACTAAGAGCAACGGCTCCGCGCAACTCCACTAATATGGACTGGATTGTCTTCCGGGTAGCCGAACTCTATCTGAATTATGCAGAAGCTTTGAATGAATATTATGAAACTCCCCCGAAAGAAGCATTCGATGCAGTCCTGAAAGTTCGTGAACGCTCCGGAATGCCGGGCTTTCCTTCCACTTTGAATAAAGAGCAGTTCAGGGAGAAACTGCGAAGAGAACGAGCCGTGGAACTGGCTTATGAAGATCATCGTTTCTGGGATATAAGACGTTGGCTGATAGCCGATGATGAAGGTGTTATGAAAGGTGCCATGTATGGATTGCAGCTCTCCGCTGTTACAGGAGCACCGGGTAAAGTACATTACAAACCTTATGTCTTTGAAAACAGATTATGGAGTGACCGTTCTTATTTACATCCTATCAAGCAGACCGAAATAGATAAAGGGTATATGCTTCAGAATCCGGGATGGTAAATATGTTCAATCAACTAAAAATAAAAGGTATGACAATAATAAACAGTATATACAAAGGGAAGCGTTATGCTATACTTTTGACTACTATTCTCACTTTTTATGCTCCCGTTTTGTTTGCTCAACACATAGCCGACTCTGCACTTGTAGAAGTCGCCTATGGGCAACAACCGGAATGGAGGCGAACAAGTGCCATTTCTTCCATACGTGGGGAAGATTTGCTGAAAACTACTTCCGCAAGCTTGGGAAATAGTCTGCAAGGACAGCTTCCCGGACTAACATTGTTGCAACAAAGCGGAGAGCCCGGCTATGATTTCTCTATCGCGAATCTCTACCTCCGGGGACGTACTTCCTATGCAAGCGGACAAAAAATGCTGGTATATGTCGACGGTTTCGAAGCCCCGATTGAAAGTCTGTCCACTGCGGAAATCGAGTCTGTAACATTATTGAAAGACGCTTCGGCTCTGGCTTTATATGGTATGCGTGGTGCAAATGGTGTTTTATTGGTGACAACCAAGAAAGGATGCGTTTCCGCTCCGCAAGTCAGTATCCGTTTACAAACGGGAATACAACAACCGTTGGGCGTTCCCGATCCTATCAATGCGTATGATTATGCCACCTTATACAATCAGGCGCGTGTGAATGACGGATTGCCTCGTTTATACACTCCAGAGGAATTGAATGCCTATCAGAACAACACCGATCCTTACTTTTACCCCAATGTAAACTGGAAAAAGGCCATTTTGAATAATACAGCTCCTTTGAGTATGGCTGATTTAAGTTTTAAAGGAGGAGGAGATGTGGTGCAATACTATGTAATGATGAATCTTTTGCAGAACATCGGTTTCTACAAAGACACCGATAAAAAACGCCGGGAAAACTCGAATGCCTATTATGCGAGCTTTAATTTCAGGTCTAATTTGAATATCCAGATAAGCAAACACCTGTCTACCGGACTCAATTTTAGCGGGAGTGTAGGTAATCGCTCTATTCCCGGAGGCAGCAGTTCTGCCAACGGACTTTTGGGAGCGATATGGAGAACAGCTCCGAATGCATTTCCGGTGTACAACCCCGACGGATCGTATGGAGGAAATGCCGCTTTTACCAACCCGGTCGGTAATATCGTCAGCAGAGGGCTTTATAAAGAAAACAGCCGGACTTTCCAACTGATTTTTATGCCTAAATACGACCTGGAGAAACTGACAAAGGGATTAAGTGTCAGTGCCGGTATTGCCTACAACAACTATATGGCGGATTCATCTATAAAGAATCAGAATTATGCCCGTTATTCTCTTTCCAAAGGAGCAGGGGGAGAGGTGCTATATACACCCTACGGCGCTGATTCTCCTTTGGAATCCGATGAAGGATTCCGTACTGACTGGAGCCGTCTGAACTTTAAGGCACAGTTGGATTATGATCGCGTTTTCAAGCAACATCAACTCACTGCCAGCATCTTTTTCCTGTCTGATTTATATCAGAAATATGGAAGTCGTGATGACATTAAATACTTGAATTATGCAGGGCGGGTAACTTACTCTTATAATCAAAAATACATAGGAGAATTTGCAGCTTCATATACAGGTTGTGATGATTATGCTCCTGGAAAAAGATATGGATTCTTTCCCGCTTTCTCCGCCGGATGGATACTGTCGAAAGAAAACTTCATGAAAAATATCAACTGCGTTGAATATTTGAAACTAAGAGCATCTATCGGACTGGTTGGAAACAATCAGAATGAGAACGGACGTTATCTGTTCGACCAGACTTATAGCAGTAACGGCTCCTATTTTTTAGGTACAGGGTCGTCATCAACAGGCGGGTTTCGGGCAGATATGATTGCCAATCCCGATATTAGTTGGGAGAAGGAACGTGTATTCAATATCGGATTGGATGCAGTTTTACTGAAAGGGCTGTCGGTAGAATTCGATTATTTCCATAAAGAAAGATATGATATCCTGTCACAGCCGTATTCCACTATTCCCGGATTTGTTGGAGCCTCTTATGGCGACATATTGCCTTATATGAATGTAGGTAAAGTAAAGAATCAAGGTTTCGAGGGTACGATCAGGTACGAAAGCAGTCTTAAAAACAACTTCAACTATTACGTTGAAACATCGGCGTGGTATGCAAAGAATGAAATTGTCGATATGGCGGAAGAAGTGAAACTCTACGATTATCAATATCGTAAAGGACGTTCCGTGAATACTCCTTTTGTACTTGTTGCTGACGGACTGTATCAGGAGAGTGATTTCGATTCGAATGGAAGTCTGAAGTCACATTTACCGGTACCGCAGTTTGGAGAAGTAAACCCCGGTGATATAAAATATATCGATAAAAATGGTGATGGAGTAGTCGATTCCAATGACTCCTATCCTGTGGGATATTCTAATATTCCGGAGTGGAATTATGCTTTGAAAATAGGCTTTGAATGGAAAGGGATAGACGTTGAGGCTTTATTTCATGGCGTTGCCAATAGAGACATCTATTTGAGCGGGCCGTTGGCTTATTCCTTTACCGACAATGGCTCTGCTTCAAAACTGGCTCTCGACAGCTGGACACCGGAGAATCCCAATGCTTCTTATCCCCGTTTGTCTACCCGGACATTTGAAAACAATTACCGGATATCTACATATTGGAAAAGAAACGGAAACTACTTCAGAATGAAGAATATCCGGATTGGATATACCTTCCCCCAGTCAATAGCAAGAGCGATAAAATTGTCCAGATTGTATGTGTATGCTAATGCGAGCAATCTTTTCACCGTGAGTCATCTTGACGGATTGGCCGACCCGGAAAGCAGTTCTTTGATTACATATCCGTTGACACGTTCCTACAACCTGGGAATAAAAATTGATTTTTAATAGGTAAGAACAAAAATATAATAATTATGAAATACCCAATAGGTTTATCTATCATATTGAATGCTCTTGCTGCTATCAGCATATTGTCCGGATGCAGTGATTATCTGGACAGAGAGTATGATTCGTTTATCGACAACGAGATGACCTTTACTTCCTATGAACGTACAAGCAAATTTCTAGTCAATGCTTATCGGTATCTGCCTGATGGTTTCAACCGTATCGGTTCCGAAGCTATGTTGGATGCCGCTACCGATGATGCCGAACATGCTAATGCCTCCTGCAACATCCAGCACTTCAACACCGGAGCCTGGAATTCAAGGTCCAATCCGGATGATTTGTGGAATAAGTATTACGCAGGAATTCGCATAGCGAATGAATTTATAGAAAATGTAGACAGAGTGAATCTGGATAAATACAGACTCGATCCGGATAATCAGAATGAATATCAGAACCGTCTGAATGACTTGAAAACATGGAAATATGAGGCCCGTTTTTTAAGAGCGTTTTTCCATTTCGAGCTGGTGAAACGTTTCGGACCTGTACCTGTGATTACTTCTACACTATCCGTCAATGCGGATTATTCGGAGACTCCACGCCCGTCTATGGACGATTGCATCTCATTCATCTCCAGCGAATGTGATAAGGTAGCCGAAGTGCTCGATTTAACTCCGGGACGAGGAATCGATTCGGATTTGGGACGTGCAACGAAGGGAGCCGCATTGGCTTTGAAAAGCAGAGTTTTATTGTATGCGGCCAGTCCCTTGTATCTGGACTGGCAGAATTTTTCGGAAAGCGATCTTCCTTCCGATATGGAGAAATGGAAAGCTGCGGCACAGGCTGCGAAAGACGTAATTGATCTGGGCATATATTCGTTGTATGGCAGTTATGCCACTTTATTCAAGAATAACTTTCAGAATTCCGAGTTTATTCTGATGCGTCGTTATGGAAACAATTCCGACTTTGAAAAATACAACTTTCCTGTCAGTTATGGTGGGGTAGGCGGCATCAATCCTTCGTTGAATCTGGTAGACTCTTATGAAATGAAAGATGGCAGCTATTTTAGTTGGGAGAATGAGGAAAATGCCGTTCGTCCGCAATTCTACCGGGATGACAGGTTGAATGCTACCATTCTGCTGAATGATTCCGTTTGGAAAAGCACGGCGGTAGAGAATTGGGACGGTGGAAAAGACGGTCTGGGCGTTACCAATGCAACCAAAACCGGATTCTATCTGAAAAAATACCTCAATGAAGATGTGAATATCCAAACCGGCGGAGGAAGTCAGGGACATATCTGGCCGTTGTTTCGTTTAGCGGAGATTTACCTGAATTATGCGGAAGCCTTGAACGAATACGATCCCGAAAATGCGGATATAGCAGAATACGTCAATC
Organism: Bacteroides celer; assembly: GCF_002632415.2. NCBI lineage: Bacteria > Pseudomonadati > Bacteroidota > Bacteroidia > Bacteroidales > Bacteroidaceae > Bacteroides > Bacteroides celer. The sequence goes on along the minus strand of NZ_CP178209.1, from coordinate 3,643,893 downwards.
GAGTGCGCAGCCGTGCCGGACAACCGAATCTGCCTTCCGGATTGACGCAGGACGAAATGCGTGAGCGTATCCGGCGTGAACGTCGTGTCGAACTGGCATTTGAGGAGCATCGTTCGTGGGATGTAAGACGGTGGAAGATTGCGCAAGAAACACTCGGAGGAGATTTGCTAGGTCTTGAAATCACCCGTAAGAATCAGGCTCGAAGAGCTGTTACCCGGAATTCCGTAATACCGGCTAACGAAGTTCCGGAAGGATGGCATTATTACGATGGAGACGAATTCAATGATTTGGTCATAAACAACTCATATTGGGGACAGTATGGAAGCGACACTCCGGTAGGAAACTCCCAGTATGGACAACCCACCGGAAATATCCAGACTTATCGTAAAAAACAGATTACGATTGAGAAAGGGAGTGGCGGATTGAGCTTTGCCCGGATAACAGCCACCAAGGACGACAATCCACCGGCTCCGACATTAAGCACTGCCAGTACGAGAGAAGGATGGTGGTCGGGAGCTTTGTCCAGCCGGGATACCGACAAATATGGTTATCAGGGGAAATATTACCCTCTGCATTCCCGCATTGAGATTCGTGCAAAAATACCTTATATATATGGTATATGGATGGGACCGTGGTGTCGTCATTATGCAGGAGCCAGTGTTGCGGAACTTGACATCGAAGAGTTTTTCGTCAAGGAATTTGAGAATACGGCTTCACCCCGCCGGCTTAGCCAGGCTTTACATTTGCATGATAATAAAACAGGCAATCTGGGAATCAACGTGAATGGGTACGGACGACATACAGTGCTTGATTTTGATCCGGGAGCAGACTTCCATACGTATGGCGTTCAGGTAGATCCGGACCCGGTTTCTCCGGATAAGCATGCTATCATCAGCTACCTGTTGGATGGTAAAGTAACCAATACATTCAAGACGATTGACTATGATGACAGATATAATACATTTATAACCAAAGCAATAGCGGAGGGAAGAGAAAAGCGAACCTGGGACATTGCGATAACCGGACAAATCGGAGGAAAGAATGAAAATGGTATCGGCTATCCCGAAGACAGGAATGCCAATTTGAGAAACGTTTCGATGGATGTAGATTGGGTACGTGTATTTACCCGGGATGAAACAGAACCAGAGATTCCTGAAAAGCCGGAATATCCCGTCGAGAAGTTTGATTATTCCCGTGCTGTGGTAGAAAAGAGAGTGTTTGATTCTAAAATGTATTGGTATCCCATACCTGAAAGTGAGATTCTGCAGTTGAAGAACTGGAAACAGAATCCGGGTTGGTAAATCATTAAAAAGAAATATCATGTTGAAAATAAAGATTCTAATAATCATATTTTGCTGTATCGGGGTGGTGAAAGCCCAAACCGTTATTCCTCCTTCATCAGAAACCCCTCCCGGATGGATTTATTACGATGGAGACGAGTTTAACGGAGATGTGATTGACTCCCGGTATTGGGGAATATATGGTTCCCAAAAAGTGGGGCGACCCACCTATAATCAGGAAAATAAAGCCATGCTTCAGACATACCGTCCGGAGCAGGTCTTTATCGAAACCCTTCCTACAGGAGAGAAGATTTGTCGAATTCACTCATTCAAAAGTAAAGATGCGCCCAGTCCCGTTCATCCCAGTGTGAAGAGCAAGACCGGATGGTGGTCGGGAGCGCTGTCCAGCAGAGATTCCGATACGGAGAAATATTATCCTCTTTTCTGCCGCATAGAGATCAAAGCCAAAGTCCCATATCTATATGGGCTTTGGAATGCACTTTGGTTGAGGCATTATAAAGGAGCTGGAGTAGCCGAAATAGATATACTGGAGTTTTTTACCAAAGCTTTCGGGGAAAATCCTTATCCGGCCAAAGCGAATCAAACCTTGCATTTGTTCAATTCGGAAACGCAAAAGTTGGGAATCAATCTACCCAAAGGTCAGATACGATATACTGAAATCGGAGACGATAAGCCGGGAGATAATTTCCATGTATATGCGGTTCAGATAGATCCCGATCCTGTTGATAACAATCATGCCATCATTACGTTTCTGATAGATAATAAAGTCAATTACCAGATACATACCCGTACACAGTTGGGGGATGCATATACTGATTTTATCACTAAGGCTCGTAAAGAGAATCGGCTGGACAGAGTTTGGGATATTGCTATCACCGGGCAGGTAGGAGCATTTGACAAGTTGGATGTCGGCTATCCTGCGGAGGAATTGCAGCAATTTGATTTCGATATTGATTGGATAAGAGTTTATGTTCGCGATCCGCATACCCGGATCGTCGGAAATAGTAAACTACCTCATACTCCGGAAGCGGATTCATTTGTTAAAGATTTGCTCTCACGGATGACTGTGGAAGAGAAGATCGGCCAGTTATCCCAATACGTAGGCCGTACCCTTCTAACCGGTCCTGAATCAGAATATTTGAGCGATTCATTGATAGCACGCGGACTTGTAGGTTCTGTTTTGAATATATCCGGTGCAAAGACATTGCGTGATTTGCAGGAAAAGAATATGCGTCATTCCCGGATAAAGATACCGATTCTTTTTGGGATGGACGTGATTCATGGATATAAGACAATCTTTCCAACTCCTTTGGCGGAATCGTGTAGTTGGGATTTAGCAGCGATCGAACGAGCTGCCAAGATTGCTGCGATTGAATCCTCGGCAGCCGGACTACATTGGACGTTCGCTCCTATGGTCGACATCGCAAGAGACGCCCGTTGGGGCAGGGTAGTGGAAGGAGCAGGAGAAGACACCTACCTGGGAAGTGAAATAGCCAAAGCAAGAGTGAATGGTTTTCAGTGGAATCTTTGGGAGAATAATTCAGTATTGGCATGTGCAAAGCATTGGGTAGCTTACGGACTTCCCCAGGCGGGAAGAGATTATGCTCCGGTGGATATGTCGGAACGGACTTTGTTTGATACTTATCTACCTCCTTTTAAGGCTTGCATTGATGCGGGAGTACTTACTTTTATGAGTGCTTTCAATGATATAAATGGTATTCCTGCGTCCGCACATCCGTTCCTGCTCAAAGACTTATTGAGAGGGCAATGGAATTTCAATGGTTTTGTGGTAAGCGATTGGGAAGCAGTGAAGCAGCTGGTGGCGCAGGGAGTGGCGGAAGACGATAAAGACGCTACCCGTCTGGCTTTCAATTCCGGCATCGACATGGATATGACAGATGGGCTCTATAATAAATACATGAAAGAACTGATAGAAGCCGGTAAAATCAGTATGGAAGATGTCGACAATTCCGTCAGTCGGATTCTGCATATCAAATATGCTTTGGGACTGTTTGTTGATCCATATAAATTCTGTAATGAAGAATACGAATCGCAGACAATCATGAAAAAAGAATTTCTGGATGCAGCACTGGACATGGCTCATAAATCGGCTGTCCTGCTGAAGAATGACAATCATACATTACCGCTGGCAAAAAATGTCCGTTCCATTGCCGTGGTAGGTCCGCTGGCCGATAATCAGACCGAACTGCTGGGCTCGTGGAGAGCAAGAGGGGAAGATCGCCATGTGACGACTGTATTGCAGGGCATAAAGAACAAAATCGGCGGTAACAAAACGAAAGTTGGATATGCCCGTGGTTGCGATTTTGACGGAGAAGATAAGTCAGGATTCAAAGAAGCAGTGAAATTGGCTTCCAAAAGTGATATGGTGATTGCCGTTGTCGGTGAAAAAGCTTTGATGAGTGGCGAATCGAGAAGCCGTGCCCAACTGGATTTGCCGGGTGTGCAGGAAGAATTGATAAAAGAACTGGTTGCCACAGGGAAACCCGTTGTCGTCGTATTGATGAATGGGCGTCCGCTGTCTATCGAATGGGTGGACAAGAACGTATCGGCCATTCTCGAAACCTGGTTTTTAGGTACTTCTGCAGGAACCGCTATTGCTGATATACTGTTCGGTGATTATAATCCTTCCGGAAGATTGACCATTTCTTTTCCACGGGTAGAGGGACAAGTACCGGTTTACTATAACTATAAGAAATCCGGACGTCCGGGAGATATGCCCCATTCCTCAACCACCCGGCATATCGATGTTCCGAATGCTCCGCTCTATCCTTTTGGTTACGGTTTGAGTTATACCACATTCAGTTATTCAGTTCCGCAGAGCACCCAAAAAGAATATACGCGACAGGAGACCATCTCCGTTTCGGTGACAGTAACCAATACCGGAGACAGAGATGGCGAAGAGACTGTGCAACTGTATGTGAATGATAAAGTTGCTTCTGTTGTGCGTCCGGTAAAGGAGTTGAAGGCATTCAAGAAAATATTCCTGAAAGCGGGGGAGTCAAAGACCGTTCAGTTTGACATTTCTCCTTTAGCTTTAGGCTTTTATGATGCTGCCATGAACTATGTGGTAGAACCCGGTGAATTTGAAATTATGACCGGCTGCAACAGTAATGATTTACAAACCATATCGGTCAAACTAATAAATTAGAAGGAGGAACCGTTCTATGAGAAATTGGATAATTGTATTTTTTGTCATCTTTGCCGCTCGGCTTTCTGCACATGACGGTGACAGTATAAAGATCACACACGGTCCTTACCTGTGTGATATGAGTACCGACGGCGTGACAGTGGTATGGACTACAAACAAACCTGCTCTTTCGTGGGTGGAAGTGGCGCCTGCCGGTGAAGATCATTTCTATGGGAAGGAACGTCCGCGATATTACGATACGGAGTCCGGACGTAAGCGGGCCAATGATACAATCCACCGTGTACGCATCAAACATTTGGAACCCGGCAGGGAATACAGATACCGGATTTTTTCGAGAGAAGTTGTCTCCTGGCCTTCGAGTGACTGGGTAACTTATGGATTGATTGCTGCTTCAAATGTATACAAGCAAGAACCTTTCAGATTCAGAACTTTCGACGACCGGAAGAAAGAAATTTCCTTTCTGGTATTAAATGATATTCACGGGCGGAGTGACTATATGAAGTCTCTGTGTCGGGAAGTAGATTTCAAATCTCTTGATTTCGTTTTGCTTAATGGAGATATGTCGTCATGGGTAGAGGGGCAGGAGCAGATATGTAAAGATTATATTGATGCTTGTGTCGAATTGTTTGCTTCCGAAGTGCCTATTGTTTTCAATCGGGGAAACCATGAAACACGTGGAGTTTATTCCGATGCGTTGATAAAGTATTTTCCTACGTCTACCGGAACTTTTTATTATCGTTTCAACATAGGTAAGGTTTGTTTTCTTGTTCTTGATTCCGGTGAAGATAAGCCGGATTCGGATTTGGAGTATGCCGGTATTGCCGACTATGACAATTACCGAGAAGAAGAAACCCTATGGTTGCGGAGTGTGGTGGAAGAAAACGATTTTAAGCAATCATCCCTTCGGATCGCATTCCTGCACATCCCGCCGACGATAGGCAACTGGCATGGAAACTATCATTTGCAGCAAACCTTGTTGCCCGTTTTAAATACGGCTGGAATTGATCTGATGTTATCCGGACACACTCATAAATATTATTTCCGTGAATCAGAACCCGATAAAGCCAACTTTCCCATCCTTGTCAATGATAATAACAGCTATCTGCTTTGTAAGATAAAAGATGGAAAAATGGTGATTGATGTGGTAGGAGCGAATGGAAAAGACAAGAAGCAACATCAGTTTGATGTGAAATTTTAATCAAATACCATTAGATTCCAATAGTATAGTTATTTATAATTTAATGTAATCATGAAGATGAAAACTATAATAAAATTATTATTTGTATTTTCGTTGCCATTTATTTTCTGTCGTTGTGCCGACGACGGGATACACTATGAACGGGAAATCAATGTTCCCGAAGGTATCTATCTGACGGGGAGTGCGTCCCAATTCTCGGTAGAGGCAATCAATGGTAAAATGAATGTGATAAAAGAGGGCACTTTGGTCGCATTGAACACATGGCTGACATCCAGCGGAGATTTTTATATCTCTTTAGTCGGACCGGATGGGCAACCAGTTTATTATGGGCAGGGAGCGCTTTTGCAAAACGACAACAGTGAGGTGTCAACTTATTCTTTGGCTCCTGGAACCGGCGGTTTCAGAGTAATGGAAGATGGATTGTATCAGCTAATTGTGAATCCTTTATTGAAACAGGTTAATATTGTTCCATTCAATTTCCGTTTGACGAGTAAATTCGAACTGACAGAAGACGGTGAAAACAAACTCTTTCTTCAAAAACCGTCTTACGACCATATTAACCATGTGGCTACCTGGGTGTCCAGTGGCGAGTTAGAAGTGATATTACCGGCAGAGTTTTCGTTTAATTATACCGATAATACATCTTTTGATGTGAAGGAAACAGATACGGAGAAATATACATTCTCTTCTATGTACACCGGAACGGGAGGAAGTATAAAAATGAATGTTTTAACTGAAGAATATGCCGAACTAACCAACCAGTCGCAAGTGCAGCTCAATCTTAAAAACAAAGGTGAGTATAAAGTAACGCTTCAATATGAAGTCTTGACAGGAAAATTCTTTGCGAAGATGACGGGCAATGAGATCATAGAACCCGAACCGGAGGGGTATCCGGAGAAACTATATATGATTGGAGATGAATTTGGAAACTGGAATTGGAATTCGACAAATGTGGTAGAGATGGCCCCTGTGGGACAGCTTGGCAATGGTGCATTCTGGACTATCAAGTATTTCAATGCTGGTCAGGGAATTAAATGGGCATTGGAAAAATCTGATGCGGAAAGTTTTGCCTCTTTGGGTACAAATGTCAATTATGTTGTAGGCAGTAACGGAAGAGCGACGGTAGAAACAAGCGGCCTGTATTTGGTATATGTAGATATGACCCGTAATCTTATAGCTTTTGAGAAACCTGCCGTTTATGGAATAGGTGAGTGTTTTGACGGACAGGAAGTATCGTTCGATCTTTCCGGGCAGAATTTCTCTGCTGTCACTACAACACAAGGCAATCTTCAGATGTATGCAACTTCCGACTATAACAATAGAGACTGGAACACTATGGAATTCAACATCTATAATGGACAAATCTATTATCGTGGTGTAGGTGCTGCACTGGAACCGGTTCCTGTTGCTTCTAATATACCAATAGAACTTGATTTCTCTCAAGATAGAGGTAAAATAGCTGTGACTTTTGCCTCTCCAAGTGATGTTCCCTCAACAGCGAAGGCTATTTATATGGTTGGCGATGAATTTGGAAACATGAATTGGGGCTCGGATGGGGTTATCTCATTAGATAAGGTTTGGAACAGTGCCGACCGATGGATACATATTAATTATTTCAATGCCGGAACTAAACTTCGTTTCTCTACATCCAAGATATTTGGTGATGGAGAGTTTACCGGACTGACTAATAATGTAGGCTTCGAAATCTCTGACGAAGGACTGGTGGTTATCCCCCAAAGTGGTACTTATATCATTTTCGTTGATTTAGGTTCGAAGACCATCTCCATCCAAAAGCCTGTAATCTATGGGTATGGAACGGCAGCCGGAGGAAACAACGAAAAGATCTTGCCTTTTACGGAAAGTAGCGACGGGAAAACATTCTCTGTTACTTTACCTAATGGAGGACGTTTCAGAATACATCCTTATATTCCTGCTTTTGATAATCTTAATCCTTCATTTGGTGCTTGGAAACGCGAATATGCTGTTAATCCGGAGACTCTTGAAATCTATTTGCGTAAAGAGGGCATGGATGAACCGAACAAAGATTATGTATGGGCTGCCAACACTATAATAACTCTTGATTTCAGGGCAGCGAAAGGAACGATAGTAGTTCCTTAGCCCGGTCTGCTCCAAGAAAAATTGTAGCTGATTATATTTTTATATCACTTTTACCCTCACACCCTCACACCTTCGTTCAATCCCTTTATTCATCGTGGTTGCAAGGTGTGAGGGAACGTGTGGCAGTAGGGTGAGGGTAAAAAGTTACCCTCACCCTATTTAATTTTAGTTTTACTTTTAATTTGTTGATTTATAGTGAAATACACTTCTGTTTGGATGTAAATAACTAATCTCATATCTCACTATTTTGATCCTTTTTCTATCATATAAATGCCGAAAGTGTGTCATTAGTATCTGCTTTTGAAGTACCGTCTCTTATTCTATATTCTTTCATCAATTATAGGTTAATACCTAATGATCTTTCTGTAAACTCTTAATGCTTCTTATGGGCTCACTATAGTAGATAGACTTGTTTACAGTAGTGAGCTTGTTTGCCTACATTTGATAGCTTATTTGTTCACATTGGTGAGCCCTTACTAATCACTAAGCGAGACAGGGCAGACGCATTATATTTTTTACTATCCTACTCCTGTTTTCATTCTATTTATATAATTGATTATTAACTTATTAATTCTTTCTTATTTCGACTATTTTCCTTATCTTTATAAGATATTATAAAACATAAACTAACATGAAAATAGGGATAATTGACCTTTGTAAACAAATAGAAGATCCTAGAATGAACCGTAAAAAAGTCCATAAAATGGAAACCATCGTCTATATATCCATTGCTGCTGTAATTTGTGGTGCCCAATCCTGGAATGAGATTGAGGAATTTGGCAATGCCAAAATTGCTTTTTTCAAAAGTCGCATACCTAATCTGGAGTTCATCCCCAGCCATGATACTTTTAATAGATTCTTTAGCATCATAAAGCCCGAATATTTTGAATTGATCTTCCGTAATTGGGTCAAACAAGTCTGTCAGGAGGTGAAAGGGGTTATAGCTATAGATGGCAAACTTATGCGTGGTCCAAGTAAATGTGACGGAGAACATACGACGGGAAAGGAAGGATTCAAATTATGGATGGTTTCCGCATGGTCCGCTGCCAATGGAATTTCTTTAGGACAAGTGAAGGTGGATGATAAAAGTAATGAAATTACCGCTATTCCATTGTTACTAAACTCTTTGGATCTCAATGATTGCATTGTCACAATTGACGCGATGGGCTGCCAGACAGATATAACACGGACCATCATTGAGCGTGACGCAAATTATATTATAGCTATAAAGGATAACAAGAAGAAAAACTATCAACTGGCCAAACAGATCATTGAAGATTATCAGGATAAAGACGAAATAATCAATAGAGTCACCAGGCATGTGTCCCAAAATACCGGACATGGAAGGATAGAGACAAGAACTTGTACTGTAGTTAGTTATGGACCTATAATGGAAAAAATGTTTAAAAAGAAACTTGTGGGACTGAAGTCTGTTGTTGGGATAAAATCGGAAAGAACAATAGTGGCAACAGGAGAATATACACAAGAGGTAAGATACTATGTAACTTCAATGGATAATACCAAACCGGACGAAATTTCCTCTGCCATCAGACAGCATTGGTCTATTGAAAATAATCTGCATTGGCAACTGGATGTTACCTTTCGAGAAGACTATAGTAAAAAGGTCAAAAATGCAGCCAGAAACTTTTCCGCAGCAACAAAAATGGCACTTACTATCCTGAAGAAGGATAAAACAACTAAAGGAAGTATGAATCTAAAAAGGCTAAAAGCTGGGTGGGATGAAAAATATTTATCAAAACTTTTACAGGATAATGATTTTTAATGCGTCTGCCCTGTGGTAGGAAGAAATAACAATGATTAGGGAAAAACATAAAGGTATAAGGTGAATAACATACAGGAAAGCAGTAAATAGCAAGAAGTTGCTTAATAAAACCGAAGAAGGAAAGGGGTAATCGTAAATCCGGCAAAAGTCCGGAAAAACTACAATTATACTGTATGAGAAATGAGTAAAATGTATAGATGGAGTATGAGAATAAGATGAGAAATGGCTTAAACCCTATGAGAAATGCTTGATTTTACGGACTAAATCATAGAAAAGCTATGAGAAATGCCCTTTTGTGTTTTATTTCTCATAGTATTATCTGTTTGATTTACAGCTGATTATTATGTATGTTATGAGAACATGAGAAATGAAAAAGAAAAATCCTTTTCAGTAAAGTGAAGATTCTACGTATCATTCTCATACAAGTATCATGTTAATGAATCAAACTAAGGAATGGAATTTACTATAAAACCACTATCCTTATATCTATCTTTCTTTCCTCTTATTTTTATGAACTGATTCTTTAATTGCTCCCTAATGCAAACTGATTCCCGGCACACCTACGCGCCCGCGTGTGATATAATAATGTGTATCCCTCTCGTCATTTCCGCACACAATTTCCCCATACTTAAAAAATATGTTCTACAACATCGTTATGCATCAGCACTTTAGCAAATGTATTCAAAAATAATTAGAAAAAATAGTTTGATATATTTGGAGTGTATACGAAAAGGGCGTACTTTTGCACCCGCTTTCCAAGAGAAGAAAGCCTTGACAAATTGACTTAGTGAAAAGCGGAATCCCACTTAAAGAAAAGAACAAAAAACTTCCGAAAAAGTTTGGATTATAATAAATAAAGTTCTTATCTTTGCAGTCCGATTCGCAAAGAAAATTGGCAAGAGTTATTCTTTCATACATTCTTTCCCTTTCGCATAGAGAGCCAGAGAAATCGAGTAAAAAGAAAAACTAAAAAAAACTTCCGAAAAAGTTTGGTAGTTAAAAATAAAGCCCTTACCTTTGCACCCGCTTTCGCAAAGAAAGCAGAAGCGGCGGAAGCCACGTTAGTTCTTTGAAATATTGATAAACAATACAAGTAGTACAAGTAAAAAAAATAGAACCGTCAATACTTGTCTTATGCAGTAGTGATACACTTAAGACTGATAGGTATTTGAATAAGGTCAATAAATTTACGGCGTCCTGAACAGAGCAAAAAAGTCATCTTAACCGATGATAAAAAATACTTTTACAATGAAGAGTTTGATCCTGGCTCAGGATGAACGCTAGCTACAGGCTTAACACATGCAAGTCGAGGGGCAGCATTTTTCTAGCAATAGAAGAGATGGCGACCGGCGCACGGGTGAGTAACACGTATCCAACCTGCCGATAACTCCGGGATAGCCTTTCGAAAGAAAGATTAATACCGGATAGTATACGAATATCGCATGATATTTTTATTAAAGAATTTCGGTTATCGATGGGGATGCGTTCCATTAGTTTGTTGGCGGGGTAACGGCCCACCAAGACTACGATGGATAGGGGTTCTGAGAGGAAGGTCCCCCACATTGGAACTGAGACACGGTCCAAACTCCTACGGGAGGCAGCAGTGAGGAATATTGGTCAATGGGCGAGAGCCTGAACCAGCCAAGTAGCGTGAAGGATGAAGGCTCTATGGGTCGTAAACTTCTTTTATATGGGAATAAAGTTTTCCACGTGTGGAATTTTGTATGTACCATATGAATAAGGATCGGCTAACTCCGTGCCAGCAGCCGCGGTAATACGGAGGATCCGAGCGTTATCCGGATTTATTGGGTTTAAAGGGAGCGTAGGTGGATTGTTAAGTCAGTTGTGAAAGTTTGCGGCTCAACCGTAAAATTGCAGTTGAAACTGGCAGTCTTGAGTACAGTAGAGGTGGGCGGAATTCGTGGTGTAGCGGTGAAATGCTTAGATATCACGAAGAACTCCGATTGCGAAGGCAGCTCACTAGACTGTCACTGACACTGATGCTCGAAAGTGTGGGTATCAAACAGGATTAGATACCCTGGTAGTCCACACAGTAAACGATGAATACTCGCTGTTTGCGATATACAGTAAGCGGCCAAGCGAAAGCATTAAGTATTCCACCTGGGGAGTACGCCGGCAACGGTGAAACTCAAAGGAATTGACGGGGGCCCGCACAAGCGGAGGAACATGTGGTTTAATTCGATGATACGCGAGGAACCTTACCCGGGCTTAAATTGCAAATGAATATTTTGGAAACAGAATAGCCGCAAGGCATTTGTGAAGGTGCTGCATGGTTGTCGTCAGCTCGTGCCGTGAGGTGTCGGCTTAAGTGCCATAACGAGCGCAACCCTTATCTTTAGTTACTAACAGGTGATGCTGAGGACTCTAGAGAGACTGCCGTCGTAAGATGTGAGGAAGGTGGGGATGACGTCAAATCAGCACGGCCCTTACGTCCGGGGCTACACACGTGTTACAATGGGGGGTACAGAAGGCAGCTACACGGCGACGTGATGCTAATCCCAAAAACCTCTCTCAGTTCGGATCGAAGTCTGCAACCCGACTTCGTGAAGCTGGATTCGCTAGTAATCGCGCATCAGCCATGGCGCGGTGAATACGTTCCCGGGCCTTGTACACACCGCCCGTCAAGCCATGAAAGCCGGGGGTACCTGAAGTACGTAACCGCAAGGAGCGTCCTAGGGTAAAACTGGTAATTGGGGCTAAGTCGTAACAAGGTAGCCGTACCGGAAGGTGCGGCTGGAACACCTCCTTTCTGGAGCGATGTCGTAACTGTCACAAACGTGACAGCCACTTATAGACTTTAAAGGTTCTGTTTTTTGTACTACTGGTACTTGTTTATTTATAACATATAGATCAACCATCTATAGAAGTATAGATAGAGATAAACAAGAGAAAAAAGAAGCCGAGTCTAACATACAGGTAGACAAGGTTGAACTAGTCCTATAGCTCAGTTGGTTAGAGCGCTACACTGATAATGTAGAGGTCGGCAGTTCAACTCTGCCTGGGACTACCAAGCTCAAGAACGAAGGAATGACGCGTCAGCGGAATGAAGCAATTCTTGATAACCTCTTGGGGGATTAGCTCAGCTGGCTAGAGCATCTGCCTTGCACGCAGAGGGTCAACGGTTCGAATCCGTTATTCTCCACCATCTCTGAAAAGAGAAACGATCTTTGACATGATGTACAAAAAGTAAAATTTTAGTAAGAGCTAAAAGTATATATCAAACCGTACGTGTTCGAGTATGCAATATTGATAAAAGGAAGCAATTCCCATACCAATACCAGTATAAGAATAAAACGTTTGAAAGAAAGTAAGCAAGGGCGCATGGCGGATGCCTTGGCTCTCGGAGGCGATGAAGGACGTGATAAGCTGCGATAAGCTTCGGGAAGGTGCAAATAACCTTTGATCCGAAGATTTCCGAATGGGACAACCCGTCATTCTGAAGGAATGACATCTTGCATAGCAAGAGGCTAACACAGGGAACTGAAACATCTTAGTACCTGTAGGAAAAGAAAATAATAATGATTCCCCTAGTAGTGGCGAGCGAACGGGGATTAGCCCAAACCAATGTTGTTACGGCAATATTGGGGTTGTAGGACCACGATATCGCAAGAACTTTAGTGAGAAGAACCCTTTGGAAAATGGGACCATAGACGGTGATAGTCCGGTATTCGAAGCTAAACGAAGCGTAGTGGTATCCTGAGTAGCGCGGGACACGAGGAATCTTGCGTGAATCTGCCGGGACCATCCGGTAAGGCTAAATACTCCCGAGAGACCGATAGCGAACCAGTACTGTGAAGGAAAGGTGAAAAGCACTTCGAATAGAAGAGTGAAATAGTCCCTGAAACCGTGCGCCTACAAGCGGTCGGAGCAACTTCGGTTGTGACGGCGTGCCTTTTGCATAATGAACCTACGAGTTACTTTTTCCGGCAAGGTTAAGTGTCTCAAGACATGAAGCCGAAGCGAAAGCGAGTCTGAACAGGGCGATTAGTCGGAAGGAGTAGACGCGAAACCAAGTGATCTACCCTTGGTCAGGTTGAAGGTTAGGTAACACTAACTGGAGGACCGAACCGATAAGCGTTGAAAAGCTTCCGGATGAACTGAGGGTGGGGGTGAAAGGCTAATCAAACTTGGAGATAGCTCGTACTCCCCGAAATGCATTTAGGTGCAGCCTTGGGAATTACTACTGTGAGGTAGAGCGACTGATAAGATGCGAGGGCTTCACCGCCTATCAAGTCTTGATAAACTCCGAATGCGCAGTAGTTCGATCCCAGGAGTGAGGGCATGGGTGCTAAGGTCCATGTCCTAAAGGAGAAGAATCCAGACCATCAGCTAAGGTCCCGAAATAATTGCTAAGTTGAACTAACGAAGTCAGATTGCTAAGACAGCTAGGATGTTGGCTTGGAAGCAGCCATTCATTTAAAGAGTGCGTAACAGCTCACTAGTCGAGGAGTTTGGCGTGGATAATAATCGGGCATCAAGCAATTTACCGAAGCTATGGGATCCGTAAGGATCGGTAGGGGAGCATTCCACTCTGCGTCGAAGGTGAAGCGTGAGCTTTGCTGGAGCGTGTGGAAAAGCAAATGTAGGTATAAGTAACGATAAAGGGGGTGAGAAACCCCCTCGCCGAAAGACTAAGGTTTCCTGATCAACGCTAATCGGATCAGGGTTAGTCGGGTCCTAAGGCTCAGCCGAACGGTGAGGCCGATGGCAGAACAGGTTAATATTCCTGTACTACCTTAAAGAGTGACGTGGAGACGGAGGAGTGACAGCGCCGCGGACTGACGGAATAGTCCGTTGAAGGGTGTAGATGTTGATTATCCCAGGCAAATCCAGGATAAGAGTCGAACCTGATAGTATACCAAATTCTTCGGAATAAGGTAATAGTGCGTGTAAGCATACTCCCAAGAAAATCCGCTAAACTTAATCTTTAAGGTACCCGTACCGCAAACGGACACACGTAGTCGGGTTGAATATACTAAGGCGCTTGAGTGATTCACGGTTAAGGAACTAGGCAAATTGACCCTGTAACTTCGGGATAAAGGGTCCCAACGAGAGTTGGGCGCAGAGAATAGGTCCAGGCAACTGTTTAACAAAAACACAGGGCTGTGCCAAATTGAAAGATTACGTATACAGCCTGACACCTGCCCGGTGCTGGAAGGTTAAGAGGAGATGTCATCGCAAGAGAAGCATTGAATTGAAGCCCCAGTAAACGGCGGCCGTAACTATAACGGTCCTAAGGTAGCGAAATTCCTTGTCGGGTAAGTTCCGACCTGCACGAATGGTGTAATGATCTGGACACTGTCTCAACCGTGAGCTCAGTGAAATTGTAGTATCGGTGAAGATGCCGATTACCCGCGATGGGACGAAAAGACCCCGTGAACCTTTACTATAGCTTAACATTGAATTTGGGTAATTGATGTGTAGGATAGGCCGGAGACTTTGAATCAGGTACGCCAGTATTTGTGGAGTCGCTGTTGAAATACGGCCCTTTGATTATTTGAGTTCTAACTCGTAGATACGAGGACACTGTTTGGTGGGTAGTTTGACTGGGGTGGTCGCCTCCAAAAGTGTAACGGAGGCTTCTAAAGGTGCCCTCAGGACGATTGGTAACCGTCCGTAGAGTGTAATGGCATAAGGGCGCTTGACTGGGAGACAGACAAGTCGATCAGGTAGGAAACTAGAGCATAGTGATCCGGTGTTTCCGTATGGAAGGGACATCGCTCAAAGGATAAAAGGTACTCCGGGGATAACAGGCTGATCCCTCCCAAGAGCTCATATCGACGGAGGGGTTTGGCACCTCGATGTCGGCTCGTCACATCCTGGGGCTGGAGAAGGTCCCAAGGGTTGGGCTGTTCGCCCATTAAAGTGGCACGCGAGCTGGGTTCAGAACGTCGTGAGACAGTTCGGTCTCTATCTATCGTGGGCGTATGAAATTTGCGTGGCTCTGACACTAGTACGAGAGGACCGTGTTGGACTGACCGCTGGTTTACCAGTTGTGCCGCCAGGTGCATTGCTGGGTATCTAAGTCGGGATTGGATAAGTGCTGAAAGCATCTAAGTACGAAGCCAGCCACAAGATTAGATTTCTTAGGGTCGTCAAAGACGATGACGTTGATAGGATGCAGGTGTAAAGGTGGTAACATCAAAGCCGAGCATTACTAATTGCCCGTTCACTTTCTTTCGGACATGTACCGGTTGGGTATATACGTTTAGCTTTCTAGACACTAGGATTTTACTTTTCATCATGTCATAACCTTATTCAGGTGGTTATAGCACGAGGGTTCCACCTCTTCCCATTCCGAACAGAGAAGTTAAGCCTCGTCACGCCGATGGTACTGCGTAACAGTGGGAGAGTAGGTAGCCGCCGTTTTTAAGAAGCCCCTTGATTCATTTTGAGTCAAGGGGCTTCTGTTATTTGGTACTTTGCGAAAATTATCAATCTTCAGTCTTCCGGTAAGTCATTGTCGAATAGATCTCCCCGAAGTTTTAGTTTTCTATGAATTTGGTGAAATACCGATAGCTTTTGTTATTTAATCTTGTATTAGTATCCTGTTTGTCGTTTTAAGTATATACATATTTCCAAATGTCTTTTAGATTCCTTATATTTGTTTACCGGCTTGAAAGATTCGGTAAATGTGTCATTTAGTAATAAAAAAGGGGAAAAAGCGGAATAAAATAGGTGTAGGACTGTGATTTTTTTGCAAACAAATCTTTTTCTTTTCTTCTTTCTCTTTTTTATCAAATTGATTTTTGTAAATTTGGCGAGAATCTGACAAAGGACACATAGTTAATATAGTAATAATACTAAATACTCCTGTTAATATGGAAAACAAAATTCAAGAGTTGACCGATAAGATTTATCGTGAAGGCGTGGAAAAAGGAAACGAAGAAGCGCAGAGACTTATCGCGAATGCTCAGGAAGAAGCTAAGAAAATCATTGAGGATGCCCGCAAGGAGGCAGAATCAATTGTAAACTCCTCTCGTAAATCTGCTGATGAGTTGGCAGAGAATACTAAATCAGAGTTAAAACTATTTGCCGGTCAGGCTGTGAATGCACTCAAATCTGAGGTGGCTACAATGGTAACTGACAAGTTGATAACCGCTTCCGTGAAAGATTTCGCCCAGGATAAAGATTATCTGAATGCGTTTATCGTAGCATTGGCATCCAAATGGAGTGTAGACGAACCTATCGTTATCTCAACAGCCGATGCGGAATCACTGAAAAAGTATTTTGCAGCTCATGCAAAAGCCTTATTAGACAAGGGAGTGACTATCCAGCAAGTAAATGGTATCAAAACTCTGTTCACTGTTTCTCCGGCGGACGGTTCGTATAAGGTGAACTTCGGAGAAGAAGAATTCATGAATTACTTCAAAGCGTTCTTGCGTCCTCAATTAGTAGAAATGCTATTTTAAAAGAAGCGACTATGAGTAGTAAGTACTATTACTTGGTAGCAGGTTTGCCGGAACTTTCGCTGGAAGACAGCAAACTGAGCTATACAGTAGCCGATTTTAAAACTGAAATCTACGATGGATTGTCTGCTTCAGACCAGAAGTTGATTGACTTGTTTTATCTGAAGTTTGATAATGCAAATGTGCTGAAACTTCTCAAAGATAAAGAAGCGGAAATCGACAAACGGGGAAACTACTCTGCTGACGAACTCTCTGAATATATTTCTATTCTGAGAGAAGGCGGAGAAATCAGTCCTAAAGAATTTCCGGTCTATCTATCCACTTTTATTACTGATTATCTGAATACTCCGGCTGAAAGTACGGTTTTACACGAGGATCATCTGGCTGCTCTATATTATGAGTATGCGATGAACTGTGGGAATAAGTTCGTTTCTGCCTGGTTTGAATTCAACCTGAACATCAATAATATTCTTGTTGCATTTACTAGCCGTAAATTCAAATGGGATATTGCTTCCAACGTTGTGGGAAATACGGAAGTATGCGAAGCATTGCGTACATCGAGTGCCCGCGATTTCGGATTGTCCGGTGAGGTGGATGTGTTTGAATCGTTAGTGAAAATCAGTGAGATTACAGAACTGGTGGAGCGTGAGAAGAAGTTGGATGCTTTGCGGTGGAATTGGATGGAGGATGCTATTTTCTTCGACTATTTCACTATCGAACGTATTTTCGCTTTCCTGCTGAAGCTGGAAATGATTGAACGGTGGATTTCACTGGATAAGGAAAGAGGTAATCAGTTGTTCAGAAGCATTATCGAATCGCTGAAGAACGAAGTGCAGATTCCTGCAGAATTCAGATAATAAAATAAAAAAAATATATGGCAACAAAAGGAACTGTTAGTGGCGTTATTGCCAACATGGTGACCCTCGTCGTTGACGGACCGGTAGCTCAGAATGAGATTTGTTATATCTCGACCGGTGGTGATAAGTTGATGGCGGAGGTGATTAAGGTTGTAGGTTCACATGTATATGTCCAGGTGTTTGAAAGCACACGTGGACTGAAAGTGGGCGCCGAAGCCGAATTTACAGGACACATGCTTGAGGTGACATTAGGCCCGGGTATGCTATCGAAAAACTATGATGGTCTGCAAAATGACCTCGACAAGATGGATGGAGTTTTCTTGAAAAGAGGACAATATACATATCCGTTGGATAAAGAACGTGTATGGCACTTCGTACCCTTAGCGAATGTAGGTGACAAAGTGCAGGCTTCTGCATGGTTGGGACAGGTGGATGAAAACTTCCAGCCGCTGAAAATTATGGCCCCGTTCACTATGAAAGGAACGGCTACCGTAAAAACAATCATGCCGGAAGGTGATTATAAGATAGAAGATACAATTGCCATCCTGACAGACGAAGAAGGAAATGATATTCCTGTGACTATGATTCAGAGATGGCCCGTGAAACGTGCGATGACGAATTATAAGGAGAAACCGCGTCCTTTCAAATTATTGGAGACTGGTGTACGTGTGATTGATACGCTGAATCCGATTGTAGAAGGTGGTACGGGATTTATCCCCGGTCCGTTCGGTACTGGTAAAACAGTGCTTCAGCACGCTATCTCTAAACAGGCGGAAGCGGATATCGTTATCATTGCGGCTTGTGGTGAACGTGCCAATGAGGTGGTGGAAATCTTTACCGAGTTCCCCGAACTGGTAGACCCGCATACGGGACGTAAATTGATGGAACGTACTATCATCATTGCGAATACTTCCAACATGCCGGTAGCTGCCCGTGAAGCATCTGTATATACAGCAATGACACTGGCGGAATATTACCGTTCCATGGGATTGAAAGTCTTGTTGATGGCAGATTCTACTTCCCGTTGGGCACAGGCTTTGCGTGAGATGTCCAACCGTATGGAAGAATTGCCTGGGCCGGATGCTTTCCCGATGGATATTTCGGCTATTATCTCCAACTTCTACGGTCGTGCGGGATATGTAAAACTAAGTAATGACGAAACGGGTTCTATTACGTTTATCGGTACGGTATCTCCTGCGGGTGGTAACTTGAAGGAGCCGGTGACTGAAAATACGAAGAAAGTAGCCCGTTGTTTTTATGCTTTGGAACAGGATCGTGCGGATAAGAAACGTTATCCGGCAGTGAATCCGATTGATTCTTATTCAAAATATATCGAATACCCGGAATTTGAGGAGTATATCAAAGGTCATATCAATGATGAATGGATTGGAAAGGTAAACGAACTGAAAACCCGTTTACAGCGCGGTAAGGAAATTGCCGAACAGATCAATATCCTCGGTGATGATGGTGTACCGGTAGAATATCATGTGATTTTCTGGAAATCAGAATTGATTGACTTTGTTATTCTGCAACAGGATGCTTTTGATGAAATTGATGCGGTAACTCCGATGGAACGTCAGGAAGATATTCTGAACATGATAATCGACATCTGTCATACGGAATTTGACTTTGATAACTTCAACGAAGTAATGGATTACTTCAAGAAGATGATTAATGTCTGTAAGCAGATGAACTACTCGAAGTTCAAATCGGAACAGTATGAAGGATTCCAGAAACAACTGAAGGAATTGATTGCCGAAAGAAGTGTCAATTCATAATCTTTAATTTATAATTTTAATTATCAAAGATGGCAACAAAAGCTTTTCAAAAGATATATACCAAGATTACTCAGATTACCAAGGCTACTTGTTCGCTGAAAGCGACAGGAGTAGGGTATGACGAGCTTGCCACTGTGGACGGTAAACTGGCACAGGTGGTTAAGATTGCCGGTGACGATGTCACTTTGCAGGTATTTGAAGGTACGGAGGGTATTCCGACCAATGCCGAAGTAGTATTCCTCGGCAAATCGCCTACATTGAAAGTGAGTGAGCAGCTGGCCGGACGTTTCTTCAACGCTTTCGGTGATCCGATTGATGGAGGTCCGGACATTGAAGGACAGGAAGTGGAAATTGGCGGTCCGTCTGTGAACCCGGTTCGACGTAAACAGCCGTCGGAACTGATTGCAACGGGTATTGCCGGTATCGACTTGAACAATACACTGGTATCGGGTCAGAAGATTCCGTTCTTTGCCGACCCCGACCAGCCTTTTAATCAGGTAATGGCAAATGTAGCCTTACGTGCTGAAACGGATAAGATTATCCTCGGAGGTATGGGTATGACGAATGACGACTACCTGTACTTTAAGAATGTGTTCTCTAATGCAGGTGCGCTGGACCGTATCGTGAGTTTCATGAATACGACCGAAAATCCTCCGGTAGAACGTTTGTTGATTCCGGACATGGCATTGACTGCTGCAGAGTATTTTGCAGTAAATAATAATGAGAAAGTGCTGGTGCTATTGACGGATATGACGAGCTATGCGGATGCGTTGGCAATTGTATCTAACCGTATGGACCAGATTCCTTCGAAAGACTCTATGCCGGGATCGCTTTACTCGGATTTGGCAAAGATTTACGAAAAGGCGGTGCAGTTCCCTTCCGGTGGTTCAATCACTATTATTGCGGTGACTACTTTGTCTGGTGGAGATATTACGCATGCTGTACCTGATAATACGGGTTACATCACTGAAGGTCAGTTGTTCCTGCGTCGTGATAGTGATATCGGTAAGGTAATTGTTGACCCGTTCCGTTCATTGTCTCGTTTGAAACAGCTGGTAACCGGTAAGAAGACACGTAAGGACCATCCGCAAGTGATGAATGCCGCTGTACGTCTGTATGCCGATGCCGCTAACGCTAAGACGAAGATGGAAAATGGTTTCGACCTGACCAACTACGACGAACGTACGTTGGCTTTTGCGAAGGACTATTCCAATCAGTTATTGGCTATTGATGTCAATCTTGATACTACTGAAATGCTGGACGTTGCCTGGAGCTTGTTCGGTAAATATTTCCGTCCGGAAGAAGTGAATATCAAGAAAGACTTGGTGGATCAATACTGGCCGAAACAAAATAATTAGACAATTAGACGATTTGCTATTAGGATGATAGTGGACGGATTATATATGTTTATAAGAAGTAATTTCAATCGTCTGATCGTAAATTGTTAAATTAGTAAATCAACGAGATGGCTATAAAGTTTCAATATAACAAAACCTCTCTTCAGCAGCTCGAAAAGCAACTGAAAGTGCGGGTGCGTACGCTTCCTATTATTAAGAATAAGGAAAGCGCCCTCCGCATGGAAGTGAAACGCTGTAAAACGGAAGCTGCCGATCTGGAGGATAGGCTCGAACAACAAATTCAAGCCTATGAAGCCATGTTCGCCCTTTGGAATGAGTTTGACACTTCATTAATAAAGGTGAATGATGTTCATCTTGGCGTGAAAAAGATTGCAGGTGTGCGCGTACCGTTGCTCGAAAATGTAGAATTCGAGATACGTCCGTACAGTATGTTTAATGCTCCCAAATGGTATGCCGACGGTATCCATCTATTGGAAGAGCTGGCTCATACGGCAATTGAACGTGAATTTATGCTCGCCAAGCTGAACTTGTTAGAACATGCAAGGAAAAAGACCACTCAAAAGGTGAACCTTTTTGAGAAGGTGCAGATACCGGGTTATCAGGATGCATTGCGAAAGATCAAACGATTCATGGAAGATGAAGAAAACTTGTCGAAATCTTCGCAAAAGATCATGAAGTCCCATCAAGAAAAAAGGAAGGAGGTAGAGGCATGATTACAAAAATGAAGAAACTCACATTCCTGGTTTATCACAAAGAGTATGAAGAATTCCTGAACAGTCTGCGTGAACTTGGGGTAGTCCATATTGTGGAGAAACAACAGGGGGCTGCTGATAACACGGAGTTGCAGGAGAATATTCGTCTTTCCAATCGCTTGGCGGCTACCTTGAAGTTGCTTCAGAATCAGAAGCATGAAAAGAATGCTGTAATTGCTACGGAAGGTGGAACGGCTGCCCGTGGTATGCAAGTGCTGGACGAAGTGGATGCCCTGCAAACAGAGCATGGAAAGCTGTCGCAGCAGTTGCAAAGCTATGCCAAAGAGAAAGAAGCGCTGGAAGCCTGGGGTAACTTTGAATCGGATAATGTTCAGAAGCTGAAAAATGCCGGTTATGTAATCGGTTTTTATAGCTGTTCGGAAGGAAATTACAAGGAAGAGTGGGAAACGGAATACAATGCAATGATTGTGAACCGTATCTCTTCTAAAGTATTCTTCGTGACTCTGACGAAAGGCGGGCAGGAAGTGGATTTGGATGTAGAACAGGCGAAATTACCTGCATACTCTTTGGCACACCTTGAAACGCTTTACAATACGACCGAACAGGCCGTTGAAGAGAATGAAAAGAAGCTGGTTACGTTTTCCGAAACAGAAATTCCTTCCTTGAAGGCTGCTCTGAAAGAGTTGCAAAGCCAGATTGAGTTCTCTAAGGTGGTGTTAAGTTCCGAACAGACTGCCGGTGACAAACTGATGTTAATTGAAGGATGGGCACCTGCATTCAGTCAAGTGGAAATAGAGGCTTACTTGAATGACGCACATGTATATTATGAGATTACCGATCCGATGCCGGGCGATAATGTTCCTATTCGATTGAATAATAAGGGATTCTTTGCCTGGTTCGAACCGATCTGTAAGTTGTATATGCTTCCGAAGTATAATGAATTGGACTTGACTCCGTTCTTTGCCCCGTTCTTTATGGTCTTTTTCGGACTTTGTCTGGGAGATTCCGGATATGGGGTGTTCCTGTTCCTGGGAGCTACGGCCTATCGGTTGATGGCGAAGAAAGTGACTCCGTCAATGAAGTCGATCATTTCATTGATACAGGTATTGGCTGCTTCAACATTCTTTTGCGGTTTGCTGACAGGTACGTTCTTCGGAGCGAATATCTACGATTTGAACTGGCCGATTGTTCAACGTCTGAAACATGCCGTCTTGATGGATAACAATGATATGTTCCAATTATCGTTGATATTGGGAGCTATTCAGATACTATTCGGTATGGTGTTGAAGGCGGTGAATCAGACCATTCAGTTTGGCTTCAAATATGCAGTGGCAACTATCGGATGGATCATCCTGCTGGTTTCCATGGCAGTTTCGGCTTTGTTGCCGGAGGTAATGCCGATGGGAAGTACAGTGCATTTGGTTATTCTGGGTGTTTCGGCTGCTATGATCTTCCTTTATAACAGTCCGGGAAAGAATGTTTTCCTGAATATCGGACTGGGATTGTGGGATTCATATAATATGGTCACCGGTTTGCTTGGCGATGTATTGTCTTACGTTCGTCTGTTTGCCCTCGGACTTTCCGGAGGTATTTTGGCGGGAGTATTCAACAGCCTGGCAGTAGGTATGAGTCCGGATAATGTAATAGCAGGCCCGATTGTTATGGTACTGATTTTCGTTATCGGTCATGCCATCAATATCTTTATGAATGTGCTGGGTGCAATGGTTCACCCGATGCGTCTGACGTTCGTTGAGTTCTTCAAGAACTCCGGATATGAAGGAGGCGGTAAAGAGTACAAACCGTTCAGAAATTGAAAATTTGAAGATTAAGAATTAGAAATTGAGAATTAATATTTTAAGAATTAAACAATAAAAAATAGAATAAGATTATGGAAATGAATTTGTTTATCGCCTACATTGGCATCGCGATTATGGTTGGTTTGTCGGGCATCGGTAGTGCTTACGGAGTAACTATTGCAGGTAATGCTGCTATCGGAGCATTGAAGAAGAATGATAGTGCATTCGGTAACTTCCTGGTATTGACAGCTCTTCCGGGTACACAGGGTCTTTATGGTTTTGCAGGTTATTTCATGTTTCAGACAATCTTCGGTATTTTGACTCCTGAAATTACACCTATCCAGGCATCAGCAGTGCTTGGTGCAGGTATTGCTCTGGGATTGGTTGCTTTATTCTCCGCTATCCGTCAGGGACAAGTTTGTGCAAATGGTATCGCAGCAATCGGACAGGGACACAATGTATTTAGCAATACGTTGATTCTTGCCGTATTCCCCGAACTCTATGCAATCGTTGCTTTGGCTGCAACCTTCTTGATTGGTAGCGCACTTGTTGCATAATTTTTAGCAAGAATATTTCCTATAAAGGACTTTCAATCCCCTTGTACATGCTGCTTTGCATGTGCAAGGGGATATTCTTTTTTCATTATAGGGCAACGTTTCTTTCCTCTTCTTAACTCATATTTTTCGCATAAAGTATTATTTTTCAAAGAATAATGTGTACTTTTGCACTCGCATACTAAAAAGAGTTTTAATATATTATATGGTAAAAGATTTATTAACCCCCGATTATATCTTCGAGTCCAGCTGGGAAGTATGTAATAAAGTGGGAGGTATATATACCGTCTTGTCGACACGGGCAAATACATTACAGGAAAAATTCCGCGACAGAATTTTTTTCATAGGTCCTGATGTGTGGCAAGGAAAAGAAAACCCTCTATTCATCGAGTCGGATAACCTATGTGCTGCCTGGAAAGAGCATGCGCTTGAGAAAGACGAACTTTCTGTCCGTGTGGGACGATGGAATATCCCCGGTGAACCCATAGTCATTCTTGTTGATTTCCAACCTTTTTTTGAAAAGAAAGACGATATATACACAGAAATGTGGAATCGTTATCAAGTAGATTCGTTGCACGCCTATGGCGATTACGACGAGGCTTCTATGTTTTCCTATGCCGCAGGAAGAGTGGTGGAGAGTTTCTATCGCTACAACCTGACGGAAACGGATAAGGTGGTATATCAGGCACATGAATGGATGACTGGAATGGGAGCACTTTATGTACAGGAAGCTGTGCCGGAGGTTGCTACTATTTTTACGACCCATGCTACGTCTATCGGTCGTTCCATTGCCGGCAATAATAAGCCGTTGTATGATTATCTGTTTGCTTACAATGGCGACCAGATGGCGCAGGAACTGAACATGCAATCGAAACACTCGATTGAGAAACAGACTGCACACTATGTAGATTGTTTTACTACGGTGAGTGAAATAACCAATAATGAATGCAAGGAATTACTGGATAAACCGGCAGATGTTGTTCTGATGAACGGTTTTGAAGATGATTTTGTGTCGAAAGGAAGCACATTTGCCGGCAAGCGTAAACGTGCACGTGCCTTGATGCTGAATGTAGCCAATAAGTTATTGGGAACAAATCTGGGTGATGATACGTTAATTGTCGGAACCAGTGGACGATACGAGTTCAAGAATAAAGGTATTGATGTTTTTCTGGAATCATTAAACCGTTTGAACAGGGATAAGAAACTGCATAAGAATGTGTTGGCATTCATCAATGTACCCGGTTGGGTGGGAGAGCCTCGCGAGGATTTGCAGGCACGTTTGAAGAGCAAAGATAAGTTCGACACTCCCCTCGAAGTACCGTTTATCACTCATTGGCTGCATAATATGACTCATGACCAGGTGTTGGACATGTTGAAATATCTGGGAATGGGCAATCGTCCGGAAGATAAGGTAAAGGTGATTTTTGTTCCTTGTTATCTGGATGGTCGTGATGGTATCATGAATAAAGAATATTATGATATATTGCTGGGGCAGGATTTGAGTGTCTATGCTTCTTATTACGAACCGTGGGGATATACTCCGCTGGAAAGTGTAGCTTTCCATGTGCCGACAATCACTACGGATCTGGCTGGGTTCGGACTTTGGGTAAACAGCCTGAAGAACCAGCATGGCATTAATGATGGAGTGGAAGTGTTGCATCGTTCGGACTATAATTATTCGGAAGTGGCGGATGGTATCAAAGATACGATTACGTTATTTGCGGATAAGACAGAGAAAGAAGTGAAGGAAATCCGTAAGCGTGCTGCTGAAGTTGCAGAGCAGGCTTTATGGAAGCACTTTATACAATATTATTATGAAGCTTATGATATCGCTTTGCGTAAGGCAAGGATACGTCAGTTGAGTTAAGAAAGAAATTATTTATCAATAAGTAAACGAAAACATTATGAAAATCAAAGTTAGTAATGTGAATACTCCCAACTGGAAAGAGGTTACTGTGAAATCACGTATACCGGAAGAGTTGGAGAAGTTGTCTGAAATCGCACGCAACATTTGGTGGGCATGGAATTTTGAAGCGACTGAACTGTTTAGAGATCTAGATCCGGAACTATGGAAAGAATGTGGACAGAATCCAGTACTGTTGTTGGAACGTATGAGCTATGAGAAGCTGGAAGCGCTGGCAAAAGACAAGGTGATTCTAAGAAGAATGAATGAAGTTTATACGAAATTCAGAGATTACATGGATGTGAAGCCGGATGAGCAACGCCCATCTATAGCTTATTTCAGCATGGAATATGGCTTGAGCAGCGTCCTGAAAATATATTCCGGTGGTCTGGGCGTATTGGCTGGTGACTATCTGAAAGAGGCTTCCGACAGCAATGTTGATTTGTGTGCGGTAGGTTTCTTGTATCGTTACGGCTACTTTACTCAAACGTTGTCTATGGATGGACAGCAGATTGCCAACTACGAGGCACAAAACTTCGGTCAACTTCCTATTGAACGCGTAATGGATGCCCACGGTCAGCCGTTGGTGGTAGATGTTCCTTATCTTGATTATTATGTTCATGCAAACGTGTGGCGTGTGAATGTTGGACGTATTTCTTTGTATCTGCTTGACACAGACAATGAAATGAACAGCGAATTCGACCGTCCTATCACTCACCAGCTTTATGGTGGCGACTGGGAAAACCGTTTGAAACAGGAAATCTTGTTGGGTATCGGTGGTATCCTGACTCTGAAAGCTCTGGGTATCAAGAAAGATGTTTATCACTGTAATGAAGGACATGCTGCATTGATTAATGTTCAGCGTATCTGCGACTATGTAGCTACTGGATTGACTTTCGACCAGGCTATTGAGTTGGTTCGCGCTTCTTCTCTTTATACTGTTCATACTCCGGTGCCTGCAGGTCACGACTATTTTGACGAAGGTTTGTTCGGCAAATATATGGGTGGTTATCCTTCCAGAATGGGTATCTCATGGGATGACTTGATGGATCTAGGACGTAACAATCCGGGCGACAAGGGCGAACGTTTCTGTATGTCTGTTTTTGCTTGTAACACTTCACAGGAAGTGAACGGTGTAAGCTGGCTGCACGGAAAAGTTTCTCAAGAAATGTTCTCTTCTATCTGGAAAGGTTATTTCCCGGAAGAAAGCCACGTAGGATATGTAACGAATGGTGTTCACTTCCCAACTTGGAGTGCAACAGAATGGAAAGAATTATACTTTAAATATTTCAACGAAAACTTCTGGTTCGATCAGTCTAATCCTAAGATTTGGGAAGCTATCTACAATGTGCCCGATGAAGAGATTTGGAAGACTCGTATGACTATGAAGAATAAGTTGGTTGACTATATCCGTAAGTCATTCCGCGATACATGGTTGAAGAACCAGGGAGATCCTTCTCGTATCGTTTCACTGATGGATAAGATCAATCCGAACGCATTGCTGATTGGTTTCGGCCGTCGTTTTGCTACTTACAAACGTGC
Organism: Bacteroides celer; assembly: GCF_002632415.2. Lineage (NCBI taxonomy): Bacteria > Pseudomonadati > Bacteroidota > Bacteroidia > Bacteroidales > Bacteroidaceae > Bacteroides > Bacteroides celer. The sequence continues at coordinate 3,616,393 of NZ_CP178209.1, read as the reverse complement.
ACACTTGCTGTTCACCGACTTGGATCGTCTTTCTAAGATCGTGAACAATCCTGATTATCCGGTACAATTCCTGTTTACAGGTAAAGCTCACCCGCACGATGGAGCAGGCCAGGGCTTGATTAAGCGTATCATTGAAATCTCTCGTCGTCCGGAATTCCTGGGTAAGATTATCTTCCTCGAGAATTACGATATGCAACTGGCTCGTCGTCTGGTTTCCGGCGTTGATATCTGGTTGAATACTCCGACTCGTCCGTTGGAAGCATCCGGTACATCTGGTGAAAAAGCTTTGATGAACGGTGTTGTCAATTTCTCCGTATTAGACGGATGGTGGCTGGAAGGTTACCGTGAAGGTGCAGGTTGGGCGTTGACTGAAAAACGTACTTACCAGAATCAGGAACATCAGGATCAGCTGGATGCTGCTACTATTTACAGTATTCTTGAAACTGAAATCCTTCCGTTGTATTATGCACGTAATAAGAAGGGATATTCTGAAGGCTGGATCAAAGTGGTGAAGAATTCTATCGCACAGATTGCTCCTCATTATACCATGAAGCGTCAGTTGGATGATTACTATAGCAAGTTCTATTGCAAACTGGCAAAACGTTTCCAGACTTTGGCTGCTAACGATAATGCAAAAGCAAAAGAAATCGCAGCTTGGAAAGAAGATGTGGTTGCTAAATGGGATTCTATTGAAATCGTATCTTGTGACAAGGTAGAAGAGCTGAAGAATGGTGATATCGAAAGCGGAAAAGAATATACTATTACTTACGTTATCGATGAAAAAGGCTTGAATGATGCAGTGGGACTTGAATTGGTTACTACTTACACAACTGCAGACGGAAAACAACATGTTTATTCTGTAGAACCGTTCAGTGTAGTCAAGAAAGAAGGCGACTTGTATACATTCCAGGTTAAACACAGCTTGTCAAATGCAGGTAGTTTCAAGGTGTCTTACCGTATGTTCCCGAAGAATCCGGAACTTCCACACCGTCAGGACTTCTGCTACGTACGTTGGTTTATCTAATTGCTTGAGTAAAAGTAGGGGAGTATATCTCCCTCACTTTCATACATACATTCAGCCCCTGTATTCTTTGAGAATGACAGGGGCTGAATTTTTTATCTGTTTGGAGAGTGGGGCGTAAAGTCTCGCAAATAAAAAAGACTGTCTCATTTTCTATTTGAGACAGTCTTGTATAAATTTCAAGGCCTTTGGAAAAGCCTTTCTTTGGATCTGTTATTTAACAGCTTCTGCAATTTTAGCTTGAAGTTCTTCTCCGTGCAGACCGCGAGCAATAATCTTACCGCTACCATCGATCAATACAGTGTGAGGAATGCTGTTTACAGCATAAAGCTGTGCACCTTCACTTTGCCAGAATTTCAGGTCGGACATTTGCGGCCAAGTCATGTCTAGTTTCTTGATTGCTTCTTTCCATGCAGCACCATCCTGATCGAGAGATACACCTACGATTTCGAAGTTTTTGCCTTTGTACTTAGCGTATGTTTCTACCAGGTTAGGCATTTCGCGACGGCAAGGACCGCACCAGCTAGCCCAGAAGTCAACCAATACCACTTTTCCTTTGCCTACATAATCAGACAATTTCACTGTCTTTCCTTCCGGAGTCTGCATTTCGAAATCAACAAATTGAGTACCTACAGCAGTCTTTTTCTGCTTGTCAGTCATCTCTTTGATTCTTACGATTGTTTCGTCATTCTGGAAATTCGCAGGAATTTGTTGCAACAAAGCTTCATTTTCGTCCGTAGAGTTATTGTAGAAAGTTTGTTTAAACAAGAATACTCCAACCGGGTTGGTGATATTCTTTTGTACGCCTTCTTTGATTGCTTTGTCATATTGTTCTTCCAGCTGAGCACCTTCTTTTTGTTTGGCCTCTTTCTGCTCATCACTTAAAGATGTATTACCCATTGCCTCATAAATGGCATTCATTTTTTTGCTGATGTCATTGATTTGAGCTCTGATTTCCTGGTATGCATCGTTGTTGGGAGTACCGGTAACAGCGTCATTATCCTTGGTCAGGGCAACGTTGATTTTTCCGTTTTCCAGGAAGAAGTCGATCATCAACGGTTCTCCGTTCACTTCACAAGTGACATAACGGCTAACCACAGAGTCTTGTGTGCCTTCAAAGGTAAAAGTACCTTTGGTGATAACGGCTGTATCTAGTTTGGTCAGATTTCTACCATTGGCTTCCTGAAGATAAACGGTGTCACCATCGCTTGCACCTTCTACTGTGCCTGTAATAGTGTATCCGGCTTTTCCGCCAGTACAAGCTACCATGCTTAACGCTGCCGTTGCAATAACTAAATAAGTAAACTTTTTCATGCTTTTGTAAAATTGGTGAATAAATATTTATGCAAAGATAGATTTTTTTTCTGTCGGGCATCGAAAAACACTGTTATATTAGATTAACACGTAGGTGGAAACCGCAGAAATGTGTACCTTTGCAGCCCAAACTTTAGTATGAATATGCAAGAAGATAAATCCATCATTGAGGTGAGCCATGTATCGAAGTACTTTGGCGATAAAACAGCATTGGATGATGTGACTCTGAACGTGAAAAAGGGCGAGTTTGTGACTATCCTTGGTCCTTCCGGTTGCGGTAAAACCACGTTGTTGCGTCTCATTGCTGGTTTTCAGACAGCTTCGGAAGGCGAAATCCGAATTTCGGGGATGGAAATAACACAAACTCCTCCCCATAAGCGTCCGGTGAATACGGTATTTCAGAAATATGCCTTGTTCCCGCACTTGAATGTGTATGATAACATCGCTTTCGGCCTGAAACTGAAAAAAACACCGAAACAGACCATTGAGAAGAAGGTGAAAGCTGCTTTGAAAATGGTAGGCATGACGGATTATGAATACCGCGATGTGGATTCTCTTTCCGGTGGTCAGCAACAACGTGTAGCTATTGCCCGCGCCATCGTGAATGAGCCGGAAGTGTTGTTGTTGGATGAACCGCTGGCAGCGCTCGATCTGAAAATGCGTAAGGATATGCAAATGGAGCTCAAAGAAATGCATAAATCTTTGGGAATTACGTTTGTTTATGTCACTCACGACCAGGAAGAGGCACTTACGCTAAGTGATACGATTGTCGTGATGAGTGAGGGAAAGATTCAGCAGATCGGTACGCCGATTGATATTTATAATGAACCTATCAATGCTTTTGTAGCAGACTTTATCGGAGAAAGTAATATCCTCAACGGTACCATGATTCATGATAAACTCGTACGTTTCTGCGGTACGGAGTTTGAATGTGTGGATGAAGGATTTGGCGAGAATGTTCCCGTAGACGTAGTCATCCGTCCGGAGGATCTTTATATTTTCCCTGTTTCGGAAATGGCACAGTTGGTAGGAGTGGTGGAGACTTCTATTTTTAAAGGGGTGCATTATGAAATGACGGTGATGTGCGGTGGATATGAATTTCTGGTGCAGGATTACCACCATTTTGAAGTAGGGGCGGAAGTCGGTCTGTTAGTAAAGCCTTTCGATATCCATATCATGAAGAAAGAGCGTGTTTGCAATACGTTCGAAGGAAAATTGCTGGATGCTACTCATGTGGAATTCCTGGGCTGTAACTTTGAATGTGTTCCGGTGGAAGGAATCGCTTTCGATACGAATGTCAAAGTGGAAGTAGACTTTGAAAAAGTGATTCTTCAGGATAATGAAGAAGACGGAACGCTGACGGGCGAGGTGAAATTCATCCTTTACAAGGGTGACCATTATCATCTGACTGTATTGTCAGATTGGGACGAGAATGTATTTGTAGATACGAACGATGTATGGGATGACGGTGACCGTGTAGGTATTACCATCCCTCCAGATGCTATTCGTATAGTTAAAATAACCGATTAACAGGAAAGGAAGTGAATAAGAGGTTTATAGTCTTTTTGTCATCACGTAAGAGTTGGACTCTCCCTTACATTATTTTTTCGGCGATCTTTGTGATTATACCGTTGTTCTTAATTGTCGTATATGCCTTTACCGATGATAGCGGCCATTTGACACTCGCCAATTTTCAGAAGTTCTTCGAACATCCCGAAGCAATCAATACCTTTGTCTATTCGATTGGTATTGCCATTATTACCACCCTTGTTTGTATTTTATTGGGTTATCCTGCTGCCTGGATATTGAGTAACAGCAAGCTGAACCGTTCCAAGACGATGGTCGTACTGTTTATTTTGCCGATGTGGGTAAATATTCTGGTGCGTACCCTTGCCACTGTTGCCTTATTCGACTTTTTCAGTGTGCCGTTGGGCGAGGGAGCGTTGATATTCGGTATGGTATACAACTTTATCCCTTTCATGATTTATCCTATCTACAATACTTTGCAGAAGATGGATCATAGCTATATCGAGGCGGCGCAAGACTTGGGAGCCAATCCTGTGCAAGTCTTTCTGAAAGCAGTCCTTCCGCTTTCCATGCCGGGGGTGATGAGTGGTATCATGATGGTGTTCATGCCGACCATATCAACATTTGCCATTGCCGAGTTGCTGACGATGAATAACATCAAACTCTTTGGTACGACGATTCAGGAAAATATCAATAACAGTATGTGGAACTATGGAGCGGCACTTTCGCTCATTATGTTGCTATTGATAGCTGCTACTTCCCTGTTCAGCACCGATGATAAGGAAAACTCAAATGAAGGAGGCGGGCTATGGTAAAGAAGATATTTGCACAGACTTATTTGTGGATATTGCTGCTCTTGCTTTATTCTCCGATCGTGATTATTGTGATCTACTCATTTACAGAGGCGAAAGTGTTGGGTAACTGGACGGGATTTTCTACCAAACTTTATTCTTCGTTATTCACTACCGGTGCTCATCATTCTTTGATGAATGCATTGATTAATACAATCACTATCGCTCTATTGGCTGCAACAGCATCTACGTTATTAGGAAGCATCGCTGCTATCGGTATATTCAATCTGAAAGCCCGTTCACGCAAAGCGATCGGATTTGTGAACAGCATTCCTATTCTGAATGGTGATATTATCACCGGTATATCCTTGTTCCTTTTGTTTGTATCTCTGGGGATCACACAAGGCTACACAACCGTAGTGCTTGCTCATATTACTTTTTGTACCCCGTACGTTGTTTTAAGTGTATTGCCCCGTTTGAAGCAGATGAATCCGAATATTTATGAAGCTGCCCTCGATTTAGGAGCTACTCCTATGCAGGCCTTGTGGAAAGTCATAATTCCGGAGATTCGTCCGGGAATGATTAGCGGCTTTATGCTTGCACTGACACTATCCATTGATGATTTTGCCGTAACTGTATTCACTATCGGTAATCAAGGTTTGGAAACGCTTTCTACTTATATCTACGCCGATGCCCGCAAGGGAGGTTTGACCCCGGAACTTCGCCCGCTTTCGGCTATCATTTTTGTCGTGGTACTGGCGTTATTGGTTGTAATCAATTACCGGGCAGGAAAAACGAAGAAAAAAGATTAATAGACTATCAAATGTGCTACTACGTAAATAATATGAAAAGAATAATTCCTGCTATCCTGCTCTTATTGGCTTTGACCGGGTGTTATAATTCCGGTGAACCTCGTGAGCGGGTTCTTAAAATCTACAACTGGGCGGATTACATCGGCGAAGGTGTACTTGAGGATTTCCAGGCATATTATAAAGAACAGACCGGTGAGAATATCCGTATCGTTTACCAGACATTCGATATCAACGAAATCATGTTGACGAAAATTGAAAAGGGGCATGAAGATTTTGATGTTGTTTGTCCTTCGGAATACATCATCGAGCGTATGCTGAAGAAGCATTTGTTGCTACCTATCGACACGAATTTCGCACATTCTCCCAATTACATGAATAATGTGGCTCCATTTATTCGTAAGCAGATTAATAAATTGAGTCAGCCGGGTGAAAAAGCCAGCCGCTATGCTGTATGTTATATGTGGGGGACGGCAGGTATTCTGTATAACCGGGCTTATGTGCCCGATTCGGTAGCCCTGTCCTGGGATTGCCTTTGGAATAAAAAGTATGCCGGAAAGATCCTGATGAAGGATAGTTATCGTGATGCTTATGGAACAGCCGTGATTTATGCGCATGCAAAGGAACTGAAGGAGGGAACGGTAACAGTGGAAGAGTTGATGAACGACTATTCTCCACGTGCGATGGAGTTGGCTGAAAAATACTTAAAAGCCTTGAAACCGAACATTGCTGGCTGGGAAGCGGACTTTGGCAAGGAAATGATGACGAAAAATAAAGCTTGGCTGAATATGACTTGGAGCGGTGATGCAATCTGGGCGATTGAAGAGGCCAATGCGGTAGGAGTGGATTTGGATTATGAAGTTCCCGAAGAAGGAAGTAATATCTGGTATGACGGTTGGGTGATCCCGAAATATGCCAGGAATCCGGAAGCGGCTAGTTATTTTATCAACTTTATGTGTCGTCCGGATATAGCCTTGCGGAATATGGATTTCTGCGGATATGTAAGTTCCATAGCTACTCCCGAAATACTGGAAGAGAAGATAGACACCACTCTTCATTATTATTCCGATTTAAGTTACTTTTTCGGACCGGGTGCAGACAGCGTGCAGATTGATAAAATACAATATCCGGATCGTAAGGTGGTGGAACGATGTGCCATGATTCGTGATTTTGGCGATAAGACAAAAGAAGTTCTTGATATTTGGTCGCGTATTAAAGGAGATAATTTGGGAGTGGGTATCACTATTCTTATTTTCGTCGTTGTTGCATTGATGAGTGGTTGGATGATTTATAAGAAGTGGCAGCGTTATAATCGTCAGAAACAACAAAGACGTAGAAGCAGAAGGAAAAAGGTCAGGAGGAATTAGTGTTTCTCCGGATTGCAAACAAAAAATAAATTAGGTGGAAAATAAAAGCGGTATCTACGGTAAGAAATAAGAAGCACGGTGAACAGAATGCTGATGGCAGGATGTTCGCCGTGCTTGGTATTTATCGTCTTTTCATTTCTCGGAGAATGTCCTTGGTGTCCTTATCTACCCGGAATGACTCAATTGTTTTTTGCAGTGCCTTGTTGTAAGTCCAGTTATCCAGTGTGCTATGTTTCAGATACTCCATTGTCTTTTGGGGAAATTTGATAAAACACAATGATATCATCCATGCCATAGCCATGCGTGCATAATATGCATCATGATTGAATGAGTCGGCATATTTCAGTAACGAATCGATATGCGCGTCATCTACATAATGGAAAAGCATCACAATTCCGAAACGTATTTCAAATTCTTTAGAGGATTTCAGATAGGGTTGGATAAATTGCCATACGTTTTCTTTTCCTTTTTTCACAGAAGTTTTCAGTTCACTGCAGAATATGTCGCATACAGCCCAATTATCTATACGGGGAATGAACATCGTTACGTATTTCATTTGTTCTTCAAGTTCCATTTTTGCCAGTCCGATAATCATTCCCTGAAGCATTGTTTCTTCATAATAAATCGTATCGGTTGATTTGACAAATGTACGCCAGTCTTCTTTCTTAATAATTTCTTTGGCCATTGTCCGCAGTTGGGGGATGCGTACGCCGAGAATGTTGTTTGCTCCCGGGAGGAGGGAAGAATGAAATTCCTGATATTTGGAATCTGCTAATGCTTGTAATTCTTTCCGGATGTTTTCAGTTGTAGTCATTTTCATATCGCACGTTATTTCGCAAAGGTATAAAAAAAGAGTATGCGCGCTGTGTGCAGGCATACTCTTTTTCGAGGTAATTCCCATCATAATGAAAATACGTTGGGAAAGTTTATCCGATCAGTTACTTTTTGACCATGTCGAAACTGAATGTGGTAACCGAAAAGTTTTCAAGCGGCTCTCCTTCTACTTCCACTTGGGTGGCTTTGATTACAAAGGTGAGTTTTTTATCTTTATATGTATATTGACCCTTTTCTTCCGCTTCTATGGTTACTTTTACAGTAATTTGAGGAGCTTCCTCTCCCTCTGTTTGTACTTGGGTAGGGATCGTGTATTTTATTTCCAAAGGTTCAGGTTTTAATTGAAGTAGAATGGAGCCTTTGCTATCATCATTAAAGGCTGCAGTATAAGGAATGTTGTAATTGATATCACCCAAAGTCTCAATGATAATTTCGCCTATTTCTTCACCGACAATACTTTTAATCAGATCATCTACCGGAAGTTTTTTTATCATAATCTGATTGTCCTTAACTTCAGCGGTAACTGTGGCTCCTTGCGGCTGTTCTTCTTTGGAGGAATAGTTTTGTGGATTGACGGATGGAGCAGTTTCTGTTAGCATATTACCGGAATAATTACCTTCCACATCTTTAAGTGAATATACGGGAATATCAGAATCGTCATCACTACTACATGCTGTAAAAGTGGCTATCAGGCCTAATGACATTACTAAGAAAGCAAAACGATTAAAACAACAAGCTTTTTTTATTTCAGTTATAATTTTCATACTGTTTTTAATTAGATTATTAATTTTCAAAATTAAGGTGTACGTACATAAAGTAAATGCCGGTACTTGTGAAATACTGCATAAGGAAATAAAAATAGAATATTTTTTTTATATGAGTATTGCCATGAAGATCCCTGTTCATGGGATCTTCAATTATAAAAGATTCTTTTTATTTTATAGCTTTTTCGTAATGGACTTGCTTGGAGTTATCCCGAAATACTCTTTGTATTTATGGCGGAAATTCTTAAGATTTTTCAATCCAATCATTTCAGGAATAACCTGGACAGAGTATTTTCCACTCTCCAATAACTCACGTGCTTTTTCCATACGAATACGATAAATAAAATACTTCGGTGCTTCTCCCGTCAGTGCTTTCCATTTATTAAAGAAAGCAGTTCTGCTCATATACAGTTCAGAGGCAATTTCATCTATCGTCAGATTTTCCTTATCTATATTTTTTAGAATAAATTCTTTTACTTGATTGATGAATGTGTAATTACTATCATCTAAAACTTTCTCTTCTTCCTTTTCCAAGAACTGCTTTCCGAAAACTGTCTGCAAGAATGATCTTCTTAGAGAACGGTTGTTTTTGATAAGTACATTCATTTCTATCTTTAAATCTTCGATGTGGAAAGGCACATATAAAAAGATGTCGGCCAGGGAACTTTCTCTTTTGTTGCGTTGTCCTATATCTATACGTGAACCGTAAAGGATGATAGGAATAACGGATGTTTCTCCTGATGTCTTTAGTCTTGATGACAGTTCATAGCCATACATTCCATGCAGCATAAGGTCGCAAATCACTAAATCAGGATATTTCTCTTTTATACATTCTAAAGCTTCAGAGCCATTCCCGAAACTTTTCACATCAAAATCCTTTGATAAACATTCTTCCAAATAAGACTTGAATTCTTCATTACTGTCAGCGAGAACAACAGTAGGCTTGATTGAACTTTTTTTATGAGCAATCTTACCCAATGAAGTATCAGTCTTTCTTTCTTCCGACTTTTTTGCGGAGTGTATGATATTATATCCGGATACCTTTCTTTCTGAATTTGTTGTAGGAAATCTTAGTGAGACAGTGTGGGTTGAATGATTGATAAGAATATTCCCATCACATAGTTTCATTAATTTTTTGCAGAGTACACTTTTGGCAAATGCATATTTGAACCCTGATTTATGTTTAGGTTTAATCAAGTGATACTTTTGGTGCCTATAACATGTTAGCAATTTGCCCTTGTTGGTATCGAACGTTTTAAGTTCCCAGTGTTCGGAATTAGAAGAAATTGAAAAGATAATCCTTTTATCTTCAGGTTTCGAATGTTCTATTGCGTTTTTTATGAATTTATCAATGATGGGAGAGATTTTACTTTGATCGAACCAAACGCTGGCATAATTAAACTCTGTTTTTATTTCTAACTTAATCCGCTTGTCCGTAGCGAAATTTTTCAATGAATGGACTCTGTTATTAATGAAGTTTCCCAGTTCATATTCGGCAATATCCATCTGTTTGGAGTAGATAAGCAGATGTCGCAGATTCATTAATTTGGTTAGGTGTTCATCAAGACAGTCTATATTACGAATGACTAGTGATAACATTTTCTTTATGTCTTCGGGGCAACTATCATCACAAGCAGCTCTTAGAGGGGTATGAACGAGTGTGATAGGGTTGCGAATGCTTTGAAAAGAATCCATGAAATATTGGTGCTCTTCTTTTAAGATTTTGATTTCCTTATGGAGGGTAAGAAAATGAGATAAGAGCCAATATAATGAAATTCCTCCGGCTGTAAGTAGTAAGAAGAAGTGAGACTAGTGAAAGATATTTGCATCTATAATAGAGACAAATAGTGACGTTATCATTAAGTATTTCATATTTATTTTTTGTTGAAGTCACTTGGACTGTATACCTCTGTTCCTTTTTAGTTGAGGGGGGATGAGAAAATGCACAACGAGTGTGATTTAGGGCATTACTAAACTCAAACAGTCTAATCTCAAAATTATTTGTTCTTTGAAGGTCAATATTAAGAAAGCGAGTTCCGTATGCAGATTTAAATCCTTACGTCTTGAATCATTCTTTAAGGAATATCTATTTCCTCCAAGTGACAATAATTAATAGATCATTTTTTCTGAATATATAATACTAAATAGAGATTCTTTGACGGTGGTGGGCGTATCTTGTATTTGATACTGTAATCTTTTGGGGCTATCAGTATCACAATATGCTTTTTCATATGTAATTCCTAAGGTAAAGTAAACATATTTTCTTTATTGAAATATAGTTTGTTTTTGCGGAGTAAAAGTAATGATTTGGTATAATAAATAAATGATGAGTTATTGGCAAATGGTGTATTGTTATTGTTTGGTGTTGTTTTGTAGGTGATAAGTGTTGTGTTTTTGTATTATTTTAATTGATGATATTTGGTGGAAATAGTGAAACCGGAACTTTAACCAAATAGATGGTTAAAATTCCGGTTATATTATTTTACTGATAATAGGCGCATAAGCTCCTGTTAGTAAGGAAAGGATTTGTTTTTCCTCCCCTGTTTAATTGATAATTCTACATCTCGTAATAGTTTTTATCCCCTTTCATATCCTTGTATTTACCATTATGCAAATAGTTGATGTCCGGTTCATATTTATGGCCTCCTTCCACTCTATAAAAGGCTGCTGCCCCTGCATTTATGTTAGCATGATATGGTGTTGCTTCCAGTGCGTCCGACCAGAAAGGGATATTACGCATTATGTAAAGTTTGCCAAGACCTTTGTCATATAACTTTTCTCGTAACGTTTCCGGATACGATTCGTCATTTTCATAATCGAACGTATATTCGTCGGTGCTGAAACCGCCATATTGAGATTTGTCCAGTCCTGCTATTGGTTTTTCAATCGAGCTATCCTCCCATGGATTCATAATTTTGGTATTTACCCATGTCCAGGCATAATCAATATATTCACCTGCTCTGATACCCGCAGCCTCGGAGGCTAGTGAACCGGCCGGATCACCCGTTATGGTAACTGTAATCAGTTTGGTCTTGCCTAAAGATTCCCGTAGTGCTTTGATGAGCTTCGGATACGAGGTCGCATTGGCAGCCGGATGTCCGTTTATACCATATTCGGCACCTTCGTCCATGAGATTAATGCCATCTACACGGTAGTTGGCGAGCTTCTTGACTTCCGCTACAAAGGCTGTAATCTGCTCATCTGTCAGGTTGCAGAATCCCAAGCCGGTCCCTTCTGCTTTAAGGGTGACGCAACGCTTTATACCATAGCTGGAGAGTGACGACATATTGCTTAATTGCTTTTTGAAATTGGCTGATTGGTTCAGAGTCACTTTTCCATTCGCATATCCCAGTGTTGCGGCATTCACATTAATGATGTCATATAAATAGGCATACCACGACGTTTCCCATAACTCATAATGTCCGGGACCGAATGTTTCATTATCATATAATACCATGATAAATTCTTTGGCAATGGAGGCGTTGACTTTTTCGCCATCAATAAACCCTACCATCTTGTACTTTTTCATATCAGCCTTCATCGGGCTCAACCACGGATAAGTAGAGCGTTTATAATAAATCTTGTAATAGATTTCATTACTATCCCGTGACGGACGAATTCCGCTTTCTTCCGGTAGTTCTACGGTAATAGGGAGCAAAGAATAATCATGCAATGTGCCTAGCGGATTCAGGCGTACCATGATAGTATCCGACATTGTATCTCCTGCCTTAATAGTCATTGCACCATTGTTACTGATGCCCTCAATGCTGATAGTAGACATTTTCCGGTATTCCGTACCGTGTTCTTCATTGTATTTGTCTACTAAGTCGAGGTCGATTTTCATTGTGATTCGGGTGTCCTGTGCCACCGGCTTCACCGTTTGGTAGAAGAATGCAAAATCGGGAGTCTTGGTATTGGTCATGGTGATTTCCAGGTCACTGGTTGTCATATCACATTTTAGCATGCCAAAGTTATTGTCTAAAGCCGTCTCGTTAGGTAATTTACCTACGGGAGTGGCAATGGAATTATCTTCGCAGCCTCCTAGCATGCCGGTTACTAATGTAATGGCAGCCATGCAGAGAACATTTTTGAAGTTTATATTTCTTTTCATGTCCATGGTTATCTTTAAAGTGAATGATTACTTGTTGATTTGTGGAATTTCGATTCCCGTCGGCCACACAAGAGGTTCGGCAGATACTGCATCGAATCCGTGTTTCGAATGGTCCTTGACAATGTTTCCCTCACCTTCATTAAATTTCCAGTAAGCAAGCAGGCTTTCTTCGTTTTCAGGATCTTCCACTTTATACATATTCGTCCAGATTTCCTCTTTCGTACGGCAAGTGTTCCAGATACGTATCTCTGCGATGTTACCGTTGAGTTGCCGTAGCTCATCTTCATAAGAGCGTCCTATCTGGAATTCGCAATCCGGCGTTCCACAGATATCCACAGTAGCTCCTTTTCCATAAGAGATATCCTGACTTTGCAGTTGTCCGTTCACATAATAGGCAATAAAATGTTCCTTGGCGTTGTACACCAGCGCTATATGATACCATGTCATTGCATTCAGTGACTTAGCCCTGTCGGCGGCGGGGAATTTGACTCCGTCCGGTCCCTGCATCTGCAACTGTTGGCGTGGGAAACTTGTATCACCTATACGCATTAAGAAATGCTGTTCTACTCCCATGATCGTACTGATATCCGATGCACCAGCCGTATTGCTTGGTCCGCTGTATGTAAAGTCCTCTACATATACCAGTGCTTCCATGGTAATCTGACCTAATTCTTTCAGACAGGCATTTTTCTCTTCGTTGAGGAAAGTAGGCACTTCCAGATAATTGTCTTTCAGGTTGGCGGCTACCGTGATAGCGCTTGAACGGCGCACCAGATAGAACAATGTTTTCGAACCGTTCAATAGATGAACGCCACCCGACGTTTCAGAGATGGTGAGCGGAACCAGATAAGTTTTATCAATCTCCAGATCTAACAGGTTATTAAAATAGATCGTATCAATCAATGATTCACTCTTTTCGGCTTTGATAATCAGTTCGCTGTTCGACAGGTTATAATATTTACTATCCAGCATTCCATAATCAGTCCCGTGCCGGGCATTGAATTCGTTTATCAGTCCGGGATCCGCTTTCAGCTTCACTACGATGTCTTTTCCTGCCGGGTAAGTCAACTTGGCGCTGAAGGCACGTTTCTGTTCATTCAGCGTATTTCGGAAAGTCACTCTTTCTGAATTGCTGTTACTGGCTTCCTTGATATAGACCATGTTGTCGAATGGTGCTTTATTGCTGTAATCCGTATTGTCACAGGCAATCATCAGTCCGCAGATGATTGCAGCCAGAGAGATGATTATTTTATATCGTTTCATAGTTCCTCCTTTCATTAATTAATCGGTGATGGGTTCAGTTTTTGGATAGCATCACGTATACGGCGGTAGTTAGTCACCCCATCGGTGGCGAGATAATCTTCATTGGCATTGTAGATAGAAACTCCTGCCAGCGGACCATTGTTACCCAGTCCTGTGATGAAATGATTGATGATGTAGGCCATCCCTTCCGAGGTTTGTATAACATCCAAATCTTCCCGGCTGATGATACCGGTTTTACCGTCATCGGTCGGAGGAGTGGCTGTCGTTATCACTTTCTCTTTGGGCATTTTCCCATAGAAACCTACAGGTTGGCTCATATTCAGTTTTATTTCGAGTGAGCTTTCAAGCAACACAATTTGCCCATCCACGAAATAGTCTACCAAATCGATGAACGGCTCTTCGTATCTTCCGCTATAATCCACTGTAAATGTGACGATGCCATCAAAGAAAACCAACTTTCCATTATTAGCTTTCGGACCGCCGATAGCGGCAAGTTTTTCCCGGATAGCCGTCGTTACCTCATTGAAGAAATCGACATGCATCATACTTCCGGCACGACCAAACTGCACATAATAACCGTCAAATTCATCACTCTCCCCGTTTTTCAATGCCGCATTCATTTTCGTTTTGAATTCTTCCAGGTTTTCTGTCTCTTCGCATTGGTCGTAGAATTCGGATAAATTCTTGTAATAGAGAAATTTGGTGCCGGTCCGTTTGAGTTTGGATATGTCTTCCTTATCATAAACGGACAGATTATCAGCGTTGGTCAGCACCACAAAATCTACGCTATCGGGCAAGGAACGCAAGAAATCCTGTTCGCCCAATGTCGTACCCGGATTGTTGGCAAAACGTATTAACATTAACGTATGCTTCCGGTTTTTGTATTCTTTCAGACTTTGCTCGTATTTTTCATGCAAGCTGGGGTCTTGTTCGTCGGGAAATATAGGGTTGTAATCAACCGGTGTCGGTTCCGTCCAGTCGCTACAGGCAACGAACATCAGTGAGCAGGCTACGGTCAATATGACACTTATGAATGAATTCTGTTTCATTGTATCTTGGGTTTAAGTTCCACATTATTTTACATTCGGATTGCAGTCCCACCATAAGCGGGTAGCGCCGTTATCTTCTCCATTGAGCTTTCGCAGGGCACCGAGCATATTTTCCGCATTCAGCTGATATTCTTCGGCAGGATAGGAGAGACGTCGTATTCCCAGTGTCAGGTTAGTGATTCCCACTCCCTTGTTGTCCATTATCGGAAGGAATTTAGGATACCCTGTGCGGCGATGTTCGCACCAGGCTTCAATGCCCAGAGGAAACATGGCAATCCATTTTTGAGTAATGATACGTTCCAGGTTTTCTTCGAAACGGGTATTCTCCTTGTCCTCGTTCCAGGCAATGGTGATGCTGCTCGGAGATTGGGCGCTGTATGTACCTCTCGGGTCTTTGTAAGCCCCCGGCACCAATGCTTTATTCTGGGAGTATCCGCTTGCTCCGCTTGCGCCCCATTGCTCAAAGGAAAGGGTGATCGCTTTCTCATATAGCTGTTGGGCATCTCCGCTCATTGCCCATCCCCGCAGGGCACCTTCGGCGCGAAGGAACGTGACCTCGGCGGCAGTCATCCACATATACGTATCATTGGCAGTCATCAAACGGTTGGAATAGGTTTGTATCAACTCGTCGTCCGTCACTTTGGAGGGAAGAATACCAATGCGTAGCCCATAGTAATCGGTATCATCCTGATACTTTCCCTGGGTGAAGTATTTTTCCAAACGCGGATCGTTATATCCCTGCATATAGGAAACGATTTCCGCAGCTATCCGGTAATCCTTCCAATCATTGAAACAGAGAGCCGAACGATTCTCCTCCACATGCAGTTGCGCGTTGTCCTCATTGTTCTCTATCACACCTGCGGCTACGGCTTTCTCGGCTATTTCCCTGGCCAGTTCCGGTTTCACATAAACGATACGCATGGCCATGCGAAGCTGTAACGAGTGAAGGTATTTATACCATTTCCGCACATCTCCATAATAAAGATTATCCAGTTTCTTAAATCCTTCCGCACTTAGACCGAGATTCTCCTTCAGAGCTTCATCTGCTTCTTCCAATTCCTTGAACATAGCCACATAAACCTCCTCTTGAGAATCATAAGGAGCACTAAGGCCGTCACCTTCCGTTTTATCTCCCAATACTTTGGTATAGGGAATCGGTCCGAACATATCCGTAGACCGGTGCATGATAGCGACTCGCAGAATCTTGGCGAATGCCAGTGCGACGGGGTCATTAGTACGGTTGATAATATCCCGGTAGGAAGGATACATTTCCGAGATAGGATCGGAGAACGAAGCCTTCAGCCAGTCCGACTTGGGATTATAAGTCGAGTATTTTTCAGTCCAACCCACACGCGTCTCTCCAAAATAACGCCCGTAGGCTCCTCCGCACATCGCTTCCACAAATTGATAAAGATGTTCTTGCGTGGGGACCACCAATGCTTCCATGCTCTTTAGAGACGAACCGATGATATGGTTTTCGCGCATCAGTTCATCCTGCGTTGTCTCGTAAGGATTACGATTGATATCCATATCGATACAACTTCCCGTCCATAGCATCAGCGTTAGCAGGTATGCCAGTCGGAGGGTTGCTTTTCTGTATTCTTTCATTTGAGTATTCATAGTTTTAGAAGTTAATCTTTACATTAAAACCAAAATTGCGTGTACTGGGCATCATGAAGTAGTCGATTCCCTGATAGAAATTGCTTGTTGTGGCAATCGCTTCCGGGTCGAAAGGTGCTTTGCAATAAATCATCCACAGGTTACGTCCCACTACAGAGACGTTGATGTCGCAGATATTACCCAACCATTTGCGGGGGATGGTGTATCCGATGTGCGCTTCCTGCAAACGCAGATTTGTGGCACTATATGTATAATATTGCGGCAGCCCGCTTGAGGTAGCTACAATCTCGTAATACTGCTGTGCGTTCACCCAGCTACGTCCGTTGACGAGTACTCCGCCACGGTCACGGGCGGCAGCAGATGCTTCGGATACGCCATATTGGTCGAGAGCAGCCTGTGTGGCTGAATAAACAATACCTCCCAGGCGGGCGCTTAATTGGAATCCCGCATAAATACCTTTGTAAGAAAAGCTGTTGTTCCATGCCAGGTTTGCTTTAGGAAATACGCTGCCTAATTTGATGTCAGGTAGATTATCCGTTTTGGCGACATCCCCATTTTTGTCTATCTGGATATAGCCTTTATCGTCACGTATGAAGTCGGCATTCGTGTACAGGTCTCCCAGTGTGCCTCCTTCTTTCAGGATAAATTTGGTATATCCCAGTCCTTTTAGTTCAAGGCGGTCTTTGTTGACGATTTCTCCGGTTTCGGGATGCACATAGTCCTTAACCAACTCCACAATTTTGTTTTTATTCCAGGAGAAAGTGAAGTTACTGTTCCATCCGAAGTCGCGCCATGTATGTCCGTAAGAGAGTAGCCCCTCGACACCGAGATTGCGTACATAACCGGTTTGCACATAAAGAGTCGAATAGCCGGAAGATACGGTGATTTTCGGGTCGAATGTCTGGTTATAGGTATTGGCATAGTAGAATGAACCACTGACTTTGAAATCCTTGAAGAAAGTTCCGTCCACACCTATTTCCCAGGAGTCGGTACGTTCCGGTTTCAGTTTGCCGATAGGATAATGGGTTTTGGCGTTCCAGTCCTGTTTGGTAGGGTCATAGCTGTAAGTCGGTTGTACCAGAAAACGCGGGTAGGGGGTACCCACAGAACTGAATGACCCACGTACTTTCAGGTAATCAATCGCTTTGGGTAATGTCACCATTTCGCTGATTACTGCCGAAAGACCTACCGATGGATAGAAGAAAGAAGTAGGATTCGAGCCTTTCAACTGGGAAGCCCAGTCGTTACGTCCGGTCAACGTCAGGTACAGCATGCTTTTCCATCCTATTTCCGCACTGGCAAAAATAGACTGCGTCATTTCTTCCCAACCCTCCTGTGTTGCCCGTTTCTTGGCATTGTCCAAATCAAATACATTGAATACGTTGGGCACTCCCGTGTCGCGAATCGGACCACCGTAACCCAGTAAATCACTGGAGTTGTCGCTCAATGAAGTACCGGCATTGACTACTACCGTGAAGTCGTCAATGCGTTTATTGATATTTACCATGAAGTCGGCATACGTCTGTGTCTCGTTCACCTTTTGGATGGTGTAATGTTCCTGGGTACTACCTTCGGTCAGTGTAGAGATCGTACTTGCGTATAGCTTTTGCTGATAAGTATTGTCGGTGTTATCCACGCGGATACGTGCCGATACATTCAGCCAGTCCAAAATGTCGTATGTCAGTCCGGCATTCAGCATATAACGCTTTTTCTCATTCGTGCGGACGTTCCGGTAAGCAATCCAGTAAGGATTCTGCATACGCAAATCCCCTTCACCTTGCGGCCAGTAAGCCACATTGATTTTACGTGCTTCGTCATAACGTTCGAAGGCTTTTACTAGAGAAAAGTCATCGCCGCGTGGAAACAGGTAAGCCGAAACCAATGGATTGGAATAAACTCCCTGATTGGTCATGTTGCGGTCATTTTGTATGATATAACTGGCTCCTACATCCAATTTCATCTTGTCATTCAGGAAATGAGTCGTGTTGCGAAATGTGAAATTATATCGGTTGTACCTATTGTTCGGAATCATCCCTTCTGAATTGACTGCTGCGGCAGAAAAGAACGTTTGGTTCTTGTCCGTACCTGTCGAGAGGGTGATGGAGTTGCTGTAAGCCGCTCCCGTATCAAAGAAGTCGGTGGGTTCATATCCTGTTTGGTTGGCCGGATTCTGTTTAGGCCCCCAACTTAATATGGGAGAACCTTCCGCATCGCCCCGTGTACCGGTTCCATACCGATTCTGAAACTTGGGCAATACAAATGGGTTCATAAATTCCATGCTGCTTGAGAAAGTAGCCGACAGTTTTCCTATCTGTCCCCGCTTGGTAGTCACTACAATAGCGCCGTTGGCAGCGTTGCTGCCATACATTGCGGCGGCTGCCGCACCTGTCAGGAAAGAGATGCTTTCAATATCGTCGGGATTAATATCCGCAATGGCTTCCGTAGCACCTTTGGAGTCAAATTCAGTACCGCCTCCACCGCCGAAGTTATACATCGGAATACCGTCAATGACGTATAGCGCATTACTGCTTTGCTCGATAGACTTTGTACCACGCATCACCACTTTACTGGCACCTCCCACACCGGAAGAAGAAGCATTAATGACAACGCCGGCAGCCTTTCCGCTCAAACTGTTGATAAAGTTGGCGTCTTTTATTTCCGGCATCTTGTCTGCTCCGATTTGCTGGACGTTGTAGCTCAATGCTTTTTGCTCGCGTTTGATGCCGAGAGCAGTTACTACAACTTCCGATAGCTGTTGCGTATCGGCTGTCAGTTGAATGCGGTAATTATTCTGGTTGGTGACTTTAATGCTTCCTGAAGTATAACCGATATAAGTAAATGTCAGTGTATTTCCGGTGGAAGCTTCGATCAGGAAGTTCCCGTCGATGTCTGTGATAGATCCGGCGGCAGTACCTTCCACTTTGATGTTCACTCCGATCAAGGGATCGTTGTTTTCATCAACTACCTTACCGGTGATCTTTTTGGTCGGGTTGCTTTCTTTCTTTTGTTCCGGAATAATCATGATATATTTCTCTTTCAGTTGATAGGTGAAACCTGTACCTTTGAGAATTTGAGCGAGCGCATTTTCCAACGAAGCCGCCTCTATATTGAGGGTGATGGCCGGTTTGTTTTTCAGTTGGGAATCGTTGTAGCCTACGGACATACCGGATTGTTTTTCAACTTCTTTCAGTGCTTCAATCACAGATATACTATTCTTTTTAATAGTGATTTTAGCACCATTTTGTGCAAGGGAAACTGTTGTGGCGAGCATCAAACAGAAAAAAAGCATAAAACTTCTTCCCTTTGTCTTCTTGTCTACTATAAATTTATAGCATTTTCTTAGTATTAGGTTATTGACTAAATTATTTCGAGGTAATTTGTAGAGTAAACTCTAATATTGGGAATTCAGATTTCATATCCGGGACGGAGTGAGGCCTCTGTTCCGGGTATTTTTTTGCATGGCATATAAGGTTAAAAAGTTATATTCTTGTCAGATAGCACTTGTCTTCTACTATTCTATAGTCCATTTGTCCGACCACGTTCACGATGATTTCCATCACTTCTTCGAGTGGTGCGTTGTCCTTGAAACGAAAACTGAACCTGTCGTTTTTGAGGTTCTTGATACTATATACAAAGGTATAAGGATATTTTCGCTCCAATACGTTGATGATGTCCGTCAGCGTCATCTTTTGCAGAACCAGTTCTCCGCGTTGCCAGGCTGTCACATCGTCCATATCCGGGTTGGAGAGATCATATTTCTTATTGTTTCTGTTATAGGCAAACTGTTCGTTGGGATGGAGAATGACACTTGTTGTCAGATTGTTATAATCTACACGGATACTGCCTGAAATGAGAGTGGTTGCTATTTCCTGGCTTTCAGGGTAGGCAGATACATTAAATTCCGTACCTAACGCAGTAATCTGTAAATCATTGGATTTCACGATAAACGGACGTTTCTTGTCCGGCTTAACCTTGAAGTTGGCTTCGCCTAACAGGAATACACTACGACTATCTCCGGTAAACTCGTGCGGATATAAAAGTGTACTTTTCGAGTTGAGTTGCACTTTTGTTCCGTCGGGCAGCGTCAAACTTCTCATTTCTGCTATCGGAATATATTGCTGTAACAAGTCGGTTTCCGCTTTTGTGCCTACAGTCGATAGATAGACCGAAGAGGCAAGCAGGAGGAATAAGATAGCGGCTGCGGATTGCCATATATGTATTGGGCGAATTCTTCTCTCTTTGGGTACGGTTGGAATACCTTCCTGTTTTTTCAGGCGCTCGTAAGACTTCTGCATTCCTTTCACGTTTTTTTGCCGTTGCGCTTTGTTCCATAGCTCTCTCAAAGCATCTTCTTTCTGGGATGCATGATCCTCATCTACAAGCCATTGATAGAATTCATTTTGGGTAGCTTCCGGATAGTTATTGCCGGTAAATAATATCAGTATTTTCTGAAAAAAGTTCCTCATTTGCGCTGTTCTTTTTAGTGGTTACACTATTAGCACAATCGAAAATGGGGGATTACTTAAAAGAAACACAAGAAAAATGCAATAAAAATAGTTTTTTTTATTTCGAGCAGGGTCAGATAGATTTGGTGTTCCACAGTTCGTACGGAAATATTGAGTGTTTGTGCTATCTCCATATTACTCATATTGTTGATGCGGCTCATTTCAAAAACTTTTCTGCGGCGTTCGGGAAGGCGGTCGAGAATTAGGCGGATGATTAATAGTGCTTCTTTATAATAGATAGGGTCGAGAGTATCTTCGGATTTTAGTAAGTCTTCGATTAGATATTTCTGCGATAATTGTTCCTGATAGGATTGTTCCACTCTTTTGCGTTTGATGAAATTGAAAGTTGTGTTTTTAGTCATGGCGTAGATATACTGGCCTATGTCTTTGTTTTTCAGCCAGACCTCCGGTTGTGTCCATAATTTAGCGAACACATCCTGAATGATATCTTCTGCGTCCTCTTCAGATTTGAGCAAGTTTATAGAGAAATATTTAACAGCGGAATAGTGCGTGGTAAATATAATTTCGAATTGGCGGGCTAGATGAATAGGGTCTTGGTTTTGGCTCATAGGTTTATCAGGTCTGTTGGTATGAGACAAATGTATGTAAATAATTCAACAATACTAAGAAGCCAAGATTAGTATGCGAAAAAGGAAACTAAAAAAACGACTTCAAGTTCTGTGTTTTTATGAACTCTTAACTGTGAAAAGGAAAAAAATAGTGACGCTATCCAGTAGGGATGGCGTCACTATTCGAGTGAGATGGTGACGGTATACCAATGTGATACCGTCACTATTTTTAGATATGTATTTTACCAGTTTCTTTTCACTGTGCGGTAACCGTAGCCGATAATTACAAGAAAACAGATGAACGGAAGAATAAATGAAACATTGACAGCCGGTAACCACGCTATTTGTTCCAAATCAATGATGCTTGCCTGTAGCGGTGGAAGAACAGAACCTCCCAGGATAGCCATAATAAGGCCGGCAGCTCCGAACTTCGCATCATCTCCCATACCTTTCAAGGCGATACCGTAGATGGTAGGGAACATTAGTGACATACAGGCCGATATGGCTACCAGACAATACATGCCGTAGATGTCCTGAAGGAAGATAGTTCCTAATGTGAAAATACCTCCGAAGATAGCGAGAATCATCAATAATTTGCCTGCATTAAGATAGCGCAGAATGAATGTACAGATGAAACGGCTGATACAGAATATCACCATTGCCACAATATTATATTGCTGTGATAACACTTCCGCACTTTTCTCGTCCATACCTTGCGACATGAACAAACGGGTTCCATACTGAATGATAAATGTCCAGCACATAATTTGTGCACCTACATAGAAGAATTGGGCAATCACACCTTCACGATAACGTGTTTGGGTGAAAATACGTTTCAGTGTAGGGAAAAAGTCTATTTTATGGTTCTGATCTCCATTTTTGGGCATCTTGACGAACCGTATCAGAAGCAACATCGCTACGATAACCAGTCCGATGATAAGATAAGGAGCAATCAGGACGCTAAGGTCGCTTTCTTTGATTGCTTGAAATTCGCTGTCGTTAAGCAATGCGCGGTCTTCGGTACACATCGGATGCAATTTCGCTTGAATGAACTGCATGGCTACATACATTCCGAGAAGTGACCCCATCGGGTTGAAAGACTGTGCAAGGTTCAATCGCCGGGTAGCTGTTTCTTCCGTTCCCATGGAAAGAATATACGGATTACAGCTTGTTTCGAGGAAAGATAATCCGCAGGTCAGAATAAAATAAGCAATCAGAAACGGATAGTACTCACCCGTCATTTTGGCGGGGAAGAATAAGAAGGCTCCGAAAGCATACATACCCAGTCCTAACAAAACACCTGCTTTGTAGGAATATTTGCGGATGAAGATGGCAGCCGGGAAAGCCATTGCAAAGTAGCCTCCATAGAAGGCAACCTGTACCAATGCCCCGTCGGTGGCACTCATCCGGAAGATTTTAGAGAATGCCTTTACCATCGGATTGGTAATATCATTGGCAAATCCCCATAACGCAAAACAGGAGGTAATGAGAATAAAAGGTATAAGATAACTGATGCCATCTTTCGAAATGATGGACTGCTTGGTGTGTTTCATGGTTGTTTCTGGTATTTTTTTAAGTATTATACAAATGGAACATTCTTTCCATCGGTTTCCATTTCTCTGCGGAACTCATTCCGGGTGCGGCTTGTTGGAAGATAGCCATATATTCTTCCCACTCCTGTTGGCGGGGAAGGGTGTTCAGGCGTTCCATTGCCGTGTCCCAGTCAAAATCAAGGGGAGTTTCGACAATCATAAACAGTCGGGTTCCCAGGATATAAATTTCCATTTCCAGGATGCCAATTTCCCGGATACCGGCAAGAATTTCCGGCCATGCTTCCGCCTGGCTATGTCTTTTCCGATATTCGGCGATTAGTTCCGGAGAATCGCGTAAATCAAGGGTTTGGCAATATCGTTTGACGGGAACGTCATAAGATTGAACCTGATAACCGGTTTTAGATGTTTCCATATACTTTTATTTTTTAGGATAATATACTTGTGGTGTAACGCTGCGAGTGACAATTTCCCGCAATTCACGAAGATTGGCAATTTCTCCTTTAGCCATTGCCTGCGTTAGAATGTTTCCCATTGCAGTGGCTTCCACCGGACCTGCATAAACAGGAATACCGAGTTCGTCAGCTGTCAGTTGGTTGAGCAACTTATTTTGTGATCCTCCTCCGATGATATTTAACTGACGGATTGGAGCGGGGAGGCAACGGTTGAGCTGTTCCACAGCCAGCCGATATCTGAAAGCTAATGACTGGAGCACACATCGTACAGTCTCTGCCTTGTTTTGGGGAATTTGCAAAGCATGATTCCGGCAATAATGAATAAGCGCGTTCTCCATATTTTCCGGATTCATGAATATGGTGTCGTCTACAGGGATGATTGTATCAATCTCGGCTTCGGCTGCTTGCGGGATGATTATATCATAATCTTGTTTCTCGCCACACGCTTTCCACTCGCTCATCAAGCGTTGCAGAATCCATAATCCTGTTATATTCTGGAGGAAACGGATTTTGCCGTCTACACCTCCTTCATTGGTGAATTGAGCTTTTCTTGCTTCTTCCGTCAATATGGGTTCGTCCACTTCAACTCCCAGTAGCGACCAAGTGCCGGAACTAAGGAAAGCGATAGGACTTTCTGCAGCAGGAACAGCAGCTACGGCACTGGCTGTATCATGTGAACCTACGGCAATAACGTCTACGGCACCCAGTCCGGTTTCGCGTGCAATATCCTCTTTCAGAGTGCCTCTGATTGTTCCGGGAAGAATGATTTTCCCGAACAGATGTTCGGGAAGACCTAAGCTATGTATGGTATCGAATGACCAGTTGCGTGATTTGGCGTTGAGTAATTCAGAGGTGGAGGCGATGCAATATTCATTATTGGCTACCCCTGTCAGGAAATAACTGAAGAGATCGGGCATGAATAAAAGTTGCCGGGCAACTTCCAACTGTGCATCTTGATTTTGCTTCATGCTGTAAAGTTGAAACAGCGTATTGATAGGCATCACCTGAATACCGGTTTCGGCATAATGTCGACGTTCATCCATACACTTGAATACTTCTGCCGGCATTCCCTCCGTTCTTGCATCCCGGTAACAGACAGGATTTCCTAACAGGTTCCCATGTTTGTCAATCAGTCCGAAATCCACTCCCCAAGTGTCAATACCAATACCTTTTACGGCATATCCTTTTTGTGCAGCCAGTTTTAGTCCGGTTTTCATATCTTCGAACAGAGCCGGGAAGTCCCAGTAAATATGATTGCCTAGTTTGACCTGCCGGTTGGAGAAGCGGTATATCTCTTCCAATTCCAGCCTGCCGTTGAGAAGAAAGCCGGCGATGATTCGCCCGCTGCCGCCTCCGAAGTCTGCTGCTAAATAAGTGTGTTTGATGGTATCTTTCATGGTAATATGCCTGGATATTAGTTGGTTTTCTTTCCTAATACGTAGATTTCCAGGTCTTCAATTTCTGCCGGTGTGAGCACTGAATAATCACCGCCGGATTGAACAATGATGCGGCAAGCCATTTCGAAAAAAGTAGCCCGTTCATATACTTGGTCGAAGTCTTTTCCGCACACCACTTGTCCGTGGTTGGTCAGTAAAACCGAGTTATGCTTTTGCATGGCTTCTACCACGGCTTTCGCCAGTTCCGGTGAGCCGGGACGATAATACGGAATCACAGGTATTTCCGAACCTACATGGCAAGGAATTTCTGCTGTTACGTTGAAATTTGCCGGCTTGTTCTTCATGCAGGAGACAGCAGTGGCATATTCCGATTGGAAATGGAGAACGACATTGACGTCCGGACGTTCACGGAGAATCCCCAAATGGAATGTACTTTCCATAGAGGGTTTTACACCATTGGCAGGAATGCCGCTGGCAATATGGCAGATTGAAACCTTTTCTTTGCCAAGTGTGGGAACCCAGGAACCCGTACCGGAAATCAATGCTTCTTCGCCGATTCTCCAGGAAAGGTTACCGCTGCTGCAAAGCATTAACTTTGCATCCCCGTAACGATGTGCTTGTGCAATGAACTGTTCAATATGTTCGTTAGTAATCATAGTGTTACTTATTTAAGTCGCTGTAGGGGGGCGGGGCTATCCCGACATTTGTTATGTGTCGGGTGGGGGACCCCGTCCCTACGAACGGCAAAGTTAAAATATTTATTTATACAGGACGAAAAAAACTTGTTTATTTATAAATAGGACCATAAGTTGCACAAGCTCTGTAATCTGATCCTTCTTTGTCCATGCCGAAAGCATTCCAGGCAGCCGGGCGGAACATCTGATCTTCTTCTACATTGTGCATGCATACCGGGATGCGGAGCATGGAAGCAAGAGTGATTAAGTCCTGGCCGATGTGTCCATAGCTGATGGCGCCATGATTGGCTCCCCAGTTATTCATGACTGAATATACATCTTTGAAAGCCGGTTTATCACACAAGCGCGGTACAAACCAGGTGGTAGGCCATGTCGGGTCTGTACGCATATTGAGTTTCTGATGGATTTCCGGATCGATTTCCACTGTCCATCCTTCTGCAATTTGCAGGACAGGGCCTAAGCCTTTAATCAGGTTCAGACGCATCATGGTTACAGGCATTCCACCTTTTGACAGGAAGTTGGACGAGAAGCCGCCACCACGGAAGTAGTCACGATCTGCCGGATACCAGGTTGTTGCTTGTAGACAGTTCTCTACATCAGCATCCGTCAGATTCCAAGGTTCTTTCATAACCGGATTACCTTTTGCATCTAATGATTGGCCGGAACCGTCGAGAGTCGTTGCACCGGAATTGATAAGGTGGATGATACCGTTGGCTGCCGCACCGCTCAACTCTTTGCCGGTTACACGTTTTACAGCTTCAGGGCTCCAGTATGTACGTACGTCGGAGAATATTTGTGCGCGGTTGGTCAATAGATGTCCGAACAGCATGGCTACACCGTTGCAGGCATCATTTTCGGTAGCTACCACAAATGCTTCACGGATGCCGTTCCAGTCGAAAGAAGTATTGAGTAAAGCTTCCGGATAGTCACCGTTAGGATAAAAGTCCGTCCATTGACGTTGTCCCTGGAAACCGGCTGCGATAGCATTGTGTCCCAAAGCTTCTTCCTTGAATCCCATTTCTTTCAGTTTGGGGTTTCCGGTCATCAGGTCGCGCATGATAATTGTCATCTTTACAATGAATTCCCAGTCTGCATCTTTCTGCTCACGGGTTTTACGCTTTTCAGGACGGTTCTTAAAGTCTTCACCTTCGTTGGTCTTGCAATGTTTTTCAGTCCATGCCATTGCCTTGGCGTATTCTTCGTGGTCATAGATGCCTTCATCCATCCGACGGATGATTTCTGTGAGGTCTATTGATTCATTACGCATCCCCAGATATTCCTGGAAGAAATCAGGATTGACGATAGAACCGGCGATACCCATGGATACACTACCCATTGACAGGTAAGATTTGCCTCTCATGGTAGCTACTGCCTGTGCAGCGCGTGCAAAACGAAGAATCTTTTCCGATACATCTTCAGGGATTGTATTATCGTCCAGATCCTGAACATCACGTCCGTAGATACCGAATGCAGGAAGACCTTTTTGTGCATGTCCTGCCAATACCGCTGCCAAATATACAGCCCCCGGACGTTCTGTACCGTTAAATCCCCAAACAGCTTTCGGATAATGAGGATTCATATCCATTGTTTCTGCGCCGTAGCACCAGCAGGAAGTAACGGTAATAGTAGAACCTACTCCTTCTCTTTCAAACTTTTCCGCACAGGCGGCACTTTCGGCTACGCGTCCGATAGTACTATCGGCAATGACACATTCTACCGGGCTGCCATCACCATTTTTCAGGTTACTGCTGATTAACTCGGCTACTGCTTTAGCCAGATTCATTGTTTTTTCTTCAAGGCTTTCGCGAACGCCACCCTGGCGACCATCGATTGTGGGACGAATCCCGATTTTCGGATACTTTTTCATGGTTTCTATCTATTAAAGGATTAATTAATATCTGTGCTGAACTGTGCTGACGGTGTTGCAAAAAAAATTAAAGCGACTTTCGAAGCCTTACTTCCGTTGGCAAGAATTTTTGTACCGGTACATTATTGAGAACGAAATTGGCTGCTTCGTTTCCCATCATTTCCCAATCAATACTCAATGAGGTTATTCCTTCGTCAATCACTTCGTAAGAAGGAATATCATTGTATGCCAACAGACCGAAATCCTTTCCGCATTTCAGTCCTTCCAATCTGCCTTGCTTCACTACTTTTACTACATCTTGTTGCTTGATAGCTATGTAGGCAACTCCCTTGCGTATTGTCAGGTTCTCGATGTCCTCCTGAACCTCACAGAGAAATCCCTGTTCTTGACAGAAACGGGTGAAATATTCCTTGCTGCTTTGAGGGTGTTTCAGGCTTTTCGGAAACAGAAAAACAAGTTGGTGATAGTTTTTCAGTCTTTCCCTAAGCAAATGCAATGCCTGATAGAAAGATTCATCGAAATCCTGGCAGATATATGAATACTTCTCTTTTTCGAATTTGCCGAAATCAAGAAGTAGCAATTTAGTGGGATTAATTTTAGTGAGAACTGTGCTGAATTTCTCGTTATCGAAATTCATCACGATGTATTTGTTGTATTTTCCTATGGATTCCCGGAGGATGGTGTTGAATAGCCGTTCGTTGTATTGATGAAACAATAAGTCTACCTTATAATTAATAGGCAGGTGTCTGACGAAACTGTTGTATAAAGCTTCTTTGAAAGGAGTGTATTGGTCGAGCAGCAATAAAACATTGGTCACCTGGTTCGTCACGTAATATCCTTTTCCGGGAGTGGAATCGATCAGCCCTCGTTCGCGTAAATCAAGGAAAGCCTTGAAAACGGTGTCGCGTGATACTCCGTATTGAGCACTCAACTGATTGATGGAAGGCAAAGAATCTCCTTCAAGAAATTCTTTCCTGGAGATTGCCTGGCTAAGTGCGTCCGCTAGTTGCGTAACCTTGCTCGACTGTTGTCCGAATGTTGCCTTTTTATCAGTTCGTTTCATGCTGTAAAATGAGTAATACTGTGCTGAACTATGCTGATGCAAAGAAAGACATTTTATTCTGAAAGAGAATAATTATTTGCTATGTTTTATAGCATAAAGTAATAAAAAAATCCCCTCCGGCGAACCGGAGAGGATTATAGCTTTCTCCTAATTTCTTATTCGGAATCTGCTGAAATTTATTCAGCAGCAGCTTCTGTTGCAGGAGCTTCTTCAGCCGGAGCTGCAACTTCCTCTGCAGGTGCTTCAGTAGCAGCTTTCTTTTCAGCGAGTGCTTTTGCTTTCACTTCGTTGATCTTCTTTTCTGCTTCCAGACGTGCTTTCGCTTCAGCTTTCTTAGCTTCGTCTTGTTTAGCTTTCAAAGTAGCCAAACCTGACTGTTTGTTGTTTTTCCAAGCTTCGAATTTAGCTTCTGCTTCTGCTTCTCCGAATGCGCCTTTTGCTACACCGCCCAGAAGATGTTTCTTCATGTAAACTCCTTCACGAGAAAGGATGTTACGTACAGTGTCACTTGGTTGTGCACCTTTCAGTACCCATGCCAATGCAGCGTCGAAATTCAAATCTACTGTAGCAGGATCGGTATTTGGGTTGTAAGTACCAATCTTCTCAATAAATTTACCATCACGTGGTGCTCTGCTGTCTGCAATAACAATTGAATAGAACGCGTAACTTTTACGTCCGTGTCTCTGCAATCTGATTCTAGTTGCCATTTTTAATAATTGTTTTTAATGATTGATTTGAATTATGCTATTATCTCGTAATAGCGGGCACAAAGATACGGCTTTTCTTTTGATTGACAAACATTTCGCATCTTTTTTACGAATACCGTTTCGGATAGCGGAACAATATAGCGAGCAGGGCGCATGCTCCCATTGCAAACGGATAATAGAGATTGCTGATGATACTGATAGGGGAGATGCCGGCAAGTCCTGCTGCAATCAGCATCTGTGCTCCATAAGGAATAATTCCTTGTATCAGACAGGAAAAAGTATCGAGGATACTGGCTGTTTTCCTCCGGTCGAGATGGAATTTTATGGCAATATCTTTGGCAATCGGTCCGGTTGTGATAATGGCAATCGTGTTGTTGGCAGTACATAAATTGGCGATGCTTACCAGGGCGGCAATGCTTAGTTCGGCACCTCTCTTGCCATTGACGTGGCGGGTAAGTTTCCGGATGATGAAATCGATACCGCCGTTATAACGGATCGTTTCGAGCATACCTCCGGCCAGTAGAGTGATGATAATCAATTCTCCCATGCCTGTAATTCCCGTTCCCATGGCACCGAACCAGTCGAATATGCCGAAGCTGCCGGTAGCGATGCCGATGATGCCGGTTGTCAATATACCTATTATAAGTACGAGCATTACATTCATGCCGGCAACGGCTGTTCCTAATACTATTATATAAGGTATCACTTTAATCCATTCGATGGTTTGTGTTTGGGCGGGAGCAGTAATGGATAGTCCCTGGAATATATAAATACCCAGTACGATGATGGCTGCCGGAATCACTATCATGGAGTTTACCCGGAATTTATCACGCATTACACATTCTTGGGTTTTTGTCGAGGCAATGGTGGTATCGGAGATAAAAGACAGGTTATCTCCGAAAAAGGAGCCGCCTACTACAATAGCTACCATAAAAGGGAGTGCTATTTCCGTCTTTTCTGCCAATCCTACGGCAACAGGAGTAAGGGCGACAATGGTTCCCACGCTGGTTCCGATGGATAAAGAGATGAAACAGGCGGCAATAAAGATGCCGGCCAGCAAGAGATTATCCGGAAGGATATGCAGTGTCAGATTGACGGTGGCATCGATTGCGCCCATTTGCTTGGCGCTTTGCGCAAAAGCTCCGGCAAGAATGAATATCCATATCATCAGGAGGATGTTCTTATTGGCAGCTCCTACCGAGAATTGGTAGATACGCTGGTCTAGTTTCAAGCCGCGTGTAATGGCGATGGCATAGCAGGAAGAGACGAGAAAGGCCACAGTGATAGGCACCTTATAAAAGTCGTTGACGAGGATGGAAGTCACCAGATAGAGGCAGAGGAATACGAGTAGCGGACTCAATGCCCACCAGTTTCCGGGACGGTCTTTATGTATTTTTTCTTCAGTCATAAATGGACGTTGGGGTATTTATTTTATTCTAAAATTAAAATAGCGGTGCAAAAGTAATGTTTTTTGCAGGAAGTGGCAAAAATGAAGCAGCCTTACTCATAATTTATAGGTCGCAACATAATAATCCCCTTGTTTTTAACCTTAATCTATTACAATATAAGGAAGAACAAGGGGAGACTTGAAAAGGTTTCAATCGATCAGATTTTCAACTTTTATTTTCTATTTTGAAACGATCTCTTTTGTTTTTTCTCTTTGATTTAAGTGGAGGGGATGTGTGAACCAAAAACGGCTACCGGTTCCCATTTCGGATTCGACGCCGATAGTGCCGCCGAGATGTTCAATGATACTTCTGCAAATAGACAGGCCTAAACCTGTACCTTTTGAGAAAGAGTTCAGTTTTACAAACCGATCGAATACCTGATTTACTTTATCGGGGGCAATTCCCATACCTGTATCCGTAACGGCAAACTCTATTTCATTACTCTCTTTTTTGTAGTGGTATTCTAATGTAATCTGTCCTTCATTGGTGAATTTGAGAGCATTGTTTATGAAATTGGTGATTACCTGCATTAGCCGCTTTTTATCGGTATAAATATAATATTGAGGTAAGTCCGGAGTCAGCAAAACGGGGACGGGCTTATCTTCTTTTATATCATAATTGCGCATTATATCTTCACAGAAGCTCTTGATGTCCAGATGATCCATGGTGAAGTCGAGTGTTCCGGCCTCTATTTTTGATAAATCGAGAATATCGGATATCAGTTGCAAAAGAAGTTCAGTGTTTTCCTGCATGATATCGACATAATCCTGGCGTTCTTTTTTGTCGTCCGATTCGACCAGCAAACTGGCAAAGCCGACAATTGCATTTAGCGGAGTACGGATTTCATGACTCATATTGGCAAGGAAAGCCGATTTTAAACGATCCAGGTTTTCCGCTTTTTCTTTGGCTATTATTAGTTCTTCCTCAATGATTTTCTGATGGTCAATATCTACGCTGGTGATAACGTGTGCAATCTGTCCGTCGATCCAGGCAAATGCTGCACTGAATACCCGGAACCAACATTTGTCGAACGGGCGTTGGTAATCCCAGGAGTAGACTTTGGTCGGTTGACCGTTTTCGTCAATCAAATGTTTTTTAGGGCAAAACTCACATTCTCCGGTTTTATCTTTATATAGAGCCTGCCAGCATTTTTTTCCTTCAAAATGTTCGATGCCTCCATAAGGGGCAGCCATGGATTCATTGGCATATAGCATATCATGAGAATCGAAAGAGTTTACATAGATGTCAACCCCCATGTTATTCATGATGCTGCTTAAAGTCTTGCCTGCCCGCACTTCTCTTTCCTTATATTCACGCACTGCTATTTCCTTGGAGAGTGATCCCAAAATGAGATGAATCATTTGCAGTTCCTCATCGATGAAAGATATTGCATGCTCCCTGTCTGCAAATCCGATGAATCCGATGATTTTTCCTTCGGAGTCTTGAATTTGCCGGATCAGTAAAGAATCGACTCTATAAAAATCAATGATGTCCACATCATCCCAGGAAGCATTTTGGGTTCTGCAAGCATAAAAAGGTTTGCTTTTGCCATTTGCGTGGGCAATATGTTGATTGCTCATTTCACTGATTTCAAAACGCTGGCGTAGGATATTGTCGTTATTGCCAATTGTTTCCTTTAAATAAAAGTAGCGAAATCCATCCGTTTGATAAATGAATGCTCTTTTAAAACCATAGTATTCGCAAATATCCGTAAGTGATTCTGTGATTTTTTTCTCAATAGAGTCACAGCTATTCAGTCTTTCTAAAAAATGAAGTAAAAATGCATGGTAATTCTCTCTCTCTCTAATCATATTGTTTTAGGCATCTTGTTTGGTTATTTAAACTCGAAAGGAGTATGCTGTTTATCTCTTTCAAATCTTCAAGCTGCTAATATACGGACTTTTAAAAAATGATGAACGCTGTTTCGGATTTTTGTAATGTTCCATTTTTCTTTTTCTTGGTACGAAAAGAGAATGTAAAATATGATATTTCCGTTGGATTTTAGTTAACTAACAACGGCCTTTTGAGAAATAAAGAAGTGGACTTGTACGGATTTATTGAATTAAATACTGTTTGGGGACGTTAGTCGGTCTTAGAATTTTTCGAATCTGTAAGTAGTTGATTATTAATACGTAATAAATGCGCATTTTTCCTTTAAAAGAAACGGGTGGTTCCTTTAAAAGGGACCACCCGTTGTACTAAATCCCGCATACGTAATAGCTAAAGTTTGCTATCTGTATGCGGGATTCCTTTTTTTTTTGCTGATTTTAGTGGTGATATTTCCAATGTTCAACCAATAAACATTCTCCACTATGGCAAATTTTATTCAGCGTGCCAGTGACTCCATCTCGGGGTTTGGTCAAAGTTACGAAAAATTTTCCAAACAACTTCTTATTGAGCAGTATTCTCCTGGTAGTATAAAAAGTTATGGCCATAAGTTGGCTGCTATCAGCTTTCACTTCAAAAAACTTCCTGAACACTTAAGCGAAGATGATTGCCGCGATTATTTCAGCATGTTGCTCTCTCGCACTCCTTCACCGGGTTTGAGCTATTTCAAGCACACGGTTTACAGTCTCCGCTGTTATCGTAAGACGATGCATCTTAGCGAACTTAATTTTTCTCTCCCCCGTATCCGTAGCACGAAGAAGCTTCCGGTTGTTCTTTCCCAGTCCGAAGTGATCAGCCTTTTGCGGCACTGCGGGAATATCCGCAGCCAATCCCTGCTGTCTCTGATTTATTCTTGCGGGCTGCGTTTACGTGAACTGGTCAATATGCAAATTTGTGATATTGACAGCAAGCGCATGCAGGTTTTCATCCGCCAGGGCAAAGGTAGAAAAGACAGGTACGTCCCCCTTTCCGGCAACCTGTTGCTTCTTCTCAGGGAGTATTTCATCCAGTACAGACCCGCGGTATATCTTTTCAACAATTGTTTCGGCGGACAAATCGAAGATTCCGAGATCCGCTATCTTTTTAAACAAGCGGTTCATTCGTCCTGCATCCTTAAACCCTGCACGCTTCATACCCTTCGTCACAGTTACGCCACGCACCTGCTGGAGATGGGCGAAAATATACTTCGCATCCGTGACCTTCTGGGACATGCCGATATAAAGACAACCCTGGTTTATCTTCACCTTGTCAATCTTCCTGCCGGAGGTTACGCCTTCAGTCCACTGGACCGTCTTGAGGGAGTGGGATATAACAATACGCAGCCATGAGGACGGAGTTTGAGGTCGGTCAGATTATTTCCCGCTTCAAATCATCCTTTATCAGCCAACATCATCCCTGCGGCAGGGTTCTCCAGGTCCTCTCACGCCTGGAACAGTGCCGTACCTCCGCTTTGGAAGGGCATGTGGATGCCTGTCCCCAGTGTGGAGTCGTACGTGTTAGTTACAACAGCTGCCGGGACCGGCATTGTCCCAAATGCCAGGGAGCCGAACGTGAGGTATGGATACAGGCACGCAAAGAGGATATGTTGCCCGTGAAATACTTCCATGTGGTATTTACCTTGCCGGCCGACTTGCATTCACTGGCACTGGGTAATATGAGACACACCTATTCATGCCTGTTTGCCGCTGCCTGGAAGACACTCGCAGCCTTCGCTGCCAATAAAGGCGCCCAGGCGGGAATGGTAGCCATCCTGCATACATGGGGAAGTAACCTGCACTACCACCCCCACCTGCACTGTGTAGTGCCCGAAGGAGGGATAGATGACAAGGGGGAATGGAGGAAGATCTCAGGGGCAAATCAGGACAGTCCTTTTCTATTCCCGGTCAGGGCCATGGGCAGGGTGTTCAGAGCCAAGTTCATGCAAGAGTGGAGCAAACATGTGAAAGTACCCCAGGCAACAAGAAAGAAGCTGTTTGAAAAAGAATGGGTGGTATATAGCAAAGCACCGTTCAAAGGCGTGGAAAGGGTCATAGAATACTTAGGGCGTTACTCACACAGGGCAGCCATCAGTAATGCCAGGATTAAGGGAATTACAGATACAGCCGTCATGTTTGACTATAAGGATTACAGGGATGGGGGAAAACATAAGATGATGACACTCACGGGAGAAGAGTTCGTACACAGGTTCAGTAGGCATATATTGCCGGCAGGATTTGTACGTATCAGGCATTACGGATTCCTGGCAGCATGCAACAGAAGGAAGTTGACAAGCATACAGATAAGGATGAAAGTACCACCGGCACCACTTAAAAGGAAAAGAGCCAAGTGGAAAGAACTCTGCCAAGACAAATGGAGGGAGTATAACTTATGCAAGCATTGCGGAGGGGCGCAGATGATTACAATTGAAGTTTTCAGACCAGCCAGGTCGCCACCCGGAAGAGGAAGTTCCAAACCGCTGAACGGTACTTTTTGAAGAAGAAAATATATTCACAGGAAGAATGAAGTCCTGGGAGAGAGGCTCTGTGGATATACATAACGGAAAACACGGTAAAAACACCGGATAGAAAGAAAAAGGAGGAAAAAAGGGAGATTGGAATCAAGAAAGGCTGAAAAAACAAGTATAAAAGCAAGCACAGGACATTAGGAAACTGCTGAAAAAAATACAGATACAGAAGTAACCCCCATAAAAAATAGAAAACGTACAACAAAGGCTCCATATGCCCTAAGGGGCACACGAAGCCCTATTTCGTTCCTTTTAAAGGAACGTACTTTTCTATCTTCGGATACGTGAATTAAAATAATAATGTTTATATTTATTATTTTATATCTGCGCTGCCGGCATTATTTTAATGCTTCGATAACTTGCGACATCATTGTCCAAATGGTATTTTCATCTTGAGCAGTGAAAAAGTTACCATCTATCTCTGATTTCTCATCAGTAGCTGTTCCGTTTTGAATGGCTGGTTTGGCTAATGGGTGAACTGCTACTTTCTTGTCTTTGGTAATTCCTGTAAAGTCAAACATCATTGCGCCGGCACAATGTCCGATCATCATTTTTCCCTTATCTCCGAAAGTTTTAATGACTTGCATTAAATCTACATTGTAGGGCTTATTAGCATTCTGCTGAAATACAGGCACTGCATCGCCACATGAGAAAACGAGTGCGTCGAATTCATCTTCGTGTCCCTTCAAATTAGCGATCACGTCATCTACTGTCAGGCTGATTCCTGAATTTGTTTTAATATCCTTCGTATCCGATACGGCAAATACTTTATATGAAATGCCATTTTCGAAAAATGCTTCCAAATATTGGAATAGTCCACAACCATTTACCGGATTCACTGCTAAAACTGCAACTTTCTTTGCCATAATCATAATTATTTAAATGAAACAATAGTTATTATTAGTAAGTTTATTACTTTTGTGATGCAAATGTATCTTTCTTGTTTGAAAAATGCAAGAACGTACTTGAAAATAAGGAAGTTACATAAAGGTAACTATTGCTGAATTTCAATAAAATACAAAACGTTAAAGAATGAAAAACTTTCATCCGACAGGAAATTGTCCGATAAGAGATGTGTTAAGCCGCTTGGGAGACAAGTGGTCGATGCTGGTGCTTATTACGTTGAATGCCAATGGTACGATGCGTTTTAGTGATATTCATAAAACGATAGAAGATGTTTCTCAAAGAATGTTGACTGTTACGTTACGTACTTTAGAATCAGACGGATTGGTGGAGCGGAAAGTGTATGCCGAAGTACCTCCCCGTGTGGAGTATTGCCTGACAGATACGGGTGGCACTTTGATTCCTCATATTGAAGGACTGGTAGGATGGGCTTTGGAGAATATGGATACCGTTTTGGAACATAGGCAAATAAATCGGTAACAGTAATGCATGAATGTCAGTGGTAAAGATAAATAAGATAGAATTTAACATTTGAAAATATGGAGATAAAGTTAGTAACTTCGGGTAAAAAAGAATTTCTCGAATTATTACTTTTGGCTGATGAACAGGAAAGTATGATTGACCGGTATTTGGAGCGCGGCGATATGTTCGTTCTTTATGATAATGGATTGAAAGCTCTTTGTGTAGTGACTCGTGAGGGGGAAGGTATTTATGAAATCAAGAATATTGCTACCGTTCCTTTCTTTCAACGGCAGGGGTACGGAAAACGTTTAATCGAATTTTTATTTGAATATTATCAGGGAAAGTGTTTTGAAATGTTAGTGGGTACAGGCGATGTACCTTCTTCCAGATCTTTCTATGAGCACTGTGGTTTCACGGTTTCTCACCGGATAAAGAATTTCTTTACTGACAACTACGATCATCCGATGTATGAGGATGGTGTGCAGTTGGTGGATATGATATATTTGAAGAAAACTTTTTAGCGTGTAGTGGTGGAAATTCAATCATTTGGAAGAAATGAATAATTTTGTTCGTTTATGTTACTGTATGAGTGAACGGCTTATTTATATCCTTTTATTGTATGAAAGTGTATTTCTTTATTTTTACATTCGAAGAAGACATTCTTAATAAACGCGATTTTGGTTTATAATAAACTTTGAGGTAGTTTATTATAAACGGTATCAGAGTTTATTAAAAACTATTTTAGTCGTTTGGGGAGATCATAGAAAAAGAAATGTGTATAAATACAAACAAAATAGGGCAATGATCGCCAAAATCATTGCCCTATGATATATCTGTATTGATCCTAAATAAGATCAGTTTAAAAGCTTTTTATGTATCTATTTTTCTTGTTATAATCATGTCGTTTATAGATTTTGTTTTCTCAAAGATACAAAATAAAAAGCCGTTTGTCAAGGGTTTCAGAAGAAAAGTCGGTTATTCATTGAACCAGTCTATTTTCTTTGAGAAATACATCACTATTGCCAGTATAATAAACAGTCCTAAGCTGCCTGCCAATAATGCGAAAGTCTCTAGTTGGATAAGAACAAATATATAAATGTAGAGTATACCCAACAAGCCGGACATGATTAATGACGGTTTCTTTTTCCTGGTGATTCCGAACATATATCCGCCTACCAGTGTAATGGTCAGTGCCGAAGATAATAAATAGGCAGGGTTGAATCCGATGTG
This sequence comes from Bacteroides celer, assembly GCF_002632415.2. Lineage (NCBI taxonomy): Bacteria > Pseudomonadati > Bacteroidota > Bacteroidia > Bacteroidales > Bacteroidaceae > Bacteroides > Bacteroides celer. Next base: position 3,578,682 of record NZ_CP178209.1, on the reverse strand, counting down.
TTCGGAGAAGGAGAGGAGCAAAGTAACCATTCTATTTTCCGCCTTGACATAAGTTGTTAGCCGCCATATCTTTGCGCCGTAACCTTTAACAAAAATGATTATGGCAAAAGAAAAAGTAAACTATCAGGAGGTATATGACCTCTACCAGTTATGCAGCGAGACCAAGGATCTTCGGGAGTTCTGTGCTGATTATGGTGTAAATTACGACAAGTTCATGAACTGGCAGCGTCACCAGTTGTGGAGTGAGAAGTTAGGCAAGACAGTCCAGGTTGAGCAGCCCAAGGTTGCCAAAGTCCAGATAACCGGGAAACCATGCAATAGTCCAACTGTGAAGTTGGAAGTGAAACAGCCTGAAGGTGAACCACCAATAAAATGGATTAAGTTACAGTTGGTGTCTGGCGCAACACTGTTCCTGAGAAACACCACCGTTCTTGATTTGAGCCTGTTGCTTAATAAAATGATAGGATGATATGCTTGGTCTGAGTGCTAACCTGAACTATTACCTGTTTAACGGTAATGTTGATTTGCGGAAAGGCATTTTCCGTCTGTGTGAGAGTATAAGGGAAGAAATGTCACTTGACCCGAGCGATGCGTCCAATGTATATATGTTCATGTCCCGGAACCGAAAGGTCGTGAAGATACTTCATTACGAACGCGGTTTTTATGTGCTTTACGAAAAACGTCCTGTTATGGGCAAATTCAAGAAACCTGTATTTGATGAAGTCTCCAGATGCTACCGGATACAATGGTCGGACATGGCTTATCTTACGGAAAGCATTGTAGTTGACAAGATGTACGTTAGTCCGAAAGGTTAATATTAACATGTTGATTATCAATAGAATAGTATAAAAATAAACGATAAAAAGTTTGCGTAACTGCCTGATTTTTCGTACCTTTATATCATGATTGATGAAAGAGCATACGAGTTACTTTGCTGTCAGCTGGGTCTGGCGAATGAGGAAAAGGCAGGGCTTCGCAAACAGGTAAACGAACTGATTGCGAGGCTTAAAGCAATTGAAGAATCCAACAAGGAGAACTCCAAGGCTCTGATGGAGACAATCAATGAGTTATCCGCAACAGTCGAGAACTATCGAAAGGAAATGGAACTTATGAGAAAGCAGCTTGGGGCAAAAGACGAGGTGAACAGAATGCTGGCAAACGAGATTTCCAATCTCAAGCTACAGCTTGATGACAGCAGGAAACACCGTTTCGGCCGTACCTCCGAGCAAAGAAGGCTGCTGAACAACCGTAACCTTGACAAGTCTGCAATGGAGAAGTCCGAGTATGACGGTTATGACAAGAAGGATGATGATAATAATAAGGCCGGTGTGTCACGAGGGCATTATAACATGATGCTATTGGCTGGTATCATGGAAATTTTGTCTGCAACTATCAAAGAGATGAGGGTAGGTCCCTCGCAATCGGTTTACAGGAACAGGTTGCAAACCATCACAAGCTGCGTTTTGAGCAATCAAAAAGTGGTGAACGTTGTGTGTAATAAGTCAGAAGATATGGTAAGGTATGTATAATGGAGTTGAATGTAAATGAACCGTTGATGAAGCATCGTTATTGTTATCAGATTACATCAGAAATAGGGCTTCTGCTACGCTCTATGATAAGAAGGGAGGTTACCTGTTTACTGTCCCTTTGGTGTACGGTGTGTAGGCGGCAAGACCATTATATAGGCTCTTTGATGGAACGTGAGAAGCAGATTGAGAATGTCAAGAGAAAATGCCAAAGACGCATGACACGTAAGGCAGAAAGTATCAAAGTCTCAATTTGTGGCGGATTTCTCCGTAGTAGTGTTGAAGTTCTTGTAATGAGAAGGGAGCGAAGGGGGAAACGTATTCAGCGGACTGTATTGTGCAACTTGATAAACTAAGGAGGACACAATGCAAGAAGCAAAACCATTTCAAATAGACAAAAGAATAATCTTTGAATCCTTTAAGAAAGTAAAGTTTAATAGAGGTAGTTCAGGCATTGATGGTATAGAGATGACCACTTATGAGCAAAACCTAGGTTCCAACCTTTATCGTCTATGGAATCGCATGAGCTCCGGCAGTTATATGCCTAAAGCAGTAAAACTTGTAGAAATACCGAAATCAAATGGTGGTAAAAGACCTTTAGGGATTCCCACTATTGAAGACCGTATTGCACAAATGGCTGTTGTTAATGTAATTGAGCCTCTCATCGAACCCTGTTTTCATGAAGATTCATTTGGTTATCGTCCGCATCGCTCTGCTCATGATGCCATAGCCAAGGCAGAAAGACGGTGTTGGAAGTATGCATGGGTTTTAGATATAGATATATCCAAATTCTTTGATACAATCGACCATGGCTTATTAATGAAAGCGGTGGAGAAGCATATCAATATAAAATGGATACTTCTCTATATAAAACGTTGGTTGACTGTCCCTTATCAGAGAAGTGATGGAGAAATTGTAAAGAGGGACATGGGAGTACCGCAGGGTTCAGTCATAGGTCCAATTTTAGCAAACCTGTTCCTACACTATACCTTTGATAAATGGATGTCTTATAAATATCCTCACATACCTTTTGAGAGATATGCTGATGATTGTGTTTGTCATTGCAGTACATTGGCTCAAGCTGAATACATAAAGGAAAGGCTTGGAGAACGCTTTACTGAATGTAAATTGAAATTTAATGAGGAAAAGACAAAAATAGTATTCTGTAAAATGAGCAGTCGTTCATCAAAGCACTATCATTGTACTTCTTTTGATTATTTAGGCTTTACTTTTAGATCAAGAGCAGCAAAAGATAAACGCAACAACGTCTTATTCACAAGTTATTTGCCTGCTATAAGCAAGAAATCGGTAAGCAGAATACATGAAACAATAAAATCATGGAATCTCAAACGTCTCCATAATCGAAGTCTACGATTTGTGGCAGCATATATTAATGATGTCGTAAGAGGATGGATAAACTATTATGAGAAATTTGGTAAAACAGAATTTTGGAAAGTTATGTGCCATCTGAATCGCTCTATTGCTTATTGGGCAAAGACGAAATATAAAAGACTTCGTCGTCGAGGTGTCATATCTGCTCATTATTGGTTAGCCTATATAGCTCAGAAAGAACCCAATCTGTTTTATCATTGGCAAGTAGGATATGTACCCTATGCACGTCAAAAGAAATGATTTGAATGCGAAGAGCCGTATGAAGGGAGACTTTCACGTACGGTTCCGAGAGAGGCTGAGGGTGAAATTCCCTTGGTCTACTCGACATGGTAACGAAACCAGTGGCAATACCTCTTCCGATAACGTGCCTGAACAGAACAGCAAACCTTCAAGAAGAAAGGAAACCGCCCCACGTGCAGAAAAGAGCAGGCTGAAGGTGGATAAGGTAGTTGTTCATGAAATAGAAGACTATTACCAACTCCCGGATGGTGCAAGGTTTATGAACCGTAACGGTATGCCTGATGTTTGGGAATACAGGGTCATAGAACATGTAAGGGCTCATAACGTGGAGCATGTTTACAAGGTGGCAAGGGTAAAGCTTACAGACGGCACTTTCACAAGCACCATGGAGCATCCGCTGAAAAATCTTGGAGGTATCTTCTCTCCTGAACTGCTTGCCCGCCTGCTCTGCCTAAAATATGACTTCAGCATGCCAGAAAACAGAGAGATAAGACTGCTTGCAAGAGAGGGCATCCACATAAGCAATACCACGCTGAACAGCTATATACATAACGGAATCGCCAAGCTAAAGGAGTTCATAGAAGATGTATTCAAGGAGTTTGTACAGAGAGCTAAATACCTTATGGTTGATGAGACCACCGAACTCGTAGGAGTGGAGACAAAGGAAGGGAAGGCTTACAGGAGAAAGTACTTATGGGCTTTCTTTGCCAAGCATATTAAGATGGTCTATTATCACTATAATAACGGCAGCAGGTCATCCGATGCGGCAAAGTCATTCCTGGAATATTTTATGGGAACCATATCCACTGACGGATATACGGTTTACAGGATGTACGATGGTGAAGACTCAAAGGTGCTTCATATAGGATGCTGGACGCACTGTAGAAGGTTGTGGGTTGATGCCCTGCCTTCAGACAGAACAGCGATGGACATAATAGATCCTATTGGTGAGATGTTCAGAAATGAAGACCTGTTCCGTATGATGAAACTCAGCGGTGAGCAGATTAAGGAAAGAAGGCTTAAGCTTACAGGACCGATTCTTGAACGTATCCATCATAAGGTGGTCATTATGATGCAGGATGCGAAGATTATGGCTAACGAACTGATGAGAAAGGCCGTGAACTATACGATACACCAGTGGAAATCCTTGAGAAATATCCTCAAGGACGGTTCAGCGGAAATCTCGAACAACCTCTGTGAGCAAAGGATGAAACCTGTAAAGCTGCTGCTCAAGAACTGTATGAACATAGGCAGTGAGGATGCGGCAGAAAACTCAGCATTCATCTTCTCTTTGATAGAGAGTTGTAAGTTAAATGACATAGCCCCTCAGGACTACCTGAAACACTTGTTTGAATGTATTCTTTATGGTAAGGACTGCGACAAGAAGGCGCTTCTGCCATGTTTCTATAAACCGGAATGTTAAAACAAAAATATTTTCTTACGGGCATTTTTATTTTATCGGCTGAAAGACAGCCGATAAAATTGTCGTGGCGGAAAATAGTATGGTTACAGGAGCAAACTGTAGAATAGACAGAGTGCCAATCCTACCAATAAATACTGCAAGGCATGAATACGGGTCTTATTCATAATTTCGGTGAAGAAAATCACTCCGAAAGTCAGTAAGATAATCAGAATTGCATATTTTGCAGAACGCATGGACTGTTGGTACTGTTCCACCGGGATTTTGAAGTTAACACCGAAACTGGAGTTCTCAATGTCCTTGATGTTCGAGTTATTGTAGTCAACCATCACCTGTGAGTAATTCCGGTTCAAATTTAAAACCTGCCATTGTGCAGAGAATTCTTTCTCTGTAATGTTGCGGTTATTGGGCAGATAGTTACCGGTGAAGCTAGGCGTATTCCAGTTGGCTTTCAGATCTACACGGGTTGTTTTACCCAATGGAATAAAGTTGAGTGACTGCGAACCTTTCAGTTTGATTTTTATTTCATAAGGTAGTTTTTTATTCTGTTTCAACTCCGATAAGTTTGCGATTGCATGAACTCCGGTGTTATCTATTCCTCTGTTGTCCATACCCGGTTCGAATATATAAACAGAATCTCCCAAAGTGATGCTAATTTGCTCGCTGATACCCCGCATGTCGGTCAGATTCAGGCAAATAGCCGCCCTGTCAAACTGCAACTGTTCCATATCTATTCTGCTCTTTTTCAATTCTTCCGAACTGAATGATCCTTTCAATGTCAGTTCCGATTGATATACATTGACCTCGTAGATACTTCTTTTCAGAATTTCAGTCTTTAGTTGCCCGCTGACCATAAGCTCATCGGGAAAAAGTATCAGGTCTTTGATAGAAACCTTCTTCTCGCCGTTATTTTCAATGACGACCGGATACTGGAGATTCAGGTAGGGGCCCGTGATGGTCTGTGCCAGACTCCATTTTTCACTAACCTCGTCGATAGCTTCTTCCTGGGTTCGTCCCCGTTCGGAAATAAGATTTTCAATCATGAACATCGGTATCATCAGGAGAAGAATTAATAACCCGATGATGACAACCTTGATTGTTTTGGAGAAACGGTGGAGACATCCCATAGGTTGCTGCGCCTGTTGCTCATTTGAATTTTCATTGAAACCGTCCATAAGCCAGTAGTGTTTTGATGAATTATTTATTTTGATTTTAGAAATTTCTCTAAGGCTTCAATATGAGATTTGAAAGCTTCTCTGCCTTGCGGGGTTGCTTGAAAAACAGTTCGTGGTTTTCGTCCGACAAAACTTTTGTTGCATACGATATATCCCAGTTCTTCTAGGGCACGGGTATGGCTGGCAAGATTGCCGTCTGTCAGAGAGAGCTGCTCTTTCAGAAAATTGAAGTCGGCTTCCTCATTTACCATCAGAATAGCCATGATACCGAGCCGGACCTTGCTTTCGAATGCTTTATTAATATATTGGAATGCTTCTATCATTTATGATCTCTTTCTTTCGTAGTGTAAATAGAACAATATGCCATAAAGAATATGGAAACCGCCGAAACCGATGGTCCAGAACAGCAGTGAATGACCTTCCCAAAAACAATCTACGACTCCCAGGCAAATGAAAGCATATCCTAACCATACGATACTGGAGTAAGTGAACTTGGATACGTTGACCAGTGCCAGTCCGTAAAATAAAAGCATGACGGAAGCCAGGATGTCATAATACTCATGCATCATGATGGAGATGCATAAAACACCTCCGGTCAGCATCGGAAGAGAAAAGTTCCACAATGCCCGGTAGGTGAGGCGGCTGAAAAATTTCTGTCCTGTCTTCTTGGATTTATAATAGGACAGGATGCAGGCGGTGACCGCAGCTGCTACCAATACGAGCGAAGCTATAATAGCCATTAGTTCGAGAGCAACAATTAAATGTGTGCCCGGGGTAATAACTTGTGTGGCGATGTATGCGCCAGCTAATGCGTAAATGCCCGCCATGATTGCAGCGAGACCACTTAGAGAGATAAACTTGGACGACTTTTCCATCAACTCTTTTATCTCATTTACCGATTCTAATGCTTTATCTTTATTCATATAAAAAGTACTTTGTAATGCAAAGTAAAATAAAAGATTTCAGATGAACAAACTTTTTGCCTGAATATTTTAATGGTAAATATTTGAATGGTATGATAAGGTGTTAATATACAGTTGTTTAATGAGTGAATGAACGAATAGTCAGAAATTATGTAAAGAGGGTTTGAAAATGAAATTAGTCAAACGTTTGACTAATTCGGAGGAAATACCTAACTTTGCCGCCGAAACGAAACAGGTAAAAAGAGTATAGAAAATGAGAGAAGGAGCAGAGTTTAGAGAACTCATGTTGCAGATTGTTCGTACCCGTATGGCTTTCCGCCGGTCTATGCAACGGACATTGAGAAAAAATAATGCGGGTATTACGTTTGAGATGCTTCAGGTATTAAGTAGTTTATGGCATGAGCAGGGAATTAGTCAGCAGATATTGGCGGAACGCATTGCAAAAGATAAGGCATGTCTCACCAATTTGATGAATAATCTGGAAAAGAAAGGGTATGTTCACCGGAAAGAAGATCCTGCCGACCGTCGTAATAAACTGGTGTTCCTGACTCCCGAAGGGGAAGAATTTAAAGAACAGATTCGTCCGATTCTCGATCAGGTCTATGTATACGCAGAAAAGATTGTTGGTATAGAGAGCATTGAAACTATGTTGTCTGAATTAAAGAGTGTATACGATGTACTTGAAAATGTATAAGAAGTATGGGGCGGTTTTATCTAGCCTGTTTTTGGCTGCTCAATCCATAAATGCACAAACAGATTCTTTGTTTCTCACTATCGATCAGCTTTTTGAACGGGGAGTACAGCATAGTCTGCAACTTCAGGCGGATGTAATGAAAGAATCTATGGCGCAGGAGCGGATACGGACCGCACGGTCTGCACAGTTACCGGAACTGCAGATCGGACTGAAAGGGGGATTTGTAGGGCAGCCTGTTGTTTGGGAACGGGGATTATCCGATCCTTCATACCCGGAAGCGCCGGACTGGTCACAAAATTATGCGATTGATCTGGCACAGCCTCTCTATCAGGGTGGTAAAATCCGAAGTGCCATTCATAAAGCGGATATAGAAAAGCAAGTTGCCGAACTACAAACGTTGACCGATGAGGCGGAAATAAAGTTACGGTTACTCAATCAGTATATGAACTTGTTTAGTCTGTTTAAGCAACATGAGATCCTGACACGGAATATTGAAGAGTCGGAACTCCGGTTACGCGATATCCGGCGAATGAAAAAAGAGGGGCTGATTACCAATAATGATGTATTGCGGAGCGAAATGCAGCTGACTAATGACCGACTGTCTTTGGAGGAAGCGGAAAATAGCATTGCGCTTGTATCGCAGCAACTCAATATCTTGTTGGGGCAGGATGAGAACTTGTTATTACAACCGGATACAACCATTCTCTATCAGGCAGTTGCTTTGCAGTCCTATGATGACTATATTGTTCAGGCGTATGAAAATGATCCGGCGATGAGGCTGCTTCGCGCACAGACAGAATTGGCAAGGAATGAAATCCGTTCTGCCCAATCCTTATCTCTTCCCAGTGTGTCGCTATATGCATCGAATACATTGGCACGTCCCGTTTCACGTACATTGGCGGATATGTATAACAATAACTGGAATGTGGGAGTATCGGTTTCCTATCCTTTATCTTCACTGTACAAGAACAATCATAAAGTAAAAGAGAGCAAACTGATGGTGTCTTTGCGGAAGAATGAAGAAGAACAGAAAATGCAGGGAATCCGCATGGATGTGCGTTCGGCATTTTTACGCCACAGGGAAGCGTTGCAGAGGGTAGAGGCTCTAAAACTGTCTGTCCGGCAAGCGGAAGAAAATTACCGTATTATGCAGAATCGTTATCTGAATCAACTGGCTATCCTGACTGATTTACTTGATGCGAATTCCGTCCGTTTGAATGTGGAATTGCAGTTGGTCACTGCACGCACTCGTGTGATTTATACTTATTATCAACTTCAGAAGGCTTGTGGACGTCTTTAATAAACAGAACAGATATGGCAATTGAATGGAAAGAAAAACAGAAGAAACTGAAAAAAGTAAGAGTTCGTAATATTGTTTTAAATTTATTATGTGTCTGTTTGGCTGTCTCCGGACTTTGGTGGACTGCTAATTACTTCTGGCGTTATGTGAATTACGAAGTGACTAATGATGCTTTTGTAGATCAATATGTAGCTCCTTTGAATGTCCGGGCTTCGGGTTATATCAAGGAGGTTCGTTTTAAGGAACATCAATATGTCCATCAGGGAGATACTCTGCTGGTGCTTGACAATCGTGAATATCAGATTAAGGTAAAAGAAGCGGAAGCTGCATTGTTGGATGCACATGGCTCGCAGGATGTTCTTCATTCGGGTATTGAAACTTCCCATACGAATATTGCCGTACAGGATGCCAACATCGCTGAAGCGAAAGCGAAACTCTGGCAATTGGAACAGGATTATCATCGTTTTGAACGTTTGTTGAATGAAGAATCTGTTCCGGAACAACAGTATGAGCAAGCGAAAGCTGCTTATGAGGCAGCAAAGGCACGTTATCAGGCATTAGTTGCACAGAAACAGGCGGCATTATCACAATATGCGGAGACAAGTAAGAAAACAACCGGTACGGAGGCTGCCATTTTGCGTAAAGAAGCAGACCTGGATTTGGCTAAGCTGAATCTGTCTTATACGGTTCTCACTGCCCCTTATGATGGATATATGGGTAGGCGTACGCTTGAACCCGGTCAATATGTGCAGACCGGACAGACTATTTCTTATTTGGTGCGTAACAAGGACAAGTGGATTACCGCTAATTATAAAGAAACGCAGATTGCTAATATCTATATTGGCCAGCAGGTGCGTATTAAAGTAGACGCAGTGCCCGGGAAGATTTTCCACGGGGAAGTCACTGCAATTTCCGAAGCAACCGGGTCTAAATATTCCTTGGTTCCTACAGATAATTCTGCCGGCAATTTTGTAAAGGTACAGCAGCGAATCCCTGTGCGTATCGACTTGGAAGATGTTTCTCCGGAAGAAATGGCACAATTGAGAGCCGGGATGATGGTGGAAACAGAAGCTTTACGCAAATGATTACCATGAAGGAATTGGAGGCACCTGTTCGTCAATGGGTGCCCGATTGGCTTGGGCTTATCAGCATTTTCATCGTGATTCTTCCGGTCACTATGCTCAATGGCTCGTATACAGGCAGTATGCTGGAAGTGTCGAACACGCTGGGTACTAATTCGGAAGATATTACGATGGGGTATTACGCTGCTTCGGCGGGTATGGCTATCGCATACCCGATTATTCCTAAGGTGTTGGCAGCCTTTTCCGTGAAATCTCTGTTATTGATTGATTTAGTATTGCAATTCTTCTTGAGTTGGGTTTGTGCGCGTACGCAAAACGCAGATATTTTGATTGTCTGTAGTTTTGCTGTCGGTTTCTTGAAAGGGTTTCTTATGTTGTGGTTTATTCGTTATGCCCAGAAGATTTTCAGTCCGAAGAATGTGCGTAGCGAGTTCTATTCTTATTTTTATCCGTTGGTTTACGGTGGGGGACAAGCTTCAATGCTGGTAACGGCTTTACTGGCGTATCATTATAACTGGAAGTATATGTACTACTTTATGATGGTATTGATCTTGATTTCCATTCTGTTTGTTATCATCTGTTTCCGGCATAACCGTCCCATAAAAGCTGTCGCATGGTCTGAACTGCATATCCGTGAGATGTTTGTTATTTCAGCCGGGTTGCTGATGTTGATGTACGTTATCAATTATGGCAAAGTGCTCGATTGGATGGCTTCCGGCAAGATATGTATTTATATTGTAATAGCACCTATGCTGATTGCACTGTTCATCTGGTATCAGAGCCGTTCGGAGAATCCTTATGTAAGTCTGGCTCCTTTATTCCAACCCAAAGCAATTGTGGGCTATTTTTATATGATGCTCGTGATGTTTTTCAGTACATCAACCACTTTGCTGACTAACTATCTGACTGTTATTCTGAAAGTAGATACTACGCATACCTATTCTCTTTATATTTATTTGCTTCCGGGATATGTAGTCGGCGCCTTTATTTGTTTTTGGTGGTTTCGCTGGCAACGGTGGCGTTTCCGTTTTCTGATAGCGGGAGGAATGAGTTGCTTTGTGATTTTCTTTGCCATTTTGTATTTTGGCATTTCTCCGGATAGTACGTATGAGATGCTCTACCTGCCTATCTTCTTTCGTGGTTTGGGTATGTTGACTTTGATTATTGCTTTTGCCCTGTTTGCCGTGGAAGACTTGAATCCGAAATACTTATTGTCGAATGCTTTCTTCCTGATTATTTTCCGTTCCGTGTTGGCACCTATCATGGCGACTTCTTTTTATAGTAATGTACTGTACCGACTGCAACAAAAATATATGTATTCTTTGTCGGAGACTATAACTGCTGCTGATCCATTGTCGTCAGCACGCTATAGCCAGTCGCTGAACAATGCGATGACACAGGGACATCCGTATGATGAGGCTGCGCAGTTGGCAACCAACTCCTTATATAATACGCTACAACAACAAAGCCTGTTGCTGGCACTGAAAGAGATTCTGGGTTATTTGTTGGTTATATCTGTTGTCATAGCTGTGATTTCTCGTTTTATTCCTTTCCATAAAACAATCCGCGTTACGTTTAAGAAAACAGGCGATGATATGGTATAACAAAAAAAGAGTTGCTATCCTTCACTCAATGATAAGTTGAACGGGATAGCAACTCTATTGTTTTAACAATGTATCTTTTATCTTCGATATATTTGTTGTATCAGATAGCGACCTGTTTACAAGGTTACCCCTGTTTTAAAGATAGCAATTTCGCGATAGCCTTTCTTTTCGTTGTTTACGAATTCACCGCTTGCCACTTTGATGATATAATCAATGAAGCGTTCACAAGTCTTTTCCATCGGTTCGTTTTCTACGATCACACCGGCGTTGAAGTCAATCCATCCCGGTTTGTTTTTAGCCAGGGTTGAATTGGTGGAAATCTTCATGGTCGGAACAAAAGTGCCGAAAGGAGTACCGCGTCCGGTGGTGAAAAGTACCATGTGACATCCACTTGCTGCAAGAGTAGTGGCTGCAACCAGGTCATTGCCCGGAGCAGAAAGCAGGTTGAGTCCTTTTTTCTGTAAACGTTCGCCGTAAGGCATTACGCCGGATACATAACTCTTTCCACATTTCTGGGTACATCCCAGTGCTTTTTCTTCCAGAGTAGAGATACCACCGGCTTTGTTGCCCGGAGAAGGATTTTCACCTACAGGCTCTCCATGTGACAGGAAGTATTCTTTGAAGTCATTAATCAGATGGACAGTCTGTTCAAACAGCTCTTCGTTCTTACAACGGTTCATCAGGATCGTTTCTGCGCCGAACATTTCCGGAACTTCAGTCAATACGCTTGTACCTCCCTGTGCAATCAGGAAATCGGAGAACATGCCCAACAATGGGTTGGCTGTAATGCCGGAGAAACCGTCAGAACCACCGCATTTTAATCCCACACGAAGTTCGGACAAAGGTACATCGGTACGTTCGTCTTTAGAGGCTTTTGCATATAAATCACGCAGGATTTCCATTCCTTCTTCATATTCGTCACCTACCTTTTGGGTAACCATAAATTTGACGCGGTCTTCATCGAACTCGCCCAGGAATTCACGGAATATATCCGGCTGGTTATTCTCACATCCCAAGCCTACTACCAATACAGCACCTGCATTGGGATGGAGCACCATGTCACGAAGAATCTTTTTCGTATTCTCGTGGTCGTCACCAAGTTGCGAGCAACCGTAGTTGTGTGGGAAAGCGACGATGGCGTCCACTCCCTTACCTTCGGTTTCGCGACGCAGTCCCTCGGCCAGTTGTCCGATGATACCGTTTACGCAACCTACAGTCGGGATAATCCATATCTCGTTTCTTACACCTACATCACCGTTTTTGCGACGGTAACCTTTGAAAGTAAGATCTTTATGAGGAATATCTAAAGAAACCTGAATCGGGTTGTACGTGTAGTCCAACAATCCGGCAAGGTTGGTTTTGATGTTCGTTTCGTTCATCCAGTCACCCTGTTTCTTTGCCATTCGTGCATGTCCGATCGGGTAACCGTACTTGATTACATTTTCACCTTCCGCAAAATTCTTTAGTGCGAATTTATGTCCGGCAGGAATATCCTCGTTCAATGTAATCTCAATGCCATCTATAGAAAGATGCTCTCCTGCCGGGAGGTTAACAATGGCAACGGCAACGTTGTCGGCAGGATTAATTTTTAAATACTTTGTTTCCATGTAATGTACTTGTAAAGTTGTACTTTGTTGTTATTTGCTATGGTAATAGTCTATTGTCTCTACTGTTAACAGATCAATGGGCATATAGTTGATACGAGTCACTTCTTTCTTGAAAATAAGATGATCGCATAGAGCTTTGATGCCATTGGCTCCTTGCAGTTCCGGCTGCTGGGCGATGAGGAAGGAGATACTTCCTTCTTTCAGGCAGGTGACATTCCGTTCCAGAAGGTCATAGCCTATCAGATTGAAGTCTTTCTTTCCACGGCTTTGCAGGTACTCGCCAACGATGTAGGCTTTAGAGTTGAAAGTGATTCCGTTCTTAACCATCGGATAAGTGCGGAAGAATTCGTCTAGCATCTCGTTATCTTCGTCGTTGCGTTCGGCATGCAAGTCAAGTTCCAGTATAGTACAAGACGGATGATGTTCTTTCATGTACTGCCTAAAACCGATTTCTCTGTTCTCCTGCTGATTAGATCCTACAATTCCTTCATGTATTTTGCGGAAAATCACAATTTCCTTTTCCTCCCGTGCCAGTAACATCATCATTCGAGCAGCGAAATATCCGCTTTGACGTGAGTTCTGACCAAAGAAGGCGAGGGGAGGAACCTCTTTAATATTGGAGTCTATATATATATAAGGTATATTCAGTGCCTGCAACTGATCGGTGAATCCTTTCGTATATTGCGGAGCGGTAGGAGCTACCATCACTCCGTCCGGCTGCAGGGCCAGGATGGCTTCGCTGGCGTTGACGAATGAATGATAATCGTATGGATCGTAATAGTTGATTTTCACCGAAGTATTGAAATCCGAATAGGTCGCGATAGCTTCATGAATACCGATTTCTACAGCCGTCCAGTATTCGCCTTCCAGATGCTCCGGCAAAAGGCAGATAAACGTATACTTCTTGTTGGAAGCCAGAGCGCTGGCGTACATATTGGGCTGGTAGTCAAGCTGCTTCAGAATTTCTTCTACGCGTTTCTTACTGGCCTCCGATACTCCGCTACGTCCGTGAATAACGCGGTCTACTGTTCCCACTGATACATCTGCTAGACGGGCGATGTCTTTGATTCTGATCCTTTCGGGCAATTTATTCATACGATAACCTTTATTTATATAGGTTTTTGTGCTCGCACACAATAATAATCTTAATATTTTCGATACAAATATATAACAATTTTTGTAATTACGAAAATTGTTGTATCTTTGTGCCCGCACACGAAAGGTATGTGATGTTAGTTATCTTATAGATTAACGGTCATATAATCAATGTGTTAACCCCTAAAATAGGGCTGAAATGATAAATTGAAAGTTCATAATATTAATAACTTAGAATTTAAAACATAAGATTATGGGAAAGAAAGTCGTTACATTAGGCGAAATCATGCTTAGATTATCAACTCCGGGTAATACTCGTTTTGTTCAATCTGATTCTTTTGATGTAGTATATGGTGGTGGTGAAGCTAACGTTGCAGTAAGCTGTGCCAACTACGGACATGACGCTTATTTCGTAACCAAATTACCGAAACACGAAATTGGACAGTCTGCTGTTAACGCATTGCGTAAATATGGCGTAAAGACAGACTTTATTGCTCGTGGTGGCGACCGTGTAGGTATCTACTACTTGGAAACAGGTGCTTCTATGCGTCCTAGCAAGGTTATTTATGACCGTGCTCACTCTGCTATTGCTGAAGCTGACGCTGCTGATTTCGACTTTGATGCAATCATGGAAGGTGCTGACTGGTTCCACTGGTCTGGTATCACTCCGGCTATTTCTGACAAGGCTGCCGAGTTGACTCGTCTGGCTTGTGAAGCTGCAAAACGTCACGGTGTAACTGTTTCTGTTGACTTGAATTTCCGTAAGAAACTGTGGACTAAAGAAAAAGCACAGTCTATTATGAAACCGTTGATGCAGTTTGTAGACGTATGTATCGGTAACGAAGAAGATGCAGAACTTTGTCTGGGCTTCAAACCGGATGCTGACGTTGAAGCTGGTCACACAGATGCTGAAGGTTACAAAGGTATCTTCCAGCAAATGATGAAAGAATTCGGATTCAAATATGTAGTTTCTACTTTGCGCGAATCTTTCTCTGCTACTCACAACGGCTGGAAAGCTATGATCTACAACGGTGAAGAATTCTATACTTCAAAACGTTATGATATCGATCCGATCATCGACCGTGTAGGTGGTGGTGACTCTTTCTCCGGTGGTATTATCCATGGTTTGATGACTAAACCTAATCAGGGTGCTGCCCTTGAATTTGCAGTTGCTGCATCTGCTTTGAAACATACTATCAATGGTGACTTCAACCTTGTTTCTGTAGAAGAAGTAGAAGCATTGGCTGGTGGTGACGCAAGCGGTCGCGTACAGAGATAAATAGGTAATAGAGAGTTGAAAGTTTATAAAGTCAATTCATTTTAAAATAGTAAATAATAAGATGGCAAAATTCGATAAAATAGCCGTATTAAATAAGATCGGCTCTACAGGAATGGTTCCTGTATTCTATCACAAAGATGCAGAAGTTGCAAAGAAAGTAGTAAAGGCTTGTTATGACGGTGGTGTTCGTGCTTTCGAATTCACAAACCGTGGTGACTTTGCACAGGAAGTATTTGCTGAAATCGTTAAGTTCGCAGCAAAAGAATGTCCTGAAATGGCAATTGGTATCGGTTCTATCGTTGATCCGGCTACTGCTGCTATGTACTTGCAACTGGGTGCTAACTTCGTAGTAGGTCCGTTGTTCAACCCTGAAATAGCTAAGGTATGTAATCGTCGTTCGGTTGCTTACACTCCGGGATGCGGTTCTGTATCGGAAGTTGGTTTTGCACAGGAAGTAGGTTGCGATCTTTGCAAAGTATTCCCGGGTGATGTTTACGGAACTAACTTCGTGAAAGGTTTGATGGCTCCGATGCCATGGTCTAAGCTGATGGTAACAGGTGGAGTAGAACCTACTAAAGAAAACCTGACTGCATGGATTAAAGCCGGTGTATTCTGCGTAGGTATGGGCTCTAAACTGTTCCCGAAAGATAAGGTAGCAGCAGAAGACTGGGCTTATGTAACTGCAAAATGTGAAGAAGCTCTCGGCTATATTGCTGAAGCTCGTAAATAAGATTAGAGAGCGAAAGCTATCTATAATAAAAAGAGGTTGATGCGACAGTCTCTTTTAAAATATGCCTCGAGGGTTAGTTAGTTTAGTTAGTATATGAGGCATATTTTCATTTTGTTTAAAGGTGTTTAAAGGGGATAGGCCATCGGAATGAGTGACTCATTTCGGTGGCTTGTTTTTTTATTTCCTTTTTATATGTTGTCGATGTTCGAATATATAAATGGGCAGGAATATTAACAAGAAGCAGAGAATACTGATGAGGAGCAGATAACGGTTGTAGAGATACTCTCCCTCCTGGGGAGGAGCACTTAACAGGCATCTTAAGCAATCGCAGTCCATATCCTGACTGTCGTGCTGGCAAAGCAAAAAGCAGAAAGTAAAGAGGACAATACCTAATAACAGGCAGATGATTAGTAGATTTCTGCGATAATGTGTGTGTCTTTTGTCGGGTTTTGATAAAGAAGAAACCATGTTTTGTTCTGATAGTTATCAATGTAAAATGAAAGAAATAAAGGGCAGACAATGCCTGAATAGGATTGTCCTGCCCGATACTATTGATTATTGGTAGGAAATATACTTTTAATGGTTATTCCGGAACATAAATAATCTCACCGTTATCCAGTTCGTAGGCTATCCCTACTTTTCTTCCTCTTTTCCCTGAATCCTCCTCTTTCTGACCGGAAGGCTTGTAAGTGTTTATTTTCTTTCCTTCCTTGGAGATGATTTCCATATTTTCTTTACCAGGATTCTTCACGATGGTGAAATCTTCCTGTCCGAAAACTTCCGTCATATTCATGTGCATCACCATTGCTACCATCAATGCCACGGCAAATACCATCGCTACGTCGAACAAGTTTACTACTACACTTAGCGGGTCGGTATCCTCTTCTTTGAGGAATTTGCTGACTCTTCTATTTCTTTTCATTATTGGACTCTCCGGTTGTTTCGTTTAATACTCTTGATACATAATCGAGGTTGTTGACATCTTTGGCATACCAACGTTGTTTGAACTGCATGGATATCAGTCCCACAGCACTAATAACCAGACCCACAACGGTCGTTGCAAATACTACCTGCATATTATATGCCATTCCGGATATGTCTCCTGTAGAAAGTCCAACAAGTGCCGGACTCATGGAAATCAATGTTCCTATCAATCCGAGAACCGGACCTATCTTAGCCAACATTTTAGAAAGAGACACATCTTTCTCTGCTTCATTCTCGAATTTTGTTATCAGGAAGTCTGAATAATCTGCACTGGCCGGATGGTAGAGCAGATCGCGGAGATAACCCATATATAGTGAATTGTCTTTGTCGGGTAAAGCTGCTTTCAGATCGTCTATCCGTGCATCTTTAATGAGTTGGTCCAGTGCTTTGTCATTTTTACGTTTGGTCATGTACATGTTGTAGGTGCCTCCGATCAAAATAAGTGAGCGAACGAACAGGCACAGCAAAATAATGATATCGGGTATAAGTAAACTGTTTGCTACCCAGAATAATAATTTAGAAATGAGTTCCATATATATATTTTATTGATTGATTTTACTTCTTTTTTTTAATTCTCTACGTTGTAATAAAGGCCATTTCAGCTTGTTCCAGGCGAATCCGATAAGAAACAGGACAACGAACAGACCGATGGACAAGATAATAGCTTTCCAGTTGAGCGCCTCTTCGGTGGCAGCATAGGTCGTTTTCCCATTGACAGTGGTCAGTAGTCCGAGGATACAGATGAATAAGCTGACAAGGAAATGAACTTCCAACCGGAGATCGTCTTCGGGTACAAGATACTTCATCAGCCGGCTTAATAATGGGATGGCGATAACCACTATCCCTGCAAGTGACCAGGCTGTCACTGAAAAGTCTACGCCAGGTAACCGGAAGATAGCTTCTGTGAGATAGTAGAATAATACGGGGAAGAGCAACAAGCTGGGATACCAGCGAAGTAATTCCGCCCACCATAAATTCTTCTTACCATAAAGTCCGCGCAGGAAAGCCACGCAATAGCCGAAGCAGAGTGCTGACTCAAGCGTTATGATAATAGCCATGTTTTGCAATGCTTCCGTGTTCTGCAGATAATCAGCAATCTGTGTCTTTGACTGGAGAATAGCATACTGCCAGGTGCCGGCCACAAAAAGACCGGCAATCAGGCTGTATATTACGGTTTGCCAAAGTTTCCAGAAACTGAGTTTGAAACTGCAGTTAATCACGATAAACAGCATTAATATGTGAATGATTAACTCCATATTACATTACTTTTTCCGTTTCTTTTTAAGTATTAGCAGCATGACAACAAATGCTACCAGAACAATACCTGCGATAAGGCCTCCATTCAAAGAGTTTTGCTCTTCCTGTGCTCCTTGTACGGCATCGCTCGATTGTTTCTTCAATACCATGCCTCCTTTGGTCGCTTCTCCGTCCAGGGTGGCTTGTTTCATTTGTTTCAGTTCCTTGTTGTAGTTGGCTGCGGTTTGCGCATCTACTTGAGAGGCGATGAACTGCTGTAATTTGGCATTGTCTCCGGTAAATCCGCTGCCCGAAGGACCGAACTGTCTGACAAGGTCTGTATGCAGCTTGGCAATATTGGAGAGTTGCTCCGGAGAGGCTTTCCAATATCCTTTGCGGGCAGTTTCCATCATAACGGCGGTCACTTCCTGTAAAGCTGCGGGATTCTGTTTTTCAAAGAAGTCTTTTACATTCAGTTTGTATTTGTCTTTGACATATACATCATATATGTTATCCCAAAGTTCCTTGTCGATAGCAGTAGGTTTCATCACATTCCAGCCATACGTATTCGTTACAGTCTGGGCAACCTCGCTTGCAGCAGAAGAACCGCCTTTCATTTTCTCTTTGATATAGGTAGGATTCAGAATCGTTGTACGGCTTTCTACACCGACTGCTTCTTTAAGTTCCTGCATTTTCATGTTGTTGCGGTTCCGGTAGTCGCTAAGATAAGCGTCCGGGTCTTTACCGGTAACATTGCGTACGGCAAGATTCATACCTCCCATAAATTCATATACGTGGTCGAGGCTTAATGCTCCCCAAGTGTTGCTTTGGCGGGGCTGAACGACCACATCAGTACTGTTCAATGCTGCTTCAAAAGCAAATTTCTGAAAGACTTCCCAGTGTTTTTCGTCACCGTAGAAGGCTCCCATATTGTTGAGGTAAGTATCTGCAATTTCCGATTCACTTTCCCAGCGGTCGCCGGATTCCACCATTCCCTGAATTCCTGTACCATACATGCCATTAGCACCTCCGAATACTCGGAAAGAAGCCATTTCGCGTGCATCTTTCGGACTGACACCTTTTTCGGTCAACACTCTTTCAGCTTCTACCACACTGGCGGCTACCTGATTTTCAAACTTGTCGTCTTTCGCTGCCGCAGCCATTTCTACTGCACGGTTAATCAGGAAGAGGCGGGAAGCGGCGATATCACGGAGTTGTCCGGAAGTCTGGACTACTACGTCGATACGCGGACGTCCCAGTTCGGCTGAAGGAATCAGTTTTAGATCACTGACACGACCGAATGCGTCACGAACAGGTTCTACTCCCAGCATATACAGTACTTGAGCAATAGTAGCCCCACCGGTTTCTATAAATTCGGAAGACCAGAGAGTATAACTCACTTTACGTGGAATTGAATCATTGTGACGTTGCTTGTAAGTATCAATCGTTTGTTTGGCTAAAGCGATACCTTTTTCCCAAGCGGATTCTGTAGGAGTTGCTTCGGCATTGATAGCATACATATTACGTCCGGTTGGTAAAGCATTCGGATTAGCAATCGGATCACCTCCGGGAGTAGGAGCGGTGTATCCACCTTCCAATGCATTCATCAGACTGCTTAACTCTTTTTCGGGACTTGTCAGAAGTGCGTTCTTGTAGTTGCCTACATTCTTGATTGTACGTTCTACTTCAGCGATGGCAAGTGCCAGCTCGATTTCTTCTTTATTGTATTCTTTCGGAGCTTTTCCCATAGCGGCCATCATGGCAGCCATACCTTGAGGTTTTTCTTTATTAGCTTTCATTCCGGCTTCCATTTTCTTCAATGCTTCCGGACTTGCTCCCATAGACTTAGCCATTTTCATAGCTTTTTCAGGATCCATGTTGGCGCCCATTTTCTTCATAGCCTCTTTCATGCTTTCGGGCATTTGACCATGAGGAGAACCCTCTTTAGAGACAGATGCCGGATGTCCTTTACCAGCTTTCTTTTCATCGGATTGTTCACTCTTTGCCGATGCAGCCATCATCATTGCCATCATACCTTTCGGAGCATTGCGGTCTGCTTCTATTTGACGAGCCTTGGCTAGTTCCTGTGCGGTGATACCGGCAGTACGACAAATCAGTTCATCTGTGGCTAGTGCAGGATTAGCGAGTAACTTTTCTACCAGATGGCGAGCAGGAGTCAAGTACTGTTGTGTAAAGAGGCTGCGGTGCTTGCTAACGGCATCTGTCGCTTTACCACGTTGCTTGTCAAGAGCCAGCAGACTGTATGCGATAGGTTCTGTAGCCATTGCATAGACGGAAGAAGTGATCCGTTCCGCTTCATAAGGAACTCCCATTGTGTAGAGTTGTCCGGTGATTTTCTCGGTAGCCAGTTCTTCTGCGAAGTTTTCTACACGGGCGATTTCATCTTCCGTATATGGTTTGTTGGCAATGCTGTCCAAACCTAAATCACGGTGAATTCCCATTTTCACAGTCAGCGTTTTGACAGCTAATGATTCCTGATCTTTATTCTCTTTGTGAGAGTTATTGTAAATCTTGATTTTTTCCATCAGCTCCCGATAAATACCACGCACACTGCTTTCAAGGAAAGGAGGAGTGAGGTACGACTGTATGGTGGCATACGAACGGCGTTTAGCCATCATTCCTTCACCAACATTACCAATAGAGTAGATATAGAAGTGCGGAACTGCTCCAACCAGGCGATCCGGCCAGTCGTTGCTGCACAATGCCACTTGTTTTCTGGGAGTAAATTCAAGACTTCCATGTGTACCGAAATGGATCAGTGCGTCAGCCTTGAAACCATGTTGCATCCATAGATAGGAAGCAATATAAGTATGAGGAGGAGCCATATTAGTGCCATGAATCACTTGGAAGGAGTTGTCCCCGCTTCCGGCAGCATTTTGTGGCATTAAGACTACATTCCCGAATTGCAGACGGGCAATACCCAATTTACCGTCGTTAGTCGCCATATAGTTGCCGGGGAATTCGCCGAAAGCATCCACCACTTCCTGATATTTTTCAGGGCGGAGTGACTCTTTCACCCAACTTTCATATTGATCTTTGGTGATAAGTTCGGGATGTCCTTTTTGCATAAAGTCATTAAAGGCTCCCTCTGCGTAAGAGTTGAACACAGCGCCTTGAGCCTGTATCATTTTACCCAGTTCTTCAGCATTTGCAGGCAGACCGGATATGTTGTATCCTTCCTGTTTCATGCGGACCAGAAGATTGTATAGGGAAGGAACCACCTCCATACCGGCAGCGGTCAATGCATTTTGCCCCGGACCTTTATAATAGTAGATAGCTACCTTCTTCTCGCTGTTCGGCTTAGTATTCAGATTCAAATAATTATTGATTGTGGATACGAAAGTCTTCAAGCGTTCGGGTACTGCATACGAATGGCGCAATCCTTCTTCATCCTCATATTGTGCAAAGAGAGCGAAAGGACGGATGGCACCGTCGATTTCCGGAGTCACGATACTTTGTGACATAAATCCTCCTGTCATTCCCATCGGATCTTTCTCCCATTCGTCTACCAGACTGTTGATGGTGAGCGGAGCAAACAAGAGGATATTCTTAGCTTTCAGATAATCCACCATTTTGTCTCCCATGCGTCCGTGTGCCATGTTGATGATTGCGTCTGGCTGCACTTCGTCAATAAATGACATGAATTTCGTCATTGACTGAACCGGATAAACATTGTAACCTTCTTTTTCAAGAGCCTCAATAAGTCCGGTGGCATCAGCCATTTGTCCGGTTATCATGATTTTACGTGCTCCTTCTTTATAAAGACGGTTGTCCTTCATGAATTTCTCATAATCTGCCACGGTGAGGAACTCCAGTTCATCATCCGGGTTGGTGAGTCCGGCGTGATAGAGCATGTCACTGGGTCTTTCTGCCGGGTCTTCCACTTCCGGTATGGAAGAGATTTTACCGTCAATAGCTTTACGGATATAATTCAGCATATTCCGGTAGTTGGTTTTTCCTCCGTTGGTCAGATAACCTCGTATCAGATTCTGTTGTACGCTGTCCAGATTACAAATGTTGTTGGCCGGGTTGGTAGCCATGGAAGTATATACAGGAATACCTTTGTCGGCAGCCTGTTGTATCTGTTGACGTTGTTCCTCGACGATACGCAGACCCATTCCGTTGATGAATACCATGTCGTAACCGGTCAGACGGTCGAGGTTGTCGAGCGATACTTCACTGAGTTTGATGGATGAATTGTCGTTGGCTTTCGATATACTTCCCTGCTGTATGGTCTGGAAGTTGATGAAAGCAATCTTTGTAGGACTGAACCAGATATTCCATACGGACATCCCTATCAGAGCTGCAGCAACGGTGCATACACCTAAGATGATTTTACTTTTCTTTTTCATTTCTCTTATTTTTAGCTTTGTATGTAGTTTTATCTTTTCTATTTTCTGAAGAACCTGTCTACGTCTAATGCAAGTCCGATGGAGAAGTTGGTTCCCTGGGTATAAGGAGAGTTTGCGTCATAATAGCTTGGAACATAATTAAATATGTTGTTGACGGCCATATTCAGGCTGACTCCTTTCCAGATCCCTTGTGTCAACGTCAGGTTCCACATCGTATATCCCGGATAAGTCACTCCGGTAGTCCCTTCATCCGGATTATTGCCCACATATTTATTGGTTTCTACTTTGGATAACGCACGTCCGTTCAGGGAAAGATTGAATTGATAATTATCCCATGATTTGCCGTATTCGATACGTGCGGTCGCTGAATGTGGGCGGGTACTGGAGAATTTCATTTGTCCGTCGCACATAAACTCGTGGAGGTATCCGTAAGAAACACGTATTCCCAGACCACAAGGATATTTGGCGGAGGCGTTGATATCCACACCGGCGATGTCTACTTTCTCTGTATTGATATATAGCTGTGCCCATCTTCCGTCAGTGTCGCGGAATGAAGTCAGGTCGATCCGGTCATTGACAAGGTTGTAATATCCTGAAACGGTAAAATTGTAACGGTTCTTGGTATATTCCGCCGAGAGCGAGAAGTTGTGGCTCGTCTCCGATTTCAGGTCGGGATTACCATAAATCATCATGGCATTTGCCATGTCGAAGTTCATATACATTTCTTTGAGGGTAGGAGAGCGGAATCCCTGTGAGTATGAGCCACGGAGAGAGCAGTTGGCTATTTTGTACATCAGTCCGATGTGCGGAGATATATGACGTACGTTAGATTGTGAGAAATAGTCGAAACGTACCCCGCTGATTACGTTGAAATGTTCGGTCGGGTTCCAGTCGAACTGTCCGAATGCATCTGCCGAGTGCATGGTATAACTTCCATTGTTGGTAAATTGATAAGACAATAGATAGTCACGCATATAATCTCCTCCTACGGTCAGAATGTTTTTATCGTTGAAGGTGTAATTGTAGAGTGCGCGTACGCTATGTTGCACATTGCTGTAATCGCGGACATCGTATTTGTATGAGGTCAGATAATCACTTTTATCATATTGGTCGAATGTATAGGCAACTTCCAGATTACTCATGATGTTGAAATCATAGTTGGCTTTCAGACCTCCGCTGAAATCACGATAACGGTCTTTGCTATCGCCGGTCTTATCCCGTTCGCGGAAATAATAACCTCTGCGTGCAGTCAGTTTCAACTGTTCAATCGGTCTGTAAACAAGACGTTCTTTCACATTCCATGTGCGGTTTCCGAAGATGGTTGTCACATCTCCTTCCGGTACGTCGTAAGAATCGGACATTGTATGTTGCACATTCGTCTGGCTGTTGAATTTACCGGCTTTGAAACTGAAAGTTCCGCCATATCGTTGGTCGTTATGTTCACCGAAGCGGCTGTTTACATTTAAATTCCATGGGTCCTCGGAATCACGGGTGATGATGTTGATTACGCCACCTACTGCACTGGAACCATAGAGAGTAGAGGCAGCCCCTTTTACAATTTCTACCCGTTCCACGTTATCGAGGTTCAATCGGTTGTAGTCGACGTTGTTTAAAGTTTCTCCTGCCAGGCGTTCGCCATCTACCAGGAAGAGTACAGAGTTTCCTCCGAATCCCTGCATATTGATAGAAACCTGCTGATCCATTGAATAGGAAAATTCAATGCCCGGCAGTTCCGATTGTAATAATTGTCCTACGTTGGTTGCATCTACCTTCTTAATATCGTCTGCTGTGATTACACGAGTGATGATAGGAGCATCTTTCAGTAATTTGGGAGTACGTGTACCTGTGACAACCACTGTTCCCAGGTCAAACTGATCTTCCGATAAGCGGAAACTTAGTCTTTTCTCTTTCCCTACAGTCAGTCTTTTTTCTTGTGGCTGATAGCCTACATACGAGGCGGTGATGAGGTATGTACCGGTTCCGGGGAGTTGTAATGTATATGTGCCGTCGACGGATGTGACGGCTCCGGTTCCTTTACCTTTGATGGAAATCGTTGCACCAGGGAGAGGTTCCCCTTCTGTATCAGTTACACGTCCGCTGATGTGATAAGTTGAGTGTTGTGCTAATGTGGTGCAAGTTGCTATAAATGAAAAAAGCAATAATGATATTATAAATGTAGGTTTCATTCTTGTTGATTGGTTTCATTGTTGTTGTCCTCGAACTCAAGCGGATACTGGAAATCGAAGTCAATATATCCTTTTAGACCTCTGGCATTCATGTAGTTGGTAAAACGGATCGCTGCGTATGTATTGTCTTTCAAACGTATCAAAAAAACTTGGTTTGACATGGTGTATACCGGAGGCATTGTTGCAGTATTAACGTCCAGCCAACTGGAAAGAACAGCATTACGGTAAGACTCTGTGTAGATAATGTTTCCGTCCATCATGCCCGACATGTCAATGGCTATTTTATCGGTTGTCCATTCATCTTCTACAAAATCTTCCGCTTTAGGCAGTTTACCTGTTGCTTTAAACTCGTCGATACTTGTGTAAGTTGTTTTGTAGGCAGCACCCTCGTTGGTTTTTATATCATAACGATGAATAGCGAAATCCCACTTATCAGGAATTTGACTCTCATATTCCTCTCCGATTTTAACGGTGGTAACCGTACGTTCCGAAAGGTTAATGTAGGCCCATTCTGTATATTCAACAGTCTTGACTTGTGAAAAGCTATTCTCCTTGATTTCCATCTCCGTTTCGATGGGGGCATCATAAATATTTTCAAATATTCCATTACAAGCAGAGAGCGACATTGCCGCTCCCACTACTATAGTATATTTGAAAATAGCGTTCCTGCTTCTTTTCATTGCTTATTTAATCGTTTATTGTGCGCTGTTAGTATTGCTTCCAGTAAAGTCTGTTGTAATATCCCATGGCATACTTCCTGGTTTAAAAACTACAGTAATAGTAGTTGTTCCGTCTGACTTAACTGTACCACTTAAACTCGTACCGGTGATTGCCAGAATTTCTCCTGTAGTCTTTTGGGTGTCTGCTTCAAAGCTACCGATATTGAGTGAGTAACTACCGTCGTTTGCTTTAGTAACATTTACTCCCTTTACGGTGAACTTTTCAAAATAATTCATAGAACCACTTGTGTTATTGAAGCCGCTAATTGTAACATCTACTGTACTGCCTGTTGGATTTTCGATGATAACTTTGCAATCTTCAGTAGATTCAGTGGTATTCCCTTCTGGAGTAGTGACTGAAAGAGATAAATGAGTTTGGTATTTATAAGTATCTTTTATATAATAACCAACAGGTGTTTCTCCCTGTATGAAATCAATCTCCATTTTTCCCATAGGTACAGGAATATCAACATTGGCTTTCAAGCTTAACACTTTAGAACCATCTACACTACCTTCTAATGTGTAGTCGTAGCTACCGCCTGTGCTGCCGCTCATAGACATGGCAACTTCACCGGAACCGCTGAAAGATTTATTAGAAGAAGGTTTTAAATTATTCAGAGTGAAATCTCCAGATCCGGATTTATATACCAAATTGATGGTACCATCTTCGTTGGCAGTGATTGTTGCTGTGGATTCATCACCCAACAAATAATCAGAGAACATATTGCATGCGCCGACTGAATAACCTTTATAAGCTCCTGCTATTTCTTTGGCAAGGTTAGGTTCATCGTCGTCGTTGTCGCTACAAGAAACGAAAGTAGAAGAAAGAGATAGTGCCATAAGGGCAACCATCCAAAAGTTTAAGATTTTCATACTTAATTTTGATAGATAATGATTAATTAAATTTCCAGATGCAAAGTTACGGGGATATATATACGGGGGAAATACCTAAAAGAAATGAAAAAATGAGAGGCTTTAATTATATGTAGGTATTGGGAGGAGTGGATTAACTCGTTATTTTTGCAGTCTTTTACTGAATTGATGATTAAAAAATTAAAATGAGAAGAAAATGAAAGGCGGCTACAGTAGAAAAAGTGTATTGACAGGGATTACTTCTTTCCTGATTGTATTGTTTACTATGCCGTTGGGGCATGCATTAATGATTTTTATGGAGCATGTGCTCTCATCCACAGCTCTTCACTATGCGGCTTTCACGATGGGAGCAGTAGGTCTGGTGATGGTGATTATTGGAGTGTTTGCAAAGGGAGATACACGACAGACGTTATGGGGATTATTCGGAGGACTACTCTTCTGGACCGGATGGGTAGAGTTTATCTACGTATATTATGCACATCGTTATGAAGTGCAACCATTGCTGAACGCTGCCGGTGAAGTCGTGACAAAACCGGAATACTTAATCATGCCTTCTTCCTTCGGTTTTTGGGTGATGTTTATGTTGATTTACATTTTCAGTATAAAAAGCGGATGCGACTTCTTTACCTATCTTCAAAAAGTCTTTTTCCGTAAGAGTACCACCACGATTGTAGTACGGCCGATGACACGTCATACATCAATTGTTACTTTTATGGAGTTAAATCTCATCATGTGGACGAGCTATCTCGTGTTGCTCTTCTGTTATGATGAGAATTTTGTCGGCGAGCATAGCCCTGTTACTGCTATAGTTGCTTTCGGCTGTCTGGCAGGTTCATTTTTTATGTTTAAACGCCTGTTGAAAATCACTCAATGGGGATATGCCATGCGCTTTTCTATTGCTACGGTAGTAGTGTTCTGGACTTTTGTAGAAGTATTGGGACGCTGGAATATCTTTCATGAAATATGGGTAGAACCAATGGCATATACAACAGAGATGATTACGATACTTTTGGCTTTCTTAGCTCTGTTGGCCTTTCTATTTTATCAGTCTGCTAAAAAGAAGAATAGTCATAACTAAAATTTAGAATCAGAAATTATGTTAGAAAAAGGATTGCAATTAACAAAGGAAGTAGTGGTTAAACCGGAAAATCTGGCAATGGCAATGGGATCGGGGGATCTCCCTGTCCTTGCTACTCCCGCTATGGTAGCATTCATAGAAAATGCAGCTTTGTCTGCTGTTGAAAATCAATTACCGGAAGGCAGTACAACGGTAGGAGCAATGATTCAGACTACACATCTTAAACCCACTGCATTGGGAGATACGGTTCTTGTAACAGCCACACTTCTTGAGGTAGAAGGACGAAAGTTGACATTTTCTGTAGTAGCCTCTGATTCACAGGGTAAAATTGGTGAAGGAACACATATACGCTATGTGGTAGACCGGAATAAGTTTATGGAAAAACTTGCCAGTCGTTAATACTGCTAAAAGTGGAAAGGGATGAACTAATCTTCGGGTAAGATGTTTTTTGTATATTAGATATAATAACAATATATAATATGGAACCTCATCATCACCACGAACATAGTCATCGGTTGACATCGCTCAATAAAGCTTTTATCATAGGCATCGCTCTGAATATAACTTTTGTCATAGTAGAATTCGGAGTAGGGTTTTATTATAATTCTTTGGGGTTACTTTCCGATGCCGGGCATAATTTGGGTGATGTAGCCAGTCTGGTACTTGCCATGTTGGCCTTCCGGTTGGAGAAAGTTCACCCTAATAGTCGTTACACGTATGGATATAAGAAGAGTACGATACTTGTTTCTTTATTAAATGCAGTTATACTGTTGGTTGCTGTTGGCATTATTATTGCCGAGAGCATAGACAAATTATTTCATCCGGTTTCGGTTGATGGTTCCGCTATCGCATGGACAGCTGGGGTGGGAGTGGTCATCAATGCGCTTACTGCATGGCTTTTCATGAAAGATAAAGATAAGGATCTGAATGTGAAGGGAGCCTACTTGCACATGGCAGCAGATACACTGGTATCTGTCGGTGTAGTTGCTTCCGGTATTATTATTACGTATACAGGGTGGAGCATCATTGACCCGATTATCGGACTTGGCATTGCTGTTATTATTATTGTCTCTACTTGGGGATTGCTTCACGATAGCCTTCGGTTGTCATTGGATGGAGTGCCGGTGGGGATAGATGCTCAAAAAATACAGCAACTTATCATGGAACAGCCCGGTGTGGAGAATTGCCATCATCTACATATCTGGGCATTGAGCACAACGGAAACTGCCCTGACAGCCCATGTTGTCATTGATGACGTAGAGAGAATGGAAGAGATAAAATGTTCAATTAAAAATAAGTTGGAAGAAGCGGATATTCATCATGTGACACTCGAATTTGAAGATAAAAGTATCTCTTGTGAAACTAAAAATAACTGTTATTAGGTATTACTAAGAAATAATATAGCAATTTGTTGCGATTGTCCGGGCTGCGTTAAGTATTTAATTTTGCGGTCCGGATAATTGTTTATAACAAAACGCTAAAATGAGAGCATTTATTATTTCTTTTTTTGTAGTTATTTTCATTTCTGCCATTAGTTTTCAAGCTACCTATGCCCAACAAAAAGACATTGTGCTGACCGGTATGGTCACAGATCATCAGGGAGAACCGCTTCCTGGCGCTACGGTTCGTATTGGAAATACTCAATTTGGTACGGTGACTGATGCTAACGGACGCTATCAGTTGCGTGGAAGATGGAAAAAAGGAGACATGATTATCTTCTCCTTTATCGGAATGAAAGATGTCCGTGAAAAGTATACGGGACAGAATGTACAGGATGCAGCTATGCAGCAGGATACCAAATCATTGGATGAGGTGGTCGTGGTGGCACGGCAGAATATCAATGAGTTGGATATTCGTGCAAAATCCGGTGTAGTGCAGAATGTAGATATGGGACGTCTGAATAGCAAACCTATGATTGATATGTCGTTAGCATTGCAAGGAAGTGTTCCCGGACTGATTGTTACCAATACAGGTGATTTGGGCTCGAAGCCGGAAATTCGTATTCGTGGAAACTCATCTTTCCGTGAAGGGGATGCTGCAAATGAACCACTATATGTAATGGACGGACAGGTAATTTCATCCGATGCCTTTATGACCCTTAACCCGGCGGACATTAAAGAAATTAAGGTGTTGAAAGATGCTGTGGCATGTGCCTTGTATGGTATCAAAGCCGCCAATGGAGTAATAGAAATCACTTCTTTGCGCGGGAATCCCGATGGACGTACAACTACCAGTTACAGTTTCAATATGGGTATTACTACTCGTGGACGCAGGGGAGTCGAGATGATGGATACGGACGAGAAACTGGAACTGGAGCGCCGATTACAAAATCGTTCTACTCCCGGTTATCGGTACAGCGAGGATTACTACAGGAAGTATTTCGCCAATGATCCGAATTTGAACCAAATGATAGCCGAAGGGCAGGAAATACTCGATTCTTTGCGCACCATTCATACTGATTGGTTCGACGAACTGATTCATTTAAATACCTATCAACGTCATAATCTGAGTGTCAGAGGCGGATCGGAAAAAACGTCTTATTATGTATCTGCCAATTATGCCCAGCAAGGAGGACGTGTGCCGGGGAATGATACACATCGTTTTACTGCCACTATGAGCCTTGACCAGCAACTGGGTAGGGTGGGATATTTATCATTAAGTGCCAATGCGGGATATTCTGAAACAGATACGCCGAATGGAAGTTCATATTCTCCTACCGATTTGATCTATCAACTCAATCCTTATGAAACAAAGACGGGAAAATTAGTTTCTTTTTCTAATGAAACTTCAGATTACACTTATAATGATTTGTTAAGTCAGTACAACAGTAAATCGACAGATAAACGCGGTGGAGTGAGTGGAAGTTTGAATTTGGAGCCTCTGAAAGGATTGAGTATCGATGCTGTAACAGGTATTGATATGCTTTTGAATGAAGGTATGACGCTGGTGCCTTCTACTTCTATCAGTGAACGAAACAGCGGGGTGGATGAAGCAGAGCGTGGAAAGCTCTCCAAAGAGAAAAACGTGACAACGAATGTTTCATCGAATGTCCGCATCACTTATAATAAGATATTTGCCGAGAAACATGATTTTACTATTGGCGGGAATATGGATTATTATATGACGGATGCGGATAATGTTTCTATTACAGGATATGGAGTGGGTATGCAAATGTCACCATCCGCTATCAACCAGTCTATTTCCGGTAACAGAAAACCAGTGGTTGGTTCTTATAAGGAAAAGACTGCCCAACTGGGGTTGGGGCTGGTGATGGGATATAGTTTTGATAATACTTACGATCTTTTCGCGACCTACAAAGCAGACGCTTCTTCTATCCTTCCTGAATCCAAACGTTGGAATGCCGCATGGGCTATCGGTTTGGGATGGACAATCAGCCAGTATCCTTTTCTGAAAGATAATGATGTAATCTCCCGCTTGAACTTGAAGGCTTCTTACGGGCGAATGGCTAATCTGGCGGGAGTGTCTGCTTCATCAACGATTGGTACTTTTTCTTATTCGACTGATTATTATGGAAATGCACGTCTCCTGCAGTTGCTTGCACTTTATAATACCGATCTGAAAGCGGAGCAGACGGCATCTACGGATATTAGTTTGTCGGTTGAACTATTCAAACGTCTGACTTTGGACGCCAACATTTACCGGCGTGAGACAAGCGATGCTTTGCTTGATGTTCCGGTTCCGTTGTCTAATGGATTCAGCACGATGAAACGCAATATTGGCGTGCTGCGCAATGAAGGCTACGAATTGAGCGCTTCTCTGAAAGTACTTGATACTTCTGATTGGCGTCTTTCGCTACGCGGATCACTGGCATACAATCGTAATAAGGTAGTCGATTTGTATTATGCCGATCGCTTATATGCAAGTGAAGAAGCTATTATTCCTGATTATGAGGTAGGAAAATCGTATGATATGATTTATGGATTGAAGTCGTTGGGTATCAACCCGATTACAGGCCTTCCCGTATTTCAGGGAGCAGACGGGCGCGAAATACCAGCCACGGAAAATCCGTCGAAAGAGAACATTGTAGCTTTGGGTCATGCAACCCCTCCTTACAGTGGTATATTCAATTTAAGTTTTTCTTATCGTGATTTTGATTTGGATATGGATTTCTATTATGTATTTGGCGGAGTTAAATCTTATAGTTATTCATACGTCCGCTCTTCCGATGACGCTAATAAAAATGCCATAAAAGGGCAATTGCAGAATATGTGGTTTGAGAAAGGAGATGAAGGGAAGACGTACCATTCTCCTTTCTACAGTTCTTCGGCTATCGCCTCACTGGATTATCCGAATACGGAAACTGTTGGAAAGAGTGATTATCTGAAACTGTCAATGGTGTCATTGCGCTATCGTGTTCCGCACACATTTCTGGAGAAGAACTGTAATTTCATTAAATATGCCAACGTTGCTTTCCAGGCATCCAATCTGTTTATGATTACTCCTTATAAGGAATCTGATCCGGAAACAGGTTCGTTGGCGGGTACGATGCAGCCAGTGTTAACCATTAATTTGAGTTTGACTTTCTAAACATGGATGGATATGATGATTGTAAAAATGATAAATAAAAGTCGGATCAAAACTGTGATAGGCAGTCTTTTCCTGACACTTTGTTTCACTGCCTGCTCATTGAATATTCCGTATGAAAATCAGTTTTCGGATCCGGATGCCATAACAACGCCGAATACTGCCCGTGAGTTGGAGGCTGTGTCAGCGTTTTGACACAACCTCATGTGTGTGTATATACCTGGGTATGCGCAATCTGCTCCGATTTCCCTTCCAAAAGGAACTGTAGAGGGGTATTTGCCTAACGGACTGCATTATTTAATATTAAAAAACGCAGTTCCTGCTTCAAGGGTAGAGTTTCGTTTGATTATGCGTGTCGGTTCTGTTCAGGAAACGGAAAATCAGAAAGGATGTGCTCATTTCCTCGAACACATGGCATTTGGTGGAACCAGGCATTTTCCCAAACGTTCATTGGTGAGTTATCTGGAATCTAAGGGAGTGAAATACGGAATTGATATCAATGCTTTCACAGGTTACGATCGTACTATCTATATGTTTGCTGTCCCCACAGATCATGGGCAGGAGGCTGTTGTTGACAGTTCGTTGTTGATTATACGCGACTGGCTCGACGGAATATCTTTTCTTCCGGAGAAAGTGGAAAATGAGAAAGGAATCATTCTGGAGGAATTGAGAAGTTATGATCTCAATGATGATTTCTATCAGTTGAAGATTGGACAGGGTGTTTTTGGAAACCATATACCTTTGGGTACTGCCGATGATATTCGTAAAGTGACCCCTCAAGTACTCAAAGAATATTACAATAAATGGTATATTCCTTCACTGGCTACATTAGTGGTAGTGGGAGATATTTTTCCCAATGAGATAGAGGCTAAGATAAAAGCAGGTTTCTCTTCATTAAAGAAACGGGTGGCTAAAGATTTCCGCATTTATCCGTTGGAGTATGCGAAAGGTATTCAAATATCGGAAGTAAGAGATTCGTTGCGTAACCATACGAAAGTGGAGTTGATGATTCCTCATCCTTGTGTGGTTGAACGCACTATAAACGATGCTGTCAAGAAAGAAACCGGACGTTTACTGCTTCGGGCAATAACACAGCGCTTTCGGGGGCGTCACATCAAAGCGGATCTATCTGATTCCTGGTATTTGAGCGATAAGAATCATTTGGTATTGGCAGTAGAGGGAAATGACAGGAGCGAAATACTAAGTACTATAACTACTGCCGTAGCCGAACTAAACTGTTTGATTCGCGAAGGATGGGACAAGGAGGAACTGGCAGATGTCCGTACACAATTCTGCAATCAGCTAGCTGAAGGCAATCCTGACGATGCGCGTTCTTCTATTTATTTCTGCGATGATTTTACTGATTATGTGATATCAGGTGATCGTTATATGACTGCCCCGGCGGAGCGGAAGCAATTGAAAGAAGCCATGTTGCATGTGCAAAATAACGATTTGCAATTACTGCTAAAAGAATGGCTTACTTATCAGAAGCAAGCTATGCTTGTTGCCTGTAATTCTCATCCGGGTTTGGGAATGCCATTGACAAAACAGGAAATAGCTGAAGCGTGGGCAGAAGGTGAGCGGGCAGAATGTACACCTTATACTTATGTTCCCCAGGAAGAGAAAGAGGAAGTGCCGGTAGAAACACCCGCTTGTTTGGCTATTCGCCCTCCTTTTGATGCTACGATGATTGCTCATATCAATGTCTATAATGAAATGGGGGTTAGAGAAGTAAAGCTGAAAAATGGCATTCGTTTAATAATGAAGCCTACACAGGATTCTGACAGCACCTTGTATCTGACCTCTTTCGCTCCACTCGGCACTTCTTCCTTGTCCGACGAAGAATATCCTTTGTTAGAAGGTGTTGGAGGATATATCGATATGGGAGGTCTTGCGAAAGTAGATGGTCAAATTTTTTTCGAATATCTTTTTCAGAAAGAAATGTCAATCACTGTAGCTATGGAAAATCATTGGCATGGTTTTATGGGAATGTCTTCCACTGCTAATGCACCGGAATTTTTCAACTTGATTTATGAGAAGATTTTTGATCCTGAACTGAAATACGAAGATTTTGAAGAGATACGTCAGGGATTGATGCAGAATGAAGGAAAAGAAACCATGTTGGAGAAAATGCTGAAAAGAGATTCAGGGCGTCAGTTGTCTGCCCGTATCAATGAATTGATGGGAGCATCTATTAAGCGTCCATCTATTCGCTCTTTTGCAGAACGGTTGAACCTCGATTCCATAGCCGGATTTTATAAGAAATTGTATACACGTCCCGAAGGAACTACGTATGTTGTATGTGGTAGTTTCAATCCGGATTCGCTCATGCGCCAGTTTGTGTCTGTATTCGGAAGAATTCCGGTTTCAGAAAACACGGTGCAATACTCTTATCCTAGTTTTGAACTACCGGATAAAACCCTTATAGAGGGATTTCCTAATGATAACGAGACACAGACCTTGTTTGATTATTTACTTTACGGTCATTACCAGCCTTGCCAAAAGAACACACTCATGTTGAAATTGATGCGAGATGTAATTCGTAACCGCCTGATTTCAGTCTTGCGTGAGCGGGAGTCATTGGTCTATTCTCCTTATATTTCATTGTTTTATGAAGGAATCCCGTGGGGTACATTCTACTTTGACATAAATGCTTCTGCCGATAACCGGAATATGGGACAGATAGACCGTTTGTTGAAAGAAATTCTTCAGAGGCTAAAGGAAGAAGAAGTAGATATACAGGAATTACAAACCATCAAGCGTTCTTTCCTCTTGGCAAAACGTGAAGCATTGAATGAAAAATCACCGGCAGCATGGCGTACCACGCTAGTCGGATTACTTAAAAATGGGGAATCATTAGCTGATTTTGAACAATACGAACAATGTCTTGATGAGATAACTCCGGTTGAGTTGCGTAAAGCTTTCAAAGAATGGATTGACTTGGATAATTATGTGCTATTATATTTGAGTAATAATAAATTAAAGAATGAAACAACAAATGATTAAGCGTTTATTAGTTATATTTTTAGGGTGTTTTTGCCTGCAAATGATTACCTGTGCACAGGTAGGAGTGGACAAACCTGCCTACGTGTTATATGATAATGCGGGGAAAGCAATTACTTACAGCCAGTTGATAAAGCAACTGGAGAAGTATGATGTCGTTTTCTTAGGAGAGATGCATAATTGTCCTATCACTCACTGGCTGGAGTTTGAAATAACCCGTTCCCTTTACCATATCCATAAGGACAAACTGATGTTGGGAGAAGAAATGATGGAGAGCGATAACCAACTGATCCTGAATGAATATTTGCAGCGTAAAATTTCTTACGATCGTTTTGAAGAAGAGGCGCGTTTGTGGCCTAATTATAGTACGGATTATTCTCCGGTAGTCTATTTTGCTAAAGAGAATAAGATTCCGTTTATTGCCACAAATGTACCCCGCCGTTATGCCAATGCAGTGAAAAACGGAGGACTTGAAGTGCTGGATTCACTGTCAGATGAGGCTAAAAGATACATTGCCCCTTTGCCCATCTCTTTCAATTATGATGAAAAGGAGAGTGAGGCAGCTTTTAGCATGATGAATATGATGGGAGGACAAAAATCCGGAGATAATTATAAGTTGGCACAGGCACAGGCTGTAAAGGATGCTACAATGGGGTGGTTTATAGCTCACAATATGAAAGATAAATTTCTGCATATTAATGGAAGCTATCATTCCGACTGGAAAGGTGGGATTATTCCCTACCTACTTCAATATCGTCCCGGAACAAGCGTTGTGACAGTTACTTCCGTACGTCAGGAAAACACGGATAAACTGGATGAAGAAAATAAAGGTCGTGCGGATTTCTATATCTGTGTACCAGAAGATATGGTAACCAGTTATTAAGAAAGTAAAGGAATCAGGTTAGTAAAACTCATAAAAGTCTCCATGATGCTGTGCGTCTGGAGACTTTTTTGTACCTTCGCGCCCTTAAACTAACTAACCTTTATTTTTATGTTTACTGACTTATTGCATTCCTCTTATTTTTCCCTTTTCCTGATTGTCGCATTAGGGTTTATGCTGGGAAGAATAAAAATCAGAGGATTATCTCTCGATGTGTCGGCAGTTATTTTCATTGCCCTTCTTTTCGGGCATTTTGGTGTTATCATTCCTAAAGAATTAGGAAACTTCGGTTTGGTGCTCTTCATTTTTACTATCGGTATTCAGGCAGGGCCCGGATTCTTCGATTCTTTCCGCAGTAAAGGAAAGACGCTCATTCTCATTACTATGCTTATAATTTGTTCCGCCTGCCTGACCGCAGTCGGGTTGAAGTACGCATTTGATATTGATACACCGAGTATTGTCGGTCTGATTGCCGGTGCGTTGACCAGTACGCCGGGTCTGGCGGTTGCTATTGACAGTACCAATTCTCCTTTGGCATCCATTGCTTACGGTATCGCATATCCGTTTGGAGTAATCGGCGTGATTCTGTTTGTCAAACTGTTACCTAAAATTATGCGGGTAGATTTGGATAAAGAAGCCCGTCGCCTGGAGATAGAACGTCGCGGACAATTCCCAGAACTGACTACTTGCATCTACCGTGTCACCAATTCGCATGTGTTCGACCGTAACCTGATGCAAATTAATGCACGCGGTATGACGGGCGCTGTTATTTCCCGTCTGAAACACAATGATGAAATATCTATTCCTACAGCCCATACAGTGCTGCGTGAAGGAGACTATATACAAGCCGTAGGTAGTGAAGAATCATTGAATCAGCTTGCTGTGTTGATCGGTAAGAGAGAAGAAGGCGAACTGCCTTTGGATAAAACGCAGGAAATAGAATCTTTACTGTTGACCAAAAAGGACATGATAAATAAACAACTGGGTGATTTGAACTTACAGAAAAACTTTGGTTGTACAGTGACCCGTGTCCGTCGAAGCGGTATTGATTTGTCTCCATCTCCCGATCTTGCTTTGAAGTTTGGCGATAAATTGATGGTTGTCGGTGAGAAAGAAGGACTTAAAGGAGTAGCCCGCCTGTTGGGTAACAATGCGAAGAAACTGTCTGATACGGATTTCTTCCCCATTGCAATGGGTATTGTACTGGGAGTGCTGTTCGGCAAAATAAATATATCTTTCTCTGATAGTCTGTCATTCTCTCCGGGACTGACCGGCGGAGTATTGATGGTAGCCCTTGTGTTGAGTGCGATTGGTAAGACAGGCCCCATCATCTGGTCTATGTCCGGACCTGCCAATCAGTTGTTGCGCCAGTTAGGTCTGCTTCTTTTTCTAGCCGAAGTGGGAACTTCTGCCGGTAAGAATCTGGTAGCCACTTTCCAGGAAAGCGGATTGCTGATGTTCGGAGTAGGAGCTGCCATCACATTGGTACCGATGCTTGTTGCCGCTATTGTCGGACGTCTGGTATTTAAAATCAGTCTGCTCGATTTGCTGGGAACGATAACGGGAGGTATGACGAGTACTCCGGGACTTGCTGCTGCCGATTCAATGGTGGACAGTAACATACCGAGCGTAGCTTACGCAACTGTTTATCCGATTGCCATGGTATTCCTGATTCTATTTATTCAAATCATAGCTTCGGCGGTATATTAACAGAATTTTGTAGATTCATTGATTGTTAAGTAAATAGTTCGTATCTTTGCCGCCTCAAAGAAAAAACGAGGTGAAACGATTGTTATTGAATATTACACGCTACTTCTTACCGATACTGTTTGTGTCGTATCTGGTAAGCTTCACATTCTTTGCCCACGTGCATGTGGTCAATGGCGTGACAATCGTCCATTCACACCCGTTTAAGAAAGGGGCGGCACATAAACACTCTACAGTCGAACTGTTGCTGATTCATTTTCTGTCTCATTTAACGGCAGACGGTGCAGCCGTAGTTTTTGCTCTTTCCCTTTTTATTCCTTTCTTATTGTATTTGTTGCTCGGCCGTTCGCCGTATGCTCACTATCACTGTCCGTATCATGGGGTAGTGGGACTTAGAGCACCTCCGGCTATTCGTTTCTCCATTCTTTGAATGATGATACCGTACCTTGCATGAGGTAGAGTATTATCTGTCTATCCATGTGAATACTTATCGAAAACGAATAACAAACGAAAAATGAAGAAATACATCTTTTCGCTTGTCTGCCTGTGCTGCACATTGTTGCCTGCCCTTGAAGGACAAGCTCATGAATATCCTAATCATCCTGAATTACGTAAGTCAGACGCCAATATCGTTGGCCATATTCTTGATAAAAACACTAAGGAACACTTGCCCTATATAACAGTCGCCTTGAAAGGTACGACCATCGGAACGGTAACCGATGCTACCGGGCATTATTTTTTGAAAAATCTTCCCGAAGGCAATTTTGTGCTCGAAGTTAGTTCGGTGGGGTATAAAACCGTCAGACGGAATGTGACGCTGAAGAAAGGGCGCACATTGGAAGAAGATTTCGAGATAGAAGAAGATGCAGTTGCCTTGGATGGCGTAGTAGTATCTGCCAATCGTAACGAGACTATCCGTCGCCTGGCTCCGACACTGGTGAATGTGGTGGACTTGAAAATTTTTGAGAATACCAATTCTACGACTTTGGCACAAGGATTGAGCTTTCAGCCGGGTGTCCGTGTAGAGTCTAATTGTCAGAATTGCGGCTTCCAGCAAGTGCGCATCAATGGATTGGATGGTCCTTATACGCAAATCCTGCTCGATTCCCGTCCCATTTTTAGTGCACTGTCCGGTGTGTATGGCATCGAGCAGATTCCTGCCAGTATGATAGAACGTGTGGAAGTGATGCGTGGAGGCGGATCGGCTTTGTTCGGCTCGTCTGCTATTGCCGGAACAATCAATATCATTACCAAAGAACCGATGCGCAATTCCGGTATGTTGTCGCATACCATTACAGGTATTGGTGATGGCGATGCTTTTGACAACAGTACAGCACTGAATGCATCACTTGTGACGGATGACCAGCGTGCCGGTTTGTATATCTTCGGTCAGAATCGCCATCGTTCTGCGTATGACCATGATGATGACGGATATTCTGAAATCCCCAAGATACACGGCCAGACCATCGGTTTCCGTTCATTCCTGAAAACAACGACATATTCGAAACTAACTTTTGAATATCATCACATGGAAGAATTCCGTAGGGGAGGAGACTTGTTGAACCGTCCGCCTCACGAAGCGAATGTGGCGGAACAGACCGAACACTCGATCAATGGTGGAGGACTGAAATTTGACTATTTCTCACCTAACGAGAAACATCGTTTCAATGTGTTTGCATCAGCGCAGCATATCAATCGTGACAGCTATTATGGTGGCGGCCAAGATCCGAATGCTTACGGAAACACCACCGACTTAAACTGGATGGCAGGATCGCAATATGTCTATAGTTTCGGAAAATGTATCTTCATGCCTGCTGACCTGACTGCCGGAATAGAATTCAATCAGGATAAACTGGAAGACAATATGTGGGGATACCACCGTACAGTAGACCAGAAAGTGAATATCGGTAGTGCTTTCTTTCAGAATGAATGGAAGAATGAGCATTGGGGATTTCTGATTGGCGGTCGTTTGGATAAACATAACCTGATTGACCATGTGATATTCAGTCCGCGTGCCAATCTGCGGTATAACCCGACAGAAAACATCAATCTTCGTTTCAGTTACTCATCCGGTTTCCGTGCTCCGCAGGCTTTCGACGAAGATTTGCATGTGGAGAATGTGGGCGGTAATGTGGCGATGGTTGAACTGGCCGATAATCTGAAAGAAGAAAGATCACAGAGCTTGAGTGCCTCGGCAGATATTTATCATCGTTTTGGTGCGTTTCAGGTTAACTTCTTGGTAGAAGGATTTTATACAAAATTATCAGATGTATTTGCCCTTACCGACGGAGAGGTAGTGGATGGAATCCTGACACGTACACGCTACAATGCACCGGGAGCCCGTGTGATGGGACTGACTTTGGAAGGAAAGATGGCATATCTGACTAAATTCCAGCTTCAGGCAGGAGTCACTTTGCAGCAGAGCCATTACAGCGAACCGCACGTATGGAACCCAGACGCTCCGGCTGTGAAGAAAATGATGCGTACACCGAATACTTACGGTTATTTTACAGCAACCTATACCCCGATAAAACCATTATCTATCGCTCTTTCCGGTACATATACCGGTTCGATGCTGGTTCCCCACGAACCAGTTCCGGGATTCCTTGAAAAACCGATAACGGTGAATACGAAGGACTTCTTCGATATCGGTTTGAAGGCTGCCTATGATTTCAAACTTTACAAGTCGATGAACTTGCAGGTGAATGCCGGCGTACAGAATATTTTCAATGCCTACCAAAACGACTTCGACAAAGGGGCTGACCGTGATTCCGGTTATATCTATGGTCCGTCATTGCCAAGAAGTTTCTTTGCCGGAGTGAAGATAAGTTATTAAAATTCGATTAAGATTTAAAATCGTCATAAATAGGGATTGTTTTGCATGGAGACAATCCTTATCTTTGCAAAAAAACAAACTAAACCTTGACTTAGGTGCACAGAATAAATGTGCAAGATGACCGAATGAAACAATTGTACCTACATATAATGAAGTGGTTTCTGCCTGTACTGTTTATCTCGTACATGGCAGGAATCACTTTGTTTACTCACTCCCATGTGGTCAACGGGGTTACAATTGTCCATTCACATCCATTTAAAAAAGGCAGCGAACATAGCCATACGACGGTTGAATTCCAACTAATTCATCTCTTGAGTCATGTGCTGGTGACCGACAGCGGTTTGATACCAACATTCTCTGTTGCTGCTTTATCTCTATTATGCATCCTGTTTGTCCGCCCGCAAATAGAGCAATTTCACCGTTCTTGTCCGGGCGTAATATCTCTTAGAGCACCTCCTGTCGCTTAGTCTATCTTTTTTGGGGAACAGTATTTAGGATCAACGATTAACGATCGCTGCTTCCCTTTCCCTTTATTATTATTTTTCGAATTAAAATATTAAAAGACTAACGACAATGAAGAAATATCTTTTAGTCCTGGTCGGCCTGTGCTGTGTCTTGTCATACGCATTGGCTGAACGTCCGGACTACCCTGAACTGAAGAAATCCGATGCGAATATAATAGGTCATGTACTGGATAAAAAAACGAAAGAACACCTTCCGTACATCACCATTGCACTGAAAGGAACGACGATAGGAACCGTGACCGATGCTACCGGGCATTATTTTTTGAAGAATTTGCCGGAAGGAAATTTTATACTGGAAGTTAGTTCAGTAGGTTACAAGACAGTGACCCGCAACGTAACTCTGAAAAAAGGAAAGACACTGGAAGAAGATTTTGAAATAGAAGAGGATGCAATTGCTCTTGACGGAGTAGTAGTTTCCGCCAACCGGAGTGAAACGACACGTCGTATGGCTCCTACTTTGGTGAATGTCGTCGACCTGAAACTTTTTGAAACAACCAACTCTTCCACTTTATCACAAGGACTGAACTTCCAGCCCGGAGTGCGTGTGGAGACAAATTGCCAGAATTGTGGTTTCCAGCAAGTCCGTATCAATGGTCTGGACGGACCATATACGCAAATTCTGATAGATTCGCGTCCCGTATTCAGTGCCCTTTCCGGAGTGTATGGACTGGAACAG
Source organism: Bacteroides celer (assembly GCF_002632415.2). NCBI lineage: Bacteria > Pseudomonadati > Bacteroidota > Bacteroidia > Bacteroidales > Bacteroidaceae > Bacteroides > Bacteroides celer. The sequence continues at coordinate 3,536,995 of NZ_CP178209.1, read as the reverse complement.
ATTCCTGCCAGCATGATTGAACGTGTAGAAGTGATGCGTGGGGGAGGCTCTGCCTTGTTCGGCTCTTCGGCTATTGCAGGAACCATTAATATAATCACCAAAGAGCCTTTGCGCAATTCCGGTCAGCTGTCGCACACCATAACTTCTTTAGGAGGAAGCTCCTCATTCGATAACAACACCTCACTGAATGCTTCATTGGTGACGGACGATCATCGTGCCGGATTGTATATCTTTGGTCAGAACCGTTATCGGTCGGGATATGATTATGACGGAGACGGATTTACCGAACTGCCCAAATTGAAGAATCAGACAGTGGGTTTCCGCTCTTATCTGAAAACAAGTACTTATTCCAAACTGACCTTTGAATATCACCACATGCAGGAATTTCGTCGTGGAGGGGATATGTTGAACCGTCCTCCTCACGAAGTGCATATTGCGGAGCAGTTGCAACATTCTATTGATGGTGGAAGTTTGAAATTCGATTATTTCTCTCCGGATGAAAAGAACCGTCTAAGTGTCTTTGCATCGGCTGCCAATACAGACCGGGACAGTTATTACGGACCGGGTAACGATCCTCTGAAAGCCTATGGAAAGACAACGGATTTAACCGCTATGGGTGGCGCACAATACGTACATACGTTTGACAAGTGCTTTTTTATGCCTTCTGATCTCACGGCAGGGCTTGAATATAACCGTGACCGCCTAAAAGATAACATGTGGGGATATAACCGTCACACGGATCAGACGGTGAATATTTACAGTGCTTTTCTGCAGAACGAATGGAAGAACGACCGTTGGGGGATTCTGATTGGTGGTCGTCTGGATAAGCATAATATGGTGGATAATGTGATCTTTAGTCCCCGTGCCAACTTGCGTTTTAATCCTACCCAGAATATTAACCTGCGTTTAAGCTATTCTTCCGGATTTCGTGCTCCGCAGGCTTTTGATGAGGATATGCATATTGAAAATGTGGGTGGAACAGTGGCTATGATCGAGCGTGCAAAGGATTTGAAAGAAGAGAAATCCCAAAGTTTCAGTGCCTCGGCAGATATGTATCATCGTTTCGGAGCATTCCAGACGAATTTGTTGATTGAGGGTTTTTATACAAGACTGACCGATGTTTTTGTATTGGGCGAACCTTACGACCGTGGTGATGGTATATTAGTGAAAACACGTAGCAATGGCCCCGGTGCTAAAGTGATGGGATTGACACTGGAAGGTAAAGTGGCTTATCTTTCTATCCTGCAAATACAAGCGGGATTAACTTTACAACGTAGCCGGTACGATGAACCGCATAAGTGGCATGACGATGCACCGGCAGAAAAGAAGATTTTCCGTACTCCCGATACATACGGTTATTTCACTGCCACTTATACCCCCATCAAACCTTTATCTATCGCTCTGTCAGGAACCTATACCGGCAGGATGTTGGTGCAACGTATGGATATCACCGCCGAGAATGCCGAACTGGGTGAAATGCCTGAAAGAAAAGCGGAAGCAATCAGAACACCTCGTTTTTTTGATTTGGGAGTGAAACTGGCTTATGACTTCAAGTTATACAAAACGGTTGATTTGCAATTAAACGGCGGAGTTCAGAATATTTTTGAGTCTTATCAGAAGGACTTTGACAGAGGAGCTAACCGGGATTCCGGTTATATTTACGGCCCTTCTTTGCCGAGAAGTTTCTTTGCCGGAGTAAAGATCAGCTATTAATCGGTCATAAAAATAGTTTCCCGGCACGGTACTTTTTGTTTCCTGCGTTGAAACACTTTGTTTCAAATGGTGAAACGATTTGTTTCACACCGGGAAACACTTTGTTCCAAGCCTTGAAACTAATATGTCGTATAGAGACCTGTTCTTTTCTCCTTGTTAATCATTGATTGATCGGGCGGTGATAGGTGATAGATGCGGTGATAGGTTGCAAACAACCTGTCACCACCCCTGAAATCCCCATGAATAAGAGCTTTTGGAAGTGTCGGTGATAGGTGATAGAGGAAAGTGAAAAAAACTCTGTGTAGAGATGGATCAAACCATATCTTTATCGACCCCGAATTTTTCTCCTGTCTGACATTTACCGGCAGGTTCCACATGTACCAGAATGTCATATACATTATCTACCGAATTAATGATGCTCTTCTCCACTGCATCGGCAATCTCATGGGCTTGCGTGATCGTGATTTGTGGATTCACTTCTATATCAAGGGTAATCATATAGAGATTCCCTATCATTCGTGACCGGACGCGATGCGGATTACTGGCACCGGGCACTTTCTCTACAGCCTCGAATATCTTATTATATACATTGACATCTTTCACCCCGTCCATTAGCTCCACATTGGAATCAATGAAGATGCTGATGGAAGATTTGATGATAAAGAGACTGATTATCAATCCTGTTATCGAATCGAGTATCGGCAATTTGAAGATAAAAGTAAATATCAATCCTAACAAAACACTGGTTGAAATGACAACATCATTACGCATATTGATAGCGTTTGCCGTGAGCATGGAACTGTTGATCTTCTTTCCCTGTTTGTACTGGTATGAAGCCAGTAAGAGTTTACCGATAATAGAAAATATAGTGACATAGATGGCGATAGCCGATGGTATCTCTTTCACTTCATCTGAAAAGATGTTTTTAGTGGATGATAGCAACATTTGTACACCGGCATAAAATATCACGAGTGATAGAATCTTTGTTGCGATCCCTTCCGCTTTCTCATATCCGAATACATATTTCTTTGAAGGAGGGCGGTTGATGAGGCGTGCCGTAAAAATCATAACGATAGAGATAACGACGTCGGTTGCCGAGTCGATACCGTCGCCGACTACGGCTAAACTACCGGCAAATAAACCGATTATGATTTTGGATACGGACAAGATTGCATTGCCAATTGTGCTGATCCACGAGGTTGTGATTAGTATTTTCTCTCTTGACATTGAAGTGACTCTTTATAATTGTTTGTAATGGGATTGGGGAGCAAAGATAAACATTAATAGGAGTCTGTGATATGAAGTCGCAAAAAACTTTTTCTGCCTTTTTAGTAGTTTATACGTTTTAGTTGTATTATATATAGATGGTCAATTAAAAACAGGACAATTAATTTATTAAATAGTTAACCGCATGTTCAAAAAACTAAGTAGCTTTTTTCTCATTGTGTCAGCTTGTATTTTTTCTTCTTGCACGCCTACCGTCAAGCAAGAGATTGCAATCTTACCTACCCCCGTTAGTCTGACCGAGCAGTCTGGCTCGTTTGTTTTAAAAGATGGAATGAAGATTGGGGTTTCCGATCAGTCCTTGTTTCCGGCTGTCGGGTATCTGCAGGAGATTCTTCGGAATGTCATATCGTCTTCTGTTGAAGTCACTACCGATAAGAGTCAGGTAGATATGTATTTTCAGTTGAAGGATACTGTTGGAAAGCCCGGCTCTTATAAACTTGAGTCTACGCCGGAGTATATTCGGGTAGAGGCAACTGACTATTCAGGTATTATTTCTGCTATTACTACTATTCGCCAGTTGCTTCCTGCAACGATAGAAGTGCAGGGAGAGAAACAGAATTATTCTATCCCTGTCGTGCAAATAGAAGATGCGCCACGGTTTGAATGGCGTGGATTTATGTTGGATGCTTCCCGCCATTTCTGGAATAAAAAAGAAGTGAAGCATGTATTAGATCTGATGTCTTTGTATAAACTTAATAAATTCCACTGGCATCTGTCTGACGATCAGGGTTGGCGTATAGAGATCGAGAAGTACCCGTTGCTTACAGAAAAAGGGGCCTGGCGTAAATTCAATACGCAGGATCGTACCTGTATGGCACGTGCGAAAGAAGAAGATAATACCGATTTCCTGATTCCGGAAGATAAGATACGCATTGTGGAAGGAGATACGCTGTATGGAGGTTATTACACTCATGATGATATAAAAGAAATAGTAGCCTATGCTACGCAAAGAGGCATTGATGTCATTCCCGAGATTGATATGCCGGGACATTTCCTGGCAGCTATCGGTCAATATCCGGAATTGGCGTGCGACGGATTAATCGGGTGGGGGGAAACTTTCTCTTCTCCTATCTGTCCGGGCAAAGATACAACGCTGGAGTTCTGTCAGAATGTGTTCAAAGAAGTTTTTGAACTTTTCTCTTATGAATATGTGCACATGGGTGGTGATGAAGTGGAAAAAGCCAACTGGAAGAAATGTCCTCTTTGTCAGAAACGGATTCGTACGGAGAAACTGGGTTCGGTAGAAGAACTTCAGGCATGGTTTGTACGTGACATGGAGAAATTCTTCCTTGCCAATGGAAAGAAACTCATAGGCTGGGATGAAGTGGTATCCGACGGATTATCTTCCGATGCTGCCATTACATGGTGGAGAAGTTGGGCGAAAGATGCATTGCCTACGGCAACTGCACAAAAGCAGAAAGTGATTGCTTGTCCGAATGAATATTTCTATTTCGATTATGCGCAGGATCAGAATTCAGTAAAGAAAATACTTGCGTATGATCCGTGTGCAGACGAGCGGTTATCACCGGAACAGAAGAAATATATCTGGGGTGTGCAGGCGAATCTCTGGGCTGAATGGATTCCGACAATGAAGCGCATTGAATATTTGATTGTTCCCCGTATGATAGCGTTGAGTGAAATAGCTTGGGCGGAGCCGACAGCTAAACCGGGTCTCGAAGAATTTTATCGTCAGCTTGTTCCGCAATTTAAGCGGATGGATGTGATGAGGGTAAATTATAGGGTGCCTGACTTGCAGGGATTCTATAAAGTGAATGCATTTATTGATGAAACAACTGTGGAGTTGACTTGCCCGTTACCCGGTACTGAAATACGGTATACGACAGACGGCAGTATGCCTACCAAAGAATCAGCTCTTTATAACGGTGCTTTGGAAGTTGGGAAGACTACGGATTTCGCTTTCCGCACTTTCCGTCCGGATGGTTCTCCTTCGGATGTGGTGCGTACCAAGTATGTAAAGGCTCCTTATGCGGAGGCGGTGACTGCTCCGGCCGCTTTGCAGCCCGGCTTGAAAGCAGTATGGCACGATTTCCGTGGTAATCTTTGTGCGGATATTGATGCAGCTCCTGTCAAAGGGGAGTATGTGGTGGAATCGGTATCCATTCCCGAAGAGGTGAAAGGAAATATCGGTCTGGTATTGACCGGCTATCTGGAAGTTCCTGCCGATGGTATCTATACATTTGCCCTTCTCTCGGACGACGGTAGCACGTTAATGCTTGACGGTGAATTGTTGGGAGATAATGATGGAGCACATTCGCCGGTAGAGATTATTGTGCAGAAGGCTTTGAAAGCCGGGCTTCATCCGATAGAGGTGCGTTACTTCGATTGTAACGGAGGCGTATTGCAGATGGAACTGGTGAATGAAAAAGGTGAAAAAGAAGTATTGCCAAGTGCATGGCTGAAACATGAATAACTATTCTGTTGTTTCAATCATTACTTATTCGTTATAGTCTGAATAGCAAATTTCATTATTTTTAGGTATTGTCCGTCTTGCCGACGAGCCGTACCTTTGCAGAAAATAATTGAAAACTTATGCGAATCAGTGAGAGACGAGTCGAGATTAATCATATATCAAAGGTGCACATGCACCGGATTGAATGGGATGAAGAGAGCTTATAGAAATATAAGCTCTCTTTTTTTTGAACGATTTCGAATATTGTTCTTTTTTGAAAACAAGCGATAAGTTAAATGATTGTCGAACTTAATATAGATTGAACGTACGTTATGAGTACATTGAAAAAACTTCAGAACTACATGGGTAAACGGAAAGTGCTTTTGCCTGCGGCAATGCTGCTGTCTGCCCTAAGTGCCCTGGCGGGCATGTTGCCTTATATCCTTATTTGGCTGATTGTGAGAGAACTGCTTGAACACGGAGAGATAACCTCTTCCGGTAATGTGGTGACGTATGCCTGGTGGGCGGCAGGCATGGCCGTGGCGAGCATCGTCCTTTATTTTGCCGCATTGATGTCTTCGCATCTTGCAGCTTTTCGGGTTGAATCGAATTTGCGCAAAGAAGCCATGCGCCAGATAGTGCGTATGCCTCTCGGCTTCTTTGACATTAATACGAGTGGACGTATTCGCAAGATTATAGATGACAATGCAGGGGTTACCCATAGTTTTCTGGCACATCAGTTGCCTGATCTTGCGGCTACTTTTCTAGTGCCGTTGGTAGCTGCCATACTGATTTTTGTGTTCGATTGGATACTCGGTCTGGCATGTATCGTCCCTGTAATTATTGCCATGCTGGTTATGGGTTTTATGATGAATGCGGAGGGACGGCAGTTTATGAAAAGCTACATGACCTCTCTGGAGGAAATGAATACCGAAGCTGTAGAGTATGTGAGAGGAATTCCCGTAGTGAAGGTTTTCCAGCAGACTATTTATTCTTTCAAGAACTTTCACCGCTGTATCATGAATTATAATAAAATGGTATTCGGCTATACACGAATGTGGGAGAAGCCGATGTCGCTCTATACCGTAATAATCAATGGTTTTGTGTTTTTCCTTGCTCCGTTGGCTATTTTGCTGATTGGTTATTCAGGTAATTATGCATCGGTATTACTTAATTTCTTCCTGTTTGTTCTCATTACTCCTGTATTCTCCCAAAGTATCATGAAGAGTATGTATCTCAATCAGGCTTTGGGGCAGGCGAGTGAAGCTATCGGACGTCTTGAGAATCTGGTTGCTTATGAGCACCTGACTGTTGTAGAGCATCCACAACCGGTAAAGGAATTCAGTATTCAGTTCGAAAAAGTTTCCTTCAGCTATCCGGGAGCTAATCAAAAGGCGGTGGATGATGTTAGTTTCACTATTCCGCAAGGAAACACAGTAGCTCTTGTCGGAGCTTCGGGCGGAGGGAAAACAACGATTGCCCGTCTAGTTCCCCGTTTCTGGGAGGCAACGGAAGGGAAAGTTTTAATAGGTGGCATCAATGTAAGAGAAATCGCTCCCGAAGAACTGATGAAATATATTTCTTTCGTGTTCCAGAATACAAAGCTGTTCAAGACTTCTCTGCTCGAAAATATCAAATATGGTAATCCCGACGCGACAATGGAGGAAGTGGAACGGGCAGTAGATATGGCACAATGCCGGGAAATTATCAATAAACTTCCGTTCGGACTGAATACGAAGATTGGTACGGAGGGAACATATCTCTCTGGCGGGGAACAGCAACGGATCGTACTGGCACGTGCAATCCTGAAAAATGCTCCCATCATTGTACTGGATGAGGCGACTGCTTTTGCCGACCCCGAAAATGAGCATCTCATCCAGCAAGCCTTGAAAGAACTGACAAAAGGAAAAACCGTATTGATGATTGCTCATCGTCTTTCAAGCATCACTGATGCCGACAATATCCTCGTCATTGACAAGGGGAAGATTGCGGAACAAGGTACACATGCCAACCTGCTTGGAAAACAAGGCATCTATTATCATATGTGGAATGAATACCAGCAATCTGTTCGCTGGACAATAGGAAAGGAGGTTTCTAATGATTGAAGTAATAAAAAGACGTTTTGCCCTTTCAACTAAAGGAGCGAAAGATTTCTGTAAAGGTGTGTTTTTCACTACACTGCTCGATATTGTATTGATGTTGCCGGCGGTATTTGTTTTTCTTTTTCTTGAGGAATATCTTCGTCCTGTGTTTCAGCCTTCGGCTTCGGTGACGCATGGTATTCTCTATTATAGCATACTCGGTATTGTCTTTATGATAGTCATGTATATATTTGCGGTATTGCAATATCGTAGTACCTATACCACCGTTTATGATGAGAGTGCAAACCGGCGTATCTCATTGGCGGAAAAACTTCGCAAGTTGCCTCTGGCTTTCTTTGGCGAAAAGAATCTTTCCGACCTCACCGCCACGATTATGGATGACTGCACTGATCTCGAGCATACTTTCTCGCATGCGGTTCCCCAGTTGTTTGCTTCCATTATCAGTATTCTGCTTATTACCGTCGGCATGGCATTTTATAACTGGCAGTTGACGATTACTTTGTTCTGGGTAGTGCCGCTTGCTGCCGCAATCCTTCTTTTCTCGAAGAAGGAAATACAGAAAAGCAATGAAAGTAATTATCTGAACAAGCGGATGGTGACCGAGCATATCCAGGAAGGACTCGATACCATTCAGGAGATAAAATCCTACAATCAGGAGAGAGACTATCTGGAAAAACTGGATGCGAGCATTGATACCTATGAAAAGGTATTGACTCGTAATGAACTGGTGCTCGGCATGTTGGTAAACGGTTCCCAGAGTGTATTGAAACTCGGACTGGCAAGCGTTATTATCGTTGGTGCCAATCTCTTGGCTTCGGGTACGGTTGATTTGTTTACCTATCTTATATTTATGGTTATCGGGTCGCGTGTGTATGCTCCGGTCAGTGAGGTGATGAATAATATTGCCGCTTTGTTCTATTTGGATGTGCGTATCAATAGAATGAATGAGATGGAAGCATTGCCGGTACAAAACGGGACTACCGAATTCACTCCTCAAGGTTATGATATCGAATTCAGACAGGTAGACTTTGCTTATGAGCAGGGAAAACAAATTCTGAATAACTTGTCTTTTATTGCCCGGCAAGGTGAAAAAACGGCTTTGGTTGGTCCTTCGGGTAGTGGCAAGAGTACGGCGGCCAGGTTGGCGGCACGTTTCTGGGATATCCAGTCGGGAAAGATTACCCTCGGCGGGCAGGATATCAGTCGGATTGATCCTGAAACTTTGTTGAAAAACTATTCCGTTGTCTTTCAGGATGTAGTTCTTTTCAATGCTTCCATTATGGATAATATCCGTATTGGCAAACGGGATGCTACGGATGAGGAAGTCCGGAGAGTTGCCCGCTTGGCACAATGTGATGAGTTTGTCACTAAAATGCCGCAGGGATACCAGACGATTATCGGTGAGAATGGAGAAACATTATCCGGCGGTGAGCGTCAGCGTATTTCCATTGCCCGCGCTTTGTTGAAGGATGCTCCGATTGTTCTGTTGGATGAGGCTACGGCTTCGCTTGATGTTGAGAATGAAACCAAGATACAGGCGGGTATATCTGAATTGGTACGTAACAAAACGGTGCTGATTATTGCGCACCGTATGCGAACCGTTGCCAATGCCGACAAAATTGTAGTATTGGAGAATGGAAGTGTTGCTGAAATGGGAACACCGGAGGAATTGAAAAAGAAAAATGGTATATTTGCCCGGATGGTGAACAGACAGGTTACAAATATGAATTGATAAATAGCAACGATACTATGCAATTTTTGAAAGGAGATATACAAGAGGGAATCTTGAAGGCAGCCGAAGAAGTGTTTCTGGAAAAGGGATACAAGGATGCCTCTATGCGTGAAATAGCTTCGAGGGCAGGGGTGACGGTGAGTAATATCTATCATTATTTCACCAATAAGGATGAGATATTCCGTACGATTCTGAAACCGGTATTGAATGATCTGTATGCTATGATTTATAATCACGATGCAGATCAGATGACGATAGACGTCTTTATGGATTCGGATTATCAGAAAATGTCTGTACGGGAATATATCAGATTGGTCTCTGAACATCGTGACCGTTTGCGGTTGCTGCTTTTTCAGGCACAAGGTTCTGTTTTGGAGAACTTCCGTTCTGAATATACAGATTTGATGACGCGTACGATTTCTGTTTTTTTTCAAGGGATGAAGCAGAAATATCCGCATATCAATATAGCAATAACTAACTTCTTTATTCACCTGAATACGGTATGGTTGTTTGCCCTGCTCGAAGAGCTGGTGTTGCATCCTGTGAAGAAAGAAGAGATGGAGAAGTTTATAGCGGAGTATATCGCTTTTGAAACGGCTGGTTGGAAAGAGCTCATGAATGCATGAGCTCTCTCACTTTATTCTCTTACTGATATAAAAAAACGTCCGGCTTTCACAAGCCGGACGTCCTTGCCTCTTTTAGAATATGTCATCTATTCATATTCCAAAATGAATACATTATATGGTTTTTTCAACTTAACAACCAAATAAAAGAAATGCGGGTGAATCACTTCGGCCGATTTCTATGTATTTTTAATGTGGCTACGTAATATAATTATGACTAATTAATTTAATTCTGATACTGCAAAGATAGGGGCTTTCCGCTTTTCCCGCAATCCCCTAAAATGGGTATTCTTCTATCAATTACTAGCTATATATAGTGGTTCAGGCGTTTGCATAACTATGCATCCCTCCAAGAACATAATTTACCCCGAAATAGGTCATTAAGACGGTCAGGAAAGCAAGAATCATATAGATATGGAAGAATAGAGGCTTGCGGAAAATGCGCAGGCTTTGTGAATGGAAGGCTACTCCATATACCAGAAAAGTAATCAGTGCCCATACTTCTTTCGGGTCCCACGCCCAGTATCGTCCCCAGGAAACGTTTGCCCAAACTGCTCCCAGAAAGATGCCTGCTCCTAAAAAGAAGGTGGCAGGGTAGAGCAGCAAGCGGCTGACTAGCGTCAACTGTTCTATCCGGTTGTCTTGTATAGCGTCGTTTCCGGAGACATTGTTTTCCGATTCTTTTTTCCGGAGGCATAATGCCAGTATTCCGTTTAGCATGATGAATGCCAATAGGGCATAAGACATCATAATCAATGAAACATGAATACTTAGCCATGGAGAGACGAGCACCGGCATTAATGGGGTTATCTGGGGATTCATTTGTCCCAGATAGGAGACCAACAAAGCAAAGCCGGAGAGGAGGAATCCGAATGGAAGTATAAATGAGAATCTTCGATGGAGCAGACAGGCTATCAAAAGAATACAAAGAGCCATAAACTGCATGGTTTCGTAACCGTTGCTAAGTGGAATACGACCGCCAATGTACCAGCGCAGGCAATATCCTGCTAAATGGAATATGAAAGCAAGATAGAGTGCAACAGAAAAGAAAGTTCCTGCTGTGCGGGAAATCGTTTTGGCTTTGGGCGAGAGGATATTTCTTTGCAGGCTGTTATGAAGTAGAAGCAGGAAAGACAACACTCCCAATGACAGATTTATCATAAAAAGAATCTTGCTGAACGGAATCCGGTTGTAGAGTAATTCTGCTTTCACTTCCAGTTCGGAGAGAGGTTGCACGCTGCCATCAGTGGGTAATGGATGGATGAATGTTCCTTTTTCCAACATCAGGATCAGGCCTACTTTTTCATCTGTTTCCTGGATTGCTTTGGCGAGTTTGTTTTGTTGTCCTTGTTCACGTTGCCAATGTTCACGGAGACGGTAAACAGAACCGTCAAATAAATCAGTTAATCGAGCATAAGGTGTTTGTAAGTTTAATAAATGCTGTAATTCTGTATTTTTGATGTATATCAATGGCTCATTTCTCCACACTTCCGGATAAAGTAACCAGCCACCTATCACTTGTTCAGGTGTCAATCCTTTATATGAAGCTTCTCCTGTCAGTTTCTGAATGAAATCACGGGCTAATGTGTTGAAAGGTACTACCCGGTCGTGATAAATAACCTGTTCCTGTGCTAAACTGTCCGCTTGTGTTCGTTTCAATGCAGGAAGGAGTTTTTTTTGTGCTTGCATGTTACCTGCAAGGCAGAAAATAAACAGTATAAATACACCTCCTTTTTTAAGTAGCGGGTGGTTTAGCAGGCGTCGGAAATCACTACTGCGGGAAAATAGTAGCCAAATCATGGAGAGACCGAGCAGGATATATCCTGCATAAGTCACTCCTGTTCCCCATGGATCATAATTGACAGTCAGCCAGCTCCCTTTTCCGTCATCATCGAAAGATGACTGATAGAAACGGAAACCTTGTGATGTAAATATACGATTCATTGAAATCTGTTCGTGTAATAGAACATTTTTCTGTCCGGGAAGAGAGTAGGTGATATAGCTGATGTAGTCTGCCGGTGCTTCTGTTCCGGGATAGTATGCTATACGGAAACTATCTAGTTGTATTGTGAATGGCAGATCAGCTTTTCTGCCGCTTTCCGATTCCAGGAAACTGTCTATCGTTGCCCCCGGAAGCAAGTGTACGTATCCTTTTTTGCTTCCGATAAACGTAATCATGGCCCCCACCAAGATAACGAGGAGAGAGCCGTGAAACAACAATATGGGGAACCGTCGCCATAAAGCGCGTCGGATGAGAGCAACAAGTGCAATGGTGGCAATTGTTCCCCACAAACAACAAAACCAACATGTATGATATATATTTCTTTCTACAAAATCTGTCCCATACGCTTGTTCTACGAAAGTAGTCACAGCGAGTAGTCCCACCAGACAGATATATAAGATAATAAGTAACCTTTTCAACTGTATAATCTTTTATGATATTAAAATGGAGCGTATTCCTTGTTCTTACATTCTTTCACTCCCATACATTCCATCTCAATCAACCATCCGGGACGGCATACCGGAGCATGAACAAATACTTTAGGAGTATGTGGGAAACGTTTGTCATACATTGCTTTAACAACTGTATAGTCGGCTATGTCACGCAGATATACAATCATTTGTCCCAAATCTTCAAATGTGCAGTCCGCTTCTTTCAACAGGGTTTCCACATTCTCCCACATTCGTTCTGTCTGTTTGCGGATGTTGCCGGGATATACCACATCGCCTTTGTTGTTGATACTTGCCGTTCCTGAAATAAATACCTGTCGGCGGTCTCCATAATCTACATACGTGCCACGTTCAAAGCTTACTCCATATTCATAAGTTGGGTTCAGATGGGTAGGAGCATAGAGGAAATGAATCTGTTCCGGTTGCATTCCTGCTACAGCGTAAGTATCCATTTGTACCAGTACTTTCGGGTCGGCATGCCGGCCGTCGATGCCTGTGCTGGAAATATAATGTGTTTTTTCTGTCAGGTTTTGGGTGACGAAAACTTCATTACGTGCTTTCACTACTCCGGCATAATTCACATCTACATTTTGCACGAAAAACCATGTACGGATACAATTGTCTGCCAGTTTACAACCTTGTTCCATGAGTTGCATCACATAGTCGTTCAATAATAGACGGGTCTGGTATTCCGAATTGGCGGCACGATTGAATGCACTACCGCCCCAGAAGTGGCGATAGGCACTGTGTTTCACCTCAAAAAGCCCGTTATGTAAGACTTGTGTCTGTACGTCTGTCAACAGGTAAACCCATAAGGCAATTTTTGTTCCGTCCAGCGGGGGCTGTTCCACAATGGAAAGTGCGCAGTCCGAACCTTCGGTTGTCAATGCCAGTAGTGTATCTGCCTGATTGGCAGCGTCACTAAGGAAATAACGTTTGAGGATGGCAACTGCTCCTTTCAATTCTTGGGTAAGTAAATAATCGTAGGTGTTTAATACTGCATTCAGCTGTTCTTCGTATGTATCTTCCGGTTTAGTAGAATGAATGATAATATGATACTCTGAAGCTTCTCCTCCTGCATTATATTTAAAAATCTCTGTTAGCGTCTTTTCAGACTGAATATTCTGTTGTTTTTTGTTGTTCATATCAGTTGGGTAAATAACTATTTATTCTTGCGCACCGTTATTGATCCAGTCGTCAATAAGGGTCAAAATCGGGGATGATACTATTTCTTTTGAGTGATCGTATCCCCAGGTTGAACTAATAGTGGTATTTAATAATGTGTGCAATACGCTTTCTTGCGCACTGCCCGGCTTGACGAGTAACATGCCATCTACTTTCTTCGACGGGCGGTTGACCAGTGCCTCGTAACTTTTGCCTTCTGTCAGATACAGGTTGGCTGCTGCCGAACTACCTCCACCATGACAGTGTGCGCATGTCGTATTAAATACTTTTTCTTGAATGCCATGGTACATACCTACATTTACAGTTCCCACATCCATAAGGATGGTGTCGTCAACTGCTGTAAGGTCGTCCATTGACTGAAAACTGATAACTCGTTTTCTCAATTTATTAATAACGCACAATTCAATAGTGGTTACTTTATCACTGACTCCTGTCATCGTAACCTGGATCTCATCATCTTCGACCGCCGGAATTGTTTTGGTGACAACGGCATACTCGCTCTCATCACTGAAGCCTGCCACTACAACATTATAACCATCGGGCCATTTACTGATACCATTGATCTTACCGCTCATCTTCAGCGTGCGTCCTTCTTCTGATAGGGTCTCTGTCTTTTCGTAAATACGTCCGTCATCGCATGATGTGATGTATGCCAATAACAGTAGATAACCCCCGAAAAGAATGTATTTTTTCATAAACAAATCCTTTCTTGTGCTATTTAGAATGTATACTGAAGTAGAATACTGGCCGAATGTACTGCCAAACCTAAATCGTCGTTATCCCGATCAAGTTGGGTATCATGACCTTTACGGGCAATATACTGGTACATCGCTTGTAACTTCAGATTACAGTTCTTGAAAAAATAGTTCATACCCACGGCTGGCATATTTAGAAAACCATTGGTGTCCATTCCGTTACGGTTGAAGAAATCATAGCGTGCAGCTGCTTGCAGACGGGGGGCAACGAAGTAACCACCTTGTACATAGCCACCCAGGTAATTATATGACTCGGAAATCTTTTGTCTTTTTGTGAAGCCAACATTCATATAATAGACTTCAGCACCCAGGTAAAGTTTGTTCTTTAGCATTGCAAACTCCAATCCGGCACGATAATCATTGGTACTTTCATTTTCACTTTCTACATTGATAGAGGTAGAAATACCAAACATGATTTTGTCTTCATTCAGCCTGTTCGGATTTCCCTGTGTAGCGGGCATCACTCCTTTAGGCATATAGGTGAAACGTCCGGCGTACAGTAAAGACGGAATGTGCCAGTCATCACTAAATGTTTTTGTTGCTGTATTTACTGCTGCACCCGTACCGTTGAATAAACCGATTTCATACCCGAATTTATCAGCTACCAAACCGTGAATCTCTACACCTAAATCGAATCCGGTGCCAATATTGGGTGTTACCGCATTCAAAGAATAGGGGAGGATAACGGGAGCAGTCAGTGATACTGGCAAACTAGGTAACAATGTTTCTCCCAGTGTTGTCAGGTAGGCATGTGAAAACGGAGTTTTGAATTTACCGACCCGGATGGCAAACTGCTTTTTCAGTTGAACATCAAACCAGGCTTGTTGAAGTAATGCACCTCCGCTGGCTGCCGCATTTATGGAAAGGTTGAAAGATACTTTATCGAAAGCCTTTCCGGTGAATCCGAGTACGGCGTAAGGAACTGAAAATCCGGAGTTGGCTATGTTATCTTGATTGTATGCTTTATCCAGTCCTTCATCGTCGTACCAATTGAAGTTTGCACTGGTCTGTACGAGCAGATAGGGTTTGAATACAAAATCTCCTTTCTTGGTTTCGATAGTGAATCCTTCTCTTCCAGCTAATGATACTACACCATTTTCTGTATCTTCTTCATGTTGTGCCATAGCGGCCAAAGGCATTATGGCAGTCAGCATGGCAATGATTATAAATCTCTTCATAATTACTTTATATATACTACTTTTAGTTTAAAGTGAATTTAAAAATGCAATCAGCGCATCCCGGTCTTCCTTACTCATATTCTTAAATAAGTTCTTTGATGCTTCTCCTTCTCCGCCATGCCACATGATGGCTTCTGTCAGATTGCGGGCACGTCCGTCATGCAAGAAATAAGTATGTCCGTTGACCTTTTCTTGTAAGCCGATTCCCCAAAGAGGGGTAGTACGCCATTCGTTTCCACGTGCCAGCCCGCTTACATAGTTGTCGTTCAGTCCGACTCCCATAATTTCAGAACCCATATCATGTAATAGATAATCAGAATAAGGGTGAATCGTTTGACCGCCTAACCACGGGAGTTGAGTATTATTTAATAAAACACTACCACGTGTCTTAGTGTGTAAAGTGGTCACATGACAGAGATGACATTTGGCTTTATAGAAGTTCTGTTCCCCTTTGATTACTTGCGGATCGTTTACATTACGCCGGGCGGGAACACCAAGACTTTGCATATAGAGATCTACGTTTTCCATCTCTTCTGTGCTGACATCCAGTTGGTCGTAAGAAAGCCCCATCATGCTGCCTTGGTTTACTTGTATTTGTCCTTCACAGATTTCTTCCGGATAGCGGCTGTTGGTAACGCCCATATCACTGGAGAATCCCAATTCTACAGTTAAATCGGCATGTTGAGCTTTGTTGCCGGACAATCCCAGACTTCTCACTCCGCGTTCGGTGATGTAATTACATCGTCCGCTGATTCCATATTCGGGATAATTACTTTTTGCTGCAAGTGCTTCAATTTCAACAGGATCTAGTGCCATCATTTGCCCCATGCCTACATGGCGTAATGGAATACGTACGGTACAAAACAAATCTTCCGGTTTGATTTCTTCGGCATACCATTCGGATATAGTATAATTGGGTTTGCAAAGCGTGTAGGCTTCTCCATCAGGGAAAGAAAATGTCTCGTAAGTGTATTCCACAGACAGTTTGCCTTCCGGTTGCACTCCATAGATTGCCTGGTCATGAAGCACACGTCCATAATCTTGAAAGAAAGCTCCGTTTTTACGGGATATGTAGACTAGCATGGAAGAGAATCCATAGCTGCCCGATCCACCCTCTGTCCATAAAGAGGGTTTAGTACGTCCCGCATTCCGGTGGCAACTGCCGCACGAATAACCGGCATAAACGGGGCCAAGTCCGCCGCCATGCCCGTTGTTGCTTGTACGTACATCGTCATATAGCCTGTCGCCTCGGGTGAAACGTACATCGTATGCTCCTGTTATCCAATCTGCAGGCGTGTCATAAGCAACAGACGAATTCAAGAAAATAGTTGATGTTCCGGCTGATAGAGCATAGCCCTCCGGAATCTCGATATCCAATATGTCAATTCCGTCATCATCACAGGCAGAGCATGCCAACAGGCAAAAGAAAGAGAATGAATATTTTAGAAAGTGATTCATTGTTTATTGACTTTGTTTCAATAATATGTTTTAAACATACCAAAGAAGTAAAGGTGGATCATTGAATTCCAACCTTTACTTCTCAATAATATCTTAGCTAAGATAAAGCTTTATTGTACTTTACGTGGTTCACCGTTTTTGTAGAGAAGGAATTCCAATGTGTGGAAACCGCGTACATTTTGTGCCGATTCGACAGCAGCTTCATCATCACCTTCACTCCATTCGAGATCACTCCAACTTTGAGAATTCAGTATTTGTACAATAGCATTCTGATCCAAAGGCCAGCTGTCCATGTTAGGATCAAGTCCCATTTCGTCTACCGGACCGAATAAGAAAGCTTCGCTCTTTTCCCATGGTTCACGGGCAGTGATCCAAGCATCACAAGCTGTTTCAAAAGCACTATTTGACGGATTGTCTGCAAGGGCTATTACTGCATTGTAGAGAGCGTCATTTTTTTCTTTCAAACTTTTGTAGGTAGGCACTACTACTGCATCTACATATTGTGTTACTACAGGATTAAGTACTGCGTCCGTATTGATATTGTTGCTATTATTTGCAATATAGGATTTTAAGTCATTCTTCAGTATACTTTCCAGCTCTGCACAAGCATCCATAGCTGCTACCGTTTCGTTACTGGGAATATGATTACGGAAAGGTTGCGGAATATCCTGAATGGCTTTTGCCGCTTTTTGGATAGCATTCTTTATCTTGGTATCTAATGATGAATTAGCACCGGCGATAACAGTAGATAAAGAATTAGCATTTATATTACCGTCTAAAGAACCGTAATATGCATTCCGGATGGAATAAATGTTATTGGTATAGTCATCACGAGAATGCCAGCTGTACCAGGATTCCACAGCATATAATGCTTCTTCAGTATTTCCGGCTTTATACAAGTTGTATGGGTCACCAATTTTGGCAGTACCGACTTCATTGGCAATTTCCGCGCATTTATCCACGATTTCTTCCACACAGCTCAAGGCGCTTGCGTAAGGAGAGCCACTATGAGCCTTGAACAGGGAAGCATAGCTTTCACCTCCTTTATAGCTTGAATTCCATGCGTTGTAGAGATTGGTTGCATCTGTTTTTAGAAGTGCTGCTACATTTCTCATGTAGTTATGCCAGCTTGATGCGTTTTCAGGAGTGTAATCAATATTGGCAGGATCTACTGTTGGGTTGTCATCATCACTGCTGCAAGAAGTTGTTGTGAATGCTAATCCCAATATTAGGGCTGCGACATAAAAGAATTTTGTTTTCATCATATAAAAATTAAATAATTGATTATTTGTTATTTCTTAATAAACCATCCTATATAGGCAATTCCAATAGAAAATTCGTTTTCACTGTTGTATGACTTTGATACGCCAAAAACTTTATTTGTACCAATCTGGCGGGTTGCATAGTCTGCTTTTATCACTAAGTTTGGCAAAGCGTACCAATTTAATCCCGCTGTCCACATACTTACTTGGCAACGTTTTTCCATCGTTTGCCCTTTTTCCCCTTTCTCTTGTGGGTTGTAGTATTCATAGCGGGCAAATGGATAGATTACCGGAATCTTTTTATTGCCTCCGAAGACCGAGCGGATATTAATACCGGCTTCTGCTGCATAACTTACGGCATTCTTCGCTACCGGAGCCAGACGGCTGTAAGGCGATTTATTGGATAATTTGACATTTGCCTGACTTACTCCTAATGAATTTCCCAAATTTCCATATAAGATATTACCGCGTGCCGTTACATATTTATTGCGATACTGTGCATCTGCGGTGAAGATTCTTATCGGAATTTTTCCATAGCTTGCATAAGTCTGTTCTTTATCAGAGTTGGCTCCTGCATCTGCACAATAATAAAATGATGCACCTACACGTAAATTGGGAACTCCTTTATAATCTAAACGAAATACATACGCGGGAGAAGTGAAGTTGTCTTCCTCAAAGATTCCCTGTTTGCCACTACCTACCCATGTGTTACGATCGAATCCATTAGGATTCAGGCCTGCTACCACCATAGCTTGATAATCGAAGCTTGCATACCCTTTTCCGAAAGAACCAAAGATTTCCAGACCATTTTCATGCCAGGTAGAAGGCAAAAGGCTTGTTTCACCTTCCGGGCGTGAAGTTCCGAAGAAATTGATCGGTTCATGGTGTGCGTTAGTCAATCCTACCGGAACAATAATATGTCCGGCACGTACATTGAGGGAGCGGTGAATTAAACGTGTGATGTGAAATTGTTCGATAGCTACTTCACCTCCTTTTTCAACTTCTGTTTCGTATTCACCGTTTTCGGTGTTTTCTAATTCGAAAGCTGTACCTGTTCCACCAGATTCGAACTCAATCTCTGCACCGAGTATCCATTTGGAATTGAACTTATAATCAAAAGCTAAAACGAAACGGGGAATTGAAATGGTATTCCTGTTTTTCTTTGGATTACCATCGTTTCCTCCATAGAAACGGTTGATGCCATAATCTTTAAAATTAGCGACCATTTCACCGTATCCTCCAAAACGGAATTTTGTATATTCTTCTGTAGAAGAAGAATTACTACTTTTGGAAATTTCTTTTGTCTCCTGTGCTCGAATTGTAAGAGAAGGTAGGAGACTAAGAATAACGATTGCTGTTATTTTTCTCATCTTTTTAATAATTTTATCGGCTGCAAAGTTAGATGAGGTTAAAAAATGTGGCAATACCTAATATTAGTCATAGTTGTTTCTTAAATTCAGTATATGTAGGTAATTTTAATCTAAAGAGTAAAAAAAATATAGTAGTAGATGAAATAAAACAGACAAAGGTGTATTTCAGTATGATAATTTTTACTGATATACACCTTTGTCTGTTGTTAGTGTGTAGAGTTGTCTTTATTATTTCATAGCGTCACCGATTTTGTTTGTAATTGAGCGAATCGTTTCTTCTACAACCAGTTTCCTTGAGTATATCTACCATCAGGAAACTACCTTTTCAGAAACGATTCAACTCAGACAAACTACATACAAACAAAGCTAAACTTATGCTAAGGTTATCGCTTAAACTGCCATCTTTATACCTTCTTTTTTACTGCAATATCGTTTGCATTGCTGGCAAAGGTCATATCCCAGCATGGCTCCTAAAATAAAATCTTCTTCGGCAGTCAGTTGGTTTAAAGGACGGATGATGATGTGCCGCATGGCTTCCATACATTCTGCCTTTCCAAAAAACAGGTTAATTTTATTGGTACCTACTTCCTGTATCATATAACTGATCTTTTGATTTTTCAATCGGCGGATGGCAAATTCTTCGTGCTCTTTACTCATTGTGTAAAGTACCATGTTGCGTACGCCTTTCTTAAACTCATAAATATGATTAAGAAAAATTCGGATTTCGCCGGGGATGATTCTTTCAGTTGCCATGATGCAAAGTATTCTTTTTATGTTAAGGTAAAATTAGCTAATTTCTTGTTTCACTTGTTCAGCCCATGCGCTGATACGTTCGTCTGTTTTGCTATCTTCGTTGACTTCGTCAAGTGGAAGACCTACAAACTTACCGTCTACGACGGCAATGGAAGAATCGAAGGTATAGCCTGCAGTATCTGTTGCTCCACAGAATTTACAGTGGGTATCTTTTAGGTCTTCATAAAGAATACCTATTGCGTCACAGAATGTGTCGCTATATGAGTCAGAGTCGCCGCAACCGAATAGGGCTACAGATTTGTGGGATAAATCACACTTCTTTAAAACTTTGACTCCATCGTACCAGTCGTCTTGGAGTTCGCCTGCTCCCCATGTGGAAGAACCGAGCACCAATACGTCATATTCATTGACTAATGCCTCTGTTAGCTTGGATACATCAAATACATCTGCCGATGGTACATCTAATTTCTCTGCTATTCGACGGGCAAGGTCTTCTGTTGTTCCGGTTGTGGAACCATAAAATACACCAATTTTATTCATCTTTGATTCGTTTTTAAATGTAACGCTGCAAAGATAGAGGGTCTTAAAGAAATAGGAAATCCCCATTTATAATGGAAGATTTGTCTCCTTCTCATTATAAATGGGGATATATGGAATAAAAAATGGTCGATCTTTTTAATGGTGGAACAAGCGGATGCCTGTAAATGCCATTGCCATATTGAATTTGTCGCAAGTTCCAATCACATGATCGTCACGTACTGATCCGCCCGGTTGTGCAATATAGCTGACGCCACTCTTGTGTGCGCGTTCTATATTATCTCCGAATGGGAAGAATGCATCCGATCCTAAAGCTACGCCTGTCATCGTATCCAACCATGCCCGTTTTTCTTCGCGTGTCAGTATTTCCGGCTTTTCGGTGAAGAACTGTTGCCAGATGCCGTCTGCCAGTACATCGTCATAATCTTCCGAGATGTAAACGTCAATTGTATTGTCACGGTCTGCACGACGGATTTTCTCAATCCATGGCAAGTTCATCACTTTCGGGTGTTGGCGTAAATACCAGATATCTGCTTTATTTCCTGCCAAGCGCGTACAGTGGATACGTGACTGTTGGCCTGCGCCAATACCGATTGCCTGTCCGTCTTTGGCATAACATACAGAATTGGATTGTGTATATTTTAAAGTGATTAAGGCAATGATTAAGTCGCGTTTTGCATCAGCCGGGATTTTCTTGTTCTGCGTAGGCATCTCTTTCAAAAGACTTTCATCGATCTTCAATTCGTTTCTTCCTTGTTCGAAAGTTACTCCGAATACATCTTTATGTTCGATAGGAGCCGGGCGATATGCGGGATCTATCTTTATTACATTATAGGTTCCTTTTCTTTTATTCTTTAGAATCTCCAGTGCTTCGGGAGTATAGTCAGGAGCAATGACGCCGTCGGATACTTCACGGTTGATGATGCGTGCTGTTTCTTCGTCGCAAGTGTCGGACAATGCGATAAAGTCTCCGTAAGACGACATACGGTCTGCTCCACGTGCACGGGCGTATGCTGTAGCCAATGGAGATAGTTTCATGTCATCGACAAAATAAATCTTCTTCAGCGTGTCACTCATTTCTACCGCAACAGCAGCACCTGCAGGGCTGACATGTTTAAAAGAAGCGGCAGCCGGCAGTCCGGTAGCTTCTTTCAGTTCTTTCACTAGTTGCCAACTGTTGAATGCATCCAATAGATTGATATAACCGGGACGTCCATTCAATACTTCGATGGGGAGTTCGCCTTCTTTCATGAAGATACGGGCAGGCTTTTGATTAGGGTTGCAGCCGTATTTCAGTTCGAGTTCGTTTGCCATTTTATTAATTACAAATTACGAGTTACTAATTACAAATTGATAGCGACAAAATTACTAAAAAAAGACTAGCTTGCCTAAAGTTACGCTACAAAATAGTAGCATATAATTAGTATTTGGCTATTTCCGGTGAATTAAAATACCTATAAATGATGATTGTATTTCAGCAAAATATTCCGTTCCTTTGCAGTCTCTAATATAAATAGGTATGATGGATAATTTACAAAAATATAAGCCAACTGATAAGATGATTGATCTCATCAGCGATAATTATTCTTTGTTGCAAGTGATGAGTCGTTTTGGGCTTTCGTTGGGGTTCGGTGACAAGACAGTCAAGGAGGTGTGTGAACTGAATGGAGTAGACTGCCGGACCTTTCTGATTGTAGTCAATTTTATGGCTGAAGGCTTTTCCCGGCTCGATGGAGATAAAGATGATATTTCCATACCTGCATTGATTGATTATCTGCGGCAGGCACATATTTATTTTCTGGATTTTTCTCTTCCCGCTATTCGTCGTAAATTGATCGAGGCAATCGACTGTTCGCAAGACGATGTTGCTTTTCTCATCCTTAAGTTTTTCGATGAATATACACGAGAGGTGCGTAAGCACATGGATTATGAAGAGAAAACCGTATTTAAGTATGTCGATTCATTGATTAAAGGAGTTGCTCCCAAAAACTATCAGATCAGTACGTTTTCCAAGCATCACGATCAGGTAGGGGAGAAATTGACAGAACTGAAAAATATCATTATTAAATATTGCCCTGCCAAAACAAATGAAAATCTTTTGAACGCGGCTCTTTTCGACATATATGCTTGCGAAGCCGGACTGGAATCTCATTGCAAGGTTGAGGACTATATTTTTGTTCCTGCTATTCTGAATTTGGAAAGGAGGATTAGGGAAAATGAAAAATAACGAAGTAGTTCGAATAGCTATTGCAGAGACCTCTGTAATTATTCGTGGTGGGTTGACTGCTGCATTGAAGCGTCTTTCTAACGTAAAAGTACAACCAATAGAATTACTGTCTGTTGAAGCTTTGCACGATTGTGTCCGAACGCAATGTCCCGAGATGTTGATTGTCAATCCTACTTTTGGTGATTACTTTGATGTAGCTAAGTTTCGAGAAGAAATATCCGGTAAAAGGATACGTTTAATAGCGTTGGTCACTTCTTTTGTAGATACTTCATTATTGGGTAAGTATGATGAGTCTATTTCAATATTCGATGATTTGGAAACTCTTTCTAAGAAAATTGCGGGTTTGCTGAATGTGGTTTCCGAAGAAGAAGGGATGGATAATCAGGATACGCTTAGCCAGCGGGAAAAGGAGATCGTCATCTGTGTGGTGAAGGGAATGACAAATAAGGAAATAGCGGAAAAGCTTTTTTTGTCGATTCATACGGTGATTACACATCGGAGAAATATTAGCAAAAAATTGCAAATACATAGTGCTGCCGGTTTGACAATCTATGCTATTGTAAATAAGCTGGTTGCATTGAGCGATGTGAAAGATTTATAGCCTGCGGAAGTGTTATAAAATATAAAACCGTTTGCGTACACGAAAAATATTCGTACCTTTGCAAAGCAGTTGAGAAATTGCTGTTAGTTTATAAGGTAAAAGAAAATATTAAATAAGGTATTAGATTAGACAGTTTAAGGTATTAAAAGTTTTTTAGTTTAGTTCAATAGGATAAGTTTTTAGTAGAAGGTAAAAGGATAACAATAGGTAAGACGTTTTTAGGTAAAAAGAAGATTAGTTTTCAGGAAATTTGAGGTACTATGGAAAAGCCTTTAGGCTTTTCTGATGCAGTGGCGAGTGGTTCTATAAAAAGAATTAGCTCGTTTTTTTATGTATACAGCTTTAAGTATGTTGCAACATAAAAACAAAATCCCGACGAAATCGCTTCGGCAGGACTCTATTCATTTTTACTTAAATGTGGCTACGTAATAAAATTATGACTAATTAATTCAATTCTGATACTGCAAAGATAATGCGTTTCAGAATGTGTCACAATCACCATTATGAGGTATATTATGTAGTAGTTCTCACTATTTATGGTTAGTGGCAGGTGTTTTCTCTACTTTCTTCCACTCTTTAGTCTCGAAATCGTATGCTTTTATGATTCTGGCAGGACATCCGGCGTATATTGAATGAGGTGGAACGGAATGACTGACTACACTTCCGGCAGCCACTACGCAATGTCTCCCTAAGGTTACTCCCGGTAGAATGACCGAATTGGCGCCTACCCATACATCATCTTCAATAATAACAGGCAGTGTGCTGACTCCTTGTTCATCAATCATCTTTTCCACATCTTGGTAATTGTGGTTGAGTCCTGTGACTGTTACATTCTGTGCCAGGTTGACGTGGTTGCCGATATGAACCGGACCTATGATTGTATTTCTTAATCCGATTCGTGTATAATCTCCGATTGTTAGGTCGCCAACTGCATTGTTCAGACAGGAGAAGTCTTCGACAACTGAATGTTTGCCTAAAGAGAACCGGTTGAAGGGAGGGAGGTCTTTGCGGACACTCCGGTAGATGACAGACCCCTTTCCGCGTTTCAGGTATATGAAATCGAAGAGCCGTATCCACCAATTAGGGCGAGTTTTAACGGGATGCATGATAAAACGATGCACAGCCTGTTTTAAACCGGGGTTTTCTTTAATTCGCTGTTTAAGTGTTTTTTTCTCCATATTGAATGTTTTTTCTTCTTTTTGTCTTCTACCAGATAATCAGGAATTGCCAGGCTGTAAGTGATTAATAGACCGAAGAGTGCAATCCACCATCCGAATGATAAGGTCCAATTATATACGGTAATCAACGAAGTCCAGATACTTACGAAGATACATAATTTAAGCGGAGAAGGCGTTAATTGTTGTACGATCCGGTTGCAGAAACTCCAGTTTCCTTCAAATATGGAAGGGAGTAAGTAGGAAGTTGTTTTCCGGATACGTCTCCGATAAGGGCAGACCGGAGCGGATTGGCAGTACACAATTACGTCCGGCAGGTAATCAATGTATATATTCTGCCGGAATAACTTCCGCTCAATATTGGTTTTAGAGCTTTTCATATTCTTTTGTAGCCATTTCAGGTCGATTGCCATGTTGGTCCCAAGCAAATGGGAGGATAGTCCGAGTTGTGTATTACCGGCTCTGTAAAGGCTGTTTTTTATTTCTTCATGTATGGCACGGAAGCGATTATGGAAGCTTTTACGGTTTTCTATCACCGTATGTAGTTGGATGGCTTGTACGCCGGCATCGTATGCATTGTATATCTTGTCCGGAAATTGCGGAGATAAAGCGGAGGCTGTATGGGATAGAAAGATAACCAAGTTGTAGTGCTCTTGGTCTAAACTGTTGATTGTCTGATACAGATCGCTGTATGTGATGAACTCGTATGATTCTTCTTTATAAATATCCGGAAGAAGGCTTCCTTCCGGAACGAGAATAGCGCAACGAACTGTTTTTTGAGCTTTAGGATAAGTGATATGTTTGAAATGTGAAGCTACGGCCATCACAAAGAGGTATAGCAGCAAAAGCCCTGTACAGAAGAATACCAGATCATCTATTATGTAGATATAAGAGTCTATCATCTGGAAGGAGATTATACGTTCTCTTTTTGGATGAATGCGGTAACTGTTTTCAGAATAATCTTTATATCCAACCAGAACGAGAATGTCTTTGCGTATGTGATATCCAGTTGTTTGCGTTCTTCCGCAGAGAGTTTACCGGCTTCGCCTCTTTTCTCTACCTGCCACAGACCGGTCAATCCGGCCGGACCCATGAAGCGGTCGATATGCTCATCGCTTGTCAGCAATTCGGCTTCATAGAGCGGGAGAGGACGGTTGCCTACTATTGACATATCTCCTTTTAGGATATTGATAAGTTGAGGTAATTCATCGATACTGTATTTACGGATGATGCGTCCCACTCTGGTGATTCGCGGGTCATTCTCAAGTTTGACGAAAGCGTTGCTCTTTTCTTTTGATTTCTTGTTGATATAGTCATCTTCGGAAATCATGAAATCATCCGAAATCAAAAGTATCCCATCCTCGTTTTCGCTTAGTCCATCTTCGCTGATATCCGGTTCTTCTCCCCAAATATCCATGTCTGCCGCGTCTTCTTCCTCCTGCTGATACTGGTTAAGGGCGTTGAAATCTTTAAGATGCTTGTCTGCATCGGTGTACATGGAGCGGAATTTTAAGAAATCAAATATCTGATAATTGCTCCCTACTCGTTTGGACTTGTAAATAATCGGTCCTTTGCTTTCCATTCGGATAGCTGCCGCTGTAAGCAGCAACAAGGGAGAGAGGCATAGCAATGCTATTCCGGAAAAGAAAATATCGAATACTCTTTTCCATAAGGGCAAATGGAAAACGGTGATGTTTTGCGCTTTTAGCTGGAGATCTTTTATTTTCTGATCCTTCCGGCGTTCAAGGAAAGAGGACAAATCTGTGAACGATTCTTTTTCCGCCTCATACTTAACGGTGTTGTTGATTCCGGCTTTGAGGTATTCTGACGCTTCTTCCTTGGTGATGGAATCAATGACAAGCACCATATAGACTCCCGGGTATTTTTTGCGCATATAGCGAATGTCTGCAATATCTTTAGTCAACTCTACTTGTTCAAAAAACAGGGTTACGTCATATTTCTCACGTATATTGTCCAGTATGCTAAAAGACTTGTTGTATTTGGATACAGCATAAAAGACTCCCGTGGTCAGCTTTGAAAACCGCTCTATTGTTGTATTGTCTTTTCCTATATAAATAAAGTATTGCATGCCGCAGATTCGTGTATTAGTCGATAATCTTTTTGATTCTGATTTTAAGTTCTAACGGATTGAATGGCTTTAATATATAGTCTTCGGCTCCTTCTTCCAGGAGTCTTATTCGTTCTGTTGTACTTTCCTCGCTGGATAACATGACAATGGGGATTGACTTGAACAATTCATTGTTCTTCATGTATCTCAAAAATTCGTCTCCTGTCATGAGTGGCATGCGGATATCCGAAATGATAAGATCGGGGACATTGCCGTTGTTCAGCCATTCAATGGCTTTAATCGGATCTTCCAAATAGGTGAAGTCATACTCTTTTCCTAGGTATATTCCTGCAACTTTTCCAATGGTTGCCTTGTCATCGACTAATAGGATTTTTTTCTTCATAATAAGAATTTTTTATACTGCTCGTCTTGCAAACTAATTAGTAGATTGTGGTTATAATTGCATTTACTTATGTTACGTGCAAATATATAAATAATCTTCTAATAAAGGATGGGAAATTAAAAAAAAGAATACGGATTTCGTAGTCTTCACAAAATCCGTATTCTTAAAAGCTTCGCTTGTTAGTTTTTATTCGTTTGGTAGACCCTGTTCACGTCAAAGTCATTCCACCAATTCTTGTTATCTTCTCCTCCGCTTGTCACCCATTGGGTAAATTGAGGATATACATTTTTGATGTTCGCGTATTCCAACGGCCATTTGAAGTTGGCCGGAACCATAATTCCCCATGCCAGATTGTCTTTGCTTATATAATATTTCCGGGCGGACAGCGAACTTTTGTCGTTGTTGTTGCCAAACATGCTGGTATCTGCCTTTTTGGTAGGCTGGAATCCCGCAATGTGGATTTCTTTACGTTTGTTGCTGTTGTTCTCTCCTACAATGATGAAGATATTCATTTTGCTGATGTTGAACGCTTCCGGTGACAATGTCGGGTTGTCGAATTTAATGGAAAAGTTTATATTCTTCACATCTTTCTTATTTCCTTCATAATTGGAAATGGTATTGATGGGTACGTATCTGTTGCTTTCCAATGCGCTGTGCATATTGTCAACCAATGGTATGATAACATTGTCTTGCCCGTTTTCGATGTTTTTGTTGTTCAAATCGAAAGAAACCGGTGCATCGTCCAGTTCTACGCTTCCATTGAATTCATTGACTGATATGTCGTCAAACATGATGGCGGCACTGATTCTATTCGTTGCGCCCACTGCTGCGAGGTCAATTTCAAATTTGAACTCTTTTACCTTATTCTGCTTGTTTGTAGATACATGTCTTTTTCGGACAATCATGACAGCATCATTCATATCATAGTCTCCGTAGACAGGCCACTGGTCTTCGAACAGATAGGCGTAATTATTATAGTCTTCTATAATAGGGAATTCAGGATCTTTGGGAGCTTCTCCCGGATTACCTTCATTTTTCTCACCTGTGCAGACTTCAATCGTAACGTCAGACTGACCTATATTTGTGATATATGCGCCATTTCTTACAACGAAATTGTCCCACCATTGCTCCTTCTTTACATGCTCGTCACATTCGATTGCCAAATTGCCATCGTAGGTGAAAGCTCCTCCTTCATAGATTGTTTTCGTAGATTTGATCATGGAAGCATTTTCACCGGTTCCATAAAATTTGGTTCCTCCGATGGTATTGGTTTGGGTTGTTTCCAGCATGGAACCGTTGGACAGGTTGACTGTGCCGTTCACAAACGTCATATTAAGAGCCTTGAGATAACCTTGGCTGAAGTTGAAGGTAGCCCCGTTCTCATAGAAAGAGTTGGTAGCTTCCATGCTGCAAGAGTTGTTGATGGTAACGTTGGTGAAGCTCATCTCTTCAAATACCATTGTAGCGGTGTTGGTGATAACGGAACCGGAATTGGTTGTTATCTTTTTCCCGGAAAGTTCTCCATTATTCTCCAGATTGAAACCGGAGGGAAGATCTAAATCTCCTTCTATCTCAATCCTATTGTCATTTACAATGTTAGAATTAGAATTGATAGAGACATTCTTGCTTGTGATGATCCCTTTGTTGTAGAGCGATGCACCGGAAGACAGCGTGAGTTCTTCTTTTATTTCCAATGTTCCCCAGTTTCTTAATCCTGCGGGGCTGCCATTAGAGAATGTGATGTTGTTGGCTTCCACTTTGCCACCCTCCATAATAGTTAGTATGGAATTGTTGACGAACTTCATATTCGCATCGGAAGAGATTTCTCCACCATCCATGACGATGATCTCGATGCCGTTCTGGAAAGTGAAGTCGGAGGGAATCTCCCATTCGGCGGCAACGTAGACTCTGGTTGTTATCTCACCGTCGTTGCTCCAAAAAGTGAATGTACCTTTATAGTCAGAGGTGATTTTGTAAGAGGAATTTGCTTTCAAATTATCATTTCCCATATCCTTGATTTCCGTAGCGTCAGCGGGTATGGAAGTGTAGTCGGGCTTTTCAAAAGAAGAATCGCTTCTTGTGGTTGCGGCACGACTCGTCACGGCTCTGCTTTGCGGGGCGGATTCCGTATAAAAAAGTTTGCAGGTGATATCGTTGTTGTCTGCGGGCACTTCAAATGGATATACTTTGATACGGTTTCTGGGGTCAGTCTGCCTGATATAGATACCCTCTTGGGTAGGAAGCAGATCGATCGTAGCCGTGACCTTGAAATTGTTTTCCTGGTTGGCGCTTCTTGCAGCGATGGGGGATGGGTTCTCGCTATTCAAGGGATCTTCCGTGAATATCTCGACCAAGTAAGCATACAATCCTCCTTCTTCGTCTTTTACTTCAATAGAGACATTCTTGGAGGTCATCGTTTTCCAACTGAATCCATCAGGAGCGGCAAAATCGTCTCCCATGGGGTTTGGCATTTCATAAGACGAATCGTATAAATCCTTGTCGGAATCTACACAACCAAAGAGAAACCCTGTTGTTGCCATTGCAACTATCGGCATCAGGCGAATTGTTTTCTTTATCATAAATACTATATTGTTTGAAATTGTTCATAAACCGCTACAAAGATAGGCGTTTTTTTTATATAATGCGTGCATTTTGCTTTTTTTATTTACCTATGACTTAGTGATTTCCCCTATCAGGCAGGAATTCATCTCATACCGGATTTCTTTATTGGACAATCCGTGTCCTAGCAGGAACATGAGTTTAGTGACGGCACATTCGGGGGTACTGTCATATCCGCTGATTACGCCCGCTTCCAGAAGGTGCATACCCGTCTCGTAGCGTCCCATTTCCACGGCTCCCGAAGCGCATTGGGTGATGTTGACGATGATGATTCCCCGTTCGGTGGCTTCCTTCAGCTGGCGGATAAACCATTCCTTTTGCGGGGCGTTTCCCGATCCGAAAGTTTTCATGACAACCGCCTTCAGTCCGGGGACATGCAGGAGGGAAGTCAGGATGCCTTCCTGAATGCCGGGGAAGAGCGTCAGTATGACCACATTGGTGTCAAACAGATAATGTGGCTTTAGCTTTTTGGTCGGGTCTGGTTTTCGGATGAGGTTGGGCTCGTATTTGATGTGGATGCCCGCCCGTGCCAGTGGCGGATAATTGAAGGAGCGGAAAGCATTGAAATTCTCCGCGTTGATTTTGGTGGTGCGGTTTCCGCGCATCAGTTCATTCTCAAAGAAAATGCAGACTTCGGGGATGACGGCCGTACCATCCGGGTTTTTGGCGGCTGCGATTTCAATGGCTGTGATGAGATTCTCCTTGCCGTCTGTGCGTAATGTCCCGATGGGCAGCTGCGAACCGGTGAGGATGACGGGCTTGCTTAGGTTTTCGAGCATAAAGCTTAATGCGGATGCTGTGTAAGCCATCGTGTCCGTTCCGTGAAGGATGACGAAACCGTCAAAAAAATCATAATTGTAGCTGATGATTTTTACCAGTTTTGCCCAGTAAGCAGGTTCCATGTCCGAGGAGTCGATGGGTGGGTCGAACTGATAGGAAGAGATGCGGTAGTTGAATCTTTTTAGTTCGGGTACATGCTTGAGCAAATGGTCGAAGTTGAAGTTTTCTAAGGCGCCTGTTTCCGGATTTTCTATCATTCCGATAGTTCCACCCGTGTAGATTAACAAAACGGAAGGGGTCTTTGCTTTCATAATTGTTGATTCTCTGTTGAAATGATGGCAAAGATACGGATTTAATGTGAATAATGAGCGGTAAATATCGAATTATATGAAGCTGGAAGGCAAAGTTAAAAAAAATGCCAGATGTCTCATTTTTGAGACATAGGGTATGAAAAAAAAAGCTCACCTTTGAGGTGCGTTAGACAAAGTGTCCGACTCTAAAAAAAACAATGAAATGAAGAAGAAAATGACGAGGAAAAACCTGCCAAAAAAGGTGCTGAAAAATGTGATGAAAAAAAGCTCTGAAACACCGATGAATAAAGGGCGAAAACCGAATAAAACCCAAGAGAGGAAAAGAGAAGAGAAGAGAAATATTACTTCTGTTGTAAACAACAGCAGCAATATTGGCAAAAAAAAGAGTGCTTCTGTTGTTGCTTATGCTGGTTTTCGAACGTTGGATGCTGTGTATGGTCGGGGCTATTCATACGACGTCCAACTTCTCGTTTCTGTTTTGCCCAAGGCTTCTCTTTGTTCAGCCCACGTCTCGCCTCTGCCCGTCCCACGGGTGAGCTACCGTTTCCCCACGTCTTACGGCAACCAACCCGCGGGCTGCGGAAACAACACCGCGGGCTGTGGAGGTTTTCGTCCGGGGCTTTTACTTCAGGGCTTCTTTCAGCCGGACAATCGCTTTTTCAGGATCTTTCTCTTCTTCGAGCAGCGAGACAAATTTGCTGCCAATGATAGCTCCTGAAGCGTGTTCGCAAGCAGCCTGGAAAGTTGCCTTGTTGGAGATTCCGAATCCCACCATCAACGGGTTGGTCAGGTGCATATCCTCGATTTTTTTGAAGTATGCCCGTTTTTGTTCGTTGAAGTCTTGTTGGGCTCCGGTGGTTGCGGCCGATGAAACCATGTAGATGAATCCGTCAGTATGCGCGTCTATTTCGCGTATTCGCTCTTCGCTTGTTTCGGGGGTGATGAGCATAATCACTTTGATACTGTAGCGTTCGGCAATGATGCGATAGTGTTCCTGGTAATCACGGAAAGGAAGATCGGGGATAATGACACCATCGATGCCACATTCTACGCAGTTGCGGCAGAAGCGTTCGAATCCGAATTGCATGATGGGGTTGAGGTAACCCATCAGAACGAGGGGGATGTGTACGTGCTGGCGGATGTCGCGCAACTGCTGGAAAAGGAGTTTCAGAGACATACCGTTGCGGATTGCCTGGGTAGCGGCATTTTGGATGACAACACCGTCTGCCATGGGATCGCTGAACGGGATTCCGATTTCAATCATACCGACTCCGTGTCTCTCGAGCGTGCGGATTACTTCGGCCGTACCGTCCAGGGTGGGAGTGCCGGCGCAGAAATAAATGGAAAGGATGTCTTTTTGGTTGCTGGTGAAAAGCTTATTAATTTTATTCATGATGTTGAAATTTTAAAAGGATGATGCTAATTGGTTTAAAAATGCCTGGATGCGTTCCGGGTCTTTTTCTCCGGGTTTGATTTCAAAACGGCTGTTGAGGTCGTAGCCGGCAAGCCGGGGATGCCGGAATTCGTTTAAGGCGTTGACGCTGTATTGGTTGATACCACCGCTCAAAAGGAAGGGCGTTTGTCCGTCGTACGTATGCAGCATGCTCCAGTCAAACAGATTTCCCGAACCACCGTATTGCTTGCAGGGGGTGTCGAACAGGAAAAGAGCGCAGGCTTCTTCGTAGTCGTGCACCTTTGTCAAGTCTTGGGGACGGCTTACTGAAAAGGCTTTGATGATTTTCAATCCTGTAGCGTGTAAAGACTGGCAGTATTCCGGTGATTCATTGCCGTGGAGTTGCACATAGTCCAGTCCGAAACGATCGGCATACATGCTGACCGCTTGCTTGTCTTCATTCACGAAGACTCCGACACGCCGGGCATGAACGGGCAGGTAAGCCGGAAGCTCGCAGACGCATCGGGGAGATTTAGGATAGAAGATGAATCCCAGCATATCTATGCCTTCGATGGCCTCTACGTCCTGTATGTTTTCGGTTTCTCGCATCCCGCATACTTTGATGATTTTTCCGTTAATCATAGGGCTGTCTGTTTTGAATCATTGGTTTATTGAATGGCTTGCAGGAAATTCCGTAAGGTTTCTTCCGGTTGCTGCGTTTTCATAAATGTCTCGCCGATCAGGAATCCCCGGAATCCGGCTGCCCGGAGGCGTTTTACTATTTCCGAGTCGGAGATACCGCTTTCAGATACCAATACAGCATCTTGAGGAAGTTGTCCGGCCAGGCGGAAAGAGTTTTCTACATCGGTAAAGAAAGTACCCAGATTACGGTTGTTGATACCTACCATATCTATTTCTTTGTTGATGTATGCCAATTCCTCGGAACTATGAATCTCTAACAGGACCTCCAGACCTAATCTATGGGCTTTCTCTGCAAGTTCATGGCATTTTTCCTGTTCCAGTGCGGCTGCGATAAGAAGTACGGCATCTGCACCGACAATTTTAGCTTGATAAAGCTGATATTCGTCGATGATGAAGTCTTTTCTAAGAATGGGAATTTCCACCAAAGGGCGTGCGGTGCGGATATCTTTCAGGCTTCCTCCGAAAAACTTCTCGTCAGTAAGGATGGAAAGGGCGGAGGCGCCTGCTGCCGCATAGGAGGGAACAATCTCTTCCGGGCACGCTTCTTCCTTTATCCAGCCTTTGGAAGGAGAGCGTCGCTTGAACTCGGCAATAATTCCCGATGCGGAAGAGGCTAATGCCTGCTTCATGGAGCGGGAGGCCGGAGCTTCACTGATACCTTCCTGTAATTGTTCGATAGAGATAGCCTGCTTTTGCAGGTCTACTTCAAATCGCTTGTTTGCAATAATCTCGGATAATATATCTTTCATACTTTAATTGATATTCATGATGATTTAGGCACGGATTACGCGGATTACACGGATTTTACGGCTTCGGATTAACAAGAAACCGTGTCATCCGCGTAATCCGTGCCTAATTTTACATTTAACTATTTAACTATTTAACTCAATGAATTTCTTCAAAGTTGCTAATGCTCGTCCGCTTTCCAATGACTCTTTGGCGAGGGCGATACATTCTTCAATTGTCTTTACCGGACGAATCACATGGATAGCGAAAGCGGAGTTGACTATCACTACATTTTTTTGAGCTTCCGTAGCTGTATTATTCATGATACGGTCGAAAATCTTGGCTGCATCTTCCGGTGTTTGTCCGCCATCCAGGTCAGTTTCTTTATAGCGGGAGAAGCCGAGACTCTCGGGAGTATAAATCTTTTCATGATCGCCGGTTGCCACTTTAAACTCATTGGTCAGAGAAATCTCATCATATCCGTCAAGGCTATGAACAACGGCAAATTTCGTTTTACTTTCCTGATAAGTATAGGTGTAAAGGCGAAGTAACGGGAGATTGTAAACTCCTAACAGTTGATAAGCCGGTAATACCGGATTTACCAATGGACCGAGCATGTTGAAGAATGTGCGAACTGCCAATCCTTTACGAACCGGAGCTACTGCTTTTAATGCCGGATTGAATAAAGGAGCATGCAGATAAGCAAGATTGCATTTTTCCATGCTACGACGTAGTTGATCGACGTCACTGGTGAACTTTACACCGTGTTGCTCCATTACATTACTGGCGCCACTGACCGATGTTGCTCCATAATTACCATGTTTCACAACCGGAAAGCCGGCTCCGGCAACAGTGAAACAAGAAGCTGTGGAAATATTAAATGTATTTTTTCCGTCACCTCCGGTTCCTACGATATCTATCGGAGCAAATTCACTCAAATCAACCGGAATACGCATTTCAAGCAATGCGTCGCGGAAACCGCATAATTCTTCCACAGAGATATTACGCATCAGAAAGACGGTAATTAAAGAGGCTACCTGTACATCATTATATTTTCCTTGTGCGATGTTCTGTAAAATGGTGCGAGCTTCATCGCGTCCCAGATATTGATGTTCGAAAAGTTTGTATAGAATCTGTTTCATAAGTTTAATCGTTTAAGAAGTTTTTGATAATTTCTTTTCCTTGCGGAGTTAATACTGATTCGGGATGGAACTGAATTCCATGTACATTATACGTTTTATGGCGGATTGCCATGATTTGTCCTTCCTGACTTTCTGCCGTTATTTCCAGGCAGTCGGGAAAGCCTTCCCTGCTGACTACCCAGGAATGGTATCTTCCGACAGGGATTTCTTTTCCTAGTCCTTCAAAAAGTAGATCCTGACGAATGATGCTAACCGGGGTTTGTACTCCATGATATACTTCTTTGAGGTTTTCCAGGCGTGCTCCGAAGGCTTCGCCGATAGCTTGATGACCCAGGCAGACCCCCAAAATGCTTTTGGTCGGAGCATATCTTTTAATAATAGGTAATAGCAGCCCGGCCTCTTCGGGTATGCCCGGTCCGGGAGACAGGATGA
Organism: Bacteroides celer; assembly: GCF_002632415.2. Lineage (NCBI taxonomy): Bacteria > Pseudomonadati > Bacteroidota > Bacteroidia > Bacteroidales > Bacteroidaceae > Bacteroides > Bacteroides celer. The sequence continues at coordinate 3,501,600 of NZ_CP178209.1, read as the reverse complement.
TTTTATCAAAACGATCTACTTCATCAAGCTCTATCTGGTCGTTGCGGACTACTTCTACATCTGTAGCCCCTAATTCTTTCACTACATGTAGCAGGTTATAAGTGAAAGAGTCGTAGTTATCTAAAAGTAATATTTTCATTTTTAATTTTAATTAGTTTGTTTACCAATTTTATGCAGCCATCGTGCATAACTCTATGCAGCCATCGTGTATAGCTTGGGAGTGATTTATCCGTTATCACTATATTCGGTTAGTTCTTTAATTTTACGGCTAAATCAATCGCTTTTTTCAGTGCTCCCAATTTGTTGTTTACCTCTTGCAGTTCATATTCATCCTGGCTGCGTGCTACAATACCTCCTCCGGCTTGGAACCAGAGTTCGTTGTTGCGGCTTACAAAAGTGCGGATAGTGATAGCCTGATTTAATTCGCCATTTAATCCGATAAAACCGATACAACCACCGTATGCTCCACGATTATGTGGCTCGATTTCACTGATCAACTGCATAGCGCGTACTTTGGGGGCGCCGCTTAATGTGCCGGCTGGGAACGTATCAATAAACGTTTTTATTTTGTCCGCGCCTTCATTCAGCATACCACTGACACGGCTTACCAGGTGAATGACATGGCTATAATATTGCGGCTCTTTGTAGAACACCACTCGTACGTCATGGCAATTACGTGAAAGGTCGTTTCTGGCAAGATCAACCAGCATGACATGTTCTGCATTTTCTTTAGGATCAGCCAGTAAAGCTTCTGTCAGTTCCCGGTCTTTTACTGTATCTCCGGTACGGCGGGTAGTTCCGGCAATCGGATCGATGTAAGCACGACCATCTTCGATTTTGCAATGTGTTTCCGGTGAAGAGCCGAAGATGCGGTATCCTCCGAAATCGAAGTAGAAAAGATAAGGAGAAGGATTGATGCTGCGGAGTGCGCGGTAAACTTTGAAATCATCTCCGGCGTATGGTTGGATAAATCTTCTGGAAAGCACGATTTGAAAAACATCTCCGCGCATACAGTGTGCGATTCCTTTGCGAACATTGGCTTTATGCTCTTCGTCAGTAATGGAGCTGGTTACAGGACCTGTTACAGAGAAATTGTAGGAAGCATAATTTCGGTTCTCGATGGCTGCTTCCAGTTCCGGCAAGCCGCTTTCTTCTCCTTCGGACAACATTTCAACCAGTGTCAATTCATTTTTGAAATGATTGAAAACAATGACATACTTATATAATATGTATAGCAAATCCGGAGCATCATTCTGCTCATCGTGACTTTCTTTCACCGGGATATGCTCGAAGTACTTCACGGCATTAAACGTCGTGTATCCGTAAAGTCCGCATACATTCTTGTCATCTCCGGTCACCTGGAATTGATTGATAAACCGGTTCATGGCCTTTTCTACATGGAAGGTTTTTGTCAGCGGTTCTTCCGTGCGGCTGTTATCGGGATAGTTGGCAGTGACAATGCCGCCGTTTATGCCGATACTTGCCAAGGGGCAGAGGGCTATAAATGACAAGGAATTTTCTCCGGCATGATAATCGGAACTTTCCATTAATGCGGATTGCGGATACATGTCGCGCACTTTCAGGTAAATGCTGACGGGAGTATGCATATCTCCGAGCACTTGTTTGCTATGAGTTGTATAATTAAATGTTTTCATTTTTATAATTGCTTGATTATTGATTACGAATGATGGTTTACTAATTACTTATTGCTGTTCATTAAACGACAAATAGGTTTCAATATCTTTGTCTCCTCGTCCTGAAACAGTCAATACAACGATATCTTCCGGTTTGAACTTCAATTTTTTTAACGCTCCTAATGCATGGGCAGATTCCAGTGCAGGGATAATACCTTCGAGTTTAGTCAGTTCGTAAGCGGCTTCTATTGCTTCGTCGTCATTGATTGCCAAAACGTTGGCACGTCTTTGTGCGGCAAGATTGGCGTGTATCGGACCAATGCCCGGATAATCCAGTCCGGCGGAAATCGAGTAAGGCTCTTCAATCTGTCCGTCTTCGTTTTGGATGACGTAAGTACGCGCTCCGTGGATAATTCCCATTTTACCGAGTTGGATGGTGGCGGCGGTCATTCCGGTTTCTATTCCTTTACCTCCGGCTTCCGCCAGAATGATGCCTACCCGTTCATCATTGATATAATGATAAATCGTTCCGGCAGCATTACTTCCTCCTCCAACGCAGGCTATCAGATAATCCGGATAGTCACGTCCTTCTTTTTCTTGCAGTTGTTTTTTTATTTCTTCGCTGATAACAGATTGCAGGCGTGCCACCATATCAGGATAAGGATGAGGGCCTACGGTAGAGCCGATAATATAATAAGTGTCGGCAGGATGGCAACACCAGTCGCGGATCGCTTCGTTGGTTGCGTCTTTCAAGGTCATGTTTCCGGAAGTAACGGGAATAACGGTAGCTCCCAGCATTTTCATTTTCTCCACATTGATATGTTGGCGTTCTACATCCGTCTTTCCCATATAAACGATACATTCCATATCCATCAACGCACATACGGTAGCTGTTGCTACTCCATGTTGTCCGGCTCCGGTTTCGGCGATGATGCGTTTCTTTCCCATGCGGCGTGCCAGCAAGATTTGTCCGATGGTGTTGTTGATTTTGTGTGCACCGGTATGATTCAGGTCTTCCCGTTTCAGATACAACTTGCAACCATACTTTTCGGAAAGGCGTTTTGCCAGATAGAGTGGGGAAGGACGTCCTACGTAGTCGCGTAATAACTGCTCAAATTCCTTTTTAAATTCTTCGCTTTCAATCACTTCGAGGTACTTGCTCGTCAGTTCCTCAACACATTTGTGGAGGATTTCCGGTACATAAGCACCACCGAATTCTCCGTAATAGCCATCCTGGTCAACTAAAAAACTTTTCATAATCCTATCTATTTTTTATGTTATTATCTAAATCTGTTCGAAAATGGGCAAATAAAAAGAGCCCTGCCGCAAGTTGCGACAGGGCTCTTTCAAATCTGTTATATCTTTAATGAGGTATATACATACGAGCACTGCTCCCTTACGACTGTCGGAGTTGTAACGGGTGCCACCACCAATATGTATTTACTAACATTGTTCTCATTGTCTTTTGTAATTTTATGGGGGCAAATATAGACACTTTGTTTGAAACAGCAAACAAAAAATGACTTTTTTTCTCTTTTGCCTTCATTTTTCTGATATAGAACAATTTTCAACCTGAACTGTTCTTATAAATATTGAATATTTAAACAAAAACAATTATGAAACAGAGAAAAGTTTTAGTAGGTATCGCTATTGCCATTTTCATTATATTATTATTGTATTGGTTATTGGTAGCAGAGGATATGAAACCCTGGTTGTCGGCTATGGTTCCTTCCGTGGCACAACAATTCTTCGCTTGATTCTGACAGGGTTCGGATAAATCATATATCTTTGCAAGGATAGTGACTAATAACCAAAATAATAACAATAGACTAAGATATGGAAAATTTTATTTTTCAAAATCCCGTGAAACTGATAATGGGAAAAGGGATGATTGCTCGGTTGGCTAAAGAAATACCGTCCGACAAGCGTATTATGATTACTTTTGGCGGTGGAAGCGTGAAGAAAAACGGAGTGTACGATCAGGTAAAGGAAGCATTGAAGAATCATTTTACAGTAGAATTCTGGGGAATCGAACCCAATCCTGCCATTGAAACTCTCCGTAAAGCTATTGCTTTGGGAAAAGAAGAGAAAGTAGATTATCTGCTGGCTGTTGGTGGTGGTTCCGTTATTGACGGTACGAAATTGATTTCCGCAGGAATCCTGTATGATGGTGATGCCTGGGATTTAGTACTTGCCGGACGTCCAGTCACTCATACTGTACCTCTTGCCACTGTATTGACTTTGCCCGCTACCGGTTCGGAGATGAATAACGGGGCAGTTATTTCCCGTCGTGAAACAAAAGAGAAATATCCTTTTTATGCTAACTATCCAATCTTCTCTATTCTTGACCCGGAAGTAACCTTTACCTTGCCTCCTCATCAGGTGGCCTGTGGTTTGGCTGATACCTTTGTTCATGTGATGGAGCAATATATGACTACTCCCGGGCAGAGCCGTATTATGGATCGTTGGGCGGAAGGCATTTTACAAACTTTGGTAGAAATAGCTCCGAAAATCCGTGAAAACCAGCATGATTATCAACTGATGGCTGATTTTATGCTTTCGGCTACAATGGCATTGAATGGATTTATTGCTATGGGAGTGTCGCAAGACTGGGCAACTCACATGATTGGCCATGAAATTACTGCTTTGCACGGATTGACACATGGTCATACGTTAGCCATTGTTCTTCCTGCCACTTTACAGGTGCTTCATGAAGAAAAAGGAGATAAACTTTTGCAGTATGGTGAAAGAGTCTGGGGAATTACTTCCGGTACGCGAGAAGAACGGATTGATGAAGCGATTTGTCATACCGAAGAGTTCTTCCGTTCACTTGGGCTGACTACACGTTTGCATGAGGAGAACATCGGACAGGATACTATTCTGGAAATCGAACGCCGATTCAATGAACGTGGTGCTAAATATGGAGAGAATGGAAATGTAACGGGTGCTGTTGCCCGCAGGATATTAGAGACTGCACTTTAAGCATACTCTTACATTAAGAATATAGGATAAAGAGGATATTGGAACATACTTTTCACCATATCCTCTTTTCTTTTTATTATTTCTCAATTTTCTCTGACCTTGGAATTCTGGACCAGAAGCGAGAGCCTTCTCCTTCTTTAGATTCCACTCCGATAACCCCGCCCAGTCTTTCTACTATGACACGGCAGATGGCTAGTCCGAGTCCTGTCCCTTTAATAAAGGAGTTCAGTTTGACGAAGCGTTCAAACACTTTATCTATCTTGTCAGCAGGAATTCCGATACCTGTATCTTTTACATAAAAGTATATTTCATCTTTGGCTTCTTCAATCCGGTATCCCATTTCGATAGAACCTTTAGGGGTGAATTTCAAAGCATTATTTGTAAAGTTGATGATAACCTGTGATAGACGTATGCGGTCGGTATACATCATGCATTGATCTGCTTTCTCTGTGAATAAGATTTGAACGTCTGGGGAAGAATTCTTTTCTTGCATTTGTCTGCAAATACCTTCCATCAATTCGTTGATATCAGTCTGTGCAAATGTGAATTCCATAGTACCGGCTTCAATTTTAGAAAGATCGAGGATGTCGTCTATTAGTTGCAATAATAAGATATTGTTGCTGGAGATGATTTTTACAAATTCTTTTCTCTCTTCCTCTTCCTCCGTTTGGCAAACCATTTCGGAGAATCCTACAATCGCATTTAGCGGGGTTCGTATTTCATGGCTCATATTAGCGAGAAAGGCAGATTTGAGCCGATTGGATTCTTCGGCTTTTTCCTTTGCTTCCTGCAGCATTTTGTCCATCTTTAATTTTTCAGTGATGTTTTCAAAACGAAGTAATCCTCCAATAATTTCAGTTTCCTTTTCATCGCCGAATACAGGTGTTGCGGTCACTTCAAAATCTACATTGTCTACTCTGATGGTATGCCGGATAATTTTGCCCTGTTCGATAGCTTTCTTGAAAGCACATTGTCCACACGGTTCATTACGAAGTGCACTGGTCTGATAGCAAATTTTTCCCGGTATGTATCGTCTGCCTTTTACCAGGCTGGCTATTTGTCTTGTTTCCTCCCATTGTACCCGGTAATTTTTATCAATATAGATAAGGCCGAAGTCGATACTTTTTAGAGCTAGTTTTTGCTTCTTCAATGCTTTTTCCAGTTCTTCCTTGGCGGCAACTAATTCTCTTTCATAATTCTTGAGTTGTGTGATATCCCACCGGGTTGCCAACAGCCATTTCTTTTCTCCTTCCCATGAAATAATAGATTTAACGGCAATAGTATCATGGGTGATTCCATCGGGAGTGGTGTATTTCTCTTCTTTGCGATATACTTTGCCTGCTTGTATGAGTTCTTTGTCGATATGCCGGTATTTTTCACCTCTTTCTTCTCCATAAATTTCATAATCAGTATGTCCGATGGCTTCTTCACTGCTAATGCCGGATTGAGCGGCTGATTCTTTATTCCAGTAATAGTATCGGAAATCGTTTGTTATATCTTTTACAAAGATGGGGAAAGGAAGGTTATCGAGAATATCAAAGGAGAAACGGTAGGAATGATTGGCCTTTTTAATCGTTTTTTGTAATTTACGGATTCTATATAGTAAGATGCTGATGACAAGGAGCAAAATAACTACTAGTAAATAATTATAACCCCAATGAACTTTGTTAATCCAATAATTTAACAAAATATTGTTTGCCATAAAATGTTTGATATAAATGAGGTGTAAAGATATGAATTGTTCTTTAACTTTCAAAAAATAATACATAAATATATTGTCTTTCAACATTATATTGTGAGACTGTAATTATATGCGATGAAGAAATAGTGGAGGTATGGTGTCTTGTAGTTCTTGTATGGTATCATATTTTGCTTGATTTCGAGTCTTTTTTTAGAGAGAAAATGTATTAAAATATTAAATGATGTCTCATGAACTAAAATCATTTCTAGTTTGTTTTAATAACGCTGGAGTATTTTCTATTTTTGTTCACCTAAATAAGTTTTGATAGAGTCAAAATAAAACAATCATTTAATTACGTATGCTAATAACCATTATTATTCTCGTTCTTTCGGCTGTCTTTTTCGTGAACGGCAAGGTTCGTTCGGATATTGTGGCACTGTGTGCACTGATAGCCTTACTTATTTTTCAGATATTAACTCCTGATGAAGCACTTTCCGGTTTTTCTAATTCGGTAGTCATTATGATGATCGGATTGTTTGTAGTGGGAGGGGCTATCTTTCAAACGGGATTGGCAAAGATGATTAGTTCCCGTATTCTTAAACTTGCGGGAACCAGTGAGATCCGGTTATTTCTGTTGGTGATGTTGGTGACTTCGGCCATTGGTGCGTTTGTCAGTAACACAGGAACGGTGGCACTGATGCTTCCTATTGTTGTCAGTCTGGCAATGAGTGCCGGTATGAATCCGAGCAGGCTGTTGATGCCGTTGGCTTTTGCAAGTAGTATGGGAGGTATGATGACTTTAATCGGTACTCCGCCGAACCTTGTGATACAAAATACGTTGACTTCTGCCGGACTTGAACCGCTTTCCTTCTTCTCTTTCCTGCCTGTCGGCATTGTCTGTGTGATTGTCGGTACGCTGGTATTGATGCCACTTAGCAAATGGTTTCTTTCTAAAAAAGGCCAGAAAGATGATAATAAACGTTCGGGTAAGTCACTGAAACAGTTGGTAAATGAATATGGGCTTTCTAGCAATCTGTTTCGTTTGCAGGTAATAAAAGATTCCCGGCTTTTGGGCAAGACGATTATTGACTTGGATATTCGTCGCAAATATGGTTTGAATATCATGGAAGTGCGTCGTGGTGATGCATCGCAACATCGTTTTCTGAAAACGATTACCCAGAAGTTTGCTGCACCGGACACGATGTTGCAAGCCGAGGATATTTTGTATGTGACAGGAGAATTTGATAAGGTACAGCTTTTTGCAGAAGATTTCCTGCTAGAGATTTTAGGTGACCATGCAACGGAAGAAACTCAAAGCGCAACTAACTCTCTGGATTTTTATGACATCGGTATTGCTGAAATAGTGTTGATGCCAGCTTCTAATTTGATAAACCAAACAATTAAGGAAGCCGGTTTTCGTGATAAGTTTAATGTGAACGTATTAGGAATCCGTCGTAAAAAGGAATACTTGTTGCAGGATTTGGGAAATGAGCGGATTCATAGTGGTGATGTGCTTCTGGTTCAGGGAACGTGGAATAATATAGCTCGTCTTAGCAAGGAAGATTCTGATTGGGTTGTTTTGGGACAACCTTTGGCGGAAGCGGCTAAAGTTACATTAGATTATAAAGCTCCGGTAGCGGCTGCTATTATGGTATTAATGGTAGTAATGATGGTATTCGATTTTATTCCGGTTGCTCCGGTTACGGCTGTTATGATAGCGGGTATATTGATGGTATTAACCGGATGTTTCCGTAATGTAGAAGCAGCTTATAAAACGATCAACTGGGAGAGTATTGTATTGATTGCAGCTATGCTTCCTATGTCTCTGGCATTGGAGAAAACGGGAGCTTCGGAATACATTTCCAATACGCTGGTTAACGGCTTGGGATCATACGGACCTGTTGCGTTGATGGCAGGTATTTACTTTACGACTTCGTTGATGACGATGTTTATCAGCAATACAGCTACGGCTGTCTTACTCGCACCGATTGCTCTGCAAAGTGCCATACAGATCGGAGTAAGTCCGGTTCCCTTCTTGTTTGCTGTGACGGTAGGTGCAAGTATGTGTTTCGCTTCTCCATTCTCTACACCGCCTAACGCCCTGGTGATGCCTGCCGGTCAATATACTTTTATGGATTATGTAAAAGTAGGATTGCCGTTGCAGATTATTATGGGGATTGTGATGATTTTTGTTTTGCCTCTGATTTTCCCCTTTTAATTTTTAGTTTTTATCCTTTCAATAGGGAAATGAAAGAACTCGGGATTTTGTAGTGCTCTGTAGTACTGAATCTTTGTCGTTTAATTGAGAGTTGCATAGAATATGCAACTCTTTGTTTTTTGCTGCATACTGCAATGTTTATACTTCTAAGCTTTTAATATTCAATGATGTAGCCACCTATCTTTCAATAGAAATAATTAGATTTCCATCTTTTAAAAGATGTTAACTATGTACCGAAAAATACAACTTTAACTGTCTTTTATCTATAAATACAACTATCTTTGTGTGTTCATTACTGATTGTTGATTAGTGGTGATTTATATTTTGTGCAAATAAAGCAAACTTAAGCATTCAAAGATTATGAAACAGAACATTGCAAAAGTCTTCACTTTTTCGTTGTTGGCGTCCTCCATCAGCTTTACTAGTTGCGTTGATAATGAGAAAACTCTGTTTAATGCAGATCAACTGAAGCAAACTTACGAAGAAACCTTTCCTGTAAAGAACATCGATCCTAATGGAGATTGGACCATGTCGCATAAAGTGACGGCACATGTGTCGGTTAATGGAGATTTGGGCACAGATTATAAGATACAGATATTCGATGCTGACCCATTAAGCTCGGAAAGTACAGCAAAAATCTTAGCGGAAGGAACTGCCAATCAAAGTACAACTTTGAATGTCGTGATGGACTGTGCAACAGCTCTCAATAAAGTGTTTGTTGCACGTATAGACAATCATGGACATTATATGGTGCAGCCCGTAGCTATTGAAAATGGAGAAGTAACCGCACAACTTGGACATGAAAAGGATGTGCCTACACGCTCTATGTCACGAGCTGTAACGACGACAGGTATACCGGCTATGGCAGCTCCTTATACGGCTGATGATATTAGTAGTAAAAAAGCAATAGCTACTGATGTCCAAGCTGATTGGGATTTGGGTGCAGGTTTCGGATGGTTTGAATATGCTAAATTACCTGTATTCAAAGAAAAAGAACGTTGGTTTAAAATTCAGAGTGGTACTTTTAATAAAGGATTTACTACTACTGGAACCAGTGGTGGAGCCCAGGCTGTGAAAGTAATCGTTCCTCAAGGAAGTACATGGATTATTGAAAGTAGTTATCAATTTAGCGATATTACAGAAATTATAGTTGAGAATGGTGGGAAAGTAGAGATAGCTAAAAATGCGAGCTTGGTGTTGACAAATAAGTCTTATTTAACAGTAATGCCGGGCGGAAGTATCACGGGTAAGGGAACTATCCAAATAACAAATGGTTCTAGTGGATTTAAAAACTATAATGCGGGCACTATTAATTGCTCTGTATTAGATTTCAACGGTGGTGTGGGAGTCTTTTATAATTATGGATTACTTCAGTTGGAACGCTATGAAGCTTCAACAAATGGAATGGAACTGGTGAATCATGGTACTATGGAGGCTGAAAGTATCAATGGTAACAATAATACCAATATTAAAAATGGTTGTTATTTGAAAACCGGTAAATTCCAATTTGGCACACTTGTTATGGGGAATACTTCCGAAGCTATTTGCGAGGAGCTTGGTTATAATGGTAATGACAACGACATTGTAATGGAGGCGCAATCCATGTTGACTTGTACAGGTAAGGCTAGCTTATATAGAACTGTTACCGGTCCAACTGTGGGTACTGCTTTATTGAGAATTAATGAGATTGCTAATCTTAGTGGTTTGGCTCAATCTAATTCTAAAGTAACAAATAATATCATTTGTGAAATAACAGATCAGACATATAAAGGTGAAGCGCACTATGAATGGTCTCCTTTTGCATGGCTAGTAAATAAAGGATTGCAGCAAGACGCTACCTATTGTAATCCGGGTAAGGCTGATTTTATACTTCCTGCTGACGGTGAATGTATCAAAGAAGGATACAATTCAGATGAAAATCCGGATGATGTAGAGATTCGAAATGCAGTTTATTCCTATGCCTTTGAAGACAATTATCCGCAAGCGGGAGACTATGATTTCAATGATATTGTGTTGAATGTCAATTTGCCTGCTGCTGGTAATGATGTGAAAGAATTGAAATATATAGTCGACCTGCGTGCGGTTGGTGCCATAAAGCAATTAGGTGCTGGATTAAGAATACGAGGAATCGATAAAAGTAATGTGGAAGAGGTAAGTTTTGGTGCAGGTGCTACCCAACGTACCAATTCATTAAATTCTGGTATATTTGAAAATGCATCTTATGAAACGAACGGTAATGAACTTGTGATTCCTTTATTTGGAGATGCACATTATGTGTATGGATATACTGGATCACAACGTCCTATGTTGAATACGGGGAATGCTAGTACTCCTCTTACAGACATATATACTCTTGAAGTGAACATAAAACTCAAGAATGCAATAACCATCCCTAGTGTGACAGATGGCTTAGACTTCTTTATTGCATATAAGGGGGGAGCCCAAAAGAGAACAGAAATTCATCAGAATCAATTTAATTCGGCTACAGCGAATGGCCAATTAGCTGATAAGGAGGTGCTTGAGGTAATCAAGGCTGTTAATAATACATGGGCTCTTTGTGTACCTGAAAAGTTTGCTTATCCTACAGAGACAACAGTGATAACGAATGCATATTCTAAATTCGCCGACTGGGCGCACGATCAAAGTACAAATACTGACTGGTATAATACTGTAAACAGTAATAAGGTAATGAAGTATTAAGTCATTGATTTTATAAAAGATCAGTTGCTATAATAAATTCTACTGAATATAGAAAGACGATTAATATGAAGGATTTTCCCGATATTAATCGTCTTTTTTACATCATATACATCATATAAACTGTACATAGAACGGACATGAAATATTACCCTCCTAAGAAAAAGCCACTAAACTATTTTGAACGTCAACAGAAAAAGTTGCATCCAAAGAAGTATCATTATTACTTCTTCGATTATATGTATTATTGTGGCGAGAAATGGAGTGAGAAAGGAAAAGGATCAAGAACGAGCGGAATGATTGTACTCTTTTCATATTGGAGCTTTTGCATTATCCTGCCATTGTGTATGTACCTTTCTTCGGTTTCAATAGTATCACGTACAGATGGTTGGTATATCATTGGCCTGTTCTTTCTCTGTATCCCACCGGTCGTATTTTACATGTTACGTTATCGAACCAGACGCCGTTCTGCCCTTATGATTCATTATCGCCGTAGTGAATGGTGTAAATGAATCCCAGTGTGGCTGGCATGTTCAATGTGGTTTCCGCTTTGTATATTGGAACTCTGGGTATTGATCGGAATGGGATGGCTTTCAACATAAAGTTACTAAAAAAATGATTATCCTGATATTTGTATATGTAATTGAGGAATTCACTATCTCGTATGTTTTATTATTTTCCTCTGTTAGTAAGAAAATACCCTTGAATTACTGAAAAACTATGCTTGTTTTGTACAAAAATACCGCATATTTGCATAAAAAGCACCGTTATATTTGTGAAAAACATAAGGATAAAGTAAGCAAAAGCTGCGGATAGTGTAACTAAAAGCTATGGATAAAGTAAGTAAACTATTAGGATAGTGTCGCTATGCTATAAAAAATGTTGGTATTTTCTACTTTCCTTCCTTTGATTTCTCTATTTCTATCTTTGGTAATAGCAAATAGAAAAGAATAAAAAGAGGTCTCATGGATGCAAATGATGATGATTTGGTTGTATAAAGACTAAATAATATATCATAATGTTGATATGTTATGCTTGATCCTGAAATAATGACTTGGGGAAATACCTCTGTGGTGACAGAAAAACATTCTTTCCAAATGAAGGGTGGAAAGAAACGATTCCTGATATAGTAAGAATTACAAAGTGTCAGTAGTGACTTTTTGTAAAAAAGGAAAGGAGTTCTCCAATTATTTAAAAGGAAATAATAGTGAAATAGTCGTCAGTTACTAATATTTTGTATATTTGTAAAGGTGAGGGATTAACTATGCAGAGTGATTTCGCCATGCGATGGAGGCTTATTTTTAAATGTCTAATATTATGAAAAGACTTTTGTTATTAGTATTAATTAGTTATCCGGTATTGCTATTCGCTAATTTAATGACTAGTAATCAGTATTATTTTCGTTCATGGAACATCAACGATGGTTTATCGCAAAATAGTATATATGCTATTCTGCAAGATCATCTTGGCTTTATGTGGTTTGGTACTAAGGACGGATTGAATCGCTTTGATGGCACTTCTTTTCAAATATATTGCAAGGCTAACGGTATGCTGGGGAATAATTGTGTTACTGCACTCTATGAAGATAAGGAGGGATCTATTTGGATAGGTACCGATACCGGAGTTTATATCTACCCGTTGGCGGAATTAAATAAATAACCGTATGAGTATTAAAAAGTTGTACATATCACTGATATTTAGTAAATTAGTAGTGACCAAACTATTAATTACAATCAATTCCATGCACAACTTATATGCAATATTCGTAAGATTTCTCGACATCTGCAAGCAATTGGCCGATAATTTGGTGAATGAGTCCGGCAATATCCCAAGATGTGGAGTGGTTCCCAGGTTTTCGGACTTGGAGATAATAGCCCTAAGCCTGACATCAGAAGCGATCGGTATTGACAGTGAATCTTTTCTGTTTTCCAAGCTACAGGAATATAGGACGGAAATCCCGAATCTGGTCTCCCGTCGACAATATAATGACAGACGGAAATACACGTCTTCACTCTGTAAGGTCATTCGTGAGAGGATGGTTCAACGTCTGGATGGATGCGAAGAATACTTTTGCATAGATTCCAAACCGATAGAGGTTTGTCGCTTAGCTCGTGCAAGACGATGCAAGATGGGGAAGAATAATTATGAAAAATCTCCTGCAATCGGCTATTGCGCCTCCCAAGGTGTATATTACTATGGTTATAAATTACATGCTCTCTGCGGATTGAACGGGGTTGTACATTCATTTGACCTGACAAAGGCCAATGTACACGACATTCATTATTTGAAGGATATAAGGACAGAATATAACAATTGCACTCTCATCGGTGATAAGGGATATATCAGCACAGAGATACAATTGGATTTGTTTGAAACAGTAAATATTAGTCTTGAAGTGCCATATCGGTCAAATCAGAAGGACTGGAAACCCACATTCGCTCCATTTGCGAAGTTCAGAAAGAGAATTGAGACACTTTTTTCACAGCTTTGTGATCAATTTATGATTGTTCGGAACTATGCAAAGGATATAGAAGGATTGTTCACCCGCATTATCGGGAAAATTAGCGCATTGACAATCCTACAATATATTAACAAACTAAATGGAAGACCCATTGGAAGAATTAAATATGCGCTGATTTAATTCCGCCAACGGGTATATCTATTCTATTTCCCGGGAAAACTCATATTTTTTTGATGTAAAAACCGCTGATGGTTTAGGTATCAACCGTTCTGTATATATGATTGGTGAGAATAAAGGGTGTATTTATATATCTTCTGCCGATGGATTTTTTTGCTTTCATCCACAACAACAAAAAATGGTACAGTTGAAAATACCATGGGCCGGTATGAAAAACTTCTTGTTCGATCAAGGGACTTGTTGGGGAGCTTTTTATGCGGACAATCTATATTTTACTCTTGATGATTTCAACACGGTATATCCTTTTGCTGCTCAAGATGGTACCCAGCCCTTTAAGAATGAAGTAGTCAATAAAATAATTAAAGGGGAAGAAAATCTGTTATATGTCGGTTTGACTAAAGGATTGAAAGAGATTAACTTGGCAACCCGGCAAGTCCGCACTTTACTATCTGTAGATGATAAAGGAGATGATATTTATGTACGGGAAATAGCACTTTACTCTGAAAACGAGTTATGGATCGGTACAGAATCCGGTATTTATACTTATAATATCAAGAATGGTGCTATAACCCATATCCAAAGTTTGGCGGGAACTTCCTATGCATTATCAGATAATGTTGTCTATTCTTTATATAAAGATAAAGAAGGAGGAATGTGGATTGGGTCTTATTTTGGAGGAATAAACTATTATCCTAAACAATATACGTTCTTTGAGAAAATATACCCTCATAGAGGGATGGAAGAATTAGGTGAACGTGTTCGTGAAATCGTGGAAGATGAAAAAGGAAATTTATGGATCGGTACGGAGGATAAGGGCTTGTTTCATTATAATCCCGTGACGAAGGAATTGAAACCATTCCATCATCAGTCTATTTACCATAATGTCCATGGATTATGTCTGGAGAATGGCTTTTTATGGGTAGGTACGTTTTCAGGAGGACTTAATCGAATCAATTTGCAGACAAATACAGTGAAAACTTACCGGAAAAAAGATTCCTGCGGATTGAGTTCCAATGATATTTTTGTGATTCGACGTACGGCGTCCGGCAAAATATATTTGGGAACTGCTGACGGACTATTTGAATATCATAATGAGAATGACCGCTTTTCGCGAGTTGAATCAGTTCCACCGACTTTGATCTATGATTTGCATGAAGATTTAAAAGGACACCTTTGGCTGGCAACTTTTAATGGTGTGTATAAGTTGGAAACAGAGAAACGAAAGTGTATTCATTTCTATCATAAGGAAAATGACTCATTGAGTTTACCTTATGATAAAGTTTTGAGTATATTCGAGGATAGCCGTCACCAGTTATGGTTTACTACCGAAGGTGGGGGATTCTGCCGGTTAGTTTCAGATTCCGGGACTTTCGAACACTATGATTCGAATTCTATCGGATTACCAAGTGATGTTGTTCATCAGATTGTAGAAGATAAGCGGGGCATTTTCTGGCTGACTACTAATAAAGGGTTGGTTCGTTTTCAGCCGGAAACAAAAGTCATTAAAAACTTTACTATTGCCGATGGACTATTGAGCAATCAATTTAATTATCGTTCAAGTCATCAAACGGTGGATGGAAGAATCTATTTTGGTTGTATTGCAGGGCTTATATCTTTTGATCCATCTACTTTTATTGATAATGATTATGTATCTCCTCTGGTGATTACGGATTTTATGATATTCAATAAAGAAGTAGTGCCGAATACCAAAGATTCACCTTTGAAACAGAGTATAACGGTGTCAGATTCTATAGAACTGACCGCATCTCAAAATTCCTTCTCATTTCGCTTTGCAACACTGGGATATTCTACTTTGGATCAGAACAAACTATTATATAAGTTGGAAGGATTTGATAAAGAGTGGTATGAAGCAAGAGGGTCATTAATCAGTTATTCTAATTTGCCCTATGGTTCGTATACCCTTTATGCGAAAGGAGTGAATAGTGATGGAATCTGGAATGATGCACCTTTAAAATTACATATTTATATTCGTCCGCCATTTTATTTGACGGGATGGGCTTGCGCTGTTTATGTTCTTTTATCATTGTGCATTTTTTATTTTATTATACGATATTCCAGACGTCGTATGGCTCGCAAGCACATGAGGCAGATGGAGAAGTTTGAACAAAGGAAAGAACGTGAACTTTATTCTGCCAAGATAAACTTTTTTACGAATGTAGCACATGAAATACGAACTCCGCTGACGTTAATCAAAGGTCCTTTGGAGTGTATTTTGAAAGATAAGCCTCTGGCGGATGACGTACGGGAGGATCTAGTTATTATGAGGCAAAATTCGGATCGCTTATTGAATCTTATCAATCAATTACTCGACTTCCGCAAAACGGCCAATAATAGTTTCACACTAATTTTATCAGAGTGTAATATTCAGGAAATAGTATCTGGAGTCTATATTCGTTTTACATCTCTGGCGCGACAGAAAAATATAAAGCTTTCTATTGATCTGCCGGAGGAAGATATTTCTGCAGCCGTCGATCGCGAAGCATTGATTAAAATTATAAGTAATTTGTTGAGTAATGCAGTAAAATATGCAGCTACCTATATAACTATAACAGTAAAATATAATGAGGCAACAGGCAGCTTTATAATAAAAGTATGTAATGACGGGTCTGTTATTCCTGTTAATATGAGGGAGGAAATCTTTCAACCTTTTGTTCAGGTTCAGAATAACGAAGAATATGCTTCCGGTACAGGCCTTGGCCTTGCCTTGGCACGTTCTTTGGCAGAGTTGCATCATGGAACCGTGTATCTTGAGGATATGCAAGGAGTCAATTGTTTTGTACTGGAAATTCCGGTCACTCATGTAGAGGAGGTGCAAGAACTGCAAGAAAATGTATCAGAAAAGGAAGATAAGATATCAGGCATTGAAAATCCGATGGCGGAAGAGCAGGAAAAAGGAACTCATCTCCCTGTTATTCTGGTGGTAGAAGACAATCAGGATATGTTGACATTCATAGCCAAACAATTATCTTCGGCTTATAGTGTTCTGAAAGCAAAAGATGGGGTGGAGGCTCTTGAAATATTGGAAGATGCAAATATTGATTTATTAATCAGTGATGTTATGATGCCTCGGATGGACGGGATGGAATTATGTCATCGATTGAAGACAGACCTTACATATAGTCATATCCCTATAGTGCTGTTGACGGCTAAAACAAATCTTGAATCAAAGATTGAGGGATTGAAACTGGCGGCAGATGCATATATTGAGAAGCCCTTCTCGGTAGAATATTTGATAGCTACCATTGAAAGTTTACTTTGTAACCGAGAGAAGCTAAGGCAGGCATTCTGTCATTCTCCTTTTGTATTTACTGCAACGATGGCACAGACGAACGCCGATAAGATTTTTCTGGAAGAACTGAATAAGATTGTTTATGATAATTTGCAAGATCCGGATTTTAATCTGGATAGTATGGCACAGTTGCTGAATATGAGCCGTTCGAGTTTGAACCGGAAAATTAGAGGAATACTTGATATGACTCCCAATGATTATATCCGGGTAGAGCGCCTAAAGAAGGCGGCTGTACTTCTCAAAGATAAATCTTATAAGATAAATGAAGTCTGCTATGCTGTTGGTTTTAGTACTCCTTCTTATTTTGCAAAGTGCTTCCAAAAACAATTTGGAGTACTTCCAAAGGATTTTGTAGAGATGTAACCAACCTTTCACTGCAATTATCTTTTCTACATAGGCAATTATCGAATCAAAATCTTCATTTGATTCGATTGTTATATGAATAGCTTCAATAATTCTACTGAATTTAGAGGGTAGTGGCTACTTTTGGATACGTGAACAAAGTATCAAATCTATTATTAACTTTAAACGAAGCAATTTATGAAGAACTTCATCCGGCCTATTTTTTTATTCTTATTTATATTGATTTTTAATGTTGCGGCATTTGCGCAATGGTCGCCGGCTGGCGATAAAATAAAAACTCAATGGGGAGAGCAGATAGACCCGAATAATGTATTACCGGAATATCCGCGTCCCATCATGGAGCGTACCCAATGGATGAACCTGAACGGTTGTTGGGATTATGCTATTGTTCCTAAAGGAATGGAAGCTCCTGCTGTATACGATGGTAAGATATTAGTCCCTTTTGCCGTTGAATCCTCGCTGTCCGGAGTAGGGAAAAGAGTGGGAGGTGAAAAGGAAGTATGGTATAACCGTGTATTTAATGTACCCGAGAAATGGAATGGTATGAATGTTCTTCTTCATTTTGGAGCTGTAGATTGGAAAACCGATGTGTGGGTAAATGACATGAAAGTAGGAGAACATACAGGTGGATACACTCCTTTCTCATTTAATATATCTTCCGCCTTGAAAAAGGGAGGAAATAAACTGACTGTTCGTGTCTGGGATCCGACAGATAAAGGAGTACAACCACGTGGAAAGCAAGTAGAACGTCCGGAAGGTGTTTGGTACACTCCAGTTACAGGTATTTGGCAGACTGTTTGGTTGGAGCCTGTGCCTGTATGTCACATCACAAACGTGCGTACTACGCCTGATATTGATCTACGCCGGATCAATGTGACCGTTACTACTAGTGAGAACTTTACCGACCGGGTAAGAGTGAAAGTTTTTGATGGTGAACAACTGGTTACCGAAGGGCTGGCCGTAAACAAACAGGCAATAGAACTGCCAATGCCCGAAAATGCTAAACTATGGTCACCTCAATCTCCTTTTCTTTATAAAACAGAGGTGACTTTGGAGAACAATGGCAAGATGGTGGATAAAGTGAATGGCTACGTTGCCATGCGGAAATATTCAACCCGACGGGATAAGGATGGCATAGTACGGTTGCAGCTGAATAATCAGGATTTATTTCAATTTGGTCCTTTGGATCAGGGGTGGTGGCCTGACGGACTCTATACAGCTCCCAGTGATGCGGCTTTGCGTTATGATGTTCAAAAGACAAAAGACTTTGGCTTTAACATGATTCGTAAACACATCAAAGTGGAACCGGCCCGATGGTATACACATTGCGACCAGTTAGGGATTGTTGTATGGCAGGATATGCCAAGTGGTGATCGTAATTATGAATGGCAGAACCGGACTTATTTTGATGGTATTGATTTTAAACGTTCTCCAGAATCGGAAGCGGTTTATCGTAAGGAATGGAAAGAAGTCATTGATTACTTATATTCTTATCCTTGTATTGGTGTCTGGGTTCCGTTTAATGAGGCTTGGGGACAGTTTAAAACACCGGAGATTGCAGCTTGGACCAAACAATATGATCCGTCTCGTTTAGTAAATCCGGCAAGTGGCGGCAACCATTATACATGTGGGGATATGCTTGACTTACATAATTATCCGGCTCCTGAAATGTATCTTTATGATGCCCAAAGAGCAAATGTTTTAGGAGAGTTCGGTGGAATTGGTATGATCTGTAAAGAACATCTGTGGGAACCGGATAAGAATTGGGGATACGTCCAATTCAATTCTTCTCAAGAGGCTACAGACGAATATCAGAAATATGCGGATATGCTGTATAAGCTTATTCCGAGAGGTTTTTCCGCTGCTGTTTACACACAAACCTCTGATGTTGAGATTGAAATAAATGGCTTACTGACTTATGACCGTAAGGTTGTAAAGCTTGATGAAGAACGCTTACGGAAAATTAATGAGAAGATATGTAATGCATTACGTTAGTGATAGAATAGAATAACTCTTATAAATTTAATACGATATGAAAAAATTAAGATTTTTAATGGCTTGTGCCTTGCTGGCTTTTCTTTGGTCTGAAGGAAGTTATGCAAATACTACTCTGGAAAACACGGGTAGTTCCCAGCAACAGCAATATTGGAAGATTAAAGGAAAAGTCTCTGATGAGAAAGGAGAGGCACTGATAGGGGCGACTGTGAAAATTAAGAATGCGACACATGGTACGGTAACCGATGTTAATGGTAATTTTGAGATCGTGCTGCCTCCCGGTAGTGTTCTCATTATAAGTTATATCGGCTATAGAGAACAAGAACTGAAAATCAATTCACAGCGTACCTATGATATTGTATTGAAAGAGGAAACTGCCGGACTTGATGAAGTGGTAGTGACTGCTTTAGGTATTAAACGTGACAGGAAAGCTTTGGGATATGCCGTCAGTGACGTGAAAGGAAAAGAACTCGAAAAAGCGAAAGAGACCAATGTTATAAACGCATTGGCCGGTAAGATTCCGGGATTGGTCATTTCTCAAACGGCTGGTGGTCCTGCCGGAAGTACGAGAGTAATTATTAGAGGTAATACTTCTTTAACTGGTAGCAACCAACCTCTTTATGTAGTAGATGGCGTACCGTTGGATAATTCTAATTTCGGTTCGGCCGGTGCTTATGGAGGATATGATTTGGGAGATGGAATCTCGTCCATCAATCCCGATGATATTGAATCCATGTCTGTGTTGAAAGGTCCTGCTGCTTCTGCTTTGTACGGTAGTCGTGCTGCACATGGAGTTATTCTTATAACGACCAAGAAGGCACAAAAGAATCAGAATCGCAGGGCGATAGGAGTGGAGGTAAACTCAACCGTTACTTTTGAAAAGCAACTTACAGAATATGATGATGTTCAGACAGAATTTGGCCAGGGATGGGATGGAAGAATTAATCTGAATGATGATGATGCAAAATCGGCTTGTGCCAGTTGGGGACCCAGATACGATGAAGGAATTGCTTTTAAGTATTTCGACGGAGTGACTCGTCCTTTTATATACAGGAAAGACAATATAAAGGGATTCTTTAACACAGGTGTTACAGCCACAAATTCTTTGATTCTAAGTTCTGCCAAAGAGAACAATAGCATAAGATTGTCGTATACGAATCTGACTAATAAGGATATTATGCCTAATGCCAAGATAAGCAGGAATACGATTGATTTAAGAACATTCTTTAAGCTTGCAGAGAAACTGGAAGTTGATTTCAAAGTCAATTACGTAAATGAATATGTAAAGAACCGTCCGGCATTAGCAGACTCAAGAACGAATGTAGCTAACAATCTGATGAACCTGGCAGGAAACTTTGATCAGGTATGGTTGAAGGATAATTATATGCATTCGGATGGAACCTACTACGACTGGAACCGAGGAGATGTCTGGAATATCAACCCCTATTGGGTGCAATATGCAATGAAGAATACGACACAGAAAGACCAGTATTTTGCAGTCGCTTCATTTAAATATAGTGTAAATAAGAATCTGTATTTCAAATTGACCGGTGGTGGTGAGAACGTGAACTTCTCATTTATGGATTATATTCCATATTCTACCCCTAGTACTTTATTGGGACAATTACAAAAAAGTACTTTTGAAAATAAGTCTTATAATGTGGAGTTTATAGCTAATTATCAAAATAGCTTCAAACGCTTCAATTATGGAATTACATTAGGAGGGAATGTGTATCACGTAGATAATAAGTCGCATACCATAACAGCTAAAAATATGTCAATGCATGAGACGGTGGCTCTGCAAAGTTTCCTGCAAAAAGAGATTACTGAAGGTAGCTGGCGTAAAGAGATTAATTCGTTATTTGGAATGGTAAACCTTTCCTGGAAAGATTTATTGTATGCAGATGTGACATTAAGGCGGGATCAGTCGTCCACACTGCCGGTAAACAATAACGTTTATTTTTATCCTTCAGTTGGTGGAAGCTTCTTGTTTTCAGAATTGATTAAGCCGAATCCGATTCTTTCATTTGGTAAATTAAGAGCTTCCTGGGCGCAAGTCGGTAGTGATGCAGACCCTTTCATGTTGGATTTGAACTACATTATGACGGATAAAACCTTTGGTAATTATTCAACGGGATATATTAGTACGGGTACTATTCCTAATAAAGATTTGAAACCATCCAAAACCAATTCTTTTGAGATTGGAGTGGATTTGAAGTTTCTGAATAACCGGATCGGACTGGATTTTACTTACTATAAACAAAACAGTAATAACCAGATAATGAATGTTGCCACATCAGTAACATCAGGTTATAGTACCAAACTGATAAATGCAGGGGAAATAGAAAATTCGGGAGTAGAGATTGCATTGAATACGACACCGGTTCAAACGAAAGATTTTTCTTGGGATTTTAATTTTAACTTTTCGAAGAATAGTAACAAAGTGAAGTCCTTATCAACAGGAATCGAGAGTTTGGAATTGGCAGCTGCCCGTTGGCTGGGAGTAAAAGTACTGGCTGTTCCGGGAGAAGAATACGGAGTAATTATGGGACAGGACTTCTTGAGAAATGAACAGGGAGACGTGATTATCAATGCTGATTCCGGTTTGCCTGAAATAACCAGTGATATGAAAAAGTTAGGGAAAGCAACCTGGGACTGGACAGGGGGACTAACGACTACTTTCAGATATAAGCAATTTACTTTATCGGCAATTTTTGATATTAAAGTAGGAGCAGATATTTATTCTATGACAGCGCGTGGCTTGGCCAAATCAGGTAAAGCAGCATATACTGTAAGGGGACGTGACGAATGGCATAAATCGGAAGAACAGCGTTTGGAAGCTGGAGTTGCTGAAGGAAACTGGCAATCTACCGGTGGGTATGTTGCAGAAGGAGTTGTTAAGCAAGTGGATGCCGCAGGCAATGTATCTTGGGTGAAAAATACCAAAGCGATTGCTCCATACGATTATTGGGGATATATCTGTGATAAGACAGCTTCGCCTTTTATCTATGATAATAGTTACGTCAAGATGCGTGAGTTAACGTTCGGATACACCTTTCCCAAAAAAATGATAGAGCGTTATGTTGAGTCGTTAAGTGTTTCATTTGTTGCGCGAAATCCTTTTATTATCTATAAGAATGTACCGAATATTGATCCGGACTCAAATTATAATACTTCTGCTATAGGTTTGGAATATGGTTCGTTACCTTCCAGAAGAAGTTTTGGATTGAATGTGAATATTAAATTTTAAATTGTCCGACTATGAAAAGAATATTGAATATAAAGTGGATGCACTCTTTGCTGTTAAGTGTCCTTTTGATGGGATTTAGTAGTTGCATAGACTATGAGGATTTTAATAAAAATCCAGTAGTGGCTACGACTATCGATCCGAACTCACAGTTATCCTACATACAATTATGTATGGGTGGTGATTGGCTGATGGAACAACCGTTTGCCTATTATTATTCAGGTTTTGTTCAACAACTGCAAGGTGACTGGTCGGCAACGCATTTTGGTGGCGAATACCTGATTGATGATGCACAGTTTCAACAACCATGGGAGCGTATTTATACTTGTCATCTGAAAAATCTGGCGGATATTCTTTGGAGAACGGAGGCAGATGTTGAACAGAAAAATATAAATGCGGTGGCCAGGATTCTGAAATGCTACTTTTTTCTTATCCTGACTGATATGTATGGTGATATTCCATATTTTGAGGCAGAGCAGGGGTATATAACAGGAAATGTTACCCCAAAGTTTGATGAGCAGGAACTGATTTATAAAGATATGCATAAAGAACTTCTGGAAGCGGAGGAGCAACTGGATGAAAAAGCTGATAAACTGACCGGTGATATAATTTATAGTGGTGATCTAAAGAAGTGGAGAAAATTTGCCAATACTTTAAACTTTCGTATTGCCATGAGATTGGTTAAAGTAGCTCCGGAGCTTGCAGAAGAATGGATGACTGCTATTTGTAATATTGAATCGGGTCTTTTGGGAGTTGGAGATGATGCATTAATTCATTATATGGATTTATTGGATTGGGACGAAACGGAGTTCAGGCGTAATGGCTTGGCGCAGTTGTGGCGTAGCCGGGAGAATGCTCCTATGTGTTATTTCTGTACTACGATGTGGGATAAGTTAAAAACGACCAATGATCCCCGTCTGTTGATTTTAGGAAGATGTTATGCCGAAGATTCAACAGATCCATTTTTAAGAACAGATTTGACGGACTTTATTATAGAGAAGGCTCCGAAGCAACTGGAATCAATAGAAGCAATAAAACCGGGATTCTACTGGTGGGATAATTGGCCTGCTGGATTTATGGATGGAGATACGTATTACGGAAAGGAATGTCGTCCACAACTGAACAAGGGATTTATAAAGGGAGATTCTCCGGCCATCTTTATGAGTTATGCAGAAACTGAACTTTTACTGGCAGAAGCAAAACTACGCTGGCCGGCCATCAATGACAGTAAAACAGTAGAGACTCATTATTCAAATGGAGTAAAGGCGGCCATGGGATTACTGAAAAACTTTGATCTGGGAGAAGAAGTCTCCAATACGGAAATGGCCAGTTATCTGTCCCGGAATCCGCTACCATCAGATAAAGATGGACAATTACAGTTTATCAATGAGCAATTATGGATTTTACATTTGATTAATCCGTCAGAAGCTTATTCTAACTGGAGACGTTCGGGATATCCTGTATTGAAACCTTCAACAGAATATGGCGCAGCAGTCAAAGACTCCCGTACTATTCCCAGAAGATTGAAGTACCCGTTATTTGAGCAGACTTATAATCCGACCGGATATTATGAAGCAGTCGGAAGAATGGGAGGAGAAGATAACTGGAATTGTAGAATTTGGTGGGACAAAGAATAAAATACTATGATTATGAAAACATGGAATATTATAAAATCAATTTTCTTTATTAGTATTTATGTACTAATAGCCGCGTGCAATGATGATGCGGCAGAAGAATCTATTTCGGCAGATAATTATCCTCGCATCATTGCGACAAGCCCTACATTACCGATGAAAGGTGAAAATGGGGAATTGGGAAAGCTCAATGTAAAGCAGGGGGAGACAATTACGATAAAGGCTATTTATACTCCTTTTGAATATGCAGAAGCTGTATGGTATGTGGATGGAGTACAAGAGGGAACCGGAGATGAATTTAAATACAGTAATGAGACTCCGGGAATTTATCATTTGAAGTTGGTTGTAAGTACTACCAGCTATGAAACCACTCGGGAAGTGAATCTTAATGTATATTCAACGGGTACTGGCGGAGAGTTTTCTGGTTTTGAAATTCACAAAGGAGTGAATATTGGTAATTGGCTCTCACAAAGTAGTGCAAGAGGAGAAGAAAGGAAGAATAAGTTTAAGGAAACCGATGCTATATTTTTAAGTCAACAGGGATTTGACCATTTGCGGTTACCGGTGGATGAAGAGCAGTTGTTTACAGAATCAGGTGAAGTCGATGAAGAAACTTTGAATCTGATATATAAAACTGCAGATTGGTGCCAATTGTATAATATGAGATTAATTTTTGATTTTCATATACTGCGGTCTCATAATTATGAAGCGGATAATAAACCTCTATGGACTAGTAAGGAAGAGCAGGATAAGTTTGTACGGATGTGGAAAACAATTCATGACAAGCTTCAACAATATCCTGATGATATGTTAGCGTATGAGTTACTGAATGAACCTGTAGCTCCCAGCAGTGATATTTGGAATACGTTAGTGAATCGCCTGATAACAGAATTGCGTGAAGTTGCCCCGGCAAGAATGTTGATAATTGGTTCTAACTTGTGGAATAGCGTGTCTACAATAAGTGATTTGCAGATACCAAGTGAAGATAAAAATATAATGTTGACTTTCCATTATTATGAGCCTTACTTGTTGACTCACTATCATGCTAGTTGGACAGACTTTGCCAATCTTAATTTACCGTTGAATTATCCGGGACTTTTGGTCAGAGATGAAGATTTCAATAATCTTCCTGCCGATCAACAGGAGATTGTGCGTCCCTATAAACAGGAATATACCCGTGAATCTATTTTGAATAACATCAATGTGGCTGTTACGGCTGCTCGGGCAAAGGGAGTGAAATTGTATTGTGGTGAATTTGGTTGCCTGCCTTATTCTAATCTGACTTCACGTTATGCGTGGTATCGTGATTTAGTTTCTATTTTTAATGAAACCGAGATTTCGTATGGTGCATGGGAATACAATGCGATCTTTGGTTTCTGTACTCCTGACGGAGGATTGAAGGATGCCACTTTAGTCGATATATTGTTAGGGAGAGAAGGAGCGGAACTGACTACCATCTATACTGTTGAGGCAGAGGATTGTGAAAAAGGCGGAGGCACTATGATTATAGAAGACAACGCTGCGGCTTCAGGAGGAAAACATGTGAATCATTTTTGGGGAAATTCTAATTTAAAATTTGATGTGACTGTTGAAGAGGCGGGAGTTTATTATTTGAAGATTCGTTATGTTTGTGGTACTGACGTGTGGATTTACTCCCAAGTGAATGGCGGAGTGAAGCAAATGATACCTTGTCCGAACTCCGGAGGTTGGTGGAGTGAATTTACAGATGCAAAGACTGTCGTAAATCTTTCGGCTGGTAAAAACACAATATCTTTCACTCCGGAACCAACGGGAAGTCCTATCCTTGATAAATTTGAGGTTTGTAAAATAAAGAAGTAAGTAGGTATATGGCAAAATATATATTTCTGTTTTTTCTATGGATAGCTGGCTTCGCTTATGGGTGTGGAGATTCGGAGACATCTGTTAATGATGATATCCCTGTGAGTAAGGCTCCTACTTCAATAAAGTTGCCTCATTTGATTAGTGATAACATGGTATTGCAGCAAAACTCAAAAGTAATTTTGTGGGGAGAAGCTACACCTAAATGTACAGTTACAATATCAGCTTCTTGGATAAAGCAGGATATAGTAGTGAATGTTGATGGTAAAGGGCAATGGCAGGCGTCTATTATGACGCCTGCCGGTGGTCCTGAAACGCAGACTCTTTCGTTTGATGATGGTGCTTCCGCCCCATTAATTGTACGGAATATATTGATCGGGGAAGTTTGGATATGTTCCGGACAGTCGAATATGGAGATGCCTTTAGGAGGCTGGGAGGGATGTCCTGTAGATAATATGGAAGAGGCTGTGACAAATGCTGATAAACATTCGGAAATTCGTATGTTGACGGTTGAACGTAACAGTGCAACTGTGTCCCAAAATGAATTGAAAGGAGACTGGCTGGTTGCTTCTTCCGGACAAGTAAAAAGATTTAGTGCTGTTGCTTATTATTTTGCATTGGAGCTACAGGAGAAGTTGAATGTTCCTGTTGGACTGGTGGTTGCTGCCTGGGGTGGTTCTGATATAGAATCATGGCTACCCGGTGGAGATAAATATAATGGTATGCTTTATCCATGCCATAAGTATGCAGCTAAAGGATTTCTGTGGTATCAAGGAGAATCGAATGTCTGGAAATGGTATGAATATCAGAAGAATATGAAAGAGTTGGTAAAATCGTGGCGTTCATTGTGGGAAGGCTCTTTGGGGACGGGTGAAAATATGCCTTTTTATTATGCCGAGATAGCACCGTATGCTTTGCCGGAAGATAATGGAGCCACAGGAATTGTTTCTGCTCTTTTGCGTGAGGTCCAATATGAAGTTCAGAAAGAGATTATGCCGGCTGGTATGGTTTGTACAAATGATTTGGTTGCATTATCAGAGGAGAATCAGATACATCCGGCAAATAAAAAAGGAGTAGGTATGCGTCTGGCACATTTGGCTTTGAACCAAACTTATGAGCATGGTGAAATAATCTCCGCCAGTCCTTCTTTTGAGGGAATGTGTATGGAGGATGGTAGAGTTCTACTAACTTTTAAAAATGTAGGTGGTGGCTGGATGGACATTGATAAGAATAGTGTGCTTCAAAATTTCGAGCTGTCAGATGGAAAAACACTGGTCAATGGATGTTATGTTTTCTATCCGGCATCGGATATATCATTTGGGGATGGTGATGTAGTCACAGTCTCTTCAGATAAGGTTGCTGCTCCTAAGTATATCCGTTATTGTTTCCGTAATTTTATGTTGGGATATATGCGAAACAAGGCGGGGTTACCCTTGATTCCTTTTAGGGGTGAGAGCAATATCGGAGGGACTTATATGGTTGAGGTCGAAAGTGGAACTTCAAGTGGCACATCAGTGGCTTTGAGCGATAATCCGTATGCTTCAGGCGAGCGACTTCTTACTAATTTTTATGGAGATGCACGTTTGAACTTGAATTTAGTGGTAGAAGAGGAAGGCTTATATGAATTGAGTGTCTACTATATGAGTGAGGTGGATGCTGCCGTCCGGATTCAAGTAAATGGAGGAGTACAACAGAATCTGAATTGTTCTGCATCCGGTAGTTGGTGGAATAAGTTACAATGTGCAGGAATGACAGTGACACTATTAAAAGGGGAAAATACTATCGTGATAACTCCGGAAGCCAATGGAGGACCTAACCTGGATAAAGTAAATGTTGTAAAGATAGAAAGAAAATGATGAATCAGATTGTTCGAATGAGAGTTACAGTATTATTAATTATAGTTGCGGTGATGTGGACTAACCATACAATATGGGGAAATGTCCGGATGGAGAGTCTACAGTCAAATTTCGAAATTACGAGGGGAGTGAATATTAGCCACTGGCTTTCTCAAAGTAAAGATAGGGGTGAGTTGCGGAAAAGTAAGTTTGGCAGGGACGAAGTAGCTTTTCTTAAAAAGATGGGATTTGATCATTTACGTTTGCCGGTTGATGAAGAACAGTTATTTACTCCTTCAGGGGATATAGATACAGAAACGATGGGATTGATACATCAGGCAATTAGTTGGTGCCGTGAGTTTCAAATGCGGATAATTGTTGATTTTCATATTCTTCGTTCTCATCATTTTGGCAACAATGAGAGACCTCTATGGACAGATCCCATTGAACAGGACAAGTTTATTCATTTGTGGAAACTTATAAATAGGGAATTGGAAAAGT
Source organism: Bacteroides celer (assembly GCF_002632415.2). Taxonomy (NCBI): domain Bacteria; kingdom Pseudomonadati; phylum Bacteroidota; class Bacteroidia; order Bacteroidales; family Bacteroidaceae; genus Bacteroides; species Bacteroides celer. Next base: position 3,473,026 of record NZ_CP178209.1, on the reverse strand, counting down.
ATCCGGAGAGTTTACTGGCATATGAATTATTGAATGAGCCGGTAGCTCCGGAAAATGGGGTTTGGAATGAACTGGCAAAGCGCCTGATAAAGGAGTTACGGGAAGTAGCATCCAAGCGTATGCTTATATTAGGATCTAATTCTTATAATAGTGTTAATACGATAAAAGATTTGCAGATACCTAAGGGTGATCGTAATATCATGTTGACATTCCATTGTTATGAGCCTTATCTATTGACCCATTATCGTGCGTCGTGGACAGACTTTGCCAAACTTGATATGGCATTGACATATCCGGGTGATTTAATTAATGAAAAGGATTTTGAGAAATTGTCTGATGAAGAGAAAAAGATTGTTGCTCCTTATAGAAGAATGTATAGTAAAAGGACCATTGCCCATGAAATAGAACAGGCATTAAAAGTGGCTAAAGATAATGGAGTAAGATTATATTGTGGAGAATTCGGCTGTCTACCGTTTGGAAACCATGCTTCACGTTATAATTGGTATAGAGATTTAATCTCCATATTTCAGAAAAAGAAAGTTGCTTATGCATGCTGGGATTACAAATCTATTTTTGGTTTTTGTAACACGGATAAAACCATAAAAGATAGTGTTCTTCTCGCTATTCTGCAAGGTAAGGATATTAGGGATTGGGAACAAAAAAGTTTGATTGAGGCAGAGAAATGCGAAATGATTGGAAGCTCTCTTTCTATTATAGCCAACCCTTATGCTTCAAATGGTGAGGTGGTGAAGGATTTCTTTGGTAATTGTAGTTTGATCTTTAATGTCGTTACTGAAAATGCTGGTGAGTACTTATTTAAGATACGCTATACGAGCGGAGAAGATGTGGGTCTTAATTTGCAAATAGGGAATTCACGTCAGGTCATCCGTTGTCCGAATACAGGTGGTTGGTATGATAAATTTGAAGAAACAGAAATCTATATCAATTTACCCAAAGGACAAAGTGTCTTGTGTATTACTCCGGGAATGAATGGAGGACCTATTTTGGATAAATTTGAACTGTTTAAAGAAGTCACTGATTAGAAGTAAGGTAATTAATTAAAGAATTCATGTCAATGATGAGAAGAATGAAAAGATGTTGTCTTTTAGTTATATATGCGAATCAGCAGTTGATAAACATCAGCCTTTTCGCTTGTTAAAATGTTATTATTCAGTTAATTATCTCATAAATTAATTTTCTAATCTCCTTGAAAATCAGTATATTAGAAGAATAAAACCACTCATTGTTCTAATTATGATTCCCAAGGAGAAAGAATTAAAACTTATAAAAATATATATGTATATCTGCGATGTTTACGAGTCTTCACTCAAGTTCTACTGCCAGAGGTTCAGTAATAACAATCATCCAATCTTTACCGATCAGGAACTGCTTACTGTATATCTGTTCTGTGGAGCTTATCAACAATACTTTAAAATCAAAGACATACATACCTTTACCAAGGAATACCTGCTTTCATGGTTCCCTGACTTGCCTTCTTACCAAACATTCAATTATAGATTGAATTTGATGCCGGAAGCAATCAGCGAACTGGTCAGGCAGTTAATCCATTCATTCAAACCTCAAGATTGTGACAGTATGAAATCATTAGTTGACTCGATGCCTATCATTACTTGCGCAGGAAAGAACAAAGTAGGAAAGGTCGCCACTGAGATTACTTCCAAAGGATATTGTTCGACAAAGAACATGTATTATTTCGGAATAAAACTCCATGCAGTGGCTTTCCGTAGAAAAGGAACTATACCTTTTCCTGAAATGCTCATACTTTCCGCTGCTGATGAAAATGACTCCACTGTATTCAAAAGAGAATGTGTGGGAAATCTGAACAATAGAGAAATATATGCCGATAAAATATATTCGGATATACCATTCTATAAAGAGACGAAAGAATGCAAAAAACTCGAGCTATTTACTCCTGTAAAAGCTATCAAAGGAGAATCACCTGAAATAACAAAAAGGGAGAAAGCGGCAAGAGACTTGTTTTCAACGGCAGTCTCAAAAGTCAGACAACCCATTGAAGCATTATTCAACTGGTTGAATGAAAAAACAAATATTCAAAGAGCGATGAAGGTCAGATCTACATCTGGACTTCTGGTACATACGATGGAAAAAATTGCCATCGCATTAATTACTCTAATTTTTAACTAAGGAATCAAATACTGATTCGCATTATATATAATATATTATTAATACCGACTCTGTTATCACAGAATCATTACGAGAATGAAATGGACTGTTTCATTACCGACTTAATGGAGCGGATGACTCTCCGTGAGAAACTCGGACAACTGAACCTGCCTTCGGGCGGTGATCTCGTGACAGGTTCGGTGATGAACGGTGAACTTAGCGATATGATTCGCAAACAGGAAATAGGCGGCTTCTTCAATGTCAAGGGGATCCAGAAAATTAATGCCCTGCAACACCTTGCGGTAGAAGAAAGCCGGTTGAAAATACCTCTACTTGTAGGTGCAGACGTTATCCACGGTTACGAAACTATTTTCCCGATCCCATTGGCGCTTTCTTGCAGTTGGGACACTCTGGCCGTCGAACGTATGGCACGCATCTCTGCCATTGAAGCCAGCGCAGACGGTATTAACTGGACATTCAGCCCGATGGTCGATATTTGTCGTGACGCCCGCTGGGGACGTATCGCAGAAGGGAGTGGGGAAGATCCTTACCTGGGTTCTTTAATGGCTAAAGCGTATGTGCGTGGTTATCAGGGAAACAATATGCAGGGCAACGATGAAATACTTGCCTGTGTGAAACATTTTGCACTTTATGGAGCGTCTGAATCAGGACGTGATTATAATGTGGTGGATATGAGCCGCCTGCGTATGTATAACGAATATCTGGCTCCTTATAAAGCTGCCGTTGATGCCGGTGTAGGTAGTGTCATGAGTTCTTTTAATATCGTCGACGGTATTCCTGCCACGGCCAATAAATGGTTACTGACCGATCTGCTTCGGGATGAATGGGGTTTCGGGGGACTATTGGTGACAGATTATAATTCGATAGCCGAAATGTCCTCCCACGGTGTCGCCCCTCTGAAAGAAGCTTCCATACGTGCTTTGCAGGCAGGGACAGATATGGATATGGTTTCCTGTGGTTTTCTGAACACATTGGAAGAATCCCTGAAAGAAGGAAAAGTGACGGAAGAACAGATAAATACGGCCTGTCGTCGTGTTCTGGAAGCCAAATATAAATTGGGGTTATTCTCCGATCCGTATAAATATTGTGATACTCTGCGTACCCGGGAAAAACTTTATACGGCCGAACATCGTTCTTCCGCCCGTACGATTGCAACTGAAACTTTTGTTCTGTTGAAGAACGATCGTCATCTGCTTCCTTTGGACATAAAAGGAAAGATTGCCCTGATCGGCCCGATGGCAGATGCACGTAATAATATGTGTGGAATGTGGAGTATGACATGTACTCCTTCCCGGCACGGAACGTTACTGGAAGGAATCCGTTCGGCAGCGGGTGATAAGGCTGAAATACTGTATGCGAAAGGCAGTAATATATATTATGATGCAGAAACGGAAAAAGCTGCTACGGGTATTCGGCTGCTTGAACGTGGAGACAACCGGCAATTATTGGATGAGGCTTTACGTATAGCTGCCCGTGCTGATGTGATTGTAGCTGCTTTGGGTGAGTGTGCGGAAATGAGTGGTGAATCGGTTTCACGTACCAATCTGGAGATACCCGATGCTCAACAAGGCTTATTAAAAGCTCTGGTGAAGACGGGCAAACCTGTCGTACTTCTTTTGTTCACGGGTCGTCCTTTGGTTTTGAACTGGGAGGCTACAAATGTACATTCCATCTTGAATGTCTGGTTTGGTGGTAGTGAAACGGGGAATGCGGTTGCTGACGTATTGTTTGGTAAAGTTTCTCCAAGCGGTAAACTGACAACTACCTTCCCGCGTTCGGTGGGACAGTTGCCATTGTTCTACAATCATCTGAATACCGGTCGTCCTGATCCTGACAATCGTATATTCAATCGTTATGCCAGCAATTATCTGGATGAGAGTAATGAGCCTCTGTATCCGTTCGGATATGGTTTGAGTTATACGGACTTTGTTTATAGTGATCTTCATATTAGCTCGGAAACCTTACCTAAAAACGGTGAGTTAACGGTTTCTGTGACTGTTACCAATAAAGGAAACTACGACGGCTACGAGACAGTACAGCTATATCTTCGTGATATATATGCAGAGATTGCCCGTCCGGTGAAGGAGTTGAAAGGCTTTGAACGTATTTTCCTGAAGAGTGGTGAAAGTCGTGACATTAACTTCGTTATCACGGAAAATGATCTGAAATTCTATAATTCCGGCTTGGAATATATCTACGAACCAGGAGAATTTGATGTCATGGTAGGATCGAACTCCCGTGATGTACAAACCAAGCGGTTTAAGGTTGAATGACCTTAAATCGCTTTTCTTCTCATTACTACCAGCTGCTCAAATCGTTTTTGTGACGGAGTGCCAACCTCAATTTCTTTTGGAGGAAATTGTTTGTCGAACTCATTAGCAGCAGATCTATCAATCTGATATATTTCATCTTCTATATAACGGCCTTTTGCATTGGCTAAAGCATTATCATATAATTCATAAACATGAAGAGCAGTAGCATACATATTATCTTCAGTGCGAATCCCTAATGTTTCGGCAGGAATGAATCCTTGTCGGAGATAATAATCCGGGTCACCACAAAGTAAAATAGCACGAAATCCCATTTCGGAAGCTAATTTTTTGGTAAGTGCAATCATTTTTCCTCCGATACCCTGCTGTTGGTATTCGGGGAGAACAGAAATGGGACCCAGGCTCAAAACCTCATATTGGTTACCGTCATCTGCCATGATAAATGATTTGAGGCAGACAACATTACCGACAATCTTGTTATTATGTTCTGCAACAATATCGAGCTCCGGCACAAACTTAGGATGGTTACGCATAATATGAAGGAGGTAATGTTCGTTACATCCCGGAGAATAATGATTCCAGAATGCTTCCCGTGTAATGTTTTCGGTTTCATGATAATCCGAAGATTGCTCAATTCTAAGTTTTATATCCATATTGTTTCAAATATATAGTTGCACAAATATAAAGAACAAAATCCGAATACCTAACTCTTTTAAAGATGAATCTATACATTATAGCAAGATGAGACAAAAACTCCCGATACTAAGTCTGGATATATTGGTATCAGGAGTTTTTTTATATATTCATTCATCAAGATTGCGGAGAATCAGACCTGTTCATGTTCTGCGTGTATAAGCTATCTATAATACCGTCAGACAGTCCGATGGTAGGTACAATAATTCCGGTAGCTTTTACATGAGTAGCTATCTCGAGAAATATTTCTGCAGCAGGAACAATAACATCGGCCCGGTCCGGTTTCAACTTATATTGTTTAATACGTTGTTCGGTAGAGAGGGCTTTCAATGTTTCATATATATCTTGCAGTGATTCGATGGGTAGGAGAGACGCTTTTTTATCTTTCTTGTCCGCTAAACGAAATAACTTATTAATATTTCCTCCCGAACCGATGATACTGATAGGGGCATATTCTGTGGCAAGCCCTATCAGATCAGTGCGCAAAGCTTCCTTTTCTTCTTCCTTTACCATGCCGCTAAGCATACGTACCGTACCTATATTATATGAACGGGAATTTTTCAGTTCGCCGTTGCTGATAAGATTGATTTCCGTACTACCACCTCCCACATCTGCATACAGGTAATTTTGCCCTGAAGCAAATAACTGTTCGATATGATTGTCGTAAACAATATGCGCTTCTTCCTGCCCGTCGATGATTTCTACACGGATACCCGTCTTTTTGACGATCTGCTGAACGATATCCTTACCATTACGTGCATCACGCATGGCAGAGGTGGCACACGCACGATAGTCTACCACATCATATATCTTCATTAATTGTTTGTAGGCTTTCATCAGCCGAATCAGTTTCTTCTCTTTTTCTGCGGAGATAACCCCCACAGTAAAGGCGTCTTCTCCCAACCGTAACGGAATACGGATGAGCTGCACCTTACTCATTAATTCGGGCGCATTCTCCTCGTTTACACATTTTATCAGCAGTCGTACCGCATTAGAGCCTATATCTATTGCTGCATAATTAACTTTTTTCATACTTATCATAATGTATTCTTGTATTCGTTATATAATTCTTCTTGTGAGCGGAATGGGACACTGTTTTCTTCCCGTTCTTTTTCCCGGTTCTCACCTGTACCATCTACAATTCTTCCTTTTGCCGTATCCCGGAATCCGTAGCAGACAATTCGTTTTAAATCTGCCTGGATTTCTTTATCATAGACCGGTGCCGCCACCTCAATACGATTATCCAGGTTGCGAGGCATCCAGTCGGCAGAACCAATGTAGTATTTTTCTTCTCCACCATTGGCGAAGATGAAAATGCGCGAATGTTCGAGATAACGGTCGATAATGCCATTGATGTGTATATTCTCGCTGATACCCGGAACACCTGTCACTAAAGAACAGTTACCGCGTACTACCAGCTCCACTTGAACACCTGCTGTTGAGGCTTCGTATAGCTTTTCAACAAGTGCACGGTCAGTAATATGATTTACTTTAGCTAGGATATAAGCCTCTTTTCCCTGTTCCTTATTTTTTATCTCTTTGTTGATCAGGGCAATGAACCGTTTACGCATATCATTGGGAGAGACGAGCAACTCTTTGAAATCGACAGGAGTATAAGGCTTTTCGATAAAATCGAATACGGCATTGACTTCCCGGACAATGGGACGGTGAGCAGTCATAATGGTATAGTCAGTATACATACGTGCATTTCCTTCATGGAAATTTCCTGTACTGATGCAGGCGATATCACCGTGCCGAGTACCGATATGCAGCAATTTAGAATGGATTTTCAAACCCTCTACTCCGAAAATAACATGAATCCCCGCATCCTGCATTTTCTTGCTCCAGTTGATATTAGACGCTTCATCAAAACGTGCCAACAGTTCGATAACTACTGTGACTTTTTTCCCGTTTCTGGCTGCACAGATTAAAGCTTTTATCACTTTGGACTCTTTAGCCAAGCGATAAAGCGTCATCTTGATGCTTTTTACTTCTTTACTGATAGCGGCTTCGCGCAACACACGGATAAAAGTATCGAAGCTATGATAAGGATAATGTAAAGAACGATCTTTCCGACGAATCAAAGTGAGCAGACTTTCCATGCCATTCAGTTCAGGCTTGAAAATAGGTTCCCAAACTGGATATTTCAGTTCATGATGACCGCAAACCGGAAATTTCATTAAATCCTTGAAATTGTGATAGCGTCCTCCGGCTACACGCGTGTCATTCTTATCCACGTTCAGGCGGCCGGTCAACTTTTTCAGCAAGTCTTTAGGAATTTGTTCGTCATAGACGAAACGGATCGGTTCCCCTTTCTTCCGGCTTTTCACACCTTTGGAAATCTTCTGAAGTACCCCTGTCCGCAGATCACTGTCAATTTCCATTTCGGCGTCTTTAGTGAATTTGAAAGTGTACGCCTCATAATCTGTATACTTCATACCGACGAAAATCATCGGCAAACAGTAACGGATCACGTCGTCAAGAAACATGAGATATGTTTTTCCATCCGAATCAGGCAATTGAATAAAACGGCCGAAGTCTTCGGTCGGCAGTTCAATCACTGCATAGTCTTTCTCCTTTATCTTTCCCGTTTCATCTTTGCGCAGCAGACGGATGGCAAGGTAAATATCCTCATCTGTCTGATCGTCCAGCGGGCGGGTTCCATTGAGGAAAAGCGGGTTGGTAGAACCATTCAGTTTGTTGCGATAGAAAGAAGTGACGAATGCTTTCTGTTCGTCTGTCATTTCCGTATCTTTGATAACGTAGATATTCTCTTTCTTCAATTCCTCCATAATGGAAGCGAATGTTTCCTCAAACTGCTTGTAGTAACGATTGTGCAGCTTCCCTATTTGTTTCAGAGTGCAGGCGGCAGTTTCTTGTTCTGCCTGTATGTTTTTATCAGCATATTCAATAATCCGGTTCAGAGTAGCTACACGGACACGAAAGAACTCATCCAGGTTATTTGAATAAATCCCAAGAAAAGTGAGCCGTTCCAATAGTGGCACTTCGGAGCGGGCAGCTTCCAGCAGAATACGTTGGTTGAAGTACATCCAACTGATGTCACGCTCTACATAAGGGTATTTCTTTTTTATTTCGCTTTGTTTCATTGTGAAAAAGGAACTGTTTAAAATTTCTGCAAAAATATCAATGTGAGATGTAATCGTCATAACGATATTATTACGAACTTATTACAATGTTTATTTGTTATTTTTATATATCAGTAGAAACACTTATATTCGCAAAAGTATTGGAACAGACTCGGTTAAAAAATATAGAATTTATGAAAACAATGAATTATTCCCTTATTCGCATTCTCTTCGCACTTGTGATTGGATTGGTACTCGTGATTTGGCCCAATGCGGCTGCCAGCTATATTGTCATTACGGTAGGTGTTGCCTTCTTGATTCCCGGTGTTATCAGCCTTTTTGGCTATTTCGGCCGGAAAAGACCGGAAGGTGAAGCTGCTCCCCGTTTTCCGATAGAAGGAATCGGTAGCTTATTATTCGGACTTTGGCTGATTGTGATGCCTGAATTCTTTGCAGACGTTTTGATGTTTTTATTGGGATTTATCCTGATTATGGGAGGAGTGCAACAGATTGCTTCTTTGTCGATGGCTCGTCGGTGGATGCCCGTTCCGGGAGCTTTTTATCTGATTCCTTCGCTGATTCTTATTGCGGGTATCATCGCTTTGTTCAATCCGACAGGAGCGCGTAATACTGCATTTATAATTATTGGTATCAGCAGTTTGGTTTATTCTCTTTCCGAATTGATAAACTGGTTCAAGTTTGCCCGTCGCCGCCCGAAGGCTCCGGTTATGCATGACGATGATGATATTGAAGACGCAAAGATTATCGAATAAAAAAAAGAAGAGGACTGCTTCACAGCACTCCTCCCCGCAAACTTAAAACAACCAACAAAAGAAATAGATAATTTTTTTTCTATCTCACAAATAACAGTTCCCTGTATTTTGGAAGCGTCCACATCTGATTGTCAACAATCAGTTCCAACTTGTCGATGTGATAACGGATTTCTTCCAGTGCCGGGACAATCGTGTCGTGGTAGGCAATGGCTTTTTCCCGTTCGCTTTCTATCTTGTTTGCAACCTTACGAGCCTCAATCATTGTATCTACATGCTCCTTGATGAAAGCTGTACGGTCGGCAATCTCTTCAATAAGCTCCAGGTTCTTAGCAGACAATTTCGCTGCCTTTTCTGCCGGGAAAAGAGATTGCATCTTATAGACATTATTAATTAAGTCCGTCTGGTATTGAGTGGCAACCGGAATGATATGATTCATTGCCAAGTCACCCAATACACGTGCCTCAATCTGAATCTTCTTCGTATAAGTTTCCCATTTCACTTCGTTACGGGCTTCCAGTTCTTTCTTGGTCATTACACCGGTAGCTTCGAACATGGCAATTGTTTCCGGTTTCAGGTAATTGTCGAAGATAACAGGAACACTGGTTTCGCAATCCAGTCCACGACGGGCAGCTTCTTTCTTCCATTCGTCACTGTAACCGTTACCGTCGAAATGAATGGCTTTACATTCTTTGATATATCCGCGGATGATTTCAAGAATGGCGGAAACTTTGGGTTCTCCCTTTTCAATCAACGCATCCACGTCCTTTTTAAACTTCACCAATTGATTTGCTACGGCCGAGTTCAATGCAATCATGGCAGAAGCACAGTTTGCTTCGGAACCTACGGCACGGAACTCAAAGCGGTTGCCTGTGAAAGCAAATGGAGAAGTACGGTTACGGTCTGTATTATCGATCAGTAATTCAGGAATCTGCGGAATATCCAACTTCATTCCCTGTTTACCGCTAAGGCTGATTAAATCATCTTTCGTACTGTTTTCGATATGATCCAATACCTGCGACAACTGTTTTCCAAGGAAAGAGGAGATAATTGCAGGAGGTGCCTCATTCGCTCCCAGACGGTGGGCGTTGGTAGCACTGGAGATAGAAGCTTTCAGTAGTCCGTTATGATGATAAACTGCCATCAATGTATTGACAACGAATGTAACAAAACGCAGATTGTCTTCCGGAGTCTTGCCCGGTCCCATCAATAAGATACCTGTATCAGTGCCCAAAGACCAGTTGTTGTGTTTACCCGAACCATTGACACCTTTGAACGGCTTTTCATGAAGCAGTACACGGAAACCATGACGGCGGCTTACCTTACGCATTAATGACATAATCAGTAAGTTATGGTCATTAGCAAGGTTACACTCTTCAAAGATAGGAGCCAACTCGAACTGGTTCGGGGCAACCTCGTTGTGACGGGTCTTAACAGGAATACCTAATTTTAACGCTTCAATTTCAAGGTCCTTCATGAAAGCGGCTACGCGGGTGGGGATAGCACCGAAGTAGTGATCCTCCAACTGTTGGTTTTTGGCACTGTCATGTCCCATCAAAGTACGACCGGTCATTAGTAAGTCCGGACGTGCGGCATACAATCCTTCGTCTACCAGGAAGTATTCCTGTTCCCATCCTAAGTAAGCAACTACTTTTTTCACTTCCGGATTAAAATACTGACATACGGCTACGGCTGCTTTATCTACAGCACGCAATGCCTTCAGTAAGGGAGCTTTATAGTCAAGAGCTTCACCGGTATATGCGATAAATACAGTCGGGATGCAAAGTGTATCATCCACGATGAAAGCAGGTGACGAGGGGTCCCATGCGCTGTATCCGCGAGCTTCGAATGTATTACGGATACCGCCATTCGGGAAAGAAGAAGCATCCGGCTCCTGCTGTACGAGCAGTTTACCTGTAAATTCTTCCATCATACCACCTTTGCCGTCATGTTCAACGAAGGCATCGTGCTTTTCTGCCGTACCCTCGGTCAGCGGTGCAAACCAGTGCGTGTAATGAGTGACACCCATTTCGATAGCCCATTTTTTCATGCCGGCAGCTACCTCGTCGGCAATGCTGCGATCTAGCGGAGCACCGTTGTCAATTGCATCAATCAGTGCATTGTATACCTTACTGGGAAGGTATTTGAACATCTTTTCCTTGTTGAATACATACTTGCCGAAGTATTCCGAAGGACGTTCGGCAGGTGTTGCTACCTCAACAGCCTTTTTCTTGAAAGCTGTCTCTACTACTCTGAATCTAAGTTTTGACATAATACCTAATTTGATTTGTTGTTAAATATGTTAGAGCAAATAATTTTCTCTGTGTGGTTCCCGGGAAGGCGGTCAGGCCCGCCCGGGATAAATCTTTTTAATCTATATAGCCTAATTCACTTACTGATGAGTAGACTTACTTTTAATTATAAGTAACTTAGTTGTAAGCAGATTCACCGTGTTCGTAAATGTCAAGACCTTCTTCTTCGACACGTGCCGGAACGCGAAGTCCGTGAATCTTATCAAGCGTTTTGAAAATGATGAATCCCATGCCTGCTGCCCATGCACTTACTACCAATGCTCCGAATAGTTGTGCACCGAGGAATCCGAAACCGTATCCATAGAATAAACCTTCACTGGTAGAGAACAAACCTGTGAGAATCGTTCCTAAAAAACCACACACACCATGTACGGAAGATGCACCTACCGGATCGTCTATCTTTAAAACCTTGTCAATGAAGTCAACGGAGAATATCATTACGACACCACATATCGCACCTATCAAGGCTGCTCCTGCGGGAGATACTGCGTCACATCCTGCTGTGATACCTACCAGACCTGCCAAGATACCATTCAGTGTCAATGACAGGGATGGTTTTCCATATTTCATCCAGCTCACCAACAGAGCAAAGAAACCACCGGCACAAGCAGCCAGGTTCGTTGTCAGGAATACGTGGGAAATAGCGATTGCGTCGGCTTCGGTTGCTGCTGCCAATTGAGAACCGGGGTTGAATCCGAACCATCCGAACCAAAGAATGAATACCCCCAGTGCAGCAATAGTCAGGCTATGGCCTGGGATAGCTTTTGATTTGCCGTCTTTACCATATTTACCGATACGGGGACCAAGAATGGCAGCACCTACCAAAGCAATCCATCCACCTACAGAGTGAACGACTGTAGAACCGGCAAAGTCATGGAATGTAGTGCCGAAGTGACTCATCATGAAAGAACCTTCTTCACCGTTCATCAGCCAGCCTCCGCCCCATGTCCAGTGACCGGATATCGGATAAATCAGTACACTGATAAAGATGGTGTAGACGATATACATGGAGAATTTTGTTCGTTCTGCCATGGCTCCTGATACAATTGTAGCTGCTGTCGCACAGAATACGGTTTGGAATATGAGGAATCCTTCGGTTGGCAAACCATTATTAATGAAAGAAAGGTCGCAGAAGTGAGGCATTCCGATGAATCCGCCTGCGCCGAACATCAATCCGAAACCGATAAACCAGTATAGTAAAGAGCCGAACATGAAGTCTACAAAGTTCTTCATCAGAATGTTGGCAGTATTTTTCACTCTGGTAAAACCTGCTTCTACTAATGCAAATCCCGGCTGCATGAAGAATACGAGCATTGCTGCAAGCAACATCCATACAGTATTTAATCCAAGAGCTAATTCACCAACCGTATCGGGAGCTGCTGATGCTTCTTCGGCAGGAGCTGCAACGACTTCGGTAATTGTTTCTGTAACTGCTGCAACTGTATCGGCAGCGGCTGCGTTTTGTGCCGACATATCAGTAGTAAAACAGCACAAAATGAATATAGTAGTGGCTATCCACAACTTTACGAAGCTATGGCTTTTATATTTTGTATCCATAATAATTATCTTATTTTATACCTATTATTTATTAGTGATGTTGTAAACCTCTTTATAAACGTTATAATCCGCAAGGAAACCTGAGAGCGGCACCTTGCCGCTGCCGATTAACGTTCTTGTTCTGCATTGTAGAGGGCTATGTCACCACGTTCGGCAGTGCGTATCCGGATAGCGTCTTCGATAGGAATGACGAAAATACGTCCGTCACCGATTTCTCCGGTCTGTGCAGCTTTGATGATAGCCTGCACTGTTTTCTCGGTATTTTTGTCGCGTACGACAATAGAGATCAAAATTCGTTCAATGGTGCTGGTGTCATATACTACGCCACGGTAGATACGTCCTTGCCGTGCTTTTCCAATACCTCTTACATCGTAATAAGAGAACCATTCGATGTCCGCTTCGAGTAGGGCGTCTTTTACGTCCTCGAATTTGGTTTTACGGATAATAGCTTCAATCTTTTTCATATACCTTAAATATTAGTGTTGACCTGTAAAAGAAAGAGGTATAGGGTGTGGCAGCCATAGTAGGTTACCATACAACAAACCGATAAAATCTAAACTCTAACTACCTGATCCCTATACGCTCTTTGATATTCTATATTCTCTCTCTTAAAAACTTAATCCGAATGCGAAGTAGGCTCCTTCTGTCCGTGGATTGACAGATACCTTGGCAAATGCCGGAACGGAGAAGGAATCTGTGATTTTGATATCCTTGGAAGCTCCGAGACTTACGTCTGATACGCAGAACCCACTTGTATAGCCATTGTAGAAAGTTGTCTCCCAAGGAACCATACCTAAATCTACTGTCCAGTCGAGACCTCCCAATTTGAATGGTGCGCTAAGTGCGAGGTAAGAAGAATAAGCCCTTTTGCCATTTTCTTTCACGCCGTCGGCACCTGCAAAATTTGTATACCAGTTGACTGCCAGTGGTCCGAAGTCATATCCGACTTGTGCTTCAAATACATGAGCCGTTGAATGAGCTCCGTATTTAAAATACTTGTTAGTTGCAAAGATCGTTTCTCCATCATCGTCTATGCCAGTTTCTACTTGGGTATTAAACCAATAATCCGTCACTGAAACGCTAAAACCGCCTATCGAATAACCAAGAGTTAAATCGAACTCTTTTGTGTCCGTCGATTCGAATCCTACCGATCCCCATGCTCCGAGTGAGAAACCTTTGTAAGAGATTTCCAGTGAGGGTTGAACGCTCACTCCGCCTAAATCCTGGCCGCGCCAGATGTAACCACTTACCAGATCTGCTCCAACGGAAGCTTCTACCTTATCTTGTGCCATCATTGTAGACGGGACAAGCCCTGACAGTAATAATGCTACTGTTATTACCCTCATTTTTTTGTTAATCGTCGTTTTCATCGTCTTTTTACCTTTAATAGTTAGAAAAATGTGGATGTACGGTCCATGTATATATAGTAGCGCGCGAAATACTATCAAGTAAATTGAAAAACCACTGGTTATGAATAGACTAGGAAAAGTTATTCAAAATTCTTATAGCCAGTTTTTTATTCTTCTCATCGCTTCGATACAGTCGTTGCGTTCGCCAAAGGCAGTCAGGCGGATATATCCTTCACCGCTTGGTCCGAAGCCTACACCGGGGGTACCGACCACATTGGCTTCATACAACATCTGTTCGAAGAATCGCCATGACGAAAGCCCGTTCGGAGTTTTCACCCACAAGTAGGGAGCGTTGACTCCTCCATACACTTTCAGTCCTGTGGCTTCCAATCCCTCTTTCATAATTTTGGCATTGGTCATATAATAGCCGATTGTTTCTTTAATCTGTGCTTTGCCTTCTGCACTGTAAACGGCTTCTGCTGCCCGTTGGGTAATGTAAGAAGTACCGTTGAACTTGGTGCATTGGCGGCGGTTCCACAATCTGTTGAGTGGGATGCGGTCTCCTTCCAATGTGGCGGCAGTAAGCTCTTTCGGAACTACGGTATATCCGCAGCGTACTCCGGTAAATCCTGCCGTTTTTGAAAAACTACGGAATTCGATCGCACACTTTTTAGCTCCCTTAATCTCATAGATAGAGTGGGGGACATTTTCGTCCTGGATATATGCTTCATAAGCGGCATCGAACAGAATCAATGTATCGTTTGCCAATGCATAGTCCACCCATTTCTTCAGTTCCGGTTTGGTTAAGGTTGTTCCTGTCGGGTTGTTCGGATAGCAGAGATAAACAATGTCTATCCGTTTGTCTGGAATTTCCGGAATAAAGTTATTCTCACTTGTGCAAGGCATATAAGTAACATTACTCCATTTACCCGTTTCTTCTTCCAACACTCCGGCGCGTCCGCACATGACATTGCTGTCTATATAAACCGGATAGATGGGATCTGTAACACCTACGCTATTGTCATGGCGAAGAATATCGCCTATATTTCCGGTATCGCTTTTGGCACCGTCACTGACAAATATCTCGGATGCCGAGAAATGAATCCCACGTGGAATAAAGTCATTTTTTATAATTGCTTCAATCAGAAAATCATATCCCTGTTCAGGACCATATCCGCGGAATGTATCCTTGCTGGCCAGCTCTTCTACCGCTTTGTGCATGGCTTCGATACACGCTTTCGGAAGCGGTTGGGTGACATCACCGATACCCAACCGGATAATATCCTGTTTAGGATGTGTTATCTTGAAGGTATTTACCTTTTTCGCTATGTCCGAGAATAAATAGCTTCCCGGTAACTTCAAAAAATGTTCGTTTACTAATGCCATCTTGTTATTGTTTTAAGTTCTGCAAAATCTAATACTCAATACCTGATACTTATTACTTATCCTCAATCTCCCCATCGAAAACTTTGGTTGCCGGTCCGGTCATTAATATATGTCCGGAGATTTCATCCCATTCAATGGTGACTGTCCCTCCATCCATGATTACATCGCTTTTTCTTCCTGTAAGTCCGTTGATGAAGGTGGCTACTGCTGTGGCGCAAGCACCTGTCCCGCAAGCTTGAGTGATTCCCGATCCTCTTTCCCACACCCTCATCCGTATGGTGTCTTTGCTGACAATCTGTGCAAACTCCACATTGGTTCTGTCGGGAAAAAGAGGATGATTCTCCAGTTCAGGACCGATTTCCGGTAAATTAATCTGGGTGATGTCCTCAACAAATGTGACGAGATGCGGATTACCCATTGATACTTTGGTCGACCGGAAAGGATACTTTCCTCCCCACTGAATCTCTTCTGTTTCCAACGGGCTACCCATGTCTACGGTGACTGCACTAACTGTTTTTCCCTCTACATGCAGTTTCAGGATTTTTATTCCTGATCGTGTATCCAGCGTAATTTCTGTTTTGTCAGTCAAGCCGTATTCATATACATATTTGCCTACACAACGGCTTCCGTTACCGCACATCATAGCTTCCGAACCGTCCGCATTGAAAATGCGCATGCTGAAATCCGCTTTATCAGAGACACCAATCAATATAAGTCCATCACTTCCGATTCCTGTATGAAACTTGCTCCATTCGATTGCCTTCTTTGCAGGGTCGGCTATCGGATATTGGCTTGTGTCTACATATATGTAGTCATTTCCCGCTCCATGCATTTTTGTGAACTTAATCTTTGTTGTCATTTTGATTGATATTTGTTAGTTGTTGTAACCTTTTGTTTTATTACGATGCAAAGATATGACTTTTTGCTTTATATTTTACTAAAAAGTATATCTAATATCTATTTATTTTCTTCAAACTTATAATCGCTTTATATACGGCCACATTTAGTTATAATTTGAAATTATACCTATTTATATATTAATAAACTGTTATTTGGATGAATTGTTTTGCATATTCTTCCATAATATATGAAGAATATTTAGCCTTGATAATCGGTGAAATCAGCTATAAAAACAAGAAATATATCCTTTTCCTTTTGACGATATGAAAGTGAAAACCCCTATTTATCTATCATATTGCTCACCGGATATGCTGAAGAACCTTTTTCTGTATTCATTGTTTTAGCACTATCATTAATATAAAAACGTAGAGATATGAATATAGAGAAACAATTAGAAACAGCAGTTAAGACCAACCATTTGGTGTTGGTAGTATTTTATGCCGACTGGTCACCTCATTATGAGTGGATAGGTCCTGTGCTTCGGACTTACGAAAAGAGAACTGTAGAATTGATTAGAGTGAATGCTGAAGAAAATAGAACAATAGCCGATGCGCATAATGTAGAAACAGTGCCCGCCTTTCTTTTATTGCATAAGGGACATGAATTATGGAGACAGGTAGGAGAGCTTACGGTAGGAGAGCTGAAAGAGGTATTAGATGATTTCCAGTAAATCGTTTGTAATCTTTTATTGGCATATATGAAAATGACCTTTTCTTTTTCAGATGAAAAAAATGAGTGTTCTTAATATGCTGGTATTTAGTTTGTTATAAAAGCTCATTTTTCCTTTAAAAGAAACGGGTGGTTCCTTTAAAAGGGACCACCCGTTGTACTAAATCCCGCATACGTAATAGCTAAAGTTTGCTATCTGTATGCGGGATTCCTTTTTTTTTGCTGATTTTAGTGGTGATATTTCCAATGTTCAACCAATAAACATTCTCCACTATGGCAAATTTTATTCAGCGTGCCAGTGACTCCATCTCGGGGTTTGGTCAAAGTTACGAAAAAATTTCCAAACAACTTCTTATTGAGCAGTATTCTCCTGGTAGTATAAAAAGTTATGGCCATAAGTTGGCTGCTATCAGCTTTCACTTCAAAAAACTTCCTGAACACTTAAGCGAAGATGATTGCCGCGATTATTTCAGCATGTTGCTCTCTCGCACTCCTTCACCGGGTTTGAGCTATTTCAAGCACACCGTTTACAGTCTTCGCTGTTATCGCAAGACAATGCATCTTAGTGAACTTAATTTTTCTCTTCCCCGTATCCGTAGTACGAAGAAGCTTCCGGTTGTTCTTTCACAGTCGGAAGTGAGCAGCCTTTTGCGTCACTGCGGGAGTATCCGCAGTCAAGCCCTGCTGGCTCTGATTTATTCTTGCGGGCTGCGTTTACGTGAGCTGGTCAATATGCGAATTTGTGATATTGACAGCAAGCGCATGCAGGTTTTCATCCGCCAGGGCAAAGGTAGAAAAGACAGGTACGTCCCCCTTTCCGGCAACCTGTTGCTTCTTCTCAGGGAGTATTTCATCCAGTACAGACCCGCGGTATATCTTTTCAACAATTGTTTCGGCGGACAAATCGAAGATTCCGAGATCCGCTATCTTTTTAAACAAGCGGTTCATTCGTCCTGCATCCTTAAACCCTGCACGCTTCATACCCTTCGTCACAGTTACGCCACGCACCTGCTGGAGATGGGCGAAAATATACTTCGCATCCGTGACCTTCTGGGACATGCCGATATAAAGACAACCCTGGTTTATCTTCACCTTGTCAATCTTCCTGCCGGAGGTTACGCCTTCAGTCCACTGGACCGTCTTGAGGGAGTGGGATATAACAATACGCAGCCATGAGGACGGAGTTTGAGGTCGGTCAGATTATTTCCCGCTTCAAATCATCCTTTATCAGCCAACATCATCCCTGCGGCAGGGTTCTCCAGGTCCTCTCACGCCTGGAACAGTGCCGTACCTCCGCTTTGGGAGGGCATGTGGATGCCTGTCCCCAGTGTGGAGTCGTACGTGTTAGTTACAACAGCTGCCGGGACCGGCATTGTCCCAAATGCCAGGGAGCCGAACGTGAGGTATGGATACAGGCACGCAAAGAGGATATGTTGCCCGTGAAATACTTCCATGTGGTATTTACCTTGCCGGCCGACTTGCATTCACTGGCACTGGGTAATATGAGACACACCTATTCATGCCTGTTTGCCGCTGCCTGGAAGACACTCGCAGCCTTCGCTGCCAATAAAGGCGCCCAGGCGGGAATGGTAGCCATCCTGCATACATGGGGAAGTAACCTGCACTACCACCCCCACCTGCACTGTGTAGTGCCCGAAGGAGGGATAGATGACAAGGGGGAATGGAGGAAGATCTCAGGGGCAAATCAGGACAGTCCTTTTCTATTCCCGGTCAGGGCCATGGGCAGGGTGTTCAGAGCCAAGTTCATGCAAGAGTGGAGCAAACATGTGAAAGTACCCCAGGCAACAAGAAAGAAGCTGTTTGAAAAAGAATGGGTGGTATATAGCAAAGCACCGTTCAAAGGCGTGGAAAGGGTCATAGAATACTTAGGGCGTTACTCACACAGGGCAGCCATCAGTAATGCCAGGATTAAGGGAATTACAGATACAGCCGTCATGTTTGACTATAAGGATTACAGGGATGGGGGAAAACATAAGATGATGACACTCACGGGAGAAGAGTTCGTACACAGGTTCAGTAGGCATATATTGCCGGCAGGATTTGTACGTATCAGGCATTACGGATTCCTGGCAGCATGCAACAGAAGGAAGTTGACAAGCATACAGATAAGGATGAAAGTACCACCGGCACCACTTAAAAGGAAAAGAGCCAAGTGGAAAGAACTCTGCCAAGACAAATGGAGGGAGTATAACTTATGCAAGCATTGCGGAGGGGCGCAGATGATTACAATTGAAGTTTTCAGACCAGCCAGGTCGCCACCCGGAAGAGGAAGTTCCAAACCGCTGAACGGTACTTTTTGAAGAAGAAAATATATTCACAGGAAGAATGAAGTCCTGGGAGAGAGGCTCTGTGGATATACATAACGGAAAACACGGTAAAAACACCGGATAGAAAGAAAAAGGAGGAAAAAAGGGAGATTGGAATCAAGAAAGGCTGAAAAAACAAGTATAAAAGCAAGCACAGGACATTAGGAAACTGCTGAAAAAAAATACAGATACAGAAGTAACCCCCATAAAAAATAGAAAACGTACAACAAAGGCTCCATATGCCCTAAGGGGCACACGAAGCCCTATTTCGTTCGACACCGAGAAACATCCTGTTTCTTTTAAAGGAACGAGCTGTTTCTTTAAAGACGGATTAAATAGTTTACTTTGTAATGATTTTATCTTATTGATGTTTTTTCAGTTCTTCTTGTAAGATGACTGGTTCGTTGGTGGTAATGAAATCTACTTTCTGTTCGATCAGCGATTTCATATCTTCCACTTCGTCCACAGTCCACACATTTACTTTCAAGCCGAGTTCATGAGCTTCTTTGATCCATTCGGGGTGTTTCTTAATCACTCCCATGTGATAATCAAGACCGGCAGCACCGAGTTCCTTTAATTCTTTGGGAGACAGTTCCCCGTTAAGGTAAAATACCGGAGTACCGGCAGGAGCCAGGCGGATAAACTCTTTCATGGCATGCAGGGAGAACGTGATATATTCCATGCGGTTTTCCAGTCCCATTTTCTTCACCATGGCAAGGATTCCCTGTACGGCTTTGGTTTCACGTTTCTTGTTACTATGTGCTTTCAGTTCGAGAATCAGTCGGGTATTACAGTTTTTCCCGGCTTCCAGATATTGTTCCAGGCTGGGTAAGTTTTCTCCGTTGGATAATTTAAGTCCGGTCAGTGCGTCACCTTTGGAATACTCCATCGGTCTCATCTTGTATACAGGATCATGGTTGACCACCAACTTGTTATCCTTAGCGATCCATACGTCAAATTCTGAACCGTAACAACCGATGGAATCTGCTTTTAGAAGTGATGAAATACTGTTTTGTGATGATCCCGGAGTTTTCCAGAATCCACGGTGGGCTATCACTTTTGTCTGTGCCTGCATACAGCAAGCAACCATTAGAAGGGCAGAAGCCATCATCATTTTTTTTAAATTCATTTGTTTGGTCTTTTAAAAGTTTGATAGATTTAATTTGGTTTGGCCTCAAAATTATAAAAAAGAAAACGCAAATCAGACAATAATATGCTAATCTGCGTTAATCCTTGAGATTTTAAAATAGAAATGTTACAAAAGAATAACAGAAAGAGCAGATTCTGTTATTCTTATCAGTTAAGTATAGGCCTCTTCGTGTATTCCTCTCACCGCACGTCCGCTAGGCTCATTCAGATTCCTGAAAGCAATATCCCACGCCAGCGCTTCTGCTGTGGAGCAGGCCACACTGGGAACACTGGGTACGGTGCGTGCTGCACTTTCACTGGGGAAATGCTCTTCAAAGATACTGCGATAATAGTATTCTTCTTTATTTTGTGGCGTGTTGATAGGGAAGCGTTCGGCAGCATGTTCCATTTGCTGATCGCTCACAGCAGCAGCTGTGATTTCCCTCAATGTGTCAATCCATGAATATCCTACACCGTCACTGAACTGCTCTTTTTGTCTCCACGCCACACTTTCCGGTAACATCTCGGCAAAGGCTTCGCGAACAATCCGTTTCTCAATTTCCTTTCCGGGGCACATTTTAGCTTTCGGATTCAGGTTCATGGCTACGTCGAGGAATTCTTTATCAAGGAAAGGAACACGTCCTTCTACTCCCCATGCTGACAAACTTTTATTGGCGCGGAGGCAATCGTACATGTGCAACTTTGAAAGTTTACGTACTGTTTCTTCGTGGAATGCCTGTGGAGTGGGAGCCTTGTGGAAATACAGATAACCACCGAAAACTTCATCGGCGCCTTCACCGCTCAACACCATTTTGATACCCATCGATTTGATGACACGTGCCAGTAGGTACATGGGAGTGGAAGCGCGTACCGTGGTTACATCGTATGTCTCGATGAAATAAATGACATCACGCAGGGCATCCAAACCTTCCTGAACAGTATAGTTTATTTCGTGATGGACAGTACCGATATATTCAGCCACTTCACGTGCTTTAATCAAATCGGGAGCACCTTTTAGTCCGATAGCGAAGGAGTGGAGTTGAGGCCACCACGCATCACTCGCTCCGTCTGTTTCTATACGCTTTGCCGCATATTTTTTGGCAATGGCGGAGATGACAGAACTATCCAACCCTCCCGAAAGAAGCACTCCGTACGGTACGTCACTCATTAACTGGCGGTGTACAGCCTCTTCTAATGCTATTTTCACATCAACGGTTTGTGCATCATTCTCTTTTACGGTTTCATATTCTGTCCAGTCGCGCGAATACCAACGTTTCATTTTTCCCTCTTTACTATAGAAGTAATGTCCGGGGAGAAATATTTCATATTCGTCGCAAAATCCTTCAAGGGCTTTCAACTCGCTGCCGAAGTAGATTTTTCCCTCTTTATCTTTTCCTATATATAAAGGAATAACCCCTATCGGATCACGGGCAATTAGAAATTCATCCTTTTCCTCATCATAAAGAACGAAAGCAAAGATACCGCTAATATCTTCCAGAAAATGGATGCCTTTATCTTTGTAAAGGGCAAGAATTACCTCACAGTCACTTCCGGTCTGAAAGTTATATTTTCCCGCATATTTAGCGCGAATATCACGGTGATTGTAAATCTCACCGTTGACGGCGAGCACTTGTTTACGATCGGGAGAGTATAACGGCTGTCCGCCACTTTGCGGGTCGACAATGGAAAGACGTTCGTGTGCCAGGATGGCACTTCCGCCTACATAGATTCCACTCCAGTCCGGTCCGCGATGACGGATCTTCTGGGCCATTTTCAGTGCTTTATCTCTTAGCTCTTTCGTTTGAACTTTGATGTTGAGTATACCTGCTATTCCACACATAACTTTAATTTTTAGAGGGGGTAATGTAATCTGTTGATTGTTTATTCGCTATTTCTAAGAAGCTGACTAGTTATTCTTAATTCGTTCCATAATTGTTATCGTTTAGTTCCACAACTGTTTTCCTTTAGTTCCATATCTGTTATTCTTTAGTTCTACAGATATGGAACGAACCGATAATAGCAATCGAGCTTCTTGTTGTACACTGTTGCAAACCTTATTGTATTAGATAAGCATCTATTTCCGCAGCAGCCTTTCGTCCTCCTGCCATGGCGCGTACTACTAAGCTGGCACCAGTCTCGGCATCACCGGCAAGAAATACATTCTTTGCAAATTTGGGTTGTTCCGGTTTCAGGAATCCCATCGCCAATAATACCATATCAGCCTCGATGACTTCCTTCTTCCCTGTTGGTTTCATTGTGGGACGTCCGCCATCTGCTGCCGGAATCCATTCTACTTCTTCCACTTCTACACCTGTCACTTTTCCATTCTTTCCGAGGAACTGATTGGAAGCCAGGCACCAGCGGCGTGTACAACCTTCTTCATGGCTGGAAGTCGTTTTGAAGACTGCCGGCCATTGTGGCCAAGGAGTAGCCGGATTGTAGCCGACAGGAGGTTTCGGCATGATTTCGATTTGAGTGACACTGACGGCTCCCTGTCTCACACTGGTTCCGATGCAGTCGGAACCAGTGTCTCCGCCACCTATCACGAGAACCTTTTTGCCTTTGGCATTTACCAACTTGTCTTTCGGGAAAGTCTGTCCTGCCAGAATCCTATTCTGTTGTGCCAGCATTTCGAGTGCGAAATGAATCCCTTTCAGTTCACGTCCCGGAATACTCAAGTCACGTGCAGTGGGGGTTCCGGTACAGATGCAGTAAGCATCGAATCCTTCCGGTAAATGATTAACGTCTATTTCTACTCCCATCTCAAACTGTATTCCTTCTGCAGCCAATATCTTCATCCGTCGGTCAATTACATTTTTATCCAGTTTGAAATTAGGAATACCGAATCGTAATAATCCTCCGGGCGCTTCATCCTTATCGAATAAAGTAACGCTATATCCTTTTAAATTCAGCTGATTAGCCACCACCAATCCAGCAGGACCTGCACCAATCACCGCCACTTTCTTTCCGTTTCTTTCCGGCGTCTTTACTTGTATATATCCTTCACGAAAAGCCGCTTCTACGATAGCTGCTTCATTCTCGCGAATAGTCACCGGCTGATCGCAGGAAAGTTTCAACACACACGATTTCTCGCAAAGAGCAGGACAAATACGTCCTGTAAATTCAGGAAAATCGCAAGTAGACGACAATACTTCGTATGCCTCCTTCCATTTTCCCCTGTATAATGCATCCTGCCATTCCGGTTGTTTATTTCCTATCGGGCATGCCCAATGACAGAAAGGTACACCGCAATCCATACAGCGTGACGCCTGCAATTTACGGCTGTTTGTATTCAAAGTCTGTTCTACCTGACTATAGTCAGCGATTCGCTCGTTTACAGGGCGGTATCCCGCCTCTTGTCGAGGTATATTTAGAAATGCTTTAGGATCTCCCATCTTGTTATTTACTATTTGACGATTTACTATTTACTATTTCTAGACTATCTTATCATTTGCTATTTGACTATTTACAGACTATACTATACATTCAAATAGTAAATTGTAAATAGTCAAATTGTAAATCTAATAGTCTCTTTGCATATCTGCAATTTTTTGTTGTAACTTTCTCATTTGTTCTTCCTGCAGTACTTTTTTGTATTCGATGGGCACTACTTGGATGAATTGATCTACGTAATGATTCCAGTTGTCGAGCAGGATGCGTGCCAGTTTCGAGCCTGTGTAGAGGTAATGCTGGCGGATTAGTTCGTGCAACTCTTTCCGGTAGCTGGCTTCTTCGATGAGTGACAGTTCCACCATTTCCATGTTACAGAAATAATCGAAGTTGCCGTCTTTGTTCCATACATAAGCTACACCGCCACTCATACCGGCTGCAAAGTTACGTCCGGTTTGTCCGAGGACTACCACACGACCTCCGGTCATGTATTCGCAACAATGGTCACCCACGCCTTCTACGACGGCAACTGCGCCGGAGTTACGAACAGCGAAACGCTCTCCTACACGGCCGTTGATATATACTTCACCGCTTGTTGCGCCATAAAGCAAGGTATTACCGGCGATTGTATTTTTTTCGGCTTCGAAATTGCTGCGGATAGGAGGCAATACGGAGATACGCCCGCCGCTCAATCCTTTACCCAGGTAATCATTCGCTTCACCTTCCAGTTTAAAGTTAACTCCCGGTACGAGAAAAGCTCCGAAAGATTGACCTGCCGAACCTTTGAATTTTACATTCAGCGTATGTTCCGGCAATCCTTTGGCACCATATTTCTTGGCGATTACTCCGGAAAGCATAGCACCTATTGCACGGTCTGTATTGGCAATCGTATATTCTAAAGAAATCTCTTTCTCATGTTCGATAGCTTCTTGTGCGGCATCGATGATGGTTACATCCTTTACAGCAGAAATTCCATGATCTTGGTCGATGACATGACGGATAGCCGCACTGTTGTCAACACGTGCCAGCAATTTGGTGAAGTCGATTAAAGCATGTTTCGGATTTGGGTCATTGGCATCGGACTTGCGCTCGATTAAGTCTGTACGCCCGATGATGTCATCCATCCGGGTGAATCCCATTTCAGCCAAATGCTCGCGGACTTCCTGTGCCAGGAATGTGAAAAAGTTTACTAAATATTCACTGCGTCCATGAAAGCGTTTACGTAACTCTTCATTCTGTGTGGCAACTCCCACCGGACAAGTATTCTGATGGCATTTGCGCATCATTACACACCCTAATACAATCAATGCCGAGGTGGCGAAGCCATATTCTTCGGCACCCGTTAGTGCCATTAAGATGATGTCACGTCCGGTTTTCAGTTGTCCGTCGGCTTGCAGAACTACTTGGCCACGAAGTCCGTTCAGAACCAGTGTTTGCTGTGTCTCGCTCAATCCCAATTCCGGTGAGATACCCGCATAGCGGATAGAAGAAGCCGGAGAAGCACCTGTTCCCCCTTCAGCACCAGAGATGACAATTAGGTCCGCCTTTGCTTTTGCCACACCCGCAGCAATCGTACCGACGCCGCTTTCTGCTACCAGTTTCACACTGATTTTGGCCTGTGGATTTACATTTTTCAAATCGAAGATTAATTGTGCCAAATCCTCAATCGAATAAATATCATGATGAGGCGGAGGAGAAATCAGCGAAATTCCCGGAATGGAATGACGTGTTTTCGCAATCACATCGTTCACTTTAAATCCCGGTAGTTGTCCGCCTTCACCCGGTTTGGCTCCCTGTGCTATCTTGATTTGAATTTCGTCCGCATTAACCAGATATTCTGCCGTTACACCGAAACGACCGGAAGCTACCTGCTTGATTGCACTTCGTAAAGAACTGCCATCGGGCAGCGGTTGGAAACGGGCAGCGTCTTCGCCACCTTCACCGGTATTACTGCGTCCGTGAATTTTATTCATGGCAATAGCCATTGCCTCATGAGCCTCTTTGCTGATAGAACCAAAAGACATAGCCCCCGTGACGAAACGATGCAGAATGTTTTCCACCGGTTCTACCTGATCGATTGAAATCGGATTACGACGGAATCCCAGAAAGTCACGAAGGAAAATAGGCTTCTCTTTTTCGTCTACCAGATGGGTGTACTCTTTAAATTTTTTATAACTCCCCAGTCGTGTAGCCAATTGCAGAGTGCTGATTGTTTCCGGATTCCATGCGTGCTTTTCTCCATCTTTACGGAAAGCATACAAACCGTTATTTTTTAATAACTCTTCATTTTTAATACTTTCAAATCCTTCTTTATGGAAAGCAATGGCATCTCTGGCTATTTCTTCCAGACGGATACCTCCGATCGGTGAACCGAGTCCTCCAAAATAAGCCTTGCTCAATTCTTCACTCAAACCGACAGCTTCGAAAATCTTAGCACCACGATAGGAGCGGATCGTAGAGATACCCATCTTACTCATGATTTTAAACAAGCCTTTACAGATGGATTTGATATAGTTCTTTTCAGCAGTGGTATAATCCAACTGAATATCTTTGTCTTTTACCAGTCGGTCGAGGACAGCGAATGCCATGTAAGGATTCAGGGCACTTGCTCCGAAACCCAACAATAACGCGGCGTGCATCACTTCACGTATTTCACCACTTTCTACGATCAATGCCGTTTGCACCCGTTTACCAACTGAAATCAGGTGGTGATGAACAGCGCTTACTGCCAGCAATGATGGAATGGCAGCATGGGTAATATCCACCTCACGGTCGGTCAGGACAATGTAGTTTACACCTTCCGTCACGGATTCTTCCGCCATTTTACAAAGATGGGTCAGTGCTTCCTGCAGTCCGGCTTTCCCTTTGGCAACCTCAAACAACATGGGTAGTTTGACTGTTTTGAAGCCTTTATACCGGATATTACAAAGAATATCCAGTTGGGTATTGCTTAAAATCGGATGATTCAGGCGTACCATTTTGCAATGACTTTCACTGGGCGTCAGAATATTCATACCGACTGCTCCAATGTATTCCGTCAATGACATCACCAGTTCTTCACGAAGTGGATCAATGGGCGGATTGGTTACCTGTGCAAATTGCTGACGGAAATAGTTGTAAAGCAACTGTGGTTTATCTGAAAGTACGGCGAGTGGCGTATCGTTACCCATTGAATTGATCGGTTCTGCTCCGGTGCTTGCCATCGGCATAATCAGCCTTTCGATGTCCTCTTTGGAGTAGCCGAAAGTACGAAGCATCCGGTCGTAGTTTGCTACGTGATGAGGAACTTTGCGCCCGCTTTTCAGTTCATCCAGTTCGATTCGGTTGGTAGATAGCCAGGTGCGGTAAGGCTTGGCTTCAGCCAACTGTTTTTTCAGTTCGCCGTCATAGTAGATCTCGCCTTTTTCCGTATCTACCAGCAGGATTTTGCCGGGCTGTAAGCGACCTTTTTCTTTGATGTCTCCCGGTTCGAAATCCATAACACCGACTTCCGAAGCCACTACCATCATATCGTTTTTAGTAATCAGATAACGGGCAGGGCGCAGGCCATTGCGGTCGAGCATACCTCCGGCAAATCGTCCGTCGCTGAATAGTAGTGCGGCCGGTCCGTCCCACGGTTCCATCAGGATGGAGTGGTATTCGTAGAATGATTTTAGATCCTCACTGATCGGGTTCTTCTCGTTGAAAGATTCCGGCACGAGCATAGCCATGGCATGTGGCAGGCTCAATCCTGACATCACCAGGAACTCCAGTACATTGTCCAGAGAAGCACTGTCGCTCATACCCGGTTGTATAATCGGGCGGATTTCTTTTATATCGCCTAAAGTG
Source organism: Bacteroides celer (assembly GCF_002632415.2). Taxonomy (NCBI): domain Bacteria; kingdom Pseudomonadati; phylum Bacteroidota; class Bacteroidia; order Bacteroidales; family Bacteroidaceae; genus Bacteroides; species Bacteroides celer. The sequence goes on along the minus strand of NZ_CP178209.1, from coordinate 3,445,195 downwards.
GGAGTGGAGAGTACACTTTCACGGGCTTCCATCCATCCTCGGTTACCACGGATGGTATTGATTTCACCGTTGTGTGCCAGCAGACGGAACGGCTGTGCCAATCCCCATGTAGGGAATGTATTGGTACTGAAACGAGAGTGCACCAATGCCAGTCCGCTGGTAAAATAGCTATTTGTCAGGTCCGGATAATAGTTGCGCAGCTGTAATGATGAAAGCATACCTTTATATATAATGCTTTTGGTAGAGAGTGACACAACATAAAAATCGTCTTTTGCCGGAATAGATGACAATCTGACTTTATTTTCGATTCTTTTCCGGATCAGATATAACTTCCGGTCGGCAGTTTCCGTTTCCGTAAATCCGGTGATGAACACTTGTTTGATGTCCGGTTCGTTTGCCAGAGCCGATTCTCCCAGGATTTCGGGGCAGGTGGGCACATTGCGCAAATGCATCAATGTGAGTCCTTCTTTTTCAATTTCTTCAATAATAATACTTAGAATAGCTGCCTGGTCTTTTTCGTTTTTCGGTAAAAACAATAATCCTGTGCCGTACCGTCCTTTTTCGGGGACAGGAATACCTTGTAATAAAATAAACTCATGCGGAATTTGAAGCATGATACCTGCACCGTCACCGGTCTTGTTATCCGCACCCTCGGCACCGCGATGGCGCATGTTTTCTAATACCTTTAAAGCCGACTCAACAATGTCGTGTGACTTTTCTCCATGAATGTTAACCAGCATACCGACACCGCAGGCATCGTGTTCGTATGCCGCATCGTACAAGCCCACCTGTTGGGGCTGTCGTTGGTAAGGGAATCCTTCTGTTACGTTGTTAAAAAGTTCTTGTTTCTTCATTCTTACTAGCTTTATTGTATGATAATACCTGTTTGATGTATCAAATTGTTTGGCAAAGTTAATATTTTAATTTCAAAATGATAGTGAAATTTAGCTTTTGTGTGACGCGAAATGAGAATAGGAATCTTTATTCTTTTAATTTGTTATTAAAAACAGGAAATTTGCTTTTAATTTGTTAGCTTATTTATCCTTATTTGAAGCTGATTGTAATTTGTTTCTTTTTGAGCTAAAAATAATATATTATTTAACTTTTTGATGTGTTTGCAACTTTTTTATGCGTTTCTGTCAAATAAATATGCTTTTTGTTGTCTTTATGTTATTTGTAATGTGTATATTTGCAGGCGAAATAAAAATATCATAATATGTGTGGAATAGTAGGCTATATTGGTAAACGAAAAGCCTACCCTATCCTTATCAAAGGGCTGAAGCGACTGGAGTATCGTGGATATGACAGCGCGGGGGTAGCAATCATTAGTGATGACCAACAGTTAAATGTGTATAAGACGAAAGGAAAAGTCTCTGATCTTGAAAATTTCGTCACACAGAAAGATATTTCCGGTACAATCGGAATTGCCCATACCCGTTGGGCTACTCACGGGGAACCTTGTTCTGCTAACGCCCACCCTCATTACTCTTCTTCCGAAAAGCTCGCTCTCATTCATAACGGTATTATTGAAAACTACGCCGTTCTTAAAGAAAAACTTCAAGCCAAAGGCTATATTTTTAAAAGTAGTACAGATACCGAAGTCCTCGTTCAATTAATAGAATACATGAAAGTCACTAATCAGGTCAGTCTGTTGACGGCTGTTCAGTTGGCGTTAGGGGAGGTAATTGGTGCTTATGCGATTGCGATTCTTGATAAGGAGCATCCCGATGAGATTATTGCTGCCCGTAAGAGCAGTCCATTGGTAGTGGGGATTGGAGAGAATGAGTTCTTTCTTGCTTCAGATGCTACTCCGATTGTAGAATATACTGATAAAGTGGTTTATCTGGAAGACGGGGAAATAGCTGTTTTGAATCTGGGGAAGGAGTTGAAGGTAGTCAACTTGAACAATGTCGAAATGATACCTGAAATAAAGAAGGTGGAACTCAGCCTCGGTCAGTTGGAAAAAGGGGGATATTCGCACTTTATGTTGAAAGAGATTTTCGAACAGCCCGATTGTATTCGTGATTGCATGCGCGGACGTATCAATGTGGAAGCTGATAATGTGGTGCTTTCTGCTGTGATAGATCATCGGGAAAAGCTGCTGAATGCCAAACGGTTTATTATTGTTGCTTGCGGAACTTCCTGGCATGCCGGACTGATTGGTAAGCATCTGATTGAGAGTTTCTGTCGCATACCGGTGGAAGTGGAGTATGCTTCCGAATTCCGCTACCGTGATCCGGTGATTGACGGGCAGGATGTGGTGATAGCAATTTCCCAGAGTGGTGAGACGGCAGATACATTGGCTGCTGTGGAATTGGCGAAAAGCCGCGGGGCATTTATATATGGTATTTGCAATGCGATTGGCTCTTCTATTCCCCGTGCCACTCACACCGGTTCGTATATCCACGTAGGTCCGGAAATCGGAGTCGCTTCCACCAAAGCGTTTACCGGACAGGTCACTGTGTTGGCAATGCTGGCATTGACGCTTGCCAAAGCGAAAGGAACAATTGACGAACGGCATTATCTTTCAATTGTACAGGAATTAAATCATATTCCGGAAAAAATGAAAGAGGTGTTGGAATTAAATGATACTTTGGCGGAGTTATCGAAAACTTTCACTTATGCGCATAATTTTATTTACCTGGGACGCGGATATAGTTATCCCGTTGCTCTGGAAGGTGCATTGAAATTGAAAGAAATATCGTATATTCACGCCGAAGGTTATCCGGCTGCGGAGATGAAGCATGGACCGATTGCCCTGATCGATGCGGAAATGCCGGTAGTGGTGATTGCTACGCAGAATGGGTTGTATGAGAAAGTAGTAAGTAATATTCAGGAGATTAAGGCACGGAAAGGAAAAGTGATTGCATTTGTGACGAAAGGAGATACCGTTATCAGCAAAATCGCTGACTGTAGTATCGAACTTCCTGAAACAATCGAATGTCTCGATCCGTTAATAACTACGGTACCTCTGCAACTTCTTGCTTACCACATTGCGGTATGCAAAGGGATGGATGTGGATCAGCCGAGAAATCTGGCGAAGTCGGTAACAGTAGAGTAATGTAATTTACAATTAGACAATTTACGATTGAAGAATCAATGATGGATAGTAAGTTGTTTGATTGGCGGGTGGTAATTTAAATTGTAAATAGTAAATCGTCAAATCGTAAATAGTATAGATGGAACAATTGAAACATGAATGTGGCGTTGCCATGATACGCTTGCTCAAACCGTTAGAGTATTACGAGAAAAAGTACGGGACATGGATGTATGGTCTTAATAAACTCTACCTGTTGATGGAGAAGCAGCATAATCGTGGACAGGAAGGTGCGGGACTGGCATGTGTGAAACTGGAAGCAAATCCGGGTGAAGAATATATGTTTCGTGAACGCGCTTTAGGTTCCGGAGCCATTACGGAAATCTTTGAAAACGTTCAAAACAATTTTAAGGATCTCACTCCCGAACAGTTGCACGATGCAGCGTATGCCAAACGAACTTTGCCTTTTGCCGGTGAAGTATATATGGGACATCTTCGTTATTCCACTACGGGAAAATCCGGAATCTCTTATGTGCATCCATTTTTAAGAAGAAATAACTGGCGTGCCAAGAATCTGGCCCTCTGCGGAAATTTCAATATGACAAATGTGGACGAGATATTTGCCCGTATCACTGCCATTGGTCAGCATCCGCGTAAATATGCCGATACATATATCATGTTGGAGCAGGTGGGACACCGTCTTGACCGTGAAGTGGAGCGTGTATTCAATCTTGCCGAAGCCGAGGGGCTTACGGGCATGGGAATCACTCATTATATAGAAGAATATATTGATTTGGCAAACGTGTTGCGCACTTCCAGCCGCGAATGGGATGGGGGATACGTGATCTGCGGATTGACCGGGAGCGGCGAGTCCTTCGCCATCCGCGACCCGTGGGGAATCCGGCCTGCATTCTGGTATCAGGATGATGAGATAGCTGTTCTTGCTTCCGAACGTCCGGTGATCCAGACTGCTTTGAATGTTCCGTTTGAGGAAATCAAAGAATTGCAACCGGGGCAAGCATTGTTAATCAGCAAAGAAGGTAAAATCCGTACTTCGCAAATTAACAAGCCGCGCGAAAATCATGCCTGTTCTTTTGAACGTATCTATTTCTCCCGTGGGAGTGATGTCGATATTTATAAGGAAAGGAAACGGTTGGGTGAAAAGTTGGTTCCGAGAATATTGAAAGCTATCAATAATGACATCGATCATACGGTTTTTTCTTTTATTCCCAATACTGCGGAGGTGGCTTTCTACGGAATGTTACAGGGACTGGACGATTACTTGAATGAGGAGAAAGTGCAGCAAATTGCTGCATTAGGGCATCATCCGGATATGGAGGAACTGGAAGTCATTCTTTCCCGCCGTATCCGTAGCGAAAAGGTGGCGATCAAGGATATCAAACTCCGTACGTTTATTGCCGAAGGAAACAGTCGTAATGATCTGGCAGCCCATGTGTATGACATTACATACGGAAGTCTGGTACCCGGTGTTGATAATCTGGTGATTATTGACGACAGCATTGTGCGTGGTACTACGCTGAAACAAAGTATTATCGGTATTCTCGACCGTCTCGGTCCGAAGAAGATTGTGATAGTATCTTCCTCTCCGCAAGTCCGTTATCCTGACTATTACGGTATCGATATGGCAAAGATGAGCGAGTTTATCGCTTTCCGGGCTGCTGTCGAACTTTTAAAGGAGCGGGATATGAAAGATGTGATTGCGGCTGCCTACCGTAAATCGAAAGATCAGGTGGGACTGCCGAAAGAGCAGATGATAAACTATGTGAAGGATATCTATGCTCCGTTCACCGATGAGGAAATCTCTGGCAAGATGGTGGAACTGCTGACTCCCAAGGGAACAAAGGCGAAAGTGGAAATTGTCTATCAACCGTTGGAGGGATTGCACGAGGCTTGTCCGCATCATAAAGGCGACTGGTATTTTAGCGGTAACTACCCTACACCGGGAGGTGTGAAAATGGTGAACCGGGCGTTCATCGACTATATAGAACAAATGTATCAATTCTAACAACCATACAACGATTCAATAATAAGAATGAGAAATGTGACATTAATCCTTGACGACGGGAGCCGGTTTTCCGGTAAGTCGTTTGGCTACGAGAAGCCGGTGGCAGGCGAAGTAGTTTTTAATACTGCCATGACCGGATATCCGGAGAGCCTTACTGATCCTTCCTATGCCGGACAGTTGATGACGCTTACCTATCCTCTGGTAGGCAATTACGGTGTTCCTCCTTTTACCATCGAACCGAATGGACTTGCCACTTTCATGGAAAGTGAGAAAATCCATGCGGAAGCGATTATCGTAAGTGACTATTCTTATGAATACAGCCATTGGAACGCAGTGGAAAGTCTCGGCGACTGGCTGAAACGCGAGCAAATTCCCGGCATCACAGGCATCGATACGCGCGAGCTGACTAAGGTTCTTCGTGAACATGGAGTAATGATGGGGAAAATCGTTTTCGATGATGAGCCGGATAATGTGCCTGAAGCAGCATACGCAGGCGTCAATTATGTAGATCGTGTATCTTGCAAAGAGATTATTTGCTATCTTCCTGCCGGAACTTCACAAACTTTCTCCATAAATAGCTCCTATGCGCAGCTTAATTCTCAATTCTCAACTTTCAATTCTCAATTTAAGAAGGTTATTCTGGTAGATTGCGGTGTAAAGACAAATATTATTCGTTGTCTGCTGAAACGTGGTGTGGAAGTAATCCGTGTGCCTTGGGATTATGATTACAACGGACTCGAATTTGACGGGTTATTTATCTCCAACGGACCGGGCGACCCGGATACTTGTGATGCTGCGGTGCAGAATATTCGCAAGGCGATGGCAAACGAGAAATTGCCTATTTTCGGTATCTGTATGGGAAACCAGTTGCTTTCAAAAGCAGGCGGAGCCAAAATTTATAAATTGAAATACGGACATCGTAGCCATAACCAGCCGGTGCGTATGGTAGGTACGGAGCGTTGTTTTATTACTTCACAAAACCACGGTTATGCTGTAGATAATAATACGTTGAGTGCAGACTGGGAGCCGTTGTTCATCAATATGAACGATGGATCCAATGAGGGAATCAAACATAAAAAGAATCCTTGGTTTTCTGCACAATTCCATCCGGAAGCGGCGAGCGGACCTACAGATACGGAATTCCTGTTCGATGAATTTGTAAACCTGCTAAAATAACCGACAATCATGAAAGAAAATATAAAGAAAGTATTGCTGTTGGGTTCCGGTGCCCTGAAAATCGGTGAGGCCGGTGAGTTCGACTATTCCGGTTCGCAGGCACTCAAAGCCTTGAAAGAAGAAGGTATTGAAACCATTCTTATTAATCCCAATATTGCTACGGTACAGACATCTGAAGGAGTGGCGGATCAGATTTACTTCCTTCCGGTGACTCCATATTTCGTAGAGAAAGTGATTCAAAAAGAAAAGCCGGAAGGTATCATGCTGGCATTCGGTGGACAGACGGCTTTAAATTGTGGAGTGGCTTTATATAAGGAAGGCATCCTTGAAAAATATAATGTAAAGGTGCTCGGCACTCCGGTACAAGCTATTATGGATACCGAAGATCGTGAACTTTTCGTTCAGAAATTAAATGAAATCAATGTAAAGACCATTAAGAGTGAGGCCGTAGAAAATGCGGAAGATGCTCGTCGTGCAGCGAAAGAGCTGGGTTATCCGGTAATTGTTCGTGCGGCTTATGCATTGGGTGGCTTGGGTTCCGGTTTTTGTGATAATGAAGAACAACTGGATCTTCTTGTAGAAAAAGCATTCTCTTTCTCTCCGCAGGTATTGGTGGAAAAATCACTGCGTGGTTGGAAAGAAGTGGAATATGAAGTGGTGCGTGACCGCTTTGACAACTGTATCACCGTTTGTAATATGGAGAACTTCGATCCGCTGGGTATTCATACTGGTGAATCTATTGTTATTGCTCCGTCTCAAACGCTTACGAATAAAGAATACCATAAACTTCGCGAGTTGGCCATACGTATCATCCGCCATGTTGGTATTGTGGGTGAATGTAATGTACAATATGCCTTCGATCCCGAATCCGAAGATTATCGGGTTATTGAAGTGAACGCCCGTCTTTCCCGTTCTTCCGCTTTGGCATCCAAAGCAACCGGTTATCCGCTGGCTTTCGTTGCTGCCAAATTGGGATTGGGTTATGGACTATTCGATCTGAAGAACTCTGTAACCAAGACTACTTCTGCTTTCTTCGAACCGGCATTGGATTATGTCGTATGTAAGATTCCTCGTTGGGATTTGGGTAAATTCCATGGGGTTGATAAAGAACTGGGTTCTTCCATGAAATCTGTTGGTGAAGTAATGGCTATCGGACGCACTTTTGAAGAAGCGATTCAGAAAGGGCTTCGTATGATCGGACAGGGAATGCATGGTTTTGTGGAGAACAAAGAATTGGTTATCTCCGACATTGACAAAGCCTTGCGTGAACCGACCGATAAACGTATTTTCGTGATCTCGAAAGCGTTTCGTGCCGGCTACACCATCGATCAGGTGCACGAATTGACTAAGATTGATAAATGGTTCTTGCAGAAGTTGATGAATATCATGAACACTTCCGAAGAGTTGCATAGTTGGGGAAATAACCACAAACAGATTGCCGATTTGCCGGACGAATTGCTTCGTAAAGCTAAAGTTCAGGGTTTTTCTGATTTCCAGATTGCCCGTGCCATCGGTTACGAAGGTGATATGGAAGATGGAATTCTTTATATTCGCAATTATCGTAAGAGTGTGGGGATCCTTCCGGTAGTGAAACAGATCGATACGTTGGCAGCCGAATATCCGGCACAAACCAATTATCTGTATCTTACTTATAGCGGTGTAGCAAATGATGTGCATTATTGGGGAGATCATAAGTCTATTGTCGTACTGGGTTCCGGTGCTTACCGTATCGGGTCTTCGGTAGAATTTGACTGGTGTGGCGTACAGGCTTTGAATACCATTCGCAAAGAGGGATGGCGCAGTGTCATGATTAACTATAATCCTGAAACCGTATCTACGGACTACGATATGTGCGACCGTTTGTACTTCGACGAATTGACCTTCGAGCGTGTGATGGATATTCTGGAACTTGAGAATCCGCATGGCGTGATTGTATCTACCGGTGGTCAGATTCCGAACAACCTTGCTTTACGTCTGGATGCACAGAATATCCATATTCTTGGTACAAGTGCCAAGAGTATTGACAATGCCGAGGACCGTGAGAAGTTCTCTGCCATGCTCGACCGTATCGGTGTGGATCAGCCTCGTTGGCGTGAGTTGACTTCTATGGATGACATTCAGGAGTTTGTTGAAGAAGTCGGTTTTCCCGTACTTGTTCGTCCGTCTTACGTGCTTTCGGGTGCTGCAATGAATGTTTGTTCTAATCAGGAAGAATTGGAACGTTTCTTGAAACTGGCAGCCAATGTATCGAAGAAACATCCGGTGGTAGTAAGCCAGTTTATCGAACACGCCAAGGAAGTGGAAATGGATGCGGTGGCGCAGAATGGAGAAATCGTGGCATACGCTATTAGTGAACATATCGAATTTGCGGGAGTACACTCCGGTGACGCAACGATTCAGTTTCCGCCACAGAAGTTATATGTAGAAACTGTTCGCCGTATTAAGCGTATCAGTCGTGAGATTGCCAAGGCTTTGAATATCTCCGGTCCGTTTAATATTCAATATCTGGCGAAAGACAATGATATCAAGGTGATTGAATGTAATCTCCGTGCCAGCCGTTCTTTCCCGTTTGTCAGCAAGGTGTTGAAGATCAACTTTATCGAACTGGCAACGAAAGTAATGCTCGGTCTGCCTGTGGAGAAACCGGAAAAGAATCTCTTCGAACTGGATTATGTAGGAATCAAGGCTTCCCAGTTCTCCTTTAACCGCTTGCAGAAAGCCGATCCGGTATTGGGGGTAGATATGGCTTCTACCGGTGAAGTGGGCTGTATCGGTATGGATACTTCCTGTGCCGTACTCAAAGCAATGCTTTCCGTGGGCTATCGTATTCCGAAAAAGAATATCCTGCTGTCTACGGGAACAATGAAACAGAAAGCTGATATGATGGATGCGGCCCGTATGTTGGTGAATAAGGGATACAAACTCTTTGCAACGGGTGGTACACACAAAACGCTTGCAGAGAATGGAATTGAGAGTACTCATGTCTATTGGCCGAGTGAGGAGGGGCATCCGCAGGCATTGGAAATGCTTCATCGCAAGGAAATCGATATGGTAGTCAATATCCCGAAGAATCTGACAGCTGGAGAATTAAGTAATGGGTATAAAATCCGTCGTGCTGCCATTGACTTGAATATACCGTTGATTACAAATGCCCGTCTGGCTAGTGCATTTATCAATGCCTTCTGTACGATGAGTGTGGATGATATAGCTATCAAGAGCTGGGCAGAGTATAAGTAAGGGAATCAGTTGTTATGTAATAACTGGAAGAAGCCGTTTCTATATTTTTAGGAGGCGGCTTTTTTAGTTGTATCATTTAAACGTAAATAGAATTTGGCTACTTTCTCTCATTTTCCTTGTAGAATTAGACATTTTGGAGTAAATTGCGCAATTATTTAAAAAAAAAACAGGAGAATAACAGGTATGGATAATCATGTTGTAATAATGGCTGGTGGCATAGGGAGCCGCTTCTGGCCGATGAGCATTCCGGAATGTCCTAAACAATTTATTGATGTAATGGGATGTGGCCGGTCGCTGATTCAGTTGACGGCAGATCGTTTCGACGGTGTTTGCCCTAAAGAAAATATGTGGGTCGTAACTTCTGAAAAATACATTGATATTGTTCGGGAGCAGTTGCCGGAAATTCCGGAAAGTAATATTTTGGCGGAGCCTTGTGCTCGCAATACTGCACCCTGCATTGCTTTTGCTTGCTGGAAGATCAAGAAAAAACATCCGAATGCTAACATTGTAGTAACTCCTTCGGATGCATTAGTCATTGATACGGGAGAATTCCGTAGAGTGATGGAGAAAGCCCTTCGTTTCACAGATGATGGCAGCGCCATTGTAACGATAGGTATCCGGCCAACTCGTCCGGAAACCGGATACGGATATATTGCTGCTGCTGATCAGCTCCAGACAGATAAAGAGATTTACACTGTAGATGCATTTAAGGAAAAACCGGATAAAGAGACTGCCGAAAAGTATCTGGCAGAAGGCAATTTCTTCTGGAATGCGGGAATCTTTGTGTGGAACGTGCGTACTATTACTTCCGTGCTGCGTGTATATGCTCCGGGCATCGCACAAATTTTCGATCGCATTTTCCCCGATTTCTATACAGAGAAAGAAAATGAAACGATCAAGAAGTTATTCCCTACTTGCGAAAGCATTTCTATCGACTATGCAGTGATGGAGAAAGCACAGGAGATTTATGTACTTCCCGCTTCTTTTGGCTGGTCAGATCTGGGTACATGGGGAGCACTTCGCGGTTTGCTTCCACAGGATAAGTCTGGAAATGCAACCGTAGGAACCGATATCCGTTTGTACGAAAGCAAAAATTGTATTGTGCATGCCAGCGAAGAAAAACGAGTAGTCATTCAAGGCTTGGATGGATATATCATTGCAGAGAAAGATAACACATTATTGATCTGCAAGCTGGAAGAAGAGCAAAGAATTAAGGAATTCTCGAAATAAAATTTATTTCGAGAATTGATATTCATGTGGTGTCATTCCTGTCATTCGCTTAAAGAACTTCGAGAAAAAAGAAGGATTAGGGAAGTTCAATTCATCAGAAATTTGATAAACAAGCAGATTGCTATGTTTTAGCAATACTTTAGCTTCTAATATAATGGACTGGTTTATCCAGTCCATTACTGTTTGTTGACTGGTTTGGCGGATGATCGTATTAAGATAACGAGGAGTGAGACATAGCTTATCCGCATAAAAACTAACATTACGTTCTTTCTTGCCATAAGCATTGACTAAAGAAATGAAACGCTGGAAAATCTCTTCCTGATGTGTCTGACAGCTCTGTTCTTTTTGATTGTTGTTTTTGACAAGATATTCTATATTGCACAAAAGACTGATTAGTAGATATTGAATAGCTTCCCGTCGGAACGTCGGTTCTTGTAATATATTCCATATTAAAGCAAAATAACTCTTAAACAAGTCGTATTCATGTGAGGTCAGAGATAATATGAGGTTTTTCTGTAACTGTGAGAGATGAGTGAAGAAATTGTCTTTTCCGGCTATAGAAAGAAATTCCGCGTCCATGGCTACCATCTGCATATCAAAATCCGGAGAGACTTCTATAATCTGAAGAATGGAATTCGGAACAATTAATAGTAGCTTGTCCGGCTGAAAAGTTTCTTCTATCAGGTTGATTAATACGCGTGCATATCCCTGTTTGATAACTGCGATACGTCCCTCTTTGATACGATAAGGTTGATCTATTGTGATAAGATTGGATTCTATTTTGGCGAAGCTGTTTACGAATCCGAAATGCGGAGATATGAAACGAGATTCGTTAAATCGGACGATATCCGGATTTTCTAAGATTTCGAGACCTATATTTAATGGTATTTTCTTTTCCATCTTTATCTGTTTTTTCCGCCAAAGATAATAAAAATCAGCAAATAGCCTTTTATTCTTTCTCTTTATCGAACTATTGGAACATTTTTACTAACTATCGGAATGTGAACGTATCTTTGAAACCTCTATCTTTGTCTTTTGAAGAAATTAAAGAAATGATGTGTATGAAAAGAATGGTTTTCAGTTTCTCCTTTTTATTGTTTGTATCGGGAATAAATGCGCAGATAACGTTGGAAGAATGTCAACGGAAGACGCAAGAAAATTATCCGTTGGTACATCAGTATGGCTTGGTGGAGAAAACAAAGGAATATAATCTTGAGAATGCGGCAAAAGGATATTTGCCACAGTTTGCCCTTTCGGCTAAAGCTTCTTATCAGAGTGAGGTAACGGAAATTCCGGTGAAGCTTCCCGGAGTGGATTTGAAAGGAGTGCCGAAAGATCAGTATCAGGTGATGTTGGAGCTACAACAGAAAATCTGGGATGGTGGAGGAATCCGGATGCAGAAGAAACAAACGACTGTGGAAGCGGAGATAGAGAAAGAAAAACTGAATGTGGATATGTATGCGCTAAATAGTCGTGTAAATGACCTTTATTTTGGGATTCTTTTGTTGGACGAGCAACTGAAACAGAATGCATTGTTGCAAGATGAACTGGAGAGAAATTATCGCCAGATTACTGCTTACGTAGAAAATGGCATTGCCAATCAGGCCGATTTGGATGCTGTGAAAGTGGAGCAGTTGAACACAAAGCAGAAAAGAGTTGAACTGGTTTCATCGCGTATGGCGTATTTGAAGATGCTTTCACTTCTGGTAGGAGAGAAGTTGCCACAGGAAACGGTTTTGGAGAAACCTGTTCCTCAAGATAAGATTTCGGCTGTCAGTGAGATTCGTCGCCCGGAATTGTCTTTGTTTAATGCGCAAGGAGTCGGATTGCAAGTACAGGAGAAAGCTTTGAATGTGCGTCATCTTCCACAGTTCGGATTGTTTGTGCAGGGAGCTTATGGAAACCCCGGATTGAATATGCTGAAAAATAAATTTTCTCCTTACTATATTGCGGGTGTTCGCCTTTCATGGAATTTCGGTAGTTTATACACCTTGAAGAATGACCGGAAGGTAATTGAAAATAAACGCCGGCAATTGGATAATAACCGGGATGTATTTCTTTTTAATACAAGATTGGAGATGACACAACAGGATCAGGCTATCCAATCATTGGAAAAGCAAATGCAGGATGATGATGAGATTATCCGTTTGCGTACCAATATTCGTAAATCGGCAGAAGCCAAAGTGGCGAATGGAACATTGACGGTGACCGAGATGCTTCGGGAATTGACCAATGAGAGTTTGGCACGTCAGTCGAAAGCGTTGCATGAAATTCAACGGTTAATGGGAATTTATCAATTGAAATATACTACGAATGATTAATATAACTTCTTTAGATATGGAACGAATGACAAAAATAGGAATGGTTGGAGTGGCATTGATAATGTTGGCTGCTTGTGGTAAGGGAATACCCAGCTATGATGCAACCGGTACGTTTGAAGCCACGGAAGTGATAGTCTCTGCCGAAGCTGCCGGAAAGTTGTTGCGACTGGAGGTAGAAGAGGGGACAAGGCTGAAAGCAGGTGAGGAGATTGGACTGGTGGATACGGTGCAATTGTATTTGAAGAAATTACAACTGGAGGCCAGTATGAAATCTGTGGAAAGCCAACGTCCGGATCTTGCTAAACAGATAGCTGCTACCAAACAGCAAATAGTAACAGCTGAACGTGAAAAGAAACGCGTGGAAAACCTGCTTGCTGCTGGAGCGGCGAATCAGAAACAGTTGGACGACTGGGATGCACAAGTCAAATTGCTTGAAAGGCAGCTTGTCGCACAGGAATCATCATTGCAGAATAGTACAAATAGCCTGATAGAACAAGGAAATTCGGTTGCCATACAGGTTGCACAGATGGAGGATCAGTTAGCTAAATGTCATGTCCAGTCGCCTATCGAAGGTACAGTATTGGCAAAATATGCAGAAGCCGGTGAATTGGCGGCAATAGGCAAACCTTTGTTTAAAGTGGCTGAAGTGGATCGCATGTATTTGAGGGCTTACATTACCTCCGAACAGTTGTCGCAAGTGAAATTGGGAGATAAGGTAACTGTGTATGCTGATTATGGAAACTCGGAGCAGAAAGCTTATCCGGGGGTAGTGACATGGATTTCCGACCGTTCGGAGTTCACTCCCAAAACGATTTTGACGAAAAATGAACGTGCTAATCTGGTATATGCAGTGAAAATTGCCGTGAAGAATGACGGAGCATTGAAGATTGGTATGTACGGAGGAGTGACATTGAAAAATTAATGATTAAAAATTAAACGCAAGGAGATGGAAAAGGGAGAACCCATAGTGGTTGTGAAAGAAGTCGGCAAGAACTATGGAAAGGTGGAGGCGCTGAAAGAAGTTTCTTTCGTTGTGGAACGGGGAGAAATCTTTGGCCTGATAGGGCCTGACGGTGCCGGTAAGAGTACCTTATTCCGTATTCTGACTACTTTGTTGCTGGCGGATAAAGGAACGGCCATGGTTACCGGACTGGATGTGGTAGCGGATTATAAACAGATTCGTACGAAAGTGGGATATATGCCCGGTCGTTTTTCACTTTACCAGGATCTTTCTGTAGAAGAGAATCTGGAGTTTTTTGCTACCGTGTTCCATACGACAGTTCAGGAGAATTATGATTTAATTAAAGATATCTATCAGCAGATAGAACCGTTCAGGAAAAGAAGGGCAGGAGCTTTGTCAGGTGGTATGAAGCAGAAACTGGCATTGAGCTGCGCTTTGATTCATAAACCGGATATTTTATTTCTGGATGAACCCACTACCGGAGTGGATCCTGTGTCACGTAAGGAATTTTGGCAAATGCTCCGAAATTTGCGTGAACAGGGTATTACCATTGTCGTTTCTACTCCCATTATGGATGAGGCTCGGCAATGTGACCGGATTGCTTTCATCAATCATGGACAGATTCATGGCATTGATACTCCCGAACGTATTCTTCATCAATTTGCGTCTATCCTTTGCCCTCCTTCCTTGGAGCGGGAGGAAGTGAAGCATGAAGTAGCTCCGGTCATTGAAGTGAAGCAGTTGACAAAGTGTTTTGGAGATTTTACCGCAGTAGATCATATCTCCTTTCAGGTGAACCGGGGCGAGATATTTGGCTTTCTGGGTGCTAATGGAGCAGGAAAGACGACAGCTATGCGTATGCTTTGCGGATTAAGTAAACCGACATCAGGCATCGGAAAGGTGGCAGGATATGACATTTACCGGGAGGCCGAACAAGTAAAGAAAAATATCGGTTATATGAGCCAAAAGTTTTCGCTATATGAAGACCTGAAAGTGTGGGAGAATATCCGTCTGTTTGCCGGAATTTATGGCATGAAGGAACAGGAGATAGAACGGAAGACAGAAGAATTGTTGGATCGTTTGGAGCTTACAGCCGAACGGGATACTCTGGTGAAGAGCCTTCCGGTGGGATGGAAACAGAAATTGGCTTTTTCAGTATCAATATTCCATGAACCGAGAATCGTTTTTCTGGATGAGCCGACCGGCGGAGTAGACCCTGCTACGAGAAGGCAGTTCTGGGAATTGATCTATCAGGCAGCCGATCAGGGTATTACCGTATTTGTCACTACCCATTATATGGATGAAGCGGAATATTGCAACCGGATATCTATCATGGTAGACGGTCAGATAAAAGCACTTGATACACCTGCCCGTCTGAAACAACAATTCGGTGCGGAAACGATGGATGACGTTTTTCAGAAATTAGCCCGCGGTGCGGTGCGCAAAGCAGATTGATTATGAGACAGTTTATAGCTTTTATAAAGAAAGAGTTTTATCATATTTTCCGTGACCGGCGAACCATGCTGATTTTGTTGGGGATGCCTGTCGTGCAAATTATTCTATTCGGTTTTGCTATCACTACGGAAGTGAAGAATGTTCGGTTGGCGGTGCTCGATCCTTCTAATGATGTGGTAACGCGAAAAATAATTGATCGTTTGGATGCCAGTGAGTATTTCACCGTTACTGCACGTTTTCATTCGCCCCAGGAAATGGAAGCTGCTTTCCTAAAGAATGAAGTTGATATGGCGATTGTCTTTAGCGAACGGTTTGCGGATGATCTCTATACGGGTGATGCTCGTGTACAGCTGATAGTAGATGCAACAGATCCCAATATGTCGACTTCGCAAGTTAATTATGCGACAGGAATCGTTTCTATGGTAGGCCAGGAGATGATTCCCCCGAATATGTCGGCTGCCCGCCTGACTCCTGATATCAAATTGCTCTACAACCCGCAGATGAAGAGTGCTTATAACTTTGTTCCGGGAGTGATGGGCCTGATCCTGATGCTGATTTGCGCCATGATGACCTCGATTTCCATTGTTCGTGAGAAAGAAACAGGTACGATGGAAGTATTATTGGTTTCACCTGTGAAGCCGCTATTTATTATTTTGGCAAAGGCTGTACCTTATTTTGTGCTGTCGTTTGTCAATCTGATAACGATCCTTTTGCTTTCGGTCTTTGTGTTGGATGTTCCGGTGGTAGGAAGTTTGTTCTGGTTAATCACCGTATCTTTGCTGTTTATCTTCGTATCCTTGGCATTGGGCTTATTGATTTCATCGGTCACACGTACACAGGTTGCGGCCATGCTGGTTTCCGGATTGATGCTGATGATGCCCACAATGCTTTTATCGGGCATGATTTTCCCTATAGAGAGTATGCCGGTGATACTTCAATGGATCTCGGATATACTTCCGGCACGTTGGTATATACAGGCTGTGCGTAAACTGATGATTGAAGGAGTACCAGTTGCATTGGTGTATAAAGAGATTGGTATCTCGTTATTGATGGCGACGGTACTTATTACGATCAGTATCAAGAAATTTAAGTATAGATTGGAATAATATGTCGATATGCCAATTGGCTGCATGAATACTATACAGTGTGCTAATGGGCAGATTGATAAATGGAAGAATTATTTATGATAAAGTTCCTGATAGAAAAAGAGTTTAAACAATTGCTTCGCAATTCGTTTCTTCCGAAATTGATTCTTGTATTTCCATGCATGATTATGCTGCTGATGCCTTGGGCGGTAAATCTGGAAATCAAGAATATACAGCTGAATATTGTGGATAATGACCATTCGGCTGTTTCACAACGTTTAGTCAATAAGATTGCCGCCTCTACCTATTTCCGTCTGGTGGAAGTGCCGGCTTCGTATGAAGAAGGCCTACGGAATATTGAAATTGGAACGGCGGATATTGTGATGGAAATTCCGAGGCATCTGGAACGGGATTGGATGAATGGAGAAGATGCCCACATACTGATAGCAGCCAATGCCGTGAATGGAACAAAAGGAGGGCTGGGGAGTTCGTATCTATCTTCTATTGTTAATGATTATGCAGCCGAACTGCGTTCTGAATATCCTGCAACTGCTACAGTCTCCGGTGCTTTCCCTTCGATAGGCATTGATACGCAAGGGGTGTTTAATCCGAATCTGAATTATAAACTCTATATGATTCCGGCATTGATGGTCATGTTATTGACTTTGATTTGTGGCTTCTTGCCTGCATTGAATATAGTTAGTGAGAAGGAAGTAGGAACAATCGAGCAGATTAATGTGACTCCGGTTTCGAAATTTGTCTTTATTTTGGCAAAGCTCTTGCCTTACTGGTTGATTGGTTTTGTCGTGCTGACTGTATGTTTCATATTAGCTTGGTTAATTTATGGCATAGTGCCAGTCGGTCATTTTCTATTGATTTACTTTTTCGCAGTTCTTTTCGTTTTGGTAATGTCCGGTTTCGGACTTGTTATTTCCAACTACTCGGCAACGATGCAACAATCTATGTTTGTTATGTGGTTCTGTTTGTTGGTTGTAATTTTGATAAGTGGTTTGTTTACTCCTATTAGCAGTATGCCGGAATGGGCTCAAATAATTACCAGGCTCAATCCTTTGAGGTATTTTATGGAAGTGATGCGAATGGTGTATTTGAAGGGGAGTGGTTTCTTTGATTTACTGCCGCAGTTTGGAGTATTGTTGTTTTTTGCAGTAGTGTTTAATAGTTGGGCAGTGATTAGTTATCGGAAGAATAACTAAGGATAATAATATAAAAACAGCTCGTTTCCTTTTCAGGGAAAGAGCTGTTTTATTACTTCTTATCACCGTTTCCGGTGAACAGCAAGTGGTTACCGTATTACTTTATTTCGATTTGCCGATTGGGCTTCTTCACTTCTTCTTCAGAGAGTTTCGGAAGTTCGATGTTTAAAACACCATGTTCTACGGATGCAGCAATTTTTTCTTTGTCCACATTGTCCGGTAGAATCATTGTTTGCTGGAACTTAGAGTATGAGAATTCGCGACGCAGATAGCGACCGTCTTTCTTTTCCTCCTTGTTTTCAGTCTTCTTCTCCATGCTGATAACGAGGTTGTTGTCTTCATCAATGCGAACATTGAAATCATCCTTCGTCATACCAGGAGCAGCCAATTCCACTTTGTACTCTTTTTCTGTTTCCAAAACATTAATTGCAGGTGCAGTAGCATTTGCTTTTACCATCCAATCGTTATCAAAGAAATCATTAAAGATACTTGGTAACCAACTTTGAGTTCTTCTAACAGGCATCATAATTTTAGTCTCCTATCTTTAAGTTAAACATTCAATTAATAAATTTAGAACTTCGGCATTTTCACTTCCGATGGTATCGGTTATCCCGCCTTCCATCGTCCGCTCTCGAACCGTTGTTCGCTTCTATAAATGCAAACCTTATGCCAAGAGATTTTAGAGACTAAAATTGTCTATTTGTCATTTTTATAATGTCATTTTTGCAATATAAATGACAAAATGTATCCTGTTTTTATTTATTTTATATAAGATAGATATTAATTTGATAACCTGTTTACTTCTTCTCGATCAGTTTGAACCTTATTCTTAGTGTTTGCCTTTCTTCGTCATAATCATAACTAATGATTTTGAAGGTACCCACTTCAGAAGTATGGGATACATGCAATCCGATGCAGGCGCAGGCATCATAATCTCCAATGCGGACAATGCGAAGAGTTTCGCTTGCATCGGCAGGTAGCTTACTTAAATCTACAATATCTTTGGCCTGTTCATGAGTCATAAACTCAACAGTCACAGGTAGGTTCTGACTGATTACCTCGTTCACTCTATCTTCAATAGACTGGATTTGTTCCGCTGTCGGACATGACGAAAGTATATAGTCACATTTGCTTTTTTTTCTTTCGATGTGGGCATTGCGAGAACGTGGGCAGCCAAAGGTTTTCACCATGGTGGCATTGAGTAAATGCTCTGCTGTATGCATAGGAGGGTATTCCTGCTTGTTGTGATCGTTGAGTTGAATTTGTTGTTCCATAAATTATTTCAATAACTTTTTATTTTTAATATCTTCTAATATGTTCATTTGTTGAATTGCTATTTGATTTAATTTGATGAGTCTATCTTGAGGGGAAAGAGTAAACGCATTTAGTCCTGCTTCTTTTTTAAACCCCTCGAATTCGAGGGGTTTAAAATGGGGGTTGTACAATATCTCCCATAATCCTAAGTATTCAATGGTCATTCTATTACGTAGCCAGTTGGCAATAACAGCATTGGCATCTGTTTTCTGAACTGTAATCTTTGCCATATTCTGATTTTTCAGTAAAGGTAGAGTTATATTTGGGAATAAAGAAACGTATATCACTTTTTATTCAGGATATGTTAAACTCACTTCCATGCATCGGAGATATCTCGCTTATTCAATTATTATTTTCTCTCCCAAGAAATGAGGTTGTTTATCTATACCTAAATCTATGAACATTTTGACTCTTGCGAGTAATTCCCGGATGTTAGTTTTCAGTCCGGCATAAGCATTTACATTTTGGGCGTTGTACCCGATGGCGTCTATTCCATTTTTCTCTGCAAGATAGATCGCTCGTTCGTTATGGAAACGTTGGGAGATGATGGTCAGACGATTTTGTCCAAACACTTCTTTGGCACGTACAACAGAGTCGAGAGTCCGGAATCCGGCATAATCTAAATAAATGGATTTTTCAGGAATACCTTTTTGCATGAGTGCTTTCTTCATTTCTTCCGGTTCATTGTAATCCTCTTTACGGTTATCGCCGCTGATGAGGATATATTTAATTTTTCCGGCTTTATATAACTCTACTGTTGCAAGAATCCGATAATCGAAATATAAATTGTTATTTCCATTTTTCAACTTGGGAGAAGTTCCGAGAAGTAATCCTACATTGTTGGAGGGGATAGTATTTACTTCCGTATATAGTTTGGAGACTGTGTGTTTCTTGATTGTCCTGTTACATACAATTATGCTGATTACACACAGGATAGCTATTATTAGAGTGGTATAAAGTAGTTTGCGTTTCATGTTTCGGATAATAATTGTGACTTTACAAAAATACCATTCTTTTTTAGGAAATCAAGCATATAGACATAAAAAAAGGAGCAACGCCTTGCTCCAACCTTTGTTAACCTTAAATCTAATACTATGAAAAACACAGTGCAAAGATACGGACTGCTATGGAATTAGCAAATAATCCAAGAAAAAACGCATGTTATATAACATAGATTAAGAAAAAACTCCTTCGACTTAACGGTTATTTGTTGTTTTGGATGCCTATATATGGAGTTTTTTTTATCTTTGCATAAAATATTATATTACTAATACTTAATATAAACATGGATAAAAGAAGATGGGGCCAATGGATATTATTGGCTGTTGTTTGCTTGAGTTTCTCGATAGGAGAAAGCTATGCACAGAAAAATGATTTTGCTAATCTACGTCGTTATTCAAAAGAAAATGCTGCACTTCCACAAGCGACAAAGAAAGACAAACGGGTTATTTTTATGGGAAATTCCATTACGGAAGGATGGGTAAGGACTCATCCGGATTTTTTCAAATCAAATGGTTACATTGGCCGTGGAATCAGTGGGCAGACTTCCTATCAATTCTTGTTACGTTTTCGGGAAGATGTGATTAATCTTTCTCCTGCTTTAGTGGTGATTAATGCCGGAACAAATGATGTCGCTGAAAATACACAAGCTTATAATGAAGATTATACATTCGGAAACATCGTTTCTATGGCGGAACTGGCGAAAGCGAATAAAATAAAAGTAATTTTGACTTCCGTATTGCCTGCTGCAGCATTTAAGTGGAGAATGGAAATAAAAGATGCTCCGCAGAAAATTAAATCTTTAAATGACCGGATAGAGGCTTATGCAAAAGCAAATAAAATTCCGTTTGTTAATTATTACAAAGCAATGGTGGTTGACGAAAACCAGGCCTTGAATCCTCAATATACTAAAGATGGAGTTCATCCGACGAGCGAGGGATATGATATTATGGAACCGTTGATTAAAAATGCCATAGAGAAGGCGCTTTGATTTATCATCACTTGAAGTAGGAAATCCAACTATAAAAAATGGGGAGGATTGCAGGAATAGATTCAGTCGTAATGAACGATCAGTCTATATCTGCAATCCTCCTTATTTATTCTTTAGAGAGTTTCCGTTATATCTTTCCAGCTGAGGCGTATAGACATAAAAAAAAGGAGCAACGCCTTGCTCCAACCTTTGTTAACCTTAAATCTAATACTATGAAAAACACAGTGCAAAGATACGGGATTCCGGTAACTTTGCAAATTATCAGCCCTTAACAGGTGTTTTTATAACACTAATTAATAGACTAAATACGAAGTTACAGGTTTGTTAAGAGTTTCAACCCTTAACAATCAGGCTATGATAGGTGAACAATGGGGAAATTTTATCCCCATTTCTCTTTCATCAAGTCCTCCAGTTTCAATAATTCGTCACGATATTGTGCGGCTTCGATAAATTCGAGTTTCTTGGCTGCTTCCTGCATCAGTTTGCGGGTACGCTCGATACTCTTTTCCATTTGCGCTTTACTCATATACTGCACTACCGGATCTGCGGCGATATTCGGAGTAGAAGGTTCTATATAAGCATGTCTTTCTTTCAACAGTTCATCTGCCTCTTTTGCATTGCCGAATACAGACAAGTTTCTGGCCTTTTTAATCTGTTGCGGGGTAATTCCGTTTGCCTCATTATATGCCAACTGCTTTTCGCGGCGACGGTTCGTTTCATCAATCGTCAGTTTCATGCTATCCGTCATCTTATCAGCATACATGATTACCTTACCGTTCACATTACGCGCGGCACGTCCCGCAGTTTGTGTCAACGAACGGTGGGAGCGGAGGAATCCTTCTTTGTCTGCATCGAGGATAGCGACGAGAGACACTTCCGGAAGGTCGAGACCCTCACGAAGCAGGTTCACCCCGATAAGTACGTCATAAACTCCTTGCCGGAGATCATCCATAATCTTCACACGTTCCAGTGTGTCGACATCACTATGGATATAGGTACATCTCACATTATTATTGAGAAGATATTCTGCCAGTTCTTCTGCCATTCGTTTGGTTAGTGTAGTGACGAGTACGCGTTCTTCCTTTTCAATACGGAGCTGGATTTCTTCCATTAAATCGTCAATCTGATTGAGACTCGGACGCACTTCGATGATAGGATCAAGCAGACCGGTAGGACGAATCACCTGTTCCACGACGATACCTTCCGATTGAATCAATTCATAATCCGCCGGTGTAGCACTGACGTAGATTACTTGTTTTGCCATCTCCTGAAACTCTTCGAATTTCAACGGGCGGTTGTCCATAGCGGCAGGCAATCGGAAACCATATTCCACAAGATTGATTTTTCGCGCACGGTCTCCCCCATACATTGCACGGATTTGGGGTACGCTCACGTGGCTTTCGTCGATAACGATCAGGAAATCATCCGGAAAGAAATCGAGCAAACAATAGGGGCGGGTACCGGCAGCACGGCCGTCGAAATAACGGGAGTAATTCTCAATTCCGGAACAATGTCCCAATTCCCGGATCATCTCCATATCGTAAGTTACTCGCTCATACAATCGCTTGGCCTCGTATTCTTTGCCGATAGATTCGAAGAAAGCTACTTGCTTGGTCAAATCATCCTCTATTTCATGAATAGCGCGGAGAGTAGCCTCTTTGGTAGTCATGAACAGGTTGGCCGGATAAATCTTATAGGCGTCAAATGGCGCGATAGTGACTCCTGTGATGGGGTCTACCTCTTCGATACCGTCAATCTCATCTCCCCAGAAGGTGATACGGAGCAGGTTGTCGGTATAAGCCAGATAAATATCCACCGTGTCGCCCTTGACCCGGAAATTTCCACGGTTCAAGTCAATATCATTGCGGACATACAAGCTGTCTACCAAACGACGTAGAAACACATTGCGGTCCATCATCCGTCCCCGTTCTATTTCGATGACATTTTTGTAGAAGTCCGAAGGATTTCCCATACCGTAGATACAAGATACCGAAGAAACCACTACCACGTCTTTTCGCCCGGAGAGTAGGGCGGAAGTGGTAGCGAGTCGGAGCTTGTCGATTTCGTCATTGATGGCGAGGTCCTTTTCTATATATGTATCACTGCTCGGCAGATAAGCTTCCGGCTGGTAATAATCATAGTAAGAAACGTAATATTCTACCGCATTATTGGGGAAAAATCCTTTAAACTCACTATATAGCTGGGCAGCCAGTGTTTTGTTATGGCTCAAAATCAAGGTGGGTTTATTGATATTGGCGATTACATTGGCAATGGTAAATGTTTTTCCCGACCCGGTCACTCCCAATAAAGTCTGTGCGGGAACTCCCTGAAGTACCCCTTCAGTAAGTTGTGTTATAGCTTCCGGCTGATCTCCGGTAGGTTTGTAAGCTGATGTTAGTTCATAATTCATAGTTAAATCCTAAAAAGTGGAGCAATATTCGGTAAAATAATCGAGATAACAAATCATTTTTCCAAATAAATCCTTTACTTTGCAACATATTAATATCAAAAAACAGATTCATACAACTAGTAATACCGGAAACACATGATTTGGAATGAGAGCATTGAGTGTATGGACCGCGAAAGTCTTCGCAAGATTCAAAGCATACGACTCAAGAAAATTGTAGATTACGTCTATCACAATACACCTTTCTATCGAAAGAAGATGCAGGAAATGGGGATTACTCCCGATGACATCAATACGATTGATGATATTGTAAAACTGCCGTTTACCACGAAACATGATTTAAGAGATAATTATCCGTTCGGACTTTGTGCCGTGCCGATGAGCCAGATTGTACGTATTCATGCTTCTTCCGGAACAACCGGAAAACCCACGGTTGTCGGATATACCCGTAAGGACTTGGCTTCATGGGCGGAATGTATATCGCGTGCTTTTACCGCTTATGGAGCGGGACGTTCTGATATTTTTCAGGTATCTTATGGATACGGACTGTTTACGGGAGGATTGGGAGCACATGCAGGAGCCGAAAATATCGGTGCTTCTGTTATTCCGATGTCCAGTGGCAACACGGAAAAACAGATAACCTTGATGCACGATTTCGGATCGACAGTGCTTTGTTGTACTCCTTCCTATGCGCTTTATCTGGCAGATGCTATCAAAGATTCCGGTTTACCACGTGAAGAATTCAAACTGAAAGTCGGTGCTTTCGGTGCAGAACCCTGGACGGAAAATATGCGTCATGAGATAGAAGAAAAGTTGGGAATCAAAGCATACGATATTTATGGATTGAGTGAGATTGCCGGACCGGGTGTCGGGTACGAGTGCGAATGTCAGCACGGGACTCACTTGAATGAAGACCATTACTTCCCGGAAATCATCGACCCGAATACATTGCAACCGGTGGAATCCGGTCAAACGGGCGAACTGGTATTCACTCATTTAACCAAAGAGGGTATGCCGTTGCTGCGTTACCGTACGCGTGATTTGACGGCTTTGCATCATGATAAATGCTCCTGTGGCCGTACATTGGTACGTATGGATCGTATTTTGGGACGTAGTGATGATATGTTGATTATCCGCGGTGTGAATGTATTCCCGACGCAGATTGAATCAGTCATTCTTGAAATGGAAGAGTTTGAACCGCATTATTTGTTGATAGTGGGTCGTGAAAACAATACCGATACAATGGAACTCCAGGTTGAAGTACGTCCGGAATTCTATTCGGATGAGATCAACAAAATGCTGGCTTTGAAGAAGAAACTGGGAGGACGTTTGCAAAGCGTACTCGGACTGGGAGTCAACGTGAAACTGGTAGAGCCTCGCAGCATTGAACGCAGCGTAGGTAAAGCGAAACGTGTAATTGATAACAGAAAAATGTAAATAAGTATTAGGTATTAAGTATTAAGTATTGACCATGCGGGTGATCTTGGAACTACGGTAATACTTGTTACCTAATACCTAATGCTTGTTACCTAATACTTAATACTTATTATTTAATACTTTAATAAATATGGTAGCAAAACAACTTTCTATTTTTTTGGAAAATAAGTCAGGCCGTTTGACGGAAGTGACTGAAGTGCTGGCGAAAGAAAATATCAATCTTTCTGCCTTGTGCATTGCCGAAAATGCTGATTTTGGTATTTTGCGTGGAATTGTATCCGATCCGGATAGAGCATACAAAGCTTTAAAAGATAATCATTTTGCAGTGAATGTGACTGATGTAGTAGGTATAAGCTGTCCCAATGTGCCGGGTGCTTTGGCAAAAGTGCTGGGATATTTATCAGAAGAGGGTGTATTTATTGAATATATGTATTCGTTTGCCAATAACCATATTGCAAATGTAGTGATTCGCCCCAGCAATCTGGATAAGTGTATCGAGGTATTGAAAGAAAAGAAAGTCGATTTACTGGCTGCAAGTGACTTGTATAAACTGTAAATATAACAGTGAGCAATAAATAATGAACGGTAAACAGTTGTGTTATCCAATTCAGGGACAACGCAATTGCTTACCGTTTTTACTATAAATATAGTGACGCTATCCGGTGAAGATAGCGACGGTATATGCCAACGATACCGTCACTATCCCGAACACATACCGTCACTATTGTGATTCGTTTATAATCTGCTGTTTATAGTTTGTCGTTTGTAATTCGACGTCATTTTCTCTCCTTTTGTCGATGTTTAACGCCTTTTATGTATTAAAAAACACAGATTAATTGCTAAATTCCCAGCGAATAAGTAACTTTGCGCATTATTTTTAAATAGGATGAAGAAAAATATCATTATAACTTTGCTTGCGGCGGCTACTCTTACATCATGTGGGGAGTATAATAAATTGCTGAAAAGCACCGATTACGAATACAAGTACGAAGCCGCCAAAAACTATTTTGCGAAGGGACAGTATAATCGTTCAGCTACGTTGCTGAATGAGTTGATAACCATTCTGAAAGGAACCGATAAAGCGGAAGAATCTTTGTATATGTTGGGAATGAGCTACTATAATCAGAAAGATTATCAGACAGCAGCCCAGACATTTATCACCTATTTCAATACATATCCTCGTGGTACTTTTACCGAATTGGCACGTTTCCATGCAGGTAAGGCTTTATTCCTGGATACTCCGGAACCACGTTTGGATCAGTCAAGCACTTATCAGGCTATCCAGCAATTGCAGATGTTCATGGAGTATTTCCCGAACAGCACAAAGAAGCAGGAAGCACAGGATATGATTTTTGCTTTACAGGATAAACTGGTTTTGAAAGAGCTTTATTCAGCAAGGCTATATTATAATCTGGGTAATTATTTAGGTAATAACTATGAGTCTTGTGTAATCACAGCTCAAAATGCATTGAAGGATTATCCTTATACTGATTATCGTGAAGAACTTTCCATTTTGGTTCTGCGTGCAAGACACGAAATGGCTATCTTTAGCGTTGAGGACAAGAAGATGGATCGTTACCGCGAAACGATTGATGAATATTACGCTTTTAAGAATGAATTTCCTGAAAGTAAATATTTGAAAGAAGCCGAGAAGATATTCAATGAATCACAAAAAGTAATTAAAGACTAAATTTAAATAGATTTATGGACTACAAAAAAACGAATGCTCCTGCTACAACAGTAACCCGTGACATGATGGAACTCTGTGCTGATACAGGTAATGTTTATGAAACAGTTGCCATTATTGGTAAGCGTGCTAATCAGATCAGTGTAGAAATCAAAAACGATCTTTCTAAGAAACTGGCAGAGTTTGCTTCTTACAATGACAATTTGGAAGAAGTGTTTGAAAATAGAGAGCAAATCGAAATTTCTCGTTATTATGAGAAATTGCCGAAACCGGACTTGATTGCTACGCAAGAATACATCGAAGGGAAAATATATTATAGAAATCCGGCTAAGGAGAAAGAAAAACTTCAGTAATTTATTTTCTGACGAAGAATTTGATAGTCAAGTAGTAAGTGGGATGATGATCCCTGCTCCTTATTGCTTGGCTATTATTGTTTAACTCAACTACTATTTAGAATACTTATGATTCAACGAATTCAAACTGTTTATTTATTGATTGTTGTAGGATTGCTGATTACAGCCATGTGTTTGCCGATGGGCTACTTCATTGATGCGATGGGAGAACATCCTTTTAAGGCATTAGGATTGGAAGTAAACGGTGTTATCCAGTCTACATGGGGTTTATTCGGAATTCTGATGGTTAGCACCATTGTGGCTGTGGCTACTATCTTTTTGTATAAGAACCGTATGTTGCAGATTCGTATGACAATTTTCAATAGCTTATTATTGGTAGGTTATTACATTGCTTCCCTTGCTTTTTATTTTGCATTGAAGAATGATGAAAATATGTTCCGTATAGGCTGGGCATTGTGTTTGCCGCTTGTTTCTATCATCCTGAACATACTGGCTATCCGTGCTATTGGACGGGATGAGGTGATGGTAAAAGCTGCGGATAGATTGCGATAAAAAGGGCTAAAGCTCCCAGAAATAGAAATCCCCACTAATTCGTTTAGAGTTAGTGGGGATTTTTTTAGTTCGTTGTGAATAGGATTTTTAAATAAGAGGTTTTAATCTCTTCCTCCTTGAAAGAGGGATTATTTCTTCAAATCAAATAAATATGTGAGCTTTATGGTAATTGTACTGTGTGCTGCACGGGCAAAAAAATCTTTCTTTGTAGTGCTGTAAAAATCGGACAAGGCAAAGTAATAGCGACCTTCAACAATGAAGCTACCTGCTTTCTTTGTTCTAAGTTCTACGCCCCCGCCACCGGCAATACCATAGTCAAATTTATTTTGAATCTTAACTCCGTACACGGCTTTCTGGGGACTATTAGTTCTCACATCATTCATATCTATACCTTTCATTGTTTCTGATTCGCTAATTAGGAATCCGATTTGGGGACCTAGATTTATAAATGCTTGCAATCCTCTATCTTTCCCAAAGGCCAAATGGGCAAGAAAAGGAATATCAAGATAGGTCATTTTGCGAGTATAAGTTTTACTAGGGTCCTTTTCTGTTACCTCATATCCATCTGCATTAGTTGTTGTTATTTCAAATAACTCATCCCAACCTCGTTGCGATATATTGAGCTCGATTTGTGCACCACAAATCATAGCAAAATACTTCTCGGATATATAACGTGCTGTCAAACCTCCGGTAATTCCCATCAGGCTATTTTGCTTGATACTAGAAGTAAAAGAAACACTGTTTAAATTGACACCTCCATTGATACCTACCGATAAATTGCTTCGTGCTTCTCCGATTTGAGCGACAGCAGGAAGGGTAAATCCTGTAAGTAGGAGTGTTGCGATCAAAAATGGTTTTATCTTTATCATTTTCGTATTATTCGAAGTCAAGTTTTACTAATTCAAAATTCTTAGTGAAACGTATGAAGAACACCTTTTTATTAATAAATCCTCCCCAGTTGTTTACACGCTCGAATTTGAATCCGGTCTGGATAGGAGTCAGGTTCATTTTAGGCAGATTGTTTTCCAGTTCCGAGCCATAAAGCGATAATCCTTTCAGGAAGAAGAAGCCGGTGTCAAAACCCAGCATTGCGTAATTAGGGTATTTGCTTGCCAAATCTTTGCTATACCATTTATGGTAAGCATTGGTAAACTGCACAGCTGCCGGGAACAACGTATTCGTATAGAATGAAGAATAGAAATATACATCCAATTCAAAGAAGTTTTCCAGATGATCTCTGGTATAGGTCTGCCATTCCGGATAGCCGAACAGATGAATATTCTCTGCAGGATTCTCTCTGACTAACAGCGTCAGTTGAGGAAGTATCTTAATTAGTAAGACGTTGTTGCCTGATGTCGGAATAAAGATGTTTTCTTTATCACTGCGGAGCGCTGCTTTCAACGTTTCTTTCGTTGCGCTTTCACTGACGGTTCTCATTGGAATTCCTTTACTTTTCAACTCTTGTTTCAAGCCGCTGATAAATTCCGCTTTCTCCTTATCAACGCTCGCCGGTTCTATGAAGATAACGTTTGCATTGGGAAATTGACGGGTGAAGTGCTCGTAAACTTCTGAATATAAGTAAGATTGAGGCGTATTGATCTGATAAACAGCCGGGTTGTTGAATACCTCTTCTCCTTTTTGAGAGAAAGGAATCACCAGGCGTATGTCGTTCTTCTCTGCGAAGTCGGACAATGGCTTTATTTGATTCTGATGCATCGGACCGAAGATGATATTCATACTTTTCATCTCGTTCTTGGCAAGAATTGTATTTAATGTAGAAACATCTTTTCCACAATCATATACATATAGATCAAGAGAAATACCTGTACGTTTCAGACTGTCTACTGCCATCAGGAAACCTTCGTAGTATTCCACCATGCGTTTGTCTTCCTGGAAAGGCAACAATAAGGCTGCTTTAATGGTAGACAGCTTTTGGGGAGTCTCTTTACTTTTGCGGAAAAGCTCGCTATTGCTGGGAGGAATAGCGTAAGGATCTTCCTTCTGTGTAGGTTGCACGGTCGTTGCTACCGGGTAAGGGATGCAAAGGAATTGTCCCTTTTTCATGCCTTTTTTCAGTTCCGGGTTAGCTGCAATTAACTCCTGCTCGCTGATTCCATATTCACGGCTCACGCTAAAAATAGTCTCTTTGCGTTTTACCTTATGCATATCCTTGCATTTCGGAACAACAGGACCTTGAATGGTGGTCTGTTCGGTAGGCGTTTGAGTTGCAGTAGCAGTTTGCTCTTCTTTTTTCTGTGGAATCAGGATAACCTGTCCGATACGGAAATTTTCGGCACTCAAACCGGGGTTTGCTTCACAAATATCTTTGGCGGATACATTATACATGGTTGTCAGTTTGTATAGTGTTTCTCCGGCTTGAATTGTATGGAATGTTTCTCCCTTCTGACTCTCTTTTCCCGTAGGGATTTTGATTGTCTGTCCGGCATAGATCTTTTCGTCACAGCCCGGATTCAGACGTATGATGTCTGATGTAGTGACATTATACATCTTGGAGATGGAGTATAAACTTTGTCCTTTTTCGATGGTATGCAAGAAATATGATTGGTTTTCCTGTGCATAACTGATAGCATATGAAACGCTTATAAAAAGCAGAAATAAGAATATACGGTTTATCGGTTTCATCAAATTATAACTATTGGTTCTTGAAATCAAGGAACAAAGGTACAAATAATGCCCTATATCTTCATAAGATTTGAGTTAAGAAAATAATATTGTGCTTTTTTAGGAGCATATTTCGGGCGGAAACATTAATTTTGCAACATTTATGGAAGGATATGAATATGCAGGAAACAGAATATATTAATGTGTACGGTGCGCGCGTGCACAATTTAAAGGATATTGATGCCGAAATTCCCCGTAACAGTTTGACTGTTATCACGGGATTGAGCGGTAGTGGAAAATCTTCTTTAGCCTTCGATACGATTTTTGCCGAAGGACAGCGTCGTTATATCGAAACTTTTTCAGCGTATGCCCGTAACTTCTTGGGCAATCTGGAACGTCCGGATGTCGATAAGATAACTGGTTTGAGTCCGGTTATCTCCATAGAACAGAAAACAACGAATAAAAATCCCCGTTCTACCGTAGGAACGACTACGGAGATATATGATTATCTCCGTTTGCTGTATGCCCGTGCTGGAGTGGCTTATTCGTATCTGTCGGGTGAGGAGATGGTGAAATATACCGAAGAGCAGATTCTGGACTTGATTCTGAAAGATTATAAAGGAAAGAAAATATATCTGCTGGCTCCGCTAGTTCGTTCACGTAAGGGACATTACAGGGAACTTTTCGAACAAATACGTAAAAAAGGATACCTGTATGTACGGGTGGACGGTGAAGTGCGTGAAATAACGCATGGCATGAAACTCGACCGCTATAAAAATCACGATGTAGAAGTGGTTATTGATAAATTAGTGGTAGCGGAGAAAGATGACCGGCGCTTGAAACAGAGTGTGGCAACCGCTATGCGCCAGGGAGATGGGTTGATGATGATTCTGGATGCCCAGTCTGAAAGCATCCGTCATTATAGTAAGCGGCTCATGTGTCCTGTCACCGGATTGTCTTATCGTGAACCGGCTCCGCATAACTTCTCATTCAATTCACCGCAAGGGGCATGTCCGAAGTGTAAGGGATTGGGAGTAGTCAATCAGATTGATGTGGACAAAGTGATTCCCGATCGTGAACTTTCCATTTATGAAGGAGCGATAGCACCTTTGGGAAAATATAAGAATGCGATGATTTTCTGGCAAATCGGTGCTTTGCTCGAGAAGTACGACGCAACACTGAAAACTCCGATAAAGGAGTTGCCGGACGATGCGATTGATGAAGTCTTGTACGGTTCTGACGAACGGATTAAAATCAAGAGTTCGCTGATCGGTACTTCCTCCGATTACTTTGTTACTTACGAAGGAGTGGTGAAGTATATTCAGATGTTGCAGGAAAAGGATGCTTCTGCAACAGCACAGAAATGGGCGGAACAATTTGCCAAAACAACGGTTTGTCCCGAATGTAAAGGGGCTCGTTTGAATAAAGAAGCTTTGCATTTTCGTATCCATGATAAGAATATCAATGAGTTGGCGAATATGGATATCAACGAGTTATACGACTGGTTGATGAAGGTGGATGAGTTCCTGTCCGATAAGCAGAAGAAAATATCGGTGGAGATTCTGAAAGAGATTCGCACACGTTTGAAGTTCTTGCTGGACGTGGGTCTGGATTATCTGGCATTGAATCGTAGCTCTGTTAGTCTTTCCGGTGGTGAGAGTCAGCGTATCCGCTTGGCTACACAGATTGGTTCGCAATTAGTGAATGTACTTTATATTCTCGACGAGCCGAGTATCGGTCTGCATCAGCGTGATAATCTGCGTCTTATCAACTCGTTGAAAGAACTCCGCGACATGGGGAACTCCGTGATTGTAGTGGAACATGATAAGGATATGATGCTGGCTGCCGATTATGTCATCGATATGGGTCCGAAAGCCGGACGTCTCGGAGGCGAAGTCGTTTTCGCCGGAACCCCGCAGGAGATGCTGAATACAGATACAATGACTTCGCAATATCTGAATGGCAAGATGAAGATAGAAATCCCTGCCAAGCGTAGAAAAGGAAATGGGAAATCTATCTGGCTGAAAGGAGCGAAGGGGAATAACCTGAAGAATGTAGATGTTGAATTTCCGTTGGGTAAACTGATTTGCGTAACTGGTGTATCAGGAAGTGGAAAATCCACCTTGATTAATGAAACTTTGCAGCCGATTCTTTCACAGAAATTCTATCGTTCTTTACAAGATCCTTTGGAATACGATTCGATTGAAGGGTTGGAAAATATAGATAAGGTAGTAGATGTGGATCAATCACCTTTGGGACGTACGCCACGCTCCAATCCTGCGACTTATACCGGTGTGTTTTCTGATATCCGTAACCTGTTTGTGGGTCTGCCGGAAGCTAAGATTCGCGGTTATAAACCGGGACGTTTCTCCTTTAATGTTGCAGGTGGGCGTTGTGAAGCATGTACGGGAAATGGTTATAAGACGATTGAAATGAATTTTCTTCCTGATGTATATGTGCCTTGTGAGGTTTGTCACGGTAAACGTTATAACCGGGAAACACTGGAAGTGCGTTTCAAGGGAAAATCAATTGCCGATGTACTTGACATGACGATCAACCGTGCTGTGGAATTCTTTGAAAATGTGCCGCAAATCTTGAATAAGATTAAAGTCTTGCAGGATGTCGGACTCGGATATATAAAACTGGGGCAATCTTCTACCACTCTTTCCGGCGGAGAAAGCCAGCGTGTGAAACTGGCAACGGAGCTATCGAAAAGAGATACGGGCAAAACTCTTTATATCCTTGACGAACCGACTACCGGACTTCATTTTGAAGATATCCGTGTATTGATGGGAGTATTGAATAAGCTTGTAGATAAAGGTAATACTGTTATCGTCATCGAGCACAATCTGGATGTGATTAAAATGGCGGATTATATTATCGATATGGGCCCTGAAGGTGGTAAGGGCGGGGGAGAACTCCTTAGTTACGGAACACCGGAAGAAGTTGCGAAGAGCCCTAAAGGATATACACCTAAGTTTCTTCGCGAAGAGCTGGGTCTCTAATTTAAATCATAGAGTGCCAACTTATCGGACAATCTTCGATGAGTTGGCACTTATCATATCATTTATCAGATATAGAACTTATAAATACAACGAAAATGAAAATCAATAAAACAAATGCCGCACGGCTGTTAGATAAAGCTAAGATAGCCTATGAATTAATTCCCTACGAAGTAGATGAAAACGACTTGAGTGCTGTTCATGTGGCAGCAAGTTTAGGAGAGAATATCGAGCAGGTCTTTAAAACGCTTGTTCTGCACGGCGATAAAAGCGGATATTTTGTCTGTGTCATTCCGGGAGAACATGAAGTTGATTTGAAACTGGCAGCTAAAGCTTCGGGTAACAAGAAGTGCGAGTTGATTCCCGTAAAAGAACTTCTGCCACTTACCGGATATATCCGGGGAGGTTGTTCGCCGATCGGTATGAAAAAGCATTTTCCTACTTATATTCATGAAACCAGCCAACAATTTCCGTATATTTATGTAAGTGCCGGTGTACGGGGACTTCAGATAAAAATAGCTCCGGAAGATTTGATTCGTGAATCCAGGGCGGAAATTTGTCGTTTATTTGAGGAGTAGTTTAACAAATCATTGTGCAAAAACTCGAGAAAAAGTATATATTTGCAAGAAATATTTATTTAAATCAATCAATTATTAATTCTAAAAACTTACATCTATGTTCAGTAAACACCCTAAAGGTCTGATTGCTGCAGCTTTAGCTAATATGGGAGAGCGTTTTGGCTTCTATATTATGATGGCGATTTTGACATTGTTTATTTCAGCGAAATTTGGATTGTCCGAGACAACTACCGGATACATTTATTCCGCGTTTTATGCTTCCATTTATATTTTAGCTTTGGCGGGAGGTGTTATTGCTGATAAGACGAAAAATTTCAAAGGTACTATTTTAGTAGGGCTGATATTAATGGCTGTCGGTTATTTGATTATTGCCATTCCAACTCCGACTCCTGTTCCTAGTATGGCTCTTTACTTGGGATTAACCTGTTTCGGGCTTTTGGTGATTGCTTTTGGTAATGGTTTATTTAAAGGAAATCTTCAGGCTTTGGTCGGTCAGATGTACGATGATCCCAAATATTCCAATCTTCGTGATGCCGGTTTCCAGATATTTTATATGTTTATCAATATTGGAGCTGTTTTTGCACCGTTTATTGCTATTGGTGTACGCAACTGGTGGTTGAAGGTGAACAACTTCGATTATGATGCTACTTTACCTGAATTGTGCCATCAATATTTAGAAAAAGGAAATGATATGGCTCCACAGGCAATGGAGAATCTGACAACTTTGGCTAAGACTGCTGTTCTCGATGGAACTCCTGTAACCGATATGGGTATGTTTGTGAATAGCTATCTTGACGTGTTTAACCGTGGTTTCCAGTATGCTTTTATGGCTGCTATTGGTGCTATGCTTGTTTCGCTGATTATTTATATGGCAAATAAGAAACGTTTCCCGGATCCTGCGACTAAAATGGAAACTGGTAAAGGGACTGCGACTGTGAACAAGGAAGAAATCCAAATGAGCGCTACTGAAATAAAACAGCGCATCTATGCTTTGTTTGCAGTATTCGGTGTTGTTATTTTCTTCTGGTTATCTTTCCATCAGAATGGTTATTCTTTGACCTATTTCGCCCGTGACTATGTGGACTTGAGTGTGATTAATATTGACTTAGGTTTTACGCAGATCAAGGGAGCTGAAATATTCCAGAGCGTTAATCCGTTCTTCGTTGTATTCCTGACTCCCTTTATCATGTGGATGTTCGGTTCAATGAAAAAGAATGGTAAAGAACCTTCTACTCCGATGAAGATTGCCATTGGTATGGGTATTGCCGCGTTAGCGTATGTATTCTTAATGGTATTCTCATTTACATTGCCTTCGAAAGAGGTGTTGGGTACTATGAGTGCTGCTGAAATCAATGCTATTCGTGTGACTCCGTGGATTATGATCGGCCTGTATTTCATTCTTACGGTTGCCGAACTGTTCATCTCTCCTCTGGGATTATCATTTGTATCTAAAGTAGCTCCTCCTCATTTGCAGGGGCTGATGCAAGGTTGCTGGTTGGCTGCAACAGCTGTGGGTAACTCACTGTTGTTTATCGGTGGTATTCTTTATACAACTGTGCCTATTTGGGCTTGTTGGTTGGTATTTGTAGGAGCAACTGGTGCTTCCATGATTGTAATGCTTTCAATGGTAAAATGGTTGGAACGTGTAGCGAAATAAAATCCTGTCATTAACTAAATAACCAAAATGCCCCGGAACATTTATAATATTTGTTCCGGGGCATTTTGGTATATCAAATATCTAGTCCCATAATATAATCATTCATATAATACCCGTTACCAATCGGGAAATCACCTTCCCGCAACTTTCTCATTCCCATGTGCTCGTAAAACTGCAAAGCCTTATTATTACGATTTACGTTGAGCTCCATCAAACAAGGTCCCGGGTGTATCTCCTTGATACACTTGATTGCTTCCTTGAATAAAAAACTGCCGCAATGCGTACCCTGAAAACGGGGGAGGACATATATCTTCTGAAGATGGAATACATCCTTTTCCTGTTGTTGAATGGAAACGTATCCGCATGGTTCATTCTCCTTATAAGCAATGGAGTACACATGTCCTTCTTCCTCCATTTGTTTGCGCACATTGGAAGGAGCATACATCCAGTCCATCATATAATCCAGTTGTTCGGGAGATAAAATTTCCTTGTAGGTGGCGGGGAATACCTCCTTTGCCATCTTATGAATAAGCTCGCAATCGGCTACTGTTGCTTTTCGAATTGTAAACATATCTATTATCTATTCTTGGTTTAACGGGCACAAATATAGCCATTATTTCTTTTTATAATAAGGTGGAGAGTCTCTAATGTTTTAATTATTATTAATTTATAGTACTTTGCAATGCAAGGTACTAAAGTAATGCATATATTTGTGCATCTAAAAGAAGTGAATAATGAAAGTAGACAATGTAAAATCACAGATGAGGAAAGGCATGCTTGAATATTGTATCATGCTTTTGTTGCACAAGGAGCCCGCTTATGCTTCTGATATTATTCAGAAATTGAAAGAAGCCCAACTGATTGTAGTGGAAGGCACCTTGTATCCATTGCTTACCCGTCTGAAAAATGATGACCTGTTAAGTTATGAGTGGGTAGAATCTACCCAAGGACCTCCCCGCAAATACTATAAACTCACTGAACAAGGAGAAGTCTTTTTGGGAGAGCTGGAAATTTCCTGGAAAGAACTTAACGATACAGTGAATCATATAGCCAATAGATAATCCGAAAAAGAAGAAATAAAAATGAAAAAGACATTGACCATAAATTTAGGAGGAATTGTCTATCATATAGATGACGATGCCTACCGATTGTTAGATAATTATCTGTCTAATTTGAAGCATTACTTTCGTAAACAGGAGGGTGCGGAAGAGATCGTAAACGATATTGAGATGCGTATTGCTGAACTGTTTGCAGAGAAAGTAACTGAAGGAAAACAGGTCATCACAGTTTCGGATGTAGAAGAAATTATCGCTCGTGTCGGCAAACCGGAAGACTTTGGAATTGCTGATGAGGATATGGACTCACAGAAAAGAACGGAACAAACATCGTCCGCTAATCAAGGCAGTACGCAAACCGCTGCTCAACGCCGCTGGTTCCGTGATCCGGATAATAAATTGTTGGGAGGCGTAGCGGCAGGATTGGCAGCTTACTTCGGTTGGGACATCACATTAGTGCGTATATTGATGATTATCCTTGTATTTGTACCTTATTGCCCGATGATTATACTTTATATTATCGGATGGATCGTTATTCCGGAAGCCCGTACTGCCGCGGAAAAATTGAGTATGCGTGGAGAAGCAGTGACCATTGAGAATATTGGCAAAACAGTGACAGACGGTTTCGAACGTGTAGCGGACGGAGTTAACAACTATATGAACTCCGGCAAACCTCGTACCTTTCTTCAAAAGATAGGCGATGTATTTGTTTCCATTGCTGCTGTTCTCTTTAAAATATTTCTGGTAGCTCTTGTCATTCTCTGCTGCCCTGTCTTGTTCGTACTGGCCGTTGTACTGGT
Source organism: Bacteroides celer (assembly GCF_002632415.2). Lineage (NCBI taxonomy): Bacteria > Pseudomonadati > Bacteroidota > Bacteroidia > Bacteroidales > Bacteroidaceae > Bacteroides > Bacteroides celer. The sequence goes on along the minus strand of NZ_CP178209.1, from coordinate 3,407,999 downwards.
AGCACTGGTGTTTGCAGCAATTGCCGTGGCAGTTAGCGGAGGAGCACTGCTTTACGAGATGCTGCCTGCCATCGACTGGATGCCGGTTGCTTCCGTATCTCCAATGATGACACTGCTAGGTACGATTGCCGGAGTTGCCCTCATCGGCATTCCGTTAGGAGCTTTCTTGTATACTATCTTGCGGCAATTATTCCATTGGTCACCGATGGGAACGGGTTTGAAATGGTCGCTATTGATTCTATGGATATTGGGTGCAGTCATAATGATTATTAATCTTTCAGCTCTTGGCTGGCAACTGCCTTTGTATGGCTTGCACTGCTCTTAACGAAGTCTCATTCTATTAAAAAAGGATAATATTTATTCCTTTATAAGTAAATGTACCCCGATAGTGTGTCCGGGGTACATTTTTTGTTTACTCTAATTCATCGTAAATCGAGAAATTTTTAGTAAGTTTGTAAATACGTATTCAGGAAATAAAAATGGGTGAACATATATGTTTTAGGAGAAACGAACGTTTAGCGACAGTCAACCCTTATTGGAGAGGAAATCCGATGGTGCGCGGGCGTTTTTTTAATCGGCAGCATCGCTTCCGTCCGGGGATGGGGAGTGTACTGAAATGGCGTCTTTCGCCCAATCCCCAACGCAAAGAGAAGAAAACGGTGAAATGGGATCCAAAAGTTTGTTATCTCCGTTCATTGGATGCAGTGGTGGGAGATTCCCTGATATGGCTCGGACATAATTCTTTCTTTCTCCAGTTAGCAGGTAAACGAATCATGTTCGATCCTGTGTTCGGCAGTATTCCTTTTGTGAAGAGACAGAGCGAGTTTCCCGCTAATCCTGACATATTTACAGGGATTGATTATCTACTTGTCAGCCATGACCATTTCGATCATTTGGATAAACAGAGTATAGCCCGTTTACTGAAGAATAACCCGCAAATGAAACTCTTTTGCGGCTTGGGAACCGGTGAGCTGATTCAGGGATGGTTTCCCGAAATGAAAGTGATTGAAGCCGGATGGTATCAACAAATGGAAGATGAGGGATTGAAGATTACTTTTCTACCGGCACAACACTGGAGCAAACGTTCCGTACGTGATGGTGGCCAGCGACTGTGGGGAGCTTTCATGCTGCAAGGAAATGGAATTTCTCTTTATTATAGCGGTGATACAGGTTATTCCAGTCACTTCCGTGAGATTCCCGATCTGTTCGGAGCACCGGATTATGCTTTGTTAGGCATCGGGGCATACAAACCTCGCTGGTTTATGCGTCCCAATCATATATCGCCTTACGAATCATTGACTGCCGCCGAGGAAATGCATGCTGGGCTTACCATTCCCATGCATTATGGCACATTCGATTTGTCTGACGAGCCTTTGCATGATCCCCCGAAAGTCTTCGCAACAGAGGCTAAGAAACGGAAGATTCCGGTGAAGATTCCCTATTTGGGAGAGATTGTGAAATTGAATAAACAGAAATAATTAGATAAGTACCTGCCATGAATTAATCGTTATTTTTCTAGGTACGGATTTCACGGTTTTTAGTGTTGTTATTGTTGCAAAGTAACCGTGTTAATCTGTGTAATCCGTGCCTAAATTATTATATAAACTAATTATGAATACATATTTACGAATAAAGAGATGAAGAAATTAGAAGTAAAAGATTTGAAAGAAAACTTTTTCGAAGCGATCGGAAAAGAGTGGATGCTGGTTACAGCCGGAACAAAAGAGAAGTTTAACACGATGACAGCAAGTTGGGGTGGCATCGGCTGGTTGTGGAATAAACCGGTTGCTTTCGTTTTTATCCGTCCCGAACGGTATACATACGAGTTTGTAGAGAAGAACGATTACCTGACACTTTCTTTCTTAGGAGAAGAGAATAAGAAAATTCACGCTGTTTGTGGTTCCAAGTCGGGACGTAATATAGATAAAGTAAAAGAAACCGGATTGAAACCTTTATTTACAGAAAAAGGAAATGTCCTGTTCGAGCAGGCACGTTTGAGTCTGGAATGTAAGAAACTTTATGCTGACACTATCAAACCGGAATGTTTTCTGGATAAAGAATCAATAGAAAAGTGGTACGGTGGTGCTCATGGAGGTTTCCATAAGATGTATATTGTAGAAATTGAAAATATTTATTCGGAGTAAATTTAGCGAACTTTTTTATAATTTTAGCCGATTTTGATGAATGCAATGGAGAAGCCCCTGAACTCAAAAGATTGAGAACAGGGGCTTCTTTTAGTTTATTATGTTTATTCTACTATGTAATTAACGTAAAATTTTATTTAGACGGAGCTTTTTTCACCCATTTGTCCAACCATTCAAAGAATGTGCGTTGCCATAGAACCCCATTCTGTGGCTTCAATACCCAGTGGTTTTCATCCGGATAAATTAGCAGCTCTGCAGGAACACCACGCATCACGGCAGCATCAAAAGCAGCCATAGCCTGATTAGCCAGGATACGGTAGTCTTTTTCTCCATGGATACAGAGAATAGGAGTATCCCATTTCTCTACGAATAGGTGAGGAGAGTTGGCAAACGTACGCTGTGCCACCGGATTCTGTTTTTCCCAGTATGCGCCTCCCATATCCCAGTTGGCAAACCATTTTTCTTCAGTTTCCAGATATTGCATTTCCATGTTGAAGATACCATCATGAGCAATGAACGCTTTGAACCGTTTGTCGTGATGTCCGGCCAACCAATATACGGAGAATCCTCCGAAGCTGGCACCTACGCATCCCAGACGATCTTTGTCCACATACGGCTCTTTTGCCATTTCATCGATAGCAGTGAAGTAATCCTTCATACACTGGCCACCGTAATCGCCGCTAATCTGTTCGTTCCATTCCACACCGAATCCCGGCAAACCGCGACGGTTCGGAGCAACGATGATATAATCATTAGCTGCCATAATCTGGAAGTTCCAGCGATAAGACCAGAACTGGCTTACCGGACTCTGCGGACCTCCTTCGCAGAACAGTAAAGTCGGATATTTCTTGTTCGGATCAAACTGTGGAGGATAAATCACCCATGTCAACATCTGTTTACCATCTGTTGTTTTCATCCAGCGACCTTCCACTTTACCCATTTCCAGCTGGTCATAGATTTGTTTGTTCTCCTGTGTCAGTTGAGTGGTAGAACCATCCAGTGCCACAGAGTAAATCTCATCACCCATACTCATTGAATGACGTTTCGCAATCAACTTATCTCCGAAAAGAGCTACCCTTTCGTAATCATACATTCCTGAAGTAATAGCCTTTACCGAATCATTTGCCAGGTCAAGCGCATAAATTTGTGATTCTCCATGCCATACACCTGTGAAATAGATCACTTTTGCATCTGCTCCCCAAACAAAGGCATCCACATTCGATTCGAATGCCTTACTCACAAAACGCTTCTCGCCAGTTTCCAGGTTCATGATGAACAGACGGTTCAGATCAGCCTCGTATCCGTCACGTTCCATGCTTTGCCAGGCAATATACTTGCCGTCCGGTGAGTATTGCGGATTGGTATCATATCCTTTGTTCTCTTCAGTAATGTTTTCCGTTTTCTTGGTGTTCAGGTCATATATATAAATATCCGAGTTGGTAGAAATCGCATATTCCAGGCCCGTCTTTTTGCGGCAAGTATAAGCCACTTTGTCCGAGGTTGTATTCCAGGCAAGTTGTTCGATGCCACCCCAAGGCTTCATCGGACTTTCATACGGTTCGTCGTTCAGGATATCCACGATATTGGAAATACCGTTACCATCAAAGTCAGCAATGAAAGGATGCGGAGCGGTCGTCACCCATTCATCCCAATGCTTGTACATCAGGTCGGTAACGATGATACCGGTGGCTTTCGGCAGGTCCGGATACTTATCAGCGGTGCTTTCTTTCGTCTTTACTTGTGAAATAAATAGCAGTTTTTTGCCATCCGGTGAGATGGAATATCCTTCGATATCTCCGTCGTAGCTGGTCAGCTGCTTGCGCCCGCTACCATCCGGATTCATTTCATAAAGCTGGCTGCTTCCGTTGTCATTACTTAAGAATGCCAGTTTGGTGCCTCCCTTAATCCAAGTCACCTCATTTTCCTGATACGGGGTATGAGTGATTTGTTGATTTTCGCTTCCATCTGCGTTCATTACGAAAACTTCGCGGTTACTTTTGTTTTCCGGTACGCTGTAATACGCTACCGTATACGCAATTTTCTTTCCGTCGGGCGATACGGCGAATCCGCCGATACGTCCCATAGCCCAAAGTGCTTCGGGAGTCATGCGCTTCCCTTCGATCTTAATATCCGATTTCTCGATAAGCACCTGATCTGTCTTGCCTGCGTCTTTGGTTCCTCCGCAGGCAGCTAACAACATTGCTGCCGACACCATAATTAAATTAGCTTGTCTCATATATTTTATAAAATGTTTATTTTCTTGCGAAGATAGTGAAAAAAGGATTTAAATCTTCTTTTTCTGCCAGTTTCCTTTCTTCATATACCAGTAGCAGAACATCAGCGTGAAAATACCATATACGCATTCCGTTGTCCAGGCAAATGCGACGTCCATCCGCAGGTACATGATGAAATATGCAGAGTATGTGACGTAGATAGCCAATACACAAAGTTCCATAGCCAGTGCAGTCCGCGTATTCCCTGTACCTGATACCGATTGGAAATAAACATTGGCAGGCACCAGTACCAGATAGGCAGAACACAATACCCACAGTGAAGGCACGGATGCTGCTCTCAAATCCGGCATATCTGTATAAATACGTAGGATCAGATCCGGAAATAGACAGAAGAATATCAGAATTGGCAATACAAATATATATCCAATGCGAATGTGCTGCCTGATAGTACCCCGTACACAATCCTGTTCACCTGCACCGATCAGATTGCTGACCAATGAACCACAGGTGGATGCAAATGCCATTGCAATCATAAACGGGATTCCCGACACGTTTCGGATAATGTTCGCGATTGCCAAAGAGCGCTCTCCCAAATGTTCCACAAATAGAAAGAACATAAACCAGGTAGACAAAGAAACAAAGTTCTGAATCATTGTCCACACAGAAACATTCAGTATTCGTTTCAGTGTTTTCCCTTGGAACTTAGGCAGTATATTCAATGCATACTTCCTGCAGTCAATCCGCTTCCAGGTATAGATGATAAAGAAAATCACCGATACCATTTCAGCCAGCGAAGAGCCGATAGCAGCACCGGCAATTCCCAATTGCGGGAAACCGAATTTACCGAAAATCAGGATATAATTGAATACCACATTCGAAAGTACCATCACAATAGAGTTCAAAGTCAGCGTCTTGGTCTGCGTCGTACCTACAAAGAAGGCGCGGAACATCACCATGACAAAAGAGAAGAAGAACCCGTACACACGCCAGTGAATATAACTCTCGGCTGCATCGTAAATGTGAGGAGACGAAATGATATTCTTGAGGATATATGGTGAGAATACGATGGAGAACGTGAATAAAATCACTGCCATGGCAAGCAGGAAATATATGCCCTGATAAAAAATGGGTCCGATTTCCTTGTAGTTTCCTTCTCCATTGCGACGCGCAATTAATATCTGGGCACCGATGCTGAAACCGAATGCCATCATGAAAATGGCAAGGTAATATACACCTGCAATGGCGGAAGCACCTAATTCGATTTCTCCGACACGTCCCAGAAAAGCAGTGTCCGTCATACCAATCATCTGTTCCATAATCAGACTGATTAGGATAGGGTAGGAGATTGTCCAGATTTGTTTATAAGAATATTTAGTTTTCATCTTATTTTATTTTTTAGAGAAAGAAAGCCGGGCAACCAAAATAGGATGTCCGGCTTTCTTAGAATATGATTCAGGAATTACTCCTTATTTTTTATTCTGTCTTTGCTGCTGCAATTGCTCTTGTTGCTTTTGCATCGCCTCCAGGCGAGCAGCAAATCCGGTCTTTTTCATTTGTTTCGGGTCTTTCTTTTTCGCTTCAAGAATAGCCAACAATTTAGTTTCGTCAGTCGTTCTACGAAGCAGAATCATAGTACCCACACTAATCAGCGTTGACACGAAGTAGTAATAGTTCAAACCTGACGGATAATCGTTCAAGACGAACAAGAACATAATCGGCATCAGATACATCATCCATTTCATAGCCGCCATTTGTGGCTGCGCTCCGGTATCCTGCATAGACATTGTGTACTTTGTGTTCAGAATATTGGTTACTGTCATCAGCAAGCAGAACAAGCTAAGATGGTTACCCAGGAACGGAATATGGAATGGGAATGTGATGAACGCATCATAAGTAGAAAGGTCGTCCGCCCACAAGAAACTCTGTTGACGCAGCTCGATAGCACTCGGCACGAACATAAACAAAGCCATCAGGATAGGAAACTGCAATAACATCGGCAGACAGCCGCCCATCGGGCTTACCCCGTACTGGCTGTAAAGGCCCATCACCTCCTGCTGTTTCTTCATTGCATCTTCCTGTTTCGGATATTTCTTGTTGATTTCGTCAATTTTCGGTTTCAATACACGCATCTTGGCAGAAGACATGTACGTTTTCCAGGTAGCCGGATAAACCAGTACTTTTACCATAATAGTCAGAATCAACAGAACGATACCCATGCTCAATCCCCAGCCGGACAACCAGTCGAATACGTTGATCGTGATAAACTGGTTAATCCAGCGAATCAGCGGCCAACCCAGGTAAACCAGTCGGTGAAGCTCCCATTTCTCGTCACGTCCTTTATCCAGCGCTTTCAGCGTCTTGAAGTGGTTCGGACCGAAGTAGAAGTACATCTCTGTCGGTTCTTTGCCTGACGGATCAAAGAAAGTATTCATTTCAGCAGAATAATCTTTGATATATCCGCTTCCCTGTTGTTCCATTTTTGACTTAACGGAAACCTTGTCGAAATCCTGTTCAGCGATAAATACAGACGAGAAGAACTGATTCTTGAAAGCTACCCAATCAATGCGTCCCGGCAAATCCTGACTGTCATCTTTGGCAGCAGACAAGTTGTCTACATTGTCACCTGTTACTTTATAAGTCAGTTCCGACAGACGATTCTCATAAGTGAATCCTTTTTCCAGTTGGCGGGCACGTTGTGACCAGTCGATGTCCACATACTTAGTACTAGCCAACTTGTCTTCCATGCCTGTCGCTTTGATTTCAAAGTTCATCAGGTAGCTATCCGGTTTCAGCGTATAGATGAAATCGATATAGCTTGCGCTATCCGCAGCCAGACGCATTGTAACACTACTGTCCGTCTTGTTCACAGCTTCAAAGAAATAATCTTTGGTCTGGATGGCTCCTGCCTTGTTGTAAAAGTTGAAGTTCATCGAAGCATCGTCACCGTCGAACAACATGACCGGCGTCTTTTTGTCTTGTGCCATATAATCTTTCAGCATGGCTGAATAGACACGTCCGCCTTTGGTTGTGAAAGTGATTTCCGCTACATTATTCTGGATGCTGATTTTAGAGTCGGTTCCATGCAAGGCATTGAAAAACAAAGCAGAAGAATCGGCAGCCGATGCCACCTCTTTTTGACTGTTAGCCAGTGCAGCTTCCGTTTTTGCCTTCAGCGCTTCCTCCTGCTGCTGTACCACGGCAATAGAATCGTAGTATTTCTTTTGCGCAGCTATCTGTTCCTCGCTTGGACGGCTCAAAAAACTGAATCCTACCAATAATATACCTATCAGAACGAGACCTGTGATGGTGTTTTTATCCATTCTTATTTTAATTACAAATTATATAAATTACAAACTACCGGTTGTTTACCACGTATCGTTAGCCGTTCACCGTTGCTTTTTCGTTTTCGATGGCAGCTTTCACAAAGGCGACGAACAACGGATGAGGGTTCAGTACCGTACTGCCATATTCCGGATGGAACTGTGTACCGACAAACCATTTCAAAGTCGGGATTTCAACGATTTCTACCAGATCCGATTCCGGGTTGATACCTACACATTTCATGCCGGCAGCTTCATATCGGTCTTTATAATCATTGTTGAACTCATAGCGATGGCGGTGACGTTCCTGAATATGTTCCTGTCCGTAAGCCTGATATGCTTTCGAACCTTTCTGCAATACACATTCGTAAGCACCCAGACGCATCGTACCACCCATATTGGTGATTGCTTTCTGCTCTTCCATGATATCAATCACGTTGTGCGGAGTCTTTTCATCCATTTCACGTGAGTTGGCATCTGCGTATCCTAGTACGTTGCGTGCAAACTCGATAGCAATACATTGCATACCCAGACAAATACCGAAAGTCGGGATGTCATGTGTACGTGTATATTTGATAGCGACAAACTTGCCGTCAATACCCCGTTGACCGAATCCCGGACCAATCATTACGCCCGCCATACCTTTCAAAGCTTCAGCTACATTCTCATCTGTCAGTTTCTCGCTGTTTACGAAATGAACTTCCACTTTGCGGTCATTGTAAGTACCCGCTTGCGATAAAGCTTCACGGATAGACTTGTAAGCGTCCTGCAAATCGTATTTTCCAACCAGTGCAATATTGATCGGTTCTTTTGTCTCTGCAGCGTGACGACGTTCCAGGAATTTACGCCATGGGCCGAGTCCCGGAGTTTCTCCTACCGGCAGTCCCATCTTTTCGAGGATAGTGCTGTCCAGTCCTTGCGCCTGCATCAGGATAGGTACTTCGTAGATTGTTTCCGCGTCGATAGACTGCACAACAGCTTTATCGTCTACATTACAGAATTGTGCCACTTTCTTACGCAGTCCGTCACTTAGCGGATGCTCGGCACGCAGTACCAGTACATCCGGCTGAATACCCACACTTTGGAGTTCCTTTACAGAATGTTGCGTCGGTTTTGTTTTCAATTCTCCGGCAGCAGCAAGATAAGGAACATAGGTCAAGTGTACGCAAAGAGCGTTCTTACCGAGTTCCCATTTCAACTGACGGATACTTTCGAGGTAGGGGAGTGATTCGATGTCACCTACCGTACCACCGATTTCAGTAATCACAAAATCAAACTTGTATTTATTACCAAGCAGTTTAACATTCCGTTTGATCTCGTCTGTGATGTGAGGAATCACTTGGATGGTTTTACCCAGATAGTCTCCACGGCGTTCCTTGTCGATGACACTCTTGTAGATACGTCCCGTAGTAATGTTGTTCGCTTTTGTCGTTTGTATTCCCAGGAATCTCTCATAGTGTCCCAGATCGAGGTCGGCTTCGTGTCCGTCTACGGTTACATAGCACTCCCCGTGCTCATAAGGATTTAATGTTCCCGGGTCGATGTTAATATACGGGTCAAACTTCTGGATGGTTACATTATAACCTCTTGCTTGCAGCAACTTACCGATGGATGATGAGATGATCCCTTTTCCTAAAGAAGAGGCAACACCACCGGTGACGAAAATATACTTTGTTTCTCCCACAGCTATAACTGTTTTAATAATTGTTACTTAGTAGTATTCTTACGAACTTAAAAACCGCAAAATTATAAAAAAAAGAGGAAGATTACAGTCTTTCGTCTCCACAATTTTATTAAAAAATGCAATTTTAAAAGAATCCTATGATTTCTGAACAAAATAATGTAGCTTTGCACTCTAAACCATAGACAAATATGATGAGAATTACTACTTTATGTTCAGCGTTTATCCTGTCAATCTTATCGTTATCGCTTTTTGCACAGGAGCCTGTCGAATCCGCTTTACTTCCGACTGACTCTCTGCAGCCTGCTCCTACAGCGATCAAACCTGCCAAAACGGTTAAATCTTCAACAGTGGTGGCAAAAGCCAGAGTCGTGAGGGCAGATACCCTTTCTGCAGAACTTCAGAAATATTTGATGCTCAAACTGAATATGTCGGGGCCGACTCCGAAACTGGATACCGTTTCTTATTTATATAATAAGTATGTCGCGCAATTAGATTATTTGAACGATCTGTCTGTGCCGCCACGTTATATTCCGTCTGATCCCGATTATTTTCGTCTGTTCACACCATTGGCATATTATTATGCTCCGATGGCACAATATTCGAAATTGGAATGGAAACCTATGCAATGGGACACCACTCCTCAACTGACAGCGGAACTTTTACCTTATGATACCCTGGCATTTACCAAGACCCAGCGTGCCGAGAAAATAGTGAACAGTGCATTGATGGATCTTTATTTGGAACATCCGAACTTGGTTGTCACTACAGAAGACCGTATTATGAGTCGTGATGTATTCCGTTATGATGTGAAGCCGAAGATATCTCCGAAAGCAACAGTTATCCATCTGTTCCAACCGGAAAATATGGATGATAATGTAGGGAAAGCCAATATGAAGATTAGTCGGCCGAACTGGTGGGTGACCGGAGGTAACGGATCGTTGCAGATTAGCCAGAACCACCTTTCGGATAACTGGTATAAGGGAGGTGAAAGTAACTTCTCCGGATTAGCCACTTTTCAGATTTTTGCCAACTATAATGACAATGAAAAGGTGCTGTTTGAGAACCAGCTGGAAGCTAAAGTAGGTATGACTTCCACTCCGTCAGATGAATACCATAAATATCTGTTCAATACAGACCAATTTCGTTTGTATAATAAATTAGGTTTGAGAGCTTTCAAGAATTGGTATTATACCATTTCGTCCGAGTTTAAGACACAGTTTTTCAACGGATATAAAGCTAACAGCGAAGAATTGGTTTCATCTTTCATGTCTCCGGCAGATTTGGCGGTCAGTGTCGGTATGGATTATAAATTGAGTAAGAAGAAATTTAATCTTTCTGTGTTTATGGCGCCGTTGACTTATAACTTGCGTTATATCGGTAATTCTGAAGTAGACGAAACAAAGTTTGGCTTAGACAAAGGAAAATGCTCTAAAAACGACTTTGGTTCCCAGTTGCAATCCACATTGAACTGGACCATCATCTCTGCAGTGACTTTAGAATCCCGTCTCAATTGTCTGACCAACTATCATTGGGCACGTGTAGAATGGGAAAATACATTCAACTTCGTTTTGAACCGTTATCTTTCTACTAAGCTCTATATACATACCCGTTTTGACGACAGCTCGAAACCGACTGAAGGAGACAGCTTCTTCCAGTTGAAAGAATTGCTTAGCTTCGGTATCAATTATAAGTGGTAAGTAAATCAAAGAAATAGAAATCAGGCGCGGAAATTCCGCGCCTGATTTGTTTAGGGATGTTGTATAAAATATGGGTGGTAAAATAGAACCAATGTGATAGCGGATTTTTCACGTCCAAGATAGTCTTAACTGTATATTTCTATTTGTATGTAAAAAAAGAAAGCGTTTTTTCTTGTTTACTATTTATAATTTTATCTATCTTTGTCACCGAATTCAATCCATTGCCTAAGGGGTATGGAAAAATGAGGGGTAAAAATACATGATCATTAAGAAAAATGACGATCGAAATCTTCTGCCAACAGATGTGATTGGCAGCAGCGTAGCGCACTCAAAACGTTGGTTGGTGGCAATCGTACGTATTTGTCACGAGAAAAAAACGGGTGAGCGGCTTACGAAAATGGGGATCGAAAATTTCCTTCCAATTCAACAAGAAGTCCATCAATGGAGCGACCGCCGTAAAATTGTCGACCGGGTACTGCTTCCGATGATGATTTTCGTTCACGTTGATCTGCAAGAACAAAAAGAAGTCCTGACTTTATCTTCTATCAGCCGTTACATGGTATTACGTGGGGAGAGTACTCCGGCTGTTATTCCTGATCAACAAATGTTGCGATTTAAGTTTATGCTCGATTACTCGGATGAGACGATTAGCATGAGTACATCGCCATTGGCTCCGGGAGAGAAAATACGGGTAATCAAGGGACCATTGGCAGGATTGGAAGGGGAATTAGTACATGTGAATGGGAAATCGAAAGTTGCTGTTCGATTGACAATGTTAGGGTGTGCATGTGTAGATATACCGGCTGGGTGTGTAGAGCCGGTATCTGAAAATGGGGATTTACGTGATTGAGTAATCAATCTATTTTATAGGGGTATGGGGATTTTACTGCAAAAATGTAATGAAAGTCTGTAAAATAGCAGGCAGTCTATCTGACATCGGTAACCAAACAGTGGATATATTTATCGATGACCTCTCTCAAAAATAAAAATCCATAAAGTATTATGAATTATATCTTTACAAAAGATATAGTGTAGAAATGTATGTACGTATCGAAAGATGAAGGGATTCTTTGTTGGGCTACACCAACATGGAAATCGTAGTCATAGTCCTTGTACTGATCATAATCAATCAGATAAATCAAATTTCGAAATATTATTTTATTCATTTATACTATAATGGAAAAAACATTGAAGGACATAGTGCAATATGTCCGCAAAAATTATTTCAGTTATTGGGTTATTTTAGGTATTGACACGGCAATTTCTGTATTATGTTCGTTGGTCGCTTATGCGGTAATTGTTAGCGTCCAAAAATGCCGTATAGTATAACCGATATAAAATCCAGATCTTTGCTTTCGTTAAATCAAAATCCAAGTTTATGTATAGTTACAATGATTTTGAGCGTCTATTTTTGCGCTATAAATTGGAAGGTATCCCTGCTGGTGTTTCTATTGAGAAATTTTGTATGTCCAACCAAGTTCCTTATAACCTATTTTCCAAATGGTACAAGGATACCCGAAAGAAGATAATTCCTGTTCAGGTTTTGGGTTCTCCCTCAACGGAAGCAGAAGTGCCGGAAAGTCCTTCCTCAATCCGGGAAGTAAAGCCAGAATCGGATCCTCGGCTTTCTTGTCATACCGAACTTCGAATCCTGGTGGATATCCGCATGAGCAATGGTGTTCATCTCAGTCAGAAAAATTTAAGCTACGAAGGTTTGAAAAGCTTAGTGGAGAAACTGGAGGGCTTATGTTGAATATTACAGGACTAAATCGTTTTTTCTTAGTTCGTGATTTTCATGATATGCGCTGTAAATATGATAAGGTCTTATCCATCATCCATCAACAGTTGAACCGTGAGCCTGAGGATGGTGATGTCTTTATCGTGATGTCTAAAGATTTACGTCTGGTTCGTTTGTTCAGCTATGACCGACGGTCTTACAGTATGTTTGAGAAACGTTTCAGACCCGGCTACCAGTTTATGCATGTAACCTGTAATGGTGCTGAAAGTATTTATTCAATCAATTGGCAGGATGTCATCCTCTTGTTGGAATCCCCTGTTGTTAAACGTTTAATAATCAAATAATTATCAATTAAAAAGTAGTAAAAAATTCTTTTATTTCATTGTTTTTTTGTATCTTTGAAGCAACAAAGATGCTGAATATGAATGATTTGGAAAGAATGAAACAGCTTTCTTCCGCAAGGAAATTGAAGGAACGGGAGGAGACTCCTGCACCTTTTGAAGACCCATATTCAGATATGACCCCTGACGAAAAATCAAAAATGATAATAGCGCTGATGGCTGCCCGTGAGCGTGACGCTGAACGGATCCAACGGGACGAGGCTCGCATAGATGAACTGTTGTCCAAGGTTGATGAACTGTTGTCTTTGCAGAGATCGGCCATTGCAGCTGAAAAACAGCTGGACGATTATAAACAGATGAACATCAATCTGTTGTCTAAAATATCAGCTTTGGAAGAGCGGCTTAAAGTCCGTAATAAGAATCTTTATGATGGTAAGAGCCAAAAAGGAATCCATAAAAAGAAGCGTGAGGTCGAAGAGGACCATACACGTGACAAGGATGATTTCGACGGCACTCCCCAATCCCTCGGCTCCTGCTTGCCACAATCTGGTGAGGCTCATGCGCAGGAAGAGGATTTTGAATCAAAATCAAAAGAAGCCCGTCTTTATCGTCAAGGACTTTCTTATCGCACTATGAGCGCTGACAATACGGTTTGTCATAATAGTGATATCCGCCAACTGCCGGCAGGTTCAAAAATCATCAAACGTTTCCGTAAATATGCCTATGAACAGGTAAGCAAGCTTGTCGAGCATGATTACGAGGTTATCCGCTATAAGACTTCGGACGGGAAAATTCATGAAGGCTATTTCCCTTTCAGTGGGCAGCCTGAAATCATTGACGTGGTTCCTGGAACGCACGCTTCCGGTTCTTTTCTGGCTTATCTTGCTTTCAACAAATATGTTCTGGATACCCCTCTTTATCGTGAAATGTACAGATTATCAGGTGAATCAATGCGTTTGAGCCGTATGAGTCTGACCAATTGGTTGGAGAAAGGCTCTACCCATTTCTGCGGTTTGATTGCTTATCTTAAGAATACTTGTTTGGAAAAGGATTCCATCGTGAACTGTGATGAGACCTGGTGCCGGGTAAAGCGTAAAGGCTGCTATAAGAAGAAATACATCTGGTGTCTGGTCAACAAACTGTCAAAAGTGGTTATCTATTGCTACGAGGATGGTTCCAGAGGACGTGATGCCTTGAAGCATATCTTGGGTGACAGCCAGGTGAAAGCTCTTCAGTCAGATGGCTACAATGTCTATCTGTATTTGGATGATCATATGGTCGATATAGAACATCTTTGTTGCATGGCCCATGCCCGTGCGAAGTTCAAGTATGCGTTGGATCAGGGTAATGATAAGGATGCGGCATTCATATTGGAATTGATCGGTGAGCTTTACAAGCTGGAACGCGAGTATGAAGAAGGGCAGTTGTCCCCCGAGCAGATAAAGCTTTGCCGGAATAACTTAAAGACCAAAGAAGTAATCATAAAGTTACGCAGTAAGCTTGACGTCTTGCTCAGTGACGGTCATCCGCCCCGCGGAGAGTTGATGGAGAAGGCAATAAATTATATGAATACTTTTTGGACTCAGCTGTTCGCCTACTTGAATGACGGCTCTTATTCCATCGACAATTCCATTGCCGAACGTTTTATCCGTCCCTTGGCCGGTGAGCGAAAGAACTCGTTATTCTTCGGAAGTGACAGGATGGCACACGTTTCAGCGGTATATCATACCATCATCTCAACCTGTAAGATGCAGGGTGTGTCTGTGCTTGATTATTTCAAGAGATTTTTCAGCGAAATTGTTAAAGGACGTAGGGATTATGAACATTTGTTACCCTTGACAATCGGACTGGAGTAATAACAAATATTAAAAATCAGTATCTTTTTTGACGTTATTTATGAGGGAACCGCCTTGTGGCGGCTTTCCTTGGGGTACACGTCAAAATTGGACGCTAACGCGGTAATTCATTATATGGAGCATGTTCCAATGACCGATTGGATGCTTTGCAAATTCGCTTGTGTCTCTTTGGTTGCAAGTGTTGCAGGAGCTTTATTATTTCATACTTATCGTAATACGATTCGTTTTTCACAAGCGCGTGAACTTTGGCGTATTATGTGTGCCGTATTATTCAAAATAGCTTGTTTGGCAATCGTTTCTTTTGGACTTATATCTGGGACTCAATTGCCATATAATTATAAAATATCTTATCTTCTATTTGATGGCCTACTGACTCTAGTACTCTTGACAACCTTTCGTGTATCATTGATAATCGTCTATGATTTTTTGTTGGACTGGGTGAATAAAAAGAACATCCGTATTCTTATTTATGGTACTGATGAAGAGAGTGTAGCTTTGAAACTACGTCTAAGGGATAGTGCACATTATAAGGTCGCAGGCTTTTATGTATATGGCAGAAACAACAGCCGGCGTCGATTGGCGGATCTTCCCATTTATTATTTTGAAAATGAGTCGGATGTTGACTATATCATGCGGAAGCGTGGTATTAAGGGAATTCTGTTTGCCCGTTATGAAGACACCCGTTTAGAGGAAAACCGTCTTTTGGAGTATTGCAAAAGCAATAAACTTAAAACATTGATAGCTCCTACTATCAGCGAAGCGGACTCTGACGGAAACTTTCATCAATGGATACGCCCTATTAAAATTGAAGATTTGCTGGGACGTGCTGAAATCAACATCAATCTTCGTCAGGTAGCGGAAGAGTTTCGTGGCAAAGTGGTGTTGGTGACTGGCGCGGCAGGCAGTATCGGTAGTGAACTTTGCCGTCAATTGGTGCAGATGGGAATTCAAAAACTTATCATGTTCGACTCTGCAGAAACTCCTTTGCATAATGTCCGTCTTGAGTTTGAGAAAAATTATCCTGCTATAGATTTTATTCCTGTAATCGGTGATGTGCGTGTGAAAGAACGTGTACGTATGGTGTTCGATCTTTATCATCCTCAAATCGTCTTTCATGCCGCCGCTTACAAACATGTACCGTTGATGGAAGAAAATCCTTGCGAGGCTGTCCTTGTCAATGTGACCGGTTCCCGACAGGTAGCTGACATGGCTGTGGAATATGGTGCGGAAAAAATGATTATGGTTTCTACAGATAAAGCCGTGAATCCTACCAATGTAATGGGTTGCTCCAAACGTTTGGCAGAAATCTATGTACAGAGTCTGGGATGTGCTATCCGTGAGGGAAAAGTGAAAGGTCATACCAAATTCATCACTACCCGTTTTGGAAATGTATTGGGCAGTAATGGTTCTGTCATTCCTCGTTTTAGGGAACAAATTGAGAATGGCGGTCCTGTCACTGTTACTCATCCTGATATCATCCGTTTCTTCATGACTATTCCTGAAGCTTGCCGCTTGGTGATGGAGGCTGCTACTATGGGAGAGGGCAATGAGATCTTTGTTTTTGAAATGGGAAAAGCCGTGAAGATTGTTGATTTGGCTACCCGTATGATTGAATTGGCTGGTTATCGTCCGGGTGAGGACATAAAGATCGAATTTACAGGATTACGTCCGGGTGAGAAGCTTTATGAAGAGGTGTTGAGCGATAAAGAAAATACAATTCCTACCGAAAACAAGAAAATTATGATAGCTAAGGTACGTCGGTATGAATATGCAGATATCCTTGATACTTATGCGGAGTTTGAGAATTTGTCGCGTACAGTAAAGATTATGGATACCGTCAGATTGATGAAGAAAGTCGTGCCGGAATTCAAGTCAAAGAATTCTCCACGATTCGAAGTGTTGGATAAAGAAAAATAAACTAGAATATATTATGAATAAATCATTTTACATTGCTACAAGTATGCAGAAAAAAGTCAAGGGAATACTCTCTTGTTTGATAGCGATCTTTCTGCTTGCTTCCTGTCAGGCATATAAAAAAGTTCCCTATCTACAAGATCCGGAAGTGGTGGGGCAGGCTGTTCAACAGGAAACTCTGTATGATGCCAAGATAATGCCGAAAGATCAGCTTACTGTCGTGGTATCATGTACCAATCCCGAATTGGCAGCTCCATTCAACTTGACGGGAGCTGGTTCTGCCGGTATGACTGCCGGAAATTCACAAAGCGCTTCTCAATCATCCCAACAGACTTATTTAGTGGACAATGAGGGAAATATCAATTTTCCTGTTTTAGGTGCACTGAAAGTGGGGGGACTGACTAAAAAAGAGGTAGAGCAAATGGTGATGGAAAAACTTAAACCCTACATCAAAGAAAATCCGATTGTCACAGTCCGTATGGTCAACTATAAAATCTCAGTATTGGGTGAAGTTGCCAGTCCCGGTACATTTACTATCAGCAATGAGAAAGTGAATCTGTTGGAAGCTTTGGCTATGGCGGGGGATATGACTATTTATGGAATTCGTGACAATGTAAAGTTGATTCGTGAAAGTGCTGACGGTAAACAGGAAATCATAACATTGGATTTGAATAAGGCTGAAACCCTCCTTTCCCCTTATTATTGGTTGCAGCAGAATGATATTGTATATGTGACTCCTAACAAGGCGAAGGCCCGCAATTCGGATATCAGTAACAGTACAAGTCTTTGGTTCTCTGCTACTTCTATTCTAGTATCATTGGCGAGTTTATTAGTTACAATATTTAGATAATATCGTATGATTGAGGAAAAAAAGGAAAAGCACGGAGTACAGTCTGAAGAACAGAACAATATTCAGGAAATTCTGTTTCGTTATCTGATTCATTGGCCATGGTTTGTTGGTTCGATAATAATTTGTATTGCTTGTGCTTGGGGATATTTGCGTTTGACAACCCCCATTTATAATGTTTCCGCCACTGTCTTGATGAAGGATGAAAAAAAGGGTGGGGGAGCAAATGTATCTTCTGAACTGGAAAAGATAGGGATGACTGGTTTTATCTCATCGTCAAGTAATATAGACAATGAAATAGAAGTCCTTCATTCGAAATCTTTGGCAAGAGAAGTTGTGAATCGCTTGGGGCTTTTTGTAACTTATATGGATGAAGATAAGTTTCCCCAAAGAGAACTGTATCGCACTGCTCCTGTATTGGTAAGCCTGACTCCGCAGGAAGCGGATAAACTTCCGCAGACAATGAAGGTAAATATGGTTTTACAGCCTACAGGTGCGATGACTGCACAGATCACCGTAGGAGAAAAAAAATATCAGAAAGAGTTTGAAAAATTACCGGCTGTATTCCCGACTGATGAAGGGACAGTAGCTTTTTTTGTGAATAATGACACCTTATCCTCGGTCCGTCCGGAGAGTGTGACGAAAGAACGACATATCATAGCTTTTATCAATCAGCCATTCTTTGTCGCGAAAGGATATGCTGCCTCTCTGTCAATAACTCCTACTTCAAAAGCGACTTCCGTAGTGACCGTTTCACTTCAAAATTCTAATATTCAACGTGGTAAAGACTATATCGATAAGTTGCTTGAGGTGTATAATATCAATGCCAACAATGATAAGAATGAAGTAGCGCAGAAAACGGCAGAATTTATAGATGAACGAATAAGTATTATTTCAAAGGAATTAGGCAGTACGGAGCAGGAATTGGAGAATTTTAAACGTAGTGCCGGTATTACGGATTTAAGTAGTGAAGCACAAATAGCCTTAACCGGTAATGCTGAATATGAGAAGAAACGCGTAGAAAATCAGACACAGATTAATCTTATCATGGACTTGCTAAGATATATGCAAGGAAATGAATATGAAGTGTTGCCTGCCAATGTAGGGCTACAGGATGTAGGAGTAGCCGGAG
This sequence comes from Bacteroides celer, assembly GCF_002632415.2. NCBI lineage: Bacteria > Pseudomonadati > Bacteroidota > Bacteroidia > Bacteroidales > Bacteroidaceae > Bacteroides > Bacteroides celer. Next base: position 3,389,092 of record NZ_CP178209.1, on the reverse strand, counting down.
CAATCGACCGATATAATGAAATGGTAGCTGAACGGAATCGTTTATTGCGCACATCAACGGAAAACAATCCCGCAATTGTAAATCTTAATACTAGCATCCGTGCAATGCGCAGCAATGTACAGACTACTTTGGATGCCACGTTGAAGGGATTGGAGATTACCAGAGCTGATTTGGTTCGTGAGGCAAGCCGTTATTCCCGTCGTATCAGTGATGCCCCTACCCAAGAACGTCAGTTTGTAAGCATTGCCCGTCAGCAGGAAATCAAAGCAGGGTTATATCTAATGTTACTTCAGAAGCGTGAAGAGAATGCCATTGTTTTGGCAGCTATGGCCGACAATGCCAAAATTATTGACGAAGCACAGGCGGATGGCGGTCCGGTTTCTCCCAAGTGGATGACAATTTATCTGGCAGCCTTGATATTGGGAATAGGAGTTCCGGTAGGTATCATTTATTTAATAAGTCTGACTAAGTTCAAGATAGAAGGTCGTGCTGATGTTGAAAAATTGACTTCACTCCCTGTTATCGGTGATATTCCTTTAGCGGATGAAAAGAATGGATCCATTGCTGTATTTGAGAATCAGAACAATCTTATGAGTGAGACTTTCCGTAATGTTCGTACCAATCTTCAGTTTATGCTTGAAAATGGTAAGAATGTGATTTTGGTGACTTCTACTATCAGTGGTGAGGGTAAATCCTTTGTTTCTGCCAATTTGGCTATCAGTCTTTCTTTATTAGGGAAAAAGGTTGTGATTGTAGGTCTTGATATTCGTAAACCGGGATTGAATAAGGTCTTCAACATACCTAAGAAAGAGCATGGTATTACTCAATTTCTGACTAATCCTGCTATAAACCTGATGGATTTAGTACAGCTTTCTGATGTAAATAGGAATTTATATATTCTTCCCGGTGGAACTGTCCCTCCTAATCCAACAGAGTTGTTGGCTCGTGACGGGTTGGAAAAGGCTGTTGAAATATTGAAGGAGAATTTTGATTACGTAATATTGGATACGGCTCCTGTAGGTATGGTGACTGATACTTTATTGATAGGACGTGTGGCAGACTTATCCGTTTATGTATGTCGTGCTGATTACACCCGTAAGGCTGAGTTTACTTTGATCAACGAACTTGCTGAAAATAGTAAATTGCCTAATCTCTGTATCGCTATCAATGGACTGGATCTTCTGAAGAAGAAATATGGCTATTATTATGGCTATGGTAAATATGGCAAGTATTATGGTTATGGAAAACGTTATGGCTATGGTTATGGCTATGGAGAACATAGGGTGAGAGAAGAGTAAAAAATATATTGTTCCGCCAATTCTTTGAATATACATGGGCTGGATATTTTTGGGGAGGGGATATTATTATCTATTAATACTTGTTGATGTTTTGTGAAGAGAATAATGACAGTAGGTGTAAATATTGCCAATTTTAGAAGGTAAGCACTCAATTGCTTTTTTGTCTGCCTTTTCCAGATAGTTTATCTTCGTGTCATAAATCAAAAAAAAGTATTTATGGCAAGTAGTACAGATTTTAAGCTGCTCTTTGAGAAGTATCAGGAGGATGGTATTAAACAAGGAATTTCAATAGTTAAGTATTGTCAGATGAATGGCATTGTTTATTCTCATTTTGAGCGTTGGTATAAAAAACACCGTGCCGGCGTTGTTCTCCCTGTCGAGATTGTAGATGAGAGTGGTCTGCTTGATAAAAGCGATGGCGGCTCCTCGTCTATCCTCTCGGATAATACTTCTTCCTCTGTGGCGAGTGTTACTTATGTGAGTATCGTTTTTTCGAATGGCCTCGAGGTGAGTAGCCATAACTTGAGCTATCAGTCCCTACGTGGTATGATAGATAAGCTGGAGGTTCTATGTTAGCCATAACCGGTAGTATGAATATTTGGTTCATCGCCAATGTCAACGATATGCGTATGGGTCGTCGTCGCCTGATTGATATCGTCAAGGATCGTTTTCCTAATCCTTATAATGGGGATATGTTCGCTTTCATGTCCAAGAACAGGCAGTTGATGAAGCTGGTCAGATATGAAAACCGTATGTATATGCTTTATGAACTGGAATATGAACGCGGCTACAAATTTATGCATCCTGTATATGAGGATGGTTGTGTCACTCATTTCCAACTCGATTTCAAATACCTGGTGGCATTGCTCAAATGTCCTGTAGTAAGTAAGCTAAGTATTATCGGGTGTTAGTATTAATTAACTGATATACAATATATTAATCAATATTTTATTCGTTATTCTGTTAGATTTTTCGTATCTTTATGGTATGGAAAAAGATCAGAAAACGGATATTGACGGGATGATAATGGGTGCCCATTATCTCCATGCCTTGGACAAAGAGTCCTTGGCGTCCAAACCGCTATCTGAAATGGAACGTGAAGATTATTTAGATACGATTAACAGCTTGACTTCTGTCATAGAACAGTTTAAGGATTCTTACTCCCTGCTGAAAGCCGCAATGGAGTCTTCTGAGAAACGCAATGAGTCTTCTGAGAAGCGTAATGAAACCTTGCAGTCTCAGGTGGTTCGTCTTCAAGAAATAATCTGTACTCTGACAGATGAAATCCGCAGCTTGCGTGAGGAAGTCTCCAAGCAGTCTGATTATACCAAGCGTCACAATAAGATGTCCTACGGCAAGAAGAGCCTTTCTTCCCGTAGCAAGCAGGAGGAGAAGAAGAAGAGCCGTGAGGAGGAGAAGATGGATGATGACGGTTCCGACCCCCCTTCCAATGCAGGCAATGAGCCCTCTCTGGACTTGACAAAGGTGAAATCAGAGAACATCGACAAGGAACGTGGTCCCCGTGGCCCTTATACGGCTATGGAAGCGGCCAAAGTGATACATTTGAAAACCATTCTGGATGTTTCTCCTGAGGGAATGAGATTTATCGGCTATAAAACAGTAGATGAGTTCAACCGTATCAGCTACATTGAGTGCACCCGTTTCGAGGTGGCCGTTTATGAGGATGAATATGGCATCCGCCACGATTTCTATCGTCCGGAGGATTCTAATGACGCACGGCGTCCCAAGACGAATGTAATAAGCGGTACTCCGTGCACTCCTGAGTTCCTTGCCGATATGGTGGTGAACCGTTGGATGCTTCATACTCCCAATCATAGAGAGAATATACGTATGCGCATCGATAAGTTTACTTCCAGCGAGAACAGCCGTTCGAACTGGCTTAAGATAGGTGCAAAGCTTTTGAAGCCTTTATGCGAACATTTCAAAAAGAAATTGCTGAAAATGAAATCCATCCTTAATATCGATGAAACCTGGTGCAGAGTACGTATAAAATATAAAGGGGACGGCACGAAGCTCGGCAAATATCTTAAAAAGTATGTCTGGGTTTTGGTCAACAAGCTTGATGGTTTAGTCTATTTTCTGTATGATAATGATGAGAATGACAGCAGAGGTTGTCGACCGATCGAGGAGTTCCTTGGAGATTTCAAAGGTTCGATACAGTCAGACGGTTACGTGGTTTATAGACATCTGTCTCGTACTCATCCGGAAAATGTCCACCTTCTGTGTTGGGCGCATGTCAGAGCCAAGTTCAAATATGCTGAGGAGATAAGCAAGGATCCTGATGCCGCATGGTTTGTCGAACAGATTGGGCTTTTGTATATGGTTGAAGCTGAGAATATCAAGCTCCACCGGACTGTTGATGAGATAAAGCTGCGACGGTCCAGGTGTGATGTGACAAAAATACTTGCTTCTCTTCACTTCAGAGCTGAAAAGATGATAAAGAACGGGAAACATCTGCATTATGGCGACTTGATGAACAAAGCTCTTACTTATATGCTCAACGGCTGGGGTGAATTGCAGAACTACCGTATGGACGGTCATTATACTATCGACAATATGATCGCTGAGCGTGTCATCCGGCCCTTTACGGTAAACAGAAAGAATTCTTTGTTTTATAGCAGTGAGCAGGGAGTGGATGTAGCGGCTACCTATCTTACCGTAATAGAAACAGCCAAGATGCATGGTCTTGAGGTTCGGGACTATCTGGTGCGTGTATTCCGTGAAATCATGAATGGAAATAAAGACTGTTCAACATACGCTCCTGAGGCGTTTCTAGCATAAAAAAGCAATTTGAAATGTTAAAATTGAAATTATCAGCGATGTTAAGTCGCTGATATTAAACGTGGCAAAAGTAATTGAGTGCTTACTTTTAGAAGGAATATATTTATGTAAATGACTAGATACTCAGGTTGAATAAGTCGATGTTGCTTTGTGAGAAACATATGATTGTTTTCGTGCATAATTTCATAACCTAACAAGGTTAAGGCAAGGGGGATAGTTCTAAGAAGATTGTGTGTAAATGCCATCATCTAAAATATCAAGATTCTAATTTGGTTATTAAAAGAGCAAAATAACTAATATTTTCTTATTAAATTCATGTCAAACGACATATCACAAAATAACAAACGTATAGCGAAAAATACGATGCTGTTATACTTCCGTACTTTCATTACGATGATTGTGGGATTATATACAAGTCGTGTAATGCTTCAAGCCTTAGGAATTGAGAACTATGGAATAAACGCAGCGATAGGTGGCATAGTAGGTATGAGCTCAATATTAACTGTTGCAATGTCTGTAGCAATAAGTCGTTATATTACGTTTGCGTTAGGAAAAGGAGATGAGAGCCAACTAAAACAAATGTTTTCAACATCTATAAATGCACAGATATTATTATCTGTAGTAATAGCTTTAATTTTAGAAATAATTGGAGTATGGTTCTTAAATTCTGAAGCGAATATACCTGTTGAAAGATTGTATGCAGCTAATTGGGTTTTACAATGTTCAATTGTATCATTAGCCATTTCATTAATAAGTTCGCCTTTTAATGCTACAATTGTTGCTCACGAAAGAATGTCTGCTTTTGCATATGTAAGTATTGCAGAAGCTATATTAAGATTGGTCGTTTGTTTTATCATTCAAATTTATAATGGTGATCGGTTGATATTGTTTGCAATTTTACAAATTTTTGTGGCTATTGTTATTCAATCTTTTTATGCAATATATTGTAAACGCAATTTTAGTGAAGCTACATATCATCTGCGAACATTTGATAAAGGTTTATTGAAAGAACTTACAGTGTTTAGTAGTTGGACAATACTTAATAGTGGTGCTTGGACGTTTAGTACTCAAGGAGTAAATATGTTGATTAATGTTTTTTTTGGTGTTACATATAATGCTTCCAGAAATATTGCAACAACTGTAAATGGTGCCGTACAGAGTTTTGTTGGTAATTTTACAACAGCTTTTTCACCTCAAATCACCAAAAGTTATGCAATAGGAAATATAGAATATGCTGTATTATTAGTAAATAGAGCAACGAAATTTACTCTGCTTTTGATGTATATTTTTGTTGTACCTGTATGTATGGAAGCGGAAATGATATTACATTTATGGTTGGGAGATAATGTTCCTACATTAGCGCCATTATTCCTTCGGTTGGCTATGTTTGAATCTTTAACAGTTACATCAGGCTCAAATCTTCTGAAGTTAGTTCAAGCAAATGGAAATATAAAACGATATTCTATTGATACTGCCCTATATGCAGGAATGGTGTTTCCAATATGCTGGGGAGCATTTCGTTTGGGAGCTCCTGTTTGGGCTTCTTATGTGATATTTATAATCATTTTCTTTACACAAAATTTTATACGATATGCCAATGTTAAACGACTGATGCATTTTTCAGTAAAACAACACTTTAAAGATTGCTTGTGGCCATTTATGAAAGTTGCAATAATGTCGTTTACTTTACCAATATGTATATCTTACTTGCTTGAAGGTGGGATTATTCGTTTTCTAATAATATCTGGAATATCTATCAGTTGGACGATATTGTGTTGCTACATATTGGGGTTATCCAAAAATGAAAAACAATTTCTATTAAGTAAAATCAAATCATTAACAAATAGATTAGGATGATTCTTTTTAGTATATTAAAAAAGATTTATGTTTCATATCTCATAAATCGAGCACAAGAAAAGAAACAGTGTTATTTGCAAAAGTTAGGTTTGGAAATATGCTTACCTTTTGATATATCAAATGTCGAACATATCATACTTGATCTTAAGGAGAATGAATTTTGTTATATTGGTCCTAATTCTTGGATGGAGTTGAGAGGTAAATTATTTATTGGCTCTGGAACTATTATTGGACCACGTCTAAGAGTGCATACAGCCAATCATCAATGGGATGGAGAAATGCTTCCGTATGATGATAAATATCTTGTAAAAGATGTTCGAATTGGTAAAAATGTTTGGATTGGATCAGACGTATCGATAATGCCGGGAGTCCATATAGGTGACGGTGTAATAATTGCTGCTAACTCTGTTGTGACAAAAGATGTAGCCCCTTTAACTATGGTTGGAGGTAATCCCGCAAAGGAAATAAAGAAACGCGACGAGGCAAAATATAATAGTTTATGTAAAGAGAATAAAATCTATTTAACGTTAAAGAAAAACGGACAAACAATATTAGATGAGAGTCAACGTATAATAAGACTAGTATAGTGGAATTCCTCATAAAATATAATTTCTTTGAATATGGAAAACTGTATGATATATTTGATATTATTGAATAAAAGTGTAATTAGTACTGTTGAGATACAGGGTAGATTTGTATGGGAATTCTTTGGCTTTTTTATTAATAGTTTTAACAGCAGTAAACTTATTCAAACCTCTTATTAAAGAATATATAATTGACGTTATGGTTAGCGTCCAAAAATGCCGTATAGTATAACCGATATAAAATCCAGATCTTTGCTTTCGTTAAATCAAAAGCCAAGTTTATGTATAGTTACAATGATTTTGAGCGTCTATTTTTGCGCTATAAATTGGAAGGGATCCCTGCGGGTGTTTCTATTGAGAAATTTTGTATGTCTAACAAAGTGCCTTATAACCTATTTGCCAAATGGTACACGGATACCCGCAAGAAGATAATTCCTGTTCAGGTTCTGGGTGCTCCCTCAACGGAGGCCGAAATGAAGGAAAGTCCTTCCCCAATCCCGGAACGAAAGCCGGAAGCGGATACTCTGCTTTCTTCGCATAGCGAACTTCGAATCTTGGTGGATATCCGTATGAGCAATGGTGTTCATATCAGTCAGAAAAATTTAAGCTACGCAGGTTTGAAAAGCTTAGTGGAGAAACTGGAGGGTTTATGTTGAATATTACAGGACTAAACCACTTTTTCTTTGTCCGTGATTTCCACGATATGCGCTGTAAATATGATAAGGTCCTATCCATCATCCATCAACAGTTGAACCGTGAACCGGAGGATGGTGATGTATTTATCGTGATGTCTAAAGATTTACGTTTGGTGCGTTTGTTCAGCTATGACCGACGGTCTTACAGTATGTTTGAGAAACGTTTCAGACCCGGCTACAAGTTTATGCAGGTAACCTATAATGGTGGTGAAAGTGTTTATTCAATCCATTGGCAGGATGTCATTCTCTTGTTAGAATCTCCTGTTATTAAAAAGTTGATAATCAAATAAATAACAAGAAAAAAGTATCGAAATTATTCTTTTATTTCATCGTTTTTTTGTATCTTTGAAGCAGCAAAGGTACTGAATATGAATGAGTTGGAAAGAATTAAACTGCTTTCTTCCGCACGGAAGTTGAAGGAACGGGAGGAGACTCCTGAACCTTTTGAAGACCCCTATTCAGATATGACCCCTGACGAAAAATCAAAAATGATAATCGCGCTGATGGCTTCCCGTGAGCGTGACGCTGAACGCATCCAACGGGACGAGGCCCGCATAGATGAACTGTTGTCCAAGGTTGATGAACTATTGTCTTTGCAGAAAGCCGCGATGGCAGCTGAAAAAGAGCGGGACGCTTATAAGCAGATGGTTGGTAATCTGTTGTCTAAAATAACAGTTTTGGAAGAGCGTCTTAAAGTCCGTAATAAAAACCTTTATGATGGTAAGAGCCAAAAGGGAATCCGTAAAAAGAAGCGTGAGGTCGAAGAGGACCATACACGTGACAAGGATGATTTCGACGGCACTCCCCAATCCCTCGGCTCCTGCTTGCCACAATCTGGTGAGGCTCATGCGCAGGAAGAGGATTTTGAATCAAAATCAAAAGAAGCCCGTCTTTATCGTCAAGGACTTTCTTATCGCACTATGAGCGCTGACAATACGGTTTGTCATAATAGTGATATCCGCCAACTGCCGGCAGGTTCAAAAATCATCAAACGTTTCCGTAAATATGCCTATGAACAGGTAAGCAAGCTTGTCGAGCATGATTACGAGGTTATCCGCTATAAGACTTCGGACGGGAAAATTCATGAAGGCTATTTCCCTTTCAGTGGGCAGCCTGAAATCATTGACGTGGTTCCTGGAACGCACGCTTCCGGTTCTTTTCTGGCTTATCTTGCTTTCAACAAATATGTTCTGGATACCCCTCTTTATCGTGAAATGTACAGATTATCAGGTGAATCAATGCGTTTGAGCCGTATGAGTCTGACCAATTGGTTGGAGAAAGGCTCTACCCATTTCTGCGGTTTGATTGCTTATCTTAAGAATACTTGTTTGGAAAAGGATTCCATCGTGAACTGTGATGAGACCTGGTGCCGGGTAAAGCGTAAAGGCTGCTATAAGAAGAAATACATCTGGTGTCTGGTCAACAAACTGTCAAAAGTGGTTATCTATTGCTACGAGGATGGTTCCAGAGGACGTGATGCCTTGAAGCATATCTTGGGTGACAGCCAGGTGAAAGCTCTTCAGTCAGATGGCTACAATGTCTATCTGTATTTGGATGATCATATGGTCGATATAGAACATCTTTGTTGCATGGCCCATGCCCGTGCGAAGTTCAAGTATGCGTTGGATCAGGGTAATGATAAGAATGCGGCATTCATATTGGAATTGATCGGTGAGCTTTACAAGCTGGAACGCGAGTATGAAGAAGGGCAGTTGTCCCCCGAGCAGATAAAGCTTTGCCGGAATAACTTAAAGACCAAAGAAGTAATCATAAAGTTACGCAGTAAGCTTGACGTCTTGCTCAGTGACGGTCATCCGCCCCGCGGAGAGTTGATGGAGAAGGCAATAAATTATATGAATACTTTTTGGACTCAGCTGTTCGCCTACTTGAATGACGGCTCTTATTCCATCGACAATTCCATTGCCGAACGTTTTATCCGTCCCTTGGCCGGTGAGCGAAAGAACTCGTTATTCTTCGGAAGTGACAGGATGGCACACGTTTCAGCGGTATATCATACCATCATCTCAACCTGTAAGATGCAGGGTGTGTCTGTGCTTGATTATTTCAAGAGATTTTTCAGCGAAATTGTTAAAGGACGTAGGGATTATGAACATTTGTTACCCTTGACAATCGGACTGGAGTAATAACAAATATTAAAAATCAGTATCTTTTTTGACGTTATTTATGAGGGAACCGCCTTGTGGCGGCTTTCCTTGGGGTACACGTCAAAATTGGACGCTAACGACGTTATGTCGAATAGTAATAAGATATTAAGCTTTTAACGGAACTGTTTTTATGTACTGAAATAATATCTAGAATGAGGTATGACTCAAATTTGAATACTAATTTAACTTTTAAATGTATTATAAGAAATGAGATTCATTAAAAATATAATAGAGTTATTGTCAAACCCTATTTTTATTAATGCCATTTTAGCTTATGAGGGGAAGGAAGTTAAAAATGAAAATTGGGGGGATGACATTAATTATCATTTTCTTAGGGAAATTGTTCAGCAACCTATCGTTCATTACAATCATAACTCTATGGCATTGCATTTACAAATGTCCAACTATTTAGTGATAGGATCAACGATACAATGGTTGTCAAATAAAAGAACCATTGTATGGGGAGCTGGTATGATTGATGACCGAATACTGGAACAGAGACCTTACCAAGTATTAGCTGTTAGGGGACCGCTCACAAGGGAAGTATTAATAAAACAAGGAATAGAGTGCCCTGCTGTATATGGAGATCCCGCATTGTTGGTTTCCCGATATTTTCCCATGGATAAGGTTGAGAAGAAATATGATTTGGGTATTATTAATCATGTATCAACGACTTCTCCATTTATTGCTAAGCAACTTCAAAAGCAATATGGTGCAAAGGTAATATCACTAAAAGGATACGAAGATTGGAAGAATGTTATTCAAGAGATTTGTGAGTGTAAGCGTATTATGAGTAGCTCACTTCATGGGCTTATAATTGCAGAATCGTATGGTATTCCAAATGTTTGGTTTGAAACACAAAGATTAATAGGAGGTCATTTTAAATTTCATGATTTTTTTCAATCAATAGGGGTTGACAGGAAGGGACCGTTATTAGTAACGGAGCATACAACTTATAATCAGATTGACAATATGTTCCAGTTATACAAACGAGGCTATATTGATTTACAACCCTTACTAGATTCATCTCCTTTTGAACTGTTGCCTATTGATATTCTCCAAACACATTGTTAATATGAATATATTATTTTATACACCCAATGAGGTCTCTCCGGAAATTGGAGGGACAGAGCGCACAACTACAAACGTAACATCGGCTCTTACAAAATATTATGGGTTTAAGTGTTATTCGATGTACAGTGAACGTATTCCAGATAATTATATTCGTACGAAGTTTGTAGACACAATTTGTTTGGATAATTTCAGTGATGTTACAACGCAGGAGAAATTAAGAAAATTCATTGTAAAATATCAGATTGATATTTTGGTAAACCAAGGAATTTTTGGACTCACGAAAGAATTTCGTAAATCTGTAGATGGTTTATGTACAAAAATCATTCTAGTACATCATTTTGAACCAGGTGGAGAAATCCTTTTTTTACGTTTTAAAAGTGTATTTAATTATCCTGTTCGCTGTATTAGTGAAGTAGCGAAAATTTGTAAATCAATAGTATTGTATCCATTTAATCGATATATGGCTCCAATAAGATTGCGTAGAGCTTATAAGGAGGGGGTTAACTTTTCTGACAAGGTAGTTTTGTTATCAAGACGATTTATTCCTGAATTTTGTAGATATGCAGGAATTGACAATACAGTCAAAATGGATGCGATTAATAATGCATTAAGTTTTGATATGTTTTATGATGTGGATAAATTAAGTGAAAAGAAACATTATGTGTTAATAGTTAGTAGGTTGGATGAATCACATAAGAAAATTTCGTTAGCTCTAAAGGTATGGAGGTTAATAGAGAAGAATACCGAACTGAATGGTTGGAATCTTAAAATATTAGGTAAAGGAAATGATGAAATGTTTTATCGAAAATTGGTTGAAAAAATGCAATTGAAGAGAGTCGTTTTTGAAGGTGTAAAGGATCCTTTACCTTATTATGAAGAAGCTTCATTATTTATGATGACAAGCGTATCTGAGGGTTGGGGACTGACGCTTACAGAAGCACAACAGATGGGGTGTGTACCAATAGCATTTGATACCTATTCATCTCTTTATGATATTATTTCTAATGATGAGAATGGTATCATTGTGCCTTGGAAGAATTTAGAGGAATACGCTAATAAAATGACAGCATTGATGATTAATGAAGAATATAGGATGAGAATAGCAAAAGCATCGATACTGTCTGCTCATCGATTTACACAAGAGTCAATTGGTAGGCAATGGTTTAATCTTCTGTCAAAAATTTAAGGTAGATCGTATAAATGAATAGACAGCGTTTAGATTTTTTGGATATAGCTAAGGGGATTACTGTATTGTGGGTGGTATGGATGCATATGGAAATGCCAATGTATTTATGGGCGAGTTTTCAGATGCCTTTCTTTTTTATTTTATCTGGAACACTTTATAAACAGCCTGATATTAATAAAGGGATAGTATGGATAAAAAGGAAAGCTATTTCATTGTTAGTACCAGCTTTTACTTTTTTCTGTATATCAGCATTGTTAATGGAATCAAAATCAGAGATTGGTGATTTATCTTGGTTTTGGAGGTTTCATAAATATTCACAGGGGGGGATAATTTGGTTTTTACAGGCCATGTTTCTATATCTTTGTTTTCACTATTTGATTGTTCGGTATTTACAATGTAAATATTGGGGAATATTAATTTCATTAATATTCTATCCTATAGGATATTTTCTTTATGGCAAGTTGTATTATGATATTATTCCTTGTATACCGGTCGCACATATTTTGGTAAATTGGATTTATTTTGAATTGGGGTGTTTATGGGGTAGAAATTATCAAATTATAACCGATCCAAAATTGGAAAATAAAAGGTTGTTGTTTGCTTGTTTTGCTGTATTATTTGTCGTTTTAGTTTGTACACCTGTTTTTAATGAATTGTGTTTTAGAAGAATTTTTGGTGGTCAAAATCTTCTGATTCCTGTTTATGGTATGGTTTACAATATATGTATGACCTATTTGGTTGTACTCTTCAGTTATAAGGTCGGTTCATTCTTTATTGCTAGACCTTGGAGGTTCTATGGGCATAACTCTTTGGTTGTATATTTGGCACATTGGCCCATTTATATATATGCGATCAAACCATTGATAGATGATGGTATGAATAAGTTTTTAGGCTATGTCATCGTAGTGGCTTTGATTACGACATGCATTTATTTCTTTAATTTCTGCTGTCCAATATTGATAGGTAAATGTAAATGAAAAATATATTGATTGTTTCTCCTCGTGAGGTGAATCCTATGATGGGAGGAATAGAACGTGTGTCCGATGCTCTCGCTCGCCGATTGATGCAAGAGGGGTATTGTGTGGTATTCCTTTCTGATGAGCGCTCTTCTACAGAACCATATACACCTTGTACCACACAATACCTGCTTGATACCGACCATTCAAAGCGTCAAACTCAATTATTGGATGTAATACGGATACATAGAATTTCCGTGATTATCAACCAAGTAAATCTTTTTAGTATAATGCCACGAGAACTGCTGCCTGATGATGTGAAGGTCATATCGGTAATTCATGATTCTCATTATTCTATGTATCATCATATGGATATGTGCTGGTTGAGAAAGATTCGTTGGAAGTATATTGTATCAAGGGGATTGAAGTATAATTATCGACAGAGCGATAAAGTCGTATTGTTTTCTGAAAAGTTTATTCCAGAATTTCAGTTCTTTTATAAGGACAAAGATGCTTCTAAATTTGCGATTATTCCCAACTTTAATTCCTATATTTCGGTGCAGGAGTTGGAACCCAAACAACGGAAGGTGCTCTTTGTGGGTAGATTGAGTTTTGGACCTAAACGTCCGGATTATTTATTACATATATGGTCAAAGGTTTGTAAAAAGTATCCGGATTGGCAGTTGCAAATTGTTGGGGATGGAGATTATATGGATAAGGTCAATCAATTGGCGATAGAGTTGAAGCTCACGAATTGTAGTTTTGAAGGTCAACAGGATCCGCGTCCATACTACGAGCAGGCTTCTATTTTCTGCCTCACTTCAGCCTATGAAAGTTTTGGCATGGTGGTAACAGAGGCTATGCAGCATGGGGTAGTTCCTTTGGCTTTTAATAGTTATTCCACAGCTCCCGAAATCATTGCAGATGGAGAAGATGGTTTTTTAATCAAACCGTTTGACCTTGATGCTTATGCGGATAAACTTGAAGTATTGATGACTGATAATGCATTGAGAAACCAAATGAGTAAAAAGGCGAAGCGTAATGTGCAGAAGTTCTCACATATAGAAGTTGGAAAACAGTGGGTTCAATTGATTGAAAGTTTGTAGATATGGCAAAAATAACTAATTATTGGCTGTTTCTATTTTTATTAGGCAATATATGTATGCAGTATCAAATACTGACTCCTTTCGGCAATTTGTTCTTCTATCCTTTATTGGCATTAGGGGTTGTTTCGATTGCCATCAATATGAATACTTTACTTGCTCACTTGAATAAGTATAAGTTTATTGGTGCGTATATTGTTATCTTGTGGGTATATCAGTTCGTTTTTGGGTTGAGTCATATACATGAAGGAACATGGGTGTATCTTATAGCCAAGACAACCATGTTGATGATGACGGTAATTGCGATAGAAAAGATCCCGGAGTATTACCATTCGGAATTTTGCAAGAAGTTTTTACTGTTCTGCGTGGTGTTGATTACGGCTGGCTTGGCCTTTTTTGATTCAGCAGGAATAAATGGACGACATGTATTCGGATTTGGAAATCCTAATGCGGCAGGTCATTTGGCTGTCTTAACCTTTGCCGGAATGTTGATGATAAATCCGTTTGTAGGCAAAAAATGGCTTTCTCGAGGACTTATGTTAGTTTGTTTGGTGGCTGTTTTATTAACTGGAAGTCGTTCCTCGGCTGCAATGGCTGTGATAGCCATATTTATTCGGTATGGAATAAATAAAAAACTAATTATCGCATTGGTTGTATGTTATATGACAGCCACCTTGGCTCTTCCCTCTCTTGGCATTCATTTAATTGGCATTGAACGATTCACTGAAAGTGTAGAAAGTGGTGATCTTATATCCAATCGAGAATCAGAGCGTGAGGCGGCTATTTTTATGATCGATGAAAATCCGATAGAGGGTAATGGCATCATGTGCCCCAATTCGGAAGGAGCCAATATGATTAGCGAACTTGGTTCTCATAATACATATTTAGACTGGTTAAAGTGGTTTGGGATCCCATTAGCAAGCCTCTTAATACTTTATCTTGTAATAGATGTACTACAAATCTTTTTTAGGTATTGGAAAACGCAAGATGAGTATATTAAATTCCATCTTTTTGTAGTTGTATCAACAGTTCTTGATTGCTTTTTTGAAGGCTATATTTGGGGTGTAAATGAAATGTCTAATACCATATTCTTTACATCTTTGGCGGTATTGTGCAAAAGAAAAAAATATAAAGTATATTAGACGAACAATATGAAAAAAGAAATAATGTACCCGGCTTTATCTGAGAAGGACTATGGTTGCTTTCGTGTAAGCGGGCCGGGGCTGGCCAATTGTATGTATGTGGCAGCTCGTGCCTATGTAAATGCAAAAATCAAAGGTACTGACATGATTGCGCCTACATGGCGTAAGATTAGTATCGGTCCAATTCTACGAGGCGAACGCGATAAGCGCGTGTATAGTGATTTATTTTATGATAAAGGCATTACAGGATTCCGTAAGTTGTGGCTCTTGAAGATACAACCTAAGCGTTTGGTGAAGTTTATGGGTTGCGGGGACTATTTTACGGATTTAGAACCGCATTATAAGTTGGTACAAGAGTATTTTAATGGAATTATTCGACCAAAAACAATAGAACACGTAACAACTAACGGACTGCTACAAGATTGTGTGGCAGTGCATGTTAGACTGGGAGACTATGTGGAAAGTTGGCGAGTTAGCTTGGATTGGTATAAAGGTGTCATGGAAAATATTCTTAAGATTAATCCGAAACAAAAGTTTGTCATTTTCTCTGATGGATCAGACGAGGAATTGCAATTGTTGCTGAATATCCCTAATGCAGAGAGAGCTTTTTATGGCAATGCTTTTGCAGATATTTGGGCTATCTCAAAATGCAAAATGCTGATAGCTTCTATGTCAACTTTTAGTGGCTGGGGTGCCTTCCTTGGAAGAGTTCCCATTTTGTTTAATAAGAGAAACTTTCCCTCTGTCTTTTCCGGTAATGTTCCTGAAGCTGTAATAGGTGATTCTACTGAGCTCCCTAAAGAATTTAAGGCGATTATAAGTAATAGCTTGTAGAGTGTGATGTATGGGCAATCATTTTGAAATGGTAGATAAATTGTATATTACTATTACTCCATTTTTCCCTTCAAAGGACAAATTGTTTTATTCTTACGTTTATGACCAAGTGCAAGCAATCGAACGTAATAGTGACTATAAAGTGATAGTCTTTCGTCCGAAGTCTCCTTGGGAAAAATTTGAGGATTATCAATATGAAGGAGTGAAAGTGTATTATTTTAATGCGTTTGAAATGCCTTCGCTAATTCTTAATGGTATTTTTAATGGGGTTAATTCACGCTTCTTTATAGATCGCGTTAAGCAATTAGGTATTGATGTCAGTCAAATTGTAGTTGCACATGGGCATACTTCTCAATTTGCAGCTTATGCGCTTGCATTAAAGAAAATAAACTCTAGGATAAAGGCTGTAGTTCAGCATCACGATTGTGATCCATATACCATACGGAATGGTAAATGGGCCCAAAAAAGGTGGAATGCTATTTATAGAGCTCAAAAAAGCATTGAACTATTTGAGAAGGTTGATTTACATCTTTGTATCAGTGATTTTGTAAAGGATTCATTGATGTGCTTCCCCAATCCGCCAAAGAATCTCTATTATGACAGTTATCGCAAAGCGCTAACAAGCGTGGAGGGTGTAAGAAGTCCGATTATTAAGGACACTTATACATTATATAATGGCGTAGATTGTAATAAGTTTTTTCCAAAAAAAACTGCATTGGTAGGTGACGAATGTTCGAAGGAAAAATTTACAATTGGTTGTGTCGCAAATTTCGTTGAGCTAAAAGACCAAATGACTTTGTTGAGAGCAATAAAAATGTTGCGAGACAATGGTGATACATCCTTTAAAGTTGTTTTTGTTGGTTCAGGTGTCAATTTATCGGAATGCCAACGATTTATAGGGGATAATGATTTGAGTAGATTCGTAGAAATTAAGTCGGAGATTCATCACTCGGAATTGAATAAGTTTTATAATCAATTAGACCTGTTTGTGCTCCCTTCTTTTTTTGAAGGCTTTGGTTGTGTATGTACGGAAGCTGCAGCGTGTGGCGTGCCGTTTATGATTTGTAAACATCAAGGAGCGGCTGAATATATTGTAGATGAGGACAAATGGCTGTTTGAACCTCACGATTACAATATGTTAGCAAAGCTTATTTCAAATTATAAGGTGGCGAGGTATAAGCAAGTGCTCAAGTATTCTTACAATATTAATGATTTAATAGAGAAGTATTTGATTTATCTAAATCAGATAGTATAATCTTTAATGAGTTGATTATATGATTGCAAAAGGTTACTCTTTTATAGATTTAATAAAATCGGATATGTTGGCGCGTCCTTATGTGGCGCATTTTTCTTGGAAAGGACTTCTAAAGATGTATTTTACAAGTCCGCTTTTTCGCTTTCAATTTTGGCTTAGATTCTCACGATATTGTAAGAAGCATAAGCTTGTATTGTATTCTCCTATTGGCGTATATAGTTTCTTGCGATTTCGTCATTTGGAGTATAAATATGGTGTGCATATAGGCACCCATATTGAGATTGGTCCCGGCTTACATGTTGTACATGGTGATGGGATTTATGTAAATGTAAAATCAATAGGAAGTAATTTCACGGTTTATCAAAGTGTGACATTTGGCTCAATTAAAGATATACATAAACCTATTATTGGAGATAATGTAACCGTTAATCCCGGTGCTGTAATATATGGTGATGTTGTGTTGCATGATGGTTGCATTGTCGGAGCCAATTCTGTTGTAAATAAAGATGTTGCAGAAAATGATGTTGTGGCGGGAGCTCCTGCCCATTCCATTAAAAGAAAATAGGGGTTATGACAATTGTATTTGTTTCAGTAGTATTAAATATCCATCAGGCGGGTGTCGCTGACGAACTATATCGGTTGTGTGATGGAAACTTTTGGTTTGTTGAGACTGGTAATCCGGAAGGAGACAATGTTAAAGGTGGTAAAAGTGAAGATTTTGAGAAGCGACCTTATTTAATCCGAATATCAGATAATAAACAAACAGAAGAGCACGCATTGCAGTTGATACGTACTGCTGATGTGATGGTTTATGGTGCAGCTCCATTGAATTATTTTATAGAACGTGTTAGAACAGGAAAATTAACTTTCCTTTATAGTGAGAGATGGTTAAAACAGGGTTGGAAGAATTTTTTTTCACCCAATTTGATAAAACAGATGTTTGTTTATCATACTATGTGCCATAACAAACCGATATATCTTTTGGGAGCCAGTGCGTATGCAGCTAAAGATTTTAATTTGATGGGTGCTTTTGGGGGCAAGGCTTATAAATGGGGGTATTTTACACAGTGTGCCGATTTGAATATAGATTGTCTGTTGAAAGCAAAATCCAGTGCTTGTATAATCAACATCTTGTGGTGCGGCCGTTTTATTGACTGGAAACATCCTGAGGTAATGATTTCATTGGCTGAAAGACTTAAGAATGTAGGCATTGATTTTCAAATTAATATGATTGGAACAGGGTGTATGTTTGAGTCCATCCGAACGATGGTGAATAATAAACATTTAGAGGCATATATACACCTTCTTGGAGCAATGCCTAATGAAAAGGTAGTACAAGTTATGCAAGTACATCATATTGTATGTTTGACAAGTGATCGAAATGAAGGATGGGGTGCAGTACTCAATGAGTCTATGGGTAATGGATGCTGTCCTGTCAGTTCATTTGAGGCAGGCTCAACCCCTTATTTAGTCAAAGATGGAGTGAATGGCTTCTCGTTTTCACTTAGAAAAGAGAACGACCTCTTTGAAAAGGTAATGTGGTTGATACAGCACAAAGAGGAGTGTATGAAGATGTCAAAAGAAGCATACAGGACTATTCATGATGTTTGGTCACCTAAGAATGCTGCTGATAATTTTTTTAGGCTTTCTGAAGTCTTATTATCAGGCAATAAGATAACAATAACAAATGGTCCTTGTTCAAAAGCATAAAATTAATTCGGATGAAAGTATTACATTATATTCCTTCGATTGACGAAAACTCTGGTGGAGTAGGAGCTTATATGGCTTTGCTCGCGAGGGATTTGGGTAAGTTATGTGATTTGCATGTGTTGACTCACCTTTCGGAGAATGAGTTGAAGTTAGATAACTGTACCATTCATTACATGCCCTATAGGTATTTGCCTTGGAATAACTGTAAGAAGGAATTTCTACAAATACTCAATGAAGTGAGACCTCAGGTGTTTCATTCCAATTGCTGTTGGTTGCCAGTGTCAGCTTTGACTGTTATGTGGGCTAAATCTGTAGGTCTTAAGGTTGTGTATACCCCTCATGGTATGTTGGAACCATACGCCATCAAGCGTTTTTATTGGACGAAGAAATTGCCAGCAATTCTGATGTTTCAGAGAAAGGGGGTTCAAGTGTGTGATCTTATACATGCAACGGCTGACACAGAACGTGATAATTTGCTGAACCTTGGTTGGAATAGAAACGTTCATGTGATTGCCAATTGTGTGCAGGTTGATAAGATTCAGTTTAAGGATTCGTGGAAGCACACCAAGAATGTGCTTTTTTTGAGTCGAGTGCATCCGAAGAAAGGCATTAATTTCCTCATTGAAGCTGTTGCCAAGCTCAAAGATGAGTTTACTGGTTATACTTTCACTATCGCAGGTCCCGGAGAACAATCGTATGTGCAAGAATTGAAAAACTCTTGTTCAAAAAATGGGGTAACTAAACTATTTGACTTTATTGGTCCTATGTTCGGTGATGGCAAATGGGCTTTGTATCAAAAGGCTGATTTATTTGTGCTTCCTACTTTTAGCGAAAATTTTGGAATTGTTGTTCCTGAGGCTTTAGCTAGTGGAACACCGGTTGTTACAACCTATGGGACTCCTTGGGCGGAGTTAAATGACCACCGATGCGGGTGGTGTATTGAAATAGGAACAGAACCTTTGGTTTCGGCATTGCGTGAATTTTTGAAGTGCTCAGAAGATGATCTTGAGCGAATGGGACGTAGGGGAAAAAAGTTAGTTGAGGATAAGTATGCCAGTACAACTGTATCAAAACAGTTTATCGAAATGTATGAGAATTTAATAAAGTGATATATATGCAAAAATCAAAGATTGGCTTATCGAAATATGAAAATCTTCTTGGTCGAAAGCATCAATTGGTGCGTTTTGCTTGGAGTATTGTATGGGGCTGTTTAGCACGACCGTTGCCTCGTAGTATGGGAAGTGGATGGAAACGGATGTTGCTTCGATTGTTTGGGGCTAAGATTGATTCCACTGCTGTGGTATATTCATCAGCAAAGGTTTACTATCCGAAGAATTTGGTCATGGGGAGATATTCATGTTTGGCATCTAATGTAGATTGTTACAATGTAGCTCCTATAATATTAGGTGACAATGTGACTGTATCACAAGGTGCTTTTCTTTGTACAGCTAGCCATGATGTAACAGATCCATTACATCCTCTTATTACCGCTCCTATTGTGATTGAAGATGCTGTGTGGGTAGCAGTTGATGCTTTCGTGGGTATGGGCGTGACTATCGGTGAAGGAGCTGTGGTTGGAGCTCGTGCTTGTGTGTATAAGGATGTGGAACGATGGAAAATAATCGGAGGGAATCCAGCTAAAGTATTGAAAGATAGAATGTTATCTGGGGTGGTGATGTGAGGAATTATCTTAGCTTTATTTTAGCAACGAAAAGGGGGATAAGATGATCTCTCTTTTTAATCCAATACAAACAAATGGCTTGAGCCGTAATGAAAAAATTAAGAATTTATTGTGGGGGACAGTAAATAGTACCATATTTCGTTGGAGTCCCTCTCGATTGGGAATTTTTCGGAGATATCGTGTGTGGTTAACTCGTCTTTTCGGGAGTAAAATAGATTATACTTGTAGGTTACATCCGTCCTGTAAGATTGAATATCCATGGAATGTTAGCGTCCAAAAATGCCGTATAGTATAACCGATATAAAATCCAGACCTTTGCTTTCGTTAAATCAAAATCCAAGTTTATGTATAGTTACAATGATTTTGAGCGTCTATTTTTGCGCTATAAATTGGAAGGTATCCCTGCTGGTGTTTCTATTGAGAAATTTTGTATGTCCAACCAAGTTCCTTATAACCTATTTTCCAAATGGTACAAGGATACCCGAAAGAAGATAATTCCTGTTCAGGTTTTGGGTTCTCCCTCAACGGAAGCAGAAGTGCCGGAAAGTCCTTCCTCAATCCGGGAAGTAAAGCCAGAATCGGATCCTCGGCTTTCTTGTCATACCGAACTTCGAATCCTGGTGGATATCCGCATGAGCAATGGTGTTCATCTCAGTCAGAAAAATTTAAGCTACGAAGGTTTGAAAAGCTTAGTGGAGAAACTGGAGGGCTTATGTTGAATATTACAGGACTAAATCGTTTTTTCTTAGTTCGTGATTTTCATGATATGCGCTGTAAATATGATAAGGTCTTATCCATCATCCATCAACAGTTGAACCGTGAGCCTGAGGATGGTGATGTCTTTATCGTGATGTCTAAAGATTTACGTCTGGTTCGTTTGTTCAGCTATGACCGACGGTCTTACAGTATGTTTGAGAAACGTTTCAGACCCGGCTACCAGTTTATGCATGTAACCTGTAATGGTGCTGAAAGTATTTATTCAATCAATTGGCAGGATGTCATCCTCTTGTTGGAATCCCCTGTTGTTAAACGTTTAATAATCAAATAATTATCAATTAAAAAGTAGTAAAAAATTCTTTTATTTCATTGTTTTTTTGTATCTTTGAAGCAACAAAGATGCTGAATATGAATGATTTGGAAAGAATGAAACAGCTTTCTTCCGCAAGGAAATTGAAGGAACGGGAGGAGACTCCTGCACCTTTTGAAGACCCATATTCAGATATGACCCCTGACGAAAAATCAAAAATGATAATAGCGCTGATGGCTGCCCGTGAGCGTGACGCTGAACGGATCCAACGGGACGAGGCTCGCATAGATGAACTGTTGTCCAAGGTTGATGAACTGTTGTCTTTGCAGAGATCGGCCATTGCAGCTGAAAAACAGCTGGACGATTATAAACAGATGAACATCAATCTGTTGTCTAAAATATCAGCTTTGGAAGAGCGGCTTAAAGTCCGTAATAAGAATCTTTATGATGGTAAGAGCCAAAAAGGAATCCATAAAAAGAAGCGTGAGGTCGAAGAGGACCATACACGTGACAAGGATGATTTCGACGGCACTCCCCAATCCCTCGGCTCCTGCTTGCCACAATCTGGTGAGGCTCATGCGCAGGAAGAGGATTTTGAATCAAAATCAAAAGAAGCCCGTCTTTATCGTCAAGGACTTTCTTATCGCACTATGAGCGCTGACAATACGGTTTGTCATAATAGTGATATCCGCCAACTGCCGGCAGGTTCAAAAATCATCAAACGTTTCCGTAAATATGCCTATGAACAGGTAAGCAAGCTTGTCGAGCATGATTACGAGGTTATCCGCTATAAGACTTCGGACGGGAAAATTCATGAAGGCTATTTCCCTTTCAGTGGGCAGCCTGAAATCATTGACGTGGTTCCTGGAACGCACGCTTCCGGTTCTTTTCTGGCTTATCTTGCTTTCAACAAATATGTTCTGGATACCCCTCTTTATCGTGAAATGTACAGATTATCAGGTGAATCAATGCGTTTGAGCCGTATGAGTCTGACCAATTGGTTGGAGAAAGGCTCTACCCATTTCTGCGTTTTGATTGCTTATCTTAAGAATAGTTGTTTGGAAAAGGATTCCATCGTGAACTGTGATGAGACCTGGTGCCGGGTAAAGCGTAAAGGCTGCTATAAGAAGAAATACATCTGGTGTCTGGTCAACAAACTGTCAAAAGTGGTTATCTATTGCTACGAGGATGGTTCCAGAGGACGTGATGCCTTGAAGCATATCTTGGGTGACAGCCAGGTGAAAGCTCTTCAGTCAGATGGCTACAATGTCTATCTGTATTTGGATGATCATATGGTCGATATAGAACATCTTTGTTGCATGGCCCATGCCCGTGCGAAGTTCAAGTATGCGTTGGATCAGGGTAATGATAAGGATGCGGCATTCATATTGGAATTGATCGGTGAGCTTTACAAGCTGGAACGCGAGTATGAAGAAGGGCAGTTGTCCCCCGAGCAGATAAAGCTTTGCCGGAATAACTTAAAGACCAAAGAAGTAATCATAAAGTTACGCAGTAAGCTTGACGTCTTGCTCAGTGACGGTCATCCGCCCCGCGGAGAGTTGATGGAGAAGGCAATAAATTATATGAATACTTTTTGGACTCAGCTGTTCGCCTACTTGAATGACGGCTCTTATTCCATCGACAATTCCATTGCCGAACGTTTTATCCGTCCCTTGGCCGGTGAGCGAAAGAACTCGTTATTCTTCGGAAGTGACAGGATGGCACACGTTTCAGCGGTATATCATACCATCATCTCAACCTGTAAGATGCAGGGTGTGTCTGTGCTTGATTATTTCAAGAGATTTTTCAGCGAAATTGTTAAAGGACGTAGGGATTATGAACATTTGTTACCCTTGACAATCGGACTGGAGTAATAACAAATATTAAAAATCAGTATCTTTTTTGACGTTATTTATGAGGGAACCGCCTTGTGGCGGCTTTCCTTGGGGTACACGTCAAAATTGGACGCTAACCCATGGAATGTAACAATGGGAGGTCTTTCATCGTTAGGTGAACAATCATGGGTATATGCAATGGCTCCTATTACAATTGGCGAAAAATCTTGTATAGGAAAGGATGTTTATCTTCTTACAGGGTCACACGATGTTAATAGTCCACATTTTACATTGGTTACGCGTAATATTACTATTGGTAGTGCCGTATGGCTTGCTACAGGTTGTAAGGTGCTTCCAGGAATATGTATTTCCGATGGTGTAGTAGCTTCTGCTGCATCTTTAATCTGTAAGGACATTGAACCATGGACTATAGTCGGTGGGAACCCAGCTAAATTCATTAAGAAGAGAGAACTGAAAAATGAATAAACTTGATTTGACAACCATCATTCTTGTATACAATGAGGAAATACATATTCGTCGTTGTTTGGAGAATGTATGTCCATTTTCTCAAAAGGTGATAGTGGTGGATAGTCCTTCTACTGACAGAACGGTAGAAATATGTAAGGAGTTTGATAATGTGGAAGTTGTTGTTCATAAGTATCCGGGTAATCAGGCAGAACAATTTAACTGGGTATTGGATAACTTGGATATTGATACAGAGTGGATATTCCGTTTAGATGCCGATGAGTATCTTTTTCCTGAACTGATTGAGGAAATGCAACGGACGGTTCCTTCTCTTCCTGTTACTGTCACGGCTTTATCCCTGCCAAGAGCACGTGCTTTTATGGGAAAGAGACTGAAACACGGGATTGT
The DNA here is from genome assembly GCF_002632415.2 of Bacteroides celer. Classification (NCBI taxonomy): domain Bacteria; kingdom Pseudomonadati; phylum Bacteroidota; class Bacteroidia; order Bacteroidales; family Bacteroidaceae; genus Bacteroides; species Bacteroides celer. The sequence goes on along the minus strand of NZ_CP178209.1, from coordinate 3,365,015 downwards.
AGAAAGTGTTAGATTGGTTAGATGCTTTAGAAAGGGTAAGGCTCGCTATGAGCAACGTCTGATGGATGAGCAATTGGTGGTGTTGGAAGGTGAAACGATTGAACTGGAAGGCTTGTTTATCGATGATAATCGAATGCCTTTAGGGGCGTTTATCGCAAAGCACAATGACTATGCATTACGGGAAGCAATTGACCAATTAAACAAGATATATCACTTTAATGGGAAGGAAGAAGGCGAACAAAATCTAAGTGATGGCGTACAGAAAAAACGTAATAAGAAGGATTTGTTTAGTAGAATGCCTTTGTTTTGGCGTTCGTTCGCATATTTTATCTATCGCTATATTGTGAAGATGGGGTTCTTGGATGGCAAAGAAGGATTCTGTTGGGATTTCTTTCAAGGCTTGTGGTACAGAATGTTGGTGGATGCGAAGATATATGAAATAAAGTCCAATTGTGGGGATGACAAGGAGAAGATCATTGCATACTTTAAGACAATGTATAATAAAGATTTGACAAATATCAAATGAAGATATCAATTGTAACAGTAACATGGAATAGCGCTGCAACGCTTCGTGACACGATAGAAAGCGTACTCAAACAAGACTATCCGAATTTGGAATACATCATTGCTGATGGCTTGTCCAAGGATGAAACCGTAAATATTATCAAAGAATATGAGCCTAAATTCAATGGGCGCATGAAATGGTTCTCAGAGAAAGACAAGGGTATGTATGATGCCATGAATAAAGGCATAAAAATAGCTACCGGTGACGTTGTGGGTATCATCAATTCGGATGACTTCTTCCATCGTACCGATGTGATCTCGAAGGTAGCAGAGGCTTTTGAACAGGATAAATCCATCGAGGTTGTGTATGGTGATGTCCGCTTTGTGAATGATGGTGATTTGGATAAGACAGTACGCTATTATTCATCGAAAAACTTTGCACCTTGGCGTTTCCGCTTTGGCTTTATGCCTGCACATCCTTCGTTTTATACCTATAAGCACAATTTTGAGAAGTATGGTTATTATCAGTATGACTACAAGATTGCGGCTGATTACGAGTTGCTGACTCGTTTCCTTTATTCAAATAAATTGAAGTCGGAGTATTTGCATTTGGATTTCATGAAGATGCGTACAGGAGGTAAAAGTACTGCTAACTGGAAAAGTAACTGGGTATTGAACAAGGAGATTGTCCGCGCGTGTCGTGAAAATGGAATATGGACATGTATGCCGTTGCTTGGATTGAAATACTTTGTGAAAGTTTTTGAATTGATTTTTACAAAAGAATAATATGAAGATACTTATAACCGGCATCCACGGCTTTGTAGGAAGTAATCTTGTTAAAGCCATGGGGCGGAATCATGAAATTTATGGCCTAGACATTGTTTCTCCGGAAAAGGAAGGTGTGGGCAAAACCTTTTCTTGGAAAGACCTTGATGAAGATAAGGTTCCACAAGTGGATGCTATCATCCACCTTGCTGGCAAGGCACACGATTTGAAGAATACCTCTGGACCAGAGGTCTATTTTAAGGTAAACACTGGTCTCACTCAAAAGATCTATGACTGGTTCCTGAAATCATCTGCCAAGAAGTTCATCTTCTTCTCATCTGTAAAGGCTGCTGCCGATTTTGTTCCGGGCGATATTCTTACTGAGGATATTGTTCCTAATCCTGTAGGTCCTTACGGTGAGTCCAAAATCAAGGCGGAAGAATATATTCTATCTCATCTAGCCGCAGATAAGCAAGTGTATATCCTGCGTCCCTGTATGATACATGGTCCCGGTAACAAAGGCAATCTCAATCTGCTTTATGGTATAGTGAAAAGGGGAGTACCCTGGCCGTTGGGAGCATTTGAGAACCGCCGTTGCTTTACTTCCATTGGTAATCTTTGCTTTGCCATTGAAAAGTTACTTATCCAGCCAGTTCAGAGTGGCATATACAATATGGGAGATGATGAGTCATTGTCAACCAACGAGCTTATTGCAATCATTTGCAATGCGTTGGGCAAGAGAACACATATTTGGCATTTACCTAAGGGGCTGATGAACGGCATGGCGAAGGTGGGAGATGTGTTGCACCTGCCACTAAACTCGGAGCGTTTGACAAAGCTAACCGAAAACTATGTGGTGAGTAATGCTAAAATAAAAAAGGCACTGGGTATAGATAAAATGCCCATACGTGCCGAAGAAGGACTTACACAAACCATTAAATCATTTGCAAATACAAAATAAGTATGGTCGTATATCTGTTAATAGCAGTATTATTGCTTGTTCTTGAATTGGTTTATTTTAAGATTGCTGACAAGTTTAACATTATAGACAAACCCAACTTACGTTCATCGCACAGTACTATTGTGTTGCGTGGCGGAGGTATTATTTTCTTGTTTGGAGCCTGGCTTTATGCTGCCTTCTATGGTTTTACATGTCCTTGGTTCCTGTTAGGGCTCACGATGTTGGGGGGCATCAGTTTTGCGGATGATATTCATTCGGTACCCAATAAGTTTCGCTTGATTGTGCACTTTGTCGCCATGACACTCATGTTCTACCAGTGGGGTATTTTGCTGCCCGAGTATTGGTGGGTGGTTATCATTGCGCTCATAGTATGCACCGGCATTATCAATGCGTATAACTTTATGGATGGAATCAATGGTATTACCGGTGGTTATTCATTGGCGGTATTGATTCCATTGTTGCTCTTGAATATGCAGGGGGAATACACCGACAATAACTTTATTATTGTGACTCTGTTGAGTGTATTGGTATTCTGCTTGTTCAACTTCCGTACCAAGGCAAAATGCTTTGCCGGTGATGTGGGCAGTGTCTCCATTGCATTTATTTTACTCTATTTCCTAGGCTCTTATATTATAAAGACTGGAAACTACTGGGGCATTCTGCTGTTGATGGTATATGGGGTGGACAGTGTGCTTACTATCTGCCATCGTATCATGTTGCATGAGAATATTGGTAAACCTCATCGCAAACATGCCTATCAACTGATGGCTAATGAGCTGCATATTAAGCATGTGACAGTCTCCACCATTTACATGGTTATGCAGCTGGTAATTTCCTTGGGTGCCATCTATCTGCCTGTGAACAAGTGTTTGTATCTCGTGGTGGTATTGGTATTGCTGTGTGTAGCCTATATCTTATTCAAAAAGAAGTATTATCATCTGCACGAAGAGTATTTGCGTGCAAAAGCGAACGAAAGGAATGATGGAAATTAATGATAAATTGCTTGATGAATTATTGTCGCAGGCCGAAACTAATGAGAGACGCCGTGTCAATCTCGATTTGCGTAATGGCAATGGAGACACTTCACAGCGTATGCTCAATGCCTTGCAACCGGGAACGCAGGTTCCTATTCATCGCCACACAGTAACTAATGAGACCGTAATTTTACTTAGAGGTCATGTCACAGAACTTTTTTATAATGAGAAAGGGATTGAATGTGGTCGCTATGATTTGAATCCCATGAAAGGTGTTTATGGTGTTCAAGTGCCTGTCGGAGTGTGGCATACTCTTGTTGTGCATGAACCTTCTGTGATTATAGAGATGAAAGATGGTGCCTATGTGCCTATTACCATGGATGATATTTGGCAATACGAATAAATCCGGTTTATTATTGAGAAAATAGAAAAACGAATGACTGACAATACAAATCCTGTCAGCCATTCGTTTTTTATTAGCTTATACCTGTGAATACTCCTTCACACACCCAAAGCACGGACACTCCTTCATCGGATTTAAATCACGATGTCCCACAATCAACGCTTTCGGGAACTGCCTTTTCAACTCCCTCAACAAAGCAAGCAAAGCTCCTTTTTGCTCCACAGTACGAGTATCCTTCGGCTTTCCGCCCGCATCCAATCCTCCCTCATAACAAACACCAACCGAATGGGCATTATGATTCCGGCAGTGTGCTCCAACCTTTTCTAAAGCACGTCCCCGGTGGATCTCCCCGTCGCGAGTAATGTAAAAATGATAGCCAATATCACGGAAGCCACGGTGCAAGATATGATCCTGTCGGCAAGCCTCCGCCGAAAGGGACTTTCCTTCCGGCGTGGCACTGCAATGAATGATAATTAATGTAATAGTCCGCATGGGGTTACATACAACTCTGTACTCCGATCAAGCCCCCGATAGCGGTGGCAACGGTGATGATTACTTTGATAATGAAGCTCCATACGGAGCGGGGAGATGATGAATTACTCATAATAAGAAGTTTTAAATAAATTGATAATAGTTTTTTTATTCACCACGGAGGACACAGAGGACGCAGAGGAAAGAAATAACCTGTGGTGAAAAAACTCAGTGTCCTCCGTGTCCTCTGTGGTGAACCTTTTAGGCAGCCGGGTCAGGCGCTTCGCCGCCACCATCCGGTTTTGGATCAGGGTTGTCACCCGAATCAGAACCTCCTCCGGCAGTTGTCGGTTTCTGATATTCCGCCTGCTGCTTCAACTGACTGTCGAGTTTCAGATTATTGGTCGACAGATTACCGGTGGCACGAGCTTTCAGACGCATACCGGTAATATTCTTCTCCAGCGAAAACTCTTCCAGCGTATCAGCCGCCTTACTGCGAATACCCACCCCAAAAATGGCAAGATCATCAATTTTCACACATTTGCCATCCAGCAACAATTCCTTGATGCAATCTACCATATCCGAAAGCACACCTTTGATGACACCGCCGGAATACGGTGAATTGTGCTTCGACATATGCTCGGCAAGTTTTGCCAAATCAAACGTCTCGTCGCTTACTGCACGGGCGAACCACTTACCCGCATTCAAGCCTTTCTTCTGCTGGTTCTGATAAATCTTGTAACGAATCATAAAACAATAAATTAAAGGGTTAAACATCGTGTCCGGGGAATTATTTCCCTTTCGACGATACAAAGATACCACCCTCAAACTCCGGAAAATCAATAGTACACAGTTGCGTACGATTGTTGTCGGTTGTGTGCAATTATGATCGATTATTCAATGAAAAAGCGTTGGCTATGTAGAAATATTTTGCTATTTTTGTAACTGTAAATCAGAAACTTATCCATTATGAACGAATTCAAAATACGTGCCTACGGGCGCATGGAGCTGGCGCAACTCTATTCTCCGGAACTTACCGATATTGCCGCTTATCGAAAAATGAAGAAATGGATCTCTCTATGTCCCGGACTTCTGCAACGCCTGTACGACTTAGGCTACGAATCAAAGCGACGTTCATTCACACCATTGGAGGTGAGAGTGATTGTGGATGCCCTGGGAGAGCCTTAAATAATGCGGCACTTTATGATGCATAAAGCACCGCTTTACGATGTCTAAAGCTTAGCTTTACACCTCCTAAAGCGATGCTTTATGCAGTAAAAACGGATGCGGTAATCAAAATGAGTGTACCGGTCCAAACGATTACAGCAAGGAAGGCGGGGACAGTGGGGACACTTTCCCCGTTTCACTCATACACACACACGCACGCGCGTAACTTCCTTTGCCGTCTACACTGATTAGCTTGCCTTGTCGGGTGAGACGTTTCAGCCAGGTGATGGCGGTGCTTTTGTTGATACCCAGAGCTGTTGCTTTTTCCAGCAACTCCGTGCGGGTAAATTCCTTACCCAGTTGCTGGAAGAGGAAATCCCGGTCGGCATTGGGGCGGTGGCTGACTTCCGTGTTGGGGAGGAACGACAGGATATGCATGGCGTGACAGTAGAGAGGTTCCGCCAAATTTAATACGGCGTGGAAATCTTCCGCCGAGATGGATACGTTCCAGCGGGTGACGATGCCGTCCTTGCGGTTGTCCGAAGGAATAGACTTGTCGGGTGTGAAGGGGGAGGAGGAGGAAATTTGGAGGCTGTAGGGATTCGGGTGTTCGAGAGCGCGCAACACGGCTACTTCTGACATGATCCTGCACAAATTGATAGCCATACGCGCCACAAAACTATACATTTCTCTGTCGTTGGCTATGCTCGAACGATCGAACAACTCCGAAAAGACGGCGTCAATTTCGTTTTTCTGCCCGCTCGTGAGCTGTAGCGTGTGAATGCCATGTTCCCTTATCACGTCCAGTTGATTTTTCCATTCCAGTCCCAGAGCGTTGAATACCTCTTCCCAGTCTGTTTCGTCGTCTACAAACTGGCTGACCCATTTGTCGATTCCGTACATGTAGTAGTACAACTGGCGGGAGGATCCTCCGTCTTCCGTTGTCGGGATGAAGGCTTTCACTTGGAGTGGGGTGCCTGACATCAGGAGCGAAAGGCAGACTTTTTTTGTTTCCCGATATTCTTGGTTACCGCGACGGTTGTAGGACAAGAAGTCGTGGTCGAATGCTTTGCGCAGCGTGTCGCTCCAATGGCCATGTTCTGATCCGATGGCGGTGGACAGTGTGTCGGCTTCCGACTCGAAGATAAGTCCTGTACCTTCGGAGTCCATAATGTTTTGTAGGATGCCTGTGCCGGTGTTGTTGCCCGAAATCAAGAACATTTTGTTAGGGGGCATTTGCGGGACTTCCATTTTCGACCGCTCTTTTCCCATCGCGTCGTATTCGGCTTTTTCTTTTTTATAGATCTTCATTTGCGCCGCCACTTTCGCGCGAATCTCGTCATGGATGGGTTGCACGAGCAGGCGGAGGTAGGAGAGGATGCCTTTGCCGGAAGCAGAGGGCGCCACGATGAAACATTGGAGGCTGGGATAATAGTATTTGCCGCCATAGAGGCATCGCACGTGGCGCGACATGCAAGCTCCCAGTGCGGTGAATGCTCCCATCAGCATGATGTCGCGTTGAATCTCATTTTTCGCAACTTTGATGATACGCTGCAGGAGTTTCGGCCAGTTTGCTTCCGGCAGAGTGGGGAGCGGGTGTTGCGGATCGCTACCGGATAGTAGTTCTTCTTTTTCTTCTGTGATCGTTTCTTCGTCTGTTTCCTCATTTGCCACCTTATTAAACGCGCGTGCCTGTGTGAGAATTTGAGGGGCTGTCCTCACTGTCCCCACTGTCTCCACATAGCTGATAGCGACTCCCGTCGCTTCGGCCAGGTGGAAAGCGGTGCCCAGGTGCACTTCTCCGCGTTGGGTGTGGAGTGCGTTGGAGAATACCCGTTCGGCATGTTCGCGCTGATATTTGGGAGACACCCGGCACAGGCGATGAAAAAAGTCACGTCCTGCTTCGCCGCAATCCGTTGCGATGGCGAATGACAATTGTACGTATTCAAGATAAGTGGGAGCAATGTCCGCTCCTGCCGCTTCGACTGCTTCGGTGAGACGGCATAAAGATTCAATATCGGTCATTTGGATTTATGATTTATGATTTATGAATTATTTGTTGGTGGTTCTGAACAATGCTTCCGGGTCGTAACTAAGGAAACAGGATCTCACGAGGTCTTTGCCGGAGAAATCTACTTTGGATTTCTTTTCGGAAGAAACCGCTGTAACTGTACCGTATGCCGTCTCTACGTACCGCATCGCCCAACTCATGTTGTCTGTGATATTGGGGACATCATTTGTCGTGGAGGAATAATGGCAGGGAACAAATGCTTTTACACCCAGTCCGCTGGGACTGATAAAGGTGAGTACAGGTTGTAGGAGAGGATCGTCATAGAGCATACGTCGCATTTCCACTGCTTCCTGATAAGAGTGGAGACCGTCCACATCTACTATCACCAGGTGAGACGGGGAGACGAAATCCTTACTGCTACGGCGGGTGAATGTGCCGCAGGGGGTCACATACGGTAGTAATGACGCTTTGGCGGTTCGTATATCTTCGGAGTTGCGTACTTGTTCGGTCAGGGCTTTGAGATTCTCGTTGCAAGTAATCATTTGGAAAACTTGTTCGATGGAGACTTCGCAGAAGGGGATAAGTGTGGGAGGAGTCATCAGTCGGCCTTGTTTGTCTTTGATAGGAGCGATAGGTGGCATGAAATAGGACATTCTGTAGTTGTTTGACATCATTTTCTTTTTATTTCAAGTTAAAATATTTATTTTTGCAAAAAATATGGGTGTGTTTCAAAACACGGCGTAAAATTAGTAAATGCAAAATAGACATCGTCCCGACATGTTGGGATGAAAGTGAAAATAATTAACCGTTACGGTTTAATTTTAACAATAAAAAAGAATGGAAAATGAAAAAGGTTTTTATGTAGCTTTAGGAGTTTACATAGGAGAGTTGCAAAAGCGTGCGGATTTGAAAAATGACGAAATATGCAAGAGCGTACACATCGGCCACTCTACTTTTAATGATTTAAAAAAGGGGCAAAACGCCCATTGAGTGATTACGTAAAAGTGGTGGAGTGCTGTCTGGATGCCTTCAATGAAGAGGAAGCCGGGGTTATCTGGGATGAATGGAGGAGAATGTATTTTCGATACAGGAGAAGAAAAGAGGAGGAGAGAGGAGAACGGTGAAAAACAGATAAAGTAAAAGCTGCAGGCGGGAAAAAGTTTCCCGCCTGCGGTCTTTATGAATGAATTTTTTTGTAGCTTTGTGAAAAATAAGATTGATATGGAAGATTTGCAAAGATTATATCCTATCGGGATACAGACTTTCTTTAAGATACGTGAGGGGAATTTTCTCTATATTGACAAGACGGAATATGTGTACCGGATGACGCATTCGGCTTCCAGCTATCTGTTTCTAAGCCGTCCCCGACGTTTCGGAAAATCATTGCTTACCAGTACCATTCACTGTTATTTCGAGGGACGGAAGGATTTGTTTGAGGGACTGGCCATGGAGACATTGGAGAAGGAATGGATACAACACCCGGTGTTGCACTTCGACATGAGTACCGCTAAACATGTGGACAGGGAGCAACTGAACGCGGAACTGGAATTGAAACTCATGGCATACGAGGAGATTTATGGACGTGTAGAAGAGGAACTGTATGTGAATCAGCGTCTGGAGGGACTTATAAAACGTGCTTATAAGCAGACCGGTAAAAAAGTGGTTGTCTTGATAGACGAATATGACGCTCCTCTGCTCGATGTGGTTCATGAAGAAAAGAATTTGCCACAGTTACGTAATGTGATGCGTAATTTTTACAGTCCGTTAAAGGCGTGTGATCCTTATCTGCGCTTTGTTTTTCTTACGGGTATAACCAAGTTTTCGCAACTTAGCGTGTTCAGTGAACTTAATAATATCACCAATGTGAGTATGCTGCCTGATTATGCTGCCATTTGCGGTATCACTGCTGAAGAACTCCGTACTCAAATGGCTCCCGATGTAAAGCATCTGGCTACCCGGTTGGGAATTACTGCAGAGGAGATGTTGGACAGACTGAAGGAAAATTATGACGGTTATCATTTTTCGTGGCCGTCGCCCGACGTTTTCAATCCTTTCAGTTTGCTGAAGGCGATGGCTTTGGGAGAGATCGGCTCTTATTGGTTTGAGAGTGGCACGCCCACTTATATCATAGAGATGCTGCGTAAATATGCTGTGTTGCCATCAGAAATTGGTGGCGAGGAAGCGTCTCCCAGTGATTTTAACGTGCCTTTGGAGTTGGCGACTAATTATATGCCGTTGCTTTATCAGGCCGGTTACCTTACGATAAAGGGTGCGGATTTGGAATTTGACGCGTATATGCTTGATATTCCAAACAAAGAGGTGCGTGTCGGTCTGATGAAAAGCCTGATTCCCTCTTATGTGACGAGTGACAGTCATGAGGTGAATAGTGTGGTGCGTAACTTAGCGCGTAACATTGTGCGGGGAGATATGGACGAGGCTTTGAAGCTGCTTCAGGCTTTTCTTTCCACTGTGCCTTATTGCGACAACACGGATTATGAGGGACATTACCAGCAGATGCTATATGTGATATTCTCATTGCTGGGCATTTATACCGATGTGGAGGTGCACACGCTGAAAGGACGTGTGGACATGGTGCTTCGCACCAAGACTACTCTTTATCTGGTAGAGCTGAAATTGAATCAAAATGCGGAGACTGCCATGAAGCAAATTGCTTTGCAGCAATATGCAGATCGTTTTGCTCTTTGTGGGCTTCCGGTGGTAAAGGTCGCGATTAATTTTAGTGCGGAGACTCGGACGATTGCAGATTGGGAGATTTCAATTAAATAATGATGTAACGAATGCATTTTTTATACTAGCAGTTTGATTTATTGGCAGGCGGGAAACATTTTCCCGCCTGCTTTTTTAGTATAATATATCAAATAGTAGCCATATCTTTCCCGTGTGCGATAACGAAAACACAAAAAATAACAATTTATTATGTATAAAAAATAAGAGAGAATGCTTCGTAGTTCACAAATAATGATTAAATTTGCCGCGATTTGTAATGCGGAGTTTGCAAAATGACGAATAATACTATAAAGCATCTAGGTATTGTGGAAAACATACAGGGTTCTCATCTGTCGGTGAGGATTGTCCAGACATCGGCTTGCGCGGCATGTAGCGCAAAGGGGCATTGTTCCTCGGCGGATAGTAAGGACAAAATCATAGATATCATAGATACCGCAGCTTCTTCCTATCAGGTGGGAGAGAAGGTGATGGTGGTCGGCGAAACGTCGATGGGCATGATGGCGGTAGTGTTGGCTTTCGTACTTCCTTTCGTACTTCTTATATTTTCGTTGTTTCTTTTGATGGCATTGATAGAGAATGAACTGTATGCAGCTCTTCTTTCTCTGGCTGTCCTTATACCTTATTATTTCGTTTTATGGCTTAACAAAACGCGACTCAAACAACAATTTTCATTTACTATAAAACCAATAAATAACTAAAAACATTATGAATTTGATTCTGATTGCAGTGATTTCATTGGGAGCTATAGCGCTCGTGCTGGCCGCTATTCTTTATGTGGCTTCCAAGAAATTTGCCGTGTATGAAGACCCGCGGATTGCCCAGGTGGGAGAAGTGCTTCCCCAGGCTAATTGTGGTGGATGTGGCTATCCCGGTTGTAGCGGCTTTGCCGACGCTTGCGTCAAAGCCGGTTCGCTGGATGGTAAATTCTGCCCCGTAGGCGGACAGCCTGTCATGGCACAAATTGCTGATATCCTAGGGCTTGCAGCCGGAGAAGCTGAACCGATGGTAGCAGTGGTAAGATGTAACGGAACGTGTATGAATCGTCCGCGTATTAATCAGTACGACGGTGCGAAGAGTTGCGCTATTGCCGCTTCGCTCTATGGTGGGGAAACGGGTTGTAGTTACGGATGTCTGGGGTGTGGTGACTGTGTGGCTGCCTGCCAGTTTGATGCCATCCACATGAATCCTGAAACAGGACTTCCGGAAGTGGATGAAGCGAAATGTACCGCTTGCGGTGCCTGTGTGAAGGCTTGTCCGAAGGCGATCATCGAAATCCGTCCGCAAGGAAAGAAATCACGCCGTGTGTATATCTCTTGTGTGAATAAAGACAAGGGAGCTGTGGCACGCAAGGCTTGTACGGTGAGTTGTATCGGCTGTGGCAAATGCGTGAAGACTTGTCCGTTCGAAGCTATCACGTTGGAGAACAACTTGGCTTACATCGATCCGCACAAGTGCAAATCTTGCCGGAAATGTGTGGAAGTCTGTCCGCAGAATACCATTATCGAGTTGAATTTCCCGCCGCGGAAACCGAAAGAAGAAGCTCCGGCTGCTCCGAAGGCTACAGAAGCTCCGAAAGTAACAGAATAATAACAGAATAAAATACAGAACTGTATGTTAAAGACATTTTCAATTGGTGGAGTTCATCCACACGAAAATAAATTGTCGGCACATCAACCTATTATCACAGCGGAAGTTCCTGCAAAGGCTGTTATTTTGCTGGGGCAGCACATTGGTGCGCCTGCAAAACCGGTTGTAGCGAAAGGGGATGTGGTAAAGGTAGGCACTAAGATTGCTGAACCTGCCGGCTTTGTTTCGGCGGCAATTCACTCTTCGGTCAGTGGTAAAGTGGCGAAGATTGATACTATTGTCGATGCCAGCGGTTATGCGAAACCTGCTATCTTTATCGATGTGGAAGGCGACGAATGGGAAGAAACAATCGACCGTAGCGCCACACTGGTGAAGGAATGTGAGCTTTCCGCAGAAGAGATCGTGAAGAAAATTGCCGATGCCGGAATCGTTGGTCTGGGCGGTGCTTGTTTCCCTACACAGGTGAAACTTTGTCCTCCTCCTTCTTTTAAAGCTGAATGTGTGATTATCAATGCCGTAGAATGTGAACCTTATTTGACTGCCGACCATCAGCTGATGCTGGAACACGCGGAAGAAATCATGGTAGGTGTTTCCATCCTGATGAAAGCGGTGAAAGTGAACAAGGCATTTATCGGAATCGAAAATAATAAGCCCGATGCTATCGAACTGATGACTAAAGTAGCTTCCAGCTATGCAGGCATCGAAGTCGTTCCCTTGAAGGTGAAATATCCGCAAGGAGGTGAAAAGCAACTGATCGATGCGATCACCAAACGTCAGGTGGCGAGCGGTGCGTTGCCTATCTCTACGGGAGCAGTCGTGCAGAACGTGGGAACGGCGTTTGCCGTTTATGAAGCTGTGCAGAAGAATAAACCGTTGTTTGAACGGGTGATTACCGTGACGGGAAAGTCGGTTGCGAAGCCGTCCAACTTCCTGGCCCGTATCGGTACACCGATGAAACAGTTGATTGACGCTTGCGGTGGTTTGCCCGAAGATACGGGTAAGGTGATCGGCGGCGGTCCGATGATGGGTAAGGCGCTCGTAAATATCGAGGTTCCTACTGCGAAGGGCAGTTCCGGCATCCTGATTATGAACCGGAAGGAAGCCAAACGTGGTGAAGCTCAAACCTGTATCCGTTGCGCGAAGTGCGTGAGTGCCTGTCCGATGGGACTGGAACCGTACTTGCTCGGAGCCTTGTCTGAAAACGGAGATTTTGAAACAATGGAAAAAGAAAGAATCATGGATTGTATTGAGTGCGGCTCTTGCCAGTTCACTTGTCCTGCCAACCGTCCGCTGCTCGACTATTGTCGTCTGGGTAAAGGCAAAGTAGGAGCTATGATTCGTGCGCGTCAAGCTAAAAAATAACGAATATGGAAAATAAATTAATCGTATCACTATCGCCCCACGTTCATGGCGGAGACAGCGTACAGAAAAATATGTATGGCGTGCTGATTGCACTGATTCCGGCTTTTCTGGTGTCTCTCTATTTCTTCGGACTGGGTGCCCTGATTGTCACGGCTACTTCCGTTGCGGCTTGTTTGTTCTTCGAATGGGCGATCGGAAAATATTTAATGAAGAAACCGACCACCACCATCTGCGACGGCTCTGCCATCATCACAGGTGTGTTGCTGGCATTTAATTTACCGTCTAACCTGCCTATCTGGATTATCATCCTCGGTGCACTGTTTGCTATCGGTGTAGGTAAGATGTCTTTCGGCGGATTAGGCTGCAATCCTTTCAACCCGGCATTGGCAGGCCGCGTATTCCTGCTGCTTTCTTTCCCGGTGCAGATGACCAGCTGGCCGGTAGTCGGACAGTTGACCGCTTATACGGATGCTACCACCGGTGCCACTCCGCTGGCCTTGATGAAGCAAGCCATTTACGGTGACACTGCCGCTTTAAGCCAGATTCCGGACGCATTGACCTTGTTGATCGGACAGAATGGCGGATGCTTGGGTGAAGTGAGTGCGCTGGCTCTACTGATCGGACTCGTTTATATGCTCTGGAAGAAAATCATCACCTGGCATATTCCAGTGTCTATCCTGGCTACTGTGTTTGTCTTTGCAGGCATCATGCACCTGGCAGATCCGGAAAAATACGTTTCTCCGGTATTGCAGTTGCTTTCCGGTGGTCTGATGCTGGGTGCTGTCTTTATGGCAACCGACTATGTGACTTCTCCGATGAGTAAGAAAGGGATGCTGATCTATGGTGTATGTATCGGTCTGCTGACGGTAGTTATCCGTCTGTTCGGCGCCTATCCCGAAGGTATGTCGTTCGCCATCCTGATTATGAATGCGTTCACTCCGCTGATTAACACCTATTGTAAACCAAAACGCTTTGGGGAGGTAGCGAAGAAGAAATGAAAAAGTTAGAATCATCTTTAAAGAATATGTTGCTGGTACTTACGGGAGTGACTGCTATTTCCGTTGCGTTGCTGGCTTATGTAAATGAACTGACAAAAGGCCCCATTGCCGAAGCGAACGCGAAGACACTGAACGAGGCCTTGAAAAAGGTTCTTCCCGAATTTACCAATAATCCGGTAGCGGAAAGCGATACGATCTTCAGCGAGAAAGACGGAAAGAAGAATGTTGACTTTATCGTTTATCCGGCTAAGAACGGTGAAGAGCTTGTAGGTACGGCTGTTGAAGCTAAATCAATGGGATTTGGCGGTGAACTGAAAGTGCTGGTAGGCTTTAATGCCGAAGGAAAAATCTATAACTACTCTCTGTTGGCTCACACGGAAACTCCGGGATTGGGCTCTAAAGCCGACAAATGGTTCGGAGCGTATGATCCTGCGAAAGGAGAAAAGGCAGTATCTCACGAAGAGAGTACGAAATCTATTTTGGGTATGAATCCGGGTGAAGCTCCGTTGACCGTCAGTAAAGATGGGGGAGCGGTGGATGCCATCACAGCTTCTACCATTACTTCACGCGCTTTCTTGAATGCCGTGAATGCTGCTTATCAAGCCTATAAGGCCGAAGGCGGGGAAGTGAACGGGGTAACCGGTGCTTCTCAAAAAGCGAAAGGCGCGGACGCAGATGCTGCTGACGCTGCTACGGGAGCTACGATCAAAGTTGAACTAACTGATTCAGTCAGTGCTAAATAAGAAAGGAGACAGATATGAATAACTTTAAAGTAATGATGAACGGGATTATCAAAGAGAATCCTACGTTTGTACTCCTGCTCGGTATGTGTCCTACATTGGGTACTACATCATCGGCTATCAATGGTATGGGCATGGGACTGGCTACCATGTTCGTATTGATCTGCTCGAATGTGGTGATCTCTTTAATAAAGAACCTGATTCCGGACATGGTGCGTATCCCATCGTTTATTGTGGTGATCGCATCCTTCGTGACCTTGCTTCAAATGGTGATGCAGGCTTACGTGCCGGGACTGTATGCTACACTCGGTCTTTTCATTCCGTTGATTGTAGTGAACTGTATTGTACTGGGACGTGCCGAAGCCTTCGCTGCCAAGAATAACGCAGTTGCTTCTATGTTCGACGGTATCGGTATGGGGCTTGGCTTTACCATCGCCCTAACCTTGCTGGGTGCTGTCCGCGAGTTTTTGGGAACCGGTAAAATCTTCGATTTGACCATCATGCCGGAAGAATATGGAATGTTGGTGTTTGTATTGGCTCCGGGCGCTTTCATCGCTTTGGGATACCTCATTGCGTTGATTAACAGTTTCAAGAAAGCCTAATTCAATTAAATAAGAAAAGAATATGGAATATATATTGATATTTATTTCGGCAATCTTTGTAAACAACATCGTGTTGTCGCAGTTCCTGGGTATCTGTCCGTTCCTGGGCGTATCCAAGAAGGTGGAAACTGCGATGGGTATGAGCGCTGCGGTTGCTTTCGTGTTGACCATCGCTACCATCGTCACTTTCCTGATTCAGAAGTTTGTACTGGATGTTTTCGGACTGGGATACTTGCAGACGATTACATTTATCCTGGTGATTGCCGGATTGGTGCAGATGGTGGAAATCATCCTGAAAAAGGTGTCTCCGGCTCTGTATCAGGCGTTGGGTGTGTTCTTGCCGCTGATTACAACGAACTGTTGTATTCTTGGTGTCGCTATCCTGGTGATTCAGAAAGACTATGATCTGCTGACAGGTGTTGTGTACGCGTTTTCTACAGCTATCGGCTTCGGTCTGGCACTGGTGCTTTTTGCCGGATTGCGCGAACAGATGAGCCTTGTGAAAATTCCGAAAGGAATGCAAGGAACTCCGATTGCTTTGATTACCGCCGGTTTGCTTGCTATGGCATTCATGGGATTCTCCGGCGTGGTGTAAGGACTTACAGTTGATAATTAAATAGGGGATTGGAAGCTCTGCTGTGTGGCGACATACAAGTGGGAGTTTCCAATTCTTTTTTGTACCTGATTGCCACCCAATCGTACCTTTATTACTTTTCTGCAAATAAATTTGTGGCAGATTATTGCAATTCCATTTTATTTCCATATATTTGTAACTCAAACAATAATAAGCCGAGAAACTAACCATTTTTTATAAAGTATATGAAAGAAAGAATTTTAGTAACAGGCGGGACAGGATACATCGGGTCTCATACTGTTGTAGAACTACAAAACAGTGGATATGAAGTAATCATCATCGATAATTTATCAAATTCAAGTGCCGACGTTGTTGACAATATAGAGAAAGTTTCCGGTATTCGCCCAGTTTTTGAAAAGCTGGACTGTTTGGACTTTGCCGGTCTGGATGCAGTATTTGCAAAATATAAAGGAATTAAGGCAATCATTCACTTTGCAGCTAGCAAAGCAGTAGGAGAGTCGGTACAAAAACCGTTGCTTTACTACCGTAATAACCTGGTTTCTTTGATTAACCTTCTCGAACTGATGCCAAAACATGGAGTAGAAGGTATTGTGTTCTCTTCTTCTTGTACAGTATACGGTCAGCCGGACGAGCTGCCGGTAACGGAAAAAGCTCCGATCAAGAAAGCGGAATCACCTTATGGAAATACCAAACAGATCAATGAAGAGATTATTCGTGATACGGTAGCTTCAGGTGCTCCGATCAATGCGATCATGTTGCGCTATTTCAACCCGATTGGCGCGCATCCTACTGCATTGCTGGGTGAACTGCCTAACGGGGTTCCTCAAAACCTGATTCCATATCTGACCCAGACAGCCATCGGTATCCGTGAGAAACTTAGCGTGTTTGGTGACGATTATGATACACCGGACGGTTCTTGTATCCGTGACTTTATCAATGTCGTTGACTTGGCTAAAGCACACGTGATTGCTATCCGTCGTATCTTGGAAAAGAAACAAAAAGAAAAAGTAGAAGTATTTAATATTGGTACAGGACGTGGTGTTTCTGTATTGGAATTAATAAATGGCTTTGAAAAAGCCACTGGCGTAAAATTGAATTATCAGATTGTCGGACGTCGTGCAGGTGACATTGAAAAAGTTTGGGCTAACCCGGATTTTGCTAATAAAGAGCTGGGTTGGAAAGCCGTAGAAACTTTAGAAGATACTTTACGCTCTGCATGGAACTGGCAGCTGAAACTCCGTGAAAGAGGGATTCAATAAAAGAGAAACTTGTTTTAAATAACATAAAAGTTTAAACAAATCGTGCATGCGATTTGTTTAATTGATGCTAATCGACCTGAAGCTGTTTATGAGTATGCGAATATACGTAGATAGTACTTATGCCTCCCCGGCATAGACAGGAAAGATTGCATAGTAGTTTTGTCGTGTTTTATTTTGTGTTTGTGTTGTGACGGTACTACGACGTGAGTCGTGGTACCGTTTTTTGTGTTTATGCTTGGTGAATATTTCAAGTGCTTTTTGTTGAAAAATAATAGAATGTTTTGTATTTCAAAACCAAATAGCTACATTTGCATAAACTAAAGTACATGAGAATAATAGCCAGGAGTAAAATAATAGATTATTATACTGATAATCCGGATGCTGAAGTAGCACTTGAAGAGTGGTATCATAAAACAAAAAGAGCGGAATGGACTTGCTTTGCTGACATGAAAAAAACATTCAATAGTGTTGATAACGTAGGTAACCAACATTATGTGTTTAATATTAGAGGTAACAATTATCGGTTAGTAGTTGTTATTAAGTTCACTATAAAAACAGTGCTGATTCGCTTTATTGGTACTCATGCTGATTATGATAAGTTAGATGTTAAAAATGCATAGTTATGGCAAAGATTCAAAATGAAATAGCTTATATGGCTGCAATGGAAAGAATAGAAGAACTTCTTCCATTGGTAGATGATGATACTCCTTTGACGGACAGAAATCTTATAGAATTAGATTTATTGTCAGGACTTGTAGAGGAGTATGAAAAAGAACATTATCCTATCAAGTCTCCATCTTTGGTTGATGTCATGAAACTACGAATGTACGAGATGGGAATAAACCAAGCTAAGTTGTCGGAACTGCTTGGCGTAAGTCCTTCTCGTGTTAGTGATTATCTTACAGGAAGATGTGAGCCTACATTGAAAGTAGCTCGTGAAATGAGCCGGAAACTGAATATTGACGCTAATATAATACTGGGGATATAAGGTTATTCTTATAATGTGCCTTTGAAGCAGAACATGTCAGTTCCCCAATCAATTTCCGGTAAGACGAATCCGGGAGCAAACAGCCCGAATACGGATGAGCCGGAGCCGCTCATGGATGCGTAGATTGCTCCTTGATGATAGAGTTCTTCTTTGATTTCTCCAATGACGGGATGTTGCGGGAATACACTTGCTTCGAAATCATTGATTAACGTATCCTTCCATTCTTGTACAGGACGCTGGATTGCCTCCCTAACCGGATATTTCGGACGATGGGGATGAATGTTTGAAAAGGCTTCCCGGGTGGAAACAAAAACATTCGGTTTTATAATCATGATTTGGTAGCCGTTTAATGAAAGTTCGACCGGGGAGAAGATGTTTCCAATTCCCTCGGCAAATATCGGTCTGTTTTTGATAAAGAAAGCGCAGTCTGCTCCCAAAGTGGCAGCGTATACTTCCAATTGTTCTTCGGATACTCCCAGCTGATAATGATCGTTGAGCAACTTTAGCATGAAAGCGGCATCCGATGATCCTCCTCCCAGTCCGGCTCCTGAAGGGATGTGCTTGTATAAGTGGATTTCGATAGGAGGGAGATGAAATTCCTTATCCATCAATAAATAGGCTTTTACTACCAGATTGTCTTCAGGGTTACCGGCTATTTCCATTCCATGTTGGTGGAGAGTGAATTTTCGGTCAGCGTTAGGGGAGGTACGGATTTCCAGTGCGTCTTCCAGAGCCACCGGATAGAAAACTGTTTCCAGATTGTGGTATCCGTCCGGGCGTTTTTCCGTGATGGAAAGTCCCAGGTTTATTTTGATATTGGGAAAAGCAATCATATTTCTATTTACTATTTTACTATTTACTATTTACAGTGCTTCACATTACAATTAATCATAGCTGGATAATGTGAATCGGGAGCAAAGTTACTAAAATCTTCATTTTTCCTTATTCATTCTTCGTGATTATATTCTATCTTTGTCGTCTCGACTGGAAGAATTCCGTGATAAATGTGATAATAGAGTCTGTCCAGTCGTAAAATAATAAATAGTAAATCGTAAAATAGTAAATATCTCGATGGCCGAACAGAAAAGAAATACCCGCAATTCAAAGTCTACTAAAATACAACCGGTAAATGATTATGGTCGTATTCAGCCGCAGGCGCCTGAACTGGAAGAAGCAGTTTTGGGAGCTTTAATGATTGAAAAGGACGCTTATTCATTGGTGAGTGAAATTCTTCGTCCCGAATCATTTTACGAACGCCGGCATCAGTTGATTTATTCTGCTATCGTCGACCTTGCGGTGAACCAGAAACCGGTGGATATTCTGACTGTAAAGGAACAACTTAGTAAACGCGGAGACTTGGAAGAGGTGGGAGGTCCCTTCTATATTACTCAATTGAGTAGTAAAGTGGCTTCATCCGCACATATTGAATACCATGCCCGTATTATTGCACAGAAATCGCTGGCGCGTGAGTTGATAACGTTTACGAGCAATATCCAGAGTAAAGCGTTTGACGAGACCCTGGACGTGGACGACTTGATGCAGGAAGCGGAAGGTAAGCTTTTCGAGATCTCACAGCAGAATATGAAAAAAGATTATACGCAGATCAATCCGGTGATTGACGAAGCCTATAAACTAATTCAGAAAGCTGCGGCTCGAACCGATGGTTTGAGTGGTCTGGAGAGTGGTTTCACGAAACTTGATAAGATGACTTCGGGTTGGCAGAATTCCGACCTTATTATTATAGCTGCCCGTCCTGCTATGGGTAAGACTGCTTTCGTTCTTTCAATGGCTAAGAATATTGCGGTGGATTACCGGAACCCGGTGGCGTTGTTCTCGCTTGAAATGAGTAACGTTCAGTTGGTGAACCGTTTGATTGCGAATGTCTGCGAGATTCCGAGCGAGAAAATCAAAAGCGGGCAGTTGGCAAATTATGAATGGCAACAACTGGACTATAAACTGAAGAATCTGATGGATGCACCGCTTTACGTGGATGATACGCCGTCTCTGTCTGTGTTTGAACTTCGAACCAAAGCGCGTCGTCTGGTACGCGAACATGGGGTGCGAATCATCATCATTGACTACCTTCAGTTGATGAATGCGAGTGGGATGGCGTTTGGTAGTCGTCAGGAAGAGGTTAGTACCATTTCCCGTTCGTTGAAAGGATTGGCGAAGGAGTTGAGTATTCCGATTATCGCACTGTCACAGTTGAATCGTGGTGTGGAAAGTCGTGAAGGTATTGACGGTAAACGACCGCAGTTGAGTGACCTTCGTGAATCGGGAGCCATCGAGCAGGATGCCGATATGGTGTGCTTTATCCACCGTCCGGAATACTATAAGATATTTCAGGATGATCGTGGTAATGACCTGCGCGGTATGGCGGAAATTGTAATCGCCAAGCATCGTAACGGTGCGGTAGGCGAGGTGTTGCTCCGCTTTAAGGGTGAGTTTACCCGTTTCTCTAATCCGGAGGACGATATGGTGATCCCGATGCCGGGCGAGCCTGCAGGAGCTATGTTAGGATCGAAAATGAATACAGGTAATGCGGGGAATACAGGAAACGGTGCCCCACTGCCCGAACCGGACTTTGTGCCTCAAAGCGGCAACCCATTCGGTGGACCTGGGGACGGACCATTACCTTTCTAAAATCAATCGTCATCTTCTTCAAAGATGCGGGCTGTATTGATGAGCGCCAAATGGGAATAGGCCTGAGGGAAATTTCCAAGTAGGCGCTTTGTTTTGAAGTCGAGGTCTTCACTGAACAACCCCACATGATTGGCATGTGAAAGGAGTTCGTCGAAGATCTCTTTTGCTTCTTCCTTATCTCCAATCTCATGGAGAGCTTGAATTAACCAAAACGTGCAAATGGTGAAAGCGGAAGTGGGGTGACCAAAGTCATCGCGATTGCGATAGCGATACATCAACCCTTCGTGATAGAGCTCTTTCCGAATGCGGTGTACAGTGTTGATGAACCGCAGATCCGTGGGCTCAATGAAACCGTATTGCGCCATGAGTAGTAGCGAAGAGTCGGCATGCGTGCTATCATACGACTGCGTGAAGCTCTGAATCTCCTCGTTCCATCCATTGAGCATAATATCTTCTTTTATCTTATCCGCTTCTTTTCGCCACGCCACCTCATAATCGGGCTGCTTGAGGTAGGAAGCTACTCTCACTCCACGATCGAGCGCCACCCAGCACATCACCTTAGAAAAGACGAAATGCTTCTCTTCATTCCTGATCTCCCAAATGCCCCTATCGGGTAGGCGCCAGATGCCATAGACCGTTTTCACAATGATCCGGACCACTTCCCACATCTCTTCTTTCTCGCCCACAGTGCCGGGGAAATTGAGGAAATAGTAATCGATGATATTCATCAAATAGCCGAAGATGTCGTTCTGCTTCTGATCATAGGCCGCATTGCCTACGCGCACCGGAAGCGAACCTTCGTAGCCCGCCAAATGCGGAAGAATCTCCTCGGTGAGTTTGCGTTCGCCATTGATGCCATACATGATTTGGAAGGAGTCTCCCTTAGAGCGGAGACATCGCTTGATGAAGGTGAGAAAACGGCAAGCGGTGTATTTATGCCCCATCTTGGAGAGGGTTTCGATGGACATGGAAGCATCGCGAATCCAGCAGAAACGGTAGTCCCAGTTGCGTACCTCACCGATGGTTTCGGGCAGACTGGTGGTAAGCGCTGCCAAGACGGCACCGGAATATTCGTAGCACATGAGTTTGAGTGTGAGCAAGCTACGCGCCACTAGGTTAGAGTAGTTGTTCAGTTTCAGCGAAGAACTGTTCCAGTCGAGCCAGTAGACCTTAGTGCGCTGATATTCCACGTACATCCGCTTGATGTCTACCACCTCCAACTTCTGGAAGTAGGAGAGTAGCAAGAACTCCTCCTGAACCAACTCCACCTCCCGACTCTCGAGAATCTGGTTGAAATCGAGGCTCGAATAGAGATACATATTATTGTTGCCATCTTCCTGCGAGAAGCTGCGGATATAGTCTTTAAAGATAAGGTGATTCACCTTCTCCTTTCCGTAGTTCATCACCGGATTATATTGCACCCTGAAGCGCGGTGTGCCCGCAATGGGGCGAATGTATCGGCAAAGCTCCGGGGGCGAATGATGTCCGAAATTAATGGTACGATAGCGAGGCATGAAGTCGAAAACCTCGAAGCTTCCCTCTTCCGATTCGAATAACGTGCGAAGAATGTTCGTCTCTTTCACATAGGTCTGCTTGCAGCGATAGTCCGCCGAAACGAGAAGGGTGAAACTACCTCCATGCTCATCGTCAATGAGTTTGGAAAACACAGAAGGGGAATCGAAAGAGGGAAAGCACAACCAGTCGATGCTTCCTCCCTCTGATATGAGTGCGGCCGTGCGGCAATTACCTACAACGCCGTAATTTAAATTGTTCATAAAGCTATATTGAATCGTTTATAAATTGATGTAATTAAATAATGAAAGGTTCGGCTCAACCATTTAGGCGACTAAGGAACGGAACCACTCGCGACTGTTCGGGAAGATTGTAGCGTGCCACCTGCGAGGTTTTTCCCACCTTAATGGTGAAGGCCGTTGCCGGCAAGGCATTGAACATATCTTCATCCGTGGTATCATCTCCGATGGCCAACACAAAGTCGTATTTATCTTCTTCCATCAAGCGCGAAGCTTCACTTCCCTTATTGCAATCGCTATGCTTCACCTCGACAATCTTGTTGCCTTTCATGATTTGTAAATTGCAACGCATGCAGGGAAGCACCAAGGCGTTGATCAACTGATTGGCACGCATCTCCGCCAACCATACGTCTACGTCGCGATAGTGCCAAACGAGCGCAGTCTCCTTGCTCTCCAGCTTGGAGTGCGGTGTCTTCTCCTGGGTGCGTTGCATGATCTCCATAATCTCGCTGTCCCATTCGTCATTATGGGCCTTGCTGTGCCATTCTCCATCCGTTTTATAGAACGTGCCATGCTCGGCCGATAAACCAATGGGAAGGTCGCCAAACCATTCGTCGAGCGTCTGGCGGTCTCTACCACTACAAATCACCACTTTATTCAGCGGATCACTTGAGAGGTTGCGCAAGAGTTGAAGCACCTCGGGAGTAGGTGATGCAGCCGCTGGATCACTGAAGAACGCAGAAAGCGTGCCGTCATAATCGAGAATAAGTAATCGCTTTTTCGCCCAGCGATAAGCCTGCTTGACCGGGTTGGAACGAAAATCCTTGATGATCTTTGCCTGCAAACGCAGGTTCTTATCTCTCACCTCAAAGAGCTCCTGCACAAAGTCCTTGGCCCACTTGCCCACATTCTGCTTAGCGATGACGGCTTGCATCTTTTCAAGGTTTTTCGCCTGAAGAGATTCGGGCATCTCGAGCGCTTCCACAAAGGCTTCTTTTAGCTCGTTGATGTTGTTAGGGTTGACAATGATGGCATCGTGCAGTTCAATGGCGGCACCGGCCATCTCACTGAGAATGAGTACCCCTTGTTTGCCTTGCTTAGAAGCTACGTATTCCTTGGCCACGAGATTCATCCCGTCGCGATAGGAGGTGACGAGCCCAATGTCGGCTATATTGTACAAAGCGGCTAGTTCTTCGAACTTGAAGGAGCGGTAGAAGTAATAGACCGGTCGCCAACCCAATGTGGAATATTGTCCGTTGATGGAACCCACAGCTTTGTCTATTTCTTCTTTGAGATGGGCATAGCGTTCAACACTATCTCGAGAAGGAGAGACAATCATGGCTAACGACACTTTCTCCCGATATTGTGGGCAGTCGGCTAATAGCTTGTCGAAACTTTGTAGCCGTGTCAAAATGCCTTTTGTATAGTCGAGCCGATCTACCGACAAGATGAGTTTTCCAGCACCGAAGTTCTCTCTAAATTTATCTGCCTTTCGTTTGATACTAACTTCTTGTATAGCGTCATGGAATTGTTGGTAATTGATCCCCATCGGGAAAGCATCGACATTGATGACCCGATTTTCTACATAAATTTCGTCGAACACACAGTCGAGTTTAAGAATACGATAGATCGCACTAATAAAGTGACGCATGTAACTATGAGTGTGGAAAGCGATGAGATCGGCACCCAACAGTCCTTTGAGAATTTCTGAACGTTCGGGAAGGCAGCGGAATAACTCGTAGGAAGGGAAAGGAATGTGATGGAAATAACCGATACAGGCGTTGGGAATGACTTTGCGAAGCAGGCCGGGGAGTAACATTAATTGATAGTCCTGCACCCAGATGATGTCGCCGGGTTCGAATATTTCGAGGGTTTTTTCGCAGAACAACTGGTTCACTTCTTTGTAGGCTTCCCAATATTCATCTTTGTGCTGCACATAACTAAAAAAATAGTGAGAGGAGGGCCAGATGATACTGTTGCTATAACCTTCGTAATAGTTTTCAACGAGATCCGGAGTAAGATAAACCGGATGGAATTGATGCTTCCTGAATTGAGATTCTATTCTGATTTGGGCAATATCATTCTCAAAATGTATGCCGGGCCAACCGACCCAATGCTTTTCCATCTTAGTTTCCAGTGAATCAAGTCCGGTAGTCAATCCGCCCGCGCTCGGGGTAATTTTATATTTATCATTTTTCTGGGTTACTGTCAATGGTAGTCTGTTCGATACAATAATCAATTTCATAGGCATATTTTATGATGAGTTTTATAAAAATAGATGATAATGAGGAGGTAATATGTGAAAGATTCTCCTCGAGTGATGATCCGGGGTAACAAACTTTTTGCAAGGTTACGCCGATACCGGATTTAACAAATATAAGGATTTTGGACTGGATACGCAACTTGTGTTAGAGGATTTAACATTTTAATGGAATAATTTTGTTTCACTTACGTAAATTCTGTCTCTTTGTACCCTTTTGTCAAGGGTTGTTTAGCCTCTCTTCACATTTTTATCTTAAATCGTTCTCCGCCAACCGAAAAATCTTATTAACTTTGCAAATCTTTTTGAGAAACAATAAAAAATTAAATATATGAATATCTCTTATAACTGGCTGAAAGAGTATGTCAACTTCGACCTGACGCCCGATGAAACGGCTGCTGCGTTGACGTCTATTGGCTTGGAAACAGGTGGTGTAGAAGAAGTGCAAACCATTAAAGGTGGTTTGGAAGGACTGGTGATCGGTGAAGTGCTGACCTGCACGGAACATCCTAATTCTGACCATTTGCATATTACTACTGTCAATCTGGGAGACGGTGAACCGGTACAGATTGTTTGTGGTGCCCCGAATGTGGCTGCCGGACAGAAAGTGGTGGTAGCTACTTTAGGTACAAAACTTTATGACGGTGACGAATGTTTTACCATCAAGAAATCAAAAATCCGTGGGGTGGAATCTACTGGTATGATTTGTGCCGAAGACGAAATCGGTATCGGTACGGATCATGCAGGTATTATCGTATTGCCGGAAAATGCTGTTCCGGGTACGCTTGCCAAGGATTATTATAATATCAAGAGCGACTATGTGCTTGAAGTGGACATCACGCCTAACCGTGCGGATGCTTGCTCTCACTATGGGGTGGCTCGTGACTTGTATGCTTATCTGATTCAGAACGGCAAACAGGCTACTTTGCAACGTCCGTCGGTAGACGGCTTTAAAGTGGAAAACCATGACTTGAATATTGAAGTGAAGGTGGAAAACAGCGAAGCTTGTCCGCATTATGCCGGTGTTACGGTGAAAGGTGTCACTGTGAAGGAAAGTCCGGAATGGCTGCAAAATAAATTGCGTCTGATCGGGGTGCGTCCTATTAATAATGTAGTGGATATTACTAATTATATCGTTCATGCTTTCGGTCAGCCGTTGCATTGCTTCGATGCCGGAAAGATAAAAGGCAATGAAGTAATTGTAAAGACAATGCCGGAAGGAACCCCGTTCGTTACGCTGGATGAGGTGGAACGTAAATTGAACGAACGCGACCTGATGATTTGTAACAAGGAAGAGGCCATGTGTATTGCCGGTGTATTCGGCGGACTGGACTCCGGTTCTACGGAAGCTACGACAGATGTATTCATTGAAAGTGCTTATTTCCATCCTACATGGGTGCGTAAGACAGCCCGCCGTCATGGCTTGAATACGGATGCTTCTTTCCGTTTCGAACGCGGTATCGATCCGAACAGTGTGATATATTGCTTGAAACTGGCTGCTTTGATGGTTAAAGAACTGGCTGGCGGTACGATTTCTTCTGAAATAAAAGACGTGTTCACTACTCCTGCACCCGATTTTATAGTTGATCTGGCTTATGAGAAAGTACATTCTTTGGTAGGAAAAGTAATTCCGGTAGAGACAATCAAGAGCATTGTGACCAGCCTGGAAATGAAGATCACTAATGAAACGGCGAAAGGGCTGACATTAGCTGTTCCTCCTTATCGTGTAGACGTGCAGCGTGATTGTGACGTGATTGAAGATATTCTTCGTATCTACGGATATAACAATGTTGAAATCCCGACTACACTGAACTCCAGCCTGACTACCAAAGGTGAACATGATAAATCGAATAAATTGCAGAACCTGATTGCAGAGCAATTGGTGGGCTGCGGATTTAATGAGATCCTGAACAACTCATTGACGCGTGCTGCTTATTATGATGGTATGGAGACTTATCCGTCCAACCACCTGGTGATGTTATTGAATCCGTTGAGTGCGGATTTGAACGCTATGCGTCAGACTTTGCTGTTCGGCGGACTGGAAAGCATTGCTCATAACGCCAATCGTAAGAACGCTGATTTGAAGTTCTTCGAATTCGGTAATTGCTATCATTTCGATGCTGACAAGAAGAATGAAGAGAAGGTATTGGCTCCTTACTCGGAAGATTATCACTTGGGCTTGTGGGTAACCGGTAAGAAGGTTTCCAATTCATGGGCACATGCAGATGAGAACAGTTCGGTATATGAATTGAAGGCTTATGTAGAAAATATATTGAAGCGTCTGGGACTGGATTTGCACAATCTGGTTGTCGGTAATCTGACGGACGATATTTTTGCTGCCGCACTTTCTGTCAATACGAAGGGTGGTAAGCGTCTTGCTTCCTTCGGTATCGTGACTAAGAAGCTGTTGAAAGCATTTGATATCGACAATGAAGTGTATTTTGCCGACTTGAACTGGAAGGAGCTGATGAAAGCTATCCGTTCTGTGAAGATCAGCTACAAGGAAATCTCCAAGTTCCCTGCTGTGAAACGTGACCTGGCATTGTTGCTTGACAAGAATGTGCAGTTTGCCGAAATCGAAAAGATTGCTTACGAAACAGAGAAGAAGCTGTTGAAAGAAGTGGAACTCTTCGACGTGTACGAAGGTAAGAATCTGGAAGCAGGCAAGAAGTCGTATGCGGTGAGCTTCCTGCTTCAGGATGAGAGCCAGACTTTGAATGATAAGATGATTGATAAGATCATGTCGAAGCTGGTGAAGAACTTGGAAGATAAGCTGGGTGCCAAACTTAGATAAACTTAAAATTTCAATCTAAAAATATAAACCAATGGGAAGAGCATTTGAATATAGAAAGGCCGCTAAACTGAAAAGATGGGGCCACATGGCTAAAACATTTACAAGACTGGGTAAACAAATCGCGATAGCTGTAAAGGCAGGCGGTCCGGAACCTGAAAATAACCCGACTTTGCGTTCGGTGATCGCTACTTGTAAGCGTGAAAATATGCCGAAGGATAATATTGAACGTGCTATCAAAAACGCAATGGGTAAAGACCAGAGCGACTACAAGAGCATGACTTACGAAGGATACGGTCCTCACGGTATTGCTGTATTTGTGGATACGCTGACAGATAACACAACCCGTACGGTGGCTGACGTTCGTTCGGTATTTAATAAGTTTGGCGGTAATCTCGGTACAATGGGATCTCTCGCGTTCCTGTTCGACCACAAATGTGTATTCACTTTCAAGAAGAAAGACGGATTGGATATGGAAGAACTGATTCTGGATCTGATCGATTATGATGTGGAAGATGAATACGAAGAGGATGATGAAGAAGGAACAATCACTATCTATGGTAATCCCAAGAGCTATGCCGCTATTCAGAAACACCTGGAGGAGTGTGGCTTTGAAGATGTCGGTGGAGACTTTACTTATATCCCGAACGACATGAAAGAGGTGACTCCGGAACAGCGCGAAACATTGGATAAGATGATCGAACGTTTGGAAGAATTTGACGACGTGCAGACTGTTTATACCAATATGCAGCCGGAAGAGGGAGAATAAGACAAGGTTATGGAATATGTGTATAGAACCCAGGGAACTTGCAGCACCAACATCGAACTGAATGTGGAAGATGGAGTGGTGAAAGAAGTTGCTTTCTGGGGAGGATGTAATGGTAACCTTCAAGGTATTTCCCGCCTTGTGAGAGGAATGAAGGTAGCGGATGTTATCGCAAAACTTGAAGGAGTGCATTGTGGTGGCAGACCGACTTCATGTCCTGACCAATTGTGTCGTGCATTACATGAGATGGGATATTAATCGACTTCTTTTATTTTTGTAAAATTTGATATTTTTCAAGACCTTCGGCAATTTATTTTGTCGAGGGTCTTTTTTTGCGGGAATCCATAGGGGGGGGTATCCGGGTGTTGTTTACTTACTTGTCGGTATTTTGAACTAAAATTGACCTTCACTCGTTATTTATAAGTATATTTGTAAGGTTAAAACTATTATGCAAAAATGAAGAATATTTTTCAAGACTTAAAACGCAAAGATCATAAACGCTATCTGGGTGGACTGGATGTTTTTAAATATATTGGTCCGGGGCTTCTGGTTACGGTAGGATTTATTGATCCGGGAAACTGGGCTTCTAATTTCGCCGCCGGTTCCGAATTTGGCTATTCCTTACTTTGGGTGGTTACATTGTCCACTATTATGCTGATTGTGCTTCAGCACAACGTTGCCCACCTGGGGATTGTTACCGGACTTTGCCTTTCGGAGGCGGCCACTAAATACACTCCCAAATGGGTGTCGCGACCTATTCTTGGTACGGCGGTATTGGCGTCGATTTCTACTTCTTTAGCGGAAATTCTGGGAGGTGCCATTGCGTTGGAAATGCTCTTTGATATTCCTATTATATGGGGAGCTGTGTTGACTACGCTTTTTGTCTCTATCATGCTTTTCACTAATTCGTATAAGAAGATAGAGCGTTCCATCATTGCATTTGTCTCTGTTATCGGGCTTTCGTTTATCTACGAACTGTTTCTGGTGGAAATAGACTGGCCGGCTGCGACAGCAGGGTGGGTGACTCCTTCTTTTCCGAAAGGAAGTATGCTGATTATCATGAGTGTGTTGGGAGCGGTAGTGATGCCTCATAATCTGTTTCTTCATTCGGAGGTGATACAGAGTCACGAATATAATAAGAAAGATGATGCTTCTATTAAGAAGGTCTTGAAATATGAGTTGTTTGATACTCTTTTCTCTATGATTGTCGGCTGGGCGATTAACAGTGCCATGATTCTTCTGGCTGCCGCTACTTTCTTTAAAAGCGGTATTCAGGTAGAGGAACTGCAACAGGCTAAGTCATTGCTCGAACCTTTGTTGGGAAGTAATGCTGCCATCGTATTTGCACTGGCATTGCTGATGGCGGGTATTTCATCCACCATTACGAGCGGAATGGCGGCAGGTTCCATCTTTGCGGGTATTTTCGGTGAATCGTATCATATCAAAGACAGCCATTCGCAGGTAGGAGTCCTTTTATCTCTGGGAATTGCCTTATTGCTGATTTTCTTTATTGGAGATCCTTTCAAAGGATTGATTATTTCGCAGATGATACTTAGTATTCAATTACCTTTCACGGTATTTTTACAGGTGGGACTGACGTCTTCCCGAAAGGTGATGGGAGATTATGTCAATAGTCGTTGGAGCACGTTTGTGTTGTATTCGATTGCCATTATTGTTTCGGTACTGAATATCATGCTTTTGTTTTCATAAAATGAATATAAATCAATATATATAGATCGATGAAGATTATTACTTATAATGTGAACGGATTACGTGCTGCCGTATCTAAAGGTTTGCCGGAATGGCTGGCGCAGGAGAATCCTGATATTCTTTGTCTGCAAGAGACGAAACTGCAACCGGACCAGTATCCGGGAGAGGTGTTTGAAGCGTTGGGTTACAAGTCTTATTTGTATTCGGCGCAGAAGAAAGGATACAGTGGAGTGGCCATACTTACCAAGCAGGAACCGGACCATGTGGAATATGGGATGGGAATGGAGGCTTATGATAATGAAGGACGTTTTATCCGGGCGGATTTCGGAGACTTATCGGTAGTCAGTGTTTATCACCCTTCGGGAACGAGCGGGGACGAACGCCAGGCTTTTAAAATGGTGTGGCTGGAAGATTTTCAAAAGTATGTGATGGAGTTGCAGAAGTCTCGTCCCAACTTGATTCTTTGCGGCGATTATAATATCTGTCACGAGCCGATTGATATTCATGACCCTGTCCGGAACGCGACCAACAGCGGTTTCCTTCCTGAAGAACGGGAATGGATGACGCGTTTCCTGTCTGCGGGATATGTGGATTCTTTCCGTACGCTTTGTCCCGAAAAACAGGAATATACCTGGTGGAGCTATCGTTTTAATTCGCGTGCCAAAAATAAGGGTTGGAGAATTGACTATTGCATGGTTAGTGAGCCGGTACGCCCGCTGTTGAAACGGGCGTATATCCTGAATGAGGCCGTACATTCCGATCATTGTCCGATGGCGTTGGAAATATTATAGGATAGTAATACTCAATTTACGGGTGTCTTATATTTTTGTGCGAAATAAAAATGCAAAATAGTTTATGGAAGATAGAATACAGAAAGCAGTGGAGCTTTTTAAGAGCGGATACAACTGTTCACAGTCGGTAGTAGCGGCCTTTGCGGATATGTATGGATTTACACAGGAACAGGCGTTGCGTATGGGTGCTTCCTTTGGCGGGGGGATAGGACGAATGCGTGAGACGTGTGGAGCTGCCTGCGGCATGTTTTTGGTGGCGGGCTTGGAAACCGGCGCTACGGAAGCGACAGACCGGGAAGGAAAAGCTGCCAATTATGCGGTGGTGCAAGAACTGGCGGCTGAATTTAAGAAGCGTAACGGCTCGCTGATTTGTGGCGAATTGTTGGGATTAAAGAAAAAAGATCCCGTTTCAACGATTCCGGAAGAGCGTACTGCTCAATATTATAGCAAGCGTCCTTGCGCTAAAATGGTGGAAGAAGCGGCAAGAATTTGGTCGGAATATCTCGAAAAGCATCCTAAATGAAAGAAAAAATGCTTTTTTATTACAAAAACGATAAAAAAGTGCTCAATAAAGTGTTATATAACATAAAAATAACTATCTTTGCCTCCGAAATAAAATCTGAAAGTCTTTTGGACCGGATGATTTTAAGCATGTCTAACTAAAATTGCAAAGCAAATGTTGAAAGAAAAAGCTGGTGTAATTGCAGGTACTATCTGGAATGCACTGAACGAAACAGAAGGAATGACTGCCAAGCAGCTTAAAAAAGCAACTAAATTGGTTGACAAAGATCTGTTCCTCGGCCTTGGCTGGTTATTGAGAGAAGACAAAGTCTCTGTGGAAGAAGTTGAAGGTGAACTCTTCATCAAATTGATCTAAGCGAGTAACTCACTTAAGCAATAAAAAAAATGCGTTGGTACATGGTCATAATGTTATCAACGCATTTTTTTTTATTCCGCCATTTACGTATCTTTGCACACCAAAAAGCTAAAAATAATAAGAATTCAGAATGAAGAATATACGCAACTTTTGCATTATTGCTCATATTGACCACGGAAAATCGACTTTGGCCGACCGTTTGTTGGAGTTTACACACACTATTCAGGTGACTTCGGGGCAGATGCTTGATAATATGGATCTGGAAAAAGAAAGAGGGATCACTATCAAGAGCCATGCGATCCAGATGGAATATACTTATCAGGGGGAGAAGTATGTCCTTAACCTGATTGATACTCCGGGACACGTGGACTTTTCGTATGAGGTGTCACGTTCTATCGCTGCATGTGAAGGGGCATTGCTGATTGTCGATGCTTCGCAGGGAGTGCAGGCGCAGACGATCTCGAATCTGTATATGGCCATTGAACACGACCTTGAGATTATTCCGGTTATCAATAAATGCGATATGGCGAGCGCCAATCCCGAAGAAGTGGAGGACGAAATCGTTGAACTGTTGGGTTGCAAGCGCGAGGAGGTAATCCGTGCATCCGGTAAAACGGGTATGGGAGTGGAAGAGATACTGGCTGCTGTGATTGAACGTATTCCTCATCCCGAAGGGAATGAAGAGGCGCCGTTGCAGGCTTTGATTTTCGACTCTGTATTCAACTCTTTCCGTGGAATTATAGCTTATTTCAAGATTGAAAACGGCACGATTCGCAAGGGCGACAAGGTGAAGTTCTTCAATACGGGAAAAGAGTATGATGCCGATGAAATAGGGGTGTTGAAAATGGATATGGTGCCTCGTAACGAACTTCGTACGGGGGATGTAGGATATATAATTTCCGGTATCAAAACTTCCAAAGAGGTGAAGGTGGGAGATACCATTACACATATTGCCCGTCCGTGTGACAAGGCTATTGCCGGGTTTGAGGAGGTGAAGCCGATGGTGTTTGCCGGAGTGTACCCGATTGAGGCGGAAGATTTTGAAGATCTTCGCGCGTCTTTGGAAAAGTTGCAGCTGAATGATGCGTCGTTGACTTTCCAACCGGAGTCTTCATTGGCTTTGGGTTTTGGTTTCCGTTGTGGTTTCCTCGGATTGCTCCACATGGAGATTGTGCAGGAGCGTCTGGACCGTGAGTTTGACATGAATGTGATTACTACGGTACCGAACGTGTCCTACCATATATATGATAAGCAGGGCAATATGAAGGAGGTGCACAACCCCGGTGGTATGCCCGACCCGACGATGATTGACCATATCGAGGAACCGTATATCAAAGCATCTATTATTACAACGACTGATTATATCGGTCCTATTATGACGCTTTGTCTGGGTAAGCGTGGTGAATTGATTAAACAGGAATATATCTCCGGTAACCGGGTGGAAATCTATTACAATATGCCTTTGGGAGAAATTGTGATTGACTTTTATGATAAGTTGAAGAGTATTTCCAAAGGGTATGCGTCGTTTGATTATCATCCGAATGGTTTCCGTACTTCGAAGCTGGTGAAGCTGGATATTTTGTTGAACGGTGAGCCTGTGGATGCTCTTTCTACTTTGACGCATATTGACAATGCTTACGATATGGGACGCCGGATGTGTGAGAAGCTGAAAGAGCTTATTCCGCGCCAGCAGTTTGATATTGCCATTCAGGCAGCTATCGGGGCTAAGATTATTTCCCGTGAAACGATTAAGGCTGTTCGTAAGGATGTGACAGCGAAGTGTTATGGTGGTGACGTGAGCCGTAAACGTAAACTGCTTGAAAAGCAGAAAAAAGGTAAAAAACGAATGAAACAAATCGGTAACGTGGAAGTGCCGCAAAAAGCCTTCCTCGCCGTACTGAAGCTGGATTAAAAATACTGCCGCAAGCAATTTTTCAGAGATCTGTTCTGAACAAATTGACTTGCGGTTAGTTTTTAATACACCAGGTGATTGCCTTCTGTCTGCAGAGCTTTCCTTGGCAATTACTTTTTAGCAACAAACAACTATAAATATGAGAAAAATTCTGTCTTTTTCGGGCTTCCTGATGTTGGGGCTCGTGGTTTCGCAATTCCTGCCGATGATGGCAGGAGATGGGTATGGAGCTGTTAAATCCATATCGAATGTACTACTCTATGTATGTCTTAGTTTTATAATGATTAATGTAGGCCGTGAGTTCGTCCTTGATAAAACACGGTGGAAAAGTTACGCTCAAGATTATTTTATAGCTATGGCTACGGCTGCTTTACCATGGTTTATGATTGCTATTTATTATGTGTTTGTATTGCTTCCTCCCGAGTTTTGGAATAGTTGGGAAGCATGGAAGGAGAATTTATTGTTAAGCCGTTTTGCTGCACCTACATCAGCCGGTATTCTGTTTACGATGTTGGCGGCTATCGGACTGAAGTCCAGTTGGATTTACAAGAAGATACAGGTATTGGCTATTTTCGACGATTTGGATACGATTCTTTTGATGATTCCTCTTCAGATTATGATGATCGGACTGCGCTGGCAGTTGATTATTGTAGTGGTAATTGTGTTCTTGTTATTGTCGATCGGTTGGCAAAGATTGAATAAGTATGATTGGCGTCAGGATTGGAAGGCTATCCTCTTTTATTCAGTGATTATATTTCTGGCTACTCAAATACTGTATCTGGGGAGTAAAGAATTGTATGGGGACGAGGGAAGTATTCATATTGAAGTCCTGTTGCCGGCATTTGTTCTGGGTATGATTATGAAACATAAGGAATATGACACACCTGTGGAACGAAAGGTGGCTACCGGGATTTCATTTTTCTTCATGTTTCTGGTGGGAATGAGTATGCCGCATTTTATCGGAGTGAACTTTGCGGAGACTCATGCAGGTTCTTATTCTGTAACGGGATCACAGGAGATGATGTCGTGGGGAATGATTATGTTTCATGTGGTGATTGTCTCTTTATTGTCGAATATAGGAAAGCTTTGTCCGATGTTCTTCTATCGTGACCGGAAATTAAGTGAGCGACTGGCTCTTTCCATCGGTATGTTTACCCGTGGTGAGGTAGGGGCCGGAATCATTTTCATTGCATTGGGATATAACTTGGGTGGCCCGGCATTGGTTATTTCAGTGCTTACTCTGGTATTGAATCTGATTCTGACGGGTATCTTCGTTCTTTGGGTGAAGAATTTGGCTTTGCGGAGTTATGCGGATTGACGTGATATGGAAATGTTGTAGAGCATTTTCTATTTAGTGTCGAGGTGTGTCGAAACACTCTCTCTAATTTTTTAGGCACGGATTATACGAATTGCACGGATAAGTTTATTTTCTTTCCGTGTTTATCGTGTAATCCGTCCCTAAATAATATCAGTTAGTAATCTGTCAAATCGTCCTCTACGTCAATAGGGAGAATCTTTTGGCTTTCTTCGTGTGGCAACTGTTCCACTTGCCGCAGTTTGCGTTCGATGGCACGTGTTCGTTTTCCCATGACTTCTTCGAGTTGGTCACCAGCGCTTTGCAAGTTCTTTTGTACTTTTTCAAGTAACCCTCCGAATTTACTGAATTCTGTTTTGACAGCTCCCAATACGGTCCAGACTTCTCCGGTACGTTTTTGGATGGCAAGTGTACGGAATCCCATCTGGAGACTGTTGAGGATGGCTCCTAATGTTGTCGGACCTGTAACTACAATCTTATACTCCTTTTGGAGTGTTTCGATGAGACTGGTACGTCGGATTACTTCGGCATATATGCTTTCAAACGGGAGGAACATGATGGCAAAATCTGTGGTAAAAGGCGGGTCCACATATTTATCATGGATGTCTTTTGCCATCTTTTTGATTGTATTTTCCAATTGTTTGCCGGACGATTCCATCAATGCTGCGTCTCCCGCTTCGAATGCGTCATAATATTGTTCGTATACATCTTTCGGAAATTTGGCGTCGATGGGGAGGTAGACGGTGCTGTTGGCGTCATCTTTTCCCGGAAGCTTGATGGCAAATTCTACAAATTCGGTTCCGCTCTTTTTTGTTTTGACATTGGCGTCGTACTGTTCGGGGCTCATCATTTGTTCTAAGAGTGCACCCAGTTGGACTTCGCCGAACGTTCCTCTCATCTTTACGTTGCTCAATACCTTTTTTAGTCCGCCGACATCTTGAGCAAGAGATTTCATTTCTCCCAGTCCTTTTTGCACGTTCTCAAGTTGCGAACGGACGATTTCGAATGATTGGCCGATACGTTCATTCAGGGTTTTCTGGAGCTTTTCTTCCACCATCAGGCGCATATCATCCAGTCGTTTCTCGGTGGATTTCAGTAATGCTTCCTGCTGGCGGGCCATCATGTCGAATTTCTGTCGTTGCAGTTCTCCGGTAGTCATCATA
Organism: Bacteroides celer; assembly: GCF_002632415.2. Taxonomy (NCBI): domain Bacteria; kingdom Pseudomonadati; phylum Bacteroidota; class Bacteroidia; order Bacteroidales; family Bacteroidaceae; genus Bacteroides; species Bacteroides celer. The sequence goes on along the minus strand of NZ_CP178209.1, from coordinate 3,328,901 downwards.
TTCTTGTGCAGAACATCTTGGAGCTGTTGCATATTCTGGTTCAGCGTTTGCGTCATTTCCATGCGAAGTTCCCGGATGCTGCGGTTCAGTTCTTCCCGGTTTTCCTGCATTTGCTGGCGCAAGGCTATTTGTAATTGTTCTGCTTGAGTTTGATTGTTGCCTTTGGTTAGTGATAATACAAGTAGGACTATCATTAACACGGCAATAACAATAAGTAGAATCAGTTCCATTAATATGTCAGAGTTTCGTTTCCGGTTTCAGTAATCAGAATCATATTTTCCCATTGGGCGGAAGGCAGTCCGTCGTCGGTACAGACAGTCCATCCGTCGGCATCGTCTATAAACACTTCGTAGGTTCCCATATTGATCATGGGTTCGATGGTGAAGGTCATGCCCGGCACAATCATCATGCCTGTGCCCCGGCGTCCGAAATGTTCTACGTCCGGTTCCTCATGGAATTGCATCCCTACGCCATGTCCGCAGAGATCACGGACTACGCTGAATCCGTTCTTTTCTGCATGTTCCTGGATGGCGGCGCCTACATCACCCAGCTGTTTCCAGGGTTGTGCGGCAGCAATTCCTATTTCCATACATTCTTTGGTTACCTGTACTAACTTTTGCATATCAGGGTTGACGTCTCCAATCATAAACATACGGGATGCATCGGAAAAATATCCTTTGTAAATGGTGGAAACATCTACATTGATAATATCTCCGCTTTTCAGAATCTCATTTTTATTGGGTATTCCGTGGCACACTACATCGTTGATGCTGGTGCAAACACTTTTGGGAAATCCTTCGTAGTTGAGTGGGGCAGGGATGGCACCGTGACTGGTAGTGAAATCATACACTAGCACATCAATTTCTTCGGTGGACATGCCTTCCCGGATATTCTCTGAAATATAGTCCAGCAGTGCAGTATTGATTTTGGCACTTTCCCGGATACCTTCCAGTTGCTCGGGAGTACGGAGTACTTTGCGCGGTGGAAGTTTATAACCTTGCTTTCTGTATTTCTGTATTTTTGCTTCTACTTCTGCCGGATAATTAGAGGGGGTAAACCGGAATCCCTTGATAAAGTTCTTCATTATGATAGCATATTTAATCGTATGACAAAGGTACGAGAATAAATGGAAAATATGCTTTCTTGTTTTCTAAAACTTTTCGATTCCTGATTGTCGGCACGGGTTACCATTCGTATGAAACACTAATTTGAGGTATCCATTCCCATCTTTTGCGGAGGACATTGTATTGGTATTGTACCCCTGTTTTTATTTTCCAGTTTTTATTTATTTTGAGAACAACATTACTACCCAATTGGGTGGGTTCCACTTCGGAGGGGAGGCCCCGGTGTTTTCGGGTATCAAGGTTTTGTACGCCATAGATGTTGAGAGACCATTTGGGAGATAAATTATATTCTATTTGGCTTTGGATATGAAAGCAACTGGAATTTTCTGCAAAATTACTTTTACTGTGCAGCACAAGATTCTTGTTTATTCTTAACCAGGAGTAAGTGGGTAAAAAGGTGGAACCCGGTTTTAGGAATGTCTGATAAGTGCGAATGGAAGGTTTCGAAAAAATCATGGAAGATTTTAAAGTCGGTAGTGTGGGATCAAAATCTACGAACGGTTTTCGAGAGTACATGTTTTGCTCTACTTTTTCGATAAACTTTCTATTTATCTTGATCTCCTGACCGGATTCCAGCATTTGCTGAAGTCTCAATGAATCCTGTTTGTTCCATTCTTGTCCTGTTGCGGATAAGGGAAACAATAATAGGCAAAAAATATTGAATTGATATTTTCGAATGTCCATACACTGTGCTAGTAAAGTTTATTGTATGGACGGTGGAAAACAGGAAATGCTGCTCTAAACGATTAGCGACTAATAATAATTTCACATAATATGAGAATACTTTTCTTTTATTTATGATAGTTTTTTAGCCTTGAAAACCGGTTGTATCTTCTGAATCTCCGACTCAAAACCAAACCAGTAACCATGTCCTTCTTCATCGGTGGGAAGGAAACATAATCGTAGATTCTCGCGATATGCTCCGTATTCTATTTCCCAGCTTTCAGGTGGTAGCTGTCTTTTGGTTCTTACTTTTTCTGCCGGAGCTTTTTTTAATGACATACCCGCTTCTATCCATGCAATGCTGACTTGTGTCAGGTAGTCGGGATAATGATTCTTGCAGAAGTCATAGAGGATTAATCCTCTTTTTTCCAGGCTAAGAGGGGTGTCAATCACATCTGTTTGAACTAAATGATCGAGTAACTCATGTATAAAATGAGGGTTTTCGAGAATGAGTATCCGTGTGATGCTTCGCCAAGTTGGGGTATTATAGAAACCGTCTAACAGGCGGGACAGATAATGTGCTGTCTGTAATTCATCTACGGTGATTTCACGAGTTTGAAGAACTTCGTATGGAGGGAGTGGAGAGTACTGTATGCCTAATTCGTCCGCTCTTCTTTTCATTTCGGTGCCTGGAAGTAATTTGAGGAATTCCAGTTGGATTTCTCCTGCGCCATATTCTGCTAAAGTACGGACATCATCGAAAATTTCTGATAGATGGTAGAGTGGGAGCCCTGCTATTAAGTCGGCATGGGTTTCCATGTTTTCAAGTGAACATAGATACTTGAGTCCGGCCAGAGCATCGGAGAGTTTTCCTATTCTCCGGCTTTGTTCAAGCACGTTTTCCCGAAGGCTTTGGATTCCGGCTTCCAGGTGTAGCAGTCCTTTAGGAAGGGTGGCTAATTCCCGTTTGAGTTCATCAGAAAGGAGTGCAGGATGAATTTCCAGATGAAAACAGATATCCGGGTATTCGCGGAATAGATTTAGTAATTCTTTTGCCCGTTTGTTGTTGTAATTGAAAGTGCGGTCCAGTACCCGTACATTTTTGATTCCGTGTTGGTGTATCACGTCAAGACGTTTCCGGGTTGCTTCAAGAGATAGGGTGCGAACCGGTTTTTCACCTCCACTGACACAAAAGGCACAGGTGTTAAAACATCCGCGGGTAGTTTCTAATTGCACAAAGGGTTTGCTCCAATTGAAGAAACGGCTCTCTTCAGGAGGGACTAATTCGGAAAAGTTCATGACACGGGCGAGCCCGTTGTCATGGTATGCTTCCGATTCATCCAGATAGCAGAGTCCTGTGATTGATTTCCATTCTTTTCTTGGCTGATTCCACACTTTTAACCATAAAGGAAATACTTCTTCGCCTTCTCCGCGAAACACTCCGCTTACAAATTTGTTCTTATATAAGAAAGCTTCATTATCTCCTAAAAACTCGGGACCTCCGAGTATAACACAGCAGTGAGGTAGTAACGCTTTTGCGCGTGAAACGATGTGCAGGAGTTGCTCGTGATTAAATAGCCAGTTGGTAGCTGCAATGATGTCCGGTTGATGGCGGTAGATTTGATTGACGACACTACCGGTATTTTCATTGATAGTGGCGGAGACCGTACACCATTCAATGTCTGTATTATTTGCTATCTGGGCATGTAAGGCTGGCAATGCCAGCGAAGAATGAGCGTACGAACTATTTAAATCAAGCCAAAGAAGTTTCATGTGGAAAATTTAATATTATCTTTGCAAAGGTACAAAAAACTTGTGGCTTGTGATGTATAGTAAATATAAAATGCTAATTTTGTATTAATAAACGCAATAAACTAGAGAATTATGAAAATGATAAAAAGATATGCAGGTATCTTAATGATGCTGACTTTATTGGTTGGCTTTACTTCGTGTGAAGACGATGAAGATATTTATGACGATTTGATGGGACGCACCTGGGTGGGTGATTTGTGGTTCGGTTCTGATTATAATCTGATAGAAAGTGGTATTCGCTTGGATAATAATGGGCTGGGAATAGACTATCAGGTTTATGATTATAATGGTAAATCTGCAGGTGATTTGCCTTTCCGGTGGTGGGTTGATTATGGCACATTGTACCTTGATTATGGGCGTGATTTTGCTTTACGTGAGATAAGGGGCGTTCGTGTCAGTGGGCGTTATTTGCAAGGTGACCTGTATCTTGATGGAGGATATATTGATTATATTGAGTTGCAAATGCAATAGAATAAGATCTGATTTTAATAGAAAAAGGAGTTAAATCAAAATCAATTGATCTAACTCCTTTTCTTTTTTTTGAGTGTAGTTTTATTTTTTCAAAAATAGCTTCTTGAACTCTGCCGGATAAGGCGTCTCGAACTCCATCAAATCTCCCGTTACCGGATGATAGAAACAAAGTTTGAAAGCATGGAGTGCCAGACGTCCGATAGGATTGGGGGAATCTTCTCTTCCATATCTTCCGTCACCGATAATGGGATGACCTAAATCCTGCATATGCACACGAATCTGGTTCTTCCGGCCGGTTTCCAGATCGAGCTCCAACAGGGAATATCCGTTGGCACGTTTGATTGTCCTGTAGTGGGTTATAGATTTTGAGCCGCCGTCATCATACTCGCTGGAACTTACATAAAGCGTTTTATCAGTCAGCCAGGAAACGACTGTATCATAATCTTTCTCCATATTACCTTCCACTACAGCTACATATCGGCGGTCGGTCACTATATCATGCCAGTTGTCGCGCAGGGTCCGCTGTGTTTTTTCGTCTTTGGCAAACATCATCAGACCGGAAGTGTCCCTGTCCAGGCGATGAACGATAAACACACGGAATTGACGTCCGGAGCGTTGCACATATTCATTGAGTATCGTGTAGGCCGTGCGCTCTTTCTGGCGTTCCGTATTGACTGATAAAAGTCCCTGCATCTTTTCGACAACAATGATATAGGCATCTTCATACACGATTTTCAGCAGTCTGTTATTAAATTCCTTCTTTCCTTTCTCTTTGCTGATTTGTACCTTCATGCCCGGTTCCAACGGGAAGTTGAATTGCGTGGTTATCACATTATCAACAAACACCACCCGCTTGCTTAGCAACGATTTCAATTTGGTGCGACTTGCGTCCGGCATCTTGGCAGCGAGGAACTCCATTAGTTCCATAGGTTCTTTCACTGCATAATTTGTATATTGAGCGCGTGCTTTTTCAGCAGGAGTTCTTCTGGGTCTTTTTTTCATTTCTTTTTCTTCTTTTGAGATTTTATTTTTCACCACAGATTACACACATTATAATAATCAATAATAAAAATCTGTGTTAACCTGGGTAATCTGCGGTGAACTTTTTATCGAAGTTCCAGTAACACAACATTTTCTACATGGTGAGTGTGAGGGAACATATCTACCGGTTGGACGGCTTTCACTTTATACTTCTCATCAAGCAACTGCAGATCCCGTGCTTGAGTGGCAGGGTTGCAGCTTACATAAACAATCCGTTTCGGTTCAGCAAACAAAATGACGTCAACCACATCCTGATGCATGCCGGCACGTGGAGGGTCTGTGATAATTACATCCGGACGTCCATGCTGATTGATGAAATCCTGTGTCAGCATATCTTTCATGTCGCCGGCATAAAACAGTGCATTCTTGATATCATTGATTTCTGCATTTACCTTTGCGTCTTCGATAGCTTCCGGCACATATTCGATACCGATTACCTGGCGAGCCTGGCGTGATACGAAGTTGGCGATTGTTCCCGTTCCTGTATAGAGGTCATATACCAGTTCGTTGCCTGTTAATCCGGCAAATTCACGGGCTACTTTATATAAATTATAAGCCTGTTCCGAGTTGGTCTGATAGAATGATTTCGGTCCTACTTTGAAACGCAGTCCCTCCATTTCTTCAAAGATGTGATCTTTCCCTTTAAATACATGCACATCCAAATCATTGATTGTGTCGTTGCACTTATTATTAATAATGTATAGAAGAGAAGTGATTTCAGGGAAAGAGTCTGCTACGAACTGGAGTAACTGCTTGAACAGTTCCATTTCGTGATCTTCTGTAATCTTGCAAATAACGATCACCATCAGTTCGCCAGTTGAAGAGGTGCGTACAATCATATTCCGCAGCATACCTTCCTGTGTGCGCAGATTGATGAAAGAGTAATCGTGTTCGTAAGCGTAGTCACGTACAGCGTTGCGGATACGGTTGGATATATCATCCTGTAACCAGCATTTCTCAATAGCCAGCACCTTGTCAAAGGCTCCCGGGATGTGGAAACCCACCGCATTCATCTGGTCATACTTCACATCCTGACGAACTTCTTCGTTTGTCAACCAGCGTTTATTTGAGAAGGTGAATTCCAGTTTGTTCCTGTAGAATTCCGTCTTGTCAGAACCGAGAATCGGAGAAATTTCGGGAAGTTCGATTTTCCCGATACGTCTCAAATTATCTTCCACTTGCTTTTGCTTATATCTGATCTGCTCCGAATAGGGGAGCACTTGCCACTTGCAGCCACCGCATACGCCATAGTGTTGGCAGAAAGGAACAGCGCGATTGGGCGACAGCTCGTGAAACTTCACCGCTTCAGCTTCGGCATATTTATTCTTTTTACGCTTGATTTGCAGGTCTACGACATCACCCGGCACTACATAGGGAACAAAAATCACCAGGTCGTTTACTTTTGCGATGGCTTTTCCTTCGGCAGCCACATCCATGATTGTTACCTTCTCCAATAAGGGAAGCTCTTTTTTCTTTCTTGCCACTTTTACACCAGTCTAATAATTACTTTGCAAAAGTAGGTATTTTTTTTGGAAAAAATTCGGGTATACAGAAATATTCCGGATTGTAATGTCGAAATTGCATTTTGATAGAAAGTTTTTTCGCAAAAAGTTTTCAAGTTTGCGAAATATCCTTAGATTTGCGAACAGAAAAAAAACATAATGTAACTTTAAACACAATATTATGGATAAAAAAAGAGTTTATACCTTTGGTAATGGTCAGGCAGAAGGAAAGGCTGACATGAAGAATTTGCTCGGTGGTAAGGGGGCCAACCTTGCAGAAATGAATTTAATCGGAATTCCTGTCCCTCCCGGATTCACAATAACTACAGATGTTTGTACGGAATACAATACGTTAGGACGTGATAAAGTGGTTGAGCTGCTGAAAGATGAAGTGGTAAAAGCAATCACTCACGTGGAAACGTTGATGAAATCTAAATTTGGTGACGTTGAAAATCCTTTGTTGGTGTCTGTACGTTCCGGTGCGCGCGCATCTATGCCGGGTATGATGGATACGATTCTGAACTTGGGATTGAATGACGAAGTGGTAGAAGGTATTATCCGTAAGACAGGTAATGCACGCTTTGCATGGGACTCTTATCGTCGTTTTGTGCAGATGTACGGTGACGTAGTATTGGGCATGAAGCCTACCAATAAAGATGATATCGACCCGTTCGAAGCAATCATTGAAGAGGTGAAGAAAGCGAAAGGGGTAGAACTGGATAACGAGTTGAAAGTGGAAGACTTGCAGGAACTCGTAAAGAAATTTAAAGCTGCCGTAAAGGAACAGACCGGAAAAGATTTCCCGACTGGTGCATACGAACAACTTTGGGGAGCTATATGTGCCGTATTTGATTCATGGATGAATGAACGCGCTATCCTTTACCGTAAGATGGAAAGTATACCTGATGAATGGGGTACAGCTGTCAATGTACAGGCTATGGTGTTCGGTAATATGGGTGAAACTTCGGCTACTGGTGTTTGTTTCTCACGTGATGCCGGTACAGGTGAAGACCTTTTCAATGGTGAATATCTGATTAACGCACAAGGTGAAGATGTAGTGGCCGGTATCCGTACTCCGCAACAGATCACCAAGATTGGTTCTCAACGTTGGGCTGTATTGGCTGGTGTGACCGAAGATGTTCGCGCAGCAAAGTTCCCTTCCATGGAAGAGGCAATGCCGGAAATCTATAAAGAATTAGATGCTCTCCAGACTAAACTGGAAAATCATTATAAAGATATGCAGGACATGGAGTTCACCGTACAAGAAGGTAAACTCTGGTTCCTTCAGACACGTAACGGTAAGCGTACAGGTGCTGCTATGGTGAAGATCGCTATGGATTTGCTCCGTCAGGGCATGATTGACGAAAAGACTGCTTTGATGCGCGTGGAACCGAATAAACTCGATGAATTGCTTCACCCTGTATTCGATAAGGATGCTTTGAAGAAAGCCAAAGTGTTGACTCGTGGTCTTCCGGCTTCTCCGGGTGCTGCAACCGGTCAGGTTGTGTTCTTTGCTGACGACGCTGCTGAATGGCATGCTGCCGGTAAACGTGTGGTAATGGTTCGTATCGAAACTTCTCCGGAAGACTTGGCCGGTATGGCAGTTGCCGAAGGTATTCTTACGGCTCGTGGCGGTATGACTTCTCATGCTGCTGTTGTGGCTCGTGGTATGGGTAAATGTTGTGTATCAGGTGCAGGTGCATTGAATATCGATTATAAAAACCGTACCGTAGAAATTGACGGTGTTGTGTTGAAAGAAGGCGATTATATCTCTCTGAACGGAAGTACAGGTGTGGTATATAATGGTAAGGTAGAAACACAGGCTGCAGAACTTTCCGGTGACTTTGCCGAATTAATGACGCTGGCTGATAAGTATACTCGTCTGCAGGTACGTACGAATGCGGATACTCCTCATGATGCGGAAGTGGCTCGTAACTTCGGTGCGGTAGGTATTGGTCTTTGCCGTACGGAACACATGTTCTTCGAAGGTGAAAAGATCAAGGCAATGCGTGAAATGATTTTGGCGGAAAATGCGGAAGGACGTCGTAAAGCATTGGCTAAGATTCTTCCATATCAACAAGAAGACTTTAAGGGTATCTTTAAAGCAATGGCTGGTTGTCCGGTAACGGTTCGTTTGCTCGATCCTCCTTTGCATGAGTTCGTTCCTCACGATTTGAAGGGACAGCAAGAAATGGCAGATACTATGGGTGTGAGCCTGCAATATATCCAGCAACGTGTAGAATCATTGTGTGAGCATAACCCGATGTTGGGTCACCGTGGTTGCCGTCTGGGAAATACTTATCCTGAAATTACACAGATGCAGACACGTGCCATCTTGGGTGCTGCACTCGAATTGAAGAAAGAAGGAGTGGAAACTCATCCGGAAATCATGGTTCCATTAACTGGTATCTTGTATGAATTCAAGGAGCAGGAAAATGTAATCCGTGCGGAAGCTAAGAAGTTGTTTGAGGAAGTAGGAGATAGCATTGACTTCAAAGTGGGTACAATGATCGAAATTCCGCGTGCCGCTTTGACTGCCGACCGTATCGCTTCTTCTGCCGAGTTCTTCTCATTCGGTACAAATGACTTAACGCAGATGACCTTCGGTTATTCTCGTGATGATATAGCTTCTTTCCTTCCTGTTTATCTGGAAAAGAAGATTTTGAAAGTAGACCCGTTCCAGGTTCTCGACCAGAATGGCGTGGGACAGTTGGTACGTATGGCTACAGAAAAGGGCCGTGCTATCCGTCCGGATCTGAAATGTGGTATTTGTGGTGAACATGGTGGTGAGCCTTCTTCAGTGAAATTCTGTCACCGGGTAGGTTTGAACTACGTTAGTTGTTCTCCATTCAGAGTGCCGATTGCCAGATTGGCGGCGGCGCAAGCAGCAATAGAAGGATAGTCAAATACGCTGGTTAGGTACTTAACTATCTGATAAATAGACTGTAAATACTTGTGAAAGTATTTGCAGTCTATTTTATTTTATGCCTGTTGGGTATTGATGTCCGTTTACCACCCAATATTTATTTGGTATTTATTATAAAAAACTAACTGAATGTTTGTTTAATCATAAAAACAGCTTTACATTTGCACCCCAGAAATCGACCGAATTGGGGTCTAACGTTTAATTTTAAAAAACAAAGAAAATGAAAAAGGGTTTATTATTGGTAGTTGTAATGTTAGCAACTATCGCTGTAAAAGCACAAGACATTTACGTAGGCGGATCTTTGAACGTTTGGCGTAACAGCACAGGCAACACTACTTCTTTTAAAGTTGCTCCGGAAGTTGGATACAACTTTAATGAGACATGGGCATTGGGTGCTGAATTGGATTATTCACATAATTATAATGGAGGATTAACAAAGAATTCAGTTATTGTTGCTCCATACATTCGTTGGACTTACTGTGAAACCGGTGCGGTTCGCCTATTCTTGGACGGAACTGCTGCTCTCGGCTTCGTGAAGGTTAAAGACGGAGACACTACTAAAGCCGGACAAGTAGGACTTAGACCGGGTATTGCTGTTAAATTGAACGATCACTTCTCTTTCATTGCCAAGTATGGTTTCCTGGGATATCGTAGAAATATAAATACGCTTGGAGATTCTTTTGGTCTTGAACTTACTAGTGAAGATCTTTCAATTGGTTTCCATTACGCATTCTAATAAGAAGAAAACAAATCAACAAATTAGGAAAGGGAGTTCTCAAAAATAGGGAATTCCCTTTTTTTATGTATAATCTCTATAAATTGCGCACTTGTTAACGAAAAAGTTGTTTAATACAAATTACAATTATACATTTGTATTGTTAAACAATGAGGTCAATAAAAACCTTTAGTATTAATTTAAAACTTTAAAATTATGAAGAAGAGTGTTTTGTTTGTTTTATTTGTACTGATTTCAGTGGCAGGTTTCTCTCAAATTACAGGTTGGAATGCCAAAGTAGGTATGAACTTTAGTAATTACACCGGTGATCTTGATCTGAATGCAAAGGTTGGATTCAAACTTGGTGGAGGTTTTGAATATGCTTTTACTGATACATGGTCACTGCAACCTTCATTATTCTTAACTAGTAAAGGTGCAAAGAAAGATGGCAATAGCATTAATGCAATGTATTTGGAATTGCCAGTAATGGCTGCTGCACGTTTTAATGTAGCAGATAATACTAATTTGGTGGTGAATGCAGGTCCTTATTTTGCTTGTGGTATTGCCGGTAAAACAAAGTTTGACTTAGGTAATGATACGGAACGTAAAGTCGACACTTTTGGTGATGATGCTTTGAAGCGTTTTGATGCAGGTCTTGGTGTAGGAGTTGCATTGGAATTTGGTAGAATCATTGCAGGCTTGGATGGTCAATTTGGTCTGGTTGATGTGGAAAAAGTTGGCAATCCTAAAAACATGAATTTCTCTATTATCGTAGGATATAAGTTCTGATAAGAAAACACCGAAAATACAGAAAGCCGTTGCGGAAGACAATTCGCAGCGGCTTTTTTATTTTATGATTGAGAAAGTCATTTCCTTTATTGGATATACAATAGGAATGCACAGTCAGTTTACTATCGGCTTTTTATTAATCTGATAGCTTTTTCAACTTTTTAAAGTGCTCGATTACGGCTAAATAGTTCTGATCCTGACAGGCGTCGAATTTGTTCCAAAGATCTCCTAATACGACGGCTCCTCCGAAACCGAAATCTTTAATCTCCAGCAAATTATCTTCATTGATACCTCCCAATGCCATCACTTTCGAATCGATAATTTTGGCTCTTTGTGCTTCACGCAATTCTTCGGCAGTATATGTTGAATAGTAATTCACTTTGGAGATACTATCATAAATAGGACTCATAAAAACATAGTCGTAAAAATGCTTTCTGTTTTTTACCTCCTCCACTGAATGGCACGAACAGCTGATGTGACCATAATAATCATGCGGCTCTTTGGGATTACGTGCATTCAGGTGGATACCCATCAGATTAAATTCTTCTTTCAGATAGAAATGTTCATGCGTGACGATACGGCGGTGATATTTATCCGGAATAAGTGTCAATAGCCGTTCCGAATACATAGCCGGAGTTTCCGGCTTCCTAAGATGTAGGACATCCAGCCCCTCTTCGAAAAGAGCGGTAATAATCTTATCTTCTTCGACGAAGAAGGTAGGGGTGGTAACTACAATTAGTTTCATTTCTTTTGTTAAAATTGGATTGCTTAGCAAAGTTACTAATTAACTATGTCAGAAACCAACCTTTATAGTGAAAATTTGTTAGATTGCCATGTCCGCAGGTCGATTGTCCATAGTTCGCCGGCTAAAACATCTCCAAAATCACAGATTATTTTCAGCACTTCCGTAGCTTCAACGCTTCCTACAATAGCAGGAGTAACTCCCATCACACCTTTAGGCGGAGGAGGCATTCGTTGCATTTCTTCTTCGTCAGGATAAAGATCCCGGTAGTTCTTTTTCTGGTTTCCATAGTTGAATACAGAAACCTGTCCTTCAAAGCCGCAGATAGCACCATATACGTATGGCTTTTTCTGCTCTATGCAGATATCGTTAATCAGGTAGCGGGTGGCAAAGTTATCACAGCCGTCGACTACTATATCATATTCCTGAATGATATGATAAGCATTTTCTTTCGTCAACCGGGTAGAGTAGGGATGTATTCTGATCTCGCTGTTGAGAGCGGAGAGCCGTTCCGCTGCACAGATAGCTTTCGGTTTACCCAATTCCTTTTCGGAATAGAGAACTTGTCGTTGCAGGTTAGTGATGCTTACCAAATCGTCATCTACCAGTCCGAGACATCCCACACCGGCGCCTGCCAGGTAGAGAGCGATGGGAGAGCCTAGCCCTCCCACACCTACAATAAGCACTTTGGCTTCCTGCAGTTTCTTCTGACCTTCTTCTCCGATTTCGGGAAGTATGATTTGTCTGTCGTACCGCATCTGCCTATCTTTTAAAATCAAAAGACTGATCCCAATCTTTCCAAACCGGTTCGCGACCCAGTTTCTTCAAGTCACGTTCCACTTCAACCGCCTTTCGCTCATCACTTACGTGAAATTGTTCCAGGGTTTGAGGATAACTGTAATATCCTCCCGGTTCAGTTTTACTCTCCGCACTCATGGTTGTAACACCGAGCGTTGCCATGTGATTCCGGATTTCTGCACTTTCACGGGTGGAATAGGAGATATCTACGTCGTGGTCGAAGATTCGCATCGCGAATGTAAGTTGAGCCAGTTCCCGGTCGTTCATGACTACATTCGGTTGGAATCCGCCATTTTCAGACGGACGCATACGCGGGAAATTTACGCTGTATTTTGTTTTCCAATAATGCTTCTGCAGATAACGCAGATGATAAGCCATCATCGTTACGTCTGTCCGCCATTCTTCCAGACCGATCAGGACACCCATGCCAATCTTATGTACACCTGCCTGTCCCATACGGTCGAAGCCGTCTACACGCCATTCGAATTTAGACTTCATGCCTCTCGGATGATATGTCTTGTAATTTGCTTTATGGTAAGTCTCTTGAAAACATATCACTCCATTCAGACCATGATTAGTCAGTTCCTGATATTCTTCTGCTTTAAGGGGCATTACTTCAATTTGCAGGTTGCTGAAATAAGGTTTTGCCAAATCCAGCGCCCGGGCAATGTAGGGAACACCTGCTGCGGCAGGGTTTTCACCGGTTACGAGCAGTAGATTTTCAAAAGGAGCCAGTCGTTTGATGGCTTTGTATTCGTTGACAATCTCTTCCTCTGTCAGTATCGTTCTCTTCATCGGATTACTGATGTGGAAACCGCAATAGACACAGGAGTTGGTACATGAATTAGTCAGGTAGAGTGGTACGAACATGGAGATAGTCTTACCGAACCGTTCCATCGTATATTTCTGACTAAGGCGTGCCATCACTTCCAGATAAGGAGTGGCGGCAGGTGAAATCAGCGCCATAAAGTCGTTGACATCCAGATGCTCTTTTTTACCCAATGCACGGCGTACGTCGGCATCTGTTTTGGAATAGATGGCTTTTGTCGTCTCTTCCCAGGATATTTTTTCTAATTCGTCGGAGAACATTCTTATTAAATTGAGAATTGAAAATTAAAAATTAAAAATTGAAATGAGGGGAGAAGGTAGGTCAGTGGGCTGACTTTCTGTTTCTCTCCACTCATTATTTATTGGTTTTAGCGCTTTTCTTTAAATCGCGTGACAATCTCATTGCACAGAAATTAGGTCCGCACATCGTACAATATTCTCCATCGATATGATGTCCTGCACGGAAATAGGTCTGCGCCCGTTCCGGGTCGAGAGACAGGTCGAACTGATCTTTCCAGCGGAACTCATAGCGAGCTTTACTCAATGCGTTGTCCCGTACCTGTGCACCCGGGTGTCCTTTTGCCAGGTCAGCGGCGTGAGCGGCTATCTTGTAGGTAATGACTCCTACGCGTACATCCTCTTTGTCGGGTAAGGCAAGGTGTTCCTTCGGAGTGACATAACAAAGCATAGCCGTACCCAGCCATCCGATTTGTGCGGCACCGATAGCAGAAGTGATATGGTCGTATCCGGGAGCAATATCCGTCACCAACGGGCCGAGTGTATAGAATGGGGCGTCATGGCATTTTTCAATCTGACGTTCCATGTTCTCTTTGATTTTATGCATCGGAACGTGTCCGGGGCCTTCAATAAATGCCTGAACATTCTTATCCCAGGCACGAAGCACTAATTCTCCCATGGTATCCAGTTCGGCAAACTGCGCTTCATCGTTCGCATCGTAGATAGAACCCGGACGAAGTCCGTCGCCTAAAGAAACGGCTACATCATATTGTGCCAGAATATCACAAATATCATCAAAGTGATCGTATAAGAAACTTTCCTGATCGTGTACGAGACACCATTTACTCATAATGCTTCCTCCACGGCTGACAATACCGCACAACCGCTTATCGGCAAGATGAACATTATGGCGGCGGATCCCTGCATGAATGGTGAAGTAATCTACACCTTGTTCGCATTGTTCAATCAATGTATCCCGGTAGATTTCCCAGGTGAGGTCTTCCACTATGCCGTTCACCTTTTCAAGTGCCTGATAAATAGGAACCGTGCCGACGGGTACGGGACAATTACGGATAATCCATTCGCGTGTTTCATGGATATTTTCTCCTGTGGAAAGATCCATCAAGGTATCGCCACCCCATTTGCAGCTCCACAATGCTTTCTCCACTTCTTCATCTATGCTTGAAGTAGTAGCTGAATTTCCGATATTCGTATTGATTTTCACAAGGAAGTTGCGTCCGATAATCATCGGTTCAGCTTCCGGGTGGTTGATATTGGCCGGTAATACGGCACGTCCCTCTGCAATCTCCTGACGGACAAATTCTGGAGTAATGTGGGTCTTGATTCCCAATTCCTCGCAATTCATGTTCTCGCGGATTGCTACATATTCCATTTCAGGGGTGATAATCCCTCTTTTGGCGTATGCCATTTGAGTGATTGCTTCTCCTTTTTTAGCGCGATAGGGTAGAGCGATGTGCTCGAAACGTAAGTGATCGAGACTTTTATCGTCCCTTCTCATTTGTCCGTATTCCGAAGTAATTTCGGGAAGTTGTTCCACATCACCACGGCCTACAATCCATTCTTCACGCATACGGGGCAGTCCTTTTTTAAGATCAATGCTCATATCTGTATCGCTGAACGGTCCGCTGGTATCATATACATATATCTCCGGGTTCGGTGTTGCTATCTTTTCTTCGCCTTCAAAGCTGACACTGGGCACTTGTTCCACTTTCCGCATCGCTACACGGATATTCGGATAAAGTTTACCGGGTAAATAGACTTTCTGCGAGCGGGGGAATTTTATTTTTTGTTCCATAGTTTATTCGTTTTTAATCAAGAAAAGCCGTTAGAGGTGAACTTGCTTCTGCCACGAAGTCGACGGCTTGTAATCCTAATCCTGCTTCGTAAGCCTGTCTGCCGGCTTCTGTAGCCGCTTTGAATGCTTTTGCCATTTCTACCGGATTTCCGGCAACGGCTATTGCGGTATTAACTAATACAGCGGAAGCTCCCAGTTCCATTGCTTCGGCAGCATGACTGGGTGCACCGATACCCGCATCTACGACTACCGGGATACCTGCCTGTTCGATAATGATTTGCAAGAATTCTTTGGTCTGCAATCCTTTATTGGTACCGATTGGTGCACCGAGCGGCATAACGGTAGCTGCGCCCGCTTCTTCCAGACGTTTGCAGAGTACAGGGTCAGCCTGACAATAAGGCAACACGATAAAACCCAGTTTTACCAGTTCTTCCGTAGCTTTCAGTGTCTCGATAGAGTCAGGGAGCAGATAGCGTGGGTCCGGGTGAATTTCCAGTTTCAACCAGTTTGTTCCAAAGGCTTCACGAGCCAACTGTGCTGCAAAAACAGCCTCTTCTGCATTACGTACACCGGAAGTATTGGGCAATAGCTGAATATTCGGATGAATAATATGTTTCAGCATGTCATCCTCTTTGTTGTCCATGTCGATTCGTTTCATGGCAACAGTAACCATTTCCGTGCCTGAAGCCAGAATAGCTTGTTCCATTACTTCATTGGAATTGAATTTTCCTGTTCCCAGGAAAAGACGGGAGTTAAATTCGCGTCCCGCAATTACTAACTTTTCCATTCTATATATATTATAAATTAAATTACTGATTGTACATCATTGCTTTACGCATGATTCAGGATTCTACGTGTTTCTTCTATCGGATTATCCGCTCCGAGAATGGTTCCCGACAGGGCTATCCCGTTTACTCCTGTGTGAAGTATGGCAGGAATATCCTCATAAGTGATTCCACCAATCGCTACTACGGGGATTTCGATATTCGCCTCTTTCATCTGTGAAAGGATGGAGGAATAGCCTTCCAATCCCAGTACAGGGCTTAAATTCTTTTTGGTGGTAGTAAACCGGAAAGGACCGATGCCAAGATAATCGGCACCGGCACGATAGTGCTGTACAACATCTTCGAATGTATTTGCAGTGCCGCCGATGATGAAAGCCTCTCCAAGAATTTGGCGGGCCTGGTCGATAGGCATATCCTTTTTGCCCAGATGCACACCGTCCACTTCCAGCTTTCGCGCCAGTTCAACGTGATCGTCCAGAACCAGGATTGCTTCGTGCTCTTTACAAAGCGGTTTCAGTTGCAGGGCTACTGCCTCCACTTCTTCGAGAGGAGCCTCTTTCATGCGTAGTTGGATCCATTTGCACCCGCCTTCGAGTGCCATACGTGCCGATTCGAGGTACGAGTACCGTTCGGTCTGATGCGTGATAAATTGTAGACTGACCATTCCCTTATCCTCCGCAAGCAGCTTTGATAATCACCAGGTTATCGTTCTCATGCAATATGAAACCCTCCCATTCGGTACGGGGAATCATTTTGTTGTTTACGGCGATAGCAATGCCTTGAACCGGAAGTTCGAGCTGTGCTGTCAGTTGTGTAAGGGTAGAGTCGGGAGTAATTTCCACCTCTTTGTTGTTCACTTGTACTTTCATTGTCCTATCAGAATAAATAAGTTGAAAGTAAATACAAAGAGCGTGCTTGAATGGAAAGGCGATAAGAAGAAACACAATCCCTACGTCAGTACTAACTGCCTCAGGTTCCTAGGGTATAATCTCAGCCCCTCATGGGGCACCCCTTTGTCTTTACGGGGGCAAAGTAAGTGAAAAAGAAACAGAAAAACACTAAATCATTCGATTTTTTTTCATTTTTCTGTTGATTCCTGTTTTTTGATAGGATGAGAAAAGATAAACCGGGCGCCATTTTTGTAATCCTTGTCAATCCAGATATCACCTCCCATATATTGGATGGTCAGTTTGCAGATAGCCAGTCCCAATCCTGTACCCTGTACGAACTCATTCAGCTTTTCGAAACGTTGGAATACCAGCTCCTGTTTATCTTCGGGGATTCCGGTGCCAGTATCAGTTACCGAGAACAGCATACATTGCTTTTCTTCGTCCACTTCATAATCCAGCGTAATGCTTCCTCCGGCAGGAGTGAATTTCAAGGCATTGTTCAGCAGATTGATAATAATCTGTTGCAGGCGCAAGGGATCTGTGTAGAGCATGTAAGGCTCTTTAGGCATTTGCAGTTTAATGTCTACATCCATTGTCTTGTTCCGGTTGGTCAGAGTAATCATATTCTGGCAATGGTTCACCAGCTCACACCATTCATAGTTGAATTGCAGCTTTCCTGATTCCAGGCGTGATATATCCAGTACATCACTAATCAGTTGGAGCAGCAGATTGGAGTTGGTCTGGACAATATCTGCGTATTCTTTCAGTTCGTTATTCTGCTCTACCGAACCGATAATCAGGCTGGAGAAACCGACAATAGCATTTAGCGGAGTCCGTATCTCGTGGCTCATATTCGAAACAAAGGCACTTTTCAGCTGATTAGCTTCTTCGGCGCGCTCTTTAGCATCACGCAATTCGACTTCAGACTCTTCCAGCTTCTTTTTATCTTCCCGTAGTTGTTTCGTAGTTCTTTCAAGGTGATTCTTCAGGATTTTAGTCCGGTAATAGTAATACAGCGAAATCATTAGACTTCCTACTAATACGAGAAATATAATCAGGATGAATTGCACTTCTGTCTTATAGGCCACAAAGAACGGGATGGGCTGATTGATTACCATTGAGTTGACAGGTAACTTCTTGTTTCCAAATCCCCATTCCTTTAGTTTCTTCGCATCAAATTTATATCTGTTGGGTAAGATATTGATACTGCTGATATCAGTTTCCTTCTGGTCTAAAAAGCGGTAGGCATATTCTCCCATGCTTTGTCCCACTCCTTCATATTGCGGGACATATCCTCCGATAGCCCAGTAACCTATTGCAGTAGAAGTCATGCTGAACATAGGCAGGAGAGGATTGGCTTTGGAAAAAGCATAAACGGAGTTATTCATGTAAGTAATACCCCGGTTATCGATTCTCCAGATGCCAAGCAACATGACTGTGTTTCTGGGAAGATTGCGCAATTGACTGGCAGCCATATCGAGTGTATGGATGCGGCCATCGACGTAGGTGATAGACAACTGTGGGAAATGTTGCAGGTTTTTCTTGAACCATGCCAGTTCGGCAAGTCCGTTGTATGTGTTATCCGATACAAATACAAGGTGTTCTGTTTCCGGATAGAAATCCTGTATCATTTCAATGTCTTTTTTGATATCATATTCGTATGTGCTACAATATCTTACGTTGTATTCCTTCATGCGTTCCATTAAGTTGATGCTTTCAGGATTATAGCTTCGGATGTCGGTCGAATCCTCCGGAATACGGATACCGTTGCGTGATGCCATTGCACAGAAAACAGGAAGCTGCTTGTACTTTTCATCTTCGAGATGAAGAAAACTGCTCCATGCTTCACCACCCAGGAGAATAACTAATTTGGCTTTCGGATGTTTGTCCAGAATATCAGTTAATGTTTTTTTCCATTGATGCGCCTGCGTTAAGTCTGTTGCATTCATATTTTCTACCATGGTCGAATATCTTCCTCCCAATTGGGTGTAGGTTTCTACAAATGTGCTGATGTTATCGTAGGTATATTTAGTGTCAGAATTATAAGAGGTGATAAACAGAATTTCTTCCTCAGATTCTTCTGTGGTGGCAGCATTGCCGAAAAGGGGGAGGAAAAGGAGTACAGCAATGGAGACAATAAATCGTATTTTTTTTCTTTTATACAGTATCATAATTGTTTGTTATGTTGTTTTATGAGTTGCAAAAATACAACTAATGCATCTGATATACAATAAAAGTCTGTTCTTTTTAATCTGTAAAAAAGGTCGCTGTGAAAAACACAACGACTTTTTCCATAAGTATAGTTTAGCTTGTAAATTTAATTACATTCTTTTTTCAACCACATCCCAGTCGATGATATCCCACAGGGCGTTTACGTGGTCGGCACGGCGGTTCTGGTAATCCAGATAATAGGAGTGTTCCCAAACGTCAAATCCGAGAAGTGGTTTCAAACCGGCACGTACTGGATTGCTGCCGTTCCCCTCTTTAGTGATTTTCAGTTTACCGTCTTTATCTACGGATAGCCAAGCCCATCCTGAACCAAACAATCCGACTGCTGCTGCATTGAATTCTTTCTTGAAGTTTTCAAAGCTGCCAAAGTCACGTTTGATAGCTTCTCCCAGTTTACCGGCCGGTTCCTTCTTCGAAGGTTTCGGGGCAAATTGCAGGAAGTACAGGTTGTGGTTCAATACTTGTCCGGCGTTATTGAATATAGCTCCATCCGGTGCGGCTGCAACGATTTCTTCTACCGTTTTACCTTCATATTCTGTTCCGGGCACGAGGCTATTCAGATTATTTACATACGTTTGTAGATGTTTTCCGTAATGGAAATCTATTGTTTGCTGACTGATTACAGGTTCCAACGCATTGTTAGCGTAAGGAAGTTTAGGCATTTCGTAAGTCATGGTCATCATAATTAAAGACATTAATATAGTATTCATAATGTTACAAGTTTTAATTGGCTTGTTATACTATAATAACAGAAGCCCTTTGCAAAATGTTCACAGCATCTTACTTTATTTGTAAATGTACTGTATACGTTCCACTTCTTTCGGATGCTCACGGTCGGTCCGGCAGATCCATTGGCCCGTATTATCATATTCATAATAAGAATTACTATCGATCTGGTTTCCGTATTTATCGTACAGGCAGATCAGGCATCCCGATGTTTTCTGGTTATTGCCTAAAATCCGTTGGTAAACGATCTGTGTCAGATAACCGTATTTATCGTATTCATAAGCATCTTTTTGTGAAATAATCTGATCCGAAGAATTTGCAAAAAGCAGGTTTTGATGTTGGGATGAAATCAATCTGCCTTTATCATCATATTTGTTTGCGGTGTACGCCTGAAGTTCTCCATTCTTATTATACTCTTTGGTTTCGGTCAATAACCCCTGTTTATTATAGGAACTTATGATGACTCTTCCATCTGTATACTTGAGCGAATCACTCTCGATACTTCCGTCCGTACCGATACGGCGTGTCCGTCGGTAGAGATCCGTTTTGGTTTTCGGATTCGTTTGCACTTCAAAGATGCAGTGACCTTGCGGATCGTATAATCTGTTCGTTTGTATTTCATTGCTTGGCTGACCGTTCTTTACGGTAAGCGACAATGTAGAAATGAGCTGCCCCTTATCATCATACGAATAAGTGGTCGAGGTATTTCCCGTACTGTCATTTTCCGCAGACTTAATCAATCGTCCTCCATTATAGTATTTCACGGAAGTAGGAGTGGATATGATTGTTTGCAGAATAAACGGTGTCCGTAGTGCATTGGTCTGGTCACGAAATTCCTTATACCTGTGTGTGCAAAGAAAATCCTGCAGCATACTCAAAGATTCGGAATTGACAATGGCAGCTTTTAAAAGCTCAAAATCAGCTTTTTCACTAAGATATTCAAGGTCGTCCAGATGAGTACGTGCTGTGGAAGTCAGGTAAGGTGATTGCTTATACTCGTCAATAATCTGCCGGATGTCTGTTGCGTTTCCTTTCTCTCGGAGGCTGTCGATTCCTTGAAACAGAAAATCATCGTATAACGCGCGGACTTCCGGAAGGAATGGACGCGTATCTTTATCCGTGAAGAATTTCTGCATGTTGGCGTTATCAAAAAATGCCTTGAAATTCGCTGATGTCGGATTACTCTTTACAATCTGGTAAAGCCGTTTGTTTTCCGCAGTGTTGATTTGAGAGATAAATTTGCCGTTCGGATATTCCGTGATGTACGTTTGATAAATATTCAGCGTAGGTGTTTTCAGCATACCTTCCAGTAAAGCTATTTCACGGATGTCCCGTACCTTTTGCAAGATGGTAGAATCTCCCGGATAACCGCTTGACTGGATACTGTCCATCAACGTCTTGCTAAAAGGGATTTGATCTTTCGAAGCTTCCAGAATGGAGATAACAGCCAGTTCCGCTTTGTTTTGTACGTTGGAAAGTTGTATTTTCTCTTCTTCACAGATATTGGGAAAATAAGCTTTCGTTGCCCTTTCATAGCATCCGAAATAGTTGGTGGCAGCCTGTTCGCTTTGCTCGTTCCACAATCCGTTGAGCACATCCAATAATGCCAGTTCCTCGGCATAATAGGTTTGTGTCTCGTCATCTATCTTATCACGGTTTTTCTGCCATTTGTCGGCGTCATTATCGTTCAGATACCTTAGCAGCTTTTCCAGGCGGCTCTGCTTTTGTGCCATTGCCTGTGGAATGCAGGCGACCAGAAACAAACTCAAAATAATCGATAAAAATATACTTCTTTTCATTGCTTTTTGGTGTTAGGTTAAAATAGTTAGTGATGAAAATTCATAAAAATACCTTCATTCTCGAATGAATATTATACTTTTGTATTGAGAACAAATTTGAATGCCAAGGGTTTGTTAAAAATCCACATTGTTTTTATAATGCTGTTATGAATACCAATTATATAGATGAATTGAACGAGAGTCAGTGTGCTGCAGTGACTTATAATGACGGTCCTTCACTGGTGATAGCCGGTGCAGGTTCGGGGAAGACGCGCGTATTGACTTATAAAATCGCTTACTTGCTGGAACAGGAGAACGGCTACAATCCGTGGAATATCCTTGCACTGACCTTTACGAATAAGGCGGCGCGCGAGATGAAAGAGCGTATTGCGCGTCAGGTAGGTATGGAACGGGCACGTTATTTGTGGATGGGGACTTTCCATTCCATCTTCTCACGGATTCTTCGTGCCGAAGCAACATTTATAGGGTTCACTTCCCAGTTCACCATCTATGATACGGCTGATAGTAAGAGCCTGCTTCGTTCCATCATCAAAGAGATGGGATTGGACGAGAAAACTTATAAACCGGGAGTAGTGCAGGCACGTATCTCCAATGCCAAAAACCATTTGGTCACTCCTACGGGATACGCTGCCAATAAAGAGGCTTACGAAGGAGATATGGCTGCCAAGATGCCTGCTATCCGTGATATCTATACTCGTTATTGGGACAGATGCCGTCAGGCGGGAGCGATGGATTTTGATGATTTATTGGTATATACCTATATTCTGTTTCGTGACTTTCCGGAAGTGCTGGCACGTTATCGCGATCAGTTCCGTTATGTATTGGTGGACGAGTATCAGGATACGAATTATGCGCAGCATAGCATTGTTCTGCAACTGACTAAAGAGAATCAACGTGTCTGTGTGGTGGGAGACGATGCGCAAAGTATCTATTCTTTCCGTGGGGCGGATATTGATAATATTCTCTATTTTACAAAAATCTACCCCAATACGAAAGTCTTTAAACTGGAGCAGAATTACCGTTCCACACAAACCATTGTTTGTGCTGCCAATAGCTTGATTGAGAAGAATGAACGCCAGATACGGAAAGCCGTGTTTTCGGAGAAAGAAAAGGGGGAACCTATCGGCGTATTTCAGGCGTATAGCGATGTGGAAGAGGGGGATATTGTAGCTAATAAGATTGCAGAGCTACGACGGGAGTATCGCTACGGATATGCTGATTTTGCCATCCTGTATCGTACGAATGCACAAAGCCGTATTTTTGAAGAGGCTCTTCGAAAACGGAGTATACCTTATAAGATTTACGGAGGACTTTCGTTCTACCAGCGAAAAGAGATAAAAGATGTGATTGCTTATTTCCGTTTGGTAGTGAATCCGAATGATGAAGAAGCATTCAAGCGAATCATTAATTATCCGGCTCGTGGTATTGGAGATACGACAGTCGGGAAGATTATATCGGCGGCTACCGATCATGGCGTAAGTCTTTGGGCGGCACTCTGCGAACCATTGAGTTACGGACTGGATATAAATAAAGGAACGCATGCAAAACTGCAAGGCTTTCGTGAATTGATAGAAGGTTTCATTGTCGATCAGGCAGATAAGAACGCTTATGAAATAGGAACGAATATCATCCGTCAGTCCGGCATTATCAACGATGTCTGTCAGGACACATCCCCCGAGAACCTAAGCCGTAAGGAAAATATAGAAGAGTTGGTGAATGGAATGAATGACTTCTGCGCTTTGCGGCAGGAGGAGGGTAACCCGAATGTGTCCCTTACCGATTTCCTTTCGGAGATTGCATTACTTACCGATCAGGATTCCGACAAGGCGGATGATGGGGAAAAGATAACGTTGATGACAGTTCATTCGGCTAAAGGATTGGAGTTTAAGAATGTATTTGTGGTCGGTCTGGAAGAAAACCTGTTTCCCAGTGGGATGGTAGGAGATTCTCCCCGGGCACTGGAAGAAGAACGTCGTTTGTTCTATGTAGCTATTACTCGTGCGGAGGAACATTGTTATCTGTCTTTTGCCAAAACCCGTTTCCGTTATGGAAAGATGGAATTTGGAAGCCCCAGTCGTTTCTTGCGTGATATCGATGTTCATTACTTGCAACTGCCGCATGAGGCAGGAGTGAGCCGGGCTGTCGATGAAGGTGCAGGACGTTTCCGTAGAGAGATTGAAGGAGGATTCACCCGTTCAGCTTCTCCGTCGCGTGCCCCTTTCGGAAGTACATCTTCCGAACAGCGTGAACGTCCGAAAGCACAGATCATTGCTCCCAGCGTACCGAGAAATTTGAAGAAAGTTAGTACTGTTAGCCCAAGTAACGGTGTACAGGCAACCTCTTCCACTTCTGCATCGGTAGCAGGAGTACAGGCCGGACAGATGATAGAGCACGAACGTTTCGGATTGGGTGAAGTGATTAAAGTAGAAGGAACGGGAGACAATGCGAAAGCAACTATTCATTTTAAAAATGCGGGAGACAAACAACTATTATTACGTTTCGCTCGTTTTAAAGTGGTAGAATAAATAATAACACTAAATAGAGAGACTCATGAAGAAACAACTAACAGTAATTTTGCTTTCCGCTTTGATTTTGAGTGGATGTGCGTCGGGGCGTATGGGAAATCCGGGAGCTATCATGGCAGGTGCTTCTATCGGAGGTAGTCTGGGAAGTTCGATAGGTGGACTTATCGGAGATAATAATCATGGCTGGAGAGGCGGTTACCGTGGTTCTGCTATTGGGAATATTGTGGGAACCATTGCCGGTGCGGCTATTGGAAACGCGTTGACGGCGCCGAGACAAGAGCAAATAGAGGAAGATGCGTATATTCCTGAAGTGAGGGAAGTCCGTGTGCAAAAATATAAGAAGCAGCCGGTGCAGCAGCCTATTTCTCAACTGAAGTTGCGCAAGATCCGTTTTATAGATGATAATCGCAGTCATGTGATTGATGCGGGAGAAAATAGCAAGATAATTTTTGAGATTATGAATGAAGGGAGAAATCCTGTTTATAATGTAGTTCCTGTGGTAGAAACGGTGGGGAAGGTGAAGCATCTCGGCATTTCTCCTTCCGTGATGGTGGAGGAAATTCTTCCGGGTGAAGGTATCCGTTATACCGCTTCCATTCATGCAGGTGAAAAATTGAAAGACGGTGAAGTTACATTCCGTGTCGCAGTGGCGGACGAGAATGGAGTGATTTGTGATTCGCAAGAATTTACCCTGCCTACACAGCGCAGGAACTAGAAATAACAGCCCGAAATATCCGGTTTAAACATAGTGACGGTATATGCCTGGAATAGTGACGCTATCCTAAGCATATACCGTCACTATGTTGGTGGGATAGCGTCACTATTTTAATAGCTATTAATAAGGTAGTTCTTTAGATAAGTTTAAGTGAATTGAACAATGAAATTGAATGATTTTGTAGGGTTTTATAATAATATTAAGTGTCATGTAATCATTTTATTTCGTATCTTTGTTCATATTTCCAATAAAAGCATTAGAGTGGTATGAAAGAGACATTTAGAAGATATCCTATCGGAATACAGAATTTTGAGGATTTACGTAATAATGATTGTGTGTATATTGATAAAACTGCATTAATTTATCATTTGACCCATACAAATAAGATTTATTTCCTTAGTCGTCCTCGCCGCTTTGGAAAGAGTCTTCTAGTCTCTACGTTGGAAGCATATTTTTCCGGCAAAAAGGAATTATTCAACGGACTTGCAATGGAGCAATTGGAACAGGAATGGACTGTTTATCCTGTGTTGCATATTGATTTTAGCAGAACAAAATACACCACAATCGAAGATTTGCAAGAGCAATTGAATCTTTATCTAAGCGAATGGGAGAGGACTTATGGGAAAAATGAAGAAGAAACGAGCTATGCGGCCCGTTTAACCGGGTTGCTTCAACGAATCTACCAACAGACAGGAAAGCAGGCTGTCGTATTGATTGACGAATATGATGCACCTTTATTGGATAGTAATAGTGACTCTGCTTTACAAGGACAATTGCGAACTGAAATGCGGAAGTTCTTCAGTCCTCTTAAAGCACAAGGGCAATATCTTCGTTTCTTGTTTTTGACAGGAATCAGCAAGTTCAGTCAGATGAGTATATTTAGTGAGCTGAATAACTTGCAGAATATCAGTATGAGCGATGATTATAGTGCTATTTGTGGTATTACAGAGCAAGAGTTGCTAAGTCAGATGCAACCGGATATTGAGAGGATAGCTCAAGCGAATAATGAAACCTATGAAGAGGCTTGTCGGCATTTGAAACGGCAGTATGACGGTTATCATTTCAGTAAGAATTGTGAAGATATTTACAATCCGTTCAGCCTTTTCAATGCATTTTCGCAAAGAGATTATAAGAGCTTTTGGTTTTCTACCGGCACGCCTACTTTCTTGATTGAAATGTTACAGCGAATGGACTTCAGTCTTAATCTATTGGAAAAGATGGAAGTGAAAGACGAAGATTTTGATAAAGCGACAGAGGTTATTACCGATCCGATTCCCGTACTTTATCAGAGTGGCTATTTGACTATCAAAGGATATGAACCTCTCTTTCGTACATACACATTAGGCTATCCCAACGAAGAAGTTAAAATAGGCTTTATTGAGACGTTGATCCCTTCCTATCTCAATCAACCGACACGAGAAAGTAACTTTTATGTAGTCTCTTTTGTAAGAGACCTGATGAAAGGTGATATTGAGCAGTGTCTTCTTCGTACTCGTTCTTTCTTTTCTTCTATACCTTATGATTTGGAGAACAATCAGGAGAAACATTATCAGACTATCTTCTATTTATTATTCCGTTTAATGGGCCAATATGTAGATGTAGAAGTAAAGAATGCTATTGGCAGGGCTGACGTGGTAATTAAGATGTCCGATGCAATTTATGTATTTGAATTTAAAGTAGATGGAACTCCTGAAGAAGCATTGGCTCAAATTGATAGTAAACAATATGCTATTCCTTACGAGATAGATCATCGCAAGGTTGTCAAGGTGGGAGTGAATTTTGATAGTACAACACGGACTTTGGGGCAGTGGATCATAAAATAGGAAGATGATATGAAAAATGCTGTTGCTAAAGATAAATATCCGTGGTAGATATTCGTCTGAATAACGATGTGTTCCTTTTAAGGTACTATTGGCGGATTAATAATGTCTGTAATCGGGGGGAGATTTTCTTGCCGCTACTGACGTTGAAAAAAGAAGTGTTTTGTGAAAGCCAAAGCTATGCTTTAGCATCTGTAAAGCGTAGCTTTAGATTAGATAAAGCTACGGCTTTTCATAGTCTTACCAATTATTTCCGGCGTTACTGCTATTGACCAGCATCTCTACCCGCTGTCTGTATGTATTTGCTCCTTCAGCGATATTCTTTCCCGCATCCGCTGTTCCCATTCCATAAACAACGATAGGAGTCTGCCACACCATACCTGAATGGATAGCACTGCCCTGATAAGGGCGTAAAAGTTCGTCCGTAGTGAAACCATTCCTTCCTCCGCTGCGGTAAGCATCGAATTCAGATCCGGTAGTTGTTACCACTGTCAGCGGTTTACCGGCGACTGCCGGAGTCTTCGATAGGAAAGTAAAGACTTCATCCTGCCATTTCTTTAGTAATGACGGTGCAGACATCCAATAGAAAGGAAACTGATAGATCACAGCAGAGGCATCAGAGATGATTTTACTCCATTCGTCTACATTGAAAGCGATGTCAGGCGATAATTCGTAAAGGTTGAATACGGCTACTCCTTCAATGTCACTAACGGCATCAATTAATGCTTTGTTTGCTTGAGATCCTTTCATGTTTGGATGTGCCAGCAGGATCACTACTTTTCTTAAATCTTTATTCATATTCAATCAGGTATTTAGGATGATATAACTACTTATAGATTATAAAGGTGTAAAAATAAGAAAAAGTTCGCGAAAACCAATATCTTAATTAAAAATAAAACAATCCCTCTTTGCTTTTGAATTTGTATTTTTGCATCCACGTTCGTAAGGCGTTATTTTAGATAATAATTTATATATGATAGATTTTAATCAGTTCCCTTCTCCTTGTTACATCATGGAAGAAGAGCTTTTAAGAAAGAACCTGTGTTTGATAAAAAGCGTGGCCGACAGGGCGGGAGTGGAGATCATTCTTGCTTTTAAGTCATTTGCCATGTGGCGCTCTTTCCCCATATTCCGTGAATATATAGATCATTCTACGGCAAGTTCGGTGTATGAAGCCCGTTTGGCATTGGAAGAGTTCGGCAGCAAGGCGCATACATATTCTCCTGCTTATACGGAACAGGATTTCTCGGAAATCATGCGTTGCAGCAGTCATATCACATTCAACTCAATGCAGCAGTTTGAACGCTTCTATCCGATGGTGGTTGCAGAAGGAAGTGGCATCTCTTGTGGCATCCGCGTAAATCCTGAATATTCGGAAGTGGAAACCGAACTTTATAATCCATGTGCACCCGGCACACGTTTTGGGATAACAGCCGATTTGCTGCCTGAAGCATTACCGCAAGGTATTGAAGGCTTTCATTGTCATTGTCACTGTGAATCTTCTTCTTATGAGCTGGAACGTACATTGGAACATCTTGAAGCTAAATTTGCCCATTGGTTTCCACAGATTAAATGGTTGAATCTGGGTGGTGGACACCTGATGACCCGTAAGGACTATGATACCGAACATTTGATAAGACTGTTGCAAGGATTAAAAGCACGCTATCCTCATTTGCGCATTATCCTGGAACCCGGTTCGGCCTTTACCTGGCAGACGGGAGTGCTGACTTCCGAAGTGGTGGATATTGTGGAAAGTCGTGGTATCAAGACGGCTATTTTGAATGTTAGTTTCACTTGCCACATGCCGGATTGTCTGGAAATGCCATATCAACCTGCCGTGCGTGGTGCAGAGATGGGAAATGAAGGAAAATATATTTATCGTCTCGGAGGAAATTCCTGTTTGAGCGGTGATTATATGGGACTGTGGAGCTTCGATCACGAGTTGCAAATCGGAGAGCGTATCGTGTTCGAAGATATGATTCATTATACGATGGTCAAGACAAATATGTTTAACGGAATTCATCATCCTGCCATTGCCATCTGGACAAAAGAGGGGAAAGCTGAAATATACAAGCAATTTTCTTATGAAGATTATCGTGACCGAATGAGTTGATAATCAAAATGATTGTTTTGCGGTAGGTGCAAAGTGAACAGATTTCTGTGAAAAAAGTAGGCAGAATGTTTGCAGGTTTACGGAAAATCCCTACCTTTGCAACCGCAAACGAAAAAATGCGGAAATAGCTCAGTTGGTAGAGCATAACCTTGCCAAGGTTAGGGTCGCGAGTTCGAGTCTCGTTTTCCGCTCATGTTTCTTTGAAATGTTGGAACAATAATCTTTGCCCAGGTGGCGGAATTGGTAGACGCGCACGTTTCAGGTGCGTGTGTCGAGAGGCATGCAGGTTCGAGTCCTGTTCTGGGCACAAAGGTTAAACTTTAAAATTATGGAGAGGTGGCGGAATTGGTAGACGCGCTACTTTGAGGTGGTAGTGACAGAAATGTTGTGGGAGTTCGAGTCTCCTCCTCTTCACAGTTTATGAAAGTGAAATGCGGAAATAGCTCAGTTGGTAGAGCATAACCTTGCCAAGGTTAGGGTCGCGAGTTCGAGTCTCGTTTTCCGCTCTTGTTTCTTTGAAATAATGGAACTAAGTTTTGCCCAGGTGGCGGAATTGGTAGACGCGCACGTTTCAGGTGCGTGTGTCGAGAGGCATGCAGGTTCGAGTCCTGTTCTGGGCACCAATCTTTCAGATTTCTGAATGACGAAATTTAGTTTGCGGAAATAGCTCAGTTGGTAGAGCATAACCTTGCCAAGGTTAGGGTCGCGAGTTCGAGTCTCGTTTTCCGCTCCATATAAGATGAGGTTGTCAGTCGATAAGATTGGCAACCTTTTTTTTGTATAATATTGGAAGTTTACCGGACGATTGCATCGATAGATTGAACGGAAAAGCGTAATTTTGCAAACGAAAAAATCAATGTACTCCCCCCAAAAAAGAGCGTCATTGATTCACACAGACCTTTAATTAATTTAACTATTTGTGATATGTTAACACAGATCATTAATGCACGCATCCTCACCCCGCAAGGCTGGTTGAAGGATGGGTCAGTTCTTATTCGTGACAATAAAATTCTGGAAGTAACTAATTGTGACCTTGCAATTATCGGAGCCAAACTGATTGATGCCAAAGGAATGTATATTGTTCCGGGAGGTGTAGAAATCTATGTTCATGGTGGCGGTGGAAGAGACTTTATGGAAGGCACGGAAGAGGCTTTCCGGACAGCAATCAAAGCTCATATGCAGCATGGCACTACCAGTATTTTTCCTACTCTTTCTTCTTCTACCATTCCAATGATCCGTGCCGCTGCGGAAACTACTGAAAAAATGATGGCGGAGCCTAATAGCCCTGTGCTCGGACTTCATCTGGAAGGACATTATTTCAATATGGCGATGGCAGGTGGACAGATTCCCGAAAATATCAAAGATCCCGATCCCGAAGAATATATTCCGTTGCTGGAAGAAACTCATTGTATCAAACGTTGGGATGCCGCACCGGAACTTCCCGGAGCCATGCAATTTGGTAAATATATCACAGCGAAAGGGGTGTTGGCTTCGGTAGGACATACCCAGGCAGAATTTGAGGATATACAGACAGCCTATGAGGCGGGATATACGCATGCCACTCATTTTTATAATGCAATGCCGGGATTCCATAAACGGAAAGAGTACAAGTATGAAGGTACGGTAGAAAGTATTTATCTGATTGATGATATGACAGTGGAAGTGGTGGCAGACGGTATTCATGTGCCTCCAACAATCTTGCGCCTTGTATACAAGATAAAAGGAGTGGAACGCACTTGTCTGATAACGGATGCATTGGCTTGTGCGGCCAGTGATAGTCAGGTGGCTTTTGATCCGCGTGTGATTATCGAGGACGGAGTATGTAAGCTGGCAGACCATTCAGCACTGGCGGGAAGTATTGCAACGATGGATCGACTGATTCGTACCATGGTGCAGAAGGCGGAAATACCTTTGGAGGATGCCGTGAGAATGGCCTCCGAAACTCCTGCCCGGATTATGGGAGTACTCGACCGTAAAGGAACGCTGGAGCGTGGCAAGGATGCCGATATAATTGCTTTAGACAGAGACTTGAATGTGAGAGCTGTATGGGCGATGGGAGAACTGGTGGAAGGCACCAATAAACTGTTTTAAATCTAATAAATAACGAAAACTATGTTGACTCAAATAATAAATGGAAGAATATTGACCCCGCAAGGCTGGTTGAAAGATGGTTCCGTATTGATTTGTGATGGAAAAATATTAGAGGTGACCAACAGTGATTTGGCGGTTATCGGTGCAACGGTTATTGATGCCAGAGGGATGACGATTGTGCCCGGATTTGTAAGTATGCATGCACATGGAGGTGGCGGACATGATTATACGGAAGCAACGGAAGAAGCATTCTGCACGGCAACTACTGCACATCTGAAACATGGTGCTACCGGGATATTTCCTACATTATCATCTACCTCGTTCGAAAGAATCTACCAAGCAGTTGATGTCTGTGAAAACCTGATGAAAGAGAAGGATTCTCCTATTCTTGGCCTGCATATCGAAGGTCCTTACCTGAATCCGAAGATGGCGGGAACACAGTATGACGGTTTTCTGAAAACTCCGGATGAAAACGAATATATTCCTTTATTGGCGCGTACGTCTTGTATCAGACGTTGGGATATTAGTCCCGAACTACCCGGTGCACATGATTTTGCAAAGTATACCCGTTCGAAAGGAATTATGACTGCCGTAACACATACGGAAGCCGAATATGATGAAATCAAGGCTGCGTATGCAGTGGGCTTCTCTCATGCTGCCCATTTTTATAATGCGATGCCGGGTTTCCATAAACGTCGTGAGTATAAATATGAGGGTACGGTGGAGAGCGTATATTTGACGGATGGGATGACAGTGGAAGTGATTGCAGATGGTATTCACTTGCCTGCCACGATTCTAAAATTGGTTTATAAGTTGAAAGGTGTAGAGAATACGTGCCTCGTTACCGATGCTTTGGCTTATGCTGCTTATGAAGGGAATGAACCGATTGATCCTCGCTATATCATAGAGGACGGCGTATGTAAGATGGCAGATCATTCTGCATTGGCCGGTAGCCTGGCTACGATGGATGTATTGGTTCGCACCATGGTGAAGAAAGCAAATATACCTTTGGAAGATGCCGTGCGTATGGCTTCTGAAACTCCTGCCCGTTTAATAGGAGTGAGTGACCGGAAAGGGGCGTTGGCAAAGGGAAAGGATGCTGATATTGTGATTCTTGATAAGGAACTGAATGTACGATGTGTATGGTCGATGGGAAAGATTGTTCCGGGAACTGATATTCTGTTGCATAAAGAATAGTTGAAATAATCCCCAAAGAGAGTCCGGATCCGGAATGTAGTATATACTACTTCCGAATCCGGACTTATTGTAAAAGCAAATGTTCAGTATGATATTAAGAGCCCGGTGGTTTATCATCATCAGAAGCTTTCCGGACTTTTAATGTATTTCTATTCTGAAAGCAAACTGCTTTCTATCAGTTCTTTCAATTGGTTTTTATTCATTGTACCTAACTTCATTGTCGGTTTGCCGTTCAGCGGGCAAAGTAACAGGTTGGGAATGGTGCGGATTTTAAATGCACTTTCCAATTCCGGTTCCTGATCGACGTCTACTTTATAAATATCTAATTTCCCTTCGTATTCTTTAGCCAGTTGGTCTAATATA
This sequence comes from Bacteroides celer, assembly GCF_002632415.2. Lineage (NCBI taxonomy): Bacteria > Pseudomonadati > Bacteroidota > Bacteroidia > Bacteroidales > Bacteroidaceae > Bacteroides > Bacteroides celer. The sequence goes on along the minus strand of NZ_CP178209.1, from coordinate 3,296,184 downwards.
GGCGATAACGCTTTGCAATAGACGCACCACGGGGCATGAAAATCGACCAGGCAAGGTTTATTCCCTTTGAAGTTCCAGTTATCAGGATAAGATTGATAATCAGCTACCTTCTCTACAAAACTATCTTTGGTTAAATCTATTATTTTCATATATTCTATTTTTAATGGTTCATTTCATTTTCTCTACTGCAAAGATAGGGAAGTTGGGATAAAAGAAGGATAGCCATTTTTCCTGTTGTGTTTACAATTCTTCCTTTATGGCTATTTTCTAATCAAATTCTAATCTGATATGAGAGGCTTATAATGGCTTTTTCCCGTCTCTCCGGCTATAGAATTGTAATTTTGCCGCGACAACTACAATAAGGTAATAAAGATAAATATAGTAATGAACAGAGTATTTCTAATTTCTTTTTTTCTTCTGCTGACAGGAGGAATATGCGCGCAACAGGCTACCACAGGAGCATTAACGCTGAAAGAGGCGGAACAACGTTTTCTGGAACGTAACTTATCGCTGATAGCCGAACGGTACAACATTGATATGGCACAGGCACAAGTGCTGCAAGTCAAATTATTTGAGAATCCGGTAATCTCGTTAGAACAGAATGTTTATAACCGCCTGAACGGAAAGTATTTTGATTTTGGTAAGGAGGGCGAAATGGTTGTGGGGATTGAACAGGTAATTCGTCTTGCCGGACAACGGAATAAGCAGGTGAAACTGGAGAAAATCAACAAAGAAATAGCAGAATATCAGTTTGAAGAGGTGATGAGAACACTTCGTCAGGAGCTGAATGAGAAGTTTGTACAAGTCTATTTTCTCTCGAAATCCATATCCATTTATGAGAAGGAAGTGAATTCTCTGCAAGAGTTACTTGCCGGAATGAAACTGCAACAGGAGAAAGGAAATATTTCATTGATGGAAATGTCCCGTCTGGAATCTATGCTGTTCTCTTTGAAGAAAGAGAAGAATGAACGGGAAAACGAGTTGTTAACCCTTAGAGGGGAACTTAATGTCTTGTTAAATCTTCCGGGAGACACGATGGTTGAGTTATCACTGGATGAAGAGGTGTTGAAGCAATTGGATTTGTCTCAACTATCGTTCGCCGACTTGAAAGCGATGGTGAATGAACGGCCGGATCTCAAAATTGCCCGGAGTACGGTCAGTGCTTCCCGTGCAAATCTGAAATTGCAGAAATCAATGGCATTTCCGGAATTTTCGGTGAATGGTAGTTATGACCGTGCCGGAAACTTTATCAATAACTATTTTGCAATAGGAGTGAGCTTGTCAGTACCTATTTTCAACCGCAACCAGGGAAATGTGAGAGCTGCCCGTTTTAGTATCCAGCAGGCAGGAGCGGAACAGGAAAATGCGGCTAACCGTGCGGATATGGAGCTTTATACCGCTTATGCTTCGTTGGATAAAGCTGTTCAGCTTTATCAATCTACCAATATGGAACTGGAACGTAACTTCGAAAAACTGATAGCAGGAGTGAATGAGAACTTTAAGAAACGAAATATCAGCTTGTTGGAGTTTATCGATTACTATGACAGCTATAAAGAAACTTGTATTCAGCTACATGAAATAAAGAAAGATGTTTTCCTGGCGATGGAAAACCTGAATACAACTATCGGACAAACTATATTGAACTACTAATATTCATAAATTATCAAAGACTATGAACTGGAATAAATTCCTTCCTTGCATATTGTTTACTACCGTATTGGGAGCATGCTCCGGTAAAGGAGAACAAACGAATGTTGAACCGGCTGCCTTATGCCTGACAGATAGCTTATTGAGGATTGTATCTGTCGATACGGTTCACGTTCAAGAGGTGATTGACGAACTGACATTAAACGGGCGGGTCACTTTTGATGAGAATCAGGTGGCACATGTATATCCGATGTTTGGAGGTACGGTAACGGAACTGAAGGCTGAAATAGGAGACTTTGTTCGTAAGGGAGATGTGTTGGCAGTCATCCGCAGTGGAGAAGTGGCAGATTATGAAAAGCAATTGAAGGAGGCGGAACAACAATTATTACTGGCACGCAGAAATATGGATGCTACGCAGGATATGTATGCTTCCGGGATGGCTTCGGATAAAGATGTACTTCAGGCGAAGCAGGAGTTAATAAGTGCCGAAGCCGAAGAAAGAAGAATAAAGGATGTTTTCTCTATTTATAATTTCTCCGGAAATGCTTATTATCAGCTGAAATCTCCCGTTTCGGGGTTTATTGTGGAGAAACAAATCAGCAGGGATATGCAGTTGCGTCCGGATCAGAGTGAAGAGCTGTTCACGATTTCGGGGTTGTCAGACGTATGGGTGATGGCGGATGTGTATGAAAGCGATATCAGTAAGGTTTCCGAAGGTGCCTCCGTACGCATTTCTACGTTGGCTTATCCGGATAAGATGTTTGCCGGTACGATTGATAAGGTGTATCATTTGTTGAATAGTGAAAGTAAAACGATGAATGTCCGTATCAAATTGAAGAATGAAGAATATTTATTGAAACCGGGGATGTTTACGAATGTAAGTGTGAAATGTAAAGCGGATGGAACTTCCATGCCTCGTATCGATGCTCATGCACTGGTATTTGAAGGAGGAAAGAATTATGTGGTCATGGTGGAGCCGGATCAACGTTTGCAGGTGAAAGAGGTGGATGTGTACAAGCAGTTGAGCAAGGAGTGCTATATCCGTTCGGGACTTTCAGAGGGAGACAGAGTGCTGAATAATAATGTATTGTTGGTATATAATGCGTTGAATGCAGATTAAAAACAGAAAATAGTATGCACAAATTCATAGATAATATAGTGGCTTTCTCGCTGAAAAATAAATTCTTTATTTTCTTCTGTACAGCGATTGCCGTTATAGCCGGAGCTGTTTCCTTTAAACATACTCCGATAGATGCTTTCCCGGATGTGACAAATACGAAAGTGACGATTATCACGCAATGGCCGGGACGTAGTGCCGAAGAGGTAGAGAAGTTTATCACCATTCCTGTTGAGATTGCGATGAATCCCGTTCAGAAGAAAACGGATATTCGTTCTACCACTCTTTTCGGACTTTCTGTCATCAATGTAATGTTTGAAGATCGTGTCGATGATTTCACCGCACGTCAACAGGTATATAATTTATTGAATGATGCCGACCTTCCGGACGGGGTAACTCCGGAAGTACAACCTCTGTATGGACCAACGGGGGAAATATTCCGTTATACGCTTCGTAGTGACAAGCGCAGTGTGCGGGAACTGAAAACGATTCAGGATTGGGTGATCGAACGTAATCTCCGTTCGGTATCCGGCGTAGCGGATATTGTGAGCTTCGGCGGGGAGGTGAAGACGTTTGAGGTAAGTGTGAATCCTCACCAGTTGATTAATTATGGCATTACCTCTTTGGAACTGTATGATGCGATAGCTAAAAGTAATATCAATGTAGGAGGAGATGTTATCACTAAAAGTTCGCAAGCTTATGTGGTTCGTGGAATCGGTTTGATTAACGATCTGGATGAATTGAGAAATATCGTAGTAAAAAACATCAATGGCACTCCGATTCTGGTGAAGAATCTTGCCGATGTACACGAATCCTGTTTGCCTCGTTTGGGACAAGTGGGCCGAATGGATGAAAATGATGTTGTACAGGGGATTGTAGTCATGCGGAAAGGAGAGAATCCGGGTGAGGTGATTGCCAACCTGAAAGATAAAATAGAGGACTTGAATCAGAATGTACTCCCGAAAGATGTGAAGATAGTGGCATTCTATGACCGGGAGGACTTGGTGAATCTGGCGGTAAAGACTGTGACGCATAATCTGATTGAAGGAATATTATTGGTTACGTTTATTGTATTGATCTTTATGGCAGATTGGCGGACTACCGTGATTGTTGCTGTCGTTATCCCATTAGCCCTTTTGTTCGCATTTATCTGTTTACGGGTGATGGGAATGTCCGCCAATCTGCTTTCTATGGGAGCCATAGACTTCGGTATTATTATTGATGGGGCCGTGGTGATGGTGGAAGGAGTGTTTGTGGCTTTGGACAAGAAAGCGAGGGAAGTGGGGATGCCTGCTTTTAATGTGATGTCTAAAATGGGTTTGATCCGTAACACGGCAAAAGACAAGGCGAAAGCGGTTTTCTTCTCCAAATTGATTATCATCACTGCATTGATTCCTATCTTCTCTTTCCAGAAGGTAGAAGGAAAGATGTTCTCTCCTTTGGCATACACGCTGGGCTTTGCATTGTTGGGAGCTTTGATCTTTACATTGACATTGGTTCCGGTGATGTCTTCCATGTTACTGAAAAAGAATGTTCGTGAGAAAAATAACCATTTTGTCCATTTTATCAATGCGAAGTGTTCGGCTCTTTTTGATTTATTCTATGCGCACAGAAAACTGACCATCGGAATGGCAACCGTAATAGCGGGTGTCGGATTATGGCTTTTCTCTTTCCTGGGTACGGAGTTCCTTCCGCAGTTGAATGAGGGATCTATCTATATTCGTGCTACCTTGCCACAAAGCATTTCGCTTGATGAATCGGTGACTCTTGCCAATAAAATGAGAAAGAAACTATTAACGTTTCCGGAAGTGCGGCAAGTGCTGTCGCAAACCGGACGACCGAATGACGGTACAGATGCTACCGGATTCTATAATATCGAGTTCCACGTTGATATCTATCCCGAAAAGGAATGGGAGAGCAAGCTGACAAAATTGGAACTGATTGATAAGATGCAGGAGGATTTATCCATTTATCCCGGCATTGACTTCAATTTCTCACAACCGATTACCGATAATGTGGAGGAAGCTGCTTCCGGTGTGAAAGGATCTATTGCGGTGAAAGTGTTTGGTAAAGACTTGTATGAGTCGGAGAAATATGCGGTTCAGATTGAAAAAATTCTTAGTACGGTTCAGGGAATTGAAGACTTGGGTGTGATTCGGAACATCGGTCAGCCGGAGCTTCGTATAGAGTTGAATGAACGCCAATTGGCGCGTTATGGGGTTGCTAAGGAAGATGTGCAATCAATTATCGAAATGGCTATTGGCGGAAAATCGGCTTCACTGTTGTATGAGGATGAGCGGAAGTTTAATATCATGGTAAGATACAGCGAACAATTCCGTCAGAATGAAGAGGAGATAGGTAAGATATTGGTTCCGGCGATGGATGGAACGATGGTACCTATCAAAGAATTGGCAGATATAACGACGATTACGGGACCGTTATTGATATTCCGTGATAATCACGCTCGTTTCTGTGCGGTGAAATTCTCGGTGAGAGGTCGTGATATGGGTACGGCAGTTGCCGAGGCGCAGAAAAAGGTGAATGCTTCCGTACATCTGCCGGCAGGCTATTCGCTGAAATGGACGGGCGATTTTGAGAACCAGCAACGTGCCACGAAACGTCTGGCACAGGTTGTCCCTATCAGTATTGCTATCATTTTTATCATCCTGTTTATTCTATTCTCTAATGCGCGGGATGCGGGACTGGTATTGCTGAATGTACCGTTCGCTGCCGTGGGTGGTATTGTGGCTCTTCTGATAACGCAGTTCAACTTCTCCATTTCTGCCGGTATCGGTTTTATTGCCTTGTTTGGTATTTGTATTCAGAACGGGGTGATTATGATTTCCGATATAAAGGCGAATCTAAAACTCGGCTCGCCTTTGGAGAAAGCCACTAAGGAAGGAGTGCGCTCGCGTATCCGCCCTGTGATTATGACAGCGGCAATGGCAGCTATCGGTTTGATGCCCGCTGCCATGAGTCATGGAATTGGTTCGGAATCACAGCGTCCGTTGGCGATTGTCATTATCGGTGGATTGATAGGAGCGACTTTCTTTGCTCTGTTTGTCTTTCCTCTTATTGTGGAAGTGGTATATGAACGAATGTTATATGATAAAAATGGAAAGTTATTGCAAAGACGTATTTAGTTCATTTCTATCCTGTGAAAAAAACTCTCATAGATTAAATTTGTAGGTTTTCAGTAGGTAGAGGGAGAAAGGAATGAAAGAAGGGTGAATTAAAAAATCACCCGTACTTTTGTTCCTTTTTCTATTTCTGAAAATATATCCAACTTTGCGTGATAAGCAGAGATGATTTTCAGGGTCAGGCTAAGTCCGATGCCTTGTCCGGCATAGTCCCGGGTATTACTGCCCCGATAGAAAGATTGGAATATATGTTCTATTTCTTCTTGCGGAATACCGATTCCCCGGTCTTCTATATCAAGAATGACTTGTTGTTGCTCCCGGTAGAGAGTCACATTTACTTCTTTATCAGAATATTTGCAGGCGTTATCTATTATATTTTTTAATGCTATCTTCAACAGATATGGATTGGCTTTTACAGTCATCTGCGGGTCTGTCTCTTCCAAATGAAGATGGATTCTCTCATCGGAAGCTGTCAACTCTTTTAATATATCGGCCAGAATAATCTCTTCAATATTGTTTTTCAGGAGTTCTTCTTCTTGTCGTGAAAGAAAAAGAAGATGCCGGATCAGACTGGATAACCGTTTGCTTTCTGAAGAAATTCGTTGAAGGGATTCAATGTATTCTCCCGTGCTTCTTTCTTTCAGCAGACTGATTTCACATTCTCCCTGAATGGCAGTAATCGGATTGTTCAACTCATGTGAAGCATGACTGACAAAGGACTTTTCTGCCTTGAATGCACTGTCCAAACGGTCGAGCATACTATTTAATGTCTTTATCATGTCCTCCAGTTCGTCATTATTGCCAGTAGTCTTTAATCGGCGGTTCAGACTGTTGGCACGTATTCTTTTCAATTCCTTTAGTATGTGTTGCAGGGGAACCAGAATACGGCCGGAATATATTTTTCCGATAAAAAAGATCAGGACGGAACTGGCTAAGATGAGAAATATGGAAAGCAACAATAAGTGTTCCTTGATTTCTGTTCCGTAGGCATTCCGGGACATGACGAGTACGATAAAGTTGCCTTCATTATCCGGATAATAAAGGGCGGCTCCCAGTTGATCCTTATATTTGAAGGAGAAAGGGATGCTGTCCTGTCCTGCCAGCAGAAGAGCCTGCTGGTGTTGCGTGAGGTATTTATTCAGTGTATCACGTACTTCGGAAAGACTGTCCATATTTAAAAGAATCTCATGGGCTTCAGGCAGGAGTTCGTCATATTTGCGTTGGATAATCTGGTAGCTCTGTTCGTCTACTTCATCTTTTTCCCAATGCTTCTGTGCGGTCAGGTAGGCTTTTTCACGCAGGTAAGAAGCATAGAGCTTATTGATGTACTGCGTACTGAAAATATAAAATACAGCAATGATAATGACAGTAGTCAACACACTGATTAACGTATAGAAAAGAGCTATTTTGGAACCTATTTTCATAGCCGGGATTAGTGTTGGTGAGTTTAAGTATTCATGATATATCCTAATCCTACGACTGTATGGATTAGTTTTTTATCAAAGTCACGATCAATCTTTACCCGGAGATAATTTACGTAAACATCTACGATATTGGTATTGGTATCAAAATTCTTGTCCCATACATCTTTGAGCAGAGTGATACGTGAGAGGGCAACCCCTTGATGAGTCATGAAATATTCGAGCAGGCGGTATTCTTTAACAGTAAGGTCAATGTCTATGTCACCCCTTTTGGCTTTTCGGGTATTGCAGTCCAATACCAGGTTATCGCAAGTCAATAGATTGGAAGGGACTTCTTTGTTGCGTCTCAACAGGGCTTTGATGCGTGCTTCCAGTTCCTGGAAACTAAAAGGTTTGACGAGATAATCATCTGCTCCCGCATCCAGTCCTTTGACGATGTCTTCGGTTGTTCCTAAAGCTGTCAGCATGATTACCGGGATTTGATACCCGAACATTTGGCGATAAAGGCGGCAAAGCTCCAAACCATTTATTTTAGGCATGATAATGTCCAGTATTAAAAGGTCGAAAGGTTCGTCCTGAAGGATTTTCCAACCCGTATCCCCGTCATGGCAGACGCTTACCGAATGCCCGAATTCTTTGAGTCCCCGTTCGATGAAAGAGGCGATATTAATTTCATCTTCAACCAATAGTATCTTTGCCATAATTCAGATTGTTTATGTGCAAAGATACTTTTTTCCTGGCATCCGGAGAAAGAAATCTGCGCTACATTTAAGTGTTTCTTCTTTTTGAGTTGTACTATATACAAACAATAGATATGCTATGAAAATAAATTGTGTCATTGGAGCTTTTCTGTGTGCTGGGATGTTACGGGTGTAGCAGTCCGAAAACAGAAGTGAAATCACCGGACGGTCATATCAAAATGGCTTTAACAGTAGACGACAACGGCAAACCGTTATATAATGTTTTAGTAGGTGACTCATTGTTGATTGAAAATAATGAAGGCCATCCGGTTTTCCAGTTCTTCCGCGACTTCGATCCGGATTGTGACGAATCGAAAGCATTGGCAGGAGAACCGGGTGAATTTGTAGCCATCGTGCGTAAAGCAAAGGGGAACTATTTTCTGAAAATACGTTGAACATACGAATGGCTGCCGGAGGCGGACAGGCTATTTCATTTATAGCACTTAAAAAAGACTGATTGATTATAAAGTTAGACTGTTAATAATGGAAATAGGATTCGTTTTTAGGTAGAAAGATAGAAAACAGGTAGTATAAATAAAGTTGGTTAGAGGTTAGAAAAAAACGGTGGACAGTGTTGAGGCTGTCCACCGTTTTTGTTTTTATTTGCGAGAATACTTATTTTATTATTTGAGATATTATCCCTTTGCTTCCTGATACATAAAGCGTTTGATTGACTTTTTCGCAGTCTTTTCAAATTCTTCAAAATGGATTTTAATCTTGCTTATTTGAGAATAGTTAGGAAGCTGTTGATTCAATTCGATACGGTTTTGCTCCATTACTTTCTGAATATCCGTCTGCTGCAATCCATGAGCGAAAGCATCGTCGAAATCCGGGTAGATCAGGGCTACCAGCTTTTCGTGCTGTAAGACGATCAGTGACTCCGAAACATACGGCATGTTGTTCAGCTTGCTTTCAATTTCTTCGGGATAGATATTCTGTCCGCTAGAGGTGAGAAGCAGGTTCTTGCTACGTCCGCGGACTGTCACATAACCCTCTTCATCCAACGTACCGAGGTCACCGGTATGCAGCCAACCGTTAGCATCAATAATTTGTGCCGTAGCTTCCGGATTTTTATAATACCCCAGCATCATATTCATTCCTCTGCATACGATTTCTCCGGCGTGTGTTTTCGGGTCCGGTGAGTCTATGCGGACTTCCATCCGGCTGGTTGCCTTTCCGCAGGAAGCAAGTTTCAGTGTTTCCCAACGGCTGGAACAAATAATCGGACCGCATTCCGTCATACCGTAAGCGATGGTGTAGGGGAACCCTATCTTTTTAAGGAAATCCTCTACTTCCGCATTGAAAGGAGCACCTCCGATAATAATCTCGTCAAAGTTTCCACCGAAGATTTCCATGGCAGCCTGTCGTGCCAATGATTTGATTTTATCATTCACAATAGGCACTTTCAGTAATAACTTGCCGATTTTGCTGTCTACTTTAGGAAGAATGTCTTTCTTGATAATCTTTTCCACAATCAACGGTACACAAGAAATCACTCTGGGTTTGATTTCGGAGAAAGATTGGGAAATGATTTTCGGAGACGGCATACGCGTCAGGAAATAGATGTGTGCACCTGCAGAGAATCCGTAAAGGAAATCATATACCATACCGAACACGTGTCCCATAGGCAACATGGAAACGATATGGTCTCCCGGTTTAACGGGAAGCATTTCGAAGCAATAAGCCACGTTCGACCAAAGACTGCGATAGGGGAGCATCACTCCTTTAGAGTAACCTGTGGTACCGGAAGTATAGTTGATGATAGCCAGTTCTTCCGGACGATCTTTCCGGTAACAAATATGTTCCGGTCGAAAGTTCTTGGGATACTGTTGACCGTAAATAGCGTTCCGTTGTTCAAAAGCGTAAGTGAGTTTTTCGTTCCGGGACACTAATGCCGAGAAATCAGCCAGCGAAGCGATGCCCTCTAACAAAGGCATGGCATCTTCATTCAGGTTCTCCCATGCCTGGTCGCCGACGAAAAGTAATTTGGCTTCGGAATGGTTGACGATATTATGAATATTATCTGCCTTGAATTCATGCAAAATGGGAACAATAACAGCTCCGTAAGTGATGGTCGCCAGGAAAGTAACTGCCCAGTGAGCACTGTTACGTCCGCAAACGGCTATTTTATCTCCCGGCTGGATGCCGGCACTTTCCAAGACGATGTGAAATTTAGCGATTTTACGCGCTACATCCTTATATTGGAGGGTAATTCCTTTATAGTCAGTTAAGGCATCTTTGTCCCAGTTTTTGATGATGCTTTGCTCAATATAATCAATGAACTGATGTTCTTGTTCCATTCGATTTTTGCACATTTAGTTTAAAACTGCGCAAAATTAATACTTCGTAGATGTAAACCGAATTTTAAATTCAAGTTTTACGGTTAATTAACGGAGGGGGAACGAACAATTTTACCAGCCGGATAAAGGTCATTCGTGTTTCTTCCTTAGAACTAGTTCATTGGCCTATATAAAACATTTCGTCTCCACGCATGAAGATGAAACGAATGTCTTGCCAAGGCAAGAGGTTCCATGCGTGGAGACGAATCAGTTATAGTGTACTGAATAACTCTTTTTCAGATGTTATTCTGAATCAGTATCTTTTTCTTTGGATTTTTCGGAAATAAGTAATAGTTTATCTCCTTCGTGCAGTTTCAGTGTTCCGTTGGGAATCAGGAACTCATCTCCGCGCTTCACGATCATTACCAGCGTGCCTTTCGGAAGATTCATATCTTTCAATGTGTCTGCTTCTTCCAGCATACTTTTGGTGATAGTCATGTCACTAAGATCAGAGTCTATTTCTTCCGGAAGTTCCACTCCGAAGTCGTTACCGGTTTTTTCCAGCGGTTTGGAAAGATTCAAAATCCGGGCGACGAAAGAAATGGTTGTTCCCTGTACGACCAATGAGACAATGGTAATAAAGAATACAATGTTGAAAATGAGGTTCGAACCTTCTACGCCCGCCACTACCGGATAGGTAGCAAAGATGATAGGAACTGCACCGCGTAATCCTACCCAAGATACGAAAATACGTGATTTCATCGTGATTTTCCGGAATGGAAGCAGACAGAGGAACACGCTTAACGGGCGGCCGATAATAATCATGAAGACACCAATCAACAATGCCACGGAAGCTACTTCCAGCATTTCGTGCGGGTTGACAAGCAATCCCAGGCAAAGGAACATGATGATTTGGAACAACCAGGTCAGTCCGTCCATAAAGGTGTAGATGTCTTTACGATGCATGATTTTATTGTTTCCTACCATGATACCCGCAATATATACGGCAAGGTAACCGTTACCTTTCAGTAAGTCGGTGATGGAGAAAGTGAAAAATACAAATGCAAGTAATAAGATAGGATACAAGGCCTGATTATCAATATTGAGCTTATTCAACATTCGGATGGCTAGCTTTCCAAGTATATATCCGGCAGCGGCACCAACGATGAACTGGATAATGAAAGATCCGACGATGGCTCCGACTCCCATACCTGCCGACTGAATGAATTGTATCAGGACAATGGTCAGCATATAGGCCATCGGGTCATTACTTCCGCTCTCCAGTTCCAGCATGGGACGAAGGTTGTGTTTCAAGTTCATCTTCTGTGAGCGGAGGATAGCGAATACTGAAGCCGAGTCGGTAGACGACATGGTAGAAGCCAAAAGCAGGGAAGTAGTGATAGGTAAATAGATATTAGACCAGCTCATACCTGATATCCACCAGATAAAGAGTCCGGTGAAAAGGGCTGTGAGTAGTACTCCGACAGTGGAAAGCACGATACCGGGACCTAGAATAGGTTTGATTTCTCTGAATTTCGTATCCATACCTCCCGAGAAAAGGATAATACTAAGGGCCACCATACCGATAAATTGGGCGTCTTTCGCGTCGTGGAACTGCAGGCCGAGGCCGTCACTTCCAAACAACATTCCTACTACGAGGAACAATAATAAGGTAGGTACTCCAAAGCGGTATCCGGTTTTTCCAACAACGATGCTGACGAAAAGTAAGATAGAACCGATAAGTAGAGTGTTTTCTGCTGTAAATATCATAGGCAATATATTATAAAGTTATAAAATTGTCGTATTAATTCTCACCGTGCGAAGTTACACATTATTAACAACAAATAAAAACCCTTTTTGGATGTATTTTTGTGAAAAAAGGGAGTTAAATTGTCTAAAAAGACTAATTTTGCAAAGAATAATCTACATTATACTTATGGATTCAAATAATCTTACACCTTTGAGGAAAGGGATGGTGGGGGTACAATTCTTGTTTGTAGCTTTCGGTGCTACGGTACTCGTGCCGTTATTGGTGGGGCTTGACCCTTCTACAGCTCTGTTTACAGCAGGTATTGGTACGCTTATCTTTCATGCGGTTACGCGTGGAAAGGTTCCTGTTTTTCTGGGGAGTAGTTTCGCGTTTATTGCGCCTATCATTAAAGCGACAGAACTTTATGGGTTGCCCGGCACCTTATCCGGCATGGTTGGAGTAGCATTAGTTTATTTTGTAATGAGTGCGCTTGTCAAATGGCAGGGAGTGAGGGTGATTGAACGGCTCTTTCCTCCCGTTGTCATAGGTCCTGTTATCATTCTGATAGGTTTGTCACTGGCGGGAACAGGAGTGAATATGGCAAAAGAGAACTGGGTACTGGCACTGCTTTCGTTGGTTACCGCAGTCGTTGTTTCAATGAAAGCCAAAGGGCTTTTGAAACTGATTCCTATCTTCTGTGGAATTGTAGTAGGGTATCTGGCTGCATGGCTTTTCTACGATTTGGATTTGTCCGGTGTCAGGGATGCTGCCTGGATTGGATTGCCGCAGTTTGTCTTTCCTAAGTTCTCATGGGAACCTGTGTTGTTTATGATTCCGGTAGCCATTGCTCCAGTGATAGAACATATTGGTGATATTTATGTAGTTAATACGGTCACCGGAAAAGATTTCGTGAAAGATCCGGGGTTGCACCGTACTTTATTGGGGGATGGTCTGGCGTGTTTCTGTGCTGGATTATTGGGTGGCCCTCCTGTGACAACTTATTCGGAAGTGACCGGAGCCATGTCCCTGACAAAAATAACTAATCCGCAAGTGATCCGAATAGCTGCCATTTCCGCTATCTTATTCTCCGTTATCGGTAAAATCAGTGCATTATTAAGATCCATTCCAAGTGCGGTACTGGGCGGCATCATGTTATTGCTTTTCGGAACGATTGCTTGCGCGGGAATTGGTAATCTTGTGAATAATTGCATTGATTTGAGTCGTACAAGAAATATAGTCATTGTGTCTTTGACACTGACTGTCGGTATTGGCGGCGCTGCTTTTAATTGGGGCGATTTTTCATTGTCCGGCATTGGACTGGCAGCTTTGGTGGGAGTGCTTCTCAATTTAATATTGCCTAGAGAAGATTGATATTCTATTTAAAAAGAAACTATTCAAAAAGATTCCATCAACTATGCGTGCGGGATAAACATAGAAATCCTGTTCAATATAGAAAAAGATAGTGACGGTATATGATAAAGATAGTGACGGTATTGTTGTCGTATACCGTCACTATCTTTATCATATACCGTCACTATTTTGCAGCCGGGAATCTCCAATTGAAATTTCCGGCTATTCCATTGTTGTTTAGGATAGGAACTTCACAATATCCTCATCTACTGTGCTGATGCCTCCGATTCCGAATTGTTCGATCAATACGTTCTTTACGTTCGGTGAAAGGAAAGCGGGGAGAGTAGGACCCAGATGAATATGTTTCACTCCTAAAGCCAGTAATGCCAATAAAACAATGACTGCCTTTTGTTCGTACCAGGCGATGTTGTATACGATAGGCAACTGATTTACATCATCCAGTCCGAAGATTTCTTTCAGTTTTAAAGCGATGACGGCCAGTGAGTAGCTATCGTTACATTGTCCTGCATCCAACACTCTCGGAATGCCGTTGATATCACCTAAAGCCAGTTTATTATATCTGTACTTGGCACAACCGGCAGTAAGAATCACGGTGTCACCAGGTAATTTTTGAGCAAATTCCGTATAGTATTCACGGCTTTTCATACGTCCGTCGCATCCTGCCATTACAAAGAATTTGCGGATAGCTCCGCTTTTCACGGCGTCCACCACTTTATCTGCCAGGGCTGTCACCTGTGCATGAGCGAATCCTCCGATAATCGTTCCGTTTTCAATGGCTACCGGTGGCTGACATTGTTTAGCATGAGCAATCAGTGCAGAAAAATCTTTCGGTTTTCCGTCTTTACGTTCGGGGATGTAATGTGCCCCGTCCAAGCCGCAGGCTCCTGTGATGTAAATACGATCCTTGTAGCTGGCATTTGCACGTGGCGGAACGATACAGTTACTTGTGAACAAGATAGGACCGTTGAAACTTTCAAATTCCTCTTTCTGCTTCCACCAGGCGTTTCCGTAGTTTCCTGCCAGATGCTTGTACTTCTTTAGTTGAGGATAATAATGTGCAGGCAACATTTCGCTGTGAGTATATACATCTACTCCTGTACCCTCTGTTTGTTCCAATAACTCTTCCAGGTCTTTCAAGTCATGTCCGCTGATTAATATACCCGGATTATTGCGTACACCGAGACTCACTTGTGAGATTTCCGGATTTCCGTAGCTGCTGGTATTCGCTTTATCCAACTGTGCCATTGCCGATACTCCATGCTTTCCTGTTTCCAAAGTCAGCTGAACCAGTTCTTCCACTGTAATATCATTGCGGGTCAGTTCAGACAAGGCATGTTGCATGAAAGCAAATATTTCCGGTGACTCGTAGCCCAGGTTATGTGCATGCTCTACATAGGCAGCCATTCCTTTCAGGCCATAGTGTACAAGTTCTTTCAGTGAGCGGACATCCTCGTTGGGAGTGCGAAGCACACCGACAGTTTTTGATTTTTCTTCAAACTCATCTTCGCTTCCATTCCAAAGACATTCGTCGGGAGCATTTTCAATCTTTACCTTGTTGGCAAGTTCTTTTTTCAGTTTCAGTCCTTCTTTGATTTTTTCAGTGATAGCCGCTTTATCAAAATTGGCGTTGGTGATGGTGATGAACAATGCATCATAGATAAATTTGTCTGCTTGTTCGGAAGGATGTCCATCTTTACGCAGATGTTCGTTGTAGACAGCAATTCCACGTACTACGAAGAGTAGTAAGTCTTGCAGGTTAGCCACTTCAGACGTTTTACCGCACACACCTTTCAAGGTACAACCGGTACCCATTGCGGTTTCTTGACATTGATAACAGAACATACTCATAACTTTTACGTTTTTAATTAGTCCAATATTTTATTTATTGAACGCAAAAGTAGAGGAAAAGTTTCAGGTGATTCTGTAACCAATGTTACAACAATGAATATTTTTTATCTAAAACACTCATTATTCGATTCATAAATCTTTAAACTGCTCCTATTATTGAATAAGCCGTACCAGTTGTTCTTTCTGTAAAATAGTGATATGCTTGCGATCGGCTATCAATAATCCATCTTCCTGCATGTGCGCCAGTTCACGGGCGAGGGAAGGACGGGATACTCCGAAATAATCACTCAATTCCTGTTGTGAACGGTCGAGGGTGATATGCGTCTGTTGTTGCTGTTTGTATAATCGGAGCAAGTACGAAGCAAGTTTCTGACGAATCGTTTTAAACGACATAAAGAAAAGCTTATCCGATAAAGTCCGTGCATAATTGGCAGAAAGATTCATATAGTTTTCCAAAAACTGCTCGTTCTTACGGAATAAACTCAATACACTTGATTTAGGAAGTTCGATAACCTCTGTCGGTTCGTTGGCAGTCACTTCCACCGGATAGCGGTTCTCCTCACCGAACAGAAACAGAGGGGCAATCGCTCTTGGAGCAGCGATGTCTTCCACTTTGATAAGACGTCCCGAATAATCAATCATCTCTCCACGCACGCTTCCTTTGGTCAGGATGACGAGGCGATTGCACACAGCTCCTTGTTGAGCCAGGATTTCCCCTTTCTTATAAGAACGTGTATGGAAACTGATCTCTTCCAGATCGGCAAAAAGTCTTTCCGGAGTGATCCCCCGGAATAAGGGATTGTTGACGAGTGCAGGTATCATATATCAATAGTTATTTGAATTTTAAAATAAACGTTGTTTCTTTCTCCCGCAGCAAAGTGAGACTCCCGCCCGAAAGGCGCATGATCTGTCGTGAAGTACTAAGTCCGATTCCGCTACCATTTTCTTTGGTGGTGAAGAAAGGAATAAAGATATGCTCTGCTATTTCCGACGGGATTTCAGGACCGTTGTTTTTGATCTCGATCCATATTTCTTCCATATCATTGCAATAAGCCCGAAGCTCGATTCTACCATCCGGCTGGCTGCCGATTGCCTGGATGGCATTCTTCAGAAGATTGATAACTACCTGGGCGATGAGGTTTTCATCCGCATACAGAATTAAGTCCGCAGGAGAAATCTCCGTGTGGAAACAAATAGTGTCACACGGATTCTGATGGCGGGCAAGTTCAATCATCCTTTCTATGAATGCTTTCACATAGAACAATGACGGTTCCGGTGCAGGTATGCGTGTAAACTGCCGGTAAGATTCTACAAAAGAGAGCAAGCCTTTTCCTGTGGTGCTGATGGTCTGCAACCCGTGACTGATTTCTTCATCTTTACCCTCGGACATGGAAAGAAGAGTGTCACAAAGAGAAGTGATAGGCGTGACCGAATTCATGATTTCATGCGTCAGAACCCGTGTCAGGCGAATCCATGAATCTATTTCCTTTTCATCAAGTTCGGTATTGATATCATTCAGAGCCAGAATACGCAGATGCTCTTTGCGCACATTGATTTCCGATACACGTATGGATAGATTAACGGTTCCCCGTTCGTTGTGAAATATCACTTGCAGTTTGTCTCCGGGACGGCAGTTCTCTATTTTCTCCATGAGCGTAGTGTCTACTTTACTCAACTGATGGATATGCGTGAATATATTCAGCCCCAAAAGACGGAGTGCCTCCTTGTTCTTCTGATAAACAGCCCCATTGTCATTGAGTACCAGCAATCCTGTACTGACAAAATCCAGAATCAGCTCGTAATATTTCTCTTGTTGTGCGGTTTCCGCTTTTACATTATATAAGATATGTCCCACCCGGTTGAGTGCCCGGTTGATCTTTTGGCTTTCGGGAGTACCGTTTTCTTCGGGAAAATGAAAAGTGTTATCATTATTTTCAAGCGCGTTAATCATGAAAAGCACCTGCTTGGTGTGAAGCTGGTACAGGCGGATTTGCCAGATGATACTAAGTACCAGCAGACAAAGACTGATGCCCAACCAACCGTATGATTGATGAATACCGAACCAGACAGTCGATATACAGAAAAGTACAGTCAGCAAAACTCTGAACCAGTACCGAATCCCCAGTTGTTGGATCTGTGAGCTCATAATCCGAATTTTTTCATCTTGTTATAGAGCGTCTGCCGGGTTATTCCCAGTTGAGCGGCCACTGCCGATAGATTTCCCGCACAGGCATCGAGCGCTTTCCGTATCATCTGCACTTCCATTTCTTCCAGGGTGGAGATACTCTGTTCCTGAATGGCTATCCGTGGTACGGATAATTGGAATAATTCAGCAGGAATCAGCGGACTGTCATTGATGATAACCGCCTTTTCGATGACGTGCTCCAATTCGCGGATATTACCATACCAGGGATGCGCAGTCAATTTATCCTTTGCTTCGGGAGTGAACTTCATCAACGACTTGTCATATTGCTTGCAGAAGTGAACCATAAATCGTTCGGCCAATGGGATAATATCCTCTTTCCGTTCGCGCAGGGGAGGAATTTCCACATGAATGGTATTGATGCGGTAGAGCAAGTCTTCCCGGAATTCGCCTTTCGCTACCATCTCCTGCAGGTTCCGGTTCGTGGCACATATCAGTCGGATATCAATAGGAATTGGCGTGTTACTTCCCACTTTCACAATGCTTCGCCGTTGGATGGCGGTTAGTAGCTTTGCTTGCAGATGGTAGGGCAAGTTTCCTATTTCGTCGAGAAACAGCGTACTCTTTTCGGCAGCCTCGAACTTACCTGTCCGGTCGGTGTGTGCATCAGTGAACGACCCTTTTACATGTCCGAAAAGCTCACTCTCGAATAAAGATTCGGTGATGGTTCCCATATCCACAGCAATCATTTCTTTATATTTGCGGTTGGAAAGCGCATGGATTTCCCGTGCCAGCATCTCTTTTCCCGTTCCGTTTTCACCCGTTATCAAGAGGTTGGCATCGGTGACGGCAACCTTTTTAATCAAAGCCCGTAGTTGTTGCATAACCTTGCTTTCTCCCCAGTACATAGGCGAGTGAACAGGCTTTTCTTTACTTGCCGTTTTCCTATCGTTGTGCGTAGAGGTTGCTGCAGTTTGCAGCGTTTCCACCAGTTTCTGGTTGTTCCAGGGTTTGACGATAAAGTCCGTTGCTCCTTCTTTAATACCCCGGATAGCCAGTTCAATATCGGCATAAGCCGTAAAAAGTACGACCGGAAGATCCGGACGTACTTTTTTTATTTCATGTAACCAGAATAATCCCTCATTGCCGGTATTGATGCCCGATGTGAAATTCATGTCCAGCAATACCACTTCCGGCATTTCCTCCCGCAGGACGCTCGTCAGGGTGACAGGCGAGGAGAGTGCAACGACCTTTGAAAAATAACTTTTTAAAAGGATTTGTATGGCAGTCAGCACCCCTTTATTGTCGTCTACAATGATGATTGTTCCAGATTTACTCATTTTCGTTCAAGTTTGTAAAGCGCAAACTTACGAAAAAAGGATGTGATAATTCAAGAATCGTAATTCAAAATTGATTTTATCCCCCTTGTATCTCCAATCATAACCACTGGAACTTCAATCCGAATGATAAACTAAGGTAGTCACGTGGACGGAGATAACTATTGTTTACCGCACTAATCACATAAAGGTCACACGTACTTATTTCATAGAAAAAGGTTACAGACTTGGCCATAAATCTACGTTGCGGGTCAATATCATAGGTCAGGCGTTGTCCCATAAAGACATGGAAACGCACTTTGCTTGAGAAACCATAATACCCCTTCGGATAACGTTCCGGCTCGTTCACCCAGAACTGATTTCCAAATACGGTATTCACATAAAGACCACAAGCAAGAGGCTCCGTCGAGAACCCTTTTCCAATGTTAATGCTCCAGGGCATATAGTTCTGTTTGAGCGTCATGGTCACTTTTGCTTTCTTCGAAGAATATTTCGGGATGAATCCGAGCAATACATCCGTTTCCCACTGATTACGCTTTCCATAATCCCATCCTGTACCGAAAGAGAGTAATCCCATATTTCCGGCATATTGTATTTTGGAATGAGTCGGGATAATCCGCTCCCAGTTTCTGCGGAAACGGTGAACCCGATTGTCATAACGGGTATGTTGGGTCTGTTCCGGTGCGTTTGTCTGGCAGGTGGCAGACATCAGACCGGAAAGCAGGAGAAGCACGTACAGTACTCCTGCGCGTAAGATATAATTAGTATTTAACCAGCTCATATTCGTATTTTTCCGGAGTTATTGTAAATACCAGATAAGTACGGTAATCCATACAATCACTGGTAACATAATGTATTCCATCATCAAAAATCACATCGTCCTGATAGTGATGGGTATGGGCGGCCGTGCAGAACTGTATTCCTGCATACTGTTTGACATAGTGCTGGAATACTTTTGCCACATTATCATTGAACACATCCGTATAGGGACGCGCGTGCATACAAATAACTGTCTTTTCAAACTCCTCCCGCCTGTTCGTTATCTCATTTTCCATAAAGGTAAAGTCCGGTACCGGTTCGGAGTAATCATACTCCAAAGCGTTGGTATTCAGGCAGACAAACTTCACATCTCCTGCGATGAAAGAGAAGTTTGTGGGGCCGAATACAGCTTTGTAGGTTTCCGCTCCCGTTCCCAGGCAGTCATGATTTCCGATCAGAGCCACATAAGGCACATGAAGTCCGTTCATGATATCCCTTTGCCAAAGAAATTCCTTGGTCAGTCCGAAGTCACTCATATCCCCTCCGTGGATGACGAAGTCAATATCATTCCGTTGATTGATCGCTTTTACAAAATCTTCCGTTTCGTCATACCATCGTTGTGAGTCGCCCATTGTCACGAACCGTATCGTAGTTTTACCTTGGCAGCTCGCTTCTATTCTTTCGATGTTGTGTGCATTGACCTCTGTTTCTCCGCTGATGCGGACGTCATACGGATGATAGTCTATCATACCGCATCCCGAAAGGAACAGGCACGAACACAGTGCATATAAATTCTTCCTCTTCATCATTACTTTAATAGTTTATAAAACTGAATGCAAAGATAAAGTTTTCTATCGGGATGGACAATCTCCCCATGGATAATAGAGACTGTTGGAACAATTTAAAGGAGAAATGGAATAGTCTCCCGGTTGTCTAAAAATTAGACGGTACTGTCTAATTTTTAGACAATATTCAGAAAGGTTGAAATGATAAACACTTGATAATGAATTGTTATTCTTTTTTGGCATGCTTTCTGCATTCTTGAAAATAGAAAAAACAGAAATAAAATATAATATGAAACAAATCTATTATGTGATCCGTACTTTATTGCGGGGGCATGGTTCCAACGTTATCAAAATCCTCTCTTTGGCGTTGGGGCTGACGATGAGCATCCTGTTGTTTGCCCGCGTGGCTTTCGAACAGAGCTTTGACAAATGCTTCAAAGATTATGATAACCTGTATCAGATCTTCTCCGTCTTTTCCGCCAATGGCCAAACCTTTGAGCCGCAGGAAATGAACTGCGGACCGGTGGCGGGTGCCATACAGGAGAACTTTCCTAAAGAAGTGGAAGCAGCCACCAGCTATTGTGTCTGGATGAGTGCCCCTCTTTATTATGGAAGTGTCCGTTTTGAAGCTAACAAAGTGACAGCCGATTCACTATTCTTTCAAACTATGGGTATTGACGTTTTGAGCGGTGTTCCGGAAAAGGAACTGATGCAGAAAGATGTTGTCTTTCTTAGTGACCGATTGGCGCGTAAGATGTTCGACCAAGAAAACCCGATAGGCAAAGTAATCTCCTATAATAAAGAAATAGAACTGACAGTGAAAGGCACGTACGCCGACATACCCGAAAATGCCACCGTCAGACCGGATGCAGTGATTTCTCTGCCTACCGTATGGAGCCGTGGATGAGGAAACTACTCATGGAGAGGAGGCGATAGCTGGATCGCATTTATCCGTTTCCGTCCCGGAGCAGACAAATCCGTGGTGAATGCCCGGTTGAATGACCTGATAAAGAAATATCGTCCTGCGGAAGACCAGAAAGTGGTAGGTTATACCGCTTTTGTAAAGCCGATCCGTGATGTATACAGGGAAGAACCGGACGTGAAGCGGATGCGGAACATCATGTCTATCTTGGGAATAATCATCCTTTTCATCGCTACTTTGAACTACGTACTGATCTCCATTTCTTCACTCTCATACCGCGCCAAAGCCATCGGCGTACATAAGTGTAGCGGTGCAGGCAGCGGCAAAATTCTGGGAATGTTCCTATTGGAAACAGCTATCATTATTCTCTTCGCCTTGCTGCTGATGGGATTAATCTTACAGAACTTCCGCGACTTTATAGAAGACACAACCGCCGTTGAACTCGGAGCCCTGTTCTCTTTAGACCGTCTTTGGGTACCCCTGCTGACGGTAGCTATCCTGTTCCTGATAGGAGGAGCACTGCCCGGACGCATCTTTGCCAAAATCCCCGTTTCACAAGTCTTCCGCCGCTACACAGAAGGAAAGAAAGGCTGGAAACGCCCGCTATTATTCGTGCAGTTTGCCGGCGTAGCTTTCATCTGCGGACTGATGTATGTGGTGATGCTGCAATACTACTATGTCTTAAACAAAGACCTGGGATACAATCCGAAGCGCGTTGTCGTAGCCAATACTGGTTTCGGCAATAAAGAAAACCAGGACTATGCCCTGACTTTCTTCCGTGGCCTGCCTTATGTAGAGTCCGTGTCCAGTGCCGATTCCCATCCCGTCTATAGTTATAGTGGAACGATGATTCAGGATGAAAGCGGACAATCACTTTTCTCCTCCCGTTTTTGCGAAATGATGGAAGACTATCCAAAGATGATGGGTATGGTGATGAAGGAGGGGCGTATGCCACGGAATGAAAACGAAGTAGCCATCAATGAAACATACGGCGAATGGATGCACTGGGGAACAGAGCTATTGAACCGTACTGTCTATAATTCAGGCTACGTATGTAAAGTAGTGGGAGTGATTAAAGACTTCCGGATCGGTAATTTCACCAACCCGCAAGCACCCTTCATCCTGATGAGTACCAAGAATTTCGGAAACTGTGTTCATGTCCGGCTGAAAGAACCTTTTGCAGAGAACCTTCAGAAACTGAATAAAGTATCGGCAGACGCTTTCCCCGATAAAACGGTCGATTTCCGTTCGATGGAGCAGATGATAAAAGAGAGTTATAACTCCATCCGCGTCTTCAGCAATGCTACCATACTGGCGGCGGTTACCATGTTCTTTGTGATGATGATGGGATTGATAGGCTACACAACCGATGAAGTCCGCCGCCGTTCCAAAGAGATTGCCATACGTAAAGTCAATGGTGCCGAAGCCTCCGGCATTCTGGAAATGCTGGTGAAAGATGTGCTTTATGTAGCCGTTGCAGCCGTTGTGATCGGTGTGGCGGCATCATGGTACGTCAATGATATGTGGATGGATATGTTTGCCGAGCACGTGCCTGTCAGTTGGGCGGCGTATGTACTGATAGCGATTGTAAATCTTCTCGTTATCGTAGCCTGCGTACTTTGGAAATCGTGGCGGATTGCCAATGAAAATCCGGTGAATAGCCTTAAAAGTGAATAATTAAAAACATAAATAAAAAGAGTATGATTGAAATAAACAACATCAGTAAAGTATTCCGTACTTCCGAAGTAGAGACAGTTGCCTTGAATCACGTAAACCTTGAAGTAAAAGAGGGAGAGTTTGTAGCCATTATGGGCCCCTCCGGTTGTGGTAAATCCACTTTGTTGAATATTCTGGGTTTGCTCGATAACCCCACCGAAGGTTCCTACCGCTTGATGGGTGAAGAAGTGGGCGGATTGAAAGAGAAAGAACGTACCCATGTGCGTAAGGGCAAACTCGGATTCGTATTCCAGAGCTTTAACCTGATCGACGAGCTGAATGTTTACGAGAATGTAGAACTTCCTCTGACATACCTGGGCTTTAAAGCATCCGAACGCCGCCGCATGGTAGAAGACATTCTGAAACGGATGAACATCAGCCATCGTGCCAAACACTTTCCGCAACAACTTTCCGGTGGTCAGCAACAACGTGTCGCCATTGCCCGTGCCGTAGTGACCAATCCGAAACTGATTCTCGCCGATGAGCCGACCGGTAACCTCGACTCAAAGAATGGGGCAGAAGTGATGAACCTGTTGACCGAACTGAATAAAGAAGGAACAACCATTATCATGGTGACACACTCACAACACGACGCATCCTTTGCCCATCGTACAGTTCATTTGTTCGACGGCAGCGTGGTAGCCAGTGTGATAGCATAAACCAGATCAGAAGCAAGTATGAGACAAATCTATTATAGCATACGTACATTACTGCATGAGCGTACTTTGAATATCGTAAGAGTGCTCTCCCTTTCTTTAGGACTAACAGTTGGCATCTTGCTTTTCTCGCAAATAGCTTTTGAGATGAGCTATGAGAAATGTTACCCGGAAGCGGAGAATCTGATAATGGCGAGAATAGCGGCACAGAATATGACGACCGGCGAAGTGCAGGGTGATGACGGAATGAATTATGACTATACCGTCTGTGATCCGGTAGCTTTTACCTTGGCGCAGGATATGCCTGAAGAAATAGAATCAGCCACCTGTGTACTTCCTTCCCAGTTTTATCATATTTATAAGGAAGACAAACTGCTGTCAAAAGCAAATTACATGATGGTCGACACCTGTTTCTTTGAAATGATGGGTATACCCGTACTAAAAGGGAACGCGAAAGATCTCATCATCTCGAATAGCATATTTGTATCAGAACATTTTGCCCGTGAAACATTCGGTAGCGCAGACCCTATTGGGAAAACCCTTTCGGCCGACAAGCAGTTAGAGCTCACAATTCGCGGCGTCTATAAAGACATACCCGAAAATTCGATGCTCTCCCGTGACTTTGTGATTACCATCCACCGCGATGGTCGCTATGCGAGTGGTAACGGTTGGAATGGGAATGATATCTTTTATGCCTTTGCACGCTTGCGTCATGCGTCGGATATAGACAAGGTGAACAGCAAAATTCAACAAGTAATGGCAAAATACAGCCCCTTGCAATGGGATGACTGGAAGTTGGAATACAGCGTTGTTCCTCTTTCGAAACGCCATCTGGATTCTGCCGATACCCAGAAACGTTTGATGATATTCGGCTTCCTCGGCTTTTCAGTGTTTTTTGTAGCCATCATGAATTATATGTTGATTTCAATAGCCACTATCAGTCGTCGTGCAAAAAGCGTAGGAGTGCATAAATGCAGTGGAGCCAGTTCCGGAAACATCTTTGGCATGTTTCTGGCAGAAACCGGAGTATTGGTTCTACTATCCGTCCTGTTTAGCTTCCTGTTGATAATCAACATGGGCGAATTGATCGAAGACCTGTTGGGAACCAGCCTTGCCTCACTGTTTGCCTGGGACATCATTTGGATACCCTTGCTCACTGTAGTAGTCCTTTTCCTCCTGGCAGGAGGCATACCGGGAAAACTGTTCTCACGTATTCCCGTCACGCAGGTATTCCGGCACTATACGGATGGAAAAAGAGGATGGAAACGTTCATTACTATTTGTCCAGTTCACGGGTACCTCCTTTGTACTCGGACTATTGCTGGTTACCCTGTTACAATATTCTTACCTGATGAATGGAGATATGGGAATCAAGATTCCGGGACTGGTAGAAGCCGAAACCTGGATGTCCGGCGAAACAGTAGAACATGTAAAAGACGAGTTGCTCCGCCAACCGATGGTGGACGGGGTATCGGCATCCACACACAGCGTACTGGGAGAATATTGGACACGTGGATTGATTGGTAACGACGGCAAACGCATTGCCACCCTTAATTTCAATATGTGCGACTATGATTATCCGAATGTGATGGGAATCAGAATAACAGAAGGCACTACCATCAAGAAAAAAGGCGATCTATTGGTAAATAAAGAACTCGTTCGTTTGATGGAATGGACCGATGGTGCCGTAGGAAAATCAGTGAGTGGGGTAGAAGGTACCATCGTAGGAGTGTTTGATGATATTCGTAATAGAAGTTTCTATTCCAGTCAGTCTCCTATCGTATTGATTGCCGATAAAGAATCGGCCAATCACACCATCAATGTCCGTCTAAAAGAACCCTATGACGAGAACCTGAAACGCTTGAACGAATGTGTGGCAAAAACATTCCCGAATGTAGCCCTGAACTTCAATTCAGTAGACAGCATGATTCGCGAAGGCTATAAGAGCGTATACCGTTTCCGTAACGCAGTCTGGATTTCGTCCTGCTTCATCCTGCTTATTGTCATCACGGGATTGATTGGCTATGTGAATGGAGAAACTCAACGCCGCAGCAAGGAAATAGCCATACGCAAAGTGAATGGAGCAGAAGCCTCCGGCATCCTGAAACTATTGATATACGACATTCTGAATATCTCCGTAATCTCTGTGCTGATAGGTACTGCCGCTTCCTATTTTACAGGCCAAATATGGTTGGAACAGTTTAGCGAACGAATTGATATGGATTTGTTACTTTTTATAGGAATAGCCCTGCTGGTACTATTGGTTATTGTGGCTTGCGTGGTAGTGAAAGCCTGGCACGTTGCCAATGAAAACCCCGTAAAGAGCATCAAAGCAGAATAAAGAATAAAAACCAACAGGCGGAGTAAAGCAGTTAATGCTTTATTCCGCTACCGTTTCCGGATGTTGTTTAGACACTTTCTTAATGTAAATCATCAGACTGACAACCGCCGTAATAAACGCCAATGCATCCGATACCGGCATACTAATCCAGATACCTTCCAATCCCCACCAGTTGGGAAAGAGCAGCAAGCAAGGCAAAAGATAAAGCAACTGTCGCGTCAGCGAAAGGAAAATACTTATTTTAGCCTTCCCGATACTTTGGAAGAAGTTACCAATCACAATCTGCGCCCCTACAAACGGGAACATCAATACAGCCAGCCGGATACCGTCTACGGCCAAATCAATCAATTCATCGCTATCCGTGAAAAGAGCCGATACGGCATGAGGGAAGAACTCGCAGATAATAAACCCGCTACTGGTAATCACAACCCCGGAGATAATCCCCAGTCGCAATGTCTGTTTCACACGATCTATCTTCTGCGCTCCGAAGTTATACCCCACAATAGGCTGCATACCCATCGTCAGACCTAACACAATCATCACATAAAGCGTCAGCAAACGGTTAATAATCCCATAAGCACCAATCGCCATATCGCCCCCGTAATTTTGCAGACTGTTATTGATGATAATCACAATGGCACACGCACACACATTCATCAGGAAAGGAGACATACCGATGGCGAAGATACTCTCCACAATCCTCCGTTTCATCTTCCAGATATTCCCCTCAAAATGCACCGTACTGTCTTTCTTGACAAAATGGCTCACCACCCACACCATACCGATCAACTGTGAAATCACCGTTGCCGTAGCAGCTCCCCTCATTCCCCATTCAAAGTGGAAAATAAAGATAGGAGCGAGGATAATGTTCGCCACCACCGTCACCATCGAAGTCAACATCGCCTTTTTCGGGTATCCGGTAGCACGCATCACGTTGTTCAACCCAATCATCGTATAAGTGATAGGAGTACCCAATAAGATCACCTGCATAAAGCTCCGCGCATAAGGAAGCGTCTCGCTACTGGCCCCGAAGAAAACCAATATATCATCCAGGAAGATGAAAGACAAAATACCAAAGAAAAACGAATTAGTGATACAGAGCATCAACGTGTGTGACAAGATTTCCGTAGCCCCCTTCATGTCCTTTTGCCCCAGACGGATAGACGCCAGCGTAGAACCGCCCGCCGATACCAATGTACAGAAAGCCACCACCAGATTCATCAGCGGAAAGCTGATGGCTAGTCCGGCAATCGCCATTGGGCCTACACCATGTCCGATGAAGATACTATCAATAATATTATAGATAGAAGTAATCGTCATTCCGATAATTGCAGGAATGGAATATTGTAACAGCAATTTGCCGATACTTTCTTTGCCTAAGATATGTGGGTCGTTCTTGCTCATGCGCTAGTAGATTTTGTTGGATAAAAACGTATGTTACGTTTTTTTTAGCTTTGCAAAGGTACGAATTATTTGCCTGATTCGATGATTATTCGGAACTTTGCAACGACGGATACACAAGGTTTAACGTTTAGGTAAAAAGAAAGTTTATATATGAATACAACGAAAACGATTGCGGCACTCTTCGATTTTGATGGTGTCATTATGGATACAGAAACGCAGTACACAGTCTTCTGGGACGAGCAGGGACGGAAATATCTGAATGAAGAAGATTTCGGCCGCCGTATTAAGGGACAGACATTATTGCAAATCTATGAAAAGTATTTCTCGGACCAACCCGAAGCCCAGCTTGAAATAAGCGCCGAACTCTACGTTTACGAGCAAAAGATGTCCTACGAATACATCCCCGGAGTAGAAGCCTTTATAGCCGATCTTCGCCGTAACGGTGCAAAGATAGCCGTAGTCACCAGCTCCAACGAAGAGAAGATGGCTAACGTCTACAATGCCCACCCCGAATTTAAAGGAATGGTAGACCGCATCCTGACCGGAGAGATGTTTGCCCGTTCCAAACCGGCTCCCGACTGCTTCCTGCTCGGGATGGAAATCTTTGAAGCCATCCCCGAAAACACCTACGTCTTTGAAGATTCTTTCCACGGCCTGCAAGCCGGAATGACTTCCGGGGCAACAGTGATCGGACTTGCCACCACCAATACACGTGAAGCCATCACTGGCAAAGCACATTATATAATAGACGACTTCACCGGCATGACCTACGACAAGCTCCTGACCCTGCATCGTTAAGAGAAAGAATAAATCCGAAACGCATTATTGCACTTGATAAATCGCTTCCTTATATTGTTAAGGAGCTTTTACTATACCTCACAGAATCCTTCCAACCGCCTCCCCAGCTATCCAAGCGAGGTGTTTGAAAGGATTTTTTGCATTTCCTTCTCTGTTATGAATTAAATGTTATAACTTTGCCGCGATTTTTGAAGGCGCTTGACGTCGTTTTAATTTTTAATCATTAATTTTTAATTTAAAAAGACATGGCTGGTTATATATCAGATGACTCAAGAAAGGTGACTACTCATCGCCTGGTTGAAATGAAACAGAGAGGTGAAAAAATATCTATGCTGACTGCTTATGATTACACAATGGCACAGATTGTAGACGGTGCGGGAATGGACGTAATCCTGGTAGGCGACTCCGCTTCCAATGTAATGGCAGGTAATGTGACAACACTTCCTATCACACTCGACCAAATGATCTATCATGCCAAATCCGTGGTACGCGGCGTGAAACGTGCGATGGTAGTGGTTGATATGCCTTTCGGATCCTATCAGGGCAACGAGATGGAAGGACTTGCTTCAGCCATCCGTATCATGAAAGAAAGCCACGCTGACGCTTTGAAGCTCGAAGGTGGTGAAGAAATCATAGACACGGTGAGACGCATCGTATGCGCTGGCATTCCGGTAATGGGACATCTGGGACTCATGCCTCAATCCATCAATAAATACGGCACCTATACCGTGCGTGCCAAAGACGACGCCGAAGCCGAAAAACTGATTCGCGACGCCCATCTATTAGAAGAAGCAGGCTGTTTTGCCATTGTACTCGAAAAGATTCCCGCAACCCTTGCCGAACGCGTAGCATCCGAACTGACCATACCTATTATCGGTATCGGTGCCGGTGGACACGTAGACGGTCAGGTATTGGTGATTCAGGATATGCTTGGCATGAACAACGGATTCCGTCCGCGTTTCTTGCGTCGTTATGCTGACTTGTACACGGTGATGACCGATGCCATCAGCCGTTACGTTTCTGACGTGAAGAATTGCTACTTCCCCAACGAGAAGGAACAATATTAAATATAGTATATGGCAGTTAAATTGTGGACAGTTCATTTTATGCGGATATGTGTAGCTAATTTGCTGTTGTTTATATCCTTGTATGTGTTATTTCCGGTGCTTTCCGTAGAGATGGCCGACCGTCTCGGAGTGCCGGCTGCACAGACAGGAGTAATCTTTCTCTTTTTCACCTTGGGGATGTTCCTCATCGGTCCTTTCCATGCCTATCTGGTAGATGCATACAAGCGTAAGTACGTCTGTATGTTTGCTGCTGTCCTGATGGTAGTGGCGACCATCGGATACGCCTTTGTCACCAACCTCACAGAACTGATTCTGTTGGGCACCGTGCAAGGGCTTGCCTTTGGCATAGGAACAACAGCCGGCATCACATTGGCCATTGACATCACCAACTCCACACTGCGCAGTGCGGGAAACGTCAGTTTCTCCTGGATGGCACGTATGGGAATGATCGCAGGCATTATCCTCGGAGTATGGCTTTATCAAAGCCAATCCTTCCAAACCCTGCTCACTGTATCTGTCATAACCGGAGCTGTCGGAATCCTCATGTTATCAGGAGTCTACGTACCTTTCCGTGCGCCGATTGTCACCAAACTCTATTCCTTCGACCGCTTCCTATTGCTTCGTGGATGGGTTCCTGCCATCAATCTGATCCTGATAACCTTCATTCCGGGACTGCTGGTTCCCATGGTACACCCTTTCCTAAACGATTTCGTACTCGGAAACACAGGAATCCCCGTACCGTTCTTTGTAAGAACAGCCCTCGGATACATCGTTTCCCTGTTCTTTGCACGTCTGTTTTTCCTGAAAGAGAAAACACTGCGGCTGGTCATTATAGGACTCGGATTGGAAATCGTAGCCATCTCCCTACTGAATACAGACATCTCCATAGGCATTTCCTCCGTACTCTTAGGACTGGGCTTAGGCTTTATCCTGCCGGAATTTCTGGTGATGTTCGTAAAGCTATCCCACCATTGCCAACGCGGAACAGCCAACACCACCCATCTGCTGGCAACCGAAATCGGCATTTCCCTGGGAATCGCTACCGCCTGCTACATGGAATTGGATACAGATAAGATGCTACATACCGGACAGATAGTAGCATTCATTGCTTTACTTTTCTTTGTATTGATTACCTATCCTTATTATATAAAGAAGAAAGTAAGATAGGAGAGTAGCCGGAATTAATTCCGGCTAACTTGTTTTACTCCCTTTATAGTACGTAATTTCTTGATAAGAGCCTCCAAACGTCCCGTATCACCCACCATGACCGTCAGTGTTCCGGAGAACAAACCGTCGTTCGAGTCAATACCGATGGAGCGCAGCGTGATACCATTCTCTTTGGATATAATAGAAGTGATATTAGTCACGATACCAATATCATCATGCCCTACAACCCGCAGCGTGATAGGATATTGCGTACCTACCGATTTCCCCGCCCAACGAGCCTTCACAATACGATAACCGAAACGTTCGCGCATCTGATTGGCATTCGGACAGTCCGCCCGGTGTATCTTGATACCACCGCTTACCGTAACGAAACCAAACACATCATCCCCGTAAATCGGATTACAACATTTAGCCAACTTGAATTCCAACCCTTTCAGATTCTGATCGATTACCAGAACATCTTCCTTAGACGTCGTTTCCTCTTGTTGCGCAGCCTGCAAGTTATACCCTTCGGCACTGCGATACACAATTTCATCGTGCGTATCACTGTCCCGCTTCTGTTGCTCCACATACTTATCCAGAATCTCGTTAACGTCCAGTCCACCGTCGGCAATCTGCTGATAAAACTCCGTCACATTCTTGAAGCCCAAACGCTTGATGAGGCGCATCATGGTCGCTTCATCATATTCCAACTTACGATTCTTAAATTTCCGTTCCAGCGTCTCCTTGGCAAAAGCGTGCTGGCGTGCCACCATCTCTTTGAGAGCCTGCCTTATCTTGGTGCGCGCTTTGGAAGTCGTCACGATGTTCAGCCAGTCCTGCTTCGGCGTCTGGGTGTTTGAAGTCATGATCTCCACTTGGTCGCCGCTGTTCAGTTTCTGTTTGAGCTGCACATTCTTGCCGTTCACTTTCGCGCCGATACACTTGCATCCCAACTTACTATGGATATGGAAAGCAAAATCCAATACCGTAGCCCCTTTGGCGAGCTTGAACAAATCCCCCTTGGGCGTGAAGACAAACACTTCATCCTCGTAGAGATCCATCTTAAACTGATCCATCACTTTCAGTGAATCGTTGTCTGCATTCTCCAACGCCTCCCGCACAGAAGTCAACCACTCGTCCAGACCCGTTTCACCCTTGATACCTTTATATCTCCAATGAGCAGCCAATCCGCGTTCCGCGATCTCGTCCATGCGGCGGGTACGTATCTGCACTTCCACCCATTTCCCTTCCGGGCCCATCACAGTGATGTGCAACGACTCGTAACCATTACTTTTAGGGATAGAGAGCCAGTCGCGCAGACGTTTCGGGTTCGGCTGGTACATATCCGTAACAATCGAATAAACCTGCCAACATTCCTGCTTCTCCTTAGCCGGGTCCGGTTCCGAATCGAGGATGATACGGATGGCGAACAAGTCATAAATCCCCTCAAAAGGAGTCTTTTGCTTCTGAATCTTGTTCCATATCGAATGAATCGACTTCGTGCGTCCCTTGATGTCGAACTTCAATCCCGCTTCCGACACCTTCCTCTGGATCGGTTCGATAAAAGCAGCGATATACTTGTCGCGGGACGCCTTCGTCTCGTTCAGCTTATCCTTGATAAAATAATACGTTTCCTTCTGCGTATATTTGAGAGACAAATCCTCCAGTTCCGATTTCAGCTTATACAATCCCAGCTTATGCGCCAGCGGAGCATACAGGTAAGCAGCCTCGTTTGCTACCTTGAGCCGGTCCTCCTCGTTGCCCGTATCTTTGATTTTGCGCATCACGTTCACACGATCCGCAATCATAATCAGGATTACACGCATATCCTCCGCAAAAGAAAGCAGCAGATTACGGAAGTTTTCCGACTCGATAGCCGGACTCTTCGCATACAGCTCGTTCGTTTTCACCAATCCCTTGATGATACTTGCTACGTCATCCCCATATTCGGCGTTCACCTCGTCGATAGACAATACATGCCCCTTCACGATTTCGTGCAACATGATACCGACCAGGCACGAACCTTTCATGCCGATTTCCTCCGCAACGATCACTGCCGTTTGTAAATCTCTGATGACGGGATTCATCCCGAAGTTATTGCGTTGCAGACCGTTACATTGGGCCGCTTTGATAAGATGTCTCTTTAACTTTAGGCAATCCTTCCAGGAAATACTATCTCCTGCAGATTGCAACAAATGCCGGTAGAGTGAAAAAAGCTCCTTTTTTTCCTCCGATGTAAAAAAGTCGTCCATATTCAATCTTGTTAATTCGATGTAAAATTAGTTTTTTTCCCGGTTATTCGGCAAGAAGTAAATAACATTTTGTATTTTTGGGCATCAATTAATAAAATTAGATATTATGATAACGACACAGGACAAAGAGTTGCTTGCCAAGAAAGGCATCACGGAAGAGCAAATTGTAGAACAATTAGCATGCTTCCAGACGGGTTTCCCCTTTTTGAAGCTGGATGCGGCAGCCTCCATCGAAAAGGGAATATTAGCTCCCGATGCAGAAGAACAGAAGGCTTATCTGGCCGCCTGGGATGCATATACCAACACAGATAAGACTGTTGTGAAGTTCGTGCCCGCCTCCGGTGCAGCGAGTCGTATGTTCAAGAACCTGTTCGAGTTCCTGTCTGCCGACTATGACCGGCCGACTACCAAGTTCGAACAGACATTCTTCGACGGAATCAAGAATTTTGCTTTCTATGATGACCTGAATGTAGCCTGCCAGCGTATCGACGGAAAAGATATTCCTGGACTGATCGAAGACGGCAACTATAAAGCAGTGGTATCCGCCCTGCTCGAAACAGCCGGACTGAATTACGGCGCACTACCGAAAGGTCTGCTCAAATTCCATAAGTATCCCGAAGGTTCACGCACGCCGATGGAAGAACATCTCGCCGAAGGAGCCTTGTATGCTGCCGGAAAGAGCGGTAAAGTAAACGTGCACTTCACGGTATCTACCGAACACCGTGAACTCTTCAAGAAGCTGGTAGCCGAAAAGGTAGACGAATTTTCCAAACGCTATGGAGTAGACTATTACATCACCTTCTCCGAACAAAAGCCGAGTACCGATACGATTGCCGCCGACATGGACAACCAACCTTTCCGTGACAACGGCAAACTGCTGTTCCGTCCCGGTGGCCACGGTGCACTGATCGAGAACCTGAACGACCTCGATGCAGACATTATCTTCATCAAGAACATCGACAACGTAGTGCCCGACAGATTGAAAGCCGACACCGTTACTTATAAGAAACTGATTGCCGGAGTGCTCGTGACTTTGCAAAAACAAGTATTCGAATACCTTACCCTGCTCGACAGCGGTAAATACACCCACGACCAGATGATGGAAATGCTTCAATTCCTGCAAAAGAAACTCTTCTGCAAGAATCCGGAGACGAAAGACCTCGAAGATTCCGTACTCGCCATCTACCTGAAAAACAAGTTCAACCGCCCGATGCGCGTCTGCGGAATGGTGAAGAACGTAGGCGAACCCGGTGGCGGCCCGTTCCTTGCTTACAACAGCGACGGAACCATCTCCCTGCAAATCCTCGAAAGCTCACAGATCGACATGGACGATCCGGAGAAGAAAGAAATGTTCGAGAAAGGCACACACTTTAATCCGGTAGACCTCGTATGCGCCGTGCGCGATTATAAAGGACATAAGTTCGACCTGGTGAAGTATGTAGATAAAGCAACAGGCTTCATCTCCTACAAATCGAAGAACGGCAAAGACCTGAAAGCTCTCGAACTTCCCGGCTTGTGGAACGGTGCGATGAGCGACTGGAATACCGTCTTTGTAGAAGTGCCACTTTCCACTTTCAACCCGGTAAAAACAGTGAACGACCTGTTGCGTGAGCAACATCAGTAAAGAGACTGAATTTAGAAACGCAGATTAACGCAGATTACCGCAAAGGAAATAGGTTAAATTTGCGA
Organism: Bacteroides celer; assembly: GCF_002632415.2. Lineage (NCBI taxonomy): Bacteria > Pseudomonadati > Bacteroidota > Bacteroidia > Bacteroidales > Bacteroidaceae > Bacteroides > Bacteroides celer. The sequence goes on along the minus strand of NZ_CP178209.1, from coordinate 3,261,854 downwards.
TAATTTGCGTTAATCTGCGTTTCTCAAATAAAAAAGAGTGTTTAGAATGAATCAGATAGAGAAGATCATCGATATTGCTACTTGGAACAGAAGAGAACATTACGAACATTTCAGTGCTTTTGACGATCCGTTTTTCGGAGTGACCGTTCAGGTAGACTGTACGCGCGCGTATCAGGAAGCCAAAACCAAAGGCATATCCTTTTCCCTGTTAGTCCTCCATCGGATAACGACTGCCGCTGCTGCGGTAGAAGAATTCCGTTATCGCATCGAAGGCGATAAGGTGGTGTGCTATGACAGCCTTCTGCCCGAAGCCACCGTAGGCCGTGACGACCATACCTTTTCTTTTGCCGCCTTTGAATATGATCCGGACGAACTTGTCTTTATCCGCCGGGCAAAAGCCGAAATGGAACGTTTGCAAGCCACTACGGGACTCAACAAAGGAGGCACTTTCCATCCCAATGCCATTCATTATTCGGCAGTGCCGTGGCTCTCATTCACCGACATGAAGCACCCCACCAATATGCGTTCGGGCGACAGCGTTCCCAAAATCTCCACCGGAAAGTACTTCCGTGACGGAGAAAGACTGATGATGCCCGTTTCCGTAACCTGCCATCATGGGTTGATGGACGGCTATCATGTGGCACAGTTTATTGAGAAGCTCCATTTGTAACTTCCGTTCTGAAAAGACAAACCAGACTATTATATGAGAGTACAGATACCCAGATGGGAAATCGCCGTAATCTGTTCCGCTTTGCTTTTCCCCGACACTTCGCTTAGTGCGCAGGAGGTAGGGCAGGAAGAGAAAGAGGTGAAGGAAATGCGGCAAGACGTAGAACAGCTCCAGCAGGACGTCCGCCAACTTCGTGAAGAAGTGCGGAGATTGCAGGAAGAAATTCATGGCTTCCGGCACAACAGCTTCCCGCAATGCGGAGCCGACACCGTAGCTCCCTACGTTCCCCACCATTTCATTCATCGGTTGGGGATAGAGGCGCGGCCGCAATACGTGTTCCCCACCAATCCTTTCCTGCAAGGCGAGAACGAACGGTGGAAACCCATCCAGAGTTCATTTGCCGCTCATCTGAAATACTCTTTCAAGTTTCGTCCCAACACCTGTGCCGACCGCATCTATGGCGGAGCTTATCAAGGTTTCGGCTTGGCTTTCACCACCTTTGGCGACAAAAAGCAACTGGGTGATCCGATGACGTTCTATGTCTTTCAAGGTGCACGCATTGCCCGTTTTAATCCCCGCCTTTCGCTCAATTACGAGTGGAATTTCGGTATTTCTGCCGGATGGAAACCTTATGACAACGATTACAACTCCTACAACGGAGCCGTAGGCTCACGGGTGAATGCCTACCTCAATGCGGGTATCTACCTTAACTGGTCGCTTTCTCGTTATTTCGACTTTATCATCGGCGGAGACTTCACGCATTTCTCCAACGGCAACACCAAGTTTCCCAATGCAGGTGTCAACACCACCGGAGCGAAAATCGGACTGGTGTACAACTTCAACCGGGAAGAAGCCGACCTCACTAAATCATTGGTTCATCCCTGCGTTCCCCGTTTTCCGCGACACGTCAGTTATGACCTTGTGTTGTTCGGCTCGTGGCGTCGCAAAGGCGTCTATGTAGGCGAGAAGCAGATTGCATCACCGGGCAGCTATCCCGTAGCGGGATTCAACTTTGCTCCGATGTACAATCTCAACTATAAGCTGCGTTTCGGAGTTTCGCTGGACGGTGTTTATGACGGTAGTGCTAATGTGTACACCGAAGATGCGCTGGTGGAGTACGATGCAGGCAGTGGTTCCTCCCGTCGTAAATTTCTCGTGCCGGGCATTCAGAATCAGCTTGCGCTCGGACTTTCCGGACGGGCAGAATACGTGATGCCGTTTTTTACCATCGGTGTCGGCTTGGGAACGAATGTGCTGGGGCGTGGCGATTTGCGCGGACTGTATCAGGTCTTTGCGTTGAAGATCAACGTCACCCGGAGTTCATTCCTTCACATCGGCTACAATCTTCAGGATTTCCAGACCCCTAATTATCTGATGCTCGGTCTTGGTTTCCGTTTTAATAATAAATATCCTAAAGTACGTCATTAACCCCCAATACGCCATTACCCCCAAATGGAAAATATCATTCGTAAAATCAGGCAAATCTATCCGGTTTCCGACGAAGCACTTCAAGCGCTTCAGGCGAATATGGAATTAAGGTATTATCCCAAAGATACCCGTATCGTTCAGGCAGGCGTCACAGACCGCCTGGTATATTTCATTGAAGAGGGCATCGCCCGTTCCGTATTCCACCACAACGGAGAGGACACCACTACGTGGTTCAGTCAGGAGGGCGACGTCACGTTCGGCATGGATTCGCTCTACTATCAGCAACCATCGGTAGAAAGCGTTGAAACGCTTTCCGATTGCAAAATCTACGTCATCCACATCGACAAGCTGAATGCCCTCTACGAAACATATATCGACATAGCCAACTGGGGAAGAATCCTGCATCAGAATGTGAATAAGGAGCTTAGTCACATGTTTGTGGAGCGCCTCCAACTTTCGCCTAAAGAACGCTACGAACAGTTCAACCGTCGCTATCCCGGATTGATAAACCGAGTGAAGCTGAAATATGTGGCTGCTTTTCTGGGCATTTCCATCTATACCCTTAGTCGGGTACGTGCTAAAAAATAGCGATTAGCAGGGCTTTTTTGCTTTAGAGCAAAGAAACTTCGTAGCGCAAACCGTATCTTTGCCTTCTGAAAATACTAACTTACTAATAGAAAAACAAATGTCGAACATTTCTGCTTCAGCTTTTTCAGACACCAAGGCGCATTATGATCTTCTTGACGGACTTCGCGGTGTGGCGGCTCTTATGGTGATATGGTATCACGTATTCGAGGGCTTCGCTTTTGCCAGTAATAGTGCTATTGAAACTCTGAATCACGGATATTTAGCCGTGGATTTCTTTTTTATCCTTTCGGGTTTTGTGATCGGTTATGCTTACGACGACCGTTGGGGTAAAAGTCTCACCATGAAAGATTTCTTTAAACGCCGATTGATACGTCTTCATCCGATGGTCATTATGGGTGCCGTTCTCGGTGCTATCACGTTCTGTATTCAGGGGAGTGTGCAATGGGACGGGACGCACGTAGCTATCTCCATGATAATGTTGTCTCTGCTTTGTACGATCTTCTTCATTCCTGCCATGCCGGGTGTTGGGTACGAAGTTCGTGGCAACGGTGAGATGTTTCCGTTGAATGGTCCTTGCTGGTCATTGTTTTTTGAGTATATCGGCAATATCCTGTATGCGTTGTTCATTCGCCGCTTGTCCAACAAGGCACTGACGGTGTTTGTGGTGTTGCTGGGCGTAGCGTTGGCGGCGTTTGCTGTTTTTAATGTCTCCACTTATGGAAACATAGGAGTGGGCTGGACGCTGGATGGGGTTAACTTTTTGGGCGGTTCCTTGCGTATGCTTTTCCCTTTTTCGTTGGGTATGCTTATGTCGCGCAATTTCAAGCCTATGAAGGTGAAAGGTGCATTTTGGATATGTACTATTGCGCTGATTGCCCTGTTCTCTGTTCCTTATCTGGAAGGGTTGGAGCCGCTTTGCATGAATGGTGTTTATGAAGCGTTTTGCGTGATTGTGGCTTTCCCTATCATTCTGTGGATAGGAGCGTCGAGTACCACCACGGACAAGCAATCGACAAAGATATGTAAGTTTTTGGGAGATATATCTTATCCGGTTTATGTGATACATTATCCGTTGATGTATCTGTTCTATGCATGGCTGATTGAGAATCAACTCTACACGTTAGGTGAAACCTGGCACGTAGCTTTGTGTGTCTTTATTTTGAGTATTATTCTTGCTTATCTGTGTTTGAAGCTGTATGATGAACCAATACGTAAATATTTGGCTAAACGTTTCTTGAGTAAGAAATGACGTTTTCATTTCATGAAGTTAAAAAGAAAAACTCCAGCTATGGTGACGGATAAAGTTACATTAGCTGGAGTTTTTCTTATATAAAATAAGACTTTCTTTATCTGCAAATGAGCTTTCTTCTATGTTTTCATCTTAGAAATGATTAGATGTGATTAACAGAGCTGCTTGCTCATCTTATAATTGGTGAGACACATTTGATTAGCTTTCCGCTTTTGCTCTTCATCGACCTGAAAACCTTGTTTTTCAAAAAATGGTTTTGCCGTGATGCTAACTTCCGATGTTAATCTTTTCGCACCTCTTTCTCGTGCATATGCTTCGAGATGCTTATACAAAGATGTTGCGACACCTTGATGCTGAAAGTCCTTGTGAACGAACAGCGTGTGCATATATCCGTCATCGTTTACAGAGCCAAAGCCTACAATCACGCCTTCTTCATTTTCTGCAACCACATAATGTTGTTCTTCGAAAAGCTCATTCCAGTGTGACGTATCGTCTCCGCACGAAGCCCAATCTGCTACTTCTTCGGCTGTATAATCTTTTCGGTTCACAGTCAGAACTGTATGCTGATATAGCTCTTGCAGTGCTGGAATATCAGACAGGTTTACTTGGCGGATTTTATTCATCTTATCTCTGAATTTCTTGTATTAATGAACTTCTACTTTCTCTGCAATTCTCTTAGCCTTGTCGCGCAACGCATCCAAATCAGAATCAAGCGGAGCATAACAAAGTACCACACCCATACGGCGGTTGACACGTGTAAACGGTTTGCCGAAAATGCGGAGATAAGTGTCTTCTTCTTTCGTCACTTCTTCCAGTCCGCGATATTGAGGGCGTTCCTGACTGGCAATCGGGGAAAGGATCACAGCGCTTGCACCTATCCGTTCTTGTTTGATGCCGGGAATGGGCAGGCCGAGCACGGCACGTAAGTGGAGTTCGAACTCATTCAGGTTTTGTGTGCCCGCCAGTGTCACCATACCTGTGTCATGCGGACGCGGGGAAAGCTCGGAGAAATAGACTCCGTTTTCGTGGCTTAGGAAGAACTCAACTCCCCAAAGTCCTGCGCCTGTCAGTGCACGGGTTACTTTCTCGGCCATCTCTTCCGCTTCTTTTAAATGGGCGGGATCAATGTGTGCAGGTTGGAAACTTTCACGATAGTCGCCACCTTTCTGCACGTGTCCGATGGGAGGGCAGAAGAGGGTAGGACCGTTCTTTTGAGTAACGGTGAGCAGGGTGATTTCGCTGTCGAACTTGATAAATTCTTCAATGATAAGTTCGCGAATATCGCCACGGCTGCCGCTGCATCCGTATTCCCAAGCGTGTTCGAGTTCGTCGGCACTCTTCACGAGCGATTGTCCTTTGCCGGAAGAAGACATCAACGGCTTAACGACACAAGGGAAACCTATTTTATCGGCAGCTTCTTTCAGTTCTTCCAAGGTTTTGGCATAGAAATATTTGGCCGTTTTTAATCCGAGTTCTTTAGCGGCAAGGTCGCGGATGGCTTTGCGGTTCATGGTGAAGTTCACGGCACGGGCACTGGGAACTACCTGAATACCTTCTTTTTCGAAGTCGTATAAACGTTCTGTACGGATTGCTTCAATCTCCGGAACGATAATGTCCGGGCGGTGTTTCTTCACCACTCGTTCCAGTTCTTCACCGTTCAACATGTCGAATATTTCAAATTCATCGGCCACTTGCATAGCCGGTGCTCCCGCATAGGAGTCGCAAGCAATGATGTGCTGGCCTTTACGTTGAGCTGAAATTACAAATTCTTTTCCTAGTTCGCCGGAACCGAGTAATAGTATTTTCTTCATCATTTTGAGTGTTTTATATTAAGTGGTGCAAAATTACAGCAAAAAAATGAGATAATAATTGTATAGAGCGTTATTATATTGCTCTTTTATATAAATCGGGAAGTTTATAAAGATGGATGTGGGTCTTAACGCAGGAATACGGAATATGAAAGAATGAATAGTAGGAAAACAGGGAGTCTAACTTTAAACTTTCTTAAGGAAAGCATGGAAAAACCGTCTTTTCTGTGTTCGAACACAAAACTAGTTGCCTTTGCTACTATTTTCTGTTCTGGCTAATTCATTGATTTTAAACAGGGAGATAGGAAACTGGAGGAGATAATTTAGTTTATTGATAGTTTATTAGTACTAAACTTGTTTTGCTTTTAATTTATAGCAGAAAACCGCTGGAATTGGTTAATCTGTAGTCTTTGTAGGTCTAATAAGTGTTATCGAACGACAAATAATGAAAAAGGAAGCACAACGACACGGAATTGTTTCTACATTTGCGCAGTTGTTTCTTTAACTATTTCTAAGGACAGAAGTTTATCGAATATAGAAAATAGTTGAACAAAAACTGAACTCAACTGTTTACTATAATAATGAAAATAGGTAAAACGCGAAAAATGTTCATTCCTTGTCATATTATAAAGTCAAAGGGAGAGAAAAGAATAATATAAATAAATTGAGATTGCTTATGTCACAGATTATCGGACATATCTCGCAGGTGATCGGCCCTGTGGTCGATGTGTACTTTGAAGGTACGGATGCAGAATTGGTGCTGCCAAGCATCCACGACGCGCTGGAGATAAAGAGGCCAAACGGCAAAATACTGGTTGTAGAAGTTCAGCAACATATCGGCGAAAATACGGTGCGTACCGTAGCGATGGATAGTACTGACGGACTTCAGAGAGGCATGAAAGTGTATCCCACCGGAGGCCCGATCACGATGCCGATTGGCGAACAGATTAAAGGAAGACTGATGAACGTAGTCGGTGATTCAATCGACGGTATGAAAGGACTCGACCGTAAAGGTGCATATTCTATTCACCGAGAACCCCCTAAGTTTGAGGATTTGACAACTGTGCAAGAGGTGCTCTTCACAGGTATCAAGGTGATCGACCTGCTCGAACCGTATGCCAAAGGTGGTAAGATCGGTTTGTTCGGCGGCGCCGGTGTAGGAAAGACTGTATTGATTCAGGAACTTATCAATAATATCGCCAAGAAACATAACGGATTCTCTGTATTTGCCGGAGTAGGTGAACGTACCCGCGAAGGTAACGACTTGCTGCGCGAAATGATTGAATCCGGTGTAATCCGTTACGGCGAGGCATTCAAGGAAGGAATGGAGAAAGGTCATTGGGATCTTTCGAAAGTGGATTATAACGAACTGGAGAAATCGCAAGTGTCTCTGATTTTCGGTCAGATGAACGAGCCTCCGGGCGCACGTGCCTCTGTGGCATTGTCCGGACTGACGGTGGCGGAATCTTTCCGCGACGCAGGAAAAGAAGGTGAGAAACGCGATATTCTGTTCTTTATTGATAATATCTTCCGTTTCACGCAAGCAGGTTCGGAAGTGTCCGCCCTTTTGGGACGTATGCCCTCCGCTGTTGGTTACCAGCCCACGTTGGCTACGGAAATGGGTGCGATGCAGGAACGTATCACGTCTACCCGCAAAGGTTCTATCACCTCCGTACAGGCGGTGTATGTGCCTGCCGATGACTTGACCGACCCGGCTCCTGCAACAACTTTCAGCCACTTGGACGCCACTACCGTGCTCGACCGTAAGATTACGGAGCTGGGCATTTATCCGGCGGTAGACCCGTTGGCTTCTACGTCACGTATCCTCGACCCGCACATTGTTGGCCAGGAACACTACGACGTAGCGCAGCAAGTGAAACAAATTCTGCAACGTAACAAGGAATTACAAGATATTATCTCCATCCTCGGTATGGAAGAACTCTCGGAAGAAGACAAGATGGTAGTGAACCGCGCCCGCCGTGTGCAGCGTTTCCTTTCACAACCGTTTGCCGTGGCTGAACAGTTTACGGGCGTTCCGGGTGTGATGGTGGGTATTGAAGACACCATCAAGGGATTCAAGATGATTCTGGAAGGAGAAGTGGATTATCTTCCCGAACAGGCTTTCTTGAATGTCGGAACCATTGAGGAGGCAATAGAGAAAGGTAAGAAATTGCTGGAACAGGCAGCAAAAAAATAAAAAGATAGCATGATGAAAGAACTGCATTTGAGTATAGTATCGCCCGAAAAGAGCATATTCGACGGAAATGTGAAGATTGTCACATTGCCGGGAATGATCGGTTCGTTTTCTATTCTCCCCGGGCATGCGCCCATTGTTTCGTCGTTGAAAGCGGGAACGTTGAGTTACACGACGATGGACGGAGAAGAGCACACGATGGATATTCAGGGCGGTTTTGTCGAAATGAGTGACGGTACGGTTTCTGCCTGTGTTTCCTGACGGAAACTCCTCACCGGCACAAAGACTAAGCATTAAAAAAATGAAAAAAAACGAGGTTATAATCTTACAGAAAAACACAGTAACATGGTGAATATTAGTAAAACTAAACGGAATTTTATTTGGTGGCATACCTTATTTGCGGTAATTAGCGGGGCACTCGGAGCTGTCATTCTACACTTCGCTTTGCCGGGGCATTATTTCGGAGGGTATCCGTTTATTCCGATCTATTTTTACTTCTTCGGGCTGTTTAGCATTTATGCTTTCGACGCTTGCCGTCGGCATGCTCCACAGAGAATGTTACTGTTGTATCTGGCAACGAAGATGATAAAAATGATTCTTTCGCTGATTCTGGTATTGATTTATTGTCTTGCCGTTCGCGAAGAAGCCAGAGCCTTTCTGCTGACGTTTATCTTGTTCTATTTGATATATCTGGTATTCGAAACCTGGTTCTTCTTCTCTTTTGAGTTGAATCAGAAACGGAAAAAGAAAAATAAGAAGAAAAATGAAACAGTTGCATAACATAGTAGCTCCGTTGATTCTGTTCTGCCTCATGGCGGCAGTCAGCTTGCCGGTTCTTGCACAGGAACAGGAGGGGGAAGCGATGTCACAACAGACGCAGGACGAGATTACTCCGAAAGAGGAACAGGAGAACACGGTGGATGTGAAAGAAATTGTGTTCGGTCATATCGGCGACTCCTACGAATGGCATATTACGACGTGGGGTAACACGCACATTACTATACCATTACCTATTATTGTTTATAGTAGCACTACAGGTTGGCACACGTTCCTTTCTTCCCGTCTCGAAGAGAATGGAGGGACTTATGAAGGACTTTCCATCGCTCCCGAAGGAAGTAAGTACGAGGGCAAACTGGTAGAGTATAATGCGGCAGGCGAACAGGTCCGCCCGTGGGATATTTCCATCACGAAAGTGACATTTGCTTTGCTGTTCAACAGCGTGTTGTTGCTCATCATCGTATTGAGCGTGTCACACTGGTACAGAAAACGTCCGCAAGGAGCGAAAGCGCCGGGAGGATTTATCGGATTCATGGAGATGTTCATCATGATGGTGAACGACGATATTATCAAGAGTTGTGTAGGACCCAACTATCGGAAGTTTGCACCGTATCTGCTGACAGCGTTCTTTTTCATCTTTATCAATAACATGATGGGATTGATTCCGTTCTTCCCCGGAGGTGCGAACGTGACGGGAAATATCGCTATCACTATGGTGCTTGCAGTCTGCACGTTCCTGGCAGTGAATATCTTCGGTTCGAAACATTACTGGAAGGATATTTTTTGGCCTGATGTACCTTGGTGGCTGAAAGTGCCTATACCGATGATGCCATTTATCGAGTTCTTCGGAATCTTTACGAAACCGTTTGCTTTGATGATTCGTCTTTTTGCCAATATGCTGGCGGGACACATGGCGATGCTGGTGCTTACCTGCCTGATCTTTATCTCGGCAAGCATGGGGCCTGCACTGAACGGCACGCTGACGGTGGCTTCTGTATTGTTCAACATCTTTATGAATGCGCTTGAGTTGTTGGTCGCTTTCATCCAGGCTTACGTATTTACGATGTTGTCGGCAGTGTTTATCGGTCTGGCACAGGAAGGTGCCAAAGTGAAAGCTGAAGAAAATTGAAATGAAACGCGGTGAAAACGTTGATAAAAAGAATACGGAATAAACGCGCGGAATGAATGATTAAATAATAAACAAGAGAAAATATAAACCATTTTAAAACTGAAAATTATGTTACTATCAGTATTGTTACAAGCCACTGCAGCAGCAGTAGGAGTTAGTAAATTAGGTGCAGCTATCGGTGCAGGTCTTGCAGTAATCGGAGCTGGTTTGGGTATTGGTAAGATTGGTAGTTCGGCAATGGAGGCAATCGCACGCCAGCCGGAAGCATCAGGGGACATCCGTATGAACATGATTATCGCCGCCGCCTTGATTGAAGGTGTGGCTCTGTTGGCGGTAGTAGTTTGTCTGTTGGTGTTCTTCCTCTAAAAGGGAGAACCCACCCCAGCTTTTAATTTATAGTCTTTAATTTTTAATTAAAAGATATGTCATTACTATTACCTGATAGTGGTCTGCTGTTCTGGATGTTTCTCTCATTCGGGATTGTGTTCGTGATATTGGCGAAATACGGCTTCCCCGTCATCATCAAGATGGTGGAGGGTCGTAAGACCTATATCGACCAGTCTTTGGAGGTGGCGAGAGAGGCTAATGCCCAGTTGTCTAAACTGAAAGAGGAAGGCGACGCATTGGTGGCTGCCGCCAACAAAGAACAAGGACGCATCTTGAGGGAAGCAATGGAAGAACGTGACAAGATTGTTCACGAGGCCCGTAAACAAGCCGAAATTGCCGCACAAAAAGAACTGGATGCGGTGAAACAACAAATCCAGATAGAGAAAGACGAAGCCATCCGCGACATCCGTCGCCAGGTAGCCGTGCTTTCTGTGGACATCGCCGAGAAAGTGCTCCGCAAGAGTCTTGAGGACAAGGAAGCACAGATGGGCATGATCGACCGTATGCTGGATGAAGTACTAACCCCGAATAAGAACTAAGGAAGATGGAAGTCGGAATACTCTCAATGCGTTATGCAAAAGCCATCATTGAATATGCACAGGAAAAAGGTCTGGAGGACAGGTTATATCAGGAGTTCCTGACGCTGTCGCACAGTTTTTGTGAACAGCCCGGTTTGCGCGAAGCACTTGATAATCCGGTCATCACAACGAAGGAAAAGTTGGCGTTAGTCTGCACGGCTGCCGACGGTGACGGAAAATCGACCAGAGAGTTTGTCCGTTTTATCACTTTGGTACTGCGAAACAGGCGTGAAGGCTATCTGCAATTTATCAGCCTGATGTATCTGGATCTCTACCGGAAGCTGAAGCATATCGGAGTGGGTAAGCTCATTACAGCCGTTCCCGTCAATAAGGAAACGGAAAACCGGATTCGTTCCGCAGCAGAGCATATCTTGCACGCCCAGATGGAACTCGAAACGGTGATAGATCCTTCGATCGAAGGCGGATTTATCTTCGATGTCAACGACTACCGACTGGATGCAAGCGTTGCCACGCAGTTGAAGCGAGTGAAACAACAATTTATTGATAAGAATAGGAGAATTGTATAATGTCTGAAAATATAAAAGTAAGCGAAGTATCTGATATATTGCGCAAGCAGCTCGAAGGAATCAACGCCAATGTGCAACTTGACGAAATCGGTACGGTGCTCCAGGTGAGCGACGGCGTAGTGCGTATCTATGGATTGCGAAATGCCGAAGCCAATGAATTGCTGGAGTTTGACAATGGTATCAAAGCAATCGTGATGAACCTCGAAGAGGACAACGTGGGTGCTGTGCTGTTGGGTCCGACGGACAAGATCAAAGAGGGATTCGTCGTGAAGCGTACCAAACGTATCGCCTCCATCCGTGTAGGAGAGGGCATGCTGGGACGTGTGATCGACCCGCTGGGCGAACCGCTCGACGGCAAGGGGCTGGTTGGTGGCGAACTGTATGATATGCCATTGGAACGGAAAGCTCCGGGGGTAATCTACCGTCAGCCTGTGAACCAACCGTTGCAGACGGGATTGAAGGCGGTAGACGCCATGATTCCTATCGGTCGCGGACAGCGTGAGTTGATTATCGGCGACCGCCAGACGGGGAAGACTGCCATCGCTATTGATACGATTATCAACCAGCGCAGTAACTTCCTGGCAGGTGATCCTGTATATTGTATTTATGTGGCTATCGGTCAGAAGGGTTCTACCGTTGCTTCTATCGTTAATACGCTTCGTGAGTACGGAGCACTGGACTACACGATTGTGGTGGCTGCTACGGCTGGTGATCCGGCTGCATTGCAGTATTACGCTCCTTTTGCGGGTGCTGCCATTGGCGAGTATTTCCGTGATACCGGTCGTCATGCGTTGGTGGTTTATGATGACCTTTCCAAGCAGGCGGTAGCTTATCGTGAGGTTTCTCTGATTCTTCGCCGTCCATCAGGTCGTGAGGCTTATCCGGGTGATATCTTCTATCTGCACTCCCGTCTGTTGGAACGTGCTGCCAAGATTATCAGTCAGGAGGAAGTGGCTCGCGAAATGAACGATCTTCCGGAAAGTCTGAAGGGAATTGTCAAAGGCGGTGGTTCGCTCACGGCATTGCCTATCATCGAAACGCAGGCTGGTGACGTATCGGCTTATATCCCGACGAACGTGATTTCTATCACCGACGGACAGATATTCCTTGAAACTGACTTGTTCAACCAGGGGACGCGTCCGGCTATCAACGTCGGTATCTCTGTATCCCGTGTAGGTGGTAACGCGCAGATTAAGGCTATGAAGAAAGTGGCGGGAACATTGAAGATCGACCAGGCACAGTATCGTGAACTGGAAGCGTTCTCCAAGTTCAGTAGCGACATGGACCCGATTACCGCATTGACGATTGACAAGGGACGTAAGAACGGCCAGCTGTTGATTCAGCCTCAATACAGCCCGATGCCCGTAGAACAGCAGATTGCTATTCTCTACTGTGGTACACACGGACTGCTCCACGATGTTCCTCTGGATAAGGTGCAGGACTTTGAACGTAGCTTCATCGAATCGCTGCAACTGAATCATCAGGAGGATGTATTGGATGTATTGAAAACGGGTGTGATTGATGATAATGTGATTAAGGCTATCGAAGAGACTGCCGCCATGGTCACTAAACAATTTATCTAATCGGTCATTGATTTATCTGATTGGCCTTTAAAATAAATCTGAATGGTTTTTGATTTATCTAATTGGCTTTTTTATAAATCAGATCGCCCTTTAATTTTTAATTATTAATTTTTAATTATCACTATGGCTTCACTGAAAGAAGTAAAAACCAGAATAAATTCGGTCAAGAGTACCCGAAAAATCACTTCAGCAATGAAAATGGTGGCTTCTGCCAAATTACACAAGGCACAAGGAGCCATTGAGAATATGCTGCCTTATCAGAAGAAGTTGAACAAGATTCTGACTAACTTCCTAAGCGCGGACCTGCCTATCGAATCTCCTTATGTGCAGGAACGTGAAGTGAAGCGTGTAGCAATCGTTGTTTTTTCTTCGAACACTTCTCTTTGTGGTGCTTTCAACGCCAATGTCATCAAAATGATGATGCAGACTATCGGGGAATTCCGTACTTTAGGACAGGATAATATCTTGATATTCCCGGTAGGCAAGAAGGTGGATGAAGCGGCCAAACGGATGGGTTTCAAACCGCAGGAGGTTTCTCCAACGCTCTCCGACAAACCAACGTATCAGGAGGCTGCCGAACTGGCTCACCGACTGATGGATCTGTATGTAGCAGGCGAAGTGGACCGGGTGGAAATAATCTATCATCACTTCAAATCAATGGGGGTACAGATTCTTCTTCGTGAGACGTATCTCCCCATTAATCTGACGAACGTCGTAAGTGAAGAGGACAGAGAGAATGAAGAGGAGGTACAGGAGAACGAGATTGCCAATGATTATATCATCGAACCGAACGCAGAGGAATTAATCGCGAGCTTAATCCCCACTGTATTGAGCCAGAAGATTTTTACTGCCGCTGTTGACTCCAATGCTTCGGAACATGCTGCACGTACGTTGGCTATGCAAGTGGCTACGGACAACGCAAACGAGCTGATCCAGGATTTGACGAAGCAGTACAATAAGAGTCGTCAGCAGGCGATTACAAACGAATTGCTGGATATTGTAGGGGGATCCATGAAGTAATTAATCTTCTTTCTTTTGTCTTGAAACAAAAGAAAGAAGCAAAGAAAAATTCAAGGCTGACTTTTTTCTCCTACTCGCTTCCTTCACTTCGCTAAAGGGCAGAAACTCGCTACGCTCAAACAGTCTGCCCTTCTTAACGCTCCGTTATGGGCGCTCGCCTGACGGAGAAAAAAGTAGGCCGGGGAACCTGGCGGGGTGGGTGTTGCTGCTTGAATGTTGTAGAGTAGGTTTGTGGGGAAGCTGTTCTGGATAGGGTTGTGGGGGGAGCCGTGCGATATGTCTGATATTGCTTTGGTGAGTCGCTGTTATATCGTTAATAGTTTTATTATATATTGTTCTGCTTTGCTATATTGAGTCGTATAACGTCTGCGACTTTTATATAGCAAAGCTTTTTTATAAGGGGTATAAACCTTTCATAAGTCTCTTTATACTACATAGGCTACATCGGTTATCATTCTATTAGCCTTTTATTCTATGTCCTCTTTTTATATGGTGAGTTTTTTAATAATAAAGCTTCCCACATTGTAAGGCTTCCACCCGCAGGTCTTCCGGCCTCGTTTTTCCGGCGTCAAGCGCCGGAGGAAGCACCGGAGTAACCGGAAAAACGCAGCCTTGATTCTTTCTTTTTGGTTCTTTTTCTTTCGTATCAAGACGAAAGAAAAAGAATATTCAGTAACTTTACCGAAAATTGGAAAAGCATGGAAAATAATCCGGAACTGCAGCTTGCTTGGCAGTTCATTGAAAATACAGGCACCCATTTATTTCTTACCGGAAAAGCTGGAACCGGGAAAACGACATTTCTTAGACGATTGAAAGAACATACGCCCAAACGCATGGTTGTATTGGCTCCGACAGGGATTGCAGCTATCAATGCGGGAGGCGTAACGATTCATTCTTTCTTTCAGTTGTCTTTTGCTCCTTTTGTGCCCGAAACTACTTTTAATTCTTCCCAGACGCATTATCGTTATAGTAAAGAAAAGCGGAATATCATCCGTAGTATGGATTTGCTGGTTATTGATGAGATCAGTATGGTGCGTGCTGATTTGTTGGATGCGGTGGATGCAACTCTGCGGAGGTATCGCGATAGGGAGAAACCTTTTGGTGGGGTGCAGCTGTTGATGATTGGAGATTTGCAACAGCTGGCGCCTGTTGTGAAAGACAATGAGTGGGAGTTGTTGAGAAAGCATTATGAGACTCCTTATTTCTTTGCAAGTCATGCATTGAAAGAAACGGCATATATGACGATTGAACTCAAGAAAGTATATCGTCAGAGTGATACGTTCTTCCTTTCCTTATTAAATAAAATCCGGGAGAATAAGGCGGATGATGAAGTGTTGAATGAGCTGAACCGTCGTTATCAGCCCGGCTTTCAGCCGCAAAAAGAAGAGGGATATATTCGTCTGACGACCCATAATAATCAGGCACAGAGGGTTAATGATCGCGAACTGGCATCGTTGCCCGGCAAGGCATATCATTTTAGTGCCGAGATAGAGGGGGATTTTCCTGAATATTCGTATCCTGCGGATAAACTTCTGACAATTAAGGAGGGAGCACAGATAATGTTCCTGAAGAATGATCCATCGTCCGAGAAACGGTATTATAACGGTATGATTGGTGAGGTGGTCGCGGTTAATGAAACGGGTATTGTGGTGCGTGGTAAAGGGGATAGATCCGAATTTCAGTTGTTGCCGGAAGAGTGGGGGAATTATAAATATGTGTTGAATGAGGAGACGAAGGAGATCACTGAAGTGATAGAGGGGACGTTCCGCCAGTATCCTATTCGTTTGGCGTGGGCTATTACGATACATAAGAGCCAGGGGTTGACGTTTGAACGTGCTATTATTGATGCACGGAATTCCTTTGCACATGGACAAACTTACGTGGCTTTGAGTCGTTGCAAGACGCTGGAGGGTATGGTGTTGGAGTCTCCTTTGCGCAGAGAAGCCATAATAAGTGATGCTACGGTGGATAATTTCACCAAAGCGGTGGAGCAGAATAAGCCGGGCAGCCAGCAGTTGAATGATATGCAAAAGGCGTATTTCTTTGATTTGTTGAGTGATTTGTTTAATTTCTATTCGATCGATCAGGCTTATAAACGGTTGCTTCGTCTTATGGATGAGGATTTGTATAAGCTCTTTCCGAAGCAGTTGGCTGAATATAAGGCGTTGGCTCCCCATGTTAAAGAGAAGATTGTGGAGGTGTCTCAACGTTTCCGCAATCAGTATACCCGGTTGATACATGAGAGTGAGGATTATGCGGCGAATGAGGAGTTGCAGGAACGGATTCGTTCCGGTGCCGGATATTTTCATAAGGAGTTGGAACCGGTTCGGGCTTTGTATGATAAAACTAATATGCCTCTTGATAATAAAGAGTTGAGAAAGCTGTTGGCAGAGCGTATGCAGGCGCTGGATGATGCGTTGTGGATTAAGGAGTCTCTGTTGGAAGCTGTGTCTACAAGAGGGAGGTTTGCTATTACGGATTATTTGAAGTTGAAGGCTAAAGTAATGTTGAGCCTTGAAGATGATTCTACGTCCTCCGGTTCTTCGAAGGCTTTGAAGGAGAAGAAAGAACGTAAGGAACGGAAAGAGCGTACACGCAGTGCTGAAAAGGTAAAGGTGGAAGTTCCTACGGATATTCTGCATCCGGAGCTTTATCGTGCCCTGTCTGAATGGAGAACAGCTAAAACAAGGGAGATGAATGTTCCTGCTTATGTGATTATGCAACAGAAAGCATTGATGGGAATTGTGAATCTGCTACCGGATAGTCCAAGAGCTTTGGAGGCAATACCTTATTTTGGAGCGAAAGGAGTAGAGAAATACGGGCTTGAGATTCTGGGTATTATCCGCAAGTATGTGGCGGAGAATCAATTGCAAAGACCGGAGATAACGGATCTGTTAATCTCCTCCGGTAATAGTGATGATACTGCAAGGCAACGAAAGACGAAGCTGCAGAAAGAGGCAGAGAAACAGGAGAAAGAGGCGGAGAAGGAGAAAAAGAAGGAGGCGAAGAAAGATACGAAGTTGGTTAGCTATGAAATGTTCCGTCAGGGAATGAATATAGATGAAATAGCCAAGGCTCGTGATTTGGTATCCGGAACCATTGCCGGACATCTGGAGCATTATGTCCGTTCGGGAAAGATCAAAGTGGAGCAGGTGGTGAAAGCTGAAAATATAGCGAAGATTCGCAAGTATTTGGATGAACATGAATACATGGGAATATTCGCTATAAAGGTAGCATTAGGAGACGATGTCTCCTATGCTGATATCAAGTTTGTATTGGCTGTTTCCGGGCATTAATAAATAAGGTTATTATTCCCGGACAGGGTTAAAGATTACAGAAGAAAGAAACGAAAACGGGAACGCTGATGTCAATCAGAATACCGTGCAGGATGGCGATGGGAATCATCTCTTTTCCAGAATATCTGGTGATGGAAGGCAGCAGTACATCCATCGAGTTGACTCCTGCTGCTGAAATAGGAGCGAGTTTCCCGAAGTACTTCTTGATGATCGGAGTACCAAGAAGTGCCATCATCTCACGGAAAATATTAGTCAGTAGGGCAATAGTTCCCAGTTCCGTAGCCAGTTGCAGTCCTATGGAGGGTTCTTTGAATTGGGTGATAAGGATGGAAGAGAGTGAATAGTAGGCAAATCCACTTCCCACTGCCATACAGTCGAATACGCTCCATTGACGCAATAGTAAACTTGCCAGGGCGGAGAATAACAGCGTACCGATAATCGTTCCCAATGGAATCAGCAACATTTTAGGGTGTAAATGTGAAACAATAGCTTTCAGGTTCTTATTGGAACCGATGCTGATTCCTACTTGTAGCATTAATGCATAAAGTATATACATGGAAACTGTGTGCGTATCGAACTCGAACTTATTGAAAGCTCCCATGATACAGCCTACACAAAAGAATACTATAACGATCAGACTTCCTTTCATTGTTCGCCCCCTTTCCTGAAAAATAATTGTAGTACCAAACGGGCAGCAATCAGGCTTCCCAATACACCGGACACAGCAAGAACGATAGCTTGCCATCCGAACTTACCAAGATTGTTCACAATCAGACTATTAGAACCGATAGATACACCGAGAATAAAGAGCAACAGGAATATTGTAAGAGAAATTGTCTTTTCTGTCTTCTGTAGAATACTCCAGTTACGCAATACATAGCCGATGCCGATTCCTAAAAACATGGTAGATATAATAGAGAACATAATTGTATATATTTTGGGTTAGGTTAAACTGATGATTGACAACGCACAAAAGAATTTTCAAAGAAGATATTACATCTGCTTGAAAATCAGAAAGGAATACTGCTATGGCTAACAAAACAAGTCAGCAGGTAGTTCCTGTAAAGAAATAGTTGGGGAATTTAGATGAATCCACTGAACCAATGCACATGCACGCAACAAGACTTACAGAAAATAGGTATTCCTGCAAGAAAAAGAGTAGCGTTATGTAATTGTAATGTTTGATTCATCATTGGTCTTTTTTGAATTTGGTGCAAAGATAGTTATTTATTGCATATTTTCAAAATAAATATGCAATAAATAAAGAGAAAGGAATATCCGGAACGAGATAGATGGTTGTAAAAAGTTGGTTATGTGCTCTTTCCCTTATAATTTATCCCAGTTCGCAAGAATTTCTTTTAACTTTTGGGGCCTGTATCCGAGCATTGTCCGGGCTTTATCAATACTCATCCCACTGAAGCGGGGACGGGGAGTGCTTTCATTCATTTCTTCTGTGGTGGTAGGATGGATAAGAGAACGGTCGAGTTTCATATAATCTGCTACCTGGTAGGCAATCTCTGCAATGGTCATACATTCATCGCCACAGATGTGGAAGATGCCATTCGCCGTATGTTCTATTAAACGTAGCACTCCATCCGAAACGTCTCCAACATAGGTTGGTGTCCGCCATTGATCGGATACGACACGTATTTCTTGTCCGGCTTTCAGACGGTTCATTACTAGCTGTACAATATTACCATGTTGTCCCGGTAGTGCTTTGCCATAAACGATTTCTACACGGACAATGGCATAACTGCTGCAAGTTTCTGCCACCCTCTCTTCTCCTTTCCATTTGGTATATCCGTAGTAGTTGACCGGGGCAGGGAGGTCTTTTTCTGTATATAACAGCCCGGCAGCTTTGTTTATCTTTCCATCAAAAACAAAGTCAGTAGATAAATGAATGAACCGGCTTTTGTATTCTTCGCATAAATCAGCCAGTTGGCCTACTGCAGTAACATTGGTAAGATAGGCTTCTTCGTGATGCGTTTCGCAATAGTCCGGCACGGACAGGGCGGAGCAATTAATGATTACATCGGGTTGAACCTCTTTGAAGAGATGCCTAACGTCCGCTTCATTCCGTATATCTGTTTCGATGAAACGATAATCCTCCGCGTTATTGGGAAGAATATCCGGATGCAGGGAGCAGCCCGTCAGCTTGTATTGTTTACAAGCAGATAAATCATTTACAATCTGGCGTCCGGTGAATCCGTTGGCGCCGATAATTAATATCTTCTTCATTAGGTTCTATATATAGATGTTATAGATTATTTCTACAAAAATAAAAAATAATATCAACTACGCAAATAGATTTCGTACTTCCCTTCTTACTTTGCTCCCGATAACGAGATTTATATGAATTGATAAAAGAAAAGATGTATGGAAAAAGTAATTATGGGAACACGTTTACCCGCTAAACTTTGGTTGGATGAAGTAGAGGACTCTTGTATGTCGCAGATTATGGATTTGACTTCACTGCCTTTTGCATTTAAACATATTGCCATCATGCCTGATGCGCATGCGGGAAAAGGAATGCCTATTGGCGGTGTGTTGGCTACCAATGGCGTGATTGTTCCCAATGCTGTGGGAGTGGATATCGGTTGTGGTATGTGTGCGATTAAAACGAATCTAAAAGCGGAAGATTTTAGTTATACGGATTTGACTTCCATTATGTCGAAGATTCGTGCAGTTGTTCCTTTGGGATTCGATCATCAGAATAAAAAGCAGGATCAGGGATACCGCAACGTCTGATGTTTGGGTGATGATTCACTCCGGAAGCCGTAACATTGGTTTGAAGGTTGCCAATCACTATAATAAGATTGCGCAATATTGGAATGAGAAATGGTATTCTGAAATGGTATCGGGACTAGCTTACCTGCCAATGGAGACACAGATGGCAAAGGATTATTTCCGTGAAATGAATTACTGTGTGGCCTTTGCCTTTGCCAACCGTCAGTTGATGATGACTCGTATTTGTGAAGCCATCCAGGCAGTGAAACCTGAAACGGACTTTGATCCTATGATTAATATTGCCCACAACTATGCAGCTTGGGAGAATCACTTCGATCAGGATGTGATTGTACACCGAAAAGGTGCTACGCGTGCCTATGAGGGCGAGATCGGTATTATCCCCGGATCTATGGGTACCAAGTCTTATATTGTTGAGGGACTGGGTAATCCGGAGAGTTTCAAAAGCTGTTCGCATGGTGCAGGTCGATTAATGGGAAGAAAGGATGCCTGTCGCCGTTTGTCACTGGATGAAGAGAAGGAGAGAATGGATCAGCAAGGTATCATTCACGGACTTCGTTCGCAGAACGAACTGGATGAAGCACCGGGAGCTTATAAAGATATTGCGCAAGTGATAGCGAATGAGCGGGACTTGGTGAAACCGTTGATGGAGCTGGCTCCAATGGCAGTGATTAAGGGATAATGTCATGCCATGTTTAAAGGAGTATCTAGCATATGGACATAAAAAAAGGAGCAACGCCTTGCTCCAACCTTTGTTAACCTTAAATCTAATACTATGAAAAACACATTGCAAAGGTACATACTTTTGGCAACTTAGCAAATAATCCAAGAAAAAAAGTATGTTTCATAACATAGATTAAGAATTTGATATTCCAATTCAATTTTTATTAAGACTTTTTGATTGCTTTATCTTCCTCTAATCCCTTTGACATATACTTTCAATTAGGCATCCTGAAATCATTCGGAGAACAACCTGTGATTTTCTTAAATAACCGGCTGAAATACTGTGGATTCTGAAAACCCAGCTCTTGCGTTATCTGATTGATTGTTTTATCAGTATTCACCAACCAATCTTTGGCAATCTCGAAGCGTTTGAACTCGATATACTCTTTAAATGATTTCCCCGTTTCATACTCCAGTAAGTCGTTGAAATATTCAGGAGACAAATGAAGCAGGTTCGCGCAATACTTATGTGAAAGTATATCGACAGTCGGTACCTGTTTCGTTTCAAAATGGTTATTTATGATTTTATCGAATTGTTTGATAATCGTTTTATTCGCTTCATTACGTGTAATGAATTGGCGTTCGTAGAAACGGATACAGTAATCCAGCAATAGTTCTATATACTTGGAAACTATCTTCTTGCTATGTCGGTCAATGCAACGTTCGAGTTCCTGGTTTATTTTATCCATAAACTCCAGAATGATTTGTTTCTCGCGCAAAGATATATGTAATGCTTCTTCAGGCAGATAAGAGAAGAAAGTATAGTTATGTATATTAAGTCCGAGCGGAGTGCCACAAATCAGATCGGGATGAAAAGCCAATATCCATCCTTTGGAGGGAAAATTCTTACTGTTTTCCTTCATATTGATAGACTCTCCGGGACTAAGGCAGAGCAAAGTACCATCCGAAAAATCATAATACTGGTGACCATACATATACGCTTCACATTTACACTCACTCAATAGAATCGTATAAAAGTCGAACTTGATGCCCGTATGAGCTGACAAGTCAGCCTTTGAGAGATCAATGACACTTACCAGCGGGTGTAGTGTCTTACTCCCCAGGCAACAATTGCATTGATGCACGGTTCCTATTTTGAGTACTTTATCTCCCATGATGTTGAGACTCCTGTATCTAAAATACGTCTAGTTTTTTTGTTTATATTCGTTCGGGGTGCAGCCGACATGCTTTTTAAATAACCGGCTGAAGTGCTGTGGATATTGAAATCCCAGTTCATAAGCTACCTGGCTGACAGTTTGAACACCTTCCAGTATTCTTTCTTTGGCCAGTTCGATAATCCGGCACTGGATATATTCCTGTGCCGTTTTTCCGGTTTCCTTCTTTATCAGGTCTCCGAAATAATTAGGAGAGAGGCATGCCTTGTCTGCAAAGTATTTCACGGATGGCAGTCCTTCGGTCATTGCCACCTGATTTTGGAAATATTCGTCCAGTAATTGCTCGAATTTAACGACTATATCTTTATTCGCCTGATTGCGTGTAATGAACTGCCGTTCGTAGAAACGCATACAGTAATCCAGTAGCAGTTCGATATTCCGCACGATAAGTTGCTTGCTATGCTTATCGATAGTATGCTCCAGTTCGAGCCGGATTTTATGTATGCAATCGGTTACGATTTCTCTTTCCTGATCTGAAAGATGCAATGCCTCATTTACCTCGTAAGAGAAAAAAGTATAGTTTTTGATATTCTGTCCTAATGAAGTTCCACGGATTAAATCGGGGTGGAATAAAACCCCAATCGACTTGGTACGGGGAGCCGTTCGGTTACGGATGTCTATTCCGCTCACTTGTCCTGGTGCCATGCAGACAACCGTTCCTTCCTGATAATCGTAATTCTTGCGTCCGTATTTGAGATCCCCGCATTTGGCATCTTTCAGGAACAAACAATAGAATCCGATGTTCATACGGATATACTCAACCGACTTGGTAGCTTTTGAGAAGTCGATTACATTAACTAAAGGGTGCAATGTCTCCAGTCCAAACAACTGGTCATACTGATCGACGGTTTCAATTTTTGTTATTTCATCCATATGCTTTGTTATTAATCTGATACAAAGATAAAACATTTGGAGGTATCTTTTTTATTTCATTCCTCAAATCAGTAATAAGGGTACAAGAATCAGTAATCTGTATACTACATAAACTTGCGGGAGGAAAAATAAATGGCAATGATTGCTGGAAGTAAGTCATGGAATTGATATATTTGCTCCGGAGAATATAAAAAAACAGGTTTTATGAAAGCATTATTCATTGGAGGAACGGGTACTATCAGTACAGATGTAGTTGCATTGGCGCAACAGAGAGGGTGGGAGATTACTCTCCTTAACCGCGGCTCAAAAAAAATGCCGGAAGGAATTCACAGTATCATTGCGGATATTAATGATGAAGAAGCTGTGGCAAAAGCCATCGCACTTGAACATTACGATGTGGTTGCGCAATTCATCGGTTATACGGCAGAAGACGTAAAGCGTGATATCCGCCTGTTTCAGAATAAAACGCGGCAATACATCTTTATCAGCAGTGCCTCTGCCTATCAAAAGCCATTAACCGATTATCGCATTACCGAAAGCACTCCTCTGGTCAATCCCTACTGGCAGTATTCCAGAAACAAGATAGAAGCGGAAGAGGTATTGATGTCAGCCTACCGGACAAGTGGTTTTCCGGTGACCATCGTTCGTCCCAGCCATACCTATAACGGAACCAAACCTCCCGTAGCCGTACATGGAGATAAGGGAAACTGGCAGATTCTCAAACGGATTCTTGACGGAAAACCTGTCATTATTCCCGGTGATGGCTCCTCTTTGTGGACACTGACTCACTCCAAAGATTTTGCCAAAGGCTATGTCGGACTGATGGCGAATCCACATGCTATTGGTAACGCTTTTCATATCACTACCGATGAAAGTATGACTTGGAATCAGATTTACCAGACAATCGCCGATGCGTTAGACAAACCTCTGAACGCATTGCACGTGGCATCCGATTTCCTTACCAAACATAGCGATCATTATGATTTCAGGGGGGAACTCTTAGGAGATAAAGCAGCTACGGTTGTTTTCGATAATTCGAAGATAAAGCGGCTCGTCCCGGATTTTATATGCCATATCTCCATGGCGGACGGATTGCGGCAAGCTGTACATTATATGCTTTCTCATCCGGAAACTCAAACACCCGACCCGGAATTTGATTCGTGGTGTGACCGTATAGCCAATGCAATCAGTGCGGCAGACAAAGCCTTCTGATTTTCCTGATTTTAATAAGTACCTGCCACTAATTAATTGCTATTTTTTAGGCACGGATTACACGGATTAACGCGGTTATTTTTCAGCAATGATAACCCTAAAGACCGTGACATACGTGTAATCCGTGCCTAATTATTATTTAATAAGGAACATTTCTTCCTTGCTGCACCTCAATTCGTATTCCGAAATTACCATTGGCAGATTTCAGTTCGAACGCTCCCCGGAAATTATTCCTTTCCCAAGGCATAGCGCTACGGTTAGGCACCCGCCAGCCATCCTTGTTGTAATCTCCGTAAGTATTGATTCTCATTCCGTTTTTCAGTTTGAAAGATCCCATCTGCATAAACTGTGGAGAAGAAGACAATCCCCAACCATATCCGTATCCAAAACCGGCAAACCCGGAGTAAGAAGACGAAGAAAAAGAGTCGGTGAATCCTTGAGAATAGGTAATATCCGTGTTTAAACGAAAGAGCTGATTATAATCTTTCGTCATATTAGGCATATCTAAATTAAACTTGGGAAGTTCGGGAGTTGCTACGTTCATTAACCCCATATCCAGTAGAAAACCACCAAACTCCTTGATATTGGTAGATGGAGCACGACGAATACTATCGGAAGGAATTTCCGACTGTGCGGATGCAAAACCGACCGATAATATCAGCGAAAGAAATAGAATCAGTTTTTTCATCTTCGTAAAGGTTGATTTACTACAAAGATAGATAATTTCCACCTGACTATCCGCTTCCGTTATGTTTTCTTAGAAAAAAACTGTTGTGCAAATGCGGTAGTCTATTATTCATGGCACTTTGCGGTGTTAAAGAGTTTAGTTGACAATCAGTTTATAACCGATTCCCCGTACATTGACAATACGTATCTGTTCATCTTGCGAGAGCTTATGCCGCAATTTGGTAATGAACACATGCAAGCTTCGGGAATTGAAAAAACTGTCGTCTCCCCAAAGTTCGAGCAAGACATCCTGCGTGTTGACCACCTGATTCCGGTTCTCGCAAAGCCGTTTCAAGACTTCCGATTCACGATGAGAGAGTTCCTGTCTCGTTCCTGCGTGTAATAAAGTTTGTGCAACAGGATCAAACAGATAACTTCCTATCTCAAAATGATTGGCAACCTTGTTCTCAGTGAAGAGAAAAGCCTTTCCCATCAGTGCTTTGATTCGGATAATCAGCTCTTGTATACCGAAAGGCTTTTTCAGGTAATCGTTCGCTCCGAGTTCAAACCCCTCCACCACATCATTGATGGCCGAACGGGCAGTCAGGAATAAGACAGGAGTCTGTTTATCCGTCTGGCGGATGCGACGTACCATTTCAAAGCCATCCATTTTCGGCATCATCACATCGGCTACAAGTACATCCGGATGAAGTTCGAAGAAAAGGCTTAGCCCTTCCTCACCGTCATTCGCCGTATGAATGATAAAATCATTTTCTTCAAGTGTATCCTTGATAATCATGGCGAGCGTCTGTTCGTCTTCTACCAGTAATACGGTAATTTTGTTTTTACTCATGATTTTATGGGTTTATAAAGTAATGGTAAAAGTGCTTCCTTTGTCCGGTTCACTTTTTACGGTGATAGTCCCTCCATGTTTTTCGACCATGCTCTTTACGTAGAACAGTCCTAGTCCGTAACCTTTTATATTATGAAGATTACCCGTCGGGACCCGGTAGAATTTATCAAATATGTGCTTTTGTTTATCAAGTGGAATCCCGATTCCCCGGTCGGTAACGCTGACGGTTACTGTCCCCCCAGTCTGTCGGCAGGAAATAGACAATTCGGCTTCCTCTTTCGAGTATTTCACTGCATTATCTATCAGGTTACTGATGATGTTGCTGAAATGCGTACGGTCGGCTACAATGACAAGCGTTTCCGGTTGAATATCCAATTCGATATGTACAGGCTTGTCCGCTTTTAGCTGGTGCTGCTCCATGAGCGGAGTAATCAACTCCTTCAGGTTGATTTCCTCCGGATGCAAACGAAACGTTTTGCGACGCTCCATTCCCATGGATAAAATCTGTTCCACCAGCCCGCTAAGCCTTTGCAACTGCTCCTGACTGATGCGTAGATACTGGTCGCGCTTGCTTTTCTCTTCCGCCTGGTTAAAGTTCAGTAATGCGTCATTAGCCGCATAGGCTACGGCAATGGGAGTCTTTAATTCGTGCGTGATATTATTGGTAAAATCACTTTTCATTTCATCCAGCGTTTTCTGTTTCAGAAGCGTCCGGATAAGGAACCAGAAAGAGAATCCGAGAATCAGAAGAATTACAAATGAAGTGACCAGAATACCTGTCATCTGCTTTAACACCAATGAATTGATCGGCTCGAACACCAGTTGGTAGCGTTGGCTGTGATGCATATTAAATTCATAGTCATAGCGGATTGCCTTGGGACTGGGGATATAACTGCTATCTCCCGCAATACCTAATGTATCGGTATATACAATGGAAGAATCGGCACTGATCCCGGTATAAATCAAAAGAGTGTGATGAGGAATAGAGAGATTATGCTCTTTCATCACATGGGTGAGCAAACTGTCATATCGCTGCAGGTTGACATCTATATAAGTGTCCACCCCCGAATGAATACCCTGCTGAATACTCATTAACAGCTCCTTTAGCGAATCTTGCTTTTTCAATAACACATCCAGCCCGTTCTCGCTACTTGCAACAGGTGTAGAATCTTCCGGAGCGTTACCAACGGCCTTTACCGTATCCGTGGTTGTTTCTGTCCGGGAGTGTATCGTATCCTGACGGCTACTATCCGTATAAGAAATCGTTTGTTTAGTCACTAATGAATTGCCGTCCGCATCATATCCGGCTGATACCGTCAGCGAACCGTGTTCCACATTATCTTTTTGCAAATCATTTACCCGGAGCACGACCTCGTTAAAGTCACTCGTCCGCATCGCATCTCTGATATTGCTCTCCATTTCCATCTTCATCGACCGGTAAAGCCCTGTCAACCAATAAGCTTGATAAACAAAGATTCCGATTAACGAGCAGATAACCAGTATGACGATATGTTTTAGTGGTAATTTCATACTGACAAAGATAATAGGAAACTATTCTTATTCTTCTCTTTGATAAGACTAAATAACACTAGATAAGCCAGTGATAACGCAAATTTCCATTTTTTCTACCGTATTTTGTCGTATTCCAAAAATAAAGACGAAATGAAACGGATTCACCACTCTTTTTTGACGAATCCGTTCTACAAACAGCCGTTTATCATTTTTACATAGATAAGCTTCGAGTTCACTGACTTTCTTTCCTTTGTCAAACCATTCATTGGTGATTTTATAAGCACGGAACACAACCGGACGAAGAGCCGGGGAAAATCCGGGTTCGTCAGCTTCCGATGTTCCCATTTGAGCCTCCAATTCCTTGCAGTCAGCCTTCACCTTATCTAGTCCACCCAGCATTTTAGGGCCGAGAGAAGCCAGAATCCACGCCGAACCGGCCGTTCCGAAAATATAAGTTACGGCATACGCTACCGGAATTGCATTGATGAACGTGGCTTTCTGTGCATCGCTGATTCCCAGCTGGTTGATCGTATCGCTTGCCACGCCGATAACGGCGGATATTGTTTGTGAGCCTGCCAACAGTCCGGCAGCTTCTCCTACATGATATCCCATGATTTTGGCCAGTATCCACGGGGCTACCAGACTGACAATACACATCAGTACGGCAAATCCCACTTGTGGCAGGCCGTCTTTCTTCAATCCGCGGAAAAACTGCGGACCTACCTTATAGCCAACGGCAAATAAGAAAAGCAGAAAGAACACAGCTTTCATCGGACCATCTACAGTGATATTCAGTTGTCCGACCAATACTCCGACCAGCAGAACGCTGGTGACTGTCCCCAAGGAGAATTTCCCTATTTTGAGTCTGCCAAGCCAGAACCCGGCAAAGAGCGTCAGGAAAATAGCAAGTTCAGGATGTACCCTTAGTTGATTAATAATCCATTCCATAATTAAGTTGTTGTTTTAGGTTATGTCATTTACAATAGTTATAGCGTAAAAAGAGTTTGTTGTGTTATGAAAAATAGAGATATAATATCCGCCGAACTTTAAATTTCTCTATTTCGCTTTTTTGTTATACTTTTGTTCCTTCAAAAATAAAACTAATCATATTCTGTATGAAATCAGACATAGAAATAGCTCGCAGTATTGAGCTGAAGAAGATTAAGCAAGTTGCCGAAGGTATCGGAATCCCTCGCGAGGAAGTGGAGAATTATGGCCGCTACATAGCAAAGATCCCCGAACAACTGATTGATGAAGAGAAAGTGAAGAAAAGCAATCTCATTCTGGTAACTGCTATCACAGCAACCAAAGCGGGCATTGGCAAAACTACAGTATCTATCGGTCTCGCTTTGGGATTGAATAAAATTGGAAAGAATGCGATTGTCGCTCTTCGCGAGCCGTCTCTCGGTCCATGTTTCGGAATGAAGGGAGGAGCAGCCGGTGGGGGATATGCACAAGTGCTTCCGATGGACAAAATTAACCTCCATTTTACAGGGGATTTTCATGCCATCACTTCTGCTCATAACATGATTTCTGCTTTACTCGACAATTATCTTTATCAGAATCAGGCAAAGGGCTTTGGACTGAAAGAAATTCTTTGGCGGAGAGTGCTTGACGTGAACGACCGTTCGTTGCGCAGCATCGTTGTCGGCCTCGGACCTAAATCGAACGGGATTACCCAAGAGTCCGGTTTCGATATTACTCCTGCTTCGGAGATTATGGCAATTCTTTGCCTTTCCAAAGATGTGAGTGATCTGCGTCGCCGTATTGAAAATATCCTGTTGGGCTTCACGTATGACGACCAACCTTTTACTGTGAAAGATTTGGGAGTGGCAGGAGCCATCACCGTGTTGTTGAAAGATGCTATCCATCCTAATTTAGTGCAGACTACCGAAGGAACCGCTGCTTTTGTACATGGTGGTCCGTTTGCTAATATCGCACATGGTTGTAACTCTATTCTGGCCACTAAATTGGCAATGTCTTTCGGTGATTATGTAATAACAGAAGCTGGATTCGGTGCCGATCTCGGTGCAGAAAAATTCTATAATATCAAATGCCGCAAGAGCGGACTCCAACCACGTCTCACGGTGATTGTCGCTACGGCACAAGGATTAAAGATGCACGGAGGTGTCAGTCTCGACCGTATCAAAGAGCCGAATATGGAAGGACTGAAAGAAGGATTGCGTAATCTGGACAAACATGTTCGCAATCTTCGTTCATTCGGTCAGACGGTTATCGTAGCTTTCAATAAGTTTGCGTCCGACACCGATGAAGAAATGGAATTGCTGCGTGAACATTGCGAACAGTTGGGAGTCGGTTTTACCATCAACAATGCGTTCAGTGAAGGAGGAGAGGGAGCAGTAGATATGGCCCGTCTGGTAGTAGATACCATAGAGAACAATCCGTCCGAATCTTTACGCTACACTTATAAAGAAGAAGATAGCATACAGCAGAAGATTGAAAAGGTAGCCACTAATATTTACGGAGCCAGCGTTATTACTTATAGCAGTATTGCCCGCAACCGTATCAAACTGATCGAGAAAATGGGAATTACTCATTATCCGGTTTGTATTGCGAAAACACAATATTCATTTTCTGCCGATCCAAAGATTTATGGTGCGGTAAACAACTTCGAGTTCCATATTAAAGATATTGTTATCAATAACGGAGCTGAAATGATTGTAGCCATTGCCGGAGAAATTCTTCGTATGCCGGGATTACCCAAGGAGCCGCAGGCATTGCACATCGATATTGTGGATGGAGAAATAGAAGGATTGAGCTAAAATATATACCCGTCTTTCCCTATGAAATAAAATGTGGAAAGACGGGGATGACTGTATATAGAGTCCAGTGCGCTTCTGTTTTCTCTTCTTGCACACTGTACGGTTGAATTCGTCCTTGCTATGAGTGATATATGACATCATATATTTCTTTTATAGTAAGAAAAACGAAAATATGGACAGATGGTTCGGGCGGGACCGTTAATAAATAAAAAAAGCCTGCTCCTTTCACAAAGAGCAGACCTTATAAATAAGAAATAAAGCTGATAACAGTGAAGCTATTAGCTTTGAAATCGTTTTTTAATAAGCAAAAAGAGGATATTTCTTCATTGTCTCATTGACACGTGCACGTACTTGTGCAATAACTTCCTCATTTTCTACGTTAGACAATACAGTCTCGATCATTTCAGCAATTTCGAGCATCAAATCTTCTTTTGCACCACGAGTTGTGATAGCAGGAGTACCCAAACGGATACCGGAAGTCTGGAAAGCTGAACGGCTGTCAAACGGAACCATGTTCTTGTTAACAGTAATATCGGCAGAAACCAATGCTTTTTCTGCCACTTTACCTGTCAGTTCGGGATATTTGCTACGCAGGTCGACCAACATAGAGTGGTTGTCTGTACCACCGGAAACGATGGTAAAACCACGGTCGATTAAAGCCTGTGCAAGTACAGCAGCGTTCTTTTGTACTTGTTTAGCATATTCCTTAAATTCAGGTTGCAGGATTTCACCGAAAGCAACTGCTTTAGCAGCAATTACATGTTCCAACGGTCCGCCTTGGATTCCCGGGAATACGGCAGAATCCAGTAATTGAGACATCATCTTGATCTCACCTTTCGGAGTGGTCTTACCCCATGGATTGGGGAAATCCTTACCCATCATGATGACACCACCACGAGGTCCGCGAAGTGTTTTATGTGTAGTAGAAGTGACGATATGTGCATATTTAACCGGATTTTCGAGCACTCCGGCAGCGATCAGGCCGGCAGGGTGAGCCATGTCGATCATCAGGATAGCGCCTACTTTGTCGGCGATTTCACGCATACGTTTGTAATCCCATTCACGAGAGTATGCAGAACCACCACCGATAATCATTTTCGGTTTCTCACGTAGAGCGACTTCTTCCATCTGGTCGTAGTCAACGCGTCCAGTTTCCTGATTCAGGTTATATTCGCAAGGAGTATAGATGATACCAGAAGTGTTTACCAGTGAGCCATGAGAAAGGTGTCCGCCGTGTGCAAGATTTAATCCCATGAATTTGTCGCCCGGATTCAGAACTGCGAGGAAAACAGCAGCATTAGCTTGTGCTCCCGAGTGTGGTTGTACGTTTGCCCATTCAGCGCCAAAAATTTCTTTCAGGCGGTCGATAGCGATTTGTTCGCTTTGGTCTACTACTTCGCAACCTCCGTAATAACGTTTGCCGGGATAACCTTCTGCGTACTTGTTAGTCAGGCAAGAACCCATTGCCTGCATAACCTGGTCACTCACAAAATTTTCTGATGCAATAAGCTCGATTCCTTTCAACTGACGTTGATGCTCTTTTTCGATGATGTCGAAAATGATGTCGTCTCTTTTCATTCTTTTATAAGTAAGATTAAATTTCTAATTCGAGATACCTATTTTAAGCGCACAAAGTTAATGAAAATAAATAAAGAATGAAGGAAGTACAAGAAAAATGTTAGTAAAAAGCCGGATTTAATGATATTTTATTCTTAAAGGATGAATCCCAGCGAAAAACTTAATGCACTGTCGCGGCGACGGAAAATAATGTTGCTCACTCCTGTGCTGCCATCAGAATTGATATTGTCGTAAATGATGGACTTGGAGATATTTCCGATGCCTTGTTCGTAGCGGAAATCGAAAAAGATACGGGAGATGTTGACGCCTACACCGATCACTGCACTGACATTAAACGGATACAGCCTTTCGTGAATCCCTTTCTGGTCGAAATTCTTAAAAGTGATTTCATTGTGCTTTCCCCATAAGTAGCGAAGTTTGGGGCCTGCGAAGATAGACATTCCGTAAGGCCCTTTTTTCACCACATTATAGCCGTATAAAATAGGGAAATCCACACTGTGCAACACCGATTGCACCGAAGCATAATCAGGCTCGATGGCAGGATGCTGTGAACCGAGCTTATCGAAAGATATCTCACATTTGCTTACATTATAGGACACTTCCGGCTGAATGAAATGCTTCTTCATGTTGATGCGCATAAAGAGGGCGCCGAAATAACCTATCTTGTAGTTATTCTGCACCTCATCGATAGTTACATCCTTAATTTTCAGTTCAGACACCATGAACATGGAAGAGTTGAATCCCGCCTTGATACCGATATTTATTTTTTTTGTATTGGGGCGGTCTACTTTTTCTGCGTTATAGTTCTGGCCGACAGCCGTGCAGGCTATGGCTAATAAACCGGGAAGGATGAATTTACGCAGCATATTCATGGCAATATCGCACTTTTTATGATTTCTTCTTTTCTACACTCCAACCGAATTTACCGATTTTCTCTCCCAGATTATAATATCCTCCGTGCACATATACCAGCGGATTGGCTTCGGCCAGTTCCAGCTTTCCGGTTTCAGGATTCAGGTTCCGGTCGTCCGCACGCACATTTACTACGTCAGCGATAAACATATCGTGTGAGCCGAGAGAGATGATTTCTTTCACACGGCATTCAATGCAAAGAGGAGATTCTTCAATCAACGGAGCACTGACCACCGTACACTGTCCGGGTGTCAGCTTCATCTCATCAAATTTATGATAATCACGTCCCGAACGAACTCCGCACCAGTCGGTGGCAAAAGCCATATCTTTCGTTGTCAGGTTGATGACAAACTCCATGTTTTTTTTGATAATGTCATAAGAATGGCGTTCCGGACGTACGGATATATAACACATGGGCGGGTTTGTACAAATCGTACCCGTCCATGCTACTGTGAACATATTATATTCGCTTTCTTCCTTTCCGCAGCTGACCAGTACAGCCGGCAGCGGATAGATCATCGTTCCTGGTTTCCAGTCCTGTTTCATAGGCCTATACGTTTATTCAGAGGATTGTAATCTCTTCACGTTTCTGCTCTTTCTCGCAATAATGGCATTTTACGATACAATTATCTTTATCTATCACATGAAAGATAGTGGCCATCGGTTCGTTGTTGGTGATACATTTCGGATTGGCACATTTCACGATGCCCCGAAGTTCATCCGGCATTTTCACCTCTTTCTTTTCCACTACTTCGTAATTGCGGATGATATTCAGCTTGACGTGCGGGGCAACTACTGAAATACGGTTAATCTCTTCGTCGCAGAAGAATTTATCTGCAATCTTGATGATCCCTTTTTTACCTAGTTTCTTACTGTCGAGGTTGAATCCGATAGTGATATTGCTAGTCATCTGTTCCACACCGAGCAGTTGCACTACGGTAAAGAGCTTTTCGGATGGGATATGGTCAATCACTGTCCCGTTTTTCAGGGCAGCTACTTGCAATTCTTGTTTATTTTCGCTCATAATAAAATATCGTTTTTAACGTCATCTAATGTGATACCTAATACATCGCAAAGGATTGCTTCGCGGGCATACAGACCGTTTTGTGCCTGTTGGAAATAATATGCTTTCGGATTGTCATCCACATCGTAAGCTATTTCGTTGACACGGGGAAGCGGGTGCAGGATACGCAGGTTCGGACGTGTGTTCTCCAGCATTTTATTACGGAGAATATATACATTCTTCACCCGTTCATATTCCATCAGGTCGGTGAAACGTTCGCGTTGCACACGGGTCATGTACAGAATATCGGCGTCAGCGATGATCTCTTCGGTAAAATCCGTATGTTCAACGTATTTTATTTGGTGCGTTTTACAGTAAAGTTTGTATTCTTCCGGCATTTTCAGCTCTTCGGGAGCGATGAAGTGGAAAGTCGGATTAAAGTGTCGCATCGCCATCAGCAAAGAATGTACGGTGCGGCCGTATTTCAAGTCACCCACCAGGAAAATGTTCAGATTTTCCAGCGTTCCTTGTGTCTTGTAGATAGAGTAGAGATCGAGCATCGTCTGCGACGGGTGCTGGTTGGCTCCGTCACCTGCGTTGACAATGGGCACCGGGGCTACTTCGCTGGCATACCGTGCAGCTCCTTCGAGATAGTGTCGCATGACGATAATATCTGCATAGTTGCTCACCATCATGATCGTGTCTTTAAGTGTTTCCCCTTTAGAAGAGCTGGTAGCTTTGGGGTCAGAGAATCCGATTACTCGTGCACCGAGACGGTTGGCAGCTGTTTCAAAACTCAAGCGGGTACGGGTAGAAGGTTCAAAGAACAGGGTTGCTACAACCTTTCCTTGTAATAACCGGCGATTGGGGTTCATTTCAAACTGCTTCGCCATTTCGAGCATGTAGAGGATTTTTTCTTTAGAATGTTCGGCAATGGTTACTAAACTTCTGTTTTCCATTTTGTTATCTTTTATGTGGATAGAACTTGTTTTACCGGAGCGTAAAGGTACGAAGAATTTGTGAAAAGCACAGATTTTTCGTACCTTTTTTATCAGCTTTTAATCAGTCGGTTTATTTCCGTCCGCTGGCTAACGCTGCAATGATATATTTCCCCGGTGCTCCGATTTTGCTCCAGGCTGTATTGGAGAGCAGTTTCCACACTTGGGTGCCTTTCCTGCCATAGTCCGATAGCCGGAGAATCGTCTGTTTCTCTTTTGGGTCAGTCACTTTATGGTTGTCCAGGCTCTCCATCAATCCTGCTATGTTGTGTGTAGCCAGATTGTAGGCATACCCCGGAATTTCAATCGAAACAACGTTGGTTTCTTCTTCTTCATGATTTAGTTTAGTTTCCTTTAGTTTAGTTTGTCGAGAAATGTCTGCATTTTCTTGACTCACCTCCTCTTGAGTTTCAAAAATGTCTGCATTTTCCGCGTTCAACTCTTCTTTTTGCATCCCTTTTTTCTTCTTGGTCTCTAATAAATAAGGTAGTTGGGAGAAATCAATTTTCCTTCGTGTAGTAGCTTCAAACCACACCCTTTGAATCTGTTCCGAAGTGAGTATGCCGTATTTTTCGTAGGTTTCCTTATGGAAAAATCCTTTCTCCAATAACAGATCGACAATCTTTTCCATCATATCCTCTTTAATCCCGCCGCCTACTTTACGGACAAAAATCAGGTTTTGTTCCTTTCCCCAAGAGATATAATATCCCTCTTTATATATTTTGCAAAGCAATCGCATGACAATGTAAGAAGCTAACACTCCAAATTTAGCTTCTAATAGTTCCATCACTTCTTCGTCAAAGAAGTTTGCCGGTGTCGGGAAATAAGGTATCCCTTTGTTAATCATATTCATTGTTAAATATATTTTAATCTAAGTTATACAATAGCTTTCCACTCCATCAGGTTCCCGATCATAAATCTTCTCCATCCTTTTTGTTCTTCACTCCAATAGACAATAGACTCTTGTTTTGCTGTGATATTGAATTTTCTATGAAAGAATTTTTCATATCCTACTAGTGTTCCTTTTTCCAGGCAGAATGTGCCATCCTGCCTATGAAAAGCGATCATTGCATTTCCATACAACATGCGTTCTATTAGTCTAATACACTCTTGTACAATTCTCTCTGCGCATTTATCCGAAATCCCCTTTTCAGCAGTAATACGTTTTTTCCATACTAATTTGCAAGCTTCTAACTTACTCTTCCTGATTTTTTGTCTCATTTTCTTCTGTTTTTAATTATGAAAAATAATCTGTTTGAGCGTAAATCTTCCCTTATAGATAGTGACGGTATGTTGTTGTCATAGCGTCACTATCCTTTCATTATAGTGACGCTATAACGATAGCATACCGTCACTATTTTTTTAAGAGAAAATCTGTAAGTTTTCGACCGGTTGAAAACGGCGGCGAAGGTAAGCCTTATATTCCAACTGTCCCATTATTTTTTTTAGTACTTGCTTTTGATCTTTTCAGCTTGTTCTCTTTTTTCCTTTTTTTCTTTCATGTACTCTTCTTCAACAGGTTTTCTCAATGCCCCCAATTCAGCATGTATACTGCTAAGTTCCATTAACTTATAGCCATCGTGTTTGTGGATGTATAATACTTTTTGGTCATAGATATATTGGGCTAGATTTATCAGCTTTCTTTTCTTGGGATGGCGGAAATGTCCATCAATAAAGATTTTTAAATACATGGTGAAATAAAGACGGATATCTCCATCGATTGCTATTCTGTTATCCAGTTCTTCTTCACTGATGATTTCTTCCCTTGAATGCCTCCTGGGGGCTTTTTTCATTGTTTGGACATTTCTTTTTACCTTGTCGTTTTTACTACCTTTTTTGGCATTTTTACTTTTCATAATCTACTAATTTTAACGTTGGTTAAATATGTGTTAATTCTAAAAATAATATCTGGAAAGTGAAATTGAACGTACAAAAAGATTTGTTCTTTTGTCGCTTGCCAAATAGTATATATATAAAATAACTAGTGATGCAAATGATGAATAAAAATGGATTTAGTCGATGTGGTGAGAACTACATCAATCGTTTACGAAAGGAGGGGCGCTATTCTACTGCGCACGTCTATAAGAATGCCCTTTATTCTTTCAGTAAGTTTTGCGGTACGTTGAATATGTCGTTCAGACAGGTCACCAAAGGACGTTTACGACGTTATAGTCAGTATCTTTATGAGTGTGGTTTGAAGCCCAATACGATTTCTACGTATATGCGTATGCTTCGTAGTATTTACAATCGGGGAGTGGAAGCGGGTAGTGCCCCTTATGTTCCCCGATTATTTCATGATGTTTATACAGGCGTGGATGTCCGGCAAAAGAAAGCTTTGCCTGCCGGTGAATTGCACAAACTTCTGTATGAGGATCCCAAATCGGAGCGTTTACGTCGCACACAAACTATTGCCGCCCTGATGTTCCAGTTTTGTGGAATGTCATTCGCCGATTTAGCGCATCTGGAAAAATCAGCTTTAGATCAGAGTGTATTACGCTATAATCGAATCAAGACGAAAACTCCCATGAGCGTGGAAGTACTTGATACTGCCAGGGGGATGATTAATCAACTCCGAAGTAATCAGGAACCCATTCCCGATTGTCCGAACTATCTGTTCGACATACTTTGCGGTAACAAGAAACGAAAGGATGAAAGGGCATACCGTGAATATCAGTCTGCTCTTCGGAGATTCAATAATCGTTTGAAGGATTTGGCGAGGGCTTTACGCTTGAATTCTCCCGTTTCTTCTTACACACTTCGTCATTCCTGGGCAACGACAGCCAAGTATCGTGGAGTGCCAATTGAAATGATTAGTGAATCATTGGGACATAAATCAATAAAAACCACACAAATCTATTTAAAAGGTTTTGAGCTAAGAGAACGTACAGAGGTAAATAAAGGGAATTTATCTTACATTAGAAACTATCGTTTAGGTAGATGATTAACGATAAAATGTTAGAAATCAAGGGCGAAATGTATCTGTTACTTCTTAGGTAACGGATAATTATTCGGTGCAAAGATATGCAAAAATACAAATAGTAAACAAGTAAAATCTTCTTTTTTTTCTGAATTGTTGAAATATGCAACAAAAATATATCAGGACATGATGATTCTGTTTGATCATGCCTGAAATTCCTGTACTCTGTTTCCAAAGATGTTTTCCCTTCACGTAGGTTAGAAAAACATCTTTGTAGGCAGTTCCTGTCCATGTTTTTCTGCTTTCATCTGTTTTTCTGTGAATGAGTACCTTATCCGTTACCTAAGAAGTAACGGAAAAATAAGGGGTAAAAAAAGTATGATTCTAACGAAAGAAACTTTAAGTGCTGGGCCTAGTATTGGGACAGGGGAAGGCGTAGCACACTCTAAACGCTGGTATGTCGCTCTGGTCCGTATGCATCATGAAAAGAAAGTAGCCGAGCGTTTAGATAAAATAGGGATTGAAAATTTTGTACCAGTCCAGCAAGAAGTACATCAATGGAGTGACCGCCGTAAAGTGGTTGAATCCGTGTTGCTTCCCATGATGGTTTTTGTACATGCTGATCCTAAAGAACGTAAAGAGGTTCTTTCCTTTTCTACCGTTAGTCGTTATATGGTAATGCGCGGTGAGAGCAGTCCGACTATCATTCCTGATGAACAAATGGCCCGTTTCCGTTTTATGCTCGACTATTCCGAAGAGGCAATCTGTATGAATAGTGCTCCTTTGGCACGTGGTGAGAAAGTACGTGTTATTAAAGGTCCTTTGACGGGGCTTGTAGGAGAGCTTGTTACAGTAGATGGTAGAAGTAAGATTGCTGTCCGGTTGAATATGCTGGGGTGTGCTTGTGCGGATATGCCGGTCGGGTATGTAGAGCCGATAGGTGAGAGGCAATAATCAAATTATTAATCAAAAGTATGACATAGGAGGTGCCGAATAACCTTTAAAGGTATTATAGGCATATAGTAAATATTTACATGTCTCAAGCGACAGACAACAATAAACGAATAGCGAAGAATACCTTACTTCTCTATATTCGTATGCTTTTTATGATGATCGTGAGTTTATATACTTCACGTGTCATACTAGATGCTCTAGGAGTTGAAGATTTTGGTATATATAATGTCGTAGGTGGCGTTGTAGCTATGTTTTCGGTAATATCGGGGTCATTATCTGCTTCTATCAGTAGATTTATTACCTTTGAATTGGGGAAAGGTGATCAAAGTAAGCTGAATAAGATATTTTCAGCATCGGTTACTATCCAAATATTGTTGTCTTTAATCGTAGTCATATTAATAGAGATTGTTGGTGTATGGTTTCTTAATTCTAAGATGATTATTCCAGCAGATAGAATACTGGCAGCTAATTGGGTACTCCAATTTTCTGTTGTCACTTTTGTCATAAATCTTATAAGTGTTCCATATAACGCATCTATAATAGCACATGAAAAAATGTCGGCCTTTGCTTATATCAGTATATTGGAAGCTATAGGCAAACTTATTATTGCATATTTGATCGTTATAGCTCCTATGGATAAATTGGTGTTTTATTCAATTTTGATGTGTTCTGTAGCAATAATTATTCGTTTTACTTATGGCTATTATTGTAAAAGGCATTTCAAAGAGTGTACTTATCATTTTTGTTGGGATAAAAAACTTCTAAAGAATATGTTTGGGTTTGCAGGATGGAATTTCATTGGAGCTGCTTCATCCGTGTTAAGAGATCAAGGTGGAAATGTTGTCATTAATTTGTTTTTCGGTCCGTCTGTAAATGCAGCTAAAGGTATTGCTATGCAAGTAAATTCAGCAATTTCAGGATTTGTTAGTAATTTTATGACAGCATTAAATCCGCAAATTACAAAATCTTATGCTTCTGGCAATCAAGACTATATGATGGCACTTATCTTTCAAGGAGCGAAGTTCTCATTTTATATGTTGTTGTTGCTCTCATTGCCGGTGATTATCAATACTCACTATATTCTTGGGCTATGGCTGAAATTGGTGCCGGAACATGCAGTTCTGTTTGTGCGGCTAACGTTGCTTTTTGCCATGAGTGAATCTATTTCAAATCCATTGATTACGGCCATGCTTGCCACGGGTAGAATTCGGAACTATCAGATTATGGTAGGTGGTCTGCAGATGCTGAATCTCCCTATATCATATATCTTTCTTCGTTTGGGGTGTGTACCGGAGTCTGTATTGTTTGTTGCAATATTTATATCTCAATGCTGTTTAGTTGCACGTCTTTATATGCTCAGAGGAATGATTGGATTGTCTTCTGTCAAGTATTTGAAACATGTGTATTTAAAAGTCCTGATGGTAATGTCAACATCAGCGATTGTACCGATATTATTATTAAAGAACATAAATGAAACCTTTTTATCCTTTTTAATTATATCTGTAGTGTCAATACTTACCACATCAATTTCGATATTCTATATAGGATGCAGTAAAGAAGAAAGAGTTTTTGTCTGGGCAAAGGTTAGTGCTTTATGTGAAAAAATCAGAAGATGATAGAACGAGTTTATTCAATAACTATAAGAAAAATCCGGTTGATACAATGATAAATATCAATAATCCGGCTGATTGTTGCGGATGTACCGCATGTGCCAGTATTTGCGCTCATGATGCTATCACGATGAAGCCAGATGCGCTTGGATTTCTCTATCCGGAGGTGGATCGAAGCAAGTGTGTTGATTGCGGTCTGTGTGAGAAGGTGTGTGCTTTTAATGACGATTACGATAAAAGCTTAAATATAGATAACCCTTTAGCTTATGCGGCAAGGCATAAAAATGAGGAAGAATTAAGATATAGTCGTTCTGGAGCTGTATTTGTTGCTATGTCTGATTATATTCTGGAACATGGTGGCGTTGTGTATGGTGCAGGATATGCTGACCATTTTAGAGTCGTCCATAAACGAGCAACTACAAAAGAAGAATGTAGCGAATTCAAGGGAAGTAAGTATGTACAGAGCGATATGAATACGGTGTTCCGCCAAGTGAAGCAAGATTTGAAGGCAGGTTTGGTTGTTTTATTCTCTGGTACTCCATGTCAAACAGCAGGTTTGAATAGTTATATAGGAAAAGCTCAAAGAAAAAATCTCATTCTTATAGACATTATTTGTCATGCAGTGCCCAGTCCTTCTATATGGAAAGATTATCTTGGCTATACAGAATCAAAATTCAAATCAAACGTTATCAAATTAGAATTTCGAGAAAAATCCATTGGGTGGAACCAACCACACATGGAAAGTTTTACTTTTACAGATAACTCTATTCATAAAGACTTTCTGTTAAGGTATCTTTTTTATTCAGGATTAATTTCCCGGCCCTCTTGTGAGCATTGTAAATATTGCAATCTTTCCAGACCTTCTGATTTGACTATCGGAGACTTTTGGGGATATGAAAAAGTCGTACCGAAAATGAATACAGACAATAAAGGAATCTCGCTCGTTATTTGTAACACGGATAAGGGGTGTAGTTTTTTTAGGGAATGTTCTTATATGCTGCATACAAAGCATGTAGACTTGATGAATTCATTGCAACCCAATCTGCAACATCCTTCGTCTGTAGATCCTCGTTGGCATCAATTTGCAAAGGATTATCAAAAAAGAGGATTTTTGTATGTTGCCAGGAAATATGGGAATGTAGGTTATCGTTATCAACTAAGAATGTTTATCGACAAAATTAAGCGGAAATTATCCATTTAATATGAAGATAGGAATATTGACATTTCATTGTGCTCACAATTATGGGGCCGTGTTGCAGGCATATGCTTTAGTAACGTATTTGCGGAAGAATAACTATGATGCGGAGATTATAGATTATAGACCCAAATCGTTAACCATGTCTCATGGTATTATGCCTTGGCGTAGAATTTCCCGACTTAATATAATACGAAAAGTTATCTTTGTTCTTAGAATATTACCGTTCTTAACGGAAAGAAAAGAACGTTCTGACAAATTTCAATCATTTATAGATAGCTTACCTCTTTCAACTCGGAAATATACGGAAACAGACAGTGAGGTTATAGGCTATGATATAATAATTTGTGGTAGTGACCAAGTTTGGAATCCTAGAATTACCAATGGCTTTGATAAATTCTTTTGTGGAAGTGTCAGTCATGAAGGTAAATTTATATCCTATGCAGCTAGTACTGAAGCCAAACGAATCATCTCCGATGACTATAAAAAATATAAAGAAGTGCTCTCCAATTTTGAGAATATTTCAGTTAGAGAGTCAGAACTTAAAAATATTTTGCAACCACTCATAAATAAAGAAATAACGAAAGTTGTAGACCCTGTCTTTTTATTATCAGCCAATGAATGGCAAAAGATAGCTGTTAAACCAACTTTTACAGATAAACCATACCTTCTTGTATATCAAGTAAAAAGAGACGATAGGGTACTGGATATGGCAAATAAATATGCTACATTACACCATATGAGTGTGGTTGAAGTAACAGCAGAGGCTGAATATAAAAAAATGAAGAATCGAATATTGACAGCATCTCCTTTTGAATTTGTGGGATTGTTTGCTAATGCCTCATGTGTCGTTACAACATCGTTTCACGGAACCGCATTTTCTATAATATTCAACAAGCCTTTCAAAACCGTATTGTTCAATTCGCCCGGAGATGGACGAGCTTTGGACGTAATGAATACTTTCGGCATAGAAAATTCGACAGTTGATGTAGATAGCGGGGATATTCAGGAAATGTCTCATAACATCCCTAATATAGATATTATAGTCCGGACTTCAGAAACATTTATAAAGCAGGCTATACAATGATGAATAATGCAATAGTCAAAAGATATCCATTGGCTAACTCCTTTCCGATATTATTAATAGCTTGTCTGAT
Source organism: Bacteroides celer (assembly GCF_002632415.2). Classification (NCBI taxonomy): domain Bacteria; kingdom Pseudomonadati; phylum Bacteroidota; class Bacteroidia; order Bacteroidales; family Bacteroidaceae; genus Bacteroides; species Bacteroides celer. The sequence continues at coordinate 3,219,754 of NZ_CP178209.1, read as the reverse complement.
ATTGGAACAAGGTTACGGTCTTCTTCCAACACCTAGATACTTATTTATCGTGTTGGTGGGTGTTTTCTTTTTTTATTATAAAAAAGGAACATCATACAGCAAGCCCATTTCCATCTTTGTAGTTAGTTGCTTTCTAAGTATCTTGTCGTGTATGTATTTTAGGAGTGAAAGTCCTGTCAATATTATGGGTGAATATAATATCTACTTTATGATTGTATTTTATTTTGTCTTGTGCAAATACAACGTAAGTATCGAAGTTCTTGAAAAGGTGTTGTTCTGGGCTTTTATCATATTCTGCCTTTGTTACTTATATCAAGTCTCAGTCTATCCTAAACTTGTATTTCTAGATAAAAATAATCAGTATAATGAAACAATAGATGTGTTGAACCGACGAATTCGAATGGTGGGAATGTCCATTAATTCATTGGGATATTTTTATACTTTGAATAAAATTTTGGAGAAGAAAATGAACTATATACTTCCCATGTTGCTTTCATTGATTTGTATGTTATTATTTGGATTTAGAACTTTACTGTTCTTTTCTGCTGTATTTTCTATAATAATGATTATAAGATTTAACGGCTTTTCAAAGAAACTTGTCTTATGGTGTGCATTGGGAGGATTAGGTGCTTATTTACTTTATCTTACTCCCATCTTTCAGACGGTTTTTGAAGGAATGATGGAGAGGCAAGAATCTGACCAGACTTTTGGCAATAAAGATTATATTAGATATGCAACTTTGTTCCATTATTATGGTCATCATTATAAGAGTACGGTAGAGATGTTTTTGGGTTCTGGATTATGTAACCGGGCATTAAGAACATCTTATTCTTTAGAAATTTTGAGAAATGAATCATACGGATTGCATTATTACGATTGGGGATTGTTGGGAATTAGTTGGATGACTGGAGTACTTAGTCTGATTGGAATGTTATGGTGGTCACTAAAAGCGGCATTTGCAAAACTTCCTAAGAAATATTTATATCTTTCTGTATGGTTCGGATACATTCTGACTTGTGGATTTACCTCTGCTGAATTTGTTCGCCAAGGATGTTTTTTGATACAAGCAATATGTCTATACCTCATTTATAAAATATCCTTGTATGAAAAGAATTGCTATAATGAATAATGGGACATTACCTATACCGTCAGTTTTGGGAGGTGCAGTAGAAACATTGGTTCAGCTTTTGATTGATACCAATGAAAAAGAAAAGCAAATGCAACTTGAGATTTTTTCTATTGACAATGCTAATGCAAGAGAAAAGGCAAAAAAGTATAGGTGTACCCATTTTCACTTTGTTAGTACTTCGAGTATTTTGAATCGAATAACAGATTTTCTAAAGCGTTGTTATAATTTTATAGCTTTACGGACAGGTCTGCCATTTATTGGATATTGTTATGCAAGTGCGTTGGTTCGTTTCATCAAGAATAGTAACAATATTGATGCTGTTCTTCTGGAAGGTTCCTCAATTAATGCTGATTATATAAAAAGGAAAACCGCATTGCCCGTTATACAACGCATACATAATATACCGCTCCATGGTTTGCGTCATTGGGATGATTTGAATGCAAAATCAACAGACCTTTATTTGGGGATTAGCAATTATATATGCAAAGTGTTGCAGAAAAATATTGAAGGAAAATATGGAGCTGCCATCAGGTTATTGTATAATTCAATAGATTTCGATCAGTTCAATGTAAGGACTACAATTGAAGAAAGAAATGTATTAAGAAAGTCGCTTAATATTCCTGTAAATTCCTTTCTTTTTGTTTTTTCGGGTAGATTGAGGGATTACAAAGGTATAAAAGAATTGCTGCTTGCTTTCTTGGAATCTAAAGATAAAATGCCTAATGCCTATTTGCTTATTGTCGGGAGCTTTGTGTTTTCTTCGACCTATGTGTCTCCATTCGAAAAAGAACTTGCGTCTATCATTTATCAATTGGGTGAGAGGGTTATATTTACAGGTTTTGTGAAGTATGAAGTCATCCATAAATACTATCAAATTGCAAATGTAGGTGTATTCCCTTCCACATGGGAGGAACCTTTTGCACTAACCTGCCTTGAGGCGATTGCAAGCTCATTGCCTGTTATTATAACGAGAAGTGGAGGTATGCCGGAAATTGTTGATGGGGAATGTGGTATTGTTGTCAAGAATGACGAAAATCTAGTCAATTCATTGGCCGTTGCAATGAAAAATATATATGGTATGGACAAAGTTAAATTGAAAAATATGGCTCTGCATTCTGTATTGCGGGCACAATTGTTTGACAATCAACTTCAATATAAACAATTTGTAGAATACATCCATTCTAAAATATAGTTTATGAAAAATATACTTATAACGTTCCCCAATGCTATAGATCCCACAACTGGTGGTTTAGAAAAAGTTTATCATAATCTTACCCCTTTTTTGCGTAACAATGGATATAATGTATATGCTGTATATAGAGTAAAATCTGATTATGATACACACTCTGTCTACACAGGCATCTTTTATTCTGATGATTATCGTTGTGGTGTAAAATATAACGAAATAATTGATCAAGTTATTCAAAATCAGGATATTCACATAGTGATATGCGCATTTCAATACTTTCGACTTGTGAGATACTTGTCAACCCTTTCTGATATAAAAGTTATACATCATATACATAATATACCATCGGCTTATCTGTTTGGCAGAATACATTATCTTTCAAGCAGATTACAGAATACTTTATTAGACAAGTTTTTGAGAAGAATAAGGTTTAATATCCGTCTTCACAAGGCTATGGGTAACATAGCTCATAATAATCAGAAAATAGTTATACTATCTGAATCTTTTAGAGATGATCTTAAAAGAATTTTTCAGTTTGATCAGAAGAATGTGGTGGCTATTCCAAATCCTTTTCCTTTAGATACATTTTACTCTCTAGATGATACACAGCGTGAAAAAGTGATATTATATGTTGGACGCATTTCAGAGCCCCAAAAAAGAATATCTTCACTGCTTAACATTTGGCAAAAACTACAAGATCGGCTTCCTGATTATCGTATGGACATTGTAGGAGGTGGTCCAGATAAAGAGTTTTTCGAGAATAAGGCAAAGGATATGAATCTTGAAAGAATTAATTTTTATGGTTTTAAAAATCCGGATGATTATTATAAGAAATCCATAATAAGTTGTATGACAAGTAATTATGAAGGGTTTGCAATGGTCCTTGTAGAAGCAATGCAGTATGGATGTGTACCTTTCGCATTTGATTCATTTGCTTCTGTACATGATATTATAGATGATGGCGAAAACGGGTTTATAATCAACTCGTTTGATGAAGATGAATATGCGAAACGAGTTGTGGAATTCATTAATTATCCTGAAGAAAAAAAGAATTTGATTAGAAAAGCTGCAATAGATAAAAGTTCTTTGTTTGATGTGGAAAAAGTGGGGCTTATGTGGTTGGATTTATTATCAAGTCTTGATTTCTGATAAATATAAAAGCAAATTAATCCGTTAGCGTCCAAAAATGCCGTATAGTATAACCGATATAAAATCCAGATCTTTGCTTTCGTTAAATCAAAATCCAAGTTTATGTATAGTTACAATGATTTTGAGCGTCTATTTTTGCGCTATAAATTGGAAGGTATCCCTGCTGGTGTTTCTATTGAGAAATTTTGTATGTCCAACCAAGTTCCTTATAACCTATTTTCCAAATGGTACAAGGATACCCGAAAGAAGATAATTCCTGTTCAGGTTTTGGGTTCTCCCTCAACGGAAGCAGAAGTGCCGGAAAGTCCTTCCTCAATCCGGGAAGTAAAGCCAGAATCGGATCCTCGGCTTTCTTGTCATACCGAACTTCGAATCCTGGTGGATATCCGCATGAGCAATGGTGTTCATCTCAGTCAGAAAAATTTAAGCTACGCAGGTTTGAAAAGCTTAGTGGAGAAACTGGAGGGCTTATGTTGAATATTACAGGACTAAATCGTTTTTTCTTAGTTCGTGATTTTCATGATATGCGCTGTAAATATGATAAGGTCTTATCCATCATCCATCAACAGTTGAACCGTGAGCCTGAGGATGGTGATGTCTTTATCGTGATGTCTAAAGATTTACGTCTGGTTCGTTTGTTCAGCTATGACCGACGGTCTTACAGTATGTTTGAGAAACGTTTCAGACCCGGCTACCAGTTTATGCATGTAACCTGTAATGGTGCTGAAAGTATTTATTCAATCAATTGGCAGGATGTCATCCTCTTGTTGGAATCCCCTGTTGTTAAACGTTTAATAATCAAATAATTATCAATTAAAAAGTAGTAAAAAATTCTTTTATTTCATTGTTTTTTTGTATCTTTGAAGCAACAAAGATGCTGAATATGAATGATTTGGAAAGAATGAAACAGCTTTCTTCCGCAAGGAAATTGAAGGAACGGGAGGAGACTCCTGCACCTTTTGAAGACCCATATTCAGATATGACCCCTGACGAAAAATCAAAAATGATAATAGCGCTGATGGCTGCCCGTGAGCGTGACGCTGAACGGATCCAACGGGACGAGGCTCGCATAGATGAACTGTTGTCCAAGGTTGATGAACTGTTGTCTTTGCAGAGATCGGCCATTGCAGCTGAAAAACAGCTGGACGATTATAAACAGATGAACATCAATCTGTTGTCTAAAATATCAGCTTTGGAAGAGCGGCTTAAAGTCCGTAATAAGAATCTTTATGATGGTAAGAGCCAAAAAGGAATCCATAAAAAGAAGCGTGAGGTGGAAGAAGACCATACACGTGACAAGGATGATTTCGACGGCACTCCCCAATCCCTCGATTCCTCCTTGCCGCAGCCGGGTGAGGCTCATGCACGGGAAGATAACGTGGAAGCCAAATCAAAAGAAGCCCGTCTTTATCGGCAAGGACTTTCTTACCGTACCATGAGTGCCGACAATAGGGTTTGTCATGAGAGTGATATCCGGCAACTGCCCGCCGGTGCAAAAATCATCAAACGTTTCCGTAAATATGCCTATGAGCAGATAAGCAGGCTTGTCGAACATGATTACGAGGTTATCCGCTATAAGACATCTGAGGGTAAAATCCATGAAGGCTATTTCCCTTTCAGTGGGCATCCTGCAATCATTGACGTTGTTCCTGGCACGCACGCTTCCGGTTCTTTTCTGGCTTATCTTGCTTTCAACAAATATGTTCTGGACACTCCGCTTTATCGTGAAATGTACAGATTATCCGGAGAGTCGATGCATTTGAGCCGTATGAGCCTGACCAATTGGTTGGAGAAAGGCTCTACCCATTTCTGCGGTTTGATTGCTTATCTTAAGAATAGTTGTTTGGAAAAGGATTCGATAGTGAACTGTGATGAAACCTGGTGTCGGGTAAAGCGTGAAGGATGCTATAAGAAGAAATACATCTGGTGTCTGGTCAATAAACTTTCCAAAGTAGTTGTCTATTGCTACGAAGATGGTTCCCGGGGACGTGATGCCTTGAAGCATATCTTGGGAGACAGTCAGGTGAAAGCTCTTCAGTCAGATGGCTACAATGTCTATATGTATTTGGATGATCACATGGTCGACATAGAGCATCTTTGTTGCATGGCCCATGCCCGTGCGAAGTTCAAGTATGCGTTTGAGCAGGGCAATGATAAGGATGCGGCATTCATCTTGGAGTTGATAGGTGAGCTTTACAGGCTGGAACGGGGGTATGAAGAAGGCAAATTGTCCCCCGAACAGATAAGGCTTTGCCGGAATAACTTAAAGACAAAAGAGATAATCATAAAGTTACGCAGCAAACTTGATGCTTTACTCAGTGAGCATCATCCACCCCGTGGGGAGTTGATGGAGAAGGCTCTCAACTATATGAATACTTTTTGGACTCAGTTGTTCGCCTACTTGAACGACGGCTCTTACTCAATCGACAATTCCATTGCCGAACGTTTTATTCGTCCATTGGCCGGTGAGCGTAAGAACTCGTTATTCTTCGGAAGTGACAAGATGGCCCGCGTCTCGGCGGTATATCATACCATCATCTCCACTTGCAGGATGCAGGGTGTGTCTGTGCTTGATTATTTCAAGAGATTTTTCAGTGAAATTGTTAAAGGACGTAGGGATTATGAACATTTGTTACCCTTGACAATCGGACTGGAGCAATAACAAATATTAAAAATCAGTATCTTTTTTGACGTTATTTATTGGAGAACCGCCGTGTGGCGGCTTTCCTTGGAGTACACGTCAAAATTGGACGCTAACTTTTCTCCATTATATATCATTTTTTGATTGAGAGTACTAAAAATTGATTGACTTTATGATAATACGTTCTAAAGCTCCTCTTCGCCTTGGTCTGGCTGGAGGAGGAAGTGATGTTTCACCTTATAGTGATATTTATGGAGGATTGATATTGAATGCCACCATCAATCTCTATGCTTATTGTACCATAGAAGAAACGAGGGATAATAGCATTGTTCTTAACAGTTATGACTCAAACTGTTTCAAGTGTTATCCTTCTACAAGAAGAATGGAGATAGATGGTGAAGCAAGCCTGATAAAAGGTGTGTATAATCGCATTATTAAGGATTACGGCCTCGATGCCAAATCATTCAAGATAACCACCTACAATGATGCTCCGGCCGGATCGGGGCTGGGTACCTCGTCTACTATGGTTGTTTGTATATTGAAATGTTTTGTAGAATGGCTGGGGTTACCTCTTGGAGACTACGAAATTTCCCGCCTAGCCTACGAGATAGAGCGTAAGGATTTGAATCTCTCTGGTGGCAAGCAAGATCAGTATGCGGCAGCTTTCGGAGGATTCAATTACATGGAATTTTTGCAAAATGATATGGTGATTGTCAATCCGCTTAAGATTAAGCGCTGGATTATTGATGAATTGGAAGCCAGTATGCTGTTGTTCTTTACCGGTAAGTCGCGTAGTAGTGCCGCTATTATCGAGGAGCAGAAAAAGAATACCTCTAGTGGAGAGAACGATGCCATCGAAGCTATGCACAAGATAAAACAGAGTGCCAAGGATATGAAACTGGCCATTTTGAAAGGAGACATAAACGGCTTCGCGGATATTCTCCGCGAAGGTTGGGAAAATAAAAAGAAGATGGCCAATAACATAACCAATCCTGTGATTCAAGAGGCTATGGACGTAGCTATGGCTGCAGGTGCCAAAGCAGGAAAAGTGTCGGGTGCAGGTGGTGGTGGATTCATTATGTTCATCGTAGAGCCAACGCATAAGAAAGAAGTAGAAGAAGCACTGAAGAAGCTTCATGGATTAGTTATGCCGTTCCAATTTAGCGATGGAGGTGCTCATGGTTGGAAAATATATCCTACGGATACTGTAGGTTCACTAAGCATTAAGTGATTTATGGAAGAGAAGTTAGTAAAACATGTAGATCTTTTGATAGAGAGGTATCCTGCTCTCGGTGTATGTAAACAAAATATTATCTCGGTTTATCAGATACTGGAAGAAGCCTATTCGGCAGGGCGCAAGTTGCTTGTTGCCGGCAATGGTGGTAGTGCCTCGGACAGTGAACACATTGTAGGCGAGTTGATGAAAGAATTCAAGATGAAGCGTAAAATTTATGCAGCCCAAATAGATCGCTTGATGAAGATTGATAAGGAAATGGGGACAGTGCTTGCCGATCATCTGCAAGGGTCGTTGCCTGCCATTTCACTCGTGGGTGAACCTTCACTTACCACTGCTTTCATGAACGATGCTGTGCCGGAGCTTGTCTTTGCGCAACAAATCAATGGTTTGGGGCGTGCTGGCGATGTATTCTTGGGTATATCTACTTCAGGTAACAGTAAGAATGTTCTCTATGCTGCTGTAGCTGCAAAATCAAAAGGATTGAAGGTTGTGGGACTTACGGGGGAAAAGGAAAATCGCTTGATGGAATTTACTGATGTGTGTATTCGAGTGCCCGAGACTGAAACTTACAAGATACAAGAATTGCATCTTCCGGTATATCATTGCCTGTGTTTGATGCTGGAGGAAAAGTTCTTTGGATAAGAAAAGAAATGAAAGTGTTTGTCTTGATAAACAAATAAATTCTACAATGAAAAAGTGTCTGTTGTTAGGTTATTTTGGTCATCGTAATTTGGGTGATGATTTGCTTTACGAGGAAGCTATGCTGAAACTTCCCGAAGAGTATGAAATCATGACTTTGGGTTGTGGTGAACATTTGAAAGAGATTGCTGTCCGTAAGATAACGAGACTACCTTCTTTAAAAAGTCTTATTTTCACCCCCCCCATTTAACGATATTTAACGGTGGCGGTGTATTTCCAGCCAAACAGTATCCGTTGGGGACTCTTTTAAAGCATCTGATTATTTGGATGGTTTCGAAAAAGATGATAATCAATGGTGTCGGCATTGTTCCTAAAAAGGGATATTGGAATAATTTCCGATTCAATCTTTTTCTTCATATGTTACATTATATTTCTGTTAGAGATGATGTTAGCAAACAATATGCGGAAAGTCTGATAGGAAAAAGAAGATGTGTCAATTGTCATGACTTATATTTCGGAAAAACTCTTTCTTCTGTTTCAAAGAAGAGAGAAGGTGTGTTGGTTTGTTTGGCAAATCCTTTCAGTAAAAATGAGAAGGAGAATTTTTATGTCAATAGTCGTTACTTGAAGTTGGTGGCGCAAGTACAAGAATTGCTGCTGGTGATGAAATTAAAATATGGTCAGCTTACATTTATGCCGTTTTTTCTGGGAAGTGATGAAATATTCATACAGGACGTTTGCCAGCATCCGTCATTGAATCAATCGAAGGTAATTACCCCCTACGTAGATTTTCAGCTTAAGGACGTTGATACTATCTTTTGCCAATATGAAATAGGAGTATGCATGAGATTCCATTCCTTTGTCCTTTCCGTCAGGAATGTACTTCCTTTTGTGGGGATTTGCTATGACCACAAATCGGAATCATTGTTGGCTGAGATGGGGTTAGCCGATGTCGGGGTCAGATATGGGATTCGTAACAGTCAGTTCTTTGGCATAGAACAGGATATTGATAAAGATCGATTGTGCGAATGTTTTCAATATGTTGTGCAAAACGAACGTTCTATTGTAGAGACATTGAACCAATTTAGACAAAAATACCATCAACAGGTAAACGATAATTATAAATCTATCTATTCGATAATTGGTCAATAGTGCTATATTCAAATTAGAATTTGAAGCGGTGCTAATGTGCCGCAAATATAATTCCTGGTGTGGAAACTCCCGAACGTGTCATTTGTGCATTGGGATCAACTGTCGCCGGTGGAGTGAAATAGGAATCTTATTGTATGTATGGAGGTTCACCAATTATAAAATTGAGGAGTAACGTATATCGTGATTTTGATAATGATAAAAATTCCGAAGTCTTTGGATAAAATAACGAAAAAAGAAATTTAAAATGAAGACAGTAATAATGGCCGGAGGACGTGGCACGCGTATTGCTTCTGTGGCAAATGATGTGCCTAAGCCAATGATTAATATATGTGGCAAGCCAATATTAGAGCATCAGATAGACAACCTCAAGGCATGTGGTCTGACTGATATAATATTAGTTATCGGTTATCTGGGTGAAAAGATTAAAGACTATTTTGGGGATGGAAGCCGTTTTGGGGTATGTATTGAATATTTCATCGAGGATCATCCATTGGGAACTGCGGGTGCTTTATTCAAGATGCCCCAGCTTACAGAAGATTTTCTGCTCCTTTGTGGAGATGTGATAATTGACGTGGATTTCAATCGCTTTATAGCATTCCATAAAGAAAAGAAAGCGTGGGCTAGCTTAGTGGCACATCCTAACGGTCATCCTTATGACAGTTCGCTGCTTGTTACGAAGATTGAAGCTCCAAAAATGGCGGGTGGGATGCCTGTAGATACCCATCAGGTGATTTGCTGGATGGCGAAAGAAGATGAACGTCTCTATTATAAAAACCGTGTGAATGCGGGCATCGAGTTGATCTCCCCAGAACTATTGAAGGAGACGATGAAAAATTTTGTACCCCGTCATCCGGAGACTCCCGATAAGATAGACCTCGACCGCGATGTGCTGAAAATAAATATTGGCAGCGGACGTATCTATGCTTATGATACTCCGGAATATGTTAAAGATATGGGTACGCCCGATCGCTTTTTTGAAGTAGAGAATGATATAAAGACCGGCAAGGTGCATGCTCATAATCTAAAGAACCGACAGAAAGCTATCTTTTTGGATCGGGATGGAACTATCAACAAGATGGTAGGATTTATCACCAAGCCCGAGCAATTTGAACTTCTTCCAGGCGTAGCTAAAGCTATCAAGGCTATCAATAAAAGTGGTTATCTGGCTATCGTGATCACTAATCAGCCAGTCATTGCCCGTGGTGACTGTACTTTCGAGCAATTACAGACAATTCATAACAAGATGGAAACGGAACTTGGCAAAGAGGGAGCTTTTGTTGATGCCATCTATGTTTGCCCTCATCATACAGATAAGGGATTTTCTGGCGAACGCCCTGAATATAAGTGTGACTGCGACTGCCGGAAGCCCAAACCGGGTTTGCTGCTTCAAGCAGCAAAAGATTTCAATATCGATTTGTCACAGTCCTATATGATCGGGGATAGTGACAGGGATGTGAAAGCGGGGAAAAATGCTGGGGTGAAAGAGGCGATAAAGGTGGAAAACTTATTGACAGACATATCAGACATCATTAATCGATGAAGAAAAAACTAATATTCGTGAATCCTTTGTGTTATTATGACACAGATAAGACTGTCTTGCGTTATTTATCTAAGGAATATGATGTGACTTGGTATCCCATTACACATCGTACTTCAGTAGAAAAATATAGTGTTGCTGAACTATTGGAATATGCTCAAATGTATAATATTGAATGTATTCCTTGTATATTTAACACTAGAATGCGTTCACTTAAAAATTTTTCTATCTATTATAAGTTGGTGTTTTCTATTAGAAATGCGAATGCAGATTTAGTATATACAAGCACAATCATTTTATATTGGCATATATTTGCTAGTTTATTATTAAACAAGAAGATTGTTATACAAGGCATACATGATGTGGAAATACACTCTGGTGTTAAATCTGGATTGTTATTCTCTGTTATAAATATGTTCCTTTTTAAGGCATACAAGTACTTTGTGACGTATTCAAAAAATCAACAAGAGTTATTACTGGGGAAATACAAAAAAACATCTTATTGTGTAGGAATGAGTAAAAAGAATTTTGGGCAGTCTTTGTTACATCCTCCATTAATTGAAAAAGAAATTCGAGTTTTATTTTTTGGGGGAATTAGTAGATATAAAGGAATAGATCTATTGATAGAAACTTTTGAAAAGTTATGTGTGGATGTGGATAATCACAAGATTCACTTGTCAATATGTGGGCATGGAGAATTTTGGAATCAATGCAAGCAACAAATCCGTACAAGACAGTTGTATAACTTACAAATAAGATTTATTGATAATCAAGAAATACCTGATTTGATGTGTTCTCATCATTTTCTGATATTACCTTATAGGGATGTTACAAATTCAGGTCCCATGATGATTGCTTTGAATTATAATCTTCCAATTATCGCACCTAAAATAGGTTGTTTTAATGATGTATACACAGAAGAAAATGCCGTTTTGTATGCTCCGGAAAAATTATATCAGGCTTTGATTTCTGTTAATGAGATGAAGAATTCAGAATATCTTTCAATGAAGAAATCTTGTTGCGAATTATCTGCTAAATATACAGAAGAAGAAATTGCTGAAAGATATATCAACTTTTTTAGATCTGTCGTAAACGAAAATGTAAACATTTAAATTGCTGAATATGAGTTAGCGTCCAAAAATGCCGTATAGTATAACCGATATAAAATCCAGATCTTTGCTTTCGTTAAATCAAAATCCAAGTTTATGTATAGTTACAATGATTTTGAGCGTCTATTTTTGCGCTATAAATTGGAAGGTATCCCTGCTGGTGTTTCTATTGAGAAATTTTGTATGTCCAACCAAGTTCCTTATAACCTATTTTCCAAATGGTACAAGGATACCCGAAAGAAGATAATTCCTGTTCAGGTTTTGGGTTCTCCCTCAACGGAAGCAGAAGTGCCGGAAAGTCCTTCCTCAATCCGGGAAGTAAAGCCAGAATCGGATCCTCGGCTTTCTTGTCATACCGAACTTCGAATCCTGGTGGATATCCGCATGAGCAATGGTGTTCATCTCAGTCAGAAAAATTTAAGCTACGCAGGTTTGAAAAGCTTAGTGGAGAAACTGGAGGGCTTATGTTGAATATTACAGGACTAAATCGTTTTTTCTTAGTTCGTGATTTTCATGATATGCGCTGTAAATATGATAAGGTCTTATCCATCATCCATCAACAGTTGAACCGTGAGCCTGAGGATGGTGATGTCTTTATCGTGATGTCTAAAGATTTACGTCTGGTTCGTTTGTTCAGCTATGACCGACGGTCTTACAGTATGTTTGAGAAACGTTTCAGACCCGGCTACCAGTTTATGCATGTAACCTGTAATGGTGCTGAAAGTATTTATTCAATCAATTGGCAGGATGTCATCCTCTTGTTGGAATCCCCTGTTGTTAAACGTTTAATAATCAAATAATTATCAATTAAAAAGTAGTAAAAAATTCTTTTATTTCATTGTTTTTTTGTATCTTTGAAGCAACAAAGATGCTGAATATGAATGATTTGGAAAGAATGAAACAGCTTTCTTCCGCAAGGAAATTGAAGGAACGGGAGGAGACTCCTGCACCTTTTGAAGACCCATATTCAGATATGACCCCTGACGAAAAATCAAAAATGATAATAGCGCTGATGGCTGCCCGTGAGCGTGACGCTGAACGGATCCAACGGGACGAGGCTCGCATAGATGAACTGTTGTCCAAGGTTGATGAACTGTTGTCTTTGCAGAGATCGGCCATTGCAGCTGAAAAACAGCTGGACGATTATAAACAGATGAACATCAATCTGTTGTCTAAAATATCAGCTTTGGAAGAGCGGCTTAAAGTCCGTAATAAGAATCTTTATGATGGTAAGAGCCAAAAAGGAATCCATAAAAAGAAGCGTGAGGTCGAAGAGGACCATACACGTGACAAGGATGATTTCGACGGCACTCCCCAATCCCTCGGCTCCTGCTTGCCACAATCTGGTGAGGCTCATGCGCAGGAAGAGGATTTTGAATCAAAATCAAAAGAAGCCCGTCTTTATCGTCAAGGACTTTCTTATCGGACTATGAGCGCTGACAATACGGTTTGTCATAATAGTGATATCCGCCAACTGCCGGCAGGTTCAAAAATCATCAAACGTTTCCGTAAATATGCCTATGAACAGGTAAGCAAGCTTGTCGAGCATGATTACGAGGTTATCCGCTATAAGACTTCGGACGGGAAAATTCATGAAGGCTATTTCCCTTTCAGTGGGCAGCCTGAAATCATTGACGTGGTTCCTGGAACGCACGCTTCCGGTTCTTTTCTGGCTTATCTTGCTTTCAACAAATATGTTCTGGATACCCCTCTTTATCGTGAAATGTACAGATTATCAGGTGAATCAATGCGTTTGAGCCGTATGAGTCTGACCAATTGGTTGGAGAAAGGCTCTACCCATTTCTGCGGTTTGATTGCTTATCTTAAGAATACTTGTTTGGAAAAGGATTCCATCGTGAACTGTGATGAGACCTGGTGCCGGGTAAAGCGTAAAGGCTGCTATAAGAAGAAATACATCTGGTGTCTGGTCAACAAACTGTCAAAAGTGGTTATCTATTGCTACGAGGATGGTTCCAGAGGACGTGATGCCTTGAAGCATATCTTGGGTGACAGCCAGGTGAAAGCTCTTCAGTCAGATGGCTACAATGTCTATCTGTATTTGGATGATCATATGGTCGATATAGAACATCTTTGTTGCATGGCCCATGCCCGTGCGAAGTTCAAGTATGCGTTGGATCAGGGTAATGATAAGAATGCGGCATTCATATTGGAATTGATCGGTGAGCTTTACAAGCTGGAACGCGAGTATGAAGAAGGGCAGTTGTCCCCCGAGCAGATAAAGCTTTGCCGGAATAACTTAAAGACCAAAGAAGTAATCATAAAGTTACGCAGTAAGCTTGACGTCTTGCTCAGTGACGGTCATCCGCCCCGCGGAGAGTTGATGGAGAAGGCAATAAATTATATGAATACTTTTTGGACTCAGCTGTTCGCCTACTTGAATGACGGCTCTTATTCCATCGACAATTCCATTGCCGAACGTTTTATCCGTCCCTTGGCCGGTGAGCGAAAGAACTCGTTATTCTTCGGAAGTGACAGGATGGCACACGTTTCAGCGGTATATCATACCATCATCTCAACCTGTAAGATGCAGGGTGTGTCTGTGCTTGATTATTTCAAGAGATTTTTCAGCGAAATTGTTAAAGGACGTAGGGATTATGAACATTTGTTACCCTTGACAATCGGACTGGAGTAATAACAAATATTAAAAATCAGTATCTTTTTTGACGTTATTTATGAGGGAACCGCCTTGTGGCGGCTTTCCTTGGGGTACACGTCAAAATTGGACGCTAACATTAGTGCAAAATATGAATGCGGAAAATATTTTAACTATAGGTGTTGACTATCGTATAATACGTGGTGGTGTGGCGGCTGTGGAAAATGTGTATAGTACTTTTTACAAGCCATTTAATCATGTCACTACTGTGGTTGATGGAGGACAAGTGAAGAAACTTTTTATCTTATGTAGGGCTTTCTTTCAATTTTTTGGATGGATGCTGTTTCGACCTCAAATAGAAATCGTACATGTGCATGGAGCAAGTAATGCTAGTTTTTGGCGCAAACGTATCTTTATTTATATTGCCAAATCTTTTGGTAAGAAAATTGTGTATCATATGCATGGTGGTGGTTTTGAAACATTCACTCATAAACACGAGTATGCTGTGAGAAAGCTTGTCAGCAGATGTGACGCCATTATTGCTTTGTCTGATTATTGGAAGTTTTTTTTTGAAAAAGAATTGGGGTGCAATCATGTAGAGATAATAAAAAATGTAATTTCTGCACCTCAAAATAGTCATCATTCAACAACGAATCGTTTTACGCTACTTTTCCTAGGTCTTTTAGGACAAAATAAAGGAATATATGACTTGCTTTCTGTTATTGCAGACAATAAGGATGTTTTTAATGGAAAATTACGTTTGTGTATTGGAGGAAATGGAGAAGTGGAGAAAGTTAAGAACTTAATAAAATCATATGGTATCTCTGACATGGTAGAATATGAAGGATGGGTATCAGGAGATAAGAAAACCAATTTACTGAATTATGCCGATGCTTACATACTTCCTTCTTATAAAGAGGGCTTACCTATTTCTATTCTTGAAGCTATGAGCTACGCTTTGCCTATTATTTCCACACCTGTAGGTGGCATTCCAGAAATTGTGAAAGATGGAGTAAATGGATATCTTGTTACACCGGGAAATAAAGAAGAAATTGGTCAGGCAATCAAACTATTGATGGATAATGTGGAAAAGAGAAGAGAAATGGGATGGGTATCGCAACATCTAGTAAAAGAACATTTGCCGATTTATGTGGAGAAGCAATTATGCGAACTTTATAAAAGTATTCTGACAAGTAAAAATAGTTGATTTGTAATTGTTTATAGGTAGTTGTGCTGATTTGCCAATATATTATGTCTAATTCTGAAAACAAAGATTAGAATATGAACTCACAATCCCTATTAAAGACAGCGAAAAATGAGAAAATACATAAAAGAATCTTTGAAGTATCTTTTGCGTACTCGGCTGTTCATCCATAAGTATGTGAATGAAATTAATGCTATGTATGACATGACATCGGAAGAGTTAAAAGCAAGGAATGAGAGACGATTTTTGGAAATATTTAGAAAAGCGTATTATAAGTCTGAATATTATCGGGGACTGTGTCATGCAGAAGGTATTAAGTCAGTTGATGAGATACAGCATTTGGAAGATATAGCAAAATTACCGATTCTTACTAAAGATATGCTGAAAGCTCATGGGGAAGAATTACTGACCCGTCCGAAATGGGGTTTGATAAAAAGTCATACAAGTGGAACAACAGGAACTCCGCTCACTGTGTTTCAGGATTGGGCATCGGTGTGGCGAGAACAGGCTTACTTTGTTTGTTATCGGAAGCGGTGTGGATATAACTATGGTGAACCAATGGTTTCTTTACGTGGAAATTTGGGGAGAAGTGAAATATCTCTTAAGATACATGTAAGCAATACACTTTTTCTTTCCAGTTATAATATCAATGAACAGATGGCGATAACTTATTATCGGTTAATAGAGCATCATCATGCCAAAGCGATAGAGGGATATCCAAGTTCGCTTTACAATTTAGCTTTAGTTTTGCGTGATAAAGGATTCGAATGTCATATTCCAATAGCGTTTACATCTTCGGAGACATTGCATGACTATCAGCGGGCGTTGATTGAGAAAGTATTTAATACACAGATTTATGATCATTATGGTACCACGGAGCGAAGCATCCGTTTGGAGGAATCATTTAATCATGATGGATATTTTGAAGACCCTGGCTATGGTATAGAAGAGTATCATGATGATTATGTGATTTCAACATCACTTATCAATGATGTGTTTCCTCTGATACGATATAAAACTGATGACCGTATTGTTTTAAAATCTGACACTGTTAAGACAAAAGAGTGTTTTATTGATTACATACAAGGTCGGAATGATGATTGTCTCATCTGTAAGGATGGAACGAAAATCGTGCGACTTGGTTTTGTTACTAAGGACTTTGATGAAATAGACAAAACTCAGTTTGTGCAGAAACAGAAAGGTGATGTGGAAATTCGTATTGTATGTAGCCGAACTCTCTCTGAAGAAGTGAAAGATAAAGTGAAGAAAAATTTAGAGGATAGATGTGGGAAAGGGAATATGGATATTGTAGTTCGACAAGTTGATGATAATGAAATTATTTATTCTAGTTCACTTAAGTTTAAATATGTATATTCTGAAATAGGGAGGGGATCGAATATTAGTTAGGTATTATTCTTTAGTCTGATAGGTGAGAAGATATGTCAGAAAAATGTGAATATGAATATTCAACAGATTGATGAGTCAGAGTTGAAATACACAAAACGCAATAAATTGGCTTTAGTCATTAGTAATTTATAAATCTCAATTCAAATAATCATGAACATTAGTATTTTTGGTCTCGGCTACGTAGGATGCGTAGGCGCGGCATGTTGTGCCAAGCTTGGTCACAAGGTGATTGGTGTGGACGTAAACGAGAACAAGGTCCGTCTGATGAACGAGGGTAAACCAACCATTATCGAGGAAGGTATTGCCGAATTGTGTAAGGAAGCCCACGACAAAGGACTGATGTCGGCTACAACTGTAGCAGCTGAAGCTGTTGCTCAAACAGAGGTGTCGTTTATTGTAGTGGGTACCCCTTCGAGCAAAGAAGGACATTTGAACCTAAATTATATCTATACAGTAGCTGGACGTATCGGGAAGGCTTTGAAGAAAAAGTTTGCTGGTGAAAACGCCCCCCAAAACATGCACTTGATTGCCATTCGTTCTACTGTGCTTCCGGGAACAAACCAAAAGGTAAGTGAGATTATCGAACAGGAAAGTGGTTTAAAAAGGGGAGTACACTTCACTGTAGTGAGCAATCCAGAGTTTCTGCGTGAGGGGACGAGTGTGGAGGACTATTTTAACCCGCCATTGACTTTGATTGGCACTGACTCTGAATACGCAGAGCAAGTGTTCCGTGAAATGTATAAAGATATTCACGCTGAGTTTATTTGCACTGATATAAAGGTGGCTGAGATGATGAAGTATGTCAACAATACATATCATGCTTTGAAAATTGTGTTTGGTAATGAGGTGGGTAATATCTGTAAAGGACTGGATATTGATTCACATAAGGTGATGGAGATTTTTTGCAAAGATAAACAGTTGAATATTTCTCCATACTATTTTAAACCGGGATTTGCGTATGGCGGTTCTTGTCTGCCGAAGGATATGAAGGCGTTGAAGACGCTGGCGCATGATTTGTATGTGGATGTGCCTGTTATTAACAGTATTTTCCAAAGCAACGAGATACAGAAGCGCAATGCTGTGCAAACGATTATGAGCAAGGGACACCGTAATATCGGTATCTTGGGACTGAGTTTCAAGGCGGGCACCGATGATTTGCGATGTTCTCCTATCGTGGATGTGGTGGAAAACTTACTAGGGAAGGGGTTCAATATCCGTATTTACGATCGTAATGTAAAAGTGAGTGAATTGACTGGCACAAACAAGGATTTTATTATGGCAAAAATTCCGCATTTGCAGCATTTTGTGACAGATGACTTGGATGTTGTGTGCAGAAACAGTGATGTGTTGGTAGTTACTAATAAAGAGAAGGATTTTGCAGATGTGTTGAAAAATTATCCGAAGAAGATTGTAATTGACTTGGTACGTCAATGGAAAGAGGTGGATTACAATGGTCAATATGAGGGGCTTTCTTGGGGTAATATTAATACTAATGAGGGACAGAACATGGAGTATGTGGAGGATTTTAAACAGACAGAGTTTTAATGAGCAAATGGACTTGGTATGTGAATCGATTGAAAGCTATGAACCTGCAGGAGGTAGTCTGGAGGTTGGAGCAGAAAAAGATTCAAATGAAAGAGAAAAGAAGATTTGGTGGTTATAAAGTGGCTGTGTCTTCTTTTCGTTTCAACAAGACGCTGGAAAAATTGAGGTTTGACTGTGATGCATTAGGGATTTACTTTGGTAATCGTAATTATAGTCTAAATACTTCTATTCATCTGATCGGTGGGTATGATTATAATTCTTATAAGAAGGATTGGACCGTTGGTTTTCAAACGAAGAACTGCTGGGGTGACGAGTTTAGCTACCATTTGAACTATAAACAACGGGATGATATTGGAGACGCACGTACCAATTGGGAACTGAACCGGCATTTTCAGTTTGCTTTGTTGGCAAAGGCCTATTTCGTGAGTGGTGATCGGCAGTATGCTGACTCGTTGGAGGAGTTGTTTACTGATTGGAATGAGAAGAATAGTTTTTTACATGGTATTTCATGGACAAGCGCAATGGAGGTCGCCATCCGCTGTATTCAGTGGACTATTGCTCTTAGTTTTCTTCAAAAAAAAGGTGATATTCTATATGGAGAATTGATGGAGAATATGGAGACGGGTATTGTAAACATGACGGATTATCTTTGCAATCACTACTCACGCTTTTCATCGGCTAATAATCATTTGTTGGTAGAAGCAGCTGCTATTGCTCTGTCAGGGTTTGTTTTTCACCATCAGGCGTGGCAGAAACTAGCTGTTGGCATACTGTCGGAGGAATTGCCAAAGCAAAATTATAAAGATGGCGTAAATAAGGAATTGTCTCTGCATTACCAGACATTTGGCATGGAGGCTTACGGTATCGTAGGGTGTTGTATGTTACATAATGGCGTATGTCTGCCTGATGGATGGAAAGAATGGTTAGGGAGGATGTGTGAGTTTGTAAGTCACTGTTGTTGGTGTGAACAGGCAGTATGTGAATTTGGAGATAATGATGAGGGGAAGATTCTGGACTTGGTTGGGGAACATACCGATCATTATAATTATGTGTTACAGTTGCTTTCATTGGTATTAGGGATGCGCTATCATAGTTTTGAAAAGGTGACCGAAAATGTAGGTTGGTGGTTTAGTTCTGAGTCGATTGACCGGATAAAATCTTTGCCTATATATGACAATTCTCGAAGCCGTTGCTTTAGTGAAGGTGGTAACTCTTTTTTGAGAAGTAGCGATGGAAGTATATTGATAGGTATCGACCATGCGGCACTGGGATTTGGCACTATTGCCGCTCACGGACATGCGGATGCACTGAGTTTTCAGATACTGAAAGACGGAAAAAGAATTTTCACCGATCCAGGTACTTATATCTACCATTGTCAGATAGAGGAAAGAAATATTTTCCGTCGGACTGATCACCACAATACGGTGATGATCAATAGGGAAGAGCAATCGCAGGTTTTGGGGGCTTTTCTTTGGGGGAAGAAGGCGGAAACGAAACTGTTGTCGTATTCGTTCCAAGAAGATGTAGACGAACTTACGGCTAGTGTTACAGGGTTGTGTAGTGTGGTGCACACGCGTACATTTCGTTTTGGACGATCTGAGGGGGTACTACTGATTAACGACCGTTTCGATAAAGATTGTGATTGGACGGCATCTTTCGTGATAGCAAGGGATTATGAACTATCGGTGTCAGATCGTAGGGTAACATGTGATGCATTTACATTGGAGTCGTGTGAAGGAGAAATACGAATAGAGGATATTT
The DNA here is from genome assembly GCF_002632415.2 of Bacteroides celer. Lineage (NCBI taxonomy): Bacteria > Pseudomonadati > Bacteroidota > Bacteroidia > Bacteroidales > Bacteroidaceae > Bacteroides > Bacteroides celer. The sequence continues at coordinate 3,199,441 of NZ_CP178209.1, read as the reverse complement.
TTGTATCGGAGCAATATGGTATAAAAGAGAAATCCAAAGTAATCAGGATCAGAAGTCACTCGAAAAGTAACGATATCAAAATTAGTATCAATTTATTATAGAACATCATTATATCTTATGGATAGAAAAATTTTGATTGTCGTAGAGAACCTACCGGTTCCCTTCGATACACGTGTATGGCAGGAAGCTACTACACTGGCTGCAAACGGATACACTGTATCGGTGATTTGTCCTATTGGCAAAGGCTATGACAAAAAATATGAATTTTTACAAGGAGTACATGTTTATCGCCACAAATTGCCGAAAGATGGCAATGGGGCTTTGGGATATGCACGAGAATATGGGACTGCTCTGTGGCATGAATATCGTTTGGCTAGGAAGTGTTACAAAGAGGTTGGGTTTGATTGCATTCATGGCTGTAACCCGCCTGATGATATTTGGATGATTGCTTGTTTGTTTAAGAAAAAGGGAGTGGACTATATTTTCGATCATCACGACATTTGCCCAGAATTATATGAAGCAAAATTTGGAAAGACTACAGGTATGTTCTATAAAAGTCAGCTATGGCTGGAACGTCAGACTTACAAACATTGCAAATTTGCTTTTGTTACCAATGAAAGCTATAAGAAAATAGCCATTGAACGTGGGGGGATGAAAGCGGAAGATGTATTTGTTTTGCGTAGTGGTCCGAAATTGGAGCGGTTGAAGATACAAGAACCGAAATCAGAAATAAAACGTGGAAAGAAATTCATGGTGGGTTATCTGGGTGTGATTGGACAGCAGGAAGGCATTGAGTATTTACTGAAAGCTGCAAAATATATCAAAGAGTTACCAGGACGTAACGATGTGTTTTGGGGGATTGTTGGGGGCGGTCCCGACTTGGAACGTATGAAAAAGCTCTGTCATGAAATGGGACTTGATGATATTGTCGAATTTACAGGTCGCGTACCGGATCAGAAATTACTTGACTATCTGAATACTGCTGATGTGTGTGTTAACTGCGACGAGTACAATGCCATGAATGACAAGAGTACAATGAATAAGGTGCTTGAATATATGGCATTGGGTAAACCTTTAGTGCAGTTTGATCTGACTGAAGGTCGATATTCAGCACTGGATGCTTCACTTTATGCCGAGCACAATAATGCGAATGATATGGCAAGGAAAATTCTAGAATTGCTTGATAATCCAGAAAAACGTAAATGGATGGGTGAGTATGGGCGTAATCGTGTAATCAATGAATTGGGATGGGAACATACTAGTAAAGCTTTGCTTGAAGGATATGACAGATACTTTAGAAGTAGGGGGAAATAGAGATGATAAATGCGATAAGATTATATAGGATTGCCCGTTGGCTGTATTTGCATCATATTCCTTTTTTACCAAAATTATTGCAGCTTATTACTTTTCTAATGTATAACTGTTCTGTTAGTTATAAAATGTCAATTGGGAGAGGGAGCTTTTTCAACCATGCTGGCATAGGGGTACTGATAAATCCCAAAGTTGTCATTGGTAAGAATTGTAAAATAGGTAACAATGTGTCGATTGTGGGGCAAGGTCCTTATAAGGAATGTCCTAGGAAAGGTAATAATGTCTATATAGGTTCGGGTGTCGTGATACAAGGTCCCGTAATCATAGAAGACAACGTAATTATTGCTCCTAATGCGGTGGTGAATAAGAGCGTGCATACTAATATGGTAGTAGGTGGCATTCCTGCAAAGATTATTGGCGATGTGACAAAATTGGATTATGATATTTTTGCAAATGAATCGTGGAAAGAGGGGCACAAGCCATTTTTGACATGATAATATTTGCCTATTGTAAGCATTTGATTTGAATATCTTAAAACCCTAAGTTTTACTATTGTAATTTGAGACGATAGTATTATGGCTAATTTACATCAATCATAGGAAACATTTATGCAAGAAGTCCAACGTTTCAACAAAGTCCTAAAATCTTTGGTCCTTTTGGGGGATCTTATTTTGCTGAACCTGCTTTTATGGGGATTTAATTTGTTACTGGGTACCCGCTTCTGGTGTATTCATTGCGGTTCTATCTTTCAGGGAATGACTCTTATCACTCTGTGCTATTTACTTTGTAACATGCATTCAGGTGTTATTCTTCATCGTCCTGTGGTGCGTCCTGAACAGATCATGATCCGTGTTTTACGTAACATGGTTCCTTTTGTCTTTTTTTCGGTTTGTGCGTTGCTTGTTTTTCATTTTCATTTTTCTCATTCCCGCTATTTCGGACTGTTTTATGTTACACTGATAATTGTCATTATCAGCTACCGCCTAATTTCCCGTCACTTTCTGGAGCTTTATCGGAAAAAGGGAGGAAATGTCCGCAAGGTAGTATTGGTTGGGAGCCATGAGAATATGCAGGAGCTTTATCATGCGATGACGGATGATCCTACGTCTGGTTATCGTGTAATGGGTTATTTCGAGGATTTTCCTTCGGACTGTTATCCGCAGGATGTTCCATATTTGGGACAACCCAATGAAGTAAGTGTTTTTTTAGAAAAACATGCGGGAGAGATTAATCAGCTTTATTGTAGCCTTCCTTCTGTGCGCAGTGCGGAGATTGTTCCCATCATTAATTACTGTGAAAACCATCTGGTTCGTTTTTTTAGTGTTCCTAATGTCCGTAATTATTTGAAGCGTAGAATGCATTTTGAATTATTGGGTAATGTTCCTGTACTTTCCATTCGTTGTGAACCATTGGAGTCATTGGAGAACCGTATTATCAAGCGTGCCTTTGATGTTGTTTGTTCAGGGCTATTTCTTATTACAGTCTTTCCATTCGTTTATATATTCTTCGGAATCGCCATCAAGTTAAGTTCTCCCGGTCCTGTCTTTTTCAAACAGAAACGCAGTGGTGAGGATGGTCGCGAATTCTGGTGTTACAAGTTTCGTTCGATGAAGGTTAATGCGCAATGTGATACTCTTCAGGCAACAGAAAATGATCCTCGTAAAACACGTATCGGAGAGATAATGAGAAAGACTAGTGTGGATGAATTACCACAATTCATCAATGTGTTGAAGGGTGATATGTCCATTGTAGGTCCCCGTCCACACATGTTGAAGCATACGGAGGAATATTCCAATCTGATAAACAAGTTTATGGTTCGTCATTTTGTTAAACCTGGAATAACGGGTTGGGCGCAGGTAACGGGCTATCGTGGTGAGACGAAAGAGCTTTGGCAGATGGAGGGGCGTGTGCAGCGTGATATCTGGTATATAGAACACTGGACATTCCTGTTGGATTTATATATCATGTATAAGACGGTGTATAATGCTGTACGTGGAGAAAAAGAAGCATATTGATAGGATTAACAATTAACAATAGAAAAGTGATAATTAAAAATTAGGAATGAAAGGGCGTTTAATTATGAATTTAAGAATTATGATGAGAAGACTTAACAAAAGAAATTGGTGGCTATTATTGTTGCCATTCCTATTGGTTGCCTGCCAATCTTATAAGAAAGTACCCTATTTTCAAGATGTGGAAGTGGTGAACGAGGCAAACCAACAAGAGAAATTATATGATGCCAGAATTATGCCCAAGGATTTGCTGACCATTGTGGTGTCATGTACCAATCCTGAATTGGCTATTCCTTTTAATCTGACGGTGGCCAGTAGTGCCGGCTTGGCTGCGAGTACTTCGTCCAATGTGACTACGCAGGCTGCATTGCAACCTTATTTGGTAGATAATGAAGGAAACATAAATTTTCCGGTTTTAGGTGAGTTGAAATTGGGTGGCTTGACCAAAAGGGAAGCAGAACAGTTGATATTGGATAAACTGAAACCTTATATGAAAGAAACACCTATCGTAACGGTACGTATGGTCAATTATAAGATATCAGTCATCGGAGAGGTTGCCCGGCCGGGTACTTTTACTATCTCTAATGAGAAAGTGAATCTGTTGGAAGCGTTGGCCATGGCCGGGGATATGACGGTATATGGCCTTCGTGATAATGTAAAGTTGATTCGTGAGGATGCAAACGGCAAACAGCAGATTATAACCTTAGACTTAAATAAGGCGGAAACTATTCTTTCGCCTTACTATTGGTTACAACAGAATGATATTGTTTATGTAACTCCCAATAAAGCAAAGGCTCGAAATTCGGATGTAGGCAACAGTACCAGCCTCTGGTTCTCTGCTACCTCTATTTTGGTATCCGTTGTCAGCCTACTAGTAAATATCTTAAAATAATGATTTGTAATGAAAGAAACAGATTTCAACGAAGCACAAGAATCTAAGGAAGAAAATATAGACATCAAGGAACTGCTGTTTAAATATGTGATTCACTGGCCTTGGTTTGTGGGAGCGGTTGTGGCGTGTTTGATTGCGGCATGGATCTATCTTTATATGTCCACTCCCGTATATAATATTTCCGCTACGGTTTTAATAAAGGATGATAAAAAAGGGGGTAGCGCCGGAATGCTTTCCGGATTGGAGAGCTTGGGATTGGATGGTATGATCTCTCCCTCACAGAATATTGATAACGAGATTGAAGTTCTCCGTTCAAAGACTATCGCTAAAGAGGTGGTTGAGAACTTGGGCCTCTATATCTCTTATACGGATGAGGATGAATTCCCTTCTAAAAATATGTATAAGACTTCACCTGTGCAAGTGAGCTTGACTCCACAGGAAGCTGATTTGCTGGAGAAACCGATGATTGTGGAGATGGCATTGCAGCCACAAGGAGGTATGGATGTGAATGTGAAGATAGGCGATGATGAATATCAGAAACATTTTGAGAAGTTGCCGGCTGTTTTTCCTACCGATCGGGGAACACTGGCTTTCTTTCTGACACCGGATTCAATATTGCCATCTAAGAAAGCGTCAGAGGAAATAGTGGGTGTGGAAAGAACTGTACGCAATATTACGGCAACAATTAATAAGCCTTTGGCTGTAGCGAAAGGGTATTGTGGGAATATGACTATTGAACCTACTTCCAAAACCACTTCTGTGGCCGTCATATCATTGAAAAATTCAAATGTACAGCGCGGCAAGGATTTTATCAATAAGTTATTGGAGATGTATAATATCAATACGAATAATGATAAGAATGAAGTTGCGCAGAAAACAGCAGAATTTATCAATGAACGTATTAGTATTATTTCTAAAGAACTGGGCAGTACGGAAAAGGATCTGGAAAGTTTCAAACGTGGGGCGGGTATTACGGATTTGACCAGTGATGCACAGATCGCTTTGACGGGTAGTGCTGAATATGAAAAGAAGCGTGTGGAGAATCAAACCCAGATTAATCTGCTGCAGGATTTGCAGAAATATATGCAAAATGAAGGTTATGAGGTTCTGCCTAGTAATATCGGATTGCAGGATGTGAATCTTGCGGCTGCCATCAACCGTTATAATGATGTGCTTGTTGAGAGAAAACGTTTGCTGCGTACATCAACGGAGAATAATCCTACCATTATAAATCTTGATACCAGTATTAGTGCAATGAAAGAGAATGTCCAAGTATCTTTAGACAGGGTGTTGCGTGGATTGTTTATCACAAAGGCGGATCTGGATCGTGAAGCGAACCGTTATTCCCGTCGTATTAGTGAGGCACCTGGTCAGGAGCGTGAGTTTGTGAGTATTGCTCGCCAACAGGAGATAAAGGCCGGACTTTATTTGATGCTTCTTCAGAAGCGTGAAGAGAATGCGATAACTCTGGCTGCTACAGCCAATAATGCGAAGATTATAGATGAAGCGATAGCAGATGAAGCTCCTGTATCTCCTAAGGGTAAGATGATTTACTTGATTGCTTTAGTATTAGGAGTCGGAATTCCGGTAGGGGTTATTTATATGCTCGAATTAACCAAGTTTAAAATAGAGGGACGTGCAGATGTAGAAAAACTCACTAGTGTACCTATTATTGGTGATATCCCATTGACCGATGAAAAGCAGGGGGCTATTGCTGTATTTGAGAATCAAAATAACCTGATGAGTGAAACCTTCCGCAATATCCGGACGAATCTTCAGTTTATGCTTGAAAATGACAAGAAGGTGATTCTGGTTACTTCTACGGTTAGTGGTGAGGGCAAATCTTTCATTTCTGCTAATCTTGCTATTAGTCTTTCTTTATTAGGGAAGAAAGTAGTAATCGTTGGTCTTGATATTCGTAAACCGGGCTTGAATAAGGTATTTAATATTCCAAGAAAAGAAGTTGGTATAACTCAATATTTGGCCAATCCGGAAAAGAATTTGATGGATTTAGTACAGCTTTCCGATGTCAGTAAAAATCTGTATATTCTTCCCGGTGGAACAGTTCCTCCTAATCCTACCGAATTATTGGCTCGTGATGGACTGGATAAAGCGATTGAAACTCTTAAGAAGAATTTTGATTATGTGATTCTGGATACAGCTCCTGTTGGTATGGTAACTGATACCTTGTTGATAGGACGTGTGGCTGACCTGTCTGTTTATGTCTGCCGTGCAGACTATACTCACAAGAATGAGTATACTTTGATCAACGAACTTGCTGATAAAGATAAATTACCTAGCCTGTGTACTGTAATCAATGGTTTGGATCTGAAGAGAAGAAAGTACGGTTATTATTATGGTTATGGTAAATATGGCAAGTATTATGGCTACGGTAAGCGATATGGCTACGGTTATGGATATGGAGAACAATCTCATACCAAGGAAGACTAAAGCCATTAATGACCGATATTTTTTAAGTTAATAATGTCATAGAGTACTTTTAATACTTTACACGAAAGTGAGATGGAACATGTAGGTCCCTAACTTCATGCTACACACATGAAGACCCCTACATTTTGTGGTCAGGAAATACACAGCGGTGTATTCCTGATCAACGCCCTCATGTCGGTGTAAATCCGATGTGATTTCTATTATATCAACCGTCTGTGAAGATAGTTGATATTTTTTTTGTAAAGCAATGACTGATGGATATTTTTTAGTAGCTTTGTGAAAAATATGATTGATATGGAAGATTTGCAAAGACTATATCCTATCGGGATACAGACATTCTCGAAGATACGGGAGGGGAATTACCTCTATATTGATAAAACGGAATATGTTTACCGGATGACTCATTCGGCTTCCAGCTATATGTTTTTGAGCCGTCCACGACGTTTTGGGAAATCATTACTTACTTCCACGCTGCATAGCTATTTCTCCGGTCGTAAGGAACTGTTTCATGGATTGGCTATGGAGAAACTGGAGAAGGAGTGGACGGAATATCCGGTACTTCACTTCGATATGAGTATGGCGAAACATGTGGATAAAGGAGGATTGGAACGTCTTCTTGATTTTATGCTTGCTGAATATGAACGTACGTTTGCTATTAACGCAGTAGAGGGGGATGCCAATCTACGCTTAGTTAATCTTATTAAGCGTGCTTATGAGCAAACAGGTAAGAAGGTGGTTGTGCTTATTGATGAATATGATGCTCCTTTGCTTGATGTAGTACACGAATCGGAAAATCTTGGTGTTTTGCGCAATATTATGCGTAACTTCTACAGTCCGTTAAAAGCTTGTGATCCTTATTTGCGTTATGTATTTCTGACTGGTATTACTAAATTCTCACAATTAAGTATTTTTAGTGAGTTGAATAATATAAAGAATATTAGTATGGATGAGCCATACGCTGTTATCTGTGGAATTAGTGAAGATGAGATACGTTTGCAAATGAAGGATGATTTGGAAGTATTGGCAAAGAAATTGGAGATAACACCTGAAGAGGCTTTGATGAAATTGAAAGAAAATTATGATGGTTATCATTTCACTTCTCCTTCGCCCGATATATATAATCCTTTCAGTTTGCTAAATGCTTTTGCAGATGGAAAATTTGGATCTTATTGGTTTGGTAGCGGTACGCCTACATATCTGATAAATATGTTGGAGAAGTTTGGCGTAGAACCTTCCGAAATTGGAAATAATAGGGTTTCGGTCGAGGATTTTGATGCACCAACAGAAAGGATGACAAGTATTATCCCGCTGCTATATCAAAGTGGCTATATCACTATTAAGAATTATGATGAGGAATTAGACTTGTATACATTGAATATTCCTAATAAGGAAGTGAGAATAGGCCTGATGAAAAGTCTTCTTCCACATTATGTCGGTAGTAAAGCTCCGGAAACCACGACAATGGTGGCGTATCTTTCCCGTGATATCCGTAATGGGGATATGGATACTGCATTACGCCGTTTGCAAACGTTCCTGTCCACTATACCGCAATGCGATAATACGAAATATGAAGGACACTATCAGCAGGTTTTTTATATCATATTTAGTTTATTAGGGTATTATGTGGATGTGGAAGTTCGTACTCCTCGTGGACGGGTAGATATAGTACTTCGTACGAAGACTACATTGTATGTGATGGAACTGAAACTGGATAAAAGTGCGGGTGAAGCGATGGAGCAAATTGATTTGAAGAATTATCCGGAACGCTTTGCTTTATGTGGATTGCCTGTCGTAAAGGTGGCTGTCAGTTTTGATAGCGAACGGTGTACGATTGGGGGCTGGGAGATTATAAATGCTTAAGTATGTGAAAAATATGATTGATATGGAAGATTTGCAAAGACTATATCCTATCGGGATACAGACATTCTCGAAGATACGGGAGGGGAATTACCTCTATGTTGATAAGACGGAGTATGTTTACCGGATGACTCATTCGGCTTCCAGCTATATGTTTTTGAGCCGTCCACGACGTTTTGGTAAGTCATTACTTACTTCCACGCTGCATAGCTATTTTTCCGGACGTAAGGAGCTGTTTCATGGATTGGCTATGGAGAAACTGGAGAAGGAGTGGACGGAATATCCGGTACTTCACTTCGATATGAGTACCGCCAAACATGCGGATAGTGAACAGTTGCTCCAAGAATTGAATCTGAAACTATATGGTTATGAACAGATTTATGGACGGCTGGAGGAGGAGGTTAATCCCAATCAGCGTTTGATGGGACTGATAAAACGTGCCTATGAGCAGACCGGAAAGAAAGTGGTTGTGCTTATTGATGAATATGATGCTCCTTTGCTTGATGTGGTACATGAACGGGAAAATCTGGATGTATTGCGTAACATCATGCGTAACTTCTACAGCCCGTTAAAAGCTTGTGATCCTTATTTGCGATATGTATTTCTGACTGGTATTACCAAATTCTCCCAACTAAGTATTTTTAGTGAGTTGAATAATATAAAGAATATTAGTATGGATGAGCCATACGCTGCTATCTGTGGAATTAGTGAAGATGAGATACGTTTGCAAATGAAGGATGATTTGGGAGGATTGGCAAAGAAATTGGAGATAACACCTGAAGAGGCTTTGATGAAATTGAAAGAAAATTATGATGGTTATCATTTCACATCTCCTTCGCCCGATATATATAATCCTTTTAGTTTGCTAAATGCTTTTGCTGATGGAAAATTTGGATCTTATTGGTTTGGTAGCGGTACTCCTACATATCTGGTTAAGATGTTGGATAAATTCGGTGTGAAACCTTCCGAAATTGGACGTAGACAGCTGAAATCTTCAGTTTTCGATGCTCCTACTGAAACGATGACTGATGCAGTGCCTTTATTATACCAAAGTGGTTATATCACTATTAAGGATTATAATAAGATGCTAGATCTTTATACGCTGGATATTCCCAATAAAGAAGTAAGGCTGGGACTTATGGAGAGCCTTCTTCCTTATTATGTAAATAACAAGACACCTGAAGCAACTACCATGGTGGCTTATCTTTTTTATGATATTCAGAATGGTGATATGGATGCTGCTTTACACCGTTTGCAGGAATTTCTGTCTACGATTCCTTACTGCGACAATACAAGGTTCGAAGGACACTATCAGCAGGTCTTTTATATCATATTCAGTTTGTTGGGGTATTATGTGGATGTGGAAGTTCGTACTCCTCGTGGACGGGTAGATATAGTACTTCGTACGAAGACTACATTGTATGTGATGGAACTGAAATTGGATAAAAGTGCGGGTGAAGCGATGGAGCAAATTGATTTGAAGAATTATCCGGAACGCTTTGCTTTATGTGGATTGCCTGTCGTAAAGGTGGCTGTCAGTTTTGATAGCGAACGGTGTACGATTGGGGACTGGGAGATTATAGAATGCTGATTATGTTGTTGATTTATAGTTTGTTATATACTTAGGTAAATGAAAATAGCTCCGCAAGGAGCTTTTTTCTTTTCTATCCGGAATAAAAGTTTCACCTTTGCATTGTTGATCAACAAAACGTGAATAAATAAACTTGAATTTAAATCTTTAAAAAAACGTAGTATGAGTGTAATTTACAAAGTCATTACGCGGCCAACAGATCCGCGTGTTCCCAATTCTCCTAAGAGATATTATCCGCATCTGATCACTTTAGGTCAGTCCGTCAACCTGAAATATATTGCACAGAAAATGCAGGATCGTTCTTCGCTGTCTATCGGTGACATCAAGAGTGTAATCCAGAATTTTGTGGAAAAAATGAAGGAGCAGTTGTTGGAAGGTAAGTCTGTGAATATCGAAGGTTTGGGTGTGTTTATGTTGACTGCCCGTTCGAAAGGTGCGGAGTTGGCGAAGGATATTAATGCTAAAAGTGTGGATAGTGTTCGTATCTTTTTCCAAGCTAATAAAGAGTTGCGTGTCACCAAAACTGCTACCCGTGCAGATGAGAAGTTAGATCTGATCAGTCTGGATGAATATCTGAAGAAAATTAGCGTTACTGTATCTCCGGAAGATCCCGAGAAACCGGATGAAGGCGAAGGTGGCGGAGATGAAGGTGGCGGTAGCGGAGAGGCACCGGATCCCGCAGCTTAATGTCTCGTTGATTAATAGCTGACGGTTAGAGTGTTCATTTAGTGTTTAATTTAAAAAGAGAAATGTCTATGAAAAAAACGTGGAGTATTATTTTGAAAGTGATTATTGCTGTTGCCGGTGCGATTGCCGGAGTGGTAGGTGTGCAGGCAGCAACCTTGTAATTGATTATCTTATAAATAGGTATATTTATGAATGAATAACAGGCGGGATTTTTCCTGCCTGTTTGTGTTTAGATATAATAAGAGGGTTGCTTTCTTGAAAAATGCTCTTTTTTGTTTTGTTTCATGCTATTTGTTAGGAGTATCGCTCTATATTTTAACAAAATAGAAATTATAATCAAACTCGTTGGCTGAATAGCGGATTTTATCTACCTTTGCATCTTAATTAAATGCGTCATTTTAAGCGAGAAAAAACATGATTCGAAAAATAATAAAAGCTCTTTGGATATTCTTGGCAGTCATAGTATTGGCTATTGTTATAGTCTTTGTCTCCATTTCAAAGGGTTGGATTGGCTATATGCCTCCTGTAGAGGAACTCGAGAACCCGAGCTATAAATTTGCAACAGAGATTTTTTCTGAAGATGAGAAAGTGCTTGGTACATGGTCTTACAGCAAGGAAAACCGGGTGTACACGGCTTACAAGGATTTGTCACCCTGTATTATCAATGCTCTTATTGCAACGGAAGATGTTCGTTTTGTCGAGCATTCGGGTATTGATGCCAAAGCGTTGTTCCGTGCGTTTGTGAAACGTGGTTTGATGTTTCAGAAAAATGCAGGTGGGGGTAGTACCTTGTCACAACAGCTAGCTAAACAGTTGTTTACGGAAAATGTGGCTAGAAATACACTTCAACGTCTTTTCCAAAAACCGATTGAATGGGTGATTGCGGTGAAACTTGAACGTTACTACACCAAAGAGGAAATATTGAGTATGTATCTCAATAAATTTGATTTTCTGAATAATGCTGTTGGCATCAAAACTGCTGCATATACCTATTTTGGCTGTGAACCGAAGGACTTGAAGATTGAAGAAGCAGCTACATTGGTGGGTATGTGTAAGAATCCGTCACTTTACAATCCGGTTCGTTTCAACGAACGTTCCCGTGGCCGTCGTAATGTAGTGCTCGAGCAGATGCGTAAAGCCGGATATATCACAGATGCAGAATGTGATTCTTTGCAGGCTCTTCCGTTGAAACTGACTTACAATCGTGTTGACCATAAAGAGGGGCTGGCTACTTATTTCCGTGAATATCTCCGTGGCGTCATGACAGCACCGAAACCGGTAAGAAGTGATTATCGTGGTTGGCAAATGCAGAAATTCTACGAAGATTCTATCGCTTGGGAAACTAACCCGTTATATGGCTGGTGTGCGAAAAACAAGAAGAAAGACGGTACAAATTATAATATCTATACAGATGGATTGAAGATTTATACAACTATCAATTCACGTATGCAGCAGTATGCCGAAGATGCTGTAAAAGAGCATTTGGGTGATTATCTGCAACCTATATTCTTCAAAGAAAAAGAGGGAAGTAAGAATGCTCCGTATGCACGATCACTACCGGAAAAACGAGTGGAAGAGTTGTTGACGAAAGCAATGAAACAAACGGAACGTTATCGCCTCATGAAAGAGGCGGGAGCTTCGGAACAACAGATTCGTAAGGCGTTCGATACACCGGAAGAAATGACTGTCTTTTCCTGGAAGGGTGATAAAGATACGATTATGACACCGATGGATTCCATCCGCTACTACAAATCTTTCTTGCGGACGGGATTTATGTCAATGGATCCGGCAAACGGACACGTGAAGGCTTATGTGGGCGGACCGAATTATGTATATTTCCAGTATGATATGGCGATGGTAGGACGTCGTCAGGTAGGTTCTACTATTAAGCCGTATTTATATACATTGGCAATGGAGAACGGATTTTCTCCTTGCGATCAGGCACGCCACGTAGAGCAGACTTTGATTGATGAGAATGGGACTCCCTGGACACCACGTAATGCAAATGATAAGCGTTATGGAGAAATGGTAACTCTGAAATGGGGATTGGCAAACTCCGATAACTGGATTTCTGCATATCTGATGGGTAAGCTGAATCCGTATGATTTGGTACGCCTGATTCATAGTTTCGGTGTACGTAATAAAGCAATTGATCCGGTGGTTTCACTTTGTCTGGGACCTTGTGAAATTTCTGTCGGTGAAATGGTCAGCGCATACACAGCTTTTGCCAATAAAGGAATCCGGGTGGCTCCATTGTTCGTTACCCGTATTGAGGATAGTGATGGCAATGTCATTTCTACTTTTGCACCGCAAATGGAAGAAGTGATAAGCGCGTCGAGCACTTACAAAATGCTGGTTATGCTGCGTGCCGTTATTAATGAAGGAACGGGTGGACGTGTTCGTCGATATGGAATTACCGCCGATATGGGTGGAAAAACAGGAACGACCAATGATAACTCCGATGCCTGGTTTATGGGATTCACTCCTTCACTGGTATCCGGTTGTTGGGTAGGAGGGGACGAACGTGATATTCACTTCGGTAGAATGACCTATGGACAGGGTGCTGCTGCAGCTTTGCCTATCTGGGCAATGTATATGAAGAAAGTGTATGACGATCCGACCTTGGGATATGACCAGCAGGAGAGATTCAAACTCCCTGAAGGGTTTGACCCGTGTGCCGGTTCGGAAACTCCTGATGGCGAAGTGATAGAAGAAGGGGGACTGGACGATCTTTTCAATTAAAGAAGTGCACAAGTATATTGTTTGCATAGGGAGTAATTACAACAGGAAAGAGAACTTGACTTTTGCCAGGCAGAAGCTGACTGAATCGTTCTCTTCTATATGTTTTGCTCCCGAACTGGAAACTAAACCTTTGTTTTTTAAGAATCCGGCTCTGTTTTCCAACCAAGTGGTTCTGTTCTATTCCGATAAGGATGAAGAGACGGTGAGGAAAATGCTGAAAGATATAGAACAGAGGTCCGGACGTCGTTCGGAGGATAAGAAAGAGGAAAAGGTTTGTCTGGATATTGACATGCTTTTATATGATAACAAAATATTAAAACCGGAGGATTGGCAAAGGGGATATATACAACAGTCATTATCTGCTTTCCATTCTTCATTATTTATTAAGTAGATGAAATTTCTTGGAATTATACCTGCCCGTTATGCATCCACTCGTTTTCCTGCGAAACCGTTGGCTATGTTGGGCGGAAAAACAGTCATACAACGCGTATACGAACAAGTGGCAGGCGTTTTGGATGACGCTTATGTAGCTACGGATGATGAACGCATTGAAGCTGCTGTTAAGGCGTTCGGGGGAAAGGTTGTGATGACTTCCGTTCACCACAAAAGTGGTACGGATCGTTGTTATGAAGCCTGTACCAAGATTGGAGGTGATTTTGACGTCGTAGTGAATATACAAGGAGATGAGCCTTTTATTCAGCCTTCACAACTGGATGCGGTAAAGGCTTGTTTTGAAGATGTAACCACGCAGATTGCTACGTTGGTGAAGCCTTTTACTGCCGATGAACCGTTTGCCGTACTGGAAAACGTGAATTCACCGAAAGTAGTAGTCAACAAGAACTGGAACGCACTTTATTTCAGTCGTTCTATCATTCCTTATCAGCGTAATGCCGAGAAACAGGACTGGTTGAAGGGACATACCTACTACAAGCACATCGGATTGTATGCTTATCGTACAGAGGTGCTGAAAGAGATTACCATGCTTCCACAGTCTTCTTTGGAGTTGGCCGAATCTTTGGAGCAGCTTCGCTGGCTGGAGAACGGATACAAAATAAAGGTCGGTATCAGTGAGGTGGAAACTATTGGAATCGATACTCCACAAGACTTGGAACGGGCAGAAGATTTTTTGAAGAATAGAATCTAATCTTATGGATCGTACGATACAACCTGAAATACAAACCCTGAAAAATTTTCGTATACTTCCTCCCGTTCGAATGACGTTGCCAAACGGCATTCCGTTGACTGTTATTAATGCGGGTGAACAGGAAGTAGTACGCATAGATGTGCTTTTTGCCGGGGGGCGCTGGCAACAGTCGCAGAAACTGCAAGCTCTGTTTACGAACCGGATGTTGCGCGAAGGTACGAAAAAATATACGGCTGCCACCATTGCCGAAAAACTGGATTACTACGGCTCATGGCTCGAATTGTCCAGTTCGTCGGAATATGCATATATCACTGTTTATTCGTTGAATAAGTATTTGGCGAAAACATTGGAGGTGGTGGAATCCATGATTAGAGAACCGCTTTTTCCGGAAAAGGAATTGCATACCATTCTCGATACCAATATCCAACAATACCAGGTCAATATTTCCAAAGTTGATTTTCTGGCACACCGCAGTCTGTTGCAGTCGCTTTACGGTGAACAGCATCCATGTGGTAAAATAGTGGTGGAGGAAGATTATCATGCCATCACTCCGGAAGTGCTCCGTGAATTTTATGAACGGTATTATCATTCGGGTAATTGCTCTATCTTTTTGTCCGGTAAGGTGACGGAGGATATTATCAGCCGGGTGACAGATACATTCGGCACTTCTTTCGGTCAGCATCAGCAGCAGGTGTCGAGATTAAGTTTTCCTTTTACTGCTGTTCCCGGAAAGAGAATTTTTACAGAGCGTGAAGACGCCATGCAGAGTGCTGTGAAGATGGGATATACGACCATTACTCGTAATCATCCTGATTATTTGAAACTTCGGGTATTGATGACTTTATTCGGAGGTTATTTCGGCAGTCGGCTGATGTCTAATATTCGTGAAGAGAAGGGATATACTTATGGTATTTCGGCAGGAATCATGTTTTATCCGGATAGCGGACTATTGGCTATCTCGACAGAAACGGATAATGAATATGTGGAACCGTTGATACAGGAAGTGTATCATGAAATAGACCGCCTGCATCAGGAACCTGTGTCAGCCGAAGAATTGACTATTGTACGCAACTATATGTTGGGAGAAATGTGCCGTAGTTATGAGTCGCCTTTCTCACTTTCGGATGCGTGGATCTTCATTGCTACTTCCGGTCTGGATGATGACTACTTTTCACGTTCTCTGCTGGCTGTGAATGAGGTTACTCCGATGGAAATACAAGATTTGGCACAGCGCTATTTGTGCAAAGAGACATTAAAAGAGGTCATTGCAGGTAAAAAGTTGTCATAAATTGCTTTCCGAAAGTGGGCTGTTTGGGATAGAAATTGTATCTTTGTCCAAATTGTAATTCTAAAATGAGTAACGACTAAAACCAATGAGGAAATATCTATATACTACACTTTTGCTGGCTCTTCTTGCACAAGAGGGAGTGATGGCACAAGAAAATGAAGGAAAAAAAGGCGGATTTTTCGGAAAAATTAAAGATACATTCTCCACTGAAATAAAGATTGGCAACTATACTTTTAAGGATGGCAGTGTCTATACGGGAGAAATGAAAGGGCGAAAACCGAACGGAAAAGGAAAAACGGTTTTCAAAAACGGCGATGTCTTTGAAGGTGAATATGTGAAGGGGAAACGTGAAGGATATGGTATTTATATGTTTCCTGACGGAGAAAAGTACGAAGGACAGTGGTTCCAGGATCAGCAGCACGGAAAAGGTATCTATTATTTTATGAATAATAACCGTTACGACGGTATGTGGTATCAGGATTATCAGTATGGTGAAGGAACAATGTATTATCATAACGGTGATTTGTATGTAGGTAAATGGGTGAATGATAAGCGTGAAGGCGAAGGTACATACACTTGGGCGAATGGTGCCAAATATACTGGTCACTGGAAAAATGATAAGAAGAACGGCAAAGGCATCATGAACTGGGACGACGGCTGTAAGTATGAAGGAGACTGGAAAGATGATGTCCGTCACGGAAAAGGGGTATTTGAATATACCAATGGAGATAAATACGACGGTGATTGGGCGGATGATATTCAACACGGAAGAGGTACATACTACTTCCACACGGGCGATCGTTATGAAGGTTCTTATCTCTTAGGTGAACGCACCGGTGAAGGGGTTTATTATCATGCTAACGGTGACAAATATGTAGGTAATTTCAAAAATGGCATGCAAGACGGAAAAGGTACTTTTACCTGGGCGAATGGTGCTGTGTACGAAGGAAGCTGGAAAAACAATAAACGTGATGGCAGAGGAGTTTATAAATGGAGCAATGGCGATGTTTATGACGGTGACTGGAAAGACAACCGTCCCAATGGACAGGGTACTCTGAAAACCGTTGCTGGGATGCAATATAAAGGTGGCTTTGTTGACGGATTGGAAGACGGACAGGGCGTACAAATCGATAAAGATGGTAATCGCTTTGACGGATTTTTCAAACAAGGAAAGAAGAATGGTCCTTTTGTAGAAACAGATAAAGATGGAAAAGTAATCAAAAAAGGAACCTATAAATTCGGAAGACTTCAATAGATGATAGGTGATAGATGATAAATGATAGTGGGCTGCGCATTGCGTGGCCTCTTTTTTATGGTACAAAGAAAAATGGATAATAACCAAAAGCGGTCATTATCCATTTTATAATTTCCTGTTGAAAGTAACTTCAACTATCAACTATCATTTGTCACCTATCATCTATTAAATGATGTATTGTGAACTGATAGATTCGTTATTCATCACTCGTTTGATTGTTTCTGCAAACATATCAGCGATGCTTAACTGTTTTACTTTCGGGCATTTCTTTGCGTAAGGGATGCTGTCGGTAAATACCATTTCGGTTAGGGCAGACTCTTGTACACGGAAAGAAGCCGGATCAGACATTACGCAGTGGCTGGCGATGGCGCGTACAGATTTGGCACCGGCATCCAGCATGATGTTAGCTGCTTTGGTGATTGTTCCTGCTGTGTCAACGATATCGTCAATCAATACGACGTTTTTACCTTCTACGTCACCGATGATTTGCATAGATGCTACTTCATTGGCTTTTTCACGTGATTTGTTACAGAGTACCAATGGTACACCGAGGTATTTGGAGAAAGTGCTGGCACGTTTTGAACCTCCTACGTCCGGTGTAGCAATAACCAGATTTTCCAGTTGCAATGACTGGATGTAAGGGAGGAATACAGCTGATGCGTACAGGTGATCTACCGGGATATTGAAGAATCCCTGAATCTGGTCTGCATGCAAGTCCATCGTAATCAGTCGGTCGATACCTGCAACAGACAGCAGGTCGGCTACCAACTTAGCGCCGATAGATACACGGGGTTTGTCTTTTCTATCCTGACGTGCCCATCCGAAATAGGGGACTACAGCTACAACGCTCTTTGCAGACGCGCGTTTTGCAGCATCGATCATCAGGAGAAGTTCCATTAAGTTGTCTGAGTTAGGGAAAGTGGATTGAACCAGGAATACGTGTGCGCCACGAATTGACTCCTCATATGAAACTGCAAATTCGCCATCGGCAAAATGGGTAATGTTCATATTTCCCAGAGGACAATCCAGGCTTGCGCAGATTTTTTCTGCCAGATATCTCGAGTTCGTTCCCGAGAATACCATAAAGGGTGCTTTTTCGCTCATTTTGTAATAGATGTTACCTATTTGTTAATTTGCCTGCAAAGGTAGGAATTTCTCTTGTTATTTAGAAGGACTTATTGTATAAAAAATATTTTTCTCTCCAACTTATCGGAAATATTTGTAGATTTGCTTTCTGAAAACAGTTAATAGTCAAAAATGAGTTCACGCTTTCCTTTATATATAGTAGGTATAGTGTTGTTTGCCTCTTTTTTTTCGTGCACTGATATGGTGCCGACCAAAGAGGTGCGCCTGATTGATTCATTAAACGGGAAAGCGTATGCTTATCGTTATCGAAGCCTGGATTCTTCTTATAAATATGCCAATGAAGCCTATAGACAGGTGAATTTCTACAAGTCGGGGAAAGCGGAAGCATCCAACAACCTGGGGTTCTGTGCTTTTATGGCTATGGACTTTGACCGGGCGGAAGCGTTGCATAAGGAAGTATATAAACTGACTAAAAATGAACTCGAACTGTTGATTGCCGACATCGGACTGATGAAAATCTGTCAACGGACGGCTATGAATAAAGAATTTTATGATTATCGTAATAGTGCGCTCAAGCGCATGAAACGTATTCGTGAAGAGAGTGATTTGTTTGCCGACCGTCACGAGGCGCTACGGCTGGATTATGCATTCACTGAATTTTTCATCGTTTCTTCTATTTATTATTACTATCTGCAGCAACGGCAGGAGGCCATCACATCTCTTAACCGGATTCCGGAAGATGAAGCTTTGACAGATACTAATCAGTTGCTTTATTATCATTATATTAAAGGTTCGGCTTCGTTGGTGGAAGCAACCAAGCCGGAAGACCGGAAAATGCGTGAGTTCGACCAACTCTATATTACCTGGCGGACGGCTGTTCAGACTAATCATCCTTATTTCGAAGGAAATGGTCTGCAAGGATTGGCTAATCTGATGGTTTCACCTAATAATTTCGAACTTTTTCGGACGAGAAGGGGATATGCGCTGGATCAGTTTGGGTTTCCCGTAGATTCGCTTTTGCCTTTGCGAATGGCACAGCGTGCGCTTGAAAAGTTCCGTGAGTACAATGATTTGTATCAGATTGCCGGTGCGTATGTGTCTATCGGTAAATATATGAATGAGCACGGACGTTATACGGAAGCATTGGATACGCTTGCAAAAGCGTTAGATTGTGTGAATCAACATCACATGCTTTATTATCACCATGCGGCGGATACATTGGATAAACTACATGTTTTTGTAGAAGGAGATACAACTTATACCGGGGTCCCATGGATCATGCAGGAAGATGTGAGAACGGTACCTGAATGGATCTCAAGAATTCGGGAGCAATTGAGTGTGTCGTATGCGGGGCTCGGGATGAAGTATGCTTCTGATTACAACCGGAATATATATTTGGATATTTTGAATTATACCCGTCAGGATAAGGAATTGGAGAGCCGCTATCTTTCATTGGAAGCCGATTCACGACAAATGACGCTTGTACTTTCTTTGGTTATTGTCGGGCTTGTACTAGTGGTTATTCTTTGGTGGTTTTTCAATAAACGGTCTAAAATAAGGAATCAGGTAGACGTGGAGCGTCTGCAACGGATTCTGACTCTTTGTCGGGACATAACTTCGTCCATTCCGATGAATGTTCCATTAATTCAACAAGGTATTGATCAATTATTTGGGAAAGGACGTCTTCAACTGGAAATTCCGGAGGAAGGAAAAGCGGCACTGGTTCCTCTGCATCGGTTGAACCGTGATGAAAAAGCTTTGGTGCATGTGCTTGAACCGTATATTGTTTGGGCTGCGGACAATGAGCAGATGGTGGAAGCGTTGAGTGACGAGCGGATGCAGTTGGAAAAGCAACGGTATGTTTACGAACAACATATTGCGGGAAATAAACGTCAGAATCTTATAAAGAAGGCTTGTCTGGCCATTGTCAATGGTATTAATCCTTATATTGACCGTATCTTGAACGAAGTGCATAAGTTGACGGAGCGGGGGTATATTGATAATGCGAAGATTAAGAAAGAGAAGTATCAATACATTGATGAGCTGGTAACTACGATTAATGAGTACAACGATATTCTGGCTCTTTGGATTAAGATGAAGCAAGGAACGCTTAGCCTGAATATTGAAACTTTCAGTCTCAATGAACTGTTTGAGCTGCTAGGCAAGGGAAGACGTGCTTTTGAAATGAAAAATCAGAAGTTGGAAATTGAACCGACTACGGTTATGGTGAAGGCCGACCGGGCACTAACTTTGTTTATGATTAATACGCTGGCGGAAAATGCCCGTAAATATACTCCGGAAGGAGGAACAATTAAAGTGTATGCTCGTACTACGGAGGATGCCTATGTCGAGATTTCTGTGGAGGATAACGGAAGAGGTATTTCCGAAGAGGATGTGGCGCATATCATTGGTGAGAAGGTGTATGATTCCCGTGTGATCGGAATGAAGAATGCGGTCGATCCGGAAGTGTTGAAAGAAAACAAAGGTAGTGGTTTCGGATTGATGAATTGTAAGGGAATCATTGAGAAGTATAAGAAAACGAATGATTTATTCCGGGGATGCGTCTTTGATGTGGAGAGTGAACTGGGGAAGGGAAGCCGTTTCTATTTTCGTTTGCCTTCGGGAGTGCGTAAAGCGATGGGGGTGTTGTTGCTTTGCTTGTTGCTTCCGTTGGGGATGGTTTCTTGTCTGCATGATCCGATTCCTCCCATGTTGCAGGATGGCGATTCGATTGTAGTAGTTATGGATTCTGCGTATGAGGATTTGCTGGATGTAGCGTCGGATTATGCGAATGCTGCCTATTTTGCTAATGTGGATGAAAATTATGAGTTGGCTTTGCAATATATAGATTCTGCAATGTTATTTCTGAATGAGCATTATGAAAAATATGCGCGTCCGGATCGCCCACATCGGTATATGAAGTTGGTAGGTGAGGGAACGCCTGCTGAAATCAGTTGGTGGAACGAACTGTTTGATTCGGATTATCATGTAATTCTGGATATCAGGAATGAGGCGGCAGTTGCTTTTCTGGCTTTGAAACAGTTGGATGCTTATAGTTATAATAATTCGGCATTTACGGATTTGTATAAGTTGCAGGGAGAGGATCAAACTCTCGAAGCATATTGCCGGCAGTTGGAGCGTTCGAATACCAATAAGACGGTAGGGATTATTTTATGCTTTGTTTTATTGATTGTTTCGTTGGTTGGATATTATTTTCTGTACATGAGAAAACGTTTGCAGAATCGTTTGAATCTCGAACAGGTACTTGAGATTAACCAGAAGGTGTTTGCTGCATCTTTGGTGAGACCGCAGGAACAGGAAAATGCAGAGGCACTTCAACGAGAAGAGAGTACGCTTAAAGAAATTCCGCAGCGGATTGTGGATGAAGCATTCGGTTCGGTAAATGAATTACTGACGATTGACCGGATGGGAATTGCTGTTTATAATGAAACGACACATCGGCTGGAATATGCTTCTCGCCCCGGACAGGAAATGCCAAAGATGGTAGAGCAGTGTTTTAGTGCCGGAGAATATCTTTCTGAACAGCATCTTCAGGCAATTCCGCTGATGGTGGAAGCAGGAGGTGAACATCAATGTGTCGGTGTACTTTATCTAGAACGCAGAGAGGGAACGGAACAGGAAACGGACCGACTGCTTTTTGAACTGATAGCGCGCTATGTGGCTATTGTTGTATTCAATGCAGTGGTAAAACTGGCTACTAAATACCGGGATATTGAGTCGGCGCATGAAGAAACACGCAGGGCTTCCTGGGAAGATAGCATGTTGCATGTACAGAATATGGTACTTGACAACTGTCTGTCGACGATTAAACATGAGACGATCTATTATCCGAATAAAATCAAACAGATTGTAAGGCGGTTGAATACGCAGAAGCTTTCGGAAACGGAGGAGCGTGAAGCAGTGGAGACTATGACGGAATTGATCGAATATTATAAGGGAATTTTTACGATTTTGAGTTCGTGCGCTTCTCGTCAATTGGAGGAAGTCACTTTCCGACGTACTGTGATTCCGGTGCAGGAACTTTTGGATGCTGCCGGAAAATATTTCAAGAAGTTGATGAAGAATCGGCCGGAGAGGATAGAATTGGAAATAGAGTCGATGGAGGCAAAGGTGATAGGAGACGTGAATCAGTTGCGTTTTCTATTGGAAAATTTGATTGATGAAGCATTGACTGTGCGTGAAGATGGAGTGATACGTCTGCAAGCGCGCAAGGATAATGAATATATTCGTTTCCTCTTTACGGATACGAGACGTGAGAAGAGTGTGGAAGAGTTGAATCAACTATTTTATCCGAATCTGGCTCGTATGACTTCCGGTGAAAAAGGGGAGTTGAGGGGAACGGAATATCTGGTATGCAAGCAGATTATCCGCGACCACGACGAATTTGCGGGACGTAGGGGATGCCGTATCAATGCCGAGCCGGCTGAAGGCGGCGGGTTTACAGTTTATTTCACTATTCCGCGCCGATAAAAGGAAAACACATAAAAGTTATTAGATAAGGAACATGGAAGAACAGAAGTTTAAAGTTATTATTGTAGAGGATGTAAAACTGGAGTTGAAAGGGACAGAAGAAATATTCCGTCATGAAATACCGAATGCAGAAGTAATCGGCACGGCAATGACGGAAAGTGAGTTTTGGCCGTTGATGGAGGCCCAGCTTCCCGATCTGGTATTGTTGGACTTAGGACTAGGAGGTTCTACGACCATTGGTGTTGATATTTGCAAGAATATATTCAAACGTTACAAAGGAGTTCGGGTATTGATCTTCACGGGTGAGATTCTGAACGAAAAGTTGTGGGTGGACGTATTGAATGCCGGTGCCGATGGAATCATCCTCAAAACGGGTGAGCTACTGACGAAAACAGATGTACAGGCTGTGATGGATGGAAAGAAATTGGTATTTAACTATCCGATTCTGGAAAAGATTGTAGATCGTTTCAAGAAATCTGTAGCCAACGATGCCAAGCGTCAGGAGGCTGTCATCAGCTATGATATTGATGAATACGATGAACGTTTTCTCCGTCATCTGGCTTTGGGTTATACGAAAGAGATGATTGCCAATCTGAAAGGAATGCCTTTTGGTGTGAAATCATTGGAGAAACGGCAGAATGATCTTATTGGACGTCTTTTCCCGAATGGAGAACGGGTGGGAGTGAATGCTACCCGGTTGGCAGTACGTGCATTGGAATTGCGTATTATTGATCTGGATAATCTGGAGCCTGACGAAGAGTAAATTAAGTATTAACGGTAGCTTCTTGCTTAGTCGGAAAATGATGAAGAATAAATGGCGCATGCCCCATCCCGCTACGATGTTCCTTCTGCTGACAATGGCAGTGGTCTTTCTTTCATGGATATGCGATATCTATGGATTGAAAGTGACATTGCCGCAGACAGGTGAGGATATCCGTGTACAAAGCCTGTTGAGTCCGGAAGGAATCCGCTGGTGGTTGCGGAATGCTATTAAGAACTTTACAGGTTTTGCTCCATTGGGCATGGTGATTATTGCTATGTTCGGATTGGGAGTGGCACAACATTCCGGTTTTATTGATGCTTGTATCCGCATGGGGGTGGGAAACCGGCAGGAAAAGAGGAAGATCATCTTGTGGGTGATTGTGCTTGGCTTGTTGTCGAATGCCATTGGTGATGGTGGATATATCATTTTATTGCCTATTGCTGCTATGCTGTTTCAATGGGTGGGGCTTCATCCGATTGCAGGGATTGTTACGGCTTATGTTTCCGTTGCGTGCGGGTATAGTGCTAATATTGTATTGAGTACGATGGACCCGTTGTTGGCGCATACCACGCAAGAGGCTGCACTGGCACAAACGGGTTATCAGGGGAATACAGAACCTCTTTGCAATTACTTTTTTATGAGTGCTTCAACGGTGGTCATTACGGCTATTGTGTATTGGATTACTCAAAAATGGCTTCTTCCTACGTTAGGTAAGTATGAAGGCAGTATGAAGGTGGTGGCTTACCATCCTCTGTCTCGTAAAGAGCGGCGTGCCATTATGATTTCCATTGTTGTGGCAGCTATCTATGTGGCTCTTATCTTGTGGCTTACTTTTTCTTCTTATGGAATTTTGCGGGGTGTGAATGGTGGTTTGATGCATTCGCCTTTTATTGCCGGTATTTTGTTTTTGCTTTCTTTGGGAGTAGGTATTACGGGAATGGCTTATGGATTCAGTTCCGGACGGTATCGCACTGACAATGATGTGATTGAAGGACTTACGCAGCCAATGAAGCTTCTTGGAGTGTATTTCGTTATCGCTTTCTTCGCTGCGCAGATGTTTGCCTGTTTTGAATATTCCCATCTGGATAAATGTCTGGCGATTATGGGGGCTGACTTGCTTTCTTCGTTTGAACCGGCTCCTTTGTCTGCTCTTGTTCTGTTTATTCTGTTTACGGCATTGATAAATCTGATTATGGTATCTGCTACCTCCAAATGGGCTTTTATGTCTTTTATCTTTATCCCGATGTTTGCACAGATGGGAATTGCTCCGGATATAGCACAATGTGCTTTCCGTATCGGAGATAGTTCGACGAATGCCATTACTCCTTTCTTATTCTATATGCCTCTGGTGCTTACCTATATGCGGCAATATGATAAGCAGATTACGTATGGTTCATTGCTGAAATATACTTGGAGATATTCATTAGGCATCCTGGTTGTCTGGACATTGCTGTTTATCGTTTGGTATTTGTTGAAAATACCGATGGGATTGTAGGGTCAAGGAATAATTGCCGGGCTCCGGTTTATCTGATTGGAATTTTGTTTTTCTGAATTAATCGCTATATTTGCACCGTTCCTTAAAGAAAGACAACGAATGAATCTACCAGAAATCTCTGAAAATCTAATTGAACAGTTAAATCACGGTAATACAAAAGCATTTGATAAAATCTATCATACCTACTACCTTTATTTGTGTGCGATAGCTGTTTATTATGTGCATGACAAGAGGGTGGCAGGGGAGATTGTGAATGATGTCTTTGTCGCTTTTTGGCAGAATCGCCACCATATCACTCACCCGGCTCTTCCGTACTTGCGGCGTGCTATTCAAAACGCAAGTATTAGTTATCTGCGTTCTTCCTACTTCAACGAAAAACAGATGACGGAACAGATGGAAGAAATCTGGGCTTTTCTCGAAAATCATATTCTTTCTTCCGATAATCCTTTGCAGGCATTGGAGCATAGCGAAATGAATACCATCATCATGAAGAAGGTGGAGGAATTGCCAGCCAAATGCCGTGCCATATTTAAAGCAAGTTTGTATGAGGGTAAGACATACAGTGAAATTGCCAAGGAGCAGAATATTAATGTGACCACTGTAAGAGTACAGATGAAAATAGCATTGACTAAGCTACGCGAATCACTGGGTACACCTTATATGATAGCTATTTTGATGTTTCTCTAAAAAAAATCGCTTTTCTTTTAAACGTTTCTTTTTTTATTGCGTATCTAGTTATATACACCCATAGAAAAAGTACGTTTATGAATGACTCTTATCATATAGAAGAATTGGAAATCCGGATAAGCAACTATCTGTCCGGTAACTGCACCGAAGAAGAGAAAGAAGCTCTGTTCGCTTATCTGGCTTCCAATGAAGATGCAGCTAAAATTTTCCGGGAGATGTCCGCAGTATGGGCTGTTTCTTCTGTGCCTGCATTTGCCAAAGTAGAGGATGCTAATTTATCACAGATAAAAGAAAAAATAGCCGCTGCTGAGATGAAACCTGTCCGTTCGCGGAAGATAGTTCCTGTGTGGCTGAAGGTAGCTGCTGCAATTATTTTGTTGTTGGGCTGTAATTACTTCTGGTACACTTATACTGAAAATCTTACGGAAGTATATACGAATGCGGATTCTCCTTATGAAATTAAAGTGCCGGCCGGTTCGCGGACGAATATTGTGCTTCCGGATGGAACAGAGGTTTCATTGAATGCGGGTTCTGTGTTACGTTATTGCCGTGGGTTCGGTATTCGTGAACGTGATGTTACGCTTGATGGCGAAGGATATTTCAAGGTGGCGAAAAATGAGAAGATTCCTTTCTTTGTGAATACGAATGGTGTACAGGTAAAGGTGGTAGGGACTGTTTTTAATGTACGCGCTTATGATGACGATAATTATGTAATGGTATCTTTGTTGGAAGGTCGTGTCAATTTAGCCACTTTGTCCGGTTCGGTAATGAAACTATTCCCTAGCGAACAGGCTTTTTACGATAAGAATACGGGCCGCATGGAGAAAATGAAATCAAATGCTAGTTCTGCCTGTGACTGGTTGGATGGTGGCCTGACATTTGAAGATGCTCCGTTTGCCGACATCGCACACCGTCTGGAGCGCAAATTCCAGGTGAAGATCAGTTTAGAGAGTGAACGTCTGAAAGCGGAACGCTTTTCCGGATGTTTCAATAGTAATCAAAGTATCAATGATATATTGGGAGAAATCAACGTTGAGAAGCAATATACATGGAAAGTTAGTGGAGACACTATCTTTATAACTGACAAGAAAAAGGAGGTAAAATAAGAAAAAGTAAAGTATGATTGGGAACTTAGTCGATAGATATATCGGCGGTTCAGCGTTGTATAGAAAGATATTATGTTAACCTTTAATAGTGAAAAATATGAGATTAATAGTAAAAAGAATATTATTAATGCTTCTACTTTTGTCTGTAGGAAACGTTTTGACTGGTGGTTTCCAGCTATCGGCACAGGAACAAAGTAAGCGATTCAGTGTGAAAGTAGATAATATTACTTTGAAAGAAGCCATTGAAGTAATAAAGAAGCAAGGCAATTACTCTTTCCTGATTCGTAATAATGACATTGATTTGAATAGGAAAGTCTCTGTGAATATAAATAACGGTACTATTAATGATGTGATGGGACAATTGCTGGCCGGTACGGACGTCAGTTATGAAGTGAACGGAACCCGGGTGATTATGTTCCATGCAGTGACACCGCAGAAAGAACAGGAAAAAGCGTTTGTCTTAAAAGGTAGAATCACTGATCCTACAGGTGAAGGGGTGATTGGGGCAAATGTGAAAGTGGTCGATTCTACGGAAGGTACCATTACGGATATGGATGGCAATTTTTCTTTGATGGTTACTCCGAATGCCCGTTTATCCATATCGTATATTGGCTATGCCACACAGGAAGTGGTGGTGAAAGATCAACGTCCTCTCAATGTAACTTTGAAAGAAGATACCCGGTTAATAGACGAAGTAGTAGTTGTTGGTTACGGCGTACAAAAGAAAGCGAACCTGACAGGTGCGGTGAGCAGTGTGAAGATGGATGATGTTTTAGGTGATCGTCCGGTGGTGTCTGTGAGTGACGCTTTAAAAGGGGCAATGCCCGGCTTGCAGATTACAGGTAATTCAGGAAGACCCGGTGAAGAAATGAGTTTCAACATTCGTGGTGTCAACAGTCTGGATAAGAATGGGAAACCGCTGGTGCTGGTGGATAACGTGGAGATGGATATTAATATGCTCGATCCGAACGATATTGAATCGGTGACTGTTTTGAAGGATGCGGCATCTTCTGCTATTTACGGAGCACGGGCAGCTTTCGGTGTGATTTTGATTACTACAAAGAAAGGCTCGGATGCAACTAAACTCTCTATTAATTATTCAAATAACTTTTCTTTTAGCAGACCTGCCAATATGCCTCATAAGGCTACTCCGCTCCAAACGGTACAGGCTTATAAGGACATGGGGACAATCAATTATCAAAGTGGTCAGAACGTAGATACCTGGTTGGGACTTTTGAAGGAATATAATGCTAATCCGTCTGCATATCCGGATGGTTATGCAATGGTGGACGGGCTGCGTTATAGCTTGGCAGAAACTGATCTTTTCGATGATATGATGGAGACTGGTTTCCAGCAAACTCATAATATTTCGGTAGGTGGCGGTACGAAAGATATTTCTTATCGTTTCTCCTTCGGTATGGTGAATGAAAATGGGGTACTGGCTTCGGATAAAGATACGTACAAGCGTTACAATGTGTCTTCTTATCTCCGTTCAGATGTGTTTTCATGGATTACTCCGGAATTGGATATTAAATATACGAACTCTAACTCCTCTCTGCCGGAAACTTCCGGAGGATATGGTATATGGGGAGCAGCAGTCGCATTTCCTTCTTATTTTCCTACTGGAACAATGAATATTGACGGCGAAGAATTACCGATCAATACTCCTCGTAACTTGATTGATCTGGCATATCCGACAACTATTCAAAAGAATAATCTTCGTATTTTCGGAAAGGTTACGATCAGTCCTTTGAAGAATGTGAAGTTGATTGGTGAGTATACATTCAATCATCTAAGTAACGAGAAAACGAAATTTGAGAAGAAGTTCTATTATGCACATGGAGGTAACTTTGTGAAAGAGGTTTCCACTGCCAATTCCAAGTATGAATATTCCAATGGTATTACGGATTATAATGCATTGAACTTCTATGCTAACTATAACAACTCATGGGGCAAACATGATGTAACGGTGATGGGAGGTTTCAATCAGGAGAGTAGTGATTATCGTTATGCTGAGATGTCGCGTATGAATATGATTAATGAAGATCTGCCGTCTATTTCGCAGTCGACAGGTGATTATTTTGCTAAAGACAAATTTGAACGCTATACGGTAAGAGGGTTATTCTATCGCATTAACTATTCGTTTGCCGGCAAGTATTTGCTTGAAACGAACGGACGTTATGACGGTTCTTCCAAATTCCCGAAGAATAGCCGTTTCGGTTTCTTCCCTTCGGTTTCCGCCGGATGGCGTATCAGCGAGGAAGCGTTTATGAAACCTTTGAACTCTGTTCTTTCGAACTTGAAATTGCGTGGTTCTTGGGGTAATATTGGAAATCAGAGCATCACTCCTTACGCATATATTCCCGGTATGGATGCGGAACAGGCTTATTGGACTGTTTCCGGTATTAAAGTTACTACTTTGAAACCAGCTGCTTTGGTTAGCAATAGCTTTACTTGGGAAAAAGTAACGACAATTGATGTCGGATTCGATCTTGGGCTATTGGATAACAGATTGAATATGGTGTTCGACTGGTATCGTAGAGATACTAAGGGTATGCTTGCTCCGGGCTCTGAACTTCCGGGTGTATTAGGTGCAAGTGCCCCTTTACAGAACACGGCTGACCTTCGTTCTAAAGGTTGGGAAATCTCGGTTGACTGGAACGATCAGATCGGAAAAGTGAAATATAGCATAGGCTTTAATCTTTACGATGCGAAAACAAAGATTACTAAATACAACAACGAAACAGGACTGTTTGGCAAGGACAAGAACGATAATGAAACATATCGCGTAGGAATGGAACTGGGTGAAATTTGGGGGTATGTGACCGATCGTTTGTACACAGTGGATGATTTCGATGCAGATGGCAAACTGAAACCGGGTATTGCTAAAGTGGAAGGTTATAATCCGAATCCGGGAGATATATTATATAAGGACTTGGATGGTAATGATATTATCAACAGTGGTACCAGTACAACGAAAGATCCGGGAGACCGTAAAATCATTGGTAATAATACCCGGCGTTATCAGTATGGTATTCATGGTAGTGCAAGTTGGAACGGTTTTTCTCTGTCATTCTTGCTGCAAGGAGTTGGTAAACGAGATTTGTGGGTGATGAACGATCTGTTTTATCCGCATTATGATGCTTGGACTACCGTTTATGATTCACAGTTGAATTACTGGACTCCGGAAAATACGAATAGTTATTTCCCCCGTATTTATGAGAAAGCGGCCGGAAATACAGATGCCAATACACGTGTACAAACTCGTTATCTACAGGATGGATCGTATTTAAGTATTCGTAATATAACGCTTTCTTATAATTTCCCGTCTAAGTGGATGAGTAAGATTGGAGTTAATAATTTGGCTGTGTTCTTCAGTGGTGAGAATCTTTATACGTTCGACCACTTGCCGAAGGGACTTGATCCGGAACGTTCTGTCACGGATGATTTAGGACAACGTGGTTTTACCTATCCGTATATGAGACAGTATTCGTTCGGTATAAACCTTTCATTCTGATTGTTTCACAACTTAAAGAGTAATTATTATGAATAAATATATACTATGTGTAAGCGTTAGTCTTTGTTTGTTGATGTCGTCTTGTCTAAATGACGAATTTCTGGAGGTTTATCCCAAAGGACAGCAAACAGAAGCATCGGTCTTTACTACCTATGACAACTTTAAAACGTATACATGGGGATTGTATAACGTGTTCTTCGGATATACGTATGATACAGGGCAAACGGATGAAATTTTCCGTGGTGATTTTGAATCGGATAACATGATAAAAGGATTGGATGGATATGAAGGTCAGTGGGCATATCGCAAAGCAAAGGCTACGGATGAGTCTAAAGATTGGGATTATGATTATATCCGTCGTGTTAACCTGATGCTCGATAATATTGATCATTCGGAAATGAGTGAAACCGAGAGGGAGCATTGGAGAAGTGTGGGATATTTCTTCCGTTCTTATAAATACTTTCAGATGCTTTCTAAATTTGGTGATATTCCTTGGGTAGAGCATGCTTTGACTGAGGAAAGTCCCGAGCTTTATGGAAAACGTGATAGTCGTGACTTGGTGGCTTCCAATATTCTGTCTAATTTGAAATATGCGGAAACACATATTGGCAGTAATATCGAAGCGGATGGGAAAAATACAATTAATATGTATGTGGTGAAAGCTCTTATTTCCCGTTTTGCTTTATTTGAAGGAACTTGGAGAAAATATCATGGTTTGTCGGGAGCGGATACTTATCTGGAAGAATGTGCCCGTGCTTCTGAAGAGGTGATTAAGCAATATCCGAATGTGCATCCTAAATATGATGAGTTGTTTAATTCGGAAACACTGGATGGGGTGGCAGGTATTCTTTTGTATAAGGCTTATGAAACCGGACAGTTAATGCATGGTTTGACCCGTATGGTGCGTACAGGTGAATCTTATATTGAGGCAACGAAAGACGCGGTAGACAGTTATCTTTGTACGGATGGACGACCGGTTAGCACGACAACTAGTCATTATGGGGGTGATAAGAATATGTATGGACAATTCCGTGATCGTGATTACCGGTTGTATTTGACGATCTGTCCTCCATATATGGTGAAGAAAGAAAACGGACCCAGTACGGCTGATTGGAAATATACGGATAATGCGCAGGACAGAGAATTTATAGATTTAATGGCTACGATTTCCGGTGAAACTTATCATCGTTTGCCGTCTTCCAACTTTAAAGGATTCACTGTGCAAGGACAACCTCACTTTAAGAATATGAACTGGGGACAGGGCTGGAATGCTTCCCAAATGGGATTCTGGGTATGGAAATATTATAATACACATACTGTAGCTACCAACGCGAATGGGGTGAATACAACAGATGCCCCGCTGTTCCGTATAGGTGAGGTAATGGTAAATTATGCCGAAGCGATGTGCGAATTGAATAAGCTAGACCAGGCTGCTGCGGATAAGTCTATTAACAAACTTCGGGCAAGAGCTAATGTGGCGAAAATGGTGGTGAATGATATTAATGATGCTTTTGATCCGAAGCGTGATCCTTCCGTTCCTGCTCTCTTGTGGGAAGTGCGTAGGGAGAGACGAGTTGAGTTGATGGGTGAAGGTTTCCGTCTGGATGATTTGCGCAGATGGAAGAAAGGAGACTATGTTAACAAACAACCGCTGGGTGCTTATGTGACAGGGGCTTCGGCCAAGAATCTGAAAGTAACGGGTGGTGCAGGTGCTGATGAAGGATATGTTTATTTCTTTGATACCCCGCTTGGATGGCAGGAACATTATTATCTGTATCCGTTGCCTTTGAAGCAATTGGCTTTAAATACGAATCTGGAACAAAATCCGGTATGGACAAAGTAATTTTAAATTGAAATGATGCACAAGACCTGTAATATTTTAGTATATTGCAGGTCTTGAAAATTTAAGGTAGAAAATGAAAAATAGAATATCAATAAAATATGCGTTTTTTTGTGGAACAGCTTGCTGCATCTCATCTATACTACGTGCACAACAGGATGCATCCCAAATGAATGTGCTTTTTATAATGGCTGATGATATGCGTCCCGAACTGGGGTGTTACGGGGTAGATGTAGTGAAAACTCCTAATATGGACCGTTTGGCGGCAAGTGGCGTCTTGTTTCAGAATGCGTATTGTAATATTCCTGTGAGTGGGGCATCCCGGGCTAGTTTATTGACGGGTGTATATCCTCATTACCCCGATCGCTTTATTAGTTTTTCCGCCTATGCCAGCAAAGATTGTCCCGAAGCAATACCTATTTCGGGATGGTTCACCCGGAATGGTTATCATACTATTTCGGACGGCAAGGTGTTTCATCATATCAGCGATCATGCGGATTCGTGGAGTGAGCCTCCTTACCGGAATCATCCGGATGGATATGATGTATATTGGGCGGAATATAATAAATGGGAACTTTGGATGAATTCGGAATCGGGAAAAACGATTAATCCGAAAACGATGAGGGGACCTTTTTGTGAATCTGCTGATGTTCCTGATACTGCCTATGATGATGGGAAACTTGCAAACCGAGCTATTCGTGACTTGAAAAGGATGAAGGAGGCTGGCAAACCTTTCTTCTTGGCTTGTGGTTTCTGGAAACCTCATTTGCCGTTCAATGCCCCAAAGAAATATTGGGATTTATATAAACGGGAGGAAATACCTTTGGCTACCAATCGTTTCCGACCTGAAGGATTGCCGGAGCAGGTTCGTAATTCGAGCGAGATATATGCGTATGCACGGGTTGCGGATACGAGTGATATTGACTTCCAGCGGGAGGTAAAACATGGATATTATGCTTGTATGAGTTATGTGGATGCACAGATTGGCAAGGTATTGGATGCATTGGATGAACTGGGATTATCGGATAATACAATTGTGGTTTTGTTGGGAGATCATGGCTGGAATCTGGGAGAACATGATTTTATAGGTAAACATAATCTGATGAATACTTCTACTCATGTACCGTTGATTGTCCGTGTGCCGGGAATGAAAAAAGGAAAAACAAAATCGATGGTGGAATTTGTTGATTTGTACCCGACTTTATGTGAACTTTGTAAACTGCCTGTTCCCGCTGAACAGCTAAGCGGGCAAAGCTTTGCCGGGGTTTTCAAGAATCTGAAAGCTAAGACGAAAGGTGAAGTCTATATTCAGTGGGAAGGAGGAGATAATGCCGTTGACCGGCGTTATAGTTATGCGGAATGGATGAAAGGCGACGTGAAGAAAGCCAGTATGTTGTTTGACCATCGGATTGACGGGAAGGAAAACAAGAATCGGGTCGATGAAAAAAAATATAAGAATAAGGTTGAATCATTATCTTCTTTTATCAGAATAAAGAAGTCATCATTAAAGAAATAATATGAAAACAGTTTTATTACAGTCCAGCCGTTTGGTATCGGTTGTTTTATTCATGCTTTACGGAATGTCGATGTTTGCCCAGCGACAGGATATCTTGCTAAATAATGATTGGAATTTCCGGTTTTCGCATCAGGTACAGAAGGGAACAGAGGTAAGAGTTGATTTGCCTCATACTTGGAATGCGCAGGATGCTTTGTCCGGTAAGATAGACTATAAACGGGGAATTGGTAATTATGAGAAGAATTTATTTATTCGTCCCGAATGGAAAGGAAAACGTCTTTTTATTCGTTTCGAAGGAGTGAATAACATTGCAGATGTGTTTATAAATCGTCGTCATATAGGTGAGCATCGTGGGGGATATGGAGCTTTTATCTTTGAGATCACAGGAAAGGTGGAATATGGAAAAGAAAACTCTATATTAGTACGGGTGAATAATGGTGAACAGTTGGATATTATGCCTCTGGTCGGTGACTTTAATTTTTACGGAGGTATTTATCGTGATGTACATTTGTTGATTACTGATGAGACGTGTATTTCTCCTTTGGATTATGCTTCCCCCGGAGTACGTCTGATACAGGATAGTGTGAGCCATCGGTATGCTAAGGTGCGGGCTATTGTTGATTTATCAAACGGGAGTAGTGGTAATCAGGAAGTGGAGCTTAACGTACGCCTGTTAGATGGTCAAAGGGTGGTGAAAGAAGGAACAAAGAATGTGAATCTTTCTGGAAACGAAGTAATGCAGCAGGAACTTACATTTGAAATCGATCAGCCTCATTTGTGGAATGGTCGTCAGGATCCTTTCCTTTATCAGGCGGAAGTGACTCTTTTCCGGAATGGTCAGATGGTAGATCGTGTTACACAACCGTTGGGACTTCGTTTTTACCGGATCGACCCTGATAAAGGTTTTTTCCTGAATGGAAAACATTTGCCTCTTCAAGGCGTTTGCCGTCATCAGGATAGGAGTGAGGTGGGCAATGCGCTGCGCCCGCAACACCATGAGGAAGATGTGGCATTGATGTTGGAGATGGGAGTGAATGCTGTTCGTCTGGCACATTATCCGCAGGCTACTTATTTCTATGATCTGATGGATAAGAATGGTATTATTGTATGGGCTGAAATACCTTTTGTGGGGCCTGGTGGATATAATGATAAGGGTTTTGTGGATTTACCTGCTTTCCGTGCCAACGGAAAGGAACAGTTCAAAGAACTGATTCGTCAACATTATAATCATCCTTCTATTTGTGTATGGGGAGTGTTTAATGAGTTAACAGAGTTGGGAGATAATCCGGTTGAGTATATCAAAGAATTAAATGTGCTGGCACATCAGGAAGATCCTACCCGGCCTACGACCTCCGCAAGTAATCAAATGGGAGATTTGAATTTCATAACGGATGCTATTGCTTGGAACCGTTATGATGGATGGTATGGTGGCACTCCCGCTGATTTGGGGAAATGGTTGGATCGAATGCATAAGGATCATCCGGAAATATGTATCGCTATCAGTGAATATGGTGCCGGTGCAAGTATTTACCATCAACAAGATTCGTTGGTTAAAACTGTACCAACCAGCTGGTGGCATCCTGAAAACTGGCAGACGTATTATCACATTGAAAATTGGAAAACAATCTCTTCCCGTCCTTATGTATGGGGGAGCTTTGTATGGAATATGTTTGATTTTGGCGCTGCACATCGCACTGAAGGAGACCGTCCCGGAATTAATGATAAAGGTTTGGTTACCTTCGACCGGAAAGTTCGTAAAGATGCTTTCTACTTCTATAAGGCCAACTGGAATAGGGAAGAACCAATGCTTTATTTAACAGGCAAACGTAACACAGTACGTACACAACGTTTGCAAACAATTACTGCTTTCACGAATCTGTCAGGAGCCGAATTGTTTGTAAACGGTAAGAGTTATGGTAAAGCAATACCGGATTCGTATGCTATTCTGGAATGGAAAAATGTGGAACTAGAACCTGGTGAAAATGAAATAAAGGTTGTTTCCACTAATAAGAAGTTACCTTTGAGCGATAGCTTTCATTGTAGATTGTGATAGGTCGTTTAAATGATAATCGGAAAGAGCACTGTAAACAGAGTAGGTTTGCAGTGCTTTTTTCTAGGAAGGTCTCTTTGGGGAGATAATGGCCCTTCCTGAATCTATAACAGCGGATAATAATACTCCAACAGTATAACAGATCATATCTGACCATAGAAAACCATGTCCAAAGATTAATGCTCCAAGTGTGGTGTTTCGTACAGTATTTGCCCAGTCTGCTTGATATAGTTGGCTAATTTCTATACAATAAGAAAATAATAAGGAAATAACAATGGTCTTGAGTATAGATAATGACGGGAAAAGAAAGCGTATTCCACAATATACCATGGCTGCCCAAAGCGTATCGCCTGAATACTCTGCAATAAATTCGGGCAATATATCACCATGTTTTCGGGAAGCCAATCCTAACACTATAATTGCGAAAGTAATTGCTAAATAAATCCAACGTTTGTTTTTCACGCAGTAATGTTTTAGTATGGTGCAAATTTATAAAATTAAGTTGGATAACTTGGCAGGATGGATCAAACTCTGATAAAAACAGATTTTATTTACATACTAAACCTTTCGTTCTTTTGAAATGTTATAAGGTCGTTCGAGCTTTATCTCGATAAATGTGTTCATAACCAACCGATTTACGCAATTGTTGTGGAAACGGCTGCAGTTGGGCACTTAAAAAGTTAGTAATTAAAATAATAGAGTTATGAAGAATCTTTTTCGACCGTTGTTAGTACTGACAGGATGTATAGTATTGGCGAGTTGTGTAAGTCAGAAGCAATTTAAAGGTTTAAAAACTGATTATACAAAGTTGCAAACAGAATATCAGGAAAGTCAATTGCAGCTAAGAGAAAATCAGGCACGTTCAACAAGTCTTGAGGAGAGACTTGCCGAAGCGCAGCGGAATAATAGTGAGTTACGCAAGAGCTTGTCCGATATGCAAAGCATCTTGAATAAGAGTCTTACACAGAGCTCTCAAGGGAATATGAATATGGGTAAGTTGATAGATGAGATCAATGCTTCAAACCGTTTCATCCAGCATTTGGTTAAAGAAAAGAATAGATCAGACTCTTTGAATCTCGTAATGGTCAATAAACTTACCCGTTCGCTTACCCGTGAAGAGATGCGTGACTTGGATATTAAGGTATTGAAAGGTGTTGTATATATTTCCTTAGCAGATAACATGCTTTATAAATCAGGAAGTTATGAAATTAGCAATAAAGCAGAGGCTGTGCTTAGTAAAATAGCCAAAATCATTCAGGACTACAAAGATTATGATGTTTTGGTAGAAGGAAATACAGATACCGATCCGATATCTCGTACGAATATACGTAATAATTGGGATTTGAGTGCGTTGCGTGCTTCATCTGTTGTTCAGGCATTACAGAATATTTATGGTATAAATCCCAAACGCCTAACTGCTGCCGGTCGAGGTGAATTTAATCCGGTAGCCGGTAATGATACGGCAGAAGGAAAAGCTCGTAACCGCCGGACCGAGATTATTATAACTCCTAAACTGGATCAGTTTATGGATTTGATAGATCAGGCTCCTGATAATTCTTCATCAGGTATAGTGGGGGATGAGAATACAAAAGAGTAAAGGAAATATTTCCATCTAGGGCTAATAATAAAGCGATGAATTTGAATTCATCGCTTTATTATTAGCAATTTGAAACAGATACAGTAAAGTGTTAGAGGTATCTATATTTTATTTTCAGAGCTTGAGAAATTGCTCTATTTTATAGAGAGTCCGATTTGAAATGAGTATTGCTGATTTTAAATGTTTTCGGCAGATGGACCTATTTTGAAAATTCAAACTCATATGGATAAGGAGTTTGATTCCATGAAACCCATTCTATCTTTCCATAATTATGCAAATCACATGGGAAAACTACAGAATAGTCCCATGGATTATATCGATATGGTATGTCAACATATTGACAAGCATATTTATTTGAATATAGCCAATGATATCCTGTTTTAGAGTCGCTATATATTGCTACCATAAAATATTTACCAATCTTTACTTTAGCGGAAGTATATGTTTCTTTTATTGACGAGGCAAATATAGAATAAGTAGCATCAACTATGCTACCATCTTTCTTTTTAATTTTTGATTTTGACAGCAAATTCCAAGTTTCATCTTGTATTTTTTGATAATCAAGTATATTCCCTGAAAAAGTTTGCTTTTTCACATCAAATTCCTCATTGTTGTCAGCCTTAAATAATAAAAATGTGGTGGAAATATTTTCGTAATCAGACTCTGGAGTAAGAGCTTTGTATCCATTTAGCCAAATTTCCTGAATGTCACTTTTTTCTTCATCACTTTTACTACATCCAACTACTATCAGTGCAGTCATAATTAAAAATAGAAGTTTTTTCATGTCTAATTTATTGATTATAGTACAAAGGAACACACAAAACCACGTATTAGCAAATTTTACGCCAACAAATTGAGCTTAGAACTGTATTTTCAGGAATTATTCCTTTTTCATTTTCAGAACCTTCTCCAAATTATCAAAGGAATATTTCATATATACTTTATAATTTAATGCACCAAGTTAAAATGAATTTTATGTGAAAAAGAATCTCTCCCTTCTTTTTTTGAGTGGCTATTTTACATTAATCAGCAGTATACTTATGTCATAAGATAGTTCTGTTTTGATGTAAGAACGATCTTTTTTGTGAAATACAGATTAGAATGGGGAGTCTATGCAGATTGTTTTTTTAAATTCAGAAATGAACTTTTTTAGAAAAGCAAAACGCTAATTATCTGTTGATAATTAGCGTTTTATTTAAGTGATTCCGAAGCGATTCGAACGCTTGACCCACGCCTTAGAAGTTACACTTTAAAAAGGTGTGCTCTGCTTTCAAAATCTCCTGTTAATCAACTGATTATATTCGTACTATAGCTACTTCCTTTTTTTCCTTTGATACCGTTGTTTCTACTGTTGCAGTGTCTTTGGTTAATAATTATGTTATTTCATTCTTTATTATTTATTCCGTACTTTGCGCAAATACGGTATGTTACAACTTTATAAACTCATTATTTTTATAGATGATAATGAATCCATCATCTATCCCAGCATAAGATTCTCCTTTTCCTTCAGCCCCCTCTAAATTAAACATGATTTTGCCTTTCAAGGAAAAAGTGTCTTTTGCTTTTTTAATCTGATCGGGAGTCAACTCCTTGGAAGTGCATATTGTCATGCCATTATTATATTTCTTTGCAATTCGGCACTGGATTCCGTCTATTTGCCCTAGCAGATGGGAATCTTCAGTAGGTACTTTTTTAACTTTGCTATCTGGTATCTTAATAGCCATTCCTTTCACTGTAATGACAGACACAAACACCTTAGACATAAGGTCGTCAGACATCTCAACAGAAGGGATTATATTTAAATTAATGATCCCATTTGCTCCCATACGCTCCAGTTCTTTTATTATGTTTTTGAGTGCATCCTCAGTTGTAGGACGTTTCGGTCTTCCATTTACCCATCCGCCTTTCTCCGTTGCAATAATGCTACCAACAGCGGTATAATCAAAATTTACCGAATTGGATTCAGTTACAAAAATGCCAGCTTTAATCAAAGGAGTATAATCTATAACTCCTATTCTTGATTCTGGTTGCGGCAAGGAACCACACGATCCTAATACCAAGATTAGTAGAAGACCACAAATTGTTTTATTCATATGTGTGTGTGTATTTTATTAGACCAATAATTACATTTCCATTATACTAACTACCCCAACAACCAAACTCATCGAAAGAATATCTTCTTTAGGTACTGAAAAATCCGAATATTCCGGATTGTATGATACGCAACGAATCTTATCACCATCATCATATATTCTCTTAATGATAAATCCCTGTGTTGTATCCAAAACATGTATCTTTCCCCATTGAATGAAACGAGATTGATCGATGCGTCGGCATGCTATTTCATCTCCAGATTCAAACCGGGGCGACATGCTATCGCCTTTAATGAACATCGTGAAGTCATAAGACGGTATTTGATGTATTAATGGCATTTGCTCACATTGCTCTAAAGTTACTCCGATAGAGTCACCTGATAAAGAACCAGCAGCAGCGGTGAGAGGAACACGTGGCCGAGTTTGTTCCTTTCCATACTCCATAGGAGCTTTCGCAATTATATTAGTGTGGGATGATTTAAGTATTTCTCCATTACCAGTAATGAGCCAGTCAAGATTTAAATCAGGACAAGCTATAGCTATTTTTTCTATAGAATTTGCGCTAAATCCTGACTTTTGGGATATAGCTCCTCTTGATAGCCCAGAAGATTCTTCAAAAGAGGTTTGCCCAATTCCTTTTATCTTTAAGTATTCTATAAATCGTTCTTTAGTTGTCATATTTGTTTTTACTGTTATTTTAAAGTATATTTGTATCGAATTAGTTTATTAACCTCTAAAACTTATCATTATGTCAGATGATGACCTAAAAAACGTTTTGTTTGGTGTATCAATTACATGTTCTACGATTTCCATAATTATATCCATATGCACAATTATTTCTAAAATATGATTGCCAGTATTGATATTATGACTGAAATGATAGAAATGACAATTGCAAACTGACCTCTAGCTATGTCCCATTTGTGTTTTTTTGATTCAGATGGAAAATAGTTAGAGGTTAATTTTAATCTTCCGCAAGCATTTGTAATCGGAGTATATTCCGCAAGTCTTACATAACCCGTTTCAGTTTGCTCTCTTTCTTTAATAATATTCTTATCCATTAGCTTTAAAGAAAGCAATTCTTCTATTATTAGTTTCTCGAAGTATTCGTTTTCAGGATAAATATTCAATAACTGAATATATGTTTTTTCTTCCTTACTATCCCTGTTTTCCAAATATTTAAGTAGCACTAATATCTTCCTATCATTTGGATTATTCATGGATATTCTGATTATATCATATAAGTTCTCCTTCATAACCAAAACAGTTAATAAAAGTTTAAATACTGATATTTTAAAGTGAAATATTTGTTTTACTTTAAAATATCAG
Organism: Bacteroides celer; assembly: GCF_002632415.2. Taxonomy (NCBI): domain Bacteria; kingdom Pseudomonadati; phylum Bacteroidota; class Bacteroidia; order Bacteroidales; family Bacteroidaceae; genus Bacteroides; species Bacteroides celer. Next base: position 3,158,641 of record NZ_CP178209.1, on the reverse strand, counting down.
TAATCTTTGCATTCGTAATTCAGTTCACAATAAAACGAGCGGATACAAAAAGGGCTGTTAGAGAAGCGTCCCTATTCCTATCGCTGTTTATTTAGTCGTTTGCAAAGATAGGCAGTCCTTTTCAATTATCCAATGATATGTGAATGTTTTACGACACAATTAAAAGGTTTCGTGGCTGTTACCAGAAAAAGACATTGGACAAAGCTCTATTTGAGTAACTATCTAACAGCCACAATAGGATAGTGAAAGAATGGAGCTTTCTTCTTTTAGGAGGAGGAAAAGGATATGGATAGATTACAAGAAATTATGATGGCTGCTGAAGGCGTAACGTTCAGTAAAAATCAGTCCTCGGCTTTGGTTGGAGGGAGAAGAAGGCTGGAAAGATTAGCTTCTGAAAAGAAAATTGCTTTCGTAAAGACCACTGATAAAAAGAACGGCCGGTGGGAATGTAAAGGCTCTGATGTGTTGCGTTATGCTATGCCCCAAAACTACACTCGAGTATGAATAGGATCAGCAAGCACTTGCTAACAGTAGTTGTAGCAGTAGTGACAATAACAGGTTGTATCTATGCCGGAAGAACGGAGTACAATGATGATGTATTATCCGGTATGAGTGCAGAGAAGTATCAGTACATACACGACAGCTTGGGTTGTCGTGCCTCTAAAGAAGATGTAGTAAAAGAATACATCGCCAATCAAAAATATTATGATTCAAGAATTTATTAAAATATAAACGATATGGACGACAAAAAAAAACAGGAAGAATTAAACGCCTTGATTAATAAAAAAGAAGTAATGAAAGCTGGTAATTGTTATCCCAACCTTTATACCCAGATGTCATACTCTATGTCTGATCTGCAGAAAGAAGAACAAGCTGTGTATGATGAGATCGAAGAACTTTATGCGAATCAAGGTGATTTCACCGTAAACGAGATTTTAAAAAGCATTCATCATTCTTTCATTTTTGAATTCATGGATGGAGAAGGCAATCTTGGAAATGCAGACGAAGAAGTAACCATTACTCGTAAAAATCTATATGATTTTTCAGGAGATCTTTATGCTAAAGTAGATGCAGTAATTCATTTGAAATCAGCCTTCGACCATTTTCGGCGGATTAGAGAGTTTAAATCTCGCATTGAGTTAACAAACAAAGGAATATTACTTTAAAAATAAAAAAAAGATTATGGACTTTAATGTAAATGTAAACGTGAAATTCGATGCTACACCAGCTTTAGTAGGTGCAGTATCAACACTGGCAGGAGTGATAAAGCCTGCCGAAGTACTGAAACCTACCGTAGCATCTCCAGCTATCCCCATGCTCGAAGCAAAAGAGCCGGTAGCGAAGGAAGAGGTTAATCCGGAACCGGAGCATCCCTCTGCGTCCGTTCCAGAAACTCCATCACAACAGGCTGCATCTGCAGTACAAGAGAAAAAGTCAGATGAGATTACAGACGAAATGCTCCGAAAGATTGTTGGGCCTGTATCTAAAACTAAAGGCAAAGAAGCCGTATTCGCTATACTGGATGAATTCGGGGTGAAACGTGTGCCAGATCTCAACCAAGAGCAACGTCAGGCATTCATCGATAAAGTAAATGCCCTATGAGTCACGCTGTATTATCCCCATCTGCCGCAAGCCGCTGGTTGGCTTGCACACCATCGGCCCGGCTCGAAATGCAATTTCAGGATAAAGCTGGTGACTTTGCGCTGGAGGGCTCGTTGGCTCATGAATGTGGAGAGGTGCTACTGAAATTTGCAATAGGGATGACCAGTCTTGAAGAAGAAACTAGAGCCTTGTCGAAATTAAAGGAAAATAGGTTTTATTCGGATGAATTATTGTCTCATGCGGATAACTATGCCGCCTTTGTCTTCGATAAGTTTTATTCAGCCCAGAAAACTACGTCGGACGCAGTACTACGTATCGAGGAACGTATAGACCTTACTGCTTATGTCCCGGAAGGCTTTGGCACGGGTGATGCTGTTATCCTCGCTGATGGAACTCTGGAGATTATAGACCTTAAATACGGAAAGGGCGTTCAGGTGTCAGCCGTTGACAACAAACAAATGATGCTCTATGCACTCGGTGCTTTGGACATGTTTGGTTTTATGTATGCCATTCATACAGTACGCATGACTATCTACCAACCACGACTGGATAATATATCAGAGTGGGAAATGTCGGTAGAGGAACTCACTACTTGGGGAATGAATGAACTGGCACCACGCGCTAAGATGGCTTATGCCGGTGACGGTAGTTTCGTACCAGGTAAGCACTGTCAGTTTTGCCGTGCGAAAGCCCAATGCCGTGCATTGGCAGAAAAGAACTTGGAAGCCGCTAAACATGAATTTGAAAATGCCTCTCTGCTGTCTGATATAGAAATCTCCGAGATACTATCACAAGTAGACCTGATTAAAAATTGGGTAACGGCTGTCGAAGAATATGCCTTGCAAGCTGCTCTTGATGGTAAAAAGTTCCCGGGATTCAAATTAGTGGAGGGTCGAAGTAATCGCAAGTATTCTGATGAGATGATGGTAGCTGACCGGTTAATTGAGAATGGATTTGCAAAATCTGCTATCTATGAACCAGCTAAGTTAAAGACCATCACAGCAATGGAGAAGATGGTGACTAAAAAAGCATTTGTAGCCCTGCTTGGAGATCTTATCATCAAGCCACAAGGGAAACCGACATTAGCTCCCGAGTCAGACAAACGCCAGGAGTGGAATTCAGTAGAGAACGATTTTAAAAATGTGTAGAAGTGAAACTTATCGAAATATTAACCTCCCTGAAATTGAATCATGTAACAAATGTTCAGGGTACAAAAATCGTAGCCCGTAGACCTAGAGCCTACAGTAGCACCAATGATCCGGGATGCAAAGAATGCGTGTTTCAAAAAGAAGGTGGCGCAGCCGATTGCTCCCTAAAAAACACTTGTATGGCGCATAAGCGTCCGGACAGGAAATCAGTAATTTTTAAAATAATAAACAACGTAAAAAAGTAAAACGATTATGAACGAAAATTTGAATACCAAAGTAGTAACAGGTAAAGTTAGAATGAGTTATGTACACGTGTGGGAACCTGCCGCCATCTCGGAAGGTGGTGAAAAGAAATACTCCGTATCTCTCATTATTCCTAAAAGTGATACCAAGACTGTAGGAGCGATAAAAGCTGCTATTGACAACGCACTTAAAGCAGGTGTCGGTAAATTTGGCGGTAAGATTCCGGCAGTGTACAAGAATCCTTTGCGTGATGGCGATGCTGAACGTCCAGATGATGAAGCTTATGTTGGTTCTTTCTTCCTGAATGCCAACTGTAAGACTAAGCCTGGAGTAGTAAATGCTATGCGAAAACCTATCGAAAATGAGGACGAGTTTTATAGTGGTTGCTATGGTTATGCTTCCATTACTTTCTATGCCTTCAACACGAATGGTAATAAAGGGATTGCTTGCGGACTCAACAACCTGATGAAAATTGCTGATGGTGAACCACTGGGAGGACGTTCTACAGCTGAAAGTGATTTTGCTGATATAGAAGTTCCATTTGAGGCCCCGACAGGGGATGACGGTGATGGTTTATTCTAATCTCATACCTCAAGAACAACTTGCCAAAGTAGCGTCCGGAGTAATCCGGCGCTATCGGCAAGATGCCTCGGATCAAGACTGCGAAGAACTAACAGCCGCTTTCCTCATTCTTGCTAAGTATCTGAATAACTTCTTTACAGGCGAGTTCTACGCAAAAATAGAATGCTCCGAAAAGGAGTTCCAGCAACTGAACACCATTGCAACAAGTTATCAAAACACGTTTGAAACTTGGAGTGAACTTATCGGACTATCTCCTGCTGTAATTCGATACAATGTAAAGTTAACGAATGGTTTTTCTATCATTTGTAACGAGATTGCAGTGAAAATGAACGGCAAGGCTGCGGAATATGATCGGGATCCTATCAAAGTATTAGGTATTGATATAGAGACCTATAGTTCTGTAGATATCAGTAATTGTGGATTGTATAAATACGCTGAATCAGAAGATTTTACTATTCTGCTATTTGCCTATACTTGTGATGATAAACCGGTACAGGTTGTCGATTTTGCGTCAGGGGAAACTTTACCGGAACGTATCTTCCAGGCGTTGACTGATCCAAACATTTTAAAGACGGCTTTCAATGCCAGTTTTGAACGTATTTGTATTGGGAGATATTACGGTATTGACTTGCCGATTGAACAATGGGAATGTACTATGGTGCGGTCTGCTATGCTGGGGCTTCCCCTGTCACTCGCACAAGTTGGTAAAGTGTTGAATCTCGAAGACCAGAAGATGACCGAGGGTAAAGCTCTTATCAAGTATTTCTCATGCCCTTGTAAACCTACAAAGGTCAATGGTGGCAGAACCCGCAATCTACCGGAACATGCACCGGACAAGTGGGATATGTTTAAACGTTATTGTATCCGGGACGTGGAGGTTGAACAAGCAATACGCAATAAGACAAAAAGCTTCTTTATTCCTGATCCCGAGAAAGAATTGTATGTTATCGATCAACGTATTAATGATCGCGGTGTATTGGTTGATATGAACCTTGTAAAAAATGCTATCCAGATGGATACGCTATATAAAGGTAGGCTTAATACAGAGGCTGCAGAATTATCTGGACTGGCTAATCCAAACAGTGTGGCCCAACTAAAGGAGTGGCTAGAGAAAGAGACGGGAAGTGAAGTGACCACTCTAAATAAAAAAGATATTCCCGACCTGTTAAAAGCGGCTGGCAGTGATGTGGTAGAGCGTATGCTTCGTATTCGGCAGGAGATGGGCAAGACTTCTACTAAGAAATATGAGGCAATGGAGAAAGCGGCTTGTATTGATGATCGTGTGCGCGGTCTGTTACAATTTTATGGTGCCAATAGAACTGGACGTTGGGCTGGGCGTTTGGTCCAGGTACAGAATCTGCCACAAAATCACATCGAAGATCTCGACTTCGCACGTACATTGGTTAAAGATGGTGATTTGGATATGGTTGAAATGATGTACGGTAATGTTCCTGATACACTATCGCAGCTTATCCGTACGGCTTTTATCGCAAAACCGGGATATACCTTTATAGTCTGCGACTTTTCCGCCATTGAGGCCCGTGTAATTGCATGGCTAGCTGGTGAACAATGGCGACTTGACGTGTTCCGTACACATGGCAAAATATATGAAGCTTCTGCCTCTATGATGTTTCATGTCCCAGTAGAAGAAATCACCAAAACAGATCCACGTAGACAAAAAGGAAAAATCGCAGAGTTGGCACTCGGTTATCAAGGTGGAGTCGGGGCAATGAAGACTATGGGAGGGGAGAAGATGGGATTGTCAGAAGCAGAAATGCAGAAAATTGTTACTCATTGGCGTAAAGCTAACCCCGCAATTGTAAGCCTGTGGGATAAAGTGCAGGAAGCTGCCACGGTTTGTATCGATACCAAGACAACTACCACCATCGGACATGGAATTTATTTCTGTATGAAGTTCGGAGCCTTACTTATCCAGTTACCTTCCGGTAGATGCCTATCATATCCGCGGCCATATATTGGAGAGAACCGATTTGGGTCTAAATCGATCTGCTATGAGGGATTAAGCCAGACGACAAAACAATGGGGAAAGCAAGAAACGTATGGAGGAAAATTGGTGGAGAATATAGTACAAGCTATTGCCCGAGACTGCCTTGCTTTGACTATCCTTCGACTGGAGAAAGCTGGATACCCAATTGTGTTCCATGTACATGATGAAGTTATTATTGAAGCCCGGAAAGATGGTAGCCAAACACTAGAAGCTGTGAAAGAAGTTTTTAAACAGCCAATAGCATGGGCAAAAGATTTACCGTTGAAAGGTGATGGATATCTGACAGATTACTATTTGAAAGATTAACGTGAAAAATATAGAAATGTGCTTTTGTTAAAAGACCAAGTTTTTTAATGAATAAGACCAAGTAAAACCTTGCAAGTTCTTGAAGAATTATCAAGAATTTGCGTAATACTGAATGGATATGAGCATAAAGATAAGTAAAGAGGCGTATGAGAAACTAATCAAAGAAGATTTAGACTTTCTCGATAAACATTGTCCGGAGAGCTTAGAATTAGATCATATTAAAGCAATTATTCGCAGTTCCATCGCTTGGTATTATCCTGATAAGAACACTTGTACAGCGTTGAAAAGGATAGAGAATAGGCTTAAAGTTGAACTTCAGAAGCAAAAGGACGCAGGTAAGCAATTTCTATCCGATCAGGAAATAGACGGCTTGATTGATAGCATATTGAAAGAACTTAAAAACGAATAACTATGGGATTTACAACAGCAGCGTTTATTAGACGCAACACACCGGAGCTTCGGAAGAAGTTGGAGGAGTTGGGATATAACTGTTCTTCATTAAGACGTGATAGGTCTTGTTTGTGTACAGCTGCCTATCTTAATGTTTATCTTTCTATACACCCTGAATGGCTCGACAATGAAGATATTCGTAAAACTAATGATATTGATTGCGGAACTAACGAAGAACTTTTCTTGGCAATAGCCGCATTGAGGGATGATACAGATGAAAATCAATGGTTCACCAATGGAGAAGAATGGGCATATCATCCAAAAACAGAATGTTGTTCACCATGTAATACTGTATATAGAACATTAGCTTTTGATTCTATGCCTAAAGATACTAACATGGGGAATTACCACAAGGCTACCGTAGAAGAGCTAATCAAACACTTTAAAGAAAAGGAGGAATAAAATGGAAGATAAACTTATAACGATAAACACTTTGAATATATTATTGCAAAAAGGCTTTAACTATTATCATTTCCCAACACAATCATTAGCCCAGAAATGGCTTCGTGAAACAAATAACCTACATATTTCCATCATTAGAAACGCTTGCGGTTATGGATATGATATATGCAAAGCTGACAATGGAACTCATATAACTGATGGGATATTTAAAGGAACGAATGATGGTGGTCAGTGGGATACCTATGAAGAAGCATTGGAAGTTGGAATACAAGAATCATTAAAACTAATAAAGATATGAGCCTTGGGAGGGCTTTGTAAAACCCATAAATACAATGAAATCATTAGATGAAAAAGCAGCTGAATACTCAGCAAGATTGTGTAACCAGACAGGAAACTATACAAAAGGTGAGATTGAAACATCCTATGTTATAGGAGTTGCTGAAAACGAAGCATTGACATCCGGCGAAACCGGAACATTCGGTCAGGCTATTGTCTCTTTGCAACGAGGTTTTAATATAGCTCGTATGGAATGGGGAGGCAAATGCTTTATTGTAAAGCAGATAAATTCTGATATAGCATCAGACATAGTTCCTAAGATGCAATCACTACCTGATGCAGCCAAGAAAGAGATCGGCAAGTGTGCAGACGGCTCGATTCATTATCGAGAACAATGTTTGGTAGTATATCCAGATGCAGAATGCGGATGCATGGCTACAAATTATGTACCTGATTGGCAGGATATGTTTTCCAATGACTGGATGATAGTTGAATAATAACGTTGCCATACGGCGGTTGAATGTCCGCCGTATGGCTCAATTCAAAATAAGAAAGGAGCTAATATGGCTAGATTTATTAAATGTGAAGAACATGGTTGGAAAGGCGTATATCTTTTCCAATGTCCCGGATGTGGTTGTGCCCATTATGTAAATACTATTAAAGGAGAAATGGGAAATCCATGCTGGCAATTCAACGGAGATGTAGATAACCCAACGGTTTCCCCGTCAATACTTGTACGGTATCCTACTGCTGAAAAAATGAATATATGCCATTCATTTGTACGTAATGGTAAGATTGAATTTCTGCCAGACTGCACACATGAATTGGCTGGTAAAATAGTAGAATTAGAAAATTGGTAACTAATAACGGGAACAGTAATGAGCAAAAAGGTTTTATACAATTACAAGCCATACACTGTACCACGTAATGGATTATTTTCTATACCAACAGATGAATATAAATTACCGGACGGCTGGATTGCCAAAGAGGAAATAAGGCTCATTATCGGTGAAGCTGACGGCATGTACGTTGAAAGGCTTGCAGATTACTCAAGCGAGAGCATAATTCCCATTGGATTACATGAAAGTAGATTAGTTAGATGGTGTGAAACACAGTTGGAACTGTTTAGCTAACTAACGTAAAGAATATAATTATGAGTAGAAAGAAAAAAGCAGATGACCGTAAGCAGCTTTTAATACGGTATAAAATAGATGAAAAAGGGTGTGTATCTTTTATAGATCCTTGTTGCGATGAAATTCCAGCTCGCCTTTTCGGTAAGATAATGGAAGCTATATCCAATGTAGAGCAAGAATGGAATACTCGTAGAGGAAATAAACTTAGCGTATAACAGCTCAGAGAGGAGCTAATATGGGAAAGAATATCAAAGGTCTTGCCGGTTCAACCATCTTCAATCAAAAAATGGTTGACCAAATGAATGGCATAAATAAAAACAATAAAGGGAAAGCATCCCCAATTTATATACCAACTAAAAAACGGAAGTAATGGAAGCTAAATTCAAAATCGGAGAAAAAGTAAAAATAGTCAATCATTCAGACAAATCAATGATTGATAGCGAAGTGGAAATAATTCAATGTTATCATTCTAATTTTAGCCCTCATAAAGGTTACGTTGACGAATGGCTGTATAATGTCTGGGACGGTAAGAAGTCATTAGGATGGGCACCTGAGTGCGACTTGGTAATTAATAAACCTTCATAACAAAGTAAGAAAGGAGCAAATTATGTCAACGCATACTATAAAAACAAGTCTAAGAGGCCTAAAGAGATGGGCTTGGCGAAAAAATCTTAGTGGCTTTTTCTCTGTGAACGGAAAAGAACTTTCCGATGAACAAGCAAGAACGATGGTTGAATGGGCAATTAAAAAAGGGTACGAATACGATGCCGATATTCCCGAAGAAGAAGTTATTGAATTATTGAAATTGAACTTATAAAATTTAAGATATGAAACGAGTAGTACAATTACTAATAGAGTTACCTGATGTTGAAGCAACAGATGAGCAAATAGAAGAGTTTATCGAATTCGAAACTGGGTTCGGGTGCCAATTAAGTGCTGATAATCCTTTCAATGGTCTAACCTATGAAGTGGAAGAATGTTATGTTGAAGATAGAGAGGTGATTAACTAATAATAGGAATAACAATAGAAGTAGAGAATGATTAATGGTATTCCTTCCGAATTCGATAGAATCTATGATGTAATATTGATTAAAAGAGAAAAGGCTAAATTATGGCGGAAGAAAAAGAAATCAAAGTACAGAACAATGGTCCCTTATTTATCGCTATCGGTAACGGGCGTAAAGAACTGTGTTGGAAGAACCGGGAATGGTCATGGGAACAATTCCTCAATAAAATAAAAACGACTCAACGGACAGCCGAGACGATAGCCGAGTTTCGAAAAGTGTCTAAGTCTCGGCAAGACGAAATAAAGGACGTAGGAGGTTTTGTAGGAGGTTATGTCAATGGCGGACGTCGTAATAAAGGCAGTGTGGCAGAACGCACGATGGCAACACTTGACATTGACTTTGCAGTTGGTGATCTATGGGAAGACTTCTGCCTGATGTTTGTTTGTGCGGCTGCTGTATATTCGACGCACAAACATACCCCGGATGCCCCAAGGCTTCGTCTTGTTATTCCATTCAGTCGTCCGGTTGGTCCTGACGAGTATCAGGCTATCGGACGGTATATCGCCGGTGTTATCGGTATTGATATGTTTGATGATACAACATATGAACCGGAGCGATTGATGTACTGGCCATCTACGTCGAAAGATGGACAATATATCTTCCAGTATCAGGATGGGGCTTGGTTGGATGTAGACGCTATCTTGGATACATACAAAAATTGGCGGGATGCTTCCGAATGGCCTGTATCTAGTCGTGTAGATGTCAGTGTAAGGCGAGAAATAAAGAAACAGGGTGATCCGTTGGAGAAACCCGGTATTGTCGGTGCGTTTTGCCGTACTTACGATATCCACCAAGCGATAGAAACCTTTTTGCCGGATGATTATACGCCTTGTGCAATAGATAATCGCTATACATACGTTCATGGCTCTACTGGTGCTGGTTTAGTAGTGTATGAAGACAAATTTGCCTATTCCCATCATGGTACGGATCCATCGAGCGGGAAGCTCTGTAATGCGTTCGACTTGGTGCGCTTACACCTATTCGGTGACAAGGATGAAGACATAGACAGGAGTACTAATCGCAATATAACCAAATACCCATCCTATATTGCGATGGAGGAGTTTGCGTCTAAGGACAAGGCCATCGCGGCTACTATTGCTAGAGAAAAGATTTTAGAAGCAGGAGAAGATTTTGCTGGTATAACCGGAGATGAAGATGCGGGCTGGCTCGCTGAAATGGATGTCGATAGAAAAGGTAATTATCTTGCTACACCTAAAAATGTGGATCTCATTTTAAAGAATGATCCGAACTTGAAAAGATGTTTTGCTTACGATACGTTCAATGATCGCAAGGCTCTGCTTCGCCTCCCACCGTGGAGAGTGAAAGGAGATATAGAAATGTTTATCCGCGATGATGACGAGGCTAATCTTAGGCTGTATTTATCAAAAGAACCTTGGGGGCTGGAGGGTAAACAAAAAATTGCTGATGCTTTGGATGTAGTATGCCGTGAAAATGCTTTTCATCCCGTAAGAGAATACTTTAATGGACTCACCTGGGACGGTGTCCGTCGACTGGACACCCTGTTTATAGACTATTTAGGGGCGGAGGATACGGAGCTGAATCGATTGATCACAAGAATAGCTTTTACGGCTGCCGTTTACAGGACCTACGAACCTGGTACTAAATATGACCAAATAGTTGTATTAGTAGGTACGCAAGGATGCGGAAAATCCACAATCATTGAAAAAATGGCTATCAATCAAAAATGGTTCAGTAACTCCATGCCGTCACCGGATAAACCGGAAGATGCGGCACGACATTTACGTGGAAAATTTATAATAGAGGTCGGTGAATTAGTAGGATTCAAGAAAGCCGAAGTAGAAGCGATAAAAAACTTCTTATCAAAAACAGCAGATGATTTTCATGCCCATTACGGAAAGAATGATGTACATCGTCCCAGACAATGCATCTTCTTCGCTTCAACGAACGAGGAGCAGTTTTTGCGCGATAGTTCGGGGGAACGTCGTTACTGGCCTATTAAAAACTGTGTGATTCAGCCCAAATATAATGTTTGGGAAGATCTGACGCCTGATATTGTCGGTCAGCTATGGGCCGAAGCTATTCAGAACTACAGAAAAAGAATGCCATTGCTGCTACCTGCTGAATTATCCGATGCGCTTCATACTGTCCAAGAAGAATACAAGAAAGTAGATGAATGGCAAGGTATTATAGAAGAGTTCTTAAATACTAGATTACCCTCTGACTGGTCTAAGAGAAACAATCAGCAGAAGCACGATTATTTCTTTCAGCAAGATGCGTTATCGGCCGAAGGAGTAATCTTAAGAGATAAGGTGTGTATAGCCGAAATCTTGAACGAATGTAGTGCCTTGGGGATAAAAGGGACTCCCGGACAAATTGAGAAGAATCGTATAAGTGCCATAATGAAAGATGCAAAAGGATGGATTAAAAAGAATGGTCTATCCACTTCTTATGGAAAACAGAGAGGTTGGGTGAGGGCTGAAAAGGTATTGTTTGATGAATCTGAAGATGTATTTAGCTAAAAGAATTAGTAACTGTAGTAACAGTAATAAATTATCTTACTGTTACTGCATAAATATTTGATATTAAACATATTATACCCATTAGTAACAGAGTAACTCAATTCTATTAAAAGATTTATGATTTTATTAAAATATATGGTAATAAATATTGATTAATTTAATAAATCTAATTAATAGCTATGCTTTAATAGAAAACGGCAGTAACACGGTTACTTCGGTTACTCTAAAAAAAAACAGAATTATGAATGAAAAACTAATAGAACGGAAATTACGAGAGTCAGTTAAGAAGCTGGGTGGCCTGGCACTTAAATTCTCATCCCCCTATCATCGTGGAATGCCGGATCGCATCGTACTGATGCCTGAAGGTCAGACAGCCTTTGCCGAATTAAAGACTACAGGCAAGAAGCCAACAGAGTTACAAAAGAAAGCTATTGCAGAACTGCGGGCAATGGGGTTCAAAGCGGAGGTGATTGATTCACAGGAGGGGTTAGATAAATTTTTGGAGGAAATATCATGCTGAATGAATCAAATCTACATGAGTATCAACATACAGCCGTCCAACATATCATTGAACATCCATACGGAGCTTTACTGATGGAAATGGGACTTGGGAAAAGTATTAGTACTCTTACGGCTATAAAAAAATTGATGGACGAGTATTTAGAAGTTAGTAAGGTTCTTGTTATTGCACCTAAGCGAGTGGCCGAGTCTACCTGGAGCGATGAAATTGCAAAATGGGAGCACTTGAAAGGTTTAACCGTTAGTAAGATTCTGGGTACGGAGAAACAACGGAAGGCGGCATTAAAAGCATCAGCGGACATTTATGTCATCAATCGGGAGAATGTGGTGTGGCTTGTATCCCATCTGCAAGGATATTGGCCATTTGATATGGTCGTTATTGATGAGTTGTCATCTTTCAAGTCGTCTAAGTCTGCAAGATTCCGGGCTCTCCGGCTGGTACGACCAAAGACCAATCGTGTCATAGGCTTGACCGGGACGCCAGCCCCTAATGGTTTAATTGATCTCTGGTCACAGCTCTATTTGTTGGATTTGGGTGAAAGACTTGGAAAAACAATCACATCTTATCGTAGCAAGTATTTCCGTCCAGGGCGCAGTAACGGACAGATTGTTTTTGATTATAAGTTAAATAGTGGCAGTGAAGAAGCCATATACAAACAGATTAGTGATATTTGTATCAGTATGAAAGCAGAAGACTACTTGCAATTACCAGAACGGATTGACCAGACCGTGGAAGTACATTTATCAGAGAAAATGATGAACCAATATCTTGAATTTGAAAAGGAGCAAGTGTTAGCACTGGAGAACGAAGACGGAGATATATCAGCTATAAATGCCGCTGCGTTGTCTAATAAGTTATTGCAATTTGCCAATGGCGCCATATATGATTCGGATCGTAACGTGCATGATCTCCATTCAGAAAAGCTGGAAGCTCTGGAAGAGATAGTAGAGTCCGCCAACGGGCAGCCAGTATTAGTGTTTTTCTCTTTCCGGCATGATGTATCCCGGATACTTAGGAAGTTAAGAATCTACCATCCAAAAGAGATTGACGGTCCGGAGGACATTAAAGTATGGAATGAAGGTGGCATACCGGTATTGTTAGCGCATCCTGCTGGAGCTGGACACGGATTGAATCTACAAGCAGGAGGCCATATCGTTGTTTGGTTTGGTCTTCCTTGGAGTTCCGAACTCTATCTACAGGCTAATGCGAGATTGTATCGTCAAGGGCAGAACAAACCCGTCATCATTCACCACTTAATCGCGAAAGGTACAATGGATGAGGATGTGATGAAAGCATTGGCGGGTAAGATAGATAAACAGGAGGCTTTAATGCAAGCGGTTAAAGCCAGGATACAAAGATGGAGGAAATGATATGGAATATAAAAAACGATTATCCGTCCGCCTGGATGAGCGTACAGCTATGCTATTAGCCGAGTTATCAGAAATAACAAAAACAAGTTCATCAGTTATTATTCGTAGTATAATGCAACGAGGTATCAATGAATTGATTGATGAATCAGGGAACTGGAAAATACAGAATGAGAAAACCGAGAAGGGGAAAAGTTAACATTAAAGTTATGACCATGATTGCGCACAATTATGATCGCTTGAGGACTATGTGTATCAGTCATGGTCAAGGACTATACTGTTCTAAAAGTAAAGAAGATCTTTTCCAAGATACAATAGTTTTTGTCTCACAAGATGAAAAGGCCTCTAGTCTATCAACAGATAAAGAGCTGATAGATTATTTCTGTTACCGCTTCCGAATGATAGAATTTCAAGCTATCAATGATAATAAACTATTAAAAGAAATACCTTATGCCGACTATTTACAAACCCCAAAAACAACAGAAGAGGAATGATAACTATTATGACGCAGAACGGAGAAAAATATATAATTCTGATCGCTGGCGTCGTTTACGTGCCTGGAAATTCGCATGTAATCCACTCTGTGAAATGTGTTTAAAAGAAAACAAAACAACTCCAGCCGAAGACATCCACCACATAACTTCGTTTATGAGTACGGATGATCCGGTACAACGTAATCAATTGGCGTATGACTACGACAACCTGATGAGCTTGTGCAAAAAATGTCATCAAGCAGCGCATAATAAATTATAGCTCGTTGATGTATTCTCTGAAATCTCTGTTTAATTCATACGTCAAAAAGTAATAAAAGAAAGTTGCTCTCATAGGTTTTGATAATTCACGCTTTCCGGATAGAATGAGGCTTAAGGAGGAACGGTCGATAGCTAATTGCTTAATCAAATCGTTTCTCTTTATTCCAAACTCCTGCATCTTTGACTCTATCCAGCCAATCGTAATATCATCCACATTCAAGGAGAAGACAACCGGGATAATCTTTGCATCCGGATATACTTCTTTACCTCGTTCTATAAGTTGTTTTTGGTTCAATATATAACCATTTATCAGCCTTGATTGAGTGACTTTTACTGTTCCGTCCTGTAAAGGTTCAATGCTTATACCCAAGCGATCGTAACCTGAAATACTTTGATTCTCCATATCTTAATCTTTTTAATGAAAGAAAAAGCAAGGGGCGAACCCCTTGCTTAATTCTAATCTCTTTTATGTTTGTTAAATCGTAGATTGCAAGCTGATTGTGATTCTTTGCGAACTCTATCGCTTTGTCAATCTCCGAGTTTTTAAAGATTTTTACGCTATCGAAGTAGTATCGGTTACTGTCGGTATCGAACCATCCGCCAACCGTCTTGCTATGTTCTAAAGCGTGATTAATACCTCTGTTTAAACTCTCTTTTCCGAAGCTATCTTGCGTTTCCTTATACGCTACTGATATTCCGTACTTGACTGGTTTCATTGTCTCAACGTTAAGAGTGAAACCGTTAGGATTGATTAGTGAGTATTCCCAAACTCCGTCAATTAATTGTTTCATAATGTCAAATGATTTAAAGCCCCTTGCTTTAACTGTTACAAAGATAATATATTTATTTGCTTTACGCAAACTTTTATCATAGTATATTTGCTTTACGCAAACAAATAGGGAAATCCCTATGAATTCAACATATAATTCTTAATTTTAAGTTAATTTTAACTTTTCATTCATCAAAAAGGGGTATGGGGTCAAATTTTGAGAAAATGAGCCTTCCATACCTCGCCCTACCTTAGTTCACACACACGGCATTTTTTGAAAAAAGCCAAACTGTTTCGTTTTGTTAAAAACCGCATTTTTGTCTGACAATTGTATGGTTTTATAGTAAAACGAGTCAAAATCATGGAAAAAAAGAAGAGAATCAGCTTTAAACTACCTGAAACGATCAAGCATAAAGAAGCCCGAAAGATTATATCGGACCTTGTGAAGCAATTGAATGATAGAGGTATGCTGGAAATTGCCGATATTCCCCAGCTGCACCGGATGGCCACGGCTTATGATGCTTATCTGGAATGCGTTGAAGTTTTGGCGCGGGATGGAATGACGATGGAGAATCTAAAAGGCGAATGGGTGAAACGTCCGGAGGCGAATTTGCTTAAAGAGAACTGGAGCCAATACCTGGAACTGGCAAAAGAATATGGTTTAACCGCTAAAAGTAAGGGACAAATCAAAGCCCTGAACACAGGAGATAATGAAGAATCCCCACTTGAAGCGTATCTGAAAAGCAAGAAAGAAACTCGTTAATGCAGACAAAGACTTACTATAAATACGCTCAAGACGTTATAGGCGGGAAAGTCGTATCCGGTAAGTTTATTCAGCTTGCTGCTGAACGTTTTTTCTCCATGATGGAGGATGATCAATACGAATTCAAGGAGGAAAAAGCAGATGAAGTCATAGAATTCTTCTCTATTCTTCAGCATTTCACCGGACGCCATGCCGGTAAGTCGTTCATCCTACAACCGTGGCAGCAATTTGTAATAGCAGCTATCTATGGATTCTATATCAAAGAGACGGGGGAACGACTTGTGAAGTACGTCTACATAGAGATTGCACGAAAGAACGGAAAAACGGCTTTTGCCGCCGGACTATCTTTGTATCATCTAATCGCTGATGGAGAAATGGATGCAGAGGTGGATCTTGCAGCCAACTCTAAAGAACAGGCGAAAATCGCTTTTAAGTTCTGTTCTCAATTCGCAAAAGGAATTGATCCGAAAGGAAAAGACCTTGTTTCTTTCCGTGATAAGGTAAAATTTGAAAAGATGTTATCTCTACTACAGGTCTTTGCCGCTGACGATTCTAAATTGGACGGTTTTAATGCATCAATGTATCTGATAGACGAATACCATGCCGCTAAGAATACGGGATTGAAAGATGTACTACAGTCATCGCAAGGTATGCGTGATAATCCGATGGCAGTTATTATCACTACGGCCGGATTCGATAAGCTAGGACCGTGTTACCAGTACCGGGAAATGTGCACGGAGGTGCTGTCTGGACTAAAAGAAAACGACGCACTGTTTGCCGGAATCTTTTCTCCTGATGAGGGAGATGATTGGAAGGATCCGGAAACTTGGCAGAAGAGTAACCCCAATCTAGGAGTTACGGTCAAACCTCAATATTTGCAGACACAGGTACAGTCAGCAGTTAACGCACCTTCGGAAGAAGTCGGTATTAAAACAAAGAATTTCAATATCTGGTGTGACTCGGAAACCGTATGGATACCGGACCATTATATTTTGCAGGCTTCCGCTAATCTTGACTTTGAACAGTTCCGGGATATGGATTGCTATGCCGGTATTGACTTGTCAAGTACTAGCGACTTAACATGTGCTGATTTTATGTTTCCAACCAAAGATAAATATTATTTCAAAACTCTCTATTATTTACCAGAAGCAGCTTTACAGGAGAAGAGATTTAAGGACTTGTACGGAGAATGGCGTAGACAAGGATTAATCACCATTACTCCGGGTAATGTTACCGATTACGACTACATTCTGAATGATATAATACGTATTCGCGAGATTGTTTTCATTCAGAAAATTGCATATGACTCGTGGAACTCCACTCAATTTGTTATTAATGCAGAAGAAAAGGGGCTACCGATGGAACCATTTAGCCAAGCACTAGGAAACTTCAACCGTCCAACCAAAGAGATGGAGCGTTTGATTCTTTCTGGTAAGGCTGTCATTGACAATAATGTGATTAACCGACATTGTTTCCGTAATGTGACTATGGCACGTGACAGGAACGGTAACACAAAGCCATCGAAACAGTTTGAAGAGAAGAAGATAGATGGTGTAATTGCTAAGTTGGAAGCACTTGGAATATATCTAGTTTCACCCCGGTACGGAGAATTTTATTAATTGTCTGACAACTTTTTGGTTAGTAGAAAAAGTATATATGAAATTTCTAGGGTTCGAAATTCGAAAAGCAAGTAAACAGGAAACGTCACAGGTTACAGCCTGGAGTTTTAATGGCTCCCGTCCCATGTTTACCAGCAGAAGTAAACCAATGCTACTGTCTACTGTGTATCGCTGTGTTGATCTCATCTCGGATAGTGTAGCCGTGCTTCCGCTGAAAACCTATCATTTAGATGCAGATGGATTTAAGGCTGAGGCTAAATTGCATCCAGCATATTACATGCTCAATATGGAGCCTAATGAAGATATGACTCGGTATGTTTTCTTCAAAACTCTTATGGCTTCCGTACTGCTAACCGGTAACGGCTACGCATACATTGAACGCGATAGTAAAATGAATGCTGCACAGCTCATTTATTTGCCATCCAGCCAAGTGACGATTACTTGGGTCACTGACCGTTCTGGGATTATGCGTAAACGATATCAGGTAGTAGGTTTTAGAGAACTTGTAGATCCACGAGACATGATCCATGTGCTCAATTTCTCTTATGATGGCATTATTGGTGTGTCTACACTCGAACATGCGCGCCAATCTCTTGGAATTGCAACCAGTACAGAAGAGCACGCAGAAGGTTTTTTCAAGAGCGGTGCAAGTGTTGCAGGTATACTGACGGTTGAAGGGGCCCGACTGGATAAAGACAAAAAAGATCAGATATACCAGACATGGGAAGAACGTACAAATCCTGTAACCGGACATCCTAACGGTATTGCCGTGCTAGAGGGGAATATGAAGTATCAGCCAATTTCTATAAGTCCCAAAGACAGCCAGTTTATTGAAAGCAGACAGTTTAACGTTGTGGACCTCTGCCGGTTCTTCTCTGTATCTCCAGTCAAAGCTTTCGATCTCTCCAAATCCAGCTATTCAACTGTAGAAGCCACCCAACTTCAATATTTAACAGATACGGCCCTCGCAGTTATTACGAAAATAGAGCTAGAAATAAACCGCAAAGTCTTTCTACCATCTGAACGGGGGAGATTTATATCTGAATTCGATACTTCCGCTATTCTAAGAACCGATAAAAGTGCACAGGCTGCATTTTGGAAAGATTTGGCTACAGTAGGAGCGGCTACACCCAACGAAGTTCGAAGAGAGAATAATATGCCTAGAATAGAGAATGGAGATAAGGCTTTTGTACAAGTGAATGTACAGACATTGGATAATGCCGTGAAAGAAAAAGTGGATGAACCGCAAAATAATCCCGATTTGTCAGACAAAAATTTGGTTAGTTAGTAAAAGTACAGTTATGGACGAAAAAAGAGAAATTAGAAATACTTCATTCCAGGTGCAATTGACCGGAGATACGGAGGAAAAGAGAACTGTAGAAGGCTACGCACTGCTATTCAATACACCATCTGACGGGCTTCCATTTGAGGAAGTTATAGAGCGTGGGGCTTTAGACGGAGTTATTGAGAAAAGCGATGTATTTGCATTGCTGAATCACAATCAGACCCGTGGTATTCTTGCAAGAAGCAAAGAAGGGACCGGATCATTATTTCTATCCGTGGATGACAAGGGATTGAAATATCGATTCGAGGCACCGAAAACAGCACTCGGAGAAGAATTACTGGAAAACCTTCGTCGCGGAGAGATAGACCAGAGTTCTTTTTGTTTCGATGTTGAAAAAGACACTTGGGAAAAGAAAAATGACGGAACCTGGAAACGTACGGTTCATAAAATTGCCAATTTGTACGACGCTTCACCGGTGTATAATGCGGCATACAGCAAAACGTCCGTGTGTTTGCGTGGTAAAGAGCAAGTCGAAGAAGAACTTCGTAAGAAAGAGCAGACAGTCCCTGAAGAATATTACCAAGGCATAGAGAAATCACTAAATTTATAAATTTATGGCAAAAGAAAAAAGTATTACAGAGTTAAAGGACGAAAGAAATCAGTTGATTGCTCGTTCTAAAGAGATTATTAATGGCGCAAAGACTGAAAAACGTCAGTTCAAACCGGAAGAAGCCGAAGAACTGGGAACAAACCAGCAGCGCAGAGCAGAAATTGATCTTGAGATCGAAGAACACGAGGTTATGAATCGTCAGCAAGGAAAGAGACATCAGCCGAAAACAAATGAAAGTTTTTCACTCCGTCGTGCTATCCTGGCGCAGATGAATAAAACAGAGCAACGTGCCAGTGAAGCATCGGTTATTGAGGATGCAACCAAATTACACCGTTCTGTAGCCGCTACTGCTGAAAATTGCGGTGAGTTGATTGTCCCTCTGACATATCAGAAACGTGCGGCTTACACTGCAGGGATAGAAGCTACTACAGGTGTCGTGATTGACGAAGAACAACAGGAATTGTTGTTGCCTTTAGAGGCTAATCTCGTATTGTCCCAAGCTGGAGTACGTATGATGACCGGATTAGTCGGAAATATCTACTGGCCAAAGCACAGTGCCGCACAAGTTTTCTGGGAAGGAGAAAATGACGAAGCAAAAGACGGTAAGGGAGAATTTTCCAAAGGTAAACTTTACAGCCCGAATCGTTTGACAGCTTACGTAGACATTTCCAAGCAATTACTGATCCAAGAGAATCGTTCTGTGGAAGGTCTAATCCGCCAATTATTAGCTGTCGCTATTGCACAAAAGGTGGAGAAAACCGCATTGAGCAATGCTGCACATGAAGATAACGTCCCTGACGGAATGTTCCAAACTCTCGGAAGTGTTAACGGTGCCATGGATTGGGCTAAAATTGTAGAATTGGAAACCAATGCCGACCTAAACAACGCCCTGTTCGGAAATTTAGGGTATATCATGCATCCTTCATTAGTGGGAAAAGCGAAAACCAAAGTAAAAGATGCCTCCGGTGCCGGTGGGTTCATCTTTGGTAACGATGGTATTGGTATGCTGAATGGATACCGTGCTTTACGCACAAACAATATTCCGAAGGGATTACAGGAAGCAAAAGATGAATTCGGTATTGTATTTGGTAATTGGGCAGATTACTTCCTTGGACAGTGGGGGGCTATTGACTTGACTGTAGATCCGTACACGCAAGCAACTAAGGGTATGGTTCGTTTGGTGGTTAACTCTTACTGGAATATGGGTATGATTCGTCCTGAATCATTCACTATTGCATCAATGAAGTAATATGGCATACGTGACCTTAGATATGGCAAAAAGGCACTTGAATATAGAGCCCTCGTATACGGATGAAGATTCGTATATAGAGGCTCTTATTAAAGTAGTCGAGGAGAAAACAGCGAAGGAACTTTGCGTATCCGTGGAAGAACTTGCTACCATTGATGGCGGTAAGAATATTCCTATGCCACTGGTTCAGGCGATGTTGCTGTGTCTTGGTGCCTATTATACAAATCGGGAAAATACCGCGTATGCCGCTCTAAAGGAAATTCCTCAAGGGGCAAAATACTTAGTTGATCTTTATAGAGACTATTCAAAATGAGAGCAGGATTATTACGTGAAACACTTGTATTCAAATCCCCTATTGAGACACAAAGCCCTACGGGTGCAGTGAAGAAGGAATATAAAGAAGTATTCCAATGCCGGGCATGCAGAAAGAAAATGTCTCTTATCGCAGATCGGGATGGAGTTAGTGCGATGGAGCAATTTATCGGGCATACACTCGTTTTCCAAGTGCGTAATTATCCGGCTATCAAAGAGAATCTTCATGTTGTTTACAACGGTAACGAGTATAATCTCAAAATGGTTAATCCTCAAATGAACGATAACAGTCTGCTATTAACTCTTGAAAAAATTGATACATGATTGAGGTTAAACAAATAGACCGGGAAAACATTCAGTACCTCGTAGACAATTTAGAGGACTTTGAAAAGGACAAGGCTATTAGAAGCGGGCTTCGATCTGCTGTCAATGTTTTCAGAGTTAAAGGTAGGGCTAATCTCCGGTCTCGTCTTCTTCATCGTGGGAAACAGACTAACCACTTGATGAACTCGTTTACAAACCGGGTCAAACGAAATAAACTTGGAGCACTTGCGGGTTTTGATCGTCCGGGTGGTAATCATTCTCACTTGGTGGACTCCGGAACAAAAGTTAGAAGAACAAAGAGTGGGGCGAATCGAGGTATTATGCCGGCTAATCGTTTTTGGTCAGATGCAAAAGTGAGTGAAGAGAGTAGGGCCATGAATGCACTCTATCAAGGTGTTCAAAAAGCCGTTCAACGAATAAATAACAGAAGCTAATGAATAAACTGGCGATTACAACCGAGATTAGAAATATTTTACTTGATTCAGAAGATATCACCTCTCTGATAGGAAAGAAAATATTTCCTGTTGTTGCCCCAATGAAGACAGAGGGTGACTTCATCATATATCAGCGTGATGGTTACAAACAAGAATATACTAAAATGGGCGTTGCCCGGCAAATTCCTACTGTATTCGTAAACGCTGTTAGTGATGATTATGATCGTAGCTTAGAACTAGCTTCTCTTATATATGAGGCTTTAGAAGGTGACTTCTCTAATCCGGATATGACAATACACCTGGAAGATTCCACGGAAGATTATTCAGAGGGGAAATACTTTCAAGTGCTTCAATTTTCAGTAGAATAAAAATAAAACGTAAAATTAAAATTTTTAAATAGTATGACAGCAGTTAAACATGACTCAAGTAAAGACATCGTAAGAGGTCAGTTATTTCTTTTCCTTGGTGAAAATCCGGTAGCGTTCGCGTCCAGTTGTTCTTTGGAAGTGTCAGTTGAAGAAATTGATATCTCCAATAAAATGTGCGGCGATTGGGCAGCGTCGTTACCTGGGAAAAAGAGTTTCACCATCAGTAGCGAATCATTGCTTACCCGGTTACAAGGAGCAACCAGTTATGACGAACTACTGAAACATGTAGATACTGGTGAAACATTCCAGTTTGTAGTTGGTGAGTCAACTATCACCGATAAAACCAACGTTGGTGGTAGCTTCGCAATTGATACTGCCAAACCGAATTATAAAGGTGAGATTATGCTTACCTCTTTGTCTTTAAAGAGTGATAATGGGCAAATTGCAACGTGTTCCGCATCTTTTAAAGGTGTTGGTGCCTTGCAAAAGGTTGAAGCCGTTCCTGCAGAAGGATAAGTCAAAAAAGTAATAAACGTGAAGGCGGTCAGATGATGGCCGCCTTTTTTAATTAGAACAACTATGAGTTTATTTATCACAATCATAATGATCGTATTTACCCTAGTTACAGTAGTTGCAATTATTGATAGTAAATGCTGTCGCCCGGGTCCAACAGTGGTAAATAGCCCTGCACCGAGGAAAAGATTTCGTTTTGATCCGAAAGTAAAACTGAATATTCAATCAATAATCAGATGGGAACAGCTTCGGGGAAAATCATTCTCCTTAATGGACTATTCTGATAAGGATGATGTAGATGCATTACTTTACACAACTACAGTATGCAACAATGAAGGCAAGATGTATACGTTTGAAGTATTCCGGCACACCCTATCAAACGAAAAGATAACTCGTGAAATGGTTATGGCTTTGGAGCGAGAAACAGCAGTTCTCGCTCAATTTCAAAAAAAGCAAAAAGAGGATGACATAGCAAATCACGACGTCACACCTGGGATGATTGGTGAATTGGTTGCGACACTTATCATGGCTGGACTTGATGCGCATTATGCTCTGGAAGAAATGGAACTATGTGATCTTCCAATATACATAGATGCCTACGAACGGAGAAAAAAGGAGCAGATGGAGAGTGATAGGCTATGGACCTACTATAAAATCCTTCCACATATTGACGCAAGTAAGTTAAAGAATGGTGTTAGAGATCTGATAACATTTCCTTGGGAAGAGATGGAGGATATGAAAGAAGCGGAAAGAGCATTGACGGAAGATGCGGAAACCTTTGAAATATTCATGGATAACGGAATAAATAATTATAAATAAAGATGTTATGGCTGGACGTTTAAGCTTTAGTATAGCAATAAATCTCTTGACAGAGAACTTCAAGAGAGGATCAAATCAAGTGAAAGCTGCATTTAGATCAATGCAAATGCAGCTTCTTACCTTTGCTGCAGCCTTGGGAGCCGGTGGCTTAGGTTTGAGTAATTTTGTCTCACGGCTCATTGAAGTAGCCCGCGAAACCAATCGAGTGACTACCGCACTAAAGAATGTGTCCGGTAGCATGTCACAGTATGCCGACAACCAGCGGTATCTATTAGACCTGGCAAAGAAGTACGGGCTGGAGATTAATGCTCTGACTGCAAACTATGCGAAATTCACGGCAGCTGCTTCTATTTCCGGTATGTCCATGATGAACCAGCGTAAAGTATTCGAATCTGTGTCCCGGGCATGTACGGCTTTTGGAATGAGTGCAGACGATAGTAATGGGGTTATGCTTGCACTTTCTCAAATGATGAGTAAAGGCAAGATTAGTTCCGAGGAATTACGTCTACAGATGGGAGAACGTCTTCCGGTTGCATTACAGGCGATGGCAAAAGCCGCTGGTGTCTCTGTTGCTGGACTTGACAAATTAATGAAGAAGGGTAAGCTAATGAGCGCAGATGTACTTCCTAAGTTCGCAGAAGCGCTCAACGAGATGATTCCTAACGTTGATACTGATAACTTGGAAACATCTGTAAATCGCCTGAAAAACGCATTTACAGAATTTGTAAACGGGACGGACGCACAGAGTAAATATAAAGCCTTGATTGATTGGTTGACCGGAGCCATTCAAGGATTAGGGGAAAACTTAAAAAACATATTAACTCTGGCTTTTGCTGCACTTGTTTTTGTCGCAACGAGTGCAGCAACTAAAGTTTGGCGTGGGTGGTCATCTGCTTATGATAATGTAGCAGCTAGTGGTGAAAGAGCTTCCGCAATGGCTATCAAGGCTACTGAAAGACGAGTTGCAGTTGAAGGAACTTTGGCGGTTAAGAAAAAAGCAGAACTAGCCGCTCTAGCAGAGTATGAGGTTGCATTAGCAGAAGGGACAGCGAAAGATGTGTTAGCCGCTGAAATTAAAAAAGATAAAGCTATACGCGCCCGAATAGGTGCTGAAAGCTCATTGGAAAAAGCACGTACGATAGAACAGAAGGCACTTGATAAAGAAAAGCAAATATCCGCTACTACGTCGGCTATGGCAGGAGCTAATATATTTAAGAAAGCAGGTATTATTATAGGAGCACAAGCGAAAAGATTAATGATTTCATTGAAAGGGATGTGGAACTCTTTCGCCCCTGCTTTGTTGGTTTCCGTCATTGTTGGTATTATAGGATACTTTAAAAATTTGCGAGAAGAAGCAGAACGTGTAAAGAAAATCTTTTCCGATTATAAAAAAGAATCAGAAGGGATAACTCACACTCCTGAAATAATTCAGCTTAAGGTGATTCAAGATTTGTATAATAAGGCGGCTGATGGTTCTAAGTTAAAGGAAAAATATCAAAACCGCATTATAGAATTATTAGGAGGGGAACTAAAGAAGAATCAAGATATAAATGATGCAGTCCGTGAAAGAATCAAACTATTGGAGGCTACTGCTAAAACTGATTATTTCACAAGAAAAAAAATAGAAGCAGAAGATAAATTAAAAGGATTATACGATAAACGGGGCGGCGAAAAAGCCTTTAACTTCCAATATCAAAACGCAAAAGAGAATGAGGGAGTGGTAAACTTCGGTGGTCAGGCTCCTATTATTCAAGAAATGGAAGAAGCTGTAGGACTTAGGAAGATTATAACAGATGCAGATGCAAATATACGGGAATACACAGAGTTTCTCGAAAAAAATAAGCCTCCAATATCTCCTATTACTGATCTCGATGACGACAAAAAGAAAAAGACTCCTCTACAGAAAGAGCAGGAATCTTTTGATAAACAATTCGAAGAACTAGGTGCAGAGCTGGAAATCGGCAAAATTACGCAGGCTGAATATAACAAGAACCTTGGTGAATTGAACATCAAGATGTATGCTCAAGCTAAAGGAACAGGTAATAAAGAAGTGCTAGAAAGTGAATATTTGAAAGCTAGAAAACAAGCTGCAGAAAAGGCAATCAAAGATCAAGATAAAAATACTGCTCTCGTTGAATTTGAAAAGGTTCAGAAAGACTATAACACAAAGGTCGAAGAGGCCCGTGCACAGCAGGCCAAAGGTTTAATGTCTCAAAAGGAGCTGAATACCAATATAGCGTCTCTTTCTATTGAAGCTGCCAAATCCGCTGCCGGTATCAAAGGTATCGGAGATGAGGCTGATGTATTTATCTCCGCTATGCAGTTAAATGCAAAACTACTTTCATCTTCTACTAAGATAAAACCCCGTGATACTACATTTGATTACAAAAAAACAAAAACAGATATTGCCTCTGAAAATCTGGACAAAGCTAAAGAGTTAGCGGATAAATATAAAGAAGAAGCCCGTAATATTGGAAAAACATTATCAGATGAGGTTGCCAATGCTATGGCGAATGTTCCGTCATTAGAAGAAGCTTTGAAATTAGCACAGGTAAAAGAGGATATAAAGAATCTCAATAAAGAGCTTAATGAATCATTGTATTCTGGCGTCAAAGACATTGCAAGCAGTTCAGACCGTATTGTTAGTGCGTTCAGTAACCTTCGTGATGTAATGAATGACGTAGATGCGTCTGGGTGGGAAAGAATTATGGCTGTCTGGAATGCAATGACAAACGTAGTAGACACTTTCTTATCTATCATTAAGATGATTGAGAGTCTGACAGAACTAACTAATAAACTTATACAGGCCAAAGAAGCAGAAGAGGCTATTGATACTGCTGTAACAGGAACAAAGGTTGCTAATGCAGCGACTGAAACTACGGCAGAAATTACGGCAATAGCAACTCAAACGGCGGCTTCAGTATCGGCGAATGTAGCAAAGACAACCGCAGCAACTACTACGATGGCAGCTGAAAGCACAGCGGCCTACGCAGGAATACCTTTCGTTGGAGTGGGGCTTGCTGCGGCTCAAATAGCTGCTATGGAAGCTATGATTTTGGCGGCTTCTATTCCTAAATTTGCTACAGGAGGCGTTATAACCGGTGGTCCCACTTCTGGAGATAAAATACTAGCCCGTGTCAATGCCGGCGAAATGATTTTAAACCAAGGGCAGCAGTCACGACTATTTGAAGCTATCAATTCCGGAAGGTTGGGTGGAAGCGGAAATATGTCCTCCACCGTAACTACTAGAGTCCGGGCTAAAGATCTCATTCTTACGATTAATAATGAACTTAAATCACAGGGAAAGAAACCTATATCATGAGTTACGCACTTATATATACAGTACCGTTCGCCACACTGGACAATGTTCAATGTGTGGTAGAAATCGAAAAAGAAAACTATACAGGTAAGTCGAAAGAGTTAATCCCTGCTGGTGATTCTCCTTTTACAGTTGATATAGAGGATGAAGAATTTCTTTATACTCCTACTCGATTTAGTACAGCAACGATCCGGGTTGTTGGTAGCGACTACCTGCAAAGTTTGTTTTCTACAGGTTATCAAATGTATCGGGTGACCTTGAAAGTAGATGGCTTAGTTACTTGGTGTGGATTCATAAAGCCAGAGCTTTATACACAAGATTATACCCTGAAGACATTTAATCTTGATCTGGAGTGCATAAGTGCCATGTCCACTCTCGAGTTTATTGATTACAAACAAATAGGGGAGAGCCGCACATTTGTGTCTTTTTGGGACTTGATAAAAAAATGTATTACTTCGGCTTCTGCTCAATACAACGCCATATATTTCCCACACGTATATGCAAAAGACACAGAAAGTTATGCAGAAGGAACTAATGTACTGGAAAATATGACAGTAAGTGAACAGAATTTCTTCGATGAAGATGATAAGGCTATGAATTTGAAAGAAGTATTAGAAGAGGTTTGCAAATTCCTTAATTGGACTTGCGTTGATTGGAGAGGGGCTTTATACTTCATAGATATAGATCATATCGGGGAATTCTATAAATATGATCCTGTAACATTCGAGAAAATAGGAACAGAGGGATTGAACTTGCTTAATGTACAAAGTATAGGTTTCGCTGGATCCGATCATGCATTAGATATCTTGCCGGGCTATAATAAAGTTACAGTAAAAGACAGCAATTACCCTGTTGATTCACTTATTCCTGATTTATTTGGAGATTCTTTATTAAATCCTTTGATTAAAAATAGCCCATATTATCGAAAAATAGAGGGGGATCGTTTTTCATTCTTTGTTAAATTTTACATAAATCCTCGGTTCAACAATGTATTTAGTGACAAAGATTCATTGCAAAAGATCAACATCGATTTGGAGTCATTAGGAAGCAATGCTGATAATGCTGTTATTAATAATATAGGATCGTTAATAAGCAAGCAGGCGAAATATAAGTGGGAAGATGGCACACCATCATCGTTAAGCTTTGAAGATGTGCTAATTATAGGAATGGGATTAAGCAACAAGAATTATGGTTCTTTGACTGACTTAACGCTATTCCTAAATAAAGATATTCCAGTATTACAGATTAATCCTGATTATTTGGTAGAAACTATTATTTCCCCTTCCGATGAATCTACAAGTTATCTATTACTTTCTGGGCAATATTTTCAATCTGATTCACTATACACCAGCCCGGCGCAGGGGGGAGACGGAACTTGGAATAATACAGCCGGAGATAATTGTTGTAAATTCAAATTAAAAATAGGTGATAAATATTGGACCGGTGGAAAATGGACCAAGGAAGAATCTCGTTTTATTATTAAATGCGGTGGATATGGGAAAAGTAAGATTTGGTATGAATGGAATGATTTTGAAAACAACGTTACTTATGACATGAATATAGATTCAAAAGGATATGCGATACCAATTAAGGCATCAGATAAACTTTTTGGCAAAATCGAGCTTACAGTATTACGTCCTTTTCCCAATAATTACGGAGAAGGCGGTCGGATTAAACGTTATCCATATTATACTTTCATGCGTGATTTAAAACTACAATTATTTTCCGGGATACCAGAACAAGACGAAGAAAAAAATAATGATACAGATCGTATTTATGAAAATATAGCAAATGAAAATTATATCAATGAATTGGATGAAATAGAATTTAAAATTACTTCTCATAATAATGATGGAGCTTGTTATAGTAAAGTCATTATAGGGGATAACTATCTGACTGATAACTTATACTCCGCAATTGAAGGAACAACCATCCGGCCGGAAGAGCATCTAATAAGAAGAATAATTAAACGGTATAGTGCCCCCCGTATAAAGTTAACACAGGTAATAAAAGGGACATCTGATTTAACGCCTTTAACTCGTTTGTCTGACAATTATATGGTTAATAAGAGATTTATCAATGCTGGAGGCACAATCGACTATAAGATGAATCGGTTTGAATGTATAATGATAGAAGTATGAGTGATGCGATATTAATAAAGTCAAAAGCAATTCCATCTAATCCCCGGTCGAAGAATTATCCGGCTGGGGCTACTGTTGTACGCTCTGGTAACAGTGTAGGGGGTGCGGTAATAACAGGAGGTGGCGGGACTAATATTGATATCATAAAGGTTGATGATATGCGATCGTTAACCGACAAAAATGTTCTTTCATCGCTTCGGGTGCTTGCTGAAATATTATCCAGAATAATAGCAAAGGATGATGAGGTGACGGAACTTTCAGATAGCAATGTTCTCTCGTCTCTTCGGGTGAATAAAGAACTTGATACAATCTCCGACAGATTTAAGGAGGCTATCGAATCTTTAAAAGACTTGTATCTATCCAAGGTCAAAAATGACACAGCTTCTGGCCTTATAACCTTCTTGAAAGGTATTGTTTCGGAAGGCGGTATTGAAGTCGGTGGCTTCATCGACAGCCTGATCTCCGGCACTGGCATTGGATTATTCCCAGATGGGAAAATCCAAGCTTCTAGTATGGAGCTTCGCAGCTCTCTCACCGTCTTAGAGTTAATTTTCAACCGCCTATCTGCCCAAGAAAGTGATACAGCCTTCTCCGAATCTGGAGTAATAGAAAGCATTGAATTATTAGGAGACGGAACCTACCGTCTACCTTTGCGTAAACGACATACAACGGACTTCACAGCCTTCGACTGGAACGATGTCATATACGGTTCTGTCAATGACCTAGCCACCGGAGGCGGTAACTACCGCACCTCATGGATGCGAGTAGTAGGAGTCAACACCGTAGACAACTACATTGAAGCAGTCCTCTATCCTGATTCAGAAGTACCGGGAGGTAAGAACTATCCACCTGAACCATTAATGATCATTACCCGTAGAGGTAACACTTCGGATGAAGACCGGCAGAGTTATTGGTATATCTCCAGCTATGAGAAATGTATCTGCATGCTCGATGGAGTAACAAAACCTATCTTAGAAGAGAACAACTACTCTATCCTGATTGGAAAGATGAAACGTCTGTCTTTGTTCGACAATCTGCCGATCAACTACCGACAAAGTTATGTCTATTGCCGTGGCCTTATCCGTCAGGATGATATTCGCATAGATGTAACCGGCAAGCCTGTCTACGAGTTTGTCAACCGTGGAATCTGGAGTTTATCGGTTGCCACCTCTGAAGAACCATACCTTTTCGAATCAAAGAATCCTATAACGGGTGTCAATGAGACCAGCACCGTCTACCAGCGTGGAGCAAAATGGCAATGCCTAAAGTCCCGCACACTGCTAGAACCTAAATGGAACTCCACCGATTGGGCGTTCTTGGAAGGTAACGGAGAATTCTCAATAGACTTTCAAAGCTCGAAAGGGTTCAGCTTCTTCTATGGTTTGATTGATACGGTAATCGAAGCCAGATTCTATCACGGTACAACCGACATCACCGAAGATGTAATGAGTACTTCCGGAACGGTAATCACATGGAACAGAGATACAGGAATAGCAGCAGAGGATAATGCTTGGTCACCCACCTTTGTAGATGGCAAAAAAAACAAGATACACCTCATATCTTCCGATATGGGATCGCAGTGGTTAAATGCCCGGTCCGTCACATTTAAGATAACAGCAGTTATTCCACTAGGCGAAGAGAATTATTTACGGGAATCAGAAGAATTACAATTTAATCTTTAATTAATATGCAACAAAAAAGAATAGTCAACATTCAAGTCAAGCCGTTGAACGCCAGTTCCGGGATGAAAATCATCGGTGAAGGCTCTTTTCAACAGAAGTACAGCCGTGACGATAACGCATTCTATCCGTCTTATTCTTCTATCCTTCCTTTGATGGTAACGGTTGCCGTCAACTTGCAAGATCCGGACGGAGTGATAGCCAACGGACCTGTAGCCCTTGACCGTATCGACTGGTATCTGAACGAATACAAACCCGCTAACAAAATAGCCGATAACGACCCTAACTATGAAATAGCCACGGTTAATGGCCTCCTTGTTTTAAAGGTAAAACGGAATACTCCTGTAAGTGAACCGTTCCTTCTGATTGGTGAAGCGTTCTACACTAACCCCAAAACAGGCCGTCAGGAATCACGCATCGAACAACAGCTTCTAAGTACTATCTACTACGAGGCATCTTTGCTGTCTTTGATGGCGGATTCTCCTACAGAGGTAATTGTAGACCCCACCAAAATAGATGATACCAATCCTGCCAATTGGTACGTCCAATTAAAAGCAATGCTAAAATCAGGTGAAATTGATCTGACAGAAGATAATGCGGTATATTGGTGGTACGTTAAAGATGGCAAATACACCCGTCTGGTTACTACTTCAGATACATGGCTGGTCACTACGCCGAATGCTGACGGTACTTTCCCCCGCACGCTTATCGTGGATGCTTCCCGTTTTAAGAACTTGAAGCTGGAATGCCGTGCCGCTTACAAGGGAGCCGCCGATCCCGCACCCGCGTCACCGACCAACGCCGCATTATTGACGCAATACAATGTCCGTGTAGATTTGCCTGTGTTCCAGAACGCCAGGCAAATACCCATTGCCGGAGCGTATATCACCGTGAAGGACATCAATACTGCCAAGGCAATCAAGTCCCGCTGCGAGATCACTGCCGGCGGACGTGTGATCGAGAATCCGGAGAAGTACTACAATATCACATGGAAAGCGACCAATGCCGATGGTACATCTTTCATCATCGGATATGGCGAATATATCGAAACGACCGTCAAGGCGTTGGGCATCACCTATACGAATCCGGTAGTACTGGAACCGTCCGTCATGCCCAAGATCGGTTCATGGAATGTTGAAGGAAGCGTATACAATGGTATTGGTGCTACGCCCGCATTCCAGTTTGGAGTGAATCAGATTGCGGACAAGCTGGGCGCTTATCTGGTTAAATGCGAAGATGGAGTAAACGTGGAAATCATCGGGAAGCTCAAAAACAACAACTGGATGCGGTTTGAGGACGGCTCACTGGCTCCCACTACCGTAAACTCGCCCGAAGAGGATAAAGGTTATAATATCATGTACGGATGGATACAAACTATCCATACGATTGAAAATGTAACGATAGGCAGCGAGGTAGTCGCTCTATTTGGTGAAGAACCATTCGAATACAATGGAATACAATCAAGGACTATTCCCCCGACACTGATTTGTCCGGGATTGCCAGCGGTGGTTAATGGTAAATTCCGGTCCATGTATTTCAAATACAGAGCTGGAGATGGTGGTTCAAACGGATTACTAGGAATTACAGAGTTTAATAAGCAGGACAGGACATATCCGAGAACCGCTTTAAGTCAATTGACTACAAATGACTTCGCTATAGCCCATAACGCTGACCCGGTAAAGACTATTCCGTTCGCTCCACTGATGGACTGGAATCTTTTACACATCACCAATGCCCTGATGAACAAATTCGGGACAGTATATCTACACGATCCAAATAAGTTTGGAGGAGGAATCTCAAGTAATGTGAGCGTAACTAGCGAAAATGCCACAAAAACAACCAATGTGGGGTATATAACGAACGAGTCAGACCCATGGACATACCAAAGATTATCTGAACAACCGCCTTTCTGCACTGACGATAAAGGCACAAAACGCAATTGGAGTGCTATTCTATCTAATGAATACCCCCGTATGGAATGTCTTGAAATTCAGATGGCTCTCTCTTATGCGGCAGAGAATAACATACACCCTGATACATCGTTTACTTTTAATGGAGGTTCTTATCAGTATTCCAATGTTCCCGGCACAAAAACACTTCTTGAAGGGGAAATGAACGCCAGGTTGAGGAAGGTGGTATCCTTGGAAAATATCAATGTATTCGACGCGTCTGGAAATCCTGTTGTAGTAAAGGATATAACTATAAGCTTGCAAACTTCAGCAGTCTATGGTATGGACTTAGTATCTGCCGACGTCTTCCAATACGCCGGAGCAGGGATTGAAAAGGTAGCTACGATACAAGAAGACGGGAGACATCTAACTAAAGTATTTATTTGTCTTGATCAGCCCAATTTGACGCTTAATAAGACAGTAGAAAAAACAAGTGGCGATTTTGATTTTGAATCTGCTTATGATCAAGCTGGCGCATATACGATGAGTAATAGCGGATATTTCACCGATCTGATACGAGGAACCAGAGTCGGCACAACCAAAAAAGGAGGATTATCCGATAATACTTGCTATATGGATACAGGAAATGGTATAGGCGTTTCTCCTATTGGTAAGAAGGTTCGCATAGGTCATCGCGTGCGTGGTACCGGCTCTTGGGGCGTCTGCTCTGCTCGCAATTTGTCTGCGTCTTATCCGCTTTCGTCTACGCATGCGTCCTACGCTGGCGGCTTTCAAGTTCGTTTACCAGAAGGGACGTCAAGTGCAACGGCGCAAAACGCTAGTGGCGAAAGCGCAGCCGTGAGTGAGTGAAACGAACATGCGAGGGAGGCTCGTCCTCCCTATCTCTAAGGTTTTACGAGTAGCGTGGTAACGGCAATTGGGGCGTCTGCTCCGCTCGCAATTTGAATGCGAATAATCCGCTTTCGAATACGAATGCGAACTACGCTGGCGGCTTACAAAAGAACTAATTTGCACGTAAAACCTCGTCAGTAGTACGAAACATAAAAGACAATCCCTATATACGAGGAGATAGGGAAATGGGCTAGTAAAAACATGAAAGTCCGTTAATAAGGCTTCCGCTTGGATAAAATAAAGATGAAAAGAAAAGGGAACATAATGAGCCGTTTAACGCTTGAATTAATAAATCAGGCAACAGTTAATGCTTCTAAGAAGCATGCAAGTAAACAAGAAACAATAAAATTTATACAAGATAAAGAAAATGAATATAATATATACCGACAGCTCTTAAATGGGCAGCTTGCAAATGTAAGATACCGATATAAAAACATTGTATCTCCTAACGGGAAGAATAGAACCGTGGCTATCAGTAAATTTAAAGATAGAGTATCTATGCATGCTTTAATGCTTATGATGAAACCGGAATATGACAACAGATTATCTGACGATTGCTACAACTGCATCAAAGGAAGAGGGATAAATTCTAAAAAACGAAGGTATGACCCCGTACGTCAGATAAAACGAATTATAAACGTTTATCATCCTTGGGGATATCTACAGCTTGACATTAAAAAGTGTTATGAGCGTACCAATCCGGACATTTTGTTTTCCCGTCATGAAACGATCTGGAAAGATAAGCGATTTCTGAATATGCTGAAACAAATATCCTTTTGTGATACCGGAATGCCGATAGGAACGCCTCCGTCTCCGATCAATCAACACATCATGATGATGGGATTTGACCGATTTGTTCGCCAAGATTTAAAGATTCCTCATTATGTGAGATATGCTGACGATATCCTTCTCTTTGGAGATAAAGACAGGCTCCATGAAGCTAAATGGAGAATAATAAATTACCTCTGGTATAATTTAGGATACGAGCTAAAGAAAGACGCTCGCCCTACACCAATGAAAGTTGCTCCGGATATTTTAGGGTATGTATTTCACACCGATCATACGGAAATAAGGAAGAGCACAAAGAAAAGAATTAAAAATGCATGGCATAAGCCTCGTTCAAGAGCTTCTTACCGAGGAATCCTCAAAGGAGCTGACGCCATAAACTTAACAGGAAAACTAAATATGAAATTATCATTCTTGACAACCAAGGAAACGATGGTCAGAAGGCGGATGGATTCTCCTTTGATAGATATATCCGAACTAGAAGGAAAGACTTTTGATGTTCTCGACTTTGAGGTACGCGAACCTGACCGCAAGAAAGGGAAATACTGGATGCGCATGCAAGTACGTTACGCAGACATTGAAAACGAAACAGAGGTGACAAAGACCCGCCTCGTAAAAGGTTATCACCCTGCTATCTGCGAGTTCCTTAACAACATGATTCAATATATCAATAAAACGGCAGCTATTGGTCGTATGTCATTTGAGGAAGCCTGGAAGACTACATTACCTTTTGAAGACTGCGAAGTAGAGAATGACAAGGGGTGGTGCTTCAAAGGTACTCTCAAAAAAGAAGAATAGTATTAACTTAAAAACGATAACATTATGAATTACCTATTAGTCAAAAAAGCGCAGTTGGTAGAAAAAGGAATCTATATTGATGCGCAGGAATTGAGTGACGGTCGGGCCGTACTTAGTATTAACGCCATGAAAGTGATCGGAAGTGACCTGCAAGACGTTGAGATTATCACGCAACAAACCTTAGACGCTCTGTTGCTAGAAGAGAAAAACAAAAGTAAAACATCAAAAAAGTAAGGAGGACATAAAATGAAGAAGATAAATGGAAGTTTTCAGCTTTTTGCATTGATGAACGGTGTGAATATCCGAGCACGTATGGGTGTCATCAACGGGCCACTTCGTCAGGAGTATAAGAAAGGGACAAATATCTGCAATCCCGATTGGGAGACATCAGCAACGAAGCCTCTTATTTACGCACACTTAAACCGTGATGATAACGGAGCGGTATTGAATCCTGTGACACTGGATCTATTCTACAATGGTGTTCAGGTTGCCTTTGGCGGTGACGGGTTGAGCACTACCGGAGCACTTGCCGGAGTATTCAAGAAGTCAACAAAGACGGTGAATATTGGCGGGCGTGACTATCCGAATATGATTGTCTTTGAGATCGTGAAGAATATCGTACCGGTATCCAATTACGATAATGATACAATCTTATTGTCCGGCACAACGGAAGTAAGCGGGCAATCCCTCGCCTTTGACGCTATTTCCGAAACTGTTGAGATCGTGGAGACTGTCGGTAGCTCCACTACCTTGTATCTGGACGGAGATACGGACGTCACAACATCTAGCCCCGTAGCAACGCTGAATGCTCATCCTTTGATAGATGGAGTAACCCCATCTGATTTGTCGGCATATACCCCTAAATGGAATAAGGTAGTAGGAGAAGTCTCTACGCAGGTCGCTACCGGTGTGTGGTCACTTGAAGTTCCGGCTTCCGAAATTGACGGTACGGCTACTTACCGCTGTGACCTATATCGTAAAGACGATTCTACGTTACTGGCCAGTGCTTATATCAATGTTACGGATTACACCGATCCTTATCGGGTTAATTTGTATGTAGACGGAATTACAGGAGAGCAAATCAAAGAAGGTGAAACGGCTGTATATACGGCAAAAGTAGAAAAAGACGATGGCACGGAAGACACTACGGCTCAAACTACATTCACGGTAACGGATAATTCCGGTGCTAAGATTGATTCCTTGTCCGGAGTAAAGAAGAGCATCAATGTGGCTTTTCAGAATGTGATCAATGCCGGTGGAGGAATCTCCGGTTATGTAAGCGCAACAATAATATCTTAAACTATGGCTAAGAAACTGTCTTCAAATCTATTCAAAGTGAGCATAGCCCCTGAAAATGGGGCGGATGCTACTACTTATTGGTTGGTCCCATCCGTTACTCAGGTAAAGAGAAAAGCTGACGGGTCACATTTACCGGAATATGTATCGTGCGAATGCTTTAGCAAAACGGGCGATGGGAATCCTGTCTCCGGAGGAGGTACAATCAAGTTTGTGCTGACATACAAAACAGGAAGTAATTCGGCTGAATTTGTATATGGGTCACGGATCATCGTCACTTCCGATATGGCGGCAATCTCATTCCGGTTATATGTAGGAGGTACACAGGTGGATGAGAAGACGGTTTCTGTTGTAGAGGATGGGCAGGAAGGGTTGCCGGGTCCTGCTGGTGTTCGAGGTAGATTACCATTTCCTTCAGGTGCTTTTGATCTATCAACAGTTTACACCTGTACAGATGACATAACTCCTATTGTCTACTACGAAGCAGGAAAGACATATTATACAATGCGTAAAAATGGAAACTCTGTAGGAATCGATCCCGCTGAAGATTATGCTTCAAACGGAAGCGATTCTACCTGGATTCCTTTTGAAAACTACAAAGCAATATTCACGGAGATTCTGATGGCTAACTTTGCCAAGCTGGCTAGTGCTGTGTTTTATGGGGATTATATGTTTTCGCAACATGGAGTTGATAGTAACGGGAACGATACTATGGCTTATGAAGGCTTTGGTACAAATGCGTTTACTCCTAATACATTAGTAGACTGGTTAACAGGAACTATTACAACAAAGAAACTAGTAGCAGATGGAGCAGAGCTTACAAATGTGAAAGGATTAACAGGAGCTTTTAAAAAGCTAGTAGCGAATGATACACAAGGGAGGGAGGCTGGATCAATTACATTTGGGCAAGAAGCATCTGGACCGGAGAATGCTTCTTTGAATATAAAATTTAATAAAACTTGGTTTGACGGAGATTTATACCATCAGGGACATAATTATGAAGAATCTCGCTCTCACCGATTTTATACTTCTGACTTATGGTGTAGAGGACAATTCGGACATTATCAAATGACAAATCTTTCTTTTAATTCCGCTTCGACTAGTGATTTCTTTGCGCATATTTATAATTATGGAACTGACACAACTTATCACAAATATGCAGAATCTGGTCAGCCCATTGATTGTATAATCCTAAATGGGACAGGGAATTATGTATTATACGTTTGTGACTCTTCACAATTCAAAATGTTAACCATTATAAATGCTTCTGGATATCCCAAAAGGATAATGGTTACATTCCAAGAATCAGCAGTGTTCACCCTTGAACCATATAGATTTAAGATTTTCATAACAGCAGAAATCAATACTTCTAAAATAAATCCAAATCGAGCAAATAATTTACGTATGATGCAATAATGAAAATAGACTTTAGAAAAATTTCAATAAACCTACATAACCTAGAATAAAAAGAATGAAACAAATAATAAAGAAATATCTCGGATGGCTGAAGGATAGTAACCGTCCGAAACACATGAAAGCCGGAATGTTGGTTTTCATAGCGATGCTGGCGGTGTGTTTGACACTTGGAGTGGGATTAATTCCCTCGACTGTGATTGCTTTCGTAGCGACTGTTATTGTTGCGGTAGCAGTCGATTATAAAGATAAACTCTACGGGAATACATTCGATTGGTTGGATGTATTGGCTACTGTGTTGTTGCCTGTAGTGATCACATTAGTAGTACTAATATTAAATTGTATTTTATGAAAGGATTAGATGAATTGTTTGTAGTGGCTTGGATGCTATTTGGTATCTATATAGAAGTCTTTATTATGATACTCGCTGATTTGTGGAGTGGTACTCGCAAGGCAAAACAACGTGGCGAAGTCCGTTCTAGCTACATGTATAAGAAGACAATTGATAAGATAGCCAGATACTATAATGCTTTAATCGCCTTAACTGTAATTGATGCAATGCAGATGGGCGGCGTGTGGTACCTGGATGGATACTATAGCTGGTCTATTCCTATTTTCCCGGTCGTTACATTGCTTGGTGCTTTGGGAATATCATTGGTAGAACTGAAATCCATCTATGAAAAGGCAGATGAAAAAGTAAAGGGTGACTATAAAGAAGTCGCTTTACTTGCTTCAGAGATTGCAAAACACAAGGCAGACCCTACGGAGATAGCGGCTGCTGTAGTAGAGTATATGAATAAAGGAGAAGGAAAGGAGGAGGAAAAGAAATGAAAACTATTGATTCGATTATTATTCATTGCTCGGCCACACGTGCCGGGCAAGATTTACGTGCTAAAGACATTGACCGGATGCACAAACAAAGAGGCTTTAGTCAGATCGGTTATAACTTCGTCATTGACTTGGACGGAATGGTAGAGAATGGACGACCAATGAGCATTGATGGGGCGCATTGTAATACGAAGGGGTTTTCAGAGTCTTCGTATAATAAGCATAGTGTTGGCATCTGTTATATCGGAGGCCTGGACGCATCTGGAAAACCTGCAGACACAAGAACGATTGCCCAAAAAGCGACTTTGCGCGAGTTGGTCGCGAAGCTCTGTAAGGAATATCCTATAATTGAAGTACTCGGACATCGTGATACTTCACCCGATCTGGACGATTCAGGTGAAGTAGAACCGGCAGAATACATCAAGGCGTGTCCCTGTTTTGATGTGCGTTCCGAGTTCTCTAATTTTCTTCGTAATACAGTGATTCGGCCATGAAGCGAATAATATACATTATCATATTGCTGATGTCAGCAATATGGTTAAGTTCCTGCAAGGCTTCCCGGAATATGGAGACGGAGAAGCAGGTGGACTATTCCGGAGAATTCCAATACCAGAGAAACATGATTGAGTCTCTAAAGATGGACGTGAATAGACAGACCAAGATTACTACTGACAAATTGAGTGATTTGAAGATTGAGAATAAAACAGTTTACTTGTCTGCTCCGGATTCAACTGGAAAGCAATATCCGATTAAAGAAAGTACTACTACTGCATCCAAGCAGGATCAGGAAAGAACAGAAGTTGATGAAACATTATCTATTGCCTTGCAACAGTTCTCTAATAGATTGGATTCATTGAGTTATAAAGTAGATGCTGTATTGAATCAAAAAGAAACGGTTCTTGAATTGTCTTGGTGGGATTTACATAAGGATAAAGTGTATATAGGTCTCATTTTCTTAATAATAATTGGCGGAATAGTATTCAAATTAAAAAAATAATAGTATATTTGTGTACAGACGTGGATGTCTGTTGTATCATCTCTCTATAGAAAAGTTGCTAGATTTCAGAGGAGAGAGACAATACGTTATGTACTCCAAAAGGAATGAGCCTCGACTAAGTGTAGTCGGGGCTTTTTTAACTGGGATACAATAATAATGAGAGATAGCTTATTCGGCTACCTCTTTCTGTTTACATCATCATCATTTGCATTTGCGACCGCATTTCAATGAATGGTTTGAACACCTCTGGATCATTTACATACTCAATAACCCTTTGTATTGCTGCATCTGCCTGATGTTGTTTTACTCTTACATACGAATTTATAGTTATATTAGTCTTGATAGAATGACCAAGGCAATATTCAATGATAGGATAGGGGATGCCTATTTCAGCAGCGAATTGTGCAAAGGTCTTACGAGCGGAATAATAGGTTAATCCTTCTTTTATATTAAGCTCGGTCGCTAAAAGCTTTAGACATTTATTTATATAGCGTTGTAAATTGCCGGTGGTGTACTTGTAATCAAACTTTAGCTTTCCGTTTTTCCCAATATATTTATTTATTATGCTTTTCGCTTCCGGGCAGATCGCTATACTTGTAGTTCGGTTTTTCGTTTTATGCTCACCACTTTTTAATCGTATGTAGCTAATTGCATCTTCTGATAAATCTACTCGAATAAGATCTGCATAATTGATACCTCCCAAGTAGAATGATAGCAAAAACATATCTTTAGCTAAAGACAGCTGTTTACTCTTTGAGACATCTGCGCTAATAATCTTTCTTATTGAGTCTACAGGTATATCAAGACTTCTTGGTTCTGGAATAGGTATCTTAGTATATGCGAACGGGTGCTTATCACATCGTATTATCCCTAACTTAATAGCTTCATTAATCCGTGCTTTTATGTGACTTAACCGAATCTGTCGGCCCCCGTCAGTATGGCCATGGAGTTTCATCCATCTATCAAAATGTTCAACGGTAATGTGATTCATAATAATTATCGGTACCTCACCTTCTGCGCTCTCAAAGATCTTTAATGTGTCTTCTAGCATTTTAGCATGACTAGTCTTTCCTTCTTCTTTTTTTTCCTTGATCCTCTGTCGCATGAAATCATTGAATGTACGTATGTCTGGAGCGATTTTATCTTGCTGTGTTAGTATAATTTTTAGTTGTTTGGCGGTATAACAATCGTAGTTGTCAATATACTGCAAACGTTCTTTGTATTTTTTCAACTCATATATAAGTTGTTTGTTCATCATTGTAGCATCATTGCGGGCTACTACTTTTCCGTTATACCATTGGCAAGCATCGTCCAATTGATATTCCGTTTTAATGTACTCCTTATCATTCTTGACTGATACGCGGATAAGAATAGGAAATTTGCCAGCCTTGGTGGGCTTAGCGGTTAGGATAGTTAATGATAGTGTTGCCATAAGCTATAAGTTTTTAAAGACACTGTTTTTCCACTGTTGGTGACTTTCCGGCGAGAAATGGTATCTTTTTTTTATAGCCTTTCGACTTTTTATAGAAAAGAAAAAAGGACTGATTATCAATGAATTATAATTAGTCCTTTAAGTGATTCCGAAGCGATTCGAACGCTTGACCCACGCCTTAGAAGGGCGTTGCTCTATCCAGCTGAGCTACGGAACCAGCCTTATTTGCGGATGCAAAGGTAGTGCTTTTTATGAAAACTCAAAAACTTTCTGGCATTTTTTTATTCATATATTTCTTTGTGACTATGAATCAGTAGTTTATAATAGAGATAGAATTTTGTTTATTTATATGGTTTGGGAAGAATGAATAGAAAAACGCCATTTTTACGAAGAATAACGAACGTTATATAGGTTTCAAAAAGCTCAAAAAAATAAAATAGGGTTGTGTTTTTCTATTATAACTTTTACTTTTGAGCGATAAACAACTAAAAAACACATAAAGTTATGAAGAAATTGATTTTTTTATTTGCATTTTGTATTGTAGTGACTAATGTTTTTGCACAAACCGACCCAGAGCAATTGAAAAAAGAAGGAAATGATGCATTTAATGCTAAAAATTATCCTGTAGCGTATGCGAAATTCAGTGAATATTTGAAACAAACGAATAATCAAGATTCTGCAACCGCTTATTATTGTGGTATAGCTGCCGATGCTGTGAAGAAATATCCGGAAGCTGTGACTTTTTTTGATATAGCAATTCAAAAGAAGTTCAATATCGGAAATGCCTATGCTCGCAAAGCTTTGGCTTTAGATGCGCAAAAGAAGACTGCTGAATATGTAGCTACATTGGAAGAAGGATTGAAAGTAGATCCTAAGAATACAACAATGGTGAAGAATTATAGCCTTCACTATCTGAAAGCAGGACTTGCAGCACAGAAAGCAGGAAAAGCAGAAGAAGCTGAAGATTGTTTTAAGAAAGTAATTCCTTTGGATCACAAGCAATATAAAACAAATGCATTGTACAGTTTAGGAGTTCTGTGCTATAATGATGGCGCTAATATCCTGAAGAAAGCTGCTCCTTTGGCAAATTCTGATGCAGATAAATATGCTGCAGAAAAAGAAAAAGCTGATGGTAGATTTAAAGAAGCATTAGACTATCTGGAAGAAGCTGCTAAGATCTCTCCGGAAAATGAAAATGTGAAGAAGATGCTTCCTCAAGTGAAAGCTGTTATGAAGTAATTTGACCAATTTTATAAATGATAAAGGGTTGCCGATATGACACGTCGGACAACCCTTTTTTATTGCTATCTTTTTCTAATCTATACTTTTTGTGTACATTTGCCTTCCCTAAACGTAGAAGTATTTTATATGCACTTATATAATAAGGAACAGGCTATTAAACGAATGAACCAGTTGGGACAACTCCACCGTCCTTTCATTTTCATTATAAATTATCTACAAGATGTATCTTATATAGAGGAGGTTGCCGCTGTTGATTCCGCTGAAGTTTTATATAATCTGAATGGATTTACCAATCAGATCATATCAGCAGAAGATAATATAGCCACTTACTCTGCAAAAACTATGCCTTCACTACATTGGCAGCCTTTCGCAGAATCTTTCTTTTCCTATCAACGTTCGTTTAATATCGTGCGACAGAACATCCTGGCAGGAAATAGCTTCCTTACAAATTTGACGTGTCGCACTCCGGTAGAAACCAATCTCACTCTGAAAGATATTTATTTTCGCTCAAAAGCGATTTATAAGTTATGGGTTAAAGACCGTTTTACGGTTTTCTCTCCTGAAATATTTATTAGAATTCATCAGGGAAAAATTAGCTCATATCCGATGAAGGGAACCATTGATGCTTCAATTCCCTCCGCTGCTCAATTATTAATGAATGATCCGAAAGAGACTGCCGAACATGCTACCATTGTAGATCTGATTCGTAATGATTTAAGTATGGTTGCCAACCGAGTTTCAGTTTCCCGGTATCGGTATATGGATAGGTTACAGACTAATCGGGGAGCCATTTTTCAGACGAGTTCTGAAATTCAGGGTATATTGCCTGAAAATTATCAGGAGCATTTGGGAGATATTATTTTCAGATTACTGCCAGCCGGTTCTATTACCGGTGCTCCAAAGAAAAAGACGATGCAGATTATCCAGGAAGCTGAAACCTACGACAGAGGATTTTATACAGGAGTTATGGGATATTCTGATGGCATTGATTTAGATAGTGCCGTTATGATACGTTTTGTAGAACAGGAAGGAGAGAAGATGTATTTTAAAAGTGGAGGTGGGATCACCTGCCAGAGTGATGTGGAAAGCGAGTATAATGAAATGAAACAAAAAGTATATGTACCCATTTATTGAGACTATCCGGATAGAGGATGGACAGATTTATAATCTTGATTATCACACAGAGCGCTTTAATGAAACCCGTGCAGCTTTTTGGAAAGACAGCACTCCGCTGGATTTACGGGAATTTATATCTCCGCCAACTTTAAATGGAATTCATAAATGCCGGATTGTATATGGAAAAGAAGTGGAAGAAGTTACGTATGCGCCCTATCAGATGCGACAGGTATCTTCTTTGCATTTGGTTGTGTCCGATACCATTGATTATACTTATAAAAGTGCGCATCGGGAAGAACTGAATGCCTTGTACGCTCAAAAAGGAATGGCGGATGATGTTTTAATTGTGAGAAATGGCTATCTGACAGATACCTCTATAGCTAATGTTGCTCTCTATGACGGAGATACCTGGTTCACACCAGCTCATCCGTTACTCCGGGGGACGAAACGAAGCGAATTTCTGGACAGGCAGCTCATTGTTGAGAAAGACATTCCGCAAATATGTTTGAAAGACTATTCCCATATCATGTTATTCAATGCAATGATTGACTGGAAACACATTATATTGCCTATAAATGAGAAACATTTAATTCTATAAACTATAATTAACTGAAATATACAGAGAACTGCTGAACAAAAGTCTCTTTTGTACTGTTATATTTATGTGTTTTTCATAGTATTAGATATAAGATTAATTAAAGAGATTGTACTTCACTTGTGAAAGCTAAAGTACGTCAGAGACAGAAGAGTCTGTTTTTTTGATAAATGTGTTAGAGCATCGGTTTTACCAGGCCGATGCTTTTTTTATGTCCTTTTACCCCCTTTTGTAGTTTATATGAAATAAAATTTGTACGTTTGTAGAGTAATAATAGAAAATGATAAAGATGAACATACCCGTTATCTTTCAGTTTTTAAAAGATCTTTCCGCGAATAATAATCGTGAGTGGTTTAATGAGCATAAGGCAGAATATGAAACAGCCCGTGCCGAGTTCGACAACTTTTTGGCAACAGTGATCGCCCGTATTTCCCTGTTTGATGAAACTATCCGGGGGATTCAGCCCAAAGACTGTACTTATCGTATTTACCGGGATACCCGCTTCTCTGCGGATAAAACACCTTATAAAATACATTTCGGAGGTTATATCAATGCCAAAGGAAAGAAGTCCGATCATTGTGGATATTATGTACACTTGCAGCCGGATGGTTCTATGCTTGCCGGAGGAAGCCTGTGTCTGCCTACCAATATCCTGAAAGCAGTGCGACAATCTATCTATGATAATATCGAAGAGTT
Source organism: Bacteroides celer (assembly GCF_002632415.2). Classification (NCBI taxonomy): domain Bacteria; kingdom Pseudomonadati; phylum Bacteroidota; class Bacteroidia; order Bacteroidales; family Bacteroidaceae; genus Bacteroides; species Bacteroides celer. The sequence goes on along the minus strand of NZ_CP178209.1, from coordinate 3,114,080 downwards.
TGTTGCGATCGTAGAAGATCCGGAGTTTAAGAAATACTTCCCGGTGATAGGAGAGGATTTTCTGAAAACAGCTCCGAAAGGTTTTCCGAAAGATTTCAAGTACATTGATTATTTGAAATGTAAAGAATATGTTTGCTCTTATAATGTTCCCGATAACTTCTTCACCCGACCGGATATGTTGGAACAGATAGACAAAGTGTTCCGGCAATTCAAACGGTTTGCCGATTTTATAAATTATACAATTGATGATTTTGAATAAATAATGCCTAGAATATAAACTTTAAAATTTAACTTATATGGTAGTAGATACTTTAGAAAATCTGGAGAAATATGCGTCTTTAAACCCTCTGTTTGCACAAGCTATTGAATTCTTGAAGTCTCATGACCTCCAAGCCATGGAAGTTGGTAAGACAGAACTGAAAGGAAAAGATCTGTTGGTGAATATTGCACAAACCAAACCTAAAACAAAAGAGGAAGCCAAACTGGAAACTCATAACGAATTTATTGATATTCAAATCCCATTGTCGGGAACAGAAATAATGGGGTATACTGCTGCTAAAGACTGTGTTCCGGCAGATGCACCTTATAACGCAGAAAAAGATATTACTTTCTTCGAAGGATTAGCAGAAACATACGTTGCCGTGAAACCGGGAATGTTTGCTATCTTTTTCCCGCAAGACGGTCATGCTCCCGGTATCACTCCGGATGGTGTGAAGAAAGTAATCGTAAAAGTAAAAGCATAATCCTAATTCAATTCTGATATGGAAAAGACACTTAATCTCATAAAAAACGATCCCTGGCTGGAACCTTTTGCCGGTGCTATTACCGGGCGTCATCAGTATGTATTAGACAAAGAAGCTGAATTGACGAATAAGGGAAAACAAACCCTTTCAGATTTTGCATCGGGGTATCTTTATTTTGGATTGCATCGCACCGATAAGGGGTGGACTTTCCGTGAATGGGCCCCCAATGCTACTCATATTTATATGGTGGGTACATTTAATAACTGGGAGGAGAAAGCTGCTTATAAGCTGGAAAAACAAAAGAATGGCAATTGGGAAATCAATCTGCCGGCGGATGCCATTCATCATGGCGATCTCTACAAACTGAATGTATATTGGGAAGGCGGACAAGGCGAGCGTATTCCTGCGTGGGCTACACGTGTGGTACAGGATGAACAGACCAAAATATTCAGTGCACAAGTCTGGGCTCCGGAGAACCCCTATAAATTCAAGAAGAAAACATTTAAGCCCGACACGAATCCGCTGTTGATTTATGAATGTCATATCGGAATGGCACAGCAGGAGGAAAAAGTGGGCACATATAACGAATTCCGCGAGAAAATACTTCCTCGTATTGCTGAAGAAGGATATAATTGTATCCAGATTATGGCTATTCAGGAACATCCATATTATGGAAGCTTCGGCTATCATGTATCCAGTTTCTTTGCTGCTTCTTCGCGTTTTGGTACCCCCGATGAATTAAAAGCACTGATTGATGCTGCTCATGAGATGGGGATTGCTGTGATTATGGACATCGTTCATTCACATGCAGTGAAGAATGAAGTAGAAGGATTAGGAAACTTTGCCGGTGATCCGAATCAGTATTTTTATCCGGGCGCTCGTCGCGAACATCCGGCTTGGGACTCTCTCTGCTTTGATTATGGCAAGAATGAAGTGATCCACTTCCTGTTGTCAAACTGCAAGTACTGGCTGGAAGAATATAAATTTGACGGATTCCGTTTTGATGGAGTGACTTCTATGTTATATTACAGCCATGGACTGGGTGAAGCTTTCTGTAACTACGGAGATTATTTCAACGGTCATCAGGATGATAATGCGATTTGTTACCTGACACTGGCTAATGAAGTGATTCATCAGGTAAATCCGAAGGCGATAACCATTGCCGAAGAAGTTTCCGGTATGCCGGGACTGGCTGCCAAAGTAGAAGATGGCGGTTACGGCTTCGATTATCGTATGGCCATGAATATTCCGGACTACTGGATCAAGACAATCAAAGAAAAGATCGATGAAGACTGGAAGCCTTCCAGCATGTTCTGGGAAGTAACCAACCGTCGCCAGGATGAAAAGACCATTTCGTATGCAGAAAGTCATGACCAGGCATTAGTAGGAGATAAGACGATTATCTTCCGCCTGATTGATGCCGATATGTACTGGCACATGCAGAAGGGAGACGAAAATTATGTTGTCAACCGTGGTATTGCTTTGCATAAAATGATCCGCCTGCTGACCTCTTCGACTATCAACGGAGGTTATCTGAACTTTATGGGAAATGAATTCGGGCATCCCGAATGGATTGACTTCCCGCGTGAAGGTAACGGATGGTCGTGCAAATATGCCCGCCGCCAATGGGATTTGGTGGACAACAAAAATCTGACCTATCACTATATGGGTGATTTTGATAAAGAAATGCTGAAAGTTCTCAAGAGTGTGAAAGATTTCCAGGCAACACCTGTTCAGGAAATATGGCATAATGATGGCGATCAGGTATTGGCATACGAACGGAAAGACCTTATATTTGTCTTTAACTTTAATCCAAAGCAGTCATTCACTGATTATGGATTCCTGGTAACTCCGGGAGCTTATGAAGTGATACTGAACACCGACGATGTAGCATTTGGAGGAAATGGTTTGGCAGACGACTCTGTCGTGCACTTCACTATTACTGATCCGCTGTACAAGAAGGAAAAGAAAGAGTGGCTGAAACTCTATATTCCTGCCCGTACCGCTGTAGTACTTAGAAAGAAAAAATAATTTTATCTTTAAATCAAGAAGCCCCCGCAAATATTATTGAATATCTGCGGGGGCTTTCTCGTTTATTACCCTATTATATAATTCAGTTCCTAGTTTTCCAGAAAGGTACTTGGCCCGAGAATATCATACATATCACTAACGTTGCGCGTTTTGAGCAATACCCCTTGTGGAGTATAGAATAACTGATATTTGATGTCGACATTATCTTGCCCTACCTTAATTACTATAATAGCCTGCCATTTGGGAAACTCCACCATTGTCACATTATCTACCACCCAATTTGCGTATGGGCCGGATACAAAGGCATTATAGACTGTTGGGGTCAGCCGGTCGAGACTGACAAGATCAGTCTGCGTCATCACCCATTGTCCCCGAACGTTGAACCATACATTTTTAGTAAATCCGTTCATTGCAAAGTTGGCACAATAATATCCGTCGTCTTGTGACCAGGCGACGCCATTTGCTTTAGGATACATTTTCTTGAAAGTCGACTGTACATTGCCGGGAGGGGTATCTCCAAAGACAGATGTAGATAATAGCAGAAACAATGCGATTGCACAAATCATAAATTTCTTCATAAGCTTTGAGTTTAGAGGATTATTTATCTACCTAAACAGCCTTTGAGAATATTTGTTTGAGTGATGTGCATAAAATAATCCCCCGGTCATTCATAAGTGACCGAGGGATGAAGAGTATACAGATCTTAGTCTTTTTACTTAAAAAGTAATCTTTAAAATCTTTCCGTTATAGCCTCCGACTGAAACATCCGTGGGCTTATAAGGTAATAGACTGATTTCTTCTTTAGCGCCCGTCATCAAATCAGTGGCCTGATAAGATTCCATTTGAGGAATCTGTAAAAAGTCGAAAGCATGTGAAGGCACATTGATAGCAACATCTACCAGTTGACTGTCGAAATTAATAATGAAAAACAGAATCTCATTTTTATATTTTCGCATAAAAGTATATTGTTTATGCTCATTGAAACGCCATCCGTTTATATTGGCATACATTAAATCAAAGAATACTCCCTTGCTGATTGCCTGCTCTTCATTACAAATCGTCAGTACTTTTTGGTAGATAGAGTAGAGGTGTTTATGCTCTTCAGTAAGCATCTTCCCGTCAAATTTACCTCCGTTGCGCCAGCGTCGTATGCTGTCTACACTCCAATAATCGAATATAGTAGTCCGTCCGTCTCTTCCGCTAAATCCTTCACTATCCATGCCCAGTTCTCCAAACTCCTGACCGAAGTAGATCATCATAGGATTAGTGTTCATACAGGCTGAAACGATCAGTGCGGGAATTCCTTTACGCGGGTTGCCGGCAAAGAAATCAGAAGCGATACGTTGCTCGTCGTGATTCTCCAGGAAGTTGAGCATCTTTTTCTCTATTCCATTCAGACTTTGCCAGCAATGAGTGATAGCGGATGCAGATTCATATCCACAAGCTACATTGCGTAACGTGTCATATAGCCCTACCTTATCATACAGGTAATCAAACTTGCCGCGGAACAGATAGTTACGGTATTCACCTGGATTGTAAACCTCTGCGATGAAAAGTATTTCAGGATAAGCCTCTTTTACTTGAGGAATAGCCCATTCCCAGAATTCAACAGGAACCATTTCGGCCATGTCGCAACGGAAACCGTCAATGTCTTTTGATGCCCAGAAAAGAAGAATGTCCAGCATCTTTATCCAAGTATCCGGAGTCGGGGAGAAGTGGCAGGTACCGCCATTCTGATAATCCACTCCATAGTTTAATTTCACTGTTTCATACCAGTCGGTGATATTGGGAGTAGCATCAAAACGATTGTTACCGGTAGCTTTCGCCGGGAATTCCCGGTAAGGCTCTGCTGCACCGTCTTTCATATCAAACTGGGCATGAAGTTCCGCTTGCGGAATATAATAGAAATTATTATATGGGCTGAAAGATTGGCTGGAGTCATCGTTAGCTCCCAATTCGGTCGTACCGTCCGGTTGTGCATCCGAGTGATATTGGCGTGCTACGTGATTAGGTACAAAATCAATAATTACTTTCAAACCTGTACGATGTGTGCGATGTACCAGATTCTCAAATTCTTTCATACGCCCTTGCACGTCGTTAGCCAAGTCAGGATCTACATCATAATAATCCTTGATAGCATAGGGAGAACCCGCTTTTCCTTTTACAACAGCAGGATGATCCGGTCTGATGTTATAACGGCGATAGTCCGTTTGAGTGGCATGCTCGATGATGCCCGTATACCATATATGCGTAGTACCCAGTTTCTTGATTTCACCAAGTGCTTTGAGAGTGAAATCAGCCATTTTCCCACAACCATTGGTGGCAATGTCTCCATTGTAGACACAGTGGTTGTTGTTATTTCCAAACAGGCGGGTGAATACTTGGTAGATAATTATTTTATTTTCGTCATTCATATAGAGTAGATTATTAATATTCGTATTCATTCTTATTTCTGATGGATAGGAGGTTATTTCCATATTTTTCCCTTTTCTTCCAACAGCTGATTAAGTACTTCGTTAGCTGTATTATAGCCTTGCCCAAAGATTTCTTCTGCTTTTTCCAGTTCGGTGTTACTGTATCCGTATAGGTTGTATGGTTCGATTAATAAATCGCATTTTTCTCTTTCGGGAAAGGTATTGGCGCGGAACATGAAATGAAATGAGCGCATAGCAATGCTTACAATATTCATTTTGTAATCCTGTGCCATGATAGGACTTACATTGACAGCGACCACCTTATCGCAAACCCTGCGCAGGGTAGAGACCGGAAGATTCATCATCAATCCTCCATCCACATAGTTAGTGCCATCTATGTTGACCGGAGAAAACATGACAGGCATACAGCAGGAAGCGGCGACCCGTTCCGCTATGTTTCCCCGATGAAAGTGAACCATGCGACCATGATCGAGGTCAGTTGCTGTGATAATCAGGGGAAGTTGTAGTTCTTCCAGATTTTTTGCTTTTAAGTTAGTCCGGAGAAAATCAATAAATTCACAGAGGTCAAATAGCCCCTTCTTGGGAATCACCAATTTCGTTAAATCCTGGAATTTATGTCCGGAGAAATAATCAAGTACTTTGTGTGGCTCGTTGCCGTCCGCGTAAAAGACACCCGCAAGTGCCCCTGCACTTACTCCAGAGATGATTTCCGGTTTAATATCATGTTCCAAAAGAGCTTGCATGACTCCCAAATGGGCAAATCCTTTAATAAATCCTCCGCTTAGTGCATAGCCAATCTGATATTTCCGGCTATTCCAGTTATTTGTGAATACCTCCATGAATTGCTTTCTTTAGTTCGCCACGAATTTAGTGAATTTATTGAAAGTAGGAGGAATATAATGGATAGTTTTTTTTAAATCCATACCATCTGTCTTATTCACATTTGAAATAAACCGTCATAGAACATAAAACACGGATGGAAACTCTGCTCCGGCACCATGCCGGTCAGAATCCGAAATCGTCTATCTCAACTTTGTGCTCTTCGCTTTCTTTGAATGGTTTTGCTTCTTTTTGTACGGGATTTCCTTCGATATAGATGGCACGGAATGGACGGGCTGGGCAAACATATTCACATCCTCCACAACCTACACATATTTCTTTATTTACATGAGGAATCGTCAATCCGTCCTTATACGGCACCATCGCTACTGCTTGTGTGGGACAGTGTTCGGAGCAGGCTCCGCAACTGGTTCCATCAGTATAAACAATGCAATTTTCCTCGATGAAAACAACATATCCCATTTGTGTAAGATGTTTTTGCTCTACACTTATGGGAAGAATTGCTCCATTGGGACAGACATCTCCACAGACAGTACAGTCAAAGTTACAAAATCCTTTCTCAAAGCTAACAGTAGGTTGCATCATGCCTGCCAAGCCATATTCCATAAAAGCCGGTTTCAAGATATGAGAAGGGCATTTGCTGACACAAAGATGACAGGATGTGCATTGCTGTTGGAAGTGTTCCCGACTGATAGACCCCGGAGGAGTGATCGGATTTTCCTTTTTGTATGCCTTCTTACCTTCCAGGCTTGCTACAGATTCCTTGGCCTGGGAGATGAGTTTGGGGGTTGCTCCGGCAGTAACAAGACCGGCAACCAAAAAACGGCGTTTGGATGAATCCAAATCCGGTGATGATGGTGCAGGAGTTTCTACGTCAGACTGTTTTTTTAAAGAAGGGGCGTAAACTAATGCTTTTTGTTTGCATGCTCCCAAACAGTTGAAACAATCTACACAACGACTATAATCAATAGCGTGTTCTTTACTATTGATGCAAGCTGCTTTGCATTTGGTGGCACAAAGCCCGCATCCATTACATTTGGCAGTATCAATACGGACTTTGAATAATGAAAATCGGCTCAATAACCCCAATATTGTTCCTACGGGACAAATCGTATTGCACCATGTCCGTCCATGTTTCCATGCCATTACAAAGATGGCTGCAAGAGTAATAATAGCGATGAGAAGGGAAGAAATGCTCAAGATGGAGGTGTCTACCTGATAAAATGTATAATTGTCAAATCTGGCAAAGAGTGATTCCAGCAGATTATTCCCCAGCATATAGATAGGTTTGAATATGTGCACTACTACACGTCCATACGCACTGTACGGATCGAGCAAACCAACAATAAATGTAAATCCACATAGAAACCCGACCACTGTCAGTCCGAGCACACCCCAGCGCAATTTGTTTTTTGCAGGACTGTAACTATATCTTTTTTTCTTTTTTCCCGTTGCTTTGGAAATTCGTGCAATCACATCCTGCAAGATACCCATAGGGCAGATTGTAGAACAATATACACGCCCGAATAAAAGCGTTAACACAATGAGAAATAATAAGATACCTATACTTAGTGAAAGGATGGCTGGAATAAATTGCAAATGTGCCAGCCGATGAAAACTGTTCGGTAATATTTCTGCGAAATCGAGAAAAAAGAAAGAAATCAGCACAAATAAAAGTGCTGATATTCCAATACGTAGCCTTCTTAACATGGTTGTTTTACATCTTAATTCGCTTGACATTCAATTTGTCAATGTTCATGGTTCCTATTTTCAATGCTTCCCCATTGGCGAGATGTCCTACTGTATCCAGTGGCATCTCACGTACTTGATTGAAGAACTTGGCAGCAGCCGTATCCACGGCTACAATATCCGGTGAGATAAACAATCCTTTTGCCAGTACAACATCGGATGCAGAGCGTCCCCGGGGACCGTTTGTTTTCATGATCCGGTAGGCGTCTACTACGTTGAGTACAGCTTTCTTCTGTAATGTACAGATATCTGCGATGCATTGTTGCAAATCGTTCTGGTGGAAGAATCCGCGATCCCACACAATCCCCATGTGATTTTTCATGGAGATAGTCAGATTGGCACCTCCGTGATTCTTCAGAATAGGAACATTGATCCATACATCACAATCCAGAATCGCTTCGTGCACTTTGGCTTTCTTCATCTTTTTGCCTTTTGGCAGATCAATTGGTTTGTAATACGACTCCAGATGTGCAGGCATTACTTTGGCTCCGGCTTTTTTGGCAGCAGCTTCAATACCACTGTTTTTGTAGCATTTCTGCCAATCGTCACAAGTATGGTCGAACACGACCACTTCTTTAGCTCCGGCGGCAAAACATTGTCTGACGATTTCTTCAATCAGTTTCGGATTCGTATTTCCTGCCAGTTCCGGCACTTTATCCCAACCGATATTAGGTTTTACAACCACTTTCTGTCCCGGTTTCACGAATTGCTTCATACCCCCCAGTTCGCTTATGGCACGGCGGAACATCTCTTCGGGTTCTCCGCCCATAACGGCCACCAGATCAGGATTGCTTCCGTTTGCTTTATTGATTGTTTGAGTTAACACCTCCATAGCCTCCGAACGCTGTATAGTCAAGGCGGCTCCGGTGATAGCTACTGTTTTTAAAAAATCCCTTCTGTCCATCTTTCTATATTAGTTTAGAGTTTGGCAATTGCTTTCAGGAGGGCGTATCCGCCGAACCATTGCAGTAACATTCCCGGAATACCGATACGGAAGTCCTGTACTGCTTCGTAGAAACTTCCGACGATGGCCCATTCAAATGCAACGCCTATGACCTGATAAGTGAGTACGACACCAAGAATGGCCAGTAATGAAACCGATTTTATAGTACGTGCTGCAAGAGCTGAAGCTCCGGCGAGTAAGGACGATTTGATTAATAGGATGGGAAGTACCGCTTCCGAGGGCATGGCAAACAATAAATGATTGATGACTGGTGAAAGAATAGCAGTCAATAATCCTACAAGAAAACCATATTTATAAGCCGCAATCAGCGTGAAAAAATAAATAGGTAACAGGGTAGGACCACCATAAGGTACAAGATGGCATAATTGTGGAAGTGCAATGTTACCCGCTACGAATAGTAAGGCGAACAGGTAGGTTTTCACATTGCTGTGTTTCAGCGAATAGAGTTTGACGGATGTTTCCATTTTCGTTGATACTTTAATGTTGAATAGAACGATAATATATTAATAATAAGACTTTTCTCCAGATAAAAGGTTTAATCCGACTGATATATTATTTTAATCCTGTAGGAAAATAGGACAGGCAGGGAGCCACCAGCACGCAGGTTTTGATTTAGGCTTTTCTGTTATACTTCCTGTTTCACTTTAATATATTATGAATACTCTTCCTGTTTTACCTTACTTTCTTTATAAAGTAAGAAAGCACACGCAGCTGCTGCAAATACGCTATAATCGAATGGGGCTTTCACATTCAAGGAGAACGACATGGAGAATGCAAAAGTCAATAATAGAATGCCGCTAAGAAGAGCGACCCAACGTTTCTGGAAACCTATTAATAGCAATATACCGAGAATCGTTTCTGCTATGGTAGCCGTCCATGCCAATAATGGTATTAGAAATTTGGGGACCCATGGCAACAAAACTCCGGTATAAGCAGTAAAGCTTTCCATATTGCCCCAAACTACATTTTCGCTTCCCAACAAAGGAGTCCATAAATCTAAGCGGTCTGCAACTGCCGACAAGAATCCGATAGCAAGCGCAAGGCGCGCAAACAAAGATATATAATCTATTTTTTTAGTCATATTGGTTCGTATAACAAGGATTGATATTCAGAAAATATCTGTCTTGATAATGAATTGTCAGTATCAAGTGGCAGTTTCTTTCTATAACAACGAAAGAGAAGCCTTGTATGTTCGGAATAAGATACCTAATGTCCCGATAATTGTATAATGATATGCAATTTCGTTATGGGAAATTATCCGTTCATCCTTTCTTTAATCTTTCCCCATGCATGCGTATCGAATAGACAACTTTGGCGCATCGTCTCATACATCTCTTTAAATCTGGACATAGGTATGGTATAGCTTAGTTTGTCAGCTTCGAAATGAGGGCGAACCGATGGGTCGAAGAAACCGAGGAAAGTGCGTTTGCCTCCTTTACGATTCTCTATCGTGGCTTGCGTCACTACAGCACTACAGCCGGAACCAAAGGTGGAAACGACGCAATCTGCTGCATTATTATCATAAAAAGCCCAAGTGGTCAAACCCGAAAGCATATCCGGATTTGCCAGAAATACGACACCTTCTATTTCTTCAAGGCTTTCTACCTTATCTATACGTGCAAAATGAAGATACTTGTTTTCAGTTCTGGAAACGCCCATTTGTTCTATGTAGTCGATAACCTGTTCCGGGGTTTGTTTGTATTTCTCCTTGAGGGAGACGAAAGTCGGTACGTGTTCGGGCATTTCGGTGAAGCCAGTATAGAATTTACCGCCGCCACAACCGATGTTCTCGGCATTCAGGCTGATAATACCACCATCTCTTACCGTCTTCATACCTTTGAAGAAGCAACCGTTTATCTTTTCTGTTTCTCCTTTTTGCTCGTCCGAGTACCAGAAAACAAGAGGCAATTCAGCATTTTCTCCGAATGCCTCTTTGAAATTTTGAATAAAAGTTTGGATGTCCATAAGCTTATCAATTTTAGTTCTGTATGTAGGCCTTTCTACAAAGTTAGAATAAAAAAGGATAAGCGCAAGTGATTTAAAAGTTAATGTTTGATACACTTTTCTTACACTCTTCCAGCTTTTCCAATCCCTCTTTCGACAGTTTGGGGTAATGTAAATCCAATTGCTGCATCCGGTCACAAATAATTCGTCCTACTGCGTAACGCATGAACCATTTATTATCGGCAGGGATTACATACCATGGAGCCAGTTCCGTCGATGTCTCCGTCAGTACATCGGCATAAGCATTCATATAGTCCTCCCAGAATTGACGCTCTTTGATGTCCGCCGAAGAGAATTTCCAGTTTTTAGATGCATCGTCCAGTCGCTCCATGAATCGATTTTTCTGTTCGGCTTTCGATACATTGAGAAAGAATTTCAGGACAATCGTTCCATTCTCTGTCAGATAGCGTTCAAAATCGTTGATTTGTCGATAACGACGCTTCCAGAAGTCGGGATCAATGTCATTTATGGTTTCGACACCTGGTAACTTGTTGGATAGAATAATTTCCGGATGCACTTTGGCAATCAGCACATCTTCGTAGTGCGAACGGTTGAAAATGCCGATTCGTCCTCTTTCCGGGAGAGAGCGATTGATACGCCAGAGATAATCATGGTCCAGTTCTTCAGCAGACGGTTGTTTGAACGAATACACCTGGCATCCCTGTGGGTTAATGCCGGACATCACATGCTTGATAGTCCCGTCTTTTCCTGCAGCATCCATCGCCTGAAAGATAATTAGGATTGAATACCGGTCTTGTGCATAAAGCATACTTTGCAGCTCCGAAAGCTTCTCAATATCCTTTGCCAGTTGCTCTTTAGCGTCTTGTTTGGATAAATTGCCAGTGAATGACGAGTCAAAATCCGATACCAAATGTTTCTTTCCGGGCTTTGCCAGCAGGTCTTTTAGAATATCCTTTTTCATGTGACGGTAGTTTTAATAGTTCTATTCAAATAAAACAGTTGAGGCAGTCAATTGGTTTTTATAATCAGTATGTTTGAGACATTTCATGAGAAAGAGGCTTCTTGACGGATAATGACCAAAAATGAACGGATATTGCTCTGGTATCATGAAGGAATTTATCCGAAATTTGCAATCGAATTAGTACTATATAATAAAAGAAACAATGAAGTATTTGAATAAAGAAACCAATGGTATCACCCTTTCACGTATCGGACTGGGTGCCATGAGAATGGCTGACGTTCAGCAGGGAGTCGACACGATACATGCCGCGCTGGACAGTGGAATTACGTATCTGAACACGGGGGACTTTTATGGTCACGGAGAAAGTGAACTGGTGATCCGCGAGGCTTTGAAAACCCGGAAGCGCGAAGACATTTTTATCGCCGTCAAGTTTGGTGGAATGCTCACTCCAGATGATCGGTTCTATGGTATTGACGTCCGTCCGCAGAACGTACAAAATTATCTGGCTTACACCTTGAAACGATTAGGCACAGATTATGTTGACCTCTATCAGCCAGCACGTATCAATCCGCACATCCCGGTGGAAGATACTATTGGTGCCGTTCTCCGTCGCCATACCTATGCCAGCGGCAGTTGTCAAGGTCAAAGAATAGATTTATAATCTGATTCTTGATGACATAAGAGTGGTAGACGTGTTCTTTATCAGGAATATAACTTTTAATGAGTTCAACCTGTTTTCTCAAACGCAGGCTTTCTTCCTCACTCAACTCTTGCCTGGTATGTAATTTCTTCAACTGACCCGCCTGTTGCAGACGGATGCCGGATGTCATAGCCATTATTTCCTTTTTCAATTCAGCAGAATGAATGATGAGATAGCCCTTGAAATCGGCTGAATAAGCTGTGTGCTCTATAATATCATCCGGATACACCTGCATCACCATGTTCTTTTTCAGTGTATGCGATAAATAGTTTATTCCTATTGTAATTTCTCCGGAAAGAACAAAGATGAGGGAATAGCCTTTTAAGCGTATCGGATAGTTTTTGACTTGAACCGGCGAACGACGGGAGTTATCTATATCTATGACGGACAATTGCTCCTGAAAGGTAGCTTCTGCGGATATTCTTTCAAAGTATTCTGGTAAAGCTAAATCTACCACCTGTTCCATAAAAACACTATTATAATTTGTAGAAAACAAAGTTCGCACTATTCTTACAGAAAAAAGAGAGTATAGGCCACTTTGTTTTAGTCAGAATCCGATATTACATATTTTTAAGACGATAGCGTCTTCAATCGGGAGAAAAACAGACATTCAACTTCGTTTTCCATAATAATTACTTATATTTGTCCGGATATGGAATAAGAAAAACCGATATGAAGTATTTGTTAATATGTGCAGGCTTGCTTCTCATAGTCTTTCACTCATGGGGACAGGAGAGGCTTGCGGATAGAATCGCTCCTCCGTCAGGATATGTTAGAGAGACCTGCTCCGATAATTCGTTTACAACTTATTTGCGCAATTTGCCATTATTGCCTAAAGGCAGTAAAGTGTTACTTTACAATGGAAAAGAAAAAGCCAATCAGGCAGCCGCATTTGCAGTCGTAGATATGGAGATAGGCAATCGTGATTTGCAGCAGTGTGCCGATGCAGTGATACGCTTGCGGGCGGAATATCTGTGGAAACATAAACGGTATGCAGACATAAAATTCAACTTCACAAGTGGATTTACTGCCGAATATAAGAAATGGGCGGAGGGAAATCGAATAAAAGTCAACGGTAATCAGGTTCAATGGTATGCTTCGGGCAAGGGAGTGGATTATTCCTATAAAACTTTCCGTAACTATCTCGATATGGTTTTTATGTATGCCGGAACTGTCTCTTTATCTCGTGAACTCCCAGCTGTGCTTTATACTTCCTTGCAACCCGGGGATGTCTTTATTAAAGGCGGTTCACCCGGTCATGCTGTGATTGTTATGGATGTTGCCATTCATCCGAATACCGGGAAGAAAGTATTTCTCCTGGCACAAAGCTATATGCCTGCCCAACAGATTCATATCCTGGTCAATCCAACCAGCCGAAACCTTTCTCCCTGGTACGAGCTGACCGAAACGGATACTGGGAAACTATACACTCCGGAATGGATTTTTGAGAAGAAAGATCTGAAGCGTTTTAAATAGGATAATAGACATAAATGCAACATAGCAAAGAAATAATTAAATCTTTTCTTACTTGATTTTCCATCTTTTCCTTATCTTTGGCATTCAACAAACCGTTTTAATCATACAACAACGAAAAACAACCGATTATGAATTATGATTTATCAATGAATGCTAACCAGTTGGTGGCATTCCTTCAAAAACCAACTTCAGAGTTTACAAAAGCTGACATTATCTCATTTATCCAGCAAAAAGATATCCGCATGGTTAATTTTATGTATCCGGCGGGAGACGGGCGTCTGAAAACTCTGAACTTTGTCATCAACAATCAAGCTTATCTGGAAGCTATTCTCACATGTGGAGAACGGGTAGACGGTTCCAGCCTTTTCTCATTTATAGAAGCGGGCAGTAGTGACCTTTATGTGATTCCCCGTTTTTGCACAGCATTCGTTGATCCGTTTGCCGAGATTCCGACGCTGTCCATGCTTTGCTCTTTCTTCAATAAAGACGGTGAACCACTTGAAAGTGCACCAGAACATACTCTTTACAAAGCAAGCAAGACTTTTACAGAAGTTACCGGAATGGAATTTCAAGCAATGGGCGAATTGGAATATTATGTAATAGCTCCGGACACCGGTATGTTCCAGGCAACCGATCAACGCGGTTATCATGAATCGGGTCCTTATGCTAAATTCAATGAATTCCGTACCCAATGTATGTCTTACATCGCACAGACAGGCGGACAAATAAAGTATGGACACTCCGAAGTAGGTAATTTTACGCTGGATGGTTATATCTATGAGCAGAATGAAATAGAATTCCTGCCGGTTCCCGTATCGCAGGCAGCAGATCAATTAATGATTGCCAAATGGGTGATTCGTAACCTGGGATTTAGATATGGATACAATGTAACCTTTGCTCCAAAGATTACGGCAGGTAAAGCAGGTTCGGGCTTGCATGTCCACATGCGTATCATGAAAGACGGAAAGAACCAGATGCTGAAAGACGGTGTTTTGTCGGAAACAGCACGCAAGGCAATTGCCGGAATGATGGTGCTTGCTCCGTCAATTACTGCTTTTGGAAATACCAATCCTACTTCTTATTTTCGTCTCGTTCCTCATCAGGAAGCACCTACCAATGTTTGTTGGGGAGATCGTAACCGCTCTGTATTAGTACGTGTACCTCTGGGATGGGCTGCAAAAACAGATATGTGTACATTGGCAAATCCGTTGGAAGCTGAAAGTCATTTTGACACCAGCCAGAAGCAGACTGTAGAAATGCGTTCTCCGGATGGTTCGGCAGATTTGTATCAACTGTTGGCTGGTTTGGCTGTTGCCTGCCGTCATGGTTTTGAGATTGAAAATGCGCTGGACATTGCTGAAAAAACTTATGTAAATGTGAATATCCATCAGAAAGAAAACGAAGATAAGCTGAAATCACTGGCGCAACTGCCGGATAGCTGTGAAGCTTCTGCCGATTGCTTGCAACAACAACGGGCAATCTTTGAACAATATAATGTATTCAGCCCGGCAATGATTGATGGTATCATCCGCAGACTTCGTGGTTATGAAGATAAAACATTGCGTGCGGATTTGGAAGGAAAGCCGATGGAGATGTTAGATCTCGTACATAAGTATTTCCATTGTGGATAATTAAAAAATGATATACGGATAAAAGACTATCTTCGGTTGAAAGGTAGTCTTTTATTTTTTTATATAATACATTCAGACCAAACAGGCTACAAATTTACAGGTTTGGTCTACTTAATGCCGGGTTTGGTCTACAAACTCTCTACGCAGATCGGTAAAACTCTACTTTTGTCTCATTCAAACCCTAAAACAGATAAAAGAATGAGGATTATTTTGTTAAGTGCGTTCGCCTTGTTTCTATTACTTCCTGAAAATATACAGGCACAGGTTAGTGTGAAAACCGGGTATATATCTTCTTCCCGATATAAAGATGAAAACGGACAGTATCCCGGGAAAGGGGATATGTGCTTTGTGGAAGGGAACGTCAATATTCCCGTATCACAGAAAATGAATGAAAGAAATCAGCCCACAATTTGGATGATTTCGGCAGGAGGAAGCTATACGGCAATGAATAATAAGAATCTTCAATCTTACATAGACATAGATCAAATCATAAATATGCAGTTGAGCGTAACCAATATTCGCCCTATCAGCAAAAAATGGCTCTTGTTGACGACAGTTGGTGCAGGTGTTTATACCTCTTCTGATGTAAAACTGAAGAATGTCCTGGGACAGGGAGGAGTTATTTTCATCCGGCAGTTCAAGTCCAATTTATCTCTTGGAGCCGGATTGGCTATAAATAACACGTTTGGTTATCCGATGGTATTTCCTGCTATTTATTTTGATTGGAGCACCGAAGGACGTTATCAGATTAAAGTTTCGATGCTGAATGCCATGGAAGTATCGGCAGGAATGAAAATGAATAGATATCTGAATCTAAGGTTAGTAGCAGAAATGAACGGGTCATTGGCATTGTTGGAAAGAGAAGGAAAAGATACTATGTTTTCCCAGCAATTTATTATTGTAGGTTTACAACCGGAAGTAAGTATGGGGAATTCTTTTTCAATCACTGCTACTGCCGGTGTGTCGTGTAGCAGAATAGCTTATTACACTACCCGCACTTTAAAGGCTTTCTTCGAAGATATGTCTAAAGATACTGATCCATATTTTAAACCGGCAATGTATGTTTCGGTGGGAATGAAGTATAAGTTCTAAAAAAATGGTAACTTTATCGCCTGATGTCAGTTAAGATACTATTATATACGTTACTGAAGCAAATTGGGATATTTCTTGTAGTCTCCTTTTTAGTGTTCAGAGGCACTTTTGTCGAAAACGATAGTTTAGGGCTAAATCTTTCTACGGGAGTTAGTCTTTTACTTTCTGTCATTCAATGGGGAATCATAAATCTGCATACTTACTGGTTAATTCCCGGTTATCTGTTTCAGCGTAGATATAAAAAGTATATCATATATTTGAGTTGCCTTGTTGGATTTATGCTGACCGCTATGGTTGGTGCTATTTGTTTTCTAGGGCAATATTATGTTATACCCGAACAGATGCAAAGACTAAACAGTGATCTCCCTTTCTTTCTGTTGATAAATGCATTGGCACTGATACTCTATTTCCTGGCTTTTTCTTTTACTATTTTTCTGCATCGTTGGGTGGCCTATCAACAACGATTAAATGAATTGGAGAATATTAGCATACAGACTGATCTAAATCATTTGAAAGATCAACTCCAACCGGAGTTTTTTTCGAGAATATTGAATAAGGTACGAACCTTGCTGGGAGAAGATGGAGAAAAGGCGTCATTGCTTATCTTTAAATTAAGTCGGTTGCTTAGATACCAACTTTATGAAAGTGAACGGCAACAGGTGTTGTTGGGAGATGATATCGATTTTATGGCTGATTATATGAAGTTGGAGAAACTATGTAATCCGGAGTTTAATTTTGAAGTCAACATCCTGAATGAAGTGCGTTATATACAAGTTCCTCCTTTATTGTTTATGCCTGTGATAGAATATGTGATTCGGACAACGGTATGTGGAGAGAATGGAAAGGGAGAAAATATAAAGATCGATTTTCAAATGGAAGAGAATCAGCTTCGATTCATTTGTACATACTGTCTGCGAAAAAAGGAAAGTCTGCAAGTAGCACCTGCTTTTGACAAGTTACGGCAACGATTGGACTTGTTATATCCGGGAGGTTATCAATTAAAAAGTGACTATAATGATGAGGCACTGTGTACCATTGGTTTAATGTTGGAATTATGAAAGATACCTGGAATGTATATGATTGGGGGAAGAATCTGGTAAATGACCGTTTCAGGCTTATCAGTAACTTACTATTGCTATTTATTATACTCTTTTTGGGCTTTCAGAATGTATATGGAGATTTTACTAGAGAAGGTTTCCTATATGCATATCCGGTTAGTATATTGGTTTTTGCATTTCCTATCTATCTGAATATATATTGGTTAGTGCCCCGTTTCCTGTATAAGGCCAAGCGCAAGTTATGGTGTTATTGGATTTCGTTTCTCGGAATCAATATCGTAAGTGTATTATTAGGATTTATATTTCTGTCTCCATTATATCAACGATACGGTATTCGTGAGTTTTGTATACAGGATAACCATGTTGTTTCTTTTGATAGTATTGCTTATGGAGTATTAGTACTGCTATTAAGTGCAGGTGGCTGTACGAGCTTTGAACTATTCCGCCGTTGGGTTGTCTCCGATAAAAAGATTCTTGAATTGGAGAAGGCGACTAAGCAGACAGAACTGCAACAATTAAAGAAACAGATCAATCCGCATTTTCTTTTTAATATGCTGAATAATGCCAATATTTTGGTAAAGGATGCTCCGGATGAGGCTTCACAGATATTGGAGAAACTGGACAATCTACTTCGCTACCAGTTGAATGACAGTACAAGAAGAGAAGTATTTCTTACTGCAGATATACAGTTTCTCACCAGCTTTCTTGAATTGGAGAAGGTGAGAAGGGATCATTTTGAATATACAATCTTTCAAGAGGGAAATATGGAGAATATCTGTATTCCTCCGTTATTGTTTATCCCTTTTGTAGAGAATGCGGTGAAACATAATTTGGATAGCGACAATTTATCTTATGTTCACCTGTATTTTTCTGTGCATAATAAACGGTTGACGTTTCGTTGCGAAAATTCTAAGCCCCGTGTTCCTGTTAAGCGGGAAGGGGGAATAGGGTTGGCCAATGTGAAATGCAGACTGGATTTACTTTATGAATCACGGTATACGTTACAGATAGAAGATAAAGAAACAACTTATAATGTCAACTTACATCTAAACTTATGAATTGTATTATTGTTGATGACGAGCCGGTAGCTCGCAAAGGTATGAAGTCATTGGTGGAGCAGATTCCACAACTGACATTGGTGGGTAGCTTTAATAATGCTATCGCAGCGTCCGCTTATATAAATGAATATACGGTTGATCTGATTTTCCTTGATATTCAGATGCCGGGAATTACCGGAATAGAATTTGCGCAAAGCATTCCCGTGAATACGTTGATTGTCTTTACAACGGCGTATGCGGAATATGCACTCGATAGTTATGAAGTAAGTGCCATTGATTATCTGGTGAAGCCCATTGAAATGAACCGTTTTCTGAAAGCAGTCAATAAGGCAATAGCATATCATAAACTGTTATTGTCGGAAACAGCCGAAAGAGTGGAGGAGATACAGGAAGAATATATCTTCATCAAATCGGAACGACGCTATATCAAGATAAACTTCAGTGATATTCTTTTTATTGAAGGACTAAAGGATTATTCCATTCTCCAATTGGAAGATCAGCGGGTGATTACTAAGATGAATCTGAAAAATATTCATGAGCAACTGCCCGCTAAACAGTTTCTCCGGATAAACAAGTCCTATATTGTCAATACCTCACGGATCGACTCTTTTGATACCAATGATATTTTTATTAAGTCTTATGAGATAGGAATAGGAGGTGGAAACTATAAGAAAACGTTTTTTGAGGAATTTGTAGCGAAGAATTTGCAGAAAGACTAATCCGATAGTTTACATGGAATGGCTTGGTATAAAAAGAATAAGAACGTTAAGTATTGGCTTATTTTCATAAAAAAGATGTTTTGCAGAAAGAAAAAGGAGAGAATATAGTGCAATATCCCCAAATAATGCCTTTCTTTGCATCAACAACAATAAAGAGGTTTATTACGATTTGATTTTTTTACATGAATCTTCTCATTTATTTGAGCATATCCATCTCTAATTAAGATCTTCCTAAAACTTTCTTATTGAATTATTAATTTTTTATATTTGTATTTTATGAATTTGTACATTGGAAATCTTAGCTATAATGTTAAGGAATCAGATTTGAGACATGTAATGGAAGAGTATGGAACAGTTGCTTCAGTAAAGTTAATCACAGATCGTGAAACTAGAAGATCAAAAGGTTTTGCGTTTATCGAAATGCCGGATGATGCAGAAGCTGCTAAAGCTATCGAACAATTGAACGGTGCAGAATATGTAGGTCGTTCAATGGTAGTAAAAGAAGCATTGCCAAAGAATTAATACTGAATACATATACAGTAATAGAGAAGGGCGCACTAGGTAACTAGCGCGCCTTTCTTCTGTTAATCCTCATTGTTATCTTCTTCATCATCCTCCATATTATTGAGTTCCAATTCCAGGTCTACCAGCTCTTGTTCCCATAATTTCAGGATATTCTTCGGTGTATCTTTTGCAGCTTTCTTTATTCTTTCTTGAGCAACAGATACTTCATGCTCTAATTGTATACGTCTGCTCATATTTCTATTGTTTTGATTATAAAATGATAACAACTCGTGTGGGGAATAGTTCGACGGGATAAAATTAAAAGTAATGGGGTGAACTATTCACAAATAAAGGATGTTTTGTAATCTGAATCTTTAAAAACATACAGTCATGCTCAATTTAATAGCCGTTTTCTTAGTATGTTCAGGTATCGGAATTGCAGTACATATTGCCATAGACCTGACACATCGTCCGCAATCAATGAAGATAATGAATGCAGTCTGGATATTATCTGCATTATGGGGAAGTTATTTAGCTTTATGGGCGTATAATAAGTTTGGACGGAGTGTTCCGATGAAAGTGGAGGATGATGGGATGAAAATGGATATGTCTGGCATGAAAGATATGTCTGATATGAAGGGAATGGATATGTCCGGTATGAAAGATAATATGGCGATGGATATGGCCATGCCGGGAGAAATGTCGATGCAAGGAATGCAACGTCCTTATTGGCAATCGGTAGCTTTGTCAGCGCTTCATTGTGGTGCAGGATGTACATTGGCAGATATCATAGGAGAGTGGTTTACAAACTACGTTCCTGTAACTGTGGCAGGAAGTCAGCTCTTTGGTAATTGGGTACTTGACTTTATTCTGGCTTTGATGATTGGTGTTTATTTCCAATTCTATGCTATTCGGGAGATGGAAAAAATTTCGGTAGGTAATGCCTTGGCTCGTGCTTTCAAAGCGGATTTCTTTTCTCTTTTGTCCTGGCAGGTAGGAATGTATGGCTGGATGGCGATTGTCTATTTTGTATTGTTCATCAATGAACCGTTACCCAAAGACACATGGATATTCTGGTTTATGATGCAGTTGGCTATGCTTTTCGGCTTCTTCTGTGCATATCCTATGAATGCTCTTCTTATAAAATTAGGTATAAAGAAAGGTATGTAAAATAAATGCAGATTTACTCTAAACGATAAGTATGTAATTACTTATTTGAGGGAGTGAATCTGCATCTGTTATGATATGACTACTTTTGTCTTTTCTTTCTCTTTGGGAGTTTATCTTTTCAATAATTTCGGTATATCCGAAGGTTCTTGTGCTACCCGGATACCGGCAGCTTCTAAAGATTCAATCTTCTCTTTTGCCGAACCGGAACTTCCCGAAATGATAGCTCCTGCATGTCCCATCTGCTTTCCCGGAGGAGCTGATTGCCCGGCAATAAATGCTACCACAGGTTTGGTTACATTATTGCGGATATATTCGGCCGCTTGCTCTTCCGCATTTCCTCCAATCTCTCCAATCAGAACGATTGCTTCTGTTTCCGGATCATTTTGGAACATCTCCAGCAGTTGACGGAAATGAAGACCTACAACAGGATCGCCCCCGATGCCGATAGCGGTGGATTGTCCCATACCATTAGCTGTTAAGTGATACACAATCTCGTAAGTAAGTGTTCCGCTACGACTGATAACTCCGAGATTCCCTTCTAAAAAGACCTGTCCCGGTAAAATGCCTACCATGCTTTTTCCCGGAGAGATCAGTCCCGGACAGTTGGGGCCGATCAGCATAGCACCTTTTTGTTCGACAAACTGGTGCGCCTTAATTACATCCAGCGTGGGGATTCCTTCCGCAATACAGACAATTAACCGGATGCCCGCATCTGCTGCCTCCATAATGGCATCTGCCGCAAAACGTGCCGGAACAAAAATGATAGAAGTATTGGCTTTCGTTTGTTCAACCGCATCATACATAGTGTTGAATACGGGGATGCCGTCTACATCTGTTCCTCCTTTGCCCGGAGAAGTTCCTCCAACAACATGAGTTCCGTATTCTTTCATCTTCTTGGCATGGAAAAGCCCGTCTCTCCCAGTAATTCCCTGTACAATCAGGCGGGTGGATTTATCTATTAATATGCTCATAATTGCTTTATTTATTAATTAATGATTTGGGTACTTATTATGCTTTCAGAGCCATAAGAGCAGCTTCTTTCATCGTTGTGGCTATTTGGAAACGGTTGTAATTCCGTAACAGTTCCCGTCCGATATGCTCATTAGTGCCTGTAAGCCGTACGATAACAGGTACATTACTGTTTATCTGCTCGAATGCCTGAAGAAGCCCCATTGCTACATCATCACAGCGGGTGATTCCTCCAAAAATATTAATCAGGACCACTTTCACTTTTTCATCCTGCAATAAAAGTTTCATGGCTTCAATTACCTTGACAGGATTGGAACTACCACCAATGTCGAGAAAATTGGCTGGCTGACCTCCATAAAGTTTAATCATGTCCATAGTAGCCATAGCGAGTCCGGCACCATTTACCATACAGCCGATGTTGCCATCCATGTGGACATAACTGAATCCTTTATCTTTAGCGTCTGCTTCTATTCTTTCTTCCTCCGTCGGATCAAATAAAGCATGTACCTCCGGATGGCGATAGAGCGCATTGTCATCAAAAACAATCTTTGCGTCAATAGCCATCAACGTACCTTTCTTGGTTAGTGCCAGCGGATTTACTTCCACTAATGATGCATCATTTTCCATGAAGATCTTATAAAGTTCCTGAAGGATGGCCGCCATTTTACCCGCCTGCTCCATTTGAGGAAAGAGGGAGAAAGCAAAACGCCTTGCCAGATAGTCGGGAAGACCAATAAATGGATTGATTGAATATCGGATGATTTTCTCCGGTGTTTGACGGGCTACCTCTTCGATATCCATACCGCCGGATGCACTCATCATCAGAACGACAGAACGTGTATTTCGGTCGATGGTGTAACTGACATAATATTCGGCAGCAATATCTACCGCCTCACTAACCAGTACTTGATTGACCGGAAGTCCTTTAATACTCATTCCGAGAATATTTTTAGCTTCCTGATAAGCATCTTCCGTATTGTTTACCAGTTTCACTCCTCCGGCTTTTCCCCGGCCTCCGGTTAATACCTGTGCTTTTATAACCACCCTGTCTGTTCCCATCCTCCGGTAAGCGGCTATGACACCTGCGGCTGTACGGCATAAAGTGTGCCTCTCGACAGGTATTCCGTACTTGGAGAAAATCTCTTTCGCTTGATATTCATGTATTTTCATGGCTCATAAATTTGAGTAAATGATTCCTGTAATAAAAACAATAGCAAGATACGGAAAGTTTGCCAGAAAAGAAAAGTAACGGGGTGTTATACAACATGTTAATCCGTATGCTATGAATAGGCTTAATATAAAAAAGCGTGTTGGCAATAGTTACCAACACGCTTCATATATTTAAAGATAAAGTCTTTCTTACGGATGCTTATGCAATACCGTGAGCGTTGACAGTACCGTCAATTTTCTTAATCAGTCCTTGAAGTACTGCACCCGGGCCACATTCTGTAAAATCAGTAGCACCGTCGGCAACCATATTCTTAACAGACTGTGTCCAGCGTACGGAAGCAGTCAGCTGGGCAACCAGGTTCTTTTTGATTTCTGCAGGATCAGTGTGAGGAAGTGCGTCTACATTCTGATATACCGGACATTTAGGAGTATGAATTTCCGTAGCCTTGATAGCAGCTTCCAATTCAACTTTGGCAGGGTCCATCAATGGAGAATGGAAAGCACCACCTACTTTCAGCGGAAGGGCACGTTTAGCTCCAGCAGCTTTCATCAGTTCGCAAGCTTTTTCGATACCTGGTACAGAACCGGAGATAACGATTTGTCCCGGGCAGTTGTAGTTAGCCGGTACGCAAACTTCACCTTCTGCATTTACTGCTGCGCAGATTTCTTCTACTTTCTCATCAGGCAATGCTATAATGGCAGCCATAGTAGAAGGAGTAGCTTCACAAGCTTTCTGCATAGCCATTGCACGTGCATAAACAAGTTTCAAACCATCTTCAAAACTCAATGCACCGGCAGCTACCAATGCAGAGAATTCGCCGAGTGAGTGGCCGGCAGTCATTTCCGGTTTGAAGTCATCACCCATGCAAAGAGCAGAGATAACAGAGTGAAGGAATACGGCAGGCTGAGTAACCTTTGTCTGACGGAGATCTTCGTCTGTACCATCGAACATGATATCTGTAATGCGATATCCGAGGATATCATTAGCTTTTTCAAACAATTCTTTTGCTAAAGCTGAGTTTTCATACAGGTCTTTACCCATTCCTACAAATTGAGCGCCTTGACCGGGAAATACAAATGCTTTCATATTTTTATTATTTAATTGATTTTTAATTGCGGGTGCAAAGTTACGTATTTTTATGATACAACCGCACAAAAAGTACACATTTGTGCAACGGTGTCCGGAAAATGCCATAAGGGGCCGTTGCCATGACCGATATTCAATTCTTTTCCTGCGATAATGGCTTGAGTGATATATGTTTTCGCATGCTGGATGGATTCTCGCATGGGGTAGCCTTTGGCAAGATAGGTGGCAATAGCGGAAGAGAGGGTACATCCCGTTCCATGCAGATTATGGCTTTCTATTTTTTTCTCCTCATATATATGGTAGATAAATTCGGACGTATGCAAAAGGTCGCACATATTGTCTCCTTCCAGATGTCCGCCTTTTAGTAAGATATTAGTCTGATAATCATCCGTCAGCATTTTGGCAGCGGTCTGCATATCCTGAATGTTGTGAATACTTTTACCTGTAAGTACTTTTGCTTCATCAATATTAGGGGTGATTAATGTGACAAGCGGTAAAAGTTCTTTTTTGATTTCTTCTATCGCTTCATCTGTCATAAGTTTCTTTCCGCTGGTAGACACCATTACCGGATCGTAAACGACGTATGCAGGCGAATATTTTTGTAGACAGTCGGAAATTACACGAACGATCTGAATGTCATTTATCATTCCTATTTTGATGGCAACCGGTTGCAGGTCGTCCATCACGGCTTCTATTTGCCCACGAACCATATCCGGAGAAATGGACTGTACGGCACGTACCCCCAGTGTGTTTTGTACGGTGATGGCAGTGATGGCCGATGCTGCATAGCCTCCTAAAGCCGAGATTGTTTTTATGTCTGCCTGAATTCCTGCGCCTCCCGAACAATCGGAGCCGGCAATGGATAAAATGACTGGGTGACGTTCCATTTTAGATTTTTTAATATTTACCCGACAAAGATAGAATAAAAAACGATAAGGTACAAAATGACATATCGTTTAAAATACAATAAGTACCTTTACTGGCGTCTGTTGGAAAAGATATGAAAAGTACTGATAATAAAGCGTCCATCTAGTTTTTGTACTTTATACAATTACTCACCCGTGGAAATACTAAAATACATATTGTAATTCGTAAGATAACACTAACTATTCATATTGTAGAATGTATGATATGTATTTATATGAAAAACAATGTTTTATAGCATGTTTCTTATTTTGTTTTGATGGTTTGTAGCCTCTATATTTGCATCGTCTTAAAGAAATGTATATGCAAAATTTACAGAAAAATACACCTCTAGCAAACAATCATATATCAGTAGACTGTGTAGTGATTGGTTTTGACGGAGAACAACTGAAAGTGTTGCTTGTAAAACGTGCAGGTGAGGATAATGGAGAAGTATATCATGATATGAAACTTCCCGGAAGTCTTATCTATATGGATGAAGCCCTGGATGAAGCTGCACAACGAGTTTTGTATGAACTGACAGGACTTAAAAATGTGAATCTGATGCAGTTTAAAGCATTTGGTTCTAAAAACAGAACGAGTAATCCGAAAGATGTACGCTGGTTGGAAAGAGCTATGCAGTCAAAAGTGGAGCGTATTGTTACCATTGCATATTTGTCGATGGTGAAGATAGATCGTACGTTGGATAAGAATCTGGACGATCACCAGGCTTGCTGGGTCGCTTTGAAAGACGTGAAAACACTGGCTTTCGACCATAATCTGATTATAAAGGAGGCAATGACTTATATTCGTCAGTTCGTAGAATTTAATCCTTCCATGTTGTTCGAACTGCTTCCACGTAAATTTACAGCCGCACAATTAAGGACTCTTTTTGAATTAGTATACGACAAAGCCGTGGACGTGCGTAACTTCCATAAAAAAATAGCAATGATGGAATATGTAGTTCCTTTGGAAGAAAAACAACAAGGAGTGGCTCACCGTGCTGCCCGTTATTATAAATTTGATAAGAAGATATATAATAAGGTAAGAAGGTAGCCCCTGTTCAAGTATTAAGTATCAAGTATTATGTATTAGGCGTTGAATGTTAAAGTATTAATTGTCGGACATTGAGCGTAAATCGTAAATAGTAAATCGTTAAATCGTAAATAAAATTATGTTTCTATTAGGTTATGACATAGGTAGCTCGTCTGTAAAAGCGAGTTTGGTAAATGCGGAGACAGGTAAATGTGTATCCTCGGCATTTTTTCCGAAAACAGAAGCGAATATTATTGCAGTGAATCCCGGATGGGCGGAACAAGATCCTGAAAGTTGGTGGGAAAACTTAAAGTTGTCCACGCAGGCTATTATGATCGAATCCGGAGTGAGTGCCGCTGAAATTAAAGCCATCGGTATCTCTTATCAGATGCACGGATTGGTTTGTGTTGATAAGAATCAGCATGTATTGCGTCCTGCTATCATCTG
Source organism: Bacteroides celer (assembly GCF_002632415.2). Classification (NCBI taxonomy): domain Bacteria; kingdom Pseudomonadati; phylum Bacteroidota; class Bacteroidia; order Bacteroidales; family Bacteroidaceae; genus Bacteroides; species Bacteroides celer. The sequence continues at coordinate 3,087,373 of NZ_CP178209.1, read as the reverse complement.
GTGTGACTCTCGTGCGGTGCCATACGGTCAGAGAGCGTTTGAGACAATCGGGGAGGAGAGATGTCTTTCTCATTTGTTGAATTCGCCGGGAAATTTTACCGCTTCCAAGTTGGCGTGGATTAAAGAAAACGAACCTGCCATCTATGAGCAGATTGATAAGATAATGCTGCCGGGCGATTATATTGCCATGAAGTTGAGTGGAGAAATCTGTACAACTGTTTCCGGGCTTTCGGAAGGTATGTTCTGGGATTTCAAGAACAACCGGGTGGCTGATTTCTTAATGGATTATTACGGATTTGATTCTTCCTTGATTGCAGATATTAAGCCGACCTTCGCGGAACAGGGACGTGTAAATGCAATAGCTGCCAAAGAGCTTGGACTGAAAGAAGGGACACCGATTACTTATCGTGCAGGCGACCAGCCTAACAACGCACTTTCTTTGAACGTGTTTAATCCGGGCGAAATTGCTTCTACGGCAGGAACATCAGGGGTGGTTTATGGTGTGAACGGTGAAGTGAACTATGATCCGCAGTCACGCGTCAATACCTTTGCGCATGTCAATCATACCATAGATCAGACACGTTTGGGAGTATTGCTTTGCATCAACGGAACGGGTATTCTCAATTCATGGGTAAAACGCAACATTGCTCCCGAAGGAATATCTTATAATGAAATGAATGTATTGGCTTCCAAAGCTCCTATCGGCAGTGCGGGAATCAGTATTCTGCCCTTTGGTAACGGTGCCGAACGTATGCTGAACAATAAAGAAATCGGTTGCAGCATCCGTGGATTGGACTTCAATGCACATGGTAAACACCACATCATCCGTGCCGCTCAAGAAGGTATCGTATTCTCTTTTAAATATGGCATTGATATCATGGAGCAGATGGGAATTCCCGTGAAGATGATCCATGCCGGACACGCTAATATGTTCTTGAGTTCTATCTTCCGCGATACTTTGGCGGGAGTCACAGGAGCTACTATCGAGCTTTACGATACAGATGGTTCCGTAGGCGCTGCGAAAGGTGCGGGCATCGGTGCAGGTATCTACAAGGATAACAATGAAGCATTTGCTACGCTTGACAAACTGGATGTGATTGAGCCTAATGTGGCAAAACGACAGGAATATGCTGACGCGTACGCAAAATGGAAATACCGTCTTGAAAAGTCGATGACCGGTAACATACCGACTCCGGTTCTGTCTTCAGATAAATAATTAACAATTTAAATAATAACCATTTTAAAAATAAAAGAATTATGACAACAAAAGAATTTTTCCCGGGAATTGAAAAGATTAAGTTCGAAGGTAAAGATAGTAAAAATCCGATGGCATTCCGTTACTACGATGCTGAAAAGGTTATCAACGGTAAGAAGATGAAAGATTGGTTGAGATTTGCTATGGCATGGTGGCATACTTTGTGTGCTGAAGGTGGCGACCAATTCGGTGGCGGAACAAAACAATTCCCTTGGAATAGTAATGCTGACGCCATACAAGCTGCAAAAGATAAAATGGATGCAGGTTTCGAATTCATGCAGAAAATGGGTATCGAATACTACTGTTTCCACGATGTAGACTTGGTTTCTGAAGGTGCAAGCATCGAAGAATACGAAGCTAACTTGAAAGCAATCGTAGCTTATGCAAAACAGAAACAAGCTGAAACTGGCATCAAACTGTTGTGGGGTACTGCCAACGTATTTGGCCATGCACGTTATATGAACGGTGCTGCTACTAACCCTGATTTTGACGTAGTAGCTCGTGCTGCTGTTCAGATCAAGAATGCAATCGATGCAACTATTGAACTGGGTGGTCAGAACTATGTATTCTGGGGTGGCCGTGAAGGCTATATGTCTCTTCTGAATACAGATCAGAAACGTGAAAAAGAACACCTGGCAAAAATGCTGACCATCGCTCGTGATTATGCTCGTGCCCGTGGTTTCAAAGGTACTTTCCTGATTGAACCGAAACCGATGGAACCGACAAAACATCAGTATGATGTAGATACAGAAACAGTAATCGGATTCCTGAAAGCTCATGGCTTGGATAAAGATTTCAAAGTGAACATTGAAGTAAACCACGCAACTTTGGCTGGTCACACTTTCGAACACGAATTGGCAGTAGCAGTAGACAACGGCATGTTGGGTTCTATCGACGCTAACCGTGGTGATTATCAGAATGGTTGGGATACAGACCAATTCCCGATTGACAACTACGAATTGACACAAGCTATGATGCAAATAATCCGCAACGGCGGCTTGGGTAACGGTGGAACAAACTTCGACGCTAAAACTCGTCGTAACTCTACTGACCTGGAAGATATCTTCATCGCTCACATCGCAGGTATGGATGCTATGGCTCGTGCATTGGAAAGTGCAGCTGCTTTGCTGAACGAATCTCCCTATAAGAAAATGTTGGCTGACCGTTACGCTTCATTCGATGGTGGTAAAGGTAAAGAATTTGAAGATGGCAAGTTGACTTTGGAAGATGTAGTTGCTTATGCAAAAGCAAACGGTGAACCGAAACAGACTAGCGGTAAACAAGAACTTTATGAAGCAATTCTGAATATGTATTGCTAATTAACCCCACCACAGATTACACGGATTGTCACAGATTGATTTTCTTCTCTCTTATTTTGAATTTTATCTGTGTCAATCTGTGAAATCTGTGGTGATATAAATCCAACTACTACAACACTACTTTATCTACTTATAACCATGATTAATACAACGAACGAGGGTAGTAAACTCTACCTATATTCGATAACCTCTGTCGCCATTTTGGGAGGACTGCTTTTCGGATACGATACAGCGGTTATTTCCGGTGCAGAGAAAGGCTTGGAGGCTTTTTTTCTTTCGGCCTCTGATTTTCAATACAATAAAGTAATGCATGGAATCACATCTTCCAGTGCATTAATTGGCTGTGTACTGGGTGGTGCTTTGTCCGGTATATTTGCTTCCCGTTTGGGACGTCGTAATTCTCTAAGGCTTGCTGCCGTACTCTTTTTCCTTTCAGCATTAGGTTCTTATTATCCGGAAGTCTTATTCTTCGAATATGGAAAGCCGAACATGGATTTGCTGATTGCTTTTAATTTGTATCGTGTTTTGGGCGGTATCGGTGTTGGACTGGCTTCTGCAGTCTGTCCGATGTATATTGCTGAAATTGCTCCTTCTAATATTCGTGGAACGCTTGTATCGTGTAACCAGTTTGCTATCATCTTCGGTATGTTGGTAGTATACTTCGTGAATTTCCTGATTATGGGCGACCATCAAAATCCTATTATTTTGAAAGATGCAGCCGGTGTACTGTCTGTTAGTGCTGAATCTGATATGTGGACTGTTTATGAAGGATGGCGTTACATGTTCGGTTCGGAAGCTTTCCCTGCCGCTTTCTTCGGTCTGTTATTGTTCTTTGTTCCCAAGACTCCTCGTTATCTTGTATTGATACAGCAAGATGAAAAGGCTTATTCGATCCTTGAAAAGATCAATGGTAAGACAAAAGCACAGGAAATTCTTAATGATATTAAAGCTACTGCTCATGAAAAGACAGAGAAAATCTTTACTTATGGAGTGGCAGTAATTGTGATCGGTATTTTGCTTTCTGTATTCCAACAGGCTATCGGTATTAATGCGGTACTTTATTATGCTCCTCGTATTTTCGAAAATGCAGGTGCAGAAGGAGGTGGTATGATGCAGACAGTTATTATGGGTATTGTAAACATTGTCTTTACATTGGTTGCAATCTTCACTGTAGACCGCTTCGGACGTAAACCACTATTGATAATCGGTTCTATTGGTATGGCTGTAGGTGCATTTGCGGTAGCAATGTGTGATAGCATGGCAATAAAGGGTGTTCTCCCGGTACTTTCAGTGATTGTGTATGCAGCATTCTTTATGATGTCTTGGGGGCCGATTTGCTGGGTGTTGATCTCGGAAATATTCCCGAATACCATCCGTGGTAAAGCGGTAGCAATCGCCGTAGCATTCCAATGGATATTCAATTACATTGTATCTTCTACTTTTCCGGCACTGTACGACTTCAGCCCGATGTTTGCATATAGTTTATATGGCATTATCTGCGTGGCTGCTGCCATCTTCGTTTGGCGTTGGGTACCCGAAACGAAGGGTAAGACACTGGAAGATATGAGCAAACTTTGGAAAAAAGATAAATAAATTAGGTTAGTGTTATTTCATCATGTCATTATGACTTTGGCCTCCTGACATGATTCTATTGAGATTATGACATCATACCAATGGTATGGTGTCATAATTGTTTATATACATATCGTACAGTAAATCAATCTTTTATTTTGCATTAATTGTTTTATCGTTGGTGTTACAATTAATGTTTTTGCATTTTTGAGTAAATATGTTCTCCAATGATGCGCTTATCTTTGCATTATAAAAATTGAAGTATGATAACAGAGCAATATAAAGATACTGTTTATTTTTCGAACCTTTTTGTACGTCACTACCCTAAAGTTTATGAAGAATTATCTAATATTCTTTCTCGCCATCATATAGCGCATGGGACTTTGATGCACACTAAAGATTATTGGTGCCGAGATTATATGCCAATACAGTGGGGAGTTAATACTTATATTCAATTTCGCTATGAACCTGATTATTTGACGGATAAACCACAGTATAAAACTAATATTATTCCCGTACTTAAAGCCACGAGTATCAAGATAGATATTATTCAATCGCCACTTATAGTTGATGGAGGGAATGTTGTTGTGTGTGAGGGAAATTCTAAGTGGGTGGGATCATGTATAAGAGAACGGAAACCAATTATTATCATGACAGAAAAGGTGTTCCAAGAAAATTCGCAGATTGATCAAGGAGAAGTACTGGCAATATTAAAGGCAAACTTTTATGGAGCAGATATTATATTTCTACCATGGGATAGATATGATATCTGTGGTCATACAGATGGAATTGTTCACAATATTGGCGATGGTAAGATTTTGGTCAACTTGAAAGTGTATCCTCAAAAGATAGAACGGGAGATGAGACGTAGATTGAATGACGTTTTTGTAGTTGTGGATTTGAAACTTAGTAAGTATTATGAGAATAGTTGGGCATACATAAATATGCTTCAGACACGTGATATAATCATTGTTCCCGGACTTGGATTATCTACAGATGGAGAGGCTTTAGAACAGATAAAAGAGTTATATCCTTCCTATGAGGGACGAATTTACCAAGTTAATATAGCTCCGATTGTAAAGAAATGGGGAGGTGCATTGAATTGTTTGTCTTGGACTGTGAGTAAATTATAGAAATTATATGATATCAGCATTACCGATTTCCAAACCTATACTTTATATTGATATGGATAATGTTCTGGTTGACTTTCAATCAGGTATTAACAACTTGAGTGAATACGAAAAGAGAGAATATGAAGGACGATATGATGAGGTACCTAATATTTTTGCAAGAATGAGTCCGTATGAAGGAGCAATTAATGCCTACCATCATTTAGTGCGTTTTTATGATGTATATATTCTTTCCACGGCACCTTGGAATAATCCTTCTGCCTGGTCAGATAAACTAATATGGGTGAGAAAATGGTTAGGTACAGATGGTTATAAACGATTAATTCTTAGTCATCATAAAAATTTGAACAAAGGAGACTTTTTGATAGATGATCGCCTCAAAAATGGTGCTGAAAATTTTGGTGGTGAATTAATCTTATTTGGTTCGGAACTGTATCCGAATTGGGACTCTGTTGTTGACTATTTGATATCATCTAAGTGAGAAATAAAAAAGTTGATATATTCGGAACAACTCTTTACTAAAAAGATTATCTTTACCCAAAGAAATATTAATACTATAACCCGTTGGCGGAATTAAATAAGCGCATATTTAAGTCTGCCAATAGGTTTGTTGTTAATGTGGTTTATATATTGAAGGATTGTAAATGCACTTATTTTCCCGAGTATTCTGGTAAACAATCCTACTGTATCTTTAGCATAATTTCTCACTATCATGAACTGATCGCATAGTTGTGAGAAATCCGTTTCGATTCTTTTCCTGGCTTTAGCAAATGGGATGAATGTAGGACTCCAGTCCTTTTGGTTCAGTCTATATGGAACTTCAAGTCTTATATTTGCAGTCTCAAACAAATCCAGTTGCACATTCTTACTAATATATCCTCTATCTCCGAAAATGCTGCAGTCATGATATTCATATCTGATATTTTTAAGATAATTGATATCGTGAACACTTGCTTTTGTCAGGTCAAAGGAATGGATAACTCCACTTAAACCGCAAATAGCGTGTAATTTATATCCATAGTAATAATTCTTCTGAGAGGCACAATATCCGAATGATGGAGCTTTACTATAATCGTTTCTGCCCATTTTACAACGTTTCCCTCTAGCTACCCGGCATACCTCTATAGGTTTTGAATCAATACAGAAATATTCTTCACCACCATCTATCTTCTCAGCTATTCTTTTACGGATAGTGTCGCATAAGGTTGATGTAGTTTTACGCCTGTCATTATACTGGCGTCTTGAAATCAGATTGGGCATTTTATCCTTATACTCAGAAAGTCTAATGAAAAGATTACTTTCACTATCTATACCCATGGCTTCGGATGTAAGGTTCAAAGCTATAACTTCTATATCTGAAAACTTGGGAACAACACCTGGACGAGGAATATTTCCCTTCTCATTTATGAGGTTATCGCCAAATTGCTTGCAAATCTTAAGAATTTTACTGAATATTGTATATAAGTTGTGCATATATTGATGATATATTAAAGGTTTGACCATCTCTAATATACTATAAATCAATAATATGCACAACTTTTTAAACATCAATATATTATCTTTTTAATTCCGCCAACGGGTATACTATAATAATTATGGATACTTTGAAAAAGGAAATTGCAGTTTTAATGCAATGTATTGATTTTAAGGAAATAGAGAAACAGCTTCAAGTAATTAATAAGCTAATAGTCACAAACTATATGTTTGAACTAAGTAATGGGCTACGAATTTACCCTATTGAAGTAGAAGCTTATTTTAAAGATGCAAAATTTAATGATGAGTTTGTGCATGGAAATGAACTGCAAAAAAATAATTATGGAAGATTTTATGTTCATCGTACAGGTATAACAAAGAATTCAAAATTTAAAGGTGGAACAAGAGGAGGTATTGATATTTGTTTATCTGATGACGTTAATGCATATTATGGCATCTTAATAAGAAGTGCTAAGTTTGATGATGGCACAATTAAATTTGGACCGAATAATGTTTTAAAATTTATTGTTGAGGATAAGAATGTAGATTATGATACTTTGGAAAAAGAATCTGTTTTAAAAGAAGCTGTTAAAGATTGCCGTGATGGAGAAAGTAAATCAATCATCATGCATTCTACACGTGTTGGTCTAAGTGACAAGCAAAGTGACGATTTTAAAAACTTGCAATTACGAACGATCATAGGGCCGCTGCTTTCATCTTATGCATATAAAGAAAAGGAAAAGGTATTTAGGAACTATATCGTTAGTGATAACATCTCAAAAGAAGAAGCCGAGAAAATTTCTATTGACATCCTCGGATATTGTCCTAAGTCTTTGATAGAAAGTGTATATCAGGCATGATAGCTACTAATTTTGTATAAGGGTGCAATATCGCCCTTATACAAAATTATTTAACGATTGGAATCCAAACTTCAGTAAGAAGCTCTTTCACATCTGTGTCGGTGGGAGAGTTCAAGTAATGTTCCAGGATTGGAGTTTCTCCTAAGCTATAAAATTGCGGTAATTGTTTCAATATTGTCTCATAAAAGGCATCTAACAATGCATAATCTCCTTGATGGATATAAACTGCGTATGTACCTTGAGGTAAATCCATGTGTTTTATTGGACTAGTAAGAGGGGGATTGGATCTTATTCCTTTTTGAATAGCTATACAAGCGTAAAAACGGCATTTTTCTAATGAGGTAATGTCCGTGTCATCATAAGCTATCCCCCAATAATCTTCCTTATCTAGCAATAAAGAGTTTTCTTTTGCATATTCATATAGGCAGTCCCAAGTGTATGTCTCAAAAGCAACTGTGCTACAAGTGTCATAATTGCCAATATAAGATAAAAATAAGACAGGTATTGTTTCTGATTCCACTATGCGGTAAGGAGAAATATATGAAGGATAAGTATGACTTATTTCCAATAATTTCTTTTGTAGTTCTAGAGGAGTGAGATTGTATTTTTTTTGAAGTGTATTATTTAAAGCTGACTGGTTAGCAAATCCAATATATTCATATATTTCAGCTATACTTTTTTTATTATCTTTGAGTAATTGCTGGGCATATTCCATGCGTGTACGAATGATATATTGATGTAATGTTTCGTTGGTGTAAGCTTTAAACATCAGCTGAAGATTACGAACAGACATACATGCCATTTTAGCTAATTCAGGTATGGATATCAAACGATTGAACTCATCGGCAGTTTTACCTGTCCAATTCTTTTGTATCATGGAATTTAGATAATGAAGAATTGTCTCGATTTGTCCTTGATAGGAGAATTTGTTGGAATTCATATCTTTTCTTTACCTTTTGGGTTACTCTTTTATTTATGATCGATATTCGCAAAGATAGTATTTATATACGCATCCTATATGAAAATGATTCAAAAGTTGATTTTATGACTTCTCATATCGGTTTCTGGCTTAAAAAAATACCTTTGGAAAATCTAATTGTTTTGCCTTTAGAATTTTCCAGACTAGAGAGAAGTGGATAGAAGAAGCAGAATCAAATAAAAGCAGCTATTTTCCGCAACTAAAGCATTGCTTTAGCCTACTTAAAGCACCGCTTTCCTTCTCTTAAAACACTGCTTTTTTCTCTTTCTGTTTAAGCAGCATTCTCTATATATAAGAAACATTTTTTTATCTACTCCTTCATCTTTCTTCTGAATTACCTGTGAATAAGTGTTTTGTGGGTGAAGGAGTGCTTCTTCACCTTTGGAATTTTCAGAAAAAGAGTGCATAAAATAGATAGTATTGTTAATTATTTCTTGGTTTGAAAACACAATTAAAGGAATAGCTATACCTTTGCACTATCTTTTATAAAACACGTATTGTTATGGAACAACATCCGATAAAAATTAATAAAGTGCAGATACGCAATCTGCAAATAGAAGATTATGTACAGTTATCCCAGTCGTTTACCCGCGTCTATTCAGATGGTAGCGATGTGTTTTGGACTCGTGAGCAGATCCAGAAGTTAATTAAGATTTTTCCGGAAGGTCAGATTGTCACAGTAGTCGATGATAAAATAGTTGGTTGTGCTCTTTCTATCATTGTTGATTATGATAAAGTAAAGAACGACCATACGTATGCACAAGTGACAGGGAAGGAAACATTCAATACACATAATCCTGAAGGAAATATCTTGTACGGCATTGAAGTGTTCATTCATCCGGGTTATCGTGGTTTGCGCCTGGCACGTCGTATGTATGAATATCGTAAGGAACTATGCGAAACATTGAACCTGAAAGCTATCATGTTTGGCGGACGTATCCCGAATTATCATAAATATGCTGACAAAATGCGTCCGAAAGAATATATCGAACGAGTGCGTCAACGCGAGATTTATGATCCGGTATTAACTTTTCAGCTATCGAATGATTTTCACGTGCGAAAGGTGATGACCAATTATCTGCCGAATGACGAAGAATCGAAACATTATGCCTGTTTGCTTCAATGGGATAATATCTATTATCAACCACCTACGCAAGAATATATCAGTCCTAAAACTACGGTTCGTGTAGGATTAGTGCAATGGCAGATGCGTAGCTATAAAACGTTGGACGACCTGTTCGAACAAGTAGAATTCTTCGTGGACGCAGTATCCGATTATAAAAGTGATTTTGTTCTTTTCCCGGAATATTTCAATGCTCCTTTGATGTCGAAGTATAATGATAAAGGAGAATCACAGGCTATTCGCGGATTGGCAAAGTATACCGATGAGATTCGGGAACGGTTTATGAATCTGGCTATTAGCTATAATATTAACATTATAACAGGAAGTATGCCATACGTAAAAGAGGATGGGCTACTTTATAATGTCGGTTTCCTTTGCCGACGGGATGGAACCTACGAAATGTACGAGAAATTACACGTTACCCCCGATGAAATAAAAAGCTGGGGACTGAACGGTGGCAAACTTCTGAACACTTTTGATACGGATTGTGCAAAGATCGGAGTTTTAATCTGCTATGATGTGGAATTCCCCGAACTTTCCCGCCTGATGGCAGATCAGGGAATGCAGATATTATTTGTTCCTTTCCTGACAGATACCCAGAATGCCTACTCCCGTGTTCGTGTTTGTGCACAGGCGCGTGCTATTGAAAATGAATGTTTTGTAGTCATTGCCGGAAGTGTCGGAAATCTTCCCCGTGTGCACAATATGGATATTCAATATGCTCAATCGGGTGTGTTTACCCCATGCGATTTTGCTTTTCCAACGGACGGAAAGAGGGCAGAAGCAACTCCTAACACAGAAATGATTTTGGTATCGGATGTTGATCTGGATTTGTTGAACGAACTGCATACGTATGGTAGTGTACGTAACTTGAAAGACCGCAGGAATGACCTCTATGAGGTTAGATTCAAAAAATAAAAGAGTGACGCTATGCTGTCAAGATAGCGTCACTATGTGCCTTGGATAGCGTCACTATCCGGGGCATATAGTGACGCCCTTTTTATAGAATATTTTTTATTTGGAAGACGTGCCGCTCTCCAATATACTAACGATAGAAAACAGCGTAAAGCATATCGCTCCGAGCCCTGATAAAACACGTGCCGGAATGAAGTAATCTGCATTTACGGTGGCAAGCTCGAATACAAAAGCCGCTAAAAACAGACAAGCCAATGCAGTCAATACCCGAATTAAAGGAATACGATTGGCGAGTTTGAACTCATGTCGCCAGATTTTAGCCAAAAGAATGACTTTACTGGAAATACTGTAACAGACTAAACCTAGTCCAAGCATGATATATCCGGTAGTACCGTTGGCGCTGCCTGAATCGGCTAAGATTATAAAAAATCCCCAGATAAAAGAAATGGAGCCCATCAATAAAACGAGTTTGGGCCATTGTGAACGTTCTTTTTCTGAATATACATTGCGTATCTGACGGGCTATAGTAGCTACCAATGCGATCAGACTGGTACAAATGCAGGCAAGCCCTGCCATTACATGACCAGCTACAAAATAAGCCGGATGCACATGGCTGTTAGCCAATAAAACAAACGCCCATATCCATGCGATAAGAGAAATGAGAATGACAATGATTTCCAATGCCCGTTCCTGACCTAAAGAAAATGCGCCTTCAGGAACTTCATTGCCCGTACCTCTGGAATTTCCCGGAATCAAAGAAAAACGGGTAGAGGAGGTGGCAGCAGTGGCTACACAGCCTGTAATAAAACCTACGCCGGTTATTACATGGCCTGCCACAAAAGCTGAAGTACCGTCGGCATTACTGAAAACACAGATACCTCCGATTATAGTCACTATAGCTGCCAGATAACCGAGTATCGGTAAACCGTACTTCGCAGCTTGATTATATGTATGTATGATTTGCCGGATAATAGTGGCAGCCGTGCAGAACAGCGCAATGCATATCATACCTAATGAGAATATCACAGGGCCCGCTACAACACGACCGCCGGCATCTCCATAACCATAAATGAACGCTCCGTATCCGAAGCAAAAAATAGCCATCACCAAAGGGATTGCCCTGAATAAAATACTAATTCCATAATTCATAAGTTAAGTGTTTTTAGGTTTCCCACTAAAACAAGGAGATACCTGTTTTGTTTAGGCTGTAGGCGGTTTATAATCGTTAACTTCACACGAATCCGATTAAAAGTCTTAGCTTTTTGCTCAACTAAACAAATGTTTTTGTAAATTTGCACCCTTAAAAATGGGGATACCCCTCAAATTGTAAATTGTAAATAGTAAAATCGTAGACAGCTATGGGTAAGAGATTTACTGAATATTCGCAGTTTGACCTTTCGCAGGTAAACAAAGATGTGCTGAAGAAATGGGACGAGAACCAGGTTTTCGCCAAGAGTATGACAGAACGTGATGGCTGTCCTTCGTTCGTGTTTTTCGAAGGACCTCCCTCGGCTAATGGTATGCCGGGTATTCACCATGTAATGGCTCGTACCATTAAGGACATTTTCTGCCGTTACAAAACGATGAAGGGTTATCAGGTGAAGCGTAAAGCCGGATGGGATACGCACGGACTGCCTGTGGAACTAAGTGTAGAAAAAGCATTAGGTATCACAAAAGAAGATATTGGTAAGAAAATCTCTGTTGCCGACTACAATGCGGCTTGCCGGAAGGACGTGATGAAATATACCAAGGAGTGGGAAGACCTGACTCATCAGATGGGATACTGGGTGGACATGAAGCATCCTTATATCACGTATGATAATCGTTATATTGAAACACTGTGGTGGCTATTGAAGCAACTGCATAAAAAAGGATTGTTGTATAAAGGATATACGATCCAACCGTATTCACCGGCTGCAGGAACAGGATTGAGCTCACATGAGTTGAATCAACCGGGCTGTTATCGGGACGTAAAAGATACAACAGCCGTTGCCCAATTTAAAATGAAGAATCCTAAACCGGAAATGACGGAATGGGGAACTCCTTATTTTATCGCTTGGACAACTACTCCGTGGACATTGCCTTCAAATACGGCTCTTTGTGTGGGACCGAAGATTGACTATGTGGCTGTACAGTCTTACAACGCTTATACCGGAGAACCTATAACAGTGGTTCTGGCAAAAGCTTTATTGAATGTACATTTCAATGCAAAAGCTGCTGATCTGAAATTGGAGGACTACAAAGCCGGAGATAAACTTGTACCGTTTAAAGTGATTGCCGAATACAAAGGCACTGATCTTGTCGGTATGGAATATGAGCAGTTGATCCCTTGGGTGAAACCGGTTGAGGTAGCGGAAGATGGTAGCTGGAAGGCTAGTGATAAGGCTTTCCGTGTGATATTGGGAGATTATGTAACTACAGAAGATGGTACAGGTATCGTTCACATTGCACCTACCTTTGGTGCGGACGATGCGAATGTGGCACGTGCTGCAGGAATCCCGTCACTGTTCATGATTAATAAGAAAGGTGAAACTCGTCCGATGGTAGATCTGACAGGTAAGTTCTATCTATTGGATGAGCTGGATGAGAATTTCGTAAAAGAATGTGTTGATGTAGATAAATACAAAGAATATCAGGGTGCTTGGGTGAAAAACGCCTACAATCCTGAATTCATGGTAGATGGTAAGTTTGATGAGAAAGCTGCGCAAGCTGCCGAATCTTTGGATATTGTCATTGCCATGATGATGAAAGCAGACAACAAGGCTTTCAAGATAGAAAAGCATGTCCACAATTATCCGCACTGCTGGCGTACAGACAAACCGGTGCTTTATTATCCGTTGGATAGCTGGTTTATCCGTTCTACCGCTTGCAAGGAACGAATGATGGAATTGAATAAGACCATCAACTGGAAACCGGAATCTACCGGAACCGGCCGTTTCGGTAAGTGGCTGGAAAATCTGAATGACTGGAACCTTAGCCGTTCCCGTTATTGGGGTACTCCATTGCCTATCTGGCGTACGGAAGATAATACGGATGAGATATGCATCGAATCTGTAGAAGAGCTTTATAATGAAATCGATAAATCGGTAGCAGCCGGATTTATGAAATCCAATCCATACAAGGATAAAGGTTTCGTGCCGGGCCAATATTCGGAAGAAAATTATGATAAAATAGATCTTCACCGTCCTTATGTAGACGACATCATATTGGTATCAAAAGATGGCCAACCGATGAAGCGTGAATCAGACTTGATTGATGTATGGTTCGATTCGGGTGCTATGCCTTATGCGCAGATACATTATCCGTTCGAAAATAAAGAACTATTGGATAGCCGTCAGGTATATCCGGCTGACTTTATCGCAGAAGGGGTAGACCAGACACGTGGTTGGTTCTTTACCTTGCATGCTATCGCTACGATGGTATTTGACAGTGTGTCATACAAGGCTGTTATTTCTAACGGTCTGGTGCTCGATAAGAACGGCAACAAGATGTCTAAACGTCTGAATAACGCTGTCGATCCGTTTACTACGATTGAAAAGTATGGTTCCGACCCGTTGCGTTGGTACATGATTACCAATTCTTCTCCGTGGGATAACCTGAAATTTGACGTTGAAGGAGTGGAAGAGGTTCGTCGTAAATTCTTCGGTACCTTATATAATACGTATTCATTCTTTGCGCTTTATGCGAATGTAGACGGATTTGAGTATAAAGAAGCGGATGTACCGATGGCAGAACGTCCGGAGATCGACCGCTGGATCTTGTCTGTATTGAATACATTAATAAAGGAGGTAGATACATGCTATAATGAATATGAGCCGACAAAGGCAGGACGTTTGATTTCTGATTTTGTGAATGATAATTTGTCCAACTGGTATGTTCGCCTGAATCGTAAACGTTTCTGGGGTGGTGAATTTACACAGGATAAATTGTCTGCTTATCAGACATTGTATACTTGTCTCGAAACAGTTGCCAAATTGATGTCTCCTATATCTCCGTTCTATGCAGACCGGTTGTACACGGACTTGATTACAGCAACAGGACGCGACAGTGTCGTTTCTGTTCACCTTGCCGAATTCCCGAAATATCAGGAAGAAATGATAGACAAGGAATTGGAAGCCCGCATGCAAATGGCACAGGATGTTACATCTATGGTGTTGGCATTGCGTCGTAAGGTGAATATCAAGGTACGCCAACCACTGCAGTGTATCATGGTTCCGGTAGTAGATGAAGAGCAGAAAGCTCATATCGAAGCTGTGAAGAACCTGATTATGAACGAAGTGAACGTGAAAGAAGTCAGATTCGTTGATGGTGCGGCCGGTGTATTGGTGAAGAAAGTGAAATGTGACTTTAAGAAACTGGGTCCGAAGTTCGGCAAGCAAATGAAAGCGGTAGCCGCTGCGGTTGCAGAAATGTCACAGGAAGCAATCGGTGAATTGGAGAAGAACGGAAAGTATACATTAAATCTGGATGGTGCGGAAGCTGTTATCGAAGCATCAGACGTCGAGATCTTTAGTGAGGATATTCCGGGATGGTTGGTTGCCAACGAAGGTAAACTGACTGTAGCACTTGAAGTTACTGTTACCGAGGAATTGCGTCGTGAGGGTATTGCCCGTGAATTGGTGAACCGTATTCAGAATATACGTAAGTCAAGCGGCTTCGAGATTACAGACAAAATAAAAATAACAATCTCGAAAAATACGCAAACAGATGATGCGGTAAATGAATATAATACTTATATTTGTAACCAAGTTTTAGGCACATCTCTGGAACTTGTAGATGAAGTGAAAGACGGAACAATGCTGGAGTTTGATGACTTCTCACTGTTTGTAAACGTGATAAAAGACTAATACTATATTGATTAACCTTTTTAAAATTGTAAAATTATGGCAGAAAAGACTAGATATTCGGATGCGGAACTCGAGGAATTCCGTGCCATTATTATGGAGAAACTGGAATTGGCACAACGTGACTATGAACAGTTGAAGAAAAGTTTGATGGGACTGGACGGTAATGATACCGACGATACATCTCCTACGTATAAAGTATTGGAAGAAGGAGCTAACACGCTCTCCAAGGAAGAAACAACCCGCCTGGCACAACGTCAGCTGAAGTTTATCCAAGGATTACAAGCTGCTTTGGTACGTATTGAGAACAAAACGTACGGCATTTGCCGTGAAACCGGAAAATTGATTCCGGTAGAGCGTCTGCGTGCTGTTCCTCATGCTACATTAAGCATTGAAGCAAAGAACAGTGGTAAAAAATAACAGATAGCAAGTAGGCTACAGGTAACGAGCTACAAGTAGCTGCGCAAAGTTTACGCACGGCACTTGTAGCTCGTTATGTTTAACTTATAATAAACACATGAAGAAACTATTCACGAAGGGGAGAATTGCCCTTCTCGTTATCTTTTCCGTATTGATTATTGACCAGATCATCAAGGTCTGGATTAAAACTCACATGTACTGGCACGAAAGTATACGTGTGACCGATTGGTTTTATATCTATTTCACCGAAAACAACGGGATGGCTTTCGGTATGGAAATCTTCGGCAAGTTATTCCTGACAACATTCCGCATTGTTGCAGTGGCATTGATAGGGTGGTATCTCTATAAAATAATAAAGAAAGGGTTCAAAACAGGTTATATCGTCTGTGTGGCTCTTATTCTGACCGGTGCTTTGGGGAACATCATAGATAGCGTGTTCTATGGAGTTATTTTCAATGAAAGCACTCATTCGCAGATTGCCAGTTTCATGCCCGAAGGTGGTGGATATTCTACCTGGTTTTACGGAAAAGTGGTGGATATGTTTTACTTTCCGATTATAGATACAAACTGGCCTACATGGATGCCGTTTGTGGGTGGAGAGCATTTTATATTCTTTAGTCCGATCTTTAATTTTGCGGATGCCGCTATCAGTTGCGGTATCATTGCCTTGTTACTCTTTTATAGTAAATATTTGAATGAGTCTTATCATTCGCTGGATAAAGATAAAAAGGAAGCTACGGATCATGAAAAATAAATTTCGGTTTCATCTGTGTCTCATCTGCATGTTCGTTTTTGCGGTAGCCGGGTGTAAAGTGAAAAGACCCAGTGATGTAATCTCGGAATCGAAGATGGAGAATTTGCTGTATGATTATCATGTGGCAAAGTCTATGGGAGATAATTTGCCTTATAGTGAAAACTATAAGAAAGCATTGTATATCGACGCCGTTTTCAAGAAATACGGGACTACACAAGCTGCATTTGACTCATCCATGGTTTGGTATACCCGTAACACAGAGATTTTATCGAAAATTTATGATAAGGTGAAAAAACGCTTGAAAGACGAACAGGAACTTGTTGGCGACCTGATAGCCAAGCGTGATAAGAAACCGAAAATGACTAAGCAGGGTGATAGCATCGATGTCTGGCCGTGGCAGCGTATGGTACGTTTGACCGGTGAAATGATGGATAATCAATATGTATTTACTTTGCCGACCGACTCTAACTACAAAGACCGGGATACACTGGTATGGGAAGTGCGGTATCGTTTCTTGGAGCCGATGCTTGCCGACTCTTTAAGAGGTGTCACTATGGCTATGCAGGTGATTTATGAGAAAGATACGATCAATCATTGGAAAACGGTGACTGAACCGGGTGTGCAACAAATTCGTTTGTTTGCAGACACATTAGGTTCGATGAAAGAAATAAAAGGGTTCATTTATTATCCGATGGATAGCCAGGAAAAAGGCGGGGCAGTATTGGCCGACCGCTTCATGATGACTCGTTATCATTGTACGGATACGCTCGCATTTGCCGTACGCGATTCTTTGAATAAGATAGAAGCATTGAAAGCGGATTCTTTGAAGAAGATAGCTACTAAAGAAAATGCCGACTCTTTACATAAGGTCATAGACAAGAATAAAGATGACATTCAGCGTCTAACACCGGAAGAGATGAACCGTCGTCGTACGGGAACTCATCGTGAGAAGAAGCCGGAGCAGATTCAGGTGGAACAGCATATCCAAAAGGAACGGATAGAGCAAAGAAAAGAACGCCAGATGAATCAACGCAGGCAGCAACAACAAAGACGTTCAAACAACTGATTGTAATGAAACGCTTTGCTTCTCATTATTTGCTGATACCTGCCGTCGGATATATGAAGCAGCAGGTAGTGGAGATCACTGACGAAGGAGTTGTCCGAGGTGTGTTCCCATTGACCGAAGAGATTGAATCGGTTGAATGGATGCCGGGAGTGATAGTGCTGCTTTCTGAAAGTCAGATGGAAGAAATAAAAAACACTGGGATGATTTTAAAAAACATCCCAGTGTTTCAAATTAATCTTCCCAGTGTTTCGAATCAATCTTCCCAATGTTTTAATGAGTATCTGCAGGAAGCAGAAAAGAAGGGGGAAGCTTTATTTCCTTATTTGTTTTATCCTTTTGATTTTACTTCCATGCAGCCTGTCGACGGAACTCGGCACAGATTACTGCGGTAGCAATGGCTACATTCAGAGACTCGGATGTCTCTTGGCCTGCCGGATAATTGGGGATATATAATTTTCTATTGATTAATGTGGCTACCTCTTTCCCTATGCCATTCCCTTCATTTCCCATTACGATCAAGCCATTGGCCGTTAATGGTTGTTCATACATATTTTTTCCATCCAGGAACGTACCGAACACAGGAGTATCTCCGAGCGACCGGATAAAATCGGGGAGGGAAGTATAATGTACTTTCACCCGGGCAATTCCACCCATAGTGGCTTGTATGGTCTTAGGGTTATATACATCTACCGTATTCTGCGAGCAGATAATATGTTCGATGCCAAACCAGTCGGCCAGACGGATAATGGTACCTAGATTTCCGGGATCCTGCACATCGTCCAATGCAAGGCAAAGTGATGAACGAACTGCCTCCGGATCCAAAGTATATTGTGGTTGTTCGAAAATAGCAAGTACCTGTTGGGGAGTTTTCAATAAACTGGCCCGTGAAAGATCTTCCTGTGAAACTTCTACCAGTTCACTTGCGTCAATACCCGGATGCTCCTGAAGCCAGGAGGGAGTGGCTGCTAAAAAACGACAGGGAAAATGTCCGAGTAAATCACCTACCAATTTAGGACCTTCAGCCAGAAATACCCGCTCTTCTTTACGTATTTTCTTCAGTTCCAGCGAGTGGATATACTTTATTTTGTTTTTACTTAATGATGCCATAGATTTGATATTCTTTTGCAAAGCTATAAAGATATTTCCAATCTATCCTTACTTTCCTCTCTTTTTCTTAAATTATTTTCCCCGTCAGAAAATATAATTTATCTTTGTAGGCGCATTTTTCATGCTATCGATGTAAAACCGTATGAGGAGAAATTTTCTTTGTTTGCTTGCTTCTGCTGCTGTCTTGTCACTTGCTTCGTGTACTACCACTAAGTTTGTGCCGGATGGTTCTTATTTGCTGGATGAAGTTAAAATTCGTACGGACCAGAAAAACATACGGCCTTCTTCCTTACGCATGTATGTTCGTCAAAATCCTAATGCCAAGTGGTTCAGCCTGATAAAGACTCAACTTTATGTCTACAATCTGTCGGGGCGTGATTCAACCAAATGGGGAAACAAATTTTTAAGAAGGATAGGGGATGCTCCTGTAATATATAGCGAGGACGAAGCGAAACGCTCTGAAGAAGAGATCACTAAGGCTGTGCACAATATGGGATATATGGCGGCAACCGTGAAGCGTTCGACTAAAATAAAAAAGAAAAAGATTAAGCTGTATTATGATGTAACGGCCGGCAAACCCTACGTTGTTCAATCTATCAAATATGATATTTATGATCCTAAAATAGCCTCTCTTCTCAAACAGGATTCTGCCAGAAGCTTGTTGAAGGAAGGAATGTATTTGGATGTGAATGTATTGGATGCGGACAGGCAACGTATCACGAATAAGTTGCTTCGGAATGGCTATTATAAATTTAATAAGGATTATATCGGATATACGGCCGATACGGTTCGTAATACTTATAATGTAGATCTGACTCAACATTTGCAGATGTATAAAGCGCATGCGAGTGATTCGGCAAGGGCACATCAGCAATATTGGATCAATAAGATTAATTTTATTACGGATTATGACGTTTTGCAGTCTTCTGCCTTGAGCAGTGTGGATATTAATGATTCGGTTCATTATAAGGGATATCCGATTTACTATAAGGATAAGCTCTATTTACGTCCTAAAGTGCTTACGGATAACCTCCGGTTTGCTTCCGGCGATTTGTTTAATGAGCGTGATGTGCAGCAAACTTATTCCAGTTTCGGGCGTTTGTCTGCATTGAAATATACGAATATCCGTTTTATCGAGACTCAAGTTGGAGATTCAACAATGCTCGATTGTTACGTGATGTTGACTAAGAGCAAGCATAAATCGGTATCCTTTGAGGTAGAGGGAACCAATTCTGCCGGTGACTTGGGAGCGGCAGCTTCCGTTTCTTTCCAGAATAGGAATCTCTTTCGCGGGTCGGAAACGTTTATGATAAAATTCCGTGGAGCGTATGAGGTTATTTCCGGGCTTCAGGCAGGCTATTCAAATAATAACTATACGGAGTATGGAGTGGAAACGAGTATCAACTTTCCTAATTTCCTGTTCCCATTCATTTCCTCTGATTTTAAACGGAAAATCAGGGCTACAACAGAGTTTGGTTTACAGTATAATTATCAGTTGCGACCGGAGTTCTTGCGTACGATGGCTTCTGCTAACTGGAGTTACAAGTGGACACAACGCCAGAAGATACAACACCGTATTGATTTGATAAATATTGCTTTCCTTTATTTGCCCCGTATCTCTGAAAGATTTAAAGAAGACTATATAAATAAAGGACAGAACCATATATTCCAGTATAATTATCAGGATCGACTGATTATAAATATGGGATATAGCTATAATTATAATAGCGTGGGAGGATCGATTATCAATAATACGATTGCTTCTAATTCATACTCCATCCGTTTTAATTTCGAATCGGCGGGAAATGTAATGTATGCTCTGTCAAAGGCTGCAAACATTCGGAAGAACAGTAATGGTGAATACGCTATTCTGGGAATTCCTTATGCTCAATATCTGAAAGGGGAGTTTGATTTTGCTAAGAATATCAGAATCGATTATCGTAACTCTTTTGCGTTTCATGCTGGTGTGGGAATAGCTGTACCTTATGGAAATGCGAAGACTATTCCGTTTGAGAAACAATATTTCTCTGGTGGAGCCAATAGTGTCCGCGGATGGAGTGTTCGCGATTTGGGACCGGGCTCTTTTGCAGGAAATGGGAATTTGCTCGATCAATCCGGAGATATTAAACTGGATGCCAGTATTGAATACCGAAGCAAGTTATTCTGGAAGTTTCAGGGGGCGGTATTTATTGATGCTGGTAATATCTGGACCATCCGGAGTTATGCCAATCAACCGGGAGGGGTTTTCAAGTTTGATAGGTTTTATAAGCAAATAGCAGTGGCCTACGGATTAGGTCTCCGCCTGGATTTGGATTTCTTTATTTTGCGTTTTGACGGAGGTATGAAAGCTGTCAATCCTGCCTATGAAACGAGGAAAGAGCATTTCCCCATCATTCATCCTAAATTCAGTCGTGACTTTGCTTTCCATTTTGCTGTGGGATATCCTTTCTAATCAGCCATTTATTATTTACTCTTACTAATTCGAGCGTATCTTGCAGGGAACTTACGTATTCCATTTTTCCTCCGATGGGATGAATGACGAATGCATTTTTGATTTGGCAGACAACCGACGCTTCTTCTAAATTAGCATCTATCTCACTTGAAATAACAGAAACTTTTGCAGCGCCTCGTGTCTTAAGTTGCTCCAGATGGGTTTGCCCGACATTAGATGCTAAGAAACTAAGATAAGATTGAGAAGAAGGCGTGCTCCATTCTTTGGCGACCGTATAATTGAAATTATAAAAGGCTTCACAGAAATCTATGGCTGTCTGTTCTATTTGAGTTTGAGGAGTTTGTTGCTGACAAGATAGACAGGTGAAGATTAGAACAGAATAGATAAGTGTATATAGTTTATTCATAGTACAAAAGATTCTTGATAGAAGAAGATAAGATTGAAAAAGGAGATGAAACTCCTATATGATGTTTCATCTCCTTCGTATTTGTTTTTATTTTTAGCGGGCGGCAAACATAAAATTGCTCATTGTAGCCTGGCGTGCTGCCAGCATGCCTTGAGCATCCAGCGTTACATTCATCTTTTCGCCATTTGGCAAGAACAAATCAGCAGTGCCATCATTGTTCATTTTTACTAATTCAGCGCTTTCACCGTTTGCAACGACATTCCATGTGTTGGCTTCTTTGTTGTAGATCAGGTCCATTGAAGCAGTTTCGCCCTCTTTAGTAATGGAATATCCATTCTCAAGAGTTTTCACCATGTAGTTGCCGTTTTCTCCTTTTACTTTCTTTACGTCACCTACATTAGCCATCGGATTGGAGCCACTCCAGAATTCGATTGAGTTGATAACTAAAGCATCAGCCAGGTAAGCTACACCATAAACCGGAACAATGTTGAAAGCAAGGAATACGAGTTCGTTTACAAACTTGTTTCCAACTGATTGATTCCAGGAAGACAGGCGGTTGAATAAACCAAATGATCCTACACAAGAACTGAATAATAAGCTACCACTAAGTACTACTGCGACTAAAGTCAGTTTTCCTCTTTTCATGTTAAAATGTTTTTGATTAATAAAAAATATTGATAATTTCTCTCTTATGTGTATGCAAATATAATATTTTTTAATTAATCGGGGCTATTATTTCTAATTTTTGTATACTCTTGACTTCCGCCGTGACAATTCGTTTCCTATGATATGGTCTATTGAAAATTTACCGGGACCGGCAATATACATCAATATAAATACAACTAAATAGATGAAAGCTAGCTCTTTAACCGCAAATACGTCATTAGCATGAACAACAAAGAAGGCTACTATCATTGTGAAAATCATCGGGATCATTGCCAAGCGATACAGGAATCCGATGATAAATGCCATCGAACATACGAGTTCGCCAAAAATTGCTAATCCGAGAGATAGGGGACTTCCTATTCCAAGCGGATCAGGAAATACTGCTGACATCTCCTGGAAGTTACTCCATTTCTGGATACCGTGGTTCATTAATAATATACCGAAGATGATCCGGACAGCCAATAGCAACAAAGATACTTTCGTTGTATTCGATTTTGTGGGAAATAAAAAACTATAAATCATAAGTTGTTCTATTTTTAAGTTTATATCTATTTATATAAACATAAAAAATATTGAATTTGTTCTCTATTGATAGCAAAATTTGTTTGGACCTTATTCCTTATTTAAAACATAATGGTCTGCAAGTTCTCCGGTTATTTCTTGTTTATCCATTGTTAGTTTGCGTAAATGATTTTCTTCTACTTTATAATAAGAAAGTTCTCCGCCTTCTTCATTAAGAGTCAATAGGTTGTCTTTTAAAGTATATGTACCTTTTTCGTCAAATGAGCTGTCTCTATCGATATATACGGAATGGAGGCTGAATGTTTTGTCCGGATTTAATGTCAGGGTTGTTTCAATACCCGGACAATCGGCAGCGGGGAAAACTCCTTTATAAGTTCCTTCGTAATCAAGTGAATTTTCCGCATTATGGATATCAGTTACTTCGATTGAAGTACTGTCTGCACCGGCACTCTTGTTTGTTTTCGCGCTATTGTTGCATGCTGCCAAAAGAGCACATGAACATACTAAAATGAAAATTTTCTTCATTATTATTGTTTCTATTAGTTAGTCTAATTGAGTATATTGGACGTAAAGGTATAAATTTAAAATGGAATCTTTATAGTAAAAAGAAACGAACAACTTTATTTATGAATAAATAAACTTTGTATCTTTGCGGAAAATTCTAAAGATATGGCACAACATACTTATGACAATGAAGCTGTTCAGGAATTATTGAACTGGGCAAAAAAGATGATTGAGACAAAGAATTATCCAACAGAAAGATATCAGGTCAATAAATGTACTACCATTATTGATGGTAAATCGTATTTGGAGTCTTTGATTGCAATGATTTCCAGAAACTGGGAGAATCCGACTTTTCATCCCACTATTGAGCAATTATGGGAGTTTAGGGAAAAGTGGGAAAATAAAGAAGCGTAGCAAATTGCGATTCAATGTTGAATGATAAATCATTTATGAATATAGAAATGCACTCTAATCATGTCAGATAAGAGTGCATTTCTATTTTATTTGTTTGATATTTATCAGCTTCCTAAAAAGGCAGCCATCTTTTCTTCTTTTTCAGGGATGTTTTTTCTTCTTCTCCGTTTTGGCTATAGATATCTGCAAACGTCTTTTTCTCTTTAATCATTTCGTAAATGACTCCCCAGTCTGGTAAACCACCCAGATTTCGATCGTCAATGAACATGTCGGCTTTCAACTTTCGAGAGAATCCCTGATGGCCTTTCTGCTCTTCAGGATAATCCTTATTAACGGCATAAAATTCTAAACCTCTGGCTTTACACCATTCGACAGCTTCGTCCAGAAGTGCTCCTTCACGCACACTCCACAGTATTAAACGATGCTTTTCTTGTTGCAATAACTTCAATGTGTCAACAGCGAATGGAATCTCTTCACCAATGCGTGGATAACGATGTTCAACAATCGTTCCGTCAAAATCAACAGCTATAATCATAGTTTTTAATTACCTAATTTGGAACAAAGATACGGACAGTAAGCCAAAAAAACGTATCTTTGTCTCAAATTAACATTTTAATAAAAATATAAATACATGAACAATTCCCCTCAGCGTGCTGCTAAAGGCTTTACGAGAGCATTTTGGGTCAGCAACACAGTCGAACTGTTTGAGCGTATGGCATATTATGCCGTTTTTATCGTTCTCACTATTTATCTATCTTCCATTTTAGGTTTTAATGATTTCGAAGCAAGTATGATTTCCGGGCTTTTTTCCGGTGGATTGTATCTGCTTCCTATTTTTTCCGGTGCTTATGCTGACAAGATCGGTTTCCGGAAATCAATGATTATAGCATTTTCCTTATTATCCATCGGATATTTAGGGTTGGGTGTACTGCCCACTTTACTGGAAGCTGCCGGTTTGGTTAGTTATGGTGCCACTACTCAATTTAATGGTTTGCCTGATAGCTATACCCGGTGGATCATCGTGCCGGTTTTGTTTGTGCTTATGGTGGGAGGTTCTTTCATTAAGTCCATTATCTCCGCTTCTGTGGCTAAAGAAACAACGGAAGCAACCCGTGCCCGTGGTTATTCCATATTTTATATGATGGTAAATGTGGGTGCTTTCACCGGTAAAACGATTATCGATCCTTTGCGTAATGTCATTGGTGAACAAGCGTATATCTATATTAATTATTTCTCCGGTGCGATGACAATAGTTGCTTTACTTGCTGTTATTCTTCTTTATAAATCGATGCATACGGCAGGTGAAGGAAAAAGTCTCCATGAGATTGGACAGGGATTTATGCGAATCATCACAAACTGGCGTTTATTGATTCTTATTTTGATTGTTACTGGTTTCTGGATGGTGCAACAGCAGCTTTATGCCACTATGCCTAAATATGTGATTCGTATGGCTGGCGAGACGGCAAAACCGGGTTGGATTGCCAATGTGAATCCGTTTGTGGTGGTTTGCTGCGTTAGTTTTATCACCCGTTTGATGGCCAAACGCAGTGCGATTACTTCGATGAATGTGGGAATGTTTTTGATTCCTATTTCGGCATTACTGATGGCATGTGGAAATCTGCTGGGTAATGATCTTATTACAGGCATGAGTAATATTACTCTGATGATGATTGCAGGTATAGTTGTGCAGGCGCTTGCCGAATGTTTCATTTCACCGCGTTATCTGGAATATTTCTCTTTACAGGCTCCTAAAGGAGAAGAAGGAATGTATTTAGGATTCAGTCATTTGCATTCATTCCTTTCTTCCATTTTCGGTTTTGGTCTGGCGGGAATTTTGCTCACTAAATATTGTCCGGATCCGGCTTTGTTCGAGACGCGGGAAGCATGGGAGGCAGCTAGCGGAAATGCCCATTATATATGGTATTACTTTGCTGCTATAGGCCTGATTGCCGCTGTAGCGCTACTATTATTTGCAAAAATCACCGAATCCATCGACAAAAAGAAGGAGGCTTCTCGGTAATTCTCTGCTTTTTTATGTATATTTGCCGTCACTTTGCTGTAAAAGTTGACGGCATTTTGCATTTTAATAAAGAGGATAAAACATGAAAGTAAAATTTATAAGCCTGGCGAGTGGCAGTAGCGGGAACTGTTATTATCTGGGCACTGAAACCTATGGGATACTGATAGATGCCGGAATCGGCATACGTACTATCAAAAAATCACTGAAAGATTATAATATCTTGATGGATAGTATTCGTGCGGTATTTATAACGCACGATCATGCTGACCATATTAAAGCAGTGGGTAATCTGGGAGAAAAAATGAACATTCCTGTTTATACAACCGCACGTATTCATGCTGGAATTAATCGTAGCTATTGTATGACGGAGAAACTTAGCTCGTCAGTTCGTTATCTGGAAAAGCAAGAGCCTATGACGCTGGAAGATTTTCACATCGAATCTTTTGAAGTGCCACACGATGGAACGGACAATGTGGGGTATTGCATTGAAATTGATGGCAAAGTCTTTTCTTTCTTAACCGACCTTGGAGAGATTACTCCTACAGCTGCTCATTATATCAGTAAAGCCCATTATCTGATACTTGAAGCCAACTACGATGAGGAAATGCTCAAAATGGGGCCTTATCCTCAATATCTGAAAGAACGGATTGCAAGTAAAACCGGACACATGAGTAACTCTGATACTGCAGAGTTTCTGGCGGAAAATATCACTGAACATTTGCGATATATCTGGTTATGCCATTTAAGTAAAGACAATAATCACCCGGAGCTGGCTTATAAAACGGTGGAATGGAAATTAAAGAACAAAGGTGTTATTGTAGGCAAAGATGTGCAACTACTTGCTTTAAAGCGAAATACGCCTTCCGAGCTTTATGTGTTCGAATAAAGACGAAAAAAAGATAGTAAAAAAGCTGCATGATTGTTTGGTCAAATAAAATAAAAGACCTACTTTTGCAACCGCAAACGAGGAATTAAGCACTCTTAGCTCAGTTGGTAGAGCAACTGACTCTTAATCAGTGGGTCCAGGGTTCGAATCCCTGAGGGTGTACAAATTCAACGTTGCAATAAAAATAAAATGTTGCACTCTTAGCTCAGCTGGTAGAGCAATTGACTCTTAATCAATGGGTCCAGGGTTCGAGTCCCTGAGGGTGTACAAAGATTATTAAAAGGGGAACTTAAAAGGTTCTCCTTTTTTGTTAAGAGCTTTTTGGGTTGTTACTGTTCAGCTATAGGAATAAAAAATACCGCTACTCAAAGCTATATTCGACTTTGGTAGCGGTTTTTTTATAGTGTAACTACTATCTATTAGAACTTGAAGAAGTTCTTGGCATTGTTGTAGCTGATATCTTCAATCATTTGGTTTACACGATCCATTTCAGATGCCGGAATTTCTCCGTTTTCTACGTCACGTCCTACCAGGTTACACAATGTACGGCGGAAATATTCATGACGCGGGTAGGATAGGAAGGAACGAGAGTCGGTCAACATACCTACGAAGCGGCTCAAAAGACCAAGTACTGACAAAGCATTCATTTGTTTTTCCATACCATCCTTTTGATCGAGGAACCACCATCCAGAACCAAATTGGATTTTTCCCGGGATAGAACCATCCTGGAAGTTACCCAGCATTGTTGCAATCACTTCGTTGGCGCATGGGTTCAAGTTGTAGAGGATTGTTTTAGTCAATTTGCCATTAGTGTTCAGGCGATCAAGGAATTTAGCCATTGCTTTGGCGGTTGTAAATTCACCGATAGAATCGAAACCTGTATCAGCACCCAGTAATTTAAACATCTTCGTGTTATTGTTACGAATAGCGCCGTAATGGAATTGTTGAGTCCATCCTTTTTCCCAGTCCATTTCACCGAAGATCACAAGCATTGCCGATTTGAATTTCAGAATTTCTTCCTTGGTCAATTCTGCGCCACCATATACCTTATTAAAGATGGCTTTGATTTCAGCATCTGTATAATCTTCTGCGTAGAATTCTTCAATACCATGGTCAGACAGACGGCAGCCTTGTTCTGCGAAGAAGTCATGACGTTTGCGCAAAGCAGCGATCATATCATCAAAGTTGGAGATGATAACACCACTTACCTCTGCCAGTTTTTCTACATAACTGCGGAAATCTGCAGGGACTTCTACAGCCATAGCCTTATCAGGACGCCATGTTGGTAACATCTTGATTTCAAATCCGCTTTCGCGTGTTTTGATATGATATTCCAATGAATCGATAGGATCATCCGTTGTGCAAACGGCTTCTACATGATAACGACGCATCATTCCACGAGCTGAATATTCGGGTTGAGACAGTTTCTCGTTACATTCATCGTAAATTTCACGTGCGGTTTGTGGATTCAATATTTTATTGATACCAAATGCCGTTTTCAGTTCAAGGTGAGTCCAGTGGTACAATGGGTTGCGGAAAGTGTAAGGTACTGTTTCCGCCCATTTTTCAAATTTTTCCCAGTCTGTGGTATCTTTTCCCGTACAGAAACGTTCGTCTACACCGTTTGTACGCATTGCACGCCATTTGTAGTGGTCACCGCCCAACCAGATTTCAGTCAGTGATTTAAACTTGTAGTCGTCAGCTACCATTTGAGGGATAAGGTGACAGTGATAGTCGATGATCGGCATTTTAGCCGCATGCTCGTGATACAACTTTTGCGCAGTTTCTGTTTGCAGCAAGAAGTTTTCGTCCATGAAGTTCTTCATTATTACTGTGTTTTAAGTATATAAAATTATTACTTTCTATATTTATACCTATATAGTATTGATTTTAAAGCTAATAGGCGTAAATCTTGTTTTAGTTTTATTAACCGTTATCGAACACAAAAATAGAAAATTTACTTGGAGTAACAAAATAATTCGTATATTTGCAGCGATTATTTATAATATTTAAGTTTTAGCACTATGGAGGACCAGAACTATACCATTAAAGACATTGCCCGTATGGCCGGTGTTTCCGCCGGAACGGTTGACAGGGTGTTGCACAATCGCGGTGACGTGTCTCCCAAAAGCAAAGCCAAAGTACAAAAGGTGTTGGATGAGATTCATTATCAGCCCAATGTGTTTGCTATCGGTTTGGCTGCTAAAAAGAAATATTCTTTCCTCTGTTTGATACCTTATTATATAGAGCATGATTATTGGCATTCGGTAGTAGGGGGGATTGAGCGTGCCCGGCAAGAATTACGTCCTTTTAATGTGAGTATAGATTATTTGTGCTATCACCATGGGGATGAGAAGAGTTATCAGGAAGCCTGCCTTTCTATAAAAGAAAAGAATGTGGATGCGGTATTGATTTCTCCGAATTTTCGGGAAGAGACACTGGCGCTGACAGCCTATTTACAGGAAAATAAGATTGCTTATGCTTTTGTCGATTTCAATATGGAAGAAGCGAAAGCGTTGACGTATATCGGGCAGGATTCATATAAGAGCGGATATATCGCAGCGAAAATATTGATGCGCAATTATTCGGCAGGAGAAGGCCAGGAGTTGGTTTTGTTTTTAAGTAACAATAAAGATAATCCGGCTGAAATACAGATGCAACGCCGTTTGGATGGTTTTATGAGTTACATTGCCGAAGAATATAATAACTTGGTAATCCATGAGGTAGTACTTAATAAATCCGATCAGGAAAGTAACCAACAGACATTGGATGAGTTTTTTCAGGCGCATCCGAAGGCTTTACTGGGAGTTGTATTTAATTCCAGAGTGTATCAGTTGGGAGAGTATCTTCGTCATGCGGGACGTAGCATGAAAGGACTGATAGGATATGACCTTCTGAAAGCAAACGTAGATTTATTAAAATCCGGTGATGTGCATTATTTAATCGGGCAACGTCCGGGTTTGCAAGGATATTGTGGGGTGAAGGCGTTGTGCGACCATGTCGTGTTTAAGAAGTCTGTTGAACCTGTAAAATACATGCCTATTGATATCCTGATAAAGGAAAACATTGATTTTTATTTTGAATTTGTATAATATCAACTTTATAAATTACAACTAACATGAAAGCATTAAACAAAGAAACTGCTCCTAAAACACAACGTCCGGAGCGTATTATCCAATTTGGCGAAGGTAACTTTTTGCGTGCATTTGTAGATTGGATTATTTATAACATGAACCAGAAAGCTGATTTCAACAGCAGTGTAGTAGTGGTTCAACCGATTGATAAAGGTATGGTCGATATGCTGAATGCACAGGATGATCTTTATCATGTAAACCTTCAAGGATTGGATAAAGGAGAGGCTGTTAACAGCTTGACAATGATTGATGTAATCAGCCGCGCTTTAAACCCATATACTCAAAATGACGAGTTTATGAAGTTGGCAGAGCAACCTGAAATGCGTTTTGTTATTTCAAACACTACAGAGGCTGGTATTGCTTTTGATCCGGCTTGTAAACTTGAGGATGCTCCTGCTTCATCTTATCCGGGTAAGCTGACTCAATTACTCTATCATCGTTTTAAAACATTCAATGGTGATAAGACAAAAGGTTTGATTATTTTCCCTTGCGAGCTTATTTTCCTGAATGGTCATAAGTTGAAAGAAACAATTTATCAATATATTGAATTGTGGAACCTGGGTAATGAGTTTAAAACTTGGTTTGAAGAAGCTTGTGGTGTATATGCAACATTGGTAGACCGTATTGTTCCGGGATTCCCGCGCAAGGATATTGCTGCTATCAAAGAAAAACTGCAATATGATGATAATCTGGTTGTTCAGGCTGAAGTTTTCCATTTGTGGGTTATTGAAGCTCCGCAGGAAGTTGCAAAAGAGTTCCCGGCTGACAAGGCAGGCTTGAATGTATTATTTGTACCGTCAGAAGCTCCTTATCACGAACGTAAGGTTACTTTGTTGAATGGCCCGCATACTGTTCTTTCTCCGGTTGCCTATCTCTCGGGAGTGAATATTGTACGTGATGCTTGCCAGCACGAAGTGATTGGCAAATATATCCACAAGGTAATGTTTGACGAACTGATGGAAACTTTGAACTTGCCGAAGGATGAGTTGGAGAAATTTGCAAATGATGTATTGGAACGCTTCAACAATCCGTTCGTGGATCATGCAGTAACCAGCATCATGCTGAATTCTTTCCCTAAATACGAAACTCGTGATTTGCCGGGATTGAAGACTTATCTGGAACGTAAAGGTGAACTTCCTAAAGGACTGGTACTTGGTTTAGCCGCTATCATTACTTATTATAAAGGTGGTGTACGTGCTGATGGTGCTGAAATTGTTCCGAATGATGCTCCTGAAATCATGAACCTGCTGAAAGAACTTTGGGCAACAGGTTGCACAAAGAAAGTTGCTGAAGGTGTTCTGGCTGCAGATTTTATCTGGGGAGAAGATTTGAATAAGATCCCGGGATTGACAGAAGCCGTAAAAGCTGATTTGGATTCTATCCAGGAAAAAGGAATGCTTGAGACCGTTAAAGGTATTCTGTAATTAGAAGACTAAATAAAAAATAGCGCCACTTGTTCAGAGAACAGTGGCGCTATTTTTTATTATCAAGTTATTTATTATTCTTGTTCAGCCGTATGCAAAATAAATGTAGTAGCTCCAATTGTCACAATAGCGCCATCTTCAATACGTACACGGTCTTTATCTCCCAGAATTTCATTCATAAGGAAAGTACCTGTGAGACTAGGAGCATCTCGTAATGTGTAGACTAGCTTTCCTTGCTTATTACGCTTTATATTGATGATGCAATGGCGTCGATCCATGCTCATATCACCACTTTCAATGGGAGTATTAATGTTTGTTCCTACACAACGGCGGCCTATGACATTGTCACCTTCCTGCAAGGGAAGTAACTGTTTAAAACCAAATACATTTTCGATTACAGTGATATATCCGAACTCTTCTTTATGAGATTCAGCTTCTTCTTCCAGGTTTTCTTCCTTTCTAAGAGCCTTAACTTTACTTTTTCCTAACCGGATACTGAATTGCTTGCCACAATGTTCGCATTCAAATACCAGTGATTGGCCTTCACTATACTTGGTTTCATCAAAATAAAGATAATTCTCACATTTAGGACAAAGGACTCGTTTCATGCTTTTTAAAAGGGATTTTTATTTAGCCAGTAACCAGGCATTCTTATAAGTTTCGTTTTTTCTTAGCTCAAGTAATTGCTTGGTCGCTTCATCACGGTTGTTAAATGAACTGATACTGACACGTACTTTACCATCAGTGTTCAGAGCTTTTGCATCTGCAAATCCTTTTGATTTTAATTGGTTCGCAATAACTTCTGCATCTTTCAGGCTGATTCCTCCTGCCACAATGATATGAAAAGGATGATTTGCACTTTCTTGAGATTTCACCGCAGGAGCAGGAGTCGCTGTTTCCTGTTTTACCACTTTCACTTCTCTTACTGCGATCGGTTTGGAAGTCTTGGCTTTATCCGTTGTATGCTTTTTAGCAGATGAAGTTTTGGTTGAAGCAGAAGAAGCAGAAAGCTTCTTTGCTTGTTGCGCAACATCGTTCTTAACATAAACAGGAGTTACTGCAACCGATTGCTTTTCTATTTGCTCAAAAAGCTCGCTGGGCAATAACTGTGCATAATTGTTCTTTTGAACGTCGGTATTCTCTACCGGAGTTGAAAAGGCAAAGAACAGTACGATGGCAGCAATCATTGCTGCAGCATTGCGGAGATACGCGCGGTTGATACTAATTTCAAAAGTCTTCTTTTCCTTTTCCTGATAAGTCGGTACCAATACTTTTTCTTTCTGCTGCAGAGCCGAAAGTTCATGTATTTCAAAAGAGTCGAGACCATATAATGAAGGAGTTGTTATCTTATAATCATAAGGAACGAACTCGTAGTTGCCATAAATGTTAGATTGAATCTCGCCTATATTATCCAGATGGGCTTTCCCTTCCTCATGAAGGAGACCGATAAATTCGTTTACTTCTTTTTCTACTATACGGCTGGCGTCAGCAAAACTTGTGTCGTATGCTGACATATAAGATTGCACCAGTACGCCGTCATTCAGTTTTAATTGAGGATTAAAACCGATTGTACGGGTAGGAGGTAAAAATATATTTTCTTCCTTTACGCGGGTTGCGGGCGAATAATGTGCTACAAAACCACCAAATCCCGGAACAATGACGCAGTCGTTTTCCAGTAGTAAAGTCTCTATATGTTGTGCCAATTCAATCATGTCTGCAAAATTAAGAGATAAATTGAATATATCCCAGAAAACTTCGAAAAATTCACTACTTTTGCATCGTTTTATTTATCACTATCAATAATGAACTATATACAGACAGAAATAGACGGAGTATGGCTGATCGAGCCTAGAGTTTTCTCCGATGAACGGGGCTATTTTATGGAAGCCTATAAGAAAGAAGAGTTTGAAGCCAATATTGGTCCCGTAAACTTTATACAGGACAACGAGTCGAAATCATCTTTTGGTGTATTGCGTGGATTGCACTATCAAAAAGGAGAACATAGTCAGGCGAAACTAGTTCGTGTTCTTAAAGGAGAAGTGCTCGACGTTGCCGTTGATTTGCGTAAATCATCGCCTACGTTTGGAAAGCATGTTTGTGTATTGCTTAGTGAAGAAAACAAGAGACAATTTTTTATTCCCCGTGGTTTTGCTCATGGCTTTGCTGTCTTGAGTGAAGAAGCTGTTTTTACATATAAGGTAGATAACAAGTATGCTCCGCAGGCAGAAGCCTCTATTTTATATAATGACGAAGCATTGGGGATCGACTGGCCGTTGGCAGAGTCGCAAATGTTATTATCTGCGAAAGACAGAGAGGGAACTGCTTTCAAGGACGCCGTTTATTTTGAATGAATTTCTAAACAAACAATAGATTAAGTATGAAAATTGCAATCGTGGGAACAGGGTATGTGGGTCTGGTGTCAGGCACATGTTTTGCCGAAATTGGCGTGAATGTAACGTGCGTGGACACGAACAAAGAGAAAATCGAATCTTTGCAAAAGGGGAACATTCCAATTTATGAAAATGGATTGGAAGAGATGGTACTCCGTAATATGAAAGCAAAGCGATTGAAGTTTACTACCTCATTGGAAAGTTGTCTGGATGAAGTGGAAGTTATATTCAGTGCAGTTGGAACTCCTCCGGATGAAGATGGCAGCGCTGATTTGAAATACGTATTGGAGGTGGCCCGTACCATTGGTCGCAATATGAAACAGTATAAATTGGTAGTTACCAAAAGTACCGTTCCGGTAGGCACTGCCAGTAAGGTTCGTGCGGTTATTCAGGAAGAACTGGATAAGAGAGGCGTGACGGTTGATTTTGATGTGGCTTCTAATCCGGAATTCCTTAAAGAAGGAAATGCTATCAGTGACTTTATGAGCCCGGACCGCGTGGTAGTGGGAGTGGAGTCGGCACGTGCGGAGAAATTGATGTCCAAACTATATAAACCATTCTTATTGAATAATTTCCGTGTGATTTTCATGGATATTCCGTCTGCGGAAATGACTAAATATGCGGCAAATTCGATGCTGGCAACCCGTATAAGCTTTATGAATGATATTGCAAACTTGTGCGAGATTGTTGGTGCGGATGTGAATATGGTGCGTAGTGGGATAGGTTCGGATACTCGTATCGGACGTAAGTTTCTGTACCCGGGTATCGGATATGGTGGTTCCTGCTTCCCCAAAGATGTGAAGGCATTGATTAAAACAGCAGAACAGAATGGTTATACCATGCGGGTACTTACGGCTGTGGAAGAAGTGAATGAGAACCAAAAAAGCGTCTTGTTCGAAAAGTTAATGAAACAGTTTAATGGTGATTTGCAGGGTAAGACTGTTGCTTTGTGGGGATTGGCATTTAAACCGGAAACGGATGATATGCGTGAGGCTCCGGCATTAGTCCTGATCGATAAATTGCTGAAAGCAGGTTGTAAAGTACGCGCATACGATCCGGCTGCCGTGCAAGAATGTAAGCGCAGGATTGGTGATACTATCTATTATGCTTGCGATATGTATGATGCCGTACTGGATGCTGATGTGTTGATGTTGGTTACCGAATGGAAAGAATTCCGTCTGCCTTCATGGGCCGTTATCAAGAAAACGATGTCCCGGCAGATTGTGTTGGACGGACGTAATATATATGATAAAAAAGAGATGGAAGAACTCGGATTTGTTTATCACTGTATTGGTAAATAAAAAAATAAGAGTATCTTTATATAAAAACTAAAATAGATGATGAAAAATGTGGCTGTATCGTTAATGGCAATCTTTTTCGCGGCATGTAGCGGCAATAAGAGTCCCCATTCTCTTCAACAAGAGAAAGAGGATCTTAGTGCAAAAGGACTACTGCAGGGAATTTGGCTGGACGATGAAACGGAGAGCCCGTTGATGCGTGTAGAAGGAGATACTATCTACTATGCAGATGTACAAAGTACTCCCATTGCATTTAAAATAATACGGGATACTCTTTATACTTATGGAAATGATACTACTTATTACAAGATTGATAAGCAGGCAGAACATATATTCTGGTTTCATTCCATAACGGATGATGTAATTAAGTTGCATAAATCCGAAGATGCCAATGATTCAATCTATTTTGTCCGTCAGGAATTAGTCATTCCGGCATATACGGAAGTAACCAAACGCGATAGTGTAGTGACCTATAATGGCACTCGCTATCGCGCATACGTATATATTAATCCTTCTAAAATGAGAGTCATCAAGACGACTTATTCCGAAGACGGGATTAGCATGGATAATGTATACTATGATAATGTGATGCACATTTGTGTGTATGAAGGTAAAAAGAGCCTGTTTGCCAGCGATGTTACCAAACAGATGTTTGACAAAGTACTTCCTGTCGATTTTCTGGAGCAATCCATCCTGTCAGATACAAAGTTTATGAAAGTAGACCGGAACGGTTTTCATTATCAAGCTGTCCTGGCCATTCCGGAAACTTCCATATATAGCATTGTAAATATGGAAGTAAGTTTTAAAGGAGATTTGACTATCACTTCATCCAAATAAAAAAGCACCATACATTCAGATCGTATAGTGCCGGATTAAAAAAGCCTTGCTTTAATTTTGTCTGGGGGGAGACGGACGGTTATTTCTCTTTCCTCCGTTATTATTATTCCTTTTTCCCCGGAAATCTTTTCTTTTGTAGTTGCCACCCTTGCCCTTGCTAAAAGAACGTGGCTTGTATTCCGGAGCTTCTCCCAATTCTTCGGGAATAGGAATTTTATAAATCTCTTTTTCCAGGAAGTTCTCAATACTTTTGAAGTTACTTTGTTCTTTCTCGCTGATGAACGTAAGTGCTACACCATCATTGTTGGCACGTGCTGTACGTCCGATACGGTGTACATAGTCTTCGCTGTCGTGAGGCACGTCGAAGTTGATAACCAGGCGGATATCATCGATATCTATACCACGTGCAACGATGTCCGTAGCTACCAATATATTGATTCGTCCGGCTTTAAACTCATGCATAACAGTTTCCCGTTGAGTCTGTTCCAGATCCGAATGCATTTCCCCTACGTTCAGTTTCATGGATTTCAAAGCCTTGGCTACTTCCTTGACCTTGATTTTAGAAGATGCAAAGACAATCACACGTTCCGGAACTTCATCCATAAAAAGACTGCGTATGATTCCCAGCTTTTGATTTTCGTAGCAAACGTATGCTGCCTGAATAATCTTTTCTGCAGGTTTGGAAACTGCGAGCTTTATCTCTGACGGATTATTTAAGATTGTGTTTGCCAATTGCTGAATCTTTGCAGGCATTGTTGCAGAAAACATGATTGTCTGTCGTTCCTTCGGCAGATATTTCGCAATTTGCATGATATCTTCATAGAATCCCATGTCGAGCATCCGGTCCGCTTCATCCAGAATAAAATAAGAAACCTTGGAAAGATCTACATATCCAAGGCTTAAATGGGCGATCAGACGTCCGGGAGTAGCAATAACAACATCAGCTCCTAAAGTGAGTCCTTTTTTCTGTTGTTCGAACAATATTCCATCATTTCCACCGTATACGGCAACACTCGATACCGGCATGAAATAGGAAAACCCTTCCATTTGCTGGTCGATCTGTTGGGCCAATTCCCGGGTAGGAGACATGATGACACAATTAATCGCATCTTCCGGATGTTTACCTTCAGATAATTTATTCAATACAGGCAGTAGAAACGCGGCCGTTTTACCTGTTCCTGTCTGTGCTACTGCGATCAAATCTTTACCCTCAAGTATGATTGGAATTGCCTGCTCCTGTATAGGCGTACATTCGTCAAATCGCATGGCATCAAGCGCCTCAAGCACATTTGCATTTAATTGTAGTTCGGAAAACTTCATTCTTTTATTTAATTTGTCAGCAAAGATAATCTATTTTTTGGTCTAATTACATATTCAAGTAAGAATCTTTGAATCCGAGGAAATAGAGCACTCCATCCAGCCCGATGGTGTTGATCGATTGCTTGGCATTTGCCACCACTTTAGGCTTTGCGTGGAAAGCAATTCCCAGTCCGGCAACCCCTAGCATAGGGAGGTCGTTAGCTCCGTCTCCTACGGCTATGGTCTGTGCAATATCCACCTTTTCCACTTGTGCAATGAGGCGGAGCAGTTCGGCTTTCCGTTTTCCGTCTACTACATCTCCCAGGTAACGTCCGGTCAGTTTGCCGTCGATGATTTCCAGTTCGTTGGCATAGACGTAATCTATACCGTATTTCTTTTGCAGGTATTGGCCGAAATAAGTGAATCCTCCCGAAAGGATGGCGATTTTGTAACCGTACTTCTTCAATACATACATCAGCCGTTCTACGCCCTCCGTGATAGGCAGGCTCTCGGCTATTTCCTGCATGACCGATTCGTCCAGCCCTTTCAATAGTGCTACACGGCGGGTAAAGCTCTCTGTAAAGTCTATTTCTCCACGCATGGCGCTTTCCGTGATGGCCTTTACTTCGTCGCCTACACCGGCACGGATAGCCAGTTCGTCAATCACCTCTGTTTCGATTAATGTAGAGTCCATATCAAAACAGATCAGACGGCGCATACGACGGTACATATTATCCTGTTGGAAAGAAAAGTCCATTTCCAGTTCGCTGGCCAACTTCATCAGCTTCTCTTGCATCGCAATGCGATCTTTCGGAGTACCTCTCACTGAAAATTCGATGCAAGCCCTGGTGCGTGCATCTGCCTGACATTCATCCAACGGGATACGACCTGTCAGACGTTTGATAGCATCAATATTCATGCCCTGCTCGGCCAATATGCTTGTAGCGGCAGAAATCTGTCGGGCGGAAAGCTTGCGTCCCAGAACCGTCAGGATATAACGGTTTTTCCCTTGCATACCTACCCAGTTTTCATATTGCTCGGTGGTGATAGGTTCAAACCGGATGGTCACTCCCAGAGAAGAAGCCTTGAACAACAGTTCCTTCATAATGAATCCGGAATGTCTTTCTTCACTCTTGAACAGGATACCCAGCGATAATGTATTATGAATATCTGCCTGGCCGATATCGAGAATCGTGGCATCATATTTGGCAAGGATTTCGGTCACGGAAGCAGTCAGTCCCGGGCGATCTTCGCCGGTAACTCGAATCAGAATCAATTCAGTATTTGATGGTTGCATAAAAAATAGACTTTAACTCTGCAAAAGTAGAGAAAAAAGTTCGTTTTTATGCTAAATAACATAAAAAGTTATACCTAAAAAGTGAGATTTTTGCTTATTTGCTTGGAAGTTAATTTAATATTTACTTACCTTTGCACCCGGTTTCAAAAATAAAGGCTCTGATAATCAGCGGATTCCTCTTCGCCTGATGCCTGAAAAGACAATGTTTCGGGAAGAAACCACTGTTTAAGGACAGTCCCGGATAGTATTAACTAAAACCGAATTACATGAAGCATGTAAAATGGATTTTTGTTGTATTACTGATTTGTTCCTTGACCGCTTTCGTTGAGAAAGACAAACCTACCGGAGGTTTGAGTGAGGGTGACGTAGCCCCTGATTTTAAAATCGAATCTACGTCAAACGGGCAACCCGCCTTTAAATTGGGAAATTTGAAAGGTAAATATGTGTTGCTAAGTTTTTGGGCAAGTTATGACGCGCAGTCCCGGATGCAAAATGTAAGTTTGAGCAATGCGCTTCGTTCTTCTCATAATGTGGAAATGGTTTCTATTTCATTTGACGAATATCAGTCAATATTTAAGGAAACCGTTCGTAAGGATCAAATAGTTACGCCCACTTGTTTCGTGGAAACAGAAGGCGAGGATTCCGGCTTATTTAAGAAGTACCGTTTAAACCGGGGATTCACTAACTATTTATTGGATGGAAATGGTGTAATTATAGCCAAAAACATCTCTGCTGCAGATCTTTCTGCTTATGTAAAAGAAGTCGGTTAACGATTTTAAGAATGTAAGGAGAAAGAGGGATTTTCCAAATCACCGTCAGGTGAAAACAATGGAGAATAGACAAAAGAGGAAATGGATACAACAAAAAAGTTCCGCCTACACTTGCATTAGCAAGAATAGGCGGAACTTCTACTTTTATACTCTTCGTTTATCCGGTGCATCTAAAACCTTGGGGCAATCTATGGATAGAATCCGTGAAGATTGCGGAAGGCTTGCCTACCTTTTATTTAGGCGCCTTCTGGTACAAGAAGAATGCGATACCCGCATAAAGGATATTAGGAATCCAGACTGCAACGGCAGGTGGCACATTTCCGTTCACGGCAAAGGTGGAAGTAATCGTCTGGAACAGGATATAAGAGAAACTTAACCCTAATCCGATACCCAGATGAAGCCCCATACCGCCTTTCGTTTTTCGGGACGAAAGCGATACACCGATGATGGTAAGGATGAAAGAGGCGAACGACATAGCGATTCGTTTGTGATATTCAATCTCAAACTCCTTGATGTTGGCAAATCCTCTTCGTTTCTGTTTGGCGATATAATCGCTTAATTCGGGACTGGTCAGCATTTCCTGCTGGTTTTTCATGATAAGAAAGTCAGAAGGTTCCATGTTGATGATAGAGTCTATCCGGTC
Source organism: Bacteroides celer (assembly GCF_002632415.2). Lineage (NCBI taxonomy): Bacteria > Pseudomonadati > Bacteroidota > Bacteroidia > Bacteroidales > Bacteroidaceae > Bacteroides > Bacteroides celer. Next base: position 3,047,594 of record NZ_CP178209.1, on the reverse strand, counting down.
TCCTTTAGTGATTTTTTCCTTTAAACCATCCAGTTCGCGTACCATATAATCGTGGATCGTCCATTTATGAACGGTGGTGGTGTCGTACGTAATCCGTCGTGCAGTCAAATGCGAAACCAGCTTTTTATCCACAAATTTGTCCAATGAAAAGCGGTTACCGGTTTTCATTGCGTTGTTATAGTTGTCGATATATGCAATCACTCCGCTATCCACTTCCAGCTGCACATTGCTTACCGAGTTTTGTTTCTTTGGTTTGATATACCGGTCTTCAAAATTCAGACGCGTAACACTTCCTTTCGGAATCACATACGAACTTAGTGTGAAAGTGACGAGAGCGATGATAGCGGCAGAAATCATATAAGGGCGCATCATCCTCTTAAAGCTCATACCGGTGGAGAACATCGCGATAATTTCGGAGTTTTCTGCCAGTTTGGAGGTAAAGAAAATAACAGCAATGAATACGAACAACGGACTGAACAGATTGGAGAAATAGGGGATAAAGTTCATGTAGTATTCAAAGATAATTTTATCCCATGGAGCTTCATGCTCCATTAGTTTGTCCATCTTTTCGTTGAAGTCAAATACCACTGCAATAGAAATGATTAGTGCAATAGCAAATACGTATGTCCCCAAGAACTTCTTGATGATATACCAGTCCAGCCGTTTTATAAATCGATTGCTTTTCATTTCTTATAATCTAGTTGATACTCTTTTAACCATCATCGGCTTCCAGGTCGAGAAATCTCCGGCAATAATGTGCTTTCTTGCTTCCCCTGCCAGCCACAGATAGAATGCCAGATTGTGTATGGAAGCGATTTGCATAGCCAGTAGCTCTTGTGCATGGAAAAGATGGCGCAAATAAGCCTTGCTGTACAATGTATCCACGCAAGAGGCTCCGTCGGCTTCAATAGGAGAGAAGTCTGTTTCCCATTTTTTGTTCCGCATATTGATAATGCCATCTTTGGTGAACAACATGCCATTTCGTCCGTTTCTTGTAGGCATAACGCAGTCGAACATATCCACGCCGCGTTCTATTCCTTCAAGAATGTTGACAGGAGTTCCGACCCCCATCAGGTAACGGGGTTTGTCTTTGGGAAGTATTTCATTGACAATCTCGATCATTTCATACATCTTGTCTACCGGTTCACCTACCGCCAAACCGCCGATAGCATTCCCGTCAGCACCTTTGGACGCTACAAACTCTGCAGATTGCTTGCGCAGGTCAGGATAAACGCATCCTTGGACGATGGGGAAGAGAGACTGGTTGTAACCGTATTTAGGTTCTGTCTCATTAAAACGTTGTATACAACGGTCGAGCCACCTGTGGGTTAATCCTAATGACTTTTTGGCATACTCGTAATCCGAGTCGCCCGGAGGACATTCGTCAAAAGCCATCATAATATCCGCACCGATAGTCCGTTCAATGTCCATCACCTTCTCCGGAGTGAAGATGTGCTTGCTTCCGTCGATATGCGAACGAAATTCAGCTCCTTCTTCACGCAGCTTTCTGATTCCGGCTAATGAGAATACCTGAAAACCACCGCTGTCAGTCAGCATGGGGCGGTCGAAACCGTTAAAGCGGTGCAGTCCGCCTGCTTTCTCGATCACGTCCAATCCCGGACGCAAATAGAGGTGATAGGTATTACCCAGAATAATCTGTGCCTGAATGTCTTCTTTTAATTCGGTCAGATGTACTCCCTTCACAGTGCCCAGTGTGCCCACCGGCATGAAGATAGGTGTTTGTATCTGCCCGTGGTCTGTTGTTATCAGACCGGCACGGGCATTACTTTTAGTGTCTGTATATTGTAACTCAAATGTCATTCCTGGCTGGGTTTCTTAACAGATAAATCAATAGGATCCGTTACTTTTTCGTTGGCCAATGCAATAGCGAATACCTCTTTTATATCGTTTACATAGTGGAAAGTCAGTCCTTTCAAATAAATATCCTGAATTTCATCTATGTTCTTTTTGTTCTCGGCACTCATGATGATTTCCTTGATTCCGGCACGTTTGGCTGCCAATATCTTCTCCTTGATGCCACCCACAGGAAGCACTTTGCCGCGAAGAGTGATTTCTCCCGTCATGGCAATGTTGGCTTTCACTTTTCTTTGAGTCAGGGCAGAAGCCAGTGAAGTGGCCATCGTGATACCTGCTGATGGACCGTCTTTCGGAATAGCCCCTTCAGGAACGTGGATATGGATATTCCAGTTGTCAAAGATCTCTTCGTCCAGACTAAGGACAGAAGCATGCGCCTTGATATATTCAAGTGCCAGCATGGCAGATTCTTTCATCACATCTCCCAAGTTACCGGTCAATGTAAGACGTCCGCCCTTGCCGCGGCTCAAACTGGTTTCTACAAATAAGATTTCGCCTCCGACAGCTGTCCATGCCAATCCGGTGACTACACCTGCGTAATCATTTCCCTGATACTTGTCGCGTGTATATTCGGGTGCTCCGAGGAAATCATACAAATCTGTCGGTTTGATTTCCGTCTTAGCGAAATAACCGTCCGTAGCATATTGGCGAGCCGATTTGCGAAGAATCTTACCGATCTTCTTTTCCAGTTCGCGAACGCCGCTTTCACGGGTATATGACTCGATTATAGCTTCCAGCGTATCTTTAGGAAGCTTGATATCCGTTTTTTTGAGTCCGTTGGCTTCCAATTCTTTGGGTAGCAGATGCTTGCGGGCAATCTCGACTTTCTCTTCCGTGATATATCCGCTTACTTCAATCAATTCCATACGGTCCAGCAACGGACCGGGGATTGTGTTCAGGTTGTTGGCTGTTGCAATAAACAATACCTTGGAGAGATCGTAGTCTACATCTAGGAAGTTATCATGGAAAGAAGTATTCTGTTCCGGGTCGAGCACTTCCAGCAATGCAGAAGAAGGGTCCCCCTGACGGTCGGCACTGACCTTGTCTATTTCATCTAAGATGAAAACAGGATTGGAAGCACCGGCTTTTATCAAGCTCTTGATGATTCGTCCGGGCATAGCACCGATATAAGTCTTACGATGACCGCGAATCTCCGCTTCGTCATGCACACCACCTAAAGACATACGTACATATTTCCGTTTGAGCGCAGATGCGATGGATCTTCCAAGAGATGTTTTACCCACTCCCGGAGGGCCATACAAGCAGATAATCGGTGATTTCATATCACCTTTCAGCTTCAATACGGCTAAGTGTTCCAAAATACGTTCTTTTACTTTCTCCAGTCCGTAATGGTCTTTGTTCAACGTCTTTTCTGCGTTTTTAAGGTTCAGATTGTCAGTTGTATAAGTACCCCATGGGAGATTGAGCATCGTTTGCAGATAGTTGAGCTGTACGCTGTAATCCGGAGATTGCGGGTGAGTACGCTCCAGTTTGGCAAGTTCTTTCATGAACGTGTCTCTGACTTCTAAATTCCAGCGCATTTTTTCTGCCTTCTGGCGCATTTCCTCTATTTCCTGCTCTTGGCCGCCGCCACCCAGTTCATCCTGAATAGTCTTGATCTGCTGTTGCAGGAAGTATTCGCGTTGTTGCTGGTCGATATCTTCACGGGCACGCATTTGGATGGATGCCTTGATTTCTGCCAACTGCACTTCACGGTTCAGAATTTCCAGTAAGTGATAAGTGCGTTCACGCAATGAGTTGATGCTCAACAAGTCCATCTTCTCATCTTTCTTGAACGGCAGGTTTGAGCAGATGAAATTGACCAGGAACATTGGGTTGTTGATGTTTTTAATAGCAAACGACGAATCCTGATGCATCACATCTGACGATTTGATGTATCTCATTGTCAAGTCCTTGCAAGTTTCCACCAAGGCTTGAAACTCTTTATCATCTTTGCCAGGGACATCTTCCTCCAAAAGTTCTATTTCACCTTTCAGGTACGGATGAGTTTCGATGATGTTTGTCAGACTTAAACGTTTCATTCCCTGAAGAATGACAGTTGTTGTCTGATCGGGCATTTCCAATATCCGCACAATTCGTCCTACGGTACCGATATTGTGTAAATCCTCCAGTTTCGGATCTTCTGTATGTGCCGATCTCTGGCATACTACTGCAATATCTTTATGTTTCTTGTCGGCATCTCGTACGAGTTTCAGAGAAGACTTGCGGCCTACCGTGATCGGCAGGAATACTCCAGGAAACAACACCATATTACGTAAGGGGAGTACTGGAAGAATTTCACCAGATTTCACATTTACATCAAATGCTTGTTCATCGTTCCCATCATAGTCTGTGATTAGCGAGAAGCTGTTATCGCCTCCATCTTCCAATAAATATCTTTCTTTCATCTTTTCGTTTTAATTTAGTTTATGTCATACTGATATGCATAAATCGTTTGCAAAGTTAATTGATTCTCTCTAATAATAAAGCACTGCGCAGAATAAAAACACAAAAACAATGCCAAAATATCGGCTTATAAAGGGAGTATTCCATAATTATTATTTATTTTTGGCGATTTGCAATAAAATAATAGTATAAAACGGCTTTAAGATAAACGGATAAAATGTCGAATCCTTATTTTAAATTTAAGCAATTTACGGTATGGCATGATAAATGTGCCATGAAAGTCGGTACGGATGGAGTACTTCTGGGGGCTTGGACTCTCGTTGAGAGTGCGCACCGGATTCTGGACATTGGGACGGGAACTGGGTTGGTGGCTTTAATGTTGGCGCAACGCAGTTTGCCGGATGCAAATATTGTAGCGTTGGAAATAGACGAAGCGGCTGTTGGGCAAGCCAGGGAAAATATCATTCGTTCGCCTTGGAAGGAGCGGGTAGAAGTGGTGCAGGCTGATTTTAAGAAATACAGGTCTTCGGATAAATTCGACGTAATTGTTTCTAATCCTCCTTATTTTGTCGATTCGCTGGAATGTCCGGATCGTCAGAGAGCCGCGGCTCGTCACAATGATTCTTTGACTTATGAAGATTTGTTGGAAGGAGTAAGCGGATTATTGGCAGAAGACGGATTTTTCACAATGGTGATTCCGGCAGATGTAGCTGAACGGGTAAAAAAGATAGCTTATATGAGAAAGCTATATGCAGTCCGTCAACTGAATGTAATCACTAAGCCCGGCGGTATTCCGAAACGTGTTTTGATTACTTTTTCTTTTTCCAATCAAGAGTGTATTGTAGAAGAACTATTGACTGAACTGGCTCGTCATCAATATAGTGAGGAATATATGACGCTAACCCGGGATTATTATTTGAATATGTAAAAGGGTGACGCTATCCGGTAAAGATAGTGACGGTATATGACAGCGATACCGTCACTATCGCGAGCATATACCGTCACTCTTTCAAAGCTGGTTCAAATACGCTATTTTGAGATCTTTGTTTTGTTCCTTTCTAACTCATAATTCAAGAGAGTAATTTCTAGCTTTTGAACACTATTTTTTAGCAGTACTTTCTGAAGTTGCTCTCGAAGTGAAATTATTATTTTGTCTTTTGATAGTCTTAAATTCAATAAGCTGCTGCAATAACTAAACTACTCTCTTAAATTATTTGTTTTGTATATGCTTTATTTTAAATTCTTTCAGTGACTTTTCTATCTTTTGATAAAGGTCTGTCGTTTTTGTTGAGTATGTAGATAAAGAGCCCCTAGGCTCATCTGCAAATCTGAATAATTCATCTGCATCTGCATATATTGATACTAACTCATTATAAGCATCTTTACAGTTTGAAGGATAATCATTTAGTTGTGGCATTATAGTCTCAATTGAATCTTTCTTTTGTTTGAGTCTCTTATAGGTGTCTGTTGTGATTATAAACTCCTGATGCTTCGCTAAGGCTTCATTGAAATCAGTACAATATTCTCCATTGTATTCATGATCATAAATCACTTTTCTCCAAGTATCACAATAATGAAGAGCTATTGCTTCACTTAAATCAGCTTCTTTCTCAATCATGGAAGCGGTATTAGAGAGCTTTGCTATATACTCCTTTTCTGAATTACATGAAACCAAAACGATGGCTAGTATCGCACTCAAATAAAAAAACTTTTTCATCATATCGTTACTTTTGTTATACAATCAATTTATTGGAATCCTGTTTGTAATACTGTATTAGAGTATTACAAGGTTGATATTTTATATTCAAAAAAAACATCTATTTTATTACTTGAAGAATATCCAATGATACGCTTATTTGATTTTTCTGGAATTCTAAAATTCAGAAAGGGACTTTGTGAATGCGAATATAATGAAATGAAAATAATAACGAGTATCAGCAGAGTTTTCTTCATGTGTTTAAGTATTTTGTTTGTTATCGTTTTCTCTATAAACAATGTTTGTATTTCCGCTATAAAGTTAACGCAAAACATTGATAACGCCAAAATAAAAGGGGAATAAAGTTAACAAAATAGATTTTTACTCTAAATTAAATAAGAAAATGAAGATAATGCTAGGAATCTGTTCAAAGATATTTCAAAGAATTGCCCTTTTTATTTATCCCCAAACGGGGATAATTGCACTTATCCTATATATAATAAAAAGCCAATACTAATTGTACTGGCTTTATTTTGTGAATCTTGACTTGATTTTCTTCGTCGGGGTAGCGGGATTCGAACCCACGACCCCCTGCTCCCAAAGCAGGTGCGCTAACCGGACTGCGCTACACCCCGAAAAACTTTGAACTTAATAACCCTCTTTTTGTAGTCGGGGTAGCGGGATTCGAACCCACGACCCCCTGCTCCCAAAGCAGGTGCGCTAACCGGACTGCGCTACACCCCGAAAACTTTGGGGTTATTATTTCCAAAAGCGGTGCAAAGATAGGGAGTATTTTTTAATTAACAATAGCTAAGCGAATGTTTTTTATTTATTATTTTTCAATACCTTGAATCTCATTGTTTTGCGGCTTCACTTTTTTTCTTGGCAGAGATCAGAAGCATCATGGGGCGTCGTAGTTCATCTTTCATTCCCGGAATAGTATCCAACAACTTTTCGTCGGGTTGTGGCTCTATCAGTTCGCATATCTCAAATCCGGTTTGAAGGAGGCTGTTTATATAGGTAGTCAATGTTTTGTGGTATTTGACCACTTCTTCGCCCTGAAAGACTGCCGTGCGTTTACCTTCTGTAAAATAACGATCTACCGGCCAATGGATAGGATTCCCCTCCTGGTCGTAATGCCAATCCTGATTGCCGTAAGCTGTAAATATAGGATGCTCGACAGAAAAGACAAAAGCCCCTCCCGGAGTTAAGCAATGATTAATTTTCCGGCATATATCTATAAAAGATTCGAGGTAATGGAAAGCTAATGAGCTGATAACTATATCATAAGAATCCGGCTGAAAATCAAAGTCCTCAATAGCCATACATTGATATTCAATGAGTGGAGACGGGTTTCTTTTCCGGGCTTCTTCGAGCATTTTTTCAGAAATATCAATTCCGGTAACGTGTGTCGCTCCATGTTCTATTGCATAAATGCAATGCCATCCGAATCCACAGCCTAAATCCAACACCCTTTTTCCTGCAAAATTGGGGAGCATTTTCTGTAATACGTGCCATTCTCCAGCACCTTTCAAACCTTCCACCGAACGGGACATTTGCGAATATTGACTAAAGAAGCGATTATTATCGTATTTGTTTTCTTTCATAATTTATTAAGAGGATAAGTGGAATGAAAGCACAAATATAAGATTTAGTTTGTATATGACGGAAAAGATATACATAAATAATCTGCGGGTATGAACCATCTTTCGCTGTTTTCTGTTCTCTAAATAAGAAATTTAAAATGAAAAGTCTTATGAAAACAAAAAAACAAAACGAAGCAAGTGAAAAAGAAGTGCACTTGTTAGAGCAAAAAGGATATGAAAGAATGGTGAATGAGATTGTCCCCGTACAACAGGGGGAAGCATACCGCAAGCCGAGTAACAAAGCAGTCAAAGAGGCTGTAAAGGAGCTGAATCCCGATGCGAATAGCCTGGGTAGCAGAGGATAATTCCTCTGCTGTTACCCTGATTATTACATCAGTCTCAAAGGTTCAGGAGGCTTTCAGTGATTCTCATTTAGGGAAAGTAAGAATAAAATAACTTTCTTTCCCTGATTCCGATTTTATATTGATACTTCCGTCATGCAAAGTTATGATTTGTTTGCACAGGCTCAATCCGATGCCCGAACCGGATGTTTGGGTAGTAGAGAATTGGATAGGAGGGGTGAGGTAAAAAACAGAGGTTCCGTTTGTTTGAAACGAAGCCTCTGAATGTATCAAACGGAGCCTCTTCCGCACAGGTTTGGAGCCTTCATTTAGGGGATAAAAAAGCGTCTTTTTCCTGAACGCATTGCGAAGGACACGGAAAATATTCCGTCGCAAATTGCGAGAACGGTTTGAAGCCATTGATGATGTAGGTTTCCGTGCCTGTTTTGTCTTCTTTCATTATAAAAAATTAAATTGTATATCAAACCTGTACTGTCGGCTTAATTTCCCGCAAAAGTATGAAAAGGAATTGATTTATAACTGTAAAATAAATTGATTTTTAAGGACGTAAATTAGGTGTGTCAAAATCTATTTTTAGTTTTGTTTTGTCGAATAAATTCGGCTGTTAAATCAGTAAACAATAATTATTAAAAAAGCTGATGAAGAAAGAAGATTTGATTTCGTTTATGGAAGAAATCGCTGTCTTGATAAGTTCAACGAGTTTAAAGTGAACAGCGAAAAATATGAACTCACACTAGCGCTTAACGTGAAAAAGGGTGATTATGCCGCTATCAAGGCCGAGCTGACCAGCAGTAAAGGAATGGAAGTAGCTATTGTAAAAGTTACCACTCGTGCAGCTGCTACTCCCTGGGGTGTAGAACTTACCAGTCCGACATTCAAAGAAGATAAGACGATTGATGTTAACGCTAAGGAAACTTTCTCCTACCGGCAAATACAGTCTGCCAGATGGTCGTTAATAAACCCTGCTGCCTGCAAGTGAGCATAACAAATCGTAGCTCCAAAGAATTTAAATCCTCGTTTCTTCATATCCTTGCTCATGGCATCAGATTCGGGAGATGATACCGGAATCTCACTCAATGACTGAAAGGTATTGATGATCGTTTTTCTATCGGGAAAGAACGACAGTGTATAGTCGTAAAAACTATCGAATTCTTTTTGTATGGCTAAGAACTGTCTTGCATTTGTAATTGTCGCTTTGATTTTCAGACGGTTTTTCACAATGCCATCAAATTGCATCAGTCGTTCAATATCTTCATCGTTCATTTGTGCCACTCGTTCAGGGTCGAAATCACAAAAGGCTTTGCGATATCCCTCTCGCTTTTTAAGGATAGTTATCCAACTCAATCCTGCTTGAGCACTTTCCAGCACAAGAAACTCAAACTGTGTCTTGTCGTCGGTCACTAACTTTCCCCACTCCTGATCGTGGTATTTCACATACAGTTCGTCAGTTCCGCACCAACCGCAGCGTCCGTTTACTATATCTTGCATAATCACACATATTGTTGTAGGCGTAAAGATAATAAAAAAGTCTGATACATTACTGTACCAGACTTTTTTAGATGATTTATATAAATCGGATTATAAAATATCCAGTGCTTTAAATGCCTTAACCAGCTTCTCTACAGCGCGGTCAATTTGATCTTTTGTATGAGTAGCCATCAATGCCACACGTACCAAAGTGTCTTGCGGTGCACATGCCGGAGGAATAACCGGATTGATAAATACACCCTCGTCGAAAGCCAATTTAGTGACCATGAATGTTTTTTCCGTGTCTCGTACATAAAGAGGGATGATAGGTGATTCTGTTGCACCGATTTCAAAACCTGCTTCACGGAAACGCTTCAATGCATAGTTGGTAGCTTCCCACAGCGCTTTAAGTCTTTCCGGTTCATCTTGGATGATGTGGAGAGCTTCAAGAGCAGATGCGGTAGCAGCCGGAGTGTTGGATGCACTAAATATATAAGTACGTGCGTTGTGACGTAACCAGTTGATGATAGAAGAATCAGCAGCAATGAATCCACCGATAGAAGCCAGCGATTTGCTGAAAGTACCCATAATCAGGTCAACTTCGTGAGTCAGACCGAAATGGTCGCAAACGCCACGTCCTTGTTTTCCGAATACCCCCAATCCATGAGCTTCGTCTACCATGATAGTAGCGTTGTATTTATGTTTCAAGCGTACGATTTCGGGCAAGTTTGCCAGGTCGCCTTCCATAGAGAACACGCCGTCTACTATGATGAGCTTCACTGAATCCGGGTTGCACTTTTGAAGTTGCTTTTCCAGATCCGCCATATCGTTATGCTTATATTTCAGTTGTTGAGAGAAGGAGAGGCGACGGCCATCTACGATAGATGCATGGTCGCGGTCGTCACAAATGATATAATCATTGCGATCTGTCAAAGCAGGAATAACTCCGGAATTCACCGTAAAACCGGTTGAGAAGCAGAGTGCTTCATCTTTGCCTACAAAGGCAGCCAGTTCTTTTTCCAATTGAACGTGCAGGTCAAGTGTACCATTCAAGAAGCGCGAACCTGCGCATCCGGAACCATATTTATGCATGGCCTTGACACCCGCTTCAATCACTCTTTCATCTCCCGTAAGGCCAGTGTATGCATTGGAACCGAACATCAACACTTCGTGTCCGCCCATTTCTACCTCTGTACCCTGTTTTCCTTCTATCTCACGGAAATATGGGTAAACGCCCTGTGCCATAAACTTTTGTGGCAGGTCGTACTTAGCTAACTTCTCTTGTAATAATCCCATGAATTATAATTTATTATACTCATAATCAGATCGTTCGCTGACGATCTAGCATCTTTTTATCTTAACAAGTGTTTAAAAACAGGGGGCAAAGATAACAAAATTTGCTTTTATCTGTTCTTTTTAAGAGAAAAAAGTTGCTTGCATGTGATTAGAAACCTCTAATAGATTAAAATTTAAGATATTTATATTACTTTTGTCGTCTACAATTGACAAAAATGGCATGAACGAAAGGATGAAAAAAATAAAATTCGTCGTCAACCCTATTTCGGGAACACAAAGTAAAGAATTGATTCTTAACTTGCTGGACGAAAAAATAGACAAGGCGAGATACTCTTGGGAAGTAGTGTATACGGAAAGAGCCGGTCATGCAGTAGAAATAGCTGCCAAAGCTGCCGAAGAGAAAACTGATATAGTAGTGGCTATCGGCGGGGACGGGACAATCAATGAAATAGCTCGTTCGTTGGTGCATACTGATACCGCACTGGGAATTATTCCTTGCGGATCGGGCAATGGACTGGCGCGGCATTTGCATATACCGATGGAACCGAAAAGGGCGCTGGAAGTGCTGAATGAAGGTTGCATGGATGTTATAGATTATGGTAAGATTAATGGTGTGGATTTTTTCTGCACTTGCGGATTGGGGTTCGATGCTTTTGTTAGTCTGAAGTTTGCGCATGCCGGTAAACGCGGGCTGTTGACTTATCTGGAAAAGACCCTGCAAGAGAGTCTTAAATATGAACCGGAAACGTATGAACTGGAAACGGAAAACGGAGTTTCCAAGTATAAGGCTTTCCTGATTGCCTGCGGAAACGCGTCGCAATATGGAAACAATGCTTATATCGCCCCGCAAGCTACGCTGACGGATGGCTTGCTGGATGTGACCATTCTTGAACCATTCACCGTATTGGATGTCCCCTCATTGGCTTTCCAGTTATTCAATAAGACAATCGATCAGAATAGCCGTATCAAGACTTTCCGTTGCAAGCAGTTGTGTATCCGCCGCACTTCTCCGGGAGTAGTGCACTTTGACGGCGACCCCATGGAAACGGACGCTAATGTGAACATTGAGTTGATCCAAAGGGGATTGCGCGTAGTGGTGCCGCAAGCGTCGGAAAAGGATGCTGCCAATGTGCTCCAAAGAGCGCAGGAATATATGAATGGCATCAAATTGATGAATGAAGCCATCGTCGACAATATAACAGACAGAAACAAGAAAATATTGAAAAAGCTGACAAAGAAAGTCTGATAAAATAACGGATTACTGACTACGAATTACAAATTATTGCGTACTTTTGCGCAGTTTTGGTTCAATCAAAATAAAAACGCGAGTGATAATCGTTTAAATAAAAAATATATGTTCAGAACGCACACATGTGGAGAACTAAGAATCTCTGATGTAAACAAGCAAGTTACGCTGTCCGGATGGGTACAGCGCAGCCGTAAAATGGGAGGAATGACTTTTATTGACCTCCGCGACCGTTACGGAATTACCCAGTTGGTCTTTAACGAAGAAATTAATGCTGAACTCTGTGAACGTGCTAATAAATTGGGACGTGAGTTCGTCATTCAAGTGACAGGAACGGTTAATGAACGTTTCAGCAAGAATGTAAACATTCCTACCGGAGACATTGAAATTATCGTTTCCGAACTGAACGTACTAAATACTGCAATGACTCCCCCGTTCACCATTGAGGATAATACGGATGGTGGTGATGATATCCGCATGAAATATCGTTACCTGGATTTGCGTCGTAACGCTGTCCGCTCTAATCTGGAACTGCGCCACAGAATGACGATTGAAGTTCGCAAATATCTGGATAGTCTGGGCTTCATCGAAGTGGAAACGCCTGTTTTGATCGGTTCTACTCCTGAAGGTGCACGTGACTTCGTGGTGCCGTCACGTATGAATCCGGGACAGTTCTACGCACTTCCGCAATCTCCGCAGACATTGAAGCAATTGCTGATGGTTTCCGGTTTCGACCGTTACTTCCAGATCGCAAAATGTTTCCGCGATGAGGACTTGCGTGCCGACCGTCAGCCGGAATTTACGCAGATTGACTGCGAAATGAGCTTCGTTGAGCAGGAAGATATTATCACTACTTTCGAAGGAATGGCTAAACATTTGTTCAAAACACTGCGTGGTGTGGAACTGGCTGAACCGTTCCAGCGTATGTCTTGGGCGGATGCCATGAAATATTATGGTAGCGACAAACCGGACTTGCGTTTCGGCATGAAATTCGTGGAATTGATGGATATTATGAAAGGTCACGGATTCTCTGTTTTCGATAATGCTGCTTATGTGGGTGGTATCTGTGCCGAAGGTGCTGCAACCTATACCCGTAAACAACTGGATGCATTGACGGAATTCGTAAAGAAACCGCAGATTGGTGCAAAAGGTATGGTATATGCCCGTGTAGAAGCGGACGGAACTGTGAAATCGAGCGTGGATAAATTCTATACGCAGGAAGTGCTTCAGCAAATGAAAGAGGCATTTGGTGCTAAACCGGGTGACTTGATTCTGATCCTGTCCGGCGACGATGTGATGAAAACGCGTAAACAACTTTGTGAGCTTCGTCTGGAAATGGGCGCTCAACTGGGATTGCGTGATAAGAATAAGTTTGTTTGCCTTTGGGTGATTGACTTCCCGATGTTCGAATGGAGCGAGGAGGAAGGCCGTCTGATGGCTATGCATCATCCGTTTACTCATCCGAAGCAGGAAGATATTCCTATGTTGGACACTGATCCGGCAGCTGTACGTGCAGATGCTTATGATATGGTAATTAATGGTGTGGAAGTTGGCGGCGGATCTATCCGTATCCACGATGCGAAATTACAGGCGAAGATGTTCGAGATTCTTGGATTCACTCCGGAGAAGGCAGAAGCACAGTTTGGCTTCCTGATGAATGCCTTTAAGTATGGTGCACCTCCTCACGGTGGTTTGGCATACGGACTCGACCGTTGGGTATCTTTGTTCGCAGGTTTGGATTCTATCCGCGACTGTATTGCGTTCCCGAAAAACAATTCCGGACGTGATGTGATGCTGGATGCACCGTCTGTAATCGACCAGACTCAACTTGATGAACTGAATTTGATCGTTGATCTGAAAGAGGGCGAGTGAAAGAATCTGTACGTATATTCCGTTTTATAGTCATCGGTACAATGAACGCCTTAATTATGGCGTTGGTTGTATGGTTAATGATGAAAGAAATGTCATTCGACGGTGACTATATGGTGGCTAATATAACAGCGTATCTGATAGCTCAAATCCATAACTTTATCTGGTGCAAATACTGGATATTCCCCGTAGAAAATAAAAAGAATAGTATCTGGAAACAGATACTGCTCTTTTGTTCTGCTTTTGCCGTGGCTTACACCGCACAGTTCTTATTTCTTGTGTTATTGGTAGAAGGATTGGACGTGAATGAATATCTGGCCCAATTCCTGGGATTGTTTATTTATGGAGGGGCTAATTTCCTAGCCAACAAAAAAATAACGTTTCAATGAAATAGTTATTTATGATAATATATTGAAAGGGCACAGAGTTCTAAAATTAGATTTGAACTCTGTGCCTTTCTTTTTTTCTTTATTAGATAAACTTTATATAGGAAACTTTATGTGATAAAATTCAGGCAATAAATTTCCTGTAATAAACTTTTTGCAGTAAAGTTATGTGGAGCAATCTTTAATCCAGAAAGCGTTTGGTTAGCCCATCATATTCGTCAATCCGGCGATCACGAAGGAAAGGCCACCAACGGCGAACGTTTTCCGAACGTTCCATATCTATTTCCACTACCATGTTTTCCGGGTGATCGTTTCCGGCTTGTGCCAGAAATTCCCCTTGTGGTCCCGCTACAAAACTGTTTCCCCAGAATAAGATACCGTTTGTCTGTCCGGATGGATCAGGCTCGTGTCCTACACGGTTGACGGAGATAACAGGAAGTCCATTGGCAACGGCATGAGCGCGTTGTGAAATAATCCAGGCATTGAGTTGACGGGCTTTTTCATCGTCCGTATCGCTGCTTTCCCAGCCAATGGCGGTAGGATAAATTAAAAGTTCTGCACCTTTCAGTGCCATCAGACGGGCAGCTTCCGGATACCATTGATCCCAGCATACTAATACGCCCAGTTTTCCTAAAGAAGTTTGAATCGGTTCAAAACCGATGTCTCCCGGAGTGAAATAGAACTTTTCGTAGTAAGCCGGATCATCGGGAATATGCATTTTCCGGTATTTTCCTGCAATGCTTCCGTCTCGGTCGAATACGACAGCGGTGTTATGATAAAGTCCGGGAGCACGTTTCTCAAAAAGAGAGGTGACAAGGACTACTTCATTAGCTGCTGCCAACTCGGAATAAAAGCCTGTGGAAGGCCCGGGAATTGGTTCGGCAAGATCAAACAGGTTAGTGTTTTCTGTCTGGCAGAAATAAAGTGAATTGTGCAACTCCTGGAGCACAATCAGTTGTGCACCGTGAGCGGCACAAGCCTCGATACTCTTTGCGAGGTTCATCAGATTGGCTTTAATATCTGCGGTATTGGATTGTTGGATGATTCCGACTTTTATCTTTCTCATGATGAATAATTAGTGGGTTGATTCATTCATTATTTTATAATTCCTTTATATCTCCTTTGTAATTCCTTTATGACTCCTTTATAACACCCAGCGGATATTGCATGGTGATGCAGTGTAGGGAACCGTGCTGTTTAATCAGGGCACGGCAGTCTATTCCAATTATTTGATGGCTTGGAAAGGCTTGCTGCAATACTTCTCCTGCTTTTTTGTCATTCGCCGGCTGATTGTATGTCGGGTAGAGAATAACGTCGTTCATAATCAGGAAATTGGCGTAAGTTGCAGGCAGGCGTTCGCCGTCTTCTTCTATCTTGTCTGCCATGGGTAAGGCCAATAGGCGATAGGGCTCTCCTGCTAAGGTGCGGAATGTTTTCAGCTGTTCTTCCATTGCGAGCAGTGCTTCGTAATGTTCGTCTTCTTTGTTTTCGCATTTCACGTAAGCGATGGTGTCGGTAGAACAGAAGCGTGCCAAAGTGTCGATGTGGCTGTCGGTATCATCACCGGCCAGATAACCGTGATCTAACCAAAGCACCTTTTGCAGGTGGAAGGTTGATTTTAGGTATTCTTCTATCTCTACTTGGTTCAGTCGTCCGTTTCGTTGGGGAGAGAGCAGACATTTGGAAGTGGTAAGCAATGTACCCATTCCGTCGCTTTCGATAGAACCTCCTTCGAGTACGAAGTCGAGGTGGTCTATATACTGGCCTTTCAAGGCTCCGGCTTCTACGGCATGTTTAGTAATTTGATTATCCAGTTCGGAAGCAAATTTCAGTCCCCAGCCGTTGAAGGTGAAGTCGAGCAGGGAAGGGGTGCCGGTATCTATCATTGTAATGGCTCCGTGGTCGCGGGCCCATGTGTCATTGGTGGCACATTCCAGAAAGCGGACGTTATTCATATTGACAGTAGCAGCTATCTGCTTTTTCACTTCTTCCGGTTCGGGAGTGACGATCAATAATAATTCACGCTTCGCTATTTCTCTGGCAATATTGATAAAACACTCTTGCACTTCCGCCAGCATGTAGGCCCAATCTGTATCGGCATGTGGCCATGTTAACTGTATACCGCTCTGCATGTGCCATTCGGCAGGCAAATGAGGTGCTCTCATTTCTACCTGCACAGTCATATTTTTGCCGAAGTTCAACTGCAAATCTTTCTCCGAGCCGCTTGGGCTGGGGAGTCCAACCATGATTCCCATTAGACTATATATATTTAGTTATTTATAAAATCAGTTTATTGTCTGCATCTAAAATCTGTTTGTTTTCTGCATCAATGTGACTGTTATACATTGGTTTCCTGCTTCGGTTTCCGGTCAAAGAACGGATTCTTGGAGGATGCGCTTACGGGGATTGCCATTACCATCTTGCAGTCTTTCAGCCAGTTCAGGCGTTGTGCTGCCAATCCGGCGGAGAACATGACGCGTGTGTCTACGCGTAAATCGGCTGCCGTGGCGCACGCGGAACCTATTGCGATACCTACATCTATGCTGTTCAATGCGCAGGGAACTCCATCAGTACGTCCGGCACAGGTGGTAAATCCGCAATGGCCGCAATTCAAGCCCTGTGTCTGCTCGCGCGTTCCTATTAATACAACACATTCGGCACTTAGGATGTTGTCGGCATCACGAAGGAAGAATTTCATTCCGTGTTCTTCTACCATAGCTATCATAGTGTCCGATAATTGCTTAATCTCTTCATCAGTGATTAGGGCCACTTCAATAATATCGATTCCTTTTCCCTTGGGAGCAGTGCGTGCAGCCGTCATCATCTGGCGGGCTACCTGCAATATATGCTCGTGACGAGTGTCTCTTTCATTCAGCATCATAACTTTCTTGAATTAATTAGTAAGGCAAAGATAAATGAAAATTGGCAAAATCACACTAGATGATGAAATAAATAGGAGTATTGGCGATGTTATTAGTCATGGATTTAGTAGTGTTGTTAGTGATAAACTTAGCACTGTTATTATTAGTGGTGAATTTGGGACTGTTGTTAGTCGTGAATCTGTTTCTGCTATTATATGAATTAAAGGACTTGTTGTATAGATAGATGTAAGTACTGATGTTGATAATAATGATGGAGCTAATAGTGGTGTTGTTGATAGAACTTAGAATTCTGCCGTATTTTCTTGTTTTTGTAATCATTTACGCTTAAAATGAGTTATAACACATTGGTATATAGTGAATTAAAATAAATATTGCACTATCATTTTGAATTGACATATATAGTGCTATTTTTGTCAAGAAGTCAATTGAGTGACTTCTTGATATAACTATTAATTTAAATATTTATTATTATGGCTATACGCTATAGAAAGAAAAAAATCGTGCTGAACTTTGATAAGGAGAACAAGCAAGAGAAGTACGTTGCTGCTAATGTTCTTATTGGTAGTATTAGTTATGAAAAACTATGTAATGAAGTAAACCAGAGAACTGGTATACATCGTGCCATGGTAGATGTCATACTAAAAGGTGCAGAAGATACCATGATTACTTTCTTGGAAGAAGGTTTCTCTGTGAGGTTTGGTGAGTTCGGTTCATTTCGCCCTGCTATTAATGCTGCGAGCAAGGATAAAGAGGAGGATGTAAATGCTGCTACTATTATTCGAAGAAAAATTGTATTTACTCCTGGACCCAAATTCAAAGTAATGCTTGGTAATGCAAGTATTGAATTGTTCTCAGATAGAGAAGTAAGTGCAAGTGCTGGTGATGAAGATGAAACCGGAGGTGAAAAACCAGATGGAGGTGGAGGTTCTGGTGGCGAAGCACCCGATCCAGCAGCGTAGTTTTTATTCTAATCTTTATGAAACAGGGAAAGTCAATAAACTTTCCCTGTTTTTTTGCAATTTTGCATATTCTATGCAAAATTGCCGTTGGCTGACGAACAATTTCCCATTAGGCAATGACGATTTCGCCGTTGCCTAATGGGAAATTGTTTTATAATCAATGGGTGTTGAAGATAATTGCCTATATAAATACTTTTATAAACCATCATTGTTTTTTAGATGTGACAAAAATATAATTAATAACTAGATTAGTTTATACTTTTTTCATTATATTTGCATAGTTTTCCACGCCGATGCCTTTTCATAAGGTGGATGGGGTGGGGGAATTATTATATTAAAGAAAGACGTTTACTTGACGTTTTGTCTTTGGCTTATCAAAACTTCGAACACTTTGAGCAGCAGTCAAAAACAAAGCAACAGTAGGTGTCTACGGGATATGTTTATATCTATTCAATGTACCTTTTGTATAAAAGATATGTTAAGTTTATACATATCGGCGTGGGCTACTGCGTTGCTCGTTCAGACTACTGCGGGCAGTTCGAAGGCCTTGATAAGCGGGACGAGTAACAGGTGCAGATTCCCGCGTATTCTATGCTAATATCCTAATCTCTTATTCCGTTTAACAATAAATTAACTTCTCGTTCTTTTTCCTTTCTATAACTTCTCGTTCTTCATAATATTTGTATGTATTTTGATCATATGGTACTTTCTTCCTGACTAATGCCACTATGATTCTTATGAGTTTGTTCTTGACATTATTTAAAGCCACTTGAGGCTTCTTTCCCTTACTAATCAGTCTTTGATAGTAATCTCTAATTTCGGGATTATATATTTTGGCTATATGAGCTGCTTGTCCTAATAATGATTTAATAAGTTTATTGGCGAAATGGCTTGTATGAGCAGGTGTATTTACACTCGTTCCGGATTGTTTACCAAAGGGGGCAACTCCATAATAGCATGCAATCTTTCTTGGGTCATATCCGAATTTTTTGAAGTTGTTTGTGTAGACCAACATACAGGTTGCGTTTTGCCTGGCTACGCCTTTTATTGAGGTTATAATAGCATAATTTTCTTTCAGTTCCTCATCCGCCTCTATTATGCTATCAATGGCCTTATCGCATTCGGCAATTGTTTTGTTTATCTCCGCAATAAGGTGTTTGCTCTTGCGGTTGATGAAGGATATTGCTTTTGACTTGTTTGATTGTGATTTGTCCTCTTTTCGTAATTCCATTGCCACTCTTTGCCCAACTAGCTTATGCCTATAGAGGAAAATCTCCCTTAGTTGCGCAAGGGATTCATTCAATGGTTCAAAGGGTACAACCTTGTCCTGTTGCCTCCATGCGTATTCAGCAATGATTGCTGAGTCCGCCTTATCGTTTTTCACACGCTGGATACCACTGCTATGTTTTATGGCGTAAGCGTTCTCAATCCATATGTCATAGCCTTTTCCGTAAAGCCATTTGCTCAGTCCTATACTACATGAACCTGTGTCTTCTCCACAGAATAGCCATTCCTCAGCAATTGTATTCCAAGCGTTTGTTTTAACCCAATTACATAACTTGCGGTAGCCCGTAGTGTTATTTGGGAAACACCCATACTCACGGGAGCCTATTTCGTTCATTCCACATGCGAGAATTATCGTCGCGTCAAGTTTCTCCTTTGAAAAATCAATTCCAATAAATAATTTTTTCATATTTTTGCTGTACTTTTCTAAGACTGGTAAAAGCTGTTTGAACTCTAAACTCTAAATAGGCTCGCAACCTTGATATTCTATCGGAGCTTTGCAGCTTGGCGGAGAGAGGCCGTTACGTGGGCTAGCCTCAAGTGCTTTCTCTTTTATGGTGTCCTCTTCCCGCCTATCAGTCTTTATCTTAATACAACAAAGATAATAAGACTGATATTTTCCTGATAAGATGCGGAGGTAATTATTCGTCTCGCTTGACTTTTTTAAAATAAATTTCCGACCTCTTATCTATTAACTGCAAACTTAGAGCTTTTTCTTTTTATAATAAATACTTTTCTAAAAATGAATCGTTCGATTCGGGAATCTGTCGGGCAAAAAACTTATAGTTATGAAATTGAGTTTTTTATTGCTAATTAGCTTTTGTTTTTATTTAAACTGTAATGCACAAACGTCTTTATCAGAACCTGATTTTATAGGTGAGGTCATGGTTGTTTCGGCAGATGGAGAGGGAGTTGCGTTGGAGAAAGTAAGTGCTCAAGTCAAAGTGAAAGATCAACTAATGGGGTTTGAGAAGAAAATTTATGTTCAAGGAAAAAAATCGCCAATAAGATTACCTAAAGGAAAAATTCAATTAATAGTTCGGGCTGTAGATAACAATACTGATCCTATGTCTATTGTTCGAGTATTTAAGTTCTCTGTCGAAAAGACAAGAAAAGCTACAGTGGCAAAACAGAATGAAATAACGGGTAATGTATCTGAAAATCATTTTAAACATGTTCCTTTCTCCGGCAAAAAGTATGGAATAAGTTCATACTTACTTACGATTAGTAATATAGAAGAAGGAGAATATGGTATAACCATAAATAATCCTAATACAGTTGACGAAAAGATGTTGATTGTTTCTTGTTTTGGGGTGGATGAATAATGAATAGAGCACATTTTAATAAATAAAGAAGAATATGGAAGAAGCTATCAATGATTATGAACTACTAGGGCTAGTACAATCTATTTACCATGCTGCTAATAATGGTATATTTATCCCGTCATTAGTGAAAATGCATATACCGACTACTCATTTAACACTTCATCCCCTTGTAAATATGGCAATGATTGATTGTTGTATTAATACAGGATACAACAAGGACGCTATTGAATTTGTAGAAAAAGGTTGTCAGTCAGAGTATTCAATAAGCACATCTAAATATTTTGAAAATCTTTATGTTGAAGCTGTAGCTCAATGTTTAGGCAAGTCTTTTTGTTATTGTTCCCCAATACTAAATATCTCTGCAAATAAGCTTAGTGCAATAGCTTATACTTTATTGTCTAAATCAATAATATTGAGTGGTAAATTAGACTCACCAGATTCATTCCGCACTCGATCTATTTTAATAAACAAAGCTCAGGAACTAAGGTATAATATAAATAATTCTTTTCTTCATGGATTCTCTGATTTGGATTGCTTATGTATGAGAGTTGCTGATAAGGCATTAGCGCAGCAGGCATATAAAAAAGCAGGAGATATGCAAGAAGCAAATCAATTACTTCAAGATGGTAAGTATTTAATATCATTATCACCATTAATGGCTATGGAAGCTATAGAAAGAGGACTTCTTTTGCATAAGAAACTATCAAATAGATTATTACAAGAGTATCAAAATGGTACATTGTATATGGAAAGTATAGACTTATATAATGTGTTTCCTTATGCTAGTATGTGATTAACTATAATATTATGATGCCTAGAAATTTATTAGAAATATTTCATGAAAATAAGGAGTTGGAGTCTGGTGCACTAGTTGGATCAACATTGATAAAAAAAAATGAAATATATGGCTTTATTCCTCACAATGATGCCGACACAGATTCAAATTCTTATTTCCCATTAAGCATGATTCCTGCTATAGTTGCTGCAGATCGTATAGCTTTCCCTATAGTGAAAAACCAATTTGAATCTGCTGAAAAATATGTAATAGTTCCTGTTTATAGAAAAATTAGATATAGTTCTGATATACATAAATTATTATTAAAGAAATTATATGTTTATTCTTTACTCAATAATGACAATTATAAAAGATTAAGGAATAATAGAAATCCTAATCTAAGTCGATTAGGAGAATCCTCTTCTCAAGTATCGGTAGACAAAGATATTAGTCAGGTTTATTATATAACAAGCCCTAATGAAATATTGATGTATAAAAAAATATCCTATTCAATAGACAGTATATCTGCGGTAGCTCCGAGTTTTTTAGTCATATGCCGTTTCATAAATTCAGTGACCGGAGAAATCTCGTATGCTATATATCCCCCAGAAGATTTATTTCCCTTATCTAAATAAAAAGAATGGCATATTTTCAGCACCTAGATGATGAGTTTGACTTTGGAAAATATAAAGGCTTGTCATTAAGTGATGTAATGGATATCAATCCAGAATATATAGTCTGGTGTATGATGAATATTTCTAATAACCAATATTGTAGTTTTATTATCACAGATGAAGCTATGCAAGAATTGATATCTATATATCCGGATTTTCTCGTAATTCAAGATTTTGAAGATATGCGAAAAAAACATTTATATAATAGTTATGATTACGAGAGATGTGATGATTCTGATTTTTGTGATGACGAGCAGAATACTTTTGAGTGCTATAATGGTTTTTATGTCCAAGATGAGATGGGATATAGCGATGATGACATAGATACTATTTTTGATGGAAACCCTGATGCCTATTGGAATATAGACTGATAAATTTCAAATATTTGGATAATTGTTAATTTAATATTGTTATGGATAAAATTTCTAGTATTGCTAATGAAGCAATTGATTTTTATGAGAACTGTGATATTTATAATTGTATGGATATATTAGGAAATCTGTATAATGTAACGGCACGGGCAGGTAGCATGGCGTTAATTCAGACAGAAGATAAATTTAAAGTTGGTAAAGCATTTGCTTTATTTACAGTTATGGCTAAAGTGCAAGATAAGGATTTACTAAGTGTAGCTGCGGAGAATTCTTTTTTTTGTTTATATACAGTATGTAAAGACGATGCAGATTTAAAAGCAGTTGCTGCGTATTATATTTGGGCTATTCTAAAATATGCTCCTGAAACATTGCAGGATAAAATAAAAGAGACGTACATAGCAAATTATTCAAATCATGTAATGCCTAATTTTAGACCTGGATTTGGATTTATTAATCCATATGGCGATAAATCTACAATTGATAGTGCTATGCAATATGTGGCGTTTTTGAAATCATATTATATAACTCTATTCTATAATCCTAATAATCAACAATTACTATTTAAGGAAAAAGGAATAGTAATGGATGAAGTATTATATAGCATAAAATTAGAATATAATATGTCACTTATTGAAAAGCAAAGTATAGGAAGTCTTTTCTCTCAACAGCTGTTTGATGAAATAGAAGATACTTTGTATAAGGATTATTCATCTCAACATTAATATTAAAATAATGTACTATTTTAATATAGTAAGTAGTTATTCATAATTATTTCACATATGTCGAAATTGCATTATCTTTGTCTCGAACCAAACCGCAAGACAAATGAAAATCAAGAAATTGACGTTGAGCGATTCCGAACGTCGGGAACTTACCACCGGTTTCCGTACAGGCGAAAGCCATTGTTTTCGTATGCGTTGCCGCGCCATATTGCTCAAAGCAGAGGGCTTGAGTGCGCCCCAAGTGGGAGCACAAACGGAAATGACCGCCCAAACCGTTGGCAGTTGGGTCAAACGTTTCGAAAACCAAGGAATCCAAGGATTATATACACGTCCGGGACAAGGTCGCAAAGCCATCATGGACTGTTCGGACGAGGAAGCTGTGCGCAAAGCCATCGAGTCGGACCGACAGAGTGTGCGTGCAGCCAAAGAAGCCTGGCAGAATGCTTCGGGCAAGGAAGCGAGCGAATCGACGTTCAAACGTTTTTTATCCGCATTGGCGCAAGATATAGACGTATAAGAAAACGTCCTAAGGGTAAGCCCTCGCCGCAGCTCTATGCGTATAAGACCGAGAAGCTGCAAGAACTTGAAGTACTTTTTGAAAAAGGCTCCATCGACCTCTTCTATGGTGACGAATCTCATATCTGCACGGAAGGCTATGTCCCTTACGGGTGGCAGTTTTCCGGAGAAGACGTTTACATTCCTGTCGAAAAAGCCAAACGGCTCAACATCTTTGGTATGATTGACAGGAATAACCGCTTTGAAGGTTTCTGCACCTGCGATTCTGTTGATGCAGAGAAAGTCGTGGATTTCCTCGACAGGTTCTCTTTCAAGCTCAACAGAAAGACATTTGTTGTGCTTGACAATGCAAGTGTACACCGTAATGAGAAAATAAAGCGAATGCGTCCAATATGGGAAAAACGGGGACTTTTTCTTTTCTACATTCCCCCATACTCTCCTCATTTGAACATTGTGGAGACCCTTTGGCGTATTATGAAAGGGAAATGGCTCCGACCGCAAGATTATGTCACTACAGAATCGCTGTTTTATGCCACAAATAGGGCTTTGGCGGCGATAGGAACACAACTGAATATTAACTTTAGTCATTATGCTGCTTAATTTTGATTAGTTACTTAAGATTGTAATTTAGATATCACCTGTTTACTTTAAGTCCGGTACGAAAAAACTTTCGTACCGGACTTTGTGTTATTGGGCGGAAAAGCCTATCTTTGTATCTGTCAACTCCTAAATAATATGAGTATATGAGTAATAAAATTTATCCTATCGGCATACAGAACTTTGAAAAAATCCGTAAAGGTGGTTATTGCTATATAGATAAAACTGCCTTGATTTATCAGATGGTGAAAACTGGCAGTTATTATTTTCTAAGTCGTCCACGTCGTTTTGGAAAGAGTTTGTTACTATCTACTCTAGAGGCTTATTTTCAAGGAAAGAAGGAACTTTTCAAAGGATTGGCGATAGAGAAACTGGAAAAGGATTGGATAAAATATCCCATTTTGCATTTAGATTTGAATGCAGAGAAATATACGACTCCTGAAGCGCTCGATCAAGTCTTAGAAAGTGCTTTACGCGGGTGGGAAGCCCTCTATGGTGCACAGGATTATGAGAAAACATTCGCCTCTCGCTTTCAAGGTGTTATTCAGCGTGCTTGTGAGAAGGAGGGACAGAGTGTTGTTATTCTAGTGGACGAGTATGATAAGCCTATGTTGCAGGCAATCGGTAATGATGAGCTCCAAAAGAGTTTTCGTGATACATTGAAGGCTTTCTATGGAGCTTTAAAAAGCAAGGATGGCTGCATTAAATTCGGTATGCTTACGGGAGTGACAAAATTCGGAAAGGTGAGCGTGTTTAGTGACCTGAATAACCTGGAGGATATATCTATGCGTCAACAATATATCGAAATCTGTGGGATAAGCGATCAGGAGTTGCATGAGAACTTTAAAACCGAACTGCATGAATTTGCTGATGAACAAGGATTGACGTATGATGAAATACATACTGAAATGCGCGAAAGATATGATGGTTATCACTTTACTTATAATTCTGCAGGCATGTACAATCCATTTAGCGTCCTTAATACTCTTAAATATAATGTATTTGGCAACTATTGGTTTGAAACGGGCACACCTACATATTTAGTTGAATTACTGAAAAAACACCATTACGATCTTTATCGGATGGCACATGAAGAAACCAGTGCTGACGTACTGAACAGTATTGATTCTACCTCCGACAATCCAATTCCTGTGATTTATCAGAGTGGTTATCTGACTATTAAAGGTTATAATCGCGAATTTGAAACATATCGTTTGGGATTTCCGAATCGTGAGGTGGAGGAAGGCTTTGTGAAATATCTCATGCCTTTTTATACCAATACAAATGCAGTCGAATCACCCTTTGAGATTCAGAAGTTTGTCCATGAAGTTCGTTCCGGAGATTATGACTCTTTTTTCCGGCGCCTTCAAAGTTTCTTTGCCGACACCCCTTATGAACTGGTTCGTGACTTAGAATTGCATTATCAAAATGTGCTCTTTATTGTATTCAAATTAGTCGGTTTTTATGTAAAGGCTGAATATCACACAAGTCAGGGGCGTGTCGACCTTGTATTGCAGACAGATAAATTTATCTATGTCATGGAATTCAAGCTGGAAGGTACAGCTGAAGAAGCTTTGCGACAGATCAATGAGAAGCATTACGCGAAACCTTTTGAGAGTGACGAGCGCCGACTTTTCAAAATAGGAGTGAATTTCAGTGCTGAGACAAGAAACATTGAAAAGTGGGTGGCAGAGCAAGATTTGAATCATACACAACTTCAATAAATATAATTTTGGCGAAAATTTCAAGAGAACAAATAGATGTTACATATTAATAATGCCTGTATTGCTTTTGGTACGGAAGTGCTTTTCTCCGGTTTCAGTATGAAGTTGGAAAGGGGAGAAACGGCTTGCATTGTCGGTCAATCCGGTTGTGGAAAGACTTCGTTGCTGAATGCGGTAATGGGGTTTGTGCCTTTGAAAGAAGGATCTATACAGGTAGGGGAAACATTGCTTGATATATCGACTATCGATAGTGTCCGCAGACAGATTGCATGGATTCCTCAAGAATTGGCACTACCTTTTGAATGGGTCAAAGAGATGGTGGCTCTCCCGTTCGGATTGAAAGTGAATCGTTCTGTTCCTTTTTCGGAAGAAAGACTTTTCACTTGTTTCGATGAATTGGGGCTGGAACACGAATTATATACAAAGAGGGTGAATGAAGTATCGGGTGGTCAACGCCAACGTATTATGTTGGCTGTGGCTGCAATGCTCAACAAACCTCTCATTATCATAGATGAACCGACTTCTGCTTTGGATGCCGGATCGACCGGTAAAGTCCTGTCTTTTTTCCGGCGACAGGCGGAAAGGGGAACGGCTGTGTTAGCCGTATCACATGATAAGGACTTTGCTTCGGGTTGTCATTATTTAATAGAACTGTAATTAATTGAACTGTAACGCAAATCGGATAGAATTGTTAAGAATATATTGTGGGAACGATTGATATATCATATTATAATCTCTTTATAGGGCTGCTATTGCTTGCCATTCCGTTTTTTTACCTTTGGAAATTTAAAACGGGATTGCTAAAACCTGCCGTGATTGGTACATTACGGATGATTATCCAGCTGTTCTTTATCGGCGTGTATCTGAAATATCTCTTTTTATGGAACAATCCCTGGATTAATTTTCTTTGGGTGATAATTATGGTATTCGTGGCCGGGCAGACCGCATTGGTACGTACCCAGTTGAAACGTAGTGTTTTATTAATCCCTATTACGGTAGGATTTCTTTGTAGTGTTGTATTGGTAGGCATCTATTTTATCGGTATTGTTCTCCAACTGGATAATATATTTAGCGCCCAATACTTTATTCCAATATTCGGAATTCTGATGGGTAATATGCTGTCGAGCAATGTAATAGCTTTGAATACTTATTATAGTGGATTGAAACGTGAACAGCAACTATATCGGTATTTATTGGGAAACGGAGCGACAAGGCAGGAAGCACAGGCTCCATTTATCCGGCAGGCCATCATTAAATCGTTTAGTCCCCTGATTGCGAACATTGCTGTGATGGGATTGGTGGCTCTTCCGGGCACGATGATCGGACAAATTCTGGGAGGAAGCAGCCCGAATGTCGCTATCAAGTATCAGATGATGATTATGGTGATTACTTTCACAGCATCTATGCTATCGCTAATGATTACTATTTCATTGGCTTCGCGTCGATCTTTTGATGCATACGGAAAACTGCTGGAGGTAACAAAAGAACCCAGGAAATGACTGTTATTGACCAGATATTCCATAAAGTAGCTGAAATAGTTATTCCACACTTCTTTATAACAGTGGAGTTTTCAGCATCCGGCACAGAAATGCCGGAACATATCGAGGCTTTCCTGCAGGAAAAATACGAAGCAATTCTTCGTGGAGCCAGTGGACGTAAATTTATCTATAAGGAAGGAGAGTGGCGGCTTATTTTCACTTTCTTCCCTACGGACAGAGTCGTAGATGAACGGTATGCACTGAAAAACAAGGTACAAATGATAAATAAGGTGCAAATGAAAAGCAAAAGCTAACCGGTTATTTTTATTATTTGCCTTTCAACATTCCCCATAAGCAGCGAAGCTGCACGAATTGTTCTCCGGGTTGCACATAACCGCCTTCAAACATTTTTTCCGTTACTTGAAATTTGGAGAGGTGATGGCGTATATACTTCTCTACATCAGGTGATTGTTTCTTGACGAATGACAGCAAATCAACCTTCCCGTCTTCGCGAATGAGCACCTTAGCTTTGATTGTGCGAAAACCGTACTCTTTGCAGTGTTTGGTTTCTACTTTATCAATCCAGAAGATAGCGGTAGCTTTGACCGTATCTGCCGCACAATCTTCGATATTGTCAATCTTTGCAGCCTCGGCTACGGACATTTCGATACTATCACTTTTCTTGGGCTGGCAAGAAACCATCATAACTAGCAGGAACAGTAAAGTCAAATTTGTTTTCATCGTATTCATTATTTAGATGAAGTAAAAGTACAGAATTTCAATAAATAACGGAAGTTTTAGGCGAAAATTTATAATTAGTTTTTATTCCGGAACCGGTTTTATCCGAATTTATCCGATGAAAACAGGCAAAAGGCAAAAAGAATTTACACTCTCTTTGCCTTTTGCCTATTGATAAAACTGAAAAATGAAATCAATTGTTTAATCTGAAACTGATGTAGATATAGTTATGGTTTAGCGGAAGTCTTTCAGTTCTTCCTGTAATTTTTACGGGTAAAGAAGATCCGACTTTTTACGGTACCCAACGGAAGATTCAGTTTTTCTGCTATTTCGCGGTATTTGAATCCGGAAACGTGCATAGCGAACGGAACCCTGTATTCTTTCGGAAGAGCATTGACTACACGGTGCATCTCTTTCAGGTCGTATGTCCTTTCAGTACTTTCAAACCCTGCATCTTGCGGTAAATTAAGATGATAAAGGTTATCGGTCTTGTCGACAAATGTCTGGTCGCGAACTACCTTACGATAATTATTGATAAAGATATTGCGCATGATGGTGTACATCCATCCTTTGAAATTTGTATCGGGTGTATATTTATCTTCATTATCTAATGCTTTCAATGAGGTTTCCTGCAGCAAATCGTTTGCTTCTTCGCGGTCTGTTGTCAGTTTGTATGCGAAACGTAGTAATTCTTCCTGAACTCCTACCAAATCTTTTCTGAAGCTTAAACTTTTCATATGTGTTGTATTTAAAATGTGAGTATTCGTTGTAAAAATTTTGATGATGCAAGTTTAAGATATTTTGTCGACCTTGGTAGGGGAGAATCAGACGTAATTTAGGGGAATTTCTATCAACAGATAGTTTTTAGGTCATTTTTGATAGTTTCTGGGTGGTATTTTATATCTTTTACGGGGATCTCAAAAAATGGATAACAATAAATTCTCTAAAAAACGATCACTTAGTATGTTAATTCCTATTTTATTTATTATCTTTGCAACCAAATTTTCTACCAATAATGAAAATTAAGGAAATAGTAAGCGCCCTTGAACGATTCGCGCCTCTGCCATTGCAAGACGGATTTGATAATGCCGGCCTGCAAATCGGATTGACAGAAGCGGAAGCAACAGGGGCTTTGTTGTGTCTTGACGTTACCGAAGCTGTGTTGGATGAAGCTATCGCGCTGGGGTACAATCTCGTTATATCGCACCATCCGCTCATTTTCAAGGGCTATAAATCTATCACGGGCAAAGATTACGTGGAACGCTGCATACTGAAAGCAATAAAGAATGATATTGTGATCTATTCAGCACATACTAATCTTGATAATGCACAAGGTGGAGTCAATTATAAGATAGCAGAGAAAATAGGGTTGAAGAATCTGAAAGTGCTCGAACCGAAAGAGAACAGTCTGATTAAGCTGGTGACTTTCGTGCCGGATGCACAAGCCGATAGTGTGCGTGAAGCATTGTTTGCAGCCGGATGCGGAAATATAGGTAACTATGATTCATGCAGTTACAATCTGAAAGGAGAGGGAACTTTCCGGGCAAAAGAGGGAACGCATCCTTTCTGTGGAACAATCGGTGAACTGCATCATGAAAATGAAGTAAGGATTGAAACCATTCTTCCTGTATATAAGAAAGCAGAAGTTATAAAGGCGTTATTGTCTGTACATCCTTATGAGGAACCGGCATTCGACTTGTATCCGTTGCAGAATGACTGGTCGCAGGCAGGTTCGGGAATTGTAGGTGAATTGGATGAATCGGAAACGG
Source organism: Bacteroides celer (assembly GCF_002632415.2). NCBI lineage: Bacteria > Pseudomonadati > Bacteroidota > Bacteroidia > Bacteroidales > Bacteroidaceae > Bacteroides > Bacteroides celer. Next base: position 3,017,591 of record NZ_CP178209.1, on the reverse strand, counting down.
AACTCGAGTTTCTGAAACGCATCAAGAAAATCTTCGAAGTGGGTTGTGTACGTCATAACAAACTGACAGGGAGAGAAATACAGAAGGTCGCCTTGTGTGGTGGTGCCGGAGCTTTTCTGCTTCCACAGGCAATTCGGACGGGTGCGGATGTCTTTATTACGGGAGAAATCAAATATCATGATTATTTCGGCCACGAGGGTGATATTCTGATGGCAGAGATTGGTCATTACGAAAGCGAACAATATACAAAAGAAATTTTTTATTCCATAATCCGGGATTTATTTCCTAATTTTGCACTCCAATTGAGTAAAATAAATACGAATCCCATAAAATATTTATAAGTAAAATGGCTAGAGAAGCAAAAAAAGATCCGAATGAGTTGACGGTAGAACAGAAACTGAAGACACTGTTCCAACTGCAAACGATGTTGTCTAAGATTGATGAAATCAAGACATTGAGAGGTGAACTTCCGTTGGAAGTGCAAGACCTTGAAGATGAAATTGCTGGTTTGAGTACCCGTATCGACAAGATCAAAGCTGAAGTGGATGAACTGAAATCTGCTATTGCCGGCAAGAGAGTAGAAATTGAAACAGCAAAGGCTTCAGTAGAAAAATATAAGTCACAACAAGACAATGTTCGCAATAACCGTGAATATGATTTCTTGACGAAAGAAATCGAATTCCAGACATTGGAAATCGAACTTTGCGAAAAGAGAATTAAGGAATATTCTGCTGATAAAGAAGAAAAAGAGGCTGAAGTAACGAAGAACGATCAGATTCTTAACGAAAGACTGAAAGACCTTGAGCAGAAGAAGAGCGAACTGGACGAAATTATCTCTGAAACCAAACAGGAAGAAGAGAAATTGAGAGACAAAGCTAAAGATTTGGAAACTAAGATTGAACCACGTCTATTGCAGTCTTTCAAACGTATCCGTAAGAACTCTCGCAACGGATTGGGTATTGTATACGTACAGCGTGACGCTTGTGGTGGTTGCTTTAACAAGATTCCGCCCCAGAGACAACTGGATATCCGTTCTCGTAAGAAAGTAATCGTTTGTGAATATTGCGGACGTATTATGATTGACCCGGAATTGGCTGGCGTACAAATCGAACACAAGGTGGAAGAAGCTCCGGTAGCTACTACCAAAAGAGCTATCAGAAGAAAAACTGCTGAATAAGAAGAGCAGTGAAGTAAGTAAAGTTACTTTTTTGATATATAATAAGCCCTGCAGCAATGCAGGGCTTTTTTTGTTTTAACAAGTGCTCGTATAAAAAAGAATCGATAAACAAACTTACCCTTTAGTTGTTATCTTTTCATTTCATAAAAACCTGAACTGATATGAATATACGAGTGTGGGGCACATCGCTCCTTATGTTTCTTTCAACTGTGACCGCGGTTGGACAGACCGCAAACCGTTATTTGAAAGCTCCGCTTCCTCAAGATTGGGAAGAGAGCGGGGAAGTGTTTCAACAGATACTTCCGGTGGATGACCATTGGTGGAAGTCATTCCAAGACACCAAACTGGACTCTTTGATAGCTCTGGCAGTAGATCGTAATTACTCCGTTGCCATGGCAATCAACCGTATAGCTGCCGCTCGTGCCAATCTTTGGATAGAACGCAGTAACTTTTTTCCTTCCATCGGATTGAATGCAGGATGGACCCGTCAGGAAACCAGTGGAAATACAAGTTCACTGCCCCAAACAACCGATCATTATTATGATGCTTCGCTAAGCATGAGCTGGGAGCTTGATATTTTCGGCAGTATCCGGAAACGGGTAAAAGCGCAGAAAGAGAATTTTGCCGCCAGCAAGGAAGAATACACAGGAGTCATGGTCTCATTAGCTGCAGAAGTAGCCTCGGCTTATATCAATCTAAGGGAGTTGCAACAAGAGCTTGAAGTGGTGAAGAAAAACAGTGCTTCGCAGGAAGAAGTCCTGAAAATCACGGAAGTACGCTATAATACCGGGCTGGTTGCTAAACTCGATGTGGCACAGGCCAAGTCTGTATTATATAGCACAAAAGCCTCCATTCCCCAGCTGGAAGCGGGTATCAATCAGTATATCACAACATTGGCTGTCTTATTGGGAATGTATCCCCAGGACATTCGTCCTGTTCTTGAATCCAGTGGCACATTGCCCGATTATATGGAACCTATCGGAGTGGGAATGCCTGTCGATTTATTACTGCGACGGCCTGATGTACGAAGTGCGGAATTGAGCGTAAATGCGCAGGCAGCATTGCTCGGAGCTTCGAAAGCGGATTGGTTGCCGAAAGTTTTCTTGAAAGGTTCATTTGGATATGCCGCCCGTGACCTGAAGGATCTCACCAAAAGTAAAAGTATGACTTATGAAATTGCTCCGTCATTGAACTGGACTATTTTCAATGGAGGACAGCTGGTGAATGCAACCCGGCTGGCAAAAGCGCAACTAGATGAAGCGATCAACCAGTTTAATCAAACGGTTTTAACTGCCGTACAGGAAACGGACAATGCTATGAATTCCTACCGGAATTCAATCAAACAGATTGTAGCCCTGCGGGAAGTACGCAATCAAGGAATTGAGACATTGAAACTTTCACTGGAACTTTATAAACAGGGACTTTCGCCTTTCCAAAACGTACTTGATGCACAACGTTCTCTGTTATCTTATGAGAATCAGCTGGTACAGGCACAAGGAAGTTCGCTTTTGCAACTGATAGCCCTCTACAAGGCTTTAGGGGGTGGTTGGAGAGAATAAAAATCAATCTATAAAATATATAACCTAACAGATATGAAAAAACTGATGTATATCTTTCTTGCACTGCCTATATTGACGGGTTGCAAGGAGAAGAAAAGTACAGGAGCGATGGGAGGTATGCCAACTCCGGAAATTAGCGTGACCAAACCCATAGTGGAGGATATTACTTTGACGAAAGATTATCCGGGTTATCTGACAACAGAAAAAACGGTGAATCTTGTAGCCAGGGTGAACGGAACCTTGCAGTCTACCTCTTATGTTGCAGGTGGACGGGTGAAACAGGGGCAACTGTTGTTTGTCATCGAACCAACCTTATATAAAGATCAGGTGGAGCAAGCAGAAGCAGAACTGAAAACTGCCCAGGCACAATTGGAATATGCTCGTAATAATTATAGCCGTATGAAAGAGGCTGTAAAGAGTGATGCGGTCAGCCAGATACAGGTACTTCAGGCTGAATCTTCTGTGAAAGAAGGTGTTGCAGCTGTCAGCAACGCGGAAGCAGCTTTGAGCACTGCTCGTACAAACTTGGGATATTGTTATGTCCGTGCACCGTTTGACGGCACCATCAGTAAGGCGACTGTAGATATAGGAAGTTATGTAGGCGGTTCGTTGCAACCGGTCACATTGGCTACTATTTATAAGGATAATCAGATGTATGCTTACTTTAATGTTGCTGATAATCAATGGTTGGCAATGACTATGGATACCCAGCAGTTACCGACTGATCTTCCTAAAAAAATAATGGTTCAACTGGGAAAGGGGGGAACTGAAAGTTATCCGGCTACGCTCGATTATCTTTCACCAAATGTAGATGTGAATACAGGAACACTGATGGTTCGTGCCAATTTTGATAACCCGAAAGGGATATTGAAGAGCGGATTATATGTAAGCATAACTTTACCTTATGGAGAAGCTAAAAATGCCATGTTGGTGAAAGAGGGCTCTATCGGAACCGACCAGTTAGGCAAATACTTATATATTGTAAATGATTCGAATATAGTTCATTACCGGCATATTGAAATAGGGCAGTTGGTCGACGGCACTTTACGGCAGGTATTGGGGGGACTTTCCCCGCAGGAACAGTATGTCACGGAGGCTTTGATGAAAGTCAGAGACGGAATGAAAGTAAAGCCACTTCCTGATTCCCTCCCTAAAAGAGGGAAATAAGGTCTTTTGGATAACTGATTGATTAACAAACGAAATCAATAAAGGTGATGTACTTAAAACCGATTAATTAACAAAAGTAACTTTCTGCTCCCTCTCCTTGGGAGAAGGTTGTGGAGAGACTGCTTTTAAACCTATATATTATGTTTTCTAAGTTTTTTATCAACCGACCGATATTTGCTACTGTCCTTGCCCTGCTTATTGTAGTAGCCGGTCTGGTCACACTCAATATATTGCCTGTGGCGCAATTTCCGGAGATCACACCGCCAACGGTGCAGGTCTCTGCCGTTTATCCCGGGGCAAATGCTGAAACTGTTGCTCAAACAGTGGGTATTCCTATCGAACAGCAGGTGAATGGCGTGGACGGCATGCTTTATATGTCTTCCAATTCTTCATCTTCGGGAGCATATTCTCTGACTATTACATTCGCTGTTGGTACGGACATCGATATGGCAACTGTGCAGGTACAAAACAGGGTCAGTATCGCACAATCATCGCTGCCGGAACCGGTGGTGGTACAAGGAGTTACTGTGCAGAAACAATCTTCAAACATTGTGATGTTTTTGACAATGACTTCGCAGGACTCTGTGTACAACAGCCTGTATCTGACTAATTATGCCAAATTGAATTTAGTGGACCAGTTGACACGTGTGCCTGGAGTGGGTGCTGTGAATGTGATGGGAGCAGGGGATTATTCGATGCGCATCTGGCTCGATCCGGAGGCTATGCGTATACGGAATATTTCACCGCAGCAAGTCTATCAATCCATCCAGTCGCAGAATGTGGAAGTATCTGCCGGATATATCGGCCAGCCTATCGGACAGGATAATAATAATGCTTTTCAGTATACGTTGAATGTTCAGGGACGATTGAAATCTCCGGAACAGTTCGGGAATATTATTATCCGCCGTGAGCAGGACGGAGCGATGCTTCGTCTGAAAGATATTGCACGCATTGATTTGGGGTCTGCTTCATACAGTGTAGTGTCGCGATTGAATGGAAAACCTACGGCTGCTATTGCTATTTACCAGCAACCGGGTTCCAATTCGCTGGATGTTTCAAAAGGAGTGAAAGCTAAGATGGAAGAACTTGCAGAAAGTTTCCCGTCAGGAGTGGCCTATAATGTCACTTTGGATACGACTGATGTTATCCATGCTTCCATTGATGAAGTGATGGTTACTTTCTTTGAAACAACTTTGTTGGTGATACTCGTTATTTTCTTGTTCCTGCAGAATTGGCGGGCAGTGATTATTCCTTGTATTACTATCCCGGTATCGTTGATCGGTACATTTGCCGTAATGGCGGTATTTGGTTTCTCTATCAACACATTAACATTGTTCGGACTGATTTTAGCAGTTGCTATTGTGGTGGATGATGCGATAGTGGTGGTGGAGAACGCTTCGAGATTATTGGAAACTGGGCAGTACTCACCTCGTGAAGCCGTGACAAAAGCGATGGGAGAGATCACGGGCCCGATTGTCGGGGTGGTTCTCGTATTGCTTGCCGTGTTTATTCCGACGATGATGATTAGTGGAATTTCCGGTCAGCTGTATAAGCAGTTTGCACTGACTATTGCCGCTTCTACCGTATTGAGCGGTTTTAATTCATTGACATTGACTCCTGCACTTTGCGCACTGTTTCTTGAAAAGAGTAAACCTTCTAACTTCTTTATATATAAAGGTTTCAATAAGGCTTATGACAAGACGCAAGGGGTATATGACAAAATTGTCAAATGGTTGCTTCAACGTCCGGGAATGGCTCTCGCTTCTTATGGCGCTTTAACTGTTATTGCTCTATTGCTCTTTATGCATTGGCCTTCAACTTTTATCCCGGACGAGGATGACGGATATTTTATTGCTGTTGTTCAACTTCCGCCTGCCGCCAGCCTTGAGCGTACGCAAGCAGTGGGAGAAAAGATAAACGGTATTCTGGATTCTTATCCGGAAGTAAAGAATTATATTGGTATTTCCGGCTTTTCTATCATGGGTGGTGGTGAACAGAGCAACTCCGCAACTTATTTTGTGGTGCTGAAAAACTGGAATGAGAGGAAAGGGAAGGAGCATACGGCTGCCGCCATAGTTAACCGTTTTAATGGTGAAGCGTATATGACTATTCAGGCTGCGGAAGTGTTCGCCATGGTTCCTCCGGCTATTCCGGGGTTGGGTGCATCCGGTGGTTTACAGCTTCAGTTGGAAGACCGGCGTAATCTGGGGCCGACGGAAATGCAGCAGGCCATCAATGCCTTGCTTGCTTCTTATCACTCGAAACCGGCTTTAGCATCTGTATCCAGTCAGTATCAGGCAAATGTTCCTCAATATTTCTTGAATATCGACCGTGACAAAGTCCAGTTCATGGGAATTGCCTTGAACGATGTTTTCTCTACATTGGGCTATTATATGGGAGCGGCTTATGTGAATGATTTTGTTGAATTCGGCCGTATTTACCAGGTGAAGATTGAGGCACGCGATCAAGCACAGCGGGTAATTGATGATGTCTTGAAGCTAAGCGTGCCGAATTCGGCAGGAGAGATGGTGCCTTTTTCTTCTTTCACCAAAGTGGAGGAACAGTTAGGCCAAGACCAGATTAACCGCTATAATATGTACTCGACTGCTTCTCTGACTTGTAATGTTGCTCCGGGAAGTAGTACCGGGCAGGCTATTCAAGAAGTGGAAGCATTGTTTAAGGAACAGCTGGGAGATGAGTTTGGGTATGAATGGACTTCCGTTGCCTATCAGGAAACCCAGGCTGGGAATACGACTACCATTGTTCTGATTATGGCGTTAATTGTTGCTTTTCTGGTACTTGCTGCACAGTATGAAAGTTGGACCAGCCCGGTAGCAGCCGTCATCGGATTGCCGGTAGCATTATTAGGTGCCATGATTGGCTGTCTGATTATGGGAACTCCAGTCAGTATTTATACGCAAATCGGTATCATTCTGTTGGTTGCACTTTCTGCAAAGAACGGAATTTTGATTGTGGAATTTGCCCGTGATTTCCGTGCCGAGGGTAATTCAATTAGGGAAGCTGCCTTTGAAGCGGGGCATGTCCGCTTGCGTCCGATCCTGATGACTTCTTTTGCTTTTGTATTAGGAGTGATGCCCTTGTTATTCGCCACCGGTGCAGGTGCACAAAGTCGTATAGCATTGGGTGCTGCTGTTGTATTCGGTATGGCCATGAACACTTTATTGGCTACCATTTATATTCCTAATTTCTACGAATTGATGCAGAAATTGCAAGAGCGGTTCAGCAAAAAGAAAGGAAATGAGGATGGTGGGAAAGATACTGTCATATAGAAGTAAAAAACTGTTTGAAGGCTATCTGAAAGGGTAGTTGATATAGTGACGCTATCTGTTTGGGATGGTGTCACCATAGTAAGCAAATAGCGTCACTATCTTGAATGGATAGTGACGCTATTTTATTCTTGCAGGTAAGTACGTTTTTTTGTGGCAAATGAAGCGGAACATTTTTATAAAGATTTGTAATCAGGAATATCCTGAAGGAACGTATAACTCTGATTCTCATAATCCATCCGGCAACAATAATGTTGCATTCCGTTGCTGACAATCAGATAATCTACTTTCAATACCATATTATACCGGGTGATCTGATCGAAAACAGCCTGTGTGATTTCGATATGGGGTGCTTTATATTCCACAATCATCCGGGCTGATAAATCCCTCCGATAAAGTACGGTGTCGCATCGTTTGGTAGTACCGTTCAACTTTACCATTACTTCATTGGCCAGGAGGGCAGTCGGATATCCTTTGTGTGCAATAAGAAAGTGAACAAAGTGTTGCCGTACCCATTCTTCAGGGGTAAGGGCGACATATCGTTTACGAATTACGTCGAAAATTACATTTTTTCCGTTTCGTACGTTTATTTTAGTGTCGAATACTGGTAGGTTTAACGATAACATTTATTATTTTTGTAAGTTAAATAATGGTTCCCATTATTGGGAGCACAAATTTAATAGATAATTATGAAAACAAAAGAAGAAATCGTAGCTAATTGGCTGCCCCGTTACACAAAACGTAACCTGGAGGATTTTGGAGAGTATATTCTGTTGACTAACTTCAACAAGTACGTCGAGATTTTCGCAAATCAGTTTAATGTTCCCATCTTAGGAAGGGATGCAAATATGATTTCTGCTTCTGCCGAAGGCATCACTATGATTAACTTTGGTATGGGAAGCCCCAACGCTGCTATCATCATGGACTTGCTGGGAGCTATTCAACCCAAAGCTTGTTTGTTTTTGGGAAAATGTGGTGGCATCGACAAGAAAAATCAGCTTGGCGACTTGATTCTCCCCATTGCAGCTATCCGTGGAGAGGGAACTTCTAACGATTATTTTCCTCCCGAAGTTCCTGCATTACCTGCATTTATGTTGCAGCGTGCCGTTTCTTCATCCATCCGTGACAAAGGTCGTGACTATTGGACCGGTACCGTATATACCACCAACCGCCGTATCTGGGAACATGATGATACATTCAAAGAATATCTGAAAAAGACCCGGGCTATGGCAGTTGATATGGAAACTGCAACTTTGTTCAGTTGTGGCTTTGCCAATCATATTCCTACCGGCGCATTATTATTAGTGTCCGATCAGCCAATGACTCCCGACGGAGTAAAAACAGATAGAAGTGATAATTTGGTTACTAGAAATTATGTGGAAGAGCATGTTGAAATTGGTATTGCTTCTTTGCGTATGATTATTGATGAAAAGAAAACTGTTAAACACTTGAAATTTGACTGGTAATCCGGTCTTTCTGAAAATTATATATGGCAAAACAAGAACTGACCTGTGATGACATCCTCAAGGAATTGAGAGCAAAGCAGTATCGCCCTATCTATTACCTGATGGGAGAAGAGTCGTATTATATCGACTTGATTGCAGATTACATAACGGATAATGTGTTGAGTGAGACGGAAAAAGAATTCAACCTGACTGTTGTGTATGGGGCTGATGTGGATGTGGCAACGATTATAAATGCTGCAAAGCGTTATCCCATGATGTCGGAACACCAAGTAGTAGTAGTAAAGGAAGCGCAGGCGGTACGTAATATGGAAGAGTTGTCGTATTATCTTCAAAAGCCTTTGCTTTCCACCATTTTAGTGATATGCCATAAGCATGGAACGTTGGATCGTAGAAAGAAGCTGGCTGCCGAGGTGGACAAAGTTGGTGTGCTGTTTGAATCTAAAAAAATAAAGGATGCACAACTCCCCGGTTTTATAGCTTCATATATGAAACGGAAAGGAGTTGATATGGAACCTAAAGCAACTGCTATGCTTGCTGATTTTGTAGGTTCAGATTTGAGTCGTCTGACCGGAGAGCTTGAAAAGTTGATTATCACTTTACCTGCCGGACAAAAACGCGTAACTCCTGAACAGATAGAAAAAAACATAGGCATAAGCAAAGATTATAATAACTTTGAATTGCGCAGTGCTTTAGTGGAAAAGGATATATTGAAAGCAAATAAGATAATAAAATATTTTGAGGAAAATCCGAAAACTAATCCGATCCAAATGACGCTGTCTTTATTATTCAGCTTTTACTCCAACCTAATGTTGGCTTATTATGCACCGGATAAATCAGAGCAAGGGATTGCAAATATGCTAGGGTTAAGAACTCCTTGGCAGGCTCGGGATTATATGGTAGCAATGCGAAAATATAGCGGAGTAAAGACCATGCAAATTGTTGGAGAAATACGATATGCTGATGCAAAATCCAAAGGAGTCCAAAATAGTTCTATGACAGATGGAGATATTCTTCGTGAATTAGTGTTCAAAATTTTGCATTAAGTAGGATTAAGAATTACCTATATAATCAGACATATACTTTTACCGTAGATAGAAACGGGAAGTATATGTCTTTTTTTTGGTATTCCCGCAATTACTTCCATTATAAAAAAGACTTTCACAATACCAGTGATTATTTTACAAATAGATTTACTCCTTTTATAGTTTTATAGATTTACCCATTTAACGAACTACACAAAGTCTATTTTTAGAATTTTGTATTGATCTACCTTCAAGGAAACTTTTTCTTTTAAATAGGAGCTTTAATTTTTAAACGAGAAAAATTTACTTATTCTTGAGTTTATCAAAAAAGCATTTTGGATTTTAAAGGTATCGTTTTATAGTGAGAATGGAGATTTTTTCTTTTCTCTAAAATCATCCATTAGTGTCATTTTGATAATCCAGGAGTATATTTGATTACTATAAGCCTATTTTTTCTAGTTTAATAGAAAAATAGAATATGAATTATAGTGGTAAGTCTTTGTCTTTCATTTATTTATGCTAAAAATGAACCTCCTAGAATTGAAAAAAAATAAATAAGTGGAGATCGGTACGGAAATATTGCAAGGATTTTCTTTTTAGAGAAGATTGTAAAGGATGATTAGAAAAAAATAGCAATATACATTGGTAAAGTATGAGTGGCTCCCTTCCTTTTATTGCTTTTGCAACTATCAATATTTACTTTTGTGCATATATGTAATTACAAATGTGTAATATATTTATGTGAATATACTCCAAATGTAATCAATGGTTAGTGTTTACAATAATATATTTGTGTATTTACAAAAATAACACCTGATATACAAATGTAGTTGTTGGGGCATTAACAAATGCTTTTATATCTATTATCTTATTGTAAGCCAGCATTATATAGTTTATTATGTCAATTTGTACTATAAAAGTCTTCTCTATGTGGTATGTATATTTGTGAATACTCCTATTTGAGGTTTATTTATATTATATATATATCTGTATATCTGTATTTTGCATTTTATAGTTAAACTGAAACTATATATTTATAATAGCTCGTTTTATTCTATATACAAGCGTAATATTCGATTTGTATAATACTCTATACTTTTGTAATATTGATATTTTTATATTTGTAATTTGCTTTTGTGAATCTAAATATTTACCTTTGTATAATCAATGAGATCGTGCGTATTTTTGTGAAATAGATACATAACACATACAATTGTAATATAAAGAAGGTAGTATGGAAATAAAAGACAGAATCAGAATGATAATGGAAAGAGAAAAAGTTCCTCCTAGAGTTTTTGCTGAAACAATTGGAGTGCAACAATCTACTCTCTCTCATATTTTAAACGATCGGAATAAACCCAGCTTAGAGGTCGTTATGAAGGTTCATCAAAAGTATGACTATGTAAATCTTGAATGGTTGCTTTATGGTAAAGGCGAAATGATGGTGTCTGAAGAAGGAACTTCCTTTTCTTCTTCTAACCACGATTACCTGCCTTCTTTATTCGACGAGAATCCCGTAAATCCGTCCAAAGAGCCGACTCTTCCGGAAAATCGCAAGGAAATGCCGTTAAGAAACGCCGAAAATGCCCCCAAAGAGATTGTAAAACAAGAGATTAGGTATATAGAAAAGCCTGCCAGGAAAATCACGGAAATAAGAATATTTTTCGATGATAACACCTATGAGACGTTTCGACCTGAAAAATGAAGAGTAAAATCGGTGGTTTGAGCAATTTCCTGTATCTTTGCATCCGGAATACGAATTTATACTTTTATATCCATACATGAAGAAATTTATTTTAGATCTGACAGTGACTGAGAATATCAGATTGAATGCAAACTATGTATTGCTAAAATTGACCTCTCAGTCATTACTGCCCGAAATGTTACCTGGGCAGTTTGCCGAACTCCGGGTGGACGGTTCGCCTACTACATTTTTACGACGTCCCATTTCTATTAACTTTGTAGATAAACAGCGAAATGAGGTATGGTTTCTGATCCAGCTGGTTGGTGATGGAACAAGACGTTTGGCAGAGGTTAATCCCGGTGAAACAATAAATGTAGTGCTTCCGTTGGGAAATGCATATACAATGCCTCTGGAGGCTTCTGATAAGCTCTTATTAGTTGGTGGAGGTGTCGGAACAGCCCCTATGCTTTATTTAGGTGAGCAGTTGGCTAAAAAAGGCCATAAACCTACGTTCCTGTTAGGTGCTCGTAGCGACAAAGATCTGTTGCAGCTGGAAGAGTTTGCCAAATATGGAGAGGTATATACTACTACGGAAGATGGTAGCCATGGAGAAAAAGGATATGTTACCCAACATTCTATATTAAATAAGGTACGATTTGAGCAGATTTACACTTGTGGTCCCAAACCGATGATGGTGGCTGTGGCAAAATATGCCAAAAGTAATCAGATAGAATGTGAAGTATCTTTGGAAAATACAATGGCTTGTGGTATCGGAGCATGCTTATGTTGTGTGGAAAATACGACAGAAGGTCATTTGTGTGTATGTAAAGAAGGTCCTGTTTTTAATATAAATAAACTACTATGGCAGATTTAAGTGTAAACATTGGTGAATTACAAATGAAAAACCCGGTGATGACAGCATCTGGTACATTTGGATATGGTGAAGAGTTCTCCGACTTCATTGATATAGCGCGAATAGGTGGTATTATTGTAAAAGGAACTACTCTTCACAAACGTGAAGGAAACCCTTATCCGCGTATGGCAGAGACTCCTTCTGGGATGTTAAACGCTGTAGGACTGCAAAATAAGGGTGTTGATTACTTTGTGGAGCATATATATCCCCGTATAAAAGACATCCAAACGAATATGATTGTAAACGTTTCGGGATCTGCCATCGAAGATTATGTAAAAACAGCTGAAATCATTAATGAACTTGACAAAATTCCTGCTATAGAGCTAAACATCTCTTGCCCTAATGTAAAGCAAGGTGGTATGGCTTTTGGTGTGTCAGCAAAAGGGGCGTCAGAAGTAGTAAAAGCAGTGCGTTCAGCTTACAAAAAGACACTTATCGTAAAACTCTCCCCGAACGTTACGGACATCACTGAAATAGCTCGTGCAGCAGAAGAAAGTGGTGCGGATAGCGTGTCATTAATCAATACATTGCTGGGTATGGCGATTGATGCGGAACGTAAACGCCCTATTTTGTCAACTATAACAGGCGGAATGTCGGGAGCAGCCGTAAAACCTATCGCATTACGTATGGTATGGCAAGTTGCCAAGGTGGTAAATATTCCTGTCATTGGATTGGGAGGTATTATGGACTGGAAAGATGCTGTTGAATTCATGCTTGCAGGTGCGACGGCCATCCAAATTGGTACGGCAAATTTCATAGATCCTGCTGTGACTATTAAAGTGGAAGATGGTATAAATAATTACCTGGAAAGACACGGATGTAAGTCTGTAAAGGAAATAATTGGTGCGCTTGAGGTATAATTGAAAACATACAATAACCCTTCGCATTAAGTCTGCAAGAAAAATGCTATTTCTCTTTTAAATAAAGAAAGTATAAACAGGCAGGTAGTGGCAGATGAAAAAGAAGTTCGTGTTTAGAGGAATTGTCTACGGACAGAATCTTTAGATTGAAGATAAAATAAAAACGACGGTGAGGATTTACGTAATCTTCACCGTCGTTTTTATTTACACTTTATTTTACTCCCCTAATAGGTCGGGACGAAGTTTTCTGGTGCGTTCCAGGGACTGTTGCAGTTCCCATTCTTTGATCTTTGCTTCATGCCCGGATAATAGAATATCGGGAACTTTCCAGCCTTTATAATCAGCAGGTCGTGTATATACAGGTGCTGCCAGCAAATTATCCTGGAAAGAATCGGAAAGTGCGGATTGTTCATCGGAGATGACTCCGGGAATGATACGTACGATAGCATCTGCCATCACTGCTGCCGCTAGTTCTCCTCCTGTTAATACATAATCGCCGATACTGATTTCTTTAGTAATCAGATGTTCGCGAATACGGTAATCGATGCCTTTAAAGTGTCCGCAAAGAATAATGAGATTCTGTGCCAGAGAGAGAGTGTTGGCCATCGGTTGGTTGAATTGTTCTCCGTCAGGGGTCGTGAAGATAACTTCATCGTAGTCACGTTCTGCCTTTAGAGCATTGATGCAGCGTTCGATAGGTTCTATTTTCATCACCATTCCGGCAAATCCTCCAAAAGGATAATCATCGACACGACGATATTTATCTTCGGTGTAATCACGTAAATTGTGAATGTGTATTTCTGCAAGTCCTTTATCTTGAGCTCGTTTCATGATAGAACAATTGAAGAAACCTTCAATCATTTCGGGTAAAACTGTTATAATATCAATGCGCATAATCTTTTAATTTTTCGCAAAAGTACAAATATTCAAAGATAAACATGTATTTTTGCCTTAAACAATCGAAGAAATATGGATATAAAAGAAAAAATAGAGGAATTGCGTGCCGAACTTCATCGGCATAATTATAATTATTATGTGTTGAATGCTCCTGAAATCTCGGATAAAGAGTTTGACGATAAGATGCGTGAACTTCAGGATCTGGAACAAGCACATCCGGAATATAAAGATGAAAATTCACCCACTATGCGCGTGGGGAGCGACTTGAACAAGAATTTTACGCAAGTGGCTCATAAATATCCTATGCTGTCATTGGCAAATACATATTCGGAAGCGGAAGTGACGGACTTCTACGATCGTGTCCGTAAAGCGCTAAATGAGGATTTCGAGATTTGTTGTGAAATGAAATATGACGGTACTTCTATTTCGTTGACCTATGAAAATGGGAAGTTGGTTCGTGCCGTCACCCGTGGAGATGGAGAAAAAGGCGATGATGTGACGGATAATGTGAAAACAATCCGTTCTATCCCGCTTGTATTACATGGTGATAATTATCCCGCTTCTTTTGAGATACGTGGGGAAATTCTTATGCCATGGGAAGTGTTTGAAGAGTTGAATCGGGAAAAAGAGGCACGTGAAGAACCGCTTTTTGCCAATCCAAGAAATGCGGCGTCCGGTACATTGAAGTTGCAAAATTCTTCTATTGTAGCTTCTCGCAAGCTGGATGCTTATTTATATTATTTATTGGGAGATAATCTGCCTTGTGACGGACATTATGAAAATCTTCAGGAAGCGGCAAAATGGGGCTTTAAAATCTCTGATTTGACGCGTAAGTGCCAGACATTGGAGGAGGTCTTTGAATTTATCAACTATTGGGATGTAGAACGTAAAAATCTACCGGTTGCCACTGATGGGATTGTTTTGAAGGTGAACAGTTTGAGACAACAGAAAAATTTGGGTTTTACGGCTAAGTCTCCTCGATGGGCTATTGCCTATAAATTCCAGGCAGAACGTGCATTGACCCGATTGAATAAGGTGACCTATCAGGTAGGAAGAACCGGAGCAGTCACTCCGGTAGCTAATCTGGACCCTGTACAGCTTTCGGGAACTGTCGTAAAACGTGCATCCTTACATAATGCGGATATCATCGAAGGACTTGATTTGCATATCGGAGACATGGTTTATGTGGAAAAAGGTGGTGAAATTATTCCTAAGATTACGGGGGTAGATAAAGATGCACGTAGTTTTATGCTTGGGGAGAAGGTTCGATTCATCGTCAATTGTCCTGAATGTGGTAGTAAATTAGTCAGGTATGAAGGGGAAGCCGCTCATTATTGCCCTAATGAAACAGCGTGTCCTCCTCAAATCAAAGGCAAAATCGAGCATTTTATTAGTCGAAAGGCTATGAATATTGATGGATTGGGACCGGAAACTGTGGATATGTTCTATCGTTTGGGATTAATTAAAAATACGGCCGACTTATATAAACTCACAGCTGATGATATCAAAGGTTTGGATCGTATGGGAGAAAAATCGGCGGAGAACATTATAACGGGGATTGCACAAAGCAAAACCGTTCCTTTCGAACGTGTTATTTTTGCTTTGGGAATTCGTTTTGTTGGTGAGACTGTGGCCAAAAAGATAGCAAAATCGTTTGAGAATATAGATGATCTGCAACAGGCAGATCTTGAAAAATTGGTAAGTATCGATGAAATCGGAGAAAAAATAGCCCAGAGTATACTTGCATATTTTGCGAATGAGTCTAATCGTGAGTTAGTTGCCAAGCTAAAAGAGGCCGGACTGCAGCTTTATCGCACCGAGGAAGATTTAAAAGGATATACGGATAAGTTAGCGGGACAGTCTATCGTTATCAGCGGTGTGTTTGTCCATCATTCACGTGACGAATATAAAGAGCTTATCGAGAAAAATGGAGGGAAAAATGTAGGAAGCATTTCTGCGAAAACAAGTTTTATACTGGCTGGGGACAATATGGGACCTGCAAAGCTTGAAAAAGCAAAAAAACTTGGAATAACCATATTAAGCGAAGACGAATTTCTGAAACTTATATCGTAAGATAAGAAAAATATTCGTACTTTTGTGGCTAAATAAATTAGAGATTATAATTAAAACTCATGATACAGACTAAATTGAAAGGAATGGGGGTAGCACTGATTACTCCTTTCAAAGAGGATGAGAGCGTTGACTATGACGCGTTGATGCGTATGGTGGACTATCTATTACAGAATAATGCGGATTTCTTGTGTGTGCTGGGGACTACAGCTGAAACACCGACTCTGACCGAGGAAGAAAAGAAAACTATAAAAAAGATGGTAATTGACCGCGTTAACGGAAGAATTCCTATTCTGTTGGGTGTAGGTGGTAATAATACTCGTGCTATTGTAGAAACATTGAAAAACGATGATTTCACAGGAGTTGATGCTATATTGTCTGTTGTGCCGTATTATAACAAACCTTCTCAAGAAGGTATTTATCAGCATTATAAAGCGATTGCGGAAGCTACGGAGCTTCCCATCGTATTGTATAATGTTCCGGGACGTACGGGGGTAAATATGACTGCTGAAACTACTTTGCGGATTGCCCGTGATTTTAAGAATGTAGTTGCTATTAAAGAAGCATCCGGCAATATTACGCAAATGGATGATATTATTAAAAATAAACCGGAAAATTTCAATGTAATCTCCGGAGATGATGGTATAACCTTTCCGCTTATTACATTGGGAGCCGTTGGTGTGATTTCAGTAATCGGTAATGCTTTTCCTCGTGAATTTAGCCGTATGACGCGCCTGGCGCTTCAAGGAGACTTTGCCAATGCATTAACCATTCACCATCGATTCACGGAATTATTCAATTTATTGTTTGTTGATGGAAATCCGGCAGGAGTAAAATCAATGTTGAATGCCATGGGTATGATCGAGAATAAACTTCGGTTGCCACTGGTTCCTACTCGTATTACCACATTTGAGGCAATACGCAAGGTTTTGAATGAGTTGAATATTAAATGCTAATGCTTCTTCAGCGAGGAATTCATAATAAACATCTAAGTGTTTAAAATAAATATCCCAATGATTGAATTCAATCATTGGGATATTTATTTTAAATCAGCCTATGATTTATTTTAAAACGGCCGCTGTCTATTGTGAAAGAGGTATATTTCTTATTAATTACGTTTTTTGATACAGGTTTTTCACCTTTCTAAAGCATAGCTTTAGGGAACGGAAAGCTACGCTTTAGCCTATCTAAAGCATAGCTATTTGAGGGCTTGATAAGAATTCTAATAGCCATTGACATATTTCATTTCCAAACAAGGTAAAAAGGCTGTGTAAGAGTTGCCCTTCACCCGTAAACGACTTATTTGTAGGGAGCCCGGAAGAAAGGTGAAGGTGAAGAGGGTATTGAAAACAAGGGATATGAGGGGATGTATTGCTTGTTTATAATGGCTGACTTTTGAATCTTTTAGTTTAGTTATAGCTAATTTCTTCGATGAAATGGGGGAAAATAAAAATCCTCCGCATCAAATGCAGAGGATTTCGTGATCGCGACAGGATTCAAACCTGTAACCGGCTGATCCGTAGTCAGCTACTCTATTCAGTTGAGCTACGCGACCTCAAATAATATAACTTGTAAATTTTTCAGTGACCGCGACAGGATTCAAACCTGTAACCGGCTGATCCGTAGTCAGCTACTCTATTCAGTTGAGCTACGCGGCCATTCTGTTAATTCAAAAAAGTGATCGCGACAGGATTCAAACCTGTAACCGGCTGATCCGTAGTCAGCTACTCTATTCAGTTGAGCTACGCGACCGTTATTTTGTTTTAACGGGTGCAAAGATACGGACTTTTCCCGAATTAGCAAGCTTTTCACCGACTTTTTTTGTAGAAAATTATTCTATGAACCGATAATTGAATAGTTGTAAACCTATACTTAGTCCGACATTCCACTCCCTTTTCGGTGAGCTATAATGATTTACATATGCAGAGATATCTCCAAAAGGCAATTGACATACAACAGAAATTTCTCCTAAATATTCAAACTTGGAGAAAGCTTTTCCGTAATATGCTTTATTCAACGAGTTTTTTTCGATTGGATAAATAGGCATAAAACCATAAAATTCTCCCCGAAGATGGAACATCTGGCTTAAACGGTAAATAGGCCGAATGCCGGCTCCGACAAATTGATTGGCACGAAAGGCTTCGTTGTAAGTCAATTTGCTATGTAATGTAGGAGAAAACTCTCCAGCTTGCATCATTGTGGCCGTATAGTTCTCGGAGAAGTTTTTGGAGGCATACAGGGCTTTCAAATACCATCCTAAAACCCAATGTTCACTCATATTATGATATTTCTCTTTCATATAAGATAATTGCAGCCAGGAGTGATGATCTTTGTTGTTACTGGTCGTACTTCCTTCGCCCGGATAGAATCGTTCTTTTCCAACGAAAATCTGGGCTACAAGGGCTTCTCTGTATCCACGTGTAGGATATTGTTTGGAATTAAGAGTACTTCCATTAAAACTAATTGATCCACCAAATAAATCATAGCGGCTTTTATCAAATTTGTCATTTCCGAAGTCAATGACACTTTTTTGAAAATATTTATCCTCTATTCTTGCAATTCCTACTCCAAACTCTGCTCGCTTGCTCGAAAGGAAAGGTAATCCAACCTGTAATTTCAAGAAACGTTCGTCTTTCTGGTTAAAGGCCGGTTTGTTATTTCGCGAAAAAAGTTTGTCCTTCTTAAAATAGTCGAAAGTACTGATCGAACCTATAAGACGATACGAGGTAGGAATGGCAGTGGCAAAGTCTATTTTTGCCATAAATTGCACGTTGTTATATACCTTTCCAAGTTGCCCGTCAAGAATAAACTCTTTGGCATAGTAGTTTAAGTCCTGATAACTAAGTCCCAGGTAGATCTGATTCGAATTGGAGGTGGATATGTTACCTCCCAGCCGTACAGCAAAGTTGTTTTCCAGTTTGACTTTTAAATGCAGATCATAGGTGTCATCTTCCGGATTATAAATTGCATGCGGTATGATTTCTGAAATCATTTTATCTGATAGCAATCGAAAATAACCTTGCTTTAAATCTTCATAGGTGAATTCTTTGTTATCCGACTTATGAAATTCTTTCTTCATATATGCCTGTTGTTGTGGATTAGCTCCATCAATGATGATATTTTTAAAACGTAGTTCCGGGAAATTACTACGGTATACCATTCTCCTTAAACGAATATTGTCCAGATTCACACGCCGATGGATACGGCTTTTGATAGAATCCATCATGCTGATGGTTCGATTATATCCTATATCATGTAATTCGTCGATGCGTTGAAAATCCATCAGATTGACGTTGTCATATTTGAACGTCATTAAAATCCCCATAGAGTCCGGAATAGAATAGTCGGTTTTCTGCATCACCATATTCTCAATTTGACTCATGAGGTCATTTTCCTTGGGTTTAGTGGGATTGGTGGATACAACGCTTCCTATAATGACATCCGGATGAAAATCATCTCTCATGACGTCCGTGGGAAAGTTATTATAGATACCTCCATCGTAGGCCAGTACATTGTCTATTTCAATGGGTTTAAACATGAAAGGGAAGCTCATGGAAGCTCTGACGGCATCTCCTAAATCTCCTTCCTTCATGACTAACTGTTTTTTATTGTACACATCGGACGCAATGCAACGGAAAGGAACAAAAAGTTTATCAAAATCTCCCTTACAAGCGGCCGTAGCACGTGCATATAGGTCAACAAACACGAGATTCATTTGAATCGGGTTGACAACACTGGTAGGCAGGAATTGAGGTTTTAAACTCTTCAGTGAATCTTTGAATGAAAAACGAATATTGAAAAATTCGGGAGTGGGAAGATTCTTTTTGAAATGATATACGTATTTCTCTTCCACTTCTCCGGAATACCATCGTTTAAAGTCCTCCGATTTGAGTAGTTCTACCATGTCATCAGGAGAGTATCCCATGGCATACAAGGAGCCGATAATGGCTCCCATGGAAGTACCAGCAATGTAGTCAATAGGGATGTTGTTTTCTTCCAATGCGCGAATGATGCCGATGTGCGTCATTCCTTTGGCGCCACCACCGCTTAATACAAGTCCTACTTTTTGGGCATGGATAGCCGGGATAATCAGCCATAAAGTAATGAACACTAAAAAAATCTTTCTCATAACCCAAATCAAACAATTGAATTTTTTGTCTATTAAGTGTTCAAATATATACAATACTTTTCAATTAATCGATATTTTGCCGATCGTTTTAAATTGAAAAAGAGCATTACAACGTGTATTTAACGTTGAATGCTCTTTCTTGAAGTATGTGTAATGTTTAAAGGGGCGATATTAAATCAGCTCAATGCTACGTTTTACGAAGTTATTCAAAGCTTCACCTCTTAACATATTGTTTTGAAGTAAGGCCAGATCGATAAGCTGGCGGATAACTTTGTTATTGCTTGCATAGCCGATAAAGATAGCTTCCTTCTTGCTTTTCAGATCATCCCACTTCTTGTCGAGATCGTTTAATTCATCTTTTTCAGCTGTTGGGATGTCTTCTTCCTTTTTATCCTTCTGTTTGTCTTTCAACTCATTACGTTGTTTGTTGACGTTATCCATTTCGGAGAGTATCGGAGCTACTTCTGCTTGACAGGCATTCTCTTCTTCATTCAATACTTGTTTTATCAACTTGTGGTCTGAATTCAGGATCAGATTGAACATGTCAGGCATTTCGCCGTAGAAGCTCATTCCGGCTTGAATATTTGCCATTTCTTTCATACGACGCATATATTCGCTTTGAGTAATCATGACCGGAGCCGAATTTTCTCCCAACGCTTGCGTCATCACATTGAATTCAACCTTATCCATTTTAGGCAATTGGCTCTTGAAGGCTGTTGTGATTGCATCTTGTTTGTTGGCTTCCAGAGTTTCACCTTTCTTGTCTTCTTTTACAATCAGATTGTCAACAACATCACTGTCTACACGGGTGAAACGGGATTTCTCAAGCTTTTGCTCCAACATACTTACCATAGCTACATCTAACTGGCCATCCATGAGCAAGACATTATAGCCTTTATTGGTTGCAGCCTCAATATAGCTGTATTGTTCGTCCTTGTTATTTGCATACAGATAGATTAGATTTCCATCTTTGTCTGTCTGGTTATCTTTAATAAGGGTCTGATATTCCTCGAATGTGTAATGTTTGTCATTTGTATCGGTGAAAAGGGCGAATTTTTGCGCTTTATCATAGAAATCCTCTTGTGTGAGCATTCCATAATTGATAAATATTTTCAAGTCGTTCCACTTTTCTTCAAACTGCTTACGATCATTCTTGAATATAGACTGTAAACGGTCGGAAACTTTCTTGGTGATATAAGTTGAAATCTTCTTCACGTTTGAGTCGCTTTGCAAGTATGAACGGGAAACGTTCAACGGAATATCCGGAGAATCTATTACTCCATGTAACAAAGTCAGAAAGTCTGGTACAATGCCTTCAACAGAGTCTGTTACATATACTTGATTGCAATATAACTGAATCTTGTTCTTATTTAATTCTATATTGCTCTTTACCTTCGGGAAGTAGAGAATACCAGTCAGATGGAATGGATAATCCACATTCAGGTGAATCCAGAAGAGTGGTTCATCAGACATCGGATATAGCTTGCTATAGAATGATTTGTAATCTTCATCCGAAAGTTCGCTAGGTTTGCGTGTCCACAAAGGAGTGGTATCATTGATTATATTATCTTCAGCCGTTTCTACCTGTTTGCCGTCTTTCCATTCTTTCTTTTTTCCAAATGCAATAGGAACAGGAAGGAAGCTGCAATATTTCTTCAGAAGTTCGGAGATACGTGCTTCTTCGAGGAATTCTTTGCAGTCGTCATCAATGTATAAGATGATATCTGATCCACGGTCGGCTTTTTCTATTTCTTCAATAGTGAATTCAGGGCTGCCATCACAAGTCCATTTTACGGCTTTTGCATCGTCTCTGTATGATTTAGTGATAATCTCCACTTTCTTTGCAACCATAAAGGCAGAGTAGAAGCCAAGTCCGAAATGTCCGATAATGGCATTTGCATCGTTCTTATACTTCTCCAGGAAGTCATTAGCTCCAGAGAAAGCTATTTGATTGATGTACTTCTCTATTTCTTCTGCAGTCAAACCGATACCACGGTCAGAAATGGTAATAGTATCTTTGCCTAATTCAACGTGAACAGTTAAGTCACCCAGTTCACCTTTGAATTCGCCAATAGAAGCAAGCGTATTCAGCTTCTGAGTGGCATCTACCGCATTGGATACTAACTCGCGCAGAAAAATTTCATGGTCACTGTACAAAAACTTTTTAATGATAGGGAAAATGTTTTCTGTTGTAACCCCAATATTACCTTTTTGCATAATACGTATATTTTTTTAGTTTATCTATTGATTAATTTTAATTGATATTTGTCCATACAGAGACAAAAAAAATGCCAGACCCGAAGGTCTGACATTATGGCATATTAAATTATTTTCTTATTCAGGAAATAACTCTATTCCGGAGAAACAACTTTCATCTCCAATTCGCCTTTTTCTTCATTAAGGGTTACTTGAATAGTATCTCCCTCTTTTAAAGACGAGGAAATGATGAGCTCGGATAAACCATCCTCCAGATAGGTTTGAATTGCGCGCTTCAAAGGACGGGCGCCATATTGTATGTCATATCCCTTGCTAGCGATGAATTCTTTCGCCTTATCTTCAATAACAAGCTTGTAACCAATAGATTCTATTCTATCGTACAATCCTTTTAGCTCTATGTCTATAATCTTTGTTATCGCTTCCAGAGAAAGTTGATCAAACGTGATAATCTCATCTACACGATTGATGAATTCAGGCGCGAATGATTTATTTAGAGCTTTTTGTATAACACTTCGCGAGAATTCTTTATCATCCAGGCGGCTTTGTGTCGCAAAACCAACACCACGTCCAAATTCTTTCAGTTGGCGGGTTCCGATATTGGAAGTCATGATAATAACGGTATTTTTGAAATCTACCATTCTGCCATAACTGTCAGTCAGACGACCCTCATCCATTACCTGAAGCAGGATATTGAATACATCCGGATGTGCTTTTTCTATTTCATCAAGCAATACAATAGAGTATGGTTTACGGCGCACTTTTTCTGTCAGCTGGCCTCCTTCTTCATATCCTACGTATCCCGGAGGTGCCCCAACCAAGCGTGAAACAGTGAACTTTTCCATATATTCACTCATATCGATACGAATCAGTGCATCGGCAGAACCGAACATATACTTGGCCAACTCTTTTGCTAGGTGAGTTTTACCAACTCCTGTCGGACCTAAGAACATAAACGTGCCAATGGGCTTATTAGGATCTTTGAGTCCTACACGGCTTCGCAAAATGGCTTTGACCAACTTTTCTATCGCCGTGTCTTGTGCGATGACTTTAGCTTGCAAATCTTCTTTCATACCTGCTAACTTGATGCCTTCAGCCTGTGCCATTCGTTGTACTGGAATGCCTGACATCATTGAGATAACATTGGCAATTTCTTCTGCATCAACAGTTTGCCTGTTTTCTTTTAGATTGGCTTCCCATTCTTTTTTCATCTCATCCAATTGGATAGAAAGCTCTTTTTCCTTATCGCGGAAGCTAGCTGCAAGTTCAAAATTCTGCGATTTTACAGCTTCATTTTTCTTATTTTTAGCTTCTTCGATCAGTTTTTCCTGTTCTTCTATCTCTTTGGGTACATTGACATTAGTAAGATGTACACGTGAGCCGGCTTCATCTAAAGCATCAATGGCTTTATCAGGGAAATTACGATCTGTGATATAGCGGTCTGTCAGCTTGACACATGCTTCCAATGCTTCATCCGTATAATACACATTGTGATGATCTTCATACTTATCCTTGATATTACGCAAAATCTGCAGAGTTTCGGCAGCAGTAGTCGGTTCTACGATTACTTTCTGGAAACGGCGTTCCAAAGCGCCATCTTTCTCAATATTCTTACGATATTCATCAAGAGTGGTGGCACCGATACATTGTATTTCTCCTCTTGCCAATGCTGGTTTTAACATATTGGCAGCATCCATAGAACCTGCTGCAGAGCCTGCACCAACAATCGTGTGAATTTCATCAATGAATAATATAACATTCGGATTCTTCTGCAATTCATTGAGAATGGAACGGATACGTTCTTCAAATTGTCCACGATACTTTGTTCCCGCTACAACAGCAGTCATGTCAAGAGCAACGACTCGTTTATCAAACAGGATACGTGAAACCTTTTTCTGAATGATTCTCAATGCAAGGCCTTCAACAATCGCTGATTTTCCTACACCGGGTTCACCAATCAGAATCGGGTTATTCTTTTTGCGCCGACTTAAGATCTGCGCTAAACGTTCGATTTCTCTTTCTCTGCCCACGACAGGATCCAACCGCCCTTCTTCTGCCGCTTTTGTCATGTCAGTACCAAAATTGTCAAGTACCGGCATATCATTAGACGGCTTCTTGGAAGCGGTTTGCGCCTGTTGGCGTTCATCCGAACCACCTCTGCCGGAACGAGGAGAAGACATTTCTTCGTCATCCTCATCGTCTTCCGAAAAGCCCATACCGGAATTGATATCCGGCTGCAATGTAGCTTGCTCCAGTACTTTCACATAGTTTATATCGTTTGCTTCAAGTACGGAAGCCGCCATATTGTTTTTTTCTCTTAAAATAGCCAATAATACATGTTCTGTATCAGCGATGTTACTTTTCATTCCACGAGCTTCTAAAATACACATTTTTAATATTTTTGCCGCATCATTAGATAACGGTACCTCTGCATCAGGCAATAACATATCATCAGCTTCTGCCTTCAGCTGAGCTTCAATCTGTTGCTTTATAGCAGCCAGATTGGTGTTGAGTTTAGACAATATCTCGATAGCTTTTCCTTCACCGTCACGGAGTATTCCCAGAAGCAGGTGTTCGGGACCTATATACCTACTTCTCAACCGATTCGCTTCTTCCTTACTATAGACGATAATGTCGGAAACTCTTTGTGAGAATTGATTATTCATACTTTTTTCCTCTTCTTCTAAGGGTTATTCACTGGCAAATATACGCATTTAATCAAGTTTGTATTGCAATATTTGCTTTATTTCTTATATCTACAAATGGCGTGCCATAAAAACAGTGTATTTGTATTATATATATAAGGTATAACAAATAACAGGCTCTTTTTTGCCGATGTTATTTATCTTTCCATATTATATTTATCGTTTTTATCTTTTTATTTTCGTATTTTAAAGTTTAGTGGGTTATCGTCCCGGTCATGATAAAACTTTCTTTCTAAAAACTTTCGTATATCGGGGAAAAGTAGTACTTTAGCGTGGTTTTTCACAAACCGTAGAATGTATAATTAATAATCATTTTAAATGCTTGAACAAGACAGAATTATAAAGATTAACATCGAGGAGGAAATGAAGTCATCGTACATTGACTACTCCATGTCGGTCATCGTTTCGCGTGCCCTTCCGGATGTTAGAGATGGATTTAAGCCTGTTCACCGTAGAATTTTATACGGAATGATGGAATTAGGCAATACTTCAGACAAACCTTATAAAAAGTCAGCGAGAATCGTGGGTGAGGTACTTGGTAAGTATCATCCTCATGGGGATTCTTCTGTCTATTTTGCAATGGTACGTATGGCGCAGGAATGGGCAATGCGTTATCCTTTGGTAGATGGACAGGGGAACTTTGGTTCTGTGGATGGTGATAGCCCTGCTGCTATGCGTTATACAGAAGCTCGTCTTAATAAGTTGGGTGAAGCAATGATGGATGACCTGTATAAGGAAACCGTTGATTTTGAACCTAACTTTGATAATACACTGGTGGAACCTAAGGTGATGCCGACGCGTATCCCGAACCTTCTGGTGAACGGAGCATCCGGTATTGCTGTTGGTATGGCTACCAATATGCCTCCTCATAATCTTTCGGAAGTGATTGAAGCATGTGATGCATATATTGATAATCCGGAAATTACGGTAGAGGAACTGATGGAATTTGTCAAAGCACCGGATTTCCCTACTGGCGGATATATATATGGTGTGAGTGGGGTACGCGAAGCATATTTGACAGGTCGCGGACGTGTAATTATGCGTGCGAAAGCTGAAATTGAAAGCGGACAAACACATGACAAGATCGTAATAACAGAGATTCCTTATAATGTAAATAAGGCCGAACTGATTAAATATATTGCTGATCTTGTAAATGATAAGAAGATAGAAGGTATCTCAAATGCCAACGATGAGTCTGACCGTGATGGTATGCGTATTGTTATTGACATAAAACGTGATGCAAATGCAAGTGTAGTGTTGAATAAACTCTATAAAATGACAGCTTTGCAGACCTCTTTTGGCGTTAACAATGTGGCTTTGGTTCATGGACGTCCAAAAACGTTGAATCTAAGAGATTTAATTAAATATTTCATTGAGCATAGACACGAAGTTGTTATTCGTCGTACTCAGTTCGATCTTCGTAAGGCGAAAGAGCGTGCGCACATTCTTGAAGGTCTGATCATTGCTTCGGATAATATTGATGAAGTAATTCGTATCATTCGTGCTGCAAAAACTCCGAATGATGCTATAACAGGCTTGATTGAGCGATTTAACCTAACAGAAATTCAGGCTCGCGCAATTGTAGAAATGCGTTTGCGTCAGTTAACTGGTCTGATGCAGGATCAACTTCATGCAGAATACGAAGAAATAATGAAGCAAATAGCTTATTTGGAAAGTATTCTGGCTGATGAGGAAGTATGCCGTCAGGTAATGAAAGAGGAATTGTTAGAAGTTAAAGCGAAATATGGAGATGTACGTCGTTCTGAAATTGTTTATTCTTCAGAGGAATTTAATCCGGAAGACTTCTATGCAGATGATCAGATGATTATTACAATTTCTCATATGGGGTATATTAAACGTACACCATTGACCGAATTCCGTGCACAAAATCGTGGTGGAGTAGGTTCGAAAGGAACGGAAACCCGTGATGAAGACTTTGTTGAGCATATTTATCCTGCTACTATGCACAATACCATGATGTTCTTTACACAAAAGGGTAAGTGTTATTGGTTGAAAGTATATGAAATACCTGAAGGAACGAAGAATTCTAAGGGCCGTGCTATTCAGAACTTGTTGAATATTGATTCAGATGATAATGTAACTGCATACTTGCGTGTGAAGAGTTTAGAGGATTCAGAGTTCATCAATAGTCACTATGTATTATTCTGTACTAAGAAAGGTGTAATAAAGAAGACATTGCTTGAACAGTATTCTCGTCCCCGTCAGAATGGTGTAAATGCTATAACTATCCGTGAAGATGATAGCGTAATTGAAGTTCGTATGACGAATGGAAATAATGAAATCATCATTGCAAACCGCAATGGACGTGCAATTCGTTTCCATGAGGCAGCAGTTCGTGTAATGGGACGTACAGCAACAGGTGTACGTGGTATTACGTTGGATAATGATGGTCAGGATGAAGTAATAGGAATGATTTGTATTAAAGATTTGGAGACAGAATCTGTAATGGTAGTTTCTGAACAAGGATATGGTAAACGTTCTGAAATTGAGGACTATCGTAAAACGAACCGTGGAGGTAAGGGTGTGAAGACTATGAATATTACCGAAAAGACAGGTAAGTTGGTAACAATCAAATCAGTAACCGATGAAAATGACTTGATGATTATCAATAAGTCTGGTATCACTATTCGTTTGAAGGTAGCGGATGTTCGTATAATGGGCCGTGCTACTCAAGGCGTTCGTCTGATAAATCTTGAAAAACGTAACGACCAGATTGGTTCAGTATGTAAGGTTATGACAGAAAGTCTTGAAGATGAAATTCCGGCAGAAGAGGCAGAGGGTACAATCGTGAGTGATCCGAATGCTGATGCTCCTGATATTGATGTAGCGGACGTAAATGAAAACGAAAGCAATAACGAAATTGAGGAATAGACATAATATTAATAATTAATCAAACAACAATCATGAAAAGAGTATTATTTTCGATGGTTTTATTGATGGCTGTTAGCTTCTCATTCGCACAAATGAAGAATGTAAAGGAAGCAAAGAGCATGGCTAATGACGTAAAACCTAATTTTAAGCAGGCTGAACAGCTTATTAAGGAAGCTATGAAGAATCCTGAAACGAAGGATCTTGCTGACACATGGGACGTTGCTGGATTTATTCAGAGACGTATCAATGAGGAGCAAATGAAAAATGCTTTTTTGAAAAAGCCGTATGATACATTGAAAGTATACAATAGTATTTTGAAAATGTATGAGTACTATAATAAGTGTGATGAATTAGCGGAAATACCTAATGAAAAGGGAAAAGTTAAAAACAAATATCGGAAGGCTAATGCTTCCAGTATGTTGGCTGAACGTCCAAATTTGATTAATGGTGGTATTCAGTATTTCAATCTGGACAAGAATAAAGAAGCTTTGAAGTTTTTTGCAACCTATGTGGAGTCAGCTTCTTATCCGATGTTAGCTGATAAAGAATTGGCTAAAAATGATACTCTTATTCCGCAAATTGCTTATTACGCAACATTAGCTGCTGATAGAGTGGGTGATAAAGATGCAATTATCAAATATGCTCCTATGGCTTTATCTGATAAAGATGGTGGCAAATTTGCAATGCAGTTGATGGCTGATGCTTACAAGGCTAAAGGGGATACTGCTGCATGGATTAAGTCTTTGGAAGAGGGCATCCTTAAGTTCCCTGGAAATGATTATTTCTTCGCTAATTTGGTTGATTATTATAATAGTTCTAATCAAGCTTCTAAAGCTATGGAGTTTGCTGATAGAATGTTAGCTAATGATCCTAATAACAAGTTGTATTTGTATGTAAAAGCATATCTTTATCATAATATGAAAGAATATGATAATGCAATCGAATACTACAAAAAAGCTATTGCTGCTGATCCGGAATATGCAGAAGCATACTCTAATGTAGGTTTGGTATATTTGATGAAAGCACAGGATTATGCTGATAAAGCAACAACGGACATCAATGATCCTAAGTATGCTGAAGCACAGGCTGTGGTTAAGAAATTCTACGAAGAAGCTAAACCATTCTATGAAAAAGCCAGAGCTTTAAAACCCGATCAACAAGATTTATGGTTGCAAGGTCTTTACAGAGTTTACTATAACTTGAATATGGGACCTG
Source organism: Bacteroides celer (assembly GCF_002632415.2). Lineage (NCBI taxonomy): Bacteria > Pseudomonadati > Bacteroidota > Bacteroidia > Bacteroidales > Bacteroidaceae > Bacteroides > Bacteroides celer. Next base: position 2,988,334 of record NZ_CP178209.1, on the reverse strand, counting down.
AATTCGAAGAAATCGATAAGATGATGAAGTAAGATCGTTTTCTGAAAAAATATAAGAAGGCTACTAGAAATAGTAGTCTTCTTTTTTATTCATATAATTTAAAGTAGTAATTGAAAAATCTTATATTTGATATGGACTTGAGTGGAACAAGTAATTTTCTTCATTTAAATAAAAATAGAAAAAGGAGTAAGGTCATTATATTACTCCTTTTTCTATTAAACATAATATATATTATTCCCTAATCTTGGATGCTCATTTTTTGCCTGATTTGATCAGCTAGCTGTTAATAACAAGCAATGGTGTATCTGAATGAAAAATCATCTTTCTGGCAATACTTGGATTAAATAATCGAGCAAATATATTCCTTTTGTAAGAAGTCAAAGTGATTATATCTATATGATTATCTTTGATATACTGATCAAGTCCTTTTAATAAATTATCATTCATCACTACGTCATAATGAATTTCAAGCCCCGGATATTGCTTGTGAAAATATTCTTTTATACCTGCTAGTTTTATTTCATTCCAGGTATCTTTAGAATCTGTAAGGTGTATCAAAGATACAGAAAAATGGAATGATTTCCAAGTATTAAAGAATGCCTCGAAAGCAATTAGATCTCTTTGATCAAAATTGGTAATAAAGGCAATCCGTTTTACTTCACTAAACTGTTTAAATGGTGTATTTTCCGGAATAGCCAATACAGGCGTGCGACTTCTGTCAATAACTTCAGCGGTTACACTACCAATTAAATCAATGTCTTTCTGATTTTTGCCTCGGGTACCCATAATGATAACCATAGGACGCTGTTCTTTAGCATATCTTAAGATTTCCTCCTCTGGAATACCTTCACGTAAGATGCAGCTATATTTAACGTTGGGAAATTCGCCTGATGCAACTTTTTCTTTTATCTTCTCTGATAAAGCATTGAGATCAGAATGGACTTTTTGGATAATCGTTTTTACAGATTCTTCATCTCCAATCTGGTAATTGAAAACATCCCCATAAGGCAACGACGATGCATAAATAGGCGTGAAATAGACATGCAACAGGATGACTTCTGCATTTTCTGTTTTTGCCAGATTGAATGCAAATTCACATGCTTTCATCGAATAATTAGAGAAGTCGACGGGAATTAAAATCTTATTTGATTTATCTTTTACTTTGGGCTCCTTCTCTCCCACTATACTTTCAGACAGCCATGTAGAACTTTCTGTTATTTTCAAAGCACGTGGCAGATCGCTTTCTTTAATTCGTAAACGCACTCCCGATGAAACAACCGGTTGTATTTGATTAACGTTATGAATGTAGGTTTCTATACCTTCATTTTCCAAGACATTCTTTAAGATCTGCGCTTTGGTGTATGTCAGAATGGCCAGGGTTACTAATTTGTCTTCCATAAATGTACATTTTATAAGGTGAAAACAAATAAGAAATCCCAATTGTTTGATTCAATTGGGATTCAGTTTGTTATATTTTAAACTTGCACAGATTCGGTAGCCTGTTCTTTTTGCATACTCATATTCAATTCATCTAGGATTTTTAAAGCCCGATCAAGAACGGTCGTGTCATCCAACATTACAAGCCCACCATCTGGACCGGGCTCGAGATGTATTCCGACGCTTTTTCCCTCCTTGAAATTGTGTCCTCCGAAGAAGTTTCGCACTGTATCTACATGTAAACCAAGTTCGTCTGCTATTCTATGCATGCTACCGCTAGGCAATGAATCTTTAATTTTACGAAGTTCATTAAACGTTATTGTTCTCATGTCTCATAAATTTAATGGTTAATACTATGTGATTTTTTTATTACGCTATAAACTTAAGCAAAAAAAAAGATAAAACAAATTATTTGCTTATCTTTTTTTCTTGAATATATAAAATCTATTAATGACCTTTATATCACCTCGATAGCAGAAGCTGGTACCCACCCGACTTTTCCATCTTCCAGTCGAATTTCTTTCCATTCTTTCATGGAGTTGTCTTTGACACTTACCTTTCTCCCTTCATGGAGAATAAACAAGGTAGTTCCACTTTCGCTTGGAGTACTCCGTACTGTTACACTCGGATTCATTACTATCGCCTCACTTCGATTAACCAAATGTTCTTTTTGTTGCGAAGCAAAAAGATTAGAGCAAATGGTGACAATCAGCAAAATGAGTCCTGATATGAATCCTATTTTCTTTAACATAATCTGTTTGGAGAATATAAAGAAATAGAGAGCGATAATCAATAGAATAAAGGAGACAATCCCCCATGTGGCCCATGCATCTACACTCATACTATTTGTCAGAGACTTGATCCATGAAACAAAGAACACTTCAGGAACAGGTTCAACCTTGTCTATTGTTTTTGCACGTGCCACTTCAAGATTAGCACGGATGTCACCATTTCCTGGTTGTAATAGCAGAGCACGCTCATAATTTAAAACAGCTTTCGCTATCTCCCCTATTTTATAATAACTATTTCCCAGATTGTAATAGACATCGGCAGCTTCTCCATTTTTCAGTAATGCTTCATATATCTGAATAGCTGCTGCATAATCTTCTTTTATATATGCGGAATCTCCTTCAGCTTTTGTTGCATCTTCCAGTGTATTACTGGAAAATGTGGTATGCGAAGCGTGGATAGAATCAACTCCATTCGTTTGTCTAGTATCAATGCTTAACGAATCTTGTCCGAAACAAGTAAGCGACATTGATAATAATATAAAAAATAATATCTTTTTCATGACATAATCTCTTCTGGGTTAATGTTTTATTGAATTCTCCATTTTGCTTATTACTTCTATTGAAGAAGAATAAACTTTATCCATAGCTTGATTCTCATCACCTGGAGCAAACCGGGCAAATTCACAATCATTCAATGCGTTCAGGAATTCTTTGATCAGTTCCTCATTTACTCCGTGATTTCTTAGTTTCTCTTCAATATTATCTTTAGATAAACGAGATACCGGAATATTCAGTTTGTCACTTATATATCCCCACAATGCCTTTAATACCTCATCGTAGAAAGCATCTTTTTTATTTTCGGAGAGTAATTTTCCTGCAAGCTTCATTCGCTTCGTTGCCACTTTATTTGCTTTTTTCGTACGCATTTTAGCAACATTTGCATTTTCAGCAGCTTGTTTACGATAAATAATGAAGAAAATAATAAAGGCAAGAGCCGGAATGATATAGAACAACCAATATGTCATTGAACCATAGAAGAAACTTCCTTTAGGTTGGAGAGTAACTTCATTCTGTTTGATATAACGGATGTCTTCACCTAATACTTTCAAGTCCTCTTTATTCGTGAAGTTAGCAATTACTTGATCCGCATTACCTGCACCTTTCTCAACATTTACTACATAATCTTCTGTTTTCAGTGTTTTGTAAGACTTGGAGCGAATATCAAAATAGCTGAAAGATACTCCCGGAATCTTATATGTTCCGGCATGTCTCGGAATTGCCAAATATTCAATAACTTTATTGCCTGTGAGTCCTTCCCGGGTTAATCTGACTTGATTGTCTACTTTGGGATCATATACTTCAAAATCATCCGGGAATTTAATTTCCGGATTAGAAATCAACTTCAGGTTACCTGTACCGGATATTACCAGTTTAATAGTAATAGCATCATTGGTTTTCAGTTCCTTACTGTTGATAGAAGAAGATATATTGAACTCTCCCACTCCACCTGAAAAATCTGCAGGTTTACCCGTAGGAAGCGGATTGACATTTATTGCTATCTTAGGAGTGGAAATATTTTTTTTAATTTCAATGACATTACTTCCTCCATTGAAGAAGGCATCAAAAGGATCATCTGATTGCACAGGTTTTCCGATAGTCATCTGGAACTGTGCCGGATCAATATATAGCTTTCCTGATTGTTGTGGGAAGAGAACAAACTGGCGATAAACCGTTGTATAGTAATTACGTCCCTGATAATGCTCCGGAGTCCATCTTGCATTAGTTGTCATTTCTATTTCTTGAGAATGGAAACCTTTGAAGTCGGGCAATTTCGCATTATTAAGTTGTAAGTTGGATTCTCTGGTGTATATTTTATAGGTCAGGACAAAAGCCTCCTGTTCATACACATTTGTTTTACTGGCACTTGCCATAATAAAAAGGTCCTGATTAGAGACACTTGTACTAGATGAGGAATGTATAGAACCACTACTACTATTATTTTGCCCGTTATTGCCACCTTGATCTTGTGGCAATACCTTAATCTTTACTGAGTTTGACACCATTTGGTCACCATCGGCAACAATGGAGGCACCGGGTATTGTGTATTCTCCGGCATTATTAGCCATTAATATGTATGTAAATGTAATACTGCTAGTAGATGTAACATTACCATTCACTATTTGAGTACTACTTTGTTGTGAACGGCTTGGACCCATCAATACATCAAAACCTTTGATTGATGGTGCCCGAAAATCTTTCACTTTTTGTGTAGTTACAATATACGACAGCCTGAATTGTTCGCCTACTACCACTGCATCAGGAGCAGAAGCTGTAAAAGACACCTTATCAGCAAACACATGAGTGCTATATGCTATCAATGCCATCAATATAATAATCAGTTTTTTCATTGCTTATGAAATTTATATCATCAACTTTATATTACCAATCTTTTTCCAAGCGACCGCCTTGCATAACTTTTTGTTGTTTCTTCACTTTATCCTGCACATCTTTCTCGTCCTGCATGACAGAATTCAGTAATTGTTCAGCATTCTCCTTCGACATCTGATTGTCTTGTTTCTTTTCAGATCTCGGTGGTTGCTGCTGATCTTTCTTTTCATCTTGTTTCTGATCCTTCTGTTTGTCTTTATTCTGGTCTTGTTTCTGATCTTGCTTTTGCTGATCTTTGTTTTGGTCCTGATTTTGATCTTGATTCTGCTGATTTTGTTGGTCTTTCAGCATTTTCTGTGCGAGAGCCAAATTGTACCTGGTTTCATGATCGGTAGGATTATTACGCAGTGACATTTTATATGCATCTACAGCTTTGGCATAGTCTTTACCAGCCTGGAAAATTACTCCCATATTGTGGTAAATATGGGCGAGTTTCATTTTATCTTTTTCTATTTTGCTGGCCGATACATATTGTTCCATGGCATCCTGAAACTTTTGCTGTTGCGAAAGGGTATTTCCTAGATTATACATGGATACCGTAGACTTGGGATTAGCTTCCAAGGCCTTCCGGTAGTTCACCTCTGCATCAACAAATACGCTATCATTAAACAGACGGTTTCCCTTACGGATATAGTCGCGTTCTGCTTTCTGAGCCGATACACCAGCTGCCGCTAACAGAAATACAGCGAATAGAATATATTTACTTTTTAACATACGTATAACTATTTCTTATTAGAAAACAGGTGAATGTTCTTAAATAAAGGATTTTTGCGATCCAGAATTAAGATTTCTGCCAATAACAATAGTAGAATAACCCATGCAATAGCCTGGAATTGTTCGTTAAACTCCGTATATACTTTCGACTCTACATCAGACTTCGCCATTTTATTTACTTCTTGATTGATGGCCTTTTGGGCTGAATTAGAATTATCTACTCGTACATATATACCTTTTCCTTCTTTTGCAATTTCCTGACACATAGCTTCATTCAAACGGGTAACGATCACATTACCTTCCCGGTCGCGGCGGTAATCATTCGTTCCTTCCACCGGTATTGGAGCGCCATCAGGCATACCTACTCCCAATACACTTACCTGAATACCCTTTTCTGCCGCAGCTTTGGCAGCTTCCACTGCACCACCTTCATGATTTTCACCATCAGTAATGACAATAATGGTGCGACCTACCCCTTCTTGCGGGGTGAAACTACGGGCTGCCAGATTGATTGCTTCCCCAATAGCTGTACCCTGTTTAGAAATCAACGAAGGACTAATGGATTCTAAGAACATCTTAGCGGAAATATAGTCACTTGTAATTGGCAGCTGTGTAAAAGCGTCACCGGCAAATACAATCATACCTACCTTATCATTATCAAGCTCATCTACTAACCTGGATATTAATCTTTTTGCTTTTTCCAAACGGCTAGGCTGTACATCCTGCGCTAACATAGAGTTTGAAATGTCCAAAGCAATAATTACCTCTACTCCCTTACGTTTAACCGTTTCCAGTTTTGAACCGAATTGAGGGCGTGCCAGTAATACGGAGAACAAACCAATAGCAACAAAAATAATCCAGAATTTTACATCCGGACGATATTTGGATACGTCAGGCATTAACTGAGCCAACAAAGTCGGATCTCCGAAATGTCGGATATTCTTTCTCCTCTTGTAATTGGAATACAAGTAGAAAGCTGCTAAAAAAGGTAATAGCAACAATAAATATAAATATGTAGGTTCTCCAAATCGAAACATCTTCTTACTATTTTATGATTGGCAAATAACGATTGACAAACATCCTTATGGAATTTTCTTGAGTACCGAATTACGTAATAGTACTTCCAACAAGACACAGAGGAAAGCTGCTAAAGCAAACCAATGATATTCTTCGTCCCGCTTACTATACTCTTTTACATTCAGTTTCGTCTTTTCCAGTTTATCAATTTCTTCATATACTTCTTTAAGCTTCGAGTTGCTCGTAGCCCGGAAATAGTTACCATCTGTCGTTCCGGCAATCTCTGTCAATGTCTTTTCATCAATTTCTACCGGCATACTTACATATTGCACCGTATTTCCGACTGGATAAGGATAAGGAGCCATTCCATTGGTACCTACTCCGATGGTATATACACGAATACCAAAGCTTTTTGCTATTTCTGCCGCTGTCATAGGCGAAATATCTCCCTTGTTATTTGTACCATCCGTCAATAGGATAATAACTTTGGATTTCGCTTTGCTATCTTTTAAGCGGGTTACAGCATTTGCAATACCCATACCGACAGCAGTACCGTCAGTGATAAGACCACATTTGATATTATGTATCATATCCAACAATACAGCATGGTCTACAGTCAACGGACATTGGGTGAAAGTTTCTCCTGCAAATAATGTAATACCGATATTATCATTGGGACGTCCATTGATAAACTCTGCAGCTACGTCTTTAGCAGCTTCCAGTCTGTTCGGCTTCAAGTCTTCAGCCAGCATACTGGTAGAAACGTCGATAGCCAGCATAATATCAATTCCTTCTATCTCACTGTTCTGCCACTTATTAGTAGTTTGCGGGCGTGCAAGAACCAAAATAACCAGTACTAAAGCAAGGCAGCGTAATAGAAATGGAACATGCAACAAATAATTCTTATAACTTTTAGGTGTATGCGCATATACCCGGGCATCTGAAATTTGAAGAGTTGCTTCACTTTTCTTTTGCTTCAGGATATACCATACAATATACGGTATAAGCAATAATAGCAAAAACAGATATTCAATATTGGCAAAAACCATTTTATTTATGATTTAACAGTTTACTATTTAGTATTAAGCTATACATCCTTTATACAAAAAGATTGTATAACTGTAGACCTATATATATAAAGGTACCGATCAATGCTGCTGATAACAATGCAATTCCACAAATCAGCATAGCTTTAACACGTAAAGAACGTTTCTCAATAATAGTGATTTCCGTTGGTTGCGGTTTCTGATTTTCCTCTTCCGGTTGTTTGGTCTCATTGATAAAATCAATGGCATTAATCAAATTGGCATCGTTTTCATTCATCTGAGGATTATGCTTGGCGAACTTCACTAAATCAGCAGTCTGGAACAATAGTTTTAGGTCTGATATGGCCTCTTTATCATTCATTTCCAGTAACTGATCAATTATTTCAGAAGAAGTCATTTCCAATGCATTAAATCCGAAACGATCCTTAATATATGTACGAATAGCATCGGTAAGTTCGGTATAGTACTCCTTCGATTGCCCTTTCTGCCACACCTTCTCTGTCTTGATACGTTCTATCTCTTTCATTGCAGCCTGATGTGGCGGCAATTTAGGTTCAACTTTAATTTTACGGATAATCGGTTTATTATCACGTATGCGAACAATCAGATAGATCAGCAAACCAAGCAAAGGTAAAGCCAAGAATGAACAAGCGATCAATCCATACCAGTCTTCCCATGCAAAAGGAGCTTTCATCACAGATTTTTGTCCGAAGAACTGGTCCGGATGTAAGGTGTCAACCGGCATTGAATATACTTTTAATGCGAGAGCTTTGGAGTTGTACACTTTCCCATCTACGGTAACTGGCATTGGCGGGAGATAATATAGAGCAGAGTCAAAAGAAGTGATAATGTACTCCTGCGTAATCACCATCCGCTGACGATCATTCAGGAATTGGGTATCTGGTTTGACTGTTTCTATAATTTCCACACCTCTTACCAGTGTATCAGTGTAAGCAGGAAAAATAGCACGCTGTTTGGCATCCATGGCTACTTGCAGTTGCACTTTCGCCTGTTCGCCGATCAGTATCTGCAGTGAATCAATTTTTGCTTCTACTGTAACAGACTGTGCTACTGCTTTACTGACAAACAATAGACCTAATAATGCTATCAGAATAATATTTCTATTCATCTTTGATTCCATTAATTTCGTTTGGCAAATAAATTCAACAATGCCTTTACGTAATCCTGATCGGTTTTGACGGATACAGCATCTACGTTACTTTTGGTAAAAGTATCGTTCAGTTCAGTCTGCTTTTGTATCCACCAGTCGCGATGTGCCCGGCGTACAGCTTTGGAAGAAGTGTCAATCCATTGTTCATGCCCAGTTTCTGCATCTTTGATTCGCATCAGTCCTACTGGAGGAAGATCACTGACTCTCCTGTCGTATACTTGCAATGCTACTACATCATGTTTCCTGTTAGCAATGGTCAGCGCATTCTTAAAGCTTTCCTGGTCAATAAAATCTGATAAGATAAATGCAGTGCAACGCCTTTTCATTACGTTTGTCAAATATTCCAAGGCAAGACGAATATTTGTGCGACGGCTTTCCGGTTGGAAATCAATTAATTCACGGATAATATACAAGATATGTTTACGTCCTTTCTTGGGAGGAATAAACTTCTCTATCCGGTCTGAAAAGAAAATCACACCTATTTTATCATTATTCTGGATGGCAGAGAAAGCAAGAGTAGCAGCGATTTCCGTCACCATATCTTTCTTTAACTGCTTGATCGTACCAAATTCCAAACTTCCGGAAACATCAACCATTAACATAACTGTCAGTTCACGTTCTTCTTCAAACACTTTCACATAAGGTTTATTGAAGCGCGCAGTCACATTCCAGTCTATGTCACGTATATCATCACCGAATTGATATTCACGGACTTCCGAAAATGACATACCCCTACCTTTGAAAGCCGAATGATACTGGCCTGCAAAGATATTGTTAGACAATCCTCGTGTCTTTATTTCAATTTGGCGAACTTTTTTTAGTATTTCACTTGTTTCCATTTATACAGTAGTTAATTAGTAGGTAGTTAAGTAGTCATGCATAGATATTTATGACTACTTATTGACTGTATTATAACTACAAATTAGGGTACTTCAACCTTATTCAGAATCTTACTGATGATTTCGTCCGAAGTCATGTTGTTAGCTTCAGCTTCGTATGTCAATCCGATACGGTGACGAAGAACATCGTGTGCTACAGCACGTACATCTTCCGGAATAACGTAGCCGCGACGTTTGATGAATGCATACGTACGAGCAGCTAAAGCCAGATTGATAGACGCACGAGGTGAACCTCCGAATCCGATCATATCTTTCAGTTCCTTGAGATCATATTTTTCAGGGAAACGAGTTGCAAATACGATATCTACAATATAACGCTCGATCTTCTCATCCAGATAGACTTGACGAACAACCTTACGTGCTTCAATAATTTCATCCGCTCTTAGAATAGGTTTCACATTGAACTTCTCACCATTGATATTCTGACGAATAATCAATTTTTCTTCTTCCAACTTCGGATAATCAATGACTACTTTCAGCATGAAACGGTCAACCTGTGCTTCAGGAAGCGGATAAGTACCTTCCTGTTCGATAGGGTTCTGAGTTGCCAATACAAGGAAAGGTTCCGGTAACATGAATGTTTCTTTACCAATAGTAACCTGACGTTCCTGCATTGCTTCCAGCAAAGCACTTTGTACTTTTGCAGGAGCACGGTTAATTTCATCAGCTAATACAAAGTTTGCGAAAATAGGTCCGCGCTGCACTTTAAAAGATTCATCTTTCTGACTGTAAACCATTGTACCGATAACGTCTGCAGGCAATAAGTCCGGCGTAAACTGGATACGGCTATATTTCACATCAATCAGAGAAGCGAGTGTCTTAATAGCCAAAGTTTTCGCCAAACCAGGCACACCTTCCAAGAGGACGTGGCCATCGGAAAGTAATCCGATAAGCAGTGATTCAACCAAATGTTTCTGACCAACAATGATTTGGTCCATACCTGTCGTAAGATTGGTAACGAAAGCACTTTGTCTTTCAATCCGCTCATTTAGCTCGCGGATATCAATTGATTCAGCCATAAATACTTAATATTTTATTATTTAAATCCCATTAATTTTATGTAAGCCTTGCCTGTGTCATAAGGCTTTTTATTTTGCCCCAAAAGTACGCCATATAATTAACGATTGCAACTAATTTTTATTAAAAAACAATGCGAAATCTTTAGATTAAGGTACTTTCATACGCTTTTGTACATCCATAACACTTCACCCGACCAATACAGGATTTGCATGGTCGGGTGAATGGATTATAACTACTTATTCTTTTGTAAGTTCTGGTATTTCAATAGTTGTGCCATACGGTACATTGTTGGGGTTCTTAATAACCTTCGGATTGTGTTTCACAATGTATGGCCACATTGCCTTTGTACCATAAAAACGCAAGGAAACCCTAGTCAAAGTTTCTCCTTCTTTGATTGTATATTTTGTCTTGGTTCCCGTAATCTTATAAGATGCTGAATCCAGATAGGCAGAAGTAGCAGGTTGTTGTGTAACCGTTTGAGGTTCTGCTTTGACAGGAATAGCTTCTTCTTTTTTGGCAACCGGTTGTGTCGTGGTAGCGACTTTGGATACATCAGGCGTTATTACCTTTGTAGTATCCTTATGTGCAATCGTATCAGAAAGCTGCGCTTCCGGTTGAACGGGTTGAGTGGTCACAGGCGGCATATCCAGTGCATTCTTGTCAGATGAAGAAGAGGATAAATCCGGATAATAAATAAAAAGAATGACACCTCCGCATAATAACAAAACGACTACAATAACAGCTATTAAATAAGGTACAGGAGATTTTTCCTTCACTGGGGCTGTCTTTTTAGAAACCGGTTGGGATACTTGTTCCGGTTGGACCGGTTTTATCGTTTCTTTTTCAGCAGGAGGCACTATAGGAGTCACAGGTTGCAGATTTGCTTTTAGAAGCTCTTGCTCTATAATCTTTTCGGCAGTGATCTCTTCTTTTTCTTCTTCTATAAATGCTGCTTGCTGCTCATTGATTATCACTTCCTCTTCCGGAACCTCTTCATCTTCCAGCTGTTCTACCTTTTCTTCGATATCAGTCTCTGTAATGGCTTCTTCGGGCTCTTTAGGAGACGTCTGTTCTGTCGATTCCTGTGCTATTGCAGATTCCTCAGTAATAGCAGGTTCTTCAATGGACTCTTCCACAAGTGGCTGACTGGCTATTTGCTCTTCCTGAATCGGCTCTTCTTCCGAAAGACCATCATCAGTACCTTCATTTTCTTCTATCACAGTAGTTTCAGAGTCATCCCCCATCTCATTCAAGACTGCCTGTGCTGACGCTTCCTCTCCTGTTTCTTCTTCCTCAGTCTCTTCTATCGGAGTATCTTCCAGAATTGTATTTTCATTCAATACAACAGTCTCAAAGTGTGCAAAAGGTTTATTTATCGTATCCCTTAGATTTGCATCCGGAGAAAATGAGACTTTTGTATGTCCTTTTATCTGGAAACGCTCGCCTGTGTTGACATTGACACTTTCCCGGCTATCTACATCAATAAGTTTGAAAGTTCCCAATCCTTTGATTTTTACAGTCTTTTCGTTCTCCAAGGCTTGTTCTATCAAGAGGAAAAACTCTTTAACAAACGCTTCGGCGTCTTTCTTGGTCATGCTATGTTTGGCTGCCAATAAGTCAGTAAGGTCTTGAATTGTTAGTCTTTCATTCATAACGGGAAATATTTATTTAAACTTATCTTTCAATGTATTGCTAGGTCTATACGATAATACCAATTTAGGTGGAACCAGCATGCGTTGTTTGCTTGCCGGGTTGATTGAAATCCGTTCCGCTTTCTTTTTCACTTCAAAAGAACCGAATCCTTGAATTGCAATCACATTACCTTCTTCCAATTCTTGTGTCATACTGGACAACAAAGAATTCATCAATTCGGAAGTATCCTTGATTGTGTATCCCAATCTTTCCGCTAGTTCGGATGTAAATTCCTTATTATTCATAGTCATTTATAATCTTTGCATATAAATCAAAATCGTCCGCATTCACCACTTCTACCTGATAAAACTGTCCGATCTTAAGTTCTCTCTCTGAACGATCAATCAATACTTCCGGATCTACTTCCGGTGAATCAAATTCTGTCCGTCCGATATAATAATCTCCTTCCAGACGATCGATGATCACTTTCATCTGTTTACCGATCTTTTCTGCACTTAACTCTGCCGAAATACCTTGCTGGATATCCATCAATTCATCAAGTCGGGCTTGTTTAACCTCTTGTGGAATAGAATCTTCGTATGTCTCTGCAGCATAAGTCCCTTCTTCTTCGGAATATGCGAAAGCACCCATTCGATCAAAACGTACTTTACGTACAAATTCTTTGAGATCCTCGAAGTCTTCCTCGGTTTCTCCGGGATGTCCTACCATTAAAGTCGTCCTCAGGTGAATGCCCGGCACTTCTCTGCGGAATTGTTCGATCAATTGGTAAGTATCCTCTTTGCTCACTTGTCGGCGCATTAACTTCAACATATTGTCACTGATGTGCTGAAGGGCAATGTCCATGTATTTACATACATTGTCACGTTCGCGCATAACCCGGAATAAATCTGTTGGGAAATGTGCTGGATAGGCATAATGCAGGCGAATCCATTCCACCCCGGGTATATCAGAAATACGCTCAATCAATTCCGGAAGCATTTGTTTCTTATACCGGTCTATGCCGTAATAAGTCAATTCCTGTGCGATCACCTGAAATTCTTTCACGCCTTGCGATACCAGGTATCGTACTTCGTCCAGAATTTCTTCCATTGGTTTGGAAATATGGTGTCCTGTAATAATAGGGATAGCACAATAAGAACATTTACGATCACATCCTTCTGAAATTTTCAGGTAAGCATAATGCTGGGGAGTTGTCAATGTCCGTTCGATATATAATTCATCGTGATAGACCTTTCCCAAGTCCTGTAAAAGCTCCTTCCAATTAAACTTCCCATAAAACTTATCTACCTGTGGTATCTCAACAGCTAATTCCTTGAGATAGCGTTCGGAAAGACAACCCATCACGAAAAGTTTCTTTAAATCCCCTTCTTCCTTTCTTTCAGCGAACTCCAGAATCATATTTATGGATTCTTCTTTGGCATCACCAATAAAACCACATGTATTGATTACCGCAATTTCTCCTTGCGGATTTTCAGTGTCATGAGTTACGCTGTATCCGACTTCCTCCAATTGGCGCATTAGCTGCTCGGAGTCAACCAGATTTTTAGAACATCCTAAAGTAATTATATCTATTGTCTTTCTTTTCATGCATTTTCTCCAAACAAGGAATCAACGAATTCATTTTTACGGAATACCTGTAAGTCTTCCATGCCTTCGCCTAGTCCGATATACTTAACAGGAATCTTGAATTGATCGGAAATACCAATCACAACACCACCTTTGGCGGTTCCATCAAGCTTAGTGATGGCCATAGCGGTAACTTCCGTCGCCAAAGTAAATTGTTTGGCTTGCTCAAATGCATTTTGTCCGGTGGAACCGTCCAGTACCAATAAAACTTCATCCGGTGCATCAGGTACCACCTTCTTCATCACATTCTTAATTTTGGTCAGCTCGTTCATTAAGCCCACCTTATTGTGCAGACGACCGGCTGTATCAATAATAACCACGTCTGCGTTATTGGCAACAGCCGAACTAAGGGTGTCATAAGCTACAGATGCGGGATCTGCTCCCATTTTCTGTTTGACTACGGGAACTCCTACCCGTTCTCCCCAAATCATTAGCTGTTCCACAGCTGCAGCGCGGAAAGTGTCGGCGGCTCCCAGATAAACGGATTTACCTGCTTTCTTGAATTGATAAGCCAGTTTACCAATGGTCGTAGTTTTACCTACCCCATTTACTCCCACAACCATGATGACATAAGGTTTTCTTGCGATGGGTACGTCGAAATCAGCTACATCACCCGAATTATTTTCAGTAAGCAGAGCTGCTATTTCGTCACGTAATATAAGATTCAGTTCCTGAGTATTTACATACTTATCTGCAGCTGCACGTTTTTCGATGCGCTTGATAATATTTAAAGTTGTTTCTACGCCGACGTCAGATGTAATCAGCACTTCTTCCAGATTATCTAATACTTCATCGTCTACTTTTGACTTGCCAGCCACAGCACGAGCTATTTTACTGAATACGCTCTCTTTGGTTTTAGATAATCCTTTATCTAAAGTTTCCTTCTTCTCCTTTGAAAAAAAACTAAAAAATCCCATATTTACACTTGTTTGTATAATACATTTGCTACAAAGATATAACAAAGGATTGGAAAAGTAAAAAAAGAAGCAATAAAAAATCCCCTCATTGTTCGCCAATGAGAGGATTTTGCAGTTATAGCGTATATGCTATTTCGATTATTTTTTGAAAAAGTCTTGTACTTTTTCGTTCGGAACCATTTGTTCATCAAAAACGTATGCTCCAGTTTTCGGAGATTTTACCATTTTGATAACCTTGGTATAAGCACGACCTTCTTTAGAACCTTCGTGCAAACTTGCTACTGTTTTCTTTGCCATGGGTTATACTACTTTATTATTTAATTTCCTTGTGTACTGTTACTCTCTTCAGAATCGGGTTGTATTTTTTCAACTCAAGTCTTTCTGTAGTATTCTTTCTGTTCTTAGTTGTGATATAACGAGATGTTCCCGGCATTCCACTGTCTTTGTGTTCTGTACATTCCAGAATCACTTGTACTCTGTTACCTTTTGCTTTCTTTGCCATTGTAAGTTTTCTCCTCTACGTTTAGCCGATTACTTTAATGCTTTTCCAATCACAATAACCTTTAGCCACTGCTTCAGTCAGCGCAGCATCCAGTCCTTTTTTGTTGATAATACGCAACCCGTTAGCACAAATGCTAAGGCTGATCCAACAATCTTGTTCTACATAATAGAACTTTTTGTTAAACAAGTTCAAATCAAAGGTTCTTTTAGTTCTTCTCTTTGAGTGTGAAACATTGTTGCCAATCATGGCTTTCTTTCCGGTAATTTGACAAATCTTCGACATTTCTATCTTATTTTTATAGTTTTATATCTATACTTCTTTCAAACAGGACGCAAAGTAAGCACTTTTATCCGTATAAAACAAGAATTTCCTAAAATAATTCACTTCCAGGCACCTATTTTTCTTTATTTGAGTAAATCACGAAGCATTAATAGTGCATTATTGCCTGCTCTTTCGATATTCATGCTTCTTCCGCGGTTCGTTTCCTGTTTGTAAGTACGAATTTCGTTTTTATAACCAGCGGCTATCCAAACAGTTCCCACCGGCTTCTCGGGAGTACCCCCTCCAGGACCTGCTATCCCTGAAGTAGCAACGGCGCAATCGGTTTTTAGTGTTTTCATCGCACCTTTTACCATTTCAATCACAGTTTCTTCGCTGACAGCCCCATGTTGCTCCAATGTTTCGGAGGAAACGTGTAAAAGTCCCATTTTTACTTCATTAGAATAGGCTACTACGCTTCCGTTAAAATATTCAGAACTACCGGCAATGGAGGTCAAACGTGCGGCAATACTGCCTCCGGTACAACTTTCTGCGGTGGAAACGGTCAATTTCTTCTTTTTTAAAAGTTCACCGACTATAACTTCCAATGGCGTATCTTCTTCACCGAAAATGTCTTCACCAAGTATTTTCTCTAATTTTACCTTTTCACGTTCAAGAAGAACTTTTACTTCTTCCCTGTTTTGTCCGCGTCCTGTCAGTCTAAGACGAATAATCCCCAGCTTAGGCAAATATGCCAATTTGATACATTCTGGCAGAGCACTCTCCCACGGTTCCAGTTTTTCTGCCAATACGGATTCCGGATAGTGTTGTACAAGAAATGTTTGATGCATAATCACATCCGTTTGAAACCTCTCGTGCAGCTTAGGTAATACACTTTCTGTCATTACGGCAGTCATCTCTTGCGGAACGCCCGGCATGGAAACAAGTACCTTTCCATCTCTTTCGAACCAGCTGACAGAAGCACTTCCTACAGGATTATTTATCACTGTACAATCTTTCGGAACCATTGCCTGGCTTTTGTTGAGTGCATTCATTGGTATTTTCCCTGCCAGTACCCGTTTTACATTTTCGAATACTTCTTCGCTGAAAACCAGTTCTGTATGAAAGTATTTGCATAAAGTTTGTTTGGTGATATCGTCTTTGGTAGGTCCGAGTCCTCCGGTTACTAAAACAATATTCACCCTTTCCATCGCATTATCAATCGCTTCCAAGATTTCCTTTTCCCGGTCACGGATTGAAACAATACGAAGAACCTCAATGCCTATTTTATTTAATTCCTGCCCCATCCAGGCTGAATTAGTGTCGACAACCTGTCCTATCAACAGTTCGTCGCCAATGGTTATTATTTCGGCAAACATACTTCTTAGTTTTTATCCTATTATATATAATAAGGTATACCCAATTATAACGTCACACGAGAATAAGCCGGAAGATCAATAGAACAAAAGTCCTTATCCAGATATTTGAAATATCCGGTAATGGCGATCATGGCTGCATTATCAGTCGTATAACTGAATTTAGGGATAAAAATGTTCCAGCCATATTTCTCGGCATGTTCCCGGAAAGCATTACGCAATCCATTATTTGCAGAAACTCCTCCGGCCACAGCTATTTCGTTAATCTTATATTCTTTGGCGGCTTTTCGTAATTTATCCATCAGAATATCCACTACAGTAGCCTCCAATGATGCTGCAAGATCTACTTTATGGTGTTCTATGAAATCAGGATCTTCCTTTAACCAGTCGCGTAATGAATATAAAAAGGAAGTTTTCAATCCGCTGAAGCTGTAATCTAAACCAGGAATATGCGGTTTGCTGAATGTAAAAGCTTTCGGATTTCCCTGACGAGCCAGTTTATCAATGATCGGTCCGCCGGGATAACCAAGTCCCATCACTTTAGAGCATTTATCAATAGCTTCACCTGCGGCATCGTCAATAGTCTGTCCAAGAATCTCCATATCATTATAGGCTTTGACCAGTATGATTTGTGAATTTCCTCCAGATACCAGCAAACAGAGAAATGGGTAAACAGGTTGTCTCTCTTCTTCTCCTTCCGCTTTAATAAAATGAGCTAAAACATGTCCGGTCAAATGATTAACATCAATCATTGGGATGTTTAAAGAACGAGCGAATCCTTTTGCAAAGGAGACTCCAACAAGCAAAGACCCCATCAATCCCGGTCCGCGAGTGAAAGCTACCGCGCTCAACTCTTCTTTGGTGACGCCGGCACGTTTTAATGCTTCATGTACTACCGGTACGATGTTTTGTTGGTGTGCCCGTGAAGCCAACTCGGGTACTACTCCACCGTATGCTTCATGTACGGCTTGACTTGATACCACATTTGACAGCAAATAACCATCCTTGATTACGGCTGCCGACGTATCGTCACAGGAGGATTCAATTCCTAAAATTATTGCACTCATAAGTATTTAAACTATTAAACGGTGCAAAAGTAATCATAAAACTACGATTCGTAACGAACTATTTTATATTTTTGTTCGCAAAATAAAAGTTATCGCATATCAGAACGCTGAAAAAGACTGTACGCTGGGTAGTAGGTATTGTACTGGGAGTATATATCGGGACTATTGTTTTGCTGAATATACCAAACATTCAGCAAGCAATGAGTGTATTTGTAGCTGAAGAACTTTCTGAAGTTTTAAATACAAAGGTAGTGATTGGTAGAATTAATATGGGTCTATTGAACCGTATTATTATTGATGATGTATTGCTTGACGATCAGAGTGGTCAGGAAATGCTCAAAGTCACACGTTTGTCTGCCAAGTTCGATATTATGCCCTTTTTTAAAGGAAAGATATCCATTAGCAGTGTCCAGCTTTTCGGATTTAATATCAATCTCCGGAAAGAGACTCCGGATTCCCCTCCTAATTTTAAGTTTGTTTTGGATGCTTTTGCTTCCAAAGATACCGTGAAGAAAGAAAACTCCCTTGATTTGCGTATTAATTCCATCCTGATTCGTCGTGGAAGGATGTCTTATCATGTGTTGTCGGAAGAAGAAACACCGGGGAAATTTAACGCTAAGCATATTCAGCTTCAAAATATCATCGCTAATATATCGCTGAAGGCATTAAGTAAGGACTCTTTGAATTTAGGGATCAAGCGATTGAGCCTTGATGAAAAAGCATCCGGCTTCTCTTTGAAAAAAATGAGTTTGAAACTGGTTGCCAATAACAAGCAGACAAACATTGATAATTTTACAATAGAATTGCCCGAAACCTCTCTCAAGCTTGATACCATTCATTTGGAGTATGATAGTTTGAAAGCTTTTGACCGTTTTACAGAACAGGTGCATTTCTCTTTCCGTACTTTGCCATCGCAAGTTACTTTAAAAGATATTTCTCCTTTTGTCCCTATCCTCTCGCATTTCAAGGAACCGGTGACGTTGGATATGGAGGTGAAGGGAACTGTGGATCAGTTGACTTGTTCGCATCTGGAGATTACAGCCGATGACCGTCAGTTCCGTCTGCGAGGAGATGTATCGCTTCAGGACTTATCGCGTCCACAAGATGCGTATGTATATGGAACTCTTTCCGAACTTTCGGCCAATACCCGCGGAGTCGGTTTTTTAGTGCGTAATTTGAGTCCTAATTATAATGGAGTTCCTCCTCTTCTCGAACGTTTGGGCAACGTGAGTTTCCAGGGAGAAATTTCGGGATACTTCACGGACTTAGTTACTTATGGACAATTACAAACGAGTCTTGGAAATGTAAAGACCGACTTAAAATTGAGTTCTGATAAGACAAAAGGATTGTTTGCGTATTCCGGAGCTGTCAAAACAGAGGATTTTCAACTAGGTAAATTATTGGATAATGAGGAATTGGGAGAAATTACTTTCAATCTGGATGTACATGGCCGGCATATTGCTGACCACTTGCCTGCCGTAGAATTGAAAGGACTGATTGCTTCGATAGATTATAGCAGATATAGATATGAAAATATCACACTGGACGGAGAATACAAACAAGGCGGATTTAATGGAAAGATTGCGTTGGATGATCCTAATGGCTCTATTTATCTGAATGGAGACGTAAATGTTGCATCCAAAGTTCCTACTTTTAATTTTCTTGCAGTAGTCAATAAAGTACGCCCACATGATTTGAATCTTACGACCAAATATCCTGATGCAGAGTTCTCTTTAAAACTGAAAGCCAATTTTACAGGTGGATCAGTGGATGAGATGATTGGAGAAATCAATGTGGATAGCTTGGAATTTACAGCTCCGGATAAAGCATATTTCATGCAGAATATGAATATCCGGGCAACCAAACAAAATGGAGAAAATCAGCTTAGATTGACTTCCGAATTCCTGAAAGCAAGCATAGAGGGAAAATTCCAATATCACACATTGCCTGCCAGTATTCTGAATATTATGCGGAAATATGTGCCGTCTTTGATATTACCTCCCAAGAAGCCGATTGAAACCCATAATAACTTTTTGTTTGATATACATATATATAATACGGACATTTTATCTACGATATTTGATATACCGTTAACGGTATATACTCATTCTACGTTGAAGGGATATTTTAATGATGCTTTACAACGCTTGCGTATAGAGGGATATTTTCCCCGTCTGCAATATAAGAACAACTATATTGAGTCAGGTATGATTCTGTGCGAGAATCCGGCAGATCATATTCGTGCACGGGTTCGTCTGACTAATTTGAAAAAGAAAGGGGCAGTCAATCTATCTCTGGATGCACAAGCTAAAGATGACAATGTCAGTACGACTTTGGATTGGGGAAATAATGCTGCAGCAACATATAGCGGGAAATTAGCAGCTGTTGCCAAATTTCTACGTACAAGCGGAGAAAAGTCATTGTTGAAAGCGATGGTGGATGTGAAGCCTACTGATGTTATTTTAAATGATACTCTCTGGAAGATACATCCTTCGCAGGTGGTGGTCGATTCTGGACGAGTGGATGTGAATAATTTCTATTTTAGTCATCAGGATAGGTATGTACGTATTAACGGCCGGCTTTCCGAGAATCCTAAAGATACTGTAAAGGTTGATCTAAAGGATATAAATATGGGATATGTATTTGATATTGCAAGTATATCCGACGATGTAAATTTTGAGGGCGATGCAACAGGAACGGCTTATGCAAGCGGAGTGTTTAAAAAGCCTATCATGAATACCCGTTTATTTATAAAGAATTTCTCACTCAATCACGGTCGTTTGGGTGAACTGGATATATATGGTGAGTGGGATAATGAAAACAGAGGTATCCGGTTGGATGCATCCATTCAGGATATATCTCCTTCTCCGTCGCGTGTCACGGGTATTATTTATCCATTAAAACCCGAGAGCGGACTTGATTTAAATATTGAAGCAAATGAATTGAATCTGAAATTCCTCGAACATTATATGAAGTCTATTGCCAATGATATTAAAGGGCGAGGAACAGGAAAAGTACATTTCTATGGAAAATTTAAAGGATTGAACCTGGATGGTGCGGTTATGACAGATGCATCCATGAATTTTGATATTTTAAACACACATTTTGCGGTAAAAGATACTATTCATTTGGCTCCTACCGGATTGACATTCAATAATATACATATCTCTGATATGGAAGGGCATTCGGGGAGAATGAATGGATATTTGCATTTCCAGCATTTTAAGAACCTAAACTATCGTTTCGAGATACAGGCAAATAATATGCTTGTGATGAACACAAAAGAATCGACAGATATGCCTTTCTATGGTACGGTATATGGTACCGGGAATGTATTGCTCTCTGGAAACGCCATACAGGGGCTCGATGTAAATGTGGCCATGACTACAAATCGAAATACTACCTTTACCTATATTAATGGTAGTGTAGCATCGGCTACTAGCAATCAGTTTATCAAATTCGTGGATAAAACACCTCGTCGTACTATCCAGGATTCTGTTCAAGTAATCTCATATTACGAACAAATACAGCAAAAACGTCAGGAGGAGGAAGAGCAGAAAACAGATATCCGTTTGAATATTCTCGTGGATGCAACTCCCGATGCCACCATGCGAATCATTATGGACCCTATTGCCGGAGATTATATCAGCGGAAAAGGTACGGGAAATATCCGGACGGAATTTTATAATAAGGGCGATGTGAAAATGTTTGGTAATTACCGGATCAATCAAGGAGTATATAAATTTAGTTTGCAGGAAGTGATTCGTAAAGACTTTATTATCAAAGATGGAAGTACAATAACGTTCAATGGTGCACCTTTGGATGCTAACATGGACATACAAGCTTCATATACAGTGAACTCTGCCTCTTTGAATGATTTGATACCGGATGCTTCGGCTATTATACAACAACCCAATGTGCGTGTAAATTGTATCATGAATCTAAGTGGTATGCTGGTACGACCGACTATCAAACTGGGTATTGAGCTTCCGAATGAAAGAGATGAAATACAAACATTGGTACGTAATTATATCAGTACGGAAGAGCAAATGAATATGCAGATTCTTTATTTGCTGGGTATTGGCAAGTTCTATACGGAAGATGCCCGTAATAATAATCAGAATTCGAATGTGATGTCATCGGTGCTCTCATCTACTCTCTCCGGCCAGTTGAACAATGCACTTTCACAGGTCTTTGAAACGAATAACTGGAATATCGGTACGAATTTGAGTACGGGTGATAAGGGTTGGACAGACATGGAAGTAGAAGGTATTTTGTCGGGACAATTATTGAATAACCGTTTATTGATAAACGGAAACTTCGGTTATCGGGATAATCCGATGGCTAATACTAACTTTGTAGGAGACTTTGAAGCAGAATGGCTGATTACCCGTTCGGGAGATATTCGTTTGAAGGCTTATAATGAGACAAATGACCGTTATTACACAAAAACAAACTTGACTACACAAGGTGTAGGTATCATGTATAAAAAGGATTTCAATAAATGGAGTGATCTATATTTCTGGAATAAATGGCGGTTACGCAATAAGCGGAAACGGGAAGAAGCTGAAAAGGTGAAACCGCAACAAACGGACAGCATCACTGATAAAACTGCTAAATCGGCAGTGAAAAGAAAACGTGTACAGGAGCAGTAAAAAATAATAAACGATGACATATCCCCCAGGAATTATGTCATCGTTTGTTGTTTGTGAGAATTATGTTTCAGAATTATGCACTTTGACCTATGAAAGGACAGTACTGTTCTCGCCTATGTTTACTACTTTATCTACATCCCCCTTCTCAAGTTCAATTCGATAATATATGCTACCATCTGCTTTTTCAATATACTCCGCTTCGTCAAAACGATATTCTCCATATTGATTATTGAGAGTATTGTTTACTGCTTCAGGCAATTCATTCTGACGTATTTCCCATGAAGTAGAATACCAATTTCCAGTCTGGTTGAACAATACATCTTTTGAGATTCCA
Organism: Bacteroides celer; assembly: GCF_002632415.2. Taxonomy (NCBI): domain Bacteria; kingdom Pseudomonadati; phylum Bacteroidota; class Bacteroidia; order Bacteroidales; family Bacteroidaceae; genus Bacteroides; species Bacteroides celer. The sequence goes on along the minus strand of NZ_CP178209.1, from coordinate 2,965,463 downwards.
TTATGAATGATATCTACCTCTGTAAATCCAAAATCCCAATCATTTCTATCATCTTCAACGTCTACTTCCATGATTCTTGCATTCGGATACTTTTCATTGATGAAGTTTTTCATAGCTTCAGTCAATTGTACAGGAAGATGTTCGCTGTTATCATCATCAGTGTCTACAATGCTTTTAATCAGAGTTCCATCAGCAGAATAATACAAATCGACCTCCTGATTCTGCTTTTCGACTTCAATTACGAAAACAGTTTCAACGCCTGTCCGTTCCAGTTTGTCTATATCATCCCGCTTCCATGAGGCATATTCGCTGTTCTCAAAAGACATTTTTACTGCTTGTGGTAATGCATTGTAAGGAATGTCCGTTTCTGTCATTTGCCATTTACCATCTTGGGTGAACCATGCAGATGCTTCATATCCGTCATAGAAATCTGCTACATAATATCCAGACTTAGTTTCCCACTTCACATTTGCAGCATTAGGGAATTTGGATGAAAATGCACTTTGAAGTTCGGCAGGAACAGCTATTGAACCATCGTCATCGTTGTCACAACTTTGCAGACTCCATGTGACGCTTAGTGCCAGTAAAAGTGTATAAATCTTTAGTTTCATCTTTGTTCAATTTAAATAGGTTTAGAAATCAATATCAATCAAATTAAATTTCAGGTCAAACTTCAGTTCCGTACGGTTGGACAGTTTTACTTCATAATCTTTCTTATCTCTCTCAATTTTTAGAATTTTAGCATCAGGGTAATTGGTCGTTACGTATTTCTGAATAGCTGCCGGAATAATTGCTGTAGGTACAGAACTATATTTGCAGTTCACTTCTTCCCAGTTGCCTTTGTTGTCAAACTCCACTTTATCGCCATTCGTGAAAATCACTTCATAACTTTTATAAAAGAAATCACTCTCCATTTTGGCTAATGCTACTTTGCTGTCGGCAAAATGCTGTTTGATAAACTGCTGTGCCGGTTGTGGCATTTGAGTTACCTGGATTGGTTTGTCGTCATCTGCACGAGCTACTGTTTGCAAAGTGAAAAGACACACTAATAAGAATACTAACTTTTTCATAATCGTTGTTTTTTAATATTGGTTTTTACTATTATTATTAATTTGATAATGCAAAGATGAGAGGAGAATCTGAAAAGATTTGGGAATTTTGAGAATTTCCGAAAAAAAATCGAAAAAATATAGTGACGCTATCCGGTTAACATAGCGTCACTATACATAAAGGATACCGTCACCATCCTATAGGGATAGTGTCACTATAATTTCTTCTTGAAATTAGATTCTTTAGGATTCTTTTAAAACTACTAATAGATACATCGTTTATTTTTGCACACACAAATTTGACAATATTCATATTAAACAACCATAAGAACTTTTGTATGACTATGAGAACAAATTATTTTTTATTATTAGCTATTCTATTGGGGATGATCCCTATGAGTTACACGCACGCCAATGATTCAATACCTAAGAGCGTGATTCTGTACACACCTTACACAAAAATCTCCGTATCTCCCGGAGCGTCAATTGACTACAGTATTGATCTTATCAACAACACAGACCAGTTGACGAATGCGAATCTTTCTGTCAGCGGATTGTCCTCCAGTTGGAAACACGAGATGAAATCCGGTGGCTGGAGCCTTAGCCAACTATCGGTACTTCCCAAAGAGAAAAAGACTTTCAATTTAAAAGTCGAAGTCCCATTAAAAGTGAATAAAGGTAATTATCACTTTGTGGTATATGCCGGAAACGCCAAACTTCCATTGGATGTAGTGGTTGCTCAAAAAGGAACATACCAGACTGAATTTACTACCGACCAACCCAACATGCAGGGAAATTCCAAATCAACCTTCACTTTCAGTGCCACTTTAAAGAATCAGACTGCTGACCAGCAGCTATATGCTTTGATGGCTAATGCACCCAGAGGTTGGAATGTAGTTTTTAAACCTAACTATAAGCAAGCCACTTCTGCACAAGTGGAAGCCAACAGCACTCAAAATGTAAGTATAGATATTACTCCTCCTGCCAATGTAGAAGCCGGCAGTTACAAAATTCCGGTACGCGCCGCTACAGGTACCACTTCTGCCGAATTGGAACTGGAAGTGGTTGTTACCGGCTCTTATCAAATGGAACTGACTACTCCCCGTGGGTTATTGAGTACAGATGTCACAGCAGGTGATATAAAGAAAATAGAACTGGAAGTCAGAAATACAGGTTCTTCATTACTGAAAGATATTCAGCTGTCTGCTAATAAACCAGCTGACTGGGAAGTAACTTTCGAACCTTCAAAAATCGATGCGCTAAAAGCCGGAGAGACATCAACGGTTATGGCTACTTTGAAAGCTTCTAAAAAAGCATTGCCAGGCGACTATGTGACTACCATCATGGCAAAAACTCCTGAAGTAAATGCAGATGCGCAGTTCAGAGTTGCAGTAAAAACTCCGATGATATGGGGATGGGTAGGCGTTCTTATCATTATTGCCACCATCGGCGTGGTTTACTATCTGTTCCGTAAATATGGAAGGAGGTAAATTATGGGCGAACAAGTGATCGTACTTACCGATTTGACCAAACAATACGGTAATTTCACTGCTGTAGATCATATTCGCCTGAATATCCGGAAAGGAGAAATCTTCGGATTACTGGGACCGAATGGTGCTGGAAAATCAACTACTATCTTAATGATGTTGGGATTGACAGAGCCTACTTCGGGAACAGTTGAAATTTGTGGAATCAATTCTACTACACACCCCATTGAAGTAAAAAGGAAAATTGGGTATTTGCCAGAAGATGTAGGATTCTATGATGATATGACAGGACCGGAGAATTTGATCTATACAGCGCGATTAAATGGTATTTCTGATAAAGAGGCAAAAACCAAGGCTATGGAACTGATGAAGCGGGTAGGCCTTGAAGATCAGTTAGCCAAAAAGACAGGGAAATACTCTCGTGGTATGAGACAGCGGTTGGGATTGGCTGATGTACTTATTAAAAATCCGGAGATTATTATTCTCGATGAGCCGACTTCAGGGATTGACCCTGCAGGTGTTCAGGAATTTATCGAACTGATTCGCTGGTTGAGTAAAGAAGAAGGACTGACAGTGCTTTTCTCTTCCCATCATCTGGATCAGGTACAGAAAGTGTGCGACCGGGTAGGTTTGTTCAGTAATGGCCAATTACTTGCTTTGATCGATATGGCAGAATTGAAAGATAAGAAGCAGGAATTGTCTGATATTTATAACCATTATTTTGAGGAAGGAGGAGAAAGACATGAATAAAGTCAATCATCCTTTTTGGGTTATCGTCAACAAGGAAATTTCCGATCATGTCAAAAGTTGGCGTTTTATTATACTAATAGGTATTATAGCACTTACCTGTATGGGGTCGCTATATACAGCACTCACCAATATTAGTGAAGCCATCAAACCTAATGATCCGGACGGTTCGTTTCTTTTCTTGAAGTTGTTTACGGTTTCAGATGGGACTCTCCCCTCTTTTGTGCTGTTTATTAACTTCTTAGGTCCCCTATTGGGAATCGCTTTGGGATTTGATGCAGTCAATTCCGAACAAAATAAAGGAACATTGAGCCGTATGCTGTCCCAGCCTATTCATCGCGATTGCATTATCAATGCGAAGTTTGTGGCTGCTTTGATTGTGATAGGTATCATGTTGTTTGTATTGGGCTTTCTGGTGATGGGATGTGGGCTGATTGCTATTGGTATTCCTCCTACGGCAGAAGAGTTTTGGAGAATTGTTTTCTTCATCATTACCAGTATCTTTTATGTAGCGTTCTGGTTGAATCTGGCTATTCTGTTCTCACTCCGTTTCCGTCAGGCAGCGACTTCTGCCTTAGCATCTGTGGCTGTTTGGCTGTTTTTTAGTGTATTCTATACCATGATTGTTAATTTGGTGGCAAAAGGGTTGAGTCCGTCACAGATGGCATCACCTTATCAGATTATCAGTTATCAGAAGTTTATTCTAGGGTTGATGCGTTTGGCACCGAGTGAACTGTTTAATGAAGCTACCACCACACTATTGATGCCTTCTGTCAGAAGTTTGGGGCCATTGACTATGGAACAGGTACAGGGAGCTATCCCTAGTCCGCTCCCATTGGGACAAAGTCTTTTAGTTGTATGGCCACAGTTGACCGGATTGATTGCGGCAACGGTTATTTGCTTCGCTATTTCTTATATCATGTTTATGAGGAGAGAAATACGATCCCGATAACCTGCTCACTATAAAAGACGCAGAGGACACGGAGAAACAGGTGAATGGATATACCTGACAAATTGGTTTTATGATAACCGACAGGTCGTTCACTTAAAATCCGTGTCCTCTGTGTTTTTCAGATGAATCTTATGATTGGGAAATCTCGAAGCAATGTTCATTCTGCTTGAAGTAATATTTTATATTCAGATGTTGCAAACGACAGATGGAATCGGCTATAGCTAATCCCAGCCCTGTAGATCCTTCTTTTTTGCTACCCTGATAGAAACGTTCGAAGATATGTTCCTTGTTCAGCGGATGTTCCACTCCCGAATTTCGGAAAGTAATACCGTTCTTAGTAACGGTGATTCGGATATGTCCCCCATCAATATTATGTACAAATGCATTTTTCAGGAGGTTAGTGAGTAAAGCAACAGCCAGGGATTCGTTCATTGTCACCTTGAAAACGCCTTGTTCATCTATCGTGACTTCTATGTTGCGATAATCATAAACTTCTTCGTAATCTTGCAGATATTGTTTGAGAAGTACATTGAGTTCCAATTCTTTGGTATCCGTAAACTGACCATTATCGATCTTGGAAAGCAATAATAGGGACTTGTTTAATTTAGTGATGTATTCTAAAGTCTGATGCGTTTTCATCAGTTCTTCCAGTTGTTTTTCTGATAGCGAATCATCTTCCATCAACATTTCCAATCGATTACGGCAGATAGCAAGTGGAGTTTGTATCTCGTGTGAAGCATTTCCGATAAACTGTTTTTGTTGTTCGAACATCTGCTCCGTACGTTCCACATAACGAATGGCAGCCTCATTTAATTTCCGGAATTCCGTGATTTGAGTATCGTTACTCAAAGGTTTATTTCTTTTTCCTGTTTGATAACCGTCCAGCCAGTGTAGAAGTACATAGAGCGGTCGCATATTCCGGTAAAATACCCATACGGAAATGATAATAATGCAGAATAATAAAGCTACATATAGAAATATAATCCACATTTGGATGGCATCTCTCAAATCATCTTTTTCAATGCTGGGGGTCGATACTGTCAGTTCGTGGTATCGTCCTTCATCATCTTTAAAGATAGTAGTAAGAATACGTGCCGGCTCGGTCTCTCCTTTTTCTTCAATGTATACCATAGAGTCTTTATACTGAATATCCTCCCGGCTTTCCGCATACTCTTTGCTTACTTCCATCATATAATATTGATTGTTGGAGCCATTGGTTTTAGAAGGTAGCTCCTCTCCTGCCAATGCCCGGATAATGATGGTTTCCGAATAATCTTCCAAAGCATCATCCACTTCATCGTTGACTTCATCGATCATCGTAACATAAAAGAAGATAGCCCAGACCGTCAGTATGAGAGTCAGAGCAAGGGTAATACGAAGAATGATGTAATATATTAATTTCATGGACAATAATCTCTTTCCTTTTTATTCTACTATCATTTTATACCCAAATCCATAGACTGCTTTAATTTCAATAGTTGCACCCGAATCCTTGAGCTTTTTGCGAAGATTCTTGATTTGTGCATATATGAAGTCAAAATTATCGACCTGATCGATATGGTCTCCCCACACTGATTCGGCCAAAGTGTTTTTATTGATTAATCTCCCAGGGCGATTGATAAAATATAACAGGATATCATATTCTTTTCTATTTAGTTCCACTTCCTGCTCGTTGACAAATACACGATATTTATCCGGTTCTATCCGTACGTTGCCTTGGCGGATATCAATCTCTCCATCATGCTGATGGCGACGAATCACGCTTTTAATTCGTGCATTTAGTTCAACCAAATGAAATGGCTTTGGCAAATAATCGTCCGCTCCCAGTTCTAATCCCAAAACTTTGTCTTCCAGGGAGTCCTTTGCGGAAATAATAATCACGTTCTCCCGCTTATGGAGAGCTTTCAGTCGTTCAAGAAGATCAAGTCCGCTTCCGTCCGGTAGCATGATGTCCAATAAGATACAATCATAGTCGTAATCTTCAATTTTGCGTAGAGCAGAATTGAAGTCACTGGCTGTTTCTACAACGTAACGTTCTTTTTCAAGTGAACATTGAATCAGTTCTCTCAAAGAGGGTTCGTCTTCTACAATCAATATCTTCATAATTTTGTCTCCTTTCTTTTTTACATACTACAAAGAAAAGGGATATTTCTGAAATAAAACTGAAATGGATTGAAAAAAAGAGCTTGAAATAACTATTGAATGTCTAATGAACTGTTAGGACAGGCCATAAATAATATAATATGGAAGGAAAAAAAGAAAAGGATGAAAGCGATTGAGCCGTTTCCATCCTTTTTATAATTATGTGCGAATTTTGTTTAATAAGAACGTGCAAATATCACGCGGCAAGCAGATGGTTTACCTGTTACCATACATTTACCAGGTTCTTTGTCTCCCGGAACAAATGACTCGAACGGAATACAACGAATGGTTGCTTTAGTTTCTTCCTTAATTTTTTCTTCGGTTTCAGTAGTTCCATCCCAATGAGCCAGAATAAATCCGCCTTCTTCGATTTTTTCTTTAAATTCGTCATAGGTGTCTACTGTTGTAATCTTGGAGTTACGGTAGTCCAATGCTTTCTTGTAGATATTAGCTTGCATTTCTTCAAGCAAATTCTGAACGTATGTTTCAATGCCTTCACAAGTAACCGTTTCTTTTTCCAGTGTATCACGGCGCATCACTTCCATCGTGTTGTTTTCAAGATCGCGGCCACCCATAACCAAACGAACAGGTACACCTTTCAATTCATAGTCGGCGAATTTAAAGCCCGGACGTTTATTATCTGCATTGTCATATTTAACAGAGATACCTAATGCTTTCAACTTAGCTACAATGCCTTCTACTTTAGCGTCGATTTGTTTCAGTTGTTCGTCATTCTTATAGATAGGAACGATTACTACCTGAATCGGAGCCAAATGCGGAGGTAATACCAATCCGTTGTCATCCGAGTGAGTCATAATCAATGCGCCCATCAAACGAGTAGAAACCCCCCATGAAGTAGCCCAAACATACTCCATCTTGTTTTCCTTGTTAACGAACTGAACATCGAATGCCTTTGCAAAGTTTTGTCCCAGGAAGTGGGAAGTACCACTTTGCAATGCTTTTCCGTCCTGCATCATGGCTTCTATTGTGTAAGTGTCAAGTGCACCTGCAAAACGTTCATTAGCTGATTTCACTCCCTTTACAACAGGAACAGCCATATATTTTTCTGCAAATTCACCATATACATTCAGCATTCTGATTGCTTCTTCCTCTGCTTCTTCACGGGTAGCGTGAGCAGTATGTCCTTCTTGCCACAGGAATTCGGCAGTACGCAGGAAAAGACGGGTACGCATTTCCCAACGGAAAACGTTAGCCCATTGGTTGCAGAGAATAGGCAGGTCACGGTATGACTGAATCCAGTTCTTATAAGTATTCCAGATGATTGTTTCTGATGTCGGACGGATAATTAATTCCTCTTCCAATTTAGCTGCAGGATCTACTACGACTCCTGAACCGTCTTCTGCATTCTTCAAGCGATAATGTGTTACTACGGCACACTCTTTCGCAAACCCTTCTACGTGTTCTGCTTCGCGGCTTAAGAATGATTTCGGGATTAATAGCGGGAAATATGCATTTACGTGTCCTGTTTCCTTGAACATGTCGTCCAATTGACGTTGCATTTTCTCCCAGATAGCGTATCCGTAAGGCTTAATCACCATACATCCGCGCACAGCAGATTGTTCTGCCAAATCAGCTTTTACCACCAAATCGTTATACCACTGTGAGTAGTTTTCACTACGTTTGGTAAGGTCTTTCAGTTCTTTTGCCATTATATTTTTCTATTTAAAGTTTTCTTGAGTGTTAAAACAGGGTGCAAAAATACGAAAAATGCATGAACTGCCCTATTCTTCATGCATTAATTTTCTAAAGTCATTTGCTTCTATATTACATCTCTCATTTTTCATATTCGTTATATCGTTGCATCCGCGACTATGCTTGTTCAGCATAGCGCCTTTTTGAGAACTAAAGGCACTATGACCCGATGAAAAGGTTTTATACAAAAGAAATAAGCCTTTCCTACCCAATTATGGTATTTTACTAATGTGGTAACCTCAATCATTTGTTTTCCTGTTTCCAATGGTGTAATGAAAATATCGACATAAAACAACAAATGTTTATCGTCTTTTCTCATAATTGCTTCTTGCTTGTCTTCCTCTATAATAAGTTCTTCACTTTCAATAGCTTTAGTTTCTATACCGAAAGGTTTGACTAAACAGGCCCTTATTGCATACAACATTCGGAGCCAAGCGGGGTTATGAGCAAAGACTTTTAAAATAATATCTTTAGGAGACAAACGATTTTCTGTAACTTCTATGGAAAAACTGTCACTGTAATCTACGGGGAGATATTTCTCTATTTTCTTAGCCATATTGGTTATTCAATTAGGGTTATTCTACAATATGTTCAGTTTAGGTTTCCTCCGATAATAGATAAAACCATAGAAAAGGGGGCTTGAAAAATAAAAAATCAGGCAGTTTTTTTAAGATAACCACCTGATTTTCAAAAGAGCGGTAAACGAGGCTCGAACTCGCGACCCCCAGCTTGGGAAGCTAGTGCTCTACCAACTGAGCTATTACCGCATATTTACTGCATTTCTCGACTCAAAAGCCTTATGAAATGGTGATGCAAAGGTAAACATAATTTTTATATCTCAAATAAAATCGCAGAAATTTTAATGCAAGAAAAAAGAGAAATCAAAGCCTCTTCAATTCTTTTGTTTTGATGAAAAACAACCGGATATGAAAAAACGCATATTAGTAGCCCGTATAATTAAAAATATACAGATTGACGATAGTCGCTATAGAAAAAACTCCAGGATTTCCGGTTAATAAGATTCAGATATAAACTATTTTAGTGAATAATCTATCACTAGGCTCTAAATAGAGAATGAATATTGAATATGTGAGAATAAAGTTGCTTATATTGTTTCAAATTGACAGATTTAGTTTCTGGCAAAATAAATAAGATTTAGAAACAAACAGGTACTTTATGGGCTGTTTGGTAGCTTCCTTTTAAAGGGAGAACACGCTTCTCACCGACCAACGGTTGGTTGTACTAAATCCCGCATACGTAATAGCTAAAGTTTGCTATCTGTATGCGGGATTCCTTTTTTTTTGCTGATTTTAGTGGTGATATTTCCAATGTTCAACCAATAAACATTCTCCACTATGGCAAATTTTATTCAGCGTGCCAGTGACTCCATCTCGGGGTTTGGTCAAAGTTACGAAAAAATTTCCAAACAACTTCTTATTGAGCAGTATTCTCCTGGTAGTATAAAAAGTTATGGCCATAAGTTGGCTGCTATCAGCTTTCACTTCAAAAAACTTCCTGAACACTTAAGCGAAGATGATTGCCGCGATTATTTCAGCATGTTGCTCTCTCGCACTCCTTCACCGGGTTTGAGCTATTTCAAGCACACCGTTTACAGTCTTCGCTGTTATCGCAAGACAATGCATCTTAGTGAACTTAATTTTTCTCTTCCCCGTATCCGTAGTACGAAGAAGCTTCCGGTTGTTCTTTCACAGTCGGAAGTGAGCAGCCTTTTGCGTCACTGCGGGAGTATCCGCAGTCAAGCCCTGCTGGCTCTGATTTATTCTTGCGGGCTGCGTTTACGTGAGCTGGTCAATATGCGAATTTGTGATATTGACAGCAAGCGCATGCAGGTTTTCATCCGCCAGGGCAAAGGTAGAAAAGACAGGTACGTCCCCCTTTCCGGCAACCTGTTGCTTCTTCTCAGGGAGTATTTCATCCAGTACAGACCCGCGGTATATCTTTTCAACAATTGTTTCGGCGGACAAATCGAAGATTCCGAGATCCGCTATCTTTTTAAACAAGCGGTTCATTCGTCCTGCATCCTTAAACCCTGCACGCTTCATACCCTTCGTCACAGTTACGCCACGCACCTGCTGGAGATGGGCGAAAATATACTTCGCATCCGTGACCTTCTGGGACATGCCGATATAAAGACAACCCTGGTTTATCTTCACCTTGTCAATCTTCCTGCCGGAGGTTACGCCTTCAGTCCACTGGACCGTCTTGAGGGAGTGGGATATAACAATACGCAGCCATGAGGACGGAGTTTGAGGTCGGTCAGATTATTTCCCGCTTCAAATCATCCTTTATCAGCCAACATCATCCCTGCGGCAGGGTTCTCCAGGTCCTCTCACGCCTGGAACAGTGCCGTACCTCCGCTTTGGGAGGGCATGTGGATGCCTGTCCCCAGTGTGGAGTCGTACGTGTTAGTTACAACAGCTGCCGGGACCGGCATTGTCCCAAATGCCAGGGAGCCGAACGTGAGGTATGGATACAGGCACGCAAAGAGGATATGTTGCCCGTGAAATACTTCCATGTGGTATTTACCTTGCCGGCCGACTTGCATTCACTGGCACTGGGTAATATGAGACACACCTATTCATGCCTGTTTGCCGCTGCCTGGAAGACACTCGCAGCCTTCGCTGCCAATAAAGGCGCCCAGGCGGGAATGGTAGCCATCCTGCATACATGGGGAAGTAACCTGCACTACCACCCCCACCTGCACTGTGTAGTGCCCGAAGGAGGGATAGATGACAAGGGGGAATGGAGGAAGATCTCAGGGGCAAATCAGGACAGTCCTTTTCTATTCCCGGTCAGGGCCATGGGCAGGGTGTTCAGAGCCAAGTTCATGCAAGAGTGGAGCAAACATGTGAAAGTACCCCAGGCAACAAGAAAGAAGCTGTTTGAAAAAGAATGGGTGGTATATAGCAAAGCACCGTTCAAAGGCGTGGAAAGGGTCATAGAATACTTAGGGCGTTACTCACACAGGGCAGCCATCAGTAATGCCAGGATTAAGGGAATTACAGATACAGCCGTCATGTTTGACTATAAGGATTACAGGGATGGGGGAAAACATAAGATGATGACACTCACGGGAGAAGAGTTCGTACACAGGTTCAGTAGGCATATATTGCCGGCAGGATTTGTACGTATCAGGCATTACGGATTCCTGGCAGCATGCAACAGAAGGAAGTTGACAAGCATACAGATAAGGATGAAAGTACCACCGGCACCACTTAAAAGGAAAAGAGCCAAGTGGAAAGAACTCTGCCAAGACAAATGGAGGGAGTATAACTTATGCAAGCATTGCGGAGGGGCGCAGATGATTACAATTGAAGTTTTCAGACCAGCCAGGTCGCCACCCGGAAGAGGAAGTTCCAAACCGCTGAACGGTACTTTTTGAAGAAGAAAATATATTCACAGGAAGAATGAAGTCCTGGGAGAGAGGCTCTGTGGATATACATAACGGAAAACACGGTAAAAACACCGGATAGAAAGAAAAAGGAGGAAAAAAGGGAGATTGGAATCAAGAAAGGCTGAAAAAACAAGTATAAAAGCAAGCACAGGACATTAGGAAACTGCTGAAAAAAAATACAGATACAGAAGTAACCCCCATAAAAAATAGAAAACGTACAACAAAGGCTCCATATGCCCTAAGGGGCACACGAAGCCCTATTTCGTTCCATTTAAAGGAACGGAGCTTTTCCTTTAAAGAAACAACTCCAATATGCATTTATATTTTGTATAATCAAGTAGTTTATATCCATTAATAACATGCTTATTGCATATACTTACATTATTTTATGCATCATTTTTTCTATCTGATAGAAATGATACAAACGTGATTCAAAGAGAAGATGAAAAATAGAACATCTTATAAAAAAGCGTTGAAACCTTCTTTTGTTGTATTGCTATATTCTTTCTGATGAACAAACCTCTCTTTTCATCTGTTAGAATATCTCAAATTCAGATATAACCTAACCAGTATGAAAAAAAATAAGCGACTTTTTATACTATTGACTTTGTCTTTTTCCATCGGTCAGATAGATGCACAGACACCATTAAGTTTCGAAGAATCACTGCATCTGTTGAATCAAGGAAATCAGAGTCTGAAAATAGCAGATAAGAGTATTGAGATTGCGAAGGCTGAACGTGATAAGTTGAATGCTTTTTGGTATCCCAGTCTTCAGTCTACAGGTGCGTTTGTACACATGTCGGAGAAGATCGAAGTCAAACAGCCTTTATCGCAGTTTACCGATCCGGCTAAAGACTTTGTACATTCCATTATTCCGGATGACCAAATCATTTCGTCTATACTGGATCAAATTGGGGCAAATACCCTTATATTTCCTTTGACTCCAAGAAATCTGACAACTGTTGATTTATCAGCCGAGTGGGTACTCTTTTCCGGTGGTAAACGCTTCCGTGCCACCAACATCGGAAGAACGATGGTCGACTTGGCACGGGAAAGTCGGGCACAGGTATCGGGCAATCAGCAAAATCTATTAGTTGAAAGTTATTATGGGCTTCGACTGGCACAACAAATTGTGACGGTTCGTGAAGAAACCTACAACGGATTAAAGAAACATTATGAAAATGCCTTGAAGTTAGAGGCAGCAGGAATGATTGACAAAGCAGGCAGGCTTTTTGCCCAAGTAAATATGGATGAAGCCAAACGTGCACTGGAGGCTGCGCGAAAAGAAGAAACAGTAGTGCAAAGTGCCTTAAAAGTTTTGCTGAATAAAAAGGATGCAGATGCCAATATCATTCCTACCTCTCCCCTTTTTATGAATGATTCATTACCACCTAAAATGCTATTTGATCTTTCTGTAAACAGTGGGAACTATACACTCAACCAATTACAGCTGCAGCAGCATATTGCCAAACAAGAAGTGCGGATTGCCCAAAGCGGCTATTTGCCGAATATAGCCCTTTTCGGAAAACAGACCTTGTATTCGCATGGCATTCAGAGTAATTTATTACCGCGAACCATGGTAGGCATTGGTTTTACATGGAACCTCTTTGACGGACTGGATCGTGAAAAAAGAGTGCGGCAATCGAAATTAACGGAACAAACTCTGGCTTTAGGGCAGATGAAAGCCCGTGATGATCTGGCTGTTGGGGTAGATAAGCTTTACACGCAGCTGGAAAAGGCACAGGATAATGTAAAAGCTTTAAATGCAACGATTGCCTTAAGTGAAGAATTGGTACGCATCCGAAAGAAATCATTTACAGAAGGGATGGCAACTTCTACCGAAGTTATTGATGCTGAAACCATGCTTGCCAGTGTAAAAGTGGCTCGCCTGGCAGCATATTATGAATATGATGTGGCACTAATGAATCTACTCTCGCTTTGTGGCACACCGGAACAATTTGCAAACTATCAACCTAAACCGTAACAAACAATGAAACCAACTAGTAAAACCCTATCATGGGCTTTTGTCATCATTCTTCTGGCTGTCGGTATTTTCACCGGCCTGGGAGTTATATTATAATGCATAAACAGCCGTTGGTCTTGCAGGGACAAGCTGAAGCAACAGAAATCCGTATCAGTGGGAAACTTCCCGGCCGTATCGACACTTTCTTCGTTCAGGAGGGAGACTGGGTACACCAGGGAGATACCCTTGTCGTCATTAATAGCCCTGAAGTACATGCCAAGTATCAACAAGTGAATGCCTTGGAACAGGTGGCAGTGCAACAGAACAAGAAAATAGATGCCGGAACCCGTCGTCAGATTGTAGCTACTGCACTGCAATTATGGAATAAAACGAAGAGTGACCTTACTCTCGCCCAGACAACTTACAACCGTATTCTTACTTTATATAAGGACAGTGTCGTCACTTCTCAAAGAAAGGATGAAGTAGAAGCTATGTATAAAGCGGCTGTAGCAGCCGAACGCGCTGCCTATGAACAGTATCAGATGGCTGTAGATGGTGCACAAAAAGAAGATAAAGCGTCTGCTGCCAGTATGGTGGATGCTGCCCGAAGCACAGTGGATGAAGTTTCGGCTTTGTTAGTCGACGCCCGGTTGACCGCTCCGGAAAACGGTCAGATAGCAACAATCTTCCCTAAACGTGGAGAGTTGGTTGCACCGGGAACTCCCATTATGAATTTGGTAGTGATGGATGATATACATGTTGTTCTTAACGTGCGGGAAGATCTGATGCCGCAATTTAAAATGGACGGAACATTTGTTGCGGACGTGCCTGCTATCGGTAAAAAAAATATTGAATTTAAAATCTATTATATTAGTCCGTTAGGCAGTTTTGCTACCTGGAAATCAACCAAGCAAACCGGAAGTTATGACTTACGTACCTTTGAGATTCATGCCCGTCCAACCCAAAAGGTGGATGACTTGCGTCCCGGTATGTCCGTGTTATTAACTTTAGATTAATCGACATCAAATAAACCAGAGAATGGATGAATCACAAACATATTCCCCTTTTCGTTCCGTACTGCTCAGAGAGTGGCGACGAATGACTTCACGGCGCCTTTATTTTGGTGTCTGCATTGTCTTGCCATTGTTCACCCTTTTTTTTATGGCTACAATCTTTGGTAACGGACAGATGGAAAACATTCCTATCGGTATTGTCGATCAGGATCATACTGCTACTTCCCGGACGATAGTCAGGAACATTTCCGCCGTACCGACTTTTAAAGTGACAAAGCATTTTGTAAATGAAGCAGCTGCCCGCGAGTCTGTGCAAAAGAAAGAGATTTATGGATATCTTTCCATACCTCCCCAATTTGAACAAAATGCGATTACCGGAAAGAATGCAACACTCTCCTACTATTATCATTATGCATTAATGTCGGTAGGTGGTGAGTTGATGGCGGCATTCGAAACTTCCTTAGCTCCGGTGGCTCTTTCTCCTGTGGTGATGCAAGCGGTGGCACTCGGAGTAGAACAGGATCAGATTACCACCTTTTTATTACCCGTACAGGCTAATAACCATCCGATATATAACCCTAGTCTGGATTATTCGGTATATTTAAGTCAGCCCTTTTTCTTTGTTCTGTTTCAGGTTTTGATTCTGTTGATTACCGTGTATGCGGTTGGCATTGAAATCAAGTTCCGCACAGCAGATAATTGGCTGACAACTGCAAAAGGCAATATAGTGACAGCTGTTTTAGGTAAATTATTACCTTATACCATTATATATATACTGATAGGATGGTTGGCTAATTACGTCATGTTTGGTATTTTGCATATTCCTTTTCAGGGGAGTTGGTGGTTAATGAATATCATGACTGTGCTTTTCATCATTGCAACACAGGCTTTAGGGCTGTTTTTATTCTCGCTGTTTCCGGCAATATCGTTGGTTATAAGCGTAGTTTCTATGGTAGGTTCTCTGGGGGCTACTTTGTCCGGAGTAACCTTTCCGGTTCCCAATATGTATCCGTTGGTGAGGGATGCTTCCAATTTGTTCCCTGTCCGTCATTTTACGGAAATGATGCAAACCATGCTCTATGGAGGCGGTGGGTTTATCCATCTTTGGCCATCGGCTGTGATACTCTGTATCTTCCCGTTGCTGGCCCTGTCGCTGCTTCCTCATTTAAAACGAGCTATAGAAAGTCATAAGTATGAAAACATTAAGTAAGTTACAACAGTTATCATTCATCATTCGTCGTGAATTTCTAGCTATCAGTACCAGTTATGCGGTTTTACTGGTGTTGATGGGAGGAATCTTCGTTTACGGGTTGCTCTACAATTATATGTATGCACCGAATATTGTAACCGATGTACCTGTTGCCGTAGTCGACAATTCGCACAGTGAATTGAGCCGTGATTTTATCCGTTGGCTGGATGCTACTCCCCAGGCAGAGATTTCCAGTCAGGCTATGGACTATCATGAAGCAAAAGAATGGATGAAAGAAGGCAAAGTACAGGGAATACTCTATCTGCCTCATGACTTTGAGGAACGGGTGTTCCGGGGAGATGAAGCCGTATTTTCCCTTTATGCAACTACTGATGCCTTCTTGTATTTCGAAGCTTTGCAAGGTGCTTCTTCACGTGTCATGCTGGCTATTAATGATAAATACCGACCAGATGAAGCGGTGTTTCTTCCACCACAAGGATTGCTCGCCGTAGCTATGGCGAAACCGATCAATGTGGAAGGCACTGCACTCTACAATTATACCGAAGGATATGGTTCCTATCTTATTCCGGCAGTCATGATGATTATAATTTTCCAGACCTTGCTGATGGTTATTGGTATGGTGACCGGAGAAGAATACAGTAGTAAAGGAATCCGTGCATATACTCCTTTGGGGTATGGCTGGGGAGTTGCTATTCGTATAGTGGCAGGAAAAACGTCCGTGTACTGTACTCTTTATGCCATCTTTGCCTTTTTTCTATTAGGCTTGCTCCCTCACTTTTTCAGCATCCCCAATATTGGAAACGGATTGTACATCGTACTATTATTGATTCCATATTTGATGGCAACTTCTTTCTTGGGATTGGCTGCATCCAGGTATTTTACGGATTCAGAAGCTCCCCTACTCATGATTGCCTTCTTCTCTGTAGGATTAATCTTTCTTTCCGGCGTTTCTTATCCAATGGAACTAATGCCCTGGTATTGGAAAGTAGTCCATTACATTTTCCCAGCTGCACCAGGCACACTCGCTTTTGTGAAACTGAATTCTATGGGAGCCAGTATGGCTGATATCAGACCAGAATATATAACTCTCTGGATACAAGCACTTATTTATTTTACAATAAGTATATGGGTCTATAAGAAGAAGCTGGAATCAAATTTGATTGGTTAAATTAACAAAAACAAAACATGCGCTAATTATAACATATAGCAAAAGAACACTTTCAGATAAATCAACTTCGCAAAGTAAATAATCAACTTTGGAAATAAAAATGTTTCTAAATAGATGTTTTCTTGTAGAATCTCTCCTATTTCTTTGCATTTGTCATTGCTTTTGTCTAGTTTCGTTAACTGTTATGTTTATATGATCGTTAGAAGTAGTTTAAAAACAACTGTTTATATGAAATACATTGTATATATTCTTCTCTTTTTTCCTGTTTGGGTTACGGCACAAACATACAAATATATAGGAATAGAAGATGGCTTGAGCAATCGCCGGATATTCAATATTCAGAAAGATGCTCAGGGCTATATGTGGTTCCTTACAAATGAAGGGATGGACCGATACAACGGTAAAGATATAAAACACTATAAATTAAATAAAGAAGGTAATACTTTAGATGCTCCCATACGTCTGGGATGGCTGTATACAGAACCTCATATAGGTATCTGGGTGATTGGCAAGCAAGGGAGAATCTTTCAATATGACGCTAATAAAGATGATTTCAGAATGGTATATAGATTACCGGATACTTCTGAAACAATTAGCTGTGGTTATTTGGACCGGAATAATAATATTTGGTTATGTCGCAAGGATACTGTATTGCTTTATAATATTAAAGATGCTCGTATCTTCCAATTCCCTAATGTGCTTCACAGTAGTATCACGGCAATAGAGCAAGTAGATGAGCACCATTTCTTTATAGCAACGGAGACAGGCGTACGATATGTCAAACAGGAAAATAATGTTTTAGAGATTATACCTGTTGAAACATTAGACTATTTCCATGCTCAGGTGAGTGAACTGTATTTTCATCAGCAATTAAAAAGACTGTTTATCGGTTCATTTGAAAGAGGAGTTTTTGTGTATGATACGAATACGCAGGAAATTATACGGCCGGACGCTGACCTTAGTGACGTAAACATAGCTCGTATCAGCCCTTTGAATGAAACGGAACTGTTGATTGCAACCGAAGGGATGGGAGTATATAAAGTTGATGTAAACACGTGTAAACTGGAACATTACATTGTAGCCAACTATCAGAGTTATAATGAAATGAACGGAAATAACATCAATGATGTCTTTGTAGATGAAGAAAAACGAATATGGCTCGCCAATTATCCTACCGGGATCACAATAATGGATAACCGCTATGAAAATTATCATTGGATGAAACATTCCATGGGTAATCACCAATCGCTAATCAACGATCAGGTACATGCGGTTATTGAAGACGAGGATGGCGATTTATGGTTTGGAACCAGTAATGGTATTAGTCTTTATCAGTCAAAAACTGGTAAATGGCATTCGTTCCTAAGTTCTTTTGACCAACAGATAAAAGATAAAAACCATATCTTTATTACTTTATGTGAAGTATCTCCCGGTATTATATGGGCAGGGGGATTTACTTCCGGCATTTATAAAATAAACAAGAATACATTGTCGGTTGAATACTTCTCTCCTTACCTGCTTTCTCACGTCAATATGCGCCCGGATAAGTATATTCGTGATATAGTTAAGGATTCAAGAGGATATATCTGGTCGGGAGGGTACTATAATCTAAAATGTTTTAATCTGGCGGCTAACAGTGTTCGTTTATATCCGGGGTTGAATTCTATCACATCGATTGTTGAAAAAGACAAAGACAATATGTGGATCGGAACCGTTGGAGGATTGTATTTATTAAATCGAAATACCGGCGAATATCAGTTTATTGAAATGGAAATAGGAGCTGCTTATATCAATACGCTTTATCAGGCAGATGATGGCTTGCTATATATCGGAACAAATGGTGTGGGAGTATTTGTGTACAATCATCAAAATAAAACATTCGAGCACTATTTTTCTGATAATTCTGCACTGGTTTCAAACAGGATATTTACAATACTGCCGGAAGTGAACGGGCGTATAATGATGAGTACAGAGAATGGAATTACCTGTTTTCATACTAAAGAGAAGATATTCAATAACTGGACCAGAGGAGAAGGATTGTTACCTGCCTATTTTAATGCATCTGCAGGAGCAGTGCGTAAGAATAAAGGCTTTGTATTTGGAAGTGCGGATGGAGCGATTGAATTTCCGGAGAATGTGAAGTTTCCAAAGTATGAGTTTTCCAGACTGATATTCAGCAACTTTTATCTTTCATATCAACCTGTTTATCCGGGTGTTGAGGACTCTCCTTTACAGAAGAGTATTGATGAAACGGATGTATTGGAACTCAAATATGATGAGAATACATTTTCATTCGAAGTCTCTACGATCAATTATGATTCACCGGGAAATGCACTATACTCCTGGAAGCTGGAAGGATTTTATGAGAAATGGACACAACCGGGAGATAATAATTTGATTCGTTTCACCAATTTACCTTCGGGTAAATACACTCTTCATGTACGTGCAGTATCCAGAGAAGAACATGATATTGTCTTTCAGGAACGTAGTATGAAAATCATCATCACACAACCTTTCTGGTCGAGTTGGTGGGCTATTTCATGCTATATCTTGTTTGTGATCGGAGGATTTTATTTCATTCTACGTGTGATAAATCTAAGAAAACAAAAGAATGTATCTGATGAAAAAACGCAGTTTTTCATTAATACAGCTCATGATATACGTACTCCGTTAACTTTGATAAAAGCACCTTTGGAGGAATTGCTGGAAGAAGAGAATCTTACCGACAACGGAATAACCCGTACGAACATTGCATTGAGGAATGTGGAAGTTCTTCTGCGGTTGGTCAGCAATCTGATTAATTTTGAACGAACGGATGTATATTCCTCTAAAATGAGTGTTTCCGAGTATGAGCTGAATACTTATATGAATGAAATATATGATACATTCTCTTCTTATGCAGCCATTAAGCGTATTGAATATACATACGAGAGTAATTTCAGCTATATGAATGTATCGTTTGATAAGGAGAAGATGGATTCTATTTTGAAGAATATAATATCGAACTCGCTAAAATATACTCCGGAAAGTGGAAAGGTCAGCATTTCTGTATCTGATACGAACGATTCATGGAAAGTGATTATCAAGGATACAGGTATAGGTATTCCTGCCAGTGAACAAAGTAAGTTGTTCAAGCTACATTTTCGTGCCAGCAATGCCATTAACTCCAAAGTGACAGGTAGTGGTATAGGATTAATGCTGGTAGGAAAACTGGTCAGCCTTCATGGTGGTAAGATTAGTGTAGAGAGTGTTGAACATCAAGGTACGACAATCAAAATTGTTTTTCCGAAAAGCAATAAAAACTTTCAAAATACCGGGGAGGAAACGCACTCTAAATTTGAAGCGTTGGCTCTTGTACTTCCCGCTCCGAATGTACCTGCAAATACAACAGTCACTGTAAATAATCCAAATTCACGACGAATTCTGGTTGTAGAAGACAATGATGAGTTACGCTCTTATCTGGTCAGTTCATTATCTTCCATCTATAATGTGCAAGCTTGCGCCAATGGAAAGGAAGCATTGATTATTATAAAAGAATTTTGGCCGGAACTGGTACTTTCTGATATTATGATGCCGGAGATGGGAGGAGACGAACTGTGTGTCGCTATTAAAAGCGATATTGAGACTTCACATATTCCTGTATTGTTGCTCACAGCTTTAGGAGATGAAAATAATATTCTTGACGGTCTGTCCATTGGTGCGGACGAATACCTCATCAAACCTTTCAGCGTGAAAATTCTGCGGGCAAATATTGCTAACTTACTGGCAAACCGGGAACTGTTGCGCATGAGATATGCCAATCTGGATATAGAAAAAACGATGGTTCCATCTGCAAACGGCACTAACAGCCTTGATTGGAAGTTTATATCAAATGCTAAGAAAATCGTGGATGAGAATATAAACAACCCTGAATTTTCCGTTGATGTGCTCTGTGAATCAAGTGGCATGAGCCGTACCAGTTTCTATTGTAAATTGAAAGCATTGACGGGACAGTCTCCGACAGAGTTTATTCGGGTGATGCGTTTGAAACGTGCTACCGAATTACTGAAAGAGGGTAGATATGCTATTAATGAGATTTCAGACATGGTTGGATTTTCTGAAACTAAATATTTCCGGGAAGTATTCAAAAAATACTATAAGATGAGTCCGAGCAGGTATGCTAAAGAAGGAGGTAATCCCGCTGCTAGTGATCTGGAAGATGACGACGAAGAAGATTGATAAATAAAAAGCGAATAGATACGTTGTATTTAAAAAAGTTCTCCTCTGTTATGGGTATCTATAACAGAGGAGAACTTTCTTTTTCAAGGCTTATAACTCTTTTCAGGGAAAAGCGGTTATTGATAAGGAAGTTATTTGCGAATCAAATATCTAATGAATAAATAACCTCCGAATACTTGCAGGCACATTCCGGGAATTCCAATGCGGAAATTCTGAACGGCATTGTAGAAATTACCTATATACATCCACTCTCCCAATGTCCCCACAGCTTGATAGGTAAGTACCACGCCAACCAATACCGGGATGGAGATACGTCCGAAACGTTGTGCGGCCCAACCGGCAGCAATGGCGAGCAATACGGACTTTAATAAAATAGCAGGCAGCACCGCCGGCATCGGCATACCAAAAAGTAAGGAGTTGATAATAGGGGAAAGAACAGCAGTCAGCAGACCGACTTTCCATCCGTACTTATAAGCTCCGATCAGTGTGAAGAAATAGATAGGCAGCCAGGTTATTCCTCCTTGCGGTATGAGATGAAAAAATTGGGGAAAAAGGATGTTGCCAACGATGAATAACGAGGCTGCCAGATAAGTTCTCACATTGCCGTAATTCAGCGAATAGAGTTTTACAGTAGTTGATTCCATATCATTTTATTATTTAAAAGTTCAAATTAATACCACCCATAAACGTAGCTTTGGGCATGGGATAACCTGCATTTATTTCATAACGCTGTGCCAGCAGGTTCTCTCCTTTTATGAAGAGGTTAGCGAAACGGCAGACACGATAATTCCCACGAAGATTCCATAAAACAAAATGATCCTGTTGCTCGCTACCCTTTACAACAGAAGTATAAAGTCCTTTCACATATTGTACTCCAGTCGATATACTCCAACGTCCGGAAGTATAGTCCGCCCCTGCATACAATTTATGTTCGGGAGCAGCAAGAACGGGATTCTCCATGTGCAACCAGCTATAATTAGCGTTCACATTCCAGTGTGAATTGATGTGGTAGCCTATATTCGTTTCAACTCCCCAATTCTCTATCTCTCCGGAATTGATATTCAATGGAGGAAAGAGTCCGTTTGACATAATCAGATTGTCGCCATTGATATAGTAAAGGCTGATTCCATAGGACAATGCCCCTTCCAGCAGACGTTGTGAATAGGAAAGTTCATAGTTGATTAGTTTTTCCGGTTTCAATTCCGGGTTGGCAGGAGGAAACATATACATCTCACGAATGGTTGGATTACGGTATCCTTTGCTGACCATTGCTTTAAGTTCTGCATTCTTGGGTAAATGAAAAGCCAGTCCGCCTTGTGGAATCCATTCTGTACCTACGTGTGAATGGTGGTCTACACGAATACCTGCGTCCAGTGAGAACCAACTGCTGATATCCTGACGGAAATCAACGTATCCGGCAAACTCATCCATTTGCTTATCTACTCCCGGAGTATGTTCACCCGTAGCCAGTACTTTGTTCCATGATTCACCTCCGAAGTGTTGATAATCAAATCCTACGGTCAAACGATTACCGGTAAAGAAAGTGGCACTCTGATACCATGATACACCCAGCATTTTGTCTTTAGAGTTGAAATGTGATTTTTGCGGTTCTTTTCCTATCTGATAGCCATCATTGATTTTATGCCGTCCCCAGTTATAGAAAAAGCTCAAACCTCCTGAAGTCTTTTCATAATGATTTTCCAAAGCGAACGATGTCATTCCACGAGTGATACGAGAATCGTTGTCAATCAGTGGTACTTGGATAGTCCCCGGATTGGAAGCATTAAAATGGGTTACATTCACATCTCCCCATACTTTCCAGAAAGAACTGATATCATAACCTAACTTTGCGTATCCACCATATTGCTCGAATCCCATATCGGGACGATGTCCATCTGTACGATTATATGATCCGGTTACGACGCTACTGAAACGTCCCTTCTTGACACGGTTGGAAAATTCAGTCTGCAACGTGTTATATGAACCGTACCCAACTTGCATATTCGTCTTCACACCTTCTTCCTGTTGCCGACGGGTAACAATATTAATCACACCACCCATGGCATTCGAACCATAAAGTACAGATGCAGGACCACGTAAAACTTCCACTTTCTCTGCCATCATAGATTGATAAGCATCCGCTATCGGATGTCCCATCAACCCCATGTACTGGGGATGACCGTCAATCAGTACCAATAATCCCGCTGTCGGACTACCACCGATACCACGCAAGCTCATGCCACCTGCAGCTCCGGTAGATACGCCATATCCCATGATGCCACGACTGGTAGTGAATAATCCCGGTACCTGCTCCGTTAACAACGGCAAAAGAGAAGGCTCATATCTTTTCTCAATTTGTTGCCTGCCGACTACGGAAATGGTCATCGGAAGATGACGCACATCGGTTTCATTACGTGTTCCGGTGACTACGACTTCATCAATCATATAATTTCTTCCGGCCTGTATGCTATCCTTTTTAGTCTGTGCCATTCCCGAGATGGAAAGCAAGCTACCGAACAGGAATAAACAGGCTGTATTTCTTTTCATACTTTATTTCGTGTTTCAAGTTTCTTCTTTTTACTTCTTATTTCTGATCTTTTCCAGAAAATCGCGGATCAGTGGTAATATTTCTTCTGCTGATTCCACTTCGCTGCACATTGTCTCTACAGGACATCCTTCTGTATGGTTACGGTTCCAGATAAAAGGTACTTCCTCTGTAAAATCAACTTTTATATCTGATTTCTGAAGCAACTCCAGAGCTTTGGTACTGATAATATCAGTATATAACTCTTTGATACCTCCCAGAATCATCAGGGCGGCAGCTCCCTTTCCGACCACCTTATCAGCAATCGAGGCTCCTTTAAGAAACTCCGGTTCCTGAGTCAGTAAATCATAGATATCAGCCACACCGCGTTGAGTGAAAGTGCGGATTTCTCCTTTGTTGGCAATAGTACAGGAATATCCTCCCGTATGTAGTAAATTGATTAATTCTTCCATCTTTTTTTTATAAAGTACCTTGTTTCAATTGTTCTACGAACTGATCTATCCGATGCAGCTCTTTCGGAATATCAATGTTCTGCGGACAGTGTGCCACACACTGGTTACAACCGATGCAATGGCTTGCCTGACGAAGTTTGGGCACGCTACGGTCATATCCGACTAGAAAAGCACGCCGGGCTTTTGCATAATTCTCATCCTGCCCGTTCCTGGGGACATTCCCTTCATTGACGCAACGGTTGTAATGTAACAACACAGCAGGTATATCCAACCCATACGGACATGGCATACAATATTTGCAGTCGTTGCAAGGGATCGTTGGATATTTCAACATTAATTGTGCCGTTTCTTCGAGAAACTCTTTTTCTTCATCTGTCAACGGTTCCAAAGGAGAATAAGTGCGGAGATTATCTTGCAGATGCTCCATATAAGTCATGCCACTTAACACAGTCAGAATGTCCGGAAATGAACCGGCAAAACGGAAAGCCCAGGAAGCGACACTGCTTTCCGGACGGCGTTGTTTGAGCCGTGCCACCAGGTTGTCATTCAATTTAGACAAACGACCTCCTAAAAGCGGTTCCATAATGATAGATGGAATTCCTCGTTTATGCAGTTCTCCATACAGATATTCAGCATCCGTATTCCGGGTATTGGTTTCTTTTGCATGTTTCCAGTCTACATAGTTCAATTGTATCTGTACGAAATCCCACTTGAATTCATCGTGCCGTGAAAGCAGATAGTCATACACTTCGATATCCCCATGATAGGAGAATCCCAAATTGCGGATACGTCCTGCCTCCCGTTCTTTCACCAGAAAGTCAAGCATTCCGTTATCCAGGTAGCGTCCTTTAAGGGCTTCCATTCCTCCCATGCCGATGCCGTGAAGCAGCATATAATCAATGTAATCTACCTGCAGGTCTGCAAACGATTTGTGGTACATCTTGAGCGATGCTTCACGAGACCATGTATCGGGAGAGAAATTGGATAACTTGGTGGCGATATAATATTTGTCACGGGGATGACGGCTCAATGCAATACCCGTTGCCTTTTCGGAAAAGCCCTGTACGTATGCCGGAGATGTATCGAAATAGTTTACTCCGTGAGCGATTGCATAATCAATCAGTCCATTCACGGCATCCTGGTCGATTACTTCACCATTACCGTTGGGAGCAGGTTTGAGAGGCCAACGCATACAACCATATCCCAAGAGTGAAACACGGTCACCGGTAGTCGGAGACGTGCGGTAAGTCATTTTATCGGTAGGCACCTCTCCTTCTCCTGTTGCGCTGCTTGAAGAGGAAGTACCTTTTGAAGAGCATCCGTATAATAGCCCTGTCGACGTGGCTGCACTAATACCTACAATCTTAATGAAATCTCTTCTATTTATATCTTTCTTATTTTTATCTTCCATAATCTTATACTGATTTAGATCAAATAATTCTATGCATCTGATGTCCTGTCACATAAATAGCGCTGAAAGGACGGGACGGACAAAGGTTCTCACACGCCCCACAACCGATACATTTTTCTACATTTACTACCGGAATCTTTGGAGAATCTGTTTTTTCAGGATCGGAAGCCACCATCTGTATGGCACCTGTCGGGCAATGGCGGGCACAGTTGCCACACTCCATTCCATCCGTCAAAGGCACACAGTTCTCTTTAATCCATACGGCATGTCCGATCTGAATAGCTGATTTCTCGGCAAGACTGGTGAGATGAATAGCGCCGGCGGGACAAACTTCCGAACATTTAGTACATTCGGGACGGCAATACCCACGTTCGTATGACATTTCCGGTTGCATCAATGTCAATAGGTTGTCTGACGGACGCAATACCTGATTGGGACAAACAGAGACACATAATTGGCAGGCTGTGCAATGTTGAGTGAAATTGCGTGCGCTTAATGCACCGGGAGGATAGATAGGATTTTCTCTTTGGGGAATCTTTTTATCTTCGATAGTAGCCAATCCTCCGTCTACTTTCTTCTCTTGTGCTTTCAGTACAGAAGTTGTTGCAAAAATGGCCGATGCTGAAAGGAAGCTACGACGGGCGTTGTCTACCTGTTCAGTAGTGACAGACTTTGCTTTCGAATCTTCGCTCGTAGCTGTTTCGTTCTTAGGTTTCCGTCTTGTGTATGTAATGGCTCCATGCTTACACTTTCCGATACAATCCATACAAGTCACACAACGGCTATAATCTATTTCATGGGCTTTCGGATTAATACACGATGCTTTGCAATTGCGGGCACACAAACCGCAACTATTGCATTTGGAAGTATTAATTACCGGTTTGAATATCGCATATTTGGATATAAACCCTAATACAGTACCTACGGGGCAGATCGTATTACAATAGGTTCGTCCGTTGCGCCACGCCAGAATGAAAAGAACAACAAGGGTGGCAATGGCAATCAACATCGTCGAAAGACTCTTCATCCATACATCTACCTCATAAAAAGCATAACTATCCATTCGTTCGGCGAAATACGCCAACAGGTTGTTTCCCCATTGCCAGACTGGTGCAAAAAGACTGGAAGCTATCCGGCCATAAGCACTATACGGTGCCAGCAAGATAGCCAAAGAGTTCAATCCTGCAACCATCATGATAATGAATACTCCTAAAACGCCATACCGAAACCATTTCATTGCTGGTGAATAACGGAACCGGTTTTTCTTTTGTTTGCCGGACACCCACGAAACAATGTCCTGAAACACTCCCAACGGACAAATAACAGAGCAGTAGATACGTCCGAACAGGAATGTAAGTACAACTAAAAACAATACGACACCTATGTTCAAGGCTAATAAAGCCGGCAGAAATTGAATTTTCGCCAACCATCCGAACCATGTGTGCAATGTACCCGTGAAGTCGAGGAACAGAAAGGTGATAAGCGTAAAGCACACAATGGCAGTTGTAAGTCTGATAGTACGCAGCATAAATTTATTAATTTTCAAATTATAGTAGTTATATCTCAATATCCGAAACGTTCCGTCCTAATATACGATATTCCATCAGAATTGATTTTTGTACTTTTTATCGCTGCAAATTTAATCAGATAGATTCGGTTATCAAGTATATATATTACCGAATGTTATACCAAAATTACAGATTCGTGATATTTGATTATAACGCTGCCTGTCAATACAGCGAATTGATATTGGCAGGCAGCGTTATAATGATTATCTTATTGTAGAACTATTTTAAAGGAGTAAGTTCCAAATATTCTCTCGACATATGTATCTGACCATATTCTCCCCATCGGTCATAAACGGCAAACTTTTTTGTAGTAAGTTCTTCTATATCCCAATAGTGGTCATCGCCGAAGTATATCGTTTTGGAACTCGGATCATAGAAACTCCATCGTCCGGTGATACTGTTTTCATTCACTTTCCCATCAGTGTCAATACTTATAAACTTTCTTATATACGTGCCGTTTTTCTCCAATTTATATACGGTATAGTGTGTATTGCCTTCATCATCGACTATTTTCTCACTCGCCCATGTATTATCACATATCAAGGATATGGTATCTTCTTCTCCATTAGAATAATATCCCGTTTTCTCAACGCAACTGGATGCAAGAATCAGAGTTACAAAAACGATAAAAATAGATTTCTTCATTAGTGTAGGAAATTAAGGTTCGCGATATGAGCATCTCCATTTGTGTTTATCACTTCAAAATTCCAGTCTACATCATTTCCTTGATTGGCAGACCACTCAAAACTGGGATTGATATGAAAACCTACACCACAAAATAATACACTGGCCAATTCTTTATTACCATTATATCCCACTCTACAAGTGACAAGAAATGCCCACGCGGCATTTTTATAAGATTGGGGATATAATTCTATTACTGTTTCTATGTAATCGCTCGAATTGATATAAAACTGTTCCTTATAATCCGTTATGTTGCATGTTGCTATTAAAGAACGGCTCATACGGTCATCGGATAGTTTTCTCTTCAAGTGGACAGGTGAGTTACCTTTTGTCTGACTGATATAAATTTCACTTTCAGTAATCATAACAATGTAATCTACTCCATGAGAAGATGACAATTGACCGGACAGACTGTTTATCTGACTAATGCTCTGCTTGAAACTGTTAAGATTAACAGGATTTACAGCGTTAAATTCTTCCGCATCTGTATTCGTTAAATAAGAAAGTGCAGTACTTTTTTTGTTTGGGTTGACATAATACTCATGAGTAGTCTTGTTAATATCCACAAAATCATTTAAAACTGCAATATCCTGTTGATAATTCCGGCTGGCTGGTACTGGAAGGGTCAGATTGTTTTGGCAACTCTGTAGGAACAAGGTTATTAACACTACTAAAAAGAATAGATTTGTTTCATAATAAAAGGATTTAGTAAATTTATGTTGAGAAATATTTCTTCACAAAGTTATCATTTTCCTCTGGAAACAAACCGTTTACAGTGTGAATAATACGTAATGAGTTTAGATTTAACTTCCTTTCATTGCAAGATCACTATTTCACCAATTACAGGCATCAATACATCCAAAGAATCTTTATTCTTCATCTCTTCTGCATTTTTGAGAGGTTCATCCCAACGATGTTTGGCCAGTGCATATTTAGAATGATGTACGGTCAGGACTCTCTTCGCTTTTAAGTCTCTGGCTGTCTGCGCCATATATTGGGGCATGAGGTGAATTAAGCTCCACTCTTTGTCGTATTGTCCATTTTCAAGAATGGCGAGGTCAATATCGGAAAAACGTTCACCTATTTCTGCATAATGGGTATCATACCCTCCATCTCCGCTGATATAGATCTTCTGTGAAGGTGTCTCCAATAGAAAAGAAGCCCAAAGTGACTGGTTGGCAGTAAGTCCGCGGCCGGAGAAATGACGGGCGGGCAAACAATGTATCATAAAGCCGGGAGCAAGACGTGCATCTTCATTCCAGTCAAGTTCTACTATACGATCTTTATCAAATCCCCAGTAGTCAAAATGCTCACCGACACCTAACGGACAAATCACAGTTTCAATACGGTCTTTTAGTCTTTTGACCGTATGATAATCCAGATGATCCCAATGGTCGTGACTAATCACCAGATAATCAATATTCGGCATATCATCCGGTTGATAAAGTTCCGTGCCTTTGAATGGCTTGTTAACAAAAGAAACGGGAGAAGCCATACTAAATACCGGGTCAACCAATATTCGCTTTCCTCCCGTTTGAATCAAGTAAGATGAATGTCCGAACCATACCAATATTTCTTCATTACGGTCAATCTTCCGTAAATCCGTTTTGATTGCTTTGACAGCCTGTTCGGGGCGCAAACCGTCTATCTTTTTGAAAATGAACTCCCAGATTCCGATAAAACGTCCCCTGTCGGAAGTCATCAATAGGGTTTCATGCTGATTTTTAAATTCTCCGTTTCTGTAATTAGGAGATTTCATGACTCTTTCCAGCCGTTCCCCACGGGGAGTTCTGCCGAAACTGGCTTGATTGATAAAAACAATGACTGACACCGCCAGCAATGCTATTACAGCTAATATACATCCTACAATCATACGTGCTTTGAATTTTTTGAATATGATACGCATATAATTCATCACTAAATTATTTCACGCAGCAAATATACAGGTATTCAGAGAGCTTGTTAGTATATATATTACAGATTGTTATACCATAATTACTGAAAGCAGTTGTCTGTTGGGTGTCAATCTATTGTGTGAACAAACCCTTTTCTTGTTCAGTTCTTTAGAAATAAATTTTGTAGC
This sequence comes from Bacteroides celer, assembly GCF_002632415.2. NCBI lineage: Bacteria > Pseudomonadati > Bacteroidota > Bacteroidia > Bacteroidales > Bacteroidaceae > Bacteroides > Bacteroides celer. Next base: position 2,935,643 of record NZ_CP178209.1, on the reverse strand, counting down.
TGATGTTCGGAATCAGACCCGCTCCGTCTTTTTCTTCGACTACGTTCGTTCTTTCATTGTATTGATAGAAATGCATTCCGGTACGCATGCCTACATTCAGTATCTTTAGAGAAAACTCATGAGATACTCTTTTCTTATTGATCCGGAAGCTGATGGAAACATCACCGTTTATAGATGGATTGAATCGTTTAGTATATGCTTTGCTCTCGTCAAAGACAATGTCTTTTTCTTCCTGACTTTTTTCTTCATCCACAGGTGTATAGCGTCCTCCTCCCTGAAAGAACAGGCGACCGTTTATACTTAATACATTCTGTTTGAGTCTGCCAACCATCCATTCTTTTCCGGCGAGCAGGTTCACTAAAAAACTTTTATCCAGTCTCGTATTTCGCCAGATACGGTCTCCTCCCCTATATTTCGATTTGAATAATGAAGCTGTAAGCATATAGTAGAAGCCATTTTTCATGTATTGTTCTAGTGTTATATCTATTCCATAGTTTTTGGCTATTCCGGTGTTTGTCAATATGCGGTCTAAATAGAATTCTTCGTAATTGATAATCGAAAAGGAGGAGTTTTCCTCAACCGGTATGTGGAACAAGTATTGATAATAGGGTTCTATTTTCAGATGTAGGCTCTGATTGATATTCCAGTCATAAGTAAATCCGAAATGATGCGCCTTTGAGAAGTCCAGGTACCGGTTTGATTCCTTTTTACCATTGATTATCTGTTCAACAAAGTAATAGTCGAGCCTTTCCCGGCGGCTATGCAAGCCGTAAGCTGCTGCTAAAGAATGTGCAGGATTTATTTTCCATTTGAGGGCAACTCTCGGTTCTATCGACCAGTTCTTGTTTAAAGTAAAATATTGTCCGGTAACCCCTAAACTGGTTGTCAGATTGTTGCTCAAGTTTATTACGGAATTACTATATGCCGAGAGGACTGTACTTTCTCCACTGCCTTTCGATATTTGTTCCATAGGTTTGTTTAATCCCAAATAAGGGCTGACTTTGTAATCAAGATCATATTTAAGTTCCGTAATGGTAATCCCTGTTCTGTTGGTATGCCTCGGACTGAATTTCTTATTCAGATATGAATTGAATACTAAATTCCATCTGCTATTCTGAATATCTGCTACATTAATAATAGCGTCGTCGGTATGTAAGTCCGCCAATGAACGGTCTTTGGAATAGGTAGCGGATAGAGAAGAACGGATATAAGTATTTTCATCCAGTACATATTTGTGCGCTAAGCCACCTGCCAGTTTATCCAGTTTATTATATCCCGACGACCGGTCTCCCATCGTTTCCCATTCGGAACGTTCCAAAACATCTGCTTTATTCCTGTCTATCAATCCTAATCCCCAGATCGAAAAGGTTCCGGCTTTACGTGTGGGAAAATTTAGTTTGAAGGCTAAATCCTGATATTTCAGGTTGATGTCATTACCCGATGCTAGTGAAGTAGTAGAAAAGCGATAATTCACCAGATAGGAACTTCCCCGTTTTTTACTGATAGGACCTTCCGAAGCTAAATCTATGCCCATGAGTCCGACCTGAAAGGCATGTTCGTACTTCTGATTATTACCATTGCGCAAATGCATATCGAAAACACCGGATAAGGCATTACTGTATTCCGCTGGGAAAGCTTCATTGTAGAAATCGGAGTTTCCGATAACTTGCGTACTTAAAGCAGACAGGAATCCCCCTCCCAACCCTGCTAAATCGGCAAAATGAGTCGGATTAGGTATTTCAATTCCCTCCAGTCTCCATTGGGTAAATTGCGGAGCATTTCCCCGGATGGCGACCGCATTGGTACCGACATCTCCTGCCACTCCAGCAAATGCAGAACTTAACCGTGCCGGATCATCAAACCCATTGGCAAATCGGGACGCTTCTTCAATACTAATCATACGTCCTCCCGTAATAGCCATCGGGTTGAGTGTCCGGTCTTTTTTTATTTCCGGTTTGACAAGCACTTCAGCCAAATCCTGCACATTTTCATCCATAGGGATTTCTACAAATACTTCTTTGGATGATGTGACAGACACTTCGCTAATGATACTTGGGCGATACCCCATAAAAGATGCCTGAATATTATAACGTCCTATCGGGACGTTATTAATCCGGAAATTTCCCCGGTTGTCAGTTGAGCCTCCCAGTGAAGGTTTCTCTGCTATACAGACGGAGGCATATTCTATTGGCGTATTGGTTTTGGAATCAACAACGATTCCTCTTATCGTTTGAGTCAGTTTTTGTGTATCGTCATTGGCAGGCTTTTGCCGGTTATCTTGCAAAGAAATAATAATATGATATCCTTTTATTTTATATACATATCTGGTTTCTTTTAAGAGTTGAGTCATCGCTTTGTCGACAGCTACATTTTTAAGAGATAAAGACTGCTTCTTTTCTAAATCCAGATTCGATTGTTCGTAAGCGATGCTATATCCGGTTTGTGATTCAATTTGGGCAAAGGTCTCTTTTAATGATATCCTTTTATTTTGTATGGTAATCTTTTTTTCTTTATTCTGCGCGACTGTTGTAAGAGAGAGAAAAGCAAAAAATAAAAAAATGGCGAGCTTAGCTGCCCGTTTATTCGTATTAATTCGATTCATTATTCTATATTTGTATGTTGATACTTCATTTTACGTCACTTGTTGAATGAGGATAGACATTTCAGAACTGGGAAGAGGGTCTCAAGCTGCTTCCCGGTTCTTTTTGTTCATAGGCTGTTTCTTTTTATGGTTGGGTTAATACTATTTTATTTTCATGTTGTTGATAATCAAAGCCGATGATATCTTTCAAGATATTCAGTATTTCATCCAGATCTTCATCTTTCAGAAATTTGACAGTATATCGTTTGGACACAGGGATATTTGCCTCATTATCAATCGTGGTGTTATAGTGTCTTTCGAGGGTTCGGAATATTTCTCCGGCAGTAGCATTGGTAAAGATCAATTTTCCCACCACCCAACTGTTGGTATCATTAGTATCTATCACTGATATATGGATGTCTGACGACTTCTTATCGTATGTAAGCTGTTCATTGGGTTTAAGTATGCGGGGAGGTTGGGACTGGACGCTCACTTCTACCTTGCCGCTCGTCAGTGTAGTCGTTATTTTTTCATCATTAGGATAGGCTTTCACGTTGAATTTGGTTCCAAGAACCTTCACGGAAAGTTGGGAAGTTTCCACGATGAAAGGACTTGCAGTATCTTTTTGGACAGAGAAATAAGCTTCACCGTTAAGAATGACCAAACGTTTATCTTTAGCAAAAGTTTCCGGATATACAATGGTGCTTCCCGCATTCAACCAAACTTCTGAACTGTCCGGCAAGATTAGACGCTTCTGTTCTCCGTAGGCAACGGATACCTCTATCATCTCGTTTTGGGGAGAAAGATAGCAGAACATTCCTCCTGCCAATAAAAGCAATGGAACAACAACAGCAGCAACACGGGCAAACCTCTGATAAGAAGCGATACTCGCCAGATGTTCCTTGTTGTATCCGGTTCTTAAATTTACCCGTTCCAGTGAGGCATAAGTGCTCGAATCGGCTTCTACGTCCAATTCATTCCAATAATCCAATGAAGCTTTTGCTTTCGCCTGTTGGTTTTTATCTTTAATGATCCATTTCTGCACTTTCTCTTCCGTTTCAGATGGAAAGCGGGCGGAAAGGAACATTCTGATGATTTTGGTGATATTACTTTTCTTCATTTTTGCTGCACTTTACTATATATACAGTTTGGTGGCAAAAAGCTCAATAAGAAAATGAATATTTTTTATGAAAAAATAAGTAAAGAAGAAAATAAAGTTACAATAATGATAACAGAAAACATGAAATGACCTTCCGTATCTCTTTCAAAGCGAGGCTTAGCTGGCTTTCAACATTTCTTTTGGTAGTGTTCAGTCGTTCGGCAATCTCGGCATTGGATAATCCTTCATTGCGACTTAATGTATAGATCATTCTCCGTTGTTCGGGCATTCCTCCGACAAGTTTGTCAATCAACATTTCCAATTCCTTGGCAATAAGGTCTTCTTCGGAAGTAGAGCTATATCCTGTTTCTTGATTATGGTTCAGGTAGGCATCGGACACATATTTATGTTTCAGAAAGTTGATTGCTGCATTTCTTGCAATGGTGTGCAAATAAGAATTGAATGATTTAGACATATCAATCGAATGACGGTTGATCCAAAGATTGACAAATAAATCCTCTGTCAGCTCTTCTGCATCAGGCTCCGATTTTATATATCCGTCAATAAATGCTTTGGTTTTGTTGTAGTATGCAATAAAAATAGTCTCAAAGGCCTTGTGATTCCCATCCTGAAAGGCCTCCAACGTTTTTATATCAATATTGTTATTCATACTATTTCCCAACTTTCATTTCATTGGGACAAAAGAAGCAATAATTTATTTTATAAAGATGGTCTTTTTTGAAATATTAATGATATTAGAAAGATTTATTCTATTTTAATGACCGATAGAGAATACCAAATACATTCAGCAGATACCCCAATAAACACAATAACGGGGCAATGCGTATACGTGTTCCACTAAATATATCGGGATTATAGGCGGCAGAGGTACTCCCCTCGCCGCTCATTAATATATATCCTATGATAATCAATATCGAGCCGATAATTAAGATGACGTAATTTCTTTTGCCCAATACAGTTTTTATTTCTTCTTCTCTTATTCTTTTCGATTTCATATTCTTTGAATTTAGTTGTGATCATTCATTAGTTGAGTAAAGCGCATATATTTCTTTTCAAATTGCTGAATCCTCTGTTCATATCTCTCTTTATCCATATTCTTCAGTAATTCATTGCACTGATTCCATTGCCAGAACCTATACAAACAATCCCGTTGAACCATCCCTATCCGGTTATCTCCCAATGAGAAAGCCCAGTCGATATAATTTTCCGATTCTGCTATCAGATGATTCAATAGATCGGTCGCTCTCTGCGTTTCTCCTATGGAAGCATAAGCGGTGGCTATATCATACGAACCACTCTCGAATACTTCGGGAACATTATATGCCGGAATAGCTTGCCTAGCATATTCCAATACTTTTCTGGCACGGATGTCGTCTCCTTGTTTCACCAGTTCTTTAGCCAATTGTGCAAAGAGCCTTCGATGAGAATAACAGATGCGCAGGGTTGTTTCGTCCAGATAAAGTCCGGGAGTATCCAATCCTCCGTATTTATATCTGTTCATCACATTCTCGTAGAGTTTCTCCGTATCTATGGCATATCCATTGCCTTCTTCTACGTCTCCCCATTCTTTATAGTTGAAAGGAGTAAACCGGAATGCTAACCCTTCCTGAACAAAGTAGTCATCAAACTTCAGTTTACTGGAGTTGCCTACCGAGATAGCCATGTACAGGGGACGTTCCCAGTTACAGTTAGCCAAAATCTCGAGCATGAGTAAGTCTACTTTAGTCAGCAGACGTATATCTTTTAGAGAAATAGACAGTTTATCCGGTATTGCATCTCTTAGTTCTTCCCCTTTTAAATGACGAATGGCTTCAGGCAACATCATTCCCGAACGGAGTACTGCATCCTTATCAATATGGATATTTATTGTATCGGTAGGTATCACATGGAATTCCTGTTTCTCCGCAAACACCCAATATTTCAGGATATTCTTTATTTCATACGGATCATCTCCAAAACTATCACGGGCTTCTTCGGGATGTTTCTGATACAATGCTTCTATCTGTTTCTTCAATTCCGGACGAACAGCCACATATTCGTTCTTCCCTTCCTGGTATTGATTTTGATCCCAACTGATCGGTAGTCCGGGAGCATCGTATAGAGGACATTGTTGCTGATAAATGTACCAGTCGGTCTGCGCATAACTTAAATTGCAGATACGTACATCTCTGCGTACTTCTTCCGTATCCTGATTATACCACAAGGGGAACGTATCATTATCCCCGTTACAGAATATGATTGGATTTCCTTTGTCGGAAAGTGTCATCAGATAGTTAGCTCCAAAGTCACGACAGGTATACCGGTTGCTTCGATCGTGGTCATCCCAAGTCTGGCTTGCCATTTGTATGGGGACAAACAGGCAAAGCAGCATGAGTAAGTTGACCGGGAGGATTTTTGCCTGTTTTCTGCGAAACATGTCACAGCATCCGGCGGCTCCCATTCCAATCCAGATAGCGAACGCATAAAACGAACCTGCATACGCATAATCCCGTTCACGAGGTTGTCCGGGAGTCTGATTCAGATAGAGCACAATAGCCAATCCCGTCATGAAGAAAAGGAAAAATAAGACACTGAATTGCTGCTTGCCTTTTTTCCCGCGTGTCCATTGCCAATAGATACCGAGTAATCCTAATAATAATGGTAAGCCATAGAACACATTGTGACCTTTGTTCTCACGCAAAGATTCCGGCAAAAGTTTTTGATCCCCCAGCCGCAGATTATCGAGCCAGGAAATTCCTGTAATCCAGTTACCATGTTCCGGTTCACCGCTTCCTTGAATATCATTCTGTCGTCCGACAAAATTCCATAGAAAATAGCGCCAGTACATGTAGTTGAGTTGGTATGTGATAAAATAAGTCAGGTTCTCTTTTTGTGTGGGAGCCTCATTTGCACCTCCTCCGGACCATCCTTTGTAAGAAGCGGCCGAACGATCATTCCACATTCGTGGAAACAACATATTTTGAGTGTAGCACACGTCTTCTTTATAGCGGATAATTTTATACTTGCCTTCTTTCTTATCCGGTCGATAGATAGCAGTCCCTTTTTCGGTCTTTACCTTGTAATAGTCTCCTTCGGGCACATACTCCGGTTCGGATGCATAGGTTCTCCCATAAAGTAAAGGAGCACTTTCATACTGTTCGCGATTCAGGTAGCTTTTGAGCGTGAAAATATTATCCGGTGCATTCTCGTTGAGCGGCGTATTAGCATTGGCACGAATGAGTATGACCGTATAGGTGGTATATCCTATGGTGAGCATGAGTAAACACCACAAACCGGTATTCACAATGCGTTTTCTAAACCGATAAATGGCTCCTATCAGTAAAAACAGGACCAAACCCAGAAAGACGATCAATCCTGACTGGAAGGGTAATCCCATCACATTGACAAAGAATAATTCGAACCATCCTCCTACATCAGCCATTCCGGGTATATAAATAAAAAGAATCAATACAATAAGAATACCGGATAATGCAATGGCCCCAATAACTCCCTTGAGTGATAGAGTCTGATATTTTTGGTAATAGAACACTAATACAATGGCAGGAATACAAAGCAGATTAAGCAAATGCACTCCGATTGAAAGACCTATAATATAGGCTATCAGGATAATCCAGCGGTCACCGGACACAGAATCTGCTTCATCCTGCCAGCGAAGAATCATCCAAAATACCAAGGCTGTAAGGAAAGAAGAGAAAGCATATACCTCCCCCTCTACCGCACTAAACCAGAATGTATCACTGAAAGTATAAGCTAAAGCTCCCACAAAACCTGCTCCCAGAATGATAATAACATCCATGACAGATAATTTCCGTTCATCGCCCACAAGCAAGGCTCTCACTAATCGGGTAATACTCCAGAAAAGAAACAAGATACAACCGGCACTCAATAGTGCATTTAAAAAGTTAACCATTCCCGATACTTGCGAAGCATCGGAAGCAAACTGGGTAAACAGGTTTCCGACAAGCATATAGAAAGGTGCTCCCGGTGGATGCCCTATCTGTAATTTTTCAGCACAAGAAATAAATTCGGGACAATCCCAAAAACTTGCGGTTGGTTCGATGGTCATTCCATACACAAACGCTGCTATCAGAAAGACCAGCCACCCACCGAAATCATTCCATCTTTTAAATAATAAGTTGCTCATTGTTCTGTACTTTTTTGTTTGCAAAGTTACAGGACATGTTGCCAAAACTGGTATTTTTTACCGGACGGTTACGGACGGGAGTTAACGATAAGATATTGATAATCAACAATAACAAAGATGAAAGAATAGACGAAAACAGACAGAAGATAAATCAGGTACAAATAAAGCAATGGCATAGGATAGTAAATGGCATGAGAATGCCAAGGTGTCACATATGGATTCATTAGGATATTAGGAAAAACAAGTGTCACTCTTGCTTTTTACTATTTAATTTCGTATCTTTAGTGATTTCAATCTTTTTGAAGACAGATAATCATATTACAGAATGACAAATATCACCTTATACAGGGCAGACGCATTAAAAATCATTATCCTGTAAAAGTTTTGATAAATATTTTTCATCCCACCCAGCTTTTAGCCTTTTTAGATTCATACTTCCTTTAGTTGTTTTATCCTTCTTCAGGATAGTAAGTGCCATTTTTGTTGCTGCGGAAAAGTTTCTGGCTGCATTTTTGACCTTTTTACTATAGTCTTCTCGAAAGGTAACATCCAGTTGCCAATGCAGATTATTTTCAATAGACCAATGCTGTCTGATGGCAGAGGAAATTTCGTCCGGTTTGGTATTATCCATTGAAGTTACATAGTATCTTACCTCTTGTGTATATTCTCCTGTTGCCACTATTGTTCTTTCCGATTTTATCCCAACAACAGACTTCAGTCCCACAAGTTTCTTTTTAAACATTTTTTCCATTATAGGTCCATAACTAACTACAGTACAAGTTCTTGTCTCTATCCTTCCATGTCCGGTATTTTGGGACACATGCCTGGTGACTCTATTGATTATTTCGTCTTTATCCTGATAATCTTCAATGATCTGTTTGGCCAGTTGATAGTTTTTCTTCTTGTTATCCTTTATAGCTATAATATAATTTGCGTCACGCTCAATGATGGTCCGTGTTATATCTGTCTGGCAGCCCATCGCGTCAATTGTGACAATGCAATCATTGAGATCCAAAGAGTTTAGTAACAATGGAATAGCGGTAATTTCATTACTTTTATCATCCACCTTCACTTGTCCTAAAGAAATTCCATTGGCAGCGGACCATGCGGAAACCATCCATAATTTGAATCCTTCCTTTCCCGTCGTATGTTCTCCGTCACATTTACTTGGACCACGCATAAGTTTGCCATCTATAGCTATAACCCCTTTCACCTCCTGACAGACTTGTTTGACCCAATTACGGAAGATCAATTCAAAATATTCGGGCTTTATGATGCTAAAGAATCTATTAAAAGTATCATGGCTGGGGATGAACTCCAGATTAGGTATGCGACTTTTGAAAAAAGCAATTTTGGCATTGCCAAATTCCTCAATCTCATTCCAGGATTGGGCACCACAAATTACAGCAGCAATGGATATATAGACGATGGTTTCCATTTTATGGACTTTTTTACGGTTCATTCTAGGATCTTCTATTTGTTTACAAAGGTCAATTATCCCTATTTTCATGTTAGTTTATGTTTTATAATATCTTATAAAGATAAGGAAAATAGTCGAAATAAGAAAGAATTAATAAGTTAATAATCAATTATATAAATAGAATGAAAACAGGAGTAGGATAGTAAAAAATATAATGCGTCTGCCCTGTCACCTTATAAAGTGACATTTGTCACCCTATAGGATGACCATCGTCCCGTTATAACGGGACAACTACCCGACTGCATAAAAGATTACTAATTTCTGTACTAAAAACCATTAATCTCTGCAACGAGAATCCTTAAATGTAGTAAGGAGATAATGAATCATTACCAGATAATAATTAATTGCTGTACTAAAATGAAGGAGCCCCCAATGATTTCACAATATCTTCCAGTGACTCTTTAGAATTTGCCAACATCAGTTTCTCCGTTTTTATTCTGGAGATTCTCCGGGTCAGCGTTTCTGTAGTCAGTTTCATTAAATCAGAAAAGCAAGCAGGTTGGACTCCCTCCCGCAGAAAAGCACATACCCTTAAATCCTCTTCCGTGAGCTTCGGACCTATTTCTTTTAATTTAGATACAAGTCCATAAACATTTTCCTGAAGTCGCAGTAACTCTGTCCAGTCTTTCTCGGAGAAAGAAGGGATCTTAGAAGACAAAACATTCCGTTCTTTAAACTGTCGTACTTTTGAGATAACGGGAGAACTTTCATAGATATGTAGTTGAAGAGACTGATACTTCTCTTCAAGGTGGTTACATTGCAACATCAGCTTATCCGATTCAACATCTTTCTTCAGTATTTCTTCTTTGAAAAGATCCAGTTGGGAAAGTACGTGCCGGTTTTTCTTCCAGAGTAGTCCAAGCAATAAAGACATCACACCAAACATTCCTAAAGCAGAAGAAAGAATCACTGAGGAATCGTTTTTACCGTCATTCAACATCAACTGACTGGCGTATGCCTTTCTTTCCATTTCCAGTGCTTCATCAAAGTTACCGTATTTCTGATAATAAAGACTACATCGTTTGCAGATTTTTGCCAGATGATCGTATACCTCTGTTTCTTTGGCAAGTTTGATTGCCTCCTTAAAGTGGATTTCTGCCTCCTCTTGCTGTTCCAGATCACTTTCTACACACGCAAGATAATAATATGCTTTTGATTTTTGATATTCATTGCCATTCTTCTCATAATAAGATGCCGCCTGCCTGATCTGCTTATCAGAAGAATGAGGAATACTTTTGTCCTCGTTGAGCTGGGTACACAATAAATTATATTCTGCCAGTTGAGCTTCATTCATTTGACTTGTCTGAATAGTCTCAAGAATAATAGATGCCGTATCCGGGTCCTGTGCCATGAGTTGTGCGGCTTTGTCTAACCCTTGCTTCACACTCGTTCCTTCCGGATGACATGCAGCCAATGAAAGGAGCATCATATACAATAAAATTCGAAGGTTATTCATAACTCTATTTTTGTCTTTACAAAGGATTGATTGGATTTGCAAATATAAAAAATAATCGGTATTTATCCTTCCCTAAGTCATACAAAAAGTATAGTGACGCTATCCTCTCCTTATAGCTACGCTATCCGGGTGTGATAGTGACACTATTTGGCAAGGATAGCGTCACTATGTTTTTTTGACAAATATCAAGCCGTTGTGCACTGTTAATTAAGAAGATAAGCCGTATCTTTGTAGCAAACAAAAAAATTATATATCATGATTAAAAACATTGTATTTGATTTTGGAGGGGTGATTGTAGATATTGATCGTGACAAAGCGGTTCAGGCATTTATCAAACTGGGACTGGCAGATGCTGATACCCGGCTGGATAAATATCACCAGACCGGCATCTTTCAAGAACTGGAAGAAGGAAAGCTAAGTGCGGATGAGTTTCGGAAACAACTGGGGGATTTATGTGGCCGTCCATTGACGATGGAGGAAACCAAACAGGCATGGCTGGGCTTTTTCAACGAAGTAAATCTAAATAAGCTCGATTATATATTGGAATTGAGAAAGTCCTATCATGTGTATATTTTAAGTAATACCAATCCTTTTGTTATGTCGTGGGCATGCAGCCCCGATTTCTCATCGAAGAAAAAGCCGTTGAATGATTATTGTGACAAACTATATTTGTCTTATCAGGTCGGTCACACGAAACCTGCACCCGAAATTTTCGAATTTATGGTGAATGATTGTAATATCATTCCTTCCGAAACTTTATTTGTTGATGACGGCGCTTCTAATATCCAAATCGGCAAAGAACTGGGATTTGAAACGTTCCAACCGAAGAATGGTGAAGATTGGCGGGAAGAAATGACTGCTATCTTGGAGAAATGATAATTGAGCAGTTAGTACCATACCGCAAATAAGAAATATGCAACCACAAGTCATACTTATCACCGGAGCATCTTCCGGATTCGGTAAGATTACCGCTCAAATGTTATCGGAACGTGGGCACATCGTTTATGGAACAAGCCGGAAACCTTCTGAAGGCATGAATCATGTAAAAATGCTTGTTGTCGATGTCACCAATTCCTTTTCCGTTTGTCAGGCCGTAGAGCGGATTCTATCGGAGCAGGGACGGATTGATGTATTGATTAATAATGCTGGAATAGGTATCGGCGGCGCATTGGAACTTGCCACTGAAGAAGAAGTGAATATACAAATGAATACAAACTTCTTCGGTGTAGTGAATATGTGTAAAGCTGTTTTGCCATCTATGCGAAAGGCACGAAAGGGCAAGATTATCAATATCAGTTCTATCGGTGGTGTAATGGGAATCCCCTATCAGGGATTTTATTCTGCTTCGAAATTTGCAGTGGAGGGATATAGCGAAGCATTGGCTTTAGAGGTTCATCCGTTCCATATAAAGGTTTGTGTAGTAGAACCGGGAGACTTCAACACCGGATTTACTGATAACCGGAATATTTCTGAACAGACAAGACTGGATGCCGATTACGGAGAAAGTTTTCTGAAATCATTAGAGATTATAGAAAAAGAAGAACGTAATGGATGCCATCCGCGGAAGTTGGGTGCTGCCATCTGTAAGATAGTGGAACGTACCAATCCTCCTTTTCGGACGAAAGTAGGTCCCTGGATACAGGTATTGTTTGCGAAGAGTAAAAAATGGTTGCCTGATGCAGTGATACAATATGCCTTACGGATATTCTACGCAATTAAGTAAACGATACGATATATAAAAGAAACTGTTCTCAAAGTTCCTAAAAGAAAAATCGTCCTTACTATAGTCTATCGTAGTAAGGACGATTTTATAAAATCAAGGTTTTTTGAACAGCCTCTTTTTTTGATTTGAATATCTTCTATGTTTCCGAATTAACCTTTCGGAACCAATTCCAAAAACATGGTAGTAGTCAGCAACACGGCCAGTCCGACGCAAACGCTTATCAACAGCCAATTGATATATTTTGCTTTCGGCTTGGTGTCGGCATGCAGATTATTCAGGAAATATTCCCTAAAGAAAAGATACAGGCCGGGGATCGTGGCACTTGCCAATAAGAAATCTTCCGGAATCTGAAAGAAATAAGTTTTGGATAATCCGATCAGTGACCAATGGCAAAGGAACAATACCAAAAACATATTGACCTTTTGCGCAAACAGCAATAACAATCCGATGGTAAACACCACTACCGAACAAGGCATGACCGGAGAAGTCATTTCCGGGAATGAAAGTCCGCGTGCCAATGAAACCAAAGGATATATAAAAGGCATTGCTAACAGCACATAAGACAGTAGATCATATTTGTGGGTACGTTCAAAGGTAGTATATCCCGTAATCGCATCCCATATCCAAATGATAGCCATCACACCCCAAAACATAGCCATTACTCCATTATAACTACGCTCTTCACAATAGATATAATAGTAGACCAGAGAAATCCACGTATACAGACCTATCATATAGAACTTCATCGCCATTTTCACCCACGGACGTGGTCGGCCGATAAGCAATCCGGTCAATGCAATACCAATCAGAATGATAACTATCTGTAACAGCCAGGTAGCTGAATTATAATATGCAATTGTTCTCCAAAAAATCTCCATAAAAGTTCGTTTTAATGTCTTGTTAATGAAAAGGCTCTATGTGGGAACAGGAACATCGGGAACGTAGCTCCTACCGCCAACATGAAAATCACTGTGCTTGCTATCAGAGTATTAGAGAAGAACATCGACATAAACTTGTCCAGCTTGTCCGGATCATTCACATTTTGCAGACACATGATAAGTGAAAATACCATGTTGTATGCAAACTTTCCCGGAATCATGGGAAGTAACGCCGGAATGTACAATACCGTCATCGGGCAATATACTTTTTTCCCTAACCACAAACTGCCGAAGCCGATGACTAATCCGGCAAACAACGAACCTGTGGCAATATCCACGCCTAAATAAGTCATTAAACAAAAACGACAAGCGTGTCCCAATGCTGCCAGTATGGCAATCATCTTGAATGCACGCAAAGGAGGATCGGAAATTGCACCAAATCCTATACCTGCTACTGCTGCAAAAAATCCATCCGTAAGAATGTCAAGTGCTATCATATCAAATTAAACTGTTTTTTACCATTAATAATGTGAAGGAAAGTCCGATAGCGATGCTGACAATCAGCAAAGAAGCCTCTGTCAGACGGGCAAATCCTGTTAATACATATCCCTCTACTACATCAATCACGCCATTAATCAAAGGCACCCCAGGCACAAGATAAAGCACGCTGGTTGCCATGGCAATCTCCGAAGTTGTGTCGAAAATCAGCGCGGTGGAAGCACACAGGGAAGCAACAAAAGCCGAGACTATAAATACAACATAATGATTGATCTTTTTCGCCTGCATTTGTTGTTTCAGGTAGAATCCTGTAATGGTAGCCGAGAACACAATTCCCATCGAAATTAAATCACCGCCGAACAATTTACAGAAAGACGCATTGGCAAATCCTACCAGTAGTAAAACGAAAAGCGGATGTATCCGCGGAGCAGAAATAATCTTCTTGTATTTGTCTTTCAATTCTTCCAATGACAAATGATTGTCTACTGCTTCCCAGCTTAATGCGCTTAACTCTGAATTATGTTCAAAACTGATCGGGTGTGCAGGAATGTCTATGACCTCGTTACAAGCCTCGTTTGTTTCTTTGTCTATAATAGTCAGAATGATGTTTCTATGAAATACGCTTAATTTGACATCTAGTCCGAAAGCCTCTCCAATACGCTTTGTGTTACGTACTACCCGCGAGGTGTGTACTCCGGCTCCCATTAAATGGGCTGAATATTCTGCAATAAATTTACCTATGGATAATAAAGATTCGCCTGTCTTCATGAATATGATATTTTTAAATCGGGCGCAAAAGTACAAAAAAAATAGATACCTTTGCCGCGATTAAAAATAAAAAATGCATGAATAACCAATTTACGCATCCAAAAGAGAGAATACGTTTTGCCATATTGACTTTTTTCTTTGCCCAAGGACTTTGTATGGCAAGTTGGGCTAGCCGAATCCCTGATTTTAAAGACGTTTTTGCCGCAAATTATGCTTTCTACTGGGGACTGATTTTATTTATGATCCCTGTCGGAAAATTTGTCGCGATCCCCTTGGCTGGTTATCTTGTTTCGAAGTTAGGAAGCCGGAGCATGGTACAGGTCAGTATCCTGGGATACGCTTCATCTCTGCTTTGCATCGGGCTGGCTCATGAGGTCTATCTTTTAGGCTTTCTGCTCTTCTGCTTCGGGGTGTGCTGGAATTTGTGTGATATATCATTCAATACACAAGGCATTGAGGTGGAACGTATCTATGGTAAAACCATTATGGCCACTTTTCATGGAGGATGGAGTCTGGGGGCATGTGCAGGAGCACTTATCGGCTTCGTAATGATTTTGGCAGGAGTCTCCCCTATTTGGCATTACACACTGATATTTATAATCATCCTTATAATTGCACTTTCCGGGCGGAAATATTTGCAGGAGAGCGCACCGCAGGAAGCGGAAGTTTCTGATACAAAGACGCAGGAAAGAAATACGGCCAAAGCTCCCAATGGTTTTCGCCTGTTATTTCAAAAACCGGAAATGTTGCTTTTGCAGTTAGGACTTGTCGGACTGTTTGCGCTGATTGTAGAAAGTGCGATGTTCGACTGGAGTGCCGTTTATTTCGAATCAGTGGTTCATGTACCTAAATCATTGCAAATCGGTTTTCTTGTATTTATGATTATGATGGCAACGGGCCGTTTCCTGACTAACTATGCTTATCAGCTTTGGGGAAAGAAGAAAGTCCTGCAACTGGCGGGCAGCTTTATCTGTATCGGCTTTTTTGTTTCTGCCCTGTTAGGAGGAGTTTTCGAATCTATGGCTATGAAAGTAATCATCAATTCTTTAGGTTTCATGCTGGTCGGCTTGGGTATTTCCTGCATTGTGCCTACTTTGTACAGCTTCGTGGGAGCCAAATCAAAAACACCGGTCAGTATTGCACTTACCATTCTGTCAAGCATCAGTTTTATAGGTTCGCTGATTGCTCCCCTGCTTATCGGTGCCATCTCGCAGGCGTTCGATATCCGTATCGCTTATATGCTTATCGGCATATTGGGCGGATGTATCGTATTAATAGTCAGTTTCAGTAGTGCTTTCGATATTCAGGAATCTGGCGATAAACCTGAATAGAACAAATAAAAAACGCAGCCTTTCACAGTGTTTAAAATTAAACCTCCTGTGAAAGGCCGCGTCAATCTTTTAATGCCTTAACTAACCTAACTACTTTATCTTAACTATACTAACCTATCTACAAAATACCCGAAAAATCTTTTATACTACTAATAATCCTATCTTTCAATTCGTTATTTTCAACTATTGAGAAGCCACAGTCTACATTTGCCGGAGCCAATAATACAGCTTTAGCTTCTTCTGCATCTACCATCTCTTCCGGGTGCTCTCTGAAATAAGTTTCCCATTGGGAAGCTGATTGCGGAGTTACACCCAGCACATAGTTGATAAAATCATCATCCGTCAAAAAATCCATTACCTTTGAGCACATATCGCATCCTTTTTAAGCGTTTACATAAGTAGGACGGCGTTATCCTGTCTATGTACTCAATCCATTTACCTTTTTACTAAAATTAACTCGCCAGACTACGCAATTTTGTCAATCCGCGATGCATCAAATTGCGTACAGACTGATAATTCATATTCATAATCTCGCAGATATCCTCGTATTTCTTTTCCTCTATATAATATAATGTAAGCGCTTCACGTTGGCGGGGAGATAATTGATCCAGCAGACGTCTAACCAATGAAAATTCATTCTTGCGTTGCTCTTCTTCCATATAATCATCTTCTACATCTGTAGGAGTGGATATGCTAACTTCTTCTACTGCCGTATCAGACATATACATACGTCTGCGAAGTTCATCACACAACTTATTCTTTAAGGAGATGAATAAATAAGATCTCAAATTATCAATGGTGCCTAATTCATCTTTCTTTGTATAGAGTTTCACGAAGATGTCATGAATACAATCTTTCAGTAACTCTTTATCAATGGTCAACTTCAATCCGTAATTAAAAAGGACGTTGATGTGCAAGTTATACAGCTGTGAAAAAGCTGCCATGTTTCCCGCTTGAAAAGAAGCGAGCAAAGTGTCGGTTGAATGATTAGTCTGTTCCATCATAGCATTAATTCGATTGATTTGATGTTGCAAAACTAAGCAGTATCGACCGCAACGTTAGGTAAAATCTGGTTTGTGGATTGAAAAAACAAGTATCATGTTTTATAACACTCTTTTACTAGAAATTACCAATAAAAAGCAAAAATCCCGCTGAATGGTCTTCAACGGGATTCTCTGCTTTATAACTTATGGAACCAATAAATGCCTTCTTTCTTATCTGGCACCTTTAGATTGTATAAGCCATTTATTTTCAGTGATTTATTTATCGTTTCAATCTTTCCGGAAGCAGGATGAATGTACTTTAATACATACTTTCCGGACGATAATTGAACAGGAATTTCTGTTTCGGACTTGGAATAAATGATACTTCCAATATCAGATTTTACCATTTTCTTGTACTCATCCGTATTTGTTTCTTCCACTTCCATGGCTGCTGCATCCTTCAGGAACGCTTTATCTGTGCACGGAATTACAGGACATGAACCTCCTGCCATAAACACAGCCCATCCCATAGCCGGATAATTCTGTGCGTAGAATGTCACTGCCTTTTGAGGAAATTTCTGACGATACTCATTGACAGCTTTATATGCTTCTGTGAAAGTTACCTTTCCCACTTTCATCTTCCGCATGTGCTGACGTGGTGCCATATTTTTTCCACCTTCCGGCGCAAAGATTCCATCCGTCTTATAATGCCAATACCGGATATCAATAATATCTACTACGGCAGCGCGTTTAGGATCTGCAAGGATTGCATCCTGTACGTCTTTCGTTGTACTCAATGCCACTTTTGCTTTCTTCCCGGTTTCAGTTTCCCATTCAGCTATCACGTCCAACCAAAATTGTACGAAGTGCAACGGGCCTGTAAATTCGGCGCTTGTCAACTGAATAACATTCGAATTGTCTGCGAAGTTATTCAGGCACTGACGGATATATTGTCTGTGCAATTCACGACGAACAGGATGACTGATATCATAGAACATATCCGCCACAAAGATTCGTTTGTCTCCGGCAAATGGAGCAGGTTCAGGAAATCCGGTCTGATTGATGTTATTGCTGCTTCTCCATGGAGAATCTACCCAATGCGCACCGGCTTCCAATATATTGTGCTGGAAATAGTTTTCATGGAACAACAGCAGTCCGTCCTTATTTCCTTTTTCCGCAAACTCTTTTAAGCGGTTCCAGTACCATGCATTAGGGCGTTTCAAATCATATTTGCTCAATCCTTCCCATGCTGTTCCCTGACCGCTACGACCGAATGGCTGTTCATAGAAAGGTCCCCATACATCGCCATCCCGACGGCGAACCCGTTCGTGGTCATCCCGGCGACGATCATACCAAAGACCATAATTCTGATCGAAAACAAGAATGTTTTTCTGTTTCATAAAGTCGACTACAGAATCAATGCGGTCGGTTAATCCCAATCCCTCGCGTCCCGGCACAAAGCGGGTGATGGCCGGACTTGCCTTTTTTAGATAATTGGTTTTGAGCTTTCCGTTCCACCAAGGGGTGGTATGACTGCCTCCCACCAATAGAGCACCGTTCATCTGAATACGTCCATTGGTTACAGTTACTTCCGGTTGGGTTAATAATTTAGCAGCAGCAGAAAAAGAAGAAGAATTTGCAAGTGCAGCGCTCTTTTTCTCTTTAATATCATCAATTGATTTTACTCCGGTTGATGCCACCGAAGGAGCAAACTTGTTATCGCCGATCCAATGTTCCAATGTCAATCGTGGTTTATATGCTTCTTTAGCGAGTTCCATAGCTACTTCCACTGTAGGACTACTGGTTGCACTT
The DNA here is from genome assembly GCF_002632415.2 of Bacteroides celer. Taxonomy (NCBI): domain Bacteria; kingdom Pseudomonadati; phylum Bacteroidota; class Bacteroidia; order Bacteroidales; family Bacteroidaceae; genus Bacteroides; species Bacteroides celer. The sequence goes on along the minus strand of NZ_CP178209.1, from coordinate 2,916,869 downwards.
GTATTTCTGGGCAGAATACGTGCACGTTCTGCACATTCTTTGTTCAACCGTTCTTCCAATTGAGCATAAAAAATACTGCGAGGTTGTACATGATTGTTGGACTGTGCCCATTCACCGTCACCGGAGAATTGTGCCCAACAACCGTATGCACGGTTCATCGCATCTTTTGTCGGGGCATAACATTCGATTTCCGCTGCGGTACATTGCCAAAACAAGCTGTTTGCCGTATTCCAACCGGCTCCGTTTTTATCTTGTCCCAAATTCTTGAAAGTCAGGTTATGACCGTCGATATTTACTACGTCAAACAATAGTCCGCATGCCCAGGCATCAATAGAGCCACTGAATCCCAAAGATTCATACGAATCACATTGTACAAAAGCATTGGGACCGGCTGCACAATATCCGGCAGCAAAGTCATGAATACCCTGTTCCGAATAGCAGCGTTGAAATAAAGTTTGTTGTCCCAGCGTATGGAAAGTGCAACGACGCATCCCTCCGATTTCTGAAACGGGTTCTTTCGAGATACAGTCTTCAACGGTAATTTTGGAACCTGTACGCTGAACAATTACAGCACTTCCTGCAAAATGCTTGAAATTAACCAGTCTCACCCAACAGTTTTCCGCATCTTCAATGGAAATACCTGTCCAGCAATGATCCTCGTCTTTAGGATAACGTTTGTCGTAATCAGAAATCAGTGTCATATTTTCTACGCCACAATCGTGAATACGTCCGTTCCATTGATAAGTCAACAGAGAAGAAGTTCCATAGTTGGCATCCAAAGCTACGGTCAGCGGAGCATCCAGTGTTACTTGGTTGCCGTTTACTTCGCAGACTGTTCTGTCCCAAGTCAGATCCATGTCACCTTCTTTCCATCCCAAAGCGCTGATACCTCCTCCAAAGATATCACAACCCAAAGAGGCAATCCATTCTTTGCCGGAAGGACGGGTAACCATGACACGGTCTCCTTTTTTCAGAGAAACACCCGAAGCGACTTCCAATGTTCTCGCGTTTACCGGAACATAGTGGGAAAGCACCTTCAATGTGTCTTGTACATTCAGGTCGTCCACTCCTTCCATATAGATAAGCGCACCTCTGTCTACGCCCTTTTTCAGCAGTATTGTTTTTTCTTTATCCGTACCCCGCAATACAATTCCGGATGCGGAGATACGAATACTGCCGGACAGGGAAAATTCTCCCTGATCGAGTAATACGGCTCCCCGAAAACCAGAAGCGTCAGGAGTCAGCGAAGCTACATAATCAATGGCACGTTGAATACGTGCAGTATTATCTCCGGCTTTCCAGGGTACAAACACCACATTGCGGACAGAAGGAATATCCTGTTCGGAGGATTTATATCCGCATGTAGAGAAATCGAGAATCCGGTTTCCCCGATCATCATTCAGGTAAGTGATCTGGTCATTCTTAACCTGTAAAGCAAAGGTTTGCGCATAACTTTGCACAAACCCAATGCTCAATAATCCTAAAAGGATCGTTCTTACTTGTATATTCATTACAATAAACTTTATCATCTTTTCATCCGGTTACAACAGACTTTTCCGTTTAGACAATGTATCGTAATTGTTCTTCAAGTCTGTCCAGTCCACTTTCTTTCTGGTGTCTATACCATTGATGTATTTTTCAATATTGGTATATCCGTCACCGTTGCAATCCATGTTTGCGTCAGCCGGGTCGTTTGGATTCAATCCGTTGGCAATTTCCCAAGCATCCGGCATACCGTCGCCGTCCGAGTCTACTACCGCTTCACCTTTATATTCGGGCAGTCCGCCTACCTGACGAATATCTGTGATGATACCTTGCTTGTAAGAATCAGCCGGTAACCGTCTCTTCACGTAAGGAGAGACAAACTCCGGTGCATCTTTCGCATAAATGGCCTTTCCTGTTTGTACGGTTTTAATGACACGTGCATCTACTGCGTCACGTTTCGGAAAATTAGCTCCTACATTATCTAATACAAAGGTATAAGCTTTTTTGGTATCCATTACAGTTACCGGTGGCATTTTAAAAGCCTCGTCCGATTTAATTAGCGGCAGAAACTTTGCGGCGTCCACCTCTTCTTTAAGTTGTACGCCTCCGTCCCAATTATCTTTTGTAACTTTGGCATTGCCATGGATAATATTTCCATTTACGTATGCTTTTCCGAATGAAAGCGGTCTGTTTTTGTCACGTCCCGCTTCCGGTTTGAGAATACGATAAGAAATCGGTTTACCTATCGGAGTGATCGGACCGGGCTTGAAGTAGTTGTTTATCATATTGTAGAAACTGTTGTGATCGCCTCCGTCTACGGAACGGTTCCACCAGTTGAAAACAACATTATTGACGAAGTTAAAGTCGCCGTCCATACCTACCGAACTATTCCGGCTGATATTGGAAGCAAAGAGATTACGGCAGAACATACTGTTATGCCCACCGATGGTTGCACCGAAAGCATGATTGTAGGTATCCAATGCTTCAGAGAAAATAGAATTCTGGATGGTAATGTTTACCGTCGGAAGTTTCAGCCCGTGTCCATCTGCTCCTCTGTTGTATACATGACGGTAGATAGACATATTTTCATCCAATCCCCAACTGGCGGAGCAATGGTCTACCATGATATTCCCCACTGCATTCCCTCCTACTGCATCATCACGGAAAGCTACGTCCTGCGCACCGCGGCGGAAGCGCATGTGACGAATCACGACATCGTGTGTATCGATCAGGAAAGATTGTCCGGTGACGCAGATACCATCTCCGGGAGCCGTTTGTCCGGCAATCGTTACATAAGGGGCACGTACACTAATCGGGCTTTTCAAACGAATCACTCCCGCTACATTGAATACAATAATACGTGCACCTCCCGTTTCGCAGGCTTCGCGTAATGTTCCGGGACCGGAATCTTCCAGCGAAGTGACCACGATCACTTTACCTCCACGACCACCGGGAGTATACATGCCTCCGCCTTCCGCTCCGGGGAAAGCCGGGATATTACTTTTTATCAAATCTTCGGGTTTGGAGGCCCAAGGCTTATAGGGACGACCTTTCTTTGCTTCTTCTAACACTGTCGGCAAAGCTTTTTCCCATGCCGCATCCGATTTCCGTTCAAACTCCGCTTCTTGTTTTGCTCCTCTTGCTTTTACCGAGTCCGGAATCACAGGATACTGGGCTGCCACAGGTAGTACACAGGCAACCAGCATCCACGCTGATAATACTTTCTTAATGTTGTTCATTCTTTCGAATCTTAATTAGGTTTCTAAAAGGACGATTAAGAAAGCATTTTGTAATCGGTTATCTCTCTCCTTTCCGCCATTCATTCATATATTCGCGAGGGGACTGATTATATTTTTTCCGGAAACACTTGCTATAGTAACCCGAATCTTTGAATCCGACAGCAAAAGCAATTTCGGAAACACTTAAATCCGTATTTTTAATCAGCTCGATAGATTTATTCAAACGGATCTCCTTTACCAGGTCAACGGGTGCCAGGCCGGTAAGACTCTTCAGTTTCTTAAAGAATGCCGAACGGCTCAATCCGATACCGGATGCTATGGTGTCAATGTTAAAGTCACTGTCGTCCATATTTTCTTCAATGACCTGATGTATCTTTTCGAGGAACTGTACGTCTTTCTTTACCAAAAATTGTTCGTAGCTGTCTTCTTCGGTCGTTGTCTGGTTTTCCATTTGCTGACGGATTCGTTCACGAAACAGTTTCCGTTCGGCAAGCAACTGGTCGATACGTGCCAATAGATATTCCTTACTAAAAGGTTTGGTGATGTAGGCATTTGCCCCTAAAGTGATCGCTTTGGTCTTGGCGCCTTCATCATTCTTCGCAGTCAGGATAATGACAGGGATATGGCTGATCTGGAAATCTTTGCGGATGGATTGCAACATTTCAAGCCCATCCATTTCGGGCATCATCTGATCGGTCACTACAATATCCGGATGATACAGATGTACTTTCTTCAAACCTTCTACTCCGTTATTGGCAATATGGATATTGAACTTGTCTTCCAACTGAAGCTTTATCAACTGGCAAAGGTCTTTATTATCTTCCACCAACAGAAGGGTCGGTAATGAAGCGTCGATTTCTGGTTCTTCTTCCGTACTGTCTTCGGATGTGGCATTTGCAACAGGATTTTGTTCTACAGAAACAGGAGCTGTCTCCGTATCTCCCACATAAAAGTCTACTTCCGACGGGCGGTAATGTTCCTTATCCATCAGGAGTTCCACTATAAACACCGCCCCTTGTCCTTCGGGACTTTCGGCACGAATCTGTCCGTGATGCAGATTGACGATCTCTTTTGAAAGTGCCAATCCGATACCAGTGCCCTGATAATAGGAGTTTTTTGCGTTCTCTCCTTGCGAGAAGCGTTCGAAAATCTCGGTCAGTTTATTTTGTGGAATACCTACTCCATTATCTTCTACTCGTACATAACAACGTTTACCGTCGTCTGTCAATCCGGTAGTTATATAAATACTTCCTCCGGAATGAGTGAATTTGAATGCGTTGGATATGATATTGCGGATAACAATGCTCATTTTTTCCTTGTCCGCCCATACCATAATTGGTTCATCCGGCAACTGGAAAGTAAAACTGATTTCGTTTTCTTCGGAAAGTACCCGGAATTCTTTTTGGAAAGAAGCTATCATCTCATTAAAATCAATTAATGACACATGCAAACGCATCTTGCCGTTCTGAATCTTCCGGAAATCAAGTATCTGATTTACTAATTGCAACATCTGATTGGTGTTCTTTTCCATCAGTTCCACATATTGTAATCCTTTCGGGGAGAGCTTTTCGCGTTCTCTCAGTTCTTGTATCGGACCTTTTATCAATGTCAAAGGAGTCCTCAATTCATGGGAAATATTGGTAAAGAACTTAATTTTCATTTCTGATACCTTCTGTTCGATATAAATATCATTCTTCATTTTGAGCATGAAGAAGGCCAGGCGCAGACTGAAATAGAGAGCTGCCAAACCTAAAATTACATATATAAGAGTTGCCCACCAGCTTAACCACCATGGCGGAAGGATAGTGATGGCCAATGTGCAGTTGGAAACCAGCTCCGGATTGGCTTCATCTACGGTTTCTACACGGAATGTATAATCTCCGGGAGGTACGTTGGTATAAGAGGCGATACGGTTTTTCCCATTATAGTGCCATTCTTTTTCATATCCTTCAAGTATATACCGGTAAGATACCCGGTTCTGATTGTAGAAATTTAATGCGGCAAATTCAATCGTGAACATGGATTGATTGTAGTTCAGCTGGATTGCTTTGGCGTATGTAATGGATTCTTTCAGGATCGGACATTCGCGAAAACTACGCAAATCATGGTTGGAAACTTTAAAGTCAACAATACGTGTATCGTAGTTTGTATGCAATGTTTCCAGTTTGTCGGGAGAGAATGCCAGGATTCCCTGCCGGGTACCAATCCACAAGTCTCCATTCAAGGTACGAAGGGCGCTACCTTCTTCCAATTCCACGTTCAGAAAACCGTCGTATTTGTCGTAGTTACGAAATTGTTCGGTAGCTTTATTGAAACAAGACAAGCCAATTTCCGTTGTAAACCATAAGTTACCGTTTTTATCTTCTACGATGGATTTGACTACATCGTTATTCATTCCTTCGCGTATGCCATAGGATTTGAAGATCGGTTCACGTTTTTCTTTATCATAGCGGACTAATCTATTCAAACCGCCTCCGAACACACTTACCCAGATTTGCGAATCAGTATCTTTGTAGAGTACATAAATATCATTATCCGCTACATTTGAATTTTCGCTGACCTGGCGGTACGTTTCAAACTGGATCTGTTCGGGGGCAGTGAAATGTCCGTCGAAAGACATCAAGCCATCCATTGTTCCTACCCAAATACGTCCGTCTTCATCTTCTGTCATGGTACGCACCTCCATATAAAGACCGTATGCAGGATATTGTTTCAAGCCATTGTATTTATGTATAAAGGTAATTGTTCCTTTTTCTTCGGAAATTAGATTCAGACCTCCTCCCAGTAATCCTACCCAAATGCGCCCCTGGCTGTCTTGATAGGTAAAGTACACATCGTTGTTACTGATAGAATTCGGATTTTTGGGGTCATTGATATAACGGGTAAAACGCAACCCATGCGGTGAATTCATGTCCGGTTCGGCTTTGACAAGCCCGTTTCCTTTGGTGGAAAACCAAAGATTACCGTCTTTGTCTTCCATAATATGATATACGGCTCCCAACAAGTAATTCTTATCCGAGAAGATTTGTTTCACTTGTCCATTACGATCCAGGCGATACAGAGCTTGCCAGCGGGTTCCTACCCAAATATCCCCATTTTGCGCCTGGAAGAGAGCTCGTATTCCCTGGTTCCAGGAAGTTGATCTCTCGGGCACTACCGGAGATGGAGAAACTTCTGTCAGCAGTTGGAATTGCTTCTTGGGGAAATTAAGCCTGTATACTCCGCTGCTCGTAGATGCCAGCCAAAGGATGCCATCTTTATCCAACAGAAGATGGAAGAAAAGCTGATTGGGAAGATCGTCGGAGAAAGGCTTCAATTGGTTGATACGGGTCATTTCCAGTTTCTCCCTGTCGAATAGAAGAATTTCTCCTCCCGGAGTCATAAAGAACATGCCTTGTTCGCCGGCATCCTGCATTTCAAAATTGCCGATTGCGTTCTGATTGGGGAATGTAAAGCGGTGGTGGCTCCTGTTCAGGGGATCATAATAGGTCAATGCCTGGTTGCCTTCCTGAAACCATACCTTATCGTATTTATCATAGAATATAATTCCATTGTCTTTTTCGGGGATGGTAAAGGGGAGCTTGGTCAACTGCTTGTAGCCGATATTGTACTCGTATGCTCCTTCGTTGGTGGTAATGTACATCAAACCGGATTCCGTTACCAACAAATTAGAAACCGGCTGTTTGATTTCCGGTATCTCGTAACGGTTGACAACTCCGTTTTGCGGATCAATGCTATAAATGTGGCCTTTCTTGTCTCCCAACCATAAGAATTTAGAATTATAAGAGGCACAAGTAAACTGATCCGGGTTGGCAGATACCTTTTTCTGTATAAAGTCGGCAGGTTTGTCTTTCAGCGCTTCCCCTTTCCGTAGGGACAGAATCTGATAATCCATACCGATCCAATTGATAAACTCGGCTGTTTCACAGAATATGTTGTGTTTCAGACGCATGTCGTACACGTTCACGTTAGGACGCGAATCATGCAATTGTTTCATCGTTATTTTACCTTCCTTGTCGGTATACGCACGCAAAAGACTTTTATCTTTTGTCAGCAACAATACGTCGCCGTCTTCGGTCGTCTGAATCTTGATAATCTGAATGTTCTCGGAATATTCTTTCACATCATCGTAGACGGCATGAAAGCTCTCATGCCGTTTATCGAACAGATAGAGTTTACGGTCGATAGTCTTAATCCACAGAAAACCATTCTTATCTTCTACGATACGCTGAATTTTACGCGGCGGAATGTCTGTGGAATAAAAGCCGTCATGATTATCGTAGGAACGGAATTTACTTCCGTCAAAGCTGCATAGTCCATACCAGGTACCGAACCAGATAAATCCGTCTTGTCCTTTTAATGTACAGTTTACGATATTATTAGGCAAACCACGTTCAGCCGTGTAGTGTTCTACAATCATATTTGGATAGGCAAAAGCATACATGCCTATCATGGATAGTAATAGTATTAGAATATTCCGTTTTCTCATTGATGGCTATAATTGGAATTAAACGTACTCAAAGATAGTCTTTTTTTTGAATAGTGCTTTAGTAACATATAAAAAACAAGTTGGCAGATCACCCTGCTAATCACTTATCACTAACCTGCTAATCACTTTTATCGTACTATTTTTCAGTTCCAAATTCAGTCTGTTGACGTTCTACTTCATCCAACACCCGTTGGCGTTCTTCCTCTGTCAGTTGCACTTTTCCTTCAGATGATTCTTTGCCCGGGTTTACATTGAGAGTGGACGGTGTTGTCCTTTGTATTTCATAAGTCTGTTCCTCATAGCAGAAAGGAAGTTCTGCAGGAACACTTTCCAGTTCAATTTCAGTAGCTGTCGGAGCTTGAGTACCCTCAAACTGTACGCGGGCTTTCACCTTTATTTTTCCGGCTTTCCGGGTAGAACGAATCAATACCGGAGCGGAGCCGAACTCCACCGCACGGGGATTAGCGCCAATAGTAGCATCTCCGATGATTTCTCCTTCACCTTCTACCGTGAAAACGATATTCTCTTTTGCCAGACGGCGCACATTTCCACTATCATCGGTTACTTCAGCAACTACGACGATAAAGTCGGAGCCGTCAGCTACCAGGTTCACTTTTTGAGTATCTACATAAAGACGTAGTTTGGTGGAACGTCGGGAAGGCATTTTCTTTTGAGTGCATACCACTTTTCCGTCGATGATTCCTTCGGCAACCATGTTCACTTTTTGCCAGTTTTTTTGAGTATAGCTATATCCGCGTGCTTCCCAAAAGTCCCAGACATTCTCGAATATAACGGGAGCATTCGGCATGTGCCCTTTGGCATGAACCACCGGTTTCGTCCAGGTTTTCGTTCCATCATAAATAGAAAGACGGACTGAATCACAGTTTGTGAATACAACTACGTCCTTATCGGAGAACTGTGACATTTCATGAGCAATGAATATCATCGGGCCACATTCTGCCAATGGGTGTTGAAGGCTGGCCGGCGACTGGCTGCGAAATACTTCATACGCATATTTCTTCTGACGGAAAGCATCATAAATACCACCCCAATAAGGATCCGGATGGTAACCACGCTGATGGTCGAACGGATGCCATTGAGCGCCACCGATAAACAAACCGGTCGTGCGGTACATCTCGTCATAGCTCTTTGCCAAGGACATAGCCTGTACCAGTAACGGGCGTTCTCCCCAACTGCGGCTGGCACGGTTATTATTGTTGTGAGCATACCAGTCGTCTACATTCTCCCCGAATTCACGGGTAAAGATACATTGCTTTGGCTTGTCTTCTTTTTCATCATCACCCGGCCAGCCATAAACAACGTCATAATGCTCTTTCACTCCGGCCGAATGGACATCGGCAGCCGCTACTGGACGTCCCGGATAGGGATATTCTTCTTTGGTAATCTCAAGAGCTTTCAAGGCAAAATCGAGCGGATAGCGGGTTTCATTCAAGATGGGTTCCCACATCAATACAGAAGGGTGATTACGGTCACGACGAATCATTTCGCGGGTATTCTGATGAACCAACTCTCCGAATTTCGGGTCTTTGTTCCAGTACTGCCATCCCGGAGTAGCGACAATCACGAACAGACCGAGCTCGTCACAGGCATCCATAAAGGCAGGGTCTTGGGGATAATGGGCTACCCTAATAATGGTGCATCCGACATCACGCAGACGTTTGGCGTCACGCCATTGCTGTGAGTTCGGCAAAGCATTGCCTACGTATGCAAAATCCTGATGGCGATTGGCTCCTACCAGTTGTCCGAAAGGTTTGCCATTCAGCCAGAATCCGTCTTTACCACGGAATTCTGCCAGACGAATACCGACACGGGTAATGCCTCCGTCAATGGATTTATTTCCTTTTTTAATACGTGATTGTACCCTATATAAATAAGGTGTATCCGGTGACCAAAGAGTAGGATTCTTTACTTCCATCTGTTGACGGATGGATTTCTTCTCTCCCGGCTTTAAAGAAAGTTTTCCTGAACTGCGTTTGATTACTTTTCCATCCGCATCTGTCAAAGTCGTTTCTACAGTGACTGACTCGGAACGGGCGTCGTCATTCTGAACTTCGGTGTTTACATATACCTGCGCACTCTTTTCACTGATCTTATCAAAATGAACGAAGACACCTCCACCGCCAACGATTTGTGAATCAATAGCGTCAGTAATAGCTACCGGAGATTTGGCAATCATCCATACATCACGGTAAATGCCACCATGATAAGCAAAGTCTAATGTATATTGACGTTTTCCGGGAGGATAGGATTTGTCATCACTGTTGTCCGTGAAAACAGCGAGCAGACAGGAGTCTCCGGCTTGTACGCCATTGGCGGTCAAGTCTAAAGTAAAAGGCAGATAACCTCCCAGATGTTCCTGGATGCGTTTACCATTCAGATAAAGAATCTGTTTGCCCATAGCTGCTTCAAAATGAAGCACTACCCGTTTCCCTTTTGTTTCGGCGGGGAGGACAAAGTGCTTACGGTACCAGGCCGGTCCCTGATAATTGCGGCATCCGCTGCCTTCGGCCGGCATCAATTCTACGGTATGAGGAGTGGAAACGACGTTCCAGGAACGGTCATCAAAGTTTACCGCTTCTGCTCCCCGGACATCACCTCGGAAAAAGCGCCATCCCGGATTGAAATTATAGACTTGTCGCCCGCTACCGGGAAGCTGGATGAATCCGGCAACCGATGTCTCGGGACGGTAAGTTTCTGTAGCCTGCCCTTTTTCTGTCAAGAAGAATAGCAACAGAAAAGCTGATAAGATGATAAATGGTCTTTTATTCATAATTCTTTATTTATATATTTCATTCGTTAAATGATAATTTATTTTCCACCACAGAGGATACAGAGGTTTAATCTTTTTTATTCACTATAGAGTAACACAGGGTCTCACATATTTATAATCGTATTTGTCGCTCTTCTTTACTTGCGGAAAGAGAGAGAAGAACTCTGTGTCCTCTGTGGTGAACTATCATTTCTCATTTTCAATCATTATGATAATATCCTTTTTTCTACTTTCCGGTAAAACTTTCAAGTCCGTCACTTTTCCGTTTTTGAGAGTGGCTTCTACTGTTGTTTCGCCCGGAGCATGAAGTTTGAAATGTACGTTCCATTCTTTCGGCCATGCTGGGAAAAGGAGTATTTGTTCTCCATTTGTTTGCAATAGCATTTCCTGAAGTCCTATCATGCCGCTACCTCCCCAGTTGTGATCGGGTGTCCAGTCATATCCCGGTCCCCAAAATGCGGGGAAACGATGCGGTCCATTTGATAATTTGGCTAAAGATAATTTCTTTGCTTCTTCGGTCAGGCCTAAACAAGCAGCCCATATATTATCTTGTTTCCATCCGGTATGCGAACGGAACTTGATTGCATCCGGGTCATAAAAGTAGGTATTACGTGCTATATCCAGCTTCTCTTTGCCTACTCCGTAAATCCTCCACGGAAATACAGGGTATAGTTGTGGCGTTTCTACATTATTGATTCGCTCCCAACTTACAGCGGGGGCGATTATTTGTTTTAAAAGCGATGAATCTCCTACTTCTATGTATCGCAATGGAATCGGAGGTATTGTTTTTAGCATCTCCTCTTTCTTTCCATAGGTTTCTAATACAACTTTCAGTGCGGCGATGGTGCTGCTTGCGTTATTGGTCATCTTATATGTTTCACAGGCAGAACCTGGGAAAAGAATCAGATGTCCGTTGCCATCCAACGCTTTCCGTCCCCGGCAGGAGGCCAGTTGCCGATAATGTTCGTCGAAGAATGTCAGCGAACTCTCGATCAGAGGTAAATAAGGGGTAATATCAGCATTTGCATAGTTCTTTGTTTCCAATATCATTTGGCAGAATTCAAGAACCGTATCCCATTCATATTCCAGCCAGGCATTATATTCCAATCCTTTGTCGAACCAGTCCGGTCGTTTGAAACCATATTCTGCGGGGTTCGGCAAACCGAAATTTTCGGTCTGCTCGCTAAAGCAAGCTCCATCATGTTGCCAATATACACGGCTCCGGAGTTCTGCATTCTTCAACATGCGGTTATAAAAATCAAACTGGGAAGGCATCATATCAAAATCTCCGCTTTTCAGCATTGGCCAGTATACTAAACGTTGATTCTGTGCAGTCATCGTGCCACCTCCCCATTTCCGGTAGTCGGGAGTAAAAGATTGTTTTTTATCGACATGGCAAGGATCAAAGGTGAATAGTCCGCCATTGAATTTAGTCGGTACGCTGCCATAAGCATTACATCCCAGCATATAGCGGAAAAGGGTGTAGTTTACAGTTATTTCTTTTGCTTCTCCTTCTGCTTCGATAAAACTACGTTGCCAAAAGGAATTCCACCACGAACGGGTCTGTTTTTTATCCTGTATGATAGTCTTCGATGAAACTTTACCTTTGGGGGCTATTCTATGCAAAGCTGTTTGTACTCCCTGCTCCCATTCTTCTATTGTTTCTGTCTGGTCTGTATGCAACACAATGCAGAAATGTTCTTTCCTGACTGCTTTGAAAGAACGGAATTTCCAGGCACGATAGTCTGTTCCGGCATATACATCATCCGCAGTACCTGCAAATTCTAAGTTTTCACCAAAAAGAGTTCCTCCGAAAGTCAAGTTTTTCAAAGGATTCATCATTTGAGATTTAACTTCGTTCATCCCTTGTTGAGCCACAACTACATCAAAAACGGTCTGTTCGGGATTGCGATGATAGAACAGAAGTTGATTTGTGTTCACGGAAACACAGTCGGCCTCTGTCACAGAGCCTTTCGGGGGAGCCCATTTGTAGGAACACTGTTGTCCCTCTCCTTTTCTGACAGGTCGTTCCTGATAGCGCCAATTTTCATAAAAGACTTCAGTCTGCAACGGTTGTGTATTTGTTACCTCTACATGTATAACTGGATGAAAAACATCTACCCAAAATTGCATCTGTGTGTTTCCTGCCGCGATTTCTACATATCCGTCTTTCAGCTTCAACTCCTGACGAAAATCTTTAGCGTCTTTGAAAGGATTGGGCGACAGGCGGAGACGTACACGCCCTTGTTTTAACTGGCAGTTGTTTTCGTCGAATGTACCGCTACGGCTCACATAGAACATAACATCACCGTCTTCTACCCATATATTCATCCCAATATCTCCACCACCACAGGGCATAGATTCAGAAGAATTACGACTGGGAGTATTCCAAATGACATTGGCATGCTGACTCCAAAGAGCCGACACGCCAACAAACAGTATGGTTATAATCAGATAAAATCTCTTCATATATTTTTCATCTTTTACCTTGTCTATTTACGATTACCAATCATCCGAACGAAAAGATCCTAAAGGTAATCCGTCGCAATATACATCTCCTTCCACATAGTTTTCAAAACAATATCGAACAGCTACCGGGTGCGACACTTTATCGCTTTTCACCAGCATCTTACTACGTTCTATCCATGCTTTAGCCGGATAAAAAACTTTATCTTCGCCGGCTACCTGAAAGTTTTTCGATTCGAAACAGTTCTTGCCGCTGATCCACATATTGGCACGTTCGAAGCTGACAACTATGGTGTCGTTCTTTATTTCAATGCTTTTATAATAAGGACTTTCGCCATTTACACCTTCCACCCCATACGTTTTAGTTAAAGCCAGAAGTGCCAGACGTTCACCTGCAACCTGTTTCTTTGCGGGATGAATACCTTTTTCCATTCCTGCATCCAGTAATACAGCCATACCGCTGTTAGCTACACGATGTTCTACTTTTGCCTGTGCCTCCCGGAGATATGCCGAATTTATCACATCCTTTCCTTTTTCGGTAATAATCCCGTAATCATACGGAGCTATCTGGCAATAATAAAAGGGAAAATCACCCTGTTTCCATTCGGCACGCCAACCGTTAATCAATCGGGTAAACATATCAGCATACGTATGGGCACGATTCCAGTTATCTTCGCCCTGATACCAAATCACTCCTTTCATGGTCATACCGATTAACGGATGTAACATACCGTTATAAAGCACGGTCGGAGTGCGGTTTTTAGATTTTATGTCGGCTTCCGTTTGAGGAATCTTCGCTTCCGGGAAGGCTTTCAGCCAGTCCGCCGTCATCCATGCTTCACAGGCGGAACCACCCCAGGCTGCTACAACCAACCCAACCGGAACATCTAATATTTCATTTACCAGTCTCCCGAAATAATAGGCTGTTGCGCTGAAATCACGGACGCTGGCCGGGGTTGCTTCTTTCCACGAACCGATAACGTCATTCTGCGGAGTGAATGTAGAAGTACGTTTCACCGTAAACAGACGGATTTGCGGATTCTTGCTGTGAAGAATGTCCATATTGGCATTTTCTACCGGTTGGTTTTTGAAGCCTTTCATCGGCATTTCCATATTACTTTGTCCGGAACAAAGCCAAAGTTCGCCTATCAGAATATTATTCAGTGTCTTTTGGGTTCCATCATCAAAGGTCACAGTATAAGGGCCTCCAGCTTCGGGAGTGGCTACTGTCAGTTTCCATGCCCCATTTTTATCTGCTGTTGCTGCATATTGTTTTCCATTCCAGCTGGTGGTCACTGTTACTTTTTTATGAGGAGTCGCCGTCCCCCAAAGGTTTGCATTGGTCTGTTGCTGCATCACCATGCCATCAGAAAAAATAGCCGGTAGCTTTACTTCTGCGTGTGTTGACAGGCAGGCAGCAAGCAGAAAACCTGCCAACATTGTACCTGTTTTAATAATTGAACTTTTCATACTTTAGCTATATTATAATGAATTGGGCACGGATTACATGGATTGCGCTGTTACTTTATGTAATACGATTCTCATAAACCGTGTAATCCGCGTAATCCGTGCCTTAAAAATCTATTTTATTCTGTGGTAGAAAAACTCAAAGGTCCGAGCAATCCTGCCGGAAGCAACGTTTTCTCTGCCCTGCGATATTTTGCATTAGTCCAAATGCCATCAAACGGCGCTTTTCCTTCATCAGCTCCTGTCAGTGCATTCGCCCAAGTATTTGTAACCTCTATTTCAAGCTCATTAGTTCCTTTTTTCAGGACACCTGTAATATCTGCACGATAAGGAGCTGTCCAGATTGTGCCACAATCTACACCATTCACACGAACAGTTGCCAAATTATAAACTGTTCCCAGATTCAGATAAATCTGTTGGTCTTTATTCGGTTTATTTTTCCAGCGGAAAGTGGTCTTATAGGTCGCTGTCCCCGAATAGTAACGTATCTGTTCATCCGATTCCTGACTCCAGTCGAAAAGTACTTTTCGTGTGAGCGTTTTTTTGTTAGCTGCAAAAGTTATAGTATATTCCTTTGCTTCCATAGCTATGTCTAAAGGCTCTTTGGCTGTATCTTTTTTCTCCTTTTGCAGTTGGAGAGAGGATTCTCCATAGCCTTCATGTACTCCCTCCGCAGGATATACGATGAATACGGACTCATTAGGAGCCAATGTGAGAGTAACTTCCGTCCGGTTTCCGTTGATACGATAGGAAGGATGAACATTCATTTCACCCGTCACCGGGTTCCAACATTCCGGTTTCTTACCGTTGATACGCATACTTGCAGTAAACGTGCGTGTTTCGTCCTTTTGGTTGGCTACGAAATAGAGTTCGCCAAGTTCGCCACGACGATGCGTCCAGGCAATATCTTCCGGCACGATCATGTCACGTTCCAAGCCATACACGGAAAAATCTTCTTCTGTATAAGGTAAAGAAGGTACCAAAATGCCAGCTTCTTTTAGTTCATTGATTTTTTTCTGCACTTCCGATGACAATACAGGTTCGGGATTCATTGGACGCGAAAGAGGCAGTACTAACACTTTATAACTTGCTCCACCCGGCAACGTTATTCGTCCGTTTTCTGCTTTCGCCAAACGAAGGATTGCATCTTTATTAAAACTATCGTATGCATATCCACGAAGCGGATTCACCCATTTCTCCGGATCAGCCATGTTAGCTGAATGAGTAACACCTACCGGGCGTACACGTAAAGGCTGTCCCTCATTGGCCAGACGGATGCGTTCACTTTCCACTCGTTCTGCACCGAAGATTCCTGGCAGAGAGGGAACCAATCGTTCCGGTAATATCGAACGCCTCGGCACTTCTTCACCTGTAAAGACTGCGATGTCTGTTACCGGATGCCCATATTGCAACAACGACTGGCAACGGGTAGCATATTCGGAAAAGGCTTTTGCCCCTTTATTCCACCAGGTCTGATCCCGTTGGAAGAATAGTCCGATGCCATCCAATGTCATGCCGGGCTTGCGGTCCAACCAGGGATTATGTACATATACATGGTAGAAAAGGCGGTTGATTCCTAATGCGTAATTACGATCCAATAAGGCTTTCAACATTCCGGGGTATTCATCCCACGTGCCACGCACTTCGGTGAATCCTTCAGCCTGAATAATATTCTTTCCGTAGATATGCGCTCCGCTAATAGCGTCGAGCATATCATTCGGTTTGTCATGTGTAGGACTGTTCAACCAAAATTCACCCATCGGAAGATCTACTTTTTGATAATGTAGTAGACCATCGCTTACCATCGTCGGAGCTACACATTCTGCCGAAAACTGGCAATCATATTCTCTCGCACAGTCCGCCAATACCTGATAAAACACATCTACGACGAGTTCTGATATGGTAGTACGTACGTCTCGCAGAATCTTTTCACTTTGTTCGACACTTTCCATCGGAATACCTGCCAATAGAGGTAGATAAGGCATCAAATCGTAGCCACGACGTTTCTGAAATTCAATAGCGAAACGTTTATTCCAGTTTTGGCTGCCACATTCCCAACTGTCGACATGCATATATTTCAGTACGCGACGAGCTACTTCGGGATTGGTCTTTGCAAATGCCTGCGCAAACCAGTTATCGAATTGTTTCCGTACCGTTTTCGGGTTAAACTTATCACATTCCAATCCTTTTCCGCCTCCCGCTGTGGCATTGGTATGTCCAGTAGCTGTATGTCCCATGCGTAGTAATTTCCATTTTCCTTTGGGGAGAGTGGCGGTCAATGTTTTTCCATTCGAATGACTAGTATATTGCTCTGTCAGATTGATGACTTGTGAAAGTGAATAGCAGTCCTGTTTCCCAACTTCCTCTTCTTTGGTAGCTTGAGCAACACGCCATACCAGTCCGGCTTTTCCTTCCCACTGGTTCAGACGGGCTTCCCGATGCAGGCGTAATTCTTTTATTTTCAGATTGGGCTTCCATTTGGCAGCATCCATATCTTCACTTCCCGGTTCGCTTCCTTCAGGAGTCCAGTAGAAACGGAAGAAACGGGCGGTAGTCGGAGGAATACTATGAGTTGAATTCTCATCCGTATTCTGCCATCCCTGACGGGCAGGAACCAACTGCTTAACCAAACGATAATTCACTCCGTCATCACTGGCCATTACTTTCAAGCGGTGTGCCTGATAATTATTACCATTTAAAACGATTTCGATGTTCCGGCAAGTGAAAGGTTGCTCGTATTCATACTGGATATAGCATGGATAGGATGAACGGATCACTCCTGCCGCATCCATATTCACTGTTTGAGCAGCTTTTACATTTCCTGTTGTGGCTAGATTGACACAGGTAATTTTTGCCTGCATTTCGTCCGCTGCGCCTTCTACTGGCAAAGCGAATAATGCAATATCTTCATAATAGTTTTCATAAGCCTCCGGTTGTGGCAAGCGAATAGCCATCAGCTTTCCTCCGTTTACAATCGTATCGCTCCAAACCACTTTTTGCATAGATTCTTCGGGAGTAATCCAGGGGCCTCCCGCCAATGCGAAACCATCACAAATGTGCATCCCCAATTTCAGCCCCAAACGATCTGCTTCTTCCATGCTGAAACGTACCATCTCCCACCATTCGGGAGTTAGCTGCTGCGCCTTGCCATCGCATTGGGCACCTTCATGAATACCTTTAATCGG
Organism: Bacteroides celer; assembly: GCF_002632415.2. NCBI lineage: Bacteria > Pseudomonadati > Bacteroidota > Bacteroidia > Bacteroidales > Bacteroidaceae > Bacteroides > Bacteroides celer. The sequence continues at coordinate 2,899,247 of NZ_CP178209.1, read as the reverse complement.
CATCAGATAAGTACCTCCTAATCCGGCATGTTTCATTGCCTCCAAGTCGGCTGTAATCCCTTCTTTAGACACGGCACCATACATCCAATACCAAAAGGTCCAGGGTTTTGCTTCGTCTGACGGATTTTGAAATTGCTCCCTAAGTGAGCGTGTTTGCTGTGCATCGGCAGGGCATACGGCTGTCCATGCTAATAGAGAAAGTGCAAATATTTGTTGTTTCAGTCGGCTTTTCATTCCAGTCTATATTTTTACTAAAGTAAAGACGAAAATCACTCTGTTTTGTACTCACTATTAGCTTATGAGATCAGGAATATAACAACTTTAATCAAAAAAAGGCGCACCTCCTTTCCCACTCCAGGTAGAAGGTGCACCACACAAACAAAACAAACAATAGACGACCTTCACAGGCAGTATTTCGTATATTACTTAACTAACTATAAATCATGATCTATCTGAATAAAAATTCTTTCTCTATAATCAGACGGTGTCATGCCGGTATGTTCGCGAAAGAACCTTGTCATAACGGAATTCGACTGGAAGTTTGTACGTGATGCCACTTCTTTTATTTCAAGGTCCGAATCCCGTAGAAGAGCCTTTATCTCAAGAATGGAATATTCTATAATCCAGTCTTTTGCCGAACGGCCGCTCATATCCGTAATTACCATTGTAAGGTGTTTAGCGGACACGCACATCTTTTGCGCATAAAACGCAACATCCCGGCTTACGGTATGAAATTCGATCACCAAACAAAAGAAGTCGAATAAAAGTTTTTCCTTACGGGTATATTTTACTAATTCGGCAGCTTTCGGATTTCTTTTATAAGCCACATAGATATCCCAATAGAAAACACGTAATAGTTGCATAATAGACTCCCGTCTGAATAAGTTCCGAGGCAAGTTGATACGATAAATCAGTATATGACAAAAGTGAATGAAGCGTTGACATTCTTCATCGGATAGCGGAATACTGAAATTCTTCCGCATGTAAAAGAAAAAATCAAGAGTAGGTATACATACTCCGCTTATCGTATCCATAAACAGGTTTTTGGATATTTTTAGAAATGTCATTGAAAAGTCATCGCTAATCTCTGTGACAGCAGCCAACTGGAAAGGAAAAATAACCACCAGATCATTGGGAACAATCCGTCGTTTATTACCAAAAACATTGAAAAGCGCACTTCCTCCCGTACATATCCCGTTTATCCCTTCTTCAAGATATGCAGGAGTTTCATTAAGCGGTAAATCGTCTATTTTAGTATAGACATTAAACTCTTCTGTTTCTGATATATTATCAAATACTTTATTTTGCCTATATGGCTTATTATCTTTCATTGACTGCAATTTATGCTATTATGCTGTTTGTCTTTATTTCTTGCTTCTATCATATACATATGTTAATCGTGACATTTTGATTAAGTAAATTGTACAATCAAAGATATGGGAAAGATATATAAGAAACTTTCTTTATCTTTCATCAGAATCATCAGTGCCAGAAAATATTCACCTTCATCAATATCAGGAATGGTTGTATACACTTTATCGTCCGAATATTTATGAATATCACCACATTCTATCAACATTCTGTCATTTACTGAAGACACAAGGTATAGATTGGCGCTATCCCATGTTAACATATCCAAGTGATGTCCAGTGATGACAATGAGGGCTTGTGGTGTAATCCTCCCATTACATTTTTTACTTGAAGGATCATATACTTTTTCAATGGCAGGGAATGGTGCTCCTTCAATCATTAATATTTCGGCTTTTATCGTTTTCATTTTGTATGATAATAAGTTTGTATATAAACAGATGATGATTTTGTTCGTAACTCATTTTAATGGAATATCCCGGATACAGCGGAGATAAAGAGTATTAACCTTAGAAATAGGACCTGATGTATATTTCACTGCCGTAGGATAAAATTTTATAGACCATGCATTCGTACTACTATTATTTTCTGTTGCCAACCAATAAGCTGTCCCCTTACTATCATCTGACGAAACGTTAAATGGCTGGAAATCGGTACCTTTATCCTTGGTTCTCTCTAATTCCTTATAAAAAATCATAATTAGGCTTCCCTCCCGTAATGTAGGTACCCGCCATGTCCCGGGTTCATCTTTCCCGTTCTTTCCACGATACATTGCACATCCTTTGGGTACTGCAAAACTTGCCGTAGTGTAACTATTTGTGTTTGCCGTAGCGAGGTAGCCATTTGCAGTAGCCCATTTCATTGTTTTCTCTCCCACATTCTTTCCATCATTATCATTTCCATCGCTATATACATTATCCGGAGAAATGATAAAGTATTCTGATACTTTCCAAACGATTTTTATTGTTTGATTATTCTCGTTGTTAGGATGTCGTGTAATCCGTTTTACATAAACATTCTCACCGTTAACTAGAATGGGGGCAGTATCCATACCGCTGTCGGTGTACTCAAATAATTGAATAGTTTTATAAAAGTCAGGTTTTTCACTTCTATTTTCCACCCTGTTTGCTGGTAACTCTATTGATTTAATAGCTGCATACTTAATTCCCGCCTCTTCATATATTTCAATCTTTTGAGAATACCCTTTCAGCAGGATAAAAAAAGATACGAAGATTATGACTGTTATTCTTTTCATTTTGTTCTTTATTTATTTTAGTTCATGTTAGCATTAATCAGTATTGAGCGAGAGATCTATATCTCTGACACATCTGGAAGATGCGGTTTGCATTTTTTGATAAGAATTCACCCCTTGGTACCATCTTTTGACATTGTCATTTCCGTCTTCTGTTGTTGCACCACCAGGAAAGTTTTCGTTATTTAAAAAGCTGCCTATATACATACCAATCATTTGATTAGAGGCCGGGAAATACCATTCCATTTCCTCTTTATCAATTCGTCCGTTTCCATTTTTATCCCTGTTTTTGTCATAGCAAACTCTCGCTGAAAAGGAGCTGGCCGGATATTGATATTGATAGAGCAATACATATCCAGATGCATTTTTTTGCGGAGCAGCTATTTTTTCGTTATTCCAAGTGAGATTTTTAATATTCTCAGCCAAATTTCTCGTTGCCTCTTTTCCGTAATCCATATTATCGGTTCCGTATGAGTATGTAGCTGTTTCAACTTTATCATAACCATATTGTATTGTTCCAACTGTTATGTCTTCCAAATATTTAGAGCTGCCGCGCGCAGGCAATCTGTCATGCACTAATCCCATCATATAGTTCCCGTCTGCATCTTTCCCTCCTCCGAAACGTCCGGCATATACAGCTGGTCGCTGATCCATCTTGAATATATGATAAGCTTGTATAGGCTCTCCTTCGTCACCCTCGGTTGTAGTAGTCACTTTAATATACAGGGAACGCTTTCCGTCCTTATCATTTTCACCAGGATTGACCAGTTTACCGTTTTCATCATAAACATATTCATCATTGTAAAGATAAAACTTCACTTGTGTAGGAAGTATGGTATTTGCTTTGGCAGATGTAGCCAATGGCTCATCAGTATTGTTGAACGCATCTGTATAATTAGATGAGGAAGACAGATAGAGCCAACTCTTATCAGAAGAAACTTTTGTGATACAGAGATTATCCGTATATATCCCAACTTCCACTTTCCGTCCTTGAGTCTGTATAACTATGGGACGTACATCATAGGCTGCATCAAGATCATAGCTTACGCCCGCTTTGTTGTATTTTGTATAATCAAATTTCGCTCCTCCACCAACGTCTGTATTCTGACTGGCATGAAACTCTACATACTGACTGGCGGTATACGTTCTGATCCGTTCGTCATTCTTTGCTGAAGTTAGGTCTGCATTTATGGTAGTACGTAGGTTGTAAAAATGGTTGGGTTCTACGTCAAAGTTATTGGTATTGTTATTTCCAACATACATCTGGTAAATTGCATATTCGTCAGTTGCAGATGCAGTTGTCGGGTATGCCCATGCCTCAATCTGCGTACCCAATGGCGGTGCATCCCCAGCAGGGGTTTTATCAACAATTTTATAGTAGCGTTGATTTTCACTAAGAATTTTTTCTATCGTCCCTTGACAATTCTGTGCAACATACCAGGTTACCGAATAGAAATCATTGGAATCGGGTCCCTCAAAATCAACAGTTTCAAGCGTGGCATAAGTGTCCTCGGTGGTATTTTTTGAAAGGTTGGTAAGTCGAATCGTATTGTTGACATTCAATAATTTCAGTCCTTGTAATTGGTAATTCTCCACTTCAAATTTATAGCGTAATGTAATGCGTGCCATCAACCTCCTGATTTCAATACCTCCTACAAAACCGACGGGCTTGTTGTATTCCACCAGGCCACGTTTACCATCATCAACGTTTACGACAGTGACTCCTGACACTTCTCCGGCAAATGGCACCTCATTATCAGCTGTGATAAGCGATTGGGTATGTCCTTCTACATTAGTTAGATATTTGAAATTCCATTTCTTGAGATCATCAAGTGTTCCCACTTCACTCATATCATAATCAAGTTTAGGTCCCAGTACAAGCAGGTATAAAGTCTGATTATCTGCCACAACTAAGGGAACATCTATAGTTACCATGTCATTAATAGCTGTCTTTACATCACTAAGTTTGTGAGGTTTTCCGTTGATCGAACCATTCTCATGAAACTGGAAAAGCCAAAGATTATATAACGAGGTTGTACCATCGGATACCCGGGTATTAGAGTTTATTGCATATTCCTTTTGCCCCTCTCCCAAAATCACCGTAAACGGCGAATCAGCATTGGTTCTGTTTCTAAAAAATGGCTTGGTAACTGCATACCTGCTCACAGATGTTGGCTCTACAGCAGGGGGAAGGCTGACATTCAGGCTGACCATTACCATTTTACCGGTAGCATTTCCAGGACTGAATTCTTCCAGTTTATCTTTTGTACAGCCTGTGAATATCAGTGAAAACAAAGCAATGCAAGCTGTCCGGAAATACGCATTATATTTTATATTTATTGTCATATTGTATCTATTTATCATCATACTTTCATCTCAATTCTCATTGTCGGAGGATATTGTCCCGTTCTGCTTAATTATCGGACTGCCAAGAGAAACTGTATAGTTGTTTTCATACTCTAAATATATATTTCCTATAAGTTCAACGATACTTGGACTATTGTTTTCCGGAATGGTAATATCAACATTATAACTATATTTACCCGATTCAATATCTACTTTAGTACTTTCACACCTTACAGTACCTCCGTAAGTAATTTGTAAATACAACTTTCCAGCAGGCAGGGTTACGTCTGTAGGAGTAAGGGCAATAGTCGTAGTATAAGAGTGTTCTCCTTGTGGTATATTACCTATGCTACTTAATCCTGTCTTCGCACGTAAAATATACCCGCTTTGAGAAACTGTGAGTATTTTATTGACTGTCTTTCCTTCCAAACCGATCCCCTCCACTTTCACTCTAAATGAACGGGATGAGGTGCTTTCTTTACGTTTGACGTATATAGGAATGTTTTGAGTGTTACTGCCATGGGTGGTATGTATTGTTTCTCCGGCTACAAATGAGAAATCGTCAAATTCGGTTGTTGATCCCACATCTGCTCCTTCTGTGACAAGTGTTGCTGTCCAGTAAGGAATATTCGAGATAATACCAAAATAAGCATTTCCACTTGTTTCGGTTCCCTGATAAGTCGGGCTGCTGACGATACCTACTTCCAGTTGGCTTTTTATCATCTCATTGCGCACACAACGGATCATATACGCGTTTTGCCTGTTCATATTTTCTTGAATTCCTGCATTTTGCGGATTTTCTCCGGAAAAATTGAATACGGTAGCATTGTTGTCCCAATACCATCCATTGGAACGGTCTCCTTGCGATATACCGTTTGTATCCCTATACCTGTTATGTGGAGAAAACAACCAATGGAATGAAGGATAACCCCGTGAATTACTTTCATTATCCGCTGCCGTTTTCAGTATTTGATTTTCAGCCGGAGTAGCCATGCGCCACTGCTTATTATCCACAATCCCCAAAGTCTTAATTTGGGATTCGGATAGTCCGGCAAGTTTGCAAGGGTCTCCCTTTCCCGCTGTCACTTGGGCGATTGTATTATCTGTGGGTATTTTATCCGTTTCCAGATAAGGAATATCCGCCCATTCCGTAATATTTAAAGGAGTGTACGAGCCCGGATACCAAAGTACATCGTTCAATGTAGTGGCATTGGCAGGTGGGGTGAATCCCGTATCTGCATCCGGTGAACTTATGGCTATCAGGCTGCCGTATTTAAATAGGATATCCTTGTATCCTGTTCCTGAATGATATGCTTTCAGTATCCCTGAATAAACACTAAAGTCATTCCATATATTCACATTTCTGGACGTATCAGCTACGGCGTCATAGTCTGCAGCCTTGTCACTTACAATGACCAGCCCGTCAATCGGTTTCCAGTTGATAGTGATATCATGTTCCTCCATTGCCACTATTTCTGCATAAAGTCCCATTGCTCCCATGCCGGTAATGGTGGCGTATATTTGATAATGGTTGTTTCGTATCAGGTTATGATTCTTAGGAGGCTCCTGACCGATATTCAGCAGATAGATGCAGTTCAGCACCTGTGTGCTGCCGTTTTTAAGAACGCATTGTGCATCTATTTTAAGATAGGTTGCTTGTGAAGCATTTTGAGGGTCGGCCAATATGTGTTCGGGAATATAAGTAGTAGGAATCGTTATGAAATCTATGTTATCAGGAATGGTGTAGTTATTTCCATTTATCGTATACGTACCGTTATTATCGAGCTCGCCTGTTCCTGATATAGTAAGATCATCCGACCATATATTTTCCGTATATGCCTGCCCCTCCTCTATAGTAGTGGCAACCGGCATTCGACACACTTTTACATTCAGTCTGGTTACTTTAAAATCTTCATCCTCATTGGCGATATTTTTAATTGCCGTAAAGCTGATGCGGGACACCATGCGGTTTACCTCAATCGGCAGTTCCGTTGTCGTAACATTATTGATGGTAACTGTGGCATTTGTTCCGTCGCTACGGGATTCCACATAGGCACGTGACACATTTCCATACATAGGTGGCGGAGCAACAATACCTATGGCGGAGAATGTCACTTTTTCTATTTCATTTTCCAATGTAATGGCAGCGAGCTTTTCCGTAAGCTCCGGTGTTTCGTTACAGATGATGTAAATGTTATTATATCCCCGTGCCGCTCTTATGGAAGCGGTGTATATACCATCAGCATTTATGGAAGCGTCAGAAACGTCGTTGTATACCAATTCGTTTTTGTCATTAAACACAATTGCACGTACGGATTTTATGACTTCATCTTCGTCGACGGTAGTATTGCGTGTCCCCATTTTAATACTCATCGGTATCCTTTCTCCTTCGTAAATACGTGCGCCTGTTGTTTCATTCTCCTTTGTACAAGAGTATGTAAACAGGGCAAACATCGTCAAAAGCAGAATAATTGCCGAAAATTTTATGTTGATAGTTATATTCATCCTTTATCGTGCCATAATTCCGTTTCAAAGAAACGTCTTACGTATCCGTTGGTTGGAACCAGTAGGTCCAGTTGTTAATAGTGATACTTAATGCTATGTAACCGTTCTCTTCCTTATCTCCGATGCGGATGTTAATGTCCCACTGATATCTGCGGTCGAGATATTCCTGGTCCCCCATCGTTTCTGGTTTACTTTTCAGCAAGTAGTCAATAAGGTTTATGGTTGTTTCTCCTCCAATGTCTATCGCTTTTCCTGATGTTTGCTCCGTAATGGAAAAAGGCATAGCGACATCTTTGACGAATCTAAGCGTGTGGAGCCGGGTCTGAAGAGATAGTTTGTTGTCTTCCTCATCTGCACAAGGGTGGTAAATTATGTTCTTGTTTCCATCTCCAAAATTATTTTTATAGTCATAAATACTGTTTGCCGCTATCAATTGTATATTGTATTTTGAAAGATCGACCTGATTGCTGCCTCGTGTAATGCCTATCGTTATATCATTGGTATTACGTATCAGGCTGACAGTTTCTGTATTGCTTATGTTCTCCGGAGAAAACATTTGCAGGGGACCGCTATGCCATAATGCATCAAGATGATTGTTGCTCATGTCATTATCGGGTTCGTATTTTAAGGATAGTTTGTCTATCGGATCACCTGCAGTCATTGATGATAGCCGGTAAAACTCATCTGTTTTTCCGGCCCATACAACAGCCGTACAGCCTTTCAGTCGATAAGGGATCAGCATACGATAGTCCGTATTTTTCAGCGGATTACCTTTTTCGATGAATGTCTGAAGATATTTCCCTTCTGCATCGAACACATAGACTTTTACTTCCTCCACCTGATCGGCAAACCAGTCTTCATTTGCCATGTTATAGTCATACCTGAATTCAAGAAAAAGGTCACACTGGTCAAGATCGTCATGAAAGACGTCGCAACCGGTAATCCCTGCCGCCATAAAAGCGGCAAGGATTATTATGTATTTCTTTATGTGTCTCTTGATTTTCATCTATTAATGCAAATCAACACCTTGTGTCCAGTAAGTCCATGGATTGATAGTGATTTTTACAGAAATGTATGCGTCTGCTTCATCATCATCGGTACCCGGAGGTGTAGGATTAGTGGGATCAGGGTCAGACGGATCGGGAATCCACGGTGTTCCGGGACCGCTCACGCTCTGAAGGTCAAGGTGATACCAATTGTTGCGCACTACTCCGTATCGGCCTAAAGCCATCTTTTCGGTTACATTCTGGTCGTGACGGATCAGGACATCGTAATAGCAAACAGATTCATGATAGTAACGCACGGCACAAAAACGTCCGATGATACCGGTTTTCGCAGTAAGTCCGCTCGATTGAAGGTTTGTAATAAAATTGTCTATAGCACTTTGATCGGCACTTTCATCCACGAGCTTTGCTTTCTTTAAGAATATAGGCAAATCTGTTTTTAGTCCGCCACTACCAGTTTTTGTGTATTCTTCTTTAAGCTGGTCTAATGTATAATAGTTTCCTTTCCAAGAGAAATAACTACTATTTGAGGTCAAACCATTAGGAGTGTACGTAGCCTTTACTACCACCTTGGTAGTGAATCCTAATTGCTGTGCATTAGCGTCCATGGTGTTTTCAAGACAGTAGCAGCTCGTTCCTTTATCTCGTTTAACTTCAGGTATAGGGTCAGTATCACTGTCTATATTTTTTAGATAATTGAAAGCTGCATCCATATTAGTTTCCATAGTACTATTATCACTAATATCAGGTTGTTCGCTCTTTAAATAGTTCTTATCCCGACGATAAACCGCTCCAGTCGTGGCATTATCGTAAGTGATAAGTTCACTATACAGTTTTACACTCTTATTGGTAACGCTTAATTCCCAACCGCCGAAAGTAAATGTAGCACCGTCAGGTTTGGTAGTAAAAGACTCCTTAACCGCAAGCTCTACTTTTGCACTTAATCGATCCACAGAGATTTCTGCAGGATGGTCTTTTGCTTCTTTTTTTGCCGCATCTATTTTGTCTTGGGTATATCCATCCGGCTTATGCACCGTTACTCCCATCAATGCTCCTTCTATGCCAGCTCCTTCGCCTACACTCGCCATCATGAAATTATCATTGGTAGCGACATTGGCAATAACCGCCTCAATAGCAGTGTTTATTGCAGACCAAGGTTTACCTTTTACTGTTTCCGCAGCTAAATTCCATCCTTTATTCCCGTCGGTGTAAGGATTGATAACCACAAATACTTTTTTAGTCTTCTCCGGTACTAATTGAGCTTCACTAGCTGCAGCTTCCGGGGTCCCTGTTCCACCGGATTCTCCTTCGCTATTCCCAACGGTCAAACCATCAAAATTAACCACATCAAGGCACACATCTTCCTCGTCAAATAATAGAACTCTGACTGTCCCTGCTTTACTTTCCCCTGAACTTCCCGGTTTTTCTACTACACCCTCTGCTCTTGTAGTGGATGTGTGACTTTGCAGGGAAAGCGACAGATACGCCTTTCCATTCAGCTCACCGCTCGGAATATTCCCTTCCCGAGCATCTTCACTACTACAGCCGGCAAATATAAAAACTGCCAATGTAGATAATAGAAAACTTCTTGTTTTCATCATTGTTAAATTTTAAAATGTTGTAAATAAAAAGATAATTATAATATATAAAAAATCAATAATCTAGTTTACTCATCAATTCGATATTCTCTTCTTTTTTGGCTAATTCCTCCAGATTGAAATTTGCTTGTTTCAATCCGGATTCAGCAGCCTTATTTAGATGTAACTTTGCTTGTTCATAGTCACCTCTTAGCAGATGTAATACTCCCACGGCATTTTCGTATTCCGGTGTGGAAGTCTCTGCTCTCTTTAAGTATTTTTCTGCCAAAAGAGTGTCTTTACGTGAAAGTGCAGCCGAAGCGGCATTCAGATTGGCAATCTTATCATCAGGAAAGACGCTAACGGCTGTTTCAAATAATTCGATAAACTCTGGTGAACCATTTTTGTAAGTTAGAGCGACCAAATAAATTTCATTCAGGCTCAAATTTTGTGGCCGACTATGAATCAGCACTTTTGCCTGTTCTATATTAAAATTCTGAACATCGTACTCTATTTTACAGATCGCTTTACGCAGATGTGGGTAATACTCACGCAACATAAACCGATAAGGATTGCCCTGTTTATATAACATCAACGATTTCTTGCGACTGGTATTCGTTCGGTAGTTTATTTCAACTGGTATGTGATCTATAATATGAAGAATTCCATCCTTTTCTGCCATGTCAGACTCTGCAACCATTTTACGTAGTCCTTCCCAGTTTTCGCCACCATATTCCACCTTGTATAATTCTTTAGAGAAAGGGAAACGAGGGAGAAGGTAATTAACAAGTGCCTTTGCACGTCCTTCGGAAAGCTATTTGTTAAAAAGGACAGAACCCTCCGGTGAAGCATAACCAATGACTGATATTCCACGAATGGTAATGGCTGTATCATTTTTCACTTCGGCAAGCATGGAGGATATCTTTTTTAGTTCAGTCGGATTATTCGTATAGTCCGGTTTAATATCGGTTTTTGATACGACAAAGTCCAGAAATGCTTCACATGACATCTCACGACTTTTGACTGGTTCAACTTTTGGCTGTACGTAACTAATATGTGGAGTGATTTGATAAGGGACGGGAAGTTTCTCCAAAGTAACAGCACTAAAAAGAGGAATAGCTGATAGTAACCTGCCTGGCCTGCAACAGCCCATTTTACATTCAGATATGCATCCTTCATCCATGGCTCGAATGGAATTATCAACGAGTACCGAATCTGTTCTTTTCCAGTCATTCCATACCCTTTTAATATGGAGTATGGAGCTTCTGACTGGTAAAAAGCACGTTCCTGCGTATTCATCAAAGCAAGTTTACGTTTCAGATTCTGATGGTTCTTACGACCTTTAATAGATATTTCCGGTAATTCCATCTGATGGTTTGCAGCAATCAATACCGGTATCAGTTCTATAGAATGATTGGAGCAGACTTGTATATTATCAAAGTTATAAAGTATTTGAATATGCAATGAATCTCCCGCTTGCTGTAGTTCAAGAGCTGTTGGTTGTATAATTCCTGTATACCATTTCTTGGGATTTTCTTCTCCGTATGATAAAGAAGAAATGGTCAGGAATATGATTAACAGGTATAGGAATGATCTTAATTTTGTCATGGTTGTATTATTTTATAAGAAATATAAGTGAGATTGCAGCTTTAGTTGGTCCAAAATAATTGCGGTTTTCTGTTCCGACCTTTTCACCACAAGTCTCACACCGGAACTTGTCATAATGTAGCCGCACATATCCTGCACCTATATTTGCTTCAAGGCTCCAACGATTACTAAGGAGGAAGTGATAACCATACGAGATGCCTCCTCCTGCTCCCCATCCTTCATATCGGTAATGGCTGGAATTATCCCCGAATAAAAGTGGCAAGTGATGACCCGCTATGTTATATTGTGTTCCTATTATGTGTATTCCCCCAAAATGTCCGCTAAATCTTTCACATGTCCAATAACGATATTCCATTGTACCGAGCCAGTGTACCAGTTTTTTATTTGAAGATGCTTTATTGGGTGTAAACCAGTTAAGTACAGCGCCAAGTTCTATTGTAGTGCGTGGAGAAAGTCCCCACTCTACTCCCAAGTTGGGAGTACCTGAATATGCACCGTAGAACAGGTTTGTTTTTACTGCTACCTTTTGGGCCGAACATTTTAAAATGCTTCCCCAACATATCAAAAGTAGAATTGCTATATATTGTATTTTCATCAGATGCGTATATTGAATATTTTGCTTTTGCTTGCGTTTAATAAAATTATTATCAGATGCGAAATTACAAAATAAATATATATTAAAGTAAAACGTTCTGAAATTGCACATGGATTCCGAAATTTCGTCCAAAATAGTTCTATAAATCACTTAAATGAGGGTTAGATAACTATAAAAAGGACTTATCGGATAAACATTGTTAAATTATTATCCAACTTATTCAATTATCTTTTGTGACATACTAAACGTTTATACACGCGCAAAACAAACGATGTGCAAGGGTGGTTATTTATATTTACATATTACTTATGGTACTTCAACTATGCGTTTTGAAAGATCAGAATATTACAACTAGTTTTGTTCCCGGATTTTAAGGAGTCATCCGTTTCTTTAAAAGGAACGAAATAGGGCTTCGTGTGCCCCTTAGGGCATATGGAGCCTTTGTTGTACGTTTTCTATTTTTTATGGGGGTTACTTCTGTATCTGTATTTTTTTCAGCAGTTTCCTAATGTCCTGTGCTTGCTTTTATACTTGTTTTTTCAGCCTTTCTTGATTCCAATCTCCCTTTTTTCCTCCTTTTTCTTTCTATCCGGTGTTTTTACCGTGTTTTCCGTTATGTATATCCACAGAGCCTCTCTCCCAGGACTTCATTCTTCCTGTGAATATATTTTCTTCTTCAAAAAGTACCGTTCAGCGGTTTGGAACTTCCTCTTCCGGGTGGCGACCTGGCTGGTCTGAAAACTTCAATTGTAATCATCTGCGCCCCTCCGCAATGCTTGCATAAGTTATACTCCCTCCATTTGTCTTGACAGAGTTCTTTCCACTTGGCTCTTTTCCTTTTAAGTGGTGCCGGTGGTACTTTCATCCTTATCTGTATGCTTGTCAACTTCCTTCTGTTGCATGCTGCCAGGAATCCGTAATGCCTGATACGTACAAATCCTGCCGGCAATATATGCCTACTGAACCTGTGTACGAACTCTTCTCCCGTGAGTGTCATCATCTTATGTTTTCCCCCATCCCTGTAATCCTTATAGTCAAACATGACGGCTGTATCTGTAATTCCCTTAATCCTGGCATTACTGATGGCTGCCCTGTGTGAGTAACGCCCTAAGTATTCTATGACCCTTTCCACGCCTTTGAACGGTGCTTTGCTATATACCACCCATTCTTTTTCAAACAGCTTCTTTCTTGTTGCCTGGGGTACTTTCACATGTTTGCTCCACTCTTGCATGAACTTGGCTCTGAACACCCTGCCCATGGCCCTGACCGGGAATAGAAAAGGACTGTCCTGATTTGCCCCTGAGATCTTCCTCCATTCCCCCTTGTCATCTATCCCTCCTTCGGGCACTACACAGTGCAGGTGGGGGTGGTAGTGCAGGTTACTTCCCCATGTATGCAGGATGGCTACCATTCCCGCCTGGGCGCCTTTATTGGCAGCGAAGGCTGCGAGTGTCTTCCAGGCAGCGGCAAACAGGCATGAATAGGTGTGTCTCATATTACCCAGTGCCAGTGAATGCAAGTCGGCCGGCAAGGTAAATACCACATGGAAGTATTTCACGGGCAACATATCCTCTTTGCGTGCCTGTATCCATACCTCACGTTCGGCTCCCTGGCATTTGGGACAATGCCGGTCCCGGCAGCTGTTGTAACTAACACGTACGACTCCACACTGGGGACAGGCATCCACATGCCCTTCCAAAGCGGAGGTACGGCACTGTTCCAGGCGTGAGAGGACCTGGAGAACCCTGCCGCAGGGATGATGTTGGCTGATAAAGGATGATTTGAAGCGGGAAATAATCTGACCGACCTCAAACTCCGTCCTCATGGCTGCGTATTGTTATATCCCACTCCCTCAAGACGGTCCAGTGGACTGAAGGCGTAACCTCCGGCAGGAAGATTGACAAGGTGAAGATAAACCAGGGTTGTCTTTATATCGGCATGTCCCAGAAGGTCACGGATGCGAAGTATATTTTCGCCCATCTCCAGCAGGTGCGTGGCGTAACTGTGACGAAGGGTATGAAGCGTGCAGGGTTTAAGGATGCAGGACGAATGAACCGCTTGTTTAAAAAGATAGCGGATCTCGGAATCTTCGATTTGTCCGCCGAAACAATTGTTGAAAAGATATACCGCGGGTCTGTACTGGATGAAATACTCCCTGAGAAGAAGCAACAGGTTGCCGGAAAGGGGGACGTACCTGTCTTTTCTACCTTTGCCCTGGCGGATGAAAACCTGCATGCGCTTGCTGTCAATATCACAAATTTGCATATTGACCAGTTCACGTAAACGCAGCCCGCAAGAATAAATCAGAGACAGCAGGGATTGGCTGCGGATATTCCCGCAGTGCCGCAAAAGGCTGATCACTTCGGACTGGGAAAGAACAACCGGAAGTTTCTTCGTGCTACGGATACGGGGGAGAGAAAAATTAAGTTCGCTAAGATGCATCGTCTTACGATAACAGCGGAGACTGTAAACCGTGTGCTTGAAATAGCTCAAACCCGGTGAAGGAGTGCGAGAGAGCAACATGCTGAAATAATCGCGGCAATCATCTTCGCTTAAGTGTTCAGGAAGTTTTTTGAAGTGAAAGCTGATAGCAGCCAACTTATGGCCATAACTTTTTATACTACCAGGAGAATACTGCTCAATAAGAAGTTGTTTGGAAAATTTTTCGTAACTTTGACCAAACCCCGAGATGGAGTCACTGGCACGCTGAATAAAATTTGCCATAGTGGAGAATGTTTATTGGTTGAACATTGGAAATATCACCACTAAAATCAGCAAAAAAAAGGAATCCCGCATACAGATAGCAAACTTTAGCTATTACGTATGCGGGATTTAGTACAACAAGGCGTTCCTCGGTGAGAAACAGGTCGTTCCTTTAAAAGGAACGGCTCCTTGGTTTTAAACCAAAAAATAGTATCTATAATACACTGTATATCAATTTATTATAAAAAGAAGAATTCCGTCCCGATAACCATGGGAATATTCTCAATAAACCAAACGGAATTCACAGTCCAAGGGGCTGTATATACATACTTTTTTATTACAAACTTAAAAAAAATCCCATGGTTACAGTCACAATTAATATCAAGCCATATTTGGCTGGATATATGTATGTCCGATATCGACAAAGTTTAGAACCCGATCCAGAGAACCAGTCTCATTCCTCCTCTCCTTCTTCTTCCAAACGACTTATCCCTATCCATCTCTCCCACATTACTCCAGTTTATCACTTCCTTCATCAACTATCTGTCCCTCATCCGCAAAATACTTCATGGAAAGAAATTGGAAATATTTGCTTTGTACTGCCCAAACCGCGTAATGGGAAGAATCCGGAAGTCTATAACTATATCGGAAACGATAGTGCATTGATTATAGAAAAGGAAATAGAAACGGAGATGAAAGCGGAATTATACTCCTTTCTATTGGATAATAAGTTTAATAAAGGAGTGATGTTTAAAAAGTCAATAGAACAATTTGTAGAGCACTACGAAATGGTAGGACTGGTACAGGAAGAAACGCTGATGAGGGCATTTCAAAGATGGAGGAAGTTGGTGAAAGAAGAAAAAGCTATAAAGCTATAATGAAAGTATATTGATTTTGACTTAATCCATAATGAAACGTGATATACTATACTAATTAATTGGAAGAAAGAAGGAACTTTTCTATCTTTGCTAATATTAATCTTTTTCGCTAATTGATTAAGATAAGAAAGGAGAAAATAATATGACCCTCAAAGAAAAACAATTAGAGTTTATTATCTATTGTATAGAGAATACAGCCGAACGGTTAGGACGCTATAGTGCGGATGTATATAATAAACTAAAAGAATTAGGTGCTATAGACGGCTATATAAATGCTTTTTATGATACTTTGCATACCCAAGGCAAAGCCTACATAGTAGATTCTTTATTAGAATATATCTATCATCGTGATCCACAATGGTTACCGGAAGATTATCGTCCTTTTCAAGTTTCGACACAGCAAAAAGGAGATAAGTCATGTTAACTGTTTATCATGGTTCTACTTACCGTGTAGAACAACCATTAGCTGGCGTATGCCGACCGAATCTTGATTTCGGAGTGGGCTTTTATCTTACTGATTTAAAGGAACAGGCAGTTCGTTGGGCTCTTCGCACAGCTGATATTCGCCATGAAAATAGTGTGTGGCTCAATATTTATTCATTGGATATAGATGCCTGCCGCAACTCTTCTTTTAATTATTTGCACTTTACCACTTACGATGCACATTGGCTGGATTTTGTTGTAGCATGTCGACAAGGGAATGTTATATGGCAGGATTATGACATAATAGAAGGCGGTATAGCAGATGACCGTGTGATACGTACTATTGACCTTTATATGCGTGGTGATTACACTCGTGAAGAAGCGTTGTCACGTTTGATTCATCAAGAGCCTAATAATCAAATTTGTATTACGAACCAAAAAGTAATTGACGAACACTTACATTTTGTGGATGCTATACTTTTGCCTTTCCCATCTCTCTCAAAAGAAATCCCCAATGCTGATATTGTAATGCAAGGCAAATATTACAGCATTGTAGAACTTCTTGCTACCCGTCTGCATATTTCCAGTCTACAGGCACTTGATATATTTTATAATAGCGAAAGCTACCAGCGCATTGTCCACCGACTTGGAGATCTATATCTCATGAGCGATGCATATATTGTAGATGAATTGATGAGGGAGCTACAAAAAAGACAAGGTTGACATTAGCCTTGTCTTTTATCCCTATTGTTAAGCTGTTCGAGAAGTCTTCTTCCGATGAAATAGTCAGGCCATCCGGATCGGTGACAGTACTCATATTGTGAATGGCAAAGAAGACATTAAGAAGTTAGCGAAAATTTATAATATGAGTGAACATCTACTAACTTTTTCTTGTTTTTTTCTATAAAAAAGAACTACTTTAGGTATTATACCAGTATTAATGACTACATTTGCCAATAGTTATTCTTTTATATGAGGGATATAACTTAAATTTTTTAATGAGCATGGCACATTTAATTGTAACAGATTTTGGGGCTATAAAATCCGCAAATATAGAAATAAAGAAATATAATTTCTTTATTGGACATACTTCTAGTGGAAAAAGTACTATTGCAAAACTTCTTGCAATATTTAACAATTCGATTTTTTGGACTATTAAAGAAGGAGATTTCAATAGTTTCTTAAGGTTATTGGATAAATATAATATTAATTTTGAATTTACGTCTACAACCATTATTCGTTATAGCAATGAAAAATACTATTGGGAAATAGGCTTAAATAAATTTCACAGTAACTACGAGGATGCTGATTTGATGAAAATGGCTAATACTTCAAAGTCATATGATTTTATTTTAAAATTTATAGAACGAAAAGAAAATAACTTTGCATACAAAGAATTTATCAAAAGTCTTAAAAACCTCTTAGATTTAAAAGATAGCGCAATGGTAGAGTTAATAAAACCTGCCTTAGTTGGACTCCTTTATGAAGAATGTATACCAGTATATATTCCAGCTGAAAGATTGTTGATTTCAACATTTTCTAATAGCATATTTTCTTTACTTCAAGCAGGAGCTAGTATTCCCGATTGCATAAAGGATTTTGGTAGCTTATACGAAAAAGCAAGAATTCAGTATAAAAATATTGATATAAACATTCTTGACATTAAAGTGTCATTCAATAACAATGGTGACACAGTATATCTAATGAATGAAAACAAAGAAGTAAAACTATCTCAAACTTCTAGTGGAATTCAATCAATTATTCCGTTGTGGATTGTATTTAACCAATATGTTGAAAGCAAGAAAAAACAGATATTAGTAATAGAAGAACCTGAATTAAATTTATTTCCTTCTACTCAACACTTCCTTATTGATTGGATCATGAGAAAGATGAGAAAATCAAATGGAAGTATTGTAATTACGACACATAGTCCATATGTGTTATCAGTAGTAGATAATTTAATTTTAGCACAAGAAATATTAAAGAAAAGCAATAAAAAGAAGTTGGTGCTATCTAAAATTAAAGAACTCATTCCATCAATGGCGCTAATTGATTTTGATGATGTATCATCCTACTTTTTTCATTCAGATGGAACTGTTAAAGATATAAGAGATACTGACATAAAATCTTTGGGAGCTGAATACATAGATACGGCTTCTGACAAATTAGGATATATTTTTGACGAACTATGCAATATTGAAAGAAATGAGTTGTAAATGTTTTAATAGAAGATTCGTATTCAAGAATACAGATTCTTTTGATCATAAATATGTTAATTCAAAGTGTAAATGCACTTCTCGTTTTACGATTTGTGAAAATAAAAGTAAGTTCACTATTGCATCTAAAGATATTTCCGAAGTTGATAAAATAAAAATTGATGGTTATTTTGATAGTTCATCAGAGCATAGAAAGTGTGATTACTTATTTGTATACACATCACCCCTTAGTTGTGTTTATATTTTTGTAGAACTAAAAGGAACGGATATTGCACACGCTATAACACAAATCGGCAATACAGTGAACTTATTCTACAATCAAGGATATCTAAAAGATAAAAAAGTTATAGGAGCTATTGTTAGTTCACGACATCCATCCAATGACGGTACGTATCGTAAAGCAAAACAAACCCTAGAAAAATCACTTTCATCAAAAATAAAAAGCTTTCGTATAGAAAAGAAGAATAAAGAAATGACATACGATCCTATTAATGATAAAGTTATTTAAGGGCCTCTTCAATTCGAGATATAAATTGTGGATTACTGGGACGTGCCGTAGTTCCGAAATCTACAATTTGCCCTTTTCTATTAAGCAACAGATAATAGGGCATTCTATCTATTTTCCATTGTTTGCGAATTTTCTGTAAGTTATCTTTTCCAAAATAATCAGATGCATAAATACATTCAATTCCCCGGTTTTTCAATGAATACTCATTCAGACATTCTTCCCATTCTTCCTTGGGTTCACTTACACATATGGAGTATATAACCAGGTCTTTGGTGGAATACTTACTCCGCAATTGTTTCAAAGGTTCCATTTCTGCCAGGCATGGTGGACACCACCTAGCCCAAAAATCGAAATAGATCACTTTTCCGTGATTCTTCTCAAGTATATTATAGACGGGTTCCATGTAAGGCATAGATGTTTTTAGCTTTAAGTTTTCGTGGAACTCACCATATAATAAATTATTGGAAACTGGTTGCGGATTTTCCAGGTAAGATTTAGTCTGATTATATATCTGCATCACTTGTGCACGCAAATGCGGCATTTTTACGATCGAATCAAACTGCGTGTGCCTCGTTGTTAAAGCAAGTGTATCATTCGCATTCAAAGAGCCAACTGTCATTTTGGTATATATATACTGGTTCAGTTCATTCTCTCCTACTGCCGACATAATCTCTTCTACAGATGGATTTTTTTTATCTTTGTATGTTATCCCATAAGCTATATAGCGTTCTACCTCATCAGCAATATCATATAAACGTGCTGAAAGAATCCCTTTATTATAAAGCTTATTGATTGCAGGCAGAAGTTTATGATACCGATCCATTTCTTTTCTCGTTTTAAACTGGCATTGGTTACCATAGGATAACAAAGCGTAATAATAGTCCTGTTTCAGTAACTCTTCAGTAAATAACGTAACATCGCCCATTGGCTTATACTTCGTCAGATACTCGTTTCTCCGCTCCAAACGAAAGTCATATTCTTTCTTTAATTCAGCCTCAAAATCCTTAATATTCAAATTCGGGTTTATACTATAATTCTGTATGTAATAGTAGGCGCTTTCTGTAAATGCCAGTATTTCTTGATTCAGTTTTTCTGCATCACCTGTTACTTTGGGATGAAAAAGATCTTTGAAGTCTATTTCCACGTGTATGCTATCTCCCGGGTGGATATACAAATGTTCCGCATAATTGCGAATGGAAACTTCTCTTAATTTTGCATAAACCGGAAAGCGGAATGAAAATGAACCATCTTCTTGTATGGGGGTACGATATTGATTTTCCATTTTCCAAAAAAATGGAATGATGAGAGTTAATTCCTTTTCTTGAGGATAAAAATCCCGGTTCAACACTTTTCCTGTGATAACAGCTTCTTTAATATATTCTTTCGCTAATGGATAACTGTCTTCTGTCTGTACAGATGATTCGAATTGAGATTTTGCCCGGTCTTTTTGCCCGCATCCGGTTAATAACAAAGAGGTTATTATCAGAAAGGAATAATAGTGTTTCATCGTGCCTGAATATTAGAAAGTTCGCAAATCTAAATAAATAAGAGTTCTTGCTCCTAAATATATGAAATTAATTTTAGGGGCAAA
Organism: Bacteroides celer; assembly: GCF_002632415.2. Lineage (NCBI taxonomy): Bacteria > Pseudomonadati > Bacteroidota > Bacteroidia > Bacteroidales > Bacteroidaceae > Bacteroides > Bacteroides celer. The sequence continues at coordinate 2,878,673 of NZ_CP178209.1, read as the reverse complement.
AACTCTTGACAGACAATTCGTCTCAATTTTAAATCTTTTACAATATATACATTTAATTTGCGAGATAAACAGACAAAGCTATAACCAGCGCACAAACTTCCTGATATACCAGTTCTTCACGATCTGCGTCAAAATGCAATAAGAGAGTAAAATTCCAATCAGCCAGGGGAAATAGCTCAAAGGAAGAGCTGTCAATCCGATGGAACGGCCGAAAGCGGTGAAAGGAATAAGAATACCTATTGCCATGATTAAGAAGGTCAGTCCCATCACAGGCCATGTGGCACGGCTTTGTATGAACGGTATCTTGCGGGTACGTATCATGTGGACAATCAATGTCTGTGATAACAAACCTTCCACAAACCATCCGGTCTGAAACAGTGTCTGATGTTCGGGGCTGTTGCAGCTAAATACGTACCACATGACCAGATACGTGATAATATCAAAGATAGAACTGATGGGACCTACATAAATCATAAAACGACTTAGATCGGACGCATCCCATTTACGGGGTTTCTTCAGGAACTCCGGGTCCATACGGTCAAATGGAATGGTTGTCTGTGATATGTCATACAATAAGTTCTGGATCAATAGATGTATCGGCATCATGGGCAGAAACGGCAGGAATGCACTGGCAAACATCACACTGAACATATTACCAAAATTGGAACTGGCAGTCATCTTGATATACTTATTGATATTGCCGAATGTCTTTCTTCCTTCAAGCACTCCGTCTTCCAATACCATCAAATCTTTTTCCAACAAGATAATATCTGCGCTTTCTTTGGCTATATCCACAGCAGAATTGACTGATATACCAATGTCCGACTGACGCAATGCACCTGCATCATTGATTCCATCTCCCAAGAACCCTACTGTATTACCTTGCTCCTGTAACAGAGAGATGATTTGTGTCTTCTGCAATGGAGTTAGTTTTGAAAATAAAGTGGTATTCTTTACCGCTTCTTTCAATACCGTTTCATCCATATTCTCTATTTCTATCCCGGTAAGAAAATGACTGGTGTCAATTCCTACCTGTCGGGCAATGGCTTTTACCACGATATCATTATCTCCCGACAATATTTTAACAGCTACTCCATGTGCATATAATTGTTCGATGGCTTCAACAGCAGAAGGCTTCGGAGGATCAAGAAAGGCAAGATACCCGATCAGTACCATTTCTTTTTCATCTTCGATGGCAAAATTACAATCTTTCTCGATAAAACTTTTTTGGGAGACTGCCAACACTCTCATTCCCTGCTGATTCATTTCTTCACTAATCATCTTTGCTTTGATTTTCAAAGCATCAGTCAAGGGATGAATCTGCCCGTTGAACTCGGCATAGGAACAGACATCGAGAATCTCTTCTACCGCTCCTTTAGTAATGATCTGCCGTTTTCCTTGCTTGTCTTCTATCACAACAGACATTCTTCTGCGTGTAAAGTCGAAAGGTATTTCATCCACTTTGGTGTAGTCATCCTTCAAATGTTCCAGATTCAGATCTCTTACATGAGAAAGAATCGCTTTATCCATCAGATTTCTTAAACCGGTCTGGAAATAACTGTTAAAGTAGGCATGACGAAGAATACGTTTACTGTTGTCGTCGCTACCATCTGCATTGATATATTTCTCCAGCACGATTTTATCGCAAGTCAATGTACCGGTTTTATCAGTACAGAGTATGTCCATTGCTCCAAAATTCTGAATAGCATTGAGATTCTTTACTATTGTTTTCTTTTTGGACATGGCTATCGCTCCTTTAGAAAGGTTGGCAGTCACAATCATTGGCAACATTTCCGGGGTAAGCCCCACTGCAACGGATATGGCAAAAATGAAAGCCTCGAACCAGTCTCCTTTCGTGAAACCATTCACGAAAAACACAAATGGAACCATTACCAGCATAAAGCGAATCAACAAGAAGCTGACTTTACTAATACCTTTATCAAAAGCTGTAGTGGCACGGTGTCCAACCAGACTTTTTGCAATCGTACCCAGATATGTTTTATTCCCTGTTTCATAAATAATACCTTTTGCTGCGCCACTTATCACATTGGAACCCATATAACAAATATTGTCCAACTCAATGACGCTTCCTTTCCGAAATTGTTGGCTCTGTATCTCGGGAAACTTCTCTATCGGCTCGGACTCTCCTGTCAATGAAGCCTGACTGATAAACAAGTCTTTTGAATCGATGATCCGAATATCAGCGGGAACCATATCCCCAGCTGCCAGATACACAATATCCCCCGGAACGAGTTCCGTGATATCAATCTCTTCTTCCTGTTCACCGGCACGTTTAGCAAGACAGGTGTTCTTTACCATCTTCATTAAAGAATCCGTAGCTTCACTTGCTCGCCATTCCTGCCAGAAACGCAGGATAGCGCTGAATATCACCATGGATGAGATAATGATTACCCCTGTCCATTCCTGTTCTCCGGGTTCGGCCATCAGTACATCCAGAAACAAGGATATAATGGCAAGTCCGGTCAGAACACCAATGAAAGGATTGATAAACGTTTTGATAAACAGTATAAACGGGTTCTTTTTTTGTTCATGGACCACTTCGTTTCTTCCATAAATGGACTGTCGCTCTTGCACTTCTCCCAGCGTTAATCCAAGCTTTGTTGTCTGCAAGTATGAATAGATTGACTTACCGGGTTGTGTGGCAACCAGAAATACTTTCTCTGAATTGAATGTGTACTGTGATGAACGCAGTTTTTTCTTCCATACCATACTCTCTAATTTTTTTAAGTTACTAACTGCATTTATTAATTCGATGCAAAAGTAAGAAGGATTTCACAAGGAAGCTGTTAGAGAATGATTAGAGTGGTATTAGAAAACGATTAGAATTTCTTAGATATGCGGGAGTTTTACCACAAAGGTAGTGCCCTCATCCTTATGGGAAGATACGGTAAGTTCGCCTTTGTGAAGGTGAATAATCTTTTGTGTCAGGGTCATGCCTATACCATTTCCGGGAGCAATATTCTTGTTTTCTCCACGATAAAACAGTTTAAACAGGTTTTCCTTATCTGCATCGGACATTCCTACACCATTATCGGATAAGCGGATGATTGCCCATTGTTCCCAATAGGCGATCAGGACTGATGAAGTACGGTTGGAAGAATATTTGCAGTTATTCTCTACCAGATTTACAAAGGCGGTAGTCAGCAGATAGCTATTTCCGATGACTGTCAGTACATTATCCTCTTCGGCTTCCTGTTCAAAGACTAATTCGATATGATAATCCGGATGCGCTTTCAATACCAGTTCTCTGGCATCCAGCAACAGCTCATCCAGACGGACTTCTTCCATTGTTATCTGTTCTGGCTGATAATCGGCTTTTGCCAGGTTCAATAATCCGTCGATCAGGTTTACAATTCGGTGGGAGTCTTGAAGAGCATTGCCAATAGCCATCTGATACTGTTCGGAGGTACGTTCTTTCAATAAAGCTAAATCCAATTCCGCTGTAAGGGCCGCCATGGGAGTACGCAATTCATGAGATACATTACTGACAAACATCTTCTGTGAGTTGAAAGACTTCTCCAGGCGTTCCAGTAGAGCATTGAATGTCGTACTTAATTCTCCCAGTTCATCCTGTTCATTTTTTACGGGCAGTCTTTTATCGATACGCGATGCGGTGATTTTCTCCGCTTCTTTGACAATGCTGCGTATTGGTTTTAAAGTGCTTCGAGACAGGATATAACCCACAATCACCAATACACTTAATCCTCCGATAAATGACAGGATGAGTATATTTCTTAGCGCATCCCGATTGGCGTATCCGTAACCATCATAGGCGGCAGCGGTAACAATATAATCTTTACCTTCAAATGGATACACCAATCCTACTGCCTGATATTCGTCCACATAGAAATTGATATCCCTCTGTTTCAGAATTCGCTTTATCATCTCCGGTGTTTCCTTGACAATATCGTTCTGCAGTGCATCGTGATATAATATTTTAAAATCGGTTGTATAGACAGCAACTTCTACTTCATCAATAAACTTCTGATTATTTAGATAAATAGACTGCATAGTTTGCGCATCTACTTGATTTTTAAGGAATAAATGTGCTTTGGTTATAGCCTCACTTTGAAGATTACGAAAGAAAGCATTACTACGTGAATGTTCACTCACATAGTAGACGGCTATGACAAATATGAAGAATACCGCAGCTGTCAGCCCTGCATATTGTAGGGTCAGTGTTGTTCTGATTTTCATAACTTATCAGTCAGTATAAAACCCATTCCGGCTTTGGTATGAATAAGTTTTGGTTCAAAATCCCTGTCTATCTTCTTACGGAGATAGTTGATATATACATCTATGAAATTCGTTCCTGTATCAAAATGGGTGTTCCATACTTTTTCTGCTATTTCAACCCTGCTCAATACTCTTTCAGCATTTTCTACCATATATAACAGCAAGTTGTATTCCTTAGGAGAAAGTTTTATGGATATGCTGTTTCGTTCTACGTCCTTACGTTGAAGGTCAATACGTAAATCTGCATAAACAAGTTCCTGCGGCAATTCCTGTGTATTGCCCGTCACACGTTTCAATAGTACTTTGATTCTGGCGTTCAACTCTCTGAAATCAAAGGGTTTCACCATGTAATCGTCTGCACCGGCATCGAAACCATCCAGTTTATCATTCGTTGATCCTAATGCCGTCAACATTAATATAGGGATATGGGGATTGGTTTTGCGAATTTCTTTCGCCAGTTCAAATCCGTCCATCTTGGGCAGAACAATGTCGGATATGACCAAATCGAATGTATGGGCCTGGAAAAGCCGTAACCCCATCAATCCGTCATAAGCCACCATTGCCTGATAACCATTTTCTTCCAGCCCGTTCATCAGCAAACTTGCAACTCTGGGTTCATCTTCTATAATTAGTATTGTGTACATAGGAAAGAATTCATTTATCTGAATGTATAAAACGAAACAAAAATAATGATTATTCCCCACTTATAGCCTTTTTCCTTGAAAAATCGGTGAGAAGGCCAAATAAAAAAGGTACCCAACGCAATGTGGATACCTTTATATGATTCATTTACATAAACCGGAAAATGACTCGTCCGGTTTGTGGACCATTTACCCATTTCGGTTGTGAAGAGGGCCCACACAAATCGGTGGAATTTACTTTATTACGTACCGGAGGAATCACGTTCAGGACAGAGATTCCGCTTTCGGGAAGAGTATAAAGCAAACGGTCGCGGCCATCACGAGGCTGATATACTCCGATATACGTGTCGGGAGTTTCGTTTGTCAGACTGATAGTGCCTTCTTTCGTTTGGATATTCATCCAGGAAACATCACCAAAGTATCCTTTGAATTCGGGATATGTGAAAGTCTCACCCGGAATAGGATCGTTATAGTCGTTTTCCCATACATCGTATTGCGTTCCGTGAATACGGTTTTGCCATACACGGTAAGGTCCGGCACCCAGCCAGCGTTTGCTGATTACCTGATCTTCAGGATAGTCGAAACGAATACCCATCAAATCTACAACACCGGAGAAATTGTAGGTGTAATCCAAAGCCAAATCCCCACTCGGGTTGATTGTCCATTGAGCTTTATCCAGATTGCCCAGTTTATAATTGGCGGTAACAACCAGATTACCTCCGTCTTCTTTCACATCCAGTTTCGTAAATACGGCAGCATCCGGGAATTCGCTGTATGTGCGGTCTTTTTCTTTTGCTTTCTCATCATCGTGGTTATAGAACTGATCCAATGAGCGGTCTGCACGACGGGCTCCAATGAAACGGGGGCCATTGGCGAAACTAATCTTACGGTTATCTACAGATACCCCTTTCAGTTGTCCGTCTTTCTTTGAGAAGATGAATGTACGCTTATTCGCTTTCACAGTAAGATCATTTTCTGTCTCTGTATAAGTAGGACGACTGGACAAGGGAGAAAGCTGTTCTGTCTGCTGATTCAGTTTGTTGACCGGGAAAGTCCAGCGCCAAAGTTCATGGCCGTATGGATCGATTGCTGTCAGGAAGAGGGCGTCTGCATTGGGGAGGATATTTGTTTTTATATCCAAAATGCCTGCCGAGTGAGCAACCACGTCACTGCCTTGCACTTCACCTTCTTTCAGTACTTGAACAGCGGCATTGGAAGCATCTGTTGCCAACGGGAATTTTACTTGCTTCCAAAGGAAACGGCAAGTATTCAGATTCAGATAATCGTAACGGTTTTCTACGGAGAATTTGCCATCAAATTGCTTGTCGATAGAAGTATTCATGATTTGCACCGGACTCCATAACTGCTTGATAGTGTAGTAGCTACCCTCCTTTTCGTGATGTGGTCCTACAATACCGTCTGCTCCAAAGTTTCCTTGGTTATCAATGAATCCGTCCATATCTACACGCTTCACACCTTCGTCTGCCAATACCCAAAGGAAGCCACCGATACAACGGGGATGCTTGCGCATCATTTCCCAATAATCGTATAATCCGGCACCATGGCCGCCATCGTACAAACCATGCAAGAATTCCGTAGGCATAAAGATTTCCGGTAAGCGCATGTAGTTCTGGCTTTCTCCGTAAGAGCGGTAATGCATGGTTTCAAAACCGGAGAAGTTACCTTGCGGGTGAATAACCGGACGTTTCTGCGGATCGTATTTATGAAACTCTCCATCCAGTTCGGTATTCCATCCTTTTTCATTACCATTACTCCACCAAATAATAGACGGATGATTCACGTCACGTTCTATCATGCCTTCAATCAGACGTACTCCGGTGGGGGTATCATACTTGCCATGCCATCCTCCCAATTCGTCCATCACATAAAGTCCGAGAGAATCACAAGCTTCCAAAAATTCCGGGTCTGCCGGATAATGGCTCAAACGGACAGAATTCATATTCATGCTTTTCATCAAAAGAACGTCTTCGATATTCTTCGCTTTACTTAATGTACGGCCACTTTCAGGACGGAAGCTATGACGATTGACACCACGTACATTGATACGCACTCCGTTTATATAAAGTCCGTCGCTTTCACGTACTTCAATCGTGCGGAAACCAAAATTTTCCGTTTCACTATGCAAAACCTTACCGGCCTTATCCAATAGAGAGAATTGCGCTTTATAAAGATTCGGAGTTTCCGCTGTCCATAATGCGGGGTTAGATACATTCAGTTGCAGGGAAGTCCAGTCACCTCCAGCTTTTACGGGTACGGTGGTTTCCGTTATCTTTTTCCCTTTTTTATCTAAAATCTGTGTACGGATGCTCATTCCGTCATTAGAGATATTTGTGTAGCAGTTGGCACGGAAAGTTCCATCCATCTTTGCGTCAATGGCAATGTGCCGCAGGTTTACGGCTGGTTTCACCTCCAGGAATACCGGACGGAAGATACCGCCGAAATTCCAATAATCAGCACGACGTTCGGCAAGGTTCACACTGGCATTTTCACTCTCTTTGGCAACAGTGACTTCCAGTAAATTCTTTTTGCCATATTTCAGGAAATCCGTGACGTTGTACGAAAAACGATAGAAGGCTCCCTGATGTTTGGAACCAACTTTGCGTCCGTTCACTTTTACTTCCGTATCTGTCATTGAAGCTTCGAATACAAGATTGACCTGTTTGCCGCGGAATTTTTCCGGAACTTCAAACTCATACTTATACATACCTTTTTCATTGGCAACGCCTTCAGGGAATGGTTTACCATAGAAAGTGATTCCATACTGATAGGTGCCGAATCCTTGCAGCTCCCAACAGGAAGGTACACCGATTTTCGTCCATTTGCCGGAATTGCGTCCGTCGGTACAAAAGAAGTCCCATTCAACCATATCGTCGCATCCGTGACCGGAAAGATATTGCCTTTCCGTTTGTGGAAGGTTTTGAGCAGCCAGGGTAGTTGCCAACGCCAAGGTCGATAATAAAGTGGTTACTTTTTTCATTGTTACTTTTATAATTGTGTTAGTTATTTATTGCTATCATTGTTTACTACTGATACGGATATGCAGCGTATGTTCTTTTTTCTCTATGGCATATTTCCTCAATACACCCGGTCCGCAACTACTGTTTCCTAATCCAAGTACGGCAGCATCCATACTTAGAATAACTTCCGCACGTGGTTTTAAATTACAATCGTGAGTTTCTTCATAGATGTCCTGTACAGTATAATGCAGGGAAGATGCAGAAAATACGTTTTCTACCGCGTCAACACGGATACCTTTATTCTGTTTGTCGGTCAGGGTCAGATAATGTACTTCCTCTTTGTTTCCACTGTCCTGCGGACGTGGATAATGTACGTACTGTTCTGCAACGCTTCCTTTCCAAAGCCCTATCATAGCAGATGTTTTGCGGTCTGGATAGTTATCCTGTGGCCCTCTGCCATACCAGGTAAATGTATCATAAGCAGGCGCCAGACAGAATGCGATTCCTAAACGGGGAATTTCAGGAAGAACTCCTTGTGGCAAGAAAGTTGTTTCCAGATCAATCGTTCCATCTGAAAAGACCGTATAGACAGAAGTCGTCGCCACTTTTCCTTCTTTATATAAATTACTTGTTTGAATCCGGACAATGGCCGCCCCGTCTGCACGTTTTTCATGGTGGAAAGATTCCAGATTTATCTGCGGATGATCCATTCCATGCAATTTCCAGTCTTTAGCCAACCAGTTTCCAAAGCTCTTGTCATTATCTGTCGGAGCACGGAAAACTTGAGTGACGGGCTGAACCGGAAAATCATCGGAGTGAGCCAGCATTTCTTTGTTCTTATATATAAGGGAGGTCATACTTCCGTTCACTTTCTTTTCCCACTGAACAGAAAAACCGCGTCCGCTAATCAATAAAGATTTATCATCCTCTTCCACTTGAAGCGTTCCTTTATTAATTAAATCAGCAGAAGCTAAATCTCCTTTTTGCAAACAGAATTGTTCCCAAGCCACTTCATGTCCCGCCTTTGCCCAAAGAGCATCCGATTTCAAAACAATGCTTACTTTCAGTTGGCAATCGGAAAGAGGATTCAATGAACGGAAAGTCGGCAAATCTATTGTTCCACTTTCTCCTGGAGCTATTTCTGGCAATGTAATTTCTCCTTGTTCTTTCTGTTTTCCATCCACAGACAATGTCCATAAGCAGCGATAAGATGATAAATCGATATGATGGTTCCGGTTCGTCACTTTCAGCTTCCCATTTTCCATTTTCAGTTCAACTGGTGCATATACCTTCTTTACCTCCCAATATTTAGGCGTAGTTTCACGGTCACTCATCAGTAATCCATTAAAGCAGAAAGCTTTTAAGTTCGGCTTATCGCCAAAGTCACCACCATAAGCCACCATGGTACGACCGTCGGGTAAAGTCTTGTAGATTCCCTGATCTACCCAATCCCATATAAAACCACCCAGCATACGGGTATTACTATATATCTCATCCCAATATTCCTTGAAATTTCCTAATGCATTTCCCATGGAATGTGCATATTCGCTCGTCATTACCGGACGGTCGTCATTGGTGCGTTCCGCAATCTCCAGCAACCGTTCCCAGCGTGCATTTTCAGCGCGTTCTTTATCCTCTCCTTCTGCAATACCGGGATTTAAATATTCTTGTTTCACCCGGGTATAAAAGCGGCTGATAACATCGACCGTCTTCGGGTCAGGATTTCCGTCCACTCCCTGTGCCCCCTCATAGTGTACAGGGCGAGTGGGATCGAAATCATGCAGCCATGCCGAAATAGCAGCGAAGTTTGGTCCGTAACCGCTTTCGTTTCCCATGCTCCACATTACAATACATGGATAATTCTTATCACGTTCCGCCATACGGACTGCACGGTCCATAAATGCCGCATGCCAGTCGGGGGTACTTGCGAGTGTTCCACGCAATCCGTGTTCTTCTATATCCGCTTCGTCCATCACGTACAATCCCAAGCTGTCGCATAGCTCGTACCAACGGCTGACATTGGGGTAATGGCTGGTGCGTACAGCATTTATATTTGCCTGTTTCATTAAAAGAATATCCTGAAGCATTCGTTCTTCGCTCATGACACGTGCCGTCCGTGGATCATGTTCGTGACGGTTCACTCCACGAAAACGAACCGGATTACCATTCACTAACAGTTGTCCTTTTTTGATTTCTACAGAGCGGAAGCCCACGGCCTGTTCTATCTGTTCTACGACTTTTCTTTCTTCATTTTGGAGAGTTAAGTGTAATTTATAGAGATAGGGCGTTTCTGCCGTCCATCTTTCCGGTGATTTTATAATGGCTGACAAACGTCCCATCTTACGCGGGCCACGCTGCGGATACCATTCATTCATCCGGCTTGCTTTATGCTCCAAATCAAGAATATCTTCCACATCGCCTTTCAATGTGGCAACTTCTTTGCCTGAAGCATCCTTTAATACTCCCTGTAAGACATACCCTTTTCCGGTCATCCCTCGATATACACTGAATTGCGGATCAATCTGCAAAATAAAGTCTTTATAATCACCCACAGATGCGGGAAGAGTGCGTACCGCATAATCACGGACATGAATATCCGGTGTATGTATCAGATGAATACTACGATGAATACCACCAAAACGCCAGAAATCCTGATCTTCCAGATAAGAACCGTCACTATATCGGTAGACTTCCAGTGAAATCTGATTTTCTCCGGATTTCAGATACTTCGTGACATTAAATTCGCTCGGTTCCATACTGCCTTGGCTATACCCTACCCGCTCACCGTTGATCCAAACATAAAAGGCGCTCATTACGCCCTCAAACCGTAGAAAAGTCTGTCCATTCACTTCCCATCCGGTCGGCAATACAAAAGTGCGGCGATATTGCCCTACCGGGTTTCTTTCTTTATACGTGGTATAGTCAGTTTTCGGTTCTCCCATCACCCGTGGAGGATCTATTTTAAACGGATAGCCTGCTGAAACATAGATAGGCGTGCCATATCCGTTCACTTCCCAGTTGGCGGGAACAGGCAAATCCGTCCAATCTTTATCATCAAAATTTATCTGATAGAAGTTCACGACTCTTTCATTGGGAACGGGAGTCCAACGGAATTTCCAGGTTCCGTCTAAAGAGATTGAGCCGTCTCCTTTCTGTACAGAGAAAGGGGTAAAAGTAGCTCTTGCCGGTTCACGGTTGATCTGGAGAACATGATGATTCTCCCAATCATGCATTGTTTGTGCCTGTGTAGGACTTACAAACAATGCGCCAAGCAGTAAAGTATATATTTTCATTCGTTCTTTTTTCTTCATATCAAGTAGACGAACGAAAGGGCATTTTGTACCCCTTTCTTTTACAGAAATATTAAAGAACAATAAAAGGAGTAACACTCTATAAAGAAAAGCTTTACCTTGTGGCGTATAATTACTTCTAATATTATGATGATGAAAAAACTACTATTTAGCAGCCTCTTTTTATTAGGCAGTCTCGTTTCACAAGCACAACACGAGTATACGATTGAAGGTAAAGTGGAAGGTGTAAAGGATGGAACTCTTGTTTCTCTTTTTCTACTTGACGGAAATGTAGGAAGTACAGTAGCCATGGATACCATACAAAACGGTACTTTCTTCTTCAAACGAAATGCCGGAGAAGATGGTTTAGACAAATTATCTCTAATGTGTACCCGTAATGATGATTTTCCTTCCATGTCGCTGGAGATTTATGCAACTCCTAATGCAAGAATCAAAGTAACCGGAACGAATACCTTGATACATACGTGGACAGTAGACAGCCCTGTAAAGGAACAAATAGAATATAATAGGTTTATTGAAGATTCACACGATTTATGGGATGAGTATCAACGTTTGTCTATCAAAGCAAGAAGTCTGCGTTCTGCCCCGGAAGCCGAACGGAAGGCTCTACGTGCGAAAGAAGACAGTATTTCAGCTTTAATCAGCAAACGTGAAATGAAACTGATGCAGGAACTTCCTGTATCAAACATTTGGATGGACAGGCTATATAAATTGAGCATGTCGGTGAAGTACAATCCAAATTTCTCTTATAAAGATGAAACACTGGCTTTGTATAATAGAATGAATGAAGCACAAAAGACTTCTATAACAGGACAGGAAATTACAGTTAATCTTTTCCCACCTACAGTTGTGAAAGAGGGAGATAAAATGGCAGATACCGAACTTTTCGATTTGGATGGAAAGATTCATCATCTGACTGATTTCAATGGAAAATATATATTGCTTGATTTCTGGAGTAGCGGTTGCGGTCCTTGCATTATGGCTTTACCAGAGATGAAAGAGATTCAAGAACAATATAAAGAGCGTCTTACTATCATTAGTCTAAGCTCCGATACGAAAAGCAGGTGGAAGGCAGCTTCGGCAAAACATGAAATGACCTGGCAGAATTTAAGTGACTTAAAACAAACAGCCGGATTATACGCTAAATATGGAGTTCGAGGTATTCCCAACTATGTCCTTATCTCTCCCGAAGGCAAAATCATGAAAATGTGGTCGGGTTATGGCAAAGGTAGTTTGAAACTAAAAATGCGCAGGTATCTGGATGCTGTCAAACATGAAATGAGTATTACATGGCAAGGAAATACAAAAGTCGTTAACTATCCGGTGTCGGAATCAACCAATACCGATATTCTTGAAGTCAAGCAAGTGGTACTGACAGACACCGCTACCATCGTACATTTCAACGCTTATTATATTCCCAAATACTGGATACGAGTCAGCCCGAATTGTAGATTGGTAGATGAGAAAGGTGAAACGTATACCTTAAAGAAAGCAGATGGGATTAAACCCGGTGAGCACTTTTATTTGCCTGAAAGCGGCGAAGCAGAATTTTCACTCACATTCGAACCGTTGTCTTCTTCTGTGCAATCATTCAATTTCACTGAAGGAACAGAAAAAAATGACTGGCAAATAAACGGAGTGAGGCTTAATAAATGAGTATCGAATCTTAAAAAAGGAATATCGTATTAACATTCAATGTGTTGCAAATTAAAATAGCTATATAAACAGGTACAAAAGGTTTGTTGAAATAATGTTTTCTTCAGTAAAATGGCTTTCTTTGTTATGAATTTAATTATTATCTTGTACATTGAACGAAAAATAACAAAATATGGAAGCGAACGGACAAACACTCTACAATGATGATTTGCTGAATATCCTACCTGACGGAGTTATCATATTGGATATAAATAGAGAAGTCATACAACTGAATCAGCAAGCTTTTACGGAACTTCATGTACATTCGTCAGTCAATGCGATGATGCCTCTTCCGACCAACAAGATATTCAAGCTGTTAAATAAGAAAGAAGATATACTCTCGACCATTTTGGAAGAAATCCGTCAAGGCAAAAAAGTATACTCGCTGCCTGAACATACATTTATGCAGGAACAAGTTGACTATACACAATTCCCGATAAGAGGAGAATTTGCTACAATGGAAAATGAAGAGGGCGAAAAAAACATCTTGTTCTTTTTCCGTAATATTACTGTGGAACTGACACAAGAATATATATTAAATACAGCCTTGCAAAGAACTAGGATATATCCCTGGTATTATGACATAAGCCGTAGTGAATTTACTCTTGATGATCGTTATTTTGAACATTTAGGTATTCCAGCCGGAGAGAATAATACTTTGACAATGGAGGAATATGTGAATATGATTCATCCGGACGATCGGCAAACTATGGCTGACGCCTTTGTTGTACAACTTAGTGGTAATACAACTTTTGACAAAACAGTTCCATTCCGTTTGCGCCGGGGGGATGGTACTTGGGAATGGTTTGAAGGGCAGTCTACTTATATTGCAAACATATCCGGTCATCCCTATCGGTTAGTGGGAATCTGCTTGAGTATTCAGGAATATAAAGACATAGAAAACACCTTAATCGAGGCACGTAAAAAAGCAGAAGAAAGCGATCGTCTTAAAATGGCATTTTTAGCCAATATGAGTCATGAAATCCGTACGCCGCTGAATGCAATAGTCGGCTTTTCTGATGTTATAGGTTCTACTTATGATGAGTTAAGTGAAGAGGAACGTGCCGATTTCGTGCGACTAATCAGCATCAATAGCGAACATTTAGTACGATTGATTGACGATATACTTGATTTGTCCAAGATTGAATCAAACACTATCAAGTTTACTTATTCCAATTACTCCCTCAAATCCATAATGAAGGATATAGAGAAAGAGCAGGTCGTGAAAAATGTGCCGGAAATCGAAATAAAAGCAATCTTGCCGGATGATGATATTTACATAACTACTGACGCTACACGCTTGAAACAAGTAATATGCAATTTCATAAATAATGCCCGGAAATTTACAGAAGAAGGATATATTCATTTCGGTTTTATGGTTAATCCGGAAAATGACGATTCAGTTTGTCTGTTTGTGGAGGACACGGGGGAAGGTATTCCCCAAGAATGCCAGAAAGAAATATTCGACCGTTTTTATAAAGTCAATACTTTCAAGTAGGGTACGGGGTTGGGACTCTCTATCTGCAAAACGATTGTAGAACATCTGCAAGGGAGTATTTATGTTGTATCGGAAGTAGGAAGAGGCAGCCGTTTTACCGTTACATTACCGCTCGAAAAACAGCTGGTGGAAGTTTAATGCCCCCTGTATTCCTGTGGGGTAACACCCGTATGTTGCTTAAAAAACTTATTGAAGAAAGAGATATTATTAAATCCCAAAGATAAGGCTATATTCTTCACCGGTTCATTGGTTGACTTCAGCCGGGATTTGGCATCCATCAGAATGATGGAAGCTATGACTTCTAAAGGAGTGTTTCCTGCAACCTTTTTTATTGTTGAACAGAAATGCGCAAGCTAAGTCCTAGATGTTCGGCATAAAAAGAGGTTCCGTGATGAATAGTATAATATTTCATGACCAATTGCAAAAAATCCTGATAAATTTCGTACTTTCTTGACTGGGAAGATAAATACAAGTTATTTTGCATTTTATAAATTTCAGTGGCTCCCTGAAGGAACATGGTAAGAACCGCCTTTACTATTTCCTTGTTTGCCAATGTTTTTGGAGAAGCATACGAAAGAATTGACGATTCATAGAACATTTTATAACTGCAAGCCTGCAATGGAGATAATCTTATTATCGGATTTTCCATAATTATAGGGAGAAGATGTTCTGTAGACTTCATTAGATTTATACCCTCTATGAATTCGGATGAGAACCCGGCATAATAGATATGAATATCCGGTGAAAAATCAAGAATTTCCATAAAATATCCGGGCGGTAAGGTTATCAAATCATTTTCACCAATATTTTGAAGATTCCCATTGATTGTCGCTTGCATTATCCCTTTTACACAAAGAATGAAAAAACCGGCTTTTACCCTGCAAGGAAAGTTTTTATACCTTTTTAATAAATTTATCCCATACCCTTCTCCAACAATATAATCAGACGGCAAATCAAAATTAGGTAAATCGCTCTCCATTGTGTTATTTTGTTTTTGATTTCAAATATAGGGATTATTTGAAGTTTCTCCCTCGAATAATTAAAATCAGAACATCGAATCTTAAAAAAATAACATCTATAACCCGTTGGCGGAATTAAAAAGATAATATATTGATGTTTAAAAAGTTGTGCATATTATTGATTTATAGTATATTAGAGATGGTCAAACCTTTAATATATCATCAATATATGCACAACTTATATACAATATTCAGTAAAATTCTTAAGATTTGCAAGCAATTTGGCGATAACCTCATAAATGAGAAGGGAAATATTCCTCGTCCAGGTGTTGTTCCCAAGTTTTCAGATATAGAAGTTATAGCTTTGAACCTTACATCCGAAGCCATGGGTATAGATAGTGAAAGTAATCTTTTCATTAGACTTTCTGAGTATAAGGATAAAATGCCCAATCTGATTTCAAGACGCCAGTATAATGACAGGCGTAAAACTACATCAACCTTATGCGACACTATCCGTAAAAGAATAGCTGAGAAGATAGATGGTGGTGAAGAATATTTCTGTATTGATTCAAAACCTATAGAGGTATGCCGGGTAGCTAGAGGGAAACGTTGTAAAATGGGCAGAAACGATTATAGTAAAGCTCCATCATTCGGATATTGTGCCTCTCAGAAGAATTATTACTATGGATATAAATTACACGCTATTTGCGGTTTAAGTGGAGTTATCCATTCCTTTGACCTGACAAAAGCAAGTGTTCACGATATCAATTATCTTAAAAATATCAGATATGAATATCATGACTGCAGCATTTTCGGAGATAGAGGATATATTAGTAAGAATGTGCAACTGGATTTGTTTGAGACTGCAAATATAAGACTTGAAGTTCCATATAGACTGAACCAAAAGGACTGGAGTCCTACATTCATCCCATTTGCTAAAGCCAGGAAAAGAATCGAAACGGATTTCTCACAACTATGCGATCAGTTCATGATAGTGAGAAATTATGCTAAAGATACAGTAGGATTGTTTACCAGAATACTCGGGAAAATAAGTGCATTTACAATCCTTCAATATATAAACCACATTAACAACAAACCTATTGGCAGACTTAAATATGCGCTTATTTAATTCCGCCAACGGGTCATCTATATTTTATTTATAAGAAAGTATCAGAATATGAAAAGCAGGACACCGGAAGTATATTCAAACTTCTTAATGTCCCGCTTCTATTTTTCTGTTTATATGTGTGTTTTTCTAAAAAACTTATTGAACATCCAATGCATCGAATGCCAGACCGTCCATATTTTCTGCCGAAAGTAATACTTTGTAATGTCCGGCATTGATAAAGGTTCCGGTAGTGGTGCTCATCATCTTCCATTTATCCGGTGTTTCCGGGAAGTTCAATACGTCCTCTTTCAATACTACTCCTTTTGAATCAATGAATTTCATCAAGACAGGTATTGGCTTTCCGGTAGTATTCATATACTTAAAGCGAAGGGCGTACACTTGCGCCAATCCGGTAGAAACATTCCATTCAATACTGTTGCCTTTTCCTTTACCAAAAAACACTCCCATCTGTTTGCGATGTTCTTTCTTTTGGAATTTGCCTTTCAGCACAGCGGTTTCCGCTTCGTATGATATACTGACACGAGCATTTTTGTCTTCCGGAAGTAACTCTTTCGGAGTCTTTTCCATCACTTCTTTATCCGCCTTTTCCCAACTCCAGCCGGACGCAGGGAATACTGTCGGTTTCACTTCCTGATCTGTGCTGGCAATAGCAATGCCCGAAATCAAGGCTTGTCCTGCTTTCACTTCCGGGAAATGAATTTTCAACATTCCACCCTTCACTGTGGCATATACTATCTTCTTACAAACTCCGTCATGACCGCTTTCAGCCCAAATATCCAAGTCGTCTAATACAACAGAATCATTCACGGCAACATCGAATATACGCAGTCCTTCACAGTCGGTAGAAGCGCTTCCGCCCGTACCATGCCAAGGCTCTGTGAAATACAGTTCAATACGATATGTTCCGTCTGCCACAGGGAAACGATATTCCAACTGATGACGTCCGAAGCGGAAATGTTGGAATAATGTCCAGTCGCGGGTGCCACGAATCGGATCATTGGTGGTACGTTGACTGGCAAGATAAGGATTCAGATCCTTAAAATTCTCCGCCCATGAGCGGGAATAATTCGTATTGTCCTGCAACCACAACTGTCCGAAACTATCTGTATAATCATCCCCTCCACAGTTGAGACGATACAGATAATTATATCCTGCCTCTCCTCTCAATATCTTTTTATCATCCTGATAAAGAAGTTCGAAGTTAGGGGCTTGTTCCAAACCATTGAATACTATCAGGTCTTCTGCCACCGGCTTACCTTTGTAATACCCTACAGCACGAAGTATGTTATAACGAATATCCCGGTTTTCCCACATAAAATGAGTGCCTGTTCCGTTGTTCTTTTTACGTCCGAGGAAGGTTGTCTTTTCATTTGTCAGATCGTTGTATAGCAATACAGAATCACAATTGCTGTAAGCCTCGATGGTGGCACGGCGACGTCCTTTTTCAAAACGGTCGGTCCATGTATGTGATACCAGGTAAACCATCGGGTCTTTCGCAGCCGGAACATAGTTGGCACGATACATATAATATACGTCCAACGGTTCTTCCCACGGAGTAACCAATCCTTTATAATTGAACGGACCTACTTTATCTATTTTGCGATACGCTTCATCCGGCTGGCGACGTCCGGGATTATCATGACTGCTGTATATCCACTGGAATTGTCCGCAAACACTATCTTTAGCCTGTTCTGCCAAACGGATTTTAGTTTCCATCAGCTGACACATACGGTCTTCACTCCACACTCCGTTCACCTGGAAATCTCCCGGTTCCGTATGCAGGTCGATACTTCTCCACGCTCCATATTCCCCATTCAATAATTGGTTCGCTTGAGAGAGCTCACGACCATATTTTGTCACATCTCCTCCATACGTACCACTCCAATTTTGAATCACATTCCAGTCTGTACCCTCACCACCATTGCAGGTTGTTATGACACGCATTGTCTTTGCAGTCGGATCCATCTCCCGAATAATATCACTGCACTCCTGTGCAAACTCACGAGGCAAAGTGCTTTCATTCTGCAATCCCCACATCACCACTGACGGAGAATTACGACGTTCTTTCACCCATTGACGAAGCAACTTTTTAAAGTTCTCACGAAACTCCGGAGTATCATACCACACGTGGGCGGAAAATTGTGTCCAAAACAAGATTCCCTCTTCATCCCAATACTTCTGATAATCGAGATGATGGGGCTGATGAGCATCCCGGAATGCATTGAAACCGGCTGCGCGTATCTGCTTTACCCTTGCGGCAACCTGTTCATTACTGAACGCATGGCTTTGTCCGAACTGATGTTCATACTCGCATACTCCATTGATAAACACGGGTTTCCCATTCAGGTAAAAACGTCCGTCTACATCGTTTCGTTTTACCGGCCAGCTAATGGTACGAATACCGAAGGGTGTCGAAATTTCATCCGTCGTCTTCGTATCACGCTTTATCATGCTGGCCAATTTATAGAGATATGGATTTTCCGTATTCCACAAGACAGGATTCTCAACAGGAGACTGCTGGCGAATCACTTTCATTTCTCCCGGAGCTAAAGTAACTTTCTCAACCAAACGGAAAACTTGTTTTCCATCGGCATTGCTTAGTTTATTGACCAACTCTACCGTTTCTGTTGTTTTACTATAATTCTTAACCTCTGTTTCAACAAATACGTTAGCGGCCTTTTCATCATTCCAAATATGTACACCAAAAGGTTCTATGCGAATCTCATCCGTTACTTCCAATACCACAGGACGGAAGATACCTAACGGCTGGGACCCCTCACTGAATCCCCATTCCGACGAACATCCTCCACATACCCAAGGCATATCGGCAATCATTTCAGGATGCTCTGCTTTCACTTCCAGGCGATTTACTCCCTGTTTTAATTCATCTGTGACATCCAAAGTCAACGTAGTGCGCCCTATGGGATGACGACCGAAGTCCTTTCCATTCACTGTAATGGTGGCGTATGTACCCACTCCATCAAAACGAAGGAAATACCGTTTCCCGGATTTTACATCCACTGTGAAATCTTTCACATACATAGCCGTTCCATGCATGTTTCCATGTGTCAACTGGCGGTATCCATAATAATCGTCCCAATTATGAGGAATATTCACCATTTTTGCAGGCATCATAAAATGACCTTTTAAATGAGTTGCCTCTGTAATCCAGGTTTTCCAACCCTCATTCAATGTCGTGATCTGCCGGCGATTCTTACTCTCCGGAGTCGGGAAACGGACAGCCGAACGTCCCATCGGCTTACTGGTAGCTATGGCAATGCCACGTTGCTCTGCATTGTTTACCGCACAATAGAAATGATAAACCACTCCATCATGTTTTACCACATAGCTCTTATGAGCAAACAGTTCATCGTAGTTCTTGGAAGGGATAATCAAGTCGGCTCCTTTCCAATCGGTCCAGTTCACCAAATCATAACTGGCAGCAAATGTATTGAATGCTTTATATTTACGCGAAGGTTCAAAAGCCGAGAAGTAGAACATCACATATACATCTCCCATCTTTTGGATATGCGCATCTCCTGTAATGGTTCCATCAGCTTCATGCGCAAAGACCGGATTTCCGGAGTAGCGTTTCCATGTCTTCATATCTTTGGAAAGCGCAATGCCGACACGTTCGCCTTTTAAATCCGTTTCCGGATGACGGCCGCCCGCGTTGTAATACATCACAAACGGAGCTCCCAATGTTTTATCTTTATCCCAATAAACGGTACTCTTATATTGAGTCAGTTTTTCCCACCATTGGGCATCTTTATCATGGATGCTCAAAATCGGTTTGTCCAGAGATTCCCATTCATGTGCCGTAGAAATATCTTCTTTCGTCCATGCCAGTCCGACATAAAGCGGGGCTTTTACAGCTTCGTAGCCCGTTCCTTCACCACCGATATAAGTCATCCAATGGCGACCTTTATAAGTCTGAAGCTCATAGCTTCCACCCCATTCCATATCCGGTAATGCAGGAAATCCGCCACGCTGATTGCAGTCCCATTTTCCGTCCCGATAAGAAAGAACCCGTCCCAAAGTGCGCCATTCGAGTAGATTGTCACTTTCTGCTATCCACGTTTCGTAACCACGACCATCGGTTCCACCTTTACCGTTGTAAACCACATAAGTCATCAGCCACTTGTTCCCCTGGCGAAAAACGGTAGGACAATCAATCTTATGATAATTGTCTGCCGGGACAACTGCAAGCCCGTATTTGTATGGTGTCTTTACTTCCTCGTAAATCTGCTCCATTCGTTGCTGCGGAACTTCCCGTTGCGCATATAGAGAGAAAGTGGTAGTTATACTAAAAACTGCCAACAATAACTTCTTCATGATACTTTTCGTCTATAATCATTAAATTAATGATCCGGTGTATCACTGCTTGTCTTAAAAAATGAAACAAACAGTTACACACCGGATTTCTAATGAGATTAGTAAAACAACCAATCCATTGTCTCTTCATCCCCGGCAAGCCCGGCATTACGAACTTTCGTTTCCACAGCCGTGAATCCCAGCACTTGCAGATAACCTTTGGGTAACATCAACGTATGCTTTCCAGCCGGAAAACTATATGCATGCACATTTGCCAAAGGCATTCCATTGATACGGACAGCATTCGTCAACACGGGTTCCGCCTGACCGTAATCATTGGCTGACGCATCGATTTCCAGTTTCGGAGCTTTTGCATATTTTTTCTGGTCGTCTTTGAAATAAGCGACTAACAATTTCACCGGAGCATCCGTTTCGAAAGTGATACTTGTGCCTTTCTCTCTCTGCTCATTTCCATTGAAGCGAAGCGCCTTCATTCCTTTCAATTCCGGAGCTACTGCTTCTATCTTACCTGGAACATCCACAAATAAAGAAATACCCTCATCTACTTTCACTGTCGGATAATTAGAGATCAGTTTCACGTTTGCAGGAGTCCAGGCAGCAATCTCGACAGTTTCAGTCACCGCATTTCCATTCTGTTTTTCTTTCAACAAAGCGAGGTTGGCTTTGAAATTCTCCAATTCCTTCTCATAGTGTACCAGCAATTCTTTCCAAGTCTTATTCTTTCCATCATCTCCACCGATAGGAATACGACGTTGGGCAGTCTGCATACTGTTGGCATACAAGTAATGTTCGTCCGTCAGTTCCACCAATTTGCGATAGTGTTCCAAGCTTTGTTCCATTAAAGGAATAGCTTCTTCAAGATTCTTAATCTCTTTTCCCCATTGATAATCCAATACCAGTTTGGCAGCTTTCACTTTCAGGTTGAACGCATACGCAAATTCACGATAACAATGCATATCATTCTGTAGACGTGCAAATTCATCCTTATTTGAAGAGACGGAACCTGCTGCTTTATCAATAGCCGCTACTGCTTTATCTCCATGTTCTATCACTTGAGCAACAATATCCAAAGGCATTTCACCTACATGAGGTTGCTTTTTCCATTCTTTTTCTACATACTCTATCAGCTTCTCTCCTTCCGGTCCGCAGCTTTCATAGAATCCCGGATAGATCGTATATTTGTATGGATTGACAAGCTGACTCATAAACATACCCAGTAATAACGTTTGGCGATTTCCCTCTGTGATACCGAAACGACGTAACAACTTCGGAGCGATCTCTCCGCTTTCTTCGTATGCTACACGGATATTACTTGCATTTTCGTCAGAGGTTCCGTAGAATTTGCCTAACTGATGGTCCCAGTAACCCATTTCATCTGTACGGTCGCGATGGCAGTTCCATGCATAGCGTCCCCAGGTCTGATACCAGATCCAATCACGATCCAACTGGAATTCACGTTCATTGTTCGGTAATTTGTCCGCCGTATAAGGCCAGTCCCAATATGAGGCCTGCGGATAAAGGTGCAACGCATTGGCACCGTGTACATTGTGCATGGCAGTGACCGCCTTCTGAACGAAATCCGGAGAACCCCAGCGGAACGGTTCCAAATTTGCCAGGATATGTACGTTACTGATATGAATGGAACCCAACGAACTCAAATCCGTATGAATTTTCGACCAGGGACCACGAGGTTCGTAGGTAGTCAACGATTCACCATTATACTTATGCATCGTATAAAGATTCTTATAGAGCGGCAAGGCAGCGTCCATCACCAGTTTGCAGTCCGTGTCGTGCGCACGCAACAAAAGAGGCGGTTCATCCGTACGTCCCAATGCCTGTAATCCGTCTTTCACTCCCGGAATAATTGTTTTAGTAAACCATTCCACATCGTCCTCCACTGTACACATCGCTTCACCCAGACAAACCAGTAATCCTACATTGGGATATTTTTCAATGAAAGCGGCAATACTCTTGCGTGTATAATCGGCAATCAGAGGAGTAATAGGACGGTTACGGTCCTGTGTTTTCAGTCCGTAATGTTCAGCAAAAGGTTTGGAAAGAATGATATTGTAAAACATCTGTATGACAAAGATACCGCGCTTGTCTGCTTCTTCTGTGAGGAAAGAGAACATTTCTTCGTTCATTTTGAACGTTTCTTCATCTACTTCCAATGCAAACGGATAATCTTCCAGTTTCACCAATGATGCAAACGGATGACCGTTCCAAAGGTACAGTGAATTCATGCGGTTGGCAACCAGCATATCCAAGTATTTAATCCATTGTTCTTTATCATAAAACCAAGGGAAACTTTCCGGTGTATATGGATATTCGTATACGCCATGTCCTGGCAGGTAGGTCATCTTCTGTAACCCTACACATGCACCGCGTAATACCATTTCAGGACCATCTTCCAGTTCCTCCGGGAAGTTCAACTTACCATCCGAATCATTTACACGGTCTATCAGTTCACGACACCCGTAGATGACACCACTTCCATCCCTGCCGGACACTCTGGTCAGATTGCCCGTCGTCGAAATATGAAAACCTTCTTTCTTGAGTGTCGTGTCATTTACTTCCGTCAACAGAATCGTTTTGATTTCAGGATCGGAGAATGTCGTGTCTCCCTGTTGCATCATTACCTGATAACCGGCTTTATCTAAGGTAGTCTGTAACTGCTCCGCACCAAACAAAACACGATTTGACGCATCCGGCGGAGTCATAATCTTCACGGTTTGCCTGCCACACGCTGCCAAAAAAAGTGTGCATGCCGCAAACATGAATAATCTGGTATTTTTCATTCTTCTGATATATATTATAGATTATATAATTCACTTCTTCACTAAGAGAAAGACGAAATAATCCTCTGTTTGTACTCATTTGTCTCTTTTTCCACTTTTCAGCACCAAATTTCCACTTTCACCCTGCTGTGATATGCAAATTCCTCATTATTTAAAAGTTATGCTTATCTTTGCCGGCTAGCTTATAATATAAAACAGAAAACAAGAGCAAACAATATGAAAGAACAAACAAATTATGACTATGAAAAATACGTTCAGATAGCACAAATGGCCAAAATGGGATGGTGGGAGTCAGATTTGAAAAATAAAGAATATATCTGCTCTGACTTTATTGTTGACTTACTCGGCCTTGAAAGTAACCGCATCAGTTTCACCGAATTTCACCAAAGAATACGTGAAGACCACCGGCTGCGTCTTAAAAATGAATATATGTCTCTTTCTTATCTGGAGACATACGAACAAATGTTCCCAATCCGGGCAAAAGACGGGGAAATATGGGTGTACTCTAAGATTAATTTCCAAAAGCCCGATGAAGAGGGATATAGGAACATGACGGGCTTTCTGCAATATATTGACAGACCAATCGATACTACGAATGGAAACATTGATTTCTTTCAAGTGAGCAATTTGCTTTACCAACAAACTAATATTTCATATTCATTGCTTGCTTTTCTGCAATGTGATGATGTCACTCAAGTGGTTAACAAGACGTTAGGAGATCTCCTTCACCAATTTTTGGGCGATCGTATCTATATCTTCGAAATAAACAGAAAAGAACAACGCCAGGATTGCACTTATGAGGTTACCGCCGAAGGAATATCCAAGGAACAGGAATTCTTGAGTAATATTCCCTGGGACCCTTCTACCTGGTGGAATCATCAGATAGCTGAAAGAAGGGCTATCATACTGAACACGCTGGACGACATGCCCGAAGAAGCTGCGGATTATCGTCAGACGTTGGAGATGCAGGATATCAAGTCGCTGATGGTAGTTCCGCTAATCTCTAAAGAAGAGGTATGGGGCTATATGGGAATTGATATGGTAAGAACGCAGCGTAGTTGGAGCAATGTGGATTATCAATGCTTCTCCTCTCTTGCTAATATTATCAGTATTTGCATCGAATTGCGAAAGTCGGAGTTACAAGCCAAAGAAGATCGTCTTGCTTTGGACAACAGCGAGAAGATATTAAGAAACATCTATAAGAATCTTCCGGCAGGGGTCGAACTTTATGACAAAGACGGTTATTTGGTAGACATTAATGATAAAGAGCTTGAAATATTCGGCTTGTCTGACAAGCATGAGGCATTGGGAGTTAATCTGTTCGACAATCCCAATATTCCTTTAGAGGTTAAAGAAAGATTGAGAGCGAAAGAAGATGTAAACTTCTCCATCAATTATGACTTCTCAAAAATAAATCAATATGTAGATAGCCGGAGAAATGGGATTATTAATCTTACCACTAAAGTTACTGCTCTCTATGATTCTCAAAATCGATTTATCAACTATCTGTTTATCAATATCGATACGACGGAAACGACCAATGCATACACCAAGATACAGGAGTTTGAGAATCTGTTTCTTTTAATCGGTGATTATGCCAAGGTAGGATTTGCTCATTTCAATGTATTGACAAGAGACGGGTATGCCCAAGATACATGGTACAGGAATTTGGGAGAGAAAGAAGGTATTCCCATGCCACAGGTTATCGGAGTATATGCTCATGTGGTTCCTGAAGATCAGGCTGTTCTGAAAAACTTTGTACGCGAAGTGAAAGAAGGGAAAGCAACCAGTTTGCGTAAAGAAGTTCGTGTATGCAGGGAGAATGGTAAATATACATGGACCAGCATTAACGTTATGGTCAGAGATTATCGTCCGCAAGACGGCATTATTGAGATGTTGTGTATCAATTATGACATCACGCCTTTGAAAGAGACTGAACAGAAATTGATTATTGCCCGCGATAAAGCGGAAGAACTGGATCGTCTGAAGTCGGCTTTCCTGGCTAACATGAGTCATGAGATCCGTACTCCTCTCAATGCTATTGTCGGCTTTTCCAGCCTTTTGGCAGAAACGGACAGCAGAAGCGAACGGCAGGAATATATCAAAATTGTGCAAGAGAATAATGAACTTCTTTTGCAACTGATATCGGACATTCTCGATCTTTCGAAAATAGAAGCGGGAACATTCAATTTTGTATATACAAACGTGGATGTTAACGAGACTTGTTCTGAAATTATCAAATCAATGGGTATGAAAGTGGGTAAAGGCGTTGAACTGATTTTGGAGGAACCATTCCCAGAATGTTATATCTATACGGATAAAAACAGATTCACCCAAGTAATCAGTAACTTTATAAATAACGCGTTAAAGTTCACCCAGCAAGGCAGTATCACCCTGGGATATGAACAAGTATCCCATCAAAAAATAAAATTCTATGTGCGCGACACCGGAATGGGAATACCGGAAGAAAAGCAAAAGAGCGTATTTGAACGTTTTGTGAAGCTGAATACTTTTGTTCAGGGTACAGGACTCGGACTTTCTATCTGTAAGAGCATTGTTTCCCAAATGGGAGGAGAAATTGGCGTGGATTCGACGGAAGGAGTAGGCTCCTGCTTCTGGTTTACACATCCGTACCACGCTGCTGACTAGACAGACTATATTATGAAAGGGGGCATTCAATGAATGATGGTTAATACTTATAATAACGAATAACTTCCAATAAGGAAAAAGAATTGTACCTTTGCATTCTATTATTATCATAGTTATGCAAAAGTATATAGAAACACCCCGTCTGATTCTCCGCGACTGGAAAGAAGAAGACATCCCGTTTTTTGCCCGTATGAACGCCGATCCGAATGTGATGGAGTTTTTTCTTAATTCATTGTCATCGGAAGAATCATTTGCCTTTTATCAGCGTATTCAAAATGAGTTCCAAACCTGTGGCTTCGGTTTGTATGCCGTAGAACGAAAAGAAGATCATGCTTTTATGGGCTATACCGGACTACATCAGATTACATTTGATGTTGACTTTGCTCCGGGCATAGAAATAGGCTGGCGGTTAGCACACGAATATTGGGGACAGGGTTATGCTCCTGAAGCTGCAAATGCATGCTTGGAGTATACGCGCAATAAAACGGATATAAAAGAACTCTTTTCTTTTACTTCCCTTCTCAACCAACGGTCAGAACGTGTAATGCAGAAAATAGGAATGGAACGAGTGAGGGAATTCGATCATCCGCTTGTCCCTGGTGAACATCCGTTGTGCAGACATGTGTTGTATCACATCTCTTTAAGATAAAAATATAATTATATTTTTATCAAACATCCCAATTTTAAAGAAGCTATTGACTTTGCCCTTTTTATTTTGTATATTTGCAGTAACCAATTAGCTGACAACAGATATGATATATATAAAAATAAAGACATAAATAGATTTTTCAGACAGATAAATATATGTCTGATAGAATAGAAATGGGGTGGAATCTGCAAAGATTCCACCCCATTTTGTTTAATATATTCGCATTTGATTAGTGAATGACCCAGAATATCGTTTATTATAAATGTAAGACCCGTTTATAATAAACTGTTTCACTTTTTATTATAAACGTCTCATGGGGTTATTAATGTCTTGTATAAGAAAAAGAAAATAGCGTAAAGGTAGTAATGGTATCAACGAGACAAATACAAATATATCTACACATTTACAGCAATGAACTACCTTTACAACTTGATTCTTTTTTATAGTTTATTCCTTTGAACATCGGGCGTAAAAGGACCGATCTCAATGGGAATTATTTAGTTAATGAACGAATACATTCCACTTCTTCTGTCGAATAAGGAGTTCCATCACTACGGAATATATCATGGAACCACAATAGAGGTTCAGAATCATCAAGTAATGGAGTGTCCCATGCATAGATCGTATTTGTTTTTCCGGCTACAAGTCCCCAATTGATTGCACCGATATTTTCTTTCTTCAGCATTGGCATAATATCCTGGAAAGTGCTATTTTGGCTACGCGCCATATATTCCGTACAAATCATCGGACGACCGTATTGCTTCAATGTATCAATGAGTTGCTGATGCGAATCCAAACCTTCATACGTGTGATATGTTATCACATCCGAATTTTCCAATTGGAACTTATTTAGATTAGTCAAACTCATATCCCAAACTCCGGCCGACAGAGGTTGTGAGGGATTCACTGTTCGTCCCCACATAAATATTTTCTGCAATAACGGCAAACTCCTTTCATTGTATCTGTATCCTCCCGAACCTCCGGGCTCATTATATAAGTCCCATAATACGATTCTCTTATCATCCTTAAAGGTAGTCAGGATATCTTTCACATAACTTTCCAATACCGGAAGTATAGTTGCCGTATCACCTTTATAATACAGATCACCCGGATCACGCGCCCATCCCGAATTGTGTACTCCCGGCTGTGGTTCCGGTTGTTTACCAGCCTGATAAACAGGATTCCAGCAATCATCCAGGAAGACGAAGATGGTAGAAATATGATGCTTGTCGGCAATAGTAAGGTATTCATTGATACGTTTCTTAAAGCCTTCCTTGTCTGTTTCCCAAACCAGGTGATGTAAATATACGCGCATACAGTTCATGCCTATTTCATCCGCCCAACCCAGTTCACGATCAATAGTAACCGGATCAAAAGTATCTGCCTGCCACATCTCCATTTGGTTGATTGCCGTACTTGGAATAAAATCGCATCCACGAAGCCATCCCCATTGTTTATACCATTCATTAGCTTGCTCTTTTGTCCAGACTTCACGAACAGAAACAGTTTTCTGACTGCAGGCAATCAACATAATACCAATAAAAAATGAGAGTAATATCTTTTTCATATAATCGTTTTACTTTATCAAATTAAAAATCTTTTTTATTTTCTCCAATACAATTACAAGAAGCCAAAGGTTATCTTGCAATTTCAAAAGGTACCCGGACTAAAACACCCGCTTTCATTAGTTCAGTGATATTAGGAAGAACGCGTTTCTTAAAGGATTCCCAACCACGATTGTCCATTTGTGTCCAACCTGCTTCTGCCAGTGCAAAAGCACGTGGATATGTCATGTATGTAGCACGATTTATATCGATAATGGCTTCCCCCCATAATGCCCCCATTACTCCCCAAATATGCTTCTGTGCCTCCAAAGGACGACCATATCCAGGATCTAATTTATATGCATGTTCTAATGTGGTAATAGGCATCCCCCAATTATTATATTCCGGTAATTCTCCCTTATATTGTGGATAATCAAAATAAGTATATTCGCTAGGGGCCATAATTACATTGTGTCCTTTCTTGGCAGAAATATTCGGACCTGTTGGAGTCATTCCTTCACGCCAACTGACTAATGTCACATCCAAAGGATACGGGAATAGATAGTCGTCAGCAAACGGATATTCTTTGTTCAATTCAAGCCACAATATTGGCTTCTTTCCATATTTGCGAACAGATCCTAAAATATTCTCAAAAAAAGGAATCATTAATTGAGAAGGTTCGGTATATCTTCTCTTTTCCATCAAAGTACGACACAAATCACACTGTGCCCAGTTCTTAGGTATATCAGCCTCATCACCTCCTAAATGAATCAACGGAGATTTAAACATTCCAGCAACTTCTCTAATTATGTCATTTGTCACAGCATAAACCTCCTCGTTACCGGCACAAAGCATCATGTGGCCTGTCTTACCTATAATTTTTTCAGTTTGACGCTGATGAATACAAGCCAAATTTGGATATTTTGATAATAGAAAAACCGTATGTCCCGGCATATCTACTTCTGGAACCACTTGTACATGACGCATAGCTGCATAATCTACCAATTCCTGAATATCCTTTTTGGTATAGAATCTCGCACCCGCCAGACTAGGATGACTTTCAATCCAAATACTCCAACCGTGATCATCTGTCAGATGAAGTTGTAATACATTAAATTTGTATTTAACCATT
The DNA here is from genome assembly GCF_002632415.2 of Bacteroides celer. Lineage (NCBI taxonomy): Bacteria > Pseudomonadati > Bacteroidota > Bacteroidia > Bacteroidales > Bacteroidaceae > Bacteroides > Bacteroides celer. The sequence continues at coordinate 2,849,098 of NZ_CP178209.1, read as the reverse complement.
TGGTCAATATAGAATTTAATATCATCAATAGGTAAAAAGTTACGTGCCGGGTCAAGCATCAATGCACGATAATCAAACCTCGGACAATCATCAATTTCAACAGATGCTATTGTTTTTCGTTTTGTAGCACAAATATCACCAGCTAAAATCTGATCCAAAGTCATCAATCCATAAAATACAGCAGCAGAAGTAGCTCCTTTAATTACCAATCTCTTTTCATTTACACTCAATTGATAATGCTCTTTTGTTTTTAAAGATTTATCAATCAATAGCTGTACTACTGATTTCGAGCTCTCTGTAGAACGTTTCACATTGATTCCGAATCTCTTATTAAAAATAGAAGAAAGCGTATTCAACTCAAACTCCAAACTATCAGCCTCAATATAACAATTGACTTGATTTTCTAACACAAACACCATGTCTGAATCTGATGTGACCTTATTGGGCATCGGAATCAATGCAGAAAGATTATCTTGTGCGTTGATACAACAAGGTATTATCAAAAGCAGAAATAAAGCCACATTCAGAAACTTATTTTTCATAATACTTAATAAATATTTTTCCATTTATTCGCTGTTGTGAATTCTTTTTTATTATCAGAAAAAGACGACAAATTTTATTGGGTATATTATCTTTCTCTTATTTCAATAATCCTTCCACCATTACAGGAAAATGATCTGAAGAGTACTTATTATACTTTATATCATCATCAATGGTGTGATAAGAAAGTATTTTTATTTTTGGAGTCACAAAAATAAAATCTATACGCTTAGCTGTTTTTCCAGTTTTGTCATAGGCATAAAAACTACCGGACGGTCCTTTAGGAGGCGTCAGAGTACATTTATATGAATCCAGTAATAAATAATCTTTCAGGAGAAGTTGTATCGGTTCTTCGTCCGGAGTGGCATTAAAATCACCGGTGCAAAAGGTCGGTTTACCTTTAGCGATTTTCCTTACCTGTTCCAACAACATGAACGAAGATTGTCGTCTTGCTTCTGTTGCTTCATGATCCGTATGCGAATTAAACACATAGAATTTCTTCCCAGTCCGGAGGTCTTTAAAATATCCCCAAGTGCAAATCCGACGACAACGTGCTCCCCAACCATAAGAAGGTATATCCGGAGTTTCCGAATACCAGAAATCACCATGTTTCAACACCTTAAAGCGATCTTTTTTATAGTAAATGGCACAATGTTCTCCTTTATTATCCCCGTCACGATCCCGACCGATATAAGAATATTCGTTCAGAATCATCATATCCTTTAATTGAGAGGTCCGTCCTTCCTGTATGGCAAACATATCGAATTTATTCCGTCGCACAACATCTACCAATGCGTTCAGACGGACTTCCCAAGCCTTATCCCCCTTGTCTCCTTTGGTACGGATGTTATAAGATGCAAGGCGAATAATATCTTCTGGTTTCGTCTTGTCTAAGTTGGAAGATTTTGCCGGAAGACCTCCGGCAAAAAGTAAAATCAAAAGTAGAAAATAATATTTCTTATTTATAGAACACTTCATATTACAAATCATTAAATATCAAATTATTTACTCCATTTAAATACCGGATAGCCGTTGCCTCCTTCTTTCCAAAGAGAAGAGTCCCAGTTTATGACAGTGTTTTTCAGCTCGTTAGCAGATTTAGCTACTCCCTGGAAACTACTACCGGACGGTGATGTCTCATCTGAAACGGTAAATGTAGCCTCTCCTGCTTTCAAAATCATACCGTCATAAGCATAGCAGTTTTCATAAGTAGCATTGGCAGTACCTCCGACTATACGTCCCACCTTTACTTTATCGGTACTAGCCAACATACTATTCCAAGCAATACAATTTTTTATGACTAGTTTACCACCATCCACTTTGCCGACTATACCTCCGGCATTTCCTCCACCTATGGCATTGATATCACCACTAGTATAACAGTTTTCAATACTGCTTCCACTGGCATTGCTATTCACCCTTCCGATGATTCCACCGGCTTTACCTGTATTGTTAGCAATTTGATCAATAACAGTAGCACTGGAATAGCAATTTTTGATATATCCCGAACCACCAAGTACACCGCCAATTCCACCTGCTGCTCCCGACCCCTTCAGTACTCCGGTAGTATAGCAGTTTGTTATCTTTCCAATATAATTCTCTGCGCCGGCAGCCAATCCTACATAACCAGCTATGATGCCAATACCAGTATTCGGAGATGAAATATTTGCATCCACAAATCCCACATTTCTACATTCTCCACACAATACCCCGAAGAAGCTTCTATACGTGCCTGACTCACAAGTAAGGTTTTTAATTACATGATTGCGTCCATCAAAATCAATCCATTTATGGTAACCATTAGCATCATTTAGAGGCGCCCACTTGATCCCTTGCATGTCAATATCCGCACTCAAGACAAAATAAGTCGTTTGTTTTTCAATGAGGGCTTTACTCATATTCTGAATATGGATAGCATTAGCAATCACATAAGGGTTATTTTGAGTTCCGTCTCCATTGGCAAAATCTCCTTCCGGTTCGTTGTCATGTCCTCCATAACTAGCGTAATCTCCTCTATCCAATTGCCACTCTAAAATAGGGAATCCCATATCTATATTCCCAACATTATGCCATGGAGTTCCCCAATTGGCAATGCTATTCTGCAAAGTCAGAGTACTTTCGCCCACTCCATCATATTTTCCTGTCGAAACGGAACCTGCATTATCTTCCGGAGTAAATCCTGTACAAATCATATCCTCCCATGCATAACATTCAGATGCGACAGGGTCTGCCTGAAATCCACTTTCACCTTGAGATAAAGCTCCACTGATACGTCCTGATTTGGCAGCAGGTCCCGTTATTTTCCAGTTCCAGGCAACACAGGCAGTTATTTTAGCTCCTTCGGAAGGAAGGGCAGCAATACCGCCCACAGAATTGGCTCCGATTAATACACCTGTAGAATAGCAATACGACACCTCACTATTTTCAAACATAGAGCCTACAATTCCTCCACATTCATCTCCCGTGGATATTACTTCTGCCGTGGAATAACAGTTTTTGATGTAACAAATTTGTCCCCCATACGGTCTTCCCATACGGGAAGCTATCCCACCGGCAAACTTTCCTTTCACACTTCCGGAAACATAACAGTTTTCTACTTGTCCCGTCTTCCCTACAGCATTCGGGAATTTCACTCCGATATATCCACCGATAACTCCTGCCCCACTATTAGCGGATGCTTCTATATGAGCATTATAAAAACCGACACTCTTACATGTTCCGGCCAAAATACCGAAGAAACTGGCATACGCTTTATCCGTACAGGTAAAATTCTTTATAATATGGTTATTTCCATCAAAATAGATATAATAGTCACCGTCAGGGTTCAATGGATCCCAATTAGATACAGACTTCATATCAATATCAGCTCCCAATTGGAAATAAATCATCTTTCCTTTCACCAAAGCTTCACTCATATTCTGAATCTGTGTCACATCCATGATGAGATAGGGCTTGCTCACTGTTCCGTAACCTTTTTCAAAAAGACCGCCTGCTCCGTCACCCTCGTCTCCGTCATCTATGTCTGTGTTCCTATCCGGCGGAATACGGCTATAGGAATCCATTGGATTAAAATCAGAGCATGAGAAAGACAAAACAGCCATCCATAAAATGGTCCAACATCTCATTACCGAGATCACACTTATATGATAAAATTTGTTTTTCATAATCTTCATTTTTTATTTTAGATTTCTGCTACGATCACCATAGGATAATGATCGGATAAAGAACTGACAATAGTGCGGGTAGAAAGCACCGTAGCATGTTTCACAAAAACAAAATCAATTCTGGTCTTTTTAGAAGGAAATGTAAAGAGAGCTCCATGCTGAACGGCCGCTTCCCGATACGCATCTTTTAATATACCACTTTGACAAATCGTAGTGGCTATTTCGGGAGCATCGGGAGTAGCATTAAAGTCGCCGGTACAAAATGCGGGAGTATTGTCTTTTGCTTTATCGGAAACTGCATCCACCAGCATTTGACATGCGTGTTTTCTGGCATTATCAGCCAAAGGCATGTGAGTTTCAAAAAGATAAAATTCTTTTTGAGTCTTGCTATCCTTGAATTTTCCCCATACACAGAAACGTTTGAAATTAGTTTCATCCCATCCGTTGGAAGGAATTTCCGGAGTTTCGGAAAACCAGAAACGTCCGGCATCCAGTAATGTGTAGCGGCTCTTCTTATATAAAATGCCACTCATCTCTCCTGCCTTGTTATCGTCATTTCCAGTGTCACGACCATAAGCGAGAATCTGATAATCACTCGCAAGTTGAGTTCCTAAGTAGGAACGTTGTTCCCAACTGGCTTCTTCGAATCCACAAATCTCAAAATCGTAGTCTTTGATTAATTGTGCCACACGTTCCCGGCGATTAGTCCATCCTGTACCGGTCTCCACTTGTAAATTATAAGTTGCTACACGCATGGACGTTTCAGTCACGGGGTCTTCGTCTTCCTCGCCATTTCCTGTATCCCACGTGAAATCAGGATAGTACAATGAATTGTCTTTATTATCTTCACAACTGCTGGCAAAAACAGAGAATATGAAGGAAATCAATGTGTATATTACTATCTTTTTCATAAATCTATTATTTATATCTTTTATACTTGTTATTCATTCCATCCCGGATTTTGGGTTACAACACCGTCAGATAGTGTTATTTCCTGTCTTGGTACCGGATATAGATAATCACGGTTCTCATTCCAAGTACGGTCGATCCAGCTATAGCACAACAAATTACCATAATTACCTTCTGACAATGAGGTGCCGCTTCCATCGGAAGCCAATTTTACATACGTCACACTTCCAACATTGGGCTGAGAAGATGTGGTGTAGAAACAGACATCATTTGTTCCGTCTCCGTCAATATCATACGCTTTGTTGATAGCTGTGGAAGGAAGATAAAACCCTTTAAAGGATTGGGCCATACATTGTCCCTCTTTCCAGCGCATCAGATCATAATAACGGAAACCTTCCATGACCAACTCTATCGCACGTTCCCGGCGGATTTCCAGAATCACCCCTTTATTATCTCCTGTGACATTCACATAACCGGTTTCCGGAGCACACATATAAGGGTCCGGAGAAAGGTTTGCTGCGTTCATATTCAGTTTTCCCGTAACTCCTGCACGTGTTCGTAATTTGTTTACCGTATTGTCGATATCAGTTTGCGTCAGTGTGCCTAATTCTGCCTTTGCTTCGGCATAGTTCAAATAAACTTCTGCCAATCTGAACAGAGGAAGGTCATTGCTTGAATCACCTGTATAGCTCATATTATCATTTGCATATTTCAGCAGGTGGTATCCGGTCATCGTGACATTCATGTTTATATTTGAAGTACGGATTGTTTGCGCTAAACGCGGATCACGATTGACTATTTCATCCTTGAACTCCATTGTTGCATAATTGGGCTGGTCGGTGAAACGGTTGCCGTTCTTCATTAAATAATAATTGACCAGTTTTTTCGAAAGTCCGGGGCGACCTAATGTCGGAGAATTCTCAAAAGCCTGTACTTTATGAACCAGACTCAAATCATTATTATAATCCCTTGCCAATATGATTTCCGCATCAATCGCATTCTCGGATTTAAATAAATTACGATAGGATTGTGAACCGGATTGATATAATGAATATCCTCCTGAAGCAGCCATAATTTCATTAGAGGCACTCACACAGTCATTCAAATATTTTTCATAATCACCCAATCCATGGTATTTACGATAAGTACCTTCAAATAATCCTACACGTGACTTCAATGCCTGGGCAGTCCACCAGGTTACACGATAAAGTTCTTTTGTCCGATTGGTTTCTTTAAAAACCTCTATGGCAAAATTAAGATCTTCCATTATCTTTCCCATCACAAATTCGCGTGAATTTCTGGCTTTGTATAAATCAGCATCATCCGAGCCAAGTACTTTATCATACCAAGGTACATCCCCAAAACGTTTCACCTTTTCAAAATAGAAATAAGCACGGAAGAAGCGTGCCAGGGCTTCATATTTGTCGCGCACTTTCTGGTCTTTACAGTTTCCCAGATTATCCAATAAAAAATTAATTGATCGCAGTGCACCCCAACTCCATCCTCCACCCGTTTCCGGAATGACACGTTGTCCACTCACTTCATCGTCCAAAGGTGATACGATCAATACATCAGCATTATCCTTGTAAATATCGCCATCACCCGGGAAGTTATTCGAATAGAATTGATTACTGTACAACTGTAATTGCTCTTCATTCGTAAAATAATCCTTAGTCGTCAAGCGATCTTTCGGATTTATATCCAATATGCTTTCACAAGAAGCAAATAACAACGACAGCCCAACAGTCGCCCACAATGTATATTTCATTATTTTCATACTATATTCCTTTATATTCGTTATTATCAGAACGTTATATCTACACCAAAAGAGTACGTCTTTGCCCAGGGATAAATATTCGCATCACTTTTACTCGTTTTCCAGCTGTTACTTGCCGATGCTTGTTCCGGATCAATATAATTGGAATGTAGCTTAGTGAATGTCAGCAAGTTCTCACCACTAAAGTAAACACGTATTTTCTCGAAACCTATTTTAGAAAGCCATTTATCCGGCAATGTGTAACCAATAGAAAGATTCTTCAACCGACAATAAGCGAGGTTCTGCAAATACTTAGTATTAACCACTGCTAATTCACGATTACTCCCGAGAGCCACATATCCTCTGGGACGTGGGAAATACGCATCTGTATTTTCTTCACTCCATACCTGACTCATGAAATCGGAAGGAATAAAACTAATGTATGGTCGGGAATAAGGTCCCCAAAACATAGACGTTTCAGCACCAGGATACCAATTTTGTTTGCCAATGCCCTGAAAAAGAACTGAAAAATCAATTCCATACCAATCTGCAGAGATTCCGAAATTATAATTATAGCGCGGCAATGAGTTACCAATCACTTTCATATCTTTCCGGTCATTAACCGATGTTGTCTGTTCAATCTTGTTGTTACCATCCAAATCGACAAATTTGAGGTCACCGGCATGAAGTCCATTATCCAAAGCGCTTGCATTAATCATTTGGTTAACGAACGATTGGTCCACTTTATAATTCTTCGCTTCTTCATCCGTTTTAAAATATCCGTCTACTACGTATCCCCATATTTCGCCTAACTGCTGTCCTTCGTAAGGATCAGTCAGTGTCCGGTTAGGATTATCATATTTCGTCACTTTGGAAGTATTATCTCCGATACCAGCCATTATCCGGTAGTTGAAAGGCTTGCTTGCCAAAGTAAAACTATCTCCCCAAGTAATAGATGCTTCCCATCCTTTCGTACGCAAGTCTGCCACATTCATTCTGGGAGAAGAGGCACCATATACGCCAGGCAAAGTCTTTCCTGCCATCAACATATCTTTGGTATCACGAATATATGCATCAAAAGATACATTCAAACGGTTATTAAGAAAACCCAAGTCCAAACCTATATTTTTTGTGATTACAGTTTCCCAGGTCAAATCGGTAGAGTTTGGAGCTGACTCATAGGCATAATCGCCTTTTGTCGTACCTCCGAAAGCATAGTTCATTACCGCTCCGGTATTAATCAGTTGCAGATAGTCATAATAACCTACCGTTTTCTGATTTCCTAATGATCCGTAAGATAGTCTTAGTTTCAGATTGCTTACATAGTTTTTGGCTTGTGTAAAGAAGGCTTCTTCACTGACACGCCATCCGGCAGAGAATGACGGGAAGAAACCGAAACGATGTCCTCGACGGAAGCGGGAACTACCGTCATAACGTCCGCTGGCTTCAAATAGATAGCGGTCTTTATATCCATAATTCAAACGATAGAAAAAACCAAGAATCGCATATTCCTCTTGTCCTCCCGTTATGGATATATCATCACCTTTTGCCAGGTTAAAATCATCGAGAGATTCAGAGAGTAACCCGTTACGTTTCATTCCCAATTTCTTGAAATACTTATAATCATAGTTACCTCCCACAATGACCTTTACAGAATGTGCATTTGCGAAGGTATTGTCATACGTTCCGTATAAGTTGAAAGTTTGGCGTATCTGGTTGTTTTGTATTTCCGACAAATAGTTGCCTCTGGTACGTCCGTTATCCATTGTGATTGTTTCTCCCGGATTTCTGGAGTATAATACATCTACGGAACGATTCAAATTCTGCTGGTTGTAATGCGCCCAGCTGTAATTTGCACGAACCTCAAAATGCTTGATGGGTTTCAATACGGCCTCGAACGTAGTTACAAACTCATATTCACGATCCCGGTTATGGTGACCGCCATTCAATAATACGGCACTAACACCATCTGCTACTTCTCCTGTATCTGTCAGACCTGTTCTGTAAACCAGAGTTCCATCCGGATGCATCGGCACAATACTTGCCAAAGCGTGCCTCCCAGCTCTGGTGAAAACGTCATTTACTCCCGATAGTCCCGGATAAGTATATTCAGAATGGTAATAGGAAGTATTGTTACTTAATTCAAACCAGGAAGTGATATTGGCAATGATTTTCGAACGGAACGTATATTTCTTAAAACGGTCCGGATCTATTCTGATAATTCCTTTCTGATTATAGTAGTTGCCTGATAGCATATATTTCACCTTTTCGCTCCCTCCTGAAACTGTTAAGTTATGCTCCCAAGTGGGACGGGTATTATCAAACAAACAATTATACCAGTCAAAGTTGCCGTAATATTTATACTCTCCATTTTTTTCTACTACCCATGGACGAGAAGGATCTTCCACTTTATCATTACGGCGAATCCATAATTCATGGTAATCCTCTTGGGAATAATGTGTATAGGGGACGCCCTGGTATGTTTTGTAGAACATATCATTGATACCAGCCGAATAATAACCACGCGTCTCAAAGTCCGTAGAAGTTGTCGTTTCACCAAAACTAAAACGACCGTTATAGCTGACATTGGTCTTGCCTACCTTTCCATTCTTTGTTGTAACCAAAATAACCCCATAAGCAGCACGGGCGCCATATACGGCGGCAGCCGAAGCATCCTTCAAAACACTGATGGATTCTACGTCATTGGGATTTACCTTATTTATATCTCCCTCAATTCCATCAATGATAGTCAGTGGTGCTGCATCCGCACTAATTGAGTTGACACCACGAATATTGAAACTTCCCCCTTGTCCGGGACGTCCCGAACTAAAGTTTACGTTCATATTCGGTACAGAACCTTGCAGAAGCTGTGATAAGTTGGCAGCAGAACGAGTCGTTAGTTCGTCACCCGAAACTACGGCAACGGCACCGGTCAGATTTACTTTCTTTTGTGTACCATATCCCACTACCACCACTTCTTCCAGTGTCTTACTATCTTCGCGAAGAACTACTTGGGACAGATTTTTGCTGGTAGCAGTGTAATTAGCCGTAATATATCCGATGTATGAGACTGTAATCATACTGCTTTCGGGAACATTAGCCAAAGTATAACGTCCGTCTACATTCGTTATTGTACCCAAAGAGCTGCCTTGCACCATCACACTGGCGCCAATAATCGGCTCTCCTTTCTCATCGACTACCCGGCCGGATATATTTCTTTTGTTCGCATTACTGGTCTGTTGTTCAGAATCCGTAACTTTCTCCTTCAAATAAATTTTTGTTTTTCCGATCTCATAGTTTACGTTTGTACCGAGAAACAAATCATTCAGAACTTTAGATAGTTCCTGATTCTTTGCTTCTACCGTCACTATTCGATCCGGATTGACGATCGTACGGCTATAAGCCACCGTAAGACCAGTTTGCTGTGTAATAGCAGAGAATATCTTCTCCAGCTTTACTTGTTTAAGATTCATTGTCACCTTTTGGGCAGAAGCGGAAACGCTTATGATTATCCCCAGCAACAATACGAGCAGAACTTTGTGTTTCATACTACTTGCTTTGATTAAAGTTAAACTTAGATTTAAAATCTCATTTATGCTTAGTAGACACACAAGTCAAAAAAGCGGGTGAGAGAAAAAAGAGTTTTTTTGCATAAGCCTAATTTATTTCATAACATTCTTATTCTAAAACAGTAAAGGCTGCGTATATACACAGCCTGTCCTCATTCTATTATTTTATCCAGTATATTCTTACTTCTTTCCGTCCTGTTTCATTCGGACTGTCACTTCTTTCCGGACTTCATCATATTCAAATTTTACCGGCGCAATCTTTTCCAAATCCTGAAGCACCTTCTCCAGTATCGTATTATCCGAGGTCAACGTATATACATATTTCGATGCCTGCTCATCCTCTATCTTAAAGTTTACATTATACCAGCGGTTCAGAGCCTTGACTACTTCTGTCAGAGGAGTATCTTTAAAAGAAATCACATTGTCTTTCCACATTGAGACTTGCTTTGAATGATCGTTCTTGATTATCCGGCACTGGTCACTTTCTTTATTATATATCAGTCTTTCACCCGGCAGTAACGGGTATTCTTTTGCAGAGGAGAGAGTCAGATTTACATGTCCTTCATCCAAACAGATCACAATATCTTTATTCTCCGGGTAGGCTTGTACATCGAAAGAAGTACCCAATACATGAATGGAAGGTCCGTTCAGATTAACAATAAACGGACGTTTTTTATTCTTGGCTACCACGAAATAGGCTTCTCCTACAAGGAAAACTTCCCGCTTACTCAATCCGAACTTTTTAGGATACTTCAACCAAGAATCCGAATTGATATAAACTCGTGTCCCGTCTTGAAACATCATCTGTATCCGCTCTCCTTTGGCAACACGAATTTCCTCATACTCCGTAGTGCCGAATAAATCCACCCGGGAATTGATCTGTAAATAAAGACCTATCAGGAAAATAACGGGAATCAAGATTGCAGCTACACGGAAGCAGAAACGTTTGATCTGTTTACGTGATATGCTCTTTTGGATTTGGTGGTACATCTTTTCTGAAGGTATAATATGGTTCACATATATTTCTGCCGTTTCGGCACTTAAACATTCTGCCTCCCGGGTCATCACAACATCCAGATAAGTGTTCCCTTCTTTTGTGGCAAACCATTCCGCCACAAACTTTGCATCCTCCGGTGTAGCAACTCCGGCAAGCACTTCTTCTATTTGCTTATCAGTGGGTCGATTCATTCTCTTTTTATCTTAAATAGTGGACACTCAAATATGTCATTAGTGTGACAAAAGTAACAATTATTAGCATTTTACTTAAATGAATACGTAGCATTTTCAATGCTTCCGAATAATGCGTTTTGACTGTATTAACAGACAGATTCATCCGTTCGGCTATTTCCTGATTCGTTAGTTCCTCTTTCACTTTCATCAAACAAATACTACGTTTCTGTGGCGAAAGCATATCTACCGCTTTATAAAAAGAGGCCATCAATTCTTTCTTCTCCAGATTTTCTATCAAATTATCTTCGTAGACAGGCGTCGATTGTGCTATCTCATAGTTCTTGCTGATTGCACTATTTTCATTACGAATCAGATTTAAGACATGATTTTTCGTCATAGTGAACAGATAGTTCTTAAGGCTGATTCCTACATGTAGTTCCGACCTAAATTCCCATAAACGGGCAAAGACATGTTGCACTACATCTTCTGCCATGTCTGCATTCATTAAATAACGGTAAGCTAATACATATAGCAGCTTATGATATCTGTCATAAGCCTGTGTAAAAGCTCCTTTATCTCCTTTTTCTATGAAGGAAAAGAGCTTCTCGTCATCTGTATTAGTGTATTGAGCTGATTTATCTAACATTCCTTGGATTTTGTTTAATTGTTTTTCCAAAAGAACAAAAGGCGTATTACAATTATGTGTCTTTCACGAAACAAAAGTAGTAAAATTTAGAAAAGGTGATGCATATTCCAATAAAAAAAGTCCCTGATTAACAATTCCTCTTTTCAAATGAGGAACCGTTAATCAAGGACTACTCCACTAACTAATTAACAATGTATTATAAATGATAGGTAACAATTCTTTCTTCGGGTGAATCGATCCAGAGCCGCCATACTCCTTCCGACACTTTCTCCGGTGTTCCGATATTTGCTTTGGGGGAACGACGACTTTTGATTGTCAGATAGCCTTTTCCTTCTGTTGCTTTCACTTTCATCGTTTTGCTGTTCATATAGACATGGATATTGCCATTCGGAGTGGGTACAGTGCCTTCCATCCATTTCAATCCTCCCAACACAGGAGCAATAGCAAACTCTTTATATCCTTCTTTTACAGGTTTTACTCCCAAATAATATTTGCCCAACAGGTAGATAGGACTCGCTCCCCAGGCATGGCACAAACTCTTTCCATAAGGACGGCCATACATGGCAAGATGTTGCGTTCCGGTTTCTTCCGGGTTATATTTTTCCCAGAAGGAGGTAGCTCCTTCCTTCAACATTCCACCCCAATAGCTTTTCATTTCTTTCATTACAGCATCCTGTTCGCCAAGAGCACAAAGTGCTTCCAGTTCGTAAAAACGCATATAGGGAGTTGTTATTTTCAGAATACTGTCATTCAACAGAACAGACTGTTTTATGGCTTGTTGCTTATCTTCATTCAAATATTGAAAGAAGACAGAAAACATATTCGCATAGCGGGTGACCGCATCACTTTGCTGACCGTTGACGCAGTTATGTACAAATGCCTGTTTCTGATTATTCCAGAAGGCAGGTTCTAACTTTGCTTTCAACGCAGCAGCCAGCTTCTCGTATTTCTGTTTGCCATTGGCATCTCCAACCAATTCCGCACACAAAGCCATCGTTTCCAGACTTCTGCAAAATAAGATTTGTTCAAAAGAGAGTTCGCCTTTTTTATCCAGATAGCCGTCTGCCCAGTCCACAAAAACCCAGTCGCCAGTCATGCCTTCTACCATGCCATTCTTATTGGTACGTCCTAACACGTAATCCATCATAGTTTGCATACGCAGATATAGTTGGTTGACAAAATGGTGGTCGCCACTATACATATAATAGTCATATACGCTAAGGAACCAGTAGAAAGTATAGTCCATGATCGTATTACTATGACTGGTCACAGGGTCCTTGCCACGAAGCAACCAGATTGTACGTTTGACGGATTCGTTGTCAAAGAAAAGATAGTAGTTCATCAAATAACTTTGGATGGCATCGCCACTCCATACCCAACGGTCGCGTTTGATACCGTCAATGAAGAATTCGCGGGTAGTGAGATGCATGGTGTATGCGCCAACTTCCCAAATACGATTCAGTTCTTCATCATTGCAACGGAAACTTCCGCGGTATTCTTCAGGAAGATATTCATATTGCATGGAGACTTCTCCAATCTGTACACCCGGCTCGTGAGTTACATAGACATAGCGGAAGGCTTTACTGTTCTCCAATGTATATTCATTTTCAGAATTACTCAAGGGAGAAGTGCTGCGGATGGCGAGGTTGGTCACTTGTCCCGGTTCGAGCAAGAGTTTGTCCAATGTTTCGCAATATGCTTTATCTTTTGCTTCTTCCGGGCTTTCACCATAATAAATTTCTATTTTTCCTTTTCCGGAAAGATTCTTCAATGTGATAAACCCGAATGTTTCTTTTCCAAAATCATAAAGAATACCTCCTTCGGACTGTTCTGACTTCGTAACAGGTTGCTGCGGTTCACGCATCAGACTGAATTGGGAAGGACGTTGGGTAGCTCCGTCAAAGTTCCAGCATCCGGCATCCATATAGATAGTGGCAGATGTGTCACTGGCTTTTCCGCTCTCGTCAATCCATTCTTTATCTTCGTAAGTCACACGCCAGGAAGAGTCTGAATTCACTGTTTTTCCCTTCACATAAATAGTGGGAGGAGTAGCCTGATTCCAGACTTTGATGTTCAGATTATGTTTTCCGGCCGGAAGCAACATGGTTTCCGGCATACCGAACTGGAGCTTTCCATCCAGTTTGACGTTGTACTTTCCTTCGGCAGCAATAAAGATCTCTTCCGGCTCGGAAAGATTCAGTTGCTTGCTGAATTCTACGACAACATAATGACTGTCCGTTTTCCAAAAAGGAGGAAAAAATGCACCTCGTTCCGTACGACGGTTATTCATTTGATTTCCCAACCAGATTTCGTAGTCTCCCGGATACCATATCCAGGTCTGGGCAAATGTGCTGCTTGCCAAAGACAAGGCACTAAGCAATATCATGTATTTCTTTTTCATTTTTCTTTCTATTACTAACAAACTGAATCGTAAGAAATAATTCGTTCCACAGTGGTTGACGTTTAGTTCCACATCTGTTTTCCTTTAGTTCTACAATTGTTTTCCTTTAGTTCCATATCTGTGGAACGAATCACGTATTACAGTTAAATGACTTGTCAATACCTACTGGATATTTAGTAAATCCTTATATCCTGCTTCCAGTCCCGCACGTTCACGAATAACACTATCCACTTTCGGGCCATTGTTTTCCCATACATTTCCCGGACCATTGGCATTTTGCAGATACTTCTCTCCTTCTGTCCAATTATCACGTACAGTAGTAAAGGAAGAACCTTCATCCGTATAAAGATAGAACCAGTGATTAGGATCGTGTACATACCCCGGCTTATAAATACTATGCACGCAATTCTCCGTTACATAACTTTTCGGCTGCGAACCGAGTGTGTAAATACCTGCCACATCATACATGTGTTTCGCATAATGATGAATCAGATTGGCATGTACTCTGTTATTACGCATACAATTCACAGTTTGCGTCCATCCCCAACCAAGGCTGATGCCACTATAAGGCACTTCACTGATTTCATTATGCTCGATATTGACGTCCCCTACATATCCCGCAGCAATGGCAAGACATCCCCAATCTTCATTGCCTATTTCCGTGAAATAGCAGTTATTGATTTGTTGCTGTGTGCATACTTCCCGACGATCAGCAGGATCGTATGGCAAATGCGTTTCATGGGCAGCCGGAGAAAAACTGCCGACTAACAGACCATTTCCGGCAATATCGCGGAAGAGACAGCCACGAACAACACCGCCTTGCACCGCTTCTTCATAATCCAATCCGGTTGAGCCTAAATGCTCGAATCGGCAACGTTCGAAATCAATCTGCCTTGCAGCAACCACACGAACAGCAGCTGCGGGACGTCCCAACCATCCTTGGTTATCCAACGGATGATTCAAGTAGTTCCGTTGCATTTTCGGATCAATCCGGTAACCATCTGTCAGATACATACCTGCCTGAAGAGGTACATGTCCTTTTTCTGACGGACGCATCCACGTAGTATAGGAAAAAGTAATTTTCTCAAAACGAATATGACACACAGGACGATCCAAAGTTCCTTCCACCCGTACTAATGTCTCAACAGCAGGCACGATCACTTCCGCCTCCTGCATCTTCTCTCCTTCCCGTGGATAATAATATACTTTACGGGCATCTATATCATGATACCATTCTCCGGGTACATCCTGCAATTCGCGGGCATTTGTCAGATAGAAAGCAGAATTATGTCCGTCCGTCGTCACCATCGGACGCGGCCAGGGATGCTCAAACTGAATCCGGCTTTCCGGTTGATGAAAACGTATTGCCGCGCTATCTCCCTGCACTTCAACTGAACGAATCCGAAGATTGGCAACACACCACATCTGATGTAATACCATCTCGGCATATTTAGCTTTCAAATTCCCTTTATTATCAATAAGTCTGCGAATGGAAACTGCAGGTACATAAAGAATTTCATTCTTCTCATCCACACTGCAAATGCGATTCATCTTTTCGAAATCCTCCACATCACGGGCACGAACTGCCTTTTTTCCATTCACCCACAACTGGCGGAAATCCAATGGACGTCCATTAAATACCGGTACATCTGCCACCCAAACTTTCCCTTGCTTCTTCCAGCCATTTATGCTGATTCCTCCACTCAATATCACTTTTTCATCGCCTACCGAACGAATGATTGTGGGCGATTCTTTGGTTCCGCTATCTTCCGGACGGATAAAAACCGGTTCATAGAAGGCATAGGTTCCACCTTCCATATAGATTGTAATTCCACCTTGAATACGATTATCCTCTGTCCTGCGCCATTCTCGTGCTTGTCGTAAGGCAGAAGTCAGCGTGGCTTTAGGAGATTGACAAGTTCCGTCGTTGAAGTCACTGCCCTTGGGAGAAATCCATATCTCACCGGCCAATAGCCAGTGACTGCACAAGATACATATAGCCGTTACAAATAACTTTTTCATGATTTTTTTCATTTCTGTATACTAAACAATCCGGACTATCTGGCAAGAGGCATCCATACAGTCATTTCTCCCTTTCCTCTGTTTCCCCAGGCATAATAAGGAATCAAGCGGATATTTACTGTCTTTTCAGCCTGAACAACCGGCCGGTAAAGCACTCCTTCCCACGAAGTTGCAGATGCCAGACGTGCCATTCCTTCAAGTGCAACAATCGGACTGCCTTCAATTGTGATTTTCTTCGGAGTTAGTTTTATATCAGCGGGAATCAATACGTTATCAATCTTTTCCCCGTTTGCAATATCCATACTTTCCAGACAGTAAACCAACGGTCCGCGCTTCACCACCACCTGATTACGAATCTCCTCTGCTAACGGATGAGCTTCGAGCAAACGGACAGGCATATCCATCACTAACTCCACTACATCCCCCTTTTTCCATGCACGATTTACTTCCGCATACGAATTTGCCTTCGCATTGACTTGCAACGGCTGTCCATTCACCCTAAGCGTAGCCTTTTCACACCATTCAGGAATACGTAAGAAGAGCGAGAAAGTACCCGCCTTACGAGGAACTTTATCCAACGTTACGCGTACATTTCCATCCCAAGGATAATCCGTTTCCTGCGTCAGAGCTACTTCTCCCTTCTCTTTCCAAGTCGTTGTCAATGTATTTGCCCCATACAAATTGCAATAAATCCCTTCCGGACTCAATGTATATGCATAGTTTTGTGCCTGACACAGCGTACGCAATGTGTTCGGAGGACAGCAGAAACAACTGATATATTCCGTCCGTTCCTTCGGCCAACGAAGCGTGTAAGGAAGATCGGCACTGATACGAAGCGGATTCGTGTAGAAATACTTCTTTCCATCCAGACTAATACCGCTCAATACACTGTTATAAAGACAAGTCTCCACAAGATCAGCATATTTCGCATCCCCTGTCACCTCCAGCATCCGCCAGTTAAACAGCATATTACCGATATTGGCACACGTTTCATTGTGAGCAGTGCTATTCGGCAACTGATAGGGACGTCCATAACTCTGATGCACTTTCTGAATACTATCCGGTTCATAACACGTTCCATCAGGCGATGTACCATCATAAAGAGCACCGCAAGCACCGGTCACATACATTTTCCGGGTCACGATATCATTCCAGATACTAGTCAGGTTCTTCATTAATTGCTGCTCACCGGTTTCTGCATATACATCCGCTACTCCGGCATACAGATAGTTGGCGCGTACGGCATGTCCCATCGCACGATATTGATCGCGGAAAGGAATACGGTCCTGATTATCGTCCGTACCGTTCTCCACCATACCACGGATATCAATCAGATTCTTTGAAAGTTCCAGATAACGGGGATTTCCGGTAGCCCGGTACATTTCAACTACCCCCATATAATGAGAGGGACAAATAGCATTGCGAGCCAGTTCAGCAGAAGCCGTTTCATAAAAATGACAGAGGAAATCCGTCGCTTTCACTGCAGCATCAAAAAGAGTAGTCTTTCCGGTGGCACGACGATGCACAATACCCGCCATCATCAAGTGTCCCAGATTATAAGTCTCAAAGTTCAGCCGATTGGCAAAAGCTCCTTTTTCATCCTCGTCACCTACTTTCGTTCCAATGACCGTTTGTTTATGCTGATCCTCCAATGCATGAGAGTCAATCCCTTTATTCAGTTCTTCGATAACAACAGGCGTATGTATATAACCGTCTGCACGTTGCGCTTTTACGACACAAGTAATAAAGTTATCCATTAACTTGTCCAACTCTGGATCTTTATTAACTGCATAGACAGAAGCCACACCTTCCATCCATTTATACATATCTCCGTCATGAAATGGAGGTCCCCAATGCTCTCCTTTGCATACCCCGGCAGCAATCTCAAAATTACGGAAACCGTGAGAGATCTCCGGCGCGTTCCAAGTGTTCCACATACTCTGCAGGGAAGTCCGGCTAAATACCTGAAAGCGATCTCCCCAGAATCCATCCGTCCAATGTACGGCACCAATTCCGGTATTCGCCATCTTCGCAAAACGGCTCTGACTCATATCCGTCAATCCATTGCTTTGCGCAAGTGCTCCCGTAACGGAGGCGGAAGCTAAAAGAAGTAACAGTTTTATCTGTTTCATTAATATGGATAATTTAAAATTTACACAATATCTTTATAAAAAGACGTGATTATCCGTATTTTGTACTCAATAAAACAAAAAAGCGAAGATTGCCAAGCAACCCTCGCTTTCAGTAAAAAATATCTGAACTAACCTTTTATTTCTTGTTTATCAGGCGTATAATTCAATCCAGCCTTCCTCGCCTGCGAATGTTGAAACTGTCGGGCAATCTTGTATTCATGTCCCTCTTTCAGCAAAAAACTCCCAGTCTGCTTGAACCAAAAGCCGACATTCGCATCTATACATTGCTGCCGGATATCCAGCACCCACTCGTAGTCACACATTCGGGCTTCCTTTCCCGACTCTCCTCCGGCAACCACCTGTTCCACCCAATCCCCTAACTCACCTCTAAAATCAATCCGGCTAAGAAGCGGCTCGCAGATAATAATTTTATGTTTAATAGGAATTTCTCTATAAATAGGTAGACGAAAATCCACCCTATCCTGATTCTCCATTGTGCAGCAGATTGTAACGTTCTCATACCCATCACCCCAATCCGGAGGCAGACACTGTTGTAATCGATCGATTCGTTTGGTGATAAAAAGGAAATGCAAGTCCTGCCGTATCCGTATCATCTCCCATGCTTCGGCACGCCATTCGTCGGCATCTTCTATCAGAAAATCCGAAGTAAAACAGGTATATACCAGATTTCCCGAAGGTATCTTATACGTACCGTTCTTTTTTCGAAGCAAAGGTAAATCAAACTTCTCTGTCTTTGTCACCACCGAACTGTCTTTTCCATATTTACCATCCGTCCGGTACACATAACAATGCCGACAGCCCTCACTCAATTTGTGACAGCCGTGCCAGAGATTCCACATTGAAGCCTTTTCACCCATCTTCTTTTTTTTCAAAGATATATTTAATCTATGATATAACCATAAAAAGAGTGCACCTTATTCTTCAACAGAATAAAGGTGCACCAAAACACAAACAAAACAAACAATAGAGCGACCTTCACAGGCAGCCGATCCACGAGGGATCTTTATCTTAGTCAGCCCATCTTGACGATGGCAGCTTTCTTTTACCATATTTTTTTATCCAGGCATAAGATTTTCTTTTCCTTAGATAAAGTGAATCTCCACAATGTATCGACGCTTCCCAGTCGAAAATGGAGTGATTCCGGAACATCCGTTCCACCCAATACAGGAAATGATATGCGGACAAAGGTATCAACATAAACCACCATGATATCCACAGCGATACCCCTACTGCCGGCACCAATGTAGGCAAAAAGCATTCCGTGTATTGCCTTACATGAATCCGGTTTTCCATTTCCTCCCAAAATTCTAATTGCTTATAACGGGTAAAGTAGCACCCAAAAATCATAAAAGAATGTTTCTTTTTATCGAGAAGACATTTTGCTAATCGACTATTATATATAATCATTAATCCCTAATATTGTTTGTTAGTTACCTTCTGCAAAGGTCCGTATAATCACAAATACGGCAAATTATATTCATGTCTAAGAGAACAATATCTGTTTACAAACAAGACTAATAGCAAATATTATAAATAGCCTGTTTCGATATATGCAAAATTCAAACTCAAAAGCTACCACTTTTACGTTATTCGCACATTTAGGGCTACACAATTCCAATTATCACAATAAAAAATTTCGCCCTCATTCTCATTGTATATCCCGATGATGAATATGAATATTATTGAACAATCACTCCATTAAGCCCGATATACCTCTACAAAGATAGTATTATTCTATATATTTCTATGCAAATCCTCAAAAAAGAATTCTCCTCTTTTTATAAATAAAGTAAAGTAACATCAATGCCGATATACTAATTATTAGCCTCCAACTTATATTTTTCCTATAATATAAGCTATTCTCTTCCTCCTCACAAACCACTTTATGATGATTCGTGTCGATGAAAGATGATATTTGAATATCCTCTTTCTCATCTATCCTCTCTTTCTTTTCAAAAACCTTATTCACCGTCTTTCTGCTACCTGAAATAAAACAGGTGGAAGAGAAATCCCCTGTCGCAGTATCTTTCCCCAATACCACCAATATTTGTTCGGTAGACTCCTCCATCCGTTCCAGCATCTTCCTTTCCTGATTAACATCATACGAAGCCACATGGGAAGAATGCCCGGAAGAACTTGAATCCATCTGCACCTCATTGCTTCTACTGATAACTTCCTTCTTACTCCTGCATCCCGACAACACCCCCGGAAGAACAAGAATCAGCAATAAAACAAACAGCAGCTCCCTCCCACTCTTCATAAACTCCCTCACATCAAAACAAGGACACGCTTTCACATATTCATAAGGTTCGATCACCCCGTCTCCATTCAAATCCGGCGAAGTATCCCGGTGTCCCAATACCTGAAGAATAGCATATTGCCGTTGCAAATCCATTATTACTTGATAAAGTACACGTTTTTGAGCATTTGTCCGGGTATCTGCCGGATGTCCGTTCTCATCCAGTCCCCCGATATAACAGATCCCGACACTTCGCTCATTCCAACCTTTACAATGCGCTCCTGCCAAATCAATCTCCCTTCCTTTCTCCAGTCTTCCGTCCAGACGGATAACATAATGATAACCGATACCATTGAACCCACGTTCCCGGTGCCAACGGTCAATATCTGCGGCGGTAAAATCCTGTCCGGCTTTTGTAGCCGAGCAATGCACTATAATAGAATCTATCTTTCTCATGACATTTTATTCTTATCAACTAACCTCATTAATATGGGGCACTTGCAAAAACCTGTGTTTAGCCAAATATCTTTGAGAGTCTGAATAAGAAGAACTTTACATCTATAACCCCATGTAGTTGTGCTCGAAACTGCTTGATCTTTGAATTAAGAGATTCAGCAGACGCATTGGTAGACCGATTGATGAAGTAGTTGAGAATCTCTCCCTGCCGTTCATAGATGGTTGCTGCAACAGTGTTGAAGTTTTCGTCTCCGAACTCTCCGACTTTTGCATACCATTGGGCGAGGCTTTTCTTCCCGCTTTCCCTTGTGGCGTTTTTGTTATTGAAAATCATGCGCAAAGAGTGCGAGATTGAATATGCGGTCTTCATATCAGGATAGAGTTCAAACAGCAGTCTTGCACGGATTTTCTGAGTCGCTGTCCATTTATCTGCCGATGTCATCAGCAAATAGCGTGAGCGCGTCAGGAGTTCACAGACGGTATCTCCGTTTGACAGCCTCACAGGCTCGTACTTCTCATTCTTGCGGTTAGGCTTCCGTCCTTGTTTTCCTTTCCGTTTGCCTCCATTCTTCTCAAGACGTCTCTTTCGTGCCTCGGCATTCTTCTTGTTACGGAGCTTGTGCTGCTCGCGCGCTTCCACTTCGGTACGTTGGGCCTCGCGCCTGTGCCTGATACGCACTTGCTGCATGGCATCGTAGCAGTCCTTCTGGACATGGAAGCGGTCGATGGTTATCGTGGCATACGGGAAGCACTGCTTTACTATGGAATGCATGCTCTCGGAGAAGTCCATCGTTACCTCCAGCACCTTAGCCCTCTCGTACCAAAGGATGCGCATCAACGCCTTTACGACATCCTCGACCTTTGTCCCCTTGATAATGGCCACGATAGCTCCCTTGCCGCCATGGGCAGCCTTGTTGGAGATTATTGTATAAAGTTCACCGTCAGAGAGCGCTGTCTCGTCAATGCTCAGTTGTGGCCCTATGTTCTTATAGAAGACAAGCCAGTCCTCCGCATGTGACAATTCTTTCCACGTGCGGTAACCGCTGAGGAAATCCTTGTAGGCACGTTCGAACTCGTCAGCCTTGATGTGATACGGTTTCTGGAGTGATCTGGCTGTAATCGGGGATGTATCCAAGGAATTCTTTTAAAAAAGCGGCAAACTCCTTAGTGTGCCGTGTTCCTTTTGCTGTCAACTCCCAATCTCTGCTATACGTCCTGCCCAAACCGTCCTTCCAACGGCGACGGCATACGTGCAGAACGGTACGGTGCTCGTTGAGAGGAAAGTGGTTGATGCATGATTCCGGGTAGAAACCGTTGGGAGACAGCTCTGTGTGACCATCCGGCTGAAGGTTCTTCTCGTGAAGATACAGATGGAGAATCTTCTCCACGCCACGTTCTTCTTCCTTAACATCGGTAAGGTCAAAATATTCGTTGAACTCCGAAGGGAGTATGTAGCTTAATAGCTTTACTAATGGATTCTCTGACATTGCTATATGATTGCAAAACAAAGGTACTACAAAGATTTTTTATAGCAAAAAATAACAAACGAAAACACAGGTTTTTACACGTGCCCCATTAATATTCCGAAGGAGGAATGCGCTTCACACACCCTCTGATCTCACACTTTTTCACCTCCGACTCTTTCTGTGCCAACTCTACTTCATGGCATTTATGTATCCAGTCGATCTTCTCTTCCTGCTCCTTGCGAAGCTCGATATAAAGCCCGTCTATTTTCTCGTCCCGCTGTGTCAGGCGATCTTCCAGCCAATCCACCTTTTTACGGTGATTTTCTTCTTCCAGATTGCTCACGTCTGCCTCTTCTTTCCGTGCATCCGTTTTCCGGCAAGAGATATATCTCACCATCCATTTCACCGCTTCCAAACCACCCATAGCAGTAATGAAAGCAAGGATTGTAGTTATTTGCATATTGATCTATTTATGTAGTTATAAAGAAAGAATGAGGCCGAAGCCCCATTCCATACAAAGTCGCTAATTCCCGACTTCCCGTTTATCAAGCTGCCGGATCGGGTGCTTCACCACTACCTCCTGTACCTTCATCAGGGTCCGGTGCTTCACCTCCTTCGCCTGAGCCACCATCAATGATACTCGAATCATTGATATGATCCAAATCCTTAAACTTCAATCCATCCGAACGTGTCGAAGTTCCTGTAAAGAGACGAATATCCGAATTCGCACGAAAACAAACCCGCAGACCGCTAATGTCAGATACAGTAAAGTCTTCCGCCTTTTCCGTTCCTTTGCTTTGAGCAGCCAAATAGAAATACCCCAGTCCTGCGATATTTACCGAACGTCCGGAAAGTAATGTCTTACGCAGAAGTGTACGAAAATCTTTCAATACACTAATGGTTTCACCTTCACTTACACCGGAAGCAGAGGATATTTCTTTCGCAAACTCATCCAATGTAGCACTCGTATCGTATTGATAAGAAATTACCGGATACACTTTCTTTCCTGCCTCTTTGTTTGTTGGGTCACACAGACGTTGAACCCTTTTAAATCTAATTGCCATAATACTTTTCTTTTTTAAATGAATACTGTTTAATTATTACTTCGCTAACGTTAACGGTACAAAAGTGCGGTATTCTCCAGAAAAGTGAAACGACACAAATTTATAATACTCACAAGATCTTCAAGGACGTTTTACATACCCACAGACAGTTTAGAAAATACAAAAAACGACAAGAAGAGAAATAAAAACCAGAAAAAGGCGACAAGAATGCCAAACAGGGAGAGAAGAATAACTTGGCCTCCAAAAGGTATCTATTATTTCATAGTAGATCAAGAATGGAAAATATTTGAGCTTTTTGCTCAACAAATCGTATTTTTGATCTGTTTTATACTATATTTGTAGTCTATATTGAGATTTAGACTCATATATTCATTGTTGCATAGCTAAAAAACAGATAACCATGTTACTTGAATTTACAGTTAAAAACTATCGCTCATTCCATAAAGAATGTACTTTCTCGCTCGAAGCGCAGAATATTGTGGAAGAACCTAAAACTAATGTTGTTTCGTTGGATGGATACAAAATAGTAAAAACTACCGCAGTTTATGGTCCCAACTCCAGCGGAAAATCCAATTTGATAAGCGCGTTGGATAATATGAGAAATTGCGTTATCAACTCTGTGCGACTAAACGATAACGAAATGCTTCCGTATGATCCGTTTCTTCTATCAGAGACTTCAGACGACACATACGAGCCGACTCATTATGAAATACTCTTTTTGATGGACGGAATTCGATACAGATATGGGTTCGATTATACCTATACCTCTATTGCTGGCGAATGGCTGTTTACCAAGGTAGGAACAAAAAAAGAAAAGACTCTATTTATCCGTACAGAAGAAGGTATTGGCGTTTCAGAAAAAGACTTTTCCGAGGGCATAGGATATGAATCTAAAACAAATGAAAATCGGCTATTCCTTTCTTTGTGTGCACAATTAGGGGGAACTATTTCTAAGAAAATCATTAATTGGTTCAATAATGGGTACAGAATAATTTCCGGTTTGCAGAGTATAGGTTACAAAACACTTTCAAAACAAATGTTTCATGAAAAGAAAGAGGGCTATCAAGAAGCTCTTGCCTTTTTCAAAACTCTACAATTGGGCTTTGAAGATTTACTTTCAGAAGAAGAAAGCACAACTAAAGTTAGTTTTGTATCAGGAAAAAGCATGGTTCTTGAAAAAAATATAAAACTTAGTACAGTTCACAACAAATATAATGATAAAGGGCAAGTGATTGGTGAAGAGGTATTCAACCTCGAAAACCAGGAATCGGCAGGAACATTAAAGTTAGTAGAGTTATCCGGTCCCATCTTTGAGACTTTACTGAAAGGTTCCATTTTAGTTGTCGATGAATTGGATGCAAAAATGCACCCTCTTATTTCCCAATACATTATCAAGTTATTTAATAATGCGGAGACGAACCCAAAGAATGCTCAACTGATATTCTCCACGCATGACACTCACTTGCTTTCTGCACGTCTGTTGCGTAGAGATCAGATATGGTTCACAGAGAAAGACACTTTGGAGCAAACAGACCTATATTCAATGATGGACATCATTTTGCCTGATGGTTCCAAGCCCCGTAATGACACGAACTATGAGAAAAATTATATCAATGGAAGATATGGGGCGATTCCATTTATTATGAATGATTAGAACCATAAGAAATAATGGCACGAGTAATTAAGATAGACAATGCTTTGCAAAAGCGGCATGAATATAAAAAGAACAAACGAAAAGTAAGAACGGTCATTTGTCGTATACTAATCGTTTGTGAAGGAGAAAAGACCGAACCCAACTACTTCCGTTCCTTTGACCGGTATAGAAAAGGTAACGTCGTTTATGAACTTACTTTAGATGGCGGACGTATGAATACAGTTGGTGTAGTTGATAAAGCCATTAGTTTACGAGACAAAGCCAATATTCCTTATGACAGAGTTTGGGCTGTATTCGATAAAGATGGCTTTCCTGCCAAGAACTTTAACACAGCAATTGCTAAAGCTAACCAGAATCATATAGAATGTGCCTGGAGTAATGAAGCTTTCGAATTATGGTATTTGTATCATTTTCATAACCGAATTACAGGAATGACAAGAGATGAATATGCCGTCGCCATTACCAAAGCTGTCAACGCATCTCCTTTATATAAAAAGAAAACGCCTTACCAATATGCTAAAAATGACAAAAGTAGTTTTGATATAGTCACCACTTTTGGTTCGCAGGATAATGCTATACGCTGGGCAGAAACAAAACATTGTGAATATACAGATGAAAGATATGCGATGCACAACCCTTGCACTACGGTTTATAGACTGGTACGTCAACTGACGGGAACTGATGAAGAACTGAATGAAGAAATTATCCGCAAGATTGACGAATAATCATCTGTCCCTTTTGAAATACAAAAAAAGTGCACCTCTTTCCCCACCGGAAAAAAGATGCACTACACAAACAAAACAAACAATAGTCTACCTTCACAGGCAGGCGAATCCATTATTCCATTTTCTAAATATTGCTATGTAGAGAATGACAGGGGATGGATTCTAACGGGCCACTTCACAGCGGCAAAACATAAACTTTAGCCTTTTCAATTAATTACGCTATCCTAAAGTTACTTTAATCATCCCATTCTGATGGCGGCAACGATTTCTTGCCATACCACTTCATCCACGCATAAGATTTCCTTTTTCTCAAATAAAGCGTATCACCACAATGTTCCAATGCCTCCCAATCAAATGACGAGTGATGTCCAAACCACCTCTCCATCCAGTAAAGCAAATGATAATTGAGTAATACAAACAGCATACACCACCATGAAAGAAATAAAGACAGTATCAATGCAGGGAGTAATGCCAATAACAAGCACTCAATATACTGCCGTTCATGAATACGGAGTTCCATCTCTTTCCATACTTCCAGATACTTGAATCGAGTAAAACAACAACCGAATATCATGAAATAGTACTTTCTTTTATTCAAGAAGGTTTTTGCCAACAAATTATTATATAAAATCATATTTTATGTTCCACTTTTACTTCAACCGATTTCTGCAGAATATACTCGAAAAATAGATATAATCAATAAAAATGATATAGCTACAAGCAAACTGCAGATAAAGGAGAATAGATAAATAATTTTAAATAAGAAACTTATTAAAATCCATATATAGACTGTGACTTTCATCTTCATTTATTCATCACGGACACAACGAATAGAAGCGGCTGCACTACGATCTAACCAGTAATGAGCCTCTTTCGAACCAAAACTACAGCCAAAACCAAATGAAGATGGAATATTAAAAGCAAAGGAAACTACATCATTTCCTCCATTACCATCATCATGAAGTAGAGTACCTGCAAGCGATCCGCCATAATACATCCCTTGAAACCCTTTAAATCCTGTATCTCCAAAACGAACATTACCTGTAAAATAGACCCTTTGCATGCTACCCTCACCACAATAAAAATAGGCTCCATACTTAGTAAATGACGGAGGATAAAATTTTTCACCGTCCATCGTTCCGTAATGATAATCAGAACTCGGCAGACGATCGGTTACTGATCCTTCTATTATCTTTTCTTTCAAAAATGCTCCATACACATCTGGTGGAGATACTTTATACCCAGCAGGACATGGATCATAGAGTGTCTTCATTGTTTTTATATTGACCATTTTGTACTCTGAATAAGGGTTATTTCCCCATAAATATTGATTTCCAGTCATCGAAGAAGACTGATAAATAGGAGAAATATAATATAACCAATCACCTCCACTATACGCAGCACCATTACTTATAATAAAGACATTAGGATGTCTTATTGCATACTCAATTGTTCCTATACTTTTTGTTTTTTGTATCTCTTCAAAAAACAAGTCGGTACCACGAACATTATACATTGGAGCACTTTCTGTACTTTCAAAAGAAGCTGAACCTATAAAGGGATCTTTACGTCCCCATTGATACCCCATGCCACGAGTAGTCAATTCGTCCGGAGTACAAGTAGTTGCTCCTAAATCCCTATCCATTATCCTATAATTTATTCCACTGTAAACTTCCCCATTGGTCGGTAACCCTAATTCGATAATATCAGGTTGCTCTGTACACCAAATATTCCAACTCCAAAGCACATTGGCGTCTGCTGCATTGGGATCAGAGTTATCATAAACAGCAACAACTCCATTTCCTGCTCCATTACTTAAAAATTCAACTCTATTAGTCTCTGAATTAAATGCAACCTGTGATATTAGATTATCCTTATCCTGCCAAATTAACTTGGCAGATTTAGGTTCAACTGCCACATTTTTAGAAACAGAGATATCCTCTCCCATAGCATTCTTAAAATGATACATTGCAAGATCGTCTTTAAGTTGCCCAGACCATGCCGGCTTATTTTTTGTTTCAGCCACAATGCCATCCACTCCATTTCCTATTACTGTGGCATCAAATGAGTAAATACCATAAGTAATCGGAGTGATAAAACTATTTGCCGGACCACTCTCGTCAATTGGATTTGCCTCCGAATGTTCTATAGCTTTAATAGGAATATATTTAATAATATTGCCAATAGTAATTTCCAAATACCCTTGAAATTCAAGGTTTGCATTGCTCACACAAGCATATATCCAATACTTATTGCTATTAACAGGAAGATCTACTTCACTATCCGAGAGGTTACTTTCCGTCGTTTTCTTTATAGGTATCAGAGTTTTGTTATCAATACTATAATACATTTGCATCTGGCTATAAGGGAAAAGAGTTTTTTTGTCCATTCCTAAAGCACGAATCCTGCGCGTTGTTACATTATCAAAATTTGCATTACCTGAGTCATCAGCCTGCAACTCAATTTTCACCATTACTACAGGATCTTCTATACCTCTCAATAATTCAATACTTTCCCTATCTGTTTTCAGCAAATACTGCCCGTTTGAAGCAAATCCTTGCGACCAATTATCAGAAACCGTCACCGAATACTCAATATTACTTCCCGGGTTCTGAATCGCTTCCAATGTTGTAGCATAACCTTTACTTTTTAGTTTAGATATATTAAAATTATAAGAATGATTGCGCAATATATCCCAATACGCTCCCGTGGATTTATTCCAAAAGTCCAAACGATAATATTCCTTATCTGATCCATCCATATTCTGTACTGTCAACAACATTGCTCGATCTACAGAGAATTTATTCTTATCCACTTCCTTTCCTAAAGCATATATAGAATGTTTATATTCCAAAGGATAATAGCTAGTCACCAACCCTTTAGACTCATCGATGGGAGTTATGGCCGATAATAAGTCGTGTTTTTCCGAAATGCCATTCTCGTTGATATTCCCTTTATAAATATCTCCTTGATTGTCACTATCCAATATAAAATCTGAAAAATTTAGATTTTTCCATTCCCAATAGACCTTTTTATCAGGAAATAATTGCTCCAAATTCGCATTCACAACAATTTTTGCCAAACAACGAGTTAACAAACATACATTAGAAGTAGCCGCCTCGTTCCATTCTATCCAACCATACATCGGAATGGTTCGCTCCTCTTTTTGTGAACTCGAAAATCCTTTCATTTGTCCCTGGCTACTGTAATTTTTGAGCTGATCTTCGCTTGTTGTTTCATTTATTGAAGTACGGTCAGTCATATTACAAAGCACATAAACACGATCTCCATTTTGAGGAATATAATCCGTCAATGTTATGGTTGGAGATGCTGTGCCATTTCCGAACAGAAAAGACAGCTGTGTGCTTTTTCCCTCCTGATAATATACCGGAGCAGCGGTATGAGCGTCATTGTAGATAAGAACCTGTAAATTACTAATCATACATTCCTTTCCCGTAGCTACACTACGCACTTGCACCAATTCCGCATCTGGTATGGATAACTGAATCACATTTGCCGGGGAAGAATTTATAGTTCCTGTTTCATTGTCATCAACACAACTACTCAATATCAGAATACCTAAAATGCTAAAGAATATCAAGCATCTTGGATGAGAGAATAACGGTATTTGTCGTTTTTTCATGTCATTAAAACTTTCAATTTATTATATTTATTCTTTGATGCAACGTACTGATCCTACATCTACAAACCTTCTGTTAACGGGCAGCATGTAACTACCTTGCAAGGTGAAAGTGAATGTAAAAGCTTTTTTTTCACCATAAAGCGAAGAAGTCCAGTATTTACCCGATAAAGATAAATCTCCAGCCACCCAATTAGTATGTCTGCCCTAAGTTTACAAATGCTTTCCGTACGTAATCCCAGACGGTCTGCCCCACTCCCCAAATGTGACAAATAGCTTTCGTTATCAAAGGCTCTTAATAGAAGAATGATTGGTATGTATCCTATCGTTTTATCTTCCTTAATTTGAGTGCTAAGTATATCTCCGCTTATTCCATTCACATTGTCGTCAATAATGATAGCATCAGGATTTTGACTGATAGCCGTATCCATCAGCAGCTCCGGATTATCAAGAACAGAGATCTGAAAATAGCGTGATAAGGTTTTCTTTAAATAATCACTAAATAACTTATCTGCCATTACTAATAGGATATGGGAAGTTTCTCTCGTTTTAGTATTTTGTTTATTGGTCTTAGGATTCTCGCAGGAGTCATTTGTTGGCGTCTTCGTTTTTGTAGAAGAATGTCTCAACACCGGGCATGACTGATTCAGGCAATGGCAGTCTGTCGGAATGACGATTTGGAAAGTAGCTGCTTTACCATGTCTGCATCCGGTTATTTTTCCACCATGCAGACGGATGATTTTTCTTACCGTCCATAAATCACTATATCCATACACAGGAAATATAATAGGAATAAAGGGGAACATTTTCTCTGTTCTTTGCCCGGCTATTTCATTATTGCTAATCTGCAACTGCCAGGAATTCATTGTGTGGGTTACGTTGATCGATATGCAACAGCCTGACTCGGAAATCAAAATCATCTTGTTGATAAGGTGCTGAAGTGCTGCAGTCATTATGTTTTCGTTTATCCTGCAACTGACGCAATCCGAACATTCACCAACAGTCAGCTGTATCTGGCGGGAATTGGCATAAGCCCGGCATTGATTGACAATGGAAGTAACATAAGTGGAAAGTTCCAAATTTACCGTTGACGTTTTAGGAGGAATTCTCTTAGTTACTTTATTGAGAGTTGCAATATTCTGGTTACAATATATGATACATTCGGCATATCCCAGTGCTTCTTCCACTTGTTGGGAAAGAGGTTCAGGGAGGTTGCCAGTTTTGAGTTCTTCCAATTGATTCCGCAGCAATATTAACGGTGTATGTGCTGTATGGAGCATGTTCATGGCAATCTTAAATTTTTCATGCGATAATAACTGCACATTGTATTCTATTATAAGATACGCAAATAGAATCACAAACAGTCCAATACCGAAACTTTCCACAGGGACCGCATATCCAAGCAACGACAAATCGGGTAAAATGATGCCAATAGTTTGTTTGCTGTTTACTAAATTGGCTCCAGGATCTGCAGAGAATAAAGCTCGGAAGCTTACTAATAAATTCAGGTAACAATCATTCATACTAATATCGGATTTGATT
The DNA here is from genome assembly GCF_002632415.2 of Bacteroides celer. Taxonomy (NCBI): domain Bacteria; kingdom Pseudomonadati; phylum Bacteroidota; class Bacteroidia; order Bacteroidales; family Bacteroidaceae; genus Bacteroides; species Bacteroides celer. The sequence goes on along the minus strand of NZ_CP178209.1, from coordinate 2,817,982 downwards.
AATATTTTACACCTTTAGTAAAACACGCTTGATAATCTTTTAACGTGCTTAAAATCCGATGCAAGTATAAACTTTTCAACGTACATACAGGAGGTGGTTTCCAACAAAAACAATGGGTGTTTTCTATCAAAAATGGTAACAATATCTTTTGTTACCGAAATATTAAGGGGGTATACGATCAGATCTTCATTTTACCCAATCGTCCCCATTTAGTTAATTATTTTCATTAGAAATAACACGGTCATAATATCATAAAAGTTAATTGAATCATCAAAACAATAGAGTATATTGAATTATAAAGCTACGTATATAATTAGAAAATTATATATGTAAGTGAGTATCATTTAATCATAAGGAATATATATATTACAGGAATACCTCATCATACAATGGAATGTTCTTCGCATCGTAGACATGAGTGACTGCAAATACATCGTCTTTCTTGATTAGTAACCAGTCTCTGTCCTGGTCGTCCATATTCGTATGGATAAGGGTAAACAGGCCTTTGAGCTTATGACCATGTAATTTGAATTCAAGTATTCCGTTTTTAATGGCAGCGGAAATGTTACGATTATTACCGACATAAGCATAGGTTCCACTATCCCATATTTCCACTGTACCTGCTCCATAGTTGCCTTCGGGTATAACTCCCTCAAAATGTGCGTAACTCAAAGGGTGATCTTCTACCTGTATGGCCAGTCTTTTATCTTTCGGATTCATGGAAGGGCCTTTAGGAACTACCCAGCTTTTCAACACTCCATCCACTTCCAGACGGAAATCGAAATGAAAATGACTGGCTTCATGCTTTTGGACAACAAAAACAGGTATCCGGCTTGGAGTTTCCACGGTATCCGCCATCGGTTCGGGAGTCTCACTGAATTGTCTTTTTGCTTGGTACTCTTTGAGGTTACTAAAAGAGGGATCTACCTGCTTTTCTACCATCTTTATACTTTTTCCTTCATCGGGAGAATTCTTTGCCATAATCTGTATTTTTTCAGGTGAATAAAAAAAACGAATGATTCATTGTCACAACAATCAGCATATCTGTTTGTTGCCGGAATTCATCTATTTTAATGGCTTTAAAACCGTATTTAAGTTTGCTAACTTATTTTTCTACTCGTTTTCACCCTTCTCCCAGGAATGTATCCCCCAATTATCATGTATTATGTTTGTTTATAGCAAAAAAGCGGGTAAATATGTAACATAGCACATATTTACCCGCTTTCTGCAAAGATCTAATTTCTTACTTGCCGGAAATTGAGTCTTTCTTGCCTTGCTTATTTACAATAGAAGGATTTCCTTTATATTCAATATCTCCGCTGCCACTGGCTTTTGCGTCCAACTGTTTGGAAGCGTAACAAGATATATCACCGGAACCTGAAACAGTAGCAACTACATTAGTAGCAGTCAACTTGTCGGCACTGATATCGCCGGAACCATTCACAGTCAGCATAGCCATTTGAGTAGAACCTTTCATTTCCACATCGCCGGAACCGCTAACTATCGTTTTTACAGTAGTGGCCTTCACATTCTTCACGTTAATATCTCCACTACCTTTTACAAAAGCAGAAAGATTGGTATATTGCAGATTTTCGGCTTCAATATCTCCGGAACCTGTTATATTCAGATTTAAATCAGCTCCTTTGAGGGTACCTTTCAGATATACATCGGCCGATCCTTTAATATCTACATCATCCAATGAAGGAGAAGAGGCAATCACTTTCAACCGGCGTTCTCCGCTAAGAATCTTAACGCCTTTCTTTATATTTACCTGCAGCACTCCATTTACTGTAGATACTTCCAACAGGTCAACCAGATTATCTGATCCATATATAGAAACTGTTGTTTTAGAATCACTACTCTGACGATACTCAACGTCGGGACTACCCAGAACTCTGATTGAACTGAAATTACTCACGTTATTCAGTTCTTTCGTGATATATTTCTTACTAGGAGTAACGGTCTGTGCCTGTATTCCTGTAAAGCACAAGAACATCAGCACCACTAGCATAGATGTAACATTAAAACTTTTCATAATTTCTTCTTATTAAATATTCTACTGACAAATATAGGAAGTATATTTCAATTTACAAGAAAATAGTTATCTTTGAAACAGAATCATTGTGAATATGCAACCAAAAGAGACGATTATATTTAAATATTCCGACATCATCTTCAGTTTTCTAGTGAATGATGACACGGTATGTACTCATAAAGCTGTATCGCATTTGCTGATCTATGTGTATTCGGGAAAGATGTCGATTACGGAGCAAGGGGATGAACTGACTGTGACTGCCGGGGAATGTGTGTTTATCCGCCGGGACCACAAGGTGGTGATTACTAAAGGACCTTATAATGGAGAGCAGTACAAAGGAATCACGATGCAGTTCAACCGGGATTTCCTGATTAAACGCTACAAAGCATTGGATAAGAAAGAGATATGCGCACAGCTCGCTCCATTTCAAAATTCGGTTGTAAAATTATCCAAGTCTGCAGATATTGACAGTATATTCCTGTCGATGATTCCTTATTTTGACTCTTCCAACAAGCCAAATGACGAATTGATGAAGCTAAAACTGCAGGAAGGGTTGCTTACTCTCCTTTATATGGATAAGAGCTTCTACCCTACTCTGTTTGATTTTACAGGACCTTGGAAGATTGATATCATCAATTTTCTGAACGAGAATTATATGTATGATTTGTCCATAGGTGAAATTGCTTTATACACCGGACGCAGTCTTGCCACTTTTAAAAGGGATTTCAAAAAGATCAGCAATTTATCTCCCCAGAAATGGATTATGCAAAAGCGCTTGAATGTGGCATACGAGAAAATAAAAGAGGGTGGCGAAAAGATTGCGGATGTATGTTTTGATGTCGGTTTCAAGAATAGATCACATTTCACTACTGCATTCAAAAAGCAGTTCGGTTTTACGCCGACACATTAAGATCTTTTTCATATTGAGCTTTTCAGAAAAGGACATTTGAGCCAAAGGGAAAAACTGTTAGATTCTATCCTCCGTATCTTTGCATCAGTAAAAAGTACGAATAATAATAGAATCTAAAAACTATCTACAATGAAGAAGAATGTAACTTTCAAGAATCGCGCTATCAATATGGCGGGGAATCTTTATTTACCCAATGATTTCAGTGATAATAAGAAGTATGCAGCTATCGTCTGTGTACATCCCGGAAGTAGCGTAAAAGAACAGACTGCGGGCATTTATGCCGGAAAAATGGCAGCACATGGGTTTGTAACTCTTGCTTTTGATGCTTCTTATCAGGGAGAAAGTGGCGGAGAACCTCGATATATTGAGGAACCGGCTGCACGTGTGGAGGACATACGAAGTGCAGTGGATTATCTGACAACGTTGGAATTCGTTGATCCGGATCGTATTGGAGTATTAGGTGTTTGTGCCGGAGGCGGCTACTCTGTAAATGCAGCCATGACAGAGCATCGTATCAAAGCAGTAGGTACAGTGGTAGGTGCCAATATAGGCAGAATATATCGTGAAAATAATCCTATTCAAACATTAGAGGCAATCGGTAAGCAGCGTACAGCGGAAGCTAATGGTGCAGAGCCTATGATTATCAATTGGACACCAAGTAGCCCTGAAGAAAGGGAGAAACAGGGAATAACGGATATAGATATCGTGGAAGCTGTAGAGTACTACAGAACACCCAGAGGAGAATATCCCACATCCTGCAACAAACTTCGTTTTGTCAGCATGGCATCCGTCTTGGCGTTTGACGCTTTCAATCTGGTAGAACAATTGTTGACACAGCCTCTGCAAATCATAGTTGGCGATAAACAAGGGGCATTCGGCTCATACAAAGACGGACAGGAACTTTATCGACGGGCAACTTGTGAAAAGGATTTGTTGGTTATAGAGGGGGCCAGTCATTACGATTTGTATGACATTCCTAAGTATGTGGATCAAGCTGTCAAAAAGTTGACAGAGTTTTATGGAAAGCATTTGAAATAATAACATTCCAAATTTCTAAATAGAGACTCTCTAAATTTATTTTAGAGGGTCTTTTCTTTTATTCGTTTCCATAAGTGTTCTTTTTATTAAATAACTTTCCATCGTCATAACTTCTTTTGCCTACATACTAGGTACAAAATTCCCTATTAAACGTCCTTTTATAAAAGTATAAAAGCAGTTAGATGGAAATGAATAAAAAGAGATTAATCGGGTATTTGTTTGTACTGATGTCTGTGGGCTGCATTCATGCGCAGGAAACGAATGTGTCTGCACAAGAATATAAACTATGGTATGACTGCCCGGCACAGGTATGGACAGAAGCACTACCTTTGGGAAATGGACGCCTGGGAGCCATGGTTTATGGGACACCAGGGACAGAACAAATACAACTAAACGAAGAAACTATCTGGGCAGGACGCCCCAATAACAATGCTAATCCGGACGCGCTGGAGTATATTCCCAAAGTGCGTGAATTTGTTTTTGCCGGAAAATACCTGGAAGCACAGACTCTCGCTACAGAAAAAGTGATGGCAAAGACGAATTCCGGAATGCCATATCAAAGTTTCGGTGATTTGCGAATTGCCTTTCCCGGTCATACCCGTTATTCCAACTATTATCGGGAGTTAAGTCTGGATTCAGCCCGCGTGATAGTGCGTTATGAAGTAGACGGAGTGCAATATCAACGCGAAACGATTACTTCATTTACCGATCAGGTAGTAATGGTGCGACTGACTGCCAATCGTCCCGGACAAATTACATTTAACGCTCAACTGACTTCGCCTCACCAGGACGTAATGATCGCTTCTGAAGAAGGAAACTGCGTAACTCTTTCAGGAGTATCCTCCTTGCATGAGGGATTGAAAGGGAAAGTGGAATTTCAAGGCAGATTGACTGCTAAAAATAAAGGTGGAGAAATAGCTTGTGCCGATGGGATACTTTCTGTTGAGAAAGCTGACGAAGCAATCGTCTATGTATCTATTGCAACTAATTTCAATAATTATCAAGACATCACCGGTAATCAGATAGAACGGGCAAAGAACTATTTGGAGAAAGCAATGGTTCATCCATTCATCGAATCGAAGAAGAATCACATTGATTTCTATCGGCAATACCTGACACGCGTTTCTCTCGATTTAGGAAAAGACCAATATTCAAATGTGCCAACCGATAAGCGTGTGGAAAATTTCAAGAACACCAATGATGCCCATCTGGTTGCCACTTATTTCCAATTTGGACGTTATCTGCTGATCTGTTCTTCCCAACCGGGAGGACAGCCCGCCAACCTGCAAGGAATCTGGAATGATAAATTATTCCCTTCCTGGGACAGCAAATATACTTGTAATATCAATTTGGAAATGAATTACTGGCCTTCGGAAGTAACAAATCTAAGTGAGTTGAATGAACCGTTATTCCGCTTGATAAAAGAGGTTAGCGATACAGGAAAAGAGACGGCTAAGGTTATGTATGGAGCCAACGGATGGGTATTACATCATAACACGGATATATGGCGCATCACAGGGGCGGTTGATAAAGCTCCTTCAGGTATGTGGCCCAGTGGTGGTGCATGGCTTTGCCGACATCTCTGGGAACGTTATCTATACACCGGAGATATTGAGTTCCTGCGTTCTGTTTACCCGATACTGAAAGAGTCCGGACGTTTCTTTGATGAAATCATGGTGAAAGAGCCGGTACACAACTGGTTGGTAGTCTGCCCCAGTAATTCACCGGAGAATGTACATTCGGGGAGTAATGGGAAAGCCACAACAGCTGCCGGATGCACCATGGACAACCAATTGGTCTTCGATCTTTGGACAACAATTATATCTGCTTCTCAAATACTGGACACAGATCAGGAATTTGCCACTCACCTGGCCCAACGTCTCAAAGAAATGGCTCCTATGCAAGTAGGACACTGGGGACAACTACAGGAATGGATGTTCGACTGGGATGACCCGAAGGATGTACACCGCCACATTTCTCATTTATACGGACTATTCCCCAGCAATCAGATTTCTCCTTATCGTACTCCTGAATTATTCGATGCAGCACGTACTTCTCTGATTCATCGCGGAGACCCGTCGACCGGATGGAGCATGGGATGGAAAGTTTGCCTCTGGGCACGCCTTCTTGATGGTGACCATGCTTACAAACTGATTACAGATCAGTTGACTCTTGTGCGCAATGAGAAGAAAAAAGGAGGCACCTATCCTAACCTGTTCGATGCGCATCCGCCATTCCAGATTGATGGAAACTTCGGTTGTGCCGCAGGTATTGCAGAAATGTTGATGCAAAGTTACGATGGTTTTATTTATCTGCTTCCTGCACTTCCTACCGTCTGGCAGGAAGGTTCTATCAAAGGAATTATTGCACGTGGAGGTTTCGAGCTTGATTTGAGCTGGAAAAACGGAAAAGTAAGCCGTTTGGTTGTGAAATCTCATAAGGGAGGTAACTGTCGCTTACGTTCACTCAACCCATTAACAGGCAAGGGGCTGAAGCGTGCCAAAGGTGAAAATCCGAATCCTCTTTATGCTGTTCCCACTATTCCCGAACCATTGATTAATGAAAAGGCAAACCTGAATAAGGTGGAAATTGCAGAAACTTACATCTATGATCTGCCTACCAAAGCAGGGCAAGAATATATATTGATTGGAAAATAATAACTCGACCGATATGAACAAAAACTTATTAAAACTGATGGTGGCTTGTGGAACGGTTTGTTTCCTGGCATGCACAGCACCTCAAAAAGTAGAAACGGAAAAATGGAGTGAACGCATGGCACGCTCCGAAATGAAACGTTTCCCCGAACTCTGGATGATTGAAAAAGCTAAGAAACCACGTTGGGGATATACCCACGGACTGGTAGTGAAATCCATGTTGGAAGAATGGAAACATACCGGAGATAGCACATATTATGATTATGCCAAGATCTATGCGGATAGCTTGATTGATGCCGACGGACGTATCAAAACCATGAAATATCTTTCATTCAATATTGATAACGTCAACGGCGGAAAGATTCTTTTTGATCTTTATGCACAGACCGGAGACGAACGTTACAAAATTGCCATGGATACTTTGCGCAAACAAATGACAGAGCAGCCCCGCACCAGTGAAGGAGGGTTCTGGCATAAATTGAGATACCCTCATCAAATGTGGCTGGACGGAATCTTTATGGCTTCTCCCTATCTGGTTCAATATGGAGCCACTTTCAATGAACCGGCTTTATTTGACGAAGCGAAGAAGCAGATTCTTTTAATAAATAGTAAGACTTATGATCCTGCAACAGGATTGTATTATCACGGATGGGATGAAAGCCGGGAACAGAAATGGGCAAATCCCGAAACGGGTTGCTCTCCTAATTTCTGGAGTCGCAGCATCGGATGGTACGGAGCGGCTATCGTAGATGTACTGGACTTCCTGCCACAGGAAACTGCCGGACGCGACAGTATTATACAGATTTTGCAAGGATTGGCAAAAACGATTGTTAAATATCAGGATCCTCAATCAGGAACCTGGTATCAGGTGACCGATCAGGGAGCACGGGAAGGTAATTATCTGGAGTCATCTGCTACTGCCTTGTTTGTCTACACTCTCGCCAAAGCTATCAATAAAGGATATCTTGGCAACGAATATATCGAACCGACAAAGAAAGCCTTTGATGGAATGGTAAAGACATTCACCCGTCTTGAAGAAGATGGTAGCTATACAATCACTAACTGCTGTGCAGTGGCAGGATTGGGCGGAGACTCGAAAAGATACCGTGACGGCTCATTTGAATATTATATCAGTGAACCGATCATAGAGAATGATCCGAAATCGGTCGGTTCATTTATTCTGGCTGCTATTGAATACGAGAAACTCACCACAAAGTAATAAACTAAAAACGATAAAATACAATGAGAAAATTCAAGATTCTTCCTCTCTTATTGCTGTTGCTAACTTTAGTTATCCCGGCAGCAGCACAGAAGAAAACGCAAAAGACGTACATTCCCTGGAACAACGGAAAGCTTGTAGTTTCCGAAGAGGGACGTTACCTGAAACATGAAAACGGTGCTCCTTTCTTTTGGTTAGGCGAAACGGGATGGTTATTACCCGAACGCTTGAACCGGGATGAAGCCGAATATTATCTGGAACAATGTAAACGCCGCGGATATAATGTGATTCAGGTTCAAACATTGAATAATGTTCCATCTATGAATATCTACGGACAGTATTCGATGATTGACGGATATAACTTCAAAAACATCAATCAAAAAGGTGTATACGGTTATTGGGATCACATGGATTATATTATCCGTACAGCAGCAAAGAAGGGTTTGTATATTGGTATGGTCTGTATTTGGGGAAGTCCTGTGAACCGGGGTGAAATGACTGTTGACCAGGCAAAAGCATACGGTAAGTTTCTGGCAGAACGTTATAAGGACGAACCGAACATTATCTGGTTTATCGGCGGAGACATCCGTGGCGATGTGAAAACCGCTGAATGGGAAGCTCTGGCCACTTCTATCAAAGCTATCGACAAGAATCACCTGATGACATTCCATCCGCGTGGAAGAACAACTTCTGCTACTTGGTTTAACAATGCTCCCTGGTTGGATTTCAACATGTTTCAAAGCGGACACCGCCGCTACGGACAACGTTTCGGAGACGGTGATTATCCTATCGAAGAAAATACGGAAGAAGATAACTGGCGTTTCGTAGAGCGTAGCTTGGCCATGAAGCCTATGAAACCCGTGATTGACGGTGAACCGATTTACGAAGAAATTCCTCATGGCCTGCATGATGAGAATGAATTGCTCTGGAAAGACTATGATGTACGCCGGTATGCTTACTGGTCGGTATTTGCCGGTTCTTTCGGACATACATACGGTCATAATTCTATCATGCAATTTATCAAACCGGGTGTAGGTGGTGCTTATGGCGCTAAAAAGCCTTGGTATGAAGCACTGGATGATCCGGGTTACAATCAAATGAAGTATCTGAAAAACCTGATGCTGACTTTCCCGTTCTTCGAACGCATACCCGATCAGTCTGTCATCGTAGGACAGAATGGAGAACGCTATGACCGCGCCATTGCTACACGTGGTAATGATTATCTGATGGTATACAACTACACCGGACGTCCAATGGAAGTTGATTTCAATAAAATTAGCGGTGCGAAAAAGAATGCCTGGTGGTACACTACGAAAGACGGTAAACTGGAATACATCGGAGAATTTGATAACGGAGTGCACAAATTTCAACATGACAGTGGTTATTGCAGTGGAAACGATCATATCCTGATTGTAGTGGACAGCAGTAAAAACTATATGGAAAAGGACTGGACAGAGTTACCAGACCGGCAAGGTGCCGGAGCCTAGTTTCCATTCGGTGCCAAAGTAAGCAATTACTCTTTTTATATAACTTATGCTCATGAATAAAAGAATATTTATATTATTCCTATTTTCTCTTCTGCTCTTTACCGGGTCCATATACGCAGCCATAGGTATCACTGACCTGCGAACAGAACAGTTGAAAAATCCGGCAGGTATTGATGTGCGCCAACCTCGATTGAGTTGGCGCATCGAATCGAATGAACAGAATGTGATACAAACTGCGTATCACATTCTTGTTGCATCTACCCCGGAGCTATTGGAACAAGGAAAAGGGGATATCTGGGATTCAGGAAAGATTGAATCTGACGTTTCCCAATGGATCGCTTATCAGGGAAAAACGCTAAAGCGTAATGCTCCCTACTATTGGAAAGTGAAAATCGACACCAACAAAGGGACAACAGATTGGAGTACTCCGGCTTTCTGGACTACAGGACTGTTTAATGAAGCAGATTGGCAAGGGCAATGGATCGGTTTGGATAAAGCTGCTCCCGGAGACAGCGAAACACAATGGAGCCGCTTGGCAGCTCGCTATCTCCGCAAAGAATTTGCATTGAAGAAAGAAGTGAAACGTGCCACTGTGCACATCGCCGGAATGGGATTGTATGAACTGTTTATCAACGGACAACGTATCGGCAATCAGGTTCTGGCTCCTGCTCCTACCGACTATCGGAAAACGATTCTGTACAACACCTATGATGTCACATCGTTGCTTCAAACAGAGAATGCTATTGGAGTAACTCTCGGAAATGGTCGTTTCTATACGATGCGCCAAAACTATAAACCGTATAAGATACCGACTTTCGGCTATCCTAAACTTCGGTTGAATCTGATTGTGGAATATGCAGACGGCAGCAAAGAAACGATTGCTACAAACACTACCTGGAAATTGACTACTGACGGTCCTATTCGTAGTAATAATGAATACGATGGTGAAGAGTACGACGCCCGTAAAGAGTTAGGAAACTGGACTCAAACCGGGTATGATGATAAAAGCTGGATGCCGGCACAACGTGTGAGCATTCCTTCGGGAACATTGCGTGCGCAAATGATGCCGGGTATGGAAGTCACAGAAACGTTGAAACCTGTTTCCATTAAAAAGCTCGGCAATAAATATATCTTGGATATCGGTCAGAATATGGCAGGATGGGTACGTTTCCGAGTTAAAGGACAGGCTGGTGACAGTATCCGCCTCCGTTTCGCAGAAAGTCAGCAAAGCAACGGTGAACTTTACACCAGAAATTTCAGGGATGCCCGTTCTACAGATGTGTATGTTGTCAGTGGACGTGAAACAAAAGATGCTACCTGGGCACCTCGTTTTATCTATCATGGATTTCGCTATGTAGAAGTTAGTGGTTATCCGAATGCGAAGGCTGAAGATTTCGTTGCCGAGGTAGTAGAAGATGAAATGGAACATACCGGAACTTTCAGCTGTTCTGACGAGACTCTGAATAAGATTATCCGTAATGCATTCTGGGGAATCCGGAGTAATTATAAAGGTATGCCGGTAGACTGTCCACAACGGAATGAACGCCAACCATGGTTGGGCGACCGTACCATGGGGTGTTGGGGAGAGAGTATGCTTTTCGATAATTATGCAATGTACACCAAATGGACGCGTGACATTCGCGAAGCACAACGGGAAGACGGCTGTATTCCTGATGTGGCCCCGGCATACTGGAATTATTACTCGGATAATGTGACCTGGCCTGCCGCTTTACCTATGGCCTGCGACATGCTTTTCACAAATTTTGGAGACAAACGTCCGATCGAGGAGAATTATCCGGCTATCAAAAAATGGGTATCTCATATCCGCGAATACTACATGACAGAGGAATATATCATCACCAAAGATAAATATGGTGACTGGTGCGTTCCACCCGAATCATTGGAGTTGATTCACAGTAAAGACCCATCCCGCAAGACTGATGGAGATTTGATTGCAACCGCCTATTATCTAAAAGTGTTACAACTGATGCACCGCTTTGCAAGTCTGCAAGGGCTGAAAGCTGATGCAGAAGAATGGGAAGATTTGGAACATCGCATAAAAGATGCATTCAATGCTCGTTTTTTGCATGTAAAAGAAAGTACCTCTCCCGTACCGGGGCATGCCTTATATCCGGATAGTATTTTCTATGGCAACAACACGGTTACTGCCAATATTTTGCCACTTGCTTTCGGACTGGTTCCTAAAAATCAGATCAATGCAGTAGCCCAAAATGCTGTAGCTTCTATTATTACGACCAACAAAGGACATATAAGTACTGGAGTAATCGGTGTACAATGGTTATTACGTGAATTAAGCCGCCGTGGACATGCCGATGTAGCTTATTTACTGGCTACCAATAAAACATATCCTTCCTGGGGATATATGGTTGAAAAAGGTGCTACCACTATTTGGGAATTATGGAATGGTGATACAGCCAATCCTGAAATGAACAGTGGTAATCACGTGATGCTTTTAGGCGATTTATTACCTTGGTGTTTCAATAATCTGGCAGGTATTCGTGCAGACCGCTGGAAGTCCGGTTACAAACATATCGTTTTCCAACCGGCTTTTGAAATCCAGGAATTAAGCAATGTAGATGCATCATACATGAGTATCTACGGGAAAATAACCAGTCGGTGGGCAAAGACTCCTACTCACCTGGAATGGGATATCGAGCTTCCTGCCAATACAACAGGCGAAGTACATCTACCAGATGGACGGAAGGAAAAGATCGGATCGGGAAAATATCACTTCAGTGTAGACATCCCCACCCGGAATACGGCTATTCTAAGTGATGAATTCCTGTACGAAAAAGCTTCTTTCCCCGAATGTCACGGAGCTACAATTGTAGAACTGAAGAACGGTGATCTCGTAGCCTCTTTCTTCGGAGGCACCAAAGAACGCAATCCGGATTGTTGCATCTGGGTATGTCGTAAGCCGAAAGGTTCCAAAGAATGGACTGCCCCAAAACTTGCCGCTGACGGTGTGTTCTCGATCAAAGATTCACAAGCTGTATTGGCTGGAATCGATTCAACTTGTACACCTGTGAAAGATGAGAAAGGAAAACTTATTGCCCGCAGAAAAGCTTGTTGGAATCCGGTTCTTTTCCAGATTCCCGGAGGTGACTTGATTTTATTCTATAAAATAGGTCTGAAAGTGAGTGATTGGACAGGATGGCTGGTTCGTTCACGTGACGGAGGAAAGACTTGGAGCAAACGTGAACCGCTTCCGGAAGGTTTTCTTGGACCTATTAAGAATAAACCGGAATATATCAATGGACGTATCATCTGCCCTTCCAGTACGGAAGGAAGTAACGGATGGCGTGTCCACTTCGAGATTTCCGATGACAAAGGCAAGACCTGGAAGATGGTAGGTCCATTGGATGCCGAGTTATCCGTCCCCACTCAAAACCGTAAAAAAGGTGGCATGAATGTGGACGATCAGGAAGGAGGAGAAGCGATCAGAGGAGAAGGAGCCAAACCTGTTTATGCGATACAACCTAGTATTCTGAAACATAAAGACGGAAGATTACAGGTACTCTGCCGTACACGTAACGCACAAGTAGCAACTGCATGGAGCAGCGATAATGGTGATACGTGGAGTAAAGTAACGCTGCTGGATGTTCCGAATAATAATTCCGGAACGGATGCTGTGACAATGAAAGACGGCAGACATATACTTATCTACAATAATTTCTCTACATTACCCGGAACTCCGAAAGGTCCGCGTACTCCGCTTTGTGTGGCAATATCAGAAGATGGCATCAACTGGAAGCCTGTTCTTACATTGGAAGATAGTCCGATCAGCCAGTACTCTTATCCCAGTATTATTCAGGGAAAAGACGGGAAACTGCATGCCATATACACTTGGCGTCGCCAACGAATTAAATATGCAGAGATAGATCCGACGAAGTTTTAAATTGAACCGTCATCTGAATAAAATCGACCGCTCCTTTGTCCGCAAAAGAGCGGTCGATTCTTTGTATTTATCCATTTTATATTTTACATTTGCCAAGAAATAAAAAAGAACGATGGCAGATAATTATATAGAAAGGCAACAGGAACAATATGAAGCCAGAAAGGCTGCTTGGAAACAAGCACAGAAATATGGTAAGAAGAAATCTACAACAGTTCATCCGACCGAATCGGCTTCGTGTACTCCAATGACCTCAAAATCATCTCCCTCCAAAAGAAGAGTATTTATAACAGGAGGAGCGGAAGGTATAGGCAAGGCAATAGTAGAAGCTTTTTGCCTGTCCGGCGATCAAGTCGCTTTTTGTGATATAAATGAAATAGCGGGACAAGAGACTGCAAAAGCAACCGGATCTATATTCCATAAAGTCGATGTCAGCGATAAGGATGCGCTTGAAAGTTGCATGCAACGTATTCTTTCCGAATGGAATGATATTGATATTATTGTCAACAACGTCGGTATTAGTCAATTTTCGTCTATCACCGAAACGAGCGTAGAGGATTTCGACAAAATTCTTTCTATCAACCTACGCCCTGTATTTATCACCTCCCGCCTGCTTGCCATACATCGTAAAGAACAGTCTTCTCCTAATCCATACGGCCGGATTATCAATATCTGCTCCACACGTTACCTGATGAGTGAACCAGGAAGTGAAGGTTATGCAGCTTCGAAAGGTGGTATCTATTCTTTAACTCATGCACTGGCCTTGTCGTTATCCGAATGGAATATCACCGTCAACTCTATTGCTCCGGGATGGGTACAAACTCATGATTATGACCAACTCCGGCCGGAAGATCATTCACAACATCCTTCGCGACGGGTAGGCAAACCGGAAGATATTGCCCGTATGTGTTTGTTTTTCTGTGAAGAAAACAATGATTTCATCAATGGAGAAAATATCACGATTGACGGAGGAATGACGAAAAAGATGATTTATCTGGAGTAATTTAAAGTATCATATTATTCATTGTCGAGAAATTCTTTCAACACGCTTCGGGTAACTTCCACTCCTGTCTTCACTATCGAGGCTGCATGATGAAACTCCAACATATCATAGGTATCACCGGACATCTGAATTAAGATATCCGGCTGACAACGCTCTATCTGGTAACGAGTGATTTGTTGCATCATCATTCTTGAAGATTCTGTCAATAGATTATAAGGAGATATTTTCTTTTTCTTTCCGGAATCGAGGGGTGCATTCACATCGACAGCTATCAGGATATCTCCTTCAATGCGTTTTACATGAGCCAATGGAAGAGGATTCAGAATGCCTCCGTCAATCAAAACCATACCGTCTTTTCTCAACGGACGGAAAAGCATGGGGATAGAAATAGATGCACGGATAGCTTCATGTAAGCTCCCCCTGTCAAACCTCACTTCCTGATCGCGGACAATATCCGTAGCCATTGCTACATAAGGGACAGGCAAGTCTTCAATATTCATGTCCGGAATAATCTGTTTCAGTTCTTTGATAAAACGGTCACCTTTCACCAATCCATCCCGGCTTAAAGTAATATCCGCCAATTCCCACATCTTACGTTTATCCCAACTATATAGCCACTCCTTACATTCTTCCATTTTTCCTGAAGCGTACATCGCCCCCACCATAGCTCCCATCGAGCTTCCTGCAATAGAGGTGATCTCAAAATTGTGACGGAGCAATTCTTCAATTACTCCTATATGCGCTATTCCACGTGCTCCTCCCATAGAAAGGACCAATGCTACTTTTTGCTTATCCATATCATATATATTTCTATTAGCCATCCACAAAATAACACATTTTCTGCGAAAAAGATGTTTAAATCAATTTAAGAATCTGTTAATCGAAGAAAAACACACTGTTCAAATAATAAACAAAAGAATTTAGTAACTTTGCGGCCTCAATAGGCTTATAGTTAATTATAGAGTAATCATAAAATGAAAGAAGCTTTCATCAAGCTGCATATATCCATTATTATTGCAGGCGCTACAGGAGTATTCGGGAAGTTGATAACACTCAATGAGGGATTGTTAGTCTGGTGGAGAATGATGTTTGCAACTTTGATACTGGCAGGTATTCTATACTTTGCGAAAAAGTTACCAAAACTTCCTTTGAAAGAAATACTAAAGATTAGTGGTGTCGGAGTACTGTTGGCACTGCATTGGATATTCTTCTATGGAAGTATCAAAGCCTCCAATGTTTCTATCGGGGTGGTTTGTTTCTCAATGGTGGGTTTCTTTACGGCTTTTCTGGAGCCACTGATTAATCGGCATAGAGTGTCACTGAAAGAAGTTACATTCAGCCTGCTTACCCTATTCGGAATTGTCCTGATATTCCATTTTGATACTCGTTATCGTATGGGAATAACATTAGGTATTATATCTTCTGCATTGGCGGCGCTATTTACTATAACCAATAAGAAGACGGCAAAGAATCATGCTTCAAGTGCCCTGTTACTGTATGAGATGTTTGGCGGATTTATTGGAGTTTCCTGTATTCTTCCTTTCTATTTGCATTATTTTCCGGTGTCCACTATCGTGCCCGGTATGGGAGACTTAATCAATCTACTATTACTCGCTTCTTTCTGTACTGTCGGACTATATTTATTGCAAATTCAGGTTCTGAAAAAGATTTCAGCATTTACGGTCAATTTAAGTTATAATCTGGAACCTATATATAGCATCATTCTGGCCATGATTATTTTCAATGAGGCCAAAGAACTGAATATTGCTTTTTATTCCGGGCTCGGGATGATTATCTTATCTGTTATTTTGCAGACACTAAGTGTTACATTTCAAAAGAAATTTAGTATACCACAACAATCATAAGAATTTAAAATAAGATCCCTATCCGGGATAGTTAAAACAAAAAGGTAGCAATCCTCTACATCATACGGATTGCTACCTTTTTTAGCTTCTTATATTCAAATCAAGTAATTCTATTTCTTTTCTTGAGCCTTCTTTTCTTCCTGTCGTTTATTCACATAATCCTTGAACATCTGACGCCAGTTACGACCATGCTCATTGAAATACTGTTCGCATTTGGTTTTATAAATTTCGAAGATGGCAGAGATCTGCTTCATATTCTTATAGTCAATAGCCTGTTCGCGAGCCAGCTTCAACTGTTCCAGGACGTAAGCAGTTTCCTCCTCTGTCATATTGGGCACAATGGTCTGATAACCTTTCAAGGTAAAAGCGACTTTACCTACCGTATATTTATCGAGGATTTGTTCTATCTGTTCTTCAGTCAATACTCTGCGTAACTCTTTCATTAGCCTTTCATGTACTTCTTTCGGCATAGCAGAATCTGCAATCATTTCACGGTCGAGCTTGGAAAGCGGCTTGCCTGTAAGAGGATTGATACCCTCGGGAATTGTTGTATAGGGATGCTCATTGTGCCAGTCGCGAACTTTACGAAGATGGTTATAAATAGCTGTTGCCGCAAAACCTGCCTTTTTCTCATCATCCAACTTTAAAGAAGCTACCCAGTCCATGGCTTTCTTTTCAAGAGAAGCATCTGATTTTAAATCAGCAAAGGTCTTCTTGTCAAAATAGGCGGCTACCTTGTCAAATGACCGGATTGCACCTTCGGGAAGCAAAGCTCCTTTTTCTCCAAAACTATACATAGCAGATTCCGGTTCAATGGTAACTTTGCTTTCGTCCAGCATCTTTTTGTCCAACTTGAACACGTCTGCGAAGAAATCATAAACAGCATTCCGTTTGTTCGGACCAAAGTCATGTTTCTCCTTGGGGAGATGTACATTCGTTACTTTGTCTTTCGCGTTATAGAATCCATAAATTCGTTGCAAATAAGGAAATTCAAGAGTAGGAACACTAGCCGTCCAGTCGCCACCATCAGATACCACGAGTTGTGGACGAGGGGCAAAAGTAGCAGCTAGCTCCGCATTACAGGTTCCTCCTGCAGAAAGTTGAATGGGCATTCCGCTTTCACACGGACAGCCACCGTCAAAGTGAGAAGCAAGGCTCACCACGGGAGCAGAAGCAGTAAAACGATCATCTAATACACTCAACAAAACAGTATGAGTGCCCCCTCCTGAACCACCATTTGTACCGATACGACTGGTATCAATATCCTTACGGGAAGCAAGCATAGACTCAAGAATCAACAAGCCATTCATTGCCTGAATAGTGTGCGCCGCACTACTACGATGTGCCGCACTGCCAACTTGTAAAGCCGACTCTCCCCATCCGAACAAATCATAATCCACACAAATAGCTCCCATACGTGCTAAAGTGCCCATACGTTGTTGCTGGTCCTCACGATAACGTCCGCCACCAAAATGTCCGTTAGGACAAATAATCAACGCATGTTTTCCTTTTGATTGAGGTGTGTAGATAGAACCGCAAACATATAAGCCGGGAAGTGTTTCAAGTGCAAAATTCTGCACTGTATAGCCATCAAACTTACGTATCTTCGAAAGAATAGGTTTGGATTTAACACATTGAGCTAGTAAAGTGTCGATACCCAAACGTTGACGCACTTCTTTTTTCAAAGAATCAACGCGAAGTTCAAAAGCCTGTCGATCTGCATAAAGAGTATTCAAATAAGCCAGCATCTTTTCTCCGTCTGCATCCGTACGACGTGGATATTCATACGCTTTTAGCTTATACATATTTCCTTTCTGTTTGACAAATTTATAATCGAAAGGTGCCAATACATTCGTCAGGGATTCTTCTACAGAATAAGGACGAATACGAAAGTCGGCATAAGGCAACACTTTTCCCACTGTATCAATATCATATTTCAGGCGGACTCCGAAACGGTTTTGAATATCCGTCAGTACTTCATTCAAGGGACGGGCAAATTCCGTCTCGTATGTTTGTGTCTGCGCTTCAGCCGAAAGAGATGCGGCAAGAAGCATGGTAAAAAGGATTCGTTTCATTTTTAATTATTTGATTCTAAGTAAGTCATCATAAAGACATCAGATGCAGAGCAGGATTACATTTTAATCTCTTCACCATTGACGATCACATCATCCATCGTGATACGCTCACAATTTTCAAAGATACATTTCTGTTTTCCTCCCTGAATATGAATATCACGCAAAACAATGTCAGATATCGGCGCTTCTTCCAAACCCACTATTTTGATTGGAGTCTTTACATCTGTCACAGTCATTCCACTGATATGTACGTTACGGAAGATCGGAGTGCGTTCACTCTTTGGTTCCGCAGGCATTTTACTATATTTCAAATTCAGCACGACTGCTTCCTGTTTAATATTACTCATAACAACGTTGCTAACGCGAATGTCTTCAACGACTCCTCCCCTTCCACGGGTTGACTTGATGCGGATTCCACGATCCGTTCCGTCAAATACGCAATTGGAAATAGTCACTTTACGCACACTTCCACTCATCTCACTGCCGATAACAACGCCTCCATGGCCGGAAAGCATGGTACAGTTGGTTATGGTGATATTTTCGCAAGGTACTCCCAAACGACGGGCCTGCGCATCTCTTCCGGACTTGATTGTTATGCAATCGTCCCCCACTGATATATGGCAGTCACTGATATGCACATTGCGGCAGGATTCCGGATTAACCCCGTCTGTATTTGGTGAAGGGGCATTATCAATAGTTATCCCCTTTATTATTACATTATCGCAAAATTCAGGATTCACCGTCCAGAAAGGAGAATTGATAATTTTCACTCCTTCAATCTTTACTTTCTTACAACGAACGGGCTGGATAAACAGAGGACGGAAAAAGCGACGCTGCAACGTAGTTACATAATCCTTATTCGTTTCAGCATAAATCGCTGTCGTATCGTTTGCTGCATCCCACATCGGCTGATATTTATTTATATCACGCATGCCGTTATCTTTCAAATCAATCATGACACGAAAGAACTCCATCCACCATTTCTTTCCCTGTCCGTCCAAAGTTCCTTCTCCTTTGATGGTAATATTCTCGGCATCTACCGCATAGATCAAAGGCTGGAAACTTTTCATCATCACTCCTTCGTGACGAACCTCGACAAAAGGAAGATAGTCATCGAAGTTGTCAGAAAAGAGCAAAGTAGCTCCGGCTTCCAACTCCAGTGTAATGTTGCTTTTCAGATGAATACTTCCTGTCAGATAAGTCCCGGCAGGAAAGAAAAGAGTACCTCCGCCGCCACGGTTCAAACGATCAATCGTTGAATTGATTAGCTTTGTATTAAGAGCCTTACCATTTGCTTTTGCACCGGTCTTCAACATATCCACACGCTCGGCACGGAGAATTGTGGTTGCACAGAAGCAAAGAAAGACGAGAAAAGTTGTCCGTAAATTCATAATCGATATTATTAAATTATATTTCATCATTGTCTTCTAAAAAATCATGCTAATAGAATCTTTTTTTCTTCCCAATGTTTGAATACAATCATTAAAATGTTTTTTTCAAACATGCTATATGATTAAAATAAAGATGCTGCGTGGCTTTTTCTATGAATACATTGTTTTTTTAATTCTACAAATATATGCAAAAGGTTCTTTCATCTTGCACAAACCAATTGATATGTTCCACTCTGTATCTCTTTGGGTTCTTTTTCTCCCGGAAGATAAACGACAGCCGTAGTATTCACCGGAACAGATATGTTTAAAGTGAAAATTCCGTTCTGGCTAGTCCAATCTACAACAATAGTACCGTATAAAGTTTCATACGATGCTTTGACATATTTCAAATCTCCTACAGGCTGGGGAGCGATGATAAACTTTTGATAGGTAGTAGATGGGCGGATACCGACCAGCGAATTAAAGAACCATTCATCAATCTGTCCCATCATAAAGTGATTCCAGGAAGAACCTTGGCGGGGATCCCATTGCTCGGTTAAGGTGGTAGCACCGAATTTCAACTGGAAGCCATATCCTGGAGCTTCTTCGTGATTGAACATCTTATAAATAAGTTCGTGCTGACCATTACGCGCCAACGTCTGAATCAGATAGCGGTTACCCACATCACCGGTCGTTAAGCGATTGCCATGTGCTTCCACATCTTTAATCAGATTCATAAGTACTTTCTCATCCAACTTTGCATCCGGTTGATAACTGCCTTGTTCATCTGAATCCTGCGTCATCTGGAGGAATAACGGAAGTGCATTACTACATTGGCTCCCTGTACCATACTGTGCTGTCTCTTTATTGAGAAAACATTTATTAAATGAGGCAAGTATTTCATGTGCCAAAGAAGTATAATAATGAATGTCAAAGTCATTGCCAACCATTTTCGCAGCTTTTATTAAAAACATTACTGTCATATAATAATGCGCGGTAGCCACCAGGGGAACCGGTGTATTCCTAGAGAATCCGGCACGAAAATCTCCGTAATCATACCAATCTCCCAAGCCGAAAGAAAGAATACCCATCTCTGCACGAGTCTTCAGATAATCCACATAACGGCGCATATTCGGATAATATTTCTTAATCAACGAGTCATCTCCATACGTCTCATAGTACATAAATGGGAAAATAACCAGAGAACCACCCCATTCCGGAGATTCGGCAAATGCATCCATGCCCGGACCTTCAAAAACCACGTATTCCGGAGCAGTTGTCGGCATGGCACCGTTGGCATGTTGCGCATCTGCCATATTCTGCATAATCTGCGGAGCATAAGCTGTCAAATCATAGTTGTATAATAGCCCAGGACCATTCAGATGCACCTGTTCCAGCCAGCCTAGTTTTTCACGATGCGGACAATCTGTAAACACAGACTGCATATTGCTACGCACTGCTTTTTCGATCAATCGATGGGCAGCATTAAATATTCGGTTGGATGATTCGAAAGTGGAAACTTTCTTAGCTGAATTAAAGACGAAACAGGATTGAATATTCTTCAACACAGGCAATCTCTGCGGATTCTTTTGACCTTTTAAGACAGCCCCCTCGACTTGAATATATCTAAAACCGTAATAAGAGAAACGAGGATGCCAGGTTTCGTCACCTTCACCTTTCAGTGTATATTCATAATAGTGTTGACGTCCCGTTTGTCGCTGATTACAGGCACCTTCATCTGTCAATGCTTCGGCTACGAGCAGAGTTACTTTCTGTCCACGTTTACCACGTACTGTTATTTCCGGAAAGCCAGCCAGATTTTGCCCCATATCCAACACGAAAGCAGAAGGATCGACAGTTCTTTTAGTCGATTTAGAAGCTGAAGCAATCTGTTCTGCATTTAGTTTGGTTACCTTTTGAATATCATATCGTTCCATGATTTTCACCGGAGGCGCCATCTGTGGACGTAGTATTCCTTTAGGAGCTTCCTGTATAACTACCGGACGCCAATGACTATCATCAAAGCCAACCTGATTCCATCCTTTTTGCTCACGACGAGCATCGTAATCCTCACCTCCATATATGCAATTGAAAGTTACCGGACTAAAATCATATTTCCAGTCATTGTCAGAACGAAGTGTTGTAGATGTTCCATCTTCGTAATTAATAACCAGTTCAAATAAAAGTGTAGGAGGACCAAAACTTATCTGTAATTTGCGATAACGTCCTCCTTGCACATTATAGAATCCATTCCCCAATAAGATTCCCACGGCATTCTCACCATGCCGCAATTGTTCCGTTACATCATACGTGTTATAGTAAACAGTTTTATCATAATCACTCCACAGCGGAGCAAATTCACTGTTGCCTACTTTCTTGCCATTCAAAGAGAATTCATAGAATCCCAAACCACAAACGTATGCAGTTGCTTCTACTATTTTCTTGCCCGATTGGCGGTTTGTATTCCCTTCTGTCCTATCTCCCACCTGGAATGTTCTTCGCAAACAAATACTTTTCTTTGCTAAAGTGTCCACTGCTTCCCAAGCTGCCTTTACCTCCGGTTTCTTCAACTCTCCACCATGAAACTTGCGTCCTTCCGGTAAATGAGCATTCTGACGAGTGATAGCTCCAATCCATTTTCCTTCGGAAAGTCTTGAAGAAGCAGAGCGAAACTTTGCTTCACGACTCCATTCAGAGGGTGCATCTGTCTCATCCCAAACACGAACCCGCCAACTATAATTAAATTGATTATCAGGTCGTATATCTGCCCCCTCTATAGAAACCAGCTGGCTCTGTGTAGAATAGACTTTTCCACTATTCCAAACGGAACGTCCTGTAAAAGCTTCCCGGATGTCAATCTCATAAGCTGATTGTCGCGTTCCATTTTCCGGCGATTCCATCACCCATCCCAAGCGAGGTGAACCTTCGACCACTACCAGACCTTCCTGCATTTCACAGGTAAGGCGGCTGATTGTTATAGTCTTTGCCTGCATAAAACATGGCAGGCAAAGAAAAAGAAGGAGATATTTCTTTATATTCATTGTTCAGACTATCCTATCTATATTATCAGATAAATGATTATTTGAGTACATCCTTGCAAACGATTCTTGTCAATGTATCTGCATAACCGACTTCTTTACCATCCACAAAAATGCGTAAACCTTTTCCACAATGATAACGATCGCCGTTCTTATCCCAAAGAATCGTCAGATTATGACCGTGATATAGCACATTATCCAAGCAGAACCAATCCCATTTGTCGACAGGGATCAACGGATTTACTTCAATTGTATTATCCAGACGCGGACGAAGTCCAATCGGTCCTGTAATCATCAGATCGTTGAAAGTAGAATGATTATAGTAACGGCTGCGCTCCTGATCCCCTTTCAACCAATAACCGGTCACTTCATCCAGATATTCGCCAATGTAAGGACGACCACGATGGTACTGTGACTCCACATACAATTCCATCTGACGGAAATATACACTGTCAGACAATACGGTCTGCGGATAATTATTCATAAAGTTAGCCATTGCTGTCAATGTCTGTGCAGAAGCAAACGGCCAGATAGCTCCGTCCCACTCACACTTACCCACTCCACGTGTACGGAATTCCGGATGACGACGCTCTGCAGTAGTCAATCCGTAAGGAGCAGAGAAACCTTTTTCATCCAGAATCTCTTTCCAGGCAACTTCATATTTCTTTGTCGTATCCGGCAGGTTGAAATACCAGGGAATATATCCGATTGCTTCACGGACATTTGCTGAAGAATCCGTACGCATCGTTTCAAAAAACTGGTGACGGGTATTCCACAACTCATTCTCTACCAGATTTCTCAACGTGTCTGCTCTCATACCATATTTCATAGCCATCCCCTCGTCACCGGAAAGAATTCCCATACATGAAAGTGCTTTGGCATTGCCATACATATAACTATTGATTGTCGGGCGGGCATATTTTTTCTTCCGTCCACCACTGATAGATTCTTCCATTCCATCCTGTACATCCCCCTGCCAGTACAATCCATTCTTCAAACGGTTCGTACGTTCCCAACGTTGATATTCAGTTTCCAGATCTTTTTTCATATCCAGCATAAAATCTTTATCCCCGTCTACCATATAACGGGCCAATACAGCATCCGCATTCCATGAGCTGAACTTATCCATTTTCTTCATCGGACCGCCGTCATTGCCACGATACCATGTATGAATAATCTGATCCAGATATTTCGGGTCACGTAACCAACGGCTCTCATAAATATGATGTCCGATCGCACAAGCGATCAGGTTATATTTATCAGAATAGGAACGCTGAACGAGGAACTCCGTCATACCATATCCTACAGGAGTTTCTTTGATATGCTTACGCAATGACCACCAACGATAATAATACATCTCTTCAAAGTTATGTTGCGGGCATTCAAACAAAGGTATATTTTCCTCCATCCATTCCGAGGCTTTTGCATTAGGAATTGCCTGAACGATGTTCTCATCTTCCATGTGGTTGAAATAGTCTGCATAATGACTGAAATCAGCATACTTTAAAAAAGCAGAAGATGCATCTTTATCCGTAGAAGATGTTTTCACATTGGCAATACCATATTCTGCCAATGAATCTTGTGCACCTGCATTTGGCAGATCATAAGTCTGATCGGCAGGAGTATCTACAGTCGGGAATGTACGAGGTACACCGGTACGGAATACGATCCGTTCAACAGCAGCCACAGGTGTGTAGAACATACGCAGTCCTACTCTTTTACCATCTACATATACTTGAATATTACGATCGGCAGTTGAAAGAACTGCTTCCACGTGATAAACCTTTCCTGCTTCATATTTCATCATATTTGCAAACCGAGAGCCACCTTTCATTCGGAAAATTCCATCATCAGTAAGTTCCATACGGGAACATGCTATTCCGTTCTCATCCAGGAATTCAATCTGAAGGGTACCTTTATCATTTTGCCCGGCTTTCAAATCGAATGATACTTTCAACTCTTTAGAAGCCGGTATTTTTCGTTCCACTTTAGCATAATCAAACGGGTCTTTATCTTGCAGTTTCAGCCATTGACCTTCCAGAGAAACCGGAGCCCAAACCGGAGAATAAATATTCCAGTCAGTCAGTTCTGCAATTGATTTATTGTTTGAGAAATCATCGTCCGCATGTGCTGAAGCATTTATCTCTACCGGAACAGGAATGTGGGAAATCCACATATCTTCCTTATTCACACTGTAAGAAACCCATAAATCACCATCTGCAGGTATTCCATTACCTTCCTGAATACCACGTGGATATTGGGGACCGTATGATTTATAATTTCCTCCATAACGCATTGGAGTGATTTCACCATGCACTAAATTTAATGTCGTATATTCCAACCCATCTTTACTCAAAGAGATAGCTAGCGGCCAACGAAATTCCGATGGATTATATACTGTAGCATACGTTCCGTCACTTAGACGTTGTCCCCAGATTTTTGCATTGCTATTGACAAAGCCTTTTGCACGAAGCACTGGTTCTGCCCAAGTATGTCCGCCATCCTCACTGATAGAAGTAAGTGCATGTTTCCAAAGACTGGCAATACGTCCATCCGGCAATGTATAACAATTGAATGCTTTATATCCTTTCTTCAACGGAATGAGAGGATCTTCACGGTCGGCTTCTTCCACCCACTGCATCATATACAGCGGATTATCGAGAATTTCCTGGCAAGCTTTCACAAACTCACGATCCTTACTTTTCTTAAAATACGGATAATCGGTATTCTTTTCATTAAATCCATGATTATAATAAATGAAATAGATCGGCCCGAAAGAACCGTCTTTCTTTATTTCACGAACTACGCGGCCAATACCATTTCCATCATTGGGGTCATCCTTTTTGTCCAAAGCAACTCCATAATTCCCCATTGTAATCAGTTTGCCGGATTTAGAGACATAGAATCCAACACGTTGGTGCATAATGGCAATCAGATCTTTGGCCTGCACACCCGGACGAGATTCTTTGGTATATCCATCAGGCACTTTATAAGGAGGGAATACAATTTCCGGATTCGTCCAGTGATATCCATCCTTTGAAGTCATCAGAAAAGTCTGTGAAGGCGGTATGTGTTCATCAGAAGGGTCTGCCAGGTACTGATAGAAAAACTGGTCATTCCAATAAGCGAGCATCGGCTGGTGATTATAAGTCCATCCATTGCCGTTCGAAGCATCCGGATGTTCGCGATTGGCACGTACCAATTGAATATTATGCACTCCAACTACCGGAGACAGTTGCCCGTCGTGATAAGCAGGATTTGATAATTCTTTTCCTGTATAATGGATTCTATCTTGTGCAAAGGCTGTAGTAGTCAACCATCCGGCAGCCAGTACAAAAAGAATTTTAGCAGAGTTGTTCATGATTTATTTCTGATTTTAAATTAGTTCCGGATTTATTTCTTTTCTTCCAGCAATGCCTTTACTAGTGATTCCGGAGCTTTGAATATTGTTCCATGTTTATGTCCCACAGGGATGCTTACCTCTTCTGTTACATCTGTAAAGTTCCGGAAATCCTTTGTACGCATAGCACCATATATTTTTTTCTTATACACATCAAAATAGATTAGATAATCATCGTCCAACTTCTCTACAGACGGTCCTTCTACAAAGGATTCAGTAAAAGGCTGGGATGCCGGCGAATAAGGTCCGGTCATAGAATCGGAAAAAGCAATTTTCAGATTACGCTCCGGACGGGTATTATCCTTAAGCACCATGACATAGTCATTCTTCGCCTGTTTCACTATGACAGCATCAATGGTGCTGAATCCCGGGTCGTACAGAAGTTTTGCTTTCGAAACTGTCTTAAAATCTTTTGTAGTGATATAGTATAAACGATGATTGTTATTCTCTTCCTCTATCCCCTTTTCAAAACGCCCGGGGACACAAGAGGCCCATACGACCATAAACTGTTCACTCTCGTCGTCATAGAATATCTCCGGAGCCCATACATTAATGGTAGTCGGTTCGTCTGCCATTACAGGAATCATCTGTTGCTCCGACCAATGAATCAGGTCTTTGGAATGTGCGTAACCAAACCCCAAATCGCCTTTCCAACTTGTAGTCCAGACCAAATGGTAAGTTCCATCCGGAGTGCGCACCATTGAAGGGTCCCGCATTAGTTGATGCTGCCCCAATTCCGGTTTCAACCAGATTCCCGGAATACTATCCCAATGCATTCCATCCTCACTATATAAATATCTCAATCCCTCATCAGCCGGTTCATGAAACGAAGTGAACATATAGTAGTCTTTGTTCCCCCCACAAGAAGCCAGAAACAGAAGACTTATTGCGGCTAATGTATTTCTTAACTTTTTCATTTGTATATTCTATATTTGTATCTTTTATACAAAGGAGACGATAGAAAGTGACATTTGTACTCAAATAGATTAGAAGAATCATTAGATTCAAAACTTATATACGATAAAAGGGCGACTCTCCGAGCCACCCTTTCCACCATCAAACAAACTAACCATTTACAATGGGAAAGAATTTCACCTCTTTTTATAGTATCTTATTTTTTTAATTATAAAGATCCTCCACGGGCTTTCACGCGTTTGTACCACTCCTCACGCTCTTTCTTCAGGTCATATCCACGTTTGGCCAGATAGTTGTTGATACGTCCCTTGTATTTTCCGAAAGCCGCGTGTTTCTTATCCGAATTTTCCGCATCCATGGCAAATTCGCGGGCTTCTATCAGCCACGCGTAGATTTGGACCTTCTCTTCCTCCTTCAAGGTCGGAATCATGTCGAGGTGCGAATCGTATGTCACTTTCACCACTCCGTAGGTCATGCCGTCCTTTACCGCTTCCACCTGTTTTTCGTCCAGAAAGAGGGACAGAGAAGCGGGGAAAGCGAAATGAGAACGGTAGAGAGCCGCGTCCTTCTCGTTTTCGGCAGCCTTCAGGGCTTCGGCCTTTGCGTCGCCTGTCAGGTTCGAGTCTTTGGCCGCCTTGACTTTCGCGTCACGCACCGCATAAATGTCGTTCAACTCGAAATAGCGGTTGGCGATGACGTTGCGGACATCTTCAGCAACATTCGCATCGGAAAGCCCGAGCTTGTCGACTATCTTTTGTGAACGGTTGACGATGGACTCCACGTATTTTGGGTCACGGTTTTCCTTGTTCAAGTCGACTACCCCAGCAGACAGGAAACCGGGAAGGATGAACAGGAAAATGAATAATAGCTGTTTCATTCTATAATTTTTTTTGAAGATTGTTTTTATGTCGGCATCCGAAAACGAGATGCCGAAAGGAGATTCGAATCCGGCATCTTGCCGACGGTTACATTAATTTTCCTTTTTCAGCCAACGTGTCGTAGTTATTCTTCAAATCGCGCCAGTCCACTTTGTGCCTGGTACTGATGCCATTGATGTACTTCTCGATGTTAGTATATCCGTCGCCCGTGCAATCTTTGTTGGCATCGCTCGGGTCGTTCGGGTTCAGTCCGTTAGCTTTTTCCCATTCGTCCGGCATGCCGTCACCGTCCGTATCCACGTAAGGAGTCCCCTTATATTCGGGATAGCCGCCCATCTGGCGAACGTCGGTGATGATACCTTGCTTATAAGAATCTTTTGGCAAGCGACGATATTTGAACTGTCCGTCTTCGCCCATCGACTTTGGAGATAGGCCGGTGAGGTCGCCGTAAGCGTCTTTCGGAAGTTTCTTTTCATAATAAGGAATGCCTGTGCGCACTTCGTCGACGATGCGTTGGTCTACGAGGTCGCGGCAAGGGATGTCGGCACCCACGTGCTTCAACACGTAGTCGTAGGCATCACCGGCTCCCATAATGTTGATGTATGGCATTTCAAAGGGACGGTAGCTGCGCATGTTCTCGGTGAACCCGTCGGTGTTGGGTTCGGACTCGATTTGTATGCCGCCGTTCCAGTTGTCCTTCGTGATTTCGGGAAAGCCTTCCATGATGTTTCCGTCGGCATAGACACGTCCGTAAACGTGGTGGTCGAGTTTGCTGCGTCCGGATTCGGGCTTGAGGATGCGGTGTCCCACGTTGGAGTCTTTCGGGGTGGCGGGTCCCGGCTTGTAATAGTTGTTGATCATGTTGAACATGGCGGTGTAGTCGCCCCCGTCAGAGGAGCGGTGCACCCAGTTGAAGACGACGTTGTTGACGAAATTGAAGATCCCGTTCCATCCGATGGAAGGGTTACGCCCGGAGTTGCTTGCCCAAAGGCTGCGGATGAAGGCGCAGTTTTCACCTCCCAAGGTGCTGCCGAAAGCGTGGTTGTAGGTGTCGAGCGCCTTGGCGGAGATGGTGTTTTGGATGGTGACGTTGACAGTGGGGAGCTTCAAGTCCGTGCTTTTATATTGCCCTTCGCTGGGGTCGTACATGTGGCGGTAGAAAGAGATGTTCTCGTCCAGTCCCCAGGTGCAGGAGCAGTGGTCTATCATGATATTGCCCACGGGGTTCCCTCCGAAGGAGTCGTCGCGATGGGACACCAGTGTTTCGCCACGGCGGAAACGCATGTGGCGGACGATGACATCGTGCGTGTCTACCCAAAAGGATTCTCCGGCGATGCAGACTCCGTCGCCGGGAGCTGTCTGTCCGGCAATGGTGACGTAAGGGGCACGGACGGTTATCGGTGTTTCCAGACGGATAATGCCCGCCACGTTGAAGACGATGATGCGCGCGCCACCGGTTTCGCAGGCTTCACGGAAGGAACCGGGTCCCTTGTCGTTCAAGTTGGTCACGGTAATCACTTTGCCGCCACGGCCACCGAAGGTGTACATTCCACCGCCTTCCGCTCCGGGGAACGATGGGATGTCGGCTTGCGGCAAATCATACGGGCGGGAAGCCCATGGGATGTAAGGGCGACCCTCTTTCGCCTCTTTTTCTACTATCTGCAACGCTTTTTCCCAAGCTTCTTTTTCCCGTTGCTTATCTTGCTTGGCTTCGTAACTTTTCTTGGCTTCTTCCGTGATTTGCGGGTATTGCGCCCATGCAACGGTCGGAATCAACATGGTTGCAGCGAACGCTGCCAAAAATACTTGTCTTTTTTTCATCTTTAATCTGTTTTTCTGATATGGTAAGTTCAAAAACACATGAATAGGACGAAATTTAGGATGCTTTGTAATCAAATAAAGCGGATTATTTTCTAAAAAGAGTCTTTTTCTACCAGCCGTTTCTCTCGAAACCAGCATCCTCCGGAGATTTTCAAAATCCGCCACGCTACTAGGGTAAGTTTTATTGCTCAAATAGCTTAGCGTAAAAAAAAAGGGAGTTTTATACTCCCCCTTCCTTTGGCTTCCGCTTCCTTTTGGCTTCCGCTTCCATTAGCTTTCACCTCCCTTGGCTTCCACCTCCTTTGGCTTTCGTTTCCTTTGGCTTTCGTTTCCTTTGGCTGCCGTCATGCCGCCGGATCGGGAGCTTCACCGCTACCGCTTCCGCCACCCGGATTGGGGTTGGGAGCTTCACCTCCGCCGGTGTTTCCCGAACCGTTGACCTCGGCTTTCTGTCCCAGCACTTGACGCTTGTAGCGGACAATCAGTGCATTCATCAAGTCGACGAACGCCACATAATTCGTGTCCCCTTCAATCAGCGCATAAGCGTTTACGTACTTGATGAGCAACCGATAAGCCTCATCCACTGCGACGCGGGCGGCTTTCATGGCTCCCACCTGGCGGGTGGAACTTTCAGCATTACGGGCGGACATGGCGGTGCGCACTTTCTCGTTGGCGGTTTTCAAGGCAGATACAAGGCTGTTGAGTGACAGAGCCTTGACCTCGGTGCTGTATTTGCCTTCCAAATCGCCGATCAGATTTATCAACAATCCGGTTTCCTTGTCAAGTTGCATGGAGGTGTCTATCTTATAGTCTTTAAGCAGTTGCGACAGCACCTTGTAGGCTTGTTGCATGGTGGCATCGGGAATGTTGGCAAAGGCTTTCACCGTGTTTTTCAATCCGAGGTAGAAAGCATCACGCTGCGTGTCCGCCTCGGTGATTTCGTCGGTAAGGAAGCTTTTCTGCGAGATTTTCAGTGCCTGGTCTTCCGCGGCGAGCGCGGTTTTGTAGGCTTGCAGCTGGGCAGATACTTTGTTTTTTACCTTGGTGTCGGCTTCAATGCATCCCACCGTTTCCGTGTGATAGGCGAAATGTGCTCCATGGCTCATTCTGTCTGTACTGATAGAAGAAATTTCAATCATTTCGTTCTTGTTTTTATGAATAATTGCGGGAAAACATTTCCCCGCATTGGTTGTTTCTTTTTTTAAGGGAGAAAACGATGTTTTTGCTTTCGAAATTTTTCCGCGAAACTGGAAACGCGGTTTCCGGTCCCTCAAAAAATTCGCGAGACTGGAAACGTCGCTTTTTTCTTCCCGATTTTCTTTTGATGGAAAATGCGGCGCTTTTTTCTTCAAAAAAAACAAAGGAGGCAGGAAACGCCGCTTCTTGGTCTTTTTTTTATTTTTGAGCCTAAATACCGTGTTTCTTTCTCTTCCGAGAACAAATGTAAACAAAATAATATGTTTCCGACAACTTTTCCCTATTTTTCATGCCGGACAATAAGAAACAAAGCCCGGCTCCTCTTCACAGAGAATGCCGGGCATCCAATTATTAAACTTTAAATTTTAAAAATGAGAGATTTATAAATTTTATTCCGCCAACGGGTCGAACGTTCCGTCGGCTCCGCCTTTCCAATAGTCGCCCCAGCCGATGTTCTGCTCCAGTGATACGTTATTCTGCATGGCGTTCTTCTTGAATCCGAAGATATAGCAATAAATTTTGTAAGTGGGGATGACCGTCTCGTCGTTGGTGTCCGTATTCAGATTCTTGCGTTTGAAGTTCTCTTGATAGAAGTCGGCCAACGCCTTCACACGGGTGTTTGCATAAACAGGGTCTTCGCCCGACTCGTCCACGGTCATGGCTTCGGTGAGGTTCAAGGCTGCCGGACGCTGATTCCAAAGTTCGTCATACTGCGTCTTGATAGTCTTGTCCTCATTATAGACGTTGTTTGCCTTAGCGGCCAGGAAATTTTTCGCATAGACTTCAATGCGGTGGCACATCTGCCCGTTGAGAGGCGCAACGCCTAAATAGGAACACGTGTTTCCTCCGAATCCCACCAGTTTCCAAGAACTCTTCAGCGTTTCCTGTCCCACTCCACCGTCGAACAGCATCCAGCGGCGAACGTCTTCAAAGCGTTTTCCCTCGTAAGCGAGTTCTATCTGGCGTTCGTAGAGAATGGCTTCAAACAGGCGGGCACGGTCATTCGCAATGGTGGGATCCAGTCCGAAGTTCTTCTCGGCCGTGTAACCCACCCGTCCGCGAATCTGCGTCAAGGCCGTGTATGCCTCGTCCAGATGGTTGGCACCGCAAGCGGCTTCCGCATAATTGAGCAGCACTTCCGCAAAACGAATTTCCATATAAGGAGCGGCAGATTGCCTGAATCCGTTGCCTGCCGTCTTCTCGAAGATGTAAAGCGGGCTCGAATTGACTTTCAAATCATCGGTACGCTTGCGGAGATAAATGCCGGAGTTCTTGGTACCCAGACAATCGGCCGCATAGCCCGACTTCGTTTCGCTGATGCGGTCGTCCAGCGTTTCATACCAGCAGTAATTCCACAATTTGTAGCCGCTGCCCGTGGTATATCCGTTGATGCCGTAAGCCAGTTGCCCCTTGGCCCCGAAGTCTGCCAAGTCGCCGCTGCTGAACTGCCATTCCACACCCGGGAAAGCGAACGTTCGATAGAAACGCGGGTCGCGGTTGAGGAAGAACAATTCCGGATTATACGTGTACGTCCCGTTTTGGTCGGTCGGTCGTTTTCCGTCCGCCATCGGGAAAAGGTCCACCATTTCGGCTGTCGGTGTTTTCCCGCCACTGCCGCCTGCATTGGTCGGGCGAATGGCCTGTTCCCATCCGTTCCACTTTTCCGGGTTGAGGTGGTCCACAGGCGAAACGTTATTGTACAGTGTCACCAATACGGCTTCCGACACGCTTCCGTCCGAACCGGTATAGTCGGAAAACATCTTCGCCCATCCAGTAGCGTTCACTCCCGGGTTGCTTTCGTATGCCAACCCGAAATTGCCCGACTTCAGCCGGTTGATGGCTTCCTTGTTGGTCTGATAAGCCGTTTCCCAGCGTGCCACGTCATCCGCGCGGTTGAATACAGGGCTGGCGTAGAGCAATTCCACACGTCCCTTCAAAGCCAGTGCCGCACCGGAAGTGATGCGTCCGAAATTCTTTTCGTTCGAGTCCCAACGGGCGGGCAGGTAGTCCGCAGCCGTCTGCAAGTCTTTGCAGATAAAGTCCACGCAAGCCTTCGTGGTAGAACGCGGCACAACCAGGTGGCGTCCTTCGCTGTCACCGATAATCGGGTTCTGCACCTTGTCTACGATAGGCACGCCACCGTACATCTTTACCATCAGATAATAACGCCACGCACGGAAGAAATAGGCTTGTCCGAGCAACAGGTGCTTCTCGTTTTCGGTCAGGCTTTCGCTGCCCGACACACCTTCTATCACATCGTTACACTCGCGGATACGCACGTAAGGAGAATAGTTGTTGTCGATGTTGAAATAGTCCGTCGTATTCTCATAGTCCAACTCCACGAGGGGGTTCTTCAAGCCGGAAAGACCTCCGTATTCTTCCGTGCAGGTAGAATACTGGTCGCTGCTTCCGGTGCTCGGCATGTCGGTCATCTGGTCGGAACCTCCAGTCGCATTGGGAAGCATACAAGCATACAAATACCCAACACGGTTATCCGCAGACACGTAATTCTCATAAATAGTTGTCCCGTTGAAACTGCCATACAGTTTTTTGTCTTGCAGAAACTCGTCGCTGCATCCGGTCGCCAGCCCTGCTGTGACCGCTATAAGTGCGACAGAAATATATTTATTCATCTTTTTCATCATTACTATCGGTTTTATTAGAATGAAACATTGACACCCAGCGTGAACTTACGCAGATTGGGATAATACCCGTAGCTTCCAGCCCATGATGCCCACGCGTGTTCGGGATAAGGGTTGAGGAACTGAAGTGCATTCTGGCACGTGAGATTGAGGCGTGCACTGCTGATTCCTATCAGACGCAACCACTCTTTGGGCAAATCGTAAGCCACTGTCACGTTGCGAAGATCCATCGTGGCGGCACTCACTTTCCAGAAAGTGGAAGGAGCACCATTCACACCACTATAGCGGATATTAGGATATTTGGCATTGCGGTTCTGCGCCACAGTCACCACATTGTTGGCATCGTAGATGTCTTGATACACAAACATGTCTTTCCACATGGCGGACACGTTGCTATATTCGGAGTAGCTCTCCTTCGTCATTGAGGAAGAAACCAAGGCGTATGCTCCCCAGCTGGCGGTGAACTGTGCGCTGATGGAGAAATCTTTCCAAGAGAATCCTAAGTTCATCGTAGCTCCGTAAGGGTTGCTCGAACGGTGGGAAATTTCGATATAATCCTGGGCATCCACCACTCCGTCCGCAGGTCCGAATGTACCAGTCGACTCGTCATACTGTCCGCGCACGTTTTTATAAATCAGCATACCCGGATGTACATTTTCAATCGTATTATTCAGATACTTCGTGATGTGATATTTGTCGAAGTATTCCTGAATCTCCTGATAACTGCGGAACATGCCCAGACATTCATATCCCCAGAGTCCCCTGTCGGCACGCTCGTCCTTCACCAGCTTGTCAAAGTCGTAAGCGGCTTTCCAACCGGTTTCCCGGATCTTGTTGTCGCTATAGCCCGTAGAAAGTTTCACCCAATAAGACATATCCTTTCCAATCTTGTCCTTCCAGCCCAGCGAAAGTTCCACGCCATACGTGTCGATTTCACCGAAATTCTCGGGGGCAGGTTGTATTCCCACCGTATTGGGATAATAAGAAGTGCCCTGATGAGAAGCGAACATCTCACGTCCCATGTCATAATAGAAATCCAGGTTTGCGCTCAAACGGCTCTTCAGGAAAGACATGTCGATACCGAAATTCGTCTTATACGTCTTGTCCCAATGCACGTCAGGGTTCACGCCCTGTTTCGGCATACGGATGGTAGAACTGGTGTCCGTGCTCGAACTGGTGCCGAAAATCGGTCCCTTATCTGCGTTGCGTCCGTAAAGCTGTGTCCAAAGCCAAGCCTTCACGTTGTCCTTACCCAAGATACCGAACGATCCGCGTATCTTCAGGAAGTCTATTTTCGTTTTTTCCTTATCAAACCAACTTTCGTCCGAAATCACCCAACCGGCAGACCAAGACGGGAACAATCCCCAATAATTCGAGGGTGCGAACTTGGCGGAAGCATCCGAACGGAGCATGAACTCAAACAAATACTTGTCATCATACGAGTAATTCAAACGTCCCACGTAAGAAAGCATCCCCGATTCGGTACGCCCGAAAGTCGTCGTCTGCGCAAAACCGTCAGCATTCGTATCTACAGAATTGGACTGCCCGTCCGTAAACGGCAACGGGTCTGTAAGGCTACCCGCCAAATCTTCCATCTCCGACTCCGCCCTCTCGATGGAAAACAGGCCGCTCACGTAATGCTTGCCGAACTGGCGGGCATAACTCACCGTCAAGTTCATCTGATAGCTGTCCGCACGGTTCATGCTACGAGACAGCGTATTACCATTGTTCAACTCATAAAGCCCCAACGTAGTGGCATCATATACCACGTCATCCCCCGTATAAAGGTGACCGCCACTTCCACCGCGTGTCATGAGCCGGTATACATCCATCTTAGTACCGATGCTGTTCGTTTTTCCCGTACTGATGTTTTTTGAATAGGAAGCTTTAATCTTCAATCCCCGCAAGTACTTGCTCCATCCAAAATCATATTCCAAAGCAGCATTCATCGAGAAATTTTGGTTCTGGGTTTCTACATTGTCCGAAGCATTCTGCACTGCTGCGAAATTATACTTCTGCTGGTCACTCGGATTGGTGATGTTCTCCATCCCCGAATGGAAAATATAGTAACCATTCACCTCGTCAGGCACATAAGGCACATGCGTCATCAACGATTCAAAATCACCGTCGGAGCCACCGCCCTTCACGTTCTTGGGCTTATTCGTCTCACCGTAATTCCCGGAGACCTGCAAAGAAGCCTTCATCCATTTAGAGATATTGGCGTTCACCCCTGCACGGTAATTCCAGCGGTTATAATCCAGACGACCGATATTACCCTCTTGCTGATAATAAGAAACACCACCAAAATAAGTGGCTTTCTCCGTACCGCCACTGATATTCACGCCATGACGCTGCGTCAATGCCGCACTCCATTCCTTATCCAACAAATTATAATTGATGTTCTTCATCGCCTCCAACTCATCCGCCTGGAAAAGTTGCAACCGCAAGTCGTCCGACTCCTGGTCCTTCGTCGACGTATTAGCTGCGCGGGCAGCATTGTAAATGCGCCCATAATCATAGGCATTCAGCATCTCTGGCAATTTCAGAGCATCCGTATAGCCGAACTGTCCCGAATAGGAAATCTTAGGCGTGCCCGCCTTGCCTTGCTTCGTCTTCACCAACACTACACCGTAAGCGGCACGCGCTCCATAAACAGCAGCTGCTGCATCTTTCAGGACAGTCACGCTCTCCACCTCATTTACATCCAAATTATTGAAAGCACTCTCACCTGAGATAAAGCCGTCAATGACATACAACGGTTTAGGACTGGCATCGCCACCCAAATCACCACTCGGAGTCAGCCCCGTGTTAACATCACTCTGGCGAATCTGCAGGCTAGGCGTACTTCCCGGTCGTCCCCCGCTCGCGGAAACATGCAGGCCGTTGAACTTACCAATCAGCGCATCTCCCAGACTACCTACCGACATATCCTTCAACTCTTCCGACGAAATAGTTTCAATGGCACCCGTAGCATTACGCAATTTCTGCGAACCATAGTCTCCCAACACCACAACCTCGTCCAGTTTCAACTGGTCTTCCGCCAGTATAATCTTCGGATTATTGAGATTGGAAATAACCTGCGAAGTATATCCGATAAACGAAACCTTCAGCTTGCTCTTCGGAGCAACCTTTATACTGAACTTTCCATCGATGTTTGTAATCGTACCGTTCGTTCCATTCACCACTTGAATGGAAGCCCCTATGACGGGATCGCCACTGGCGTCTACGACAACTCCCGTGACCGTTTGATTCTGTGCGTGCAACGGCAAAGCAAACAGCAGCAGTACGCCCATGCACAAACCGAGAAATATATTTTTCTTACTCATTTTTCTTTTTTATTTCATATTGTCACATTTTCTCTATCATCACTCTTCAACAATCGGAAGCCAACGAGGATCGCCCGTTCTCTTCTCAAGTTGCTCCGTTCCGTTCACGGTAAAGTTACCATTGGCGGCATCCGTGAAAGCCGGATCTGTTCCCAATGCGTTCGTGTCATACTTGTCATTGCTGCGAACGCCATTATACCAATAAGTGTTATACTCAAATTCTCTACCCATATTGGCATTCCCCATAATCTTGTTCGTCATGTCTCCCCTTCCGCAATCAACAAAAATATTCTTGAAGAATTTAAGCGTAACGACAGACTGTCCTCTATAACTGTTCCAGTTGGTAAAGTCCTTACTGTAAGCAATGTTATGTAACGTGCAACTTTCGAAAGCGAACGTAGCGGTAGAATATCCCGTAATCTTATTCGGCCTGTTTCCGTTCACCTGCGCAAAATAACTGCCATTTTGTACCGTACTATACATCGTGCTTTCTTTAAATGTCATATTGATATAGCTGCCCGATTTAAAAAGTACCAATGTGTTCGACTGATTGAATCTGACGTAACAGCCTTTTACGGTCAAGTTTTCCACACAATACTTTTTACTGGAATCATAAAACAAATGCCGGTTGACATCATAGATATTGCAGTTTTGCAAAACAATAGGTTCTTTGATTACATATTCACCGGACGCTACTTTCAATGCCTCGTTAGGAGTCGTACTCAACGCTATCAGTGAAGATGAGGAATTATCCTTATCTTGTGCACCGCAAAAGATGTTCATAAACTTTAATTTCAAGCCATTCTGTGTCTCAAATCTTCCAGATTCGCCCAAAGTCACTTTGGCACGGTTTACCTTACTACCACGAAGAGTGACCTTACGCGCTCCCAAATCGACAGGAGCAGAAACCGTATATTCTCCTCCGGGTTCAAGTTCATAAGCCAGTTCCTTCAACGTGCCGTCCTCATTCGGAGTTTCATCCGTCTCCGGAAGAGGATTCTCCGCAAACCACGTTGCCAAGTCCGCCCCGTTAGGAATGGACTTATAAGTTTCGACAAGAGTGGAATAATTAATTTCACAGGCACTTTCCGCATCCTTGTTATTAAAATTCTTGCTACCAATCGTTCTTATCAGGAATTTGTAATTGGTATCTTCCAAAACGTTCAGTTGAATACGGCATCCATCTACAAACTCATTTTCTACTATAGGTAGCGGATTGTTCGGATCATCTACGTTATACCAGGAAAATTCATAACCTTCTGCCCCATGAACCACCGCCCACTCAACTGTGACGACCTCCCCGGCAGCATCAATAGAAACATCCACATCTTCCAATGTGGGAGATTTCAATGTCGAATTCTTCACATCTGATTCAAAGATTTCGTTGTCGTGGTATCCTATGGTACAGCCATTGAACCAGAATAGCGACATGACAAGCAGCAGCCTGCTTGTCCCCCTTCGCAAAAAACTGCAATTCTTTTTCATACATTAAATTTAAATTAAACAATAGATTTTAATCAATCTAAAAATTAGTATCTTTTAGATTGATATATCTAAGACGAATGAATAAATATCATGTAATCACTTAAAAGATAAAAAAAAAGAATTATCTTTTTTTTTAATTTTCCGAATCCGCTCATCATTATTCCATGAAGCTCTATATCCAAGACTAAAAGAAGGTGTACACATTGACAAAGTGCCTCCCAAAAGTCAGACAAGAAAGTTTTGGGAGGCACTTTACCTTTTCTTCAATATTTTACAGAAAATCAGTTCTATTCTATGTCATTACTCGTTCAAATCCTTTTCAGAAATTCCCGTATATCTAAAGACTACATCCATCGGCATACCATCCGACATCATTTGCCGGGCAATTTTAATCTGCTCTTTCCGTTTGCCCTCTTCACGTCCTTCTTCACGTCCTTCTTCACGTCCTTCAGCGCGTCCTTCAGCGCGTTCCGTGAATATATTATCGCGAAGAATAACAATATTATCCAAATGACGGTAATATGCATCCAGTTCTGCCTTATTCATTCGATCCAATTTTAAGCGGGAACGTGCTTCGTCCAGTCCCGGAGCCGTAGCGGAATCCGGTATGTCACCCGTATTCAAATAATAGATCCACTCTTCCAGCGGACTTTTAGCTATCTGATTGAAATCATTTACCTTTAGTATATAATATTCCGGATAGAGCTGGCTTACGGTATCGACCTTAAAAGTTTGTTTTTGGAATGGGGTCAATTCTAATATATCATGCTGATGTATGCCACGAAATTCAGTCTTGCCATGATAGACTATATCCTTACCATTGCCTAAAGAAAAATATACGATATTCACGCTATATATTTTGCGGACTTTATCATACCCTTCTCCTCTATTGATATACTCCGTCACCAACTTTGAAGTTCCAAATAACATTCGCTGGAAGTAGGCATATTCATTATTATTCTGAACTTCAATGAGAATCAACTCACCTTTTGAGTTTTCGGCAAGCATATCCACACGATTGTATTTGTCGAACTCATCCTCTTGATTGCTTTCACTTTCCAAGAGTTTCTGAATGACTATCTTTTCATTCAGAAGAGTGGTCAGAAAACCTTCCAATACAGAAAAATTAGCCTTATTACGTAATAAGCGCTTCATTGCCCAATCAAAACGGATATAGTTACTTGTAGCCATAGAGTTCTCTCCTTTCCTATTTTCTTTTATAGGAACAAAGGTACGCAGAATATTGTTGATATAACCATTACTGAAACACTTTTTTCAAGTATTCAATATTCGTCCCATAATTCTTCCTCACGTTCCGTACGTCATCCTTATCCCGCGAACGCTCCACGACCAGCCATCCGTTCCATCCCATCTTATCGAGCGTCTTTTTCACCTTATTCATGTCCAGACGCTTATTGAAAGGCAAGGTAACTCCGTCCGTATCCGTACAGTGAATCTGGCAAATCCTCTTTTTCCCCAGAATCTTCAACTCCTTGCACAAATCCCTTCCATTCTCCAACGCATTTTGAAATTTAAAATAAATCCGGATTCCGGAAGAACCAATTTCTTTCAGCAGTTTCACCTCCCCTTTTGCATCCAGTTGAGTTTCAATACCAATCACCACTCCTTCGGAAGCTGCCAACTCTCCTACCTCCTTCAAGCGTCTGACAACTTCTGCTCGTAGTGACGGACTCTTTTCCCATCCGGCTTTGATTCCTCCCAAAGGAAGAAAGGCTACTTTGGCATTCATCACTTTCATGGCATGAAGGCAATCCTGAACTAAATCTTTATAGTTAGCCCGCTCCAGAAAAGACTGCCCATAAAAACCGGACATGGCAACCGAAGGAACTTCTAATTGATATTTTTGAGCAGCCTCACGGAATAACTGTTGGAAATGAGGTTCACGCAATTTGTTATCAAACATTTCCCTCTTGCCAAGACCACCCATATCCAATTCTACACCGTCACCATTCAATTCATGTACCAATTGGAATGAACCGATTTTCTGACGTTTCAGAATCATCCAGTCACATACAGCTATTTTATAACGTTGTTCCTTTTGCTGCGATCCGGCAATCGCTAATAGAGGGAAACACTCTGCAAGTATTAATATCCAAAGGATATGTTTGAATAAATTTCTTCTTGTTTTCATCTTATTGCCTACAATTTACATAGTAGACGTATGAAAGAGATTTTTGTAATCACCTATAAAACAGAGAATAACTATAAATGTGGCAGAGTATAGTCTAATGAAAATAAGATAATGACGGTATCCGGGAGAAATAGTGACGCTATTTTAGCCGGATACCGTCACTATCCCGAGCATATAGTGTCGCTATTTTCCGAGAAGTAACAATAAAAGTAAATGTAAAAAAATGGGCTGCCGGACCATAAGAAGTCCGACAGCCCTGTCAACCCAAAAACGATACCTATGAAACACTGTGTGTTATTTCAATTCAAATTTTAAATATTTGCCGTGAACAAGTTCATCATGTGTAATATGATATTTATTAAACTTTTGACCATTCAACAGTACCTTATCAATATATAAAGTTCCTGGTTGAGTGCGATTAGTTTCAATTATTAGCTCTTTCTCTTTATACCATTTCGGATCTAACCGAATCGTTACCTTATTAAAAACCGGAGTCGTCAATGTATATTCGGGTAGTCCGGGACAATCAGGATAAAAACCAATCATATTGAAAATAGCCCAGGAAGACATCGTTCCCGTATCATCGTTTCCTGGAATACCATCAGGTTTGGTAGTAAAATACTTGTCTATTAAACGTTGCGTCTCTTTCTGTGTGCGCCATTCTTCACCTTTAAAGTATGAGAATAAATAGGCATAAGCAATATCCGGTTCATTTGCCGGGTCATAAAGCCCTTCGTCAAAAACCATTTGTAGCTTATCAATAAAAGGTTTCTTCCCACCCATTAGTTTTGCCAAACCATATACATCATGTGGCACATAGAATGTATAATTCCAGGAATTACCTTCATGGAAACCGGGATTCGGTTCAAAGTTCTCTCCTTGTCTCGGATTAAACGGACTGTAAAAAGTTCCATCCGGAAGAATCGGACGGAAAGTTCCAAATTCTTTACTATAATAATGTTTGTATCCCAGAGAACGCTTGTAGAACATCTCTGCATCTTTCTTTTTACCCAAAGCCTCTGCAAAGCGAGATAACGCAAAATCAGCAATATAATATTCCAATGCATGAGATACGGAATTGTCATACTGTTCGCGAAGAGGCACATATCCCTTGGACATATAATCATCATTATCGGGACGCATCAAGTTTTCCGCTCCGGGTAATGTAGCAGATTTGTACATTGCTTCATAAGCCAGATCAACATCAAAATCACGCAAACCTTTCATCCAGGTATCTACAATTACCGGAATACTCGGATCACCTTCCATTGTCAATGTTTCCCTGCCATATAATTCCCATTTAGGCAACCATCCATGTTCGCGATACATATCGAGCATTGTACGTACCATTTCCATCTGACGTTCCGGATAAACCAAAGTCAACAATTGATGAACATTGCGGTAAGTATCCCAAAGAGAAAAGACAGTATAGCGATCTCCTTTTGTTGTCAGAATCTTATCACTTTCCATTGCCGGATATTCTCCGTTTACATCCTGCAAAATATTAGGATGAATCAGCAAATGGTAAAGTGCTGTGTAAAATACAGTTTTTTGAGCATCCGTACCACCTTCTACAGTTATGCGTGACAAGTCATCATTCCATTTGGAGCGTGCTTCAGCATGAATCTGCTCGAAATTCTTTCCAGCCTGTTCACGATCCAGATTCAACCGGGCATTTTCTATACTTACAAAAGAAACTCCCATTTGTACTTCTACTTGTTCACCTTCTTCTGTGTCGAAGGAGAAATAAGTACCGATGTCATCTCCTGCTATTTCTTTTCCGTAGCGAGTATAAAGTTTATACTTTCCCTGATCCGGATCCCATTCAGCCTCAACACCCGTCATCGCACGTTGTTTCTTCCAATACCCTGTTGCAGAAGGGTTCTTTTTAACCCGTAATACAAAGTAAATGGGGAATACAGCTTGAGGATTATAACAAAATGTACCAAGTAGTTTGACTCCTTCCACTTCGCTATCGCTTACACGACGAAGCATAGCGCCACTCTCATTCGTTAATCCCTCCCCCAGATTCAGCAGGATATGGCTTTTTCCTTTCGGGAAAGTAAACCGGGCAATACCGCTACGCGGAGTAGCCGAAACTTCTGTTTTTACATTATATTTAGTCAGATAATTAGAATAATAGCCCGGTGAGGCCTGTTCATCCTTATACTTACTACCATATTCTTTATAATCCACATTCAGTTCTCCGGTAGTAGGCATCAATAATAAAGAACCTAATTCCGGACAACCGACTCCACTCAAATTCACATGAGCATATCCGGTAAAGAAACAATTTGTATATTCATAAGGCGTAGACCACCATCGGGCATCTTTATCGTATGTGTTTTCGGAAGATCCCATCACATTGAAAGGAACCACAGACATCATACCATTTGGACAAATTGCTCCCGGATTGGTCGTTCCGAAATTTGTAGTTCCGATAAAAGGATCCACATAATCTATCAAAAGACTTTTATCCGTATTTTTAAGGGGAGGGCTTCCCCCTTCCCCCGCAGATGCGGAAAGAAGGGAAAAAGCAAGTGTGTAAGTTAATATAATACGTTTCATATCTTTATTAAATGATACTCGTTCGTTTCGTAAAATCGATAATCTCTTTTATATATCCGAAGGCCATACCTACCACAGTATCTGCCGCACCATAATAAACAGCAACACGTTCACCATCTTGCAAAGCAGCACAGGGGAATACTACATTAGGAACGTCACCCTGAAGTTCGTAAGGAGCAGCCGGACCTATCAGATATTCACGTGTACGATAAAGAACTTTTTCCGGATGATCTTTATCCAATATGGCAGCTCCCATAGCGTAACGGAAACCATTACAAGTAGTGATTACACCATGATAGAACAGCAACCAGCCTTCATCTGTAAGGAAAGGAACTGAACCTGCACCAATCTTTGTACACTGCCAAGCGCTTTCCGGGAAAGGAGTCACTTTCATTACACAACGGTGTTCACCCCAATATTTCATATCCGGGCTATAGCTGATGTATATATCGCCAAACGGAGTATGTCCATTATCACTGGGACGACTCAACATCGCATACTTGCCATCGATCTTCTGCGGAAAAAGTACACCATTACGATTGAAAGGCAAGAAAGCATTCTCGCACTGGAAAAACTCCTTAAAGTCAAAAGTATAGGCAATACCAATCGTAGGGCCATGATAACCATTACACCAAGTCACCCAATAGCGGTCTTCAATCCATGTAACACGAGGGTCGTATTTATATTCCGACTCGATCATTTCCGTGTTACCTGCTTTAAACTGAATAGGTTCATGATTGATATCCCAATGAATTCCGTCCTTACTAAAACCTGCAAAGATATTCATCTGTACAGCTTTGTTATCACAACGGAATACGCCTGCAAAACCATCCTCAAAAGGAACAACAGCACTATTGAAAATACTATTAGATGAAGGAATATGATAACGTCCGATAACTGGATTTTGTGAGTAACGCCACATAACGTCCGTACATCCGACAGGACGATCTTCCCAAGGAATTTGAATTTTATTCATAATCGTTGATTTTATATTATTTATTTTTTGAGTCATCATACGTGAAAGGTATAAAATAAGTAATCAGAAAAGCTGGAATAGTTGCAATTAACACATAGATAAAGAAATTACGATATCCTAATAAGTCACTAAGATAACCACTAACCATTCCCGGAAGCATCACTCCCAGATTCATGATTCCTGAAGCAAATGCGTAATGTGACATTTGATGTTTGCCTGGAGCAATCTGTTGCATCATAAACAACGTCAGTCCGACAAAACCAAAGCCATAACCA
Organism: Bacteroides celer; assembly: GCF_002632415.2. NCBI lineage: Bacteria > Pseudomonadati > Bacteroidota > Bacteroidia > Bacteroidales > Bacteroidaceae > Bacteroides > Bacteroides celer. Next base: position 2,773,737 of record NZ_CP178209.1, on the reverse strand, counting down.
AAATATTCCATTGTTATACAAGTTCCGATCAGATATACATTAGTAGGCTGTGCAACTGCCAAAAAAGTATAGGCTACAAACGGAAGATTAAAAATACAGCAGAGAGTAAATAGTGTCTTTTTCAATCCGAACTTAGAGACATAAATACCTGCTAACAATGAGCCTAAAACGAAAGCAGCGGAACCAAAGATACCATTTAGCGTGCCGATCTCTGTCAACGACAGTCCTAAGCCGCCTACATCCCTTGAAGCACGTAAAAACAGCGGAGCTATTTTCATGATAAAGCCTTCTGCCAAACGATATAAAATAATAAAACAGATATAGTAGAGAATATGCTTTTTAGTAAAGAAGTTAGCAATGACTGCTACCAGTTCGTGCCCAACTTCTGATGCTGTTTTCTTCGTTGTTGACGGAACCTGTGTAGAAGGTAACATTTTTATATGATAAATACCGATCAGTACCATTATTGCCGCAATTACGCTGAAAATAATCATCCATGCAGATGAATACGCTCCTTTGTTAGCATCTATCGAAGCACCTTCTATTGCTCCGAAGTGCTCTGCCAATGCTCCTGCCATAGCAACTAATCCTCCATTAGCAACCAATTTGGCTACATTATAGAAGGCACCCTGCACTCCGATATATTTTGCCTGATCTTCTTTGTTCAATTCAGCCATATATACACCATCACAAGCAATATCGTGCGTTGCTCCACTAAAAGCAATCACTGCCATCGTAGAGATACTTATGGCGAAAAAGTAATCGAAAAACAAAGAAAAGGCTACTATTCCAAACAATACACCACTCAATAATTCTGTAATCAATACGAAGAATTTTTTCGTCCGATACATTTCAAGAAAAGGACTCCACAAAAATTTCAGTGTCCAAGGCATCATAATCAGAGAAGTCCAGAATGCAATTTGCGTATCCGAAATTCCAAGATCCTTAAACATGAAAACAGAAACCAGATTAATAGCAATAAAGGGAAGTCCCATTGCAAAATAAGCAGTAGGTACCCAGCAAGCCGGGTTAATAGTTTTTCGTTGAGAAGCAGTTTTATTCTGTTGCATAAATCATAGTATATAGATGAAAAAATTCATTTTTCTGACCCATCTATATATAATACAACTAAAAGGGGGAAACTACTAACGTCTCCCCCCTACTTTTTTTATTTTATTATCACTTCGTCTATAAAGAACCACGAAGGATGGCCTACACCATAATGCCAAGTCGGACATTCTTTCGTTCCAGTGACTTCTACTTTTACATAACGAGTTTTTATCGGTTCAGCTGATTCAGCCTTGACTCCACGGAATTTTACCTCACCGGTACGTTCTTCCGGTAAATCAATCGTTTTCCAATGCGTATAATGTTCACCGTCATCAGCGTATGAATAAACCACCTTTAGAGGAAAAAGAATCCAGGCCCCTATTTGATGAAGAAAATCTGTTTCCACACTATGTCTCTTTTTCGCTTCGCCCAAATCTATAACGAATGCACCATCGGTTCCTTCCCAACCAATCCAGCTATCAACAAAGGTTGCTCCACCAAACAAACCGTCAACCAATGCGTTCTTTCCTAATGCCGCATATTTTCCGGTAGGAGGAATTAGATAAGTAACTTTTGCACCCAAAGCTAAACTTCTTTCTTTCTGCGGCATGTAACGTTCGCGATACAATTTGCAATAGTCTACCGGTGAATTGGAACGCTCATTCAATGTAGGAACTTGAAACTCTTTCACGCGTTCCTCAAAAAGGTCTAACTTTTTATTGATATCTACTAAATCTTTTTCTGTCTCTGTTCGTGCAATCTCCAGTTCTGAATACTGAATTGGCAGGCGTGCCCGTTGAACTCGTTTTAAGAAATCTGGTTCTGCTGTAACAGCCTTTTCAGCCAAATCAAATAAATGATTATAACGACGCATCAAAGCAGGCTTTAGCATGCCATATTTATGTGATACGGGTGAATCATATATCCACAACCTCTGTCCACTACCAATTAATGCGCCTTCCATTATCTTTATGTACTGATAAAGATATGGCGCTGCTTCACCATAATATCCATGTAGAAAATGTTGCATCAATGAGTCTACATTAACTTCGGGATTCCACATCAACTTTGACACTAAATAAGCGCGAAGTTCTGCAAAATCTCCTCCCCTGCTCCCTGCAATTTGAGAGAAATGCATGGTGGCATGATTCTTTTTGAAAAGACGGATATTGTCCTGTAAAATATGGAAATTAGGAAATGGAGCCAGATAATTATCAAAGTTAATACCGTAATCCCACACGAAAATATTATTGGTAATCTTAGACCATCCTTCCATGGCTTTCACAAACTCTTTTCCCGAAGCATTCTCCGTCAAAGTTACTTCACGGTCACAGTCAATATCACACAACATAATATTCACATTCGGCAAAGGTTTCACATGTTTCGGAGGATTCATCGTATATAGATAAGCCAATGTGGAAAATTCTTTATCCGGGAAACGGGCAGCCAACTTATTCAGAAAAGTGATGATACTTCCTGATAATGCTCCTTCATAATCATCAATTGCCTTACAAGCATCACACGTACAATTTGTATAATTACCATCATTCTGACTTACAGACATGATATGTTTATCTGGATTTGCTTTGAAAATAGAATCAACACGTTGAGCAACAATCTCGAAAACCTCCGGATTACTCAAACACCACTGACTGGCCTTTCCCGGGTGGCGTTTTCCTTTGAAGTAAGAATAATATTCCGGATGTTCTTTCCCATAAATAGATGAAGGCAGAAGCTTATCAAAAGTATGCACCCAATAACCGGCAGCAAACACTTCATTCGGTTCCTCTAAACGATTCCACCACTTATAAATAGAGTCTGTATGGATAGCATAACATTGTGTCTGACGGTAACGAAAGCCCGGGTTTTCGACTTTATTAATTAAAGGCAAAATCACCGTCTTTTGAGGAGTAAAAGAGTATTCATTCTCTCCCCAATAATCAACTCCCAGATATTGTTCCAACAAAGTGACAACTCCATATACAACTCCTTTTTCTTTTCCTGATATTCTTAAAATACCATCTTGAGTAGAGATAGAGAAACCATCTTCCGTCACTGTTTGCGGAGTTTGACCGCCAATCAGTATATCTCCTTTCCGAGGCGTTTTATCATTTTCAATTGGAAGCTTGCTTTTCGAAATATGATAGAGAAAATGTTGTAAGAGTTGCGCTGATGTCTTAGTATCTGGCATCTTGTCCTGCACAATGATACGAGCATTACTCTTTCCATCTTTTACTAGTGTTACTTGTGCTGAAACGGCACCACACACCACCAGCAAAACAGATAATAACCAATGTTTCATGTTTGTTAGAATTTAAGTTTATACGAGCATTTATTATAATACAGTTCAGGAGAATGAAGTTCTAAAAAATTATGAATACTTTAACATATAAAGAAAAAGGATATGCCACAATGGACATATCCTTCTCTTTCATATAAATTATTTGTCTAGCACATTTTATTTATCAAATCTGATATTATGTTCCCACTTCTGAAGAGCTCCATTAGAAGTTGCATCATGCCCATTTCCTGTTGCATCTCTAAAGGCAGTACCTTCTCCTTCATCCATTGGCCAGAGGGCAATCAAATTTGGATTCTTTGGATTAACTTCAAAGTACATATTGTTTGCAATTTCCGATTCAGTACGAGCAACTTTCCAAAAGCGAACCTGACTCATAGTACAGTTATTTTGGAAATAGCTACCACTATCAACTATCTTCATATAATCAATACGTACATTTCCACCTTTTGGTGCAGGAGGATCGAAGAATGTTTCTTGTTTTCCGTTTTTATAAATGGTGAGTGTTGTTCCGTTGTAAACGAAAGCCCAATGATACCATGTATTTACCTCCAAATCACTGGCAGTTTGTTTCTGCCCTCCTAAAGTTTTTATCTGCAGATAATTATAAGGTTTATTGGCATCTCCAAAACGAATATAAATTTCATGGTCACCACTACCCGAAGTGAAAATAGCCTGATTATTCTTTTTGTAGCCATCCATACGTACCCATGCTTCCAATGTCCATGCATCTACCGTAATTCCCCAGTCTGTTGCCGGCAAGGTCGATACATTTCCGGCATTACCACGCAATACAGGAGCAGAAACATTCAAAGGTTTAGCCAATACATAAATGAATTTGCTTTGAGCTTTTGATTTCGTAACATCACCTTTGATAACATTTCCCAATGCAAGGGGAATAGCATAAGTAATACCATTCGTTGCAAAATCATTCACATGAAGCCGATAATTGGCACTAATTTCACCTGCCGGAATCGTAACCGTAGCATTCTGTGGAAGCATGTTTGCAGGCAGAACTTCATATTCTGTACCACTGATCGTATTGTATTCGGTCAGTAATTCGGGAACAAATTGAATTTCAACCTCTACATCTTCCGTAACCTTTTGAGCTAAACGTACCACAACATTAATGTCTGCACCATCATCCATAGTGATAGCAGCAGCAGTGGCTATATCAGCTGCATCTGTTATATAAAGACTGTTTGTCTGCGCCTTGTATTCAGCATTTTCACATCCCATAAAAAAGACTGTTGAGAATGCGATCATAAGACTTGATAAATAGATATATTTCATAATTTTCATTCTTATAAAATTCGTTTAACCATTATTCTTCATTCGCAGTAGCATTCATACGGCTATAGAAATTCTTGTATATGTTCGTAATGCCTTGACGCAGAAAATAGTATTCCGGTGAACCATCATAATCACCCTTACCCTGTGCATAATCAAAGCCTACACGATAAAGCCCGCATCCACCAATCAACTGATCTATTTCATACGATTTTCCACCGGTGGTATACGTTGTTTTATATACATAATTTGACATGCCGAGGAACCCTCCCCCTGTATTTGCATACGATTCAAAGTTTTCAGTGGCTATGGTTCTACGAACGATTTCATCCGGAGTAATAATTCCCTGCTGAATCCAATCGCTCATATCGTCAAGAACCCCTTTCATTCTGTAGTCTGCCATTCCACCATAAGCCTGCAATACAAAATAATCTACATAATATGACAGCCATTCCTTATCCATACCTGTTCGAATACCGACCTCACCGTCAATCAAGAAGAGAAGGCGTTTTTCCGGCATAGCGCGATCTCCACGATCACGGTTGGGATCCATTGCTCCATGTCCAAACCAGTAGGAAAGTTCCTCTACAAATATAGTTCTCTGAACTTTATTTGACCAGAGCGGACCTACTCCCATTCCACCACCAGGTTCATAATCCCAGTCATAACCATCATATCCACATTCAAGGCAAGCCTTGTAAATATCCTCAGCATAGGCTTTGATTGCAGGTCTCACTTTTTCCGGATCACTACTGGTTCCGGCTTCGTGATAAATTTCTTTATCAGGAAGATCATCACCAATGTTTTGAGAAAAGAGAGTAACGACAACCTTTGTTCCTTTCACTTTTTGCACATATTCCATATCAGCTTTTCGTTCCGGAGTTAAATCAAATTTAGGATGACCACCCCAGTTGGACGCAATGGTGATAGAATCAGGCAAACCTCTTAAGCTATTTTCACCTGTAGGAGAAGTCCCTGTCCAGTTGTCGAACCATACAAACACTTGCGGAAGTCCCGGTGTCTCTTTCCATTCACGCAAAGCAGCATAATATTCATCTGTTTTAGTTGTTTGATTCAAATCTATGTCATTAATAGATTCCACATCCGTACATCCAACAAAGAATGTCGCAGCAAATGCAAATCCTAACATTTTCTTTATATGTTTCATATTCTATGTTTTATCAGGTTAAAAATCAGTTCTTTTTCGCCCACCATAAATCTGTAGACCCGGTGTCCGGACCACCTAACATAGTTGCAATAGCAGCTTCTACATTGGCAGAGTTACTGGATTTTTCTGTTGTAGGATATGGCAAGCGGCGTACCATGCGTTTGCTATCAATATCACCGATATAACCGGCAGAACTTAGATTGTCACGTGCAGTAAACAATTCGGGATAGCCGGTACGACGATAATCACACCAAGCTTCGATTCCCATCGGATAGTTGGCAATCCATTTTTGGGTAATAATCTTTTGAAGTTTATTAGTTCCATCTCCCCATGCAACACTGGGCACGCTGGTAAATGAGATATTGTTCTTTGAATTCAATCGATCTGTGTAACCTTGTGGAACAACAGTGCTTGAAAGATAATCACCAATCTCTACACCATATTGACTCATTGACATTTGAATACCTTGTTCGTAATAGCTTTTGGCCGCTGCGTCTCCACCAGCAATCCATCCCTGCAGAGCAGCTTCAGCTTTCAAGAAATAAGTCTCCGCTGCATAGAAAACAGGCATAGGGGAATCTGCTGTAAAAGCAGGTTTAGAATATCTTGCTGCGCTACCCTCTACGGCTTTGCTTGTATCACTAATACCCATACGTACTCCACGGTAGTCTCTGTATGAAGTCGCAGTATTCATATACTTACTGATGCGCGGATCACTATATCCGGTCATATATGCGGAAAGTGTTGCGTTAATAGCCAAGTCACCCCAGCCGGAAGCAATCTCAAATGGATTGTATGGCATAGCAGGGAAGAAAGCATTATCTCCATTAGACTCTATAACTCCTCCCTCAATTGCTTCAGCCATGATTTGTTTGGCATATTCCGTGTCCGCAGTATTAGAAGCGATACGTACTGCCATACGAAGTTTCAAAGAGTTGGCATACTTAATCCATTTGCTGAAATCACCATTGTATATGATATCATATTCAGCAACCGGAACCTCTTTTCCTGCATTCTCCTGCACAAAAGCAGAAAGTACCTCAATACTACGTGTCAAATCACTAATCATATTATGATAGAGTGTTTTTACGTCGTCATATGCTACTTGAAATTCTCCTTTTCCCATTTCAGAGTAAGGAATAGGTCCATAGATATCGGCTACGCGAATCATTACGCCTACTCTAAGAATAGACGCCCATGCATAGATGTATCCAGACCCTCCTGTTGACTCTTTGACTGTTTGAAAATTCGGATAAAATTCAGTAAACATATCTTTGTAAGGAACACAATACAGGCAATTACGAGATTTCTTATCAGGTTTTGTCTTTTATCTTAAATGGAGTGTCATTAAAGTCTGTACGGTTGAGAAAACGTTTTAGGATCTAATACAACATTCTGATTATTAGTTATTTGTGCTAAAGATATCATCCGGTTTATTTGGCCAATTCGTTGATTCTTTATATCTTTATGCCATGAAAAAGGATGAGATCATAGAGTTATTGAAGGAACAAATCAAGGGATTACGAGATGACAACAACAGACTCTTGGACCAAATAGATGCTTTGATAAAGGAGGTTTCTTCCCTTAAAGAGGCACTCCTTCAAAAAGGCGAATCTCTTAGCAAGCAACAGCGCCTTACTAAGGGACTCGCCAAACTTGTATCCAACACATCCGAACAGCAACAGGCTCCCCAATCTGCCATATCCGAAGAAGAGCGGCAGAAGATAGAAGCGGAAAAAGCAGATAAGCGTAAAGCAAGAAAGAACAATGGGGCCAAACGTGACATGCATTATGAGATGGAGGAAGAAGAACATGTCGTTTATCCCGATGATCCCGATTTTGACATCAATAAGGCCCGGTTGTTTACCACTGTTCCCAGAATATGCGTCCGCTATGAATGTGTACCCATGCGCTTCATCAAGCATGTCTACAAGATACACACCTATACGCAAGAAGGTCGCCTGTTTGAGGGAAAAACACCGGCTTCGGCCTTCTTGAATTCCAGCTATGACGGTTCATTTATTGCCGGATTGATGGAATTACGTTATATACAATCGCTACCTGTTGAAAGAATCATCAACTACTTCGAGAGTCATGGCTTTACGCTGAAGAAACCTACGGCTCATAAGTTGATAGAAAAAGCCTCAAGCCTCTTCGAAAATCTTTATAAGTGCATCCGGCAGACAGCTTTGAGTGATCCTTATAAGGCAGCCGATGAAACCTATTACAAAATACTCGTCCCGGAAAAGAACAGCAAGGGAAAAGGAGTCAGGAAGGGATACCTTTGGGTGGTTGTCGGCATAAACACCAGGATGATATACTTGCTCTATGATGACGGCTCCCGGTCTGAAAGAGTTATTCTTAACGAATTAGGCAGTTGCAAAGGTATCATACAAAGCGATGGTTACTCACCTTACCGGAAGCTCGAAAGCGATGCTTATCCCAATATCACACGCATCCCGTGCTTGCAACATATAAAACGGAAATTTATAGATTGCGGTGAGAAGGACCCGGATGCAAAAAGAATCGTGGAGCTGATAAACGCACTTTATCAAAACGAGCATAAGCATAAAGTTGGGGTTGAGGGATGGACGGTAGAACAGAATCTTATGCATCGAAAAAAGTATGCGCCGGACATACTCGGAGAAATAAAAGATGTGCTTGATGAAATAGAAGAACGGGGGGATTTGTTACCTAAGAGCGAACTGCAGGAAGCCATTACCTATCTTCGCAATGAGTGGAATGCAGTGGTGGACATCTTTAATTATGGTGACACTTATCTGGACAACAATATGGTTGAACGGATGAACCGGTACATATCCTTATCAAGAAAAAACTCATTGTTCTTCGGCAGCCATAAGGGGGCCGAACGAGGCGCCATACTCTATACGATAGCACTCACTTGTAGGATGCATAAAGTGAATCTATTTGAGTATCTCACGGATGTGATAAACAGAACAGCCGAATGGCAACCGAACACACCAATTGAAAAATACAGGGAACTGCTTCCTGACAGATGGGAAAAGGCTAATGACTAAAAAGGGATCATTAGCCTTTTTATTTTAATACACTATATAGAATCGCGGAGACGCTTACTTTCCAAGTAAGGTGAAAGAGTGTGTGAAAGAGTCACCCTTCACTCGTAAACGTCCTGTTTATCGGGAGTCCAGAAGAAAGGTGAAGGATAGAAAAAATATGGTGGTGGTGAATTGTAGAGGCAAGACACTACAATCATACACATGATGCCGTTTAATTTTGAACAATTACTTATTGATAAATAATAAAGGTGGCATAAATTTTATTTCCTAATCATAATAATGCACAGTTTCTCCCAAGCAATCACGCTTGCCAATGCTCAACCCCTTAAAGTCACCTTAGGAGAAGATACACAAGTATTGGACGAAGTAGTTGTTACTGCATTGGGTATCAAGCGTGCAACTAAGGCATTAAGTTATAATGTACAAGAGGTAAAAGGTGACGAATTGACAGCTGTAAAGGACGCCAATTTTATGAATTCACTATCAGGAAAGGTTGCCGGTGTTCAGATTAATAGTGGTGCAACCGGTGCTGGTGGTGCCACTCGTGTTGTTATGCGTGGTATGAAATCTCTGACTAAAGATAACAATGCATTGTATGTAATTGATGGTGTACCTATTTTTAATACAGGAAAAAGCGGTGGCGAAGGATTATTTGGAGAGATGGGAGGATCAGATGCTGTTGCTGACTTAAATCCGGATGATATTGCTAGTATTAGTATGATGACCGGTCCTTCTGCGGCAGCATTATATGGTTCCGCTGCGGCAAATGGTGTTGTTTTAATAACGACTAAAAAAGGCCAAACAGAGAAAACTACCATAACAGTATCCAACAGTACTACTTTCTCTAAAGCATATATTATGCCGGATATGCAGAACCGTTATGGTACAAGTTCCGGATTATTCAGCTGGGGAGAATTGACAAACCGTCGATATAACCCATCTGACTTCTTTGAAACAGGATCCAATGTTATCAATTCGGTAGCATTATCTACAGGAAATACCAAAAACCAGACCTATCTTTCAGCTTCTACAACTAACTCCGGTGGAATTCTTCCGAATAACTCTTATAACCGTTATAATTTTACGGCACGTAATACCACCCATTTCCTGAATGATAAACTTACTCTGGATATCGGTGCACAATATATCGTTCAGAACAACAAAAACATGGTTTCTCAAGGACAGTATTATAACCCTCTCCCATCACTGTATCTATTCCCTCGTGGAGACAACTTTGACGAAATTCGTCTGTATGAGCGTTATAATACTAACTACGGCTATATGGAACAATATTGGCCTTATGGTGATGCAAGTTTGTCATTACAAAATCCATATTGGATACAAAATCGCATCAACCGTACTTCCAACAAGAAACGTTATATGATGAACGCTTCTTTGAAATGGCAGGCTGCAGATTGGCTCAATGTTGTCGGTCGTGTCAATCTGGACAACTCCGACTACCGGAATAAAAACGAAAAATCTGCTTCTACATTAACAACATTCTGTGGTGTAAGCGGTGGTTTTGAAGATGCCATGCGTCAGGAACGTTCTTTATATGCCGATTTCCTGGCTAATATAGATAAAACATTTGGTGATTTTCATTTAACAGCCAATGTTGGTGCTTCCATATATCATACTTCAATGGATCAGTTATATATTGCAGGTGACCTGGTTATTCCCAACTTCTTCCAGATCAACAATATTAATTTCTCCGCCAACTATAAACCGGACCCTACCGGATATGAAGATGAAATTCAAAGTATTTTTGCCAGTGCTGAATTAAGTTGGAAAAATCAACTGTATCTAACCGTAACCGGACGTAATGACTGGGATTCAAAACTCGCATTCTCCAAACAAAAATCGTTCTTTTATCCGTCAGTCGGTTTATCGGCTTTATTATCAGAAATGGTTAAACTACCAGAGGTGATTTCTTATGCTAAAATACGCGGTTCGTATACAGTGGTAGCCTCTTCTTTCGATCGTTTCCTTACTAATCCGGGTTACGAATACAACAGCCAGACACATAACTGGGCGAATCCGACCGTATATCCGATGGACAATATGAAACCTGAAAAGACTAAATCCTGGGAAATCGGTTTGAACTTGAAATTCTGGGGAAATCGTTTTAATTTAGACGCTACTTACTATCGTTCTAATACACTGAACCAAACATTTAAGGTAGATATCCCTTCTTCTTCCGGATATAAACAAGCGATTGTACAAGCTGGTAACGTGCAAAATCAGGGTATTGAATTAGCTTTAGGATTCAGTGATAAATGGGCAGGATTCGGATGGTCTTCTAATGCAACCTTCACTCTAAACCGTAACAAGGTGAAACGACTGGCAAGCGGCAGCGTGAATCCCGTGACAGGAGAAGCTATCCAAATGGATGAAATGAATGTGGGTTGGTTAGGTAAAGAGAATGTAGCTCCTCGCGTCATCCTAACAGAAGGAGGTTCCATGACTGATATCTATGTATACAACCAGCTGACAAAAGACAATAACGGTAATATAAAAGTCGATCAGAATGGTAATCTGGGTATCACTTCATCAAACACTCCGGTAAAAGTAGGTAATCTGGATGCTGATTTCAACCTCGGATGGACCAATCATTTCACTTATAAAGGAATTGATTTAGGAGTTGTATTATCAGCCCGTGTAGGCGGATTAGCTTATTCGGCTACTCAAGGTATTTTAGATTATTATGGAGTATCCGAAACATCTGCAACAGCTCGTGATAATGGTGGTATACCTATTAATAACGGCAAAGTTAACGCCCAAAAGTATTACCAGACTATTGGTACGGGTGAAGGTGGCTACGGTCGTTATTATCTATATAGTGCAACCAATGTACGTTTGCAGGAATTGAGTCTAAACTATACACTTCCTAAAAGATGGTTTAAAAATGTGGCGAATGTTACTTTGGGTATTGTAGGACGTAATTTATGGATGATTTATTGTAAAGCCCCATTTGACCCGGAATTGTCTGCCTCTACCTCCAGTAACTATTATATGAATGTAGACTACTTTATGCAACCCAGCTTGCGTAACTTCGGTTTTAATGTGAAAGTTCAATTCTAAAAGAAAAGCTAATGTTATGAGAAAATATTTAAGAAATATCACAGTCGGTGCCGCTCTGTTGTTACTGGCAGGAAGTTGTACCGATAAATTTGAGGAGTATAATACGAATCAATATCAAATTCATGATGCAGACCCTGCGACTTTGATGAAGTCTATGATTGAAACAATTGTGAATATTCAGCAGAATGACTCTCAAATGCAAGATCAGATGGTGGGACAGTTAGGTGGCTATCTATGCTGTTCTAACACATGGAGTGGTACAAACTTCAGCACATTCAATCAGAGTGATGCCTGGAATGCTACCCCCTGGAACACTCCGTTTGAAAAAATATATGGAAACTTTTTCCAAATACAGGAAGCAACTAATTCTACGGGACATTATTATGCTTTTGCGTGTATGATACGTGCAATAACGATGCTTCGCGTTGCGGATTGTTATGGACCGATGCCTTACAGCCAAGTAAAGAAGGGTAATTTCTATGTATCTTATGATACCCAGGAACAGGTCTATACCAGTATATTAAGTGATTTAGCCAATGCAGCTGATGTTTTGTACAACTATTATGTAGAAACAAATGGCAATGCCCCATTGGGGGCCAATGATCCGGTTTTTGATGGAAATTATTCAGGTTGGGCTAAGCTAGCCAATTCAATGCGCTTACGTGTTGCAATGCGAATCAGCGGAACATGGCCTGGCATTGCTCAAGAGGCAGCTGAAGCAGCAGTAACACATAAAGCAGGATTGATTGAAAGTAATTCGGATAATGCTATGCTTTCTTGTGGCACACAGAGTAATCCATATCAACTGGCAGCTGTAAGTTGGGGTGATCTGCGTGTGAATGCAAATATTGTAGATTATATGAATGCATATGGCGATCCACGTATGCCGAAGTTCTTTAATAAGTCTACCCTTGCCGGGAAAACAGATAAATATGTAGGTATGCGTACAGGAGATGCTGATTTTAAAAAGGCAGACGCTGCAGGATTTTCTATTCCCGCATATACGGCAACCTCTAAATTAATGGTTTTCTGCGCTGCAGAAACGGCTTTTTTACGTGCAGAAGGAAAATTGCGTGGTTGGAATGTCGGTTCTAAAACAGCAAAAGCCTATTACGAAGATGGTATTAATTTGTCAATGGAACAATATCAGGTTTCAGCCACTGAATACTTGAAGATTGACGAGGCTCCTGTCGTATCACATGAAAGTGATGCTGTGCAAAATGCTACTGCTACAATTACCAATACAGTGAGTGTGATGTGGGATGACAGTGAGGCTGATAACGTAAATGGAAAAAATTTCCAACGTGTCATTACTCAAAAATGGATCGCCAATTATCCATTAGGATTGGAAGCATGGGCTGAATATCGCCGTACAGGTTATCCGGAACTTTATCCTTGTATCGACAATCTATCAGATTGTGGAGTGAGTAGCCAACGCGGTATGCGTCGTCTAAGCTTCCCTTATACAGAGGCACAAAACAATAAAGCCAATTATGATCTGGGAGTAGCAGAACTTGGCGGTGCTGATAATGAAGCTACTGACTTAAAGTGGGCTAAAAAGATCTAATTTATATAATGCATAAAAAGGACTTTTATGAAGAAAATTTATTTATTATACATTGTACTCATATCACTGGCAACGACCTCATTGATCGGTTGCAGTGACTGGACGGAGTCGGAAGCAAAAACTTTTCCCGAATCGATCGTATCGGATGAATATTATGCGGCCTTGCGTGCCTATAAGCAGACAGATCACCAAGTTGCCTTTGGCTGGTTTGGTGGCTGGAGTGGTGAAGGTGCTTTTATGAAAAGCTCTCTAGCTGGTATTCCGGATAGCGTAGATATTGTTTCTATTTGGGATAATGGAACGAATCTTTCTGAAGCTCAACGTAAGGATATGGCTTTTTGCCAGAACATGAAAGGTACAAAAATTATATACTGTTCAATTATCGGTGGTGTAGGAGACAAACTGACTCCACAGAATATACTGGATAATTGGGAAGAAATGGGATACAATAGTAAACAGGAAGCTATTAATGATTTTTGGGGATACCCGTCAGACGAAAGTAATATAGAAGCAGTAGAAACTTCAATCCGCAAATATGCAAAAGCGATTGTAGATACTTTAAATCTATATGGTTATGATGGATTTGATATAGATTACGAACCTGTGGCCGGACCCTACACCGGAAATATAGTCAATTCAGATGAACATTTGTTTTTCTTTATTGACGAATTAGGCAAGTATCTGGGACCGAAATCCGGAACAGGAAGACTATTGGTCATTGATGGTGAACCTCAAAGAATTACTACCAAGCCTGAAATTGGAACTTACTTTGATTATTTCATTATCCAAGCCTACAAACCGGGAAGTGATTCAAATTTAGACAAACGACTTATTGATGGTAAGGTTTGGGGACCAGGGTTGGTAGAAACTTTTGGCGGAGTAATGACCGAAGAGGTAATTACGAGAAGAACTATAATGACTGAAAACTTCGAAGCGACCGATGCTGCGATGGATGGCGGTTATCCCTATACCGACCGTTATGGGAATAGTATGAAATCTTTGGAAGGCATGGCACGTTGGCAGCCTAGAAATGGTTTCCGTAAAGGTGGGGTAGGAACTTATCACATAGAAGCAGAATTTGGTACTTCACCGGAATATAAGAATATACGTCGTGCCATCCAGATTATGAATCCATCATCACATTCATTACTTAAAAATTAATGTAAACTATGAAACGTATGAATTATATAAGAACTTTATACTTCTCTGCAATTATAGCAGGCTTAGGAAGTATGGTAAGTTGCGGAGATGCGAAATATGATGCTTTAGACACACATGCTTATATTGAAGAAGCACTTTCAAGTACAAGCCAAAAAGTAACTGTACAAGCCTCTGGCGAAAGTTTTACTACTCTAAATGTGCATCTTAGCAATCTTTCTTCTACAGACAACCATTATAAGTTGGTCACGGACCAATCTGTATTGGATGCCTATAACCACATTAATGGAACCGGATATATAATGTTGCCCGAAGGATATTATACACTACCGGAAACTATTACAGTGAAAGCCGGACAGTATGCCACTGATGCCCTCTCTATTGCCTTGAAAGCTTTTAGTCAGGAAATGATGAAGTCAGGAGAATCATATGCGCTGCCTGTAAAACTTGTATTGCAGGATGGAAGCATTTCACCAATGGCAAATACCGGAACTTTTGTTATTTTAGCTGAAAGTATTATTGAGTTTTCAGCCCCGATGTTTACCGGTTCTGCTAATTTAACTTCTAATAAATATGCAGAATCATCTGAAACGTATGCACAATATACGATAGAGGTTCGTTTTCAAGTAAGTAATATGAATAATCGAAATCGTGCTATTTTTAGTAATGGTAACGGTGATGCCCTGAATAATATCTTGTTGCGTTTTGAAGACCCGCAGTCTGATAATGAAAATTTCAAGGCTCATTCATTAGTACAAGTTGTGGGCCGTAATAGTCTTTATTTGAATCCAAGCAATTCTTTTAAGCCTAATGAATGGCAACATCTAGCTCTAGTATGCGACGGTTCATCTTACCGTCTTTATATTAACGGAATAGATTCAGGTGTCTTGAGTATTCCATCGGGACCCACTATTTTTTCCAGTATAAGTTGGTTTTCTGCCGATACATGGTGGAGTGGTTGTAAGATTTTGATGAGCGAAGCACGTATATGGTCTGTAGTTCGTTCCGCTTCTCAAATTCAAAATAACATGACTCAAGTTAGCCCAAAATCTGTGGGTTTGGAAGCCTATTGGCGATTCAATGAAGGACAAGGCAATGTATTCGAAGATGCAACCGGCAAAGGTCATACTTTGACTACTTCTGCTACTCCTACCTGGATTGACGGTATTTTATCTACAGATAAATCTACCGAATGGAAATAGTAATAATTTAATCGTATGTACATATGAAAAATATATTTCAATCACTATCAATAGCAACTCTACTCGGCTTGTTTGTCCCGTTCATTTCGTCCTGTAGCGATGATGAAGAAGTTTTTAACGAATGGAATGCTACGTATGTGTCTCTACAGAGAAATGACTATTTATCGGGGAATGTAAAAAAGTTCAATCTGACTCATGATGCGAATGGAATCGGAGGAGATGAAATTAAGATGGCTTTTACTGTAAAAACACAGAAAGCAGTCTCTACAGATATGGTTATCGCATTAAGTGCAAAAAGTGAAACAGAAGGGCTTGATGCAAGCCAGATCGTTTTAAGTTCCTCACAGGTTACTCTCAAAGAAGGACAGATGACTTCTGAAGAAATCACTGCGACGGTTGATCCGACGATATTTGCCAGTATCATGGAAAAAACAAGTTTCTCTTTCAGTGTCTCAATCAGTAATGTAACTACCAATGATAAGAACACTGTTATTAGCAGTAGTTTAAGTACATTGCCTGTCATTATTAATAAAGCTGCCTATTGTAATCTAAAAAGCGGTATTCCTAGTAATAGCCAACTTATCAGTAATCGCGCCGGCTGGATTATTAATGTAGAAGAAGGAGTAGAAGGCGCACCCAATAATTTAATCGATGGCAAGACTGGAACTGACGTTGCTCTAAATAATAAAGGATTCTGGTTTACTGTTGATTTAGGAGAAGCTAAGGTTTTAACAGGTATCAAAACGAATCATTGGGCCAATGCATATGCTCCTAGAGAAGTGGAAATATTACAATCTGAAAATGGTACGACATGGAAATCTTGAGTTCATTAGCAATCTCCGGTGGTACACAGAATATTACGTTCATTTCTCCTATTACTACGCGATATCTGAAATATCAGATTATTACTATCTCTACAAACGGTCGTACGGATGTTACAGAATTTAATGTTTACGAACCCAAAAGTGAGTAAGTATTTATGAATAGATAACTATAAAAATATAGAATAGAGGCTATCAAACAGGCCTTAAGTTCATAAAATCACCCTCATTACAATGAACTGCACCCCAAAAGTTGAACACAAAACTTAAGGAGTGCAGTTCAGTCATGTAGTGAGGGTGATTTCTCGTTTTAAAGACTATCTAATCAAATCCCATTCCAATCAGTTTGCCACTACATATATGTGAAATGCCCCCAGAAAGTTATGTATCTAACTTTTGGGAGCACTTCACATCTTTATATAACGAACAAACCTTAATCTGTCAAGATCTAATTAGACAGCCTTTTAGAAACACTAACCTATCTCTTATTTCTTCATCACTCGGACAATCCGTCCGTCTTTCTTATAAGAGAAATGATTGGTATGCATTAATACATTCAGTATCTCATCAGCAGTGCTATCAGTAGAGAATTCACCGGTAAACCGTTCTGATTTCAATGCTTCATCCTTATAGATAAATTTGATGTCGTACAACTTCTCCATAATATTGGTTATTTCCAATAAAGACTGTTGCTTAAATTCCAACTTGCCATTAATCCAGAGAAGCACATCTGTAGGTTGGTTATATTCAATTAACTCTGCTTGATAAGTATCCGTATTTACATTCAATGTCTGTCCCGGTTTCAACAAATAACCATTCTCTTCCGTTCGCGGAGAATCTACCCGTACCAGTCCTTGAAGCAAGGTAGTCACTACCCTATTCTCATCTTGGCGTGCACGCACATTAAATTTCGTACCAAGCACACAAGTCTTGATTTGCTTACTATTTACTATAAATGGAGCATGTTTATCATGAGACACTTCAAAATAGGCTTCACCCGACAAATCGATTTGACGATCCGAACTCCATAAAGAATTATGATAAACTATTTTTGAAGATGCATTCAGCCATACCTTACTACCATCCGGCAACACAGTCTGCGCTCTCTGTCCGGCAGCAGTTATCACCTCATAATCCGAAAGCTTATTAGAAAGTAATCCCCAGGCAATTCCACCGGCAAAAACGAGTCCGGTAAGAAAAGCAGCCGCCACAGTAGCATAACGTCCCCAACGGATTGAAATACTTTTCCGCTTAGCCTTTTTCTCCTTTTCTCTGATAGCTGATTTAAATTGATCCAATGACGCCTCTGTATCTACAGTATTCATCACCGCTATACGCTCACCTACAAAGAGAGTGTAATAAAGTTGCTCCAAAGTTTTCCGGTTTTCCGGCCCTTCCTCGCACCAAGCTTCCACCCGAGCAGCTTCTTCATCATTACATTCACCTTGCAGGTAATTCACCAAGATAGTTTCATCCATGCTCTTTTATCTTTTTACAAAAAAAACTATAATACCTTTGTAGTAATACAGTTGTGAGCACAAATATACTAAAGAGAAAAAGAAAAAAATATTTTTTCTCGCATTTTTATTTCATTTATCTACTTCTTTCATTATTTTTGTCTTACATAAATTAAAAGAGAATGTCACAATCTCCGATATATTTGGATATTAATAATAATAAGTCCGTTATCACTGCCCTAAAAGCAGGAGAAGAAAAAGTTTTTGACGTCGTCTACAGACATTATTTCCGTAGGCTATGTGCTTTTTGTTCCCAGTATGTAGGTGAGCAGGAAGAAATAGAGGAGGTTGTACAAGAAACGATGATGTGGCTGTGGGAAAATCGTTGCACTCTTATGGAAGAGTTGACACTCAAAACACTTCTTTTTACGATTGTCAAGAACAAAGCTCTCAACCGTCTTTCCCATTTTGAGATCAAACGAAAAGTTCATCAGGAAATCGTTGATAAATATGATAGTGAGTTCAATAACCCGGACTTCTATTTGAGTGATGAGCTTTTCCGTTTATATGAAGAAGCACTAAAAAAACTTCCGAAAGAATATCTCGAAGCTTACGAGATGAACCGCAATCAACATCTGACGCATAAAGAAATTGCCGAGAAGCTGAATGTATCTCCACAAACGATTAATTACAGGATTGGACAAGCCTTAAAGTTATTGCGAGTAGCTTTAAAAGACTATCTACCTTTATTCATACTTATTTTCGGACCTAATTTTTTCGAACAATCATGAAATCAAAATTTGTATTTAGTAGTTCAAGCCTGTTTATCGGACTTTTTCTTTTCTTCTTCACTGAAAACGTGTGTTCACAAGAATCCGCTGATAACTGGACTCTTAAACAAGCCCGTCAATGGACACAAAAACAAGAATGGGCAAACGGACTGAAGGCAATGCCTCATAAAACAACCGATTATCAGGAATTTGCGTCACAATATCATAAGAACCAGAAAGTGTGGGACAAGACTTTCCAATGGCTAGCTACCCACGACCTTGCGAATATGCCTGCCGGACGATATGAAGTGGATGGCGAACATTGTTACATCAATGTACAGGATGCAACAACACAAGATGTCAGTAAACGTAAAATCGAAGCACACCGCCATGGTATTGATCTGCAATATGTAGTGAAAGGCACCGAACGTTTCGGAATTACTTCAGCAGAATATGCAGAGCCTATCACTGAATACAAACCGGATGTTACTTTCTACAAAGCCAAGAAAATAAAATATGTAGATTCCACTCCGGATACATTCTTCATGTTCTTCCCCAAAAACTTTCATCAGGCATTGGTAAAGGCAGGGAAAGAACCGGAGGACATACGGGTCATTGTTGCTAAAATCGAATATATCCCATAAACAGAAACATGAGTGAACTTTTAGTCTATAAAGCCTCCGCAGGTTCGGGTAAGACATTTACCCTGGCAGTGGAATATATCAAACTGTTAATTCTCAATCCCCGCGCCTACCGGCAAATTCTCGCTGTCACCTTTACCAATAAGGCAACTGCAGAAATGAAAGAACGCATTCTTAGTCAGCTTTACGGCATACAGATAGGCGATAAAGATTCCGAAGCCTACCTCAACCGAATTAAAGAAGAGACAGGAAAAACCGAACAGGAGATACGGGAAGCGGCAGGCGTCGCCCTTAGCTATATGCTGCATGATTACAGCCGGTTCAAGGTAGAGACTATCGACTCATTTTTTCAATCTGTCATGCGCAATCTCGCACGGGAACTGGAACTTAGCCCGAATCTGAATATTGAGTTAAATAACACCGAAGTTCTTAGTGACGCTGTAGATAGCATGATTGAGAAACTAGGACCCACTTCTCCCGTTCTCGCATGGTTACTCGATTATATCAACGAACGAATTGCCGACGATAAACGTTGGAACGTGTCGGACGAAGTAAAAAGTTTCGGACGCAATATTTTCGATGAAGGTTATATTGAAAAGGGAGAAGGACTCCGGCAACGGTTACGAAACCCTGATACCATCAAAGAGTATCGCAAGCAACTGAAAGCGCTGGAAACGGAAATTCTGGAGCAAATGAAAGGATTCTACGACCAATTCGAAGGAGAACTGGATGGACACGCACTGACTGCTGATGATCTGAAAAACGGTTCACGCGGAATCGGAAGTTATTTTCGTAAACTTAATAATGGTATTTTAGGCAATGATATCCGTAATGCTACAGTAGAAAAATGTCTGGAAGACGCAAAGAACTGGGCAACCAAGACTTCTCCCCGCTACGCGGACATCATTAATTTAGCCAACTCTAGTCTCATGCAAATTCTGGAAGATGCTGAAAAGTTACGTTCCAAGAATAATTTGTTACTGAATAGTTGCCGATTATCCCTGCAACATCTCAACAAAGTGCAACTCCTCGCCAATATCGATGAAGAAGTACGTCAGTTGAATCACGACAACAATCGTTTTCTATTATCAGATACGAATGCCCTGCTCCATCAACTGGTGAAAGACGGTGACTCCTCTTTTGTATTCGAAAAGATAGGAACGAATATCCATAACGTCATGATAGATGAGTTTCAGGATACCAGCCGGATGCAATGGGGAAATTTCAAATTGCTCTTACTGGAAGGATTGTCTCAAGGAGCAGACAGTTTGATTGTAGGAGACGTTAAACAATCCATTTATCGTTGGCGAAATGGCGATTGGGGAATTCTCAACAGCCTGAATAATCACATCGAACATTTCCCGATCCGCGTCAAGACATTAGCTACCAACCGGAGAAGTGAAACCAATGTTATCCGGTTTAATAACCAAATCTTCACAGCTGCCGCCAACTATCTGAACGGAGTATATAAGCAACAGTTAGGCAAGGATTGTGAGGATCTGCAGAAAGCCTATGCCGACGTTGTGCAGGAATCTCCCCGAAGTACAGAAAAAGGATATGTAAAAGTCTCTTTTCTCGAACCCGACGAAGAACATGGTTATACCGAACAGACATTAATCAGTCTGGGAGAAGAAGTGCAACATCTCCTCACCTCCGGAGTACGACTGAATGATATAGCCATCCTGGTACGAAAAAATAAAAGTATTCCCCGAATCGCCGACTACTTCGATAAGGAGCTACACTATAAAGTGGTATCAGACGAAGCCTTCCGCCTTGACGCCTCTCTTGCCATTTGTATGATGCTGGATGCACTGCGATTCCTTTCCGATGAAAATAATAAAATAGCACGTGCCCAACTGGCCGTAGCCTATCAAAACGAGGTTTTACATAAAGGACTGGATTGGAATACTCTCCTACTCCTCCCTGCCGAGAATTATCTTCCCGCCGCTTTTCTTGAAAAGACAAAGGAACTAAGGCTAATGCCTCTTTATGAGCTTTTAGAAGAACTTTTCAGCATATTCGAGATGAATCTTATCAAAGATCAGGATGCTTATTTATTCGCTTTCTTTGATGCGGTGACCGATTATCTGCAAAGCAACTCTTCCGAGCTAGACGGATTCATCCGGTATTGGGACGAAACATTATGCAGTAAAACAATTCCGAGTGGAGAAGTAGAAGGTATCCGGATTTTCTCCATACACAAATCCAAAGGATTGGAATTCCATACCGTACTCCTTCCTTTCTGCGACTGGAAACTGGAGAATGAAACCAATAATCAGCTTGTATGGTGTGCCCCGCAAACAGCACCATTCAATACATTGGATATTCTTCCTATTAACTATTCCACCCAAATGGCTGAATCGATTTATGGTAACGACTACCTGCAAGAACGTCTTCAACTTTGGGTAGATAATCTCAATCTACTATACGTTGCTTTTACCCGCGCTGGAAAAAATCTCATTATCTGGAGTAGAAAAAGTCAAAAAGGTACCATGTCCGAACTATTGGCAAACACCCTACCGATAGTAGCCCAAGAAGAAGGGATTGACTGGGAAGAAGACTGTTACGAGCAAGGACAACTATGCCCTTCCGAAAAAGAAAGAATCAAGACATCCACAAACAAGCTAACCCAGAAACCAGAGAAACTCCCTATTCGGATGGAATCCATGCGGCATGATATTGAATTTCGTCAGTCCAACCGCTCTGCTGACTTCATTCAGGGCATTGAAGAAGAAGATTCGGACGACCGCTTTATCAACCGCGGACGTATGTTACATACTTTATTTTCTGTCATCGAAACTGCAGAAGATATCGATCCAGCCATCGAACGGCTTATTTTTGAAGGAGTTATCAGAAATGACGAGAAAGAAAAAGTGGCTCGTGAAGTTGCAAAGAAAGCTTTTTCTTCTCCTGAAATTCAAGATTGGTATTCCGGAAAATGGACACTGTTTAATGAATGTGCTATTATCTATAAAGAAAAAGGAATTTTGCAAACCCGTCGTCCGGATCGTGTAATGATGAAAGACGATCAGGTTGTTGTAGTCGATTTCAAGTTTGGTAAGGAAAATCCTAAATATAACAAACAAGTGAAAGGATATATGCAACTTCTTACCAAGATGGGATATAAGAATATCACCGGCTACTTGTGGTACGTGGATGAAGAAAAAATAGAAAAAGTATGAAAGCTGTTCCTCTCATCGGCATTGCCCGCCATCGACTAACGATTGACGGTGAAGGAGTTACAACATTAGTTGCTTTCCATGGCTGTCCGTTGCGTTGCAAATATTGTCTCAATCCAACTTCTCTACAGCCTGATGGCGTTTGGGAGAGATACGATTGTAACCAACTCTATGAGGAAGTACGCAAAGACGAACTTTACTTTCTGGCGAGCTGCGGAGGAGTCACATTTGGAGGTGGAGAACCATTATTACAAAGCGAATTTATCAGGCAATTCCGCCAACTCTGCGGACCGGAATGGAGAATCACTGTCGAAACCTCTCTCAATGTTCCGCAACAGAATGTAGAAGAACTGATTTCTATTATAGACAATTACATAATCGACATCAAAGATATGAATAATAACATCTATCAGCGATATACCGGAAAGAATAATGAAAACGTCTTAGGTAATTTGCGATATTTAATCGGGAAAGACAAAGCCAAGCAAATCGTTATTCGGACACCACTCATCCCTTCCTATAATACGGAGAAGGATATTGACCAAAGCATAGAACTTTTGAAAGAAATGGGAATCACCCAATTCGACCGATTCACCTATAAAACCCCTAATGATTAATGCCATGGCAAGAGGAAAACAAACCTGTAAAATCTTAAAAGAGATTCGTCGGCAGATAGCCGAAGCGAATGATATTGAATTCATCACCTCTGAATGTCAGTATCAGGGAGATTGTTTGGGTACTTGCCCCAAATGCGAAGCTGAAGTTCGATATTTGGAGCAACAACTTGAACGAAAACGCCGTGTAGGTAAGGCCATCGCTCTGTTTGGACTATCAACTGGTATACTTACAATAATACCTCCTACTTCATTGGACGCAGAAACACTGCAATGCCCTAAAATGAATTGGACCATTACTGCTGACAGCCTGATACAAGAAAAAGACATGAAAGGGGAAGCCCCCTTTTATGGTCCGGAAAAGCTACCGGAATTTCCCGGAGGAACAGAAAAATTTATAGAATTTCTGAAAGAAAATCTTCGTTATTCAGAAATAGATAGTATTGCTAATAATACATACACTGATGTAAAATTCACTATAGATTATGACGGACAAGTTATCAACCCTAAGATTACCCGCAAGATACACCCCAAAGTTGAAGCTGAAATATTAAGGGTCATGTCTCTCATTCCTCGTTGGACACCCGGCATGTTGGCAAATGAGACAGTACAAGTGACATACAATCTGATGCTTTCATTCAGTGCGATGTATGGCCCGGAATTGAGAATCACTTATACTCGTATAAACTATCCTGACGTTTACGAGAAAGTACCTGTTATGCCCGATTTTCCTGAAGGCCAGCAAGCTCTCATGGAATTTCTTGCAAAAAAGATTCAATACCCTAATACAGGAACAGAAGGTAATGGTGTACAGGGGCGTACTATTATTCAGTTCATCGTTGATAAAGAAGGAAATATAGTCAAACCAAAAGTTTTACGTGGCGTAGATCCTTATCTGGATAAAGAAGCTTTACGCGTCATTAATCAAATGCCTAAATGGAAACCGGGAGAACTGGAAGATGGTACTAAAGTTGCTGTTTATTTCACCGTACCTGTTATGTTCCGATTACAATAAATACAAGAATCAGAAAATAGTTTAATCAATATGCAATCATTTCTCCAACTAGTCGCTCATGATTTATATACCAAGATAGGAAACGACCTGTCACGTACGGTACTCGTTTTCCCTAATAAACGTGCTAACTTGTTCTTCAATGAATATTTAGCAGGAGAATCCGATAAACCGATCTGGTCACCAGCTGCCATGAGTATCAGCGACCTGTTTCAGAAACTATCCGTACAGAAAAGCGGCGATCCTATTCGATTGGTCTGCGAACTTTATAAAGTGTTCAAAGAGGAAACACGGAGTCAGGAAACATTGGACGATTTCTACTTCTGGGGCGAATTGTTGATTAGTGATTTTGATGATGTAGATAAGAATATGGTCGATGCCGACAAATTATTCAGTAATCTACAAGATTTGAAAAATCTGATGGATGACTATGAATTCCTTGACAAAGAGCAGGAAGAAGCCATACAACAGTTTTTTCAGAATTTCTCCATTGAAAAACGGACCGAACTAAAAGAAAAATTTATTTCCCTTTGGGACAAGCTAGGTACTATCTACCATCGTTACCGTGCGAACCTGACAGAGTTAGGCATTGCTTACGAAGGCATGCTCTACCGGAACGTGATCGAACAACTCGATACCGACCAACTCAAATACGACAAATACATATTTGTCGGGTTCAATGTTTTGAACAAAGTAGAAAGTGACTTTTTCAGAAAACTGAAAGATGCGGGCAAGGCACTCTTCTATTGGGACTATGATATCTTCTACACCCAACAAATCAAAAAACATGAGGCCGGAGAATTCCTGAAACGTAATCTCGAGGAATTTCCGAACGAACTCCCGGAAAGCTTTTTCAACACCTTTAAAGAACCGAAGAAAATACGTTATATTTCCGCTTCTACCGAGAATGCCCAAGCACGTTTCCTTCCCGGATGGATTAAGGCGATAACAAACGATCATTCACAAATTACCGTAGAAAAGGAAAAAGAAAATGCTGTAGTGCTTTGTAATGAAGCTCTGTTGCTTCCCGTACTTCATTCCATTCCGCAGGAAGTGAAGAATGTCAATATCACCATGGGATTCCCATTGGCTCAAACTCCTGTTTATAGCTTTATCAATGCCGTAATGGAACTGCAAACCAATGGTTACCACTCCGATACCGGCCGATTCACTTACGAGGCAGTATCCGCCATATTGAAGCATCCCTATACCCAGCAATTATCATCCCATGCCGGTCCCCTGGAACGTGAACTGACCCAAACAAACCGTTTTTATCCACTTCCGTCAGAACTTAAACAGGATGATTTTCTAACTACCCTCTTCACTCCCCGTAATGGTATAAAAGAACTATGCGATTATCTGATCGAATTAATCAAAAACATTTCAACCATTTATCGGAAAGAAGGAGAATACAATGATATCTTCAATCAACTATATAGAGAATCGCTCTTTCAAAGCCATACCAAAATCAACCGTCTCTACAGTTTGATTGAAAGCGGAGAACTAAATATACGCACCGATACTCTGAAACGACTGATTACCAAAGTACTGACATCTTCTAACATTCCTTTCCACGGAGAACCTGCTATCGGAATGCAAGTCATGGGAGTATTGGAAACACGTAATCTGGACTTCCGGAATCTCATTATATTGTCTCTCAACGAAGGACAACTTCCAAAATCCGGAGGAGATTCCTCTTTTATTCCCTATAATCTCCGGAAAGCATTTGGCATGACCACTATCGAACACAAAAATGCAGTGTATGCCTACTACTTTTATCGACTGATACAACGGGCAGAGAATATCACGCTACTCTACAATACTTCTTCGGACGGTCTCAACCGTGGAGAAGAATCCCGCTTCATGCTGCAATTACTTGTAGAAGGTCCACATGATATCACTCGCGAGTATCTGGAAGCCGGACAATCTCCGCAAAGTACCCAAGAGATACGAGTAGAAAAAACACCTGAAGTACTAAGACGAATCTATCGTGCTTACGATAGCACTCATCCAAATTCACTGGTTCTCTCTCCTTCCGCCCTTAATGCTTATCTGGATTGCCGGTTGAGATTCTACTACCGTTATGTAGCGGGCTTGAAAACACCGGACGAAGTGAGTGCTGAAATTGATTCCGCTCTATTCGGAACCATTTTCCACCTCTCCGCCCAATTAGCATACACCGACCTGACTGCAACCGGAAAAACGATACAGAAAGAAGATCTTGAACGCTTATTACGCAATGACGTGAAGCTACAAAGCTACGTTGACCAAGCCTTCAAAAAAGAATTATTCAAAGTTTCTCCCGAAGAAAAACCGGAATATAACGGCATACAACTTATCAACTCCAAAGTAATTGTTTCCTATCTGAAACAATTGCTGCGTAACGACCTTCAATATACTCCTTTCGAAATGGTCGCTATGGAAAAGAAAGTTTCAGAAGAGATTACTATACAAACAGGACAAGGACCGTTCACTCTCCGTCTGGGTGGCACAATCGACCGTATGGATGCAAAAGAAAGTACCCTGCGGATTGTTGACTACAAAACAGGAGGAAGCCCTAAAATACCTGCTAATATCGAGCAACTGTTCACCCCATCGGAAACACGCCCGAACTATATCTTCCAGACTTTTCTGTATGCTGCTATCATGAGCCGGCAACAATCGTTAATGGTAGCTCCTGCTCTGCTCTACATCCACCGGGCAGCATCGGAAAACTATTCGCCTGTTATTGAAATGGGAGAACCTCGTAAACCGAAAATACCGGTAAACAACTTCGCTTTCTTTGAAGATGAATTCCGTGAACGCCTGCAAACATTATTAGAAGAAATATTCAGCGAAGAAGAGCCTTTTACGCAGACAGAAGATACTAAAAAATGTTCGTATTGCGATTTTAAGGCTATCTGCAAACGATAAACCGAAAATAGAATATACCAATTAAATAAGGGCACGATTTACATATTCATGCAAACCGTGCCCTTATTATTTCTAGTCGTATTATCTATAGTTATCTTATTTCTCCAACAATGGAATTGAGAAACTAAATGTAGACCCGTCTCCCTTCTTTGAAGTAAACCAAAGTTTACCGCCATTTTTGACAACAAAGTCCTGACACAATAACAATCCGAGTCCCGAACCTTCTTCATTGTTTGTACCAAAGGTACTGAAATGAGTATCGGTATGCAGCAACTTCTTCTGATTTTCGTCATCAATACCGCAACCACTGTCTTTCACACTTACGATTGCCATACCGTCTTCTTCTGCCAGTGACACCACTACTTCCGAACCTTCATTGCTAAACTTAATCGCATTACTGATTAAATTACGAATCACCGTCTTAATCATGTCAATATCAGCACGAACAGCCACATTCTCTACAGGCACATCTTGTACTATCTTAATATTTTTCAGACTGGCCACCATCGTAAAGATTTCACTTACGCCCTCTACGACTTCCACCATATTAATATCCTGATAAACCACTTTCAGTTTACCAATCTGGCTCTTCGTCCATTTCAGCAGATTATCAAGCAATGAGAATACATCTTCTGTTGTCTGATTAGCCATTGTCAGCAATTCATACATCTCATCACCAATTGTTTCGCTTGGCAGATTCAGAATCAGCATATTCAGCACCATCTTGATAGATCCCATTGGTGAACGCAAGTCATGTGCAATCACAGAATAGAGTTTGTCGCGTCCCATGATCGTCTTACGCAACTCTTCCGTTTGTGCAACAATGATTCTTTTCGCTGCAACCAACGAAATCTGGTGCGTCACACGAATAATCAATTCTTCTTTATTGAATGGCTTTGAAATAAAGTCATTACCACCCACCTGAAATCCTTTTACGATATCCGCCGTACTATTTAGAGCAGTCAGGAAGATAATGGGAATTTCAGCCATTTCGGGGTCTGCTTTCATTTGTTGAGCTACCTCAAAGCCACTGATATCCGGCATCATTACATCCAGTAATACAAGATCCGGATTTTCCTTCTTCACTTGTTCCAACGCCTGTGTTCCATTACCGGCAGTCACAATTTTGAATTTCTCGTTGGTCAAAAGTACCTTTAATAAAAGGACGTTTGATATTACATCGTCCACAATAAGGACTTTATATTCAGAAGGATTAATTTCCATATTCATAATTTTCTTTTTTTATGCTTCAGACATTTTTAAAATATTCAATCATACGCTTCAGCCCCTCTTCAAGTTCAACAGTAGGCTGCCAGCCCAATTTCTCTTTAGCCAATGTAATATCCGGTTGGCGTTGCTTCGGATCATCATCCGGTAAAGACTTAAATACAATCTTCGAAGATGAACCGGTCATACTAATGATCCTTTCCGCCAATTCCAATACCGGAAATTCATTCGGATTCCCCAGGTTTATAGGACCTGTAAACTCGTCCTCCGTATTCATCATTCTTATCATTCCTTCAATCAAATCATCAATATACTGGAAGCTGCGTGTCTGCTTCCCATCACCATATATTGTTATATCTTCATTATTCAACGCTTGAAGAATAAAATTAGAAACAACCCGTCCGTCATTCGGCAACATTCGCGGACCATACGTATTAAAAATACGGATAATCTTCACACGCACATTGTTCTGACGGTGATAATCCATAAATAATGTTTCTGCGCAACGCTTTCCCTCATCATAGCAAGACCGGTAACCTACCGGATTCACATTTCCCCAATAGCTTTCCGGTTGCGGATGAACGATTGGATCTCCATATACCTCACTCGTAGAAGCTTGCAGAATCTTGGCATCCAGTCTCATTGCCAATCCCAGCATATTAATGGCTCCCATCACAGATGTTTTGGCAGTTTGAATCGGGTCATGTTGATAATGAATGGGAGATGCCGGACAAGCCAAATTATAAATTTCATCTACTTCAGCCGAATAAGGATAAGTGACATCATGCCTCACCACCTCAAAATGATGATTATCCATCAAGTGAATGATATTATCTTTCGAACCCGTAAAAAAATTATCCAGGCATATCACGTCGTGACCTTCGTTTATAAGCCGAGTACAGAGATGAGAGCCTATAAAACCGGCTCCGCCACTTACCAATATTCTTTTCATTCTAAATATTTCTATTGTTTACTAAAGAGACGCTGTCTCTTCGTTTTGTTTATGGTCACAAATGTAACCGATTTGCTTAAAATAAACAATTTTCGGAGAGGATATTTTAAAAAAAAGAAGATTTAAATAGTTTCAATTTCCGAAACAACTTGCCACTGACAAATGTTTATAATAGAAAAGTATTATTTATTAGAACTATTATGATGACAAATAATCCAAATGCAAACCTCATAGAAGCGATGAAAGAAAAGCTTCCGCTCAAAGGACAACTGGCAGATATGTTAATGGACACGCTATACATAGGAAAAGAGGCAGTATACAGAAGCTTGCGCGGTGAAGTACCTTTCACCTTACAAGAGTCAGCCCTTATTTCAAGAAAACTGGGAATATCGCTAGACAAGATTATAGGACTAAGTTTCAAATCGAACGCCATGTTCAATATAAACATTGTAGATTATGACGACCCGTTCGAGAGTTACTACAATATCCTTGAAAAATATGTCTCGCTAATCAATACGATGCCGGATGACCCGAATTCTGTAATGGGAACTTCTGCCAACATTATTCCCCAGACTCTCTATCTGAAACATGAACTTCTGGCAAAATTCCGTTTATTCAAATGGATGTACCAGAATAAATATATTGATTGCAAGAGTTTCGAAGAATTGGATATTCCACCGAAACTGGTCAATATCCAGAAAGACTATGTAGCAATGACACGTCATATCCACTCCATAGACTATATATGGGATAATATGATTTTCCAACACCTTATCAACGATATCCAATACTTCGCCAGCATCCATCTCATTTCCGACGAAACAAAAGAAGAAATCAAAAATGAATTATTCTTATTGGCGGACGAACTGGAAGAACTGGCTATCAATGGCAAGACAGCCGATGGCAATCGTGTACGCATCTATGTGTCGAATATCAACTTCGAGGCAACATATAGCTATGTAGACACCAATAACCTGCAAATGAGCCTCATACGTATTTATTCCATCAACTCCATTACCACGATGGACAACGAAATTTTCTGTACCTTGAAAGAATGGATTCAATCTCTGAAAAAGTTCTCCACTTTGATATCCGAAAGCGGTGAAATGCAGCGTATTCAATTCTTCAAGCAACAGCGAGAAATTATTGACGCTCTTTAATTTTATTTTCGCAGATTAGAACTTCAAAAAAAAATCAGTTCCAATAAATGAAAGTAGATAAGATTCTTATCTACTTTTTTTCATTCCCTGTTCCCATCCTACCCACTTGATTCCCAATCAGAAAAAGACCTGCACGCTCATCTCTGTTTTACCACACAAATCTTTCAAACACAAGACGTAATTTTGCATAGAATGTATCACAGAGATTATTAACATTAAAATTAAAGGAACAAACAATGAAAAATGGTATTCTAAACGAATTAATATCTACAATGAGGGAGCGAATTCCTCAAGATATGAATCTGGCCAATACTTTGGCTGACATTTTATGCATGGGAAAGGAAGCTGTCTATCGCAGATTGAGGGGTGAGGTGTCTTTTACAATAGACGAAGTAGCGCTGCTTTCTCAAAAACTCGGTATTTCTATCGACCAGATTGTCGGTAGCCATGTATCTAATAAAGTTACTTTCGACCTGAACTTGCTTCATGCTTCCAATGCGCTGGAAAGTTATTACGAAATAATCAACCGTTATCTGCAAATTTTCGACTATGTGAAAACAGATAATACGACGGAGGTGTATACTGCATCCAATTCCCTTCCCTTTACACTGTATTCTTCCTATGAGAATTTGTCTAAATTCCGTCTTTGCCGATGGATGTATCAGAATGGAGATATAAAGACGCCACATTCTTTGGAAGAGATGTCTGTGGATGAACGGATCGTCAATGTGCATAAGAAGCTGAGTGAAAGTATAAGACAGTGTCCAAAAACGTTTTTCATCTGGGACACAAATATCTTTTATTCTTTTGTGAAAGAGATCAAGTACTTTGCCAGTCTGAATCTGATAAGCAAGGACGATGTCATGCATTTGAAGGAAGAGCTTCTTCAGTTACTTGGTGTGGTAGAACATCTGTCCATAAAAGGAGAGTTCAGCGAAAACAAGAAAGTATCTTTCTATCTGTCCAATATCAGTTTCGAAGCCACTTACAGTTATATCGAGAAACATGATTACCAAGTCAGCCTGCTGCGGGTATATTCTATCAATTCGATGGATTCCCAAAGCTCGTATATTTGCCAGATGCAACGCAATTGGATTCAATCGTTGAAGCGCCACTCTATTCTGGTTTCAGAAAGTGGAGAAGCACAGCGTATCGCTTTCTTGCAAAATCAGTTGGAAGTTATCAATACCTTGTAAACAATTGTAGATTTTAGGATATAAAGGAGGGGGGTAAAAGACGAGCTGTATCAAAATGAAGACAAACAACATTCTGATACAGCTCTTTTCTTTTAGCTTTTATTCTATTGTGCGCACACAACGATACCAAGCCCAATCTGTGGATTCTCCAGTAGTCCATGCGCCGAATTCACCATTATTATGTCCGACCACCCAATAGCCGCCATCGCGTGAAGTCAATGTCCAATGTACAGCGCTAATCTTCTCGAATCCGCTCCCTGTCCAAGTAGTCGAACCACCGAAACCTTGGTTTTCAATGCTGGTAACGGCCCCTCCCATACTGAGCACCAGATACATCTCACGCTGGGTAGGCAGACGCCAGCCACTCCCTTTGTTTTCGCATGCCGCTTTTGCTTCCGACCAAGTTTTACCATTACTACTGGAATTTTCAATCTGAAACTTAGGAGCAACCTTATTCATCGCGTCACTTGTATCCGGAGTTTCACCTGAAGCAAATAACACCGAAGAATCCGTTCCTCCACTGGCATCGCGAGAGACAATAGTGGCCCCTGAGGATTCTACCGTTAGATAAGGGTACTTCTTTCCGCTATTTGCATTATTCCTCACGCAACGAAAATAATTATTATTACTAACAGGTGCGGAATCCAGATAACCTGCCGACATTTCTATCCAAAAACGTGTAGCAGAGCCTTTAGCCTCATAGTATGATGAAGACCAGTAGTTACCGGTCCAGTTTTGGTACCATCCATATATATTCTGACTGTCATGATTATTAGAATTCTCCGCATTGCCACCCAAAGCATTTTCATAGGCAAATGACATCAATAGTTCACTGGCAGTAGGCAGACGCCAACCATCGCCTATATTCCTACAGATATCCTCCGCATCAGCTACATTTTCCAACCGCCCAACACTTTGCTTGGCTTCGCCTATTTCCTTATAATATATCCTGTTATCAAACCGAAGCGGATAAAGAAAGAAAAGAGGTTCTCCGGCAGTTGTATAAGATTTGGTTTCGGACACCATCTGAAGGTCAATCGTACGATAAAACGGGAATTCTTCATCCTCCACGGTATGCATTACATTTCTGAACGTAATTCTTATCGTTCCGATTTTTCCCTCTTTCCACTTGCCGGGGTGAAGTTTCAGTCTGAAATCGTATCCGTGACCAACCACATCATCTCCCTTGCCGTCATCAAAGCCTACGATAGACTCAACATACATCTTTTCGTCCGCATTCTTTCTGCTTACAATCACATCATTATCCGGATCGGTCCGAATCAGTCCGGTACCATCATCGTTCGTTATATTCAATTCCTCAATATTCATAATTTCCCAATTGTTATTGACAAACAATTGCAAGTATTGTTCCGCACCCAGATTGACTTTATAAGTACGACTATTGACTGTAGTGGGAGTATATCGGAGTGAAAACTCCAGCTCCCCCTGGTTGATAGGGAATGGTACTTGAGCGAGGTGTCCCTCCTTATCGTACAGGTCGAACAATATGAAGTCCCAACGCCACCACCAGCCTGTACCATCTTCAACAGTACCATCGCCCGCTCTTCGCGGATTAGGCTGTATGGTAAATGCCTGCACCCTTTCACTGAACGGTATCGCATTCGTCCTGTTTAATTGCGGAATTAAGCCGCCAACATTATATTGAACCATACCGATACCGTCGCTGCCATAAAGCTTACCTTCTATCTTATCCACGGAAAACATGACATACACCGTCTGCGATTCGAGAGGGAGTTCGTCGCCATCGGGATTTCTAATCGGAAAAAAAAGACCTCTCTCCAACACATTTCCGTATGCATCGACAAATTTGATAATTCCCGGATCTATTGTATACTGCGTCACTTCAATATTGTGAGTCAAGCGCCCTGCCGTCAACGTAACAGTAGCCTTACGCTCAACACCTATATTTTCATTATTAAAATAAGGAATCTTCAATTTGAGTTGGGTATCATCGTTCGCAACGCCCGATGCCGCATTGGCTCCACCTTCAAATTTGAGCCAGTCGCTCCCTGCAGTAACGGTAGCCTTCCAGCCGCCGGGACTGTCAGTAAAAACGTCTATGGCATAACTATTATTCTGGTATTGAGTTACAGCGACCTCCGATTCACCCACTCCAAGCATATATTGCCCATTGTAGACTACATCTTTGACCTTATCACGGTCATAGTGTATCAACCGGAATTTCAGGTTGGACATGACTGTATAGGATAACAACGCCTCGCTAAAACTTGCATAACCGGTTCCCAACGCCTGGGTAATGGTAATGATGTATTTATGGTTTCGCTTCAAAGGCAAATATTCCACCTGCTCTCCTGTATTTCCGGTTTTGGTGAAATCCACCCGGTAAAATGTCGATTTCCCCGTACCGATCTTTCCTTTCACAATCAGGCAAGTGGCATCCTTACGGCTCGCTTCTCCGTCTTGTCCCGCACCACCGGCATCCTCTGCCGCCAGGGATTCAAATGTATAAATCTCCCCATCGTAGGGTGTGTTACCATTTACGGAATAAAGGATTGCATCCCCTTCCGCCGTCATTTTACCGCTGTCCGCGGGGATAACCGGAGTATCTGGAGCCGGTTCGGTGGCCTGTCCGTTCGTGTTCCATGCCGGAGCAATGTATCCGGTGGTATTGTAATTGGCCAGATAAACCTCTTCGACCGTGAAATTCGAAGTGACGCTGTTATTATGGATATCGATACGCGCCAGCATACGTTTCATATTTATACCGGTTATCGGAGTCATCGAAGGATCAATTTTGGTTATTACCTTCTCCCCGTACATCGGAATCCGCGTATACCCACCAGTCGTCGAGCCGTCTGCCAGCCATTTGCCGGTCTGGATGTGAAGCATCGCTTCCATTGCCTGAACCTTGGTGGTCACTCCCTTCGTGAAGCCCGACACAATATCATCAAGTTCCTTATTCGCCACAACCACAATGCAGGTAGATGCGGTAGTGGGAGAAAGCACGGCAGAGAAACTCACAGTGGAATTGTCAGCCAAGTCCTGCGTGACTCCTGTAGCGCTGGTCCATTCCAGAAATACCGCCGGTGTTTTTGATACGTCAAAAACAAGAATATCCACCGTTTCTATTTCGTCTTCTTTCTTTGCTGTTCCCGTTCCGGTCATCGTACGCGACGATACAGACGGGAGGTTTACATCGGGAACCGTTAATGTAAACCGGATACCGTTCCCTGCCGGAGAAGGGGTCGCCCCTAATTCTTCCTGTACGCATCCGGTAAGCCATACCGTCACCAACAGAACAGACAAAAAATAACACCTTCTTATTATTGAAATCCCATATTGCATATTTCTATTTCCTTTCCTTAAACTTTGATATTGCATATTCGCCATTATGGTGCGGTCAATGTCACCGGTATTGCCAGATTATCACCATTCGTATTGGTTAGTATGAGTGTAGCCGTATCACCGGACACGGCATCGGCTCTGAAGTAGAAGTAAACTGCATCACCGCTCACGCCACTTGTTTCGAGCATTGTCTCACTATTAAGCAGAATTCTATCCGGGTCCTGTATCTGGATTATCTGCCACTCCCACGTTCCCGGATTGCCCGAAGTAAAGACAAGCTTGCGACGTCGCATATTTCCGGTTCCATTATCACTGCTGTCCAATTCTACGTTCGAGGTCAACCACTCGCCGTCTTCCCCCCACTGACTCAACTGTACATGGTGTCTCAGGTTACCGGCATTGATATAAAAACCTGTTTCCCGCTTAGTTCCGATTCCTAAATTAAATTCGGGCATCACAACCTGAATATTATACGTATACACATCTCCCAAAAGGGATGTCTGGGTCATATTAACCGTTGGCCACGTATCCATAGTACTTTTGTTTAAAGACGCACCCGGCAGATAGCCCGTATCCGGATTGGCATCATAATTCGTTTTCGCTTCTATATTGACAGTGACACCATCACCAGCCGTCTGTACTTTGGTCTGCGATAATTTGAGATAATACTGTTTGTCGAAAATCACATTCACCGGGCTTTCCGTCCATTCAAGAGGGGTGGCTGAAAGCTGATAGGTTTCGTTGGATATCGTAAGATTGTAGTTGATGTACTCGCCCGACTCCCAAGAGTGCGGGTTCTTGGCGATAATATCACTGAACAGGAATTCCCGGTCGCCAAAGTTGGTGGTGACAACGATTTTGGCGGTTGCGGAAAAAGCATCGGTCGGCAGCATGAGGAATGTATCACCCATCAAGGTGGCATCTTCGGTCACCGTTTTGTTGCCGGTGGGAGTAGAAGCGACCTTTCCGGTGGCAACATCGCTCCAGACAAACTTCGGTTTGCCGTTTTTCGTCGTGGCGGTTGGAATTTCAGCCATGACAAGCTTACCGCTTTTTCCCACATTCTGGAATTCTATTCCCTCGATAGTCACCTCATCCGGTACAGGAGCTACTTTCTTGAATGTAAAGGTAACCTTGGTCAATGTGTGGTAGAAGTGTATATTCACACCTTCAACCCATACAGGGCCCGATATAGCCGCCAGTACATCGACATGATTGGCGGCGGATGCATTCGCAGTATAATTCAGCACCATTTCTCCGGGATCAGTGAAACTCGCAGTAGGCGCATTCGCATCGCTGTAGGGATACCAGGAGAAAAACGTCATACTCGCATTCATCAATCCGGGCCAATATTGCAACGGCGAGATGGCGGCTGTCAGGTCGGCGTTAACCGTGGCGCTTGCATTAAAGTATGGTTGGGGAACGGAAGCATTGGGAGTCAGTGAGCCGTAAAGACCGAAAGTCTCTTCTTTCAGATCGGTATTCGAAGAGATTACCGCACCACGAGTGTAGACATAGCCACCTTCTCCGATACGTTGCACAACAATTAATTCCTTATCGCACGTCATCTCTTCTCTGACACACGAAAAGAGGACAGCCGAAAGGACAGCCATTGTCATAATCATTCTAATATTATTTATAGTCTTTATCATCTTACTTCTTTTCCGAAATTAAAAACAATCAATGAAAGATATTACAAGTCCATATCCAGATCAATGTCTTGTCTTTCACCCCAATCTTCCACGCTTATCGTCAGTATCTGAATACCTATTTTTCCGACGCGTGCCGTTACCTGATACACGTTGTTCCGACGGATCTCCGTAAAAGGTTGCGCTGTCGGACTGCCTGTGCCGTCAACCTTCGTTACGGTTTCAATTACTTTCTCGGTTATTCCGGTGACGTCCGAAGGCCCTTTCGGGACATTAGCCATACTGATAGACAGTCGGTCGGAATAATCCGACTTGAATAGGCGTTCGGCCGTGTAGAACGAGCAAAGCAACTTCCGGTTTTCAGCTCCGGAGGCCGATGAATATGCCCAGGTTTCTGTAGTCGCAGCCGTCCAGCTATGCGTTAACAAATTGCTTTCCGACACGTCTTCCTTCACTTTTCCGTAGTTTTTTGAAGAGTCGGCGTTATCACGTGTGCCGTTGTCCACGTTTCCCATCACGAAATAACTATCGTGGGAGAAATTGTGCAAGGTGACACTGGTGCTTCCGGCAGTATATCCGGTCACCGCCCCGCCGTCTATAGCTTCAATAAAGACATCTACCCGGGCTACGGCACGTTCGATAACCATTTGCACTGTTTTGGTTTCATCCGGTGCTATGGATATATCCCGGATCACTCCTGTCATAGGCATTCCGGTCGTCGAAATGATCTGCCCGTCATTATTCAGTATGCTGGAGATATCGTAAATCATCTCTTGCAACGTCAAAAGATTGGCTATACCGTCAAGTTTGCTTGTGAGACTCTGCGGTTCGTTGGCAATCACTACGACCAGAATATCATTACTGGAAGTCACTTTGAGAAGTTGCGCATCTATATCAGTAGCTGTCTCCGGAGTACTCAACAGGATGTGTTCATTCACATCCAGCCTCACGCCACCGGGCGTGCTGCCGAATACGATAAACCGCATGGAGTTTATCTTCTCCTGTTGTTCCACATCCCTATTGTTCACCAAGTCGATGCTAAGTTGCGCCCGGGTAGTATGGGCAGGCAACTCATAAGCCACATCAGCTTCTCTACTACATGAGAACAAAAGGATGGTGGATGCCAGACAAATGATATGTAATAGCTTTTTTCTCATTCTTAAACTTCCATCCCGTGGAGCCAATAAATCCAGGTCCCCACGACAATACCAATCTGAAGGAATCCTCCTCCGGTTTTTTCAACAACTGTAAATATCAGGTTCCATTCACTCTGCCTGTCAAGATATTCCTGAAAGGGAAGTTCCGTCCCGTCGTAACGGAAAACCGGCCGGGCAATGCTCAATAGTGTCATCAGATTGTAGCTCCAGACTTCGGCTTCGGTATCCGCATCCCTTATAATAAACTTATAATCCCATCCGCTCCTGTTGAGCAAACGCATCGTATTCAGGCGTGCGGACATAACCACGTCGGATATTTCACCCGGACCTATATAGTAAGGCACATAAGTAACCGGTCCTTGTCCTGCGGGTTCGTTTTCCCAAGAATAAACCGCATTTTCCGATGCCTGAATTTCAAATGTATACTGTGTGCCATCCACTTTATTTTCCTCATGTCCCATTAACGCAAGATTAAACCGATTGGTGTCACGTATCAGGTTTACCGGATAAATTTTATGGTTGGTATTGGATGGCAGGTGGTCCACTTCCACAACTTCTCCGAAGTAAAGATGCTGAAACTCGAAATTAACAACATCTGTCTCCCGTTTCAGCGATACAATGACCTGTTGGAGGGTGGTTGTTCCCGGCACCAGTTTATTACCTGTATTGTCCGAAAGCCGGAATCTGTCAGACAGACTTCCGACGGTCAGTACTTTATAACTTCCGAAATCGAGCTCGTCGGTCAACGACATCCGGTTTCCACCAACCAGCGCAGCACCCCCGGCACTTTTGGTGAAAAGCAATTTATCATCGCTGTCGAACACAAGTACATCCACCGATTTAACCTGCGGATTAAATGCATCCGCATATTCCATATTGTAGTCGAATACAAATTCCAACCAAAGTTCGCACCGTGGCAAGTCTTCGCGTATACTGTCGCACGAAGCCATACATAGCATCGAAGCAACGATAAGGAACAGCGATTTAGTTTTTCCGCACATATCTTTTTCTTTTAGGGGCAACCCTATCGGTTTGCCATTTTATATTGTCAGAGATCTCCATTTAGTGACCTCCGGTTATTTCCTCTTTTTGGGGAGCGCTTTGCATTTCATTACATCTCGGATGCGCCGGTATATTTCAGTGCTGTTTTTGGGAAGCCTGTCACCGGCTTGTTTTTACTTTTTTCGGCGGTCTGTTCCGCACGGAATATCTATTAAAAAAAAGTACAGGGCAGGCAGTCCGCACTGCCCTGTTTTTCTTTGAAAGCAAAGAGTTTATTTAGATTTCGAAATTTGTAGTCCAGTATATCCACGGAGCAACTTTAATCTCAAAATGGAGATAAGCACCTTTCTTATCGATATCTTCTTCTTCATCCGGATCTTCGGGACCACCACCAGGATACCACGGTGTACCGTTACCATTCACCTTTGTCAGCGTAAGCGTATAATAGTTATTACGTACTACACCGTATTTTCCATACTCCATGTAAGAATTGGCTGCATTATCATGACGAATCTCATAGTAGTAATAGTTGAGACTCTTTGGATACCAATAGATGCAACCTTCTTCTTTGCACAGTTCACCGCCATTCTTAATATTGTTGGCATCAATAATAGTCTGCGTAAGA
Source organism: Bacteroides celer (assembly GCF_002632415.2). Classification (NCBI taxonomy): domain Bacteria; kingdom Pseudomonadati; phylum Bacteroidota; class Bacteroidia; order Bacteroidales; family Bacteroidaceae; genus Bacteroides; species Bacteroides celer. The sequence goes on along the minus strand of NZ_CP178209.1, from coordinate 2,734,182 downwards.
AGAGCAAAACTACCTGGATCATTGGTGGTAAGTTCAGATTTTATCTGATTATAGAATAGTTCGCATGCCGTAACCAAGAGTTTCTCCTGAGCGGTCATAGGATCCGAGTTTGTTTCTTTAAGTTTGGCAGGTGTATAAGCAGCCAGCAAGTCGGCAAAACTCTTGAAGTTTACAGAGTTAGTTCCGTTAGGAAGACGATACCAGTCATCTCCTAAAGTAAATTCACCGGACTTCCAAGGTGCATATTGTCCCTTAAGTACCAGACGTGTAGCCGCACCGAACTTCTGATATCCTGCGGCCATCGTATTCTCGATACAGTATTTGTAATTATCACCCGCAGTCGCACTTTCAGTAACCCATTCTACCTTAGGTTCGCGAGTAGTAACTTCGAGTGTATTCTTAACAATGCCTGTAAGATATTCACTTCCACCTGCAGTCGTAAAGTTCGGGTCAACTGTATAGAAGTTACTTTTGTAGAATCCTGTAGTATGAGACGACTCTGTGGTAGTCTTCTTTGCAAAAGGAAAGAACAGTGAGTTGTAGTAGTCTATAGTCCAATTTCCAAAATCAAACTGTCCAAGACTTGCATTTGTTACATCTTCAAAAGGGCCGACTTCTAATGAACCGCCAATCATAACCTCCAATTTTGCAGCAAGGCGTTCTATCTCAAGAGTAGCCGGATTACTTTTCGCTGCATTCTGAGCTTGCGCTTCCGATTTATAGTCGCTGACCAAAACAATCTTGTCCGATACATCGAGCAGACATTCATCTTCCCATGCATGATTGGCTGGATCTGAATCGGAATCATCGTAGAATCCGACATTAATCATTGCACAACCATTGGAGTGTACAACCTCCTCTACCAGATAAGCATTGTTGGGCTTAGAATTGTTCGTAGGAACTGTAATCATTGCATTGATGGTAGCATAGGTTGCAACCGCTGAAAGATTATCCAAGCGATCCTTTAATTCGAAACCCGGATTGGCAATAACAAGCAAATACTTAGTATTCGGGTCCACTTTAACCGGAGTATTCGGAGTCGTAACTCCACTATTTGTTCCGAAAGAACTTGATCCCAATACCGTAGCATACTTAGTTGCATTTTCATCCTTAGTCACTACCTTACTCGAATTGAACGTAATCAAATAGAGCTCATTAATCGCGCTTTCCGCAGGCAAAGCCGGCTGTTCCGTAGAACCTGGAGCACGTGAACCAGGCACTTTTGGATTAGTCAGACTAATTGATATGTAGGCTACATCATAACCTGCTCCCCCTTCAACCTCTGGATTTTCCTCCAGATTCTCATTTGAACAACTTGCCAATGCCACAACGGCCAGCAACGAAACTAAAATTGATTTAATCTTTAGCATAATACAAAAAATTATTAGAATTAATACATATATAATTTCTCACTTAATCAGTAAGTTTTACTTACTATTCTTTCTCATTTCGGCAGCATTAGCCTTCTTCTTGACTAATTCTTCCAGATTGCCCCTAGCTGCATCCAGACCTGACTGCTCTGCAACCTTCAAATACTTCTTCGATAATTCATAATCTCCCTTCATTAACATTAATATTCCCATAGCATTATTATATTCCGGCAAATTCTTATTCGAATTCACCATGCCCAGATAACGTTCGGCCAAAACCAAGTCATTGCGTGATAAAGCGGCAGTAGCAGCATTTATATTTGCAATTTCACTCTGCGGATACATCCGGACAGCCGTTTCGAACACATCAATAAATTCTTTTGAGCCTGTTGGATAGGTATTAGCTACCAAGAACATTTCATTCAAGCTCAAATTCTGCGGGCGCGTCTTGATAATCTCTTTCGCTTCCTCCACACTGAAATTCCTCACTTCGTAATTCACTTTACAGATAGCCACACGCAGACTTGGAAAAATATACTTCAACAAGTACCGGTAAGGCGTTCCTCCGTGAAGTTGCATCAGTTTTGTTTCTCTTCCTTTTTCAATTGGTATGTTCCTGATAATATCCAGCACTTCGTCTTTATATTCCAATTCGAATGTTTCAAGCGCCTTCTCCAGTCCGTCCCAGTTTTCACCTCCAAAGACAATGTAGTATTGGTTTCTCGGAAAATCGTATCCGTATGCCAAATAATCCCGAAGCGCCATGGCACGTCCTTCAGACAGACGTTTGTTTGCAGCCAATGTTCCTTCCGGAGAAGCATAACCGATAATATCCAGACGGTTCACTTTCACATTCGGATCGGACTTCAGCTCATCGATCATCTTGCGGATTTTAGCCAGTTCCTGAGGGTTATTCATGTATTCGGGACGAATATTGACTTTATTCACCTCGAAATCCAAAAAACATTCTGCTTGAATATCCCGTTGTTTGATTTCTTCCGCTTTCGGTTGCAGATAAGCAAACTGAGGAACCACTACGTAAGGCGTCCATACACGTTCCAATGTCACTTTGCCAAATTCCTCTATGTTCATCAATGCCGTTTCGCCGCAACCACATTCATCACGCTGCACGTCCAGACGGGCATCCTTCATCCATGATTCGAACGGAACCAGATATTGATACCGAATCGTATCATTTCTTAGTTTTCCAGCTTTTTCCACTATATATGGCTTCTCGTAGTTTCTCTTCTCTTTGGCACTCATCAACGCAAGCTCACGCTCATACGCCAGATACTCGTCACGACCTTTAATAGAAACTTTCGGAAGATTTTGAGTGCGTCCGAGAGTCACCAGCTGCGGAATAAAATCCATTCCCCGGGCAGATTTCACTTTCACATTATTCAAAACAAAATCTATGTTGACATGAATAAAATCACCTTTCTGTTCCAACCGCACCAGATTCACAGTAATGCCACCTTCGTAAGAGCGGGATTGAGCCATAGCTGTGTTTATATTCAGGCTGCAAACCACCAACATACACACAAGGAAACCTATTTTTCTTATTATCATACTCCTTATTATTTAATTACATAAATAAGTGACACACTTGCTTTAGTAGGGCCAAAATAGTTTTTGCTGCTTTCCTTTAGTCTCGTACCACAAGTAGCGCAAGGATACTTGTCATATACAATGTGCACATATCCCACTCCAACAGACGTTTCTATACTCCAGCGTTTTTTCAGAATCCACGAATATCCTACGGAAAAGCCACCACCATAAAAATATCCCTGATAACGTGTATGCTGCATATTGTCACTGATAAAAGACCAGTCGGGCCATCCTCCTACATTGAAATCGGCATAATGTCCATGCATTCCGACAAACATACGCCGAAAACTCTCGCAAAACCAGTAACGGACTTCGGGTTGTATTCCCCAATGACGGAGACGTTTGCCGTCGGAAAGTTTCCACGGATTATAATTGACCGGAATGTCCAGCGTCCATTTACGCGTCAGTCCGATCTCCAGCCCCAGATTCATGGTAGTAGTAGCGTCATACAGCAGATTGCTTTTCAGCGCAACCTTCTGGGCATGACCCTCGGAAATAGCACATCCGAGCATGAATAATATGAGTATAGCAACTTTCTTCATTTATATCACATTTACTGTTGTTTATTGCCCTAATTGAGTAACATCTATTTTTATGCGTTGCACATTACTGATGCCCGTTTTAACGGAAGACACCATTGTTGTGAGATGTACGATTCCATTTCTGGAATCCGCCTCTATATTGGGCAATACCTTAATATATATCTTACCATCTTCAACGATAATGCGTTCTTCCCCTGTATGTTCCTCCGGCATTACGGAAGAATATAGGCGGATCCAATTTTTAGCACTTTCATCCACTTCGCCCGTAAGGCAGAAATAATTGATTTCATACACCTCCGAATTTGAATTTTCAGTAGGCATGAACTGAAGCATACTTCCTGTAGCAGGAACAGCTTTCTTTTGTCTAATATGAATTTCTTTTTCCAAATTTCCTGTTTTTAATGTTATATACACATTATCTATCACCTATTCCTCTTTGTCCTTCTTCATACCACATCAGCCAGTCAGAGCCCCCAACTGTTACCGGTGTTATCACCAGACCAATGGAAGTGACTATTGGTATCTTGTAATAAGAGTCTTGATTGTTGTAAGTCCCTTGAATGTTCGAACAGGTGTTGTTCAGAGGGCCGGACTCATACATAATATAATTCACAAGGATAGTTTCTTGAGTGTCACTATAAGATAGAGAGCCAAGCAAAGGATTGCTCAACGGTTTAGTCAACAACCCGGCATATATATCCGCACAAGTTGTCACCTCCGGCGTTAATTGGATGAGAATGCCAGTCACATTCAACTCCTGCACACACCCCACCACAGATAATAAAAAAGTCAAATTCAAAAAACTGGTTGTAAGTCTTGTTATTTCTCTCATTAATTCTCTAATGTACTTTCTTCTACTTCTCTTCTCTCTCTCTTATTTCTCTTTTTGCTTTTCTCTCAGGACAATATTTTTTGTCCAAATCTCATATTGCAAATTTCGGAATATTAAAGGAGATACAAAATTGTATTCATTTCTGTTACAGAGAATCAATTCAGAATAAAGGGGCTAATTATGCAGGTAGCAAGCAAGGAGATTACGAAATTCACAACAAAAATATTCAATATCCTTATTTCTTTCGATATGCGAACATTTTAAAATTTTCAAGTTTCTCTCATAAAAACTTGGGTAATGGAAAGGAGTTATAGTTTTTCGTGTCATTTAGATACAATTTAGGCACAAATTAGACAAAAGACATAGCTATTTTATACCACAAAATAGACTAATAACTTGTATAATTTGTGCCTAAATGACAAAATATTCAATTTCTGTATATATATAGCTATCAGATTATAAGGTTTTGCGCTCTGTTTCAGTAGGAGCAACCTCATCAGGAATACTGAATTCACGATTAGCAAACAGATCAGCAAGTCCTGAAATTTGTTTCAGGCGCAACAATTCATCACGGTCCATACCAATATTTTTCATTATCCATTGATCGGACATACCAGCCTTGTCAAGCTCCGCAACAATGTTGCACATCAATTCAATGTTATGCATTCCACGCGCACGGTTGTGCCGGATTGTCGAACTCATACGGTTAGACAGGTCTTTGTCTATCACTACAATTGGCAACAAGCCGTTTTCACGCTTATAGATTCGTTGGGAAGTTTTTAATACCGTATAGCGATGGTAACCATCCACCAGGATATAACGATCTTCATCTTTATCGTAGTAACATACACATGGCATCGTAAAGCCATCTTCCCAAATAGAAAGTTCCAGCAACTTCATTTCAGGCGGTGCAACGACATTCGGATTATAATCGTTCGCATATACTTTTTCTACAGGTACCGCTTTTACCTCGTAAACAGGGCTTTTATCTACACTCATGATACAATGATTCTATATTGTTCCATAATTTGACTTCTCTTACTCATCTCCTCCTTTGTGGGCGAGAATCCCATATATTTGCAGGCATGATCATTCTTAAGAATACAAACACACATCCGCTTATACGTAGGTATTTCTTTGAACTCCGGAATGTCGATATCATCCTGATATTCCATACGTACCGGTTTTTTCAGCGTTTTGTAGTTACTATTATCCATAACGATAATCGGTACTTTTGCATCAATCAGCTTTTGGATGGTGGCATCACTCAGGCATCCGCCTTTCGTCCGCCAGAAATTCACACTCACCGAAAGTTTCCGGAGATAGTTTTTCCTCGCCCGTTCCGGCAAAGTGGACAGCAAGAAATACATAAACTCGCGCCATGTATATCCTTCGGGAAGTTTCACCGACTGCCATCCCATCGCGTGAGTACCACCATACATACCGGTAAAGTTCACACCATTCACCCTTCCGACCATTTTACCCCAGGTATTGGGATCAAGCACCCGGTAAAGCTGCAAGCTTTCTTGCGCTTCATTAATAAAAGGACTCGCTACACGCTGACGCTCCAGATTGACTCCGGCACGATAGTAAAGGTCATATAAGGTATTATAATCCCACTGGAATTTCCCATTAGCCGTCCATACATCCGTAGTCTTCCAGTCGTAAATAGGATAGGCATTATAAATATCATTCCCTACCTTGGAAGTCCATTTGTATTTATGATACATCTGGAATTTGCGGCTCATATAGATACATCTCCACCGATTGAAACTTTCCTGTGTACGGATTCCGATCAGACAACAAGTGCGCACTGCGTCATTTTTATTATGTATCCATTGCGCAAAACGCATCTGGAATTCATAATCCCACATGGTTGTATTATAAAAAGGAAAATCATCTTTGGTCATTGCCTTTTTAGGCATGGAACGAACCCATATATTCTTTTTATTATCTTCCCAGGGACGCCAAAAAGATTGATACATTGAGGTGCAAGTAGCCACACGGAAAGGAATACACACCCGGTACACATCCAGAATATCCTTGTTAGCCTCCAGCATCCGGTCTACATAGTCAATAGTCATTTTGTACTGGATTTCATAATCCATGTGAAAAACTCCCAGACGTATCTTCAGATTATTCTTCCGGATATAATCGATACACATATTCAGCAATACCCCACTATCTTTGCCCCCGGAGAATGACACATATATATTATCAAATTCATTAAATATAACTTTCAATCGTTCTTGTGCTAATTTATATACGTTCTTTGTGCCTGCTATTTTCTTTTTCGTCATAAGTTATCTATACATTTTTACATACCGTGTCCATTTCTTGTCCATGGATACAAATTCAAACTTTTCAAATGTTTCTTTATCTTGTACCAGTGTGACCGAATTGAGCAACCAACTCTCAGGTCCGAATTCTGCAATGACAACAGGCAACAAATACGACAGGATTTCCTCCCGTCCGGCGCCTTCTGCCTTCACATAATAATTATTGATTACAGCTTTCTTCCGGCTTTTCTGTTCCACCGGGACAAAGCCCACCACTTCTTTATCTTCAATCGCAATAAACCACACATACTCTTCGCCCGTCTTGAAAGGGTAATTATTGTTTGCGCGTATCACTTCTGGATCCATCACTATCGGCGCCAGAAGCCGATATAAGTGTTTGTCTTTTCCTTTTAATCGTATTATCTATATCATATCATTCAAAAATGGACACACAAAAATAAGGAAAAAATATCAAATTCGTCATTTCTGTTCCTAAAACATTTGTTTTTCATGTTATTATCTCTATATTTCGATATTTTTGAAATCACCCGTCCGTCATTTCTCTTTCGCGTTTAATGTAAGTCAGTATGGTAGCAAAGCTTAGATATTCCCGTCCGGGAATATGTGACCGACTTTGAGATTGATAACGGACAAAGATAATTTCGCATGCCAATTCATATTTGAAATGTAGCTTTAAACGGTGCTGCAAAAACTCATACACCCGGCAGAGATAACGTCTCCCACCTTGGCATTGGGAATCACTCGTGGCTCACGATACGTATCCGATATTTGTTCCATTTTCTCTTTCTGACGGATGTACTGTTTCCGCTTTCGTTGTAAACGATCTTTTATGATCTCTATTCCTTTCGACATTATAAAATTTAGTTATATATAAACGGTTTAACATTACTGATTATTAACCGGCAAAAACGTCATATAAATTCAATTTCATATGCAAATATAGAGAAGATTGTTTAAATAATTAGATTTTTATTTAAAAATATTCATACTTATAACACATTTAAATTACCGGCATCATAAAATCGGTTTTTCTTTCCAATGAAATGAATCACACTTTTGCTGAATATATAAATATTTTAAACAATGGGTAATCAATCTTTTGGCAGGCTGCTTCATGGCTGCCATGTACTGTCCGAAGTGGTAGTAGCTTATTTTCCCAACTATCAGCATAATTGTTCAGCAGTGAAAGCATTCCGCCGAACCATAAAAGAACACGCGGTATTGCTGAACCAACTCACGGAAACGGGATTCACGTTTGAAACAAGTTTCATTCTTTTACTATGAATCGCCCCTTATTCATCAGAATAAGGGTACAAATTCACCGAATAGATAGGTAAAAAACATATCCTCAATATAGAAATCAAAAAAACTTTTTACTTTTTGTGTAGAATAGCCAATATGTCGTTTTTATGCCCAAACAAGCTGCTCGGCAAACTTTTTAGTTGCCAATATTGGAATAGTTCTCACAATCCTCTATTAATCAAACGTTTACGACAGTCAATTACCTTATATAAAAAATGGTCAATTAAAAATTTAGACAAAATTTGGTCAAATATTCCTTTTTATTAATTAAAATGGCTACAGTTTCACATACTAGTATTGGATTTCAGTCTCTTTTCTATATATTTGCGCCCGCATTTTTATTTTCGAATTAACCTCCTTATTCAATTTACCAAAGCTAGATAAAACAAATGGAAAAAATAAACGCAGTAATTACAGGAGTCGGAGGATATGTACCCGATTATATCTTGACCAATGATAAGATTTCAAAAATGGTAGATACCACCGATGAATGGATTATGGGGCGTATTGGCATTAAGGAAAGGCGTATTCTGAAAGATGAAGGACTGGGAACTTCTTACATAGCTCGTAAAGCTGTCAAACAACTGATAAAACGCACCCATACAAATCCGGATGATATTGATCTGGTAATTGTAGCTACAACAACTCCTGATTACCGCCTTCCTTCCACTGCTTCTATTTTATGTGAGAGACTGGAACTGAAAAGAGCTTTTGCTTTCGACATACAGGCTGTTTGCAGTGGTTTTTTATATGCATTGGAGACAGGAGCTAACTTTATCCGTTCCGGAAATTACAAGAAAGTGGTGGTTGTAGGTGCTGAAAAGATGTCGTCAATAATAAACTATACCGATCGGGCAACTTGTCCTATTTTCGGCGATGGCGGAGCAGCCGTCATGCTTGAACCTACCACTGAAGATTTGGGTATTATGGATGCTGTGTTAAGGACAGATGGCAAAGGATTACCTTTTTTACATATTAAAGCCGGTGGTTCCGTATGCACCCCTTCTTATTATTCATTGGATAATCAAATGCACTACATCTATCAGGAAGGACGCACTGTATTCAAATATGCAGTATCTAACATGGCAGACGCCTGTGAATCTATCATTGCAAGAAACCATCTAAGTAAAGACAATATCGACTGGGTAATTCCTCATCAAGCTAATCAACGTATTATTACTGCTGTAACACAGCGCTTGGAAGTTCCTGCCGAAAAAGTCATGGTCAATATCGAACGATACGGGAATACCAGTGCGGGCACTCTCCCACTCTGCCTTTGGGATTTTGAAGATAAACTTAAAAAAAGAGACAACCTGATTCTTACAGCATTTGGAGCAGGGTTTGCCTGGGGAGCTATTTATATAAAATGGGGATATGACGGAAAAAGAGATAGTATTTATTAGATATGCATACAACTTATCGCTGCTTACATATATAGGCGTACCGAGAAATACCCGCACTATTTATTAAGTCTTTATCAACGTTCAGACTTGATTTCTCTTACCCCGCATTAGACGATTTAGTAAATAATGAGGAATTAGGCAATAAATTAACTGTGCATGTGTCCATTTATAGCACTGCTGAAAAAATAGCATTCCCATTGCGATAAACAATGTAGCACCGATAAGTACTTGAAATGGCAGCCATGGCAATGCCTCAATCGGAAGCAACATCGGTATAAGTGCAATAGCTCCCACTGGTGCAAAGAACTTGCCAAGCCATTCGAACATTGTGAATAATACAATGAATATAAAAAGAGCAACTAAAGTTTCAGATCCTCCTAAATAGTAATAACCTATTAACTGAAAAACAGTACCTACCAACGAACCTGTAAAAAGTAACAAAACAGTCAGTACAGGGCGGTTTCTAAATCCCGCTTTTGAATTAACAAACTCCACATATGCAACTATCAATGGAGGAATAATAAAATAAAAGTTAGAGGTATATACCGCCAAGCAGGTAACTACAAACACACTAATCATCAGACAAAGCCATAGAATACTATCTCTTCCCCAATGACGTTCCACAGCTTCATAAGTATTCGTTTTTCGTAGTCCGAGACGTTCCATCCAACGCTGAATAATAATTATTATTAGTGTCATAACAAAGACAGATAATGGATAAGCCCAACTCTCTGTTTTTAACAATACGGGAAGTACACAAGCGGAGATTAAAGGAAATAGCGAAGCACGGGTAAAAAGCAGACCAATCGCAGAACATAAAAAGGCTATGGAGACATTAACAATCATAGGAAACGGAGAGTAAAGCACTATAAAAACTCCAGCACAAGCACCCAAAGTCATCAGCAACAACATTTGCCAGTGTTTCACGCGCCATACCCGCTTATCCACAATCCACATTCCAATAGTAAGTGCAGCCATTTCAGGAAAAATAATTTCCTTTTCATGCAAAAGTTCAGCTACTCCAATCATCAACAATATCATGCCCAATGCGCATAAATATCTCTTCCGTAATTGAACATTACTAAATAGTGGAAAAGGTCTTGATATATTCTCTGTTTTGCCTAGATGTTTCATATCATTCATTAATTAATAAGAAGATAACTATATTGAATGAGCATATAAAATATTTATAATATAAAAAGCCTCTATATTCCACTATTAATCACATACAACTCTTTCAATATTAATAATAAAAAAGAGAATGACCTTCATCATCCTCCTAGAGCGGTGCGTACGGGGCAGTAACATATATACTTACTGGCATATAGTGATACATACAGGTACATTGATTGTCTTGTGATGCAAGAAAGTTTGTTGCCTGTTGTTTCATTGGGTATCACAATATGCCACAGAATTGAGACCCAGATTGAGACCCGTGTTTTCAATATGACTACTCGTCATATCAAGGCAGACACACGTCATATTCTATCAAATCACTATATGACGGCTCGTCATATTTCTATGCAAAGGAACGATTCTTGAAAAAATCTTGTCGAACAATAGAATTAGAATATGAACAAGAAAGATTTGTGCAATGCTCTTGCAGAGAAAACAGGGCTGACTAAAACAGAAGCTCAAAAAGCCTTTAATGCTGTTATTGAAATCGTAGCCAATGAAATGAAAAAGAATGGCAGAATCACCCTTATCGGTTTCGGTTCGTTCTCCGTCAAACAGAAAGCTGCGAGGAAAGGGATGAATCCGACTTCTTTCGCCCCGATTGATATTCCTGCTAAAAAGGTTGTAAACTTTAAGCCCAGTATCTATCTGAATCACCTCTTAAACGTTAAGAAAAGAGGGAGAAAAAGGAAAGATGAAAATAATATCAGCTTATAACATACTTGCAATTATGCCGTTGAGCATATCTTCGGCTCTCTGGTCATAATCCCGATTAGACAAATGGCTTTCAAGTTCATCAAAGCCGTTTGTCTTTTCGATTATAGACAGCAATGTCCTTAAATCATAAAAATCGGTCTTTTTGCGCTGAATGTTAGCGGTATTATTATATACACGCAAGGAATATATTTTACTGTAAACCAATATATTATATTCCGATATACAGTTTTTAACAATTTAGATATTGTATAAATTTGTAGATTTTGTAGATTATGCGTATTTTTGTAGAAAATAATTCTAAAAAATATATGGGAAATCACGGTATAAAATGTCCTTATTGTAACAAAGAGGAAGATATTGTCAAAAATGGAATAATCAAACATAAAGCCAAAGAGAGGCAACGTTTTTTGTGCAAAAACTGCAATAGAAACTTTTATCCAGAGTTTACGCAATCCAAAATTGACAAATGCCGACAAGCTATTATCATGTATTTGGAAGGTATGAATAAAGTAGAAATTGAGGCTATCCTAAAAGTGGATCGTTATGACGTACGACGGTGGATAAAGAAATACGGAAAAGATTTAGAAGAGATAAGAAACAACAGGATAGTAGAATCTATGAAAATAGAAGAAGTCTATGCTGTAACTCCCAATGAAAGCAAGGATGCCGAATATCCATACAAAAACACATACCACAACGATGGATTTACAATTATTGAAAAAGAAGATAAAACCCATATTACATTCTTGAAAGGCAAGCAACGATTTACTGTTGTTTTTAGAGCAAACAAAGAAAAACCAATTGAACATATATTGGAGCCAGAATAACACTGCCAATTAGTAGCCAAAACAGACCTCAACCGACTGCCAACTTTTGATGAAAGAAAGAAAAAGTAACAGGCTGAGCGTTTCGGGAGACCAATGGGGGAGACCAACTTTATTTGCGTGAATGAATAATGTAACCATTCTATTTTCCGCCTTGACATAAGTTGTTAGCCGCCATATCTTTGCGCCGTAACCTTTAACAAGAATGATTATGGCAAAAGAAAAAGTAAACTATCAGGAGGTATATGACCTCTACCAGTTATGCAGCGAGACCAAAGATCTTCGAGAGTTCTGTGCTGATTATGGTGTAAATTACGACAAGTTCATGAACTGGCAGCGTCACCAGTTGTGGAGTGAGAAGTTAGGCAAGACAGTCCAGGTTGAGCAGCCCAAGGTTGCCAAAGTCCAGATAACCGGGAAACCATGCAATAGTCCAACTGTGAAGTTGGACGTGAAACATCCTGAAGGTGAACCACCAATAAAATGGATCAAGTTACAGCTGGCGTCTGGCGCAACACTGTTCCTGAGAAACACCACCGTTCTTGATTTGAGCCTGTTGCTTAATAAAATGATAGGATGATATGCTTGGACTGAGTGCTAACCTTAACTATTACCTGTTTAACGGTAATGTTGATTTGCGGAAAGGCATTTTCCGTCTGTGTGAGAGTATAAGGGAAGAAATGTCCCTTGACCCGAGCGATGCGTCCAATGTATATATGTTCATGTCCCGGAACCGAAAGGTTGTGAAGATACTTCATTACGAACGCGGTTTTTATGTGCTTTACGAAAAACGTCCTGTTATGGGCAAATTCAAGAAACCTGTATTTGATGAAGTCTCCAGGTGCTACCGGATACAGTGGTCGGACATGGCTTATCTTACGGAAAGCATTGTAGTTGACAAGATGTACGTTAGTCCGAAAGGCTAATATTAACATACTGATTATCAACAGGATAGTATAAAAAATAAACGGTAAAAAGTTTGCGTAAGTGCCTGATTTTTCGTACCTTTATATCATGATTGATGAAAGAGCATACGAGTTACTTTGCTGCCAGCTGGGTCTGGCGAATGAGGAAAAGGCAGGTCTTCGCAAACAGAATAAAGAATTGATTGCGAGGCTTGAGTCTATTGAAGAATCCAACAGGGAGAACTCTAAAAATCTGATAGATACCATCAATGATCTCAAAGATACCATCGAAAAGCAGTCAACCACGGTTGAACATTACAGGAAAGAAATGGAACTTATGAGAAAGCAGCTTGAAGCAAAGGATGAGGTGAACAGGATGCTGGCAAACGAGATCTCCAATCTCAGACTTCAGCTTGAGGACAGCAGGAAACACCGTTTCGGCCGTACTTCCGAGCAAAGAAGGCTGTTGAACAACCGTAATCTCGACAAGTCCGCTCTGGAACAATCCGAGTATGACGGTTCTGACAGGAAGGATGATAATAATAAGACCGATGATAACGAAACCGGCAGCAATACCTCTTCCGGCAACATACCTGCCCAGAACAGCAAACCTTCAAGGAGAAAGGAAACCGCACCACGTGCCGAGAAAACAAAATTGAAAGTTGACAAGGTGGTAGTACATGAAGTGGACGAGTATTACACGCTTCCAGAAGGGGGACGGTTTATGAACCGCAACGGTATGCCTGATGTGTGGGAATACAGGGTCATAGAACATGTAAGGGCTTATAACGTGGAGCATGTTTACAAGGTGGCAAGGGTAAAGCTTGCGGACGGCACTTTCACAAGCACCATGGAACATCCGCTGAAAAACCTTGGAGGTATCTTCTCTCCTGAACTGCTTGCCCGTCTGCTTTGTCTGAAATATGACTTCAGCATGCCTGAGAACAGACAGATAAGACTGCTTGCAAGAGAGGGTATCCACATAAGCAATACCACGCTGAACAGCTATATCCATAACGGAATCGCCAAACTAAGGGAGTTCATGGAAGATGTCTTCAAGGAGTTTGTACAGAGAGCTAATTACCTTATGGTTGATGAGACTACTGAGCTTGTTGGAGTGGAAACAAAGGAAGGTAAGGCTTACAGGAGAAAGTACTTATGGGCTTTCTTTGCCAAGCATATTAAGATGGTCTATTATCACTATAATAACGGCAGCAGGTCGTCCGATGCGGCAAAATCATTCCTGGAATATTTTATGGGAACCATATCCACTGACGGATATACGGTTTACAGGATGTTTGACGGAGACGACTCAAAGGTGCTTCATATAGGATGCTGGACGCATTGTAGAAGGTTGTGGGTTGATGCCCTGCCTTCAGACAGAACAGCGATGGACATAATAGATCCTATCGGTGAGATGTTCAGAAATGAAGACCTGTTCCGTATGATGAAACTCAGCGGTGAGCAGATTAAGGAAAGAAGGCTTAAGCTAACAGGACCGATTCTTGAACGTATCCATCATAAGGTGGTCATTATGATGCAGGATGCGAAGATTATGGCTAACGAACTGATGAGAAAGGCCGTGAACTATACGATAAACCAGTGGAAATCCTTGAGAAATATCCTCAAGGACGGTTCAGCGGAAATCTCGAACAACCTCTGTGAGCAAAGGATGAAACCTGTAAAGCTGCTGCTCAAGAACTGTATGAACATAGGCAGTGAGGATGCGGCAGAAAACTCAGCATTCATCTTCTCTTTGATAGAGAGTTGTAAGTTAAATGACATAGCCCCTCAGGACTACCTGAAACACTTGTTTGAATGTATTCTTTATGGTAAGGACTGCGACAAGAAGGCGCTTCTGCCATGTTTCTATAAACCGGAATGTTAAAACAAAAATATTTTCTTACGGGCATTTTTATTTTATCGGCTGAAAGACAGCCGATAAAATTGTCGTGGCGGAAAATAGTATGGTTACATGAATAATGGGGTGATAAGAGTTGGTATTCTGCCTACATACTATAATAAGGTATAGAACAAAAACGGTGTAGCCCACAGTATGCGTATTGTACTGTGGGCTACACCGTTGATCTCCCTGTCGGTATCAATCAGGGGACTATGCAAAAATTATTGGGGTATTTCGTCAAAACATGAACACAGTAATTTGTGGGAAAAGGCTATTTGCAGACAGGAATATAATAAGAGGGTGGTTTACAGCAAACTGCAATGTATCAGAATGCATCACGGTGTATTATCGGATTGGTCTCCCGATTGAGACCCCAAGAAAAAGCCCTTGAAAGTGATTGACTTTCAAGGGCTTTGGAATATTGTTGCGGTGCGTACGGGACTCGAACCCGTGACCCCATGCGTGACAGGCATGTATTCTAACCAACTGAACTAACGCACCAAAATATTCACTAAAGCATCTCTCTCGATTGCGGATGCAAAGGTAGATATTTTTTTGAAACCTGCAATAGCTTCAGTATCTTTTTTCTGAAAAAGTGGGTTTATTAAGAATTATCGTGTACATTTGCAGCTACTAATAAAATAGAAAATAGAATGAAAAATACACCAATTGAACGACATCTGATTGATGAAACTATAAATGAGTTTCAAATTGTCGATTTTTCAAAAGCTACCATTCGGGAAGTGAAAGCTATTGCTTCGAAAGCAGAAGCTGCATCGGGAGTTGAATTTATTAAAATGGAAATGGGCGTTCCGGGACTTCCTCCTTCCGCAGTAGGTGTGAAAGCAGAGATTGAAGCGTTGCAAAATGGCATTGCCAGCCTATACCCCGATATCAACGGATTGCCGGAACTGAAAAAAGAAGCGTCCAACTTTATTAAAGCATTTATTAATGTAGATTTAAATCCGGAGGGATGCGTACCTGTTACCGGCTCTATGCAAGGCACATTCGCTTCATTCCTTACTTGCAGTCAATGCGACGAAAAGAAAGATACGATTTTATTCATCGATCCCGGATTTCCGGTACAGAAACAGCAGTTGGTAGTAATGGGACAAAAGTTCGAAACGTTTGATGTATATGACTACCGCGGAGACAAGCTGAAAGAGAAACTGGAAAGCTATCTGAAAAAAGGAAATATATCAGCTATCATTTATTCGAATCCCAATAACCCCAGCTGGATTTGCCTGAAAGAGGAAGAATTGCGGATTATCGGTGAATTGGCTACACAGTATGATGTGATCGTTTTGGAAGACTTGGCTTATTTCGCGATGGATTTCCGGCAGGATTTAAGCAAACCATACCAACCTCCTTTCCAGCCATCAGTTGCCCATTATACAGATAATTACGTATTGCTGATTTCCGGTTCGAAAGCATTCAGCTACGCCGGACAGCGCATTGGAGTGAGCTGTATCTCTGATAAATTATACCACCGAAGCTATCCGGGACTGACCAAACGATATGGCGGCGGTACTTTTGGAACTGTTTTCATTCATCGCGTACTTTATGCACTTTCATCAGGAACGAGTCATTCCGCACAATTCGCCATGGCTGCCATGCTGAAAGCTGCCAACGAAGGACAATATAACTTCCTCAACGAAGTGAAGATCTATGGTGAAAGAGCACAAAAATTAAAAGAAATCTTCCTCCGCCACGGTTTCCACCTGGTATATGACAACGACTTGGGCGACCCGATTGCGGACGGATTCTATTTTACCATCGGATATCCGGGAATGACCAGCGGCGAACTGGCCAAAGAACTGATGTACTACGGAGTGAGCGCTATCTCTTTGGTTACAACAGGAAGCCATCAGGAAGGATTGCGCGCGTGTACCTCCTTTATTAAAGATCATCAGTATGCGCAACTGGATGAAAGAATGAAACTATTTGCTGAAAATCATCCGATAGCCTGATTATTTGACATGAGATATTCATAAAAGCCATTCTTAAAATGAAAAAAAACGGAAAGAACGATTGTTATTCCGTTTTTTTTCTTACTTTAGTGGCATGAATATCGACTCTGACATATTTAAGATTCAATCGAATAATGTGTTACCATCAAGAGGAAAGATTTTAATATCTGAACCTTTTCTGCGTGACGCGACGTTTGGCAGATCCGTAATTTTACTGGTCGATCATACGGACGAAGGAAGTATGGGATTGGTTATCAACAAACAACTGCCATTATTTCTGAATGATATCATCATGGAATTCAAATATCTGGACGAGATTCCTCTATACAAGGGTGGACCTATTTCCACTGATACTTTATTTTACCTTCATACACTATCAGACATCCCCGGATCTATCTCTATCAGCAAAGGACTTTATCTGAATGGAGATTTTGATGAAATAAAGAAATATATATTACAAGGGAATAAAATCAGTGAATGTATCCGTTTCTTTCTGGGGTATTCCGGATGGGACAGCGAACAGTTGAGCAATGAAATCAGAGAAAACACATGGTTGGTGTCTGAAGAAGAGAAATCATATCTGATGAAAAACAATATCAAGGATATGTGGCGGACTGCTTTAGAGAAGCTAGGCAGCAAGTACGAAACGTGGTCACGCTTCCCACAAGTGCCTACTCTCAATTAGTGTTTTATTTCTTAGGATTCAAACATTGGAGGAGCAACGCATCTTTGTAGCAGCCCTCCACTTGCAGCCATTTTTTTAATAATCCGCATTGAACGAAGCCACAAGACGTAAACAGCTTTACACAAACGTCATTATCTGTCGTGACATGGGCATAAAGCTGACTTAAAGACAGAAAATCAAAAGCATATTCACAAAGCAGCTTCAATGCGTCGGTGGCATAACCTTGCTGACGATAATCCTTATGCACGGCAATTCCGACTTCTCCCCGTGAATGAAGGGGAACGAAATCCGTAATATCAATCGTACCAAGTATACACTGGTCGGATTTGCGTACAATCATCAGACGTAATTGCTTATCTGCAAACACATCACACTGTGAACCTTCAATATATTGGCGCAACACGTAACGGGAGTATGGAACCGTAAAGTTACCGATGTCCCACATGGAAGGGTCATTTTCCATCTCGTACATAATATCCATATCTTCCGGTTCTACTGCACGAAGATAAATACGTTCGTTCATTAAGAAAGACTGTCTCATAACTTTTCTTCTTTTGCAATGTGAAGTTCGTTACGCAATCTCTTCTCGCTGGGCAGGCAGAAAAGTGACGCCGTGAGGCCAATCAGCATACAGAGGTTACCCGTACTGCTCAACGTCAGGTAGTAACACAAAAGGTTCACTACAATAGCTACTTCAAGCACTCCCAAGCGAACAATGTTCCATTGCACATATCGCTTCAAGGCAAGCGTGATAGTCATGTGATCTATCTTTTTCTTAAGCACCAAGCTAAATAATTTGAGAGAAAGAGGCACACATAAAGCAGTGAGCAAAATGCCGACCGTCTCAAAATAGTAGATAGCCGGTGCGTTATCTACCAAACCTCCTACGGGAAAGAGTTCAAACTCTCCTGCCCCAAGCAAAAATGCCGGGAGTACCCAAAAGAAAACATAACTGATATTCAAATTTCTGACAGCTCGTTTTATCTGTTCTTCCATGTTCGTTCTTAAATGATTAATAATGATTATACAGTTCCGGTAAAAAGCGTCCGGTTCACAATACTGCGTCCTAAAGTTACTTCATCGGCATATTCAAGTTCATCACCAACCGATATGCCACGGGCTATCACACTTAGTTTAACCCCTAGTTTATCCAGCTTGCGATAGATATAGAAGTTGGTAGTATCCCCCTCCATCGTAGTGCTCAATGCCAGAATAACTTCTTTGATTCCACCTTCAGCCACCCGCTGCACCAGGCTTTCAATTTGAAGGTCACTCGGTCCGACTCCGTCCATTGGAGAAATAACCCCACCCAAAACATGATAAAGCCCGCGATACTGCTGGGTTGCCTCCACCGCCATTACATCACGGATATTTTCCACCACACAGACAGTGGAAGCATCCCGTTGCGGATTAGCACAAATCTGGCAAGTTTCAGTATCGGATATATTATGACACACTTTGCAGTATTTCACCTCACGTTTCAACGTTATGATAGAATTTCCGAAAGCTTCCACCGTAGCCGTATCCTGACGGAGCAGATGTAGAACAAGCCTCATAGCCGTCTTACGCCCGATACCCGGAAGTTTGGAAAATTCGCCGACTGCCTTTTCAAGCAGTATAGAAGGATATTGTTGGTTCATAGATAATATTTGCTGTTCTATCGATAAAACCTTGCAAAGATACAGATTATTGTTTTTAATACCTACAAAAATTGCTACCTTTGCATCTGTTATGATGATACTAGTCACTATTCTTTGCTACTTCGCGGTATTATTACTAATAGCCCGTATCACCGGACGTAAGGGAGGATCGAATGCAGCGTTCTTCAAGGGAGAGAACCAATCACCTTGGTATATAGTCTCTTTTGGAATGATTGGCGCCTCTATCTCCGGAGTCACTTTCGTCTCTGTACCGGGAATGGTGCGCGGAATGGATATGACGTATATGCAAACGGTACTCGGATTTTTCTTCGGATACATGGTCGTAGCCCATATCTTACTTCCTTTATATTATAAGTTGAATCTGACAAGCATCTACGGATATCTCGGCACCCGCATCGGAGTGCGCGCCTATCGCACCGGTTCCTTTTTCTTTCTGCTGTCACGCATGTTGGGAACCGCAGCCAAACTTTATCTGGTATGCCTTATTCTCCATACGTATGTATTCCAAGAAATGCACGTTCCCTTTTGGCTGATTGCTGTCGGTTCGGTTGCATTGGTATGGATATATACTCATAAAAGCGGAATAAAGACCATTGTGTGGACAGATACCTTACAAACATTTTGCCTGATTGCCGCTCTGATTTTTATCATCTATTTTACGATCCAAAGATTAGACCTTAACTTCAGCGGCATTGTGCAAACAATCCAAAACAGCGAACACAGCCGTATTTTTGTATTTGACGACTGGGTATCCCGACAGAACTTCTTCAAACAGTTCTTCAGTGGTATCTTCATCGTCATCGTAATGACCGGACTGGATCAGGATATGATGCAAAAGAATCTTTCTTGCCGGAACCTCCAGGAAGCACAAAAAAACATGTACTGCTACGGTTTCTCATTCATTCCGCTAAATTTCCTTTTTCTATGCTTGGGAATTCTATTAATAGCGCTAGCGGGACAGATGCACCTCGAACTGCCAGTCATGAATGATGATATACTACCCATGTTTGCAGCCCAAGGTTATCTGGGACAATCCGTATTGGTACTTTTTACAATCGGTATTATCGCAGCAGCTTTCAGCAACTCGGATTCCGCCCTGACAGCCATGACAACCAGTGTATGCGTAGACCTGCTGAATACGGAAAAAGACACAGAAGAAACGGCACGTCGCAAAAGAAGCAAAGTGCATTTATCGTTATCAGTCTTATTGGCATTCTTCATCTGCCTGGTAGAAATACTTAATAATAAGAGCGTTATTGACGCCATATATATCATCGCCTCCTACACATACGGCCCCCTGCTTGGAATGTTTGCTTTCGGACTTTTTACACGCAGGCAAACGAACGACCGGTGGGTTCCTCTCATAGCCATCCTTTCACCACTGATCTGCTATCTTGCCGACTGGTGGATTGGAAAAGAAACCGGATATAAATTCGGTTATGAATTGCTAATGTTAAATGGAACGCTTACCTTTGCGGGGTTAATTTGTATGTCTAAAAAAGGGAAAAACGATTTTACAAAGAAATAAATGACAAGAAAATGGAAATAACAAGTGCTGAATTTGTGATTAGCAATACGGACGTGAAGAAATGCCCAGCCGGTATTTTCCCGGAATATGCCTTTATAGGCCGTTCGAATGTGGGTAAATCAAGTCTTATCAATATGTTGACCAGTCGTAAAGGTCTGGCCATGACCTCCTCTACTCCGGGAAAAACGATGTTAATCAACCACTTCCTTATCAATAAGAATTGGTATCTCGTCGACCTTCCGGGATATGGCTATGCCCGACGCGGACAAAAAGGGAAAGACCAGATACGCACCATAATCGAAGATTATATTTTGGAACGGGAGCAAATGACCAACCTCTTTGTCCTGATAGACAGCCGGCTGGAACCTCAAAAAATAGACCTTGAGTTTATGGAATGGCTGGGCGAGAACGGTATCCCCTTCTCTATCATCTTTACCAAAGCCGATAAACTCAAAGGTGGACGTTTAAAAATGAATATCAATGCCTATTTACGTGAGTTGAGTAAACAATGGGAAGAGCTCCCTCCTCACTTCGTATCTTCCTCGGAAGACCGCACAGGACGTATTGATATACTCAACTACATAGAAAACATAAACAAGGATCTCAATGTTAAATGAAAGAAGAATGAAAATGAAAAAGAGTTTTTTATCTATTGCCTTTATGGCAGTATTTATGCTGATGGCGACTAACAGCCAGGCGCAATCATGGTCCGACTTATTAAATAAGGACAACATTTCAAAAGTAGTGAATGCCATCACCGGAACCACCGAATCTATCGACATGACCGGAACATGGAACTACAAAGGTTCGGCCGTAGAGTTCGAATCGGATAACTTACTAATGAAAGCAGGCGGAGCTGCCGCAGCCACTATGGCTGAAAATAAGCTGAACGAACAATTAAGCAAAATAGGTATTAAAGACGGCCAAATGAGTTTCACTTTCAATGCCGACAGTACTTTCACCAGCACGGTGGGCAAGAAAACATTGAAAGGCACTTACTCCTACAATGCTTCAACCAAACAAGTTGATTTGAAGTATTTGAAACTTCTGAATCTGCACGCTAAAGTAAATTGCAGTTCCAGTTCACTGGAGTTACTGTTCAACTCGGACAAACTGTTGAAATTAATGGCTTTCATCGGCAGCAAAAGCAGCAGTACCGCACTGAAAACAGTTAGTTCACTGGCCGAAAATTACGATGGAATGATGCTCGGATTCCAACTCTCAAAATAGCAAAAGAGAATCGTTTAATACTATTTCGCACTCCATAAAGTATATTTTAGGGGAAAAGCATTATCTTTGTCGTTTGTAATCAAAAAGAGAAGGAAAAATGAAAAAGATACTTTTTTTAATGACCCTGTTAGTAATGGGCGTAAGCTTTGCATTTGCGCAAACAAATGCAGATATCAAGTTTGACAAAACAACTCACGATTTCGGTAAGTTTTCTGAAAACAGCCCGGTTGTCAGTTGCACATTTACCTTTACTAATATCGGCGATGCCCCTCTGGTGATCCATCAGGCTGTAGCCTCTTGCGGATGTACAGTACCCGAATATACAAAGGAGCCCATCATGCCGGGCAAAAAGGGAACAATCAAGGTGACTTATAACGGAACAGGCAAATATCCGGGACATTTCAAAAAATCAATCACCTTGCGTACCAACGCCAAAACAGAGATGGTAAGATTGTATATCGAGGGCGATATGACGGCAAAAGATGCAAAGTAGGAAAAAATAGACTATTACATAAAGGAGAATCTTTCGGTTCTCCTTTTTTTTTGTTTACTTTGAGGACGGAAATGTAAATTAACACATTAGCAAATTATAAAAACTATGAAACAAGAAGAAGACAAATTCACCGGGTTACCCGAGAATGCGTTCAGAGAGTTGAAACCCGGGGAAGTGTACAACCCGTTGATGGGTCCCTCTAAAAATCATCCGGAAGTTAATATCTGGTCAGTAGCATGGGGTATTGCCATGGCAATCCTTTTTTCGGCCGCCGCTGCCTATCTGGGGTTGAAGGTCGGACAGGTATTTGAAGCAGCTATTCCAATTGCGATCATTGCCGTAGGAGTTTCCGGAGCTGCCAAAAGAAAAAATGCGTTGGGCGAAAATGTGATTATCCAGTCTATCGGAGCTTGTTCCGGAGTAATCGTTGCCGGAGCAATCTTCACCCTCCCCGCTCTTTATATTCTCCAAGCTAAATATCCCGAGATGACGGTTACCTTCATGCAGGTATTCATCAGCTCTTTATTGGGTGGCGTATTGGGTATTCTATTCCTGATCCCTTTCCGTAAATACTTCGTCAGCGACATGCATGGAAAATATCCTTTCCCGGAAGCAACAGCCACTACACAGGTGTTGATCTCCGGAGAAAAAGGCGGCAGCCAGGCTAAACCGTTATTGATGGCAGGTATGATCGGCGGATTATATGACTTCATCGTAGCGACATTCGGATGGTGGAACGAGAACTTTACCACCCGTGTTTGTAGTGCCGGAGAAATGCTGGCAGAAAAGGCAAAATTGGTATTCAAGGTAAACACCGGTGCCGCCGTGCTTGGTTTGGGATATATCGTCGGACTGAAATATGCTTCCATCATTTGTGCCGGTTCATTGGCTGTGTGGTGGATTATCATTCCGGGAATGTCTGCTATCTGGGGTGACAGTGTACTGAATGCATGGAATCCGGAAATCACCTCTACCGTAGGTATGATGAGTCCGGAAGAAATATTCAAATATTATGCCAAGAGCATCGGTATCGGCGGTATCGCTATGGCGGGTGTGATCGGTATTATCCGTTCCTGGAGCATCATCAAGAGCGCTGTCGGACTGGCAGCCAAAGAGATGGGCGGTAAAGGGAATGTAGAGAAGAGCATTATCCGTACCCAACGGGATCTTTCCATGAAGATTATCGCCATCGGTTCCATCATCACACTGATCTTAATCGTATTATTCTTCTACCTTGATGTCATGCAAGGGAATCTGTTGCATACATTGGTAGCCATTGTTCTGGTTGCCGGTATCTCTTTCCTGTTCACCACAGTAGCAGCTAATGCCATTGCGATTGTTGGTACTAATCCGGTTTCGGGAATGACATTGATGACACTGATTTTGGCTTCCGTAGTGATGGTAGCTGTCGGACTGAAAGGTCCTTCGGGCATGGTTGCCGCATTGGTAATGGGTGGTGTAGTATGTACCGCACTATCGATGGCAGGAGGTTTTATCACCGACTTGAAGATTGGTTACTGGCTCGGAAGCACGCCTGCCAAACAGGAAACATGGAAGTTCTTGGGAACAATCGTATCGGCTGCAACAGTAGGCGGTGTAATGATTATCCTGAATAAGACATACGGATTTACAAGTGGCGCACTGGCTGCTCCGCAAGCAAATGCGATGGCGGCCGTTATCGAACCGCTGATGAGTGGTGTAGGTGCACCCTGGTTGTTATATGGTATTGGGGCTGTCTTAGCTATTATTCTGACTCTTTGTAAAATTCCTGCATTAGCTTTCGCATTGGGTATGTTTATTCCGTTGGAACTGAATGTGCCGTTGGTAGTGGGTGGAGCAGTGAATTGGTTTGTTACAACACGTAGCAAAGATGCATCTCTGAATACGGAAAGAGGTGAAAAAGGAACTTTACTGGCATCCGGTTTCATTGCCGGAGGTGCATTGATGGGAGTAATCAGTGCCGCGATGCGCTTTGGTGGAATCAATCTGGTTAATGAGGCATGGTTGAACAATACTTGGTCAGAAGTGTTGGCATTAGGAGCGTATGCCTTACTGATTCTTTACTTTATAAAGGCTTCAATGAAAGTTAAATAAATAATTATGAGGAGACTATTATCCATTATAGTATCACTTGTAACTGCCATATCATTTGCGCAGCAGCCCGTCGAGCTACCTTTGTGGCCCGACGGTGCTCCCAACTCCAGTGGACTAACCGGAGAAGAGCAGGAAACGCGTCCTCATTTTGTCACGAATGTCACGCATCCCACCCTGACGGTCTACCATCCGGAAAAGCCGAATGGAATGGCTATTATCATGTGTCCCGGAGGCGGTTATCGTGGACTGGGTATGGATGGAGAAGGGTATGATATGGCTCCCTGGTTCTGCGGACAAGGTATTACCTATATGGTATTAAAATACCGGATGCCGAACGGACATTGGGAAGTCCCCGTATCAGACGCCGAACAAGCCATTCGCATGGTACGCCAACATGCCAAAGAATGGAATGTCGATCCTTACAAGGTAGGATTAATGGGAGCCTCTGCGGGAGGGCATTTAACTGCTACACTCGCCACTCACTACAATTCGGAAACACGTCCGGACTTTCAGATATTACTTTATCCGGTAGTTACGATGATGCAAGTCACCCGGGGAAATACAAGAACTGCATTGCTAGGCAAAAATCCAACAATGGAACAAATACAGAAGTTTTCTGCCGAATTGCAAGTAACGCCCGATACTCCACAAGCATTTATCGCTCTTACCTCCGACGACCCTTCCGTAGCACCTTATCACGGAGTGAACTATTACCTCGCTTTACAAAAAAACAAGGTTCCGGCAACTCTCCATGTTTATCCTACCGGAGGACATGGCTGGGGATTTCAGGATCATTTTAAATATAAGCAACAATGGACACAGGAGTTGGAGAAATGGTTGCGCGACGGCGTTGTATTCCCGGAAAATCCCGAACCCATGTTACGAATCGGGAAATCTTACCTGGGAACTAAATACGTGGCTAACACATTAGATCAAGACGGAGAAGAATCATTAGTGATCCGGACCGATGCCGTAGATTGCCTCACTTTCGTAGAATACACGTTGGCACAGGCACTCGGTTCTTCCTTTGCCGACAATCTGCAAAAAATACGTTATCGGGACGGCATCATCAACGGATATCCTTCCCGGTTGCATTATACTTCCGAATGGATAGAGAACGGAATCCGCCACGGATTCCTCACCGACATTACTGCCAAAAACAGTGCACATACCCAGAAAATCTCTCTTTCGTATATGTCTACCCATCCCAAGCAATATAAAAAATTGGCTGATTCGCCGGAAAATGTACGACAAATGGCCGAATATGAAAAAGCAATCTCCGGAAAAGTCGTACATTGGTTGCCGAAAAGCGAACTGCCGGAAGCCGGATTGCCTTGGATTATGAATGGAGATATTATTGCTATTACAACGAAAATGTCCGGATTGGATATAGCTCATGTGGGAATAGCAGCATATAAAGAGGGAAAACTGCACCTGCTACACGCTTCTTCTACATTGGGAAAAGTAGTTGTCAGCGATGAACCTCTCAATCACATGCTAAACAACAATAAATCATGGACAGGCATACGTGTTGTCCGGATGTCTCACTCTAAAAATAACTGATTATGAAACGAGTAAAACATTTCCTTCTCATCTTGTGCTTATTCCCTACTTTGCTGGGAGCACAAGAAATGGCAAACGCCTACTTTCTGGAACTTACTCCGGACGCCCAATCGGCAGGTATGGCAGGTACAGGATTAGCTACCACCGATAACGGTAGTACAGCTATCTTTCATAATGCTTCTACCATCGCCTTCTCACAGGAAGTGATGGGGGCGAGTTATTCATACGCCAATATCAACAAAGACTATGCGCTACATAGTGCCTCCCTTTTCTATCGGATCGGCAGGGAAGGCATACATGGATTTGCTATAGGTTTCCGGCATTTCAAAGATCCCAAAGTATTTGATTACCGTCCGCATATATGGGATCTGGAAGCTGCCTATTTCAGAAATGTAGCCAAGAATCTATCTATGTCATTAACGTTCAGATACCTGCAAGCCAAAGCCGCAGAAGGTGCAGACACCAAGAATAGTGTTTGCCTGGACTTCGGTGCGACTTACTATCGCAGCATGGCTCTGTTGGACGAAATGGCTTCCTGGAGCATTGGTTTCCAAGCTGCCAACTTAGGCAAAAAACTGGATGGACAGAAGTTACCTGCCAGATTAGGCTTAGGAGGTACGATCGACCTGCCATTCAGTATAGAAAATCGTTTGCAGGTTGCGCTCGACTTTAATTACCTGCTTCCTTCTGAAATCCGTCATTTACAGGCCGGTATAGGAGCCGAATATAATTTCCTGAAATATGGTGTTGTCCGTGCAGGATACCATTTTGGAGACAAAGACAAAGGAATAGGTAACTACGGCACTTTAGGCTGCGGAATCAACTTCTGGCCGATACGTGCAGACTTCTCTTATGCCTTGGCTGACAAGGATTGCTTTATGCACCGCACTTGGCAGCTGGGAGTTGGAATAGTTTTCTAAGCTCATCTTCGAGACGTTGCTTCACTTCGTCCATCGGCACATCGTGCTTTAATTCCTGACGAAGAGAAGTGACGCCTTTATCTATAAACCCACAAGGGTGGATATAGCTGAAATAACGCAAATCCGTATTCACATTCAAAGCCAGTCCGTGCATAGTGACAAAGTGACTGCTCCTCACTCCGATAGCACAAATCTTACGTGCACGGGGCGTATCACCCTCCAGCCACACTCCTGTTGCTTTCTCTAAACGTCCGGCTTCAATGCCATAAGAAGCACATACACGAATCACCGCTTCTTCCAACAGATGGACGTATTCTTTCAATCCTAACTGAAATTCTTCAAGATTCAGTATCGGATAGCATACCAGTTGTCCGGGGCCATGATAGGTAATATCCCCTCCCCGATCAATATGATAAAGAGTAGCGTCAATAGCTTTCAGCTGTTCACCACTCAACAGCATATTATTTTCTTTCCCGCTACGCCCTAATGTATAAACATGGGGATGCTCGCACATTACGACACGATTTTCATAACTCCCGCCCTGAACTTTTGCCCGGACAATCTCATCAAACCATTCTGTCTGCCGTTGCCATGCTTCGGCATATGGGATAAAATTCCAATCAATAAAAACTGTTTTCATGAAAACAAAGGTAAGAAATAAAAAGAAAATGTGTACATTTGTTGGCCTAATATAACAAACACAACTATGAAAATGGACTTTCCACAGGTAGACTTGCCTACCGAAGTATTAGCATGGACGAATGTTACGGAAGACATTCTCAATATTTATAAGCAATCGTGCCGGTTGCAGGCATGTATTGTTGCCATCTGTACCGAAGGTTCGATGAAAGCCTCCATCAATCTGCTTGATTATGAAATTCGTCCTAATGACCTGATAACATTGTTACCGGGAACAATCATCCAGTTTCGGGAGAGAACAGAAAAAGTATGTCTTTGCTTTGCCGGCTTCTCTGCCCATTGTGCCGGACGAATCAATCTGATGAAGAATATCGGTAATGCATATCCCAAACTGATAGAGCAACCGGTGGTTCCTCTTAATGAAGAAGTAGCCAGTTATCTGAAAGACTATTTTGCTCTATTATCACGGGCCAGTTGCAATGAGAACTTCGAAATGGATTCCGAATTGGTTGAGTTATCCCTTCAGACTATCCTGACAAGCATACGACTGATATATCATAAATTTCCGGGTGAGAACAGCAGTTCGAATCGCAAAAAGGAAATCTGCCGGGAATTGATTCAAGCCATCACCGAGAATTATAAGAATGAACGTCGTGCACAATTCTACGCAGACAAACTGGGAATCTCGCTTCAGCATCTAAGCACAACCGTGAGACAAGTGACAGGTAAAAGTGTATTGGACACCATTGCTTATATTGTAATCATGGATGCCAAAGCGAAACTGAAAGGCACTAATATGACTATCCAAGAAATAGCTTATTCTTTAAACTTCCCCAGCGCCTCATTCTTTGGTAAGTATTTTAGGCGGTACGTAGGAATGACGCCATTGGAATTCAGAAACAGATAATTCTTATGAAGAGCGATAGAGGATAAAATTATAAACAACGAATTACAAAAAAACGAACGGTGAACAAATTGCGCATGATCCGCAAAGTATTCACCGTTTATTATTTACTTACAGTTTGTTTTCTTTTTACAGTCGCTTACTCATTTTCTTCCCAAGCTCAATGAATTGAGCACTACACTCACACTGGAGAAGGCCATTGCAGCACTTGCCAACATCGGATTCAATAACAAACCGTTCAATGGAAATAAGATACCGGCAGCAATAGGAATCCCGATCAGATTATAAATAAACGCCCAGAAAAGATTCTGATGAATCAGTTTGACCGTCTGCTTTGACAGCTGAAAAGCTTTAGGAAGCAGCAATAAATCCGATGTCATCAAGGTTACCATAGCTACGTCCATAGCAATATCAGTTCCTTTCCCCATGGCAATGCTCACGTCAGCCAGTGCTAGAGCCTGCGAATCATTGATACCATCTCCTACCATAGCGACTTTCTTTCCCTGCATTTGAAGCTCGCGCACAAATTCGGCCTTATCGTCCGGCAGAGCGTCAGCAACAAAACGTTCAATTCCTAAACGGGAAGAAACAGCTAATGCCGTCCGCTGCCCGTCACCCGTCAACATACAGATGTCAATACCTTGACGTTTCAGTTCTTTTACCGCTTCGGCAGAAGTAGCCTTTATCGGGTCAGAAACAGCAATGATAGCCAATAACTCGTTTTCGCGTCCAAAGTAGATAATACCATTGCCATCCGATTCATAGCGAACCAGCATTTCAGCCATCACATCATTTACTGTCGCACTGAAATCTTTTAGGAGTTTATGACTACCTACCCAGTAGGTATGTCCTTCATAAGAGACTTTGATTCCTTTTCCCGTAATACTTTCGAAACTATCCAACGTAGCAGGTTTTATTTTCTCTTCATCCTGAAGTGCAGAAACGATAGCACCGGCAAGCGGATGCTCCGATTTCATTTCTGCGGCTAAAAGCACATCTTTGAAATGAGGTTCCTGCGATTGTGCCCATAACCATCCGGTAGCAGTAGGGTGTCCTTCAGTCAATGTCCCGGTTTTATCCAGTACAACGACATCCACTTTACGCATTTGTTCCAAAGCTACTGCATCTTTAATCAGAATATGCTGGCTGGCAGCTTTACCTATTCCCACCATCAATGCAGTAGGCGTAGCAAGTCCCAAAGCACACGGACAAGCAATGACAAGAACAGAAACAGCCGACAGAATACC
The DNA here is from genome assembly GCF_002632415.2 of Bacteroides celer. Lineage (NCBI taxonomy): Bacteria > Pseudomonadati > Bacteroidota > Bacteroidia > Bacteroidales > Bacteroidaceae > Bacteroides > Bacteroides celer. The sequence goes on along the minus strand of NZ_CP178209.1, from coordinate 2,704,366 downwards.
ATAAGAGATATATTCACTACCACCGATGGCAACCCATAAAACAAATATCAGGATGGCAATACCCAATACGACAGGTACGAAAATTCCAGTAATACGGTCGACGATACGTTGCACGGGAGCTTTGCTACCCTGTGCTTCCTGCACCATGGAAATGATGCGGGCAAGCACCGTTTCACTACCTACCTGTGTGGCGTGTATGATAAATGAGCCACGCTGGTTGATCGTTCCTGCCAAGACTTTATCGCCTTTCTTCTTTTCTACCGGAACCGGTTCACCACTAATCATGCTTTCGTCAACATACGAATCGCCTTCGGAGAGTTGACCGTCCACAGGTATCTGTTCTCCCGGACGTACAACAACCATATCACCTATCTGGAGGTTCTCGATCAAAATCTCCTCTTCCACTCCATTGCGCAGAACCCGGGCAACTTTAGGCTGCATTCCCATCAACTTGCGAATAGCAGTCGAGGTATTGCCTTTAGCACGCTCCTCCATCAATTTTCCGGTAAGAACGAAAGCGATAATCACTGCAGAAGCCTCATAATAGACGTGCGGTTCCAATCCGCGAGCATACCAAAATTCGGGGAAAAAAGTATTGAACAGACTGAACAGAAAAGCAATGGAAGTACTAAGTGCAACCAGTGTATCCATATTGCTCCGTCCCAGTTTAGCCTGTTTCCAAGCCCCGGTAAAGAAACCACCTCCAAAAAAGACCATGACAGGGATAGCAAGTAGCATTTGAATCTCATTAGAGTATGGTACATGCATCAGTATCATGGAAAATACCAACAACGGTACTACCAAAATCCAAGCCCCAATCACTTTCCACTTCAAACGAGTGTAACGCATCTGCTGCTCCTCTTCCCGGCGTTCCTCTTTGTGGGCTTCTTCCACAATCAGATCATAACCTGCCGCAAGCACAGCCGCACGGATTTCTCCGGGAGTCAGCTGGTCTTTCTCATAAGAAACGGTCAATGTATTGGTAGCAAAATTAACGGAAGCCTCAATGACTCCCGGCAATTTTTTCACTGTTTTTTCTACATTATTGGCACATCCTGCACAATGCATATTAAGCACAGGAAATGCCTTTTTTATTGTGTTACCCATATAATTATTATTTATGGTCTTCCCTTCCTCCCGGAAAGAAGTCGGGGAAGAACCATTGTTTGTTTATAGAAACAAGCTAATACAGGTATTTGTTCAATTACTTCTTATCAGTCTTCTGATCGTCTTTCTTTGTTTCTTTTACAAATTCAGCTTCATAATTAAACTTGTTAAATCCTGCTTGCAAGTTCTTTACATTCGTTTTTTCAGCATCATATGTGATAGTCACCAATTTAGTTTTTACTTCGGTCGCAATATCCTTCAATCCTTTTTCAAAACGCATATTGTCTTTTACTTTCTTTTCGCATTTCTCACAATGCATCTGGGACACTTTAAATACGACTACACGAATATCTTTTGCCAATACAGCTGCTACACTCAAAAGAGCCACCACGCAAGTGGCCATCCATCTTTTTGTTTTCATTTTTCCTATCAGTTTAAAATTAGTATTCTTTATTTTCTATGCGATCGTTTCGCTACTCACTATTCTTCTGTTTTTACTCACTATTCCTAGCTAAATTAAAACGTATTCCGATATATCCTTTTGCCCCGTGTACCGGTCCCCATATCATCGTGGAATCAAAGTTGCTTCCCCAAGGATTTGCCGCATCGATAATCGGATTCTTTTGTTTGAAATTGGTCAGGTTCTCGCCTCCTACATAGATAGACCAGCGGCGGAAGTAACGTGTCACCTGTAAGCTCAACTGCTCAAAACTACCATAACGGCGTTCCCAAGACAACTGTCCATCTCCCAATTCATAAGGAGTAGGCATCCTACCTCCACCATTCAGTTGCAGTGTTGCATCAAACTGCCAAATTCCCAGCGGAGTCTGGTAGGAAGCAGTGAGCAAGCCTTTGTATTTGCTGGTTAGAGGTTTCTCCATTCGCACTCCCTTGTAAGTCGTTTTTGCATCCGTGAGTCGGTAGGCTCCTGTCAAGGTAAATCCTTTAAAGAAAGGATAACTTGCTTCCACCTGAAATACATGCGAGTAAGAACGTCCATCCAAATTATAGAAAGCCACTTCATGAGGGTTGCTATCCATATCCACTATTACTTGTTTCAAGAAATCCGTGTAATAGTATTCCGCATTTACATTCAGCGTCTTGCCGAATATAGGAATATAAGTAGATACACTAGCACCGTAATTCCATGCTTCTTCCATATCCAGATTCTTAGCTATTTCTACCCTACGACTACTGGAAAGCAGATAATTGTTTTCTGCCAGCACATGATTGGTACGATACCCTTTTCCGGCAGAAAGACGGAAGTTCACATAATCATTCGGATTGTATTTAAGATGTGCACGCGGAGTCACAAAGAAACCATGTTCGTTACTGTAGTCTCCACGCAAACCCGCCATCACCATCCATTTATCATTCAGGTTCAACGTATATTGCACGTATGCACCGGGAACAGCTTCCTTTTCAAAAGCTTTGAGAGGATTATCCGTATTATTCTCCAAACGATAATGCTGGTCGTAAGCGTCATAATTGAAGCTTAATCCTGCGGAAAAACTGTTCTGCGGATTAAATTCCGTTTCAAACATCAGCGAAGCATAAACGTTGGTTTGATCCACATTATACAGTTTGCGCCCATACGTAGCATCCTGATTGTGCAAAGTAGCGGAAAGAATCAAAGCCAGATTCGTATTCTTCTCCTTATTAAATATGTACGCATTCTTGGTGAAGAATTCATAACGTTCCGTATCAATCCCCACTTTATATAAATCACCGGAGTGTATTGCCCCTCCATGATTGGCTTGTCCGCTGGTACGTGTTTCGGAAAGAACTTTGATACCTGCCTGAAAAACATAATGGTCGCCCATATATGTCCATCGGTTCCACACGTTATACTGCTCTACTTGAGGAATATCCACAAATCCGTCATCATTACCATCATGTGCTTTAGTCTCATTTTCATAATGCGCCAGCAGAGAAGTGCTCCACCGTTTGGAAAGTTTCAATGTAGCATCTGCATTGGCTTCATACCGGTTGGTAGTGCTTGCAAAAAGATTGGCAGATACCCAGTCGGCTTCCGGCAACTGCGGCTTCTTAAATTCCACGTTAATCTGTCCCGTGATGGCTTCATAACCATTCTTTACTGAAGATGTTCCTTTGGAAACTTGTATACTCTGCATCCACGGACCCGGGACATACCCTAGTCCATAAGGAGAAGCCGCTCCACGATAATTCGGAATATTTTCCGTCAACATCTGCACATAAGTGCCGGACAGTCCCAACAATTTAATCTGCTTGGCCCCTGTTGCTGCATCAGAATAGCTCACATCTACCGAAGGATTGGTCACAAAACTTTCACCCAGATTACAACAAGCAGCTCTACTCAGTTCAGCACTGCTTATCATATCTTCGTTCATCACGCTACTGCGTAATTTCATCGTTCCTAATTTGCGAGTGACAATATTCACCTCATTCAATTCCACTCCATCACGAAGCACAATATCCAACTGCTGATTTTTACTGCTCACATGAATGGTATCATTCTGGAAACCAATAAAACTGATTATTAACATGTGGCTTTTGGAAGGTTTTACAATAGAAAAACTACCATCTTCCTTAGTTGTCACTCCTTGTCCTGTATTCATCCAGAACACATTTGCACCCGGAATAGCCTCCCCAGCACTATCTTTCACTGTTCCCCGTACTTGCGCATATATATTACCGGCAAATAACAGGAACAGTCCTATTATCATATATTTCATTCTTTCTAAAGTTACTTTCGAGATACAAAATTAATTCATTTCTCATGCAACTTAGTTGCATTCAGTTTTGCTTTACTTTCATATTCAATAGAAAGCAAAGGAATAAATAAGAAAGAAATAGTGGCTAAATAATATAAGTGGAATATAACGCCAGCTTCTGCCTCGAACAGAGAGGTGGCGGAGAGGTCAGACTATCATATTCTACCGGTTTATCCGCATAGGTCGGAGTCAACAGATAGCAAAAATGCTCACACAAAAGATCGACTACTAAAGCAGATGTTGTCAGTTCAGTAGCATGTTTCATCAAATCGAGCTTATAGATAGTAGCTGTACAACCTTTATCTTTACAACCTTTTTTTGAATCACAAGTATGAGCCTTTTTACACTTCGGACAGCCTGTATCACAACAGCTCTGCACCGTTTCACAACGGGCGCAGCAATAACGCACAATAGAGACTCCGCCTCCTGAATAGATAATCAGGAGAGAGAGGATGAGTGCTGTTATGTAGGCTAGTCTTTTCATTTCAGAGGACAAAGATAAGAATAAAAACAGATTTTCCTATAATTTTTCGTAATTAAGATTCAATCAATCCGTTACAGACACCATTCCCTTTCCTTTATTTGGCTATTTTAGAGTCATATCAGCACTATTAACTCTTTTTACTCAACAATAAAACCTATCTTTGCCCCAATAATTCCTCTGATTTTTAAGTAAACACTATGCTTACATATTTACTGATTATTATCACTCTTTATCTGGTAGGTAATGCCTACATATTTATCAGAGCAAAACAAGCTCTGAAGGTTAAATCTCTCGGAGTAAAAATATTCCTGACCGTTTTATTCTGGATATGTGCTTTATCCTTTTTCGGCACGATGCTGGCTCGTAACCTTGAGATACCTGTCTTTATCTCCCATTCGATGTACACCATTGGAACAAGTTGGCTGATATTTACTTTATACATGGCATTATTCCTACTTTTGTTTGATATCTTGAAATTATTCAAAGTTGTCTGCAAATATAGGTTCTATCTGTCTTTAGTGTTCACGTTGGGACTGCTGGGATATGGAGTGTATAACTATCATCATCCGGAAACCAATGTAGTCAGCATTTTAACCAATAAACAATATGAAGATACTCCCCAAGCAATTAAAATCGTTGCAATCAGCGATGTTCACTTGGGAAATGGTACAGGGAAAGCCGCATTAAAAAAATATGTGGAAATGATAAATGCACAGCATCCCGACTTGATACTGATTAGTGGCGACTTGATTGATAATAGCGTCGTACCTCTTTATACAGAGAATATGGCGGAAGAATTGGGCGACTTGAAAGCTCCTATGGGTATCTATATGGTTCTCGGCAATCACGAATACATTAGTGGTATCGATGAAAGTATCCGATATATAAAAAGCACTCCAATACAATTATTGCGCGATTCAGTAGTCACACTTCCTAATGGCATCCAACTGATAGGACGTGATGACCGCCATAACCGCAAGCGTCGTTCCCTGCAAGAATTAATGGTGAATGTCAATAAAAGCAAACCTATCATTTTATTGGATCATCAACCTTTTGATTTAGAAGAAACAGAAGCTGCCGGCATCGACCTGCAATTCAGCGGGCATACACACCACGGACAAATATGGCCTATTAGTTGGGTGACCGAATCTATATTCGAGCAAAGCCACGGTTATCGCCAATGGGGAAACAGTCACGTGTATGTATCTTCCGGATTATCTCTTTGGGGACCACCTTTCAGAATAGGAACGTATAGTGAAATGGTTATTTTCAATTTTCAATGAATATTATGCAGTTTTGTCACATATGTTACAGTTTCTGAGTAATCTCTGCCCTATCTTTGCAGAAAAAAAAGATTATGGAACAATTACATGCTCATGAAGTCCTCCACATGATGGAAGGAAATAGCTACTCGGAATCATCATTGCGGGAAGCAATCATTAAGAAGTTTGGCTCACAGCAATGTTTTTATACTTGCTCGGCAGAAAACATGGATGTAGATACCCTTATCGAATTTCTCAAAATGAAAGGGAAGTTTATGCCTGCTGAAGATGGATTCACAGTAGATATCACTAAAGTTTGCAAGCATTGATTGGCGGATAATATCCGCCAATCCCATTTTAGGGGATAAATAGCTGCAAATTTTTCTGTTTTTATTAGCCCGATTCACGAATTTCATCTATATTTGTCAATAGTGAATGATAAAACAAATGTTGAATTTACAGAAAAAACGGGTATGAAAAAACAATATGTCAGTCTGCTTGCAATTATACTTTCGGTAAGCGGCTTTTTGTTTTCTTGTCATGACAAGATGAACAAAAACACAGGTGCGTTACAGTTTGATAGCATTCAAGTGAATAAGACAGCGCACCTCTTCAATGATACAGCCAAACCGGCCTGCAATATTATTATTAATTTTGCTTATCCGGTAAAATCATCGGATGATATGCTGAAAGACAGTCTGAATACTTATTTCATTTCGGCCTGTTTCGGTGATAAATACATCGGTGAAAAACCGGAAGAAGTTGTAAAGCAATATACCGAGAATTATATCAGTGAATACCGTCGCGATCTCGAGCCTATGTATACCGAGGATGAGAAAGACAAGGAAGACGAATCATCCATCGGTGCCTGGTATTCTTATTATAAAGGTATAGAAAGCCATGTGCAACTGTATGATAAAGACCTACTTGTATATCGCATCGACTATAACGAATATACCGGAGGTGCACATGGAATTTACATGGCAACTTATTTAAATATGGACCTCACCCTGATGCGTCCGCTCCGTCTCGATGATATTTTTGTCGGAGACTACAAAGATGCATTGACCGACCTGATCTGGAATCAGCTCATGGCAGATAACAAAGTGACCACTCACGAAGCATTGGAAGACATGGGATATGCTTCAACCGGTGACATCACTCCGACAGAGAATTTCTACCTAAGCAAAGAAGGAGTCACCTTCTATTATAATGTATATGATATCACTCCTTATTCTATGGGACCTGTAAAGGTAACAATCCCATTTGCTATGATGGAACATCTATTAGGCAGTAACCCAATTCTGGGAGAACTGAAAAATTAAAAATCATAAAAAGCTGAACACCAATGAATATCCTGTTGTTATCACTTCCATGTGACAGAATAGGATATTCATCCACATCTATCATTCAAAACTTATAATTCAAAATTCAAACAGTGGAAATCATACTGAAATATTTTCCTGATCTGACGGAAGAGCAGCGCAAACAATTTGCAGCTCTATACGACCTCTACACTGACTGGAATTCAAAAATCAACGTTATCTCCCGCAAGGACATTGAGAATTTATATGAGCATCATGTGCTCCATTCATTAGGCATTGCCAAAGTCATCCAATTCCGCCCCGGAACCAGCATCATGGACTTGGGTACAGGAGGAGGTTTTCCCGGCATTCCTTTAGCAATCCTGTTTCCCGAGGTAAAATTCCACCTCGTAGACAGCATCGGCAAGAAAGTACGTGTAGCAACCGAAGTGGCAAATGCCATCGGACTGAAAAATGTGATTTTCCGCCATGCCCGTGCAGAAGAGGAGAAACAAACGTTCGACTTTGTTGTCAGCCGTGCCGTAATGCCTTTGGCGGATTTGATTAAGATTATCAAAAAGAATATCTCTTCGAAACAACAGAATGCATTGCCCAACGGACTTATCTGTCTCAAAGGCGGTGAACTGGAGCACGAAACAATGCCGTTCAAACATAAAACGGTCATTCATAGCTTGAGCGACAACTTCGAGGAAGAGTTCTTTAAAACAAAAAAAGTGGTATATGTTCCGATTTAAACAAGACTATATGTTCTGATAGATGATAAATCATAGAGAAACCATGAAAATAAAAAGATTTGAATTTAATATGTTTCCCGTAAATTGCTACGTATTATGGGATGACACTAAAGAAGCAGTCGTAATTGATCCGGGCTGTTTCTATGAAGAAGAAAAGCAGGCACTGAAAAAGTTCATTCTGACCAATGAACTGAATGTAAAGCATCTGCTGAATACTCATTTACACCTGGATCATATCTTCGGAAATCCGTTCATGCTAAAAGAATTCGGATTATCGGCAGAAGCAAACAAAGCAGACGAGTACTGGATTGACGAAGCACCGAAACAAAGCAGAATGTTTGGTTTTCAGTTGCAGGAAGAACCTGTACCACTGGGCAAATACCTGCATGACGGAGATATCATCACTTTCGGACATACCAAACTGGAAGCGATACACGTGCCCGGACATTCACCCGGTAGCTTGGTGTACTATTGCAAAGAAGACAACTGCATGTTCTCCGGCGACGTCCTGTTCCAAGGCAGCATCGGCCGCGCTGATCTCACAGGAGGTAACTTCGATGAACTGATAGAACATATTTGCAGCCGTTTATTTGTTCTCCCCAACGAAACAGTCGTTTATCCGGGGCACGGTGCTCCCACGACTATCGGAATGGAGAAAGCTGAAAACCCATTTTTTAGATAATAAAAAAAGAATAAGTATCAAGTATTAGGTATTAACAAGGTGAATCGCCCATTAACTGCGGTAATACTTAATACTTGATACTTAACACTTAATTTAATACTTGATTATTATGAAAACCGATTTGTTAGCTAGCCGTCACATCGGCATCAATGAACAAGATACAGCCATAATGCTCCGCAAAATTGGCGTGAACTCACTGGACGAACTGATTAATCAGACAATTCCCGCCAATATACGGCTGAAAGAGCCACTAGCATTGACTAGTCCGCTGACGGAATACGAATTTGGAAAACACATCGCTGAACTGGCAGCTAAAAACAAACTATATACTACATATATCGGTTTGGGATGGTACAACACGATCACTCCGGCCGTTATCCAGCGGAATGTATTCGAAAACCCGGTATGGTATACTTCTTACACTCCGTACCAGACAGAGGTATCGCAAGGACGTCTGGAAGCATTGATGAATTTCCAGACAGCCGTATGTGATCTTACTGCCATGCCACTCGCCAACTGCTCACTTCTGGACGAAGCAACTGCCGCCGCCGAAGCCGTAAGCATGATGTATGCCTTACGCTCTCGCGCACAACAGAAAGCCAATGCGAACGCAGTCTTCGTAGACGAGAATATTTTTCCGCAGACATTAGCTGTTATGACTACACGTGCCGTACCCCAAGGCATCGAACTACGTGTAGGCAAATATAAAGATTTTGAACCTTCACCGGAAGTGTTTGCCTGTATTCTGCAATATCCGAACTCACATGGAAACGTAGAGGACTATTCCGAATTTACCGAAAAGGCACATGCTGCAGACTGCAAAGTAGCTGTTGCCGCTGATATTTTAAGTCTCGCCCTGCTAACTCCTCCGGGAGAATGGGGAGCAGATATTGTATTCGGAACCACACAACGTCTGGGTACTCCAATGTTCTATGGCGGTCCGTCGGCTGCTTTCTTTGCTACCAAAGATGAATATAAACGGAATATGCCGGGACGAATCATCGGATGGTCCAAAGACAAATATGGCAAGCTCTGCTACCGAATGGCTTTACAGACACGTGAACAACATATCAAACGGGAAAAAGCAACTTCAAATATCTGTACCGCACAAGCACTATTAGCTACTATGGCAGGCTTTTATGCTGTTTATCACGGTCAGGAGGGTATCACTACAATTGCATCGCGTATACACAGCATTACTGTATTTCTTGAAAAGCAATTAAAGAAATGCGGATATACACAAGTCAACGCTCAATACTTTGACACCTTACGTTTCGAATTGCCCGAACACGTTTCGGCACAGCAAATCCGTACGATAGCACTTACCAAAGAAGTTAATCTGCGCTATTATGAAAATGGCAATGTCGGTTTCAGCATTGACGAAACAACAGACGTGGCAGCTGCCAATGTGTTGCTCTCGATTTTTGCCATTGCCGCCGGAAAAGATTATCAGAAAGTGGACGATATTCCGGAAAGAAGCAATATCGACAAGGCTTTGAAACGTACAACGCCTTTCCTGACACACGAAGTATTCAGCAAGTATCACACGGAAACAGAGATGATGCGTTACATCAAACGTCTGAACCGCAAAGATATTTCTCTTGCACAATCTATGATTTCCCTCGGTTCATGTACAATGAAGCTGAATGCAGCCGCGGAAATGTTGCCTTTAAGCCGTCCCGAGTTTATGGGTATGCACCCGCTGGTCCCGGAAGACCAGGCAGAAGGTTATCGTGAATTAATCAAGAACCTAAGTGAAGATTTGAAAGTTATCACCGGATTTGCAGGAGTCAGCCTACAACCCAATTCGGGTGCTGCGGGAGAATATGCAGGCCTTCGTGTAATTCGTGCCTATCTCGAAAGTATCGGTCAGGGACACCGGAACAAAGTCTTGATTCCAGCTTCGGCTCACGGAACAAATCCTGCGTCTGCTATACAGGCAGGCTTCGTAACTGTTACCTGTGCATGCGACGAGCAGGGGAATGTAGAAATGGCTGACCTACGTGCAAAAGCTGAAGAAAATAAAGATGAATTGGCTGCACTGATGATTACTTATCCTTCTACACATGGTATCTTCGAGACCGAGATAAAAGAGATTTGCGACATCATTCACGCCTGTGGTGCACAAGTATATATGGACGGAGCCAACATGAATGCACAGGTAGGATTAACCAATCCGGGATTCATCGGTGCAGATGTCTGTCACTTGAATCTTCATAAAACATTCGCTTCCCCTCATGGTGGCGGAGGTCCGGGAGTCGGTCCTATCTGCGTAGCCGAACATCTGGTTCCTTTCCTTCCCGGACACGGAATCTTCGGCAATTCACAAAATCAAGTATCGGCAGCCCCATTCGGCAGTGCAGGTATTCTGCCTATCACATACGGATATATCCGTATGATGGGTGCAGAAGGACTGACACAGGCAACTAAAATTGCGATCCTGAACGCTAATTATCTGGCTACTTGTCTGAAAGATACGTATGGAGTTGTTTATCGGGGAGCCAACGGTTTCGTAGGACACGAAATGATTCTGGAATGCCGGAAAGTACATGAGGAAGCAGGTATCTCGGAGAATGATATTGCCAAACGTCTGATGGATTATGGTTATCATGCTCCTACCCTCTCTTTCCCTGTCCACGGTACGTTGATGATTGAACCGACAGAAAGTGAAAGTCTGGCAGAACTAGACAATTTCGTAGATGTCATGCTGAATATCTGGAAAGAAATTCAAGAAGTAAAGAATGGCGAAGCGGATAAAGATGATAATGTATTGATTAATGCTCCTCATCCGGAATACGAAATTGTAAGTGATCGTTGGGAACACTCATATACACGCGAGAAAGCAGCCTATCCTATAGAAAGCGTACGTGATAATAAATTCTGGATAAATGTAGCTCGCGTAGATAATACCTTGGGAGACCGCAAACTGTTGCCAACCCGATATGGATCTTTTGACTGATATGTCCTTTTGAAACAGGGCAGACAGTCTACCTAAATCAGGAAAAGATAGTATAAAAATAAAGCGGCGTTTTAGGAGTCCTAAAGTGCCGCTTTACAATGTGTAAAGCACCACTTTAAGTATCGTAAGACACCGCTTTAAGCGTATTGAGGTGTCGGACCAAGAACATCAAGGTACCGCTTCAAGAATAATGAAATGTCGTTTCACAAATAGAGTGCCGGGTATTTCTATTCCACGATGGTTATCGCACCGGCTTTTATCTTTTTCTCTTTCATCGGAATCTTAGGATCGGCATATCCCAGAGCTACACAACCGTAGACTTTATGATTGGCAGGAACACCTAAAGCAGTAATAAATTCACGAACCTCCGGATCGTCACATGTTGTTCCCAACTGATTGATCCAACAAGAGCCGATACCTAAAGACTGGGCAGCCAGAAACATATTTTCTATAGCACAGGCACAATCCATACCAGCCCACCATTGAGTAGGCTCATTAGATACAATCACTAAAGTCGGAGCATGATAATAGCAACAATAAGTCTTGCTATGTCCACGTTCCTGCAAACGAGAATCGTCGCTTTTTGCAAAAGCTCCTTTAATCCGTTCATTCAGTTCTGTCAACTTATCCATATTTTGAATAGCTGTAAAATGCCATGTTTCCAAATGCATTCCACTCGGTGCATAAGTTGCAGCTTCCAAAATGGCCTGCAAATCCTCTTCTGAAACTTGCTGGCCTGTATAAGCCCGTACGCTACGGCGTGCTTTCATGTTCTCTAAAACTTCATTTGTTTTCATGGATAACAAGTATTTTATATAAGTATGTCATCATTATTAGTTTGACTCATCAATGCTTCGTACTTTTCTACCGTTTGACCAGCCCAATCTTTGCATTCAGTTTGAAATAATAGACTCCATTCTCCCTCTCCAAAAATCCGTATTTGTCTTTCTCTAAAGATCCTTTTTCTAAACGAGTATTTAGAAACAAGAAATCCTCCATTATTTGCTTTTCCGATTTATGATAACAGAGCACTTCTCCACTTCCATCCACCAACAGAATACCTTCCACAGCCGAATCCAATCCATTGTAAATCTTTGCAGGACGCATTCCCAATGCTAATGCCATCAAGAACTGCTTCATCTTGAATTCATAGAACTTATGCTTATTGATTAGTTCATCTTTAATCTTCAACGGATTCATTTGTTTGATAATTTCTGTCAACTCACCAATACGGGAGATGCCATCCAAATGCATGATACGAACCATTTCTGTCAGTACACGTGGAAAATGCAGATCAATCATCAACAGATTACTGCGGAACACACGGTCGGCTACATCAGCGTATTTAAGTACGCCACCCAAACGTTCGATCATCATCATCCGTTCGGCAACCTCATTCGGAGATTCAGGCAAAGCATTGATTTTATTCACTGTTGGAGTAGCAAATTTGATTCCGCTCTGTTCCAATTTAAGATTCGCTGCACGTCCTCCGTCCAGCAACGGATTCATTGCGCCCAATCGTGAGCGGACATTGAACCCTCTTAACGGAGCTTTCGGATGCCAAAATGCAACGGAAAAATCTGTACGATCTTCTGTTTTTGCTTCCAAATCGAAAATGGCAGCTTCGTCTAAAAACTCTTCTACTCCTTCCGGAGAAGCAACATCATTTTCCGAAGAAGATTTCACTGCCTGCAATATCAGATCAGCTACAATACCAAAATCTTCACGAGGCATGGACTTACTCCCATTCTCTCCTTCTATACGAATCGTATCTTCTTCAATATAATATTGACGTGTTCCATCATGTTCTTCCCGTTGAATCATTGCAACAGGCCAAAATGTATCTCCCGCCTTTGCTTCTGCCGTGCCTAACACTACTTTTCCGTCTGCTAAGAGACGAAAGAAAGAATAGAGTTCGCACCATTCTTTTTTGGTTGCTTCAAATGCCATATATTTTTGTTCTTCTTTATTTTACTACAAATGTTTTATCTTAATCCTACTACTGAATTTTCCTAACTATGAGTTGCTTCTACTGATTGATAACCTGCGGTAAGGCTACAGACGACACAACCGGAGGAACTATATGAGTCACCTCCTCCAATGGAGGGAGCTTGCCTACTTGTGCAAACAGGGAATTTCGTATCCATTCTCTAGGAGTGACTATGATAAATCGTCCCGTCCAACAACCATCAAAATAGGAAGGGTTACCCGGCTGTTTCTTAATAGGATAACAGATGTTTTCTCCTTTAGTCCGCATCTCCGGCGAACGTCCGGGATCATTCACCCACACATGTTTATCATCAATGCCGCGAAGTACCATCCAATGCCCTCTCGGACCGGGACGCAAACCACGAACTGCGCCTGTATATCTCACATTCACAAGCACAGGAATGCCACGATCAATATAATCTTTCAATATCCGGTAATCTTTCTGCTGGAAATGTTCGGCACTTATCATGTTTTCATAATAACGTGTCAACGAATCAATTTCAAAAGAATAATATCCTCCCTGCCCTATCGAAGTACGGCGACGGAAAGGAGCACGTTTTTTCAGAAAGTAATTCCGCTGATATTCAATTAGTTTCTTTTCTGCATCCTGGGCTGTACGTTGTGTATCAGCCGTCATTCCCTTAAAATAATCAAAGACCATTAACGAAGAAGCCAAAGAGCAATGCGAGTAAGGACATCCCGCGATTTTCTGCGAATACCACGGAACAGGAATATTATTAGGAGCCAGTTTTTGAGCCTCCTGTACTTGTGCCTGCGCCTGAACGCTTATCCATACAAAGGAACTTAAAAACAGACTAAAAAATATGTGACATTTATTTATCATGCGATCCACTCTCTATCTCTATTACCACTCTAATACTTTACCTACAACATATTCTCATCATCAAGAATCCGCGCTGTCTCCACCTTCTCCAAACGTGCACGCAACTTAGACATCATCGAACGACGAATCCGCAATGTCATGCTACAATCCATATCATACGACTGATTAAGAATCTCCGGTTCTTCTTCTTTCACAATGCGCATAACATCGTTCATAAAAGGATATTCAAACATTACCGTCACCTCCTCATCTACCGTCTTTTCTATAATGGTAGCGGCAGCAATAGCTTCAGCAGCAGCAGCCTTGTAAGCAACGATCAATCCGCTCGTTCCCAATTTGATTCCTCCAAAATAACGGACTACTATAATCAGTATATCCGTCAGTTCATTCGAGTTTATCTGTCCGAGAATGGGTTTACCCGCTGTTCCGGAAGGTTCTCCATTATCATTGGCACGGAAATCCTTTCGTGCAGCTCCCAACATATAAGCATAGCATACATGCCGTGCATCATAATACTTTTTCTGATACGTTTCAAGATGCATCTTTATCTCATCGAGAGTACGCACAGGAAGGGCTATAGCAATGAACTTGCTTCGTTTTTCCGTATAAATACCTTCGGAAGGCTCAATGATGGTTTTATAAGTATCTTCAGCAGTCATGTTGCAAAGATACGGCTTTAATAAGAAAAGTCAATCTATCGTTTGGAAATATTAATGTTCCACTTATCAATGATAGGTAGTTGGAGGGATTGAAAATAGTGACGCTATCCAATAAAAATAGTGACGGTATACCACAACGATACCGTCACTATCCCGGGCATATCCCGTCACTATTTTTTCTACATCAATCAAGCGTCACATCTATTGATATAATTCCCGTCAACAATGATTTTCGCATAACAGATATTTCTTAATCTAACTTATGAATCACCAGCCCTGAACGGAGTTTCGGTTCAAACCAAGTAGTCTTCGGCGGCATAATATTGCCTGTATCTGCAATATCCATCAACTGTTTCATAGATACAGGATAGAGAGCCAAAGCCACTTTCATTTCACCACTATCCACACGTTTCTTGAGCTCTCCCAATCCACGGATACCACCTACAAAATCAATACGTTTATCAGAACGCAGATCCTTTATGCCTAAAATTTCATCCAAAATCAGGTTGGAAGAGATTGTAACATCAAGCACCCCAATAGGGTCGTTATCATTATACGTACCGGCCTTAGCGGTCAAGCTATACCATTTACCACCCAAATAGAGTGAAAAATTATGCAAGCCGGACGGTTTATAGATGTCCGCGCCTTTTTCTTCTACTACAAAGTTTTTATCAAGTGCAGCCAAGAATTGTTCAGGAGTCAAACCATTAAGATCTTTCACCACACGGTTGTAATCAATGATGGTCAACTGATTTGCCGGGAAGCAAACAGCCATAAAGTAATTATATTCTTCATCACCGCGATGATTTGGATTCAGTTTTGCTTTCTCTGCTCCCACCAATGCAGCAGCGGCAGAACGGTGATGGCCGTCAGCAATATAAAGGGCAGGCATTTTAGCAAATTCGGCAGTAATTGCAGCAATATCTGCCTCCTGGTCGACAATCCAGAAAGTATGTCCAAAACCATCACCCGGAGCGATAAAGTCATAAACCGGCTTATTTGCTGTATATTTCTTTATAATAACATCCAACTTCTCATTGTCAGGATAAGCAAAGAAAACAGGCTCAATGTTTGCGTTGTTCACACGTACATGTTTCATACGATCCTCTTCCTTGTCACGACGGGTAAGCTCATGCTTTTTGATAATACCATTCATATAATCGGGAACATAAGCACCGACCACCAGTCCGTATTGCGTTTTCCCGTTCATCGTCTGGGCATAGATATAATAGTTTTCCTTATTATCCTGCACCAACCAGCCTTTGTCCTGAAACAGTTGGAAATTCTCGGCAGCTTTAGCATACACCTGTTCGTCGTGTTCATCCGTACCAACAGGGAAATCTATTTCCGGTTTAATAATATGATAAAGAGACTTTTCGTTACCTTCCGCTTCTGCGCGGGCTTCTTCAGAGTTCAATACATCATAAGGACGTGAAGCGACCTGTTCTACGAGGTTTTGCGGAGGACGAATGCCCTTGAAAGGTTTGATTATTGCCATGATATTAGTATTTTATATGTAAAAAATTAAAGCCACAGACTTCTTGAAAATCTGTGGCTCAAATATACTACTTATTTCTAAAAAAGACATTCTGCAACGGATTGTTTTTATTCAGATACTATCATAGTTATCCTGAAAAATCCGGCAGACTTATTCAGAATCTTATTTGTTTACTCTAAATTTCTCGCAACCATCTTTCAGGAAGCCAACAATTTGTTGAGCGGCAGCAATACCGGCATTGATATTTGCTTCAGCAGTTTGAGCACCCATCTTCTTAGGAGTTGAGAAATAACGTCCGGCAAACTTTTCAGCAAACTCTGCGTTAGCAGCAGGCATAATATCTGTGATATATTTGAAGTCTGCACGATCTTCCATCAATTTGATTAGTTCTGCTTCGTTAATCACTTCCTTACGGGCAGTGTTTACCAACATAGCACCTTTCGGCATATCTTTCAACAGAGCATAATTGATAGAGTTCTTTGTTTCGGCAGTTGCCGGAATATGAAGAGATACCACCTGGCAAGTCTTGTACAATTCTTCTGCAGAATCAAGTGCTTTCACACCATCTTTTTCGATTACTTCTTTCGGACAGAATGCATCATAAGCATACACTTCCATTCCGAAACCTTTGGCAACACGAGCTACATTGCGGCCTACGTTTCCATAAGCATGGATACCCAATTTCTTGCCCATCAATTCTGTACCGGAAGTTCCGTTATAGAAGTTACGGACAGCATATACCATCATACCCAAAGCAAGTTCGGCAACAGCATTAGAATTCTGTCCCGGAGTGTTCATCACGCATACATTGTGAGCAGTGGCAGCAGCCAGGTCAACGTTGTCATATCCTGCACCGGCACGGACTACGATTTTCAATTCTTTAGCAGCATCCAGCACCTCTGCATCAACAATATCGCTACGGATAATGATAGCATTAGCATCTTTTACTGCATCCAGCAATTGAGCCTTATCAGTATATTTCTCAAGTAAAGCAAGCTCAAATCCGGCTGCTTCTATTTCTTTACGGATACCATCTACTGCAACTTTAGCAAACGGTTTTTCAGTAGCTACAAGTACTTTCATAATCTAATTCTGTTTATAAAGACTCACCACAGATTACCCAGATTCTCACAGAATTAAAAAATCTGCGTCCGTCTGTGTAATCTGTGGTGAAAATATTATTAATGAAGTTTTTCAAATTCCTGCATGCAGTCGATCAAAGCCTGTACGCTTTCTTTCGGCAGAGCATTGTAGCAAGATGCACGGAAACCACCTACAGAACGGTGTCCTTTGATACCTACCATGCCTCTTTCAGTAGCAAACTTTAAGAAGTCTGCTTCAAATTCCTTGTATTCAGGAGCCATTACGAAACAGATATTCATGCGTGAACGGTCTTCTTTGGCAGCAGTACCAACAAACATTTTGTTACGATCGATTTCAGCATACAGCATATCAGCCTTTTCGATGGCACGACGTTCCATTTCTTTCACACCACCCTGTGCTTTGATCCAGCGCAGGTTCAACAATGCAGCATAGATAGGCACTACCGGAGGAGTATTGAACATAGAACCGTTATCAATGTGTGTCTGATAGTTCAGCATTGACGGGATGTAACGGGAAACCTTACCTACAGCGTCATTCTTAACGATAACGAATGTAACACCTGCAGGAGCCAGATTCTTTTGTGCACCACCATAAATACAGATATATTTAGAAACGTCGATCGGACGTGAGAAAATATCAGAAGACATATCGGCAATCATCGGAACTGGAGAATCGAGGTCTTTCTTCAATTCTGTACCGTAAATTGTGTTGTTAGTCGTGATGTGGAAATAATCTGCGTCTGTTGGGATTGTATAATCTTTGGGGATATAAGTATATGTAGCTTCAGCAGAGGAAGCAACTTCTACAACTTCACCAAACCCTTTAGCTTCTTTCATTGCTTTCTTTGCCCATACACCAGTGTTCAGGTAAGCAGCCTTTTTTTCGAGGAAGTTATAAGGAACCATGCAGAACTCCATACTAGCACCTCCGCCCAAGAACAGTACCGAATAGCCTTCGGGGATATTGAGTAATTCCTTGAATAATGCCTCTGCTTCGTCAACCACAGGTTGGAAGTCTTTGGCGCGGTGGCTGATTTCCATCAAAGAGAGACCAGAGCCGTTGAAATCTAAAATAGCCTTCGCTGTATCCTCTATCACCTCACGCGGAAGAATGGAAGGTCCTGCATTGAAATTATGCTTTTTCATTTGAAGTTTGTTTTTGGTTTAACAATTTCGTTACTTTTGTCTTTTGACCTTGCGAATTTACGAATTTATTTCCGCCGCACAAATCTTTCCTTATAAAAATACTGTTTTAAAGCAGATTTTCCTTTCTTTTTATTGGTTTATACAGGATATATACACCATTTTGTTATCCATAGATGTCAAGTAAGGTATCTTACAGAAAAGATCTTTACTTCGCTTCTTCTATAATAGTCTTCATTCCTTTGATTTTCTCCCCCTGAATCAGATTCAAGAGTTGCTTCACCTTAGCCCGGCGAACAGCGACAAAAGCATAATGTTCTTTGACGTCAATCGCTCCGACATCTTCGCGCGTCAGATTACCTTTTTTATATAAGAATCCGGCAATATCTATCCGGCTAAGTTTCTCCTTTTTTCCTTTACCTATATAAATGGTAGCCCAAACCGATTTCGGAGGACGGGGAGGATTTTCAGGTAACACAACTGTTTCCATATCTTCCGGGATATACGGAGGAAGTTTCTCTTCGGCATGCAAAATCAGATAGGACGTTCCGGTAGCATCCCAACGTGCTGTTCGTCCATTGCGGTGCGTAAAAGCTTCTTCATTCACCGGCAAATGATAATGAACAATATGTCCCACCTCCGGAATATCCAGTCCACGGGCAGCCAAATCGGTAGAAATCAACACATGACAACTGCCGTTACGGAATTTATAGAGCGCACGTTCGCGGTCCGGCTGTTCCATACCACCATGAAAACGTTCCGCAGACAGTTTTTTATCCGCCAATAACTGATGCACACGATCCACTGCATCCCGATGATTACAGAATACGATGCTCGAACTGCTTCCCAATGTACAAAGCAGATTATATAAAGTATCAATCTTATCTTTGGAAGGAGAAAGCACCTTCATCAGTTTCAAACGGGACTCCTGCTCTTCAGAAGCGTCCGAAAGGAAGTCCAACTTCACCGTGCGGTTCAATCCTGTAAATTCAGGAATCTCTTCAGCATCGGTAGCCGAAAGCAATATACGTTTTTTTAATCCCGGAAGTTGTGTGATAATCTCTGCCATTTCATCATGGAAACCAAACTCCAAAGATTTGTCAAACTCATCGATAATTAAAGTCTCGATGGTTTCGGGATTGAAATAACCTTTCGACAGATGGTCGGTGATACGTCCCGGAGTACCGATGATGATAGCAGGGTGATTACCCACTATACTCTTCTTTTCTTCAGCGATAGGATGTCCACCATAACAACAACAGGTTTTCCAGGAAGTCCCCATTGCTTTGAACACAGAGTCTATTTGCAATGCCAACTCACGTGAAGGAACCAGAATCAGTACCTGCACGCTGTCATCATTCGGTTTTAGGGTAAGGAGCAAAGGTAACAGATAAGCCAATGTCTTGCCCGATCCTGTCGGTGACAACAGTATAACGTCTTTTCTTCCGGTAGCTTGTTCAAGTGATGCTTCCTGCATCGGATTCAGCTCTTCAATCTTCAAATTGCGGAGAGCCGCTTGTATAATTTCATTTTTCTCTAACATGGAGGCAAAGATACAAAAAGGAAAGGGTACGGAGACAAAAATACAATCAAACTTTAGCCATACCGGTCAATATATAATAACCTTTCAGGTTGTTCTCTTTCATGTAAATGGTTACTTCTGCCCTACAAGCCGTTACTAATGCATATCCCGTTAAGTTCGAACTCATTGCTTTAACAAATGAATACTCTGTATCATTGTGGATGAAAGATATACGATGATATTCCATAACCTATTGTGTTTAAAAATTCTATTGTGTAGCCAAATATACGAATATAATAGATAAGTACAGATAAAAAAGGAGAACTATCTTTTAAACAGACATAAAATAGATAGAAAACATTGCGTAAAGACATCATGGAACACCCTAAAAAAGAAGCGGGAAACCCAAGAAGCACTACTGCTTTTCAGATTTCCCGCTCTGTTTGATATATTCTTTCCGGTCATTTTACCGACCGGTTGTTCTCTTCCGCGAATTATCCTCCGAAGTTATCGAACATCAGGTTCTGTGCCGGAACGCCAAGATCGTCGAGCATCTTCTCAACAGCTTTCGACATCGGGCCAGGACCACACATATAGTATTCAATATCTTCAGGAGCTTCGTGATTCTTCAGGTAAGTTTCGTAGATTACGTTGTGAACGAATCCCGGAGTATACTTCACGCCTGCAGCATCAGCAGCAGGATCCGGACGGTCGAGTGCCAGATGGAAAGTAAAGTTCGGGAAATCCTTTTCGATTTGCAAGAAATCTTCCAGATAGAACACTTCATTCAGCGCACGAGCACCGTAGAAGTAAGACATCTTACGGTCAGTAGTATGCAATGTCTTGGTCAAGTGCATGATTTGCGCACGCAACGGAGCCATACCGGCACCACCACCAATCCACATCATTTCCTTCTTAGAATCGAAGATTGGGTGGAAGTCTCCGTAAGGACCGCTCATTATTACCTTGTCACCCGGTTTCAGGGTAAAGATATAAGAAGAAGCGATACCCGGCATTACGTCCATAAATCCAGGACCTTGTTCTTTCGGTTTGAACGGCGGAGTAGCGATACGTACTGTCAACATGATACGGTCACCTTCGGCAGGATAGTTGGCCATAGAGTAAGCACGGATTGTTTCCTCGTCGTTCTTACACTTCAGACCCAGCAAACCGAATTTCTCCCATGCAGGAAGATATTCGTCACCAATCAAGCTCTTATCAATGTCCTTATCATAGTCCATTGAAAATTTAGGAATCTTAATCTGTGCGTAAGAACCCGGGATAAAGTCCATGTGTTCGCCTTTAGGCAGAGCAACGATGAACTCTTTGATAAATGTAGCCACATTCTTGTTGGAGATTACTTCACACTCCCACTCTTTCACACCAAGTACAGATTCGTCAATCTTGATTGACATATCGCCTTTCACTTTCACCTGACAACCCAGACGCCAGTGGTCTTGCTGCTGTTTGCGACTGAAGTGAGGAACCTCAGAAGGCAGGATTTCGCCACCTCCTTCGAGTACTTGGCATTTGCACTGTCCGCAAGATCCCTTACCACCACAAGCAGATGACAGGAATATCCCATTTACAGACAGCGTATTCAACAAAGTAGAACCGGAAGCCACTTCCAATTCCTTTTCGCCGTTGATTGTCAGTTTTACGTTTCCTGATGGTACCAAGAAATTCTTGGCAACCAACAAGATTACAACAAGCAACAGAATAACCACAAGGAATACCCCAATGCTCGCTAATATTAAATTCATATCCATTGTCTTATTCCTTTCTTTTTAGATGTTCAAACCAGAGAAACACATAAATGCGATTGCCATCAGACCTACTGTGATAAATGTGATACCCAAGCCCTTCAACGGAGCAGGCACGTCAGAGTAAGCCATTTTCTCGCGGATAGCAGCCAGACCTACGATAGCCAGCAACCAACCGATACCGGAACCCAATGCATAAGAGAGGGCATCCCAAATATCACCAATGTATTTCGGATCACTCGGACCAACGTTAATACGTTGTTGCATAAACAGAGAGGCACCCATGATCGCACAGTTAACGGCAATCAACGGCAGGAAGATACCCAGCGAAGCATACAGTGACGGAGTGAAGCGTTCTACCACCATCTCCACCAATTGCACGATACCGGCAATTACGGCAATGAAAAGAATAAAACTCAAGAAGCTAAGGTCGACACCTTCAATGATAGCATTGGCAGCCAGCACCTTAGTTTGCAACAGGTAGTTGACCGGAAGCGTCACCAGCAACACGAAAGTCACGGCGATACCCAGTCCTACGGCAGTCTTCACATTCTTCGAAACAGCCAGGTATGAACACATACCCAAGAAGAATGCGAATATCATGTTGTCCACAAAGATAGAGCGGACGAATAAACTTAATAAATGTTCCATAATTCTTTTTGATTTATGATTTATGATTTATAATTTATGATTCAGCAGACTTATCATGCGACTATGACTATAAAGCTAGACATAAATCATAATTCAGAAATCAGAAATAATTAATTACTTTGTTCTTGCAATTCTTTATGACGTGCACGTTGATACCAGATAATGCATGCTACGATAATCAATGCCATCGGCGGCATCAACATCAAGCCGTTGTTTACGTATCCGATATTTTGAATCGGTTCATAATTCAGGATATTGAAACCAAGCAATGTTCCCGAACCAAACAATTCGCGGAAGAAAGCAACGATAATCAAAATCTTAGCATAGCCTAAACCATTACCTACACCATCCAAGAAAGACTCCCAAGGACCGTTCTGCATGGCAAATGCTTCCAGACGTCCCATCAAGATACAGTTGGTGATAATCAAACCTACATAAACAGAGAGCTGTACGCTTACGTCGTAAGCAAACGCTTTCAGGATTTCACTTACGATAGTTACCAAAGCAGCTACCACAACCAACTGGACGATGATGCGGATGCGGTTAGGAATCGTCTTACGCAACAGTGAAATAACAACGTTGGCAAATGCAGTAATCACCGTTACTGAAAGTCCCATCACGATGGCAGGCTCCAGCTTTGCGGTAACAGCAAGTGCAGAACAGATACCGAGCACCTGTACGGTTACCGGATTATCAATTCCCAGCGGAGCAGAGAATACTTCTTTATTTTTCTTTGAAAACAGTTGTCCCATATTCTATCTTTCTCCTCCTTATTATTTAGTTAAAAAACTCAAGTAACTATTCAGGCAAGACTTCAACATGGCATCTACACCTACTGAAGTGATTGTACCACCGGAGATACCATCCACTTGGTAATCAGGTTTCTCTACCTTGCCATTTTTTACGACTCCCAAAGTGATAGCTCCATTTTCCAAAGTCTTCTTACCTACAAATTCGTTTTGGAAATGTTCGGTTGCAATTTCAGCACCCAGACCCGGAGTTTCACTAGCGTGTGAGAAGTAAGTACCGTAAACGGTATCTTTATCTTCGTTCAGTGCAACGTATCCCCAGATAGCGCCCCAAAGACCGGCACCGTAAACAGGAACTACATATTTAGTCTGACCGTCCACTTCGCACACAAACACGTGCAGACGTTGTTGTTCTTTCGCTTCTTTCTCGTAGTTGGTAGCAAATTCGCCTGTATTTTCAGTCAGCGTACCGTCTACGTTCATCAGCATGTCCCCTTTCACATATTTCTGATATTCAGCATCCGCATCTTCCACATTCTTAATGTTCAATGCAGCGAGGATTTGTTTCTTAGTGTCCAACTGCACATTCTTGTCTTGTGTAGATTTCAGTGAAGAACTAACGAATGCCAGCAGGAATGCTACGATAATAACCATTACCGAAGCATAAATGATAGTATAACTATTACTATTCGTATTCATTTTCTTTCGGTATTTATTGGTTAGACTTGATAGTGCGTTTCTCGCGACGGCTGATATTGCTTTGTACTACACAGTAGTCAATCAGCGGAGCGAAGATGTTCATCAGCAGGATGGCAAGCATCATACCTTCCGGATAACCCGGATTCAATACGCGGATAACGATAGCCATCACACCGATCAGGAATCCGAAGATATATTTACCTCTTTCTGTACGTGCGGAAGTCACAGGGTCGGTAGCCATAAATACGGCACCGAAGCAGAAACCACCGAGAACGAGGTGTTCGTACCAAGGCATTTGAGCCATTGTGTTGTTTTCCATGCCGATTGAGTTGAATACCCATGCCATAAATGCACCACCGACAAATACGGAAATCATAGTCTTCCAACTAGCAACGCCTGTCCAAAGCAAGATAACCGCACCAATCAGAATAGCGATCACACTGGTTTCACCGATCGAACCCGGAATCAGACCTGTAATCATATCCATGTTGAATGCAGGAACACTACCAGATGTAGCAGCTTGTCCCAGCGGAGTAGCAACGGTAAGTCCGTCTACGCTTTGTCCCAGACCGAAGATACTGTCGCCTGACACCCAAACGGCGTCACCGGACATCTTAGTCGGATATGCGAAGAACAAGAATGCACGAGTAATCAACGCAACGTTGAAAACGTTCATACCTGTACCACCGAATACTTCTTTTGCGAAAATAACAGAGAATGCAGTAGCTACGGCAAGAATCCACAGCGGACAGTCTACCGGAACGATCATCGGGATCAAGATACCGGAAACGAGGAATCCCTCCTGTATTTCTTCTTTCTTCCATTGAGCTACCACGAACTCAATACCCAAACCTACTACATAAGATACGATAATTTTAGGCAGTACTGCCAGGAATCCGTATGCAAACATTTCGATAAAGCTACCACTAGCACCCGTGTGAGTGAAATGCTGGTAACCTACGTTATACATACCGAACAGCAAAGCCGGTACCAACGAAATAACCACAATCGACATGATACGCTTGCTATCAATTGCGTCATGTATGTGCGTTCCCGTTTTCGCAGTCTTGTTGGGCACGAACAGGAATGTTTCGAAGCCGTCAAACACCGACTGGAATGCGTGGAATTTGCCGCCCTCTTCAAAGTTCGGCTTTATCTTATCGAGATAATTTCTTAACGCTTTCATTTATTAAATTGAGAATTGAAAATTGAGAATCGAGAAAAGGCTACGCTGTGTTTACCAGAAGACAATTTCATAAAGTCTCAACTATCATTTTTAATTTTTACTTTTTACTTTTTTTAATTCTCCTATGCCATTTCCGAACGGAGCATATCAAGTCCGGCACGAACGATGCGTTGCAGTTCCATCTTCGAAGAGCAGACGAATTCGCAAAGAGCGAAATCTTCAGGAGCCACTTCATAGATGCCAAGCGCTTCCATACGGTCGATGTCACCGGCGATGATTGCTTTAATCAGATATTCGGGCAGAATGTCCATCGGGAATACCTTATCGTATTCACCCGACATAATCATGTGACGTTCACCACCTTTGATACGGGCATCCAACGTATATTCCTTCTTACCCATCAACCAGCTGAAATAAGAATGGTTGGCACTGAACTGGTTGAAGCGCGGCATGATCCATCCGAGCATTTCGTGAATGTCGTCACCTTCGGGGATAACAGTCAGTTGGCTGTGGAATGCGCCCAAGAATCCGTTCGGAGAAACTTGCTTTCCTGTCAGTACGTTACCGCTGATATAGCGTAAGTCTTTGTCTTTTGTTACATTGCCGGCAAACACGTTGGTGAGCAATGCGCCTACCTGGAGTTTGCAGTATGCAGGTTTCAACACTTCGGAACCTGTCACAGCTACTGTACGGGTGAAATCTACATGGCCTGTATTGAAAAGGCGACCGATGAAGATTACGGCTTGCGGATCAATGGTCCATACCGTTTCGCCCTTGGATACGGGGTCGAGGTGGTTGATCTGAACGCCTACATTACCTGCAGGGTTCGGTCCGTCGAATGCGGTGATTGTAACGTTCTTAGCCTGTGTCAGTGCAGCAGCGTTCTGTTTCACACTGATGTTCAGGTAGGTTTTTGCCAGTTTGGCAAGAGCATCAAGCCCTGTCTGGAAGTTTGCTTCTTCGCCTTTGAGGGCGAACTCGAAATCCGGAGCCAATGGATTGGTATCGAATGCGGAGATGAAGATTCCTTTCGGGGTTACCGTCGGATCTGCAATGATGTCATAAGGACGCTGTTTGATAAACGCGAAAAGTCCGGCTTCCAACAGAGCGGATTTCACAGCTTCAGCATCCATTGAAGCAACATTCTTTTTCCCAAAATCTTCATAGTCCTGCTCTGCAGCAGCTTCTACTACGATGTTCAATACCTTACGACGAGCACCACGTTCTACACTCGTCACCACGCCGCTCACCGGCGAAACAAATTTCACTTCAGGATGATACTTGTCGATAAACAAGGGTCCACCAGCCATTACATATTCCTGCTCTTTCACAACTACCTTAGGCGTCACTCCAGGAAAGTCATCGGGTACAAGTGCGTAGAATCCCGGTTCTTTTACTGTTGCGTACGTTTCAGCAGCTTTTCCTTTCAGGTTTATGTCAAGGCCTTTACGTAACTTTATTACATTTGCCATGCTATATAAAATAATGGTTTCATAAATTTGCCGCAAAAGTAATAAATAAGATTGGGATTCGGGAGGAAAAAAGAAAGGAATTACGGATATTTTTCCGTAATTCCTTTCGTGTTCGTGCACATATCTTCTTTCTTTTGTCTTGAAACCAAAGTAAGAAGCAAAGAAAAAGAGCTATTCGGCAAACATAGGATCCCAGGCAGGAAGTCGGATAGGCTTCTGTTTCAACACCTCGAGAGTTTTTTTCGATGCATATTTCGTTTCTACTACCAGACGGAACATATATTCGTTAAACCAATCATCCGTCATGATGAGATAACCCTGATAACCGGCAGCAGGGCCCCAACTATTTTCAACCATCCATTTCGTCGGTTTTCCGTTTTTGTCAAGATCAACAGCCATAAGAGTCATGGCGTGACTGGAGCCACTGGCAAAACTTTGAATGCGTTGCTTCTTGTTCATGCCAAAAGAAGTACCCATAAGAGATTCGTAGTCGTAGTTTTTGACATCCAGCAGACCACGGTCAGAATTCAGGAACTTACCTACATCGCAAGAGAAATACATCATCGTGCTATCCTTGAGAGAAGAAATAGCCATTTCTTTGATATCCTCGATGGGAAGATTGACATACGTCCAGTTTTTGCCGTCGTAACGGTGGCGGTCGTAGTCTATCTCATAACACTTATAATATTCACGGCTCGGATCGTTCATTAACATGACATAATTATCAATCAGTTTTTCATCACCATACTTTTTCAGGAAAGAAAGCGGAGTGTAAGTTTCGGTAGACACAGGCTCACCCTTAGCGTTATATTCAGCCCAGGTAAATTCAGTAGGAGGAACACCGAGATTCAACACTAACATGCGGTAGATGGTGCTCAACATCTCTGTTTTTGTTTTCTCAAGGGCAGCAGGCTTGACACCTTGCGCGGCGAGATCACGGAGTTGAAGCCCCTGTTCACGAAGTTTCAGGGCGATCAGACCTGCCATACGGGAGGTATTCTCACTACTGTTGGTTTCCGGCATCACATCTTTGGGAACAAGCCCGTATTTACTGACGATATCGGCTACACCGGTAAATGTTCCACCGTCACTCAAAGGATTACGGAAGAGCCATTCCACCATTTTATCATCCATCGGCTTACTGCTGGTGTCGATAATACCTTGTAGAAAGAGGTTGGCTTTCTCCAGCTGATCGAAGAAGAAAGGATAAGTTTGCGAGAATTCGAAGGAACCGAGGTTATGCTTGGCGATCGCTTTGGCACGCATCACATTCAAACCTGTGAAAAGCCAGCAACGGCCGGAAGATTTCTGATCGGTGATACCTTTGGAAGGCACTTTGATGGAGAAATGCGTATCCATCCCTTTCAGGTTATCCTGATTGAGAGCCAGTTTACGAATGTCGTTGCTACCGACAGCATTGCGGATAGCCTTGTCGGTAGGAGTGTTTGCGTAACTCTGCTTGATTTGTTGCATCATGGAGTCGCTGATGCCTCCTTTCACTTCTTGCGCTTGTGTAGAATAAGAAAAAGCACATAAAACAAAAATTGATAAAATCTGTTTATTCATTGATATAAGTAATTAATTAATAGGCTGACGGATCATGATACACTAATAAATACGGTTTAAATGTATGAGATTAAATCATGCGATTTTATTTATCAGCATATCGAAAAACATCATATTCCGCAAAAATACGATTCTTTTTTAGATTTATTATCTAAGAATATCAAAACTAATCGGAATAAAAGAGTTTTCTTTGCAGTCGAATTCCTCACAGAGAAATTATGAAGAAATATATAATAGGAATATTGATGATGCTTCCATCCATCAATATGATGTCAGCCGCGGCTGACAGTACGGCAGTAAAGAGCGATGAACTGCAAAGGTCTACAACTTCTATCAGTGATACTACTCCTACAGATATTGAAGACATCCCGTCAGATACCATTCCTGCCCTTTCAAAGCGCGAGTTGCGCCGCCAGCGTGTAGCAAAACGAAATTTGCACTATAACATATTAGGTGGTCCCAGCTACACACCGGACTTCGGTGTATTGGTAGGCGGTAGCGCCTTGATGACGTTCCGGATGAATCCGAGTGATACCACCCAACGACGTTCGGTAGTGCCAGTGGCCATTGCCTTGATGTTCAAAGGTGGGCTGAACTTGATGACAAAACCACAACTTTTCTTTAAAGGAGACCGCTTCCGTATCTTCGGAACTTTTTCTTATAAAAATACGATCGAGAACTTTTATGGCATCGGCTATTCCACTAATAAAGATTATGAACGTGGAGAAGATACCAGCGAATACCGTTACAGCGGCATCCGAGTAAACCCCTGGTTCCTGTTCCGTCTGGGAGAAAGCAACATTTTTGCAGGTCCCCAAGTCGATTTGAACTATGATAAAATTACCAAGCCGGCTGCCGGAATGGTTAATGAACCCTCGTATATGGCGGCAGGAGGTACAGAAAGCGGATACGAAAATTTCAGCTCCGGACTCGGTTTCCTGCTGACGTATGACACACGTGATATTCCCGCCAATGCTTATAACGGAACTTACCTTGACTTCCGGGGAATGATGTACAATAAAACGTTCGGCAGTGATAATAACTTTTACCGTTTGGAAATCGATTACCGCCAATACAAAACAGTAGGACGCCGCAAAGTGATAGCCTGGACAGTGCAAAGCAAAAACGCATTCGGAGATGTACCCCTAACGAAATATGTACTTAGCGGAACTCCTTTCGATCTTCGCGGTTACTACATGGGACAGTTTCGCGACAAGTCCTCACATGTCATGATGGCCGAATACCGCCAGATGATAAATACGGACAAAAGCACTTGGGTAAAAAAGATGTTAAGTCATATAGGATATGTGGCCTGGGGAGGATGCGGTTTCATGGGCCCCACTCCGGGCAAGATAGAAGGTGTGCTTCCCAACCTCGGATTGGGATTACGTATCGAAGTTCAACCCCGTATGAATGTACGCCTTGATTTCGGCAGAGACATGGTGAACAAGCAGAATTTGTTCTACTTCAACATGACAGAAGCCTTTTGACGCCATTTACGCGACAAATTGTGCACAATTTACAAGAAAGATTGTAAAATAGATAATAAAAGACTGCACATAAATGAAATTAATCCTTATATTTGCGCAAGCTATAACACAGCAAGAGCAAATAATAGGATTTTTTTATGAAGCAATTTATATGTTTTTTTTCAGGGTTATTACTTCTGTTCGTCTCTACCACCCGTGTAGTTGCACAAGAAGTGTCTGACTATTCTCAACTAAGTGAAGAAGATTATAGTAAAATAGTTCTCCCCCCACTATCCGTTTTATTCGAAAATGCCAAGAACAGCCCCATTTATGAGATGGCGGACGTAAAGGCGAGAATCGAGCGCAAATTACTCCAAAAAGAGAAATGGTCATTTCTAGGTTTCTTCAGTCTACGGGGAAGCTATCAATACGGAATGTTCGGTAATGAGTCCACCTATACGGACGTGGCAGTCGCCCCATATCTTACCTACTCCACCCAGGCACAAAATGGTTACACAGTAGGCGCAGGTTTGAGCATCCCATTGGACGACCTATTCGACCTCAAGGGTAAAATCAGCCGGCAAAGGCTCACATTACGTAGTGCAGAATTGGAACGGGAAGTGAAGTACGACGAAATTAAGAAGAATATTATTGAGATGTATGCGATGGCTACCTCACAGATAAGAGTACTTAAAATGAGAAGTGAAAGTTTGGTACTTGCTAATGTGCAATATGAAATTTCTGAAAAGAATTTTGCCAACGGAACCATAGATTCTTCCGACTTGGCCGTAGATAAAGAAAGGCAGTCAACTGCACGTGAGGCATATGAGAATAGCAAGTTTGAATTGACCAAAAGCTTGATGATACTCGAGGTTATTTCGCGAACTCCCCTAATACGAAAATAAAAGAATAAAATATGAACTTCATCATTTCTATCATACGGACCCTCTTTCGCCACCGTTGGCTAATACTGATAGGGACCGCTATCTTCACATTACTCGTTTTCTACTATACGCGTCACATGCAAGGTGGATACGACGTGAAAGCAACACTTTATACGGGAGTAGCTTCAGGATATAACCTGGAAAGCGATAAACGCACAGACTGGGCGACAGTACAAAATTCGATGGACAACTTGATAAGTATCATGCAAGCCGAGAGCACGCTGAAAAGAGTATTCCTGCGATTATTTGCCCGTGTACTTATCCAGGGAAATCCGGACAATGACAACGACGGAGTCACCCCATCCAGCTACAATTACACCTATAACCACTTAAAAAACAGTCCGCATGGACCGGAAATATTAAAGCTGATCGACAAATCGAGCGAAGATAAAACAGTTGCCAATCTGGAAGCATATATGCGTCCGAAAAAAGGTAACTACATCTATGAAATGTTCTACTACAATCACCCTTTCTATAGCTACAACGCTTTGAAAAACATCAAAGTGCAACGCCGGCTCACGAGTGATTTGCTGGACATCAGTTATACTTCCGGCGATCCCGGCATAGCCTACAACACGGTAAGCATCCTGATGGACGAATTTGTGGAAGAATACCGCCGTATTCGCTACGGAGAAACAGACAAAGTCATCAAATACTTTGAGGAAGAGTTGAAACGCATCGGCAAAAAACTCAACTCGGAGGAAGACGACCTGACC
Source organism: Bacteroides celer (assembly GCF_002632415.2). Taxonomy (NCBI): domain Bacteria; kingdom Pseudomonadati; phylum Bacteroidota; class Bacteroidia; order Bacteroidales; family Bacteroidaceae; genus Bacteroides; species Bacteroides celer. Next base: position 2,673,084 of record NZ_CP178209.1, on the reverse strand, counting down.
AAGTACAACGTAGAAAAACGTATCATCAACTATCTGGACGAAACCAAAGAAATCGCGGCCATCAGTAAAGAATTCGAGCTACGGGAACAAGATGCACTTTTTGCATATAACAGTACCAAGTCGATGCTCGAAGAACTGGAGAAGCACATGGACAGCAATGCCAAGCAAGTGCTCAAGAATATGGAATTTGTGGACAAATTAAGAGAAGCATCCAATATCACCAGTAAAATCTCAGAAGTGGAAGCGATGAGCGACTCCAAACAAAAAGATACCGAATCTCTGACAGGTGACAAAAAACGATTGAGCGAACTTAAACAGGAACTGAATGATTTAACCACTTCCTACGTAAGTCATAAATACACCAAAGAGGGCGCCAGCCGGACCAATATCATCGACCAATGGCTGGAGCAAACTCTGTTGTTTGAAAAAGCTAAGGCCGAACTACTAATTGTGCAAAATGCCCGTCAGGAATTGAACGACCGTTATGTATTTTTTGCCCCTGTAGGTACCACCATCAAGCAAAAAGAACGTTCCATCAACTTTACGGAACGCAGTTACCTGACCGTGTTACAGAGCTACAACGAAGCCCTGTTGAGAAAGAAAAATCTGGAAATGACTTCTGCTACATTGAAAGTGCTCAATGAACCGACCTATCCGATTGCATCCAATTCAACCAACCGCAAGCAGATTGTCATTGCCGCCTGCATAGGTAGTTTTCTGATAATCATCGCTCTATTATTATTAATCGAGATTCTTGACAGAACGTTGCGTGATGCAAACCGAACCAAACGAGTGACCGGATTTAAGGTAATAGGAGCCGTTCCCAGCCCCTCCTCTTCCCGTTATGGCGGACTAGCCAAAACTTACGTCCAACTCTCCATCAAAGAATTGAGCAACTCCATACTCCGCTTCCTGACAAAGCGGAAATCCCCCGGAGTATTTATCATCAACCTGTTCAGTACCAGCGAAAACTCCGGTGAGGACATCGTTGGAAATCTGATCTGCGGATATATGCAAAGCCGGATGTTAAATACGAGATTCATCACGTATGGAGAAGATTTTAACACAGATTCTACTCAATATCTGCTTGCAAAAAACATTACCGATTTTTATACCCTGCAAGGAGAAGACATACTAATCGTTGCCTATCCGCCATTGTCGTCAAGCAATATCCCGACTGCACTGTTGCACGACGCTAATGTCAACATTTTGGTCAGCCCGGCAGACCGCGGATGGAAAACCATCGACAAACAACTTTGCGAACAGCTCACGACACAAATGGGTAAAACGGATGTTCCGTTCCGTGTGTGCCTGACCAACGCCAAGCGTGAGGCAGTGGAAGATTTCACCGGACAACTTCCGCCATATACCTTATTACGTAGAGTCAGCTATCGTTTCAGCCAATTGTCACTTACAGAAAAAATCATATTCAATCTAAGTAGAAAAGCGAAAGAGACTGAAGAAGACGATGACGAATAATAAGATAGTGACTTTCCATATCCTGCTTGCTTTACAATTTGTGTTGGTTGCAGCAGGAATGTTAGTAAATATCAAGGTAGGGTTATTCTCTATGATCATTATCTTGTTATTTACTACTATCTGTTTGATACAACTTAACAATGATGAACAAACCAACTGGAAAGCAGGTCAAAACATCATGACCTATATGTTCACAATCTGGTTGTGCTTCTATCTTCTCGAAATTCTTAATCCCAACAACGTGCTGGCAGCATGGAACATCAACCTTACACCTTATGCGCTGATACCTTTAATATGCGCCTTTGTTGTTCCGCTCGTTGTCCGCACAAAAAAAGACATCGAGCTGCTATTAATCATCTGGTCGGTATTCGTCCTCGTCTTTACGATAAAAGGTTACTGGCAAAAAAACTATGGTTTCAGCTCCAAAGACCTCTATTTCCTGCACGTGCTGGGCGGATGGCGTACACATATCATCTGGTCGGGTATCCGCTATTTTTCCTGCTTCTCCGACGCAGCAAACTACGGAGTACATGCCGCCATGTCCGCTGTAGTCTTTGCCATCTCCGCCTTCTTTGTGGAGTCCAAATGGCTACGCATTTACTTCCTCTGCATCGCCGTCGGGGGACTTTACGGAATGGGGATTTCGGGAACCCGTGCAGCTATGGGAGTCATCATGGGAGGAATGTTGATGATAACCGTCATTGCCAAAAATTGGAAAGCGTTATTGGCAGGTATATTCATATCCATCAGCGTTTTCGTGTTCTTCAGTTATACCAATATCGGAAGCGGGAACCAATATATCCACAAGATGCGCTCCTCTTTCCATCCGTCCGAAGACGCTTCCTACCAGGTGCGTGTCGAAAACCGGCAAAGAATGAAAGAGTTGATGGCAAAGAAACCGTTAGGCTACGGCATTGGACTCTCCAAAGCCGGTAACTTCGATTCACGAGAGCAAATGCCCTACCCTCCCGACTCATGGCTAGTCAGCGTATGGGTGGAAACGGGAATTGTGGGACTGATACTCTACCTTTCCATACACGGCATTCTCTTTGCCTGGTGCTCCTGGATACTCATGTTTAAAGTACGCAACAAAGGCCTGCGTGGACTTATCGCGGCATGGCTTTGTATGGATGCCGGATTTTTTATCGCCACTTATGTCAACGACATTATGCAGTATCCCAACCAGTTGCCCGTATACATAGGCTTTGCACTCTGTTTTGCAGCTCCACATATCGACAAGCGTATCAGTGAAAAAAAAGAAGAAAGCGAAGAAAAAGAACGGCTGCTATCTAATAACGAAATCAACGAATAAGAATGACAAACAGTAGTCCCGACATATCATTTATTACCATCTGTTACAACGGGTTCAAAGACACCTGTGAACTAATAGAATCACTGCACAAAAAGCTGAAGTCTGTGAGCTATGAAATCATAGTGGTAGACAATGCTTCACGCGAAGATGAAGCAGCCAAAATACACGAATTATACCCAACGGTTATCAGCATCCGCAGCAATGAGAACGGAGGTTTTTCCGGTGGTAACAACATTGGCATCCGTGCAGCAAAAGGCAAATACATTTTCCTTATCAATAACGATACCTATATCGAATCCGATGAAATCGCCTACCTGGTGGAACGATTGGAAAGTCGTCCGGAAATCGGGGGCGTGTCTCCTAAAATACGTTTCGCCTTTCCGCCGCAACACATACAGTTTGCAGGATTCACCCCGCTGACAAAGATAACATTGCGCAACAATATGCTGGGTTTCGACTGTCCCGATGACGGAAGCTACGATACCCCCCATCCTACCCCCTATCTACACGGGGCAGCCATGATTATCAAACGCGAAGTGATCGAAAAAATCGGAATGATGCCGGAAATCTTCTTCCTTTATTACGAAGAACTCGACTGGAGCACAAGTATGACCCGTGCCGGCTACGAGCTATGGTATGAGCCGCGTTGCACTGTTTTTCATAAAGAAAGCCAAAGCACCGGTCAACTAAGCAAACTACGCACCTATTTCCTGACACGAAATCGCCTGCTCTATGCCCGCCGTAATATGAAAGGCATGGAACGATTGATGTCCGTACTTTACCAGAGCACCATTGCAGCCGGCAAAAACAGTCTGTCATTCGCTTTCAAAGGCCGTTTCGACCTGTTTTGTGCCACCTATTATGGAGTCTGCACAGGGCTATTCATGTCTTCATCAGATACTAACAATAGCACACTTAAAAAACTCTAGATACTATGAACATTATTGACTGGATTCTCTACATTCCCCTGGTATTTTGCGTATGCTACCTATTGCTATACGCTATTGCCTCCAAGTTTTACCGGGCTCCCCAATACCCCGAAGCCCGTACGCTCCGACGCATCGTCGTGCTCTTTCCCGCCTACAAGGAAGACCGCGTGATTGTTGCTTCCATACAGAGCTTTCTTGAACAGGATTATCCGAAGGAACTCTATGAGATCATAGTCATTTCCGATCAGATGCGACCGGAAACAAACGACGCTCTGGCAGCCCTTCCCATCCGCCTGTTGATGGCAAATTACAAGGAAAGTTCGAAAGCCAAAGCACTGGCAATGGCCATGGATTCCATTGATACAAATGCATTCGACATTGTAGTCATCATGGATGCCGACAACATAACCACGCCCGATTTCCTGTCTACCATCAACCGTGTTTTTGACAGCGGCATAAAATCCGTACAGGCGCACCGTACAGGAAAGAATCTGAACACAGACATTTCCGTGCTCGACAGCGCCAGCGAAGAAATAAACAATGGATTCTTCCGCAGCGGACACAACGCTGTAGGACTTTCTGCCGGGCTATCAGGTTCGGGAATGGCTTTTGAAGCAAAATGGTTTCACCAGCAAGTGAAATATCTCCAGACAGCAGGTGAAGACAAAGAATTGGAAGCCATGCTTTTACAACAGCACATCTACACCGTTTATCTGCCCGACCTGCTTGTGTTCGATGAGAAAACACAAAAAAAAGAAGCCATCAGCAACCAGCGCAAACGCTGGATAGCCGCACAATTTGGCGCTCTTCGCGCTTCGTTGCCACATTTACCCAAAGCACTTTTACAAGGGAATATAGACTATTGTAATAAGATACTCCAATGGATGCTTCCTCCACGGCTGGTTCAATTGGCAGGAGTCTTTGGACTGACATTCGTTTTTACCGTTATCGGCATTATATTAAGTTTGTACAATGGCGGCCACGAATGGATGATAGCAATAAAATGGTGGATATTGTCAGCGGCACAAGTAGCGGCCATGACGCTACCTATATCGGGCGGTAAATTATTCACTAAGCAGGTAGGAAAAGCCATTCTAAAAGTTCCGATGCTGGCAGTCACCATGATAGGTAACTTATTCAAATTAAAAGGGGCCAATAGAAAGTTCATCCATACAGAACATGGCGAACATCGTAAATAAATAAGGATTGATAAATAGACAACTGATAAACAGACAGTGCAGCAAACAGACAACGCAACAAACAAAACAGAGCGAAGTTTCTTCAGAAATACCTCGCTCTGTTTGTTTACCCTATGATGTATTAATACACTTTTTTAAGCATCCCACTCTTTTTTCACATCAAAGCACGGACACGCTTTAATCCACTCTTCGGGTTCGATCTCCCCGTTTCCATTCAGGTCGGGACTTAGATCGCGATGTCCGCAAATGCGACAACCAGGATAATCACGAAGTAGCGTCAGTATGAGTACGTGCATTGAATGAATCTGCCACTCGGTGCGTGTATCGGCAGGACGACCATGGCAGTCGAGTCCTCCCTCATAACAAATGCCAATACTGTTCTGGTTGTGTCCTTTTGCGTGCGCACCGATTCGTTCAATCTCACGGGTGGTCTTTATATCCCCATTTTTGCGGATATAAAAATGATAACCCGTCCCGTTGAAACCACGCCTACGGTGGCACACTTCCAAATCATCTTCCGTAAAATTCCTATCTACCCTTGAGGCGGAACAGTGGATCACAATCAAATTGATGGTTCGCATAAATTCATCCCTCCGTTTCAGTGACCATCTGTACTCGTTGCACACATTCCTTGCTGCTACACTGCAGAGCCGCAGCTTGCGTCAACTGTCCTCTCAACGAGAAAATCTCCGCGTGCATCTCTTTCACTTTCGAACTAAGGTCGAAATAATCCTTCAACACTTTCTCCAGCTGTTGCATCAGAAAAGTATATTGATCTTTCACCAGTTCGCTGAACTCTTTCATTTCTTGTGCCATCATCTGGCGCTTCTTACGACTATTGCCAAGAAAAGGCAGAATCGTCATGATGATTTCGATAATTTTATCTAACATTTTAATAGATTGAGATGATAAATTAATAAATTGAGAACAGAGTCAATCAAAGCGGTTTATGCTGCCGGATCCGGAGCTTCTCCTCCACCGCTACCACCACCGGGTTCTCCCCCATCGCCTTTACCATCATCATCGGAGCCGTCACCGCCGTTTCCTCCGGCAGCGGACTTCTTCTCCGTATACAATTCGAACATCATGTTATTATCCCCGCCACGAGTAGTTGCCGTGCTGTCATTGGCAAGACGCAATGAGTTGTCGACTTTGAAACGGAGATTGATGCGAGTGATATTTTTCACCGTACAATCCTTTTCCTGTTCCACACCCGGACAGGTCAGCGTGGTATAAAAAATACCCAGTCCATCCACTTTCACCTTATTCCCTGCCACAAGCACTTTTTTCATCGCACGGACAAAGGATTTCATCACATGCGACACGTCTTCCACCGAAAGCGACCCGATAGACTCGATTTCCTGTGCCAGTGAATCAATTGAATAGATTTTCGACTCCCCAGCCTTGGGCTTGAGAAGATACATCATCGGTGATTTATCATCACCGAGCCGTTTTCTGCGCTCGTAGCGCACAACTGTAACTGTTGCCATAATATAACTTGTTTCTACGAAAAGAAGTACATTCTCCCTTTCTGTTGATGAAACAAAGATACGACAACACGTTGACGACTTGCCGGATTGCACCGGACTACACCGGATTATGCCGGATTAAAACGGATTACACCGAATTATACAAATTATACCGGAATATGTGGAAATATGTAGGAATATGTAAGATCATTCCCTAGTTTTCAATGATCCATTCTCCAATAGTTCGCATACTACTGTCGAAATTAACTCCCACTTTAACGACTTTCCGATGATCTGCCTGATAAGGAATCGCATACTGTTTACTATTGATCTGTGCCAACGCTTCCTCAGGAGTACCGTCTACTTTGAATTCGAATACGTAGATAGCGTCCTGCATCTTTATCACAACATCGGCCCTGCCAACAGCGCTCTTCACTTCTGCATCCACATATTGCCCCATCAGCCGGAACAGCAGGTAGAAGATGGTCTGATAGTGTTTCTCCTCCTTATTATTCATATCATTGGGGATAGAGGCGAAAAATGATTTGATCCGCTCCATACATTGATCCAGATTGCCGACCCGTAAGTCTTTGATAAACGATACTACATAAAATGTATTCTCGCGAGCAGGCAAATGCACATAAGCCGGCATTAATGATTCGATAAAGCCTTTCCGAACTTCTTTGTTAGGATAAGCCAACGTATAGATCTGAAAATCCTGGTCATACTCTTTGATAGTGAGATAACCGCTTTGGTAAAGTACCGGAAGCGGGTCTGTAATGACATTGGTAGGTGCATCAAACTGCTCGGCAGTAGCCGAAACGCCATCCAGTTGACGAATATCGAAATCGCTTTGCTGCAAGATGTCTATCAGGAAAGTGGGAGTGCCGGTAGAGAACCAGAAATTGGCATATTTCTTTTGAGCAAATGCATTAAACAAACTAAACGGATTGTAAATGTCTTCACTATTTTCACTGAAATGATACCCATCATATTGTTGTTTCAAATGTATACAAGCTTCATCATACGTTTCACCGTTCGCCTCGGCCATCCTTCTTATATCTTCTTCCAACTGTGTACGCAATTCATTTTCCGTTATACCGCAAATGGCACTATAAGCATCTTGCATACTTATGTTCTGAAGATTGTTCAATTCACTAAAGATGCTCATCTGACTAAATTTACTGATACCGGTCAGAAAAAGAAAACGAAGATATTCTCCCTGCGCTTTCAACGGACTGAAAAAGTCGCGCATGATGCCACGTATTTCAGCTTGCAACTCCTCATTGTTGTTGCTATCCAACATAGGAGAATCATATTCGTCTACAAGTAACACAACCTGACGTCCGCTCTGCTCGTAAGCACGTTTGATAATACCTTTCAGACGGAGACTGAAAGTGTCTTCGCTCGTGTCACATCCGTAAATTCGTTCCCATTCCACCAAGCGATTGTTGATAGCGGAGCGCAGCATCCCCGCATTCATATACTTACTGATACTGAAATCAATATGCAACACGGGATAAACCGTCCAGTCTTTCTCCAACTGTTCCATCATCAGACCCTTAAACAGGTCTTTTTTACCAGAGAAATAGGCTGCAAGAGTGGAAACTAACAGACTCTTTCCAAAGCGTCGGGGACGGCTAAGAAAACAAGCCTTAGCCGAATTAGCCAAACGATAAATCAACTCTGTCTTATCAATATACACACAATTATCATTGCGTAGTCTCTCGAAACTCTGTATCCCTATCGGATAGCGTCTGAATGTTCCTTCCATCCTCTTTCTATGCTTTTAACGTGAAACATAAACAAAGATACAATAAATTTCAAGAATTGGCATTCTATTATTATCAATTCTTTTATGAATACGCCCGAACATCTGCTCTCAAAATTTGCCTATTCCACTAAAAATGAGTAACTTTACTTCAAATACAACAACCTAAAAGCACAACTATAAATGAAAACAAAAAACAAGATTCTCCCCGAACAAGAAGAAGAAAAAACATTCCAATACCGCACCTATGGGAAAGGCGAACTTGCCTTGTTATACCTCCCCAATATCCTGCAACAAAGCGCAGTAGACCGATTCAACGAATGGATTGAAGCTGCACCCGGACTAAAAGAACGGCTCCTGGCCACCGGCATGAATCCACGCGCCAGATACTACACTCCCGCACAAGTAAGGCTCATCATCGAAGTGCTACAAGAACCCTAATTAAAGTATCAAGTATTAGGTATCAAGTATTAACCGTGGTAAACACATCACAACAACGGATAACATCATAATGCTTAACATCATAATACTTAATACTTGATACCTAACACCCTAAAACAGTTCTTTTTCAGGTAGCCAGCAGGAGTTGTCGAACATCGTATTTCGGACACGCTGGTCAGCGGAGAGAGAAGGGTCATGAGATTCTTCACAGGGCAGGTATCGTCCGCTTACGGGATCGTAGACAAAGGATGCCATTCCACCGACACCAAGATGCTTGAATTTCACCTTGTCCACATATACGCGGGTGACACCAACCTCCTTGTCACGTTCCACAATGATACCGTAATCCGCTTTGTTATAGAAATCGGCAGAGCCGTTGATGTCGTACATTTCCACACGAGGGGTAATGCCCGTGACAGGATTACGGTTCATTTTACGAGGATGGACTACAACCACGAGCAGGCAATTATGTTGCACTGCAAATTCTGTAAATTTATTCAACAGGTTGGAAATATATTGCGTTTCCGTCTGTCCCGGTTGCGGGTTGTGGTCGAAACGGTTGAGCGGGTCGAAGACAATAATGCGGCAGCCGCGGCGGACAACGAGTTCATGAGCCTTGGCCAGTACACGATCCGGAGAAACATTACCTTTCAGAGAGATATGAGAGACGTTTTCAGTCAGAAAATCTTCCGAGTTCGCAAGGAGTCCCTCCGTCATGCCACAGCCGTTTTGAAAACGGTGTCCGGTGAGTTTCTCAATCAGTTTGCGGAGATGATAGACGATAGGGGTATTTTCCGGGCTAAAGAACCCGATTTTCCATTGATGCCGCAGGCAGAGACGCAACACCAATTCGTCCACCCACTCGGATTTTCCTGCACCGGGAACTCCGGTGACGTAGACACTTCGCCCACGTTCATACGTGCAGATCTTATCCATCTCCTCCCATCCCGTTTCCGCTCCGGGACCGAAGCCGTTGTCGAAAAGAGCCCGCAGATCGTCATGCAAGTCGGCAGCGGTGAAGATCCCTTCGAGCGGAACTTCTGCTGCCTGTTCGATGGCGATACGGAGACTGGCGATACCATATTTGCAGAGATGCTCGTTGGCATCTTTACACTCCGGACCGTAAGTCACCACCCGGCAGCGTTCAGCCCCTAGCCGATTGATGAGTTCATTGCGCAACCGGATTCCAGCAGAATCGGCATCAACGGCAATGATGATTTCTTTCAGGTCCTCGAAGTGCGTCTCCATAAAACGGTCGAGCCAGGAGAGGTTCGAATTGGCTCCGGCCGGCACGGAGATGACACTTTGAAATCCGGCGGCGATGGAGGAAGCAGCATCCAGTTCGCCCTCGTGGATGATGCAGGAGGTCTGCCCCACAATGGAGTCGATGTTGTAGGGAATCAGTTCGGCACCCTGCACCATTTTGAACAGTTTCGGGAGAGCGCGAAATTTGGTGTTTATCAGTTGCTCCCCTTCAAAATAGTTGAAACAGATGCAACGTTCCTTTTTGCCGGATTGCGGCATAAATTCTTCCTGTTCGGTGATGCGTAGGGCAGCTATGACGGACTGCGGGATGCAACGCGTCTCCACCAGCCAACGCTCCGTGTCTTCGGAAAGCGTGGTTTTCGAGGCATCAAACACTGGACGCTGAAAATGCTGCGGAATGGCTGCCGCACGACGCTTGCGGGCTACCGCACGTTCGGCATTCTTGCGCTCTTCCACATCATCGGGAACATAAAAATCAGCGCCACAATGATAACAGTGACAGTGGCCCGTGTCGACGTTGACACGTAGCGAACGGTCGCGCTTATTCTTGCGGGTAGGAAGACATTTTTTACAAATCGTCTTGAGGACTCCACTCGATTTACCGTGGATGTCGACATCATAGTTGGCAAAATTTCTCATATTTTTTTCCTTTTTTCTAATTAAAAAATAGTTTAAAATAATCATTCACACGCAGAGGACTTACCTGCCGGACGAGTGTCTGCCACCTGCCGGACGAGCTTCCGTTACCTGCCAGACGAACATCAACAACCTGCCGGACGAAGCCAGTCATCTGCCGGATTAATGCGCCCATCTTTTCTTCACATCATCCCACACAGCCGATGCATCGGGACGTGGCGGCGCATCAACCGGAATAAGATGTCCCAGATACGTTCGCCGCCCGTCGACGACGCTTTCAAAGCGGTTTACATCCTTGTCGACCGTATTCTCAAGCTCTTTCAGCAAGGTTTCCCTCAACGTGCGGCAAGTAACGGAACCGGCCGCGATATAATTTGAAAAATACCGTTTCACGTCCTCCGGGAAAAGCAGTCCGGCTCCCTTGTCATAAAGGCGGATATGTTTTTTGAAGATTTCCAGAATAAGTTTTTGATGGTCAACAAAGAGCTTTCCCAAACCGGAATGTTGCCCGGCCAATTCCATATATGACTGGAAAGTAGAAAGTTGGTCCACCAACTTTTCCCAAGGCAACACGGGTTGTAACGGGCCATGATTGCCTTCATCCGCCAAACGGCTCACAAGAGACGTTTTTTTTATATTACTACTGTTATTATTTACAACAGAAATATTTCCTTTACTCTCCTCTTCTTTACTCTCCTCTTCTCTACTCTTCTGGTTTTCATTGGCTTTTCTCCCTTTATCGACGGGCGTTTCAGCACGTTCTACCACCTTTTTCGGACGCCCTCCTTTTTTACCGTTTTCGCTATTCGTTTTCCGCTTCTCTTCCAAGCTTTTCATCACCCTATCCAAGTAGGAAGAACGAAACATCTGCCGTTCCTCATCCACTTCGAAGAGATCGAATTCGCGAAGCACCCGCTCCACCGCCACTTCATCCATATCATACCGCCGGGCCATAGCCTTCAGTAAAACCGGTTTGCACGACGCCTCGTAAGCATCTTTAGTGCGCAGATGCAACAGCAACATCACATAAATTCCGAGTGCTTCCGCAGCATTCATCTCCGACATCATACTGGCAATATTGTCGTCATTCAACAAATTTACCTCCAAATTGAAATACTGATCTTTCTTCATTTTCAATCATCATTTATTCATTATTCCACATTTAATACTTCCGGGGCGCAAAGGTGCGAAATGTATTTTATTCCAGCTATCGCAAAAATGAGAGTTGGATTATATATTTTTTATCAGACCTTTGCCAAATATTATTAATAACCCCAAACAATATGGATACAAAACGCAACCAAACTTTGGAAGAAATAGAAGAAAATAAAATAGTAAGCGAGCATTATCAGAACAGAATAAAGCTGATAAAAGAGCTCCTGAATACGTCACAGCTAGCCACAGTAGAGCTCTGCGTGCATATCAACATCAGTGAAGCCTCCTACTACCGTTACATAAATTTCACCAGCTATATGAAAGCAGCCATTTTCATACATGCTTGCATCTTTCTCAAGCAATATATCGAAAGTCACCACATTCCTTATACCCAAGAAGAAAAACGGCTTATAAAAACATTAGACCTGTTTCAGATTTCCTCAAATAGCAACTTAAACTGCAATTAAAACACAGAAAAGGAGAAACTTATCATAAGTTTTATTACATTTGCAATGTAATAAAGGTCTTTAAAACTTAAAAAATGAGTGATAGCGAAACAGACAGCCAATCAATAAAAGCACTGATCGTATTCAGAGAAAACGGAGAAACCGACAATCTATTTGTTCCTATCTTATGCGATGCTATCAGAATGGCCGGAATCGACGTGCGATGTTCCACAAAAGAGTTTTGGGAATCGGATAAGCATTATGATATCATCCATTTCCAATGGCCGGAGGAGGTAGTGGGATGGACATGCGAAGACCCCGACGTCATCCGCCGACTGAAAGAACGTATTGCCTTTTTCCGCTCGCGGGGGGCTCATTTCATATACACACGACACAACATCCGCCCCCACTATGCAAATGATATCATCAGCCGGGCCTACGACATCATCGAATCGGAAAGTGACATCGTGGTACACATGGGACATTACAGCCAGACGGAATTCATGCAAAAATATCCCGACAGCCGGAATGTCATCATCCCGCACCACATCTACCAATATACCTACAAGGAAGATATCAGCATAGAGAGCGCGCGCCAATATCTGAACCTCCCACAAGAAGCATTCATCGTCACCGCCTTCGGAAAGTTCCGCAACCGGGAAGAAAGACGCATGGTGCTCGGAGCTTTCCGTGCCTGGGACGAGGAGCACAAGATGCTGCTGGCTCCCCGCCTCTACCCTTTCTCGAGACGCAACAGCTATGGCAGGAATTTCATCAAACGATGGATCTCAAAAGCCGGATACTATCTGCTCATGCCGCTGCTCAACCGTATGTATAAACTACAGGCAGGAGCCAACGACGAACTGATAGACAACTGCGATCTGCCCTACTATATGGCTGCTTCAGACGTGATATTCATCCAGCGGAAAGATATACTGAATTCGGGCAATGTCCCCCTCGCCTTCCTCTACCACAAAGTCGTGGTGGGTCCCAAGGTGGGAAACATCGGCGAACTGCTTTCCGAAACCGGCAACCCGACTTTCGATCCCGACGACAAAAAAGACATCCTGCGAGCACTCGAAGAAGCCCGCCGGCTTGCCGCATGGGGACAAGGGGAAGTGAATTACACATACGGTATGGAAAACATGAGCATCCGCAAAGTGGGACAAGCATATGCGCAAACATATAAACAGGCAATCAATGGCTAATAACATTAAGAGTCAATTATTTTCGGGGGTATTTTACACAGCGCTGGCCAAATACAGTGGCGTCCTCATATCCCTTGTTGTGGCGGGAATTCTGGCCCGTCTGCTATCACCGGACGACTTCGGCATCGTAGCTGTTGCCACCGTAATCATCGCCTTCTTCAATCTTCTCACCGACATGGGAGTGTCTCCCGCCATCGTGCAGCACAAATCGCTGACTAAAGATGATTTGTCGGACATCTTCTCATTTACTATATGGACGGGCATCGGAATCAGCATCCTGTTTTTCGCTTCTTCGTGGATCATCGCCGATTACTACCAAAGTGACACCCTGCGCATCCTGTGCCAACTGCTGTCCGTCAACCTGTTCTTCGCCTCCGCCACCATTGTGCCGGGAGCCATGTTCTACCGGAACAAAGAATTTAAATTCATTGCTATCCGTAGCTTCGTCATTCAGATTTCGGCAGGTGCAGCCGCGGTAACCGCCGCCCTCTGCGGAGCAGGATTGTACGCATTGATTATCAATCCAATCGTATCCAGCGTACTGATCTTCGTGATTTCCTTTCAGCGTTATCCACAACGGTTGCGTTTCACACTCGGACTGACGGTACTCCGAAAGATATTTTCCTATTCCGCCTATCAATTCCTGTTCAATGTCATCAACTATTTCAGCCGCAATCTGGACAAACTGCTGATTGGTAAATATATGAGTATGTCCGATCTGGGATATTACGAAAAATCGTATCGCTTGATGATGCTGCCCTTGCAGAATATCACGCAGGTAATCACTCCGGTGATGCACCCTATCTTCAGCGATTTCCAGAATGACAAGGGAAAACTGTTGAGTTCCTACGAACGCATCGTCCGTTTCCTCGCCTTTATCGGTCTGCCGCTTAGCGTGCTGCTTTTCTTCACGGCAGAGGAAGTGACGCTTATTATTTTCGGCGATCAATGGATGCCGTCCGTACCCGTGTTCCGGATACTGTCGCTCTCCGTAGGGATTCAGATTATACTCTCTTCGTCCGGCTCCATCTTTCAGGCGGCAGGCGATACACGAAGTTTGTTTGTGTGCGGAGTGTTTTCGTCCGCATTCAACGTGGCGGGAATTCTGCTCGGCATCTTCCATTTCGGAACCCTGACAGCAGTGGCCAGTTGCATTGTGGTGACATTCACCATCAACTTCATACAGTGTTATTGGCAGATGTACCGGGTGACCTTCCGGCAAAGTGCCTGGCCGTTCATCCGTCAGCTTATTTCTCCGTTGGTGATTAGCATTTTGATAGCATTAGCCCTCATTCCAATGCAATATGCACTGGAAGGGATGAATATTTTTGTGACAATTATTGCTAAAGGTATCGTTAGTTTTATTATCTTTGGCATTTATATACAGATGACGCATGAGTATGACATTATCGGTAAAGTGCGGTCGTTAAGAAAAAAAAGTCTATAGCTATGAATATACGCAACATTTTTATAACGCTACGTTATAAAATAAAGTATGGCAGCACCGTGGAATGGTACAATTTTTGGTACATCGTCTTGCGGAAAAAGAGAAAAATCACACCGCAAGTAGCATCCATCGACGAAACGATACGTAAAATCATCGACGACCGTTGCTCTGTCAGTCGTTTTGGCGACGGTGAAGTGTTGCTCACCAGTCCGGAAAAGGAAATCCGTTTCCAGAAAGGTGATCCGTTATTGGCTAAAAGACTGACCGAAGTGCTGCAAAGTCACGAAGAAGGACATATTGTCTGCATCTCCGACGCATTCCGCGATTTGTATCGCTACAATCGCAAAAGTCGCCGGTTCTGGAGGACTCATTTTTATCTGTACGGTTCGTGGTGGGACCGTCTGCTAATAGCGGGACGAAAATATTACAATACATTCGTCACCCGTCCGTATATGGATTTTGCCCGCAAGGAAGATTCCGCCCGATGGTTTCACGACATGAAGGGCATTTGGGACAACCGGGACATCGTCTTCATCGAAGGGGAGAAAAGCCGGCTTGGAGTGGGCAACGATCTTTTCGACAATGCCCGGAGCATCCGGCGTATTCTTTGTCCGCCCAGAGATGCATTCGAACGCCTGGAAGACATCAAGCGGGAGGCCTGCAAAGTAGAAAAAGAAGCATTGTTTCTTATTGCCCTCGGTCCCGCAGCCACTGTGTTGGCCTACGATTTGTTTAAAGCCGGTTATCAGGCCATCGACGTTGGTCATGTGGACGTAGAGTATGAATGGTGGCGGATGGGAGCCCATAAAAAAGTGAAACTGGAACGAAAATATGTCAACGAAACTGCCATTGGCAGCGAAGTGGCGGATGCCGGAGAAGAATACCGGAAACAAATCATCGCCCAAATCGTTTGAGGAAGAAAAAACAGAATAAACAATTATTGAATACTGAAAATAAGAATGAAAGCTCTTTTCCTTATATTTCACGGCTTCAATGAGGCCAACGGAATTAGTAAGAAGATACGTTATCAGGTGAAAGCCCTCAAAGATTGTGGAGTGGATGTTCGCTTGTGTCATTATGATGTGACCTCTTATGGCGAACGGCGTTGGATGGTGGATGACGAAGTGATCGCCGATTTCGGCACGGGCTTTGCCGCAAAGATTTGGAAACGTGTCTACTACTCTCCTATTCTTGACTATGCACGCCGCGAAGGAATCGACTTTGTATATATGCGCTCTTTTCACAATGCCAGTCCGTTCACCCTCCGGCTGGTGAAGTCGTTGAAACGTACAGGCGCAAAAGTGGTGATGGAAATTCCTACTTATCCTTACGATCAGGAGTACGTCACCCGTTCCATGAAATTTCATCTAGCCATCGACCGCTGTTTCCGTCACAAGCTGGCAAAGGCTCTGGACGGTATTGTCACTTTCTCCAATGCGGAAGAAATATTTGGCGGAAACACCATACGCATCTCCAACGGAATTGATTTTGAAGCGATTCCGATGAAGCAGCAGCAGAATGACACTTCGAAAGAGTTGCACTTGATCGGAGTGGCGGAAGTGCACTACTGGCACGGCTTCGACCGCCTTGTGCGCGGATTGGCAGATTATTACCGCAGCAATCCGGAATATAAAGTATATTTCCATATTGTAGGCCCGCTGTCCGGCGAACGGGAACGGGCGGGGATCTTGCCTGTTGTCCGTGACAACCATCTCGAACCGTATGTTCTTCTGCATGGTCCTTTGCATGGCGACGAACTGGATGCGATGTTCGAAAAAGCAGATTTTGCCATTGGCAGCCTGGGACGCCACCGCAGCGGAATTACGTATATCAAAACGTTGAAAAACCGCGAGTATGCCGCACGTGGCTTCGCGTTCACTTACTCGGAAACCGACGACGACTTCGACCACATGCCGTATGTATGGAAGGTGGAACCCGACGAATCTCCGGTGGATATTCAAGGACTGATCGACTTCCGGAAGACCCTGAAAATGACGCCTGCCGAGATACGCGAATCGGTCTGCCCGCTATCGTGGAAGACGCAAATGCAGAAAGTGATCGACGCCATAAAGACCAAAGATAAATAAGCAAAAACACAATTAATAACAAACAATATTCTGATAAACATGAAAATAGCCTACTGCATCCCTTCGCTCGATTACCCCAGTGGCATGGAACGGGTACTGACACTGAAAGCAAACTACTTTGCCGAAGTGTTCGGTTATGAAATACATATATTCCTGACAGACGGTGAAGGACGGAAGCCTTATTATGAGTTGCATCCATCTATCACGGTACACCAAATGGATATTAATTATTCGCATCTGAATAATTTACCTCTTTATAAGAAGATTCCTCAATATATGGCGAAACAGAAGTTGTTCAGAAACAAACTGAATGAACACCTGTGCCGGATCAAACCGGATATCACTATCTCTCTGTTACGGCGTGACATCAACTTTATCAATAAGTTGACGGACGGCAGTGCCAAACTGGGTGAGATACATTTCAACAAGTCTAATTACAGGGATTTCAGCAACAGCCGTCTGCCCTCTTTCATACGCGCTATCGTCAGAAAATTCTGGAGAATCCAACTCATCCGGCAACTTCGCCAGCTGAAGCGTTTTATCGTATTGAGCCATGAGGATGCCCGTGAATGGACTGAATTGGATAATGTGGAGGTGATCTACAATCCTCTTCCTTTCTTCCCCGAACAAGTGTCCGACGGTAACCGCAAACAGGTGATAGCCGCGGGACGTTATGTGCCGCAGAAAGGATTCGACCGTTTAATCCCTGCCTGGCAACTTGTTGCCCGAAAGCATCCGGACTGGGTGTTGCGTATTTACGGGGATGGTATGCGGGCGGAACTTCAACAGTTGATTGATTCTTTGGGAATCACTTCCAGTTGTATTCTCGAACCTACCGTGCCGAATATTGTTGAAAAATATTGCGAAAGTTCTGTTTTCGTGCTTTCCTCCCGCTTTGAGGGGTTCGGAATGGTGATTATTGAAGCAATGGCCTGTGGTGTGCCGCCGGTATCGTTCACCTGTCCGTGCGGTCCGCGCGACATCATCGACGACGGAAAGGACGGGTTGCTGGTGGAAGATGGGAATATAGAAGAATTGGCGGAGAAGATCTGCTATCTGATTGAAAACGAAGAAACCCGCAAGGAAATGGGACGACAGGCACGCGTGGATGTGCAACGGTTTAAGATAGAAAATATTGCCGAGCAATGGAAACAGTTGTTCGAAAGTCTGGTTCCCCCGGTAAAAACAACCTAAAACGCCCGATCATGAAAATCGCATACTACTTACCTTCGCTTTATGCTCCCGGTGGTTTGGAGCGTATCGTCACTTTTAAGGCTAACTATCTGGCCGAACATTGTGAGGGGTATGAGGTGTATATCATCACGTCGGAACAACGGGACAGGCAAATTCATTTTGCTCTTTCGCCAAAGGTGAAGCATATAGACCTGGATGTAGCGTTCGACTGGCCGTTCAATCAGTCGACGATTGGCAAATTGCTGAAATATCCTTTCCGTTATCATAAATTCCGCAAGCGTTTCACGCGTCTATTGATGGAAATACGGCCGGATATCACGCTTTCAACGATACGCCGGGAGGTGAAGTTTATTCATTCCATCGCGGATGGGAGCAAAAAGGTGGGTGAGTTTCATGTCACACGCTATTCCTATGGGGTAGGCAAAGGAGGGTTCTTTGGCAATATGATGCAGAAGAGGTGGGATAATGAACTGCAAGGGAATTTAAGAAAGTTGGATCAATTTGTGGTTCTCACGCATGAGGAGGCTGCTTTCTGGCCTGAACTGAATAATATCCGTGTCATCCCGAATCCTATTATTACGCAGACAGAGCGTTTTTCGGAATGTACTTCGCATCAAGTGATCGCTGTGGGGAGGTATGCTCCTCAAAAGGGGTTTGATTTATTGATAGAAGCCTGGAATATAATTGCTAAAAAATACCCGACGTGGAAATTACGCATTTACGGGGATGGTTCGTTAAGAGATTCTTTCCAGCAAAGAATTGACGAACTGGGTATGACGGACTCATGTATACTGGAGCACACGGTGTCTAATATTGTAGATAAGTATTGCGAAAGTTCGATTTTCGTCCTCTCCTCGCGTTTCGAGGGGTTCGGAATGGTGATTACCGAGGCCATGTCATGTGGTGTGCCGCCTATTTCTTTCGACTGTCCGTGCGGACCGAAAGATATTATCGACGACGGAAAAGATGGTTTGTTGGTTGAAAACGGGAACATAGAAGAGTTGGCGGAAAAAATCGCTTATCTGATAGAGAATGAGAAGGTACGTATGGATATGGGAAAACAGGCTTGTATGAATGTCCAACGCTTCCAAATGGAAAATATTGTAAAACAGTGGAAAGGATTGTTTGAGGAACTGACCAACAACAGTCAACAGCCGCAAAATTGATAAATTGATAGCTCATGGAATGGTATTCTAAGTATTTACAGGTATATGAGAAACCTTTTGCGGAAGCTCCGCAAGCCGTTATCGAGGAAGTACGCCGCAATCTGGCCGGATTGCAGAGTAACGAACCGCTTGTCACTGTATCGCTCATCGGATACAATGAGGAAAAACATCTGCTCGCCTGTCTCTGGTCGTTGAGCGAGATGCAATGTAAATATCCTGTAGAAATCATTGGTGTGGACAACGAATCGAAGGATCGCACAGCGGAGATTTACGAGGCTTGCGGTGTGCCTTATTTCACGGAAACGCAACATAGTTGTGGTTTTGCCCGTCTCTGCGGACTGAACCATGCCCGTGGAAAATATCATATCAACATTGATTCTGACACGATGTATCCGGCAAAGTATGTGGAAACGATGGTGGATGCGCTCGAAAAGCCGGGTGTAGTGGCTGTCAGCTCGCTTTGGAGTTATATTCCTGACAAGGATCATTCTTGGATGGGGCTGAAAATCTATGAGGCTGCACGCGACTTGCATTTATGGTTGCAGTCTTTCAAGCGTCCGGAGCTTAGTGTGCGCGGACTGGTATTTGCTTACCGGACGGAGTATGCGAGGAAAACGGGAATTCGCACGGATATTATCCGCGGCGAAGACGGGTATCTGGCTTTGCAGCTCAAGCAATTTGGAAAGATTGCATTTGTACGGAAAAGACGTGCGCGTGCCGTGACGGGGTACGGGACGGTGGGAGCCGACGGAACTTTGTTCAATAGTTTCAAGGTGCGTGTCGTCAGCAGATTGAAAGGAATCGGAGGACTTTTTACCAAGAAGAAGGAATATAAGGATGAGGAGAGTAATCTTGTAAAAAAGAAGTAAAGGTATGCGGAGCGTAAAGACTATTAATAAAATTATCGTTTTCATATTATGCACAATAAACATAGGTTGCATAAAGGAGAAGAATCTTTATGATGACGAACTTGCAGAAAAAGAGGTCATCAGCGATCCGGAATTTTTCTATCCATTTATAAATGAACCTATCGATCATACAGCCGAGATTACAATTCGAGTAAAAGAAGGAGTGCAGCTGCCAATTCAGCCAACAGCTGTAATTCCACGACTTAAATATAATAAATCGTGGTTATTTATGCTCACACAGGATGACTGTAAGCATGCTGCTTTCTGCTATACTTGGGCGGCCATTCATGGAAAGCCATTATCCAAAAAGTCATTCTATGATCTAGCTCATCTGCAAAGGAATGAACTCCCTTCTGATTACTACTACCTTGGAAAAACTCTGGGAAGCACAGATGGGGCAGGTAATGAAGTCCGATTCTCATTTGGCACAACTCTTTCTCCTGAAGAATCATGGATGGATAAAACGACAACTATAAATAAAAAAAACTATGGTTTTAACGGACAAAAAGGGCTGGTGTGGGGAAATGTCAAAGAAATGCTGAACTTTGGCGTAGGTATTGCTTTTCATGATGTAATGGTGACAGATGTATACGACCCGGAAGATATTTTATCACATTACAAAATAGCACAAGACATTATCCTTGATCGTTTGAAAGGACGAGGATGCAAAATGCTGGCAGAACCTAACGGAAATAAAACTTATGTGGAAGCCGCGCGTGACTATCCCATCATCAAAACTCTTACAGCGCAAGCGGGGGCTGTAAAACTATATCCATTCAAATTGAAAGGAGATCTTGAAAAGGTGTTGATTGAAAGAGTTTTCTACGAACCACGCCCTGAAAGCGGACTGACAACCATGGATGTGATAAAACCTGTCGTTCTTGAGGAACTTAGGTATGATAGACAAGAACGGACAGCCATCTCTATCGGTGTTCATAGCACAGATACCGGATGGATAGATCTCTTTGAATGGCTCAACGACACCTACGGACAGGATGGTGACGACTCAATGTGGTTCACCAGTCAGGAGGAATATTATGAATATAATTACTATCAGGTACATGGTACAACGGAGGTGAACTATGAGGATGAGCACACGATCAAACTGATAGTTCATTTACCCGGGCAGGAGTATTTCTATTATCCCTCTGTTACAGTCAATTTATCCGGTGTCAAGAAGGAAGATATCAAACAAATATCATCCAATGATGAAGTAACCGGTTTATCTTATGCAAACTACGGAAACGGTATCATGCTAAATATCGACTGCCGGAAATACCTGGCGGAACACGCCGAGAATTTCGTGAAACGATATGAAGCGAATCCGACAAATGCTTCTGCCAAAGCGGACGCAAACTACTTTGTGAATATGCTGAAAGATTCGGATAAAAAGACGGAGTTGAAGAAACGAGCTGAATAAAATGAAATAAGAGGCTAATAAGAGCTGAATGTAAACGATACAAGAAAAATAAACAAATATAGCTATGAACGAAACCATTACCCCTTGTCTTGAAATTATTTTCTGGCTTGCCCTGTTCGTTGTGTTCTACACCTATTTGGGCTACGGAATTGTGCTTTACGTTCTTGTCAAGTTGAAAGAGCTTTTCGTGAAACCTGTGAAGCGTTCGTTGCCGGCATCGGACGCAGACCTGCCGGAAGTTACCCTCTTCATTACGGCATTCAACGAAGAAGATGTTGTAGACGAAAAGATGGAGAACAGTCTTGAACTGGACTACCCTGCGGACAAACTGCATATCGTATGGGTGACGGACGGAAGCGATGACGGTACGAACGAACGATTGCAGACGCGTTGGCAGGGGAAAGCGACCGTACACTTCCAACCCCTACGACAGAGTAAGACGGCTGCAATGACACGTGGAATGACGTTGGTGGACACTCCGCTCGTCGTCTTTACGGACGCCAACACCATGGTAAACCGGGAGGCAATACGGGAAATCGTACTTGCTTTCCAAGACCCGAAAGTGGGCTGCGTGGCCGGCGAAAAACGGATCGCCGTACAGACCAAAGATGGAGCCGCTGCCGGTGGTGAAGGTATTTACTGGAAATACGAATCAACCCTGAAAGCACTTGACGCCCACCTCTACTCTGCTGTAGGAGCAGCAGGCGAACTGTTTGCCGTGCGTCGTGAACTATTCGAAGCAATGGAACCGGACACGTTGCTCGATGATTTTATTCTTTCGCTCCGGATCACCATGAAAGGTTACACCATTGCTTATTGCACCAATGCTTACGCCATCGAAAGCGGTTCGGCAGATATGCGCGAAGAAGAAAAGCGGAAAGTGCGCATCGCTGCCGGAGGATTGCAGTCCATCTGGCGACTTCGTCCGTTACTGAATCCTTTCCGCTACGGGATACTTAGCTTTCAATATACGTCTCACCGGGTATTGCGGTGGTCTATTACTCCGTTCCTGTTGTTTGCTCTCTTCCCGCTGAATATTGCGATTCTGCTGTTGGGCGGTTCCGCGATATTCTACGGAGTGCTGCTTGCCATGCAGGTTCTTTTTTACGGATTGGGATATTGGGGATATTATCTATCCACCAAACAGATAAAAAACAAGTTGCTTTTTATCCCCTATTATTTCTTATTTATGAATGTCAATGTGCTGAAAGGCATCCGCTATCTCAAGAAGAAAAAAGGAAGCGGAGCTTGGGAAAAGGCAAAACGCGCTGAAAAGTAAGAACAAACGCTATTATCTTTTGTTATCCTTAATTATAAGACATAAGTCTCTATCATCTAATAAAAAACAGACATGAACAGAATATTACATGATGCGAATAACGCACAAAGAATATTGAAACTGACGGCAGATACAATGCTATTGGTTGACAGGCACGGAGTCTGCGTAGACATTGAGCCTCATTGTGATCTATGGTTTCTGCAAGAGGATATACTTTTAGGAAAAAATATATTTGAGCTTTTACCAGAATATACGAGAGAGAGGGTGATGCCCATCTTCCAGATTGTACTCGAAGAACAAAGAAGCATCAGCAAGAACTTCAAGTTGGTGCTGAAAGGCGAAACTTTTTACTTCAAATGCCTCATGTTCCCTTATGACGGTATGGTGCTTTGCCAATATCGCGACATCACGCAAAGAAGCAACGTAAAAAGACAGTTGGAACAGGCAAATCTCACCCTGCGGGCTATCCAAAAGGTAGCCCAGATAGGACAATGGACGTACAATACGAAACAGAATATTTTTCATTATCTTGGATATACCGGTGTTTTGTGCGAGGAAAATGTGCAAAACCTTGCCATTGAGAAATATGTGGAACTGATTGTAGAAGAAGACCGTCAGAGTTTTATGGAATGGTGTCGGGTGAACGAAAAAGAACTCAACATGGAAAGCATCAGCTACCGTGTCCGCCTGAACGGAGAAATCTTCTATATGCGTATCCAGACTTATCTGCGTGAACAGCGCTCCGACGGTAGTTTCAACATCGAAGGCTATATCCAGAACATCACAGACATACAGCATCGCAGAAATGACATCAATACACTGACTCATGCCATCAACAACGCCAAAGAAAGTATCTTTGCCGCCAGACCCGATGGTACGATCATCTTCGCCAATCGTCGTTTCCTGCACAATCACGGTATTCCCGAAAGTGAGGATATCAGTCAGTTGAAAATCTACAATGTCGCCGCAGATATACCTACGCAAGAGGCTTGGGACGAACGTTGTAAAGATGTCATACACGGTGGCAGCAGCAACTTTGTGGCTCATCATCCATCGAAAATCAATAAAGGTATATTGGCTTACGAAGGTACGATGTACAACGTCACCAATGACTCCGGAGAAGAAAGTTACTGGTCGTTTGCTCATGATATTTCCGAGAGGATTCGATACGAAGCCCAAATCAAACGGCTCAATCAAATCATGGATACGACAATCAATAATCTCCCTGCCGGGATTGTAGTGAAGGAAATCAACAATGATTTCCGGTACATTTATCGAAATCAGGAGGCTTATAACCGCGATCTTTACAAGAACGATCCTGTCGGTAAGAATGACTTCGATTTCTATCCGCCTACCGTGGCCGAGAAGAAGAGACAGGAGGATATTCAAGTGGCCACCAGCGGAAAAGGTATGCACTGGACGGTGGAAGGAAAGGATCGGAACGGAAACCTGATTATCCTTGACAAGCGGAAAATCCGGGTGGATGGGGACGAACTGTCTTCGCCTATCATCGTCACCATCGAATGGGATGTCACGGAACTGGAAATGATGAAGCGGGAGCTACTGTCTGCGAAGGAAAAAGCAGAAATGTCTGATAGTTTGAAATCGGCTTTCCTTGCCAATATGAGCCATGAGATACGTACTCCGCTGAATGCTATTGTGGGGTTCTCGCATCTCATTGCCGAAAGTGATGATGCGGAAGAACGAAAGACGTACTACAACATCGTAAACGCGAACAACGAGCGTCTTTTGCAACTCATCAATGAGATTCTCGATCTCTCGAAGATTGAATCGGGGACTATTGAGTTTTCTTTCGGACCTGCCAGTCTACATAATCTCTGCCGGGAAGTGCACGATGCTCATATATTCCGTACTCCGCAGGGAGTAAGCCTTGTCTATGAGTCTTCGGACGAGAGTCTGATGATTGAGACGGACAAGAATCGGGTATTCCAGGTGATTTCGAATCTGATTGGGAATGCTGTTAAGTTTACGAAAGAAGGAAGTATCAGTTATGGTTATAAGCTGGTGGATAACCAGATTGTTTTCCACGTAACGGATACCGGAACAGGAATTGAGCCGGAGAAAGTGGGTCTTGTGTTCGAACGTTTTACCAAGCTAAACAATCATGCACAGGGCACTGGGTTGGGATTATCTATCTGTAAGTCTATCGTTGAACGGCTCGGGGGCAAGATTTCCGTCAGCTCCGAATTTGGTAAGGGAACGACGTTTACATTTACTTTGCCATACACGATTGCAAATCCTGCAAATGTGGATTCTTCAAAGAAAGAGAATGGTGAAGGAAACATCGCTGGAATAGCATCTGCCGGAAAAACTGCTGATTCGAGTGTTGACAATTCTGCAAATACACGGCATGCCTGTATTTTGGTTGCCGAAGATACGGACAGCAATTTCGACTTATTGGAGGCCATTCTAGGTAAAGAACATCGGCTTATACGTGCGCATGACGGAATGGAAGCTGTCACGATGTTCGATGAGGTGAAACCGGATCTTATCTTGATGGATATCAAGATGCCGAATCTGGACGGACTGGAAGCTACAAAAATCATCCGTGAACTGTCTGCCACTGTTCCTATTATTGCTCAAAGTGCCTTTGCATACGAACAGGACCGGAAAGCGGCTGAAGAAGCGGGGTGCAATGATTTTATAGCTAAACCAATAGCGGATGATAAGTTGAAAGCAATGATTCATAAATGGTTGCTTCCTTCGTAGAGAGCTTAATCCCTCATGATATAACCAGCAAATAATTTAGATTAAATGAAAGCCTTTTACAGACTGTTTTATTACATATCCATCGTGCTGACCAGTATTTTGGCAGGAGTTACCATTGCGGGTGCTTTCGTAGGCAATGCCGCACCGGATAGTTTCAAATTTATGCCTTTCATCGGTTTGGTACTACCGATACTTTTATTGGCTAATCTTGCTTCTGCTATCTACTGGACGATTCGTTGGCGGTGCTGGGTTTTCATCCCTCTGATTGCTATATTCAGCAATTGGGGGTATATGAGCTGTGTATTACAATCGCCTTTTTTCAGTCCGGCTTCGTCACCGATGGTTAAAATGAATGTATATACTCCGGGGGTGTTGACGGTTGCTACTTACAACGTCGATGCCTTTAACCACGAGCATACCGGCTACTCATGCAAGGAGATTGCTTCTTACATGAGAAACCTGCAAGCAGATATTCTCTGTTTTCAAGAATTTGGCATAAACGATGAGTTTGGCATCGATAGTATATCCGCAGCTCTTTCTAATTGGCCGTATCATTATATTCCTTCTTCGCCCGAAGGGAAAAATCTGTTGCAACTGGCTGTTTTCAGCCGTTATCCTATCAAGGAGGAGCATCTTATCATCTATCCTGATTCGAAAAATTGCAGTCTTGCATGTGATATTGAAATCAATGGTCGCACCATCCGCCTGTTCAACAATCATCTCCAAACAACGGAAGTAAGCCAGAACAAGCGCAAACTGGAAAAGGGACTTCGTACGGATGATTCCCAAAGAGTGGAACATGCTACCCTGGGACTTATCGACGGCTTACATGAGAATTTCCGGAAACGGGCCGTACAAGCTGATCTTCTCAAGCAACTGATAGCCGCCTCCCCCTATCCTACTCTAGTCTGCGGTGACTTTAACTCTCTGCCGTCTTCGTATGTTTATCACACTGTAAAAGGTGATAAGTTGCAGGATGGCTTTCAAACGAGCGGACATGGGTATATGTATACTTTCAAGTACTTCAAGCATCTGTTGAGAATCGACTATATTCTCCATTCACCGGAACTGAATAGCACGGATTACTTCTCGCCGGATCTTAATTATAGCGACCATAATCCGGTGGTGATGAGGATGAAATAAAAAAGATGCTCCGTTTATTGAACGAAGCATCTTTTTATATAAATATTCTAGAATGTAAACTTAACGCCTAACTGCATCTGCCATGCACTACCTGTAGAAGCAGTATAATCCCATTTAGAATTTTTCTGGAACACCTCGCGAGAAGATGCATTCATCTGATAAGTAAGAGGTTCTCCTACCTTACTTGCTGTTTTTAACAACCTTACATTATCATAACTCTGCAAACCGCAAGAGCGATAAGCCCCCCACTTCGAATTTAATAAGTTACCAATATTCAACATATCAAGACTTACTTGAATACCGTACTTACGGCTACCAATCTTAGCATAAAAATCCTGTGCTATCTTCATGTCAAAACGGTGAATCCACGGTTCTAAAGAAGAAGCACGTTCTACATACTGCCCCTTGTGATCATTCAAATAAGAGTCATTATTTACATAGTTCCAAAAATCTTCTTGTTGGTCTACCGCCGAATAAGTCACATTATTTTGTTTATCTTTAATATCCACAAATGTCATTTCTTCTTTAGAAGCAGGCACATACATCAAATCGGAATAGTTTCCGTCACCGTTCATATCATTAGAATAGGTATAAGAAAAACGTCCTTGTTGGTAACCTGTATAGAACAAAGAAACAGTCGTTTTCATATTCGCATAAGCAACTTCATAAGAAGCATTAGCTATCAAACGATGCGGGGTAGAAAATAAAGAATAAGAGACACCCGGATCATTCAATGAATTAACTGCAACATTATTCTGCCATACTGAAGCCGCCGATGAACCTGGATTTGCCGTCATATCTTTAGCCATTGTATAAGTGTACCCAAATGAACCTGTAAAGCCAAAATCAAATTTCTTCGTTAATACTGCATTAAAAGAATATTGATAACCTTTTTCATCCCCATTAGTCAACTGTATAACGGTTTTCGTCTTAGGATTGTCATAGTAATTATTCTTAGTCCAATATACACGTCCCGGTTGTTCATTATAGGTTCCAGAAGGGGCCTTTTCGTTCATATTCTTCTGAACAACATTATATATATCACGTGTATACATAGCACCAACAGAAAGCATAAATCCATAAGGTAACTGAAACTCTGCATTTACATTACTACGCCAAACTTGAGGCATTTTAAAATTCGGATCCACATAAGCTATAGCACCGGGGACCTCATTTCCCGGAGTTGATGGAAACTTATCCGGATTTTGGGTAAGAGTTTCTTTATAATTTGGATTAAAAGCAAAGTTTGCCGGTAATTCCGAAGTCTCAAATTCGACCATATTTTGCATCTGACCTGCATTTGTCGGTTGGTTAGTGAACCATACAAATGGTAATAACCCTGTAAACAAGCCTGTACCTCCAGTCAAAACAATAGAACGGTCACCTTTTATATCCCAATTAAATCCTAAACGAGGAGATATTAACAATTTACTTTTCGGCCATTCGGATACGTCAACATTCGTTCCATTAAATGACTGTTCTTTGATAGCCGCATTCCCTAACAAATCATCAAAATATAACGGTAAATCAAAGCGTAATCCATATGTCAATTTTAAATTAGGTGTAATAGAATATTCATCTTGTGCATAAGCTCCCAACATACCAAATGTCAGTTCAGCTCCCGGAGCGTCTTTTCCATTATATCCATAAGTAATGCCATACAGCATCGGTTTTTCTCCCGTCATAAAATCTTTTATTGAAGCATAACGATAATATCCATAAGGAGCACGTAAATATGAATTCATGAAATACTGTCTTTCAAATGTTGCACCGGCAGTTATCAAATGGTTTCCTTTATTAATAGTTACATTGTCAGTAACACTAAATACATTATTCTCGACATCATTAAAAGGAGTAAACAATTCTGTACCCAATGTCATATACTGCTTACCGTCCTTGTAAATATCAACCATTGGAAACGCATCTCCCTTAGTTGTACGAGAATCTCGGATATGGGTATAAGTCACTAATAATTTGTTTTGTACTGAAGAAGAAAAATTGCTATTCAACTCACCGGAAAGAGACGTTACAATATTTCTAAAACCATAGTTGGAATTTCCAAATGCAAATGCATCAACCCCATAACGGTTTGAATTAGCTTTAGTGATTACCGAAGAGGTTGAACTAATACTAGCATCATTTTCTGATTTCACTGTGTTAAAACGTAATGACAGTTTATGACTTTTATTAATATTCCAATCCAAACGAGCCATAAGCTTCCAATTTTTACTCTCGAAATCATCAAATTTATCATAACTTCCCGGATCATATCCATATTTATCCTTTACAAAATCACTTATTGTCTTCAAATCCTCTATCCAAGTTCTAGAAATATGATTTTGATTATCCCCACTTCCAACTTCTTCTTGACTAGGAGTCCACAAAATACCAGGGCTAGTACTATTTTCTAATTCTCCATTTACAAAAAAGAATAGTTTATTTTTTATTATCGGAGCTCCTAATGTAAAGCCATACAAACTGGATTTATAACTTTCCACATTAGGAACGTCAACATCGTTAATAGATTTTCCTATAAAATTCTTTGGTTTCTGATATGTATAAACTGTTCCCTTTAATTCGTTTGTACCACTCTTGGTTACAGCATTAATAGAAGCTCCCGTAAAATTGGAATACGTAACACTATAAGGAGAAACATTAACGCTAATTTCATCAATTGCATCAAGTGAAATAGGCTGCGCATCTCCACCCGGCAAATTATTAGTACTCAAACCAAAATTATTGTTCAAAGCTGCACCATCCACAGTTATTGTATTATAACGTCCATCACGTCCGGCAAAAGAATTACTGCCACCCGCATAAGGAGAAAGTTTAGTAAAGTCAGTAATACTACGATTAATAGTAGGCAATGTCGTTAACTGACGCTCACTCACATTCGTTACAGTCCCCATCTTCTCTACTGTTTTCTGTGCTGTTACTATAACTTCATCCAATAATTCAGAACTTTCCTTTAAAACTACATTTAAAGTGTATACTTCTCCTAACGATAAATTTACACCTTTATAAATAGCAGTCTGATAACCAACATAAGAAACTTCAACTTTGTAAGGACCACCGGTACGCATACCTTGCAAATTAAATTGACCACTGATATTAGTCACTGTACCATAACGTGTACCTGACGGCTCGTGGATTGCAACCACAGTCGCTCCAATGATAGGTTCATCTTGTGCTGTAACCTTACCACTCATACTAGAAGTGGTAACCTGCGCACTAACGGTAGCAATGACCATGAGCATCACCGCCACTAAAAAAGATCGCATTCTCTTTAACATAAATGTAGTTGATTAGTTAATATAAATTGTTTGCTTTTAAAAACTGTGCACAAATATAATTAATAATATTTAGAACTACATTACGATTATACTACAATTTTTTAAGAGAGATAAACGTTTCACTACCTTATAAAATGATAAAGGCTCTACAATATTTGCAGAGCCTTTTATTTTGAAACAGAAAGCATTAGAAATGCTTCAATCTATTACTTTATACTAGTCAGTCATTAACTTTCTATAACGAACACGCTTCGGCTCTTCATTTCCCAAACGTTTCATTTTGTTTTCTTCGTATTCTGAATAAGAACCTTCAAAGTAGAATACATTGGAGTCTCCTTCAAAAGCAAGGATATGTGTACAGATACGGTCGAGGAACCAACGGTCGTGCGAGATAACTACTGCACAGCCGGCGAAATCTTCCAAACCTTCTTCCAAAGCACGTAGTGTGTTTACGTCGATATCATTGGTAGGCTCATCGAGCAACAGTACATTGCCTTCTTCTTTCAAAGCCATCGCCAAGTGTAAACGGTTTCTTTCACCACCGGACAGTACACCGCAAAGTTTTTCCTGATCGCCTCCGGAGAAATTGAAACGGGAAAGGTATGCACGCGCATTGATGTCACGTCCTCCCATGCGGATCAACTCATTGCCACCGGAAATTACTTGGTAAACACTCTTATTCGGATCAATATCTCTGTGTTGCTGGTCTACATACGCCACCTTTACAGTCTCTCCTACTTCAAACTCTCCTTTATCTACTGTCTCCAATCCCATAATCAGACGGAACAGTGTCGTTTTTCCCGCACCATTGGGACCGATCACACCAACAATACCATTAGGAGGAAGCATAAAGTTCAAATTGTCAAACAATAGTTTATCGCCGTATGCTTTGGCCACCTGTTTCGCTTCAATGACTTTATTACCCAGACGCGGACCATTCGGAATAAAGATTTCAAGTTTCTCTTCTTTCTCCTTCACGTCCTCATTCAGCAACTTGTCATAAGAGTTAAGACGTGCCTTACCCTTTGCCTGACGGGCTTTCGGAGCCATGCGCACCCATTCCAACTCACGTTCCAGTGTTTTGCGACGTTTACTGACGGTCTTTTCTTCCATTTCCATGCGTTTTGTCTTCTGTTCCAGCCAGGAAGAGTAGTTACCTTTCCAGGGAATACCTTCACCACGGTCTAGTTCGAGAATCCATCCGGCAACATGATCGAGGAAGTAACGGTCGTGCGTCACGGCAATAACCGTACCTTCATATTGCTGAAGATGTTGTTCCAACCAGTCGATAGATTCTGCATCCAAGTGGTTGGTAGGTTCGTCCAGCAAGAGCACATCCGGTTTCTGCAACAACAAACGACATAAAGCTACCCGACGACGTTCACCTCCGGACAGGTTTTCTACCGGCTGATCTTCAGGCGGACAACGGAGAGCATCCATCGCACGCTCCAGTTTGCTATCCAGATTCCATGCATCAGTCGCATCAATGATATCTTGCAGTTCACCCTGACGGGCAAAAAGAGCATCCATCTTATCCTGATCCTCATAGTACTCCGGTAAACCGAACTTCTGATTGATTTCTTCGTATTCTGTCAGTGCGTCAACAATGGGTTGCACGCCTTCCATTACTACTTCTTTTACTGTCTTTGTGTTGTCTAAATAAGGTTCCTGTGCCAAGTAACCCACGGAATATCCCGGAGAGAACACCACTTCTCCCTGATAGGATTTCTCCAAACCGGCGATGATCTTCAATAACGTTGATTTACCGGAACCGTTCAAACCGATAATACCGATTTTCGCTCCATAGAAAAACGACAGGTAAATGTCTTTCAGCACATTCTTATTAGGAGTGAAAGCTTTGCTCACTCCTACCATTGAGAAGATAATTTTTTTATCGTCAGCAGCCATAATGTATGATTATATATTGTTGATAATGGCACAAAGATAAGAAAAATGTTTGAATTCTTTTGGAGTTATAAAAAAATGTTCTACCTTTGCACCCGCATTCGAAAGAAAGCACTGTAGGATTGATTCGCTAGCTCAGCAGGTAGAGCACAACACTTTTAATGTTGGGGTCCTGGGTTCGAGCCCCAGGCGGATCACAAAACATAAAATTAATCCCTTGATAATCAGTCGTTATCAAGGGATTTTTCTTTTAATGTTCTTCACATATACTTATTCAACAAGCATAGAGCGACACGGTAATTCGATTATAAAAGTAGTACCTATCCCCAGTTGGGAATCGACTAATATCCGCCCGTTCATCTTCTCGACGATCAATTTGCAGATAGGTAAGCCCAGACCGGCCCCTTGAGCAAAGGAATCCAACTTTTCAAACCTTTCGAATATCTTTTCAAGCATATTCTGTGGGATGCCCCGACCGGTATCTTTAACACCGATTCTGACAGATTGGTGATCTACCTCATAGAAGACTTCCACGTGTCCGGTGGTAGTGTTCTTTAAGGCATTCGAAAGGAAATTACTCAAGATCTGTTTGATACGCAATTTGTCCAGTTCTACCAGAGAATCATGTGCCGGATAGTTAGTCAGAAGTTCAACGCCGGATGGTACTTGATGAGCATACTCCGCTACACTCTCGTCAAGAAGCTCGGTAAGGTTAACCCAGTCCGGACGCAATTCCAGATAACCGGATTCTATTTTAGAAAGATCAATTACATCATTAATCAGATTTAATAATAGTTTGTTGTTATGTCCAATCAGAGAATTATATAGTTCCTTTTCCGCTGCACTTTCCGTACTAGTCAACAGGCTTGAAAAGCCGACAATAGCATTTAAAGGAGTACGGATTTCGTGACTCATATTAGCCAGGAAAGCAGACTTTAACCGATCGGACGCTTCAGCTTTATCACGTGCCTTGACAAGCATTTCTTCTGTCCTTTTCAGTTCTGTGATATCATAATTGATGCTGATAATTTCGATAATCCGGTCCTGCGGGGCATATTTCTTTACTAACAGATTGACATGCGTCCATGTGTATGTGCCATCCTCCCTAAGGACACGCATCTCTTTGCTAAGTTGGGTAGTAAGTCCCTTTCGTGCGTCGTCCAAAAACCGAATCAACAAGGCACGGTCATCGGGATGGAAATGCCGGTACGTACCAAAGATGTCGGACAACGGAGTTTCATCCGCTTCACCCACATTTCTGTACCAGCTTTTTTGGGCATAGCCGTGTCCACTCAAAATATTGAAATGAGCATAACCGACCTTGGCATAATCACCGACCAATTCAAAAAACTCCTCAAACTCCTGAATCTTATTATAGGCTACCGTTGTTTCTGTCTTATCCGCATTAATCAATAGATAGTTTATTGGCTGATGCTCACTATTATATAATGTAGTCACTTTAGTCATCAGATCAATCGTACCCTGTTTTTGGGTATTCTGATAATACGATCCAACCTTCGAGAAGTCATAACGGAAAGTAAAGTCGGCATCTTCATTTTTCTTCAGCCGTTCTTTCATTTCTTTCGGAAAAATAGGATTATCAAAAATATTGATACCCAATACATCTTCTTTCTTCTCTATATGAAACATTTCTAATTCCTTATCGTTCAAATCCACCAATACCCCATCCATATCGTATAATTCGATACCAATAGGCAAACACTTGAAAATGTTAGATAAGAGACGCTCACTGTATTGCAAAGCTTGGTAAGCAGATGCCATATCAGGACCATCTTGCACTTCAGATATACCATAAATGACTTCGTTTCCGTCTTCATCCGTTTCTTGAAAGCATACCTTGCTACGTACCCAAACAGCTCCTTTCACCGTATCAAGCAAATACACCACCTCCGGTCGTTGATACACACCATAAGAATGAACTGTTGTAGAAAGTTGTTCCTCTTTCTGAATACGTTTATTGAAATCTTCAAAACTAATAACTCCGGTCTGATCCAGACCTAATAACTCTACTATAAAGTCAGAACATTCATAATTCGCAGTTGATAAATTGGCTTTCCACCACCCCATATTAGCGTTAGCCATCAACTGCGAGAAAAAGGTAAAATCTTGTAGTCTATTCATAACGCTATTTATCATTTTATTATTTTTCGGGCGCAAAAATACAGATTGGTAACAAATCTAACTTTCAGAAAGACACTTTTTTAGCATATTATAAGAAGATTATTTGTGATTAAACTAAAAAATTTCCGGTTAAAACTTTCTCTAAAAGAGATTATTTCAACCGGAAATTTTACAATCGTCAAGTTCCTTATTTTACTTTTTCAAGGACTGATAAACAGCTTTTGCCATCACTTTAGCCCCTTCTTCATTCGGATGGATCTTATCCGGAAACAATTGGGGCATTCCGTCCATTGCTGCGTGAAGATCGATGACAGACAAGTTATTTTTCTTGGCAACCTTCTTTATCATCGGAATGATTTGTTTAGAGATGATGTCATCGTTGATATTATCACCGGTCTGATAGGCTTTAGAAGGATAACAAAGATAAATCTTCGGTTGAGCTGGCAACGCTTTGAAAGCATCGACCATCGTTTGCAGATCTTTCGTGAAGTCGGCCTTATATTTCCAGTTGAATGATTTACTGTCATTCGTACCCAACTTGATAACAACGATATTAGGATTGAAAGCCAGCGCATCCTGATAAGCCTTTTCATTCATATAAGGATGATCGCCCTTGTTCAGCAGAGTGCGGGCACTGACTCCGAAATTCTTTACCCAATAAGCCTCTCCCAACATACGGCTCAACACGGCCGGATAACTGTCACGATCACGATTCTTGATACGTGCTCCATACGTAATACTATTTCCAATGCAAGCTACACGGATAGCATCTTTATGAGGTACTTTGAAACTACGGAGCCAAGACGTCAGTTCGTCCAACATTTCATTCTTATAGAGGAAACCCTCGCGAATTCCCCATCCATGTCCACCGGAAGGATAAATATGAAGCACTGAAGGAACATTGTTCTTGTTCAGCGCCAAATAATAATTAACTCCGTTAGCAGGCGGAACGACTTTATCATCATCACTATATACGATAAAAGCACGCGGTGTATCTTTCGTCACTTGCTTTTCATTAGAATATTCAAGTTCCAATTCAGCAGAAGCATCTTTTCCCAAAAGGTTGTCGTGAGAGCCCCTATGGGTATAAGATTTATCCATCGTAATCACAGGATAAAAAAGAATCTGAAAGTTCGGACGAAGTTCGGGCTTAGCATGAGTGGCAATGGTAGAAGCCAGATGTCCACCGGCAGAAGAGCCCATGATACCAATGTCATTCGGGTTCAAATTCCAGACATTGGCACTGTCACGCACCAATTTCATTGCTGCTTCAGCATCCGAAATGGGTAATGTACGATCACCATTCGGCATCCGGTATTTTAGCACAATCAATGCAATACCTTGTTTATTGAAATAGGGCGCCCAATCACAGCCTTCGTGTTCGAATGCCAAATGTGAATATCCACCTCCCGGACACGCAACCACAGCACGTCCTGTAGCCAGTTCCGGCGCAGGAAGAAATACGCGAAGTGAAGGTTGTTCAATATCAAAAGGGTTCGGAGCATTTTGCGCTACCACTCGTGAACCAGCAAAAAAGAGAAGCAGCAAGATAAAAATAGTAGAAAATTTCTGTTTCATAGTATCTATGTACTTTGATTAATGAATAATTAGATGCGCGAAGATAGTAATTTTGCGTATCTTTGCACCCCATTTTGATTAGAAAAATTATATGCAAGGAATAAAGAATCTGACACAAGGCCCTATCAACCGTCAACTGTTTAATCTGGCAATGCCGATCATGGCAACGTCGTTTATCCAAATGGCATATAGCCTCACAGATATGGCGTGGGTAGGACGACTGGGAAGTGAAGCCGTAGCCGCCATCGGTTCTGTCGGAATCCTGACCTGGATGTCCGGTTCTATCTCCTTATTAAATAAGGTGGGATCTGAAGTGAGTGTCGGACAATCCATCGGTGCGCAAAGCCAGGAAGATGCCCGCAGTTTCGCATCTCATAACATCACGATTGCTTTGATTATTTCCATCTGTTGGGGCACACTCCTTTTTATATTTGCAGAACCTATCATACGCATCTATGAACTCGAGGATCATATTACGGCCAATGCCATCCAATACCTGCGGATTATTTCTACCGGATTGCCTTTTATTTTCCTTTCCGCTGCCTTCACCGGAATTTATAATGCGGCAGGGCGCAGTAAAGTCCCGTTCTTTATCAGCGGCACAGGATTGATACTGAACATCATTCTGGACCCGCTCTTCATTTTCGGTTTCGGGCTGGGAACCAATGGTGCGGCATACGCTACCTGGATTGCGGAAGCAAGCGTTTTCCTGATTTTCGTCTATCAGTTGCGTTGCCGGGATGCCCTGCTTGGCGGTTTCCCTTTCTTCACGCAGCTAAAGAAAAAATATACACGGAGAATCTTTAAACTGGGATTGCCCGTGGCTACTTTGAATACGCTATTTGCTTTCGTCAATATGTTC
The DNA here is from genome assembly GCF_002632415.2 of Bacteroides celer. Classification (NCBI taxonomy): domain Bacteria; kingdom Pseudomonadati; phylum Bacteroidota; class Bacteroidia; order Bacteroidales; family Bacteroidaceae; genus Bacteroides; species Bacteroides celer. The sequence goes on along the minus strand of NZ_CP178209.1, from coordinate 2,636,619 downwards.
CTTTGCCGCACCGCCTCGGAACAGGGAGGACACATCGGACTGATGACTTTCACCACCGGAGGGCAAATTGAAGCAATCACCTGGAATACCTCACAGGGATTCTCCACCGCACTAAGTGCCTTCATCGCCCAAAACTACGCTGCCGGACGAGTGGAACGGGTACTTAGAGCCTGGTATACGACTTTATGGATGACGGGAATCTTCGGAACATTCTGTACATTGCTATTCGTGTTCTTCGGGAATGAAGTTTTTGCCATATTCGTCCCCGAACAGGCGGCCTACGAAGCCGGAGGTGTATTCCTTCGTATCGACGGATATTCCCAGCTCTTTATGATGCTCGAAATCACCATGCAGGGAGTTTTCTACGGCATCGGCCGCACAATACCCCCTGCCATTATCAGCATCAGTTGCAACTATATGCGTATTCCGCTTGCTATCCTGTTTGTACGGATGGGTATGGGAGTGGAAGGAATCTGGTGGGCAGTCTGCGTCACCACCGTTGCCAAAGGTTTAATTCTTTTGAGTTGGTTCATTATTATCAAAAAGAAGTGCTTAAGTATTCCTTCAACGATAAAAGGATAATGTTCGTTTTCCTTTATTAACAAACAAAGGGATTCATCCGAGTTATTTTAACTTAAAAAGTACATGTTTGCCAAATAATATGTATCTTTGCATTGTTATTTATAATACGAAGCGATTCGTATAAAAACATTATTTATAAACCAATTAAAAAAAACATCAACATTATGAACAAGATGAAATTTATGGTTCTCTTCATGAGTATTGCCATGATATTTGGTAGCTGTGGAAGTATGAACAACACTGGTAAAGGTGCTGCTATCGGTGGTGGTTCGGGTGCTGCACTGGGTGCAATCCTGGGAGGTGTTATCGGTAAAGGTAAAGGTGCCGCTATTGGTGCTGCTATCGGTACGGCAGTAGGTGCAGGTACGGGTGCTCTTATCGGTAAGAAGATGGACAAAGCAGCAGCAGAAGCAAAACAAATTGAAGGCGCACAAGTAGAACAGATAACAGACAACAACGGATTGCAAGCCGTGAAAGTAACATTCGACTCGGGTATTCTTTTCACTACCGGTAATGCAAATCTAAGTGCTGCTGCTAAATCTGCTTTAAGCAAGTTTGCCAACAATGTGCTCAATCAGAACCGGGATATGGACGTGTCTATCTACGGATACACTGACAACCAGGGCTGGAAAAACAGCACTGCCGCACAAAGCCAGCAGAAAAATCTGAACTTGTCACAAGAACGTGCACAGAGCGTGTCTAGTTATTTGTTGAGTTGTGGTGTTTCCACCAATCAGATCAAAGGTGTACAGGGAATGGGTGAAAGCGATCCCGTTGCAAGCAATGACACTGCTGCCGGTCGCGAACAAAACCGTCGTGTAGAAGTATACATGTACGCAAGTGAACAAATGATTAAAGATGCACAAGCAGCTGCTAATTAAAAAAATTCTGCGCTATACGCGCAACCTGCTGATTTTCTTCTTTGCATCCACTCTGTTGGCAGTGATTGTGTATCGGTTTATGCCGGTTTATGTCACTCCGTTGATGGTTATCCGAAGCGTTCAGCAGATTTTTTCAGGAGATAAACCCACGTGGAAGCACACGTGGGTTTCTTTTGATAAGATATCTCCCAACCTGCCGATGGCGGTCATAGCCTCCGAAGACAACCGTTTTGCCGAACACAACGGATTCGATCTTGTAGAAATCAAGAAAGCGATGAAAGAGAACGAAACACGCAAACGGAAACGCGGAGCAAGCACCATTAGTCAGCAGACAGCCAAGAATGTGTTCTTATGGCCGCAATCTTCGTGGGTACGCAAGGGACTCGAAGTCTACTTTACGTTTCTCATCGAACTGTTCTGGTCGAAAGAACGAATCATGGAAGTCTATCTCAACTCTATAGAAATGGGAAATGGCATCTACGGTGCGCAAGCTACCGCAAAGGTCAAATTCGGAACAACAGCTGCCCAGTTGACCCGGGGACAATGCGCACTTATCGCCGCTACTCTGCCCAATCCGATACGGTTTAACTCGGCGAAACCTTCGTCATACATATTAAAACGACAAAATCAGATATTACGGCTGATGAATCTGGTTCCTAAATTTCCATCTGAAGAAAAAGCCGTAGAAAAGAAAAAAAGCAAAAACAAGAAAGGCAAGTGATAATTGAATCATAAATAAAAAGAAAGGAGCAACGAGGATCTATCCCCTTGCTCCTTTTGCTTATAAGCTTGTTTGTATGCGTTATCCTCATTTATACAAAATCTTTCAACTCTTGTTGTAAACGTTGACGGGTGAAGAATATACGGCTTTTCACTGTACCTAATGGTAATCCTAATTTTTCTGCAATCTCACGGTATTTGAAACCTGATACATGCATGGAGAAAGGAATCTTATACTCCCGGGGGAGTGCGTTGACGATGCGATGCATCTCTTTCAGGTCATAAGCACCTTCGGTACTTTCAAATCCTGAATCTTGTGGCAGATTTAAGTGATAATAATTATCAGTGGTATCAACAAAGGTCTGATCGCGTACTATTTTGCGGTAGTTATTAATAAAGATGTTACGCATGATTGTGTACATTCATCCTTTGAAATTTGTGTCCGGAACATATTTCTCTTCATTGTCTAATGCTTTTAAAGATGTTTCCTGCAATAAATCATTTGCTTCTTCACGGTTGGCCGTTAATTTATAAGCGAAACGAAGCAACTCCTCCTGTACTCCAATTAAATCTTTTCTGAAACTTAAACTTTTCATACTTTAATGGTTTTATGGTTAATATTCGTTTTTTCTCGACATTTGCAAGTTTAAAGGTATTTTGTGTATCCAACAGGGGATAATTCGTCATTTTTTAGGGGGTTATTCTATCAAATGATAGATTTTAGGTGCTTTCTGATAGTTTTTAGGTGGTATTTAGTAAATATATTCTCTATCTCTTGGTTAAAAGAACCAAATAGATTACTTTTGATTTTATATTACTAAATAAAACAAAAGGCTATGACCATACTTATTATTGTAGGAATTATTGTATTGCTGGGCATTATTTTCGCCTCCATGTACAACCCATTAGTGAAATTGAGAAACAATCGTGAAAACGCATTTGCCGACATCGATGTGCAGTTGAAACAACGTCATGATCTCATTCCACAACTGGTAGACACAGTGAAAGGATATGCCGCACATGAGAAAGAAACGCTCGACCGGGTGATTCAGGCACGTAACGGTGCAGTCAGTGCAAAAACGATTGACGATAAGATAGCTGCCGAAAACCAATTAAGCTCCGCTCTTGCCGGATTGAAGATTACCCTCGAAGCTTACCCCGATCTGAAAGCTAATCAGAATTTCCTGCAATTACAGGAAGAAATTTCTGACGTAGAAAATAAACTGGCTGCTGTCCGCCGCTACTTCAACTCGGCCACTAAAGAATACAATAATGCCGTGCAGACATTCCCGTCGAATATAATAGCAGGAATGACCGGATTCCAAAGAGAAATAATGTTCGACTTGGGAAAAAACGAACGTGCGAATCTGGAGCAGGCACCTAAAATTAGTTTCTAAAACCTTTATTTACACCGTCCATCCAATTACAAAAGTCGAACACGCATGCAATACGTCGGAATCCAAACACAGCAGAGCCGGAATAATCTGCGCTCTGCGTTTCTGCTATTCCTGTTTCCTTGTCTCGTAGCGGCACTCCTCTATTTATCCTGTTACCTGTTGGTTCTTTTTGGATACGGAAAGAGTATGGAAATAGAAATAATGCCAATGGTCAATCATTTCTTCTTCTCTTCGTTGCCATATACCATGGGGATCGTATTAATTTGGTTTCTGATTGCCTATTGGGCTAACACAAGTATTATCAATTCCGCCACCGGTTCCAAGCCGTTGAACCGTCGGGAGAATAAACGAGTTTATAATCTGGTGGAAAACCTTTGTATGTCTCAAGGCATGAAAATGCCGAAAATCAATATCATCTATGACAGTTCCCTGAATGCATTTGCCAGCGGTATCAACGAACGCACATACACCGTTACCCTATCGGAAGGTATCATCCGGAAACTAAATGATGAAGAACTGGAAGCGGTAATTGCGCACGAGCTAAGTCACATCCGTAACCGTGACGTGCGCCTGCTGATTATTTCCATCGTCTTTGTCGGGATCTTTTCCATGCTGACAGAAATCACATTTTATGCCATCACGCACATACGCGTGCGTAGTAACAATAAAGGTAGCGGCGGCGTGTTCCTCTTTATTCTTATCGCTTTAGTGATAGCCGCCATCGGCTATCTCTTCGCAAGCCTGATGCGCTTTGCCATTTCACGCAAACGCGAATACATGGCAGATGCAGGTTCGGCAGAAATGACGAAAAACCCATTAGCACTGGCCAACGCTCTCCGCAAAATATCGGCAGACCCTGCCATCGAGGCAGTAGAAAGGAAAGACGTGGCACAATTATTTATTCAGAATCCCAAAAAGAATTCTAAAAGTATATTCAGCGGACTTAGCGGGTTGTTCGCCACTCATCCTCCTATCGAAAAGCGAATTGAAATACTGGAACAGTTCTAAATCGGGCTAAACTTATAAAAGACAGGGATTTCTGTTTAATTTTCATTAAAAGAAACAGAAGTATCCCTGTCTTTTTAGTATATTTGGTTGTTATACATATATACATCAACCTAAATACAACAGATATGAGAACGAAGAAACAAATCTTTATGCTGTTATTAGCCTTATTAATGGGAATCCCTACCCTTTCGGCTCAAAGTAAGAAGGAAAAGAAGGAACAGAAAAAAGAAGCGGTAAAGAAACTGATTGAATCAGAAAACTACAAGATAGATGTCAATACTGCCATGCCGATGCGCGGACGCTCCATCCCTTTGACATCTTCCTACTCACTAACAATCAGAAATGATTCTGTTATTTCTTATTTGCCTTATTATGGACGGGCTTATAGCATCCCGTATGGCGGAGGTGACGGACTGAATTTCAAAGCCATCCTTAAAGAATATAATATGGAAATGGACAAGAAAGGGAATGCCGTTATCAAATTCGTTGCACGTAATCCTGAAGACAGATATGAATTCAGAGCCAAAGTCTTCCCCAACGGTTCGGCAAGTATCGATGTCAATATGCAAAACCGTCAGTCCATTAGTTTTCAGGGAGAACTGGATATAAAGGAGGAAAAGTAATGCCGTCCTTATTCTTCCGGCTCTTCACTACCTTTTAATATAGGCAGGCAGATATGATATTTGACAGCTAAGATGCGGGTCAGGAATACCGCCAGTCCGCCAATCAACTGACAGGCGTATGATTCCAGACCTGTGGCGTCGCAAATCCAGTATGCAATACCACCTACGACGCAGGCCATTGCATAAATTTCTTTTCGGAAAATGAGAGGTATTTCATTGATAAAAACGTCACGAATCACTCCACCTGCTGCTCCCGTAATGCTACCCATGATAATCGCCACCCAGAAAGGATAGCCTAAAGCAATGCTCTTGCCTACACCTACCACGGTAAACAATGCCAAGCCGATAGTGTCGAAAATAAAGAAAGTATTATTGAGCCGTATGAGCGAACGTCCGAAACAGATCACCCACAGCAAAGCCAGTCCCGTACAAATCAGATATATGGGATCAGTCATCCATCCCGGTGTCACATCGAGCAGGACATCACGGATGGTACCGCCACCGATAGCTGTAGCAAGTCCTACCACATAAGCACCGAACCAGTCGAAACGTTTCGCCGAAGCCAGCCGGATGCCACTAATAGCAAAGGCAAATGTGCCTATAAAATCAAGAATTTGAACGAATGTGGGCATATATTTGTTATTTTGTATGCAAAGTAACAAATAAATTCCGTAAGAAAATGTACTTTTGCTTCACGAATTAAACCGAATAAGATAGAAACAATATGAAAATAACAATTGTTGCGGGGGCACGCCCCAATTTTATGAAGATAGCTCCCATTACACGCGCTATTGAGGCCGCACGGGCGCTGGGTAAAAGTATCTCTTACCGACTGGTATATACAGGAAGGAAAGACGATACAAGTCTGGATGCTTCTCTCTTTTCGGACCTTGATATGAAAGCTCCCGATGTTTATCTGGGAGTGGAAAGCAGTAATCCAACGAGTTTGACAGCCGGAATCATGATAGCCTTCGAACAGGAACTGACGGAGAATCCGGCACACGTAGTTCTCGTGGTAGACGATCTGACTGCCACCATGAGCTGTGCCATCGTTGCTAAGAAACAAGGAATCAAGGTAGCGCATCTCGTAGCCGGAACCCGTTCTTTCGACATGAAGATGCCGAAAGAGGTCAACCGCATGATTACAGATGGAATATCCGACTATCTATTCACTGCCGGCATGGTTGCCAACCGCAACCTGAACCAGACAGGAACGGAAAGTGAAAATGTATATTATGTAGGCAACATTCTCATAGATACCGTTCGTTACAACCGGAACCGTTTGCTCAAACCGATATGGTTTTCCGTATTGGGACTGCAAGAGGGAAATTATCTCCTGCTCACCCTCAACCGTCGCGTATTGCTGAACAACAAAGGAAACCTGCGTCAGTTGCTGAAAACAATCATTGAAAAATCTGCCGGTATGCCTATCGTAGCACCGCTGCACACATACGTACGAAATGCCATCAAAGAATTAGGCATCGAAGCTCCGAACCTCCACATAATGCCGCCACAGAATTACCTGTTCTTCGGTTATCTGATAAACAAGGCAAAAGGAATCATTACGGATTCGGGCAATGTGGCCGAAGAAGCAACATTTATGGGTATTCCATGTATCACGCTCAACACGTATGCCGAACATCCCGAAACATGGCGCATGGGAACCAACGAACTTGTCGGGGAAGATCCTGCCCTGCTTGCCAAAGCAATGAACACCCTGATGCAAGGTGAATGGAAAAGAGGCGAACTTCCCGAGCGTTGGGACGGGCGTACAGCAGAACGTATCGTGCAGATATTGACTGATAAAAAATAGTACTGCTACAGGGATACATTTCATCTTCCGGCACGTTACTTTCCATTTCATGCCGGAAGACTTTATTTACCCCGTAAGGGAACTGTTGTTTCCCCGTAGAGAAACAAGAGTTTCCCCATAGGGGGAACAAAGGTTTCCCATAGAGAAACAATCACTATCTACGCGGGAAACTAATTTATCGAAAGGTGAATTGCCCCATTCCCTTTCATTGACGGACAACCAAAGCTTGTAAACAACAAAAAACGATGGGTAAAAAAAGTTATATATTCTGTTATCCTTAGAGTTATTTGTTAACTTTGCGCCCTACTACGTACGTTATGAAACAACAATATAGCAAAATACTTATACTGTTCTTACTCGTATTGGCAGCTTCAAATGCTTTTGCGCAGCAAATAAAAGGGGTAGTCACTGATTCTGTTACCCACGAGCCATTGATGTATATCTCTGTTTACTATCAGGAAAAGAGAGATATGGGTACCATCACCAATATTGACGGAGAATACAATCTTGAAGCCCGCAGAAACGGAGGAACTCTTGTGTTCTCCGCTGTAGGTTATATCAGTAAAACAGTTAAAGTCGGTTCCAACAATCAGACGGTAAACGTTAAGCTGGCTCCGGATAATGTGCTCCTGAACGAGGTTGTAGTGAAACCTCAAAAAGAAAAATACTCCCGTAAAAACAACCCGGCAGTCGAATTCATGAAGAAAGTAATCGAACACAAAAAGGCACAAGTCCTTGAAGTGAATGAATACTATCAGTACGACAAGTACGAGAAAATGAAGATGTCTATCAACGACCTCACGCCGGAAAAACTGGAAAAAGGAATCTACAAGAAATATTCATTCCTAAAAGATCAGGTGGAAGTTTCGGAAACAACCAATAAATTGATTCTCCCGATTTCCGTACAGGAGACGGCTTCGCAAACCATCTATCGCAAAAATCCCGAAAACAAAAAAACGATCATCAAAGGCAAGAACTCCAATGGTATAGAAGAATTCTTCTCCACAGGAGATATGCTCGGCACTGTACTGAAAGACGTATTTGCTGACATCAATATCTACGACGATGATATCCGGTTGCTCCAACAGCGCTTCGTGAGCCCTATCGGTAACAATGCCATCTCATTTTATAAATATTATCTGATGGACACATTGATGGTAAACAGGCGCGAATGTGTCCACCTCACGTTTGTTCCGCAAAACTCGCAGGACTTCGGATTCACCGGACATCTTTACGTATTGAACGACTCTACTTATGCCGTTCAGAAGTGTACGATGAACCTGCCTAAAAAGACAGGGGTAAACTTCGTCAACCGCATGGACATCGTGCAACAGTACGAGCAACTTCCTAACGGCAACTGGGTATTGGCGGATGATGACATGACCGTAGACCTATCCTGGAATTCCAACAAAACGGCAGGCGGATTGCAGGTGGAACGAACTACAAAATATAGTAATTATAAATTCGATCCTATCGAACAACGACTGTTCCGGTTGAAAGGCAGCGTGATAAAAGAAGCGGATATGCTTTCGAAAAGCGATGAATATTGGGCAAGTGTCCGTCAAGTACCGCTGACGAAGAAAGAAAGCTCGATGGATGTATTCGTCAACCGCCTCGAACAGATACCGGGATTCAAGTACATCATCTTCGGAGCGAAAGCACTGATTGAAAACTTTGTGGAAACAGGAAGCAAAGGCCATCCGAGCAAAGTGGATATCGGCCCTATCAACACCATGATTTCGAGCAACTACATTGATGGTACCCGTTTCCGGTTGAGCGGCATGACAACGGCTCATTTCCATAAACACTGGTTCTTGAACGGATACGGAGCTTACGGTCTGAAAGACGAACGCTGGAAATATAGCGGTACGGTGACTTATTCGTTTAATAAACGCGATTATGTAGTCTGGGAATTCCCGAAACATTATCTTTCGGCTACGTACAGTTATGACGTAATGTCTCCGATGGATAAATTCCTGTTCACGGATAAAGACAATATCTTCCTGTCGGTAAAAACAACGACAGTAGACCAAATGTCGTATATGCGTGACGCCACCATTAATTATGAACTTGAAACGCTGACAGGATTCGGAGTGAAAGCCATGCTGCGCCATCGCAACGACGAACCTACCGGCAAACTGGAATATCTGCGCAATGATGCCGCACAAACCCGTGTACATGATGTCACGACTTCGGAAGCAAGTCTGACGCTGCGTTATGCTCCGGGCGAATCATTTGTCAACTCCAAACAACGCCGCGTGCCCGTATCGCTGGATGCTCCTATCTTTACATTGACTCACGCCATGGGTTTCAAAGGAGTACTAGGCGGAGATTACAGTTTTAACCGTACGGAAGCAAGTGTGTGGAAACGTTTCTGGCTTCCCTCTTCCTGGGGAAAGATTGACTGTAGCTTAAAAGCAGGCGCAGAATGGAACACGGTTCCTTTCCCATTGTTGATCTTGCCGGAAGCTAACTTGTCCTACATCACCCAGCGCGAAACGTTCAACTTGATTAATAACATGGAATTCCTGAACGACCGTTACGCCTCCATGTCATTATCTTATGATATGAATGGAAAACTATTCAACCGTATTCCCCTTATCAAGAACTTGAAATGGAGGGAAATGTTCCGCGTACGTGCCTTGTGGGGAACATTGACGGATAAGAATAATCCGTTTAAGAGCAACAATCCCGATTTGTTCCGTTTCCCGACACGCGACGGTAAGTTCACCAGTTTCGTAATGGACCCGAAAGTGCCGTATATCGAAGGAAGTGTAGGTATCTACAACATTTTCAAGTTGCTGCACATTGAATATGTACATCGTTTCACTTACCGTGATAATCCGGGTATCAACAAAAACGGTATTCGTTTCATGGTATTAATGGTATTCTAAAAAATTATGCAACCTTTAGCAGAACGGTTACGGCCAAAAACTTTGGATGAATATATCGGTCAGAAACATTTAGTTGGACCGGGAGCCATCTTGCGGAAGATGATTGACGCAGGACGCATCTCTTCTTTTATTCTCTGGGGACCTCCCGGAGTAGGTAAAACGACTCTTGCACAGATCATTGCCAACAAACTGGAGACGCCTTTCTATACTTTGAGTGCTGTAACTTCCGGTGTGAAGGATGTGCGCGAAGTGATAGACCGTGCCAAGAGCAACCGTTTCTTTTCGCAGTCCAGTCCGATTCTGTTTATCGATGAAATCCATCGGTTCAGCAAGTCACAGCAGGATTCACTGTTAGGAGCTGTAGAGAACGGAACAGTCACGCTGATTGGTGCAACAACGGAAAACCCGTCGTTCGAGGTCATCCGCCCTCTCCTGTCCCGTTGCCAGCTTTATGTACTCAAATCTTTGGAAAAAGAAGATTTGCTGGAACTTCTGCAACGCGCCATCACTACGGATACCGTGCTGAAGGAACTAAAAATTGAATTGAAAGAAACAACAGCCATGCTGCGCTTCTCCGGTGGAGATGCCCGCAAACTGCTTAATATATTGGAACTTGTTGTACAATCGGAGACGGAGGAAATAGTTGTCATCACCGATGAAATGGTGACCGAACGCTTGCAACAGAATCCACTGGCTTATGACAAAGATGGAGAGATGCATTATGACATTATCTCGGCTTTCATCAAGTCTATCCGCGGCAGCGATCCTGACGGAGCGATCTACTGGCTTGCCCGTATGGTAGAAGGAGGCGAAGATCCTGCTTTCATTGCCCGCCGGCTTGTGATCTCTGCTTCCGAGGACATTGGTTTGGCAAACCCGAATGCATTGCTTCTCGCTAATGCGTGCTTTGATACATTGATGAAAATCGGTTGGCCCGAAGGACGGATTCCTTTGGCTGAAACAACGATTTATCTGGCTACCAGCCCTAAAAGCAACTCGGCATACAGTGCAATTAACGATGCATTAGAGTTAGTCCGGTCAACCGGTAATCTGCCTGTCCCCTTGCATCTGCGCAATGCTCCGACCAAACTGATGAAACAGTTGGGATACGGACAGGAATATAAATATGCACACAGCTATGAAGGTAACTTTGTCAAACAGCAATTTCTTCCGGACGAATTGAAAGACAAACGGATATGGCAACCGCAAAACAATCCGGCAGAGCAGAAACATGCCGAGCGAATGATACAGTTGTGGGGAGACAAATTTAAGAAATAAGTGTTCGTAAAATAAGTCACTCCCTTCTGTAAGAAAAGCTAAAAGCAAAATAAAGCAGTAGGAAACATTATAACATATTAATAATATTGAAATTGAAATGAAGATTGTAGTTTTAGACGGCTATGCCGCCAATCCCGGAGATTTATCCTGGGAGGGTATGAAGGTGCTTGGAGAATGTACAATTTATGACCGTACAGCTCCGGAAGAGGTATTAGAACGTGCAGCCGGTGCAGAAGCAATTCTGACTAACAAGGTAATCATCAATGCAGACCACATGGCTGCACTGCCCGAACTGAAATATATCGGTGTGTTGGCTACCGGATACAATGTGGTAGACACAGCTGCTGCAAAAGAACGGGGAATCGTCGTTACTAATATTCCTTCATACAGCACCGCTTCCGTTGCTCAAATGGTATTTGCGCATATCCTGAACATCACTCAACAAGTGCAACACCACTCTGAAGAAGTGCATAAAGGTCGTTGGACCAACAACAAGGATTTCTGTTTTTGGGACACTCCGTTGATGGAACTGCGGGAAAAGAAAATCGGTCTGGTAGGACTGGGAAATACCGGATATACTACAGCGCGTGTTGCGATCGGTTTCGGTATGCAAGTGTATGCATTGACTTCTAAATCGCACTTCCAGTTACCACCGGAAATCAAGAAGATGGATTTAGATCAGTTGTTCAGCGAATGTGATATTATCAGTTTGCACTGCCCGCTTACTCCGGAGACACGCGAAATGGTAAATGCACGCCGTCTCGCCATGATGAAGCCGACAGCTATCTTAATCAACACCGGTCGCGGCCCGCTTATCAACGAACAAGACCTTGCAGACGCTTTGAACAGTGGCAAAATTTATGCAGCCGGAGTAGACGTGCTTTCTACTGAACCGCCTTGTGCCGACAATCCATTACTAACTGCAAAGAACTGCTACATCACTCCGCACATTGCCTGGGCAACCATCGAGGCTCGTGAACGTCTGATGAATATTGCAATCAGTAACCTTCAGGCTTATATCGCCGGAAAGCCGGAGAATATAGTCAACAAATAAAAAGCGATCTATTTGAAAAGATAGAAAAGGCTTATACATAAAAAAACTCCCCTCATTTAACTTCTCTACCATGACATAGAGAATTAAATAAGGGGAGTTTATTTGCTCCTGCAAGAATCTCAATGTTGAAATTCTATACAGACAACATATATGAGTCGAACAAAGTATTAATATGAGTGTCCTCCTTCATCCATTTCCTTCTCGGTAATTTTGTGACGATCGATACTACGCCAAGCATAGAAAATATATGCAATTACGAACGGAACAAGAATAGAGACATAGGCCATTGTCTTTAGCGTAAATTCGCTGGAACAGCTATTGGCTAAAGTTAATGAGCTTTGCAAGTCTGTATATGACGGATAATAAGCAGTATTGTTGTACCCTGCTACCAGCAATAAAGATAAAACAGTCAGTACCGTACCGATTCCCGTAAACCAGATTCCTTTGTCAAACGTCTTTTTAAGCAATGTCTTTCCAATGCCGAAAAGAACCAGTACCACACCAATCAGGAATAAAGCTAGCACTACCGGCATTTCGATAAAGTTAGTGAGATACTTATATGGTTGCATATAAATTTCCTGTGTATCCGGATTAACGGCAAAACCATCAGATACCAATGTACGAATGACAAATGCCAAAAAGAATACAAGGAACAAAACTGTATTATTGCGTACTGCACGACGACATTTATCGGTCAACTCTTTATCATCAATATTATTAATGAAGTAGAGCGATCCCAACACACGCGCAAGGAAGAAGACAGCCAATCCAAGAATTACATTCCAAATGTTGGTCAACGCATCCAATCCGTGCCAGCCATTTCCCCAATGACTGATTACCGGCATAATGGTATCCGTCATATTAGCCTTATTAATATAGAAATCAGAACCGGTAAAGAATGTAGCCACTGCCCCACCAAGTAACACAGGACCTACCACTCCATTAATCACCAAAAAAGTCCGGTATGTCTTTTTACCTAACAGATTTCCGGCCTTACTCTGAAACTCATAACTGACAGCCTGCAATACAAAACTGAAAAGTATAATCATCCAAAGCCAATATGCACCACCGAAACTGGTACTGTAAAACAACGGGAAAGAAGCAAAGAAAGCTCCCCCAAACGTAACCAATGTAGTAAACGTAAACTCCCACTTACGTCCGGTAGAATTCACCATCATCTTACGATGTTCTTCGGTTTTACCCAGACAGAACAACAATGAATTACCTCCTTGTACAAACAATAAGAACACGAGTATGGCCCCTAACAAGGAAACGACAAGCCACCAATATTGTTGCAAAAATATATACATATAGCTAAAATATTAAGTAATAAGAAATAAGTATTAAGTGATAAGTATTAAGTATTAAGCTTCGCCGTTGAAGGCTCATCACAAGTACCAAGTATTAACAAAGCCCAAAAGGCATATCTGAAGCCACGCTTCATACTTAATACTTGATACTTAATACTTAAAACGGTCCTTTTTTGATAGCCTTTACCATAATTCCAACACCTGCAATCAGCATCACTGTAAACAGGAGCAGGAAGATAAAGAAAGTCGTTTGTACAGAGCTTACATCCAGCTTGGAGATGGCAGCCATTGTCGGCAGCATATCGCGGATCGCCCACGGTTGACGGCCACATTCGGCAACCACCCATCCGGCTTGTCCGGCGATGTATCCCAAAGGAATCGTCAGCAGAGCAATCCAGTGCATCCAACGCATCTGGCTTAAATCTTTCTTATAGATAAAGAAGAGAACGACAATAAAGAACAGGATGAAGTATCCGCCCAAGATTACCATTACACGGAACGCATAGAAGTTCAGAGGAACATTCGGAACCAGTTGGTTCACATCTTTGATATATCCGTAACCGAAATATGGAATATTCTCCTGCAATACTTTATATGCAATTTGAGCATCCTCCTCGTGTCCTGCACTCTTTGCAGCACGATAGGCAGCCAATGCACCGATAGCCGTTTTTCCACGTTCTATCTTCTCGGCAGCAGAAAGAGCTGTCGATCCGTCTTTCTGTTGATAACCACCCTCGATGATATTCGTAATGCCCGGAACGTAGCCGTTTACATCACGTTCTGCAAGGAAAGAAAGCATGCTGGGGATTTCAAAACGGAAGAGGAAAGGATCTTTTCCATCATTGTAAGTCTTCTTTTCCGGATTCAATACTCCTATTCCAACCAGACCTACATGGGTGCCGCCTTCATACAAACCTTCCACAGCAGCCAGTTTCATCGGTTGCGTCTGGGCAATCTGATAACCGGAACCGTCACCTGTCCAAGCAGAAAGCAATGATGCCACTAATCCGAAAATAGCACCAATCTTGATGCTGGCAAGCGCAAACTCACGATTACGTTTCTTCAGCAGATACCAACAACTGATGCCGACTACAAAAACAGCGCCCAGCACCCAGCCGGACAATACCGTATGGAAGAATTTATTGACCGCTACGGGTGACGTAGCCACTGCCCAGAAATCTACCATCTCATTACGAACCGTATCGGGATTGAATTCCATGCCTACCGGATGCTGCATCCATGCATTGGCTACGAGAATCCACCAGGCAGAAATCGTAGCTCCCAAGCCTGTCAGCCAGGTGGAAGCCAAGTGGAAACGTTTACTTACTTTTCCCCATCCAAAGAACATGACGGCGATAAATGTGGCTTCCATAAAGAATGCCAAAATTCCTTCTATAGCCAACGGAGCACCGAAGATATCCCCTACAAACCACGAATAATTGCTCCAGTTCGTACCGAACTCAAACTCCAGAATCAAACCGGTTGCCACACCAATGGCAAAGTTTATACCGAAGAGTTTCATCCAAAACTGGGCAGTCTTTTTCCAAAATTCATTGCCTGTTTTATAATACAGCGTCTCCATGATTCCCATCACCACTGCCAGTCCGAGTGTGAGAGGAACAAAAATCCAGTGGTACATGGCTGTCATCGCAAATTGGGCTCTCGACCAATCGATCAGCGAGGTGTCAATACTTTCAATCATAATCCTATGTAGTTTAAGAGTTAAAAATCAGTAGATTTACCGGGGATGGCACGTTCTATCAGTTCGTTTCCCACGTATGTTCCCTTGTCGTCATCCGTAGGATGGTCACGGAGGAAATCAGGGAAAAAGAACATTTTAAGGATGAAGAACATGACGAATAATTTCAGCAGAATGATAACCCAAAGGGTACGCCCCAAGGTCATACTACGGAAGCCCTCCAAATAGAAGTTCCAGATCGTAAGCAGTGTATTCTTCATATGTTGACGTTATAATTTGTAATGAGTACAAATATACATTTTTTATAATTAAAACAAACAACTAGTCAAAAAAGTTGTGTGATTTGTTGTGTTTTTCTTCAAAAACCTGCCTATCGACAGAAAAAAAACATTTAACGGCGAAAATCCGTCATCCGTCTATCGTTTTTGCGGCATATATAATATGTACGTACCTTCGCCAACAGTAAATCAATAGAAGTATGAATATGATAAATGTAAGAAGATTGACAGTGATGACATTTCTTGGAGCAGGTATGCTGTCCGGCATATCCGCCCAAGTTTCTCCGCTGCAAGTCGATACGCTGAAAGAAACGAAAATTCCGGCTCAATGGGATTTGCAGTCATGCATCGACTACGCAAAAGAGCAGAACATCACGATTCGCAAGAACCGGATCACTGCGGCTAGCACGCAGATTGATGTGAAGACAGCTAAGGCTGCCTTGTTTCCCAGTCTTTCGTTCTCTACCAGCCAGCAAGTGGTGAACCGTCCGTATCAGGAGACGAGTAGCCGGGTGAGTGGCAGCGAAATTATCAGTAGTAACAGCAAAACAAGCTACAATGGTAATTATGGACTGAATGCGTCGTGGACTCTATATAATGGTAACAAAAGACTGAAAACCATCCAACAGGAAAAGTTGAACAATCAGGTAGCCGAACTGGACGTAGCGACTTCCGAAAATAACATTCAGGAATCTATCGCCCAAGTGTATATCCAGATTCTTTATGCAGCCGAGTCTGTTAAAGTAAACGAAAGTACCCTGCAAGTTTCTATTGCGCAGTGCGACCGCGGACAGGAACTTCTGAACGCCGGAAGCATTGCCAAAAGCGATTTTGCCCAACTAGAAGCACAAGTGAGCACAGACCGATACCAACTTGTCACAGCGCAAGCCACTCTTGAAGATTACAAATTACAACTGAAACAACTGCTCGAACTGGATGGGGAGAATGAAATGAACATCTATCTCCCCGCCCTGTCCGACGAAAATGTACTGGCTCCATTGCCTACAAAAAAAGATGTGTACATTAGTGCATTGAGTCTTCGCCCCGAAATTGAAGCGAGCAAACTTAATGTAGAAGCTTCCGAACTGGGTATCGATATTGCCAAATCGAGTTATTTTCCCACGATCAGCCTTAGCGCCGGAATCGGCACCAACCATACCAACGGCAGTGACTTCACTTTTGGAGAGCAAGTGAAAAACGGATGGAACAATTCCATCGGATTATCTGTCAGTGTGCCGATCTTCAATAACCGTCAAACTAAAAGTGCCGTACAGAAAGCTAAACTGCAATACGAGACGAGCATGTTATCCTTGCTCGACGAACAAAAGACGCTGTACAAAACCATTGAAGGACTCTGGCTGGATGCTAACAGTGCACAGCAACGCTATGCAGCAGCAAACGAGAAGTTGAAGAGTACACAAATCAGCTATGAGTTGATTAGCGAACAGTTTAATCTGGGAATGAAGAATACCATAGAACTTCTTACTGAAAAGAATAACTTGCTGCAAGCACAGCAGGAACAGCTTCAGGCTAAATATATGGCCATACTGAATATGCAACTGCTGAAGTTCTATCAGGGAGATCAATTAGCAATCTAAATAAAAGCATAATAAACGAATGAAAACTAAAAAGATTATCTTAATCGCTGTGGCAGTCGTTGTGGTAGCAGGTGCAGGAATCTGGTTCTTTGCAGGTTCACCGGCCAAGCACAAAGTCACCTACGCCACTGCCAACGTGAGCAAAGGCGATATTTCAAATTCGGTGACTGCTACCGGAACCATCGAACCGGTGACGGAAGTAGAAGTCGGTACACAGGTTTCCGGTATCATCGACAAGATTTACGTAGATTACAACTCGGTAGTAACCAAAGGACAGTTGATTGCCGAAATGGACCGTGCCACATTGCAAAGTGAACTGGCATCACAACAGGCAACGTACGATGGTGCAAAAGCCGAATATGAATATCAGAAGAAGAATTATGAACGCAGCAAAGGCTTACATGAAAAGTCACTGATTAGTGATACGGATTTCGAACAGGCCCTCTACAACTACCAGAAAGCAAAAAGCAGCTATGACAGCAGTAAGGCATCGCTCGCAAAAGCGGAACGTAACCTGGCTTATGCTACTATCACCTCACCGATTGACGGAGTAGTCATCAGCCGTGATGTGGAAGCAGGACAAACCGTTGCTTCCGGATTCGAAACTCCGACACTGTTCACCATCGCTGCCGACCTGACACAGATGCAAGTGGTAGCCGATGTGGATGAAGCCGATATAGGCGGCGTAGTAGAAGGCCAGCGTGCCAGCTTCACGGTAGATGCTTATCCGAATGATGTATTCGAAGGTGTAGTTACACAGATTCGTCTGGGAGACGCAAGCAGCACGAGCAGCACAAGTACCACTACTACAGTGGTTACTTATGAAGTTGTAATCTCTGCTCCCAACCCTGATCTGAAACTGAAACCGCGTTTGACGGCTAATGTCACGATCTATATTATTGATAAAAAGGATGTGTTGTCCGTTCCGAACAAAGCACTGCGATTCACACCGGAAAAACCTCTAATCGGCAATAATGACATCGTAAAAGATTGCGAAGGCGAACACAAACTCTGGACTCGTGAAGGAACTACATTCACCGCTCATCCGGTAGAAATCGGAATCAGCAACGGTATATCTACAGAGATTATCAGTGGTATTTCCGAAGGAACAAAAGTTGTGACAGAAGCTACCATAGGAGCAATGCCCGGTGAAAATGTAGCCGCTGAAGGGAATCAGGAAAGTGGCGGAGAAAGAAGTCCGTTCATGCCTAGCCGTCCGGGAAGTAAGAAGAAATAATAATTATTAAAGAGGGTGCCATAATGAATAATAAAATGCAGATTAACGCGATTTATCGCAAAAATAATTGTATAAGTCGTTGATTAATATATCAATATAATTGAAATAATCTGCGATAAATTGCGTTAATCTGCGTTTTGACACACTCTCTTAACACATTATTTACGATGAAAAAAGTAATTGAAATACAAAATATCAAACGTAACTTTCAGGTAGGCGACGAAACTGTCCACGCATTGCGGGGCGTTTCGTTCAATATCAATGAAGGGGAGTTTGTCACCATCATGGGGACTTCCGGTTCGGGGAAATCCACGCTGCTTAATATATTAGGCTGTCTGGACACCCCAACCAGCGGAGAGTATCTGCTCGACGATATTCCTGTACGTACGATGAGCAAGCCTCAACGTGCGGTACTAAGAAACCGGAAGATTGGCTTCGTGTTCCAAAGCTACAACTTGTTACCTAAAACAACGGCTGTAGAAAATGTGGAACTACCGCTTATGTACAACTCTGCCGTGAGCGCTTCCGAACGCCGTCGCCGTGCCATCGAATCCTTACAGGCTGTAGGATTGGGAGACCGCCTGGAACATAAATCCAACCAGATGTCCGGTGGACAGATGCAACGCGTTGCCATCGCACGCGCATTGGTCAACAATCCGGCAGTGATTCTTGCCGACGAAGCGACCGGAAACCTCGACAGCCGTACCTCTTTCGAGATACTTGTACTATTTCAAAAGCTTCATGCAGAGGGACGTACGATTATCTTTGTCACACATAATCCCGAACTTTCGCAATATAGCAGCCGGAATATCCGTCTGCGTGACGGTCAGGTTATAGAAGATACAACCAATCCGAAAATTCTGTCTGCCGCCGAAGCGCTGGCTGCATTGCCGAAAAACGACGAGGATTAATAATTATTCAATGTGCCGATATACTAATGTGCCGATTGCTGTACAATAAACAGCTTGGGTGACTATACCTTCAGGAAATTACCCCATTAGTATATGGACAAATTAGCAAATTATTCATTATGAATGGAACTAATTTATTTAAGATAGCTCTCCGGGCATTGGCGAACAATAAGCTGCGTGCTTTTCTAACCATGCTCGGTATCATTATCGGTGTTGCTTCCGTCATCACGATGCTGGCTATCGGACAAGGTTCGAAGAAAAGCATCCAGCAGCAGATTTCCGAGATGGGATCGAACATGATTATGATTCATCCGGGAGCCGATATGCGTGGAGGTGTCCGTCAGGACCCGTCTGCCATGCAGACTTTGAAGCTTGCCGACTACGAAGCCTTGCGCGATGAGACAAGTTTCCTGTCCGCCATCAGTCCCAATGTTTCATCATCGGGGCAACTCATTGCCGGAAACAACAACTACCCGGCTTCCGTGAATGGTGTCGGAACAGAATATCTCGACATCCGCCAACTGACTGTTGAAAACGGAGAGATGTTCACAGAAGCCGACATACAAAGTTCGGCCAAAGTGTGTGTGATCGGAAAGACGATAGTAGACAATCTTTTTCCGGACGGAAGTGATCCGGTAGGTAAGATTATTCGTTTCAGCAAAATACCGCTTCGTGTGGTAGGTGTGCTCAAAGCCAAAGGCTACAACTCTATGGGACAAGACCAAGATGCAGTAGTGCTTGCACCATACACCACAGTGATGAAACGTCTGCTTGCCGTTACATATTTGCAGGGAGTGTTTGCCTCTGCCCTCACCGAAGATATGACGGATTATGCTACTGACGAAATCAGTACGATCCTCCGTCGCAACCATAAACTGAAAGCTTCGGATGACGATGATTTCACCATCCGTACCCAACAGGAATTGAGCACGATGCTCAACTCAACCACCGACCTGATGACAACCCTGCTGGCTTGTATTGCAGGCATTTCGCTGGTAGTGGGTGGTATCGGAATTATGAATATCATGTATGTATCCGTTACGGAACGCACCCGTGAAATCGGTCTGCGTATGTCCGTCGGTGCACGTGGAGTCGATATTCTAAGCCAATTCCTTATCGAGGCCATCATGATTAGTATCACGGGAGGTATCATCGGAGTAATTATCGGTTGCGGGGCCAGCTGGATTGTCAAGAGCGTAGCGCATTGGCCTATCTATATCCAGCCGTGGAGCGTATTCCTTTCCTTCGCAGTATGTACCATTACGGGCGTCTTCTTCGGATGGTATCCGGCTAAGAAAGCAGCAGATTTAGACCCGATAGAAGCCATCAGATACGAATAATTGATTGACAACCGTCGGTTGTCAATTAAAAAAATTATCTTTGTCTTTATGAAACAAACCTTTACATCCGCACGTCGTCCCCTGGAGATACTGATACACATTATCAGCTGGGGGATTATGTTCGGTTTCCCGTTCTTCTTCGTTGAACGTGGAAACGGGAACATTAACTGGATGGCCTATATACGCCATCTTGCTGTACCACTCTCTTTCATGATTGCGTTCTACGTGAATTATTTCATTCTTGTTCCCCGTTACCTGTTTCAGAGTCAGGCCAAAAGATATATCGTCTACAACATTATCTTTTTATGTGTCATCGGCATTTTGTTACATCTCTGGCAAAGCCTGACATTCGATCCGTCATTTATGCCAAAATCCAAAAGACCGGGGATGCCTCCGGGATGGTTGTTCTTCCTTAGAGATATGTTGAGCCTCGTATTTACTATCGGCCTAAGTGCCGCTATCCGTATGAGCGCGCGATGGACGCAGAATGAAGCAGCCCGCAAAGAAGCGGAACGAAACCGTGCGGAAGCGGAACTGAAAAATCTACGGAACCAACTGAACCCTCACTTTCTGCTGAATACGCTGAATAATATCTATGCACTGATTGCATTTGATTCGGACAAGGCGCAACAAGCAGTTCAGGAGTTGAGCAAACTGCTTCGTTATGTGTTATATGATAATCAACAGACATACGTTCCTCTCTGCAAAGAGGTTGATTTTATCCGGAATTACATTGAACTGATGCGCATCCGCTTGTCGGCCAATGTACAGATGATTACTAAATTCGATATTCAGCCCGACAGCCAGACGCTTATAGCCCCGCTTATCTTTATCTCATTGATAGAGAATGCTTTCAAGCATGGCATCTCCCCTACTGAATCGAGTTTCATCAGTATTCATCTTTCGGAGAATGATAAGGAGGTGATTTGCGAAATCCGCAACAGTAATCATCCAAAGACAGTGGAGGATAAAAGTGGCTCGGGTGTGGGACTGGAGCAAGTCAGCCGCCGGTTGGAGATTCTTTATCCCGGGGCTTATACTTGGTCGAAAGGCATCTCAAAGGATGAAAAAGTATACGAATCGAGATTAAGCATCAAGATCAAAGAGTAGATTTCAAAACATTGGATATAAGAACTTTAGATATAAATTAGTATGATATTACGTTGTGCAATTGTTGACGATGAGCCGTTAGCTCTTAGCTTGTTAGAGAGTTACGTGAATAAAACCCCGTTCCTGCAACTCATAGGAAAGTATTCCAGTGCGGTTCAGGCAATGAAAGAATTGCCTGGCGAAGAGGTCGATCTCCTGTTTCTGGACATCCAGATGCCGGAGCTTAATGGTTTGGAGTTTTCGAAGATGGTAGATCCGCACACCCGCATTGTGTTTACCACTGCTTTCGGACAGTATGCCATCGACGGTTATCGTGTCAATGCACTCGATTACCTGCTGAAACCGATCTCATACGTCGATTTCCTGCAAGCCGCCAACAAAGCCCTTCAATGGTTCGAACTTGTGCAGAAACCGGAAGAGATAGACAGTATCTTTGTGAAAAGTGACTACAAACTGGTGCAAGTGGACTTGAAGAAAATCATGTATATCGAAGGACTGAAAGATTATATTAAAATATATACGGAAGATGCCTCCAAACCCATTCTATCACTGATGAGTATGAAAGCAATGGAGGAACTTTTACCTTCCAGCCGTTTCATACGTGTGCACCGCTCATTCATCGTACAAAAAGATAAGATACGCGTGATCGACCGCGGCCGTATTGTTTTTGACAAGACATATATTCCTATCAGCGATAGTTACAAACAAGTTTTTCAGACTTTTCTTGACGAAAGGAGCTAATTATTCATGAATTTATCGGTAAAAAAGTGATTTTTGTCGATTATAGTTTGTCAAAACCCGTTTTATATCTACCTTTGCAAAGAACAGAAAGGGATTGTGAAATTCCAAGAATAGAATAGTTTAGTTAAGTCTAGTTTAGTTTTTGTGTTGAATGGCTTCCTCGTCGGCGGACGAACTAGGAAGCCATTTTTATATACTATAAATCAGCTATTTACATATCGTTTCCGAACTTTTTTCATCTTCATTAGTACCTATAATTGAGAGTTAAAACGTCACTTTTGACGCTATTTTCTTGTCCGATTCTTGTCCAAAAAACAGTTTTTGTTGCTGTTTTCTTGTCCGGGAATTGGCGATTATTCTTAAAATAATGAATTATGGCAACTTTCTCTATAGTTATTCTGCCTGCAAAAAAAATGGCAAATGACAAACACAAGGTTAGGATTATGGTTTCCCACAACTCACAAACCAGATATATAGTAACAGATATTATACTAGACTCTATTTCTGAATTAAAAAACGGGAAAGTGGTAAAACGTCCCGATAAAGATTTCTTGAACCTACAAATCAAGAAACTATACGATATCTATTTCGATAGATATATGAAACTAGAATATGCTGACTCTCTTACATGCTCCCAACTGGTCAAAATGATAACCAATCCGTTAAATGGTGAGAAACATCGCAAATTTGAGGACATTGTAGATGAATACCTTTCTCAAATTGACGATGAAGAACGTGCTTCAACATACAAACTTTATAAGTTGGCAACAAACAAGTTTATGCAATTCGTTGGTACTGGTTCTCTGATGGAACACATTACACCTATCAGAATAAACCAATATATATCATGGTTGACGAAAGCAAAGCTTTCAAGCACAACAATCAATATCTACATCACTCTATTGAAAGTCATCATCAACTATGCAACAAAAATGAAATACGTAAGCTATGAGGTAGATCCTTTCATTACTGCCAAAATTCCATCAGCGAAAAAGAGGGAAACACAGATTACAGTTGAAGAGCTGAAAATAATCAGAGATGCAAATTTAGAGCATTACAATCTCAATGTGACACGAGACATCTTCATGCTTACTTATTATCTTGCTGGCATGAACCTAGTAGATATACTTGCATACGATTTCCGGACGGATGAAATAAACTACGTCCGAAAAAAAACAAAAAACACAAAGGACGGTGATTGCCTGATTTCCTTCTCAATACCTGAAGAAGCAAAACCCATTATTAAAAAGTACATGAAAAAGAGCACAGGAAAGATAATATTCGGGAAATATAAGAATTATGTCTCCTGTTACAATTTACTGGCCAGGAAGATTAACAAACTAGGGAAAGTTGCAGGTATTAAGCATAAGTTTACACTATACTCAGCCCGAAAAAGTTTTGTTCAGCACGGCTACGATCTTGGCATACCTCTTAGCACATTGGAATACTGTATTGGTCAATCAATGAAAGAAGATAGGCCAATCTTCAATTATGTCACAATAATGAGAAAGCACGCAGATAAAGCAATTAGAGAAATACTTGATAATCTGAAATAATTCGTATCTTTGCAACATCAAGATAATACGGACATAATTCGGATTATTTTGGTTTGACTTTAGTGAGGGGGTGGTTCCCCTCACTTTTTTTATACCCATACCGAACTTTTTATTTATATATTAGTACTATCTTATGTAAGCCTTCTTGAGAGTGTGTTGATTGTGTGTGTTGTTGATCGGAAGGATTACAAAACAAAGAGGTAGCTTATTTGGCTACCTCTTTCATTTTTTCCCTGAATGGAGTCATGATTGTAATTATTCTCCATATATTTATTGATTACCTATAATCTTTCTAAAATCCAATTCTAATTTTTCAGATATTTCATCAAGCAGAGAGTCTGATTTTGTTATCAAATCTCTCATATTTTGGCATAGTTCATGATTCTTATTGTGTTCATAATCTTCTTTAAACTGAGCATACATATCAATATTTCCTCTAACACTCTTAAAGAAAGAATAAATATCATCTCTTAACTTTGGCTCAAAATATATAATATTACATTGAAAATATTCATAAGCTTCCCAAAAGGCTTGATAACTATCTACTATTTTTTTATTAGAAGGCTCTCCTTCATATATTTTTTCATAAGGACTTATATACCTTCCAACAGCCCATTTCATTTTTTGAAATTTAGAAAATAAGACTCCAGCAGATTCACATTTTTTTTCATGTAACTTTGAAAAACGAGTTTGTTTCTTAAATATTTTTAAATCAAGTCTTATTCTTAATATTAAGAATATAATAAACACCACTCCTGCAATAGTTACTATGGTAAGACTATACTTTCCATTTAACAAATTCATTATAATATCTAAAGCATCTTTCATTATTATATCTTTTAGTTACGTCACAAAGGTAAGTTTTTAAATTTATGATTTAGAGAGATGTCACATCAAATTGCAAAATAGAAAGCCCCGGCCATTCGGTCAGGGCATGATTTCCGCCGTCGCGGATTTGGAATTAAAGGGATTCCGATGTAAAAGTACTACTTATTTCTCAACTTGGATACTCTCCATCCACTTATTATTAGAACTATAATACCTATATAAATTTTATCTTTATGTAAATCCCACCATGACAGTTCAATAACCTTTTCCTTTTGCTTCAGCACTGCATCTACTTTATAATTCAAAGAATCCAGACTATTAGAAAACTGCTGTAAAGTGATAGATAATGTTTCATCAACTTCCGTCCGTTCCTGGTCCTGCTTGGATGCAGTAGTAGTACTTTCTTTAATCGGATGTTGTTTTCCTGTTGAATCCGGAGCAGACAAGTAAACTGTTTTATTCTCAATCTTCAGATCACTCAACTTGTCAGTAGTAACCTTCGTTTGCTTACTTACATCTACTCGCAGTGATTCAATCATGCTTTGAATACGACTCAATTCACCGGAATAGTCTATCTGCTTTTGAGTTTCCATATTCCGGGAAGTCTTGCAGGAAGCAAACCATATTCCCGCCATCATGAACATGGTTATATAGATTAGAGCCTTCATAAGCCTAGATATTTAACAATACCCTCAATATGAATCCGAGCAATATCCTCTTTGCCCTCCCGAGACAAAAGGTACTCAACATCCTCTTTATTGTCCTGAAAGAAGTTTTCGACCAATACTGCCGGACAATTCGTATCGCGACAGATAGCAAGATTCTGCTGCCAGTATGGTTGTCCAGGCATAGGTTTACGGACCGATACTGGAATACTCTCTGCAACCTCTGCCAGACAACTAGCCAACTTCTTGCTATTACTTGATGCGTTGTTAGATACAAACACACTCCATCCCTTTGCGTTCATCCAATTTGCACCGGAACCGGCAGCATTACAATGAATAGAAACTAGGATAGCCTTCTTTCCTGTCTCTTTGTAGATTGCATTAGCCCGTTGGCAACGCTCAAACAAAGGAACATCCGTATCTTCTTTCACGATCCGTTCTGCATCAATACCTTTCTTGCGCAATTCAGATACTACTCTATCAGCAATTTCCCTTGAATACGCCCACTCTCTTAATCTCCCATCTGGCGAACGTTTACCAGGTGTATTTTCACCGTGACCATTATCAATCAATACTTTCATATTTTTTCCTCCTTATCTAATTCGTTCTCAATCCTATCAATAATTCCCTGTACATGTGCAGGTGTAGCACGTTTAAATTCAAAGCGTATTACATGATAGATAATACGGAACCCTTTGTTTTTAGGATAAGCAATAATCAAGTTTTTGAACGCATTTTGAAGATACACGTAAGAGAATACATACGTAATAGTCTTAATTACCAATAATGAGTTCTCACCGTCTCCTATCAAGGTCATAAATGTGAAAACAACCTCTATAATTACAAGATAAAGAAGAAGCTCTACCAAAGCATTTTTAAACTTACTCCACTTGAAGTTTTTACAACGTACAATCGAAACCCCATCAGCCCTCATTCCACACCAAATGTTGAATCCGAACATAATAACTAAAGCTATCAAAAAGCCTTTGGTCGGTGTCAAATAAGCAAGAAGAGAGCTGAACATAGACACGAAAATAATTCGTATCTGGTCTACATTAAATAGCTCATACAACCATTTCATAATATTAATCATAAAGTTAAAGCTATCAATATTGAAAACACAGTAATCAGCCCTGGCAATAAGACAGTAGCTAATGCGTCAAGCCAGTCAAAGACAAATCCACACTTCTTCTGAATGTACTCAACAATTATCGCAGCAATGGCAGTTGTCGTAAAAGAGACAATAGCAGATTTGCAGAAACCAATGTTTAATAGAAAAAAACAGAAGGCAAGCATCACAACAAAGACGAACACTCCAGCTTTTACATGCGCTGGCCGGTTAGACTGTAAAATCCAATCATACAATACTTTTATACCCATACTCGTAGCGTTTAATTATTAATAAAATATTCTGTATGAGACAAATGTATTGAGTATAGTAACCGGTTTGCCAAAAGTGAAAAATCTTGGAAAGTCATTTCCTTTTAATAAGCTATTTATTAACGACTTACAAAACGGACTAATTTTATAGGAAATAAAAAAGGTAGTCGAAAAGCGACTACCTTACATCTATCTATTAAGAAGAGACTTATTGATATAAACTTAGATCAACAGCATCTTTCTTTTTCCAACCAGCAGCTAATGTGCGCTGAACAAAAACCATTTCCTTAGTATAAAAGTCCGTCAGATTTTCCAAGGTGTTAAATTCATAGTAGACAGGTTCATCATCTGTTCCAAATTTAAATCTTACTGGTAAAGAGGTACCGTCTGTTTGCACTGCAAGATCATAGGCTGATTTATAATTGAACTGGTTTTCCTGTGATAACCATACAGGTATGCCATTATAGGTAAATCCGGACATAATCTCGTTATTTATCTCCTGATTATACCAGTCTATAACCATTTTCTTGATTTCTTCACCGTCAGGCTTATAGGGAAATTCTTCTTCCATATAAGATACAGAATCATCCTGTTCGTTATGTTGCACATCCCAACGGACACGCCATTTATCCTTTACCGGATTAACGCACTCTAATAGCGATATACCGGAACTTCCTTCAA
This sequence comes from Bacteroides celer, assembly GCF_002632415.2. NCBI lineage: Bacteria > Pseudomonadati > Bacteroidota > Bacteroidia > Bacteroidales > Bacteroidaceae > Bacteroides > Bacteroides celer. Next base: position 2,609,035 of record NZ_CP178209.1, on the reverse strand, counting down.
CTCGTTTCATATCAAGTAAATTTATATTTGACTTTGTTTCCGTCAAATGTTTCAGATTCTATAATGGTTTCAAACGGAAAACCATCTTCAACATCACTAATCTGATTCAGAATAGCTTTCATCTCCTCTGAATTAGTGAAGAATTTTTTCCACTCACCTGTTTTCTTTACTTTCAGAGATACAAGATATCTACCCTCTCCCTCCTTTGTTGTTATATCCGATTCATAATCGTGAATCTCAACTTCCAAGTTAATGAGCGTTTTCAACGATACAGTTTGACCGGGGAAACGTTTCTTCCCATCAGCCGGGGTGTACACAATCCCCATTTCACTAAATTTCTTCATACTTTTTCCTGTTAATTTACGAAATAAGTTTCTGCAATCAGCATGTTTCACAAGTCCATAAAAAGAAGCGATCAATTCTTTTCGGCGTTTACGGCTTTTCACTTTATGCATCTTGCGTGCAAAATTCTGTTTATTACGCTTACGCACACGAGTATGGTCCGGATAAATAACATAACCCAAAAAATCAATGCCCTGTTTGATTGGAAATACTCTCTCAATCTTTTTAATCACAAGATTTATCTTAGCAGCTTGCTTACACACAATATCACGCATCTTCCAAAGTGCTTTTTTACATCCACTAAGAATACGCCCATCATCACAATAACGGAAATAATGTTTCACAGCTTCTCTATCTTTAAGCACATGATCTATAAAAATAGAGAGTAGCAGGTTGCCAAGACCTTGTGAACTCCTTAACCCTAAACTTATTCCACGGCGCATGACATCAACAAATCCTGTGAGAATACGAATCAACTTGTTGTCTTTAAAAACTCGCTTTACACAATAGTTCATAAAGCCATGATCTACGTTCTCGTAAAACTTCTGAACGTCAAAAACGTAACACAGCTTTGTGCCTTCAGGATCATCCGCTATGGAATCACGGACACAACACAGTAAGTCATGCGTGCCACGTCCTTTAATTGACGCCGAAGAAGTGCGGATAAAGCGAGGTTTCAGATACTTGTCTACAACTTTCATTATGGCATGAACACCAATTCTTTCCTTTAGAGAAAAAATCTGGATTTTCCGATACTTACCTGCTTCAAAAACCTCCTTCTCAAAATACCTACTTACGCGAAAGATACCGTTACTTATTTGATAGATCAAATCGTCTATGACATCATCAATATGTTCAATAAGATATCTTCCGGAACGGCTATGTTTACGCTTGCTACCACGTAAAACCGTCCAGAAAGACTCTATCATATTGGAGCGATCTATGATCTGTTCAATTATGTAACCTTCTCTATGCATTTTATTTTTGCCTTCAATTTTCTGGGCCTAACTTCTTCGAGAATCCAAACAGGAAACCTACCAAACTCTACCCAACGCTGTATGTTCCAGTTTTCCAGTCTTGCGACTGCTGTTACTGAGGCTCATCCCCCTCGGCTCAATGATGAGTAACTCGTACTCCTTATCGTACGCCGATTAATTTCTTCAGGCACTAACGTCCAAATTCGTTTAAATTGTTTCCGAGCCGGGAACCGTTGTTCGCAGACGAATACGATGAATCGTTGCCGCAATTCGCATACGCAACACCACCGTTCGTGTTCGCGTTGTTGTTCGACCGAAAGACCACACGAGTCTCATAGGGGAATCCACCTTTCGGGGCACAAAATTAACAATTTATTCATCTTGACAAAGGATTAAGAGAGTTATATTTTCGCCGGGCTTCGCCCGGATTTGTGCCTTGCGGTAGGCACGCACAAATCCGCACTAAGCTAAACGTTTTCCGCTTTAGTCGCTTCGCTCCCGCTTTACGATTCCGACTTCAACGATTTATACGCCGCCACGCTCTCCGCAACCACGATTTCGCCTCTGAAGGCGAGCCGGGAACCGTTGTTCGCAGACGAATACGATGAATCGTAGCCGCAATTCGCATACGCAACACCACCGTGCGTGTTCGCGTCGTTGTTCGACCGAAAGACCACACGAGAAGCTGCCGACGATGGTTGAAACTCATCACAATAATAGGTTGTACTACTACCGGCTTGTGAGAAAGCACCAATTATATCACAGTATTTTTGATGAACCATGCCGGTTGCAAAGCCGCCGGTTACACCGGAACGAACTTTACGCACCGTACCGTCAGGCATCTCAATATTTAACTTATACTGCTCTTGTGCATTAGTATTAGGTAAACCAACTTTATCCATCCATTCATATTTGTCACCATACCAACTTTCATAACCCATACAGTTACTTGAAGGAATACGAGTATGAACTATTCTACCATCGGCATCCTTTGAGATATACCAAGAATATTCAGTTTTATGCACACCATCTGAATCATAGCTTACAGTATCCTGCATACCGATTACGGCAGTAGTTCCGACTATCCGGTTATTTGTATTTTGACCATAACCGCATTGATCTTGTGCATCACGACGACCATATGCTGCATAGAACAAGTTAGCTACATCTTTGTGCATCTCCCAGTCCACAAGTTGCAAATTACGTTGTTGTGCATAATAGTGAAAATCGGATTGAGACATACTATCAACACTTGCAGAAGTATTAAAAGCAGAATAAAGAGAATTACCAATAGAGATTGCTTCACCGACACCTGTCAGACAAGGCAGGTGTTCAACCCAATCCGGCTCCATATCCTCAATCTTGTCACTGTTGGATAATACAACAAGGTCAAATTCTGCGTTATTGAAGATCGTGAAATAAAGGAAAGCAGCTCTTTCCGGAACGTCTGCAATAAGATACATTCCTTCAGCAAACTTATTGTTAAGACTCGGAATGGTCAAATCCTTTATAACATTACCGGATGCGTCTACGAAGATACTGCCAATCAAGCCGGTTCCTAACGTGGTCGGGAAACGGACACGCTTATGCTTGGAAACATCGACACCGCAAACACTATAATTCGTGTCTGAAGAATAGCTGTCCGTCAAGGTAGCACGACCAATCAGAATCTTAGATTTCTCCTTATAAAGCCCGGATTCCCGGATATTGGAAAGATAAACTTTATCACATACCGGTATATCCGGAATTTCGGTATTGGAACTGTAACAGGTGTACTTCTTGTTGTTAAGGTAGTCATTAATTCCTTTATACCAATAGTGAGGTTCATACATCCAAAGATCACCCTCCGTACTATCCAATTTGGCAGGAGTAGCACCGGATATTTTCTCTGAATCGGCATAATAATTAGAGTTCTCATCGTGTAGATTGCAAATCACCATTTTACCTTTCTCAGTCTGCTTACCTAAAACACGATGACGTTTAGCCAGGATCTTAGTAATATGTCCGTTGGCTACATAGCTGTTACCGTATTTATAGCCGGTCAGATTGTCGAGGTTGCTGATATTAGCATCATCGGCAACAGTGTCATCAAACTCAATCATCGTATATTTAGGCTGAATGATGGTCAGCTCCGGGAAATGAGCAACGGCTGCTTCATATTCTTCATCAGTCATGGAACGGGTAAGACGATAGGTTCCCACCAGGCGACAGGAAGATACATTACCGCCATTCTCATCAACACCTCCCATTTCCATAAGGTTTCTAATCAGCGTACCGTCTCCTTCCATATCAATACCAGTAATACGAAGGTATCTGACAGCCGGACACGCTGTGAGCAGTCTTTGCCAGTCGATCAGTGCGCAACTATCGACAACAAGGCGATTAGTATTAACCGTACCCTCTAATGTCAGATTGTCGTTAGATAATTTATTCAAGTATCGTAATTCAAGCGTCTGAAGAGTAGCAGGAAGAACAGCAACGGACAAGGGAGAACCAGGTGCAAAAGATACTCCCGTTAATGCAGATTTACCAGCACGGAAAGTCTCAAGTTTGGAATTTGAAGATAAATCCATAGAAGTAAAGTTTTCACTTTGCAACCCGGTAAGGTTCAACTCACGCAGATTCTTACACTTGTCAACTAAAAGTGCGTTCATGGTCTTTTGCGTAGCCGAACAACTGATATTCAAAACTCGCAATGCTACGCAATTGCTTAGATTTAGAGTACCGACAATAGCATGGCTAACATTAGTCAGATCAAGACCTAACATACGGGATGCACCGTAGAAGTATTGAGGATCATTGACTATCAAATCCGTGTCGAGCGTCAGTTCGACAATACTGCCGGCATCTTCAGCGAGCACACCACTTTGTTTCGGTTCGCCGGACGTGTACCCATAGCCGAAGTAATAACGTTCGCTGGCGGTTATCTTAACCTTACGCTTATCAGTAGAGAACTTATAACCAAAATAGATAGGGAATGAATCCTGTCGGTATGTACCTGCAAGATATTGGCTATCCAAAAGAGCAAAACGGTTTTGGATCGTGAATGTACGGTGAGCGTAACGACTACCTTGAAGGGCGTACAGGTAGTCATAGTATTTTGTACCCTCCGAAGTCGTAACACCCTCTGTTAAAGGCTTGATATACTTGTATTCTCCGTCCTTATTATAAATCCTCTCGCACCAATTACCCATCAGTTGGTTATTGAAGATATCAAGTACATCCTCGGTGCTCATATTACTACGGATATTCCCGGCAACTTCCTGCAATTTCTCCGGCCAAGAGCGGACAAGTTTCCAAAGTATGGAGTCGTGACCGGCCATTGCATAGGAGCCAATAGAATCATCAAAGGTTTCCCATGTCATAGTATAGTCATACTTCAGTACGGAGTCATTACGTCCGCCTAAAATCGTATCCATGTCATAAGGAAGAATATACCAGTGAACACCGTCCCAAGTGCAGAACATCATGTTCTTTGCCCGGCTGTCAACAGCCATCAAATAGTCAGTGATTATGTACCAACCGAACAAGCTGTTTACATTAAAGTAATCGGCACATTCTGCACGGAACCGGGCGGGGTCATTTTTTACCGAATTAATCCATGTCCAAAGGCGGGTTACAGCGTCTTTATCCTCTTGGTCGGCATCTTCCCATGTCTTATCCGGCTTAAAACGGAATTCCAAACCGTCAGCGAAGTTTTCAGCAGTTATGTTGGAAGTACCGAAGAGGCACAACGGATGAGAATTGTTCAAGAACTCAAGGCAGATACATTTGTTACGGTCGCCATTCAAAGCGGCTAAATCATTGAATCCGGCAATACCTTCAAAACCGTAGACATTGTGAGAATCGCTCTTTTCGTTATTGAAATTGTACTTACCCAAATAGGTATTTACACCGGTATTATCATTATCGTAGAACAAGTCCATCGGAAAACCATCAACACCGATACGAACACTGCCGTCTATTTCCTGTGGGGGTGTCAGCCAGCCACATTTCTTCCATGTGTCATTGACCAGTCTCACACCACCAGTATTGTGCGTTGATGATGAGTCGGAGAAATCAGCCTTCAAACAGAAAATACCCACACGTTTGGCGCCGGGTTTGAATGAATACATCAAGTCCGGAACATCGACACCATTCACTTCCAAAGTCGTTCCATATTTATCGAAACGTTCAAAGTAGATACGGTAGTTCTTTCGCGGATAGGTAGTAGACGATGTACCCTGTATCCGAAGTCCTGCATTACGAAGTACAAAATCATACTCCTTGCCATATGCAGAATAGAAATACACGTCAACAGGCACTTCAAACTTTTTGTTGTTCGTTGCATTAACAAGTTCGACATCACCAACAAAGCGCATGACAGATTTACCTTGTACACGAAGCTTTTCTATATCCACATCCGAGCCGTCGTCATTCATAACATCGTTTTTCTGGAATAGAACAACCATTTCCTCTGATGTCGGACGGTCTACCATGTAGTTGGTCAGCTCTTCATCATCAGTCAGACCACGCCGGTAGATACGCAAATTGCGCAACTCGATATCGGCTGCATCGGAAGATACAGTAATATTTACCGGAGCTTCCTGCTTCATACTTTCAGTCTGTGAGTACTGTTTCGCACCACAACGGATACCATTTACGTACAATTCTATCAAACGAGTACCGGACTTCTTGCCGATAACGAAAGCTATTTTCAGATTCAGATCGGAAGCAAAAAGTGTATTGACAGAACTTCCTCCGGAAGCGGTTATTTTCGCTTCCTGTGTTGTCATCTGGAATCCTATTCCACCGGACATACACGAAAGAATGACACCGTTACGATCAGTTACATTCGAACACTTCAATTCAAATTCATACGTAGCACCGTTCGATACGGCATCATTGGCAAGGGGTTGTTTAAGAATCTCTATTGTAGCTCCATTAGTTAACTGCAAAGAGTCACCAGTCCAACCATTACTATTCCAATCAAACCCGGTAAACTTGGTTGTTACCTCGCCATCAGTCCAAACTGCCGGATTTTCTTCGGTGTTACTACGACCGGCAGCCGAAAGTTTTAAATCAAGGTCTGCTTGTACTTCCTCGATATCAATAGAGGATTTTGCAACGTGGACTAAGAAATCATATTCAGTGTTGCCGCAAGAGAACCGCATTGCATACTCTCCCTGCTCGGTGAACCGGTTTGTATATACCTGAACGGTACGCGGCACACTTACTGTCTGTGTTTTGGTGCCATTGTTGTACACGGACATTTCAGCAGGGGTTTTGCTCGGATCGTAAACAACAAAATCGAATTGCAGTTTCTCATATTGACCGACTTCAAGGCGTGGTGTCAAATGATCATCCGTAAAGATGCGGCCGTCCGGGAAGCGATGCATCATGCCGATACTGGGAGCAGAAGAACCCTCTTTGAATATATCCAAGTAGATACTTTCAGAGCGAACGGTAAGATCGGCAGAAGCTTCCATTTCAGCAACCATCTGCACGGTATGCCGACCAGGTAAAAGGTCAGACATGGAAATACTGAAGCTGCTGTTCGTTTGCCCGGATTTAGTAATAGTCTTGGAGTCTTTCTGAACACCATCAACATACAACATGACAACTTTGTTGCCTGTTCCCGAAATGGTGAACGGAATGGATGCAGTTGCACCGGCTGCATAGCCGCCAACAGGAGAAGCAATGTTATAAGTAGAACTCAAAGATAACGTAATAACTTTGACGGACGTGTATGCCTGTTTAGTCTGCTTCTTGCCTTCCGGATCGGTAGTTGTTGCCTTTACATAGATATCCGTTGTTCCCAAAAGCAAATACTTACTCAAATCAAGGGTATATGTACCCTTAGATACATCGTTAATAGTCTCTGTGTACACAGTTTGAGCACCTCGAAGCATCTGTATGGTAAGCGTAGCTTTCTGCCCAGTAGATTCGCCCTTGTCATCTCCGGAACTATATTGGTGATCGTAGAAATAGGTAAGATGAGAAGAACCACCCTCTTTGATAATGCTGTTATCTACCGAAGCATTGAGGACAATCTTTGTTGCAGTACCGGTTTCTCCGCCGCCACCGCCTGTACCGCCTTGAAATTCCGTACTGGCTATTTCTGCACCGGACTTGTTTTTCAAACTTAGCTTAACAGTATTATTATCCTCGTCAACCTCGGATTCGAGTGTGAAAACAGTATTGGCTTCAATCTCATTAAATTTAGCAGTTACAGGAGCGTTCTGAATGGCATTTGTTGAGTTGGCATCCAAACTTTCATCTGTTTGAGGAATTTCGACATTGAAAGATACACCACCACTTTCATCCGGAGTATGCTTTTCACCGTTGAAAGTAATTTCTTTCACAGCTCCTGCACCACCGTATTCATTCCAAGCAGCCGGCTGATCGAAAGCTGTTATGTCGTTTGATTCAAAACGATAATCTTTCCATTTCCCAGCAGACTCCTCGAAAGTAATAATCATGCCGGGCTTCTCTTCATCCTTGACTTTAGCTCCAGAAACGGCTGTTACTGCTGTTTCTTTTGTATAGAAGCCAGTATTTAAAGGATGAAGTTTAGTTACGTTATAAAAGCCACTACCTGAACCGGAACCACCGGAGATTTCTTCCCACTCACTCCACTTCTCACCTGTCATCTTACGTTGTTTCAACACACCACCGGTATAATACGTAGACAGGAAGATTTGGGTAATGGCATCATCCTCACCGTACCGGGACACAACTAAAATATCACTTGAATAAGTGTCTGCATCAGCCACAATATAATAGCCGGAGTTAACAACAGAATCAATATCAGTATAAAGGACTGTATTGAAAAAATGAAGCATATCTATATTTGACAGATTCTTGTAGAAATCCTCTTCAGTACCCTTATACCCTTTGCCTTTTGCATCTTCATAGGTATTAACCTCATTCCATGAGTCCGGTACATAATCACTGCCGACATATACATAAGTATGATATTTACCTACTTTATCTAAGAATGAACATTTGATACCAATGTTCCTTAGCTCAATAGGAACAAGGTATATAGCCTTATCTAATGTGAATCTGTTTGTATTATCACTCGGATCGACATGATATAAAGATACATTATAGTCAGTAACGCTCGTTATTCTCCAACTACCCCACTCTCCGTTTTTTCGCTGTCTCTGATATACGAACCCACACTCATAGCGTATTTGTTCATAAATGTTCTCATCAAGTATCGTAGTAGCCAAAAGACCTTTTATATCCTTGAATTCATTTCGTTCATCTTCATTATACCGATAAGTAAACAAGCCGGCAGTACCAAACACCTCATCTAAATTTCTTAGATCGTTCAAGAAATCCAAGTCTATAACAATACTACCACAAACATTTATGGCTGCCAATAGTTTTTTCAATTCTCCCCAAACAGAGCCATCATCACTTTTAGATGTCTCTTTTGTTCCAAGAGCTTCCTGTAATTTAGCTTCGGTTGACATCCATTTCCCCCAAGTTGTGTTACCACTGGAAACAACACCACTCCGGGACAAAGTAATAACCGGTCCTACGGTTACTTCAGTAGCCGTACTGTTATTCATTGCATCAAGTTGGATGCACGATGTAAACGACTGATAAACATTATTGAGTCCCAACCGCTCTACTTGAATATTGAGAGGAATACTGGTAGAACCAGGCGCAAATACACAACGGTAATTTCCAACAGAGGAATTACCTTCATATAAAGAATTGAGTTTTGATTTTAAGTTAGCCAGTGAATCAATCGTACCCAAACTTTTAAAAGGATCAGTAAGAGGATTTGATTTTGTTGAAGTGCCTAATATCCTTTTCAACAGTTCAGCATCTCCTTCAGTTATACTCTTCTCTGCATCTGTAATACGATTCTTAAAATCCTCCAAATCTTTATTAATATAAGCGGATATAGCGTCAGTTAAATCCTGTACCAATATTTTCCGCCCACCACTAATCTCAACATACATATCATCAGACAAAGATTTCACGGCAGTAAGCTGCTCTATCGTGAAACTATTTGTCTTTAACGCTTGCAGCACAAGGCTGACAATCTGCTGTTTCTCCGTTTCTGTCATAATTATTCTTTTAATGAATTATCTAATCATTATCATATACCCACGTTAACTCAATGGTCATACCAATATTATCAATATCATAGTCATACATGTAATCAAGATAAAGCTGGAATTCTTTTCCGGTACCTACATCTCCGGCATCTACTCCCTTTAAAATATAGACTCCATCTCTACTAACTACACTACCCTCAATAAGATTACTATATGGACCACCTGTGTATAGAATGGCACGTAAATTTATCAAACTGTCATCCAAAGAACTTTTCAAGCTATCAAGTCCGGTTATCACCAGTTTACCATAACCTTTCCTGCCAATATACTTACTGTCTATGTCAGTAGTCTTAATGGTGATTAAATCCCAATATGATTGTTCATCACCGCCCGGATGATGAATACTGTTCACTGTGATCATTGTATCACTGTTGATAGAAGTGCCAGTATTTGGAGTAGCATTAGACATATTGATATAAGTTCCAATTTCTGCTACAGGTTTTTCTGTACCAAATTTGATACTACGCATATCCCCAGTATCCGTTTTTCTGTAATTATCACCTTGTACACGTCTCATCGCAACCTGATTATTCCATTCCAAAACAGGATCAAGCGATTTTATCTGCTGTAACTGCTGATTGAAGACAAAGCTTTTCAATCCCTCGATTTCTTGATTCAATTCAGGAACACCACCGTCTTTTCTTGCATAACGTACACCATCAAAATAGATATAGTTACAGCATAGAATACGGTTAAGAAAGTCAGCAAACCACACTGGGCAACCAATAGAATTACCTAAAGTAAATATCTTCTGTGTAGCTTCACGGCTATACAATTCTACGATATCACCATCAGCAGTGGTAAACTGTTCGTTATCTACTGTGAATGACCAGTTATTATCTTTGAATCCACCGGGGGCACGGAAATCGAAGAAATATTGCATACCATCAATCCAAAAGATACAATCCGTCCGTTGTCGGTTATCTTTCATTGAATACTGTATTACAGTAGTCTCATTAAGTTCGGCACTATCATTCGTAACTTTGAATATCTCACTCCAGGAATCACCAATTAACACATCGTAGTAACCGCTATTCAGCCCTGTAATAATGTGAAAGTAGATTATCTGATTATTATTCATATTCCATGTGTGCCACTCAATAGAATCCTGACGTTCATTAATTAAATCTCGTACAACCAAGGCAGGCACTGCATCTGATTTGTCACCTATCAACTCAATGAATATGATATCAGAGCTTGCAAATTTCTGAATGTATTTACTCTTCGCACCGAACCGGTCCGTAGTAGGGTTAAAAAACAAAGGGGTAAAAGGACTTATTTTCAACATAATATTTTAAGCTTTAGAGATAGATTTCACTATAAGTTCATATTTAAGCCCGTCAAACCGTTCTATTTGTCCGTCTGCTTCACTCAAAAATCCCTTATACAAATACTCATCTTTAACAAGAGTAATTATACCATCCACAGGAGAAGGAATAACTTCATCATAGGTATTAAATCCAACTTTACCACAAGTGGCCAACTTTTCAGATATCACAAAATTATCTTTTAACGCAATGTTGTTAATCACAACATCACTGTTGCCATCAGAAGAAGTAAATTCAAGCTTATCAGCGCTAATACCAATATACTTGCTGTTTGCAAGCAACATAGCACGCTGGTTATACATCACATTAAACATCTTATCCGGATTCAACACGCCGCTGATATTCCATCCGGTTCTAATGAGTTTATAGCACATCACCCCAGACGTTAATATAGAATCAGCAGCTCCAACAAAAAACACGTCATTATCACTTTCATTATCAGTAGTATTCTTACCTCTCTTTTGTGCTAAGAACTCAATACCATAGGCATCTGCACGATAAGGACTAATAAGCTCCAGTTTATTATCAGTAATATCTACGCCAGTCATGTATTCTGTCGTAAACCGGAATTCATCACGTCCGTTAATGGAATCATAATCCTGTTTGTCATAGCCGACACGAACAGACGAATAAATCAGCTTCTCATCAACAGAATAAGTAAATTCAGTATGGTCGACTTCAAATTCTTTGATTATACTTGTGGAAAACAGTGTATCTCTGTGAACGAACTGAACAATATTTCCATCAATTACAGGAACAAAGCCGAACACAGATCCCATCCAGTCAACAAACTTTGTATAAGAAGTATATAACTTCGCATCTGGTATGCCACGAATACTTTCAGCAGCTACTATAACACAATTATCAAGTCTGGAATCATAATTGCTTGCAATCTTACCGGTAATGCCTTCTTTTCCTCCATTGATACTTTTAAGCAAACAATTCAATACCCTTGTAGGTGTTATTGCATCAATGTAGATAGGATCACTGATAGAATTATAAGTTACCTTAAACTCTTTAATCTTCTTAATGTTGATTTTTGCATAAGTAGTATGAGAAGCTTTCAAACTGATAGAAAAATACACCATCTTTCTTTGACCATAAGAATCAAATGAAGCCTTACTCACGCTAATGCTCAATATTATTGTTTTAGTTTCTCCTTTACTGATATTCACTGCTTGAGTATTCCCACAAGAGGAAAGAGTGAATGTTGCATATTCAGCATCCCCGCTATTCTCATATTCAACATCCATTTCCACATAAGCCTTAATGCCCGATGCCGGGACACCGAGCAGATCAGCAACTACGCCTTTTTCTCCTTTGTCATATTCAAGATAGCCTCCTTTGGATATCTCATTACTATAACTGGAAACATAGACATCTGCAAGTTCAATGGGGTTTACGGTATATGTATCACCAATAGAGAAGTTTAGTATATTTTGCATATCTAGCCTATCATAATATAGCTGATGCACTGCCTTTATTTCATCTACAAGATACTCGTATTGTGTTCCCTTGTTAGCCTTAATAAGAGTAGCAGTACTATTATCAACCGTATTCATTGATATCGTATAGCCCGAATTATCGAAGGTACCGAAATCCAGTTTACTATTGATAACAATATCATAGGTGTGCTGATTATTGATTTCGTAAATTGCGATCCGAGCGTCTGCAAACAGATATTTTTCTACCCATTCATCGAGAAGCAACTCATAAGCTTCTCCTACAAACTCAAACTTAGATGTGAATGTTCTAATAACTCCACCGAATCCATCACGTTTGAGTGTACGTTTTATCTCATCCCAATTCCGGATACAAGATTTAGGAAGTTCATGCGTGGTACCAGCTACTGTAAGAACATATTTGCAAAGCATTTTTATAGGGTTAAAACTTTCATGGGCAAATATAAAGAAAAAGCCAACCGGTTTCCCGATTGGCTAAATTCTTGAAAATAACACTTTGCGAAAACGTTCTATAACTACCTGTCTTTCAACACCATTTCTATGCCAAGGAACAAAAACGACTTTTCGACATTCGCCAAGCTAATTTTTCCATTGCCTTTTAAAAAGGCATTGAGAGAACTTCTATTTATATCCAAATGCCTGGCTAATTCAATCTGCTTTATTCCCCTTTTCTTGAGGGCCTCAATTATAATTTCACGTATCATAAATAGTATTTTGAGACAAATATATGATTCTTGAACGACAATTCGCCCCAGATGTGGGGCAAATGTCTAACCTCTTTCAGATTTTTGTTTCCAAAGGCACATTCTCAAAGGGTTCGCATCGAAAACTAAGCCATGCGCATTTATTTTTATTCTCCTAACAAATAAACAATATTTTCATCAATGGATATTTCACCTATTGCTTCGTTTGAGTGATCAGCACTTAACAGTCGAACTTCTTTTGATTTATCTTCAATTTGAATCAGCTTATTTATTAGCTCTTGTACTATCATTATTAAATTCCTCCCTTATTTATTATGCTAATCAAGTTGTTTATAACTAAATATTGGCATTTTTTTAGGCCGTGGACATTCTTTTAGGTAGTTTCTATCTTTTGCAATAACATCCCGCAAAGTGCTTTTCTTTAACGCTTTCTTTTGTTTTCGAGGAAGTCTTATTAATTTTTTGTATCCGTAAATACCACCTACAATATGCCACATAGTGAAATCAATTCTTAATCCTTCGTACATCATTGTTTATAGTTTTATTTGAACATTTTATGCAAAGATAAATAATAAGCGGTAAATCCAATGTAGAAAAGAGCTAATTCCTACTTAGTAAGACTCGGTTTACCTCATTTTCTATTCTATAATACGGTCAATCCTTTCTTGCTCTTTTTTAACAAAATCATATAATTCCTTTTCAAAAGCTTGTTTGTGACCTTGGACTTGCCTTGATATTTCTGATTCAAAAATGTTCATTACATCCTTGGCTATATCTACTATATTTGTTCTTTGTTTATGAATACCCTCTATTATCAATTTATAATTAGGATCTATCTTTTTACACTCTTCTTCCATCTGAGTTACTATATTTGCAATATTTACCTCCCGTTCCTCTGCCGTGAGTTTATCTTCAGATTCTAAAAACATATGTAGTAAGTTGATACATTTTACCCATAATCCATAAGTTTCTCTGGTTTTATTTAGGTGGACTAATAATGGATTCGCAACAGGATAGTTTTTTAGTTTTATTAGTTGAATCCTTAACCGGATATTATTCAATTGATCTTGATCTGCCATGCGGTCAATTTTGCGTCTATCCTCTGTCGTAAATGTTTTATCTATCCACTTTGAAGAAAAGTCAAGAATATCAATAGGCTTCATGGAGTGACTAATATCTAAAATATTATTTACCATTTCATCAAGCCTTTTTTGTTCTTGTTCTCTACGAATTAATAAAACTTGAAGTTTGCGATTCTCTCTATTTTGTTTATTAGATACGCTTATAGACCTAAAAGCAATTATCATAGCAATTGCAGTTGCTATTGATCCTATAGCAGTCCAATCAATTGTATATAAATCAACATTCATCATATTATAGTGTTCATTTGAATTTATTTCATAGTAGTTTCTATTTCATATTTCTACCGTATAAGTCAAGAAACTGTATAAGGAGCTTATTACAAACACAAAGGTAACAATTTAAGAGAATAATGTAGAATTATCGTTTTTATTTATTTCATTTCTATCTTTAATTACTCCTTTTCAAACATACTAAAAAACCTATATCCATTCAGGCTTTACCACTTCGTATCTTTCTTTTAAGTACTCATCCGTTCTACCATCCGGGCGTTGTTCTGAATAGATTATTTGCCCCGAATCCCATTCAATATCAGACCATCGGAATCCGTCTTTTAACGGTTCGGGAGTATAATTTCGAAATATCAACATACCGCGTTCAGTACGTTCTATAATACTATCAGCGGTATCATATCCATCAATGCCATCCCACCCCGATCGATTAGTCGGTCGGTAAATTATGCCATCTTCACGTGTCGGGTCAATGTCTGTGATTACTCCTTCATAACCAGAACAAGTTTCTATGAACTCTGCCCCAACATGAAGCCAGTATGGCAGTGTGAGCATTAGTGCGAGTTGCCGCTCTTTTTCTTCAGCAGCTTTCTTTTTCGCAAGCTGCATTGCTGCCCATCGAGCGCGTATCCTCAACACAGAGGAACTTACTTGCCGAAAAAGACGACAGGTGATTGTTTTGTATGGATCGAAATATATATTTTTCTTGTCACAGAAATATCGTAATCCATCAACAGGTTCAGCATCGTTGCAAAACTCGCAATCAGTGCATGATTTTTTTCTTCTTGTCATATTTAAAACTGTTACATTTCTTTATTTTTATTAACTTAATACCTACTCAATAAGTTGTAAAACATTCGTTTCTTCTCAATGTATTTTAGTCCGTTCCTGCGAAGTCCCCTTTTAGTCCTGGACACAATCATTTGACAACCTCTAACGCCAACATATATGAAACACGAATGATGTCTTTTAGTTTCTTTAAAAGCCCACCAAATCGCTTCACGACAATATCTGTAACTATCATTTTGAACACCTTCATAGCCTTTTCGCATTATGAAATGTCCAATTTCGTTAGCTTCTTCTTCTGAATAGCAAATTGTAAATATATTATTCATATCTTTATTATTATATATGTTCACTAAAATCCTTAATACGCACATCTATCTGCTTTACCACTTCCTGTAAGATGCTAATACATTCATCAACCGGATATTCAGCTAACAGATCGTCGATATTTTGAATGATATCATTGGCTGCAATACTATTACTCATCTATTCTGTTATTAGTTGTTTCCAAAATGGAAAACTCTGATTCATATTTAAAAATTGGGGTTCTCTAATGCTTCTGTAAGTTCTTCTTCAGTAATGCTCTCACAGATGTTTGAATCATCTATGTAAACATTATATCCAGTCTCATTGCGAGACACTTCCAATACACGAACTTCACCGGTTGGTGATTCTACTCTATAAATTGTTTTCATATTTTCTGAAATTAAAAGGTTAGAACATAGTATCATCACACACAATAGCGTCACCGGCTATATAATCATCGGGAAAAATAGCACTATTCATTAATGCAATCCGAGTAGCCTCAACATTCAACTCAAAGTGGAATTTACCCTCCTCATTCATTATCATTATTTTATTAGGGCAAATATCAATGACTTGAACATAGCCATTTACTAAACTCTGCGCTTCTTTTAGGGTAAAGCAGTTCCCATTCACCGGAGAAATCTCAACTGTTTCTCCGGTAACTTTCAACAAAGTGGCTTTCATATGCTTACCCTTCTGTGGTTAGTGTCAGGCAGATACTTTCAAGCATATCTCCCTTTTGCTTTTCCAGTTCAATACGGCTTGTTAGCTGCTGTAATTGTTGAGAAAGCATTTTTATATTCCCAATATTACTCCCTTGATTAGTATGGGTGTTGAGGCTGTTATGTGTATCACCTATGAGCTGATTAGCTTGTGCTATGAGGGTAGCAAGCTCTTGCCTGCTATCCTCTTTTCTCTTTGAGTAGTATTCTAATGGAGTCATATCAATACACGGTTACAAGATTCTCAATTTTGAAGCTTCTAAACTCCTGCTTATCAACATCGAAGTAAGAGAAAGTCTTATAAGAAGGCTTTGTCATACGTTTACCCTTGTTTGTCGCACCTGCAGGCACATTTTTAAGAGTGCCGATAGCATAACGAATACTGCCATTCACTTTCTCATAGGCGAATTTAACTTCACCGCTTCTCATTCTTTTAGCAAGTCTGTAAAGCTCCCACGCTTTTAGCAGACAATATTTCCAACTCTTTTTTGTTGTTGAAAGGAGGTGATGAGCATACTTCATCACTCTGGCTCTAAAATTAGACTTTGTTTCCATAATTCACTTTTTTTGGTTTGACTTTTATGTTATTTGGTATTGCAAATATAGCCATTTGTTAGGTAATAGCCTAACAAAATAGATATTTTTTTTCTTCAACAGCCTTTTTCAAACCATTTTTAACGAATTAATAATCAAGTTCTTGATATAACATCTTCCGACCAAATGAAATGCGGCTTCGGACTGTTCCAGTCGGGACATTCAACAGTTCACTTATTTCGTCATAGGAATATCCCTGGGCACAATATATTAAGCTATCCATACAACATGATTTTTGGGCACACCGGCGAATGGCAGACACAACATCATTAAACATTGCCAAATTAGAAGCATAATCAGAAGAAGCATTTTCAACTGCTGAATCATATCCAATAAAATGTATGAGAGAATTTCTATTGTACTGCGTAATATAAGTATTCTGCATGACAGCAAGGCACCACGGTTTCAAAGGTTTTGATACATCGAACTTATCACGATTTATAAGCATTTTGTACACCGTGTCACCGGCTAAATCTTCTGCATCCTGCATAGATCGGCAGAATCTTTTCGCTACACGTAATATCCAGGGATATATTTCTGATACTTCCTTTTCAAAGTCCATTGTCAGCCCTCCTTATTAGGTGTATCTTAGGTTCACCATTAATGCACCTTTCCACATATTCCCGATGCATTATGCTTTGTTCGTGCATTTCTTTAGCAGAACGCTCGATAGAACTAATGATAGTGCCTATGTCAGGGGGTAACGAGGCAATCATTTCTTTTACTGCGGATACTTCAAATGTTATCCGATCACACTTCGTTTCCAAGGTACGAAGTTCTGACAATAAAACATTGCATAAACGCTTATTTATGCAGTTTGCGTTGTTCTTTCTATTCATAAAAAAGGTCGTTTGTGATTCCTAAAAAGGAGTTACTAACGACCTTCGAAAAAATTCGATTGTTATTGAGATTTAATTAATTCTATATCAATATGAAATATAACATTTACGTCCTTTTCTTCTTCATGCTTATCTCTACATCTGCCTGATGGACGATGTTTGCATAAACAGCAGCATTTATGTTCCGGACATCAATATTCATTTTAAAAAAAGTCATAAGAAAAGCTATTTCAGCATCAAAAGAAGAACGTATCTGTTCCGGAGTAGCTTTTTCTTTCTTCTCATCAGAACGCATATCATCGCTTCTCTTTTGCTCAAATAAAGCAGATCGCAACAATTCTTCAACTTTAGACTTAACTTGTTCATCAGACATGGATTTCGTATCATATGATAACAAAGCCAAAGTCTCCCGGACATCTTCATAAGCATCAATAGCAATCAGAGAAATACAAACTTTAAAAAGCAAAACACGTGCCCTCTCTTTTATCATATCCTCACGATCAACTAACACAGATTTCAATCCGGACGGATTAGTTATCTTCTTGTACTCTATTATCAAATCAGATGAACGTTTCTTTAATTCCATCTCATTAATATCCTCATCTGGTGAAAGTAATACGGAGCAATCACCACATGAAAGCTCTATAAAATCATATAGAGATAATTGGTTCAATCTTTCAATCATAACCGGGAAAGCATATAATATTTATAATCACGGGCACACGCATCTTTATGTTGCTGCTTACCAATACTGCGTAGTTCATGACGTAAGCCCTTTATTTCATATTTCAAATCACTATAATCATTGAAAATAATAGGTTCACCAGTAGTATCCACTCCTACAAAGGTGGGAGAAAGAGAGGGAACATCCCATTCCGGAACATCCCAATCAGGCAAATCAATAGAGCTCACATCCGGAAATACCTGTGCACCTTTAGGAAGATCCACAAGTGTAGGAGTATCGGGTGTCACCCATGCTTTACCGGCATACATGACAACCTCATGTTTACCAGCATCACCCACGAGCGCCTTACCGCCCGGATGAGCACCGTCTTTCGTTCCTTCAGCATAAGAAGGAATCGGTGTAGCGAGAATAGTTGCCACTTGAATAGCTCCCAATGCTCCTATCAAGATTGATAACGGGATATTGGGCAACGCTTCAGTAATAGCAAGTGCAGTCGCTATTCCAGCCTGGGCAATACTCGTTGCTTTCTCCCATACAGCTTGTTTATGAGCAATCTCTTGCTTTTTCTTTTCAAGCTCCTCATTCTTGGCTTCAGTAGCAGCTTTTGCAGAACGTTTACGGGCTTCGGCTTCCTCTTCCGATATGGCACCTTGTTCAGCCTGCTTTTCATAACGTTCTACATCTTTTTCATACTTCTCATCGTTTGCATCCTGTTCTTCCTCTATTCGGTCAATCTGACCGTCATAAACAGTACTGACAAGACTACCGATTGCACCGACAGCTTGAGATGCAGTCTGCAACCATTTTTTGAGATTCTTTTGACGTTCTTTCTGCGCTTTTTCATCTGCCTTGGTAACACTATTGATAGCAGCAATCTCTGCTTCTGCTTCCTCTTCGGCAAGATCAGCCTTTAATTTCTGCAACTGTTCGGCAATCTTAGCCCTATCATCCGCACTAAGGTTATCAGCTTGAAGTTCCAATTCTAAGGCATCAATAGCGGCTTCGGTAGTCTTTCGAGCATAATCAAGCCGTAACCGGTATTCCTCTGCCGCATATTCCTGCTGTGTAATTTGCTTAGAAGCCAGTTTCTTTTTCAACGCAAGCATATCCATGATGTGTTCTTCATCACGAATCTTTTGCTCATGAGATGCATTTTCAGCGATCAATGAAATTTGATCGGAAGCATACTTCTCATACAACTCCTTTTTCTTCTTTGCATACTTTTCAGCAATGAGGAACACATCTTCACCAGTTTTCTCTGCTGCATCAATTTCACTCTCACGTTGAAGTTCCAACTGTTGAAGTTTTAAATCCAATTCCTCTTTAGAACCTTTTCTAACAACAGTAAGGGCGTTTTCAATATCCTTCTTTTCACGATCTGAATTATACTTGATGGAATATTCATCAAGAGCACGCTGCATCTCTTTAGCAAGATTCTTCCGGGTTGCAATCTCTTCCCTACTATATCCCTTAACAGCAGCTATCTTCTTTGAATACTCAATACCAATACGGGCAAGTTCTTTCTCTAATCCCTCATCCATAAGGGAAAGTTCTGATTCTTGGTAAGTCTGTTGGATTTTCAATTTCTCCTGTGCAGCTTTCTCCAATTCGCGTTTTTCCTTATCAGTGAGAGGTTTTTTGAAAGTACTTTCTGTATTTTCATTCTTTGGATTAAATTTTTCTGCAATTTTATCAAGTCCAGCATTAAATTCATCACTCGAATATATCCTAAAGAAATTTTTAGAAAACTCTAATTGCGCCCTATCAGCTTTTTGAGCTTCTTTTGTATATACTCCAAACATCTTAGCACCTGCATTTTTAAACCATGACATATTTTCAAATTCTGATGTAGAGTACAGGGCACCAGTTTTCATTCTTTCTAAAGCCTTACGTTCTTGAGCTGTCACTTCAATTCGTTTATTCTTCATTTGAATAACAGCTTTGGTATATGCTTCTTCCTCTGAATCGCCTGCATCAAGAAGTCTCTTATACTCACTTTGAAACTCTTTTTCAGCTTCCAATATTTTATTATTTGCATCCTTTTGTGCAAGTCCTCTAAAGTTTGTTTCTATTTGAGTTATTTTATCTTCGGGAGATTTTAAATCATTAGCTATGCTTCTAATCTTATCGGCCATCCAATTAAGAAACTCTTTTGCAGGACCTGTTGATTCAGAAAATGAGAGCATGAATGCTTCCCATGCAGACGAAAGATTAGCCAAAGCTCCCTGAACATTATCTCCCATTGTGTGTGCCATATTAGCAAGCTCTCCATCTACACCAGTTATTTGATCACGTAATGGAACAATCTTATCAGCGGCAGTAAGGAAAGCGTTGAAAGCTGCTACACTCCGTTTATCCGTCATTTCAAGAGTAGTATTCAAATCTACTCCCTGCTCTTTCAACTTCTGTAAACCAATAACCAATTCAGGCAATGTCTTTACAGGACCTCCCAGTGATTTTGCAAGTACACCATTAGTATCAGCTAAATTTAATAGAATATTACGTGTAGCGGTAGCAGACATAGAAGCATCAAAGCCAGCATCTGCAAGTTTTCCAACCAATGCTAAAGTATCCTCTATGGTAAAATTGAAAGCTTTAGCAACCGGGCCTACGATAGGTAATGCAGTAGCAAGGTATGAAAAAGATAAAGCGCTTTTCGAGGTTGCAACTGCCATAGCAGAAACATAGCGTTCAGTTTCTTTGGTATCTGCATTAAACATTCTCAAAGCTGCACCTGATAAAGCGGCAGCATCTGATAATTCAGCACCAGTCGCTTGAGCAAATTTGAGTACAGCTTCTGTTGATTCTAAAATTTCTTTTCTAGTAAATCCTAATTTTGCTAACTCTATTTGTAATTCAGTAGCTTCCGAAGCAGTATATTTAGTAGTAGCTCCCAAACGTTGAGCATCAGAAGTTAATTCTTTTATTTTATTTGAAGTAGTACCTAATATAGCTGCAAGACGGCTATTGGCATATTCAAACTTAACGATATCCCCAACCCCTTCACGTAATTTGGTGAATAAAGCAACAACACCTGTAACAACAGCTTGTGCACCAATATATCCAGCAGCTATGCCTTTTAACCCCATGCCGACTTGACTCAAGCCTTTACCCATGTGCTGTTGAAGCATCAAACCGGAATTTCGAGCAATAATACCCATGTTTTTCATAGATCTATTGCCATTCTCTAATTCAATGATAGCAGCTTTGATTTCTTCCCGATATGCACCTACTGTCATCTTCTGCTGTGTGTACCGGTCGGAGTTACGTTTCACATAATCGGTATTAATACCTATTGTGGAGTTAAGGCGTGCAAGAGTCCGGATATAGTTCTCATCAGTATCTTTCAATACATCTACAGCCTTTTGAAGCTGTTTATTCATTTCTTTTGCTTGTGCCTTACTATGTACTTCCTGATTGGTTAGAGTGATAGCTGTCCGGATGAGCTTTAACCGTTCTTCCTCTGTCAATACAGTTTTCTTACGAGTACTATTACCTGCATTTTGAGCTTTGGTTAAGTTGGCTTCTGCTTTAGCACTTTTTTCTAAAGAAGAAGCATTATCAGCACTCGCCTTAGTAAGTTTCTTGATTTCAGCAGTGGAAAGCTTTTCTGCATTCAACTTTTCCTCTATACGTTTTATCACAGTCTGGGATATTTCCGACTGTTTTCTAAGAGCTTCGGTCAATTCATTAGAAGCGGAACTCGCATTTTTAGATTGAGTAGTATATATAGAGCCTAACTTTTCAAGATCGGCAATTCCGTCCACATTAATCTTTAACCCTTTTGCAAGATCTTTGGCCGCATTGGCATACGTTGCCCTTACACGCTCAATAGTATTATCCAGTTCAACCAATGTCTGAATCTCACCATCCTTTACAAGTCCTTCTATTACTAATTCTGCCATAATTATAGGTAATGTCTATATTCGATAATCTTTCCTTTAATCTCATTCCCAACCTTATCAAAAGCATAGGTACCGTCCTCTTTTTGATAAACAACATACATACAGCCATCCAAAATAGCTGCTTTCTTCGCCAGTTCACTGATACGATCCAGTTCACTTTGCATTTTCTTTATCTCGCATCCACAAGCCATAGCCTACCGGTACCCACATTCAGAAAAGAAACGCTCTAACCATGGACGAAGATACATGATGTTGAAATACTCCTTTGCAGTATCTCCAACGCCAAGAACCTGCTCACCATACTTTCTTTCAATGGATGGCCCCTCTTTAAAACCTTTTGTTTCAAAACGTAATCCGGAATCTATTTTTTGCGCAAAAATGCTATCATAAAAAGTACCAGTGATAAAAAGGTTAGGAACCTCGACCGGGCGTGGTGGCAAATAAAGCATCTCTCCCCTAAGAGGTGGGGTTATCTTCTCTTTCCAATGTTTATACCTTTCTGCTTGATTTTGCCAGGGACCGGGTTCATTGAAATAGGTATCGTTATCATAAGTGGGATTCAATAAATGTTCGGTACCATCTAAACCACTATATAACTGTTCCTGTATGCAATCAATAAGCACATTCTTATTTTCCTCCATACATTTGACACACTCTCCCTTAAACCCGGAAGCAATGGAATGAATCACGTCATAAACTTTATCGAAATCTGCCATATAATAAATAATGAAATGGGCCGGGCTGCAACTACACCCCAGCCCATTAGTTACTTAGTTATCGTATCGAACACATCAGAGAGCTTCTTCCGGCGCTTTTCCTCTTTCAAGTTTAGCCACACCACATTGATATGAGCTTCAATAAATTCTTCCTTCGTCATATCCTTTACTACGGAATCAACGAACGTTACACCATCTGTTTTCATGCTACCTGCTCAATACCTCTAATTCCTTTTTCAAACAACACAGAAGGAGATTTCAACGAAGGAACAGCACCAGCTTTGGGGACAATGGTTATTACACCATCAGCATAAGAAGCAGAAGTTGTATTATTCATAACCTCGGCGGCACCATCAGCGATGAGGCTTCCGAATTCTTCTGTACGATCGTAGCCACCAATCTTCTCGATAATCTTGTAGGCATTTTCCGCTTCTGTCTTTTCAAAAACGACATCAACCAAGCCCATCAAGAAGTTTTTAGGATTGAAATCTAACTGCACATAATCAAAATTCAACAGGCTTTCTTCTGCATCCTCATGAGCGAAACTTACTGTCATAGTTGATTTTGCGCCGCTTGTCGGGAAACGGGTTACAGTCGGATAAACAGAAGACATCGAGATGCCTGCCAACACATCTGTACCATCATTAAAGCCAATCAAGGTGTTATCCTGATTCCAAAAGTAAACGTTCCACCCCTTGTTAGCACACCTCAAAAGTTGGGCATTCAAAACTTCGTCGAAACTCTTTAAAGTAAAGGTATCTGTAAGAGCATTAAGCCCGTTGTACTCACTTGCACCATAACCAGTCGCATTTACCTGTGGATCACCTCCATTCGAAGCATATTCCAGGAATGGGAAAATAGGATAAATACGATCCGGACGGTCTGCATGGCACAATTCGAGCAACTTCTCACCTGTTATATCAGCAGGGAGTTTGACACCATGTTCTGTCAAGATAGCACCTTTGACTTTTTTCCAGTCAATGCTACAAGCAGAACTACCAGTGTTCATCCGGGAACCCTTACACGTTCTAATCTTTCTCATTTTCTTCTACAATTAAGATTATTAATTTTTATTTCCATCGAGCGTATGTTTATGGCATCTATGGGCTCGCTCACAGCCTTACCGGAATCTGTATAGGCTCCGTATCTACCATACGAATAATTCTCTGAATAACTATGTTTCACTTTCTCGTCACAGTCGCAGTCGAACCGGAAATCTTCATATAATACTTCCAACAAACGTTTATAGATTGGACGGAGAATATTCTTGAAAGATGTAGTTCTACGTTCCTCATTACTCCACTCCTTACAGGATGAACAAACTATAATCAACGAAACCTTTGCCTTAGAAAAATAATTTGGATCACTTCTATCTTCATAAATTGGAGTAAAGAGTGCAACCAGCGGGAACTTTTTTTCAGACTGACCAGGAGATTTACTGTATTCATCTAATATGTCCTTGATATATTGACTGCTACCAAAGATGTAATTCAATCTTGGTGACTTTACAATTTTTGCCCCACCTTTCCCATTAGGGTAGAGGATTCCAAGTCCTTCAGGAAGTTTTCTAACTACTTCTTCAAACAGTTCTGTTATATCCAATTCCATCATAAATTGAAAGCATTAATGGGAGTTAATAGGTTCTTTTGAATCTTCAAACCGGTGAAAGGACAATCATCGGACATCGCCCATTCTACAAAGAGTCGGTTCTTCTTCACCATGCTGTTCCAGACACTAACCTGTCTCTTAATCGGAGATATATACTCGTTAGCACATTTTAATCTTACAAGGCCGGTGATAGTAGCCTGTGTATTCATGTCACGTAAAATGTGAAAGAACACATAATCGGCGAACGGTTCACTTAGCTTTTCACATAAAAGTGCATATCCGGATTGAGGTTCATCTTTTTCCAAGATATCAACCTCATCTGAAGAATCCTCTTTTTCCTGTTCTACGATCTCCAAATAATCAGTAATAGCTTGTGAAAGACTAAAACCAACAGCAGTATGAAGAAATTCGGACTGAAATGCCTTGATATACCCATTTATCACTTCATTTACAGCAAGAGAGTTGGGTGAAGGCATTTCAGCTACCGAAGCGTTTTCTATATGCCTGGGACCTGACGTAAAATATGAAACATCAATCAACATAGCAATAGTTATTTAGAAGCCTTACCCTTTCCGGTTTTCTTTTCATCTTCCACGGAAACGGATTTATCATCAACAACAGTTACTTCCTTAGCATCTCCAGCGGGCAAATCCTTTGAATCGGCAGCCGGAAGATTCTTATTATCAGAAGGAACTAAGGCTTCAAGTTCTGCAATACGGGCTTTCATTGTATCACGTTCATCTGTCAGTTCAACAATAGCTTTATCTTTCTCCGTAATGGATTCAGTAAGTTCGCCGATTTTCGCATCTTTCTCTGCGAGCATACATTCCAATGTCTTTCGGGCATCTTCCTCTGTTACAAGTCCGCATTCGGAGATAGGGGTGAATGAAACCACCCCTCTACCAATCCGAATGCGTTGCTCTTTAAGTACATTGGCTACATCCTTATCATTACCTCTAAGTATGTAATCCATAATATTACTTTTTAGTGATTGCTTCTTTCAGTTCAGCCAAATCTCCATAAGCGAATGCCCAAGGATTGTAAACAGGAAAAATCACCTCTTCACTGGCGATAAGAACCACCTCATTACACAACTTCGTTTCCACATCTTCAGCCCACTCTAACGCAAGATTAGTGTAGTCAACGATAGATGCACCCATGTGCATATCACCAATAAAGTATTTACCGGGTAACATACCGGTACTCTCTACAATCGGACGATTAGCAATATGCTTAACACCATTGACAACCTTAATAATGCCAAGGTTACGCCCTGTAGTATCCTTCTCTGATTCCATCGCATTAACATCTGACGGATTGAGAGTAATAGCATTGGGATAATACTGTGCATAGGTCATCACGGCAAATGCCGTCTTAATAATATCTTCCGAGTTAGGAGCTTCGATACTTTGGAAGAATGAGTTGTTGACAGTAAATGTCATATTTGCAATGGCTGTTTCCTCACCGGCAAAAGCAACGTCTTTCAACAAGATTTGACGGTCATTCATCTTGATAATAGGATTCGCTTTGTTCAAGTCTGTCACAACAGCAGCATTGGCAAATGTAATAACCATACCATTGAGCATCAGATCGTACGGTTTTGTGAACTCAACAATCGTGTCTTTACCCCCATTATGGCTTTCGACAGACTTCACACTACCGGCTTCTCCCTTAATGATAGTATCTTTGATGATATTTTCAACTGGAAGTACTCCAATGTGATTAGTAATACCTAACAGGTTCTCACCGTTCCCATCACCAAATAGCATGTTCCAATCTTCAGCAAGCCATACAGCCTCCGGTAGCATATTCAAAATATAACTTCTGATGAAAACACGACTCTTCAACATACGCTTGGAAATTCTGATATGGGTACCAAGTCGTTTTGTACCTGTCTGAATTTCCTTCATCTTAATGCTTGATTCCGGTAAACGACCGTTTTCAGTTACGTACCGTGCATTCCTGTCGAAGTCATACACCTGTGTAAAGGCGAGTTGCGTGTATGTAGGATCACCCTGCAAAGTCGTAATGACATTACGCATATGAATCTTCTGATTACTTACCTGGCTAACAACACGGTTCTGCTGTTGGGTAATCATAATTTCACCACTGTAATTGTCGGTCATGGACACAATATCTTTCAAGCTGAATCCCTCAAAAGAACCTGTTTTACGGCTGTGACCGGCTGCAAACTCTTTGAACTTCTCGCTATCAAGCATTTCGCTTAATTTCTCATCAAACTTGTTAATGGTATCCATAGACAAGCCTTTTTGCTTCATCTTTTCAATACTTTCACCAAGATTCTTTACTTGATCAACAAGGGTTTCATTATCTTTCACAAGCTGTTTGAAAGTATCACTATCATAAGCCTTAAGCGAATTGTTGATGCCATTAAATTTTTCAATCACTTCATCAGGAGTAAGCATCCCTTCAAGCGACTTATTAATTACATCACACATCATGTTTGCGATATTTTCCATAAAGGACTTTTGCTCTGCAGGAAGTCCATCCATTTTCAGACTCAAATCTGATACTGTAAATTTTTTAATTGGCATAAAATTTAAATTTTAAGTTATTTATTATCGAAACAACTATTCAAACTTTTGAAATCGAATAAAGTGCCATTATCAGCGGCTTTAGACGTTACTTCATCGTTACTATTTTCCCCGTCATTCTTTTCTTGAGTGTCAACGGACGGCTCATTCTTTCCGGTAGTATCTTCAGAAGTGTTTTGTAGAATAGCATTCGAACGATATACTTTTCCCCAACAGTGGGGACATCTTACATAATTCATAAGATCCTGCAAACTCTTTTGAGTGAAATCTTTCTCCTTTGACTTTACAGAATCAATAAGAGAAATTACTTGAGTTCTAATCTCTGGAGTGAGCTTCTCCATTTCTTCTCTTACGATGTCCTGCGTTATCCACCTCTGATAATCGGCGGCGTAATCTAATACCTGTTGTGCAAAGGTATGCTCCGTTTCTGCGTCATAATCAAATTGATAACCGCAATGAGGACATGAGACAACGGCACCACCGTTGAGGCTCTTTAGCAATAAACTTAATTCCATATCGTAACCTTTTAAACGTTCATCACTATATCCATGCTGCAAGAACGCTTTTCGAACGAAATCAACAGCTTCCTTTACTTGGTCGGCAGTAGCAGATTTGATATTCACAAGGAATGTTTGAGGATTACTTCCCCAACTTGTCAATGTAGAATATTCCATCATACGCCATTCAAGCACTTTACAAGGATCAGTCAAATCCCTTTTGATAGCTTTTACTCCGATAGAGTGTTCAAGGGTTCTTCCATTCTCTGCAAACAGCTTATAATCAGCTAACGTGTCACGACCAATCTGTTTTTCAAGATTCAACTGGCCAACCATAACTAAATTACCCTCTGTTTCCTTACCACTTAATGGAACCCCCAACAATTGATCCGGACGGTGATTCAAGAACCAACGCATACGACCAATATTTTCCTTTAAAGTCTTGTTGAATGATCCGGGCATGGATACGTCTTTCTGTGAGTCCTTCACACCGATACCGTTCACCGCGACGGTAACGATACCCTTCTCATCAACATCATTTGCCTTTGTCTTGTACTGAAGGCTTTTGATTTTCTCTTCCATTTTCAACTTCACTTTTTGTGTTAAGACTAAATATTTGTTTAACTATCTCTCGTTCCTGGTCCGACATCTCAAATAATGTTTTATCGAACATAGGTTCTTCAAATTTACTTTCACCGATTTGCGCCCTCCAATCATTGTACGTTATCAATCCACTAAGGAACTGGTCTTTGCACCGGCTATTGATATTGGTCTTTACTTCCTCGGCTTCTTTCAATCCCTCCTGCAGGCAATCTACATCAGAGAAATCACAATCCAAATAGTACCCGCTTGATTCAAGTCCTAAAAATTGAGTAAACTCACGGCAGAACTGTTTCGCAAATGGAATGATAACAGAGCTATAAACACTCTTCTCTGCTGTAGATTGATTACTAAATGTAGATTGATCTTTACGTGGAACTAATACAGCAGGAATACCATAAGCGCCTGAAATACTGATTGCATCAGCAAGTGTTTCCTCAAACGGTTGCAGTTCTGCAATAGTGAGATTGGTACGTACAAAACTCAATGGAATATCAGACAGCCCATATGGTAACTGGTCCTTACCTACTCCGAACTTACCGAAATGTTGTTGCAAAATTTCTTTCTTCTCATTATCAGTCATAGCAATGGGCCCGGATTCATCTTGTTTCATATTGATAAGAAATCCTAAGCCACCTCGTTTTACATAAATTACATTACGGGCTTCATATACAGCAATAAGGTTCGATATCGGTTTCATTTGTGACATAAGACGACTTTGAGATTTCATAAACCCAAATCCGGAATAATAACTCACACACCCGTCTCTATCATGCCATACCTGATAAGCAGGAATCTTCATAGTACTCAAAGCACCATAATTTAAACGATAACCTCTAATAATATCCTCTTGGTCAGCTATACCAAACAATGGAATATTACTACCTAAAACAGGCAGGACTTCCATTGCATCAGCAGGAAGTTCCCAGTAGTTAGAGCAATAACGCCATTTTTCTACATTAGTGAAGCTATCAGACATTGCAGCACGTGTAAAACTATTGCCAAGACACAGTTTATATACAAAATGTTGATACACATTCTGTTTCCATGTCATCAAACAATTTGGTCTAAGAAGTATCTGATTCAAACTCTTATTAGCCCAAATAACACTATCATCCTTAACTTTCTTAAACTGAAAGTTAGCACTGGAAATACGAGAAGCGATGTAGTCAATTGGAAAAAAGACTTCTGGTACAGACTGAAAAAGCGTAAGAAAATTTTGAGAACAAACATATGGAGAAGAAAATAACTCTTCAACAGTTATCTTTTTCCCTTCCGGAAGCTTCTTCTCTTCAACAGTCTCACTTACAACTTCTACGTTAGCATCCTGTACAGTATCTTCCTCTGACTTAGATTTTTTACGAAACCAACTCATTTATTTCTTATTTGAAACAAATGTAGGAATATGAATAATCGGTTTCTCAAAACACTAAAATCTTGAAAAATAAGAAATGTACAAATTTAGTTATAACAAACTATATAACAACAAATTACGCAGCAGATGATTCGGGAAACGATTTTATTATATGATATGCAAGACCACTTAAAATAATGCTTGCACTTTTATTCTCACTATTTATGTTATAGTCCATCAGGTTAGTTATGAAATCACTGTAATCTTGAGATTCCTCTAACATCTTTGGTGATAGCAAAAAGTTATTCCTTATAAAATCAGATGTAGCAGCTATTCGCTTATCCACATCGGCAAACTCTTTCTTAACTCTTACTTCTGTATCTTTCACAATTTCCCTCAACTCACGTACTGTCTGATAATAGGCAGATGAACATTCAAAGAGGCACGTATTGGCATTGCGCTCCAAACATGCGGTCTTAATTTCCTCTATGGAAGATGTCTCTCTAAACAAGGCATCAGTTAAATGCCACTTATCACCACAACGGGATGCCTGAACAAGAACAAATGTACCATCTACATTCGGCATGACATAAATAAGCCGCTGCGAGTAGACATTTTGTGCTTCCGGATTAAAGAAACCAAGCATACCCTTACCACCATAGAGATTCCTTTTTCGCCGGTTACTAAATTCAGTGTACTGCTCATTACACAAATCCACAACGACATATCGGAACGTATCAGACAGGTGCCCGTGCTCCTCATAAGTCTGCAAGGTAGTTTTATTCTTGACCTTGGTTTTAAGAATAGCACCGTTAGCATCCTTCTGTACACTCATGTAGTCCTCGATAGATACAGAACATGATTCGTCAATGTATATCTCTATACCAGGAACAGTACAATCAAAGATAGCATTGATAAACTCACCAGTCATGGCAACACTCGGATTCTTATTGCCTACTTTATCCTCAATCTCGAATCCTTCTTTCTGCAATGTATCTATGAATAAGTCCATCCAAGAGCGTTTTTCATCATCAATGCTATTGGCCGCCTTTGTTGAGGCATCACCATGCACATAGACTTTATCACTATACTCAATGGATTTTAAATACTTGGCCACAAGTTTAGAGGATTTCTTTACCGTATTATTCGGGCTTTCACCACACGTCTCATGGAATTGCCAAACCTTGATACCGGTAGTGAAATCTACTTGCCAGTACGACACACTGATATATGGCAGTACATTGTTATCAACTGATATATGAATAGGCAGGCCTGGGACGTATCTATGTTCACCGGAATGTTTGCCACGGTTGAACGAACCGAAGAACTCGCTACCGGTACGAATAACACCCCACTCTCCCAATGCGTACACATTATAATAATCCGGATCGTGAACTCTATCATACTCAAAGTCGGCAACACATTGCTCATCATAAAAACCGTATGTACCATCAGGTGAACCAACAACCCAAAAGTTATTCAGATAGGTAGATTGGATAATAACTGTATTTGAGTCCTGTTCCTCGATCTGCTTTGTACGAGGATTAAGTATTTGCCGAGGCGCATTCTTCTTTACGGATTTGACCTTAGTAAGCTCCTCCGGCAACTCTTTGCCGGCAATGGTAACAGACATTGGCACATCATGCCATTTGTCCTTATCAATGAACTCTTTCTTTATCCAGTGGCTTTCACTGATCGGATTAAAGGTACAAATAATCTGCTGCCCTTTCTTACCACGCAAACGCTTACGTAGCTGCTTGAAATCCGGATGCTCGAACTCTGACCATTCCTCTAACTGAACACGCTTATAGTTGGAGATACCTTTTATCTTCTCCGGATCATCAAGACCGGAGAAATCTATCTTCGCACCATTAGTCAGGCATTTAATAGTATTCTGTTGGAACTTGAACAAATGGGAGATGCCAAGACCGGCCGCAGCGACTTTATAATCTTCATAAATGGTTTTGAGAATAGAAGCTCCTACCTTACGCATGACAAGAGTGTTCTCACCGTCCTGTAATGTCTGTATCAGTATAGTTTGCGCAACACTGTACGATTTACCGGAAGATGAGCCACCATACAAGATAATGAAACGGATAGTCTCATCATTCAAGTACTTTAATAGATAAAATCCGTTAGGATTTAGCTTCTTATAATTTATAACCATATTGTTCTAAAAGTAAGGTTTCTCCGTAGGGTGAATACCGGATTTTGCAGTTCAATTTGTTCTATTCTTCCGAATCTCCATTTTCATCAAAGCCGATACGAAGTTCACCGATTTTATTTCCCTCACCACCTTTGATGTTAACATTCTTATCAGCTTCCCAACCATTCCAGGCACCAAGTATCCGGGCAGCTTCTGTCTTACCGTTGAACTCATAGGTAACTTCTCCTCT
The DNA here is from genome assembly GCF_002632415.2 of Bacteroides celer. NCBI lineage: Bacteria > Pseudomonadati > Bacteroidota > Bacteroidia > Bacteroidales > Bacteroidaceae > Bacteroides > Bacteroides celer. The sequence goes on along the minus strand of NZ_CP178209.1, from coordinate 2,577,168 downwards.
CTTATTCTGTATCTTCTTCAATGCGTTACGGGCACGTTTTGGAAGTTGGGAAGGAGTTCTCATTTTTGTTTTCCCAGTTGCAGGGTCAACAAAATGAAGATCATCGGGATTGGCAAGCACTATATCCATTAATACCCTCTCAACAGTTTTCCTCTCTACTTCAGACTCTTTCGCTCTCTGCGCCTTAATCTCATTTATCCTTGTACCAACCTTGCTATTTGCTAATAGTCTACTCGCAGCGCTCCAAATTGTCTCTGGCTTCATGTTGGAAGTATTATAAGACATTCGATATGCTTCACTTGCATTACCTTCTGTATCAACGTAATATTTACAGAATTTCTCTTGCTTAAATGTTAATGGTTCCTCTCGCTTTCCCATATCAATTATTGTTTATTCCTATGAGAAAAAGAAGCTGCTCACTGTCTTTCAATAACTCATAGGTGGCAAGTAATGTACTGCCGGTTGTTAATATGTCATCGTACACTATTATCTTCTTTTCCCTTATCGGACGAAGAAGAAAGAATTCCGGATTCAATCTATCTTTAGTTAGGCACTGGATTGCATTCTCATAGAATGGTATTTTCACCGCCCCAGCTATTTTCGTGCAGATAGAGGTTGCAAAATGAAAGCCCTCGTAGTGTCTCCGTCGCGGTGTGGTGACTATACACCATCCTTCGCATCCCCCTACAATAAAACGGTGGAGAAACTCACACGCTCTCTCTGCAAAGAATGATGCGAGTTCCTCCGACTGTTTGATTTCTGAAAAGCTGGTACCAGTCTTGGAACGGGCGAACTGGGAGATGTAATAGATATCACCCTTTTTATGAAGTGATACCTTTTCTTTCAGATCACATAACCGTTCCTGATGAGACCAGCTCTTATATTTCACCGCTTCCGGCTTATCCCAGTCGTCAATACGACATATCTTTCCCTTTCCTTTCATCAAAGATCTTCTTTACTCCGTCCTCGACAGATGTGTAAGACAAAGGTACTAAATAGATATCCCGGTTCACCGACTGCTCCAAATTGTCAAAATCCCGTTTTTCATTAATTAGCTCAATTTCAAGCGGTTTGTAGTATTTTACTAAAGTAGCAAAATACATCGTAGTCACCGGTTGTACATTACAGATGTTGATTAGCTGACGGTTACATCCTATCGCATAGATAAGTCCTTCGACAACATCATCCATGTAAGTAAAGCTCCGGATATTCTGACCGCAGTTGTATAATGACACCCTTTCCTCATTAAGCAGGAACCAGAGAAGAGTTCTTTCACGTGGGTTTGGTGAATATACATTATGCAGCCGGCATCCGGTAGCAGTCTTACAATAGACAGATGCGTACTGTTCATCGAAATGTTTACTTATTCCATACATGGAAGTAGTGTTCACAGGATTCGCTGTTGACGAGCTGGCGTACACCAACTTCACCCGGTATAGGTTACAGGCATTGGCAACACTCATAAAGGTATCAATGTTATCTTTCCGGATCTGCTCCAAATTTTCATTGAAAACACTTGTTTGTGCTGCAAGGTGAAATACGCAGTCGATATCACCTTTTTTCAAAAGTTCATGAACATTTGATGCTTCAGTTCCGTTCTTTCGGTCAATACCAATGACTTCAACACCTCTTTTTGACAATTCCCGGCAAAGAGCTTTACCAATAAAACCCTCGCTACCAGTTACAATTATTTTCTTCATCATCACAAAAAATAAAGGGCGCATCTTAAAAAGACGCACCCAGGTTCAACATTAATTTAAAGAATTAGTTATATTTGCGGCAGATACCAAATAGGTATCATTGTGACGTTCAGTCTCTCCTTTGTAGAAAGCGGCAATTTTCAACAAAGTAAGGTGATAGATTGAACGGTGTTCGCGTTTTGTATTATCACAAATATGCGTGCCCGTTTAATATCTATGCTTCCTTACTTGGGTTGTTTGCCGCACCTCTACGAAGGGTGTATTTATTGAATTGGGCACGTTTTTATTTTTAACATACAAAACATGAGTAACTTTAGATCATTCAAAAGCTTCTTCTATTTCAATAGAGAAATAGTGTACTTAATCACCTTTGGGTATATAGTACTAATCTTTATCATCGTAATACTAAGTGTGGTAATCAGAGAACAAAATCAAACTATTAAGCTCCTGCAAAATGGGATACTCAGGAATTATCCGGAATCACATATTATTCATAAGCCTCGCATAAATGGACTGTTAGACTGCGAATACAGAATGATAATGAACTCAAAGATTAATCACAGGTAAACTATGTGCTTACTACTTCCCATTCACTTTCCATGATCACATAGCCACATTTATTGCAACTATGCAAATAACGTTGGATATGGAGCTGTTGTGTAATCTACAATAGCGATTTCATGGCTGCCACATTCCGGACATTCGATTGTTACTTACTTCAGTCCATCAAAATCCCAAAAAGAAAGTTTTCCCTTTGCAGGTATAGGTTCCGAGAATAATACAGCATTGGAAAGTACCCAATTATATACCCCTTTCTCCGCCCATACAGACGGATGATTAACAACACAATCAACTATCATCACACTACCGATAATAGCAGAATTGACAATACTATCACCACATATAAGCTCACGTTGAAACCCAATAGAAAACCGGTCCCATTGAGCTTTTGTAAATACACTATTAGGATTTACCATTTCTATCGGTACTGCGCTTGCATGGATTAGTACACGTTTTCCTATGTACTTCTTAGGGCATGGCCATGTACGATTTTCAATATCTTTCACTCCGGAACATATCAAATAAGCCCACGGCTGCTTTACTGAAATAGTTTTCATCTGCGTTTTTTAGATTTGACTTTAATAGGATTCCATTTCTCACCGGTACCAAACAGGTTAAGACGGATTCCTTTCAATCTTAGACAATACTTAAACGCACCAATACTCATTTGTCCCATAATTATATATGATTATGTAGGAACTTCTTCCAAATCAGACTCTAAAAATTCTTCAAATACCATCTTTCCACTCTCATCATGAAGCATTACCATATAAGTATTTTCTTCCCATTGACGACCCTCTTCATCTTCACATAAGGCATCGAGTTCGTCTACTTCTGCAATTACCCCAATCTCCGGTTCTTCACTTCCTTGTCTTGTACATAGTACATGTTGATTCAATTTAAATTTTGTTTCCATAAATGTTTCTTGATTTGATTTTACTTAAATCCCCATTCTTTCATATAATTAATATTATCCGGGAATCCTTCTACTTTTATTGGGCTTAGGAAAATTCTTTCACTTTTTAAATCTGTACCACCCCATATTATAGGTTTACATTCATCGAAGCCTATTTTATCAGATTTATTCAATGAGAAATTAGGCTGAAAACCATATCCTTGTACACTCTGTCCCAAATATCCACATGCCTTTATAGCCCAATTAAAAGCAATCTCTTTGTGATAATAATTATTGGAATATACAGCAACATAAATTTTATGTTGAAACAAACCGGTTTCCGTTAAATCAGGCTGGCAACTAATGCAGAAATACTCAATCTTTGAAAGTATTTCTTTCACAAACGTCTCATACTTTTCACACTCTTCTTTAGATAAGAATTCTTTGTTGTCATCTGCAACATAGATTTTCTTAGTAACTTCTTTTTCTAACATAATTTACTCCTTTCACGATGTTACACATTAATTCCAAATAGGATGTTCACAGTTCCGGCAATATCCGGCTGTCAATTCACCACTATCTTTCAGATAATTCACTTTCTTGCAATTAGGACACATATATCGCTTGTAACCTAATATGCGCCCCCATACGTTTAATACCAATCTTTTCATTGTAATCCGTATTTTTCGTTAAACACTGAATCAGCTTGCCGAAATTGCTTCGTGAAGCGGTTCTCTTTATATTTTCTCGGTGGAACACATCCTGCCATCAGGACAAGAAGTGTGCAGATAAATAGTATCTTCTTCATCTCTATTTTGCTTTAAATAATAGTTACATTTAAAACCCTTCCTTGGTGAGAAGTCTGCAAAATCGCAGGTTTTAAATATCTGATGCTTGTTAGCCCATTGTGCAATATCCTTTTCATATAAAGTCGGTTTGCGATCATTATTAAAATCCCGGTATGGTTGTACAAACGGAGAAATTCCTAATTCCTTAAGCCTGTTTAGACGATATATATCCTGCTCAATGGTTGAGTTAAAGCCTATCAGAACATAACAAGACAAATTACGAGGCTTGATATACTTTATCACTTCTTTCAACTTGTCTGTAAGATCAATTTCCGGCAAATCCCAAGCAATATGGATTCTTCTTTTTAATTTCAATTTGCTTAAATAGAATGCTTGTTCCTCGTTCATAATACGTACATCGACACCATGTAGATTGACCATCTGATTTTTCTTTTGCAGATAATTAATGGCATCTTTCCATTCGGGATTTGCAAAGAAATTATTATCCAGCACCTCAATCCATTCTCCTTTAGGATTCAACTCAACCGGTTCTACTGCCCGGATATACCCCTCTTTTTCACGAACCAAACAAAACGGGCATTTCCGGATGCAACCACGTGAGAAAAACTGAAGAGAAAAGTTATATTGAGGATAAATGGAATAGTCCATTAACATACTACTTTCAATCTCACATGATAATTGCTTCTTTATGTCATAGCCAGTCCCTCCTTTCTCTATTATGTCAGCTTGCAAAGTCAAGTAATTGAAGTCTGGAGTGAAAGTAAACACTTTGCTTGCCAATACCTTGTCATATTGATTGAAAGGGGTAGCCCATTCCACTTGGTCACCTCTCGCCTTATGATATGCAGATGCACGCATAAGAGCGAAGTTAGGGAAGTGATGACCGTCTACATCTACAATTCCAATATTCATTATTTTTCTTATGAGAGTTATTTATTCCGATTATTATATCTCCAAGCTCTGATAAACCACTTTGCTAATTCCCAAAGAACCCGTGGAGAAAATATAATCTTTTTAATTACATAGAATGGTATTATAGTTTCCATTGCTACGTAGTAATTATCTTTAAACTTTCTATGCCTTGTACATGATTCTGCTAATTTCCTCTGGTTTAAATCAACCCAGCCATGATAATGTACACCGATAAAATTTTTGTGTAACCAAAATTCGGTTAGTCTCTTTCGGTTCTTGCAATCAATCTGACATATAAAAAATCCCCATCCCATAATTATTCCTCATATTCTTCCCAAAAGTAAAATTCGCCTTCTTTGATACAAAGACGAGTATTTTCTTCTTGTATATCCTCTGCACTCATATCAGATTTAGGTACCGTATATTGTCCCCATTCTGAATTTGTGTAATGTTCTTCAGCAGTTTTTTCCAACGAAATAGTAACTAATGTATTTCCATTCTTCAAAAATTTAGCTTCACTTTCTAATTCACTACCATCCATATTATTGATGATATTTTTAATTTCTTTCCAGGTCATAATTTTAGTTATATTGGTTTGACTTTTAGTTCCTTACATCTATAAAGGTAATCGTTATTGACAAGTTATACAAACAGAAACTTCGCCTTTTTAACGCCATTTTATTCAGTCTTTTTCTTCAACAATTCAAGTACTTTTCTTTCCCCTTCTTTTAGTCCATCGACGTAGCCTTTTGCATGTTCACCGGCATTATATACTATAAAAGAGAGGATCAACAGAAATAGTCCGAGTGAACGATGCCAGTACGGAAGCTGGACCGCAAACGGTTTGATTGTTATAGACAAGTGCCCTACATATAGCAGGAACACAAACAAAATCACACATGAAATAATTGTTGTTTTCATATTACTCTGTAAATAAATTAAGTTGAGTTGTAAACTCGGGTTTATAAATTCTAAATTTACGGTTAAAGAAAGTCTCAAAGGCTGTTACAATTTCAGAGATGGTATTATCCGCAATTCCTAATAATTTATCATCGGCAACTATAAGAGATAAAGCCTTGTCAAGAGTCATTTTCTTCTCAATAAACAGGGAATACACTAAATATCTACGGGTATATTCCCCAGCCTTGAGTGACTCAACTTCTTCAGGAGTGGCCTTTCTCTTGTACAATACTTTATACCAATGTGTTTCAGCAGTACGGGCTCGCTTTTGTCTAGGTAACAAGTCATAAAACACGGCAATTTCATTCTTTTGGATACACTTATGTTTTTTCCGAACACCATACATCACATAAGGAGTGTTCCAATCCGGATGAGTCTTTCGATATTCAAGTTCCAGCTCTCGATCAATAAGATCTTGCTCAAAGTCTTGTTTCATTAACCATTCCTCGAACCAGGCAGCAAGTGCTTCTTCTCGATTATAATAATCTCTTCCATTTACACATATGGGAATCATAATAACTCTTTCTATTGCATTTCACGTTTAAATCTTTCCTCTAAATCAAAAATGGTTTCTCCACTATTACGCCGATAGGGCCTATCGGTATTTAACTGAAGTTCTTTCAGCTTTTTCCAATACCATGGAAGGTACAAATACATATTCTTCAACTCCTTCAAGTTCTTATTTCCACAACACCAGCAACTCACACGATCAAGTAGTTCATATAGCCTTACTCCATCCTCACACCAAACAAAGCCTTTTGTATAACAGTACTGGAGTGCATCTGCTTCTGTAACCCCCCAGTCACGAAGTGGTAAAACCCGATTAGCCCGATTTTCTTTTTCAAAGCGATGCATCTCATCGGCAGCAATACCGACATAATCAATTCCATCTTTTGTGTGAGCTTTCAACGCACGAAGTTTTTCACTCGTTCCCCACCGGCATGTTCCCCCACACCAACTATATCCTTTTTTATGGATAATATTAGTCCCTCTTTTCTTAACCGGCTTTTCAAACATTGTCCAAAGAAAAGGTTGCTCCGGATGCAGTTCTGTATATTTAATGCCAAGTTTTTTAAGAATTGGAAGAACAGCATCACGAGTGTTATAGATTGCCTGAAATTCCATACCTGTATCATAGAAAACGACTTCATCCAACTGATATCCTTTTTCTATTAGCATGAAAAGCATTGCCAAAGAATCCTTGCCAAAACTAACTGAAGCATAATATCTCATACAAGAAACTTATTATTAGGTGAGTCCTTTTTTTTGCTTTGCCCTCTCGCTATTAACCTGTGACATACACATACGGCACCATGACGATAAACACCGGTATTTTTTTCCATGCGAAGTAATCGTATTTGCGTAAAACCGATTGAGATAGAAATAGTGGCCGCAATGGGTACATTTTTTCATCTCTCTACCACCTGCATCAAACTTTCTATTTCGAGGTTTACGACGAATAAGAGTACATCCCTTACAATAATTATCTTCACCGCGATATCGACGGCAATGCGAAAGGGATTTTATTCCACATTTCGCAAATGCTTTGCAATCAACACGTACAAATGAATGTGTACTCATAGCCTTCGTTTATTTTGAAACTTATTTAACACACGAGAAATTACCTCCATATTATCAGTCATCATCCATTCTTTTGCAACGTTCCAAGCAAGACTCATAACTGGATTAAAATTATCTTTCCTTACCGTATGGTGAGATAAACGTCCTTCAGTTGGTTTCAAATTCTTATCATGTAAAATACATAACCCATTTTCAAAGAAAGCACAATACTCTTTGCCAGCAACAGGTTGAATCATCGGAATAGCAATATTAATAACCCCTAAGAATATACCAGCAGCCCAGTTCGTCAGCGCTAACCTGTCGGCATAACCTGCATCAATAATCCTTTCAATATCATCAGGAGTACCAAGACAAGGAGTATGACATTGTTGTTTACAAATGCTACATGAACATTGAACAGGTACACGACCTGATGCCCTCATTACCCTTTGTAATGAGGCTTCTCTTGACAACTCCCCCATCATTATTCAGTAATTGAATTTAAGATAACTTTCGCACGCTCTATACACCAACGATTGAGGTATGACTGCCAGCAACCAATAGAGGGAGTCCACCTAAAAGTATTATTTTCTTTCAACTGTGACCGGATTTCCTTACTCGGAATACCGGCAAAAAATAACTGCAGACGGTTCTCTTTAGCATTCTCAACGACACGTACACCACTGATAGTGTATTCTTTATCTTCTGTCTCTTTTAGCTTTCTTGCTCGATCACGACGCTGCTTCGCATCCCGGATACGTGCATTATTATTAGAAAGCATATAAGAAGGAAAACCATACTCGCCATAACGGTCAGGTTTAGTTAGCTCGATAGCTTTATTCTCTGAAAAACCTAAAGTTTGCAGTTGTTCAACCTTTGCAATATCATTTAGTTTTTTACTTCTAACTATCTTATTAGCAGCTTTCATCATCCCTTGAGCTTTCTCTAACGCATCGACCTTTTCTTGTAATCTGTCTACTGCGTCATCATCTCCTAAATAAATGGAGTTATTATTTTCAGCAGCTTCGGCTTTACGTTCAAAGTATTCTGCCTTCTCACCTAATTTAACTGACTTTCCCAGAGCATTCCAGGAGCGGTTCAAAAGACTGCGATGCCCCCTTTCTGAATGATGCCCTACAAGTATAGGTTGTCCAGGAGGAATGTGCTCAACCATTTTGTAGCTCTGATTATACGCCTCTGTTGACTGTTTCGCTGCATTTACTGAAAGCTCTCTTAGTCTGTTAGCTCTGGCTTCCTGCCTTTCTTTTCTGTTCATAATTCTTTGGTTTAATTTGGTTTGACTTTTATAAAATTTAAAGACCACAGCTAAACCGTGGTCTTATCATTACTTCGACTTATCAGTAGGAAGCAAATCATCAAATAATCCGGGAACTCGCGGCTGTAACGCTTCAAATTCTTCCCGGAAAAACTCTTCTTTGGTCCTACCTTGCTTTTTCCCTTTCCTTGTATGTACATCAAAAGTATATACTGGGATGGCAATAGGATAACGTCTAACATCATCTATCCATTTTTCTATGTCAACATCTCTTCTGTCATAAATCAAGTTCTGCAAATGATCTGCATCCCGGTTCTTCCTACATTCACAAAGAAGAATAACCGCTTTGCTGACAAATATCCTGCCTTTGGGGGCAGTAGCATTTTTATTTACCAGCTCATGACCTTGCCATAATGCTTCTATCTCTTTTGTTATGATACCGAAGCAATCCTCTGCACTAATGGTATATAAACGCTTCCACACATAGTCGCGGTATCCACTCGCCCATAATTCCAAGGCAAAAAAGCCGGCTACCCCGGTATCGGCTCGCCGGATCGCTTTTTGCATTGCAGAACTCACCTCGAAGAAATCATATCCGCAAACTGTTCTAATAATCATAATTCTAATTTAATGGTTTGACTTTTAATTGATTACATCAGTAAATTTAGCTAAAAAAGACGGATATAGCAAACAGATTGAACGCCATTTAAACGCCTTTTTTACAGGTTATTAGAACTTGAATTTGCAGGATATGTTATACTGTACAAGCTGCTTAGTTTTATCCTTTCCATTATTGGTAGCACTCTTCAATAGGATGCTATCACCAAAATTCTTTTTGATGAATAGAATGGATCTACGCTCCTCTTCTTGATTCCGGATAGAAGCAAGTCCACCGGAATTCACGAAAGTGCTCTTTTGCTCAAAATTGTAACGCAAATCGGTCAAAATCTTACGCTCTTTGTACTTCATATAACAGGAAATCCAAAAATCTTCCTTCAAGCGTATTTCTTCATTCCACCAGGTATTTTTATTATAGATTACTCCATAGCTGCAACCGGTTATCATTTTAGACAGGGAAAGAAAACCGGTTTCGTCATACATCACAGGTGATATTCGAGAAGTGAAACCGAAAAGATGAACATCCATCATACCGGCCATCTCAAATAGAGATTGAATAATATTGGTGATTCTATCCTTATCTTTCACCCGGCACGGTTCACCTTTTTCTGCATAGATCGCTTTACAGGCATGAACATCATCGTCGAGCATGAAAAGTTCACCAAAATGTTTCGCCATCCAATTACGTTTAGGGATGAGGCCGATTACATCGTCCGGATGAGTAACTATTTCACATTCCGGGTTAAACTGCTGGTACAAGTCAGCTTGACTTTCAGCAACGCAAATTATAGGATCGTTCACCAACTTTTTAGCGAACACCCGGTCATGGCGCTTATGACTTGGTATTACTATTTTGCAGGGCATGGCGAACATCTTTTATGTCGATTACATTACTCTTACTTACTTTCCCGGTCTTGTACGACTTCATGTGCTGCATATCCAGCCTTTCACGAAGCCAATTACTATCTACCTCATTGCTTGAGGTTATGATAAACAACTCATGCTTTTCGTCATATTTAGGAATAAGGGGGTAAATGGCTGTATCATCTGTGATGGCATCGAAGCGCTCTTTAAATTCATCCTCCTTCTTCTTCGGCCCGAACTCGATACCCCAGTCTTGGAGTTCTGCTTTATTCCATTCATTTTCCATAACGTCCAAATCATTCTCACCGAAATTGACGTTATCCTTTGTAGCATACTCTCTCAACTTTTTAACAGGGGTATCAGGTGCCAGGACCTTACATGGAAGCTCTTTGTAACCAAGCTCCTTACATGCACGCAAACGTAAATTCCCACAAACAACAATATACCGGCCATCATTATAGGGAAATATTATGAGCTCCCTAAGTTCAAGCATTTCAGGCGAATCCTGAATGCTTTTCTTCATCGCTTCAAAGCGATAGTCACGGAAAAAGCGCGGATTTTTCGGTAATCCCGTGAGCTGCCCCTTATTAAAATCAAGTAGGCAGACTTGAATTGTCTCTGTCATAACCAACTATATTAAAATCAACAACACTAACAGTCAGCCAGCAGACTTGAATTATCTCTGCCATAACCAACTATATTAAAATCAACAACACTAACAGTCAGTAACAACACCTTAATCACCTCTCTCTGACTCCTCAGAAAGCAAATCTATTGCTCTCTTAATTTCAGCCTCGATATCCTTACATCCGTAATGTTTTAGAAAAGCAACGGTAACTATTATAATATCAGCAGCTCTCTTTTTATATTCCGGATGGTCTTTTATATCGTCGCATGGTAATTCTGATAATTCATCAAACTTCCTCCAGGCAGCCGATATTTTTAAACTGAAAGCCTTTTTAGAAGTATTATCATTCAGATGAAAGCGGCGCTCTATAATCTTTAATATTTTAGGGGCCAACTTATTCAATGTTATCATAAATGATTAGGTTAAATTGTTAGACTAATAATAATCTCACACTGTTTGATGCAGGCTGGTCCCTTATATGGAATCTGTAAATAGTCCTTTTATACATACACATGATAATTAAAGTTTTTCTTGTAGCTTTTCCATCGCTTCAGTTGCACAAAGCAAAGCGTAATTACTATCAATGGAAATATACGTTTGAATTGTAAACCAAAAACCTAATATCCTAACTTGCAAGAAATAGGCAGTCTGGAAATTCTTTGCTTGAAATTGCCCTTCTAAACGCATATACTTAGAAAGACTAAAGTAAGTAGCATCTACTTTTTTTATTCTTAATTTTTTCATTCTATACTTTTGGAGATGAATACGTTTTTCACTGGCCATAGGAATATTATCAAAACTCACAAAATTCATGGGAGTAGTAGCAAGAATACCTATTGGCATATTATTGGGATGCCCATTTTTAATAGGGAACATTTTCGGATTGCTCCTGTATGCCTCACGAGCCATTATCATATTTTGGATCGCATGAATATGTATGACTTCCTCTCTGATATCTGATACATGAAACACAGGGAGATTACAAAATAAATTATGCAGTTTACAGGAAACTTCAATGACCTCTCTTTCTTTATCTGTCAACATGCAACTACTTATTTATAGGGTCCGTTGTATCCATATATTTCCTGTATTCCAGTTCTGTTTTAGCAAGGTTAATAAGAGTATTGACACCTTGAAAAACCTGTTTGGCCTGATTTACTTTATTAGGATCTTCTTTCACGTCCTTTATTTGTTGTAGAACCAAGTCTCTCATATCCTGTAAGATAGTAGGATTCACAGTAGATACCTTATTCAACCGTTCATTTGCCAACACAACAACTGTATTTGTTATCGACCGGAAACGGTTCAACTTGGAAGCTAAATCAAACATACTAAATATCAGCACTTTGCCATTGTTCAAGTATATTTCAACTTCGGTTCCATCATCACCGGTACCGTCACAGTAGTTGAGAATTACAATTTCTTCATTCTGATAAAGGAACGGTTTGTTAACCATTTCCTTTAATCTATCTATTGCATTATCACTCATGATTCATTCTTTTTTGTTGCTTTATTAATTTGTCTATTCAAAACTCCTTTTAGCTTGATGAGGTACTGAACATCTTCCGGATACCGGGCATACATTGAGTTTTGCGTTTTCATTTGTTCAGAACGACTAATCATGTATAGGTTCTCGATACAAATATTTTGCTTATCTCCATCTTTGAACTGAATATTGTAACCAGAAGGAATTTCTCCATTATGCTCAATCCATACAAGCCGGTGTTTAAGCTCAAAGACATTCGGTTCAGCAGTTTTCACTTCAATGTAACCGTCACGGGTTATGCGTTCATATCCAACCTCTTTATGATTCTTTGGGATACATCCCTTTTTGAAACGTGTAGCTTTCGTTTTTTCAATTTGAGCATCAGACATATATTCTGTTTGCTTACGTCCCTTATTCATTGGTTGATGTCCTTTGGGAAAGAAACTTTTAGAAGCACATTGGAATTTGAACTCTTTAGATTTAAAGAGTCGTAATTTGAACGCTATTCCATTTACGGCAGAATAAGTTGTACCTAATATCTGTGCTATTTCCTCATTAGTATGATTGGGATACAACTCTTTTAATTTTTCAACCCTCTCACTATTCCAAAATCCAGTTTTTGGAGAGCGCCTAAGCTTTCGATTCAAAGCCTTTGCTTTTACAGCAGTAAGTGTTTTGCAAAGGCGTTTGGCAAGCTCTTTCAAATCAGCAGTTGAATACTCGCTATCAAGTATAGCGAGTTGTTCATCAGTCCACGTTTTCATAAGCATATCAATAAAGAGAGGAAACCGTTAGGCTTCCTCTGTGTTATCGTTTTCAAGTTCTTTCAATCTCTCATTGAGTTTCTTTTGTTTCTTGTCGAAAGAAGTAGCGAGCTGCTTACCAAGTTCAGTGTAATCATCAGGATATTGTTCTGCAAAGAGAATGTTTTGGCATTTCTGCATATACGGATAGAACATCACATCATTGCTTGAAAGATTGTTAGCAATAAAAGCGCGATACCATTGATTACGATCAGCTTGGTTGTTCTTCACGTATTTAACAAAATCAGACTCTTTCTTATAAGTAGAAAGTTTTAGTGTTTCCAAATATTTACTACTACAATTCCGGAGAATCATTACATCGAACACAGTTTGTTCATCAACGGATAACTCTTTATTACGCTTATAATAGGGCTTTTCCTGTGCCCATTTTCTCATAGTTTCAGAACTCTTCTCGATTACCTTATCCTTAGCTTTCTTCAACTTTTCATTTATCTTCTCCCTTTCTATATCTTTAGGATCTGCAAGAGCTGAAGTACTGGAAGATAGCTCTTTTCTTATATAATAGTATTCTACATCAAATTCAGGACAATAATAATTCCACAATGATATACAACGATAAATCTCACCATCCTCAAGCATTTTTTGAGTACGCTCATCATTTTCAGCATACCAACACTTACCCTTAAATACTTCATCCGGATTTATCATTTCAAATCCAAGGCTTCTAACAGCTTCGAGTGTCTGTTCCAAGAAAGCTTTTCTCGAATCACTGCAATAAGTGTCAAGTTTAGTCTCCATTATAACAGTTTTCCCGAATGAAAGCGGTTCACCAGCTTTAACAAGGAACTCACTTTCAAGTTGGATTTTACGTATCAGATAAGCTATCTGTTTTTTTCTAAAGCAATCAGGATTGATGCATCTTGCATTTTTATTATTCATTTCATAGAATAGGCAACCGTGATTGACAGTGTTGTTCTCACATTGTGCGCATGGTTTAAATTCCCCGTTATCCCAATTATCTGCATTTTCTTCAATCCAATCAGCTTTATCAATTTCAAGAAAAGAACTGCCTACAAACCTTCGAATCATATCTGTACTACACTGATTCTGATTCCCTTTATGAAATTCCATTTGCGAGCTATCCTCCAATTTAGAAAGAATCATAGCACCGGATAATGGTATATCTCCATTTCTTACACGTTCTTTCAGTTCCGGAATAAGACCATTTAGCTTTATACGATCAAAGACAAAGCGAGTAGACTTTCCGAATTTAAGAGCGATATCTTCCAAAGTCCGTCCTTTTTCCGTGAGTTGAGCAAAGGCAAAAGCTTCTTCAATAGGATCAACATCCTTCCTTTGAAGATTTTCTGTGATCATTGCTTCAAAAGCCTCATCATCTGTCATCTCTCTGACAATGCAGGAGATTGTTTGAAATTGCTCAGACTTTTTCCGGTGGGCCTTGATTTTAGCAACATTCTCTTTATCTTCCTTTTCTTTCAATAATGATACAGCACGAAAACGACGCTCACCACAAACAATCTCATACGAACAAGGGATTGTTGTTACATCACCGGTCTCTAAATCGGTCACATCTTCGGATTTGGCTACTCTGACAGTGATAGGCTGCAATAAGCCTTGTTTCTCAATGTTACTTGCAAGCTCTTGAAGAGCTGCTTCATCAAAAGTCTTTCTCGGATTCAAAGGAGAAGGACTGATAAGGTCAATTCTAATGTTTTGTACTTCCATAATTTAATTATATTGGTTTGACTTTTAGTTTATTACATCAGTAAAGTTATCGTAAAATGACAAGTTATGCAAACAGAAACTTCGCCATTTTAACGCCATTTTCATTGAGGTTTATTACGTATTTGAATAAATCCTCTTCTTTCAGTTTCCCGAAGAAGTTCCATGTCTTCTTCTCGTATTTCAGCAGGTGTTTCACCGTTCACACTTCGATAAGTTCCAATACCGAAACGCTCTCTGATACGAGCAATTTTATCCGGATCTTTAGTAACCCAGTAAATTATAACTTTCATAGTAGCTATATTCTACGGCTCTCACCACACAGAGGGAGAACATTAAACGTTTTAAAGCGATCCACTAATCTTGGCCCGAAACGTTTCTTAAATTCGGCTATGCCAAGATTCGATGTTATATGATACTTCTTGCCGTATTGCTGAAAAATCTCATACCGGGCATAAAGAAATTCATCAATAACCGAATCGAGGCTGGTACCATACGATTTTTGATTTTCCGTTTCCAGACCGATATCATTCAAGCAGATATTAAAGGGGTTTGGTTTAAACCCTTTAGATTGATTCTCATTGTAAGTGTACAAGTCAATATGCCCATGAATTTTATAGTAATTCATCATTTGAGTTACAGACAAGTTTTCAAAAGCATTGGGGTTACAAGTAAGTTTCAAATAATCTGCAAAAATCTGCATCAACATTGTTTTCCCAGTGCCAGGTTCACCAACAAGCAAAAGATTCTTATGAACCTTGTAATTCTCTTCCGGAAACACATTTTGAGCATACCGGCATCCGTTGAAGTAGTACAGAAGAAACTGAATTAGTTTAGAGTTGTTATCATCAACATCAAATTTTCTAAACTCCCGTTCTGTATAATCCGTACCAAGGTTAGAAATTAAATTCCAATGGCTGTAATACTCTTGTGTATCAGTTAAATCATACTCAGAAACGTCCTGAATACTTTCCTTGTGCCTTTGTATCAGATTCTCTATCTGTTGGAGCGTCAGCTTGCGCTTGCCGGCTTCCTTCTCCATCAAATTTTGAAGTTTGCTTGATAGATTCTTTTCCTCTTCCGTCATGGTCTAATTCATTTTTTCGATTTTCACGAATACGATCCAGTATCCAAAGGTTTGCTTTGGAATCCCACCGCTCTATTTTCACTCCATTGGCATTCTTCCACCCTATCGAGTCAAAGTGATTGAAGAATATTTCTGCTTGCTCTTGCCAATCATCTAAACGTTCCGGAGCATTTTGCTTGATGAAGTGTTGGATAACCTCATCAAGCGTAGGAGCAATAAATTCTTTTGCGACTCTTTTAGGTTTCTCCGGTTTAAAGGGTGGGAAAAGCTCGCCAGAGCTACTTTCTTTCTTACCCCCTTTAGGGGGTTCTTTCTTTGTCTTTGTCTCTGTCTTATATTCTTCTTTAGGGGGTATGGGGGAGCTTTCTTGAAAAGGTGTACCTAAAGGGTGCCCTAAAGGTGTACCTAAAGGTTGCTGTAAAGGTGGTATATTTTGCATACCTTTTTGTACACCTTTTATAGAATACGTTGATTTATTGCCTCTTCCATTGCCTTGTTTACATTCAATAAGACCTGCTTGAAATAATCTATTTCGGGCGGACTTGAATACTTTTACAGACACTCCCACGTCAGATGACACCTTTGTATCACTACGTGTCCAGTTATCCTCCCAGCCTAAACGATTCGCAATTTTTAGCAAGTAAAAATAAAGCCTCGTTTCACAGCAGGAAAATTGCCAGCTTTCATCAAGTTCCCAAAACCTATTGATAAGTTCAATATAAGTCATATCAATTTATAATAATTCCGTAAGACATTGTTTATATAAGGTTGAGGGTCAGCTTTCAGATAATAGCAAACGCTATTAATGAACTCAATCAACCCATGACAAACGACATATACACTACCATATTTCTCAACTAATGCCTGCCACGCTTTTTGCTCATCAGACTGCGTTCCGGCACGTTTACCTTTTACATGTGGAGTTTTCATCTCTATGCAAAGACTGCTCTTACCACCGCGAGGAAAAAGCAGAATCAAATCAGCAACACCAGCGATGGCACCTTCATATTTACGCATAGCACCGCTTTTCTTTGTCCTGACGCCGCCGTTTGGTATAGCAAAGAGTAAAGGGCCTACATTGGGAAACGTTTCTCTGAACCAAGTTACACAAATGTGTTGTATCTTAGTTTCAGAATATTTCACCTCCAATTTACGAATATCTTCTTCAGTCATTTTTCTGCTTGTTTTTTGAAATCGTTGCACATTCATTTAGAAGGTCAACGATTTGTTTACACCTGTTCTTGCAACCGACAAAGGATATTATGGTTTCCCATTCAGGACCGAACAACATTTCTTTCTTGTATTCCTGAATATGAGTTTTCTGCCCATTTATAACTAATCTAAATGGCTTCATAATTTATCCCTAAACAAGTCCATTGCAAGATTCACCATATTCTCTTCTACTTGATCGTCCGTACCAGTAACACCATTGGCAATGTTCTTCTTAGTCTGAATCACATCATACATATACTTGTCGATAGTATCCTTACCTAAGAAGTAATAGCAGTTAACGTTGTTCTTCTGACCATTACGATGCGCACGATCTTCTGCCTGTTCGCAATCGCTGAAAGTCCAAGGGAACTCTATAAAAGCAACACGACTGGCAGCCGTCAAAGTAAGTCCGGTACCACCCGATTTGAAGTTCAGAATAATCAGCTTGCAATCGGGATTATTTTGGAAAGAATCAACGGCATATTGCTTTTGGTTGACATTATCGGAACCTGTCACAGTAACAGCTTTAGGAAATTCCTTTTTCAATTCTGCTACAACTTCTTTCAAGTAACCGAAAAGTATCAGCTTCTCACCACCATCGATAACATCATGGACAAATTCACAAACAGCCTTGATTTTACCTCTGGCGGATATCTGTTTTAAAAGCTGCATCTGCACCATGACGGCACCATTCATTGATTTCTGCACTTGTGCGTCCGAAGCATTTTTGTACTTCTTTAAGTATTTTACCATATCAGCCTCAGCAGCCTTATACTCTTTGGTGGTAGTGATATCAACTGTCAAGTATTGACGGGTCTTGTCCGGAAGTTGTGTAAGCACCTTTGACTTCTCACGACGAAAAAAGCAAGTATTCCATAGTCGCCAATTTAGCTCTTTAACGTTGGATGCCTGTTTGGGACCATCACAATACCTTTCAACATACCGGCTATATCCTCCAAAGTCCTCTAATCGACCTAATATTTTTAGCTGTTGTATCAAGTCTGTATTATTGTTGACAACAGGAGTACCGGTCAATGCGAATACATACCGTTTTCCTTTGCAGATACCTTCTACAAACTTTCCTTGCTGTGTCTTACTTGATTTACATTTGTGAGATTCGTCAATGATAACAGACCTGAACAAAGAAACACGCTGATCGAAAGCAATACTTTTCATTGTGAACTTGGATTCCTTATTTACAGACCTCACAAAAAACTTATTCAGTGATTCATAATTCGTAATGAATACCTCACAAAGTGGGCTGCCATCAGACTTCTTACACTCATAAAAAGATTGCCAGGACTGGCGGTTTCTGTCATCAAGTATAATGGCGTTAATCCCTGCGAATTTCTTGAATTCACGTTGCCAGTTGACTTTCAATGCAGCAGGGCAAATTACAAGTACAGGAAAAGATTCACCGTATATAGGCGCTTCCTTATGTGCCTTAACAGCTGCACATATAGCTTGCAACGTTTTACCTAACCCGGGCTGGTCTCCGAAAAAACAGCGTTTGTGCTCTATTGCATACTGTACTCCCTCAAGTTGATACTCGTAAGGTTGAAGTAACATATAGTGTTCACCGACAAAAGGTTTCATCGGAGGAATATCATAATTAATATCTTCAGTAACCTCACGTTCCTTAACAGTAGAACAGAAACGCATTTGAACAGCCCATTGCGAAAAAGCTCTCACATACCAATTGGCATCACGTCCAACAGGATAACGCACATCATTGATACTAACAAGCCACGCCCGGTCTGTCCCGTCGTAGCGTGGCTTACTTGGTATCATCTTTATGACCTCGACCAACTTTGGGTGATACTCGAACTGAATCCGGTACAGATTTGGCGTCTTAGTCACATAGATTGGTTTCATGAAGCAGGTTCTAATACTAATTCTTGATGTTCAACAGTTGAGAATACCTCATTATCTTCACTCTCATTCATTGCTTCAGTAGCTTCATCTGTCTTTTCAAACGGGTCCTCACCATCTTTAAACTCGAACTCCCTTTGAATCTCTGAACATTTATTCTCTGTAACATAGAGTTCTGCTTCATACAAGAAATTGTAAACTGCATCACGAAACTCCTCACAATGCACATACGATTCGTTGTCCGGATCGAAACCAATACCAGGAGAACAAAGATTAAGAACTTTGCTCGTCATAAGAGTTCGCTTACCAGTCAGCACACAAACTTCAAAGGAAGAGTCACCACCAATGCTAACACCGGTTACATTGAACTTCTTGAAAAACTCATCTTCAAGACATGAATCCGGACGTTCCCAATTAATGTACCCGGCTTCTTTCTGCTCTGTAATATCGACAATGTAAGGGATAAGCTTATTAAGCGAATCCTTCAAATCCGGATGAACAGGATTAATCCCCTTGAAAACAATATCGTTTCCCTCCTTGTCTGCATAGACCACTTCAAG
Source organism: Bacteroides celer (assembly GCF_002632415.2). Taxonomy (NCBI): domain Bacteria; kingdom Pseudomonadati; phylum Bacteroidota; class Bacteroidia; order Bacteroidales; family Bacteroidaceae; genus Bacteroides; species Bacteroides celer. The sequence continues at coordinate 2,557,661 of NZ_CP178209.1, read as the reverse complement.
ACATCCCTTTTTGGTCAATTTTGCTTTTGAAATATTCAAATCCATTTTAATTAAATTTTTAGTTAATACTTACCTATGCAGGTATTCATTAATAAAATCTTTATAGTACTGGTCAACAGGCAATGGCAAATTGATTCCTAATTCGGTGGCAGCATCAGCCTGAACCTTATCCATGAAAGTTTTCATTTGGATCGTATTCAATTTAGAAGTACTTCCAACAACCGAAACAATATTTCCATTCATACATATTTGCCGTGGAAGAAACTTCCGACAATAGTAATCATGAACATCTAACTTATCCGTACCTGTCTCCCTCTCAATACAAGCGAACCACAACCACATTAGTGCATTCTGTGACAGTGTACGTGGTTCTACCTTTCTCTTGATACTTACAGTGTAAGTTCCATTTTTGAGCGTGGAACAGAGGTAGTCAAACGACTTATCCATTGTGACTACCCCGTTTTGTTTTGTTAGAATAGCTTCTGCCATATATTAGAATGGTAAATCATCAGGCGGTGGTGCCTGTTGAAACGACTGTTGCTGATATGCAGGCTGTTGTACCTGTTGTTGCTGCCTCTGTGTAGGCTGTTGCGTTGGTAATGGTGGAGGTACAGGAGCAGCCTGTTGCTGAACTTTCGGTGTAAGCATCTCGATACTATCAACAAAGACTTCAGTGATGTAGCGCTTAACTCCTTTGCTATCGTCATAGTTACGAGTGCGTAACTTACCTTCTATATACAACTTATCTCCTTTATGGACGTACTTCTCAACTATTTCAGCAGTCTTATTCCAAAAAATAAGATTATGCCATTCTGTACGCTCCGGTACCTGGGTTCCATTTTGCAAGGTGTACGCTTTATCTGTTGTGGCAAAAGATAAAGAAGCTACTTTTGCTCCACCGTCCAATGTTCTCACGTCCGGGTCTTTACCGGCACGTCCTATAAGAATTACTTTATTGACACTCATTTTCCTTCCTCCCTTATAGTTACACGAATACTATCCGCTTTAATTGACGTTTTTAAATATTGAGAATAAAGTTCCGGGTGATCTTCCTGAAACTTCTTTGTATCAAAACTCTTACCCGTTGAAGAAGGAGTATAACTAACACGTAACCGGCCAGCGTCCCATGATTTAACACCATTCTCACGCATGGCACTTTTAAGCTGTTCTTTATAACCTTTCTGCACTTCAGTGATATAGCTCGCTTGTTCCTCAATATCAATGATAGTATCTACTAATTGCATGGGAATAAGCAGCTTCTCATCGACAGGAACAGGAGTATTAGGCAAGAAGTGTTCACCCTTAATCTCACACTCCAGTAATCTCTTAACCTCTGCATCCGGTTTACGTCCAATCTCAACCAATTCAGATTTATCACCTCGTAGCCAAATGCCAAACAATTTATCAACTTTGATAAGTGGATTTTGAAGTTCAAACAAATAGGCATAGATTGATAACTGCCAACTCAAATACTCACGGTCAAGGCTTGCAGTAGTCTTGATGTCGCCAAGGCTGATTTTCTCGTCCTTTTCCCAAACACAATCAATGTTTGATGCAAAGTATTCGTTATCAGACACAGTGTACTCATTAGCAAAAGCCTTATATCCGGCTTTCGTCCGCTCTTTCAAATAATTCTCCGCTTCAACACTTTCAGGCGTGAAACCGGTAGTATCAACAAACTGACATTGAGCATGGATACGGCTACCTTTTTCAGCAGCTCTCTTCAATATAAATTCAGGAACAGCCTTATATTTATCCGGGAATAATTGCCGGCTTATCATTCCCGTTATACCTTTCAACTGTTTTTCACCAAGAAAATAGGTGTGGTTTTCTTCATTGAAAACTACACCTGACCTAACTAATTCTATCATTGTGCAGGATAAATTTTGCCCATTTCCATACAGGCATTTCTAAATTCATTATCATTTTGCATTGCTTCATGTCCATACCAAACCTTTTCAAGTTCAGCACGACTTTTAACAGCAAGCATTTCAGCAATAGCATTTTTCAATTGAGCACCTGTATATACTGCCTTATCCGTACTTACCGGTGTTTTTGCAGGTTGTTGAGTCTCTTCTTTACCATGAGTATTGGTCGAATCGCTGTCTTTTGCATCATCAATGCAAAACAGACCGTTAAGAGCGTACTTTCTTGCATAAGAAGATGAGGCCCCAGTGATTTGGCTCCCATCCATTCCTTTCTTTGTCTCTTCTTCCCTTGCAAAAGCAGTAGTTACTTCTTTTTCTCCCTTGTCATTAGTCAAAGTGACAGTCGCTTTTACATAGATCCTATCACCTACTGCGATCATCTCATCACTTAGAGTTAATGTACATTTTGTTTCAGCAAGAACAGGTTTCACTGATTCAAGAATGTCCTCACAACTACGGTACTTGTATTTACCGAAAGTATTATACTGCCCTTTGGGGGCTTTCAGCTTTTGCTGAATGGTTACTAATTCTTTCATAATTCTGAAATTAATGGTTTGACTTTTAATTCTTTACATCTATAAAGTTATCTTTTATTGACAAGATATGCAAACAGAAACTTCGCCATTTTAACGCCTTTTTTGTAACAAAAAACTGCCTGTACGATATTGTACAGGCAGAAAAGCATATGTTACAAAAAAGTCCAATGTACCTTATGGATCGGCTACGCTTAAAGGGTGTACGGCTCCCGCTGATTTATGCACATCTAAATATGTGGACGGTGCCGGTATCGAACCGACCTCTTTACATTGTGCGCACTCTGTAATGTTTCATCCAAGAATACTGCCCGCCCAAATAAAAAAAGATGTACTATTCTCACGAACCATTACATCTTATCATGATACAACACTAAATAAAGACACAACATCTATAACTGGTTAGGTGTGGAGAAACCCGGATTCGAACCGGGACGATAGATTACCTATGTATGACTTTCTTCAATCTATCTGCATACTTGCGTCTACCAATTCCGCCATTTCTCCAATTAAAAAAGGTACACTATTCTCACGAACCATGTACCAAACACACAAAATAAAACACGACAAAACTACTAAATAACTCTCACGAGCTTGTGAAGCTTGCAGGACTCGAACCTGCACTGGGTGTCTACTTTCTCGAAGGGTCCTACGATACTCATATACAGATTTCCACTGAACCAACTCTGATATTGAGCGCGCCTACCAATTACGCCAAAGCTTCATATAAGTGAACTATTCTCACGAACCGTCCACTTGGAAACACAAACACAAAAATAAAAAACACGGCAAACAATCATTTAGCTATAATAAGCCATTGTGGGGCAGTTTAGGAGTCGAACCTAAATAATTGCATCTGCAATACATAAAGCACTTCGTACGCTTTCTTTATGCTCTCTTTACCATTGAGAATACCTCCCCGTTTTTGCCACATCAACGCTATGATGTGGACTTCAAGTTCTAATACTATGAAAAACATGAGTTCACTCTCACGAGTTACTTTGCTCCCGGATAGCCGATCAAAACACACCGGGATAGATGTAGAACACTTAAATCAAATAAATAAGGGACTCACACCCCACGAAGCTCCTTACTTCGGTATTGTTAGTTAAACATAAATGAGAATTATCTCTGTGAAGGAACCCGGAATCGAACCGGGATGAGTTGTCATGCTCACTACATCTAAGGGCTGACATTCCCTATTGTTGAGTAGCGCGTCTGCCTCTTTCGCCATTCCTTCAATTCGTAGCCGGACACTACCGGCTACTTTGATTGATTTGATATATTCACCCTCACGGGTTACTTAACTCATTTAGAGTTGAGCCGGGAAACGGATTCGAACCGCTGACCTCATGTAAAACATGCGCTCTACCAATTGAGCTACCCCAACAAGTGCCCGGCGAACCGGGCTAATCATGACTAATAAAATTAAGCAATGCAAACCTTCACAGGCTATCTTTATTTTGTTTCTTATCTTCATAGATGAATCTAGCAGCCAGCAAAGCAACAACTATGAAGAATATGATATATGACCAAGCAATATCACTTCTTGACGCTTCGATTCCTCCTCCTATATACATAGCTGCTATTAATGCAACTACTGTGAAAATATTATGAATGATCTTCAATGTTTTCATCTTTTATCTAAATTAGCTTCGACAATAACAGGTATAATATCTATCCACTTTTCAATAGCATTACTATCAACAGGATTTCCATCACTGAATGTACGTATAGTAATGTGTGGAGTTTTATTCATACAAGAAAGCCAAGATGGAACACATTTGAATGCCATAGCTTTATCATTCCATCCAATTGCCACTATATTAACTAAGAATTTTTTGCCTCCATGGAATTCAAATGCACGCATTATTGTCTCGGCTTTAGCTTTGCCATTCTGACTCTTATGTAGTAGAGTGCAGTGGTCTAAGTACATTTTCCCTTCAAATGGAGGCAACAAATCCAATAGTTTATTTCTACTTTCTTTAGTAAGAAATAAACCGATGTATTCAAATTCATCCATAAATTTCTATTTCTTTTTTGATTTACCCTTCTTTCTTGCACACCGGCAATGAAGTAATACATGTGCTGCATTACAATGCCATTTACCATTTTGAGCGTTCACAGGCTTGTCACTTTCAATCTTACCTGCTTCAATGAGACTAATCAACTTTTTCTCGCCACCTACATAGTATGCTGACCTATCTTTCCCGAATATCTCTGTCGAAAACAAACGGAGTATATTGTCTAGCAATATTTCAGCCATTTCACCTCTAATCATCTCAATAAGCAAATAAGTTAAGTAGTTCTAGTAACCTTTAATATTCCATCCTGAACATAAGATTTAGTAGTCCAGGACATGCCATCCCCTTTTTCCTTATATAATCTCTGATTTAAAGTGAAAACCACAGACGTTTTTTGAGTAATGGGAAACACTTCTTCATCACCGACATCCATGTTTCGCAAAACATTGATTATACTGCGTTTCTGAATTTCTTTTTCCATACAATTAAATTTTAAATTAAACTTGAAGCGATGAACGGATTCGAACCGCTGACCTCTGTTTGTGGTGCTCTTCCGTTAAGCTAAGAGTGTTTCTTGAGAGACTCGAACTCTCAACCATCCACCACACACAGCGCTCTAACCAGCTTGAGCTACATCGCTCTTATATGTTATTCACATTAATTCTATCTATATACTTACCGAAATCCTCTGCTATTCGGTTGCAGGGCAATTTTTGAACCTCGCCTTTATCGCTTATCACGGTTCTACTCCGGTGTACCAAACCACCGTCTTACTACAGCCTAACTACCTACCCTCACGGGCTTCATATTCCTGCTACGTAAGCCATATATGTTCCAAGATGTTAAAGAACTCTTCTCTGTTGTTCCCAGTCTCCCTTCAAGGGCAGGCTCAAAGACCGGACTGGGTTCCGGATAACCGGCGGTTTGGTTTGACTTTAGTGAGGGCTAGTTAATAGCTTCATAGGTGATCGCCCGAAAAACGATAGAAGCAGCTTTCAAAGATTCTTTAATCTTTTCTAGTTTTTTAGACTCACTTTGCCACCACCCACGATAATTTTCAACAGAACCCTTCAAATCTATATTTTCTTTCTTGAGCGAATCGTTTTCTGCACGAAGCTCATTTTCAATTTTCTCAAGTTCCAGTACCTTTGCTGCTAATTCATCGTTACGATAAATATTCTCATCAAGACTGGTAGATAATTCTTCTACCTTTTCGATTAACTGTGCTTTAGTCATTTCCTGTAGTTCCATAATTGAAATATTTATTGGTTATTAATCTCCGACGTAATGTGCACCGTATTGAGTGCTATTTGGGTTGTAATAAGCAGAAGCGGGAATATTAAGATTATTGTATTCCTTGCTAGGTGTAGCTTTAGCAGCCTTGCTAAATTCTTCTTGCTTCTTAGCTAAGAATTTATCAGTTCTCTCTTTCACCGCTTCCGGTGAGAAACTTTCTTGAAGTTTTGCAAAGCTCCATGCAGATTTTAAACACTCTGAAAATGTTTTTCCACCTTTCTTGTAATTGCGGTGTGCAGACTTCATGATTTGTGATAAATTGTAGCTCATAATCGTTATTTTTTAATTGGTTTTATCAATCATTTTTTGTATGTTTGTATGATTGATTGATTTATGATGCAAATATAATCGCATTTGCGTTATTATAAAAACAGAAAGACTTTTATTTTATCGCATTTGCGTTTTATTAACTTTTGATTGATTTGATTTATGGCAAATAACGACACGATTAATGGAAGAATTAGAGAAATAATTCTGTCTGCTGGCATTACAGATAGCGCATTTGCGAAAAAAATAGGTGTAACACAATCTGTAATAGCATCAATGTTTCAACGTGGAACAGAACCTTCCGCAAAAGTATTAACTTCAATTCTACTGACCTATGAAGATATTTCCGCAGAATGGCTACTTCGCGGAAAAGGTCAAATGTTACTTTCAGAAGAAACACCTGACCCAAATATTGAACGCATGGAGCGTTTGGTAGACACGATAGCTACGCTTCAAGGAACGCTTAATGAATATATGAGAACAAATCAGCTACTCACTGATGAGCTTAAAAAAGCGAAAGGGGAACTGGCTATGTTGAAGAATGAACGAAATGCAGGATAATCATATAAAACTACATACAAACATGAAGAAAAGCTTCTTATTTATTTTGGCATTTTTGCCAATAATCTGTTTTGCTCAAAAAGTAAATACACAGATTGATGATTTCACAGGTGAAAAAGTAATTACCACTTCATGGGAAAAAATATATTCAGGTGGTGCAACTGGTAAAAATCAAACACGCATAAGATTCAGACACGAAGGTGGTACAGACTTCATTGAGTTTCGTATTTTCACAGATTGTGTGGCATCATGTGATAAAGGAAAGGAAATTCTACTAAAGACGAATAGTAACATTATAAAAGTCTACAATCTCGAATACACACTTACAAAACCAGGAGACTGGAATCCCAATGGGATTAATAACAAACTAGGAATCTACTTAACCTGTTCAAGTAGCGAACTTAATAAACTCTCAAACGAAAGTGTTACAAAGATGCGAATTACACTTAGCGATGGATATAGAGATCTAGAATTAAAAGAGAAAGATTCATCCAAATTGCAGAGTTTATACAATCAATTCAATCAAGCTAAATAATATAAAAAGCATGAAATTAGACAGCACATAAAGTAATTTGTTTCCGTATTCTTGTCCAAGACAAAAATACAGCATAGGTATATACACTGAAAATGAAGTCGTTCTATAAGAAACAAAATAATTAGTCTAGTTTAGTTTTTGTGTTGATAGCTCCCTCGTCGGCGGACGAACAAGGGAGCTATTTTTTATTTATTACAGGAATATAATTGCATAAAATATACATATTTTCCATAACTTTGCAGTGACAAAGGATCACACAAATGGAATATAGTGTAGAAGAACTAAAAAGTGAATTAATAGAGAAATGCAAGAGCGAAGGTATCCTGTATGCAACGGTTGCAATGGACCGTCATACTAAAGAAATGATTCTTCCTGATACTTTACAAGGAGCTCTGAAACATCCGGAATTCTTCGTATGTACTTGCAAGAAAGTAAAAGACCAATATGTAGTGGAGGAGATTACCAAAGTGTAATCCTCCTCCAGTCTTTTATTTTTTATTCGCCCAGTTCACCCAGTAAATCGTAGGAAGGAGCAAAGAAAAGTGTTCCCGTTACTGCTGTACTAAAGTCCAGTAAACGGTCGGTATTGCCTACCGGATTGCCAATAAACATACTTTCCAACATCTGCCGGGTAGTAGTGAACGTACTTGCATAACCGATGAAGTAGGTACCATATTCTCCTTTAGACGTATTGGCGAACGGCATATTGGCACGCACTATTTTCAGGTCATCACCAATATTAGTGACGGCATTATGCGCATTTTGAGGTTTCTCCTCATCAGACAGTTCGACATCGTTAAACTTGCGACGCCCGATCACTTTCTCCTGTTCTTCCACAGGCAAGGAGTTCCACGCAACCATATCGTGAATATACTTCTGCACAAAGACATAGCTGCCTCCTGCAAAATCAGCATCTTCCTCTCCTACAACTGCAAAATGATAGGGATTTTCATCAACTGCCGGATTCTCCGTTCCATCCACAAAGCCGATAATGGCCTTGCCATCCATATATCTGAAACCGTGAGTTTCGTCGACAGGCTCAACTACGCCTTGAAGTTTCTCATCGATGATAGATGCAAACTCAAAACATAATCCCATCTGTTTTGCACGGATATGAAACAATAAGTCGCCCGGAGTAGAAACTGCCGTATGCTTCTCGCCTTTTATCTCTTCGAAAGTGTTCAGTTCTTTGGGTTTTCCCTGTTCCGGGAAAAGACGGCTCCAGGCATCAGCTCCAAATCCCATGGTACAACTGAACATCATATCGGGAAAACGGTTACGCATACTGCGAATCAGGGCCGAAAAATTGGCACACACATCTTTTACTTTGTCAAGAGTTTCAGGCGAATCTTTTAAAGCATAAACAATAAAGATAACATTTTCGCCTTGTTTCCCAGCTACGTCTTGCGGGATATTACCACCAAATGAAGGTTGATAAGGATTCATATTCTTCTTTTTTCTATTAGTTTCGTCAATGAAATAGTTATGTTCTAACTCATCTTTTTATTAGGATCTTCAATATATGCGGCAGCCCCTTTATCCATAAACAGTTCTACATTTTGCGCATGATGAGCCACATAGGCTGCGGGACCAGTGTCTCCCGAATTACAGATTTCTTCTACTACATCGGCTTTGTTTTTTCCGGTAATCAGGAAAATGACATAGCGGGCATTCTGAATGGGGTATCCCGTCATTGCGATACGCTTCTGCCCGTTACGGGGATGTGCACTGACCACATAAATAGAGTTTGAAGTCAGCAAATCTTCTTGTCCGGGAAAGATGGAAGAAGTGTGTCCGTCATCTCCAGCCCCCAACAGTATAATATCGAATTCGGGCCAACCACGTTTAAACGGCACTTGCTGCCGGACTAACTCCGAATAGCGAACCGCCTCTTTCGCAGGCTTTTCCTCTCCACGGATGCGGAATACATTCTCATAAAGAATAGGAGTTATGCCCAGAAGAAGGTTGCGCATCATTCCGTAATTACTGTCCGAATCATCGGGAGGCACACAACGTTCATCCACCCAATAAATCCGCATACGGTCCCAAGGGGTGATTTCCAGATATTCATTCGCCCATAAATCGAACATCAGAGCAGGGGTATTACCACCGCTGACTGCGATATTGAACACTCTGTCCGGCTCTTCATTCATGATTTCCACCAGGCGGAGTATCAATGCTCGTGAAGTTTCAATAGATGAGGGAAAAACTGATATTTTCATAATTCACAATATTGATCTGTATTTGTCAAATTCTTACAAGGATTCGTCCAGTCGGCCCCATGTTCATGCATCATCGCTTCGCTTTCCAAAGGCCCCCACGTACCTGCGGGATAACCGTAAAGAGGCGCGTCGGGATTATCTTTCCAATAGCGCAGCACCGGATCGAAAAATTTCCATGAGGCTTCTACTGCATCACTTCGAGTAAATAAAGTCGGATCACCCTGAATACAATCGTCTATCAGACGGGCATAAGCGTCGCCACTAGGCACACCGCCCAACTGTGCATAACTGAAATCCATCGTCACCTGACGGACTTCGAAGCCTGCACCGGGGACTTTCATTCCGATCTTGAGCACTATTCCTTCATTCGGTTGCAAACGAAGAATCAATTTATTCGCCCGCGGACAGTTGCCACCGGCACAATGAAACATCTGATGAGGTGTTTCACGGAAATGAACAACGATTTCCGTTACTTTCGTCGGCATTTGTTTTCCTGTACGAATGTAGAACGGAACGCCACTCCAGCGCCAGTTACTGATGCCCAGTTTCATGGCAATATAAGTTTCCGTGCGCGAATCGGGAGCCACTCCTTTTTCTTCACGGTATCCCTTTTTACTACCGGAGGCTGTATATTGTCCGCGAACAATATGTTCGTTCAAATCGACATCGTTCAATGGAGTTAGAGATTCGTAGACCTTCACCACTTCATTACGGAAATTGTCTGCATTGAAAACAGCAGGCGGTTCCATAGCCGTAAGGGCTACAAGCTGTATCAGATGGTTCTGCACCATATCCCGCAGCGCACCTGCCGTTTCATAGAACCCGCCACGTTGCTCGATACCCAGATTTTCTACGGCTGTAATCTCAACGTAGTCGATATAGTTACGGTTCCAGAGAGGTTCGAAGATACCATTAGCAAAACGGAAAGCCAGTACATTCTGGGCCGTTTCCTTACCGAGAAAATGGTCGATACGGTAAATTTGATGCTCATTGAAAACAGAGGCATACGTTTTATTCAGTTCAAGTGCCGATTCGAGATCATAGCCGAAAGGTTTTTCGACGATGATGCGCGAATGGGGAGTGTTAAGTCCGGCAGCTTTCAAGTAGATGGGCACTACTCCGTAAAGTGATGGCGGAGTGGCAAGGTAGAACAGCAGATTGTCCGGATCTACCTCGTTAGTCAATTCCATCAGACGTTGGCGGAGTTGTGGGTAACCTTCTTCTTTTGCCGGGTCCATCGGTAAATAGTAGAGATGGGAGACAAACGAAGCCATAAGAGCTGCGTCCTGTTCTTCGGACTTGACGAACTGTTGCAGTTCTTCTAATATATAGGAACGGTAGTTATCGTCAGAATAGACCGTACGCCCGATACCCAATATGGAAAACTCTCCGGTCAACCGGTTTTCACGGTAAAGGGAGTAAAGGGCAGGCATCAGCTTACGCTTGGTCAAGTCACCCGACGCACCGAAAATTATCATTGCAAATTTATCCATCATTCAAGAATTGTTTTGATTTATGTTTTGAAATGGTAAATAATCATTTATGAGTCCACCACAGAGGACACGGAGAACACAGAGTTCTTCTCTCTCTTTCTGCAAGTAAAACAGAGCGATAAATACAATTATAAATACGTGAAACTCTGTGTTACTCCATAGTAAATAAAAATATAAAACCTCTGTGTCCTCCGTGTCCTCTGTGGTGAAATATAATTTATCATTTCAAAACTATTTTTCTATTTAAACATTATATGTACCCGATTTCGTATCTCCTCCGTGGCCTGTCCAGTTCTCGTGGAAGAACTGTCCGCGCAACTCATCCTTACGCTCAAAAGTGTGCGCACCGAAATAATCGCGTTGTGCCTGCACAAGGTTGGCGGGCAAATCGGCAGAAGTGAGCGAATAGAAATAGTTCAGGGCAGAAGAGAAAGCAGGAACGGGAAGTTCTTCTTTCATGGCTTCCGCCACCAGACTCTTCCATCCGGGAAGCAATGTCTTCATTTCTTCTTTAAAATAAGGAGCCAACAACAAGTGTTTAGGCTTGTCGGTGGCTTCGAAGGCAGCAGCAATATCGTTCAGGAATATACTGCGGATGATGCATCCCCCACGCCACATACGTGCAATGGAAGCCAGGTCGAGATGCCAGCCGAAAGCATCGGAAGCACGTTGCAACACGGCGAATCCCTGGGCATAAGAGACGAGTTTGGAAGCATAAAGAGCAGAAAAAATATTCTTTACGAGTTCCGCCTTATTATATATAGGTTGTGTATGTTGACACTGGAATTGCTTGGAAGCCAAGTGACGCAAGTCTTTCTGTGAAGAAAGGCTTCGTTCGAATACCGCCGTGGCAATTAGCCCTAACGGCATACCGAGTTCCATCGCATTGATAACCGACCATTTACCGGTTCCTTTCTGTCCGGCTGCATCCAGAATTTTATCAATGAGATAACCTCCGGATTTGTCTTTATGCCGCAGAATGTTGGCGGTGATTTCAATCAGATAACTGCGAAGTTTGCCTTCGTTCCAACGGGCAAAGACATCAGCCATTTCCTCATTGGTCAGATCAAGCAACTTTTTCATCACCCAATAGGCTTCGGCAATCAGTTGCATATCACCATATTCGATACCGTTGTGAATCATCTTCACAAAATGACCGGAGCCGGCAGGACCCACCCATTGGCAACAAGGAGTGCCGTCCGGAGCTTTTGCCGCAATACTCTGAAGAATCGGTTTCACTTCCGGCCATGCTTTTTCCGAACCGCCGGGCATAATAGAAGCGCCATTCAAGGCTCCCTCCTCACCACCGGACACACCGCTACCGACGAAAAGAAATCCCTTTGATTCCGCCAGTTGGACACGACGGTTGGTATCTTCGTAATTAGAATTACCGCCATCAATAAGAATGTCTCCCGGTGAAAGCAACGGGAAAAGCTGATCCATCAGTTCGTCTACCGGACTTCCGGCACGAACCATCATCATAATCTTACGGGGAATAGCTATCGAATCTACAAATGCCTTTATATCCGTGAATCCTTCGATGTTTTTACCTTTTGCACGACCATTCAGGAAGCGCTCTACCACCCCCTCTTCTACTCCGGGAACAGTACGGTTATATACCGACACGTGCCATCCCTTACTCTCCATGTTTAAAGCAAGATTCTCGCCCATCACAGCCAAGCCGATAAGTCCGATATCTGTTTTATTCTGATTTGCCATAACTTGTATATTTTGAATATTCTTTATCTTAGTAACATTTAAAATGCACATTTGTTCGCAAGATTTTAGATTAAAACATTATTTTTGTAGTCTACAAATAAAATCAAGGATGAAGAAGATCAAAATCGGTTTGTTGGCACGCATCGTTATCGCCATCATTTTGGGTATTGCCATCGGCACAGTTTTCCCGGCTCCGCTAGTGCGAATATTTGTTACGTTCAATGGTATTTTCAGTGAATTTCTCAATTTCTCTATCCCATTGATTATCGTCGGGCTGGTCACTGTGGCTATTGCCGACATCGGGAAAGGTGCAGGAAAAATGCTGCTCCTGACTGCTTTGATCGCTTACTTCGCTACTCTTTTTTCCGGCTTTCTCTCCTACTTCACAGGAGTCACAATATTTCCCTCACTTATCGAACCGGGTGCGCCACTTGAAGAAGTAAGCGCAGCGCAGGGAATCCTCCCCTACTTCTCCGTTTCCATTCCGCCGCTGATGAACGTGATGACAGCCCTGGTTTTAGCTTTCACACTGGGGTTAGGACTGGCGTCACTCAACAGCGACGCATTGAAAAATGTGGCACGTGATTTTCAGGAAATTATCGTACGAATGATAAGTGCCGTCATTCTGCCTTTGCTGCCGCTTTATATTTTCGGCATATTCCTCAACATGACACATTCGGGACAAGTATATTCTATCCTGATGGTGTTTATTAAAATTATCGGAGTCATCTTCGTTCTTCATATTTTCCTGTTGGTTTTTCAGTATTCCATTGCGGCATTGTTTGTGCATAAAAATCCATTCAAATTGCTTATCAAAATGCTGCCGGCTTACTTCACGGCATTGGGCACACAATCATCCGCAGCCACCATCCCCGTGACGCTGGAACAGGCCAAAAAGAACGGAGTATCTGCCGAAGTGGCCGGATTCGTGATTCCGCTATGTGCCACCATCCATCTATCGGGCAGCACATTGAAAATCGTAGCCTGCGCACTGGCATTGATGATGATGCAGGGAATGCCGTTCGACTTCCCCCTGTTCGCCGGGTTTATCTTTATGCTGGGTATCACAATGGTAGCCGCTCCGGGAGTTCCGGGTGGAGCAATCATGGCTTCCCTGGGGATTCTGCAATCCATGCTCGGTTTCGACGAATCGGCACAAGCTTTGATGATTGCGCTTTACATCGCCATGGACAGTTTCGGCACTGCCTGCAATGTGACGGGAGACGGAGCTATCGCTTTGATTATCGACAAAATAATGGGAAAAAACCGTGCTGAATGACTGTGCTGAAAAATAATTGGAAAGTCACTTGGCTGGGTCACAAAAAATGCCGACATTTGCACCCACATTTTCAATTATATAAATAATTAGCGTATGAAAAAAGCCCTAATTTCAGGCATCACCGGACAAGATGGTTCTTATCTTGCCGAATTTCTATTGCAAAAAGGTTACGAAGTACACGGTATACTCCGTCGTTCTTCTTCGTTCAATACAGGACGTATTGAACATTTGTATTTTGACGAGTGGGTGCGCGACATGAAACAGAAACGTACGATTAATCTGCATTATGGGGATATGACAGATTCTAGTTCGTTACTTCGTATTATTCAACAGGTGCAACCGGATGAAATCTACAATCTCGCAGCTCAAAGCCACGTGAAGGTTTCGTTCGACGTTCCGGAATACACTGCCGAAGCAGATGCTATCGGTACGTTGCGTATGCTCGAAGCTGTACGCATCCTGGGACTGGAAAAGAAAACCCGCATCTATCAGGCTTCTACTTCCGAATTGTTCGGTAAGGTGCAGGAAGTTCCACAAAAAGAGACAACTCCATTCTATCCCCGTTCTCCGTATGGGGTAGCCAAACAATATGGTTTCTGGATTACTAAAAACTACCGCGAAAGCTATGGTATGTTTGCAGTAAACGGTATTTTGTTCAATCATGAGAGCGAACGCCGTGGTGAGACGTTCGTTACCCGTAAAATTTCGCTTGCTGCCGCACGTATCGCACAGGGCGAACAGGACAAGCTGTATCTGGGTAATCTGGATTCTCTTCGCGACTGGGGATATGCCAAGGATTACATCGAATGTATGTGGCTGATCCTGCAACATGATGTTCCCGAAGATTTCGTTATTGCTACTGGAGAAATGCACACGGTGCGCGAATTCGCAACGTTAGCATTCAAAGAAGCAGGGATCGAACTTCGTTGGGAAGGTGAAGGCGTAAATGAAAAAGGTATCGATGTAGCTACCGGAAAATCTCTGGTAGAAGTTGATCCGAAGTATTTCCGTCCATCAGAAGTAGAACAGCTGCTGGGCGACCCGACAAAAGCTAAAACACTATTGGGTTGGGATCCGCGTAAAACATCATTCGAAGAACTGGTAAGCATCATGGTTCGCCACGATATGGAGAAAGTGAGACGAATGATTGCTACCAAACACTAAATGAATTTCATTTCACCACAGAGGACACCGAGGACACAGAGGAAAAAATAAAATCCTCCGTGTCCTCTGCGTCCTCTGTGGTGAACTAATAAAAGATAGAATGGAAAAGAATGCAAAGATATATGTGGCAGGACACCGCGGACTTGTGGGATCTGCTATCTGGAAGAATTTGCAGGATAAAGGATACACAAATCTGGTAGGCCGCACTCACAAAGAGCTTGATCTGCTGGATGGCGCGGCTGTCCGTAATTTTTTCGATGAAGAACAACCGGAATATGTATTCCTTGCTGCTGCCTTTGTGGGTGGTATCATGGCGAACAGCATCTACCGTGCCGACTTCATCTATAAGAATCTGCAAATTCAACAGAATATCATCGGAGAGAGCTTCCGCCACCATGTAAAGAAGTTGCTCTTTCTGGGTAGCACGTGTATTTATCCACGTGACGCCGAACAGCCGATGAAGGAAGACGTATTGCTTACTTCACCGTTGGAATATACCAACGAACCGTATGCAATCGCTAAAATTGCCGGACTGAAAATGTGCGAAAGTTTCAACCTGCAATATGGAACGAACTACATCGCTGTGATGCCGACAAACCTTTACGGACCGAATGATAATTTCGACTTGGAACGCAGTCATGTACTGCCTGCCATGATCCGTAAGATTCATCTGGCACACTGTCTGAAAGAAGGAAACTGGGAAGCTGTACGTAAGGATATGAATCTGCGTCCGGTGGAAGGTGTGAATGGCGACAGTCCGAAAGAAGAAATCCTGGCTATTCTGCAAAAATACGGAATCAGCGAAACGGAAGTCACTCTTTGGGGTACAGGTACTCCACTCCGCGAGTTCCTTTGGAGCGAAGAAATGGCGGATGCCAGTGTCTTTGTTATGGAGCACGTAGACTTCAAAGATACCTATAAAGAAGGTAGCAAAGATATCCGCAACTGCCACATCAACATCGGCACCGGTAAGGAAATCACCATCCGCCAACTGGCCGAACGTATTGTAGAGACTGTAGGGTATCAAGGAAAACTGACCTTCGACAGCAGCAAACCGGACGGCACTATGCGCAAGCTGACCGATCCTTCGAAACTGCACGCTTTGGGGTGGCACCATAAAATTGAAATCGAGGAAGGCGTACAAAGAATGTACGAATGGTACTTGAAATAAGAATCTAAAGAATCAATCAATATGCTATGAGCAGAATTATTTTTGATTATAGCATATTTTTTTTTGATTATAGCATAATGAAATTAGCTATAATCATATTCTTTCCTCCTACCGGCCTGTCGCAATCTCACCGCATCGCCCTTCCCCCATTTCCAAAAATTCTTCCCTCTTAATTCTTCATTCTTAATATAATTGCTATATTTGCACAAATTAATACCAAATGTGCAAAACAATGGAACAAAGTTTTATAGCCTACATTGAGAATAGTATCAAAAATAATTGGGACTTGGATGCCCTGACCGATTATAAAGGTGCAACATTACAGTATAAAGACGTAGCTCGCAAGATCGAAAAACTCCATATCATTTTTGAAGAAAGTGGAATCCGCAAAGGAGATAAGATTGCTGTTTGCGGAAGAAACAGCTCTCATTGGGGAGTCACTTTCCTTGCTACACTGACGTATGGGGCAGTTGTTGTACCCATTCTCCATGAATTTAAAGCGGACAATATACATAACATCGTCAACCATTCCGAAGCAAAATTACTGCTTGTAGGAGATATGGTATGGGAAAACCTGAATGAGTCGGCAATGCCGCTACTGGAGGGTATCCTGATGATGAACGACTTCACCCTGCTAGTGTCACGCAGCGAACGACTGACTTATGCACGCGAGCATCTGAACGAAATGTTCGGCAAAAAATATCCGAAGAATTTCCGCACAGAGCATATCGCTTATCATAAGGATGAACCGGAAGAACTGGCTGTTATCAATTATACTTCAGGAACAACAAGTTACTCGAAAGGAGTAATGCTCCCCTATCGCAGTCTGTGGTCGAATACCAAATTTGCTTTTGAAGTATTAGACCTGCAAGCCGGAGATAAGATCGTATCCATGCTCCCTATGGCACATATGTACGGACTGGCTTTCGAATTCCTTTATGAGTTCTCCGTGGGTTGCCACATCTACTTCCTTACTCGCATGCCGAGTCCGAAAATCATTTTCCAAGCTTTCGAAGAGGTGAAACCGAATCTGATTGTTGCCGTACCGCTTATCATCGAAAAAATCATCAAGAAGAGCGTACTTCCGAAACTGGAAACTCCTGCAATGAAGATCTTACTAAAAGTACCTATCATCAATGACAAGATAAAAGCAACGGTACGCGAAGAAATGATTAAGGCATTCGGCGGAAACTTCAAAGCTGTTATTGTAGGAGGTGCTGCTTTCAATCAGGAAGTAGAACAGTTCTTGAAAATGATTGATTTCCCTTATACAGTAGGATATGGAATGACGGAATGTGGTCCGATTATCTGCTACGAGGATTGGAGAAGATTCAAACCGGGTTCATGCGGAAAAGCTGTGCCACGTATGGATGTGAAAGTGTTGTCATCTGATCCCGAAAACATTGTTGGCGAAATCGTATGTAAAGGCCCGAATGTGATGTTGGGATATTACAAAAACAAAGAAGCTACCCAAGAAGTTATCGACAAAGACGGATGGCTGCATACAGGTGACCTGGCTTTGATGGATGCCGAAGGAAATGTTACGATCAGAGGACGCAGCAAGAACCTGTTATTGAGTGCCAGCGGACAGAATATCTACCCGGAAGAAATTGAAGATAAATTGAACAACCTGCCATACGTGGCTGAAAGTATTATCGTTCAGCAAAACGAAAAACTTGTCGGACTTGTTTATCCTGATTTTGACGACGCTTTCGCTCACGGTCTCAAGAATGAAGACATCGAGCAAATAATGGAAGAAAACCGTGTGGCACTGAATGATATGCTACCGGCCTACAGCCAAATATCCAAGATGAAAATCTATCCGGAAGAATTCGAAAAGACACCGAAGAAGAGCATCAAACGTTATTTATATCAGGAAGCAAAAGGCTAATATAAAGCTGCATAGAGATATAACTTAAACCGAAAAGAGAAAGGAATGAAGATAAAGAAAACAATATTCACGGCAGCTATACTAATGGCTGCCGTTTGTTTACCGGCACAGAACAAGAGTGCAGGTATTAATATATCCATCTGGAAAGATATTTGTACGCAACCGCATGACAGTACACAGACGACTTATGTGAACATCGGTCTCCTGTCTACAATGAACCGTCTGAACGGTGTGGGCATCAATGCATTGGGAAGTGTGGTACATGGTGACATGAACGGAGTACAGATCACCGGATTAGCCAACCTGGCAGGCGGAACAATGAGGGGTGTCCAGCTAGCCGGCATCAGTAATATCAGCGGTAACAACACCGTAGGGCTTTCTGCTGCCGGATTGGTAAATATCACCGGTGACAGAACGCAGGGAGTAATCATATCCGGCTTAACCAGCATCGGAGGAGATAATACCTCGGGGGTAATGATGAGTGGTTTCATGAATGTGACGGGCAACATGGCTTCGGGGTTACACTTTTCCGGAGCGGCAAATATCACAGGACAGAGCTTCGGCGGTTTGATGGCTTCCGGACTTTTGAATGTGGTAGGCGAACACATGAACGGCTTGCAGATTGCAGGTATTGCCAACATAACCGCATCGAAACTGAATGGGGTGCAAATAGCATTATGTAATTATGCAACGCAGGCACGCGGACTTCAAATTGGCCTTGTCAATTATTACAGGGAAGATATGAAGGGGTTCCAACTCGGACTGGTGAATGCGAATCCTGATACAAAAGTGCAAATGATGGTGTATGGTGGAAATGCAACACCTGCCAATATAGGTGTACGTTTCAAGAACCAATTGTTTTATACTATTCTGGGAGTCGGCTCCATGTATCAGGGGTTGAATGATAAGTTTTCGGCAAGTGCATCTTATCGTGCCGGTCTGTCATTTCCTCTTTACAAAGGCTTATCCATCAGCGGAGACCTTGGCTACCAGCATATCGAGGCGTTCGATAACAAAGACGAGGTGATTCCGAAACGTTTGTACGCATTGCAGGCACGTGCCAATCTGGAATATCAATTTACCAAGAAGTTCGGTATCTTTGCGACAGGCGGTTATGGGTTAACCAGATTCTATAATAAATCAAGCAATTACGATAAAGGAGCGATTATAGAAGCAGGTATTGTTCTTTTCTAAACAGGAATCGGGCAAGATATACTGCTGAAAGGATTAAAACACTAATATCAAGATATTGCTTTACTAATGATAATTCGTTCCACCTGGATGTTTGTTTCGTTCCACCATGGTTTTCCTTTCGTCCCATCCGGGTCACCGTTTAGTCCCACCTAGGTGGAACGAATCACTCAATGCACTAAAAGTTATTGAATTTCATATTGCAAAGGAATAACATTCATTTCAAACCTTCTCCTTTATCAGACCAGTACGATAAGCAACAAGCAATTTCTTCAAATCCTGTATTTGAGTCACCAGTTCTTTTCCCTTATCGGTATCTTTCACCATCATTCGTTGCGAATTAAATTCGAGAACAAAGTTGGTCGATTTAATATCAAGCCCCTCTTCAATGGCTTTCTGACGGGACTGGAACGGTTCATGCTGTACGAGCTGCATACCATGAGAATGATAAACAAGTGTATATCCCGCAATTCCCGTTTCCGGTTGATAAGCTTTCGAAAAGCCACCATCAATAACGAAAAGCTTGCCATTGGCTTTCATGGGTTGTTCTCCCTGAATCGTTTTCACAGGCACATGACCGTTGATAATATGCGAATGAGGCCCTAAAACTCCAAACTCTGTCAAAATCTGGTCACAAATATCTTCCCGGTTACGCAATGTGTAATAATAGCCCTTCTTTTCTTTATGTAACTCTTTATCTTCTAGGAAATAACGCTCAAAAGTCGCCATCTTATCCTTATCAAACAAGGGAGCCTCCGGACCACACCACATATACCAGATATAATCCATAGCAAATTCCTTATCCTCCTCTCCTTCTTCATCGAAGTAAGCGGTACGGATCAGTTGATCGGCTTTATCCAGCAATTTATGTCCCCAGTATTCCTTTCCACGTATTTTGACATGTTTAAAACTGCCATCCTCATTCAGAGGAACAGAAGCATGATAAAGAAGATTCGAGTTTGAAACCAGATACATGCCGCCATAAGTAAACAGACAACGCATATGCTTCTTCAATTTCTCGCTATTCATAAATGAATAATGAATCTTTTCTACCAATTCGCGTTCTTCTTCAGTCAACCGGTAAGGATCTGCCGGGTCTACAGTCGGGAAGTTGGTATCGCGCAAAGCATATTCTTTTCCTTCGTACACAAAGACACCACGTTCAAAATCAATCTTCTCCAGAAGTTTACGATTAGCCATTCCGAATTCCGGACGGCGGTCGATGATTTCAGCTTCCAGCTTAAACTGGATAATGGTAATGGCTTTATGCATTTGAGTAATCAGACGCAAAGTCTTCTCATTATAATGAGCATCGGCAAAGTTCATTTTCGGCATGAAGATCGTGCAAGGATCATCGGCATACGTATCCATTGCAAAAGTAGCCAATGGAAGCAAATTGATTCCGTACCCGTCTTCAAGCGTACCCAGATTACCGTAGCGCATGGACATACGTATCACATTAGCGATACAACTATCATTACCGGAAGCTGCTCCCATCCAAAGAATATCATGATTTCCCCATTGGATATCGAAGTTGTGGTAATTGCACAATGTATCCATAATGATATGCGCACCGGGACCACGGTCGTAAATATCTCCTACGATATGAAGAGAATCAATAGTCAAGCGCTGAATCAGATTACACATAGCGATAATGAAATCGTCGGCACGCTTCGTAGTGATAATCGTGCTGATAATTACATTAATATAAGCATGCTTGTTCGGTTCGATAGACGATTCGTGCAATAACTCCTGAATGATATAAGAGAATTCGGCAGGCAGTGATTTACGAACCTTCGAACGGGTATATTTGGAAGACACGTTCTGACAGACCTTCACCAGTTGGTTCAGCGTAATCAGATACCAATCGTCCAGATCCTTTTCACGGGCCTTCACCAATTGGAGTTTCTCTTCGGGATAGTAAATCAACGTGCAGATTTCTTTCTTTTCAGCTTCACGGAGAGTATTGCCGAATATTTCATTTACTTTACGTTTTACCGCACCGGAAGCATTTTTCAGTACATGCTGAAAAGCTTCATATTCTCCATGAATATCAGTCAGGAAATGTTCCGTCCCTTTAGGTAGATTTAAGATAGCCTCCAAGTTGATTATTTCCGTACTGGCATCGGCAATGGTAGGAAAACTTCGGGAAAGCAGTTGCAGGTAACGGAGATCACTCACAATGCTTTCAGGAGTTATGTTACTTTGAGCAGTCATTCTATTTACTATTTTACTATTTACAATTTATTAATTGGCAACTTATTATTCGTTGACAACTTACCATTTAGTAACTCAAAAAAGGAATTTATTAACTCCTCTCCTTTTCTTGTTACAAATTTATCTATTTTAAACGATTCCTGATTAAGAAATGACTTCTTTTTATTTACAAATCCATCATTTCTCAATTTTCAATTCTCAATTCTCAATTTAACAAGAACATCAACAACACTTGAGCGATAATTACCCGCAGGAACATACACAGCGGATAAACAGTCGCATAGGCTACGGATGGATTGTCGCTGGGAATGGTATCGTTCACATAGTTCAGTGCCATCGGATTTGCCATACTTCCGCACAACATACCGGATACAGTACCGAAATCAATCTTCATCATCTTGAAAGCTACAAACCCGACCAACACGGTTGGAACAATAGTCAATCCGGCCCCCAAAGCGATCCATAACAAACCTTCCGGACGGAATACGGTGTCGAAAAAATGAGCTCCGGCATCCAGTCCCAGACAAGCAAGATACATGGAAAGCCCCAAGGCACGCAGCATCAGATTCGCACTACGGGTGGTATAGGTAATCATATGTATCCGCGGTCCAAAAGTTCCCAGAAGGATACCAACGATAATCGGTCCACCCGCCAATCCCAGCTTCACAGGAGTACTGACACCCGGAAAGGAGAAAGGAATAGCTCCCAATGCCAAGCCAAGTACGATGCCGATAAACACAACAACCAGATTGGGTTCTTTCAAGCTTTTTACAGCATTTCCCAATACCTTCTCCACATTCTGAATAGCAGCAGCCTCTCCCACTACCGTCAGGCGGTCTCCTAATTGAAGTATCAATCCCGGAGTAGCAAGCAACTGCACACCCGACCGATACACGCGGCTGATGTTAATCCCATAATGGTTTCTCAACCGGAGTGAACCGAGTTTCTTACCATTCAGTTCGGGGCGGGTAACGACAATACGTTGCGAAATCAATTCACTATCAATCGCATTCCAGTCAATGTCCTCTTTATTCCAATCCGTATTTTCCTGTTCACCAAAAAGCA
Organism: Bacteroides celer; assembly: GCF_002632415.2. Taxonomy (NCBI): domain Bacteria; kingdom Pseudomonadati; phylum Bacteroidota; class Bacteroidia; order Bacteroidales; family Bacteroidaceae; genus Bacteroides; species Bacteroides celer. Next base: position 2,535,105 of record NZ_CP178209.1, on the reverse strand, counting down.
CGGTCAAGACCAAAGCATCTTTCTCCGCAGTTACCACCAGCAAACGGTCACCTTCCTTCAATATCTTGTCAGAAGTCGGAATACTTACATGTCCGTCACGCCATAAGCGGGAGATGACAAACTTCGGGTAACTCATGCGAGCTATATCCTTGATGCTTTTATTGAAAATAGCAGGATTGTGTACTTGAAACGCTGCAATGTAGGTTTTGTTCGCATCGTCTTTCTCTTTTATCTCCAAGTCTTCTTTGCGAACCAGCACTTTGCGAATTAATAAAACGGCAAGGATTACACCAACTACCCCCATCGGATAGGCTACCGCACATCCTAAAGCAGGAGTACTGCTGTCCATTCCCATCTGTTTCAATGTTTGTTGTGCGGCTCCCAACGCCGGAGTATTCGTCGTTGCTCCACAAAGGATACCAACCATATCAGGAAGAGAGACACCTGTTGCATAACTGGCCACCACCGTCAACAACGTTCCCAACAGAACAACTCCCAATGCCAGCATATTCAGTGTTACCCCTCCTTTGCGGAAAGAGCTAAAGAAACCGGGACCGACTTGCAAACCGAGAGAATAAACGAAAATGACCAGTCCGAAACTTTCTGCGTAGTTCAACATCTGCGGATCGACCGAAAGCCCAAGATGGCCGGCGAGGATGCCTGCAAAAAAAACAAAAGTGACTCCCAGGGAAACTCCCCAGAAATGCACTCTTCCCAAGCCCAGACCAATGGCAGAAATCAATGAAAGTACCACAACAGCCTGTAAGGCAGAATGTTCGAGAAATAGACTATATAACCACTCCATGTATATAAAAACTAATAGGGCGCAAAGATAAAAACTATTTAGTCCGGTTCAAAACTTTTAAGCTTTCATTTCGCGCCCTATTTATACCCTGAATCATATATCCTGAAATCTTATTGATTACCCTTTTACTTCGTTACCTATTATTTTGTTCCTAATAACTATCCTATTTCTATCTTAACTATCTTATCCTTCTCTTTTCACCTGCATCTTGTTATCCATCAAACGATTTTTTCCCTCTGTTTCTTTCCGTTTTATCTTTCATCTTTTCCCCTGAAACTCTACAAAGTTATTTCGTCCGTCCAGATAACCGCTTAGCCTGTTTCCACCGATGTACACATCATCCAGATATGAAACATCATTCGGTCCGTATGACATACGAATGGAAGTCTGCGCATAATTCTCCCAGCTCCAACGGAAATTATATTCATACTGCTCTACTGCTCCGTTAGGATATTCCACCCGTATATAGTCAATTCCCGTACGATCTAAAAAGAAATCCAGTTCCTGACGGCAATAGTTACCGTCCATGTCCCGGTAGAAACTAACCCAGGTACGGCTACACAAATCAGCCGAACGATTATAGTACCCTGCACCATTATTATCATCATCATAGAAACTGTCTATTTCCACTTCGCAAGAGGTAAAACTTACCATCAATATAGCCATTAAAGCCAAACCGAAGTATTTAAATGTGTTCGTTTTCATATTCCTTTATTTTTAACGGTTCTCTAATTATTATCTATCATTTATCTTTCGATAGAACAAAAGTAGAGAATGAATTTTCCTTATGAAACTGAAAACTCCTACTTATCGGGAGGAAATTGCCTAAATCTAGGGGTAAATCCCCCCAATGAAGTCTATTTCAAAGAATTCTTGTATCTTTGCCTCCTGCTAACAACACATGAAATCATCTGTCGCATGAAGTCAATCAAATCCCATATCACCCAACTGCTGAAATCCCTCAATGAGGGAGTATTCGAAAAAGAACATACCATCGCACTCTCCCTATTATCTGCCATGGCAGGTGAAAGTATCTTTCTATTGGGCCCTCCGGGAGTAGCCAAGAGCTTAGTGGCACGCAGGCTCAAACTGGCTTTTAAAGATGCGGATGCTTTTGAATATCTGATGTCCCGTTTCAGTACACCGGATGAAATATTCGGCCCCGTCTCCATCTCAAAATTGAAAGATGAAGATACATACGAACGTATTACAAAAGGATACTTGCCGACAGCATCGATTGTCTTCCTGGATGAAATATGGAAAGCCGGTCCTGCTATCCAAAATTCTCTTTTGACAGTAATCAATGAAAAGATATATCGCAACGGACAATTTACGGTGCGTGTTCCTCTGAAAGCACTGATTGCCGCGTCCAACGAACTACCCGCAAAAGGTGAAGGACTGGAAGCCTTATACGACCGTTTCCTGATCCGCCAGTTTGTCGGATGCATTGAACAGGAATATGCTTTCGACCAGATGATTTCTTCTACACGGGAAGTAGAACCTGAAATCCCGGCAAAACTCCAGGTAGACGATGAATTATACAATCAAATACAAGCTGAAAGTGAGAAAGTAGGTATCCACTATACCATCTTCGAGCTGATTCACAATATCAAACGAGAAATCGAACAATATAATACAGGGCGGGATGAAAACACCCCTCCGATCTATATATCCGATCGCCGTTGGAAAAAAATAGTAGGTCTGCTCCGCACCTCGGCCTATCTGAACGAATCTCCGGGGATTCACTTCTCCGACTGCTTGCTGATGAGTGCCTGCCTGTGGGATGAAGTTTCGCAGCTCCCCATCATCGAAAACATAGTGGAACAGTCGATTGCACGGGGAATCAATACATATTTATTGGGAGAAAAACGACTGGAACAGAAACTGGATACATTGAAAGAAAACATGAAGTCCGAACACAGCCTACGGGAACTTAGCGATCCGGGAATCCAGGTCGTAGATACTTTCTATCATCGCATAGAAGGTTACCACATTGCCGGAAATTTACTCATCTTTGCTTCGGATTACCAGTCTTTGAGGAAAGACAGCAACCGGTTGTTTTATATCCAACAGGATAAATTCCGTCCGGTCAACAAAATCCTGAAAGCCTACGATTTTGTAAAGAACAGAAATATCGCACAAAAGAATATTTATTCCCTCCGAAAAGGAAAACGATCCGTTTTCGTCAACAATCAGGAATATCCACTACTATGTTATGATCATTGCGAACCTTTGCCAGCCCAGCAGGACGACAGCACTCCGTTCGAATTTACATTGCAGGAAGTGATAGATTTACTTCAGCAAATGGAAGTAGAATATAAAACAATCTCCGAGCGGGAAACAGCATACACCAAGGAACATCTTTTCTTAAGTTCATCGCAAAAAAGCAAGATTAAGCGAATCTTGGGAGAGACTGCACATATCATAGAGAACTACCGGAATGAACTTCGCATCATCGCTCATGCCCATGAACAAGAGAACAGAGAGTATTAGGCTCAAACACCTGCAAGACATTTATTACGAAAAATTGCAGGGAATAGCCTATGATGTGTACGACGAACAACTGCACAATCAGATTATCCGTCCCGAAGAACTGGATGCGGACATTCACCTATATTTTCGTCACACACAACCCTCCCTGCAAGATTTCTACTCCCGCTATGCATCGCAATGGGAATACTTTCATGAAATGAATGAAGCATCGGACGCCAAGTTTCTTCAATTCCTGAAAAACAGCGCATACCCCTTCTCCATGAAATATCACCTGGTAGACCTCAACGTAAAATACTATCTCCAACGTTTTGATGTAATCAGCCCGCGTTCCAAAGAATGGAAAGCGCTGCGGACTCTCTTTTTCGACAAGTGGCATACGCTGCTCTCGAACAATGAGTTCAACTATCAGATGGAACATATCGAGCAACTCTGTGAGGATTTCTACCGCATTCAACTGTCATTAGCCAAAAATCTTCCGGTACGCGGTGGCTCACGCCTCGTCTGGCTACTTCGCAATCATAAACAGATAGCGGAACAGATTTTAGAATACGAAGAAACAATCAAACGGAATCCCGTTATCCGCGAACTGGTAGAAATCTTAGGCAAGAAACACCAAAGTAGCCGGAAACGTTTCAAAATGACCGCAGGTATTCATCGGGAACAAATTATATCTCACGCCACCCGAAGCGATATTGCAGGCATTTGTGAAGGAAATGATTTGAATAGTCTTCTCCCTCTGGAATATTGTTATCTGGCGGAAAAGAGCCTACAACCCGTATTTTTCGAGCGTTTCATAGAGAAGAGACTACAAGTTATCGATTATCAATCGCACGAGAAGCAAACCATCAATGATAAGAAAACAACAGGAAATGAAGTTTCCGAAGAAGCTGAAGGCCCTTTCATCGTTTGTCTGGACACTTCCGGTTCTATGGCAGGAGAACGGGAAAGAATCGCGAAATCTACTCTACTTGCCATTGCCGAATTGACAGAAGTACAACATCGGAAATGTTACGTCATCCTTTTCTCCGATGATATCGAGTGTATTGAAATAACCGATTTAGGAAGTAGCTTCGACCGCCTTGTCGATTTCCTAAGCCAATCTTTTCATGGTGGCACAGATATGGAACCGGTCATCACGCATGCTCTGCGAAAAATCAGCGAAGAAGGATATATGGAAGCAGACATCATCACCGTATCGGATTTTGAGATGCGTCCCGTCGATAAACTGCTATCCCGGTCCATAGAACATGCAAAAGCAAAACAGACAAAGATGTATGCCATTTCTTTAGGAGGCAAAAGTGCCGAGACCAGTTATCTGAAATTATGTGATAAATATTGGGAATATAGTGTTCAAAACGCTGAAAATCTTAATAAAAATAGAATTGAAGAATCAAATATTTAATCAATGTTATAAAACATCTCTTTTTTCTTGTTTTATTTGCAAATTCACCAGAAGTCCGTATATTTGTACTGTGTTTTTCATAGTATTAGATTTAAGGTTAACAAAAGATTGGCTGTCTGGGATAGATAGCCTTTTTTTATGCCCTTTTCCAAGGTTAAATATACCGTCACTATCCAATCCCGATGATTACCCTATCCCATGAAGATACCGTCACTATAATGAACGGATAGCGTCAATATGTTTCAAGTCGTCCGCCCATCGATAAAATTTAAAAGCTTTCGAAAAAAAATTCCTCCGTTTAACATTTGAAACATAGCAGGTTATCTCATTTTACAAAAAACAGGTAAAAAAAATCTTGCTAAAAGATTTGCGTAGTCCAAAAGTTCCCCCTATATTTGCACCGCATTTGAGAGAGAATGCGGGTTCAAGGAAGTTTGGGTGAGTGGCTGAAACCACCAGTTTGCTAAACTGACGTACTCGTAAGGGTACCGGGGGTTCGAATCCCCCAGCTTCCGCAAAATCTCAAAATAAAAAAGAGCTAAGTTTTGTAGACTTGGCTCTTTTTAAATCTATCAAATTCCGGTGGGTTCGTCTAACGGTTAGGACACATGCCTCTCACGCATGTAATACGAGTTCGATTCTCGTACCCACTACCACTTGATTATCAGTCTCTTACAAACAAGTAAGAGGCTTTTTTATTGCCTTATATCTATATCAAAGTATCGTTTTAGGCGTTATAAATGGGTATTATTAAAAAAAATGGTGCAAATTTTGCGTAAATTTTCATCTCGCATAATTATCGCGCTATCCCATTAATGGACTCTCTTTTTCTTTATAGATCTCGAAGTAAGATTCCTTATCAATCCTCAACCGGACTCTGTCCTCCCTTTTCTGACCTGCCAGATTCACAAACAGATTGAAATACAGTTGGCTGAAAGAAAGGTTGGAACGGTCATAAGTTATATCGAACGTCCAAGTTCTGCGGAAAGAATCGAACGTAGCATACGATTGTTCACCCCCTTTACACATAAACACTTCCGGGAAAGACGTAGGAGGATAAGGCTGGAATAAGCCGGCTAATTGAGCATAAATATAATCAATCATCCATTCATCTCCTGTTAAGGTCAATTCTCCTTTTAAACGGAGTTTGATGGCATAACTGGCAGTCACGTCGGGCGAAGTATAAACAGGGACCTGGCTTTCTGCCGGATAGTTGCCGTCTTTATATCCAAGACTCATCGTTAGTTTGGATTGACCGACACCATTAAAACCACTCACCTCCTGATCAGTCAACCGGTTTTTCAGACTAACCATAAATGTCAATTTACCGAGCGTCGGATCACCCGGATATTGCGCGAGCGTGTCCAGTACATAATCTTCGGTATTATAACTACGGGCTATCAAATCACCCTTTCCAGCCTCCAAAGCCGGACCGCCTCTTTCCACATCCACGTTGCCAACCGGATAATAAATAGCATCATTATCCCTTACACAACCACTAAAACAGAACAGCAACACTGCCAACTTTATTATCTTATTCATTATCAACTACATTTTGATTTTGCGGACAAATATACATCTTTTTTGTACCACACATGATTTATGTCAACCGTTTTTAGTATTTTTGCACACACCAAGACAAAAAGACATGGATACACTATTAAGAGATACCGTAAATGCTGTTGTTAATTCCCGCTTTCCGGAAATGAGCATAGAAGGAAGACGGCAGATAGAAAACATATTGATCCGTGAAGAATTTCCCAAAGGAGCAATAGCGCTGAATGAAGGAGAAGTAGCTCACGAACTCGTTTTTGTTGGCAAAGGTATGCTTAGGCAGTATTATTACAAAAATGGAAAAGACATAACCGAACATTTCTCATACGAAGGCTGCATCGTGATGTGTATCGAAAGTTTCTTGAAACAAGAACCTACGCGGCTGATAGTGGAAACTCTGGAACCTTCCATCATTTACCTATTCCCCCGTGATATGATACAAAAGTTAGCAAGAGAAAATTGGGAGATCAATATGTTCTACCAGAAGATACTGGAATACTCCCTAATCGTATCGCAGATTAAAGCAGACTCCTGGCGTTTTGAATCCGCCCGCGAACGCTATAACCTCCTGCTCGAAACACATCCGGAAATCATCAAACGTGCACCTTTGGCGTACATCGCCTCCTATCTTCTAATGACACCGGAGACATTAAGCCGTGTACGTTCCGGTGTTTTATAAATTTAGCGGCTTTTCCGGTATTCCTTAGGAGACATACCGGTGTAATGTTTGAAGTATTTTCCAAAGAAAGACTGGTTTGCAAAATTCAGCCGGTCGGCAATCTCTTGTATATTCATACTTGAAGAATTCAGAAGTGCTTTCGCCTCCAGAATCACCAATTCGTCAATCCACTCTCCCACTGTTTTCCCACTGACCTCTTTCACTACTCCCGAAAGATGCTTCGGTGTCAGACATAACTGATCGGCATAGAATTTCACACTGCGTTCAGACTGGTAGGACTCTACTAAAAACTCATAGAAACGTTCAAAAATATATTCTTTCCGACTTTTATTCTTCACTGTGACAGTATTGGCAGGTACATGGTTATTAAGAATATTATACAGTTCGAAAAAGAACCCCTGCATCAATCCCATCACAACCTCTTTACGGTACACCCCCTCCTTATTTCTCAATCTCTTCCTGATAAACATATGATATTCCTTCACAACCTCCTGCTCGTGCGAGTGAAGGGCGAGACACGGATAGTCTTTCAGATAGAGAAATAAGGAAAGCACATTCCCGATTTTAGGCAACACCTCCAACATATTCTTTGACACAGCAAAAAATATTCCCTTAAAATCGGGACTAAAGCACCGCTGTTCAATAATCTGGCTGGGCAACGCTATCACCATCAATCCGGGAGACAACTCAAATTCACGCAAACTAATATTAAATGCACCAGTACCTTCCAGGCAAAGCCCTACAGTCAGCACTTCCAGTTTGGTAGGTCCATTATACAATGATATAACGCTCTCCGTATCGAAAAGTGCTATATCATTATCCATAACATCAATATGGTCGGCATCTATATGTTTGGAATGAACTACCGAAGAAATACCTATTTTAGGAACACTCTGAATATCCATACTCTATCTTTTTTGCGACAAATATACCAGCATTTAATCAGATACACAAGCCATTCAGGAGTATTATCGGACATAATGAACACTTTTGACTACTTATTGAACAGACCGGAATAGATATTCATAATCACGTCTGGCAGCCGGCACTGTCCATTTCTCCGGAACAAACTTCCACTGATTCAGGGCTTTGGGGTCCATCTTACCTTTCTTTTCGATATAATTCATCAAATAGAAACGAAGGTCTTTATCCGTAGAGAAAATAATACGGTCTTTCAATTTCTCCTGCGGAATACCCGATCCTTTCGTCAACAGTTCTCCACCGCCATTACCACGATAAGAATTTAAGGCCACTTTATATATCTTATCCATACGGAAAGGAGAACCGTCGGCCATACTCGTAATCGTAATCTTTTCTCCCTGCGGTTTAGTCACGTCCACCGTATAAATAATGCCGGAAGCCGAGTCGAAATTAAAACTGAAGTTCCGGAAAGAAGCCCTGTCTTCCGCACCTTCCCGAGGTTTCTCCTTGAACCAGAGCAGATGATCTTCCGGTGACTTCATCCGGTTCGTCCACATATAATAAGACATCTCCAGAAAATCCTTAATCTCCTTCCCGGACAACGTCATCACGTACAACATATTCTCGTACTTATATAAGTTGAACATATCACTGACAAACACATCCCCCTTCTTTATCTCCGCATCAAACGAAAGCGGAGCGGCAAAAGAGATGTCAGCTCCGGTAATGTCGAGCTGTAAGGTATGTATCAAGTCGATAAAAGCGGAAGGACCGAAGAAAGCAGGACGAGTAGAGATACTCTCGGTAAAAGTTCCGATCTTCTTGGATACAAACTTCTGCACCGCCTCATATTGCGGAGCAAAATACTTCATGAAATCCTCGCTGATTCCGTAAGTTTCCGTCTCCGTCAACTCCCCCTTGATATCCTTGCTCTGCACCTTTCCATCTTTCAATTTCAAGGTCACATCGATATTAGACAATACAATTCCATTGCTGGCCGGATCGATAATCAACACCGAATCTCCGGCCACGTTCATCACCTTCTTACATTCGCGGGCATGATCGTGTCCCATCAATACAATATCGAATCCCGGGACATTCTTCGCAACGTTGAGAGAAGCATTCTCATTGTATTTACCCGACATTTTGAAAGCCTCCTGTCCGGCATGAAACAATCCGATCACTACATCGGGATTCTCTTTTTCATGGATAATCTTCATCCATTTGCGTGCCGTCTCTTCCATATCGTCGAAACGCAACCCTTTCCACAGATTTTCAGAAAGCCATGCAGGGATGGCAGGAGTAATCATACCCAATACCACAATCTTCACGCCATCACGTTCCAACACCTTATAAGGAGCCAGATGGGGCTTTCCCGTAGACGTATCAATGATGTTGGCACCCAACACAGGGAAGTCACAAGTGCGTATCCAACGGTCGAACACGGCACGCCCCGTTTCCACATCATGGTTTCCCATATTGCCGGCATCATATTTCATATAATTCATCATTTCCGAACAAAGATGAGGAGACACCGTATCTATATAATTATAGTAATAGGCAGTAGGCTGTCCCTGCAAAATATCACCATTATCCAGCAATATCAGATTCTCTTTATACTGTTCGCGCTCCTTCTGCACGAAAGAATAAATACGTGCCAGACTCCCCTTCCACTCGTGACGGGTTATAAAATTGTAAGGATAATAATTACCATGTACGTCACTTGTTTCCACAATCTTCAGCTTCACTACCTTTTCCTGCGCCGCAACAGACAGTACGAGACAGAAAAGCAAGCCATAAAAAAATCCTATTCGTTTCATTCTTTTTCTATATTTAGCGGATGCGAGAATACGAACCGTGCCCCACCGGTATAGTCAGGGTCGATCCATATACTTCCTCTCCATTTATGCACAATCAATTTACAGATAGACAATCCCAATCCGGTTCCCTGGGCATACTCATTCAATTTTTCAAAACGCTCGAACACAAGTCCCTGTTTTTCTTTCGGGATGCCGCATCCGGTATCCGTTACCGAGAAAATAGCCATTTGCTTTTCCTCATTCACAGAAAAGTCCAATGTAATCTTCCCGCCTTTCGTAAATTTGTCAGCATTGGACAGCAGATTAATGATTACCTGTTGCATACGCTGCACATCCGTCACCATCCGGAAAGTTTCAAAAGAGGTGGAAAACAAGAACTGATTGTCCGACGACTGCCGTGAAAAACTAACAGAGGCAACCACCTGACTACACAACTGCACCACATCACATTCCTCCCACGTTAAAGTCACCCGGTTCGCCTCCAGACGTGAAAGATCGAGAATATCATTAATCAGACGAAGCAACAAATCCGAATTGGTTTTGATAATCTGATAATAAGACTGCTGTTCATCCTCCGTGCTATCGCCCATTGCCAGTACATCCGAGAAGCCGACAATCGAGTTCAACGGTGTCCGTATCTCATGACTCATATTGGCAAGGAAAGCACTCTTCAGACGATTAGACTCTTCCGCCCTGTCTTTCGCTACACGCAAATCCTTCTCCGATTTCAGAAGCTCGTCTTTCAAACGTTTCGTACGGAAATAATAGAAAAGAGAGATACATAAGCCAAGTACCAGAATCACGAACAAAGCACAAGCAGACCATATCTGATAAGTATATTGCTGATAGAACGAAACCGGTTGGTTGACAAGCTGCACTTTAAAAGGCAACACACTCGGGTGCAGCCCCCACTCTTTCACCTTCCGGCTATCCAATACCGCTTTAGAGCCAATGATCGAAAGATGCTTCCCCGTATCCTCCGGGTGCTGATCCATCCGTACGGACTCCATAGCCATTTCTCCTCCCACTTTCCGATAATCGGGCAGCACTCCCCCTATCGCCCAATAGCCAAGGCTCACCGATGAAGGAGTAAAAGCTGGGATGGTAGGAGTAGCCTCCATCATGGCATACGTCGCATTTCGCATGAAATACCCCTCGTTCATATCCACACGCCACGTTCCCACCAAAATAACCGTATTTTCGGGCAACTGTCTTAATTCCTCAACGATGGTATAAATAGAATGTCTCCGGCCGTCCATCAAAATCAAATCCAGATCGGGGAACTTCTTCATTTCTTTTCGTACCAACGATTGCATGGTCACTCCACCATAAGTATTGTCCGAGATAAAGGCAATATGTTTCGTTTTCGGATAGAAAGCTTGAATCATGGAGATATTACCTTCTATATTATATTGATTGATAAATCCCGATTCCAGTTCGGGAATATCCAAATGATCTTCAAAGATATCGACAGATTCGGGCATCCAGCAATCAAGGTTTTCCACCGTATCTTTCGGCAATATCACCACATTGCTACTGACCAGACTGCACATCACCGGCACTTTCACCTGCATTTCATCCCTCTGCGACAAATAGGCAGCCCATGCCTCCTGTCCTAATAAGATAATTTGTGCCGGATGCTTTTCTCCCTGATATTTAGCCAGAATCTGCGTCATCATCGCGCTCCATAACGGAGCCTCCGAGAAGCTTTTACAATTCATGTTTTCGATGATAATGTCGCGCTGTCCTCCCAACTTACTATATTCATCCATATAATCGGAAATAGTGACCGAGGTTTGGTGCGCTGCCGGATTATAAGAGCAAATAATCAGAATAGGTTTCTTATCTTTAGAGACAGCCAATACTTCCGTTGACTGCAGAAGCCAAAGGAAACAGATAAAAAGATATCCAAGACGTCCCAGCATAATTATGCAGTTTTGATGTGTTAATTCATTAATTGAGTTGCAAATATAGTAAAACTTGTCGGGTTTAGCAGATTTATATGTATTTTTGTCGCTCATTTACTCTCAAAAAATACAAATTATGGAATTATTTCACAAGATGATTTCCGGTTTTCTGGGTATACCGGAAAGACAAATAAGTAGTACACTCCATCTTTTGGGTGAAGGTGCTACGATTCCCTTCATCAGTCGTTACCGTAAAGAAGCCACCGGCGGACTGGATGAAGTGCAGATAGAGCAAATCAAAGAGCAACACGATAAGTTGTGCGACATAGCCAAACGGAAAGAAACGATTCTCGGCACCATCAACGAGCAGGGAAAACTGACTGCCGAACTGGAGAAACGTATCAACGACACCTGGAATCCGACGGAACTGGAAGACATTTATCTTCCTTATAAACCCAAGCGGAAGACACGTGCTGAAGTAGCCCGCCAGAAAGGGTTGGAACCGCTTGCCACCATCCTGATGTTGCAAAGGGAAAACAACCTTAGTGCTAAGGCTGCCTCCTTCGTGAAAGGAGACGTGAAAGATGTGGAAGATGCCCTAAAAGGCGCCCGTGACATCATTGCAGAGCAAGTGAACGAGGACGAACGTGCCCGCAACGCGGTACGTAATCAGTTCATCCGCCAGGCAGAGATTAGTGCCAAAGTAGTGAAAGGAAAAGAGGAAGAAGCGGCAAAATACCGGGATTATTTCGATTTCTCCGAAGCACTGAAACGTTGCACGTCCCACCGCCTGTTGGCCATCCGCCGGGCAGAGTCGGAAGGCCTGCTAAAAGTATCCATCAATCCCGACGACGAGGCATGTATCGAACGCCTGGAACGTCAGTTCGTACGTGGCAACAACGAGTGTAGCCAGCAGGTGGACGAAGCCACAGTCGATGCCTACAAGCGTCTGCTCAAGCCTTCCATCGAAACAGAATTTGCCGCTCAATCCAAAGAAAAAGCCGACGAGGAAGCCATCCGGGTATTCACCGAGAACCTCCGCCAACTTCTTCTCGCCCCTCCATTGGGACAAAAACGGGTGCTCGCCATCGACCCCGGATTCCGTACGGGATGTAAAGTTGTCTGCCTCGATGCACAAGGCAATCTGTTGCATAATGAGAATATCTATCCGCATCCTCCCGTGAACAAAACAGGAGAAGCTGCTTCCAAACTCCGTAAGATGATTGAGGCCTATCAGATAGAAGCCATCTCCATCGGCAACGGAACGGCAAGCCGTGAGACAGAAGATTTCATCAACAGCCAGAGCTTCGACCGTCAGATACCCGTGTTTGTAGTCAGTGAACAGGGAGCTTCCATTTATTCGGCTTCGAAGATTGCCCGCGACGAGTTTCCCGATTATGACGTAACGGTGCGTGGAGCAGTCTCCATCGGCCGCCGCCTGATGGACCCGTTGGCAGAATTGGTGAAGATAGATCCTAAATCCATCGGTGTAGGTCAATACCAGCACGATGTAGACCAGACAAAGCTGAAAAAAGCACTCGATCAGACCGTAGAGAATTGCGTGAACCTGGTCGGCGTAAACCTGAATACGGCAAGCAGCCATCTATTGACTTACATCTCCGGACTGGGACCGCAACTGGCTCAAAACATCGTCAACTACCGGGCGGAAAACGGAGCTTTCGGTTCGCGGAAAGAATTGATGAAAGTTCCGCGCATGGGCGCCAAGGCTTTCGAACAGTGTGCCGGATTCCTCCGCATCCCCGGAGCCAAGAATCCGCTGGACAACACCGCCGTGCATCCGGAAAGCTACCACATCGTAGAGCAAATGGCCAAAGACCTGAAATGTACCATCGACGAACTGATAGCCGACAAGGAACTCCGCCGGAAGATTAACATCTCCGCCTACATCACCCCTACCGTCGGCCTGCCCACCTTACAGGACATTCTGCAGGAACTCGACAAGCCGGGACGTGACCCGCGTAAGGCTATCAAAGTCTTCGAGTTCGACAAGAACGTGCGCACCATAGCCGATTTGCGCGAAGGAATGATTCTTCCGGGCATCGTAGGCAACATCACCAATTTCGGGGCGTTTGTCGATATAGGTATTAAGGAGAACGGACTGGTGCACCTCTCGCAATTAGCGGAACGGTTCATTTCCGATCCGACGGAAGTGGTATCCATCCATCAACACGTCATGGTCAGAGTGATGAATGTAGATTATGACCGGAAACGGATTCAGCTTAGTATGATCGGGGTACCGCAAGACTGATTGCTTCTCTTTTTTCTCCCCACCACACAATCAGAATCGTAAAAACAATCATAAGTACTGTGCAAATGAGCGAGCCTTCAAAACCGAAGGCTCCGCCATTCAGTACGTTTTCTTCGGGCATACGCAAAGTCAGCATGCTCGTCGTGAAATTATTTCCGCTTACCTGATAACCCAGAATCGGACCCTGAATCCAATTCCAGAAAAGATGAAGAGAGATAGGGAAACACAGATTACGGGTATATAGATAGGAAGCACCCAACAGCATACCGGCAAGCAATAGATTTAGCATCGGCAGGAAAGCTATTTCCGGATTAAAGATATGCATAAACGCGAATAATGCCGACGAGATGAAGAGTGCCAGGAATTTATTCATATTGGTATGAAGCAGACGTCCGAGGATATAGCCGCGCATCAGAATTTCTTCAAACAACGCCACTAACAGGAAAAACACCCACGACCCCAATAAATCCAACGGCTTAAACTGGAAACCGGTGACTTCTATTTCTCCCAAAACAACAGAGATTCCGAAACCCAGCAAATAGAGCAAGATTGCCACCAAGAGACCATACCACAGTCCGTTGGTATGTCCTTTTAGGGAAAGTCCCAAATCAGAAAACGGACGACGTTCGAGACGAAGCAAGATGACGGCGGCAGTAAGAACGGCCAAAAGCATACCGGCCTCCACGAAAATATACCCTACTACTCCCGGATGGCGAGCCTCCACTCCAAGAACCAACGACAGGCCTCCGCTGACCAATGTCCCATACAATCCAATAAATATGAAAAGTACCACAATAAACAGCGGGATACATGCCCACACAGGAAGTCTTTTGGGTTCTTTCTTCCCATCTATGTTGTCTGCCTCCATTTTTACAATTTGTTAATCCGGCTACAAAATTAGATATAAAACATAAAAAAACATCATGTATTCTCTATTTTTCCTATATTTGTCAGAACAAATCTACAAAATTATGAAAATTAAACTACTATTGATAAGTTTCTTACTGGCCGCTAATGCATTAGGAGCCGCCGCCCAAGTGAGTAAGACGTATTATGTGAGTAAGCCCGGTACGCTGATTTCCATGATGACTGAAGAGGAAGCCAACAGTGTCACCCACCTCACACTGACCGGAAAACTGAATGCAGAGGACTTCCGGCATCTCCGTGACGAATTCGATAATCTGAAAGTATTGGATATTTCGAACGCGGAAATCAAGATGTACAGCGGAAAAGCCGGTACTTATCCCAATGGAAAATTCTACATTTATATGCCGAACTTCATCCCTGCCTATGCTTTCTCGAATGTGGTAGGCGGAGTGACCAAAGGTAAAGCCACACTGGAAAAAGTGATCCTTTCCGAGAAAACGAAGAATATCGAAGATGCTGCCTTCAAAGGCTGTGAGAATCTGAAAATCTGCCAGATCCGGAAAAAGACAGCTCCCAACCTGCTGCCGGAAGCATTGGCAGACAGCGTTACCGCCATCTTCGTTCCTCTGGGCAGCAGCGACGCTTACCGCTACAAAGACAGATGGCAGAATTTTGCTTTCATCGAAGGTGAACCGGTAGAGACTACCCTGCAAGTGGGTGCAATGGGCAAACTGGAAGAAGAGATCCTGAAAGCCGGACTGCAACCCAGAGACATCAACTTCCTCACCGTTGAAGGGAAACTGGATAACGCTGACTTCAAACTTATCCGCGATTATATGCCGAATCTCGTATCGGTTGATATTTCCAAGACAAATGCAACGGCTATCCCCGACTTCACTTTCTCGCAGAAGAAGTATCTGCTGAATATGAAATTACCTCATAACCTGAAATCAATCGGACAGCGTGTATTTAGTAATTGCGGCCGTCTGTGCGGCACGCTGGAATTACCGGCCAGTGTAACGGCTATCGAGTTCGGCGCTTTTATGGGATGCGATAATCTTCGCTACGTATTGGCTACGGGGGATAAGATCACAACACTGGGAGATCACTTGTTCGGGGAGGGAGTTCCGAGTAAGTTGGTTTATAAGAAATAAAAGAATTGAGGGCTGTCTAAAACTTCAACTTACTAAAAACAGCCCTTTTCTTATTTAAAAGAAACATGCTTTTGGCCAATTTTAAGCAGAATGAATATATTCATGATTATTTCACATATAGATTGTTTCCTTTTCCTAAAGCATAGCTTTTGCCCACCTAAAGCTAAGCTTTCCGTTCTCTAAAGCTATGCTTTTTACTTATACTAAAAGAAGTTTCACACTTCTCCTACAAAAAACTCATTTCTCTATTCTCCTTCACCTTTCTTCTGAACTCCAGATAAATAAGCTCTCTACGGGTGAAGGTAGAGTTTTTCATCATTACATTCATCGTATTGCATATCGAAAAAAGTCATTATAGAACTTTCTAAAAATCATCGCATTAATTGTAGAAAACATCCCAATGTTTAAAAAAGAATATCCCAATGAAAAAAATAATCTATTAGCATATTCTATTTAACTATTAGCATATTTCATTTCTAAGCAAGGTGAAAAGTAAGCGTCTCCGCGATTCTATCTTGTCGGCCTTTTTTCATTCTTATATTTTTGCTATGTATAAAAATGAAGCATTATGGATTTAGCAGAAAATCGATTTGGAAAAACTTGGAAACATTTCCTTGAAGTATTGAAAGTAGACTACAATTGTTCTTTAGCCGATGTTTGCCGCGATCAGCATACCACTTTTGGTGGTATGAGTTCCTGGATGTCCAGACGGGGCTATAGCGTTAAACAAGCCAAGGCAGATGTGGTCCGTGATTATTATGGCGGCGTTGAACCCTCCCAACCGACAACTTCCTCTCCTTCATTCACTCAAATAGCACCCGCCATGTTGTCGGAAGAAGAGTTTAGTCTTGCCGGGATCACAATCACCTTTAACAGTGGAACCACCATTTCGGTCAAACGGGCCACACCCGGTGGTGTGATTAAAATGTTGCGCGATTACGAAAGAAAGGAGGGAGATCCATGTATTCTCTAACATCAGCCAATCGATACTATCTGTACCAGGGCTTTGTTCGTATGAACCTTGGCATTGACGGTTTATTCAAAATTATACGATCGGAAATGAAGGACTTGTCTCCCGTTTCCGGAGATATCTTTTTATTCTTTGGTAAAAACCGACAAAGTGTAAAAATACTGCGTTGGGATGGCGATGGCTTTCTTCTGTACTACAAGCGCCTCGAAGGTGGAAGTTTTGAGTTACCGACATTTAACCCCAATACAGGCAATTACGAGATTTCTTATCAGGTTTTGTCTTTTATCTTAAATGGAGTGTCATTAAAGTCTGTACGGTTGAGAAAACGTTTTAGGATCTAATTCAACATTCTGATTATTAGTTATTTGTGCTAAAGATATCATCCGGTTTATTTGGCCAATTCGTTGATTCTTTATATCTTTATGCCATGAAAAAGGATGAGATCATAGAGTTATTGAAGGAACAAATCAAGGGATTACGAGATGACAACAACAGACTCTTGGACCAAATAGATGCTTTGATAAAGGAGGTTTCTTCCCTTAAAGAGGCACTCCTTCAAAAAGGCGAATCTCTTAGCAAGCAACAGCGCCTTACTAAGGGACTCGCCAAACTTGTATCCAACACATCCGAACAGCAACAGGCTCCCCAATCTGCCATATCCGAAGAAGAGCGGCAGAAGATAGAAGCGGAAAAAGCAGATAAGCGTAAAGCAAGAAAGAACAATGGGGCCAAACGTGACATGCATTATGAGATGGAGGAAGAAGAACATGTCGTTTATCCCGATGATCCCGATTTTGACATCAATAAGGCCCGGTTGTTTACCACTGTTCCCAGAATATGCGTCCGCTATGAATGTGTACCCATGCGCTTCATCAAGCATGTCTACAAGATACACACCTATACGCAAGAAGGTCGCCTGTTTGAGGGAAAAACACCGGCTTCGGCCTTCTTGAATTCCAGCTATGACGGTTCATTTATTGCCGGATTGATGGAATTACGTTATATACAATCGCTACCTGTTGAAAGAATCATCAACTACTTCGAGAGTCATGGCTTTACGCTGAAGAAACCTACGGCTCATAAGTTGATAGAGAAAGCCTCAAACCTCTTCGAAAATCTTTATAAGTGCATCCGGCAGACAGCTTTGAGTGATCCTTATAAGGCAGCCGATGAAACCTATTACAAAATACTCGTCCCGGAAAAGAACAGCAAGGGAAAAGGAGTCAGGAAGGGATACCTTTGGGTGGTTGTCGGCATAAACACCAGGATGATATACCTGCTCTATGATGACGGCTCCCGGTCTGAAAGAGTTATTCTTAACGAATTAGGCAGTTGCAAAGGTATCATACAAAGCGATGGTTACTCACCTTACCGGAAGCTCGAAAGCGATGCTTATCCCAATATCACACGCATCCCGTGCTTGCAACATATAAAACGGAAATTTATAGATTGCGGTGAGAAGGACCCGGATGCAAAAAGGATCGTGGAGCTGATAAACGCACTTTATCAAAACGAGCATAAGCATAAAGTTGGGGTTGAGGGATGGACGGTAGAACAGAATCTTATGCATCGAAAAAAGTATGCGCCGGACATACTCGGAGAAATAAAAGATGTGCTTGATGAAATAGAAGAACGGGGGGATTTGTTACCTAAGAGCGAACTGCAGGAAGCCATTACCTATCTTCGCAATGAGTGGAATGCAGTGGTGGACATCTTTAATTATGGTGACACTTATCTGGACAACAATATGGTTGAACGGATGAACCGGTACATATCCTTATCAAGAAAAAACTCATTGTTCTTCGGCAGCCATAAGGGGGCCGAACGAGGCGCCATACTCTATACGATAGCACTCACTTGTAGGATGCATAAAGTGAATCTATTTGAGTATCTCACGGATGTGATAAACAGAACAGCCGAATGGCAACCGAACACACCAATTGAAAAATACAGGGAACTGCTTCCTGACAGATGGGAAAAGGCTAATGACTAAAAAGGGATCATTAGCCTTTTTATTTTAATACACTATATAGAATCGCGGAGACGCTTACGGTGAAAAAGACAGTGTAAGAGGTAACCATACTATTTTCCGCCACGACAATTTTATCGGCTGTCTTTCAGCCGATAAAATAAAAATGCCCGTAAGAAAATATTTTTGTTTTAACATTCCGGTTTATAGAAACATGGCAGAAGCGCCTTCTTGTCGCAGTCCTTACCATAAAGAATACATTCAAACAAGTGTTTCAGGTAGTCCTGAGGGGCTATGTCATTTAACTTACAACTCTCTATCAAAGAGAAGATGAATGCTGAGTTTTCTGCCGCATCCTCACTGCCTATGTTCATACAGTTCTTGAGCAGCAGCTTTACAGGTTTCATCCTTTGCTCACAGAGGTTGTTCGAGATTTCCGCTGAACCGTCCTTGAGGATATTTCTCAAGGATTTCCACTGGTGTATCGTATAGTTCACGGCCTTTCTCATCAGTTCGTTAGCCATAATCTTCGCATCCTGCATCATAATGACCACCTTATGATGGATACGTTCAAGAATCGGTCCTGTAAGCTTAAGCCTTCTTTCCTTAATCTGCTCACCGCTGAGTTTCATCATACGGAACAGGTCTTCATTTCTGAACATCTCACCAATAGGATCTATTATGTCCATCGCTGTTCTGTCTGAAGGCAGGGCATCAACCCACAACCTTCTACAGTGCGTCCAGCATCCTATATGAAGCACCTTTGAGTCTTCACCATCGTACATCCTGTAAACCGTATATCCGTCAGTGGATATGGTTCCCATAAAATATTCCAGGAATGACTTTGCCGCATCGGATGACCTGCTGCCGTTATTATAGTGATAATAGACCATCTTAATATGCTTGGCAAAGAAAGCCCATAAGTACTTTCTCCTGTAAGCCTTCCCTTCCTTTGTCTCCACTCCTACGAGTTCGGTGGTCTCATCAACCATAAGGTATTTAGCTCTCTGTACAAACTCCTTGAATACATCTTCTATGAACTCCTTTAGCTTGGCGATTCCGTTATGTATATAGCTGTTCAGCGTGGTATTGCTTATGTGGATGCCCTCTCTTGCAAGCAGTCTTATCTCTCTGTTTTCTGGCATGCTGAAGTCATATTTTAGGCAGAGCAGGCGGGCAAGCAGTTCAGGAGAGAAGATACCTCCAAGATTTTTCAGCGGATGCTCCATGGTGCTTGTGAAAGTGCCGTCTGTAAGCTTTACCCTTGCCACCTTGTAAACATGCTCCACGTTATGAGCCCTTACATGTTCTATGACCCTGTATTCCCAAACATCAGGCATACCGTTACGGTTCATAAACCTTGCACCATCCGGGAGTTGGTAATAGTCTTCTATTTCATGAACAACTACCTTATCCACCTTCAGCCTGCTCTTTTCTGCACGTGGGGCGGTTTCCTTTCTTCTTGAAGGTTTGCTGTTCTGTTCAGGCACGTTATCGGAAGAGGTATTGCCACTGGTTTCGTTACCATGTCGAGTAGACCAAGGGAATTTCACCCTCAGCCTCTCTCGGAACCGTACGTGAAAGTCTCCCTTCATACGGCTCTTCGCATTCAAATCATTTCTTTTGACGTGCATAGGGTACATATCCTACTTGCCAATGATAAAACAGATTGGGTTCTTTCTGAGCTATATAGGCTAACCAATAATGAGCAGATATGACACCTCGACGACGAAGTCTTTTATATTTCGTCTTTGCCCAATAAGCAATAGAGCGATTCAGATGGCACATAACTTTCCAAAATTCTGTTTTACCAAATTTCTCATAATAGTTTATCCATCCTCTTACGACATCATTAATATATGCTGCCACAAATCGTAGACTTCGATTATGGAGACGTTTGAGATTCCATGATTTTATTGTTTCATGTATTCTGCTTACCGATTTCTTGCTTATAGCAGGCAAATAACTTGTGAATAAGACGTTGTTGCGTTTATCTTTTGCTGCTCTTGATCTAAAAGTAAAGCCTAAATAATCAAAAGAAGTACAATGATAGTGCTTTGATGAACGACTGCTCATTTTACAGAATACTATTTTTGTCTTTTCCTCATTAAATTTCAATTTACATTCAGTAAAGCGTTCTCCAAGCCTTTCCTTTATGTATTCAGCTTGAGCCAATGTACTGCAATGACAAACACAATCATCAGCATATCTCTCAAAAGGTATGTGAGGATATTTATAAGACATCCATTTATCAAAGGTATAGTGTAGGAACAGGTTTGCTAAAATTGGACCTATGACTGAACCCTGCGGTACTCCCATGTCCCTCTTTACAATTTCTCCATCACTTCTCTGATAAGGGACAGTCAACCAACGTTTTATATAGAGAAGTATCCATTTTATATTGATATGCTTCTCCACCGCTTTCATTAATAAGCCATGGTCGATTGTATCAAAGAATTTGGATATATCTATATCTAAAACCCATGCATACTTCCAACACCGTCTTTCTGCCTTGGCTATGGCATCATGAGCAGAGCGATGCGGACGATAACCAAATGAATCTTCATGAAAACAGGGTTCGATGAGAGGCTCAATTACATTAACAACAGCCATTTGTGCAATACGGTCTTCAATAGTGGGAATCCCTAAAGGTCTTTTACCACCATTTGATTTCGGTATTTCTACAAGTTTTACTGCTTTAGGCATATAACTGCCGGAGCTCATGCGATTCCATAGACGATAAAGGTTGGAACCTAGGTTTTGCTCATAAGTGGTCATCTCTATACCATCAATGCCTGAACTACCTCTATTAAACTTTACTTTCTTAAAGGATTCAAAGATTATTCTTTTGTCTATTTGAAATGGTTTTGCTTCTTGCATTGTGTCCTCCTTAGTTTATCAAGTTGCACAATACAGTCCGCTGAATACGTTTCCCCCTTCGCTCCCTTCTCATTACAAGAACTTCAACACTACTACGGAGAAATCCGCCACAAATTGAGACTTTGATACTTTCTGCCTTACGTGTCATGCGTCTTTGGCATTTTCTCTTGACATTCTCAATCTGCTTCTCACGTTCCATCAAAGAGCCTATATAATGGTCTTGCCGCCTACACACCGTACACCAAAGGGACAGTAAACAGGTAACCTCCCTTCTTATCATAGAGCGTAGCAGAAGCCCTATTTCTGATGTAATCTGATAACAATAACGATGCTTCATCAACGGTTCATTTACATTCAACTCCATTATACATACCTTACCATATCTTCTGACTTATTACACACAACGTTCACCACTTTTTGATTGCTCAAAACGCAGCTTGTGATGGTTTGCAACCTGTTCCTGTAAACCGATTGCGAGGGACCTACCCTCATCTCTTTGATAGTTGCAGACAAAATTTCCATGATACCAGCCAATAGCATCATGTTATAATGCCCTCGTGACACACCGGCCTTATTATTATCATCATCCTTCTTGTCATAACCGTCATACTCGGACTTCTCCATTGCAGACTTGTCAAGGTTACGGTTGTTCAGCAGCCTTCTTTGCTCGGAGGTACGGCCGAAACGGTGTTTCCTGCTGTCATCAAGCTGTAGCTTGAGATTGGAAATCTCGTTTGCCAGCATTCTGTTCACCTCGTCTTTTGCCCCAAGCTGCTTTCTCATAAGTTCCATTTCCTTTCGATAGTTCTCGACTGTTGCGGATAACTCATTGATTGTCTCCATCAGAGCCTTGGAGTTCTCCTTGTTGGATTCTTCAATTGCTTTAAGCCTCGCAATCAGTTCGTTTACCTGTTTGCGAAGCCCTGCCTTTTCCTCATTCGCCAGACCCAGCTGACAGCAAAGTAACTCGTATGCTCTTTCATCAATCATGATATAAAGGTACGAAAAATCAGGCAGTTACGCAAACTTTTTATCGTTTATTTTTATACTATTCTATTGATAATCAACATGTTAATATTAACCTTTCGGACTAACGTACATCTTGTCAACTACAATGCTTTCCGTAAGATAAGCCATGTCCGACCATTGTATCCGGTAGCATCTGGAGACTTCATCAAATACAGGTTTCTTGAATTTGCCCATAACAGGACGTTTTTCGTAAAGCACATAAAAACCGCGTTCGTAATGAAGTATCTTCACGACCTTTCGGTTCCGGGACATGAACATATATACATTGGACGCATCGCTCGGGTCAAGTGACATTTCTTCCCTTATACTCTCACACAGACGGAAAATGCCTTTCCGCAAATCAACATTACCGTTAAACAGGTAATAGTTCAGGTTAGCACTCAGACCAAGCATATCATCCTATCATTTTATTAAGCAACAGGCTCAAATCAAGAACGGTGGTGTTTCTCAGGAACAGTGTTGCGCCAGACACCAACTGTAACTTAATCCATTTTATTGGTGGTTCACCTTCAGGCTGTTTCACTTCCAACTTCACAGTTGGACTATTGCATGGTTTCCCGGTTATCTGGACTTTGGCAACCTTGGGCTGCTCAACCTGGACTGTCTTGCCTAACTTCTCACTCCACAGTTGGTGACGCTGCCAGTTCATGAACTTGTCGTAATTTACCCCATAATCAGCACAGAACTCCCGAAGATCCTTGGTCTCGCTGCATAACTGGTAGAGGTCATATACCTCCTGATAGTTTACTTTTTCTTTTGCCATAATCATTTTTGTTAAAGGTTACGGCGCAAAGATATGGCGGCTAACAACTTATGTCAAGGCGGAAAATAGAATGGTTACGTGTAAGAGCGCCCCTTCACCCGTAAACACACTATTTATCAGGAATCTGGAAGAAAGGTGAAGAGCAGAAAAATAACTACGCTCGAGAAAGAGAATTGAATATTAATTATGTGCATAATGCTTCTGTCCTGTTATTACAATCAAAGTTACAATTACAGACATAGGGATTAGTAGTATTTTTCAATTCCCCCAAATCCTTTTATCATTTTATTTTCCTTCGTTTTATTGATGAAGTTGTTCAATCGCTTTTCAAATTCTTCGGGCCGTTTTCTGGCAGCTTCAATGTATGCAATTCGGATACGTCTATACGCATCGGAAAATTGTTGGTAATTCTCCCATACTGTTTTATCCTCTTTCAGTTTTCCGATGATATCATTCGGGAAGACAAAAGGGGCTGACAATACTTTTCGTATATTATCTTCCCAATCAGGATGAATCATATTATGTTCCAGCAACCATTTCAGTCTCTCTTTGTTGGCTTGCGAGTAGGAACTTTTAGGGTTTCTGGGTGTGAAATGCTGGATTTTATGTTCTTTGTCGAGCGCCTTTATGGTGCTGTCGATCCATCCGAAGCAAAGGGCTTCTTCGACAGCGTCGTTGTATGTAACACTTTTTTCGCCCGAAGATTTGGAGGGGAATACAAACCAAACGTCATTGGCGTTTTCAAAGTTGTCTGCCAGCCATTTTCGCCAATCTTCTCTGTTTTCAAAATATTTTATTTCCATAGTGCTAAAAAGAACAGCAACCCATTGTTGAGAATAGGTTGCTGTTAAATTGGTTATTCATCAGACTTCATGTATGGGAGTCAGGAGCTTTTATTCGTCCGGTCACTTATTTGTCTCCGTACATCTTCGCCCGCAATTCCTTAATATGGTCGGAAGTGATATATTCGTCATATTCCATCATCTTGTCGATGATACCGTTCGGTGTCAGTTCGATGATGCGGTTGGCAACGGTCTGGATAAATTCGTGGTCATGAGACGAGAAGAGGATATTTCCTTTGTACGTCTTCAGGTTGTTGTTGAACGCCTGGATAGATTCCAAGTCCAGATGGTTGGTCGGAGTGTCCAGAATGAGGCAGTTTGCATTGCGCAGCTGCATACGGGCAATCATACAACGCATCTTCTCACCTCCGGAGAGTACGCTTACTTTCTTCAGCACCTCTTCGCCGGAGAAAAGCATACGGCCGAGGAAGCCTTTCATATATACCTCGTTGCCTTCTCCAAACTGGCTCAACCAGTCTACCAGGTTCAGGTCGGAATTGAAGAAGTCGGTATTATCCACCGGCAGGTAAGCAGTGGTGATGGTTACACCCCAGTTGAAAGTACCTGCATCCGGTTTCATGTTTCCGTTGATAATTTCGAAGAAAGCAGTCATCGCGCGCGGATTGCGTGACAGGAATACCACCTTGTCACCTTTCTCTACGTTGAAGTTCACGTCGTTGAAGAGCACTACGCCTTCTTCCGTCTTCTTGCTCAATCCGGAAACTTCCAGAATCTGGTTGCCCGGCTCGCGTTCGGGAGTGAAGATGATGCCCGGATACTTACGTGAAGAAGGTTTGATTTCTTCTACGTTCAGTTTCTCCAACATCTTCTTACGGCTCGTTGTCTGCTTGCTCTTCGCTACGTTCGCGCTGAAACGGCGGATAAACTCTTCGAGTTCTTTCTTCTTCTCTTCAGCCTTCGCCTTCTGGTTCTGTTGCTGACGGAGAGCCAATTGGCTGGATTCGTACCAGAAACTATAGTTACCGGCAAACATATTGATTTTTCCGTAGTCGATGTCTACGGTGTGTGTACATACAGAGTCGAGGAAGTGACGGTCGTGGCTTACCACCAATACGGTATGCTCGAAGTTGGCAAGATATTCTTCCAACCAGGTCACTGTTTCCATATCCAAGTCATTGGTAGGCTCATCGAGCAAGAGGTTGTCCGGATTTCCGTACAATGCCTGCGCCAGCATGACACGTACTTTTTCCTTACCACTCAATTCACCCATCAATACGTAATGCTTATCTTCTTTCACGCCCAGTCCGCTCAACAGCATGGCTGCGTCGCTTTCCGCATTCCATCCGTCCAACTCGGCAAATTTTTCTTCCAATTCGGATACTTTCAGTCCGTCTTCGTCTGTGAAGTCTTCTTTTGCATACAATTCTTCGCGTTGCTTCATGATGTCCCACAACACGGTATGTCCCATCATGACGGTATCCATGACGGTATATGAGTCCCACTTGAAGTGGTCCTGACTCAACACCGAGAGACGTTCGCCCGGTCCGAGCGCAATCGTACCTGTTGTCGGGTCCAGATCTCCGTAAATCGTACGAAGAAACGTAGATTTTCCCGCACCGTTCGCACCGATAATACCATAACAATTACCACTCGTAAACTTCAGGTTTACGTCATTAAATAACACTCTTTTACCAAACTGAACCGATACGTTCGAAACTGTAATCATCTTATTATTTACTATTTTACTAGTTACTATTTACTATTTGAGCGTGCAAAGGTAGACATTTAAAATGAATTATGAGCTATCTGATATGTGCCAATCTGACATAAAAGTGTTACCTTTGCTGCGTTTTTTAGCAAAACGGCCAACTTGGCAAAGTTTTTGCAGACGAAATCTGTGACATCCGGTCAGTCCGGTATGTTTATAAGCGGTATCTTGCATAGATAACGTGTGTTTCTAAATAGTAAATAATAAAATAGTAAATACCAAGATGGATCCGAAAGAAAAAAAAATGAAGGAAGAGGAACTGAATGTGGAGGAAACTCACAATCCTGCGGAAGACCAACCGCAAAACGAACAAGCAGAGGGAACCGCTCCGCTGACTCATGAAGAGGAGTTGGAAAAGGAACTGGAAAAGGCTCAAGAAGCGCTTGAAGAGCAAAAGGATAAATATCTGCGCTTGTCTGCCGAGTTCGACAATTATCGTAAACGCACTTTAAAGGAGAAGGCCGAACTGATCCTGAATGGTGGCGAAAAGAGTCTTGGCAGTATTCTTCCGGTAGTGGACGACTTCGAACGTGCCATCAAGACGATGGAAACGGCAACGGATGTCAATGCCGTAAAAGAAGGGGTGGAACTGATTTACAATAAATTTATGGCTGTTCTGGCTCAAAATGGTGTGAAAGTCATCGAGACGAAAGACCAACCGCTGGATACTGATTTCCATGAAGCCATCGCGGTAATCCCCGCACCGTCGGAAGCACAGAAAGGTAAGATTCTGGATTGTGTGCAGACGGGGTATACACTGAACGACAAAGTGTTGCGCCACGCCAAAGTGGTAGTAGGGGAATAAGGATTCGCAACCCATAAAACTCATAATTTTTAAAGAAGCATGGCAGAAAAAAGAGACTATTACGAAATATTGGAGGTGACGAAGACAGCCACAGTAGAGGAGATTAAGAAAGCGTACCGTAAGAAAGCAATCCAGTATCACCCTGACAAGAATCCGGGGGATAAGGAGGCGGAAGAGAAATTTAAGGAGGCGGCCGAGGCTTATGACGTGTTGAGTAACCCGGAAAAGCGTTCGCGTTACGATCAGTTCGGTCATGCGGGAGTGAGCGGTGCGGCAGGCAATGGCGGTCCGTTCGGTGGTTTCGGTGGCGAGGGGATGTCGATGGATGACATTTTCTCTATGTTTGGCGACATCTTCGGTGGCCGCGGCGGCGGTTTCGGGGGAGGCTTCGGAGGGTTTAGCGGATTTGGCGGTGGCGGTTCACAGCAACGCCGGTATCGCGGCAGTGACCTTCGTGTGAAAGTGAAGCTGACGCTGAAGGAGATCTCTACCGGAGTAGAAAAGAAATTTAAACTCAAAAAATATGTGCCGTGTGACCAGTGCCATGGCACGGGTGCCGAAGGTGACGGCGGTTCGGAGACTTGTCCTACTTGTAAGGGCAGCGGCTCCGTGATCCGTAACCAGCAGACTATTCTGGGCACTATGCAGACTCGCGTCACTTGTTCTACTTGTGGCGGTGAGGGTAAGATTATCAAGAACAAATGTAAGAAGTGTGGCGGCGACGGAATCATTTACGGTGAAGAAGTGGTGTCGGTGAAAATCCCTGCCGGAGTGGCAGAGGGTATGCAGCTTTCTATGGGTGGCAAAGGAAATGCCGGCAAACACAACGGTGTGGCAGGCGACTTGCTGATTCTCGTAGAGGAAGAACCGCATCAGGACTTGATTCGCGACGAGAATGATTTGATTTATAATCTGTTGCTTAGTTTCCCGACTGCTGCTCTGGGCGGAGCCGTGGAAATTCCGACTATCGACGGCAAAGTGAAAGTGAAGATTGATTCGGGTACTCAACCGGGTAAGGTGCTCCGTTTGCGCGGCAAGGGATTGCCGAATGTGAACGGGTACGGAACAGGGGATTTACTCGTCAACATCAGTATCTATGTGCCGGAAGCGCTCAATAAAGAGGAAAAGAGCACGCTCGAAAAGATGGAGGCTTCGGACAACTTCAAACCTAACACGTCGGTGAAGGAGAAGATTTTCAAGAAGTTCAAGAGTTTCTTCGATTAATTTTTTGCTATAATATATAAGGTATAAGTGAGCTGCAATCTTTTTTGTGGCTCACTTCTGTTTTTAGGGCTTGTCCTTTTAAAAAAAAGACATATATTTGTGTAGCAAACAAATGGACGTAAAGCGACATAAAATAAATACTAACACTTTAAAATTCATATTATGAGAAACGAATTTATCATGTCCACGACTAACACAATAGAGGGTTGTCCTATAAAAAAATATATAGATACCATCTGTTCCAATATCGTGATAGGTACCAATATATTCTCCGATTTTGCTGCATCATTCACTGACTTTTTTGGTGGACGTTCTGACTCGTATAGAAGAAAATTGGAAATTATATACGGCGAAGCATCAAAGGCATTGAAACAAAAAGCATTAAACTTGGGTGCAAATGCGATTGTTGGTTTCAGAGTCGATTTTGATGAAATTTCCGGTAAGGATAAATCAATGTTTATGGTTTCTGTTTCCGGAACGGCCTGTATCATTGAAATTAATAATAAAGAATTATCTGAAGAGGAGATCATTCGTACATCCATCAGTCAATCTGATTTGCAAAAGGAAATAGACAGGCGGTATATTATTTCGCAAATAAAAGATGCGGTACCTTTGACTTCCGAATGGGTAGAGTTTTTACTGGAATATCCGCAAACAGAGATAATAGAAAGTCTTATAAAAAGATATATCTCCATAGATCTCGATTATTATGCGGAAGAGGCGGCTAACATCAAACAGGTTTTATCTGCCACTCCTCCTGATTTCGTCATTCCCGTTATCTATCAGCATATTGAACACAAAAAGATAAGAATTCTAATAAAGGAGTGCTGTCTTTTTGATGGTGAGTCTATATATGAAACAATAGTGAAAGGAAAAATCCACGAAGGGGTGAGATTGTTGTCAGCAACAAAGAATTCTTATGATGCCAAGGATTTAAAATGGATGAAAACAATATTAGAGTGTTTAAACAGCCTGCCGGATACGGGAAAAATAGAAGTTGTAAAAGGCGGTGTGTTTACAAGAGATAATGGCGAGAAGTATATATGCGAAAATGGACATAAAAATCCTGTTGATTCGTCCTTTTGCGAGAAATGTGGAGTTAATATGAAAGGAATGACCGAGGGGGAGGTGAAGCATATTGATTCTTTAAAGGAAAGATATAGTATTATTGAACAATATATCCAATAAGTCAGGGCTCTAACTAAAATATATAAATCAAGTATGGCAGAACCTTTTAAGAATATGTACAACGAGCAATTTTTCGATCTATTTACGAAAGATTTGAAACTTGTTATCGATGATTTTGATGCTCACGGGTTTGTTTCTCAAGTTATGGATGATGAATGGGAAGGCAGGGAACTTAAACAGCGCTGCATACATATCACTACCATTCTGAAAAAGTTTTTGCCGGCAGATTACAAAGAGGCAATCGCTAAGATTCTTGAGTTGTTGGATCATGTAAAAAGTACGCGGCCTGATTTTTCGGTGATAGATGATACGAAGTTTGGATTGATGCTGGAGTATGGGGCGATTCTGGATAATTATGTCGAGCAATATGGGTTGGATGATTATGAAACGTCTGTCAAGGCGATAGAGAAAATCACGCAGTTCACAAGTTGCGAGTTTGTGACTCATCCTTTTATTATAAAATATCCGGATGAAATGATGAAGCAGATGTTGGTTTGGTCGAAACATGAGCATTGGGGAGTAAGGCGGCTTGCGTCAGAAGGTTGCCGTCCGCGTTTGCCTTGGGCGATGGCTTTGCCGAATCTGAAGAAAGATCCGACACCTATTATTCCTATTTTGGAGAATCTTAAAAATGATCCGGCAAAATTTGTACGGTTGAGCGTTGCCAATAATTTGAATGATATTGCGAAAGATAATCCGGAAATTGTCATTGATTTAGCAAAGAAATGGAAGGGTGAATCGAAAGAGGTAGACTGGATTATTAAACACGGTTGCCGGACGCTCTTAAAGCAAGGGATTCCGGAGGTGATGGAGTTGTTTGGTTTTGATTCTATCAGAAATAATATTAGTGTGGAGGATTTTCAGATTTCAAGTCCTAAGGTTAAAGTCGGGGATTCGTTGGAGTTTGGTTTTAACTTGTTGAATCATAGCAATAAGACAATCAAAATACGGCTTGAATATGGTATTTATTACCAAAAAGCAAATGGAACGCTGACGAAGAAAGTTCATAAAATCAGCGAAAAAGAATATACTGGGAATTCTACCACACGAATAACGCGAAAGCACTCTTTCCGCGTGGTTACGACGAGAAAATTCCATCTCGGGCTTCATCAAATTGCTATAATAATCAATGGGAGTGAATTTGAAAAATATGATTTCGTTTTGATTGAGTAATTCGATTGCTGCAACAAATAATATAAATCCTCGATTCTCCGGATGAAAATCGAGGATTTTTTATTTTGATTACTACTATCTTCTTCCTAATACCCCGGATTCTGTTTCAACCTCTCATTCATCACCCGTATTTTCTCCGGTATAGGGAATACAGTTGTATAGCCACTTGCTTCATCCGGCAGTTGCGGACGGCTGCTGTAAGCTCTTGTAAACTTCCCGAAGCGGACTAAGTCCTGTCGTCTCCATCCTTCCCAAGCCAGTTCCAGCTGACGTTCGGCAAGGATATTCTCTAAAGTGGCAGTGCGGGGAGAAGCGTTGACACGGCTACGAACTTCATTGAGTTCTTCATCTCCGTTTGCTCCGTTCCGGACTTTCGCTTCACTCTTCATCAACAAAGCGTCTGCATAGCGGAACAATACAATGTCATTCTCCATCAACTTACCGTCTTTTGTGGCAGTCGGGTCGACTTCATACTTTTTCATGCGGGCTCCTGCGGTTTGTTCGTATGGGGTGTCTGTTATATCCAGAGATACTTTCCAGGGCAGATATTCCAGTACCGTTCCATTATCCAGTTTGATTATGTTTCCTTTCAGGTCGTGGACAATTCCTGCAAAATAGCAAATATCAAAACGGGGATCTTGTTCCGCGGTTTCATAACCGAAAGCTTCGAGGGCTTCAATGGTGGCGCTGGGACCGTTCTCACCGCTTAGTCCGTAAGCCTTGGCGTGATTATAGTGGCGGGAACGGAAGAGATATTGCATCTGGTTGGTGTACAGAGTTTTGTTCATCGGGATAGTGAAGACATTCTCTACGGACGGTTCGTTGAATATAGAGAAATTCGTTTCGTATTCCGGTTCCAGTTTGTAGCCCATAGTCTTGAGTTGGTCACAATAGTAGATGACTGTTTCCCAGGCATTGAGTTCGCTGCCGTTCACTGTGAACTTTATATTTTTTCCATCCGGGCGTTGTCCGTCCGTCCAATCATTGTCTGTATAAACTTCGGAGTTCAAAGCCAGTTTGGCCAGTAGGAAAGTTACCACGGGGCGAGTGATACGGCCATAGTAAGGGCCGGACTGGTTGCTATGTGCATCGCTCAACAAAGGAGCCGCCTCTTGCAATTCCTTGACAACAAAGTCAAAGACCGTTTTCCGTTCACTTTGCACTACATCTTTCATTGCTACGGAAGAGGATTGAACTAGCGGGATGCGTCCGAACAAATCCATCAGGTAATAATAATACATAGCCCGCATGGCACGTACTTCGGCACGGTATGCCGGCAGTTCCGTAGCGGAATGAGTTTCGGCGAATTTGTCTATCCGTTCCAGTGATTTGTTACTTAACATGACGACTTTATAGAGATATTCCCATGTAGCCTGAATGGCATCATTCTCTATTCCCCAATCGTGCAGGTAAAGTCCTTGCCAAAAACCACCGTCATACCAGTCACCTCCACGGGTGGGGATAATGGCTTCGTCGGAGGTAAAGGTGTTCAGGTCGTAGACTCCCCTACCCGTTCCCTGCAATCCCTGACTATCACTATAACCGCCTACGTATGTATAAAGCGAAGCTACTGCATTGAGATATACTTCCGAGATTGTATTGTAAACGTCATCTTCGGGTAACTTATCTTTCGGATTTTCCTCCAAAAACTTACTACATGAGAATAAACCCAGGCACATTGCCAGAAAGAATCCTAACCGACTTTTATTTTTCATATATTGTTTCATCATCTCCTCCTCCATTAAAAGTTAATACTCAATCCCAGTGTATACGTCCGCGCCAACGGATATCCCCGTTTATCATCCACGCCTAAAGTGGAGTTCACCGTTGAACTGTTAATCATAGGTGAAAGTCCCGAATAACCGGAAATAGTTGCCAGGTTGTTGACTGTAAATGCCAGACGCAGGGAACGGACATATTTCTTCAGTTTCTGTACTTTCTCAATCGGCACGTTCCAACCCAGCGTCACATAGTCGAAGTTGACATAATCTCCCTTTTCCAACCAATAGTCGGTGGCGGTTTGATCCTTGATGTTCTGTTTCGGGGCTTTCTTCATTACGTTATAGTCGGGAAATATATTCATGTTCATATAGGTCAGGGAGGTTCCGTTGTAAATTTTATGTCCGAAAGCTCCGTTAACCTGCAAAGACAGGTCGAAACGCTTGTAGCGGAAACTGATGTTGGAGCCAAGAATCGTTTTAGGTACGGCTTGTCCTGCCACGTAGCGGTCTTCACCATCTTCAAGGCTGACACCTCCGCCATTCAGATCGGCGATGCCATAGGTGTATCCACCGTTTCCATCGGATTCGAGTCCCGTACTGTGGGGAAGATAGAACACGCCCAA
This sequence comes from Bacteroides celer, assembly GCF_002632415.2. NCBI lineage: Bacteria > Pseudomonadati > Bacteroidota > Bacteroidia > Bacteroidales > Bacteroidaceae > Bacteroides > Bacteroides celer. Next base: position 2,502,318 of record NZ_CP178209.1, on the reverse strand, counting down.
CGGTTGACCCACCATCTGATATACGATGTGGTTGTATCCTCCGTGAAAGCCGGCTCCGTCGAGGCTGGCAAGACTTTTATATTCGGGGGCAGAAAGCATTTCGCCGTTGTACATACCGCTTAATGAGAGCAGTTTGTTGCGCTGGAAAGTGATATTGGCATTGATATTCAGTTCCATATCCTTGGTCTTCAAGGGGGTGATGCCGATGGCGATTTCCGTACCCCAGTTGCGCATGGAACCGATGTTGGCAAGTAAGGTGTTATAGGTGAAAGGCGGTACGCTTACGTTGTAAAGGTAAAGCATGTCTGTGGTTCGGGAGTTGTAATAGTTGGCGGAAAGCAGCAGGCGGTTGCCGAAAAGAGCTACGTCGATACCGGTATTAAAGGTATGTTTCACTTCCCATTTCAGGTCGGGATTTGTGTTCCGTAAGTCTCCTAAAGATACGACGGCGGAGTTTCCGACGGGGACTACACCGTTCGGCTTTACAAGGTTCAATGTAGTGTATGAGTCAATCCCGCTCTGATTACCTGCCAGACCATAGCCAATACGGAATTTCAGATTATCCACCATCGGCAACTGCTTCATAAATTCTTCTTCACTAATCACCCATGCGGCAGATGCGGAGGGGAAGAATCCCCATTTATGGTTCGCTCCGAATTTGGAGGAAGCATCTGTACGGGCGTTCAGCGTCAGTACGTAGCGGTCGGCGTATGTATAGTTGAAACGTCCCATGAAAGATGCCAGACGGGGTTGGTCGTAGTAAGAATTAGTGCCTTCCCACAAGCGGAGTGCGCCTGCCTGAAGATTATTATACCCGAATTTGTCGGTGCTGAAATTGCTTACTGTTGTATAATATCCCGTGTAGGTTTCTTTTTGAAGTTCGGCAAGTGCCAACACGTCAAAGAAATGTTTTTTCCAGTTTTTCTTATAGGTCAGCATCATGTTGCCCAGCAAGGATTCTCGCTTTTTGGTTCCTTTGTAAGCCTGGCCGTTCGCCCAGACGGAGGTGGGGAGGTATTGCGAATTTTCCACGATATTATAGGTATAGGCACCGAAGAGGTTTAGTTTCAGTCCTTCCAGCAGATTGAAAGTCAGACGGGCGTGCGTGCTGATGTGCGAAGTGGCATCATCGTCCTGCACTTCCATCCATGCCAATGGATTGGTGATTTGGCTGGCAGTCGTTATTCCGTCCCAGGAATTGGTGACGGGGTCTTTATGGTTGGGATAGGTGGGGTTGAATGTGGCTGCCGAATAGAACGTTTTCTGATAATCCACCAGATTATGATTCTTCTGAATGGAACCGAACATTCCCAGCTCGCAGTTCAGGAAGCCGTCGAACATTTTCTGATTCATGTTCATATTCGAAGTGAAGTTTTTCATGTCTTCATTCAAAATCACTCCCTGACGATCCATGAAACCAAGAGAAACGCGATAGCTGGACTCACTGGAACCGCCATAAAAGGCGATGTGATGGTTTTGTTGTAGTCCTGTCTGTTCAATCTCTTTCTGAAAATCGGTGTTATTTCCTTTATCCAGAATGGAAATCCCGCGTTCCGAGGCGACACGGCGGTACTCATCGCCGGACAGCATTTTCAGATTCTTGTAGACGGTGGAAATTCCGAAGCTACCGTTGTAGGCTACCTGTGTTCTGCCGCTCATTCCTTTTTTAGTGGTGACCTCGATCACACCGGAAGCTCCTCGTGAACCGTATTGTGCGGTTTCGGAAGCGTCTTTCAGAATGGTGAAGCTCTCAATATCCGTAGGGTAAATGGAGGTGAGCATACTCAAGTCACCAAATACTCCGTCGACGATTATCAAAGGGTCATTGCCACTGGTCAGTGAGGTAGTTCCCCGCAGGCGTACTGCATCCAAGGCTGCCGGACCATTTGACCCGCGTTGGATAGTCAAGCCCGGCACACGTCCGCGGATTGCTTCCAAAGGGTTCGTTATCTGGTCTTTATTCATCTGTGTCTCCGTAATCTTCTCTACGGAACCGGAGAGGGTTTTCAAACTTCCGGTGGCATATCCAACAGTTATCAATGAGTCTATGGGCGTGACGGGAATCTTCTGCGCCAAGGTGCTCTCGCACGGGATTACCAGAAGAAGAAGGGTGTAGAAAATGAGTCTAGCGTGTTGTACCATATTCTTAGTTTTTAAGGTAATAATACAAATATAACAAAAAAAGAGAGAATCTGGTTGAATAGATTCCCTCTTTTATTCATAAATGATATTGACAATGTCTATTTCACGATTATCTCATCCGTAAATATCCACCCTCCGAATTCGCTTCCGGCCTGTGCCTGGTAACGTACGTATCTTCCTTTGGCTTCTCCCTGCCATGAAATATCCGTAAACCGGATAGGGGTTTCTTTGCTCACTTCAAAGTGTTGTTTTTGCAACTCCGTGAAGTTAATTCCATCATCGGAAATGGAAATAATCACTGTCTCCGGCAGGAATACTTCCGCGCCGACCACTTGCATAAAAGCGGTGGTGACGGAATGGATAGGGGTTTCTTTTTCCATATCAATCGTCACATCGAGACGGTTGTCCGAGATAAATCCTTGCCATGAACCATCACCATAAGTCCAGTCACCACGTATGCCGTCTGTCAGGGCTGTGTTGCCTTGTGCGGGATAATGGGGGCTATAGGAGGAGTTATAGATCACTTTTTTACCGAGCGCCAAATGGCTGACTGGTTGAAGAGATTCGGGACGGCTGCCGATTTCTTTGCTCAAATCAAAAGGATGGTATCCTTTTTTCTGTAAATCGGCCACTGCTGACAGTGCGCGGGTATGGAAATCGGGCCACGACTTACGTTCCGGAGCCGACCAGGCTACTTCCGCCAATGCCAGCATACGGGGATAAATCATATATTCCACGTGTTCGGGAGTAGGGATATATTCCACCCATAGGTTGCCCTGCACGCCGTAGACTAACTTTGCCTGCTCCGCAGTTAAAGAAGCGGGAACAGGATCGTAGGCATATACTTTCTTCAATGGCAGGTAGCCGCCGATAGCTTCCGGCTGGGAGTACGGGGCGTCCTGATAGCTGTCCAGATAACAGTATGCACCCGGTGTCATGATGGCATGATGGCCGGAAGTGACAGCAGCGATACCACCCTCTTCTCCACGCCACGACATAACGGTTGCATTGGGCGCAATGCCTCCTTGCAGAATCTCGTCCCATCCCAAGAGACGGCGTCCATGATTGTTGAGGAACTTTTCGATACGGTGTATCAGATAGCTTTGCAGCTCGTCTACATTGACCAGATGCTCGTCTTTCATTCTCTTCTGACATTTCGGACAGGTCTTCCAAGCCGATTTACCGGCCTCATCACCTCCTACATGAATGTATTCGGAAGGGAAAAGTTCCATGACTTCCGTCAGTACATTCTCCAGAAAGGTGAAAGTTTCTTCATTGCCGACACAGAAATCGGAGTTCTTGTAAGGTTCTCCCGAACAGGATAGCTGCGGGTAGGCAGCCAGCACTTCTTCCGAATGGGAAGGCATTTCAATCTCCGGAATCACGGTGATATAGTGCTGACGGGCATATTCCTGTATTTCACGAATATCGTTCTGGGTGTAATAGCCGCCGGAAGCTCCGGGTTCATCGTAACGGAGGTATTTACGTCCACCGTTCCACCATTTCTTCCAAGTGGGGTCTGTACGCCAGGCTGCAAAATCGGTCAGTAAAGGGTATTTCTTGATTTCAAGCCGCCAGCCTGCCGCATCGGTCAGATGCAGGTGCAAACGGTTGATTTTGTAATATGCCAATGTATCTATCTGCTTCTTTATAAACTCTTTGGTAGAGAAATGGCGGGATACGTCCAGCATCAGTCCGCGGTAAGCAAAACGCGGGGTGTCTTCTATCTCGACAGAGGCTACGGAATAGCTGCCTGTGCCCGCCGGTTGCATCAGCTGTAACAGGGTTTGCATTCCATAGAATAATCCGGCTCCCGAAGTTGCCCGGATCTCGATTCGTTGAGGGGTGACGGAGAGTGTATAGCTTTCCGGTGATGGCAATTGGGGAGTCTTGGGGGTTATCAATAAGAAAAGCATCTGTTTCCTGTCTTTCATTCTCGCTTCTTTCAGCTGAACAGGTAATGCTTTCAGGTAATTCTCCCAGAGTTCCGCTTCTCCACCTTGCAGGTTTGTATAAAGTTTAGTCTTTTCTGACAGTAAAAAAGAGCCCGTCCCCTGCTCCATTTTTAATGGGACAGGTATGACGGACTGTGCCAGAATGGGATGTGCATGGAAGCACATCCCCAATATCCATAAGAAAAGACAAACTTTAGGGTATTCTTTTCTTATATTCATTAATCAATTTTGATTTCGTCTACAAATAAAAATGCGTTTTTACCTTTTCCTCCATGCCATGCCGGAAGTGATTTCTCCGGTGAAGCAATGACTCTCACGTATTGGGTGGTCACAGGAGCAAAGGTTAGTTTGTGCTCAACGATTCCGTCTTTGTCTGTCTCTTTCATCTCCGGATATTCTTCGGAAGCAATCTTTTTGAAGGTCTTGCCATCATCTGAAGTTTCTACGGACAGGTTTCTGGCATCAAATACCCAGTCCCCTTTTGCTACATTGGTAGAGATTGCCACGCTTGAGATTTCAGTAGGTTGCTGGAGGTCGATAGTCATATCCATGTCGTTTCCGTTGAAAGCGATCCAACGGCCTGACTTATAGCTGCTATTTCCTTTCAGACCATCTATCAAAGTGGAAGCTCCTTTGAACAGGTATTGTTCATTGATAGGCTGATTGGCTACAATCGGCTTCATGCTGGATTTGCTGAAATCAATCTTCTCTGTCACTGTCTTGCTTTCGCCGTTGGGACGAATGGCTTTGGCGGACAGGGTTACATTTTCCTTGATTTTCAATACTCCTTCGTAAACGGGGGAAGCGGCAGTAGGTTCTGTGCCGTCTAATGTATAGTAAACAGGGGCACCGTCGATGGTAGACAGGGTAACGTCCATTGTTCCTTCTGCCGGATTCGGGTCAAACTCGGCTTGTACGTCAAATACGTGTTTAGCGTAATTGTATCCTTCTGCATCGTACCACTTAATCAGTTGTGGAAGACGGGACAGGAAGTTGGCATAGTTTTTCTTTTCGGGGCTGGACCACTGAATTTCACACAAAGCAGCCCAACGAGGCAATACCATGTATTGTGCATGCGGGAAGGTAGCGATGTATTCTGTCCAGAGGTTGGCTTGCACTCCCTTGATGTATTTCTGTTCTTCCGGAGTAAGAGAAGCCGGCATCGGCTCGTAGCTATACACTCTTTCCATCGGCAGATAACCACCGATACCGAACGGTTCGTTTTCGATGTCTTTAGCTTGGTAGTAGTCGAAATACAGATAGGTGTTCGGTGTCATGATGACATCGTGTTTCTGCTTCGCAGCTTCGATACCACCTTTCTCACCACGCCATGACATCACGGTAGCATTCGGAGCAAGTCCGCCTTCGAGGATTTCATCCCAACCGATGATTTGACGTCCGTGGTCGTTCAGGAATTTCTCAATATGGTTGATGACAAAGCTCTGCAAACGTTCTTCTTTGCTGTGGCTCTGATCTGACTTCAATCCCAATGCTTTGATACGTGCCTGGCACTTCGGACATTTTTCCCATCTTACTTTCGGGCATTCGTCGCCCCCTACATGAATATATTGTGATGGGAAGATTTCAATCAATTCACCATAAACATCTTCCAAGAATTTCAATACTTGGTCGTTTCCGGCGCAAAGCACATCCTCGGATACACCCCATTGTCTCCATACTTCGTATGGACCACCGGTACAACCCAGTTCAGGGTAAGCGGCAAGGGCAGCTTGCATGTGTCCCGGAAGGTCGATTTCGGGAACAACGGTGATGTAGCGTTCGGCTGCATAATCTACAATTTCTTTGGCTTGTTCCTGGGTGTAGAATCCACCGTAAGGTTTGCCGTCGTATTCGCCGGAGTTACGTCCGATGACTGTTTCTGTTCTGTTAGCACCGATTTCAGTCAGTTTCGGGTATTTTTTGATTTCCAGACGCCAACCTTGATCGTCGGTGATATGCCAGTGGAGGCGGTTCATGTTATGTAAAGCCTGCATGTCGATGTAGGTCTTTATTTCATCCACGGTAAAGAAATGACGGCTGGTATCGAAATGCGCGCCACGATAGCCAAAGCGGGGAGCGTCATTGATTTCTACGGCTGGCATGGCAATATCCGCACCGACAGCCACAGGCAATGATTTGCGCAGGGACTGGATGCCATAGAATACGCCGGCTTCCGTAGGACCAGTAATCGTGATTCCGTCACCGGTAACTTTCATCTGGTAGGATTCCGGATTTTCGTTCTCCGTGCCTAATGCCAGTACGATTGCGTTTTTACCTTCTGTTCCGGCTTCAATGGCGAAATCTTTTCCGGTAGCCGTTTTCAGATAGTCTGCCAGGAATTTTGCGTTGCGTTGCATCTTCTCGTTTCCTTCCGGATAGAGAATTTTCACACTGCTCTTGAGGATGAAGGGACTTCCTTGAGCGGTTACAATTTCTTGTGGCATGGGGATGATCTGGTAGTTGGCTTCCTGTTGCACCGATTGGCAAGAGGCAAAAAGTCCTGCTAGTGCCAGACATCCGGTTAATTTAAAGAGTTGCTTCATAAACTAAAAAATTAAGTGTTAAGTTATTAATAGATTAATTATAAGTTTCACGAATATGTTTGATTGTCAAAGGCAGCTCCTCTCCTTTCTTTATTTGGGGAGAAGTGATGACGACCGTTTTACGTTCTCCGGGAAGAAGGTCGAAAAAGTTGTCGCTGAAACGGGCTCCCTGCAAAGGAATTTCAATAAAGACATCTTTTGCAAGAGCGGGAGAAAACAATGTCAGTTCACACATGCCGTCTTTCTGTTTCATCTTGCAGGAAACGGTTGTTTCAGGCAGAAGCAGGTCTTTTGTTTTTCTAAAGAAATATACGGTTTCGGCAAGGGTGTTTCCTGCCTTGTCTTTCAGCGTCAGTTGCATGAAACAGCGTTGCTGTTCTTCCGGTGATAGCCAGGTGTCGTTTTTTATACGGTACACGCATTGGGAAGTGTTAGCCGGAACTGTCAATGTGTTGAGTCGTATAGGCTTGCCTTGTTTCTTTCCGTCAAAGTCTGTTACTTTCATTTCCAACATCAGGTGGTCTTTGGTGTCCGGACAGTCGGAAATCAGGTAGATATTGAGGCTGTCGTTTTGCCGGATAGGATTGATGAGGATTGGAGCAAAGGCTCGTTTGGCTTGGTAATGCAGGGCTTTCCAATTACCGTAATAGTCGATGCTCGACCAGGATACTACCGGCCAGCTGTCATTCAGTTGCCAATACAGGGTACCCATACAGTAAGGACGGTTCCGGCGGTGTGCTTCCAGTCCGTGACGCATTCCTTGTCCTTGCAGCACTAGTCCGACATAGACAAAGTCTTCAAATTTTTCGGGGATGATATAGTCGCGCTCCATGTAGGTACGAATCAGGGCGTTGCCGATGCTGCTTTTCTGATGAGCATTCATCACTTCCGATTCTATCTGATAATCTTCCGGAGCGGCGAAAGTGGAGATGGTCTTCATTTCCGGGAAGGACTGAAAACCGAATTCGCTCATGAAACGGGGCAGGTCTGTATCGAGTGACTCGAATGTTTTTTGACCATACCAGACTCCCCAGTTATGGCTGTCTCCTATCCCCCAGGATTCAGGACGCCCCCAGTTGGCAAAATACGGGGAGCTGTGTATGTAGAAACGGTCGGCATCCAGTTCCTTAACCTTGGCTGGAAGGAGCTGATGGAACAGTTTGTCGTAGCCTCGAAACATTTCCTGATAGATTTCGGGCGGGAAGTTCTTGTCGAATCCCCAATATTTTAAGGCTTCCAGTATTTCGTTATTGCCGCACCACATCGCCAGGGAAGCATGATTGCGAAGGCGACGGATGTTATAGCAGGCTTCCGCCTCTACCCTTTTCAGAAAGGTGGGGTCGGACGGATAGGGAGTGCAGGCAAACATGAAGTCTTGCCACACCAGTATTCCGTTTTCATCTGCCAGGTCATAGAAACGGTCATCTTCGTACGTTCCACCTCCCCATACACGAATGACATTCATGTTCGCTTCGCGGATGTCGCGGAATAAGGTTTGGTAGCGTTCGGTAGTGACGTTAGTCAAGAGTGCATCCTGGGGGATGTAATTGGCTCCTTTGGCAAACATAGGTACACCATTTACTTCAAAATAGAAGGATTCTCCGTCTTTATCTTTTTCATTAACGAGGCGAACAGTACGCAGTCCTATCCGGTGCGATTGCTCGGCTACGACTTTATCTTCTACTATGATTTGAGCGGAGAAATCATACAGGGCGGGCTTTCCCCATCCATTCGGCATCCAACGTACGGGGGATGCCACTTCGGAAGGTATGGAAACATGATTGATTCCGGGCTGTAAGGTGATTGCCTGGCTGATGCTTTTTTCTGCACTTCTTTCGAATGAGGTATTGATTCTCACCTCTGCCTGAAGTGGCCGGGAGAGTATGTTGTTTATTTCTAATTCATTAGACAGATTTGCGAGCTGGTCGGTCAGTGCGAGTTGCTTTACGTGATAGTCACTGATAGAAGCTGCGTCATAAAAACGGATGGTCACCGGACGCCAGATGCCGCTGGTCACCATGCGGATTCCCCAGTCCCAGCCATAACTGTAAGGGGCTTTACGGGAGAATATGCTTAAATGTTTGTCGTGATGGTCGTTGTCTGCCGGATAGTTGAATCCGTTCGAGTTATATTGAGGCAGTGTCTGCCGGATGGGGGAATGAAAATAGATGTGAAGAAGGTTTTCTCCGATACGGAGTTGGGACTTGACAGGTATGGTATAACCGACAAACATGTTATCGGCTTTCAGCAACAATGCTCCATTGAGGTATACATCGGCGTATGTGTCAAGACCTTCAAAAACCAATTGGGCGTCATCCCGTTTCAGTTGTTCGGGGGTAACTGTAAAAGCAGTCCGGTATTCCCAGTCTTCATTTTCCACCCACTGAATCTTTTGTTCATTGATGCCATAAAAAGGATCGGGTATTTGTTTATGGTAGATAAGGTCCTGATGAACGGTGCCCGGAACCTGTGCCGATTGCCACAGCTCTGTTCCTGCCTGGGAAAATTCCCAACCTGTATTTAGAACGACAACTTCGGAATTGTCATTGCTCTGTGCATATGCCATACTGCAACAGCATAGTAATCCACATGCTATTTGAGCCTTTTTTCCGATCAAATTAATCATCATAGTGGGGGCATTAGATATTAACGGATTCAAAGATATTGTTTTTTCAGCAAATTTCACTGATAATTTAACAAAATATGTTGTTTACATCTGTTATTCTTTTTATTATTCAACCGTTATCCTAATTATTTCAGAAGTACGGACGCCCGGCTTCAATTCTCCGTTTATGTTGTAATATGTTTTGTTCCATCCTACCAATGACGCTCCCGCACGTGCCGTTTGCGGTGTACGGGCAACTTCCTGCCATGTATTCTGATGGATGTCATATACTAATATCCGGTCATTGAATTTGTACCACTCGGCGGGATGGAGAAGATAGTCCTTTTCAGGGTGTCGAAGAGCAGCGAGGAATATATCCTTATTCACTCCACCGGTACAAAGAATCAGGTTTTCATTGATGGCAATGGCTGTCCCGCCACCCAAAGATATGGTTTCACCATTGTTTCCCGTCGGAGTGGCTATGCGAGTCCATTGCCGGGACGTGGATGAATAGCAATAGCCGTCAGTGGAAAGTGTGGCAGGATTGCCATCGGTGGAAGCGGCAAATCCGCCCCACAGGTAAATACGGGCTTCGCCATCCTTGTACTCCCCGGCACAGACGGGTTGCAGACGCGGTGCTCCGGGAAATTCGGGAAGTTGTTGCCAACCTGCCGCGGGATTGTTTAAGTCAAGGCAAAGAAAAGAGTTTGAAGGCTTTCCGTTTCTATTTGTTTTTTTTTCACTTCTATTTCCACCGGTGATAAAAAGTTGGCTACCGGCTAGTGTTCCGTACATATTGTCTAAGGCGTAGGGCAAATCGGGTAGAGTTTCCAGGAAGACTTTGCCTTTCTTTTCGTCCCACCGGATTTTGTAAACGCCGGTCAATGCGCCGTGGTCGTTCATTCCGCCTGCACAGATAATGCCGTCGGGACAAGATACGGAAACTCCGTATGCGGCAGGTGCAGGAAGCCCGCCTACTTTTTTCCAAAGAAGCAGCGTGTCGGGATTCATTTCCGCTACATAAATGCCTTGGTAGTATTTCTTTTTTCCACCTTCACTGGCAGGTGTTCCGGGAAAGTTACAGCCGCCGGCTATCAATAGCTTTCCGCTCAGGATTCCTGAATAGCAGGCAGAAACACCCGATTCAATACCTTTCTCTGATTTCGGGAATCCTTTCATTTTCTGCAAGTCAATGCTTTTGACGAACGACTCCGGTGCTTCGGCTTTGAAGGTAGAAGCAGGTAGCCCATCTTTATTTACCAGATTCGCCCGCGTGAAAGGCTGCCAGCCATACCGGACATATCGCGGATGCTTTACCTGTTCGCTATATACTTTTATCCGTCCCGTTTCTGCCCCGCAAGTTCTCCCCTCTTCCACTTCGGCAACTGCGGGGTAATAAACGCCATCCGTTTCGGCTACTTCAAACGTACACAAAGATTGACCGTCGGAACTTCTCAAGCCTTCGCCATAATCAAAGATTATATATACAGCGCCTTCCCGAAAATCGGCTTGGCGGAATAACGGGCCGGAAGGCAGTACATGGCACATTCCATACGTCTTGTTCAATGCCCAACGAGCCAAGCGTTCTCCCACCGGCTTCTTATTTCTGGGATGTACATCCAGTGAATCGCCCCAATCACTCGATACCGCCATACCCGTATTCAGTATTTCGTTCATCATCCTGCGCTGGCTGTCGCGGAACCACGGCCATGAAGGACGGGCAATACCGGAAAGTTGTACATAGTAGAAGGGCAGCGTCTCACTCCCCCAGTTTTTACGCCAACTGCCGATTAACAACTTAAAAAGTTTCTCGTGAGCTTCGTAATTATGAGCATTCGATTCTCCCTGATACCAGATAACACCCCTGACGGGATACTGCGCCAACGGACGGATGCCCGATTCGTACAGATAGCAAGGTTCGTAAGGGTGGCGCTGGAGTTTCTCTTCCGACTGTTTGATATTTAATGCAGCCCGTCCGCGCACCCAGTCTTGTATAAAATCATTATGCGTCCAATCTTTTAATATAGCCGGGAACTGGTATTCCAGTGTATTCCGATCAACCCACGATTCGGTAGGCGAACCACCGATAGCGTTACATATCAACCCCACCGGAACTTTCAAGCTATCCCGCAACATCTGGCCGAAATAATAAGCGATGGCCGAGAAACGGGCAGCATTGGCGGGAGTACAGATTGCCCATTCAGTATCTTTATAATATTGGAGATGATTCAGGGAATCAAGGACGGAAGCGTCCCATTGCACCGCGTCCGTGCGCCAGCGTGCTTTCATATCATACAGACGCAACTGTTCATCGGCGGCTTGGGGGATGTCTTTTTTGCCCGTAGTGGCCTGCCGCAACATAAATTCCATATTCGACTGACCGGAACACAGCCACACTTCCCCTGCCAGCACATTTGTATATTTCAAGATTCTTTGAGAAGTGGAGATGGTCAGCGTGTAAGGGCCACCGGCTTTCAACGGTGATAATTTCACCGACCATTTTCCGTCTAGTGCAGCTTTAGTTATCCACTGCTGATGGTCTATGCGGACTGTCACTTGTTCACCCGCATTAGCTGTCCCGTGAATCAGCAAGGGGGTATCGCGCTGAAGAACCATATTATCCATGTAAAGCGGAGATAACTTCAAGCCGCCATAATCTCCGGTGATAGCCGAATAAACTGTTTTCGCCATTATCGCAGCCCCTTCAGCGGTAGGATGAACGGCGTCTGGCAGCAAGAAAGGATAGGGATAAAGCGGTTCTCGAAAATCTATTAACTGCACACCGGCATAATGTGCTACCGTTTCGATAGCTGTCTGCATCTCGCCGTGCCAGTCGCGGGTCCCCGAAAGGAAACGGTTATGACGGTCGGCAATCGGAGTCATCCGCGCGATGATAATCCGAACATCGGGATTTGCCTTGCGGAATGTATCCATCAGATTCAAATAGTCTGTCACAAAGGAATCACGATAGTTGGGCCAGTCACGAGGGTCGGTGTCATTGATTCCCAGATGGATGACCACAATATCTCCTGCAAAATCCAATGCTTTGCGGTATTCTTCCTGTCGTGTATATGGACGGTGTCCCTGATTGAGCAGGGTGGCGCCGGGCTTCCCGAAGTTTTCAACTTCATAATGCTCTCCCAACAATTTCTGTAACTGTACGGGATAAGATTGCGTTGCACGGTCAGCCAGTCCGGTTCCGTAGGTGATACTGTTTCCTACACATGCAACCTTTATCCGTTGTTGGGCAAACAATGCCCAACAAACGAACAGACAGACGGATAATAGTAAAATCTTTTTCATTTATTTTTTCCGGTATGTATTTCTTTTCGACTTTTATTTTCCTGACTTTTATTTCTTTCCGATGTAAGGTTTTACAATCTCCACCCATTTCCGATACCCTTTTCCAAGAAGATGCAGTCCGTCATTCGTGTAAGCAGTATTCATCTTTCCGGTTTCCTCGTCTACAAAATGAGAGTACAAATCTATATAAGTCGCTCCTTCTTTTTCTGCGAGACGGACTAATCCTTTATTGATTTCGGGAATGACCTGCCAACGCAAAGTATGCCCTTTGAACATACCGTAATGGTCGGTCAACGGAAGAACACTTTGCAGATATAGCTTCGTCTTCGGCGAATCCGCCTTTATCTTCTGGGCAATCATGCCGATACGGGCTATAATGGTATCGGCAGAAGTTCCCCGGCTAACGTCATTTATGCCTATCAGAAGAAATATCTTAGCTGGTTTACCTTTCAGGATAGCATCCAAGCGGTCATATACTCCCATGCAGATATCACCACTGATTCCGCGGTTCTTGATATGTTTGTTATGAAACAGCTCCGACCATTCGGCGCCGTTCGTGATGCTGTTTCCCAAGAAAATAATGTCATTGGAAGTGACAGGCAGTTCTTCAAACAACGTGGCACGCTGGTAATAAAACGTAGAATATTTGCGTTCCTGCGCATGGCATGCCAAAGACAGGGTCAATATGACCGCTAAAAAAAAGTTCTTCCTCATGGTTATTCCTTTTATTTACTCATTAGTATATCTTTTTTTTTCATTACAGCATATTCAGTTTTCATTATAGCATATCCGTTTTTCATTATAGCATATTCAAATCAGCTCATGGCATATCCATAAATATCTCCCTTCTGATTGACAGGTCACTTTAGTGTTTTATCCGGTGAGTAAATGAGTCCGTCCACCGCCTTCTGCCCGTCGGGAGTGACAAAGACAGTGGTGAACATCCATTTCACCAACCGTACTTCGGGGGTAACGAACTTTCCTACCGGCAATTTCAGAAGTACTTTGTTCCATCCTTTTTGCAGATGCACTTCCAAAGGGGGACGCGCTACACAATTCTCGTTGCCTAAAGCTATTTCATTACTCTTAGTCCGGTGGGTGGCTGTCCAGACAGGAGGGATAATTTCCTTTCCATTTATCCAGATACGGCTTCCCTTATAGTCCCATTTTCCCTGCAAAGGGGGAAGGTCGGCTTCCGAACGTCCGTAATTCTGAAATTCAGCCCACAAGCCTACTGTCTGTTCTATCGGCGAATAAACATAGGTATAGGCATAAGCTGTATGGTTCTCTTCCGGTTCTTTATAGAATCCGGGGATAAGGGTGCCCCACACATGACGGAGATAGATTCCGGCACCAATAGCGGGACGTACCCGATAGGTCTTTCCTTCATAGCTGTAACTATCCTGCAAGGCTTCTTCCGGCGGGAAGACCTTTGCCAAATCCCCTTCATTCGGAAAAGCGTCCGTAATGTTCCATTTCACATTTGTCTGACGGACATAGGCAAAGGGATAACCGGCAAAGGTGTGTTCCTTATGCCATAACAGACGGCGTTCAAAATCGGCGAAGTTCCTGAACAACTCTGATTGCTCGTCTGTGGGAAGTATTGTTCCGCTCTTATCAAAATATTCCGTTCCGCCGCCTTTCCAGGCACGCTCTGCCATAGCCAGCATGTTGGGATAGAAATTATTTTCAATAATCATCTCCCATTCGGTGTTGACCAACCGATCATTCCAGATAGCCAGAATGGTTCCTGCAAGGTCATCGCTTCCTTGTTCCTTATTATATATACGGCTGTTGTACAATGCGATGATATCACCAAAGGTATCAAAATGGTTCAGATAATGGAAACGTGAATCAATGGCGGGAATACCTTCCTGCGCCTTTCCACGGTAACTCCATAGCTGGGTCATGTCTATTTCTCGGGGTTTGTAGTGCCAGCCCGGATTCCAGGAAACCACTTTCTTGCCTTTGGAATGCACGTAGGCTACCATTTCGGGTACAAAACGGGAATTGGTAAACTGCACTTCATCCGTGCCGATATGCAAATAAGGTACATCAAACGTTTCACAGACTTCATCCAACAGGAGTTTCAATATCTTCATCCCTTCGGGGCTTTGCATATCGTGGCGGAAGGTACGTATAAAGGCAGCGCTGTGTCCCGGCATATCTATTTCAGGAATCAACATCACGTGATGTGCCTTACAGAATGCGACCAGTTCTTTGACTTCTTCCAGCGTGTAATATTTGCCGGGCATCCGGGTGGTGTTTGCGCTATCGTTCAACATCGGGAATATCTTGCTTTCCAGACGCCATGATTGATTCTCAGTCAGATGCCAGTGGAAGACATTGATTTTGAACTTGGCAAGTACGGCGATTTCACGTTTGAGTTCTTCGAGTGAAATGTAACTCCGTCCTACATCCTGCATAAAGCCACGAATACGGAAAGCAGGCCAGTCGATGATTTCAGCTCCCCGAATCTGTGTTTTCGAGTTTCTTGTGTCTGCCAGTTGCCTTAAAGTCTGCATGGCCCAATAAACGCCACGTTCAGTCACGGCCTCAACGGTTATCCGCTTCTTTGTGATGTTCAGTCGGTAGGCTTCCTCCTGATTCATCGGTATTCCGGGAAGAGAAGGCAACAGTTTCACATCAATGCTACCAGTTGCTTTCGGCGAGAGAGTCCCTCTCATTTCAAAGACAAAAGCTTCCCACTCCTGCTGAAGCACAGGAGTGGAAAGCCGCACATTATTCACTTGAAAACAGGTATGAGAGGGGGTAAACTTTTGTGGTTGGGGGAGCAGGTGGCAAGCACCTGCTTTTACCACTGAAACTGTGTATAAGTTAATTATAAAATATATGAATAATATTAATTTGTTTTTCATGATTACAGGTCGTGTGTATATCTCTATTTTATTATATCCTTCAGCCGGACAGCCTGGAAAGTCATGTGGGCTACACTACTTTCATACAGTATGCCAACCGTCTCTTTATCAATCATCGTCAGACAAGAATATCCCCATCCTTCACCTTCGTCCAACATCACCTGATGTTCGGGCAGCCAGGTGATGCCACCGTCCAGACTGGCCTTGATTGTGATGTGGTGACGGCCTTTTACCGTATTCGGATTGGAGAATAAGAGAATATCCTTATTTAATGCATTGTCTTTCGCTTTTACGCTAATCAGGCTTGCCATACAAACCGGTTCCTGCAAAGCTTTGCGGGAAGAGGGATGTTCCGTCCAAGTCTTACCAAAATCCTTAGTAGTGGAAACAGCACGGCTACCACCCCGGTTATCTCTCATATTCAGCATCAGTACGCCCGGTTCTACTTCCGCCACTTGGGCTTCTGTAGTATTGGTACGTGCATAGTTATGGATTTTCCATGTCTCGCCACGGTCTTTGCTATACATGATTCCCGCATTCGGAACACGGGTAGAGTCAATAAACTGAATCGGGAATACCAGTGTGCCATCCTGCATGGTGATACCGCGTCCAGGCCCTTGCAGTAGGAAATACCAGGAAGGGTCTTTCACCTGTTCTGTTATATTGATGGGCTTAGACCACGTTTTACCGTCATCCGTACTCTTTGACAACACTAACTGGGCTGTATGATTCATATCCATTCCCGGATAGGAGCTCCACCAGGCACGCTGATTACCCATTCCGTGTGTCCAGGCTGCCACTACCCATACTGTGTTGGTCTTGGTATCTACCAGAATCGAAGGGTCGCCGACACCATTCTGTGCAGCAGGCAGGTCGCCCGTTTCACCGAAAGCCAGAGGCAAACGCATTTTCTCCCAACTTTTGCCACCGTCTACGCTACGGCTCAAGCCTACGTCTACATGTTCCTGCAAATCAACGCTGCTATTGTAACGTACATCATATACACCCAGCAATGTCCCCTTATTGGTAGTTACCAATCCCGGAATGCGGAAGGCTGCCGAACCGTCGTCACCGGCATGACGTACTCCTACTCCTACCCTATGAGCTATATTTTCCGATGAAACGGAATGTACAAGGGCAGCTTTACCATCCACCTTGACTGTTACAATATCAACCGAAACCTTATCGAGCAAGGAAGCACCCAGCTTCATCTGCAAACTAATCCAGAAATAGTTGATTCCGGAGAAAAGTTTCTGGTCGGCTTTCAATGTAACTTTCCGCTTTGGGTTATCCACTTGCGATTTATGAACCGAATAGGAAGGATTTGCCGCCAATGTCTTCCCCGGCGTATGACTGGAAATATAGGACACGGGAGCAAAGAAATTCTTTCCATTATTCTGTCTGGCTTCCGTACCGCTATAATATAACTTGACAGACTGTATATCCGCCACATTCACATCTTTGCCAAAATTTAAAACCACTTCATCCAAAACACGACTCTCTTTTGCGTTCAAACGCAACATAAACAATACATTGTCTTGTCGTTCAATCAAAACTGGAATCTGAGTTTCACGTACAAATACAGTATCCGATGCAACTGACTGCAAAATCACACAGAAAGAAAAGATAATGGATAGAAATAGATTCTTTTTCATGGTATTATTTAAATGTTTCATGCTGCAAATATATAAAATTATAACGAATTTCCTCCATATTTAATAAAATAATTTATTATAAAACACACGATTAATAAACCATCTATTACAAAAGCGAGAACGCATATGCTAAACCACACATACGTCCTCTTGTTTTTATTCGATTATCAACCTGAAGTATTATTATTCTTCACCTTCTCCACTGGTGAGATAACCTTCAGTCTGCCCCAGCTCTCTATTATTGGTCAGTGTATTGGCATCAATCGGCCATAGCAGCCGCTTTTCATTTGCTGTAGAATATTTTGCCGTATAACCCAAAGTACGTATATCATACCAGCGTTTTCCTTCATACATCAATTCGCGCAAACGTTCTTTCAAGACTGCTTCAATAGGGTCATCATCACCTGCCACAAACGGATTGCCGGAATAAAATTCACCGCCTTTTTCATTCGGATAGGCCACCGTTGCTTTATTTGCCTCGAAATAGGTCTCACCGTATGCACGTCTACGAACAGTGTTAATTTCCGTAGCAATATCTTCACCTAACAAAGCTTTAGCCTCTGCAAGAAGTAACAAACAGTCTGCATAGCGATAAATAGGGTAATCATCTAACCATGCACGCTCTGAACCACCGGGCAACATTGTTCCTTGAAATTTATAAGGGATACAAGCCTTATATACCAAGTTTTCCCCCTCTTTCATATAAACAGCTTTCACAGAACCTGCTTTACGGGTATCGCCTTCACGGAATACCTTATTATAAAAATCTTTTTTAATCTGAAATCTTATCAAACCATTCAGTTCAGCATCTTTCGTTTCGGCAAAAGAAACTCCGTTCTCATCAAAATAACTGCCGGAAGTCATGTAAGCTTGCTGAGGGACAAGATTACCTCTAAAACTACCATTCCACATGTTATATTCATCACGTCCATTATGAATGGTGAAGATTATTTCTTTATTTTTCTTGTTCGCATAGGCGAAAACATTGGTAAAGTTATCTTCCAAATCGATACCCGGACAATTATCCACTTCCTGCAAAGCCGTTTTAGCAGTACGGTAGTCGGCTTCACCACCACCCATCTGCTTGCCACTCCACAAGTATACTTCACCTTTCAACATTTTTGTAGCTCCCAACGACCAGTAATGTTTTCCATATTTGTAGGAATAATCACCATTAAATGCCGTCTCAGACGCAGTAATGTCTTCTTTGATATGGGCCATCACTTCCGTTGCCGGCGAAGCAGCCTTTTGGATATTTGCCAAATCAATGGTCGAACCACTGGTGTAAGTCAAATGCAGAATGACATCTCCCCATGAGCGGAGCAAGTGAAAGTAAAGAAAAGCACGCATCCCATAGGCCTCTCCCAAATAATATTTTTTGGTGGCTTCGGGCAGCAATCCAGTATCTTCCGTTTTGGCAATCATCAGATTTATCTGATTGATAACTCCGTACAAATTAGCAAAATTACTGAGCCCTACGTTCTCCCTGTTCAGCGAATTGGCGGGGAAGATTTCCATGCCCTGAGTTGCCTCACCACCGAACGGTGCATCACCATAGATATCAGCACGAGGTTCACCTAATATAAAGAAATTGTACGAACGCTCTCTGAGTTGTGCATGCAGACCAACGTTGAAAGCACTGAAATGCGTGTCACTCTTCCAATAGTTGGCATCGGTTATCGTACTTTCCGACTCCAGATCCAAAGAGTTACATCCTGTCAGGAAAGGCAGCAAAGCTGCACTTACCCATAAATATTTGAATATATTTTTCATAATTCTATTCCTTTTTGAGTCCTGTTAAATTAGAATGTTAGAGATAAACCGAACAAAAATGTTCTCGGAGTAGGATAACGTCCATTGTCAATACCACGACCATATGTAGTCGATACAGCTGGTTCAGGAGATACACCATCATATCCGGTGATATAGAATAAGTTCTGTCCGGTGACGTACACAGATGCTTCTGTCAAGTGCGCCTTGCTAATAAGCGATTTCGGCAACTGATAGCTCAATGTGATTTCGCGCAAAGCCAGATAATCACCCTTTTCATAATAACGGGAGCTGTTGTTGTCGGCTGCAGTAGAAGCATTATTCGAACGGGTAATATTCTTCTTTGCCAACTGGTCGGCATAGTAGAACTTCGTAAGGTCTGAGTTCGGATTTGCTTCGCTCCACATATCTTTCACATCCGTAATGATATTGAATTGCCCCTGATATTGTCCCAACGAACGCGCTTTCAAGTCATTGTATAAGGTGTGCCCCAAAGCATAGTCGAAACGGGCATAGAGTGACAGACCTTTATATCCGAATGTAGTAGAGAAACCACCCGTGACATTCGGGAAGATATTACCCATTACGGAACGGTCGTAACCGTTAATAATATTATCACCGTTGATATCCTCCCAACAAGCGTCACCCGGCTCAATAGGTTGCCATCCCGAAGATTCCTTATAAGTCTTTCCGGTAGCGGGGTTGATCTGATCAGCCAGTCCGGGACCATACAAGTTGGCAACTTCATCCACACGTAAATTTGCGTGTTGCTTTACGTCATCCCAGTCTTTGAAAACATGCTGCTGTCTGTATCCAACCAGTTCTCCCAGTTTACCGCCTTCCTGACGACCGGCAATCCATTTGGTCGGAAACTTGCCATCAGCATCTACTTTACCAGCCGCTACTTCATAACCGCCTACGCGGTTGTTCTCAACATTGTTATAAGGTAATGAAATTATCTTGTTGGCAACAGAAGTGATATTCGCAGTCATATCCCATGTGAAACCACCCTTGTTGATGATATTTGCTTTCACTTCCGCTTCGAAACCGGAGTTGCGCAACGTACCCATATTCGTTACAATATCCGAGAATCCGGTATATCCAGGCAATGCTTGTTTGGTCAGCAAATCCTTTGTCCGACGGCTGTAGAAGTCGAGAATAAAAGAAAGTCTGTTCTGCAGGAATCCGATATCCAATCCCACCTCAAAGGTCTGACTCTGTTCCCACCGCAGGTTGGTATTGAGCAATTTTTTATTATAAAGAGCTGTCGCCCCACCATAAGTTTTAGCATCCACCTGTGCGTATTCTCCATAGACTTCATAATTTCCGATACCATTTACATTACCATTCACACCATAACTGAGACGCGGTTTCAAATTAGAAACGATGTCGGACACTTTGGATTCTTTCCAAAAATCTTCTTCCATAATATTCCACCCTACAGATACTCCCGGGAAGAATCCCCAACGATTGTCTTTCAAACGAGAAATTCCGTCATAACGAGCTGTAAAAGACAACAGATATTTCATATTGTAGTTATAATTGACACGACCGAAACCAGAAAGAATGCGATAAGCCGTTTTTTCGGTACGAGTGAAAGTCCTTTCAGAACCAACATTCAAGGTCGGGACATCGTCCGTAGGAGAACCTTGTGTCTTAGCTTCAAAATCAAATTGATTGTAAGTATAATACTCTCCGCCAATCATTGCATCCAAATTATGCTTTTCGGCAAACGTCTTGGTATATGTCAATGAAGCATTAAGCTGAATCTGATTGTATTTTTGAATCCAAGCTTCCGCATTGCGAGTTGTATTGGGCGTAGAAGCTGTCTGTGTTTGATAGGCCTTGTCAAATTTTTCTCTCTGATACTGATAGTTCAATAAAGAAGCGTTTCCGTTCAAAACCAGTTCCTTTGGAAGAATATCCAACGTAAAGCCGATATTGTATGTGGCACGTGCTGTACTGTTCTTTTGGGTCAGCAAATCACGATAGTAAGCCGGATTACCATCCCCAGTGCCACCCCCTGAGGCAGGAGTTCCGTCTTCCATCCAAGGATTCCATGTAGGACGCTGCGAACGGGTACGATAAAAGAATTCATAAGTACCGATCCATAATTCCGGTCGGGTAGACCATACATAAGAAACACCGGCTTTGATATTTAATATCGGAAAAATCTTATACGATCCGTTAAACGATCCACTGAAACGTTTGAACCCCGTTCCTTTAATCATACCATCTTCATTATAGTACCCCAAGCTGCTCGCAAAGGTGCTTTTATCATTACCACCTGTAATATTAAGGTAATGGTCTTGCGTAATGGCACTGCTGCTAAATACCTCATCATCCAACTGCCCGTTGTAATCTCTAAATAAAATCTGCTTTCCGTCATAGTACGGGTCGTTCATTACAGACCATCCTTCATTCTGAAGATGAGCTGTTTCATCCGTCAAATAACGAATATCGTACAATGCATTCCCTACGCCATATCCAGCTTGTGCATCTACATTGTATGTGCCCATACGTCCATCCCTTGCCTGGTTGGTACGAAGCATACCCAAACGATTATAATAGATATAATCTTCCGCATTTACAAATTCATATCCCTTACGAGTGAAATTTTTGCCTATCTTGAACTTATAATTAACTGAAGTTTTTCCTTCCTTTCCACTTTTCGTTTCAATCAAGATAACACCACCGTTCGCGCGAGCCCCGTAAATAGCCGTAGAAGCCGCATCTTTCAAAATTTGGATAGATTCAATATCAGAAGGATTAACATCCGACATACTATTACGTACTATACCGTCCACAACAACCAAAGCATTACTGTTGTCACCAGTGATAGTCGCCCCACCACGTAATGTAATATCCGGATTCGTACCCGGTTGACCGGTAGTGTTTACCACCCGAAGCCCTGTTACAGATCCTTGCAAAGACTGCCCTGCATTGCTGAACGCTGCATTTTTCAAAACAGAGTTGTCCAGTTTTGAGATTGCAGTCGTCAACGTCGCACGTTTCTGAGAACCACCATAACCTGTAACCACCACTTCATCCAAAACTTCTGTGTCATCGTGTAAGATGACATTCAACGTTTGTCCGGCAAACTTAATTTCCTGCGTTTTATAACCGACAAATGATATTTGGATAATATCTCCGTTTTTCACATTGCCTAAGGTAAATTTACCATCAAGATCCGTAATGGTACCGTTCGTGGTACCTTTCACAATCACGGACGCACCAATAACGGCCTCACCCGCCTGATCAGTAACCACACCTGTAGCAGTTTTAGTCTGCGCCATAGCCCCTATCAAGCCAAATAAGCACAACATCAACAAAAAGATGTTTTTTTTCATAAGTATTACTTTTAGTTAATAAAAAAGGTTTATTCACACTTCTCACCTAAGTTCGATTAGAACTTAAGTGATTTATATATTAGAATTACTTCTGCTTCATTGACAATTTTATTGTTAACTTTCAGCATCTATTTCTTAAGACGCTGCAAATATACAAATATTATTAATAACAGCAAATGAATTAATAAATTATTTTATTTACATATGCTGTTAAACATCATTTTGTTTAATAAATCACCTTGCTAATACGCTAAACAAATATTCATACATCAAGTAGATAATAGGTATTTCTTTTGAAGTTATTTTTTCATATTGCAATTATAATAGTCGAATTTGTATGAAGAAACCATAAGTATTTCCGGAAGATAAGTTCTAATCGAACTTAGGCATTTATCAGAAACCGCCATCCATTAAAACTTATCAAGAAAACCATTTATACATTAGAAAAACTATGCCTATTAGATTCTTAGAAAGACAAAGCTAATGAGTTCGATTACTCGTATAATGACAAACAGCATAAACAGAACCGCATCATTAATATGAGCCAGTAGAAATAAACACCACAAATCTCATATATTACCAACGTTTAGCTACTTAATAATCTATTAGAAACGGTCGTCTTTTTATAGCCCACATATGCAAACTGAACAGCACACATATGTAAACCATACAGCCCACATATGCAGGCTCTACAGCACACAACCGTGGGCTATAAACTTAGTGCCACTCAAATCGGGTTATTAAGCCATTATAATCCGCTTTATATGGATTCATTTCAACAAAAACAAGCCATTTTATGATTTTTCTCCTTCCATTAGACTGTTTTATTAATGATAGATACCCTGTTTTTACTGGAGAAATAATGATAGATACCTTTTGATAAATGTATCTATCGTATGTATTGTTTTAATAATGAGAACAATATAAAAATGAATGATAGTATGATAGATATTTTATTACCTTAGTGATAGATATCACAATCTATTCAAGATGTTTTTTCAACCAAGGAAGTATCAACTCCGACTTAAAATAATGATTGGCCCCGTCCACATTCACCAGTTTATAAAACTCATTCCTATCGAGCCCTTCCGGCAGTGCCTTTATGTCTGTTCGATTATGCGGATCAGCGTATTTTGGATAATGATGTATCTCGACATTCTCCAAACGTCCGGTCATCTTATAAGCGGCACGTACTAAATCCAAATCGCGATCCAGTCCGCCTTCCGTTAATATAACAGGACGGGGAGCCAAAGAGGCTACAATATCCGGGAAATTAAATTTACGCCAGAAGTCCGGTATCAAATGGCGGATAGAATTTGGAAAAGGTCGTATACCCGTCTTGTCTGGAGCAGTCATAACCAATGCCCGTTCTTGTGTATGACACAGAAAATCATTATAAACAAAGGCGTAGATGGATGTATCCAGTGTCCCTAATACAATCAAAGGTTCTGTCCCCAAAGAAAAACCGCTTACAATAATCCGGTCTTTACGGATATAGGACTGCGTTTTCATCCATTGAAGAACTTGCATATCAAGATAAGAAGTATATCCGAGATAACTCCACCCCAATTCCAATAAGATGCGTGACACTAAATCATAGTTATAATTCCTTCCGCGTGCATAGCGTTCCAAATCCGAGGATTCACCGGCTGCCGGATTGTCTACGGCTACTGCTACATAGCCCGCCTTCGCAAAGTTGCGTGCCATTGTTACCTTGGGATTCTGATAATCATCATTCAGTTTCGGAGCAACTCCCGGTTCTCCCGCCAGCCCTTCTTTACTACCACCTGAACCGGGGATACATAGAATGGCGGGAACAGGCCGCTGTAAAGAATCGGGTATCAGGACTAAAAAGGTGGATACACATTGGGACAAAGGATAAAATTCCCATTTCTCCAGTTTGTAACCGTCACGTTGTTTGCTGTACAGCCGTTTAGGCGACGGCATATCTTTCACTTCGGGAAATTTCATGATTTCCTGCATTGACTTCCGTACTTTATGCTGCCATTCACGGAATTCTTCGGCAGTCATATCCGGCTGAAATGCACATTCCGGTTTTATGTTCGCGAGCATTGCATGGACAACTCCATAGGTACTCAGGAATCGTCCGTCTTGTCTTTCTGATTGAATGATAGTATGTTCGCTTCCTGTCACATCAGGAATTTGAGCAAGACTGTTGGCATGCACCAATAGTAATAACAAAACAGCTATTATGTTCTTTTTCATTGTAATGCCTGTATTATAAAAGTTATCTTATCATCCTTTATACTGAAATCGAGTAGGAAGAAAACTACTTCGTTTTCCTCCTACTCGATTTCCGACCTCTCAGTCGAGTAGATAAAAGGAGTTCCACCTTAAATCTCTCACAGAACCGTGCGTGATAGTCTCCTATCACACGGCTCTTCTTATTCAACCTTATAACTTTATCGTACCTTTGGCTGGTTTGAGACCTATTTGCCAATGATAGAAAATAGCATCCCTTTCTGCAATGTTCCCAAGCCATTTCAATATTACGTACATGGGCTTGCGTCTAAAGGTTTTATATTTAGCTTTTGCCCATTTTGCAAGTAATAAATCGAAGTACCGAAGTAATTTTTGAAAAGATTTTCCACCATATTTACCATAATAATTTGCCCATCCTCGAAGTATGGGGTTAACCATTTGAGCTATGCAGTCCAGCGGAGTATGAGATTTTGACTTAAGATTCCATGAGCGCATGGTAGCTCTGATTTTTGTTGTTGCCTTCATACTTATTCTTGGTTGGAAACCTGTAAAAGCTTTACGGGAGCTTTTATGAATGGTTTTACATGGTCGAAATGTATGACCGAGAAAATCAAAAGTAACATTAGAGTGATTTTCATTTCTTCTACTTGATTTGCAATATACTATCTTTGTTTTTCTTCATTCAGGCTTAATTTGCATGACTTAAACCTAATTATTAGTTCTTCATACAGGGATTCAGCTTCCTGTTTACTGTGACAATGACATACAGTATCATCCGCATATCTCTCAAAAGGGATTTCAGGATGATGTATCTGCATCCATCTGTCAAAACTGTAATGCAGAAAGAGATTTGCAAGAATCGGTCCTATAACACTACCTTGGGGTACACCGCAGGTCCTTTCAATCAGACTTTTGTCTGCATTCTGATATGGGACTTTGAGCCATCTTTCTATATATAATATTATCCATCTTTCTTTTACATGAAGCTTTACGGCTTTCATCAATAACTGATGGTCTATCGTATCAAAGAATTTGCTGATGTCCATATCCAAAACCCACGCATATTTCCAGCATCTCTCTCTTGCACGTCCAAGTGCATCATGAGCAGAACGGTCGGGACGATAACCATAGGAATCTTCATGAAATATCTTCTCGATTTCAGGTTCTATCATTTCAACAACAAGCATCTGTGCAATCCTGTCTTCCACTGTAGGGATACCCAATGGTCTCGTTCCTCCTGCAGGCTTCGGTATCTGAACCAGTCTGATAGGTTTAGGAACATAACTCCCTGAACTCATACGATTCCATAGTTTGTATAAGTTTCTTTTCAAATTACTGTTATACTTTTCAAGTGTGACGTTGTCAACACCTGAACCACCTCGATTTTGATTCACACGCTTGTATGCGTAATATAGTTTCCATCGGTCAATATCGAATGGTTTTGCTCCTTGCTTTTGTGTCATCCTTAATGGAATTTAAGTTGTACAATACAATTTCGCTTGAATAAGTTACCCCCTTCGCTCCATCTCCATTACAGAGAGTTCTTCACTACTACGAGGTAATCCGCCCCTGCATCAGACATCAGTATTTCTACCTTGTGTTTCTTCCACTTGTGTATTTTCCTTTGACATTCTAAAGCAGGTTCCTATGTTCCGACAGTTAGCCTACAGACAAATCATGCCGCCTTAACACCGTACATCGAATAAGCAGCAGTATAGGTATCTCTTATTCTTATCCAAGGTTTGTGGTGAAAACCAAGTTCTGATGTAGTCTAACGCACATTTCGATGCTTCATCAGCGGTTCACTTCCGTTCATCTTTTGTCTGCCTACCTGACTATATTTTTTTTATATAGCCTTTTAACAAGTCGTTCACTACAATATCTTTTCAGATACAGCAGCACTTGCCGGTTTACTACCGATACCTATTTACCGATAGTGGAAGGTCTGCTTCCATCTAAATGTCAGTTATGAGTTTAAGAAAACTCTACATAGCACACCACCACCGTACATGCGGTTCCGCATACGGCGGTTCCTATTTTGGGTACCATTCGAGATAATAATCCATTAGGCTAGCATAACCTGCTCTGCGCAACTTATCGTTAGACATTGCGAATGTAAGCAGACGGCTGAGTGCTACACGCCAATACCCGAGTCGAGTGTTACCCCATTGATACGCCTGCCAGTCAAGGACACCGCATTTCTTTAGATTTGTCACTCTGGTCTTGGCTCACAACCCTTCCATCCTTTATAGTGTGGCAGAGTATTTCTCTCAGCTTGCTATGGCTGACTGTATCAAAGAAACGCTCTAGATCAAGGTCAACTACATATCTGTAGCCCGCATCCACTATCTTCTGCGCTCTTCGTAGTGCGTCATGGCAGCCCCTTTTCGGACGGAACCCATAACTTGTCATGGAGAACTGACGCTCGTAAATTGGTGTCAGAACTTGGTGTATGGCTTGTTGTACCAGTCGGTCTACCACGGTAGGAATACCCAAAAGGCGTTTCTTGCCATTATCCTTAGGGATTTCAACCCTGCGGACAGGATTGTGACGATATGTCCCGTTTTACAAGGAAATTATAAGCTCATCCTTATTAGCCAAAAGCCATGGAAACAGTTATTCGCATGACATCTTGTCGATACCGCCACACCCTTTATTGCTGACTACTGCTTTATAGGCTTTATTCAGATTAGAGGGACTAAGAATAAGTTCAAACAGATGTTCCTTGTCGAATGGTACTTCCACGATGTTGTCTTCGGTCATCCACATGAAAGTCTGCACCCCCTCATACCATTCGGATTCCGTCCTATCTCTTTGATAACTCCACTACTATAACTTCTGCTGACTTCTCACGGCAAGCTTTACTCCGTACATTTCGTAAAAAAAACTAGTCCGTGAGACCTCCTCGGATAAGGGCATTATCTTTCCATCTTATACCTGCTTCATTTACACCAACCGTTCCGAATAGCTATAGGGCTTTGGTTCGCTTTGCAACCTTACCCCCAGTCAAATGCCTTATATAAAGTTTCTGTTCGTCAGGTCAGATGTTTGCTGCCGACTTCCTTCTGATTCCAACTCGCAATGGACACCATTGCCATAGGCTATGTAATTCCCGCTATTAGGGCTTACTCGGGACTTACACCCGTTAGATAATGCTCATGCCGAGCGTACAAAGAATCCTTGGCATGATTCTTCAAAAACATGCCAAGGATTTATGGAAATGAAAAGTAAGTGTCTAGTTGGCAGTATTGTCTCTCATGCAACGAACACCAAAACCAAATGTACGCTTATTTCCTTTAGGTGTATTACAATTCGTAGCATCGTAATAGAACTGTGCCCCGAAGTCTTTTTTAGTTGCGGCATTGCTCCATAGACTGATGCATCCATTACCTGCAGGAGCTACCCGCTGCAATGCTCCGTTATTGATAAAACCGGTACTAGGATAAATAGCCGTTCCGCCATTTGCAAAAGTAACGCCACCCTGTTTCGTTATATCACCTGAAGCACTGGTAGTCACAGCACCAGTTTTATGATTGCCACCGCTGACTGTCGATGTAAATCCACTCCACACATAAGGATGAGGAACACGATAGCCCGGCGGACATGGATCATAGATTGACTTTGAACCGGTAGAGCTGTCTCCACCGCTAGTAGCATACACTGTTGAATTTCCCCATAAATCATAAGCGTCTTCATTCAACCAATTATCTCCCTTAATATATTTCATCGGATATTTGGCTATATCTTCTCTTGAAATCAATGTTGTAACTGTAAAGTCCCAACTTACAACCTCATTATCCTTATCATAAACTGTGGCGTGTGCATTTGCCGCATCATCACTCGGGCCGATAATCGGGTCTTTACGCCCCCATTGATAGAACAAACCATGCGAACCTTTAGGATCAGTAGCTGCCGACCACAGCTTGTCATCCGTTGCACCCAAGTTACGATCCATCATCACAGGTGACTGAAAAGTGGGGTATGTGTTATAATCTGCATGCACAGTATACGTTTGCACTTTAGTATCCAAATCCACATCTGTAACCCAAATATGCCAACTCCATACAATCGTTCCTGCGCCATCATAAGCGGCAATAACCGCATTACCTGCCTTTAACGCCGTTTCTTCCGAACCGTTCAAGGTAAAATAGATATAATCATTTTTCAGTTTCACACCGGATATCAGGCTTCTTTCGCTTTGCCAAAGAATTGAAGCCGATGCAGGAGCTAACGGCGAAGGAGTGATACCTTTCTTTGTATCATCACCTTCTACTGCCGGAGTAATCGTTCCATTACCCATAACGGTAGCCTTAAAGCGATATTCCTGCCCTGCCTTTCCTGCCACATAGCAGTTTGCCGTTTCCGTTGCACTCAAATCAATGGATAAGTCTTCCAAAAGTGCGGCAGTCAGATTGTCCAGTTCCAAATTCAATGTGTTAATGTCACCTGCAAGTATATTGACAGAAGCAATCCTGCCTGTCAGGCTAAGATCGTCCTCCCCTGCTTTTTCAATCGCTACCTTTACGTTACATTGTTTCGCTGACAAGTCCACAGGATTCATAGACATATATCCGTGAAATACTCCGTTCGCAACGAGTGCCGGAGCATTGTCTACTCTCAACTCTATTTTTGAAGAGCCATCGGCTATAGCAAACTGACCGGTAGTAAGGTCAAATTTATAATCACCCGCCAAAGCAATGCCATCCTCCGTAGAAAACTCGATGGACTTCACTTTCCAACCGACATACTTGACCGATGTCTTACAACTGATGTCTAAATATCCCAATGCATGTCTAAAGGTCATCGGAACAGCAGTTTCCACCTCAGCAGACTTAGCCGTCGCATACATCAAGGCAGTGTTCGTCAAATGAGCGTTTGATGTGCCCGACTGTAATTGCGAGTTACTCAAAACTCCGGCCACTGCTTTCGCTGACGTATTATCCTTATTATAAGGGATGTAAGCATAGAAAGTGTGTTCTCCCGTTTCTTTGCCCCACACTACCTGTGTGTAGAACATTCCCTCGGTCTGTCCCACATAAGGAGCTGCAACTCCCACAACAAGATTGACTGTTTTTGTCTGTTCGCAGAAGAAACCAATTTTACTATCTGCCGCCCAAACTGTCTTGTTATCACCCAACTGTGACTGGCAACTGAGGAAGATCTGATTTCCTCCCGCCGGACGCGTAAAATCCGTCTGGGCATAGTCATCGTCACTGCATGCAGTGACAAGAAACGCTGCACAAAATCCTAAGACTGGAAATATATATTGTTTTTTCATCTTTGTATAATCTAAATTTTAATGAATGATATGAATCCGACAGGCGGATTAGTAACCCGGTGTCTGCTTAACCAACGGGTCTTTCGACATTACCGTAGCATCTACTGGCCACAACAAGTGCTTCTCGACAAGATCGCCCGAAACGCTAATCTGAAGAGCCTTAGCCAACTCTCCATTCTTCATACGGCGAATGTCATACCAACGCTTACCTTCACCTACAAACTCTTTGGAGCGTTCTTCCAGAATTGCATCTTCCGCTGTTTCACCACTACGGGGGTATTTATTGGCAGCATAAGCGGAACCGTATGCACGCTCACGGACACTATTGATGTAAGCGGCAGGATCACCTCCCTGCAATGCCACAATTTCGGCCAGTAGTAACTGCAAATCCGCATAGCGATAGACAGGCCAGTCGTTTGTAAACTTGCGTATGTCATTGTCCAACTCCCCTTTATATTTATTCAAGAGTATGGCTGCCGCTCCTCCGTCTACCTTATATACATCAAAGAAAGTGGCGCTACGACGGATATCGTTTTCACTGAATGTATCAAAAAAATCTTTCGCATACTGGTAGTTGGATGCAGTACCATTCAGTTTCAATGGGTTCACATTGTCACCTTTGTACTCTACACCGTCCGCATTTTCAAAACCGACCAGATTGGTATTGGTAGGATACATGAACTTGCTGAAGAAGTTTTCTTTCTCATTCAGCATATAGCGGATAACGAATATCATTTCTTTGTTATCTTTCTTCGTTACATCAAAAACGTCCTCAAAGCTGGTCTTGGAAGCAAAGCCATACTTGCCGCAATCAATGATATCCTGCAACGCTTGCTTGGCTGCTGCCAAATCGGCCGATATATTTTTTGAGTAGACGCTTGTACCGCCAATAGGTTTTACTTTACATCCCCACAACAGGATTTCGGCTCTCAACATTTTTGTTGCCGCCTTGCTCCAATAAGAACTTTTGTCTGTAGAATTGATGGTAAATGCGTCATCTGCGAAATAATCTTCCGATGCCTTGATGTCCTTTACAAGGAAATCATAGACTTCTTCTTCCTTGGCCCGCGGCTGATTCAAGTCGGAAGGAGTAAAGCTACCATCCATCACGCGTGCTGTTTCAATCAGAGGAACTCCGCCATAGGTACGGAATAGATGAAAGTAATAAAAACTTCTCAATCCGTGTAACACGCCCATATAATAGTTCTTTTCTGTTTCATTCAAGGCAGAACTGCCGGGGACGGACTGGATGGCATGGTTAATCTGCATAATGTCCATATAGAAATTGCCCCAGTTGTTTATCACATAATTAGCTTCAGTAAGATTGTTTGTCACAGCCGGCACATCGCTAATAGTCTGATTAAACAAAGAAGAGTTTGAGCCGTAAAAAGTCCCGCCTCTAAGTTCACCCATCTTGAACAATACTTCCTGACGCTCACGGACACGATAATGCAAGCCACGCACAAAGCGTTCCGCCTGATCTTTGGTACTCCAGTAATTACTGATACCGTAGGAGTCTACCGGACTCAAGTCCAAATAACCGCAAGACTGCATAGCTCCTATCAACAACACTAATAATGTATATTTTATTTTTTTCATAATACATCTTTCTTTATGATTTTAGAACATAACCTTTAATCCCATCAGAACTGTCTTAGGTAAAGCATATCCGCCCTTGTCGCCACTGGTGGTTCCATACTCGGGAGTGTAGAGACGATTGTCCGTTATGTAGAATAAATTCTGTCCGGTAAGCGTCACCGTCACTTTATCCATGAGGGCTTTTTTAGTCCACTGCGAAGGTAAATCGTAGCTCAAGGAAATCTCACGGGCACACAGGTAAGAAGCATCTTCCCAAAACAATGAAGTGTTGCGGGTATAGTTCTTTTTAAAGTTAGTGTCGTTAGTCATCAATACCGGAAGTTCCGCACCCGGATTATCTTCCGTCCATGTCTTTTTAGCCAAATCCGGAACATTGAAGTGACCGGAAGTGATACCCATGAAATATTGATAACCGCTATTCCACTTCTTGTATCCCAACGCATAGTCGAATCGGGCAAACAAGGTCAGCCCTTTCCACGTAACGGATGTATTGAAACCACCCATCCATTTTGGAATTTCATTACCAAGCTTCACCTGATCATACGTGTCGATAGTTCCGTCACCATTCACATCGTACCAGACAGCATCACCCGGAGCTAACTGCTGCGCATTTTTCTGCTGCTCAACCGTCAATTGTGCATAAGCTGCCGGACCATATACCGGTTTAGAGGGAATCTTATCTACGTAATAAGCATAGTTTGCCAAATCGGCTTCGTCACGCACAACACCCATCATTTTGAATCCGTAAATATCACCGTAAGACTGTCCTTCCTGTATTCCACCTTTCCAAACGGTTTCATTACTACCTTTGCCTTTGTAAACTTCCGTTCCGCCTTGACGGTTGTTCTCATTACCATTATCAGGTAATTGCAGGATTTTGGATTTCACAAAAGTAATGTTGGCACCTATATTCCACTTAAAGTCCTTACGGTCAAAAATACGGTAATTGACTTCAAGCTCCATACCCTGACTACGCACAGCGCCGTTGTTTGTCGTCATTGAGCCTACGCCGGATGAAGAAGCCAAAGGTACATTGGCAATCAAATCGGTAGTTTTCTTGTTGAAATAACCTACTGTCAAATCTACTTTATTAAACAGTCCTAATTCTATGGCAGTATCAAAAGAGGTGGTTTTCTCCCAACGCAGTCCGGGATATGCAATATCGTCAATCAACAGGCCGTAGATGCCGTTGTAGTTACCGGCTGTTCCATAACTACCTTGTAGTTCGTACAGTCCGATACCATTCACGTTACCATTCTGCCCATATCCCATACGTACTTTCATGTTGGAAAATATATCCAGATATTTCTCCATGAATTCCTCACGATATACGTTCCATGCGGCACTGACACCGGGGAAAAATCCCCAGCGGTTGTCCACCAGTTTGGAGTAACCGTCGTAACGTCCGGAGAAAGAAAAAAGATACTTGCTCTTATAGTCGTAGGTAGCATTCAGGAAACCGGACATGATGCGCTCCTGTGTGTGAGTGGTAGACATGTTACGGGTGGATTTTCCGTTTGCGTCCAACGGGGCAGTGAACTGCAATCCGATAAAATCATCGGAAGTAGCTCCCTGACCTGATGCCGAGAGTCCGTAGTTGTATTTGTCTATCATTTCAAAACCACCGACTGCACTGACGTTATGGTCACCGAATGAGACATTGTAATTCAGAATGGCGTTATAAGTCTGATCCAGTTTGCGCGCATAAGTAGCAGAAGCTTTGCGGTTAGAATTCAACTTACCGGGAGCGGTAGGTAACTCTTTATCAAAAGATTCAGTTTCCTTCATCCAAAGATACCACATACCGCTCAGTTTCAAGCTCAGTCCTTTCATCAAATCCACTTGGAAAGAAGTTCCCAGCGTAGTCTTGTAAGCCGTATTTCTGCGATAGTAGTAGTTCTTCATCTCATTCCAATTGGCATTTTGAGTATTATTGAGTAGTGTGATAACCGTTCCGTCCAAATTAGCTCCTTTAAAGGTCGGGGGAGCAGCAGCTACCACGCTCCAGAAATTAGCGTCGCTCATGTAGTTAGGATTGGTTTCCGAACGTGAGAAATTCACGAAACCGGAAGCTTTCAGCCAGCTCTTGATCTTATATTCACCGTTCAGGTTGAAAGACAGACGTTGGTATCCCGACTCCAATGGAAAACCTGTTTCATCATAATACCCGATACTTGAGTAGTATTTGCCTTTGTCGTTTCCACCGGAGAAAGAGACATTATAATCCTGCGTCCAGGCATCCTGCGTGTTCAACTTCATAAAATCAGTTTCCTTGAACAATAGATAATTGTCTGATGCCGGATCTTTCATCGATTGCCAACCATAATCCAAAAGATATTTATTCTTATCTGTCAGAATAGAGGTACTATAGATACCGTTGCTGCTTTTATTTCCGTCGGCAGTGATGTCATTTCCTGTACCCCATCCGTTCACAAGATTCATGTCGTCTCCGCTACGCTTTGCCGCCATACGTTCCCAATACAGATAATCGCGGGCATTCATAAAATCGTAGTTGTCGCGGGCAAAACCTTTACCGATATTTACGTTCAATGTTACGGTTGTTTTCCCCACATGACCGCTTTTTG
The DNA here is from genome assembly GCF_002632415.2 of Bacteroides celer. NCBI lineage: Bacteria > Pseudomonadati > Bacteroidota > Bacteroidia > Bacteroidales > Bacteroidaceae > Bacteroides > Bacteroides celer. The sequence goes on along the minus strand of NZ_CP178209.1, from coordinate 2,468,431 downwards.
TGGTCACTAGAACTACACCATTATTGGCACGTGCACCATAAAGTGCTGTCGCAGCAGCATCCTTCAAAACCTCAATAGATTCAATATCGTTACTGTTGATGTCGTTCATATCGTCTTTCTGCACACCGTCAATAATATACAACGGACTACCGGAACCGTTCAAAGAAGCACCTGCACGTACCTGAATGGAGGGCCCTGCTCCCGGCTGACCGGAAGTCTGCGTAACACGTACACCAGTAACCGTACCCGCCAAAGCAGTCAACGGATTGGAGCGTACACCTTTCTCCAAAACTTCGGAAGAAACTTTGGATATAGCCGCAGTCAGCTTATCTTTAGTTACGGTTTTACCATAACCTGTGACAATGACTTCCTGCAAACCTATGGCATCATCTTTCATCACTACCGTAATATTCTTACGTCCATCCACGTGAATATTCTGTTGAACATAACCTATGTATGAAAAAGCAAGAACTGATTTACTCTTTGTCAATGTTAACGTATATTTTCCATCCAAATCTGTAATAGCACCATTTGATGTGCCCACTTCCAATACGGAGACACCAATCAAAGGCTCTCCAGCAACATCTTTCACAACGCCACTTACCGTTTGCTCGACTTGTGCATATATGCTGCCAATGGAGCAAAGCATGGCCACTACCACGAATATTACTTCCCGGCAATACTTTAAATGTATTTTTCTCATATTAAAAGAGGTTATTTAGTAGATAATATAAATAATTCCAATCTCATCCATCCGGCCGGACGAGTTGATAGTTTTTGGAATCCCGGTTCATTACCGAGTTCGGCAACAATAGCCATATCACCATCAGGCAGAAGTGCCATACATGTGTATCCTGCCGCTTTATCATAAAGCACCATATGATCTGCCGGCTCAAATGTATGCGAATGACCACCAAAGAATTTAGCTCTGGCCAAATATAGTATACCACGATCATCATGAGCTGTTGTCTCGGTAATCCCTTTCGCCCCACAGTAATACATCCAGCCATCCTTTACGATAACACTTCCCGCACAGCCTTGGGCTGGAGTTGGTAGTGCTGTCGGAGCATAATCAGAAAAAGAAGGCCATTTGGCTCCACCATCTGTACTTACATAGTTTTGACGGTGTCCATTATAACGGATATTTCCAATTAATGCACCATCAGGAGCTTCCGTTACCGTCCATTCACCAGACTTATTAGGTTGCCCGGTTTCCCATGTCACCCCGTTATCATCCGACCACATAGCTGTATTCCCGCCATTTGAAACGGTCCCAGCAGCTTCATTCACTTTGAAAGTGCGTATAGGGACAATCAAACGATTCTTATATTGCTCACTTGATGTCATTTGCACACCGGAACCGGGACCGAAGCTACCAATCATTCTTGTCGCACCGCTAAAAATTCCAATTTCCACCTCGTCTGTGAGATCTTTTCTTGTCCAATTTAATCCATCATCTTCCGAAGTGTACATGATAGCTCTATTATTATAGCCTTGTTTGGCAGACTCCTTGCCTACAGCATCCCACAAAGAGGTAAACAAAAAGATTTTCCCCGTAACTTGGTCGACGACAACAGTCGGGTCCATATATGACAACTTTGATGAAGTAGCTTGACTGGTTAAATTCTTTTCAGTCCATGTTACCCCTTTATCGGTACTACGCTTCATCAGAATATCCGTCCGCCCAGCTTTATCTTGCCAAGTTCCATAGCGAGCTTCACAAAAAACGAGTATGCTGCCTTTCTTTGTAACCGCGATGGCAGGAACACGATATGAAATGTCATTACTTGCTTTTGAATTGAATACGGTAATTGTTGGAGAAGTTATCTCCCATATCGGTTTCGAGTCAGGATCAGGGTCGGGATCTGGATTTGGATCCACAACTTCATCTGGATAAGGCACCGGACTAAAGTCATTAACATTATCATCCGAGCAGGCAATAATAGCAAACAAACTCAGAATATAACAAAACACATTAAATATATTCTTCATAAATAAAAAAATTAAAGATTAATAACAGGCACTAAAATTAAAGTAACTACTCAGGTATCTTTTCCTGAAAATTGAAAAAGTAATCCAAACTCTCTTACCTGTTGAAATGTATCTGATAACTTTATGCCAATCCCCTTTCTCTATTATCCCCTAGATATTACTTTTGCATTCAATGATTGAGCAGGTAACAGACATATCTAAGTTCTTATCGGAGATGAACGAGAAATTCTCTTCGATGGAGCAAACTATATCTGAGCAAGGTGCTGATATTAGCCGTCTTTATCGTATTATTGATCAGAAGGATAAAGAGATTCATGTATTAAAGAAACGTTTATCCAAATATGAAGGACCTGATAAGGATAGTCATAATAGTAGTATTCCTCCTTCCCAAGAATCGCTTCCTGCCAAAGTCCTCCGTCGGACACAGTCTTTGCGCAAGAAGTCAGACCGTAAGAACGGTGGTCAATTTGGTCATCCCGGCTCTACTTTAGAAACGAGCACTTCTCCTGATTTTATCGAAGAACATAAATCTGACTATTGTGAATGTTGCGGCAGTTCTTTGACTGGGGCTGAGTCTATTTGTAGCGGAGTCTCCCAAGTGGTTGATATACCTTTACCCCGTCCCCAAGTAAAAGAACATCGCTCTTTTGATGTGACTTGTTCTTGCGGCCACATTAATAAATGCCCGCTCCCCAAAGAATGTAGTAAACGGATTTCATACGGCAAGACTATTCAGTCTCTGGTGTCTTTTCTTAGCCATGTTCAATGTGTTTCATTTGAACGTATCTGTGAAATACTCAAAGAAATTTTCTCTTTGTCTATTAGTCAAGGTACAGTGCGGAACATGCTTACTAAAATAGGGACTAAATCAAAAACTGTTTGTGACCAAATTCGCAGGCGCATAGCCGAATCCACAGTTGTTGGCGCTGATGAAACGGGACTATATGTCAATAGTGCACTTAATTGGGCATGGATATTCCAAACGGATCAGTTAACCTATGTATACCAAGACAAGTCCAGAGGAATGAAGGCTATAAACAACCATTTTCCTGATGGATTGCCCAATGCTGTATTAGTCACAGATCGACATGGTAGCTATTTCAATATGGAAGTAAAGAATCATCAGGTATGCATTGCACATCTGTTAAGGAACATTCAATACCTTACTGAACTTGACCCTAAGCAGAACTGGTCTAAAAAAGTGAGTACACTTCTTAGAGAGGCGATACACATCCGTAAGACTACAAGCTTTGAAGTAATACCAATAACCACTATAAAAGACAGATTGGACCGATTGCTAAATGAAAGCGTAGCACATCTGCATGAGGATTTCCAGAAGTTCAAAAATGGTCTCTTCAAATGTAAGGATTATCTTTTTACCTTCCTGCAAAACCCAGATGTTCCTTATGATAATAATGCCAGCGAAAGAGGTATTCGAAAAATAAAGGTAAAGCAAAAAGTCAGCGGATGTTTTCGTACAGAAAAAGGGGCTAACACTTTTATGAACGTCCACTCCGTTGCTGAAACCGCTAAGAAAAACGGAAATTCTAAATACAAGGCTATTCTTGCTGTTCTTGAACAGTGAGAAGTATCAATATGACTTTATACCTGAGTAGTTACAAATTAAATCCAACTTCATCCAGTCATCCGGACGCTTAAGAGGTTTCGTATTAGGTAATGATTTACGAGTAAATGATTGAGTATCTGCTGTTTCAAAGATTATAGCCATTCGTCCGTCCGGTAAGAAAGACATACAGCTATATCCGGCAGCCTTATCATATAACAGTAACCCATTATCCCATTTTCTTCCACCATCCTCACTTTTATATAAAGTAAGTTTTGCACGTTCATCATATTCGGATGTCTCCGGTATTCCTTGTATCCCAGAGAAATAAAGCGTTTTACCTTTTCCCAATACACTTGCCTGACATCCTTTAGATACACCAGGCAAAGCAAGTTCCTTTACAGCCTTGCTCCATGTCTCTCCCCCATCTACACTGAATGACACCATTCGCGCTTTGGGAACACGAGCATTATAAACCAAAACTCCGGCAGGTGACTCTGCAATCTGAAATTCATCATCATTATCACCATTGCCACCCATCTTCCATGTTTTACCATGATTATCGGAATAAATAGCTACATCATGGGCTTTCTCACCAGTGACTTCAGATACACGAGCCGGTAAAATCAGTCTTCCTCTATATTTTTCACCCACCATTTGCAAACCTGCTCCCGGTCCAAAACCATAAATACGACTTCCTTTCGGCATTAATGTACCAGTCACATCAACGGGAGCAGCCCATGTACAACCATTGTCATCTGAAGTCAGCAAAATTGCCCGATTTTTGGTACCTGTGTGATCATCTGCCGGCCAAAAAGTGGTAAAAAGAAAAATTCTACCGGTAGCTGAATCTAAAAGAGGAGTCGGATCCATATAAGCGCCAGTGGTTCCCTGAGTCAAATCTTGCATAGCTGACCATGTCCGCCCATTATCTGTACTACGTTTCACTACTATATCTGTACGGCTTTTATCCTTCCAACTTTCTCTACGTGCTTCACAAAACACAAGTAAAGAGCCGTCTTTCGCTGTCAACAATGATGGAATACGATAACTATTCACATTATCATCTCCTGCTGAAAACACAGTATATTTAGGAAACTCCGGGAATTTTTTTTTTGCACCGGACTGCGCTTCTCCTTTCATACAAGAAAAGAAAAGCATAAGTCCCGCAAATAATATGTTTTTCATAATACACATAGTAATAGTTTTAGATTTTATCAGAAGAGTTACATATTACTTCACAAAAGCTCCTTGCAAAGCATGTAACTACGAATCATCATGCGAGGTATATGGAAAGGACCTTTAAAGAGATTTCCCTTAGCTGGTTGTGCCACAGTACCATCACGGTGAAGATAACCATACCATTCTCCATATTCCTTATCGGGAAAATGAGTATACGTCCAGTCACTGATTTGCTTATGCATCTGAATATATTTCTCATCCCCCGTAGCCTGATAGGCATATAAAGTGGCAATAATAGTCTCTGTTTGCGGCCACCAGAATTTCATATCCTGAGAATAGTCCTGAGCCGGAAGATTACGGCAATCACGGAAATTGATTATGCCACCAAACTCTTTATCCCATCCCCATTCCCAAGACCAGTCGAGAATCTGAAGAGCCAATTGCAGTAAATCCTTATCCCAATTGCGATATTTAGCTTCTTCCATAATGAACCAAGCGGTTTCAATACAGTGGCCCGGATTTATGACACGTCCGTTACACGTGTCAATAAATTCACCATTAGGTCCTACCATTTCAAGTAAAGCCTTAAACTCCGGATGGATAAAATATTTACGCAATGCGGCAATCGAAGCATCTATCTGCTCCGTCAATACAGGATCGTCAATAACCATCCGGATGCGAGAAGCTGTATTAATCAAGATCATCGTTATAGAATGCCCTCTTGAAGACATAGCCGGCAAATATTTAGGTTCAAGCATTCCCGGAGTATCCAGGAAATGCTGTGTACGCTTGAAGATTTCCAATGCTTTCTCAGCATATTCCTTTTCACCGGTTGCCAATGAATATTCAGCCATTGCTATTGCCGCAAAACCTTCTGAAAACACATAACGGCGCTTACGTAACGGGACTCCATCTTCTGTGACTTCAAAGAACATATGTCCATCCGTATCAAAGCAATGCGCTTCGATGAAATCAATACAACTCTTGGATGCTGCCAACCATTGGGGATTTTTCTCTATATTATTATATGCATATGCAGCTATAAACCCGAAACGTCCCTGAAACCAGACAGATTTCGTTGTATCCATCAAACTACCATCCCGATTAACGCATGTATACACCCCTCCATGTTCTTTATCCAGCCCGTACTTCATCCAGAACGGCATAATATTATTTATTATATCGTCTTTATAGGATATGGCCCACTTATTCAAATATTCTGCTGTATTCATGCTATGCGTTTTTAAAGTTTATTGCATCGGTCAAAAAAATGAATTGCCTCAAGCTCCGTTTTCATCTGAACTTCTTCTTCATCTGTCATATTCTGGAAGGGAGTACGGTTCTTACCTAAATCAAGTCCTATCAATTTCATTATGCGTTTTCCGCCAACAATATTCCCACGAAAATGGCAGATCACATTTATTACTTCCTGTGAGAAGTTCTGACGTTCACGGGCTGTTTCGATATCACCTGCCTCCCATGCTTTGATGATACCGACCAGTTCTTTACCATTATAATTGGTTGTTCCGCCGATGCCGCCCTGAGCACCACCCATAGCCAGACAAGGAAGAATTGTTTCATCCTGTCCATGCAACATATCATATTTTCCGTTTTTATATAAACGGCATTGGTTGTATTCATACATGCTCTCAAAAGTATATTTAATACCTGCAAAGTTAGGAACACGTCCGTCTACCGCTTCCAGTAATTTAACCATTGGCAGAAAAGCACCGTTGAATGCCGGAATATGATAATAATAGAAGGGAAGTTCGGGCGCACCGGATGCTATCTCTTCAATATATTTCACCAATTCTTCAATACGGCCAATCTTCGGAAAAGGAGGAGCCATAGCACCAATTCCCCATGCGCCTATTTTTTGTGCATGTTCAGCCAACATACGGCTGGCCTTTACACAGCAACTACCGACGTGCACGATTACTTTAAAGCCTTCGGGAGCGACAGCAACCCAACGCTCTGCCAATAACATACGTTCTTCTTCAGTCAGCATATAACCTTCACCGGAAGAACCATTGATAAACACTCCTTGAAGTCCGTTCTTTACCAACATCTTGGCATATGCTTCAATAGGTTCCAAATTCACTTCACCATTCTCGTAAAAAGGAGTAAACGGTGCATCGATAAGTCCTTTAATTCGTTCCATCATTTTATTTTTTATAAAGTTATTATATTCTTAATCTACCATATTATCTGTCTTCGGTCTTAAGAAATAGATTTGAAGTACCAATGCTACAGCTACCACGATACTCAGCATTGCAAATCCCTGTCCTAAACTTCCTCCGTCTGTCCACTTTCCAAGAACTTCTGTCACGGCAGCTCCCGCAAACACACCGGTCATATTCATAATTCCATAAGCCGTCGCACGATGTTTTGCTGATACAAACTGGCATAGAATAGGCATATTATTTGCGTCAAAGATTCCAAAACCAATACCAAAGAGCAATCCCGCTCCAATCACACTAACAAAACTATGTCCAAACCCAAGCAGGAGCAGAGCCGGTATAGTCATCCCCAAACCGATGGCTCCGGTATAAACACGCCCGCGAATATTTTTTTGTACCCAACGGTCAGATAAGATTCCACCTAAAATAACACCGATAAAAGAAGACACGGCAATTGTTATAGTAGATATCGGTCCCGCTTCGGACATAGGAATATTCAAGCTATCCGCAAACAAAGTCGGAAGCCAATTCTTTGTTGCCCACCCCGGAAGACTGGGAGCCGCAAAATAGAAAAGAATAATCCAAAATGCCCAATTAGTAAACAGCAGGGAAAGCCCACTTATAATGGAAGGTTTCTTCTCTTTAGGAGCATCATCTATTTTTTTGATAGATATATTATGAATAGGATTTTCTTTCAAAAACAATATAAGTACCAAAGAATAAGCAATACCTACAATGCCAAACCAATGAAAAGTAGCCTGCCAAGAAAAAGCGGCAGCAGCCGTAGCCCCAAAACCACCGATAGCCTGCCCGACATACAACCCTGTCATATGAACTCCTACAGCTAAAGAGCGGGATTTTCCCTCATGCCAGTCAGCAATCAACGATAAAGCCGAAGGAATATACAACGCTTCACTGACTCCCATGACAGCACGCAACCAGTAAAGCTCGTGAAAGTTATGAGCATACCCCATTAAAAAAGTAACCGCCGACCAGACAAAAAGACTACCGACCACCAACCATTTACGATTTACCCTATCGGCGATAATTCCCGCAACAGGACTCATAAAACCATATATCCATAAAAATATAGCCATTAAAGCTCCAAAAGCTTCAGCTTTGTTCAACTCTACGATATCTACTTTCATAGCTTCCTGCATCGTAGAAAGCATCTGACGGTCCATATAATTAAGTAGCGCTACTATCCACAGCAGACCGACAACCACCCATGGGTAAATACTTTTGTTTTTCATATAAAGTAATTTTTTATGTTTCACTCGTATTAAATCATTGCAAACATAATACTATTTTTATTTTCCTCCAAATATTTAATTAAATATTTTATTATATATTTGCTTATTTATAAATCACATAAGAAGATATAATACTTTATATATATCAAAAGGCAGCACCTCATTAATAAGAGACACCACCTTTTCCATGTTATTTTCGATACTACAAAATAAAAACAATAACAATTTATAGCCGTACTTTAGCTATCAATTTACGTATCTTGCCATGACCAATAATCGGGGCATGGGGATCTTCCGGATACACTATTACAAATTGCCCCGGAAGCAGATTAACATAAGTAGTCGGAGTATCTGAATATAAGGCGCACTCGTCCTCTTTAGAATATGCCTTAACCTCTTTTTGTAAGTCCTCCAAGGCTTTCCAACCAATTGTTTCCGCACCTTCCAACAAGATATGCACATCAATATAGTCATGATGTAATTCTAAAACTTGCTTATCAGGAGATACACATTCCAGATTTACATTATTGATAAACAAATTCTCACCATCAATCTCAATACGCCCCAAATCCGTATGAAGCAAATCATGGGTTTTCACATAGTCAAACAAGGGCTTGAACAAAGGGTGGAGCCCTTCGATACGCTGACTGTTTTGCAGATTAGATACGATCATATTTTTCCTTTCATTTATAATTAAATAATAGAAGGGCAAATATAAAAGAAATATTTAATATAACAGACGTTATTAATAAAATTATTAAATATATAGATTCTTGATTTATATATTATTCATTTTAATACAATATTCAGAAAGAGGGATAAATAAAGCATCTACTAAATTCAAATCAAACAAATCTCCATTAATAAATAAATTTATTATCTTTGCCTCAAACAATAAAGAAGGACTAAGATGAAACAACATTTACTGAAAGAAATAGAAGCAGGAACCAAGAACGCTCTTCTCAAAAAGAAGATTATTACACATTATATATATAATGGTAGTTCTACTATTACAGATTTAGCAAAAGAACTGGATCTCAGTGTCCCGACTGTCACAAAATTCATTAGTGAAATGTGCGAAGAAGGATATATAAACGATTATGGCAAATTGGAGACGAGCGGAGGACGCTACCCCAGCTTATATGGACTAAATCCCGAATCCGGTTATTTTATAGGAGTAGATATTAAAAAGTTTGCCATTAATATAGGACTGATTAATTTCAAAGGCGATATGGTAGAATTAAAAATGAATATCCCTTTTAAATCAGAAAACACTTCACAAGCACTGGAAGAGTTATGCAAACTTATTCTGCAATTTATAAAGAAAGCAGATATAGATAATGATAAAATATTAAATATCAATATAAATGTGTCCGGCAGAGTCAACCCAGAATCTGGATATAGCTTCAGCCAATTTAATTTTGAAGAGAGACCCTTGGCGGAAGTATTAACTGAAAAAATCGGATTCCGGGTAACAATAGACAACGATACACGCGCTATGACTTACGGGGAATATATGAAAGGATGCGTAAAAGGGGAAAAAGACATTATTTTTGTAAACGTCAGTTGGGGATTAGGCATAGGTATTATCATTGATGGGAAAATATATACCGGAAAGTCCGGTTTTTCCGGAGAATTCGGGCATACAAATGTATTTGACAATGAAATCATCTGCCACTGTGGTAAAAAAGGATGCTTGGAAACGGAAGCATCAGGTTCAGCTCTTCATCGAATATTAATAGAACGCATCCAGAAAGGAGAAAGTTCTGTCCTATCCAACCGGATTTTAGCCAAAGAAAATCCTCTTACTTTGGATGAAATTATAGCTACCGTAAACAAGGAAGACCCACTCTGCATTGAAATTGTAGAAGAGATCGGACAAAAACTGGGAAAACAAATTGCAGGGCTAATTAATATATTCAATCCTGAACTGGTAATCATAGGCGGAACCCTATCTTTGACTGACGACTATATCACCCAGCCGATAAAAACAGCAGTACGCAAGTACTCGCTAAATCTAGTCAATAAAGATTCAGCCATTGCGACATCCAAGCTGAAAGACAAAGCCGGTATCATTGGCGCTTGTATGTTGGCACGCAGCCGGATGTTTGAAAGTTGAATTTATCTTCTGCGCTGAGAGAAAAAGTTATCTATAAAACGAACAATATAGACCACGACAACTCCTGCGACGACTAAAACAATAATGCGACTCAACATAAATTTCGTTTTTTATATTTCACATAAATTCCATGTAAAAAAGATACCACACTCATACGAAAGAGATTCTATAGAAAAACAAAACGCTGATTATTAGTCAAATAATCAGCGTTCTAATTAGAGAGCCGCTAGCCAGACTTGAACTGGCGACCTACGCGTTACGAAGTCCCGTGTAGCGGCTCTATTATTATACTGACTACTAATATATTAACTACTCTTTTCTAAGCTTTTCAAAAAACAATCTACTATACAATTGCTATTTTTAAGGTAGAATTGAAATGTTAATAATATATTTTATAAAGTTGACTAATAAAATTTGAATCCTATTTAAAGTCCCTTACATCATAGCTAGTTCCATCTATAAAGATGGAATTTCCAATTGTAGTGAATGAAACTTGCTCTCTTACCATTCCGCCATACGAATTCTTTGCCCCGTAATCTAATTCCCAATTCACTGTATATTCTCCATCTTTAGTATATTTCTCGTCATATACCGTAAAAGAGTCAGGGTCCTTTAATATATGTTTAAAATACGCTTTGTATATTCTTCTACCATTCGATACACTTTCATCACAAGACGATAATGATACTAATAGAATAGCCATCATTAATAATAAAATCTTTTTCATTATGTCTATTTATTTAGTTTGTTTTTTAATTCATTGAATTACAGCCTTTTCATACATCCAAGAACTTGAAATATAGTACGTATCATTTTTTTAGGAATTTCTTGTACTCCATATTCCGGTGATTTATTGGTAGGAATGAGGTTATAATGCTCTTTGTCGTCTCCTTTTCCCAAACGTTTAATAGTACGCATATCGTTTGTTGTGACGATAGCATATACTTCTCCGAGTGGCAAAAATGATGGATCTTCTATTTTTTTTAGTGCTATAATATCCCCATGATTGATTTCCGGTTCCATTGAGTGCCCTGTGACATTACACCAGCAGGTGGCATCATTATATTTCCTGAAATCAATAAGGTATTCAGGCTTTGTTGTCTGGTCATTTAAGACTAAATCAAAGCCACAAATAAAATCAATGTTATAATAAGGGACTCCGATAGTGAAGTTTACTTTAGGCTGCTCGTCTGTTTCTTGTGATGTGTTTGCAGATGATTCAGCTTGTTCTGACGTTTTATCTTGACTTGCTGTATTTTCTCCAATAAGCATCTCTCCTTCACCGGTAAGAAGCCAAGATTCATTTATTTGCGGATATTTACTACAGATTAGTTTTGCTGCATTTTTACTTATTCCTACATTCTTGTTTTCATTTAGAATGTCATAAGCCCACTGAGGGCGTTCTTTCCCTAATGAATCAGAAAGCTGTTTAGGATTCATTCTTAATTCTTTAAGTAATTCATTAAAAACTTTTATAGCTTTATCTTTATCCATATTCAGAATTATTCTGTATTTTTGTGCCGAAATCAAGTTGCGGGTGATTTCAACTAAATTGTTTAACTGTTCCCGTAAGGGACTATATAGGCTACTTCACTTCAAACCGCAACTTTGAAGTTGGTCGCTTTACTTTATTATCATGATACAAGAAACAGAAGATGGCGGGCTTGAACTAACAGACCCTGAAAACGACAGAAAAATAATTAATGAAATGCTCAACAAAAATAGAGCAAAACTCAATTATTTAATAAGCAAACAAGCTCTAAAAATATCTTATATAGCCATTTCAATAAGTATTGCGGCAATCCTGTTGCAGCTAATACGGATATTATAATGGCACATTTTGCTATCCTATTAGCTTTAATAGCAGCGTGTTTACTCTTATTATCTAATTCCCTATCATATTCTTCTTTTTCTATTCTTTCTATTTCGTCTTTGCACACGGCTTTATAAGCAAGCATTGTCTTTGGGAATGGAGACGACGCTCCATATTCTCCATATTGCACATGGGCGTTTTCTGATAAATCCCGCCTGATGGCATTCCAATAGTCGCCAGCAAGTTCTCTTGCCTTTTTGTCATCTATCTTCCCGTATTCGATTAGATAATCGAGAACCTTGACAGTACATTCTAGTTGCCTTTTACTTTTCACGTGTATTATAATAAGGTATAAATCACCTCAATAGTTAAACAATGTTTAAATACAGAATATATCTGTATATTTCATTTCAAATACAGAATTATTCTGTATATTTGCATCATCAATCATTCAATCACGATACAAAGATAGAAAAAAGGTTGATATAAGAAAATAGTACATACATATTAAAATACACGATTATGAGCACAACATTTAAAAATCAGATGAAAGAGGTTATGTCAATGGCATGGCGATTCTTTAAAGTGACAGGTGAAAATTTTGCAGATTGCTTAAAAAAAGCATGGCAAGTTTACAAGTTAGCTAAAGAGATGAAGAAAAGAACGGTTCAGTTCTTTTATCAGAAAGTTTCAGGCGAAGTACGTCAAGCCTTTGGCACGATGAAAGAAGAAGAAATTCATGATAAAATAAAAGGTACCGGTTCTCGAAAGAATAATGACCTCTTCAATTATTGGGATACCGAAGTTGGCGGATGGCGCTCATTCAAGAAGTTTAACCTTATAAAAATTGCATGATTATGACACGATACGAATTAGAACAAGGCTTGAATGCCTTATACAGAGACCTGGACAATGTTCAGAATATGGATGAAGAAACAGCCCGTAGAGTTTACAATGTAGATTGCAAGGCTGACATCATAGAAGTTATCGAAGAAGAAATTGATACCTATGAAGCCATCCTTTCAGGACCGGATACAGACGAAGATAACGACATGGATTATGATGCCCTCTGTCTGATTCAAGGTTTAAGCAGATACGCGTAGAATCTTACATGATTATACCGAGCACGACAGCCCGTGCAGACGTAGAGAATATTCTACACGGGCACTATTGATTAAGCTCTTTGACATATTGTAAAAGCCTTTATAGTGTAATTCATAAACTATTTAGGTCAACCAAAGATAATGAGATATAGAAGCCACCATAGCAGGGATGCGGTGAACGGTGGTAGGCTATATAATTGAAATGAAATTTACTGTTAGTCTGAAAATGTCTTTATCAGTAAGCACTACCGAGTAGGCAACGGTTGCGCTAACAGGTGTAATATAGCCCGTGCCGAACTTGTGATAAGAGTTCTTCTCTTCGATGAGAGCACGGGCACTAACTAAAACATATTATTATGAAACATAGGCGAAAAAGAAGATTTACCAATACAGATGTAAATACTATCTGTAAATTGAAAGATGAGCTTATCCAATATAAGCAAGCATACAAATTTCTGTTTTATTCAATCATTAATGCTGAAGCAGGTAAAGATATGCCGAATATTTTAGTATCTGACTTGCCGGATGATAGTGTAGTCCACTATGTAAATAGGACTATAAGAGAGTGGAGCGAGAAGTTATATCCAACCAATAAAGAGAAAAAAGATGATTAAAAGAATAGTTCAGTATATTAAAAGGCGCAACGATATAAGGTTGCGTAAATGGTGTGTAAGATTGGCGGTAAAGACAAACACACATTATGATTGTGTATATTATACCGCCAACCAAATCTATAAATGGATTAAAGGGCTTCCTGAATCTTAGTTTTTATTTCTTCGTATGTTTCACTCGTTTCTATGAAATGAGAGCCATTTGAAGATGGTGAAGTAAGGATAATTTGCACCTTGCCGCTGTTTAATGCACTCAAAAAACTAATAGTGTTTACATTAACTAATGTTACACCTCCATTTTTAAGATTTACTTCAATAAACTGTTTCATATTTCTTAATTTTTAGTTAGACACCTCAAAGTTAAGAAAATCCCCTGATTATAACGTGATGTTGCCAATCGAATTGGTTCAGGGGAACAAACTTTTAAATTATACGATTATGTCACATTATTATTCAAAAGTAGATGCTGATAGCTTATTATCGCTAGTGAATGCATCTGATTGTGTTGATTATTTCGATACATCTAGTTTAGTTTCTGAAATGGACGAAACAGAAGTTCTAAATCAGATAAGCGAAGATACTATAATTAGTTATCTCGAAAACAAAGGGTTTAAAATCGAAAAGGAGGATTGAATATGAAATTAATTCAGTTCGTTTTATCTATACTTTTAGCTTTGTGTGCTATTGGTATGCTATACGGGGCAATAACGACATATAGTCCGATGAAATTAATGTCTATTGTTATAATGGGTATTATATGTATTGGGACTTTCGCCTTTGTCAGAATAGCCTATACGGAATTACATGAATAGGATCGTACTCGAGTAAAGAAACTTGCAAATCTTTGAAAAAGTTGCAAGGATTAGCGTAAAATAGAACAAACTTGAATAGAAATCCGCAAAAAGGTAGACCGATAATCCGGCATAAGGTTCCTGCAATAAGTCAGTACTGTGAGTAAGGGAAACCAGCCGGGCGGATTCTGAAAAATATAGTAGTTTTTATCGTGTTTTATTTTGTGTTTGTGTTGTACAGGTGTACGGTCTGCGAAGATAGTGCACCTTTTAAAATGGAGAAGTGGCGAAATTGGTAAACGCTCTAACCGGAGGTGGAAATGCACGCCACCGTAGATGGGTAGAATTGTAGTGCAGCAAATCCTGGTTCGAATCCGGGATTCTCCACAGATAATTTTTCTTTTATGTTTAACCAATGATGCCGGCGAAAAGGACGTCGTAGGGTTTAAGCCCCTGTATTTATTTGATTTTTAAATGTTCTGCATCTATCCCGGTGTCCGTTGGTTCGGTATCCGGGAACAAAGTAGCTCGTGAGAGTGAATGTTTATCAATAAAAGAACAAGAATATCAAAGTCCACATTAGAGCGCTAGTGTGGCAAACATGGATAAGTGGCGGAATTGGAAGACGCACGGAACGTATGCCGGGACTCTCTCTTATTAGCAGTAAAGCTCATCCTCGTTCGAATCGAGGCTTATCCACAATCACTAATTAAAAAAACAGCTTATGGAAAAAGTAAGTAACAAAGAAAAAATGAAAACTATGAAGAAAGGAGCAACAATCAAGTTGCCAATATCTTCATTAGAGACAATTCGTAACAATGTATCCCTTTTGAACGCCAAACATTACAATGAAGGCAAGAAATGGAAGTCTGAATCATTCAAAGAAAAAGGCATTGTTATAGTTACCAGAACATCGTAACCAATCAACTTACACGATTATGGAAAGAGTATTAACAGAACTTACACCTGAATGTGAGGTTACAGCACGAATGTACGCACAGGGGTATGAGAAGAAGGAAATAGCTTCGATGAAATGCAGGGCGTTGAGCACGATAAATAACCAACTGCAAGAGGCTTTCAGAATTCTTCGAATTAGAAACGGAAGAGAGCTGGCGACAATGTTTTATGAACGAATGACAGGAATGAAATTTACTATGGACTTCTCTCTTATTGCTCGTTCTGCGGTTGCTTGCTGTTTTTTATGCCTTTTTTCTTTTTCACTTTATCACGAACAGAGTGATATGAGAAGGGCACGAAGAACAAGAGTTGAAACTATTGAAAGAGTAAGGAGGTTAGAATGAATGCAGAAGCAAAATTAAACACTCTCTATCGAATAGGTAGCAGAGTGTCTCTCAATAAAGAGCAAGCAAAAGAGTTTGTAGGCGGTCGTTATAGACTTGAAAAGCTGATAGCAGAAAAGAAAATACGGGCAGAAAAGACCGGAACCACGAAAATGTCTCCTTATGCAATCAATGCTTGTGATGTACTTCTCTATGCTATTGATTCTAAAGAACAAAGAATATAATTAACCCTTTAAATTTTACGATTATGAGTGACCAACTTATATACACTAAGATAGCCAGTATTCTAAAAGAAACAAAGGCTATAACAAAGTCGGAAAAAAACCAGCAACAAGGTTTTAAATTCCGTGGCATTGATAACGTTATGAATGAACTTCATGAGTTATTCTCAAAAAATGATGTGTTCATCCTTCAAGAAGTACAGAATTTCACCACTGAAAATAGACCAACGAAAAGCGGTGGTACTAATACATTCACCCGTGCGATGATAAAGTTCCGCTATATGACTACTGATGGTTCTTTTGTAGAAACCACTAACGTAGGAGAAGCGATGGATTCAGGTGATAAAGGAATGAATAAGGCAATGAGTATTGCTTTAAAGTATTCACTGTTGCAAATGTTTCTCATCCCTACAGAAGAATCAAAAGACCCAGACTCAATTACACCGGAAGAAACGGATTATCTGGCAATGGCTCTGCAAGAAGTTAAAGGCGCGCAAAGTGTGCAGACACTAACGCAGATATTTAATAGCTATAACAGTTTGCAGGGGAACAAAGATTTTATGAACGCATTATCCACTAAGAAAAAAGAATTAAACAATGCAGCTCAATAAATCGCAAGTTGTATTCAACCAAGAGAAACACACCTATATACTGAACGGTGTGTTTCTCTCAGGAATTACAGGGATAATTGAAAGGCAATTATTTCCCGATAAGTTAAAAGGGATTCCTCAATATCGGATTGATAACGCAGCAGAAAAAGGTTCTTATATACATGAATGTTGTGAAATAGCCGATTCATTAGGGGTTATTCCTGATTGTGAAGAAGCGAAGAACTATCTCAACTTAATACAACTTAATGGATTGATTATTGAAGATAGTGAATACCTTGTATCCGACAATGAACATTATGCAAGTTCAATAGATAAGGTTTATCGAGAAAATGAAGATACCTTTCACTTGGGTGATATTAAAACCACATATAAATTGGATAAGGAGTATGTGCGTTGGCAATTATCTATTTATGCTTATCTCTTTGAATTGCAGAATCCAGGCGCAAAAGTTGATAGATTGTTTGCTATCTGGTTGCGAGGCTCTATCGCTGAATTGATAGATGTAGAACGAATCCCTTCTGATGTTATAAAATCGCTTTTGACTTGTGATATGAATGGCATCCAGTTCGTTAACCCCTACGCCCTACCCATATCCAATATTACTTTACCATCTCATTATCAAGAAATGGAACTATCCATAATTGAAATAGAAAAACAAGCGAAATATTGGGCAGACAAGAAGAAGGAACTTACGGATGGAGTAATGAAAGAGATGGTGAAATCCGGAGTCTATAATTGGAAGAGTGATTCAATACAATTTATCCGTAAAAAGGATAGCATTCGAAAATCATTCGATAAAGAAAAATTCGAGAAAGACTATCCGGGAGTTTATAACAAATATTTGAAAGAATCTCCGATAGTTGGTAGCGTAACATTAAAAGTAATATAATATTCATTATGGCAAATCAAATAACCGGACGGATAATCGAAATCAGTCAGACCGTCCAAATACTATCCAAGAATGGAGGAAATCCATTTACCAAACGAGAGTTTATTCTTGATGCAACCACATATGACCCTTATACAGGTGAGCGTAGCGAGTATGAGAATGTTATTCCTTTGGAGTTTTCGGGTGACAAATGTGCAGAACTTGACCGCTATAAAAATGATGATGTAGTGACTGTATCATTTGTCTTACAGGGACGTTCTTGGACGAATCAAGACGGAGAACTTAAACGTATGGCATCTATTCGATGCTATAAAATAGAAGGACGTGGCGGTGTATCACAATCCCCACAGAGTGCACCAGTGCAACAACCAGTACCACAACCGACTTATCAACAATCGCAGGATTTTCCACCTCCTGTTGATGCGAATGGTAATGAAAAGGACGACCAACTTCCTTTTTAAAGTATGTTGTTCGACTTGAAGAATGAATACCAAGTACCCAAGTTCAAGGAGTATGTAAATAAGTTGTTCAAAGAACGTGCGGTAGTAGAAGTAAAAAAGAAGTTACCTAACCGCACGCTTGCCCAAAACAGCTATTTACATCTTCTTTTAGGGTATTTCGGTAGTGAATACGGTTGCAGTCTTGACGAAGCTAAAATTGACTTCTACAAAAGGACTTGCAACCGTGATTTGTTTGAGAGAAAGGCGGTTAATAAGAAAGGGAAGGAAGTAACCTGCTTGCGTAGTTCTGCTGAATTGACAACGGGCGAAATGACATTGAGTATTGACCGCTTCCGCAATTGGAGTGCGGCACAGGCAGGTATCTATCTGCCGGCTGCGAATGAACATCAAATGCTGATTTACGCTCAGCAGGAAATCGAACGTAACAAAGAATTTATTAGCTATGAACGACTTATTCGGGAATGAGGTTAAGCCTCCAAAGGTTTACAAGCGTGACAGCATAGGCAGGTTTGCCGATGAAAAGACGGCAGAGTACGAACGGGCTTTGATGGAAGCAAGTAAATACAAACAGATGTATCTAGCTGCTCAATCTAGGATGAGGGGGATAGCTAATATTTTGAGAATGAAAGATGAACTAATTTATAAATTAAGACAATGATAATCCGTTTAAAGTTAGACATGATAGCCTACTTAATCTGTGAAGATAGAGTAGGCAAACACGGATAGGTAGACATAGAGCCAGCGCATACAGGCGCATCGGGGTTGGAATCCCCGCCTATCCACATAAATGTGAGCCACACATAAATGGCAATGGTTAGTAAATAATGGTTGTGCCCCGGAGCGTATTCTCCGGGGCTTTTAATTGGAAACTATATTTATTATGCAATACAGATATAAGAAAAAGAAAGAGAAGCCTTTACCCCTGTTTGATAAAGCAGGGGTAACAATCAAAAAGAAGCCGGATTTAAAAGTCAAGCTCGACAAAGTTTTCAGCTTATATATTCGGCTTCGTGATGCAATGCCGAATGGATATTTCAAATGTATCTCATGCGGTCAGATAAAGCCCTTTGAGCAAGCGGATAACGGCCATTACATCAACCGCCAACACATGAACACCCGTTTCGATGAAATGAACTGCAACGCCCAGTGTAGACACTGTAATCGCTTCATGGAAGGAAATATTCAGAACTACCGAAAAGGGTTGGTTGCTAAGTATGGCGAGCAGAGGGTTATTCTACTTGAAGCAAAGCAGGGTATCAGCCGAAAGTTTGCTGACTTTGAATATGAACAGCTAATCAAGTATTACAAAGCGCTCAGTAAAAAACTACGAAAGGAGAAAGGAATATGAAATCCACTATCATTGAAGGAGTTGAGTATAAACTCACACCGATAAAAAAAGAAAATAAAACAGTAGCTTTATTTATCCTCACTATGCCCAAAAACAATTCATGGAATGGTAAATGGACTGGAGAAGGAAATTTATATGCCTATTCGCAGGTTGCATTTAGACGTGGAAAGCCAATCTATTCAAATCTAAAAGAAGGAAACTTCTATTATGATTTTGGCGATGGATGGGTAGCAAATGTGGAAGTCAGATATGTTACACCAAGCGAATCTAAAAAAATAATGCGGAAATCTAAAGGTTTCTGTGGATATACTTGGATGTGCGATGAGATAATGAAACTCGGAAGAATCAGAACCGTTACAGAAAGAAGAGCAGACAATGTACAAACTACGTGATTACCAACAGAAAGCCTCTGATTCAGCCGTTTCTTTCTTCAACAATAAGGCAAAGAAAAGTAATGCTATCATGGTGTTGCCTACCGGATCAGGGAAATCACTAATCATTGCAGACATCGCCAATCGGTTAGACGGACACACCTTAGTCTTTCAGCCCTCGAAAGAAATTTTAGAGCAAAACTTCAAAAAGCTATGTTCATACGGTGTGCTTGACTGCTCCATCTATTCAGCCTCTTTCAACTCAAAAGAGATAAGCCGGATAACCTTTGCCACCATCGGCAGCGTAAAAGGACATCCCGAACTATTTGCACACTTCAAGAACGTGATAATAGATGAGTGCCACTTAGTGAATCCAAAGGAAGGAATGTACAAAGACTTTCTTTCTATATTGAAATGCAAGGTTCTTGGATTAACAGCTACACCTTATAGACTTTCATCCAGTCAGGATTTTGGTTCTATGCTGAAGTTCATCACCCGGACCCGTCCGGCTATTTTCAAAGAAGTTATCTACCACGTACAGGTATCTACTTTATTGGATATGGGTTTTCTTTCTAAGTTGAATTACTACCCAATGAATCCTATGGGATGGAACGAATTGAATTTGAAAGTAAATACCACCGGTGCAGACTATACTGATAAATCAGTTCAACGAGAATATCAACGAATCGACTTTTACAGTTATTTGGTTCATATAGTCCAAAGGCTGATGAATCCAATACAAGGCGGTAAACGGAAGGGTATATTGGTATTCACCCGATTCTTAAAAGAAGCTGAACGGCTTACGATGTCGATACCAGGATGTGCTATCGTTTCCGGTGATACGCCAAAGTCTACCCGTGAGATGATACTTAAACGTTTCAAAGCAGGTGAAATACCGGTAGTAGCCAATGTTGGGGTGCTGGTTTGTGGATTCGACTACCCCGAACTTGATACTATTGTCATGGCACGTCCTACGATGTCTTTAGCAATGTACTATCAGATTGTAGGTAGGGCCATACGTCCGCATCCATCTAAAGAGTGCGGCTGGTTCGTTGACTTATGCGGAAACATCAATCGTTTCGGTGAAGTCTCTGATTTAAGACTTGTAGATGGCGGTAATGGTAAATGGGCCGTGTATTCTAAAGGCAGACAATTAACTAACATAAGATTTTAAGCCATGGCAAAGAAGAGAGAGAAAGAAGTAATTCCCCCCGATACTTGTGCTAAATGTAAGAGAGGAATATTTATTCCTGTATCGAAGGGAAATCCCCGTGTAGTTCACTGTAGTTTGTTTAATAAGCGTTTCGTTGCCGACAGCATACGGAATTGTATATATGCGATTTGAATATGAATAGTTATCAACTAATATCCAAGCTCCGAAAGGTTCGGGATGATACTTATCTCACCGCAATAGATCAGGCCTTATATCATGAACTAATATCTATTTGCAATGAAAAAGGCTGGAAAGAGGTGTTTGAGGCTCGTAGTTCCATTTTATGCACTTCGTTGAATATATGGGATAAAACGTTGAGAAAATCACGCAAAATACTTGCTGATGCAGGTTTAATATCTTTCGAATCATGTAGAGATAAGAGGGTCGGATGTTATTACTCATTCTTGACAATATTAAGTAATGACATGAAAACATCAGTAATATCATCGGTAAATGGTACTGATGAAAATACCGAAGAAAATTCCGATGATTCTCAGGGAAAGGAATCTCAATCATCAGTAAACGACGCAGTAATATCTTCGGTACTACGTACTGATGAAAATACCGATGATAAAAATACTACTCCGGTAATATCATCGGTAAATGGTACTGATGAAATGAAAATCCCACCTATTATAGATATTAAAACTATAAACAAAGAAGAGAGTCTCGCGCATACGCACGAGAGTACCCCACCCAAAAAGCCTAAAAGTTCCAAGAAGAAAGAAGGGGATGAAAAGCCTTTAATCTTTCCTTTTACCTCAATAGCTTTTATGTCGGCATGGGAAACACTTCGGCAAAGCCCTAAGTGGAAGAAGAAACTCAATTACGCTTTGCAGCTTTCGCTAGATAAACTTTCCAAATTTGAAGAAGAGTTTGCTATCCGGCAGATTGAAAGAGCAATTGAATCTAATTGGACCGGGGTTGTATTTACGGGAACTGAACGTGATTATCAAGAATGGTTAAAATTGAAACATGGAAACAATCAACAAAATCGGGGAACTGATTCCAAAGGTGGTCCTAAATCAGCCGGAATCAAATCAATCTCCTTCGGTTAGGTATCATATCAAAGGTGAGCCTATCAAATGGAAAGAAACCGAAACGGAACGATTCTGGAAAATTAAGCTCATAGAATCAATGCAAGAGGAAGAACCCTTCTTTGTGGTAGATGATAGAAACAAGGTCTTGTTATCGTCATTGTATAATTGGGTTTGGAATAAAGAAGGTTTGTTTGACCCCTGTAAGGGCTTATTATTTTGGGGTCCTATTGGTGTTGGTAAATCAGCTCTACTAAAAGGTCTCCAACGCTATTATGGCAAGATAAACCAGTACTGTTATGGATTTAGTAAAAACAATATCGGCTTTAAGCTAACAAGTGCTGCCGAAATAGCTCTTCTCTATGCGGAAAAAGGGATGAGCGGCATCGCCCAGTACACCGATAGGAATTGTATGTGTCATTTGGCTATTGACGAATTAGGACGGGAACCATTAGACGCCAAGCACTACGGTACCGGAATAAGTGTAGTACAAGTAATCCTCCAACTTCGTTATGAAGTCAGAAGAGAGTTTATAACCCTTGCAACTACCAATCTCAATCCTGATACTGAATTTGAAGGAATATACGGTGACTACATAGCCGACCGAGTGAAAGAAATGTTTAATGTAATCGAATTGAAAGGATCTTCCCGCAGATGAGAATACTCCTAAACATCCTCCTTCTCCTAGGAGTGAACATCTTATTTTACCTGGTGGTGTATGCGATAGCGGACCACTTGATGGATAATATTAATTAAACGATGAATGATAATGAAGAAAACTCACGGCTCATTATTTAGTGGCATTGGAGCTCCGGAACTTGCATCCGAATGGATGGGCTGGAAAAATCTGTTTCATTGTGAAATAAATGATTTCTGCCGGAGCTTTTTGGAAAAACGATTTAAAAGTGCAAGTTATGCAGATATTACCACAACAGACTTTAATATTTGGCGAAACCGAGTGGACATCCTTACAGGTGGATTCCCCTGCCAAGATGCAAGTAAGGCAAAGCAAATGGGAGGAAAAGGACAACTCGGACTTGAAGGAGAAAGAACCGGATTATGGTGGCACATGTGTCGGGCGGTTGATGAAATCCGTCCACGGTGGGTTATTGCAGAAAACGTTGCCAATATCACAAGAGTTAACAACGGAAGAGATTTTGCAAAAATCCTCCATTCGCTTTCCGGATTGGGGTACAATGCAGAATGGAAGATTATGTACGCTTCAGACGCAGGTGCGCCCCAAAGAAGAGCCAGGTGTTACTTGGTTGCTTACTCCGACAGCGTCCGATTACCGGAGGGAGAATCTTTCTTCTCCGATGTATGCAAGACGATTGTCAAGGAGCGCAGGCTGTTTGCCGGAACATCTTTATCGGTTGGGGCTGCGTGGGATGGTCAACCACCAGTTTGTAGCGTGGATTATGGGTTTTCCGATAGATCACTTGAAATGTATGGCAAATCTCGATTAAAAGAAGAAGTATTTCGTGCTTACGGAAATTCAATGTGCCCCCAGCTGGTATATAATATTTTTAGAAGAATAGAAGAATTGGACAATTAATTAAACCTTGCAAGTTCTTGAAGGATTTGCATAAAACAAGAAAGATATGAGCAAATACAGTGAATACCATTACGCCTTTACCTCTACAGTAGCCAATCTGCGGGAGATAAACCAAGTTCTTATTCTTTTGAAAAACGCAAAGATCAAACGGGAAGAACCGGTGCCTGATTACGTAGGAAACAAGAAGAACAATATCAATTTAGCTAACAGCATGATTGAAATTGCGAAACAGAGATATGAGGTTGCCATACAATATATTAACGCTTCAGGGATTATGCCTACTGGCTGGATTCCGTCATTTGAAGAGTTGAAGAATATAGCTGAAACTGCCGAAAATGAAGATACGTAATCCCCTTCCGCATTATCGTATGGGATTATCAGGAGAAATAAAATATTAGAGGAACTTAAAAACGAAAAATGATCTAATCATGACCCGCAATCAATTTATTCATTACTCCTATCGACATAGTGAGATCATTATCTGGCATCAAAAGCACCCGGAAGTAGATATTGAATGTATGCTGATAGGGGTAGATTTCGATCACGAATTATTTCATCTTGTTCCTATTGACTTAGATTATTATGAAGATAGATCATATTGGCTTCCTTATACATCATGCGACAAACAATTTAAGAAACCTAAGATGAAAGTAGTAAGGAGTGATAGAACAATAGTAACTAAATAACTAAAATATCAAATTATGAAACAGACATTAAAAGAAGCAGCAAGAAAATACGCTGACGAGATATATGATCCTGCTGACAGAGGAATTTTGTATAGAGAAACACAGGATGATTTTATCGCTGGTGCAAAATGGCATGCAAAGCAATCACCGTGGATAAGTGTAGAAGAACGATTGCCGAACTATAAGGAAGAAGTTTTAGTCCTTTATGAATATGAAGGGAGAATACAAATCCAACAAAGTTTCTATCTTGGAGAAAAAGACTGGAAGTTTGGTTCTAATAAAATACTTGCGTGGATGCCAATCCCGTCTTTCGATGAAATATTGGAAGCCAACAGAGATGTACTAGAACGGATTAAGGAGAAAGGAGATTGATTAATGAGATTTATATTAATTATACTTATGATAACCATGTTATTATCTTGTAAAGATGATATGGCTGGTTCTTTAAAAGGCGGAACGATTATTACTGTTGAAGGAGATACTATTGAGTTTTATGGAGGAACGTTGACTTATAGAGCACTTGGTGTTAGAAGTATTAGGGAGATTGCGCTCAAAGAATTAAAAGAGAAAGGAGATTGATTATGTATGTAGCAAGAGACAGATGTGGGGATTTGTATCTTTATAAAAAGCAACCCGTGAAGTATTCGGAAAGTTGGCAATTATGTAGTGACAATCCCCATGATTTCTACAAGCTAGATTCTTCTTTATTTCCCGAAGTAAAATGGGAAGATGAAGAGCCGACAGAAGTTGAATTAGTAAAGAAGGAGAAATAACTATGCTAACAATATTAAGAGAAACCTATCCAACAGCCAAGAAAGAGCATATATGTGAATTTTGTGCCTGCAAGATACAGCCGGGACAAAAGTATGTCCGTCAGACAAATGTCTATGACGGAGTAGTGTACGACTTCATCACACATCAAGAATGTAAAGAAGTAGCTCATGAATTGAGAATGTACGATGATTGTGATGATAGTGGGCTAGATGGAGAATCTTTTCGTGAAGAATTGGATTCATACGTATATGCCAATCATTACGATGAACATACAGATGATGTTTATACCAGTTGGCAGTTGAATCGCTATGAGATAGCGAAAAAGGTATTGAACGAACTTAAACAAGATAGATAATGAAGAAAATAACAAATGTGACTACTGTTTTCAGGTGTCTTAAGCCATATCGAAATTGGTATAATATTATGAGCCAAGATGGTTTCTATGATATTAACGTCATCATTGTCGGCAAATTAGAGCTATTAAAGCTAATTATAGCTTTGATAAAACTATTTATTTTCAACAAAAGTGCTGTCATTAAAAGATACAGAAAGGAGGACTAACTATGGGATTTACAACAGCAGCATTTATACTCAAAAACACACTAGAGCTTAAAGATAAGTTAATTCGTTTAGGATATAAAATAGGATATGAAAGGTATATAAACGATTATTTTTTAGCAACAGACAATAATGAGATGTTTGGGATTGATATTTCATATCCTCCCGAAGAATGTAATGGGTATATTCATTGCGGAACTAACGAAGAACTTTTCTTGGCAATAGCCGCATTGAGGGATGATACAAACGAAAATCAATGGTTCATAGCAGATTCACCGCTTAGCGTTTCTTATGATGATATTGTGGGTAATGACCATTATTTCACAGAACCCAAAGGCAGTATGTTCTTTTGGAATATAAATTGGATGCACGCAACAATCATTTCAGGGAATTACCACAAGGCTACCGTAGAAGAGCTAATTGAATACTTTAAAGAAAAGGAGGCGAATCATGGATAGTATACAGACACAAACCTTTTTTATCAAAGGGAATGACGATGCTGTGGCATATTTTGCTTTTTGTGATGGAGATTTATGCGTTTCTGTTGTAGTAGAAGGCAAACAGGCAGATTTTCACTTTGAGCCTGCTACTTTGAAGATGTTTGCATATGCTTATAAGTTGCATTGTGAAGAATTAAAGGAGGAGGAAAATAAATGAAAGAAGAATTTGTAACATTTGAGACAGCAAAGATGCTTAAAGAGAAAGGCATGTTTACAGATATAGAATTTCCTCCGCAATCATTAGTCCAAAAATGGCTACGTGAAACCAAGAACCTACATATTGAAATATACCGAAATGCCGTAGGGTACGGCTATGCTATAGTGAAAGCCGATAACGGAACGTGGCAGGAAGATGATAATTCTAGGGGCCCTAACGATGGCGGTCAGTGGGACACCTATGAAGAAGCATTGGAAGTTGGAATACAAGAATCATTAAAACTAATAAAATCATGAAACCATTTGATTTAGAAAAAGCAAAAGCTGGTGCACTCATTGCTGCCGAGATTGATAGATTGCAAAGATTGAAATAGTCCTCAAAACAAGAATAGATATGAATACAACCTTTGAAAAATCGGCTAATACCACTGATGAGTGGTATACACCCAAAGAAATTATAGACGCATTAGGAAAGTTTGATTTAGATCCATGTGCTCCGGTTAAACCGCTTTGGCAAACGGCAGAAACCATGTACAACAAAAACCATGACGGATTAACTAAAGATTGGGTAGGTCGTGTCTGGTTAAATCCACCTTATTCCCGTCCGCTTATTGAACAATTTGTTCGTAAACTGGCACAACACGGCAATGGCATTGCGCTGTTGTTCAACCGCTGTGATAGTAAGATGTTCCAGGATATTATATTTGAGAAGGCAACGGCAATTAAATTTCTACGCGGAAGGATTCGTTTTTTCAGGCCGGACGGAATACGGGGGGATTCGCCTGGTTGTGGTGCTGTTTTGATCGCTTTTGGAGAAGAAAACGCAGAGATACTAAAAACTTGTAACATAAGTGGCAAGTATGTAAGAATCAATTAGAGTAAAACAAAAATAATACGAATATTTGCAATGTAATCAAAAACAAGGAGGTACAAATGATAATAACAAAAACAATGGATTTAGGAAGTGTACTCAACGCTTTACCTCGTTCCATTAAAATTAATAAAATCGAATATAAATTGATTATTAGTACTAATCTTGTAATACAAGAGAAATGGAGTGTTTTATATGCTCCGAATACAATTTGCCCTGATATACCGGAGCATGAATCAATTAGTGATAATCTATGTATTGCAGCCTATGATATGCTGCAATGGTGCAAGGAGAATAAATATGTCAAATGATTAATAACAAGATGAAAAAGAGCAATAAACATCCTAGAAAATGGATGAGACATAATCTTTCCGTTTTTCTCACAAATGGGAGAAGTAGAAGCATACCCGTACAGTGCTTTCTGTACATTAAAGTAAAAAGGAATTCCGTTAAATGGTATTATGATTGCATGATACTTTCCAATTAACTAAAAATATGAATAAAGAGCAAGTTTGTAGTGAATGTAAGCTGTTTATCAATGAAGATTCATTTGGTAACGGATGGTGTGAATTTCATCAGAAGAAAACGTTCTGCGAAAACGGAGCCTGTGAAGATGGGGTAGAAATAAAAGTAGGAGAATCTTCTCCTGATACGGATAATGACAATAATAACCTTTTAAAATGATACGACCAAAGCATTACAATTATCACAACCGGTCCCAACCCACACAGCGAGAAAGGACTACATAAACCACTTCCGGCAAGAGAAGCTCGCCACAGTCACCCGTGAAAAGTGGGAACTAATATCTAGTCACACAGCTAGACGTTCAGCGGCGACGAATATGTATCTCACTGGCCGGATGAAGACGCTAGAGATAATGAAACTCACCGGACACCGGACAGAACAGAACTTCTTCCGGTATATTCGACTAACAGGTGACGATACTGCCCGGTCCATTTCGGGAGATATGTTTTTTAAAAAGTAAAATCAATAACTAATATGGATAATTATATTGACCAGAACTTGTATGCTGAATCAATGAAAATGGCATTACGAGTAGATTTTCTTGCTAATAGTGAGGAATTGAGATTATATGCAACTTCTATCTATAACGCTTCAATATGGAGCAAAGAAGTAGACAAGAGAAATAAAGCCATTCTCAAAAGGAATAGGGCTTTAAAATAGAAAGGGAGAATCTGCCAGCACGACCAAGCATTGATTCTCCCAAATCTTACACGATTATGATGCAAATATACTATTTACTTTTAAAATAATCGTGTTATGGAACTGAATTTTGATAGAATTATTCGCCTAAAAAAGATTAGAATCAAGAAATCAGAACTTTCCGAAGAAGAGAATGCAATATCTACGCCTATTCTATCTGATAAAAGCCTTATTTATGAAATCTATAAGATATTCGCTGAGATACTCAACGAAAGAGATTGTCCCCCATGCCTCGAAAATGTCACCCAAAGAAAGAAGTTCATCTTTATTATACTATACTTGTTTTCACCCAGTACTCTTGCCGGTGGAAAGACTGTTTACGGGATAAGAGGAGAAATAGCAAAGGTTGTTGGCATCCAATCTGAAAGTACAATTTCCAACAACTGTGAAGATGTTGTGTTTCTGTATCAAAATTACGATGATTTTAGTGAGGATATAGGCTATCTTTACACCGAAATTCTAAATCGTTTAAAATTCAAAGGGCTAATCAATTGAAAGCCGGAGTTTAGTGCTCCGGCTTTTTTATTCTCCTTTCTCTATTTTAATCTTTTTCCCACAGTGAGGACAGGTGATAGTATTGTTATCTTCCTGAACTTCTACCGGTGATGCAAAGAGTTGCCACATCGGAACATCTAAAGCCTCTGCAATACGTTGTGCTGTCTCGACAAGCATTTTACCCTGTATCTGTTTGCTTAATGCCTGCCTGCTTATTTCGAGCATATCTGCAAGCTGATTAACTGTCAGCCCCTTTTCTTTTAGTATTTCTTTTATTCTTGTCATATAGTTTGTTTTTCTGCAAAGTTACATTAATAAGCAATATGTAAATAGAACTATTTACTAATAATAGTTAATAGTAAGCATATTTATTGCTTTTTTATTTTTAAAGTAAATAATTCTATTTACATTTGCATCATCAGAAACGAAGTAATAACAATTAAAAGATATATAATATGAAACGTTATTTTGTAAATGGCAAAGAAATAAGCGAGCAAGAAGCTAAAACTATTGAAGCAAAGAATCAAGAGTACATGAACAGCAATGATTTCTCTCTTTGGGCAAAATGTGAGTTTATAACAGTTATCAACGCTTAAATATACAATTATGGCAACAAAAATGAGTGATAAAGTAAAAGGTGAAATGATTACCAGAATAATGGTTGAAATGAAATCAGCAGCTATGCTGCAAAACAAGGCATTTGATGAAGGTGTTTTCTTCGACCTCATATTTATGAGCGATAAAGAGTTGCTGAAAGTTTCAAAACTTTGCGGTATTAAATAATAGTATTAACCAGCAGGGCGAAAGCCCTGCGCAATATAGAAGATTATGAAATTTAGTGAATTACCAATAGACACCCAACAGAGATTAAACGATGAACGCTCAAAATTGAGTAATCGATCAATCAATAATGCAAATGAGGTTTTACTATACAATCAGTCAGGTTCACGTTTCTTTTCTGCAAGAAGGCATCAAAGCTCATGGCAAGACGACAAGGGTAATTATATGCCATTTGGTGGCGGTTCTGAATGGACCGTACGATATGGATGTGTCGGTTTCGCTCGTAAGAAACAAGTGATTGGTTACGATTACGAGTTGGCTGAAGGCAAATTGTACTCTAAATCATCAAATGGCACAGTTATTCCCTCTTCTGTAAAGACCAAGAAAGAAGTTTTGAGTATAGCGAAGTCTATTGGTATATTTATTTTTTAATCCGATAGCCTTCGGGCTACCACAATATATAACGATTATGAACTCAATAAACAAAAACGGCTGCAGTGTATGCGCCCCTGGTAAAGAGAACTACTGTACCTATAACACCAAGCTGAAAGGTAAGAAAGTGAGAATGTACCAATATGACTACCGTGCTGAAAGTGGCGAATTATTTGCCTGTTGTGCGGCAACCTTAGAAAAGTGCAGAGAAAAACGTGATAATTGGCTAAGTTCACAACAATAGGTTGAATGTTGTGGATAGCGATTGAAAATATTTCGTTATCTTTGATTGTGGTAGTACCTTTGGGGTATTATCGCGGGTTAGAGCAGTGGGCAGCTCGTCACTTTGACTTGGTGAAGGTCAGCGGTTCGAATCCGTTACCCGCAACTACTTAATTATTAATTTAAAAGACACGATTATGAACATTCTAACGCTTAGTATTAAGCAAAAGTTTTTTGATGAGATTTTAGCAGGTATAAAAACGCACGAATATCGTGAAATTAGACCTACTAATGCAAAGAAGTATATTACCTACTTATGTGGCGGCAAAGAATATAAGACTGACGAAGAACTACCCGAAGAAGGTGAAATCGAATTGAAACCTATAAAGTACGATGCCATCAAACTTCTTACAGGCGAATACAAGGGCAAACGCCCGTATATGATTATAGAGGTAAAGAGCGCAGAAGCAGTTATTCTCACGGACGAAAAGGGGGATGATATTGTTTACGAGTATCAAGGCGAAGAATACCTTGCAGCCCAGATGGATTACACATTAGGTAAGGTATTAGAGAAACATATAGATTGATTGTTTAATTTAAAAATTATTGCTGAGTCGCAAAAAGAGTAAACAGAGTAGCCGGACCGCGCAGAAATATGAATGGTGCAGGTGCTGGCGGTAGATTAGTTGCTAATCGTAGGGGTACGGCAAGTGCCACCCAGTTAGGTTCACGTAGACAGCGTTACAGTGACCTCCGTGTTTCATTTGGATTATCAGGTGGTTAGCTATGAATAAAGTAGAGCAAGCGAACCGGTATATAGACCTCATTCGGGTAAAATCGAATGAGTCTATACTCTTTTTGTCCTTAGGAAAGGACTCGCTTGTTCTTCTTGATTTAATCTATCTATCCGAAGTTTGACCGGATTGTTTGCGTGTTCATGTACTTTGTCAAGAATTTGGAGCATATTAACCGTTGGATAAACTGGACTAAAGCCAAGTATCCGAAGATAGAGTTTGTTCAAGTACCACATTGGAACCTTACTTATATTCTCCGTGGCGGTATGTATTGTGTGCCAAATCCGAAAGTAAAGCTCTTGAAGTTGGCAGATGTGGTAAAGGCTATGCAGCTTACTCATGGAGTTTATTATACATTCTTGGGCATGAAAAAAGCTGATGGTATGAATCGTAGGCTTATGTTGAAAGGGTATGAGGAAAACGGTTACGAGAATAACGGTATGGTTTATCCTTTGGCTGATTGGACACAAAAGGATATTCTTGCTTATATGAGGCAGCACAATTTACCTGAACCAGTTCGGTATTCATTGAAAGCCAGTTCGGGAGTAGGTTTCAATCTTGATTGTATGCTTTGGTTAGAAAACAACTATCCACAGGATTTGGAGAGAATATATAAAACATTCCCGTTTTCAGAACGGATTTTATGGGAGTATAAAAATGGAACTAAATAAATATTTCAATAGTCAGTCTGCCGTCCTAAATCGCTCACAGATTCACTTCGCATCTTACAATCCACGTAAGATTTCAGAAGAAGGACGTAGAGCATTAAAGAAGTCCATTAAACTATATGGCATTGTTGGAGGGATTGTTGTAAACAAACAAACAGGGAATACGATTGTTGGCGGGCATCAGAAAGTAAGTGTGCTTGATGAACTAAACAAGTTCCCCGATAATGACTACACGTTAAGAGTAGAACTCATAGACGTGGACGAGAAAAAGGAAAAGCAACTAAATATTACCCTCAATAACCCAAACGTGGGAGGTCAATGGGATTTCGATGCTCTAGCACATATTGTTCCTGATATTGATTGGAAAGATGCAGGTTTAACGGATGCCGACTTAAATATGATTGGCGTTGATTATCTATTGCAGACCAAAGAGGAAAGCTCAATTGCCGATGCTCTTTCTGATATGATGTCAGAGGTCAATGAGCAGAATGAAGCCGATAAAGCCCAAAGGCAATTAGAGAGAGCTGAGAAGGTAGCCCATATGAAAGAGGTTAAACAGCAGGTAAAAGAGAACGCACAGAAGCAGGCCGAAAATATGGATGCCTATGTGATGCTCTCCTTTGATACCTATGAAGCGAAAACAGCTTTCTGTGAGAGATTCGGGTATGATCCGGATATGAAGTTTATCAAGGGAGAAATCTTTGATGAGCAAATAGAAAGGATAGATTGATATGCCAAATAGTGAATCTCAAAATATAAAAGGTCGTGGAGGAAGGAAGCCTAAGTTTGATTATACAAGCGAGGACTTTCTTTCTCTCGTAGAATCGTATGCAAAAAAGGGATTCACTGATAAGGAAATTGCCCACGCTATCGGATTGTCACCGCAAAAATTCAGTGAAAAGAAAAGTGCATACAGTGAATTAAGTGATGTCCTCTCACGCGCGCGTTGTGCAATCAACTCCCTTGTGCGTGCCAAGTTCCTTGCGATGGCTCTTGGCGGCGTGAAAACGAAGAACACAACAGTTCGGAAGTTACGGGATAAAGATGGCAATCTGACTGGTGAAGAAGAAGTACAAATCGTAGAGGGTGAGTTGGCTCCCAATATAAGTGCTCAAATGACTTGGCTTTATCACTACGATGAAGATTGGAGAAAGGTTGAACGCAAGCAGGATGAAGAAGATGACATTCCTTCTGACATAAACCACGGTATCAGTATTGATTCCTGGATTAAAGACAAACTGAAATGATAGAACCCCAGGCGATATATCACCCTTTGTACGAAGATAAGGAGAAATTCATCATCCTTATCACTGGTGGACGTGGATCAGGAAAGTCTTTCAATGCTTCCACCTTCATTGAACGGTTGACCTTTGAAATGACGGAAGTCGAGAAGATTGTGCATCAGGTTCTCTACACTCGTTATACTATGGTTTCTGCAGGTATGTCTATCATCCCAGAAATGATGGAGAAGATAGAATTAGACGGAACAACCAAGTATTTCAAGACCACCAAGACGGATATAGTCAACAAAATGACTAAGAGCCGTATCATGTTCCGGGGTATCAAGACTTCATCGGGTAATCAGACGGCAAAACTGAAATCTATCCAGGGTATCACTACCTTCGTTTGTGATGAAGCGGAAGAGTGGACGAATGAAGAAGAGTTCGACAAGATAATGCTTTCCATCCGTAAGAAAGGAATCCAGAACCGGGTAATTATCATAATGAACCCGTCGGACTCCAATCACTTCATTTACAAGAAGTACATAGAGAAAACTCATAAGCTCGTAGAGATTGATGGCGTACAGGTGCAGGTTTCCACGCATCCGAACGTGCTTCACATCCATACTACTTACTTGGATAACCTTGATAACCTTTCTCCGGAGTTCTTGAAAGAGGTCGAGGACATGAAGGTGCACAATCCCGATAAGTATGCTCATGTGGTTATCGGTCGTTGGGCTGATGTGGCGGAAGGTGCTGTGTTCAAGAAATGGGGCATTGTGAAAGAGTTCCCGCAGTGGGCTAAGAAAATCGCCATCGGACAGGACTTTGGATATACAACAGATGTTTCAGCAGCCGTTAGGTGCGGAATTGTCGATAACGCCCTCTATGTGGATGAACTGTGTTATCAATCGGGAATGCTTACTAATGCGCTTGCCGACAAGGTTCGTCCCTACGGATTAAAAGTGTTTGCCGAATCCGCTGACCCTCGACTTGTTGATGAAATCAAACTTCGTGGAGTGAACATATACGGTGTTGACAAATCGGGTCCATCAATCAAGGCAGGAATAGATAAAATTCTCTCTATGGATTTGTATATAACCGACCGTTCATATAACCTCAAGAAAGAGTTAAGAACCTATGTTTGGGATAAGGATAAGAACGGCAACTACATCAATGAGCCAATAGACAAGGATAATCACCTTATGGATGCCATGAGATACTATGTTTTGGGTTGCTTACTTGGTAAGGTTTTGAAGCCAAAAGATTTAACTGGAATATTCACGCATTAAAATTATAGATTATGCCATTAACACTCGAAGAAATATTAGCACTCCCTGATATAGGGCAGAAAATCACCTACCTGAAGAAAGGCCGTAAGACAGAACTTCCCGACCGTTGCAAGCTTTGGGATGATTGGAATCCAGAACGTCATGAGATAATGACGGATAAGGAGAAGTACCCGGATAGAAGGGTTCTTGAAAAGGAAGCCGAAAAGGTTTTCGATGAAAAGACGGGTAAGACATACGAAGTTGAAGCGAAGTACAAGACCGAGCCGGTAAACCGCATCTCCATTCCTTTGGAGCAGGATATCGTGAACATCCAGACAGCTTTTACTGTTGGCACTGAACCTTCAATGGATTGTACTCCATCCGATGATGACGAAAAGAAGCTACTTGATGCGGTTAAGGCTGTATTCAAGTCTAACAAAATCAAGTATCAGAACAAAAAGATTGTTCGTTCATGGCTTTCCGAGCAGGAAGTGGCTGAATACTGGTATGTAACCGACGACGATTCATTCTGGGCTAAGTTCTGGAAGAAAGTGAAGACTTCCTTCGGTGGAAAGGTAAAGCCTACCAAGAAGCTTAAATCGGTTATCTGGTCGCCCTTCCGAGGAGATAAACTTTATCCGTTTTTCAACGATGAAGGTAAGATGATAGCTTTCTCCCGTGAGTACAAGAAAAGGCTCATGGATGATTCGGAAATTATCTGCTTTATGACTATTACGGATAAGATGGTTTACCAGTGGGATTTATCCAAGGGTTATGAGGAAAGAACAACTTTCGCTCATGGATTTCCAAAGCTTCCTGTAGATTACGCTTATCGCCCCGAAGCATACTGTAAGAAGATTAATACCTTTCGGGTAAGGTTGGAGAAACTTCTTTCTAACTATGCCGATTGTATAGATTATCATTTCTTTCCCATTCTGGAGTTGATTGGTGAGGTAATCGGATTCACAGGCAAGACAAAAGATAGAACAGTAAAACTAGAAGGAGAAGGAGCAGGTGCACGGTATCTGACATGGGACCAAGTTCCAGACACGATTAAATTCGAAGCCGAAACCCTTACCAACATGGCATATGATATGTCAAACACTCCACGCATTTCTTTCGAGACATTGAAAGGTGTAGGTAAGGCTTCCGGTACAGCTTTCCGTTTTATGTTCATGGGAGCGCACATGGCAGTCGAAAATCATGCTGAGGTAATAGGTGAGTTCATGCAAAGACGTGTAAATTTCATTGTTTCCGCTTTAGGGGCTATCAATCCATCCGAGTTTAGTAAGGCATCCCAAACCATCGACATTGAAACAGAACTGGTTCCATATATGATTGATTCAGAAGATGACAAGGTAAATACTGCTGTTTCTGCTGTCAGTGGTGGAGTATGGTCCAGGCGTGAAGGGATTATGTTCGCCGGGAATGCGGATAGAATTGATGAAGAGTTGAAAGAAATCGAGGAAGAACAGGCAACTAAAAATACTAAAACAGGAGAAATAGGACAGAAAAATGCTTCGTAGTCAGCAAAATCACGAGGATTATAATTTTAGCACATGAAAAATAGAACATTTTAATCATGGGAAAGAAAAAAGGTTCAAAGAAAAAGGGTAAGGGCTGTTAAGCTCTCCTTTGGGATAGCGGTGATTCGATAGGATTTCCGCTACCACTTTGTTAAAAGTAACAAAAACGTTATCTTTATATGCAATACGCTTGCATGATAGTAACAAAAACGTTATCTTTGTGTTGAATTTAAAAGCTCATTGAAATTATGAAAGTATCAGAGTTAGTGAGGGCGCTAACGAAGGCTGGCTGTTTTATTCATCGTCATGGTGCTAATCATGATATTTGGTATAGTCCGATAACCAAACAGACTTTTCCGGTATCAAGACATGGTAGTCAAGAGTTGAGAGATGGCACGCTGAAAAGCATTAAAGAGAAGGCGGGGATTTAATCCCTGCCACTCACTACCCTATGAGAACCCATATTTCAGAGCTTTTAAATTTCAAATAAAAAACAAAGAGTTATGAAGATACTTGCTATTGTTGAAAAGGGAGCAGATGGTTTATACTCCATCTATTCGGATGATATGTTACTTAATCATGGATTGGGTGGATATGGTTCAAGCGTGGAAGAGGCGAAGGCTGACTTCTTTGAAAGTATTAAAGAAGCAAAGGAGATGATAGCCGAAGAAGGTAAAGTTCTTCCTAGTGGAGTTGAAGCAATTGATGTAACATTCAAGTATGACCTCCAGTCATTCTTTAATTATTTTGACTGGATTAATGTAAGCCAGTTTGCCAAGAAGGCGGGAATAAACGAATCAAAGATGCGCCAGTACAAAAACGGATTGGCATTCGCTGGAGAATCAACCACAAAGAAGATTCTCGATACTATAAAGAATATCGGAGCAGAATTACAATCTGCTACTTTATAAATTCAAAGCTTTTAAATTCAAAATGAAAGCCGTGTTCCCAAAAGTTCACGGCTTTTTATTTTTTTATTCCTCAACTAATTTAAGTCTTGTACCACACTTCGGGCAAGTAAGCCCTATTTCCTTCTCAAACAAATCACCGGTATTCACACCAAGAATCTCGGAAACCTTATAAAGTGTTTCAACTGTTGGATTCCCGTTCAGCATCTTAGAGAGATTCCCTTGTGCCATTCCCATCTTCTCTGCAAGTTCAGTAATAGTAATCCCTTTCTCCTTGCATACTTCTTTCACTCGTAACATATACTATAATATTTTGATGTTCCTGCCACAAAGATACTTGTTTATATACTATGTGCATATAAACAACTTTTAAACATATACTGTATTATATATTATTAACATTATACTTTACACTAAATATATACTAAAAACATATATTGCAGTGTGAAAATATAATATAATACATAATACTTATAATAATGAAGTCAATCAAAGAGCAAGTAGATGCAGTTATCAAAGGTACAGGTAGCAAACAAGCAAAGAGCGTATCTCTTATCAAATTAGGTTTAACAAAGTATGAAGTGAACCTTTTGTTAGGTTCTATGCCTAAAGTGTCTAAAACGGCAAAATTCAATGCTAATACATTAACCTTTGGCGTTGAGATTGAATGCTATAATGTAATTAGAGATAGAATAATTAGAGAGGTTGAACAAAGAAACATTCTCATTCAATCACAGGGATATAATCATGCTGATTCTAAAGAATTTTATAAGATAGTTTCAGATTGTTCTATTCAAGGTAACGATGCAAACGAGATAGTAAGTCCTATTCTCAAAGGTAAACAAGGTGAAAATAGCTTGAAAGCAGTTTGCGATTCACTCAACGCTATAGATGCGAAAGTAAATAAAACAACAGGTCTTCATGTTCATTTTGATGCAAGTTCAATATCAGATGCTCACTTTGTGAATATATTCAAGAACTACGCTAAACTTGAAAACGTAATTGATTCATTCTTGCCAGTATCAAGACGTGAAAACAACAATCAGTTCTGTAGATCATTCGTAAACAAGTCTTTCGATTATTGCGAAACGAAAGAAGACGTCATTCGCTGTTTAGGTAGTCGTTATTTTAAAGTGAACGCTGAAAGCTACCTACGTCACAAAACGATTGAATTTCGCCAACACAGTGGCACAACAGACTACATAAAGATTCTGAACTGGATAAACTTCTTAAGAAAACTCATTCAATTTTCTTTTGATTCAGATATTCAAGAATGTAATTCTATTGACGAAATACCATTCTTGACTGTGATAGAAAAGACATACTTCACAGATAGAAAAAATCAATTATCATAATGTGTGTAATCATTTACAAGCCTGCGGGGGTAGATATACCCTCGTTTGAACTACTTTATAGAGCGAAAAGTAAAAACCCTCACGGGTGTGGTTTTTGTTCGCCTACAGTAAGCTATAAAGGTCTTTCTTTCATCTCTTTTTTGAAAGCATTAAAAAGAGTACCCAAAGAAGAACCTTTGCTTATTCATTTTAGGTTGGCTACTCATGGCAGCATAAAGCAATCCAATTGCCACCCGTTCTATGATTCTGAAACAAACACTCATTTCATGCACAATGGCATACTGTATGGCATTCGACCATATCAGGATAAAACAGATTCAGAATGCGCTTTTGAATGCTTTTTGCAGCCTACTGTCAAAAAATATGGGCTACATTCTGACGAACTAGGCATGGAGGTGGATAATGTTATAGGATATTCTAAGTTTGCTTTCATGCAAGGCGAAGAAGTGAGATTATTTGGTGATTTTATTTTTCGTGATAGTCTTTACTTCTCAAATTTGCGTTTTCTGTAATCGACTATTCTTTGTGTTTTAGGCTCTATTGCTTCGGTTTTAGAGCTTTTCTGTCTTTATTTTATCACATTGATGAGTAATGTGTTTTTCTGACTATTCTGACTATTTAATTATTTCTCTTTCATTTACCTACAGACTACTTTTAGACCAAATTCACAACAATGGTCCTGTTGTTGTGAATGGAGAGTCTAAATATTTACTAATCATCTGTATTGGTGGTATTTTTACTCTCACAAATTGAATTTCAAATTTTAATTCATACGGTATGACAATTTTAGAACAAATCTCAGCAGGACTGCAAACGAAATT
The DNA here is from genome assembly GCF_002632415.2 of Bacteroides celer. Lineage (NCBI taxonomy): Bacteria > Pseudomonadati > Bacteroidota > Bacteroidia > Bacteroidales > Bacteroidaceae > Bacteroides > Bacteroides celer. The sequence continues at coordinate 2,429,555 of NZ_CP178209.1, read as the reverse complement.
CCCGGGTGTGGATGCTGCTACTTTAACCCGAATTGCCTCTAAAAAGGCAGAGGGTGTAACGGACGAGACAAAGGTAAACTCCATCGTGGAGGGTATCAGCTTTGCGGACGTAGTTACTAATTATGGTGATTTCCGGGCTAATGGTGCAGTTTCTTCCGCAGTGACAAACTATGAGAAGAAGCACAACCTGAAGGACGGTAAGCCAGTCGAGACTACCACTACCCAACAACCGACTATTCAGCCAACGGAACAACCCGACATGGCAGCCATTATCGCCGATGCGGTAAGTGCAGCAATGAAACCTCTCTCCGACAAACTCACGCAGTTTGAAACAGAGAAGTCGCAGGCTACCCGTCAAGAGCGGATATTCGCTAAGGCTAAGGAGTATGGTATTCCCGAAAATTACGCTAAGAGATGCGCCATCAAAGAAGATGAGGACTTGGATGTTTATTTCAAGGACTTAAAGCAAGACTTTGCCAATGACGGTTTCAATGGCGTTATACCTCCCGAATCAGCAGAATCGAAGATTGAGAAAGAATCTGAATCTATCGCTAAAATGATTTCCGAGGGGACAAAAACTATTGTTGAATCTAAAAAGTAAATTAAAATGGCAGCAGGTACAAAGTATAACTTGACACCGGAATACAAACCGGAAGAGTTTTACCGTGTAGAAACAGGTGTTAGAAAAAGCGGCCCGTGGAAGTTGGATATCACCAACCTCGTGATTGGCTCATTTTTACCCGTTTTTACGCCCGTTAAAGCGGACATGGTGAAGCGTACGCTCGTTCCGGTTCGCAACGTAAAAGTGATTGAGGCTTACACCACTGGAGAGACTAATCTCACCATCAAGGTAGCTAAAGGCTCTCTGGCTTATCAGGGTATGTTTGTTGGAAGTTCAAAGAAAGGCGCAGAAGTAGTCTCTATTGACAAGTCCAATAAAGAGTATGATGTATTGACTATCAAAGCGGCATTTGGGGAGGACATTCCCAAAGATTCCGTTCTGTTTGAGTCGACAGCAGTGGGTGGAACAGTAAAGAAGCACACAGCCAATTTCGTAATCTATGCGGAGACGAAAGTAGAAGAGGGAGCAGTTTTACCTACCCTTCTGATGCAGGCATATGAGGTGAAAGAAAGTAAGTTGGTTCTCCCGATTCATGAATTGGATAAAGTTGGTTTAACCAGCCGCTTCCAGTTCGATTATTAATCTTTAAAAAGTAGAGTTATGAATTTGACTATACAAACATTATTTACAGACCCCAATATCGTTCAGTCTATTATTGACCGTGTCCTTCAGTTGAGACTGGATACAATCTATTGGAGGCAATACGGTGGATTCATGGAAACGAAACAGCGTGTGTTTAAGACCTACTTGGGGACAGTCACGGGAGTAGTTGCAGGTACTATCATTGGCAAAAACGACCAGAAACCTATCCGTGAAAGACGTTCACTCGGAAGTGGTTATACCGAAATTGCATATTTGGGTGACCGTTATCAGATGGATATTGATCGCCTGTCGCAGTTACAGGACATCATCGACAAGTTCAATGCCGCGAACACAGCAGACCAGCGCACTATCTTGCAGGAGATTATCGACTTCATCGTAGATGATTATCGTCAAATCTTGCTTGCTCCACACAAACGGATGGATATCGTTGTTCCTGAATTGTTAATGACCGGAAAGACAGAGGTTCACCTGGCAGACAACAAAGAAAATATCTCGTTGCTTGACATTGACCTTCCGTTCCATTTCCTTACTCCTGGAACATCTGAAAAGGATAAGTTCATCTCTTACTTACAGCAGGAGATTCAGAAGCTGAAAGCTAAGTACGGAGTGTTCTCTAAAATGATTATGTCTCGTGGCACATTCATGAAGAACATCGTTGGTGCTTCCGAGTTCGGGGATAAGTTCAAGATGATTCTTGGTGAACGTGAGTTCATGGTAAACGCAGGATTGGTGACCGACCAAATGGCATCAAGCGTATTTACAGGCATCGGACTTCCGGCAATTGAAATCAAGGAAGATTACGTAGAAAAACAAAATGGGGAGAATGTTCAGATTTACGCTGACAACCGCATCACCTTGTTGCAGAGCGACAACGTTATGCGTATGCGCCATCACAGACCGTATGTTATGACCGATCCGGTTCCGGGACGTTCATATAGTACATCAGAAGGTCAGATGTCTGTTTGTAACTATCGTGACGAAGAAGGTAGATATATGGAATACACGGCAGAGTGGGTTCCTGAGTTTATCGCTCCGAATAAGATTGTGAACTTCGACCTTACAACGATGAACGCATGACAGTAAGAGATTACATAGAACAGAAGTTTCAGACCTTTGGCATTAACTTATCAGAGGCTGACCTTTGGGATATGTGTCTGAACTCGAAGGTAGGCGGAGAGGATGAGATGGGCGAGGATTGTTATGGTCTTGTGTCGGTGGCAATTGCGAAGTTCATCCCCTCTCTATTACTTCGTGCTACCTCTATCGGCGAAAGCGGATTTTCAATGTCTTGGAACATTGATGGAATCAAGCAGTATTATTCTTTCCTCTGTAAGCAGTACGGATTGAAAGATGAATTGTCTAACAAACCAAAATGCACCTTTTCATGATTTTTGCCCCACACATATTGCAGGTTAAGGTTATCAAGCCATTGGATAAAGATGAGTTTGGCAGACCCATTCCCGGTACTGGTGGCGAATCATGGCAGGATGTATGTAAGTGCCGTTGTGATGACATAAGTGCTGAAAAGAAAGTATCTGTCAATGGTGGTGTATATGATTTCAAATACAAAGTGGTGTTTGATAAATCACCTAAAACCGTATCTACTGGTGCAGAAATTCGGTGCTTGAATCCTGATGGTAGTGTGAGAGGTAAAGGTATTGCCAAAAGCCCATTGGAAACAAACTATTTTCCTTACAGAGTGATATGGTTGGAGTAGATGCAGACTTTTCGGATGTGGATAAGTTCTTTCAAGACGGAGAATGGGAAGTCGAGAAGAAAATGATTGATGTTGGTGATGAAGCCGTGAAGTATGCAGAGGAACATGGCAATTATCAAGACCACACACTGACTTTGAGAACATCCAATGATTACGATGTCGATAAGAGTGGCTTAACTCTGAAAAACGAAGCAGAATACGCCTCATTCGTAGAATCTAAATTTGATGTTTTAAGTGGTGCCGCTTTATATGCGGAGAAACGATTAAAAGAAGAAATTGAATGATAGTAACTACCGACATAGGAAACATTCTCTATCGGGACTGCAAGGCTTTCGGAATAGACATAGTGCCTAATGGTGAAACTCTGACGGGTGAATTAAAGTCTGAAAGGATTGTCATCCATGCAAAGAAACAGCAGCCAGGTACTTATTGGAAAAAGTCTTTCGCTGAAATCAATCTTTGTGTGCCCGACTTAGAGCATAATTCAGCTTACTCCATCCGCTTGAACGAACTCGAAAGAGAAGCAAACAAACTGTTTGATGATGTGGTAAGTACTTATGACGGCACTCGTTATCATTACTCAATCGAATCTATTGGTACAGAAGCGGACACAGCTTTGAAGTGTCATTATGTGAATGTGAGAATTTTGTTTGAAGTATTGAATGTAAAATAATAAAGTTATGATTACAGCAGTAGAAATTGACGAACTGTATTATGCGGAACCTATAACGACGGTTGCAGCCGCAGCAACTGGATTGACTGGTGCGGAGGTTGCTGCTATCTTGAAAAATGCAGCAACGAAGCGGGTCAAGAACGTACACGGTGACACGTATCAGTACGAAGAAGCGGAGGCGAGTGTAACTCGTTACAAAAACGCTTTGACGGGTGAGTACTACCGGGAAACGTCCGAACCAGGTGAGGTGAAAATCAACTTTACCATTGGTGAGTATGATTATGCTACAAAGGCTGATTTGCAAGGTGGTAAAGCCACAGAAAAGAATTGGGAAAGAGGCAAGTATAAGCCTATTCATAAATGTGTGATTGGTAAAACTAAAGACGGAGTTTATGTGGTGTTCCCGAAAGCGGCTATCAATGCCCGTGGTTCCAATACAGATAAAGCTGTCGGGTTGGCTGTTTCAGCCGTTCCCCTTGCTACAGGTGTAGATGGATTGGCTTCCGAAAAGTGGTTTGACGAATCGGAAGTGGTCATTCCAGAAGGTTAAGGTAATAAGATTGTTTCAGGTATGGCGGTGGGTGGTTGCTCACCGCCTTTTTAATTTAATGTTATGAATCAAGCAGCAAAAATCGTATCTGATGCATTGTTAGGCATGGATTTCAAGAATGTAGAGATAGGAGGCATTGTTTATACTATTAAACCACCTACTATCAAGATTATTTGCCGTGCTATACGTCACTTCTCTAATATTGGTATGACGGGAGATAATATACTTGAGGCTATCAACGAACTTCCCGAAGCTACCGAAGATATGCTGAAAGGTATTTCTTGTTTTATTTGTGGTAGTGGGGACTTGGTAAATGCTTTGGAGAACGGAACCTTTGAAGAAATAAAAGAGGCATTGGAAGTCTGTTTCTCTATGATGGATATTTCGGCTTTTCAGTGTGTCAGCTCGATGAAGAACGTGTCGATGCTGGCAGCAAGACCGAAACAGTAGGAAACACAACGTTCTTCGGGCAGATAGCTCATCTAATTGATACGCTTCATCTGTCATTTACAGAAGTGTTTGAAGTTATTCCATACAGGAACCTATTAATGATGCAGCGTGATAAGCTTCATGCAGTATATAGTGGTCAGAAGGTGAATAAAATAAGTGGTAAAGAATTGGCAAATCGAAGAAAAAAGAAATAAGCATGGCTAAATTATATTTCAAAGTAGGTAGTGACTGGGAAGAAGTTGTAAAACTTCGTAATGAGATTTCGAAATTAAAGCAGGAGTTGAAGAGCATGGATAGTACGCAGTCACCCGCTGCTTTCAAGACTCTAAACACTCAACTTGCGGCATCCACTCAACGAATGGATGAGTTGGTAACTAATGCAGCCAAGGCGGGGGCTGTCATGGAAGGAGATTTCAAGAAGAAAATCTTTACTGCTTCTCAATCTGTTAATGGTTTTATTGAAAAAATAATTACGCAAAAGGCTGTAGTAAAGGATGTGGAAGCTGATGTGAAACGATTAGGAGAAGCCTATCGCTCTGCTTTGAAGAATAATCCATTGTCTGCCAATAGCAAATTATCCGAATATGCTTCCGCCAAGAAAGCACTTGATGAAGAGAAAGCGGCTTTATTTGGTCTTACACAAGAACAGGCAAACGCGCGTCTGTCGGTTAAGAAACTTCGGGATGAATATGCACTTTATAAGAATGACGGGAAACAAGTTGTTGAAACTAATGACGGTATGGCTATTTCATGGAAAAGGACATTGGCTGTTATTGGTGGTGTAGCAGCACTAAAGCAGCTCGGCTCTGAAATCATCCGTGTACGTGGTGAGTTTCAGGCTGCTGATACTGCTATTCAGACCCTATTAGGCAGCAAAGAAAAAGCGGATGCTTTAATGAAACAAGTACGCGAATATGCAAAGATTTCCCCACTTGAGTTTTCCGATGTAACTGCGGCTACACAGATGATGCTAGGGTTCAATATCGAAGCGGAAAAGGTTCCTCGTTTCATCTCCGCCATCGGTGATGTTTCTATGGGAGAAGCTCAAAAATTCAACTCTTTAACTTTGGCGTTTTCTCAAATGTCGGCAACGGGTAAACTGATGGGACAAGATTTGAACCAGATGATTAATGCCGGATTCAATCCACTGCAGCAAATTGCGCTAACTACTGGGAAGTCAATCGCCACACTCAAAGAAGAAATGTCAAAGGGTGCTATCTCTACCGAAATGGTACAAAAAGCATTCATAGATGCCACGAGTGCCGGAGGTAAATTCTATCAAATGTCCGAAAATGCGTCCAAGACTATTAATGGACAACTTTCTATGATGCAAGATGCTATGGATGCGGCATTTAACGAAATGGGGCAAAAGTCGGAAGGTATTATTATGTCTGGTATTCAATTGACTACTTCCCTAATAGAAAACTATGAAACTATAGGCAAAGTGCTTATAGGAATGATTGCCACCTATGGAGTTTATAAAACTGCTCTTATCACAAACATTGTACTAACTCGTGGTTGGGCAATAGCAGCACAGGCTGATGCAACAGCAAAAGGAATACAGACTATTGCAACTAAAGCGCAGACCGTAGCTCAACTAGCTTTGAATGCTGCAATGAAAGTTAATCCTTACGTCTTAGCAGCAACTTTAATCGTTGGTGTGGCAACTGCAATGTGGGCTTTACATGATTCTACAACAGAAGCGGAAAAGGCTCAAAAACGTTTCAACAAGAAAAAAGCAGATTCTTTACAAAAAGAAGAAGAACATAAATCCAGGTTAGAGGACTTGATAGCAACCATTCAAAACGAATACACCTCTTCCATGAACAGAGTGAAGGCTATAGAGGCCATAAAAAAAGAGTATCCTTCTCTGTTTCAAAAATACATAGATGAGAAAGGACATATTAAAGACCTTATCGGATTATGGAAAGAGTATAATGAGGAAGTTACCAAAAATAAGGTAGAGACAAATAAAAAGAATCTTAGTGATTCTACAGCGAATATTGAAGAATATGAGAAGATGTTATCACTATGGAAGAAGTTAGGTGAAAACCCTTATTATCGTAAGAAAAGACTATCTAAGGAAGAACTCGAATTGGCTGAAAAATACAAAGGAGAAACAGAATCTTCTTTAAGGAGAAAATTGGAACTCGCAAAACCATCAAGAGACTTGTATCAGAAAGATGTTCGCTCCGATGAACTAGCACAATGGCAGCTTGATTTAAAGAAAAATACAGACGTTCAGATAAAATCAGAACTGAATGAGATGAAACGCCTTCAACAAGCAAGAAAGAATAATAAGTGGTATTCTTTGAATATAGGCGTTGGCTCTTTGAAAGGTATAACTACCGAATCAGAATTGCAAAGCAGACTAGACGTACTTGAATCAGAGTTGAAATCACGCAAAACTTCAAACTATAAGGAGGATTACGAAAAAGCAAAAAAAGACTGGGAAGATGCCAAAAAACAACTCTCTGAAATAGAAAAAGATAAGTCCAAGTTCACTTCAAAACAACATGAAGAAGCAAAAAAGCGGGAAGAAACAGCTGAAAAGGTATATAAAAAACTTGGTGGTCTGACCGGAAGTAAACTTACAAAAGAAGAAAACCAAGCTGAAAAACTCCGCAAAGAGCAGGAGAAATACAAACTACTTCTTGATAAACAGAATCGTGAGAAGGAACGGATGGAAATATATTCCCAGTACGAAATGGAGCAAATCGAAATCAACGGCTTACAAGAAGGTAGCGAAAAAGTTCTTAGACAAAGAAAGCTTAACCATGAGAAGGAATTGGAAGCTATCAAGCGTGAGGCTGAAGATAAGAAACTACAGGAAATAGAAAAAGCCCGGTCTGCTTTTGAAGCTAAACCTGATAACAAAGGGAAATCCTTTGATGTCGATAAGTTCGTCAAATCAGAACCAGTAAAGAAACAATTTACTTCTTTCGATAAGATAGCCGATGCAAAAACAAAGACTGAAAATACTAAGTACAATCGTGGAGATGATTTAAAGGAATTATTGGACAAATACCAGAACTTTAATCGTCAGCGTTTGAAGCTAGAAAATGAATACCAAGAAGATGAAAAGATTCTTCAAGATAGAATGCTTAAAGCCAAAACGGAGGATGAAAAGAAGGAAATTCAAGAAGTAATGGATGAATTGGCAAAGCGTAGGAAGAAAGGTATGCAGGAAATTTCAAAGAACGAGATTGAAGATTCTGGTATTTGGAAGCAGTTAATGGGGGATATTGATGCACTTTCTACTGAAACATTAGAAAAATTGTTGTCTGATGCTGAACAACTAGTTAAAGTAACAAATCTTTCTGCCACTGATATGAAAGCAATGATGGATACAATAAACAATGCCCGTCAGAATCTTATTATGCGTAATCCTTTCAAAACCTTAAAAGAAGAATACGAAAAGTACCAGAAGGCGGTAAAAAAGGGAGATAAACAAGGTGCTTCTATTTCTTGGAGTAATGTAGAACAAGCTAGCGAATCTATAAAGAATAATATATCAGCATTAGGGGCTTCATTGGCTTCTCTTGGAAACACTTTTTCCAATGAACTTGGAGATGGTATTCAAAAGGCAGTAGATGTTATAAATGATGGGATTACAGCTTTCGAGGTATTTGGCAAAAAAGGGGAAAAGTCTGCTGGCGATACTGTCAAAGGAATAAGTGGAATTATTGGTATTATAACCACTCTGATTGGTACAGTAATGGACGCCTTTGATACCACCGCTGAAGAGCAAGCAAGAAATATTGAATACCAACGTAGACAAGAAGGGTATTGGGACTCCATTAATTATCAGGTAGAACGATATTTGGAACTACTAAAAGAGGCTACAGCAAGTGATTATTTTGAATTAGCTGGCAAATCACTAACCACACTTGAAGAATCTAGAAGAAAAGCTTATCAAGATATAGTTAAGTCTATGCCTGTCGGTGATGTAGATGGTACAACCTTTGGACTTTCTCAATTGCTAATTAATGGAAGATTCGCGAGTAAAATGACTGAACAAAATTTTGGTGCTAAAACCGCCAAAGAAATTTTTGATTTCATAAATGCTAATGGAGGTTATGATTTAGAAAACAAGCTGATATCTGAAGATGCTATCTGGGCGATGAAAAATAATGCTGACATCTGGTCTAAGTTACCAGAATGGATGCAAGAAGCCATCAATAAATTTGTAGAGCTAAACGATCAGGCAAAAGAACTAGAAGAAACATTAAACGAAGATTTATTTCAAACAACCTCAGAAAATATAGAGGAAGCAATCCTTGAAGGTTTGAAAAGTGGTAAAAGAGGAATTGCCGATTTTGGGGAAGATTTTGAGGAAATAATGCGCAATGCTTTACTACAGTCGTTTGTCATAGATCAACTGAGAGGTAAAGCACAAGATTTTTATAAGAAATATACTCTTTTGGCCGATAGTGATAAAAACGGAAAACTTGATTTAACAGCAGATGAGATAAGTGATCTTAGAAAAGATTGGAATGATATTATAAAGTCTGCAACAGAGGAAGCTAAAAATATTGATTCTATAATTGGCAGTTCTTCCTCTTCTTCTCAAGAATCCACTAAAAAAGATTTTGCGACAGCTTCACAAGATTCAATAGATGAGCTGAATGGTAGATTTACCGCTGGACAAATCGCATGGGAAGAAACAAAAAATCAGAATATCCTTCAATCTCAATCGCTCAATATATTAACAGTTAAAGCTGATTCTATTCTTTCGATAAATACCGATACTCGAAATATTGCAGATGAAATACGTACCATTCAGGCAAATTCTTTTTTAGAATTACAAGGAATCAGAGAGAATACAGGTGCAATTATTAAACCTATTAAGGATATGGCAGCGGATATAGCAGAAGTAAAAAAGAATACATCAAAATTATAATTTATGAAAGGAGACTTGATTGTCAACAGAAAGGATGCCTTTACTACATGGGGCATTAGAATGGGAGAAGGGTTTCTTGATGCGCTTGGATCATCTGTCCCTATGAAAGAGTTTATTGTGAATAAATCACGTTTGGAACATGGAAAACGAGTAATAACCACTACCCCAAAGGTAGATGAACGGGAACTTACTTTGTCATTTACTATCGAAGGAGTCACTGCCTCTGACTATCAAGAAAAGAAGAAAGCTTTCTTTGAGGAATTGTATAAAGGTGTAATTGATATACAAGTACCATTAGTAAGTTCTGAGATTTACCATCTGATTTATTTAGGTAAGAATATCACCTATGCGCAGAGCTTAGATAGAACATTTGGGAAATGCTCAATGAAGTTTTGCGAACCAAATCCGGATAACAGAACCTAATTCACAACAATCCTTTTATTGTTGCATATGGGAGTGCCAAATTTTAGGCACTCTTTTTTTTATCCCCGTACTTTGGGGTATGGTAGATATCAAAGACATATCCGGCAATCCCCGTTTTTCTACTCCAATCAACGAAGGTAGTAAACGTAAATTCCTATTAATGAAAGAGGACTATATTCTTTTGACGTTTTCTCTTTCTGAACCTGTATATTTTAAGCTGGGTGATGGAATAGATAACGAGTTGGGTATATTTGAACTTATAGACTTATATAAGCCTACCTACAATACAACGACAGGTGCATACGACTACGAACTCCGCCTTGATGCTTATTACTGGAAATGGAAGAACAAGAAGTTTTTCTATACACCGGAAACCACCGGACGCGAAGCCGCATGGAATCTTACCGCTACCCTTGACACGAATTTAAATGTTTTTCTGGATAACCTGAAAGCACTCGGATACAAGTTCAGAGAAGAAGAGTTTACATACGAGATTGACAGCACAGTAGAAAACACTTCCAAGCTCGTTTCCTACGATAACGTAAATCTGATCGACGCTCTCACACAGATGGCGGAGGCTTGGGAGTGTGAATGGTGGATAGAGAATCATAAAATCTGTTTCGGACATTGTGAATACAGTTCCCCTGTTGATTTCAAAGCCGGTGATTTGACTGACACAGAAAATGTGAATGTCAACAGCATGACACGCAGCGACAGCCAGACCACTTATGCGACCCGTATCTACGCTTTCGGTTCCACCCGCAACATTCCTTCCAGTTACCGGAAAGAACTGATTTTTGACGTAAAAGAGGTTAATGGACGTAATATATCCGACACGTCAAGGCCGCTCAAAATAAACTACTTTCCGTCACGAGTTACGTATAAGGAGGACTATACTGCTAGTAGCAACGAAGGCAGCGGACCTTTTACTCCCTCTTATACAGAATGGACACTTGATAAAGTTTTAGCTTCATCAGCCAAGGGTGGTTCTTATAAAGTTGTTTCGGAAGGAATTTCAATCAATATATCAACAGTCGTTCCGCAAATAGGGAGCCGTGCCTTCCTTCCTGTAGGAGATTATATATTGAAGGCGTCATATATCTATAATGTTTCCGGGGAATCAAAAGAGGTAGTTATTGGTAATCAGGCCGTTTCATTAACCCAAAATCAACAATATGAGATTGCGGCTAAAATACAGGTTTCCGACACGTTGGTTATCGACAAAAACAGTTCTGATTTAAAAGTAAGGGTATACGTTTACGTACCAGCTCCGGCTTCTTCCGAACTGTTATCGACTTTTCAAGCGTATGTAACATACAATATTAACCTATATGGCGGTTCTTCTGCAACGACTTCCATAACATTTCTTTCCGGTGCAAATGTCGGACGGACTTTTGACGCTGTTTACAATCCCGGCCTTTTAACCGGTGACGCAGCAAACGTTATCCAGTTACCGGAAGGTGTAACAGCCTCTTTAGGTAACCGGTACACCATTAATAACATCATAAGCGGCAAAGTTCCTGACAACTACTTCAGTAAGGATGACAAGGAAATGACTCTTAACGGAGTAGTCCAAAAACGCCTTATGTTACCTGCAAATATACCTTATGTGGATGCTTATAGATACAGCCCTACCGGTGAACGTATCAACATCGGAGATGAAAACTACGACGATCCGGATAACGTGGAAATGCCGGAAGAGGAAGCAATCGAAGAGATTGTCACATTTGAGGATGAATACCCCAAATACACAGGCTCTATATTCAGTGTCAGCCATGAAGAAAAGGAAGAGGAAGATGATGACGGGAATAAGACAGGAAACAAATATCCGATTTACACATTTAGGGATAACAGCCTAAAGAACTTTACGAAAGATTTCCTTCTGGAAGAGTTACACCTGATTTTCCAGACTGGGAAACTTGCCGGACTGGATTTCGCCCTTACTCTCAAGGAGAGCGACAATACCGGTACAGCCTTTGAAATCGTCCGAAATGAGGATTACGGGCGCGCACTTCCTGACGATGTGCTACTCCCACAAGCTGCTCATACAGAAAATGGAAAGGATATCCCTGCTGATACATATATTCTTCATGGATTTGATACGGCATATCTTTCCGAACAGATATTGCCTGATTCCGAACAAACACTACTGAAAAAGGCAAAAGATTATGTAAAGAAGTCCATGATAGACCCGTCCACCTATGATTGTGAGATGGATGCTGATTTCATTTACAATAAAGGTAATATTCGGACATACGAATTCGGAGCTAAAGTAAACCTGATTAATAAAGCGTTTTTCCCCGAAGGACGGCAATCCCGCATAATTGGTTTTGAATGGCCGCTTGATATTCCTTACGATCATCCTGTTTATACAGTTGGTGAAACTGCAGCTTATTCGCGCATCGGTGAGATAGAAAGCAAGATTGATTCTCTTACCTACAAAGGGCAAACCTATTCCGGTTCTGCTCTAGGTGGAGGAGGAACTAGTGTGTATGTGATTGGTGTCAATGATAAAACGCTGCCATCAGACAGAAATGTATTCTCTTCGAAGAAGTCTCTAGCAACATTTCTCAATAAGACAACCCCTGACACAGCCTCCGAAATCATTACTTTTTTGAAAGGTCTCATTTCAGAAGGCGGTATTGAAGTCGGTGACTTCATCGACAGCCTGATCTCCGGCACTGGCATTGGATTATTCCCAGATGGGAAAATCCAAGCTTCTAGTATGGAGCTTCGCAGCTCTCTCACCGTCTTAGAGTTAATTTTCAACCGCCTATCTGCTCAAGAAAGTGATACAGCCTTCTCCGAATCTGGAGTAATAGAAAGCATTGAATTATTAGGAGACGGAACCTACCGTCTACCTTTGCGTAAACGACATACAACGGACTTCACAGCCTTCGACTGGAACGATGTCATATACGGTTCTGTCAATGACCTAGCCACCGGAGGCGGTAACTACCGCACCTCATGGATGCGAGTAGTAGGAGTCAACACCGTAGACAACTACATTGAAGCAGTCCTCTATCCTGATTCAGAAGTACCGGGAGGTAAGAACTATCCACCTGAACCATTAATGATCATTACCCGTAGAGGTAACACTTCGGATGAAGACCGGCAGAGTTATTGGTATATCTCCAGCTATGAGAAATGTATCTGCATGCTCGATGGAGTAACAAAACCTATCTTAGAAGAGAACAACTACTCTATCCTGATTGGAAAGATGAAACGTCTGTCTTTGTTCGACAATCTGCCGATCAACTACCGACAAAGTTATGTCTATTGCCGTGGCCTTATCCGTCAGGATGATATTCGCATAGATGTAACCGGCAAGCCTGTCTACGAGTTTGTCAACCGTGGAATCTGGAGTTTATCGGTTGCCACCTCTGAAGAACCATACCTTTTCGAATCAAAGAATCCTATAACGGGTGTCAATGAGACCAGCACCGTCTACCAGCGTGGAGCAAAATGGCAATGCCTAAAGTCCCGCACACTGCTAGAACCTAAATGGAACTCCACCGATTGGGCGTTCTTGGAAGGTAACGGAGAATTCTCAATAGACTTTCAAAGCTCGAAAGGGTTCAGCTTCTTCTATGGTTTGATTGATACGGTAATCGAAGCCAGATTCTATCACGGTACAACCGACATCACCGAAGATGTAATGAGTACTTCCGGAACGGTAATCACATGGAACAGAGATACAGGAATAGCAGCAGAGGATAATGCTTGGTCACCCACCTTTGTAGATGGCAAAAAAAACAAGATACACCTCATATCTTCCGATATGGGATCGCAGTGGTTAAATGCCCGGTCCGTCACATTTAAGATAACAGCAGTTATTCCACTAGGCGAAGAGAACTATTTACGGGAATCCGAAGAATTACAATTTAATCTTTAATTAATATGCAACAAAAAAGAATAGTCAACATTCAAGTCAAGCCGTTGAACGTCAGTTCCGGCATGAAGATTATCGGCGACGGCTCTTTCCAACAGAAGTACAGCCGTGACGACAACGCCTTTTATCCGTCTTATTCCTCTATCCTTCCTTTGATGGTAACGATTGCCGTCAACTTGCAAGATCCGGACGGAGTGATAGCCAACGGAGCGGCAACGCTGGATAGAATCGACTGGTATCTGAACGAATACAAACCCGCTAACAAAATAGCCGATAACGACCCTAACTATGAAATAGCCACGGTTAATGGCCTCCTTGTTTTAAAGGTAAAACGGAATACTCCTGTAAGTGAACCGTTCCTTCTGATTGGTGAAGCGTTCTACACTAACCCCAAAACAGGCCGTCAGGAATCACGCATCGAACAACAGCTTCTAAGTACTATCTACTACGAGGCATCTTTGCTGTCTTTAATGGCGGATTCTCCTACAGAGGTAATTGTAGACCCCACCAAAATAGATGATACCAATCCTGCCAATTGGTACGTCCAATTAAAAGCAATGCTAAAATCAGGTGAAATTGATCTGACAGAAGATAATGCGGTATATTGGTGGTACGTTAAAGATGGCAAATACACCCGTCTGGTTACTACTTCAGATACATGGCTGGTCACTACGCCGAATGCTGACGGTACTTTCCCCCGCACGCTTATCGTGGATGCTTCCCGTTTTAAGAACTTGAAGCTGGAATGCCGTGCCGCTTACAAGGGAGCCGCCGATCCCGCACCCGCGTCACCGACCAACGCCGCATTATTGACGCAATACAATGTCCGTGTAGATTTGCCTGTGTTCCAGAACGCCAGGCAAATACCCATTGCCGGAGCGTATATCACCGTGAAGGACATCAATACTGCCAAGGCAATCAAGTCCCGCTGCGAGATCACTGCCGGCGGACGTGTGATCGAGAATCCGGAGAAGTACTACAATATCACATGGAAAGCGACCAATGCCGATGGTACATCTTTCATCATCGGATATGGCGAATATATCGAAACGACCGTCAAGGCGTTGGGCATCACCTATACGAATCCGGTAGTACTGGAACCGTCCGTCATGCCCAAGATCGGTTCATGGAATGTTGAAGGAAGCGTATACAATGGTATTGGTGCTACGCCCGCATTCCAGTTTGGAGTGAATCAGATTGCGGACAAGCTGGGCGCTTATCTGGTTAAATGCGAAGATGGAGTAAACGTGGAAATCATCGGGAAGCTCAAAAACAACAACTGGATGCGGTTTGAGGACGGCTCACTGGCTCCCACTACCGTAAACTCGCCCGAAGAGGATAAAGGTTATAATATCATGTACGGATGGATACAAACTATCCATACGATTGAAAATGTAACGATAGGCAGCGAGGTAGTCGCTCTATTTGGTGAAGAACCATTCGAATACAATGGAATACAATCAAGGACTATTCCCCCGACACTGATTTGTCCGGGATTGCCAGCGGTGGTTAATGGTAAATTCCGGTCCATGTATTTCAAATACAGAGCTGGAGATGGTGGTTCAAACGGATTACTAGGAATTACAGAGTTTAATAAGCAGGACAGGACATATCCGAGAACCGCTTTAAGTCAATTGACTACAAATGACTTCGCTATAGCCCATAACGCTGACCCGGTAAAGACTATTCCGTTCGCTCCACTGATGGACTGGAATCTTTTACACATCACCAATGCCCTGATGAACAAATTCGGGACAGTATATCTACACGATCCAAATAAGTTTGGAGGAGGAATCTCAAGTAATGTGAGCGTAACTAGCGAAAATGCCACAAAAACAACCAATGTGGGGTATATAACGAACGAGTCAGACCCATGGACATACCAAAGATTATCTGAACAACCGCCTTTCTGCACTGACGATAAAGGCACAAAACGCAATTGGAGTGCTATTCTATCTAATGAATACCCCCGTATGGAATGTCTTGAAATTCAGATGGCTCTCTCTTATGCGGCAGAGAATAACATACACCCTGATACATCGTTTACTTTTAATGGAGGTTCTTATCAGTATTCCAATGTTCCCGGCACAAAAACACTTCTTGAAGGGGAAATGAACGCCAGGTTGAGGAAGGTGGTATCCTTGGAAAATATCAATGTATTCGACGCGTCTGGAAATCCTGTTGTAGTAAAGGATATAACTATAAGCTTGCAAACTTCAGCAGTCTATGGTATGGACTTAGTATCTGCCGACGTCTTCCAATACGCCGGAGCAGGGATTGAAAAGGTAGCTACGATACAAGAAGACGGGAGACATCTAACTAAAGTATTTATTTGTCTTGATCAGCCCAATTTGACGCTTAATAAGACAGTAGAAAAAACAAGTGGCGATTTTGATTTTGAATCTGCTTATGATCAAGCTGGCGCATATACGATGAGTAATAGCGGATATTTCACCGATCTGATACGAGGAACCAGAGTCGGCACAACCAAAAAAGGAGGATTATCCGATAATACTTGCTATATGGATACAGGAAATGGTATAGGCGTTTCTCCTATTGGTAAGAAGGTTCGCATAGGTCATCGCGTGCGTGGTCTCGGCACTTGGGGCGTCTGCTCCGCTCGCTATTTGTTTGCGTCTTCTCCGCTTTCGTCTCCGGCTGCGTCCTTCGCTGGCGGCTTTCAAGTTCGTTTACCAGAAGGGACGTCAAGTGCAACGGCGCAAAACGCTAGTGGCGAAAGCGCAGCCGTGAGTGAGTGAAACGAACATGCGAGGGAGGCTCGTCCTCCCTATCTCTAAGGTTTTACGCGTAGCGTGGTCTCGGCTCTTGGGGCGTCTGCTCCGCTCGCTATTTGCTTGCGGCTCATCCGCTTTCGTATACGTATGCGTCCTCCGCTGGCGGCTTACAAAAGAACTAATTTGCACGTAAAACCTCGTCAGTAGTACGAAACATAAAAGACAATCCCTATATACGAGGAGATAGGGAAATGGGCTAGTAAAAACATGAAAGTCCGTTAATAAGGCTTCCGCTTGGATAAAATAAAGATGAAAAGAAAAGGGAACATAATGAGCCGTTTAACGCTTGAATTAATAAATCAGGCAACAGTTAATGCTTCTAAGAAGCATGCAAGTAAACAAGAAACAATAAAATTTATACAAGATAAAGAAAATGAATATAATATATACCGACAGCTCTTAAATGGGCAGCTTGCAAATGTAAGATACCGATATAAAAACATTGTATCTCCTAACGGGAAGAATAGAACCGTGGCTATCAGTAAATTTAAAGATAGAGTATCTATGCATGCTTTAATGCTTATGATGAAACCGGAATATGACAACAGATTATCTGACGATTGCTACAACTGCATCAAAGGAAGAGGGATAAATTCTAAAAAACGAAGGTATGACCCCGTACGTCAGATAAAACGAATTATAAACGTTTATCATCCTTGGGGATATCTACAGCTTGACATTAAAAAGTGTTATGAGCGTACCAATCCGGACATTTTGTTTTCCCGTCATGAAACGATCTGGAAAGATAAGCGATTTCTGAATATGCTGAAACAAATATCCTTTTGTGATACCGGAATGCCGATAGGAACGCCTCCGTCTCCGATCAATCAACACATCATGATGATGGGATTTGACCGATTTGTTCGCCAAGATTTAAAGATTCCTCATTATGTGAGATATGCTGACGATATCCTTCTCTTTGGAGATAAAGACAGGCTCCATGAAGCTAAATGGAGAATAATAAATTACCTCTGGTATAATTTAGGATACGAGCTAAAGAAAGACGCTCGCCCTACACCAATGAAAGTTGCTCCGGATATTTTAGGGTATGTATTTCACACCGATCATACGGAAATAAGGAAGAGCACAAAGAAAAGAATTAAAAATGCATGGCATAAGCCTCGTTCAAGAGCTTCTTACCGAGGAATCCTCAAAGGAGCTGACGCCATAAACTTAACAGGAAAACTAAATATGAAATTATCATTCTTGACAACCAAGGAAACGATGGTCAGAAGGCGGATGGATTCTCCTTTGATAGATATATCCGAACTAGAAGGAAAGACTTTTGATGTTCTCGACTTTGAGGTACGCGAACCTGACCGCAAGAAAGGGAAATACTGGATGCGCATGCAAGTACGTTACGCAGACATTGAAAACGAAACAGAGGTGACAAAGACCCGCCTCGTAAAAGGTTATCACCCTGCTATCTGCGAGTTCCTTAACAACATGATTCAATATATCAATAAAACGGCAGCTATTGGTCGTATGTCATTTGAGGAAGCCTGGAAGACTACATTACCTTTTGAAGACTGCGAAGTAGAGAATGACAAGGGGTGGTGCTTCAAAGGTACTCTCAAAAAAGAAGAATAGTATTAACTTAAAAACGATAACATTATGAATTACCTATTAGTCAAAAAAGCGCAGTTGGTAGAAAAAGGAATCTATATTGATGCGCAGGAATTGAGTGACGGTCGGGCCGTACTTAGTATTAACGCCATGAAAGTGATCGGAAGTGACCTGCAAGACGTTGAGATTATCACGCAACAAACCTTAGACGCTCTGTTGCTAGAAGAGAAAAACAAAAGTAAAACATCAAAAAAGTAAGGAGGACATAAAATGAAGAAGATAAATGGAAGTTTTCAGCTTTTTGCATTGATGAACGGTGTGAATATCCGAGCACGTATGGGTGTCATCAACGGGCCACTTCGTCAGGAGTATAAGAAAGGGACAAATATCTGCAATCCCGATTGGGAGACATCAGCAACGAAGCCTCTTATTTACGCACACTTAAACCGTGATGATAACGGAGCGGTATTGAATCCTGTGACACTGGATCTATTCTACAATGGTGTTCAGGTTGCCTTTGGCGGTGACGGGTTGAGCACTACCGGAGCACTTGCCGGAGTATTCAAGAAGTCAACAAAGACGGTGAATATTGGCGGGCGTGACTATCCGAATATGATTGTCTTTGAGATCGTGAAGAATATCGTACCGGTATCCAATTACGATAATGATACAATCTTATTGTCCGGCACAACGGAAGTAAGCGGGCAATCCCTCGCCTTTGACGCTATTTCCGAAACTGTTGAGATCGTGGAGACTGTCGGTAGCTCCACTACCTTGTATCTGGACGGAGATACGGACGTCACAACATCTAGCCCCGTAGCAACGCTGAATGCTCATCCTTTGATAGATGGAGTAACCCCATCTGATTTGTCGGCATATACCCCTAAATGGAATAAGGTAGTAGGAGAAGTCTCTACGCAGGTCGCTACCGGTGTGTGGTCACTTGAAGTTCCGGCTTCCGAAATTGACGGTACGGCTACTTACCGCTGTGACCTATATCGTAAAGACGATTCTACGTTACTGGCCAGTGCTTATATCAATGTTACGGATTACACCGATCCTTATCGGGTTAATTTGTATGTAGACGGAATTACAGGAGAGCAAATCAAAGAAGGTGAAACGGCTGTATATACGGCAAAAGTAGAAAAAGACGATGGCACGGAAGACACTACGGCTCAAACTACATTCACGGTAACGGATAATTCCGGTGCTAAGATTGATTCCTTGTCCGGAGTAAAGAAGAGCATCAATGTGGCTTTTCAGAATGTGATCAATGCCGGTGGAGGAATCTCCGGTTATGTAAGCGCAACAATAATATCTTAAACTATGGCTAAGAAACTGTCTTCAAATCTATTCAAAGTGAGCATAGCCCCTGAAAATGGGGCGGATGCTACTACTTATTGGTTGGTCCCATCCGTTACTCAGGTAAAGAGAAAAGCTGACGGGTCACATTTACCGGAATATGTATCGTGCGAATGCTTTAGCAAAACGGGCGATGGGAATCCTGTCTCCGGAGGAGGTACAATCAAGTTTGTGCTGACATACAAAACAGGAAGTAATTCGGCTGAATTTGTATATGGGTCACGGATCATCGTCACTTCCGATATGGCGGCAATCTCATTCCGGTTATATGTAGGAGGTACACAGGTGGATGAGAAGACGGTTTCTGTTGTAGAGGATGGGCAGGAAGGGTTGCCGGGTCCTGCTGGTGTTCGAGGTAGATTACCATTTCCTTCAGGTGCTTTTGATCTATCAACAGTTTACACCTGTACAGATGACATAACTCCTATTGTCTACTACGAAGCAGGAAAGACATATTATACAATGCGTAAAAATGGAAACTCTGTAGGAATCGATCCCGCTGAAGATTATGCTTCAAACGGAAGCGATTCTACCTGGATTCCTTTTGAAAACTACAAAGCAATATTCACGGAGATTCTGATGGCTAACTTTGCCAAGCTGGCTAGTGCTGTGTTTTATGGGGATTATATGTTTTCGCAACATGGAGTTGATAGTAACGGGAACGATACTATGGCTTATGAAGGCTTTGGTACAAATGCGTTTACTCCTAATACATTAGTAGACTGGTTAACAGGAACTATTACAACAAAGAAACTAGTAGCAGATGGAGCAGAGCTTACAAATGTGAAAGGATTAACAGGAGCTTTTAAAAAGCTAGTAGCGAATGATACACAAGGGAGGGAGGCTGGATCAATTACATTTGGGCAAGAAGCATCTGGACCGGAGAATGCTTCTTTGAATATAAAATTTAATAAAACTTGGTTTGACGGAGATTTATACCATCAGGGACATAATTATGAAGAATCTCGCTCTCACCGATTTTATACTTCTGACTTATGGTGTAGAGGACAATTCGGACATTATCAAATGACAAATCTTTCTTTTAATTCCGCTTCGACTAGTGATTTCTTTGCGCATATTTATAATTATGGAACTGACACAACTTATCACAAATATGCAGAATCTGGTCAGCCCATTGATTGTATAATCCTAAATGGGACAGGGAATTATGTATTATACGTTTGTGACTCTTCACAATTCAAAATGTTAACCATTATAAATGCTTCTGGATATCCCAAAAGGATAATGGTTACATTCCAAGAATCAGCAGTGTTCACCCTTGAACCATATAGATTTAAGATTTTCATAACAGCAGAAATCAATACTTCTAAAATAAATCCAAATCGAGCAAATAATTTACGTATGATGCAATAATGAAAATAGACTTTAGAAAAATTTCAATAAACCTACATAACCTAGAATAAAAAGAATGAAACAAATAATAAAGAAATATCTCGGATGGCTGAAGGATAGTAACCGTCCGAAACACATGAAAGCCGGAATGTTGGTTTTCATAGCGATGCTGGCGGTGTGTTTGACACTTGGAGTGGGATTAATTCCCTCGACTGTGATTGCTTTCGTAGCGACTGTTATTGTTGCGGTAGCAGTCGATTATAAAGATAAACTCTACGGGAATACATTCGATTGGTTGGATGTATTGGCTACTGTGTTGTTGCCTGTAGTGATCACATTAGTAGTACTAATATTAAATTGTATTTTATGAAAGGATTAGATGAATTGTTTGTAGTGGCTTGGATGCTATTTGGTATCTATATAGAAGTCTTTATTATGATACTCGCTGATTTGTGGAGTGGTACTCGCAAGGCAAAACAACGTGGCGAAGTCCGTTCTAGCTACATGTATAAGAAGACAATTGATAAGATAGCCAGATACTATAATGCTTTAATCGCCTTAACTGTAATTGATGCAATGCAGATGGGCGGCGTGTGGTACCTGGATGGATACTATAGCTGGTCTATTCCTATTTTCCCGGTCGTTACATTGCTTGGTGCTTTGGGAATATCATTGGTAGAACTGAAATCCATCTATGAAAAGGCAGATGAAAAAGTAAAGGGTGACTATAAAGAAGTCGCTTTACTTGCTTCAGAGATTGCAAAACACAAGGCAGACCCTACGGAGATAGCGGCTGCTGTAGTAGAGTATATGAATAAAGGAGAAGGAAAGGAGGAGGAAAAGAAATGAAAGTATTGATTGACAACGGTCACGGTGAGAATACACCGGGCAAACGCTCACCGGATGGAAGATTGAGAGAGTGGTCTTATACAAGAGAGATTGCTGATATGGTAGTATCTGGATTGAGAAAGCTAGGAATTGACGTGGAACGCATTGTAAAAGAGGATACAGATGTTCCCTTATCTGAAAGATGTAAGCGAGCTAATGTGATTTATAATGAAACAGGAAAGAAAGCCATCCTTGTTTCGATTCACTGCAATGCGGCCGGATCAGGTGCTGAATGGATGAATGCAAAAGGGTGGAGTGTGTTTGTGAGTAATAATGCGTCGGTGAATAGCAAACGTCTGGCTGATTGTCTTGCAAAAGCTGCTGTAGAGAAAGGCGTTAATATTCGTAAGCCTATGCCCGGAAAATTATTCTGGGAACAAAACCTTGCCATGTGCCGTGATACTAATTGTCCGGCCGTATTAACGGAGAACTTCTTTCAGGATAATAAGGAAGATGTTGAATACCTATTGTCTCCTGCCGGAAAACAGGCGGTTGTGCAGATTCATGTGGATGGGATCATTAAATACTTGGGATTATGAAACAATTAATCTACTTTACCATATTGCTGACGTCAGCAATATGCTTTGTGTCTTGCCGAACTCAGTATATCCCGGTTGAGACTGTGAGAACAGAATACAAGACCCGTGACAGTATCCGGGTTGACAGCGTATATCAGCAAGACAGTGTGTATGTACTAGTCAAAGGCGATACCATTTATCAGTATAGATATAAGTACCTATATAAATATCAATATCTAAATAGAACGGATACAGTGATTAAGGTTGATTCGGTGCAGGTTCCTTATCCGGTAGAAAGGAAGTTAAGTCGATGGCAATCTATTAAAATGGAATTGGGCGGTTGGGCATTCGGGATTATTATCGTGATGGCATTAATTATTGGGGGGTGGTTGGTATATCGTTTGAGAAAGAAGTAGTAGGCAAACATTGTTTCCTTGTATATTGTTATAATATAAATATATTATAAAACATACCCTCTTATTATGGCTAGATCATTTTTTTTACATTTCTTTGCAAAAATAAAAATACCGATGAAAAAGGAAACAATGCAAATTAAGTTTGAAGGTCAAGAACATCAGATTGATTCTAATACACTGATTAACGCACTAATTCATTATAACACAATTATTGCGGAAGCTAATAAGGAACTGGGTGGAGGAGCAAGAAGTGTATCAGTCAAAGTTAATGCGATCGAGAAGGGATCTTTTGTTATTGACATAGCTTTATTGGAGAACGTTATGGCATCCATCTTTTCTTCTGGAAGCGTTGGCTATTTATCGGATTTGGTATCTGTTGCTGGAGGCGTTTTCTCGGCATATAGCTATTTTAAAGGTAAACCAATTAAAAGCGAAGAAGAGAAAGCTACAGCTAAATTAGAAATCAAAATAGAGGGGAATAATAATACAATTGGAGATACAATAATTAATGTGTATAATCAACCTGTTGTAAGAGAGGCTATCAGTAAATCCATTGAAACGGCAGATGAAGATGTTAATGTAGAGGGGATGACTATTTCTGTCGACAAGATGAAACCTATTCATTTTGAAAGGAAAGATTTCAAAGAACTTATTTATTCAGATTTCGACACAGAGAAGGAAATTCCAAATGAGGATGAAGAAGTTGTCGATGCTATATTGGTAATAACTAAATTGTCTTTCGAAAAGGGAGCTACATGGCAGTTTCTATATAATGGATTTAAAATATCTATAATAGTAAAAGATGATGCCCTCATGAAGCATATAGATAGTGGCGCAAGATTCGCAAAAGGGGACTCAATAAAAGTAAAAATGAAAATTATAAAAAAATACAATCCTGAATATAAAGCTTATGAAAATAAGGGATATAAAATCTTGGAATTTATAGAGCATATAACAGCTCCTGTACAAAATAGATTGTTTTGAACAAATTATTATTGTAAGTCGTTTATCGTCATAATTAATCGCCCCGTCTCTCTGATTCGGGGCTTTTCTTTTGCTTATCTCATTTATATTTCGTATATTTGTGTACAGACATGGATGTCTGTTGTATCATCTCTCTATAGAAAAGTTGCTAGATTTCAGAGGAGAGAGACAATACGTTATGTACTCCAAAAGGAATGAGCCTCGACTAAGTGTAGTCGGGGCTTTTATTATGCAAATCAACGCACAACAACTGTATATAAAATATGTACTCATAGTTTAATTTAACTTATTTATTTAATTCAAAAAATACTATTCTTGAAGATATGAGTAAGTTTGTGCAACTTTAAAACCAGATGTTATGGCAAAGAAAATTGGGTATATTGAAAAAGATGGAGTAATATTTGTATCTGTCAAAGACGTATTTGAATACTTGCGCGAAATGGAGGTTATTACCACAGAAAAGTTAGAATGGGAATATCGGTGGAATTTTGAACAGGATATCATTAAACGCATGTACACTTGTTATAGGAGTGGTAATCGAACTAATTCAGATGTTCCTTGGATAATTGATGAAGAATTTTATTGTCATTGGTTGCGATTTACGTATTCAGACTTTACGAGAGCAATAAAGGTGTTGAGAAATGAACAGGAAATAAAGAGACTGGCGATGTTAATTGACCTTCATGACTTTTCTCGCAGTAAAATGTTTGTGAAGAGAAAATTTGCACTAAAATAATGTTTGTGGGAAAGAGGTAGCCGAATAAGCTACCTCTTTCAATTATAAATAGTTTTCTCCCAATCGTCTAACACGGTTACATCCCACCGCGGAAGATCCGGATTAATATAAGTTACTGACCTGCCATACACGGAGAAACTTTTTCCGATAAACTCGCTGATAGCTTCATCCTCTCCTTTTTGCAAACTGATATTCATAAAGATATGCATTTCATCCCAGTTGGAGGGTCCAATGAATAGAGATTCAATGAACCAACCTTTAACGGGAGCACCGACAACCTGGCCTTTTATTCGCTCAATAAGAGCAATTGCTTCTTCAAATGTCATATAGATGATTTTCCGGCAAATATAAGAAAAAGGTTTGGTTATCCTTTCATCAACATAATATCTGCCCTCATCTCTATATAGTCCTTATATTTTTCCGGGTCATTCACGTAGTCAATTACTCTATTTATGGCTATCTCCGCTTGTCTCTGCTTGACTTTTGTATAGAACCTGATTACGCCCTTGCTTTTGTCAGAGTGTCCGAGACAATAATCTATCACTCCGTCAGGTATGCCAAGTTCAGAGGCAAATTGCGCAAAGGTTTTACGAGCAGAATAGAAGCACAATGTCTGCTTTATTCCTAAATGCTCTTTTAGTTCCCTCATGCAAAGATTGATGTATTTTTGCAAATTAGAATAGGTATAAGAATACCCCAAATCCAAAAATCCGCTTTTATTTATGTACTTACTGATAATTGCTTTCGCTTCGCGATGTATAGGTATCGTTATGACTGATTTTCCAGTCTTAGCATGAACAGTCTTGATTCTTTCAAAAGAAAGTATATCCACCGACAAATCGACAGATAATAAATCTTTCAAGTTGATACCGCACAAATAGAAAGAGAGTAAAAACATGTCCCTACCTAAATTCAATCGTTTTCCTTCGACTTCTGCCTTTTGTATTTTCTGAAATTCGTCTATTGGAAGATCGCACTCTTTAGGTTCGGCTGTTGGTATTTTCGTGTACGCAAATGGGTGCACATCCGTTTTCAGAACACCTGATTTTATCAGCTCGTTTATCCGGGCTTTCAGATGGGTTAATCTCAATCCGATGTTTCCATTAGCATAGCCTTTCTTTATCATCCACTTTTTAAAATGCTCTACCAATAAAGTATTAATTGCAGGAATAGGTACATCTCCTTCCGCATTAGTAAACACCCGTACAGTCTCCTCATTCATTTTGGCATAGCTTTCCCTACCCTCTTCCCTAATTTCATTTATGCGTTGTTTCCAAAACTCCAAAAACGAGATATGTGAAGGGCGTTCCTTGGAGATTATAATCCGTTTTATCTGAATCGCAGAAAAATAGTCTATGCATTCAATGGAATCGAATTTCTCTTTGTATTGTGAAAACACAAATTCAAGCCTTTTATTCATGACGTTCGCATCTTTCCGGTAAGCGACTTTACCGTTGTCGAATTCTGCAATATCATCTAACAGAAACTCTGTTTTGATGTAGGCACGTTCTTTCTTCTGGGAGATGCAGACTAAGATTGGAAGCCTGCCATCATGTTCCTTAACGGAACTTAAAACTGTTAATCTGATTGTTGCCATAGTCGAATAATCAAAACACAATTCTACTATACAATTTTGTGCAAATATATACGCAGATTTATGTTTTTTTTATTCGGAATTGAATTTTTAGAAAAGAGAAACGCTGATTAAACAACTAATAATCAGCGTTTTATTTGAGAGCCGCTAGCCAGACTTGAACTGGCGACCTACGCGTTACGAATGCGTTGCTCTACCAACTGAGCTATAGCGGCGTTTGTCTCTCGTTTACGGCGTGCAAAATTACAGCTTTATTTGAGAAAACAAAAAGAATCCGATTATTTTTTGAGCTTAATTTTTAAATCAACTTTTGTTGACGTTATCTAAAACTTTTCTTTGCGTTCAAATTTTCCGTCCTCGGTATAGTACTTCCATGTACCCTTCGGTTTATTATTTGCATACTTTCCACGAAGTTTCAAGGTACCATCTTCATAATATTCACGGTAACGGCCGTGACGTTTCCCTTCTTTTACTTCCGCTTCACTCTTCAATGCGCCTTCCGGATAGAACTCCCGCAACACATTCCCTTCAAACTTTTCGACATAGAAACGTTTCAGTTCGCTCATCTGCTCTTTCTCGGTTTCAGCATCTTCGTTCATTTCCTTATCATCTTCATCAGTAGCAATAGCAACGGCAACCTCTTCCGGTTGATATGGGCTATAATCCATCACATACTGCAAAGAAGCCGAGTGATCCTCTCCTATAATCTGCATAGTCCAGTAAGGGAATGAATACAAAACGTCTTTGTTTGATTGTATTTCATTCCATGTGGCAGGATTCATCATCGGTTTCAACTGGGAATAAAACTTGCGCACATCTGTATATAAGAAAATAGTAGAACTTGATTTTAAATATGACAGTGCATTTTCAAAACCCGGATTATTTTTCAATAAATTCTTCTGCTCGTAATCTTCTACAAAGGAAAGTAAAGAAGCAGCTTTATTACTAAAAACGACATAATCGTCAACATAAGTATAGTATGGCTTCTCAAATTTATCAAATAGCTTCCCAAAGAACAAGCGGAAAAAGCCTTTCATCTCGATATAATTAATCTCGAAATCCTTATAATTAGCAGTCTTAATCTTAACCGG
The DNA here is from genome assembly GCF_002632415.2 of Bacteroides celer. Classification (NCBI taxonomy): domain Bacteria; kingdom Pseudomonadati; phylum Bacteroidota; class Bacteroidia; order Bacteroidales; family Bacteroidaceae; genus Bacteroides; species Bacteroides celer. Next base: position 2,402,419 of record NZ_CP178209.1, on the reverse strand, counting down.
AGTACGTCGCTTAATCTTCTTTTCAATGAATTCCATGTTCTTACGGGCATCTTTAATACTTTTAGCCCTGATAGCCAGAATCAGTTCGGGATCATGTCCTAACAAACCTGGTTCGGATTGGGTAATAGCAAACTCTCCTGACATCCAACTCAAAAAGTTTTCTTCCAAAGATATACCGAATAACCCTTCTATCTTTTTCCGGGAACTTTGATAAGAATCATACAACTGTTTATTGTGAACCGACAGTGCATTCTCCAGTTCCTTTACAAAGGTCACCGGACTATTGAAACCTATATTCGTATAAAGAGCTGTCCGCCCGGACAGAATCTCATGTGCTTTCATTTTATGTTTTCCCGAATTCAACAAAGCAGTGACATAAGGATCGGCAGAATCTTTTTTCAATGTATATCCTTTCACTTCCATCCGCTCCTTATTCGTATTTAAATAAAGTCCGGCAAAATTCATGGAATTGCTAAACAGATCAATGTACTCATTTCTTGTACCTAAATAAATAGACATAAATTGAGGTACACGCGCATAATTGACGAAAACCCTGACAAGCCCCTTACCGGAAACCAACTTCTCTGTTTCAATAAAAGACTGATCAAGCCCGATTTTAGGTTTATTACGCGAATCAATAGCCGACTCGACAAGTCCGGATGTGTATGAACCAACCAAATGATTATCGACAAAAGCAATATAGAAAATATCCCTCGTCTCGGGATCGCGCATTTCAAGGATATTAATGCTATTATGCATCCGATTAGTCACAGTAAAACCACTCATAACCAATACGGTTTCAACCTGGTCTTTCAATAAGTCCATCTTTGATGTCTTCTGCATATCCAGAATAAGTAGAAACTCCCAATTAGTGGGACGAGTCTTATGGAGCGAAATAAGCATATCCCGCTCACCAACAAGCGACAATAATACCTTATTGCTTTTAACAACGGAATCCAGCTTCTCCACACTTTTCGTCACCTCCTCAAAAGATTTCGCTTTCTTCAGGCATTGCCACGTCTCGCTTCCACTAAACTTCTCCCAATCTTCAATCGGAGCCGATGACTGAATAATAAATGCCGCATCTTCCGGAACCAGATAGATCTGCTGAATATTACGATCAGGTGAGACAAATAAATAAACTACGGAATATACAACATATACCGCCAAAGCCAATGCAGTCACAACTAAAGTTCTCTTCACTATTTTCGAGGTACTTTTTTTCTTCTCCGGGCCTGCATTTTGCTCTCCTTGCCCGCAATTTAATTCATCCATTATTGAATTGTTATAAACTTGAATGGACAAAAATAGTAAAAAAGATGAGATTAATTAGTTAATTCATACTCATTTAGTGAATTAGTTCAATAAACAAGATTTTATAAAAAACAGTATAAAGGAGATATCCTCCCTCCTATTTTTATAAAAAACTATTCTGAATAAAGCATAAACCATTGACTCGTATCGTAAATATGTACTAACTTTACAGCATGAAAAAGAAATTCCAACTCGAAGTTCCGGGAGGAGCCGATAAAGTCTTACTTCATACCTGTTGTGCTCCTTGTTCATCAGCCATTATTGAATGTATGATGCAACATCACATCACCCCTGTTATCTATTATTGCAATCCTAATATCTATCCGCTGGAAGAGTATATGATAAGAAAAGACGAATGTACACGCTATGCCCAATCATTGGGATTGGAGATAATAGATGCTGATTACGATCATGAAAACTGGCGATGCCATATAGCAGGAATGGAGCAGGAACCCGAAAGAGGAGGACGCTGCCTACGTTGCTTTAAACTACGCTTATTGGAGACCGCCCGTTATGCACATGAACATGGCCTTTCCGTAATAACCACAACGCTTGCTTCCAGTCGTTGGAAAAGTCTGGAGCAGATTAATGAAGCCGGACAATATGCCACCGCTTCATACCCGGATGTCACATACTGGGAACAGAATTGGCGGAAAGGCGGACTTAGCGAACGACGCATCGCCATCATTAAAGAGTATAACTTCTACAACCAACAATATTGCGGTTGTGAATTCAGCATGAGAAAAGAAGAATAAAACAAACCCGCCATTACTAGCTAACCAATGAATCGAAGTAAAAAAGGTAAAAACAGAAAGCTATTCAAAAAGAAATCACATTCCAATAACAGATTAGGATGTATCATCGCCATCATTGTGCTCATTCCTATTCTTTTTGGCGTCTATTTATATTGCCAACAGATTAATACCCAGAATAATAATGAACCTCAAACCGATGTCTCCCTTCAAATTCCACTTGGCAAAGATCTGGAGACACCTGTATCACTAGTTCCCCGGCAAGAACAAATCATCCGCCATAGCGGATATACGGTATCATATAACAAAGATTTAAAAATTCCCAACTGGGTTTCTTACGAATTAACCAGGGAAGAAACCAAAGGAAAAGAAAAAAGAGGTAATCGCTTTATTGCCGATCCACTAGTGACAGGTCCGATTGCCACAAATGCCGACTATACCCGTTCAGGATACGACAAAGGACACATGGCTCCCGCAGCAGATATGAAATGGAGTCCTGAAGCCATGAAAGAATCATTTTATTTCAGCAATATGTGTCCGCAACATCCACAACTAAACAGAAGAGGATGGAAAAACCTGGAAGAAAAGATCCGGGATTGGGCTATAGCAGACAGCGCCATCATTATTATATGTGGCCCTATTATTGAAAAACAGCCTAAAACGATTGGGAAAAATAAGGTCGTAGTACCTCAACGGTTTTTCAAAGTAGTCCTATCTCCTTTTGCCAAACCGATACGGGCTATCGGCTTCTTATTCAACAATGAGCAGGCAATAGAACCTCTATCTTCATATGTAGTCACAGTGGATAGCATCGAGAGCCTGACTAATATGGATTTCTTCGCACCTTTACCCGATGAGATAGAAAACAAAATAGAAGCAAATGCAAATTATTCCCTCTGGCCGAACTAATTAACAACTCGCTTCACTAAGACTAACTTATCTACATACAAATGCTTATTCGTTCCACAGCTGTCATCCTTTAGTTCCACAGTTGTTATCTTTCAGTTCTACAGCTGTGGAACGAAAGAAAAACAATTGTAGAACGAATTAATAATCGCAATACAACCTAATACAATCAGCACATTCAATCTTTAAATATTAGAAAAGTCCGGAGTAATTCATCCTCTTTTCAACGATTCATTATAGAAAGGGATTACACCTATCCAAATTCTTTTTATCTTTGACGAACTTTTTAAATATACCTCAAAAGATGAAGAGAAAAAAGAGAAATATTCTACTATCAATTCTAATCGGAGCATTCCTCCTTTGTGCAATTGCCGGAGGCACCTTTTATTACTATCTGTTTGCTCCTCAATTTCATCCATCTAAAACCGTATATATTTATGTAGACCGCGATGATACAGCCGACTCTATCTATCATAAAATACAAAAAAACGGGCATGTCAATAAGTTCACCGGTTTCCAGTGGATGGCAAAATACAAAGATTTCGATCAGAATATCCATACCGGACGTTATGCCATTCGCCCCAATGACAATGTCTATCACGTATATAGTCGCTTTTCCAGAGGCTATCAGGAAGCGATCAACCTTACTATAGGAAGTGTCCGGACATTAGACCGGTTAGCACGAAGTATTGGAAAACAACTCATGATAGACTCTGCCGAAATCGCCAGCCAGTTATTCGACTCTACTTTCCAGGCTCAAATGGGATACACAACCATAACACTCCCCAGCCTTTTCATACCTGAAACCTATCAGGTATATTGGGACATGAGCGTAGACGACTTCTTTAAACGAATGAAGAATGAGCACGAACGCTTCTGGAACAAAGAACGTCTGGCACAAGCCACCGCCATCGGCATGACACCGGAAGAAGTCAGCACTCTTGCTTCCATCGTTGAAGAAGAAACCAACAACAATGAAGAAAAGCCAATGGTAGCCGGATTGTATATCAACCGTTTACATCAAGATATGCCTTTGCAGGCAGATCCTACCATCAAATTTGCACTACAGGATTTCGGTCTGCGCCGAATCACCAACGAAAATTTAAAAGTCAATTCCCCCTATAACACCTATATAAATACCGGTCTGCCTCCAGGCCCCATCCGTATCCCTTCTAAAAAGGGAATAGACAGCGTATTGAACTATACCAAACATAACTATATCTACATGTGTGCTAAAGAAGATTTTTCCGGAACTCACAACTTTGCATCCAATTATGCCGACCACATGGCAAATGCAAGAAAATACTGGAAAGCCCTGAATGAAAGAAAGATTTTCAAGTAAATTTGTGATAAAACGAACGGAAAAGCCTATCTTTGCCCGATAGATTAACAAACTGTGATCAACACTAAATAAAAGAAATATATATGAGCAAGCAACTCTTACTTGGCGATGAAGCCATTGCACAAGCTGCACTGGATGCCGGACTTTCAGGTGTTTATGCCTATCCTGGTACTCCTTCAACTGAAATTACGGAATATATTCAAATGGCCCCAATAACGACCGAACAGAATATACACAACCGTTGGTGTGCCAATGAAAAAACAGCGATGGAAGCTGCGTTGGGTATGTCATTCGTTGGTAAACGGGCATTAGTTTGTATGAAGCACGTAGGTATGAATGTAGCTGCCGACTGTTTTGTCAACTCTGCCATCACAGGCGTGAAAGGCGGATTGATCGTGATAGCAGCAGACGACCCCAGTATGCACTCTTCGCAGAACGAACAAGACAGCCGTTTCTACGGAGATTTCTCACTGATTCCCATGTACGAACCCAGCAATCAGCAGGAAGCGTATGATATGGTATACAGTGGTTTCGAATTCTCTGAAAAATTGGGCGAACCTATCTTGATGCGTATGGTAACCCGCCTTGCACACTCCCGCTCTGGAGTAGAACGCAAAGCACAAAAACCACAGAATGGCATCTCTTTCAGCGAAGATCCTCGTCAGTTCATCTTGTTACCAGGAAATGCCCGTAAACGCTACAAAGTATTACTTGCGCGCCAAGACGAGTTTATCAAAGCTTCGGAAGAATCACCTTATAATAAATATACAGATGGTCCTAACAAAAAGTTAGGAATTATCGCTTGTGGTATCGGCTACAACTATCTGATGGAAAACTATCCTGAAGGTTGCGAATATCCGGTACTTAAAATCGGCCAGTATCCATTGCCTAAAAAGCAATTACATCAATTGATTGAATCCTGTGACGAAATCCTCGTTCTGGAAGACGGACAACCCTTTGTAGAAAAACAATTGAAAGGTTATCTGGGCATCGGCGTTAAAGTAAAAGGACGCTTGGACGGCACTCTGTCACAGGATGGAGAATTAAATCCGGACTCTGTAGCCCGCGCCGTAGGCAAAGAGAATAAATCGGAATTCGGCATTCCTTCTGTCGTAGAAATGCGTCCGCCTGCACTTTGCGAAGGTTGCGGACATCGCGATATGTATATCACATTGACCGAAGTTCTGAAAGAAGAATACCCATCTCATAAAGTATTCAGTGACATCGGCTGTTACACGCTAGGTGCGAATGCTCCTTTCAATGCAATCAACTCATGTGTAGACATGGGTGCCTCCATCACGATGGCGAAAGGTGCGGCTGACGGAGGTCTTTTCCCGGCTGTAGCTGTCATCGGAGACTCCACATTCACTCATTCCGGAATGACCGGACTACTAGATTGTGTGAACGAGAATGCCAGTGTAACCATCGTCATCTCCGACAATGAAACTACTGCCATGACAGGTGGACAGGACTCTGCCGGAACCGGACGTATCGAAGCGATCTGTGCAGGTATCGGAGTAGATCCGGCTCATATCCGTGTCGTTACTCCGCTGAAGAAAAACTATGAGGAGATGAAGCAAATCATTCGCGAAGAGATCGAATACCGTGGTGTATCTGTCATTATTCCACGTAGAGAGTGTATCCAGACATTAGCACGCAAAAAAAGAAGTAAGTAAGCCATGAAGAAAGACATTATATTATCAGGAGTCGGTGGACAGGGAATTCTGTCTATTGCTACAGTGATCGGCAAAGCTGCCTTGAAAGAAGGATTATATATGAAACAAGCAGAAGTGCACGGAATGAGCCAACGCGGAGGAGATGTTCAATCCAACCTCCGTATCAGCGACCAGCCGATTGCTTCAGACTTGATCCCATCAGGTAAATGCGACCTTATCATTTCATTGGAACCCATGGAAGGATTGCGCTACCTCCCTTATCTTAGCCCTAACGGTTGGTTAGTGACTAACGAAACTCCGTTTGTCAATATCCCCAATTATCCGGAAGCAGACAAAGTAATGGCAGAAATCAATAAGCTGCCTCACAAAATTGTGTTGAACGTAGACAAAGTAGCCAAAGAAGTAGGCTCCGCCCGCGTTGCCAACATAGTCTTACTGGGAGCAACCATTCCATTCCTTGACATCGACTACGAAAAAGTACAAGACAGCATCCGTGAAATCTTCCTGCGCAAGGGAGAAGCAATTGTAGAAATGAATCTTAAAGCATTGGCCGCCGGCAAGGAAATTGCAGAAAAGCTAATGTAATAACAGACATTATCATGAATACACAATATTGGGAAGAAGAACTAGAAACCATGAGCCGGGAGAAGTTGCAGGAATTACAACTTCGACGGCTTAAGAAAACAATCAATATAGCTGCAAACTCCCCATATTACAAAGAAGTTTTCAGCAAACATGGCATCACAGCAGATAGCATACAATCATTAGACGATATCCGCAAATTGCCCTTTACTACCAAAGCCGATATGCGTGCCCACTATCCTTTCGGGCTGGTAGCAGGTGATATGAGCAATGATGGTGTACGTATTCACTCTTCCAGTGGTACTACCGGAAACCCGACAGTTATTGTTCACTCACAGCACGATCTCGACTCCTGGGCCAACCTGGTAGCCCGTTGCCTATACGCAGTAGGAATACGCAAGACCGACGTCTTCCAAAACAGCTCCGGATACGGTATGTTTACAGGAGGGCTGGGTTTCCAATACGGTGCAGAACGCCTGGGCTGCCTGACAGTTCCCGCTGCAGCCGGAAACAGTAAACGACAGATTAAATTCATCAACGACTTTAAGACTACCGCTTTACATGCTATCCCCAGCTATGCCATCCGCCTTGCCGAAGTCTTTCAGGAAGAAGGACTTGATCCCAAAGGAACCACACTGAAAACGCTGGTTATCGGTGCTGAACCTCACACCGACGAACAACGCCGGAAAATAGAAAAGATGCTGGGCGTAAAAGCATACAACAGCTTCGGTATGACAGAAATGAACGGCCCCGGCGTTGCTTTCGAATGTCAGGAACAAAACGGAATGCACTTCTGGGAAGACTGTTATCTGGTAGAAATTATCGATCCTGAAACAGGAGAACCCGTTCAGGAAGGAGAAATCGGAGAATTAGTGCTTACAACTCTCGACCGTGAGATGATGCCGTTAATCCGCTATCGCACCCGCGACTTAACCCGTATTCTTCCGGGGAAATGCCCCTGCGGCCGCACGCATATCCGTATCGACCGTATCAAGGGACGCAGTGATGATATGTTCATTATCAAGGGAGTAAATATCTTCCCGATGCAAGTAGAAAAGATACTCGTACAATTTCCCGAATTAGGCAGCAATTACCTGATTACACTGGAAACAGTCAACAACCAAGACGAGATGATCGTCGAAGTAGAATTAAGCGACCTTTCCACTGACAATTATATTGAACTGGAGAAGATCCGCAAGGATATAACCCGCCAATTAAAGGATGAAATATTGGTGACTCCCAAAGTTAAACTGGTAAAAAAAGGCTCTCTCCCGCAAAGCGAAGGAAAAGCCGTCCGAGTAAAAGACTTAAGAGACAACAAGTAACAATTCAAATTTCCATGTGCTAATATACCAACCGCTGTTCACCATGCGGAATGGAATATTAGCACATTATTTAATTAATATCATACAGCATGCAATTACTTAAAAAAAGAATTCTGCAAGACGGAAAGTGCTACGAAGGAGGTATCCTGAAAGTAGACGGTTTTATTAATCATCAAATGGACCCTGTCCTGATGAAATCAATCGGAGTTGAGTTTGTACGCCGTTTTGCAGCCACAAACGTAAATAAGATTATGACGATCGAAGCCAGCGGCATCGCCCCTGCTATCATGACAGGCTACCTGATGGATTTACCAGTTGTATTTGCAAAGAAAAAGTCTCCTAAAACCATCCAGAATGCACTAAGCACCACCGTGCACTCATTCACCAAAGACCGTGATTATGAAGTCGTTATCAGTGCAGATTTCCTCACCCCGAACGACAATGTTCTTTTCGTGGATGACTTTCTCGCATACGGAAATGCCGCATTGGGCATTATCGACCTCGTCAAGCAATCCGGAGCAAATCTGGTAGGAATGGGCTTCATTATTGAAAAAGCCTTTCAGAATGGCCGTAAAATGCTCGAGGAACAAGGTGTCAGAGTAGAAAGTCTGGCCATCATTGAAGACTTATCCAACTGCTGTATTAAAATCAAAGACGAGTAGATTGATTGGGGTTGAAATACTGCCCCTTATCTTTCGTCCTTTTTCCATATTGCACCGCATGCTGCGGACAAACATGATAACATGCCAGGCATGAGGTGCAATCCATTCCCCAAACAGGCCTTCCGTCCACAACTTTAACATTCTCCACCGGACAAATCTTCTCACAACGCTTGCACCCAATACAAGCATCGGTAGCATAAAAATGCTTGGGAGACATCTGAAAACGATTAAACAACGGATTTATAATCCTCGTCTTGATAAAAGGCATACTCCCTTCATGACAGAGAAACATCTCTTCCCTCTTACTTATCAAAGCATTTATTTTACTGACAGTCGAAACAGCCTCCGCTAGTTTTTTCTCTTCCAACTCTTTATTATCCACGTCAAAACCGGGAAGCAAGACATAATTATTAGGCATAGTCACCGAAAAACCAGCGTGACATTCCCAACCTTTATTCTTCAATGCCTTCGCCAGCACTTGCTGGGTAAGCCCGGTATCATCACCACAGGAACAAACAAAAAATAAATATTGTCTTTTATACCCCCTTAAAGAGAGCTGTCGAACAAAGTTCAATACTATTTCAGGAGGTCCCCACGAATAGATAGGAAATACAAAGCCGATCTTTTCATCTGCCTGCAAACTAAACTCCAATGCTCCATTCTTTAGCGCATCAGGAATAAAAACCAACTCTTCTTTTTGCTCTTTGGAAAGCTGATTTGCAATCCACTTAGAATTACCTGTACCGGAGAAATAAAATATCATAGAAAAGTATATAAAAAAGCCGCATCGACGATGTGATGAAACTCTGATAGAACAAGATTTGAGCGCTCGCCCTCTTTGTAATCCACCGGCTTAAAGCTGTCCCGAAGGATGTGGCCCGCCATTGAAGAACGAAGCTTTCTCGGTGCATCAGATTAATTTGAAGAGTTTCCCGATCCAGTCGATACGGCTAATATTTTTGTATCACAAATGTAATAAGAATCTATGAGACTAACAAGAAAAAAAAGGAATTTGTTTACCTACTAACATTTTTTTCACTCCCTTTTATCCGCCTAACAAAAGAAAAGTGTCAGTTACTGGCTTAGTAACTGACACTTTGTAACTCGTAAACTATTGATGCTTAAGCAGCTTTAGCCTTAGCAACTACAGCTTTGAAAGCTTCCGGGTGATTCATAGCTAAATCAGCCAAAACCTTACGGTTTATTTCAATACCGGCTTTGTGCAGACCGCCCATCAATTTAGAATAAGACATTCCTTCAAGACGTGCAGCAGCGTTGATACGTTGTATCCAAAGAGCGCGGAAGTTTCTTTTCTTATTTCTACGGTCACGGAACGCGTAAGTCAAACCCTTTTCCCAAGTGTTTTTAGCTACGGTCCATACATTCTTTCTTGCACCAAAGTAACCTCTGGTCAATTTCAAAATTTTCTTTCTTCTTGCTTTTGAAGCAACATGATTTACTGATCTTGGCATAGTTTTACTTTTTTTGAATGTTAGCGCCGCTACTTCACGCAGCGAACTTCAGGCTAATGCATTCGGTTAATACTTTAATAATACTTTTACGCTTTTGATTACTTCATTGCTAAGAGTTCCTTAACCTGGCTTACATTTGTTGTATCAACAGTTGTAGAGTAGCACAGATTTCTTTTTCTCTTCTTGGATTTCTTAGTCAAAATGTGACTGTGAAAAGCGTGCTTTCTTTTGATTTTACCTGTTCCGGTAAGGGTAAACCTTTTTTTAGAACCGGAGTTAGTCTTCATCTTTGGCATCTTACTTGTTTTTAAATTATTAAATATATAATGGCAACGCACTATACCTGCGCGTTACGCATCCTTTTCTTATTCTTCGCTCGTTTCCGGCTTCTCTGCTTTTTGTGCAGGAGCAGCAGGTTTCGGTGCTCCGGCTGTTGCAGGCTTTTTAGGAGCTTCTTTCTTCTTCGGAGAAAGCTGTATAGTCATACGCTTACCTTCCAGTATCGGCATCTGATCTACTTTAGCATAGTCTTCCAAATCATTCGCAAAACGAAGCAACAATACTTCACCTTGTTCCTTAAAAAGGATAGAACGACCTTTAAAAAATACATAAGCCTTCACCTTATCACCGTCTTCCAAGAATCCTTTAGCATGCTTCAACTTAAAGTTGTAATCATGGTCATCTGTCTGGGGACCAAAACGAATCTCCTTCATATTAACCTTCACCTGCTTCGCTTTCTGTTCCTTCTGACGTTTCTTTAATTGATAAAGAAATTTAGAATAATCAATAATACGACAAACAGGGGGTTGAGCATTAGGAGAAATTTCCACTAAATCCAATTCTTTTTCTTCAGCCATTTTCAGAGCCTGAAAGATTGGATATACTTTCGGTTCAATATCATCGCTTACTATGCGAACTTCCTTGGCACGAATCTGTTCATTGATTCTGTATTGCCCTTTTAGAGTGTCATTCTTCATTAAAAACGTTTACTTCCTGGTTTGATCTTTTTATTGTTATACTAAATATTTTATTCTGAAACGGCTGCAAAGTTACCATTTATTTATCATATTCTGAACTTCTTCGTTCAAAATTTTAGCAAATTCTTCAAATTTCATGGTTCCTTTGTCACCTTCGCCTTGTCTACGAACAGAAACTTCACCATTTTCCGCCTCTTTTTCACCGACAATCAGCATATAAGGAATGCGCTTCATTTCATTATCACGAATCTTGCGGCCGATCTTCTCGTTACGATCATCTACAATCGCACGGATTTCGTGTATTTTCAGATACATCTTCACCTGTTCTGCATATTCATTGAACTTCTCACTGATCGGCAGAATAACTACCTGTTCCGGTGTCAGCCACAATGGGAACTTACCGGCAGTATGCTCAATCAATACAGCAACAAAACGTTCCATTGATCCGAACGGAGCACGGTGAATCATCACCGGACGATGCTTCTGATTATCAGAACCCATATATTCAAGTTCAAAGCGTTCCGGCAAGTTATAGTCAACCTGGATAGTACCCAGCTGCCAACGACGACCAATAGCGTCTTTCACCATAAAGTCGAGCTTAGGACCATAAAAAGCAGCTTCTCCATACTCAATCTTAGCAGGCAAGCCCTTCTCCGCACAAGCCTCGATAATAGCCTGTTCCGCTTTTTCCCAGTTATCATCGCTACCAATATACTTTTCACGGTTCACCTTATCACGCAAAGATATCTGTGCTTCAAAATTCTGGAAATCCATAGAACGGAACACAATAGATATAATATCCATCACACGAAGGAACTCATCTTTCACCTGCTCCGGACGACAGAAGATATGCGCATCATCCTGCGTAAAGCTACGAACACGAGTTAAACCATGTAACTCTCCACTTTGTTCATAACGACAAACCGTACCAAATTCAGCGATACGCAACGGAAGGTCTTTATAAGAACGTGGGAAGTTCTTGTAAATCTCACAGTGGTGAGGACAGTTCATTGGTTTCAAGAAATACTCTTCCCCCTCTTCCGGAGTATGGATAGGTTGGAAGGCATCCTTGCCATATTTTGCATAGTGGCCCGAAGTCACATACAGCAACTTATTACCGATTGGCGGAGTAATCACCTCCTGATAATCGTAACGTGTCTGGATACGACGTAAGAACTCCTGCAGACGCAGACGCAATGCAGTACCTTTCGGCAACCACATAGGAAGTCCCTTACCTACAGTTTCGGAGAACATAAACAACTGCATCTCCTTACCAATCTTACGATGGTCACGCTTCTTCGCTTCTTCCAATAACACCAGATATTCATCCAGCATTTTCTTCTTCGGGAACGTGATACCATAAATACGAGTCAGCATCTTACGATCTTCATGACCACGCCAATAAGCACCAGCCACTGAAGTCAACTTAATAGCCTTGATCGGAGCAGTCGTCATCAAGTGAGGACCACGACAAAGGTCAGTAAATGCACCCTGGGTATAAGTCGTAATGTGTCCGTCTTCCAGTTCAGAAATCAATTCACATTTATATGTTTCGCCACGGTCACCAAACATTTTCAGAGCATCCGTTTTTGCGATGCTTTTTCTGACTACGTCTTCTTTCTTTGCAGCCAGTTCCAACATTTTAGCTTCAATGGCAGGAAGGTCGCTTTCTTTAATTACCGCTTCACCCGGATCCACATCATAGTAGAATCCGTTTTCAATAGCCGGTCCGATACCAAACTGGATACCCGGATAAAGTTCCTGCAAAGCTTCCGCCAACAAGTGTGCACTTGTATGCCAGAATGCATGCTTACCTTCTTCATCATCCCATTTATAAAGAACAAAATTAGCATCTTCATTAATAGGACGTCCTAAATCATAAGTCTCGCCGTTCACGCCACATGCCAGCACTTCCTGTGCCAGACGCGAGCTGATACTTTCAGCAATCTGTAAACCGTTCACTCCTTCGTTATACTCACGAACGGAGCCATCGGGAAATGTTATCTTTATCATAATATGATGATGTTATATTTTCACAATTTGAACGCAAAAGTAACTAAATCTTTTGAGTTTTCTATTTTTTATCAAAAAAATGTTATTCCGATTGATCTGTAAAACGTTTGATAACATTATAAGCAGAAACAATCCCCAACTCACCGGCTTTACTCAAATCTGAAATACCCAGCTTATTATTTCCTAAGAAAATATGAGTCAGTCCACGGTTGAAATAAGCATCCGCAAAATCAGGATTTAGCTCGATCGCCTTATCGTAGTCGATAATTGCGGCACGGTAATCTTTCAACATGGCAGAAACATTAGCACGATTATAATATGCGTACACAAAGTCCGGAGCCAGATTAATCACCTTATCCAAGTCTTTTCTGACCACTTCATAATCTACCGCAGTAATCTCTTTACGCTTATTATCACCCGGAACAACATCTGTTTCGACAGCTTGTTCAGCCTTCTGATATTCCAACTGTTTACAACGGATCAGTGCACGCATAAAATATGCCGGGAAGAAATCACCATCCAGCAAGATCGTCTGGGTCAAATCGGAAACCGCACTCGAGAAATCCTGCACCAGATAAAAATCAATCGCACGGGCAAAACGTTTCGAAGCATTCTTGTCATCTTCCACAATCGCCGATGTGTGTGTATCAATCAAGGCAAAATGCACCTTCACCTGTTCTTCCGTCAACGGAGCTTCCATATTTGTGATACGAAGACGTTTCGGAAGTATACCCGTACGGTTCAAGTCTTCAATATATTTGTGGAAGTTCACCGAACGCTTCACGTCACTCATCTTCTCATAATAAGTCAAAGCGAACATCGGTTCCAGCGTTATATTTACGTTCTTATCCTGCACACGACCCCGATAATCACTTGTATAGCGTTGTTCGGCTTCAGAATCATCCGCAATCACTATCTTACGATAGTTATTCATATTCTTATCCGATTTTTTACGGGTCTTCTCTCCGCTTTCATCTTCGTTTTCCTTATCCTTGTTCTGTGCTACATCTTTATTCGTCACACCGTTCTGCTTGTCAATCTGCGCCTTCATGACTTTAAATTCATCCTGCTCCGCACCCTTCTTATCTCCAATCTTTCTGCGAGCTTCCGAACGTTGATAATATCCAGCCAGGAAGTTCGGATACTGATTGATAACAGTTGTGTAATCTTGTATAGCTCCGCGATAATCACCCGTTTGCGCACGAAGCAAACCACGATTAAAGACAGCCATCATATTATCCGGCTCCATCTTGATAACAAAGTCGAAGTCTTCGATAGCCCGGTTATCATCTCCTACCTGTGCACGTAACAATCCGCGATTATAATGACCGATAAAGTTATTCGGGTCAATATCCAATGCCAGATCATAATCGCTCATGGCACCTCTTAAATTATTCTGATGAAAACGTGCCAATGCACGGTTTATATAATTTCCTGCATTCTTAGCACTCAACGGAATAGCACGGTTGAAATCCGCTTCCGCTTCCGCATACTTAGCCTGTTGTAATTTAACAATCGCTCTTGCAGCCCAAGCATCCGGATCATATTTATCCAGTTCAAGCGCCTTATTGAAGTCATTCAAGGCAGCAATTGTATCTTTCTGTTGCAAAGACACCTCCCCCCTCATCAAATAAGCACGGGTATAACGTGGAGACACCTTCAACAAACTTTCCAAGTCCTCTTTTGCAGCATCATAATCCTTCTTCTGGATATGAGATAATGTCAGGTTATGCCATAAGGTAATATTCTCCGGATCATAATGCAACGCTTTCTTATAATCCTCAATCGCTCCATCAAATTTATTCTGACGAATCCTTGCCAAACCACGAATCTGATAAGCACCCACCACAAATGGATTACGCTGGATAGCTGCATCACAGTCTGCTTCAGCACCCTGAAAATCCTCCAGATTCAGTTTGGCCAATGCCCTGAAGAAATAAGGTTCATACAGATAAGGCTTAGCGTTAATGACCTGGTTAAAGTACTGAATAGAAAGCACATAGTCCTCAAAATAAAGAGCATTTCGGGCAATAGTCATCACCCGATCCGTATTTATTTGAGCACACACCAGCGTTGGGAACAGTAATAAAACTGTTAAGATTCTTTTTACCATTGATATTTTATGCTTGTAAACGAAGCAAAAATAATGCTTTTCGCTTACTTAACAGGGATATAAACGTTTTTTATCTTTATTTCACCTGTTTCATCTTATATGAACTGCGTGCTTTTCCCTTCAACATCGTATTCAGCTTTCCTTTAATCATCTGCTTACGAAGCGGTGAGATATGGTCGATGAACATCTTACCATCCAAATGATCGAACTCATGTTGCATCACCCGAGCCAGATAACCTTCCACCTCTTCCTCATGCTCCACAAAATTCTCGTCCATATATTTCACGCGAATTTTATTACCTCTTTTCACTGTTTCGTGAATACCGGGAAGGCTTAAGCATCCCTCTTCCATATTCACTTCTTCCCCCCCAACTTCCAATATGTGGGGATTGATATAAGCCTTATTGAAGTCTTTAAATTCAGGATATTCCTCCGAAAGCGGATCCAATGTAATCGTGACCACGCGAATAGGCAAACCAATCTGCGGAGCAGCCAGTCCTACGCCATCAGCATGCACCATTGTTTCGAACATGTTCTCAATCAACTCTTTCAGATTCGGATAATCCGGTGTTATGTCCTCTGCAACCTTTCTCAATACAGGTTGACCATATACATAAATAGGTAAAATCATATTTTTATACTCTACTAAAAAATTAAGTTATTCTTATGTTCTATACTAAAAACGTTTACTCTCCAAATATGTTTGCAAAATAATAGTAGCACTTATCTCGTCAACCAATGCTTTATTTTGCCGGTCCTTTTTCTTCAAGCCGGCCTCCAGCATGGTACGGTGTGCAAGAACAGAAGTGAAGCGTTCGTCCACATATTCGACCGGAAGGTCCGGATAGCGCTTTTTCAGCGAACGAACAAAAGGCTCTATATTCTTCATATTCTCCGAAACCTCATTATTCATTTGCTTGGGCAATCCAATAATAATCCGCTCCACCGGTTCTTTAGCTATATATTCACCGATAAAGTTCAGAAGTTCATGCGTGGGCACCGTTGTCAATCCGTTTGCGATCAACTGCATTGTATCGCTCACAGCTATTCCGGTACGCTTTCTTCCATAATCTATTGCTACTATTCTGCTCATGGGGTACAAAAATACAAAAAAGACGCTTCCCATGAAAGGAAACGTCTCTTTTATTCTATTATTTCAAATGTATATTATTCTTCAACAATAGCTACACGGCTTAACTTAGCATCATCATAGAACATGTTGCCTACGCCACCCTTGTAATCAACCTTCAATTGAGAAGCAGGAACACCAAATTCATTAACCATCAGGTCACGAACAGCTTCAGCTCTCTTCTTACTCAACTTCATGTTGTATTCAGCAGAACCAGTACCCTTATCAGCATATCCTGTTATAGTAAATACTTTATCAGTTGCTTTGATACCCTTAGCCATAGCTTCGATATTCATGTATTCTCTCTTGCTGATGTTGCTCTTTCCAATATTGAATACAACAACCAGACGTGGAACGAATCCAGCTTCTTTCTTAACGATCACTTCCGGTTTCTTGTTACGAGCTTCAACCAAGTCACGTTTCAAAGATTCGTTTTCACCCTTCAGGGCGTTCACTCTGTCTCTCATGTCGTTCAACTGGCTTTCCGGAACCATTGGTACAGTAGGAACAGCATCCCAACCACGTTTCTTAAACTTGTAAGTAACACCTACAGTCAAACCAGCCAATCCTTCAGGACCTGAATTACCGAATGAGCCTTTCATAAAAAGTCCACGCAATTCAACGTTAAGATCCAAAGCAGAAGACAGACGGAAACGGTTGATTAAACCGGCATTGATACCCAGTTCGTCATAACCTGCGCCTTTTCCTGAATGTACGAATCCAGCTCCTACATAAGGAATGAATGAATACAGACGATCTTCTCTATAACCACAAATCATATTGGAAAGATTCAGCATTACATCTCCATGGAAGTTCATCACATTCCACTTTTCTTTGTAGTAGCCATTAGAATACTGTCCTCCGTCTACAAGCGGACCATTAGCATTAGGAGTAGCACCTTTAGCCTGAAGACCGTTGTAAGCTACACGTAATCCGATACCTGGAGTAAACCATTTACCTACAGCAATGTCAAGTGCCGGAGCAAGACGTTTTCCGAAGTCAGCTTTACCATCATTGTCGCCAAAATACATTTGTGCGCCAACGCCACCACTAATAAACCAATTAGCACCAAAGCGGTTAGTTTCCACTCTATAACTCTTTGCTGCATTTTCTTTTTCTTGTGCAGGCAGACATACAGAGACTGCTGCCAATAAAATAAACAATAAACCCTTTTTCATCTCAATTTATTTTAGTAAATAATATATTTCAATTGTCTTACAGGCTAAATACACAACCCAAATGTTCCACACCTGATTAAGAGACAATAAACGTCATCCTTTCTTCTAGAATTAGTGCAAATATAGATATTTAATATAACACAAACAAAAAAACACGTAAATTTTCATTCATTCATAGAATTTTATAGAGCGATAAAAGTGTAATATAACTTCAGAAGGCATCTGAAGGGGGTTGTTGTGGAAGAATTAAAACAAAAAAAATAGCCAGTGATGAAATTAGATCACTAACTATTTCTATTCTTTGTCTATATGCTTTGTTAATATACCAGTTTTACATTGTCAATCCACAGAGTATTTCCCGGAGAACCGATATAGGCTCCTCCATGACTGGACGTGAACTGAAGACACATATGAGTCGGAACATCATTTTCATTTCCCCAGGCCACTTCATGAATAGGCACGCTTTCACCCTTACTGTTCACCGTATAACTTTCGGTCGCCTGCAAACGCATCATGTGCGACTTATATTCCGGACGATTCGTGATGTCACCGTACATAATCTCATAGGTCGCATTATTTTTCCAGTCCGTAGAATGATAGTAATAAGTCACCATAGTCCCTATCCGTTTTGCATACACATTTCCATTGGCATCTTCCCAACGTTTTTGCAGAAGCAGAATAGCTGCCGGATAATCTTTTCCGGGAACATCCGTAATCTTACTGAAACCGGTAGCGCGAATACGATTCTCCCGGTCGGACATCTTCACTTTATAGTCAAACTGAAGAGCCACCGGCTTTTTGGTAAACGGAATACCGGTCTGCAACATTTTCTGTGGATTTTTAGTACCCTTAATCGGTTCATGCACCGAACCGGTAAAGACAGAGCCAGCCGCCAACACCGTAATATTAACCAGTCCCAACACTTTCACACTCTCCATGCGCGTATCCAAACGGGCGCAATATCCATCTCCCCGCTTCTCCGGGAATACCGAAGTATTAGTTTTCGTAATACCGGCAACCTTCGCCATTACATTTGAAGTGCCCCAAGGCGATCCGCCCATATTCTTATAAACCTGATCTCCCTTAATCACCGTCGTCGGCCCTATCGCATATACATTCTTTGTATTTCCACCAATAATGCTCGACTCCTTTATCTGACGGTCCACCCATTGATCCATGTCCCCAAAAGGAAGCATTTCAACTTTATGTTGCGCCATCAAAGACAAGGAAGAAATAAATGCAACGAAACCTGTCATCAACAGGCGATGAACGTTTTTCTGAATCATCAATACTTTTCCTTTCTTTTTCTTCTTATAAATTATAATCCCATTGTTTCAAAGCAAAATCCCAGTTCTCTTCTACCAAACGAATCGTACGGTCGTCATATTTATACTTATTCTTCTTATATCCCTTCTTTCCGCCCACATATTTTTCGATATCACTACGTGCTTCGGCAAATCCGGGGATAGAAAGAGACTGATAAATATTCTCCGTCATTCCCATCGCATCCGCTTCGAAATCTTCAAACTTCACTTCCATCAAGTTACCTTCCGGAATAAATTTCTTATCCGATTCATACTTATGATAAAGCTTGGCATAAATAGAAAGGATATTTTCCTCTAATTGTTCATTGCTGACATCCTGCAATTTCAGCGGCTGAATCGTATTTGTAAAGAAACTGCGTGTAGATTCGAATACAGTATACGGATTACGCATCAGGTAGATAAACTTAGCATTAGGGAACATCTTCACCAGTTCCTTCACCCTTCCGGTATGCGGAGGATTCTTGCTAAGGAATTGAGTACCATGGGTATTCCACAAAGAGATCTTAATCAACTTCGTAAACACCTCTTCAAACACTCTCAATTCAGCATCCGTTATATCATCAAATAAAAGATATTTATCAGCATATTCCTGTTGATATTTCGGCAAAAACCAGAAATTATAATATGTATAAGGCATCATGTTCGACAAAGCAAACTCCTCCTCCTGGGGAAGATCCACTGCCAGCTCCATATTATCCGTCGGACGCTTATCCGGCATCAGCCAACTCATATTCTTTTTGAAGAAAGGCTGTCCCCACATCATCAGATGAGGAAATACAGTCTGATAAGTAGTGTTATACCCAAAATGCTTGTCACAAGAGAACACATTATGTACAAATGTAGTTCCACTCCGCCAGTGTCCCAAAATGAACACCGGATCATGCTCCAATGGCTGATCAGCCAGCAACTTCTCGTAACGCCTGTCTTGTAATGACGCCAATGGAGAAAGCAATCGGCACACAGCCTTCGTCAATCGGTATTTACCTTTGTAGGCTGCGTCAATTTCACGACCGGCGGTGATAGCCTTGAACGTCTTCCAGTCGGCACCTACCAATGTATTAATCGGAAGTTTATTAAATTCGAGTAATCCCACTTTATTAATTAGAAATTAGAAATCAAAAATTAAAGACGACAGGATACTGTCATTTTCAGTTTTCAATTTATTGTTGAACAATCTATTTTATTAGTCGCACTGCAAGACCCTGGCGTTCCAGTTCCTTCACAGCTTTTTCTACCGCTTCGTAATGTTCCGGAGCAATTCCCAGTTTTACCATATCCAATACCGGAATACCCTCCGTGTCACTCATATCTTTCATTTCCACACGGTCGATAATCATACCTACTGCCGAAGTATTATTAGTGATCGGGTCAATCAGGATAAATGAGCCACAAGATTTATTCTTCTTATAAGGATCAAAGAACAATTCCTTAGCCGTAGTCAGCACCACACGGGCAATCTGATTCAACTGCAAAGGCAACGTCTCTTTAGTCAGCTGACCATTCTCCAGAGACAGATGCTCCATCGTATTCACGTCCACCTTATACTTTATCGTATCAATACGCGTACGACTCAAATTGGTAGTCTGCTTAATAAAGAACGACTTATTTACATCCATCGGTTCTTCATCCATCCAGACCATCATAGCATCAAAGTTACGATCCACCGTTGGCAGATTGTCAGGATGCACCAACATTTCGCCGCGCGACACATCGATCTCATCCTCCAATGTCAAGGTCACAGACTGCGGTGGGAAAGCATAATCCAATTCCCCGTCATAAGTCACGATACTCTTCACCTTAGACGTTTTTCCGGAAGGAAGTGCCATCACCGTATCCCCCTTGCGAACGATACCGGATGCAATTTTACCACAGAATCCTCTGAAATCCAGATTCGGACGAAGCACATACTGAACCGGGAAACGGAAATCCGTAAAATTATGGTCATTATCAATCTGAACCGTTTCAAGGAAATCGAGCAAAGAAATCCCCTTGTACCATGGAGTACGTTCAGACTTATCCACCACATTATCCCCATCCAATGCAGAAAGTGGAATGCAGTTGACGTCAGGAATACCTAATGGAGCAACAAACTTCTTATAGTCAGCCACAATCTCGTTAAAACGCTCTTCCGAGAAATCCACCAGGTCCATCTTATTGACAGCCAATACCACATGCTTGATTCCCAGCAAAGATACCAGGAAAGTGTGGCGACGAGTCTGGGTTATCACTCCGGTACGGGCATCCACCAGAATAATAGCCAAGTTAGCCGTAGATCCTCCGGTAATCATATTGCGGGTATATTGCTCGTGTCCCGGAGTATCCGCGATGATAAACTTACGGCCATTCGTTGAGAAATAGCGATAAGCCACGTCAATCGTAATCCCCTGTTCACGTTCAGCCTTCAATCCATCGAGCAATAACGCATAGTCAATATGCTCACCTGCATTTCCCACCCGTTTGCTATCACGCTCCAACGCATCCAACTGATCCTCGTACAGTTTCTTACTATCAAACAACAAGCGTCCGATCAACGTTGATTTTCCATCATCTACCGAACCCGCAGTCAACAGTCTCAACAAGTCTTTCTGTTCATCCTTGTCCAGAAAAGCTTTTATATCTAATTTATTATCTGCCATAACTAGTTACAATTAAAAGTATCCCTCACGCTTCTTTTGTTCCATGCTACCCTCCTGGTCAAAGTCAATCACACGGGTAGTACGTTCACTCTTCGTTGTAGTCATCATTTCCTCCACAATCTCTTCAATCGTAGCAGCTCCACTTTCCACCGCCCCTGTCAGAGGCCAACAGCCCAACGTACGAAAACGAACCATCTTCATTTCAATCTGGTCACGGTACTTTTCAGGCAAACGGTCATCATCCGCCATAATAATATTGCCATCCAAATTAATTACCGGACGCTCCTTAGCATAATATAACGGAACGATCGGAATATTCTCCAAGCGGATATACTGCCAAATATCCAACTCAGTCCAGTTGCTAATCGGGAATACACGGATACTTTCCCCCTTATGCACGCGGGCATTATAAATATCCCACAATTCAGGACGCTGATTCTTCGGGTCCCATTGGTGAAACTTATCCCGGAAAGAGAAAATACGTTCCTTCGCACGTGACTTCTCCTCGTCACGACGGGCACCACCAAATGCAGCATCAAACTTATACTTATCCAACGCATGAAGCAAAGCCTGCGTCTTCATCAAGTCCGTATGCACCTTGCTTCCATGCGTAAAAGGTCCTACCCCTGCATGAAAAGCCTCCATATTACTTTCAACAATCAGATTCCATCCGTACTTCTTCGCATATTCATCACGAAACTGAATCATCTCCTTGAACTTCCATTTCGAATCGATATGCATCAACGGGAATGGCACTTTACCCGGATAAAACGCTTTTTCAGCCAAGCGTACCATCACCGAGGAATCCTTTCCGATACTGTAAAGCATCACCGGATTCTCAAATTCCGCCGCCACCTCGCGGATGATATGAATAGACTCGGCTTCGAGCTCCTTCAAGTGGCTTAATTTATATTCTTCCATATTTATTTCATTTTATACACTTCACTTTTGGCAAAACAAGCTCCAACAAACGGTTCACCGACTCCTCCAAAGTCAATTTGGAAGTATCCAGTGACAAAGCCGGATGTTCGGGAACCTCGAAAGGTGCGGAAATTCCTGTAAAATTCTGAATTTCCCCTTTCCGTGCCTTCGCATACAATCCTTTCACATCACGTTTCTCACATTCCTCCAGCGGAGTACTAACGAAAACCTCCAGAAAATCATCCTTACCAATAATGTTTGCAGCCATTTCGCGAATATCATTATTAGGGCTGATAAATGCAGCAATCGTAATGATACCACTATCCAGAAACAACTTCGACACTTCCGCTATGCGACGGATATTTTCCACCCGGTCCGTTTCGGAGAATCCCAGGTTATTATTAATTCCACTACGGATATTATCCCCATCCAGGATACGGCAAAGCAATCCACGCTTATGAAGTTCACGTTCCAATGCGATGGCAATCGTGCTCTTTCCGGAACCACTCAATCCGGTAAACCAGATCATCACACTGTGTTGCCCCAAAAGCTCTTCTTTGTCCTGCCGCATCATCATGCGGTCAAATATCGGATATATATGGTTCTTTTCTTCCATTTACAATTTTATTTAAAAGTTCCAGATCAACGGAACCAGAATAATAGAGATTAAGAAAGTGATAATATTAAGCGGCAACCCGATACGTACAAAATCCGTAAACTTATAGTTACCGATACCTTGCACAATCAAATTTGTCTGATAACCAATCGGTGTCGAGAAGCTGGCAGATGCAGCCATACAGATTACCACAAAGAAAGGCGTAGGGCTCACTCCTAATTGGGCAGAGATTGACAGTGCCAAAGGAAACGCCAAAGCCGCTGCCGCATTATTAGTAATCAATTCCGTAAACAAGTTCGTGATAATAAATACCATTGCAAGCAACACATGCGGGCCGTAATCATCACTCAATCCGATAATAAACTTCGCAACGCTATCCGCCACGCCGGAGTTCACCATCGCCTTACTGATAGCAAAGGCACAGGCAATCGTAATCAGAATATCCCACGAAATATATTTAGTATATTTACGGGCAGGGAACAGATTCGTCCATGCCATAATAATAGTAGTAATAGACACAAAGAAAAACATATCCAGCTTGATATCCGGAAACATCTCCTTAGTTACCGGAAGCTCACCCACCGTTGCGCCGACAATCATCAGCACCAGCAACAGCAAAGCAAACCAACGCTTCTTCTTCCCGCTAGTATCCGGTTCATTCCCGTTTGTCAACAAGACAAACACAGAAGATTCCCCCCATGTCGGGATAAAAGTATCATCAGCCATCACAACAAGCGTATCCCCTTCATGAAGTACCACATCGTCCAAGTTAGTGACGAAGCGCTGTCCGTTACGTGTCTTGATCTCTTTTACCTCTGCACCATAATGACGTTGGAAATTAAAATCCTTCAGTTTTTTATTGATACCGGGAAAACGGGCACCCAAAACAGCCTCTACCCGATGAAACTTCTCCCCTTCCTCTATTTCCTCATCCGGCACAGCCGTATCCGGACGTGCATCCGGCAAAAGACGTTTAGAGAAAAGAAATATATAAATGATACCGGCAATAGCTATAAAAATACCCACCTTTCCGAGCTCGAACATAGAAAAGCCTTCAAATCCGGCCTCCAATATCATACCGTGCACCACCAGATTGGTAGAAGTACCGATCAAGGTACAGATACCTCCCAAAATAGTCACATAAGAAAGAGGAATCAAGAACTTCGTAGCCGGGAGATTCACCGATTTAGCCCAATGCTTGATAATCGGGGCAAAAATAACCACGACAGGCGTATTATTCAGAAAGGCAGAAATAAATGCCACCGAAGGTAAGATACGCAACTGTGCCTTAAATACGGTCGTCTTTCCTTGCGGAAGCAACTTCTTAATCACTTGTCCCAATGTGCCCGACTGGCGAATACCCTCACTCACCAGAAACAGCAGAGCAACGGTAATCATCCCTTTATTACTAAACCCTTCCAGCATCTCCTTAGGAGTCAGAATGCCGGCACACAGAAACAAAACCACTACCGAAAAAAGTATCATGCCCGGACGCATCTTATCTGCTATCAAAGCCGCTACCATTCCTAATAGGGATAATAGTACAAATACAATTTCAAATGTCATATAAACATTATTTAGTGTTCTCTTTTTGGCTCAACGATAAACCACGGATTCAATAAATCCTCCTTATTATATCGTAGAGGTTCTTCCTTTCCAGCCTGATATACTTCCATCCCCGCGGCACGGGCTATCGCATGCCCGGCAGCCGTATCCCACTCCATCGTCGGAGCGAAACGCGGATATACATCAGCCTTACCTTCAGCAACCAGACAGATTTTAATAGAACTTCCGCTCGAAATCAACTCCACACTGCCGTGTTTCTTCTTCAAATCTGCAATATATGATTCTGTTTCAGGCGACAGGTGCGAACGGGAAGCAACCACGATCAGATGATCGTGCACCTCCTTCAAAGGTATCCGTTCCGACTTCCCAATCAGCTGTTCCAATGCCACGCCGTCATCTTCCAGACTGACAATACCGGAACATTTATAAGCCCCTGCACCTTCGATCCCGAAATAAAGTTCTTTTTTAACAGGCACATAAATAACACCGAACACAGGTACAGCGTTCTGCACCAAAGCGATATTTACCGTAAATTCTCCATTGCGCTTAATAAACTCCTTCGTTCCATCCAGCGGATCTACAATCCATAAAGTATCCCATCCTCGACGGATCTCATACCCTAAATGCTTCCCTTCTTCACTAAGAACAGGAAAAGGAGTATCGTTCAGAATAGCCACAATCGCTTCATGCGCTTTTCTGTCTGCTATAGTTAACGGAGAGTTGTCAGCCTTCCTCTCTATCTCAAAGTCCGATGCCGGATCATTATAAATAGAAAGAATCTTTTCACCCGCTTTTAGAGCCGCATCAATAGCAGCCATAACATATTTTTGTTCCATTCAATCTCTAAAATTAATGCCCTATTCACATTCAGGCAATACATCCTCCAAATTAAGAGTTGACAAAAGTAAAAACCTTCTTTGCTATAAAAGTTTCCCCACTATCATTTATAACTTCTTTTAGTAGAAAGATAAAAATATCTAAACGAAAAAGCCACTCATTTTCAATAAAAAAGCAGTAACTTCCCAGTTACCGCCTTCTTATTCGGAAAAAAACGTTCGTTCTTTCCAATATATATTACCAAAAAGAAATCAATATACACGATACAGCAACCAAGCACCCTGGAAATCCGAACGGTTCGGATATTTAGCCTTGAATGCATCGCGAGCTTCAGCAGCAGCAGCCTTGTCAGCAAAAGAGTTCACAATCACACGATACATTGCCTTATCAGCATTAAATGCAATCGTAGAGTGATATCCCTGTCCGTCCAACCAATCTTTCAGGCCTTCAGCATTCGCTTTCACCCCAAAGCTACCTGCCACAACGCTATAATCTTTCAATCCTTCGTTACCGGAAACCACTGTAACCTTTTCCTGACGAACGCCGGATGTATCTGCCACTTTAGTAGTTGTCACAGGAGCTGCAACCACCGGAGTAACCTCTACCGGAGCTTCCACCTGCGGTTCTGCCAATTCTTGCTGTTTTGCTTTTTCGTAAGCTTTCTTATAGGCACTTTCGCTGGATTTACAAGATGCAAATGCTAGCACCAAGCATACTCCCATTCCTAATACGACTAATTTTTTCATAATCCTATACTCTGTTTTAATTAATAATTCAATATTCTCGTCTATTATATTTAGTTTCGGGCAACAAAATAATAGAAATTTTATCATCCGGCAAAGAAATCCGTCAAAAAAACGTCTATTCCGGCTTCTTCTTATACGAAATAGTGCCTGTTGCCTGATAAGTAGGCATCAAAAGCACCTCTGCAATCTGAATATGCGCAGGAGCTGACGCGGCAAAATAAACCGTTTCTGCAATGTCATCTCCCGTCAACGGACGAATCCCTTTATAAAAATTATCGGCAGCCTCCTTATCTCCCCGATAACGCACCACTGTAAAGTTTGTCTCCACCATTCCCGGTTTGATATTTGTCACTCTCAACGGAGTGTCCACCAAATCGATCCGGAGGCCGTCCGAAAGAGCCTTCACGGCAGCTTTCGTTGCGCAATACACACTCCCACCCGGATAAGCGGCATCACCGGCAATAGATCCGATATTAATAATATGTCCGCGCCCGCGTTCTACCATACCGGGAACCACCAAACGCGTCATTGCCAGCAATCCTCTTATATTCGTATCGATCATGATATCCCATTCATCCAGGTTACCCTCGAATTCCTTATCCACACCGATCACCAGCCCGGCGTTGTTCACCAACACATCAATCGCCTTCCATTCTTCGGGCAATGATTCCAAAGAGGCGGCAGCCAGCTTCCGGTCGCGCACATCAAAGGGCAATATATAAACCCGGACACCATGCGTCGCTTCCAGTTCAGCTTTCAGTTCTTCCAGTTTCGAAACGGTACGGGCATTCAGAATCAGATTCCATCCCTCCTTCGCAAATTTACGGGCACAACCTTCGCCAATTCCGCTACTGGCACCGGTTATAAAAACAATCTTAGCTTCCATTATGTTTTGATTTACAATATTCGAAAACAAAAGTACGCCTTAACCTTCAAAGGTTAGCTACGAAAGTCAGTTAAATAAGATTAAACCATAAAAGAAAAAAAGAATTATAAAACGTAGCACTTTTTTTCAGTTTTCACGAACAACCTTTCGATAAAAATGTTATATTTGTTGTATCATAATCATTTTAAACATTATACATTATGAAAGGATTGAATGTTTTAGCAGCTTTTTTGGGTGGTGCAGCCGTAGGTGCAGCCCTTGGTATTTTATTTGCTCCTGAAAAGGGAGAAGATACCCGTCATAAAATCGCAGAGATTCTTCGTAAAAAAGGAATCAAGCTGAATCGCAGTGAAATGGAAACTCTCGTTGACGAGATCGCTGCCGAGATGAAGGGAGAAATAGCAGAATAAGTGAGTAACCAAAGACTAAAAACAGAGCGACCATGTTTGCAGACGATAAAAGTATTGAGAATTTTCAGCAGTTGTTTTTCGAGTTCAAGAAATATCTGGAGCTTCAAAAAGAATATACCAAATTAGAATTGACGGAGAAGTTAACCATACTTTTTTCCACGTTAATTATGATATTAGTACTTATTATCCTTGGCATGGTTGCCCTGTTTTATCTGCTTTTTGCTCTTGCTTATATATTGGAGCCTTTAGTGGGCGGTCTGATGTCGAGTTTCGCCATCATAGCAGGCATCAATGTTGTTCTCATCGCCCTGGTTATTATTTTCCGCAAGCAGCTCATCATTTCTCCGATGGTGAACTTCCTCGCTAATTTATTTTTAACTGATTCAAATAAATAAATTATGAATGCGCAGACCCCGCAGAAATTTACATTAGAAGAGATTGCCGAACGTAAAAAGAAGCTTTTAAATGAGATCCATGCTCAAAAAAAAGCCATGACAGCTACTACACGCGAAATATTCGCCCCGCTTGCTCCGGCAACCAACAAGGCAGATGCACTCATGCGTTCGTTCAATACCGGTATGGCTGTATTTGATGGCGTAGTGATGGGAATCAAGATTATGCGGAAGATACGGGCGTATTTTAGGAATTTGAGATAAAAAGAGCTACTCTTCCACTATCCATTTTTCTATATTTCTTGTTTGCGAACTAAAGTTCACACCCACTTTAAAAAGCTTACGATTATCCGCTTCAAAAGGAAGTGAATAATGTTTTTCATTAATCTGCTTCAAGGCTTCTTCTGCCGTGCCATTCAGTTTAAATTCCATGACATATATGAATTTGTCCGTCTGCAAAACAAGGTCGATACGCCCTTCGCTTGTATGATATTCCACTTTAGTATAAAAGCCTACGAGTTTGAAAACGATAAAAAGCACATTTTCGTAATGCAACTCCTGCTCGCGAATCACGTCATAACCAGTGTCTGCAAAGAAACTTTGCAAACGACGGAAGAAAGAGTTATAATCACCAGATTCCACTTCACGGACAAACTTCTGAATCTCAAACGGAGACTCCACTTTATTCACGTTCGCATAATAAGGAAGCAGGAAACGAACAAACCCCTCTTCCACTTCACGATTCGGAAAACCTAAACGATATATACCAAAACGTTCGTCATACCCCTTAATGGTGAGATATCCGCTCTGGTAAATCACCGGAATGGGATTACTAGATTCCGAGTCAATGCTGTTCAACACCTGTTCATCTGTTTCCTCATGAGCCATCCGTTCCAAATCATAGTGATGCTTCTTCAACAAGTTCACCAGATAAGTGGGTGTCCCCGTCTCAAACCAGTAGCTGCCGAACTTCATCTTATCAAACGTGTTCAACAGACTGAAAGGGTTATAGATTCCTATAGTATGTTCCACAAAGTGGTAACCATCATAACATTCTTTCAATTCTGCGCACACCTGCTCATAACTCATCTTCTGCTTTTCTGCCAACTGATGCAATTCCTCCTCCAGATTGTCATGTATTTCTTTCTCCGTGATACCGCAAATATCCACAAAGCGTTCATCCATTGAAATATCCTTCAAATTATTCAAGTCACTGAATACGCTCACCTTGCCAAATTTTGTCACCCCGGTCAGCAACGCGAACTTGATACAACCATCCATCGTCTTCAAAGCGCCATAAAAAGGCTTCAATGTATCCCGGAATTGTTTTTGTAAGTCCTCATTGCCAATTGCCTGCAACATCGGCTTGTCATATTCATCCACCAGAATAACCACCCGTTGTCCGGTCTTTTCATAAGCGCGCTCTATAATACCGGCAAAGCGTAGGGAGAACGAACGTTCCGATGGTTCGGCACCATAAAGTTTTTCCCAAGCGGTCAACGATTTATCCAGAATATTATCCAGACTCTCCGGAACATCATACTTCTCAATATTAAGGTCGAGATGCAAAATTGGATGTTCTATCCAATCTTTTTCGAGCTTCTCCACCATCAGTCCAGCAAATAGTTCCTTCTTCCCTTGAAAATATGCTTCCAGGGTAGAGATCAGCAGACTCTTTCCAAAACGGCGCGGACGACTCAAAAAGTAATAACTCCCGGTCTTTACCATCTGATACATCAAGGCCGTTTTATCAACATAGAAATAACCGTCTTGACGGATTTTCTCGAAGTTCTGGATACCAATAGGATATATTTTATTGCTCATACATGTACAACCTTTTAATTATGGTGCATACAAATATACAGCTTTCATTCTATAACACAAAGCTAGCAGTGATTTTAATTCTATGATAGAAGAAACTTTTAGATGAGCTATATTCAGGAACAGAAGATGTTATCTTGTGTATAAGGAAAAGTGCAAGGATTTATTTCTATAAATTTTAAATAGAAATAAAGTATCAAACATCATACCCTCTAAAAGTAATATATCAACGATCTTCACAGACAGTTGATATATTTAGAATACATATCAGCATTTGCCAATATGAGGGGACAGATCAGGAATATACCGCTGTATTTTTCCCAACCTGCAAAATGTAGGGGATTCATGTGTGTAGCATGAAGTTAGGGACCTACATGTATCGTTATATTATAAGCTAATAATCATCAGAAGTTTATTTTTAGAAAGTAGCTAGTTGATCTGCACAAATCAGCTATCAATTCATTTAATTGCCATTATCCTTTCAATAATGCCAACACAAATTGTGGTACTTTCCATGCCATCTTTTCTAATTTAGTCAGAGTAGGCCATAGACCGTGAGAGGAATACACTCTAATGTCTTCTCCCCACATTTTCTTACGCTTAGCACTATCGGTAGAAAGTCCGCCCATGCGCATACGTACAACATACTCTTTCAAATAAGTAACAGAAAGTCCGCCCGTCATCAGATAACGCACCAACAGTTCACTATCCGCAGCAATCTTATAACTTTCGTTATAAAGACCTAGTCTCATCATTACCTCGCGGCGAATATAACAAGTGGGATGTAATGGAAGCCAACCATGACGTACCTTCCACAAACGATAATCACCGCCAATCCAGTTACGTACTACCTTGTCAGTATTATCAGGATTCACAAAAAGCCCATCACCATACAGAAAATCTGCTCGAGTAGTCTTCATGTGTTCCACAATGCGGCTTATGACCCCATTATCATAGAAGAAATCATCCGAATGCAGCAACCCTATTACATCACCTGTAGCCACACGAATTCCCTTATTGATGGCTTCATACATACCATGATCAGGCTCACTGATAATAGTTGATATACGATCTTCATATTCTCTAATAATTTCTAACGAACCATCCGTACTCGCCCCATCTATAACAATAAACTCTATGTTATTATAGTCCTGTGCCAAGACACTCTCTATGGCACCACGAATCGTCGCCGCACGATTAAAGCACGACGTTATTATAGATACTTTCATAAAATTTTATTATACATCAAAGACCTTACACATATCAAAAGATCATAGGAATTTCTCTTTCAAATATGTCTTTATCATTTCTTCATTCCACCCGCATTGCTTCTTCAGTTCATACACCTTTGCATCCACCAGCATTCTGTACCAAAAACCTTGTAAGATGTGCCAAATGAAACCTTCTTTTCCATCAAGAAACCCGCCTTTCAAAATATAACGGATAGTAAAGTTGACAAAAGGTCGTATGAAAAGAGGTGACTTAATGTATTTTATTTTTAGCCAACGTTTGCGTTGCTCCTCCATCCCAAAAAGTTTAGGAACTACTTCCTGTGCTTTAGCATCCATAGCATACTCCATCATCAGCATATCAGCCATTTCACGAGTTGCATACCCGTTATGCTTTTCCGTCCACCAAGTCAAATTATTAAGATTGGCATCCACCTGATTACCTTCATTCACAGTAATCGCTTTACCATCAAAGAGGCGGATATGCTCATCCATCCATCGATTTTCACAGTCACCATGTCCCTTACGAAACACCTTTAAGTGATATGATGGATACCATCCTCCATGTAATAACGGACGCCCCATGAAGTCTATACGTTTGCGCACATAAACACCATTTACATCCACATCACACTGCGCCAATGTTCTCTTCATGGAATCACCTAAGTTACCTTCTAAGAACTCGTCAGCATCAATGCGCCAAATCCATTCCGACTGAATATCACATTCATACACCCCATAATTAAACTGCGTGGCATAGTTTTTCCATGGATTCTTATAAACCCGTGCACCCATACTTTCAGCTAGTTCACACGTATTATCCGTACTCAAAGAATCCACTACAATCACTTCATCACACACATCTTGTAATGACTCTATGCAACGCACAATATGTTTTGCCTCATTCTTAGTAAGAATGATGGCAGCAATAGAATTATTCATAAAACTGGATGATTACACTTGGCATACTTTCTCCCATGTTATTCGATCTTCCTTAAAAAGCAAGGAAAACAAATTGGAAGAGCATTTTAGAAAATATGCTATTAGAAATATTACAATATAAGTAAGGAGTATATTCCAAGGAAAAATGTCATTAAACCTATCAGTAAATAGTGCGTATTGCACCATATATACTTCAAGCGTCAAAGTTGAAATAAAATAGACAGGTCTACCCATCCATGATTTATCAAATATACGAGCTACTTTCGCCGCATCACAGAACACAAACAACCAGTAGATAGTAGATAATAGTGGCATTAATGATATCAGTTGAAACCTGCATAACGTAGAATCCAATTTGTAACTTCCCATACATACATAATATAGCCCTACCGAAATTATGGTATATACTCCTGCACGCAGAGGAGTACGTTCTTTCCTTTTACTAATAGCTGTCATAGCCCCTAGCAACATAAAAAGGAAATAATAAACCCTCATAAAAGAAACATCCGCATACATAACAGATTTTGTATAGTCCAACAGCCAAATACTACTCAAGGCTATGACAACAAAGAAAATCGTAAAAACCCACTTTAGATGATTCATAAAAAAAGTCCGTATTATATAAAAGATAACATAATAAACCATGATGCAAGGAACAAACCAATAACGAGGAGGAATAATTAATTCCTCAACATACCAGCTCCAATCAAAAAAGAGACTAGAGAGCAAAGCCCACATAATTATAGTAGGATAAATACGATTTATTCTACGTTTGTACCAATTAGGAAAATTATCAGTTCTCCCTAAAAACAATGTAAAACCGGAACAAAAAAAGAACAAGCCATCACCTATGGCCCCCCCCGTCACTAACCCACCATATTGAGGAAACAACAGCCCCATGTGGGAATAGGTAATCAATAAGGCGGCTAAGAATTTCAAGAGAATAACGCCCCTGTTTTTACCCCCCCCTATTTGGTTATAATAATTTACAATTAAAGTCACTTAATTTTTCTCTTTTTAATAAATTTGGCAGGATTTCCTCCCACCATAGTCCATGGTTCTACATCTTTAATCACTACTGCACGGGCCGCGCATACAGCCCCTTCCCCTACCGTTGCTCCTTGACCAACGAAAACTTCGGCACACACCCAAGCTCTATCCCCAATCACTATCGGAGCATCTGTCTGATGATGATGCGGGTCGGTAATATCGTGCCCTGCAGTGCAAAGGAAAGCCCGTTGACTAACTGTAGCATTACGTCCAATACGTACCAATACTGTATTGTAGCAATCTACCCCCTCTGCTAAGCAAGCATAATCATCCATTATTAACAGCCACGGCTGAAACACGTGGGCGGTGGCATACACCATCGCTGTAGGTGCGATCTTTGCGCCAAATGCACGAAGCAACATACGTTTCCATCCCATTGCCATAGAGCGAGGAAACGGACGGGCAAGACAAGTCCAAACCATACTCCATACCAATCTGCGAAGCTTATTCCTCTTCGAATATGGAGTTTTAAATCCCATCAAATCCTTTTTCATAAAATTGATTTATACATTTCCACAAATTCCTCTGCCACCTTACGTGCCGAATACTTCTCCTCTACCAATTTACGACCGTTACGTCCCATCATCTCCAGCTCATTTTCAGTAAGCGATAAAAAGTTACGAAGTGCTTGTACGGTTGCCTCTGTACCTACCTCCGTCCACCAGCCACACCGCCGACTTTCTAACTCACTCCATGGTGTGCCCATTGTAGTTACCACAGGCGTACCACTAGCCAATGCCTCTGCCACCACAATACCAAAATTCTCGCTGTGTGTAGGTAATATAAAAAGATCCGCTTGGCGGAACAATTCCCATTTACGATTGCCATATACACCACCTTCAAAGATGACTAGTTTCGATATACCAAGACGTACTGTTAATTGCTTTAGCTCATCAATATAGATAGCATCTCCTTCACCAGCGATACGTATTACATACCCTCCTATCCGTTCTTTCAATTGAGCCACCGCCTCAATCAAGAAATTGATACCTTTCTTCATATGCACCCGGCTTAAGAAAAGAATCTCTTTATTGCGCTTCCAAGACTGCTTCATTTTAATACTCTCCACATCAATGCCATTGGCTATCACTGCAATCCGGTCATTATAACCTAATTTAAGCAGATTTTCACGTTCACTCTCTGCGGTAGCATGGAGAATATTAGCCCGCTTCACCGCTCTCTTCTGATAGAGCAACAAAGCAGGAACTTTCTTAGTCCAATAGTGACGTTTCAATATCCAAGGCTCCAACATTCCATGAGGTGTAAGTACTACCTTATAGCCAAGAGTCTGTGCCCACTTCTGCGTAAAAGCACAAGCAGGCATCCAGCAACAATTCACATGTACTACATCTGGACATACCTCATTTAAGAGAGCTTCAAACTGACGTTTCATCTTTCTAAACTGTTTGAAGTGAGATACATAGTACACCTTGCAATTATCCATCACCACAGGATTTCCACTCGCATGGCTCACTATGTGGAGTTCCATCATTTTGCCCAACTCCTTAGCTAACAATTGAATATAAGCAGCAGTACCACCCGATGCGCGATCTAAACTAGGAATATAATGTAATACTTTCATCTATTTCAAATTTTGAGTAGCTTTACTTTGACGTAAATTATAATACAGCCATCGCTTTATCAACCATGTTTTTAGGAAGTAGTGTAGCCGCTAGAAGTCGGGCATTCTCACCCATCTTTACCAACTTGTCATCTGGGATATGAGTAATCACCTCTACACACTCTTCCATTGACTCGAATGTTCTCCCATTCTTATCATTTTGAATATAGCTATATTCTACACATTGCAAAGTCCCCTCCGAGCGTTTGAAAGTAAAAATTGGCAGCCCATACCCCATTGCCTCTACAATAGATAATCCTACCCATCCAGGCTGAAAATAAATATCAGATATTGTAAAAAGCTCCCTCTTTATCTCTGCATCATATACAGCTCCAAAATCGTACACATTAGTATAAATTGAAAAATCTGGTTTATTCGCTCCGTCACCAATAATAATAAATCCAAAACGCTTTTTATCCAACCGTTTGACGGTTTCTATAAATAAATCTACTCGTCGATAAGACGAAGTAAATCGAGCACAAAATATGAGTATTCGCTCCTCCTTAATAGCATACTTCTCTTTTAAGTCCATTATCTCGCAAGCAGGCCGATACTTTACAATCTCCTCCATACCTGTAATGGTATTGTTCAGAGCTACAATTTTTTTCTTTGGAAATACGGACTGCCATTGTTTCTCCTCTTTCGGCATATATACCCATACACCATCAGCCAAAGCTATCATCCACTTCAATTTCCAATCTGGATTCTTCTCCTCCATCAGATAGCGCTTCACCGAGATTCCTTGTCCATAGAGGATAATTTTCTTCCGATGAATAAATTTAGTAAACAAAAGTAACCATGTAGTAAGATGTGCAAAATGTAACATCAGCACCAATGTATCATATTTCTTCGACAACAGAGGTTTGGGATTATACCACAAAAACCCCTGTAATGTTTTATTCGCAATAGGCATTAGCTCATCCGTATTTATTTTAAAACCGTTTTTTTTCGCGTCAGCTACAGAGTTATATATATAAATATCAGAGCATTCACACCGTTGGCGTAATAAAGTAAAAAACTCATCCCGATAGTGCGGAACTTCTGGTTGGAGTATCGCAATTCTTTTCTTATTCATTTATATGATTTATTACAATAATTTTTTTAAGACATTCCGATAAATGCCGTTGCCCTTTTTCATTCAAATGAATAACATCTCTATACATATCCACAGTCTCTCCCATCGCTAATCCTGTGTAACAAGATACTCCCGCTTCTTGAGCCCAACTAATAATTTGTTTTCCCATTTCATTGTATTCTCCTCTATACACCTCACCTTGTTCAGCATGCAAATAGATATAAAAAGGTATAGCCACTGAGTCAGCTATGGTCTTGAGTTCATAAAAACCAGGATTAAACATCATAGATTTAGGAGCAACAGAAGCATTTTCTATGTGCTCAACAATCACTTTATCAGGATCTAGCCTCGGAATATCTTGTATAAAATAACCTTTAATACAAGGTAGTAGATACCTATCCATTAACTCCCAGACTGCCATTTTATACTGTCTGACTGGATAGTTAGGATATTTTCCCACTACAGCAATATGCGACATTATATCCCGAGCATCATGACTGCTACACACCAATACCATAGCACTAGCATCAAATGTTCCTTTTTCCTTGAGATAGGCAGCACAATTATCAGGTCCCCAGCTACCTGCTGAAATATTAAGCATTTGCATTCCAGTTTCTTTGCTAAACAAAGTGGTAGCTATGGAATCTTGGTCGATCATAGTACCTCCAAAAATGACTGAATCACCCAGTCCCAATACTCTAACCTTCGTACTGTCAGGATTACTATCATTTCGTTGCGAATAAGCGTTATAACGCAAATGTGCCCCAAAACGATACCGTTCTTGATTGGGTTGTGCTATATATTCGTATGAATCACTGTGTTGATAGAGTAGTGCATCACAAAAACCAAAGACATAGCGTAACAACACCTCCACAGAAAGCAAAAAGCCAACTATAATCAGTAGAGTAAGAAAAAGCCTCCTCATTCATTCCTATATAAATCAATTTTATTCATCAATTCATCCGATACACCTGTCTCCACTTTTCTACAAAACATTTTTCCCGAAGCAAGTAGCTTATCATAATCTTTTTCTTTATAAACGGCAATAGCACCATTATACTCTATATAATGCAGTGGAGTTAAACCTACTAATCCCGGATAGTTCTTTTCCGTATAAAGCAAAGCATTCTTTCCGAAAGGTGAATTAAACACCAGTGTATGCAGCATCATCTCATCGGGAGCAAAAGTATACTTAAAGTATGTTCTTATTTGTTTACCATTTATCCGGTAATAATCCAGTATATATTGCAAACACTCCCTCGAAAGTGCCCACCATGATGAGCCTTCATAAATAGGCATTTCTTTAAAGTAATTACGATGTTTAAAAAAGAAAAGCCGTGTAATTCGTCGCATCCCTCCACAAAGCAGATGCTTTAATTGAGGGTTACCAATCTTACTATCTCTAAAGAAATGGTATGCCTTTATTCGTTCGGGCATCTTGCGAGGTTCTTCCAATTCTGATAAATTAAGAGCCATAATACACTCTTTATTTCTATGCACCTCAAAATAGTTCAAGATCTGGGAATTCAACCATATTGGATAATCTAAACCCGAAATATACACAAAGCGCTCGTACTTCCTTTTCGATTCCATAGCCCTTTGTATTAAAGCTAAAATGGCCTCACATTGTGAATACCCTCCCCAATTAACATTTATTCTTTTAAAGACATCTAACTCCAATACCTCTTGGGGTGCCTGTATATCCTTAGGTTTTATCATTGACTTTTGGTCTAAATGAACAAAGAATCCCGTTTGCTGATGATAGGTTAAAGCCTTTATTAACCTATTGAGTTGCGTACAGTCAGTATGTGCACAAATAAGATAAGCTATTTTCATTCAATACTATATTTACGATATTTCCTATAATCATCGAGTACACTCACTGTGAGCCAATACACAAAACAGAGATACCAACCTCCTTGAAACACATAGGCCTCGAAGAGAGTGTGTAAACTCATAAAGATAAATAAGGCGTAATAAAGTGCTATTTCTTTATTCTCACGAAGGTAACGTAAAGGTAGTATAGCACGCTTCACAAGTAGAATAGCTAATATAAGACCTAACAATCCAGCTTGCGACAGAATAGAAAGCCATCCTGAGCCTGTTTCGGCACGACCTACTTGTTTCTCTGCACCAATTCCTGTAGCTGAAAAGCCTATACCCCATAATGGAGAAATAGTAAACTCTTCTACTCTTGCCATCCACAATGAACCACGGGAGTTGTCTGTTAAACTTTTAACCTCTTTCTTATTCTGCATACGTGTTGCCCCTTCCACGAACTTTGGCATCAAGAATACTGATATCACAGCAATAAAAGCTACTATACCAAAGGCACGGGTGAGATTTTGATTAATCAAATAAACAAGCAACAATGCTGCTCCTACTGAGATTCCCAAAGCTGATCGAGAAGCACCCCATATCGTTACCATCACAGAGATATAAATCAATGGCAACATCAATAGCGACCATATTAAACTCTTCTTCTGCCAAATAATAACCATCTGATAGACAAAAAAAATAGTTGCAATAGCACAGGCTGCACTGAGCCACATAGGATGATTGGTAAATCCAGAGAAGTCAAAAGTAAAAACTTCTCCTACATGTGCCCAACTGTATAACTGATAATTGATGCCCTTCACATGTGCATAATAATTAATTGGTGCCGTAAGCGCAAAGCCCCACATAAAACAGCGCAACATCCTCACTTTAAACCTATAGAATTTAAAGGAAGAAAACATCAATGTACCAATAAACACTAGTGCAAACTGAACTACACGTAAAGTTAGCGTAAGGTTAACAGTAGATGAGAACACTACGACTACCAACATGCCTATTGCTAGTTTTGCACGTTTCCCTTTACCACTACCGTATTGTTGCGCTAAGATGAACATAACCAATAAGATGATATAGTATCCCCACGATGGCAAGTCAGGATATAAATTGGAGAAGAGACAAACTGTCAAGAATATCTCCAATTTGTAACTAACTAACTTTTTTTTTATTTCCGAAATCGATAAAGTCATATTTATATCGTTAGCGTCCAATTTTGACGTGTACCCCAAGGAAAGCCGCCACAAGGCGGTTCCCTCATAAATAACGTCAAAAAAGATACTGATTTTTAATATTTGTTATTACTCCAGTCCGATTGTCAAGGGTAACAAATGTTCATAATCCCTACGTCCTTTAACAATTTCGCTGAAAAATCTCTTGAAATAATCAAGCACAGACACACCCTGCATCTTACAGGTTGAGATGATGGTATGATATACCGCTGAAACGTGTGCCATCCTGTCACTTCCGAAGAATAACGAGTTCTTTCGCTCACCGGCCAAGGGACGGATAAAACGTTCGGCAATGGAATTGTCGATGGAATAAGAGCCGTCATTCAAGTAGGCGAACAGCTGAGTCCAAAAAGTATTCATATAATTTATTGCCTTCTCCATCAACTCTCCGCGGGGCGGATGACCGTCACTGAGCAAGACGTCAAGCTTACTGCGTAACTTTATGATTACTTCTTTGGTCTTTAAGTTATTCCGGCA
Source organism: Bacteroides celer (assembly GCF_002632415.2). NCBI lineage: Bacteria > Pseudomonadati > Bacteroidota > Bacteroidia > Bacteroidales > Bacteroidaceae > Bacteroides > Bacteroides celer. The sequence goes on along the minus strand of NZ_CP178209.1, from coordinate 2,363,366 downwards.
AAGCTTTATCTGCTCGGGGGACAACTGCCCTTCTTCATACTCGCGTTCCAGCTTGTAAAGCTCACCGATCAATTCCAATATGAATGCCGCATCCTTATCATTACCCTGATCCAACGCATACTTGAACTTCGCACGGGCATGGGCCATGCAACAAAGATGTTCTATATCGACCATATGATCATCCAAATACAGATAGACATTGTAGCCATCTGACTGAAGAGCTTTCACCTGGCTGTCACCCAAGATATGCTTCAAGGCATCACGTCCTCTGGAACCATCCTCGTAGCAATAGATAACCACTTTTGACAGTTTGTTGACCAGACACCAGATGTATTTCTTCTTATAGCAGCCTTTACGCTTTACCCGGCACCAGGTCTCATCACAGTTCACGATGGAATCCTTTTCCAAACAAGTATTCTTAAGATAAGCAATCAAACCGCAGAAATGGGTAGAGCCTTTCTCCAACCAATTGGTCAGACTCATACGGCTCAAACGCATTGATTCACCTGATAATCTGTACATTTCACGATAAAGAGGGGTATCCAGAACATATTTGTTGAAAGCAAGATAAGCCAGAAAAGAACCGGAAGCGTGCGTTCCAGGAACCACGTCAATGATTTCAGGCTGCCCACTGAAAGGGAAATAGCCTTCATGAATTTTCCCGTCCGAAGTCTTATAGCGGATAACCTCGTAATCATGCTCGACAAGCTTGCTTACCTGTTCATAGGCATATTTACGGAAACGTTTGATGATTTTTGAACCTGCCGGCAGTTGGCGGATATCACTATTATGACAAACCGTATTGTCAGCGCTCATAGTGCGATAAGAAAGTCCTTGACGATAAAGACGGGCTTCTTTTGATTTTGATTCAAAATCCTCTTCCTGCGCATGAGCCTCACCAGATTGTGGCAAGCAGGAGCCGAGGGATTGGGGAGTGCCGTCGAAATCATCCTTGTCACGTGTATGGTCCTCTTCGACCTCACGCTTCTTTTTACGGATTCCCTTTGGGCTCTTACCATCATAAAGGTTTTTATTACGGACTTTAAGACGCTCTTCCAAAACTGTTATTTTAGACAACAGATTACCAACCATCTGCTTATAAGCGTCCCGCTCTTTTTCAGCTGCCATCGCGGCTTTCTGCAAAGACAATAGTTCATCAACCTTGGACAACAGTTCATCTATGCGGGCCTCGTCCCGTTGGATGCGTTCAGCGTCACGCTCACGGGAAGCCATCAGCGCGATTATCATTTTTGATTTTTCGTCAGGGGTCATATCTGAATAGGGGTCTTCAAAAGGTTCAGGAGTCTCCTCCCGTTCCTTCAACTTCCGTGCGGAAGAAAGCAGTTTAATTCTTTCCAACTCATTCATATTCAGTACCTTTGCTGCTTCAAAGATACAAAAAAACGATGAAATAAAAGAATAATTTCGATACTTTTTTCTTGTTATTTATTTGATTATCAACTTTTTAATAACAGGAGATTCTAACAAGAGAATGACATCCTGCCAATGGATTGAATAAACACTTTCACCACCATTATAGGTTACCTGCATAAACTTGTAGCCGGGTCTGAAACGTTTCTCAAACATACTGTAAGACCGTCGGTCATAGCTGAACAAACGCACCAAACGTAAATCTTTAGACATCACGATAAATACATCACCATCCTCCGGTTCACGGTTCAACTGTTGATGGATGATGGATAGGACCTTATCATATTTACAGCGCATATCGTGGAAATCACGGACAAAGAAAAAGTGGTTTAGTCCTGTAATATTCAACATAAACCCTCCAGTTTCTCCACTAAGCTTTTCAAACCTGCGTAGCTTAAATTTTTCTGACTGATATGAACACCATTGCTCATACGGATATCCACCAAGATTCGAAGTTCGCTATGCGAAGAAAGCAGAGTATCCGCTTCCGGCTTTCGTTCCGGGATTGGGGAAGGACTTTCCTTCATTTCGGCCTCCGTTGAGGGAGCACCCAGAACCTGAACAGGAATTATCTTCTTGCGGGTATCCGTGTACCATTTGGCAAATAGGTTATAAGGCACTTTGTTAGACATACAAAATTTCTCAATAGAAACACCCGCAGGGATCCCTTCCAATTTATAGCGCAAAAATAGACGCTCAAAATCATTGTAACTATACATAAACTTGGATTTTGATTTAACGAAAGCAAAGATCTGGATTTTATATCGGTTATACTATACGGCATTTTTGGACGCTAACATCTTTATAGCCTTCAAATTCACAATAGCCGTTTCAAAGCTCAACTCTTCTATAGTATGTGCTACTATATCTTCTTTATTGATTCGTGAAAATTTGATATCCTCTATCAATTTAATCAAGATCTTCTCAAAATCCTCCTTATCTTTAAAAGCTTTCAAACATCCGGTTTCATAGAAAGCGGAATATCCTCTCGCCGATACCTTATGAGCTATCACAGGCAACCCATTGCGCAAACCATCCATCACACGCAGTTTCATGCCGCCTCCCAACCGGGTGGGACAAAGAAAAATATCACAATCACGAAGCACTGCATCCATATCCATGGGGTTAGCTATCAACTCTATATTGCTGAACTCCTTTAGACGTCCCACTAATTCAGCAGGGGGATTCTTACCGGCTATCACCACCTCCATCTCCTCAGGTACACAAGGATAGAGTTCATTCAAGAAGTAGTTGATGCCATCCAAGTTTTGCACATTACCTATTGTCCCACTGATTACCACTTTTAATTTTTGTTTATTGAAAGGCTTTAATACAGTCGTTTCTATTCGCTCCCCCTTCTTCAAAAAACATCCACCAATCACAGTTACAGTAGTAGATATCCCATAAAGCTGTCCAAACAACTCCCTATCCTCTTTGGTTAAAAATATATTATAATCACAAAGCAGATAAGCCTTCCTCTCGTTTTGTTTCACTACAGGAAGAAACAACATACGATTGAGTAGCGAAGGATGATTATCCCGATAATATTCAAACTCACAGTTATGGTTGAGCACCACCGTTTTTACGCCCTGTTTCTTACAGAGTTGCACCAAAGAGCCAGCTATACAGTTATGATCAAAAATACACAAATCATAATGGTTGGCCTTAAGCTGTTTCGTTGCAACTGATTGAAACCGGTGCATCTCTCCCGTAACAGGAGATAATAACTTACTAACCAGCTTTCGCTCATTCACTCCAATGAAGCGCACATTAGGTAGTTCTCCTATTTTACCATATACCAAATATTCAGCACACACCAATATCTCCATTTCACTACCTTTGAACACCTCATAAAAAGCTTCAAGATAGTTGCGGCAGGCGTAGCAACCACCACCAATCCCCCAAGGATCATGTTTTAAAATATATAAGATTCTCATAGAACAATAAAATAATAAACCTAAAGGTCTTGAATCATTTTTGCAATCCTTTGCTGTATCTTCATCTTGTAATACCCTAAGGTTTTCTTCTTCAAGTCAGTGACAGAATTAGAAGTGTTACCTTTGGCGTTGGGATTCCAGCTCTGTGCCACACGATGGATGCAAACCACATCCTTCATACTTGTATAACCCGGCTGGTCAAAATACTGGTAGGGATAGACATGGATACCATTCTCCAAGACCTGCTTATTGTTGTTGGCATTGCTGTTGTCAAAGCCATAGTTCTGCGCTAAACTCATTTGGAGGTCAGGGATAATCGTCATATCATAGCGTAGACGCTGCTCCAAACGCTCGTTGTGAGAACGGATGAAGTGACGATTCTTGTAATATTCCAAGCACTCGCCGATGAAAGCATGTTCTTTCTCCGCCCCAAAACAATGCGAAGTAAGCATTGTATACTCAAGCCCTGTCTTGTCATGATGCACATAATACTCTCTTCCGATAAACATACCGTCGTTGAGAAAAGGATCAAAACTCTTGAACATCTCCACATCTGTATCTAACCAAATGCCTCCGTAATGATAAACGGCATACAAACGTACAAAATCAGCAGCAAAAGCCCATTTTTTCACACTTACCGCTTCATTGGCAAACACGTTATTACACTTCGCCAATCGCTTGGCATCCCACAAAACGAACTCATAGTCAGGCAACACCTTTTTCCATGTATCCATGCAAGCCTTCAAATGATCTGGATATGGATCGCCACTAAACCAAGAGTAATGAATAGTCTTTGGTATCATAACTGCTTATTAGGAGTAAACATTTTCATCAACTAAAGGCTTATATTGAGCAGGATTACCAAACACCAAAGTATTGTTTGGCACATCTTTTCTAACAAAACTGTTGGCAGTAATCTTCACGTTATTTCCTATATGGATATTACCAGCAACAACAGCGCCTGCATAGATGCTTACATTATCCCCAATAGTAGGATTTCCATCTCGTCCCCATCCCACAGTAACATTCTGATAGAACTCGAAATTACGTCCTATGCTACGGGCACTCAACACCGATGAGAAACCATGAACAATTCTAAGTCCGCCCTCAATACGACAATGAATATCACAATTTTCCATTTTCCCGAGGAAAAAATTCAAAAAGAAAGCCCAATAAAAAGGTAACCTATAATAGAATACTGTCCGATATTCCTTACGAAACAACTGCCCTGCAAATTGTTTTATTCCGACTCCCCCTGTAAAGCGAAATAAATCCTCATCTATTTCCTTGATTCTGCGATGATAAAAACAATAACAAAGAATGTGGAACACACCAAAGAAGTAATATAATTTTCTTTTCATCGTCTCATGATTACATTTATTTTTGTAGCATCTCCATAAACACAAGGAGAGTCGTAAGGTCTGTCTGGGAAAGCGCCATACTCAAGCTTAATGTCCAAATTATATTCCTTGATGAAAGCTTCGACTCTCTCTGCCAGACTGATAGGATGTCCTGTACAGCAGTTGATGATACCTGTAACCTCCGACTGGACAACCGAAGATGCCAGTAAATCTGCCAATTTATCAACCTCTATAAAATCATATTTATTCTTGCCTGTAGTAAACGGAAATATTGTTTTCCCCTCTTCCGCAGCCTGCAGCAACTTACTGAATATCGAATTGTTACGCATATCGTCACCAAGGATATAATAACATCTCAACCATTGAAAGACAACGCTTTTCTGTTGCGCATACAGCATCATACTACGGCGAAGAGCATCCTTAGCAATACCATACATAGAAATAGGATTGCAAGGCGTATTTTCATCAATTACTCCTTCCCAATAACCTACCTCATGCATTGTTCCCATAACTGCCAGTTGCTTCAAGCCACCATCAACCAAAGCCGTAAGAAAGCGGTAGTGGGCTGAAAGATCGCCCATTTGAGTAGGCGCATTATGAACGAAACCATTACGCCAAGCCATGTGCAAGCAAACATCAGGAGAACCTAATTTCTCAAAAACATTTCCTTCCGGCAAATCAAAAAGATTCAAAATCTTACACGCAGCCCTAGAATCGACTTCATCTGTACAAACATCACAAGCTATCACCTCTACACCTTTATCTAAAAGAGACCTGACCACATGACGTCCTATATAGCCATTTGCACCAGTAACCAATACTTTCATGACGTTTCTATTTATAAAGTCCCTTATTCTTCATTTCCTCAATAGATGCTTCATAATTATCTTCTTGCACCTCTTGAACATTAACCCATTTTACAAACTGCTCAATACCGTCAGCAAAACTCCACTTCGGTTCAAAGCCTAAAATCTGACGAGCCAAGGTAATATCCGCAAAATTATGCCGAATATCGCCCAACCGATAATTACCAGATACAGTAATAGGCACTTGGATTCCATACTTATCACAAAGAGTCTGAGCAACAGTAAGAACATCTGTAGCAACTCCAGTGCCCACATTAAACACGTGTCCATCTGCCCCGGGCACTTCCATCCCCAAGATGGTAGCATCTACAACATCTTCGATATAGACAAAGTCTCTTGTTTCCTTGCCATCTTCGAAGATATTCAATCCATTGCCATTTTTGATACGCGTGGAGAAAATACTCAAGATTCCAGTATAAGGATTGGAAAGAGACTGACCTGGACCATAAACATTTTGGTATCTAAAGGATACGGACTCAACACCAATACTCTTGCAAACGAGATGTACCAACTGACCTTCCACCTGCTTAGTGATACCATATACAGATGATGGTTGGATAAAGCTGTCTTCCGTAGTTCCTGACAATTGAACCTCACCACCACATTTGGGGCATTTACACTCAAAGTCACCTTTACTCATGTCTTCGTCTTTTCTCTCACTGGGATAGACTTCGCCACATTTAGGACACACATACTTGCCTTCACCATAGATAGCTCTTGACTCAGCCACAACCACACGCTTCACATTATGAGGATTGTTGGCTAGAATATCAAGTAACAAAGCTGTACCACCGATATTTGTACCAACATATTTCTCTATCTCATACATAGACTGACCAGTGCCCGTCTCGGCAGCCAAATGGATAACATAATCTATGCCGTCAAGAGCTTTCATCCAGTCTTCCCTCTTATTTACATCACCCTTGATAAACTCAACTTTATCTCTGATACTGATATATAAAGGAGATGTATATTTCGGCTCAGAACCATGGATTTGCTCTGAAAGAGAATCTAATACGACAACCGAATAGCCTTGGGCTACCAACTTCAAGGCGATGTTGGAACCTATGAAACCAGCACCACCCGTAATTAAAACTTTTCCCATATATAATTATGATTTCTTTAGTTGTTTACGAACTATATTATTCATCCACTCCATATTTCCGAAAATAGAAACATAGATTTTTCTAATACAATATTTCACAAAATTCTTTGTAAGGAAATAAGGAGTGTGAGGTATCTTATGCCCCATATACCGCTCCAGATTATTTGTTATGCAAAGAAGATAAGGACCGTGCCAAGGCTGCTTTTTATCTACGAAAAAAGAATGATGTACTGAAACGTATGTCACATCCAAGTTGGCTATTTGATTAGAAACAACCTGATGCTCCACCAGAAAATCGGCCTTGCACAATACGGTGACTTCCGTATGAGGCTTACAGAAACAAGAGGCATGACAAATAGAACCATCCGTTGTCACCAGCTTCTTACAGTTCATCATCATCCAAAACTGTTGTGCCACCGTATGTTTCTCGGGAGCAATTACTGTATATCCATCCTTGGAAAATGCTTTTTCCACCACTTTCTCTCCCAGATCTTTCCATAAACTTCCGAATTTACCCTGTGTACGGGTCAGATAGATATTGTCATAAACAGGATAGTTTCCTGCAGCTTCAGCCTCTTTTGTAACATTTTCCCGAATGTTGTCCAACAATCTAAGATACTCCCTTGTATAATATCTATGCCATTTGTCAGGCGTATGATAATAACAATTTTCCGGAACATAGAGTTGTTCAAACCGAGTAGGCTCTGTTATCACTCTTATTTGGTTCAAGTCTATTCCCGCATATTGAAATATCAATTGAATATACTTGGGAATCTGCGTGCTACAAGAGATAAAAACCAGCTCAGCCCCTTCGCTTTGAAGTTTGCGACACTCATCCGTATTGACAAACCAAGCCTTGTTGAAATGGTCCGTAAAACAATGTCCCCAAATATAAATCCAAAGAGAACCCACAAAGATTGCCTTTTTCCCGTGTCTTAGCCCTGTGGTATCAAACTTATCCAAGGAAATCTTTTCCTTGAAGTCGGAAGCCAAGGTTATCCCATCAGCTGTGACAACCTCACCTCTTTGCCCTTCCTTAAATGGAAAGACATACGCATCTTTATAACATATTGCTTTGAGAGGCGTTTTCACCAAGCAATTCTGCCGGGTTTTCCAAATCACTTCGTCTCTGAACTTATCATTGACAAAGTCATAATTATACGTAGCCATTATCTAAAATGATTATTTTTCACCTAAGAAAATCAGTCTCGAATATTTGTTCTTTCTCAAAATCAAGATGATTGAAATACTTATAGCCATAAACAGCAAGGTAGCAGTCAGACAAATACCGTATTCATAAAACAACTCCCCCATATCAGAATCACCAAAGATATTTAAAGACTCTATCCTTGCCGCGAAACGATTAGATAATAATACTATTTCTCTATGAAAAACATAAATACCTAACGTCATAGTTCCTACCTTGGCAAAAGCTCGTACCAAACCAATATCGCCTAACCTGTCACAAATCAAACGAATCAATATAACACATAGTAAACTTGCAAATATTCCGATAAGTGTTCTTATCACAAAGAGATAAATTGATGGTATATCAAAATGAAAAGGATGCATATACATATTATAATCAACAATATCATAGCGCCAGCACAAAATAGCGCATACAAAGTAACCATACTATTTTCCGCCACGACAATTTTATCGGCTGTCTTTCAGCCGATAAAATAAAAATGCCCGTAAGAAAATATTTTTGTTTTAACATTCCGGTTTATAGAAACATGGCAGAAGCGCCTTCTTGTCGCAGTCCTTACCATAAAGAATACATTCAAACAAGTGTTTCAGGTAGTCCTGAGGGGCTATGTCATTTAACTTACAACTCTCTATCAAAGAGAAGATGAATGCTGAGTTTTCTGCCGCATCCTCACTGCCTATGTTCATACAGTTCTTGAGCAGCAGCTTTACAGGTTTCATCCTTTGCTCACAGAGGTTGTTCGAGATTTCCGCTGAACCGTCCTTGAGGATATTTCTCAAGGATTTCCACTGGTGTATCGTATAGTTCACGGCCTTTCTCATCAGTTCGTTAGCCATAATCTTCGCATCCTGCATCATAATGACCACCTTATGATGGATACGTTCAAGAATCGGTCCTGTAAGCTTAAGCCTTCTTTCCTTAATCTGCTCACCGCTGAGTTTCATCATACGGAACAGGTCTTCATTTCTGAACATCTCACCAATAGGATCTATTATGTCCATCGCTGTTCTGTCTGAAGGCAGGGCATCAACCCACAACCTTCTACAGTGCGTCCAGCATCCTATATGAAGCACCTTTGAGTCTTCACCATCGTACATCCTGTAAACCGTATATCCGTCAGTGGATATGGTTCCCATAAAATATTCCAGGAATGACTTTGCCGCATCGGATGACCTGCTGCCGTTATTATAGTGATAATAGACCATCTTAATATGCTTGGCAAAGAAAGCCCATAAGTACTTTCTCCTGTAAGCCTTCCCTTCCTTTGTCTCCACTCCTACGAGTTCGGTGGTCTCATCAACCATAAGGTATTTAGCTCTCTGTACAAACTCCTTGAATACATCTTCTATGAACTCCTTTAGCTTGGCGATTCCGTTATGTATATAGCTGTTCAGCGTGGTATTGCTTATGTGGATGCCCTCTCTTGCAAGCAGTCTTATCTCTCTGTTTTCTGGCATGCTGAAGTCATATTTTAGGCAGAGCAGGCGGGCAAGCAGTTCAGGAGAGAAGATACCTCCAAGATTTTTCAGCGGATGCTCCATGGTGCTTGTGAAAGTGCCGTCTGTAAGCTTTACCCTTGCCACCTTGTAAACATGCTCCACGTTATGAGCCCTTACATGTTCTATGACCCTGTATTCCCAAACATCAGGCATACCGTTACGGTTCATAAACCTTGCACCATCCGGGAGTTGGTAATAGTCTTCTATTTCATGAACAACTACCTTATCCACCTTCAGCCTGCTCTTTTCTGCACGTGGGGCGGTTTCCTTTCTTCTTGAAGGTTTGCTGTTCTGTTCAGGCACGTTATCGGAAGAGGTATTGCCACTGGTTTCGTTACCATGTCGAGTAGACCAAGGGAATTTCACCCTCAGCCTCTCTCGGAACCGTACGTGAAAGTCTCCCTTCATACGGCTCTTCGCATTCAAATCATTTCTTTTGACGTGCATAGGGTACATATCCTACTTGCCAATGATAAAACAGATTGGGTTCTTTCTGAGCTATATAGGCTAACCAATAATGAGCAGATATGACACCTCGACGACGAAGTCTTTTATATTTCGTCTTTGCCCAATAAGCAATAGAGCGATTCAGATGGCACATAACTTTCCAAAATTCTGTTTTACCAAATTTCTCATAATAGTTTATCCATCCTCTTACGACATCATTAATATATGCTGCCACAAATCGTAGACTTCGATTATGGAGACGTTTGAGATTCCATGATTTTATTGTTTCATGTATTCTGCTTACCGATTTCTTGCTTATAGCAGGCAAATAACTTGTGAATAAGACGTTGTTGCGTTTATCTTTTGCTGCTCTTGATCTAAAAGTAAAGCCTAAATAATCAAAAGAAGTACAATGATAGTGCTTTGATGAACGACTGCTCATTTTACAGAATACTATTTTTGTCTTTTCCTCATTAAATTTCAATTTACATTCAGTAAAGCGTTCTCCAAGCCTTTCCTTTATGTATTCAGCTTGAGCCAATGTACTGCAATGACAAACACAATCATCAGCATATCTCTCAAAAGGTATGTGTGGATATTTATAAGACATCCATTTATCAAAGGTATAGTGTAGGAACAGGTTTGCTAAAATTGGACCTATGACTGAACCCTGCGGTACTCCCATGTCCCTCTTTACAATTTCTCCATCACTTCTCTGATAAGGGACAGTCAACCAACGTTTTATATAGAGAAGTATCCATTTTATATTGATATGCTTCTCCACCGCTTTCATTAATAAGCCATGGTCGATTGTATCAAAGAATTTGGATATATCTATATCTAAAACCCATGCATACTTCCAACACCGTCTTTCTGCCTTGGCTATGGCATCATGAGCAGAGCGATGCGGACGATAACCAAATGAATCTTCATGAAAACAGGGTTCGATGAGAGGCTCAATTACATTAACAACAGCCATTTGTGCAATACGGTCTTCAATAGTGGGAATCCCTAAAGGTCTTTTACCACCATTTGATTTCGGTATTTCTACAAGTTTTACTGCTTTAGGCATATAACTGCCGGAGCTCATGCGATTCCATAGACGATAAAGGTTGGAACCTAGGTTTTGCTCATAAGTGGTCATCTCTATACCATCAATGCCTGAACTACCTCTATTAAACTTTACTTTCTTAAAGGATTCAAAGATTATTCTTTTGTCTATTTGAAATGGTTTTGCTTCTTGCATTGTGTCCTCCTTAGTTTATCAAGTTGCACAATACAGTCCGCTGAATACGTTTCCCCCTTCGCTCCCTTCTCATTACAAGAACTTCAACACTACTACGGAGAAATCCGCCACAAATTGAGACTTTGATACTTTCTGCCTTACGTGTCATGCGTCTTTGGCATTTTCTCTTGACATTCTCAATCTGCTTCTCACGTTCCATCAAAGAGCCTATATAATGGTCTTGCCGCCTACACACCGTACACCAAAGGGACAGTAAACAGGTAACCTCCCTTCTTATCATAGAGCGTAGCAGAAGCCCTATTTCTGATGTAATCTGATAACAATAACGATGCTTCATCAACGGTTCATTTACATTCAACTCCATTATACATACCTTACCATATCTTCTGACTTATTACACACAACGTTCACCACTTTTTGATTGCTCAAAACGCAGCTTGTGATGGTTTGCAACCTGTTCCTGTAAACCGATTGCGAGGGACCTACCCTCATCTCTTTGATAGTTGCAGACAAAATTTCCATGATACCAGCCAATAGCATCATGTTATAATGCCCTCGTGACACACCGGCCTTATTATTATCATCATCCTTCTTGTCATAACCGTCATACTCGGACTTCTCCATTGCAGACTTGTCAAGGTTACGGTTGTTCAGCAGCCTTCTTTGCTCGGAGGTACGGCCGAAACGGTGTTTCCTGCTGTCATCAAGCTGTAGCTTGAGATTGGAAATCTCGTTTGCCAGCATTCTGTTCACCTCGTCTTTTGCCCCAAGCTGCTTTCTCATAAGTTCCATTTCCTTTCGATAGTTCTCGACTGTTGCGGATAACTCATTGATTGTCTCCATCAGAGCCTTGGAGTTCTCCTTGTTGGATTCTTCAATTGCTTTAAGCCTCGCAATCAGTTCGTTTACCTGTTTGCGAAGCCCTGCCTTTTCCTCATTCGCCAGACCCAGCTGACAGCAAAGTAACTCGTATGCTCTTTCATCAATCATGATATAAAGGTACGAAAAATCAGGCAGTTACGCAAACTTTTTATCGTTTATTTTTATACTATTCTATTGATAATCAACATGTTAATATTAACCTTTCGGACTAACGTACATCTTGTCAACTACAATGCTTTCCGTAAGATAAGCCATGTCCGACCATTGTATCCGGTAGCATCTGGAGACTTCATCAAATACAGGTTTCTTGAATTTGCCCATAACAGGACGTTTTTCGTAAAGCACATAAAAACCGCGTTCGTAATGAAGTATCTTCACAACCTTTCGGTTCCGGGACATGAACATATATACATTGGACGCATCGCTCGGGTCAAGGGACATTTCTTCCCTTATACTCTCACACAGACGGAAAATGCCTTTCCGCAAATCAACATTACCGTTAAACAGGTAATAGTTCAGGTTAGCACTCAGACCAAGCATATCATCCTATCATTTTATTAAGCAACAGGCTCAAATCAAGAACGGTGGTGTTTCTCAGGAACAGTGTTGCGCCAGACACCAACTGTAACTTAATCCATTTTATTGGTGGTTCACCTTCAGGCTGTTTCACTTCCAACTTCACAGTTGGACTATTGCATGGTTTCCCGGTTATCTGGACTTTGGCAACCTTGGGCTGCTCAACCTGGACTGTCTTGCCTAACTTCTCACTCCACAGTTGGTGACGCTGCCAGTTCATGAACTTGTCGTAATTTACCCCATAATCAGCACAGAACTCCCGAAGATCCTTGGTCTCGCTGCATAACTGGTAGAGGTCATATACCTCCTGATAGTTTACTTTTTCTTTTGCCATAATCATTTTTGTTAAAGGTTACGGCGCAAAGATATGGCGGCTAACAACTTATGTCAAGGCGGAAAATAGAATGGTTACCATACAAAAGCACTAACGAAAGCTATCTTGAACTTATTTTCCCAAAATCTTTTCTCAAGCTTATACAAGAGCATACCAGTTAAGAAGAAAGGCAACATCGACATACAATGAACAAATTCCACATCATCACGTAAAAAGATGAACAAGGATATGCCCCACACCAAAGCCATATATTTACTTTTCCGATAAATCCATGTAAATACGATACCTACTACATACAAGATATAAAGTGCTTTCAAAAACCAAAAACTTGTAAAACAATTCATTCCCAACTTAACCAATCCATATCCCCATTGCTCATGTCTCATATATATCAGCATGAATCCTACAACAATATAAGTGGAAATAGAAGGCAATAGAATCTGTAAAGTCTTATGTTTTAGATTGTCTGCAAAACTCTTTGTGTAAATACCACGAGCAAAATAACCACTCACCATCATAAAAAGGGGCATGTGAAAAGAGTAGATAAAACCAGAAGTACAGGAACTCCAACATTTTTCCGTATCCACTTGAAGATATTGAAGACAGTGCCCATACACTACAAGAAATATTGCAAACGCTTTAATAACATCCCAGTAAAAGATTCTTTCTTTTTGTACCATAAACTATTTTAATGAACAATCACTGCCGGATTGCCATAGACAAGCGAATGAGGAGGAATATCCGTTCGCACCACTGTGTTTGCCGCGATTCTTACATGGTCTCCTATTGTTATTCCACCAAAAACGACAGCACCAGAGTAAATGCTTACATGATTTCCTATACTCGGCTTGCCATCCTTGCCATATCCAACAGTAACATTTTGATAAACTGAAAAATTCTCTCCTATTCGTTCAGCAAGGACAATTGTCCCCCAGCCATGGTGTATATTCACCCCCCCCCCGATATGAGCACACTGAAGCTTACAATCAGAAACTCGCCGTAATATAAGATTCAAGAAGAGACGAAGAGTAAGAGGAATACGAAAGTAAAACACATTGCGATATTCATTTCTTTTCAAGGTACTGACAAAAGCCATAACACCTGTCTTGCCATCATTATAGGTTGCCAAGTCCATGTCTATTCTTTCATCCTTTCTTCTAAAGAACAAATAAGCGAGAATATGCGGCCAACCGATAATACAAAAAAACCAATTTACCATATTACTATAAACCTTTAATTTTCAGATATAGTCTATTGACAAGAAAATAAACTGATACATTCCATCCTGCCAATCTCATTTTTTTATCATTGACAAAAGTAAAACCTTTATCTTTGCAAGCTTGAAGCATTTTTCCTACAGTATTTTGAAACTGCCTTCTATCCAACTGTGGATACTGTGAAGCATTAACAAGTAGATTCTGTATCATCTTCATAAACCAATAATTCAACCATGGTTCTATGGAAATGCCAACCTTATCCATCCATTTGAGCAAATTGAAAAAGACAACAGGTACATCATCGATGATATTTTTTTTAGCATTAGCCAAATGCATGGCAGACCCTTCCCGCATACGATAATAATATATTGGAAAATCTACTCTCATGGGCTGTCGCATCACCATAAGATATTTAGCCATGAACTCACCATCTTCGGAATTCCTAATGCCTATTGTAAAGCGAATGTTATATTTTTCCACTACTTCACGTCTATACCAAAGAGTACAATGGTAAGCACAAACATATTTTAATAAAAAATCATTCTTAGATTTTTCTTGAAGAATATCCACTTCTTTGTACTGCCTGAAAAAAGAATCCATGACATGCACATCACCATCATCAAATTTCTTCAGATCAAACATTACATAATCAGTATCATTATGTCGATTTAGCCATTGCTGGATTTGTGTAGCACATCGTACATCTACTACATCATCCGAATCCACAAACCATATCCATTCCCCTCTTGCCGCATCAAGACCAACATTCCTCGCTTTGCTGACACCACTGTTTGGCTGATGAATGACCTTAAACCTTGGATCAGTACGCACATATTCATCACAAATCTTCCCTGAAGCATCTGTGGAGCCATCGTCTACGAGAATAGCCTCAAAATCATGCAATGTCAAGACACTATCAAGACACTCTCTCAAGTATCTCTCGACATTGTAAACAGGTATAATTATTGAAATCATTTTTCTATAAAGATTTGATATGTATATATTCTACCAACTACTTATTATCGTCCGCCACAAAGAACTTTTAGAAATTTAGGAGATACTAAATTCATCAAATAATAGATACCCATACATACTGCCGTAGCAATAAACGGCACTATCAAATAATGCAAAACAGCACCTATATAACTATCCGGCAGCAATCTTCCTACTATCTGACCCGTGTATGACAACACAAAAGTCTGATGTATGGCATAAACAAAGAATATAGTGGGTGAAAACTTAGCAAAACATTTCACTACACTTGGCCTCGCCCATCCTATCAGGACAAAACTGCAAAAAGCTCCAACAAGAATAAACAATGAATATAAATATTCCTGATTTCTAAACAGCACAGCCAATATCAAGAGAACAAACGCTGTTGTGACACAAGCCAACTGGTACATTCTACTTCCACCAATAAGATCTATTCCATTGTATCTTAAGTAAAGACCTATATTAAAGAAAAACACAGCTGTTACACTTATACCAGGAAGATGTGCCCAAGAGACAGGTAGGAACACATATAACAAAAGCAAAATAACAACCGCAAGTTTTCCTCCTTTCTTGATGAAATAATAAAATACTGGAGCCAGCACACACATCACTATCAAATCTCTTAAAAACCACAATGGAGAATCAGAAGGCATTCCATTTACTTTATCCCATCATAGATGCCATACCCCATCGTTCCACAAATCTGTAAGAAACGTCATGAGGTCTTCAGTTGATTTGCCGCGAAATACAATTGAGAAAAGATTGCCGCCAATCAGCACTAACGAAGGTACCAAATTCCACAACAAATAAGGAATGAGCAGCGTCACCACTCTCTTTTTCAGCTTCACTTTATACATTTCCAATGTAAGCGGCTTATTCCCAACAAAGAAATATCCAGCTATCACAAAGAAGCAAGGCACTGCCACTTGGGCAATTGTATTAATCGTCAGTCCCCAATATCCCACACTATCAAAAGTTGGATTCATGTGAATGAACACCACCAGAATAATTAGTGGAAGTCGAAGTGCATCGATTGCTAAATTTGTTAGCGTCCAATTTTGACGTGTACCCCAAGGAAAGCCGCCACAAGGCGGTTCCCTCATAAATAACGTCAAAAAAGATACTGATTTTTAATATTTGTTATTACTCCAGTCCGATTGTCAAGGGTAACAAATGTTCATAATCCCTACGTCCTTTAACAATTTCGCTGAAAAATCTCTTGAAATAATCAAGCACAGACACACCCTGCATCTTACAGGTTGAGATGATGGTATGATATACCGCTGAAACGTGTGCCATCCTGTCACTTCCGAAGAATAACGAGTTCTTTCGCTCACCGGCCAAGGGACGGATAAAACGTTCGGCAATGGAATTGTCGATGGAATAAGAGCCGTCATTCAAGTAGGCGAACAGCTGAGTCCAAAAAGTATTCATATAATTTATTGCCTTCTCCATCAACTCTCCGCGGGGCGGATGACCGTCACTGAGCAAGACGTCAAGCTTACTGCGTAACTTTATGATTACTTCTTTGGTCTTTAAGTTATTCCGGCAAAGCTTTATCTGCTCGGGGGACAACTGCCCTTCTTCATACTCGCGTTCCAGCTTGTAAAGCTCACCGATCAATTCCAATATGAATGCCGCATCCTTATCATTACCCTGATCCAACGCATACTTGAACTTCGCACGGGCATGGGCCATGCAACAAAGATGTTCTATATCGACCATATGATCATCCAAATACAGATAGACATTGTAGCCATCTGACTGAAGAGCTTTCACCTGGCTGTCACCCAAGATATGCTTCAAGGCATCACGTCCTCTGGAACCATCCTCGTAGCAATAGATAACCACTTTTGACAGTTTGTTGACCAGACACCAGATGTATTTCTTCTTATAGCAGCCTTTACGCTTTACCCGGCACCAGGTCTCATCACAGTTCACGATGGAATCCTTTTCCAAACAAGTATTCTTAAGATAAGCAATCAAACCGCAGAAATGGGTAGAGCCTTTCTCCAACCAATTGGTCAGACTCATACGGCTCAAACGCATTGATTCACCTGATAATCTGTACATTTCACGATAAAGAGGGGTATCCAGAACATATTTGTTGAAAGCAAGATAAGCCAGAAAAGAACCGGAAGCGTGCGTTCCAGGAACCACGTCAATGATTTCAGGCTGCCCACTGAAAGGGAAATAGCCTTCATGAATTTTCCCGTCCGAAGTCTTATAGCGGATAACCTCGTAATCATGCTCGACAAGCTTGCTTACCTGTTCATAGGCATATTTACGGAAACGTTTGATGATTTTTGAACCTGCCGGCAGTTGGCGGATATCACTATTATGACAAACCGTATTGTCAGCGCTCATAGTGCGATAAGAAAGTCCTTGACGATAAAGACGGGCTTCTTTTGATTTTGATTCAAAATCCTCTTCCTGCGCATGAGCCTCACCAGATTGTGGCAAGCAGGAGCCGAGGGATTGGGGAGTGCCGTCGAAATCATCCTTGTCACGTGTATGGTCCTCTTCGACCTCACGCTTCTTTTTATGGATTCCTTTTTGGCTCTTACCATCATAAAGATTCTTATTACGGACTTTAAGCCGCTCTTCCAAAGCTGATATTTTAGACAACAGATTGATGTTCATCTGTTTATAATCGTCCAGCTGTTTTTCAGCTGCAATGGCCGATCTCTGCAAAGACAACAGTTCATCAACCTTGGACAACAGTTCATCTATGCGAGCCTCGTCCCGTTGGATCCGTTCAGCGTCACGCTCACGGGCAGCCATCAGCGCTATTATCATTTTTGATTTTTCGTCAGGGGTCATATCTGAATATGGGTCTTCAAAAGGTGCAGGAGTCTCCTCCCGTTCCTTCAATTTCCTTGCGGAAGAAAGCTGTTTCATTCGTAAGCACTCAATTAAGGGCATACCCTTTAATTTGGGCACTGTTGAAGTGCCCAAACTGAGTTTCGTTAAAAAATCGTTTTCAATTTAGCATTCACTTGTAGACAAAGAAATCTTACCGGGTACCATATTAACATAGTCCCTGCACCCGTTAAAGATTTTTTTGAAGAAAGTTCCGATAAAATTCCAAACGGAACTACCGTGAAGCTTCACTGTACTAATTACACTATGGTAGGTTGCCGCCATCTCAGCACCGGCATCACTGCCGTAGTGCAGGGAATTGTTTCGCTGAGTAGTCAGCTTTCGGATGGTTCGCTGTCGAGTAGACCAAGGGAATTTCACCCTCAGCCTCTCTCGGAACCGTACGTGAAAGTCTCCCTTCATACGGCTCTTCGCATTCAAATCATTTCTTTTGACGTGCATAGGGTACATATCCTACTTGCCAATGATAAAACAGATTGGGTTCTTTCTGAGCTATATAGGCTAACCAATAATGAGCAGATATGACACCTCGACGACGAAGTCTTTTATATTTCGTCTTTGCCCAATAAGCAATAGAGCGATTCAGATGGCACATAACTTTCCAAAATTCTGTTTTACCAAATTTCTCATAATAGTTTATCCATCCTCTTACGACATCATTAATATATGCTGCCACAAATCGTAGACTTCGATTATGGAGACGTTTGAGATTCCATGATTTTATTGTTTCATGTATTCTGCTTACCGATTTCTTGCTTATAGCAGGCAAATAACTTGTGAATAAGACGTTGTTGCGTTTATCTTTTGCTGCTCTTGATCTAAAAGTAAAGCCTAAATAATCAAAAGAAGTACAATGATAGTGCTTTGATGAACGACTGCTCATTTTACAGAATACTATTTTTGTCTTTTCCTCATTAAATTTCAATTTACATTCAGTAAAGCGTTCTCCAAGCCTTTCCTTTATGTATTCAGCTTGAGCCAATGTACTGCAATGACAAACACAATCATCAGCATATCTCTCAAAAGGTATGTGAGGATATTTATAAGACATCCATTTATCAAAGGTATAGTGTAGGAACAGGTTTGCTAAAATTGGACCTATGACTGAACCCTGCGGTACTCCCATGTCCCTCTTTACAATTTCTCCATCACTTCTCTGATAAGGGACAGTCAACCAACGTTTTATATAGAGAAGTATCCATTTTATATTGATATGCTTCTCCACCGCTTTCATTAATAAGCCATGGTCGATTGTATCAAAGAATTTGGATATATCTATATCTAAAACCCATGCATACTTCCAACACCGTCTTTCTGCCTTGGCTATGGCATCATGAGCAGAGCGATGCGGACGATAACCAAATGAATCTTCATGAAAACAGGGTTCGATGAGAGGCTCAATTACATTAACAACAGCCATTTGTGCAATACGGTCTTCAATAGTGGGAATCCCTAAAGGTCTTTTACCACCATTTGATTTCGGTATTTCTACAAGTTTTACTGCTTTAGGCATATAACTGCCGGAGCTCATGCGATTCCATAGACGATAAAGGTTGGAACCTAGGTTTTGCTCATAAGTGGTCATCTCTATACCATCAATGCCTGAACTACCTCTATTAAACTTTACTTTCTTAAAGGATTCAAAGATTATTCTTTTGTCTATTTGAAATGGTTTTGCTTCTTGCATTGTGTCCTCCTTAGTTTATCAAGTTGCACAATACAGTCCGCTGAATACGTTTCCCCCTTCGCTCCCTTCTCATTACAAGAACTTCAACACTACTACGGAGAAATCCGCCACAAATTGAGACTTTGATACTTTCTGCCTTACGTGTCATGCGTCTTTGGCATTTTCTCTTGACATTCTCAATCTGCTTCTCACGTTCCATCAAAGAGCCTATATAATGGTCTTGCCGCCTACACACCGTACACCAAAGGGACAGTAAACAGGTAACCTCCCTTCTTATCATAGAGCGTAGCCGAAGCCCTATTTCTGATGTAATCTGATAACAATAACGATGCTTCATCAACGGTTCATTTACATTCAACTCCATTATACATACCTTACCATATCTTCTGACTTATTACACACAACGTTCACCACTTTTTGATTGCTCAAAACGCAGCTTGTGATGGTTTGCAACCTGTTCCTGTAAACTGATTGCGAGGGACCTACCCTCATCTCTTTGATAGTTGCAGACAAAATTTCCATGATACCAGCCAATAGCATCATGTTATAATGCCCTCGTGACACACCAGCCAGATTATTATCTATGGGGAATTCCCCGGCTTTTAAATAGGCAAAGATCTCATCCCAAAAGTGATTCAGATAGTTTAAGGCTTCCGTGTAATATTGACTCCGGTATTCTGAATCGGTGGCCAACTCACCGTCTAAACGACTACGGATCCTTATCAATATTTCTTTCGTTGCTAAACTTTGCCGCTCCTTCAATCGTTCTTCAGGAGTAAGACGGGCTTCATCATACTTACGCTCGTTTCTAAAAAGCTCTTTCAAATCCGCGGCAAATAAGGCCGCATGATCTTCTTTTCCTTGATTGGAAGCTTTGACGAATTTATTGCAGGCGTGAGACATACAAACCTGATGTACCGTAGCCTTGAATTGTGCTGATTTCAACTCATTGCCTATAAATACGTATGCATTGTAGCCGTCTGACATGATACTTTTCAACTCTGAATCTCCTAGAAAATCGGTAAGGACATCACGACTGCGAGAACCTTTTTCATAGAAGAAAATAGCAACCTTCTCGGACTTGTTTACGAGTACCCAGATATAACACTTCTTGTAGTGGTCATACTTGCGAACTTTGCACCACGTCTCATCACAGTTCACGATGGAATCCTTCTCTAATGCGACAGACTTCAAAACACAGACCAACTCATCCAAGTACGTCTTCCCCTTCTTCAACCAATTGCGTAAAGTATTGGGAGAGATGCTCATACCCATATCGGTAACCCATTGGTGAAGAAGACCGAAAGTCACATTCTTCACATAAACCTCATAAGCGATTGCCTGTAGGAATTCAGGAGTGCCCTTCGTTCCTTCAAACTTTGTAACAACCTCAGGATGACCTTCACATGGGAAATAGCCCCATTGGGGGTTCAGACCGGGAGCCGCATAATGAACCATTTCAAAACGTTCCTCGATCAGGCTGGTCTTCAAGCTAAACACCTGAACTGATTTCCTTTCGATTATACGTCCGGGGACTTTTGACAAATCTGAGGGATGGATAATCGGATCACCGGCCAACCCCATTCTGCTATACTCATCCGGGCGATGGGACAAGTCACGTTCCTGCTTGGGGGATTGAGGCACATCATGGGACAGGTTATTATCAACAGAGCCGGTACGGAGTGTACCGCGGGTTCCATCAAAACCTTCTTTTTCATCCTCACGGTCAGGAGCCGGGTTTTCCGGTTCACCGGATTGCATCTTTTTCCTGACCTTCTGCCGTCTATCGCCAAAACGTTCTTGTTTGGCATAGTCGAGTTGCTCTTGAAGTGTCTTTGCTTTACGCTCTGCGGTTTTTCGTTTTTTACGCTCCTCGGACAACTGATCCTTCAGTGCCTGCTGCTGCTCCAGCTGTGAACGTTGCAAAGCTTCAAATGAAGACATACGTTCTTCCAGAACCTTTTGTTTAGCAACGAAATCTTCAAGGACAAGCTCCATTGCTTTCTCCGTCAAAATATGTTCCTGGTTCTGCTCAGCCAAGTATTGAATATACCGGTCTTTTTGATCATCTGACATACCTTCACTATAATTTATAGGAGTACGTGAGTAGGTTTCCCTTTTCAACAACTCCTTTTTGGATTCTATGATATGTTGCAGTTCGATCATTCCAAAGCCTTTGATTTACAGACATAAAGGTACTAAAATAATCATAAAACCGCAAATATATAAACATGATAATTATCTGACTTTCAATATTTTAACTATCGGATTCTCTAATATCAAAACTACGTCTTTCCAGTCTATCCTATACACTTTATCAGCCCCTTTTCGTTCCACTTTCAGAAACTGATAGCCGGAGACAAACTTCTTTTCAAACAAACGGTATGAACGACTGTCAAAAGCAAACATTCGGACGATTCTACGGTTACGAGACATGACTATGAATACATCGCCATCACTTGGCTCTCTATGAAGCTGCTCACGAATGATAGACAACACACGACTGTGCTTGCAGCGCATATCTGTAAAGTCACGGACATAATAGAAATGATTCAGACCGGTAACACTCAACATAATCCCTCCAACTTCTCTACCATACGAACTAAGTCCTGATAGCTTAAATTCTTCTGAGTCAAATGAAGACCGTTACTTATGCGAATATCAATCCATATACGTATCGGATTAGGACTGAATTTGTTTGTTGATTGAGGTTCAACCGTTGGATTACCGTTATCCGAATCCGCCGGAAAACCTGAAACTTTCACTTCGACTACTTTCTTACGAGTGTCCTTATACCATTTTTCAAAAAGGTTATAAGGTACTTTATTCTTAACACAAAAAGATTGGAGAGATTCTCCATGAGGCAAAGCCTCCGTTTGGTACTGAAAGTAAAACCTTTCAAGATCTTCACTGCTATACATACTATTCATTTTTTGATTTGCAGCGAAGGTAGAGATTTTATTATTGAGCCTTTTTTTGAGTGCTTACGTTTCATTCTTTCCAAATCATTCATATTCAGCATCTTTGTTGCTTCAAAGATACAAAAAAACAATGAAATAAAAGAATTTTTTACTACTTTTTAATTGATAATTATTTGATTATTAAACGTTTAACAACAGGGGATTCCAACAAGAGGATGACATCCTGCCAATTGATTGAATAAATACTTTCAGCACCATTACAGGTTACATGCATAAACTGGTAGCCGGGTCTGAAACGTTTCTCAAACATACTGTAAGACCGTCGGTCATAGCTGAACAAACGAACCAGACGTAAATCTTTAGACATCACGATAAAGACATCACCATCCTCAGGCTCACGGTTCAACTGTTGATGGATGATGGATAAGACCTTATCATATTTACAGCGCATATCATGAAAATCACGAACTAAGAAAAAACGATTTAGTCCTGTAATATTCAACATAAGCCCTCCAGTTTCTCCACTAAGCTTTTCAAACCTTCGTAGCTTAAATTTTTCTGACTGAGATGAACACCATTGCTCATGCGGATATCCACCAGGATTCGAAGTTCGGTATGACAAGAAAGCCGAGGATCCGATTCTGGCTTTACTTCCCGGATTGAGGAAGGACTTTCCGGCACTTCTGCTTCCGTTGAGGGAGAACCCAAAACCTGAACAGGAATTATCTTCTTTCGGGTATCCTTGTACCATTTGGAAAATAGGTTATAAGGAACTTGGTTGGACATACAAAATTTCTCAATAGAAACACCAGCAGGGATACCTTCCAATTTATAGCGCAAAAATAGACGCTCAAAATCATTGTAACTATACATAAACTTGGATTTTGATTTAACGAAAGCAAAGGTCTAGCTTTTTTATCGGTTATCCTATACGTCATTTTTGGACGCTAACGCTAAATTTTTAGTTTCCATTGAGGTATTTTATTTTCTTATTTTCCACCCAAAGCCCATTTCGCCACTAATTGGCTTGAACGTAAAAATTCACTTATCAACAGACATACCGCCACAATCATTATAGTAACTACGAAAGAAACGATAAATTCTATCGCAGGAGCAGGATGCGCCATGAAATACGAACCTATCACATGTAGATCTTTAGGCAAAAAGAAGTAATGAAGCAGATAAATATCGAGTGTCCGACGACCAACTAACACAAGTACCTTTATTAATCTATCGGAAGAAACAAAATAGTTGCGATGACGATAGAACATCGCAAAAAATAGAAGTAACGCAGACAGTTCAAATAGAATCAAATGTAGATGAAAAAATATTCCATCCCAAGCTTTGTTTATTCCCCATGTTGCTATAGCCAAACCTGCGAATATCACGACAATCATAGCTACTGCCACATCCCGATATTTCCAAATACATAATTTATATAGATGTACACGGATAAGTCTGCCCACCACAAAATAAAGAAAATAACGTAGCAGCGGTAATCCCAATATCCCCGACAAAGCACTCATCTGATTGTAGACCATCGGCAATGACAAAACATATATTCCCAAAGCGCCACCCATACACACTATCGCATATTTAGCTCCATCCTCTTTCCATGCAAATTTTCTAACAATCCACTCCAACATCACCTGAATTATCAAAAATTCAAAAAGCGACCATGTAAACCAATATCCGGACTTAAATTTATCCATAATACATTCTAGCACGCTACCTCCATTCACCAATAGATACAGACCGCCAAATACAATTGCCGGCAAAAGCAATTGCCTGCCCCTTCTGGATATGTATTCAATTTTTACCCCCCCCGATTTGTTAAAAACTGTTTTCACACTAAATAAAAAACCGGAAATAAAGAAAAACAAAGGAAGTTGCACCATAGAAGTAAATGCCCTGAACGAAGAAAGTTGTGCTGCTTCTGGTAGTCCATAACAAAACATAGGGATGTGACCAAACACAATAAAGAGAATGGCTATGCCACGTAGGGCATCAATGTATTCATAACGGTTTGTAATCATTGTTTCAGCCGGGTATATAATTTGAGAATTACAGACAATCCCTTTGATAATAACCGAACCAAAGTTCTATATTTACAGACTTCATTCAAGTTATTCAGCAAGGTATCATTTGAATATAAAGGTTTAAGTCCTGCATATTTTTTATAGTCATCATAAATCATCGGAGGCAATACCTCTTTCAATGCCTTTTCTCGTTCCGCATTTCTTCTTTTCTCATTACTACTCATGCCTGTCGTATCAAAGCAACAGATGGTAAAAGGAATGGATTGATAAATATATCTCCTGCTAAGATATTCCGAAATCATATACTTCCAGTCTGCAACAATCTTAAAAGATTCATCATAAAATTTTTCTTTTAGATATGCAGTTCGCATAAAAGCCGCTTGATGGATAACTGAATGATACAGCCAAAAACCAACAGATACACTTTTAGGAGGTAGGACAAAAGAGAGTCGCTTTTCTTCCCGTGTCATGCAAGCACCTCCCACAGCCAAATCACAATCAATATTTAGAGATTCGACCTTTTCCAAAACATCATTAGAGAAAAAAGAATCACCAGAATTCATAAAAATACAATAATCACCTTTTGCTACTTTAATTGCCTTATTCATAGCTGCATAAACCCCGTTATCTTTTTCTGATATCCAATAATGGATATTATGCTTGTATTTTTCAATCACATCGACGCTACCATCTGTCGATCCTCCATCAATGACAATATATTCATAGTCAGAGCAAGTCTGTTCAACAACTGAACGAACCGTTTTTTCTATTCCCTCGCAGTCATTGAAACACACTGTAATAACGCTAAACTTTATTTGCATAAAAATATTAATCTATCCATGAATCATCTATCTCATCCGCATCCGCTTTCCCAAGAAAAGAAGCGCTGAATATGGATGCCTTTCCAAAAAACATGTACAGAAATAACTGATAAAAGTGATTACAATCGACAAAAGGAACACTAAAACATACTTTATCATCTCATTATCACATGACAACATCGAAAACATATTCATCGACTCCAACACATTGAAACATAATCCTTGAATCACATAAATCCCAAGAGTTCTTTTTCCGATATTACTCATCTGCTTTTGTACTTTTTCTGAAAACCTAGAAGAGATCCATGGGGATAAACAAAACAAAACGATAGCGGCACTTAAACCTAAAGACCACCTTAATATGGAAACAAGAATATTATCCAAATCTAAAGTCGCATTTTTTATATAACTTATCGTTGTTACGTAAATCGTTTTATCGCCACTCCAAAAACTATATAAACTTCCAAAGATAATTAACGACAAAAATAGAATGTAAAGATTTTTACCCCCCCCCGAATGGATTTATCATTCTATTATATGCTTTGCTATACGCCAATCCAACTCCATATATGGGCAACAAAAAATTAATCCAACAAAAATCACCAATTTCAGGCAGCATACAAATAGCCATACAAAAAAGAAGAAAAAGAATATAAGAACAAGTCTGATTCCTCACATATTTAAAGAAGAAAAAAGTAACAATGCTACAAACCCACATACATTTCAGAAACCAAAGCTGATACATCAGGTGTGGTTTAATAACTCCCATATAATGTTCGGGACGGTCTATCAAAATGCTAACAGAAAGTGTTATAACGCTCCATGATAAGACAGGCAACAAAAGTTGTGTACTACGCTTCTTCACAAACTCTATTGCAGAATCGTTCAAGCTATGGAATGCAAAATAACCTGATAGAAATGCAAAAAGGGGCATGTGAAATGAATAGATAAACTCAAATAAGACATTATGCATGAAATCCTTCTCAACCACTTGAATGCTATGTCCCAATACGACTAAATAAATAGCGAAGAATTTAAGAACATCTAAATGTTTTATCCTATCCATAAGCATTACCAATAACATCCGCCTTCTACAGAATTGGCATTCTGCGGTTTCTCACTCTCCAAAGGACGTACCCAATATTCATTATAGTAGCTCA
Source organism: Bacteroides celer (assembly GCF_002632415.2). NCBI lineage: Bacteria > Pseudomonadati > Bacteroidota > Bacteroidia > Bacteroidales > Bacteroidaceae > Bacteroides > Bacteroides celer. Next base: position 2,336,751 of record NZ_CP178209.1, on the reverse strand, counting down.
TATAATTATAAGTAGTCTTATATGTGCTCTCTACTTCCCAACGTTTCCCTTTTATACCAAATAAAAGTTGTAATACCCCACCTAAATGAATGGCTTGCTTGCCCATGCGTTTACAATGGGCCGCTAAAGGAAAGCCATAGGCTCCACACCCTAAAAGACAGATGTCATAATCAATCTTATCTATTTCATTTTTCATATATTGCAATGCTTCAAACCAATCTTTAAAAGGAGAAGGTGTGCCTGCTTGAGTTTGAACAGCCTTTAATGTATAAAGTGTGAATTCTGGTAATATATCGGTATTAGGAAATAACATTTCTCTATGCTTGTACTGCATCTCTATGGTTTCAGCAAATGGATGTACTACCAATACACGCTTACCTTTTAGTGTAGCAGTCCAAGGGCGATCTGTCAATAATGGAGTCATTAGTTCACGATCCACCTTAATTGACCTGCTCAATTCCTTTTCAAAACAACATTCATTATACCGCCAGCTACCTAGTACATCCACTTGTAACATATCCTCCCTCATCAGTTCAAGGAATCGTAACATTGTTTCTTCTGTAGGCATAGGAAAAAATCCTGCATTATTGCATAAAGAATTCGCTTGAGCTTTATGCAGATAATTAGGTTCTCCACGCCAACATATATAATTCCAGATACTTTGTTTTTCCTTGATATACAAGGCATTTTCCAACGATGTTAACTCAATACTACCAAAGCGGGCAACCATCAATGGTCTTCCTGATTCAATCATTTCTTTTATGATTGATTGAATTTTATCTTTATTTTTTTCACAAGGAGGAGCCGGCTTTTCTTTTAGAGGAAATAACCTCTTACAGACTCCTCTTAAAAACAATACAGTTGATTCTTTCATTTAAATATCCTAAGGAATTTATGAAACCGCTTTTTCAAACCATCTTTTTTGAGATAAATCCAGGAACATTTTCTATTTCGAGTCGCCCAAAAAGGAAATAAAGCAAGCTCTTCATGAAAACTTCCTGTAGTATATGTTTCCCTATCATCAACAATATAAGGTTTGTAAGGTTTTACTAACACAGATAAAGCACTCTGATCATGCCTATTTTCAATAAAATCTGGAAAATTTTTGATTTTCGAAGGTTCATCTGTAATCAACGAAAAGTGGTTATGAGACAAATCATACCATTTTTCTACGAACTCAACAGATTGCTGACATTTCCGAATAATGAAAATCCCTCCCCAAAATTGGGGAGTAGAAGTTATAGAAGAATCATTCAAGCATCCCGCATAAGCAAATATATCAGCCTTTGTATATGCACTTTCTAGTAACTCTATTTGAGCAAACACAAGAATACCTGATTGGACTTGTTTTACGTATGAAATGTAATCTTCAAAACGTTTTTTAGCATTAGCATTTATCATACATCCGCTATCTGAATAAACTAGTATATCATTATCTTTCATCTCCTTGAGCATCCTTCTTACCATATAGGATTTCCACATCCAATAACCAAATCCTCGCAGTTTGAAACGCTCCTTATATTTCTTCTTGTAATCCTTCTCAAAATCTTTTTCACTAAAGGTTCGTACCACAGAAAAAAATGAGAGTTCAGAGCTTCTGTCTTTATTCTTTTAAGCATAGGAGCATATTTACTATCTGCAAAACTCATAAAGACAATTCGGTCTACAGAAAAAAACTTATCATTCAACATATTATTAAATACAATATTTACTTAACTATCAACTATTTGCAATAAGATTTACTTAAACCAACGAGTTTGTATAACCCTATTCAACCTACCAACAAAATCTCTCACACCATTTGAAAAGATATAAAATGTGACACAAGTGAAAATTGAAACAAAAGCAAAGACGACGCTTCCATAAAGCATCCAATCCCAATAATTGTCTATGCATGCTAAAGGTAAAAAAGAGAATACATATCTACATACAAAGATTATTAGTAGAAGAATTATTAAACGTACGCCTAAAGACTTAAAATATATAATTGGCTTCATTAAGAAACCTTCTTTGAATAAAAAATAAGGCTTCCATAACACCAAAAGAAATAGTTGGCTCAAAAGAATTCCAGCAATGATTCCTTCAATATTAAAATAATACCCCAAAAGTATAGATAAACTAATATTTAAAACTGCTTCAATAGCCGGAGCCCAAATATCTTGAAATAGCCCATATGCTATTTTGTAGGATTCTATGGTAGATGTTAAAAAAGAAATTCCAGTTAAACAAAGAAGAAGAATTAAAAACTTTGTACTCAGCAGGTATTCGCTACCCAACCATATAGTAATGAAAGGTTCTGTTAGATAGAATAAGCATAGCAATACTATGGTAGCTATACATAAACGCGAATCATACAACTCCCAAAAGACATTCATAATACGGACTTTATCCTTACTTGCTACCAAATCTCCAATTCCAGCCGCAGTACTGTTGAACATACTATTAATGAGAGTTGAAAGTTTAGTCGTAATCAAGAGATAATTGCCATATAATGCAACAGCAGACAAAGAAGTAAAACCGTATAGGATCAAAGGACTGCTTTGCGAAAGAATCACATAAGAAAGTTTATGAAAAAACACCTGTTTTGTCTTTGTCAAAACATCAGGATACTCTTTTAAATAGTTCTTACCTTCCTTTACTTGTGTGTGAAGCCATGGATATTCCTTCTTCAAAACTAAATTGAGAATCAAAGCCGATATGACAGAAAAAATCACTTCAATCACTAACCAAAAAACAAAGGGACAAGGTAAATAGGTAATTCCAACTATTTGAATGATTGTTTTTAAAATTGCGAATCCCTGTATTGTTTTTTGTACTTTATAATTCTTTTGATCCGCATTCAATAAGATCTGTCGATAATTTACAAAATAACCGATTAACGCACTAAACAACAATACGCTAAATGTACTATAAGCATACCAAAGAGGAAGAGGTGATTTTGCAAAAATCAGAGGAAAAAAGCCCATTAAAACCAAAGACGCAACAATAATGAAATAGGCTATCTTCCGATAAATCCATCCTTGTAAAGATATTATTTTATTAATTTTATCATGATCCTGATCAAATAACGGTTGATAGAGGAAATATCCGACAGCCATGCCCACACCCAATTCTGCTAAATTTAGAAAATTAAGTAAATTAGAAGCTGTAGTATTTAACCCCAAAACCTCACTTCCTAAATAATCAAAGAATGCTTTTCGAGAAAAAAAACCTAAAATTAATTGTAGGAAATAATATATCAGGGCCACTTTAGCATTCTTGATACTTTTAGTAGTTCTTGATTCTATCATGAATAGTATTATTATTTTTTGTATTCAATCGAGGAGTATGCACTTTACTTTAAACACAAAAAATATCGTCAATAATTTATACCTTATTTCTCACCAATCCGAGTGTATTTAAATCCTATCTCCTCCAGCTCTCTCCGATTCCAAATGTTACGTCCATCTACAATGTATTTATCCTTCATAACTTTCTGAATCACGTTCCAAGTAGGTAAGCGGAATTGTCTCCATTCAGTCATTAATAGCAACGCATCAGCACCATCGGCACAGTCATAGAGACTTTCAGTATAATTCACAACATTGTCGATACGACGTTTACATTCAGGCATAGCGATGGGATCAAACACTTTCACGGTAGCGCCATCCTTTAGTAACTTATCAATCACGACCAAAGCCGGAGCCTCGCGCATATCGTCTGTATCAGGTTTAAAAGCTAAACCTAACATAGCAATGGTCTTTCCTTTTACATCACCCATCAAACGGATAAGTTTATCATAAACAATACTCTTCTGACGGTCGTTGACACGTTCCACCGCTTCAATCACCTCCATGTGATAACCGTTGTCGATACCTGTATGCAGCAAAGCTTTCACATCTTTCGGGAAACAGCTACCACCATATCCGCAACCGGCATAAAGGAATTTTTGCCCGATACGCACATCAGCCCCAATACCTTTGCGTACATGGTCTACGTTAGCCCCTACTCGCTCGCACAAATTAGCTATATCGTTCATAAAGCTGATACGGGTGGCCAGCATGGCGTTAGCAGCATACTTGGTCATTTCAGCACTAGGTATATCCATAAAAATTACACGGAAATTCTGGAGCAAGAAAGGTTGATAGAGCTTGGTCATCACCTCTTCAGCTTTCTTGCTCTCAACGCCAACTACCACCCGGTCAGGACTCATAAAGTCTTTGATAGCGGCACCCTCTTTCAAGAATTCGGGGTTACTGGCTACATCGAAAGGAACATCTGCCCCACGCTTGTTCAACTCCTCTTGAATGACAGCTTTCACCTTTTTAGCAGTACCCACAGGTACAGTAGATTTGGTGACCAGAATGGTATATTTATTGATATTTTGTCCAAACTGACGGGCTACGGCAAGCACATACTTCAGGTCGGCGCTACCATCTTCGTCAGGAGGAGTTCCTACTGCGGAAAAGACGACTTCCACATCATCCAAAACTTCGATCAAATCTGTTGTGAAGTGAAGACGCCCATAGCCAACGTTGCGTTTTACCAATTCTTCCAACCCCGGTTCATAAATAGGCATTTCACCGGCTTTCAACTTGCTGATCTTATCGGTATCTACGTCAACACAAGTCACTGTGGCACCCATTTCTGCAAAACAAGTACCGGACACCAAGCCAACATAGCCTGTGCCTACAATTGCTATATTCATATATTATTATTGTTGAGTACTTACTATTTTAGATATTTATTCTTCCTTTACCGTATGTTCTCCATAGCCGTATCCATAGCCATAACGCTTGCCATAACCATAGTACTTGCCATATTTACCATAACCGTAATAATAGCCATATTTCTTCTTCTGAAGATCCAGACCGTTAATTACCGTACAGAGATTGGGTAGCTTATTGTTTTCAGCCAGTTCGTTAATCAGCGTAAACTCCGTTTTTCGGGTATAATCCGCACGGCAGACATAGACAGACAAATCCGCCACGCGTCCTATGAGCAAGGTATCCGTCACCATACCGATTGGGGCGGTATCCAAAATCACATGGTCAAAGTTTTTCTTCAACGTGTCAATCGCCTTGTCCAAGCCGTCACGAGCCAACAGTTCCGTAGGATTGGGAGGAACCGTTCCACCGGGAAGAATATACAAGCTATTACTTACATCAGAAACCTGAACGAAATCCATCAGATTCTTTTCTGGATTCGACAGATATTGAGTGATACCCTGTTCTTTTCGAGAAATATTAAAAATTTTATTCAAACCGGGTTTACGAATATCAAGACCGACAATTACCACTTTCTTTCCTAATAAAGAAAGACTGATAGCGAGATTCGAGGAAACAAATGACTTACCTTCACCACTGATTGTTGAAGTCACCAAAATTACTTTCTGATCATTCTCAAGCATAAACTGAAGGTTAGTACGGATATGACGAAAAGTCTCACTCATCAGATTATTCTGATTCTCAAATACAACTATGGAACCTGTTTTTTCAGCAGTCAAAGGCACATCTCCTACAATAGGCAGACGAGTCAATTTCTCCACATCACCACGACCTTCAATCTTGAATTTTGTTAGACCTATCAGAAAAATGACGCCGACAGGCAAACCTACTCCTAATACCAGAGCAATCATATAAATCATGTTAGGTTTTGGAGAAAGCGGTCCTCCTGTCGCCACTGGTTCGTCAATAATCTTGGCATTATTCGCAGTAGCAGCTAATGTAATAGCATTCTCTTCACGTTTCTGCAAAAGCATCAAATAAAGCCCTGCCTTGATTTCCTGTTGACGTGCAATACTCACATATTGCCGTTCCTGTCCCGGAGCGTCACTGATACGACGGGAGAAGCGGCCCGCCTCACGCTCCAAATCAGCCTTGACAATAAGCAAACCCTGCAAAGTTCCATTAATTGCAGCCTGCACGTTTGACTTCATTGCACGAATACTTGTATCCAGATTCACAATCATCGGGTTACTCTCCGTAGAAGTACGAAGCAAACGCTTACGTTCGATGATCAATTCATTATAACGTCCGATCTGGGTGGTCAGTCCGGCGTCAGACAAACCAATATTACCAGGCAACAGTTCATACTCATTCAACGGATTATTGATGTATTTAATGAGGTCACGAACTAAATTTATCTGTGTTCCGTTATCCACACGTTTCTTCTCATATTCCGCATTTCCGGATACGGCCAATTGAGCGTCACTGCTAATGTCCGTCAAGCCTGCGTTTCTTTTAAAAGCTTCCAGCTTATCCTCCGTACTACCCAGTTCCTCGTCTATAATTTTAATACGCTCATTGATAAATTCCCTCGTCTTTTCAGCCACCTCATTCTTGTCATTATTCGTATTCCGGTTATACATCTCCATCAACTTATTGATAAAGTCACGGGCACGTTGTATATTCGTATTCATCAATGAGACCACGGCAACAGAAGTAGTCCTAGAAGTCGGGGCTATACTTAACGCGCCCTGGTATCCCTTTGCCACTTCAAATGGCCGGCTGACCACTGCGCGGATATGCCGTTCACCTTTATACCCCTCCATCTGACCACCTGACAATGAATCTTTCAACGCAAATCCAAACGTACCCGCGTCAGTAGGTAAGACGGCAGGCAGTTTCTCAAAACGCTGATTATATTCATTCAAACCGACTTTCAGATTTACATCCAGAACGCCTTCGGGAGACAATTTCATGGCAAGCAAAGCAGAACCCGGCAATCTATCCGCTTCTTGGGCAGTCAGGTTTACTATGACTGGAGAAGTCTGATATAACTCTTTTTCCGGAAATTCATCCTCATCATAATAAGTGATATAAAGTTCCAGATTATTGACCACTTCTTTCAATATCGTTTTTGAACGTAAGACTTCTATTTCATTATCAATACTTTGCGTGGAAGTAATTACTCCACCTATTCCCAAGTTCTCCAAATCTGTAGAACCGCCGCCTTTCTTGTCATCCTTAATCATGATGGAAGCGGAAACCTGATACACGGGAGTCTGAAAATGTAAATACACCCAGGCACCAATCAGACAGACCAAAACAGAAGCGACAAACCAAGGCCAATGGATTATATATCTGAAAAGAAGTTCCTGATAATTGATTTTCTCCTCATCCTGTTCATTCATATTATTTTCGTACGGGTTTTCTTTCATTGTTGATCAATTATTTTATTAATTTTATCGTAATATAGTTATTAATAAATTGGCTATTGACATCAAAATTGAAATGCCAGAGAACCACAGGCTGGTACTGGCCCCAATATCCGAATTCTTCGCCTTAGTCTTATTAGGTGTCACATAAATTATATCATTCTGCTGCAACTGATAATAAGGAGACAATACCGTTTCAGCTTTATTCAAGTCCATAGTAATAATTTCCTGCTTATTATCTTGTCCAGTCCGGATTAATTTCACATTATCACGCATACCATAAATAGTCAAATCACCTGCCATGGCGAGCGCTTCCAACAAATTAATCTTTTCGTTAGAGACAACAAAGCTTCCTGGCTTAGTAACCTCTCCCAATACCGAAATCCGATAATTAACAATACGCACAGTTACAAGCGGCGCTTCTTTCAAATAAACCTTCAACTTATCTATTATCAGATTTTCTATCTCCAGTTTAGTCAATCCACCTACATGAATCTCACCCAATACTGGAAAGTTGATATTCCCCTGATTATCTACCAAATACTGCTGTAGAGCAGGTGATGCGTTTCCTTGTCCTACCATCTTTCCCTCCGTTCCACTAGCAGTACCCGAATTTACCAGATTGAAAGGTGCAGCCAGTTCCGGAGTAGAACAAGATACGGCAATCGTCAACAAATCCTTGGGCATAACCTTCACACCTGTCTGACGAACAGTCTGTTCTGTATCATTCACAAAAGCCGTATCCTGCAAATAAGGCACTTTCTTATATGATTGGCAGGATACCAGCAAAAAAGCAAGTAACGCACCCAATGTCAATCTTTTCAGTCTTCTCATAACCACCTACTCATGTAATTTTACAACTATTGATTTAATTTTTACTCAATTTCCAATTCCTCACCTAATAAGCCTCTTTATCCCCGCGGATGACATTACACACAGTCTTATACATGATATATAAGTCCAGAATGAACGTCCAATGCTCGATATACCAGATGTCACGTTGCACACGTCCTTCCATCTGCCAAAGCTCCTTCGTTTCTCCACGAAAACCTGTCACCTGTGCCCAGCCTGTAATACCCGGTTTCACAAAATGACGAACCATATATTTATTTATTAAATGGGAATATTCTTCTGTGTGCTTCAACATGTGCGGACGGGGGCCCACTAAAGACATATCCCCTTTCAGTACATTAATAAATTGAGGAAGCTCATCCACATTCGTCTTGCGAATCAGATTACCGATACGGGTTTTACGAGGATCACATTCCGTAGCCTGAAGCGTATCACTTTGTGCATTCACCCGCATTGAACGAAATTTATAGCACCAAAATTCACGACCATCCTCACCACTTCGTTTCTGTTTGAAAAAGACAGGTCCAGGAGAACTTATCTTTATAGCCAGTCCCACAATGATATATATAATCGGGAAAAAGGTACAAAGGAACAGTAGCGAGCAAATAATATCAAAGCTACGTTTCACAATACGATTTTCCAATAACTCAAGTGGCTCACGACGGATAGAAAGTACCGGAACATTACCTAACATTTCAAAATACATTCTCCGTTTCAGATAGTTCCGGACATTGGGAACGCTGAAAAAACGAATCAGATGGTTCTCACAATAGTTGATAATCGGCACAATTTCAGCACTACGGGCAGAAGGAAGACTGCAATAAAGCTGGTCTACCTTTCCCACATTACGGGTCAAATAATCAACAGCTTCGCACGGCTGCCCCAAATATGCAATATTCATAGGATAGCGTTCTGATGGGAAATCTTCAAAATACCCCAGTACACGATATCCTGATGTCGGATCATCCGTCATGGAATGATAAAGTTCCTGCATATTTTCATGGCTACCCACCAGTACTACCTTTCGGACATTTTCCCCACTTTTGCGATAAAACTCCAGAATAGATCGGAACGTCAGGCGATAAGAAATAATAACGATAATGAGAACTACATAAAATGCCCCCAGCTGACGCAGGTTAACACATTCAAAATGGAATATGTACGAAAGCCCCAGCACCATCAATACAAAAGGAATCATGTTCCGTGCCACCCGAAGCATGATTTGCTCCGGACGAACCACCGGACGATGAAGAATCACTCCAGAACGAATGTTGCAAACCAGATAACATAAAGTCATCAAAGCCATGTTCTGGAAAAGAGGCATGGAAAACTCAAAAGGAGAACGGTTTCCCCAAAGAGAACCAAACACCCACAACAGTAAGTTCAGTAAGATGATGTCCCCTGAAAGGACAAAAGATTTTAGGACTTTATTAAAACCTTGGACTTCCTGCATTACTTTATTCTTGATTTAGATTTTCATCCATATCCTCATTTTTCTCCCTATACTCAATATAAAGTTCTCCCCATTCTACCATTTTGGCTCGAAACTCTTCTTTTGTGAGATTGTCATAGTAATAGGAAAAAAGACGGGTAAAATCACTTAGACGTAAATCTCCCCAGATGTCATCTTGTAATAAGTGGGTTTTCCCATGTGGATTTCTTTACGCATAGCCTCTATTGACAAGTGAGCACGTTCAAACTGCTCTGCGATGAAATGGCCCAGTACGGGATGATTAAATTTTTTCATGTTTATAATTTTATTAGTTGTTAAATACATTGTGTTATATGTTAATTTTATGCATATCCGTTCAGACATGTCTGAACGATATATTTAAAAGCTATTTCTACCTTCGCACCGCGTTTTGAAAATTCAAGGCGATAACTTCAAATAATAAACATTATGACAAACGATTTTAGAATGTCTTATTTCATGCCTCCCATTGCTCCCATCAAAAATGAACAGGGACGGATTGTTACTCCTGCAACACTGATTCCCTCTTGCGAAGTCTCCGTAGAACAAGTTTTTCAAATGATAACCTGCAACGAGAATCTCAAAATTCTGACCGAGCAAGTACGCAATTCCGGAGATATACGGACAGCAAAGGCATCACTATTGCCTTATGTGACTCCCTGTGGTACGTTCTCGCGTCGAAACAGCAAATGTTTCGTAGCTTCTTCACATCTGGTGGTGGTAGATATCGACCATCTCGATTCCTATCAGGAGGCAGTGGAAATGCGCAGTACATTGTTTAATGACCACCTTCTGCATCCTGTACTCACGTTTATCAGTCCCAGCGGACGGGGTGTGAAAGCATTCGTACCCTACGATCATTTACCCATGGCTAACGACACAAACAGTATCATCGAAAATATGAAACTGGCAATGATGTTCACCGTGCTGCTTTATGGTACAGGGGCACCCGTTCCCTTCGGAGAAAAACGCAAAGGGGTAGACTTTTCCGGCAAGGACATTGTAAGGTCTTGCTTTCTTAGTCATGATCCGGGAGCATTGTTTAGAAACAGCAAATAATTAGATATTAAAAACTATAAATTTAAATTATGAACGAAATTGAATCGTTATGCCGCCTCTGTGAAGCGGTTGAAACTGCAGGAGCGGATATTGCCCCTACGTATGCTGAATATGTACAACTGGCGTTCGCCATCGCAACGGATTGCGGAGAAGCGGGACGCGAGTTTTTCCATCGGTTGTGCCGGGTGTCTGCCAAGTACGAACGGGAACATGCCGAACGGATATTCTCTAACGCACTTACTACCCGGCATGGAGACGTCCATCTGGGCACTGCATTCCATCTTGCTGAAAGGGCGGGTGTAACTCTCTGCAAAGAGGGAGTGATGAACCACCGGAAAAATGCAAAAAATGCAGGAAATGCACCGTCCAAAAACCTCACACACACGCACGTATATAATAAGGTGGACAATGAAGAACCGGACGAATCCGAAGAGCTGCAGGACGGGAGTGACCCGAACCAGCCATTGCCTTCTTTCACCGAAGCGGACTGGCCGAAAATCCTGTTGCTCATCATGAGTTATGCCACCAGCCCTACACAACGCGATGTCATGCTGCTCGGAGCATTGACCGCCATAGGTGCCAGCATGGAGCGATATGTGAGATGTCCATACGCCGGCAAACTCCAGTCTCCTTGCCTGCAAAGTTTTATTGTAGCTCCTTCCGCCTCGGGTAAGGGAATTCTTTCGTTCATCCGTCTGCTTGTGGAGCCTATTCATGACGAGATCCGCCAACAAGTAGCGGAAGAGGTCAAGGCCTACAAAAAAGAGAAAGCCGCATACGATACCATGGGAAAGGAGCGCTGCAAAATGGAAGCTCCTCAAATGCCCAAGAATAAAATGTTCCTCATCTCGGGCAATAACACCGGAACGGGTATTCTGCAAAATATCATGGATGCCAATGGCACAGGACTTATCTGCGAAACCGAAGCGGATACCATCTCCGCTGCTATCGGTTCTGAATACGGACACTGGAGCGATACGCTCCGCAAAGCATTCGACCACGACCGTCTGTCGTACAACCGGCGCACCGACCAGGAATACCGGGAAGTAAAGAAAAGCTATCTTTCCGTCCTGCTTTCCGGTACACCCGCGCAAGTAAAACCACTCATTCCCTCGACAGAGAACGGTCTTTTCTCGCGCCAGCTGTTTTATTATATGCACGGTATATGGACATGGATCAACCAGTTTGAAAGTGGCGAAACCGATCTGGAAGCCATCTTCACAGGCATAGGCCTGGAATGGAAAAAGCAACTGGACCTGATGAAAACACACGGACTTCATACACTCCGGCTCACTGATGAACAAAAGCAAGAGTTCAATGCCCTCTTTGCCGATCTTTTTTTCCGTTCGGGACTTGCCAACGATAACGAAATGAGTAGTTCCATAGCCCGTCTGGCTGTCAATACGTGCCGTATCATGGCAGAAATAGCTATGATACGTGCACTGGAATGCGACCAGCCTTATCAGTTCAAAGGTTCTTCCGCCCCTCTGCTGACTCCTGACAAGGAGATTGCCACCGATAATATCAAAGACGGCATTATCACCCGTTGGGATGTGACAATCACCGCTGAAGATTTCCATGCGGTGCTGGAGCTTGTAACTCCGCTCTATCGTCATGCCACACATATCTTATCTTTTCTTCCTTCCACAGAGGTCAAACATAGAGCCAATGCCGACCGGGATGCACTTTTTGAAATAATGGGCAACCAGTTCACCCGCGCACAGTTGTTGGAGCAGGCTGAAAAGATGAAAATCAAACCTAACACTGCTCTTAGCTGGCTGAACCGTCTGATAAAAAAAGGATTGCTTATCAATACAGACGATAAAGGCGTTTATACGCGCACGCATGTGTGCGTGTGTTAGGGAGCCCTCGGAAAAAGTGCATTTTTTGCATTTATATAACAACAGGACGTTTCATGAATCCTAAAGCGGCGCTTTAGAGGTGGTAAAGCATAGCTTTACGACTGCTAAAGCGGTGCTTTACTTTTCCGCTCTTCTAAGGTTCTCCCAAGGCGTCTACAATCACTCTCACCTCCAACGGGGTGAATGAGCGGCGCTTTGATTCGTAACCTAAGTCGTACAGGCGTTGCAGAAGTCCGGGACATAAAGAGATCCATTTCTTCATCTTTCGATATGCAGCAATGTCAGTTAGTTCCGGAGAATAAAGTTGAGCCAGTTCCATGCGGCCGTAGGCGCGTATTTTGAATTCGTTCATGATGAATAAGTTTCTGATTTACAGTTACAAAAATAACAAAACATATTCACATATCCTACGTTTTTCCATTGAATAACCGACCGTTACTGCGTATAATTGACAACAATCGCATGCAACTGTAGACTATTGATTTCTGCGGGTTTCAGGGTTGTATCTTTGTATCGTCGAAAGGGAAAAGAATCCCCGGACACAATGTTTAACCCTTTAATTTATTGTTTTATGATTCGTTACAAAATTTATCAAAACCAACAGCAAAAAGGCCTGAATGCAGGCAAGTGGTTCGCCCGTGCGGTAAGCGACGAGACGTTTGATTTGGCCAAGCTTGCCGAACACATGTCGAAACACAATTCACCGTATTCCGGTGGTGTCATCAAAGGTGTGCTTTCCGACATGGTAGACTGTATCAAGGAACTGCTGCTCGACGGCAAATGTGTGAAAATCGACGACCTTGCCATCTTTGGTGTGGGCATCCGAAGTAAGGCGGCTGAAACACTGGAAGATTTTTCGTTAGAGAAAAACATCACAGGTATGCGCCTGAAAGCTCGTGCCACCGGTAATTTGTCGACTACCAACCTGAAACTCGACAGTCAACTGAAGCAGCAAGCGGAATATCAGAAACCAACTACCCCTGGTGGAGATTCCGATTCAGGCAATACTCCTGATCCGAATCCGGGCGGAAGCGGTGAAGCACCTGACCCGGCTGCCTAATCCTAGTTTCTTATCTTCTGTAAGTCCTTCATTTAGTGAAGGACTTATCTTATTTAAATCCAATTTTTAATCTTAAAAAAACAATGTCATGAGTAATTCATCTTCTCCCCGTTCCGTATGGAGCTTCATTATCAAAGTGATTATCACCGTTGCCACCGCTATCGGAGGCCTGATCGGAGTACAAAGTTGTATGTAGCCCCATGCGCACCATTACGCTGATTATCATTCATTGCAGTGCCACGCCGGAAGGAAAATTCCTTTCGGCGGAGGCTTGCCGACAAGATCATATCCAACACCGTGGATTCCGTGACATCGGTTACCATTTCTACATCACCCGCGATGGAGAAATTTGCCAGGGCCGTCCTCTGGAAAAGGTCGGGGCACACTGCCGTGACCATAACACCCATTCGATAGGTATTTGTTACGAAGGAGGGCTGGATATTGCCGGACGTCCCCAAGACACACGTACATTGGCGCAACGAGGTTCCTTGCTCGCTTTGCTCCGCGAATTGAGGAAAAGATTCCCCAAAGCATTGATTGTAGGCCATCATGATTTAAATCCGATGAAGGAGTGTCCATGTTTTAACTGTATCAAAGAATATGGAGAGTTGTAAGGATCATCTAAGTATATTGACCAGCAGACTGGCAATAGACACTAAGATAGAAAATCCCGAAATCCACATCGTAGTACTTGTGCCGATGTCCGCGCTCTGTGCTTTGGTTTTATTGGGAGTGACATACAGGATGTCATTCTGTTGCAACTGATAGTAAGGAGATAATAACAAATCCGCGTCGTTCAGATTGAGTGTAACAAACTGTTTATGCCCGTTCTTGTCTTCGCGGATTAGTTTTACATTATCACGAACACCATAAATGGTCAGATCTCCTGCCATGGCAAGGCCCTCGAGCACATTGATCTGCTCATTCACTACCGGATAAACACCGGGAGAGGCCACTTCGCCCAAAACTGAAACTTTAAAGCCGGACATACGGACTACTACCGTAGGTCTTTCTTTCACGTAAGATTTCAGTCTATCCGTTATCAGGTTTTCAGCTTCACGACTTGTTAAACCGTTCAAAGGAAGTTTACCTAAAACCGGATAATTGATATTTCCCTGATCGTCCAATAGAAACGTACTGCCTTGCGCATTGAAAGGCTGCGAAACAACCGGATCGGAAGTGGAAACAAGAATGGAAACTTCATCACCCGGTATCAGCCTTGCGTCCTGAACAGGCGCAACTTGCGTATTCGCCTGTTTCAAAATCTCCGCATCCTGTAAGTAAGGTACTTTCTTATAGGACTGGCAAGCCGAGAGAAAGAAGAAAAAGAATATCAGTGCAAAAGCACCGGATAATTTCGTATTCATGTAAATGGTGGATAAATGATGACTGGATTAGTTTTTCTCGCAGATAGCCTCGACATAACCAATAGGCATATTGACGCAAGCGCATCCCAGCATATTCAGCCGGACGGCAATCTTGCTTTTGCCATCGACATTGACCAGTTCACCAACCAGCCCGGTCAGAGGTCCTTTCACAACACGAACCTTCTCACCACGTGCCAAAGGAGAGCTGTTCATACAAATAGCTTCCTCTGAATAGTCGAGCATGAAACGAAAACGAGCCATCTGCTCATCTGGAATCACCGCTGGAGAGCTCTCACCACGCATCACCATATAACGGCTCACTGTAGAAAAACTTAGAACTTCTTTGCGCTCTTTCGGATTAACGTGTACAAACACCATCATTGGAAGAAGGACAGACTCCACCATCTTACGACGGTCACTCCACTGATGAATTTCTTGTTGGACAGGAACGAAATTCTCGATCCCCATTTTGTCTAAACGTTCGGATACCTTCTTCTCGTGGTGCATTCGAACCAGAGCAACATACCAGCGTTTAGAGTGTGCTACGCCTTCCCCTGTCCCATCGCTAGGCCCAGCACTAAGTGATTTTGGTTTTGTTAAAATCATGTTTTTTTACCCCATGTTATTCCGTTACTTCTTAGGTAACGGACAATACATACACAAGGCACACATCTCAATAAAAAATGGAAATCACATATAGAAATAGGGCGTAAGAAGGAAACTGCCTAATACTCAACAGGAAAAATCCGGAGATTAGGCAATAAAAAGTATAGAGCATGAAAATAAAGTTATTTCATGTTCAGATAGTTTTTTCCCTATATTTTAGATAAAATGAAAAAAAATGGAAGAATATTTGCTTACTATCTCTGTTTTTGTCTATCTTTGCGTCAAATTTAAGTTCCGTTACCTAAGAAGTAACACACATACACCAGCTCTGATTATCAAAACTTTATACTCTTATCCCTGCCTACACAGCAGTTTCTAACGTAAGATAAATTCCCTTTATTTACCTCCGTACGTTCTTTAAGCCCAAAGCCTTTTAAATAGATTTGTGTGGTTTTAATAGATTTATGGCCCAATGATTCACTAATCATTTCAATTGGTACTCCCCGATACTTCGCTGTCGTTGCCCAGGAATGGCGAAGCGTGTAGGAAGTGACAGGAGATTGCAGACGTAAGGCTCTTGCCAGATCTTTCAAACGATTGTTGAATCGGCGGAGAGCTGACTGATACTCCCGGTAACCTCTTTCATCCTGACGTTTCCGATCGCCGCTAAGAATGTCAAACAGATAATCCGGACAATCGGGATGAGAATCTCCCCTGTTACGGAGCTGATTAATCATTTCCTTTGCAGTATCAAGTACTTCCACGCTCATCGGAGTTTTGGTTTTAATACGATTGTATCGCAACACATTCTGATTCAAGGCCGACTTCTCCAGATGGGCTAAATCGGCAAATGACATTCCACAAAACTGAAACATCAGGGCAGCAATAGCCTGCGTACGGCGTAAACGCTCCGACTTGGGATCTTCATACAAAAGCTTATGCAATTCGACAGCAGGCAAAGCCTTTTTCTGACGAACATCCACCCCGGTATAAACATCATGAAATAATCGTGGCACATAAGGCGCGCCACCCGCCTCCACTCCCCGATTGTAGATACTACGAAGCATACGCATATACGTAGAAATCGTGTTGGGTTTCAAGCCACACTCGTAAAGATACTGACTATAACGCCGTAAACTCTCACGGGTGATTTGTCTGAACGACACATTGAACGTGCCACAAAACTTACCGAAAGAAAAGAGAGCATTCTTGTAGACATGCGCCGTAGAATAGCGTCCCTCCTTTCGTAAACGGCCGATGTAGAATTCCGCACACCGGCTAAATCCTTTTTTGTTTCTCATTACATCATTAGTTATTTTATATATTATGCCATTTGGCAAACGGCAAAAGAACGAATCATTCTATAAAAAACATCCGGCTTTGCCCATCCTTACAATGGATCAAAGCCGGATGACTTAAACGATATGCGGGATACCACTATACGTATGTTTCCAGCAATTTCACACTTCCTCCTTCGGGAGTGATAGTGACATCTTGCGTGGTAGCAGGCAACAGGATAGATTCTCCTGCACTAACAGTCAGTTCATTACCTTCATTGTCTCTCATTGTACATGATCCTTCCATACAGATAAAGATCACGAATGAATCGAGTTCGGAATAGTCACAACTGATTTCTTCAGTCATATCATACAGAGAAGTCGTGAAGTAGGTGCAGGCAACCAGTTCTACCGGTTCGTCCTTCAGTGGTTCGTATTTAGTACGATAGTCATCCAACACTTCGTAGTTGATGGCTTCACGGGCTAAATCGGTGTGAAGTTCGCGGGTTTTACCATTCGCATCTTTACGGTTGAAATCGTAGATACGATAAGTTATATCAGAAGTTTGCTGAATCTCGGCGATGAAAGAACCTGCCCCGATGCTGTGCACACGTCCGGCAGGAAGGAAGAATACATCACCCGGATGAATTTCATATTCCTGCAATACGTCGGTAATCGTATTGTTCAACACGCGTTCTTTATATTCTTTCGGGGTAATCTGTTCAGAGAATCCTGAACGCAATTTAGCTCCTTTGTCGGCATCTACCACATACCACATCTCGGTTTTTCCCATCGAATTGTGGCGTTTCTTCGCCAACTCATCTGTTGGGTGTACCTGGATTGACAAATCCTGTTTGGCGTCGATGAACTTAATGAGTAGCGGAAATTTGTTGCCGAAACGAGCATAATTCGCTTCACCAACCAGTTCCTCACGATACTTTCTTACCATATCGGCTAAGGTTAAACCTTTATCCGGGCCATTAGCCACTACGGATTCATTGTTCTCAACACCGGAAATCTCCCAGCTTTCTCCTACTCCTTTCAAGTCTGAATTCAAATGTTTGAACGGAATAATTTTGTCGCCCCCCCAAAGCGTCTGCTTCAGAATAGGTTCGAATTTTAATGGATACATTTTTGTTTTTCTTGTTATAAACTTAGATTAAATTCGCTCGGATTGTTACAATCCGGGAACAAACATACAAAAAATAGTTCAGTTTTTAAGAAAAGGAGGATGAAAATTCATTTAAGAAATCATCTTTTGTCCTTGCATCCAAAGAAGATGAAGTAATAAAGCTAAACTTTCCTAAAGCACCTGTCATATTTAGTCGGAATAATTTGTGAGTAAGAAAGAATTTCCCTTTATTTGCAGGAAATTTTTAATAATACCAGACATGAATAACACATTCCCAACAGAAGGGAATCTATCAGGGCTCAGCCGGAAAGATTTCCAAAAGGATATAAATGATAAGAAAACTGATTTATTTATCCTCAAAAACACAAAGGGAATGGAAGTAGCTGTAACCAATTACGGATGCGCCATTCTTTCTATCATGGTACCGGACAAAAACGGTAAGTATGCTAATGTAATCCTCGGACACGACAGCATCGACCACGTCATCAACAGCCCGGAACCTTTCCTAAGCACTACTATCGGACGCTACGGCAACCGTATCGCGAAAGGAAAATTCACCTTGTTCGGCGAAGAACATGAACTCACGATTAACAACGGACCTAACTCTCTGCATGGTGGACCTACCGGTTTCCACGCCCGTGTTTGGGATGCTGTCCAGATTGATGAGAGCACAGTGCAATTCAACTATGTTTCTGCTGACGGCGAAGAGGGATTCCCCGGCAATCTGGAAGTGGAAATGACTTACCGCCTGGAAAATGAAGTAAATGCACTGACTATCGAATACCGCGCTACCACCGACAAAGCTACAGTCGTTAACTTGACTAACCACGGTTTCTTCAACCTCGCCGGTATTTCCAACCCTACTCCTACCGTTAACAACCACATCGTTACGATCAACGCTGATTTCTATACGCCTATCGACGAAGTTTCTATCCCTACCGGTGAAATTGCCAAAGTAGAGGGTACTCCGATGGATTTCCGTGCTCCGCACACTGTAGGCGAACGTATCGACGACAAATTCCAGCAACTGATTTTCGGTGCAGGATATGACCACTGTTATGTACTGAACAAGATGGAAAGCGGTTCGCTCGACCTGGCTGCCACTTGCAAGGACCCGGAAAGCGGACGTATCATGGAAGTATATACCACCGAAGCGGGTGTACAACTCTATACGGGCAACTGGCTCAACGGATTTGAAGGTGCACACGGAGCTACATTCCCTGCCAGAAGCGCTATCTGCTTTGAAGCACAGTGTTTCCCGGATACTCCGAACAAACCTCATTTCCCATCGGCTACCTTGCTGCCGGGTGATGAATACCAACAGATCACTGTCTACAAATTTACGGTAGAAGAATAAGACTTGAAAAATAACTAACCTAATTTTATAAACTAACATTTTTATTGAACCATGACACAAGAAAAAAAGAACGGTAAAATCATTGCAATCATTACGATGATTTTCCTTTTCGGTATGATTTCATTTGTTACCAACCTCGCTGCTCCTATGGGTATCGTGTTGAAAAACCAGTTCGACGTATCAAACGCGTTAGGTATGCTGGGAAATTTCGGAAACTTTATTGCTTATGCAGTAATGGGTATTCCGAGCGGTATCCTGTTGCAACGCGTGGGCTATAAGAAAACAGCACTTATCGCAGTAGCTATCGGTTTCATAGGCGTAGGTATCCAGTTCTTATCCGGCCATTCAAGCCCGGAAATGGCTTTCGCTGTTTATTTGATCGGTGCATTCGTAGCAGGTTTCTCTATGTGTTTGCTTAACACTGTTGTGAACCCGATGCTGAACAAACTTGGTGGCGAAGGTAACAAAGGTAATCAGCTTATCCAGGTAGGTGGCTCTTTCAACTCTGTAATGGCTACCATTACTCCGATGTTTGTAGGTATCCTTATCGCCGGATCTATCGAAAAAGCTACTATTTCTCAAATATTCCCTGTGATGTACACCGCTATGGCTGTGTTCGCTTTCGCATTCTTCGTGCTTTTGTTTGTACGCATACCAGAGCCTAACGCCGCTGCCGCAACAGAACCTATCGGTAAATTGATGAAAGGTGCTTTGAAGTTCCGTCATTTCGTCCTGGGAGCTATTGCAATCTTTGTATATGTAGGTATTGAAGTGGGTGTACCGGGAACTTTGAATTTATTCTTGACAGACCCTGTAGAAAAAGGTGGAGCAGGTATCGCTTCTACAATCTCGGGATTCGTAGTAGGAACATACTGGTTCCTGATGTTGATCGGACGCTTGACAGGTGCTTCTCTTGGTGCTAAAATCTCCAGTAAGGCTATGCTTACATTTACTTCTGCTTTAGGTTTGATTCTGGTATTCCTTGCCATCTTCTCATCTACAGAAACAATGGTTGATCTACCTGTACTTCAACAAAGCGCTACCGGTAGTTTGTCATTCGGATTTGCAGAAGTTCCTATCAATGCCATGTATCTGGTATTAGTGGGCTTATGTACTTCTATCATGTGGGGTGGTATTTTCAACCTTGCTGTAGAAGGTTTAGGTAAATATCTGGCTGCTGCTTCCGGTCTGTTTATGGTACTGGTATGTGGTGGAGGTATCTTACCTGTAATTCAGGGATTAGTAGCCGATATCGCTGGTTTCATGCCTAGCTATTGGGTTATTATCGCCGCTTTGGCTTACCTGTTGTTCTACGGTCTGGTAGGTTGCAAGAATGTAAATAAGGATATTCCTGTGGAATAAACAATCACATAGAATAGAATTCAATTTATTCACCTTTAAAATATAAATATCATGGATACAGAATACGTAAGAAGTCGATTCATTAAACACTTTGACGGAACTACCGGCTTTCTATATGCTTCTCCGGGCCGTATCAACCTGATCGGCGAACACACTGACTACAACGGTGGATTCGTTTTTCCGGGAGCGGTAGATAAAGGGATGATTGCTGAAATCAAACCGAACGGTACTGACAAGGTTAGAGCTTACTCTATCGACTTGAAAGACTATGTAGAATTTGGTCTGAACGAAGAGGATGCTCCACGTGCCAGCTGGGCAAGATATATTTTCGGTGTATGCCGTGAAATGATCAAACGTGGCGTTGACGTGAAGGGATTCAATACTGCTTTCGCAGGTGATGTGCCTCTGGGTGCAGGTATGTCTTCTTCTGCCGCTTTGGAAAGTACATATGCCTTCGCATTGAACGAGCTGTTCGGTGAAAACAAGATAGATAAGTTTGAATTGGCTAAAGTGGGTCAGGCTACAGAACATAACTATTGTGGTGTGAACTGCGGTATTATGGACCAGTTTGCTTCCGTATTCGGTAAAGCAGGCAGCTTGATCCGTCTGGATTGCCGTTCACTGGAGTATCAGTATTTCCCATTCCATCCGGAAGGTTATCGCCTGGTTCTGATGGATTCAGTGGTGAAACACGAATTGGCTTCTTCTGCTTACAACAAGCGTCGCCAAAGCTGTGAAGCTGCTGTTGCCGCTATCCAGAAAAAACATCCGCACGTAGAATTCCTGCGCGACTGTACAATGGCTATGCTGGAAGAAGCAAAAGCTGATATCAGCGCTGAAGACTATATGCGTGCAGAATATGTAATCGAAGAAATCCAACGTGTACTCGACGTTTGCGAGGCATTGGAAAAGGATGATTACGAAACTGTAGGTAAGAAGATGTACGAAACTCATCATGGTATGAGCAAGCTGTACGAAGTAAGCTGCGAAGAACTCGACTTCCTGAATGACTGCGCTAAAGAATACGGTGTGACCGGTTCACGCGTGATGGGTGGCGGATTCGGCGGTTGTACAATCAACCTTGTTAAAGATGAGTTGTATGACAACTTCGTTGAAAAAACAAAAGCTGCTTTCAAAGCTAAATTCGGCAGAAGCCCGAAAGTGTATGACGTAGTAATCGGTGACGGTTCTCGTAGACTGGAATAAGAATTTATTCGTTATTAAATAATTAAGAAGGGCGGCTTCCGTGATGGAAGCCGCCCTTACTTTTTACACGGCATAATAACACACAACCTCAACCCCATTCTCTTAAAATGAGAAAATTTCTCATTTTAAGAGAATTATCTAAAACTATTCGTATCTTTGCCATGTTCTATAGAATAGACAACTTAATATAAAAACAATATGATAATCAATTTTACAGTAGGCAACTATCGTTCGTTCAAAGACAAAAAGGTTTTGAGCATGGAAGCTACCGCTATTAAGGAATTGAATGAATCTGTTATAGAAAAAGAAGGATATAGACTACTTCCATCAGCTGTTATTTATGGAGCTAACTCAAGTGGAAAAAGTAATTTATTGAAGGCAATTGGTAAGTTTAGAGACATCGTAAATTCTTCTTCTAAATTGAATTCGACAGATAAATTAGGTATTACTCCTTTCTTATTAAACCAAGAAACAGCCAAAGAACCATCATTTTTTGAAATGGAATTACTGATAGATAACCAAACATATACGTATGGTTTTACTGCAGACAATCTGAAGGTTTATGAAGAATGGTTATATACAAAAGAGGGAAAAGCGAAAAAGGAAAAATGCCTATTTATTCGTACGGAAGAAGGAATCGGAATAGCTGACGATTATAATGAAGGTAAAGGTTTAGAAGAAAAGGTACGTGACAATGGACTATTTTTATCGACAATTGATTCTTTTAATGGTGAAGTTGCAAGAAAAATTATTCACAAAATTGATAGTTTTTTAGTAATATCAGGCATTAACCATGAATCTTGGTCTGGATTTACAAATGATATGTGTAACAATAAAAATCCAAATCTTAGCTTCAAACAAGAAATTCAAGACTTCTTAAACTCTATGAATGCAGGATTTAACAGATTTGAACTTCCCGAAGATGAAAAATTGGCAAAAGAAATCAAAGCATACACCATACATAATTTATATAATGAACAGGGAGAAATCATTGGAGAAACCCGTTTTTCTATGAAAGAGCATGAATCATCAGGAACCAACAAACTATTTGATTTAGCAGCCTTAGTTATTAGTCAATTAGCGTTCGGAGATTCACTAGTTGTAGACGAACTCGATTCGAAGCTTCACCCACTGCTAACTCAACATATTATTAAACTTTTTAACAACCCCGAAACGAATCCCAAGGGTGCCCAATTAATATTCGCCACCCACGACACTAATTTACTGAATGTTAAAACATTCCGTAGGGATCAGATTTGGTTTACGGAAAAAGATCATTCGGAAGCTACCGACCTCTACTCATTAGCTGAATTCAGAGAACCGGAAGGAAACAAGATTCGAAAAGACCGTAACTTTGAAAAGGATTATATCAACGGACGTTATGGCGCAATTCCATATATTAAAGACTAACATACTATGAGTAGACTGCTGCCGAAACATCGGTTTGAGGAAATAAAAAAAGAACAAAGACAGGCTAAACTGGATAAAAAAAGAAAAGTAGCAGTACGCAATGTATCTGTTAGTTTCCTTATCGTATGTGAAGGTGAAAGAACTGAACCTAACTATTTCAGGGCTTTAATCAAAGACCGTTATTCGGACATTCGTGAAGTCACAATCGAAGGCAAGGGTCAGGGGACAGTCAGTCTTATCAAAGAGACCGTGGCTATTCGTGATAAATCCAATAAAGAGTTTGACAGGGTATGGGCTGTTTTTGACAAGGATGACTTTAATGATTTCAATGATGCAATACAGCTTGCAAAAAAGAATCATATTCTTTGTGCATGGTCTAATGAGTCATTTGAACTTTGGTATTATCTACATTTTCAATATTTGGATAGCGGCATATCCCGTTCTCAATACATTGAGAAAATAGAAAGGGAAATCCAAAATAGAACAAATGATTCAAACTACCGATATAAAAAGAAATCACCGGAAACTTTCGACATATTACAACGTACAGGAGATGAATCATTAGCCATCAAACACGCTCAACGCTTAAGAGAATCATTTTCGGGAACAGATTATGCGGCTCACAAGCCTTGTACTACTGTATATGAGCTAGTAGAAGAGCTAACTCATCCTGAAAAGTTATTATAATCATAACTTAACTATATATCAAGAAGGGCGGCTTCCGTGATGGGAGCCGCCCTTACTTTTTACAATTAACAAAAATCTAAAACCTATTGATCCAATAACATCTAATTAGTTCTACTTATTTCTTCGTGAATTTATATACCGCGAACGTAGTGGGTTCCAGTTCGGTAGTAAACACGTTGCCTTCAATAGATACCGGAGTTTCCTGCGGAACGATGGCAAAAGGTTGTTCAAGTGTATTATCCTTATCCAAATCAAGCGAACGAAGTTTGATACAACGACCATTAGACAGTACATCTTGTTTCTTCAATCCTTCAAAATTCAAGGAAATCGGTTGAGCTGTGGCGGAGGTATTGGCAACCTTTACAATCAGTTCATTCTTATCCTTATCGTAAACAGCACTGGCAAAGAGTCCGTTCTGCCCTTCGGCTCCCGTTACATTTTTCTTATTCATGGTAAGGGGAAGCACATTTGTTCCTTTATTCTGCGCATACAGTTGTTGTACATAATAGCTAGTGGTACGCACAGAGTTCAGGTTATCGAACCAAATCATATCAGGACGCCATTGCCATCCTTCCACATGAGCGAAAAGCGGAGCATAGGTAGCCATGTGAACGATGTCAGCATTACGTTCCAATCCGGTCATAAAAGCAGCCTCTAGCAAAGCAGCATGGTAATGATTCCATTTCTTTCCTTTTCCATGGCAGGCATATTCACCGGCAAATACTTTCGGACCTTTACGGTCGTAGTTGTCATAGCGGGCGCCTTGAGCCAGAAACCAGCTTTCAGGACGATAGAAATGTTCGTCCACCAAATCAACTTTCAGGCGTTTCATTTCAGGCCACAGATAATCAAAATCTTTTCCTTCGGAATTCGGACCGGAGCTACCTACTATTTTGATTTCCGGGTGAGCTTTACGAATGGCTTTGATAAACGGTTCGAGACGTTCGGGATATTCTTTCCCCCATTGTTCGTTACCGATACCGATAAACTTCAGATTAAACGGAGCAGGATGTCCCATATCGGCACGTACTTTTCCCCACGTAGTATTCACGTCTCCATTAGCAAACTCAATCAGGTCGAGTGCATCCTGAATATAGTTATCCAAATCACAAACTGCTACGTGAGCTTTCGGATCATTATTCTGATATTGGCAGGAAAGTCCGCAATTCAGAATCGGCAGAGGTGCCGCACCCATTTCTTCAGACAGCAGGAAATATTCGTAGAATCCCAATCCATAGCTTTGATAATAATCAGGGAAGAATCGATGAGTAAAAGTATACTGCCAACGATTTTCATTTAAGGGACGGTTTTCTACCGGGCCAACTGATTTTTTCCAGTCGTAACGAGTTTCCAAGTCGGTACCTTCTACGATGCAACCACCGGGAAAGCGGAAGACTCCGGGATGAATATCCGCCAATGCTTGTGCTAAATCTTTACGAAGCCCATTTTCATGTCCTTTCCAGGTATCAACCGGAAAAAGGGAGACGTGCTCCAAATCTACTGTTCCTTTGGAGGTAAGGAAAATACGGAGTACGGATTTCGGATGAGTACTGCCGGGCTTCAAGATCATCTGGTATTTTTTCCAGTCCTTAGAATCAATCGTAAGATTCCCTGCAACAAGTGCCTGACGTTCGCCCATTGATTGGGTATCTACAAGTTCGATTCTCAATGTTTCTTTCGTACTTCCTTGCGGCAAACGCGCCCAAACAGAGAAACGATACTCCTCTCCCTTCTTGACACCGATGCCGAAGAAACCTTCGTTATCCAATCCGGTATGCTTATGTGCGTGTCCGGGGTCGGAAAGGCGCACATAATGCGGATTACGCTCAAAAGGACCATCGTTCATTAATGACACTTTTCCATACGTTTTCCATCCCATCAGGTGTTGTGGAAACTCAAAGGAACGATTCTTCACCAGTTCGGCATAAAGTCCGCCGTCGGCAGCGTAGTTGATGTCCTCAAAAAAGAGTCCATACATAGTAGGTTGGATTTCTGCACCCAGCTTCTTCGTCTGTATCACCAACTCATTGGTTTGCGCATGAAGGGCAAGGTTAGTAGACAAGGCTAATACTGCCAATAAATTTGCGTATCTTCTCATGGTTCTCAATAAAAAATTATATATAGTTAAAATGCAAAGATAATCAGATTCTCTATTTTCTCCGTACCCAAATTTATCATTAATAGGTGTTTATCGGTCAAAAAGGATCAAATTCCATTCATTTGCACAATTTTCCATCCGCATCTGATATTTATAATACGAAACCAGATTAAAAAGCACCTATTTGCACGCTCTATTATATGAAAAACAAACGGATGGAAAGCGTACATTTATATATAATAAGGTGTATGGAAAATCATAAAATACACCATTTATGCTGCACAACATATAAGAGTGTATTTGATACACCAAACGAAAGTGTTACTTTTACACCCAAAATAAGATAAGCATCTCATTTACATTAAAAATAAAACCATGAAAAAACATTTTCTACTTGCAGGATTTGCCGCGCTGATGCTGGCTGCGTGCAATAACAAGCCGGCTTCCGAGCTGACCTTGTCCGGTCTCGACCCGGTAAAATTTCAAACAGAAGTGAACAATGCCCAAACAGCTCTTTATACCTTAAAGAACAAGGCAGGTATGGAAGTATGCATCACTAACTTCGGAGGACGTATCGTGTCTGTCATGGTACCCGACAAGAACGGTAAGATGCAGGATGTAGTTTTAGGTTTTGACAGCATTGCTGACTATATTAATGTACCCAGCGACTTTGGTGCTTCTATCGGACGCTATGCAAACCGTATCAACCAGGGACGTTTCGCATTGGACGGTGATACCATCCAACTGCCGCAAAACAATTTCGGGCACTGCCTGCACGGAGGTCCGAAAGGTTGGCAATACAAAGTTTATGAAGCTAATCTGATTGATCCGACAACGTTGGAACTGACACTTGTCTCACCGGACGGAGACGAAAACTTCCCGGGGAATGTAACAGCTAAAGTGACCTATAAACTAACTGAAGACAACGCTATCGACATCAAATATAGCGCAACTACCGATAAAAAGACGATCATCAATATGACCAACCATTCTTACTTCAACCTGGCTGGTGATCCGTCAAAAGCTTCAACTGACAACATACTGTATGTGAACGCAGACTATTATACTCCGGTAGACAGTACTTTTATGACTACAGGCGAAATCGCTCCGGTAAAAGACACTCCGATGGACTTCATCACTCCGAAAGCGGTAGGTAAAGAGATCAACAATTATGATTTCGTTCAACTGAAGAACGGAAAAGGGTATGACCACAACTGGGTGCTCAACACTAAGGGAGATCTTTCTCAAGTAGCAGCCAAACTAACTTCACCTGAAAGCGGCATCACTCTGGAAGTATATACCAACGAACCGGGTGTACAGGTTTACACAGGAAACTTCCTTGATGGAACCGTAACCGGAAAGAAAGGTATCGTTTACAACCAACGTGCTTCTGTCTGCCTGGAAACACAACACTATCCAGATAGCCCCAACAAGGCAGACTGGCCTTCTGTTGTACTGGAACCGGGACAAACTTATAATAGCGAATGTATTTTCAAATTCTCTGTAGAGAAATAATATTAACTTATAAATCATATTTATTGTGGAAGCATTAGATTGGCTAGTAATCGGAGTCTTTTTTCTGGCTCTGATCGGTATTATTGTTTGGGTAGTCAGACAAAAACAAAATGACTCGGCGGATTATTTTTTGGGTGGACGCGACGCAACATGGCTTGCAATCGGTGCCTCTATCTTTGCATCAAACATTGGTTCGGAACATTTGATCGGACTGGCAGGAGCCGGAGCATCCAGTGGTATGGCTATGGCACACTGGGAAATCCAGGGATGGATGATCTTGATTTTGGGATGGGTATTCGTTCCTTTCTATACACGAAGCATGGTATATACAATGCCGGAATTCCTGGAGCGTCGTTATAATCCTCAATCACGTACTATTTTATCTGTTATTTCTCTTGTAAGTTATGTATTGACCAAAGTAGCCGTAACTGTTTATGCCGGTGGCCTCGTATTCCAACAAGTATTCGGTATCAAAGAGCTTTGGGGAATTGATTTCTTCTGGATTGCAGCTATCGGTCTGGTAGTGTTAACTGCGCTTTATACTATCTTCGGTGGTATGAAATCAGTTCTTTACACTTCTGTTCTTCAAACCCCTATCCTACTGCTAGGATCATTAATAATTCTAGTGCTCGGTTTCAAAGAATTAGGTGGATGGGACGAAATGATGAGAGTCTGCGGCGCTGTTACTGTAAATGATTACGGTGATACAATGACTAACCTGATTCGTAGCAACGATGATGCAAACTTCCCTTGGTTGGGTGCTTTGATCG
Source organism: Bacteroides celer (assembly GCF_002632415.2). Classification (NCBI taxonomy): domain Bacteria; kingdom Pseudomonadati; phylum Bacteroidota; class Bacteroidia; order Bacteroidales; family Bacteroidaceae; genus Bacteroides; species Bacteroides celer. The sequence continues at coordinate 2,308,522 of NZ_CP178209.1, read as the reverse complement.
GTTCGGCTATTATCGGTTTCTGGTACTGGTGTACCGACCAGTTCATCGTACAACGTGTACTTTCAGGTAAAAATGAAATGGAAGCTCGTCGTGGTACTATTTTCGGTGCTTATCTGAAACTGCTACCCGTATTCCTTTTCTTGATTCCTGGTATGATTGCATTTGCATTACATCAAAAATATATCGGTGCCGGTGGTGAAGGTTTCTTACCGATGCTGGCTAACGGAACAGCAAATGCTGATGCCGCCTTCCCGACATTAGTAGCCAAATTACTTCCTGCGGGCGTGAAAGGTTTGGTAGTATGTGGTATTCTTGCCGCTTTGATGAGTTCCCTTGCATCTCTGTTTAACTCATCAGCCATGTTGTTTACTATCGACTTTTACAAACGTTTCAAACCGGAAACTCCGGAAAAGAAGCTGGTGGGTATCGGTCAGATTGCAACAATTGTAATCGTTGTTTTAGGTATTCTTTGGATTCCTATCATGCGTAGTGTAGGTGATGTACTTTATACTTACTTGCAGGATGTTCAGTCTGTATTGGCACCAGGTATCGCTGCCGCTTTCTTACTGGGGATCTGCTGGAAACGTACTTCCGCCCAGGGTGGTATGTGGGGATTGATCTCCGGCATGGTAATCGGGTTGACCCGCCTCGGCGCAAAAGTATATTATAGCAACGCAGGTGAAGTAGCTGATTCTACATTCAAATATTTGTTCTATGACATGAACTGGTTATTCTTCTGTGGATGGATGTTCCTGTTCTGTATTATTGTAGTAATCGTAGTCAGTCTGGCAACAGAAGCTCCGACTGCAGAAAAGATTCAGGGACTAGTATTCGGTACGGCTACTAAGGAACAAAAAGCCGCTACACGTGCAAGCTGGAATCACTGGGATATTATTCATACTGTAATAATCCTGTCTATTACAGCCGCTTTCTACTGGTATTTCTGGTAATTAAATAATTCACTACGACAACAATGAACAGTTATTATAGCTCAAATCCGACTTTCTATGTCGGCATCGACTGTATCATCTTCGGTTTCTCCGAAGGGGAAATCAGCCTGCTCCTGTTGAAGAGAAACTTTGAGCCGGCAATGGGTGAATGGTCTCTGATGGGAGGATTCGTGCAGAAAGATGAAAGTGTGGACGATGCCGCCAAACGTGTATTGCATGAGCTCACCGGACTGGAAAACGTTTATATGGAACAGGTGGGAACCTTCGGAGCGATTGACCGCGATCCGGGTGAACGGGTAATCTCTGTGGCTTATTACGCGTTAATCAACATCAATAAATATGATCTGAATCTGGTTCGGAAACACAATGCTCACTGGGTGAAAATAAACGAGCTTCCCCCACTTATTTTCGACCATCCTGAAATGGTGGAGAAGGCACAGGAACTGATGAAACAGAAAGCGTCCGTGGAACCTATCGGATTCAATCTGCTTCCGAAACTCTTTACGTTGACTCAACTGCAAAGTCTATATGAGGCCATTTATGGTGAGACGATGGATAAACGGAACTTCCGTAAAAGAGTGGCTGAAATGGATTATATAGAGAAAACTGATAAAATTGATAAACTAAGTTCTAAACGCGGCGCTGCCTTGTATAAGTTCAACGGCAAGGCTTACCGCAAAGACCCGAAATTTAAAATCTAATCATTATGCTGGAAGAACTAAAAGAAAAAGTATTTCATGCCAATCTCGAATTGGTAAAGCATGGATTAGTCATCTTTACCTGGGGAAATGTTTCTGCCATTGACCGTGAAAGCGGATTGGTAGTAATCAAACCCAGTGGTGTAAGTTATGATGACATGAAAGCCGAAGATATGGTAGTAGTGGATCTGGATGGCAAGGTCGTTGAAGGACGGCTGAAGCCATCTTCAGACACCCCTACTCACGTAGTGCTTTACAAAGCATTTCCGGAAATCGGAGGAGTGGTACATACGCACTCTACCTATGCTACAGCCTGGGCACAAGCCGGATGTGACATTCCGAATATCGGAACCACTCATGCAGATTACTTCCATGATGCCATTCCCTGCACAGCGGATATGACGGAAGCGGAAGTGAAAGGTGCTTACGAGCTGGAAACCGGTAATGTGATAGTGAAACGTTTTGAAGGCTTGAACCCTGTACATACACCGGGAGTATTGGTGAAAAATCATGGTCCTTTCTCTTGGGGAAAAGACGCATACGACGCCGTACACAATGCTGTGGTTATGGAACAGGTAGCTAAAATGGCAAGTATCGCTTATGCGGTGAATCCCAATTTAACAATGAATCCGCTGCTGATAGAAAAACATTTCAGCCGCAAGCATGGTCCGAATGCTTATTATGGACAGTAAAACAATTAAAAATTATAAATTTAAACTATAACATGATGAATAACGTATTTGATCAATATGAAGTATGGTTCGTAACAGGAGCACAGCTTTTGTACGGAGGTGACGCAGTAATCGCAGTAGACGCACACTCTAATGAAATGGTTAACGGATTGAACGAATCCGGTAAACTTCCTGTAAAGGTGGTATACAAAGGAACAGCTAATTCTTCTAAAGAAGTGGAAGCTGTTTTCAAAGCAGCCAATAATGACGAAAAGTGTGTCGGTGTTATCACTTGGATGCATACGTTCTCTCCTGCTAAAATGTGGATTCACGGCTTGCAACAGTTGAAGAAGCCTTTGTTGCACCTGCATACTCAATTCAACAAGGAAATTCCTTGGGATACAATGGACATGGATTTCATGAACCTGAACCAGTCTGCTCACGGTGACCGCGAATTCGGACATATCTGCACCCGTATGCGTATCCGTCGTAAAGTAGTGGTAGGTTACTGGAAAGAGGAAGAGACTTTGCATAAGATTGCCGTTTGGATGCGTGTTTGTGCCGGTTGGGCAGATTCACAGGATATGCTGATTATCCGTTTCGGCGATCAGATGAACAACGTAGCTGTAACCGATGGTGATAAAGTGGAAGCTGAACAACGTATGGGTTACCACGTAGATTACTGTCCGGTAAGCGAATTGATGGAATATCACAAGGATATCAAAAATGAAGAGGTAGATGCATTGGTAGCTACTTACTTCAAGGAATACGATCACGATGCTTCTCTGGAAGATAAATCAACTGAAGCTTACCAGAAAGTATGGAATGCTGCCAAGGCTGAACTGGCTATGCGTGCTATCCTGAAAGCAAAAGGTGCCAAAGGATTTACTACCAACTTCGACGATTTGGGCGACATTGAATACAATGGTTTCGATCAAATCCCGGGTCTTGCTTCACAACGTCTGATGGCGGAAGGTTATGGATTCGGTGCTGAAGGTGACTGGAAATCGGCTGCTCTTTACCGTACTGTATGGGTGATGAATCAAGGTCTCCCTAAAGGCTGTTCATTCCTGGAAGATTACACACTGAACTTCGATGGTGCAAACAGCTCTATCCTTCAGTCACACATGTTGGAAATCTGTCCGCTTATCGCAGCCAACAAACCTCGCCTGGAAGTACACTTCCTCGGTATAGGTATCCGCAAGAGTCAGACTGCACGTCTGGTCTTCACTTCAAAAGTAGGTACAGGCTGTACTGCTACTGTTGTAGATATGGGTAACCGTTTCCGCCTGATCGTGAACGACGTAGAATGTATCGAGCCGAAACCGCTGCCTAAGTTGCCGGTTGCTTCTGCTCTCTGGATTCCGATGCCAAACCTTGAAGTAGGTGCAGGTGCATGGATTCTGGCTGGTGGAACTCACCACTCTTGCTTCTCTTACGACCTGACAGCAGAATATTGGGAAGATTATGCTGAAATCGCAGGTATCGAAATGGTACATATCAACAAGGATACTACGATCAGCTGCTTCAAGAAAGAATTGCGCATGAACGAAGTTTATTACATGTTGAATAAAGCACTTTGCTAAACCTTAAAATATTGATTTCAACATGAAATTAGATGCAAAATCAACCATCGAGGCAGGTAAAGCTATTCTTGGCATAGAACTCGGTTCAACACGAATAAAAGCTGTCTTGATTGACCAGGAAAACAAGCCTATTGCTCAAGGTAGCCACACTTGGGAAAACCAGTTAGTTGACGGACTTTGGACGTATAGCATTGAAGCCATCTGGTCAGGGCTGCAAGATTGCTATGCCGATCTTCGTACTAACGTAAAGAATGCATACGACATAGAGATCGAGACTCTGGCTGCCATCGGTGTCAGCGCCATGATGCATGGTTATATGCCATTCAACAAAAAAGAAGAAATCCTCGTGCCTTTCCGCACTTGGAGAAACACCAATACAGGCCGCGCAGCGGCTATTTTGTCCGAACTATTTGTCTATAATATCCCTCTACGTTGGAGCATTTCCCACTTGTATCAGGCTATTTTGGACAACGAAGCACATGTGAATGAGATTGACTTCTTGACCACTCTGGCAGGTTATGTGCATTGGCAGATCACAGGCAAAAAGGTGTTGGGAATAGGTGATGCATCGGGTATGCTTCCTATAGATCCGACTACTAACAACTATTCTGCCGAAATGGTGGCTAAGTTCGATAAGCTGATTGCTCCGAAAGAATATAACTGGAAACTAGAAGATATTCTGCCTAAAGTATTGTCAGCTGGTGAAAATGCCGGTGTCCTCACTCCGGAAGGAAGTAAAAAACTCGATGCATCGGGTCATTTGAAGGCAGGAATACCGGTTTGTCCGCCGGAAGGAGACGCAGGTACCGGAATGGTTGCGACTAACGCAGTCAAACAACGTACCGGAAATGTATCCGCAGGTACCTCTTCATTCTCAATGATTGTATTGGAGAAAGACTTGTCCAAGCCATACGAAATGATCGACATGGTCACAACTCCTGACGGAAGCCTCGTAGCCATGGTGCATTGCAACAACTGCACTTCTGATCTCAACGCATGGGTTAACTTGTTCAAGGAATACCAGGAGCTTCTGGGCATACCTGTAGATATGGATGAAATCTATAGTAAACTCTACAATATCGCACTTACCGGTGACACAGATTGCGGAGGTCTCCTTTCATACAACTATATTTCAGGCGAACCTGTAACAGGACTTGCGGACGGAAGACCGTTGTTTGTACGTTCGGCAAATGACAAGTTCAACCTGGCAAACTTTATGCGGACTCACTTGTATGCTTCGGTAGGAGTACTCAAGATTGGTAACGACATCCTGTTCAACGAAGAAAAAATCAAAGTGGACAGAATTACTGGTCACGGAGGATTATTCAGAACAAAGGGAGTAGGCCAAAGAATACTTGCTGCAGCCATCAACTCGCCTATTTCCGTGATGGAAACAGCCGGTGAAGGTGGTGCCTGGGGTATTGCCCTGTTAGGTTCTTACCTCGTGAACAATGAAAAGAAACAATCTCTTGCCGATTTTCTGGATGAAAGCGTATTTGTCGGTGACGCGGGTATCGAGGTATCACCTACGCCCGAAGATGTAGCCGGCTTCAATGCATACATCGAAAATTACAAGGCAGGATTGCCTATCGAAGAGGCAGCAGTCAAATTTAAATAATTGACAGTCGGCAATCCATTGTTGTTCATCAGAGATTGCCGATAAATCGCTGTTTATCAAGAGCCAATTCTAACTAAGTATTAACATTAATTATCTCCACCCCTCTCCTCTTTTGGAGAGGGAGATGGGGAGACTATTATCATGAAAACCACCTCGTTCATACTTGCACTTGTCCTGTCCACCTCACTGGCCAAAGCTCAAAACGCTCCACAGGTGTCTTACTTCCCTTTACAAAATGTGAAACTATTGGATAGTCCGTTTCTGCAAGCTCAACAGACTGATCTACATTACATACTTGCATTAGACCCCGACCGTCTGCTCGCTCCTTTTCTCCGCGAAGCAGGGTTACAGCCTAAAGCCCCCGGCTACACCAATTGGGAAAATACCGGATTGGACGGACATATCGGCGGACATTATTTATCCGCACTTTCCATGATGTATGCCGCCACCGGAGATACCGCAGTCTATAATCGCCTCAACTACATGCTGAATGAGTTGAATCGGGCACAGCAAACTGTCGGCACAGGATTCATCGGAGGAACTCCGGGAAGCCTTCAACTTTGGAAAGATATAAAAGCAGGAAAGATCCGTGCCGGAGGTTTCGACCTTAACGGCAAATGGGTACCTCTATACAATATACATAAAACGTATGCAGGATTACGGGACGCTTACTTGTATGCAGGAAGCGATCTGGCACGTAAAATGCTGATTGACCTTACAGACTGGATGATTGATATCACTTCCGGCTTGAGCGACGAACAAATGCAGGATATGCTTCGTAGCGAACATGGCGGATTAAACGAAACGTTCGCTGACGTGGCCGAAATCACAGGCGACAAGAAGTATCTGGAACTGGCACGCCGTTTCTCTCACAAGCTTATTTTAGACCCGCTTATCAAAGATGAAGACAAGCTGACAGGTATGCACGCCAACACACAGATTCCCAAAGTGATCGGTTACAAACGAATAGCCGAACTTTCGCAAGATGACAAGAGTTGGAATCATGCTGCTGAATGGGATCATGCCGCCCGTTTCTTTTGGAATACGGTAGTCAATCACCGTTCCGTCTGCATCGGAGGAAATAGTGTCCGTGAGCATTTCCACCCGGCGGATAACTTCACGTCCATGCTGAACGACGTTCAAGGACCGGAAACCTGTAATACTTACAACATGCTCCGTCTTACTAAAATGCTTTACCAGAATTCTCACAATCCCAACAATACACAGGAGCCTGATCCCAACTACGTAAACTATTACGAACGTGCGCTTTACAATCACATTCTTGCATCGCAGGAACCGAATAAGGGTGGATTTGTCTATTTCACTCCCATGCGCCCGGGACACTATCGTGTGTACTCACAACCGGAAACATCCATGTGGTGCTGTGTCGGTTCTGGCTTGGAGAATCATACCAAATACGGTGAATTTATTTATGCACATCAGAAAGATACGCTTTATATCAATCTCTTCATCCCTTCACAACTGACCTGGAAAGAGCAAGGCGTAACTTTGACACAGGAAACCCGATTCCCTGACGACGGTAAGGTAACTTTGCGAATAGATGAAGCGCCTAAGAAAAAACGTACTTTAATGATACGTATTCCGGAATGGGCGAACCAATCCAAAGGATATAGCGTCAGCATCAATGGAAAAAGAAAAATATTCGTTATGGCAAAAGGTAACCAGTATCTTCCCCTCTCCCGCAAATGGAAAAAAGGAGATGTCATTACTTTCAACTTGCCTATGAGAGTCAGCATGGAACAAATTCCTGATAAGAAAGACTATTATGCTTTCTTATATGGCCCTATCGTTCTTGCAGCTTCCACAGGCACTGAACACCTCGATGGTTTATATGCCGATGACAGTCGTGGCGGACATATCGCCCATGGCAAACAGATTCCTTTACAGGAAGTTCCGATGTTGATAGGAAATCCCGATTCCATCCGTAAATCTCTTCACAAAGAACAAGGCAGCCGGATCGCTTTCAACTATAACGGAGAGGTTTATCCTGTACAAGGCAAAGCATTGGAGCTTGTTCCCTTCTTCCGCCTGCATAATTCCCGTTATGCCGTTTATTTCCGGCAGGCAAGCGAAGAGCAGTTTAAAGCGATTCAGGAAGAGATGGCAACGGCTGAACGAAAAGCAACAGAATTGGCTAATCAAACCATTGACCTTATCTTCCCTGGTGAACAGCAACCGGAATCTGACCATGGCATCCAGTATGAGCAGGCAGAAACAGGGACGAATAAAGACCGGCATTTCCGACGTGCCAAAGGTTGGTTCGGCTATCAGTTGAAAGTGAAAGAAGAAGCAAGCCGCCTCCTGATTACGGTACGGAAAGATGACCGCAATAAAGTGGCTATTCTTTTGAATAACGAAAAGTTGGCTGTTCATCCGACTATCAGTGAAGCGGATAAAGATGGCTTTATCACCCTTTCTTATGTCCTGCCTCAAAAACTGAATACAGGTAGCTGTCCAATACGTTTCATCCCTGACGGAACGGAATGGACACCTGCAATTTACGAAGTGCGTTTACTAAAATAAACGTTCAAAAAGAAATAACCATCATCAAAATCAAACATCTATATAATCATTAAACAAATACCATTTATGAAAGCAAAACTATTAGTCAGCACGGCCTTTCTGGCAGCATCAGTATCTCTTTCCGCGCAAAAGAGTGCTACCATAACCGTACATGCCGACCAAGGCAAAGAAATTATCCCGAAAGAAATCTACGGTCAGTTTGCCGAACACCTGGGTTCATGTATCTACGGTGGTCTTTGGGTAGGCGAAAAGTCAGATATACCCAATATCAAGGGATACCGTACAGATGTATTCAATGCATTAAAAGACTTGGCTGTTCCCGTTCTACGCTGGCCGGGTGGCTGCTTTGCCGATGAGTATCATTGGATGGACGGCATCGGTCCGAAAGAAAACCGTCCGAAGATGGTGAATAACAACTGGGGCGGAACGATTGAAGATAACAGTTTCGGTACACATGAGTTCCTGAATCTTTGCGAAATGCTGGATTGTGAGCCTTATGTAAGTGGAAATGTAGGTAGCGGCACAGTGGAAGAGCTTGCTAAATGGGTGGAATATATGACTTCTGACGGAGACTCGCCTATGGCTAACCTTCGCCGTAAGAATGGTCGCGACAAAGCATGGAAATTGAAATATCTCGGCGTAGGAAATGAAAGCTGGGGGTGCGGTGGCAGCATGCGTCCGGAATATTACGCAGACTTATACCGTCGTTATTCTACTTATTGCCGCAATTATGACGGCAACCGTCTGTTCAAGATTGCCAGTGGCGCAAGTGACTATGATTACAAATGGACAGATGTATTGATGAATCGTGTAGGACACCGGATGGACGGTCTTTCTCTGCACTATTATACCGTAACCGGATGGAGTGGCAGCAAAGGATCAGCCACTCAATTCAACAAGGATGATTATTATTGGACGATGGGCAAATGTCTGGAAGTGGAAGATGTACTCAAGAAACATTGTACCATCATGGACAAATATGACAAGGACAAGAAAATCGCTCTCTTACTGGACGAATGGGGAACCTGGTGGGATGAGGAACCGGGAACCATCAAAGGACATCTGTATCAGCAGAATACATTGCGCGATGCTTTCGTTGCTTCTTTAAGCCTTGACGTATTCCACAAATATACAGACCGCTTGAAGATGGCAAACATCGCGCAGATAGTCAATGTACTTCAATCGATGATTCTGACAAAAGACAAAGAAATGGTGCTCACTCCTACTTATTATGTCTTCAAGATGTATAAAGTACATCAGGATGCCACTTATCTTCCCATTGAGCTGACTTGCGAAAAGATGAGTGTACGTGATAACCGTACCGTTCCGATGGTAAGCGCCACAGCTTCCAAAAACAAGGATGGAGTGATTCACCTTTCTCTTTCTAATGTAGATACTGACGAAGCACAGGAAATCACCATCAATCTGGGTGATACGAAAGCAAAAAAAGCAGTTGGAGAGATTCTGACCTCCGCCAAACTGACCGATTACAATTCTTTTGAAAACCCTAATATTGTAAAGCCGGCACCTTTCAAAGAGGTAAAAATCAATAAAGGTACAATGAAGGTAAAACTTCCTGCTAAGTCCATTGTTACTTTAGAGTTACAGTAATTTTAGGGCAATTACTTATTGTATCACAAACAAGAAGACCGTAAAATTGTCGATAAAAAAGATAGCTCTTTTGGATTGTTAAATCCACATAAAGAGTTATCTTTGCGAACAATCTGACAGAAATCAATTAAATTTTAATGATATGAACGATAACAAACTTATGAATCGTGCAGCGGATAACATCCGTATTCTTGCTGCTTCAATGGTTGAAAAAGCCAATTCCGGTCACCCGGGTGGCGCCATGGGTGGTGCTGATTTTGTAAATGTACTCTTCTCTGAGTTTCTAGTATACGATCCTGAAAATCCCCGTTGGGAAGGACGTGACCGCTTCTTCCTGGATCCGGGCCATATGTCTCCGATGCTTTATTCTACACTGGCATTGACCGGTAAATTCACTCTGGACGAACTGAAAGAATTCCGTCAATGGGGAAGCCCTACTCCGGGACACCCTGAAGTGGACATCATGCGTGGTATCGAAAATACTTCCGGTCCGCTGGGACAAGGACACACTTTCGCTGTGGGTGCTGCCATCGCTGCCAAATTCCTGAAAGCCCGTTTCGACGAGGTGATGAATCAGACCATTTACGCTTACATCTCTGACGGTGGTATTCAGGAAGAAATCTCTCAAGGTTCCGGACGTATTGCCGGTGCACTGGGACTGGACAACCTGATTATGTTCTATGACTCCAACGATATCCAGCTTTCTACTGAAACGAAAGATGTAACCGTTGAAGATACTGCCATGAAATATGAAGCATGGGGATGGAACGTACTTAGCATCAACGGTAATGATCCTGACGAAATCCGCGCAGCAATCAAAGAAGCACAGGCTGAAAAAGAACGCCCTACACTGATTATCGGCAAAACGGTTATGGGTAAAGGTGCACGCAAGGCAGACGGCAGCAGCTATGAAGCCAACTGCGCTACACACGGTGCTCCTCTCGGTGGCGACGCTTATGTAAATACAATCAAGAATCTGGGTGGTGATCCTACTAACCCGTTCGTTATATTCCCGGAAGTAGCCGAACTGTATGCAAAAAGAGCAGAAGAACTGAAAAAGATCGTTGCTGAAAAGTATGCAAAGAAAGCTGCATGGGCGAAAGCAAACCCGGAACTGGCAGCAAAACTGGAACTCTTCTTCTCGGGCAAAGCTCCGAAAGTGGACTGGGCTGCTATCGAACAGAAAGCAGGTAGCGCTACTCGTGCTGCATCTGCAACCGTATTGGGCGCACTTGCTACACAGGTAGAAAACATGATCGTTGCTTCGGCCGACCTTTCTAACTCTGACAAGACTGACGGTTTCCTGAAAAAGACTCATTCTTTCAAGAAAGGTGATTTCAGCGGAGCATTCTTCCAGGCAGGTGTATCAGAATTGTCGATGGCTTGTATCTGTATCGGTATGTCACTCCACGGTGGTGTAATCGCTGCTTGCGGTACATTCTTCGTATTCTCCGATTACATGAAACCTGCCGTACGTATGGCTGCTTTGATGGAACAACCGGTGAAATTCATCTGGACACACGACGCATTCCGCGTAGGTGAAGACGGTCCTACTCACGAACCGGTAGAACAGGAAGCACAAATCCGCCTGATGGAAAAACTAAAGAACCACAAGGGACACAACTCTATGTTGGTACTTCGTCCGGCCGATGCAGAAGAAACAACTATTGCATGGAAACTTGCCATGGAAAATATGTCTACTCCGACAGGATTGATCTTCTCTCGCCAAAATATTGCCAACTTACCGGCAGGAACAGATTACGAACAAGCAGCTAAGGGTGCTTATATCGTAGCAGGTTCCGACGAAAATCCGGATGTTATCCTGGTAGCTTCAGGTTCTGAAGTGTCTACATTGGTAGCCGGCACAGAGTTGCTTCGCAAAGAGGACGTGAAGGTACGCATTGTATCTGCTCCGTCTGAAGGTCTGTTCCGCAACCAACCGAAAGAATATCAGGAAGCTATCCTTCCGGCAGATGCGAAGATTTTCGGTATGACTGCCGGCCTGCCTGTCACTCTTCAAGGTCTGGTAGGTTGCCACGGTAAAGTTTGGGGATTGGAATCTTTCGGTTTCTCTGCTCCTTATAAAGTATTGGATGAGAAACTTGGATTTACTGCCGAGAACGTATATAACCAAGTAAAAGCAATGCTCTAATGAAAACAATCGGATTAGCATGCGACCATGCCGGTTTTGAACTGAAAGAATATGTTCGCGGCTGGCTGGAAGCAAAAGGCTGGGCTTACAAGGATTTCGGAACTAACTCTACCGCAAGCGTAGACTATCCGGATTATGCTCATCCGCTGGCTCTTGCAGTGGAATCGGGAGAATGTTATCCCGGTATCGCTATCTGCGGCAGTGGAAACGGAATCAATATGACGCTGAACAAGCACCAAGGGGTTCGTGCTGCTCTCTGCTGGAATGCAGAAATCGCACACCTAGCTCGTCAGCACAATGACGCTAATGTACTGGTTATGCCGGGACGCTTCATCAGCACTGAAGAAGCGGACATGATTTTGACAGAGTTCTTCTCTACCAAATTTGACGGTGGCCGTCATCAGAATCGTATTGACAAGATTCCTGTAAAATAAAGCCTGAAGATAAATCAAACATGAGTAAAGCTGTTCTTCTTTTTGAAGGGCAGCTTTATTTTTATACTGATATCAGAGTTTCTTGTATATGAGGTTATGAAAGGAAAGTACTTATCGCACCAACCCCACAATAAACTGATAACAAAAATAACCGCAAACAACAAACTTTAGAAAAGTTCCGAATATAAATCCGATTAATGAACCTACACCGGATTTGAGTGCTTGGAAAAACTCTTTATTTCCCAATAATTCACCAATCACCGCTCCTAGAAAAGGACCAAGAATAATTCCCCAAGGCAAAAAAAGAAGGCCGACAAGAGTTCCTATAATACATCCCCAATTTCCCCATTTACTACCGCCACTATACTTGCTCCCCAGCATCGGCATGAAGTAATCCAATACTTGCAAAACGACCACAATCAAAAGCCACACAATTAATTGTGTTGTAGTATATTGCACTTTATCGGTAAGATCCAGAATGACCAGCCCTAAATAAGCAATGGGAGTACCGGGAAGAAACGGAAGGATACAACCCGCCAACCCAGCTATCATACAAAGCACGCCAATTACAATCAAAATAATATCTAGCATAGTCTGTTCTTTTTTAATTCTGCACAAAAATACCGTATCTTTCAGTAAAAACAAGCTAACATCAAGAATTTTTCTACCCCTTTCCCCTTCACTGCCTGCTTAATAATGACAAGAGCGTGTAGCATATCAGAGGATAATCCGCCTCTACTATACAATATACAATAAAGTCCAAACGTTGTAAATTTCCGTCTTCATTTGCCCCACTTACACAAATAAAAACTATCTTTGCGTTTCAGAATCCCGAAAGACGAAAGAAATGGAGCAAATAGACAACCTAAAAGAGCTTATCAATCAGGGGGATGTGGACACAGCGATTAAGCAATTGGACCAGCTTCTCCAGGACACTTCTGCCGAAAAAGAGAAAGATACTCTTTACTATTTACGGGGAAATGCCTACCGAAAAAAAGGAGATTGGAAGCGGGCACTGGACAACTACCAGTATGCCATCGAGCTCAATCCGGACAGCCCTGCCGTTCAGGCCAGGAAAATGGCAATTGATATCCTCAATTTCTACCACAAAGATATGTTTAATCAATAATCGAACTCAAAGATAACGTAATAAAATAAAGATTATGGCAAAAATCAAAGGAGCAATCGTAGTCGACACGGAACGTTGCAAAGGATGCAACCTGTGTGTAGTGGCATGTCCGCTCGATGTAATCGCCCTCAATAAAGAGGTAAATATGAAAGGCTATAACTATGCCTGGCAAGTAAAAGAAGATACCTGCAACGGATGCAGCTCGTGTGCAACGGTTTGTCCGGACGGATGTATTTCAGTGTATAAAGTAAAAGTAGAATAAAAGAAAAGAATATGGCAGAAGAAGTTGTATTAATGAAAGGAAACGAAGCCATCGCCCATGCAGCTATCCGCTGCGGTGCGGATGGATACTTCGGATATCCTATTACTCCCCAATCGGAAGTGTTGGAAACGCTGGCCGAACTGAAACCGTGGGAAACAACCGGCATGGTAGTACTCCAGGCAGAAAGTGAAGTGGCAGCTATCAATATGGTATATGGAGGTGCAGGTAGTGGAAAAATGGTTATGACATCATCCTCAAGTCCTAGTGTAAGTCTGAAACAGGAAGGTATCTCTTACATCGCAGGTGCCGAACTTCCTTGTCTGATTGTGAACGTGATGCGTGGCGGTCCCGGACTGGGAACCATCCAACCGAGCCAGGCAGACTACTTCCAGACTGTAAAAGGTGGTGGTCATGGTGACTACAGACTGATAGCACTCGCACCGGCATCCGTACAGGAAATGGCGGATTTCGTAGCACTGGGATTCGAATTGGCATTCAAATACCGTAATCCGGCTATTATTCTTGCTGATGGTGTGATCGGACAGATGATGGAAAAAGTAGTTCTTCCTGCTCAAAAAGCACGCCGCACGGAAGCGGAAGTAATCGAACAATGCCCATGGGCTACTACCGGAAAGGCGAAAGGCCGCAAACCGAACATTATCACTTCTCTGGAACTGAAACCGGAAGCAATGGAAATCAACAACCTCCGCTTCCAGGCCAAGTATCGTAAAATCGAAGAAAACGAAGTACGTTTTGAAGAAATAAACTGCGAAGATGCAGAATATCTGATCATCGCCTTTGGTTCAATGGCACGCATTGGCCAAAAAGCAATGGAACTGGCTCGTGAAAAGGGTATCAAAGTAGGTATTCTGCGTCCGATCACCTTGTGGCCATTCCCGACAAAGGCAATTGCCTCTTATGCTGATAAAGTAAAGGGCATGCTTGTTACGGAACTGAATGCCGGACAGATGATTGAAGATGTCCGCCTGGCTGTTAACGGTAAAATAAAGGTAGAACATTTCGGACGCCTCGGCGGTATTGTGCCCGACCCGGATGAAATTGTAACTGCCTTGGAAGAAAAAATAATGTAATTAGACGATTAGACTATTTACGATTTACGACTAAAGTAACTATGGTAAGTCGCAAAATAATCTTAATCGTAAATCGTAAATAAAAAATAGTAAATAAAGCGATGAATCCCGATAAAATAAGAAACGTACTGAATATCCTCTTTATGATATTGGCCGTCGCAGCCATCATCATCTATTTTGTAGCCAAAGAAGATTTCAAAATGTTTATCTACGTATGCGGCGCGGCAATCTTTGTCAAGCTGATGGAGTTTTTTATACGGTTCACCAACAGATAAGGAGAAGAAGTTATGACTAAAGAAGAAATAATCAAACCCGAGAATCTGGTTTACAAAAAACCGACTCTGATGAACGATAACGCCATGCACTACTGTCCGGGCTGCAGTCACGGCGTGGTACACAAACTCATTGCCGAAGTAATAGAGGAAATGGGCATGGAAGATAAAACAGTGGGAATCTCTCCGGTAGGATGTGCGGTTTTCGCCTATAACTATCTGGACATTGACTGGCAAGAAGCAGCACACGGGCGCGCTCCTGCTGTGGCAACCGCTGTCAAACGCTTGTGGCCGGACCGTCTCGTATTTACATACCAAGGCGACGGTGACTTGGCCTGTATCGGTACAGCTGAAACCATACATGCTTTGAACCGTGGCGAAAACATTACGATTATCTTTATCAACAATGCCATCTATGGTATGACAGGTGGTCAGATGGCCCCGACTACACTGGTAGGAATGAAGAGTTCGACTTGTCCTTACGGACGTGACGTGGAACTTCATGGCTATCCGCTGAAGATTACTGAAATCGCTGCCCAATTGGAAGGAACCGCTTACGTAACCCGCCAGTCCGTACAATCCGTACCGGCTATCCGCAAAGCTAAGAAAGCAATCCGTAAGGCGTTTGAGAATTCCATGAGCGGTAAAGGTTCCAACCTGGTGGAAATTGTTTCTACTTGCAGCTCCGGCTGGAAGATGACTCCCGAAAAAGCAAACAAATGGATGGAAGAACACATGTTCCCATTCTATCCGCTAGGTGATTTAAAAGATAAAGAATAACGCTAAAAGTCAACAGAACAATGAAAGAAGAAATTATTATAGCAGGCTTCGGTGGACAAGGCGTATTGTCTATGGGTAAGATTCTGGCATATTCCGGTCTGATGGAAGGCAAAGAAGTGAGCTGGATGCCGGCTTATGGTCCTGAACAACGAGGTGGAACGGCCAACGTTACAGTTATTGTAAGCGACGACAAGATATCTTCACCGATTCTAAGTAAATATGATGCTGCCATCATTCTGAACCAGCCTTCACTCGAGAAGTTCGAAAGCAAAGTGAAACCCGGCGGTATCCTGATTTATGACGGTTACGGAATTATCCACCCTCCTACTCGCAAGGATATCAAAGTATATCGTATTGACGCAATGGATGCAGCCAACGAGATGAACAATGCCAAAGCATTCAACATGATCGTACTTGGCGGTTTATTGAAACTTCGTCCGGTTGTAACTTTGGAGAATGTGGTTAAAGGATTGAAGAAAACCTTGCCGGAACGCCACCACCACTTGATTCCTATGAACGAGGAAGCTATCAAGAAAGGGATGGAGTTAATCCGTGAGGTTTAATAAATTAAAAATTAAGAATTGAGAATTAAGAAATAATTGCTCGCCAAGTAAAGGATGCAACATATTTTTCAATTCTCAATTCTCAATTCTCAATTAAAGTAAGTATCTTTGCCTCCAATTATGAGACGAATCTTACTATTATATATATTACTTTCCGTTATAGGTTTGACGACTGTTCAGGCACAGTTCGATAATGGTCGCCAGAGAGTAGACGAAAACGGATACGACCAATACGGAAATCAGGTAGACCCTGCCATGATTCCGGACAGATTGGATAGTGCAAATGTCGAAGTACAGGGATTGCCTCCAAAATTGTATATGTGGCGTATCAAAAACCAGTTGGGCGACCGGACCATAGTACCGGCAGATACAGCCTTTCATCATTTCCAGAATTCAAACCTGACCGAAGGACTTACCGGACATTACAATTATCTGGCCAATATGGGTTCTCCCCGTATGTCACGCATCTTCTTTGACCGCCGTGACCCGGAACCGACTATTTTCATGGAGCCTTTCTCCAGTTTCTTTATTCGTCCTACGGAATTTAATTTTACCAACAGTAACGTACCTTATACGAATCTGACGTATCACAAAGCCGGTAATAAAGTGAACGGGGAAGAGCGTTTCAAATCTTACTTCTCTGTCAATGTAAACAAGAAACTGGCTTTCGGATTTAATATAGATTACCTGTACGGACGAGGATATTACAATAATCAGAATACGGCGTATTTTAACGCAGCTGTTTTCGGTAGCTATATCGGCGACAAATATCAGATGCAAGCTATATACAGCAACAATTACCTGAAAACAAACGAAAACGGAGGTATTGAGGACGACCGCTATATCACTGCACCGGAAGAAATGGCGCAAGGTCAAAGAGAATATGAGTCAACCAATATTCCTACCGTACTAAATGCAACGACCAACCGTAACCATGACTTTTATGTCTTCCTGACCCAACGATATAATCTGGGATTCAGTCGTGACATACCACAGGCTGAAAATGACACCACTCCCGCCAAACAGGAGTTTGTCCCCGTTACCAGTTTTATACACACCATCCAGATAGAACGGGCACGGCATACCTTCAACTCGAATGATGATATGCGCGAGAAGAATTATTATCAAAACACTTATTTAGACCCAGATAATCCTACGGCCAGAGACAGTACCACCTATGTAGGAATCAAGAATACCATAGGTATTGCTCTATTGGAAGGCTTTAATAAATATGCCAAAGCCGGATTGACGGCATTCGCTTCCTATAAAATCAGCAAGTATACATTGATGAATATGGAAGGAAATCCGTTGCCCGACAAATACAACGAAAATGAAATATTTGTTGGAGGAGAATTATCCAAACGTGAAGGAAATGTACTTCATTACCATGCTATCGGAGAAGTGGGATTGGCAGGAAAAGCCATCGGACAATTTAATGTAAAAGGAGATATTGACCTGAACTTCCCGTTATGGAAAGATACCGTCAGTCTGATAGCCCGTGGTGAAGTCAGCAATAAGCTTGCTCCTTTCTATATGCGCCATTATCATTCCAAGCATTTTATGTGGGACGACGATATGGACAAGGAATTCCGTACCCGTATTGAGGGGGAATTGAGCATTGCACGTTGGAGGACACGCCTGAAAGCAGGAGTTGAAAACATCAAGAACTATACTTACTTCAACCAAGAAGCAACACCAGAACAGAACAACGGAAGTATACAGGTATTATCTGCAAGTCTTAATCAGGACTTCAAGTTGGGAATCTTCCATCTGGACAATGAAGTGACCTGGCAGAAATCCAGTGACCAGACTGTACTTCCCCTACCTGATCTCTCGCTATATCATAACTTCTATATGCAGTTCAAACTGGCGAAGAAAGTACTTAGTGTGCAATTGGGAGCCGACGTGCGTTATTTCAGCAAATACAATGCACCTGCCTATATGCCGGCCATTCAGAATTTTCATCTGCAACCGACAGACGACCAAGTACAGATAGGAGGTTATCCGATTGTGAATGTATATGCAAATTTACATTTAAAGCGTACACGTTTCTATGTAATGATGTATCACGTGAACCAGGGCATGAGCAGTCCGAATTACTTTTTGTCTCCGCACTACCCCATCAACCCACGTGTGCTAAAATTCGGTCTTTCATGGAATTTCTATGATTAACAAAAACTATACGACTTATGGTATCACGCCCCAAATTGAGACTGTTCAGATATTTAGTGCCAGTGATTGTTGTATTGGCATTTATCTTCTCTTTCCGTCAATGCGGTAAGCAAGAAAAACCTGCGGGACATCCGCGTGATTATGCTGCCATTGCCAAGGAGGGTATCATACGTGTAGCTACCGAATATAATTCCATCAGTTTTTATGTAGACAGTGACACCGTTTCCGGCTTTCATTACGAACTGATACAGGCATTCGCCCGGGACAAAGGACTCAAAGCCGAAATAACACCTATTATGAGTTTCGAAGAGCGGTTGGAAGGATTAAGCGAGGGACGTTATGACGTGATTGCTTATGGCATATTAGCCACCAGCAAGTTAAAAGACTCTCTGCTTCTCACCTCTCCCATTTTCCTCAACAAGCAAGTGCTGGTGCAACGCAAAGAAATTGGAGAGAATGATTCACTCTATATCCGCACCCAACTGGATTTAGCCCAGCGAACACTTCATGTCGTAAAAGGTTCCCCCTCTATTTTGCGTATTCAGAATCTAGGCAATGAGATCGGAGATACTATCTACATCAAGGAGATTGATAAATACGGTTCCGAACAATTGATATCAATGGTAGCGCATGGAGACATCGACTATGCCGTTTGCGACGAAAGCATCGCACTGGCAGCAGCAGATTCGTTGCCGCAAATAGATATTAATACAGCTATCAGCTTCACGCAGTTCTACTCATGGGCAGTCAGCAAACAATCCCCCGCCTTACTCGATAGTTTGAATACATGGCTGGATAAATTCCAAAAGGAAAAGGAATGCCAAAAGATTTATAAGAAATACTATGATAAAGAATAACCTTATTTCTTTACAGGTCAGAAGAAAACAATCAAAAACAGAGTGTAAGATGGATATATTCATGTCTATTTCCAGAAATAAATTCCCAAAGACTTGACTTTCGCTTTCAAATGTCGTATCTTTACAGAGTTAATGATAAAGTAGTTTCAATTAAACTACACGCAAAGGAGGGAATCGCGATTCTCTCCTTTCTTTTTATCCATCCGGAGAAAACCTCTCCCCGCCCAGGCTTTTCGCTCCCCTTTCCCGGTGACTAACGGTTCTTCACCCGGAGGTTCAGCCATGTTCACCTTGCTTCTTACTAGAATTGAAGTGTATGCCGACATCAAACAGAGACTCTATTCTCCCGAAACAGACCGTCTGTTCAGGTAAAGCAGAGCCTCTATTGAAGTAAAACGTAATGTCTGTTTTCCCACTGTCTCTGCCAAGTTAATAATCAATAAAGTTGCTCTTGACAAAAAATAGCTTTATCTTTGGGGAGTTGTTAAAGCAGACACAATAGGTATATATTATGAGTGAAAAGATTATCAAATGGGGCTTTATTGGTTGCGGAGAAGTAACCAAGACAAAAAGTGGTCCCGCTTTCCAGAAAGTAGAACATTCGGAAGTCGTAGCCGTAATGAGTCGTGACGGTGCGAAGGCGAAAGCGTATGCCAAAGAGAGAGGAATCAAAAAATGGTATGACGATGCACAAGAACTGATCGATGATCCGGAAGTAAATGCTGTCTACATTGCCACTCCTCCTTCTTCACATGCTACGTATGCCATTATGTCCATGAAAGCAGGCAAACCTGCCTATATTGAGAAACCAATGGCTGTGACGTACGAAGAATGTACGCGCATCAACCGCATATCCAATGAAACGGGAGTTCCCTGTTTCGTTGCTTACTATCGCCGTTATCTCCCCTATTTCCAGAAAGTAAAGGAACTGGTAGAGAACGGTACTATCGGTAATATTATCAATGTGCAAATTCGTTTTGCCCAACCGCCACGCGATCTGGATTACAATCGCGATAATCTTCCCTGGCGTGTGCAGGCTGACATTGCCGGAGGTGGCTACTTCTATGACCTTGCTCCGCATCAGATTGATTTGTTGCAGGATATGTTCGGCTGCATCCTCGAAGCAAGTGGTTATAAGAGCAATCGGGGTGGACTTTATCCTGCTGAAGATACATTAAGCGCCTGTTTCCAATTTGATAGCGGATTGGTTGGTAGCGGTTCCTGGTGTTTCGTAGCCCATGACTCTGCCCGCGAAGACCGTATTGAAATTATCGGTGACAAGGGAATGATTTGTTTCTCTGTTTTTACTTATGAACCTATAGGCTTACATACCGAAAAAGGACGGGAAGAAATCTGCATCGGTAACCCGGAACATGTGCAACAACCTCTCATTCAAGCAGTGGTAGATCACTTATTGGGTAAGTCCGTTTGCTCCTGTGACGGTGAAAGCGCAACGCTCACTAACTGGGTAATGGACAAGATATTAGGTAAACTATAACCCGAAAAAAAGCAAAAAAAAAGTATCATTTTCTTGCGAAGTTTACTGATACTGTTAAAAAATTAATAGGAATATTCCATTGTATATTGTTAGTTTTTTCTATCTTTGTAAAAAGAAGCAAAGGGAAAATGAAACTAACAATATATTTTTTGTGCCATGACTAGAGAAGACTTAATGCGGAAAGCAATCGAGCTCTCCAAAGAAAATGTTGAAAATGGTGGAGGTCCTTTCGGTGCTGTGATTGCCACGAAAGAGGGGGAAATAGTTGCAACAGGAGTAAATCGTGTTACGGCATCTTGTGACCCAACTGCTCATGCCGAAGTGAGTGCGATACGTGCCGCAGCTGCCAAACTCGGTACTTTTAATCTTAGCGGATACGAAATCTATACTTCCTGCGAACCTTGTCCCATGTGTCTCGGTGCGATTTACTGGGCGCGATTGGATAAAATGTACTATGGAAACAATAAGACCGATGCCAAGAATATTGGCTTCGACGACTCTTTTATCTATGACGAACTGGAACTGAAGCCTGAAGACAGAAAGCTTCCTTCCGAAATCTTATTGCATAATGAAGCCCTTACTGCCTTCAAAGCCTGGGCGGCCAAAGAAGACAGAGTAGAATATTAAAAAACCTCTCACTATTATTAACCTATTAATTACCCCTCAAATGAAAAGAAAAAGCCTTTTATTTGTTATGGCATCAGTATGCCTGTTCAGTTGTCAACAGCAAGAAGAACTGCAAGATCCCAGTAAAGAAGTGATCGACTTTTCTACTTCTATTGACCAAAGTATCAACAATGCTCTTACTCGTAACAGCAGTAGTTTGACACTTCCGTTAAAGAACAATTTCGCTGCCGGAGATGTCATCTCAATGTCCGTTGCCGAGCAGGATTATCATCCATTTGCCATAGGTATGGATAGCCAGACCTGGAACGAGGCAGGCACCGATTCGGAAACGGTTACTTTCTATGCTCATTATCCTGAATTGACCGACGAAGCAGCTACTACCAGATCATTGAGCAGCCGCTATCGTGAAATCAAGGGTGGCTTAGAATATTTGTTCGGTACAGCCCAAGCCAACAAAGGTTCTAAGAATGTTGCTCTTGCATTCAAGAGAATGACAACGCCCGTCGTTCTGCTCGACGAGAACAACCAGCCGTACGAAGGTAGAGCAATCGTTAAACTGTTCTTGAAGAACAAAGGTGTACAGGACTTGTTCAGCGGCAAAATCGAAGCTGACCCCAATGCAAAACCGGAATACATTGATATTCGGAAAGTATCTGAAGGTATCTTGACTAACTTGATTCCACAGATCATCAAAGCCGGCGAGAAAATAGGAACGGTTATCCTGGAGGACGGTAAAGAAGAACCTATCATCGCAGAGGAGGACATTACCATAGAAGCCGGAACTCCTGTTGCGGTAAAAATGTACGCAAGACGCGGAATCATTGACGAACGGACTCCACTATTCAGATAAAATAAAGAATAAAAAGTGATACTAATAAAAATCCCCGGAACCGCTGTAGACACTCAGCATTCCAGGGATTTTTTACACACAAAAGTTATTATTGAAATTGAAAACTGTCTCTTTATTAGATTAGAAGCGCATACCTACGGTAAGAACCACCTTATGATTATTATTGGTTACCTTTGTTCCTGGTAATTCTAAACTATCAAAAGCATAGAATGTTTCTTTATAAGTGTTATACAAATATGCCATATCCACATAGAAACTTTCACCACGATAACCACAACCGAATGTATAATTATTAGTAGCACCCGGATTAGAGAACTCCGTATCAGTACGCATTGAGTTTACAGGAAGATACTTAAAAGCGTCTGATTTCAAAGGAGCAGTTATATGATTATATCCCAAACGGAATGAAAATTCCGGTGCTAGCTTAAATTCAGCTCCAACACGAAGTGTATGAACAGGCTTCATCATCGCTTTAATGTCTTCCGTCTGACCTAATTCATATCCGTCCGGATCTTTCATTTTAGCTTTAGTACGGTCTGAATATTCATACTCAACTCCCAATGCGACGGAAGAACCGATAGTATATCCCATACTTGCATTGAATTTCCACGGAGTAACTAATTTATATTCATATTCTCCTTCAGTATCATTTCCACGAGCATCATAAGGTCTGGTAATACCGCGCGTATCCTCATTCAAATCAAAATTAATATAAGCAGTATTGCGTTCCTTCAAACTAAAGAAAGTCGGGGTATGTACAGCTGCACCTATACGGAACGAAGATGACTCAAAAGGACGAAGAATGAAACCAAGTTTAAAATCAACTCCACTACCATCTACCCAAAAGTCATTTCCTAAGGTATATCCTCCATGGCCATTCCCATCCTTATCTGTAAAGTCTTCATTATATTCGCTGGTCCTATCATAGTTCACACTGTAAAGTCCTAATGTAGCTCCAACATAAAAACGATCATAAAAATTCAACGCACCATTCAAATCAAAAGAATGGATGCCTCCACTTTCTTTTGAACGATAAGACTGGCTCACAGCATCTCCTGCCTGAAAATAGGGCAGATACCCCTCAAAGGGAGGTTCTGCATCCGGATTATCAGGATCAACTTCCCCGTAAACAGGATTCACTAAATGAGCATTATATCCCATAATACCCAACCAAGGCAATTCCGGATTTTGGAAAGCATCATCGCTCCTCAAAGCTGCTTCTGTAAATGGATCAAAACCTCCGTATGAATCAAAGTTTACCATGTTGGCCATTTGAACAGTTTGAGAAGTGTTGAATACTCCACTCATCAGCATACTTCTATTGAATGACTTCATTTTGCGATAATTGAAACCAAAGTTGGCAAATCTCAACGCTGTTGTATTTCCTATTTTTGTAGAGAACACAAATCCGGCATTATCGAATGAGCCATGAAACTTGTCAAGACTCGCTCCATTAGCTTTTGTTCCTGTATTATCAAAACCAAATGACACCATAAAATCATTGCTGCGATAAATTCCGATACCGGCAGGATTGGTTCCCATAGTAGTAATATCTCCACCCAAGGCTCCCATAGCACCACCCATACCTACAAAACGAGCAGTTCCATTTAAATCACTTCCCATCCATCGGTTTGCATCATAGATAGTTGTTTGAGCATTTAGAAATCCTACACCTATCAAAAGAATACAAATCGCTAATATTCTATTACTTTTCATAATCAATCTCTTTTGAAATTATAAATTATCTTCTATAGCTACCGCCAGAACTACGTGAAGAGCCACCACCGCCACTACTACGTGAAGAACTGCCACTGCTACCAGAACTGCGAGAATAACTACCACTGCTACCTGATGAGTAGCTACTTCCACTACTTCTTGAATAGCTACCTGAATTGGAAGAGCGGGATGATGATCTATCAGGTGTATAGCTTCGTGATGTAGAAGTTGAACTTCCGCGTGAGTAGCTACTACCGCTACTGCGACTAGTACTTGTTCTGGAATTTCCCGTTGAACTGTTACTTCTAGTATAGGAAGAACCAGAATTACGTGTGCTAGTACCGGAACTACGTGTACTGCTTGGGCGTGTGTATGTTTCCGTATTCCTACGAGAATATGAACTTCCCGAACGAACAGAACCATTACTACTGCTACGAGTATAATCACGTGTTCCTACTACTCTGCTATTTGCACCTGTAGTGGTACCGGAACGACGAACACTTTGTCCAACTGAAGAATTAGTAGGCCGTGTAGTTGATGAACCTGTTCCTCTTCTATAAGAAGTAGAATTATAATATCTCGAACCTGAATAATAGGAACGGTTATTTCCATTTATCACACTACGTCCGGCATAATAAGGTCTTCCACCTCCGCCCCAGCCCCAGCTAGGACCACCGTGCCAGTGGTGGTGATGTCCCCAATAACCGCCGCCATACCAGCCACCCCAGTAGCCGCCATACCAGCCGCCCCAATAACCCGGAGAATATCCCCAAGCGTAGTAAGGACGATTCCATCCCCAGCCATAGTTCCATCCCCAGCCGTAAGAGCCATAACGCCAATCCCACCAGAGTGGATTACTGAATGTCGGGAACGCATAAGCATACATACCGTCGGTATATACATTCCAGTCCCATGAATTCGGACCGTAAACTACATCCCAATACAACGGGCTGCTGATGCTGATAGCAAAACGAGGATTGCGGAAACGGATGATACGTTCAGCGTATTCATAGTCGTCTTCCGTACCATTGAATTCGCCTGTCACCCATTCTCCGTCCAAATCCGGATTAGATTTTTCTTTTATATATAAGGTATCATTATCCATTACGAATTCATTATCACGTGCATCGTAACGGCGGTTATATTCATCCACATCCCGTGTTCTTCCCTTACGGTCCTGAACCACTACTGTAGTACCCGGTGAAGTATAGATGTTGGTCACCTGTTTCTTCGTTTCCTTCTTAACCGGAGTTTCTTTCTTCTCCTGTTTGTCTTTTGAAGGAATGAAGTAAAGGTCGTCATCAACGCTTTGTGCCATCAAGCCTATCGGGAGGCACAAGGCAAATAGCAAGAAATAAACAATCTTTTTCATATCATCTCGGTTTATGTAATTACTTAAACTTATTCATGTTACAAAGATAAGGAAGAGATTTTTCGTCCGAGGGAGATTTTCCCCAAAGGATAATAGGGAAATCCCTATTTCTAACTATCTTTGTCCATTATTCACCAGAATTAAAAACAACTATGAAGTATTTTGAGTTCACATTCCGCACCCACCCTTGCACAGAAATCGTCACTGACGTACTGGCTGCCGTACTGGGTGAAGTCGGGTTTGAAAGTTTTGTTGAGTGTGAAGGCGGACTGACCGCATATATCCAACAGACAATCTGTGATGAAAACGCCATCAAGATTGCCATCACCGAGTTCCCCCTACCCGATACGGATATTACTTATACATACACCGAAGCGGAAGATAAGGACTGGAATGAAGAATGGGAAAAGAATTTCTTTCAACCCATCATTATCGGAAACCGATGTGTGATTCACAGCACTTTCCACCAAGATATTCCCAAAGCGGAATATGACATTGTCATCAATCCTCAAATGGCCTTCGGAACAGGACACCACGAGACTACCAGCCTCATCATTGAAGAATTGTTGGACAGCGAATTGAAAGATAAATCTCTGCTCGATATGGGCTGCGGAACTTCAATTCTTGCCATCCTCGCACGTATGCGGGGCGCACGCCCCTGTACAGCCATCGACATTGATGAATGGTGTGTACGAAACTCCATCGAAAATATCGAATTGAACCACGTAGACGATATTGCCGTTTCACAAGGAGATGCCTCGTCGCTTACAGGAAAAGGACCTTTCGACGTTATCATCGCCAACATCAACCGGAATATATTACTGAATGATATGAAGCAATATGTTGCCTCCATGCATACGGATTCCGAACTCTATATGAGTGGATTTTACGTAGACGATATTACCGCCATCCGCGAAGAAGCGGAAAAGAACGGATTGACTTTCGTTCATTATAAAGAGAAGAATCGCTGGGCAGAGGTGAAGTTTGTTTATAAAGGATAAGAGTCCTGATGGATGTAGAAAAAATAGTGACGGTATATGCTTGGGATAGTGACGCTATCCCAAGCATATACCGTCACTATTTGTATCGGATAGCGTCACTATCTTATAAGGAGAAACAAAGTTGTTACGCGAACTCTTTCTTTAGCTGTTGACACCATGCTTTTATTTTCTTTTCCGCCTGCTCGGACTGATTATCCAAATCGACAACTAAACCGCACCACTGCTCACCACGCAAAGCTTTGGAACGTTCGAAAGTATAACCTTCGGAAGAAGTAAAACCAACTAAAGTAGCCTCATCTTCTTCAAATACCTCCGCCAACAGACCGATTCCATCTGCAAAATTCTCCGGATAGCGTATCTGATCTCCCAGACCGAAAATAGCAACCTTCTTACCTTTTAATTTCATTGTCCGGAGTTCCGGCAACAGTTCGTCCCAATAAGTAGGAAGTTCTCCATCAAACCAAGTGGAAGCACCCACAATGAAGCAGTCATAAGCAGCAAAGTCATTTTGCCAAGCCTGTTCAATAGGCACTGTCTCTATCTTTTCCTTACCGAATTCTTTCTGTATTTTCTCTGCCACCCAACTCGTTCTTTCGGCTTTGGTAGCATAAAATAAACCTATCTTTTTCATAATCCACACTATTTAATATTCCAATAATCTCTGGGCAGCCTCGTATATCTTGGCCTCATCCGGCAAAATTTCCTTTTCCAAAATCGGATTAAAACCGACAGGAGTAAAAGTAGAACCGACACGCTGCACCGGTCCATCGAGATAGCGGAACATCTCTCCACTAATCATAGCAGCAAGCTCCGCACCAAAACCGGAGAATACTTTATCTTCATGAACCACCAATGCCTTGCTCGTTTTCTTGACCGATTCGAATATCGCCTCTTTATCCAACGGAATCAAGGAGCGAATATCAATGACTTCCACTTTCCAGCCACCTTCTTTTTCCAATCGTTCTGCTGCGTGCAGACAGAAATGGGTGGTATTGCCATAGGTAATAATGCTCAAATCTGTTCCCTCACGACGAACACGTGCTTTCCCGAAAGGTACTTCAAAATCTTCCGGCACTACTGCTGCCGCTTCTACCGAATTATACAATGCTTTCGGTTCGAGGAACAGCGTAAAGCCTTTGGATCGCATACTGGTACGAAGTAATCCGGCAGCATCATCCGCAAAAGATGGGCAGACAATACGTGCCCCCGGTAAAGTGGTCAAAGCTCCCTCCAGGTTTTGAGAATGATACAAGCCTCCACCGATATAACCACCGGAAGCCAGACGCAGAGTTATATTCGGAGCAAATTTCCCATTGCTACGCCAGTACTCATGTGTACACTCCACGTATTGCTCTATGGCAGGCCAGAAATAATCGGCAAACTCCGCTCCCTCAATCACCACATGAATTTTAGGATCAAAACGACTCATTCCATTGGCAGTGCCTACAATATAATCTTCCGCAATCGGTGCACTGAATACACGGGCCTCGCCGAATTCTTGCTGCATACCTTTGGTTACATTAAACACGCCTCCTTTTTCCCTGTTTGCCACATCCTGCCCCCAAATAAAGGTATCGGGATTATGGCGGAATTCAGCTTTCAATGTTTCATTAATGGCATTGACCAGAAAAGTCTTCTCCCCTTCCGCCTCATGTGTACCGTCTTTATATTTCTGTGGCTGATAAGGCTCGGGCATTACAAAATCATAAATGCTTTTAGGATCGGGATCGGGAGCAGCCAAAGCCTTCCGGTTGGCAGCAGACAATTCTTTCTTTGCATCAGCTTCTATTTGTTGCAGTTCTTCCTCGGTCAGACGTTTATAACGCAGCAGCATCCGGCGAAACTTCATCAAGGGATCAGCATCTTTCACATATTCCAATTCATTCTCATCCCGATACAAGGTGTGTTTATCTGAATTGGAGTGCGAACCGATCCGGACACAATTCGCCTGCACAATAACCGGATTACGGGTACTGATAGCATATTCCCGCGCTTCGGTCATAGCATTCATCGAATCGAATACATCCTTTCCGTTACAATAGATAATCTTCAAGTTCTTGAAGCCCGAGAAGTTCTCGGCCACTTTACGGTTGGCAGTCTGTTCCGATTTGGGTACGGAAATACCATACCCATTATCTTGTATTACAAAAATCACCGGAAGACGTTCGAGGCTGGCACCATTGATAGCTTCGTAAACGAATCCTTCGGAAGTAGCCGACTCTCCGTGAGAAGTGATAGCTACGCCTTTATGTCCATAATATACCATTGCTCTGGCCACACCTGCTGCGTGAAGGTCGTGTGTACCAGTAGCAGAGGAGATGTTTTCAATGTGCCATTCCGGTTTGGCGAAATGGTTCGACATGTGACGTCCTCCGCTACCCGGATCCGTTGCTTTGGAAATACCGTTCAGGATAACTTCTTCAGCGGTCATTCCGGCGGAAAGCACGGTTAACATGTCCCGGTAGTATGGGAACAGGAAATCTTCACCGAGGGTGAATACCTGACCGACAGCAAGTTGAATACCATCATGCCCTGCATAGGGAGCATGATAAGACCAACCCAAAGATTGCAACAGGTAAGACGGTGCCTTTTCGTCCAAGGCACGCCCCAATGTCATCAGATGATACCACTTTTTCAGGGTTTCTACATCTGTAGTTTTTATATCATATTTCTTTTTCATGAGTAATGAAGTTCTTAATGAATGAAACAATCAGTTATCAGCCTTTCCAATTTTCGAGATAGTCGGCTATAAAATGCAGGAAGTTACCTCCCAACATTCCATCTACTACCCGATGATCGTAGGACAAAGACAAGTACATTTTATGCCGGATTGCAATCGTATCACCCTCCGGAGTTTCTACAACAGCAGGTTTCTTCTCAATATATCCTACTCCCAGGATAGCTACTTGCGGCTGATTAATGATTGGCGTACCGAACAGGCTCTTGAATGTACCAAAATTGGTTATCGTAAATGTACCCCCATCAATATCTTCCGGCATTAATTTGTTATCCCTTGCTTTCAAGGCCAGAGAATCGATGGCAACAGCCAACCCATTCAGATTCAGATGATCGGCATCATGCACCACAGGAACAATCAGATTTCCATCATTCAAAGAGACGGCAATACCGACATTAATATGCTTTTTGAAAAGAATATTGTATCCATCTACCGATACATTCACCTGTGGATAGGCAGCCAATGCTTTTGCCACGGCTTCCGTTATCACAGGCATATAAGTCAGTTTCACTCCTTCGCTACGGAAGAAAGCATCTTTATTTTTTTCACGCCAACGCACCAATTTGGTGACATCTACTTCTACCACATTGGTCACGTGAGGAGATACTTTCTTAGACATAACCATGTGGTCGGCAATAATCCGGCGGACACGATCCATCTCTTTGACTTCGACTCCAGGCATTGCTACAGGAGCAGACGATTTAGATAAAGTGGCAGCCGGCTGGGCAGCAGCGGCAGATGTAGCCGGAGCAACCTTCGGACTTGCCTGTTCAGAAGAAACAGCAACTGATGGTTTGCTTGCGGCCGGGGCAGCAGATGCCGGCTTCGGTTCAACGCTACCTCCTCTTTTCTTCTTTTCAATATAATCTTTTATATCTTTCTTACTCAATCGCCCTTCATAACCGGTTCCTTGTATAGCATCCAGTTCTTCTTTCGGAATCTTAGCTTCCCGCGCCAACTGAATCACAACAGGAGAGTACCAACGTTCTTCCTCTGCAACAACAGGTTTCGATGCAGTATTCGCTGATACGTTCTTAGCAGTTTCCGCTGACGATGGTGATGTTTCAGAAACATTTACCGGCTCCGTTCCAGAAGATTCTTCGCCATCCAAATCAATTATAGCGACTACGGTTCCTACAGCAACAGTATCACCTTCCTTATATAAAATCTCCACCACTTTTCCCGCTACGGGAGAAGGGATCTCCGCACTTACTTTAGCAGTATTCACTTCAAAAAGCACATCGTCTTCCTGAATCATGTCACCCACCTTTACAGACCAAGAGACGATGGTCCCTTCGGTTATACTCTCGCCCAACTTAGGCATTTTTATTTCGAATTTCGACATAGACAGTTAATTTATTATTCAACCTTGATATATTACAACAACGGGCTGAAATAGAAAGTTTTAAGTTAAGTAAATTTTAACCGGATACTGACAAAGCCAGTCCGGACATCAACGACTATATATCCACTCTTTCTGAATATATTTCTCTTCCCGAAGCTGATTAACAGCCTCTATTTCCTTCCCGGTAAAAGCACTGACAGATTGGGAATCACTGAAATACTGAAAAGCCTTCTCTTTAAAATCAGTTACAGTTCCCTCCGGCAAATGACTCCGAATATTAGTTACCTCACTCCGAACGGAAGGAACGGCATATACTGACGATAAAGTTTCATCATCAACCATCGGTTCCGGATTCAAAGCTTTATGCAATGCTGCCAGATCCGTATCATACAATAAAGTGCAATGATACAACACCCGATTCTTATGTACGCATTGCGCACTCCCTGATATTTTCAATCCATTCAAATAAATCCCCAATCGTTCATCTCCTTTTACCATCAGGCCTATAGAATTCAGGAAATCCAATGTCCGCTGCAAGTAAGTAACAAATTCCGGCAGACGGGGAACCGTTTCTATAAAAGTCAGATTGACATTACCCAAATCATGATACACCGCTCCCCCACCCGAAAAACGACGGGCAATATGTACTCGTTCCTGTTCCGCCCATTTCTTATCGACTTCCGACCGCAACCGCTGATGCTTACCTATTACCACAGAAGGAGTATCCTGCCAAAGCATGAAAATATTTTCATTTCCCTGCTTCAACAGATATTCTTCTGCTGCCAAGTGAAAGTAAATATCAGTAAACGGACTATAGATACATCGAATCATAGATCAAGCGGAATAAGAGTTAAAACATAATTTCGTGATAAATCTCTCCGACCGTAGGATGCGGAAACACAGTCTTCTGGAATTCCTCCACCGTGTACCCTCTCTGAATAGCAATACCTGCTATCACAATAAGTTCTGATGCCGGATTTCCCAACATGTGACAACCGATAATCCTCCCGTCTTCATCCTGGATCAGCTTACAGAGTCCGTTTTCCTGTTCATTCTCCGCAACGAACCGTCCGGAATAAGCCATCGGTAATTTTGAAACACGGTAAGGAACTCCTGATTTTACCAGTTCTTCTTCCGTCTTTCCCACTCCCGCCACTTCAGGGTTGGTATAAACGACTCCCGGAACACAATCGTAATTCATCCGGTCTTCCACTCCTAAAATATGATTGATAGCGACTTCCGCTTCACGGATAGCGGTATGCGCCAATAAAGAATAGCCTGTAATATCACCACACGCATATACACGAGGATGCGAAGTCAACAGATGTTCGTCTACTTTCACTCCATTCCGATGCAGTTCTATATTCAGCTTGTCCAGTCCTACCTTGGATAGATTTGCCTTACGTCCTACACTAAGCAAGATCTTCTCCGCTTCAATAGTAGACGTCTTGCCTTCTTTTTCTATCACAACTCCATGAGGATTTACTTCCACCACTTTCGTATTCAAATAGAAAGTGACTCCACGTTTGGCATATTCGGCACGAAGCATACCGCTGGTTTCCTTATCCATCGCTCCCAGAATCTCCGGCATCATTTCTACCACATGCACTTTCACACCCATACTGTTGAAGAAAGAAGCAAACTCCATCCCGATCACCCCGCCGCCAATAATGACCAGCGTCTTTGGAAGTTCCTTTATTTCCAATGCCTCCTTGGAAGTCCAATAACTGATTTCTGACAGTCCCGGTATAGGAGGAATCACTGTATCAGAGCCGGTACATACCAGCAAATATTTCACGGAATAGGTTTCTCCATCACAAATGATTTGTATTTTCCCATCTTTTTCTCCTTCTATCAGAGCTTCCTTTTCTACAATAGTCACTCCGTAAGAACTCACAGTCATCTTCACACCGCCCGTCAACATTTTTACTGTTTTATCTTTACGGCTCATAATCTTGGATAAATCGAACGAAGGAGATTCGGCAGAAACGCCATATTTGGAAGCATTCTTGATGCTATCCAGTATTTTAGCAGAATATAACAAAGTTTTAGTAGGAATACACCCCTCATTGAGACATACTCCACCCATTGCCTTTTTCTCAAAAAGAACGGCCTTTAATCCGTTGGCCCCTGCCCGTTCGGCAGCTGTGTACCCGGCCGGACCACCACCAATAATAGCTATATCAAAGTTCATAATCGTATCTTTTAAGTAATAATACGATTATAACAAATATGAGAAGAGATAAGTTGTAGGGAAAAGAAATACCCGTTACTTAATTGTCAGCTTTTTAAGTTCCTCTAACGAGCCATTGAATACATTCAAATCTACGTCTTCTTTAATACCGGGAACACTTCCCACATCCGTATGTTGCCAAAAGTGCCATTTTCCCTGATACCTTACAGAGTCCACATAATAATGGGCAATCCAATAAGGGTATGCATTGAAGATAGAGTCGTCCAGATAACGGGTTTTAAATTTATAAGAGGTATAAAGAATAGGCTTCACTCCATAATGAGATTCCACCCGGTCCAGCCAGCGTTTGATGCCTTGCTGTAATTCCTTTTTCTCTTTTCGTCCGGTCACTTCCACATCGAGAACCGGAGGCAGGTCACCGGAAACAAGTTTTACCGTGCGAATAAAGAAGTCCGCCTGTTTCAAAGCATCCGTGCTCGGAATATAAAAATGATAAGCGCCACGGATAAATCCATGATTACGGGCATTGGCAAAGTTTGCCTCAAATGTAGTATCGTTATGATCTCCTCCTTCTGTTGCCTTCATAAAGACAAAATGCAAAGGAGTAGCCGTCTCTTTATTCTGCAACAGCTTCTTCCAATCAATCTTTCCCTGATAGTGAGAAATGTCAATACCATGAATATCATATCCGTCAGGGATGCAGACACCGTATTCCTTTAAGCCATGGCAAGGTTTCCATCGATAAGCATAAGGACGGATAAAGAAATAATAGAAAGCTGCGGAGAAACAACCGACAATCATCACTGCCAGCATATTACGGAGCCAGGTAGGCATCACAGTTCGATGCTTCACCTGTTCCTTTTTTGAGGTACGGGAAGTTTTGGAAGAAGAGGTCGTTCCCTTTCTTTTAGTGGTGGAAACAGTTCTTTTCTTCTGTACGGCAGACATCGGGTTGTTGCGTTGCGGCATTTACTTTAAACGATCAATATTTTTAGAGATAGGCACGGATTACACGGAATACACGGTTTATTAAGAAATAACTAAAAAACCGTGTTAATCCGCGTAATCCGTGCCTGAAAGAACCCTTCATTGCAGCTGTTATTGCAACTATTACATTAACAACTGCTCTGAAGTGTATTTATTTAGCTTGTTCCAGTTGCAAAGTCTTAGTTGCCTGGTCGCAAACTTCTGTAGGACCGAAGTATTGGATCGGACCCGGATATACATAATCCGTTTCGATAGCCCAACGTTCGCGTTGTGAAGCAAATGCTTTGAAAGGAGCACCATCCAGTTTTACCAATGCTTTCTGGATAACCGGCTTCATTTCACCGTGACGACGTTCCATGTTCATCATCATGGTAATAGGCACACCACCAGCAATCCATTCAGCAGCAGGAGCTGTTGTGTTACGTACAGAAGACATATAACCAGTCTTACCGTTAGCAATCAACATAGAAGCTGTGTAACCCAAAGAGTAGCAATAGTCAGCGTCAAAGTTTGACGGAGCAGCACAACGTCCTTCATAACCGAAGAAGTGGTGTTGAGCAGCAAATTTACCAACATACTTGCCTTCTTCTTTCCATGCAGCCAACTTAGTAGCTACCATTTCAGACAACAGTTTTTCAGTTTCGATCAATGATACCTGAACGTTTCCATGCGGGTCACGATCCAAAGTCAACTGACGGGCAACACCTTCCGGCAGACTTGCATAGATAGCAGAGTTTTCCGGAGAAAGTTTGCGGATGATATAATCACGTTGGTGAGATTTCTTAATCTGACCGAATTCTTCAGCATTAGCAGCCAGGAAGTCATTCAATTCAGCAATCAGACGTTTCATGGCAGGAATGAACTCAACCAGTCCTTCCGGAATCAATACTGTACCGAAGTTGTGTCCTTGTGCTGCACGGTCTGCTACCACTTTAGCGATGTAAGTCACTACATCATCCAAAGACATATCTTTTGCTTCCACTTCTTCTGAAACGATACATACGTTAGGCTGTACCTGCAAAGCACATTCCAGTGCAATGTGAGAAGCCGAACGACCCATCAATTTGATG
The DNA here is from genome assembly GCF_002632415.2 of Bacteroides celer. Classification (NCBI taxonomy): domain Bacteria; kingdom Pseudomonadati; phylum Bacteroidota; class Bacteroidia; order Bacteroidales; family Bacteroidaceae; genus Bacteroides; species Bacteroides celer. The sequence continues at coordinate 2,273,735 of NZ_CP178209.1, read as the reverse complement.
AAGTGCCAGTATTTACGTGCAGAGTTACAGTCACGTTGGATGTTACCGATTACTTCAGCATAAGTCTTACAAGCTGTATCGAAACCGAAAGAAGTTTCAATCATATCGTTCTTCAAGTCACCGTCGATTGTTTTCGGGCAACCGATTACCTGTACACCATACTTCTTAGCAGCATAGTATTCAGCCAATACGCAAGCATTTGTGTTAGAGTCGTCACCACCAATGATAACCAGTGCCTTGATACCCAATTCTTTGATGATTTCATAACCCTTTTCGAACTGGCTTTCAGCTTCCAGCTTCGTACGTCCGGAACCGATAATATCGAAACCACCCGTATTACGGTATTCGTCGATGATATCAGCAGTCAGTTCCATATAGTTGTGATCTACCAGACCACCAGGACCCAAAATAAAACCATATAATTTGTTTTCCGGATTCAATTTCTTGATACCGTCGAACAAACCGGAGATTACATTGTGTCCGCCCGGAGCCTGACCACCGGAAAGAATTACACCTACGTTCATAGCAGGAAGAGCAACAGCTTCACCGGCTTCGAATGTAATCAACGGCATTCCATACGTGTTCGGGAATAATGCTTTGATAGCTTCTTGATCGGCTACAGATTGAGTAGCAGCACCTGCTACAGCCTTAACAGCTCCTGATGCCAATGCTTTCGGAAGTTTGGGCTGGTAAGCAGCCCTTGCGATTTGCAATGCACTTTTAGTCATTTTCTTTAATTTTTTATTTAAAGGTGTTAGTAAGTTTCTTGTCAAACTTGAAAAGCGTTGCAAATTTCGCACTTTTTTCCGAATTATGAAAATTCTTCTTCTGTTGTTTTTAAGACAAAAGGAAGAAGAAAGAAAAATTAAGGCTATCTCCCGACGTGGGAGATAGCCTTAACGTTTTCTTCAGCGAGCTAATTTATAATATAATTCTAGGGATTCTGCTCCCAGCCTCCGCCAAGAGCCTTATAAAGTTGAACCACCGCAATCAACTCGTCACGAATGGCATTACTCAATCCGATTTGGGCATCAAAGTATCCACGTTGGGCATCCAATACATCCAGATAGTTGATGACCCCATTGATGTACTGCAATTGTGCCAGGTCCATGTAGCTCTTGGCCGAACGTTCCAGATTGGCACGAAGTTCGTATACTTCCTTGATCTTGTTGAAGTTGACAATCGCGTTACGTGTTTCTTTGAAAGCTTCCAGTACGGATTTCTCATAACTATGTACTTCAGCCTCATAAGCGGCCTTCTTCGCTTTCAATGCCGCACGGTTCTTTCCCCAGCCAAAGATAGGAGTCAATAAAGCTCCTTCCATAATTGCGTAGGGAGATTTCAGGAGTTCCGACAAAGAAGTACTTTCACTACCGAAACCGCCTGTCAAGGCAAGACGCGGGAACATATTCGTATAGGCCACTCCCACTTTTGCATTGGCAGCAATCAGTTTCTGCTCTGCCTGACGAATATCGGGACGGCGTTCCAACAAAGTAGACGGTAATCCTACGGGAAGTGTTTCCGGAGAATTAAATTCCTGAAGCAAACGGGAACGGGCTATCTTATTAGGATATTCACCCGCAAGATAAGCAATATCGTTTTCTTTCAGAGAGATTTTACGTTCCAAGTCAGGAACCAGAGTGGCCGTACGTGCCAACTCCACTTGTGCCTGTCGATAGGAAGTCTCGGAGGTCAATCCACCGGCAAACCGGATACGTGCCAGACGTACCCCTTCTTCACGGGCTTTCAACGTCTGTTTGACAATATCAAGCTCTGTATCCAAAGCTACCAGTTCATAGTAAGCCTGCGCCACTTCAGCCACAATCGTCATCTGCAATGCACGTTGCGCCTCAATAGATTGCAGATACTCGGCAATGCTAGCCGAACGTGCCCAACGTAGATTTCCCCACAGATCGAGTTCCCATGAAACAAGAAATTGTGCTTCAAAGGTATCTGATCTCTTGAAAGCGTCTCCTCCATGATTCTCAAGTTCACGTTCCCCTGTCACTTTTCCTTTAATGTCCGGAAGCAATGCCGCCGTAGAAATTCGTTTCTGTGCAGCCATTTCTTTCACACGGGCAGCAGCAATCAGCATATCTTTATTATGATCCAATGCACGCTCTATCAGACTTCTCAATGTAGCATCCGTATAAATATCCCTCCAGTCCTGAGCACCGAAGCTGACCGAATCCTGTGATCTTTCCAAGCTGTCGGGTAAATGAAGATCAGGACGGACATAGCTTTTCCCTACCTTGCAGGAAGTCAGTACTCCGGCAAGTAACAGAATAGCAATATATAGTTTCTTTCGTTTCATTATTTCTTATGTTTTAAGATTTTCGACTTTGTTTTATACACCATCACAAAGAAGAACGGCACAAGAATGATACCAAATACGATGGCAAATATCATTCCGAAAAATACACCTGTACCGATTGCCTGCCGGCTTGCCGAACCCGGACCACTTGCCAGTACCATCGGAAGCATACCGAGCACAAAGGCAAGAGAGGTCATCAGAATCGGACGGAAACGCAATTTGGCTGCGTATATGGCCGACTGCACCAAGTCTTCACCTTTATCTACCTGCACCTTTGCAAACTCTACAATCAAAATCGCATTCTTAGCGGCAAGTCCGACCAACATAACCAAGCCAATCTGGAAATAAACATCGTTTTCCAATCCGCAAACCCAGACTCCCAAATAGGCTCCCAAAGCAGCCACAGATAAAGAAAGCAATACGGCAATAGGCACTGTCCAACTTTCGTATTGTGCGGCAAGGAAAAGGAAAACGAACAAGAATACCAGTGCCATCACCATACCTGTCTGACCTCCCGCCTGCTTCTCCTGATAGGAAAGACCGCTCCATTCCAGACCGATATTATCGGGGAGATGATCTTTGGCAATCTGTTCCATGATCTCCATCGCCTGTCCGGAACTATATCCTTGCGCAGCTGCTCCACGAATAACGGCCGTAGTAAACATATTGAAACGTTTGATACTTCCCGGTCCTGTGGTATATGATGCATTTCCCAGAGAAGTCAACGGTACCATCGCTCCATTGGAGGCTTTTACGAAAAATAAATTAATATTGTCTTTATGTTCCCGGTAAGGAGCTTCCGCCTGAATATAAACCTTATATATACGGTTGAACATATTAAAGTCGTTCACATACACCGAACCGGTATAAGCCTTCATGGTAGAAAACACATCAGCCAAAGGCACACCCAGCATCTTCACTTTGTCTCGATCCACATCAAAATAGAGTTGTGGGATTTCCGACTGCAAAGAAGATGATAAGCCGGCCAGCTCTTTACGTTTGGATGCATAGTACATTAATGTATCTGCTGCGTCTACCAAATTATCAAAAGTGGCTTCTCCGCGAGCTTCCAGCTGCATTTCAAAACCTCCCGAACTACCCAGTCCCGGAATCACCGGAGGGGTGGACAGATAGACTTTACATTCCGGATATTCCTGAAGATGTTTTTCCACCGTATGCATGATTTTCTCAATAGTAGTACTCTTCCGATCTTCCCAAGGTTTCAGGATCACCGTCAGTTCAGCACGTCCCTGGTTACTTCCGACACGCGGACTACTTCCCGTTACATTCTGTATATACTCAATGTACGGGTTCTTTTCCAGATAAGCAATGGCACGCTCTGTCACGATACGGGTACGTTCCAGAGTAGCTCCTTCCGGCAGTTCTAATTCAATCTTGAAATATCCCTGATCTTCTACAGGTAAGAAACTGGTCGGAATAATACGGTGAATCAACATGATAGCAATCAACACCATACCAAAAGCACTCAAAACTCGACGAGGATGCTTGATTGTACGAGTTACGGCAGCTACATACTTATTACTACCGATACCCAGCCATTCATTAATCTTCCGGAAAACGATATTCTTTTTCTTCCCGCTATCCGGCTTCAGAATCAGCGAACACATCACCGGACTCAATGTCAGAGCCACTACCGTAGAAATAAGTACGGACACTACAATTGTCACCGTAAACTGGCGATACAACTGTCCTGTAATCCCACTTAAAAAGCTAACCGGGACGAACACAGCCGCCAATACCAGTGAAGTGGCAATCAAAGCACTGGAAAGTCCGTTCATCGCTTTTTTCGTAGCTTCATAAGGGCTTAGGTGCTCCGTTTCCATGATATGTTCTACACCTTCCACCACCACAATCGCATCATCCACCACAATACCGATGGCAAGAATCAATCCGAGCAATGTCAGGATATTCAGTGAGAAACCGAAAATCAGCATGAATCCGAAAGTACCGATCAACGAAATAGGCACCGCCACTACCGGAATCAACGTTGCACGCCAGCTCTGCAAGGATAGATAAACCACCAGAACCACCAAAACCAACGCTTCAAACAACGTCTTATATACTTCATGAATAGATTCGGAAATATAGGTCGTCATATCGAACGGAATCTCATAGCTCAATCCCTCCGGGAAGTTCTTGCTAATCTCATCCATCGCCTCTTTTACTCTCTCGGCCACTTCCATCGCATTGGCACCCGGTAACATATAAATACCAAGCACGGCAGCATTCTCACCGTTGATACCACTCTCTGTATTGTAGGAAGAAGCTTCCAGCGATACACGTGCCACATCTTTCAATCGAATGATAGAACCATTTGCATTAGCACGCACTACGATATCTTCAAATTGTCCTACACTGGAAAGACGTCCCTGTGTCGTGATAGGAATCGTGATATCCAATCCCTGTACAGGCTGTTGTCCCAGCACACCCGCTGCCGATTCACGATTCTGATCTTTCAATGCATTCTGCAAATCCTGTACGGTCAGTCCGAAGTTTGCCAGCTTATCCGGTTGCGCCCATATCTGCATGGCATAATAACGGCTACCGATATTGGATACACGCCCCACTCCGGGAATACGGCGAATCACATCGAGCACATTGATAGTAGCAAAGTTACTCAAGTAAATCTCATCGAACTTTGGGTCAGTAGAAGTCAGACAAAGCGTCATCAACTGACTGGGAGCCTGTTTCTCTACCGAAATACCATTCTGAATCACTTCCGCCGGCAAACGGGATTCTGCCAGTTTCACACGGTTCTGAATCTCAACAGCTGCCAAATCTGGATCAGCAGATACATCAAAAGTAACTGTTGCCGAAAAGCCTCCGGAGTTAGAACTATTTGATTCCATATAAAGCATCCCCGGAGTACCATTGATTTCCTGCTCAATCGGAGTAGCCACTGCCTGTGATACAGTAAGTGCACTCGCACCCGGATAGGAAGCACTGATCTTCACTACCGGAGGGGTAATCTGCGGGTATTGATCCACCGGAAGCATCGTCAGACCGATAATACCGACAATCACAATCACGATGGAGATTACAGCCGAAAAGACCGGCCTATCTATAAAAAAAGTAACTTTCATCGTTTATTCTCCTTTCGCATTATCCTTCATTCCGGTAACATTTTCTTTCGCCCCGACCACTTCATTTTTTGTCGCAGTTATACTATCCTGGGCCTCTGCATCCGATTGGCTCACCCGTACTTTCATACCTGGAGTCAACTTATGGAATCCTTCCACAACAACCATTTCTCCTTCTGCCAATCCTCTTTCTACCACCACATTATTCCCGACTTCCGGTCCTAATTAAATAAAACGTTTCTCTACAGCATTATCCTTACGCATGGTATAAATATATGCTCCACCCTTTTCGATGGTAACGGCTTTCATCGGAACAACGAGTGCTCCTTCACGAACATCCAGCAACAATTTCACCTTTGTAAACTGCCCCGGCAATAATACCTGTTTCGGATTAGGCATTTCTGCACGTACGGAGAAAGTACCGGTTTGAGGGTCCACCTGCGGTTCGGCAAAATCCACGTATCCTTTGAATGGATAAACCGTGTTATCCGCCAATGTAATGGTTATATTGGGCTGCCAGGAACGGGTAGAGTCCTGTTGTCCCAAATTAATATTTCTTTCTTTACTCTTCAGATAATCGAGTGCCGTCATACTAAAATCAACCAACACCGTATCACTCTTCACAATAGTAGCAAGCAACGATTTCCCCCGGGTCCCACTAACGTACCCAAGTCCACATTTCTTTCACTAATGTGCCCCGACAAAGGTGAACGGACAATGGTGTAGCCCAACTCCAGTTCAGCCTGTGCCAGATCCGCCTCACTCATGGCTACCGTTGCCTCGGCGCTTTCATAAGCAGCTTCCGCATTATCCAAATCCAACTGACTTGCAGCATTCTGCTCAAACAACGGACGGATACGTTTTAAATCACGCTCCGCTTTCAAAGCCTGCGCTTCGTCTTTTTTCAACTGCGCCCTGGCCTTATCAGCTTTGGCACGATACTGGTCCTGATTAATGACAAACAAAACCTGATTCTTATTGACATATGTCCCCTCGGCAAAAAGCATATTTTCCAGATAGCCTTCCACCCGGGCACGGACTTCGACGAACTGCTGGGCGCGAATACGCCCTACATATTCCCCGTATATCTCTACATCATCTTTCACTACCGGTTCCACAATGACTGTCGGCATTTCCGGTGCAGCCTTCTGAGGTCGGGTCAGTATCCAATATACACCCAACACAACTACCGCACAGATTATAGCAGCAATGGTTCTCTTTCTCCTCAGTTTCAACTCATGTTTCGAAAAGAATAATCTCATATCGAATCTTATTATTTAATTTAACTTATGTTTGTTCTTTACTCCTATATGCAATTCACATACCAAAAATGCGTCGCAGACATTATTAACTTACAATCAAAGCATTACAAATTCTTCTTCTTTTTGCAAAAGTGTGGAAATCCGCTGTATTGTGTAGAAATTATCCACATTTCCGACTTTTGGAACATTTTTTTTAATTCCCATTTCAACAACTAAACAAATTATGCTCTACATTTGTATTATATTAAACATCAACACTAGACCATGTCCTAATGAAAAAACAAATCTTTTCAACATTAGTTTTATCAATTGGCTTATTATTGCCTTTTTCTTTGCATTCTCAGGAGCAAAGAAAAAAAGTAGGTGTCGTACTGAGCGGCGGGGGTGCCAAAGGAATGGCACACATCAAAGCACTGCAAGTGATCGAAGAAGCCGGCATTCCTATCGACTATATAGCCGGTACCAGTATGGGAGCTATCGTAGGTGGTCTTTATGCCATCGGCTATACTCCGGAACAATTGGACAGTATGGTACGGAAGCAAGATTGGACATTCCTGTTGAGTGACCGTATCAAAAGAAGCGCCATGTCATTAACAGATCGTGAGCGATCTGAAAAGTATACAGTCTCTATCCCTTTCACCAAAACTCCCAAAGATGCCGCTACCGGAGGAATCATGAAAGGACAGAATCTGGCTAATCTATTTTCAGACCTTACCGTAGGGTATCATGACTCTATCGACTTTAATAAACTTCCCATTCCTTTTGCCTGTGTAGCAGCCAATGTTGTTAATGGAGAACAAATTGTATTCCATGACGGAATACTCTCTACTGCCATGCGTGCCAGTATGGCTATCCCCGGTGTATTTACTCCGGTACGGCAAGACAGTATGGTATTAGTGGACGGTGGTATTGTAAACAACTATCCGGCGGATGTAGTGAAAGCAATGGGAGCCGATATTATTATCGGGGTAGACGTACAGAATGCTCTTAAGAAAGCCGACAAGCTCAATAGTGTACCCGACATTCTGGGGCAGATTGTAGATATCACCTGTCAGTCTAACCATGAAAAAAATGTAGACCTCACAGATACCTATATTCGTGTCAATGTAGATGGATATTCATCCGCCAGTTTTACTCCAGCCGCCATTGATACCCTGATGCGTAGAGGCGAAGAAGCAGCAAAAGCCCAATGGGGTTCATTGCTTGCTTTGAAAAAGAAAATAGGAATAGCCGAAGATTATACCCCGAAACAACATGGTCCTTATTCTTCTCTTTCTAATGCGCGTACGGTTTATGTGACGGACATCTCATTTTCCGGTGTAGAGGTGGATGATAAAAAATGGTTGATGAAGAAATGTAATCTGAAAGAAAACAGCGATATTTCCACTCAACAAATAGAACAGGCCCTGTATCAGTTACGCGGTACTCAGTCCTACTCCAGTGCCAGTTATACGTTGAAAGAGACACCTGAAGGTTATCACCTCAACTTCCTGTTACAGGAAAAATATGAAAGAAGAATCAACCTGGGTATACGTTTCGATTCGGAAGAGATCGCATCTTTGTTGGTCAATGCAACAGCAGACCTCAAAACTCGTATTCCTTCCCGTCTGGCTCTTACCGGTCGGTTGGGTAAACGATATGCTGCCCGCATAGACTATACGCTGGAACCAATGCAACAGCGTAATTTCAACTTCTCGTATATGTTCCAATACAATGATATCAATATTTACGAGGAAGGCGACCGTGCCTATAATACAACTTACAAATATCATCTGGCCGAATTCGGCTTCTCTGATGTATGGTACAAGAATTTCCGTTTCGGACTCGGTCTTCGTTTTGAATATTACAAATACAAGGATTTCCTGTTTAAGAAACCTGAAATCTCCGACCTGAAAGTAGAATCGGAACATTTCCTAAGTTATTTTGCCCAAGTGCAATATAATACCTATGATAAAGGACGTTTCCCTTCTAAAGGAAGTGACTTCAGAGCCGCCTATTCACTCTATACGGATAATACGGCACAATACAACGAACACGCTCCATTTTCAGCACTGAATGCTTCGTGGGCAAGCGTCATTCCTGTAACCCGCCGCTTCTCTGTCATTCCTTCCATTTATGGACGTATCCTGATCGGAAGGGATTTTCCTTATCCATTACAAAATGCTATTGGCGGTGATGTCCCCGGTTTCTATATTCCACAGCAATTACCTTTTGCCGGGGTTACCAATCTGGAATTAATGGATAACACCATTATGATCGCCTCTATTAAATTCAGACAACGGATGGGAGCCATTCATTATCTCACATTGACAGGTAACTACGGGCTAACGGATAGTAATTTCTTCGATATATTGAAAGGGAAGCAATTGTTCGGTGTTAGCGCAGGTTATGGTATGGATAGCATCTTCGGACCATTGGAAATATCATTAGGATATTCTAATCAGACAGATAAAGGAAGTTGCTTTGTGAATTTAGGATATTATTTCTAATGGATTACAGTATTTCCAAAAAGCAAAAGAGGAGACCGCTTCACAGTGACCTCCTCCCTCTATACTCTATATGAATATGCTAAAAAGGGTTTATTGAAAAAAAGAAGCATATTCAAAAGGGTTGTAACCATTCTATTTTCCGCCTTGACATAAGTTGTTAGCCGCCATATCTTTGCGCCGTAACCTTTAACAAGAATGATTATGGCAAAAGAAAAAGTAAACTATCAGGAGGTATATGACCTCTACCAGTTATGCAGCGAGACCAAAGATCTTCGAGAGTTCTGTGCTGATTATGGTGTAAATTACGACAAGTTCATGAACTGGCAGCGTCACCAGTTGTGGAGTGAGAAGTTAGGCAAGACAGTCCAGGTTGAGCAGCCCAAGGTTGCCAAAGTCCAGATAACCGGGAAACCATGCAATAGTCCAACTGTGAAGTTGGACGTGAAACATCCTGAAGGTGAACCACCAATAAAATGGATCAAGTTACAGCTGGCGTCTGGCGCAACACTGTTCCTGAGAAACACCACCGTTCTTGATTTGAGCCTGTTGCTTAATAAAATGATAGGATGATATGCTTGGACTGAGTGCTAACCTTAACTATTACCTGTTTAACGGTAATGTTGATTTGCGGAAAGGCATTTTCCGTCTGTGTGAGAGTATAAGGGAAGAAATGTCCCTTGACCCGAGCGATGCGTCCAATGTATATATGTTCATGTCCCGGAACCGAAAGGTTGTGAAGATACTTCATTACGAACGCGGTTTTTATGTGCTTTACGAAAAACGTCCTGTTATGGGCAAATTCAAGAAACCTGTATTTGATGAAGTCTCCAGGTGCTACCGGATACAGTGGTCGGACATGGCTTATCTTACGGAAAGCATTGTAGTTGACAAGATGTACGTTAGTCCGAAAGGCTAATATTAACATACTGATTATCAACAGGATAGTATAAAAAATAAACGGTAAAAAGTTTGCGTAAGTGCCTGATTTTTCGTACCTTTATATCATGATTGATGAAAGAGCATACGAGTTACTTTGCTGCCAGCTGGGTCTGGCGAATGAGGAAAAGGCAGGTCTTCGCAAACAGAATAAAGAATTGATTGCGAGGCTTGAGTCTATTGAAGAATCCAACAGGGAGAACTCTAAAAATCTGATAGATACCATCAATGATCTCAAAGATACCATCGAAAAGCAGTCAACCACGGTTGAACATTACAGGAAAGAAATGGAACTTATGAGAAAGCAGCTTGAAGCAAAGGATGAGGTGAACAGGATGCTGGCAAACGAGATCTCCAATCTCAGACTTCAGCTTGAGGACAGCAGGAAACACCGTTTCGGCCGTACTTCCGAGCAAAGAAGGCTGTTGAACAACCGTAATCTCGACAAGTCCGCTCTGGAACAATCCGAGTATGACGGTTCTGACAGGAAGGATGATAATAATAAGACCGATGATAACGAAACCGGCAGCAATACCTCTTCCGGCAACATACCTGCCCAGAACAGCAAACCTTCAAGGAGAAAGGAAACCGCACCACGTGCCGGGAAAACAAAATTGAAAGTTGACAAGGTGGTAGTACATGAAGTGGACGAGTATTACACGCTTCCAGAAGGGGGACGGTTTATGAACCGCAACGGTATGCCTGATGTGTGGGAATACAGGGTCATAGAACATGTAAGGGCTTATAACGTGGAGCATGTTTACAAGGTGGCAAGGGTAAAGCTTGCGGACGGCACTTTCACAAGCACCATGGAACATCCGCTGAAAAACCTTGGAGGTATCTTCTCTCCTGAACTGCTTGCCCGTCTGCTTTGTCTGAAATATGACTTCAGCATGCCTGAGAACAGACAGATAAGACTGCTTGCAAGAGAGGGTATCCACATAAGCAATACCACGCTGAACAGCTATATCCATAACGGAATCGCCAAACTAAGGGAGTTCATGGAAGATGTCTTCAAGGAGTTTGTACAGAGAGCTAATTACCTTATGGTTGATGAGACTACTGAGCTTGTTGGAGTGGAAACAAAGGAAGGTAAGGCTTACAGGAGAAAGTACTTATGGGCTTTCTTTGCCAAGCATATTAAGATGGTCTATTATCACTATAATAACGGCAGCAGGTCGTCCGATGCGGCAAAATCATTCCTGGAATATTTTATGGGAACCATATCCACTGACGGATATACGGTTTACAGGATGTTTGACGGAGACGACTCAAAGGTGCTTCATATAGGATGCTGGACGCATTGTAGAAGGTTGTGGGTTGATGCCCTGCCTTCAGACAGAACAGCGATGGACATAATAGATCCTATCGGTGAGATGTTCAGAAATGAAGACCTGTTCCGTATGATGAAACTCAGCGGTGAGCAGATTAAGGAAAGAAGGCTTAAGCTAACAGGACCGATTCTTGAACGTATCCATCATAAGGTGGTCATTATGATGCAGGATGCGAAGATTATGGCTAACGAACTGATGAGAAAGGCCGTGAACTATACGATAAACCAGTGGAAATCCTTGAGAAATATCCTCAAGGACGGTTCAGCAGAAATCTCGAACAACCTCTGTGAGCAAAGGATGAAACCTGTAAAGCTGCTGCTCAAGAACTGTATGAACGTTGGCAGTGAGGATGCGGCAGAAAACTCTGCATTCACCTTCTCTCTGATAGAAAGCTGTAAGTTGAACGGCATAGACCCTCAGAATTACCTGAAACACTTGTTTGAATGTATTCTTCATGGTAAGGACTGCGACAAGAAGGCTCTTCTGCCATGTTTCTATAAACCGGAATGTTAAAACAAAAATATTTTCTTACGGGCATTTTTATTTTATCGGCTGAAAGACAGCCGATAAAATTGGCGTGGCGGAAAATAGTATGGTTACAAAAGGGTTTTATTAAAAAATATTACATAGCGATTCAATGAATCGCTTTAAAATCATATCAACAATCTTCACAGACAGTTGATATGTATGGGAAATATGTATCAAATTATATTTTGGTACATGGATCAATTTACATGCTACCACCTTTACCACCACTATGTGTCGGGTTATAAGTTACCGTCTTATATTGCTGGTCAGCACCTGTATAACGTTTTGCAGAGATAGATATCGTTTTTGTCTGCCCGTTATAGATGACTGTTGTAGTCAATGTAGTTGTACGAGTCTTGGCATAACAAGCATAATCCATCGTAGTATAGCCATTTACATTTACCGTATTATATATACGTTCGGTAGTAGTGATTCCTGATGTTGAACCCATCAACGAATACATGCGAGTTCTGAGATAAGCCGCCATTGCATTTATTGTCGTTTGGTCACTGGTACCTAAGGCATTTTTTATAGCCGTAACCATTCCCTCTACGCCACCGACATAATCCCAGCCGGCCTTTTCGGAATATTTCAACACGATACCTGTCACCGCTTTCGCATTCTCGCTATTATCATGACTTGTCTGTCCCAAAACTTCGCTTTTCTGAATTTCCTCTTTGCTAATAGTGCTAGACACTTTGTTTTCTATTGCATAAGCAGAAAAGTGCTTAACCGGAGCTGTATAACTACCACTTTCGTTCAAAGTAACTGCTACATTTTGTCCCCCGTCTTTCTCCACTTCCCATTGTCCTGATTGCGGATTCAGATAAGTCAGTTGCATACTACTCTTCGGGAAAGTTATACCCGGAATAGGGTTCGGAATAGATATGTTGACAGCCTCTTTGAATTTTAATCCTGTCGGTTCAAAATGAGCTGCTGCCAAAGGAATGCTCTTTTCTACAGCCTTTCCTTCTTCAGCAGGTTTAACCTCGGTAGTAACCTTTTCGGGAGCAGGAACAAACGTAGTGACACTGATATCAACTTTATTGTTTTCCACAATTCCTGTATTCTGCCCTTCTGCTTCAATAGCCCCTGCCGGAATCTCTATGGACACTTTCGCCAAGGGTACATCTTCTACAACCTTATCCGGTGTAACCTGTCCCAAATCCTCTGAAGTTGCCGGAATTTCTGTATTTGATGTACTTTTATCTTCCACAACAGTTGCTTCCTGTGCGTCCAGTTTGACTTCTTCTTTCGGACTTTCCCCAGTTAGAGCTAAAGCCACAGTTATCACACTACGGTTCTCCGTATTGTCTGCTATTGTCACAGAAGTCTTTTGAGAGAGATAACCGGTATGAGTAACGGCAATCTCATAAATACCTGTGGCGCTTTCGGTAACAGAGAACTTACCATTGGAGTCCGTTGTACAATTTTTACTTCCTACTTTCACAGTCACCCCACTCATTCCTGCGCCTTTTGAAGTTACTGTACCCATAATGTAATACTCCACTATCGGTTTCGGAGTTTCAATTACTTCCCCCTCTGCCGGTTTCGGATCGTCATCATCATCATGACATGCAACTGTCGCAAAAGACAACACACCCAAGGCTATCGCCATGGCACCCACATAAAACCATTTTACACTTTTCATAATGTTTTAATTTTGTTAAAAATACTAGTTCAAATATCAATCATGATTCATTTCTCACTCGTTCTAATCAAATAATAACGGATATAATCCGGCTGCCAGAAACGTGAGTTCTCAGCAGACTTAGGTTCTATACTATAACTTTCGCCCAACGAACGGTGGGCATATTCATTTCCGCTACGCATATCATACTGAAAAGCAAAATATTCGGGAAGCATCACCCGCAGCGTATATCGCCTGCGTTTCTTCCCCGGTAACGGAATAGAGAAGTTAAATCCCGCATTTGTTGTTCCATCTGTGTACATGCCATATATACCTACAATATATTCACCGAAATAACGTGAAAGGGTTCCACGTACTCCATAATCTCCATAAATAAAACGAGCTCCTTCTACTTTCACCAGAGTATTCACTTCCGGTACGTAATATCCTACACTAAGCTGTCCATTAACTCTTCCCCACTTACTCATTTTCCATTCACTACCATAGAAATGGGAAGAACCGGTAATTCCTCCGCCACCTTCCGCCGTCCACCGACCATTCGCAGAAAAATAGCCGATTCCTGCAGCAAGTCCCTGACGATCATTAGAAAAGCTACCACCAGCAAGGTATCCTTTCCAATGATTAGCCAAGCGAAAATCCTGATGCAAAGTCATGAATCCCAAGCGAACACAGTCCCACTTACCATCTTCATTACTCACAATAGGCAAAGAAACCTGCATCCGCAGCGAAGCTCCCTTCCATAATTGCATTTCTAAAGCAGGCTGTAATTCCAAAGCCGCTTTATACAACTTATAAGTTACATTGTTGACTAACATTACACTGGGATATACTACCAAATCCACTTTACCGAAAGAATTTTCTTTCCGTTTTATACCTTTCAAGCGATTCACGGCAGTTCTGGTAGAAGTTGTCATCCCCATATTACGATACACTTCGCCCAACGAACATTCACCAGACTGATATTTTGGGGCACTTGCAAAAACCTGTGTTTAGCCAAATATCTTTGAGAGTCTGAATAAGAAGAACTTTACATCTATAACCCCATGTAGTTGTGCTCGAAACTGCTTGATCTTTGAATTAAGAGATTCAGCAGACGCATTGGTAGACCGATTGATGAAGTAGTTGAGAATCTCTCCCTGCCGTTCATAGATGGTTGCTGCAACAGTGTTGAAGTTTTCGTCTCCGAACTCTCCGACTTTTGCATACCATTGGGCGAGGCTTTTCTTCCCGCTTTCCCTTGTGGCGTTTTTGTTATTGAAAATCATGCGCAAAGAGTGCGAGATTGAATATGCGGTCTTCATATCAGGATAGAGTTCAAACAGCAGCCTTGCACGGATTTTCTGAGTCGCTGTCCATTTATCTGCCGATGTCATCAGCAAATAGCGTGAGCGCGTCAGGAGTTCACAGACGGTATCTCCGTTTGACAGCCTCACAGGCTCGTACTTCTCATTCTTGCGGTTAGGCTTCCGTCCTTGTTTTCCTTTCCGTTTGCCTCCATTCTTCTCAAGACGTCTCTTTCGTGCCTCGGCATTCTTCTTGTTACGGAGCTTGTGCTGCTCGCGCGCTTCCACTTCGGTACGTTGGGCCTCGCGCCTGTGCCTGATACGCACTTGCTGCATGGCATCGTAGCAGTCCTTCTGGACATGGAAGCGGTCGATGGTTATCGTGGCATACGGGAAGCACTGCTTTACTATGGAATGCATGCTCTCGGAGAAGTCCATCGTTACCTCCAGCACCTTAGCCCTCTCGTACCAAAGGATGCGCATCAACGCCTTTACGACATCCTCGACCTTTGTCCCCTTGATAATGGCCACGATAGCTCCCTTGCCGCCATGGGCAGCCTTGTTGGAGATTATTGTATAAAGTTCACCGTCAGAGAGCGCTGTCTCGTCAATGCTCAGTTGTGGCCCTATGTTCTTATAGAAGACAAGCCAGTCCTCCGCATGTGACAATTCTTTCCACGTGCGGTAACCGCTGAGGAAATCCTTGTAGGCACGTTCGAACTCGTCAGCCTTGATGTGATACGGTTTCTGGAGTGATCTGGCTGTAATCGGGGATGTATCCAAGGAATTCTTTTAAAAAAGCGGCAAACTCCTTAGTGTGCCGTGTTCCTTTTGCTGTCAACTCCCAATCTCTGCTATACGTCCTGCCCAAACCGTCCTTCCAACGGCGACGGCATACGTGCAGAACGGTACGGTGCTCGTTGAGAGGAAAGTGGTTGATGCATGATTCCGGGTAGAAACCGTTGGGAGACAGCTCTGTGTGACCATCCGGCTGAAGGTTCTTCTCGTGAAGATACAGATGGAGAATCTTCTCCACGCCACGTTCTTCTTCCTTAACATCGGTAAGGTCAAAATATTCGTTGAACTCCGAAGGGAGTATGTAGCTTAATAGCTTTACTAATGGATTCTCTGACATTGCTATATGATTGCAAAACAAAGGTACTACAAAGATTTTTTATAGCAAAAAATAACAAACGAAAACACAGGTTTTTACACGTGCCCCGATATTTTTGAATCAATTCCGCAGGAATAGTTATGCATAATTGCGGTAAGGCATTATCTAATATAAGCAACTGCAAAGTCGGTATCTCCGGTATAGCAGCCAAATGGCGTATGGCAATACCTATTCCATTATAAATACCTCTATAGGTAGAGGTCTCAAAAGCGGCAGTTATCGTGTCTTTTTTCTCCACAACCGAAATATTCTTCATTTTCAATTCTTTCAGGGTATCACTCACACGAAGTAGCTGTGCCTGCAACAAAGAAATACCACAGAGAAAAACGGCTGCTATACTAACGATCCTTTTCATCTTTATTTTAATGTATTAATGTACATTCATACCGCAGACCAGCGGAAACACATGTAAATTCACGAGTAAACACATTGACGGACAAATGCTTCCAAAAGCGCATGGCAGCACCCAGATTCCATCCACGCGTATCATATTCAGCCATCAACTTTAACTCCTTGCAAAAAGAAGGCGTGTAGCGGACACCTCCGAAAGGCCCCTTATTATATACCCGGCAATCGCCCTGATGAATATACCAACCTGCCGTCACAGCCAATTGATCCCCCGAACGGAATCCGATAGTCTTTGTTAATACACCATAATAAGCTCCCCAATATGGCGTCTTCTTTTCCGTCAAGAGATCGTCTCCACCAACCACAACAGCCGGGAAATAACGACTTCCCTTTATCGGACGAATACGAATCGTATTAGAACGGTCTTGATTATGATAACCGGTTCTACCCGTAGCTGTTGTCATTTTGAGCAATGTCATCCGATAAGTGAATTCGATAAAAGAAAAAAGAGTCATATCTACAAAATAGTTCATGGTAGGGAAACTGAAAACCGAAGGAGTAAGCTGTTCAGGTAAAAAATTAACTCCACCTATAAATGTTCCGGCCTCTTGCATTTCAGCGGTAGGTATCATCAACTGCCCCGTTGTTCCTATAGAATATTGAGCATGAACCAGACTGGTGGTCATCGAAATGAGAATCAAAAATAGAATACTACCTTTCAATGAAATAAATGACTTATTCCTAAAAGTTGTTTTAGTTTGCTTCATCTTTATTTGTATATTATACTTTTAAATAGAGATATTCTCAAAACCATTGATTAATCTACTATTTTTACCTTATATAATTCCGTTACTTCTTAGGTAACAGTAAACACACAATCGAGAACAACCGGAATGAAAGCAGAGAAAAACATCGACAATTACAGTAATAGAAGAGTTTTGGCCTTTAGCGAAGGGGGAAATTCTTTTTTTAACAGGACATATAAATCATAGGGCATGAAGATAAGATTATTTCATGTTCGGATTTTTTTTTGCCATATATATCAGATAAAACGAAAAAAATGAGATTATATTTGTTTGCTATCTATATTTTTGTTTATCTTTGCGTCGTATTAGAATCCGTTACCTAAGAAGTAACAGACATAATTAAATATTGATTATTAGAGTTTTGTCTATATATCACCTGCTAACATTGCAATTTCTAACGTAAGATAAATTCTTTCTATTAACTTCTGTACGTTCTCTTAATCCAAAGCCTTTCAGATATATTTGTGTGGTTTTAATAGATTTGTGTCCCAACGATTCACTAATCATTTCAATCGGAACTCCGCGATATTTAGCGGTAGTAGCCCACGAATGTCGGAAGGTATATGAAGTGACGGGGGAATTCAGGTGTAGTGCCCTAGCCAAATCCTTCAAACAATTATTAAAACTCCGAAGAGCAGATTGATATTCCCTATATGCTCTTTCATCTTTCCGTTTCTTATCGCCATGTAAAATATTGAATAAATAGTCGGGACAATCAGGGACAGCGGGTTTATTGCTTCGAAGCTGATCAATCATCTCCTTTGCGCTATCCAAAATTTCCAAGCTCATAGGTGTTTTAGTCTTGATACGGTTATATTGAAGCACATTCTGGTTCAAAGCTGATTTCTCTAAATGCGCCAAATCCGCGAATGACATCCCACAAAACTGAAACATCAGAGCAGCAATCGTCTGTGTACGGCGCAAGCGTTCGGACTTCGGATCTTCATACAGAAGTTTATGCAATTCGAGCACAGGCAATGCTTTCTTTTGCCGGATATCTACACCTGTATAGACGTCATGAAACAACCGGGGCACATAAGGAGCTCTTCCCGCTTCCACTCCCCTATTGTAGATGCTACGCAACATACGCATATAGGTAGAAATCGTATTGAGCTTCAATCCTGACTCATAAAGATACTGCCCATAGCAACGTAAACATTCCCGCGTGACATGTCTGAACGATATGTTTGTTGTTCCACAAAACTTACTAAAAGAAAAAAGAGCATTCTTATAAACATGAGCGGTAGAATATCTCCCTTCTTTTCGCAAACGCTCAATGTACGCTCCGGCACATTGGTTAAATCCATTCTTATTCATTTTTTGCATCATTAGTTATTTTAGATTATACAATAAATTAAGAGAAAGAACAAAAATACCTACTTTATGATTGCAACTATTATAAAAAAAGAAAAGTAAGAGAAAAACCGCCATTCACGTGAAAGTTATTCTTGTATTTCGGTGAGAAAACAAGTGAAATCGGTACAAAAACGAAGGTATCCAAAGAGGGCTGTACAAAGCACTGAAACGCCCGCCAGTAAAGGGGGAAAAGCCAACGAAAACCAGTAGAGAAGAGAAGAGAAAAGTATTATTTCTGTTATAAATAATAGCAATAATATAGGGCAGAGAAAATGGCTTTAGCTGCTACCGCTGTCGGTTCGGATCACTTCGTCGGTGCCGTTTCTGTACCCGCGTCCCTCATGAGTTATTCGTCCGGCAGATGACCGGCTTTCGTCTGGCAGGTTGTTGATGCTCGTCCGGTGGGTAACGGACATTCACACGGTAGATAACGTACGTTTGTCCGTTAGGTAAATTCTATATTATTTTTCGGGTTACCGCTTCACTAAAAAATAATATTTGGCTCATACATAACCAAAATACTATTCAGGATCACAATCAAACCTGTTATTCCATCAATAATAGCCTGTGAAATTATTTAAATAAAGGGATAGAGTTAAGAAGATGAAGGCCTGAATAATGTTTTTCCCTATATTATTCGCTAGAATCAAAGAAAGTGCCTATCTTTACCGCAAATATTTTTATTATTCACCATTAAATATAAAGATTATGGCAAGTAGAAGAGAACTCAAAAAGAACGTAAACTATATCGCAGGAGAATTATTCACCGAGTGTTTAATTAACAGCATGCTTATCCCCGGCACAGACAAAGCGAAAGCTGATGAACTGATGGCAGAGGTACTGAAAATGCAGGATGAGTTTGTTACTCGTATCAGCCACACAGAACCGGGCAACGTGAAAGGTTTTTATAAGAAATTCCGTGCAGACTTTAATGCAAAGATTAACGAGATTATTGAAGCTATCGGAAAATTGAACTAAAAGCAGAAATGAAAAAAGCAATTTATAGCTTTATCTATTACCGCCTGTTAGGGTGGAAGACAAACGTTACGGTGCCTAATTATGATAAATGCGTGATATGTGCCGCTCCACACACAACAAATCTTGATTTATTTATTGGAAAACTATTTTATGGTGCTATAGGCCGTAAGACAAGTTTCATGATGAAAAAAGAATGGTTTTTCTTTCCACTCGGAGTTTTTTTCAAAGCTGTTGGCGGAATTCCCGTTGACCGCAGCCGAAAAACTTCGCTAGTAGATCAGATGGTTCATAATTTTGCTAAATATAAAAAGTTTAATTTGGCTATCACTCCCGAAGGAACCCGCAAAGCGAATCCAAACTGGAAAAAAGGATTTTATTTTATAGCCTTGAAAGCCCAGGTTCCTATCGTTCTGATTGGCATTGATTACAGCAAGAAAACAATCTCTGCAACGAAAGCCATCATGCCATCAGGAGATATTAATAAGGACATGAAAGAAATCAAACTTTATTTCAAAGATTTCAAAGGAAAACATCCGGAGAATTTTGCTCTTGGAGAAATATGATTTTAAGTATTAAGTAATAAGTATTAATCGTAGCTTCTGACATACCTATCCGCACGGTTTAATACTTAATACTTGACACTTAATACTTATTTAACACTTAGTTAGTATGGAGTCTATCCGTATTTCCATCATACAAACCGATATTGCTTGGGAAAATAAACAAGAAAATCTCCGTTTGCTCCACGAAAAGCTGCAAAGTCTTCGTGGAATAACGGAGATGGTTGTTTTACCGGAGATGTTTTCCACCGGATTCAGCATGCAGAGTAAAATGCTGGCAGAGCCGAACTCCGGAGCGACCATTACAACACTCAAGCAATGGGCTGCCCAATTTCAGCTAGCCATTTGTGGAAGTTATATAGCAACTGAAAACGACCAGTTCTATAATCGGGCCTTCTTCCTGACACCGGAAGGAGAAGAATTCTATTATGACAAACGTCACCTGTTTCGTATGGGAAGGGAAGCTGAACATTTTTCGGCTGGTGATAAACGACTTATCATCCCTTACCGTGGATGGAATATCTGCCTGCTGGTTTGCTATGATCTCCGTTTTCCTGTATGGAGCCGGAACGTAAACAACGAGTACGACCTTTTAATATATGTAGCCAACTGGCCTATCCCCCGCCGTCTGGTTTGGGACACTCTACTCCGGGCACGTGCCTTGGAAAATCAATGCTATGTATGCGGTGTCAATAGGGTAGGCATAGACGGATATCAGCTTACATATAATGGAGGAAGCAGAGTTTATTCTGCTTTCGGAGAAGAAATAGGCTCATTTCCAGATGAAAAGGAAGGAATAGCTACTGTGAGCCTTAATCTGAATACTCTTAACCAATTCAGAGAGAAGTTCCCGGTATGGAAAGATGCAGACGAATTCCATCTGTAACATTGGCAAAACAACAAATGTTAAAAACAGATTATTGCAGCAACAATACCTATAACTCGGTAGTTAATTATATAGACTTCTTTTGTATCTTTGTCGTGAAAATACAGTCGTAAGGACGCTAATCTTACATAACTTAATTAACAACTTTATGAAAACAAATCTTAGTTCTCAAATCAGTCTCCACCGGGTCTCCCCCAGATACTACAGACCGGAGAATGCATTTGAAAAATCAGTCTTGACAAGACTCGAGAAAATCCCTACGGACATCTACGAATCCGTAGAAGAAGGTGCTAACTATATTGCGCGCGAAATAGCACAAACCATACGCGAAAAACAAAAGGCAGGACGTTTCTGTGTATTGGCACTTCCCGGAGGTGACTCACCCAGCCACGTATATACCGAACTTATCCGTATGCATAAGGAAGAGGGACTTAGCTTCCGCAATGTGATCGTATTTAATATGTATGAGTATTATCCGTTGTCTCCCGATGCAATCAACAGCAACTTCAACGCTTTGAAGAGTATGTTGCTGGACCACATCGACATTGACAAGCAGAATATATTCACTCCCGATGGAAGCATTGCCAAAGATACTATCTTTGAATATTGCCGCCTGTATGAACAACGCATTGAAAGCTTCGGAGGTATTGATATTGCTTTGTTAGGTATCGGTCGTGTAGGTAACATTGCGTTCAACGAACCGGGTTCCCGACTGAACTCTACCACTCGTCTGATTTTGTTGGATAACGCATCACGCAATGAGGCATCCAAGATTTTCGGAACGTTGGATAATACTCCGATCAGTTCTATTACAATGGGAGTAGCCACTATTCTTGGTGCAAAGAAAGTGTATCTGCTTGCCTGGGGTGAGAATAAAGCAGCTATGATTAAAGAATGTGTGGAAGGTGCGATCACTGACACAATTCCTGCTTCTTACCTGCAAACTCACAACAATGCGCATGTAGCTCTCGATCTTTCGGCAGCCATGAACTTAACACGTATCCAACGTCCTTGGTTAGTCACTTCCTGCGAATGGAACGATAAGTTAATCCGTAGCGCTATTGTTTGGCTGTGTCAGCTGACCGGCAAACCGATTCTGAAATTGACCAATAAAGATTATAACGAAAACGGGTTAAGTGAGCTTCTGGCACTTTATGGTTCTGCATACAATGTAAATATCAAAATTTTCAATGATTTGCAGCACACCATTACCGGATGGCCGGGTGGCAAGCCCAATGCTGATGATACCTATCGTCCGGAACGCGCAAAACCATATCCGAAACGCGTAATCATCTTCTCTCCGCATCCGGATGATGATGTTATTTCCATGGGTGGTACACTTCGCCGTTTGGTAGAGCAGAAACACGAAGTACACGTAGCTTACGAAACTTCCGGTAATATCGCTGTAGGTGACGAGGAAGTAGTTCGTTTCATGCATTTCATCAATGGATTCAACCAACTCTTCAATAACAGTGAAGACTTGGTTATCAATGAAAAATATACAGAAATACGCAATTTCTTGAAAGAGAAGAAAGACGGTGATATGGACAGCCGTGATATTCTGACTATCAAAGGTCTGATTCGTCGTGGTGAAGCCCGTACGGCTTGTACTTATAATAATATACCGTTGGAACGTTGCCATTTCCTTGATCTGCCATTCTATGAAACAGGTAAGATTCAGAAAAACCCGATCAGTGAAGCAGACGTAGAAATTGTACGCAACTTGCTCCGTGAAATAAAACCTCACCAAATTTTCGTTGCAGGTGACCTAGCCGACCCACATGGAACTCACCGTGTATGTACAGACGCTGTATTTGCTGCTGTCGATCTTGAAAAAGAAGAAGGTGCCAAATGGCTGAAAGACTGTCGTATCTGGATGTACCGTGGTGCGTGGGCTGAATGGGAAATCGAGAATATTGAAATGGCAGTGCCTATCAGTCCGGAAGAACTTCGTGCAAAACGTAACTCTATCCTGAAACATCAGTCGCAAATGGAAAGTGCTCCGTTCCTGGGTAACGACGAACGTTTGTTCTGGCAACGTAGCGAAGATCGTAACCGTGGTACAGCTACTTTGTACGATCAGTTGGGACTGGCTTCTTACGAAGCAATGGAAGCATTTGTAGAATATGTTCCATTATAAGAGTAATCATTCTTAATTAAGAGAATATAAAACAATGAAAGAAGAGTGGGAAGTTTCGATACTTCTCGCTCTTTTTTGTTTATTTTTGCGGAAGAATTCACCACAGAGGAAAGGAGGACACAGAGGTTAAATCTATGAAGCGATATAGCGATATAAAATGGTTGTTCATAATAACTCTGTGTCCTCCTTTCCTCTGTGGTGAAAATGAAAATAAAAGCATTGAATGATGAAAAAGATAATAGTGTTTCTTCTATGCCTCACTATAGGCGCAAACTACCTTTTCGCTCAAGACATTGAAAGAAATGTAAAAGAGCGGCTGACGGATTACTTCAACCAATATACCGCAACAGCCCAAATCAGCACTCCTAAACTGAATAGCTTCGATATTAATTACGACCGTAAGACGATTGCAATCTATGCATCGGAGAGTTTCGCCTACCAGCCTTTCCGTCCGGAAACTGTAGAAAACATTTATAATCAAGTTAAAGAATTGCTTCCGGGTCCCGTTCATTATTACCAACTCACCATTTATGCGGATGGGAAACCCATTGAAGATTTGGTACCTAATTTCTACCGGAATAAGAAAAAGGATAAGGAGCGGTTATCCTTAAATGTAGATTATAAAGGAGCTCCCTGGGTGAAAAACACTTCACGTCCTAATGAAATCTCACGCGGACTACAAGACCGCCACATTGCAATCTGGCAAAGCCACGGCAACTATTTCAAAAATGACAAAAACGAATGGGGATGGCAACGCCCCCGATTGTTCTGCACCACAGAAGATATGTTCACTCAATCTTTTGTCCTTCCTTATGTGATTCCAATGCTGGAAAATGCAGGAGCGATTGTCTATACTCCCCGCGAACGGGATACACAAAAGAATGAAATCATCGTAGATAATGATACTCCCAACGCTTCTCTTTATTTGGAAATGGGGGGTAAAAAGACTAATTGGACAAATGCTCCGGTAAGAGGATTTGCTCAAAAGAAAACAATCTATAAAGATGGAGAAAATCCTTTCACTGACGGAACCTGTCGTTTTATTCCGACAGAGAGAAAGAAAAAGAAGAATAAAGACCAGGTATTTGCCGAATGGGTGCCTACTCTGCCGGCAACAGGCAAGTATGCTGTTTATGTTTCCTACCAGACATTACCCAACAGTGTAAGCGACGCCAAATATCTGGTATTTCATAACGGTGGAGTTACCGAATTCAAAGTAAACCAAAAGATAGGTGGAGGCACATGGGTTTATCTCGGCACTTTTGAATTCAACAAAGGGAACAATGACTACGGTATGGTGGTTCTTAGTAACGAGAGCAGCGAACATGGAGTTGTATGTGCCGATGCAGTACGTTTTGGAGGGGGAATGGGAAACATTGCCCGTGGAGGAAAAATCAGCGGGCTACCGCGTTACTTGGAAGGAGCACGCTACTCTGCTCAATGGGCGGGAATGCCATACGAAGTATATGCCGGACGAAAAGGTGAAAACGACTATACAGACGATATCAACACACGCTCTAACGTTATCAATTATTTATCGGGCAGTTCCGTCTATAACCCACAACAGTCGGGTCTGGGCGTACCTTTGGAAATGACGATGGCATTGCACAGTGACGCCGGATGTAGCAAAACAGACGAACTGATTGGATCACTCGGCATTTACACCACAGATTTCAATAATGGCAAACTGAATGCAGGAACAGACCGGTATGCCTCACGTGATCTGGCAGACATTCTGCTGACACAAATTCAGAAAGATATTTATTCAAGCTATAGCTTGCCTTGGATACGCCGCAGCATGTGGAACCGGAATTATAGCGAAACACGTCTTCCGGCTACACCTTCTACGATTATTGAATTACTCTCCCACCAGAACTTCGCAGATATGCAGTTAGGACATGATCCGAACTTCAAGTTTACAGTGGGGCGTGCCATTTACAAAGGTATTTTGCAGTTCATTACCAACCAGCATGATAAAGAATACATAGTTCAGCCTCTACCTGTGAGCAATTTCGCCATTCAATTCGGAAAGAAAAAGAATACATTAGAACTTTCATGGAAAGGCGAAGACGATCCGCAAGAACCGACTGCACGACCACGGGAATACATTGTATATACCCGCATCGGTTATGGAGGTTTTGACAATGGCACTTTAGTCAGCAAAACGTCCCACACCGTTAAGATAGAACCGGGACTTGTTTATTCATTCAAAGTAACTGCTGTAAACCGGGGTGGGGAAAGTTTTCCTTCTGAAATCCTCTCCGCTTATAAAGCCAAACGTGAACAGGGAAAAGTAATCATCATCAATGGCTTTGACAGAATCAGCGGTCCGGCGGTCGTTAACACTTCTGATAAAGCTGGATTCGATCTAATGCAAGATCCCGGCGTTCCGTATATATCGAATATTTCATTTTGCGGAGCACAAACCGGCTTCGACCGTACACAAGCCGGTAAAGAAGGAAAAGGAAGTCTGGGACATAGCGGAAACGAATTAGAAGGAATGAAAATTGCAGGAAACACGTTCGACTATCCTTTTATTCACGGAAAAGCAATTCAGGCAGCCGGAAAATATAGTTTCGTATCATGCAGCGACGAAGCAGTAGAGAACGGATTGGTTACATTAGAAGATTATCCAGTAGTAGATTATATTTTGGGACTGGAAAAAGAAGATCCTGCAAGTAAAGCATATTACAAGACATTCTCTTCGGCTATGCAACGGATTATGACCAGTTATTGCCAAGCGGGAGGTAACCTGTTTGTCAGTGGTGCTTATGTAGGAAGTGATATGAGTGGAACACAAGGAAACCGGGAGTTTACGGAGAAAATACTGAAATATGGTTATCAAGGTAGCCTGACGGATAAGAGTTCGAATCAGATTAAAGGATTGGGCCGTACTATTACAATCCCACGTCTGCCTAATGAAAGCAGTTATGCTGTACCTGCTGCCGATTGTATTGTTCCCGTAGATACTGCCTTCCCCGTATTTACGTATGCACCCGGCAATCAGAGTGCAGGTATTGCCTACAAAGGAAACTACCGTACTTTTGTATTGGGCTTTCCTTTTGAAAGTATCCAGTCCGAAGCAGACCGGGCAACCATTATGGCAAGCATCTTGGGATTCTTTACTCAAAAATAAAAAATATCCTTTTTTTTAATCCGTTTCTCATTTTAAATTCTATCTTTGCTACTATAATAACCTTTAAAACTAAAAAACAATGTATACTATACAAGCAAATCCCAGCGGTACACGCAGCATAGAAGTATCTAATGAAAACTTGAGAACGATTGAAAAATATGCTCTGTTCCGTCATCTTATCGACAGTACCGGTATTATAGATGAAGCAGTTCTGGATAAGTTGAAACTAAATATCCGCTCCCTTATCGCCAGTCAGGAGGAAGACAGTAAAGACTTGCTGGACCTTTGTATCGACGTGATTTATCACAATAATATGAAGGCATTCGGCTTGCAACAGCTCATCAAGCTTTATCTTACCTGGCTCTCCAGTCCGGAAGCGGAAGAAGAGGAGGAATAATGATTACGGTAGATACCTGCGGAATAACAGCATACAGTCCGCTGATTCCTGCAATAAAAGCGATGTGCACTGCCTCTCCGGGTGAAACAATAGAGATTATCATGAACCATGCTGATGCGTTTCAGGATCTAAAGGAATATCTGTCCGAGCAAGGTATTGGTTTCCGTGAAATCTATGACGGTGAACAAATGACATTACAGTTCACAATCAACGGGAAGTTAAAAAAATATCCTAATAATTGAAAGAAAACATCCTAATGAACGAAGTGAAACATCTCAATGAATAAAAAA
Source organism: Bacteroides celer (assembly GCF_002632415.2). Lineage (NCBI taxonomy): Bacteria > Pseudomonadati > Bacteroidota > Bacteroidia > Bacteroidales > Bacteroidaceae > Bacteroides > Bacteroides celer. Next base: position 2,246,766 of record NZ_CP178209.1, on the reverse strand, counting down.
ATCATTGGGATGTTTTTTATTATCCGTATCTTTGCGGCATGAAAGAATATCGATTGACCGACTGGTTACCCACTACTAAGAAAGAAGTAGAACTTCGAGGATGGAATGAATTGGATGTCATTCTATTTAGTGCTGATGCATATGTGGATCATCCTTCTTTTGGTGCTGCCGTTATCGGACGCATTCTCGAAGCGGAAGGTTTGAAAATAGCCATCGTTCCCCAACCTAACTGGCGTGACGACCTGCGTGACTTCAGGAAGTTGGGACGTCCACGGCTATTCTTCGGTATCTCCGGCGGATGCATGGACTCGATGGTTAATAAATATACCGCCAACAAACGACTACGCAGCGAAGACGCCTATACTCCGGACGGCCGACCGGATATGCGTCCGGAATATCCTTCCACGGTTTATAGCCAGATACTAAAGAAACTCTTTCCGGATGTTCCGGTAGTCATCGGAGGAATCGAAGCCAGTTTAAGACGGTTGAGTCATTACGATTATTGGCAGGACAAAGTGCAAAAGAGTATTTTGTGCGACAGCGGGGCAGATCTGCTCATTTACGGAATGGGGGAAAAGCCTCTTGTAGACCTGGTGAAGAATATGAAAAGTCTGCTCACCGCTGAAGAACCTGTACTGACAAGCAGCAAATTCAGAACAATTATCGGTTCTGTACCCCAAACAGCCTATCTTTGTCGTGCAACAGAATGGACATCTGCGGAAGATGACCTTCAACTTTATTCACACGAAGAATGTCTGGCAGATAAAAAGAAACAGGCTAGTAATTTCCGACATATCGAAGAAGAATCCAATAAATATTCGGCTTCACGAATCACACAAGCAGTAGGAAATAAGATAGTAGTTGTCAATCCTCCCTATCCTCCGATGAGCCAGAAAGACCTCGATCATTCGTTTGATCTACCATATACCCGCCTGCCTCATCCAAAATACAAAGGGAAACGGATTCCGGCATACGATATGATTAAGTTTTCCATCAACATTCACCGGGGATGTTTTGGTGGCTGTGCATTCTGCACCATTTCCGCCCATCAGGGAAAGTTTATTGTCAGCCGAAGCAAAGAGTCTATACTGAAAGAGGTAAAAGAGGTTATTCAGTTACCCGATTTCAAAGGATATTTAAGTGATTTGGGAGGTCCTTCCGCTAATATGTATCAGATGAAAGGGAAAGAGGAAGCTATTTGCAAGAAATGCAAACGACCGTCATGTATTCATCCGAAAGTTTGTCCGAATCTAAATACCGATCACCGCCCTCTACTGGATATTTACCATGCTGTAGATGCCTTGCCCGGAATCAAAAAATCGTTTATCGGCAGCGGTGTACGCTATGATCTGTTACTTCATCAAAGCAAAGATGAAGCTATCAACCGTAGCACTGCCGAGTATACCCGCGAATTAATAGTCAATCATGTGAGTGGCCGGTTAAAAGTAGCTCCGGAACACACCAGTGACCGGGTATTATCCGTAATGCGCAAACCTTCTTTTGAGCAATTTGAAACATTCAAGAAGATATTCGACCGTATCAACCGAGAAGAGAATCTGCGTCAGCAACTGATTCCGTATTTTATCTCTTCGCATCCCGGATGCAACGAAGAAGATATGGCGGAGCTTGCCGTTATCACTAAACGTCTGGACTTCCACCTGGAACAAGTACAGGACTTCACTCCTACTCCGATGACAGTGGCTACCGAAGCTTGGTACACCGGATTCCACCCATATACTTTAGAACCGATATTCAGTGCTAAAACTCAACGGGAAAAACTTGCTCAACGGCAATTCTTTTTCTGGTATAAACCGGAAGAACGAAAGAATATCATCAATGAGTTGAGACGTATCGGACGTTCAGATTTGATAGACAAGTTATACGGAAAAAGAAAGGACATGGAAAGAGGGAAAGGAAAAAGATAGAATGAAATAAATTATAAATCAAGCATAAGGCATGATTATGAATCAATTATAACTTGTGATCTTATTGGCTACTTTTAAGTTAGCGCTCTCCAATTGATATGTATTTGATTACCTAGGAAGTTTTCGTTTGACAATAGTCAAACGATAGTTCAACTATTGTCGGGCGTTAGTTCAACAACTGTCAAACGAAAACTCATTAGGCAATCGAAAAAATAATATAGGTAAGAGAAAGAAATAAAAGCTACATAGTAATGAGTTGTTGCCAATGATAGCATCTTCAACTCATTTATGCTTCCTTTACCGGCAAAGCCACAATCTCCTGCAACACACTGACCGCCGTTTCCACATTAGTAACATCCTTAATCAGCATACTCCGTCTGCCGTTCTGTTCACGCAAATCACAACGACGGGTATATTTCATCATATAATCTATCACTTTACCAAAAGCCTTACTTTGATAGAACGGACTATCCGGATTGGAAACAAAGAACAAGGTCATCCGCCCACCTTTCAGGAAGATTTTCTCTGCACCCAAACGGGCTGCGAGACGGCGTAGAGGCACAATACGGAGTAGTTCTTCCGTTTCCCGGGGAACCGGTCCGAAGCGGTCTTCCAGGCGAGCACGGAAAGCTTCCACATCTTTGTCCAATGTCAGTCCATCCAGTTCACGATATAGCAACATGCGTTCGCTGCTGCCAGTTACGTAGTTGGCGGGTAATAATAGTTCGAGGTCGCTTTCTACCTGACACTCGTCTACAAACTCTTCTCCACTAATTTGACCTTCGCCTTTGATTTCATCCGCATACAGTTCTGCAAACTCGTCTGTCTTTAACTCATGGACAGCTTCGGTCAGAATTTTCTGATATGTCTCATATCCCAAATCGGCAACAAATCCGCTTTGTTCGGCTCCAAGTAGATTTCCGGCTCCACGAATATCCAAATCCTGCATGGCAATATGAATACCACTTCCCAAATCACTAAAGTTTTCAATCGCTTGAAGACGTCGCCTTCCTTCGGCTGTCAAACTACCCAACGGAGGAGCCAGCAGATAACAAAAAGCTTTCTTGTTGCTACGTCCTACCCGTCCACGCATCTGATGGAGATCACTCAATCCAAAGTTTTGCGCCTGATTGATAATGATAGTGTTGGCATTCGGAATATCAATACCACTTTCGATGATTGTAGTTGCCAAGAGTACATCATAGTCGTAGTTGACAAAATCCAGAATAATCTTCTCCAGCTCTGTCGGTTCCATCTGTCCATGTCCAATTGCTACACGGCAATCCGGGATATGACGTTCGATCATCGCTTTCAATTCCGGCAAGTTCGCAATCCGGTTATTGACAAAGAAGACTTGACCGTTGCGGCTCATCTCAAAATTGATGGCATCCGTTATCACTTCTTCATTAAAAGTATGCACTTCGGTCTGAATCGGATAGCGGTTGGGTGGCGGAGTAGAAATCACACTCAAGTCGCGTGCACCCATCAATGAAAATTGAAGGGTACGGGGAATTGGAGTAGCAGTCATCGTCAGTGTATCCACATTTACTTTCAACTGACGCAGCTTTTCTTTGACAGAGACTCCAAATTTCTGTTCTTCGTCCACAATCAACAATCCCAAGTCTTTAAACTGGACATCTTTTCCCAAGATACGGTGGGTACCTATCAGAATACCGACATCTCCCTCTTTCAATCCCTTCAATACAGCTTTGGTCTGTGCGGCAGTACGTGCGCGGCTTAAATACTCCACCCGGCACGGTAACCCTTTCAGACGCTCACGGAAAGTCTGAAAATGCTGGTAAGCAAGCACTGTTGTCGGAACCAAAACGGCTACTTGTTTATTATCGGCAACGGCTTTGAAAGCCGCACGGACCGCTACCTCGGTTTTTCCAAATCCTACATCTCCGCAGACCAGACGATCCATCGGACGGTCACTTTCCATATCCGCCTTGACATCAATCGTCGCCTTGCTCTGATCCGGTGTATCTTCATAAATAAAGGATGCTTCCAACTCACGCTGCAAAAAACTATCGGGACTATAAGAGAAACCTTTTTCCTGACGACGCTGCGAATACAATTTAATCAAATCGCGGGCAATATCCTTGATTTTACTCTTCGTACGTTCTTTCAGTTTCTCCCATGCACCTGTACCTAATTTATTAAGGCGGGGAGCCTCTCCTTCTTTACCTTTATATTTGGAAACCTTATGCAGGGAATGAATAGAAACGAACACCACATCTTCATTTTGAAACACCAGTTTCAAAACCTCTTGCGTAGTATCACCATTCGGAATACGTACCAATCCGGAAAAACGTCCGATACCATGATCCGTATGCACCACATAGTCTCCCGGAGTAAACTGATTCAGTTCTTTCAAGGATAGTGCCACTTTTCCCGAACGGGCTTTATCACTTTTCAGATTATATTTATGGAAACGATCAAACAACTGATGGTCTGTGAAGATACAGAGCTGCAGTGTATTATCTACAAAACCTTCGTGAATAGTACGTTCTACGGGAGTAAAATTAATCTTATCACCTCGATCTTCAAAAATCGCTTTGATACGATCTGTTTGCTTCATGCTGTCACTACAGATATATAACGAATAGCCCTTTTCCAGATAATCCTTGAAAGAAGAAGCTACCAGATCGAAATTCTTATGAAAAATAGGCTGGGCAGATGTATTGAAAGTAACGCTGGCATTGGGCGTTCCGGTCGGTTTATTACCAAATTCCAACCGGCGGAAATCGAGTGCCCGTACAGTAAACTCACTGCCGTCTATCAATTTCCCTTCCAATGTAATGCCACCATTCTCTTCGGCCTCCTGAACGGCTATTGCCTGTGGCGTCAGCGCCTCATCGTGTACTACCTGGATTCGCTCGCGCAACCAAAGAAAATCGCGCATCGCCAAGGTAGTCTCTTTCGGGATGAAATCCAGAAAAGAAGTCGTTACGTCACCTGTCACCGCCAAATCGGGAACAATAGACACTCCATCTTTCTTCTCACGGGATAATTGGGATTCCACCTCAAAGGTACGGACACTTTCCACTTCATCACCAAAGAAATCAATACGATAAGGATATTCCGAAGCAAAAGAGAAAACGTCGATAATACTACCGCGAACAGCATATTGTCCCGGTTCATATACGTAGTCTACATATTCAAAACCATAACTATGCAACACATCGGTGATGAAAGTGGTATCCACTTTCTCTCCTACATTCAGCTTCAGCGTTTTATTACTCAATTCCTTGCGCGACACCACTTTCTCCGCCAATGCATCCGGATACGTAACGATACATAATCCCTCTTCCCCCTTTTGCAAGCGGCTAAGTACTTCTGTGCGCAAAATCTCATTGGCCGCATCTTTTTGTCCATACTTGATGGAGCGACGGAATGAAGATGGAAAGAACAAGACTCTTTCCGTACCTAATATCTGCGTCAAGTCGTGATAGAAATATCCGGCTTCTTCAAGATCACCTAAAATAAATACAAACGGGCAACCACCCTCTTGCACCAGTACAGAAGAAAAAAGAGAAGCGGCGGATGCACACAGTCCTCCGCAAAAAACAGTCTGAACGGAAGTGTCCTTCAACAAGCGCTTCATTACTGTCATATTGGGGTGGGCAGCATATTGTTGTTGCAACTCAGTTATTGTCATACCTATAAAATTTCCCCGCAAAATTACAAAAAAGATTGGGAGTATACACCCAAAGAACAGAAGTATTATAATAAGGTATCTGCCGGACATTACTTAGATGTGGGGCGAGTGCTGTTAAACCGTGGGCTAAACATCCGTGAGCCGTGGGATGAGCACTGCTAAGGCGTGGGCTTACCCCAAGCGAGGTGCGGGCTTAGTTCCGACAACATGCCGTCTTATTCCGAATGGGGTATGAAACACGTTAAATTTTCCTTAGTTCAGCTATAACTAAAGGAAAAGAACTACTTTTGTTTCTAAATTTTATAGTATCTATATGCAGACATCGGATAGCATTGTAATTATCCCCACCTATAATGAACGGGAGAACATAGAAAATATCATCCGTGCCGTTTTCGGCCTTCCCCAAGTATTCCATATTCTGGTCATAGAAGACGGCTCTCCGGACGGGACGGCAGCCATCGTAAGAAAACTGCAACAAGAATTTCCCGAACGGCTTTTTATGATTGAACGTAAAGGAAAACTGGGACTGGGCACTGCCTACATTACCGGATTTAAATGGGCACTGGAGCACGCATACGAGTATATTTTTGAAATGGATGCAGACTTCAGTCATAATCCGAATGATTTACCCCGTTTGTATCAGGCTTGTTCGGAACAAGGAGGAGATGTATCTATCGGTTCCCGTTATGTCAGTGGAGTGAATGTAGTGAATTGGCCGATGGGACGGGTATTGATGTCATACTTCGCCTCTAAATATGTGCGGTTTATCACCGGAATACCTGTACATGACACCACTGCCGGATTTGTTTGCTACCGCCGTCAGGTATTGGAAACGATCGATTTAGATCATATTCGTTTTAAAGGATATGCCTTTCAGATTGAAATGAAATTCACTGCTTACAAGTGTGGTTTCAAAATCATCGAAGTTCCCGTTATCTTCATTAATCGTGAATTAGGGACTTCTAAAATGAATAGCAGCATCTTTGGAGAAGCCATATTTGGTGTGATAAAATTAAAAGTAAATAGTTGGTTCCATAAATTCCCACAAAAGAAATGAAACGTACACTGATTCAAAACGCCGTTATTGTCAACGAAGGAAGAAAAGTTCTGGGTTCAGTAGTAATCGAGAATGAAAAGATAGCCGAAATATGGGTCGGTGAAGAAAACGCAACTGCCCCCTATGACGAGATAATAGACGCAACCGGATGTTATCTTTTGCCGGGTGCCATCGATGAACATGTGCATTTCCGCGATCCCGGACTGACTCATAAGGCAGATATCACCACAGAAAGTCGTGCTGCGGCAGCAGGAGGTGTCACCTCTATCATGGATATGCCCAATACCAATCCGCAAACTACTACATTGGAGGCTTTGGAAGAAAAATTTATTCTGTTGGGTGAAAAGTCGGCTGTCAACTATTCCTGCTATTTCGGAGCAACGAATAATAACTATACCCAGTTTGCACAACTGGATAAACACCGGGTTTGTGGAGTGAAGTTATTTATGGGGTCAAGCACCGGCAATATGCTGGTAGACCGGATGGCCAGTCTGCGTAATATATTCGGTGGAACTGATCTGCTCATCGCTGCTCATTGCGAAGATCAGGGAATTATCAAAGAAAATACGGATAAATATAAGAAAGAATACGGAGACGATGTACCTTTGGCTCTTCATCCGCTCCTTCGTTCGGAAGAGGCTTGCTATCGTTCATCCGAACTGGCAGTGCAGTTGGCACGTGAGACAAACGCCCGCCTGCACATCATGCATATTTCCACAGCTAAAGAGTTGAGCCTGTTTTCTAATGTACCTTTGGTACAAAAAAAGATCACGGCAGAAGCCTGTGTTTCTCATCTGCTCTTTACGGAAGAGGACTATCAGACACTGGGTGCCCGCATCAAATGCAACCCTGCCATTAAGACAGCGCAAGACCGGAAAGCTTTGCAAGAGGCTGTCAATAGCGGTTTGATTGATGCCATTGCCACAGATCATGCTCCACACTTACTTAGCGAAAAAGAAGGCGGTGCCTTAAAAGCAATGTCCGGAATGCCAATGATTCAGTTCTCACTCGTCAGCATGTTGGAGTTGACAGAAAAAGGAGTGTTTACTATCGAAAAAGTAGTAGAAAAGATGGCTCATGCTCCTGCGCAGATGTATGAAATACAAAACAGAGGATTCATTCGCAAAGGCTATCAGGCTGACTTGGTATTAGTCCGTCCCGGAAGCGAATGGACGGTAACAACCGATTGTATTCTAAGCAAATGCAAATGGAGTCCATTAGAGGGACACACATTCGACTGGAAAGTAGAGAAAACATTTGTAAACGGACATCTGTTATATAACAACGGAGAAATAGACGAGACTTATCGCGGACAGGAATTGTTCTTTGAGCGATAAATAATATTTCAGGCACGGATTACACGGATTTATTTCACGGTTTTTAGAAATATGACTATATAAAACAACAGCGTAATCCGTGTAATCCGTGCCTAAGAACATCAATATCCTGAAGGAAATCTTGCCTGGCACTACGTTGCCGCCATTAAACTCCTATTTAATTGCATAATTTATGATTTTATCTTATAAAATACATACAGTCACTCCCTACATCAACTGGATTTACTTTTTCCACGCATGGGGTTTCCAACCGCGTTTTGCAGCCATCGCCAACATTCACGGATGTGATGCCTGCCGTGCTTCGTGGCTGACAACTTTCCCGGAAGAAGAGCGTAATAAAGCTTCCGAAGCAATGCAGCTATTCAAAGAAGCCAATCGGATGCTCGATCTGCTTGACCGGGATTATGAAGTAAAGACCATCTTCAAGCTTTGCAAGGCAAACTCTGACGGGGATAACCTGATTATTGAGAAAGAAAAAGACCGGTTCATCACCTTTCCTTTACTGCGCCAACAAACGCCGAAAAGAGATGGTAGTCCTTTTCTTTGTCTAAGCGACTTTATCCGTCCGATTTCTTCCGGCATCCCGGATACCATCGGTGCTTTTGCTTCTTCCATTGATGCGGACATGGAAGGATTGTACGAACAGGATCCTTATAAACACCTGCTTGTCCAAACTCTCTCCGACCGACTGGCAGAAGCAGCAACAGAAAAGATGCATGAATATGTACGCAAAGAAGCATGGGGATATGCCAAAGACGAGAATTTAGGCATAGCGGATTTACTGGTCGAGAAATATCAAGGCATCCGACCTGCTGTCGGTTACCCGTCCTTACCGGATCAATCTGTCAACTTCCTGTTGGATGAACTATTGGATATGAAGCAGATAGGCATTTCACTAACCGAAAACGGAGCTATGTACCCGCACGCTTCTGTTTGCGGACTTATGTTCGCGCATCCTGCTTCCGAATACTTCTCCGTCGGAAAGATTGGACAAGACCAACTCGAAGATTATGCCCGCCGCCGGGGAAAAAGCATCGAAGAAATGTGTAAATTTCTGGCAGCCAATCTTCAATAGCCTTTATTCTCCTGTGATTTTTCTTCTTTTCTCACGACTAACTAACCAGAAAAGTAATCATAGACTCCATGAGAGAACAAACAACAGAGGTCAGCGCCCCTATTGAGCTAGAGTTTTTGTCGGTGATCCGCGAATATGAACGAGTGATCTATAAGGTATGCTATCTGTATGCCAATCCCAATGCTCCTCTCAATGATCTGTATCAGGATGTGGTATTAAACCTTTGGAAAGCCTATCCCAAATTCAGAAAAGAATGTAAGGTTTCCACCTGGATTTACCGTATTGCCCTCAACACCTGTATCAGCTTCTATCGTAAAGAAAAGAATGTGCCGGAAATAGTCAGCCTCACCAAAGATACCGACTGGGCCATAGAAGCACACGACCCGATCAACGAAATGCTGAAACAGCTCTATCAGATGATCAACCAACTGGGACAGCTCGACAAATCAATTATCCTGCTTTATCTCGAAGACAAGAGTTACGAAGAAATAGCAGAAATCACCGGACTGACGGTTACCAATGTAGCGACCAAACTAAGTCGTATCAAAGACAAACTTAAAAGAATGAAAAAGGAGGAATAAGATATATGGAACTGGAAGAACTAAAAAAATCTTGGAATGCCCTGGATGAACACTTGAAAGACAAAAAGTTCATTAAAGAAGAAGAGCTTGAAAAGCTGATAAGGCATGCGGACAAAGGTATCCACGCCATTGCCAGCCTGAACATCAAGCTTATCCTGATTTCTCTGCCGATACTGATCTTATTTTTAGCGGAAGTACTGTTGCACAACAGATTGAACCCGATCTATATCATTATCATTTTCGCATGGATTCCTGCTCTTTGCTGGGATATCGTCACCACCCGTTTCCTCCAACGGACACAAATAGACGAGATGCCTTTGGTAGAAGTAATCAGCCGCGTGAACCGTATCCATCGATGGACCATCAGGGAACGATTGATTGCTATTGCCTTCCTCCTAGTCCTGGCTATACTTTCATTTATCTACTGGCAAGTGTGGCAATATGGAATGGGTATGATAGTTTTCTTCATCCTATTATGGGGCGGAGGACTGGGCCTGATCTTATGGATTTACCGCAAGAAGTTCTTAAATCGTATCCACGAAATCAAGAAGAATTTAAGCGAACTGAACGAATTAATGTAAAAGAATCTAAGCTGAATAATTCATATACAGTAGGCTAAGGAGTGTGCTTACCCCACCACGGTAAGCACACTTTTTCCATTCACTTTTTTATGTACCTGCACCTGAACAGAAATCCGTTCACTCATCTCCTGCACATGAGAGATGACTCCTATTTTCCGTCCCTGCATCTGTAATTGCTCCAATGCTTCCATGGCTGTACGCAAACTTTCCGCATCCAAAGAGCCGAAACCTTCGTCAATAAAAAGAGATTCAACTTTCAGATTATTACTTGACAAGGAAGACAAACCTAAAGCTAGTGCCAAAGAAATCAGGAACGATTCACCTCCTGAAAGAGAGTATACAGTCCGTATTTCATCACACATATCGCAATCTATTACCTGAAGTGCCAACGTATCGGGCACCTGTTGTAGCTTATAACGTTTAGAGAGATAAGATAAATGTTTATTGGCATGAAGCAGCAACAAATTCAAAGTATAACTTTGAGCAATCACTTTAAATTTCGCCCCATCCGCACTGCCAATCAGTTTATTCAATTTTGCCCAACGTTCGGCAACCGTCTGTTTCTCTGCCAGTTCCTTCGCAATCTGTTCCACGGTCTGTTTATTCTTTGCTTGTTGTAGCAGGCGGGCTTCCATGGTAGAGAGGGCACGTTCGACATTCAGATTTTCTTCTTGTTGCTTCTTTATTATTTCGGGAAGCAGTTCGGGAGACTCTATCTTTTTATACTGTTCCTGCAACTCTCCTATAGCCAGTGCAATTTGCTTCATCTCTCCTTGCAAACCGGAAAGCCGGTTGTGTACCGCCTCTACTTCTTTACGCGCTTTCTCCAAAGCGAGATTCAGCTCTTTCTCTCTTTTTGCTACGACAGCTTCCGCTTCATCCGCACTTTTTCCTTTCAATAGTTGCGAACGTTCCTGACGAAGCACATTCAGCGCTTTTTCTATCACTTCAAATCTCTTTAGCTCGGCCGAAGCAGCATTCTGTAAAATTACCAGCTGTTCTTTGGCTGACGATACTTTCTGCATAACCAAACGACAGAGAGAAACATTCTCACGGAGGGCTTCACAATGTGCACGCATCTTTTTAATTTCTTCATCGCCGCGCTGCCATTCTGCGTAAAGATTGCGATATTCCAAAATACGTTCTGCCAGTTCCGCCAAACGATGTTGTATCTGCTCTTCGTTTCCGGCTTCAATCCCTGCTTTATATAATGTTGCCAACTGTTCTCCGATTTGTCCGTCCACCGTTTTTTGATGTGCCAAATCACGTTGCAGAGCAATGCTCCGGTTATTCATCTGCTGATAGTTGGTTGATGCTACATTATACTCCTGCTCTATACTCCGGAAAAGAGTATCTACCACCTCCTGTTCCTGATGATAAGGATGCGCTGTGCTACCGCAAACCGGACAAGCCTCCCCTTCCTGTAATTGCCGGCGCAATGCTTTCACGTCTTTTCCCACTGCCATACGTGCATTTTCGTAAAGACGTTGAGTAACTTTCAATGCGGTTTCTTGCTCCGTCAATTGTTTCAGACAATTGGCCACTTCTTTCTCCAGTCTTTCTATTTCCGTCTTTGCTTTCGTCTGCGTTTCCGTTAATTGCCTGATATTCTGCTGACGAGTCAACTCTTTTTGCAACTTCACCTGTTCTTCGGCCAATAACGGATATCCGAAAGAATTTAAGCGCAACAAACGTTCCTCATTCGTACTGGTAGCGGCAGCCAGTTTACTTTCTTCTTGCCGTAGAATCTCTTCCACCTGTTCAAGTTGCAGTGCTTCTTCTATCCCTACATGGCTTAATAAGCGGTTCAGAGAAGAATAAGACACCTGTAATTGTTCCGCAGCCACTCGCATTTTTTGTTCCTGCTCCGCCACCTGCCTGTTAGCCGCTTGTAAAATCTGCTGCGACTGTATATAGCTGCTTTGTTGAGACTGTATCTGTACATCCAATTGACGTGCTTTCTTCAAGTCTGGCTGTATGGCCTCCCATTGTGCCTTAAAATGCACCAATCCTTCCTCTTGGGAAGCCAATGCACCCTGCAGAACTTTCTCCCTAGCCTGTTCCTCCTGTTCTTCCTGCTGCTTTTTCTTACAAAGTTCTTCCTGTATTTTTAATGAACGAACCACATTCAGTTGTTCATTCTGTTCTGCCAGCAGTTTAATCCCTGCCGCACGCTTTTCAGTCGATAGTTCTTTCTCTTTTTGCAGAGCAAGCAGCTCTTCTTCCGGCATCAATTCGATCACATTCATTCGATTCTGAATCAAGGTCACCTCTTCTTGTGCCGCCTTATTCCGGGCATAGACCTCTTGAGAAATCCGGGAATACACGCCGGTTCCTGTCAACTTCTCCAGTAATTCTGCTTTTGCCGCCCCTTTTGATTTCAGAAATGTAGCAAAATCATTTTGTGCCAATAATACTGTACGGGTGAACTGTTCATACGTCAGGCCAACCAACTCCACCAACTGAATCAACAACTCTTTCTTGGTACCTTGAAATTCTTTCTCCGTATCCAATTCTTTCACTTCCAGCGTTTGTGGCTGCAAAGAACCGTTTATCTTGTTTCTTGTCCGCCTCACCGACCAACGAGAACGGTAACGCCGTCCGTCAATACCTAAAAAATCTACTTCCGCATAACCATCACTTGTCCCCCGGCGCAACAAATTTCTAACATCAGACTGATTAATCTGATTATCTCCCACATCTGCCAGGTTCACATTTTCCACTGAACTAGCGAAGCGGGGAGCCTTATCATACAATGCCAGACATAAGGCATCTAATAAAGTAGACTTACCTGCACCGGTAGGTCCTGAAATGGCAAAGATACCTGCAGAATGTAATGGTTCTGCCATAAAATCCACTTCTACCGTCCCTTCTATCGAGGTCAGATTCTTCAATCGTATAGCTAGTATTTTCATTCTTCTTCCTCCTCTTCTTTACGGGTAGCAGCCAAATAGGCCTCTTCAAACAAACCTGTCAGTTCTACAGGCATTTCCACCTGATAAATCTTCTCAAAGGCAGACTGTGCAATCTGTAAGGGAAACATCTCCTGCAACCCCCTCTTCCAGTTTTCATTTTCTTTCACCGTATTTCCGATATCAGTGCGATAGGTAGAAACAATACGCGCCAACCGATAGTTTTTATCTGCCAGTGCCTCTTCAATCTCCTGCCGAAGCATGGGTTCCGGTTCCTCCAACAATACCTTTACTTCCAGATATGGAGCTACGGCTTCTGTCTCGGGTAGTTCCTTCAAGGCTTTCAAGATAGCTTCCGGTGAAACGGGTTCTCCATTCGGCACACTCACCAAAGGTATTAATTTCGGGCATTCCAACCGTTCAATATCCACCGCACAGCCTCCGTCGAAAGTCACCATCACGACTCCATGATGATAATGTTTCTCGGCAAAAGACATCGGAATGGGGCTTCCGGCATATCTCACATTCTCTCTTCCGGACACTCGCTGCGCTTTATGTATATGTCCTAATGCCGTATAAGCTATCTGTTCGGAAAAAGCTTCCGGAGATACACACTCCAACCCGCCAATCACAGTACGCTCGCTATAATCCTTCTCTGCAATCTCCGATCCTGTGGCCTGCAAATGACCGATGGCAAGAATCGCCTGATTCTCCGTCCTTCGCTTCCATAATCTTTGCAAAAGTTGTGCATAAAGTTCGCGAACTCCTTCCGCATACGGATTACCTTCCGTTTGCACGGCCGGATAATCTCCCTGACGCAGAAAAGGAACTGCCATGCAAAGCAATTCTACTTCCCCTTGCCGGTTCTTCAGTTCTACAGTCAAATGGTCATAATCGATCTCTCCGCCTTCGAGCTTGCGAACTACCCCTCTGACTTCCGTCCGCATAGCTTGCAACAGAGGCAAAGGAGCTTCCAGGCGTGCTGCCGAATCATGGTTGCCGGCAACAATGACAATCTGCAAATACGGATTCTCCGCTGTCACCCGATAAATAAACTGATAATACATGCTTTGGGATGCAGCGGAAGGGTTGGAAACATCAAAAACATCTCCGGCTATAATCAATGCATCAATCTCTTTCTGACGAATTTCTTCTGCCAGCCAATTCAGGAATACTTCATGTTCTTCCGTGCGATCATAACCAAAAAAGGTTTGTCCCAGATGCCAGTCGGCAGTATGCAATATACGTATCATAATTTTGTAACTATCTCTAATAACAAGAGGCAAAAATAACACAATCGAAAAGATTATATCACATCTGCCCCTCTTTTTTACCAATAATCATGTATATTTGCAGGATAAAAATCCAACCCTATGAAGATACTGTATTATATTTATCAGATTTGCATCGCTTTGCCTATTTTATTAGTGTTGACCATCCTCACGGCAATCGTCACTATTGTAGGTTCTCTCTTGGGAGGAGCCCACATCTGGGGATATTATCCGGGGAAGATTTGGTCACAATTAATTTGTCTGTTTCTGTTGATTCCCGTGAAGATTGAGGGACGTGAAAAATTGCATGACAAAACTTCCTATATTTTCGTACCTAATCATCAGGGTTCATTCGATATTTTCCTTATTTATGGCTTCATCGGAAGAAACTTTAAGTGGATGATGAAAAAAAGCCTGCGTAAACTGCCGTTTGTAGGAAAAGCCTGTGAAAGTGCAGGACATATCTTTGTAGACAGATCCGGCCCTAAAAAAGTATTGGAAACAATCCGGCAGGCAAAAGACTCATTGAAAGATGGGGTTTCTCTCGTTGTCTTTCCTGAAGGAGCGCGTACATTTACAGGACACATGGGATACTTTAAGAAAGGCGCTTTCCAGTTGGCTGATGATTTACAGTTGGCGGTTGTACCCGTCACCATTGACGGCTCGTTCGAAATTCTGCCACGCACAGGCAAATGGATACACCGTCATCGCATGATTCTGACTATTCATGAACCGATTCCGCCCAAAGGGAAAGGAATGGAAAATATCAAGGCAACCATGGCAGAGGCTTACGCTGCGGTTGAAAGTGCCCTGCCGGAACAATACAAGGGAATGGTGAAAAACGAAGATCAGGACCGATAAAACTAATATTACTTATTTGTTGAAGCATTTTGTTCCAATCGTTGATGTTCTTCTATCAACTTCATGTTTTCTCTTGCTTTAGACAGGAATTCTCTAACCAGCTTATTATCTTTAAAAGAATAAGGAGCATCCTTGATTATATCATCAATTTGCGGAGTCATAATCGGATAAGGCAAAGAGCTGCAGAGCATCATAAACACACTGGGTCCCAGCACATTTTCATAATTATCGGAGATGAACGTTTTTACATACTGATTCATCGCTTTCATCAGTGAGTCTCCTTCCACCACCAACTGACCGTGAATTTCATCCAGATCGCCTCCATCCAGTACCATACGGGTTTCCTTCTGCTCCAGTTCACCAATGCTTTCTTCCAATTGGTTTCTTTTGCTGATAAACTCATACAGTGCATTATTTAAAGATGTTCCGACTGCCTTGAGGTCCGTATTGCTAATGGTAACTGTTATCTTCCCACTTTCCAGCACAATCGGCATAATGCTTTCTTCATCCATGTAAAGTGTCACCATCTGTACGGAATCTATTTTCCCTTTCATTGAGAACAGACCATGCACTACTTCAGCTGAATCCAGCTTCACCCACTCTCCATCCCGAAGGGATTTAAGATACAGCATCTTTCCATCCAGACTATTCACTGAAGAGGTTCCTTCAATCTTGTACTTACTGGTGCAGGAAGCAAAAAACGGAAGCAAAAGTAAAAAAGGCAAAATTTTATTCACGTTCATCTATTCATTAAATTCTGGGTACAAAGGTACAACTGATTCAGAATTCAAAGAAACATTTTATCAATATTTAAATCTTGTAAGACTCTTTTCTTTAATAATCCTTATAAACATAGGTACAAGGCTCTTTTTTTCATTTAGTTTATCTAATTTTGCAGTCATGAAAACATCAACATTTGCCCCTTTTGCCAAACCGCTTTATGTAATGGTAAAGCCTGTAGGTGCCGTATGTAATCTAGCATGCGATTACTGCTATTATTTGGAAAAGGCCAACCTATACAAAGACAATCCGAAACACGTAATGAGCGATGAACTTCTGGAAAAGTTTATCGACGAGTACATTAACTCACAAACCATGCCACAGGTGCTTTTCACCTGGCACGGAGGAGAAACGCTGATGCGACCGCTCTCCTTCTATAAAAAGGCAATGGAACTACAAAAGAAGTATGCCCGCGGACGAACGATCGACAACTGCATCCAAACCAACGGGACCATGCTCACCGACGAATGGTGTGAATTCTTCCGTGAAAACAATTGGCTGGTAGGAGTCTCTATCGATGGTCCCCAGGAGTTTCATGACGAGTATCGCAAAAACAAAATGGGAAAACCCTCTTTTGTGAAAGTGATGCAAGGCATCAATCTTTTGAAAAAACATGGGGTGGAATGGAATGCGATGGCAGTCATTAATGACTTCAATGCCGACTACCCACTAGACTTTTACCATTTCTTTAAAGAAATCGGTTGCCAGTATATCCAGTTCGCTCCTATCGTTGAACGTATTCTCTCACATGAAGACGGTCGTCACCTCGCTTCTCTTGCAGAAAATAAAGCCGGAACTCTTGCTGATTTTTCGATCACCCCGGAGCAATGGGGCAACTTCCTTTGTGCTCTTTTCGACGAATGGGTGAAAGAAGACGTAGGCAAATACTACGTACAAATATTCGATTCGACTTTGGCGAATTGGATGGGCGAACAACCTGGTATATGCACAATGGCAAAGACCTGTGGTCATGCCGGTGTGATGGAATTCAACGGAGATGTTTATTCTTGCGACCACTTTGTATTCCCCGAATATAAATTAGGTAACATTTACAGTAAAACTCTGGTGGAAATGATGCATAGCGAACGTCAGCACAATTTCGGGAACATGAAATATCAGTCTCTCCCTACTCAATGCAAGGAATGTGAGTTCCTGTTTGCCTGCAACGGAGAATGCCCGAAAAATCGTTTCAGCCAAACGGCTGAAGGCGAACCGGGGTTAAATTACTTATGCAAAGGGTATTATCAGTTCTTTAAGCATGTAGCTCCTTATATGGACTTTATGAAAAACGAACTGATGAATCAACGCCCTCCTGCTAATATCATGGAAGCACTGAAAAACGGAGATTTAAAAATTGAATACTAACCAATCATATATTGTAATTTTATCATTTAATAATGAACAGATTAAGACTTTATCTATTAGCGCTGACCGCGCTTTTTGTATGTTCCGTGAGAGCGGATGAGGGTATGTGGCTATTGCAACTGATGCAACAGCAACACTCCATAGACATGATGAAAAAACAGGGATTAAAACTGGAAGCACAAGACCTATATAATCCGAATGGCATTTCTCTTAAAGATGCTGTAGGTATATTCGGAGGAGGGTGTACCGGAGAAATTATCTCACCCGAAGGTTTGATTCTAACCAATCACCACTGTGGCTACGCTTCCATCCAACAACATAGTAGTGTTGAACACGATTATCTGACTGACGGTTTCTGGGCTACTTCCAGAGACAAAGAGCTCCCTACTCCGGGACTGAAATTTACATTTATCGAACGTATCGAAGATATTACGGATATTGTCAATGCCAAGATTGCGGCGAAAGAAATCACCGAATCCGAATCATTCAGCAATATATTCCTTCAAAAGCTGGCTCATGATCTTTATTTTAAAAGTGATCTGGCAGACAAAAAAGGAATTATTCCGCAAGCTCTTCCGTTCTATGCCGGAAATAAATTCTATCTTTTCTATAAGAAAATATATCCGGATGTACGTATGGTAGCCGCTCCACCCTCTTCTATCGGTAAGTTTGGTGGTGAAACAGACAACTGGATGTGGCCGCGTCATACCGGTGACTTTTCCATGTTCCGTATTTATGCAGATGCAAATGGTGAACCTGCAGAATACAGCGAGAGCAACGTCCCACTGAAAACCAAGAAACATTTGTCTATCTCTATCAAAGGATTGAAAGAAGGAGATTATGCAATGATTATGGGATTCCCCGGAAGTACGAGCCGCTACCTGACTGTATCAGAAGTAAAAGAACGTATGGAATCGGAAAACGATCCACGTATCCGTATTCGTGGTGCACGTTTGGCTGTCCTGAAAGAGGTAATGAATGCCAGTGACAAAATCCGTATTCAATATGCTAACAAGTATGCGGGTTCCAGCAACTATTGGAAAAACTCCATCGGCATGAATAAGGCCATCATCGATAATGATGTATTGGGAACAAAAGCTGCACAAGAAGCCAAATTCGCAGAGTTTGCAAAAGCACAAAACAATGCTGAATATGCAGCAGTAGTGAAGAATATTGATGACCTGGTAGCTAAGACAACTCCTCTCAACTATCAGTACACCTGTTTGAGAGAGACTTTCTTCGGAGCTATCGAATTTGGCAATATTATGTTGGCTAAAACACGCGAAGCATTGCTTGAGAAAAACGATTCTGTAATCGAAGCACGCATGAAAGCCTTGGAAAGCACTTACGAAAGCATCCATAACAAAGATTACGATCATGAAGTAGACCGCAACGTAGCGAAAGCCTTGTTCCCCTTATATGCTGAAATGATTCCGGCAAACCAACGTCCTTCTATTTATAAGGTTATTGAGCAGAAATATAAAGGCGATTATAACAAATTCGTTGATGATATGTATGACAACTCTATTTTTGCCAACCGGGCAAACTTCGAGAAGTTTACAAAGAAGCCTTCAGTGAAAGCGATTGACAATGATCTGGCACTGCAATACTGCCAGTCTAAATACGACTTGATGGATACACTGACTTCCCAGCTCAAGGATATGGATCGGGAACTAGCTTTGCTGCACAAAACTTATATCCGTGGTCTAGGTGAAATGAAGTTGCCTGTACCTTCTTATCCGGATGCAAACTTCACCATTCGTCTGACCTATGGTAACGTGAAACCTTATGATCCGAAAGACGGCGTACACTACAACTACTATACGACCACTAAAGGTATTCTTGAAAAAGAAAATCCGGAAGACCGTGAATTCGTTGTACCTGCCAAACTGAAAGAACTGATCGAAAAGAAAGATTACGGCCGTTATGCTTTGCCAAATGGTGATATGCCTGTCTGCTTCCTGTCGACCAACGACATCACCGGTGGTAACTCCGGCAGCCCGGTATTGAATGAAAACGGAGAACTGATCGGTTGTGCTTTTGATGGCAACTGGGAATCATTAAGCGGTGACATCAATTTCGACAACAACCTACAACGTTGTATTAACCTGGATATCCGTTATGTCCTGTTCATTCTGGAAAAGTTAGGAAACTGCGGACACCTAATCAATGAAATGACAATCGTAGAATAAATGAGAAAACAAATCCTATTTGTCCTATTTTCACTGGCAACTCTTAGCATCCACGCCGACGAAGGCATGTGGATGCTAACCGATCTGAAAGCACAGAACGCTGTTGCCATGCGCGAACTTGGCCTCGAAATTCCGATAGAGGAAGTATACAACGCAAATGGTCTTTCTCTAAAAGACGCTGTTGTACACTTCGGAGGAGGATGTACGGGAGAAGTTATCTCTTCCGAAGGACTGGTACTGACTAACCATCACTGTGGTTATGGAGCTATCCAGCAACATAGTAATGTAGAACATGACTATCTGACAGATGGTTTCTGGGCTATGAACCGTGATGCGGAACTTCCTACTCCGGGATTGACCGTCACTTTTATCGACCGGATTCTCGATGTGACCGATTACGTCAACGAACAACTGAAAAAAGATCCGGACCCGGATGGTGTTAATTATCTATCTCCAAGTTATCTTGGTAACGTAGCAGAACGTTTTGCCAAAGCGGAGAATATAGAAATAACTCCTGCAACAAAGTTGGAGCTCAAGGCTTTTTATGGAGGAAACAAATATTATCTGTTCATCAAAACAGTATACAGTGATATTCGTATGGTAGGGGCTCCTCCTTCTTCCATCGGTAAATTCGGAGCTGATACCGACAACTGGATGTGGCCTCGTCACACAGGCGACTTTTCTCTCTTCCGTATTTACGCGGACAAGAATGGAAAACCGGCAGAATATTCTAAAGACAACGTTCCTCTGCAAGTGAAAAAACATCTGAAGATCAGCCTCACCGGAGTTCAGGAAGGAGATTTCACCTTTGTCATGGGATTCCCCGGACGTAACTGGCGGTATATGATTGCCGACGAAGTGGAAGAACGGATGCAAACGACCAATTTCATGCGCCAGCATGTACGCGGAGCCCGTCAGAAAGTACTTATGGAGCAAATGCTGAAAGATCCGGCAGTGCGTATTCATTATGCAAGCAAATATGCTTCTTCGGCCAATTATTGGAAAAATGCAATCGGCATGAATGAAGGACTGATACGCCTCAATGTACTGGATACCAAACGTGCACAGCAAGAAGAACTATTAGCCCGCGGCCGTGAGAAGGGAGATGATTCGTATCAGAAAGCCTTTGATGAGATTCGCTCTATTGTATCTCACCGACGCGATGCGCTATATCATCAGCAAGCTATCAATGAAGCATTGGTCACCGCCCTTGATTTTATGCGTATCCCTTCCACGACAGAATTGGTTACCGCTCTGAAATCGAAAGATAAAGAGCTGATAAAAGAAGCAAAACTAAAACTGAAGAAAGAAGGAGATAAGTATTTTGCATCTGTCCCCTTCCCGGACGTAGAACGGATGGTAGCGAAAGAAATGCTGAAAACTTATGCCAACTACATTCCTGCAGAACAACGAATCAACATCTTCGAAATCATCAATTCTCGTTTCAAGGGAAGTATTGACGCCTTCGTTGATGCCTGTTTCGAACATTCCATTTTCGGCAATCCTAAAAACTTTGAGAAGTTTATCAAGAAACCAAGTTTGTATAAAATAGGATATGACTGGATGGTACTATTCAAATATTCTGTTACCGACGGAATTCTGAAAACAGCCATTGCCATGAAAGAAGCCAATCAGAACTATGACGCAGCTCATAAAGTATGGGTGAAAGGCATGATGGACATGAGACAGGAAAAAGGAACGCCAATTTATCCGGATGCGAACTCTACTTTACGATTGACATACGGCCAGGTGCTTTCTTATGAACCGGCTGACGGTGTGGTATATGATGCTCATACCACCCTCAAAGGTGTGATGGAAAAAGAAGATCAGGGAAACTGGGAATTCGTAGTGCCTCAAAAACTAAAAGAGCTATATAACTCCCAGGATTATGGACGTTATGGCAAAAACGGTGAAATGCCTGTCTGCTTTATCGTAAACACCGATAATACAGGAGGAAACTCCGGCAGCCCGGTATTTAACAGTAAAGGTCAGCTGGTTGGAACTGCTTTCGACCGCAACTTTGAAGGCTTAACAGGAGACATCGCTTTCCGTCCTTCATCGCAGCGAGCCGCTTGTGTTGACATCCGCTATACCTTGTTTATCATCGATAAATACGCAGGAGCCTCTCATATCATCGACGAACTTAGCATTGAGTAAATTGAGTAAATTGAGAATTGAGAATTAAAAATTGAGAAATAAAAGTCATGCCACTGGGCATCATATTTCTCAATTTTTAATTCTCAATTCTCAATTTATATAAACTCTTCTACCATATACATCTCGTCAATCATCTCATTCATTATATTCTGTAAATTCTGAACTGCTTCTTCAGGAGATTCCCCATAAGCATTACATTGCATATTTACAGTCAACCAGGCATAATAGCCACCATCTGATGCGCGTTCAAGCACATAATCCGTTCTGTTTAGTTTCATATTGGTAAATAATTAGTGAATATTGGTATTGAAGTTATTTCTGAATGTGAAGCTGCCAGTTTCTCCAGTTCACGGATCATCCGACGTTCACAGCTGCGAACCCAATAAACGAAATGACGGTTCGGAGTATATTCTCCTGCAAAACGAAGCAACGGTTGCAAATCAAAGGAATCACTGATTATTCCTGCCCCCGCTTTCATTGCATCATAGGCATTGCAGTCTTGTTCAATATGTGCCGGAACCATTAATACAGGTTTTCCAAGATACATTGCTTCGCAAATAGACTCGAAGCCTGCTGTACTGGCATAAGCCTTACAACCCGCCATAGCATTAAGAAACTTCACATCATCTATTTGATGGAAACTCAATGTTTCGTCAATCTGTGTCACCTCTTCAGCATCCGATCTATCCCAGAAAAAAGTTAAAGGGACTTCCGGATGCTTCGCATGAAAGCTCTCTACGCTATCGGCAAACCCGGAATTAACCATATATCCATGAATATAATCACCCTTTTCCGGACGGATAGCGGTCACTTCCTGACGAATCAATGGAGGAACGGTCACTATTTGATTCATATCATCCTGTTCCATTTCCAGGAAAGACAAAGCCAGTTTCTTCGAAGATCTTAGAGCGGTCATCCGGGTAAAGAAACGCAGCATCCATAACTGGCACGAATTTTTATCCGGAAACTCGAAATCACGATGTAAAAACAGATACTGATGTCCAACACAAATATACGGAACGGAGGGACGGAAGAGTGCATAGGTAAGTCCGGTTAAAAGCTCGTAGAAGTTGATGACAACTTCCGCCCCTGTCTCCCTGATCCGCTGATTTATATAATACATGCTACGAAGATACTCCGGTAATCTTAATAAATTGTATGCAAAGCTTTTCGTCAGGTTCGCCCGTTTATTATCTGCCGTAGGCAGAAAGTTCGGACTAATGAATCGCTTCACCGGTGCATGAATACTCCGATTGAAAAATCCCGGCAAAGTACGTGTCGAGCTTTTCCCGACTAAGACTTCCACTACTTCATGCCCATTGCGCAATAACATTTCTTCGAGGGTGATAGCCTGTGTAAAGTGCCCTCTCCCCTCACCTTGAACAACAAATAAGAATTTCATAGTTCTATTATTTTTCGATACGCAAAGTTCCCTCTTTCACATTACAAGATGATGACTCTACGATTACTATTCCGTGAACAAAAACGACTTTTTTTCGTTATTATAATAAAATAGAAATTATATTTGCGGTCTTCAAAGACTGCTTTTTAACTCTAAGAAAGAAAAGATTATGGAAAAATTTGAAGATTTAATACAGTCACCAGTGCCCGTTTTAGTTGATTTCTTTGCAGAATGGTGTGGACCTTGCAAAGCAATGAAACCGGTTTTAGAAGAACTAAAACTTATTGTGGGAGATAAAGCACGTATTGCAAAGATAGACGTTGACCAGCATGAAGACCTGGCTACTAAATATCGCATACAAGCTGTACCGACCTTTATACTGTTCAAGAATGGAGAGGCTGTCTGGAGACATTCCGGCGTAATCCATAGTAGCGAACTGCAAGGGGTTATCGAGAAGCATTATACATAAAAAGATAATAATAACGAATGAAGAAAGTATTAGTAATGGTAGCCCTCGTCATGGCAAGCGTGATTGTATACGCATTCAATGACAGTAGGGAAACCAATCAAGGTAAAAAAGAGGTAACAGGTAACGGTGAAGTCGTCGTAATGGACAAAGAAATGTTTCTGAAAGACGTCTTCGATTATGAGAAATCAAAGGAGTGGAATTATAAAGGTAATAAGCCCGCCATCATCGACCTATATGCAGATTGGTGCGGACCATGTCGCCAAACAGCTCCTATCATGAAAGAATTGGCAAAGGAATATGCCGGAAAAATTGTCATCTACAAAGTCAATGTAGATAAACAAAAAGAACTGGCAGCTTTATTTAATGCAACAAGTATTCCATTGTTTGTATTCATTCCCATGAAAGGAGATCCACAGCTTTTCCGTGGAGCTGCTGACAAGGCAACTTACAAAAAAGCGATTGATGAATTTCTCTTGAAGTAAAGAAGAAAATATAGTGACGCTATCCGGTCGGGATAGTAACGCTATAATAGGAAAAGAGTGACGGTATCCCGCAAGGATACCGTCACTCTTTTGTATATCTTGCCAATCCTTATTTGAAGTATCCCACAGGATGATTCATCATTGGCATTTGGCTATCTTTCAATTTCAAAACTTTCTTCAATTGTTCATTGTCCATCGAAGCGCGTGGCACTGTTGCTATGTTAGCAGCGGAACAGAATATTGAAATATTTTGAGAAACGATGCCGGAATCCATAGCCCCCATCAACTGGCTGCGTGCACTCTTCGCATCTCCAAATCTGGAAAGATCACTGATTAACACCAAAGACACCGGAGCTGTTTTCACAAATGCCTGTCCACCGGCTACTGCTCCACGATGATCTCCTTCAGCAACCAGAGTCAACTGATGATTTTTAGCATCATACAGATAACTTCCTTCAGGTAATACTACATATACATCCACATCCTGCTTATTCAACGCCGACGGAGCTGTTCTCATTCCGGATTCCTTACGGTTTATCCCATTAGCAGCCCATAACAAATCAGACAGATCCGACAGACTCAATGATTTAGAAGCATACTCGCGAGTTGAATGTCGTTCAGACAATGCCTTCATCACCGCACCGGTACGGTTTAAATTAGGCTTCGGCAATTTAATCACCTTATCAGCAGCAAAAGCAGCCGCTGAAAGCATTAAACAAACTAACAATAGTTGTACTTTTCTCATAACTGTGGTATTTAAAAATTGATAGACAAATATAAATAAAAAAGGTCTGTATTCGTTGCAGAATACAGACCTTTTAAGAGTTTATTAGGTTTAATTATTTCTTATCACCGAAATAACGGTTGTACAATCCTTCAAAACCTTTACCATGACGAGCTTCGTCTTTGCACATTTCGTGTACAGTGTCATGGATAGCATCCAGATTCAGAGCTTTAGCACGAGTTGCGATACGTTTTTTGTCTTCGCATGCACCTTGTTCAGCATCTTTACGTTTCTGCAGGTTCGTTTTAGTATCCCATACACAGTCGCCCAACAATTCTGCAAACTTAGCAGCATGTTCAGCTTCTTCCCAAGCGTAACGTTTGAAAGCTTCAGCTACTTCAGGATAACCTTCACGGTCTGCCTGACGGCTCATAGCCAAATACATACCAACTTCAGTACATTCTCCCATAAAGTGATTGTTCAGGTCCTTAATCATTTCTTCGTCACAACCTTTTGCCACACCAATAACGTGTTCGTCAGCAAAAGACAATGCGCCACCTTCTACCTCAACAACTTCTACGAATTTGCTGGCAGGAGCTTTACACAAAGGACATTTTTCAGGAGCTGCGTCACCTTCATGAACGTAACCGCATACAGTACATCTAAATTTTTTCATTTTCTTCTCAATTTTAAATTAATTAGTCAATACGTGTTTCTTTATCTTTACTTAAGCAATTCTTGCAAATACCTTTATAATAATAATGAACTTCCGATACCTGATGACCGTCCATGTCTACATTCTCCACTTTCTTTATGGCTTCCGGGCATTTCAGATCATAAATGTGTCCACAACGCTTGCACAAAAAATGAGAATGTACGGAAGTGTCTGCGTCAAAGTTCGTATTCTTCTCATCAATCGTAAGCATCAAGGCCGCTCCTTGCTCCGAAAACAATTTCAATGTATTATAAACCGTAGTTTTTGAAAGTGTCGGCATCGAGGGAGATAGTGCAGTATATATATCATCAGCTGATGGATGAATTGGATTATCCATCAGATATTCCATGATAGCGATACGCTGCATAGACGGCTTGATATTATGTTCTAATAATCGTTCGTATGGTTTCATTATTCTCCATTATTACATATTTGTATTTATTACAAATATTAATTCAATGCAAAGATAAAAAGTCTTTGTTTTATTTCCAAATAAATCTTTGTTTTTTTATATATCATAAAATAAAAAGCTTATATCTTTAGACATATGTTTATTCAAATAAGCCGGCCAATTCAACTTAATTCAAAACAATTTCCTATTTTTGCATCCATTATATATAAACAAGGTATAAGATGAACTACGGATTCGTAAAAGTAGCTGCAGCTGTGCCACACGTAAAAGTGGCAGACTGTAAATTTAATGCAGAGAAGATAGAAAGTCTGATTGCGGTAGCCGAAGGTAAAGGAGTGCAAATGATCGTATTTCCAGAAATGAGTATTACCGGATATACTTGTGGCGACCTGTTTGGACAGCAGCTTTTGCTTGAAGAGGCAGAAATGGGGCTGATGCAAATCCTTAATAATACTCGTCAATTAGACATTATTTCTATTGTTGGCATGCCTGTTATTGTCAATTCGACAGTAATCAATGCAGCCGTAGTGATTCAGAAAGGGAAAGTATTGGGAGTTGCTGCCAAGACTTATCTGCCAAATTATAAAGAATTCTATGAACAACGCTGGTTCACTTCGGCACTTCAACTGACAACCAATAACGTACGGCTTTGCGGACAAGTAGTTCCGATAGGTGCCAATTTGCTATTTGAAACTTCGGATACGACCTTTGGTATTGAAATATGTGAAGACCTTTGGTCTACCATCCCTCCCAGTTCTTCATTGGCACTGCAAGGAGCAGAAATTATCTTCAATATGTCTGCAGATAATGAAGGTATTGGAAAGAACAATTATCTCTGCTCTCTCATCAGCCAGCAATCTGCACGTTGCATTGCCGGATATGTATTCTCATCCTGTGGCTTTGGAGAGTCTACTACTGATGTCGTTTTTGCAGGTAATGGACTGATTTATGAAAACGGTTCACTTCTTGCACGCAGTGAACGTTTCAGTATGAAAGAACAACTTATTATCAGTGAAATAGATGTAGAACGCATCCGGGCAGAGCGCAGGATAAACACCACTTTTGCCGCCAATCAAGGTAATCTAGAAGATAAAAAGGCCGTTTCCATTGCAACAGAATTTGTCAAGAGCAAAGAACTGACCTTAACCCGCAAGTTCAATTCCCATCCCTTTGTGCCGCAGGGAGCAGAACTGAACGAGCATTGCGAAGAAGTATTCTCCATTCAGATAGCCGGACTGGCACAAAGATTGGTTCATACCGGAGCTAAAACTGCCGTAGTTGGCATTTCCGGTGGATTGGATTCAACACTCGCACTGCTTGTTTGCGTGAAGACTTTTGATAAGTTGGGATTGTCCCGGAAAGATATCCTCGGAATCACAATGCCAGGTTTCGGAACAACAGATCGTACATATCACAATGCTATTGACCTGATGAAATCGTTAGGTATTTCGATTCGTGAAATCAGTATAAAAGATGCCTGCATCCAGCATTTCAAAGATATAAACCATGATATAAATGTACATGACGTTACATACGAGAATTCGCAGGCGCGGGAACGTACCCAAATATTGATGGACGTAGCTAATCAAACTTGGGGAATGGTTATTGGCACAGGAGATTTATCAGAACTTGCACTGGGATGGGCAACCTACAACGGCGATCACATGTCTATGTACGGAGTAAATGCAAGTGTACCGAAAACTCTGGTGAAGTACCTAGTACAATGGGTAGCGGAAAACGGTATAGATGAAAATTCAAAAGCGACTTTACTTGATATAGTAGACACTCCCATTAGTCCGGAACTGATTCCTGCAGATGAAAACGGAGAGATTAAACAAAAAACAGAAGATTTGGTAGGTCCTTATGAGCTGCATGACTTCTTCCTTTATTATTTCTTACGTTGTGGTTTCCGCCCATCCAAGATATTCTTTCTGGCAAATATTGCCTTCAAAGATGTCTATGACGAAGAAACCATCAAGAAATGGCTTTATACTTTTTTCCGCCGCTTCTTTAATCAGCAATTCAAACGTTCCTGTCTGCCCGATGGACCTAAAGTAGGAAGCATTTCTATTAGCCCACGAGGAGACTGGAGGATGCCTAGTGATGCAAGTTCAGCTATGTGGCTCAAAGAAATAGAGAATTTATAAGTATTATAATACAGATTATCATAATCTATAATTCTCAAAGTATTCTTGCTGTGATGAGAAAGAATTCTCATGCCTATGAGAAAATCTTCTCATCACGGTGAGAATTTTTTCTCATAAGCGTGAGAATACTTTGAGAATAGCGTAACAGATAAATCACTATTAAACAATCATTTAATCCGATACATTTGTATAAAGCATACGAACTAAAGTTACTCTGCCGACATAACCCTTCTTCTTATTTGCTCTATATCTGCTTCTTTAATCCTTCGAATGATGTTTTTATAAATACGATGAAAGCCATACTCTCCTTCTATCATTTCACGGATTGCATCTTCTTTTGAGACATTCTGAAAGACGATACGATAAAGCGCACAAACAGCTCCTGTACGATCAGAGCCATGGTGACAATGAAAAATGATAGGCGCATTACGATTTTTAATAATGCGTAATGCCTGTATCAATTCTTCTTCACTAATCGAATGTGCTTTAGTTTTCACCCGATAAAGCTTGATATTCGTTCCTTTTGCTTCATCATCATCACTATGCCTGTTACGCAAGTTGAGCACTTCTCCAATACCATACTTTTCCAAAGCTTTAAAGTCATCCTTTGAAGGTTGTTCTGAACGGTATACACCTGAATCGATTCTATACAGATTCGTTAAATCACTGTCAGGTAGAGTGATCTTATCTGCTTTCAGATTCTGACCGAAAAGAAAGACAGACAAAACTGTTCCCAATAGACTTAACAGGACTCTTTTCTGCATAAGTTTATATGTTATTATTAAAAAATTAAAGAACTCCTTTACTGGATGGAAGTTCAAAATGATAGATATCACGTTTCAATGCCATCTTTAGTGCACGTGCGAGAGCTTTAAAAATTCCTTCTATTTTATGATGTTCATTCTGTCCTTCGGCTTTGATATTCAGATTCATCTTCGCTGCATCGCTCAATGATTTAAAGAAATGAAGGAACATTTCTGTTGGCATCTCTCCTATTTTTTCACGCTTGAATTCAGCATCCCAAACCAGCCAAGGACGACCACCGAAGTCCAGACAAACCTGACAAAGACAATCATCCATCGGCAAGGCATAACCATAACGTTCAATCCCTCGTTTGCTACCTAAAGCCTGATAGATACATTCGCCCAATGCAATAGCGGTATCTTCGATCGTGTGATGTTCATCTACTTCCAAATCTCCTTTAACACGGATGGTCAAGTCAATGCCGGAATGCTTTCCAATCTGTTCGAGCATATGATCGAAGAAACCAAGACCGGTAGAAATATCGCAGGTGCCGTTTCCATCCAGATTCAAAGACACATAAATATCAGTTTCTTTTGTGGTGCGGTGTACTTCCGCTTTTCGTTCACCGGCAAAAAGGAACTCGGCTATCTGGTCCCAGTCGGTGGTTGCAAGAGTACAGACTTCTTCCAATCCTTTTTCTTTCAGGCCTTCTGTTGAATCTTGCAGATAGATGGCACGGCAACCCAGATTTTTGGCTAGTTCCACATCCGTAGGACGGTCACCGATAACAAAGCTCTCTGCAAGATCGTATTCCGGGTTGTTCAGATACTTCGTCAACATTCCGGTACGCGGTTTACGAGTGGTCGCATTATCTTCAGGAAAGCTGCGGTCTATCAGAATTTCATCAAAAGTTATTCCTTCTCCTTCCAATGTTTTAAGCATCAGATTATGGGCAGGCCAAAATGTTTCTTCCGGAAAAGAAGCTGTACCCAATCCGTCTTGATTGGTGACCATTACAAATTCAAAGTCAAGTTTACTACGGATGAAACCCAAATTACGGAATACCTTCGGATAGAATTCCAGTTTTTCCAATGAATCGAGCTGATAATCAATGGGAGGTTCGATTACCAACGTACCATCTCTATCGATAAATAATACTTTCTTCTTCATAAATTATCCTTGATAGTTTTTAAGGGCGGCCAGTAGGGTATTATTTTCTACACGAGTACCGACAGTTACACGCAAACAGTTGCAACAAAGTGAAATATTATGACGATTACGCACTATGATTCCTTCACTGACCAAATAGTTGTATATCTTCACAGCATCTGTCACTTTAGCCAAAAAGAAGTTGGCGTCAGAAGGAAACAATTTGATGGTACATGGAAGTTTTTCAAATTCCGCTTCCAGATAATCACGTTCTTCCTTCAATGTTTTCACCCAACGTTCTATCTCATAGTGCTTATGCAACATAGAAATAGCTTGTTTTTGAGTCAACTGATTGACATTATAGGGATATTTGATTTTACTAAGAATGTCTATAATTTCTTTGGAAGCAAAAGCCATTCCCAAGCGAATTGCAGCACATCCCCAAGCCTTGGAGAAGGTCTGGAATACGACAAGGTTGGGGTATTTATCCAGCTCTTCGAGGAAAGACGGAGCCTGGGAAAAATCATTATAAGCCTCATCCAGCATCACCAATCCTTCGAACTGACAAAGCACCTTTTCTATTTCAGAACGGAGCAAATCATTTCCTGTCGGATTATTAGGCGAACAAAGGAAAATCAATTTGGTGTGTTCGTCGGTAGCCGCCAGCAGTTTATCGGCAGAGAACTGGAAGTCATCATCCAGTAATACTTTCCGATATTCCACATCGTTCACATCGGCACAAACCTGATACATACCATAAGTAGGGTCGATGGCTACGACATTATCTTTTCCCGGTTCGCAGAATGCACGAAAAACCAAGTCGATGGCCTCATCGCTACCGTTTCCAAGAAAAATATGTTCAGGGGATATTTTTTTGATTTTCGACAACAACGTCTTCAGTTCGCACTGCATAGGATCCGGATAGCGGTTATGAGGCGTATTGTAGGGGTTCTCGTTTGCATCCAAGAAAACAGAGGCTGTAACTCCTTTATATTCATCTCGTGCCGAAGAGTAGGGGTTTAATTTCCAGATATTCGGCCGGGTTAGTTCTTGTAACGTTTTCACTTCTTTAAGTTTTAAATTATGAATTTTGAATTGCTTTCAGACGAACTGTGACGGCATTTTTATGTGCATCCAGCTGTTCATTAGCCGCCATCTCTTCAATAGCAGGACCGATAGCTTTTATTCCTTCCGGGAGAATTTCCTGAAATGTAATCTTACGGATAAAACTATCCAGACTTACACCACTATAGGCTTTGGCATAACCGTTGGTCGGCAGGGTGTGATTCGTTCCGGAAGCATAGTCGCCGGCACTCTCGGGAGTTAACGAACCTAAGAAGACAGAACCTGCATTTATCACACGTTCGGCCACTTCCATATAGTTTTCCGTTTCTATGATTAGATGTTCCGGAGCATACGCGTTAGTCAGTTCCAATGCTTCATCCAGATCCTTCACTAAAATCAATTTACTATTCTCCAGTGATTTCGCTGCAATTTCACGACGGGGAAGTTCTGCTAATTGACGCTCCACTTCTGCCATCACCTCTGTTTGCAGTTTCTCGGAAGTGGTAATCAATATAGCCTGGCTATCTATTCCGTGTTCTGCCTGTGACAAAAGATCTGCTGCCACAAAAACCGGATTGGCAGATGCATCAGCCAGAACTTCCACTTCTGAAGGACCGGCAGGCATATCGATAGCTACATCACGCAAGCTTACCAACTGTTTGGCGGCTGTCACATATTGATTGCCAGGACCAAATATCTTATATACTTTGGGGACACTCTCCGTTCCATAGGCCATAGCAGCAATAGCCTGCACACCACCAGCCTTGAATATTTTGCTGACACCTGCCAGTTGCGCAGCAAAAAGGATAGCCGGATGAATATTCCCATTTTTATCGGGAGGCGTGCAAAGTACGATTTCCTTGCATCCTGCAATTTTAGCCGGGACAGCCAACATTAATACAGTTGAGAAAAGCGGTGCTGTTCCACCCGGAATATATAAGCCGACCTTTTCGATTCCCACTGATTTTTGCCAGCAAGTTACCCCATTCATAGTCTCTACTTTCTTCCCGACAAAACGCTGGGAAGAGTGGAATATTTCAATGTTTTGTTTAGCTAAAGAAATGGCAGCTTTCAGTTCATCGTTTACTAATGTCCCAGCGGCTTGAACCTCTTCAGGAGTCACAGCAAGTGCGGACAAGGTTACTTTATCAAAAGCAGCCTCATATTCCAATACCGCTTTATCGCCTTCTGTCCTTACCTTATTTATAATAGAACGAACAGTATCGAACAAACTTTCCGTATTTAGTGCCGGACGTTTCAAAAGTTCCGTCCATTGCTCTTTTGAGGGATATTTAATCAATTTCATGGTTCATATTTTATTAGGAACGAATTTTCGTTCCTATCTATTTATACAATCATCTTTTCAATCGGCAGTACCAAAATACCTTCTGCTCCCAGTCCTTTCAGTTTTCCGATGATTTCCCAAAAACGTTTTTCATCAAGTACTGTATGAACAGAACACCAGCCTTGCTGTGCCAATGGCATCACTGTAGGACTCTTCATACCGGGCAATACAGCTATGATTTCTTCCAGTTTGTCTTTTGGAGCATTCATCAATACATATTTTTTATCTTCGGCTGTTTTTACTGCGTTCATACGGAACAGCAATTCTTCGAGCACTTCTTTTTTCTCTTCGCTCATGTTCTTGTTGCCAATCAACAATGCTTCCGACTTCATTACAACTTCCACTTCTTTCAAACGGTTGCTGACCAAAGTAGAACCGGAGCTTACAATATCAAAAATGGCATCAGCCAATCCAATACCCGGAGACACCTCTACCGAACCGGTTATCACATGTATTTCAGCATTTACATTATTTTTTTTCAGGAAGTTACGAAGAATCACCGGATAAGAGGTAGCAATCTTCTTGCCTTCAAACCATGACAAACCGGGATATTCAATGTCCTTCGGCATAGCCAGTGACAGGCGACATTTGCTGAATCCCAGACGTTTGACGATTTCTGCATCTTCCTCCTTTTCCATAAACTCGTTCTCACCAACAATTCCCAAATCAGCTACCCCAGTAGCTACCGTTTGCGGAATATCATCATCACGAAGAAATAGAACTTCGATAGGAAAGTTAGAAGACTGTACCAACAAGGTACGTTTAGTAGTGCTTAACTTGATATCTGACTCTTCTAAAAGTGCCATTGTCTCTTCGAAGAGACGTCCTTTGGCTTGTACTGCGATTCTTAACATGACTTTATTTAATTACTAATTATTAATTACAAATACAATCTGCGTTGAAAAAACAAAAAAGGCTTACCGTATTCGGTAAGCCTTCGTTATCGTTTATATAGTTATACACAATATCATCCACGCCCACCGATTATTCGTTAGGAAAATGATGATGATGATGTGTAGCTGTATATTTCATATTTCTTTTATTAACTGCGACAAAAGTAAAGCATTTGTTTGATACTACCAAACATTTATCACAAAAACTTGAGTTTTTATTTCAAATTAATGGTAATATCTCTTCCGATTCTACATCGCATTTCGAAAAATGCATTTCATCTTTCGACTTTTCTTTCGAGAAAGTAAAGTAAGTACAAACTGATTCTGTACATACTTCTCCATCCTTATTATATAACTTTGCTTCAACAATAACGATGTTACGCTTTACCTCTTTAATAGACGCACGCAGTACTATATGAGAATCTTTGGTATCAATCGATTTCCGGTAACGAGTTTCCATCTTCGACGTCACCCCCGTGGTTTGTAGTTTACGAAGTATAACCCAGGCACAGATTTCATCCATCAAAACAGCTTGAATACCGCCATGCAAGGTATCAATCCAGCCTTGATATTCGGGACGTGGTTTCCAAATGCTTACCACTTCGTCACCATCTTCGTAAAATTCCATTTTTAATCCGGCTTCATTATTGGAAGCACAACCAAAGCAGTTGTACCCTTCCAAACCTTTCCAGGGGTTTATTATCTTCTTCATAGTTCTCTCTTTTAGTTAGTTTTACTTCCCAAATATAAGCAATTTATGGAAAAGAGAAGCCTTTTTCGTCGATTTACTTTCTTATGCAACGAATGGCAAAGGCTTTTGTATCAATACCTGCATTAGATTCTTCAATGATATCCGTATCACTTTTCAGATAGAAAACCTTAGTATCGATAGCGGCATTCGCATTATCCAGTGTCCAATATGCCAGATGTTTTTTCTCGTAATCAGTTTGAAAAGCCCCCACATACATTCCTACAGGTATTCCATTAAAACCGGATAAGTTAGTTGCAGGCTGTACCTGTTCTCCTGCTTTCAAAGGTAACCAAGTACCTGATTTCAGCAAAGAAGCCTCTCCATTCAGATAATCTTTTAAAATATTCCAGTCTTTCCAATCCGGTATACTCCAATGAATAGGTAGAATTTTATTAGAAAGTACTACATTAGCTGTATAAAAATAGTGTTCCGTAGCAGATTGCAGATATCCGACAACATTCGTTGTCACTGCATCCAGTCTGGGAAGTGCTTCACCGTCGACATAGGAAGATACCTCCAGATTATCCCGCATCCAATATTGAGTTCCGATCTTCACTAACGGATAATTATGAATGACTCCTCCACGTACATCACGAACGATATCTTCCAATGCCAAAACTGGTAGTATGTCATCTGCCATTGTAACGGATAAAGAAACGGTTCCGTCTGCCATCACATATACATTATTACGAATCGGCAAAGTTCCGTCAACATAGGCCAATGAGTGATCTTCCATATTCCATGATACGCTTCCTCCATTCACTTTTCCGGATTTCCCTAGTAACTGTGCCACAACACCTTGAGATAAGTCCACACTACCATCTTTTTTCATCGGATAGACAACGATTGCCTGCGAAGAAAATTCCGAAGTAACAAGATACTCCTTACATATTTCGGCTACTTGCTTTCCTGAATGTAACACTTTATACACATTCGACTTTTCAAAAGTCAACTTCGAAACATCTATGTATTTATGAAGCGTGACCGATTCTGTATGATCTATTTCGGTTCCGTCCCAATCTCCGATTTCCCCATTCACTTTACTCATTAATACATCTTCGGCTGATACAAACTTTATTTCCAATTCGCGCTGCTTTCCACTTTTTAATTGCAAAGTAGATGGTAATAGACTGGTATATAATTTTCCTGCAGCTTCCAACGCTATGTATTGGTATCCCGGAGTCGCCTCCTGAGGTATCAGAATCAATTCTTTTCCTATCAGTCGACCATCTTTTATCTCCCATTCTCCTGCAGGAGTAATATCTTTCTCTTCGGAATAACCAGAGAAAGTCTTTTTCTGAAAATCATAACTCGTTTTAGTATAAAAGCCACTCACCGAAAGCGTAGGATTAACGGATAACATATCTTCCAGATTCTCCCCCTCTCCAGGAATAAGAACAATTTTCAGACGAAAAAACTGATGATTATAGGTCAGAGTGACCGCCTCCTTACTGGCTAACACCTCTTCTTTAGAAGCAATCAGGAAATCGGAATGTGAATAATCGTCGGAAATATTTTGGGTCGTCGCAACTGCCACCTGCATTGTACTTTCTCCTATCGCCACTCCACTCTTTTGATAAGGATAATAACTGATTAAATTCAATGTAACTCCATCATCCGGATAGAATACTGACTCGTTAGATTCAAACTCACCATTGGATGAACGTATGAAATGAAGATTATCCACATAACGTTCTTCTTGCATTGTAGTAGTTCCGGCAAGAGCAAACAGGCCGACTTCATCCCCTTCAGCAAAGTTATTATTTGCCATACGGGTACTAACTGACTCACGAATATCGGCAATAAATTTCAATGGAATATCTCCATTATTAACACTATCCTCCTCTTCCTCCGAAATATGGTTCACACAAGCACTAAGCAAGATAGAACAAAAAACAAGTAAACCCACGCCCCTTTGTAGATTATAAAATAGTTTCATCACATTTATTTTTTAATTTCCCAATAGAAACTTTTGATTGAACAGAAAGAATGGCATAAGAGGAAGTATTCGCTTTCGGTTATGGGATACTGAACAACACGTCTGTTGTACTGAGGAATCATCAATTTCAAGATATCATTTTGATGTCTTGAAAGCAAAAGTATATAATTATATTAAGTCGAAGTATAGTTTCTATAGGAAAATTTTACATTTTTCATCTATAACGCAAACAATCAACAAGTTACAAACGACTAGTCAGGAACAAAGAATTAAACTCTCACATTATTATATTAAGAGCCTACTAATTTCAGAAAGAATATCCCACTTCTATTCCGGCAATGTGTCTGCCTTGCGAAGATGCATATTGATAACAATAGAATGCATCCAACGACCAACGTTTGGCCAAAGCTATTTCTACTCCGGGACGATAACGCATACGATCGGCTCTCCAAAAAGAAACGTCATCCAAACTCTGATAGATTTCAACAGAGAAATAGGGAGAAACAATTCCTTTTGTAGGAGCATAAGATAATTTCAAGCGGGAACGCAAACGAGTTTCAGAGTTGCCACGATCAAAAGTCTGCTGAAATCTTTCCCTTACAGCTACTTTCAACCATTGATAACGAAAACTGGCAGTAGCAGTTATATGATAGCGATGCCTGAATTTCCAGTCCGAGTCACCCAAATTCCGAAGATGGGTTTCATAGCCAACACCCAGATTCAAAAATGAATAGGGCCGGTAACTTCCACCAACAATAAGTCCCCAACGATCCAATTTACTCACATCATCTTTCATGCGCAATTCCAAATCACCTGAAACTGAAAACCGGGAATCTATCTTATGGTTTACCTTGAATTTAGTCCATGTATTAAAATCGTCACTTTGTGCCCATGCAGAAAATGATATTCCAAGCAACAGCACAAATAATAGCCAAGTCTTAGTATTTAATAATATTCTACTCATTGATTTTCGGGTTAAAGTTACAAAGATAACAAATTATCTCCGGCAAAAGAAAGGCACAATACTGAATTTATTCTGAAAAGATTATGTTCGTCTTCTGCCTAAATTCTCATTTGCATATTGTATCTTTGCCTAAGAAACTCTAAAATCATCGGATATGGACAACTTGATGCGTAAACTTCCTATTGGAATACAGACATTCGAAGGGATACGGAAGGATAATTATCTTTATGTGGATAAAACAGCACTTGTATGGCGTATGGCTAACCTAGGAAAGCCATATTTTCTAAGCAGGCCGCGTCGCTTTGGTAAAAGCTTATTAATTTCTACATTCGATGCTTATTTTCAAGGAAAAAAAGAGCTATTCGATGGTTTGGCTATTGAACAACTGGAGACGAAATGGGAACAACATCCTGTTTTACATCTTGATCTGAATGCCAAAAAATATGAAACGGCAGCAGATTTAATTGCAATGCTAAACCAATATTTAGAAAAATGGGAAGCTATTTACGGCAATGAGAAAAAAGACCGTAGCCCTGAGGAGCGCTTTAGTTATGTAATCGAACAAGCTTCCTTGAAAACAGGAAAAGGTGTCGTCGTATTGGTGGACGAATACGACAAACCGCTTTTGCAGGCTATTACCCGTCCGAATTTATTCGAAGACTATCGTCAGACATTAAAAGCCTTTTATGGAGTACTAAAAAGCGCCGACGCATATCTCCGTTTTGTTTTCCTGACCGGAGTTACGAAGTTCTCACAAGTCAGCGTATTCAGCGATTTGAATCAGTTGAATGATATTAGTCTCGACTATTCTTACGCCACACTTTGCGGCATCACCCGTGAAGAACTAAAGAGTACTTTCGAACCCGAAATTGAAGCTTTCGGGCACAAAAATCATCAGACTCCAGAAGAGGTAGTCACAGCAATGGAACGCAACTATGACGGCTATCATTTTCATCCGGATGGTGCAGGAGTATTCAATCCGTTCAGTGTGTTGAATGCTTTCAGCAAACTGGAGTTGGGTAGCTATTGGTTCCAGACTGGCACACCGACATTTTTGGTTGAACTACTGCAAGAAAGTGAGTATGATCTCCGTACTTTATTAAATGGCATAGAAGCACCTGCATCTTCTTTTGCAGAATACAGAATGGATGCTAATAATCCCGTACCGCTGATTTATCAAAGTGGATATTTGACTATTAAGGATTACGACAGACGGTTTAATAATTATTTACTTGACTTTCCTAACGATGAGGTACGTTACGGATTCATTAACTTTCTTGTGCCATTCTACACTCCGATGAAGAACAATGATCAGGGATTTTATATTGGAAAATTCATTGATGAATTGGAGAAAGGTGATTACGAATCTTTCCTCACCCGTCTGGAAGCTTTCTTTGCCGATATTCCGTATGAATTGAATGACCAGACTGAACGCCACTATCAGGTTATCTTCTATCTCGTATTCAAATTGATGGGACAATTCACGGAAGCGGAAGTGCGCAGCACCCGTGGACATGCCGATGCTATGGTTAAAACGCCGAAATATGTCTATGTGTTTGAGTTCAAATTAAATGGAACAGCAGAAGAAGCGATGAAGCAAATTGACGAGAAAGGATATCTGATTCCTTATCAGAAAGACCATCGGGAAATAATAAAAATCGGAGTGGAATTTAGTGCGGAAACTCGCAATATCAATCGTTGGCTGGCAGAGACGAGGTAAATATGATAAAACATTTCGGAAAGAATCGTAGCTACGAACTTCCCGAAATAAAAACCGATACCATTGAAAATAAACACTTGTTATCCTCTTTTGGAAACAAGTGTTTTTCAATCTAACCTAATATACCTGAAACTAATCTGACTCTTTTGATTTTGCATTCCAAACCAATAATGCAAAGAATACCGACAGCAGAGCCGCTCCTATCCAGAACCAATTGATATAAGTGAAATCATAAACATCGACTCCATTCTGAACCGTCTTTTGCCCCTCTATCAGAACACCACTCATTACATCCTGTAATCCGGCCCCAATATAACTGGCAATGCCAACTACCCCCAATGCTGCTCCCAACGCATTACGGGGAGCAATATCGACTGCCATCAGGCCACCTAAAAAACAAATGAGAACTCCGATACCCAAACCGAAAAGAACCATGGCCAACACATCTATCCAAAAGTGTACACCGGGAACCAACAAGAACAGGCTAAGTGCAAGAACATTCATCAATCCGAAAATCAGGGCGGGAACATTTCGACAACCGCCAAATAACTTGTCAGAAATAACACCCGAAAATATGGTACCTACGATACCACAGACCGGACAGATGGAAATAATGAAGCTGGCATCCAACGTGGAATATCCTTTTTGCGCTTCTAGATAAAAAACACCCCAGCTATTGATAGCATAGCGACTGATATACATAAAAGCACTCGAAAGAGCCAGTATCCAGATGGCAGGCATCATCAATACCTGGAGTTGGGCTTTATTAAAGTCTGTCGTTTCCACCACACTCATCTCCTCTTTCTGTTTGGGAGCATTCACAGGAGGAAAGCCCTGACTCTCGGGAGTGTCATGGAAGAACTTCCACACAATTAAAGCACCAAGCAAACCAACAATACCGGCACCGAAGAAACCGTACCTCCACCCCAATACACTAACGATAGACGCAACAATTAGGAAGGTCAACGCCTCACCGATATTGTGGCTGGCAGACCAAAATCCGTAATAGGAACCTCGTTCTTTGTCCGCGAACCAACGGGAAAGTCCCACTACACAAGAAGCAGCACCCATAGACTGAAACCAGCCACTAATCCCCCAAAGGAGAGCAAACAGAATAAAAGAATGGGTAAAACCCAGGCACAGGTTCACTAAAGCAGTTACCAGTAAACCGGTAGTCATAAAGCGGTTGATATTGCTACGGTCGGCCAGAAAACCATTCGTAAATTTTCCAAGGGCGTAAGTAAAGAACAATACCGAACCGATAATTCCCAGTTCTGTTTCGGAGAAAATTCCTTCATCTACGATGGGCTTCTTCACGACATTCAGGCTAAGACGACAAACATAGTACATGCCGTAACCGAAAGTGGCTGAAAGGAAAGTAGACCATTTCAGGTATTTCAGACGACGGGCATCGGAATGAAGATGTTGTGAGCCGGATGAAGACAAAGCTTCCCCGTTACAAGGTCTCGGTGAAGAGACCTTGTAAAAGTTTATAAGTTGTTTCAACATGAAAAAGTCTATTTAGTCGTGAAGTTTCTTTTTGCGCAGATACTCCAATAAGAGGGCAGGACGGTCAGTTTGAATTAATTTGGCTCCCTGATTAATGATCCATCCCCAGCTTTCATCCGGTTGATGAAGTTCTACTGCACGGTCGTCATCATGACCACCACATAATTCGGGCCAAAGAGAGTTTATAAACAACTTAGAACCCGTATCACGCACTTTTTTTATCAGGTTAAGCACCTCAGGACTATCATTATCAAACACTAACTCATAAGCAGCAGGCTTCATGTGAGTCTTGTAACTGTCAATAATAGCTTCGGCTCCTTTTTTATGCAACTGTACAATAGGCATAAAAATCACTTTATCCAATACAGCACCGTTTTCGGCTTTCACTTGTTCATAAGGAAGGCCGGCTTTGATAAC
Organism: Bacteroides celer; assembly: GCF_002632415.2. NCBI lineage: Bacteria > Pseudomonadati > Bacteroidota > Bacteroidia > Bacteroidales > Bacteroidaceae > Bacteroides > Bacteroides celer. Next base: position 2,206,164 of record NZ_CP178209.1, on the reverse strand, counting down.
ACACTGGTCAACCGTTCCCGTCTTTTCGAGTACAATATAAGCTTCCTGAAAATAATCATACCCCTTATCAATATTTACCATGATCTTACCTTTGCAGAGCAACATCACTTCTTCCAATGTAGGAATCTGATGTCTTGTCTTACAAGCTACTCCATTTTTAAGACGCATTGCTTTCAATTCGGCCAATGTATAATCTTCCACCAGTCCTTTTCCAGACATGGTACGATTGATCGTTTTATCATGCATCACTACTAAATGTCCGTCTTTGGTTCGTTTCAAATCGATCTCCACCATATCGACACCCATATCAATGCAATTCTGTATACCTTGCAATGAGTTTTCCGGGGCATTACGCCAGTCAGCCCGGTGGGATACAACCAATATTTTATCTGGATGATTTCCCAGCAGATTTTCTCTGATTTCAGCTATTCTATTTTGAGCAACAGCCAGTTGCACCAAACACAGAAGAAGTATGAAGTTACATATCCGTTTCATAAGTTCAAGCATTAAGAATTTTAGTTCAGTTTATTGTTTTTCCAGACTAGTTTTTCTCCCCACATTGGTACATAAGTCTGTTCACAGTTAATCTTCGAAGCCCGTTCGAGTGCCATATCCAATGACCATCTTGATTCATCAACACCTGCATGAGCCAGTTCCAAGATATGTGATAACAAGACATAATCGGGCTCCACCTGTCCCGCACCTGAACCCAGAATATTATTTTCGGTCAGAGCATTGGGAGCATAACGCGGTATCAAAACATTCACATGAGAAGCCAGATTCGTATATTGTTCCGGTTTATAGTTAGAGTCTCCTACATGCATAAAAACGAAATTACCGGTATCTTCCCCACAATCGATCGAAAACACAGTCACAAAATTAGATAACCCGGCATTGTTATGGTCAGTGATACAGGTTTTAATCTTGAATTTTCCAATTTCATAATCTTTATCCCCCTTTGCAGTATAAGGATATGTCGTGTCTTTCAAATAGTTGGATAACACCGGTTTACCTAAATCAAACATAGCCTGGATAAGATCATTACTATAATGATCGGAGTGCTTGTGTGTAACACAGAGAAAATCAATATAAGGTGCCAGCTCTTTCGCCCAACGATGAGAAATGTCAATAGCAAAACATCCTGACGGAGTTTTTACCACATACCCCATATTATAGAGTAACCAGATCGCTGCCGTACCATTTTCTACTTTTGAGTTTTTAATTCCATCCATTACACGATCAAATGCACTCCGATAAAAATAGATAATCGGATCACACTTTTCCATACTCGTACTTGCCTGATCGAAGCCATTCAGATAACTGATGAAATAATCATCTTTACACTTATCCGCATATCCCTGGATCTTGGTCAAAGTAGTGGTACGTCCGGTATTGACAATCAAAGGAGAAGAACTCCACAACTGTTGTGCAGTGGCATCTACTTCCTCTGCCAATTGCGTAAGAATTCCTTCATGACCTGTTTCGGTACAGTTGTTGTCATCATCATCACAAGCAACAAAACCTATTACCAAAAGACAAAACAGTAAATATTGTATTTTTCTTATTATATCCATCTTATTTCTGATTTTTATAGTCATTAATTATTTTATTGAAAGTCTCAACCACCCGTTCCGGTGTCGGACGCGTATTGTCGTTTTCATGGTCTTTGGTAGCTTCATACATGAAAACCCCTTCATAGCCGATTCCTTCGAGTGCATGCATTAACTTTCCCCATTGAATGTCACCTTGTGTAGGAAGCCAATGACACTCGTTGACAAAGTCAAAGTCCGAAGCGTGTATAGTACCTATACGCTCACCAACAGTTTCTACAAAATGCCCTGTCGTCCCTTTAGTATAATGATTGGTATCAAAACAAACCTTCACACCCGGAATATCTTTGATTATCTCCAAAAGCTCTTCAGGAGTATTACCCAGGCAAGTTCTCGGCAGATTTTCGATGCACAACTGTGCTCCTATTTGATCCGCATATTTTTTCAGATAAGCGATAGACTTGGAAGCGTTAGTTATTCTTTGTGCCCGAATACTGTCAGTAATAGGCTCAGAACTAGGATGCAATACCAAACATTTCGGCTGAAATTGAGCACACTGTCCAATCATCTCCGCCATAAAATCTACATTTTCTTTCCTTTTCTTTTCATCCAGCACCGATATGTCCAACGTGCGTGAGAAAGGAAGATGTATAGACCAGACCTTGATACCGGCACTATCAATTTTTGCTTTCATATCCCGGATACGAGGGATGACTTCACCTGCCGGAACTCCTCTATAACACTGGTTAAATGCTACTTCCACATACTCCACCCCCACAGACCGGGCTTGAGAAAAGTCTGTGGAAGCAGGTACTTTCCACAAAGCTGTAGTCGTACCTACTTTATATTTCTGTGCATATAACCCCATTGTCATCGCCATAAATAAGATAAAAACAGAAACTCTCATTATCGCTTACTTTTGACGGTTTGTACCTTGAATATCACCACCACGAATACTCCAGGAGTCTGTTGCTAATGTCTTATTGACAGCAAAAGCCTTTATCGAACCGATATTATTAGATCCGATCGTTCCGCAATAAAGCCGTCTGTCCGGGCCAATGCTAACAGCTGCCATGACCTGTTGTCCCACAGTCTCTTCAAAAACAATGTTTCCATTAGTGATGTCAAGTCCCAGCACTTTGTTATTCGATTGGGTACCTATATAAAGAATACCATCCGTACTCAAAGCACCTCCACTGTAGTTCAAATTGTTACCCACATTTTTCTCCCAGATTTTAGATCCGCTGGCATTTACTGCATGAACAGTCTGCGATCCTTTTTCAGTAAAATAGACATTGCCATTTTTATCAGCAATCGGGAAATAAGCATCTCCTTTTGTAGTCGGATACGTCCATTTCTTTGTTCCGTTTGTCATATCAACAGCAACGAGTCCTCCGTTTTTCAAAGTCGCATAAAGTACCTGATCCTTCAAAGCAAACGTAGCCTGTTCTGTCACATTCACTTCTTCCAATTTCCAATTCTGCTCTTTATTCGATTTAAAAGAATAAATGGCTGCACTTGTACCTGCATAAACATTTCCGGCTTTATCAATAGCCACAGCACTACCGGTTGCTCCGTCAAGCGATTGTTGCCATTTAATAGCACCACTGGATGCATCCAGCGCATACAACGTACTCTTATTGGTGAGACAGTAAAGAACACCATCGGCCGACAATGCAGGGAAAGCTCCTATCGCAGCATCCAATTTTACTGCCCACTTTTGAGTTCCGTTCGGATTAATAGCATATACATTATTAATAGCGGCATTTCTTACACACTGATAGATTGTACCATCAGGAGCCACCAACGCACCTCCACCATAGGTTATCTGACTGATAGCAAACACCCACTTAAATTCACCGCTCACTACATCAATAGCAAACAAATGACCTGCAGGAGTAGATGTCGGGATATACATTGTTTTTCCATCCGGAGAGAACACCGGATTGGAAGTCTTTACATATCCGGTAAGCCCACCGAAGTTCAAATCGACAGAATTCCATTTATAATTGCCGACCGTGACAGTCAGACTGCCCGACTCGGTGGTATTATTAACATAAGTCACCGTTACGGCCACTGTATAAGTACCGGTAGTAGCAAAAGCATGTACCGGATTGTTTTCTCCTGATGTCGTACCATCACCAAAATCCCAACTTACCGATTTCACTTCACCAGCCATGAAATACATATCGTTATAAGCAAAGGTAGAAGGTTCCCACACAACCAGTTCCGTACTAGCAAGAATAGGATAGATCAATCCGGGAGTAGCAGAAGTTTCCACCGCAATAGAATTGCCTGTAGGATAAACACAGACTACATTGAATGTATATTCCTGATCATTAGTCAAACCATCAACGATGTATTCCTCCAATGAAGTATCATCCAGATTGATAATCTGATTACCGGGATTCACGGTAACCAGATAGCGAGTGAAACGTTCACTTGCAGGTTTCGTCCATCTCAAACGCACTCTTTCATTGCCGGCTGCTGCCGTCAGATCAGAAATCGGATATCTTGCATTCTTCGGTGTACAGGCAGCAGTAGTTTTACTGGCCAATCCTCCTGCATAACGAGGTTGCACAGAAAAAGTGTAAGCAACATCATTCACCAGATTATTGATAGTGGCAGTCATTGTTTTTGCATCCACAGTCATCTCGCCTCCTTCCGCTTCTGATGATCCGGAAGTCCAAAGAATCAAATATTCATTCGGACGGGCATTCTCGTATGCTTCCCAGGAAAGAGTCACATTCATATCTCCGGCTGTTGCCGTTAGTGACTTCAGTTCATATAAACCGAAACTTGCCTTTGGCAGATCTTCTTCACAAGCAGTAAAGACTACCGTGAAAATAAACAACAAGCTATATAGTATTTTTTTCATCGTTTGATTTCTTTTAGTTTAATCCTATTAATATCCCGTATTCTGCCACAACAGTTCTGTGTTGTTTATTCTTTCCAACTCCGTTTTTGGAATAGGATACAGGAATTGGTAGTCCTGAATAATATGTCCTTCTGCTTTCATAGCCTCCTTAGCACCTCCCATACGTACCAAATCGAACCAACGCTGTCCCTCATAAGGAAACTCCTGTTGACGTTCCAACATAATCGCTTTACGGAAACTATCCTGATCGGGAAGCTCTGTTATCTGAAGCGGAGACAATCCGGCACGGGTATGTACGGCATTCAAAGCAACCATAGCTTCTGAATTCTGCAAATTACTATAACTGATTTCATTCAAAGCTTCGGCGTACATCAACAACACATCGGCATAACGGAGAATAATCTGGTCATTACCGACCGTATTATAGGTCGCACTTTTGACATCTTTAAATTTATTCATCACGCATACTTTATCTTCCACCTTTACATAGGTAATCAGATCTTTGCGCTTATCTCCCTCTTTGTAACACTCTTTCAGAGACTTTGTCTGATTGGTATCATCAGTCAGGTTAATAATAGAGAACCAATATCCATGTCCTTCTCCTTCGACATCTTTATTAAAGCGAACAGCAAAAATAATCTCATCATTCATTTTATTGTTCACGTCAAACACCTGTTCGGGGGTAGTCATTAAAGAATACCGACCCACTAGTTGGGATAGCACATTGCGGGCTTCCGTCCATTTATGGAAAGTCAGGTAAATCTTGCCGAGCAACGCCATTGCAGCACCGGAAGTCACACGTCCCATATCGGCACTTGTATAAGAAGACGGCAACATATTTTCATTAATAACCTGATTCAAATCACCGACAAGAAAATCATAAACCTGTTGATCGGAACTGCGCCCGATTTTAAGAGCTTCTGCCACTGTCACCACCTTATTAGTCATCGGTATCCCTCCCCACAAACGATACATATTAAAATAAGTAAGGGCACGGATGAAAAGAGCTTCGCCTTTATATTGTTTTTTCAGAGTCGCATCGAAGTTGGCCTCATCAATTCTATCTAATACAAGATTGCAACGATAGACTCCATTATTAAAGTTCGCCCAAGCATCTTCCAGAATTCCGTTAGAGGCTTTATCTGCAAACTGATCGATATCATAACGGTCTTGAGTTCCGGCGGTGGGCGCACTCAATGTCAGATTATCACTCCGATATTCGCAACACTCTGTAAAATAGGAAACTTGTGTCTGCAATTTGGAGTAACATCCTATCACGGCTACATTAAAATCTTCCGCTGTCTTATATACCTTGTCGGTAGGCACACTGCTACTCGGTTCCAAATCGAAGAAACTATCTGCACAAGCAACTGATAACAAGGCAGTTGATAGGAGTAGTATTAGTTTATATTTTTTCATATAACGTGTATTTTAAAGGATGATTAAAGTGTTATGTTCAGCCCAAACAAGAATGTTTTAGCCAATGGATAAGTTCCATAATCCTCACCCGGTGAAAGAGAATTACTCGGACGTGCATTTACTTCCGGATTATATCCGCTATAGCCAGTCGAAGTCCACAAGTTTTGTCCTGAAACGTAAACTCTCAATTTTTCCACGAAAAAGCGTTGAGTCAGGTTCTTCGGCAAGGTATATCCTAGCGTCACATTCTGCAATCGCAGATAAGAACCATCTTCCAGATGCCAAGTTGAAGTACGGCCATTATACCCCTTTGACTTACGATTGGCGCGGTTCACCTGACCGTTTCCCGGATCTTCCGGACTTTTCCAACGGTTCAAGGCTATAGTGGTACCATTGGTATTACCTTCCAGATTATCAATGTAACGACGATTCAGATTCAGAATCTCATTACCATATACTCCTTGAAAATTAAAATCAAGGTCAAATCCCTTAAACCAGACTTTACCACCAAACCCATAAGTAAAATCGGGCATATAGTTACCTACGATCGTACGGTCTTTATCCAAGTCCATCACTCCATCCCCGTCGACATCCACAAAGCGGAAATCTCCCGGCTGGGTATTGCTAAAATGAGGATACTTCTTTAATTCTTCTTCATTGGAGAAAATTCCATCCTGCACCAACAGATAATAACATCCGATAGGTTCACCGACTTTCGTTATGTAATAAGCATGATCTACGCTACCGGTAGATATGATAGGAGCATTACCCGGACCGAGTGCCTTCACTTCGTTCGTATTAGTGGCATAATTGGCATTGAACGAATAACCGAAATCTTTAGTTATATTCTTCTGTGAGGTCAAGGCAACTTCCCATCCCCTATTATTCACTTTACCGATATTCATCAATGCAGTGCTATATCCGGTCAGGTGGGGAACCGGTACATTCAATAACATATTAGAGGTATTGGTATTATAATAATCCACAGTCAGTCCCAGCAATCCTTTGAACATCTGTAAATCGATGCCCACATTCACCATCGCATTCTTTTCCCAACTCAAATCTTCATTCTTTATGGTACTTGGCTTGTAACCATTCACTAATTGTCCGTTTCCTGTACCAAGCACATAATTATCCAAAGCCATCAGAGACAAATGATCATAATTGCCAATCTGGAAGTTACCGGTCACTCCATAACTCGCTCTTAACTTCAAATCATCAACAAACGACAGATACCTAGCCTTCGTAAAGAAGTCTTCTCCGCTTATTCTCCACGCCAAAGAAGCTGAAGGAAAATATCCCCACCGATTGTTCTTTCCAAAACGGGAAGAACCGTCTGCACGAATAGCTGCCGAAGCCATATATTTACCTTTATAACTGTACTGCATACGTGCCAGATAAGAAGCAATCGTCCATTGGGTTTTATCAGATGCACCTTTCGTCACCGTACCTCCGGAAATTGTTTGTATATAGTCGTTCGGGAAATCGGTTGCCGTCACATTATCTCCTTTATATGTCTCTTTTTGAGCCGACTGTACTAAGACCACATTGATAAAATGAGCATCCTTAATCGTTGTGTTATAATTGATTTTATTCTCCACCAACCAGTTGAAATAAAAACCTGATGAACTGTAGGCTGTCGGATTTGACTTTACATCATAATACTTCTGTCCCAATAAAGGAAGTTCCGAAGAACGATATTGGTCATTATGCGAACCGTAATAATCGCCACCAAAAGAAATGTTATAGGTAAGCCCTTTATACAATTCCAATTCAGCAAAAACTTTTCCGACAATCGCCATACGGTCTACGACATCCGATTGTAAGTTTGCCATAGCTACCGGGTTCAATACGGCATTATGCTGATAGTCATTTCCAATTCTCCAATAGCCGTTTCCCTGATAATTATAGCTGCCATCCGCATTATACACCGGCCATACCGGAGGCATCATCAATGCCGATTGCACAATACCATTAGATCCGGAAGCATCTACCCGATTGGAAGTAGAATAGGAAGGCGAGAAATTCAGACCGAATTTCAGTCTTTTATATTTCCCGTCCAAATTCATACGCATACTATATTTCTTAAAGTCGGAATTAATTATAATACCCTCTTTATCATAATAGTTGGCAGAAATGAAATAGCCGACTGTTTTTCCTCTGCCGGAAATAGAAACATTGTGGCTGGTAGTAGCAGCAGTACGAAAAATAGCATCTTGCCAATCCGTATCCGTCAACCCCTTATCACCATTCAGATAGGGAAAGAGTTCGGTAGGAATACGTTCCCATGAGTTCGGGCGCATTCCGTTCGGGTCATCCGGTGACCCTCCGGGATTAGCATCCAGATAAGCGTTGTCATGACCATCCTTTGCAAATTCGGCAAACTGATATGCATTCATCATTGAAAGTTTCTTCGAAACACTCTGGATGCCATAATATCCATCATACTGCACTTTCATCTTTTCCGATTGTCCCTGCTTGGTCGTGATAATAATGACACCGTTGGAACCGCGACTACCATAAATAGCTGCCGACGAAGCATCTTTCAAAACTTCCACAGATTCGACATCATTATTATTCAGATTGGCAAATCCACGTTCTACCGGCACGCCATCAATAATATAAAGAGGATCACTACCGGCATTAACCGTACTGATACCACGAACACGGATACTTACACTTCCCTCCGGATCACCACTTGGCTGTGTAACCTGTACCCCCGGCATCTTACCCGCCAACGCCTGACGAAAGTCTGAAGCAGAAACGTCCGCAATTTGTTCAGCTTTCACGGAAGAAATAGAAGTAGAGACGTCTCTTTTCCTCTGAACTCCATATCCCACCACTACTACCTCATCAATCATCTTACTATCTTCTACCAACGTGATTTTCGCCGTATTTTTATCCTTTGCAGAGATATTTACCGTTTTATATCCAATATAAGAGATGGTCAATGTTGCAGACTCCGGTACATTCATGATTGAGTAACGTCCGTCGATATCGGTAATCGTACCACTACCCTCTCCCTTAATCTGCACACTGGCACCAATCACCGGTTCTCCTTTATCATCTGCAACAATACCTTGTATAGTACGTGTACGTTGAACAGTTTCTTCTTTCTTAAGCGGCTGTTTGCTAACAGCAATTGTATGATCGGTCCTATTGAAATAAAGCTTGGCCTGGGAAGTAATTTCTCCCAGAATCTGTTTTAATGAAGCATTTTTAATGTCGAAAGAAACTCTCGGAGCCTTGTTCACCGTCTCCTGATCATAGAGAAACTTAAAATTAGTCTGTTTGCTGATTTTATTGAAAACACTCTCTACCGGCTCGTTTTGCACACGAAGCGTAATATCATGCTCTTTCAATGTCTGAGCAGCAGCCGGAGCTATTAAAATGAAGGTGAATAGTAAAAAAGCTAAAAACGAACAGCTATTTTTACTTATCCCTTTACAAATAAGAAGATTATTCATAAATTTGTGCGTTTTAGTAATTGACTAAAGTTATTAAAAACAAGCAATGCGCGATACGTTATTCATTTGGGTCGAAGCTTATGAATATCCGTCCGGATTGCGGATAGAGGCATTCCTTTGGAGTGCTTCTATCATTTTGGGGAGGTTCATGAAGGAGCTGTTTTCATCTATTATTTTTTAAAAGGTTAAACATTATCTATTATTCATCTCATTCTTTATAAAGAAGCACATGGATGCCCTCTTTCTTATATTTGATATCACCGCTGATAAATTCAATGGATTTAAGTACCGCTTCCAAACTCTTGTTATCATGTTCGCCGGTAATCAAGTTGTTGAAATCCTGACCGGAAGCAAAAGTAATCCGGCAATTATATACCCGTTCCAGTTCCTTTGCCACATCGCGGATAGGTGTACTGTAAAAACGTAACCCGCCTTTCATCCAGACAGCCACTCCCCTATCCTCCGTTTTCTTACTATATTCTCCGGAAACAGTATTGATAAGCACCTGTTCTTTAGCAGTCAGCCTCATCATCGCTTCCGGTAAATCAACCTGTACCTTACCACTCTCCACACTCACAGACACTATTTCATCTGTTGAATAGGATTTTACATCAAATCGGGTACCTAACACCTGAACATCCAGCCGCTTCGTCCTCACAATAAATGGCATCTTTTCATTGCGGGCAACACGGAAATATCCCTCACCTTCAAGTTCCACTTCACGGAGATCTCCAACAAAACGATCCGGATAACGCACTTGCGAACAAGAGTTCAGAACCAAAAGAGTTCCGTCCGGCAAAGTCACTTGTCTTTTCTCACCAAAGGAAGTGGTGATTTCAGCCAGTGTGACCTGTTGTGCATTCATATACCGGAAAAAGTTGACACTCCCTATGATAATGGCTATTACAGCCGCTGTACCGACTGCCACCACAGAAGCCCGGCGGAACCATGTACGTTTTTTGTGTTCAATACGCTTCAGCAATTGGCGTGCTTCTCTCTTATATTTCTCCCGCTCCAAATCATTACCAGGTTGCAGATTCCCGGATTCTTCCCAAACCTCTGCTGCCAGTTCGTCCAATATATCTTGGTTTTCTGAATCCTTAATACTTTGCAATAACTGTGAAGCATCTTCCCGGGTATAAAGATCATCCAAGTAGCGATGCAATTTATCTTTTTCTGTCTTAGTATCTTTCATCATATATTCAAAATAAGGATATTAATTTCCTTCCCTTTGTATAAGTAATACACAAAAGTAAGAAAGAGCTAGGGTATGATTAACATTTATTATAAATTCAAGCACAATAGAATCAAAAGTACATCGGCTGATGTACTTGAATATTTAGTCAAATAGGAACGAATCACTTTTAGAGAAAGAGAAATATGTTCTTGCACCGTATGAACAGAAACACCCAATGCTTCGGCTATTTCTTTATGAGACATCTGAAGTTCACGGCTCATTTTGAATACCTCACGCTGGCGGGGCGTTAATTGCTCCAACGCACGGGCAATAATCTCTTTCAAATCATTGAGCAGAACATGATTATTCGTTTCGTTCGTTGAATCAATCGCTTGAGAAAGAATCTGTTCTTTCAGCTGATCTTCATTAGCCATGTCCCGCAATTGATTCAAAATACGATTACGCACAATAGTATAAAGATAGGAAGAGAAAGAGGCTTCGGGATTGATGAAACGACGGGTTTGCCAGACTACTGTAAATGCATCCTGGAAAATATCTTCCGCAAATTCACGCGACTTGACGAATTTCAGAGCAAAGTAGAGCAAACGATTCTTATAAGCGGCATAAAGTTCGCAAAAGGCCTCTTCATCTCCGTCTATCAGGCGAAGAACTAATTCCCGATCATCTATAAGAGTGTCTGTTGCGTACATATTTTCTTTATTTTGGGCACAAAGGTATTGTTATGATGTTACAAACGTATGTATTTTTTCTGAAATAAAAAAATAAAAGCGGTCTCACCGTTTCGATGAGACCGCTTTTATTTATCCATTATTCAAGACCAGACATTATCAGAGCAATCGTTATTTCCCTTTCTTATAATTCTCCAATCCGGTCTGTAAGAATTCAATATACTTAGGAATATCTTCGTTATAAGCATACGACTTATTCAACGGTTTACCCTGATTGTCCAGCAATACATAGAAAGGCTGGGCATTAGCTCCGAATTTCACACGTTGCAGATAGCTCCATTTATCGCCTACAGTACGCAAGGTACGTTCTGTACCGTTTTCGATAATCTTCACGGGTTCGGTCAACGGAGTTTTATTATCTACATAAAGTGTAATCAATACGTAGTCGTTATTAATCAAATCACTCACTTTCGGGTCAGTCCATACCGCTGCCTCCATCTTACGGCAGTTTACGCAACCATATCCGGTAAAGTCGAGCATAACCGGTTTTCCGTTCAGACGGGCATATTCCATTCCTAAATCATAGTCATCGAATTTCGCGTGTACATCATTCTTATGCAGATTGAAATCTTGCGTCTGCATAGGCGGAGCAAATGCAGATACGGCTTTCAATGGTGCTCCCCACAAACCGGGAACCATATATACGGCAAATGCTAAAGAGATTAACGCCATAAAAAAGCGGGTTACTCCCACCTTATTATCATCGTCATCGTGCGGGAATTTGATCTTGCCCAACAGGTAGAATCCAAGCAAAGCAAAGATGACAATCCATAAAGCCAAGAATGTTTCGCGGTCAAGCAATCTCCAACCATAAGCCAAATCAGCAACTGACAAGAATTTAAGTGCAAATGCTAATTCGAGGAAACCCAGCGTAACCTTGATAACATTCATCCATCCACCGGACTTTGGCATCGATTTCAGCCAAGACGGGAACAGGGCGAAGAGTGTGAACGGCAACGCCAAAGCAATGGCAAATCCTAACATACCGATTGCCGGAGCAACTACGCTTCCTGTTGTAGATACCTGTACCAGCAAGAAGCCGATAATCGGACCTGTACAAGAGAAAGATACCAATGAAAGCGTGAAAGCCATCAGGAAAATACTTAGCAATCCGGTCGTAGATTCAGCTTTGCTATCTACCGCATTTCCCCACTTCGACGGCAGCCTGATTTCAAACGCTCCAAAGAATGAAGCAGCAAAAATCACCAGCATCAGGAAGAAGAGAATGTTGAAAATAGCATTGGTAGATAAAGCGTTTAATGCACTGGCTCCGAAAATCAAAGTAATAGCCAAGCCCAATGCCACATAAATCACTACGATAGATGCACCGTATGTCCACGCATCACGAATTCCTTTCTTTTTGTCTTTACTACGTTTTAAGAAGAAACTGACTGTCATCGGAATAATCGGCCATACACAAGGGGTAAACAATGCCAATAATCCACCCAGAAAACCTGTTATGAATATATATATCCAGGACATGTCTTCCTGACCATGTTCTTCTCCTAAGGCTTGTAAATCATTGATTACCGGTTTCCAAAGATCACCCGATGCAACAGCAGGCTGAATATCCGTAGCAGCTTCGGTTGTAGTTGCAGGCACCAGTTCCATCATCGCAGAAGAATCTTTCGTAGCAGCAGGAACGGGTTCTTCTTTTTGCTTATCCACTACCTTTTGCTCCGGTTGCTCTGTTTTCGTTGCAGCGGCATTTCCGGCTTTTGCCACTCCGGAATACTTGAACGGCACTTGAGTAGGAGGCAGACAACTCTCGTCATCACAAGCTCCGTATTCCAAATAACCTTCGATTGAATAAGCTCCACCCGTGAATTTTACTTTCTGCACAAACTTTGCTGTATTCTCGAAATAGCGTACCTTCATTTCGAACAATTTATCGAAAGTAGATACTTCTTTGCCTACAGGCTTCAGTTTGCCAACAAGCTCGACACCCGATTTATTATCAACATTGAATGTTGCAGAAATAGGACCGCCATCTCCCAAGTCGGTAGAATAAACATGCCAACCTTTATCAATGGCAGCCGTAAATACCACCTCCGCCTCCGTATCGGAGAGAGGTGTTAGCTCTGTTTTAAACTTTACCGGATCTTTGATCTGCGCTTGCAATGCATATACAACAAAGCTTAAAAACAGGAAAGAAATTATTTTTCTCATCTTTATTTTTAGGGTTTATAATTCATAGTCTACACACGCACGGCTCTCCTTCGTTTCAGCCAAAATCTTTCCGGCAGCTACGTGGTCGGGATGTGTTGCGTAGAATTTAACATCTTCTAATGTATCAAACTCACTGTAAAGCGCAATATTCCACGTCTCTTCAGGATTCATATTCAATCCGACCTCTACTTTGCGGATCACTGAAATTTTTGCAGGAAGAGCTTCTATTGCTTCCTTAAATTTAGTCATGACCTCCCGCTTCTCTTCAGCGGGAACTTCGTCTTTTAACTTAAATAATACAATGTGTTTCACCATTACGTTGTTATTTTAATGAATAGTTTCTATATTTGTCTTGTTAATGCGTTTATCGCATTAATAGTTTATGCAAAAATAATCTATTTGATTCAAATATACACTTAAAGAGATGTTAATTATAGGAATAGCAGGCGGAACGGGCTCCGGAAAGACCACCGTCGTACGGAAAATTATAGAAAGCCTCCCCGCAGGAGAAGTAGTACTCTTACCACAGGATTCATACTACAAAGACAGTAGTCATGTCCCGGTTGAAGAACGCCAGAATATCAATTTTGACCATCCGGATGCCTTTGAATGGAGTCTGCTTTCCAAGCATGTCATGACGCTGAAAGAAGGGAAGAGTATTGAACAGCCCACCTATTCTTATCTCACATGCACGCGCCAGCCCGAAACCATTCATATCGAACCTCGTGAAGTGGTTATCATTGAAGGAATCCTTGCCTTATGCGATAAAAAGCTGCGCAATATGATGGACCTCAAAATATTTGTTGATGCCGATCCCGACGAACGCCTGATTCGTGTCATTCAGAGAGATGTCATTGAGCGCGGACGTACTGCCGAAGCTGTAATGGAACGCTATACACGGGTTTTAAAACCTATGCACCTGCAATTTATCGAACCTTGCAAACGATATGCCGACCTTATTGTACCGGAAGGAGGCAGTAATAGGGTGGCTATTGATATACTGACCATGTACATCAAGAAGCACCTTAAGAATTAAAAATTGAAAATTAAAAATTAAGAAATGAATGTCAAGACACTGAGTATTCCTTTATTTCTTATTCTATTTTGTTGTATGCTCGGATGCCGGAATAAGCATCATAACAAGATGGATGAGACAGCACGTGATCTTCCACAAATAAAAGATAGTGGCGAACTCGTTGTATTGACATTATATAGTTCTACTTCCTATTTCATTTACCGGGGACAAGAAATGGGATTCCAGTATGAACTTAGTGAACAGTTTGCTAAAAGTCTGGGACTAAAACTTAGGATTGAAGTAGCCAACAGCGTCGACGAAATGATCCAAAAATTATTGGCAGGCGAAGGAGACATGATTGCCTATAATCTGCCAATCACCAAAGAGTGGAAAGACAGTCTTCTTTATTGTGGCGAAGATGTAATTACTCACCAGGTAATTGTTCAGCAAGGAAGAGGAAAACAGAAGCCGTTGGAAGATGTAACCGAACTGGTTGGAAAAGATATATACGTAAAACCGGGGAAATATTATGATCGCCTCGTCAATCTGAACAGTGAATTAGGAGGAGGTATCCGGATTCATGAAGTCACCAATGACAGTATCACTATTGAGGACTTGATTACACAAGTAGCACAAGGAAAAATTCCGTATACGGTAGCCGACAATGATTTAGCCAGACTTAATAAGACCTATTATCCCAATTTAAATATCGACCTGTCCATCAGTTTCGATCAACGCTCTTCGTGGGCGGTACGAAAAGACAGCCCCGAGCTGGCAGCCGCTGCTACCCAATGGCATCAGGAAAACATGACTTCTCCTGCTTACACAGCCAGTATGAAACGTTATTTTGAGAATAGTAAAATGATGCCGCACTCTCCTATCCTCTCCTTAAAAGAAGGAAAGATATCTCATTATGACCATTTATTCAAGAAATATTCCAAAGACATCGGCTGGGACTGGCGCATGCTTGCATCATTAGCGTATACAGAATCCAATTTTGACACTACCGCTGTATCTTGGGCAGGTGCCAAAGGACTCATGCAGTTAATGCCTGCCAC
The DNA here is from genome assembly GCF_002632415.2 of Bacteroides celer. Taxonomy (NCBI): domain Bacteria; kingdom Pseudomonadati; phylum Bacteroidota; class Bacteroidia; order Bacteroidales; family Bacteroidaceae; genus Bacteroides; species Bacteroides celer. The sequence goes on along the minus strand of NZ_CP178209.1, from coordinate 2,190,682 downwards.
AGCACGTGCAATGGGAGTACCTCCCGGCAAAGAGCAGAATCCGGAGGAAAGTGTGAAAGCGGCTATTAAATATATTACTGCCACCGACCGGAGTTTCAGCATGATTCCCGATAAGCAGGAACGGCTCAATTTTATCTTAGCATCTTACAATGCCGGTTTGGGACATATATATGACGCAATGGCACTAGCCGAAAAATACGGGAAGAACAAATTAGTATGGAAAGATAATGTAGAAAACTTCATCTTGCTTAAAAGCAATCAAGAATACTTCAACGATCCTGTCTGCAAAAACGGATATTTCCGTGGCATCGAGACTTACAATTTCGTTCGAGATATTATGTCGCGCTATGAATCCTACAAAAAGAAAATAAAAGCATAAGTAAAGTATTAGGTGTAATACCTAATACTTATTTCTTATAGGTCATCAGACTGATTACGACAATAGCCAATACAGATAATGGTAAGGCAAATAATATCGGGTCAATCACAGGGAAAGGATAAGTGGTTATCAACACATCCCGTCCGAATAACGCTTTACAGATACCTAATGCTGCAGATTCTTTCTGATGAAGAAACACAAGAGCAAACAGACTGCCGATTGTTCCCACCCAAAGACTTGCCATGACGCCTTGTTTAGTAGCTTTCTTCCAATATAAAGCACAGAAATAAGCCGGAAGAAAAGCAGCTGCACAAATTCCCATAAAAATAGAAGTTCCGCGGGCTATAATATCATGAGGCAACATATAACAAATAATATAACTGACCAGAATAGAGAACAATACGCCCAGACGGATCACATTGGTAAGTTTATTCCGTGAACGGGGTTTATAAGTTCCGTAAATATCAGAACCTACCGAAGCACCCATCGTGTGAAACTGCGAACTTAGCGTAGACATACTGGCTGAAAGGATGCACAACATAAAGAGTGCGGCAAACCAGTCGGGCATCGCTTTATTAATAAAATATGGAATTATCTTATCAATATCCTGCACAACTTCGGTAGCAACCGCTCCTTCTGTTTTCAGGAAGAAAAGATTACTCAAGGCTCCAGCATGATAGATAGCTCCTACTGTTATAATCAGAAAGAAACAACCGATAAATACACCGCGGTTCAACTGCTTGCTACTCTCCACGGTCATAAAGCGAACCACTAACTGCGGCTGTGCAAGACAGCCGATTCCTACTCCTAAAATGAGAGAAGTTACCAGCGAATACCATTGTGGAGAACCTGTGATGGGCATTGCAGTCCATCCTTGATGTCCTAGCGCTTTAAACTTTTCCGGAACTAGCGGAGCAATGGCAGTCAATTCTTTATTAGCTTCGATAAAGTTCATATCAAGCACCTGATACAAAGAAAACAACAGAAATAACATACAGCCAAACATGATAACTCCTTGCAAAGCATCTGTATACATTACTCCTTTCATTCCCCCTGCTATGACATAAGCAGCAATAACCAAGGTAAATATCAATAAGGAAACATTGAAATCAATCTGAAAGATTTGTTCGATGAATACGGCTCCACCCTTCATTACAACCGCTGCATAAAGCGGCATTCCGATGAAAATAACAGCAGCAATAAATACCTGTATATTACGGGAACGGAAATGACGGCCTAATAATTGAGGGAAAGTACTCACATTCAACTTTGCCCCCATACGCCGGGTACGCAAACCGAAAAAGATAAAAGCTATAACCACCCCTACAAACATATTGAGGAAACAGAGCCACTGAATACCCATTCCAAAAGCAGCCGCCACTCCTCCAAAACCTACAATAGCAGATGCGGAAATAAACGTAGCACCATAAGAAAGTGCCATTACGATAGGATTCATCTGACGTCCGCCTACCAAATAGTCACTGGTATTCGTTGTTTTCTTATATCCCAAAAAGCCGAGGTAGGCCAGTGACAGCAGATAAGCTACCACAATTAGTCCAAGAGTAAATGTATTCATCGGGTTTCGTCTTTTTCGTCGTCCTTATTCCAATATTTCAGCCCAAACCAGGCAGCAAAAATCACACATACCACCGAAAGCAGGTAAGGCAGAATAATAAAAGGGTCGTCTATTCCAAACATTTGCGTATCAGATTTTAATCAATTTAGACGCAAATGTAAGGAAATTATTGAAAAGACAAAACTTTTGTTTACTAATACTGATTATAATGTATCTTTTTCTCGTCAAATTTCTGTTTCGGGTTCTCTTTTGTAGCCGGATAGCCAAAAGGAATGACACAAAGCGGAAGAATATTATCGGGCAGGTTAGTATATTTACGCACTACTTGCATACGGTCTTCATAAGGATAGGCCGCTGTCCATACAGCACCCAATCCCAGACTTTCAGCAGCCAACAAAATATTCTGTGCTGCTGCAGAACAATCTAAATACCAATATGACGAGCGTACTGAATCTCCACAGACGATGATGGCGTTACGGGCCTGCGTCAGCATTTTGGCATAAGGAAGTGCTGCTGCCATTGAATCTAGTTTGGCACGATCAGATACTACCACAAATTCCCATGGACGGATATCCCTACCCGTAGGAGCAGCCATTCCGGCACGAAGCATCAAGTCGATTTTCTCTTTCTCTACTCCTTTATTCAGATAAGCACGCACACTTTTGCGCTCGAAAATATTATCCAACACAGCATTTCCGGTTCCGGATGTTCCTTTTTCTTCTTTTGCAGAAGAACAGGAGGTCATAGCAGTGACTGCTACAATCAGACATAAGAAAGAGAAAATCTTTTTCATTGTGACAATGTTTAAAACAGGTTCAACTTATTTTTCTGTGCTTCTTCCAACGAAACAGTTTCACGCTTCATCAGCCCACTCTTTTCACGGAGTGCTTCATATTCTGTTTCCAATTCATTCACCAGCTCGGCTTTTGCCTGCGGGTTGAGCAATTTGGAAGCGACACTTGCATTTTGGGAAGCATCTTTCAGGTGTACTACCGGAGCATGATAAACAGGAGCAATCTTTAATGCCGTATGCATCTTCGATGTAGTGGCTCCACCAATCAAAAGAGGAATATCCAAACCTGCTTTTTCAAGTTCAACAGCCACGTGAGCCATTTCTTCCAAAGATGGAGTAATCAGTCCACTCAACCCGATCATATCTACCTTTTCTTCAATAGCACGCTGAACGATGGTTTCTGCAGGAACCATTACTCCTAAATCCACAATATCATAACCATTGCAGGCCATCACTACAGCTACAATGTTTTTTCCGATATCGTGCACATCTCCTTTCACCGTTGCCAGTAACACTTTACCTGCCGAAGCACTTCCTGCTACTTTTTCCGATTCAATAATCGGCTGCAAGATAGCTACAGCTTTCTTCATGGTACGGGCAGTCTTTACAACTTGGGGAAGAAACATTTTGCCGGCACCAAACAGTTCACCAACATGGTTCATTCCATCCATCAGCGGTCCTTCAATTACATCGACTGCTTTATCGTAAAGAGGCAAAGCTTCTGCCAAGTCCTGTTCCAGAAAATCTCCGATTCCTTTCATCAAGGCATACTTCAAACGTTCCTGAACAGTTCCTTCTCTCCATGCGTCTTGCTTGACAGCCGGCTGTCCGGCAGTTTCGCTCATGTTTGCTTTCAGAGATTCTGCTAGTTCTATCAAACGTTCAGCTGCATCCGGACGACGATTTAAAACAACATCTTCTATCTTTTCCAAGACATCAGCCGGAATATCAGTGTACAATACGGAAGTTCCCGGATTCACAATCCCCATGTCCATTCCTTGCTGGATGGCATGATAAAGGAACACTGCATGCATGGCCTCACGAATATAATTGTTACCACGGAAAGAGAAAGAAAGGTTGCTGACTCCTCCGCTGATATGTGCACCGGGGAGATTTTTCTTTATCCAAGCGGTAGCTTCAATAAAATCTACAGCATAGTTATTATGTTCTTCAATCCCCGTAGCTACGGCAAGCACATTGGGGTCAAAAATAATATCGTGAGGATTAAAACCGATTTTATCAACCAAAAGACGGTAAGCCCGTTGGCATACTTCGATTTTACGGGCGGCTGTATCTGCCTGTCCTTTCTCGTCGAACGCCATAACTACAGCAGCGGCTCCATATTGCCGGATGATTCGGGCATGTTCAAGGAAAACTTCCTCTCCCTCTTTCAAAGAAATAGAGTTGACGATTGACTTACCCTGAAGACACTTCAGTCCGGCTTCAATAACTTCCCATTTGGAAGAATCGATCATAATCGGAACACGGGCTATTTCGGGTTCGGACATGATAAGATTCAGGAAAGTAGTCATCTCTGTCTTTGCCTCCAACAATCCATCGTCCATATTGACGTCAATCACTAAAGCACCGTCCTCCACTTGTTGGCGGGCGATAGAAAGGGCTTCATCATATTTCTTTTCATTGATGAGACGAAGGAACTTGCGCGAACCGGCTACGTTGCAACGTTCACCGACATTCACAAAGTTTATTTCCGGCTTCACTTCCAGCAGTTCAAGTCCGGAGAGCCACATACAATCCGGCGCAGAGACAGGGACGTGTGGTTCAGCTCCTTCTATAAGGGCGGGATATTCAGCAATATAAGCATCTGTCGTACCACAACAGCCACCAATAATATTGATTAATCCTTCTTCAATATATTCTCTCACTTCATGAGCCATATCCGCAGGTGTCTGGTCATACTTACCCAGACTATTCGGTAACCCGGCATTCGGATAGGCACTAATATAATAAGGTGCACGGGATGCCAGCTGTTCCAGGAACGGCTTCAACTGACGGGCACCGAATGAGCAATTCAAACCGACTGAAAATATATTGGCATGTTGCACAGAAGCCAGAAATGCATCCAATGTTTGTCCGGACAATGTTCGTCCGCCAATATCAGACACTGTTACAGATAACATGATCGGCACTTCTATGCCTGTCATTTTCATGGCTTGTTCGGCAGCAAAAATTGCAGCTTTGGCATTTAGGGTATCAAAGATTGTCTCAATCAGAATGGCGTCTACCCCACCTTCGAGCATTGCTTCCATTTGTTGCTGATAGGATGCAGCCAGTTCGTCGTAACTCAAAGCACGATAAGCCGGGTTGTTCACGTCCGGGCTCATAGAACAGGTTTTATTGGTAGGTCCTACGGAGCCGGCCACAAAACGTGGTTTATCTGGATTCTTTACAGTGTATTCGTCGGCAAGATCACGGGCTAGTTTTACGGCTGCCAGATTCATCTCACGTACGTATTCTTCTACATGATAATCAGCCATAGAAACTGTAGTCGAACTGAATGTATTGGTCTCGATGATATCCGCACCTGCTTCCAGGTATTTACGATGAATATCTTGAATCACGTCGGGACGTGTGAGACACAATAAGTCGTTATTCCCTTTCAACTGTCCGGGGATATGCGCAAATCGTTCACCACGAAAATCTTCTTCCTTGAGGTTATATTGTTGAATCATTGTACCCATTGCCCCATCCAGAATAAGGATGCGCTCGGATACGACTTGAGAAATTGTCTTTTTCATTACCCTATCACATTAATTCCTAATTACCTACTCTGCCATCATCTGCCAGACTCTTCGCAGTCCGGCGTTTTATCTTATAGCGTTTTTTACTTACCGCTTGAACATTCTTGCCATATCTCTACGGTCGTCTTTCTCCTTAATGGATTCCCGTTTATCATACTCTTTCTTACCTTTCGCCAAAGCTATGACCAGTTTCGCCAAACCTTTCTCATTGATAAACAAGCGTACAGGGACAATCGTAAAGCCGGGATTTTTCATCTCCCGCTGAAGTTTTTCCAATTCTTTTTTACTAAGCAACAACTTCCTCTCTCTACGTGCCGTATGGTTATTGTACGATCCATAGAAATATTCGGCGATGTGCATATTCTTCACCCACAATTCGCCTTTCGTAAAATAGCAAAACGTATCTACCAAACTGGCTTTTCCCAAACGAATGGATTTTATTTCCGTACCGGTCAATACAATACCTGCTGTGTAGGTATCTATCAGCTCGTAATCAAACGTAGCCCGTTTATTCTTTATATTTACAGGAGGTTGTTTCATCTTTACTCATTAATTAAGTATAGCCGTCAGTCTATTAAACACGATCTGTATCACCGCCGGACATAGTATTAACAATACAGACGACAAAAGGGTGTATTTTAATCGTTGTTTTTCTTCTACTCCCATCAGTACAGGAACTCCCTCCCATACCACATAGACGATGTAGAACTGCAGCAACCAAGCAATAATTCTAAAATCAGGTAACAGTCCGGTTACTATCTGAAGCAGGAAAGGCACAACCAATGCATATCCTGCAAACTGTTGCGTCAACGGCATATTGCTATGCATGCCAAACATTCTTGTTCCCATTTCATTGATGGCATAAGCTGCCAGAAAATAGCCACCGAACAGGGCTACAGCTACGGCGCAACAATTGGTCATAGCTATCTGGAAACTTTGAGGACCTCCCCACCCATTCGTCAGCAGTGAACCGACGAATACGGACAGACCGCATAAACCAATCATAGGATAGACAAAAGCCATAAATACTTTTCGCCTATCCTCTTCCATAGAAATTTCCTCCCAGGCCTTGGCCGGAGAGGAAATCAATTTCATTGCTATGTTAAATAGTTCTTTGTAGTTCAATTGTTATTCTGTAAATAGATACTCATATGGGAATTTTGCATCCTTAATACTTCCTTCATCAAACTTATCATTACTTTCGTTTTGATCAATCACAACATTAACCTTAGTTGGAATAGAAGATAACGAACGAAGAATTATTGATAAATTAAATGCTTTATACTCAAAATTACTGTCCTTTCTTTCTACAGTCTTACCATCTCCACTTTCACTCTCTATAGCTTGAGCATTATGATGCAAACGCAATGTTAAAACTCCATCTTTGAAACCTGTTTCTGAATCATAATATAGCTCAAAAGAATGTCTATTCAACTCAGTCTGTGCATCTTCTTCCTTTTCATACTTTTTGTATTTATAAGCAATCGGAAGAATCAATGTATTTTTATCAAAAAAGCCACCTTTTAATACACCATACATCGTAGAGGGCTCTAGTGTCATCACTGGAGAATTAGATGTTACATATGGAGTAGTGGTTGCATAAGATTCCTTTATATAAGAAGGTTCTGCTAATAAAGTGATAGTTACAGAAGTCGCATTTTCTGCAATTGTAGCTCTATCATATTGATATGCTATCAATGCCATAGTTTCTGACGTTGTTATTGCAGAAGTAGGGATTAACTTATTTCCAGCCATATCTTTAAAATAGACAGGAAGATCTTGAACAACTCGTACAAAGTCATTCCGCTGAACAATTGTATTATCATCTCCATTCATACAAGAAGTAACTGACATACCCATAACCACAGCCATCAAAGCCACCAAGAAAAATTTCACTTGTTTCATAAACATATTTTTTAGATTTTGCAAAGATATAAATTCTAATTCATAATTAATAAATGCAAGTACTTAAAAAATACTGCATCCGTTACTTTATTATTTTTGCAAAAAGTTCCAAATGATCATCTACGTAGCTTGCAATCAATGCTGTGACTTGTTCTTCCATCTCTAAATAAGCTTCTTCCAACTCATCAAAAGCTTCATATTGCTCGTACATAGCCATAAATTCATCATCCGTCCGTTCCTTTTCCAAGTCTTTCCGATTGGCATCAAAGATTTTCTTAGCCTTATAGACTAATTTAGAGAATTCTTCTGCCCCCCATAAACGCATCACTTTCGCAAACGGATTATCAAAGATATATCCACCATAGCCGTTCTGAATTAATTGGCAAAATCCACCAACCATTATTTCATCACGAAAAATCTGATATGCCAGCAAAGAATGTTGTTCTCCTGTCAGCAGAGGCATTGTTTCGGCAGTTAGTTCGCCACCGATAATCTCTTTATATTTATCTGTAAACGCTTGGATAAATTCATCCATTCCTTCACCCGCAGCCTTCTGTAAAGCAGACTCTAAAACTTCGATCATATCTTCATTTAATATTTGAAGCAACAAAGTTACAACTTTAATCCCATATCTAATAATGATACGCCTACAATCTTACTAAAAACAATTATCAATCCGTTTCATTCCTTCCGGTACGGTTTTGAAGCAAATGATACTTTAGCAAACAAGTATTGAAACGGTAGCCCGTGAAATAATATAGAATTTACCTAACGTACAAACGTAGGTTATCTACCGTGTGAATGTCCGTTACCTACCGGGCGAGCATCAACAACCTACCAGACAAAAGTCGGTCATCTGCCGGACGAACAGTTCATGAGGGACACGGGAACAGAAACGGTACCGACGAAGTGATCCGAACCGACAACGGCAGCATCCAAAGCCATCTTCTCTGCCCAGTATTATTGCTGTTGTTTATAACAGAAATAATACTTTTACTTACTCTTCTTTACTCTTCTCTTCTCTACTCTACTGGTTTTCATTGGCTTTTCCCCCTTTACTGGTGGGCGTTTCAGCGCTTTGTACACCCCTCTCCGAACACCCTCATTTTTGTATCCTTTTGAACTAAATAACGTAAGCTTTTAGCGGAATAATCCCTCTCCCCCTATTTATCTGCTGCCTAATCCTATACGTGTAATCGCATCCCCAAATAAACCCCTATTAAATAAGGTATAAGCCAAATGCACCAAACTACAATGCTGAAACGATTAAAATGTCTCTTTTCTATAGGCGTTCCCTTCACATAGGTCCACATCGCCCATAACGCATGTACAAACATCAGAAGAATAGCAATTGCCCCTGTCACCGTATGCATTTCGTCATGCAGATGAGTCAGTTCGGCAATATGCTCCATCAGGCTTGTACCCACCGTATCAGCCAACAACCCGAGAAGAAAGAAAATGAGATGCCAAAACTTTAATTTCCTTTGAAGACGTTCTCCCCAAACACCTATCGTATAAAAAATAAGTGCAGATGAAATAACGCAAATTGCCGCTATTAAATAATGTATATCTACTTGATTCAGTTCCATAAATTTTCTTTTTCTAATAACAACAAAGCAAAGAATAGATAGTTCTCCCGGTCTCAATCTTTCACAAATGCAATCCCGACTTTACAAACGACAAAAAAACGTAAACAGATTTGTCACTTTTCACAAAAAAGTAATAAAAGGCGATTTGCAGAAACAAATAAATCGACTACCTTTGTGGGCGATTTAGAGAATCGTGACTACGTATTTTTAATTATATCACTTAAAAAAAGAGCTAATTATGACTTATTCACACGAAGTGGAACACATGTGTGTTGTAAAGAAGGGTCCTAACCATGGACCGGCTCCCATACCCGAAGAAGGCAAATGGGTAAAATCTAAAGAAATCGTTGATATTTCTGGTTTGACACACGGTATCGGTTGGTGCGCTCCTCAACAAGGTGCTTGTAAACTGACACTGAACGTTAAAGAAGGTATCATCCAGGAAGCCTTGATCGAGACAATCGGTTGCTCTGGTATGACTCACTCAGCTGCTATGGCTTCTGAAATCCTTCCGGGTAAAACAGTTCTTGAAGCATTAAACACTGACCTTGTTTGCGACGCTATCAATACTGCAATGCGCGAACTTTTCTTGCAAATCGTATACGGACGTACTCAATCGGCTTTCTCTGAAGGTGGTTTGATTATCGGTGCAGGCTTGGAAGATTTGGGTAAAGGTCTGCGTAGCCAGGTAGGTACTCTTTATGGTACTTTGGCTAAAGGTCCTCGTTACCTTGAAATGGCAGAAGGTTATATCAAGCAAATCTTCTTGGACAAGAACGACGAAATCTGCGGATACGAATTCGTACACATGGGTAAGTTCATGGACGAAATCAAGAAAGGTACTGATGCTAACGAAGCTTTGAAGAAAGTTACAGGTACTTATGGACGCGTAACAGCAGAACAGGGAGCAGTTAAATCTATTGATCCACGTCACGAATAATATAAGGAGGAAAGAAACTATGATTAGAGAAGTAAAATTCGAAAGCCAAGACCGTCGTATCAAAGGTATCATTGAAGCCTTGAACGCTAACGGCATCAAAGACATCGAAGAAGCTAACGCTATCTGCGAAGCTGCCGGACTTGATCCTTATAAAACGTGTGAAGAAACTCAGCCTATCTGCTTTGAAAATGCAAAATGGGCTTATGTAGTAGGTACTGCTATCGCTCTTAAGAAGAACTGCACAAACGCTGCTGAAGCTGCTGAAGCTATCGGTATCGGTTTGCAAGCATTCTGTATCCCGGGTTCTGTAGCTGACGACCGTAAGGTTGGTATCGGTCATGGTAACCTGGCTGCTATGTTGCTGCGCGAAGAAACTAAATGTTTCGCTTTCCTGGCAGGTCACGAATCTTTCGCTGCTGCTGAAGGTGCTATCAAAATCGCTGCAAAAGCAGACAAAGTACGTAAAGAACCGTTGCGTTGCATCCTGAACGGTCTTGGAAAAGACGCTGCTCAGATCATCTCTCGTATCAACGGCTTTACTTATGTTCAGACTCAATTCGATTATTTCACAGGTGAACTGAAAGTTGTTCGCGAAATCGCTTACTCTGACGGCCCTCGTGCAAAAGTAAAATGTTATGGTGCTGACGACGTTCGCGAAGGTGTAGCTATCATGTGGAAAGAAGGTGTAGACGTATCTATCACAGGTAACTCTACTAACCCGACTCGTTTCCAACACCCAGTTGCTGGTACTTACAAGAAAGAACGTGTTCTTGCTGGCAAACCTTATTTCTCTGTTGCTTCTGGTGGTGGTACAGGTCGTACTCTTCACCCGGATAACATGGCTGCCGGTCCTGCTTCTTATGGTATGACAGATACGATGGGTCGTATGCACTCAGATGCTCAGTTCGCTGGTTCTTCATCAGTTCCTGCTCACGTAGAAATGATGGGATTCCTGGGAATTGGTAACAACCCGATGGTAGGTTGTACTGTAGCTTGTGCGGTTGATGTTGCTCAGGCTTTAGGTAAGTAATTCAGGTTACTTTATATAGATAAAGAACTCCTGTAATCTTAACGATTACAGGAGTTCTTTTTATTTGTAATAATTTGATATGGATAAATTTATTCAGAAATGTATTACTTCATATAAACCATATCATCTTTTCTTTCTCCTTTGTACCAATCAGTGTTTGATTTACATCCACTTTCAACCCACTTTGAATACCCTCCAGACACTATTTAAACTGGACAAATAGGTAGCTTTTAACTTGAATATACAAATATAAACCTGTAAGAGCAAATAATGTAGCTAATTCGAGAACTTTTGTATGACTTCGCCTGTTTACATAACAGATACTAAAACATTATACAACAATGCTACTCACATTCTTAAATACACTTGCCACTATTATCAGTGTTATTAGTCTGCTAATTGTCACTTACGGAGTATTAGTCTGCTTCATTGCCTTTTTACGCAATGAGATAAAACGATTCAACGGAACATATACGGTTAACAATATACGACAGTTGAGGGCGGATTTTGGTACTTACCTTTTGCTTGGATTGGAGTTTCTAATTGCTTCCGACATACTAAAAACAGTGGTTGATCCGACGTTGGACGAATTGGCAATCCTAGGTGGAGTAGTCATAGTGAGAACTGTGCTTTCTGTATTTTTGAATAAAGAGATCAAAGAATTGGCCGAAAATGATTCAGCGAAAGAAATATAGCATATTACCGCACAACTAAGTTTCTTCAAAGCCACGTCCTTTTTTATTGCCTGATATTTCTATTTTACCTACCTTTGTACGGGAAACATTTACACACTGACTGGCAAGGAATAGAAACACGTCAAAAAAAATGGGAATTACACATCTATCTATTGAGCTTACACTTGATCTGATTGCGTTAATTATAGGAATCATCCTTATCATACGCGCCAAAGATAATTATCCGAAATTATATTGGGGAATTATAGCTACCGGCATCGGTATTATGTTTTCATGGGAAAATATCGGATGGCTGACAATTGTCACAGACACTCCGGAATACAACTTCACAGAATTGCTCAACATTGAGAAAATGCTCAAATGGTATGCTTTAGCAAATATTGTAGCCCTGTTCCCTATCGCTTCTTTATCACCGGGCTATCTGAACCATTTCAGAATATTTACTTTTCTATTATTACCCATCATTACGATAACTGTAGGAATCAGTTATTTAGGTTTCAATGGGAATATCACTCCCATCCACTCCATAGATGAAATTATTCCGAATATCCATCAAATAGATGTCAAGCTTAGGGCTTGCATATTCCTGTTATCCGTTTTTACCCCACTCGTTCTTCTTATTTATCCGATGATGAATAACAAGACCTACCGCAGGATAAATAATAACATGTATCTATTCATCGGTTTTCTATTCGTATTTTTAGGGATATACATTTTGTTCACTCTAAATATCAATGAATTTGTTTTCAATCTGTTCGGCATTATGGCAATCGTTTTTACGGTCTTATTCTCCATACAATATTTACGTTATGAGAATCCGTTTTCGAACCATATAAACATGATTCATAATGCAAAGAATACGGAAAGCACTATAATGCTACAAGCTGGAAAGCCATCTCCTACTCTCCCGCTCTTCTCAACGATTGAAGCCTATCTTCAGGAACAGCATCCCTATACCGATCAACGGTATAACATAGAACTTTTAGCCAAGTCCCTGAATAAACAGGAGCACGATATTTCAGCAGCAATCAAAAGTCAGGGCTTTACAGGTTTCCGGGAATACATTAATTATCTTCGATTGGAATATTTCAGACAGTTAGCCGCCGAAAATCCAAAGAGTAATGTAAAAGAACTGATGTTTGCATGCGGTTTCACCTCCCGGGCAACCTTCTATCGTAACTTTTCAGAAAAGTATGGTGTATCACCCAGTAAATTCATTGAGAATCAAAGAGTAGAACAATAATTTCTTTTTTTAAAAGCACAATTCTTAATAGTAAAAAGTGTCTCATTTCAGGAATGAGACACTTTTTATTTTTATAGCTAAAAGCAATCCGTTACTTTTGATGCAAAATAAAACTACGATGTTAGCATCATCAACAGATTAATCGAATACTAAGATAAATAGAATATGAATATTGACAATTGCAATCACACCGACACAGAAAAACATCAAGAAGAAAAGATCTTTTTATATACTACTATTACTGGAAACTTGCAACTAATCCATTTAGAACAGATTGGCTATTTCCGGTATAACTCCAAAAGTAAACTATGGGAAGCTGTATTAAATAACAATCATATCCTGGCACTCAAAAGAAATACAAACTCACAAAAGATATTGAGTCTGCATCCCTATCTTATCCAGATTAGCCAATCACACATTATCAATATAAGCTATCTGGTTTCGATTGAAGACAACAATTGCATATTGCTTCCTCCATTTAATGAGATGGAACTTTTACAAGTAAGCAAGTCTTTTATGAAAAAGCTAAAAGAAAAATATCCATGCATCTGATTGTGTATAGCTCATCTTTATGCTCTATGCAACACTAAGCAGTTCCACTTCGAATATCAATGTCGAGTAGGCAGGAATCGAATCAAAAGATTTAATACCGTATCCCATTGCATAAGGAATATAAATAATCCATTTATCACCAACGTGCATTTTCTGAAGTGCCACCTGCCACCCTTCTATTACATCACTAAGACGCAGGGCATCGGGACAAGTACGCTCATAAGAATTATCAAACACCCGGCCATCAATCAGACTTCCTTTGTAATGTACGGTAACAATACTCCGCGGCCCCGGAGAAATCGTACTTTCGCCAGTTTCCAAAACTTTGTAATAGATTCCACACGGCAACGCGAAAACACCTTCCTGAAAAGACAGTTTTTTCAGAAATCGCCGATTGGCCTCTTTGTATTCTTTCTTTTTCCCCATAAATAAATTGATTAAGAACTTGCAAAAATAATCAGAATAACAAAGGATTTAGCATAAAAACTGTATATTTGTTTGTTGAACTATAAAAATTCTTCGCTATGGGACTAACAAAGACTACACGTAGCATCAGTGCTACCAGATTATTCTTGCTTATTATGATGACTGTGGGCCTATACTCATGCACACGTACTCAAAAAGACATTATTCCTTCTGCCGATTATGCACCGTATGTAAATGCATATACGGGAGGAGTCATTTCGCAGAATTCAACCATACGCATAGAGTTGACCCATGACCAACCCATGGTGGATCTGAACAATGAGTTAAAAAGCAACCCGTTCAGTTTCTCACCTTCATTAAAGGGAAAAGCATATTGGGTTAGCAACAACACCATTGAATTTGTTCCAGAGGAAGGAGCGCTGAAACCGGGAACACTTTACGAAGGAACTTTCCGGCTCGGAGACTTCATCGAAGTGGAGAAAAAACTGAAAGAGTTCAACTTCTCATTCCGTGTACAGGAACGTAACTTCACCCTGCAACTGGAATCATTGCCAATTACAGCTACCCAACCGAATGAGATAAATATGAAAGGAGAGATACGTTTCAGCGACGTAGTGAAAAAGGAAGAGGTAGAAAAGATGCTGACTGCCAGTGACGGGAAAAAGAGTTATCCGGTGGAAGTCACCGCAACCGACAATCATACCCGGTATTTGTTTAGTATCAGACAAATCCCCAGAGAAGCTGATGATTACCCCTTGACTATCACAGCCAACGGCAACCCGGCCGGCATCAACCGTAAACAAAGCGAAGAAGTACTGATACCGGCAAAAGATTGTTTTCGTTTTATGTCTGCCGAACGCATCGACCAACCGGAAAACGGAATCGAGATTGTTTTCTCCGCTCCCCTATCCACTACTCAAGATTTAAAAGGACTGATTGAGATCCCGGAAATCTCCTCATCGATCTTCCAAATCAGTGAGAACAGAGTTTTTATCTATTTCGAAGCAAACACACAAAGTAAACTGACGTTGAATATCCATGAAGGAGTCAAAGACAGTCAAGGTAAAGCGTTGGGAACTTCTCATACGATCTCATTCAGTGAAGTAAGTCTGAAACCACAAGTGGAAATGTCTACTACCGCCGCTATCCTGCCCGATTCGAAAAGTCTGATTATTCCTTTCAGGGCTGTCAACCTGTATGCTGTGGATTTGAGCGTGATCCGCATTTTCGAGAACAATGTATTGATGTTTATGCAAACCAATTCACTGGCCTCGGCCAATGAGCTGCGCCGTTCGGGCAGACTGGTTTACAAGAAAACGTTATGGCTTGCCAAAGATGCTTCCAAAGACATTCATCATTGGGGAGATTACTCGATAGATCTTGCCGGATTAATCCATCAGGAACCGGGTGCCATCTATCGTGTAATACTTTCATTCCGTCAGGAATACTCCGCTTATCCTTGTGGAAGGGTCGAGAATCAGGATATGAAATTCGCTGACAGCAACACCTCCAACGGGCTGACCAAAGTAAGTGGAAGAGTCTTGTCCGAAGAAGATGAAGCAATCTGGAATACCCCCGAAGCCTACTATTATTACAACGGCGGAACAATGGACTGGAGTGTGTACCGATGGACGGAACGCGACAATCCCTGTCATCCGTCTTATTACATGAATTCAGACCGGGCAGCTGCCTGCAACGTTTTTGCTTCCAACCTGGGAATGATTGTAAAACGGAACTCACTGAATAAACTGTGGATTGCCGTTAGTAATATTTTGGATACAAAACCGATAGGGAAAGCACAGGTAACAGCGTATAACTTCCAGTTACAACCCATAGGGAAAGGAGAAACCAATGGAGAAGGATTCGTTGAAATCACTCCGAACGGTGTGCCTTTCATTATCGTGGCAGAATCGGACAAGCAAAAAGCGTACGTCCGCGTTGTGGACGGTGAAGAACAGTCCGTCAGCAGATTCGACGTGGGAGGAAAAGATATTCAAAAGGGACTGAAAGGATTTATATATGGCGAAAGAGGGGTATGGCGCCCGGGAGACACGCTGCACATTTCCTTTATATTGGAAGACCGCGAAAAGAGAATCCCCGACAAGCACCCCGTAGCACTGGAGATTTACAATCCGAGAGGACAGTTCTACACGAAAATGATTTCAACACAAGGAATGAACGGATTCTATACATTCGACGTTCCGACACAGGCAACAGACCCGACCGGGCTCTGGAATGCATATATTAAGGTAGGAGGAACCACCTTCCACAAAGGTCTGCGTGTCGAAACCATAAAGCCCAACCGCTTGAAAATAAATCTGGCATTGCCGAAGATGCTTCAAGCTACGGACAAGAATTTCTATGCCCCACTCACTTCAACCTGGCTGACAGGAGCAACTGCCTCCAAACTGAAAGCCAAAGTAGAAATGTCTTTATCGAAAGTGAATACACAGTTTAAGAATTACGGACAATATATCTTTAACAATCCGGCTACGGATTTCACGACTATCAAAACAGATATATTTGACGGCACACTGGATGCAGAAGGAAAAGCAAATGTCATGCTGAAAGTTCCGACCGCAACGGAAGCGCCGGGTATGCTGAACGCCACTTTCACCACCCGCGTGTTCGAACCGGGAGGAGATGCCAGCATCTACACTCAAACGATTCCATTCTCACCATTCACCTCTTATGTCGGTATCAATCTGAACCAGCCGAAAGGCAAATATATTGAAACTGACAAAGATCATGTATTCGATATTGTAACTGTAAACACGCAGGGACAGTTAGTGAACAGTTCTAATCTGGAATACAAAATATACCGCATCGGCTGGAGTTGGTGGTGGGAAAACAGTGGTGAATCTTTCGGAACGTATATCAACAACAGTTCCATCACTCCTGTTGCCAGCGGCAATTTACAGACAAGAGGCGGAAAAGCATCTTTCAAATTCCGTATCGATTATCCGTCATGGGGACGCTACCTGGTTTACGTGAAAGATAAAGAGAGTGGACATGCCACCGGAGGTACAGTTTATGTTGACTGGCCGGAATGGCGGGGACGTTCGAGCAAGACTGATCCCAGCGGTATCAAGATGCTTGCTTTCTCGCTGAACAAAGATTCTTATGAAATAGGAGAAACAGCCACAGCAATCATTCCTGCAGCAGCGGGAGGACGTGCACTGGTATCCATAGAAAACGGTTCTACCGTATTACGACAAGAATGGATAGAGGTTTCCAACGGAGGAGATACGAAATATACATTCAAGATTACACCGGAGATGACTCCGAATGTATATCTGCATATCAGTCTGTTACAGCCTCACGCGCAAACAGTCAATGACCTGCCTATCCGTATGTATGGCGTCGTTCCGGTATTCGTGACTAACAGTCAGACGGTGTTGCAACCGCAGATACAGATGCCGGAAGTGTTACGCCCGGAAACCAACTTCAATGTAACCGTCAGCGAAAAGACCGGAAAACCGATGACTTATACATTAGCTATTGTAGACGACGGTTTGCTGGATCTTACCAATTTCAAGACCCCGGACCCATGGAATGATTTCTATTCACGCGAAGCACTCGGCATCCGGACATGGGATATGTATGATAATGTATTGGGAGCTTCCGCCGGAAGTTACAGTTCACTTTTCAGTACGGGTGGAGACGCCACATTAAAACCTGCCGATGCAAAAGCAAACCGCTTCAAACCGGTAGTCAAGTTTATAGGTCCTTTCTATCTGGGAAAAGGTAAGAGCCGGACACATACGCTGAAACTTCCGATGTATGTAGGTTCGGTACGTGCCATGGTAGTTGCCGGACAAGAGGGAGCGTACGGCAATGCGGAAAAAACGGCTTTCGTACGGACTCCGTTAATGATGTTGTCCACCTTGCCCCGTGTGCTTAGTATTCAGGAAGAAATCACCGTTCCGGTAAATATCTTTGCGATGGAAAATCAAGTGAAGAATGTAACCATATCACTTCAAGCGTCCGGTGGAGGAGTACAGATTGTAGGGGCTAACCAACAGTCGCTCAAATTTAGCCAACCGGGTGACCAGCTTGTGTTCTTTACTTTAAAAACAGGTAGTAAAACAGGAAAGGCTACCATCCATCTGACAGCCAATGGTGGCGGACAACAAACTAAAGAAACCATTGAAATAGAAGTACGCAACCCGAATCCGGTAGTAACCCTGCGCAACAGTCAATGGGTAGAAGCCGGACAAAGCAAAGAACTTTCATACAATCTAAGCAGTTCTTCTGCAAATAATCAGATAAAGCTGGAAGTATCACGCATACCTTCGGTTGACATCAGCCGCCGTTTCGACTTCTTATACAACTATCAGCACCATTGTACGGAACAGTTGACTTCCAAGGCTTTGCCTCTTCTGTTTATCGGTCAATTCAAAACAATAGATAAGATAGAAGCCGAAAAGATAAAGACAAATGTACAGGAAGCTATCCGGCAGATTTATGGTCGTCAACTTCCCAATGGCGGATTTGTATATTGGCCGGGAAATGCTGTTGCCGACGAATGGATCAGTTCTTATGCAGGAATGTTCCTGACACTGGCACAAGAAAAAGGATACGCCGTTCATTCGAACGTACTGAATAAGTGGAAGCGTTTCCAACGTGCTGCCGCACAAAACTGGCGGATGCCGCAGGATGCAAGCGGCTGGCAACAATGGCAGTCGGAATTGCAACAGGCTTTCCGTTTATATACGCTTGCATTGGCAGGAGCACCGGAATATGGTGCCATGAACCGGATGAAAGAACAGGCAGGATTATCCATTCAGGCTAAATGGAGACTGGCAGCAACCTATGCACTGACCGGAAAGATGAAACCGGCTGAAGAACTGGTGTATAATGCGGAAACAACAGTAAGCCCCTACTCTTCCATGAATCAGATTTACGGTTCCTCCGACCGTGATGAAGCTATGATTCTGGAAACACTGATCCTGATGAACCGGGAACGGGATGCTTTGCAGCAGGCAAAAGTCGTTTCAAAGAATCTGTCACAAGAGGAGTGGTTCAGTACCCAATCCACCGCTTTTGCTCTTATGGCAATGGGACGTCTGGCCGAAAAGCTGTCAGGCACACTGGATTTCGTATGGACATGGAACGACAAACAACAACCTGCCGTGAAATCAGCTAAGGCTGTGTTTGAGAAGGAAATAGCCACCACTCCCAAATCCGGTATGATTGCTGTGAAAAATCAAGGAAAAGGAGCGCTTAGCGTAGACCTTATCACACGCACACAGTTGTTGAACGATACATTACCGGCCATCAGCGACAATCTTCGCATGGATATAAGATATGCCAACCTGAACGGTACACCGATCTCTGTCAATGATATCATGCAGGGAACTGACTTTATGGCTATCACCTCCATATCCAATATTAGCGGAACTTCCGACTACACCAATCTGGCACTGACGCATATCATACCGTCCGGTTGGGAAATATACAACGAAAGAATGGTTGCCCCCGAAACGGAAAGCGTAGCAGCCGACGGTTCCGGTAAGTCCGTCAGCAAATATAATTATCTGGATATACGCGATGACAGGGTATTGACTTATTTCAATTTGCGTCGTGGTGAAACAAAAGTATTCACTGTCAGACTGCAAGCGACTTATGCAGGTAACTTTATTCTTCCTGCCGTTCAATGTGAAGCAATGTATGATGTAAACTTACAGGCACGCAGCAAAGCGGGAAGAACAACTGTCAGTCGATAAATTTCAGGCACGGATTACACGGTTCTACTCGTTAACCAAAAATGCGTAATCCGTGTAATCCGTGCCTAATTATTTGTCACAAAGATATGTGTCTCTTAGCTCTTAACATTTAAATGAATCCTATATATAAATTCTTCAAACGATTATCTGTTACTAAGAAAGTAATGACAATAAGCATTGCTCTTTTGATGATAGGATACATCTTTTGCCTTCCCCGGCAACTGTTTCATGTACCCTACTCCACCGTTGTGACTGATCGAAACGAAGAATTACTGGGAGCACGTATCGCTTCGGATGGTCAATGGCGGTTTCCTCCCCGAAAGACAACACCTGAAAAAATCAAGCAATGCCTTATTACCTTTGAAGATAAACACTTTTACCACCATTGGGGAGTTAATCCGCTATCTACCGGAAGAGCACTCTACCAGAATTTAAAGAATAAACGTGTTGTAAGCGGAGGCAGTACCCTTACCATGCAGACCATCCGTCTCGCCCGGAACAAACCCAGAACTATCGGAGAGAAAGTCATCGAAATGATCTGGGCTACCCGTTTGGAGTTCCGGACTTCCAAAGAGGAAATCTTATCCATGTATGTCTCCCATGCACCATTCGGAGGAAATGTAGTAGGACTGGATGCTGCTGCCTGGCGCTACTTCGGTCATTCTGCCGAAGATTTATCATGGGCGGAATCAGCCATGCTGGCCGTCCTGCCCAATGCCCCCGCCATGATTCATCTATCCAAAGGACGAAAAATACTACTTTCCAAACGCAACCGTTTATTAAAACAACTTTTTGAAGAAGAGATTATTGATGCGTCCACCTATGAATTGGCTATCAGCGAACCGTTACCCGACGAACCACATCCTCTTCCTCAAATAGCCCCCCACCTGGTTACCCGCTTTTATCAAGAAAGAAACGGATTATATACCCGCTCAACCATCGATAAAGGAATACAAACCCATATAGAGAGTTTGGCGGAACGGTGGAGCAATGAATTTAATCGAAGTGATATCCGTAACCTGGCTATCCTAATTATAGACATTCCCACCAATCAAGTGGTAGCATACTGCGGAAATGTACATTTCGACCGTAAGCAAGGGGGGAATCAAGTAGACGTGATTCAAGCTCCCAGAAGTACAGGCAGTATTTTAAAACCCTTTCTCTATGGTGCCATGCTACAGGAGGGAAGTCTATTACCGCAAATGCTGTTACCGGACGTACCCGTTAATATCAATGGCTTTACTCCACAAAACTTCAGCCTGCAGTTTGAAGGAGCCGTCCCCGCTTCCGAAGCTCTTGCCCGCTCATTGAATATCCCGGCTGTCACCATGTTACAAAGATATGGAGTACCCAAATTTCATCACATGCTGCAACAAATGGGGTTCAAGACTATCAACCGATCAGCCTCCCATTATGGATTATCACTCATTTTAGGAGGTGCCGAAGCTACTTTATGGGATGTGACGAATGCTTATGCACAAATGGGACGAAGCCTCTCCAACAGTCATTCCAACGACCTTCCCCAAGAAAAGGAAGTGCAGATACTACTGGGAACAGAAGAAAAGACTGTTTCGGAAAGAGATGGTTCAAGAAAAGTTACTTCAGGAAAGATCATTTCAAGAAAAACAACTTCGAGAAAGGATATATCAGAAGGAGTTATTTCAGAAGGAGTCATTTCGGCAGGAGCGGCCTGGCTCACCCTTTCCGCCTTAACAGAAGTCAACCGCCCTGAAGAAATTGACTGGAAATCAATCCCCTCCATGCAGACTATCGCATGGAAGACCGGAACCAGTTACGGATTCCGTGATGCCTGGGCCGTTGGCGTAACTCCCCGCTATGCAGTAGGCGTATGGGTAGGAAATGCAACCGGAGAAGGAAAACCCGGATTGGTCGGCGCACAAACAGCCGGTCCCGTATTATTCGATATATTCAATTATCTCCCTTCTTCACCCTGGTTCGAACGTCCTGCAGGTGTTTTCGTTGATGCAGAAATATGCCGTCAATCCGGTCATCTGAAAGGACGTTTCTGTGAAGAAACTGACACTGTGCTGATCCTTCCCGCGGGATTACGGACGGAGGCTTGCCCTTATCATCATCTCGTCACACTATCCGCCGACGAAAGCCACCGCATCTATGAAAACTGTGCAAACACGGAACCTACTATTCAGAAATCGTGGTTTGCCCTGCCGCCCGTATGGGAATGGTATTATAAACAGCATCATCCGGAATACAAACCACTGCCACCTTTCAAAGCCGGTTGTGGAGAAGATTCTTTCCAACCCATGCAATTCATCTACCCTCCGATGAACGCCCACATCAAGCTACCCAAACAACTGGACGGCAGCAAAGGATTTATCACGGTTGAACTGGCACACAGCAATCCCAATGCAACTATATTCTGGCATCTCGACGACACCTATCAGACACAGACACAGGATTTCCACAAAATTTCCCTGCAACCCGCTCCCGGCAAACATTCACTGACGGCAGTAGACGGAGAAGGCAACACAGTTTCCACCACTTTCTTCATCGAATAAACATCTTATTTTATTATCTTTGCCACATGAAACAGCCATTAAAAGAAAACGGAGGACTGCCGGCATCTATCCTCTGGACACTTGCTATTGTGGCCGGTGTCTCGGTAGCCAACATCTATTATATTCAACCTCTATTAAATATGATACGCCATGAACTTGGCATATCAGAGTTCAGAACCAACCTGATTGCCATGGTCACACAAATAGGCTATGCGGCAGGATTGTTGTTTATCACTCCTTTGGGAGATTTATATCAGCGTAAGAAAATCATCCTGGTCAACTTCACCGTTCTGATATTCTCCCTATTGACTATCGCCCTGACGCACAGCTTCCATCTGATACTCATCGCTTCATTCCTCACGGGAGTCTGTTCCATGATTCCGCAGATATTCATTCCGATAGCTGCCCAGTTTTCCCGTCCGGAAAATAAAGGCAGGAATGTAGGGATTGTCTTATCAGGACTATTGACCGGTATTCTGGCTTCCCGTGTTGTCAGCGGATTTATCGGTGAGCTGATTGGATGGCGGGAAATGTATCACATTGCTGCAGGCATGATGCTTATCTGTGCCATTGTTGTACTAAAAGTCCTTCCCGACATTCAGACCAACTTCCAGGGAAAATATAGCGGCCTGATGAAATCCCTGTTAGCCTTAGTGAAAGAATATCCACAACTACGCATTTATTCCATCCGGGCGGCATTGAATTTCGGTTCCCTCCTCGCTATGTGGTCCTGTCTGGCTTTTAAAATGGGACAAGCCCCGTTCTTCGCCAACAGCGACGTAATCGGTATGCTAGGACTTTGCGGAGTGGCCGGAGCATTGACTGCTTCTTTCGTAGGAAGATACGTAAAGCAAGTAGGTGTACGCCGCTTTAACTTTATCGGTTGCGGATTGATTCTCTTTGCCTGGTTACTGTTCTTCATCGGTGAAAACACTTTTATTGGTATCATTGCCGGAATCATCATCATTGACATAGGGATGCAATGTATCCAACTTAGCAACCAAACAAGTATCTTCGAACTAGACCCGCGCGCTTCGAACCGTATCAATACAGTTTTCATGACTACTTACTTTATTGGCGGTTCAATGGGAACATTTCTGGCGGGCAGCTTTTGGCAACTGTATGGTTGGCACGGAGTTATCGGTACCGGAGTCGTTTTAACCGGAATTTCTTTATTAATTACGACTTTCTACAAGAAGTGAGTCAACAAAACGGACGGTCAAACCGTTTATTACAATAAAAAAGCCAATGAAATACGGAGTTAACAGACAAATCTTACTTATCACAGCCGGCACCGTCTGGATTATAGCCGGTGCGAATATTCTGCGAATAGGAATTGTAACCTGGTTAAACACCTCCCAAGATTGGATGTTCAAAATAGGAGAAGCTACCGTCGTTTTCTTGTTATTCTTCGTTCTGGTGTTCAGAAGGCTTTATTATAAACATACCCAGCGAATCGAACAAAAGAAAGAACACAGAAATTGCCCGTTCTCCTTTTTCGATGTGAAAAGTTGGATTACAATGATCTTCATGATTTCTCTGGGAATTACCATACGTAGCTTCCATCTTCTGCCCGAAACGTTCATTTCTGTTTTCTATACCGGATTATCCATTGCCCTCATCCTGACAGGGGTACTTTTCATCCGTTACTGGTGGATAAGGCGTAAGACTTTCGCTAATTGAGCCGGTCTTATACATATTCCAATCAAATACAAACTTATAATAATTTTTATTGCCTGACGTTTTGAAGCAAAAGATTTCATTCTTTTTTGTTGTATCTTTGCGCGGCTATAAACAAAACAGCAGCCGGAAAACAAATAAAAGGTTATAAGAATCAACATGAAGAAAGCCCCCTCTCCCCTTGTATCATTGATACCGATCATTGTACTGGTGTTATTATTGTTTGCCACTATCCGCACATTTGGCAGCGATGCCCTAAGCGGCGGAAGCCAAGTGTCACTGCTCACCACTACAGCTATTTGTATCCTTATCGGCATGGTGTTTTATAAAATTCCCTGGAAAGATTACGAGCTTGCCATAACCAACAATATTGCCGGAGTGGCGACAGCTATTATTATTCTATTAATCATCGGTGCGTTGAGTGGGATCTGGATGATTAGTGGAGTAGTGCCTACGCTAATCTACTACGGGATGCAAATTATCCATCCCAGTTTCTTCCTGGCATCTACCTGCATCATCTGCGCATTGATTTCCGTTATGACCGGGAGCTCATGGACTACCATTGCTACCATCGGTATCGCTCTGATGGGTATCGGAAAGGCGCAAGGTTTTGAAGACGGCTGGATTGCCGGAGCCATTATTTCAGGAGCATACTTCGGAGATAAAATATCTCCTTTATCCGAAACCACCATCCTGGCCTCTTCTATCACAGACACTCCCTTGTTCCGTCACATCCGTTATATGATGATTACTACGGTTCCATCTCTTGTCATTACGCTAATTATTTTCACCGTAGCAGGATTCTCTCATGATGCCAACAATACACAACACATCGCAGAAGTGGCAACCGCTTTGAATGAAAAGTTTCATATCACCCCGTGGTTGTTGATAGTTCCTGTTGTAACCGGAATACTGATAGCACGGAAAGTGCCCTCTATCGTAACGCTGTTCCTGTCTACCCTGCTGGCTGGTGTCTTTGCTTTGATATTTCAACCGGAGTTGTTGCAGGAAATTTCCGGAGTTGCCGTTTCCGGATTCGATTCTTTGTTCAAAGGACTGATGATGACTGTTTATGGAGCGACAAATTTACATACAGACAATGCCGTTCTGACAGATTTAATCGCCACACGTGGTATGGCGGGAATGATGAATACGATTTGGCTGATTCTATGCGCTATGTGTTTTGGCGGAGCAATGACAGCAAGCGGTATGCTGGGAAGTATCACTTCCATCTTCGTCCGCTTCATGAAAAAAACAGTCAGCGTGGTTGGCGCGACAGTCTGCTCCGGCCTGTTTCTTAATCTGACAACTGCCGACCAGTATATCAGTATCATTCTGACGGGAAATATGTTTCGCGATATTTACACCAAGAAAGGGTATGAAAGTTGCTTACTAAGCCGTACGACGGAAGATTCAGTAACCGTTACATCTGTATTGATTCCGTGGAATAGTTGCGGAATGACACAAGCTACCATCTTGAGTGTACCCACACTTGTGTATCTTCCTTATTGTTTTTTCAACATTATCAGTCCCTTAATGAGTATCACTGTGGCAGCCATCGGATATAAAATTGCAAGACGTTCGTGAACAATCTGGCATACACTTTGTTTTTGCAATAAACGAACAACGTATTAAACCTAAACAAAAAAAAGTTATGAAAAAGTTTATTGCATTAGTAGCATTAGTATTAATGAGTGCAAGCACAATGATGTACGCACAGGAAAGTAACGCAGCAGCACGCCGCGCAGAAAGAAAAGCCGAAAGAGATGCAGAAAGAGCGAAACTCCGTGCCGAAGAAGAGGTGCAGGACATGGTAGCCTACCAACAAGCTGTACAGGCTTTGAAGAACAAGCAATTTGTATTGGAAGCTAATCAGGTGGTCTTCCGCAACGGTATGAGTGCTTTTGTTACTTCAAACACCAACTTCGTCTTGATGAATGGCAACAGAGCCACCGTACAGACTGCTTTCAACACTCCTTACCCAGGTCCTAACGGAATCGGTGGTGTTACAGTAGATGGTAATTCTTCGGATATGAAGATGAATATCGACAAAAAAGGAAATGTGAACTGTTCATTCAGCGTTCAGGGTATCGGCATCTCCGCTCAAATATTCATCAATATGAGTAGCGGAAACAATACAGCTTCAGTTAGCATCAGCCCGAACTTCAGCAACAACAACCTGACATTGAACGGAAATATCGTTCCGCTTGACCAGTCAAATATCTTCAAAGGACGTTCCTGGTAATCCGGATACAAGAATCTTATCATAACTCCGCTACAAATCATGCAAAATGCGTACATTTGTAGCGGAGTTTTTTTATTCATCATTGCTTATGAGAGAATTTATCATCGCAGACAATCAGGATATCAGTAAGGCGGGAATGATGTTCCTGCTAAGTAAACAAAAGGAAGTGTCCCTCCTTTTAGAAGCTGATAGCAAGGCTGAACTGATTCAGCAGCTACGATTGTATCCGCAAGCGGTGATTGTATTGGATTATACATTGTTCAATTTTGCCGGGGCGGATGAATTGATTGTCTTGCAGGAAAGATTCAAGGAAGCCGACTGGATTCTATTCTCTGACGAACTTAGCCTGAACTTTCTCCGCCAGGTACTGTTCAGCAGTATGGCTTTCGGGGTAGTGATGAAAGATAACTCAAAAGAAGAAATCATGACCGCTATTCAATGTGCCACCCGCAAACAACGGTATATTTGCAATCATGTCAGCAATCTGCTGCTTTCGGGAACTTCTTCTCCGCTGGCAGCGTCAAGTATGGACGACCATTTGCTGACGCAGACAGAAAAGAATATCCTAAAAGAAATTGCATTAGGGAAAACAACGAAAGAGATTGCCGCAGAGAAAAATCTTAGTTTCCATACGATCAACAGCCATCGTAAGAATATCTTTCGTAAATTGGGAGTGAATAATGTGCACGAGGCTACTAAATATGCGATGAGGGCAGGGATTGTGGATTTAGCCGAATACTATATCTGATTATACGCTTTACTTCAAGCCATTTTGTTTCAAAAGTTGTTCTATTTCCTTGTCTGATATAGAAGCCCTGTCTGCTTTATCATAAATATAGAGAAGATTCAAAATTGCATCTTGCTGGGAAACAACCAAAGTGAAAGTGATAACTCTTGCACCTCCGCTTTTTCCTTTCCCTTTCGCAGTAATTTTCATGCGGACTTTGCGCAAGCCATGACCTAAATCGGTACCTAATTGCGGATTCTGTTCCAACTCATCAATCAATGAAGCAAAATCTTCTTTAAAAGAAGAATAATGTTTTGCCAATCGTTTAGCTTCCCGCTGAAACGTTGGCTTAACTATTATTTCATAGTTCATTCAAAAACTCCCTTGCACTCTTTAATTCCAACTTGCCATCTATAGAAAGTTTTACCTCTTTCAGTCCTGCATCAATCCCTGCAAGAATCTCCTCTTTTGTGATTTCTTCCATTTCTTTTTCTGCTTCCATTTTCTTAAGTCGTTTCAAATAGTTCTTCACCCGATTGAGCATCTCTTTGTCATTCAAACTCAGGAGTTCCTCCACCAAGTCCATTTTCAGACTTTTCAATTCCATCGTTGTCATAAGCAATCCTCCTTTATTTATTATTCTACGAAACAAAAGTAGTGAAAATTATCCTGATTATCGAATCCTCACCTTTCAAAATAAACTATTTAACAGATGATTTCACCGCTCCCCACACAAACTGTTGCTTCTTCATCATAAATCACTCCAAACTGTCCCGGAGCAATGCCTTGCAACTTTTCGGACGACAAAATGTGAAACTGCTTCTCCCCTTCCTGTATCAGTTTTCCTTTTGTAAATTCGGGAGTGTGACGAATCTTAAAAGTAATGTCTATCTCCTTCTTCTGACCTTTCCAGGGATTATCAGTAATGAAATGGAAATCATGCATCCGGAATTCATTACCGTATTGTGTCTCTACACCGTAGCCACGGGATACGTAGATGGTATTTTCCAAAATATCCTTCTTGACTACAAACCAGGGACCACCACTCAATCCGAGCCCTTTCCGCTGACCAATTGTGTGGAACCAATAGCCTCGATGTGTACCCACTTTCTTTCCGGTTTCCAATTCAACAATCGCCCCTTCCTTTTCTCCTAAAAAACGACGAACGAAATCATTGTAGTTTATCTTTCCGAGAAAACAAATCCCCTGACTGTCTTTTCTTCTGGCACTAGGCAACCCGGCACGATTTGCAATCTCACGTACTTCTTGCTTCATCAGCCCTCCAATGGGAAACATGAGCTTGGAAACTTGCAGGTAATCAATCTGGGCGAGAAAGTCTGTCTGATCTTTCACGGGATCTTTTGCCGTGCCCAGCCAAGTTTTCCCTTCACGTTGCAAGGTGGTGGCGTAATGACCGGTTACCGTAAAGTCGAAATCTTTCCCGACACGCTGTTCAAAGCATCCGAATTTGATAAGCTTATTACACATCACGTCCGGATTCGGCGTCAACCCCTGCCGAATTTTATCAATGGCATACGCCGCCACATTCTCCCAATACTCCTGATGCAGGTCCACCACTTCCAAAGACAAACCGTATTTACGTGCCGTTGCAGTAGATAATTCAATATCCTCCTCTGCCGAACAGTCCATATATTCCGCTCCGTCCATACCTATCTTAATGTAAAAAAGAGTAGGCTTATATCCTTGCTCACAAAGAAGATGTACGACAACCGAACTGTCGACACCTCCTGATAATAATGCAGCTATCTCCATGAATAAAAATCCGTCTATTAATAACTTTCTATATTTTAGCTAATACCTATCGAAAACTTTGATGTCACAAAGATAAGGCAAGATTCTCTAACACCCAATCACACATTGAAGGCATTTTTATACCATAAATGTGGTAGATAAGCAAAGTATTTCCTACATTTGCACAGTAAAAAGCTTTTTATGATGACGAAATTAAGAAAGATAATCCTCATACCTGCCCTGATCTTCGTATCTATCAGTGGTTTCTTTTCCTGTGGTGTCGACCGCTGGCCGGAGTATGCCCATCAAACTGCACTGGATACATGGATGTACGACATCATGCAACAGAACTATCTGTGGTATCAAGATCTACCTTCCTACGATGATGTGAATCTGTTTCTGGAGCCTGCCTCGTTCTTATCTAAAGTGAAATCAAAAAAAGACAGTTACTCGTTTGTAGACTCTGTGATGGAGACTCCGCTGCCTACTTATGGATTTGATTATTCACTGGTTCGCAACCCGGACATCGATACTGCCTACAACGCATTGATTACTTATGTAATTCCTGGTTCGCCAGCTGCTGCCGTACTAAAACGAGGCGACTGGATTGTAAAAGTAGATACCTCGTATATCAGCAAAAAATATGAGGCTCAACTACTGCAAGGCACAGGACCTTTGGAAATAACTTTGGGAAAATATCAAAAAGTACCACCTACAGAGCCGCCAGTAGAAGGCGAGGAAGAAGAAGATATTTACCGAGTTGTACCAGTAGGCGACCCTGTAGAAATGGGAGCAGCCGTATCATTGGTAGACAACCCTATTCACTGCAAGAAAATATTAACGTTGACTGATGGAAGGGAAGTCGGTTACCTAATGTACAACAGCTTTACAGCAGGTACTAAAGACAATCCGGAAAAATACAACACCGAATTACGTGAATGGTCGGATGAGCTTGCCCAAAAGAATATCCATCAAGTGATACTCGACCTACGATATAACAAAGGAGGAAGCATTGAATGTACGCAACTATTAAGCACTATTCTTGTGTCTTCTTTTTACCTTGACCAAACAATGGCATTCTTGGAATATAATGATAAGAATACAGCAAAAGATGCAACTCTGATCTTTAATTCTGATTTATTAGGTACCTCCGGTGGCAAGAACCTGAATTTAACGACTCTTATCGTTTTGATCAGTGGAGAAACGGCAGGAGCTCCGGAAATGTTGATGCATAGCTTGAACGGAAAAATCCAACAGTTAATAGCTATCGGCAGTTCAACCAAAGGACAAAATGTAGCTACGGAACAATTTATCAATGAAGATTTTTTGTGGTCTATCAATCCGGCTGTATGCACTATCTATAATTCAGAACATGACACTTATGGTGGATTCAAACCGACATACGCAGTCAATGCTTCAACCGATTACTTAACTTTCCTACCTTTCGGCGATGAAAAAGAGACTTTGTTGAGTGTAGCTCTCGGAGTATTGAACAAAACTTATCCACCAAAGGACGAGGAAACCGAAGAGACGACAAAAGCACAATTCAAAATAGAGAAAAGCGTAATAAGTCCGGCAAGTAGGCGTTTTAGTAGTAACGGATTACGATTAAAATAAGAAAGGATGAAAAAAGTAGCTATTTTATTGCTGGCAATACTGACATTCAGTTGTTCGGATGATGACGAAAAGGGCACAGTAGAGGATAAAGGGCAATGGGCTATGATTTTCAATGAAACCGTCAAGAACGATTCGAACCCTGTAGATAGAATAGAGGAGTTTATGTTCGATGGCGAGCGTCTGATTCAACATATTATAAAACAACGTTATTTCGGAGAAGAAATCAGTAACGAAGTAAACTTGAGCTACTCTGATAATCAGGTAACAGTTACCACTGACTATCTCACTTTAGTATATACATTAAATAGCGAAGGCTATGCCAGTCAATGTGTATACAGGTTGTCTTCACAAAATCGTATTTATCAATTTTCTTACTCTGCAGAAGGATACTTAACCGGAATTGTCGAGAATATTGGCGATGCAGAATATTCATCAACATCACTTACATACGAAAACGGAGATATAACCTCTATCAGTTCCAAGATGAACGGCCTTGAAAACAAGTTCATTTATGAACCGGGAGAAGAAAGTTCGACATACCATTTGCCCTGCCTCGGTTTATTAGAAATACACCCTCTGACATTCCATATTGAAGCTCTTTACGCAGGATTATTGGGTAAAGACCCGCGCCATTTCACCATACGCAGTTATCCTGCAGGAAGTAACGATGAAAAGACAGGCTATTCGTACGAGTTTGATAAAAAAGGAAATCCATCCAAGATAATTTGTCAGACGACCTATGCCGGAGGACAGGCCAGCTATTATCCATACACACGCAACATTTCGGTTTCTTTCGAATAATCTTTCATTCCGAACATCGAATTCTCTTTTAAAGCAGCATAATCACTCTATTTCTGTCAAGAGCAGAATTATAGATTCTTAACCTACAAAGGCGCTTTTGTAACTACTCAGGTATAAAGTCATATTGATACTTCTCACTGTTCAAGAACAGCAAGAATAGCCTTGTATTTAGAATTTCCGTTTTTCTTAGCGGTTTCAGCAACGGAGTGGACGTTCATAAAAGTGTTAGCCCCTTTTTCTGTACGAAAACATCCGCTGACTTTTTGCTTTACCTTTATTTTTCGAATACCTCTTTCGCTGGCATTATTATCATAAGGAACATCTGGGTTTTGCAGGAAGGTAAAAAGATAATCCTTACATTTGAAGAGACCATTTTTGAACTTCTGGAAATCCTCATGCAGATGTGCTACGCTTTCATTTAGCAATCGGTCCAATCTGTCTTTTATAGTGGTTATTGGTATTACTTCAAAGCTTGTAGTCTTACGGATGTGTATCGCCTCTCTAAGAAGTGTACTCACTTTTTTAGACCAGTTCTGCTTAGGGTCAAGTTCAGTAAGGTATTGAATGTTCCTTAACAGATGTGCAATGCATACCTGATGATTCTTTACTTCCATATTGAAATAGCTACCATGTCGATCTGTGACTAATACAGCATTGGGCAATCCATCAGGAAAATGGTTGTTTATAGCCTTCATTCCTCTGGACTTGTCTTGGTATACATAGGTTAACTGATCCGTTTGGAATATCCATGCCCAATTAAGTGCACTATTGACATATAGTCCCGTTTCATCAGCGCCAACAACTGTGGATTCGGCTATGCGCCTGCGAATTTGGTCACAAACAGTTTTTGATTTAGTCCCTATTTTAGTAAGCATGTTCCGCACTGTACCTTGACTAATAGACAAAGAGAAAATTTCTTTGAGTATTTCACAGATACGTTCAAATGAAACACATTGAACATGGCTAAGAAAAGACACCAGAGACTGAATAGTCTTGCCGTATGAAATCCGTTTACTACATTCTTTGGGGAGCGGGCATTTATTAATGTGGCCGCAAGAACAAGTCACATCAAAAGAGCGATGTTCTTTTACTTGGGGACGGGGTAAAGGTATATCAACCACTTGGGAGACTCCGCTACAAATAGACTCAGCCCCAGTCAAAGAACTGCCGCAACATTCACAATAGTCAGATTTATGTTCTTCGATAAAATCAGGAGAAGTGCTCGTTTCTAAAGTAGAGCCGGGATGACCAAATTGACCACCGTTCTTACGGTCTGACTTCTTGCGCAAAGACTGTGTCCGACGGAGGACTTTGGCAGGAAGCGATTCTTGGGAAGGAGGAATACTACTATTATGACTATCCTTATCAGGTCCTTCATATTTGGATAAACGTTTCTTTAATACATGAATCTCTTTATCCTTCTGATCAATAATACGATAAAGACGGCTAATATCAGCACCTTGCTCAGATATAGTTTGCTCCATCGAAGAGAATTTCTCGTTCATCTCCGATAAGAACTTAGATATGTCTGTTACCTGCTCAATCATTGAATGCAAAAGTAATATCTAGGGGATAATAGAGAAAGGGGATTGGCATAAAGTTATCAGATACATTTCAACAGGTAAGAGAGTTTGGATTACTTTTTCAATTTTCAGGAAAAGATACCTGAGTAGTTACGCGCTTTTCATACCTCAACTTTGTTTATTCCGAAACAAAGGCTCTGATTTTACCTAACAAAGGCTCTTACTTCTCCTAACGCAGCGTTTAATGAGTCGTAACGCACCGTCTAATTTTTATAAAGCTACGGTATAAAACACGTTAATCTCCGGTTTCATCCCCTTTATAAGCCCGGCTAAAGCTCACGCCTCTCCAAGGTACAACAAAAAAGGAGAAAGCTTCCGCTCCCTCCTTCTATCGTAGTTTAACCTCAATCTATTTTATGATTCTGTACCAAAGATACAACATTGAAAAGCCAAAGTCAAGTATTCTCGGTTTTATTTCTTGAAAAACTTATTAAAGAACAGAATCTGATAATCAATGGAGTTATTCCAATACTGCCCTGTATGTCCTCCCGGACGGGTAATAAAATCATGATCGATCTTTCTTTCCAACAGGCGGTTATGCAAATCCTTGTTCACATTCAGGAAGAAATCTCCTTCTCCACAATCGACAATGATAGCCAAATCGCCATTCTCTATCTTATCAATCTGGTTGATAACGGTGTGATTATCCCATACCTCCTTATTCGATTCATATTCTCCCAACAGTTTAGCCATGTCCCAGTTTTTCGGGAACGGGCGAATATCCATCCCTCCGCTTGTACTTCCACTGGCACCAAACGTATCTTTATGATGGATTGCATTCCACATCGCTCCGTGTCCACCCATACTCAATCCGGTGATGGCGCGTCCCTTACGGTCGGCAATCGTCTTGTAATGTTCGTCGATATACTTCACCAGTTCCGACGAAATAAAAGTTTCATAGCGGAAAGACGGGTTGACCGGACTATCCCAGTACCAGCTTTTCTTTCCGTCCGGACAAACGAATATGATTCCTTTTTCGTCCGCAATTTGGGGAAGATTCGGTTTAATGCCAATCCATGTTTTAGCATTTCCACCATAACCGTGCAACAAATAAATAGTAGGACAAGCCACCGATTTCTTTCCTGATGCAACATCCGGCGTAACAACGACCACTTGCACTTCCTTACTCATGGAAGGACTTTTAATTAACAAGGTATCTACTTTGGCAGCAAAAGAGGGAGCTACCCAAATTAAAAGAAGAGCAATTAATAGATTTTTTTTCTTTTCCATTGTGTGTTATAAATAGTTAGATATAGTTATTCCTCTGTTTCAGCAGGAGGATTAAATTTAGAAACCGGCATTTCAAAGGTTTTATGACACTGTTTACAAGTATAGTTCCAGTGGTTATCTCCCGGAGGAATGACCATCAATGCAGAAATGATAGCAGCACCCACCGCACGCCAGCGCTTTCCTTTTCTCAACACCAACTGGATGTCCGATGAACCGCAGTACGGACAAAGCGTCAACTCTTCCGGCCAACTATCGTTATCCTTCAACACTTGGACAGCATTCTCGTTGTCTTCATCTGCCACCAATATATCCACCCCTGCTATACTACTCACGCAACTTTTATACAAAGTAGAGAAATTCTCATTGTGCAGAATAGACTCGATGCCTTCATTCTCCAATGCTCCCTGAAGGATATGTGCCTTCATCGCATCATTACAAGTTATCAATTTTACAGTCTTCATCAGGAATCTGTTTTAATATGCCCCACAAAAATAAGATATAAAAATGAAATGTGAAACAAAATACGGCTAACTTCATCAAAAGGTATCATTATTTAATACTTTTTTTGTACTTTCGCAGCGACAATTTGCAATCACATGAAAAAACTGTTGACACTGCTACTATTTTCCAACATCCTGCTTTCCCTGTTACAGGCACAACCTGTACATCAAATTAAGGGGATAGTGATTGAAAAAAACAGCCGTCAGCCATTAGAATTCATTAACGTTATGATTCTTGGGCTGAACAAAGGTGGCGTCACCAATGCGGAAGGGCATTTCACTATCGAACAAGTGCCTCCCGGCATCTACCGTTTGCAAGCAACAGCCATCGGCTACAAAAGTGTCACTACTCCCGAATATATCTTATCTACCAAAGATCTGAACATTTCGATAGAAATGGAAGAAAACCTGACCGAACTCGCAGGAGTAACCGTCACCGCTTCTCCTTTCCGGCGCGACCAGGAAAGCCCGGTCAGCCTGCGCATCATCGGATTGCAGGAAATAGAAAAGAGTCCGGGAGCCAACCGGGATATTTCGCGGATTGTACAGTCTTACCCGGGAGTCGCCTTCTCGCCTATCGGCTACCGCAATGACCTGATTGTACGCGGTGGCTCTCCTTCTGAAAACCGTTTCTATTTGGACGGAGTGGAAATTCCCAATATCAATCACTTCAGCACGCAAGGAGCATCCGGCGGTCCGGTGGGAATCCTTAATGCCGACCTGATACGTGAAGTGAATTTCTACACCGGTGCTTTCCCCACTGATAGAGGGAACACGCTTAGCTCCGTGCTTGATTTCAAATTACGTGACGGAGATATGGAGCATAACTCACTAAAAGCTACCCTCGGAGCATCCGAAGTCTCTCTGGCCTCCAACGGACATATTGGAAAGAAAACCTCCTATCTGGTATCTGTGCGTCAATCTTATCTGCAATTCCTGTTTGATATGCTCGACCTGCCTTTCCTGCCGACTTTCACCGACGCGCAATTCAAGTTGAAAAACCGGTTCAACGAACAGAACGAACTGACGATATTGGGACTTGGGGGAATCGATAATATGCGGCTGAATACGAAAGCGGATAGCGAAGACAACGAATATATTCTTAGTTACCTGCCGAAAATCAAGCAGGAGACATTTACATTGGGAGCCGTTTATCGTCATTATGCAGGCGCACATGTGCAGTCGGTGGTAGTCAGTCACAGCTATCTGAACAACCGCAACACCAAATACCGTCAGAATGATGAAAGTATTCCGGAGAATCTGATGCTCCGCCTCCGTTCTACCGAACAAGAGACAAAATTCCGTTTCGAAAACAATTCTTCTTTCCGCAACTGGAAGGTCAACCTCGGATTGAACCTGGATTACAGCCAATATACCAACACCACCTTTCAAAAGGCATATACCAATCAGGCACAAACGTTTGATTACCATACTTATTTGGGGATGATGCGCTGGGGACTTTTCGGCACTATCAGCTACTCTTCGATGGACGAACGTTTCACAGCTTCCCTGGGATTGAGAGCTGATGCCAACAATTATTCGTCTGCCATGAAGTCACTCTCCGACCAACTTTCTCCCCGCATATCACTTTCCTACCAACTTGCCGATCACTGGTTTTTAAGCGGAAATGCAGGACTTTATTACCAGTTGCCTCCTTACACGGCTCTCGGTTTTAAGGATAATAACGGAACGTATGTCAACAAATACAATCTCCGCTATATGAAAGTCAGCCAGGAAAGTCTGGGTATCAGTTGGCGCAAAGGAGATACTTTCGAAGTTTCCGTGGAAGGATTCTACAAAGATTATGATAAAATTCCGCTCTCCGTTGTGGATGGCATTCCTCTTACCTGCAAAGGAAATGACTACGGGGTGATTGGCAACGAATTGCTGACCTCCACCGCCCAGGGACGTTCGTATGGTGCGGAGATTTTGGTGAAATGGCTGATCGCCAAGAAACTGAATCTGGCTTCTTCCTTTACCATCTTTAAAAGCGAATACCGCAACGACAAAGAGAGTGAATACATTGCATCCGCATGGGACAACCGGTATATCTTCAACTTACGGGGAACCTACAATCTGCCACGCCAATGGAGTGTCGGGATGAAAGTCAGTTGCATCGGCGGTGCTCCTTATACGCCTTATGATGAAGAAAAGTCATCTCTGGTATCTGCCTGGGATGCACAAGGTAAAGCATATTACGACTATTCTAAATATAATAAAGAACGTCTTCCGGCTTTTGCACAGGTAGACCTCCGTATCGACAAGACATTTTATCTGAAACATTGTATGCTGGGATTCTATCTTGATTTGCAAAATATCACGGTAAGCAAACTGAAACAGCAAGATGTACTGATGAGCACCGGTATCATTGAAAATCCGGAAGCTCCTGCCGACAGCCAACACTATAAAATGAAACGCCTCAAACAATCGAGCGGGACATTGCTCCCCACATTAGGAATAACATTTGAGTATTAATTTATGCATAAAACTGTAAACTAGAAAAGAGTATGAAAAGAGAAATCGCTATGATTGCCTTCGTATTGTTAGGCATGGGTATGACAGCTTCTGCACAATTCGGCAAGAAGATTAATTTGGGAAAAGCGTTACAAGCCGGTAAAGACGTAGTATCAGCCGTTACTTTATCTGATGCGGACATCGCCAACATGAGTAAGGAGTATATGGTATGGATGGATGCTCATAATCCATTGACCAAACCTGATACTGAATATGGCAAACGTCTGGAGAAGTTGACGGGACATATCAAAGAAGTGGATGGACTGAAACTTAACTTTGGTGTATATGAAGTGGTAGACGTAAATGCTTTCGCTTGTGGCGACGGTAGTGTACGTATTTGCGCCGGTCTGATGGATGTGATGACGGATGAAGAAGTGATGGCAGTGGTAGGACATGAGATTGGCCACGTAGTTCACACAGATTCTAAAGATGCCATGAAGAATGCTTATCTCCGTTCAGCCGTGAAGAATGCAGCAGGTGCCAGCAGCGATAAAGTAGCCAAACTGACCGACTCCGAGCTGGGAGCTATGGCTGAAGCTCTGGCAGGCGCACAATATTCACAGAAGCAGGAAAGCGAAGCGGATGATTACGGAGTAGAGTTCTGTGTAAAGAACGGTATCGACCCGTATGCAATGGCTAACTCACTGACTAAGTTGTCCGAACTGTCGAAAGATGCTCCACAAGCTTCTTACCTGCAAAAGATGTTCTCGTCACACCCGGATACCATGAAACGTATCGAACGTGCGAAAGCAAAAGCAGCAACCTACGCTAAATAATAACGGACATCGTTCCTAAATCAAATAAAGGAGGAGATACTGCGGTTGACAAACCAATGTATCTCCTCCTCTGTTTTTGATAAAAAAGGACACACTATTATTAAAAAATCATTAATCTATAACATAGATTTGCATAGTGCCCTGATTTCTTGTAATTTCGACCCTATAACCATTTTAATCCATTTATGGAATTTCTTATCATACTTCTCTTACTTGTACTGAATGGCATTTTTGCCATGTATGAAATTGCGCTGGTATCATCCAGCAAAGCACGTCTTGAAACACTTGTCGCAAAAGGTAACAAATCAGCCCGTGGAGTTTTAAAACAATTGGAAGAACCGGAAAAGTTCTTATCTACCATTCAGATCGGTATTACGCTGATCGGTATCGTATCCGGTGCGTATGGTGGTGTGGCTATTGCCGATGACCTCGTTCCTTTCTTTTCCCTCATTCCGGGCGCAGAAGCTTATGCACGCAACCTGGCAATGATTACTACCGTAGCAATCATTACCTATCTTTCTCTGATTATCGGAGAGCTAGTACCCAAATCTATCGCTCTTAGTAATCCGGAGCGATACGCCACTTTGTTCAGCCCGGTCATGATTCTCCTGACAAAGGTTTCTTATCCTTTTGTATGGTTGCTGAGTGTCTCTACCCGGCTACTGAATAAACTCATCGGTTTGAAAAGCGAAGAACGCCCCATGACGCAGGAGGAAATCAAAATGATTCTCCATCAAAGTTCGGAACAAGGTGTGATTGACAAAGAGGAAACGGAAATGATACGTGATGTGTTCCGCTTCTCCGACAAACGGGCTAACGAACTGATGACGCATCGCAGAGATCTCATTATCCTTCACCCTGATGATACGCAGGAAAAGGTGATGAAGACAATCGAAGAAGAACATTATAGCAAATATCTGTTGGTGGACGAACGGAAAGATGAGATTATCGGTGTGGTTTCCGTAAAGGATATTATCCTGATGATAGGCAGTAAAAAGCTGTTTAACTTACGCGAAATAGCCCGTCCTCCCCTCTTTATTCCGGAAAGTTTATATGCAAATAAAGTTTTAGAGCTATTTAAGAAGAACAAAAACAAGTTCGGAGTTGTTGTTAACGAGTATGGCAGCACAGAAGGCATTATCACACTGCACGACCTGACCGAAAGTATCTTCGGAGACATCCTTGAAGAGGATGAAACGGAAGAAGAAGAAATCGTCACAAGGCAGGATGGTTCGATGCTGGTGGAAGCTTCAATGAACATCGACGACTTCATGGAGGAAATGGGTATTTTATCCTATGAAGATCTGGAATCGGAAGACTTCACCACTCTGGGGGGATTAGCCATGTTCCTGATTGGCCGTATCCCGAAAGCGGGAGACATCTTCACCTACAAGAATCTGCAATTCGAAGTGGTGGACATGGACCGCGGACGAGTAGACAAATTGCTTGTCATCAAACGGGACGAAGAGCAGGAATAGGATAGCAAAAAACGAGCAATAGCTCACTATATTTATATTAACTTAAAGCACTTAACGATGAAAAAAGTAATTATGTTAGCAGCAGTCGTAGCTGCTTTGGCATCATGCCAATCAAAAGCAAACAAAGCCGCAGAGGCTCAAGCAGACAGTCTAGCTCTTGCTATGACTCCGATTACCGAACTAACTGAAGTTTATGAAGGTACTCTTCCTGCTGCCGACGGTCCGGGTATTGACTATGTACTAACCTTGAACGCTGCAACTGACGGTGTAGATACTGCGTATACACTGGATATGACTTACCTCGATGCTGAAGGTCAAGGACAAAACAAGACTTTCACTTCAAAAGGAAAACAGCAGACTGTAC
This sequence comes from Bacteroides celer, assembly GCF_002632415.2. Taxonomy (NCBI): domain Bacteria; kingdom Pseudomonadati; phylum Bacteroidota; class Bacteroidia; order Bacteroidales; family Bacteroidaceae; genus Bacteroides; species Bacteroides celer. The sequence continues at coordinate 2,151,259 of NZ_CP178209.1, read as the reverse complement.
ACAAGGTAGTGAACAAAAAACCTGTGACTGCTGTTAAGTTAACTCCGAAAGATGGTGAAGCTCCGATGTATTTCGTGATTGTAAATGACACCACTCTTCGTCTGGTGAACGATAGCTTGCAAGAAGCTGTCAGCGATCTGAATTATGACATCATCAAGGTAAAACAATAAAATAAACCTAACCCTAACCAGTAAAAAAGCTCTGCACGGAACCTTCGTTCTTGCAGAGCTTTTCGTTTTTTACTCTATCATCTATACTAATCTAATTATTCACTTTATTAGTTCTACCGATACTTTGATATTACCGTATTCATAAGCCTGGTAATACTGTTATCCCAATACTCCGTGTCCTTCTTGCAGACGTTTCAGCCTCAACAAGGCTTCGATATAATAATAATCTGCATAAATAATAGAGGCATCTATCTCTGAATGAGCCGGCCAATGCCCTACACTATGAAGTAGGAAAGACGGTTTACTCTTGCCACTCTGATAACTGTCAGAGTTCAGGCTTGCCAGCATTTCGATAGCTGCATCTTTATAACGTTTTCCGGTTCCATTCGGGAGGTAAGTGGATAGTTCAAGCAAAGCAGAGGCCACCACTGCCGCAGCAGAAGCGTCACGCGGAGCATCCGGTATTCCCGGGGCACTGAAATCCCAATAAGGAACCTTATCTTCCGGCAGACGTTCGAGATAAACATCTGTCACTTTCTGTGCGAAATCAAGATATTTAGGATCTTTCGTCTCCCGATAGACTACAGTATATCCGTAGATTGCCCATGCTTGACCACGCGCCCACATGGTACTGTCTGCATAGCCCTGATGGGTTACTCCTTTTATCAGATTACCAGTGATGGTATCATATACTGCTACATGGTAGGATGTATAATCGGGACGGAACTGACATTTCATTGTTTTATCAGCATGAGAAACGGCAACATCATACAAATAAGGATTTCCACCATTCTTTGCTGCCCAGAAAAGCATTTCGAGATTAATCATGTTATCCATGATTGTGTTGTGAGGCCAGTTGCGTGGTTCCACTTCACGAGGCCATGAAAGCATTGTTCCTACAACCGGATTGAATAAAGTAGCCAGCGAATCGGCCGTATCCAGAATCACTTTCTTATAAGCAGGATCTTTCGTCAAGCGATAGCCGTTTCCATAACTGCAGAATACGAGGAATCCCAAATCATGGTCATAAGCTGGTATTCGAGAAAGGAATTCCAATGAGTTCGTAAACTTCTTAGCTTCTTCCAGAATATGCTTATCCTGTGTATATTCGTAATCATACCAGAGCACACCCGGCCAGAAACCGGCACACCATTCTTCTTTCGTTGCCTTACGACAGTTCCAGTGGTGTTCGTCAGCCATAATGTTACGTGGCATCATCGTATAGTCAATGCCGGAATCTGTTTTCAGTTCCGTAAGCGTACGTTGTGTCTGCTCTGCACAGTAGTCTAATGCCCTATTCACATCCAATGTACCGGAAGGCTTGTGAGTGCACATACAAAAACCTAACATCACAGCCAGACCTACTACAATCTTTTTCATCTTAGTTCAAATATATTCGCGTTAATTCTTAATCTTTATTTCTCTTTGTCAGTTACTTGAGCGGTCAGTTACTTAGTCACTCCATCAGTTACTTAGTCATCCGGAACCAGTCTACATCTGCCCATCCACGATTGCCCTCATTCGGAGTTACGCAAAATACTCCAACTTTGGCTCCAATCCATTTGCCTTGTCGGGCTGTGAAAGGCTCTCCCACTGTCGTGTATTTCTTTCCATCCAGACTATAAGCGAATGTACAAACGGCTCCTTTACGAACCTTTACTTGCAAATAAACTATTTGCCACTCATTATCTGCTACTCCCGGCATCTTCAGATGTTCCACCGGAATGTTTGCCAATTCTTTTATCTGTTCGGGATTTTGCTGTTCCGCATTCTTGCAGACTGCTTGTTGCAGAATAAACTGATCTCCCGCCTTACGAATGGAGAGATAGCTATAATCCCATCCCATTACAATGATTCCGGTTTGTTCCCCATCCTGCTTGGCAGTAAATGTCAATTTGGTCGTAGCCGTAAACTCTTCAGCCGGAAACTTTTGCATCAACAAGTTAGGAACTTCCCAGAAGTTCACAAATTCTTTTGAGAGACTGCCTGCATAAAGACGAATATACCCCAAGTCGGTCGTGAACCCGTAAGTGTCTTTTTTATTGGCATGCCATTGCCATTGTAACCCTAAATGACGGGTATTGAATTCATCACTCTCCGGCGGAGTGGCTATCGGATATGTCTTTCCTACATTCGGTTTCTTATAGGTCGTTACCGGTTCACCGCAACCATCTTTATCCTTGTCTACTCCGATTACAGGCCAATCATTTACCCAAGTCATCGGATTCAGATGAATCACGCGTCCGTAAGCTCCTTTATCTTGAAAATGAACGAACCAGGATTCTCCTGTATTCGTATCTACCCAGCCACCTTGATGAGGCCCGTTGATATTTGTCTTTCCTTGTGCCATTACGATCTTCGATTCGTAAGGGCCGTAAATGTTCTTCGAGCGAAGTACTAATTGCCAACCGGTTGCTACTCCACCTGCCGGAGCAAAAATATAGTAGTATCCGTTGCGTTTGTAGAGCTTCGGTCCTTCTACCGTATGGTTCTTTCCATCATTTCCGTCAAATACCATCACCGGATCGGAAATTACTTCTGTTCCCTCTGCATTCAGTTCGCAAATAACGAGAATACTATTCACTCCGCTACGGCTTCCGGCATAAGCATGTATCAGATATACTTTTCCGTCTTCGTCCCACAAAGGAGTGGCATCAATCATACCTTTCCCGGCTTTCACCAATACAGGCTTGCTCCATTTTCCTTTCGGATCTTTAGTTTTAATCATATAGATTCCATAATCCGGATCACCCCAGTAAATGTAAAATTCTCCGTCATGAAAACGAATAGCCGGTGCCCATACGCCTTTACCATGCTGTGCCTTATCGAAGAAAGCTTCCGGCTCCTGAACCGGTAACGCATAGTTTACCAGCGACCAATTCACCAAGTCATTGGAATGAAGAATAGGAATTCCGGGAATACAATTAAAGCTGGATGCTGTCATATAGAAATCATCTCCGGCTGCGCATACATCCGGGTCCGAATAGTCTGCATGAAGAACCGGGTTCTGATAAGTTCCATTGCCCTTATCAGCCACCCAGGTCTTTGAAATTTCTTGTGCGCCTGCCAATGTGCAGCAAGCCATCATTCCTGCTAAAAACAGAATCTTTTTACGCATAGTACCTAACTAATAATTCTTTTCTAAATTCAAGTGTTATTCCTAAAAACAGATTCTTTCTACCTTTATATAAAACTAATCACTTTAAAAACTGAATCTATTATCTGATTCCAAACAATCTATTTCTTAACCTATTTGCTTATATATACGAAGGGGATTAGGTAAATACCTAATCCCCTTACAACTTTTTTCTATTTATCCAAGATTATTGTAAAACAATCATGCTATATAAGCAACAGCGTTTTCTTTACTCTTTTGCAAACATCAGCGTTCCGAAACCTAATTGGTCATAACCGCCGCTATTAGGTCCATAATCACCTGCTCCGCCATCGGAATTTCCGCGTGATGCATTTTCACGCATTTTATCAACCCACATCTTAGCATAGATGCTTGATTTACCGTAATCCTGTGCCAAACGATTCACCAACTCCCATGCAGGACGCACTTCACCACGTGAATCTTTTCCTTCTCTTCTTTCTTGTGCAGAAATGGTATCCCAGCTTCCACTACAATTTATATAAGTAGTGTAAGGCAGATCATTATCTGTATACTTAAAACCCGTCATCTTCCAACTGGCACTTGAACTACCGGTTTCGGCACCACCGATATTATATTTAGCTACATATTCACACATAGCCAATGCGCGTCCATCATCAAATATGAAAAGGTCTTCACCTACATTCTTTGCCATCTGACAAAAGGCACCCAGCAGACTGACACACAAGGTAGCATGTCCCTGGTCACGGCCTGATTCCTGACATTGTCCCAGCATTTCATCACTATCCGGATCCAGATGTATAAAAGGAACGCCATTTCCTATATTTCCGGAACCAATACCGAATTTGAAATATTGAATAGCCTCATTAATTTTAAAGTTATCATCCGCCAGGATACCAATAGAAAGCAAAGCAGTCATTGCGGACAAATCCCAGTTTAGCCAATAATGAAGTGCACATTCGTTTCCATTGTGTGTAGACAGGAATTTTGTGATATGAGGATAAAAGACATCCGTAATCCATGCTTTAAACTTAACGAAATCAGCTTCCTGCCATCCTGAATAAGAACGCATAATTTCCGCAGCATTAGCCAATTGATGCACCTGAATAAAAATCAAGAACTCATTCGGATCTATAAATTCACCTTTATCATTCACGATAAATCCTGTACAAGTTTTAGCCCAATCATTCAGAATAGCAACAGCCGCATCCGCATACTGTGCCCCATCTGTTTCCGACAGTTTCCACCGAAGAGCTAATTGATAGGCTGCGGCGGCATCCTTCATCAACTTCGTATAATTATTCCAATCATTGGGATATTTGCCTGCCCAATTGTTTTGATCGAGACGTGCTAATAATTTCACAGGAGAAGCCTTATAGTTCGATTGAGACAAGCTATTCCCACTGCGGCTCAAATGATCGAACGCACTCCTCCAAGGTTGTGCGCCGGCTTGTACCTTTCCTTTTACAAATTCAAAATCCGTTTCCGTATGAAGCATACAGGGATGCTCCAAAGTCGTAACATAATCTTTCACTTCCGGCCAACTGCTCATATCATTAGAGCCGTCTTCTATCTCACTACATGCTAAAAGCGTGGTAGAAGTCAGGGCGAAAAGCCCTGCTCCTATTATTGTATGCAATTTCATCTTATTCATGATAGTTATTCGTTAGTATTGTTTTCACTGTCTACAAAAGCTTGAAGTTCCTCTACGGACTTGAAAGAACGAATCCAGTAAAGATCATAAGTCTGTGCTGTTTCCGGGAAGTCAGCAATAACAAATTTACATTGCGCTAAATCAAATACCTGATTCCAGTCTGTAGGTGTCACAGTCTTATATTTTGACTGTAAGTCGTAGTACAAAACATTCGGTTCTGTAGTCGAAATCTCACTTGCCCCCAGAATCTCATATCTATTATTTGCATCTCCACCTGTTCCAAAATATTCAGGTCCTATCTTCTTAATGCCATCATCAAATATTTCTAACTTAATACAACCATTAGGTTTATTCTTTCCCGGAACCAGCTGCGATTTGAATCCTACTTTAATTGCGAAATATCTATAATCAGCAGGAGTCACATTTACAACCTTTCCTTTACCACTTCTTGCAAGCCATAAATCACCACGATATCCAGACCCCATTTGAACAATGGTCTTCTTTCCGTCAGATGAAACTACAGACGCGCCGTTACCATCCAGATACCAATTATTATCCTGTCCATTACCCAGACCATTACCTAATGAATACCAGAAACGTCCATCGGCAACTGTTACGGTTACATTTTGTACAACAGGACCATAAGAAGCGGTTATAACAGCAGAAGCGGTCTTCGTGGTATGTACTTTCAACTTACCTGTTTTATCTACACTTATCATATCAGGATTATCACTCGTCCAAGTCAGTAATGAGGCAGTAGCATCTACAGGTTCCAATGTATATTTAATCTGATATTCCTGTCCATATCCTAACTGATTGAGTTCCTTATCTTCAGTAAATGTCATTCCGGTGATTGGAGTAACTATTTTCACTCCTATCTTGCAACTTGCAGACACCGGAGTCGAACTAAAATCATCGGCAGTCACTGTAATAGTTGCATCACCTTTACTAATTCCGGTCACTAATCCAGTCTTTTCATCTACAGTTGCTACCTCCGGATTACTACTTACCCACTTATACCGTTTAAATGTAGCATCCGACGGTTCCGATACAACTTCCAACTGATATTCATCCCCGGCTGCAATTTCTTCCGAAGGAACATTCTTAATGTTAATAGATGACATATATGTATATTCTTCCATGACCTCCACTGTTCTGGTCACGATAGTAGCTTCGGGTCCGAAACCGATTTCCGGCATTAAAGTAATAACAGCCTTTCCTGTTTTATCCTTAGTTACGACCTTACCTTCCCGTGTAACAGACACAATAGATTCATCCGACGAAGTCCATTGCACATTCACATTGGTTGCACTTTCAGGTGCAATACTCCAGGAGAGTTGCAGTTCCTTATTCTTCAGCAAACAAATTGCTTTATTTCCTGCATCATATTGAGTTTCGTTCAGAGTAATGGTGGATATGGTAATCATCTCATCCATCTGTCCTCCTAAATCCTTATCATCATCACATGAAGTCAGACCTAAAAACGAACAAGCCGCCAGCCCAACAAAATATTTTATATAATCTCTTTTCATGATTCTTATTCTTTAAGTTATTCAGACTTGATTATTGCCATCCCGGATTCTGTCCCAAGTTTGGATTCAACTGACACTGATCTACCGGAAGCGGATACAGGTCATTTTTACTACCCCAGCGCCGACTATTTTCCAAGATCAAACAGCCATCGGAATCTTTTGCCATATTAGAAGCGCCAACCCATGAAGTCGCAAAATCAGTTCCTGTCCATTTCACTCCTAGAATAGGTTTAGGCATCTCTACAATAGCAGTATTCCAACGCTTCAAATCATCAACTCGGAAACCTTCATTGTACAATTCGATGGTACGTTCACGACGGATCTCTTCTCGCATATTCAAACTGTTTTCTGAAGCAAAAGACGTAGTCAGTTTAGGCATATCCGGGTTTACACGAAGACGAACCAAATTCAACGAGATATTCAAGGCATCATCCAAAGCTTTGCCAGTGGTTCCCAACTCATACATAGCTTCGGCATAATTCAATAAAACTTCTGCATAACGAATAATCGGGAAGTCGTAACCTTCAAATGTATCGGCCACCTTACGTTCCGTACCCCATTTTTGGTTTTGATAACCGGAACCTTGGAATACATTACATGTAATGGCATTGGTCGCATCTTCCCCATCCATACCTTTCCAGTCAATACGCGGTTTGTCGTTATCCCAATATTTAGTGCCATGAGCCAGAAGACAGTTCTTCATGCGATTATCACGATTTTCAAATTCCGTAGTCAGACCTCCATAACCTTTAAAGACGTCAGCACTCTTAGCATGGTCAATAGGTAGCCCATTGCTACAAAGATACATATTCACAAATTTACGATTAATATATTGCACGTTCGCTACACAACCATGTGTGATATTAGTCCCGATCGGAGCAATCGTTTCATCATGACGACGATAGAATATATATTCTTTATTAGCACTTTTAGTCAGATTCGCAGGATTAGACTGCACATTTTCTAAAATGAACAGGAATTTATAAGCCATATCTCCCAGCGCTGCAGGTTTGAATAGTTCGAACTGCTTACTGTCGATAACCTTCTTCGCTGCATCTGCTGCAATACTCAACAATGCTTTGCCACGTTCTTCATTATTACGGTTTTGTTGCCATGTGCCTTCATATAAAGCAACACGTGAAAGAAATGCATAAGCTCCCCACTTTGAAATACGTCCTTCATCATCCGTTGTGATTGTCTCCGGCAATACTTCAGCTGCTTCCCGTAAGTCCTGAATGACGAAATCAATCACTTCACTACGATCGTTACGGCTCATGCGCAGTTCGGGAGAAGTAATATCCAGCGGTTCTTTGGTAATAATCACATCTCCGAATAATTGTACCAAATCAAAATAAGAATAAGCACGGAAAAACTTTGCTTCTGCTACATAGCGACTAATGTCACCGTTACCGGAAAAAGACGCAGCTTTTTGCAACAACAAATTACAACGACGGATATGAGCATAGTTGCCTGTATAGTTACCATCTGAAGTAGGAATCGGATTACTACCATTGCTGTACATGTTTACAGAACCGGAAGTCATCAAGTCCGAACGCCAGTCAGAATGTGCACCATCAGAAATTACCGATGTGAAATCGCGGGTCCAACCATAGAAATTAGTTGCAAAATACTTAAAATCATCTGCTGCCCCCCACAAGTTGCCATCTGCCAGTTGATCCTGCGGATCAAGATCCAGACACGAATTCAGTGCCAGGCCAAGCGATAAAATCAAAAGAGCTTTCTTATATAGTTTCATATTCTTCATACATTAAAAAGTTAGATTTAATCCAAAAGTCACAGTACGAACAAAGGGGAAACGTCCTGCCGCTGATACCTTACGGCTAGCCTCCGGGTCCCATCCGTCGTTAATCTTTGAATATTCCCAAAGATCAGCACCTGCTACATATACACGACAAGAACTTATTGCTTTCGTTTTAGCTAAAAAGGCAGCAGGTACATTGTATCCTAATGTCACATTCTTCAGACGAATGTAAGAACCATCTTCCACTGACCAGGAAGAAGCCTGATAGTTGTAGTCATTGATTTCATTCTTATTGCTATATGTCGGATAATAAGCACCCCGATTCTCCGGACTCCACGTGTTACCTACCGATTGATTAGAAGTGTTCATATATAATGCCCTCATCGGTATACGCCAAGTCTCATTACCGTTATTATCTCCCGTACGGAAGATAGTACGTTTGGCAGCACCCTGGAAAACCAATGATAAATCAAATCCCTTCCATTCTGCTCCTACATTAAAAGAGAAGGAGATTTTCGGATCATCTGTACCCAGATAAACAATATCATTCTGATCCAGTTTACCGTCATTGTTTACATCAGCATACATATTATCTCCCAAACGGAAGTTTTGTTCTGTCAGTCCGATGGTATTACCAGTCAGGAAACGATATAGATATTTTTGACGTTCTTCTTCTGTCTGTGCTTTACCGGCATAACGCAGACCGAAAATACTATTCAACGGATAGCCTTGTTGCTTATCGACGAAACCGGATTTCAGGACTGATACTGCACCAATATCTGTCAGTTTGTTGGTATTGAAAGAATAAGTACCTCCTACATGATAAGTGAAGTCTTTTCCAATCTTATCAGACCAGTTTACCATAATTTCCCATCCATGTGATCTGAATTTTCCATTATTAGACATACCTGCGTTATCACCCAGAACTCCCGGATAAGAAACATTAATCAACATATTATCATTACGTTTCATGTACACTTCGGCAGTACCTGTCAGACGGGAATTGAATAAAGAGAAATCCAATCCTAAGTTATAATTCTTAATGCGTTCCCACTCACGCCCCAAAGAAGCGATTTTACCATTCGTATCTATGATAGTACCTTTGTTAGGACCGATGTAAGCTCCGCTTTGAGATTCAAATTTATAGAACTGCGTACCATCGTAACGATCAATACCACTTTGATTACCTACTTCACCATAAGAAAGACGGATTTTCAAATCGTTCAGCCATTTGATATTCTTCATGAACGCTTCTTCCGTAATACGCCATCCACCGGATATTCCATAAAAGAAGTCCCAGCGATTCTCCGGTTTGAATTTGGAAGAACCATCATAACGCATATTTACTTCCAATAAGTATTTTGACTTATAATTGTAGTTTAAACGAGAATAGTAGGACATCACAGCCTCATGCCACTTCGTACCATGTTTGTCTGTCAGATTCACAAGTCCCGCACCATTTACAGTTTCCAATGAGTTCTGTATATCTTTCACCGATACACCAAAATAATCATATTCTTTCAATTCATATTGAGCACCAAGCATCGCACTTACATTATGGTGCTGCGCAAATGTATTGTGATAATCAACATAACCTGCCATAGAATAAAAGTCTGTACGTGAACTAGTTTTCTCGTATGACGATTCTTCCTGTTTATAGCCATCGGCCTTGGTGTTTATCTTAGTCCCTGCATAATTATAAGAAGTAATGGCCATCTTCTTTATATCACGTGAAGCTACTCCGGAGTTATAACCGAGATTTGCTACTACATCCAGATGTTTATTGATATTGTAAGTGAATTTTTCACTGATATTAATTTCAGATACTTTCAATTGATTATCCCCACCTAGCTCGGCAAACCAGATTGGCGACAGCCAAGTTCCCCATGAATAAGGTTTTCCATCAATCGTAGAAGCCGGAAGACCCGGTTGCGGATAACTGGATGTCAACGTTTTATTCAGTTGTGAGGGAGATACCTGATCCTGGCGGTTGTAGGCAATCACTGATTCAATAGCAAAGTTATCAAAGACCTTCAGTTTATTAGTCAAACGAAGATTGAAACGCTGATTATTATTATTTCCCCACTTCAAATTACTGTCATCATACATATACCCTACGGACAAGCGATATAAATTCTTTTCCGTACCTCCGGAAACAGCCAGGTCATGTTGCGTAGAATAAGAATTGCCGAACAACACGTCTTGCCAGTTGGTATCCATAAACACGAAATCCATTACATCTGAATAGCCGGGAGCAAAAGGATTTGCACCGTGATCCAAATCAATGTATTTACCTTCACTGGCCAATGCCATTTTCGCATATTTCACCCATGAATAAGAATCCGGCTGACCGTCATTCTGACAAGTCTGCAACACAGCATTCGCCCATTCGTTCATTGTCATCAGTTCCGGCTGCAATCCCACCATCTTATAAGTGTATGAACCGCTATACTCTATTCTCGCTTTTCCTTCCTTTGCCTGTTTGGTGGTTACCAATACCACACCACCTGCGGCACGGGAACCATAAATAGCTGCCGATGCATCTTTCAGAAAGTTGATAGACTGTATATCGGAAGGGTTGATATTACGCAATGCATTTACGCCATCATAAGCAACTCCGTCAATAACGATCAACGGCTCCGCATTATTTGCAGAAACAGAACCACGCAATTTCAAGCCCCAGCTTTCATCTCCCGGAGCAGCAGAATTACGAGTAATCGTCACACCCGGAACCTGCCCCTGCATTGCCTGTAACGGACTTGACATCGTTCCTTTATTCTTCAACATTTTATCAGATACCACCGTTACAGCACCTGTCAATGTTTCCTTCTTCTGTGAACCATATCCCACTACTACAACTTCATCCAATACTTCGCTATCTTCTTGCAACTTTACATTTATCACAGTTTGCGAAGCTACATCTATGATCTGATCTTTATAACCGATATAGCTGAATTTCAACTTGGCTCCAGCAGATACACCAATTGTATAATTTCCGTCGATATCTGTAATCGTTCCTTCTGTCCCACCTATTACAGTAATATTCACGCCAATCAATGGCTCGCCCATTGCATCAACGACTTGACCTTTCACTTTCTTTTGAGCCTGTGCCACTACTTGACTATCGTTCATGTTTGTATCAGCCCATGCCTTTGAAACAGGACAAAGTCCCAGCATTAATCCTAACGCAAACACTGCTGTCTTGTTAGGTCGCGAATTAAATATTAATCCTCTTCGTTTCATAAAATTAAATTTGAGGTTTAAAAATAGTATTAAATTTTTGTTCTCTAAAATAAGGTAAGGCATACAGGTGCCTCTTTGTAAATTCTGACTCCTTTTCCATAAGCACAAAGGGTTATTTATTAATGAATAAGATTATATACAATTTCGGAAGAATTCGCGCATTTCACGACGTCCAAGAAATAGGTGGTTTTCTACCGTCCTACAACTTAGATTCAGTTCATTAGCGATTTCCGGAGAAGTTTTATTTTCGAAACGGCTTAATGTATAAATTAACCGACGTTGTTCGGGCATGGTAGCCAGACGGGTCCGTTCCATTGTCATTAAATCATCACCGATAATTTTTTCTTCGGTTTCATTGGTAGAAGTAGACATAGTATCATAGATGTAGCTGTCTATCTCCTGCTTCTTATAATAACGACGGATATAATCGATTACAATATTGCGGGCAATAGTGAACAGAAAATATTTTACTGTGTCAGGACGGAGCATTTGTTTGTAGTCCAGCAGACGTACAAATACATCTTGGGTTAGATCCTCCGCTTCGTAGCGATGAGTGATACGATAAGTAATATAGGTAAGAATCACCTGATAATATTCTTCATAAGAACGGGTGATAATGTCGTCGTAAGTGTTAGCTATTGTCTCCATAATACTATCTTTTTCGGTTTTAATCACGATGCAAATATAGAGGGGATTTCGGATATAACGGTCGTAAAATAAAGCGGATCAATCTCAACGAATCTAGTTAGACTTATTTAAACATATATTTCTCATTATCAACAAGTTATATTCACATTAAATAGAGTATCACTTTATAAAATGAGACTCCATACACTAAAATCTATGCATTTTCGCTCCACTTACACCTGTTTGCCCTTACCTTTCTCTCCTTTTCAATCTCACCATTTCACGATCTTACCGATTCATTGTCTCATCAACGGCTTTGATGAGACATAAACATTAAGAGAAAACTTTCATTTCATTAAAGACAAACTTGCTTTGTACTTATTGCAAAGTTACGTTTGATTAAGGGTAAACTATAAATGCAAGCTTCAATTATATAATTGCAAGCTTTGTTTTTATAAACGCAAGTTTCATTTATAAAAACAAAGCTTGCGTTTATAGATTACTCCCTATAAAAAACAACTTTGCAATAGGACCAAAAGAAGTTTATATAGGGAGAAGAAGAACTTATCTATTAATAGATAATGGAAAGAAACAAGTGAAAGGAAGGAAGTCACTTAGTGAATCGAGAACCTTCACCCTCTATCCCCGATGAACAGGGAGAAGTGAAGGGTGAAAGGAATATGGGTGCAAAATAGATTTCAGAGATAATAAGTCGAAAAGTTACTCTTCTTTGGCTGTTCCGCCTATACTACGGATGTATTCATTCGGAGTAACTCCCGTACTCTTTTTAAATGAACGGAAGAAAGAAGCACGCGAACTAAAACCACAAAGTTCTGCCAGTGCAGTCAAAGTATAGCGGGAATATTGGCTATCCGCTACCATCTTTTTGAATTGAGTGACACGGTATTCATTGATGAAGTCATAGTAAGACTGATTAAGATACTGGTTCAAAAGATACGATAATGAATGTGAAGAAGTATCCAATGCAGAAGCCAAGTCCCCCATTTTTAAGTCGGGATTGATATATGGCTTTTCTCTCTCTACATAAGCCACCAGTTTCTTATGAAGTTCTTTACACTCCTCTTCGGTCAGTCTATTGGTCTTATATTTCTCTTCAACAGTGGAAGATTGTTGCTCTGAAATTACTTCCGGATGTTCTACTGTTTGTTCTCTCTGTTGTATTTCCTCCTCCGTTGATGTCGAAATCGACGAAGCAGAGGAAGCAAGCAAACGACGCATACGTTTCCAAACATAATACCGTATAAAGGCTATAATTCCTACGATTAATAAAATGGAAAGTGCCCATCCCCACCAAGGTATCATAGGACGTACTGTCACTTGACAGATAGCTTCCGATTGCTCATTTCCCGGAAGACGTACCCGGAAAGTATAAGTTCCGGAAGAAAGTCCGTAATAAGAAACTTCATTCTGTGCAGCCAATAATTTCCAGTCTTTGTCCACTCCCTCCAATCGATATTCATATAGTAAAGCAGATGGCAGACCATAGGCGAAATCTGTGAAACAGAAAGTTAAATTATTCTGGTTGTATTTCAAAGAGGAACTGGTAAAAGGTACGCCATTAGCCAGTATATCGGTAAATACAATCGGACGAACCTTGCCACGCACTTCGTCCACACGTTTCGGATCAACATAAATCAGTCCTTTGGTGTTACCAAACCACAATAGCCCTTTTTCATCTTTATAAGCGGCTCCATTCGTAAAAGTTGGTCCCGGCACTCCATCATTGAAAGTGAAAGCATCATACTCCTCCCCTTCTTCTTTGATACGCAACAACCCGTCATTGCACGCCACCCACAGCCAACCTTGGTTATCTTCTATAACAGACATCAGCGAATTGTCCGGAAGAGTAGAAAAGATAGAGCGATTCCGGAAACGATCCATCGTTAAAGTAGATGTAAACAGACTCCCTTTCTCACGGATAAAATAGAGATTGTGTTCAGCATCTTCGTAGATAGTACGCACTTTATCCCGATGGACGAATCCCTCCGGAAACACATTAGAGCGTAAACTTTGAGAAGCCGGATCATAAATACACATACCGGTTTCAGTAGCAATCCATCCTTTGCCCGTAGAATCAAAACTTACTTCATACACATTGCCCTCCGGCAGTTGGGAGTTAGCACTGGTAAAATGTTTGATCTGTTTGGTCTGTCCGTTATAACAGAAGAGTCCTTGTGAGGTCCCTATCCAAAGATTTCCTTTTGCATCCGGTTTCACACAAAATATATGTCCTTTTTGAAAAAGCTCCGTATCGCCCTGTGCAAAATATTTCAGAGATAATGTTCCCGGATTCAGTACCATCATACCGCCACCATACGTACCGATATAATATTCTCCTTGATAGAAGCAGATTGTCAGTATCAGATCTGAAGTTAAAACGGGCTTTACAAAACTTTTCACTACTCCGGTAGCTTCGTTTATATAAAACAAACCGTCACGTGAACCGATGACTTTCTCTTGCCCTCTGTTTACGAAAGAACGAATGGAAAGATTTGCCGAATTGAACAAAGGTGGATAGTCATACGTGCGGAAAAGGCCGTTCTGATAGAGTGAATAATCCAGCCCTGCCTGAAAATGCCCCACCCAGACAGCACCTCTATCATCTACAAGTAAGGAATAAATAGAATTACTGCGAATTCCTTCCTTATCATTTACATCATGGTAGAAACGACGTGTCACTTGTTGGTCTTTGTGTGAAAGGAAATGGACGCCATTACCGTCAGTAGCTATATACACAGTCTCTTTCCCATCGCTGGATATGTCAGAAATGACATCGCAGCCTAAAGATACCGTATGAGAGAATATCTCCTTTTTTATATCGAAACGCACTACACCTTGGCTCATTGTGCCCAGGTAAAGAGTTTCTCCGATACGGGTCAGGCAACGAAAATAATCAGCTTCGGGCACATTCTCCTGAAAATGCCAGGAATCAATCTTTCCGTCTTTCAGTGAATAAGAGTACAGCCCCTGCACCGTAGCCAGCCATAATACGGTTTTATCTTCATTCAGACAAATATCCATGATTCTGTTACAGGCGGCAAGCATATTCCGGTCTGTCAAAACCTGCAGTAATTGACCGTCTTTATGAATGAATAAGCCTTTCTCTGTGCCGATATAAAGAATATCTTCATTAGCCAACAAAGTATTTACGGCAAAATCAATCTTTTCGGGGACAATTCTTTCCAATTGACTGTTTGTACGGTTCAATCGCCAAAGTCCGATTCCATTTCCCACCCACAGTTGTTTGTTGGCTGTTTCTGTAACGCTGTTTACCCGTTTCTTTCTTCCTGATTCAATGCCTCGGAATTCAAAATGGCGTACTTTTACTCCATCGAAACGGTCGAGACAGTTATCCGTTCCTAACCAGACAAAACCCTCCGAATCTTTATAAATAGCATTGACCAACAGTCCTGACAGCCCGTCAGACATGACAATATTACGGAATATATAGTCTTTAGCTTGTAGTTCCACACCACAAGCCAAATATATTAATATAAGAATCAGATATTTAATCGTGTCTTTCACTTACAACTGCTTCCTTTCATATTAAACATGTGACAAACATACATAAAAATCTCCAAAAGGAAGTACTTATAATTAAAAAAGTCATCCCTTCGTATTCTCTATATGCACATAGACAAATACGAAGGGATTAAATTATTTACTCAATGTTATTTGAAAAATATTTGAGTAACAAAAATAAAGAATTTACTACCTTAGAAAAAGATAACAGCATATATACAAGAACGATATTGTAGAATTTATAATTTCACCTTCACCTGCGATTTCTGATAAACTACCGGGATTTTCTTATCATTCACTTCTACAGACACAGGCTTCTTTGTGCTTCTAAAGGTGGTATTTATCTTCGGCTGTCCGTTTATCCAAAGATCAAGTTTCTTATCTTCTGCTTTCTGAATAACGAACAGCTTAGCCAATGATGAAAAGTAAGTTTCATTACCCCGTCTCAATGCACTTCCATAAGCAATAAAGAAGTCCTTAGCGTTCTTTGCTTCAGTACCTTCTGGGTAAGAAACTGCAAACATATAAGCATCTGTCATCCAGCCGTCGGGCATAATCCATGAATTACTGTGCATTAATCTTCCGTCCGCCAGTTGGTTGATATATAAATCGGTAATTTTACCTTTATGACGGATACGAAGCCCTATCCAGTCCTGCCCTTCACGTCTTTCCATTTGAGGCAGGTCTTTTTCATCGGGAGCGTCTTTCAGAATAATAGCTGTCAGTCCTTTCACACGGTTCACCTCGGCTGGTAAATGGAATGAATAATATTTTTCGGTTCCTTTCAAATCTTCCGTAGGAGCTTCTATTTCTTCCCAATATAAATCTTCGGGATAGTCGTGCACAAAATCGGACTTAGCCAGCATGCGGGGATATAAAGGACGGATGACTACTGAAGAATTTCCGTTTGTCACATTCACGTCAATGCCCGATTTCTTATAAGTTCCATTGGTATGCCATAACCATTCGAACTGTCCTACCTTATGTGTCTTCAAATCATCGATCATATAAATCACATTATCCATCCACAGGAAATGACGGAAGTTACGGCTGAAATTATTAGAGACAGGACCTGTTCCATTGGCCAAAACATATTTCACATTGCCCGCATCCAAGAGATGATAAAGATTTCCTCGCAAAGTAGAGCCGCTATACTGTTGTTCACGAGGTTGTCCCTCCCCGTTGAACAGGACTACATTATGTGCCTGGCTTTGAAAAAAATAGTTGCGATAGGCAGGATTGGGATACCAGCAGTTTCCTCCATCCTTGATAATATCAACGCCTTTATGAAAAACAATAAAGGAGTTGGCATCCGCATGGGAATGATTCCACGTATGACCGCTTTTCACAGCAAGCATCGTAGCATCCTTCTCCCAAGAAGTACGCATGGTGGCCCAACCGAAATCCGAGAATAGCTGTGAGGTTTTCAAATCGGGAGTTATGGGAGCTTTACTCAAATCAGGGGTATAGAGAAAGCCCATCGGACGATTCAGGAAAAATCCATCACGATGCTGTCCTTGCTCTACTTGGGCTATATACCACAGAATAGTCGGGTCTTTCAGTCCCAATGCATACAATAACATCATACTGGATTCTGCTGATACGTTCTTATGACTATCACCAAAATTCAAACTATGCAGCACACCTGTACGGGGATAGCATACTTGAGAAAAGTAGTTCGGAAGTTTTGCTAATTGGGGTATATCACCGGGATTTTGTCCCGGATGAGTGTTTATCCAGGCGATCCGAAACAAAAGAGCTTCCTGAATACCAAAATTTGCATAATTGAGACTTTCATACATTCCTCCGGCCTCATCAAAGCTCTTTGCTTTCTGCTGCAAGGCATCGCCTGCAAAGTCAAACCATTCGGGTAGTGATTCATGAAGTTGCTCCACCCAATCTTTTACTTCGGGAAGTTCATTCTGTAGGCTTAATGCTAATATTCCACCCTGGCATACGCAGGAAGTCCACCAGTTGTGTCCCATAGAGTTCAAAGAATGGATTCGGGCAGGTTCCAACAGCCAGTCGCCCAAGGCAGGCTCTACAGCCAATCGTTTCAAGCCTTCGGCAATCTTTTTTCTTTCCGAAGAAGACATTATGTTATAAGCCGCATCATATCCTATGGCAGAAAGGAAGCTCTTATGTGCCATGCCCAGTTGCGAACGCCAGACTGGAATACGTGCCATCATTTCCATATCTCCCCAGGATTCGGCTTCCACAGCTTTCAAAAGAATCTCTTTGATTATATTTGCATACTCTTTATTATCCGTCATCAAATAGGCCAACGACAAATAATCCAACCGATTGAAATCTTTCTTTTGTAAGGCTTCATCGGCGGTTTTCTGAATATCCTCCCAGGCTTCCCGCAATTTCGGTTCATTCTGCATACGTTGTTTTACCTGCTGAATGCGTTGAGGGGTATACAAAAGTGAAGGATGATTTATCTTTTGTGCAGATACAAACGATGCTAATAATATTCCGATCAGGCATAGAACTATTTGTTTCATGATATTTATTGCTTTTTCATTTTACTGTTCAATATTGATTAAAAATTCTTCTAAAGCTGCATTGAATTCCTCCGGTCGCTCCATATTCATCATGTGCCCGCAATCCTCTATGATTTTCAGCTTTCCATTAGGTAGATATTCCAATATGGGAGGATTTTTTGAAAATTTGTTATCAGAAGAATGACCTTCTACAATTAAGGCAGGTACAGCAGGGTGACTCTTCTTCAATTCTTCAATAGCATCCAGCCCTGCTACTACCCGTACTTCTTTGTGTAGCGGTTGCCACGCATCCCATTCGTCAATCATCTGCCACAAAGGCACACGCATCCGTTCACGCTGGCTACCACCGGATTTCATTAATCCTTCAAACCACTCTTTCTTCATCACTTCCACTCCTTTCTTTTTCAGGGCAGCTATTTCGTCATCACGTACCTTTGCTTCCTCTTTAGTCATCGGTTCACTAGGACCTTTGGACTTTCGGATGTTTCCACTGGCTAAAAAAGCCGATAACATCCGGTCTGGGAAATACGCCAACATATCAGCAGTGATAAATCCCCCCAAAGAAAGTCCGACGATATGCGCTTTCTTGATGTGCAAAGAGTCCATCAAAGTAACCAGATCTTCAACATGCATAAATTGATAATCTTCTGTTTGGGAAGAAGAAATGCCGTATCCTCTTAAATCATAGCGAATGACATGATACTTTTTCGCAAACACTAAAAATTGCTCATCCCACATACGATGGTCAAGCGAATGACCGTGTACAAAGATGATCGGTTCACCCTGACCGGCTTCCTCATAGTATAGAGAGCCGTTTCCTACATTGATACGTCCTTGTTTGACAACCAATGGCTTACCTTTCAGTATTTCTGAAACGGTCCGTGAAATGACAGGGCTGCCAAAGAAAGAAGAAAAACCGTCTTCTTTAGCAGAAGAACCTGCTACATGGGAGATGAAGAATCCGTAAACTTTATCGTGTTTATTTATCCACGGATAAGCACCGGCCCATCCCGGTGAACTAATCTGATAAGCTTCACCTGTCTTTTTATCTATTAATTCACGCCATTCTCCTAATCCGTAGATTCCATTGTGGGATTGTCCCAGTCCTTTCGCTACATAATTATCCGAGTTATTCGAAGGGATTATGGCGCCTTTCACTTGGTCGGCCTGCATTTCTTTCACAGTTTCTGCTGATATAATTTGCTTGCCATTATACATTCCATCGTGATAAATCATGGACAGGAAGTGAAGATAATCATTCATTGTAGTACACAGTCCGCCCCCTAACATGGGTGCATGTCCGCCGTCCGTGTTGATTGGGGTAAAATGAGAGTTTTTCATTTCCAAAGGTTGCGCCAGCAGTTCTTGAAAAAGAGTCTCAAACTCCTCTCCCATCGCCACTTCTGCCATTCTTCCGGCAATTTGCATGGCAAGTCCACCATATTCAAAACGAGTGCCGGGAGTAAAGACTGTATCCAAAGGGAGAATTTCAGTGACTGCCGAATCCAAATGATTATAGTTATCTACACGGGGCTCGGGAAGATATGGACGTACTCCTGATGTATGGGATAATAATTGCCGGAGAAGAATCTTACCTTTAGCATCGTCTTTAAATTCCGGCAACCATTTTTCTACCGGATCATCCCATCCCAAATCAGTACGGTCTACCACCGCGCCTATGACAGCAGCCGCTACCCATTTTCCGGCAGAAGCGACATATACTTTTGTATCGGGTGTATAATCCCGATAGTTCTTCTGAAAAATGACGGTATCATTCTTCACTACACAAATGGATGCTCCGGGGTAATATCCCTTGTCTACCCATCCTTGGATAACAGAATCCAAAGAAGAGAAGTCATACCGACTTCCCTGACCGGATGATATTTTGCAAGAACCGGACAAAAAGCAGATACTTACAAAAGCGGCAATTAATAAACGATTATTCATTTCGTTGTTTACTATCTATTCTTCTGATTGTAAATCCCAATATACGACATAGCGCTGGCGATGCAAATCGTATAGCGGACGAATCACATCTCCTTGTTCTGTCGTAAACTTCAAATCACTTCCTACACGTTGCAAAGCACGTTCAGGGTGTTTCTTATCTAGTTTCAAAGAGGTACGCAAATGTGCTGGGACATGAAAATTACAGGTATAATAATCATTATAAAGAGCAGGATTTGAGAAAGGAGCAGGGGCTTGCATACCTTCAGTTCCCCGTTCTCCCGCCAATACCAACGGGCCATATAACAGGGCTGCCTTATCCGGGTTATCCGGAGTAGTTTCCAGTTTGATTTGCATCGGATAAGTAGCCGAGATTTGATCGCCATCTTTCCATTCACGGGTAATGGCAATATAAGAACCAGATTTCTGTTTTACAGATATTTTCTTACCATTCACCGAAACTTTTACATCCTTGCTCCACGAAGGATAGCGCAGATAAATAGTCGTGCGGACAGGATTTTCTGCCTGAAGAGTAAAACGTGTTGTTTCTTCCTGTGGGAATTCCGTTTCCTGACGGATTGTCAGTCCTTTTTCTTTCCAGGTTACCTGTGAAGGGATAAATAGATTTACATATATTCCCTGATTGTTATGGTAGTAGATGGCTTCTCCAAACTTTGCATGATTCTCAAATCCGCTACCGACACAACACCAAAAAGAGTTCTCTTTTGTGCTATACAGTTTATGAGACCCGGAAAGCAAAGGCAGAAAATAAGCTACCATACCTGTTTCAGGGTCTTGTTGTCCCAAGATGTGATTATACAATGCCCTTTCGTAATAATCCGCAATAGATGAATCGCCCGTCCAGCAGAAAAGATGGCGGCTAAGTTTGAGCATATTATAGGTACAACAAGTTTCTCCGGTATAGCCGGTCAGATGTTGGGATAACTTCCTCGGATCAAAGTAGTGTTCTTTGTCACTGCTACATCCCGGAGCAAAAGTATGATGGTCAATCATGGTGTGCCAGAAGAATTCCGATAGTTTCCTGCTTGTCTCGTTGCGGGTTAACTCGTAGTTGCGGGCTTCGGCTATCACTTTCGGGATGAAAGTATTGGTATGCTTCGTTCCCAAGTCATCACGAAGTTCTTTCAATGGGTCGATTACGTCATTGTGGTAGAAATATTCCGCCAGCCAGCGATAACGTTCATCTCCCGTTATTGAGTATAAATTATAGAATGACTCATTGATACCGCCAAATTCATTGCGGATCATAAGTTTACGTGTTTCTTCACTAAGGGGTTTCAATTTATTGTATGCCCAATCACCCATTCGGGTGACGATAGTCAATGCTTTCTTATTATCCGCATACAGATATTGATCTATCAGCCCGGAGAAAAGTTTGTGCAGAGTATACCAGGGAGCCCATACACCTTTTCCCTGAATATTCCGGTTTATCAGTTCTTCGGGCCAGGCACTCAAATACCCGTTTTTCAGTGCATTCTGCACTTCTTCCAATCCGTTAACCAAGCTATCGCCTTTCAGTTTGAATATCTCACTGCCGGTAGCTGCGTACATCAAACCAAGTGCCGAGAGCATGTGTCCGGTAGTATGTCCGCGAAGTTCGCAATCCAAAGATTCCCAACCACCCAGTTTCTTCACTGTCATATATCCGCCCTCACGTCCGGCAAACACACCGGCATTGGTACGGAAGCTATGTAGCAGACGATTCACATCTATTGACGTCATCCAGGCAGAATCCCGAAGCATATTATCACGGAAACGACTTGGCAACAGGCGAACATCTTTCAAATCAAAACTTTCCGCCTGAAGGGGAGCCACTGTTTCCTTTTTCAACTTTCCCTGATGTTGTCCGGGATATACAGATTGAGCTGACATTATACCCGATACTGTCAATGAACCAAACAAGATTGCCGTAACTAAAACTTTCTTATTCATATTATTTCTATCTTTTATCTATAAGATACGAACAAGGTGCCTTAAACACTCAAAGCCACAAAATTATTTAATTAAGCTACAATTCTTTAATTTAAAGCCCACTTTCTTATAAAATTCATCTGAAACGTCCTATCTTTATTCCCCAAATCAAAGAAAGGAGCTACATGGATTTACGTACGGCAAATGTTACAAGATATATTCTTCCTCTGCGTGAGGGAGGCTCATTGCCTGCTCTAGCCGAAGCTGACGATGAATTTAAGTATGTAGTCAAATTCAGAGGGGCAGGACACGGAACAAAAGCGCTGATTGCCGAACTGATTGGTGGGGAGATAGCCCGTGCACTAGGTTTCAGAGTCCCCGAAATAGTTTTTCTGAATCTGGACGAGGCCTTCGGAAGAACAGAAGCAGACGAAGAGATACAGGATTTACTTCAATGGAGTCGAGGACTGAATATGGGATTGCATTTCCTTTCCGGTTCGTTGACTTTTGATCCGATAGTACATCAAGTAGATGGAAAAACCGCTTCGCAAGTAGTATGGCTGGATGCCTTGCTGACTAACGTAGACCGTACCATTAAAAACACCAATATGTTGATATGGCACAAAGAACTATGGCTGATAGATCATGGGGCGTCCCTTTATTTCCACCATTCCTGGACTAACTGGCAAAAACAGGCACTGGTTCCTTTTGTACAGATAAAAGACCATGTATTATTGCCGTTTGCCGATAAACTGGAAGAGGTAGATATCGAATTCAGACAGATATTGACTTCGGATAAAATCCGTGAGATAGTCAATGCTATTCCCGACGACTGGTTGAACTGGACAGAAGGCACAGAAACTCCACAGGATTTGAGAGGCATTTATATTCGATTTTTAGAAGAAAGGATGAAACATTCCGAAACATTTGTAAATGAAGCGCAAAATGCAAGAAAGGCACTTATATGAATACGCAGTCATCCGTTTCGTTCCTAAAGTAGAACGGGAGGAGTTTATCAATATGGGGATTGTGTTGTTTTCCAAACAAGCTAAATACCTGAAATCCCTCTATACGATAGATGAGAACAAACTAAAACTATTTTCTTCCGAACTGGATATGAATTGCCTGAAAGAAGGGTTACAGGTCTTTGACAAGATATGCATGGGAAATAAAGAGGGAGGAGCCATAGCCAATATGGATATTCCTGACAGATTTCGTTGGCTGACTGCAGTAAAAAGTTCCTGCATACAAGTATCTCGCCCACATCCGGGATTTTCTACTGATTTAGATAAGACTTTGGAAAGATTGTTCAAGGAATTAGTACTCTGATTCCTTGAACAATCTCTTTGTCAAACTAACGGGCAGTAATATAAAAGCTCTGTTCTACTGCTTCAGCAGTCTGCACTTTAGGTTCTCCGCTACGCCCATATTGCCAGGCTACCACTGTCACCTTTACCGGAAATTTTGCACGCGGAGGAATTTTAGTCAATACCAGTTTATCTCCCTTTATCTCTGCCGGACCTTCTTTTACATAATAGTAAACCGGAAGGCCGGAGTCAGCAGTTCCATTTAAACTTATTTCTTTCACTGAAGCTTTTACATCGGATAGTTTCGGGAAAATTATACTTTGGGGTATCCCTTCCTTATTCCGGTAAGGAATACGAATCTCTACCTGCTGAACGGCACTCCGGTATTTATGATCCTGTTTTACGGAAGCCATCAGACAGATGCCTCCTGTACGTTTAGGATTATCCAATCCCATCCGATAGAAACGAACAGTAAAAGTTGTATCATTCACCACTTCCACCGGACCGCAAATTCTCGACATTCGAATGGGATGCGTACTGTGTTCTTTTGAATATTCGTTCCTTAACGTATCTGTGTACACTGCTTTCAGGTGGAAAGTGACTCCGTCCGCTTCGGGTTGAAAAGAAGGAGACATACGTACATGGGATTTCGGATTGAAAGTAATCAGTTTTCCTTTTTGCTCAAAGCCGATGTACTGCTCTGTCTTTCCACGCTCATTGGCGTAATATTTTTCTGTGGCATCTGCCATTTCTTTATCAAAATACCAAAACGCATGGGTCTTGTCTCCTTTATACTTATCATAGGAAGCGGCTTCGGCTGTAGGCTTTTCATTCTTTCGCCAGCGGTCTGCCAGCCATCCATTCTTTGCTTCTACCGGAATTAACAGAACCGGAGTATTCGATGGAGAATGGTTTGGCAACCGATATTGCACTGCCTTTTTCAGAAAAAGAGAAAGATAATCAATCAATTCATCGGATATATCGAAATGTCCATGTCCTGCATCTGCAAGGAATGAAAGGGGAGCATTCGGATATTCACGGCGATAATCGAAGGAAGTTATCAATCGGTCTTCCCACCATTCGTCCTCCCCCATTACCATTAATGAAGGAATACCTTCAATCGTATGGTTTCCCCAATCCAAATTTGCACTTCCGTAGCCTGTCAAATGAGTTCTGGGAGAATCACCGTGAATAGAAAGTACGGCCAATGTACGTTCGGGATTCCAAGCGGCAAAGTTCCACGGATAAGTAGCCATTGCCGAGTGTCCGATAGGGATGACCGGGGCAAACTCCAGTTCTGTATACCCGCTTATTTCAGACAGGTTCTTCATCATTGTTTCAAAGATTTGCTGGGTACCTTTTGTCACGTCCCATCGTTGGTCTATTCCGGGAGTGATCCATATCTCTGCAATTCCCAGTTTACCCATATTCTTCCGAAATTCAGGATGCTCGAAAATTGTCTCTTCGGTCATATTATGTTGCCCAATGATGACGGCACGGACTTGTTTGCAGTTTTCCGGTATCCATAGATAGGCAGAAGGATGGGCGTTTGTCTCTTCTGAAATCAGCTCTTTTATTTCTACGGACCACTGCCAGGGAGCTGCTGCAACTCGGGTAGTCTGCATGAATAGAGATAACAAAACAACAAGAAAATATTTCTTCATAATGCTTCTTATAATTGCATTTATTATAGTTGCATTTATCTATAAACAACTAATTTATTTTTCCAGTGGAGTGAAATGCAATGCGGCTCCGCCACTTGATTTTAGCTTCAAAACAAGCTTATCTCCGGCTTTTATCCTCTTATGAGTACTGCGTACTTTCGTTCGTGTATTCAGCTTGTCATCATCTTCGTACAGGTGAAGCATATACTTCTTACCCGGTTCCAGAAAATCCGTAGTCAATGTAATTGTGCGGGCTTCCGTATTCGTCATTGCTCCTACAAACCAGTCATTCCCCGAACGACGTGCCTGAACGATATATTCACCAATCTCTCCATCTAACGCGCGGCTGTCATCCCATACACTCGGAATTGCTTTCCAAAATTCCAGTTCTTCTTCTCCCTGGTAGAATTCCGGTCTGTCATACCAAAACATAAATTGTAAAGGACTGTAATACACAGCTGCCATCGCCAACTGATGTGCTTTCGTATTCTTCACCCGGTTATTGAAATAGCAAAGCGTATAGTCTCCTGCACCTGCCAGATAGCGGGTAAAAGGAAGAGTCGTATTGTGTGTGGCATCCGGCATTTCTTCATTTCCACGAATACCCTCCTGCGTCATCAGGTTAGGATAAGTACGGCTGAAACCTGTCGGACGATATTCGTCATGAATATCTACCATCAGACCATATTCTCCACATTTACGAACTGCATCATGCAGCCAAGTACTCCAACGCTGATTACCTATCTGTACAAAACCGAACTTGATACCTTTCAATCCCCATTTTTTATACAAAGGCAACAGAGTATCCAACTGCTGCACTAATGCACGCTGATTGACATACACCATAAGTCCGATTCCTTTCGATTCGGCATATTTACACAAAGCGGGTATATCAAGGTCTTTATCAGGAGAAACAGTAGTAGCGTCCGAACTCATTTTCATTTCAGGTCCGTACCATCCTGCATCCATGTGCACATACTGAATACCACGTTCTGCCGCAAAGTCAATGGCTGCTTTCACTCTATCTTGTTTCAAGTCGCCCGAACGGAATACTTTCCCGGGTTTGATCCAAGAAGTATCAGCCAGTTTGCAAGCCGGATTCAGATTCAAGACAATATCATTATTGTTAATTAAATTGACCGGACGTTCGCCAACCATGATTACACGCCACGGAGTACTGTAAGGAGAAATAATATCGACACTACTATACAGGCTTGTCTCCAAAGTGGAAGGTTTCTCTGCCGATAAACGGAATTTACCACGAACATAATCCACCATTTCCGCTTCCAACAAAGCTACAGATAATCCATCAGGCAGTTTCAAGGTCAAAGGACGCTCACTCTCCTCTTTGCCCCATCCTTCCAACGGACGAAGTACACAAGGTCCTTGTGCCCAACGTTCGTAATATGCCATCGTTCCTTCAGGCATTGTGAAGCTAGTCTGCTCGCCGACGATATGTAAGAAAAGTCCATTTGTCGTTTCCGGAAAATGATAGCGAAAAGCAATTCCTTCATTATAGGCACGAACAATAATGTTCATAAAGTAATTCTTACGCTTATCATAACCACCGTCCTGATTGCCATTCCCTTCTCCCTTTTTGAATTTCAAAGTCATCTCATTGTAGCAATCACGAACCTCCGCGCGTTCGCCGTATACGGGCTTCCATGTTTCATCCGCCTTTCGTTGTTCAGCCCCTGTCAACCTCAGATTTTCACACCAAAAATGACAAGTATCATTCGGAACTCCCAACGCCGACTCAAACAACTGATTTTCAATCAGAACCCCCAATTTACTTTCTTCAATCACCGGACGATTTTTATAAGTCAAGGTATAATACATTTGTGCATTATCCTCTCTCACCGCACGTTGATAAAAGGTAAAACGATAAGCTCCGTCGGGAGACGTCAGTTCCTGACGGGTTTCTGTCATCACATCTTGCGCTTTTACCAATGCCGGTATCACCAACAACAAAAGCAAAATTCTTTTCTTCATTCTATTTACGTTCATGTTTATTCATCTTTCCTATTATATACGAACGAGAAAGAAATTATACTCAAATGTTTATTGCCTGAAAAGCTTATTCCATCTGTTCCCTATAAAAAGTAGGTGTCATTCCTGTCACCCTTTTAAAAATGCGGTTAAAATGTACAGGTGATTCAAATCCGCACGTAGCACTGATTTGAGATATATTCATCATACTACTATTCAATAGTTTACAAGCATATCCGATACGCATATCAAGTACATACTCTTTAAATGTCTTTCCTGTGTTTTCTTTAAAGTATCGGCAGAAAGCAGCAGGATTCATCGCTGTATAAGAAGCAATTTCATCCAGACCGATAGACTCGGTATAATGTTTATTCAAATAGGCAATCACCTTTTCCATTCTTTCATTACGCATAATAGAAGGGAACGGAGTATAATGAGAAGTAGTCAGATATTTCTTATGATTACTGGTAGCCATCATCTGTAGAAGTGAAAGCAACAGGATGATTTGATCTGCTCCTTTGGCAGAAGGAATTTGTTCCAATAACTTAATGATTTTCCCCGAACGGGTAATTGTGAATTTAATTCCTCTGCAAGCATCCTCCAATAAATTCCTGATAGGAATAAACTGGGAGTATTGAGAAATTGAATAATGCATAAAATCTTTCTCAAACTGAATATTGACTCCTCTTACTTTCGGTTCGGATTTTTCTTCGTTATCAGATTCTTCCCCGCCGTCCGGTGGACTTTGCATACTATGAGGCAGTTCGGAACCGAAAAGAATCAAATCACCTTTTGAATAGGAGATAATGCTGTCACCCACCAGACAATCCCCCTCTCCCTTCTCCACATAAATAATTTCATACTCACTATGAAAATGCCACGGATACGTGAAACGTGGATATTCATAAAAGCGGGCACGGACGGGATTAGAAGTCGTAATAGTCAACTTCTCATTCATTATCTTCTTCATAAATCTCCTTTCTAAACTGCTTTTGCAAAGATAGGTAAATATCTTGCAAAAATACGCATCATAGCATGTATAAAAACCCGCTATTTTTGCATCCATTCATAAAAACATTTGATAGAAACCATGAACGAATTATTTAGTATTGCCGGTAAAGTTGCTGTTATTACCGGAGCAGGTGGTGTACTGGGTGGAAATATTGCCCAACACTTTGTACAGCAGGGAGCAAAAGTTGTAGCTATTGACATTCGTCAGGAACAACTGGACAACCGCGTGGCTGAACTTAAGCAATACGGTGACGATGTAATCGGCATCATCGGTAATGTACTTGACATCGCCAGCCTGGAGAAAGTAGCCGAAGAAGTCGTTGCCAAATGGGGAAAGATCGATATTCTATTGAACATTGCCGGTGGCAATATGCCGGGAGCCACTCTCGAACCGGATCAGCACTTCTATGATATGGACATCTCTTGCTGGGAAAAAGTGACTAACCTGAATATGAACGGTACAGTTTATCCGTCTATGATATTCGGTAAGGTAATGGCAAAACAGAAGAAAGGATGCATCATCAATGTATCTTCTATGGCTGCTTATAGTGCTATCACCCGTGTACCGGGTTACTCGGCCGCTAAAACTGCAGTAGCCAACTTCACCCAATGGCTGGCAAGCGAAATGGCACTAAAATACGGTGATGGTATCCGTGTAAATGCTATCGCTCCGGGATTCTTTATCGGTGACCAAAACCGTCGTGTACTTATCAACCCGGATGGTTCATTGACCGACAGAAGTAAAAAGGTATTAGCCAAAACTCCGATGAATCGTTTCGGCGATATCAAAGAATTGAATGGTGCTGTACAATTTCTGTGCAGTGAAGCCGCTAGTTTCGTAACGGGAGCTATGTTGCCTATCGATGGTGGTTTCAGTGCATTCAGCGGCGTTTAATATTTAATCTTTTAATTTATTCAAACGCTATGATGGAAAAAACATGGAGATGGTTCGGCAAGAAAGATAAAATCACCTTGCCAATGCTCCGTCAGATAGGTGTTGAAGGAATCGTCACTGCATTACACGAGGTACCGAACGGAGAGATTTGGACAGTAGAAGCCATCAACGATTTAAAATCGTATATTGAATCGTATGGGTTGCGCTGGTCGGTCGTGGAAAGCCTTCCGGTTTGTGAGGCAATCAAGTATGCGGGTACGGAACGTGAACAGTTGATTGAAAATTATAAAGTAAGTCTTGCCAACCTGGGTAAATGCGGAGTGAAAACAGTCTGTTACAACTTCATGCCGGTAATCGACTGGATACGTACGGATTTACAGTACCCTTGGCCGGACGGTACCAGTTCGCTTTACTACGACCGTATTCGTTTCGCTTACTTCGACATCAAAATACTGGAACGTGAAGGAGCTGAAAAAGACTATACAAAAGAAGAACTGCATAAAGTTGCCGAACTGGACAAAGTGATTACGGAGACCGAAAAGGACAATTTGATTGATACTATTATCGTCAAGACACAAGGATTTGTGAACGGTAATATCAAAGAAGGAGATAAAAACCCGGTTGCTATATTCAAACGTCTGTTAGGTTTATATAAAGACATAGACCGGGACGCTTTACGAGAGAATATGTGTTACTTCCTTTCTGCAATTATGCCTGTATGCGATGAATATGGTATCAATATGTGTGTACACCCGGATGATCCTCCATTCCAGGTTCTCGGCCTACCCCGTATTGTCACCAATGAAGAAGATATAGCCTGGTTTCTGAATGCCGTAGACAATCCGCATAATGGGCTGACTTTCTGTGCAGGTTCTCTTAGCGCAGGTGCACATAATGATACTCGTGAATTGGCGAAGAAGTTTGCAGGAAGAACCCATTTCGTTCATCTACGCAGTACAGAGGCCATGCCGGGTGGAAACTTCATCGAAAGTTCTCATCTATCAGGAAGAGGACATCTGATTGATCTCATCCGCATTTTCGAGAAAGAGAATCCGGGACTTCCCATGCGCGTAGATCATGGACGAATGATGCTCGGAGATGAGGATAAAGGCTACAATGCCGGTTATTCTTTCCACGGACGTATGCTGGCTTTAGCACAGGTAGAAGGAATGATGGCTGTGGTGGATGATGAGAAACAACATAAGATAGAGTTTTAATCTTATTTTTCATCAATATACTTTGAAATACAGGAAAGGAGCTTTACTTTTGTGAAGAAATAAAAAAGAAGAATATTATGAAAGCAAAAATGACGAAGCTCTGTCTACTATTTATTCTATTATGCTCCCTTCCTGTATTTTATTCATGCAGCGACGAAGCTGACGATTTTTACCTGTTTGAATACTGGGAAGTGATGCTCGGCCCGGAACCTCCTATTAGTGAAGCCAGTTTGTCAATCACGGGAGGAACAAAGTTGGGAATTAAGGGTGGCGTAGCTCCTTATACAGCAGAAATAGCCGATGGGCAAATTGCTACAGCTTATGTGGACGAGAACAATGATATTCGGATCAGCTCTATAAAACTGGGCAGCACGTCATTGATGGTAAAAGACGCTGATGGAAGAATCATAAAAATAGGGCTAAAGGTCGTTAACGGCAAACAATCTTTTTCAGTGAATTCTGTGGAAGCAAGAATCACAGGAATAGATGAAAGTCTGTTAGATGAACAACAAAAAGAAAAACTAGAAGCGGTCATAAAAAAGATAAAGGATGAAGCGGGTATACAAGCTACAGGAGGAATAGCTTTCTCTTATGACCAAAAAAGTAGTGGTAAAGTGACAATTGTTACTAGTAAAGATAATACTCCGAAAATAGAAGGAAGCTTCTCCCGCTCTACATCAGAGTCAGGCACTACATTCCAAATTACAATCAATGGTAAAGAGTATGACTGCAAATTTAAACTTCCCGAACGTCCCGATACTTCAAAGAGTATCACCACACGAGACCTTGGCCCGATTCCTTATTGGTTAGTGGAAGATGTGACGGAAGATTATAAATCAGAAGTGACAGGGTTATCCGGAACGAATGCCACTTCCCTAAAAATAGAACGTATTTATATAGGTTCATTCACTCCATTACGATAGGTTTATTCCTCTTTCTATAAAATAGATGCGGCAAAAAGCACGAATAACGGTTCTCTTTGCCGAAAAAAACAAGAGGGTGACCTCCCCCTTTCAACAATATCACTCTCGCTATAACTATCTGTAACGAGGGTATTTTTTTAATTTATAAGGATTTTGACTCCCTCTTGTTCCCAAATTTGCATTGATGATATTAGATCATTGCAGTTATTTTATTTATTCTTTTGCAATTCTTGGAAATCAGGTATACGCTTTATATTGGCACCTTTCATTACGCCTCTTTTGATTGCCTCATTCGTATCTGTTATTTCTTTCTTAACGCGTTTATAGTATTCTTGCGTCAAGCCTTTTCCTATTGCTTCCGATTCCGTTGCAGGCCAGAAATACTGATAGTCCATCAACATCAAGTCTGGAGCAACAACTTTAAAGAAGATGCTATCTCCTTCAAACTTTTCACGCAAATCACCCAAATAAATAGTATCTGCCGGATTTACCTCTTGTGCGTTTGCATTACCTTTTGAACCACTACCTCCACAAGAAGCCAACAATAAACTTCCGACCAATGAAATAAAAACTAATACTTTCATATAAATATAGATTATAAATAAAAACTTTATTGAATATTCTCTCAAAATCAACTACTCATCCGATCTATTTGATGCAAAAGTAATAATTTATATCACAGTCTGACGTTTTTTCCTTTTTTCTTTTTTCTCGTGCTCTCCTACATACTACTTAGATAGCATCTCAAACATCTTATTAAAGCATTTTGAAAAATAACTCGAAGAACTAAATTCCTTCTATGATTATTTTCTCTTTCTCCTTTATTATTTGATATGAATCTTACCAAGAGATAAGTCTTTTCCTGCTTTCTTTATACATAAACGCAACACACATGCTCCGGAAGAAAGGGTAAGTTCTCCTATCTTTTTCTCCTGCCATTGAGTAGATGCCGGAAGAGAAAAAAGAGCAGTCTCCGTTCCTTGATCCGAAGCTACGGACAAGACTGATTCTGTTTTCGACCGATAAGTGACATACACAGTATATGTTCCTGTGACCGGAACTTTCACTGTATAGTTCAACCATTCGCCATCTTCCACTTGTGTTACTACATATTCTTGTCCATTCTTCTTCAACTCCACAGTTCCATCCGGACGATATGCATTTCCTCGTTTCGTTCCTATATTATGATAGGTATGTCCTTCAGGGTTCTCGGACAAACAATAATAATCATAGTCAGCTACTTGAATAGTGCCGGGTAAAGTATGTATGCCGGAAATCCGTTTTCCTGAAGAAAAACTTACCGGCTCACCAGCCATCCAGGGAGTCAGTCGCTTCGTTAATGTGCCCCATCCAGTCCACTCGTAAAACCAGTGGGGTGCTACTCCCCAGTTTTCACAGCCATGATGTTCTATCATATAATCACGATAACGCTTCAACCAAATATAGTCTTTTTCCGGTAGACCGGCACGCACCGCATAATGAGCCAAAGCAATTTCCCGTGTACCACCACTTCCGGCGACATCTCCACGACCCTGAGGTGAGATATCTACAGATTCCCAACGTCCGCTACGACTTTTCACTTGCAGATATTTACCGTTGTCAAAAGTCGCTTCTTCTGGATTCTTTGTAAATCCGGTAGGTTCCCACGGTGTTTGCTGATCGTCATAAGCCTGTACCACTGACAAATTATAACGATAGTTCCATTCCAGTCCTGATAAGATACGATTATTCAGGCAACTATACAAAGAATCCCCCTGATTCCAAGCCATTTCTGCTATCGCGACATAATTATGCACTCCTGCCAATACATGCCCCTGGTCACGACTGGATTCCTGACATTGCCCATTCGGATAAATATAATATTGCAACTGTTCATCATATCCATAGTCTGCAACCATTTTCTCTCTTCCCTGCAATTGATAATCCAGCATTGTCGATGTTCTTTTAATCGGTTCTTCACTGGTAACAGCAGGACCGGAAGGGTAAAAAAGATCATCCTGCCGATGCTTCATCCCCAACAAATAACGATAGGCACGGTGATACATTATTTCATTATCAAGATAAATTGCCATCGCCATCATACCGCGTGCCGCAAATAATCCCTGATTGCCGAAACGTGCCGCATCGAAGTTGTATATGTTCCAGTAGAAAGTCACTCCATTCTTGGAATCATCCATGTAATTGGCATATTTAGAAAAGAAATCTTCCGTATTACTATACCCCGGATAAACCAACATATCTTTAAACCGCTGCTGGTCTTCTTTTTTCCATCCTTCATAATCCCGCATCAGTTCCGCCGCATCTATCAACAGATAAATCTTCCCATTATCCAAAGGACCTGTCCCACGACTACTTGTATTGGTATAATAAGAATTCGCATTCAGATATTCTACGGCTTTGCGTGCATAGGCTTCATCTCCTGTCAGATGCCAAAGCAAGGCCAAATCATGAGCATGCCTGCCGTCTACACCAATTGTTCCGTTAAATTTCCCTTCCCGTATCTGCTCTCCCCTATCCACGACCGATGCTGTCAATGACGAATAAGGTGATTCTTTTAGTTTTAGAAAAGTGGAATAATAAGGTTCCCGCTTTGCTGCAATCATTGCTTTCATCCTATCCAAATCACCTTGCGTATAGGTGATACCCGGATGTACAAAACGACTCTGAGCAAATATAAG
Source organism: Bacteroides celer (assembly GCF_002632415.2). Lineage (NCBI taxonomy): Bacteria > Pseudomonadati > Bacteroidota > Bacteroidia > Bacteroidales > Bacteroidaceae > Bacteroides > Bacteroides celer. Next base: position 2,117,546 of record NZ_CP178209.1, on the reverse strand, counting down.
ATTCTGAAAACTTCCAACCCATATAATCAGCACAATGCCTATCATCTTGTTAATCATAGTGTTTATTTTATCTTTCCTTTATACTTCGATGTTCTATTTTGAACAAAGATACGAATTTTCCCTGTTACCCCAATAAAAAAGGCCAGTGCCCTCACCTATCAGAACACTGACTTAACTTTCAATTAGTAACTATACCAACTGACATTGGCTAATGGAATTCGACTTTATATTCAGTAACATCTCCGATTAAACGAGAGTTGACATCCAATGAAATTGTTATCATCTCATAAGGTTTCAATGCTTTTACAGTTCCTTTCGCTACCGATTTTCCATTACAGGTCACCACTACAACTGTCGATTTAGAAGTTGACAAACCGAAATTTTCAATTCTCACATCCAGCTTGCTTTTCTCCTTATCATATACAGGCCGACGTGCCGAAAGTAATGGAGGCGTATAGCAGACATATGACAGACGGGCATATCCATATATCAAATTACCTTTCTTATCTTTTCCTATCATTTTGGGTGCAAACTCATCTTCCGTAATACCACTATTTTTTCCACTAAAAACGACAATCAAATCTTTACCGGATTTCCTGGTCCGAAGAGGTTTACAACCTCGTCCGAAATTTACTTCCGCATACGAACCAAAGCGCAAAGACTCTATATCCACTTCTGTTTGTGGATTAAAATCATCTTCTGCCGCTATCTTGACTTCAATAGTTCGTGTATCCAGTTTTATCGGTTCCTGATTTAAGACAGAAAGTAATAATCCCTTGTTCAGTGGAATACAAATATTTTTGGAACTATGATTGTCATTGGGAAGGTCATTCCACTTAATAGTATCAATAACGGCAAAATTCATCTGAACAGCACGCCCATACTTATCCTGAAAAACTTTCGGACGTTCATATTTGAACCAATGCTCTACATATCCATCCTTATGGAATGACACACCGGGCACGTATGCTTCTCCTTGTTCAGTGATCCAATGTACTCCGTCTTTCGAACGTTGGTAATAGGCGATTCGTCCTAACCAATCATTTACAATTAAATGATATTGAAGAGAATCCCGCCACACAACAGGATCCTCAAAACGTCCGTCCACGTCGGGATATACCCTTTTATCCGTCAACTGGTTGTAAGTGGAAAGTCCGTCACGACTTACCCACACGCCACCACCACGGCAAACCATCAGATAAGAATTATCCTGCCGACGAGTAAATGTAAGATTAGACAATCCTTCTATAATTTTCCGGTCCCGGGTGTCAAAATTAAACTTACCATACGTCCAAGGGCCATCCACGCTATCAGCAATATAATAACCATCGATTACATAAACCACTATACGCCCGTCTTTCGCAATGAAAGCCTCCGGATTATGCCCCTTACCTATTGAATTCTGTATAGTAAATGGTCCATGTAAATGCTCACTAACAGCATGATAGACTGTAGAGTTTGGCCAAAACATGTGTCCCTTTGGAGAATTTTCGGGCCATCCGCAAACAAACAAATGATACTGACCATCAGAAGTCTGCAAGATGTTTCCTCCCCAGAAAGAAGTCTTTGGAAGTTCAATGCCATTGTCTACATATCGGAGACGTACACTATCGGTTCCCCATACATCTTTCGAAATAACGCTTCCCGGCATAGGCTGGAAACGATCCATAAAACGTCCGCCTTTAATTAAAAACTGCCACTCTTCCGGTCGTTTACGCTCTGTGATTTGCGCATTCATGCCAACAAAGAAACTGCATAGAAAAATCAATAGTAATAGTTTTCTCATCATCTTATTATATCTGTTTTTGTGAAAGTAACCCCTTCTACATGCGGCCCAATATAAAAGCGGGCCATATCCGCCGTTTTATACCATTTCGGTTTATCCGGCATTTCGTCATAAATGGACTCGCCATTAATAGAAAGATTCTCAAAGCGGATATTTTTCACTTTACGCTCCTCATTATGTCCTTCCATTATAGACAGCTCTGCGTTCTCTCCTGTATATGATATGTTTTTAAATAACACATCTTCAATTCCTCTTCCGGGAGCTGTACAATATTTTTCATTATTAAAGATACGCAGGTTCACAATTTGTCCCTGTCTGAAATTCTCTATACGGATATTCTCAAAACGTACTTTACGCACCAGGTTGTTATCCCCTGCATTGATAGCAAGGCAACCTTGATAGTCCACTTGTTTCTCCTTATGATCCAATATATCAATATTAATATAATTCAGGTTTTCGAGTACTTCCGGTTCTTTTGTGTTTCCATGAAGTCCTATGAAAATAGGATGAGCCACGTCGGCCCAAAGAGTAGAATTCTGCATCGTTATATGATTGCATCCTCCCACAAAACCAAGACGAGTTCCGTAAACTGTGGTACAGTCATCCGAGGTACGACAGAAAACACCATCAAACAAAACATTGGTACTGGCAAACACATTCATGCCATCGCCCCATGAATAATAGCTGATGCACTTCACATTACGAATGGTAACGTGGTCCGAACCTCCTGTAGAACACTGTGTAGCAGCAATACCTTCTACATACACATTCTGTGAATTAGCAATCCTGATGCCTCCTTTCACTGTATGGTCAATGATTCCTCTTCCTATCAACTTGACATCATGTACCTTATCAATCACTACACGCCCCATCAGAAGAGCACCACCCGCCAGATAAACTGTTTTGCCAGAAGGAACTTTTAGTTCTCCGTTTTCTAAAGTATGTACGCCCGGAGCATAATAGAGTACATCCGGATCATTTTTATCGGGCACAAATTCTTCAATCGGATTGGCAAACAAATGCAGGTTATGGAAGATATCCCCATTTACCTCTACCGACAAGTTACCGGGACGAGTCAATGAAAAGGTGACTGTATTATTCTCTATTTGAGAGGGGATGCGATATGAAAGAGGGCGAATTCTTGCCGAATTCACTTTTCCCCGATTATAGGTAACAGCTACTTCTACCGTTCCTGAAAAATCAAAAGTCGCCATCGAAGCATTTTCTACACGATGCTTGGTATTCTTTACTTCATCAACCTTGACCAGATAAGTAGACAATGTAGTCCATTCTCCTCCTTTCTGCCGAACCCGAACGGTGAAATCATCATTCAATGCTGCTCCTTGGGGAGCGGCATAAGTTATTAAGGATTCTTTTGCAGAAGCTGATATGCTATATAGTGCAACCGTAGAAAGCAGTAATAATACCCATAGTCTCTTATTCATATAATATCTTACAACTTTTATCATTAAATTTCCTGTCTAATATAGAACATACAGGCCGATACGTCAAAGATATCAGCCTGTATTTATAAATAATTAAAAACTTTATCTCGGATACATCATGGTACCATATCCCAACAGATCATAAGCACCTCCGCTATCACCTGTTTGCGCACCTGTTTCCGGACGCATCTGATTTACCCCCATCAACGTATATTGCATCCATTTGGGCTCCACATTCTTGATTCTTGTATAATGCCAATAGAGTACTTCATACATCGGACGTGTCGATCCTCTACCGTCTGCACTGACTTCCGTATGTACTCCATGATAACCATTATATTCCACAAAGGGAACATCCAATCTTGCTACATTATACTTAGCTACATATTCCGACGCTTTTAAAATGACATTGTTATTATAACCGTAGAAATCGTCTCCTTGATTGTATGTCATTTGAGCTATAACTCCTAACAAACCTATCACCAATGTAGAGTGTCCCTGGTCACGTCCACTCTCCTGAATTTGTGCCAAACCTGCATCATCACCATCAAATACATGAACGATTGTTTTCTTCAAACAGCCATTACCATCACCATTTAACAAATAATCAACGGCTTCGTTATAAATGTCGCGACGGTCGGATAAAATACCAATTGACAACATAGACGCCAGATTTGCCAGTCCCCAGTTTGCCCAGTAGTTCATCACATTAGCTCCATGATGTCTTACAAGGAAATCATGATTAGCAACATAAAAGACATCTACCATCCACTTCTGATATGCTTTAAATTCATCAGAGCTCCAATTAGAATAATCACGCATAAGCTCTCCGGCATTAGCAAACTGATAGCCATACAATCCGGCAGCCAACGACAGATTGGAGTCACCATTGATAGACTTACAGACCGTAGCCCATGCATTCAGAATATTAATGGACGCCTGCGCATATTTCACATCACCCGTTATCTTCCAGGCTAAAGCATAATGATAGGCTGCATGAGCCTGATTGGCAGCATTATTATAATTGTCCGGCTCCGATTCCCAAACTGTATTTCCTCCTCTGATAAGCTTCGCCGTGGGATTAGGCAGAACTGTTATATTAGGGAGCTTAAGCCCGCTAGCAGTCGTTGCCATCGAAGCAGATGCCTGGAAGTGATTGTTCTCGAGAAATTTATTCCAGCCTTCAGTCCATGGAGATTCACCCATCTCCACTTTTTCCTTCACACGTGTCAAATCTTCCGCACTATGTAAGCCTCCTGGATGAATCATTGCCACACTTTCATCCTTTATAACGATGTTGTGAGGAATATCGGTATCACCATTATCCGTTACCCAGTTTCTTTCTATCGGATCAATATCGTCGCCACAAGCTGTTGCCAACGACCATAGACTTATGAACATCAAATAATATATATTTTTCATATTTATTCGTTTTATAAATTAAAACTATTCACCTACATAAACCAGTTTGAGTTCAGTGACTTTAAAGCAAGAACCTTTTGACAAATTAGCTGTAAAGCCAAGACAAATCTCTGTTGTCTCCAATAAATCAAAAGGAATAACCTGAATTGCAACAGGATCATTCTTGCCATGTGCTACAAATTTCCAAAATACATCACCATTACTTCCAGACAAATCACCCGGATTTGGCAATTCTGTTTTATTCTTACTAATCGCAACATAAGGATTACCTTTCAAGACTACTTCACCATAGGTAACTTCCAGTTTATAAGAACCTTTTGGCAAAATAACGTTCTGATACATCTTACCATTATTTATTAATGTTGTGCCTACAACAGCGTCATTGTTCCAACCAGCCTGCATAGCCAATGCCACTCCTTCACCTTGCGTATTCAAATTCAATCCTCCAACGGGCACTGTACACCAGACATTATTCTTATACCTATTCAATAAATTCTGCGCAGCCTCATTCACTATCCAATCAGCAGGTTCAGCCCAAGTATTCGCGTCGCTTTCTTGTCCATCTTTAAATTCATTACGGGCAAACGGAGCTTTATAATTTTTCAGCACATAACTTGATATGTCTGTATTAGCCGCCAACACTTTCAATTCATCCGTAGAAGTAGAAGAAAGCTCATCTTTTGTTACAGTCACTTTACCACCTACAAAATTTGCAGGAACTATCGCTACTATCTTTCCGTTTGCACAAGATTCAACGGAAGCAGCAACTATATCTCCGAATTTGACTGTAACAGCTGAAGGATCGGTTCCAAAGCCTGTACCGAAAATAGTCACTTTATCTCCTGCAAATGCAAAGCTTCCACTCAATACATTGTCTGATTTTATGGTAGTGATAGTCGGCTTCTCAAGCAAAGTGATCTTCAGTGTGTTCTTGGCAGCTTTTCCCTGAACTTGTAATTTGACATCAAATTCTCCAAATATCGTAGTTTCGGGAACAATAGCCTTTATTTCTTCATCTGTACATGAATTTATTGTAAAAGGCACATCCTCGCCCTCTATGGTGCAATACAACTTCACGTTTTCTTTCACGGTGCCGAAATTCTTACCGGTAATCGTCACTTCCGTATTGCCTAGCACTCTTGCCGGTGATATTTCCGTCATTTCAGGATCGGGAATAACTGTAAAGAGCCAATCTGTCGTTACAACCTTCATCTTGTTCGCCTCAATAGTCAAAGGACCGCTAACTGCATTTCCCGGAACCTTTACTACTAGTTTGGTATCTTCGCAAGTAAGCAACTCTACCGGTTCTTCCATACCTGCAAAAAACACCTTCACTAATTCTTTAGCAGCTCCAAAGTTAACTCCTTCAATAGTGATTTCTGTTCCGGCATAGCCACGTTGAGGTGATATATTGGAAACCGACAAAACTGGATTTTCATTTGTCAGCCGTACAATTTCTGCATCATCATCGCAAGAAATAATCAGCAATGAGAACAACAACGGTAATATTAAATATATTTTTCTCATCTGTTTCTTTGTTTTATTTTACGATTATAATAATTCTAATTTTAATTCCGTAGCTCTAAACCAACCGTTTGCGGTTAAAGAACAAACAAATCCAATAGCAACGTCCGTACTTTCTTCTGTCAGTTCAAATTCAAACTGTATGGTAGAAGCAGATCTATTTTCTCCCTCAACCAGATAAAATCCTTTAACCGATTCATTATCTGCAATATTAGTAACATCGGGCAACTCATTTCCTGCTGAAACAGCTAAATAAAGCGTACTGGTTTTCACTCCGTATTCCTTCATATTTACTGTTAAACGGTATTTTCCTTTCGGCAATGTCGTTGTCTGATAGAGTTTACCATTCGTAAAGTTGTTTGCACCCCAACCAGCCTGCAAAAGCAAATTATCACTATTCAAACCTGCCACTTTCTCTGACGCACCTGTATTCAGCATACTGCGCGCTGCCGTATTCACAGTCCAATCAGCAGGTAAGTAGGTGCCGGGATTAGTACCCAATTGCGCATCAGTCATAGCAGGATCTATCTTGAATGGTTGCCTGTAGTTCTTCAGATAAGCAATCGAAACGTCTCCTTTTGCAAGCGGATTCAATGCCGCTCCGGCTACTACCTCAAAGCCATTCACCACAATAACCACCTCTCCCGTAGGGAAATCTTGAGGAGCTACTGCCCGAATCTCTGTTTCCGACCAGCTAGCCACTGTAGCTTTGACACCGCCAAACTTCACTACAACATCTTCTTTAGCCGTGCCGAAACCTGTACCCCTGATTGTAACAGTTTCTCCGGGGCTGACAATAGTAGAGCCACTTTCTGTTATCATTTCAGAGACGATAGGCGAAGGCCAGATCTCATAATTTCCCACATTAACGGAATGGGTCCACACTTGCAAAGTGATGTCACCATTCATTGCTCCTTCAGGCACTTCCACTACGATACAGTTATTATTGCAAGACAATATATTATTCGCTTGTATTCCTCCGAAAGAGACCTTCACTGCTTCCGTACGGTCACCGAAATTAGTACCCAATATTGCCACACGAGACTTCACGTAACCCGCTGCCGGCGAATAATCCGACACTTCAGGAGCAGGATATACATACTGTTTGATATTACTGTCTTTTTCGCAATTAGTAAAGACTACTGTTTCTAAAGCCAGCAAGCAGTAACTGATGGTTTTTATTAATAAACGCTTCATAATCTTATCCTTATTAAATAGTTAATCAATATCCCGGATTCTGTCTCAAATTCGGATTCAAATCAATCTGTGTCTGAGGTATCGGCCATAAATAATGTTTCTTGGCGAACGAGTGATTCTTACTGCTACTAATTACCACACAGTTCAAAAGTCCTTTTCCTGTCTGTACTTTTTCTTCTCCCCATACAAAAGTCTCCGGAATGTAGCGACCTGTCGCAGCACCTGCAGCTGTTTTGAAATCTGTTTCATAACCTTCACCACCAACAACCATGCCGCAACGTGAAGCATTCAATGCATCTTCCGCAATGCCCCAACGTTTCAAATCATCAAAACGGAAACCTTCCATATAAAGCTCGATTGCACGTTCACGGCGAATCTCTTCCAACATATCCAACTCATTATCTTCAACCAGCTTGTTAGTCAGTGCAGCCACACCGGCACGCGTACGCAGTTCGTTAATTCCTGCTAACTGTGCATCGGTCACTTTTCCGTGACGTTCATAGCAGGCTTCCGCATAATTCAAATAGACCTCTGCCAAGCGCAATACCGGATAATTAGCCGATTCATCATTTGCTTTACGATAAGTAGGGTAGTTGTAGGCCTTGAACTTTGTACAGTCATAACCAGCCAGTCCTTTATCCAGTGTCACCGAACCTGCTACCGGTTCTGTCCCACCATTAATATAATTCATCAACCGGTAATCACGGTTCTTAAACTCATCTCCCGTTTTATGATATCCCTGGAACAGATCAGATTTGTCAATAGGCTTACCGTCCGTACAAAGAAACATATCGATCAATTTACGACTCGGAATCATGGACATAACCGTATGGCTCAAATTGATTCCACCTGTTCTTAAATTAATATCATAAACACCATAGAGAATGAATTCTTTATTACTGGTTTTAGTCAATCCAGCCGGGTTACTTCCCGAGTCTTCCAGATTAAACAAGTATAAGTTACTCTGATTTTTTATCTTCTCATTACTATTGTAATTCCAAATCTGATATCCGCCTCTCTTCATCACATCGTCACACAAAGTGATAGCCTCATCCAAAAATTCATTTACCTGATCTTTAGCAGGTCCAGCAGAGCCGGAGAAGTCTGTTGATGTGCCATTATATTTTCTCCAGGTAGCCTCATAGAGCAACACACGCGCCTTAAAGGCTTCAGCAGCCCATTTGCTGACGCGTCCTTTATCTGTGTCCGAGATATTCTGTTCCATAGGAAGACTAGCTATCGCATTCGTCAAATCTGAAAGAATCAAATCAACCACATCGTAACGGCTATTTCTGGAAGATTTTAGTTCCGGAGAGTCTGTATCCAACACAGTCGTAACGACGGGCACTCCTCCAAAAGCTTTCAACAATGTAAAATAATTATAAGCACGGAAGAAATAAGCTTCTGCCAGATAAGGTGCTATTTCCGATGGATTACCCGGATAATCTTTTGCCTTTTGAAATAAAATATTAACGGTACGTATATAACCATAGCATTTATCCCAACGTTCATCTGAAGATGAAATAGTGATAGTTCCACGTCCTACCTCCGGTGAAGCCAGAAAATTGGAAGCCAAATCCGAAGAAGAATCCATAAAGTTATAGATCGAATATTTTCCATACGGTGTACGCCATCCTAAAAGCTGACCATAAAAGCCGGTGGTATATTCTTTAAAATCCGATGCCTTTTTAAAATACACCACATCCGTTCGCTGATCCTGCGGATCGAGATCCAGAAATAGGTCCGAACAGCTTGACAAGCCAAGCAACAAACTGGAAAGAATTGTTATATATAATTTTCTCATATCAATCAAATTTATAAAAGTTATAGAATCAGAAACCAACATTAATACCGAACGACCATGTTCTGGAGAATGGATAGCCGGAGTTTTGCGACATCTCTCCCATTTCCGGATCAAATCCGTCCTTTATGCTTGTTGCCTCCCACAGGTCATTACCGGAGAAGTAAACACGAACTTTTTCCAGTTTTGCTTTCCGGGTCCATACTTGCGGCAAGGTATAGCCGATGACTAATGATTTCAAACGAATGTATCTGTTATTTTGCAACATGAAGTCGTTATTCTCATAATTCCATTTTGCACGCTCCGTATAAATAGTCAGACGTGGAAACTCTGCTGTCGGATTATCTTCCGTCCAGGTCTTTCCCATGAAATTTGAATTTTGATTGGTATATCTGGTAGCAAACGGATAAGCCATCCAGCCCTGTCGCATAATTAATTGCTTTCCAACTCCTTGGAATAAAGCGTTAAAATCGAATCCTTTCCACGAACCACCCAGTGTAATACCAAATAAATAATGCGCATTGCCATCTCCCATGTAAATCAAGTCACTGGATGCACCACCATCCGCAGAGATGGAACGGTCTCCACTTAAATCCAGACGTTTGATATCACCCGGACGAAGCTCCGTGCTACCACCTGCCGGCAAAGATGCCAAGGCCCCTACTCCACCATATTTTGCGTAATAGGCATTCACTTCTTCCTGTGACTGAAAATAACCATCTGTTTTATATAAAAAGAAAGAATTCAACGGATAACCATTCAGGGTTTTATTTTTTCCGGCTGCAATGGTATTAGCTCCTTCCAGTTCCATCAGCTTACTACGTGTATCACTTACATTCGCTGTGACATAGTATGAAAAGTCCTTGATGTGATCACGCCAGGTCATGGAAACTTCCCAGCCTCTTACACGTAAATGTCCGCTATTTGTTTTAGGAGCAGTACCTCCCAAGAGGGCAGGATACGAAACAGTGGACAACATTCCTCTATTTTCTTTGATAAAGTAATCCCAGTTAAATACCAGACGATTGTTCAGGAAGTTCAGATCGACACCGATATTTTTCTGTTCTACGCGTTCCCATGTTCTGGTCAGACTAATCAAGCCGGAGTTATTCAATGAGGTGGAAATGTGCGTACCGGCAGGTGACCCCAAAATAGTGGTTCCCTGGTTAATCGTTGATACGTAATCATAATTACCCAATCCGGCATCATTTCCGGAACTACCGTAACTCAAACGTACTTTACCAAAGTCGAGACCAATAAAAGAAGATATGGGTTTTATAAAATTCTCTTGTGTAAATACCCAGCCTAAAGAGAATGAACCATAATTCTGAAAACGATAACCGTCGGCAAACTTGGAGTTACCATCACGACGCCCCATCAATTCAAGCAGGTATTTTTCCGCATAATCATAGTTGACTTTCGCAATGTATGAATAAGTACCATTCTGAAACTTTCCACCACTATTTCCTTGCAACGTGCCATCAGCCAGATTCAAATCATACACTCCATCATTCTCAAAGTCTTTGCGACCGGCAGCCAACTTCTTTACTTGTTTCTTTTCTGCATTTATACCCATAAGGACAGACACATGATGCACACCGGCAAATGTCTTGTTATACTTCAACAAAGCAGAATAATATTGATAGAAATAGTTTTCGGCAACAGTCAGGTATCCCGGATTATTATGAGCCAGATTCGAAGGGTCTGTGGTATTCAATCCTGTAACCGTAGAGCTAATCATTTGTTGAGCCGGATTTCCAAACCAGTCATAGGTCTGCACCGGAGTCACCCAACGTTCACGTCTGAATTCTTCATTCTGGAAAGAAGCCATACCTTCAAAACTGATTCCTTTCCAGATGTCAACAATCGCTTTCATATCAATACGGGTCGTCAATGACTTTTTAATATCTCGTCCGCCATCGCTTGTCGCAGCAACAGCCTGACGGTCACCTATGTTACCAAAATTGGCATACCATTGCCCGTAAGGGTTCTTTGCAGGGAAGAAAGGCATGTCATTACCATACAAGGAGTTATCCAATCCTACGGAAGGAGACTCTGTGTCTGTATTTACCAGACTTGCTCCTGTCTCCAGTCTTATCCATTTGGCTAATTGATAGCCATAGTTCAAACGTAAGTTGATCTGCTTTTGTCCGTCATAAGCTGTTGCCAGATTGGCCTGATTATCGGCATAGGCTGCCGATATACGGAAATCTGATTTATCAGTGGCACCGGAGATACTCAAATTATGCTGATAAGAAAAACGAGTGGCAAACATTTCCTCCAGACGGTTGGCATTACCAATAAATATATCTCCATAATACTGGGTAGGATAGATGCCTTCAATACCTTGCGCCATTTTCTCCATATTTGCCTGTGAAACCCATGCCCACCAATCGGGCACTTTTTCTTCTTCGTTGGCAGCCAACCACATTTGGGCGTATTCGGACATGGAAGGTGAAAATCCTGTAATACCATTGGTATTGAAGCGCATATTGAAGTTATAATCGACGCTTACTTTTCCTTTGCCTTTTTTAGTTGTTACCAGGATTACCCCATTTGCTGCTTTCGCACCATAGATAGAGGCTGCACCATCTTTCAAAACGCTGATGTTTTCAATATCATCAGAGTTCATATTCTGAAAAGATTGTCCATTCAAAGCAGGGACTCCGTCAATAATGATTAACGGTTCACCTCCATTGACAGAGGTAGCTCCACGAATCTGAAATTTCAAGTCTTCATTTCCCGGACGGGCGGATGAACGAGTCACCGCCAAGCCCGGTGTCTGTCCCTGCAATGCCAGACCGACATTAGTTACCGCACGACTATCCAGTGCTTTGCCACTCACTTGCTCAATAGAACCGGTCAACGTAGCTTTCTTTTGTGTTCCATAACCTACAACAACTACTTCTTCCAATGCATTATTGTCTTCTTTCAGTGTTATCTTTATTTCGGGACTATTGCCGATAGTCACTATCTGGTCTACATATCCGATATAGGTAATCTTCAACTGTTTTGCCCTATCAGACACTTTCAAGCTGAATTTTCCATCGAAATCTGTAATTACTCCTTCTTGTGAACCTACAACAACGACGTTACAACCAATCAACGGTTCACCGTTCTGGTCTGTAACGACTCCTTTGATTGTTCTCCCCGTTTGAGCAACAATCAAGTTTTCTTCTATTCCGGTGTTTGCCAGAAGCAACGTGCCGGATGAACCGCCTATCAACATAGCTAAAGCTATTACGGCTCCTTTACTAGATAAGAAACTGGGGTTAATTCTCATAATATTAATTTAAAAATTGAAGTTAGTACATTTTTTGTAAAATCAGCCTGCCAATTGTTGTTTTAACGAAGTCCGTACCGATTTACGGGCAAGTAGTAACTGCCCTTCAACAGTGCGGACGGACAAATAAAGTTTGTCAGCAATAACAGGCGAGGGTATTCCACGAAAACTAAGTTCGTAGATTTGACGACGTCTGTCAGGAAGCGTATTCACTACCTGACGATGTAATATATGAAGTTCTTTAGAATAGACTGTCTCTTCGGTGGTATTCCGGCTCGTCTCTTGTACATTATATATATAAGAGAGAATATCTTCCTTTTTATAATGACGACGAATCTTATCTATCACCAGATTACGTGCAATAGTAAAAAGCAACGGACGAGCCGTGTCTTTATTCACAAATGCTCTATGTTCCCATAAACGTACAAAAACATCTTGCACCAAATCTTCCGCTTCGTAAGAGTAATAAATACGAGAAGCGATATACCTCTTGATAATATCAGAGTATTGGAGGTAACATTCCGAGAAGAAATCTTCTAATGTGGTTACATGTGCGCTCATAGCATTCTTTTTAATCGTTGATTGATGGTACAAAAGTAGAAGAAGAGGGTATCTTGAAATGGTAATGTAGTAACAAATGATACAAAATTGGTAACATAAGCGGTTGTAGACAGCGAAAAAGCCCATTTCATCGGAGAATATGGCTGTTACATTTATTGCTCAACTATTAATAGAAAAGTTGTCAGGTTCCTATTGCAAACTTCTTTTCCCTTAGTAGTAAAGTTATTCTCAACATAGTATAATCTATAAATGCAAGTTGCGTTTTTATAAATGGAAGCTTTGATTATAAAAACGTAAGTTTCATTTTTATAATCAAAGCTTCCATTTATAATTTAGTTTAAGTCGAAAGGAAGTTTACTACTAAAGGAAAAGAAGTTTAGTTCTAATAGATAAGAAATTATCTATTAATACATAGGAAGTAAGTTAGCAGGTATTATCATACAGGTTTGAAGGGGAGGCTAACCAATTATCAGTAGTTTCTTATAGTAGCATATACGCCATAGCTATTTTCCTCAATAGCATATAGAGGTTTTAGCGAATATACCTGTCCGCCATTGTGCAAAATAAAACTACAATTATCATCGCCTTGCACTTTCAGACCTTTCAGTATATCCTGATGCGTTCCTTTCAATATCAGTTCGGAACCATTTTCAAACGCCAGAAGAACAGGACCATAGAATATAGCAATCATGTTTTTATCGTCGGGCATGGTCTTTATGTAAAAATCATAATGGAAAACGATTTTTATCTTATCTTTATTTTTCCATTTCCGGTTTATGCTTACAAAAGAATCGGGAGTTATTTCTGTCTGTTGTTTTTCTCCATTCACAAATACGTCCACAGTTTTAGCCCAAGACGGAGTAAAAAGGTTCAAATTGAATGTGGTCTGCTTCTTCGCAGAAACCGAAAACTCTACGGAGGAATTCATTGGGAATTCGCCGGATTGCTCTAAACGAATATTCTTTTCTTTCCAATCGAGTTCGGAAGGGACATAGAGATTTACCCAAAGGGTAGAATCATTATGATAATAAATACCGGAGTTGAGTAGTGCAAACGCTTCTATGGTTGAGCCATTGCAACAGCGAAAATCGTTTTCTTTCAGGAAAGCTTTTTTACGTGGCGATCCTAAAGGCAAATGATAGACACAAGCTCCTGTGTGGGCACTTTGTAGTGCCAGGATAGAATTATAGAACGTATTCATGTAGACATCTGCATAGGTGGGATTAGCTTCCCATGTGAACAGGGTTGAAGTCAGCTTTTGGGTGTTATGAGAGACACATGATTCGGCAATCTCTTTTGTCAGTGTATTGCTAAGATGTCCGGGCACTCCCCAATGTTCGGCCGAAAGAGAAGTTCGGGTTACGACGTTTGGTCTGGGGCCACTGCTCGAACCATTTACATACGCATGATCTTTAATCAGCATATTCCAGAAATTCACTACTGCATCATAATAGGGTTTATCACGCATGATGGAATAGTGTTGGGCAAATCCGTTCACCAGTACCAAATGAGTGTTGGAATGTAATCCGGACAAAATATTCTGATTTTGAGATAATGGTATAAGAAACCAGTCTCTGTCGAATATCTTTGCTAAAGCCAGATGTTTCGGGTTTTGTGATACTTTATATAACTTGTATAAAACTTCATTCATTGCCCCCGCTTCGTTGGAAGGATTGGCGCCTACACTATAGAGTACCTTTTCAATGGTCTGAGCATCAAGCCTCGACATCCGACGGTCTACGTAATCGGCCATCTGTATCACTATGTCATACGCTTTTTTGTTCCCTGTCCGGACGTATGCGTCCAATAATCCCTGCATAATCTTATGATAGGTATAATAAGGAGCCCATACACCGGAATAACGGGTTTCGAGCACATCAAAATCTTTTTCGGGGAATGCGCTTAGATATCCATTTCCAAAAGCTTGCTGACATTTATATAATTCTTCAATCATATAGTTCAGCGCATCGGTCAATTGTGGATCGTGATATTTTTCCACTGCGCAGGATACGGCAGAAAGATAATGTCCGACGAAATGTCCTCGCAAACCTATTTTGGGAGCTTCCCAACCTTCCAGCGGTTGTGCGTCAGACGGTAATCCTGCATTCACTCTAAAATTATGTAACAACCTGTCCGGTTCTAATGATTTCAGAAATTTACTGTTCAAATCTTCACGTTGCTTAATCCAGGAGGGTTTCAAAGTGACTGCCGTATTAGAAAAAGGCTTCGCTTTTTCTACTCCAGTATTGAATATATCCTGGGCAAAGGAATGAATTTGAAATATAATACATAAAACAATCAGTACCAGATATCTATTTTTCATAACCGCAATTCAATATATTGTTCTTACAAAGATAATTTTATTACTTCACTTTAATCCCTTTTACAAACTCATTCGTTATAAAATCATCTGTATTTTTCATCCGTATTCCGTTTATCACCACATTTTCGAA
Organism: Bacteroides celer; assembly: GCF_002632415.2. Lineage (NCBI taxonomy): Bacteria > Pseudomonadati > Bacteroidota > Bacteroidia > Bacteroidales > Bacteroidaceae > Bacteroides > Bacteroides celer. The sequence goes on along the minus strand of NZ_CP178209.1, from coordinate 2,102,074 downwards.
AGTTACATTCTTTACTCCCCGCTCTTTATCAAAGCCTTGCAGCAGAGAGGGACTCTCTCCTATTCCATTGTATATAATATTACGGAATGTAATATCTTCTATACCACGACCGGGCTGTTTATCATACTTCGGATTGAAGCGGACATTGACATGAAACAGCCGCCCTTCCTGAATACTTTCCACACGGATATCTTCGAATAGTACCTTACGTACCAGATTCTTATCGCCACAATCTATTGCCATGCAACCTTGATAGGGGGGATCGTCTTCGTCATGTTCCAGAATATCAATATTGCGGATAGTTATATTTTCAATCGTCTCGCCTTTCTCACATGCAGCATTTCCATGTCCTCCTATGTTAATGGGATGAGCGATATCCGCCCAAAGAACTGAGTTTTGTAATATCACATTCTTAGAACCGCCATAATAGCTCCAGCGATGGGCATAGATAGCGATACAGTCATCACTGTTTCTCATAAACACATTGTCTATCAATACCTCATTACAACACATCATATCAATGCCGTCGCTCCATCCTTTACAACTGAAAGATTTCAGATTCTTAATAGTCAATCCGTTTGATTCTCCTCCGAAAACGGTATAATGGTCAGGATTTACTACTGTAATTCCGTCAATCAATACGTTTTTAGAATGAGTCACTTCAATGCCGCGAATCGGATGATCCAGAATACCACGCCCCATAATCCGTACGTTTTCCGCTTTATCTACCAATAATTTAGCTTTCACTACAGCACCCGGTGCCAAGTAGACAGTCGTATTGGACGGAATCTGTATCTGGTTATTAGGTACGTCTTGGGGACGATGAACGCCCGGTCCGAAATACATCACTTTTTCATTGTTTTCCGTATAAATCTCCGTTTCCAAAGGATTGGCAAACAGATGAAGGTTATGCAGGCGGTCGCCATTAAACTCTACGGATAAGTATTGCGGTTTCTCCAACGTAAACAGAATAGCGTTCCGGTTTACAGTGTGGCGTATCCCTTTTGCCAACGGACGAATCTGAACGTCCTGAATCAGTCCGTTGTTTTTCTTCATCATTACTTCTACAGGACTGCCCATATCAAACTGCACCATGGAAGCAGACTGCACCTTGTCCATATCCACATTGACATTGTATTCGAACAAGTCTTTCCATTCCCCTCCCGGCACACGTACCCGAACGGTATAGTCATCATTATGTGACATACCTGTATCCACTCCTTCCGGATAGGTCACCAACTGCGCACTTACAATTGTTGAAAATGCGACGGACACAGCCAATAACCACTTTCTTCTTCCTGATAGCACTCTTAATATATTCATTCCATTCTTTCTTGATTAAACTTACAATAAAAAAATCCTCTTTACTGTTACTACGAACAATAAAAAGGATTTGCCTATTCTCTAATCGAATTTATTTATCTAATATCTACATTATACTTATTTCTGCTCATTTCTGTACTTTTCCGCATATTGTGTTGGCAAGAGGTCAAACATCTCTTTAAAACATTTCGTAAAATAGCTCGAAGAGCTGAATCCTACCCGGTCGGCTATTTCCACTATGTTCAACTGACTGCCTTGCAACAGTTGAGCAGCCCGTTTCAAACGGATACTTTTTATAAAATCAGTAGGGGTATGCCCGGTGATAGACTGTAACTTCCGGTATAAATTCATACGAGTCATCCCCAAGTCACTACTTAAATCTTCTACCGCATAGTCTGTGTTGTCCATATTCTTTTCCACACATTCAAGAGCTTTTTGTATCAACTGCTCATCCAACGGGGTGATTGTTATTTTACCCGGATTGACTTCAATATTCTTACGGAAATTCTGTTTTCTCTTTTCCTGTTGTTCTATCAACTTCTGCACACGAATCAGCAACATATCAAAACTAAACGGTTTCGACATATACGAATCGGCTCCTACTTCATAACTACTCATTTTCACATCATCCGCTGTGCGGGCAGTGAGTAATATGACAGGTATATGAGAGGTCTGCACATTCGTCTTGATGCGACGACAAAGTTCGATTCCATCCACTTTCGGCATCATAATATCACTCACTATCAAATCGGGATTCTCATCAATAGCCTCCTTCTCCCCTTCTTCTCCATCAGCAGCTTCCACCACTTTATAAAATTCCCCCAACTGCTCTTGCAGGAAGGAACGGAACTCTTTATTATCTTCTACAACCAAGAGTTTCTTGCGTCCATCGTTTGTAGGAAAGGTTTCTTCAGATACTTCCTCTGCAGATGGCCGCACTGCTCCTACAAATGTTTGTCCTTGTTCTGCTGATGATTGTTCCTGTTTAGCCGGAGAGACGAGAGAGGATTCGGATTTCTTCTCTTTCTCCGGTTTCAAATCAAGGGGAAGCCAGATGGTAAAAGTAGACCCTTGCCCGATATGGCTATCCACTGCAATCTTACCCTCATGGATATTCACATATTCTTTAATCAAATGCAGACCTATACCGCTTCCCGGTTTCTCATCCACTTTATTCTGTACTTGATAGAAACGGTCAAAGATGTGTGGCAAGTCAGCTTCGGAAATTCCAATTCCTGTATCAGAGACTTCAATACGGACATAATACCTGTCTTCCTGTTCTTCTTTAGACAGTTGCAGTTCGATAGTCCCTCCATCCTTCGTAAACTTAAAGGCGTTGGATAACAGGTTGTTCACGATTTTGTGGACTTTATCGCGATCAAAATACATATAGAGCGACTTACATTCCGAACGAGTGACAAAGTTGAAATGTTTCTCTGCCGCCATCGGCATAAATCCATGAGAGATGGAAGTTACAAAGTCTTCTATATCGCCGTTCATCAAATGAAGCGTTTCTCCTTTCATCTCAAGTTTGCGGAAGTCAAGCAGTTGATTAACCAATGCCAACAGTTCTTGTGCATTTCGATAAATATTATTCAGCTGTCTGCCGATGGTATCGTCAGTGACTTTACGTTTCAACATTTCTAAAGGTGTAATAATCAATGTCAATGGAGTACGCAGTTCATGGCTGATATTCGTAAAGAAACGATATTTCATCTGATCGAGTTCTTCTTTTTGCCGTAAGGCTTCCTGTTCCTGTGCCAAAAGCAATTTACGGCGGTTACGACGTTTCATAAAGGTTATGACTCCACCCATCAGTAGACAGAAAAGGATAGAATAGACAATACGTGCGGCTATAGTATCCCAGAATGGAGGATGAATAGTAAAGGCTAATACAGACTCTTGTCCCCAGACTTTATTACTACCCGCTGTAACCACTTTAAAAACATACTCTCCCGGAGGAAGATTATTATAAGTCACACGCCCTTGCCCATTTTCAGATTGAAGCTCGGTCCAGTCTTTATCAAAACCCTCCATATAATAACGGAAGAAAGTCTGAGAAGGGTTCATAAAATTCAGCCCGGAAAAGTCAAGCGTGATAAAGTTCTCATCATAATCCAATGATATCGTTTCTACGGAATTGATCGCTTTATCAAACAATATACGTCCATTATAATCGCTTCCCGGCAACACCGGTAGATTAAAAAGTCGTAAAGAGGTGATAAGAGGACGATTCGGTGCCTGCTCATGCGCTATGTTTTCCGGCGTAAAAGCGTTGAAGCCATTCACTCTACCGAAATATAAAGTCCCATTCTTTGTTTTCAGCGAACTGAATTCATATAAATCATCCCGCTGCCAGCCTGATTCGGAAGCAAAACTGATTACGTGGAAACCATACTCTTCATTGTTCTTCTCTACCTTTATCTTGCAAAGAGAATTGATGGTGGAAAGCCACATATCCCCATTATTATCTTCCTGTATGCTTTGGATGATGGTATTGAACAAACCGTTTTCTTTGCCAATCCGATAGATTTTCTGATCTCTTGTCACCACATTCAGTCCATATTGTGTGCCAAACCATAACGCACCCCGACTATCTTTAAAAATACAATTATATTTATTATTCTCATGATTATAAAGCGCATTATGGGGATCGTCTACTTCAGGAATATATACTGAATCGTTCTCCGGGTCATAAAAATACAGTCCATTATCCGCTCCTACAATAAGACGCCCTTCATTATCCATTTCCAACGTATTTGCTGTCTTATACTTTTTCAGTAAAGGATGCTTATTGAATAATAAATTAATATTTCCATTTTCAGGATTGAACGCCCCTACGCCACCATATACACTCAACCAGATACGTCCCTTCTGATCTTCTAAAATAGCACGAATATTGCTATAATCGGGATCATTCTGATAATTCATATTCGGATACGAATAGCTCTTCACCTTTCCATCAATAATAGAGTACAGTCCATCATGGAAGGTGCCTAACCAAATACGCCCACGACTATCTCTGTAAAGTTTCCTGCAAATCTGATGATCCAGTTCCTTATAAGGAATGTCCATCACGCCCGTCTTCGGATTATACCGGTATAGCCCTTTTGCTGTCCCTACAAGTATATTTCCACCGTCTGTTTCCAACAGGCAACGAACTGACTCATCTTTCCAGTCGCCGGACACATTTTCTTTATTGTACACCGGAAAGCTATTCATTATAGGATGATAATAACAAAGCCCCTGATTATAGAAACCAACCCAGAGTCCTCCGCTTGGCTTATCGAAAAAGATACTATGAATATCGTTCTGAATAACTCCACCTGTCAGCAACGGAAAACTCTCTAGATGTGTAATAGAGAAATTCCTTCGAAGAATGTGATATGCCCCACTGGAGACAGAACCTACCCAGACATTGCCTTCATTATCTGTCGCCATGGTGGTGAGCATGGTATAATCGTTCATATAGATAATCGACATTTCGGTCCATTCATTAGTGTGAACATCATAATATCCCATCCCCCGGTCCCACATCAGCCAATAGTCTCCATTATCCAATATTTTGAGAATAGCCTGGTCTTCAGATTTCATTTTCCCCACCAAAAAGTCCTCCTGCCGGACAAAACGTTTTTGCTTTAAGTCATAGCAGCGAATCATCCCTTTCCGGTGTACCATCCAGCACAAATCTCCATAACTAGCCACTTCACGCAATGTTCCGTTGTGTGTAACAAACGCATCATTGGTGCAAATCTCCTCCAGCTTCTTTTCGGAAGGAGCATACGAATATATTGAATGTCCGGAAGTTACGAACCAATACCGCTGATTGGAATCAATAAACATATCAGAAATCTTTTCCTTCAATCCGAAATGAAAGAGTAATGAATCAATATTATTTACATACCGTTCGGTAGAAAGATCGAAAACACGAAGCAAACCACGTTCTTTCATCCATATACGACCGTCGGCATCGACGTACTGACAGGGAATCACATGATCATAATCTATGTGATAATTGTCTCTCGTATCATAGGGAAAGTTGGAGAAACTACTACCGTCATACAGGCTTAGCAAGACAGTGGTACGTATTCCTAAACGACCGTCAGGAATACGGAATATGCTTTTTACATAGTTATCGGGCAAGCCATTGGCTACTCCGATATGACGAAACACATAGGAAGTTTGTCCTGCATTCAGTTTTGCAAGATATAACGATAATGATAAAATCAAAAATAGTATATAGCGTGTTTTCATGCCACAAAGATAGATACGATTATTATGCAATATATAACTATCTACGTGAAGCTCTGACAAAATACGCTTTATAGTGCTTCTGTTTTAACTTTATTTAATCGGTAGAACATAGGTGGATAGAATAAAAAAGAGTTGCACAACCTTGAATCCGTGATTGTACAACCCTCTTATAGTTGAATTTCTGATAAGCTTTATTCGAAAGTAGGCATCTTAAAACGGTATAAAAATCCTCCCATCATAGATGCGACACGATCAGGTCTGCCTTGTTTGATCCCGTCGTAAGTATCTGTACGGATACCAACTTTAGGTTCGGCATACAGATACAGGGAAGATGCTACTCTTAATTTAAACTGTACACCGGCATCCAGTCCCGGCACCGCTTTGAATTCTCCTTTACGACGCACCAAACCAGCGGTTACTCCCACAAAAGGAACAACATCTATCACATGATCGGGGCTGTATCCTTTTGCCAATGTGGCCAGACTCATCATATAATCCATACCCAAACCGGCATAATGAAGATTCATCTTCGACGACGTTTTAGCTTTGTACATAATCGTGCCGTTTACCCGCCATGCAGATAACGGAGTGTACCATTTACCAATACTTCCTTTTGCTTCTACACCTGCATTCTTCACCAAATCTTTATTGGCTACGAGCAAGCTACCCAATCCAAGTGCACCGGAGATGAAGTAACGCTTGTCATCCTGACCAAACACGCTACGATTGGCTGCTTTTGAATAAGGAACAAAGCGATAGTGGAAACCTGCATTGACTCCTACCATTACGTCTTTCTGCATAAACCCCAGATTACCTTCAATGAATTTATCTCCATACAAGCGAATCTGCGGTTCAATGTACAAACCGAGAAAATCATTCACATGCCATAATCCCTGTATGCCTGCATTAATACCCGGTTGGAACTTATGGTCTGATTTGGAAGTATAAGCAAGGTTGACACCTACCGAACCTATTAAATCAAAGATACGATCGGGATTATATCCACTCATGGTAGACGTTATGTTCCACAAGTAATCAAGACCGCCACTGACGCTGACATGTCTAAGTTTGCCCGCTTTAACACTTCCCGGAACTACATAGTTCGTAAAGAATCCACCCGTACCCACCAGGCGCAAACCGGAATAAGGGCTCAACCACTTACCGATAGAGACAGAAGCCTGCGGACCTAAAGAACCAAGGTTTTCAAGATTCGTCTTATTCAGGAACATTTGCACACCGATTCCCGAAGTCATAAACAGATTGTCTGCGATGTGATTGCTTGAGAATCCGTTCTTCGAACGTGCCGCACGGTCAATCGTATGATAAGTCAAACCAAAATTCAACTCTCCGAGCTGATCCGTATTGCCACCTACTCCGCGACCTCCTGCATATCTCTTATTATACACATTGAGGCGAGGTTCTATAAATAAATCCACAGAACGGTTGATACGGAAACTTCCTTGCACACCGACTCCTATTCCCGGAGCATACTTGGCGGTTTTATCCACTCCTTTCGTACCTGCCAGGTTAACTCCGGCAATACCGATCAGACTAAATATTCTGTCTTCATCATATCCCCAAAGAACATTATCGATATTCAACAGATAGTCCGCATGCAGATCGACATGTTTAAAGTAGCCGCTTGCACTGCCCGAAGGGGTGTCTGAAAGTCCAACCGTCCCGGACAAACGCAGACCGGAAGAAGGACTGAACCATTTACCGATTCCGGCAGAGAACTGGGGACCTAATCCTTTAATCGTATTCTTGATTCCCGGAACTTTCAGTGTACTGATACCACCAGATAAAGAGATAAACATATGATTCAGGAAGGAACTTTTATCGAAATCATCGAAATGAATCTTAGTTCCCATCGGAGCAGCAGGCATATAGGTCAGACCTACCAGAACCGAACCAGCCATTTTATAGTTTCTCCAACTTTCCGTATACGCAAAACCGTCATTATACCATCCGATCCGCGGTTCTACAAACAAATCCAATGTAGAAGAAAGACGTACATTTCCCTGTAAACCGAGATGAGCGCCGTAATAAAGCTGACCGCCGCCTTTCAAATCCGGATACTTTTCGGAACGATCGCTATTGTCGCCCACCTTAGAATAACCGGCTTCTATACCTGCAATCCCTACTAACTCAAAACAACGGTTTGCATTGTATCCGTATGCCAGGGAGGACATATTCAACAGATAGTCCAGGCTGCCGCCACCCATTTTTATTTTAGAATCGTAGATACTCGACGGCAGATAACCTAAATTCACCCCTATCCGAAGTCCATGAACCGGAGTAATCCACTTTCCCATAAAGAGATGGGCGGTCATTCCCATTCCATCCTGACTATCTCCACTTGTTAACAAGCTGTATGGCCCTATTCCGGCAGAGAAAAAGAGATGTTCATTGAATTTATTGCTCTCGAACTTTTCATTTGCAGGCCGTTTCTGTAACATATATTGCAATGCACCATAATCCTGTGCCTGTAAGGTAACAGCAAGCATCAGGAAGATTGCCACTGCTACATATTTATTGTTGATTCTGAAGATATTCATCGTTTACTCTTGTTGTATATATCATTATTTAATTTTCTGCTCTTCCGGCAGCAAGTCAATAATATCACCGTCCACCTTCGCTACTTCCAATAAGGAAGGATCAAGTTCAAGGGCCTTCTCAATGCTCATAATCGCATCACCTATTTTCTCCAGGCGGTTGGCGGCAATCGCTTTTATATAATATTCGCGGGCGGTCTCTACATCTATGGTAGAAATCTTATCCCATGCTTCCTGATTCTTCTTCATTGCCAGCAGCATCACCACCTCATTGAAAGGACTGGTAGCCGCCACCTTTTCGAAAGCATCATTATAATAACCGGCCAATGCCTGAACGATGTCCTGCAAATCTTCAGAAACCGCTTCTTCGGGAATCAATGTCAAGACTGAATCCGCTTTTGTATATTTCCCTTCGTGCAGCAAGGCAATAGCCTGATTGGACAATAACTCCGCCGGTGCCGATTTACTGACAAACGGTTCGAGAATACGTGAATCCGGAGTATCTTTCTGTATCGTTGCCACTGCCAGTTCATTGGCTGCATACGTAAAGTTATCATAAAGTTCAAGAGCTTCCCTACAATACTTTTCCCTTTCGTCGGGAGTTTTTGCTGTCGTAATCATACGGTAATATTCGAAACGGGTCAGTTCCTTCGGATTCTTTCTGTAAAGTTCTCTAATCTCGTCGTCCGTCAAAGAACGGAAGATTGAATAACCATAGGTATATTGCACCTTTCTCAATTTAGGCAAATAAGTAGCCGCAAGTTCCTTGTAGAAAGGTTTCGATTTCAAGACCCCATTCAACCGGTAAGGAGTAGCTGCATATTGTTTGATTAAGTCCTCTACTTCTTTAGCCAGTTCCGGCTTGGAGTTTTTTTTCAGCAATTCAGCTACCTCCTTCCAGGAGGCAACCGATGCATCCGATTTCACCTCCAACAGTTTACGTGTTTCCGGGTCCAGTTGTGCCAGTATACGTTCCAGGGCCTTATCCGTACGCAATTTTGCCAGACGAAGATTCGTCGCGTAAGAACCGTCCGGCGAAGCCACCCCCGTAATATGAAAACTCTTCAAAGAGGCATCCGGGTTCGTCTCAATACCACGCAATTCCTGATTCAACCGGTTCAGTTCCACCTGATTTTGTGGATTCTTATCATCCAGGTCGGCTTTACCTACCAGGAAGGTTAAGTTTACCTCACCTTTCGTATCCCGCAACTGCATCACGGGTTTCGGAAGGTATTTCTCGTCCGTCAGGCTGAAAGCGGAGAATTTATACTCCAAGAAGCGAAGCGGGTTGACCGTTCCGCGTGCAATGGAGAAAGAGTCACGATAAATGATATTCCGGTAATTTTCCATCGCCAGATGCACATCTGCACGGTAGTCATGTTGCAGATATTCTATATAGATAGAATCATGGTAAGCAATAATATCCCCCTTGCGTGAAGAAGTAGTTTTCACACGGATGTAATCGTGCAAAGGATCTTTATCCATATCATAATCGTACATTCGATTTTGCGTTGTATTATAAGTATCCCCGTCGAATACAACAGGATGCATCAACAGACGCTTTTTCAGTGTCACATCATAAATGGAAGGCTGCAATACCAAGCGACGATGTGAGTTAAACATCTCCTTAGGCACCGGGACACGAGTTTTCAGATGGAAATAATTACCTTTGATTTCGATGTCCGTAGGTTCCGGAATCACTTTGTCCTTCACTTTGGAAGTAATTGTAACTTCGTCCAGTTCGATGACGGCATCTTTCAATACTACATTCAGAATCTGCTTTCCTGCCACCTTCACTGTTTTGTCTTCATAACCGACACATGCAAACTTCAACGAGCCGTTTTTCTCAACCAAGACACTGTAATGACCATCCTCGTCGGACATTTCTATACGTTCGTCATTGACCGGATTCAACACATTTACATTCGGAACACTTTTTCCCTGCGGGTTTGTGATATGCCCCTGCACGCGGATCCGTTGGGCGGATACATTCATACCGACGAACATCATCGCCACGAGAAGTATACCTGTTAATCTATCACGTTTCAAATTGATTTTCATTCTCTTTTCTGACTAGCTAATGTTCGTTATCGAATAATATACACAAAGGATACCCCCAGTTTGACAGGTGCAATGGTGGTCTTACTATCGTTGACCGCACCCGGTTTCGGAGTACCCTTATCATACTTAAACTGACGGTAGCGCAACACACCCACTCCGGCAGTTGCTTCGATGTTCCAATGATCGCCCAGCACCCATGCGTATCCATAGGTCAAACCAGCGGCGTATGCATCGCCTTTGTGATGCACATCTTTTACCATCATATCAAAATTATTCACGAAAGCGGTGATTCCAAGAAAATGACTCACCATCGGACGATTTAGCCAGTAACGAACTTCAGGCTGAAAATGCGTGAAAGTCGTTTTAAAGTTGTCTGTACTGATTGGGTTCGCAGCAATCCCCATGTTCAAGGAGACATGACTACCCAATACAAATTCTGCTTCTACATTCGGACTGGCGGTCAGCCAACCCAATGCATTTGTCTTTACAGCCACCCGTTGTGCGTGCACATGTACACCACAACATAATAACAGAAATGATAACGCAGCTATTACCCTGCGACCATTTCTCATCACATATACCATCATTTATTTCCCACTAAATATTTCCCACTAAATATTTACCCACAAAAAAGGGCTTACTGTCCATTTTATATACTACTTGGACAGAAAGCCACAAAATTAGAAAAAATATAGTATTAAAAACGTTTAAACACGCTTTTTTTGTTTTTTATTGCAACAATTTCCATCTTAGGCCATAATATACCATACTACGGATAAGATATACAATTTTTCTTTATTACCAATGAAACATCAGATACGCAACAACATAGGCTCCGACGCAGCATCGGGTTTTATCTTCTTATCGCCGATAACAACCGTACAGGGAGCAGAAGAAATAATATACCATTTCCCTTCTTTCTTTTCGAGCAATACATTAGCGGCATTGTCGGTCTGAATCATTACCCCGGGTGCAACCAATTGGGTTCCATTCCCTAAAAACAACGTCCGGTTTCCTGCATATTCATTGCTGATAACAGCATAATCCGCTTTCACTTTCATTCCTTGATAAGTAGCGGTTTGTGCAGCATCAGATAGAGAGAAGATATGATCTATACGTCCGTTTTTGCTTTTCACACAGATTCCGGCAAAATCTTCCAAACCTGCTCCTTCTGCATCAAAGTAAGAGACGGACTGAATAGCAGACGGTTCCTTTTTCGTACTCGGTTCATATATCGAGACAAAAGGACGATTCCAAGCTTCTCCATGCTGACGGGCAACAAATGTCAGCGTCGGCTGCTCCTTTATATTATAGGGCATATTCGGTGTACGGCTTAGCCCTTCGGTCATTGGCGCCAAAGCCGTAAAGACTTCACGATCCGGTTCGCCTTTCATCCAAAGATTCATGTATATATCATCGCCGTCCTTATCTTTCATATCTATGGTGAAAGTTGCCTTGACATCCTTATTGGTCGCAGCCACTTTCTTATCATATAAATAGGAATAAGCGTAAAGATGTGCGCCTGCAAAGGCGAGTTCTTCCGTAGGCTGGAGATTCAGGTCGCTGCCATCTGCTGCTGTCAATGTCAAAGTCTGCCCAAGGTTGTGATAGAAGTAATCGTGCATCTTATCGCCTCCTTTCTCTTTCCGGCTGCGGAATACATCGACATAATACCCCGTCTCCGCCCCGGTAGTGACAATACTCATCATACGGGTCTGATCCGCCCTGCTTTCCGGTTCACGAAAATAAAGGTTACTGTAAGTAACGGACGTAAATGCTTTGCCCGGTTCCGCTGATGCCGGGAAACAGGAAAGCAAATCAAAAGAATGGTTACTTTTCATCACCGGATAGCTCGATATTCCATCCACACAAACTGTATTATGACTGGGGAATTGAGAATAATATTCCGCATAATCCAGTCCGCTGTACAAGAAAAGCCCGATACCTGCATCCGGACCCAATACGTATCCTTTTCCGTAAAGTTCCATCGAAATGCCGTTAGCGTGCATGTGATTACCTTCACTGCCATTCAACGAAATCATCAAACTGTTGCGCGGATGCATACCGTTGCGCTGTACCAGCCATGACACATTGGGAGCATAAAACAAAGGAGAAACATAATCTTCTATCTTTCCCGGCTGCACTTTGGGATTTAGCGTCAGCGGTTTATCTTCAAAGAAAGAATTGACAGATACACGCACATTCTTCTTTTCTGTTTTATCATTTCCCAAATCCGGGTTCAGGCATTTCAATAAAGCCGTGAAACAGTTTTCCTGTTCTTTCTTCCCGTTCGCCTGTGCATTCTGTATCATACGGATAAAGAAGTTCGTACTCAAATATCCCGGATGCGTATCTCCAAAGCCACAAATCATACGGTTGGGAAACAGATATTGGGGAGTGGTTGCTACCGCTTTCGACAATACAGGCATTGCTTTCACCAAATCATATTGCAGATTCGTATCAAACTGATTCACGAAATTGGCATAATCATTGATTACCACACTGCTATATCCCGGACATTCTGCCCAAATTCCCGTATTTATATCGAAACCATAATCTGCCAATCGCGTCAGACTCCACTGGCGGATGCTGGAACGGTTCATCACATAGTCGATATAATATTCACGTCCTTTTCCGTCGGCATATTCCTTATTGTCTTCCAATACCAATCCGACATTCATAATAAACCGTGCCTGTAGCAAATTCCAGTTGTTATGAGGTACACCGTTCGCAATGATATTATCCGCCCATTTCTTAAAAGCTCCGGCGTAGATTTCCATTTTATCCGGGTAATTGGCCTTTAGGTAATTATATAGAAAATCATATAAAGGGACAGCGATATGGAGTGCGTCTTCATGGATGACTTCGAAAGAAGTCAATCCTACCAATGTTTGCTGATGGCCGTGATTCAGGTCGATGGGCACGTTTCTATAATAAATACCCGTCATATAAGTATCAAAGACCCCTGCGGCAAGTTTAGCGAATTTCTCTTCATCCGTCATCCAATAAAGGAAAGCGGCATCACGGGCAATTCCCAGAATTTCGCAGTTCAGGCTTTCAATATTCCGGCCTGTTTTGGATGGGTGTACACTCTCCATAGGACGGTCGGGAAGTGCATTATTGCAGAAAGTGACATTCCCATCCTCATCATCATAAGGAACGACATCCGCCAATTTGGGACGGCCGTGGGTAGCAGCTGTGCCACGGGTTCCTGTGTAACGCACAGTGGGATAAGGAGCTTTTTCACCACCTGCATGGTCGAACGTTTCACCTTTCACATATACTTCCGTGGCATGAGACTTCCAGTACATTGCCAAACGAGACAGCAACCACGCCGGTTGAGCATCCGTCAGGTTCGTATATACTTCCGTCCGTTCCTTCAATTTATTGAAAACATCTTTCGCCCATTCTTCTTTTTTAATCAGCTTCCATGTTTCCTGCTTTCCCGCCGGAGTAGTCAGTACCCGCGGATGTGCCTGCGGCATCTTTTCCGGCAAAGGAATCTCTTGTCCGGATGCAATGTTCAGAAAAGATAGAAAACATAGTCCAAGTAAAATTCGTCTCATATTTCAGTTATATTTTTTAGGTTTGATACCTATTAAATACGAAGATAGAGATTTATTTACCTAAATCCTCCGTCGAAGATCAATTTTATTTGTACGAGACTACGCTGTTATTTCAAACAAAGAATTATATTTGCAAAAAACCGACTAACAATTCTGATACTTATGAAAATTTTATCTATCCATGATTTGGCAACAATCAGGAAGAGAGCAAAGCACAATCTTTCATTGCGCGAAGAAAGCAATGAAAAGGTGACTGAAAAGTGTTACGGACTGGCATCCGGTGCGCAACATCTTCAGATTCTGATCTGCGGTGGTACAGGCTGTAAGGCATCTTCCAGCCAGGGTATTACAGACAATCTTCTAAAAGCCATTAAAAAGAACGAAATCACCGACAAAGTAGAAGTCATCACCGTAGGCTGTTTCGGCTTCTGTGAAAAAGGTCCTATCGTGAAAATTATCCCCGATAATACCTTTTACACCCAAGTCACTCCCGAAGATGCGGAAGAAATCATCAACGAGCATATCATCGGAGGACGAAGAATCGAACGGTTGCTGTATGTAGATCCTAAAACGGAACATACCGTCAGCGACTCCAAGCACATGGATTTCTACCGGAAACAACTCCGCATCGCATTGCGTAACTGTGGTTTTATCGATCCCGAAAATATTGAAGAGTATATCGCCCGTGAAGGATACTTTGCATTGGCCGATTGCCTGCTTAACAAACAGCCGACGGACGTTATTGATATTATCAAACGTTCGGGACTTCGCGGACGTGGCGGTGGCGGTTTCCCGACGGGACTGAAATGGGAATTTGCCAACAAACAACAGTCGGATGTCAAATACGTGGTTTGTAACGCCGACGAAGGAGATCCCGGTGCATTCATGGACCGTTCCATTATGGAGGGCGACCCACATTCGATTGTAGAAGCGATGTGTGTCTGCGGTTATTCCATCGGGTCTACCAAAGGATTAGTATATATCCGTGCCGAATATCCGTTAGCTATCAACCGACTGAAAACAGCTATCAATCAGGCACGCGAATACGGATTACTGGGGGATCATATCTTAGGAACAGATTTCAGTTTCGACATAGAAATACGATACGGAGCCGGAGCTTTTGTCTGCGGAGAAGAAACTGCCCTTATTCATTCGATGGAAGGAAAACGGGGAGAGCCGACTCTGAAACCTCCCTTCCCTGCCGAATCCGGTTATCTGGGAAAACCAACCAATGTAAATAATGTGGAAACGCTTGCCAATATTCCCATTATTCTAACCAAAGGAGCCGACTGGTTTGCAACGATTGGCACAGAACGTTCCAAAGGAACCAAAGTGTTTGCTCTTGCCGGAAAGATTAATAATGTCGGACTGATCGAAGTGCCGATGGGAACTACTCTTCGGGAAGTAATCTACGAAATCGGAGGAGGCATCAAAGGCGGAAAGAAGTTCAAAGCTGTACAAACAGGAGGACCGTCAGGCGGCTGTCTGACAGAAAAACATCTGGACACTCCCATTGACTTTGACAACCTTCTCTCGGCCGGTTCCATGATGGGTTCAGGAGGGATGATTGTCATGGATGAGGACGACTGCATGGTATCCGTAGCCCGCTTTTATCTGGATTTTACAGTGGAAGAGTCCTGCGGGAAATGCACACCTTGCCGCATTGGAAACAAACGTCTGTTGGAACTACTGAACAAGATTACAGAAGGAAAAGGCACAGAAAAAGACCTGGACACACTTGCCACTTTGGGACAAGTCATCAAAGATACGGCCCTCTGCGGACTGGGACAAACCTCTCCGAATCCCGTTTTATCCACATTGGATAACTTCTACGATGAATATATGGAACACGTACGGGATAAGACTTGTCGTTCCAAGCAATGTAA
This sequence comes from Bacteroides celer, assembly GCF_002632415.2. Taxonomy (NCBI): domain Bacteria; kingdom Pseudomonadati; phylum Bacteroidota; class Bacteroidia; order Bacteroidales; family Bacteroidaceae; genus Bacteroides; species Bacteroides celer. The sequence continues at coordinate 2,086,429 of NZ_CP178209.1, read as the reverse complement.
ATCACTATTAACATATACCATCAGTCCGGAACGTTGCATTGGTTGTCATCTATGCGCCAAAAACTGTCCGGCGGATGCTATCAGCGGGCTGGTGCGCAAGCCACATGTCATTGCTCCTGATAAATGTATCAAGTGCGGCATGTGCATGGCACGCTGCAAATTCAACGCTATTCTTGTCTGCTAAAATCTTATTTACTATGGAAGAAAAACAAATTACTCTCCAGATAGACGGTCATTTCATCACTGTGCCCGAGGGAAGCACTATTCTTGAAGCCGCTATCAAAATCGGTATCAATATACCTACGCTGTGTCATATCGACCTGAAAGGAACCTGTATAAAAAATAATCCGGCTTCCTGCCGTATTTGTGTGGTTGAAGTGATGGGACGGCGCAACCTGGATCCTGCCTGCGCTACCCGTTGCACGGAGGGCATGGTAGTAAAAACCAGTACCCTGCGCGTAATGAACGCTCGCAAAGTGGTGGCTGAACTGATCCTTTCGGATCACCCCAATGACTGCCTCACTTGCCCTAAATGCGGCAACTGCGAGCTCCAAACGTTAGCACTGCGTTTCAACATTCGCGAAATGCCTTTCAATGGCGGTGAGCTGTCCCCCCGCAAACGGGAAATTACCGCTTCTATCGTCCGTAATATGGATAAATGCATTTTCTGTCGCCGTTGTGAAAGTGTTTGCAATGATGTACAGACGGTCGGAGCATTGGGTGCCATCCGTCGCGGATTCAATACAACCATCGCTCCTGCCTTTGACCGAATGATGACGGAAAGTGAATGTACTTACTGCGGTCAGTGCGTGGCTGTCTGTCCCGTAGGCGCATTAACAGAACGTGACTACACCAACCGTCTGCTCGACGATCTGGCTAATCCGGACAAAGTAGTGATTGTGCAGACCGCACCTGCCGTACGGGCGGCCCTAGGTGAAGAATTCGGATTTCCTCCCGGCACTCTGGTAACCGGAAAAATGGTGTATGCACTTCGCGAACTGGGATTCGACTATGTATTCGATACTGATTTTGCAGCCGACCTTACCATTATGGAAGAGGGTTCTGAAATTCTGAACCGCCTGACACGTTATCTCAACGGAGATAAATCCGTACGATTACCTATCCTGACTTCCTGCTGTCCGGCATGGGTCAACTTCTTCGAACATCATTTCCCGGACATGCTGGACATTCCGTCCACCGCCCGCTCCCCACAACAGATGTTCGGTTCCATTGCCAAATCCTATTGGGCGGAGAAAATGGGCATACCCAGAGAAAAACTGGTTGTCGTATCTATCATGCCTTGTCTGGCTAAAAAGTACGAATGTGCACGTGATGAATTCAAAGTGAACGGTATCCCCGATGTGGATTATTCTATCTCTACCCGTGAACTGGCACGACTAATTAAACGTGCCAATATCGGGTTCCCTCTCGTACTGGACAGCCCATTCGACAACCCGATGGGTGAATCGACAGGTGCCGGTGTCATTTTCGGAACAACAGGTGGTGTAATGGAAGCCGCCCTCCGTTCTGTCTATGAAATCTATACCGGAGAACCTTTGAAAAATGTAAATTTCGAACAGGTACGCGGACTAAATGGCGTCCGTCGTGCTACCATTAACCTAAACGGATTTGAATTAAAAGTAGGCATCGCACACGGACTAGGCAACGCTCGTCATCTACTGGAAGATATACGGAACGGGCACAACGAATATCATGTAATCGAAATTATGGCTTGCCCCGGAGGCTGTATCGGTGGCGGCGGGCAGCCTTTGCATCACGGCAACTCGGAAATACTCTATGCACGCGCCAACGCACTTTACCGTGAAGACGCCAACAAACCTTTGCGCAAATCGCACGAGAATCCGTATATCAAGACATTATACGAGGATTATCTCGGCAAACCGCTGGGTGAGAAATCGGAAACTCTCCTGCATACGCATTATTTCAACAAAGCGATTGATTAACTTTATAAATGAAGAGTATTATGTCAGATATCAAACTAGCCTGTGACATGGCAGAGCAAATCAAAACGATCTGCGACAAGCATGGAAACAAACCGGGCGAACTTATCAATATTTTGCATGAGGCACAGCATTTGCAAGGGTATCTACCCGAGGAAACGCAACGGATTATCGCTTCCAAACTTGGAATTCCCGTATCGAAAGTGTATGGTGTCGTCACTTTCTATACTTTCTTTACCATGACTCCCAAAGGAAAACATTCCATCTCTGTTTGCATGGGTACAGCTTGTTATGTACGTGGTTCAGAAAAACTGCTGGAAGAGTTCAAACGTGTATTAGGTATCGAAGTCGGTGACACTACCCCGGACGGAAAGTTCTCATTAGACTGTCTGCGTTGTGTAGGCGCCTGCGGACTGGCTCCGGTAGTGATGATCGGCGAGAAGGTATATGGTCGATTACAACCGGTAGATGTAAAGAAGATTATTGAAGAATTGGAATAACCGAATTCCCGAAAACAATATAAAACAAACGGCTGCCTTGATAAGTCAAAACAGCCGTTCATTAATATTAAAATGTAAAAAAATGATGCGGAGAGAACGAGATTCGAACTCGTGATACCCTTTAGGGGTATACACGCTTTCCAGGCGTGCCTCTTCAACCACTCGAGCACCTCTCCTTACAATTACCAACTAGAGAAAAAACTCTCCATAAAAACAGAAAGCAGCAAAAAGCTGCTTTCTAGCGGAGAGACAGGGTATTGAACCCAAACATCTAACCGCCTATAAATCAGCTTTTTATTTTCCAAAATTTCAAATAGGTAACGAAACAGTAACGATTTTTGCAGGGTTATTTGTCCGGCTTTGTCCGCTGTTTGTCTGCCTATCTCACGGGTTCAAAGATACAACACATTTTTTAATTACGCAAATCTCTGTATATAAATGTTTCAGCTTAGGTGCAAGGTGCAAGCTATATATATAGATATATACTTGCACCTTGCACCTATCCGAAAAAATATGCCGTATTATTTGGCTATTCAAAATATTGTTCGTAGTTTTGCGAACAACAAAGAAGAAAGGAGAATTGGAGTGAAAGAGAAACAGTACACAACAGAGCAGGAACAGATTGCTCGGTTTGCCAAAGCAATGGGACATCCGGCACGGATGGCTATTCTTGCTTTCTTGGCAAAACAAGATAGTTGCTTCTTCGGTGATATTCACGAAGAACTACCTATTGCTAAAGCAACCGTTTCGCAGCATTTGAAAGAATTGAAAGAAGCTGGCTTAATTCAGGGGGAAATAGAAACGCCCAAAGTCCGGTATTGTATAAACCGGGAGAACTGGGAACTTGCCCGAAAATTGTTTGCAGCTTTTTTAGGGGACTGTAAATGTAAAGGTACATCGTGCTGTGAATAGCAGTACCTTTTTTTTGGAATAATTGTTCGTAGTTCTACGAACTACGATTATTATATTAACTTTAAAGTAGAATGATAATGGAAATTAAAGTATTAGGAACTGGGTGTTCAAGCTGTAAAGCCTTGTACGAAACTACCAAACAAGCTATTTCAGAATTAGGTTGCGATGCAACCCTTATCAAAGAGGAAGATTTATTGAAAATCATGGAGTATAACATTTTAGGGCTTCCGGCTTTGGTGATTGACGAGAAAGTCGTATCAGCCGGGAAAAAGTTATCCCTTGCAGAAGTGAAAGAGTTGATAACCAAATAAAAATGAACTATGAGAAAATTATTTTATCTACTGATTGCAACGCTGGTCTTAGTTTCCTGTGGTAACGGTTCAAAGAAAAAGACCGGAGAAAACCAAGCGGAAGAAATACAGTCTAACCGCATAGAGGTTCTTTATTTTCATGGAGCGCAACGGTGTATCACTTGCCGGGCGATAGAAACAAATACAGTAGCCCTTTTGGATAGTCTTTATTCAAAAGAAAAAGCAGACGGTAAAATTATCTATAAAGTGATAGATATTTCAAAGAAAGAAAATGAAGCGATTGCAGACAAGTACGAAGTTACATGGTCGTCTTTGTTTGTAAACGGCTGGAAAGACGGCAAAGAGAATGTAAACAACATGACCGAGTTTAGTTTTTCCAATGCGAAAAATGCACCGGACAAGTTTAAAGAGGGAATTAAAAGCAAGATTGACGAATTGTTAAAACAGTTGTAAGATGGATTTTCTTCAATCGCTATTAGATAACAGTTCTATTCCTGCTATTACAGCTTTTATATTGGGGATTTTAACGGCGGTCAGCCCGTGTCCGTTAGCGACCAACATAACGGCAATAGGATTTATTAGTAAGGACATAGAAAACCATCACCGGATATTTATAAACGGATTGCTTTATACTTTCGGCAGAATAGTAAGCTATACGGTTCTTGGCTTTATCCTTATCCCTATTCTCCGTGAGGGAGCAAGTATGTTTATGGTTCAAAAAGCCGTAAGCAAGTACGGGGAAATGCTGATTGCTCCGGCGTTAATCATCATTGGAATATTTATGCTCGATATAATAAAACTCAATCTACCGAAAATCAATATCGGCGGTGAAAGTTTGAAAAAGAGGACTAAAGGCGGTTGGGGGGCTATGCTATTGGGTATTTTATTCGCCCTTGCTTTTTGTCCTACCAGTGGAGTATTTTATTTCGGTATGCTTATGCCTTTGTCAGCAGCGGAAACGGGTGGGTATCTCTTACCTGTAATTTACGCTATTGCTACGGGATTACCCGTAATCCTTGTTGCATGGATTTTAGCGTACAGTGTTGCCGGACTGGGTAAGTTTTATAACCGGATGCAAATATTCGAGAAATGGTTTCGTAAAATAGTTGCCATCCTCTTTATTGCGGTAGGAATTTATTATGCAATAGTCTTTTATCTATAAATAAACATAGAGTATCATTTTAAATAAAAACAGTATGAAAAAGATAGAAATTTTCGACCCGGCAATGTGTTGCCCTACGGGTCTTTGTGGAACAAATATTGACCCTGAATTAATGCGTATTGCGGTTGTTATTGAAACATTGAAGAAACAGGGTATCATCGTTACCCGTCACAATTTACGTGACGAACCGCAAGTGTATGTAAGTAATAAAACAGTAAACGAGCATCTGCAAAAACATGGGGCGGATGCACTGCCTATTACTTTAGTGGACGGCGAAATCGCTGTTTCAAAAACCTATCCTACCACCAAACAAATGAGTGAATGGACGGGTATCAATTTGGATTTTATGCCAGTAAAATGAGTATTCACCAGCTAATTATATAAAAATGAAAACATTTAATTTATCAGATATAGATTTGACGAAATACCTTTTCTTCACCGGAAAGGGCGGTGTAGGAAAAACTTCGATTGCTTGTGCTACTGCGGTAGGCTTGGCAGATAATGGAAAGAAAATACTTCTTATCAGTACAGACCCGGCTTCAAACCTGCAAGATGTGTTTAATCAAACACTGAACGGACACGGCACGGATATTCAAGAAGTACCCGGCTTAACGGTCGTTAATCTCGACCCGGAACAAGCCGCAGCCGAATACAGGGAAAGCGTTATTGCTCCTTTCCGGGGACAACTGCCCGAAAGTGTAATTCAGAATATGGAAGAACAACTTTCAGGCTCTTGTACGGTAGAAATTGCGGCTTTCAACCAGTTTTCCGATTTTATCACGGATGCCGATAAAGCAAAAGAATACGACCATATTATCTTTGATACAGCCCCCACGGGACACACGTTACGAATGTTACAACTACCATCAGCGTGGAGTACATTTATTAGTGAGAGTACGCACGGTGCATCTTGCTTAGGTCAATTATCCGGTTTGGAAGAACGGAAAGGTATCTATAAGCAGGCAGTTGAAACACTTTCGGATGCAAACGCAACCCGCTTAGTATTGGTTAGCCGTCCTGAAATCGCACCATTAAAAGAAGCCGCCCGTTCTTCACATGAATTGCAATTACTGGGAATTAAAAACCAGCTATTGGTAATCAACGGGCTTTTGCTGCAATTAGATGAAGCCGATAACGTATCGAAACAGATATATGACAGGCAGCAAAATGCCCTGAAACAGACCCCTGCGGAACTGCTGGAATATCCGTCTTATTATGTTCCTTTACGGTCATACAATTTATCTAATATTGCAAATATCCGCCGGATGCTTTACAATGATAACTTAACAAATGATGTGAACTATCAGCGGATTACCGATGCCAAAGGGATGGATGAACTGGTAAACGACCTCTATCAATCAGGAAAAAGGGTTGTTTTTACTATGGGAAAAGGCGGCGTGGGAAAAACCACGTTAGCCACTGAAATAGCCCTGAAATTAACAAAACTGGGTGCAAAGGTGCATCTTACCACCACTGACCCGGCAAACCATCTGAATTATAACCTTGCTGTTCAGGCTGGCATTACGGTAAGCCGGATTGACGAAGCGGAAGTGTTGGAAGCCTATAAAAACGAGGTTCGCAGTAAAGCTGCGGAAACAATGACAGCCGAAGATATGGAATATATAGAGGAAGATTTACGTTCACCGTGTACGCAGGAAATTGCAGTATTCCGGGCTTTCGCTGAAATTGTCGATAAAGCAGAAAATGAAGTCGTAGTAATTGACACCGCACCTACCGGACACACTTTGTTATTGCTGGATGCAACGGAAAGTTACCATAAAGAAGTACAACGTACACATGGCGACACTCCCGCTTCCGTAAGAAAGCTGTTACCACGTTTGAGAAACCAGCAGGAAACAGAAGTCGTTATTGTGACCCTGCCCGAAGCAACACCCGTATTTGAAGCCGAACGTTTGCAAATGGATTTACAACGTGCCGGGATTAATAATAAATGGTGGGTCGTGAATGCTTGCTTGTCATTAACTGACACCGAAAATTCTTTCTTGCGGGCAAAGGCGCAAAATGAATTGATTTGGATTAAGAAAGTAGAAGAATTGTCAAAGGGAAATGCCGCCCTGATAGCTTGGAAAAATAACTAAAAACATGAAGATTTTAATTCTTTGTACAGGGAATAGCTGCCGCAGCCAAATGGCACATGGCTTTCTACAATCATTTGACAATAAACTGGATGTCTTTTCAGCAGGAACAAAACCTGCTGAAAAGGTTAATCCGATGGCGGTAAAGGTTATGGATGAAATGGGTATAGATTTAACCCACCATACCCCTAAAAGTGTAAACCTATATATAGGGCAGGAATGGGACTATGTTATTACGGTCTGCGGTGGGGCAAACGAAAGCTGCCCGATGTTTACGGGTAAAGTAAGAAACAGGCTGCATATAGGATTTGACGACCCCTCGGAAGCAACCGGAACGCCGGAGTTTATAAACAGTGAATTTCATCGGGTACGGGATGAAATAAAAGCCCGTTTCTATGACTTCTACCTGAAAGAATTAAGACCACAATTAAGCTAAATAGTTGTTGTTATGGAAAAGAAACAAGGAATTGGATTTTTTGAAAAATACCTGACTATCTGGGTTGCCTTGTGCATCATTATTGGAATTGCTGTGGGACAATGGCTTCCGGCAATTCCGCAAACATTAAGCAAATTTGAATATGCCAACGTGTCTATACCCGTGGCAATCCTGATTTGGTTAATGATTTATCCGATGATGCTAAAAGTGGATTTTCAAAGTGTTAAGAATGTCGGCAAGCGTCCGAAAGGAATAATAGTCACTTGCGTTACAAATTGGCTGATAAAGCCATTTACCATGTTCGGAATAGCTTATTTGTTCTTCTATGTGGTTTTCAAAGCCTTTATACCTGCCGGATTAGCCGAAGAATATTTAGCCGGGGCGGTATTATTGGGGGCTGCACCTTGTACAGCTATGGTGTTCGTGTGGAGTTACCTTACTAAAGGGGATGCCGCTTATACACTGGTACAAGTGGCAGTGAACGATTTAATCATATTGGTAGCGTTTGCCCCTATCGTTGCTTTCCTGCTGGGAGTTGGCGGCGTATCTATCCCGTGGGACACTCTGTTGCTATCCGTAGGGCTGTTTGTTGTGATACCACTTGTTGCCGGGGTCATTACCCGAATAATGGTTATCCGCCGCAAAGGTGTGGAATATTTCAATAACGTATTTATTAAGAAATTTAATAATTATACGGTAGGTGGATTGCTATTAACGCTTATTATCCTGTTTTCATTTCAAGGAGAAACGATACTGAACAATCCCCTGCATATCTTATTGATTGCAGTTCCGCTTGTGTTGCAAACGGTTCTGATATTCTTCGTTGCTTACGGTTGGGCGAAATGGTGGAAATTACCCCATGATGTTGCCGCACCTGCCGGAATGATTGGGGCAAGTAATTTCTTTGAATTGGCGGTTGCTGTGGCTATTTCTCTTTTTGGTTTACAATCCGGGGCTGCATTGGCTACGGTGGTGGGCGTGCTGGTCGAAGTTCCGGTGATGTTGATGTTAGTAAGGATTGCCAATAACACACGAAGCTGGTTTCCGGCTACAAAATAACAATAGGGCAAAAGTCCTAATCTAACTTTATCGTAAAAAGGCTTGGTGCTGGAAATGTTTGTTCCTAACGTTTCCGGCATTCTGCCTTTTACAAAAGTCAGAATAAAGATACATTTTTCGGCATTAAGACAACCGTAATAACATGAACAATGAAATTAATTTTGAAGAATTTATAAAAAACATAGACTGTACTATCTATGAAAAAATAGATGTTGATAACTGGAATATTTCAATAGAGGTAGTTCTCGATGTCGTAGAGTTTCTGCAACGGTCACTCGAAGATATGAGAACTTATATTGTCAATCATCCTTTCAGTAACAAGGAAGAAGAAATTTATTTCTTCAAACACATCAAACCGGAAGTATTGAGTAGATTATTATACTTTACAGAGATTTACAATACCGAAATGCGAAAACCGCATGGAAGCATTGAAGTCTTAAAAAAGTATTATAACGACAGATTGGATGAATTGACTTCCTATTTTGAAAGTAATTTGGATTTTTACCAATATTACCGTTCTAAAGCGACCCACTTAGATAGTCATTATTTTGTACGGGGGCATATTGATTTTAAGCTGTGTCCGAATTGTGTACCTTATGACCGTGACCCGGAATTTTCCACTTGTTACGACCACAAAGCAGCACAAATATTAGCGAATGATATGCTTTGTATTGTAAGGAATATCCAACAGGGGAATAGTACGGGGAAAACGGGTCATAGGAACATATATTCGCAAATAGTGGCTACCACTGGGTAACGTCATAAGTTGCTCTGCACGTAGCTTTTTTAAATCTTCATAAACCAGCCCGGTGAAGCAGGAGAATACAAAAACATCACGGACTTTTTCAAGACGTTCGGAAGAAAGTTTAGCCTTTAAAAAGGCGGTTAGTTCTTCACGGGTCAGATACTCTTTATGATACTGTCTTTTCATGTGCTTATTTGTTTTAAAGTGAGTAATAATAAGGTAGAGAACCTGCCGTTTTAACGGCAAGTTCCTTGTTTGAATGGTTACAGGGCTTCTTTATAAATCTTCTCGATACCGACAAATTTCTTATCAAGTCCCTGCATATCGTTACCTATCTTATTATTGGTAATGCGGGCGTAAATTTGCGTGGTTTCTATATTGGTGTGTCCCAGCATTTTGCTGACCGTTTCGATGGGAACGCCCTTTGCAAGCGTGGTTGTGGTCGCAAATGTATGGCGGGCAAGGTGAAATGTCAAGTTCTTTTTAATCCCGCAAACGTCCGCTATTTCTTTCAAGTAGGCGTTAAGTTTTTGATTACTGATTACCGGAAGTATCTTACCGTTCGGCAGCTTGCCCTTATACTTCTTCAATATCATTTTGGGAATATCCAGCAAGGGAACATTTACGTCCGTATTGGTCTTTTGGCGTTTGGTGATTATCCATAACTTACCGTCAAAGGATTTGCGAACATTCTCTTGGGTAAGGTTGGCGACATCAATATAAGCCAAACCTGTGAAACAGGAAAAGACAAACAAGTCCCTGACGTTTTCCAACCGTTCGGAAACCATCTTCTTTTTAAGGATGTAAATAATAACCCAAAAGTAGTCCACCATAATAATTGAAAAGTATACCACTAGGTTAGTAAATGGAGTCTGTTTTTTACTATTTCCCTATCGTAATTACATGCTCTATATTAAGATTTATTAATATAACCACTTCCTTTGTGGTTCAACCAATAAGGAAGTATAAACATGATAACCATGGTGGATAAACAAACCATAATTCATTTGTATAGAAGTCGTGGGCTCAGCAAACGTGCCATTGCCCGCGAACTGGACATCAGCCGTAAAACGGTACATAAGGTAATCCAGGAGTATGAGAGTACATTGTCTTCTGATACTCCTTCAGTAAGTTTAGAGACAATTTTGACTACTGCGCCCCGGTATGATAGCTCTAAACGTAGCCGTAGAGTAATCACAGGACAGGTACAATCCATTATAGATGATTGCTTAGCTAAAAATGCCAGCAAACGTGCCAGTGGTCTAAAGAAGCAATGTATGTTAAAGAAGGATATTCACAATCTTCTTCTTTCACGAGGATTCTCAGTCAGCTATCCGAGCGTATGCAAGTATATCACGGGGATTGATACTCAAAAGTCCCGTAAACGGGAAGAGGCTTTTATCCGGCAGTACTATATCCCGGGAGAGAACTGCGAGTTCGACTGGGGAGAGGTAAAACTCCGCATACATGGTAAGCTTCAGCGTTTCTTTCTGGCTGTGTTTACTTTTAGTCACAGCAATGGGCGTTATGCCTATCTGTTCCGTCATCAGAATACGCTGGCCTTTATGGAATCACACCGTAATTTCTTCCGCCAGGTCAAGGGAGTTCCCTATGTCATGGTATATGACAATATGCGTGTGGCGGTCAAGGACTTCGTAGGGACAGATAAGACTCCCACGGAGGCTTTGAGCCGTATGTGCGCCTTTTACCGGTTTGATTTCCGCTTTTGCAACGCACGTGCCGGATGGGAAAAAGGACATGTGGAACGTAGCGTGGAGTATGTCAGGCGCAAGGCGTTCTGTATGAAGATGGATTTCGACTCGGTAGAAGAAGCCGGCAAACACCTGCAAGAGGTATGTGAAGGACTTAACACACAAGCCGGAAGTATCTCCACCTTGGACAAGGTAGAGTCGCTCGCGGCTGATCTGGCAGCCTTGCAGCCACATATAAACGAGATGGGATGCTTTCAAATGGAGGATTATAAAGTTGATAAGTGGTCTACTATCTGTATGAAGAACATCCATTACTCCGTTCCCGACACATTAGTGGGGAAAACGGTTTCTGTCAAGATATACAGCGAGAAGGTTGTTATCTTCCATGGGCAGGTGAAGGTGGCAGCGCATGAACGTGTGTATGGCGTGGCAGACTGGAAAATACAGTTGGAGCATTACGCTCGTACCCTGCTGCGCAAGCCGGGGGCGGTACAAGGATCGTTGGCACTCATGCAGATGCCCGCTAAGATACAGGAACTCTTCCAGATACATTTCCAGGATAATGGAAGGGACTTTGTTCTGTTAATACAGTATGCCGCAGAGAATGGATTTACAGACAAGGATATCATACGTTCCTATGAGGCTTTGAGACTGCGTGGAGTACACAAGGTATCGGCAGACCAGATTAAAGCCTTTATGCACGCTAATAATGAGCCGCAGGATGGAAATGGGGAAAATGTGCCTGCTCCGGAGCACCGACAGCAATCACGGCAGATAGAGGATGCGGCAATGGGGATCCTTGTGGACCTGACCAGGATGATGGACAGCACACAGGCTTTAACTCAAATAGATTCTTTAAACTAAAAAAATATTGTTATGGACTACTTGTCAGAAAAAGAAATGATTACAGACTATGCCAGAGAACTTAAAATAAATGTTCTACAGAACGAACTGGAGGACTTTATCACATTGGCAACGCAGGAGAACTGGGGATGCAGGACATTGATTGCACGCATACTGGAAAAGGAAATGGAAATAAGGGTAGAGAAACGAAGAAAACAACGGGTAAGGATAGCCGGATTCCCGCAGATGAAGTATTTGCAGGAGCTCATAAGAGAGGATTTGCCTAAAGACGCACAGATGGTCATACCTGAACTGGAAACACTTGAATTTGTTAAAGAAGGAAGAAACGTGGTGTTATATGGAAATCCGGGAACAGGAAAGACACATATAGCCACCGCATTGGGGATCAAGGCGTGCATGGAAGGATATACGGTCTTTTTTACATCTGTACCGCATCTGCTAACACAAATAAGGGAATGTAGGTCACAGAAGAGTCTAAGACAACTCGAACTCAGGTTTGAAAAGTATGATATGGTCATTTGTGATGAATTTGGATATGTAAGTTGTGATAAGGAAGGAGGAGAACTATTGTTTAACCACCTATCACTCAGAGCCGGGAAAAAAGCGACAATCATTACCACAAATCTATCTTTTGACAGATGGGGAGAAATTGTAAAAGATAAAGTTCTAGTCGCTGCAATGGTAGACAGACTAACCCATAAAGCACATCTGGTGAACATGAGCGGACAATGTAACTACTCAGGTATCTTTTCCTGAAAATTGAAAAAGTAATCCAAACTCTCTTACCTGTTGAAATGTATCTGATAACTTTATGCCAATCCCCTTTCTCTATTATCCCCTAGATATTACTTTTGCATTCAATGATTGAGCAGGTAACAGACATATCTAAGTTCTTATCGGAGATGAACGAGAAATTCTCTTCGATGGAGCAAACTATATCTGAGCAAGGTGCTGATATTAGCCGTCTTTATCGTATTATTGATCAGAAGGATAAAGAGATTCATGTATTAAAGAAACGTTTATCCAAATATGAAGGACCTGATAAGGATAGTCATAATAGTAGTATTCCTCCTTCCCAAGAATCGCTTCCTGCCAAAGTCCTCCGTCGGACACAGTCTTTGCGCAAGAAGTCAGACCGTAAGAACGGTGGTCAATTTGGTCATCCCGGCTCTACTTTAGAAACGAGCACTTCTCCTGATTTTATCGAAGAACATAAATCTGACTATTGTGAATGTTGCGGCAGTTCTTTGACTGGGGCTGAGTCTATTTGTAGCGGAGTCTCCCAAGTGGTTGATATACCTTTACCCCGTCCCCAAGTAAAAGAACATCGCTCTTTTGATGTGACTTGTTCTTGCGGCCACATTAATAAATGCCCGCTCCCCAAAGAATGTAGTAAACGGATTTCATACGGCAAGACTATTCAGTCTCTGGTGTCTTTTCTTAGCCATGTTCAATGTGTTTCATTTGAACGTATCTGTGAAATACTCAAAGAAATTTTCTCTTTGTCTATTAGTCAAGGTACAGTGCGGAACATGCTTACTAAAATAGGGACTAAATCAAAAACTGTTTGTGACCAAATTCGCAGGCGCATAGCCGAATCCACAGTTGTTGGCGCTGATGAAACGGGACTATATGTCAATAGTGCACTTAATTGGGCATGGATATTCCAAACGGATCAGTTAACCTATGTATACCAAGACAAGTCCAGAGGAATGAAGGCTATAAACAACCATTTTCCTGATGGATTGCCCAATGCTGTATTAGTCACAGATCGACATGGTAGCTATTTCAATATGGAAGTAAAGAATCATCAGGTATGCATTGCACATCTGTTAAGGAACATTCAATACCTTACTGAACTTGACCCTAAGCAGAACTGGTCTAAAAAAGTGAGTACACTTCTTAGAGAGGCGATACACATCCGTAAGACTACAAGCTTTGAAGTAATACCAATAACCACTATAAAAGACAGATTGGACCGATTGCTAAATGAAAGCGTAGCACATCTGCATGAGGATTTCCAGAAGTTCAAAAATGGTCTCTTCAAATGTAAGGATTATCTTTTTACCTTCCTGCAAAACCCAGATGTTCCTTATGATAATAATGCCAGCGAAAGAGGTATTCGAAAAATAAAGGTAAAGCAAAAAGTCAGCGGATGTTTTCGTACAGAAAAAGGGGCTAACACTTTTATGAACGTCCACTCCGTTGCTGAAACCGCTAAGAAAAACGGAAATTCTAAATACAAGGCTATTCTTGCTGTTCTTGAACAGTGAGAAGTATCAATATGACTTTATACCTGAGTAGTTACCGGACAATCATATAGAGTTAAAGAAACACAAAACATGAGGAGATATGTATCACAAAAATAAAAGAATTATATCCTTTGCATAACGAAACTAGTGGACTACTTTTCAATTATTATCTGGTATACTTTTCGATTATTATATACATTTTAAGGATGATTTTTATTTCGTCCTCTGTCAAATACCCTCTATCCACTTTCTCCAAACGGATTTTATAATTGGCGAACGGGTCGCCAATCAAGATGCCGTTATTACGGGCTATCAGGATAATGCGTTTGAAGAACTGCATAAACTTGGCAGTTGTATTATAACTGCATTTGCAGGTAGTACGCAAATACAACTCGAAGTCTGTTATAAACATCGGAGTGATTTCATTGATGGCAATATCCGATATATTGTATTTGCTTTGGATAAACTCGGCAAGGTGGCGGCGGGTCACTTCGTATTTACGATAGGTGGCAATCGTCTTGGATATGCCGACCAACTGTTTCACATCGTCATTGTGCTTTTTGAAAAGGTCTAAAATGGTTTCGTGTTTTTCACTGTGTCCCAAAAATTCATTCTTCACCTTTTCGGCTGTCACATAGTTATCACGCCGTTGCTGTTCGTGGTAGATATTATTCAAGGATGCTTTTATATCCTCCAATAAGGCATTTATTCTGCCTGCATCCTTACCTTTGGCTTTACCTGCTACTATATTCCAGTTTTCGGGCAGGATGCTTTGTTTTGTACTGAATTGGCACAACTTACCGTCAATGGTAATTCTTGCCATAATCATAACCTCACCGTTCTTCTTTTCAGAACCTTTCTTTAAATAGAAAAGGACTTTAAATGTACTCTTCATAACCTCACATTTTTAAGTTGCAAAACTACTAATAACTTATTAAATATGAGATAGATAGACGGTGGACAAATTCGGACTTTCTGCGGTCATTTCGGGACAAATCGTTACCGTTTTTGTCCGGTAGGGAATAGGTAACGATTTAGTAACGAAACTATGTCTTTTCAAGTCCTTTTGTTGTCTTGGAAACAAGACTTATAGGCAATAAAAAAACCTACAAATCGCTGATTTGTAGGTTTTTGTCCTCTTACTGTCCTCTTTTGTCCAGTAGGTTCTGCGGAGAGACAGGGATTCGAACCCCGGGTACCTCGCAGTACAACGGTTTTCAAGACCGCCGCAATCGACCACTCTGCCACCTCTCCAAAACTCCTTTATCAGAAGTGCTTTTCGTTAAAAGCGGTGCAAAGGTACGAAGATATTTTAAACTTGCAAGAGTTTTCACAAAAAAAAATCACGAACATCATTTCCAAAGAATAGCAATATCTAGGTATTTTATGTTGAAAAGCATAAAATAGAGCATATTTATGCTGATTATATGAAAAAACGTTGTAACTTTGTGCGCTCTAAAGAAAAGGATAACTACAACCTCTAATTTTATCATTTATGGAATTAAATAAGATCTTTAAAGACGGTCTTTGGAGCACAGAAATCAACGTAAGAGATTTCGTTAGTCACAACATCACTCCGTATTATGGAGATGCTTCTTTCCTCGAAGGACCTACCGAACGCACAAAAGCTGTATGGAACCGCTGCCTCGAAGCACTGGCAGAAGAAAGAGCCAATAACGGAGTACGCTCACTGGATAATGTCACCGTCTCAACCATCACTTCTCATAAAGCCGGATATATCGACAAAGAAAACGAACTGATCGTCGGTCTGCAAACAGACGAACTTCTGAAACGTGCAATCAAACCTTTCGGAGGTATCAACGTGGTGAGCAAAGCCTGCCATGAAAACGGCGTGGAAGTGGACGACCGTGTAAAAGATATATTCACTCACTACCGCAAGACGCACAATGACGGAGTATTTGACGTATATACCGAAGAAATCCGTTCGTTCCGCTCTCTGGGATTCCTCACCGGACTTCCTGACAACTATGCCCGCGGACGTATCATCGGCGACTACCGCCGTATGGCTCTCTATGGTATCGACCGATTGATTGAGGCAAAAAAAGAAGATTTGCGTAACCTTACCGGTCCGATGACCGAAGCCCGCATCCGCCTGCGCGAAGAAGTGGCAGAGCAAATCAAGGCATTAAAAGACATGAAGGTAATGGGCGAATACTACGGACTCGACTTGAGCCGTCCTGCCTACACCGCACAAGAAGCAGTACAATGGGTATACATGGCTTACCTTGCTGCCGTAAAAGAACAAGACGGTGCCGCCATGTCACTGGGTAACGTCTCTTCGTTCCTCGACATTTATATGGAATATGAATTGAGCAAAGGAACCATCACAGAATCTTTCGCACAGGAGCTGATCGACCAGTTTGTCATCAAACTGCGTATGGTGCGTCACCTGCGTATGCAATCTTACAACGACATCTTTGCCGGCGACCCGACATGGGTAACCGAATCCCTGGGCGGACGCCTCAACGACGGACGTACCAAGGTGACAAAGACTTCTTTCCGCTTTCTGCAAACACTCTACAACCTCGGCCCTTCACCGGAACCGAACCTGACTGTATTGTGGAGCCCGGAACTGCCGGAAGGATTCAAAGAATTCTGCGCAAAAGTATCTATCGACACTTCTTCCATCCAATATGAAAACGACGACCTGATGCGTGAAGTGCGCCAGTCTGACGATTACGGAATCGCATGCTGCGTATCTTATCAGGAAATCGGAAAACAAATCCAATTCTTCGGCGCACGTTGCAACCTGGCAAAAGCCCTGTTGCTTGCCATCAACGGCGGACGTTGCGAAAACACCGGTACGGTAATGGTGAAAAATATCCCCGTACTAACCAGCGACACACTGAACTTCGAAGAAGTAATGAGCAACTACAAGAAGGTATTGACAGAAATCGCCCGTGTTTACAACGAAGCGATGAACATCATCCATTATATGCATGATAAGTATTACTACGAAAAAGCCCAAATGGCTCTTGTAGATACCAACCCACGCATCAACCTTGCTTATGGTGTAGCCGGACTTTCTATCGCCCTCGATTCACTGTCGGCCATCAAATATGCCAAAGTGACCGCACGCCGCAACGACATAGGTCTGACAGAAGGTTTCGATATTCAAGGCGAATTCCCTTGCTTCGGTAATGACAACGACAAGGTAGACCACCTGGGTGTTGACCTGGTCTATTTCTTCAGCGAAGAATTGAAGAAACTTCCGGTTTACAAAAATGCCCGTCCTACTTTATCTTTGCTCACCATCACTTCCAACGTGATGTATGGCAAGAAGACAGGTGCTACTCCCGACGGACGCGCCAAAGGTGTCGCTTTTGCTCCGGGAGCCAACCCTATGCACGGACGTGACAAGAACGGTGCCATCGCCTCTTTGAGTTCCGTAGCGAAATTACGTTACCGCGACTCACAGGACGGTATCAGCAACACTTTCTCCATCGTCCCCAAATCACTGGGAGCTACTGAAGAGGATCGCGTAGAAAATCTGGTGACAATGATGGATGGCTATTTCACCAAAGGCGCTCACCACCTGAACGTGAACGTACTGAACCGTGAAATGCTTTACGATGCCATGGAACATCCGGAAAAATATCCGCAACTCACCATCCGTGTTTCCGGTTATGCCGTAAACTTCGTGAAGTTGAGCCGCGAACATCAATTGGAAGTTATCAGCCGTAGCTTCCACGAACGTATGTAATCAGATCTACTCAATATGACGATAAACGTACATTCATACGAAAGTATGGGAACATTCGACGGGCCGGGCTTACGGCTCGTCGTTTTTCTTCAAGGATGCAATTTCCGCTGCCTGTATTGTGCCAACCCCGACACGATAGCCGGAAAAGGAGGCACACCTACCCCACCGGAAGAAATCGTCCGCATGGCTATGAGCCAACGTCCTTTTTTCGGGAAACGCGGAGGAGTCACTTTCTCCGGAGGAGAACCTACGTTTCAGGCCAAAGCACTAGTCCCTTTAGTGCGTGAACTGAAAGAAAAGGGAATACATGTATGCATAGACAGCAACGGCGGTATCTGGAACGAAGAAGTTGAAGAACTTTTCAAACTGACGGATCTTGTATTGCTGGATATTAAAGAGTTCAATCCGGCACGCCATCAAGCACTGACCGGAAGAAGTAACGAGCAAACCATCCGCACGGCAGCATGGCTGGAAGAAAACGAGAAACCTTTCTGGCTGCGTTATGTATTAGTGCCCGGATACAGCGATTTCGAGGAAGACATCCGCCGTTTAGGAGAAGCTCTGGGAGAATATAAGATGGTGCAACGAGTGGAAATCCTGCCTTATCATACATTAGGCGTACATAAGTATGAAGCGATGGAGCAGGAATACAAGCTGAAAGACGTAAAAGAAAATACCCCCGAACAACTTGAAAAAGCCGCGGAGGTATTTAAAGAGTATTTCACTACTGTGGTGGTCAATTAGTTGAAAAAGTTGAGAATTGAGAGTTAACTATGCAGTATAACAGTGCGCAGGCAACTCTCAACTCTCCATTCTCAACTCTCAAATTCTTCAATCACCTCGAAACAGGGACACTCTTTGATCCGCTCCCAAGGGTCAACAATTCCATTATAATTAGTATCAGGACTCAAGTCCCGGTGACCGACCACCTTTGCATCCGGATAACGCTGCAACAACTCGCTTACCAGACGATGCATCGCCTCTTTTTGGCGGGAAGTACGCGTATCCGCTGCCTTTCCGTCCTCATCCAGTCCGCCTTCATAGCACACCCCTAAACTAATCGCATTAAAACCGCGTGCATGAGCACCCACCGTATCTTCATCCCTCATCGGCTCTATCTGTCCCGACTTGCGAATGTAGTAATGATACCCCCAACACGAAAAGCCCCGAAAGCGATGGGCAGTGTCCACATCCTTCGCCGTGAAGTCGCGATCAGCACGGGTAGCAGAGCAGTGAATCACAATCAGACTAATCTTTCTCATCGTCCTTCTCCCTTTCCGTTGTTTTCACATTACACACTTCCTTATGGGTAGCATTGAAGCGCACCTCTCTCACAATTCTGTTCCGCTTTCTTTTTCCGAAGAAAGGCACAAGGAACATGATTACATCCAAAATCTTAGTTACAATTTCTTTCATTTGATCCAATATTAAAGTTATCATGCTGCCGGGTCCGGAGCTTCTCCGCTTCCACCACCGTCTGAACCACCACCGGAACCTTTGTCATCGTCTTCTCCTTCATTGCCGCTACCGCCCGTTTGAGCCACCGCACGCGTCGTTACCTGCTGGTAGCTAAGAATCTTCGTGATGTCCGCCAACGTCTTTCCGGGACGAAAAATAATATGGGCAGCCGTAATCAGCGAACTTGAAAACTCCTTGACCGACACAGCTCCTTCACTGTTCAACCCGATCTGCAAACTGCCCAAATCACCCAGCCGGACTATTCTTCCCGCTTTCAACGCACGCTTCGCCTCATAAAGAATACCCGAAATGGCGGCACGCACATCTGTCTCCGTACAGGTAGACCGACTGGTGATTCCTTCGCACAACTCTTCAAAATCCAACTCTCCCGAAGCCTGTGCCTGCGCGTAATACTTTGCCGACTCATCCTTTTTGGCAGGATTCTTGCGCGGCACTACTGAATAAGTTACTGTCATTGCCATAATAAAATAATTTTAAGATTTCACACATTTCGAACGCGTTCCTTATTTGTTAACGACATAAAGATAACACATTTTCCATCCTCCGGATTCCCCAACGAAGTTTCCTGATACTCTATGAATAATAATGACGTTATTCTTTTAATAAGCCATTAATTTTCAGTAACTTTATAGCATAAACCAAACATCATTCATCATGTATTATCCGGACCAGCCATTTCTTATCCGCACTTATAAAAAGTCGGAACTAGCTCATCTTTACAACCCCAACGTATGCCTCAAAGTAGCCTTACAAATACTACGTCGTTGGATTGTCTACAACCTTCCGCTCCTGCAAGAACTCGAACAAGAAGGCTATCGTGCCCGCAACCGCCTTCTCTCTCCCCGGCAAGTGGCAACGATCATACGCTATTTGGGAGAACCCTAGGAACTTAATCAAAAAAACGAAAAGTTCCATTCTATTATTTTACAAACAAATTTCTTTGCAACCGCAAATTAAAAAGAACAAACCAACATGGAGCATTTTACCATCTTTCAAGACTTTTACCGCGTCATAGCCGAAATGACAGAAGAAGAAATCGTATCGGCCATCAGCAACGGCACATACCGGGAAACAGTGGAGGACGTGCGCCGAATCTTCGCGGAACAAGGCGAGAAAGCAGCCAACGAAAAGAAAATAGAACTACCGGAAATCACCTTTTCAGCCAACTATCGGGGAGGACGTTCAAACGCAACTCTCGTCAAGTATCTGGGATACATCGTGGTAGACATCGACCATCAGACACAGGAAGCATTGGCACGCATCCTCGCACTGGCAAAAAAGTGTGCCCACACCCGCATCGCTTTCATCAGTCCCAAAGGAATGGGACTGAAAATCGTGGTACGTGTATGCCGGACGGACGGGACATTGCCCGAAACGATTCAGGAAATTGAAGATTTCCATCATGCCGCTTATCACAAAATCGCTTCCTTTTATGCCCAGCTCTGCGGAGTTGAGGTCGACACTTCCGGACAGGATGTCAGCCGCACTTGCCTGTTCTCTTACGATCCGGATATTTATTTCAATCCCGATGCCACAGCTGTCATCGTGGAACAGCCACCGATGTTCTTCAAGTCTCAAAAGAAGAAAAGAGCATCCGGCAAAAAGAAAAAGACGACAACACCAGACAACAATCCCCTCACCGAACAAGTGGCACTCAACTACCATTCCTCGCACGCTTCCTTAATGGTGACTCTGAACTATTATCACAATAAATCCGAAAAGTACGTCACCGGCAACCGGAACAACTACCTGCATTGCCTGGCTTGTATGTACAATCGCTACGGCGTCCCCCAGGAAGAGGCGGCAGCTTTTATCAAGAGCCAGTTCACCGATCTTCCCGCGGATGAAATGGACGCACTAATCGGGAGTGCTTACGGACACAACGAGGAATTCGACACCCGCAAGCTGAATAGTACGCAGAAGCGAATGTTACAGATTGAGCAACATATCAAAGAAAATTACGATACACGCTACAACGAAGTGCTTCATATCATGGAATATCGCAGAAGGAAAACGGACACGGAGCAACCGGAACCTTTCCATATTCTCGACGAAATGATGGAAAACAGCATTTGGATGGAGATGAACGAACTGGGCTATTCGTGCACCGTCAAGACGATTCAGAATCTGATCTACTCCGACTTCAGCATCACCTACCATCCTATTCGCGAGTATTTAGACTCGCTGCCTGAATGGGACGGAACGGATTATATCGGTATCCTTGCCAACAGCGTGCATACTAGTCACCAGAAATTTTGGGTAGAATGTCTGGAACGTTATCTGGTGGGAATGTGCGCTGCCGCCACACAAGACGATGTGGTGAACCACACTGTTTTGTTGCTTTGCAGCGAAATACAGAACATCGGAAAGACTACGTTTATCAACAACCTGCTGCCGCCCGAATTGCGCGCCTATCTTTCTACCGGTCTTATCAACCCGAGCAACAAGGATGATCTAGCCAAAATAGCGCAGGCAATGCTTATCAATCTGGATGAGTTTGAAGGGATGAGCGGACGGGAACTGAATATCTTCAAGGATTTGGTTACCCGCAAAGTAATCAGCATCCGCCTGCCATACGCGCGGCGTTCGCAAAACTTTCCTCATACGGCTTCTTTTGCCGGCACATGCAATTACCAGGAAGTGCTTCACGACACCACAGGTAACCGCCGTTTTCTCTGCTTTCATGTCAACTCGATGGAGTTTATCAAAATAAACTACGCGCAGTTGTATGCACAAATCAAGTATCTGCTCAACAAGCCGGGGTATCAGTATTGGTTCACCCAATCGGAAAACTCACGGATTGAAGAGAACAACGAGGATTTCATTTTCCACTCACCGGAAGAAGAACTGGTGTTGACACATATCCGCAAACCGGAACGTTTCGAAAAGGTGCATTATCTGACGGTCACTGAAATTGCGGAATTGATTCGCGAACGGACGGGGTATCAATATTCTCACGGAACCAAAGCCCAACTAGGAAAAGTGATGTCCAAACACGGCTTCGAATTTCATAAGGGAAAAAACGGGAGAAGATACACTGTATTCATTATTGATAGGGAACAGGTGAAATCAAACAGGCTATATGAATAAGATTTCATCTCCTTCGCACGCAAAAAGGTGAGGGTTGGTGAGGCTACTTTTGCAACTTTTCATTTTTATATTTCTTATTTCTATTCTTCTATTTTCTTCTAAAAAAAATACGAATGTTAGAAATTTACCCTCACCTACCCTCACCTTTTCCTTTTTCTTCCTCAAAAAAACGGTGGGAAATTTGAAAAAGACAGTTATCTTTTTCAAATTTCCCACCATGTTTTTTTTAATCGCTTCTTATAAAGACATCGAAAATTCGATCCTACAACCTAACGCATTCATGATGCGATAGAAGGTAGAAACCTTAGGTTCTGTCTGACCACTTTCCACTCTTGAAATATAAGAACGGTCGGAACCGATACGCCGGGCTAATTCTGCTTGAGTAATCTTAGCCTTTTTCCTTGCGTCTTCGATAATTTGCCCGGTGTAGAAAGCATACGCTTTTTCTTCTGCTTCCGCACGAGTAACAGTTCCTTCCTTACCAAAACGCTCATCTATTAATGCGCTGACGTTAAAGAATTCCTCATTTGTTTTTGCTTCCATAATACTCCTTTCTTAATATCTTTGCTTTTTCAATTTCTTTCTTTGGAGGTCAATATACGAATCGTTGTTCAACTATACAACAATCGTCTTTTTATTTTATATTATTTTTCCTCAAATTCTCCAGCACGCTTTTTCTTCTCATAAGACACCAGCGTCTCTACACTAAGCGTTTTCCCATTCTTAGGGCTTATCACATCTACAACGCTTGCTAACGCACGAAAAGTCTGTTCGCAATTTGCTATTCCGTCATACGTCAACCTACCCTGATTGATGGCATCGAGCACAACAGAGACATATTGCTTCGGATTTCCCCGATACTCGATGATGACAGGCGTGAGATGCGACACCTCTCGAGTCAGTTGGCCGACGATTCTTTTTTTTGGTCAAGCAGATCCATTAATTTTTCACTATGCACATTGATTTGTGCGGTTACTTCACGAAGTTCATCTTTCAATGAACACAATAATTCATCATTCAATGGATTTTCCATAAAACTTTCTATTTAATTGATTATAAAAAAGCCATTCCGGAAAGATAAGCAATCATTACTTACTTCCCGGAATGGTGTCTAATACCTCGAAAACAAAGACTTATATTCTAACCTAATGTACTCACTTTAATCTACTTCTTTTGATTTTGCATTCCACACCAGCAAAGCAAACAGCACCGAAAGCAAAGCAGCGCCAATCCAAAACCAATTGATATAAGTAAAGTCATAAACATCTACTCCATTCTGAACTGTTTTTTGCCCTTCTATCAGAATACCGCTCATCACGTCCTGCAATCCGGCTCCGATGTAGCTGGCAATACCAACTACTCCCAATGCAGCACCCGAAGCATTACGGGGAGCAATATCCACTGCCATCAAACCACCCAGAAAACAGATTAGTACTCCGATACCTAAACCGAAAAGTACCATTGCCAACACGTCTATCCAAAAATGAGCTCCCGGAACTAAGAGAAACAAACAAAGTGCTATTACATTCATCAACCCAAATACTAAAGCTGGAATATTACGACTGCCGGAAAACATTTTATCGGAAATGATACCGGAAAATACCGTGCCAATGATTCCACAGATAGAACTGATTGATATTATAAAACTGGCATCCAACGTAGAATATCCCTTTTGAGCTTCCAGATAGAAAACACCCCAACTATTTACCGCATAGCGGCTAATATACATAAATGCACTGGACAGAGCCAAAATCCAAATTGCAGGATTCTTCAAGACAGCCTTTTGTGCTTTGTTGAAATCTTCCGTTTGTTTACCAGACAAAGAATGGGAATCCACAGATGAAGAATTTTTGTTCAACAAGAATCCCTGACTCTGCGGCGTATCACGCATAAAGACAAGTATCATAAAGAAGCCTAATATCCCAATAATGCCAGCTCCAATCATCCCGTACCTCCATCCCATCCAACTGACTAATAAGGCTATGGAAATAAAGGTTAATGCTTCACCCAAATTATGACTAGCAGACCAAAAGCCGTAAAAAGTTCCCCGTTCTTTACTACTGTACCACCGAGTGAGCGAAACCACTCCGGATGCCGCTCCCATTGACTGAAACCAACCATTCAATCCCCAAAGTAAGACAAAAGCATAAAAGGAGCTAGTGAAACCTAAACATAAATTTATCAAAGCGGAACACAATAACCCGGTAGACATAAAACGCCGTACATTGCTACGGTCGGCAAGAAAACCATTCGTCAACTTACCCACTGCATACACAAAAAACAGACAAGAACCGATGATTCCTAATTGAGTCTCGGAAAAGACTCCTTCCTCTACAATCGGCTTGCGCACTACGTTCATACTAAGACGACAAACATAGTAAATGCCATATCCGGTGGTAGCCGACAAAAATGTAGCCAAACGGATGCGCTTAAAGCGGGAAGAACGTTCGGAATCAACCTCTCCACTAGCTAGCGGAGAAGAAATTTTGTAGAAATTCAGCAGCTTCTTTATCATAAATACTATTCTATTATTGTTTACAAGTCGTGCACAAAGGGTTCTTAGCCGGCATTGTTGCATTAACTTCAATACGCCAATGATGCAGTTTATTTAAAAGTTCGTCAGTTAACTCTTTATTATGCTCTACAAGGTTATTGTGTTCGGATATGTCTTTAGACAAATCATACAACTCAACTGTACCAGTATCATAAAATTCAATCAATTTATAATTATTCCAACGAATGGCCCCCGAAGGTCTGCCACCCTGATTGGAATAATGAGGAAAATGCCAATAGACAGCATCCCTATCCAAATGTTCTTTTTTACCCTGCAAAAAAGCTAGGAAAGATATACCATCCAAATGTTGTTGTGGCTGTATTTTGCTATTTGTCATTTCTAAAATTGTAGGATAATAATCGGTAGAAGTTATTACTTCATCGCAAATAGTAGCAGGAATCGTAACTCCCGGCATACGTATTATCAGAGGTTCACGAATACCACCTTCATAAGTAAATCCTTTTCCACCCCGCAATGGACGGTTGGAAGTTGGCGAGCCTTCAGAAGTAGCAAGACCTCCATTGTCCGAAGTAAAAATCAAAATAGTATTATCATAGAGTTTCAGGCGCTTCAACTCATTTATTATTCGCCCAATGTTCTCGTCCATACTGGCGAGCATAGCAGCATATACGGCATTGCTATGTACAAGCCTTTCATGATGAGAAGCATCTTGATAAGGTTGCATAGACTTCCATTCCGGATCCTCATCAAAAGTACGGCAAGTGTCCAAATTCATCCGTAAAGCCTTTTCTTCAAAATATTTCACTTTATCCGGTTTCGCCAACAATGGAGTGTGCACCTGATAAAAAGGCAGATTGATAAAGAAAGGAGCATCTTTGAATTGACGTATGATACGGATACATTCATCACCCAACCGGTCTGTGAGATACTCTCCCTCCGGCCCGTCTTTCAAATAAGGGTTGTGATAGGGTGAAAAATATCCTCCTTTACCCGGACCACCTTTATTGCAACCGGCTATATTTATATCATATCCCTGATATTGGGGATAGGTCAATGAGTCTACCGAACAGTTCCATTTACCAATATGGGCTGTCTGATAGCCTTCTTGCTTCAATGCTTCACCAATAGTCAATTCTTCCAAAGGCATATTTTGCACAAAATCGACTGGGAGTACCGGACAATATTCTTCAATCTGTTTTTTTCTTGAAGGAATGGAATAGCCGCCGGGAATATAATCAGTCAAATGCAGACGTGCCGGATATTTTCCCGTTTGAAAAGATGCACGTGTAGGCGAGCTTACCGGACAAGCAGCGTAAGCGTTCGTAAAACGGACACCTTCTTTAGCCAGTTTGTCTAAATTGGGGGTCTCATAAAAACGACTGCCATAACATGACAAATCCGTCCACCCCAAGTCGTCCGCTAAGATGAAAATAACATTCGGACGAACTTTCTCCTTGTGCTGTGATTGGCAGGATACCAGCACTGTTGAAATCAAAACTACTCCTGACAATATCAAATTTTCTTTCATGTATCGTTATTTTTTAAGTATAAAACAGGCTTTTCCGAACTATAAAGTCCGGAATAAGCCTATATTAAAAATAAAATGCAAACTTACTATTAGTCGTGTAGTTTCCTGCTTCTCAAATAGTCAAGCAGATATTGAGGGCGGTCGGTTTGTATGATTCTTGCCCCAAGTGTATCGATAAGATATCCATAGCCGTCATCTGGATTCTTTAAGGACATATCATCATCATGCCCGCCAGCCATTGTATCCCAAAGTGTGTTGTACCAAATTAATGCCCGGCCGTCAAGAGACGATTTCAATTTGACTGGAAGCGGATTTGAATCATTAACAAAAAGCAATTCAAAAGCGACCGGTTGCATATCTTTAATAAAAGTTTCAATCTGCTGTTCTGCACCATGAGTATCCAAATTGACAATAGGCATATAGATAACATCATTCAGATAATCACCAAACTGCTTTTTTACTTCTTCGGCGGATTTGTTTCCTTTCATAATGATTTGTTTAGTCGTTCCCGTCTTTCTCATCAATGCATATACTTGTTCAAAGTAACGGTCGGCTTTATCTAAATTCAACATGATTTTACCCTTAGCATGCAGTAGAGCTTCTTCAAGTGTCGGTACATTATGAATGGTACGAATAGCACAACCGTTCTTCAGTTTCAGTTTGTGTATAGAATCCAATGTAACTTCTGCTATTTTCCCTTTTCCCGTAGATGTACGGTCTAATGTGGGGTCATGCATTAGTATCAACTGTCCGTCTTTAGTACGCTGCACATCCAATTCGACAATATCTACTCCCATTTTTATAGCATTATCTATCGCCTCCAATGAATTCTCGGGATAATTACGCCAGTCTCCACGATGAGAGGCAACTATAACTGTGCTCTGGTCACGATTCAGTAGCTTCTCGCGTATCAAACTTACTCTATCCTGCGAATAGAGTTGAACTGCTGCCAATACAGCAACTACGATTAATATAAGTTTTTTCATCTCGTTTATGTGTTAGTTTATCTTCTTCCTATTTTCTTCAGGTATGCATCCAACAGGAACGGATGGTCACTGAATATTATATTGGCTCCTTTTTTCAGTAACCAGCCATAACTGTTCTCCGGATCGTCCATCGCCATTTCATCATCATGTCCACCATTAAAGTCCGCCCACAATGAATTGTACCAAATGCGGAATCCTCTATCTTTTATTTCTTTAGCCCGGTCTATCACAGGAAAATCATCTCTTGTGAAAGAAAGACTAATAACAGATGTCTCAATATTATCCATAAAATCATCCAGTTTCTCATCATCACCTTCTCCCTTGCAAACTAATACTGGAATATAATTTACTCCGTCCAACAGTTTACCATAAGTCTGGGCTACATGCTTGCTATCTGTCGTTCCACGCAAAATTATTTGTTCCAGGCATCCCTGTTTTTTCGCAACCTCTATCACTTTTTCTTTGATGGGCTGCCATTTGTCTACTTGAATTAAAATTTTACCTTTAGCTAATTCCAACACTTCTTCAAAAGTAGGTATTCTTTGGCGGGTAATCACCCCGATAGGACTTTTTAGTTTTAAATCTTTCAATTCCGTCCAAGTATAATCAGACACTTTACCGGTTCCCGTTGTTGTACGGTCTATCGTCTGGTCGTGCATCATGACTATGACACTGTCTTTTGTCATTTGCACATCAATCTCAATGCCATCAAATCCGGCATCAATACAGCTCTTATACGCTTGAAGTGAATTCTCCGGAGCATTCCGCCAGTCACCACGATGAGCAAAAATCATCACATAATCAGATTTACCGCCATCTTTCAAAGTATTCAAAAGAAAATCCAACCGATTTTGAGCATGAGTGGAGAAAACTCCACTCATAATAAGCATTAATGCTATAATTGTAATAAATTTACTATTCATAATGTTTATTTCTTATTTTATATCCCACCACACACGTGTTGTTATCTTATCTTCACCGCCAAGTAATTTCAATCCATTCTGATATTCTGATTTATTTTTAGTGATTTCATCCTCCGGATATAAATAACGAGCCGGAAGTTGATTCACTCCTACTGTTTCATCATCTGTATGTATGCGGTCGTAAAGATGCGGACGACCGGTACGGCGTATATCAGCATACATCTCTAACGAATTGTAAGGGAACAGAGCCAACCATTTTTGTAACGCAATCTGTTCCAACTGTTCGGACTCGTCGGCAGATAATTTAACGGGGAACTGATTCATTGCCGGAGTATTAAAATAGCCCCCCGGAGCCATCGGCAATTTATCGGAAGTTATGTAAGCCGTAATAGCCGCATCAGAGATTCCCCATGTTTTCATGGCACATTCAATGCCTTTCTTATATAATGCTTCAACAGTTCCACCCATATTCCATCCTTTAATCACTCCTTCCGCTCTCAAGAAATAACTTTCAGCCGCATTCATAACCATTAGCGGCTCCGTATTTTTAGAATCGGAATCAGAAAAACGCGAACCCAACAAGGATAATGTATTTTTTGCATGTTCTGCAAGTCCCATTTCAATAGAATTCATACCGTTGCGTGCACCTCTATAATTACTATTATATGACTCATCAACCGGCTTATTGAAAAATATGGGTAAACGAGGGTCTTCGTAACCTACCAACACACTTTGCATCGCCTCACTCATATAAGTTTCTCCCCAAGCAGAAAGCCAACCATAAGGAGTGGTTGATGAGGAAGTAGCAATAAGGAAAGCATCATCACCGGCAGTTTCCATAACTCCGGCTGCGACCGCCTCTTCTGCATATTTTGTAGCATCAGCAAAGTTTACATCCGAAATTCTCATAGCTAAACGCAATTTCAAAGAGTTAGCGAATCGATACCATTTTTCTACACTTCCACTATATATTTGGTCGTCTGTACCAAATGCATTCGCAGTTCTGTTTTGAGCCAATACTGTAATAGCCGTATTCAAATCCACAAACATCTGTTTATAAACTTCCTCCTGTGAATCATATTTCACGCTTACCTGGGCATTATTTGCATCAGAATAAGGCATTGGCCCATATAAATCGGCTACGCGATGAGATATTTGCACTTTCCAAACTAAAGCAACCGCATGTGCCACAGGTAATGTATTTTCGGTCATTTCAAGTACGGTTTCCAATTGCGGAAGCGCTTTCAGATAGTATGTAGCCCATGCTCTTCTTGAAAATTTATCGGGAGCGGCAAATCTATCCGACTGGAAAGACGGGGTTACATTCGTGAAATATTGAACATACAAGTTGGACATGACCGAACTTACCAGCTCAAACTCATAACGGTCGGCATACATTCCCCAATATTGTGAGTATGCAAAAGCTGCACCAACGTGCGACATTCCAAGCTCCGGAAGTTTTGTATCATCTTTATTCAAATCTTCGAAATCGGAGCATCCCCATAAAGTTGTTACCACAGTCAGTAACAATAGATATAGATAGTTTATTTTCTTCATAATTCTAAAGTTTATTCATTAAAAGGATACGTTCAGATTAATACCAAATGAGCGGGTGGAAGGCAAGGCAAAAGCTTCCAACGCTTGATTATTTCCTGTACCTACCGTCATTTCGGGGTCAAATATTCCGGCTTTATTTTGTAGGTAACAAAGATTCTTACCATAAATTCCTAAAGATAATCCTGTGAAAGGCAATTTGCCTAATACAGATTTCGGGAAAGAATAGGAAAGTGAAATTTCTTTCAGGCGAATGAAGGACGCATCGTACACAAACACTTCGCCCACCGGATTGTTACGACCTCCTAAAGTGGTCCACAAAGTTTCCGCATTAATTTCTTTCGTATTCTTCTCTCCACTATCCAACACTCCGGGGAATACAATACCGCCCTCACGCCCGGCCAAAGTACGGGCAGTAGAACCATACCCACTCAACACTGCGTCTGTGAAAGATACAATTTTACCTCCCTGTTTGGTATCAATCAAAACATTCAATGATAAGTTCTTATATCTGAATGTATTTGACCAGCCACCTGTCCAGTCAGGATTTGCATTGCCTACTTTCACTGTTTTCTTAGAGGTCAATTTTGGCAATCCGTTTGTTCCCACCAGTATCTCACCGGCATCATTACGCTGAAATCCACGTACGTAAATATCACCAAAGGATCCTCCTTCTTCAGCAACAACATTCGCTATGAAATCTTCAGATCCCAAAGTAATTGTTTTCACATCTTCGGTCAGTTCTTTTATCGTATTAGTATTCTTGCTAAAGTTAAATTGAGTAGTCCAGGAAAAAGCTTTTGTTTCTATCGGAGTACCGTATAGTTTAATTTCAATGCCTTTATTCTGTACCTTACCTGCATTTATAAAGCGGTTCTGATAACCGGAAGCCAAAGGCATAGGTATAGAAATCAGCTGGTTAGTAGTGTTTGAGTTATAATAAGAAAAGTCCAGTCCCAAACGGTCACCAAAGAAACGTACGTCAACACCCATTTCAAACGAACCGGTCTTTTCCGGTTTCAAGTCTACTGCCGGCAATTTACTTGACTTGTACACATATCCATTATTTCCTCCTGCAATATACGAATAGGTCTGATTGATAATAAAAGGGTCTGTATCATTACCCACTTGTGCATAAGAAGCTCTCACCTTAGCAAAGTTGAACCATTCGGGCATCTTGATTATATCACTCAATACAGCCGACAATCCTACCGATGGATAGAAATAAGAGAAACTCGACTTTGGCAGAGTGGACGACCAGTCATTACGACCTGTCACATCCAAGGTAAGGAATCCTTTATAAGTTACTTGTGCAAAACCATAAAATGAGTTTAGTTTACGACGGAATAAAGAATTGTCTCCCACCAAATTCTTTGCGTTGGATTGTGAGAATAAGTTTTCCGCCAGTAACTCTGTGTTTGAATAGCTGCTTCCTTTTCGATTTTGATAGAAGGTGCTTCCACCAAAGTTTACGTCAAAAGTCCAATCCTCACTCAAGGTTTTGGCATAAGTCAACAAGAAGTCATTGTTCCATTCAAAAGAGTCATAGGAATCTAATATATAATCGCCGTTCGGTGCTCTCTGATAGGTATCATTATATAATTTGAATTCACCAGAATCGTGATAATAATCTACACTGGAACGTATCATTAAGCTCAATCCTTCGAGTATAGTCCACTTTACAGAACCCATTGCCAATATTTTATTACGCTCGTCTGACCGTACATTGCGGTTAACAACCCAATATGGATTCTGGGAAAGGTCTGCGCCACCCGGCAACCAATGATGTTGCAATGTCTTTATCGTGCCTCCTGTGCTTACATATTCGTATGTTTTAGCATCATCCAACACGATATTTCTCGGCATGGTATAAATCTGGCGTACAGGGTTAAAAATATTCTCTCCTGTCCAAGGTTTACCTTTTACCTTTTGGTTCATATAGTTTATTTTTGCATCGACTTCTATATTCTTACTTAGTTTCGAATTCAAACGTAAAGAAGCGGAAGCACGATTCAAACGGTTTTGAGGTACAATTCCCGTTGCATAATCATGGTTCAGGGAGAAACGGGCTTGTGTCTTTTCCGTCCCGGTGGACACCCCAACTGAATTAGACCAGTTGATACCTGTATTAAAGAAATCTCTTACATTGTTGGGTTGAGGAGTTAAGGCGTATTCTTTATCTCCGGCATAATTAGGATTGTTAGACCAATGTTCTACCATCTGACCTTCCATCTTAGGACCAAAATTATATAAAGTGTTTTTATTATATTGTCCTCCCGAACCTTGTGCATATTCATCTTGCAGGTCTAACATTATATTAGGAGAATCTATTGAGAAAGAAGATGAATAGGTGACACCTAATCCTTGTCCCGCAGTTCCTTTCTTGGTAGTTATAATAATTACACCATTACTAGCGCGTGAACCATACAAAGCTGCCGCTGATGCTCCTTTCAAAACATTAATAGATTCAATATCAGCAGGATTGATAGAAGATATACCGTCTCCTGAATCAAATCCTCCCGTTAGTGCCTTACCATCCGAACCCTGCGAACGAGTAGTGGAAGATGTATTATCAATAGGTACACCATCGACAACAATCAATGCCTGATTGTTACCACTTATAGAACGGTTTCCACGCAATGAAATCTTAGAAGAACCTCCTAAACCGGAAGACACTTTACTAATATCCAAACCTGCTACTTTACCGGAAAGAGAATTGACAACGTTCAAGTCACGTACCTGTTCCAGTTCTTTTCCGGCAACAGCCTGTGTGGCATAAGATAAGTTTTTCTCCTTACGGGAAATACCAAGTGCCGTAACAACTACTTCATCCAACACTTTACTGTCCTCTTTCAGGGTAATTTGAGCTAAATCTTTACTGTTTGAAGCACTAAGTTCTACCGGTTGGTAGCCAATATATGAAATAGATATCACCGCGTCCTCTGGAACATCATCCAGTTTGTACTTTCCATCGAAATCTGTTATTGTCCCCATAGTAGTGCCTTTCACCAAGACGCTAGCCCCAATAATAGGTTCGCCTTTTTCATCGGCTATCGTTCCCATTACTTTTCTAGTAGTTTGATTCTTCTGAAGTTTACGAATCAAAACAATTACATTTTCTTGTTCTTTCTTGTAAGTCAGGTCCATTCCTGCTAGAATTTTGCTCATAAGCTGTTCAATAGTTGCATTCTGCACACCTAACGAAACTTTCTGATCCAATTCAGGAAGGCTCTCATTGTAGAAGAATTTGTAATTGCTTACTTGTTCGATTTTCTTTAAAGAGGCTCTCAAAGAGAGGTCTTTCACGCTCACCGTTATTTGAGAATAAGCAGTAAAAGAGACGCATAAAAACAATAGCAGACAAATAGCCCGCAGTGTTTTCCAGTTTTTACTTCTCCCTGCATTTGTTCCAAGGAGTTTTTCAAAGGTTGTTTTGTGTTTCATATATTAAAACTTTTAAGTTGTTTGATAGGTATACAGACTGCCATACTCACTCGTCCAATCGCCTATCAGACTTTAACTCTCGTTAACTTATTCAATTCAGAGAACAAAAAAGCCATTCCTAAGTAGTGGGCTTCGGAATGGCTCTATTCTATATTTTACTCAATAAGTAATTATACTACTTTGTATTCACCAATATTACGTTCTTCAGCATTAAAGGAGACACCGACTTTAACCAGCTCACGCCCGTCTGTTCGATAAGGTAACAGATATCCTTTTTCATCTATCTGTTTCAGAGCTTCGTCTACTGTTCCTTCCAGTTTAAACTCAAATACATAAATGCGGTCTTTTGTTTTCACCACGGCATCGGCACGCCCTTTTGCACTGCGGACTTCTGCGTCTACATATTGCCCCATCAACTTAAAGACAAGATAAAAAATAACCTGATAATGACGTTCGGTCTTTGTGTTCAATTCGTAGGGTATATCGGCAAAGAATGATTTCATACGTTCCATAAAGGAATGAACGTCGCCCGACTGAAGTTCACGGACAAACTTAACTGCATTAAAATCCGTTTCATCAGAAGAGATGGGTGTATAATAGGGGATCAGGAATTTAAGAAAGCCATATTTTACCTCATCATTCGGAAAACCTAGCGTATATAGGTTCAATGATTTATCAAAGTTTTTAATTGTCAGATAACCGCTTTGGTAGATCATCGGAAGGGGATTCTTTGTCTCTGCACGGTATTCGGCAAATCCGGAACTTCCTACTTCCAAGCCATCTATCAGCAAACGTAAATCATAATCACTTTGTTTCAGCAGGTCTACAAAATAGGCAGGAGTACCGGTCTGGAACCAGTAATTATCAAACATTAATCCATCAAAGACATTGAGGACACTGAAGGGGTTAAACAATCCATCTTCGCTATATGTAAAGTGATAGCCATCGTACATCGCCGTCATTTTATCGACAGTATCTTCAAAAGACATCTCCTGCACTTCTGCCAACCGCTCCAACTCGGGAGTAAATGTGGATACTAACTCCTTTTTAGTAATACCACAAATATTGGCGTATGGAATTTTCATACTTATATCATTCAGCTGATTCAAATCACTGAACACACTTACTTGGGCAAATTTTGTGACTCCTGTCAAGAATATAAACCGAAGATAGCGGTCGGAACTTTTCAGTACACCATAAAAGGCTTTCAGAATACGACGGTATTCATCCAACAGGTTCTCATCTAAAAGGGCTTGCAGCAAAGGTTTATCATACTCATCAACCAATACCACAACTCCTTTTCCTGTTTTCAGGTAGGCTTGCTCAATGATATAACTAAAACGTTCTTCAGGACTACGGTCTTTCTTCTCATCACCATATACGGCTTCCCATTTCTCCAAATACTGGTTTAGCATGGCGACCAAATCTGCCGCCGTCTCATATTTCTTCGCATTCAAATCAAGATGCAGAACCGGATATTGCTCCCACTTCGTCTCTAACTTTTCAATTGCCAAGCCTTCAAAAAGGTCTTTACGACCCTGAAAGTAGGCTTCAAAAGTGGAAATTAGCAGACTTTTGCCAAAACGACGAGGACGACTAAGAAAATAAGGCACTTTAGTAGCTGCTATCTGATATATAATGGCTGTTTTATCCACATACAAACACCCCTCTGCACGCATCTTTTCAAATGTCTGTATCCCTATCGGCAATTTACGTTCCAATGAATTCATTGCATCTTCAAATTAGTGTACCACAAATATAGACGTTATTCGATGAATAAACAAAGATACTCTATGAAAGTTCCACTTATTTCTCTTTCAAAACAATCACCGAACCGTCCATTTCATAATAGAAAGGTGAAGTAAGCATCAGGATATTCAATGCATTCTGTATGCCACCTCTCGGAATAGTTCCGGTGAAATATTCATTAGGTAGTTTATTGGAGTCGAAACGAATCTCTACGTCATAGATGCGTGAAAGGGTTTTCATTATATTTTCCAAAGATTCTTTCTCAAAATAGATATTTCCTTTCGTCCATTCAATGTAGTCACTCGGGTGTACTTGAGTGGCTGTTATCTTATGAGTGGCTTTATTATATTCTATTTTGTCGCCGGGCTTCATGATATGCGACATTTTCTGCGCATAGACTCCAACTTTTCCTTCCAAAAGAACGACTGTCACGTCTTTAGCATCTTCATAGGCAGATACATTAAAAGAAGTACCGAGTACTTTCACTTCCAAATCGCCTACCTGTACAATAAAGGCGCGCTTTTCATCATGAGCTACTTTGAAATAGGCTTCACCATTCAGTTGCACACGACGCCCATTTTCTCCGAAGTTATTCAGATAGCTTAATTGCGAAGCAGAATTGAGAACGACATTCGTTCCGTCCGGCAATTCGATGGTTGCTTTATCTCCTTTATCAGCTTTTACTATAAAGGGCGCTCCCACTGTTTGGGAAGAATCTACAAGATAGTAGGTGAAGAAGGCAATACAAATGGGTAAAACGATGGCGGCAGCCCATTTCCAAGGATTCATACGAATAGTTCTTGGGTTCTCTTTTCCCTGTGTTTCTTCTTTTCCCTGCGTCTGTTCTTTGATTCGGGCAAATAGTTTATCGCGCAGTACCGGATTAATGCCGGCATCCGATTTGGAAAATTCTTCTTCCCACCAGTTCTGTAAATGGCGGTCGTTCTTTATCCAATCGGAGAGCTTTTTTATTTCAGCATCCGTTATATTTCCATCGAAATACTTTTCAATCAGTTCTTTATAATATATCTTATCCATCTTCTTTCCTGCTTATTTACAAGTATACATTTTCATCCTATCTACTATCCAAAAACGTGTATTACAATTACATTTCATTAACAAAAAAGGCAATCAGAAGCGCAATTACCTTATCGTAATGCTTCATCAACTGTTCACGCATAAATTTCACCGCCAAAGATAATTGCGTGGCGACTGTACTTTCAGAAATACCCATCATTTCAGCAATTTCCTTATTCGTATAGTTCTGACGCTTACTTAAGATAAAGATTTTCTTTCGCTGTGCCGGCAATTCTTCCGCTAATGAGTCGATATAATCGTTCAAGAAACGAAGATCAATAGTATCTTCCGTCTGTGAATCATGGTCTAGTCCGCTTTTCAGCAGATATTCATTGTAAACATATTCAACGGTCTGACGCTGGTACATATTCATCAATAAATTTTTGGCTATCGTACAAAGAAAAGAAATAAATGAAGCGTTCGTATCGACTTTCTCACGTACTTCCCATATACGGATAAAAGTGGATTGCACCACTTCTTCAGCCATATATTGATTGCCGGAAGAAAGCCGCATAATGAAATTGTACAGTTTACCGCTGTACATATTATACAATCTTTCAAATGCTTGAAAAGAACCGTCTTTTAAATCGATTAATAAATGTTTTTCATCTGTAAAATTCACCATAGCTTAGAATTTTGCAACAAAGGTATGCAACCATAGACCATTAACAGGTGACAATATTATTAATATTTTCTCAATTATCCGATTTTTATGAGGAAAAAGATACTAATATCAGGATAGTGACGCCATCCGGTCAAGATAGTGACGCTATCTAATCAGGATAGTGACGCTATCTTGAACGGATACCGTCACTATGTTCAGTAAGGTAGTTCGCATTAATAAGTCAAGCGGATACCAGCCTGTATATTGAAATTAAACGGATTCTCTTTACGTATGGTCTGTATATCCGAACCGTCATCAAAATAATAAGCAACACCGGGTTCTACATAGATACCCAGACGTTTCGTTGCGTTCACCTGTGCACCTACCGCACCGGATACCGAGAATTGCAAAGGTTTCACCGTTTCTTTCTCGGAACCGAGCTTTCCATAAACACATTTCTCCACCATACCTCCACCGGAGACGTAGAGAGTGACGAGTTTCTTATCAAGGAAATTCCAGTTGGCACGCAGCGGAATACCGACATAATGAAGTTTTTGTTCTATCTGCTGCTCTTCACCCGCCAGTTTCGCATCCGAAGAAAGCAATGTGTAAGTCAATCCCGTTTCGAGAGAGAATCCTTTGGCCAGTCCTTTACGGACGAACAATCCGAAGGAAATTGGTTGATGGTGCTTAATGTCGACCACCTGTTTTGCCTGACGCAGATAAGGCACTCCATCTTCAAAAACCAATGTCTGATCGTTAGGTATCTCCATCAGACCGTTGGAAACAGAAAGCATATTCACACGAGACATATAAGCATGAGAGCCGGCACCGACTTCTGTGGATGCTCCGCCCGAATTTCCAACCGATAGCCCCATGGACCATGTTCCTTTTTGAGATGCTCTTTTTTCTGCTGGAATATGCAGCTTGTCTCTGCCGGAAGGGCGACGCGGCCTGTTGTTCGGCCATTCGGTATCCTGTGACTGTGTAGCCTGACCCACATTTTCACTGTCTACCTGCCTTGCTTCATTTTTCGTCTGTTCCGTCTCACCTTTGAGCGTCTGATCTTTCTCAATCACAGGATTATTTTCATTCCCTGTTACAGGTTCGTTATTATTTTCTATTGCAGATTGACCTGCATTTGTTTTCTGTTCTGTAAGATTCTTATCAATTTTCGCCAAACGGTCTTCACGAGCCACTGGTCGCAAGACGGGTTCTACGGAAGTGCCCTGCACATCCGGTTGTTGCACACCCGGCAACGCATCGGGTGTAGATGCCAATGCCGGAGTCTTTATATGACGTATTTCATCCGCAGCCGGTGTCCCCAGGAAATATAGACTTACCGACGAAACGACGGCTAACAATATAACAGCTGCAGCAGCCATCATCCATTTTCGATAAGGATATATTTTCTTCTCCACAGGAGGCATAAGTTCTTTCTCCAGTTGTTCCCAACCGGAAGCAGGCAGCGGCTCGGAATAATCCGCGAGCTTCTCCTTCAACTTATTCATCCACAATTCTTTCTCTTCCATCTCTATCTATCCATTATGCATTATCCATTCTTTTACTCTTTTTGCCAATACACTCTTCGCACGAAATAGCTGCGAAGCCGAAGATTTTTCATTAATACCTAATTCCTGTGCGATTTCTTTATGCGATTTGTCTTCGAATGTATAAAGGTTAAACACTGTACGATATCCGGCAGGTAGTTCTTCTATAAACTGCATCAACACTTTCTGTGGAATAGCTTCTACATCAGAAGCGTCCGGTTCTTCATATTCTTCAGGCAACTCTTCTAATGGTGCCGACTGATTGATTACATCATTTTTCCGGAGATATTGCAAAGCTGTGTTGACCATCACCCTTTCCATCCAGGCCCGCAGGGAGCCTTCCCCCCTCCAGGTGAACTTGTCGAAGGAATCGAATATCTTTAAAAAACCGTCGTGAAGCAGATCCTGGGCTGTATCACGGTCGCCGGTATAGCGAAGACAGATGCCAAGCATACGTCCCGCATACTGCTCATACAGTTCTTTGCGAGCTTGGTTATTGCCTAGCCTGCATTGTTCCGACAACTCTAATTCTTCCATTCTCTTATACACGTGTTTAACTTATAAATGCAGCAAAGATAGAAATACTGCATAGAGAGAACAACTCTTTTATCACTTTTGTTTCTTTAACAGATTCAAATGCAATATTTTCTATCCCACTGCATTTTCACAATACAAAGGAACCATTTTATATAATCTAAAACTTAAATAAGTATATGAAGAAATTTAAATTCATTGCCTTTATCTTTGCTATTATGACTACAATGCCGATTCTCCAGTCATGTTTGGACGACGATGACAACCCGTCCGATCTTCTGGTTGTCAGTACCATCAATATGATTAGCCAGGATAGCAAGGAATTTTATTTCACTTTGGATGACGGGAAAAAGATGTATCCCAGCAATGCGCAAGGATGGAGTAATAAAGATTGGGTGGAAGGACAACGAGCTTTTGTGATATTCAACGAGCTGGAAGAGCCTGTGAACGGATACGACCTTAATATTCAGGTGAGAGGTATCAATCCAATCTTAACTAAAGACATCATCACGATGGGTGAAGATGACAACGATGAAGAAAAAGTCGGAGATGACAAGATCAACACGACTTATATGTGGATCAACAAGGATAATAAATATCTAACGATTGAATTCCAATATTATGGAACGCATAGTGAAGATAAAAAACATTTCCTGAATCTGGTGATTAATGACAAAGAAGAGACTGCTCCCACTGCTGACGAAGACAGTGCGGAGGACGAATATATCAATCTGGAATTCCGTCATAACAGTGAAGGTGATTATCCTCAAAGCCTGGGCGAAGGATATGTATCTTTCAAACTGGATAAGATTAAAAACCGGATGGAAGGGAAAAAAGGATTAAGGATCCGCGTCAACACTTTATATGGCGGACCGAAAACTTATGAAGTAAAGTTTCCCTAAGATTATAAATCTAATGTAAACGTGCAAAACACACTCTTTTTTAATATAATATATTAATTACGCAAAAGAGGGCGGTAGTTGTGAAACT
The DNA here is from genome assembly GCF_002632415.2 of Bacteroides celer. Lineage (NCBI taxonomy): Bacteria > Pseudomonadati > Bacteroidota > Bacteroidia > Bacteroidales > Bacteroidaceae > Bacteroides > Bacteroides celer. The sequence continues at coordinate 2,046,672 of NZ_CP178209.1, read as the reverse complement.
GCCGCCCTTTTATCTTTATATAAGAAGTTATTCTTATAAAGGGAAGTCCCTGTGATGGGAATACATACAATATGTACCAATACAAGAGTCAAACCGATGGCAAGTCCTGCCAGATTGCCCGCTCCCCTCTTCGAATCGGTAGAGCCGAGCACCACTAATACAAAAATGAAAGCAAAGACAAGCCAATAAAATGAACAAAGGACTTTTTTACATCATATTTGCCTCTACCACATGGAGCACATCGTAAACACATTTATCAAGCAAGGATCGAGCTATGACTTCACTCCTATGAATTTCTCCGGAATCCTCTCAATCTCCTATTTATTATAGCAAACATTGTATGGACTGCAAAGTAAGCATTTCTTTGGGGACTGCAGCTTTTATTTCCTCTTTCAGAACACATAGCAGGCTATGACGAATAAAATCTCTATTTGTCGCCAACACCACTTGCCGCGTCGGTCGGGGGATAGCAAACGGACGTACTAATTGTCGCTGTTCTTCCGTCAATTGAGCTACTGCCAGTTCGGGAATAAAAGTGATTCCTTTTCCGCTTTCTACCATTCTCATAAAGGTTTCCATGCTTCCCAAACGATAAGCCATCTGACTAACCTTCACCGCTTCCATCTGACAGAAACGGACAAGTTGGTCACGAAAGCAATGTCCTTCGTCCAAAAGCCAAAGATGTTCGCCTGTTATATCGGAAGTGCGGATAACGTCATGTTTGAACGAAGGTTCTTTCCGTGATACATAAGCATAGAATTGCTCATAGAAGAGAGTTTCTTCCGTCAAGAATGTGTCTTCTAATTTACTGGCAATAATCCCTGCATCCAAATCGCCGGCATGCAAAGCTTGCTGAATATCCTGGGTTTTCATTTCCGTGACACGAATATCCAGTTCGGGATATTTCTCCATCAGTTGAGGGAAAAAGCGGGGTAGCAAATAAGGAGCGATAGTGGGTAATACTCCCAAGCGGAATACACCTGATAATGACTGCTTATCTTCACTGATGATTTCTTTTACTTGAGCTGCCTGCGCCAGAATCACACGAGCCTGGTCTATCACTTTCTGCCCGATGGGTGTCGGGCAGACGGGTTGCACTGTCCTATCGAACAACTTTACTCCCAATTCATCTTCCAGCTTCTGAATCATGGCACTCAAAGTGGGTTGCGTCACACGGCAATATTCGGCTGCCCGTGCGAAATGCCTGAACTGGTCTACGGCTAATATATATTCTAATTGTTGTATCGTCATCTATCAAATCATATTAAGTTATAGATTTCATCTATGCAAAGATAGAAATTTTCAGTTTGACAACAAGCATTTTCCGCCTTATCTTTGCAGTACAGAAAAAAAGAAAACAAGTATAAATCATTAAAAATAAAAAGAATATGAAAACTTTAGAATTTATCAAATTGAATGAATCGGGAGCAAACAACGTAGTAGCATCTTTGCAACAACTATTAGCAGACTTCCAAGTGTATTACACCAATCTCCGCGGTTTCCACTGGAATATCAAAGGACACGATTTCTTTGTTCTCCACAGCCAATTCGAAAAGATGTATGACGACACTGCCGAAAAGGTGGATGAAATTGCAGAACGTATCTTGATGTTGGGCGGTACTCCTGCCAATAAATTCAGCGATTATTTGAAAGTGGCAAATATCAGTGAAGTAGATAAGGTGAGCAACGGCGAACAGGCACTGAACAATATCCTTCAGAGTATCAGTTATCTGATTGGTGAAGAACGTAAAATACTGTCCATCGCCTCTCAAGCCGGAGATGAAGTGACCGTTTCGATGATGAGCGATTATCTGAAAGAACAGGAAAAACTAGTTTGGATGTTGACGGCTTATAATAGCAAGTAATTAAGATAAAAGGTTTAGGTTTTTAAGTGAGAAAGAGAGGATATTTCCGTAAAAGGAATATTCTCTCTTTATTATTTCCAGTGTACTAATACTATCTGAATACGTTCATTCGCTGATATTATTAAAAAAATTAGTTTTGTTCTTTATTTATCAAGATTTATAAAAGTAAGCAACAACTTTCAAAAGATGAAACTTATTCTACTGAAATAGATTTTTCTAACCTTATATCATCAGAAGAACTACCTATCATTACCTGAAAAGTCCCCGACTCTACTACTTTCTTCAAAGTATAGTTAACCAAGAAAAAGTCCTCCTCTGTCAAAACAAAAGTAACTTTTTTCTCTTCTCCTTTTTTCAAATGGAAACGTTCAAAATGTTTCAACTGTTTCATCGGCTGAACAACTGATGCATATTCATCTCTCATATAAAGTTGTGATACTTCCTCACCATCATACTTCCCTGTATTCTTTACTTTAAATGAGACTTCAAAACAACGAGCAGATTTCTGCACTACCTGCAAATCAGAATATTCAAAAGTGGTATAACTCATCCCATAACCAAAGCTATATAACGGAGAAGATGACACTTCCACATAATCATGATTTCGAGGAGCTTTCTTATTATAATAAACCGGAATCTGACCTACAGAACGCGGAACGGAGATTGGCAAACGTCCGGAAGGATTATAATCTCCCAAAAGAACATCCGCTATAGCATTTCCACCCTCCTGCCCCGGATAGTAAGCAGTCAGTAGCGCATCAGCATATTCCGAAGCCCAATTCTTTTCTAAAGGACGACCTTCAATATAAACGACAATCAAAGGCTTACCTGTCTTTTGCAAAGATTCCAATAGTTCTTGTTGTCTACCAAGTAAGGATAAACTGGCACGGTCAAATCCTTCTCCACACTCCATATCACTTACACTACCCTCTTCAGCTACAGCCGCACCTGTTTCTTTATAGCTCGTTTTAAAATCACGGGCACTGGAACCACCCACAACCACAATTACAACTTCAGAGCGACGGGCAGCTTCAATTGCCTGTTCTATCTCATTCACTGTAGTATCACGAATAGCACAGCCTCGTACATATTCCACACGAAAAGGAGATAATTTTGTTAGAATTCCATCAAGAACTGTTTTCACATTACTATCTTCCTGAGGAGCTGTATAGTCCCCTAACATATTATATCGATTGTCAGCATTAGGGCCAATTACCGCCACCTTATTTATCGTCTTGCTTAAAGGAAGAATTGAATTCTCATTTTTGAGAAGTGTTATGGAAGACTGTGCGATTTTACGTGCCAGTTCGATATGTTCTTTACGGCGTACTGTTTTAGCAGCAATTTTCGGATCCACATAAGGATGCTCAAACAAGCCCATCTCAAACTTCATCCGTAACACCCGGCAGACAGCCGTATCAATCACAGTCTTATCCATTTGTCCGGATTGAACCGCATGACAAAGGTTGGTATAAGCATCCCCACCCAAGTCAACATCAACACCAGCCGTTACAGATTGTATGGCTGCATTCTCTTTGGTTGGAGCAACAAAGTGGCTTTCGTGAATCCCTTCAATACTATATAAATCGGAAACTACAAAGCCACGAAACTTCCATTCATTACGCAAGAGTTGAGTCAGCAAATAATGGTTCGACGTACAAGGTATCCCATCTATCGAATTGTATGAAGTCATTACAGACAATGCCCCTGCATCTATTGCCTTACGAAAAGGAGGAAGAAAATTCTGATGCAAATCACGAATACCGACTGAAGCATAATTACCATTCTGTCCACCCTCCGGTACAGCGTATGCCAGAAAATGTTTCAAGGTAGCTATGGTAGCGTATTTTTGTGATAGATTACCTCCACCTAAACCGTCAACCATAGACGCCCCTAAAATGCCACTCAACACAGGATCTTCACCAAATGTTTCTTCCACGCGGGACCAACGGGGATCACGGGTCAGATCAAGTACAGGACCGTAACTAATATGCCCACCTTGGGAACGAATTTCTTTAGCGATAACTTGACCAACTTCTTTTACTAATTCCCGTGACCAGGTAGCCGCCATTCCGATACCCGTAGGAAAAACTGTAGCACCAATTGCCATGTGCCCATGAGGGGCTTCTTCCGCTAAAAACATCGGAATTCCCAGACGGGTATTCTCCATCACATACTTTTGCAATGCATTTCCGGCTTTCGCTGCCAATTCTGGATTTAAGCCATTAGCCAATGTTTTCTTTGTCCAGGGATCAGCACGATAAGTTGCCCAAAGCATTCCGGCATTTCTTTCTTTAATCAATTGCTTGAACTTTCCGGAAGGATGAACCTCACTACCATGGATTTCATACATTTCCCAACCTAAAGGACAAAGTAACTGACCGACCTTTTCTTCCAGAGTCATGCGGGAAAGTAAATCTGAAAGTCTTATATCAACAGATAGCTCCTTCTTTTTATAATATGGCAGAGATGATTGAGCAAAAACAGACACGCTCATTACTAGTATTATTAGCAAAACACAAAAGCGCTGTATCATTGTATAATATGGTATAAGATTCAACTGATATTTATAATTAACGGCATTTTCTACCATCATTGTTTTTGAGATTTATCTTTTTATATAAGTTACTTTCAACGGTTTCGCCAGCACCTTTCCGTTCACCACCGGATAGATATTTGTTTCCGCGTCAAACTGTCCCGAATTTTGATAAGTAATGGGCATTATCCCCTCTTCGTGAGGTTTCACCAGATGTGGGCTGATAAATTTAATATCCGTATTTCCACCCACTACCACAAACATAAGTTGCATATCCTTATCGGTATCATTCGCATATTTCAGTTTCATTGTTCTTGAGTGCCCCTTACTTATAGTGCCAAATGTCATTACCTCGAAATTCATCCACAACCCGCTTCCATACCCGTATGGATAGTTTTCCGACACAGAATGCCGGCAGGGGATGACGCTCCCTTTTATCCAAATACGATTATAACAAGTGTTATTATTACTCAACACGACAATTTCCTTACTGAAAAAGCCCGGACGATAAGCCGGATTATAGCTGACGGTTACTTCCCCAGTCTTCCCCGGTAAAATAGGCTCCTGCGGAAATTCATATTGCACACATCCACAACCAGCACTTATGCCGCTTATATGAACCACCGTCCTCCCTATATTCTTAAACAGGAATACATGAGACACGATTCCATCTTGCTCCTGAATTTCCCCAAAATCAAACTTCCGTTCTTCAAACTGAAGTGCTTCAGAAAGTTGCGGCTCTTGTGAAAGTGAGAACAGAGGATGCGAACTAAGACAAAGCAATAATAGAATAAAGCGAAACATCATATTTTCTTTTATAAATAAAGTCTCTTGCAATAAGTACAACACACCATTGCAAGAGACTTAAAAGTACTAATTAATTGTTTTGATACATATCAAACTCTGTAAGGACAACGCCATAACCGCCCGGTGCCAAATCTAATTTAAGATAACGGGCATTGACATTTTCATAAAAGCGAATATATTGGGGAGAAGAATATGACGGAAGACTTACACTACCTTGATTCATATAACTTTCTCCATCCACACTAATAGAAACAGTTGCGCTGGAACAAGAATACCAGCTGCCATAATGTGTCAACCTAAATCCTGAAATTCCTGTACACTCTTTAGACAAGTCAACAATAAGTTCTACATTGGAACGATCTTGAGAGATATAAGACCTATTATTCCCGTCAAAGAATACACGTCCGGCATCCGCACCTTTATAGGTAGCAGTCCATGAACTTCTATCGCTCACCAACGTTCCTTCCACACTTGTAGCTCCTTCCACACAATTAGTAAAAGCCGTATTAACCACCAAATAAGCCAAAGAATGTCCTTCGCTCAATTCAGCATTAGATACAGATATAATTTTCAGAGGTAAAAGATATGAATCATCCGCAAACTCATCCCACTTTCCATCTTCTATTTCCACAGTAACAGAATCAGAAGAAAGCATACTTCCCGCAGGTATAGTAAGTGTGTGTTTATCCAAACTTATATTTACCCCATTCGGGAAAGAAGAGTAATTGCCTATAAACGTATTTTTATCAATATCCAAAGTCACTGTAATATCTTCCGAAGCGACTTTAGTAGAACGGACGCCTATTTTTACTTTTTCCGGTCCGCTTTTAAGCGTAGACCCCACCGGTGTCCTCATCACCTCATAGACAAACGCGTTTTGAAGATTTTCCGTTGAAGACCAGCGATTCATATTGATATACACTTGATTCAAGCTACTTCCCTCCACATCATAACTTTCGTCGCTACATGCCTGAAAGCAGAATATTCCACCCACAGCCAACAATCCTATTATATATTTATTCAAATTCATAATTTACCGACTTTATTATTGTGCACATCTGTTTTTCTCGTCACTATCCCATGCTATAGCAGCACTGTAATCAAGGTTATACTGCATACCACTTGATTCTGTCACTTCACGAGCAGTATTTGACCAATCCATATCATAGCCATGCCCGGTTGCATCTGTAAAGATATGTCCCTCGCCTTCATTCATTTTCCAGTAAGCGACCAGCCCATCCGATTGGGGATCAACGCCACAAAGGTTTGTCTGAAGCTCTGCCGGACTTAACGCGCGATTCCATACACGCACTTCAGCCATACGACCGCGGAAATATTGGCTACCCGGATATCCGGCCCACGACATACCGAGTTCAAAACGTTGGAAATCCACCGGTTTACGGTCACCGTCCCCTTGAGCGTCTTTTACGCCATTCACATACATTGTCAGCTTACTGCCGTCATAAGTCAAAGAAATCATATACCAACGGTCGGTGCTAAACCGAGTAGTGGAAACGATGCTTCCGGATGGGCTTACCCATTGCAGTGCATTGATGTCCAAGCCGTTTTCTCCGAACCGAAGCATACTAGAACGTGACTCATTCTTCGAAGTAAAACTGCACAAACGGGCTATGCGATGCCATTCTTGAGAATAACACTTGATTTCATACGTAAAGTTGGCAAGTTCCTGCTTCTTGTCATCAGGAAAGATAAAATTACTGTAAAGTCCCGTATTACTGATATTCAACGAAGTGAAATAGAATACGCGGGCTACTTTCAAGAAAACGGTTTTGGAAGGTTGCAACACTTCCAAACCTTCCACTTGTGACATCGTAACAGGAATTACATAAACACGCCCTTCCGCAAAATCCTCTGTAGAAACGACCTTGACAGTGGCGGGGGTAGAAAAGGCCTTTCCCGCCTCAATAACCACCTCTTTATTCTCCAAAACTACCGCATTTTCCGGAATGGCATAATAGCTTGTATTATGTTCCTGATTATAAGCCTCCACCAATGAGTTGTCAATAGCAAACTTCACTTTGACATCTTTGTCTACTTTATTGGTAGAAGAAGCGGTTACAGTATACGAAGAAGGAGTATCTTCTACTACAAATTTGACAACAGGCGTTGTTTCAGTACCTGTTATGAAAGCGACATTCTTATTATAATCAAAACTATCACCATCCGCACAACCGAAGACCGATAATCCCCATATGGCAGCTAATAAAGAATGTTTAAAGATATATGTTTTCATCCTAATCTTAGTTTAATCATTATTTGTTTACTCAATCGCAGGATTCATTATTTGAATCGCCTCTCTGAATTCATTATAAGGTACACCGGATGCAGAATAATAATTTCTTCCTAGATAGAATACTCCACAACCGCCTTTACGCCCCTTTGACGGCTCCCAGCGCGCATAGTTCATCAATTGTCCCCCATCTTCATAGAAAACTCCAAAGGATTCGCAATAAATCATTTTCTCCGAAGGAAGATTGGATGGTTCGCTCAAAAAACCTGTTTGATTACTATAAGCCTGTTGGACAATATAATCACAATAAGGAGCAATATCGGCCGAAGGAGACCCACTAAAATAATCAACAATCAGCAACATATCCGGTTGTTTTCCCTTCGGTCCGAAAGTTTCGCCAATGATGGTTACCAATCTTATCAAGTCTTCACTGCTCCAACCTTCCCAGTCAATATCTACACCATTCAGCTCACCATCCACTACCTGTTTGATAATCCACTTAGCATAAGCTGCCATTACTTCATCGCTCGGACTAGAACCTCCCATATCATAATCCACACCGTCAACCGTAAACTGATGCCGATAGTTGGAAGCATCGGCGTGCATAACAAAGCGAGTGCCCAACTTTTCCTGACAATACTTCATGTCCTGATAGGCAATGGGATGAGTTTCCGCCGTCGGTATGCCCATCCAAAGATTTACAATATCAATGCTGTCGGGCAATCCCACCATACGTTCTCCCCATGAAGCGGGATCTTTATATCCGGTAACACCTTCGATAGGCGACCAACCCTCATAATAGGCGTAACTTATTTCATGATCACTTTTTTTAAAATCACGCAGATTCTGGAAATATTGTTCATCATAAGTCTTCAATTTCTGAATCTCCATGTTTTCAACATCCGTATCGCAACTATAAAAACCGAACGTTGCAATGAAGGAAATGAATAAACTTGTTATTTTTGTTTTCATACGTAACTGTTTTTTAGATTTAAACAATGTTCTCTTACCCATCAGCGAGCCTTCTTGTCCCACCAAAGTTTGGTTCCGCCATTGTCCGGACCACCTAAGGCAGCTTTACCGCTACTTACTCCCGCCGCATTATTTGACTTCTCATCGCGGGTATATGGCAAACGACGAACTTGCAAATCCGTATCCACTGTTCCATTACTACTATTTCGCACTACCGGTATCAATTCAGGATAGCCTGTACGACGATATTCACTCCAGCCTTCAGGACCGTCAGGATAAATCGCAATCCATTTCTGTGTGATAATACGTTCCAACTGTCCTTCAAAACTTGCGGCAGCATCCCACGCCGGAGTTACAGTAGTGCTGAAAGAATAATTATCACTGCCCACATTATCATCAAATGCGCCCGGTACGGATGTATTGTCCGCCAGATAGCTGTCAGCACTGCCCGCACCAGTTTCTTCAAATGACATCCGTACACCGGCTTCATAGAAAGATTGTGCCGTACCCGTGCCCATATTCCAACCCCTCAACGCACCTTCCGCACGCAAAAAGAAAGATTCCGCAGCCGTCATCCAGACCACAGGAGTAGAAGCACGGTCAATATTAAAGTTCGAAATCTTATTGCCTTGATAATTGCTCATATTACTAGTAGTAATACCAATGCGCACGCCATGATAACCACCATCATCACTTGCTGCAATAAAATAACGACTGACACGAGGGTCGTTCAATCCGTTCAGATATGAAACGATGCTGGCTCCCGGACGACAATCTCCGGAATTAAAATTATAAGCTATCTCATGCAGCGGATGATGGTATTCCAATGTATTGTGGGATAATTGCGCACGATCGGCAGTACTCTCTATGAGACCATACATATTTTGAACAGACTTTTCAGCCTCCTGCCTTGCCAATGTCGCATCAGCATAAGCGACACGCATGGCAAGCCTCAAACGTAAAGTGTTGGCAAACTTCACCCATTGCTTTACATCACCGCCATACACATAATCATATTTACTAAGTAATCGCGCGTCGACATTTCCACTGACATAATTGCCTAACACTTCTATCGCATCGTCTAATTCTTCAAAAAACTTGGCATACACTTTATCCAAAGCGTCATACAAGCTGGAAGAGCCGTAGTTTACATACGGAATCGGACCAAACGTATCAGCAATACGATGCATACCTGCTACTTTCACTACAGTAGCCAACGCATCTACTTCCGGCAAATTTTGCTCTGCGGCAAGACTATGAATACTTTGCCACGGAGCCATCACTCCGGTATAAGCATAGTCAAACGTTGCATTTACCCAATTCTCCTGAAAATTATATTGCCCGTTATGGTTGGTAGATCCCAACGTTGCCGCAATATATCCGGAATAGAGATCATGAGAGAGGTTTTGCGCAATCTGATAATCGGAATCAAGGATAGAGCCATCATTAATGAGCACCACCCGGCGCAACATCTGTGAAAAAAAAGCTCCGGTTTTCAAGTTATCCACCTCCATCATCGCATTGGTGACTTCATTCGGATTCACATTGTCCTCGTAATCAATACACGAGGTATTATTGAATAGAAGAAACGACATTCCCAAAATGGAAAGTCTGTTCCATGATAATATTTTATTTAATACCATATCTTCGACTATTAAGAGTTTGGTTAAAAATTAACTTTCACTGAAAATCCCAAATTACGTAAACTGGGCGACATGAACATATCAATCCCCTGAAAGTAAGTACCGGTGCTTGCAGTCAGTTCAGGATCAAACGGTGCTTTTCTATAAAGGAAGAACAAATTCTTACCTATAAATGAAACATTGAGCCCCTTTATCCAGTTTACATACTTATTAATCGGTATGTCATATCCTAAAGACAGTTCCGCCAAACGAACATTGGTAGCGCTATACACATACATGGAACCTATGCCACCTTGAGAACCCGAACCGCCAATCGTCGTATAATAAGCTTCCGCATCAATAGGACGGCCATTTACCAAAGCTCCGCCGTTATCACGCGCGTCCGCTGTCGCCTTTGATGCTCCAAAAGCATCCATAGTGGCTTGCGTTTGAGAAACAACAATACCTCCTACACGTGCGGTAAACAAACATCCTAAGGATATTCCTTTATAGGTAAACGTATTTCCCCAACCCAAATTATATTTAGGGGCACTGTTACCAGCCTTTACAAATTCATCAGACTGCGGGACTACCACCTGATCGGAAGGGTGAACATAAATGGCTCCATGTTCGTCTGTCCGCAATGTGTTTACATAAATATCTCCGATAGAACCTCCTTCGGTCAGTATCATCTTATACATACTGGTACCTCCCATATCAATACGGTCCAAAGAAGTGAGTTCATGCGTGTAAGGATCTTCATAGTTACGCAACAGTTCTACGACTTTATTCTTATTCAATGAATAAGTCAGATAAGTGCTCCAACCGAAGTCTCCCCATTTGTCATCAAAACGCAAAGACAATTCAATACCTTTGTTGTCTACACGACCACCGTTTACGACCTCCGAAGTATATCCCGTCGTTGAAGACAAGGTACGCGTGAAGAATTGATTGTAAGTACGTGACTGATAGAAAGAAGCATCCAGCTTCAGTCTGTTGTTAAAGAAAACAAAGTTTAAACCAGCCTCCCATGATTTGGTACGCTCTGGCTTCAAATGACTGTTCGGACGACGTGTCATTGTTACAGGCGTGCCACCGACCAGACTATAAGTCGGAATGGCCAAAAAGACTTCTGGTGAATTTCCGACTTCCGAATAAGATATACGCGCCTTCATATAGGGCATGATATCACTACTGATAGGAAAGATATCCGTGATGATTCCGGAAAGGCCGACAGAACCATACAGGAATGAAGAAGTATCCGTCCCTTTGAAAGTGGACGACCAGTCATTACGAAGAGTTGCATCCAAATAAGCCCTTGATTTATACCCCAACTGCGCGCTACCGAAAATGGCACGTTTCTTCATGTGATAACCATATTGATTAGCCAAATTCTCACCTGTAGTATCTATATTACCAAAAGTGAATAAATTGGCGGTCGACTTCAATTTACCACCAAAGTAGTCTGATTGGTAATCATTATTTTCAAAATTCGCGCCTGCATTGACCGTCAAGTTATACGTATTATCTACAAAATACTTATTCACATTCAATAGTAACTCTCCATACAACTGCTGGCTCTCGACATTGCTCTTTGAATAGTAACCGTAGTCTGAAGCAAAAAGTGTGTTTGTCCCGGCATCGTACATACGTTCACGGCGTTCATTGTTACGATCCATCTTCACACGTCCCGTCAAATTAATCCAATCGGCAAAATCATACTTCAAAGAAGCCGAAGCCATATAACGGTTTTTATGATTAGGCATTTTGATGCGTTCTGTAATCCAGTAAGGATTCTGCAAAGCCAGATTGGTACTGTAATCCCAATATTGAGTTTGCAGGTTACGTTCTCCGTTGTAACGCTGATAAGCCTGAACTTTGGAAAAATCATCACCGGCAGGGAACAAGTAGAGTGACACTAACGGATTGAAATAAAGCCCTTGAGCCGTCATATTCTGTTCTTTCACGGAACTCAACATAAAGCTAAGATCGAGCGTCAGTTTATCTTTCGCCATTTTTGAGACATTGCGTACCGTAGCATTATAACGTTCAAAGTTATTATTATGAATAATGCCATGCGCATTCGTTGTACCCAAAGAAAGATAAGTCTGATTCTTATCCGTTCCTGTAGACAAACTGGCTGAATTTGTCACGTTGACTCCCGTCTGGAAAAAATCGGCAGGGTCATAACTGCTGGGAGTATTCAGCTTCGATCCCCAACTATAATAACTTCCCGTTTCAGTCTGTCCGTATGTATTTTGAAATTCCGGCAAAACCAACGGAGCGGAGAATGTTGTATTGTTAGATATAGAGACTGTGGTACGTCCTTCCCTACCTTTTTTAGTAGTGATCATCACCACTCCATTGGCAGCGGCACTACCATACAAAGCCGCGGCAGAAGAACCGCTCAATACGGAAATGCTTTCAATATCATCCGGATTCAAGCCGGAAATCGGGTCTCCCGACTGTCCTGCCCCTTCGTAGGAGTCCGTGGGTTGAGTAGAAGCCGCTGTCATATCAATCATGGGAATACCATCCACCACATATAAGGCATTGTTATTTCCATTCAACGACTTGGCACCACGCATTACCACACGTGAAGAACCACCGACACCGGCAGAAGAGCTATTAATAGTAACACCCGCAACCTTACCATTCAAATTGTTTACAAAATTGGCATCAGCGATACGGGTTATTTCATCATTGCTGATCTGCTGAACATTGTAAGACAAGGATTTTGCTTCTTTCTTGATACCCAAAGCAGTAACTACGACCTCATTCAATGTCCTCGTGTCTTCCTGTAATACAACAATAAGTGGATTTTCGTTTACTAGTTTCAGCGTTTTAGTCGTATAACCAACGTAAGAGAATTCCACTACCTCTCCTTCTCTGACACTCAAAGTAAACTTACCGTCAATGTCAGTAATTGTTCCGGTTGCAGCTCCTTTTACTTTCACGTTTACTCCAATCAAAGGATCACCATTACCGTCTTTCACCGTACCTTGTGCCTGAATTACTCTGGCATTTTGGTTGATTCCATTCGATTTGGACAGAATTATCTGTTTATCAATCACCGTATAAGAGATATCCGTACCTCTAAACATGGCATTCAAGACATCAGTAATATTTCCTGATTTACTGTTCACAGAAACAATACGGTTCTTCTGAATTGTTTTATCATTATAGAGAAAAACATAGTCGGACGTCTCCTCTATTTTATTCAGTACCTGTTCTACAGATACATTATTCATTGAAATGGCAACCCGCGTTCGCTGGGCATAGCCATCTTCGGCAGAAAGTTGTAATACTACTGCGAAAAGTAGTGCTAGACTAATCCTCATAACTAACGGAAGTTTTAGATTTAAAGCATATTTAGGACATAATGCTGTAAATGAATGATTTTTTTTCATACATTTGTGGCTAACTAAAGTTTATTACTAAATGAACTATGGTTTGATTTCGGATATCATGTTTGCTAGACTTGTACCGAAAATCTTAAAAACTTGAGGAAGACGGCTGTTGGTAGCAGCTTTCTTCCTTTCTTTTTATTCTCTTGTGTTATTCCATGGGCTTTTATTTTAAAGGTTACTACTCTAATATAAATCTACTCTAATTTTAGTCTTTGATAATGTATCATCTGCCTGTTGTTGCGGTTCTTCAATTTTCCATTTTAAATCGGCAGACCTGACCAGATAATCCAATATCTGCGACAGAGTTTCAGTCCGGAAAGTAGCCCGGTACTTATATTCTTTTCCAGACCTATTGTTAAACTGAATTTCTACATTGAAATGTCGTTCCAGACGCTTCAGGATTTCTTCTAATGAAGCATTTCTGAAAATTAGTTTTCCATCTTTCCAAGCTATCTTTCCATAGACATCCACTTTATTTTTTTTCGACTTTTGACTCTGTTTATCGTAAAGCAACTGTTCTCCAGGAGCCAATACAATTGTTTCCTGATTAGGGGTTATCACATTTACCTTACCTTTTTCCAATACTGTTTCTATATAATTATCATCCTCATAAGCAGCTACATTAAATTGGGTACCATAAACATATACGCTCAAACCATTCGGAGTGTTTACATAAAAAGGACGCTCTTTATCTGCCTGCACTTCGAAATATGCTTCACCTTTCAACTCTACTAACCGGTTGTCTTTCTTGAAAGTGGTAGGATAACGCAATGTACTACCTGCATTCAACCATACTACAGAATGATCCGGAAGTTCATAACGTATGACAGAACCGGTAGCGGTTACCACCTCTGCATATTTCTCGTCAGTTTCTGTTCCACTAAAATATAAATATCCCAAAATCAGAGAAGAGAGAAATAAAGGTATAGTCAGAAATGCTGCATAACGCATCAATTGATTATACATGTTCTTTCTTCTATTAGTTTTTATTTTGGCTTGTGCTTGATAATAGGCACCCAATACATTAATGGATTCCATTTCTTTAATATCATCTCCCAATGCTTGTGCTTTACGGAGCAATGATTCCGGACTCATATTTTCCATATTTTCTTTCAAAATCTTATCTTTTAATTGTAATTACATTTATAATACAACTGAAGCAATTGGAAAAGGACAGCAAATACAAACTTTTTTTTATTTTATTTTTCGAGCCATGCCAAATTGAAGCGGTAATGCAATCGGCTACTAAGGATATGAACCACATTATCAGGAGTTTGTATTCCTGCAAGATAACCACGTGGTTCAGCATGATTTTCATCCATTTCGAAATATCCCGTCCATGCTCCACCGTTTAAAAAGCGATATTCACCGTCCGTCAGTAGTTTTCTTACTGGCCATGTTTTTCCCTCATCGTAGGAAAGAGCCGCGTACATGCCATATCCTTTCTTCACATTTCCATTTTTATTCTTAAATTCCAGACCACGTTCTTCCAAAGGCGTACGTTGCGGATGGTCTGTGAAAGAAACCAATAGCAAAGGGCCTTCATTCAGTCGCATTAAAACAAGACGCTGACCTCCGTCAATAGGAGGGAGTTCGCTTGCTCCATATTTCCAGTTCTTTCCCATATCATCTGATATGCTCATTGGCATTCGGAGCTTTCCTTCTTTATTCCGTATGCTATTACCACGCCCCATAGCCATCAAACTTCCGTTTCCTAATTGTACAATTCCCGCATGGATACCTGCGATTGTACTTCCCGTTCCTCCTTCTTTGAAATCCGGCAAAGGAGCGCCATCCCAAGGATCGCACCATGTTTTTCCTCCATCTTTACTGATTTGAACAGCTGCCCCATCATGACTGCCAGGACCCGCATCACAGGCTTGAACCAGCCATCCCTCACGTGTGCGAATCGTACCAGCTATAACCTGATGACGTTTGGTATGTTCGGGAGCTATCAGTTTAGGAGTGCTCCATGAAGCACCGTTATCTGTACTGGTACGTAGTACCATTGCGAGATTCTGCCAGTCTCCCGATGCTTCCACTCCATTGATATGATACAATTTTCCTTTCCCGTCATTGAGCAAAGCACTTCCTGTCATATTCCGATCCGGAACTTTAAAGAATAAAGAAGCCACATCCCAATCAGTATGCCCGGCACGCAAGCGGGAACCGAGTACTACCATCCCTCTCCCAT
Organism: Bacteroides celer; assembly: GCF_002632415.2. Taxonomy (NCBI): domain Bacteria; kingdom Pseudomonadati; phylum Bacteroidota; class Bacteroidia; order Bacteroidales; family Bacteroidaceae; genus Bacteroides; species Bacteroides celer. The sequence continues at coordinate 2,031,015 of NZ_CP178209.1, read as the reverse complement.
TCTCTTCATTTGCAGAAAACCATATTGCCAGCAAATCTCCATTATCACACCACGTAACTGCAGGCTGATGATTATGCAGATAAAATGGGGTATTCGAATCACATGCCGGACGTACCACAAATGGTATCGGAGGCAGAAACATCGGTGTGATAGCAGATACTTTTTTCCATTTTATAGATGTATTTTTTACAGATTCCTGATTGAACGGGACAGGGGCAGATGTTCCCGATACATTCAAACGAGTATCTGCTTCCACAATTCTAAATCCGGTTTGGGAATGTTTATCTTCCGGGAGCATAGCCAGTCGATTGGCACTTCGCAAGTATTTCTCCGGGGTGTGATGACTCCCTCCTCTAGTGACCCGAAACTCTCCTGCCAATGGTCCTGCCGGGTCTTTCTGCTTTTCTGCGGAATAAGAAGCATACCAATCCAAGCACCATTCTTCCACATTTCCATGCATATCATAAAGCCCGAATGTATTAGGAGGAGTCTGAGCTACTTTTAAAGATACCGGATCAAAGTCACGAACCACTTTTTGATTCCGATGATAAACTGCAGGTAACCCGTTTCCTGTAGAAAATAGTGTGTATGTGCCTGCCCGACAAGCATATTCCCATTCCGCTTCTGTTGGCAAACGATAGTTTTTGCCTTCTTTCCGGCTAAGCCATTCACAAAAGGCAACAGCATCGGAATAACTCACATTGACGACTGCTTCATCATCTTCCAGCGAAACACCGTTTTTTCCTCGTAATGCCCGATGTTCCGGACGGAATGACTCATATTGCGCATTCGTTATTTCAGTGATTCCCATACGAAACGGGCGAGAGATTACTACCTGATGGATAGGAGCCTCATCAAAATCTTCGCCTAATCCGTCACTTCCCATATAAAAACTTCCGGCAGGTATTTCAACCATCGGAATAAAAGACTTGGAAACTTCTTGAGGATGTATTGGCAAACAAAAGGTTATAGCCAATAAAAAAAACTTGTTTTTCATATTTTAATCCTGTTTATATATAATACAATCAACCTATATACAAAAGGACAGTCTTATCTGATTATTTTCCATTCATTAGGGGTGAAAGCAAAAAAAAGAATCGAAAATTAGGCTCTGATAATTATCTTATTATATATTTGCAGCAAAATGAAAAACTACAGAATCTCTAAATAATGAAAATATCTTTTTCCAAACAAACTAAAGAACGGACTTTCAAACAACTTTATGAGGAATATTACGCCCCATTTTGTCTGTATGCAAAAAGGTTTGTTGATGATAAAGAAACACGTGAAGATATCGTTTCAGATGTATTTACTTCATTATGGGATAAGTTTGAAACTGAATCCTTTGACTTGCAATCGGACACGGCATTGGGATACATCAAGATGTGTGTAAAAAACAGTTGTCTGAATTTCCTGAAACACCAAGAATATGAATGGAGTTATGCCGAAAACATTCAAAAGAAAGCGCCTATCTATGAGACAGAGCCAGATAGTGTGTATACTCTCGATGAACTATACAGAATGTTGTACGAGACCCTGAATAAGTTACCCGAAAACTATCGCACTGTTTTTATGAAAAGTTTCTTTGAAGGTAAAACACATGCAGAGATTGCAGAAGAAATGAATCTTAGCGTGAAATCTATCAACCGATACAAACAAAAGACGATGGAACTTTTGAGGAATGAATTGAAAGACTATATGCCATTACTCCTTCTATTATTACCTTATCAATAAGTTTATTTTTTTATTGTCAATTGTCATATTGTCTATTAGTAAGTAAACTCCAAACTATTAATAGATAACTTCCTTCCTATTAAGACCAAACTTTCTTTGCATTAGTTACAAAGTTATATTTGCCTAACAACAAACTATAAATGCAAGCTTTGTTTTTATAAACGCAACTTGCGTTTATAAAAACAAAGGTTACATTTATAAAAATGAAAACTTCGTTTATAGTTTATAATAAGCAGAATATAAGTTTGCAAGCCATACAAAAGAAGTTTAGGCGTAACAGAGTGGAAGTTTTCTATTAATAGCCTAGAGTTTATCTATTAGTATATTATGAGGGAGCATCTACAATAGTTCGTTAAACTTCAAATTAACAGATAAAAGTAGGTCACCTCCGGATTTCTTAAGATTAAGGTATCTGACATCTGAATGTGTATGAATCTGAATAAACTTACCCAATATCTTGATAGCTTATAATGAGGTGAAGGGGTGAAGGATTATTTATCCTAGATTCACAGATTTCTATCACCGTAATCGTCTGATTTATAACAATTCAAACAAGTGTGAAACCTATGAACCTTCGATATGAGCATCATAGTTATGTTGTTCTCAACAAACTGGAAAATGGTGTTTGATGCGTTTAGAAGAAGTATGAGATGAGCCCCGGCTCTCTTATTGAACCAACCAGCGACCGATATTACGGGTTTCTTTGTCGAAGTCCACACCTATCTTTACCAATTTGCGGTGGTCGATGGTATAACATTCACTTTCAAACTACGATAATAACCGTTCCGCCAAATCACGGCAACCCGCACGATTCATCTTCCCATTACCCGCCTGCGGTATACAGTCTGTATATAAAACGTATTTAGGACGATGATAAGGTTCTAATATACTCTGTAGTTTGTCTTCAATTTCTTCTATGTCCGGCTGCCCTTCCAGCAACAAAGTCACCGCCTGCCCCAAACGCTGATCCGGTACGGAAGTGATGACAAACGGCACGGGAATATACGGGCGAAGGATTTTTTCTATTTCCTCTGCCTGGATTTTTATTCCGCCGCTATTGATGACATTGTCTTTCCGACCGAGAATAGTAAAACTTCCATCGGGATAAATATGCGCAATGTCATTGGTTTGCAAAATATCATCGCATACCAAAGGGGCTTTAATGACCAATGTGTTTTCGGAAGATAAAGACAGTTCCACAGAAGCAAAAGGGTAATAGCGTTCGGAAGCTAATACCCCATTCAGACGGCGGAGAGCAATATGAGACAACGTTTCGGTCATGCCATAAGTAGAATAGATAGCACCCGGAAAATTTCTGATTTCTGCTTCCAAAGCCTCATCGATTGCTCCACCACCGATTATCAGAACATCCGTTTGTCGCAACCGTTCTTTTTCTTCAGGCACCTGCAGGGTATTATAAACTTGCAGAGGAACCATTGCCGCAAATCTCAAAGGCTGTTTCATATCCGCTAACGGATGACCGGAAGCGGGACGTATAATCAGATTCAAACCTACAACCAAAGAGCGTACGACTACCATCATAGCTCCGATATAACGGAGATTCATGCATAACAAAGCAGTGTCTCCTATTTGCAAATTCAGAAATTCGCAGGTCAGACGTGCGCTTTGCATCATTTTATCCTTGCTAATCCTTATCTTTTTCGGTTTTCCGGTAGATCCCGAAGTATGAACTGTCATCCAAGGAGATTCGGTAAACCACTCTTGCAGGAAATCATACAGCATCTGCCCTGTAGAAGAATCGGATGCTCCTACCACCTTTGTTTTCAACAAATGCAAATCATTGGCTGTATATCGTACCCCTTCAAGCAGAAGCGATTGCTTTTCTCTCTCAAATTCCATTTTATTGAATGCCTCCTCGCAACAGTTCCAACATTTCTTCTTTAGTCAATTTATGCGCCATATTGCTTCCATCCAGTAGAGAATCCGCCAATGATTTCTTACTTTGATGCAGCGTGACAATCTTCTCTTCAATCGTATTGGAAGCTATCAGCCGATAGATGGTGACAGGGCGAGTTTGACCGATACGGTAAACACGGTCTGAAGCTTGGTCTTCGACAGCAGGATTCCACCATGGATCCAAATGAATCACATAATCGGCGGCTGTCAGGTTCAGCCCTGTACCTCCCGCTTTGAGACTAATCAAAAACAGGTGTCCCTCTCCTTGTTGAAACCGGCTGACCTGTTTTTCACGCTCATTTACAGACATCGTTCCATCCAAATAAAGATAGGAAATACCCTGCAAATCAAGTTCTTTGCGAATCAAAGCCAGATGAGACGTGAACTGGCTGAATACTAACGCACGGTGCTGATTGCCGATAAGTTCATCTACCAAATCCATAAATACTTTTGTCTTGGATGAGTCAATTTTCAGCTTATCATTGATCAAAGCCGGATGACAGGCCGCCTGACGTAAACGAGTGATTTCCGCCAATGCCTGCATAGCCCCCAACGAACTTTCCTCGATATTAGCAACAGCCTGCTGACGGAGATTCTCATACAAAGCCATTTCCTCGGAAGACAGTTCTACCTTCTGCACTATTTCTGTTTTCTGCGGCAATTCGTCCAAAACCTCATTTTTGGTACGTCGAAGCAGAAAAGGTTGCAGCACTCTCTTTAATTGTTTTTGCCGTTGCTTATCTCCGTTTTTCTCAATGGGCAGAATAAACTTTTCATTAAAATGCGGAAATGTCCCCAGTAAACCGGGATTGGCAAACTGAAATAAGTTCCAGATTTCACTTAGATGGTTCTGTATGGGAGTTCCGGTCAACAACAAACGGAATTCACCATTGAGTTGCATCGCCGCCTTGGACATTTTGGTGTCTTTATTCTTAATTGTATGGGCTTCGTCCAGCAGGATGACATTCCACTGCTTCTTGCTCAACAATACAACCTCCGCATTCAACAATCCATAAGTAGTAAGCAATATATCATAATCACCTGTCTCCTGTATCATTTGCTCCCGATCACCGCAGCTGTCATGTAGCACCCGGCAAGTAAGCGAAGGAGCAAAACGGTTGATTTCACTCTGCCAGTTAAGCAATACGGATGCAGGAGCGACAACCAAAGAAGCACCTTTCTTCCCTCTGCTGAGCATCAGAGCAATGGCTTGTATCGTTTTTCCCAATCCCATATCATCCGCCAGACAAGCACCGGCTCCCCAATACGCCAATCGTGATAACCACCGGAATCCATCCATCTGATAATCACGCAATTCAGCCTGTAATGTGGCAGGTACGATGAACCGGACATTTTCTGCCTGTTCTATTTTTTGCTGTAGTTCCTTAAACTTATGGTCTTTTTTCAGCAGGATTCCCTGTTGTTCCATATCAGCAAGCAAAGTGGCGTTAAAGCTGGAAACTTTCAGACTTTTATCATTCAGCAGGATAGAATCAAGTTCTTGCAACTTCCGACGTAACTGATTGCTTAATGCGATGAAATCAGAGTCATTCAACGCTATAAAACGCCCCCTGCTTTCACGGGTTTTCCGCAAAAGTTCGGAAATCTTCATCCGGACTCCGTCTTCTATCTCCAACTCTCCATCTATCTCGAACCAGTATCCTACCCCTTTCATAGAAAGCTTCAGTTGTGGAAAATCCGCAATGCCCTTTATAGACAATTTAGCACCCTCCGGCCACTCGGTACGCGACACATCTGACAGCTCGCGAAGCTCTTCTATCAGATCCAGACATTGATAGTAATCTGCAAAGTAAGCCGTATCCGTAGCCGTAAAGTCTCCGCTGACCCGTTGGAGTAGCTGGTTGACTATCACATAATTTTCTTTTTCTTTCTTCAAATTGCGTACCGCCTGCACACGTTCGCCCTTCATTGTTCCAATCACGCTTCCCACTCCCTCACCGGCTTTGCAGTAAGGCGGCTGTTCGATGAAAGGTTTTACAAAAAGTTCCACCTTGATTCCGTCTCCTACGGGCAACAGCTGAACGGTTATCAATGAATCTCCTTTTATTTGCTTGAGGTTTTCTTTATTGCGTACCAAGTCCGAATGTATCGTCACGTTTCTTCCCAATTTCCCCAACACGTCCGCCAACTGGTCTTTAGCTTTTAACGGAAAGCGGGAGGATTGTTTGAAGAGTTCCAATATGGCACGCTGTTCCGAGGTCAGTTCTACAATCCGATAGAGCTGATCATTCTCCTTATTTAAAATAGTATTCGAACTTCCCAACTGTTTCACATTACTGCTCACCTGATAACCGTCTTTCAGTTGAGTAACCACCAACTGTAGTTCTTCTTTCGTGATTACAATAGGAATATCCGGATTTCTCTCCATATACACAAATGGATAACCCGCCAAAAGAGATAACGCCTTGGGTCCGCCCAACTCATAAATGTCTCCTATAGAATATCCGGCATTAAAGTACTTGACACATGCCGCAAGGCTCTTGTCTAGTTCGCTCATCCCTTCTACTGCATTCTGCTGGAAAGTAGCCAAAGCTATATTCCTCCCTCCCGTCCAGGTTATTCCGTCTTTCGACTTTTGAAGCCGGGGAATGATCTGACCATAATTCGTTATATGATATACAATGCGTGACCGAGCTATGTTATCAGCGGTTCCTTTCGCTACTACTCTGGTTTCCTGATTCCGAACCAGCTCCGCCAATCTGTCCAACGCAATTTCCCAAGGTTCCTGTTTAGCATAAAAAGGAAGCAGGGGAGCCACTCCCATCTCTTCCCTCAATTGCGCATTTTTAGAAATAAAAGCCTGAAAGTCGCATGAATATTCTAACTGCAATGCTTTAAAACGATCGTTTTCAAGCAGTTTCTCAATAGGGCGATTGTCTATATAGATTTTCTCATTCAGCTTATAATGTTCGAGAAGTAAATACAATAATGCTTTTACCATATTCGATTGCAGGTCATAGTTCCGCTCTATCCATAAGACTAATTCTTTAGTATCTCTTCCTAAAGCAATCAAAAGCATCAGATAAGCCGGCAGCCATTGCCTTTCTTCACGAATCCGTTTCTTTGTCACTAATCCGCTCATCTTTTTCTTTGAAGCCTCACTACCCTCGCGCATTAATGCTATGACATACGTTAACGAATAGAAAGGCGTATCAAAAAGATAGGTACTTTCTATATATTTGAGAGCTTGCCGATATATTTTAAGTGCCTCTGAATAATTTCCATGATATTGGGCATAAAGCGCATGGGCGCATAAACCATTCACAGAGCGGGACGTTACATTCTCCGGGATTTCATTGATACGACCAGACAATACATATTCATAAAATGAATAAACTTCCCGAAAATACTCTTTAACGGAAGTAGGCATTGATTGATTCCTTAGATATAGATTTTCAACAAAAAGATCGTCTATTTCTTCCAGCCAGTAATTCCAACGATTGGCATATCCATCGATAATACAATATAAAACACCAACAGAAAGTTTACTGTATAAATCTCGCCATTCGGTAGAATATGCCATTTCACGAAATAGAGGCAGTGTCAATTCGTCTATCGGCCAATGCGTTATTATATCATTATCCAATTCCTTCGTCGCAGCCCATTGTAACATCGCATTACACAATGTTCTCGCTTGCAGCTCAATATATCCGGGGAGAGATTGTTCTTTTTCAAATTCTTCAAACGATTCATTTCGCATCAGCCATAAATACCGGAGATGGATTCCGGGCAGCAACCGACATCTTTTATTCCCGAAATAATGCAGGTTTGAAACGATTTCTATCTCGCCATTCTCTTGCATTGACTTCAGCAACTTAGTAGCCTTGGCAGGGCTAAATCCCATCTTACAGAGTTTCTTCAATGCATCGTTATATAGCAATGGAAGCATGTTCCAAGCCATATATTTTAAGAAAAGGGTTTTAATCTCTTTGTCTTTATCAGTAGCTAATATTGCCATCTTTTTTAGTTCTATATTTTGTCGTTACCAGTCGATTATCCTTTAACACCATCACTTACAAAACCATAAACAATCTTTTCTTATTTCAAGAGGCACTTCCACGTTGTCTGTAAAGAGCGCCCCTGTTCCCAGTCCCTGTGGCAACGGATTGCCGAATGTTGCACACCACTGGGCAATGGCATTCAGACCAATGTTTGATTCCAAAGCAGAAGTAACCCACCAGCCGATCTGTTGTTTTTCAGCTTCGGTAATCCATTCGTCTCCTCCGCAGATTCCTCCATGAAGAGAAGGTTTAATAACGATATATTGCGGACGGATTGTTGAAAGCAGTTCCTGTTTCCTTTCCAGCGTGTTGCATCCTATCAGTTCTTCATCTAAAGCAATCGCTAATGGAGATTCGGCAGCAAGCCGAGCCATTTCCTCCCATTGTCCGGCACGGATTGGCTGTTCGATAGAATGTAAATCAAACTCGGACAGACGCTTCAGTTTTTCCATTGCATCCACGGGCGAGAAAGCACCATTTGCATCTACACGCAACTCTATTTCTTTAGAAGAGAAATGCGTGCGAATATGACGCAGTAGTGTCAACTCTTCCTCGAAATTAATGGCACCTATCTTTAACTTGATGCAACGAAATCCGGCTTCCATCTTTTTCTCAATCTGGGATAACATATTTTGAAAATCTCCCATCCAAATAAGGCCGTTAATCGGAATACCAACTTCTCCACGTGAGAAAGCCGTATCGCACAATGCCCAATCGCCTGCAAAGAAATGCCGGATAGCCATTTCCAGCCCAAACAAGATAGAAGGGTAATCGCACAAGCCATCCATATCCAGCTTTCCTTGCTCTTTCTCTACCTGACGGCAGGCTTTCACTAATATATCTTCGTAATCAGGAAGATCATCACAACTCAAAGCAGGTAAAGGTGCACACTCCCCTATTCCCACGCGACCCGGAAAATCAGGAGAAGTGAAATAAAGATACCAGACTTTACGCGTTGTATATGTTCCTCGGGAAGTTCCTGCAGGCTGTTTGAAATGAAGCAACCGGGGAATAATTTCTATTTTACAGTTCATAGTGAATTATTTTTCAGTTCACCGCAGAGTTATACAGAATTTAGTTCTTTCTTCAGAGCAAGCCTGTAAGAGAAGACTGTAAGAGATATGACTTACAAAACGCTGTGTTAGTCTGTGAAACTCTGTGGTGAAACCGATTTAAGGGAATTTCGGATATTGTTTGAAGTTCGGTTTACGTTTTTCCAGAAACGCATTCTTTCCTTCCTGTGCTTCATCAGTCAGGTAATAGAGCAACGTTGCGTCACCTGCCAATTCCTGAATACCTGCCTGACCATCCAGTTCGGCATTCAATCCTGCTTTAATCATGCGCAAAGCCAACGGACTAAGCAACATCATTTCTTCCGCCCACTGTACATATTCGTCCTCCAACTGCTCCAAAGGAACTACTTTATTCACTAATCCCATGTCCAATGCTTCTTGTGCATTATACTTCCGGCAGAGGAACCAGATTTCACGTGCTTTCTTCTGACCGACCACACGTGCCAGATAAGACGCACCGAATCCGGCATCAAAGCTACCTACACGAGGACCCGTCTGACCGAAAATAGCATTTTCCGACGCAATGGACAAATCACATACCACATGAAGCACATGTCCGCCACCAATAGCAAAACCGTTCACGGCAGCAATCACCGGTTTCGGGATGCTGCGAATCTGCTTTTGCACATCCAATACGCTAAGACGAGGCACACCGTCTTTTCCGATATATCCGCCACGTCCTTTCACATTCTGGTCGCCGCCCGAACAAAATGCCTTATCACCGACTCCGGTAATCACAATCACATCAATATCCGCTTCTTCACGGCAGATGCGCAATGCGTCACTCATTTCAGCAGTAGTAGTCGGGGTAAATGCATTCCGATAACGTTCACGGTTGATTGTGATACGGGCAATTCCATTATAATAATCAAAAAGAATATCGTCGTATTCTCTGATGGTTGTCCACTCTCTTTGTGTTGGCATAATTTATTTTTGTTTTAATTGATGATAATAATTCTTCAACATACGTGCATCCTTGTTTTTGTTGGTAAACACTTCCAGGAGCACAGGTTGTTCCATAGCTTCCGGCTGGGTGAAAGTTTTCATCGCTTCAGTCAGCTCTTCATCATTTTGTACCTGCAGATAAAGGAAACCACGTTCCTCCGCCCAGCCTTTGGCTGACGTTTTATGAACTGCTGCAATAAATTTATGTGAGGTGCCCGACATATCCAATCCCGGTAAAGTATGGAAAATCTCTCCTCCTCCGTTATTTAATAAAAGGATACGCAGGTTGGAACGGACGTTGATATTCCACAACGCATTCATATCATAGAAGAAACTTAGATCTCCGATAGCTATGAAATTCAGTTTGTCGGAAGCTGCCGCATAACCGACAGCGGTAGACAACGATCCTTCAATACCACTTGTTCCCCGATTGCAACAAACTTCAATTGTAGGAGGAATCGAATATAGTTGTGCATAACGAACTACCGAACTGTTTGCCAGATGCAATGCACAGGACTCCGGCAAAGCTTTCAATAATGTACCGACAGCCAACATCTCCGAATAGGCAAAATCCGGTTCGGGAATAATCTTACAATAATTCTCCCATACACGGGGATAGTCAGGAGTCCGGTTATCCAGCAGGCTGGCGATCTTCTCCAGAAATTCAAACGGGTCCATCTCGATCACTGTAGTCAATGAGCCGTACAAATCGACCACCTCACCCTCCGGCGATACGTGCCAATGCTCTTTAGGCGGATGCTGACGGAGAAACTTCTTCAATCGTTTGGAAACGACATGTCCTCCGTAAGTAATCAGCAATTCGGGAACCATCTGGTCTATCTTCTCTTCGGGCATGGCATAAAGTGCCGCATCGAAATTCTTTACCGGAATACCGGGAACTGTCTGATTGCCGATATGTTCCGTCAACCAGGCAAAATGTTTATATAATAACTTGATATATCTTTTTTCAAACAGATAAATAAGGTTCATCTGACCGATGATAATCATGCGCTTCTGATATTTATTCATCCGGTCGACCAGATCATTATAATCACGGTCATAGACGTTCAATCCCTGATAACGGGTTATCACACGTACTTCCGGGAGTGCATCTACCGTGAATTGAAACAGCGGTTCGGAAATAGGAACATTGATATGCACCGGGCCTTTTCCATGATGATTCGTCTCCAGCAAGGCTTCATTCACCAGGCGATTACAATACCATTCATCTTCTTCCGTATGAATCTCCGGAAGATTGACCGACTTCTTTACCAGCGTTTGAAACACACCCGGTTGCGGCACTGTCTGTCCATCCATCTGTCCGATCCAGGCAGCGGGACGGTCTGCTGAAATGACAACTAAAGGAACATTCTGATAAAATGCTTCGGCTACAGCCGGATGAAGATTTAATAATGCAGTACCGGAAGTGCAGCACACAGCAGCAGGCTTACCACCATTCAACGCAAGACCAATGGCAAAATAACCGGCACTCCGTTCATCCGTCACTGCATAACAGGTGAAGTTCGGATGATTAGACAAAGTATGTACGATGGGCGTATTACGACTACCCGGACACAACACAACCTTAGTAATCCCGTGCGCCTCGAGCAACGCAACCAACTGGAGTATGTTCTTCTTGTCTGTATACATGATGATAATTATTAGTAGTTTATGATTTTAAAGGAGGCGTTGCAATAAGCCGTTTGATGGTTTGCAACTTCTTTTCCGTTTCCAGCCATTCGTCATTCAATTCCGAAGAAGCCAGTAGTCCACCGCCGGCATAAAGAGTGAGTTGTTTATCTTCGATATGCATACAGCGCAGATTTACATAAATGTCTGTTTTTCCTTCCGGATCCAGCCATCCGATAAAACCGGAATAATAACGGCGGTCGTAACCTTCGTTCTGCAAAATAAACTGATAGGCTTCTTCCTTTGGCAAACCGCATACGGCAGGCGTAGGATGCAAAACTTTCAGGAGGTCTCCCAAACCTTTATTATCTTTCAGAGAAAACCGGAAATCTGTTTTCAAATGTGACAAAGCTCCGGCATAAGCCGGATATGGCCCGTCTTCCGTTGAATGAATATCCAGCGAAAGAAGCTGGCGACGGATATAAGAAGCGACATAATCTTGCTCTTTCCGGTTCTTTTCATCCCACACTTGCGGCAGTCTGCCATCTTGTAAAGGCTGCGTTCCGGCCAGCGCAACCGTATGCCATTCGTCTTTCTCACCCGATAAAATGATTTCGGGGGTGCTTCCCAGCCAAATGCCTGTCTGCGGGGTGTAACATAGGTATATGTACGAATGGATATAACGCTTGCAGGCCGCACGAAATATGGACATAGGAGAAAAATCTGCTACTTTATCCATTGTCAGATGACGGGAAAGTACTAGTTTATCAAAAGTCTCATCGCGTAAAGCATTTATAAAGGTATGAAAACATGCTGCATATTCCTCCGTGGAAGAAGTCAGAAATGATTCTTGTCCCTGTATGCGTAAGGCGAGCTCCCGATCTTCTTCCGTATCATCATCGACCGGGAAAGGCTGTCCCCACTGATCGGGCTGAATCAACACGACCGGACATGCCTCACTCACCTGAAACGGAGCGATTACAAATCCTCTCTGGCCATTCAGTTCTTTCAGATCGTATATCAGGCGGACTGCTCCTTCCGCCTGCGTCAACAGGCGGGGAGTTTTCTCTCCGGGGATGCGGTAAACAGCAAACGGCTGTTTCCGCTGAATAAATGCATCAATAGTTGCCAAGCTACTTATTTCTTCGTCGGTCATCTCTTTTTCATCACGCTGTTGACTACCCGTATGGAGGACACCAGTTTATTTGTTGAAGTAAACACGTCTACATTCCATACATGGGATGAACGTCCCTTATGTACAACTGTTCCTACTGCACGCACTGTATCTCCTTCATGTGCAGAAGATATGTGGTTTCCACTGACCTGCATTCCTACTACAATCTCGTCCGGCTGGCAAAGAATCATTGAACCGAGTCCGGCAACTGTTTCCGCCAATGCAAGAGTAGCCCCGCCATGCAAAATGCCAAAAGGCTGACGGGTACGATGGTCTACCGGCATTGTTGCTTCCACACGGTCTTCGTCGGCATAGGTATATTGAATTCCCAAGTTTCCCATCAATGCGTGGCGTGCCTGCGCATTCAGTTGGTCAAGGGGAATTTCGGCTGCACGCACTTCGGATATGATAGCCTTCTCCACTGCAACGGCCACTCCGTCTTCCTCATTCGAAGCAGTCACATAATCGGCACAGGCTTTCACCGAGTCTTGTGAATGTCCCATAGCTATGCCCAGCCCCGCCAATTGAATCATTGTTACGTCACACACACCGTCGCCCACAGCAATCACTTCCTCACGCTTCATACCTAGCACCTCCAGCAAAGCACCCAAAGAATTGGCTTTGTCGATGGCGCAGGGAACTACTTCCAGAAAATAGGGCTCCGAACGGAATACGTCCAACGCCCCATTCAGTCGTCTCTTCCAGTGATCTTCCAAACCAAGCAATGCTTCTTCGTCATCGCTCACCAGCATACACTTACAAGGAGCAAAATCAACGGCAGCAGAAAATTCTTCTTCTTTGATTATTTGCAGGTCATTCAACCGGGCTTCATTTTGGATATGTTCATTTTCAGGAGAATCCGTTATGATCGTATCATCATGATAAGTGAATAAAGCAAAACCGTTTTTACGGGCTTTCTTTTCCAGATACGGCAACATTTCGGGATTAATCCGACGTTCAAACAGAATTTCTCCGTTTTGTGCATTGATAATCTGACAGCCATTATAGGAAAGGATAAAACCTCCATAGTTTCCAAGTTCGAGCATCTTGGCCAGCGGCATTAGGCCATAAGTCGGTCTGCCGGACGCCAGCACAATACGTACTCCCATTTGCTGAACCTTCAACAGGGCAGCCAGTGTACGTTTACTAATTTCTTTCGCATCATTTAGGAGTGTTCCGTCTACATCAAGAACCAATAATTTATACTTCATGATTACACGATTTTGATTTAGATTACAAAGGTAGGAAATTGAGTGAACGACAGAAAGCGTAAACAGATAAAAATTACTTTAATTTCACTCTTTCAGACGCATTTCCAAATAATCACGGAGGATTCGGGCATGATTATATACCGGTTCTTTGGAAGCATAAAGCAGTGTTACTACCGGATGTGGTTTGATAAGAGTCAGAAAATCAGCCATTGCGGAAGAAGCATCCAGTTCGTTCTGATATTGTACGACAAAATTTTCCCAATGTCCGGGAATGTCTTCATGAAACCACTTACGCAAGGTGGCGGACGGCGTGATATCTTTTGCCCAATAATCATACTTCAACCATTCTTTCTTCATGCCACGCGGCCATAGTTTATCTACCAGTACCCGGTAACCATCTGTTTCTGAAAATTCTTCGTAAACCCGCTTTATCCTAACCTGTATCATCTCTATTTATATTTAATTACTTATAAATAAACCGGGAAAGGCAAAAAATGTTTAGCAGCATCCGCTCAATTCTTTAGTGAATCCTGTGCTTTTTTAAATTCGTAAGGGGTCATTCCTGTCTTTTTCTTAAAAAGACTGTATAAAATCGGGGTACTATTAAATCCGGCTTCATCCGCTATGGCACGTATCGTATAGTTGGGATACTTTTTCATCAGTTTGATTGCGTAATTAATGCGCAGTTCATTGATATATCCATTAAAATTGGTTCCGGTACATTCTCTTATCATCCGGGCAAAACGTGCGTTATTCAGGTGTACAATTTGAGCCAGGTCTTCTCTCGACAGTTCTGAAGAAAGATATAATTGTTTTTGGACAACGATGTGATTCAGTTCCTGAAATATCTTCCTGTTCGCCTCTTCCTCTCCACTTTCTTTATTTGTTTCATCCATCAGTTCTTCCTGCTCTTCAGGTGAAACCTGTTCGGGCTCTAAATCTGATGAAATTGCCAATTGTTCATACGCTTCCGACAGTTGATTACCGTCTTTTCTGTTGGCAAACTTTTCGTTTATCAGCCTGGCAAGCATCCTGTTCTTATATTCGACGATGTGGTTGAAACGCCACAAACGCCACAGTACAAATAAGGTCAGTACAACAATACAGCCCAAAAAGCAGAGCGAAATATTTCTTATTTTTAATTGAGAGGCTTGCTCGGCAATGTATTCTTCCTTTTCAGAAGCTCCATACATTGCATTCAGTTCCAATGCTGCATTTTCCTTGTCTTTATGGTTGATGCTATCCGTTATCGCAATGATAGTTCCGCGTATCGCTGCCGCCGATTTATAATCATGCATACCCAAATAAGCTTGTACCTCCTGATTCAGCACATTCAGATATTGAACATTCAGAGTATCCCGCTGGGTTCTTAACAGTTCTTTAAAGTCTTTACAATTGGCAATCACTGTTTCATACTGTCCGGAAAGAATCAGATAAGGAACGGAATACATCTTGCCGTCCGGAGTTTGGGAGTCTTTTATTCCCAAATATTGTTGATAATATTGTTCTGCCTGGACATATTTCTTTTCAACATAAGAGATATAGGCCAGTTTTGCATATAAGTAACTATATTGACCCTCCACATAACCTTCGGGAATTTGAGGTAGTTTCGGGGCACTTGCAAAAACCTGTGTTTAGCCAAATATCTTTGAGAGTCTGAATAAGAAGAACTTTACATCTATAACCCCATGTAGTTGTGCTCGAAACTGCTTGATCTTTGAATTAAGAGATTCAGCAGACGCATTGGTAGACCGATTGATGAAGTAGTTGAGAATCTCTCCCTGCCGTTCATAGATGGTTGCTGCAACAGTGTTGAAGTTTTCGTCTCCGAACTCTCCGACTTTTGCATACCATTGGGCGAGGCTTTTCTTCCCGCTTTCCCTTGTGGCGTTTTTGTTATTGAAAATCATGCGCAAAGAGTGCGAGATTGAATATGCGGTCTTCATATCAGGATAGAGTTCAAACAGCAGCCTTGCACGGATTTTCTGAGTCGCTGTCCATTTATCTGCCGATGTCATCAGCAAATAGCGTGAGCGCGTCAGGAGTTCACAGACGGTATCTCCGTTTGACAGCCTCACAGGCTCGTACTTCTCATTCTTGCGGTTAGGCTTCCGTCCTTGTTTTCCTTTCCGTTTGCCTCCATTCTTCTCAAGACGTCTCTTTCGTGCCTCGGCATTCTTCTTGTTACGGAGCTTGTGCTGCTCGCGCGCTTCCACTTCGGTACGTTGGGCCTCGCGCCTGTGCCTGATACGCACTTGCTGCATGGCATCGTAGCAGTCCTTCTGGACATGGAAGCGGTCGATGGTTATCGTGGCATACGGGAAGCACTGCTTTACTATGGAATGCATGCTCTCGGAGAAGTCCATCGTTACCTCCAGCACCTTAGCCCTCTCGTACCAAAGGATGCGCATCAACGCCTTTACGACATCCTCGACCTTTGTCCCCTTGATAATGGCCACGATAGCTCCCTTGCCGCCATGGGCAGCCTTGTTGGAGATTATTGTATAAAGTTCACCGTCAGAGAGCGCTGTCTCGTCAATGCTCAGTTGTGGCCCTATGTTCTTATAGAAGACAAGCCAGTCCTCCGCATGTGACAATTCTTTCCACGTGCGGTAACCGCTGAGGAAATCCTTGTAGGCACGTTCGAACTCGTCAGCCTTGATGTGATACGGTTTCTGGAGTGATCTGGCTGTAATCGGGGATGTATCCAAGGAATTCTTTTAAAAAAGCGGCAAACTCCTTAGTGTGCCGTGTTCCTTTTGCTGTCAACTCCCAATCTCTGCTATACGTCCTGCCCAAACCGTCCTTCCAACGGCGACGGCATACGTGCAGAACGGTACGGTGCTCGTTGAGAGGAAAGTGGTTGATGCATGATTCCGGGTAGAAACCGTTGGGAGACAGCTCTGTGTGACCATCCGGCTGAAGGTTCTTCTCGTGAAGATACAGATGGAGAATCTTCTCCACGCCACGTTCTTCTTCCTTAACATCGGTAAGGTCAAAATATTCGTTGAACTCCGAAGGGAGTATGTAGCTTAATAGCTTTACTAATGGATTCTCTGACATTGCTATATGATTGCAAAACAAAGGTACTACAAAGATTTTTTATAGCAAAAAATAACAAACGAAAACACAGGTTTTTACACGTGCCCCGTAGTTTCTCTAATTTCTTAAGAAGTTTCTCACGTTCATAAGCAAGAGCCAAGGCTTCCTTGATACGGGAATCGGTCATTAAAAATCCCATTTCCGCGCCATAATAAGAAGAAAGCAGCATCATCTCCCTCATATCCTTTGATCCGCGCAACAGTTCAATGGTACGGTCAAAATATTTATATGCCTCATTTTTCAATGACAACCGCCAATTATTCTCTCCTATACAAAAAAGCAGTCGGGCTTCGGCTTCCCGGTCTTTCAGTTCCTGCGCCTGCGTAATTCCATGGAGGGCATATCTCATACTCTCATGGTATTTACTCATCAAAGACGACAGTTCGGCCAGGAAAACCGTCATTTTCAACATGTGCTTCGGTTCCCTTTGAGAGATGGAGTCGAGCAGATATGACTTTCTGGCATACATGAAAGCTAGTTTATTCATATACATATTGCGATATGACAAACTACGTAATTCATTAATCAGCTGCAAAGAAAATACTTTTCTGTTTTCTGCTTCGTCCAACAATTGCAAAGCACGTTCAGGGTCGGAAATATAAATATCTCTGATATATTTTTCAGTATACAGAGAATCATTATTTATTGTTTTTTCAGCCCTCGAAAATTGATTGTGTACAAATAAAAGCACAAAAATACATACCAAAAAACGCATAAAGTCCTTATCGTATTTAAATCATTCAGCATCCAAAGGTATGTATTTTCCACAAAAAGAACAAAGCGCATTTTAATTTTGAAAAATATAAATAAGAAACATTAGCTATCGTAAAAATGAAATTTACGACCAATTATTCCGACAACAGACAACTCATTGATGAAACGAAAACATTGAAATTATTCTGCCGAAGGTGGTGCATTTTCCGGGCCAGTCCCCCATTCTTTATTAGCCATATCTCCCATTACAAGCACCAGTTTTCCACCTCCCATTATATCCGGATGGCTAATCCAAGGCTGATTCCATTCTTTTCCGTTCAGCGTTGCCGATTGGATATATTTATTTTCCACCGAACAATTACGAGCCTCCACTTCAAAACATTTGCCATTTCCCAAATTGACCTTGATATGCTCAAAAAACGGGCTACCTATATTATATGTAGGAGACCCCGGAGTAACCGGATAGAATCCCATCATTGAGAAAACCACAAAAGCCGACATTCCACCTCCGTCTTCATCCCCCGGCATTCCCATCAAATCATTACGGAACCATTGATGAAGCAGCATACGAATGCGTTTTTGTGTTTTCCAGGGTTCTCCTGCGTAATTATATAAATAAGGAACGTGCAAACTTGGCTCATTAGCCATCGAGAACTGCCCTACATTTCCTGTATGATCGGGTAATTGTGCGTAAAATGCATATTTCCCACGTCCCAAAGGCTCATTGAACATTGAATCCAATGCGTGAACAAAGCACTCATTTCCTCCCAGCAGCTCTATCAAATCAGCAATATTGTGCTGCACATCCCAACGATATATCCAACCGTTATTTTCTCAATAATACTCACGCGCTCCCATCCCTCCGGAAAACCGGTAATCAAATGGTTCTATAAATTTTCCATCCTTATCTTTCGGATGAAAGAATCCGGTTGCAGGATTAAATACATTCCGATAGTTATATGAGCAGGATAAATAATGAGTATATTCTTCCTTTTTTTGCAAATAACCGGCTATCCGCGACAGGCACCATTCGTCATAAGCTGTTCCCAAAGTCACAGCAATGGGTTGCCGTTTTTCAAAAGGATGTACCTCCGCCACCGTTTCTTTTTCTCCCGGTGACAATGCGGGAATATAACCATGTTTCTTGTAAAAATCATCCAGCCATCCGGCAGGTTTGCCCGACCATGGAGCCAGTGTTTTATCTTCGATTCCTTGCTTACACGCCTGATATGCTTTTTCCACATCAAAATCCGTCAATCCCTTCACACAAGCATCAGCTATGGTAGCTACCGCATGGTTCGAGTTCATACGCCGTGAATCTCCTGTTATTTCCGGAAAAGTAGGCATCCATAAATTATCCATTTGTTCTGCCATACGAATATAAGAACGAATAACATCTGTTTCCAATTCAGGTTCGATCAATATACGTAAAGGGTGTGTAGCCCGGTAAGTATCCCAAATCCAATCATCCGTATAAAAAGGTACTCCATCATCCTCGTGCACAGTTCCATCAAAAGCACTAAAATACCGTCCGTCTTCACTGATATTCACAGGGCGTTCATAACAACGATACATGGATGTATAAAATACGGCTTTATTCTCATCCGATTCATTGGTAATTTCAATTTTACTCAATGTCTCGTTCCACTTTTCACGTCCTTTTCTTGCCAGTTTCTCCACATTATAGTCGTTCAACTCGCGATATAGATTTCGACGCGCCTGTTCTACGCTGATAAATGAAATACCATAACGCAGATGTATCGTCTGTGCCTGATCGCCTAAATACAGTATTTGATAAGACTCTTTTTCATTGCCGGATTGTATACGTACGGGAGGCTTTTCCGTTTCCAGATACATATATACCTTCGTCTGATTTTCTAATTGTTGAAAGCCGCTGACCGTATTTCCATTTGCCTGTATCACTCCATTCCCCGAGTTCAGCATAAGATAAGTCGGCTTATCAGCCATGGTTTTCAGCTCATAAATACCCGACTGATGTGACGGTGCATATTTCACTTCGATCCGAGGTTCATCTAAAAACACAGAATAGAAATACGGTTTGATAATTTCCTGATCGTAACTATATGAAACCACCGGTTTTATCGCACTTGCATCTCCCTGAAAAGGGCTCAAATTAAATGCAGAACTTCCTCTATGACTTGTCACGATCAAAGGAAGTCCCTTTATTCTGTCCGATGTATAATCCGCACGCTCGGGATATACACGCAGCATACTATTAGGCAAGTGTACCGTAGGATAAGTAGACACCAACAAGTGACTAATATTTCCCATATAAGGATTGACATAGTCAACTGGAGTTTTTTCTATCTGTTTAGTACTACAACAAGTCAATATGGGTAAACTTAAACAGAAAGCTATGTATATAAAAAAGTATTTCTTCATTATTTTGCTTATTAAGCAACTCTATTGTATTATAATAACTTATCCGGATGGAAAGAGGGTATTTGCCTATGGAAAGCAAATACCCTTCTTCGTTTACCAAAGTTGCTTGTTGTTCATATAAAGTCTATTTATTGTAATGCCGGAGTATCGACACGCCCTGTTCTATTAAACCAAAGCCATAATTTGCCATTGCTAGGAAGAATCCATGCACTGCCATAATCATAATGGTAATTCAACTGAATGCCTATTCTCATCGGGGTTTGTCTTTTTGCATCATCCAAGAAGGTGATAACACCGGTAGTTGAATTAATAGAAGCATAATCCGTGAATGTCACTTTAGTTACGTCATCAGATTCACCATTGGCGCCTACAAGGTTAAATTGCCCTGCTGTGAAGTTCAGACCTCCCGATCCCGGTTGAGCGCAATAGGCTTTAGCCCATTCGGCAACTACCAATTTTCCATCTTTCACGGAAGCCACATCGGATGTATAATCAAGATAAGGCTGCGAATGAGTAGCAAGATAAGCTTGTATATCAAATGTATTCGTTGTGGGCGTAATATTGAAATGAGCAGATGCACCCGATAAACCCATACCTACATTTTGGCAGGCAGCTATTTCGTCAACGATTGCCCAATAAATTTTAGAAAGAATATTACCACCAGCATCTTTCACCAAAATCAGTAGTCCTGGATGAGCAGCATCATTCATGCTTTCACCACCGTTCCATTTGCCCGAATCTCCCGGACGGAACTTTAAGTCCCACATACCATCAGCTTTCAGAGTTCCTAAAAAAGCAGCATATCTGGTATCATTTGCCACCCAATTGTTCTGCTCTTCCTTTGCACCTAATTCAAAGGTAGCTCCCGCCGGTAAATTCTTATAAAGTTTTTTGAAGTCCATTTGCCCGTTAAAGTTATACTCTCCCAGTCCAGCCGGAATCGTTGCCTTATAAGCTCCGTCATTTCCCGCTATCGCTTCCATATTACATGAGGCAATAGGTTTAACGACCGTATTTCCTGCATAGGCGGCATTTATCTTGATTTTAAAGAAATCAGAACTTACTGTTGTTTCATTATAGGTTATTTCCAATGCAGCAGTATAAGTCTCATCCTTCTTGACATCACTGTCTTCATTGACAGCCAATGTAACGTTCCAAATTCCTTCCGCTATTTTTGCAGTCTCTGTAATCACAAACAATTCTTCGCCGGCATTTCGGGTCTTTAACAGAGTCACATTATTCAATGTAAATGTTGCGTTTACAAGATCCACGTCTTTTGGCATCACTTTAAACTTAACAGTCACCTTACCTTCCACATCCGTCAACGCCACATCGTCTACATATTCCGGCATATAGAATACTCCGTTTAGTCCATTATAATCAGAGCCTTCTTTCGAGAAAGTATACGATTTACCATTCAGAGTGATAGTCAGCGTTTTATCTTCTTCATTCTCCGTTATTGCTATTTCAGGAACAGAAGATGTTGCACCTGACACAATTTCGATAGATTGTCCATCAGTGAAAGTGAAAACCCAGTTTCCATTTTCATTCTTCTCATAACTTGCTATTCTTTTAGCTGTAGCCAACGCATTTGAAAGTTTAGCTTCATTATCCCTGATATTCGCTTCCGCAATGGCCATCCTGCGTTCCAAATTATCAATATCGTCTCCATTACACGCCACAAAACCTACTCCCATCGAAAGTAACATTGTTCCCAGTAAAAACGCATTTACGAATTTCTTTTTCATAATAAATAAAATATTAAGTTTGACATAGTTCTATTTAAAATTAATCTTGACTTTCATCCAGTTGCACTTCAACCTTCTTGATTTCCGAAAAATTATATTTCTTATACTGGTCATTACAGCAAGCTCCTACCCGTACCCAATAGGTTCCGGAATATTTGAAAGGAATTTTCGACCGCAGATAAATCGTTTCACCATCCTGTGCATTGGTTATAGTAACGGTAGGGGAAATGTAATTCTCATCGCCACTGGGTCCGCAGTATTTAGTATGCGAAATATACAATTGCATATTATTCACATCCGGCATTGCAACCCCTTCTTTACTGTTACGAATAAACTTCACTGCACATTCCAAATAACCTTCTTCGGTCAGATAAGGATTGCCCACAAATTCTACGTACAGATAAGGAATCACAGTAAAATCCAGTGACGTTATTTTACCACTGGCCAAAGTCACAGTTTTTGTATCTTCAGCCTCATCCAAAGGATAAAAAGCCCCTTCGACAGGAAGTACTTCGTAAGTACCCA
This sequence comes from Bacteroides celer, assembly GCF_002632415.2. Lineage (NCBI taxonomy): Bacteria > Pseudomonadati > Bacteroidota > Bacteroidia > Bacteroidales > Bacteroidaceae > Bacteroides > Bacteroides celer. Next base: position 2,008,818 of record NZ_CP178209.1, on the reverse strand, counting down.
CAAACAACTTCTCATTTGTGTAAGTCCCTTCCTGACGCAAATTCAAATACTGTGGAGTAACTACCGTCGATTCATCTCTCGCAAAACTTCTTTCTACAATCTTTATTTGCATACTGGTCTTTCCTGCTCCCACCTGCAAAGGATTGCCATCAGGACTATAAATTGTTCCTGATATTCCAGCTTCCGGAGCATCATAGTTGTCAATCTCACAAGAGGCTGTTCCTACTGCGAGTGCCAACAACGCTAATAGATTTAGTATATTTCTCATATTTCTTCTGTCTTAATGTATTAGTACTGATTATTTTGTTCAAGTAACGGATTTACCTTTCGTTCACCGTCAGGTATCTTATCATAATAGTTCTTTGTTTCAAATGTCAAGGAATTATTGGCAAATTCAGAGACACGGGTATCATAGATATACTTGCCCACAGGATTACCTGCACTATTTACCGTAGCCCCTTTAGCAAACAGGAAAGGAAGCAGTTCACGGCGGCGATATTGATAAATTTGAGTATCGAACGTAAACCAGCGACGCAAATCCCAATACAGCTTATGCTCAAATGCAAGTTCTTTATAGCGTTCTATACGGATGATATGAAGTCCGTCATTCGGAGCATAAACAAAAGAACCCGCTCCCATACCACGTTCAAGTCCCTCACGTGATATATCAGTCAACTGCGTAGGTGAACTCAGCAAAGTCGCCCCGGCTCTCGAACGGACACTGTTGATACAATCATAAGCATCTTGTCTCAAATCAGTTCCTTCAAAATTAGAGACTCCATTCTGATATAGTTCTAAAGCAGCTTCTGCACGATTTAATACAACTTCAGCATAACGAATATCAATCCATGATTGAGTAGATACATGCAATTGAGTATCACCTATTGTCATATTCAGATTCAGCCATTTTGCTCCGTGAAAACCGGTTAAAGTATTTGTAGCCTGGTTAGCAGGACCATCGATTCCATTCTTGAATAACTTCAGACCGGCTTTCGTCACATAAGGATTCTGCTGATTTCTACTGTCTCCCGTAGCACGCTCTATATTCTCTCTGACAAAGGCAACATTACTATAGCTGGATGTAGTCTGTCCGTCATCTGTAATAAATTTGGCAATCGGAGTAGAAGGATCGATTTCCTCCTTAATAATACCTGCGCGAATATCCAATTCCACGCCTTTGTAGGTACGTCCGGGTAGTAGCAGACAAGCTCTTAAACGCGGCTCGGCATTTTCAAATAAAGCTGTCGGACTATCATATACCACATAATTACCTTCATCATCTGTCGTTTTCAAACGCCCGGTGTTGCGATGCAATGGAAGTCCGTCAAACAGTTCCACCCAGTCAAGAGTTACATTATACCGGTGTCCGTATGTAGTCGTCATCCGAGGAGGACAATATACAGCATCGAAACTATGCACGTAATCGTTCTTGCTATACTGACGAATGAATATGGACTCACTGTTATCATCAGCCCTGCTGAACACTTCACGGAAATTAGCTTCTTTATCAGAATTACCTTCATACAAAGCATATCCTCCATTTTCTACAATTTTGGCAGACTGATAGGCCTGTAAGAAATAGTCATTTGCTCTTTCTGCGGAAATGCCACAAAGCAGTTTGGCAGCATCTTCTTTACTTGCATAATTGAACTGGCTTCCATAACGTGCTACTGAACCGGCATACAATGCAACCCTTGACTTAAATGCGGCAACTACATATTTATTATTAGCGCGTCCTGCCACTTTTTCCGTACCCATATCCGCAATAGCCTCATCCAGATCTTTCAAGATAAAGTCAATGCAAGCTTCATGGCTGCTACGTGCAATCCACAAATCCTCATCGTTACCGGTAGATTCTTGAGGAGTATCCAAAAGAGGCACTCCACCATAACGTTTCACCATAGAAAAATAGACATAGGCGCGAATAAATTTAGCTTCAGCAATCCAGCTTTTCACCCCATTCAGTTTACCAATATAGGCGGGAAGATCTTCTATCAGAGTATTTGCCTGGCGGATTATCTGATAACCTCTGCTCCAATATCCTTTTTGTGGAATATAAATAGCCGTTTGATTGGCATTCACAGTCTCACCCGTACTGCACATATCCCATTTAATACAGTTCCAGAAATAAAATCCATTTTGGTTTCCCTCGTCGGACATATTGAAATCTTCCATCGGAAGATGATTGTAAAGCCCCGCCATATAGGCTTCAATACCACCTTCGGTATAAATTTCAGAATTAAGTATTATATTCTTGGGCGGAATGTCCAAGTCCTGACAAGCTGCAAACAGAGAGCTTGCTAATGCAATCATTATGATGTTTTTTATCTTTTTCATGTTTTTAGTCTCCTTCCCAATTAGAATGTGATGCTCGCACCAAAATTATATGTTCTATTCAACGGATACATATACCCATTCAGTTCTGCCGGTTTTTCCGGGTCCACTCCTTTTACTCCTGTAAGAGTAAACAGATTATATGCATTGACAAATACACGCAGGTTCTTTACTCCTACACTAGATAGCCACTGCTTAGGTAGCGTATAGCCTAACTCCATTGTCTTCAGACGCAAATAAGTTCCTTTCTGAACAGCAAAACCAGAGTTATCATCCGGTGCAATGCCTCCATAAGCATAATACCCGGGAATCCATTCCACACTTGGATCATACGGGTCCTGATTCGGATTCGCGGGACGCCATCTATCCATAAAGAGATCGAGTGCGTTTCCCTCCCAACCCAAAGGAGAAGACAACTGTTCACCAAAAGCCACATAAGACATTCCTGCACCCTGGAAAGTCATGCTCATATCCAATCCTTTCCATGCGCCGGTCAGCGTTATACCAAAGTTCATCAAAGGATAGTTACGTTTATTTTCAAACTTGCTGGCATCCGCTCCTTCTTTGGATACAGTGGTTGCGATAGGATGTCTGTCCATATCGTCAATGATACCGTCATTATTCCAGTCTTCATAGATATAGTCACCCGGCAATGCAGCATTTCCGGTATAAACAGGAGAGTAGGCTACATGGTCATAACTTTGATAACGCCCGTTATCCCCCCAGCCAAACCAAATATCATTGTAACGGTTAGTTATATTATTTCTCCAGTTCTCATAAGAGTTTCCCGAAGGATTGCGCTCTTTGTAACGCCACATTGTACGAGTTATTGAAATATTCCCAGTCACACTATAAGTAAAGTCTCCAATCCGATTACGATGTCTCAATTCGACTTCAAGTCCTTTTGAACGATCGCTCTCCAAGTTTTCTTTCGGCATCGTAGCACCAAACGTTCCCGGAATTGTAGACAAACGGTCGGCCATCAATCCATCACGATTACGCATAAATGCATCGAAAGAAAATCCCAGCAATCCACTCCACAAATCGACATCAACACCCATATTCCAGGTATCTACTGTAAACCAGGTTATATTCGGATTAGCTAATGCACGGAAACCAACCGCATTGATAAAATTGCCGTTAAAGATATATCCCTTCGGATAGTTATTGATTTTATCGCCACTGGTATTCGGATAATTATATCCCGTAACAAACTGATAATCGGCAACGGAATCGTCTCCCATGCGTCCCCATGAAGCGCGCAGCTTCAAATTATCAACGAATGAAAGTTTATTCTTGATAAATGATTCTTCGGCCATACGCCAACCTAACGACACACTTGGGAAAAATCCCCAACGGCTGTTAGCCGGAAACTTTGATGAACCATCATAACGAAATGAGAACTCTGCCAGATAACGATTCTTGAAATCGTAATTGAAACGTCCGACCAACGCACGTGAGGCGCTTTCTCCAATTCCATTCGCATTGGATGTACCTAACTGGTTTTCCGAATTTCCGGCAAACAGGTATGGATAAGCAATGGAAAACTCACGGGAAGCACTAATATTGTCTCTTTCATTATGTGTTTCTTCAAAAAGTAATAATCCTGATACATGATGTTTTTCCACGAATGTGTTATCATAACTGACGGACGCCTGCCACAATACGTTGTAACTGTTACCATAATAGCGATTCAGATACGTCGGACTCTGTCGGGGAGAAGCTTCATAAGTTCCGTTCGTCGAATTATATTTATACTCATTATATTCTTTTCTATAATCTGTATTATCACTCGTCGAGTTGTCATAACTGAACATACCCTTCACTTTCAACCCCTTTACGAAAGGAACAGTATATTCTAAATCCACTGACGACTGAAAGATGCGATTACGGGCTATGTTATAACCGGACTGTTCCGGATCTATGGCTGCCAACACATTTACAATATCAGCCCCCGGCTTCCAATAATACTCGGGGTTATCATTAGCATAGACCGGTTCATCCGGTATAGAACGCCACAATGCTTTATAAATTTCGAAAGTAGCTATTTGCTGGCGTTGTTTTTTATCCAGGATACCATTGATTCTTACAGAAGCCTTCAAGTTTTTAGTAATCTGTGCCGTTACATTAGAACGCAAGTTATAGCGATTGTAACCCATCGCGTTCTTTTTGAAGAAGCCTTCCTGATCTGTATATCCCAAATTGATATAATAGTCCATTTTATCACTGCCACCACTAATAGACACATTATGTTGCTGCTGCGGAGCTGTATTATTCATCACTGCACCATACCAGTCGGTCGAATGTTTGTCACCATTCAGATAGGCGTTTATTTCTTCCTGTGTGTATTTATGTTGCGGATTTGTCGTATTCCGCATAGATTTTTCATTAAATAAAATCATACGGTCTACCGAACCTACCGGCTGTAAAATCTCCGCTGGTGTCTGGATGCCATAGTACATATTATACTCAATCTTAGCTTTGTTCTTTTCACCTCGTTTAGTCGTAATCAAAACCACACCATTAGCAGCACGTACCCCATAAATAGCAGCAGAAGCATCTTTCAATACGGAAACCGACTCTATTTCATTCGGGTCCATACGTTCGAAGTTGTCACGGGGCACACCATCCACCACAATCAGCGGAGCACCAAAGCCACGAATATCAAACTGATTGGTCAGTTCGCCTGGTTCTGATGTCTTCTGTATCACACGCACACCAGGCACTTTACCCGTCAACATATTCTGCACATTCTGACTTTTAGTAGCAATCATTTCATCACTATTGATTGCCGAAACAGCCCCCGTCAAATTTACTTTCTTCTGTGTACCATATCCTACCACTACCACTTCATCCAAAGCTTTGGAATCTTCATTTAGAATAACATTGTATATAGTTGATTTACCTATTGAAACACGTTTTGCCGCATAACCGATATACGATATTTCCAATGTACCGGCATTGGGTACACTCAAAGAAAATTGGCCGTCCAAATCAGTGATTGCTCCGACGGAATTACTGCCAATCAATTTTACATTGGCACCAATAATTGCTTCTCCGCTTTCGTCCGTCACTTTACCCGTAATGCTTTTGTTCTGCGCATAGCCGGAAAGTGTGAATAAAAGAGCTGCAATAAGAAAAATAAGTTGATTTAATGTCCTCATATTTTTAAATTTTAGGTATCTATTAGTCTATTGCTTCCGGCTCCTTGTAAGCTGGTTTTGTTTGGGTATACCCGGTCGCTCCCTTAAACCATTTACCAGCTTCACCAGCCAGGAATATATAATATCCGGTATTCAAATCATCATCATAGCTAAGAAACTGTCCCTGCGGATTAATTGCCGAAACATTGATCGGAGTCACATCCTTATGAGTACATTTAAAAATAGCTGTACCTTCATCTATTTCATCAAACATAGCTACGAACACTCCATCTGCTCCCCATTCCCTGTATGATGCCAACTGTCTCCAAAAGAAAGTCCCCTTCAAACGAGGCACCTGATCGTAAACATCCCTGGCCGGCAACGTAATCTTTGTCCCATTGTTCTCGAATACGGTTTGGGTATTTCTCCATGAGAAACCAGGGAATGCCACCGGAGCATATACTTTATGATTCTTTTTGCACCAGGCAACATCTCTCTCGATTATCTCCTTTTTATTAAGGAAAGAATTTACATCGCTATAACGACCTACCGCCCATGGTGATATAACCGCACAACGTTTAAAGACTTTTTCCCATTGACTGAACGGTTTTGCATCACTTCCGGAAGAAAGCCATGCATAGCCACTCCCTGCCAGATAGGAAAGCTCTCCTTTCACTCCGTCACGACCTTCCATATTATCCATCAGCTCCAGATACTGTTCCGGCGTGCTGGATTTGCCATTATTCAGACTAATACCAAAGAAACCGACAAGAGGACGTCCCTTTTCCCATAAATAATTAGGACATTTGTCCGGATCTGTAAAGTGGAATCTGTCGTTTAGTCTTTTCCAGTCATTGATAATGTAATCAAGGCTCTCTCCTTGTTCTAACCCGCTCAAGTCATATTCAAGCATGATAGCAATATTATATTTCTCGGCAGCCTTGATCGCATTTGCGATAATTTCCTCCATCCACGGACGACCTTGAATGGTACTTTTAAAACGTTGGATAATAGCTCCGTTAATTCCATACTGCTTCATCCATTTAAAATGCAGGTCAGTCGTTTCGTAATCAGCCGAACTAAAAAAGTAGGCGGTCTGTCCGTCAGGTTGCTTAAAAGCTGTCGGATATTTCTTTGTATACTCGCTCATATCCGGCCAAAACTCAATACTGGAATACCCCGGTTTAAATTCATTGTAACCTGTAGGATACAAATGCTGCCAGCCTTTTCCAACTGCATCCCCTTCTGCCGTAAACCATCCCTGATAACCACACATCACCTGCCCGGAAAAAGTCTTATGCTTTACTGCAGCTGGTGTTTCAGGCACTTCCTCTTCCGTTTGTTCGGGTGCGGGAGGAGTAAGCAAAACACCCGGTTCCTCATTTTTCCAATACTCATCCGGAGTGTCCGAAGAACATCCGGCGATCAAGCCAGCCACCATAGACATGGCTAAAAAGATTTTTCTGTAATTCATAAATTATGATTTAATTTGAGGTTTGACGAACCATTCGTATAGTTCCGTCTTCATTATAATATAATTTGTCGACACACACTGAACGCAGATTTCCTTTTCCACCGGACAAAGCACCGTTGTGATAAAAAGCGTACCACTGCCCTTTGTATTCTACAATAGAACCATGATTGGTTTCGATACCGGTACCTTCCATATAAATTCCCCTGTACTTCCATGGTCCTAACGGATTGTCACTTGTTGCATAATTCATGCGGTTCCCACCCGGCTGGTGGTTATCCGAATAAGACAAATAATAAATGTCCTTATATTTATGTATCCAAGTAGCTTCATGAAAATCAACAAGCCCTTCCATCAATCGCAAAGGTTCGGCCAATTCCATCATATTTTCTTTTAGTTTCGCTCCCATACAACGACCGCCACCACCGAAATAGAAATACGCTTGTCCATCCTGATCAACATATACACAGGGGTCGATCATGGCAAATGTATCACCCAATCCTTCTATATACCCTTGTACTTTAAACTCACGATCCGGATATTTACTGGTAGCCACTCCAATCTTCCAGGTGTGATTCCAGTCTGTTCCGCTTGGATGCGGAAAATAGTAATAATAGGTTCCATCCTTATAAGCACAGTCCGGTGCCCACATAAATCCCCCTTCTTTTCTTCCCCAAGGCACTTGTGATGAGTTTAGAATCTCACCATGATCTTTCCAGTTTATCATATCATCCGTAGAAAACACATGATAACGATCCATCAAATCACATCCCCGGGGAGGATTTACATCATGGGAAGCATAGATGTATAAGCGGCCATCTTCCCAAACATGGGCCGAAGGATCAGCAGTAAACAAATGAGTTATAAAAGGATTTCTGCTTACAGTATCCATTTTTTCCACATCCTCCCAGTTATCCGTACGAAACGATGAAGCCGGTAAACCATATACATCAAAAAGACTTCCTTCCACATAATCTTTATATCCATAGCGAATAGCTACAGGAACCGGTACCTGGTCACAGGTCACTGCCAACAGTCCTCTCCGTCCTTCCACTATAGCCCTCGCGGGATAAAACTTACGATCACTTCCCGCCATTTCAAATCCTTCTAATTCTACTTCAAGCGGAGCTACTCCTTCCGGCACATTATCAAAATTGACATATACCTTATTACCTTCGATACTCATAGAATGATAGACAGGACCGGAATAACCAAAGGAATTCCGCTGATAAGTTTTAGCCAATGCCCAATATGCCAATCTCTTACCCACTTCTTCTTTTTTTGCCGGATGGATTTGTGTCTTAGCTCCAATATCCATAGTTACAGCCATACCGCAATTAGGCACAATTTTCATCATTTCCAACTGTGCTTCCCGAATGCCCGGCGCTCCCTTTTTCTCAATACCTCCATAAGTATATGGAGCTATCTGCACATAATAGAATGGAAAATCACCCACTCCAAAATCTTTCCGCAGTCCGGCTACAAAAGCAGGCATCAGTCTTTTATAAAGCTGAGGGTTGTAACTGTTGCTTTCTCCCTGATACCAAATCATTCCTTTAATAGTATAAGGTATCACAGGGGCAATCATTCCATTATACAAAGAAGAGGTATTCGAATCAGTGACTTCGTCTTTAAATGGCGCAACAGCTTCTTTTGACATCCACGCCTGTACACGGGTACCTCCCCAATCTGAAATCACCAAACCGATCGGAACCTCCAATACCTCATTCAGATAACGGGCAAAGAAGTAAGCTGCCGCACTGGTTTCAGCTACGCCTTCCGGAGTATGTTCATTCCAAACACCGCCACATGTATCTAAAGGTACAGGCGAAGGATTCTTTTTAACAGTAAACATACGTATGGGAGTTTCTTTACGGGCCTTCACTAATATATCTTGTGCACCTTCCACAGGTTGCCGATGAAATCCTTTCATTGGCATCTCCATATTAGATTGTCCTGAACAGAACCAAACTTCACCAATCAATATATTCTGCAACGTTGTTATTTCACCATCATCAAACATGATTTCAAATGGTCCTCCGGCCGACGGAGTCATTACCTGAATACTCCATTTACCGGATGTATCCGCACTAGTCACGTATTTCTTTTTATTCCATGAAGTTATCACTTTGACTTGTCTGGAAGGAGAAGCTGTTCCCCAAAGATTTACGGTAGTCTGCTGTTGCAGCACCATATTATCTCCCAATACAGTCGGAAGCTTTACCTTAGCTGACACCGATTGTGATAAAATAAATGCCAGGACAATTAAGATAGATTTTGCTTTCATCAGATTATATTTAAAATTAAACTTTTCGGCAAAGGAAAGAATGCCGACTTAAACAAAGGCTTAAATAATCGCATAATTGAGAGCTTAAAATGCGTGTACATGATATTTTAAGCGCATTTTTTTCTTATATCGGTTAATGAATCATCCACGATGCATTTACATTCAAACACTTACCTTTTACCCGGATTATCAATGGATAGCATGGCCTCACTGCCATATCCCCCGCTCCCGGACCATCATTGACAGTAGGATTGGAAGGGATACCCGATGCCTTCCCCAATACAACTTCAATCTCTTCTATTCCGGGTAGTTCAAAAGTGATTTCGGCAGAAGGAGTATGACAAATAAAGCCATGTTGATAATGCCAGACCATCGTTCCCTGAATACATTGATGCACTTCCGAATCATTCAATAAAATAGCTGTGCCTTCTCCCTGCAATAATGGTTTTTCATTGAACATTATCACATATTCGTATAGATGTTCATCAGTTGATTCACACATAAAAGTATCCTTCAGCAAATTACCGGATAGCTTCATTTTGCGTATCATTTTCACTCCCGGATAAGCTTCATCTATTTCAGCTGCCGCATGAGTATCATCGAATGCAATCAGTTTTCCTTTCTTGTTCTTTTGATCTTTAGCGTCCACCAATACAGTGCTGTGGGATAATGTCCGTTTATACCATTTTAAATAATCAGGAATACCATAACCTGAAGTCCCAAAATCAGAAACTAGTTCCGTTTTTCCATTATGGAGAGTAAATGAGAGTTTATCAGGATGTTCATGCCCACGTTCATTGCCACTGTATTTCAACACAACCGTCTTATCTCCGCTACGAAGCAGACAAAATCCGGAAGTATCAAATAAATAACTCTTTTGAATAAGCGGAGTTCCGGATGAGGGTATAGCTTTCCCACTAAGCAATGCAGCCGGATCAAGGCGTTTCTTTCCGGCATAGATTTTTTCCAATACTTCCTGTAAAAGCGGATCATGCAAACGAACATTTGCTATCTCATAAAGCGCAGACTGTGACAACAGATTGGCTCCATACCATCCGTCACTATGTGCTGGAAACGATAAATCAGGATAGACTCCTTTCACTGGTTCGACAAACATAGCATGCATATCTTCATCATACAAATTTATATTTCTGCATCTTACCGCCTCTGCTGTTTTCAGTAAAGCCTCCAATGGATAATAATGATAGTGGGGAGAACCCTCATTTATCCACCCGTCTTTATTCAGATGCCGCTTCAGAGTATTCCGATAACCCTCTTTTTGATTCACTGCTATCTCAATAATCGAGTCTTTTTCCAATGCAACTCCCAAAGCCGCTAATCCACTGTTCAGCCACATCTGCCAGTTTCCTTCGGCAGGACGATGTAAAAGCAAGTCAACAGCCGGTTTCAGATATCCATTCTCTATTATTTCTTTTTCTTTTTTTATCAGCGTCTTTTTTATTGCGCCATATACCATTGCTATATCTGTAGCCCAACTGGATTCATCCAAACTTTGCGCAAATGCCTTTCCACTATGCTGATAGGTTTCTTTTCCGGCTGCATCATGTACCTTATAATTCGGGTACCTGGCAGCATAATCCAGTAGCATATCCCGTATGTAACCGGCATACTCTTTTCTTCCCGTAGCTAAATAGAGATATGTACAATTGACCATATAATCACGGTTCTTCATGTGAAGCATATAAATCCATGCACGGTCATAGCGTTCAACACCCGCCCAGTCTTTCCCACAAGCAGAGCAGTAATGTTGATTTGGTTTATTCCAATCGAATGTGAACAGCAAATTATGCTTCGGACAGAAATAATGATGAAAATGTCCTCCTTCTTTTACAGGGACTTCCAACGAATGTTTTCTCCGTTCCACCACTTTCTCTTCCATGTCTTTTATTATCTCTTTCCCCCATTCTACCTTGGCAGAAAGCCGTATATTCTTTTCATCCTGTTTAGAGAAAAAATAAAAATCTTTTTTCTCACCGACTGTACTTCCCCATGCTGATATAATGCAGTTCTGACAGATGAACAGCCCGATAATAATATTTTTCTTTATCATAGTATTATAATTTCCAGTTTCCTGTATAATAAGCAATAGCTAATTCTTTTATCTGTTTTTTGTTTCCGGTCCTCATCAAATGATTTTCTATATCCTTAAAAAGATAATATTGCAACCAATAACCATAATGATACCGTTCACGAACAGATGCCGGATTCATCCATTTAGCATACCAAAGAGTCTGTACTCCCATCTTCTTCGCCACAGCAACTGCATTTTCTACACGTTGCCACATGTCATCTGCCATCCTTTGCATCAAAGAGACATAATCTTCATAACGATAATTCGAAATATCAATTAAATCACAACGGTCATCTATTCCCAACGCCTTTAAAGTAACGGTTTCTTCAAAAACTTTATCACCATCCCAATCATATTCAATACAATCAAAGAATCCATTGCCATCCATATCGGTATACCTCACAGTAGCAAGAACTTCAGGATCTTTGTTCAACCACATACGATCCCATCCTTGATAAAAGAAACTATTCTGATCAACTCGCCAAATTCCCTGTTCAGCACCATAAAGATGTAACCGTCCATCAAACCGGCTTATATACAACTTCCCATTACCTGAATTATCCATATCCCACTCACCCCGATCTCCTGCTGCATCTGATTGTTTGTTATTATCAATCCCGCCAGCTTTCCAACCCACTTTGAAGGGGTCTGCCGGATCATAGAACTCTACCCTCTCCCAACGATTACAATCATCATCTTCGTCAAATACAAAATTAACACGTGTCCACTTCCCTCTGTTGAATATAAGATCAAGAGCACTTTCGTGGTTAGGATAGATAAGTTCCGTCATCAGCCGGTAACGGGCATCTACAAAGAATTTGTCAGCTTCGGGCAATCCGCGCAGGTTTTTGATCGGATGCTTCTGATCCTCGTAACTAAACCCCGGTCCTTGGAAGCCTATGGTAAAGTCAAAGTCAAACTCATTTCCCGGAGCATTATCATTATCCATATCAACAGCAATTGACACCCAGTCTATATTTCCGCTCAACTGCGAAGTTTTATACGATGCATCTTTTACTTTGGGAGAATCTACCATACGGATTGCCATTTCCGTCAATCCATCGTGATCCGGATCATAAAAGAGAAACGGATTTTCCCAATTCAACCGTAAATCCTTCATGTCATAAGTGGGAGTATGTATTTTCATAAAGGCTGTATGTCCGCTATAATCTTCATAAAAATTCGATATGCCTTGTTTATCCCAACAACGTAATTCAAAGCTATTCCAATCTATATAATTGAATATATTATCCTTATCAAGATCCATCATTATCATATAATGTCCACTTCCCCAGCTGTCTTTTCCGTTTACTGTCGGATACTCTATCACAAACTGCACATCAGCACGACCGTCATTATCCGTATCCACCCAGTCAATCACTAAATCGTAGATACCATCTTTATTACGGTCTATCAACAAGCAATCGTTTATCATATCACCCTCAATATCTCCCACCTTCATATTTCCATCATCATCCAACCAAAGGATAGGCGTGTCATTTCGGGTAACAGACTTAATAGCATCCGGAGTACCATCATTGTTTAAATCCAGATATTCTACCTTATAATCTACAGGTGGTAAGGGCAACCGAAGAGAAGTTATTTTCAACCCTGTATTCCAGTATGTTTGTGCAGAAACAGAAACCGCACACACACTTAACGCAAATGCTAACAAAAATTTCTTCATACTAACTTTTAATTGTTTTTTAGCAAAGAAAGCAGGAAGAGCTTAATCAACGGCTTAAACAAACACTTAAGAAAATGCTTAAAATAAATAGTTATCAATAAAGCCGATATTTTTTCCGTAACATCGTTTTTTAATCCTTTAATTATTATAAATTTGCATTCAAGTTTGTAAATCTAATCATTCACAGCACAATTATGATGAAAAACTCACTTTGGAGGATTATACTTATACTCTTTATCTCTCTTCAATCCATATATGCCACCAATTATGGCTTATATTTTAATTCGCATAATGTTCCCGGCGACCGTCGGACATCATTACTGCTCAATAACAACACACCCTTTGAATTAAAAGAAGAAATCACTATTGACTTTCAAATAGAATTGAGAGATGAGGCTTTATTCGGAACCTTATTCCATATCCGTACAGATGATGGTCAAGACATTGATGCTGTATTTTCCGTACACGACCATGGGTTATATTATCCGGCCTTAATTATTAATGACAATATGAAGTCAATGGACTATCAAGTACAGAAGAAAGAAAAAACATCCATACGATTCACATTATCGAAAAAAGAAAATAAAGCTACATTTACCTACAATGGAAAGACGCTTTCGTGCGGTATTCGTCTGAACGCAACAAAAAATGTGACCATTATATTAGGTATTCCTTTGTTACCTAACCGCACCGATGTAGTTCCGATGAATATATATGACCTAAAAATATCACAAGACAAACAAGATACATTTTATTGGGAATTAAAGAAGCATAACGATAGTATTTGTTATGATTTTATCCAACAGGCACCGGCAGTAGCAGTCAATCCACACTGGATTATCAACGATCACGTCGAATGGAAGAAGATCTATTCTTTAAAAACGATGGATAAGATTCAGACGGCTTTCAACCCGAAAGATAATATTTTCTACCTGGTAAGTAACGATAAGATGACCTGTTTCTCTCCCGGTACTGATAACACTGTCACTACAACAATCAAACATGGCCATCGGGCTATGGTATATGCTGATTATCTGCAATATGACACTCTCAACAATTCATTGCTGTCATACAATCTGGAGCAAAGGTTAGTCTCCCGTTATAATAAAAAATCACAAAGTTGGAGTCTTGACAAAGAGGTTATTGACGAACCTGCATATAGCGGACATTCATGGGCTGTTTGCGATAGCGTTGCATATACTTTCGGAGGTTATGGATTCTATCTTTTTAGAAATTCGTTATTCAAATTGAACCTGAATACAAATGAAATAACTGAATGTGCATATAGTCCTGCTATTACCCCCCGCACATCTACTGCATCAGCCGTTGTTGACGGAAAACTGTATGTATTCGGTGGAAGAGGTAATGAAAGCGGAAAACAAGAATTTGCCTCTGTATATTACTATGACCTATATGCCATAGATCTCAAAACAATGAAATCAGAGAAAATATGGGAAAAGGAAAATACAGAAGGAAAATTCATTTTAGCATCCAGCATGTATTATTCTCCACAAGACACTGCCTTCTACGCAGCATGCACTCATGAATATGGCATGTTGATAAAAATTTCATTAAACAAACCGGAATGGACTTTCGTTTCACGTTCCGTCAACAGACCTATTGCGTTTAAAGATGGGGTGTTTAGTTTTTATTATGCACCTTCATTCAATAAAATGTATCTGTTAACAGACTGGGTTCTTAACGACTACAGCCATGATATAACTATTTATTCTATTGACTGCCCGCTCTTCTCTGATAACACAATTGTGCAAGAGATACCGGAAGAGACTTCCCTGCCGATAAAAACAATTTTGTTATGGACAACCGTTGGTATGATACTGATTCTTATTGCTGCCCGGATATTCGTGAAGAAAGAAAAGAGTAAACACATAACCGGCACAAAGAAAGAAACAAGTATTATAGAAGAGAAAGAACAGGAAGGAATTGCAGTTATAAAGAGAGTAGACGAGACGGTATATTTCAGTCGGGAGAAATCCTCTATCTCTTTACTTGGAGGTTTTGCCGTAAAAGATAAAGAAGGCAATGATATAACTTTCGATTTTACACCTCTGACCAAGCAACTACTTCTCATGTTGCTATTATATACTGAAAAGGATAAACGGGGCATTTTAGCTAAAAGGCTGGACTACATGATATGGGCAGACAAAAACGAAGATGCTGCCCGAAACAATCGCAATGTCTATCTACGTAAACTCCGTGCTTTGCTGGAAAAAGTTGGTCAGATAGAAATTCTGAATGATAAAAGTTTCTATAGTATTAAATGTGGTCCGGATGTATTCATCGACTATAATGAGGCATTGAAACAGATTCAGAATATGCAAACGACTAATAAGGATGGTGAACAACTGAATAAAACACTTGAACTCCTTCTTTATGGTCCTCTATTACCTAATACTCTTTACGAATGGTTGGATGATTTTAAAGAAAGCTATTCCAGTCTTTCCATTACATTACTCACCAACCTCCTTTCGAGTAAACTGGAGACCAAAAATTATGATTTGGCACTGCGTATTGCCGACACGATTTTCCTGCATGACCCATTAAATGAAGAAGCCCTTTCTGCCAAATGTGTGGCACTATGTGAAAAAAGGATGAAAGGAATGGCTTTGAATGCGTATGAGAAGTTCTGCAAAGAATATAGCGAAAGTTTAGGTGAAGAATACAAAATTTCCTTCACCAATATATGTAGTTGCAATAAGGAACGATGCTAGTTTGAGCTGAAAAATCAATAAGCTAATATCCTATATTACTCCCAATATTATATGAATAGTTATTGGGATAATATCACAAACCTAAAGCCTTTTCCAGCCGACCTTCGAGACATGCACTCAAGTCAGTCGTAACAAACTTCCCATTATAAAAAAGAGAAAAGATAGTGGCTGGGGCAGGTGCATTTTGTGCCTGTTCCATGGTTTCCAATTCTATTATTTTTAATGGAACGCCTTTGTTCTTGGTTGCACTGACCAAAGAACCACGAACATGGAATTCAGTAAACGGACAGCGATGGGTATAATAAACGACCACTCCATCCCGGTCAGGACACTCACCAGTCAACACACTGTCGTTGAATGAAGGATCGGGAGCTGCCGGATTTATTTTTAAAGCTAAAAGGCTGAATCCGTAAGGAAGTTTCTCTATGGTTTGGAAACCTTGTCGCAGCAACCACTTCGTATCGCTCATAAAATGAAATTTAGAAGTGCCTACCACAGTAACCAAACCATCTTTTCCCTGTAATTTTGCATCGTCAATAGCAGACTGCAACAAAGCCTTACCATGTCCGCATCCTTTATATTTACCCGATACCCAAAAACAATTTATCATCAGATAATTAGGAGCACTGACAGGCACCCACGCTTTTTCAGCAGGAACATATTCGATGAACACTTTTGCCCGTTCATCAATACGCCTGAAAACATAGCCATTGGCAAACTCTTTTTTCAACCATTCTTTTTTTAACTCATAACTATCTTTGCATTTCTTATCCGAAAAAGCACAGCATATATGTTCGCCCGCAATATTCTCCTTCGTCAAAGTGATGTAATTTGTTTCCATAATATTCTATTAATAGGTTGAAAATAACATATTTATAAACACTCATTGATTATGAGTTACCCAAAAATCGCCAAGCTAATATTCTGCTGCTTTTAGTCCCCTGCTGCATCCTGATAATCTTATACTCCGATGCATTCACAGACTCCAATTTAGCACATAGCTTTTCAAGATTCTTTTCTTTAGAAACCAGGCTGGTAAACCATCCACAGTTTTTCTGATATTTCTGACTCTCGGAAATCATATTCAGTATAAAACGGATTTCTCCACCCTCACACCAAAGCTCATTCGCACTCCCGCCAAAATTTAACTGTACTTTTTTCACTTTCGCGCCTTTCAGACTGCTTAATTTACGCAAGGTCCCGTCTTCCGCTTCTTCCTTCGAACTATGAAACGGAGGATTACAGATCGTAACATCAAAATACTCGTCAGGCATGATAATTCCATCAAAAACCTTCCGACTGTCTTTTTGAAGTCGCAAATCAATCTTATGTGCCAGCACCGGATTACAAGTCACTATCTTTCGTGCATTCTCAATGGAAACCGGATCAATGTCACTCCCAACAAATGTCCATCCGTATTCTGTATGCCCTATAATCGGATAAATACAATTTGCACCTACCCCAACATCCAGGCATCTACATTTCGTTTTCTGTCCATTTGAGTCCTCTTCCTGCAAATCTTTAACTCCCCCATCCGACTGAATGAGATCAGCAATATAATGAATATAATCCGCTCTTCCGGGAATGGGTGGACACAAGTATTGCTTCGGAATATCCCAGTATCGGATGCCATAATAACTTATCAATAATGCTTTATTCAATGCTTTCACCGCTTGCGGATTAAAAAAGTTTATAGTTTGTATTCCAAAAGGATTAAGCGATACGAATTTCTTAAGCGGAGGGTAATTTTCTATCAACAATGGAAAATCATATTGACCATTGTGCTTATTTCTTATATGTAACTCGCCTTTTTCTGCCATGTCGGCAAAGATACAGAGAATTTTCCTGTCTGCAAATTTTCCCTGTTAATACACTAAATTGGTTTCAAATCAGCAAACAAGATTTTTCTCTTTTCAGCTCTTTCAATACTGAATACCTAGAAAACATATTAAAATAAAAAAGCACCCATAAGGTCCTTTTCAGATTCCTTAATTGGGTGCTTTATTTTATAATGCATTGATATTCAATGCTTAAAAGCGGAGAGACAGGGATTCGAACCCCGGGTACCTCGCAGTACAACGGTTTTCAAGACCGCCGCAATCGACCACTCTGCCACCTCTCCAAAACTCCTTTATCAGAAGTGCTTTCCGTTGAAAGCGGTGCAAAGGTACGAATCATTTTTAAATCTGCAAACATTCTGATATTTTTTTCGCGAATTAATCGTATTTTTGCAGTTCATTAGTAAGAACAGAAATATGATATACCCTCAAAACTTTGAGCAAAAGATAGGATTCGACCAGATAAGACAGTTACTAAAAGATAAGTGCCTCAGTACTTTAGGTGAAGAAAGAGTTACAGACATGAACTTTTCCGAGCAACATGAAGAGGTTGAGGAGAAATTAAACCAAGTAACAGAGTTTGTCCGCATCATCCAGGAAGAGGACGGATTTCCCGATCAATTTTTCTTTGATGTCCGTCCTTCGCTAAAACGTGTGCGAATAGAAGGAATGTATTTGGACGAACAAGAATTATTTGACCTACGCCGTTCATTAGAAACCATCCGTGACATTGTACGCTTTCTGCATCGGAATGAAGATGAAGAAGAAAACAATACCCCCTACCCTAGCCTGAAACGACTGGCAGGAGATATTGCCGTGTTCCCGCAACTGATAGGGAAAATAGATGGCATCCTTAACAAATATGGAAAAATCAAGGATAATGCCTCTACCGAATTAGCCCGCATACGTCGCGAACTTGCCAGTACGATGGGAAATATTTCCCGTTCATTAAACAGCATCCTGCGTAGCGCGCAGTCCGAAGGATACGTGGACAAAGATGTAGCTCCCACCATGCGTGACGGACGTCTGGTGATTCCAGTTGCCCCCGGACTCAAGCGAAAAATCAAAGGTATCGTACACGATGAATCCGCCAGTGGAAAAACTGTGTTTATAGAACCGGCGGAAGTGGTAGAAGCCAACAACCGCATCCGTGAACTCGAAAGTGATGAACGACGTGAGATCATTCGCATCCTTACCGAGTTCTCGAATATCCTTCGTCCATCTATCCCGGAAATTCTTCAATCATACGAATTTCTGGCGGAGATAGATTTTATCCGTGCAAAAAGCTACTTCGCCATACAGACCAATAGTCTGAAACCCGCCGTAGAGAATGAACAACTACTGGATTGGACGATGGCCGTGCATCCTTTATTACAACTTTCATTAGCCAAACATGGAAAGAAAGTCGTACCACTGGATATAGAGCTCGATCAAAAACAACGTATCCTTATTATATCCGGACCGAATGCCGGAGGTAAGTCCGTCTGTTTGAAAACAGTTGGTTTGCTGCAATATATGCTGCAATGCGGTATGCTGATTCCCTTGCACGAACGTAGTCATGCCGGTATATTCAGCAGCATCTTTATCGATATTGGTGATGAGCAATCTATTGAAGATGATTTGAGTACCTACTCTTCTCACTTGACCAACATGAAAATCATGATGAAGAGCTGCAACGAACGGAGCCTCATCCTGATTGACGAGTTCGGTGGAGGTACGGAGCCGCAAATCGGAGGTGCTATTGCCGAAGCCGTACTGAAACGTTTCAACCAGAAAGGAACATTCGGAGTCATCACTACCCACTACCAGAATCTGAAACATTTTGCTGAAGATCATGAAGGAGTAGTGAACGGAGCCATGCTTTACGACCGTCATCTCATGCAAGCACTTTTCCAATTACAAATCGGAAATCCGGGAAGTTCGTTCGCCGTAGAAATTGCACGAAAAATCGGACTACCGGAAGATGTCATCGCAGATGCTTCGGAAATCGTAGGAAGCGAATATATCAATGCAGACAAATACCTTCAGGACATTGTGCGCGACAAGCGTTACTGGGAAGGAAAACGTCAAACTATCCGTCAACGGGAAAAGCACATGGAAGAAACCATTACCCGTTACCAGACAGAGATAGAAGAATTGCAAAAATCCCGGAAAGAGATTATCCGGCAAGCAAAAGAAGAAGCGGAACGCATGCTTCAGGAATCCAATGCCCGCATTGAAAATACGATTCGTACAATAAAGGAAGCGCAAGCCGAAAAGGAAAAGACGCGCCAGGCACGTCAGGAACTGACAGACTTCCGTACTTCTCTGGATGCATTGGCATCTAAAGAGCATGAAGAGAAGATTGCAAAAAAAATGGAGAAACTAAAGGAAAAGCAAGAGCGGAAGAAAAACAAGAAGAGTGAACCGAAAGCTGCAGTCTCTTCTCCATCAAGTGCCCCTAAAATAGTGCCGATTGCAGTAGGAGAAAATGTAAAAATCAAAGGACAGACAAGCGTCGGCCAAGTGATGGAAATCAGTGGTAAAAATGCGACTGTTGCTTTTGGAAGCATAAAAACGACCGTAAAAATAGACCGTCTGGAACGTGCCAATCATACGCCCAAGACGGAAGGGATTGCAAAAAGCACTTTTGTCAGCAGCCAGACACACGATCAGATGTATGAAAAGAAGCTTAGCTTCAAACAGGACATTGATGTACGCGGAATGCGTGGGGATGAAGCCTTACAGGCAGTCACCTATTTTATTGATGACGCCATATTAGTCGGCATGGATCGTGTACGTATCCTTCACGGCACAGGAACGGGAATACTTCGTACACTTATCCGCCAATATCTGGCCACCGTACCGGGAGTCAGCCACTATGCCGACGAACATGTACAGTTTGGCGGTGCCGGAATCACAGTAGTCGATTTTGACTAACACGTAAACAAAACGTTCAAAGAACTTGTTCTCATTTAGAAAACCACTACCTTTGTTACAGTGGTTTTCTAAAACGAGAATAAAGCATGAAGAATAATCTGTTAAGCGAAAAGCTTATTTATACAGGAGAAAGTCTTACTCCTACCCATTTACATCTTTGTACTTACAATGCTACCGAGATGCAGGAAAGTTCTAGTGATACTTTTCAAGCCATCAAAGGTACGCTGAACAACGATCAAATCAACTGGCTACAGATACACGGAATGAAAAATACAGAAACTATCCGGGAAATCTGCAGTCATTTCGAAATAGACTTCCTTGTCTTACAGGATATATTAAATGCGGATCATCCGACCAAGATAGAAGAGCATGATAAATACATTGTTCTGATCTTAAAAATATTCTATCCGAACGAACATAAAGAAGAAAATGAACTGGACGAACTGCTCCAACAGCAAGTCTGCCTTATCATAGGAAATAATTATGTACTGACTTTCCTCGAAAAAGAAACTGATTTCTTCGATGATATCAGTTCAGCCTTGCGTAATGATGTCCTGAAGATACGCAGTCGTCAAACAGATTATCTGCTTAGCGTACTGCTCAACAGCGTGATGGGAAACTATATTTCAACCATCTCTTCCATCGATGACGCACTCGAAGATTTGGAAGAGGAACTGCTTACTATCACCAACGGAGATGACATCGGTATCCAGATTCAGGCATTACGACGCCAATATATGCTAATGAAAAAAGCAATCCTCCCCTTGAAAGAACAATATATAAAGCTACTGAGGGCAGAAAACCTGCTCATCCATAAAGTGAACCGCGCCTTTTTCAATGATGTAAACGACCACCTACAATTTGTATTACAAACCATCGAAATCTGTCGGGAAACCCTTTCTTCATTAGTCGATCTTTATATCTCCAACAATGATTTACGTATGAACGATATCATGAAGAGGCTGACCATCGTATCCACAATTTTTATTCCTTTAACATTTCTGGTTGGAGTATGGGGAATGAATTACAAATGGATGCCGGAACTGGAATGGCAGTACGGGTATTTATTTGCCTGGATTGTAATGGCAATTATCGGTATTATTGTATATTTGTACTTCAGAAAAAAGAAATGGTATTAACAAAAACACATCATCAGTCATGAAATCGATTAAAGAGCTATACAGGATAGGCACAGGACCTTCCAGTAGCCACACTATGGGACCGCGCAAAGCTGCCGAAATGTTTTTGGAACGTCATCAGGATGCTGCATCTTTTAAAGTCACCCTTTACGGCAGTTTAGCCGCTACCGGTAAAGGACACATGACGGATGTAGCCATTATAGACACCTTACAGCCCACTGCACCAGTAGAAATTGTATGGCAACCCAAAGTCTTTCTACCGTTCCATCCGAACGGAATGACATTTGCGGCTTTGGATAACAATAATAAAGTGCTTGAGAACTGGACTGTTTACAGTATTGGTGGCGGTGCACTGGCAGAAAATAATGATAATCCAACTATCGAAAGCCCCGATGTATATGGCATGGAAAACATGACCGAAATACTCCAATGGTGTGAGGATACCGGAAAAAGTTATTGGGAATACGTGAAGGAATGTGAGGAAGAAGATATATGGGATTACCTGGCTGAAGTATGGGGCACCATGAAAGATGCCATTCACCGTGGACTGGAAGCTGAAGGAGTACTTCCCGGCCCACTAAATCTTAGACGAAAAGCCTCCACCTATTATATACGCGCTACCGGATACAAACAATCCCTGCAATCCAGAGGACTTGTCTTTTCTTATGCTTTGGCAGTAAGTGAAGAAAATGCTTCCGGTGGAAAAATAGTGACCGCTCCTACCTGTGGTTCCTGCGGAGTGATGCCTGCCGTATTATATCATCTCCAGAAAAGCCGTGATTTCAGTGATATGCGCATTCTACGTGCATTAGCCACTGCCGGATTGTTTGGCAACATTGTCAAATTCAATGCATCTATTTCCGGAGCAGAAGTAGGTTGTCAGGGAGAAGTAGGCGTTGCCTGTGCAATGGCCTCAGCTGCCGCTAATCAATTATTCGGAGGTAGCCCGGCGCAGATTGAGTATGCAGCAGAAATGGGATTGGAACACCATTTAGGAATGACTTGTGATCCCGTATGCGGATTAGTACAAATACCCTGCATCGAACGAAATGCATACGCCGCCGCACGTGCGTTAGATGCTAATCTTTATTCAGCTTTCACAGACGGTATGCATCGCGTCTCTTTCGACAAAGTAGTGCAAGTTATGAAACAGACCGGACACGACCTTCCGTCACTCTACAAAGAAACAAGTGAAGGAGGATTGGCTAAGGATTACAAACAAATGTAGTTATAAAAATCAAAACGGACTATTCCTTTTATAGAAATAGTCCGTTTTGATTTTTAGGATTAAAAGCTATTCAGTTGGAGGCCAATTCGTATCATCTCCATTACTGATATCCTTCTCATGCAGCAATCCACCTTCTTGTGAGAAGTAAAGCGAGTAGCGTTGACTACCTTGTTTCACCTCAATCACAGACTCCATAGGATTCTGCGGAAATGTCAATACATATACATCTGTTACGACCCACGCATTATACTTAGAATCCATAAAAGCCGTATAAACAGCGGGTACCAGCTGATCAATGCTATTCAATTCATTCTCTGTCATCACCCAATTGGCATTCGCATCAAACCAGACTTCCAGTTCATCTCCAGTCACCCAGCAGTCAGCTACATAATAAACACCTTTCATTTCCCATTCTATATTTTGGGCACCCGGATACACTTGCTTCAAGGCTTCTGTAATACTACTGGGCGGAACATAAGTATCATTATCGTCATCATCACATGCGCTGAACGAAAGAGCAGTCATTATCAATATCACCGCCCAAGCGCTAAACTTAAATTTCCACATAGCTATCTTCTTGTTTAGGTCTATCTATCGCAAATCTTTCATTAATCATCAGCTTTGATGAACTTCCCTTTCTTATCAAATTTGAAAGAAAGCCCTGTCGACAATTCAATTTCATACCCTTTGCGGTCACGTTCCACTTTTGTCACTCCTTCATTCACAAAATTATGAGTTTTCAAGTAATTGACAGCAAATCCCGGAACAATACTAACAGGAACAGCCTGTCCTTTCTTTGCACTTACCTCTTCCCAATTTCCTTTACTGTCAAAATCAATTTCCGTACCATCCATCAATAATACTTCATACTTGGTAGACTCCATCATTTCCTTATCAATTTTAATGTGAGCTACCTGAGGATTTGTAAAATGGCTGTTGATAAAATTACGTGCCGAAAGCGGTAACTGATTCATGTCTTTGGTAATTACATCTTTTGTGAATGAGAACTGTACGGCTACAATAGCCAACACAAGTAAAGATAGAATTTTCTTCATAATCGTTATTCTTTTAGCGTTAATACTATATTTTCATTTCATACAGCAAATAACGATACAGATTCTGGAAAGATTTGGGAACATGGTGAGTTTGCTCTTTTTTTGTATTCTTTAACCACCATTTTTTAGTTCGTAACTACTCAGGTATAAAGTCATATTGATACTTCTCACTGTTCAAGAACAGCAAGAATAGCCTTGTATTTAGAATTTCCGTTTTTCTTAGCGGTTTCAGCAACGGAGTGGACGTTCATAAAAGTGTTAGCCCCTTTTTCTGTACGAAAACATCCGCTGACTTTTTGCTTTACCTTTATTTTTCGAATACCTCTTTCGCTGGCATTATTATCATAAGGAACATCTGGGTTTTGCAGGAAGGTAAAAAGATAATCCTTACATTTGAAGAGACCATTTTTGAACTTCTGGAAATCCTCATGCAGATGTGCTACGCTTTCATTTAGCAATCGGTCCAATCTGTCTTTTATAGTGGTTATTGGTATTACTTCAAAGCTTGTAGTCTTACGGATGTGTATCGCCTCTCTAAGAAGTGTACTCACTTTTTTAGACCAGTTCTGCTTAGGGTCAAGTTCAGTAAGGTATTGAATGTTCCTTAACAGATGTGCAATGCATACCTGATGATTCTTTACTTCCATATTGAAATAGCTACCATGTCGATCTGTGACTAATACAGCATTGGGCAATCCATCAGGAAAATGGTTGTTTATAGCCTTCATTCCTCTGGACTTGTCTTGGTATACATAGGTTAACTGATCCGTTTGGAATATCCATGCCCAATTAAGTGCACTATTGACATATAGTCCCGTTTCATCAGCGCCAACAACTGTGGATTCGGCTATGCGCCTGCGAATTTGGTCACAAACAGTTTTTGATTTAGTCCCTATTTTAGTAAGCATGTTCCGCACTGTACCTTGACTAATAGACAAAGAGAAAATTTCTTTGAGTATTTCACAGATACGTTCAAATGAAACACATTGAACATGGCTAAGAAAAGACACCAGAGACTGAATAGTCTTGCCGTATGAAATCCGTTTACTACATTCTTTGGGGAGCGGGCATTTATTAATGTGGCCGCAAGAACAAGTCACATCAAAAGAGCGATGTTCTTTTACTTGGGGACGGGGTAAAGGTATATCAACCACTTGGGAGACTCCGCTACAAATAGACTCAGCCCCAGTCAAAGAACTGCCGCAACATTCACAATAGTCAGATTTATGTTCTTCGATAAAATCAGGAGAAGTGCTCGTTTCTAAAGTAGAGCCGGGATGACCAAATTGACCACCGTTCTTACGGTCTGACTTCTTGCGCAAAGACTGTGTCCGACGGAGGACTTTGGCAGGAAGCGATTCTTGGGAAGGAGGAATACTACTATTATGACTATCCTTATCAGGTCCTTCATATTTGGATAAACGTTTCTTTAATACATGAATCTCTTTATCCTTCTGATCAATAATACGATAAAGACGGCTAATATCAGCACCTTGCTCAGATATAGTTTGCTCCATCGAAGAGAATTTCTCGTTCATCTCCGATAAGAACTTAGATATGTCTGTTACCTGCTCAATCATTGAATGCAAAAGTAATATCTAGGGGATAATAGAGAAAGGGGATTGGCATAAAGTTATCAGATACATTTCAACAGGTAAGAGAGTTTGGATTACTTTTTCAATTTTCAGGAAAAGATACCTGAGTAGTTACTTTAGTTCTCGGCATGCAACTACCACCTAGTCTTCATTTGTTAAGATATACAAAAGAATATTTAATTGCTTGTTTTTGAACTATTTGATTTATAGCTTTGTAGAAATTTAAAATTAAAACCAAGCGAGTTTCAGGTGCTTTTGAGAAATTGAATTGTCTTTGTTTGACTTTACTATCCGATTTTTCTCTCCTCATTTTTATATGTATTTACCTATTGTGGTTTTACATTCTTTCCCCCTGTTTCTCCAACCAGTCTAGTAAAAGCTTGTTGAAGCGCGTTCGTACGGATTAGCAACAGTATTAACCTATAACACTAAAAGCGATGAAAGTAGAGTATTTTAATCAAAACAGAGTTCTAAAACCCGGAAAATGAAGAAATTAGTTATCAACTAATTATCTTTTTCACCTTAATTATTCATTCGTAACGGAGACATCAATTATGTTTCCGATGCTCAATTATTACCTTCATGAAAAGAAAAAACAGATCATTACAACTCATTATATGCCTCTTATCCTTATGTTATTCTTTGCTTATCCCAGCTCAAGAGAAACCAACTGTGAAATTAGGAGGAGCTCTGCGATTTAACTATAATTATTCAGATTGGAAGAATGGTAATAAGAAACGTGGAGGTGATTTTGGCTTCGATGTATTCCGGCTGAATATCAATGGGGCTTATAAAAAGATCATATTGGATGCTGAATATCGCTTTTATACCACATCTTCAGGCGGTGGCATGCTAAAACATGGCTGGATGGGTTATCAGTTCAACAATAACCATCAAATTCAGCTAGGATTAACAACTGTCCCATTCGGTATCCTTCCATATACGGCTAACAATTATTTCTTTAATATCAACTATTATCTCGGATTGGAAGATGATGCGGACATGGGTATCAAATATCTCTATCAGAAGGGGCATTGGGATGTAGCAATAGCATTTTTCAAAAATGCTGACATACTGGATTTCAGTGAAGATACCGAAGCCTCTCCCGATCGTTATGCGTATGACATTGGTGGGAGAAACAAAGAAACAACTCAAGGGAACGTACGCATAGCTTATCGCTGGGGAGAGAAGTGGACACAAGAAATTGGAGTATCCGCCATGTTGGGTGGTATCTACAATCTGGATACAAAGAAAGTAGGTTCTCGATCTGCTTTTGCCGCACATTACGTTACCAGCTATAAGAACTGGAATTTAAAAATACAATATACCACTTATCGTATAAGTCCCATAAATAAAGAGGAAGAAAGTAGAAAGCAGGTTACAACAGTAGCTTATGGTTCTTCGTATGAGATTGCTGCCAAGGCTGATACTTATACAGCGGCACTCGCATATACATTCCCTATCAATAAAGGTATTTTGGATAATATCCAACTATACAATGACTTCAGTATGATGCACAAATATACAGAAGGGTTCAACGATAGTTTCATGAATGTCACCGGATGTCTCCTGAGTATGGGACCTGTCTACATGTACATCGACTATGCATTAGGGAAAAATCAAGCGTGGCTAGGCAATGACTGGAACACTGCTTTTGCCCAAGGCAATCCCTCAGCAGAATGGAATGCCCGTCTGAATATGAACATTGGTTATTATTTCTAAGACCCATATATATGAATAAGATTGAAATTAAAGATCTCTGTCTTGTCTTTGGCAAAGATGGATGTGTAATTGCTGTGAACAATGTGAACCTATCTATCCAAGAAGGTGAGATATTCGTCATCATGGGACTTTCCGGAAGTGGAAAATCGACACTGTTGCGGTGTATAAATGGATTAAAACATCGCACTTCTGGAGAAATCTCCATTAATGGAACCAATATAACAGAAACCTCGAAAAAGGAACTGATACAGATGCGTCGAAAAGTGCTGGCAATGGTTTTTCTACTCGAAGACATCCTGCCTCTGCTGACCCGTACTAACTCACCGGTCTGGGTAGTAAACAATCGACGAGAGTTTCAATGCACCATTCCCCTGTCAAGACTCATTACAGAAATAACAGGAAAGAACAAAACAGAAATTAATGAAATCATTCAAAACTCTATAGACTCATGATTCACATCGGAAACTACATTGAACAGGGCATCAATTGGCTAACAGACTATTTCGCCCCTTTCTTCGACACTCTAAATGCAATAGTAGGAGGCTTTATTGAAGGCTTCCAGCACATACTTTATGCAATACCGGCTTATATTATGATACCTGCCCTCGCTTTGCTTGGATGGTATAAAGTAGGAAAAAGCATAGCAGTCTTCACATTATTAGGATTATGGCTGATTTACAGCATGGGATTTTGGGAAGCTACGATGCAGACACTGGCTCTTGTCCTTTCCTCAACCAGCATTGCTCTATTATTAGGTATTCCATTAGGTATTTGGACAGCATATAACAAAAGCTGTAATCAAATAGTGCGTCCCATTTTGGACTTTATGCAGACAATGCCTGCTTTTGTCTATCTTATCCCTGCCGTCCTGTTTTTCGGATTAGGGACTGTGCCGGGAGCATTTGCAACCATCATCTTTGCCATGCCACCTGTGGTGCGACTCACTGGATTAGGGATCCGGCAGGTTCCCCTCGAAATAACGGAAGCTTCCCTATCATTCGGTGCCACTCCCTGGCAACTGCTATACAAAGTACAGTTCCCATTGGTGCTGCCAACCATCCTTACGGGAGTGAATCAAACAATCATGATGTCACTCTCAATGGTAGTCATTGCCGCTATGATTTCAGCCGGAGGACTCGGAGAAGTAGTTCTGAAAGGAATTACTCAAATGAAAATAGGACTGGGATTCGAAGGAGGTATTGCAGTTGTCATTCTTGCCATCATACTAGACCGCATCACACAAGGAATAGCTCAGAAAAAGAAAAAGTGAATATAAAACTACACAAGATCAACTATAAACCAGAAGCACACCTGCTTCATAAAACAATCATTTATGAGTAAATATCTATTTTTAGGCATATTAGCCACCGCGATTATTTTAGTTGCATTTTTCTCATGTAATCTGGTAAAACCCAAAAAACAAATCACTATCGCCTATGCCAATTGGGCGGAAGGCATTGCCGTCACTCATCTCGCAAAAGCCATCCTCGAAGAACAAGGTTATGAAGTAACACTGCAAAATGCAGATATTGCTCCTATTTTTGCTTCGATCTCTAATCAGAAGGCAGACGTATTTATGGACACCTGGCTCCCTGTCACCCATGCAGATTATATGGAACAATACGGCAATAAACTGGAAGAAATTGGAAATATTTATGACAGTGCCCGCATTGGATTAGTAGTTCCCGAATATGTGAAGACAAATTCTATTGAAGACCTGAACAAGCATAGAGAAAAGTTTTTTGGTAAAATAGTAGGCATTGATGCCGGAGCCGGAATAATGCAAGCAACGGATAAAGCCATCGAAAAGTACAGACTAAAATATAAGCTGCTCACATCCAGTGGACCGGCTATGACCGCCTCACTGAAAAAAGCAATTGACCGGAACGAATGGATTGTTGTAACAGGATGGACTCCGCATTGGATGTTTGATCGTTTCAAACTGAAAATGCTTGAAGATCCTAAAAAAGTATATGGAGAAGCTGAAAACGTCAAAGTCATCGCATGGAAAGGTTTCAGTGAAAAAGATCCATTTGCCGCCACCATACTCGCCAATCTTCATCTAACAAACGAACAAATCAGCTCCCTCATGTCCGCCGTAGAAAATACTGTAAATACTGAAGGCGAAGCAGCACGTCTCTGGATGCACGCACATTGGGACATTGTAAACAGCTGGATTCCTGATGTAATGACAGAAGAGGAAAAATGAAGGTATATGCTACCTCTTCCTGTATTGTATTAACTATATTAAAAACAAAAATGATTATGATATATAATAAAGTACAACAAGAAATTGCACAGAAAATCGACAATAAAGCTGAGATATCAGACTGGACAAATTGGAAATGGCAATTACGCCATTCGATAAAAACGCTTGAACAGTTTGAAAACCTGACTGGAATAAAATTTGAATCCAAAGAAACAGAACAACTCCAACAGACATTTGAGAAGTTTCCTCTGTCCATTACTCCATATTATCTCTCACTTATTCGCCGAAAAGACTATCGACATGACCCGGTTTTCAAACAATCATTTGGAAGTCCCGAAGAATTAATCACTCTGAAATCAGAATGTACCGACCCCCTGTCGGAAGAAAAAGACAGTCCCGTTGAGGGAATCACTCACCGTTATCCCGATAGGGTACTATTCCACGTCAGTAATATCTGTTCTATGTATTGCCGGCATTGTACACGTAAACGAAAAGTAGGAGATATTGATTACATCCCATCAAAAGAACAACTTACGGAAGGTATAGAATACATAAAAAAAACTCCGCAAGTTAGAGATGTACTACTTTCCGGCGGTGATCCCCTGATGCTTTCCGACAAGATGCTCGACTGGCTTTTGTCCGAACTAATCCGCATCCCCCATGTTCAAGTCCTTCGTATAGGAACAAGAATGCCGGTAGTGCTCCCCTACAGAATAACAAACTCTCTTATCTCTATTTTGAAAAAATACCAACCTCTTTGGATCAACACTCACTTCAATCATCCGAATGAAATTACCGATTCATCCCGGGAAGCATTGGCAAAGCTTGCCGACGCAGGATTTCCATTAGGAAATCAGTCTGTCCTTTTGGCACGAGTCAATGATTGCCCGAAGATAATGAAATCCTTAGTGCATAAACTAGTAGAGAACAGAGTACGTCCTTACTACCTCTATCAATGCGATTTGTCAGAAGGGCTATCCCATTTCAGAACCCCTGTTGGGAAAGGTATCGAAATCATGGAAAGTCTCATTGGGCACACCAGTGGATTCGCCCGCCCTACATTTGTAATTGACACTCCCGGAGGTGGTGGTAAAATCCCGATAATGCCTAATTATGTTATTTCACGTTCAGTCAATAAACTTATTCTAAGAAATTATGAAGGCATAATGACCACCTACACCGAACCAAACGTCTATCAATCAACGATATGTAACAATGATTGTGAGAAATGCACTCTTCAAGTGACTCCTACTGATACAGACGAATTCGAAACCATCGGCATCGAAAAGTTACTCTCTGACGCCAACGATACAATTGCATTAATCCCCGAAGACAATGAAAGAATACAGAGACGAAATGAATAAGCCAGACACAATTGTACGCCTTGGAAAAGGCTCCATTCTTCAACACGGGAAATTGAATGACCGTATTTATTTAATGAAATTACTAAAAGAAGACATTGCTCTTGTCTTCGACAAGATTGCAAACTTGGTAGCGCGACACGGTTATTCTAAAGTTTTTTGTAAAGTACCCACCCAGATTGCTCCATTGTTTCTGGCACAAGGGTATATCCTCGAAGGACATATACCCCAATTTTATGAAGGGAAAGAAGATGCCTTCTTCGTTTCACGATTTCCGAAAACAGACCGAAGGCTCTTAAATTATCCACATAGTGAGTTGGAAACTCTTTATCAACTTTTGCAAAATCGGATAGATGTAAAGAGTTACCTGATTAATACCGAATATACCATTCGCAAACTCGGTATAAAAAACATTCTGGAAATTGCTTCTCTCTATGCCGAAACATTCGTGAGTTATCCTTTTCCCATTTACAATCCTAGCTATATAGCAGAAACGATGGGTAGGCATGTCCAATATTTTGGTGCTTTCAAGAAAAACAAACTGGTAGCTTTAGCCTCAGCAGAGGTCGACTTCAACGCAAAGAATGCAGAAATGACCGACTTCGCTACTCACAAAACACATGCCGGGCACAATTTGTCCTGCTCACTACTGGAAATGATGGAATATGAAATGCAACTGCAGGGAATAATGACCCTCTATACTATTGCACGGTCTACATCCATCCCGATGAACAAAACTTTTTTAAGGCTCGGTTATAAATATGCAGGAACATTAATCAACAATACTAATATTTCAGGAGGAATAGAAAGTATGAATCTTTTCTATAAGCATGTCTGACTTTTCTGGTATAGATATCATCCTACAAAATATTTGAAGACAATTAAAAGACAACTAATCCGCAATGGATTAGTTGTTTTAAATTTTAAAAGTATGCCCAACTCTATTTATCACAAGAACAATCTATTCTATCTTCCATTCTCCAATTGTGCAACGTTCTCTGTCAAAGCTGACGGCAACCTTCACTATCGGCAGCCCGCATAAAGCAAAGCGTTCGGGATAATTTTTTTAATCAATCTGGTCCACCGCTTCGTTTGCAGACTTATCCAGTTTCAATTCCATCACATACAGTGTGGTCTTGGTACGCAATACCATATCTACCCGACCGCAGGGAGTACGCACTTCCACATCTACATAATAATCCAACAAACTAAATATGATATAGAAAACCTGTTGATAATGACCTTCATATTTTGTATTGTCACATTGAAGAACCGTAAATAAGAATGTCTGTAGACGGCACAAGGCAGCATCCATATCCCCATTGCGAATATCACGGAAAAGATAGATACTTCGCTTGAAACCCCGGAATATGCCTACAATCAGACTACTCATAATATCAATGGGGTGATTGAAAGTCTGGACCGATACAAAGTGACTGATCCGGAGGAGAAGCAGA
Source organism: Bacteroides celer (assembly GCF_002632415.2). Classification (NCBI taxonomy): domain Bacteria; kingdom Pseudomonadati; phylum Bacteroidota; class Bacteroidia; order Bacteroidales; family Bacteroidaceae; genus Bacteroides; species Bacteroides celer. Next base: position 1,976,549 of record NZ_CP178209.1, on the reverse strand, counting down.
CGATTCTCCGACTATCGGATTATAGAAGAAAAGGCACGCAGGTACGGAGGCTGTTTTCCAGTACCAGCTGGAGCAAGATGGATGCACCGGGAAAGTATATCATTACCGCACTGACGAACAAGCGATAAAGAAACAGACCGGTTAGAGTATGCCCGAAACGGGAAGAATAAAAAATATCCGGATGCTCACTGAAAGGACATCCGGATATCACTCTCTTTCTACCTTCCGACTAATTACTTTTCTGAATAGTTTGCCAGATTGTAACATACCGGCTTAGTGCTATTACCTACACGGTAAATACCGAACTTGAAGTAATAACCATCATCGTCGTTACGTCCAATCATGATTTTTTCATTGTCTACAATGTGTTTACTAACCTTTTTCCCCTTTTCCTGATAGTCCATCTGCACATCGAGCATACCCGGTTTTACAATCGTTTCCGCCTCTTTGCCATAGACTGTCCAGTCGATATGAATGCGGAATGTAATCCAGCAGTCTTTCGGAAAATCGGCATAAGGCATTTTGTAAGCAATGGTCGATGCTTTATAGTCTGATGTTACAGGTTTCATAATCGGTGTTTTTTCGGGATTTGCGTTGCAACGGTCGTCTTTATCCGTCAGCCACTTACGGTCGGAATTTGCTTTGATATAGAACCATCCGCCGGAGAACCCGAACGCCAATGGAGGATAGCCTCCTTGTTCCACGAGCCATCCGTTGGCCTTTCCGGCCTGATATACAGGATTTCCTTGTTTGTCTTTCACCGGATTACCTTGTTTATCCAGCTTGGCTACTTTCTCGTGCCCTTCATTCTTTTTAAAGATTGTAGTCTTTTCCAGTTCAACGAACTCGTCAATCGTAAGTTTCTTCACTTCTCCCTGTGGAGTTTGTACCAATGTACGATCCGGCATCCCATGCCATTGGGCAAAAATTGTCGAAACATCGCTACCCAATGAAGAAGGAATATATACGGAAAACTCATAGTCGCGGGAAGCTCCTTGCGGACAAATACCTTTCCCATGATGATATACGGTTTTAGTAATCTGCGCTTTCTGATAAACATCGGCAGGCAGGCCTTTGAAATCATCGGAAGTTGCATAACAATAAGACAATTCCGCACGCCCTTTTGTTTCCCCTTTGGCATATCCTGACAGGGTATTATCATCTTCCTTCAATTCAAAACGATAGGAAGGCTTACCGTTGAACATACGTGTGAAGTCGCGTTGAATTGCATGAGGCTTTTTAGTCCCTACTGCTACCCAGCAATCGTCTATAATTTGATTGACGCGTGCCGAATCCGCCTGCACGTTTACCCGTTCCGTAAGTGGAACCAACGTTTGTGTATCTTGGGTTTGAGCGGTCAGTGCCGTACATCCTACTGCTACCACACAGATAGCAAAAATGTTTTTCTTCATTCTATTCGGTATTAAGTTTTTTGACGGTGCAAAAATACGAAAGGCAACCTCATTGGCTGCCTTTCTTTTGTCTCAAATGTTTTCACATTTGTGTAATTTTACTGTCAACACCCGCCTACAAACTTAATTGGGGGCTTCATCGTCATAATCTTCTTCAAGTATATCTACTTTCTGTATACTCATTTTTCCATCGGCAGTGATCGTTATAGAAAGCGGCATATACAAATCAGTCTGCGGATAACAAACACTCGCTGCATACACAATTCCCTGCGGAGTGGTCTTGTCATATACAATGCCTTCCAATATAGACTTAGATAGGAAGTTCGCATCGACTACCGATGAAAAATCATTCTTGGTAAAGGTCTTGTTCAACACGGTTTCATTACCACGAGTCAGGTGCAACACTATTTTATTGTCGACATAGGTATCTCCCAGCTCGTTTGTCACATGGGGCAGATTTTCATCCGGAGTACGCGAAACGAGGGAATGATAATCTTTCCCCTTAAATTTAAAGTCGGTTTCGCTCTTAGACGTCTGCATACGCTGCAATCCGTGAGCATCCACACTGTCTATCATCGCCAATGTCGACGTATTATCTGAAGATCCTTTTTTACCGCCACATGCACTCACAGCCACTGCCAACGGCAATAAAAGCCAATAAATTAGTTTTCTCATACGTAAGTTTTCTGTTTATAAATAGATAGCAAAGGAACAAAAAGAGCGGGATATTTACAAGTGTAACCGACATTTTTCCTACATTTGCAGGAAAGAAGGAATACTTTTACAACAATTACAGATTTAAAAACCTGCAAACCTAACACCATGCGCGAACGAATGACAACAATTCTTTTTCTCATCCTTGCCTACTGTAGCAGTGGCAATGTGTATGGGCAAAAAGTAAATTATCAGCAATTCGACAACATCTATCTCGGGGCCGAAGCTTCGGTGATTAGTTGCTTCCTGCAAGATAGCGAGGGACTGATATGGGTGGGTTCCAACAAGGGTTTATTCAGTTATGACGGTTATTCCACACAACAGCATTTCACGTATGGAGAACGTACTAACACACGTATCTACTGCGGTATTATAGCAGATAACACTTATTTATATCTGGGAACAGATAACGGGATTCTTGTTTATAACTATCGAACAGACAAATATGAGCAACCGGATACTGATTTCCCAACGGATGTCCGTACCATGGTACTCCAGGGAGATACATTGTGGATAGGTTCGTTGAACGGATTATATACTTATCAGTTAAAAAGCCGTCAACTGAATCATTTCGACAGCAAACAGACCGGATTGCCTCATAACACCATCTATTCCATCATTCATACAAAAGATAATCAAATTTATATAGGTACTTACAACGGATTATGCCGCTATGTGCAGGCAAGTGGAAAATTTGAAAACATCCTTTTGCCCGTTAACCGGGGAGGCAGCAATTTGTTTGTCAATTCTCTGTTGGAAGACACCACCCGACAATGTATCTGGATCGGGATGGAAGGTTATCTCTTCCAATACAATCCCACTATAGGAGAGATGAAGGCGATAGAGGTATTTCATAACAACTCCATCAAATCACTGGCACTGGACGGAGATGAAAATTTGCTGGCAGGTACAGACAACGGGCTTTATGTGTACCAGAATGACAAAGAACCTTTGCAGCATATCATTCACGATTCACGCAATATCCAGTCACTAACCAACAATATTATCTGGAACATATTCTCGGATCAGGAACATAATATCTGGCTGGGAACAGATTATGGCATTTCCCTGTCACGCTATAACAGTGCGCTGCAATTTGTACCGATTTCTCAAATCACAGGCACAGGAGACGGAAATCAGTTCTATTCCCTGTTCCGGGATTCCAAAGGATTCTATTGGTTCGGAGGTACAAACGGAGTGATCCGGTTCACCCATCCGGCAGGCAATAAACACGATGCTATCTGGTATAGAATGGGGGATAAAAACCATCCGTTATCCCACAACCGGATACGGCACATCTACGAGGATAGAGAACAGCAGTTATGGATAGCCACAGACGGAAGTATCAACCGCTATGACTATAATACCCATCAATTTGTACATTACAACATCGTAGACAGTACAGGAACTTATAATACCAACTGGGCTTATTACCTGTTTGAAGATACTGACGGGAAGCTTTGGATCGCCACCTGTCTCGGAGGTATCTTTGTTGTGGACAAACATAAACTGATACAATCTGCCGGAAGATCGTATGTGGCCGATCAAAATTATTCCATTCATAATGGGCTGTCGGGGATGTTCATTAATCAGATTGTCCCTGATGCGGAAGGTAATGTATGGGTATTGTTATACAACAGCAAAGGAATAGACAAAATCAATGCCCGTACGCGGCAAGTGACAAAGCTGTTTGCCGATGAATTAAGTGGCGAGAAGAGCCCGAACTACCTTTTACGGGATGAAGACGGCATGCTTTGGGTAGGATTTCACGGAGGGGTGATGCGTATCAATCCCAAAGACTCGAGTCAGCAAAGTATCTCTTTCGGCAATTTCAGCAATAACGAGATTCTGTCTATGACCTCTGTAAAAGAACATATCTGGGTTTCCACCACTAACGGACTTTGGATCATCGACCGGAGAACAATGGATGCCCGCCAGCAAAGCCTGACGGATAAACGTTTCACCAGTCTCATGTTTGATCCGGAAGATGGAAATATCTATCTGGGAGGTGCAGACGGGTTCGGCATATCCCGTCCCGAAATACAAGCCATGAGTCAGCCGGAACACTCCATTTTACTGACTGCCTTATATATCAACAATCAACTGATGTCTCCGCATACCGGAGAGGATATTCCCAACATCCGCTATACCGATGCTATCGAACTAAAATACGACCAGAACAACCTGGCTTTCGAACTTTCAGACCTGCCCTACTCGCTGGAAGAAAAACATGAATTCGTCTACCGGCTGGAAGGTATGGACAAAGAATGGAATTTCCTGCAATCCAACACGAATCGCATTACGTACAGTAATTTGGGTTATGGGGATTATCAGCTAGTAATCAGCAAAGTAGAAAAGAGCGGTTCTCCTTCCGAGCATCCATATATCCTGAATATTAAAATTCTCCCTCCATGGTATTACACACTTTGGGCAAAGATTGTCTACATTCTTTTATTCTTGAGCCTCATTGCCTGGGTTATCAACTTTTTCCGTGTCAAGAACCGTCTGAAAATGGAACGGATGGAAAAAGAGAAGATTCTGGAGCAATCACGCCAGAAAATGACTTTCTTTACCCATTTGTCTAATGAATTAAAAACACCGCTTAGCCGGATCATCGCTCCTGTCAGTCAATTGCTCCCCGTTGCAGAAGAAGTGCATGAGAAACAGACACTGGAGGAGGTGCAGCGTAATGCAATGAAAATAAACTCATTGATTCATCAGGTATTAAACTTCAACCGGATAGAGGATAATAAAGATTCGCTGCTGATTTTGTCGCGTATCGAACTTGTGTCATTCAGCCGTAGCCTGTTTTCCGTCTATGAGGAAAACAAACAGATCACATTCCATTTCGAGACGAATAAAGCCAAGATTTATGCTGATATGGATGCCATCAAACTTGGAGTGATTTTAGATAATCTGCTTTCAAATGCCGTCAAATTCACCCCGGATGGCGGAAGCGTCCGCCTGTCTCTTTTCTATCGTGAAGAAACGGAATTGTTGGATATTTGTGTTTCTGATACAGGAACCGGAATCCCGCAACAAGATATTCCATATATCTTCCAGCGCTTTTTCCAGTCTCCACATACCGGCAATAAGGAAGGTACGGGTATCGGACTTTATCTGGTCAAGACTTATACGGAACTTCATGGCGGTCACATCAACGGAGTCACCTCGAACGAAGGAAAAGGAACTTCCATTGGGCTGAATATTCCTGTCATCGCCGTAGAGAAAGAAGAGATTCCGGCGACACAAGTGAAAAAGCAGTTGGAATCGTTGCCTGTTCTTAAACCAATCGAAGCAGAATCTCAAGATGAGAAATTTCTGTCGAACATTATCCGCCTGATTGAGGATCATCTTTCTGAATCGGAATTGAATGTGAATGCGCTTTGTGAATTATCCGGTATCAGTAATAAGCAGATTTACCGGAAAATTAAACAGCTGACCGGAATGTCTCCAGTGGAATACATCAAATCGATCCGGATGAAAAAGGCGGCCATGTTGTTGCAACAAAAGAAGTTTACCGTTGCCGAAGTGATGTACATGGTAGGCTTTTCCAATCATTCTTATTTCTCCAAATGTTTTCAGGCAGAATTCGGAAAAACGCCACGTCAGTACCTTAATGAAGACCTGTAGAGGTGTTTTGGGGCATTTCGTCCTATTTTTATCCTTATATGTCCAATCTGTGCTTTTATTGAAATGACCAATAAATTACTTTTGTTGCTGTCAATAAACCGATAAATTTGATAGCATGAAAAGACTGTTGATCCTTACCTTTATTTGTTTGATATCTGCCTTTGTCAAAGTGCAAGGCAAATCATCCTCTACACCTATTATATATATAGATGGAAATGGGGTGATGCGTTGGAGTGACACCCGCCGGGAGGCTTCCTTTTTCGGTGTTAATTATACGCTGCCTTTCGCCCATGCTTACCGTGCCATTGGATATTTGGGACTGGACCGCAAAGCTGCTATAGACAAAGATGTATATCATATCTCCCGTCTGGGACTGAATGCTTACCGTATTCATTTATGGGATGTGGAACTGACAGACGGACAGGGAAATCTCCTCGAAAACGAGCATCTCGACTTGATGGACTACCTGATTGCCAAACTCAAAGAACGTAATATTCATATTGTGATTACCGCACAGACCAACTTCGGGAACGGATATCCCGAACGAAACATACAGACGGGCGGCTTCTCCTATAAATATGATAAATGCGATATGCACTCCCATCCGGAAGCTATCGCTGCACAAGAAACCTATCTTCATGGTTTGGTGAAGCACGTCAATCCATATACGGGGTTAGCTTATAAAGACGATCCCTCCATTGTTGGATTCGAAATCAATAATGAACCTTGTCATTCCGGTACGAAAGAAGAGGTAAAAGCCTATATCAACCGGATGCTGAAAGCGATCAATAAAACAGGAAACCGCAAACCTGTATTCTATAATGTAAGCCACAACGGATATGTAGTAGAGTCTTATTACGAAACTGCCATTCAGGGAACTACTTATCAATGGTATCCCATCGGACTGGTATCCGGACAGACACAGCAGGGAAATTTCCTTCCTTATATAGACCGCTATGATATTCCCTTTTCGGATAAAGTGAAAGGATTCGATAAGAAAACACGGATGGTATATGAGTTCGATCCGGCAGATATCATGTATTCTTATATGTATCCGGCCATGGTACGCACTTTCCGTACGGCAGGCTTCCAATGGATTACCCAGTTTGCGTATGATCCGATGGATATCGCTTATGCCAATACGGAATATCAGACTCATTTCTTGAATCTTGCCTATACGCCTCATAAAGCTATCAGTATGAAGATAGCTGCCGAAGCTGCACACAGTCTGAAAAGAGGTGAATCATACGGCAGCTATCCACAGGACACTTTATTTGGTGATGGTTTTCGCGTCAGTTATACGGAGGACTTGAGCGAATTAAATAATGGAAAGAAATTCTATTATTCCAATCATACCAACACCCGGCCCAAAGATGCGTCACAACTTGTTTCCATTGCCGGTTGTGGCAGTTCCCCGGTTATTCATTATGAGGGAACAGGTGCTTATTTCATGGATTGCCTCGAACCGGGAGTCTGGAGACTGGAAGTGATGCCGGACGCAGTAGTAGTGAACGATCCGTTTGCCAAACCGTCACTCAACAAAGAAGTGGTTACCATCGCTTATGGTGCTTGGGACATGGCTTTGCAAATACCTGATTTAGGGATGGAATTTACCTTTACGGCCCTCAATCAAGGAAATCAGCAGAAAGGAAATGTGACAGACGGGATTATCCGCGGACTTCGTCCGGGTACCTATCTGCTGAAACGTAAAAACTGTACGCCCAAACAGAACTGGCAGGCAGACTCTCAATGGAATTCCATCCGCATCGGAGAATATGTGGCTCCTGCTCCACGTGTGACAGATTATAAAGTCGTTCATATTCCATCGGCAACCACTGAAGCAAATAAGGATTTGACGATTAATGCACAGGTAGTAGGAACCGAACTCCCGGATTCAGTGATTATCTACACCGATAAGATATCTTTTTGGAATGAGCATAATTCATATATCAAGATGAAACGTACAAGCGGATATACCTATCAGGCAACGATACCCGCTAGAGAAATAAAGGATGATTGTTTCAGGTATAACATCATCGTATGCCGGGGCAACAGCACTCGCACTTATCCCACAGGAAATTCCGGTTACAGGAATTCATCATCAGGAATAAAGGGAAATCCACTGGACTGGAATTATACTTCCGGAGCCTATTGGACTACTCGTGTTGTTGCCCCAGATAGTGCGATACCACTATTGGCTATTACGGATGCAGATAGCCGGATAGAAGCATACACGCTTCCCGAATGGAATGATCTCCAACGTACTTTGGTTGATTCTTCTCCGGTGGAAAAACCTTTGCTCCGGTTCCGGTTTACTCCTAAAGGAGAAAATCCGCACTATTTCCTCCGCACGTTCGTAAAGAACCTGATTGAAGAAAGAAAAGAAAGAGTAAAGGATTGTAGCGTTCTCTGTATCCGGGTAAATCGAACGAAAACACTTCCGGAAGGATTCAGTGCCGGTTTCGTAACGTCAGACGGATATACTTATAAAAGCCCTTGTCCTGCTCCATCATCGGAGGGAATCATACGAATACCGTTGAAAGATTTACGCCAGACAGACACGGCACTGCTGCCGATAGCTTATCCGACATTTTTGAAACAGTATTTCCATCCGGAAACGGAAATTGCATTTTTACCGGAAAGGATTGAAAAGCTGGAGTTGTCAATGTCAGGAAACAAGAAAGAGTTAGTTGAGATTGAACTAGGAAATATCTGGCTGGAATAATCGTTCTTAAAGTTCCCCGTTGTCGAAGCCTTCGTTCCTCGGTGAGGAAAGGGTCGTTCATCGGTGAGGAACAAGGTCTTCCTCGGTGAGGAACAAATCTTTCGTCTGAACCACGTCTGAAGCCTTCTGAAAGGGGGTAGCAAACGGAAGAGACAGAAAGGGAAAAGCCGCTGATTTTTAAATAAAAAGTAAAAATAAATCTATTATCAATAACACAGTAATTATGAACAGGAATATCTTAAATCTACGCCATCTGACTGTACTACTTATGTTGTGTACAGCCTTTTTAGGAGGCACCATTCCTGCCTTCGCCCAACAAGGAGGCAAGAAAATCACCGGACAAGTGATTGACGAGAACAAGGAACCGATGATCGGAGTAAGTATCCTCATTGTCGGTACTTCTACCGGAACAGTGACCGATTTCGACGGTAATTATACACTCAATGTGCCACAGGGCAGCAAAGAGTTGCAATTCTCTTATGTAGGATATGAAACAAAGGTAGTACCAGTTCCTGCCAACAGTACTACTTTGAATGTCCAGTTGAAAAGTGATTCACAGGTATTGAGCGACGTTGTAGTAATCGGCTATGGTACGCAGCGTAAAAGTGACCTGACAGGTTTGGTAACTAACGTCAGCAGCAAGGACTTCAACATGGGGTTGGTCAGCTCTCCCGAGCAACTGATTAATGGTAAGATTTCCGGTGTGCAAATCATGTCCAACAGTGGTTCTCCCACTGCGGGAAGTACGATCCGTGTGCGTGGTGGTGCTTCACTGAACGCTAGTAATGACCCTTTGATCGTACTGGACGGCGTTCCTTTGGAACAGGGAGGCATCAGCGGTAATGACGGGAACTTCCTTAGCCTCATCAACCCGAACGATATTGAAAGTATGACCATTCTGAAAGATGCTTCTTCGACTGCCATTTACGGTTCGCGTGCATCCAACGGGGTTATTCTGATTACTACCAAGAAAGGAAGTTCGGATAAACTGAAGATTACATTCAGTACGACAAATTCCATCCAGACACGTACCAAGCTGGCTGATATGCTAAGTTATGACCAATTTGTCAACACCATCCGTACGCAAGGAACGACTGCCCAACAATCTCTACTCGGCACAGCCCATACGGACTGGAATGATGAGATTTACCAGAATGCTTTCGGTACGGATAATAATCTTAGTATCTCCGGAAAAATTGCTAAAAACTGGCCATTTCGTATATCAGTAGGTTATTACAATCAAAGCGGTTTGTTACGCACAGACAACGCAGAACGCTACACGGGAAGCATCATGGTAACCCCCTCTTTCTTCAAAGACCACTTGAAACTGAATATTAATGCGAAAGGGTCTATTAACAACAACACATTTGGTAACACGAATGCTATCTGGGCAGCTTCTACAATGAATCCAACCATCCCTGTTTATTCAGGACTGGATACTTTTGGAGGATACACGGAAGCAATAGACAATACAGGTGCACCAGCCAACGGTGCTGTAATGAACCCGGTGGGACTTATCAAAATGAATGATTCCCAAAGTAACGTAAGACGTTTCATCGGAAATATCGATGCGGACTATCGTGTTCATTTCTTCCCCGATTTAAAGCTACACGCTACATTAGGTTACGACTATGCACAAGGTAAGGGAAGTGTATATGTTCCGGCGGAAGCTGCACAGAATTACACCACTTCCGGTCTGGATTACAGCTACGGTCCACAGAAGAAAGAAAATCGCCTGCTGACTTTGTATGCCAACTACAACAAATTGGTAGAATCGATTAAAAGTAGTTTTGACGTAACAGCCGGTTACGATTATCAGTACTGGAAAGTTACAACTCCGCTTTACTACGAAATGAACACGCTGGGAGAAATACAAAAGACTTCAAAGGCTAAAGACGAACGCCATGTACTACTTTCATACTACGGTCGTCTGAATTATTCGTTCGATTCACGTTATATGCTAACTACCACCATCCGCCGGGACGCTACTTCACGCTTTGCCAAGAATGTACGTTGGGGTACTTTCCCCTCTGTAGCCTTGGGATGGAGAGTGACAGAAGAATCTTTCCTGAAAGATAATAAAGTATTGAGCAATCTGAAAATTCGTGCCAGTTACGGTGTGACCGGACAACAGGACGGTATTGGTAACTACAATTATCTACCTATCTATACTCAAAGCCAAAATGGTGCGGAAGGTATCATGGGAAATGAATATATTCATACCTACCGTCCCAGCTCTTACGTCCCTGACTTGAAATGGGAAACCACTACTTCATGGAATATAGGATTCGACTTCGGCTTTCTGGAAGACCGTATTACCGGTAGCTTTGACTACTACACTCGCCAAACTAAAGATTTGATTGCAACAGTTCCCGCCGCAGCAGGTACCACCTTCGACCGTAACATCACCACCAATGTGGGAAATGTGGACAGTCAGGGTATTGAATTCAGCGTGAATGCAACTCCTATCCAGACAGAAGACTGGAACTGGGATGTCAGCTTCAACATGACTTGGCAAAAGATGAAGGTAAAAAATCTGTCTTTATCTGCCGGAACTGTCGCTACAAATACTTCAGTAGGTCCATATATCGACAGTTACCAAGTACAAACATTAAGTGAGGGATACGCCCCTTATATGTTCTACGTTTATCATCAACTCTATGATGAAAAAACAGGAAAACCGGTAGAAGGTGCCTATCTTGATGTGAATGGAGACGGACAAATCAACTCTTCCGATTTATATCGTTACCACTCTCCCGCTCCGGATTACATTCTCGGTTTCAGTACTTCACTGCGCTGGAAAAAATGGACCTTGAGTACAAGCTTGCGTGCAAACATCGGCAACTATGTCTATAATGCCATGGCTATGAACGCTGGAGCCTGGGAAACAGTAAGCTACAACTCCTATCAATTGAATAACCTGTCTACAAGTTATCTGAAAACCGGATTCCAGACCCGTCAGTACTTGTCCGACTATTATGTAGAAAATGCTTCTTTCCTGAAAATGGATAATCTATCGTTGAACTATAATTTCGGTCAAATCTGCAAAGGATGTAGCCTGAATGTGAGTGCTATGGTTCAGAACGTATTCTGTATCACCAAGTACAGCGGTGTCGACCCGGAGGTTCCTAATGGTGTGGATAATTCCTTCTATCCACGTCCGCGCACCTTCTCACTGAATGTAGGTTTCAACTTCTAACTATTTAAAAACAAGCGAATCATGAAAAAGATATTATATACAGCCTTCTATTTTTGCAGTGCATTATTGCTGAACTCCTGCATAGGCGACTTAGACCAATATCCGCATGAAGACGAAACATCTTCTACGATATATACCAATGCTGAAAACTATAAAGCCGTTTTAGGTAAGATATATGCTGCCATGGTGACCACCGGACAGGAAAAAGGGGGTGATCCAGACTTGAGCAGTAATAGTGGACAGGATTATATGCGTTGCTTCTTCAACCTGCAGGAATGTGGAACAGACGAGGTGGCCTCTACCTGGTTGTCAGGTGATAATGTGAGTGGATTGACTTATTTAAGTTGGGATGCTAATGATCCTTGGGTATCGGACATGTACTATCGGATTTATTATAACATAGCATTGTGCAATGAATTTCTCCGTAACGCAACCGATGAAAAGCTGGCAGAATTTAGCGAACAGGATCAAGCTGAAATCCGCCATTACCGGGCTGAAGCTCGTTTCATGCGTGCTTTATTCTACTACCATGCAATGGACTTATTCCGCAACATCCCGTTCATAACAGAGAATGACCCGACTGTCGGCTATCTGCCTCCACGTTATACGTCTGCACAAATTTTCAGTTATATAGAATCTGAATTAAATGCCATTACAAATGATATGCTTAGCAAAGGGGATTGTCCTTATGGACGTGCTTCACAAGGAGCCGCCTATACATTGCTTGCCAAACTTTATCTGAACGCAGAGGTGTATATTGAAACGTCGAAGTATACAGAATGTATCGCTGCCTGTCAACAGGCTATCGCACAGGGATATTCATTGGAAGATGACTACAGCAAACTATTCAATGCGGATAATGATAAGCGTACTGCCAACGAAATTATATTCACCTTACCTGTGGACGCTACACATACCGTATCTTGGGGTTCTTCCACCTACATCGTCTGTGGTGCCGTAAGTAATACTTCCGACAAACAGATTCCTGAAAATTATGGTGTGAAAAGCGGTTGGGGAATGTTCCGTGTACGCGGAGAAATTCCGGTCTTATTTAGCGGAACTGATGATAAGCGCTATATGTTCTTCACTGACGGACAAACACAATATCTGGATGTGATAGATAACCAGTCAAACGGATATTTTGTAGAAAAATGGACTAACCTGACAGATGCCGGAGCAACTGCTTCCAACACTGCAGATGGTGGTGTAAATACAGATTATCCTTTATTCCGTTTGGCAGACGTATATCTGATGATGGCGGAAGCTGTGGTACGTGGCGGAACGGGTAGTGATAAAGGAACTGTATTGGGATATATCAATAAACTGCAAGAACGTGCTTATGGCGACGACTCTCATAATAAAACGGAAGCCGACCTGACACTGGACTTTATCCTGAAAGAACGTGCCCGTGAACTTTATTGGGAAGGATACCGTCGCACCGACTTAATCCGTTTCGGAATGTTCACTACCGACAAATATCTGTGGCAATGGAAAGGTGGTGAAAAAGGTGGCGTAGCTGTAAATAGCAAGTATAATATCTATCCGATACCGGCTACCGAACTGACGGCTAATCCCAATTTATATAATGAAAATTATTAATCATCCTCTAATACAAACGATATATGAAAACTATAAATAGTCTGTTCCTTGCATTGGCGGCTCTCTTTATATGGAGTGCCTGTGAAGATGACGCAGATAAATATTATTTATCGAGCCTGACAGAAAATGAATTGATAGCTTCTACAAACAACATTGTATTGACGGAAGATATCGCACAAAAGAATGTTCTGTCACTGGCATGGACCGACCGGACATTGGCTATCAACAATCCGGATTTCAAACCAACCAACTTATTGAAAACAAGTATACAGGTTGCATTAAACGAAGATTTCTCCGGAACGATCGTTGAGTCTACCGAAACCTCTCTTTCCAAGACTTACAATGGAGCCGAATTAAATATTGTCACCAATAATCTGGGGGTTGAAGCCAATGTAGCCACTAAATTCTATTTCAGACTGAAAGGAACAACGGGGAACAACATCGAACCGGCATATAGCAATGTGGAAGTAATCAACATCACTCCTTATGAACTGGATATGCGTTTCGCCAGCATGCTGGATCAAAACGGCACAGACACCGGTATGAGTTTATTTTCAGTAAATACAGATGGTGTATACAAAGGATTTGTAGGAGTAAATGCCTGGTACAACTTCCTGATTAAAGAAGCCAACGGAACGATCTGGAGAAATGACAACGAAACCGGAATGCCGTTCTTACTAACTACAGCAGGGGATTGGAAATGCTGGTTCCCAGGAGTTGGAGGTTGTTATTATATCACATTTGACACGAATAATAAGCAATGGAACGGAATACAAATACCAACATTGAACGTCAGTGGAGATATCGATGCAACAATGGAATTTAACCAAACAAGCAGAAAATGGACAGCTACATTCAATGCTAATGCAGCCGGAAGTATGACTATCCAAATCAGTGGAACGGGTAAATTATATGACCATACATGTGCCAATCCGAATGATAATGGTGGATACGACATTGATGACACGAAAGCTAAAGATACTCCTATGGCATTCAGCGGCAGCAGCACAGCGTTAAATCTCGGAGAAACAGCTGGAGACATAACAGTTAATGTGCCACAGGCAGGAGAGTGTACGCTTTCTATCGATCTAAGCAACCCTCAACAATGGACTGTATCAGTAGAAGAAGGTTCTATAGAACCGGAGCCGGAACCGGAAGAGGGACAATATTTGTATTTGCCGGGAATCGGCCAAGGTAGCGACTGGACATACGATCATAAAATTGAAGTGTACTATAAGGAAGAACAAAAATATGCAGGTATAGTGGATGTCAACTCACAATACGGAAATTATGCGATGACCCTGTTCTCATCAGGAGATGCATGGGACACCGACAAAATGTACACCATTGCCAATGATGACTCGGAAAGTACGGCAGAAGCTGGAACTCTTGTAAATGGACAAGCAAAGAATATTCCTGCACCTGCTGCCGATCTTTATCTGTTTGACGTTTCATTAAAAGAGTTGACCTATAAAACTTATGCAGTTGGAAATAACATCTATTGTTATTATGGAATAGAGGGGGATAACAATTTATATCCTATCGCCACAACAGGAACTACCGGAGAATATTCGGGAACGATTACGTTATCACAAGATTCTAACTGGGGTATCAAATTTTATATAAAAGATGACTGGACCGGAGCGTATGGAGGAAGCAATGGAAAACTATATTATAACAGCAACGACGGTATTCCATTGACTGCCGGAACTTATACTATCACAGTCAATCTGATAGACGGTACTTATTCCGCTTCTAATAAATAACCTTTAGATAACAGTATATAATTATGAAACGATTCAAAAATATATTGATGGCTTCCGCACTACTGTGCGGAGCCTTCTTCACAGCCTGTGACAACAATGATGATAAACCGGTATTTCCGGAAAATCAAGATCAAGCCTATGACATGTCTGGTTTTGCCAAAGGAGCCGATGTCAGTTGGTTGACAGAAATGGAAAAGGAAGGTTACAAATTCTATGATGCTGAAGGAAACGGACATGAATGTATGTCACTACTCCGGGATTTGGGCATGAATGCCATCCGTCTACGTGTATGGGTAAATCCCGATCAGGGATGGTCGGAAGAGGAAGGTTTCTTTAATCCGGAAGGATGGTGTGATAAAGACGATGTAGTGACCAAGGCGTGGCGCGCTCACAACTTAGGCTACCGTATTATGATTGATTTCCATTATAGTGATATTTGGGCGGATCCGGGACGGCAAGAGAAACCGGCGGCTTGGGCCGACCTATCCTTTGATGAATTAAAACAAGCAGTAGCCGACCATACCACTGAAGTATTAAGTGCAATCAAAGCAAGAGGTATCGATGTAGAATGGGTGCAGGTGGGTAATGAGACACGTACAGGCATGTTAAAACCTGACGGAGCTGCTAGCAGCGGAAAAACCGCCAACTTCGCTCAACTGGTAACAGCGGGATACGATGCCGTTAAAACAATCTACCCGGAAGCTAAAGTTATCGTACATATCGATCAGGGCAATAATCCCAATCGATATATCTGGCTGTTTGACGGTCTGAAAGCTGATGGGGGAAAATGGGATATAATCGGCATGTCTCTTTATCCGGAACCGGATACCCAAGACTGGCGACAATTAAACAATGATTGTATTGCTAATATGAAAAGTCTGATTGAACGATATAATACACCTGTCATGATGTGTGAGCTTGGTATTTACTGGAATTATGAAGAAGCAGAAGAGTTTTTTACCGATTTCATGACTAAAGCTAAAGAAATAGATCAATGCCTCGGTGTTTTCACTTGGGAACCTCAAAGTTACGGTGGTTGGAAAGGCTATCACAAAGGCTTGTTTGACGATACCGGTAAACCCACCAGCGCATTTAATGCTTTCAAGAGATAAGATTATTGAATCATTTTTTATAACTTTACCCCGAATCCAAAATATTTTATACCTGAAAAGCAAAAATGAACATGAAACACCAAAAACAGTTATTAGCTGTACTTTTGATGGGCGTCGCTTGCACATTGCAAGCGCAACGCAGTGAGACGCTGCTCGAGAAAAACTGGAAATTCAGTAAAGGAGATTTTAAAGAGGCTAGCCAGCCGGAGTTTAATGACACTAAATGGGAGTCGGTTGTTATTCCGCATGATTGGGCGATTTTCGGTCCATTCGATATGAATAATGACCTGCAGAATGTAGCTGTAACACAGAACTTCGAGAAAAAGGCTTCCTTGAAAACAGGACGTACCGGTGGGCTCCCTTATGTAGGCACCGGATGGTATCGAACCAGTTTTGATGCTCCTGCCGATAAGGAGGTGACGCTGCTCTTTGATGGCGCCATGAGCGAAGCACGTGTCTATGTAAATGGAAAAGAAGCTTGTTTCTGGCCTTTCGGCTACAACTCTTTCCACTGTAACGTGACGTCTTTATTAAACAAAGACGGAAAGAATAATACGCTGGCCGTACGTTTGGAAAATCGTCCGCAGTCCTCGCGCTGGTATCCGGGAGCAGGTTTGTATCGTAATGTGCATCTGATCGTGACTGATAAAGTGCACGTGCCTGTATGGGGAACACAAATCACAACTCCTCATGTCAGCAAGGACTTTGCAGCCGTACGTCTTCAAACGAAGATTGATAATGCCGGTGAGAAAACACAAATCCGTATAGAAACAGAGATTCTTTCTCCGGACGGAAAAGTGGCTACCAGCAAAGAGAATACGAGCCGCATTAATCATGGACAACCATTCGAACAAAACTTTATTGTAAATGCGCCCGAGCTCTGGTCGCCGGAAAGTCCGTCGCTCTACAAGGCTGTTTCCAAAATTTACGCAGATGATAAACTGGTGGATACTTACACGACCCGTTTCGGTATCCGCAGCATTGAATATATCGCTGATAAGGGTTTCTATCTGAACGGAAAACATCGCAAATTCCAAGGGGTATGTAATCACCATGATTTAGGTCCGCTGGGTGCCGCTATTAATGTAGCAGCGCTTCGCCATCAACTTACATTGCTGAAAGATATGGGATGTGACGCTATCCGTACTTCTCATAATATGCCGACTCCCGAACTCGTAGCGTTGTGTGACGAAATGGGATTTATGATGATGATTGAACCGTTCGATGAATGGGACATCGCCAAGTGTGAAAACGGTTATCACCGTTATTTCAATGAATGGGCGGAACGTGATATGGTAAATATGCTCCATAATTATCGGAATAATCCGTGTGTGATTATGTGGAGTATCGGTAATGAAGTGCCGACCCAATGTAGCCCTGTCGGCTATAAAGTGGCTAAATTCCTGCAAGACATTTGCCACCGAGAAGATCCGACACGTCCTGTCACTTGTGGAATGGATCAGGTTACTTGTGTACTTGCGAACGGATTTGCAGCAATGATTGACATTCCGGGACTTAATTACCGTACCCAACGCTATAAGGAATCTTATGACCAACTTCCGCAGAATCTGATTCTGGGTAGTGAAACTGCTTCTACTGTCAGTTCACGCGGGGTATACAAATTCCCGGTAGAGGATAAGAAAAGTACTAAGTATGAAGACCATCAGTGTTCCTCTTATGATGTAGAAGCCTGTTCATGGTCAAATATTCCGGATGAGGACTTTGCACTGGCCGACGATAACCATTGGACAATCGGACAATTTGTATGGACAGGATTTGACTATCTGGGTGAACCATCACCTTATGATACGGATGCATGGCCCAATCACAGTTCCATGTTTGGTATTATCGACCTTGCCAGTCTGCCTAAAGACCGCTATTACTTGTATCGCAGTGTATGGAATAAGGATGCGGAAACTTTGCATATTCTGCCTCACTGGACATGGCCGGGACGTGAAGGCGAAGTGACTCCTATATTTGTATATACCAACTATCCTACAGCCGAACTGTTTATCAACGGTAAAAGTTATGGTAAACAAAGCAAGAATAATAGTTCGTTGAAGAACCGCTATCGTCTGATGTGGATGGATGCTGTATATGAACCGGGAGAAGTAAAAGTAGTAGCCTATAACAAAGATGGAAAAGCTGTAGCGGAAAAAGTGGTTCGCACTGCCGGAAAACCTCATCACATCGAATTGGTCAGCAACCGTAACGAATTGACTGCAGACGGAAAAGACTTAGCGTATGTGACTGTGAAAGTCGTAGACAAAGATGGTAACCTATGCCCTACTGATAATCGTCAGATAAACTTCTCTGCAAAGGGAGCTGGTAAATATCGTGCTGCTGCCAATGGCGATCCGACGAACCTGGAACAATTCCATCTTCCGAAGATGCATGCTTTCAACGGAATGTTGACAGCTATCATACAAGCTGGTGAAACTGCCGGAGAAATTGTATTTACAGCCAAAGCAAATGGAGTGAAAGCCGGAAATATTCGTATTCAAACGAAATAAAGCATACGCTTTATAAAATCTGATAAGCCACCGGATTTCTTAACTAAAGAGAAGTCCGGTGGTTTTCATATATAATATACTGGACTTTTCACTTTTACGAGAAAAGAAGCAGGTAAATACAGGTTAATATCTATCTTTGCCAAAGAAAACGTTACAGATATGTCGCACAGGATTCACTTCCTTATTTTTACAGGTCTTTTACTGATGTTCTGTTCATGCCGGAAAGAAAACAGGTTTGAATGGCAAGTTAATCAAAGACACATGGAAGTATCTCTGAACAAAGAATCTGATTCGCTCTATGTCATTCATTTGAATACAGACCAACCCTCCCACTCTGTTTGGAAATTGCCTTATCCTGTCTATCAATTTGATTATGGAGATGTTACAGGAGACAGGATGCCGGAAATTATTGTGGGGGTTATCAAGCCTACCCGATTCGATCCCAAACCCGACAAGCGGTTATTCATTTACCGGATTGCAGATGAAGCGTATATCCGCCCACTTTGGTTAGGTTCGAGGGTAGCACAACCTTTGGAAGATTTTAGAGTGATTCGTGAACATACTCCTGTATTGATACGCACCGTGGAACGGGAACGAAGTGGAAAATTTCTGATAGCGGAATATGCATGGAGAGGTTTTGGTCTGGATTTTAAGGAATATCTGAAACGCGAGACAGAAGAAAAGGAGCACGCCGGCTTATCCGTGCAGGTGCGGATGCCATCATCGGACACCATCCGCATGTCATTCAGAAAGAAGAATATTTTAAAGGTAAGCCTATTTTCTATAGTCTAGGCAACTTCGTGTTCGACCAACGAAAACCGGAAACATCACAAAGCCTGATTGTGCAGCTCAATTTCACCTCTATAGGATATAGTATAAAACTTCATCCTGCAACAATTAATAATTGCAAACCGGAATTACAATAATCAGACAAAACCAAAGGGGATAACTGCCAACATTATACTATTTACCAACAAATATCATCATCCCTCTATCTTGAAATCCACTAGATTTTGCACATTAAATAGCTTTCCAGAAAGCTTGGAAATCGCGATATCTACCGTAACAAACCAGTTCATCTCCCTCTTCCACTTTCTCATCCGCCGGTAATTCATTCTTTACATGAAGCTCCATTAAAGAAATGCCCAAGCAATTGGTTATTTTATTGGCTCTCTTCAACCCTATCATCTTTAAATGAAACTCTTCATCCAAATTCAACTCATTCACAAAATATCCTACAAATTTCTCCGGAACCGTGAACTTCACAACATAATAATCCTGATCGATGCGGAATCCTTCCATATTCGTTCCAAAATCAAGCAATTGCACCAAGCTGCGGGCAGCATCTTCTTCCGGAGTCAGGATTCGCTCAAGTTCAAAAGCCTCAAGCACCGCTTTATGTACGGCATCAATAGCACGGGCAAAGATTCGGGGAACCTTTTTCTGCTTCAATAGGGCAACAACACGTATCGATGCACCAAAATTCTCACCAATCGCTACAATTACTATATCCACACTATTCAATGGCAACACTGATAATGATTGTTCGTCAGTGGCATCAATGACAAAAGCCGTAGCAACCTTATCTTTGATTGAATCTACACGACTTTCACTAATATCCGCACCAATAATCTCGTGCCCTAATGCAGACAATTCCTCTGCCAACACATGGCCGTAATTTCCTAAACCGATAATAATATACTTCATATCTTTAGTTTATTATAATGTTATCACTCGGATAACGGTATTTTGTATTCTTTTTCTGTTTGACAATTCCCAACATCAATGTTATCAATCCCACACGTCCGATAAACATCAACAAGGATACCAACAACTTACTGGCATCACACAAATGAGGGGTCAGATTCAGACTGGATCCCACAGTACTAAGTGCAGAGACACATTCGAAAGTCAATGCCATGATGGAAACACCCGGTTCGAGTATGCTCAATGTGAAAATAAAAATGAATGACACTCCCAATGACATGACTACTGTTGCATTGGAACGCCGGATTGAATCGTAAGATAATTCTCTGCCAAACACCTCTACCCGTTCAGTACCACGCAATACGGCTACAAGATTCAGAACCACAACTGCAAAAGCGTTCACTTTCACACCACCTGCCGTAGATTGTGAACCACCGCCAACCCACATCAAGAATAGATAAACCAACAAAGTCTGCACACTCAATGATGCCAGGTCGACACTACTAAAACCGGCTGTTCGAGGACAAGTGGCATTAAAGAAAGCTTGTGTCCATTTGTCTGCCAAAGGCATACCGGCAAAGGAAGCATTCCACTCAAAAGCAGCAATAGCTAATGTACCGATTAATAAAAGCAGAAAAGTCATGATTAACACGATTTTCGTATTCAGGTTATAAAGATGCTGCATTTTGTGACGATCCAGTTTGCGTGTACGGACCAATTTCCAGAAACGACGCAGGTGATATAATACAATATCCTTGAAATTGACAAGAATGGGGAAGCCGATACCACCGAAGATTATCAGCAAAGAAACAGAAATAAACAGTCCATTATGATTGGTCATCACCATCGGATTCCCTAAATTACCGGAAAGTGTAGAAAAACCCGCATTACAAAAAGCTGATATAGCATGGAAAGCAGCAAAACCTAACTCGCCTTCCAAAGTCATTCCCAGCGTACCGTGAATACTAAACCAAATCGAAACCATACCAATCCCTTCAATGACTAAGGTAAAGCCCAATATATATAATAAGGTGGACAGTAATGAACCTAACGAATTGGAACTAACCATATCACGTACAACAAGCTGATTGTAAATGGAGGTGTTTCCCATGAAGAACATGGCAAAGAAACTGGTTAATGTCATCACTCCTAATCCTCCAATCTGAATCAATAGAATAATGACAACTAATCCGGAAGTGGTGAATGTAGTGGATACATCTACCGGAACCAAACCTGTAACGCATACGGCACTGGTAGCCGTAAATAAAGAGTCTACCCAGGTAATACCATTCACCGTGCAGCGCGGAAGCATCAGCAAACCTGCTCCAATCAGGATAATAGCCATAAAACTGACTGCCAATATCAAAGAAGGATTGGTACGCCGTCCCAACAGGCGCACCAGCCCATTGGACAAGTTGAGGAAAGAAAGGACTAGTAATAACAGGAGATGATAAAACTTCCCATGCAGGAATTCCCAAATCTGCAAAATAGCTCCTTCTTCTTCCGGACGGTGAAAAATGACGGGTACTAGAGTAAGATATAATAACCCGCTTAATATCCAGGCTAATCGCCGGTATTGTTTTTTAGTATTCCGGTATTCCAGTGAAATATGTAAAGTAACATCAATCAGAAAGATAATCCAGACTGTTTTATACAATGTCTGCAAATTAGCCACTTCATCTATGGATAAGGGAAAACCGTGTTCATATACTACTCCGACAATCAACAACAGAGATGCCAGATAGGTGAGTGCTTCTACCAGTCCTAACAGGATACGTACATAGGGTTTTAGCAGTTTATTTTGATACAATAAAAACTTATGATAAATCTTCATATCATCTTTTTTAACAGGGTCGTGCAAACTTAAGTAAAATAACAATTAGAACCGATTCTTTGTTGACAAAATTTTCTGAATATTAAAAAATTGAGTACTTTTGGCAACAAGAAACTAAAAAACTACAATATTATGAGTGAAAAAAGAAAACGGTATATTTTACCCGAAGAAGAAATTCCACACTACTGGTACAACATTCAGGCTGATATGGTAAACAAACCTATGCCTCCGTTGCATCCGGGAACCAAACAACCGCTGAAAGCGGAAGACTTGTATCCGATTTTCGCTAAAGAGCTGTGCCATCAGGAACTGAATCAAACCGATGCATGGATCGAAATACCGGAAGAAGTACGCGAAATGTATAAGTACTATCGCAGTACTCCGCTGGTTCGTGCTTACGGATTGGAAAAAGCACTCGGTACTCCGGCTCATATCTATTTTAAGAATGAAAGTGTCAGCCCTATCGGTTCACATAAGTTGAACTCTGCATTGGCACAGGCTTATTATTGCAAAGAAGAAGGAGTTACCAACATCACCACTGAAACCGGTGCCGGACAATGGGGAGCCGCTCTTTCTTATGCAGCTAAGGTTTTCGGTTTGGAAGCTGCTGTTTATCAGGTAAAAATCAGTTATGAACAAAAGCCATACCGCCGCAGCATCATGCAGACTTTCGGAGCACAGGTAACCCCTTCTCCATCCATGTCTACCCGTGCCGGTAAGGATATTCTGACTAAACACCCTACTTATCAGGGTTCATTGGGAACAGCCATTTCTGAAGCTATTGAACTGGCACAAATGACTCCCAACTGTAAATATACGCTTGGTTCTGTACTTAGCCATGTTACTCTTCATCAGACTATTATCGGACTGGAAGCCGAAAAACAGATGGAAATGGCAGGCGAATATCCGGATATCGTAATCGGTTGTTTCGGAGGTGGTTCCAACTTCGGAGGTATCTCTTTCCCATTCATGCGTCACACGATACAGGAAGGAAAAAAGACTCGTTTCGTTGCTGCCGAACCTGCATCTTGCCCGAAACTGACACGTGGTAAGTTCCAGTATGACTTCGGTGATGAAGCCGGATATACTCCGTTGCTACCGATGTTTACTTTAGGACACAATTTTGCTCCGGCCCATATCCATGCCGGCGGTCTTCGCTATCATGGTGCAGGTGTCATCGTTTCACAGTTGCTCAAGGATAATCTGATGGAAGCAGTAGATATACAGCAATTGGAATCTTTCGAAGCAGGTTGTCTGTTTGCACAGTCTGAAGGTATTATTCCGGCTCCAGAGTCCAGCCACGCTATTGCAGCAGCTATCCGCGAAGCTAACAAATGCAAAGAGACAGGAGAAGAAAAAGTGATTCTGTTCAACCTTTCCGGACATGGCCTGATCGATATGACTTCTTATGATAAGTATTTGGCCGGTGACTTGGTAAACTATTCATTGACTGATGATGATATTCAGAAGAATTTAGACGAAATAGGAGATTTAGCTAAATAATAAATTGCCTGCCAGTTTCAAGTTTCACCACCGATTTCACAGATTAACATGGACTTAAATGTAATTCGAAGATTTTCGATACAAAAGTCCATGTTAATCTGTGAAATCGGTGGCATTTTTTCCATCCTCCTACATTTTCTTTCTCTCTGTTGAACACCTCCATACACCCACTGTATAGACTGGAAAGATTGTATAGTTTTCCGGTCAATTCATGGGGTATATCAAAGATTTCACTATCTTTGATGCCATTATTAATCTTATGAACTAATAATGAGCAGCTTTAACAAAATAGCAATCTGTCTACTTTTTCTATGCGCAGGGGTTAATTATGCTTTTTCTGATATTCCGGAGCAAATCAACTTCTCCTATATCTCTATTAATGAAGGATTGTCACAAAGTACTGTATTCTCTATCGATCAGGACCAACGAGGCAATATGTGGTTCGCAACTTATGACGGAGTAAACAAGTACGATGGGTATTCATTTACAGTTTATCAGCATAATGAAGATGATCCGAACAGCATCGCTAATGACATTTCGCGAATCGTAAAGGCTGACAGTCAGGGACGGGTTTGGATCGGCACGCGGGATGGTTTGTCATATTATGATGAAGAGAAGGATAAATTCAGAAATTTCTTCTACGAAAAGAAGGGGAAGAAGCTGCAAATCAACGGAATTGCGGAGATCTCACCGGAACAACTGCTCATAAGTACACAGGAAGGTCTGACTATGTTCGATATTAAAGAATCACGATTCGTTGATGATTCTTTTAGTACGGCTATGCATAAGATAGTGGCTTCTGCTCTTTACAGGCAAGGCGGTATTATCTATATCGGCACCCCGGTTGACGGGCTTTACAGCTACTCCATTCCTCAAAAGAAACTGGAAAGAATTACTCCGATAACAGGCACTAAGCAGATTCAAGCCATTTTGCAACAATCTCCTACCCGCATCTGGATAGCTACCGAAGGAGCCGGTCTACTTCTATTTAACCCGAAAACACAAGAAGTCAAGACCTATCATCATTCTTCTTCCAATCCTAAAAGTATCAGTTCCAATTATATCCGTTCTCTGGCATTGGATTCGCAAAATCGCCTATGGATAGGAACATTCAATGATCTGAACATTTATCATGAAGGAAACGATTCTTTCGTTTCTTACAGCAGCAGTCCGGTAGAAAGCGGCAGTCTGTCACAGCGTTCGGTCCGCAGTATCTTTATGGATTCGCAGGGTGGAATGTGGCTTGGAACCTATTTCGGAGGACTAAACTATTATCATCCGATCCGCAACAGATTCAAGAATATTCAGCGTATTCCATATAAGAATTCTTTAAGTGACAACGTAGTCAGTTGCATTACCGAAGATAAGGATAAGAACTTATGGATAGGAACGAATGATGGGGGATTGAATCTATATAATCCCAAGACACAACAGTTTACGCACTATATCTTACAGGAAAACGAACGGGAAATCGGTATTGGTTCCAACAATATCAAAGCCGTATATGTAGACGAACAAAAATCACTTGTATATATAGGAACACATGCCGGTGGTCTGACTGTTCTCCACCGCAACAGTGGACAAATGGAAAGTTTCAATCAGCTGAATAGCCAGTTGGTCAATGAAAATGTCTATGCCATTCTTCCTGACAAGGAGGGTAGTATCTTATTAGGAACTTTAAGTGCACTGGTTAGTTTTAATCCGGAGAAACGGAGCTTCACCACCATAGATAAAGAAAAAGACGGTACGCCATTTACTTCACAACGAATCACAATCCTGTTCAGAGATTCTCGTAAACGTCTTTGGATTGGTGGTGAAGAAGGTATATCAGTCTTTCAGCAGGAAGGGATCGAAATAGAAAAAGCCCCTATCCTTCCGGAATCATCTGTAACAAAGATGTTTACCAATTGCATTTATGAAGCTGCCAATGGCATCATTTGGGTAGGTACGCGTGAAGGTTTCTACTGTTTTAATGAAAAAGAGAAGAAAATCAAACGATATACGACTGCTAACGGTTTACCCAATAATGTGGTTTACGGTATTCTGGAAGATACCTTTGGGCGTCTCTGGGTAAGCACCAACCGTGGTATCTCCTGTTTCAATCCGGAGACAGAGAAGTTCCGCAATTTTACGGAATCCGACGGGTTGCAAAGTAATCAGTTTAATACTTCTTCATTCTGCCGCACCTCTAACGGGCAAATGTACTTCGGGGGTATCAACGGTATCACAACTTTCCGCCCGGAACTCCTACTGGACAACCCTTACACTCCTCCGGTAGTCATTACTAAACTTCAACTGTTTAACAAAACAGTCCGTCCGGATGATGAAACCGGTATCTTGACTAAGAATATCAATGAAACAGAAAGTATCACGCTAAAATCATGGCAAACGGCTTTTACGCTCGAATTTGTGGTATCCAACTATATTTCAGGTCAACACAATACTTTCGCTTATAAATTGGAAGGATATGATAAAGAGTGGTATTATCTGACAGACAAACGTACTGTCTCCTATTCCAACTTGCCACAAGGTACTTATCATTTTCTGGTAAAAGCTGCTAATAGTGACGGGAAATGGAATACCGTTCCTACGATGTTGGAAATCGTTGTTCTCCCTATATGGTACAAGACCTGGTGGGCAATCGTGCTTTTCCTCGCTATTTTTATCGGCTTTATCACTTTCGTCTTCCGCTTCTTCTGGATGCGTAAAAGCATGGAAGCAGAGCTGGAGATTGAACGTAGGGACAAGGAACATCAAGAAGAAATCAACCAGATGAAGATGCGTTTCTTCATCAATATTTCCCATGAGCTTCGCACGCCGTTGACTCTTATCTTAGCTCCTCTACAAGAAATAATCAATAAGATCAGTGACCGCTGGACTCGTAATCAGCTGGAATATATCCAACGCAACGCTAATCGCCTGCTACATCTTGTCAATCAATTGATGGATTATCGCCGCGCCGAATTGGGAGTTTTCGAGCTGAAAGCAAAGAGAGAGAATGCGCATCAACTAATACAAGATAATTTCTTGTTTTATGATAAACTGGCACGCCACAAAAAGATTACCTATACTCTCCATTCCGAATTGGAAGATAAAGAGGAACTTTTTGATCCTAATTATCTGGAACTGATTGTTAATAACCTACTTTCAAATGCTTTCAAATATACGGAAAGCGGTCAAAGCATTACTGTGACATTGAAAGAGGAAAATAATTGGTTGGTACTGCAAGTTAGTGATACCGGTATTGGTATTCCCATCAATAAACAGGGAAAAATATTCGAACGTTTTTATCAGATAGAGAGTGAGCACGTAGGAAGTGGTATCGGTCTCTCACTGGTACAACGCCTGGTAGAATTGCACCATGGTCGTATCGAACTGGATAGTGAAGAGGGTAAAGGCAGTACTTTCTCTGTTTATCTGCCACAAGACATAAATACCTACAAACCCTCCGAACTAGCTTCTAATGACACTCTGAATGAGGAAGGACAGGTATATTCCACCAACTCGAAAGAAATGTATTTCATTGATACGGAAAAGGTCGAAAACGAAACGATCGAAGGCGGTGACAAGAAGCGTGGCACTATTCTTATTGTAGAAGACAATAATGAAATCCGCCATTATCTTAGCAGCGGACTTGCCGAACTCTTCAATACGCTGGAAGCCGGAAATGGTGAAGAAGCTTTGGAAAAACTGAAAGACAATGAAGTTGACATCATTGTAACTGATGTCATGATGCCTGTGATGGATGGTATCAAATTATGCAAGAATGTGAAGCAAAATATCCGTACCTGTCATATTCCCGTGATTATCCTGTCTGCTAAAAGCGAAGTCAAAGACCAGATGGAAGGTCTGCAAATGGGTGCGGATGATTACATCCCGAAACCATTCTCACTTGCTATCCTGACTACGAAGATACAGAATATGATGCGTACCCGTAGACGTATGCTTGAACGGTATTCCAAATCCCTGGAAGTGGAACCGGAAAAGATTACGTTTAACGCCATGGATGAAGCTTTACTAAAACGTGCTGTAGCGATTGTAGAAAAGAATATGGATAATATTGAATTCTCTACTGACGAATTTGCCAGAGAAATGAATATGAGTCGTTCTAATCTGCATCTTAAATTGAAAGCCATCACAGGCGAATCGACTATTGACTTTATACGCAAGATTCGTTTCAACGAAGCGGCAAAATTACTGAAGGATGGCCGCTATACAATAGCAGAGGTCAGCACAATGGTAGGTTTCAATACGCCGTCTTATTTTGCTACGAGTTTCAAGAAGTATTTCGGATGTTTGCCTACGGAGTATATTAAGAAAATAAAAGGATAAATCTGTAAATATCCAATATGAATCTGCTGGTTTGAGATTTATGTTCATTTCGGTTCGAAAAAGAACATAAAATGCTATCACTAACAATAATACATTACTATGCAGCTTTCAATTTATTCTCTTATTAGCATTATTTATCTCATTACCAAGCGAGCTTTCGTTTGACATCTGTTAAACGAAAGCTTGACAGTTGTTAAACTATCATTCAACAACTGTCAAACGAAAACTCATTAGGCAATGAAATAAATATCAATAGGGAAGTTATTATTTAAAAGTAGCCAATAAGATCATTATTGTACCTAAAAGGAGTAATATTCTATATAACGAATACTGAAAGCTAATTCCCGAAAATCTTCAACCCGTAAAGAAGAAAGACCTTCTTTATCCCATACAAACAAAAACATTAGACAAGAATGAAAGACTATTCAACAATACCAATAGTCGTAAAATTGTCATACTCTATATATTTGCAGAGAAAGCATTATTAATTAATAGATAAAAAGCATACTATGATTTTTTTAAATAAACTGTATTCTTACCTACTTTTATCATTAATCAGCATTCTTTTTGTGAATGCTCACCCGGCAACTATAAAACAAGATATTGACTGGCCCCAATTTATGAGTCAACAAGATATGATATGGGAAAAGTTACCCGAATATTGGTATGATTCAGCCTTTTTAGGCAACGGAAAGCTTGGGCTAATGATTTATAAAGAACCCGGAAAGAACTACTTGCGCTTAGAAACAGGCAACTGCGATGTACATGATCACCGCACTAAAAGAGATGTATTCGGAATCCCCAGACTACTTACCGGACATTTTACCCTACATCCTAAAGGCAAAATAATCAATGGAACGATACATCTTGACCTTTGGAATGCTGAAGCTTCAACAGATATTACAACAACTAAAGGAGTCATCCACTTGCGAAGTTTTGTCCATGCTGATGAAATGATGATAATAGTAAAAGCAACAACAGAAGGAGACGAACATGACTTCCAATGGGAATGGATAGCAGCTGAAGCTAATAGCCCTCGTTATTTGATTTTCAAAAGACAAGGAAAAGCCAATAAAATACCAAAAGATTACGAACTCAATCCGACAGCAAAAATCAGTAATGGGAAAGAAATCAATCTATCTGTCCAGAAATTATTGGCAGGAGGAGAAACAAGCGTTGGATGGCAAGAAACATATAATCCCGAAACAGAACGCAACTTATGGATAAACCTAACACATACATATCCTCAAAACAATTCGAGTGAAATATGCAAAGCTGAAATCCGAAAAGCTATACGCAAAGGTTATCAATCCATGCAAAAAACACATCGTAAATGGTGGAATACTTTCTATCCCAGTAGTTTCATAACACTGCCGGAAGCACAAAAAGAAAACTTCTACTGGATACAGATGTATAAATTAGCTTCTGCAACACGTGGTGACCGTGCTCTAATAGATAACACAGGTCCGTGGCTAACCGAAACCCCATGGCCGAACGCTTGGTGGAATCTCAATGTTCAACTTACCTATTGGGCACTGAATACTTCCGACCATCTAGATCTGGCAGCTTCTTTAGAAAATGCCCTCTACAATCATATAGATCAGTTACGCCTCAACATTCCCAAAGCTTACCGCCATAACTCATTAGGAATAGGGGTTGCTTCCAATTTGGAATGTATGACTACAGAAGTAGGAATTCCAGGAAAAGGCAAAGCTCAAATAGGACTACTTCCATGGGCCTGTCACAACCTATGGCTTATCTACCGTCATAAAATGGATGATGATATTCTACGAGATAAATTATTTCCTTTATTAAAAGAATCAATCAACTACTATTTGCATTTCCTGAAAGAAGGAGATGATGGAAAACTTCATCTCCCAGCGACTTACTCCCCCGAATATGACACTGTGGAAGATTGCAATTTCGACCTCGCTCTACTACGTTGGGGATGCCAAACACTACTAGAATCAGCTCATCGTCTGAGTATCCAAGATTCATTGATTGAGACATGGAAATATGTGCTTCTTAAACTTACTCCTTACCCCACAGACGAGAATGGATTGCTTATCGGAAAAGATACGCCGTATGCTTTCTCACACAGACATTATTCACATTTACTTGCTATTTATCCTCTATACTTAATTAATAAAGAACAATCGAATGATATTGAAATGATTGAGAAATCATTGTCTTTTTGGCAAAGCAAGCCCAAAGCTCTCCTAGGTTACTCATACACAGGAGCATCTTCCATTTCCTCTGCTATCGGAAAGGGAGACGATGCACTAGCCTATCTAAATAAATTATTTGGGAAATTTCTTAGTTCGACGACTATGTATAAAGAAAGTGGGCCAGTTATTGAGACACCTTTATCTGCCGCCCAAAGTATCCACGATATGTTATTACAGAGTTGGGGTGGAAAGATTCGCATTTTCCCAGCTATTCCCGCTACATGGAAAGACATTGCTTATTCAGGTCTACGCACAGAAGGGGCTTTTAAAGTATCTGCCAGTAGAAAACAAGGAAAGACACAATTTATCCATATTAAAAGTCTGGCAGGAGAACCTTGCATTATAACGACTGATATAGTTAACCCTATTTTTGAAGGAAAAAGAAACTTCACCATACAATCACTCCCAAACAATACTTTCCAAATTGATTTAAAGAAAGGAGAAGAGGTCTTCATTTCCCATCAAGGAGAAAAGTCGGATTTTATTATTTCTTCGATTCCTCATACTTCCAAAAATCATTATGGATTAAAAATCATTCATCAGAGGAGGTAAAAATGTACAAAACCAACCTTGCAAACACTGGTAGATAGATTACATTATGATACATAAAAAGCCTGCTATCAGACCCATAACAGGCTTTTTAGACAGAAGTAATATATGATTCAACAAATTTAATATCAAAAAAATCATTTTTAAACAAAGTGTGAACAAGCTAAGTTAGCTTTCATAATTTAATAACCTATTTTTGCAAACAGTAAAATATACTTTTAATAATTAAAAACCTAATAAAGTATGAAGAACATCTTCTTTATTTGTTTATGTGCGCTTTTCACTTTTACAGGATGCGCAGACGATGACGACGATCTATTAACCGGAGGAAATGTAGATATAGATCTACTTCCCGATTCTAAGCCCAATGATGTTGTAAATACCAACGTATTCGACATTATCAACCTTAATTATCCCGGATTAGAAAAAGTGAAAGAATTCTATGAAACAGGGGAATATTATTACGCGGCCAATGCTTTATTGGAATACTACAGAACAAGAACCAATGTTACTAATCCCAATTTGTCCTTAATTAATGTAACAATCTCGGAAGCAGATCAAGCAAAAGCGGATTATGCATTGGAAGACTATCGCTTTCATGTAAACAATTTCTACGAAGATCAAGAAACATTGAAACCATATTCTTTAAAGAAAGATGGAACGATTAATTGGACATTTTCTCCAGAAGGTGCCTCTGATGAGTATCAGAAACAGCTCCATCGCCATCAATGGTTTATTCCACAGGCTAAAGCCTATCGAATTAGCGGAAGTGAAAAATACATTCAATCATGGATTGAGGTATATAATAATTGGATAAACCAAAATCCTAAACCGGAAAGCGGTACAAACACAACGTCTTGGTGGCAATTGCAAGTAGCAACCCGTATCAATGATCAAGTACAATTACTGGAATATTTCAAAAACTCTATTAATTTCACACCAGAATGGCTTACTACTTTTTTAGTAGAGTTTGCAGAGCAAGCAGACTTTCTTGTTGATTATCCTTATGAATCAGGAGGTAATATTCTGATATCACAAGCTAATGCACTGGCAACCGCCGGAACATTAATGCCGGAATTCAAAAATGCTGAAAAATGGATGGAAACTGGTTACCAAATACTCAGTGAAGAAGTACAAAATCAGATAATGAGTGATGGATGGCATAAAGAAATGTCTCTTCATTATCATATAGGCATTGTAGCAGATTTCTATGAGGCTATGAAATTAGCAGAGGCAAACCAACTCTCCAGTAAACTGCCTAGTAATTTTACAGAACCGCTTCGCAAAGCAGCTGAAGTAGTAATGCATTTCACTTATCCCAACTATTTTAGCAAAGGCTCTGATAATATAGTCCCCATGTTTAATGATTCATGGAGTCGAACGCGTAATGTACTTAAAAATACAAATTTCAAGCAATATGTAGAAATGTTCCCTGACAGTGAGGAACTTAAATACATGCAAACAGCAGGTAACGGTGGTACTCCCCAAGGACATACGCCTAATAACGATATGAAATTATTTGACCAGGCAGGATATTACGTATTACGTAACGGCTGGACGTATGGCTCTACTGTCATGATTTTAAGTAATAATAAAAGTAATGATGCCTCCAATTCTATCAGTGCATACAGCCATAATCAACCTGATAATGGAACATTTGAACTTTATCACAATGGGCGTAATTTTTTCCCCGATTCAGGAGTATGTACCTATTACAGTACTGGTGGTGACAACACACTACGTTATTGGTTTCGCGGTATTGATAAGCATAATACATTATCATTAGGGAAGCAAAACATAAAAAAGGCCGAGGGCAAACTTTTAAAATCTGAAGAAGGTGCAACAGAACTTGTTGTATTTGAGAATCAAGGATATGACAACTTAAAACACCGTCGTGCTGTATTTTATGTAAATAAAGAATTTTTCGTACTGGTAGACGAAGGTATTGGAAGTGCTGAAGGTACTGTAAATCTAAGCTTTAATCTTTGCGAAGGTAGTAGTACGGAAGTAGTTATGGACAAAGAAGAAAACGGTGTTCATACAGCATTTAGCAATGACAATAATATCATTGTACGCACTTTTGCCAATAAGGAGATAACCTGTTCACCTTTTACAGGACGCATAGCATATCTTGTTGATGGTAACTATAATGACCGGCAATCATATACTATAGATATGAATAAAGAACCTAATGAAACAGCACGTTATATCACAGTTATCATACCAGTTAAAAAAAGTACTGATATAAATAACATATCTGCTCATTTCACAGATAACGGATATAGTGAAAATAGCGTATCTATAGAAGTAAACGTAGGAGGAACTATATACCCATTATCATATACCTTATAAACTAATAACTCTTAAAATATGAGATCTAAATTACTAAACATTACTTCAAGATTACTAGGAACACTCATAGTAATCATATTGACAGTAGTCAATAGTTCTTGTACTGATACGGAAACCACTGACTCCACGAAGTTTACTATTTACTACACAGGTATGACTGATATCGGACCTTCCATGACAGGAGTTATCAGTAGTCCGACTTACAAAGGTAGTACTCCATACGATTTTACTATTACCAAAATAACACTCGATGGAGAAGCCTTTTCTGACAATATCTTTACCATTGATTCAGAAACAGGAAAAATCACGTTAAATAGCACAGGCAATACTCCAGTAGGCTTGTACAAGTTATCTATCTCTTGCTATTCTAATGGTAACAGATACGAATATGCAGATATTGTAGAAATCAACATGATGAAACCTGTACCAGATGGTATCAAAGCCATTCCTGAAAAACTTCAGGTAGAATATGCAGATATTATTGATACAGAAAGCAGTCAAGAATTACCGACCTCACAAATAACAACGGAAGGTAATCATATTTCCATTACCAACTACACAATTGCTTCCGTTGTATGGAATGAAACTATAATAGAAGACACAGACACTTATTTTACAGTTTCGGAAACCGGTGAAATATCAATAATCAAAGGTAAGCAGAATATCCAACCTGGTAAATACATCTTATCATTTAAGTTAACAACTGCAGCGACTGGAGAAGATCCTGAAATGGGTATTTTTGAAAATGCATTGGAAATTAATGTCACTTCCAGACCTCTGTCTCTAACATATACTCCCAATGAAGGTAAAATAGAAGAAGAGGGAGAACTTAGTCCGGAAACAACTTTCCAAAGCAACTCACCAGTGCTGAAGGGTTCTACAGAAGGGTTGGCTTACAGCATCGGTTCAATAAGCCCAAGTACAGACAAAATTACTATAGATCCAACAACTGGAGTATTGTCTGTGGCTGCACATCATGGTTTCAAAGATGGAGAAAAATACGAAATCAGTGTCAAAGTTATAAACGAATTCTCGACAGAAGGGGTTGTATTTGAAAATGTATTCACATTAAATGCAGTTGAATTTATAGAGCCGATAGCCAATTTCGGATATACTAATGTAGAAGAAGTCCAAGCTGTAGAAATTGATATTCAGAAGAATGACAACTTTAAAGGTGATGAAGTGAAATATGAGTTCGTAGACCTCGCAACTGAACTTCAAGGACAATTAAATCTTGATCTGGATGGCAACATCACTATTAAGAAAGGTAATACTATTCCTGTCGGACAGTATACTATTCAAGTGATGGCAACAAATACCAAAGGTTCAGAAACTGCGACATTTACATTGAAGATTATAGAAAATCCGAATTATTTCACCTTCTTCCGTTATGGAAACAATCTAAACTTACAGCCAATAGAGAACTACGCTGATCAATTTAGAATTGCAGCTGGTGCTAAACTCAACACAGTCAAACCTACGCCAATTTCAACAGATGCGCCAGGTGGATTGGAATCATTGAAATGGGAGGTTGAATTGAAACATAACCCCAAAAATACAAATGCTACTATTGATGTCACTACCGGACAAATCACTATCACAGGTTTAAAAGCCGGACAATGTGGTATGGTTATGGTTACAGCTACAGCTGGAGAGGGAAAAACTGCAGTTTCTGTGAGTCAACCAGTATTCTTCCATTTCTCTATTGTATCAGATAATAATGTACAACTGGAATATACTCCATTTGTCTTCCAAGTTAATCCGATGAAAGGTGGTATATCTGAAGCTCCAAATTTAGGAACCGGTGTAGACAAATCAACATTCAGATTAGACTATAGACGTGATTTCTTCTACTATAACATAGCAGGTCCCGATTCACATATAAGTGGTCAATTAGAACAAGGTGTTGACAATTTCTTATCTACCTTATGGAGTTCATATAGCATATCTGCAGGTGTATCCAGACAGCCAGTCTCATATTTCGAGAATATAACAGATTTGAGTAAACCTCTAGGATACATAGATCAAACCGACTTCAAGGTACATATTAATCCTAATATGTGGCGCACAAAAGATGGCAATGCTAATGGAGCAATGATTGGTCAAATGACTTACAGCGTCAAAGGAGAAGATCCTCAAGGAGCTGCTAGTGGAGCACGTGTTTCTCCTATGTTTATCTGGTTTGATACTAAATTCTAATAAATACATACAAAAATACTCGTTATGTACAATATAAATTTTATAAAATCAATTAGCGTAAGAGGGTGGTTCACCCTCTTGACACTGATCCTAACGATCAACCTATATGCGCAGAATACCACTTTAAAAGGTGTTATTGTAGACGAAACAGATACTCCTCTCATCGGAGCTACTGTACAAGTAAAAGGAACTTCAACAGGAAGTATAACTGATTTTGATGGTAATTATACAATTAAAGCCAATAAAGGTGCTGTTATTACATTCTCATATATTGGATACAAAACACAGGAAATTAAATTTACCGGTCAACCTACCGTCAACATTAAAATGGTTCCTGACAACCAAACTCTAGATGAAGTAGTTGTAGTTGGCTATGGCACAATGAAACGCAGTGACTTAACTGGTTCCGTAGCTTCTATAGCAGCCAAAGATGTAGAAGGATTTAAAACCAGTTCAGTGGCAGGCGCATTAGGAGGACAAATCGCAGGTGTGCAAATCACATCAACAGATGGTACTCCAGGTGCAGGTTTCAGTATTAATATCCGTGGTGTCGGAACTCTGACGGGAGATTCCTCTCCACTTTATATTGTCGATGGTTTTGAAGTAGATGACATTGACTATCTGTCTAATTCTGACATTGAATCTATTGAGATTCTGAAAGATGCATCTTCTTCAGCTATTTATGGTGCACGTGCAGCAAATGGAGTCGTATTGATTAGCACTAAATCTGGAAAAATAGGGAAACCTATTATTAACTATAATGGTTCAGCTAGTTATCGTAAAATATCAAAGAAATTAGATGTCCTGTCTCCATATGAATTCGTTAAATTACAAGGAGAAGTAAACTCTAAATACTCAGACAGTTACTTTAAAACAGGAAATGATGATGATGGAAACCCTTATCGTTATCAATCTCTGGATGACTATATTGGTGTAAGCGGTGTAAACTGGCAAGATGAAACATTCAATCCAACGTGGTCACAAGATCATAGTTTATCAATCATGGGAGGTACGGAAGATACTAAATATAATGCATCATTCTCACGCTATATTGAAAATGGTATTTTCAAAAATAGTGGTTTTAATAAAACAACAGGTAAATTCCGTCTTGATCAGAAATTAAGTAAAAGTCTTTCTTTTAATTTTACTGTCAACTATGCATTAACAAACCGTGAAGGTGTAGGTACATCCGGTGATTCTGGACGCTTCAATATGCTTGCACAAATTTTAAGTGCCCGTCCCACCGGTGGACTAAAACTGACAGATGAAGAACTCCTTGCTTCAGCCATTGACCCTGAAATGCTCGAATCTGGTGAAAGTTTAGCTCAAGTGAACCCGGTTAAG
The DNA here is from genome assembly GCF_002632415.2 of Bacteroides celer. Classification (NCBI taxonomy): domain Bacteria; kingdom Pseudomonadati; phylum Bacteroidota; class Bacteroidia; order Bacteroidales; family Bacteroidaceae; genus Bacteroides; species Bacteroides celer. The sequence continues at coordinate 1,939,828 of NZ_CP178209.1, read as the reverse complement.
CAAACCGAGTCAGTAACAAATAACAAACGTGCAGAAATGTGGTCCGGAAATGCTTCGGCAACATGGCAAATTATTAAAGGACTGACATTCAAGACCGCAGGGACCTACAATACAACCAACAATCGTACAGATATATTCTACAAAGATGGTTCAAAAGAAGCATACCGTAACGGTCAAAAACCTTATGGACGCACCCAAATGGGACGTGACGTACGATGGACAAACTCCAACAACCTTACTTGGAAACAGAAGGTGAAAAAGCACAACTATGACATTATGTTAGGTCATGAAGTTTCTTTTAAAAGCACAGAATATTTACTAGGTGAAGCAATGGATTTCCCTTTTGATAATTTAGGCAATGACTATCTGGGACTGGGAGCTACTCCGAGTAGAGTTGAAAGTAGTTACAGCGAAAAAACGCTTCTATCATTCTTTGCACGTGGAAACTACAACTATGATAATCGGTATTTATTTACAGCTACAGTACGTGCCGATGGTTCAACTGTATTCTCTAACAAAAATAAGTGGGGATTCTTCCCCTCATTTTCAGCCGCATGGCGTGTTTCGGAAGAAGCTTTCATGAAAGATGTTGAATGGGTATCTAATTTTAAAGTCCGTCTAGGTTGGGGTATTGTAGGAAATGACCGTATTTCCAATTATCTTTCCATGGATTTATATGAAGCAAACAAATATGGGATTGGCAACAACACTGTTACTGTCCTAACTCCCAAACAATTGAAAAATGCTAATTTAAAATGGGAAGGCGCAAGCAGTGTTAACTTAGGAGTCGATTTAGGATTCTTTGACAACAGATTAAATGTTACAGCTGATTTCTTTATCAAAGATACAAAAGATCTATTATTAGCACAGTCATTAGCACATGTTACTGGATTCGATTCACAAATGCAGAATATTGGTAAAATTCAGAATAAAGGAATTGAGCTAAGTTTTAACTCTACTAATATTCAGACACGTAACTTTACTTGGCAGACCAACTTCAACATTTCATTTATCAAAAATACGTTGAAGGGCTTAGCTTCAGGAGTAGAGTCGATGTATGCACGTTCTGGATTCGACAGTAACTTTACTGCATATGACTATATTGCCACAGTCGGACAGTCACTTGGTCTTATTTACGGATATGAATTTGACGGTATTTATCAAAGTTCTGATTTTTATACAACTCCTGACAATCAGTTGATTCTAAAAGAAGGAATCACGAATAATGCACGATATGGTACTGTTAAGCCAGGTGTTGTGAAATATAAAGATCAGGATGGCGACGGCATTATTACTACTAATGACCGTACTGTTATTGGTAATGCTATGCCCAAATGGTATGGTGGTATTACAAATACATTTAATTATAAAGGTATAGACTTCAGTTTCATGTTCCAGTTCAATTATGGAAATGACATATATAATGCTACCCGTTTATATGCTACACAATCTAGAAGTGGTCGTAGAAATATGTTGGCTGAAGTTGCTGATCGTTGGAGTCCGACAAATGCATCAAATAAAGTTCCTTCACAGGATGGATATATTGTTAATGATGTATATTCCCGCTTTATAGAAGATGGCTCATTCCTACGTTTAAAAAATATAACTTTAGGATATACACTGCCACACAAATGGACTCGTAAATTCCATGCATCTAAGCTTCGCATATATGCAACAGGTCAGAATTTGTTCTGCATAAGCGGATACAGCGGTTATGATCCGGAAGTTAATAGTGCAAGCAGCAATCCTATGACTCCAGGACTAGACTGGGGTGCCTACCCGAAGAGTAGAGTATTTACATTTGGTATTGATCTTCAATTCTAATCCACAAAAAATATAATATGAAAAAGATAATATACTATATAGCCATATCAGTAATGTGTTTACTTCCTTTTTCTTGTTCATTGGAGGAAGAAACCAGAACTGAAGTAGAGAAGAAAAATTATATGAACAATGCGGATGAAGCAAAGGATGTATTACTTGGCGTATACCGTACAACTATTGAGGATGCTATGTATGGTTATCATTTATCCATACTATTCAATTTAGGAACAGACATCTCACAGGTAGAAGGAAGTGGAAATGAGAACTTCCGTATAATTCCTACAAACTCATTCCCTACAACACAGTCAGAAGTACAGCAAACATGGGCTGCACTTTATGCAGGTATTTACAGGGCTAATGATTTTTTAGAACGTATTTCTAACAAAATTGAATCCTATACTAGCACTGATAAGAAACTGGGCACCATATATATTGCAGAGGCCAGGGCATTAAGAGCTATGTTTTATTTTGAGTTAGTAAGACGATTTGGGAATGTAGTTTTGATGACCAGTACAGAAATGTCTAATCAGGATCCAGCAACATATGTACAATCAGCTCCAGAAAAAGTATATGAGTACATTGAAGATGATTTGTTATATGCATCTGATATATTACCATATGCAGTCGATGACCAATATCGTGAAAGTAATGAATACCGTTTTTCAAAAGGAGCAGCACTAGGATTACTTACTAAAGTCTATGCAACTTGGGCAGGAGCTCCTGTGAAAGATACATCCAAATGGGAGGCCGCAGCCAAAACTGCACGTATCCTAATCGAATCAGGAAAGCATGGACTACTAACAGATTATGAGCAATTATGGAAAAATACTTGTAATGGGGTTTGGGATCCTACTGAAAGCTTAATTGAAATTTCGTTTTACTCACCAACCGTATCTGGTAATAGTGATCCAGTAGGGCGTATCGGTAAATGGAATGGGGTAAAAACTACTGCAATTGCCGGTGTTCGTGGAAGTTGTGCTGCTAACGTAAAGGTAGTTCATACATTTGTACTTGACTGGAGAGAGAATGCAGCTGATATTCGTCGTGATTTGTCCGTAGCCAACTACCAATATACTGACACAAAGAAAACTCTTTGGGCAGCCAGTGCTAGTGACACAGAAGAAAGTGCAGCTGCAAAAGACGCAGATCCGACAAAAGCACAAAAAAATAAACAGAATTATACCCCAGCTAAATGGGATATTGAGAAATATGTAACAACCAACAGTTTCATTAACAATGATAAATCAAATGTAAATTGGTACTTCTTACGGTATGCTGATGTATTGTTGCTATATGCTGAAGCATTGAATGAATGGAAACATGGTCCTACAACCGATGCATACAATGCTATTAATGCAGTACGTCGTCGTGGTTATGGTAACCCGGGCAATACAAGTACATGTGATTTAACAGAAGGGCTTGATGAAAAAGGATTCCGTGAAGCAGTTCGTAAAGAACGTAGTTATGAATTATCATTCGAAGGTCATCGACGTATGGACTTAGTTCGTTGGGGCATTTATTATAATACCATACAAGAAACTGCGAAAGAATTAGGTTATTGGTGGGAAAGTGCTGGCTCTCCTAATTATTCTGTGGCAACATATACAATTAATGGTAAACATGAGTTATTCCCTATTCCACAACGAGATATGGACTTATGTATTTTATTCAATCAAAATCCTAAGTGGTAATTTAAATAAAATCTTCTCCAATATGCCTTAGATAGGGCATATTGGAGAAATTTAAAACCATTTTCAACAAAATCAAAACTTGAAAAGCAAGGTTCAAACACCTTTTAGACAATCCTGCAACGGAAAGTTTAGTCTTTCGGTTACTTTTGCATCAGTACAAAACTTCTAAAAACAATTACTTAAAATGAATAACATGAAAAAGAAACTTGTTCTCTTTGCTTCGGTTAGTATTGCACTTGCGGCGTGCCAGATAACCCCAAAGGAAGACTACAGTTGGATAAAAAAAGGACTGGATGTAGCTTCTGCCCAATTACAACTTTCTGCTGAAGAAGTTAGTGGTACAGGGATGTTGCCACGTTCCATCCGTACCGGCTATGACATGGATTTCCTTTGCCGTCAGTTGGAAAGAGATTCATTAACATTTAAAGATTCCCTACGTGCACAACCTACTGCCGAGCAATTAGGCAAACGTCGGCTCTGTAACGTTTATGACTGGACAAGCGGTTTCTTCCCCGGTTCATTATGGTATGCATACGAACTGACAGGAAACGATACACTGAAAACTCAAGCAATCGAATATACCAATCTTCTGAATCCGGTACGCTATTATAAAGGTACACATGATTTGGGATTTATGGTCAACTGTAGCTACGGCAATGCAGAACGTCTCTCACCTAACGATACCATCGCTGCTGTGATGAGAGAAACTGCCGATAACCTCTGCGGTCGTTTCAATGATTCTATCGGTGCTATCCGTTCATGGGATTTCGGAACATGGAACTTCCCGGTTATCATCGACAATATGATGAACCTTGATCTTCTGTTCAATGTAGCAAAAGCAACAGGCGACAATAGATATAAAGACATCGCTATCAAACATGCCATGACAACGATGCATAATCACTTCCGCCCGGATTATACTTGCTGGCATGTAGTAAGCTATAACAGCGATGGTACAGTAGAACGGAAACAAACCCACCAAGGCAAGAACGATGATTCTTCATGGGCACGCGGACAGGCATGGGCTGTATACGGATACACCGCTTGTTTCCGCGAAACAAATGATAGTATCTTCCTGAACTTTGCAAAGGATATAGCCGATATGATTATGGATCGCGTAAAAACAGACGACGCTATTCCTTATTGGGATTATGATGCTCCTGTAACCAAAGAAACTCCACGTGATGTATCTGCTGCTGCTGTCACTGCTTCTGCAATGATCGAACTAAGCACAATGGTTCCCGATGGACAGAAATATCTGGATTATGCGGAAAAGATTCTGAAGAATCTGTCAAGTGATGCATATCTCGCAAAAGTGGGTGACAATCAAGGATTCATTTTGATGCACTCCGTAGGTTCACTACCCAATGGTTCTGAAATCGACACTCCACTGAACTATGCTGACTACTATTATCTGGAAGCATTAAAGAGATTCATGGATCTGAAAGGTATCAACTACAAAGATATCTAATACATAAAATTATAACACCTATTATATCATGAATAAAACTTTAAAGTACATCATTTTGCTTGCAATCGCATGTTTCGTAAGCAAGGGTTACGCCCAAGAACTGAAAAGCGAAGTCTTTTCTCTCCTTAACCTGGATTATCCGGGACTGGAGAAAGTAAAAGCTTTGCATCAGGAGGGTAAAGATGAGGATGCTGCCAAAGCATTACTGGACTATTACCGTGCACGTACCAACGTAAAAACTCCGGATATTAATCTGAACAAAGTGACCATCAGCAAAGAAGAACAGCAATGGGCAGATGATGGATTGAAACATACATTCTTCGTACATAAAGGTTATCAACCTTCTTACAATTATGGAGAAGATATCAACTGGCAATACTGGCCGGTGAAAGATAATGAGCTGCGCTGGCAGTTGCATCGTCACAAATGGTTCACTCCGATGGGAAAAGCTTACCGCATATCCGGTGATGAAAAATATGCTAAAGAATGGGCACACCAGTATATCGATTGGATTAAAAAGAATCCGTTGGTGAAGATGGACAAGAAAGAATATGAGCTGGTAAGTGATGGAAAAATCAAAGGTGAAGTAGAAAACGTACGTTTTGCATGGCGTCCTCTGGAAGTGAGTAATCGTCTGCAAGACCAGACTTCACAATTCCAGTTATTCCTTCCCTCCCCTTCTTTCACTCCGGACTTCCTGACAAAATTCCTGGTGAACTATTACAAACATGCTGTACATATCCTTGCTAATTACTCGGATCAAGGCAACCATTTACTGTTTGAAGCTCAACGCATGATTTATGCAGGTGCCTTTTTCCCTGAATTCAAAGAGGCTCCGGCTTGGAGAAAAAGTGGTATCGACATTCTGAACCGTGAAATTCACGTACAGGTATACGAAGATGGCGGACAGTTCGAACTTGACCCACATTATCATCTGGCAGCTATTAACATTTTCTGTAAAGCCTTAGGTATCGCAGATGCTAATGGATTCCGTAAGGAATTCCCTCAAGATTATTTGGATACCATTGAAAACATGATTATGTTCTATGCAAACATTTCTTTCCCTGATTACACCAATCCATGTTTCAGCGACGCCAAGTTGACAACAAAGAAAGAAATGGTGAAAAACTACAAGTCATGGAGCAAACTGTTCCCGAAGAACCAGGCAATCAAATACTTTGCCACAGAAGGAAAAGAAGGTACATTGCCAGATTATATGTCTAAAGGTTTCCTGAAATCAGGCTTCTTTGTATTCCGTAATTCATGGGGAATGGATGCTACCCAAATGGTAGTAAAGGCAGGTCCGAAAGCTTTCTGGCACTGTCAGCCGGATAATGGTACATTTGAACTTTGGTTCAACGGCAAGAATTTGTTCCCGGATTCAGGTTCGTATGTATACGCCGGTGAAGGCGAAGTAATGGAACAACGTAACTGGCACCGTCAGACTTGTGTTCACAACACAGTAACCTTGGACAACAAAAATCTCGAGACAACAGAATCTGTTACAAAGTTATGGCAACCGGAAGGTGCTATCCAGACTTTAGTGACTGAAAATCCGAGTTACAAGAATCTGAAACACCGTCGTTCTGTTTTCTTCGTTAATAACACTTACTTTGTCATTGTAGATGAAATGGCAGGTAGCGGTAAAGGTTCTATCAATCTTCACTATCAGATGCCGAAAGGAGAAATTGCCAACAGCCGCGAAGACATGACGTTCCTGACACAGTTTGAGGATGGAAGCAATATGAAACTGCAATGCTTTGGCCCTGCTGGCATGAGTATGAAGAAAGAACCAGGATGGTGTTCAACAGCTTATCGCAAACGCTACAAACGTATGAATGTATCGTTCAACGTGAGAAAAGACGGCGAAGAAGCTGTACGTTACATCACTGTTATCTACCCGGTTAAGAAAAGCGCAGATGCCCCTAAATTTGACGCTAAATTCAAGAACAAAGCGTTCGATGAAAACGGTCTGGAAGTAGAAGTGAAAGTAAACGGAAAGAAACAGTCATTAAAATACAAACTATAAAAAGCCTCAAAGCCTCTCCCTGCCCCTTTTCTTGGGAGAGGCTTCTTATCATTATGGAAAACTATTACACCTCCTCTACCCTACTCCTCCCATTGGCAGCACTAAGTCTCGTTTCTTGCAGCAGCCAAAAGAAAGAAGAAGTCAGACAGCCGAACATTATCTTCATGATGACGGATGATCACACCACTCAAGCGATGTCCTGTTATGGAGGAAATTTGATTCAAACTCCTAATATGGACCGGATTGCCAATGAAGGTATTCGCTTTGATAATTGTTACGCTGTCAATGCTCTTTCGGGACCTTCGCGCGCTTGCATCCTCACCGGCAAGTTCAGTCACGAAAATGGTTTTACCGATAATGCAAGTACATTCAACGGCGATCAGCAGACATTCCCCAAACTTCTTCAGCAAGCCGGATACCAGACTGCCATGATTGGCAAATGGCATCTCATCAGCGAACCGCAAGGTTTCGACCATTGGAGTATCCTTAGCGGCCAACATGAGCAAGGTGACTATTACGATCCTGATTTCTGGGAAGACGGAAAACATATCGTAGAAAAAGGATATGCTACGGATATTATTACCGACAAAGCAATTAAATTCCTTGAAGGACGTGACAAGAACAAACCGTTCTGCATGATGTATCACCAGAAAGCCCCACACCGTAACTGGATGCCCGCTCCCCGCCATTTGGGCATATTCAACAATACAACTTTTCCGGAACCGGCTAATCTGTTCGACGACTACGAAGGTCGTGGAAGAGCTGCTCGCGAGCAGGATATGTCTATCGAGCACACGTTGACAAACGACTGGGATCTCAAATTGATGACTCGTGAAGAGATGCTGAAAGATACAACCAACCGTCTTTATAGTGTATATAAACGTATGCCTATTGAAGTTCAGGATAAATGGGATTCTGTATACGCCGGGCGCATTGCCGAATACCGCAAAGGTGACTTGAAAGGCAAATCTTTAATCAGCTGGAAATATCAACAATATATGCGCGATTATCTGGCTACGGTTCTGGCAGTAGACGAAAATATCGGCCGACTACTGAATTATCTCGAAAAGATTGGTGAACTGGACAATACAATCATTGTCTACACCTCCGACCAGGGTTTCTTCCTTGGAGAACATGGCTGGTTTGACAAACGCTTCATGTATGAAGAATGTCAGCGCATGCCTCTTATCATCCGTTACCCGAAAGCAATCAAAGCAGGAAGTACCAGTAATGCAATCAGCATGAATGTAGACTTTGCTCCTACCTTCCTCGACTTTGCCGGAGTAGATATCCCGTCAGATATTCAAGGAGCTTCTTTGAAACCGATATTGGTCAACGAAGGCAAAACCCCGGCCGACTGGCGTAAAGCTGCTTATTACCATTATTACGAGTACCCTGCAGAACACTCTGTAAAACGTCACTATGGCATCCGTACACAAGATTTCAAACTAATTCATTTCTACAACGATATTGACGAATGGGAAATGTATGACATGAAAGCTGATCCGAGAGAAATGAACAACGTCTTCGGCAAACCGGAGTATGCTAAAGTACAAAAAGAGCTGATGGAGCTACTTCAGGACACTCAAAAGCAGTATAAAGATACTGACCCGGATGAAAAGGAAAAAGTCCTCTTTAAAGGTGATCGCCGACAAATGCAAAACCGCTAAGAGGAGGACATATAAATAAGAATTAATATGCTTCATTATTAGTTTACCGAATAAATTAGATAAAACCATGGATAGAAGAAAGTTTTTAAAAAACACAGGCTGGTCTTTCCTCGGATTGGCAGCTTCAGGCAGTTTGCTGGGTTCTTGCGCAGCTGGAAGCAAAGAAGCAAAAAAGATTATGCCGTCAGCCAGTAACCTCAAAATGTACTGGGGCGACTTACATAACCATTGCAACATCACATACGGACACGGCGACATGCGCGACGCTTTTGAAGCAGCGAAAGGACAATTGGATTTTGTCAGTGTCACTCCTCATGCCATGTGGCCGGATATTCCCGGAGCAGATGATCCCCGCCTGAAATGGGTGATTGATTATCACACAGGAGCTTTCAAACGTTTGCGTGAAGGCGGTTATGAGAAGTACGTAAAAATGACGAATGAATATAATAAAGAAGGTGAATTCCTTACTTTTGTCGGATACGAGGCCCACAGCATGGAACATGGTGACCATGTTGCATTGAATTATGATCTCGACGCACCGCTTGTGGAATGTACTTCTATCGAAGACTGGAAACAGAAGGCAAAAGGACACAAAGTATTTATTACTCCACATCACATGGGTTACCAGGGCGGCTATCGCGGTTACAACTGGAAATGCTTTACCGAAGGAGATATTACCCCATTCGTAGAAATGTATTCCCGTCATGGTCTGGCAGAAAGCGATCAGGGAGATTATCCTTATCTACACGATATGGGTCCGCGCCAATGGGAAGGAACCATTCAATATGGTCTTGAATTAGGCAACAAATTCGGTATCATGGCTTCTACCGATCAACATTCCGGTTATCCGGGAAGCTATGGCGACGGTCGTATCGGTGTCATGGCTCCGTCATTGACTCGCGACGCTATTTGGGAAGCTCTCCGCACCCGCCATGTATGTGCCGCAACCGGTGATAAAATTATTATCGACTTCCGCCTCAACGACGCTTTCATGGGTGACGTGGTTCGCGGTAACAGCCGCCGTATCTATCTGAACGTTACAGGTGAAAGCTGTATCGACTATGTAGATATTGTCAAGAACGGACAGATTTTAGCTCGCATGAATGGCCCGCTGACTCCGATTGCCCCGGAAGGTGATACGGTACGTTGCAAAGTTAAAGTTGATTTTGGTTGGAATCGTGAAGAGAAATACGTACATTGGCAGGGTAAACTGTCCGTGGACAAAGGACAGATCCATAGTGTAACTCCTTGTTTCCGTGGCGCAGCGTTCACTTCTCCGCAAGAAGGTGAAACTGAATTCCACACGCATGTCAACCGTATCGTATCCGTTGGCAACAAGGAAACCGAACTGGATATGTATAGCAGCAAGAATCCGAATACGACTACAGCAGCCATGCAAGCCGTCATTCTGGATGTGGAAATGCCCAAAGACGGTAAGATCATTGCCGAATTCAATGGCAAGAAGTTTGAACATACATTGGGCGAGTTGCTCGAAGGTTCACGTTCACACTTCATGATCGGTTGGTTGAGCGAGGCGATCCTTTTCAATCGTGCTATGCCGGAAAGCTGTTTCACTCTGGAACACTACATGGAAGATAAAGACCCGCAACGTGATACGGACTACTACTATGTACGCGTTCGCCAACGTGACGGACAATGGGCTTGGAGTTCACCGATTTGGGCAGAAAGAGTGTGATTTTTTTAAGTATTAAGTATTATGTATTAAGTATTACTTGGTGATATGGAAAAAGAATACGCTATAGGAATTGACCTTGGCGGAACTTCTGTAAAATACGCCCTAATTGATAATGAAGGCGTATTTTACTTTCAAGGGAAGTTACCGTCGAAAGCCGATGTATCAGCAGAAGCTGTCATCGGACAGTTGGTTACTGCTATCAATGAGGTAAAAGCTTTTGCACAAGAACAAGGCTACAAAATCAATGGTATAGGAATTGGTACACCAGGCATCGTAGATTCTACAAACCGTATTGTTCTAGGAGGTGCGGAAAACATCAACGGTTGGGAAAACATACATCTGGCAGACCGTATTGAAAAGGAAACCGGACTCCCGGCTTTATTGGGAAATGATGCTAATCTGATGGGATTAGGAGAAACAATGTATGGAGCCGGACAGGGAGCCACTCATGTTGTTTTCCTAACAGTAGGAACAGGCATTGGCGGTGCAGTAGTCATTGATGGCAAATTGTTCAACGGTTATGCTAACCGGGGGACAGAACTGGGGCACGTGCCTCTCATTGCCAATGGCGAACCTTGTGCCTGTGGTTCCGTCGGCTGTCTGGAACATTACGCTTCCACTTCTGCCTTGGTACGCCGTTTCAGTCAACGGATAATAGACGCAGGTATCTCCTACCCGGATGAAGAGATTAATGGAGAACTGATCGTCCGCCTTTACAAACAAGGAGATAAGATTGCACAACTATCGCTGGAAGAACACTGCGATTTTCTGGGACACGGAATTGCAGGGTTTATCAATATCTTCAGCCCTCAAAAGATTGTGATCGGTGGAGGACTTTCCGAAGCCGGAGACTTTTATATTCAAAAAGTAAGTGAAAAAGCCCGCAGTTACGCTATCCCCGACTGCGCCGTGAATACTCAAATCATAGCTGCCGCTCTTGGAAACAAGGCCGGAAGTATTGGAGCTGCTTCACTCTTTTTCAAATGAAAACAAAAATAAATGATAGTTGATAGTTGATAAATGATAGTTAGTAAATGAAAGTTATTCCAACATACAAATACTCAATCATCATTAATTATCAACTTCCATCTATCAGTTATCATTTATCAACTATCAACTATTTAAGATTATGAGAAAAAATTTAGGAATGCTGGCGCTGATTATGGCGTTCTGGTTTACCATCTCGTTTATCACCAATATTCTAGGTCCACTCATTCCGGATATTATCCACAACTTCAATCTAAGCGACCTGGCAATGGCGGGATTTATCCCGACTTCTTTCTTCCTGGCCTATGCCATCATGTCTATCCCTGCCGGATTGCTCATTGACCGTTTCGGTGAAAAGCCGGTATTATTCGGTGGGTTTCTGATGCCGTTCATCGGTACCATCTTGTTTGCCTGCATGCACACGTATCCAATGTTATTAGCTTCTTCTTTCATCATCGGGTTAGGAATGGCCATGTTACAAACGGTATTGAATCCACTCCAACGTACCGTAGGAGGAGAAGAAAACTATGCATTTATCGCCGAACTGGCGCAATTTATGTTTGGCATTGCTTCTTTCCTAAGTCCTCTGGTATATACTTATCTGATTCGCGAACTTAATCCGGCGACATATACAGCAGGTAAGGGTTTCTTTATCGACTTGTTGGCCGATGTCACTCCACGGGAAATGCCGTGGGTATCTCTTTATTGGGTATTTACAATCCTGCTATTGGTCATGCTGATTGCTGTCGGTGTATCCCGTTTTCCCAAAATCGAGTTGAAAGAAGACGAGAAAAGCGGATCTAAAGATTCATATCTGGCTTTATTCAAACAGAAATATGTATGGCTGTTTTTCCTGGGAATCTTCTGCTATGTAAGCACGGAACAAGGAACTTCAATCTTTATGAGTACCTTCCTGGACCAATACCATGGAGTTAACCCGCAAACAGACGGTGCACAAGCCGTGAGCTATTTTTGGGGATTGATGACAGCCGGTTGTCTGGTAGGCATGATCCTACTCAAGTTGATTGACAGCAAACGATTGTTACAGATTTCCGGAATTCTGACGATCATTCTATTATTATCAGCATTGTTCGGAAGTAAAGAAGTATCTATGCTTGCTTTCCCAGCTGTTGGCTTCAGTATCTCCATGATGTATTCCATCGTATTCTCATTAGCACTGAACTCTGCGTCACAGCACCACGGTTCATTCGCAGGTATACTATGCTCAGCAATTGTAGGTGGTGCCGGTGGTCCGATGATTGTAAGTACGCTGGCAGATGCAACATCACTTCGCACAGGTATGCTCTTTATCCTTGTTTTCGTAGGATATATCACCTTTATTGGTTTCTGGGCACGTCCACTGATTAATAACAAGACTATTCGTCTGAAAGATTTGTTCAAACAACGCTGAACAACAAAGCGATGAATAATAAAAGCAAAGTTATATGATGAAACAACGAATATCTATTTTCCTCTTGTTCACCCTTTTGCTATTCGCCAACGGGTATGCACAAAAAGGAATCATGCATCTGACTCAACAGACCTTGATGCATGAAGTCCGCGAAACGCCTTCGCCCCTGGACGGACAGCATATTACCGTCAATCCTCCGCGTTTTATGTGGCCGGATAAGTTCCCGCACCTCGGTGCCGTATTGGACGGAGTTGAAGAAGAGGACTACAAACCGGAAGTAACCTACCGCATCCGTATCGCACGCGACCCCGAATTCAAATCGGAAGTGATTACCGCCGAAAGAAAATGGGCCTTTTTCAACCCATTCAAACTCTTTGAAAAAGGGAAATGGTATTGGCAACATGCCTACGTTGACAAAGAAGGAAAAGAAGAATGGTCACCTGTTTATCATTTTTATATAGACGAACACATACGTACATTCAGCCCTCCTTCTCTACAGGAAGTATTAGCCAAATTACCCCAAACCCATCCCCGCATCTTGCTTGATACCGAAGATTGGGATAATATCATCGAACGGAATAAAAACAATCCGGAGGCACAGGCTTATATCCGAAAAGCCGATAAATGCCTGAACCACCCGCTGAAACATCTGGAAGAAGAAATTGATACAACCCAGGTTGTCAAGCTGACAAACATTGTTCAATATCGTTCTGCCCTGATTCGGGAAAGTCGTAAGATTGTAGACCGTGAAGAAGCAAATATCGAAGCCATGGTACGCGCTTACCTGCTAACGAAAGACGAGGTATACTACAAAGAAGGTATAAAGCGGCTTTCCGAAATTCTTTCCTGGAAAAACAGTAAATACTTTGCCGGAGATTTCAATCGTTCTACTATTCTGTCCATGAGTACTTCAGCGTATGATGCATGGTACAATCTGTTGACTCCGAATGAGAGAAAACTACTCCTAAGAACGATTCATGACAATGGAAAGAAGTTCTATCATGAATATGTCAATCACTTGGAAAACCGCATTGCTGATAATCATGTCTGGCAAATGACTTTCCGTATCTTGAATATGGCGGCATTTGCTACGTATGGTGAGCTACCGATGGCTTCCACCTGGGTGGATTATTGCTACAATGAATGGGTATCCCGTCTTCCGGGCCTCAATGCGGATGGAGGATGGCACAATGGTGATTCCTATTTCCAGGTCAATCTTCGCACATTGATTGAAGTTCCCGCTTTCTACTCCCGTATCAGCGGATTCGATTTCTTCGCTGATCCGTGGTATAACAACAATGTATTTTACGTCATCTACCAGCAGCCTCCATTCTCAAAATCTGCCGGACAAGGTAATTCACATGAAAGCAAGATGAAGCCGAACGGTACACGAGTAGGTTATGCGGATGCCTTGGCACGTGAATGTAATAATCCGTGGGCGGCCGCTTATGTACGTACCATTCTGCAAAAGGAACCGGATATCATGGAAAAAACTTTCCTCGGAAAATCCGGAGACTTGACCTGGTATCGTTGTACAACCAAGAAAGCTCTCCCCAAAGAAGGACATACTCTTGCCGAACTACCCATGGCGAAAGTATTCAATGAAACGGGAATCGGTACGATGAATACCTCTTTGGGAGATATAGATAAGAATGCCATGTTATCGTTCCGCTCCAGTTCTTATGGTTCCACTTCCCATGCACTGGCCAATCAGAATGCTTTTAATACATTCTATGGAGGTAAAGCCATTTTTTACAGCAGCGGACATCGTACAGGTTTTACGGACGATCATTGTATGTATTCTTACCGTAACACCCGTGCACACAACAGCATTTTGGTAAATGGAATGACTCAAAAGATTGGAACGGAAGGATATGGCTGGATTCCGCGTTGGTATGAAGGAGAAAAAATCGCTTATATGGTAGGAGATGCTTCCAATGCTTATGGTAAAGTGACTTCTCCCCTATGGCTGAAACGTGGAGAACTATCCGGTACGCAATATACGCCTGAAAAAGGATGGGATGAGAACAAACTGAATATGTTCCGCCGTCATATCATCCAACTGGGAAGTACCGGAGTTTTCGTGATTTATGATGAACTGGAAGGAAAGGAGGCTGTTACATGGAGTTACCTTTTACATACTGTAGAATTACCGATGGAAATACAGGAACTGACCGATGAGGTGAAAGTAACCGGAAGGAATAAAGCTGGCGGTATCTCTGTTGCCCATCTTTTCAGTTCGGCAAAAACGGAACAGGCAATGGTAGATACTTTCTTCTGTGCTCCGACCAACTGGAAAAATGTGACGAATGCACAAGGAAAAGCAGTGAAATATCCTAATCACTGGCATTTCTCTTCTACAACTGTTCCTTGCAAAACCGCCCGTTTCCTGACTGTGATGGATACACATGGAGACAACCGTCCGGATATGCAGGTAGTTCGCAAAGGCAATATCATTCAAGTAGGTGACTGGACTATCACTTGCAACCTTACGGAAAAAGGAAAAGCCGCTATTCACGTTAGTAATAAAGTGGAGAAAGTTTCCTTAAACTACGATGCCGGTAAAAAGGAAGGTGCAACGACGGTAACAGATCAGGTAAAAGGGAAACAGGTTAATAAAGTCCTGACAGACTATTTACCGGATTTTGAGATTTAATCTCTCCCCCCAAAAAACTGTCCCGTTATTCAATTTATAGAAAATTGAATAACGGGATATTTTTTATAGAGAATAAAAGATAAAGAACAGAGTATAAAGTACATGATCCTATGAATTGTAACCAAGAAGAGTTCTCTCTACAAACATATACTCCTTTAAAAACGTTATATTTGCAGAGTAAAATAAATTAAGAAAGAACAATGAAATATATCGGAGCACATGTTAGCGCCTCTGGTGGCGTAGAGTTCGCACCCATTAATGCGCACGAAATAGGAGCAAATGCTTTTGCGTTATTCACCAAGAATCAACGTCAATGGGTAAGTAAACCTCTAACAGAAGAAAGTATCAGTCTCTTCAAAGAGAATTGTGAGAAATATGTTTTCCAACCGGAATATATCCTTCCACATGACAGTTACCTTATCAATCTGGGGCATCCGGAGGAAGAGGGACTTCAAAAAAGCCGTGCCGCTTTTCTGGATGAAATGCAACGTTGCGAACAGCTTGGATTGAAACTTTTAAATTTTCATCCTGGTAGTTCTCTCAATAAAGTATCGGTAGAAGATTGTCTGTCACTTATCGCAGAAAGCATTAATCTCGCTTTAGAGAAAACAAAGGGTGTAACAGCCGTTATTGAAAACACTGCCGGACAAGGAAGTAATTTAGGAAGCGAATTCTGGCAATTGAAATATATCATTGATCGGGTAAACGATAAGAACCGGGTAGGTGTTTGTCTCGATACCTGCCATACCTATACCGCTGGTTACGATATTGTCAATGAATATGATAAAGTATTTGATGTATTTGATAAAGAAGTCGGATTCAACTACCTCCGTGGTATGCACTTGAATGATTCTAAAAAAGCATTAGGCACCCATGTTGACCGCCACGACAGCATTGGTAAAGGATTGATTGGCAAAGCTTTTTTTGAAAGATTAATGCAAGATTCCAGATTTGATAATATACCGTTAATACTCGAAACTCCGGATGAAAGTAAATGGAAAGAAGAAATTGCATGGTTAAGAAGTATGGAATAAAAGATTAGAAAATACAAGTTATAGAACATATTTTGAAAAAATATTCAACTATTTTATGGTTGTGTTGAATATTATATATATCTTTGTACCCGTAAGCCTTTGAACTTCAAAGAACTTACGGGTTTCTTTTAAAAACAAAACGAACTAAAGTATCGCATAAACAAAAACTATTAGATATGAGAAGATTTTGGTTAGCATGCACAATGGTAATTGTAGTGGGTATAAGCAGTTGTGTGGATAGTGATAAAGACTTATACCAAGAAGCTCCAGGGGCAGAAATTAACACCTCTAATTTTTCTACTATACAAAAAGTACAAGTAGAAATTGATTATTCCAATTCCGAATCAAGAGTTCCTTTTTCCATTTATGATGGAAATCCATTGATTGAAGGTGAAAACACCACCATTCTAAAAGAAAACGTTCAGGCATTAGATGGTGCATGGACAGATGAACAAGGTAAATTCACCGCAACGGTTGAATTGCCGGCTTATGTATCTAATGTGTATATCGTTTCTACATCACCTTTTGCCAGACAGGCAATCCCTGGAAAAATAGTTAACGGTGTTTTGAAAGTATCAGACACAGATGAACAACTTACTACCGGAGCATCCTACAGAGAGTCAACCCGGTTTGATAGAAATCGGTTTAATAATCTAGGTTGGAATACTAATCTCGGTTCATTCGACGATCGCAGTGGAGTTATTGATTATGCTTATAAAGGTAATGATCCTAAGCTCACTTTAAGTAAATCTGAAATGAACGAATTACGTACTACTGTAAGCAAAGTGTTGAATACATTAGGAAGTTGTCCAGAGGAATATCGTACTCAAGCCGACTTATATGTAGAGGAAGATGAAACAGCCGTAGTACTAACTGCATTAAGAGGATGGACCTGTTGGAACAGTTCATTAGGCTACTACTATTACAGATACGATCAAGCTCCTGCCAGTCTGAAAGACGTAAAAGTATATGCTGTATTCCCCAATACTCAAATGACCTGGAATAATGGAAGCCTTCAAGCCTCTCCCCAAGGTATAAAAGAAGGTACAGCTGTACAACTAAAATATTTTGATGATCCGGAATATCCAAAAGGCAAGAACTTCCCCAAAGGATACTACATTGGTTTTATTCTCGCTTGCAACGCATGGAACACCTATTTTACAGGTTTCAACAGTTATACTCTAACCGAAGGATTTTATGCCAGTTCCACAAAAGGATTTAGTACTAAAGTTAATAGCGGTATAGATGTACGTACAGCTATGTTTAAAGATAAAAACAGTAACATTGCTATCGCCTTTGAAGAGTTCATGGATGATCAGAATTTTACAGATGTTGTATTCTCATTAAAAGCCAATCCTGAAATCACTAATGTTCCTCCTGTAGATGAAGACTTAAATACAACTATTGAAAAGACAGGTGTATACGCCATTTGAAGATGAATGGCCTAAAGCTGGTGATTACGATATGAATGACGTATTGGTTCAGTATACTTATCAAAAAGTATTCAATATATTCAATGAAATCTTAAGCGAGTCATTTACATTTAAAACTTTATATAATAAATCGACTGTATTCACTAACGGATTAGGTTTCATTCTTTCAAATGAGGGAAATGCACAGTCAATTGAATACTTTATTAGAAAAGAAAATGAAAAGGACTTTACTGTAGCTTCGGGAGCTGACAAATTTACTCGTGAAAGCAATGCAATCATATTGACAGATAATGTTAAAACAAACCCAAATGCCGAATATAAAGTAACATTCAAATACGGAGATAAAAACTCGAATAAAAAGCAGGAAACATCAATCGATGCATTCATATACCGTCCTAGCAAAGAAGGTAATCGCTTGGAAGTTCATTGTCCTATGAAGAAACCAACTTCTAAAGTCGATACTTCTCTCTTCGGACAATATGAAGACTGTTCTAAACCTAATGAAGGCATTTACTATGTATCGAATCAAGAGAATATTTATCCTTTTGCATTCTATTTGTCAAATGCCAATGCTAATGATATTGCAGAACTAAAGAACTTCGATAAAAACGAGAAGAAGTCTATCAGCGAAATCTATCCTAAATTTATAGACTGGGCTAAATATGGTACAAACGCCGATTGGTATAAGAAAAAATAAGTACTTAATATACTGAAACAAGAATAGCTGGAAGAATCTCTCTTTCAGCTATTTTTGTATATATCAAAGGATAAGAGCCAGACACTTAATAAATATTCGCCATACTGACTAAAGGTTCATACAGTTTCTCTATATCCTGCGAATCCATCTCTATTTGCACCTGATCGCCGGGCATTAATGTCTGCCCTTTAGGAGGCAAATTCTTCCGGTCACGATGAACATTAATTATCACACAACGCTCCGGTAAACGAAGTTCATCTACTATTTTCCCGTCTAAATAAGAGCCGCTCATTATTTCTACAGACAATGTGTAACGCGGTTCTTCCTTAAATGCAGGCGAATGAATCATATCGTCATACAAAATAACATTGAACGGTTTGATTTGAAGCATTTCCGTAAAATAATAAGTTAATCCTCCTACAACAATAGAAGGATAAAAGACTTCCAAATGCCCCGTAATCTCGGTTATTAGTACAATAGCTGTCAAAGGGGTACGGATTACTGCAACAAGGAATGCAGACATACAAATCAACATGATATAACTAATATTCTCATAAGCAATAACACCCTGTTGAACCATAATTAATCCCACTATTTGTCCAAGAAGTCCTCCCGTCACCAGCGTCGGGATAAAACTTCCTCCCGGTAAACCCGAAGAAAAAGAAAAAGTGCTAAAAACAAAATGCAACAACATCATGCCGACAATCCAGAGAATATGCGTGTCCGGATGCATAGCTTGTGATAACAAGAACTGTTCCCCTCCTCCGGTCAGATTAAACTCAGCCATAGAAATCAGAAAAGCGATAAAAAGCAAATACAACATCTTCACGTATTCCGGATGCTTAATAGCAGGGTAAATACGTTTCACCTGAAGAGTGGTGACAGAAAAGAACTTTCCAAAGACAGAAACCACTGCTGCCAGCAAAAGAAACAATTTCACTTGCCCCCAGAAAGTCATCTCCGGTACAATAGCATCAATATGAAAATAAGGATTGATCGGGAAAATCCAACTGGCAACTCCACCTGCCACTACTCCTGCCAAAAGAGTGGTAATAGCTGTTTTAGGTGCATCGAACCGCTCGATAGATTCGATCACCAACAATGATGAAGCCAATGGGGCAGCAAAAGCAGCAGCTAACCCGGCACCGGCGCCGGCAGACAATAGTTGTTTCCGTTCACCGCTAAGCACCCTCCCCCATTTGGATACCAAATATCCAACATACGAACCTATTTGCACGGAGGGACCTTCACGCCCCAAAGACAATCCAGTACTTAATGCAAGTATTCCACCTACAAACTTTGCCACCAATTCCAGAAAAGGATGTTTATAATCAACCCTGCCATTGATAACTCCACGTGTTTGCGGAATACCCCCACCGGTAATAAGCGGCATTTTCTTTACCAACCAGGATACGAATACAAGTATTCCCCACATCAAAAGAAAAAGAGGTATGTACCAATACCATTGGGGACGAGAATCAAAGAAATCGTGACGGAGATTAAAGAAAAACTGTAATAGGTAATGATAAGGCACAGCCACAAGTCCTGTCAGTAATCCTACGAAGATACTGACAAAGTACAGTCGGGCATCAATCAACTTCAGTTTAAAAATGCGCCAACGACCTTTATCTTTTATCTTTTTTATCAGTCGAAACATTCAGCCAGCCTTACATTGTTTTTATACGTAGGACATACAACAATCAAAACCCTGCTGTGGTTTTCAAACTAATGAAGATTTAATTTCTAATTATTTTCCCATCATATTCAAACGAAGGATAGCATGCACCATAAAGTAAGAACCCAGTGCATTATAATCAGTGTCACGAATGGCAGTAGCGGTTATCGTGCGTATCATAGAAATGTCCTGATGAAGAATATCATATATTTTAAAGCGGATTAGTAACTGTTTCCTCTTCAAAAAGGCTTTTGACAGCTGACAGTTCCACATGAAATTTGCTTTGGCATAACCCTCATAACCATATCCGGTACGAAGGAAATAAGTCAGGTCATTATATAACTCCATCCCCCAGGGAAGATAAAGCTGCAATTCAGTTCCTGCCTGATAATCAAAAGTTTCAGTACGTTTCTCCCGTACGTCATTATAAGAATTGTTATAAGTCAGACCAACAAGCCCTGTAAGTTCCATTTGGCGGGTACGATAAGTAATCCGTAGACGTTCACGTCCCGTTAAATGCTGTACGGAAGTTTTCACCGGTTCTTCTTTGTTCAAGGTTGTATAGCCATTCTGATTCCGGTATTGCAGATAGGAGTAAGTACGAAATATCCAGTTACGATTCTTAAAAGGGGTATTGAGAGAAAAAGAACCCATGCCCCGCCAATTACCATTCATATTGACCGGAGATGTAGTTCGTACACCGGTTTCACTATCATAAGTCACCTGATTAGTTATATTGTTAATGGTATTCTCGAATAAAGCGGTAGCTACCATATTTCGCTGATATTTGGTATTATAAGAATTGAAATTCAGCGTAAAAGTATTCATATATGAAGGCTTCAACGAAGGGTTTCCGACACGGATATTCAAAGGGTTGGTACGGTCGGTCACAGGTTGGAGATCACGTATATTAGGCTGTTTCCCTTTTCCCCTATACACAATTTGCAAACGGGTGCGTTTTGAAAACTTATAGCGGAAATTGACAGTAGGCGAAAAATTCATGACCGATCTTTCCAACTGATCTTCGGGAGCATCACTCAACAATGAATGGCTAACAGACTTTTGAGGTTCAAAATCAACACCAATATTATAATTATACTTCTTTTGTGAAGTACGTATGGCAAGGTTCACTAAGTGATTACTGTATTGATTTTCAAAACGGTTACTAGAGTCTTCATCAAAGTCAGGAGCAAACTCTTCCAGTTCCTTATCCCAGTCATAGACAAAACGATCCGAATTGTTCACTCTATACTGATAGCTGTAACGAAGTTGCAGGAAATGCCGCCACGGCAATGGTTCTACATACACCAGTTGCACCCGGTAATTATAGCCGTCAACATCATCCTCTATTTTCTGATTCTGAATCTTCTTCGTATTATTTTTGAAGTACCGGGTGGTGGAAAGACTCTTTCGGTCTGTAGCTGAAGCATTAGTACCATAGTCTACCTTCAAAGCAACATTTCTCCCCAAACGACTCAATTTCCGGCTAAGTTGCAACATCATCGTCAGATTATACCGGGAATTATGATTGGTGCCGGAGGACTCTCTTTCATTCAACAAGACATCACTCCCCCACCCTTCCTGAAAGCCATTATTCTCTCTGTCATTGGCAGCGAAACGATATTGAGGACGGAAAATCAATGTAGTAACAGAATCCATTTTCCATTCAAGAGAAGCATTGGCTACCAGTTCGTGATTCTGTTGTCGGCTATGACTCGTGCCCAGATTGATTGATTTATCTTCCCGGAGAAAGTTGTCGACTGTGGTACGGCTATCTTCCAAACGATCGGTGCCGACATATTGAATATTTGAACGTAATTTAACGCGCTTCCAATCATAAGTCGCATTAAGCCCCAATGAGCGGGAGGTAGTCAGTCCCATCCGGCTACGGATATTGCCTGTTGAACTGGAAGATTCATTCTGTAATTCCGAGAATCCCTGGTTATTGGTATTATTCAGATTCCCGATAATGGTTAATTGAGAGTTTTCACGAAAACGGTTCAAGGTATTGGCTAATTCATAACGGTCTTTACTTCCATATCCTCCCATAAAATTCTCCATCCAGCCCCGTTTCATATTTTTTTTCACAGACAAGTCCAGAATCATCTCTTCCTCTCCGTCATCTATTCCCGTAAGACGTGCCAAATCCGATTGACGTTCATACGCTTTTAACTTCTCCACCATCTCCACAGGAAGATTTTTAAGAGCAGCTTTCGGATCATCAGAGAAAAACTCTTTACCGTCCACCAAAATCTTTTTTACTTCCTTGCCATGTATTAGCAACTTACCGTCTGCATCTATTTCACCTCCCGGAAGCTGTTTTACCAATTCTTCAAGCATTGAGCCTTCGGGAGTACGATAGGCAGAAGCGTTGAATACCGTTGTATCCCCCTCTGTCACCGCCATTGGAGCCTGCCCTACTACCACTGCTTCATCCAAAGCATAACTTTCCTGAGTCAGATTTATATCCCCCAATTCGTAAGAAGAGCTTTTGCTGGAAATGGAAATGGGATGAAAAACCTGCTTATATCCGACATATGACACCTGTAATAATAAAGACTTCGCTTTAATTGCATGATTAGGAATGGAAACGGAAAGTTGAAATTTACCGATAGCATCCGTAGCGCCGCCGCCCAACAATGTACTATCCGGTAAAGCTAAAAGCCGGACCGTAGCAAACGGTACCGGCTGATAGGTTTCAGTATCAATCACACGACCGGAAAAACGCTCTTTGCCGGACTGAGCAAAAACAGTCAAACTAATCAGTAACAAGACATAACAAGTAATCAAACGGTACTGAGAAGAATAAATATGGCTGTCTATGTTCAAATTGTGTTGATTTAGTAAAATAAAACTATAATAAAATAAACCTAATCTTTATTTCTGGTCCGGACGTGGAGCGCGAGGTCTTTGTCCCTGGTGATGTCCCTGTCCCGGTTTCTGTCCTTTTCTGCGGTCAAACTCTTTCTTAAACTTATTAGCATTCATCTTTTCCTGCTGATAAATCTTCAAAATTTGCTTCTGCGAAAGTATCTTGCTGAATTCATTGTAATACTTTTCACGAACATCCAGCATTTTACGGCTTTGAGTAAACTGATTCCGCAACATGGTCGCAATCTCGTCATCAGTCATGGACGGCCGTTCTTTTTTAGCATTAGCATCTGTAGCCTTAGCTTTTTCTGTTCTCGGCTTGTGATTCATCATACGGCATTCACGCAATTCTTTGAGATATTTCTCATAAACCGGAGTAAACTTAGCAGCTGTTGCATCATCCAGCATCAATGTTTTCACCATCTGGTCCACCTGCATTTGCATCATTTGCTGCTGTGTAGGACGCTGTTTTTTTTGTTTGTTATCCGTATTCTGTGCAGACAAAGTCATCTGGCTTCCCATCAAAAGAACAGCCAAAATTACATAAATAAATTTAGTCTTCATAATCTTCACGTTTAAAATAATGATTGAGTTACTTAATTCAAAAATATATCATTTTCAGAGAAGCTGACGAGCTCTTCCAACTCCTCATCCGATAGTTCTTTAATCCATTTATCTACAGGTTCCGCACCATTGGCTAATACTTTCGAAGAAGGTGTTTTAACCTCATCTGCCTGTCTCAAAGATGGAACAAACAGAAATCCGACCCATACTGCTGCTATGGTAATCACCGTAGAAATAATCAGCTTCATGTGAGATTTCCGCTGTGGCTTCACTCCGGCGCGTTCCATCACCTTTCGTTGCACATCCTCGAAGAATCCATCGGGGGTACGGTAAGGTGTCCGTTTACCAATATCGTCAAAATCAAAATCCTTTTTCATCATTCTATCTGTTTAATATATATTCCTTAATCTTCTCTTTCGCATAG
This sequence comes from Bacteroides celer, assembly GCF_002632415.2. Lineage (NCBI taxonomy): Bacteria > Pseudomonadati > Bacteroidota > Bacteroidia > Bacteroidales > Bacteroidaceae > Bacteroides > Bacteroides celer. Next base: position 1,915,695 of record NZ_CP178209.1, on the reverse strand, counting down.
TGGTAATTCACTTTTAGTGTATCCACTTTGCTATCCAGTACACGGGCAATCTCTTCATATTCAAGTTCATCGTAATAACGTAAGTTGAATACAAGCCGTTGCTTTTCAGGCAAACTTAGAATGGCCTCCTGAAACTTCACTGCCAGCTCATTTTCATAATCAATATAATCGGAAGCCTTCAACTTGCCCATCAACTCTTCCTGAACATCTTCTGCAGAAACAACTCCCTCATCTTTACGACCGTTCAGCAAGCGTAAACTCTCATTCGTGGCAATCCGGTAAATCCAGGTTGACAGTGAACTTTCTTCGCGAAACTGATCGATATGCCGGAACACCCGGATAAAGACTTCCTGAAGCACATCCTCCGCATCTTCATGAGATACGACCAGTCTACGGATATAATTATATATCGGTACCTGAAAAGAGTCCATCAACATCTTGAATCCCCGTTCGCGATTCGAGGCACAAGCTTCACGAATTTTATTCTCGTTTATCATCAATTCTTTTTCTGAGCTTTATTAGTTAGAACGAAGAAGAGCGGGGAAGTTAAATACGGGAATCCGCATTTTGCTTTTATTAACAAGAAAGAGTAAGAGAGAAGCTGCGCATAAAATATAAAAAGTGCCTCCATATCCTTTGTAAAGGCGATGAAGGCACTTTTAGTAGTTTATCTATAAGTTGTAAACAAGAAAATGATTACCAGAACTTATTGTGTTCTACACTATATTCAAAGCCCACGGCTTTCAACTGATTCACTAATTCATCCTTGTCCACATTCATATCTTCACAAAGTTCGTCAAGTGAAGAATAACAATCACGTAACTTCATATTGATGACGCTGAACAACATCATCGGATCTTTTGGTAATTCCATAACATACAATCTTTTAAACCGGATGCAAAGGTACAGCAATCTCATTGAATGACAAAACAAATCAATCACCTATTTCTTCTATCTTCAAAGAGATCTTTTCTATCAGTTTACTGATTTCCTCTTCCAATGGGATCACGTTGAAGTCCTTCCAAAAGTTCTCATCATATTTGAAATAGGTGTCAGAGAAGATGGTACGGGTGGGCAATCTGTCTGTACGGGGAAATACGACCACTTGTTCGGTATCCACCTTGCAAGTAATCATCTCAAACCAGATATGAAGATCCCGGCTGCCGAACAGCATTTTTGTCCGTTTCACTTTGAAATGAAGATCTCCACGGATATGGTGTATGTAATAAGTCCCTTGCCACGGTTTATAAGAAATTGTATATACCACCTTTTGAGGAATCATTCGCACGTTACGCGTACGCCTTTCGACAAACATACCTGCCGCATTCTTCACATATACAGGATGAACTTCCAGACGGGCTTGCAATAGAGCACTTGTCTCGGAATCAAGAAATAGCTCTCCACAAAAAAGAGGTTCGCTGATTCCCTTTTTCTGCTCAAAATACACCACATTTACAAATCGGTCCTCTAAAAATGTTACTCCTTCTGAAGTATAGTCATAAATACCCTTCTCTACACTAGGAGTCAGGAACTCGGGCATATCTTTGATGATATCCATCTGGATACAAGCCTGAATTCCGGATTTTACTTTTACAAGCAAGCTGTCTTTTGCTTCTACATTACTTAGCCGACTCATCTTCAACAGCTTCACCTGATCCGGTACAGAAGAATATGAGGATGTCTTATAAACCTTAAACACAGCTTCCGACAAGTTTTGAAATTTGTTTTTCAACTGAACTCCTTCACGATAAAAAGTAGTCAGATATACCGGAGTATGCGAATAATTCTTATTCCGCCGCTCAATCATTTCACGCAAAAGTTTCTTTGGATCACTTCGACGAATCACCACTTCCTGCAAAGGGACAATTTTAGGTTCGAGACTAAGTATATTGTGCCGTCCAATCAGCAAAGCAAACTCTATGTCCTGTGAAAGATAACCTATATGAGAAAAAGTAATCGAATCATTTTTCAAAGAATCGGGTAAAGACAGTTTAAAATCTCCATTCTGATTCGTTATACTGCCAATAGATGTTCCTCGCACTCCAACAGTAGCAGAAGAGATAGGTATTCCTGTCTCCTTATCCAGCAAAGTGCCGATAATGACAAAGTTTGTTATCTGTTCCGGAACAAAATCTTGTTGCACACGTACCTTTTTCTCCGAAGGGAGAGTAATCAGGATGTGAGTGCCCATCACTTGAAACTCCAGACTGGTATTTCCTACGATGTCATACACTGCCTGACGAATGGAACGTTCGCCTCCCTTTATCTTCACTACTGCATCATTATCAATGACTTTACTATCATAAATAAACATATATCCCGACTGTTGAGAGACATCACTCAACAATGAATAAACAGTACTTTTATCTTGGGAAGTCTGACTATACGTTCCAGCACATCACTTCCATCCGCTCTCATCATATCGACGAAGAAGAAGAGTATCAGCAGAACGGACAGATAATGATAAGACTGTTTCATTTTTCCCAACTTTAATGAGTTCTATTCCGATAATAAAAGAATATCTCCTTGCCGGATACATTGCAGACCGAGCGCATTAGCTATCAGATTAGCTATAACTTCAGAAGATTCGTCAGAGAATTCGACAGTCAGCCGACGTTCCTCCAATGCCGGTGAGACAACTTGTATTTGCAAACTATCCGAATTCAGATTCATGACTTTCAGAATGTTCGCTAACGATTCATCTTTAAATCGTATATGCTTAAAGAAGCTGCCCCACTCTTCATTCTCCTTATCTGTATCCAAAACGACTAATTGTTGTGATCGCACTACTACCGTTTCCCCCGCTTTTACATAACACTCCTGATTTCCTTTTTTTAGAGTAACCTTCACTATCCCTCTTTGTACGGATAAACGGAACGGAGCATTTTCATCACTTTGCACACTGAAAGCAGTACCTAGCACTTCAATCTTAGCTTGCTCCGTGTCAATCCAAAAGGGTTGTCCCTGCTTCTTTGCTACGTCAAAGAACGCATTTCCCTGTAGACTCACTTCCCGTTTATCAGCAATAAAATGTTTCGGATATAACAGGGAAGTTTCTTTTGCCAAGAGTACGACAGAACCGTCTTCGAGAGTCGTTGCCAAAGTGGAAACACCTTGATTTTCCTGTGTAAGAAGATGCTGTGCCAGTTCTTTATCAGAACCGGTCACCCAATACAAAGTTCCCCAAATGACGCCTATCAAAACGGCGGCAACTGCTCCGTACCTGATCCATTGTGAATATTTGCGTGTATGGTGGCCTTCATCCACTTTCGCAAGTAAACGGTCATTGTCCAAGCGATTATACAATCGATTCCACGCCTGATCTGTCTTTATTTTATAAATATCTGTTTTCATCACTTCATGTGAATATAAATTTCTACTTCTTCTCGTAATGTCCGAAGGGCTTTTGTCATTTCAGCCTCTACTGTCTTAACAGAAAGCGAAAGCTGCGTCGCTATCTCGACATATTTCCGCCCTTCCAGACGATGCATCTCGAAAATCCTCCGTCTGCGAACCGGCAGCTTTTCAAGGGTTCCATTTATGAATCTCTCCAATTCCTCATACTCCATCTGTTGATGAGGATCTGTTGACTGCTCTGGGTTGGAAGTGGTCAATACAGTTTCACGGTATCTGTTCCGAACTTCTTCGTGTTCGCAATACTGCAAAGATTGATTACGAGTCGCTCTATACAAGTAACTTTTAACGGACTGAAAGATCTGTAAGCGCTCCCTTTCTTTCCAAAATACATAAAAAAGTTCCTCCACAATCTCTTCAGCCACTTCCATTTGCCCGGTAATGCCTGCCGCATAACAGCAAAGAGGAAAATAGTAACGGCGAAAGAGTTCCTCAAACGCTTTTATGTCACCTCCCTTTATCTTTTTTAGTATGAGCAGTTCATCCAGCATACTTGCTTTTCTTTATGATTGACCTCAAATATAAGAAAACTATCCCTGTTTCAATTCGATTGCTTTTTTAATTTATCCACTGCGTGCTCCAAAGATTCCGTAGGTTCGATGATATTGTAGTTTCCCCAAAAGTCCGGACTCCAATATTCGTCTACTTTATCATAGAATATTTGATTCAAGCTGAAGGCTTCTTTGTTGGGAATAGTCTCCAACATTCCTTCTTTCTTGTCGGTCACGACCATTTCGGAAGCTACTGTATAGCTTGTGGAAAACAGTTTCTTCTTCCAGTCACATTTGAAACGGATTGTGTTGCTAATATAATTCAGATAAGTTTTTCCCTCCACATCTTTATAAGTGACCAGGTAGGACAGCTCTTGCGGCTTGAATCTTAAACCGAGAGGTCTTTTATATAGAATGGCAGTGGTTGCCTTCGATTTATCCTGCATGTCCAGACTCATCTCTATACGGGTAAATGACAAGCGTTCACGATCGATATATAATTTGCCATACAAGAGAGCATACATAAGGATTACCTTGGGGCGGAAATTAATAACATACTGCATACGGTTATCTATAAGCATGGATTCCGCCATCCAGAACTCATAATTATTCAATTCTTCCATATCGAGTAATGCTCCCTTGTTCTTCACAACATCCAAAGTGATACTCAAGTTAGGGCCGCCAACAACCTTGACAGCTAATGTATCACTCGCTTTCTGGCTAAGCAGGCGACGTCCCTTCACCACCCTTACTTTGTCATAATTAGTATTTCTATTAGTGTAGGCTGTTTTGGACACATCGATCACAGCCTCCGATATACCAATATACCGACGCCCTTTCTGTACAGTCTCCCGATAAAATCCCGTCAGCATATCACGCTTATCACTATAATTTAGAGGAATCTTACTGATTGCCTTCTCTACAATCATACGTGGATTTTCAGCAAACACCACCACTTCATTCAGCAGGTTGGCATGAGGTGTCAGCCAAACCGTCAACTTAGAGGGTGTTTCTTTCTCCAGAGAGATATGATTATTTACATAACCTATATGTGAAACCTCTAGTTCGCGCGGCGCTTCTGTTTTTTTGATTTTCAAAGCAAATACTCCTTCCGCATTCGTCACAGTGCCGATATTACTGCCATGCACAGATACATTTACGTTCTCCAGAGCTTTTTTATTTTGCTTGTCTTTCACCATACCAACGATTGTTAGATAATCTCCGGCATCTCCTTGCGCCCACACAGGAAAGCTACAAAGCAGCAAACAAACTGACAGCCATCCAACCAAGTGTTTTTCTACATTCTTCATACTGATGCTTTTTAAAGGTAAATAAATTACGTTTCTATTTATAAGAGCGCTCAGACTGGAAATACCCTACAGCTTTTACAAAAAAAAAGAAAAAGAAATCATATTCCAATGTTATATCCGAGAATTAATAAGAAACAATGTACCAATGGGATAACATATACTCCGATGAAATTTACGATAAGTAACTTCAAAGAATAATTCCCGGTAATCACTGATATAATTGTTAATTATGCTTGTGAATATGTATTTCATATAAAAATAGTTTCTACCTTTGCGGCCGTTATGATGAAGTACATATTTTGTATACTATTAGGCGTATTTCTGTGTTGGGGATTCCATCTGATTTCCAACGAAGCACAAGAGGCATACCGGTTAGAAGCCGGTAGTAACGGCATACAAACCTATTCCTATTCATATACCTCTAAAGCTAGCATTATACAACTGGATCAAGAACAAAAACTAGTCAAGACAAAAGAATACGCCGGAAAGCAAAATTACAATAACGATAACGGCGTTTTAAATCCATTTTCCTTCCGCCACCTCTCTCCCTTAAAAATACTAAGATTCAATATTCCTTCTGTCACTATCCGCATACTAAGCTCGCTAAAGATTCAACTTCCTAAAAATCAATGGACAGGTTTTTCATATTATACCAATCTTTTTAAATATTCCGATAGATATCATATCTATTCATTAGGACACATACTCATTTAGCCATTTTATATCTTTTTTCGGCATAGGACAATTCAAGTCTTTTATGCCCCACTTTCTGTTTGCATCCACCATTTGAGTGAAAAAAGAATTCACTATGGTCTGGAAGCCTATAACATTCTTTCATTACAATAATAACCAAAGTATATAAAATGGACTTTTTATTGGATTTTATACTTCATATCGATCAATATATGGTGATGATTGTGCGTGATTATCATGCCTGGACATACGCCATCTTGTTTTTTATCATCTTCTGTGAAACCGGATTAGTGGTCACTCCTTTTCTTCCCGGTGATTCTTTACTCTTCGTTGCAGGAGCCATTTCAGCATTACCCGATATACCCATCAGCGTGCATATACTTGTCATTATCTTATTTGCCGCTGCCGTATTAGGCGATTCCTGCAATTACATGATAGGACATTTCTTCGGTCGAAAGCTGTTTAATAATCCCAACTCCAGGATATTCAAACAAAGTTATCTGGAGAAAACACACGAGTTCTATAAAAAGTATGGTGGGAAAACAATTATTCTAGCCAGATTTGTCCCGATAGTACGCACGTTTGCACCTTTCGTAGCAGGAATGGGGAAGATGAATTATTACTATTTTATGATGTATAATTTAGTAGGCGGTGCCGTTTGGGTTGCCATATTCTGCTATGCCGGTTATTTTTTCGGCGACCTTCCGTTTGTGCAGGAAAACCTGAAGTTACTGATTGTAGCCATCATATTTATCTCTGTATTGCCTGCCATTATAGAGGTAGTACGTGCCAAACTAAAATCTTAAAAACAGCAAACTATAATCTGTATTCATTTGTTACTAATATAAATAGAGAAGAAAAAACAATTTAAAGTTTTTACACTTATGAAAAATTCTTTTTTTAGCCGGTTTACTCCAAAGGAGCCCAAATTTTTCCCTTTACTGAAACAGCTATCAGAAGTGCTCTGCGAAGCATCAGTTGTTTTAATAGAAAGCTTGCAACATGACTCACCTACAGAACGTTCGGACTACTACAAAAAAATCAAAGACCTGGAACGGGAAGGCGACAGACTGACACACCTGATTTTTGATGAATTAGGTACTACCTTTATCACTCCTTTCGACCGCGAAGATATTCATGACTTAGCTTCCTGCATGGATGACGTCATTGACGGAATAAACAGTTGTGCCAAACGAATCTCTATTTACAATCCCCGTCCTATTTCAGAGAATGGCAAAGAGTTGAGCCGTTTGATTCAGGAGGAAGCGATCTATATATGCAAAGCCATGGACGAACTCGAAACATTCCGTAAGAAACCGACTCTTCTCCGCGAATACTGCTCCAAACTGCATGAAATCGAGAACCAGGCGGATGATGTATACGAATTCTTTATCACCAAACTTTTCGAAGAGGAAAAAGATTGCATTGAACTTATCAAAATAAAGGAGATCATGCATGAACTGGAAAAAACGACCGATGCTGCAGAGCATGTAGGTAAGATTCTCAAAAACCTGATTGTAAAGTACGCATAAAGCAAGCCGGAACACATGGAATTATTAGTAACTATCATCATTCTGGCTCTGATATTCGATTATATCAACGGCTTTCACGATGCAGCAAACTCAATAGCTACCATCGTATCTACCAGGGTGCTTACTCCCTTTCAAGCTGTAATATGGGCTGCTTTCTTCAACTTCGTAGCCTTCTTCATTGCCAAATATATAATAGGTGGATTCGGTATCGCCAATACAGTATCCAAGACTGTGGTAGAGCAATATATCACCCTGCCCATTATATTAGCAGGAATTATAGCGGCTATCACTTGGAACCTGGTTACCTGGTGGAAAGGGATTCCGTCTTCTTCCTCACACACCCTTATCGGAGGGTTTGCAGGAGCTGCCATTATGGCAAACGGATTTGAAGCAATTCAGCTTAACATCATTCTTAAAATTGCAGCCTTTATCTTTCTGGCTCCTTTTATCGGAATGGTCATTGCTTTTGGTTTCACCCTGTTTGTCCTCTACATCTGCCGACGCGCACATCCTCACACAGCCGAGCAATGGTTCAAGAGGTTACAACTCGTATCCTCCGCCCTCTTCAGCGTCGGACATGGCTTGAACGATTCACAGAAAGTAATGGGTATTATTGCCGCTGCCATGATAGCCGGCCATTCAATGGGATTGGGCATGGGTATCAACAGCATCAATGACCTTCCCGACTGGGTTGCTTTTTCGTGCTTCACAGCAATTTCACTCGGTACGATGTCCGGTGGCTGGAAAATAGTGAAAACAATGGGAACAAAAATTACCAAAGTAACCCCATTGGAAGGAGTGATTGCCGAAACAGCAGGTGCTTTCACTCTCTACATTACGGAAATGTTGAAAATCCCCGTTAGTACTACACATACTATCACAGGAGCGATTATTGGAGTAGGTGCAACTAAACGCCTCTCTGCCGTTCGTTGGGGAGTAACCCAAAGCCTCATGACTGCCTGGATTCTTACAATTCCAGTCAGTGGACTCTTAGCTGCAGCTATTTATTATATTGTTTCCATCTTTTTATAGATGGAAACATATTATCTATCAGGAATGTTATAATAAATAAACCCACATCTAATGTCACACTTGCCAACTTTGATTGCCGACCTTGCGCTGATATTAATATCGGCCAGTATCATAACCTTGTTGTTCAAATGGCTAAAACAGCCTTTAGTCTTAGGTTACATTATTGCCGGATTGCTGGCAGGTCCTTATATTAATATTTTCCCTACAGTAGGAGATATTGAGAATATCAATATATGGGCAGAAATAGGTGTTATATTCCTGCTCTTTGCACTCGGACTGGAGTTTAGTTTTAAGAAGCTCATGAATGTAGGTTCCACAGCTTTTATAACGGCTATCACCGAAGTAATCAGTATGTTGCTCATTGGATATTTGGTGGGACAATTATTAGGATGGGGCACTATGAATTCCATTTTCCTGGGGGGAATGTTGTCTATGTCGTCCACTACAATCATTATCAAAGCCTTCAATGATCTGGAATTGCGTAACCAACGTTTTACCGGTATCGTATTCGGTACTCTGGTAGTGGAAGACCTGATTGCTATCTTAATGATGGTGCTTCTTTCCACAATGGCAGTGAGTCAAGACTTTGTGGGTGAAGATTTGCTGATAAGTGTGCTCAAGGTCGTTTTCTTTTTAATCCTGTGGTTTCTCATAGGTATCTTCGTTATTCCGGCTTTTCTCAAAAAAGCAAAGAAGTTGATGAATAACGAGACTCTTCTGATTGTTTCTCTCGGTCTTTGTCTGGGAATGGTAGTATTGGCTACTTATACAGGTTTTTCAACAGCACTAGGAGCATTTATCATGGGATCTATCCTTGCCGAAACCATCGAAGCCGAACACATCGAACATATCATACAACCGGTAAAAGACCTCTTCGGAGCTATTTTTTTCGTATCGGTCGGTATGCTGGTAAATCCGGCGGTATTGGTAGAATATGCCTGGCCTGTTATCATCATTACTCTGGTTACCATTATCGGTAAAGCCATTTTCTCTTCATTTGGCGTACTCTTATCCGGAGAACCGCTAAACACTTCTATCAAATCCGGATTCAGCCTGGCACAAATCGGAGAGTTTGCTTTCATCATTGCCGGACTGGGTGTTTCGCTCAAAGTGCTCGATCCGTTTATTTCACCTATTATTGTGGCTGTATCTGTTATCACCACTTTCACGACTCCTTATTTTATCCGTTTAGCCAACCCTTTTGCCGAATGGCTTTACAAAATATTGCCTACTAAAGTACAGGAAACATTAGATCGTTATGCTTCCGGCAAGAAGACCATGAACCACGATAGTGACTGGAAGAAATTACTAAAAAACATGATTGGCAGGGTTATTATTTATAGCGTATTGCTCACTGCTATTTGGCTGCTGTCTATACAAATCATTTATCCAGCCATCAGTGAAATGTTTGCTCCTGTTACCCTATGGATTAAGCTGGTGATGTGTCTGGGCACTCTTTTGCTTATGACTCCTTTTTTGTGGGCACTCATCTCCAACAAATACAACTCTTCCGAATTATTCCTGAAGCTATGGAGAGATGAGAATTACAATCACGGACGACTGGTTTCTCTCGTTCTAGGCCGTGTATCTGTTGCTCTTTTCTTTATCACTAGCGTAGTTATCAGCTATTTCAAGCTGAACTGGGGAATAAGTGTGATTATTGCCATAGCTGTTGTGGCATTGATTCTTATTCTTAGAGAAGACCTCACGCAATATTCACGATTGGAAACGAGATTCCTAGCCAATCTTAACCGACGGGAAGAGGTTGCTAAAAAACGACACCCGCTAAAAACAAGTTTCAATAGCGAGTTCAATGACAAGGACCTTGATTTGACGTCTGTCGTGGTATCGCCTTATTCCGATTACATCGGCAAGTCTTTAGGAGAACTTTCATTCAGGCAAAATTTTGGAGTGAATGTGGTTGCAATCACGCGTGGTGATTTGAATATATACATTCCGAAAAGTTCTGAACCTATTTATCCGCAGGATAAACTGACTGTAGTCGGTACGGATATGCAATTGCAGGAGTTCAGAAATAGAATTGAAGATGTAAAAAACACAATAGATACGGATGCAGTAGATAAAAAGATGACGCTCCACTCTTTCACTGTAGATGATGAATTCCGTTTCTTAAATAAAACCATTGCACAGTCTCATTTGGGAGAAAAGTACGACGGTATCGTTGTGGCTATTGAACGGAATAATGAATTGATCCCTCTGGATAAAGATACGGCTTTCCAATTAGGAGATCTCGTTTGGATTGTGGGTAACCGCGAGAAGATTAGAGAAATACTGTATCTGACGTAATTGGAATTGGCTACTTACAAAACGGAAAAGTATAAAAACGAGAAAGCATGCTTAATAAAATAGCTTCGATGTTTCTAACACCACATACTGTAATAAAGTCCGGGGTCAAATAAATCACATTACATATAAAACAAAAGAGAGCTGTAAACATTTAATCTACAGCTCTCTTATTTTGATTTATTGTATATTCAGCGATCTTTACTTCACTTCCTCAAAGTCAACATTATATATCTATCAGCGACTTGCGTACACGTGTTGCAAATATAACGCAAATCTGAAAATAAGCATTCATAAGCAACAACAGCTCTTGCTCACAAAAGTACGATTTTTATTCATAAACAACGTGATGTAAACGCATAAAAATCAAAAAAGAACAGAAAACTATCTTGTTTGCAAAGATAATTATTGAAAATAAACAGCATTGCTATATACTTAAATAATTGAGTTTTTAGCTCACATACCATTCTTACAAGAATATTTTACCAAAGCAATTTTTTATAAAAGTGTTTTTAGATATTCCCTCTAAAAAATGATTTTCTTTATTCTATTGAAACGACACACACTTTTTCCGTAATTCTGAAATAAATTACTTATCACCTTATTATAAGGGCTTTGGAAAAAATTCCCAATTTTGAGGTAACGAGTTAACAATAGTGCTTATTGCTGCACTCTGCTTGGCATTACTTTCAATGTATCTCTCGACAGGAGCAAAGATACATCTTTTCTCGGAAACAACAAAATACATATTTATTTCAATAAGGTTTATCCCATTTTAGTATAGTATCTGTTCTTTCAATACTATTTAATTTTTTCAATCAATGGGCGTATCTTGCTGTCGTATTGGAAATTTCCAAAGTTTATCACTACAAGATTTTTTCTACACCTCGTTAGACCAGTGTATAGTAGTTCATCAAACGCCATATTAAATGTTGTTTCATTTTCGTATTTAGGTTCAATAATAAGAAACACAACTTCACTTTCCCAACCTTTGAACGAGTTTATAGTTGAGATTTTAATTGTACCACTATTCATCCAGAAATGAAGTTTTTTATTTTCGCGGATATTCTTATAATTATAGTTATACACATCCGTTTTAAATAAAGACAGGTCATTATCATAGTGTTTTCTAAAAGCCAAATATGCTTCTATAGAAATGCCACAGGTATTACACTCTTCCTTTAGCCTTTCCTTAAAAGTTTCAGGATATTGTTGGTAAAGATCGTATATAGTAAACAGTTTCGCTATATGCTGCCGCAATTTAATGATGTCATTGTCGTAAAGTTGCGTTCGCTTTGGAAACATTTTTTTACTCAAATGAGTAGTAATATTACTAAACCAAGCAAATCGTCCAAAGTCTTTCCCGAGGAAGTTTAGATGTGTCATATACATTACTTCTATAGTTTCCAGCATACTGTTGCTTCTTTCACGACTGGCATAGCGGTAATAACAATCAAACATTATTAACATTTTGGTTGTATATCCCAATATTGTTATATCATTAGGTGAGATATTATTGGTTTTATTTAAAATGTTACCTCGAATAATATTGTACAATGCAGGTACAGAATTATCATTTGATAAGTACATGTAATTAACATAGCCTTCTTTATCTATCGTAAAATCAAGAGAACCAATTGCTTTATTTTCATTGAAATCATCAATATCATATTTATCTCCAAAAATATTACATTGAAAGGATTGGGCTAGGTCTCTTACCTTAAAATCTGAACGATAACAATATTTTAGTTCATTAACACCACGAACATTTGTTACAACATCCTTTTTTTCTGTTGGTTGACTATATATATTTTGCTTTACGTCCCCAAAAAGTACATAGTCTCCTTGAGAATCACGAAAGAAATTTTTGATAATATCCATCCATGGGCGATGATAATCTTGGATTTCATCAATAAATACAGCATCGTATTTTACGATATTATTTTTGTGTTTGTCAAATAGTGATATATTTGAGTAATAATTTTCGTCCAAATATGATGGTATTCTTTCTTTTGGAATATCATCAGGAATGTCAAATTCAATATTAAGATTATTCAATTCAGCATTAATAAAAGAATGGTAGTTAATAATGATAAAATTCTCTATTGGAAATGTTTCATCGACTCTCATCAATTTATCATGAATAAAATTCTTTAATGTAATATTAAAAGTTAAAATTAGAATACGTGGATTATCATTTCTCTCCAATGCACGTTTATATGCTTGCACAGCTCGGGCAGCTAATATAGTTGTCTTGCCAGAACCAAACACCCCTTTGACACGCTGTTCCAACGTTGTAGAATATATAATGTCACGCTGTTTCAATGAATACCGATATATTTCACCTTGAGATTTAAGGTGGACTGATGGTGAAAGGAGTCGCTTGAAATTTTGATAGATATCATCTTTAAAAAGGAATGATGGATTCCCGGCTACCATGTAACGTCTTTTTAATAATTTATTAAAGAGTTCCTCTTCTAAACAATCGTATCCTAATAAATCGACATTGTATTTCAAGAATGTTTGATATTTCTTATCATCCTTAAAGGGGATAATCAACATATTCTCAAGCTGAATTTGGCTTGCACAATGAAAATAAACTGCACACGAAACAATATTGAAGTGGCGGAAGTCACAAATCTTTTTTTCCAAGAGTTTATCTACATGTAAATCATAGAGATTATTTTTATACTTTAATACTTGGTCAATAGGTGATTTAATAACAGCTCCATTAGGAATATATATCCATTTTTTTCTGTTATCTAATTTAAAGTTATGAAGATTCCAATCTTTTACTTCGATAATCATAACACCGTAATCCTTCCTCATGATAAGGACATCTGGGCGGTCTCCATTAAGAAATGGGTTAAAATATACCTCAAACGAATCGTCTAAGACATTCTTCAAGAAATATAGTAAGGTCATTTCGCCTATAGTAGGCTTTACTTTAAATTCTTGAATCTTCTCTATTGAAGGATAAAATATAGCCATTGTATCTTAAAATACTGTTTATGTAACAATCAACCTAATTACAAAATTAATAAAAATCAAGCATATAGACAGTATTTTATTCTATTTAAAACTACGAATAAAGGAAAAGAGCAAGCATACCCTTCTCCTTTATTCGTAGTTTGCTATTTTTTCTGTATTTCGGCAATAAAATATGCTTGATATATGACAGATTGAATGCACTGAAATTCTAAAGTTCGATTAAATTGCGGATTATCCTCAATCCCAATATATCTATACCCATATCTTAGTGCATACTCTTTGAAGAACCGCATAAGCCCCTGCAATTCTTGGTCTTGTTTTTTAGTAAATCTGCAATACCCAAGAATGATACACCAATCAGGAAGTCCATCTACCCCATCGTTGTACTTCCAAAACCGAATGTAGAGTTTTACAGGCTTGATTCCCACACTTATGCAAAAGCCGTTCATTGTCGCTTGCCAACTATCCATTTCTCACCGTTCACCTCTATGATTTCATCCGTTGTCAGTTCCTTCATATCCACGAAACTGAGTGCAGTGAAGCAGGTGAACACGAATAAGTCTCGAACAAATGCAAGCGACGGATTTTCAAATTCATGTGTCATGATGACCTTTATCTCATCTTCTGTCAGATACTCACGTTATTTTACGTTCGGACTGATATGGAACTCTGCAAACGGATTTCTCGGTATCAGCCCGTTATAATGCGCACGCATCACCACACTTTTCAGCCACATATAGTTGAGCCATATCGTGGCGTTCTTCAAATTATGTTTGGTTGTAAAATAAGCAGCAAACTCCTTGATAAAGTCAGGCGTAAGTTCCAACATGGCCATATCATTTCGCTTATAGAATGCCTTGGTGAAAGCTGCGACATAATTTCTTACCCTTAGCATTACCTTATACGTTCTAATGGTACAGTCTTTACCCGCCCGTTTCATGAAGTTGGTGCAATCTTTATCGAAGGTTTTGAGCAGTGTTTCATACTAGCTACCCATACCTTGATAGACATTGCCCATTTCTGCGGTTATATACGCTTCACGGTCGGATATGCACTAGTAGTACTTGATGATTTGTGCCTTGATATTATCCAAGACAAAATTAATCTCTCTGGCTTCCTTGCTTTTCCCTTTAGCCTTGTTCCCTTTAGCATCCCAAAGTTCTTTCGAGATGTTACATTGCAACTGAACTGCGATACAGTTCCATTAATTGTTACCCTTCCTATGATAGAGACAATTCCTTTTTTCTCTTTGCTGCCATTCGCATAGAACAGCACCTTGAATGTACTTCTGCTCATACTCGTTTTCTATTGCAAAACTAATAATCAACGAGTTAGAGCTTGATAGACAAACCTAAACGAGGCGGAGCAATCGTCACGGTAACTGTTAAAACTGACCTTCGGGCGGGCAATGATTTGAAAACCTAACTGCTTCTGTATTCCACTTTTCTTTGCGTTTTACCTTTTTCTCCGTGGCTTCGTCTGTCACCGCAAACGCTTTATTAATAAGCCATTCAGTGCCATTTCTCCCTTTTTATTCATTTATTCCTGAGATTTTTCGTATGTTTGTACATCATATTGGGAGATTATACCCAAACTACAATAAGGAAACTATGCAGATACATACCAATACATTGATAGCGGAATGCTCAGCTTACGATTTCAAAGAAATGTTGGAACGCAAGAAAGTAAAGTCGTGGCTCAAATCCGTGTCGGCTTTTGCCAATACGGATGGTGGCAGTTTGTTCTATGGAGTGAACGATGACGGAGTAATTGTTGGTTTGGAGAATCCACAAGCCGATGCTGATTTTATCAGTGAAATGATAAAGGCACGACTTGACCCTGTGCCGGAAGTTCAACTTATTCCGATAGAGCACGAAGGACATACCTTACTTGAAGTGAAAGTAAAAGCTGGAACACTTACACCTTATTATTACTATCAAGATGGAACACGTACCGCATATGTACGAGTTGGCAATGAAAGCGTGGAGTGCAATTCGCAACAACTTCTTTCATTGGTGTTGAAAGGCACACACATGACATGGGATTCATTGCCTACCCAAGTGAATGCCAGCAAACATTCTTTCATCATCCTTGCCAATACTTTCCATGAGCAAACTCATCAGGAATGGAATGACAAATATTTGGAATCATTCGGACTGGTTACTCCTGACGGTAAACTAACCAATGCCGGACTATTGTTTGTAGATAATTGCACCGTATTCCAATCTCGCATCTTCTGTACCCGTTGGACGGGACTCTACAAGGATGATGCTATCAGTTCCGTGGAACATCGGGCTAATCTTGTGTTGCTCTTAAAATATGGTATGGACTTCTTCAAGAACTATACTATGAGTGGCTGGGTGAAGATGCCCAACTATCGCCTTAATCTACCCGACTACTCTGACCGTGCCATCTTTGAAGGATTGGTAAATCACCTTATTCATAGAGATTATACCGTTATGGGTGGTGAAGTACACATTGACATCTATGATGACCGAGTAGAATTAGTATCACCCGGTGCGATGCTTGACGGTACGCAAATCCAAGACCGTGACATATACAAAGTGCCGTCCATGCGTCGTAACCCTGTTATTGCGGATATGTTTACGCAATTGGACTATATGGAGAAACGTGGCTCTGGTTTACGAAAAATGCGGGAACTCACAGAGAAACTGCCCAATTTCCTGCCTGGCAAAGAACCACAATATCAAACGGAAGCGGCTTCTTTCTACACCACGTTCTATAATTTGAACTGGGGTGAGAACGGAAAAATACCTGTTGAGGAAGTAGCCGACAGAGTAAATGGTTCGGTCGAAAAGTTCGGTGTAAACGAAGAAAGTTCGGTCGAAAAGTTCGGTGTAAATGCAGATAAGTTAGGAAACACATCGAAAACGCCGAAGAAGATCAATAAAACCGCACAAAAAATTATTGATCTTGTTATTTCCGACCCATCAATCACAGCCGATAATATGGCTAATAAGGTTGGTGTAACTAAACGCGCTATAGAGAAAAACATCAAGAGCCTTAGGGATATGGGAATTTTGGCTCATGAAGGTTCTGATAAGGCTGGCTATTGGCGTATTGTTATTAATCCTCAAACTGAGCAATAAACCTATGGGAACACCTTTCATACCACTCGGTGCAATAATTGCCGTTTTGATTATCGCCTTTTTGTTTGCCTCTTTACCGCAGGTAAACCATAAAACACGATACAGAGTACTTTATGCAATAGCCATTATTATGCTATTAGCTGTTATCCCTATTAGTGAGTATATGGCTGGTGACACACAAAACTCAAGTAACAATTATCTGCTTGTCCTAATATTCGATATTGCAGTAGGATATTTCTGTATGTACATTGCTGCTTTGCTGAAATTCAACGTTCTTAAACGAAAAAACCAGGCACTGGAAAATGCCTTAACAGAAAAAGAACAAGAAAAAGTATCTATTTTACTGGAACACCAAAATGAAAAACAACAAGCACTTCAAAGAGAAGAACTTGAATGGTTAGCTGAAAAAATCAAAATGTTCACTGAAGAAGAACAGAAATCCATTCTTGCAAGCGCTTACGCATTTGCAGAACATGACCTAATAGTAGCTCCTTCAATAGTCATACAACAAGACACTTGTAGCCAACAAGAGCTTATGTATTTTATCTGCTCTGCTTTTTTCAACATGGGCAAGAAGCGCAATGACATTGTCAGTTTCTTATTTCAAGTCTTTCCTCTCTATTTTCCTGCTGGAGAAAGTGCATTGGCTAAAAAGATGCCGGGATTGGAAAAAGTTAAGGAAAGAAGGGAAAAGGAAAATCAATCTAAGTAAATTTTCCAACATACATCATTGAAGTATATTCCAATATAAAGTTGCTTTTCAACACATATTTGTTAGAAAACTATTATGAATAGAAAAAAGTCTCGATTATAATGATTACCTTTGTATTTAAAACATGTCATAGAACGTATGAATAAAGACATAAATCGTTTAAAGGTGGTTCTTGCAGAAAAGAAACGCACCAATAAATGGCTAGCAGAGCAGTTGGGAAAAGATCCGGGGACTGTTTCGAAATGGTGTACTAACACCATGCAGCCGAACTTGGAAACATTGGTCAAGATTGCTGAATGTTTAGATGTAGATGTGAAAGATTTACTTTGGTCAATAAAAGAATAAAATAACTAATGAACATATTTTCATTTTTTGCAGGTGCTGGTTTTTTGGATTTAGGATTCGAATTACAAGGTGATTATAATATTGTTTTCGTAAATGAATTTCACGAAGCTTTTGATCGTATTTATCGTTATGCAAGACAAAATATGGGATTGCAGGAACCCAAATACGGTCATCATATAGAAGATATAACTGAATATATTGATGGAGAGCATGGAGACAGGCTTCAAAGACTTATAGATTGGGTAGAAGAATCGAAAGAAGAAGAACTTACCGGTTTTATTGGAGGCCCTCCATGTCCCGATTTTTCTGTAGCAGGAAAAAATAGAGGACGTGATGGAGAAAATGGTAAGCTATCTGGAACGTATGCGCAACTAATTTGTACAGCACTCCCGGATTTTTTCCTTTTTGAAAATGTTAAAGGACTATATAGAACTGCAAGACATAGACAGTTTTTTGAAGAATTGAAACAGCAATTTAGAGCACATGGATATTCTCTAACAGAACAACTTGTCAACTCCTTGGAATTTGGAGCGGCACAAGATAGAGATAGAATTATATTAATAGGATTTCACCAAGATGCTGTTAATAGGCTACATCTTCAAGCGGATAACGGGGTCTTAATGAATTTTCCTTGGGAAGCGCATAAAAGATATAACTTGAAAGAAATAAAGAATCTTCCCTGGCCCAATAAATCTCCCTATCAAGAAAATACTCCTATGCTTATGCCTAATGGTATTATAGAAGACTTGACCATACAACATTGGTGGACGGAAAATGATGTGACACATCATCCCAATGCCAATATGTATTTCCAACCACGTGCGGGAATCGTAAGATTTAGGACAAAAGAAGAAGGCGATGTGGAAAAGAAATGTTATAAACGCCTACACAGATGGCGATATTCACCAACAGCCGCTTATGGGAATAATGAGGTTCATATACATCCTTTCCTGCCTCGAAGAATATCTGTAGCGGAATCATTGGCTATTCAATCATTGCCCGCAAATTTTATTCTACCACAAGATGTATCACTAACAGATGCCTTTAAAACAGTTGGGAACGGAGTTCCTTTCGTTTTAGCTAACGGCATAGCAAACTCTATTAATGACTATATTAATCACATAAATAATTAGTTTATGGCTTTGACTTTAGAACACTTCTTAAACTTAATCGATGAATTACCCAAAGGGGTTAATTTGGATTATGTAAAAGCTGGAACAAACAAAATCCAGCTTGACAGTGTTGATCATGTTGAAAAATACATATCAGCAACAAAAGTTGATACGGAAAAAGGTTCTACAAAAAGTGCCAATATAACAACGGAAAATCTCCGCATGTTTGTAAATAAGGTTGTTGAAAACAAGCCTTTACATATAGAATCTGTTTGGAATGGTTCAGGAAGTGCCCGTTCTGCATGGGAGGGCTTATTTGCTCACACATCGGAATTTTATACTCATTTTTCCAAAGGAAGAAAACATTTGGTATGGATTCCGACACATCCTCACACAGCAGGAGAAATAACACCTTTAACAAAAGAATTACTTGAATATCTATCTACCAATAAGAGTTCAACAGACGAGCGAGTATATAAATATATAGACATCATTACCGCCATCAAGACCAAGCCTTTCCTTTTGTTAGCTGGCATATCCGGTACAGGTAAAAGCCGTATTGTCCGTGAACTAGCCCGTGCATATTGGTACGAAAATTCCGCTGAATACAAGGCTCAGAAGCCAAAAAACTTTGAGATGATTCAGGTAAAACCTAATTGGCATGACTCTACGGAATTAATGGGATATGTGAGTCGTGTCAGCGGAAGTCCCATATATGTAATTGGCGATTTCTTAAGATTCATCACACGGGCTTGGGAAAACCTGGACACTCCTTATTTCCTTTGCTTGGATGAGATGAACCTTGCTCCTGTGGAACAATACTTTGCGGAATTTCTCAGCATAATAGAATCTCGTAAAAGCAGTGAAGACGGTACGATTGTAACAGACCCTATACTGAAGAAAAGCACAGAAGATTGGTATCGAGTATTGACTGCCGAACTGACAGGAGATAATGAAGCATTAAGGAATCGCTTTTTGGAAGAAGGCATCACCATTCCACAAAATCTAATTGTAGTGGGTACGGTAAATATGGATGAAACAACCTTCTCTTTCTCCCGAAAGGTACTCGACCGCGCTATGACAATAGAAATGAATGAAGTGGATTTGTATGCTGGTCTAGACAGCAGGTACGAACGAATTGGCAAACTGAGTAGCGACATGCTGATCGGTACAGCCGTAGAAGGTGTGGATGTGTACGCAGACAACGAAGAAGTCTGCAATAAGGTATTGACCTATTTACAAGCTGTGAATGACGTCCTCAATGGCACACCATTCAAAATCGCCTACCGTACGCGAAACGAATTCTTACTTTATGTGGTAAACAATTTGCCATACAACATGGATGAAAACGGAAATGAGTTCAGTGAGGATGAAGTCATAGCAACAGCATTGGATGAAATAACCAGTATGAAAATATTGTCGCGTATTGAAGGAGACGATACAAAAGTCAAGCATTCACTTCTTGAAAAATTGATTACCACTATCGAAACGCAGTTGCTGGTATTGACTGGAGAAGATAAGAAAATAGAATCTATTTCCATAGCCAAACTGAAAGAAATGCAAGGACGACTGTCATCCGGTTATACAAGTTTCTGGAGCTAAAAACTATCAGACATCTGCAAGAAACGATGGAACTGCTTACCATAAGACATCAGGATTTTGAAATGATTGTCGAATGTACAAAGTTCGATGATATTTGGCGCAAGGCTAAGAATAATGTGGGAGAAGAAGGCTTACACTCTACTTACTCTTGGTCAGAGGGAGTAGCATCTGTTACTTTAAGCAACCATATCGGAGAAAGAGTTGCGATTGAGGACAACCAACAAGCCCCTGCCGTGTTTTTTGATAATGTCGATTATCCTATTTGGATTGAATTCAAGGACTATGTGAAAAAAGCACAGTTCGGTTCCATTCTTCAAAATGAAAATGAGAAATTTACTTTTCGCAGACAGATATTAGCCGGTTTCTTGAACTATAGCAATGAGGTTGGGCGCAGTGAAATACAGTTCATATATCAAGTAGGGGCAGAGACCCGTGAGTTTGTTTTCTCTTTTGAAGTGTTAAGCACAAAACTCAATTATCACGAGCATTGGAGAACTATTATCGAGGATATTGAACAGGAATACAGGATGCTTTCACTTGATTATATGCGAAGAACCTTTCATGGTTTTTCGCCCGATACAAACGGAGAAACCCCTGAAATAATCTGGTGGAGCGTATTTGCCAATGAACAACAGAAATTCATAAAGGCTTGTAAAAATATCATTGACCGCCCACGGCATCGGCTACATGGAAAGGATGCTTACAAACGTGCTGACAAGCTGACATTTATTCCCTCTTACATAGAAAACGAATTGGCAGAACACAGAAATGACTGCGCTCATTTATACCGTGTAGAGGAACATGTATGGACAAACGATACACAAGAAAACAGGTTTCTGAAATTTGCTCTTGGACAAATTGCTGACAAATATGAAGTCTTGAAGAAGCGTATAGAAGCTGTGAAGAATGCTTCCGATGTGATGAAGGATGATATGCAAGCCACATTAACGGCACTTAAACATCTGCAACGAAATTCCTTTTTCCGCACTGTAGGAAATTACAAAGGAATGAATCAAGAGAGTTTGGTTCTGCAAAAAGCTACCGGATATAGTCAAGTATATCGCACATGGAATCTACTTCAACGCTCCTATTCACTGAATGATGGCATATATCGCTTGCAGACCAAAGATATAGCAACGCTTTATGAAATTTGGTGCTTTATAGAAGTAAGCCATATAGTAAAAGAAAAACTGCATTTGTCCAATGAAGACATAGACCACAGAAACCGTATGGAAATGAATGGTCTGTTTACATGGGATTTGGGCAAGGGAGAACATTCGCGCATCCTTTTCAAAAAAGATGATGTAGAACTGGCGGAGCTAATCTATAATCCAAAAAGTTCGGAACGCGAAAATAATTCTGTCGGTATAACTGACCTAGTAGTACCAACTGTTCCCCAAAAACCGGATATTGTATTGCAGCTTACAAAAAACGATTTGCAAGAAGGAATGAAAATGACTTACCTGTTTGATGCGAAATATCGTATTGATGGAAAGGATAAAAATGGAGTAGATGTTCCACCCGAAGATGCAATCAACCAAATGCATAGATACCGTGATGCCATCTATTATAAAGATTGTCAATCAAACGCTTTGAAAAAAGAAGTGATAGGTGGTTATATCCTGTTCCCAGGTGATGGTGAGCCTACTGATGTTGCCGTATCTAAGTTCCGTAAGACTATAGATGAGGTAAATATTGGAGCATTCCCACTTCGTCCCAAGGACACACATAACCGATTGCTTTTAGAGCAATTCATAGAAGAACTTATTCAAAATAAATCGCATGAAACCATATCGAAAGTGATACCACAGAAGGGCGCGTTATTGCAAGTGCCTAATCGCCTTCTTGTGGGTTTGGTTGGAAATAGTTCACGACCCGGATATACACAAAGTTTCCTTGACGGTAATGCCATTTTGTACTATACAGGACCAAAGTTCCCGACAACCATTTCATTGCATGACCTTCATTACTTTGTACCTTATATAAAAGGTGAAGGTGTTCGTGATTTATATGAAATTATCCGTATAAGAACCATAACGAGTAAAGAGGCAAAACAAGCCGAAGGTGAAGATATAACAGATGATATGCGTTTAGCATTCGAATTGCGTTTCAGCCGTAAGCTATTTGAGGATTATCGACAGATAGATACTCATAAGATGATTAATTATACTTTTATTGACACTACATTTGACGAGACAGAAAAGTGGTTGATAGTAAATGAGTCATAGCTATCTTTCACTAACAAATGTAATGGCATATTATACAGTTAACAAATAGATATTTACATAAATACAAAATCCTATTATTGCAATTTATGATACAAAAAATAAAAATTGATTGGAGAAATTGTTATGGTATTAAGGAGCTCAACCAAGAATTCAAGTTTACTCCTGGTAAACAAATACATTTAATCTATGCTCCAAATGGTTCAATGAAAACATCTTTTGCTAAAACTATGCGCTATTTATCAGGGCAGTCCAAAGAGAAACCATGTGACAAGCTACACGATAAAGACAAATCGAGTTTCATCCTAAAAGTGGACGGTTTAGATGTGTCTAAGGAAAATATATTCGTAGTTAATGGAGATGATGATATTGATTGTTCAAAGTCGTTTGTGAATTTCCTTGCAAGCTCAGAATTAAAAAACAGGTATGATTCTATATATCAACAATTGTCAGAGAAGAAGGAACTCCTCATAAGTAAATTAAAAAGTGCCTCTTTAAGTTCCGACTGTGAAAAAGAGATATTCGGTACTTTCAAACAAAATGATGCAGACACTATCTTTAGCATACTTGAGCGTTTAAACAGTGAAGTCAAATCAGGTTTACCAAAGTTTGAATTTAAGTATAATGATGTATTTGACACCAAAGAGAATGTTAAGAAATTTATAGAATCTAATAAAGATAACCTGAATATATATATCGACAATTACAATAGACTTTTAGGGAATTCCAAACTATTCCGAACTGTGGCCGGTCATACATTTGGAACGTATCATGTTACGCAATTACAACAGTATGTTTCTGATGGTTCATTTTTCGGTGTTAATCATAAAATTGTACTTCAGGACGATACGGAATTATCGTCCGAGACAGAGTTGCAAGAACTTATTAATAGTGAACAACAACGTCTTTTAAAGGATGAAAATTTAAAGAAAGCTTTTGATAAAATCACAAAAGCAATTGACAAAAATGTCGAATTGAGAGGTTTTAAATCTGTTTTGAACAATCATCCTGAATGGATACCTGAAATCATCAACTACGAAGTATTCCGAAAAAAAGTTTGGTTAGGGTATTTATCAGACAATGAGATAAAACCTCTGTTTGATGCTTATATACAAGTTTATAATGAAAATAAAGAGGCACTACAGCAAGCCTTAGAAGAGGCCAGCTCGCAGCAAGAAAGATGGGAACAAATTATAGCCCTTTATAATGCACGTTTTCATGTACCAATAAAAGTTTCTATAGCCAATCAAAAGGATATTATACTAAAACAAGAAGCAGCGAAACTACAGTTTTCTTACGTTGAAACTTCAAGTGCAGAAACAACAGTAGAGAAAGACGTGCTGGAGAAAATCCTTAGTCGAGGCGAAAAACGCGCTTTCATTATCCTGCAATTTCTCTTTGAAATGGAAGCACGTAAGACTATGGATCATGATACAATTTTAGTTATGGATGATATAGCTGATTCATTTGATTATCAAAACAAATATGCGATAGTAGAATATATTAAAGACATTGCTGCAGACAATAGCAATAAGTTCTATATGCTCGTGTTGACTCATAACTATGATTTCTATAGAACATTGTCGTCCCGTCTTAGTCTATTCCAACCAAATCTATGGATGGCAGAACGCTTAGCTAATGGAAAGGTAATCATCAACCAAGGTCAGTATAAAGGTAATATATATACTAATGCTTTTATCGAGCATGATAATGATGATAAAATATTTATAAGCATGATTCCTTTTGTTAGAAATCTGATAGAATATACTAAAGGGGAAAATGATGATTACAAAACATTAACAGAATGCCTTCATAAAAAAGCAAATACACGAACTATTACAATTGAGCAGTTGATAAATATTATGACTGATTTTACACAAGGTAAAGGTATGAAACGCCCTAAATCAACAGATAAAATTTACGACTTGATTATGCAAACCGCAGATAGCATCATAACCGAAGCCAATCCTAATCAAGTGCTAATTGAAAATAAAGTGTGCTTATCTATTGCCATAAGACACCTGGCGGAAAATTATATGTACGACAAAATGATAGCAAAAGGTAAAAGTGAAGAAGATTTAGCTGTAACAGGTAGTCAAACGGGGAGGTGGACAAGTCTATTTAAAAAAGTCTGTCCGAGAGATGCTCATTATGGTATTATAGAGCGTGTTAATATGATGACTCCTGAACTAATTCATGTAAACAGTTTTATGTTTGAGCCTCTCATAGATATGTCTATATATCATTTAATTCAACTGTATAAAGACTGTAAAGAACAACTCAAATAAACGAAATGGCTGATGTACTGACCAAAGAACAACGACGCCGTAACATGGCTGCTATACATGGAAAGAATACGAAACCCGAAATATTGGTACGGAAATTTCTTTTTAGCCGTGGTTTTCGCTATCGGCTGAATCATCCACGTCTTCCCGGTCATCCTGATATAGTACTTCGCAAATACCGAACTGTTATTTTTGTGAATGGCTGTTTTTGGCATGGTCATGATAATTGCAGATACTTTCGCCTACCTAAAACAAACATTGACTTTTGGCAAAAGAAAATAGAACGAAACAAAGAGCGTGATAAAAAAGAGCAATGCCAGCTTGCTGCTATGGGCTGGCATTGCATTACAATTTGGGAATGTCAACTAAAACCTAAAGTCCGCATACAAACACTTGAATCATTAGCATATACATTGAATCATATTTTTCTTGAAGACCGAAAAATCAAAACATATCAAATAGTAGAAAATGACAATAATTTCATGGTCGCTGAACCGGAAGTGTCATATGGTAAAATAGACAAATAATAATCTATAAAAACTTCTTATTCCGCATCAGGCTTAGATTTTACATAAGTAATTTCCACTAAATGCTGATATTGTTCCTTCATTGCCCGATACATCGAATAATACGCAAAGCCCTCTTCTTTATACTTCATGCTACTAGCAGAAACAGCAACAGCCCATATAATAATAACGGCAATAATGGACACTATATGCCGGAGTTTTATATGATAGCCACATATAAACAACCCACTGATATTAGGCGGAATAATAGTTACAGGGCTTTTCAATGCATTGATTTTTGCCAATATCTCATCCTGCCGTTTCAATATACACCTAATATTAGTTTCGATAGTCATACGATTCTGATTGTAATCGCAAACGTGCCGATAAAGATATTCAAGAAGTTTGGACTTCTGCTTGAATAAATCAATGAGTTTTGGAAACCATAGCGAAAACGGCAATGTGTTGGGCTGCTGTTGCCAGATATGTTTCTTGACCACAGACAAGGCTTCGTTCCAGCAAGTACAGAAACTTTTGGCAATTCCATTATAAATAGCCTTTTCATTGAAATCCGCTTTTACAGATTGTTCCGGTTTAGGAACAGTGGTGTTCTGTTTTTCAATACATTCTTTCAGTTCGTTGATACTTTGGCGCAAATTCGCAAGATTTGCAGCTACTACATCTTCTTTCATTATCTTCTACGTTTTGAGGTTTTATAAAAAGGTTCGTTTCTTTCGTTGTCTTTGTTTTTATCGTCTCGCCATCCTTGTTCATTGTTGGCTCCTCCACCTCCACTGGTAGTTATGGCTTGATGGGGTTGAATAATCAGTTCCGCTACCACATTACCCAATGTAGCACAAAGGCTGTTAAAACTCAAATCACGGTCAAGTTTAGAACCAGCCATACTATACTCATCCTGACTGAATGATATACCACGAATTTTATCAGAATTCTCAGCGTGATTAAAACGCATATCTATACCCAAACCTTTGAGAATGCAAAAAAAGTCATTCCACGAATGAGAATTTGCTCGTGCATCAAGAACTGAAGAACGGAGATTATATTTCCGTAATTGATGAGGACGCAAACGGCTCTTATTTCTGGCTTTGCTATTTTTAGGAGCAAAGTAAAGTCCATACTCTTTAGTTAAAGCACGACAGACTTTTGCATTGCGTATTCTTTCATTGCTGTCAGAAATGAGATTACCTTCATTGTCTATCCGATTAAATACCAAATGACAATGAGGATGTTTCGTATCGTGATGCCGGGCTATGATATATTGAGTATTGCGAATCCCCATTTGTTCCATCCATTTCTTGGCAATCTCCACCATAAGCGCATCCCCTTCTTCATTATCAGGAAAACGGCTAATATCTTGCGAAGAGAAAGCAAGTGATACGTGCTTCACAGGACTCTTTACTTTCGGGCGCATGGATGCTTGAAGGCAAAAAGAATCGGCAATCAACTTATTGCTAATGGTACATACTCCTTCATGCGCTAAAAGTGTAGCGCATTTCTTCTTGTTCTTTTGGTCATTGGCATAGTTTACAATACCTCCGAAATCAACTCTTGTTTTAATCTTCGCTATCATGACAGGTATTCTTTACTTGGGTGATAATTCTACTAACTTCCGAGATAATCGAAAAACACTGTTGTTTGACTGTTTCCAATCCATAGATGTGCATCTGGTGGGCAATCTGATTGACGTTATTGGCGATACCGGAAAGGTCACGAATTGCCGATACCATTTCCGGACTGATACGCTGACAGACCTGACAATCCATTGCCGCCTGATGGCAAAATTCATTGACAGACAATCCTGCCTGTTCCGCTTTGGATTGGATATAAATGTAGTCGTTCTCAGTAAACATTACCCGAAAACATTTGGTACGTTTCTGATAGCTCGCCAACTTTGGGCGGCCACCAAGTTTCTTTTCCTTTATACTCATATTGATTCTCGATATTGATAAATTGTTTTTTGAGAGTGGCAGTTCTATCGCTTGCGGCATAGGTTTTAGTGACACTAAAACACAAACTTGCCACTCAAAAAATCTTCCTATATTTCCCCTGCTCTATCCGGCATAGCTTGCCATCTTTAATAAAGGCTTCTATCCACTTGTTTGCCGTACTTCCATTCTCGCCTAAAGTTAAAACCGCCGCATCATAATCTTTCTTTGTGAAAATGTCAGGCAACATATTATAAAGGGTGTTCCTTCGTGCATAAACGCCTGTCTCTTGCGAATCGGTATTGAATCGTTTTGACTGATTTCCTGACAAATTCTGATAAATGAATACGGCATGATAAAGCAGGGTGTCGCAAATACTCATGGCTATGGAATAGTCAAACTCATGGCAAACCAATTGTATAGTCTCGTCAGAAGAAGATTTGTGAATCACATTATCCAGATGTCGGACAGCGGTCAACACCATCATTATACGATAAGCAATTAGTCCCATCCGTCTGACTACTCCTTGCATCTTGTTATTCACTTCGTCACAACATTCCTCATTCACACGACTGAGATATTCAATAAACTGTTCCTGCAAATCAGAGGGAAGAGAAAAGGAATAATTACCCTGCCGTACAAATTCCTCATGCAAATGGCAGAATTTATCTCCCAACAGTTTGAACATGGCATTCTTGGATTGAGAAATGTCGCTTGTGGCAAACACATTTCTTATACCTCGCTTGAAGCGGATAATATAGAAACAAAAGCGACTCATCAATCCGTTCTCCGCATCAGGTATCAATCTTCTTACCTGTTCGGGAGTTCCAGCCAAAGCGACTGATACTCTTGGATTACTGACTTCACAGTATTCCCTATCCTTGCGCCGACTCAAACTTACCAACTCATGGTGAAATGCCTTTCTCAGCACATCGGAATAGTTACCATAGTCAGACTTCAAAGTCTGGCTTAATGTGTCTCCTTCCGATTCAAACAACAGTCCGATTCCGTCATTATCTCCCAATATCTTCAAGAAAGAGCTTGCGCTGCTATTGGCAGGAATGATGAGCATACGCATAGGCGGTTCTGTTGGCATAGTCATTCCATCAGTTTTCTTACCTTTGATATAAGTGCTCATCGCTTCTTTGTATTCCTGTTCCATCCGCTTTGAAAGTTCATGCAAATTACGGTTAATGGGAGCTACCAATTCTCGGCATAAGGTCAATGCTCCTTTTCCCATACCGGCATCTGCCACCACGAACAGATATAGATTCGGATAAACAATGCGTTCATCGTACACGCCACAAACATTATGAAAGCATACCGACAAACACACAATAGCCCCGATTAATATCGTATCACGGTCATCTACCGAAATGGAATTATTGACAACCTCATTTAGAAAAGGAGGAAGATGCTCAAACACACATTCAGGAAATGCAGGAAGTTCTTCTTCTGATTTTATCCATTTACCCGTTTTACCATTTTGGATATTTGGTAAAATGGATAAATGCTCTTTACTGAACGGAGCCAATGAGATTCCGGCTTGATTTGCCAAATGGAAGAAAGAACGGATGGTAATGCCTTGTCCTTTGGATTGCAGACAATGCGTATATTGTTTATCCGTTTCTTCCCTTTGATAGGTAGGGTAAAACCTACTGATGCGGTGGTAATACTCCCGTCCGTTCTCTCCCAATCCATCCACAAGCGCAAAGCCCAACTCCACCCAATCTTTATAATGAGGGGCTATATCAATGGCACACTGTTCTATCTCCCGAACAACACTTTCCACATCATCCTCCACCTTATTATATATAGGGGCAATACTTGGTGTATGTGCCTGTTGTATTTCAGAAGGGACATTCTCCCAATCTTGGGCGGAAAATATTTTCTTCGACATCATCTTTGTATTTATGGTTAATATATGCTTGTGGGTCGTAGGATAAGAAGCATGAACGAGCCACATCACTGCCGGACATATCCACTAATGACAAACCTGTTGCTTTGATGCAGTTGGCAACAGCCTTAAAGTACCGGGAATGTTCCCAGCCTTTCAAGTCAACAGGTATTATCCACTTTAATCCATTACCGGATGGACTGACAAATAACAGTTCCGTATCAAAATACTCATGGTTGAGCAGTTGCTGTTTTAACTCCCCTATGTTATCCACATGATCGAAATCCAAACACATCAATCCTGAGTGTATAATCAGTTCCTTCTCATTACGCTTGCGAAATAATCCCGAAAAAGTACAATAGTCAAAATGAGTGGCTTTGTATCTTTTGGCTTCGGAAGAAGATAGCATCAAACGCAGGGCTTCGGTTTGTGGTTGGGCATAATGCCCGATGATATAACGATACACATCCACAATACCTACCGCCCTTATCGGTTCGATGTTTTGAATAGGCTTGCGAAAGAACGAAAAGCAATAGTCTGTCGTTTCCATCATCTGATAATCTTTTTAGATTCGACAAATCGTCTGGCTTCTTCCATTAAGTCATCCTGTGTCTTATGCGATTTATTCTTCAACCAATCGTCAATTTCCGATTGCAAGAAAGCCAATGCCTTATTTATTTTATGTACGGGAATCTGTTTAGTTGATACCCATCCATAAACCGTTTGCTTGGCTGGATGTGATGGAAGATAAGCGCAAAGCTCGTCTATATCCATCCACTTAGATGAATTACTTGCCTGCTTATGTTGCAAGGCATTTACTTTGGATTGCAGTGCTTCTACGGACTCAATCAGGTAGGACAACGCATTCGGCATTTCCTCCAATGAATTTACTTTATAAGCCATTTTTTTCTTCGTATTAAAGTTGATGCCGCAAAAGTATAGGGATGCTTATAGGTGCTAAATAGGTGCTTGACCGCCACCAATCAACCGTTCATTTACCACTGACAGATTTAAGTTTCATTAATACGAGAATTTATTGGAAGCCATAATAAAAGGAGAATAAACCACTATTGGGACTAACACATTCCTTACCGAAAGCCTCAATACTACAAAACACCCCTCAAAAAGCCGATGCTTCATGAGGGGTAAACGGTGGTAAATACATGATAGGTATCACATAAGTCGTTGGTGCTCAGAGGTGGGATCCTCCACCACAACCTATAAATCCAAATTGTCTATATGCAGCGTATTGGCGGCTTTCTCTTTTTGTTCGTTTACAATATGCGTATAAATCTGCGTGGTTTTGACATTAGTATGTCCCATCAAAGACTTGATGGTATATATGTCAACTCCATTTTCCAGCAACAGCGAAGCGTAGCTATGGCGGCCACAATGGAAAGTGATGTGCTTCTTGATACCGGATGCTTCTATCCAGACTTTCAACGGGCGAGAAATCCAAGAGGCATCAGTCAATCCTTCAAAAACAAGTGCTTCATCATCGTCTGGACGTATGCCGCATAGTTGAAGTGCTTGTTGAGTGACTGGCTTGTAATCGGGCCTTTTTGTCTTTTGCTGAATTACGACTGCTTGCCATGTACCCTTGCTTGTTTGCTGAATTTGTTTCCATTTCAAAGTTTGAATATCACTATGCCGTAATCCAGTGAGAATAGAGAACAAGAACGCACGTTTCAAAACATCATCCTTGCAAGGAGTATCAACCAACATTTGCACTTCATTCATGGTAAGCGCAACACGAGGTTTCTCAATGTTTGTTATTCCCTTTACTTTCGCACTTATATCAACGGTCAGATATTCATCAATGAATGCCTGTTTCAATCCAGCTTTGAGTATAGAGAAATAAGTCGATGCCGTGTTTTGTGAGATAGTACCTTTCTTATTCCCTCCCATTGGGGCACGGAGAAGGAACATCTTAATGTCTTCAAGCAGTTTAACGGAAATTGCCTTGAATGGAATTGGCTGCCCTTGCGAATACATTTTCAATAATTCGCCTACACGCCTCCAATTGACTATTATTGAATCAGAACTGTTGGGATGACGTGTGCTTATAATACTATTGAAATACTTGATAAAATCCTGTTCGCTCCGCTCTTTCTGTGCAGCGATTTCATTTTCCTTATCAGTGTATAGGATGGCACTATCATATTCATGTTGCCGCAACTTACGCACATTATCGGCATAGATACAAGCCTCTTGGTCTATCGTTGAACGACATTGGATAATTCCATTCAAATCACGTTTAGGCTTATAGTTGAATGTTCCATCCGGTAAGATACGTGCAATGGACGACTTGTCCCAAACAGGTGTGGATATAGTCCGGTTAATGGATTCCACTACACGGCTTGCACGGGTTGAACCTCGCTTGTAAACTGGGTACGACTCTATAATCAGATACCATTCTTCTTTGTAATTCGACCTTCTGAGTTTGACGGTCACTTTGGTGTTAGGTAATGCTTTCTTCATAATGACTTATATAATTTATCAATTTCAGATTTGGGAACATAAACATAGTTACCGATTTGGCGTGTAGGAATAGAATGACGGCGTATGTGCTTAAAGACACTGCTGTCATTGATATGGAATTTCTTGGCAATCTCTCCGATAGTATAACAGTCTTTGGGTTCAAAGGACAATGCTTCCTTTTTTCTCTTTCTACTCCCTGCCTTTGTTTTGAAGTGTTCATCCATATACTGCCGACTAAGGCGTATCAGACGCTGGCCAGAATTGTATGACGGTATCAAGCCTTGCCGTATCATACGATAAAGTACATCTTTACTAATACCGTAAATCATCATAGCTTCCTTTACGGTTAGATACCCTTTGCTGGATGGTATTCGTCTAATCAGTGCTTGGCGTATCGCTTCTTTCTCTTTTGCGATTTGTCTTTTCTTATATGCTCTCTTGGAACAAGCCGGACAACAATACTTCGACACTAATGTCGGAGGAGTAAAGATTTTACCGCACTCCTCGCAACTTCTTTGAATGGTGTAATTTCCTCTTGGCATATTCTTCTCGTTTTAAATGGTTTATATCAATCTAAGTTGTACCTTATCGCCAAATAAGACGTGTCGCAAACATGTCGCAAATAAGAGATAAAAAAGCCCATAGAAAACACATAGCAACCATGAACCCCATAAACGCAAAAAGCGTGCAACTCATTGAGCTGCACGCCTTTGCTTATTGTTTATTATCTGTTTCCTTATCGGAATCATTTGACTTCCTCGAAGTCAGCATCCTGAACATTATCTCCGTGCTTGCTATTATCTTGCTGACCAGCACCACCGTTCATATCAGGACCAGCCTGTGCACCACCTTGTGCACCACCCTGTGCGTACATTTCAGCACTTGCAGCCTGGAAGGCAGTATTGATTTCTGCCATAGCAGTATCGATAGCAGCCAAGTCCTGTGCTTTGTGAGCATCTTTCAACTTCTGCAAAGCAGCTTCAATCGGAGCTTTCTTATCAGCAGGCAACTTATCACCTAATTCCTTCAACTGATTTTCAGTCTGGAAGATTACGCTGTCAGCCTGGTTCAGCTTATCAATCTTTTCACGTTCTTTCTTATCTGCTTCAGCATTAGCTTCAGCTTCAGCCTTCATCTTTTCGATTTCTTCCTTGCTCAAACCGCTGGATGCTTCGATACGGATAGCTTGTTCTTTACCAGTAGCCTTATCTTTAGCAGATACTTTCAAGATACCGTTGGCATCGATATCAAATGTAACCTCAATTTGAGGAACACCACGACGAGCCGGAGCAATACCTGTCAAGTTGAACTGACCGATTGATTTGTTCTGTGCAGCCATCGGACGTTCTCCCTGTAATACGTGGATAGTAACTTCCGTCTGGTTATCGGCAGCAGTAGAGAATGTTTCACTCTTACGAGCCGGGATGGTAGTGTTAGCATCGATCAACTTAGTCATTACACCACCCAGTGTTTCGATACCCATTGACAACGGAGTAACATCCAACAATACCACACCTTTGATTTCGTCTGTCAACACAGCACCTTGTACAGCAGCACCAATTGCTACTACTTCATCCGGATTCACACCTTTAGAAGGAGCCTTGCCAAAGAAATCCTCTACCAATTTCTGAACAGCCGGAATACGTGAAGAACCACCAACAAGGATTACTTCATCAATATCAGCATTGTTCAAACCTGCATCACTCATTGCCTTCTTACATGGTTCAAGACAAGCCTGAATCAATTCGTGAGCCAAAGATTCGAATTTTGCACGAGTCAAAGTCTTCACCAAGTGCTTAGGCACACCACCTACCGGCATGATATACGGCAAGTTGATTTCTGTACTTGTAGAAGAAGAAAGCTCAATCTTAGCTTTTTCAGCAGCTTCTTTCAGACGTTGCAAAGCCATCGGATCCTGAGTCAAGTCAGCACCTTCGTCGTTCTTGAATTCCTGTACTAACCAGTTGATGATTACTTGGTCGAAGTCATCACCACCCAGATGAGTATCACCGTTTGTAGAAAGTACTTCAAATACACCACCACCGAATTCGAGGATAGAAATATCGAATGTACCACCACCAAGGTCGAATACAGCAATCTTCATATCTTTGTGAGCCTTATCCAGACCGTAAGCAAGAGCTGCGGCTGTCGGTTCGTTTACAATACGTTTTACTTCCAGACCGGCAATCTGTCCGGCTTCCTTAGTAGCCTGACGTTGAGAGTCGGAAAAATATGCAGGAACGGTGATTACTGCTTCTGTCACCTCCTGTCCGAGATAGTCTTCAGCAGTCTTCTTCATTTTCTGAAGAATCATAGCAGAGATTTCCTGCGGAGTGTACAGACGTCCGTCAATGTCAACACGCGGAGTGTTATTGTCACCTTTCACTACTTTATAAGGAACACGACCTACCTCTTTCTGTACCTGATCCCAAGTTTCACCCATGAAACGTTTGATAGAGAAGATTGTACGTGTAGGGTTCGTAATAGCCTGACGTTTTGCAGGATCACCCACCTTACGTTCACCGCCATCTACGAAAGCGACAACAGAAGGAGTCGTACGTTTACCTTCACTGTTTGCAATTACTACAGGTTCGTTACCTTCGAATACGGCAACACAAGAGTTTGTAGTTCCTAAGTCAATACCAATAATTTTTCCCATGATCGTTATTTTTTTATTTATTATTTATTCATTGATTTCTTTTTGTCCGGTTGTTTCTCCGGCTCTTATCAAGGAGCCTCGTCGCGAACGGACGCTTACTAAAAAGCAAACCGTGTGCCAAAAAGAAATTATACGAATGCATGACATAATATCTGCCAAAAAGACAGTTTTAATAAATAAACACTGCTGACATAGTCATATTCAAAGCCAGTCAGCAACTGTTTCTTTAAACAAATACAGACGACTCTGGTTCGATGAAAGAAAAAAAATATGCCTGTGTCGTCATGTGCGACACAGGCATATCCTATTATATAGATTGATCTATTTATTACTTTTCCAGCACGATGACCAATGCGCCATTTGCATCATACAAGCCAATGCCGCCACCGGACAACACATCGAATGACTTCACCTCATTGATAGCTTTCAGCACCTTACCTTCTGTTTCCATGTCCGGACAAGCCATCATTGTGCTCGCTACTCCCGGAAAAGAAATTGATTTGGCATTGCTGGTACTGGTTTCAAAACCGCCATTAATCAAATTACATCCGGCATTGCCATGAATTGTCTTTTTCTTCACATCAAAAGCAATGAAAGGTTGTTTTTCCATTCCGGAAGGAATTGCTTCACCATTCACTTCTTTTATTTTCCATTCTCCATTCAAAACCGAAAGTTTCACATCAGCCTCCTTCTTTTGTAGAACGACAACCGGACGGTTGGACGAATTGCAAAGATACACTTTGTCCTTACCTGCCTTCTTATATCCTTTTACTTGCGCAAAAGCATTCAATACATTATTTTCAGTAGTCATATCCGGACACATCATCCGGGTACTAGCCATTCCTGTAAGTTCAAGACTTCCCGGCTTCGCATTTACATCGAAGCTACCCATCATCCGATTACAGCCGCTATTGCCGGACACACGACCAGTTGCTGTATCAAAAGCGATAAAAGGAAGGGGGGTACTTTCGCCCGGAGTGATTTTCGAGCCATTGACTTCTATGATATTCCATTCACCATTGATAGATGACAGGGGAATTGCCTTCTCAACCGAACGGCACGAAGACATTGCAAGTGCTGCACCAGCAATGCAAATTGAAACAAATACTTTCTTCATATTGTTATAACGTTTAAGTTAAAATCGAGGGCAAAGATATCAAAAAGATTGGGAAATAACATCCAATGCAACATAAAATATATACATTTGCCAGTAAATGTACAACAAACGAACAATTTACATAATTCACTTAAAGTAAACAAATATGAGAATAATTGTCCTGTCTTTGATTCTATTCTGCTGTGGTACGTCTCCTATCATAGCCCAAAGTGATTACATCGTCACTACTCCTTCTGCACAGGAAATCCCTGTAGGCCAAGAAGAACAGTTTATCAAAAGTAACTTTCCGTTGCTACCGCTGGGCAAATGGACACCCGGAATGAAATTTATGTTCGTTCCATCTCCACGGAGCATGTTCCTTCCCACCCTTTCCAGCTACGAGACCGAGAAAGGGGTAGACAACAGCCTGCTGAAACATAAAATACTCACTTTCACGGGAACTGAAGAGAAAGCTCAGAATATCCCCAACGGGACTAACTACTCCACTCGCTTCATCTTCGAATGTGAGGGAGGAAAATATTATTATGAGATAAAGAATATGCGGCTGGAGGAGATCTCCGAAAAGGCTCCCCGTGCCGGCATCAACGGATTGGTTTATTTGAAGGATGTGGATACTGCTAAAGAGCTGTTGGTAGGAAAAACAGTCTATATACAAGCAGAAAGTGTCCGGATAGACGACGCCAACAATTATTCCGGTTACCGGGATATAGCCATTCCCGTCAATACGGAAGCAACAATTACCGCTATCGGAGTCGGCAGTCAGGCATATCCGGCAAAAATCGTATTCAAAGATACGCAGGGACATTCTTATTATCTGGAAGTTGCCCTCTCACGAACAAACTCCGGCATGGACCTGAATGATTTTCAAGGAGAAAAAAGAATGAAATATTTCTCAAATGCATTCAGTTTCACCAATAAGAGTCTAGGCACTATCGAAAGCCTGAAAAATAAATATATGGGAATGACAGTTTATCCTAAAAAGGTGCTGCCAGCCAAAAGAATCGTATCATTTGAAGACAAGCAGACCGAATCACGCGTTCACCTGCCCCGATATACAGTTCTGCAAATCAAAGATATTAGATTATCTCCTCCCGGCAGTCTGGCTATTCTTTCATTAAAAGACAATGACGGAGCGATCTATGAATTGGAAACCGATCTGAAATATGATGTTATCGTCAGAAATGAAAATTATATCGAAGATTTTTTCGGATTCGAAGATATACATAAAAAATATCCGGGTATCACAGAAAATCGTTGGCAGATTATCTCCCGGGGAGATCTGGAGACGGGTATGAGTACAGTGGAATGCCGTTTGTCCATTGGTGATCCGATAGAAATCGAGCTAAAAAAAGACAATCGTTTCGAAACTTGGTTTTACAATGGCAAAACGCTGGAATTTGAAAATGGAACCTTGCAGCGTTACAAATAAAAAGGGGTAGCTGCGAATGATTATCTGAAAATAATCACGTATATTTGCAAAGCTAACAATTCCAATATTCTTAATATTTTAATTCGCAATTAACGAAATGGGTAGAGTTCTTATTATTGGTGCGGGCGGTGTTGGCACTGTCGTTGCGCACAAAGTGGCACAAAATGCCGATGTATTTACAGATATCATGATTGCCAGTCGTACAAAAGAGAAATGCGATAAAATCGTCGAGGCAATAGGTAACCCCAATATAAAAACAGCTAAAGTTGATGCAGACAATGTAGATGAGCTGGTAGCCTTATTCAACGATTTCAAACCGGAAATGGTGATTAATGTGGCTCTCCCTTATCAGGATCTGACTATTATGGAAGCTTGTCTGAAAGCTGGAGTGAACTATCTGGACACCGCTAACTACGAGCCGAAGGATGAAGCTCACTTTGAATACAGTTGGCAATGGGCTTATCACGATCGCTTCAAAGAAGCAGGTCTGACAGCTATTCTCGGTTGCGGATTCGACCCGGGAGTAAGTGGCATCTATACCGCTTATGCAGCTAAACATTATTTTGATGAGATTCAATATCTGGACATTGTAGACTGTAATGCGGGTAACCACCATAAAGCATTTGCAACGAACTTCAATCCGGAAATCAACATCCGCGAAATTACGCAGAACGGACGCTATTATGAAAATGGCAAATGGGTAACTACCGGTCCGCTGGAAATTCATAAAGACCTGACATATCCGAACATCGGTCCGCGTGATTCTTATCTTCTTTATCACGAAGAACTAGAGTCATTGGTGAAACATTACCCGACAATCAAACGTGCACGTTTCTGGATGACTTTCGGACAAGAGTATTTAACTCACTTACGCGTTATCCAAAACATCGGTATGGCACGAATCGACGAAGTTGATTACAACGGAGTGAAGATTGTGCCGCTGCAATTCTTGAAAGCTGTATTGCCTAACCCACAGGATTTAGGAGAAAACTACGAAGGAGAAACCTCTATCGGTTGTCGTATCCGCGGTTTGAAAGATGGCAAGGAACGTACTTATTATGTATACAACAACTGCAGCCATCAGGAAGCTTACCGGGAAACTGGTATGCAAGGAGTGAGCTACACCACCGGAGTTCCGGCAATGATCGGAGCGATGATGTTCTTCAAAGGTGAATGGAAACGTCCGGGTGTAAACAACGTAGAAGAGTTCAATCCGGATCCGTTTATGGAACAACTCAACAAGCAAGGTCTTCCCTGGCATGAAGAGTTCGACAAAAATCTGGAATTATAAGAGTAGACTTGTTCATTAAAAAGATAGTTATGATAAACGTAGGAGATAAAGCACCGGAAATCTTAGGCATCAATGAAAAAGGCGAAGAAATCCGTTTAAGTGCTTATAAAGGAAAAAAGATTGTGTTGTACTTCTACCCGAAGGACAGTACATCAGGTTGCACCGCACAAGCGTGTAATCTGCGCGACAACTATTCCGAACTACGTAAAGCCGGCTATGAAGTAATCGGTGTCAGCGTAGACAATGAAAAGTCGCACCAGAAATTCATCGAAAAGAACAATCTTCCTTTTACCCTGATTGCCGACACTGACAAAAGGTTAGTGGAAGAGTTTGGAGTATGGGGAGAAAAGAAACTGTACGGACGTGCTTACATGGGTACTTTCCGCACTACTTTCCTGATTAATGAAGAAGGAATCGTAGAACGGATTATCACTCCCAAAGAAGTGAAGACCAAGGAACATGCCTCACAGATTTTAAATCAATAACTCCATTAATTATATAAGAATAAGGTATGGCAAAGAAAGATGAACTTAATTTTGAAACAGATAATAAAATGGCATCAAGCGAAAAACTAAAAGCCTTACAGGCTGCCATGGAAAAGATAGAAAAGAGCTTCGGTAAAGGTTCTATCATGAAAATGGGTGATGATAGTGTTGAACAAGTAGAAGTGATCCCGACAGGCTCTATTGCCTTGAACGTGGCACTTGGTGTTGGAGGTTACCCTAGAGGTAGAATCATCGAAATCTATGGCCCGGAGTCTTCCGGTAAAACAACATTGGCTATCCACGCCATTGCTGAAGCACAAAAGGCCGGCGGTATCGCTGCTTTTATTGATGCCGAACACGCTTTCGACCGTTTCTACGCATCTAAACTGGGAGTGAACATTGATGATCTTTATATCTCTCAACCGGACAACGGAGAACAGGCTTTGGAAATTGCAGAACAACTGATCCGTTCTTCTGCTATCGACATCATCGTTATCGACTCTGTAGCCGCACTGACCCCTAAAGCGGAAATCGAAGGTGACATGGGTGACAATAAGGTAGGTCTTCAGGCACGTTTGATGTCTCAGGCACTCCGTAAGTTGACAGCTGCTGTGAGCAAGACACGTACGACTTGTATTTTCATCAACCAGCTGCGTGAGAAGATCGGCGTTATGTTCGGTAACCCAGAAACAACGACTGGTGGTAACGCATTGAAATTCTATGCTTCCGTACGTTTGGATATCCGTGGTAGCCAACCTATCAAAGATGGTGAAGAGATTCTTGGTAAACTGACCAAAGTGAAAGTAGTGAAGAACAAAGTAGCGCCTCCTTTCCGCAGAGCTGAATTTGACATCATGTTTGGTGAAGGTATCTCCCACTCCGGAGAAATCATCGACTTGGGTGCTGACTTGGGAATCATCAAAAAGAGCGGTTCATGGTATAGCTACAACGATACTAAGTTAGGACAAGGGCGTGATGCTGCTAAACAATGCATTATGGATAATCCTGAATTGGCAGAAGAACTGGAAGGACTGATTTTTGAAGAATTGAAGAAGAAATAAATAGCTTTAGATCTGTTTATCCGTAGGCTGAAAGCTAAGTAAACAAAGGTGGGAGAAAGTCGTTTACGATCATTCTCCCACCTTTTTCTTTTTTATATCATTCTCTCTTTTATCCCTTATACAAAATAAATGTATGCCAATGTACTCAAGCTGATAATTATCCAAAGCAATATTCCTTGAATCAGAGGTTTAATTCCAACGGCTTTCAAAACATCAATAGAAAGAGAAGCACCGATGAAGAACATAGTTATCGTCAAAGTCTTACGGGCAATACCGTTGATAGCTGCTCCTAATTGTGGCACTCCATCCAGTAAATAAGTATTTACCACCAATGCCAATACGAAGAAGAGGATAAACCATGGAATACTGATCTTTTGTCCTTTACTCTTGAAAATAAAGGAAGTAGCAAAAGCCATCGGGATAATCCAAAGAGCACGGGTCAATTTGATAGTAGTAGCCACTTTCAATGCTTCTTCACCATAGGCAGCTCCCGCGCCTACTACAGAACTGGTATCATGAATGGCAATAGCTGCCCATGTTCCAAACTGTTGTTGATCCATATTCAATGCATGACCAATGGCAGGG
This sequence comes from Bacteroides celer, assembly GCF_002632415.2. Classification (NCBI taxonomy): domain Bacteria; kingdom Pseudomonadati; phylum Bacteroidota; class Bacteroidia; order Bacteroidales; family Bacteroidaceae; genus Bacteroides; species Bacteroides celer. Next base: position 1,875,080 of record NZ_CP178209.1, on the reverse strand, counting down.
AAAATGAAAAGTGCAATAGCGTTCAAGATAAAGATTGTACCTAATGCCACAGACATTTCACTGTCCTTCGCTTTCAACACCGGTCCCACTGCTGCGATAGCACTACCACCACAGATAGCGGTTCCCGAACTGATAAGATAAGCTGTATTCCGATCTATTTTAAACAATTTACGTCCGATGAACCAGCCAATTACCAATGTTCCGATTACTGAAATGACCGTAAATTCCATACCTTCCTTACCGGAAGCTAAAGCAGAATGAAGGTTCATACCGAATCCCAGTCCTACTACTGAATATTGCAACAGATATTTCGATGTTTTCTTATTAAACTTTGGATGTGCTTGTCCGCAAGTTAATGCAAAAATAAGTCCGAGGAACAAAGCAACGGGAGGAGTTACCCAAGCCGACCATGCTTCCAATCCCGGAATATAGTCTAAAAACAGGAAGAAAGTCAGAGTGGAAAGCAGCGCAATATAAATCATCTTATTATTTGCCTGCAAAGTTTTTGTAGCTGTTGAAATCATATCTTTTTGTCTTTAATCGTTTTCCGGGTGCAAAGGTACGGTAAACAATCAAGACCCACCAATAGTTTCTAATTATGCATTATAACTTTTAATTATAGGCATACTCTCTCCCAACTACTCTTACACTGTTACAATGTCTTTCCCAAAAGGTGATAATGCCAAAGCTGCCAATTTAAAGTGCTGTAAGCCAAAAGGAATACCAATGATGGTTATACACAATATAGCCCCAAAAACCAAATGGGACAGACAGATCCAAATACCACCCAAAAATATCCACAGGATATTCATCAATATATAAAGGCAACCACCAGAGCGGTTCCCACTTCTTACTTCTTTACCGAAAGGCCACAAAGCAAGTCCTGCCAGTTTTAAAGTTTGCATACCAAACGGAATACCAATAATGGTAAGCATCATCAATATACTTGAAATGAGGTATTCAACGGCAGTGAAGATACCACCAAGCAACAACCACAATAAATTCATTAAACAGCCCATATATAAATTGTATTAGTTATTTTTCCAATTTTCTTTTTGTTGTCTCATCCACTTTACCCTGATGTCATTTATTCTCTAACATTATCATCCATTTCCAAATGGGAATCACCTCTATTGTAAAACCATCCTGTTCCACCGTACGTTCTTCATTACGAGTCACAATTTGTAACTTCTCCGCCTTTAAGAACTTTGCCGTTTTCAAAAGCCCATTTACTTCACGAGTAAAAGTTTGAGTATCAGAAATATTATATAATGCTTGAACAAGCCATTTCTGATCAGGGATATAAAAATCAACTTCTACATTCTGATTATAGAAATATAGCTCCTTTCCAACCATTCTATATAAAGAGACAGCTACTAAATTCTCCAACAACAAAGTTTCCGGATTAAAGATAAACAGATTCAAAATGCCATTATCAATAAAATAGTATTTCCGGTTACTCTCTCTTTCCGCAAAACGAGCTGCATAATTTTCAATACTGAATATCAGCCAGATTTCTTCCAAATATCCCACATAGTCAATAACTGTTCGCACCCCCACGCTCTCTCCCGCTGAAGATACTATATTTTTAAGTCGATTGTAAGAAGAGGGTTGCATGACACTTTCAGCAAGTTTTTTCACCAACAAACTCATCGAATCCGAATTACGTAACGCATAACGGGCCACTAGATCACCAAAAAATATTTTCTGATAAAGCCCGCTCAACCAAGAACGTTTATCTTTAAATGCAATCAATTCCGGAAATCCTCCATTATAAAAATAAGCATCAAAAGTGCGCACCACTTCATTACGTAAACTTGGAGTATAAAGCCAGTTTGTTTTTAATATTATATCCTGCGAAAGAAGAAACTCACGAAAAGAATACGGATATACCTCCTGAATAAGAAAACGCCCGCCTAATGTCGTAGCAATCTCACTACTCAACATCTTCGCATTACTTCCAGTCACATATACACGATATTTTTTATCTACCAACCGACGAACGAACTTTTCCCACCCGTCTACAACTTGTATCTCATCCAAAAAGAAAATAGGCTGATAGGGAAAAGTCTCTTCGTATGCCAATTTTATATCATCCAACTCTGCTGATTTCAAGCCGATAAAACGTTCATCTTCAAAGTTGATATATAGTATTTCTTCTATCGTATGCCCTTTTTTCAGCAGTTGGTGTATCCGCTGATACATCAAATAGGATTTTCCGGCCCGGCGAATACCTAAAAATACATAATTACCTGCATCCTCAAAAGTAAAAGGACGTTCCATAAATGTTATATCCTTCACAAATTCTTGATTCTCACCAATTATCTGCTTTATTTGTTCCTTGTCCATATCTGGTATTGTTCTATATATAAAATACAAATATAGTATTTTTGTTTCGTATACAAAACAAAAATACGTTGTAATTCGTCTCACAAATGGTTTACCGTTTTTTATTGGTGACAGAAATTAACCAATTGCTCACTATATAATATAAGGTCGGTCATCAAACTGACAAATTATCCATTACAGCAAAAAATGCCGCCCAAAGAGGTTGTTTTATCAGATTAAGTCGCGGATTTTAAGGTTAGGTTATACTGGAAGCAACTCTATGAGAGCTGTTTCTTTGTCAAAGATTAACAATGCAGTGTCTTAATCCTTATTATACTGGAAGTTACTCTATGAGGTTAACCTAACTTATGTAACAAAGGAATGATGTGTAGTCTTAATCCTTATTATACTGGAAGTTACTCTATGAGGTTATGCAAATGCGCTTACCATTGTTGTTAACCGCAAGTCTTAATCCTTATTATACTGGAAGTTACTCTATGAGATAAAGATTATGAGAATTACTAATGATGCAAATACTGTCTTAATCCTTATTATACTGGAAGTTACTCTATGAGGTAATCAAGACGATGCTAACAATGATGATGATGCAGTCTTAATCCTTATTATACTGGAAGTTACTCTATGAGATGCTGCAAGTGGTGCTTATGTCGAGTCTGTAACGTCTTAATCCTTATTATACTGGAAGTTACTCTATGAGTCCGGGCAACTCGAAAATAGTGTTCGATGATTTGCAGTCTTAATCCTTATTATACTGGAAGTTACTCTATGAGGTGTTAGTGCTGTTGCTTATTCTACTTCTATTAGTGTCTTAATCCTTATTATACTGGAAGTTACTCTATGAGTATGAAAAAGTTTAGCAAAGAAGAAGTAATTGAGGTCTTAATCCTTATTATACTGGAAGTTACTCTATGAGCATGGAAACGGCAGCAAGTGCGGGCAGTGATAACGGGTCTTAATCCTTATTATACTGGAAGTTACTCTATGAGACTAAACTTGAAAGTGCTAATAAGAAACAATCTAATGAGTCTTAATCCTTATTATACTGGAAGTTACTCTATGAGATTAGTTAGGCAAATGTATTTTAATTCTTTTGGCGGTCTTAATCCTTATTATACTGGAAGTTACTCTATGAGTATCAGAGGTCAGAACCAAAGAAGGCAAGACATTGCTGGTCTTAATCCTTATTATACTGGAAGTTACTCTATGAGATTTTGAAAATCATGATGGCCTCATGATTACTAGTCTTAATCCTTATTATACTGGAAGTTACTCTATGAGATAGTTGACCTATCCGAGTATCAAGGACAGGAAGCGTCTTAATCCTTATTATACTGGAAGTTACTCTATGAGCTACTGATGAAACAGTTGATGCTCGTATAGTTGACCTAGTCTTAATCCTTATTATACTGGAAGTTACTCTATGAGCTAGCGAATCAGATTTTAATCACGCAATATCAACGTCTTAATCCTTATTATACTGGAAGTTACTCTATGAGTATTCAGATTTTTATCAATGGAGTAGATGGGTTTTGTCTTAATCCTTATTATACTGGAAGTTACTCTATGAGAAAGAAATAGGAGGAATAAACATGAATAAAAGTATGTCTTAATCCTTATTATACTGGAAGTTACTCTATGAGGTAAAGAAGTTTATGGAAACCGCTGCCAGTGCGGGGTCTTAATCCTTATTATACTGGAAGTTACTCTATGAGCCCTCTTGTCATTGCATGAACAGGGTTCCAATAGCAATGTCTTAATCCTTATTATACTGGAAGTTACTCTATGAGTTACATTATGAACATTTTTAGTAGTTTACAAGTGTGTCTTAATCCTTATTATACTGGAAGTTACTCTATGAGTAGGTGTTATCATGATGACAACAATAGTATCATGCAGTCTTAATCCTTATTATACTGGAAGTTACTCTATGAGAAAATGCAATTAACCAATTAAAATATTAACCATATGAGTCTTAATCCTTATTATACTGGAAGTTACTCTATGAGAACGATAAGCCGTGCTATCAGCAGACGACATAACCTGTCTTAATCCTTATTATACTGGAAGTTACTCTATGAGATTATGTCCTCAATTTATCTGACGAAGAATATATGGTCTTAATCCTTATTATACTGGAAGTTACTCTATGAGCTGCACAATGTCGTGCTGCTGTCAACACTAAACTTGTTGTCTTAATCCTTATTATACTGGAAGTTACTCTATGAGATTCAACGGAAATCGATGTGTAATAAGAGGAGTAGTCTTAATCCTTATTATACTGGAAGTTACTCTATGAGACTTTCTACCAACAACAAAAATACTAATTTAAAAAGAGTCTTAATCCTTATTATACTGGAAGTTACTCTATGAGAATTTAAAAAATTAAAGATTATGGAAAAGATTAATTGTCTTAATCCTTATTATACTGGAAGTTACTCTATGAGATGGGTTTTTGAGACCGTAACAAATGAAGCCGTCTAGTCTTAATCCTTATTATACTGGAAGTTACTCTATGAGAACACAACGACCATTGAGGAAGTGAAAGCTTCCCAAGGGGTCTTAATCCTTATTATACTGGAAGTTACTCTATGAGTGGGCGAATTTACAGACAAAGAAGGGAACGTTTGTGGTCTTAATCCTTATTATACTGGAAGTTACTCTATGAGCGAAAATATGAGTGATAAAGAAGCTATTAATTATTTGTCTTAATCCTTATTATACTGGAAGTTACTCTATGAGATCTGAATGCTTAAATGTAGCTATTCAGATTTTTATCGTCTTAATCCTTATTATACTGGAAGTTACTCTATGAGAAATTATGAACATCTTTAGTAGCCTGCAAATTTATGCGTCTTAATCCTTATTATACTGGAAGTTACTCTATGAGTATGAAAACTTACGACGTACATTTCTATGATTCTATGTCTTAATCCTTATTATACTGGAAGTTACTCTATGAGGGAGAATCGTTTTAAACATTACTAGATATGGCAGTAGAGTCTTAATCCTTATTATACTGGAAGTTACTCTATGAGCAGAGAATAGATTATATCCTCGATTTATCTGACGAGGTCTTAATCCTTATTATACTGGAAGTTACTCTATGAGTCAAAGGTTATAGAGTGTATGAATTATATAGCAAAGTCTTAATCCTTATTATACTGGAAGTTACTCTATGAGAATCTATACACAATCATGTACTCAGAAAAAGTAGGAGTCTTAATCCTTATTATACTGGAAGTTACTCTATGAGATCTATCAATCATTTATATCATGAATGAAACTAGTCTTAATCCTTATTATACTGGAAGTTACTCTATGAGTCATTAAAATGCTTGATATAGTGAAAAAAACTCTGTCTTAATCCTTATTATACTGGAAGTTACTCTATGAGAATGGATTTAGTTTCAAATACTTCATTCAGGTTTGTCTTAATCCTTATTATACTGGAAGTTACTCTATGAGACATTAAATTATGAACATTTTCAACAACCTGCAAGTGTCTTAATCCTTATTATACTGGAAGTTACTCTATGAGATTTAACAATTAAAACATTAAATTATGAACATTTTCGTCTTAATCCTTATTATACTGGAAGTTACTCTATGAGACTTTCTACCAACAACGAAATACTAATTTAAAGAGTCTTAATCCTTATTATACTGGAAGTTACTCTATGAGACTATTGAAACGTGGTGGAAAGAAAAACGGGTAATTGTCTTAATCCTTATTATACTGGAAGTTACTCTATGAGGGAACACAAAGAACCGCAAACCTTTGCGAATCAGAAGTCTTAATCCTTATTATACTGGAAGTTACTCTATGAGCCTTTAGTATTTACTCCAATGTACTATCATGGTAGAGTCTTAATCCTTATTATACTGGAAGTTACTCTATGAGTGCCAAACCGAAAGACAAAGAGAGTATTTTATTAAGTCTTAATCCTTATTATACTGGAAGTTACTCTATGAGTGTATTGATAGTATTAAAACGTATGACATTTTGAGAGTCTTAATCCTTATTATACTGGAAGTTACTCTATGAGTCTGAATGCTTAAATACAGCCATTGGTTTTTTTATGTCTTAATCCTTATTATACTGGAAGTTACTCTATGAGAGATGCAACCGAAGAATCAGTCAAAGATTCACTAGATGTCTTAATCCTTATTATACTGGAAGTTACTCTATGAGATAGAGGAAACGAACTAGTTTATAGTAACGTTTATAATGTCTTAATCCTTATTATACTGGAAGTTACTCTATGAGGCCAATATCCTCCCGTATGTTTTTGTTTAAGGGGGTCTTAATCCTTATTATACTGGAAGTTACTCTATGAGATAATTTAAAATAAAGATAATAAAATAAGTGATTAAGTCTTAATCCTTATTATACTGGAAGTTACTCTATGAGCCTTATCATTATAATCACGTCATTTTCAACAGAAAACAACAGAAAACATAAAAGAACCACCCTAAAAAAAGAAAAAAGCTCTCTTTTTAAAAGCCTGCAAAGATAAACAATATTTCAAAGAACGAAAACATAAACATTCTAAAAAAACAGTGTATTCTTAGAATTCATTATAATATCAATATCTATTGACTTCCCAATAATCTTCATAGAACGAAGAAAGTCTGTAGAGATCGGTACGATCATAATGCTATCATGATTATCATAACAAGCCTGCACTTCTAATAAATCTGAACGAATCTGCTCATAGTCCTGATTATTCAAATCTGCCAAGAAAATAGAACGTTGAACACGAAAACATCCTTTCCTCAACAAGTACTTAGCAACTTGATTACGTACTTTATTACTTTCTATATCGTACATGACAAAAAATAACATATTCAATGATTTTTTTTTAGGAACATTTAGTAAGCCTATCACCCGTTTGATACGTTCGTCCAAACTTTCAATAGAAGAAAGATCGTGTTGACGATTATAAATCATTTGGTTATTATCTACGCCAGCATGCATCAATTTATTCATCTTCTGTGGAAATGTCAACTCTTTCTTTTTACTCTTTCCCATATACTAATTAGATCATTTCGTTAGTCAATAAGTAAGATGTTATCAAATCAGCCAATAGTCTATTCAATTCATCCGATGTTCCACTACGAGGGGACTGAACAACACTAAAGCCACGCTTACCATAAAACAAATTGATTTCGCCCAAACGTACACCCATTTTACAACGAATCTTCTTGGCATACTGAATATTCATTATTTCGTAAACGATCAGTCCCGTTTTCTCTATATATTTTTTCAAATCGTTTATTATATCATCCAAACATTCAGGCACATAAGGAACTTTCTTATTTTGCAATTTCTGTTTCAACTGAGGTTGCAACAATTGTTTTATCCGATTTATAGTTTCTTGATCCGGATCTTTTATCTTTTCATCCGGTGACATCACTGTTATCTTTTCTTTTTTTACCTGTTGTTCCAACTCATGTTTCAAATCGAACATAGAAGTAGTATCCGAAACAGACAGATAAGTGCTCATGTCTACCGGAATTGATTCCGAACAATAATAAGCATACGGATCAATGCTAATAAAACAGGCTCGGCAGACATCGCAAGTACGTTCGTCAATCACCTGTTCCAAATGATATTGCTTTGAAAAAGCCAACAAAAATGCTTTATAGAACAAAGAATAAATTCCTGCATCATAACAACGTTCCTTCAAACGAAACAATACTTTCAATCCATCCTCACTCGGGGATAAAAAAGAAAGTACAACCCTTTCGTCCCGTTCCACTTGATCGCGAACTACAGCTAGATTCAATCCTTTTTCAGATATATGATCTATATCAACTATAAAATATTCAGTATAAGCAAAGTTCTCTGTTCGCCGATAAGGAGGATTGAACATTCCACATACAATATATGGAAGTTCACGTTTCAAAACTTTATATTGTTTTTCGTCCAAACTCCTCACAACACGCAACTGATGAATACGGGATTTCACTTCCTCTTTCGGATTCCGAAGACTATGATATAAATAATCAACTGTGACCTTCCTGAGCGTATCCGAATCTCTCAAAAGATTTACTCCTGTAGATAACATATTCTATTCATATTTTTTAAACAATTGTGCCAAATCCTGCGCATAAAGTTGAATCTGAGTCAAACGCGAACGATTTACCCCTTTTACAGTGATTATCTCATCCAAATAATCATTCAGAGATTGAATAAGAACACGCCGTCCCAATGATTCTAACCAATAAGAGCCATCTTCACGAACCGAATAATATTCATCCGTTACTACTTGCTGAACAACCAAACTATACACTACATAATCTACCCAAATCCGATAAAGTTCTATCACATCATAGACCAATACCGGACGATTATAATCGTCTCTATGTAAAATTCCAATATAAGGGTCAATTCCCGCTTTTATCAAAGCACCTTCTATTTTTCCATACAATACACCATAGCCATAGTTCAAAAAAGCATTTACCACATCCATAGCCGGATGTTGAGTACGCATTTCAAAACGATATTCTTCAGGAATCAAATCGTTCAGTGTTTCAAAATAAATCTTTGAAGCTACGCCTTCCCACCCTCTCAGTTGAGCTGCCACATCTGAAACGATTTCACCGTTCAAAGAAGCGATCTTCGTTCGATAGTCTTCCAAACGGGCTATATTTTTCTCACGTTTCCGACAGATAGCCACATTATCTGTCCGCATCATCAACAACAAAGCTTGTTGGTTCTCTATTTTACGACGAATAATCTCCTTAATCCATTGCAAGGCATCGTTAGAAAACGTGAAATTCAACTGTCCTTTACGAATGGTAGATACAGAACCATACCTAGGGCTCCAGATTCGACCAATCGGCATACCGGACTTATCCATAAACAGCACTTCTATTTCATGCTCTATAGCGAGCATTACTGCATCGCTTGTAATCTGAGCTCCTCGACTAATCTGTATCGACTTTATTCCAGCTACAGGAATCCGTTGTCTGCCATCTTTATGAGTGACAACAAAACCTTCATTATCCCGATTTAGAGAAGTTCCAAATGTATTCAAGACCAGTTCCATCTTCTATTTTTTTAAATTACCCAAAAATCATCTACAATATACAATTCTTGCTTAGCACGTGTCATCGCCGTATATATCCATTGATATACATAAGGCTTTTCAATACAAGGTACCGAACGAGGAATATCAAGAAACACGTATTCCCATTCTCCACCCTGCGCCTTGTGGCAAGTTAACGCATAACCAAACACAGCCCTCAAAGCATTCAAGTAAGGATCCTTCATCATCTGCCGATTAAATTCATCCTTTCCTTGCCGAATACCTCTCTGTTTCATTCGTTTATAAAAATCTATAAACAATTCTTTTTGTTGGATTTGCGAAAGATTTATCTGATTCTGATATAAAATATCCGCAATCATCAGTTGTGAATAGCTTTTCTCCGTGAACAGTTCTTTTACCATCACATTCAAAAACGTCAATCCAGCTCGCACTTCTTTATGAGTTACAGATTCTACAACAACTAAATCACCATTCATCAATCCGGATACATAGTTATTTTGCGTCACCAACAATAAATCACCAATAGCCAACTCAGCACTGTTTATATTTAAAGATGGACGAACGATTTGAGTAATCGTATCACACTGCCGATTAGAATAACACAACAGGGTAGAGTTATTCAGACCTTTCTTCTTTATCCGCTGTATATACAGTTGTATCAATTCCACCTGACTATTTATAATATGTATGTTTTTACAACCACGAAATGGAAATTTCGCCCACTTCCACGGCTGTGGATTAGCATACAAACGCCTTATTTTTTGAGAGGAAAGTACAATATCGTTTCCTTTGTCTTGCCGCACGATTTCAGTCAATTCGACTTCTGATGCTAATATAGAAAAAACATCTTTAAAATATTGAAGGGATAATGCCGGAGACACCTTTTGAGAGATAGGTGGAAGTTGACAAGCATCACCTACAAACAGAAATTTACCCTTCGAATCATAATCCAACAAATCTTTCAACAATCTTCCGCTTCCAAATGAAGCCTGCACGGCTGTAGCATCTTCTTTATCAGAAATCATAGAGGCTTCATCCACAATGTAATACCACTCTTCAGTCCTGTTTGTATGAGAAACCGGATTCAACTCAAAATTAAGCAACAACTGTCCGCTAGAATCAACCCCTTTTGCCTCGCGTTGTTGGATCAATTCTTCCAGATTTTGATTCAAATCATTGTATTTATAGATTGTACCATGTACAGTTGCAGCTTGTTGACCAGTTGTGTTACTCAGAATTTTTGCAGCCCTACCCGTAGAAGCTAATAAGGAAAAGTACAAATTTCGACGTTTCAACTCTTCTATCAGAACTTTCATCATCGTAGTTTTACCAGTACCCGCATATCCTTTCAGAATAAAAACTTTCTTATCCTTATTGCGAATAAAATCCTGCAACAACTCAAAAGCCCGCTGCTGCCCATCTTTCAGTATGATTTTCTTATTTGCAGCCATATTCTCTAAAACGTTCAAAATTGAAAACAACTTGCTTTATACTATTACCCACAATTTCAACCTGCCGTTCGGCACAAGAAGCAATACATTCAATACCATTTTTGCGCAACTTTTCAATTAGCGAACAAGAAAAAGTAAATTCCCCCATCACATGAACAGTTAATTGACGGTCACCTCTCATTTTTTGGATTTTATCAAAATATTCCTTCGCCAAGCGTTCTATCTCTGTTTCATCATAAGATGGTTCTATATTCGGGAAAGGTAAGTCGACACATTCACCATAGACTTCAGCAGCATCTCGTTGTTTCTGTTCCCACAAAGCATAAGGATGATTAGACAAATTTATCAATAATTTCTCACCCATTTTCGGTACGGTTGGCATTTCCAACGATTGATCGAGTATTGAAAAACAGGCCTCTATTGTTTCCTGAAGTTGTTTAATAATCAGCGTTGCACTGACTGTACCCAAAAAACCGGCATGATTAATCTGATTTCTATTCGTTGTCATTTTCCCATACGGTTTCCGCAATTGCTTTACCCATTCTAATGAAAAGAAAGCTCTACTTAATAAATGATGTCGGGTTAATGTTATGTTCCATTCTTTCTCATCATTCACGTATTTTACATTAATTCCTAAAATAGCAGCTATATAGCCACGGAATTCTTTTTCCTCTGTAGGAGCGAATGGATTAACAGCCTTCATTCTTTCGCACAAAATAGTGATTATAGATTCTTGTCCCAAAGTATATGCTTGCTGCACCATATTATATTTAATGCACCAATTGATAGCATATCGCAAATTATCAATCGATTCATTAGAGAACTGCATAATCCCATCTTTCAGACTTCGCAAGATTTCCTTTATAGGTTGAGGGAAACTACTGTCTAACGCCATATCGATATGCTGTTTGACAGCATTCACAGCATCTCCTTTTAGCAGTTCACGTCCTCTGCAAGTCACTATACGTTTTTCAAATTCATTGATATTATTCTTTAAGTTTATGATTGACTCTTTTACTCTTCTTTCTTGCTTGGTCGCTATGGACCAACGATTAGTAACAGAAACAATAGAAGTAGTCAAATCTCCCATTTTTCCGAAGTTCTTAAAGTTTGCAGCTGCAAAAGTCCACTCCTGTAAAGCAACCAAAGGTAATAAATCAATGATGGGAGCTTGGTTCATTAGCAAATCACGCGCTTCATAATTACCATAAGATATATGCTTCACGGTTGTATCTTTTAAAAACTTTGCATAATTTCCAAAAACCAAAATCAGCATTGGAAGATAACGGAAACTGTGAGTCAAATCAAAATATAATTCATCACCGCTATCTAATACATCGAAAAGTTTCGTAAAAATCTGCCACATTTCTTCTTCATTTTTTCCATCAGGGATGGAAATGTCATGAACCAGACAAGGCAAATTCATTTCTTTCAAAACAGCTTGCAAACTTTTATAAGATTCTACTTCATTCGTCCGAAAGTTTTTTCTAGAAGTAATCTCCATATCCCAATTATTCTTTCGGGAGCCATCCGTCAATAAAATGAAGACTGCATCGTCCACACCCCAATGAGCAACATCCACGTACTCCATAGTGGCTTGTTGTACAAAACGAGTTTCCGAAGAGATGAAATCACCTTTTACATAACTACAAGAGCTATAAAAACCTGTTCCAAGCACAGATATAAAGACTTTTCGATTCATAATTTGTTACGTTTTCTATTTTTTATTAATAGCAAATAATTCTTGTTCCAACTTTAGATGCAACATCTCTTGAATACTAAAAAAAGATTGGTTACAGTCTCGAATACTAAATGACAAAATGCCACTGTCTTCACATTTCTCCGCAGCAGTCTTCTTCATTGGAGCATCGGTCACAAATAAAGCTTTGCAGGCCATGCCACCATAATTTTTCACAGCAGTTCTGAATTTATCAATGTCTGTAATGTCGCTTATCTGAGTTTTACATTCCACAAACAAAAGGCGATTGCCCGTATTTATAATCAAATCAATCTCATTCTTCGGATTCCGCTCCGCATTATAAGGGAACTTGACATTCATGCGTATTTCCTTTGCATATTGCCATGTAGAAAGCAGACTCGCAACTTCATATTCAAACCAACCTGTATGAAAAAACAGATTAAATATATGCGGGGAAGTCAGCATGTCATTTAATTTTTCTGATTTATTATTTATCAGCAACATCTTGATTGTTGTTGTTTCCTTGTCCCATTCTATCTGACTACCGTCTTCCAAACTCCAACTGCCCAACTTCTTTTGTTTCAACTCATTCTCCCATTTTTTATTTGGAATAGAAAAAGCATTAAATTTTTCATAAGAATGACGACGAAGTTTTTTGATTCTATTAATACAGTTTTTATCAGCCTCTGTATAATCTTGATATAACAAATAGGATTCTGCTTTCGTTCCATTCAAACGGAGCACAGAATCGGTATCAAACGAAACAACAGATTGATACTTCTCCAAAGTAACAAGATTGCAGACACAATTATTTTGATCGATATAAATCAGTTTGGCATTGGAATATCGCTTAAAATATTCATAAAAAGCTATAGACCATAGTTTAGTTCCACCGGTTATATTAACCGTATAAATATCATCCGAAGAAAGTCGTGTAAAGTTCTTTTCCAACTGATGATAGATGCTCTGAATATCAACAGGATCAAATTCCAGCAAATGAGTAGGAACATCAATCTCTTGTTGTATGCGTTCCGCTTCTTCTCTCGACTGAGAAGAATGAATCAATATAATCCCATCCGGATTTAGATCTGCAATACCCAAATACACAGGATAAGATTGACCACCGATTAAAGAAATATGAATATGAGCCATTATTCAGTTAGTATTGACAGTTTCACAAATCCAAGTACATCACACTCTTCATCAACACGCCTTGTTTTTGGAAAATGAAATTGCGTATATCTTTGATTGTTACGACGAGCCGCAGGAACAACTGTTGTTTCAAAAGTTCTCCAATTTTCAGTCCAGGCACCGGTTATAAAACGCCAACCGGATCCAGCACCTACACGCAAAACACACTCTTTATCAGGCTGACATTGTTCTACTTCCGCCAATAATTGTCTCATTCTTTCCAAATAGTCATCCACTTTACCGCTATCATCTTTGTCTTGCCGTTCCATCCAGTATGAGATTTCTTGTTTTATCAAATTCTTTGTATACTGATTAATCGTTTGAAACAATTCAGGCAATGTATGCATACACTCAGGCAACAAAGCGGTAGCAACTTTTGCTCTCTCATAAAGTTCGGTTTTCAACCTCAATTCAAAAATCGCTTCATCATCCGGAGACAACACCTCCAGCAATTGTGACTTCGTCATATCCCCAAAACCGGCTTTCTCTCGCTCATTAATATTCACCATGCGAACAGCCGCCTCATAATTTTTCCCGAAAAAAGCATCACCAACATGCAAGAAACGAAACACATCAGAATTAGCATCCTTTCCAAAGAACTTTTGTTCTATTATTTTTGCTGTCACTTTACCTGATTTATTTCTAGCATATTGTTCCAAATCGTCTCTTTCTTTGCAACAACTTGCCAAAACAGCCGTTCGAATCGCTCCTTTTATAGAACTGCCCGGAATATAAGGTCTACCCAATCCGTCATGAATATATTCTTTCAGCGTATCTGTCGGCTTTATCTCATTTGCCCATGACAAGATGATACGACGAGAATACTGTTCAAGTTTCGCTGAGGGAGCATACTGCTTCACTATTTGGTCCGTAGAACGTCCCCCATCAATCGCTGTTACCCATGCGTCCAGATTTTTTTCTCCAATTAGTGCCAATACTTGTTTTGGTTCTACAATGCCTATGATAGAATCACCGTCCGCATCTTTTCCCCGAACAAAATCATTTCCATATTGAAACGTCTCTCCCGAACCAATATGAACGGATGTCAAGGTTTTTATTTTTATTTGACTCATAGCTAATTCAATTTAACAGGTAAGCAAAATGGACGTCCACTGCGCAAAACCGTATGCATCCGCTCGTCATTCCAATTGGGTCGCAAATCCACAATCTTGCCTTTTAATGGCTGAGTAGTGGGAAATACCGAACCTACCCCAAACGCATATATAGATTTCTTACGCAAATGGCGCAAACTCTCTTCCCGGCTTCCTGCCATATACCCACCACGTAATAACAGCGTATACTTTGATTGTGACAAATTCAAAAAACCGGTTTCATCTTTTGTCGGAATATATAAAGACAACAATTGCATAGCATTTGCATCTCTGACACTTTCAATAGAAAGAGTACTTGTTTCAACAGAGAATTTTCCTCCTCCTATATTTTTGTCCGTTCCCAGTCCCGTCTCTCCCAAAAGAATAAACAACTGGATTATTTCATCCAACAATTCATCCTTTGCATCTGTCAAACAGTACAATCCGGCTTTTCGGTCAAAGAATTTCCAATCAAAAAAGAAAGGTTCAGCATCTTCTGAAGCTCTGGATACACTAACCCTTTCGCTTACTTGCGATTTACACACAGAAATACCATCTTCTTTCTTCAACAACAAATCTCCTTGAATCTGTTGGATGGTTTCTAACTCCAACGTTTCTCCTCTCGACAATTTTTGCCAAAGTTCAGATTCTATATAGTGGATTTTCTTCAAACTCTTCCGATATTCGGATTCCGCTTTTCCTTTCACGACAATCTTTATTTTTCCCTGCATTTTAGGAAGAAAATAACGGTTCTCATAAAAAGGAAAAGCTGAGCTCAACAGAAAAGAAGAAAGAAAAGATTCTAAATTCTCCGTCTGCCCCATCTGCACCCTCATTGCCGCTAAAGCAGATAAAAGAGTATCCGAATGTAAGTCAGAAGCCGAGAAATCATAGTTTTCCTTTCCCGTACCGATATGCAAAGGAGAAAAATGAGTCATTCTTATAACGGTAAACGTAGCCATAATCAATACGTTTTAAATTCTTCCTTTACAATTTTTACCGAAACCTGTCCATAGCCACGTGATCCGTTTCCTCCCAAATAATCATCTTCCAAAAGACTGATGGCTTGAGCCACCGTTGCTTTTAAAGAAGATTCATCTTCTCCTTCAAAAACATTCAGAACCATATTCAGTTTGAACTGGGCACCTGCCGGAACACGCTCGAATGTACGCGGATTTGCCTTTGCTGTAATCCGATCTATCGCAACCTCCGTCTTACTTTCCGTATAGGGAAGATCCGTATGGCTGAAATCCGGAACATCTTTCCGAGTTAATCCATACAGATTCAATTCATCCTCTGTGTCCAGCTCCGTAATCATCACTGAATCTCGTACAATCAAACGGGATGGATGTCCACCTGCATCAGCCGAGACACCAAACAATGCACCTGCCTTTGTATCTACTCTGTTTGTTGGTTTACCACCATTCGTTTCTCCATTTAGAATCTCTACCAAAGCACGCATCTTCCCTTTCAACGAACTTCCTGGTATATATGGGATGTTATCAATCGGATTGCGTACTACAAAGTTATCAGGACCGCCTATATTCAAAGACGCGTTTGTTCCACCAATATGTAAACCGGTCTTCAATGTGATAATTCCGGTATAAACTATTTTCTTTTCCAATTTTATTGTTGCCATGATCTAGTGTATTAAATTATATTTGTCAATCTCCTCCATTCGCTTTGTGATAAGCCAGAATAGCTTCCAACAGGTTACAAAAATTATGATATGTTTTTTGATCCGACACATCTTTGGCTGACCTGTCAAAGATGAATTTAAACAACTGTAAACCCTTATTTTTGTTATCCCGTCCTAAAGCATAAGCGACTTTAGGCTTCAATAAATAAAAAGAGGCTTTTTCTTTCTCAAATTCGCCCATTTGAATGCGCTTGATTTCTCCATAGATACTACGAATCTTTGAATTAGTCAATTTATTATCAGCCATATATTTCCCCATTTTATCCGCAAATTCCGGCAATAGGGCATCCGCTTCGTTAGTTATCCACTCCGCCTTATAACCTGCACTCTCAAATACGTATTTAGGATCCGCAGCTTGATTCTCATTTGAATATCCACCTTGCCTATCCGATGAATATTTTTTCGTTTTTTGATAATTGTCTCCCATCATAAATTTATTTTTTAAACGTTATTACTACTTTTCTGTCTAATCTCTAATTCTGCCCACCGACATGCCATTGCCCATAGTTCCAGCAAATGATAATCGGTCTCTATCGGTTGTCCGTTCAGTGATCCGTTGTTTGTACAAACTTCTGTTTTACAACAATTAATCATATTTCTCACTGATAGATCCGATATGCGGCTGCACATTCGGCTTAAATCATAAGTTATCATCCAATAAGTCTTTATGGCTTTTATTTTATGATTTTCCATTTCCGCATTGGCCAAATGACTTAAAACTTTTGATATGAAAGATTTAGGCAACTGGTTCTTTGCACTGGCTGCTACTATTTCATCTTTCAAAGATTGTACCTGCGGAAATTCACGTTCCCAATTCAAAGGCATACCCATAAATGAAACCGAATTTTTCGTCTGTCTGGAGTTTTGATGTCCTTTAGCCCTTTTTTCTTCTCCATCGCTCTCTTCTGCACCTTTCATGATGGGGAATTTGGGAGAAACAATAGCAATGCCCCCCGATAGCGAGAATACTGGATTTTCGCAGGTAAACTGTTTGAAATCATCACGGATACGTTCTGCTATTTTAATCGTAATTTCCCAACTACCTACAATAAAGACATCATCACCACCACTATATATAATGAAGGATTGCTCAGGAAAATTCTCTTTCCAAATTGTATTCAGGTATCCGGAAAAGAAATAATCAAACGAACGACTTAATGCCGCATATCTTGACAAGGTTGCTCGCCCCGGAAGGATTCCCTGTTGGAAAATTTGACCCAAATTATCTACATCCATTCGCAAAACACCTAATCTTTTGAAAGCATCTTTCGCTATGTGCTTGTTACACATATCCTCAAATGTTGGCATTTCCTTCTCTCCTATTTCATTTCCACCGTAGAATTCCAAACCATAAATGTTATTGATTCCGTCAATTTTGCTCATAAAATCGCAATTCCCATTTTTCCCATTCAACGTGATAACAGAAACCTTATCGGCAGAAGCACGAAGTTGCTTCTGCATCGCATGCAAGTCTTCTTTCTGAAGGAAATAATAATAAAAACCCAAACCACCAGGTTCTATCATTTTCTTATCCGCCCAGTAGGCAATCGGTTCTGTCGAGATAACCATTATTTCAGATTCCCTCAAAACACGCCCCAATACAATCTGATCTTTTGTTATTTGCTTCAACGGCTTCAATTCTCCTTCCGACACATATTTTTCACCTGGCAGGAAATCTTCTCCTGTCACGACATCTCGTCCCACGGTATCATCATGTTCAATAGACATAAAGAACGCCTCGTAATGTTCTTCTATTTGTGATGCAAATTTGGCACATTTTTTCTGTTCCCGTTTTTCAAACAACTCCTTCCACACTTTTTGCAGATTTTCTCCATTAGCATGAATCAACGCATCCTTAGACACAGGGACACTATCAATAGCCACAAACAATGCGGTTCCATGTATTTTAAACAACTGCTGTTCAATCTTCTTCACGGCTTTTTCTAATCTGGCCTTCGTTGCTGTAGTATCAGGCGCAATCATATAAAATCCTCCACCGGAATTATAAACGACATTTGCCTGAAACAATCCTAATTCTTTCAACAAAAAGCGGACAATAGAATCGGACAGTATACGCAAATAGAAAGAACGCCCTTTCAAATTCTTACCAGCATATTTAGAGACAACCTGATAAATGTAAGATTGTATGCCACTCAAATCCGCTCCTATTAACAAAAAAGGATTTTCCGGTTTTTCCTCGGACTGTCGAACATCATACAAACATACAGCCAACGCAGCGGTCATCCTCAAATGATCGTACAAAGACACATCCGGGGAATTGATGGTACTGGCAGGAATACAAGTTGTATATTTAAACAAAAGGTTTAATAGAGTTTCAGAGAATGCATGATAAGTGTTCGCCTGAATAAATTTAAATTCATTCAGAAACTGCCCCCACAGTTTCGAATAATCAGGATCCCCCTCCGATTTGCCTGACTGCGGAAAGCATCTTTTGTGCAAAGAAAGACTTTCTACAGGCAAATAATGCCATTGATATTTTTCATTCTCCAATTCCGCCTTAGACAATCCGATGGTTTCTAAGACTGAAATCATCCGTTTCTTCTTGAAAGCATCCCAATTCGTATTCTCATCCTGTTCGTCTCGCAATGCAATTTCCGAATTTCTATCCATACCGGAAGAAAGACAATCGGCTTCTTTAATCAGTGCTCCCCATTCTGATAGCTGCTCATTTGACAAATGATGTCCGGCAGCCAAATTTACCAGATTATTTTTATTCGTCCAATCATCAAAGTCCTCCTTTACCAATTTCTGAAAAACCGATTTATATTCATCTATAAATTGCGCTGTCCATAAAACGTGTTTATGAGAATAACGTCCGTTAAACAAAGGACAAAAAGAACTTTCATCCTTACAATGTTCCTTCAAGTATCTACTTGTTTTCACAGAACCGGTATCTGCTCGCTGATAGAACTTTCCTATATCATGCAGCAAAGCGGCTAAATAAATATGTTCTCTCATTGTTTTCATTCATTTATCATTATTGTTTCATTACGTACATGAGTGATGACTCCATAGCCAATGCTGGCATTTTTTCCGATACCAATATAATCAGGTAAAGACATATTAGTAACAAACTCAATATCAAATGCCATTAATTTAATGCCCTTATTTTTAATCAAGAAAGGATCATGCAAGGATGTCAGCTTACACTGAATTTCTTTCTCCACATAAATCCCCATCCCTTTCGAAAAAGACAAAAGATTGGCTATCAAAATACTCTCCAAAAAAGAAATCTTTTCTGATATGCCTTCCATTGATTTATATCTCTGGTAATTTTCCGAATTAAGAGGTAACCATCTGCGAATACGATACTTAAACATCGAGTTCCATGTCTGAACCAAACATTTTCTGGGCAATACGGATCCTAATTCCATTTTCACATAGCGATTGCCTAGATTAAAAGTAAAAGTTCCTTCTGAAAAAAACTGACCAATAGCTTCCGTTCCTTCTTTCAAACAAACAATAGCCGCTTTTCCCTGAATCCTTTTATATTGTATCAACGGATAAGAATAGCGAAATGATGATTCGTCAACATGATTATGAAATAAAACATTCGCTTCGCCGTGCAAAGCATGAAGAATTGCACCTCTGAAAAACGGTATTTCCAACAAAGAAATTTCATTTTTAAACCGTATAACTAATATATGTATATCGTTCTGCATATTATAATAGATTTGTCAGGACCAGCATTTTTCATATTTTTAAATTCACTTACAAATATAAAGTTTATGCGATAATAAACAACCTTTTATTCCATTTTTATCTCAGGAATAATTCAGGACTTGCACCCGTTAGAATACACCTATACTGGGTGAACAAAAAATCCGAACCGCTAAAAACGGTTCGGAAGTATAGTTTTGTCATAGAAGCCAATGATTGATTATTTGCTTCGTATGAATCATTCTGTAGATAGAGATGAATATTTACGGATATTTTTTATTGGTGCTCCGCTGGCAATTTCTTCATAATATTCTCGATTTATTTATTGTATGTGATTCTATATCTACTCTCTTTTACCCAATCAGTTTGTTCATTTGGCATAGCCACATTATAATACTCTGTAATAGAAACGGGGAAAGCATCATCATTCGTAGTATATACATACTTAGACGTTTCTTTCGACGCTCCAGTCCATGCAATAATCTTTTCCACCATATTCGTAGAACGTTTCCCTGTATATCCTAGCATCGGGAACATTTTATTTGTATCGCCTGTTGCAAAATCAAATCCTTCTGAGTTCAACGCAATTATCCAGTTCAAATCCAGATTGGTTTTATTCAATACACTTCCATATTGTGCTCTGTCAATCGCATCAGGATTAGAAGTACCATATCCATCTCCCCACCAAACCGATACAAGGTTGCCATTCGACCATATCAAGCGTTCTTCTTCAGAGTCAGAATCTTCCACACGAACGGAACGTTCAAGATAACCATAGGCATTATACTCTAAAGAATAAGTGAAGGTATATTCTTCCACTTTATCTTTGCACTCATAATCTCTACCCGTACCTGAAACAGCACGACAGTTTTCATCGAGCGTAATAGAACCGGTGGGTTTGTAAGGAGATGTAACACCATCCTCTACATCTGTCTGCTCATAAGAGACCTTATCATTGTCATAAGTGAAGACTATCGTTGAAACAGTTGTTATTTTTTCTCCTTCAGAGGTTTCATCTTCTTCTGTAACTACCATTCTCGTAAGCCGCTTCTGATCGTCGTAAGTAAAATCAACGACATCAGTACCATCAAACTCACCTGTATAAATATAATTATCAATTTCAATTTTCGTAATAAGTTTATCCGTTGAGACATCCGGACCATCCGGAGATTCTGGCGTCGTCCCGTCCTCTTTGGTTCCCTTCTGTTCTACAACAATCACAATCGTGGTATCTCCGCAAACAATACGGATTTCAGCCTTGCGGCTCTGTCCCGTCAAGTTCGGTTGCAATGTCATGATCAATGTAAACTCACCCGCACCTCCCGAATAAGCACTCAATTCCACCCAATCCACACGACCGGCAGCCGCTTTGGTGGTTGCCACTTCGGTAATAGTAGCCGTCCATGCTTCGGTAGCTGTGAATTTGATACCGTTGTTTGGAGTCGTCTCGTCGGCAAAGACTGTTTGTGTGGTTTGTGTACCTCCAGTCAGTTCAATTGTTTTTGAAGATTCGTCGTCTCCATCACTGCAACTTGCCATTGCTACGCCAATGGTCAACAAAGCTAAAAATAAGCTTTTCTTTAGTTTCGTCATTTCAAAAAAATTTGTATTCCGCGTTCCCCCGGAATATTACAAAAAACAGAAAGCGCGGAACTGCGTGCTATCACTTGTTTCTGAAGGTCCTAGGAAAACCCAAACGTACAAATGAATAGACAGCAGACCCACGCCTATACGACGTGAGAACCGACTATGCCATTCTTGTACGTTTTGAAAATTTCCTAGGTTTTCAGAAACAAGAATGAAGCACAACGCTTCTTACAATTTCTTCTTTAAATAAATATATAAAAGTCCATCACTACAGACTTTGTTCACAAATGTATGATTTTTTATTATAAACACAAAGATATGCAAAGGAATCTTTCATCCAAATACAGAAAAAGAGATAAGACAAATACACTCTCAACCTGACTAAATCAATCAACTTCCTTTCAGAATCAGTACATCATTGCTCTTTACCTCATTCATTATTACTCCTCCCCTAGTCTATTAACAAATAAATTATTCTTTATTACTGATAAACTTGCTTTTGACGAACAGATAACTTACCTTTGTGTAATAGCAAACTATAAATGAAAGTTTTGATTATAAAAACAGAACTTTCATTTTTATAAACGCAAGTTGCATTTATAAAAACAAAACTTCCGTTTACAGTTTACATTTAACCCAAAGGAACTTTTCTATTAGAGGAAAGGAAGTTTACTTCCAATAGAAAAGAACTTATCTATTAATACTTTAAACAACAGATAGTATGGCACGATACATTATGGAGGAGATGCCCGACATACGAAAGACGGGCAAAAGAATTACATATCCGAAGTTTGCACGGATAGACAATGCAAGCATAAAAGAGTTAGCACGACGGGTGGGCGATGTCAGCGGCTTCAGTGCCGGAGACATAGAAGGCGTACTGCTTCAGACAGCTATTGAAATGGCACACCTGATGGCAGAAGGACGCTCGGTAAAGATAGACGGGATAGGTACATTCACTCCATCGCTCACCTTAGGCAGAGACAAGGAACGGGAAGATGCGGAAGAAGGTGGAAAACACCGTAACGCACAAAGTATTTTTATAGGAGGTGTTAATTTCCGGGTAGACCGAGAAATGGTAAGAAATATCAGCGATAGATGCCGGTTGGAAAGAGCTCCTTGGAAAAAGCAAAAATCCTCGAATAAATTCACACCGGAACAACGACTGGCATTAGCCCTAAAGTATCTGGACGAACATCCTTTCCTGACCGTTTGGGAATATCGGAAACTAACCGGATTGCTACAAACAGCAGCAACCACTGAACTAAGACAGTGGGGACATCAACCGGATTCTGGAATAGAAATCACTGGAAGAGGAGCACACAGGGTATATATAAAGAAAAAATAGTCGAATGAAGGGGATAACAGTATGAGAAATACCTCGAAAATAGATGAGAAATAACAGTTTTGAGGCCTATTTCACTAAAGAAGCTATGAGAAATAGGCTTTCTCAAAACATTTCTCATTCAGTAATCAACTGGTTATAAGATTATTATAAAACAATTATGAGAATATGAGAAATGAAAATCATTTTTCTTATTCTGGAGAAGCGATTGCACGAGAGAAAAAGACAAACTTACAGGCTTTTACTATGATGTCCAGCGAAACGCATAAATACCTGTGACAATCCTCCCTCCTGCCCTTGCAGCTGCACAAAGTTAAATTCGCGCAGCATTGGCATTCCTTTTATTTCGACTACACGGAGATTGCCAGCTACAAGCTCTTTATGCACCGAACGGATAGAAACAATTCCCATACAGTCCGTATGTTCCAAAAAAAGCTTGATACTCTCTGTACTACCGAGATACATCAATACATTTAAAGAAGAAAGTTTGAGATTATGTTGCAATAAGGCACGTTCAAACACATCTAATGTACCGGAGCCCCTCTCCCGCAAAACCAAAGGAATATTCAGCAAATCTTCCGGAGTAATCTCATCCGTGACAGCTAATTTACTCTGTGTATGCACCACGGCAACCAGTTCGTCTTGCAAAAATGGAGTATATTTCAGATTAGGTAAGCGGAAGATCCCTTCGACCAGTCCCAAATCAATCCGATGCTCTTGCAAGGCAGCTTCCACTCCCCGGGAATTTCCATTAATCAAAGAAAGATTGATCTGCGGAAACTTAGCTATAAAGTTCGCTAACAGAGGAGGAAGTACATATTGCGCAATCGTAGTACTGGCCCCCAATTTCAGTTCGCCGATATATTCATTATGCAACAGATGCATCTCATATTCTAATTGTTTATAATCGTCCAGGATTTTCTCGCTGTGTTTCAACAGCAATTCTCCGGCCTTAGTCAGTGAGATTTTGCTCCCTTGACGGTCGAACAAACGAGCTTGATAGTAAGTCTCCAGCTCCTGAATATGTTTGGTAATAGCAGGTTGGCTGACAAACAATTCTTGCGAAGCCTTCGTAAAGCTTAGATTCTTCGCTACGCTCTGAAATACTTTTAAACGAAAATCGGACACGGCAATTATGATTAACAGTTAAGAAATCAATGACGAACAATGAATTACAGAAAGAATAAAAGCACAATAGTTATTGCAATTCTTCCGCTTTTATCCCCAACGCCTGCATGACAGGGAAAGCCAGCATATCCCATTTATAATCCACCGGAAGTTCCGGCTCATTCATACGGAATTGAATGACCTCTTTGCCTTTCACTTCATGCAAAGCATCAGTCACTTTCTTTCCATACTCCTCATTGAAAGAAATAACGATCATCCTTTTCACGTCTGCCGAATCGGAAACGATAGAGAGTAAATCCAAAAACAAATCTTCTCTTGACACCATTCCTTCCGAGGGGACGCTAGCAAAAGAATATTCACCATAAGGACTCTGAAACGCAACTCCATTCAATTCTTCCTGCAAATCGGAAGGTTGGCAATATTGCAATCGACTGGATTCTTTATCATACACAAAAAGAAATTGCACCTCGTTCTTCCCTTCTGTAATCCCTGCATCCAAGGTTATATAGGTGGTCAACATCGAAAGGTCTATCTCTTGTAAAGAACGATGCAAAATCTCTTCAAAATATCCTTTTATATCCGTTATTACAAAATTCAAAAAAGCAGCGTCAATCAACACCACTGTTTCAGCAAGTTTTATTTGGGGCTTATCACTCATATACCATCTATATTATTACAGCGGATAAAGATACTACAATACTTTTATTTATCCACTTTTCAATATTTATTTTCTTTCATCACAGGCTAAGATTACACAAACAAGCGTATCAGGTAACAAATGATATTTTATAGCAAATTCGTCAGTTACTCCCAGATAAAAAGGTCATTTTGTCCTTTAACTCCTTAATACTCATGCCATTTTGTCATATTTTTATACTTGGCAAATCTTTTGCACCCTCTTAGGTGTTATTAAAAACGTGAAATAAGAAAGGAGAACAAAGATATGAACTTTAACAATTTTACCATTAAATCTCAAGAAGCGGTACAGGAGGCCGTAAACCTGGTACAAAGCCGGGGACAACAAGCCATTGAACCTGTCCACATCATGCAGGGAGTAATGAAGGTGGGTGAAAATGTCACTAACTTCATCTTCCAGAAACTTGGCATGAACGGGCAGCAGGTAGCTCTTGTTGTCGACAAACAGATCGACTCCCTGCCAAAAGTATCCGGCGGAGAACCGTATCTGAGTCGTGAATCTAACGAAGTATTGCAGAAAGCAACACAGTATTCTAAAGAAATGGGCGATGAGTTTGTTTCATTAGAGCATATCATACTAGCATTGCTGACTGTGAAAAGTACCGTCTCCACTATCTTGAAAGATGCCGGTATGACGGAAAAAGAATTACGCAATGCCATCAGCGAGTTGAGGAAAGGAGAAAAAGTAACGTCACAATCTAGTGAAGATACTTATCAATCATTGGAAAAGTACGCTATCAACCTGAACGAAGCTGCCCGTAGCGGAAAACTGGATCCTGTAATTGGACGTGATGAAGAAATCCGCCGGGTACTCCAGATATTGAGTCGCCGTACAAAGAATAATCCGATTCTAATCGGTGAACCGGGAACTGGTAAGACAGCAATCGTAGAAGGCTTGGCACATCGTATCCTTCGAGGAGATGTACCTGAAAACCTGAAAAACAAACAGGTCTATTCACTGGATATGGGAGCATTGGTTGCCGGTGCAAAGTATAAAGGTGAGTTTGAAGAACGACTGAAATCAGTTGTCAATGAAGTGAAGAAATCAGAAGGTGATATAATTCTGTTCATTGATGAGATTCATACACTGGTAGGAGCCGGAAAGGGTGAAGGCGCCATGGATGCTGCAAACATTCTAAAACCTGCCTTAGCTCGTGGAGAATTACGTTCTATCGGAGCAACAACCCTCGACGAATATCAAAAGTACTTCGAAAAGGACAAAGCTTTGGAGCGTCGTTTCCAAATCGTACAAGTGGATGAACCGGACAACTTGAGTACCATTTCTATCCTTCGTGGACTGAAAGAGCGTTACGAGAACCATCACCATGTGCGTATCAAAGATGATGCCATCATTGCAGCCGTCGAATTGAGTAGCCGTTATATTACCGATCGTTTCCTGCCGGATAAAGCCATTGACCTGATGGATGAAGCTGCAGCCAAACTGCGTATGGAGGTAGATTCTGTTCCTGAAGAACTGGATGAAATCTCCCGCAAAATCAAGCAGCTGGAAATCGAACGGGAAGCTATTAAACGTGAAAACGATAAACCGAAACTGGAAATCATCGGTAAGGAGCTTGCCGAACTGAAAGAACAGGAAAAGTCCTTTAAAGCCAAATGGCAGAGTGAAAAAACACTGATGGATAAAATCCAGCAGAATAAGGTTGAGATAGAGAATCTTAAATTTGAAGCAGAAAAAGCTGAACGTGAAGGTGACTATGGTAAAGTAGCCGAAATCCGTTACGGTAAACTTCAGGCTTTGGACAAAGAGATAGAAGATACTCAAAAACAGCTACGTGATATGCAAGGCGATAAAGCCATGATTAAGGAAGAGGTAGATGCTGAGGACATTGCCGATGTTGTTTCCCGTTGGACAGGTATTCCTGTCAGCAAGATGCTGCAAAGTGAAAAGGATAAACTATTGCACCTGGAAGAGGAACTTCATCAACGTGTAATCGGTCAGGATGAAGCGATTGAAGCCGTGGCAGATGCCGTGCGCCGTAGTCGTGCCGGATTACAGGATCCGAAACGTCCGATTGGCTCGTTCATTTTCCTCGGAACCACCGGTGTAGGTAAGACCGAACTGGCGAAGGCATTGGCAGAATTCTTGTTCGATGACGAAACGATGATGACTCGTATCGACATGAGCGAGTATCAGGAAAAGCACAGTGTTTCCCGTTTAGTCGGAGCGCCTCCGGGATACGTAGGTTATGATGAAGGCGGTCAGCTGACAGAAGCCATACGTCGGAAACCTTACTCTGTTGTCCTGTTTGACGAGATAGAAAAAGCTCATCCGGATGTTTTCAATATCCTGTTACAGGTATTGGATGACGGACGACTGACTGACAATAAAGGAAGGGTGGTCAACTTCAAAAATACAATCATCATCATGACTTCGAATATGGGTAGTTCTTATATACAAAGTCAGATGGAGAAGTTGCACGGTTCCAATAAAGAAGAAGTGATTGAAGAAACGAAGAAGGAAGTCATGAATATGTTGAAAAAGACGATTCGCCCGGAATTCCTGAACCGTATTGATGAAACGATCATGTTCTTACCATTGAATGAAAAGGAAATCAAGCAGATCGTACTCTTACAAATCAAGGGAGTTCAGAAAATGCTTGCCGAAAACGGAGTGGAACTAAAACTCACGGAAGGAGCATTGGACTTCTTATCTCAAGTGGGATATGATCCTGAATTTGGAGCTCGTCCGGTAAAGAGGGCTATTCAACGTTATCTGTTGAACGATTTATCCAAAAAGTTACTTTCCCAGGAAGTCGACCGCAGCAAAGCAATTACCGTTGACGCTGGTGGAGACGGATTGGTATTCAGAAATTAAGAGTTTCCATTTAAATAGAATGCCGGTATGCTTGATAAGAAGCATACCGGTATTATTTATATCCCTGAATATGTAAATCTCCGGACTTCCGGTTGGCAATTCGGATGGCTCATTACCAAAACATAGGTACCCTGTTGAGGGATTTCCATAGTCAATGAAGGCAAAGCAAATTTATGTTTGCCTTTTAATTCTCCCTGTGAATCGTAAAGGAATACCATTGTACCTGCCAACAAACCTGTCAGGCATAATGTCCCTTTTTCATTGTCCAAACGGACGTTTACTTCTTTATTTGTTATTGTCTCCATACCCAATATTTACCTATCATTCTCAAGAATAGTGAACAGCGACAAAGATACATAAAAAGCATCATTATTTACAATATAAGTAGAAGATATTTATTATAGTAAAAGATAACCCAAATAATACTAATATTTTCCGAATTCACAAGCATTTATACAAAAAAAACATGATAACCACCTCAAATGATTATCATGTTTTTATTTCGTTTAAATAAACGATACAAATTATTCTGCAGTCACTTCTTCCTTAACTTCGCCTTCCGGTTTGAATTCTGTAATTCCATTAGAAATCAAGATGTTATACCAGGCTACCAATTTCTTGATATCGGCTACATATACGCGTTCACGATCAAAGTTAGGCAATACCTCAGCCAAGTATTCACGCAATTGTTCAGGTGTAGCCTTTTTAGGATCGATAGAAGCCTGCGCTGATTTTTCTTTCTCTTTTATATATTCCAGCACATCATACAAAGGAACTTCTGCATCGTCCGTGTACATTGCTATATCGGCCAAAGAAATAATTTTTTCATTACCATAAGCGGGGAAACGTTTCTTCTCAGCATTGACTGATTCAACAATCAACATATTTTTTCCTTGCGAAATAAGTTTGTATAATCCCGGTTTACCTGAGATAGACAAGATAGTCTTCAACATAGTATATATCCTTTTATTTATTAATTATTTTTTTGCGGAGCAAAGGTAATGATTATTTTTAGATAGCAAAGAAATAAGCTCCAAAACCTGCGGAATTAACGCTGTTTCATCATCATTGACTATCACGAAATCAGCATGACTTCTCTTAACTTCATCACTCATTTGTGCTTCAATACGCTTCATTACCTGTTCTCTCGATGAACAATCCCTCTTTATGGCGCGCTCCAGTCTCACTTCCAACGGCGCATACACCATAACCAGAAAATCAACTTCATTCCTGAAACCGGCTTCCACAAGTATGGCAGACTCCATACCGACCAATTGTTCACCCCCGAACCGGGCAGTCCACCGACGAAAATCTTCTTTCACCTGTGGATGAATAATTTCATTCACTTTCTGCACACGATCCGGATGACCGAACATATAGGATGCCAGCAAAGAACGATTCAACACACCATTTTGAAACATATTCTGACCGACCAGCGCACAAAGTTCCCGGCAAATCACCGGGTCTGTCTGCGTGATACGCTTTGCTTCTATATCTGAAATATAAACAGGAATTCCCATTATTCCAAATAGCCTGGAAACTACACTCTTTCCGCTACCGATACCACCGGTTATACCAATCTTAATCGACATTAGAAGTAATTTGTTCTATCAAGAAGTCTACTTGCTCAGGAACAATACGGATTTGATTGATTCCGCTCGGAAAGGACTTCAATTTAACCGTATATTTATCAGAACCGAGCTTCAACAACTCTTCGTAAGAAATATTGATGATAAAATCGCTTGCTTTTATGCTGCGAAACCGCTTCAACCCCACCTGAAAAGTAATCTGAACTTTGGAAGGGAAGGTACGCAATGCCTTATCGGCCGGGAAGTTAACTCCGTGCAATGGCACCTCTACTGTTTTCTCCGTATAAATATCTACCGGAAAGGTCATTTCTACCGAAGCCGGAACAAACTTCACCCCTCTTTCTGAATTCAGCGGAATTCGTCGCCGGGTTGTATCTGAAATATTCTCCAGATTTATCTTTTGAGTATATGCGGTGGTGATAGTATCCAGAATTCCTTCCGGAGCATAAACCAATACAGAGTCCGGATTGCAAATCGTATCTGATACATAATATTGAAGTCCGGCTGTCACTTTCCCCTGAAAGCGGACAGGTACTAACTTTGACTTTCCTTCAGAATAAATATACTCTAATGTATCCGGCTTGATTGAAAGTATTTTAGAGGACACATTCAATTGGCTCAATATCTTTTTCTCAAAATCAGATGCGTAAATCTTCACATGATTATCTTTTCCTTTATAATCAAGAAAACCTAGATTTACCGGAAAAAAACTTTTCCCCAGCATATAATTGAGAAGCACCGTACCTTTATCTTTCACTCTGACTCGAAGTTCGGAAGGTGGTTCTGAAGTCAGCACTACATTATTGGGAACATCTTTCATTCGTACCGGAATGGAGAACTCCGCTTCATAGTCACTATTCAGAGTCTGAAGCAGCCAAAATCCACCGGCTATCAGGAAGAAAAATAAAAAAATTAAGAACTCTCTGCTCTTATCACTGAGCAGAAAATCCTTAATTTTCTTTGATAGTTTTAAATATGTATATTCTATTTTCCTACGATCAAACATAGGCACTTATTTATCAACTATTATTTAGATTGATTGCTAGCAGCTGAAGCATCAGCGAAAATAGAATTCTTGTCTATTTTAATCCTTACATTAGAAGCAATTTCAAGTACTATATAATCGTCAGTAATTTCCTTGATTGTTCCGTGGATACCACCTGCAGTAATCACATTCTGATTTACCTGAAGAGATTTACGGAAATTT
Source organism: Bacteroides celer (assembly GCF_002632415.2). NCBI lineage: Bacteria > Pseudomonadati > Bacteroidota > Bacteroidia > Bacteroidales > Bacteroidaceae > Bacteroides > Bacteroides celer. The sequence goes on along the minus strand of NZ_CP178209.1, from coordinate 1,844,476 downwards.
GCTATTTCTTTTTGCTTCTTATTCTGAGGACGGATCATAAAGAAATACATGATAACAAACATAGCTATCAGCATGATCCACATCATACTTCCACCTCCGGCAGCACCGGCAGGAGCTTGCAATAATACAGTCAATACGTTCATAAATAATCTGTTTTAGTTTCTACTATATGGACAAAGGTATCAGTTTTTAGTCAACTTACCTTCTTTTTTTAATTGATTAACTATTCCATCCAGCGTACCGTTGATAAAGCTACCGCTTTTAGCTGTGCTATACAACTTCGCTATCTCTACATATTCATTTAACGAAACACTGACCGGAATGTTCGGGAAACTAAGAATTTCTGCTAATGCAGTCTGCATAATGATAACGTCCATAAATGCAATACGGTCCAGATCCCAATTTTTTGTATTCTCACTAACTAAATGACGGTAATAGTCGGAATTCAAAATAGTACGACGGAACAGACGACGTGCAAACTCTTGATCTTCGTCATCCTTAAATTCCGGAAGCAGTTCCTGGTTGGCACCCTTCTTTTCATCAAAACGTTTGATCGTTTTCAGGACGAATGTATCTACAATTTCTTTGTCATCATTCCAATACAGACTCTGATCTTCCAATACCTGATCGAGAGAATCATTATTAAAGATGTATGTTTTATAGAGTTTTCTCCATAATTCACGATCGGCCTCGTATGAGTGGTCGTCAGAAGCCATATAATCTTTATAGATATCGGTTTCTACAATTTTCTCATAAAGTTCCTTGATGAAGTCCTGGTCGTTTGCCCAGGTTCTTTTTTGATTGGCTATAAACTCTACCAATTGCTTATTGACTTCCAATTGAGCAATAAATTTGTTATCCACGAATTTCTTGTTGGGGTACAACTCTTCTTTCGTAGGTGCCAATTTAGCTTTTGCCGCATCAATACGTTTTTGTGCATACTCTGTTAATGCTATCATCAGCATTAGCAAATAATTATAAAGGTCATACGCCTTTGAAAGACTAAAGAATAACTCTTTCTCCGCTGAGTCTAGATTTTTGCTGCCATTTTGATAATAGGCATATACTATTTGTATAATCTTAAGACGAATAAGAACTCTGTTGATCATAATTCAAATTAATACTGTTGTTATCGAACTGCAAAAGTAGATATTTTTAATGAGTTTCCACTAATAAATCACATTTTTTAATGCAGTATTTGATTCTCTGCGCTTTTTCTTTTGACAGTTTAAAAAAAATATCCAATTTTGAAGCCGATTATAAACGGACCGAAAGATATGGAAGATTTAAAAAAGAAAATGAGCGCAGACATGAATGATAAGGAGATTGTATTCTCCAAGTCCATTAAAGCAGGTAAACGCATCTATTACCTTGACGTAAAGAAGAATCGTAAAGATGAAATGTTCCTGGCTATTACAGAGAGTAAAAAAGTGATAACGGGAGAAGGTGACGATTCTCAGGTTAGTTTCGAAAAACACAAAATCTTCCTATATAGGGAGGACTTTCAGAAGTTTATGGCAGGACTCGAAGAAGCAGTCAATTTCATCGAGTGCAGTGATGTGAACGAATACATCGCCCGCCTGAACACCGAAGCTGATGAAGAAAGTGAACAGAAAGCAATCGAAGAAGCCCGGGAAAACAAGTTAGAGAGCGAAATTAAGATCGATATTGACTTTTAAGAAAGTAACTCTTTGATATTTCAAAAAAAAGACGTACTTTTGCACCGCTTTTTTGCAACATCGTGTGATAATCCACATCGTGTGATGGTGAATTAAGCAAGCTAACTTAATTTAGAGTAACACAAATTTTTAAAGAAATGAAATCAATTGAAGTAAAAGGAACTGCAAGAACAATTGCAGAACGCTCTTCTGAACAAGCTAGAGCTTTGAAAGAAATTCGTAAAGACGGTGGTGTACCTTGTGTACTTTACGGAGGTAATGAAGTAGTTCACTTCACAGTGACTAACGAAGGACTTCGTAACTTGGTTTATACTCCGCACATCTACGTTGTAGACCTGGTTATCGATGGCAAAAAAGTAAACGCTATCCTGAAAGATATTCAGTTCCACCCGGTAAAAGATACTATCCTGCACGTTGACTTCTATCAGATTGATGAAGCTAAACCTATCGTAATGGAAGTACCTGTACAGTTGGAAGGTCTTGCAGAAGGTGTGAAAGCCGGTGGTAAACTTGCACTGCAGATGCGTAAGATCAAAGTGAAAGCTTTGTACAATATAATTCCAGAGAAACTGATCGTTAACGTTTCTCACCTGGGATTGGGCAAGACTGTTAAAGTTGGCGAATTGAGCTTCGAAGGTCTTGAACTGATTAGTGCTAAAGAAGCCGTTGTATGTGCTGTTAAGTTGACTCGTGCAGCAAGAGGTGCAGCAGCAGCCGCTGGCAAGTAATTGAGATTATCCCTGTAAAGAGATATACTTCAAGCGCAGATTAATGCAGGTTAAAGCAGATGTTCAGTCTGCATTAATTTGTATTAATCTGCGTTTCTCTTTCTATATTAATGAACTGTTTTACGGAAAAACGATGATAAAATATTTAGTTGTCGGACTGGGAAACATTGGTCCCGAGTATCATGAAACCCGACATAATATCGGATTCATGACAGTAGAAGCATTGGCCAGAATTAACAATGCTCCTCCTTTTATGGATGGACGCTATGGATTCACCACCAGCTTTTCCATCAAAGGACGTCAGTTGATCCTGCTCAAGCCATCGACTTTTATGAACCTGAGTGGATTGGCCGTTCGCTATTGGATGCAGAAAGAAAATATTCCATTGGAAAATGTGCTGATCGTAGTAGATGATCTGGCTCTTCCTTTCGGAACGTTACGTCTAAAAGGAAAAGGAAGTGATGCAGGCCATAACGGATTGAAGCATATTGCCGCCACTCTGGGCACTCAAAACTATGCTCGTCTGCGTTTTGGTATCGGGAGTGATTTTCCACGTGGCGGACAAATTGATTACGTACTCGGACACTTCACTGATGAAGACTGGAAGACAATGGATGAAAGACTGGAGATGGCAGGGGAAATTATCAAAAGTTTCTGTCTTGCCGGTATCGACATCACAATGAACCAGTTCAACAAGAAATGATGAACCTGTTCTATAAAAAATAAAGATAGCAATGAACGGTTAGCTATCAATGATAACGTCCACTAACCGACTAATTACTTATCACTAAATAACTAACTAAAATGGCTGAAGCAAGAATAGATAAATGGATGTGGGCTGTCCGCATCTTCAAGACACGGACGATTGCAGCAGAAGCCTGCAAAAAAGGACGCATTACCATCAACGGTTCGCTGGTCAAAGCTGCCCGTATGATAAAACCGGGTGACGTTATTCAAGTGAAGAAACCACCTATCACATACTCATTCAAGGTATTACAACCGATTGAGAAACGTGTAGGAGCCAAACTGGTATCGGAAATGATGGAAAATGTAACGACTCCCGATCAATATGAATTACTTGAAATGAGCAAAATCAGCGGGTTCGTAGACCGTGCACGTGGAACCGGACGTCCGACCAAGAAAGATCGTCGGGAACTGGAAGAATTTACAACTCCAGAGTTTATGGATGATTTTGACTTTGATTTCGATTTCGAAGAATAGTTCACCACAGAGGACACGGAGGACACAGAGGAATATCAAAGTATACCTACTGGTATCCTGTAATTGTAATTAAGAGTATAATTCGTAAAAGACTTTTTCCCTTTATTTCCTCCGTGTCCTCAGTGTCCTCTGTGGTGAATTGTAAAATACCATTTACAGATTTGCTTTAACAGCATCAATCAGTTCCTGATATTCTGCGTCAGTCAGATAAACCTTTCCCGGGTTCATTTGGAATATACCTCCATAATCAGGTCCATCCACATATTTAGGTGCTAAATGAAAATGCAAATGAGACAATTTATCCGAGTAAGCACCATAATTAATCTTTTCCGGCTGGAAAGCTTTCTGCATGGCACGAGTGACACGCGCTACATCTGCCATAAAAGCATTACGGTCTTCATCACTCAATTCATTCAAATCGTTCACATGGTCTTTATAAGAAACAAGACAACGTCCACGGTAGGTTTGTTCCTTAAACAAAAACACACGTGACACACTCAATTGCGCAATCTCAATCATCAGATTATGCAGCGTTTCATTGTTCTGGCAATACAGACATTCTTTCGGATCACTCTTCATGATATTATTATTTTAAGTTTTTATCGTTGCAAAAATAGGTATTCCATTCTTATCCGGCTTGTACTTTTTCGTTTTTTTGATCGACTAATTGGTACACATCCTCTTTTTCGCCTACCACCCAAACAACATCGCCTTCTTCGAGCGGAGCATTTACATCAGGAACCATCAGTGTACCGTCTTCACTTTCAACACCGGCTATCATACAATGATATTTGTCGCGGATACCCGATTCACGAATCGTTTTACCCAGAAAAACAGAATCACTGTCAATGATAAACTGCTTCAAAGCCATCTCGCTCTTTTCATAAACCTCCCAGTCTATCTTCGCTCCGTTTTGCATCGCCTCATTAAACACACTTAATTGTTCATCCGTCCCTATCACCTGTATCTTATCCATTGGAAACAGACGAACAGAACCACCGGGGATATTAATCCTCCTCTTTCCACGAAGAATAGAAGCAACATGAACTCCAAACTTCTTCCCCAAGTTCAGCTCCATCAATGTCTTTCCCGCCCAACTGGATTCACCCGGAATTTCCATATCGGCAAGATGCAAATCATGCGACAACAAACGACCGGCATACTCCGGCTTTTTCTCTCCCAGATACTCTGCACGTACATCTCTGGAACGGAGATTCTGGAAGAAACGACGTTCAATCAATATCGATTGCTTTTTCAAACGGCGAGACCATACCATCAACAATACAATAAGTACAGCCACTCCAATAATCAATCCGATAGACGCCTTAAATAATCCGGAAATAACAAAGATGACAAAAAGTGCCGCTATCATAATACGAATCACGATTGTCGATACCAGCGGCGCGCGGTTGGCACGGCTGTCATGCCATAAGGTCATAAACTCAACCGAATGATTTTTCTTCACCATAATGGCACGCAAGAAAGGAGCAATACACAGAATGATAAATACCGCTCCCAACAATGATGCCCAGAAATGAGGCAGATTCTCTTTAAAGAATGGCACGACAAAACGAAAAGAAAGTGCAATAATCGACATACTGACAATTGAATAAACAACTGTTATACGTACCATTGACAAGATGAGCTTCTTCCACAAATTCTCGTGATTCAGGGCTGTTTGCGAACCGGAAGAATAACGCATCATTATTTTTTTCCATGATTCCGGAAGATGAGCATCCACAAAAGTAGAAGCCGGCTCGGCAAAACGAATCATATAAGGAGTCAGGAAAGTAGTAATCACAGAAACCGCTACCACTATCGGATACAGAAAGTCACTCGTCACATGCAAAGAGACTCCCAAAGAAGCAATAATAAACGCAAATTCGCCGATCTGCGTTAAACTAAAGCCGCATTGCATAGCCGTCTTTAAAGGCTTTCCGGAGAGAATAACACCGAATGTACCAAAAACGGCCTGTCCCAAGATAACAGCCAAAGTAATAACTATAATAGGTACGGCATATTCTACAATCATTGCAGGATCCACCATCATACCGACCGATACGAAAAAGATAGCTCCAAAAAGATCCTTTACCGGTTTCACCAGCCGGTCTATGGATTCCGCCTCGATTGTTTCCGCCAGAATAGATCCCATTATAAATGCACCAAATGCAGCAGAAAATCCTGTATGAGCCGCCATCACTACCATACCGAAACAAAGTGCCAACGACACAATAAGCAGAGTCTCCTCTCCCATCAATTTCCGGCAGCGTTTCAAGAATTCAGGAATCAGATAGATACCGACAACAAACCACAGAATAAGGAAAAACAATAATTTCCCGATACTCTCCAACATCTCGGTACCTTCAAAATGTTGGCTTACCGCCATAGTGGAAAGCATCACCATTAATACAATGGCCAAAATATCTTCCAAAATCAAGATACTCAACACAAGTCCGGTGAACTGCTTCTTCCTTAATCCTAAATCATCAAAAGCTTTATAAATAATAGTAGTAGACGACATCGCAATCATACCGCCCAAGAACAGACTGTCCATCCTGTGCCAGCCGAAACCCATGCCGACTCCTATTCCCAACAAAATCATACAAAAGATGATGGTACAGGCAGCAATGATGGCAGAACCACCCACCTTGACAATCTTCTTAAAACTAAATTCCAAACCAAGAGCAAACAGCAAGAAAATAACACCAATATCCGCCCAAGTCTTAATATTGGCAGTATCCATCACTGAAGGAGTATACGGCATATGCGGACTTGCCAGAAATCCGGCAACTACATATCCCAAGACCAGAGGTTGTTTCAACTTCTTAAACAACAAAGTCATAACACCGGCACAAATCAATATAAGTGCGAGGTCAGCTATAAGAGTAGGTAATTGAGACATTATTTTATCGTATTTGATGACAAAATTATATTATTTCTATGGGATAAACAACATATTTACGGATATGTTTTGCAATAACCATCATAAAATAAGTTAGCCCCGGATAGAGTCGTAACTTATCCGGGGCTATACACAATAACAAGCTTATTTTTTACTTTCTAAAAGGCGGTTTCACTACCACAGCTTTCAATTTCCGACCACGCATATCGATACAGATTTCCGTACCCACCTTACTATATTCCGGTTTCACATATCCCATACCGATACCAATCTTACGGGTAGGCGACATCGTACCGGAGGTCACCACTCCCACTTTCTCGCCTTCATCATTCACCAGTTCATAGCCATGACGGGGAATTCCGCGATCAACCATTTCAAAGCCAACCAGTTTACGGGTAACACCTTCCGCTTTCTGTTTTTCCAGCATCGGACGGTTGACAAAATCCTTGCCCTCCACAAACTTAGTGATCCATCCCAATCCGGCTTCTATCGGAGAAGTCGTATCATCCAGATCATTGCCATACAGACAGAAGCCCATTTCCAACCGGAGCGTATCACGGGCACCCAAACCGATAGGTTTAATGCCATACTCTTCACCAGCTTCAAAAATAGCCTTCCATATAGAATCAGCCGCAGACGGATAGAAATAAAGCTCAAAACCTCCCGCACCGGTATAACCCGTATTGGAGATAATCACATTCTCTTCACTTGCAAACGTTCCAACCTTAAATGTATAATAAGGAATAGTAGCAAGATCAATATCCGTCAACTTTTGCAGAACCGAAATAGCCTTCGGACCCTGTATAGCAAGTTGAGCTATGTTATCCGACGAATTTTCCAACTCGGCTCCCTCCGTATTGTGAGAAACACACCAGTTCCAGTCTTTTTCCATATTGGAAGCATTCACCACCAACATGTATTTTTCCGGTTCATACTGATAAACCAGCAAATCATCTACAATCCCCCCATCCTCATTCGGAAAACAAGTATATTGTATTTTACCCGGAGCCAGTGCCGCCACATTGTTAGATGTTATTTTCTGCAGAAAGGCCAACGCTTGCGGTCCTTTCACCCAAAATTCTCCCATGTGCGATACATCAAATACACCGACACCTTGACAAACAGTTATGTGTTCATCAATGATACCGGAGTATTCAATAGGCATATTATAACCTGCAAACTCGTGCATTTTAGCACCAAGTGCTATATGTTTCTCTGTAAACGGAGTGGTTTTCATTATTTTAAAGTATTAAGTTTTAAGTATCAGGTATTAAGTATTACCGGAGCTTACCGTCTTTTTATTTGGAAGCCACCAGTTCTGCTATTTTTACGATCACTTTCATTGCTTTCTCCATATTCTGGATAGGCACAAATTCGTAACGACCGTGGAAATTCAGACCACCGGCAAAGATATTCGGACAAGGCAATCCCTTAAAAGAAAGCTGCGCACCATCCGTACCTCCACGAATCGGTTTTACATTCGGTTTCACACCCACGGCTTCCATAGCTGCAAAAGCAGTATCAATGATGTGCATTACCGGTTCTATTTTCTCACGCATATTATAATACTGGTCGCGCAGTTCGAGTGTCGCAGTACCAGCTCCATATTCAGCGTTCATTTGAGCTACCAGACGTTCTATCTCTTTTTTACGGTTCTCAAATTTTGCACGGTCATGATCGCGGATGATATAAGACACAGTGCTTTGCTCCACATCCCCCTGAATACCAATCAAATGATAGAATCCTTCATAGCCGGTCGTATGTTCCGGTCTTTCCTGTGAGGGAAGCATCGTAATAAACTGATTGGCAAGATAGATAGAGTTAATCATCTTATCCTTGGCATATCCCGGATGCACATTACGTCCTTTAAAGGTTATTTTTGCGGCAGCAGCATTAAAGTTCTCAAACTCCAACTCCCCTACTTCACCTCCATCCATCGTATATCCCCATTCGCAACCGAATTTCTCTACATCAAATTTATGAGCACCTTCACCAATTTCTTCGTCCGGATTGAAGCCGATACGGATTTTTCCGTGCTTGATTTCCGGATGTTCCTTCAGATACACCATTGCAGATACAATTTCCGCAATCCCGGCTTTATCGTCAGCACCAAGCAACGTTTTTCCGTTGGTTACAATCAAGTCTTCTCCCTTATGATCCAGCAATTCCGGGAATTGTGATGGAGAAAGGACTACATTCTCTTCAGCACAAAGCACAATATCCGAACCGTCATACTTTTCCACAATGCGCGGAGTGACATCTTTACCCGTCATATCAGGACTTGTATCCATGTGGGCAATAAACCCGATAGTGGGTACTTCTTTATTTATATTGGCAGGAAGTGTAGCAAAAAGATAGCCATGCTCATCCAAAGTAATATCTTCCAATCCCAAAGATTCCAACTCTTTTTTCAAGTATTCAGCAAAAATCATCTGCTTCGGAGTACTTGGAGTAAGCCCTGTCGATTCATCAGATTGTGTATCGAAGCTTACATACTTTAAAAATCTGTCTACTAAAGTCATATTGTTTTAATTACAAGTTACTAATTACAATTTACAAATTGATAGTTTATAGTGCCGTAAAGGTAAAAAAAGAGCCGTGAATTACAAAGCAATTCACGGCTCTTTTTATTGTATACTTTTATCCGGATACTTAAATATCCTATTTGACTACTTTAAAAATGGCTGCTACCATCAAAGCAATGTGTACAAACCTTGCATTTAGGTAATCCGATAGCCTCAATCAGCGTTTCCAGTGTATTAAACTTCAATGAACTGAGACCGAAACGCTCTGCAATAATACTAACCATCTTATCGTATTCCGGAGAACCGGTAGTAGCATATTTCTCCAGGTTCTTATTCTCATCCCCTTCCAGTTCCTTGATAATACGACGGGTAATCAACTCCAATGCATTTTTAGAAGCCGAAAAACCAACAAACGGACAAGCATAAATCAATGGTGGACAAGCGATACGCATGTGCACCTCTTTTGCTCCATAATCATACAGAATCTTCACATTGTCACGTAATTGAGTTCCCCGCACGATTGAATCGTCACAGAACAACAAACGTTTATTTTGCAGCATGGCACGGTTGGGAATCAACTTCATCTTAGCAACAAGCGAACGCATCTCCTGATTGCTCGGAGTGAAGCTACGAGGCCATGTCGGTGTATATTTTGAAATAGCACGATGGTAAGGAACCCCCTTTCCTTCGGCATATCCTAAAGCCATACCCACTCCCGAATCAGGAATACCGCAAGCACAATCCACTTCCGATTCATCTGTCTGTCCCATTTTCAATCCGCTGGTGAAACGCACTTCCTCTACATTCTTTCCTTCATAACAAGAAGTCGGGAAACCGTAGTACACCCACAAAAACGAGCAAATCTGCATATCCTCATTGGGCTTGCGAAGCTGGTCAACATGATCGTCATACATACGGACAATCTCACCGGGACCTAAATATCTCTCAATCTCATAATCCAGATTCGGAAAACTGGACGATTCGCTCGTTGCAGCATAAGCACCGTCTTTCCTTCCAATCACCACCGGAGTACGTCCCCATCGGTCACGGGCAGCGATGATACTACCATCTTCCGTCAGAAGCAACATCGAACAAGAACCCTTAATGTGCTTAAACACATTTTCGATACCTTCCACAAAAGTTCTGCCTTGTATAATAAGTAATGCGATAAGTTCCGTCTGGTTGGTGTTGCTCGAACTAAGTTCGGCGAAGTGCATGTTTTGACTGAGAAGTTCTTCTTCCAATTCCTGGATATTGACTATTTTAGCGACTGTGACAATGGCGAAGCGCCCGAGGTGAGAATTGATGATGATAGGTTGTGCGTCTGTGTCGCTAATGATGCCGATGCCGGCGTTTCCTTTGAATTTGTCCAGTTCTCCTTCAAACTTGGTTCGGAAATAAGTACTTTCCAAATTGTGAATGGAGCGTATAAAACCTTTTTCCTCACTGTATGTTGCGAGTCCTCCTCGCTTGGTACCCAAATGTGAGTTATAATCTGTGCCGTAGAATAAATCAGTCACGCAGCTAGTTTTCGAGACTGTTCCGAAAAAACCTCCCATGTTGTTCTCTTTATTGATGATGTTTTAAAAAAGATGGCGCAAAAGTACAAAAAAGAATTCGTCCTATAAAAAAAGCGCTCCGCAAAGTTTTAGTTTTCTTTGCGAAGCACAACTAATATTTATTAAAAAGCGGGGAATCCGGAAACAATCTTTTTACCGGAATCTTATTTCCATTTCTTGATCGTTTTCAAGTCAGCGGGAGTTGCTTCAATCAAACTTACTGCAAATCCTCCGCTACGTGCCAGCTTCACAGACATCTTATTCTTGTTTGTAACAAGTCCTTTTTTTATCTGGTAAGAAGTAGGATTCTTTTCAAAATCCGCCTCCTTTCCGTCAGCATAAAGAGTAGCTACATATTGTTTTCCCGGTTCGAGAAAATCAAGTGTAAAAGCAGAAGTACGGGGATTCTCATCGGTGATACCACCTACAAACCAGTTATCAGTACCTTTTGCCTTACGTGCTACGGTAATATAATCTCCCGGTTCCGCTTCCAGATACTTGCTGTCATCCCAATCAACGGCTACATCCTTGATAAATTGAAATGCATCCATGTGACGTTCGTAACTCTCCGGAAGGTCGGCTGCCATTTGCAAAGGACTGTACATCGTTACATAAAGTGCCAACTGTTTTGCCAAAGTTGTACGTACAAAACTGTGGTCGCCTGACAGGAAAGAAAGTTTTGTATCAAAGATACCCGGTGTATAATCCATCGGTCCACCAATCTGACGGGTGAAAGGAAGCAAGGTGGTATGGAACGGCTTATTCCCTGCAAAGGCTTCATATTCCGTGCCACGAGCCGATTCATTACCGATCAGATTCGGATATGTGCGACATAATCCTGTCGGACGGGTTGCTTCGTGAGCATTTACACAGATCTTATATTCGGCCGCTTTTTCCACCGCATATAAATAATGATTGTTCATCCACTGTCCGTAATGATGTTCTCCACGCGGAATAATATTACCTACATACCCGCTCTTCACAGCATTGTATCCGTTATCTATCATAAACTGATAGGCTTTATCAAGATGACGCTCGTAGTTACGTACAGAAGCGGAAGTCTCGTGATGCATCATCAGCTTCACTCCTTTTTCCTTTGCATACGCATTGAGCATCTTCACGTCAAAATCAGGATACGGAGTTACGAAATCAAAGACATAATCCTTCGAATTTCCGAACCAGTCTTCCCATCCTTCATTCCAGCCTTCCACTAAGATCTGGTCGAATCCATGCTCTGAAGCAAAGTCAATGTAACGCTTCACTTTGTCATTATTGGCTGCATGACGCCCGCTCGGTTTTGTTTTGGAATAATCCGTCTGTCCCAGTTTCACAGAATAAACATCATCCGTGTACGACCATGAACTTTTTCCGGTAATCATTTCCCACCACACACCGATGTATTTCACCGGCTTAATCCAAGAAACATCTTCGTAGGCACAAGGCTCATTCAAGTTCAAAGTCAATTTGGAAGCCAGAATATCACGAGCATCATCACTGACAATCACCGTGCGCCAAGGTGAACGGCAAGGCGTTTGCATATAACCTTTATCCCCTTTTGCATCAGGAGTCAACCATGATTCAAAAATCAGATTCTGATCGTCAAGGTTCAGATGCATACAAGAATAATCAACCAAAGCCGCTTCATGCAGATTGATATATAACCCATCGGCCGTCTTCATTTGCAAGGACGTTTGTACCCCCGTTGGAGAGAAAGATGTTTGAGAAGCATTGCCGGTAATTGCACCCTGCAGCAATCCGCGAATTTCAGAAAGCTTGGATTCGGTATAATCATATTCCTGCGTATCATAATCGCCTGGAATCCAGAATGCCGTATGATCGCCGGCCATAGCAAACTGCGAATGTTCTTCTTTTATAACGAAGTAATTCAGATTCTTTTGCTGCGGGAACTCATAGCGGAACCCCAAGCCATCATTATAAAGACGAAAACAAATAATCAGATTACGATCTTGCGCCTTTTGATTCAGGGTAACAGCCATTTCATTATAATGGTTGCGGATCGATTTCACCTCTCCCCACACCGGTTCCCATGTTTCATCAAAAGCAGAAGTTTTAATATCGGCCAGAGTGAATCCATTCATCAGTCCGGGATCATTTTTCAATTCCAGTCCCAGTTTCGAAGGTTTAATCACCTCTTTTCCTTTATAAGAGAGTTCATACACCGGTTCTCCTTGCGTGTTGACAGAGAAATTAAGTTTTAATTGTCCGTCAGGAGAAGTGATACTTTCGGCCTTTGCTGATGTGCCGAAGAAAAAAGAGAGCAACAGGCAGACCCATATTGCAGTTCCTATTTTCATGTTCTTCATGATATAAATGAGTTAGTTAATAATCGTATGGCAAAGATAGACAGGAAACAATAGAGGTGTTTTTCTTTATAAAGAAAATATAGAAGGATATAGAAGTTAAAACGGGATAAACATTTAAATATAAAGCAGATAACAAATCCAGAAGCTAGAAAAAACATAGTGTCTATGGTGAAGAAATTAAAAGGATTAAAGACGCATATTACATAATCTTTCTATATTTGCAACGTATTATCCCAACTATATCAATAAACACTTTACTATTTAGAATATGGCACAGCACCTTAAATTGATCGCTCTATTGATTTTCACATTGTCCGCCAGCTACACTTCCGCGCAGTCTTTACGTAAACTGCTGGAACGTCCATACGGTATCATCGAGTCAAAATGGGAAAAAGATGCTCAGGGAACTACCGAACTCAATTACTACAATGAAGACTATTGCGACTATTATCTGTATCGTGCCAACGACCGTTCCTACAATTTAAGTAACGGAAAAAACACTATATTTAAAATAGAAAAGAACGCACAGGTAGACAATCCGTTTAAAAGTGCCTCTTCTTATACGTTCTGCCGGGGCAAATTTCCTAAAGATTTCAATATTCAGACTCCTTATGCCTTACCCGTAAAGAACAATCAAAAGACAGCCTGGAAAACCGATCCGCGTGAACCATTCAAGACCTTGAATTTTCACATCAAACAAGGTGATACAATCTACGCCACCCGCAGCGGAATAGCCTGTAAAACCACCAACCCGCAACAGCTGCTCATCTATCATCCCGATCAGACTTTTGCAGCCTATCTGGTGATGAATGAGAATTTTATCGAACCGGGCGAAGAAGTACAAGTTGGACAAGCCATAGGAAAGGCAGGCCCCACAGGTGCTGCCATCTCCTTCTTTTTTCTGGATGAAAATAAGTTCAAAGGAGGATTATCATCCGGATACCCTTACTCTCACTTTATTCCTGTATTCCGCACAACTGAAGGAGATGTGAAACCGGAAGAGAAAACCATCTATCAGGCTGTGACCGACCATGACCTTATCATGCAGGACATGAGTAAACGTGATAAAAAGAAATATATGAAGCTACACAACCTGAAATAATAGATGTATCATGCGCATATTTTTACTTTTCTTCCCGGTCTTCTTTTTCTGCGGTTTGCTTCATGCCCAAACCGTAAAAGTGGAATATGGCGGTGACCCGCTTCCCGACAAAGACCGGAAGAAGATAGAACAGTTTCTTCAACATGAGGTTGATTTCTATTCACAATTCGGACTGCCCGATACGCTTAGCCTTCAACTATATGTATTTGAAAATAGAAGAGAAGCAATCGATTACTTAGAAAGTATCAATGTGTCTCTTCCTATCAAGGCAAGCGGTGCATACTCACCTAAGCTACAAAAGGCAGTCATCTTAGGACGGGAGAATGGACGGGAGAGAAGTCTTGCCATCATCTATCACGAACTGAGTCATCATTTCGTTTCGCAGATTCTCGGCAAGCGTCCTCCAAGCTGGCTTAACGAAGGACTGTCGGAGTACTTCGAACATTGCACCATTCACAAAAAAGCAGTCCGCCACACATTTACCGAATACGAACAAGGGAGGGTCCGGACGATGTACATGCTGGGAGAAGTAAACCTTCCTACGTTTTTAAATAGCAGCCAGGGCAAATTTATGAAACAGCAAATGACGGACGAGCAATACTCTTATATCCTTTCGCACGCGCTTGTCACCTTCTGGATAGAGAGCGTTCCCCGCGAGATATTCAAAAAGTTCATATCCGTTCTGCAAAACAAAAATGATCCGTCAACCGTTTCAGAACAAATCAATCTTGTTTATCCCGGAGGCTTCCAGCAATTCGAAAAGGATTTTGAAGCCGCCTACAAATAATATCAATCTTTCAATCAAATGAGTAAAGAAGTTATCTATATCTTTATCGGTGGAGGAACCGGTAGTGCACTGCGTTATTTCATCCAGTTGTTAATGCACGAACGAATCGTCCCTTATCATTTTCCATGGGCCACTTTCACGGTCAATCTTCTCGGCAGTTTTCTCATCGGTTTGTTCTATGCCCTTTCAGAGCGATTCCACCTTCCGTTCGAGGTCCGTTTGTTTCTGACAACGGGTTTATGTGGAGGTTTCACAACGTTCTCTACTTTCTCCAGTGACGGCGTAGGTCTGCTGAAAGGAGAATTTTACGGAGCATTTGTTCTATATACATTATTAAGTATAGGAATAGGATTAGCCGCAACGTTAGCCGGCGGATATGTGGGAAAACAGATTTAATAATTCGAATATAAATCCTACCTTTACGCCATGATTAAAAGAAGCCCAACCGAACCCGTCCGCGTTGTTCCTCCCATGATGGAAGAACAGGAAGTCAGTACTATTACCCTACAGAAATGGCTCGACAGAGAAGAAACCGTCTCTCATCTTTTATTCTGCAAAAGAAAAGAAGAAGGCATCGACAAATCTTATAAAAGTTTCAAAAACTGCACCTTTCAGCATCAGACATTCAGCGAATGTAAATTCCGTTCCTCCCAACTGACCGATGTCAGGTTCGAGAACTGCGACTTATCCAACATTTCTTTCGCTGAAAGTTCGCTCTACCGGGTAGAATTCATTTCCTGCAAGCTATTGGGTACCAATTTATCGGAAACAACGATGAATCACGTCTTGCTGCATGACTGCAACGCAGGTTATATCAATCTGGCTATGAGTAAAATGAACCAGGTACGTTTTGCACACAGCCAGCTCCGCAACGGAAGTCTGAACGACTGCCGTTTTTCATCCGTCGCATTTGAGAGTTGTGATCTCGTAGAAGCCGATTTTTCACACGCTCCGCTTCGCGGAATAGATTTGCGCACTTCCCGTATCAGCGGAATCACGCTTAACATCAGCGATCTGAAAGGGGCTGTCATCACTTCCCTGCAAGCAATGGATTTGCTTCCACTGTTAGGGGTTATTATCGAAGATTAAAATCCTGCAAATTCACCCCGCCGCACTCAAACAAAAAGCATCGTCCCGTTGTTATAGTATAAGGTCGGACTAACGACATATAGGGAATAGGCACAAAAAGAATACCTATTTATAGTGATTTCTCACTCCCCGTCAAGTCCGTACTTTTGCAGAAATCTTATTCAAAAACAATAGAAACGATGAAAATTGAAAAAATTGTAGCTCGAGAAATTCTCGATTCAAGAGGTAACCCCACAGTAGAAGTTGACGTAGTATTGGAATCCGGCATTATGGGACGTGCATCTGTACCATCAGGCGCTTCCACAGGTGAACACGAAGCATTGGAGCTTCGCGATGGTGACAAACAGCGCTATGGTGGAAAAGGAGTACAAAAAGCGGTTGATAATGTAAATAAAATCATCGCTCCGAAGCTGATTGGTATGTCTTCACTCAATCAGAGAGGTATCGACTACGCAATGCTGGCATTGGACGGCACTAAGACTAAATCGAATTTAGGTGCTAACGCTATTCTCGGCGTATCTCTTGCCGTAGCTAAAGCTGCTGCCAACTATCTGGACCTTCCTCTATACCGCTATATCGGTGGAACAAATACGTATGTAATGCCTGTACCGATGATGAACATCATCAACGGTGGTTCACATAGCGATGCTCCGATCGCATTCCAGGAATTTATGATCCGCCCCGTAGGTGCTCCTTCTTTCAGAGAAGGTCTGCGCATGGGTGCTGAAGTATTCCACGCTTTAAAGAAAGTCTTGAAAGACCGTGGCCTTAGCACTGCTGTAGGTGATGAAGGTGGTTTCGCACCTAACCTCGAAGGTACGGAAGATGCTTTGAATTCTATTCTGGCCGCTATCAAAGCTGCAGGATACGAACCGGGCAAAGACGTTATGATCGGTATGGACTGTGCTTCTTCCGAATTCTACCACGATGGTATTTACGATTATACCAAGTTTGAAGGTGAAAAAGGTAAGAAACGCACTTCCGCAGAACAAGTTGACTACCTGGAAGAACTAATCAACAAATTCCCTATCGACTCTATCGAAGACGGTATGAACGAAAACGACTGGGAAGGCTGGAAAAAGCTGACCGAACGCATCGGCAACCGTTGCCAGCTGGTAGGTGACGACTTGTTCGTAACCAACGTAGATTTCCTTGCAATGGGTATCGAAAAAGGCTGTGCCAACTCTATCCTGATTAAAGTAAACCAAATCGGTTCGCTGACAGAAACACTGAACGCTATCGAAATGGCTCACCGTCATGGATACACTACTGTTACTTCTCACCGTTCGGGTGAAACAGAAGATGCTACTATCGCTGATATCGCAGTAGCTACTAACAGCGGACAGATCAAGACAGGTTCTTTAAGCCGCTCAGACCGTATGGCTAAATACAATCAGTTACTCCGCATTGAAGAGGAATTGGGCGATTTGGCTGTGTATGGATACAAGAGAATCAAGTAAAAACTGAATCCCTATAAAACTAAAGGAGGTGTGTCAAGAACTTTTTTTTGACGCACCTCTTTTACATTGTTTACCCTCTTAATAAAAGGTATAAAAAGAAAAAAAGCATCCAGACTAATACCTGAATGCTTTTTTCTTGGATTTGTTATATATCCTTTTTTGAGCCTCTTGTCGGATTCGAACCAACGACCCCGAGATTACAAATCACGTGCTCTGGCCAACTGAGCTAAAGAGGCGGGTGGGTAAGCTATCTATATCGCGCCGCTACAACCAACTACCTTTGCTGCGATCAAGCCCTGGAGGATTCGAAGGGAGCTGGCCGTATAGGACTTACCCGTTTTGCGGTTGCAAAGGTAGACATTTTTATGTATTCTGCAATAGCTGCAGACAACTTTTTTACTAACAAAAGACTAACAGGCTACATTTCAGGCAATTAAAATTGCAAAAAAATATTCAGACAGCAACTTCCTCTGCTTTATTAACTTTAACAACCAGATTTCCCCTACCAACCGATATTATTTGTACCTTTGTGCGCAATTTATAAATGAAGATGACAGAGAACAGAAGCTATTTACAAAAATATGCCATGCATTTTGGCACGTATATGGGAATCTACTGGATATTGAAGTTCATATTATTTCCGCTGGGATTCCACATACCTTTCCTTTCGCTTTTATTTGTAATCCTGACATTGTCCGTACCTTTCATCGGATATCACTATGCGAAAATGTACCGGGATAAGATTTGCGGAGGAAGTATCCAATTTTCACATGCCATGCTCTTTACCATATTTATGTATATGTTTGCTTCTCTGCTGGTAGCTGTGGCTCACTACGCCTATTTCCAATTCATCGATCATGGATTTATCATCAACTCTTACATCCAGTTGTGGGACGAACTGATGACCAACACCCCGGCTCTGATAGAAAACAAAGAAGTTATAAAAGAAACGATAGATACCGCCCGTTCACTTACTTCCATCAATATCACCATGCAACTATTGTCATGGGATGTATTTTGGGGAAGCATCCTGGCCATTCCTACCGCATTGATGGTAATGAAAAAGGCCAAATCGGAAAATGACGGAGTGTCTCAATCGTAATTTGTAATTCGTAAGTAATTAGTAATAAAAAAATGGATATATCAGTTGTAATCCCATTATTCAATGAAGAAGAGTCACTACCCGAACTCTATGCTTGGATAGAACGGGTAATGCAAGCCAACGGATTCTCATTCGAAGTGATTTTCGTTAACGATGGAAGTACCGACCATTCATGGGAAGTGATCGAAAAGCTTAAAGCTCAATCGGAACATGTAAAAGGGATCAAATTCCGCCGTAACTACGGTAAATCACCTGCACTCTACTGTGGATTCGCTGAAGCGGAAGGAAACGTAGTCATAACGATGGATGCGGACCTACAAGATAGCCCAGACGAAATCCCCGAACTTTACCGGATGATTACAAAGGATGGCTACGACCTGGTATCCGGCTGGAAGCAAAAGAGATATGATCCAATTTCAAAGACACTGCCCACCAAGTTGTTTAATGCTACTGCCCGCAAAGTATCAGGCATCAAAAACCTGCACGACTTCAACTGCGGATTGAAAGCCTATCGCAAAGAGGTCGTAAAACATATCGAAGTGTACGGTGAGATGCATCGTTATATACCTTATTTGGCAAAGAACGCCGGATTCAAGAAAATCGGTGAAAAGGTGGTACACCACCAGGCGCGTAAATACGGCACAACAAAATTCGGACTGAACCGTTTCGTAAACGGGTATCTGGATTTACTCTCTCTTTGGTTCCTCTCCAGATTCGGCATCAAGCCGATGCATTTCTTCGGACTGTTGGGATCATTGATGTTTCTGACAGGAATGATTTCTGTCATCATCGTAGGTGCCAGTAAACTATATGCCATGTACAACGGTCTCCCCTACCGACTGGTGACCGACTCTCCCTATTTCTATTTGTCACTTACGGCAATGATTATAGGTACGCAATTATTCTTAGCCGGATTCCTTGGCGAACTCATCTCGCGCAATGCACCGGAACGGAATAACTATCAGATAGAAAAGAAAATTTGATTCACATTCAATAAACTGACTATGAAGAATTTAATTCGTATCTTTCTCCTATTGATAATCGTTGGCGGTGCTGTCAGCATTCATACCTCGTGCTCGGACGAGAACGATTGCTCATTAGCAGGACGTCCGATGATGTATTGCACGATATATACCATCGATCCGGACAACCCTAATATTGC
This sequence comes from Bacteroides celer, assembly GCF_002632415.2. NCBI lineage: Bacteria > Pseudomonadati > Bacteroidota > Bacteroidia > Bacteroidales > Bacteroidaceae > Bacteroides > Bacteroides celer. The sequence goes on along the minus strand of NZ_CP178209.1, from coordinate 1,824,836 downwards.
ACTAAAAGACACGCTCGATTCGTTGACAATCACCGCATTAGGCACCGACTCTATCATTCTGAACAATGAAAAGAATGTGCATACGTTAATGCTTCCACTACGATATACAAGTGACTCTACTGTATTCATATTCAGATATGATCCAAAGCGTAAAAAAGATGATGTTGACACATTATACATTGTACAACAGAATACGCCTTATTTCCAATCCATGGAATGTGGATATATGATGAAACAAAACATCATCAGTGCCAAATTTGGCAAACCCGGAAGACCCGGTCTTCCTCCTCCGTATGGCAATGGACAACCGGACCAAATAGATTCTCTTCATATACAAAATAAAGAAGCCAATACAAATGAAATCCAGAACTTGCAGATATTCTATAATTATCGGCCAGAACGCACACCTGATGAAACGACTAATTAGTCTGCTCCTGCTCTTTTGCATTGGACTTCCGTTGCTGGCCCAACAACAGCGGCCTACGCAAACACCCAAAAGAGATCAGAAAAAGAAAGAGGTTGCCGAGATAGATACCATTCCACTTTACAATGGTACGTATATCGGTGTGGATTTATACGGCATCGGAAGCAAGCTTCTGGGAGGCGACTTTATGAGTTCCGAAGTCAGTGTGACCGTCAATCTTAAAAATAAATTCATCCCTACCTTTGAGTTTGGTATGGGAGGAACAGATACCTGGAGCGAAACAGGCATACACTATAAGAGCAAAATGGCTCCATTCTTCCGAATCGGTGTGGATTACAACACCATGGCAAAGAAGAAAGAGAAGAACAGCTACTTATATGCAGGACTTCGCTATGCATTCAGTTCATTTAAATATGACGTTTCCACAATGCCGGCGGACGATCCCATCTGGGGAGATGCAGTAGGTAACCCCAGTTTAGGAGATGGTTACTGGGGCGGAAGCGTACCTTTCAGCCACTTGGGAATGAAAGGCTCCGTGCAATGGCTGGAAATTGTTTTAGGCGTTAAAGTACGTATCTACAAAAACTTTAACATGGGGTGGTCGGTACGTATGAAATACAAAACCAAAGCATCTACCGGAGAATATGGAAATCCATGGTACGTGCCCGGCTACGGAAAATTTAAATCAAACAATATGGGAATCACTTATTCCCTTATTTACAAATTGCCTCTTTAGAATATAATGACAGGACTAGAGATTTGGTTGCTTGCAATAGGTCTGGCGATGGATTGTTTCGCTGTCTCCATTGCAAGCGGTATCATTTTGAAACGTACCCGATGGAAACCCATGCTAATCATGGCTTTTACATTCGGACTTTTTCAAGCAATCATGCCTTTTATCGGATGGATGTTCGCCAAAAGCTTCAGCCATTTCATAGAAAGTATAGACCATTGGATTGCCTTTGCCATTCTTGCCTTCCTTGGCGGCAGAATGATTTGGGAATCTTTCAAAGAAGAAGAGTGCTGCCAGCTATTCAACCCGACCAGTCTGAAAGTGGTATTCACTATGGCCGTCGCAACAAGCATCGACGCGCTGGCAGTCGGTATTTCGTTTGCCTTTTTAGGAGTGCAAAATTATAATGAAATCCTGTCCCCTATCCTTATCATCGGACTTGTTTCCTTCGTCATGTCACTCATCGGGTTGATCTTTGGTATCCAATGTGGCTGTGGCATCGCCCGGAAACTGAAAGCAGAGTTATGGGGAGGTATCATTCTGGTCATCATCGGACTAAAGATATTAATTGAACATTTATTTCTCTAATAAAATGAGTTTTCTCATCAAAAAGAAGAGCGTATGAAAACAAAGAAAAGTTTCCTTTGGCTGGCTTTCCTGGTTTTGGCAACCATCTGGATATTAGTCAGGCATAATCAACAAGCTGGCTATTACAGTGTCAAAGGTTTGGTATTTGGGACGGTATACAAGATTACTTACCAATATGACGGCGATTTAAAACCGGAAATAGAAGCTGAACTGAAACGCTTCGATCAATCTCTGTCTCCATTTAACGACAGTTCAGTTATCAGTCGCGTCAACCGCAACGAAGAATTAGTTACCGATAGTTTCTTTCAGAAATGTTTCAACCGTTCGATGGAAATTTCCCGCGAGACAAACGGTGCTTTCGACATCACAGTAGCCCCCCTTGCCAATGCTTGGGGATTCGGTTTCAAAAAAGGCACTTTTCCTGATTCAATCATGATAGATAGCCTGTTGCAAATCACCGGATATGAAAAGGTAAAAATGGACAACGGCAAAGTCATTAAGCAGGATTCCCGTACCATGCTAAGTTGCAGTGCCGTTGCCAAAGGGTATTCGGTAGACGTAGTTGCGCAACTGCTCGACCGTAAAGGCATAAAAAACTATATGGTAGATATAGGCGGTGAGGTGGTTGTGAAAGGCAAAAACCCCTCCAAAGGCTTATGGCGCATCGGAATCAATAAGCCCGTCGACGATTCACTGGCCGTAAACCAAGACTTACAAACAATACTTGAAATTTCGGATTTAGGCTTGGCAACTTCAGGAAATTACCGCAACTATTATTACAAAGACGGAAAGAAATATGCTCATACCATCGACCCGAGAACGGGTTATCCGGTACAGCACAGCATCTTGTCTTCCACCGTAATCGCTAAAGACTGTATGACTGCCGACGCCCTGGCTACCGCCTTCATGGTGATGGGACTGGAAGAAGCGGAAGCCTTCTGCAAAGCGAACCCGGAGATTGACGCCTACTTTATTTATAGCGGAGAAAACGGAGAGTTTAATACTTTCTACACGGAAGGAATGAAAAAATACATAGCGAAATAAGATCCGCTTCTTTTCTTTCATTCTCTTCACATGAGGATAAGTCTCAAGCTATCAACCGTTTCGTGTGATTACTCAAAGAAATATGCTTCTTCACATCCTTCACAGTCATTACCGTGAAGGATGTGCCGCATCTCTGGATACGCCATAATAACCGGGAGCAGGCACATACATCGGCTGATTGCGCAAACCGATATTCACCAGTTTTCCTTCTCCACGCAAACGTACCAAATGCGTTTTGGCCGTAGTACGTGCCAAACCACACACTTCCTGAAAATCACGGCGGGTCATCATCTGATGTTCGGCAAAATATTCTTTCAACAGCATATCAATCTCCACCTCTGACACCTTCTCCGAATGACGGACATACTTGGACTGACTGGCGCGAACACCCACAAAATGTCCTTTCAGATTACTGTCAGGGCGAAATCGGACAGTTTTGAAAGCCACCTTATTAGTCTTATGCGGAGTGCTGCGAGTCACTTTCCCCGTAGCCTCCAAAGTGGGATAAAAATAACCGATCCCCTCGATATGTACTTCTTTTCCCTCACGCAACGACTCGCCAAGAATCTTCGATAAGTTATCAAGCACATTCTTTACATCGCCCACAGTCAACGAACTGTAGTCATGAATCTTGTAACAAAGAGTATCCGTATCCACCTTTCCATTCATAAAGATACGCGGATGCAACGCTGCTTCTTCTTCCGAAGAAGCATTAGGATTTTCATACCAATCAAACACAATAGCCATTACTTCTTATCAATTTAAATGTGTAACTTCATCATAGGACAACTTTAATCGGCTATTCGGACGACTGGAATCGGCTGTTCAGTCAACTATTGTCAGCCAACCGGACAACTCCAGTCGGCTTTTCCTAAACAAGCACTAAAGATACGATAAAGTAACGACTTATCCGCATAAGAAAGCTTGTTTTTCATTTCAGGAGAAAATAAACTTTTTCTTAGTTAAATACTTGCAAACCCCATATCTCATGTTATACCTTAGCAGCATCAACCGGTCGAAAAAACAACATTTATTCATTTAAAAAACAAGAAAAATATGAAGACATTAGAATATAACTCAAAACGTTTGGCGAAAAGAATACAGGTATTGATGAAAGAATCGTCAAACGTCATCGTTTCACCGAACATTTCAAAGGAAGAGCTCAAAATGCAAGAATTGCATGAGCAGGAAGCAGATAAGAAAGAAGTACATAAACAGGAAACACATAAGCAACCCGTCCTTCTGACGCAACAAGTGATCGACTTTTTAAAAGTGCGATATGATTTCCGCTACAACCTGCTCACCGAAGAAACTGAATTTCGGCCATTCGGCCAACGAGAAATTCCTTTCTGCCGCATAGACAAGCGAGAACTGAATACTTTCTGCCTGGAAGCCCACAAAGAAGGAATCAATTGCTGGGATAAGGACCTTCAAAGGTACATCTACTCTACCCTAGTGGAAAGCTACCATCCTTTCCGGCTTTATATGGACGAACTACCTATATGGGACGGAACGGACCGGCTGAAGTCTCTGGCGAAACGAGTATCTGACGCCCCTATATGGATAAAAAGCTTTCACACCTGGATGCTCGGACTTGCTGCCCAATGGCTGGGAGTGAATCAAACACAAGCAAACAGCGTAGCCCCGATACTTATCAGCGAAGAACAGGGACGCCATAAATCTACTTTCTGCCGTATGCTGATGCCACCACAACTAGCCCGTTATTATTCGGATAATCTGAAACTAACCGCACAAGGCAATCCCGAACGTCTCCTTGCCGAGATGGGATTACTAAACATGGACGAATTTGACAAATTCGGAGCACAAAAGATGCCATTACTGAAAAATCTGATGCAAATGTCCAGCCTCAACATCTGCAAAGCCTATCAGAAAAATTTCCGGTCACTACCTCGTATCGCTTCGTTCATCGGAACGAGCAACCGAACTGACTTACTATGTGATCCGACAGGCAGCCGCAGATTCATCTGCATTGAAGCGGAACATGATATTGACTGTACCGGAATTGAACATTCACAAACCTACGCCCAACTGAAAGAGGAATTGCTTGCAGGTGCCCGCCACTGGTTCAGCAAAGAGGAAGAACATACCTTACAGCGTCATAACAGCGCCTACTATCATGTCAACCCCATAGAAGACATTGTGCGCAACACATACGCGCCTGCCACGTTGGATGAACCGGATTGTCTGTCACTCTCCGCCGCCATCATTCATCAGGAATTGAAAAAGAAGTTCCCAGCCGTACTACGCAACTGCACTTCTATCCAGCTAGCACAAATCTTGACCGCAGCAGGTATCAGCCGACAGCATACGAGATTGGGGAATGTGTATTTGGTGAAGAGGGTGAAGGGTGGTGAAGAGTAAAAATAATGCCGTTCATTCACAGGAAGTAGGTGTGAATGAACGAATAAGCTTTATGTGAAAAGAGTGGAGAACGGTTTATAAAAATAAAGTACATTATTCAAGAACAAAAAAGTTTTAGAATCATCTCCGAGTATTTGGATATTATTCGTTATCTTTGAAAACTTTATTTCATTAATTAATATAATTTGAGATGATGAGAGAAGCCCAAATAGAAGAACTATTTATAAAAAAGTTAGAAGAACTCAAATACTCCTATCGCAGAGATATTCGCGACAGAAACTCTCTTGAACAAAACTTCCGAGAAAAGTTTGAGTCTCTCAACCGGGTAAGGCTGACTGAAAACGAATTTGAACGACTGAAAACCGAAATTATAACTCCTGATGTATTTGCCGCTTCGAAGTTGCTGCGTGAAAGGAATTATTTTCAACGTGAAGATGGCACTCCTCTACATTATACATTAGTGAACATAAAAGACTGGTGTAAGAATGAATATGAGGTTATCAACCAATTGAGAATAAATACAGGAAACAGTAACCATCGATATGATGTCATTATTCTTATTAATGGTATTCCGGTAGTTCAGGTCGAATTAAAAACATTAGACGTCTCACCTAGGAAAGCAATACAACAAATTATTGATTACAAGAATGATGTTGGTAACGGTTATACCAACTCATTACTTTGTTTTATGCAATTATTTATTGTTAGTAATAGGAGTGACACCCGTTACTTTGCCAACAATCAAAATCAACATTTTAGTTTTGATGCCAACGAGCAATTTCTGCCTGTGTATCAACTTGCAAATGAGCGGAATAGAAAAATCAGACATTTAGACTCTTTTGCAGAACTATTTTTGCCCAAATGTACATTGGGAGAAATGATTAGCAAATATATAGTTTTGGTAGAAAGCGAGCAAAAACTATTGATTATGCGCCCCTACCAAATCTATGCAGTAAAAGCAATTGTAAACTGTATTCATCAAAACCGGGGTAACGGTTATATATGGCATACCACAGGTAGTGGAAAGACGCTTACTTCTTTCAAAGCCTCCACGTTATTAAAAGATAATCCGGACATAGAAAAATGTCTTTTCGTTGTTGACCGCAAAGACTTGGACAGGCAAACCCGTGAAGAGTTTAATAAGTTTCAAGAAGGAAGTGTAGAAGAAAACACCAATACCGAAACACTTGTAAGACGACTACTTTCTACAGATTATGCAGATAAAGTCATTGTAACGACTATCCAAAAGTTGGGTTTAGCATTGGACGGAAACCATAAAAAGAACTATAAAGAACGCTTAAATCCATTGAGTAAGAAACGAATGGTTTTCATCTTTGATGAATGTCACCGTTCACAATTTGGTGAGAATCATAAAGCTATTAAGGAATTCTTCCCTAATGCTCAATTGTTCGGCTTTACCGGAACACCTATTTTCAATGATAACGCAACACAAAAGACTATAGAAGATGAACATGCTTCCAACAAGACTACTAAAGATATTTTCGAAAAGGAACTGCATGCATACACCATTACAAATGCAATTGATGACCAAAACGTATTACGTTTCCATGTAGAATATTTTAAAGGCAAAGGAAACATTAATCCTAAGCCAGGAGAAACGATTACTCAACAAGCAGTGATTGAGGCTATTATAGACAAACACAATGCCGCAACCAATTCGAGGAAGTTCAATGCGATTCTGGCAACCGCTTCTATAAACGATGCAATAGGATATTATAATCTTTTCAAAGAAATCCAGAAACAAAAGCAGAAAACAAACAAAGACTATATACCTCTAAATATAGCCTGCGTTTTTTCACCTCCGGCAGAAGGAAATAAAGATATTCAGCAAATTCAGGAAGACTTGGAGCAAGAAAAAGAAGACAACAAGCAAAATCCTGATGAGAAGAAAGCAGCATTAAAGAGTATTATCAGGGATTATAATAAACAATACGGAACAAATCACAACATTAATGAGTTTGATTTGTATTACCAAGATGTACAAAAGCGCATCAAAGACCAACAATACAGTAATGCGGATTATCCTCACAAAAATAAAATTGATATCGTCATTGTAGTAGATATGCTACTTACAGGTTTTGACTCTAAATATCTCAACACTTTGTATGTAGATAAAAATCTAAGATATCATGGACTGATACAGGCTTTTTCGCGTACCAACCGTGTACTAAACGATACTAAGCCATACGGAAATATATTAGATTTCCGCCACCAGGAAAATGCCGTAAACGAAGCTATCGCTTTATTCTCAGGAGAAAAATCTGAAGAACAAGCGAAAAAAATCTGGTTAGTTGATCCGGCTCCTGTAGTAATTGAAAAATATAAAGAAGCCGTAGCAGCTTTAGGTGATTTCATGCGACAAAATAATTTAGCCTATGAACCGCAGGAAGTGTATAATTTGAAGGGAGATACTTCGCGAATCGCTTTTGTCAAAAATTTCAAGGAAGTACAGCGATTAAAAACCCAACTCGACCAATATACAGACTTAAATGAGGAACAACAAACTCAAATTGAAGAGATATTGCCTGAAAACACTTTCCGTTCATTTAAAAGTTCGTACATAGAAACGGCTAAACAATTTAGGGAAATACAACAAAAAGGCGGCGATAACATCCCCGTAGATATACAACAACTTGATTTTGAGTTTGTACTTTTTTCCTCAGCATTGATTGACTATGATTACATCATGGGACTAATTGCTGACAGCACTCAAAAGAAACCATCTAAACAGAAAATGACAAAAGCACAAATCATTAACCTGCTCTGTTCAAGTTCTAATTTGATGGATGAACAAGAAGATTTAACTGAATACATAAAAAGTCTGGATTGGAATAATGGTCAAGATATACAATCGCTACATGATGGTTACAATGCTTTTAAGATAGAGAAAAATGAAAAAGAGCTATCTGATATCGCAAACAAACACGGACTAACCGCGTCTGCCTTAAAAGATTTTACAGACAAAATTATGCAACGTATGATTTTCGACGGTGAAAAACTAACGGATCTCCTTGAACCGTTAGAACTAAGCTGGAAAGAACGCCGTACGAAAGAACTAGCATTGATGGCAGACTTAGTCCCTCACTTAAAAAAACAAGCTCAAGGACGTGAGATTTCAGGATTAGCTGCTTATGAATAACATGAAGAGAAGAATATGAGTAACCAACCTAAAATATATAAATATAAAGATTTGTCGGGACTATCCGCAAGGTTACGTGGCGATCTGGTTGAACATGACTTTGTCTTACTTTACGCTCATAATGGAACAGGTAAAACCCGTTTATCTATAGAGTTTAAGAATAAAGGAAAAAAGAAAATAAACGGAGACACTCTCTATTTTAATGCTTTCACCGAAGATCTGTTTCATTGGGACAATGACTTGGAAAATGATATGGATCGTGTTCTTAAAATAAATGCTGATTCAAAATTCTTCAATGCATTTAAAGAATTAGCCCTAGAAGAGAAAATCTTTGCATATCTGGAACGCTATGCGGAATTTGACTTCAAATTTGATTATGAAAAATGGGAAATAAGCTTCAGCAAGCAGATTCCCAATTCCAAACATAGGTTTAACAACAAAGAACCTGAGTATATCATTCAGAACAATATTAAAATCTCTCGTGGCGAAGAGAATATTTTTATCTGGTGTATCTTTCTTGCCATCTGCGAACTGACAATAGATGGTCCAGAAGCTTACAATTGGGTTGAATACATATACATAGACGATCCAATCTCCTCGTTGGATGACAATAATGCTATTGCTGTAGCCAGTGATTTATCTCAGTTGTTGAAAAAAGGAAAAGATAAGGTCAAATCCGTTATTTCATCTCACCACAGTTTGTTTTTCAACGTCGTTTACAATGAATTAAAGCAAAAACAGTGCAAACGATATTTTCTACATAAGAATGGAACTGATGGGTATACTTTACAAGCAACTGACGAGACACCTTTTTTCCACCATATAGCCATATTGAGTGAACTCAAACAAGTGATGGATTCCGGTAAAATCAACACTTATCATTTCAATATGTTACGCAGTATTCTGGAAAAGACATCTACATTCTTCGGATATGATGACTTTTCAAAATGTATTCATGGAGTAGAGGATGAAGTACTTTACTCACGTGCCCTAAACCTGTTGAGCCATGGAAAATATTCTATTTATGAACCTGTAGAGATGGGAGATGATAACAAAATTCTTTTTATAAAAATATTGCGAGCGTTTTTGGATAAATATAAATTTGACATACCCACTCTTCTAATTGAAGAAAAAGAAGTAATTGATTCGATTGACAAAGAAAAAATGAGAAATTAAATATGACAGTACAAGATCAAAAACAATTAGGTAAAACCCTTTGGGAAATAGCAGACGGATTGCGTGGAGCAATGAATGCAGATGACTTTCGCGATTATATGCTATCATTTCTTTTTCTACGCTATTTGTCTGATAATTACGAAGAAGCTGTAAAGAAAGAACTAGGGAGAGATTACCCTCAGCTGGAAGAAGCCAACAAACATAAAGCTTTAGGAGTATGGTATCAAGCAAATGAAACGGATGTGCCGGAATTTGAAAAACAAATGCGCCGTAAAGTTCATTATGTTATAAAACCCCAATATTTATGGAGTAACATTTCAGAAATGGCTCGTACTCAAGATGGTGAGTTACTGCAAACACTTGAAGAGGGCTTTAGATACATTGAAAATGAATCATTTGAAAGTACTTTTCAGGGCTTATTTTCGGAAATAAACTTGAATTCGGAAAAGTTAGGCAGAACAGCCTCGGATAGGAATAAGAAACTTTGCACTATTATTCAAAAAATAGCAGAAGGAATTGCTAGATTCTCAACAGATACAGACATTTTAGGCGATGCTTATGAATATCTTATCGGTCAGTTTGCTGCAGGCTCGGGGAAAAAGGCCGGAGAGTTTTATACTCCGCAACAGCTATCAACTATTTTATCTAAAATTGTGATTTTAGATAGTCAAGACCCGGCATTAGGAGAAAAAAATAAATTAGACAGAGTATTGGATTTCGCATGTGGCTCCGGTTCCTTATTATTGAATGTTCGCAGGCAGTTAGTGGAAACCGAAGGAAGTATAGGGAAAATTTATGGGCAAGAAAAGAATATTACCACCTATAACCTTGCCCGTATGAATATGCTGTTACATGGACTTAAAGATACAGAATTCGAAATACACCATGGCGACACATTGATCAATGACTGGAATATTCTGAACGAAATGAATCCTGCAAAAAAGATGGAATTCGATGCTATCGTTGCAAATCCCCCTTTTAGCTTACGTTGGGAACCTACTGACACGCTAACAGAAGATTTCCGTTTCAAGAACTATGGCATTGCCCCTAAATCGGCTGCTGACTTTGCATTCTTATTGCACGGCTTCCATTTCTTGTCCAATGGAGGGACAATGGCTATCATACTCCCGCATGGGGTATTATTTCGTAGTGGAGCAGAGGAACGTATCCGCACCAAACTACTGAAAGATAATAATATAGATACAGTGATAGGTTTACCTTCTAATCTGTTCTTTTCTACAGGGATTCCGGTTTGCATTTTAGTATTAAAGAAATGCAAAAAATTTGATGATGTTCTTTTCATCAATGCCAGTGAGCATTTTGAAAAAGATAAGAGACAAAATCGTCTACGAGAAGGAGAAGACGGCAAGCCTAATGATATTCAGAAAATCATAGAAACATATCAATTCCGAAAAGAGGAAGAACGATACTCCCGGCGGGTGTCTATGGACGAGATTGAGCAAAACGGTTACAATCTTAATATTAGCAGATACGTAAGCACGTTTAAAGAAGAAGAGCCCATTGACATACATGCAGTAATGGCTGAAATCAAAGAACTTGAAGCTAAACGAGCTAATTTAGACAAAGAAATAAATGTTTATCTGAAAGAACTTGGATTGATAGAGTAATAACGATGCCGAAGAATTTTGAAATAAAAAATAGTACAGCCGAGTTCCTCATGTTCGTGATGGAAGGTAAAGAAGACGGTGTACAAGTGACGTATAAAGACGAAACAATTTGGTGTACGCAGAAGGCAATGGCTACACTGTTTGATGTAGGTGTTCCTGCCATTAGTAAGCACTTGAAGAATATCCTCGATACAGGTGAACTTTCAGAAAAATCAGTTATTTCCATTTTGGAAACAACTGCCGCAGATGGCAAATCCTATAAAACTTCTTTCTATTCGCTCGATGCTATTATTTCTGTTGGTTACCGTGTGAATTCCGTCCGCGCCACTCAATTTCGCCAATGGGCAACCTACATATTGCGACAATTTGCCATACGTGGTTATGTCATTGATAAAAAGCGAATGGAAAATGGTTCATTCATTGGTGAAGATTATTTCGAGCATTTGCTTGCCGAAATTAGGGAGATAAGATTAAGCGAACGTCGTTTCTATCAGAAGTTGACTGATATATATGCCACAGCCATCGACTACAATAAGGATGCACCAACTACTCGTCTATTTTTTAAGAAAGTGCAAAACAAAATGCACTTTGCCGTACATGGTCATACTGCTGCTGAACTGATAGTAGAGCGAGCCAATGCACAAAAAGAAAATATGGGATTGACAACCTGGGAAAATGCCCCTGACGGGAAAATCGTAAAACCGGATGTGAGCATAGCAAAAAATTATTTAAATGAATTAGAATTAGAGGATATGGGACGTTTGGTCAACGCTACTCTAGACATGGCTGAACGTATGGCAAAACGGCATATCCCTATGACTATGGAAGATTGGGCTAAACGAATAGATATTATTCTCGAAGCTGGAGATAATGCAGTGTTGATTGATGCAGGTAAAGTCACCGCAGAGTTTGCCCAATCTTTTGCAGAATCAGAGTTCGAAAAATATCGAATTGTACAGGACAGATTATTCAGTTCCGACTTTGACCGATTCAATGGCAACGATATCCTTCCATTCAATTTTTAACCTTAATGAAGAATAATAGTTATGGCAAATAATAACAATACAAAAAACCTCAATGTTCCAAATTTGAGATTCCCAGAGTTTAAGGGGGAATGGGAAGAAACAACATTAGGCAAATGCGTTATACAACCACTAGATTATGGTATGAATACTGCAGCTATTACTTATGATGGCGAAAACAAGTATATACGAATTACAGATATAGATGAACAAAGTTCTCAATATATTTCAGATAGTCCAGTTTCTCCAGCAGGTCAACTGTTAGATAAATATATAGTAGAAGAAAATGACATTTTATTTGCACGGACGGGGGCAAGCACAGGCAAAACCTATTTATATAAGAAAAAAGATGGCAAACTTTATTTTGCTGGATTTTTAATCAGAGCAAAGATTAAAACAGAATGTAACTCAACATTCATTTTTGCACAAACTAAAACTGTTCGATATTATAAGTGGGTAGGATTCATGTCTATTAGATCTGGGCAACCGGGAATCAATTCTCAGGAATATGCAAGTTATAGATTTCTTATTCCCCAAAAAGAGGAACAAGATAAAATAAGTAACTAATCAAAATTAAGCAGCATAATGACTAAAGTTAATATTCAGTTGTGTTCCTATCGCCGCCAAAGCCCTATTTGTGGCATAAAACAGCGATTCTGTAGTGACATAATCTTGCGGTCGGAGCCATTTCCCTTTCATAATACGCCAAAGGGTCTCCACAATGTTCAAATGAGGAGAGTATGGGGGAATGTAGAAAAGAAAAAGTCCCCGTTTTTCCCATATTGGACGCATTCGCTTTATTTTCTCATTACGGTGTACACTTGCATTGTCAAGCACAACAAATGTCTTTCTGTTGAGCTTGAAAGAGAACCTGTCGAGGAAATCCACGACTTTCTCTGCATCAACAGAATCGCAGGTGCAGAAACCTTCAAAGCGGTTATTCCTGTCAATCATACCAAAGATGTTGAGCCGTTTGGCTTTTTCGACAGGAATGTAAACGTCTTCTCCGGAAAACTGCCACCCGTAAGGGACATAGCCTTCCGTGCAGATATGAGATTCGTCACCATAGAAGAGGTCGATGGAGCCTTTTTCAAAAAGTACTTCAAGTTCTTGCAGCTTCTCGGTCTTATACGCATAGAGCTGCGGCGAGGGCTTACCCTTAGGACGTTTTCTTATACGTCTATATCTTGCGCCAATGCGGATAAAAAACGTTTGAACGTCGATTCGCTCGCTTCCTTGCCCGAAGCATTCTGCCAGGCTTCTTTGGCTGCACGCACACTCTGTCGGTCCGACTCGATGGCTTTGCGCACAGCTTCCTCGTCCGAACAGTCCATGATGGCTTTGCGACCTTGTCCCGGACGTGTATATAATCCTTGGATTCCTTGGTTTTCGAAACGTTTGACCCAACTGCCAACGGTTTGGGCGGTCATTTCCGTTTGTGCTCCCACTTGGGGCGCACTCAAGCCCTCTGCTTTGAGCAATATGGCGCGGCAACGCATACGAAAACAATGGCTTTCGCCTGTACGGAAACCGGTGGTAAGTTCCCGACGTTCGGAATCGCTCAACGTCAATTTCTTGATTTTCATTTGTCTTGCGGTTTGGTTCGAGACAAAGATAATGCAATTTCGACATATGTGAAATAATTATGAATAACTACTTAGCTAAATTTTTATCTCTTCTTGACTCTCGTATTGAAGCTCAAATCAAAATCATTGATAAGTTACAATCCTTAATCAAAGAACTTATAGATGCTTTATTAGAGAATCCTTCGTGGGAAAAAGCTTATCTGTCCTCATTCATGCATTTCTTTTCAACTAACTCACTTTCATGGAAACAGCTTAGCTATACAGAAGGTGAGATAAGAAACCTTCATTATGGTTTAATACATGGTTTTCAGACAAGAGGAATTGATACAGCTTTTTTACCCAAGATACTGCAAAGCTTTGTTCCCAAACAATACACTTTGTGTCAGGCTGGTGATGTAGCTTTTGCAGATGCCTCTGAGGATACTAATGAGATTGGAAAAGCAATAGAATTTATTAGTACTATTGATTCTGAAACTGTATGTGGTCTGCATACTATTCATGGGCGTGATATAAAGAATAAGACACTCATTGGTTTCAAGGGCTATGTATTCAACTCTCGTTATTTCCATGACCAAGTTAGACGATTAGCACAAGGTACTAAAGTTTTCTCTATAACAGCAAACAACCTCTCGTCTTGTTTCGTCTATATTCCTGAGTTAGCCAAACAGAAAAACATTGTAAATCTACTCAACGCCTATGAAGAGTTACTTTCTACAAACAAAATGTTGTTGAAACAGTATGAAATTCAGAAGAGTTATCTGCTTCAGCAAATGTTTATATAAACATTTGCTGAAGCAGATATTTTCGCAGTTTTTGATAATTTTCTAATATACTAATCTCTACATCAATAAAAGTATCAATTCTTGACAATGTCGATGCTATAGATAATTGTTTTTCAATTGAAGGTAGCATAATTCCCGTTTTCTTTATCTCTTCGGTTGTAATACCTTTTATTGATGTTCCTTGAACCGCATAAGATTTACGCTTCATAATAGACTGTAATTGATAGGCTAGGAATTTGGGATTACATTTTATCTTTGTCAGATTACAGAAATCTTGGCTTGTGCATAATGATATATTAGATAAAGCAACTTTTCCAACACCTACGCGAGAAACAATCAAAATGCAAGGTGATTCGCATATTTGAGTTGCAGACTTTTTAATAGCTTCATTCGTAATATGCCTTGTAATAGTGATTTTGTTAATATTATCTTCACTTACATCTGATGAAGAAATCCATGGAATATCTCCGGACCAATAAGATGAATCATTAGAAGACGGTGTTCCTCCTCCTATAAATTTAGCAAGATCTTTTAATTGGTAATTAACCCCATTTGTAGTTGTAAATATAACTGTAATCACGGCGGACTTTAGTTTCTTTAAGTCCTCAATGATTTTGATTTGAGCTTCAATACGAGAGTCAAGAAGAGATAAAAATTTAGCTATTTTATCTTGTTCCTCTTTTTGGGGAATAAGAAATCTATAACTTGCATATTCCTGAGAATTGATTCCCGGTTGCCCAGATCTAATAGACATGAATCCTACCCACTTATAATATCGAACAGTTTTAGTTTGTGCAAAAATGAATGTTGAGTTACATTCTGTTTTAATCTTTGCTCTGATTAAAAATCCAGCAAAATAAAGTTTGCCATCTTTTTTCTTATATAAATAGGTTTTGCCTGTGCTTGCCCCCGTCCGTGCAAATAAAATGTCATTTTCTTCTACTATATATTTATCTAACAGTTGACCTGCTGGAGAAACTGGACTATCTGAAATATATTGAGAACTTTGTTCATCTATATCTGTAATTCGTATATACTTGTTTTCGCCATCATAAGTAATAGCTGCAGTATTCATACCATAATCTAGTGGTTGTATAACGCATTTGCCTAATGTTGTTTCTTCCCATTCCCCCTTAAACTCTGGGAATCTCAAATTTGGAACATCTAAAAAATCAAAAACAAAAAAGGAAATATCCCTTCATAAAATCCTTAATCCTTATCTTACAAGAATATTAATCTATTTAAATTATGAAAGCATGACAGCAAAGAAAACAATTAAAGAAATTACCATTATGTGGAAAGAAGACAAACGTAAATATGTGAAAAGCTCAACATATTCAGCGTACGCCCTAATCTTAGAAAATCACATACTTCCTATGTTTGGAAATAAGTATGAGTTACTCGAAAACGAAGTACAAGAGTTTGTCTTACAGAAACTTCAGAAAGGACTAAGCACAAAAAGTGTAAAGGATATACTCATTGTACTAAAAATGGTAATGAAGTTTGGAGTAAAACTTGGTATATTGTCCCATCAGGATTGGTGCATCAAATTCCCGACACCACAGGAAAACAAACAACTAAATGTACTCAACATCGCTAATCACAAAGCAATATTGCAGTATATAAGTGAACACTTCACTTTCCGAAATTTAGGCATCTATATTTGTCTGACCACAGGGATGAGAATAGGTGAAATCTGCGCACTGACTTGGGATGATGTAGACATCGCCAATGGGGTAATATGTATTCGGAAAACCATTGAACGAATTTACATATTAGATGGCGAAAAAAAACATACGGAAATCATTATCGGTACACCTAAAACTCAGAACTCTATTCGTGATATTCCTATGAACAAGGAATTATTAAAGATGCTACGCCCATTGAAAAAAATCGTAAACGGCAAGTTCTATGTACTTACTAATGAAGAGAAACCAACCGAGCCACGTACCTATCGTAACTATTACAAACGAATGATGGAACAACTCAATATTCCTCCGCTAAAATTTCACGGACTGCGTCACAGTTTCGCCACACGTTGCATTGAAAGCAATTGCGACTACAAAACTGTAAGTGTAATACTTGGACATTCAGATATCACTACTACATTAAATCTCTATGTTCATCCAAACATGGAACAGAAGAAGCGATGCATTGATAAGGTTTTTAAATCTATCAAGTAATACGAAAATAGGATAAGTCTAGCGAAGTATAGCACTTATCCTATAATCTTATATTCTTTAAAAAGGACTCACTTCATAAACACGAAATACACCGCCGCAATCAAACAAACGAACGCCGCCAGATGATTCCAATGTAAAGCCTCACCTTTAAAGAAGATGGTAGTGAACACTGTAAAAATAACAAGTGTTATTACCTCTTGAATGACTTTTAGTTGCATCAATGAAAACGGGCCACCATTGCCTATAAAGCCAATACGATTGGCCGGTATCTGACAGGAATATTCAAAAAAGGCGATCGCCCAGCTGAACGCAATCACACCAATCAGCGGAAGAGCTGCGAACCAACTGTACTCCTGTTTCATCTTTAAATGTCCGTACCAAGCAAATGTCATAAAGACATTAGATACGATCAGTAACAAAATGGTATAGAATCCTTTCATAACAATCTATTCAAATTAATCTATTTTATCTGGTAATAATTCCTCCTGTACATTAGTCATACTGCCCCAAAGGCTATAACGAGCCTCCGGGTTCATCGCTTCCAACTGCCGTAAAATTCCTTTCATATCACTCCGGCTGGACTGCGATTCATAAGGACAATTCTTCACTTGCTTCCGATAATGGCGCAACGCTGCCAATTCTACCAAATCAGCTTCGTGAACCAGACACATCGGACGGATAATTGTCATATCAAACTTCTTCATCACCAACCGGGGCGGCATTGTACCGAATGCTCCCTGATAAGTGATATTCATCAATAAAGTTTCCAGAATATCATCCATGTGGTGACCGAGAGCGATTTTATTGCATCCGTGCTCCTTAGCAACAGTAAACAAAGCTTTCCGGCGGTTCCATGAGCAGAGGAAGCAGGGAGATTTACGTGTATCGGTAGCAGGATCAAAGGCAGTCTCATACTGTACAAAGGGAACTCCATACGCTTCACAGTGCGCTTTCAAATATTCCGTATCGCTCTGATAAGGAATATTCTTCATCACTACATGAACGGCTACGACAGAAAAACGAGGTTTATAGATACGTGCGCGTCTCCCCAACAGTTCCACAAGCGCCAACGAATCTTTTCCTCCCGACAGTCCGATAAGGATTTTGTCTCCTTCTTCTATCAATCCATATTGCACCACTCCTTTGCTAAACCGCCGTTCAATGCGGCGAATGGTTTTCTCTTCTTCCGTAAATTGTGTCATATCTTTGAAAATCGGCTGCAAAAGTAAGCGAAAAGAATGATTTAAAGAAGAATTAACATAATAGAATCACTGAAAAAGGGTTTATTTCTAATAAATTTGTACTTTTGAACAATTGATAAATGGACCGGTGCCCGAAAGCAGCAATGTTTTCAATCTACCCGTCACTCATAAACGCTCAAAACGATGAAAGGAAAATATATTCTATTTTTAATTTGCAGCCTCTTCCTTTGCGAAGTCTCTGCACAAACGTTGGAACAGGCACGCGCCTTATTTACTAAAGGTGACTACGAAAAGGCCAAGCCTGTCTTCCAGAAGTATGCCAAATCACAACCGTCAAACGGAAACTATAATTATTGGTATGGCGTATGCTGCCTGAAAACCGGAGAGGCGGAAGAGGCGGTGAAACCTCTTGAAATAGCGGTAAAGAAACGTATCACCGGTGGACAACTCTATTTGGGACAAGCATATAATGAGACGTACCGCTTTGAAGACGCTGTGAACTGCTTTGAAGAATACATCGCAGACTTAAGTAAACGCAAGAAACCGACGGAAGAAGCGGAGAAACTTCTGGAGAAAAGCAAATCTGACCTTCGTATGTTGAAGGGGGTTGAGGAAGTATGTATCATCGACAGTTTCGTTGTGGACAAAGCAACTTTCCTGAACGCTTACAAGATCAGCGAAGAATCGGGCAAACTGTTTACTTTCAATGAATTCTTCAAGACAGAAGGAGATCATCCGGGAACTGTTTATGAAACAGAAATCGGAAATAAAATTTATTATAGCGAAAAGGGCGAGAAAGGTAATCTTGATATCTTTTCAAAGAACAAGTTGTTAAATGAATGGAGTGACGAACGTCCGTTACCGGGTAGTATCAATGCTTCCGGGAATGCGAATTATCCGTTTGTTCTATCGGATGGAGTCACCGTTTATTACGCCAGCGATGGCGAGGGACTGGGTGGCTATGATATTTTTGTCACTCGCTACAACACGAATACCGACACTTATCTTGTTCCGGAGAATGTGGGTATGCCGTTCAACTCGCCGTACAACGATTATATGTACGTCATCGATGAATACAACAACCTCGGATGGTTTGCTTCCGACCGTTTCCAACCGGAAGGAAAGGTATGCATTTATGTATTCATTCCTAACACTTCCAAACAGACTTATAATTATGAAGCAATGGAGCAGCAACAGATCATTCGTCTGGCGCAGATTCATTCGCTAAAAGAAACCTGGAAGGATAAACAAGCGGTTACCGAAGCACTGCAACGATTGGAAGCTGCTATCAGTCATAAGCCCAAAGAACGCCGTGCCATGGATTTTGAGTTTGTCATTGACGACCATACGACTTACTATCTGATGAGCGACTTTAAATCCGCAAAAGCCAAGACACTTTTCCAGCGCTATCAGCAGATGGAAAAAGACTATTATCAACAAGAAGAAAAGCTGAACAGCCTTCGCCAACAATATGCCGGTGCCAACCAACAGGGAAAAGCAAAAATGGCTCCTGCCATTCTCGACCTCGAAAAGCGGGTACTGCAAATGTCCGAAGAGCTGGATACTCTCGAAGTGAATGTACGCAATGCAGAAAAAACAAAATAAATTAATAACTCTGAACTATGGATATACTCATTATCGCCGTTCTCATTATTGCCGCAGTCATACTGTTTCTGGTAGAACTGTTCGTCATCCCGGGCATTAGCCTGGCTGGAATTTCTGCATTGGTTTGTATTCTTTATGCCAACTACTATGCATTCACCAATTTAGGTATGGCAGGAGGATTTGTCACTCTTGGCATATCAGCGGTTGCCTGCATCGGATCACTGATTTGGTTTATGCGATCGAAAATGCTGGACAAACTGGCGTTGAAAAAGGATATTGATTCAAAAGTAGACCGTAGCGCAGAAGATAGCGTTAAAGTGGGTGATACAGGAATCAGTACTACCCGCCTGGCACAAATCGGATCTGCCGAGATTAACGGAAAAATTGTAGAGGTAAAGTCAATAGACGGGTTCCTCAATGAGAAGACTCCGATAATCGTAAGCCGGATCACCGACGGTACAATCATGGTTGAGAAACACAAAGAATAATATTCACTTAATAAAAACATCAATGGAATCATCTTTCTACTTGCCTATCTTTCTGATAGCCGGAGGTATTATCTTCTTGATAATATTTTTCCATTACGTGCCGTTCTTCCTTTGGTTGTCGGCTAAAGTTTCGGGAGTTAACATCTCGCTGATACAACTATTCTTAATGCGTATACGTAACGTTCCGCCGTATATCATCGTTCCGGGAATGATCGAAGCTCACAAAGCCGGTCTGAAAAATATCACCCGCGACGAACTGGAAGCCCATTATCTGGCTGGCGGACACGTAGAAAAGGTAGTTCACGCCTTAGTATCGGCATCGAAAGCCAACATCGAATTGCCTTTCCAGATGGCTACTGCTATCGACTTGGCAGGACGTGACGTATTCGAAGCTGTACAGATGTCTGTAAACCCGAAAGTGATTGATACTCCTCCTGTAACGGCTGTTGCGAAAGACGGTATCCAGTTGATAGCTAAGGCTCGTGTTACAGTACGTGCCAATATCCGCCAGCTGGTCGGTGGTGCAGGTGAAGATACGATCCTTGCCCGTGTAGGTGAAGGTATCGTTTCGTCTATCGGTTCTTCTGAAAACCATAAATCGGTATTGGAGAATCCGGATTCTATCTCTAAACTTGTACTTCGTAAAGGTCTGGACGCAGGAACTGCTTTCGAGATTCTGTCTATTGATATTGCGGACATCGACATAGGTAAGAACATCGGTGCGGCTCTGCAAATCGATCAGGCTAATGCAGATAAGAATATTGCACAGGCAAAAGCTGAAGAGCGCCGTGCTATGGCAGTAGCTTCCGAACAGGAAATGAAAGCAAAAGCACAGGAAGCTCGTGCCAAAGTGATCGAAGCAGAAGCTGAAGTTCCTAAAGCAATGGCTGAAGCTTTCCGCAGTGGAAACTTAGGCATCATGGATTATTATCGCATGAAGAATATCGAAGCTGATACTTCCATGCGTGAGAATATCGCCAAGCCGACAACAGGCAATGCTGGCAATCAGCCATTGAGCAAATAATCGTTCACAAACGCCGGAATCCGATTTCATTTCAGTCGCAAGACGTTCTCTCCTTTTCTATGGAAAAAGAAAGAGACTTCTTCTGAACTTAAATCCGGTTCCGGCGTTTCTATTTATAGATACAATCCTATTATAAAACTAAAACCTTTCAATGACATGAAAAAGTACTTTCCATCCTCTGAATTGATAATCAATGAAGACGGTTCAGTATTCCATCTTCACGTAAAACCCGAATGGTTGGCAGATAAAGTAATCCTGGTAGGTGACCCCGGACGTGTAGCACTCGTA
Organism: Bacteroides celer; assembly: GCF_002632415.2. NCBI lineage: Bacteria > Pseudomonadati > Bacteroidota > Bacteroidia > Bacteroidales > Bacteroidaceae > Bacteroides > Bacteroides celer. The sequence goes on along the minus strand of NZ_CP178209.1, from coordinate 1,803,521 downwards.
GCTTCTCATTTCGAAAACAAAGAATGTGAAGTGGAAAGCCGCGAATTCAAAACCATCACGGGTACTTATAAAGGTAAACGGATTACGGTAGTCTCTACAGGAATCGGTTGCGATAACATCGACATCGTAATGAATGAATTAGATGCACTCGCCAATATCGACTTTGTCACCCGCGAAGAAAAGGATCAGTTCCGCCAACTGGAATTAGTGCGTATCGGCACATGTGGCGGTCTGCAACCCAATACGCCTGTCGGAACTTTTGTATGTTCGCAAAAGTCCATCGGTTTCGACGGGTTACTGAATTTCTATGCCGGACGTAATGCCGTATGCGATTTGCCTTTCGAACGTGCTTTCCTCAATCACATGGGTTGGTCGGGAAATATGTGCGCTCCTGCTCCTTACGTCATTGATGCCAGTGAAGAATTGATCGACCGGATCGCCAAAGACGACATGGTACGTGGAGTGACAATCGCTGCCGGAGGTTTCTTCGGTCCTCAAGGACGTGAACTTCGTATCCCGTTAGCAGACCCAAAACAGAATGATAAGATTGAAGCGTTCGAATATAAAGGTTACAAAATTACCAACTTCGAAATGGAAAGTTCGGCTCTGGCAGGACTTAGCCGGTTGATGGGACACAAGGCAATGACCGTTTGCATGGTGATAGCCAACCGACTTATCAAAGAGGCCAACACCGGATATAAGAATACAATCGATACGCTAATTAAGACAGTACTTGACAGGATATAAATCTATATTCAGGAGAGTTAAATTGTAATCGAAAGAATAAAATTGCAATTAAAAGAATGTATAATGGCTTGAATCTTTCACTGATAATATGTGTGGATTCAAGCCATTGTTTTTTTATTAATAACCAATCGTAAATCTCTCCTGGTGGTGTTTCGGATATTCCAGTTCATCAATCATGGCGGCGGCATAATCTTCAACAGAGATATGGCTGTTTCCTACAATATCTACAATCATATCATCTTTTCCCAACCGATAACGTCCTGTACGTACTCCCGGACGCATATCCGCTGCCGGAGAGAAAAACACCCAGTCTATTTCCTTTTCTTTCTTTAAAAAGTTCAGATAGAACTCTCCTAGAGCTTTCACTCCCGGCAATATATTTTCGGGTACTTCACCGGAATCCATCAGACGCAAGCCCGGAGCGATAAACAAAGAACCGGCACCGCCTACCATCAAAAAGCGATTAACACCCGCTTTCTTCACTCCATCAATAATGGTCAGATAAACTTTGATTGTTTCATCGTATATATCAGGATTATTCCATCCCGGATTGAATGCACTAATAACAGCATCTGCACCTTTACAAACGGCAGCCACTTCATCAAGCGCGGAGACATCGGCTTTCACCACTTTCAGATTTTCATTCTCTATCTTTATCTTTTCCGGATGACGAACCACTGCCGTAACCTCGAAACCACGATTCAATGCTTCATTCAGAAGGGCAGAGCCCACAAAGCCGCTTGCCCCGATAAGGACTATCTTTTTCACTTTCTCCATATTCTAATATATTATAATGTTACTACTATATAATAAATAACACTACAACATTCAGAATGTTAGTTCTCTTTTAGAAAATTAATTATCCGATATAAGATTCTATTGTCTCTTTCAACCTTTCCAAAGAATAGGGCTTTGAGATAACAGCATTGCATCCTGCCTGAATAGCCTGTTGCTGTTCAGTATAGAAAGCATACGCGGTCACTGCAATAATAGGCACAGTCAGAGAAATAGTACGGATCTTTTCAGTGGCTTGAATACCGTCCATGATCGGCATACGAATATCCATCAGAATCAAATCCGGCTTTTCGCGGATAAAACTATTGATGGCTTCCTGTCCGTTGCGTACCCATGAAATAATATATTCCTTATTCAAAAGAATATTAAGTTGGACAAAGTTCGACTCAATGTCTTCTACCACCAATATCTTTTTACGTTTATCCTCATCGACGTTCTTCTTATGTGAGAGGCTTCTTTCAGCAACTTCTTTCGGTACTTCCTGATAAGGCAAATAGAGTGCAAACGTACTCCCCTGCCCCAATTCTGAAGTTACCTCGATACGGCCACCCAGTCGTTCTACAATGCTTTTACAAATTGAAAGCCCTAATCCGGTGCCCTGCACAAAGTCATTCAGTTTCTCAAAACGGGTGAAAATTTGAGGGAGTTTCTCTTTGGATATACCACAACCCGTATCGCTGACATACAGTTTCAGCCAAGATCCTTCATATTTCAAGCCTAAAGTTATACTTCCCTTTTCCGTATTTTTAATTGCGTTCGACAAGAAATTGAACAATACCTGCATCACACGGTTACGATCAGTAGAAGTCCAGTATTCTCCTTCGGGACGAATCACTTTCAATTCTACATTCGACTTCATCTTCAGCTGGTGCACTTTTTCCACTTCTTCCACTAGTCCTGCGATCTCAACCTGCTGGAAATGCATTTCCGATTTGCCGGATTCAATACGGGAAAGGTCTAAAATATCATTAATCAACTGCAGTAACAGGTTGCTATTTCTCTGAATAATTTCCAGATACTCCATTTTCTCTTCTTCACTTTCTGTCACTGCGATAATCTCCGAAAAACCGACAATAGCATTCAACGGAGTACGAATTTCATGGCTCATATTAGCTAAAAAGACCGACTTCATTTTATCAGCATCTTCCGCACGACGTTTAGCTTCGATCAATTCCTGCGAACGCTGAATCCGGTCTCCGATGTCATGTATCAACGCAAGTACCCTGTTTCCTTCAAAGGGGGCGATACGTGCCTGAAAATAATGCAGACTTCCATCCACTTCAAGCGGATATTCTATTTCCTTCAACTTACCATCACGCAAACATTCCCGAATGTTACAAATAAACAAGTCGCTAACCTCCGGTGAATAAATAGATCGTCCATCTGCTCCGCGTAGCACTTCCACAGGGTGAAGCAATATCGTTCCCGGTGCCATCAGGACATCGGTAATAAAGAAATTATCATCAAAAATAAAAATGAATTCCGGCAATGCTTCAATTATTTTGCGATTATACTCTTCCAGATATTTGATATGTTGCTCCTTTTCGCATTGTGAAGTGACGTTCACCGTATATGCCAGCAGTTTACCCGGATGACTTTTGCAACTCTCTTTGTAAGACAGAAAATGATCTTCCAGCCAAATCACTTTCCCTTGTTCGCCCATACAACGAACTCTTATTTGTGAGGTTTTAGAGTCTGATGAAAGCATTTCTGCAAAGGCTTGTTTATAGGATTCGGCATCTTCCGGATGAATAAACCGATAGAAATCATCGATGTCCTCAAAAATGATTCCGGTATCCTTCAATCCGAGTGTAGAAAAATAATCGTCTGAAAAGGAGCATTTGCCCGTAATGATATCATACTCCCACAAAGCTATTTGATGAGCTGCAAGTACAGAAAGTATTTCCTGATAATTTTCCCGTATGAGTTCGCTTTTCTCATTCGGAGAATATAAATTGATCGCTGGTTCCATAGCATTATTGTTTTATTTTGTTTGGTGTACCACTGCACGGCAGCAAATATAAACAAATAAAGCACAAGTTGTGCTCAATTTTCTATTTTTTACTTAGAAACAATTATCTTTGCTCATCCAAAAAGAAAAAACAATGAATCAAGATACAATCTGCGCTATCGCTACCGCCCAGGGCGGTGCTATCGGAAGCATCCGCGTTTCCGGACCGGAAGCTATTTCTATCACCGGCAGCATATTCAAGCCCGCCAAGACTGGCAAATTATTGAGTGAGCAAAAACCATATACTTTGACATTCGGACGTATTTATGACGGAGACGAGATTATTGACGAAGTGCTCGTCAGTCTTTTCCGTGCTCCTCATTCATACACGGGAGAAGACAGTACGGAAATCACGTGTCACGGTTCTTCTTACATTCTTCAACAGGTGATGCAGTTGCTTATCAAAAACGGTTGCCGCATGGCCCAACCGGGAGAGTATACGCAACGCGCTTTCCTTAACGGAAAGATGGATTTAAGTCAGGCAGAGGCTGTGGCGGACTTGATCGCGTCTTCATCTGCTGCCACTCACCGATTGGCAATGAGCCAGATGCGGGGTGGATTCAGTAAAGAGCTGACAGATCTACGCAACAAGTTGTTGAATTTCACTTCCATGATTGAATTGGAGTTGGATTTCAGCGAAGAGGATGTGGAATTTGCCGATCGTTCGGCATTAAGGAAACTGGCAGATGAAATTGAACAGGTCATTTCGCGGTTGGCTCATTCATTTAGTGTCGGCAACGCCATTAAGAATGGTGTTCCCGTAGCTATCATCGGTGAAACAAATGCCGGAAAATCGACTTTACTGAATGTATTATTGAATGAGGATAAAGCCATTGTCAGTGATATTCACGGGACAACACGTGATGTAATCGAAGATACTGTCAATATCGGAGGAATCACTTTCCGGTTCATTGATACCGCCGGAATCCGGGAAACCAATGACACGATTGAAAGTTTGGGTATTGAACGTACTTTTCAGAAGTTGGATCAGGCGGAGATTGTCCTTTGGATGGTAGATGCTGTGAATGCCGCCTCTCAAATTGAACAGTTATCAGAGAAGATAATTCCACGTTGCGAAGGAAAACATTTGATTGTTGTATTCAATAAGGCTGATTTGATTGAAGGCAAACAGAAAGAGGATTTATTATCTTTACTAAAAGACTTCCCTAAAGAATCTACGGAATCTATTTTCATCTCGGCCAAACAACGGGAGAATACAAGTGAGCTACAAAAAATGCTTATTGATGCAGCACACTTGCCTACAGTGACACAGAATGATATTATTGTAACAAATGTAAGACATTACGAAGCTTTAAATAAAGCTTTGGAAGCTATCCATAGAGTACAAAACGGACTTGATTCGCAGATTTCCGGGGATTTTCTTTCGCAAGACATACGTGAATGCATTTTCTTTATTTCGGATATAGCGGGTGAGGTTACGAATGACATGGTACTTCAAAATATCTTTCAACATTTTTGCATCGGTAAGTAATTGATTATCAGTAACTTAGGCTACTTAGTTGTAACCATTAATAACCTCCTCATTTTGAGGGGGTTTTCTTTTTAACACTTACCAGTTGATATTTGTTGGTATCAATTATTCCATATACTTTTGGCTCAAATTTCATTCCTGCCCCTCAAAAACGAGCAACAGTTGATACAAATTTGTAAGAGATGATACAACGTGAGACGCTGTGAGAATCACAACTCTACGCCACTCGTCTATTATGGGTACAATCGTGAGACGCTGTGAGACGCTATGAGACGCTATGAGACAAAAGTGTAGACTTAAATAGATACCTCATATGAACATCATCAAGCATTGTAAGTGTTGTGGAGTTCAGTTCGTTGCGCATAGAATGGCAACGCTGTACTGTTCCAAAGCATGCAACGCAAAGGCAACAAGAGTTCGTAAAAAAAAGAACCTTGAGAAAGAGTATCAGGAGCTCCAAGATGACATAGAACTGTCACAGGAGACAACTGCTGCTCCTGCCGAATTTCTAAGCCCTTCTCAAGCAGCAATACTGCTTGGGGTTAGTCGTGCTACCATATATAGGTATGCACTTGCCGGGACTATCAAAGCTGTTCAATTTAGAGGTTTGACTATTATTAGAAAGTCTGATATCGAGAAGGCTTTTGACAATGCTCCTGATTATAAGAAACGTCCATCGTTTAGCAAGAAGAAAGAAGATTCAGAATACTACACTACCAGTGAAATCTCAGAGAAATATCATATTAGGCGCAAGGCTATTTTAGCTCGTTGTGAACGTTTCAACATTCCTAAGGTCTATGAAGGACGTAATACCTTCTTTAAGAAGGCTTACGTTGATGCTCATTTTGCTGAGTTGATTGAAGAAATCGACTTGGCCAACTATTACACCACCCAGCAGATCATGGAGAAATTCAATATGTCGAAGCCCAATGTCCTTACCTTCGTCTATAGGAATAACATCCCTCGCATTAATCGTGGAAAATTGGTTTATTACTCTAAAGTCCATATCGACAATTATAAGCGAAAAGGTGAAGATGTAGATGCTAACTGGTACAGTTACGATGAAATAAAAGAAATGTACGGTCTCAGCATGGACCAAATAAGTTATCATATACGTCATGAGAATATAAAGACGGAGAAGCGTGGAAAGTTCACCATGATATTCAGATCTGAGTTTGATGAGATTGTAATCAAAGGAAAGTTCGCAAACGTAGAACGAGACCCTGAGACAGGAAGGTTCAATTTTGAGAACAAGCCAAAACTTATCCCCCGAACCAAAACTGATAAAGCCAAAGTTCCAGATACACCTGATGGGTATTTCTCAACAGAAGACATAAGTAAGAAATACTCCATAAACGTCAGACATGTGCAGAAAATAACCAGAGAAGCAAGAATCCCCAAAATATCATTGGGAGGATTCAACTTCTTTGAGATACCCAGTGCCCTTGCTCTTTTTGGGGCTACACAGCTTCAAGATGGAGTAAAAGAATGGATTACTCCAGAGGAAATGGAAAAACAATATGACATGACCCCGGTAGCCCGGCGTTCATTCACCCATCGACACAACATACCTTCAAAAGTAGAGTTCGGTAAGATATTCTATTCAAAGACGCACATAGACAAGGTGAAGCATTTGGACTTCAAAGGTAAGGAGAACTACTATTCAGTTCAAGAAGTAATGGATAAATACGGTTTGAGCAAAGATATGGTATTCTACTACTCTAACAAGAAGAAAGTTACAAAAGCGAGATGTGGTCTGCAAGTATATCTGCTAAAATCAGAAATAGACCAATTTATGGTTGAAAGAGCCACTAAAGACGAAATGCCACCACTTAATGAGACTTAATCGTAAAATGATTTCCTTGCGTGATAGTCAGTATAGTATCATTTCGGACTTTTGCACCCTAAATTAATAATTCATAAACAAAATATTATGCAGTATTGTAAGACAGTAACACTAAGACAACGACCGAGGCGCAACGGCACGCTATCTCTGTTCCTTGAGTTTTATCCGGGATACAGAGACCCAAAGACGATGGAATTGATTCGTCGTCGTTCGTTAGGCATTTATATTTATGCCGAACCTAAAGACCAGCTCCAAAAAGACTACAATGCCATTATGTTGGAAAAGGCCGAAGCTATCAGATGCAATATCTTTACTGAGATTATAAATGAAAAATATAATTTCTTTAGTAAAGGTCGTACTAAAGAAAGCTTCTTAGATTACTTTGATGATTTATCAAAGACAAAGCACGCTAAATGGCTTTCGTCATATAAGCACTTCGAGAAGTTTTCTCATGGCAAATGTAGTTTTGATGAATTAAGTGTTGAATTCTGCCGAAAATTCATGGAATACCTCATGGATGCGAAAAGCTTATCTACAGGCAAACCACTTAATCGCAATTCTGCTGCCGATTACTGGATAATCTTCAGGAACGCACTCAATCTTGCTTATAGAGATAGACGCATCAATGAAAAGATTGTCGATTTCTTGGACTATATAAAGTGGGTTCCAACAGTAAAGGAAAGTTTGACAATTGAAGAAGTGCGAAGTCTTTATCACACACCATGCCCCATCCCCATAATGAAGAAAGCCGTTATTTTCTCTTGTCTTACAGGATTAAGGCGAAGCGATATCATCAATCTAAGATGGGAGAATGTTAGAAAATACGCTGATGGTGGCAGATACATACAATTCATCTGTCAGAAAACGAATGTACAAACCACGGTACCTATAAGTGATGAAGCTTATCAGTTAATTCTACCTGAAACAAATTATAGAGTATTTGAGGGGTTCACTAAAGAAATGAGTAACAAAGATATGCGAGTATGGTTAAAGGAATCAGGTATTACTAAGCACATTACTTTTCACTGTTTCCGCCATACCTATGCTTCATTACAGATGGAGTTAGGTACAGATATTTATACTGTGCAACATTTGCTGGCACATAAGAACGTTTCAACTACCCAGATATATGTAGCCCATGCATCTCCAAAAACAAGAGAGGCAGCCAATAAAATACGTTTGAATTCAGATGAAGATAATGAAAAAGAGTAATTACCACCCTTACTGATACTTGCATTTAAGTTAATCCTGTATCACCTAAATCAGCATTAAATCATTGTAGACTGTAAGTACTAAATAAAATTTTCAATTAGTACTTACAGTTCTTAATGCTTAGAGATTAAAACAATGTGATATAACGAAAGAGACTCTCATCATTCCTCTTTATATATTATTCGAAATCCATTTTTATTGCACTTATTACAAAAAGCCTATGAAGTTACAGACTTTTTGCCGTGAAGCCATGGAATGTTTTCACTCAAAACTACAAAAAAACCCTTATTTCCGCTCTTATCCGACAAAATTACCCCAATATACAATTCTTATCCGACAAAAATACCTACCTTTGCATTGAAAATTTACAGATAAAAGAAAATTATGGCAAAAAATAAAAGTTTGGCTAATGTGATGGAGATTGTTATGGCAACATCTGATAAGTCCTTGTCTCAACAAAGAACATCGATGATAAAGAAAGGTCTTCTTCGAAAGATAGCTCCTAAGATTTATACAACAAATCTTGAAGATGAGCCTGATGTAATCATCCGTAGAAATGTCTTTTATATAATTGGGCAACTCTATCCTCAAGCTGTAATTAGTCATCGTTCTGCTTATGAACTCAAACCAACTGCTGATGGTGATATTTATCTGACCTATTCCTATTCAAAAAATATATCATTGCCAGGATTGAAAATTCACCTAATGGAAGGTCCAAAAGGAACAGAACATGATATGCCATTCATTGAGAATCTGTATATATCAAGTTTAGAAAGACGTACTTTGGAAAATCTTCAAAAAGGACGTGCGAGAGGAAATTCATCAAAATGTCTCCCTCGAACGAGCATTGAGGAGTTTCTTGAACGTATGCTTCAAGTTAATGGCGAAAGCGGTCTAAATGCTTTTCGAGATAAAGCTAGAGTTGTATCTAAGGAGCTAAAAATGGAGGAAGAGTTTGAAATACTGAATCAAATTATTGGTGCAATACTTTCAACAAAACCTTCTAAAATACTCACATCTGCAAGTGCTCAAGCTAGAGCACAGGGGGAACCTTACGACAGTGAACGTGTTAGATTATTTGGAGTTCTATTCGAAGCCTTACACAATACCCCTCTGCCATTAATTGATGAACCGAATGTTGAAAATGCAGCTTTCAGAAATTTCGCTTTCTTTGAGAGTTACTTTTCCAATTATATAGAAGGAACGGAATTTGAAATAGAAGAAGCTCGCACAATTATTGAGACCGGACAAGCTTTGCCCGCTCGTAATGCCGACTCTCATGATGTTTTAGGTACTTTTCAATTAGTAGCGAGTCGTCGTGAAATGAGACGGACTCCTTCTTCGAGTGAAGAATTGATAGAGTTGTTACAAGACCGACATCGAATATTAATGGCTGCTCGTCCAGATAGGAATCCCGGTATGTTCAAGATGCAAAATAATCATGCCGGTGACACGCATTTCGTGGATTGTACTTTGGTGAGGGGAACGCTTCGAAAGGGTTATGAGTTTTATCAGGCTATTGAACATCCATTCGCAAAAGCACTTTTTATGATGTTTATGATAAGTGAAGTACATCCATTTAATGATGGAAATGGTCGTATTTCAAGAATCATGATGAATTCAGAACTTGTAGCAGCTGACCAATCGAAGATTATCATACCGACTGTTTTTCGAGATGACTATCTCAATGCATTACGTAGACTAACACGAAAAGGAGATCCGTCCGTTGTAATTAGAGCATTATCAAGAGTGAGACAATTCAGCGCAAATATTACCGGCGATGATTTTGAGATTTCTCGTAAATATCTTGAGAGCTGCAATGCATTTAAGGATGGCGATGGCTACATTTTAAGATTTTAATTCAACCAGCTAATATGAAGCGGAACCAGGAAATTCTTGGTTCCGCTTTCCTTATCCTACAAAATTGGACACAAATACCATTCTTAACCTACAAATTTACCCATATTGGCTTCGAAAAGAAAATTTAACCGACTTTTTTCCCTTGTTGAAAAGTAGATTGCATGGTAGTAATCTGAACCATTGACATTCATTCCATTGCCGATGTACAGTATCATTTGTTCAAAATACGAATATGGTTAAAGGAATCTGGTATTACTAAGCACATTACTTTTCATTTTTCCCGCCATACCTATGCTTCATTACAGATGGAGTTAGGTGCAGATATTTATACTGTGCAACACTTGCTGGCACATAAGAATGTTTCAACCATACAGATATATGTAGCCCATGCATCTCCAAAAACAAGAGAAGCAGCCAATAAAATACGTTTGAGTTCAGACGAAGATAATGAAAAAGAGTAATTATCATCCTTACTGATACTTACATATAAGTTAATCATGTATCAGCTAAATCAGCATTAAATCATTGTAGACCTTTGCATCAGTAATTCATAATAATTATATAAATGACAACAGAACAAATATCATTCAATGACCTTCCAAAGGCAGTAAAACAAGTAATGGATATGATTTCAGACTTGCAACTTAGTGTAAGTGGATTACATGATGAAATCAAGAAAGGAAATTCTAGTTCTTCAGATCATACTCCAATGAATATTGATGAAGCTTGTGAATTCATGAAAATGAAGAAAACCACCATGTACTATCATCTCCAGCATCGTTCCATTCCTGCTACTCGAAAAGGCAAAAGCTACATCCTATTCAAAGATGAACTGATAAAATGGGCAGAATCAGGACGTACCAATAAAGTCATATTGACACCAGATGAAATAAATGAGACATTAAGTAAACGTGCCGGTAAAAAGACATCTATGAGATAAAGCACTTACTTATCTTCTAATAACTGCGTTAAAATATGTTTAGCAACACATTGTGGAATAACTATAGGATGCGTAATCTTGAGTAAACAAGTGTCAAACAACTGAAAGCACGAAGAAAAAAGTGAAAGAAAAATTGAGCAAAAAACAGTAAAAACCAGTTCCGTAAAGATAGTTAAGACACTGTGTATCAGTATGTGTAACTCTCACTAATTTGAAATTTTCTCTCTAACTTTGTCGCCATAAATTAATAATTAAAGGTATTTATGACAAACAAGTTCAGAGAGAAATTCTTTTTTTCTATCCTAACAAGCATTGCCACTATGTTAGTGATTTTCTTGTTACCACTCGTATTTGGAGATAGCCATATTTCAAATTGGTATTTTGAGAAGGTGTCTTCAGTGTTGATAACATATAAGATTGAATTACTCTATCTGCAACTATCAATCTTAACAGGACTATGCATCTATGTATATAGAAAACGAAAGATAAAAGGTTTACTTTCGGAACAACCATCACATCATACATTGAATTATCAGAGAGTTCTTTTGGCTCGTCAAATAGAGCATGAACAAATCATGAAGCAGACAAAAATCGCAGTAGAACAGTACGTCCAAGAAACAATGTGCGAATACATTCAAGAAGATGAAATGCGCAAACTTCTCATCAACATCGAACAGTGGAATGACTTTAAAGGCAGCACCCTTCTCCCTATCATCTTAAATGGTAGGCTTACCACTATTGATTTGCGTCATTTCGTTTGGAATATAGGGAAACGCCTTGGTTGGAATGGAAACAAGTGCGCTACATTCATCAAGGTAAGCTTCCCTATAGAATTAAAAGATTTGGAGATTGAAACGATAAGAAGGAATCTTCGTCAAAAAGGAAATTGCATAATAGAGCTTGACATACCAGAACCAGGAAATTATAGTTTTCACAACAGAAATAAAGATATACTTCAAAAATAGTATTATTTCAGACTGTATTTAAAACAAACACCGATATAAAACAATAAGGAATAAAATAAGACCGTTTTTAACAATGCAGAAAGACTGCATAATTAACAAATAACTTTGTTCCAATTTGCGTATTTTGTACATTAAATAGAAACCCAGTGAATCGTGCATATATGTCCATCTTGAAATCCTAATAAGACTCATCTTGGACATTTTTTATGTTTAATAATTTATAAATAACAAAAAGTATGAACCGAAACAAATTCAAATTCGGTCTCTCTCTTTTTGTTCTCCGTAAATGGAAAACGGACTAAGGGGCATGAGACATTTGTGTCAAAAGATGAATTGTGGATTCTTTTCAGAGAAGCCCACAGCATTTATCACCGAGAAGTCTTAAACAGCAACAAATTGTATGTCCGATTTGTAAGAGACTTTATTAGTTACAGTGTACCTATCGACAGCTCCGATATTAAAGATTGGAGAATACATTCACAGAATCTTTCAGCTGTATATGAATTACTGACTGAAAGATTAGACCTGGTACATCTGTATTTAGACAATGAGGAATTCACAAAAGAATGTTATAAAAACATGATGTTGGCATTCAACACTACAATGCCAAAAGAGTATGGTCGTCCAATGCCGCTTGGCTCTTTCTCGGATGAGCAAATATGCATGATAACAGCATTTGTCAATGAGAAGAAACTCTTCAAGCAGTCTGTAAAGCCGGCTCAAATGATAAACTTTTTCAATGCAGATCTGAAAAATCCATTACAGCCTTGCCATAACGGAGAGATTGCTATGTTCTTATCCAGTCTGCGTGAGGAACAATATCTTGTATATAAATGGCAAAAGGTGATTGCAGATAATCAGTTGTTATTATCATCGAAGACAGGGAAACTATCAACAAGAGATCAAATCAAAAATGCGCTTTCTGATTTCCGTCAAACCCACAAATTTCCATATCCTCCATTTGTTTCATTCGTCAAAGAAATGAAAGAAAAGACAGAAAAAGAAGAGTAACCAAGCAAATGAAGAGTATTATCCCTTACATCTAACCTTACCTTTTTAGATGTAAGGGGCACTCTTTCTTTGGTTCAAAAGCCCGGCTGTAATTTTGCAGTCGAATCAATTCAGATCCGGTGGTTAGGCCACCAATGGTATAACAAAAAACAAAGAATCAATATGGCCAGAATAAACCAAAAGATACTCTGCAAACGTATGGAGGAACTTGAGCTGAAGCTCAATAGTGTGAATCCTATTGAAGCTGATGAGATTAAGAAACGCCTGTCGAAGATTGAAAGTATGCTTTATGCCTGTAAAGATATGCTTACCTCCCAAGAAGCCGCTGACTATACAGGTTTGTCTCTTTCTCAACTTTACAAAATGACAAGTAGTATGGCTATCCCTTATTACAAGCCAAGAGGTAAGATGGTGTATTTTGATAAAAAGGAGCTTGACAATTGGATGAGACAAAATCCGCAGTTGATAATCCAAACAATAAGAGTTCATGCAGAAAGATAAAAAAAACTTGAAGACAATTAGAAAAGGAAGTGTAGATGGTTATATGCTCACTGACGCTCAACTCCAAAAATTGATAGAGCAGTCGACGGTAACGGTAAGACCATCTAAGTTGAAGAGCGACCAATCTAATAATAAACACGAATATGGCAAAAAGAGCAAGGACAAGAAATAATAGCCCTGTCAATAAAGCCCCAAGTGTAGAATTGAAAATGCTCAAGAGTGAATTCTCAGACGCACAACTGGAGCACTATCTGAATAAAGGTACTATTGATTCATTAGAAGAGATAGATACACCACCTCAGATTTTGTGGGTAGAAGACTGTACCATTGCGACCTTTGGAAATTTCAGTGCATCCACAGGTAAGGCAAAGAGCAAGAAAACTTTCAATATATCAGCCATGGTTGCCGCAGCACTGATTAATGGAAAGGTGTTGAACTATCGAGCTAGTCTCCCTGAAGGCAAAAGGAAAATTCTGTATTTCGATACAGAACAAAGTCGATATCACTGCCAAAACGTACTGAACCGTATACTTAAACTAGCAGGTTTGAAAAAAGGAGAAGAAGTTGATCTGTTGACTTTCGTAGAGTTAAGAGAATACACTCCTACGCTACGTATCAGTTTGATAGACTATGCTCTTCGAAAAAGTAGTGGTTATGGACTAGTCATTATAGATGGTTTGAGGGATTTAGTGTATGACATCAATAATGCGAAGGAATCCACAGACGTTATGACATTGCTGATGTCCTGGACAAGTGCATATTGCCTGCACATCCATTGTGTCTTGCATCAAAATAAAAATGACACCAATACTCGTGGACATATCGGTACTGAATTGGAGAACAAGGCAGAGACTGTTCTAGTTATCAGTAAAGACAAAGAGAACACAGGTATCAGTTTAGTCAGTGCCGGACAAATGAGAGACAAGGAATTTGCATCCTTTGCTTTTCGCATTGATGATAACGCACTGCCTGTATTGGAAGAATCATATCACGTCACGGTTGTTAAGACTAAAGATGTACCTCTTACCGCTTTACCTGAAGCCTTGCACAAAGAAGTCTTGAATGAATTGTTCAACACAAAGAAACCTGTTAAATACAAGGAGCTGATTGACGATTTGGGTGACTTCTATGCACGCAAAGGTTATAAGAAGGGCATCAATGCAATTAAAGAGTTACTTAAAAAATTATCGGCAAAAGACATTATCACTCACAATGAGACCGGGTATCATTACAACCCAGAAATCATCAAAGACGATAAGTAAGTTTAAAGAGTTTAGGTTTAGAGGGTATATATATTATAAACTAGACCTTAGCCTTAGCTGCAAAAATTGAATTATGACAATTGAAGAAATTAAAAGGATAAGTTTGCTGGACTTCATGTTTAGCATAGGATACAGCAAAATCAAGTCTTCCGGAAACAAATATTGGTTTTTGTCTCCATTACATAAGGAAACAAAGGCATCCTTCAAGGTTGATGTGAACACCAATCTGTGGTACGATTTTGGGTTAAACAAAGGCGGTAATATAATAAACCTTGTACAGTTACTTAATCCAGAACTGTCTATGCATAATATTTTGGAAAAGTTATCGCATGGTAATTATACTATCTCCAATGAAGTAGCAACGGTAAAGATTTCTAAAGCCCCAAATCCCGTAGAAGAGACTAATATTGATAGTTTAAGCGATTTGACGAATGTAAACCTACTCCAATATATTTATAGCCGGAACATCAATATGCTGGTGGCAAAGAACTATTGCAAGGAAGTTCATTATACGATTGGCAATGGAAAGAAATACTATGGACTTGCGTTTATAAATATGAGAGGCGGTATAGAGGTCAGGAACAAGTATTCCAAACGATGTATCGGTGGTAAAGACGTTTCCTTGATATTACGTAACATGTATCGCCAAACGCAAGTGTGTTGCGTATTTGAGGGCTTTTTCGATTTTCTGGCATTTGAAACAGCTCAATTAAATGCCGATTACAATCTGTGTCTGAAGTACCCCTGTGACAGCATTGTTCTGAATTCTGTAGCCAATGTAAATAAGGCTTTTGAAATACTTAATGACTATGATTATATCTTCTGCTATCTGGATAACGATGATGCTGGCAGAAACGCCACGCATGCCATTCGCATAAATTTAAAGAAAAATGTATATGATTGGTCAGACCGTTATAAAGAATACAATGATGTGAATGATTATCTAATGAGAAGGAAGAAGCCACTATGACAGATTCTGAATTGAAACAAATAGAAAAACTACTTCGGGAATTTAATGAGTTGAAGGTACGTTTATGCAAAGTTGAGCATAAGCTTGATATGAACAAACGCTATATGACCATTCAGGAAGTCAGTGAGTATACCGGTTATACAATTTCTACCATCTATCATTTGACAAGTAGTCGAAAGATTCGATATTTTAAACCCAATGGAAAAACTATTCTCATTATGCGCAAAGACTTGGAAAAATGGATAGAATCTTATCCAGTTGAAGCTTTGGAAGAGATTAAGGATAAGCCATTCATTCATAATCATCAATCAGAATAAAAACTTCTATGAACATAGAACAAGCAAAACTAATTCAAATCGAAGCCTTTCTTAAAAGATTAGGCTTTGAACCACTCAAGGCAGATGAACACAGCCTATGGTACTTATCTCCTTTTAGAAAGGAAGAAATACCTTCATTTGTCGTCCATGTATTTGAGAATGTTTGGTATGACCACGGAACAGAAAAAGGAGGCAACTTTCTTGAATTAGCCAAAGAACTTTTTCATTCTGATAATATTCCCTACGTTCTCAGTCAGATAGAGCTGAATTCTCCAGTAATTCCTGCATGTCAATACAATGTCGTTTCATTAACTACAGGTTTGGAAGAACCAATAACCTGTGTTGTCTTTCATGAATTAAAAGAGGCCAAGTTGTTGTCGTATTTTACCTCAAGGAAAATAGATTATCCGTTCGTGGCAGAGATATGCAAGCTTATTGAATTTGTCAGAAACAGACAAGAACGTCAAGCTGTCGTTTTCGCCAATATTCATGGAGGGTATGAACTACGAAGTCATCTATATTGTGGTCATGTACTGCCAATGGCGATATCTATACTAAGAGAAAATCATGAACGAGTATCTTCCTCATGTTGTGTATTTCTTGATTTTATTGACTATCTATCTTATAAAACATTGATAGCACAGAAGAAAGTCGAGATTTTAGCCGACGAACACTCTGATATCATTGTTCTAAATTCAATGATGCTACTAAGTAAAGCGTTTCCATATTTAGCCTCCTATCAATGCATATATTGTTATCTTTATAATAACAAATCAGGAAAAACAGCCACAGAGACAATACAAGGTGCATTTGAAGACCGTACAGTGATAGACATGGCGACTAAATATGCCAAATATCGAAATCTGAATGCTTTTCTCCAGGAAAAATGTTGGTAAAAAGTAGAATCATACTCAAACAACAAAGATAATTTATATAAAATGCTTAAGATAAGGCTCTTCGTAAATGAAGAGCCTTATCTGTGTTCATATTACGTCCCTTTGAGTATGATAATTGAGTGCAAAAACAGCTAATTTCTGAAATGCCGTTAAAAGTAAGCTTCTAAAAGCTACAATGTTTCTTTATACACATTTTCTGCTATTCCTTTGCATCCGAATTTTAACAACATAAACTCGAAAACAAAGAAATATGAGCGCATTTGTAATATTTGCAATAGTACTTACAGTCATTTATATGATTTACTATGCCGGCATGATTACCAAAGATCTATACGGCAAAAAGAACCAGCAAATTACCAATCAAGAAACATTCAATTTTGTAGCGGATGAACATGAAGAAGTTGCGACAGAAGTAAGTGAAGTTGGTGATGGGTTCTCATTTTCAACAGACAAGAAGGATGATATGGAAGAAGAAACTGAAATAAGTGCCGTATCATCTACAGAAGATATTCGCCAAGCCGAAGCAGAACCAGAAGTAAAACAGCTAACGCAAGCTGATTCAACAATCCTTAAGATTTATGATAGTACGGAACAAATCCAACCAGAACACTCCGTTGAACTTGAAAGCAAAGAATTCAGAATGGCTCTATTGAACAGAGAAAAAATTCCTGGCAATCTCTTAAAGGTAAAGAAGGATGAATTATAAGCCAAGTCTTCGACTGATAAATATAGGATTTGTATTAGCATCAGTTCAACAACTGTCAGCAAAGTGTGGAAATGTGGATTATACTTGGGGAGCTGATGGATTAGCTCAAGCTCACGACTATGTTGTGACCATGATGCTCTACGTACTATATCTCATTTATGCGGTATCAGCACTTATTTCCATCTACTCAATCATGCAAATCTACATCAAGATGAATGTCGGAGAAGAAGGCGTAACCAAAGATATATTGACTTTGCTTGGAGCGTGTCTCTTTATGATAGGCGCATCCATAGTATTTCCAGCCTTTTTCGGCTATCAGATTTAGAAAAGAAACTAATTAGAAAAAGAAAACTCAACTGGCCAGACGAGTATATACACAAACCAAAAAGAAACGAATGATTCAGAAGATCAAAAACAAGTTCAAGAGCATGGGAAAGTCTCTTTGCTCTTCTCAGAGAATGAAAACAATGGCTTTAATGTTGGCCGTAGGTACAACGGCAGCTTTCGCTCAGAATGCTGCGGGTGATTATTCGGCAGGTACAACCGCTTTGGGTACTGTTACCACCGAAATCGCCAAATACATTCCGTATGTAGTCAAGCTGTGCTATGCAATCGCCGGAATTGTAGCCGTAGTAGGTGCTATTTCAGTGTATATAAAAATGAACAATGAGGAGCAGGATGTCAAGAATATCTTAGTCCTCCAAAATTGGTTGGAAAGGAGAAGAAAGGATATGACAAATAAAGTGCTTATTATCAAGCGAATAAGCGAGTTTTTGAATTTTCCGATTTTGGCGCAACCGACTCTTAAAAAGATATAATAAAATGATTTTTGTTTCTGATTTGTTTCTCATATATGGCTTGATTTTCATATCTTTGCACATGCTTTCAAGGGCATAATCACGATGCAGAAACGATATATCAGCATCCGAAAAGCCCAAACCTCGCAGACCCTCTGCAAAATTCATTTTCCCTTCTTTCGGGAGTAAATTACCAAAATAAAATAGTACAAGCATGGCAAGACCAAAGAAACAAGTCAAACTGAAGGAGCCGATAAAGATTCGTCTCAAACCTCTCGCAGATGGCAACAAGAGTATCTATCTTGACATCTACTGGAAGGGAGTCAGGAAGTATGAGTATCTGAAACTCTATATCATTCCTGAGGTCAATCCACTCTGCAAGGAGCAGAACAAGGAAACGATGGCACTCGCAGAACGTATCAAGGCAGAGCGCATCAAGGCTCTCCATGGTCACGGAGTGCAAGACTGGGAAACCGTCAAGCAGGGTTCACAACTCTTGACAGGATGGATCAAGAAGTATTGTGAAGGTGGAGTCAGCACCAAGAAGTCAACCCTCCATTGTCGTGTTGAAATGCTTCACACCGTGGAGAAATATCTTGAAGAGTCCAATCAGACCTTTATCACCCTAGAAGAGGTCAATGCTGATTTCTGCCGTGGGTATGTGAAGTTCCTTCGCACCTTCCCAAACTCACACTGCAAGTACATTGAGCCAAGACCTATCAGTCAGAACACGGCAAGCCGTTACCTCGGCATGTTCTCGACAACTCTCAACAATGCCGTCCGTCAAGGTATCATCCGAAACAATCCGATGAAGGAACTGGATGCCAAGGAGCGTATTCAGCCAAAGGATGGCAAGAAGGAATACCTTACCATTGAGGAACTTAAATCCCTCATGGCAACCGACAGTTACCGCCCAGAGGTCAAGCAAGCCTTCATCTTTGCTTGTTTCACTGGATTGCGACTCAGTGATATGTACAAACTTGCACCGATTCACATTTTCAAGACTCCTGACGGCAAGGGCGAGTACATTGACATGGAAATGCAGAAGACTGAGAAGCCTGTCATCATCCCACTCTCAGAAGAGGCAAAGCGTTGGCTACCAAAACCAAAGGGAATAACAACTCCCTTCTTTGATATACCAACGACTCAAACTGTCATAGGCAGAGCCCTTCGCAAATGGGCAGAGGCAGCAGGTGTAGAGAAGCACATCAGTTTCCACTGTTCACGTCACACCTTCGGAACTATGATGCTGACACTTGGCGCAGATCTGTTCACCACAAGCAAGTTGATGGGTCACACCAATGTTCAGACCACGGAAATCTATGCGAAAATCGTAGATAAGAAGAAGGAGGAAGCCATCAACCTCATTGATGGAATGTTCAAGTAAAGGAGGTGACTTGAAAGCACCCCCTTTGATAAACCAGGGTGGTGTTTTACCCCAGTGGTATAACCAATTATAACAATCATAGATATGACCATCACACTCAGACAAAAAGACCTTGAAAACGACAACAAGAGCCTGTATCTTGACATCTATGAGAATGGCAAGCGCAAGTTTGAGTTCCTTTCCCTCTACCTAATCGCTGAGATTAACCAAGAGACAAAGGAACGCAACGAGGCTACCTTGAAACGTGCGCAGGAGATTCGTGCCGAGCGCATCCTTCATCCCGAGACCATTCCCGAGAAAGGTCACTTGATGGTCGTACCCGACATTCCCAACGATGACTCACCCGAAGTCATTGACTGGATCCAGACTTACATGGAGTGGATGGACGGCAATCCTGAATACTCAAAAAGGACTGTCGAGCAGACCCAATACCTTCAGGAACGCATGAAGGAGTTTCTGAAAGTCAAACGCAGACCGCACATCACTCTGATGAAGTTTGATAAGACATGGTTCAAGGCATTCTTTCTTTGGCTGAAGAATGACTATGTACCTCAGAAGTATGTGAGAGTCAAGGCAAAGCCATTAAGTAATGCCACTTTGCGAAACGTCCAACAACGCATCGTCGCAGTATTCAACAAGGCTGTCAAGACTGGCAAGTTGAAGGCAAACCCCTTCTATCAGTTGGAGAAGGAAGACACTATCTCCAAGCCAAAGGCAGGTCACAAGCTGTACCTTACACCCGATGAACTCAAACTCTTCATGGCATCAGAAGAAACTAACGGAGTCAGGGAAACCCAGTTGGCATTTGGTTTTGCTTGCCTTACAGGACTTCGCATCAGCGACATAAGGGCTTTGCGATGGTCAAACATCATGAGGAACGAGGCAACGAACACACTTGTAATCGTCCAGAAGAAGACCAAGGAACTCAATGCCGTCCCAATCTGCTCAACCGCAGAAGCATGGATGCCACCCAAGAAGGATGACAAGGTTTTCCACCTTCCTGCCCATGCCAATGTGGATGCAGCTCTCAAAAGAATAGCCAAGAAGGTAGGTATTACGAAGACAATCTCCTTCCATACCTCCCGACATACCTTTGGCACATTGATCCAAGCGGCTACTGGTGACATCGAGACCACCAAGAAACTCATGGGTCACAAGTCGCTCAAATCAACCGCAGTCTATGCAGACGTGCTGACTGAGGAAAAGGTCAAGGCTATCTCCAATACCAAGACGGTATTCAGGAGTCGCAAGCCACACACCGAGAACAAGAAGATTCCACGAACCAAGCGAACGGCAGCGACCAACACGCACCCTCGCAAGGTCATAGATATACAGGATAACGAATAACGGCTAACGAGCCGATTCAGGATAACAACCAGTTTCATTTCATCAAAAGCAGTGCCCTGATTCAAGGTAGTGGTTTCCGCTACCTTTAGGGGCTTGCTATCTCAAAACCAAGCATTCAGGATAACGTAAACAACTAAATATCAAGAATATGAATAAGACTATTGACAACGAGACTCTTCTTTTGAAGGTAGAGTCATTTGAGCATCGCATCGAGGTTCTGGAGAACACTCTCAACGTAGCCAAGGAGGTATTGACACTCGAAGAAGCAGCCCTTTTCATGGGCATATCAAAGAGCAGTCTTTACAAGATGACCCATCGCCATGAGCTTCCTTTCTTCCGTCCTAACGGCAAACTCATCTACTTTGAGAAGGCAGAACTTCTGAAGTGGATGCGTCAGAACCGCAGCATGTCTGAGGCTGAGACCAAGGAGGCAGCAGCCCAGAAGTTGAACGAACTTGCCAACCACTAATCAATGAGTATATGAATCAGGATTTCGACCAACAGCAGTACAACGACAAACTGGCTCATGTAGCCAAACTTGCCGTAACCTATGCCAAGGATGGCACAGGCTATCACAGTATGAAGGATGCCTTCAATGAACTGTGCGAGATTTCACATGCCAACAAGGGCATCAACCTTGAAGCGACCATCGGCAGACGAACCCTGCTTGTGCAGAGTGTCTGCATCAAGGCTATCCATGCGCTCACTCCATACCAGAACGAGCGACTTGAACAGCAGCTGAAGGAGATTGCCTCGGACTATCCCGAGCATCGACACATGCGTTTCCGCAGATAGTTTTTTTCTTTCCCTTTTGTCATTTCATAGACATATCAATGAGAGTTACCGCTTACATACGTCAGAAAGATACATCGAAGAACGACCTCGACAGCCGTGCTTCGGTGTACTTCCGTGTCCGTGACAAAGGGCTTGATATCAAGTGCGCGAGCGAACTTCAGATCAATCCCAATCACTGGAGCCAAGACCGACAGGGCTACAAGAGCCGTGTCAATCTTGTGGATGACGATACCAGAAACCTCTTTGACTCACAGGTCAAGGAGATTACAGGTATCATAACCAGGGAATACTATATCGGAGCAAACTCCGACTGGCTCAGACGACTGATATTTGCCTATCACCACCCCAATGCCTATGCTATGGGCAATGGCATGGTCATAAGCAAATCCTTTGTCATCTGGGCAGAGAGATACCTTCAGAACAAGCATTTTGCCAAGCATCAGGAGTGTAACACCCGATGCCTGATTGACAAGGTTACTCGTTTTGAGGATGAACACAAACACCCGATGAACATTGACAGCATGACTGCCGATGATCTTCGTGCGTTTGCGGATTTCCTGTCTTCTGACTATGATATATCAATGAATACCATCGTCACCAACATGACCTTGATGCGTACCGTCTGCAACTGGGTTCGCAAGCAAGGCATAACCACGAATGACCCATTCTTTGGCTATGAAATGCCCAAGGCTCTCTATGGCACTCCATATTTCCTGACCATTCAGGAACGTGACCAAGTTCTGGATGCAGACCTGACGGATGATGCAGAACTTGCTGAATATCGTGATATGTTCGTGTTTCAGTGTATGGTCGGATGCCGTCATAGTGATCTTGTGACCTTCACCCCCAAGAACATTATTGACGGAATTCTGGAATATATCCCCATCAAGACCAAGGGCAAGTCAGGTGACGTTGTAAGGGTTCCTCTTATCCCCAAGGCTATGGCTATCCTTGATGGCCATGACCATGGTGATGATGAACCAATCTTCCCCAAGCATTATAACTTCAAGTTCAACGATGCTATCCGTAGAATCTTGAAGCGTGCCAAGGTAAATCGTGTTGTCACTGTGATTAACCCTAAGACACGGCTTGAAGAGAAGAAGCCAATCTCTGATGTGGCTACATCTCATCTTGCACGAAGGACTTTTATCGGTAATCTTTACCGCATGGTCAAAGACCCTGATTTGGTTGCTTCGATGTCTGGTCATGCCAAAGGCAGCGTTGCTTTTGCCCGATACCGAGTCATTGATGATGACATGAAGAAATCCCTGGTTGAACTTATCCAGTGATGTTCTTCTTTTTGATGGCATATTTCTTTTCCCTTTATTCGGTTACATTTCAATAATATCATAGACTATGGACGATAAAAAGTTACATCGTTGCTTCACTTTCTCTGAAGAGCAGTTGAAGCATCTTCGAAGCAAGAAGTACAAGATTGACCGTATGGAATGCTTCATGTCGCTTGTGGATCTTGCCGAGCCAGTTGCAAAACTTGTGCAAATCAGCAAGACCAAGCAAGTTGAAATCTTGGCAGGTCAGGTTATGGTTGACAATACCCAACTTGCCAAACTCTGGGATAAAGACCGCAAGACGGTTCCCAAGCTGTTGGATGCTATGGAGGCTGTGGGCATTTTCTCTTCACAGGAAGTGGAAGATAACCGCATCTACACCCTTCATTGTCTCTCAGGTTGGTACGTTGATGCCAAGTTCGTATCGAATCACTTTGCCCTAAAGCGCAACAATGACAGCACAGCAATCATCCATGCGGAAGTTCCTGCCTCAAAGGTCATCATCACCGAGGATCCTGATGACAAGAAGAACAAGGAAGGTTCTGCTTCGGGCAGTGACAAATCCAAGGACTCTGCCGAGGGCAACAATCCTCAGACAACTGGCAATGTGTCGCACCAATCACCACAATCTAATGATAGTGGCAATGTGGGTAAGTCTGGAGCAGATGGCAACAAGTCACCATCACCTCCTGTAAACAATTCCCATCAGTCTGCTGACAGCACTTCGCCCCAAGGTGAAGCCGATGGCAAGCAGAATGAAGGGAAGGTGAATGAGCAGACACCTTCACAGCAGGGAGGACAGCAGCCAGGCACCCATCCACAACAGCCTAACGGCAATCATGGTCAGGCTTACAACGGCTATCAGAAGCCTAACGGCTACTACAACCAGAACGGCAACAAGTAGCCTTCTGAGGACTCAGGAATGCGACCTGCACCGTCAAACCATCCCAAAGGACGTTTGCCGATACAGGACGGCACGGCAAGCCGAAACGACCTTATAAGCCCTGACGGGAACTTAGCAGGTAAAAGGACCGATTTTTAAGAGGTACTTTTCGAGAAATCCTTTTGTACTACATTATTTGTGACCAAATTTATGCAGTCCTAAAAGTTTCTCGGGCTACTCGCAGGCTCGCAGACCTATGTCCTTCTTTTTAACTGATTTATATTCATCCCTTTATTCATTTTCATAGTCATGGCTAAGAAAAAGAAGATTATCAAGAAGACACCCACAAGGGTGCATTCCTTCCGCTGTACCGATAAGGACTGGAAGGAGCTGAAAAGACTCGCTAAGGAATGTGGTATCAGCATCGGCAAGTATCTCGTTGAGACTGGCAAGAAGCATCACCCACGTCAGCGACTCACTCCAGAAGAGAGTAAAGCCCTCAATTCTCTGACTGAGGCAAGAACCGACTTGATAAAAGTCCGCAGTAAACTGCATGATGCCACACCCGAGGAAAAGCAGAAGATGTTCAGGTCTGCCAAGTTCATGAAGTGGTGGATTGAAGCCGTTGAACGACTTATCAAACACTGGTATAGCATCGAAGAGAACCTTACATCTCCTGTACTGACCAAAGTTCAAGAAGACAAATGATCATACTCGCTAAAGCCGTAGCCTATGGCGGCAATGCCGCAAGGTACGCAATGGAGAAGGAGGATGCAACCGTGGTCAAGGTGAACCACATGCCTGACTATCTCGATGCCACCGAAATCTGGTATCGGATGAAGCATCACTGCCAGTTGCATCAACAGGACAGGACTGTTGGGCGAAAGTTGGAACGCTTCATGACCACGTTTGTACTCTCCCCATCCAAGGAAGAGTCTGAGAACTACACCTTGGATGACTGGGCAAACCTCGCTGATGAAGGTTTGGATGCTTTGGATTCAGTCGGACTTTTACCCAAGGGTTTCAAGGAAAAGGTCAAGACCAATTTCCGCAATTCTATGAGTGTTGCAGCCTTGCATCGGGATTCCAAGTCTGGAACCCTGCACCTGCATCTTGACTGTTGCCGTGTGGATAATGACGGCAAGACCAATGATGTTCACGATGTTCACATCAGGGCAATCAAGGCTGCGGAGATTATCAATGCAAGGCATGGCTGGGAGCAACCTCAGGAGGTTCGTGATATGCGTAAGGATGAGATTGCGGAGTTTTGCGAATATACCCTTCAGAAGATGGATAGTTTCGACATTGACCGATACTTCAATCTGCTTCGCATGAAGGGTTATGAGGTCAAGCCCAAGTATGACAATACTAATGGCAAACTTGTGGGCTATACCATCGGCAAAAATGCCTCAGTATTCAAGGCTTCTGCCATCGGTCGAAGATTCATGGTATCACAGCTTGAAGCCACTTGGAAGAAGATGCATCCTAAGCCTACTCAGGTTAAGATGAAGCCAGTTTCACCTTCCGCAACTCCGGCTCGCCCTGCTCGTCCTGTTGCTCAGACAACGAAACCTACCCAGTCCAATTCTAAACCATTGCCAGTTGCTACCAAGACCGCTTTCAGTTTCAATGTTGGCGGTGAAACGAAGAGAATCTATATTCCGAACACGGTCAAGGACATCTTCCTCAATGAGGTTCAGGCTCCTGACTCTGATATGACTGCATCAAGAGAGGACATTTCTCATGTTGGCATGCTTCTCTTCCTTGATATGATTGATGCAGCAACTACCGTGTCCGAATCTTGTGGCGGTGGTGGTTCTGCTCCTTCCTCTGGTTGGGGCAAGGATGATGACGAAGACGAACGTGAGAGGGCTCGCAGATGCCTCCAGATGGCTCATACAATGTGCAAGCCACCGCAGAGAAGACGTACATTCCACCGTTAAACAAATCCCCATATCAATGAGAAGAACAAGCAATATAGAAGAGTTCATCGATGATGACGAGCAGAAGCCCGACTTCGATGACATGATGAGCGAAGTCCAGGAAGAGATTGAAGAGCATGATGCCGAGGATGCTGTTGTCAGTCGTGCACCCGAACTTAGGCAGTTGAGCGAGAACATTGACAAAGCGACCAACACTTGGATCAATGCTACTCTTCAACTGGAGTCTGCCATCCGTAAGTACAATGCGGCTCAGACAGTCTTGGTCAATTCGGTTGACACCATCAAAGGCAAGGTTGACACCATCAACACCCACATCGACAATGTTCTGGACAATGCGCCTACCAAGTTGCAGGTTTCAGTCAGAGTCAAAGATGAAGACTGGCAGAAGATTCAGGAAATGCACACCAAGCAGCAACAATGGATGACGGCTGCGATGCAGAAGCATATCCGTGAGGTCAATGATATGTTCTATGAAGAGCGCAAAAGGGTTCAGGAGAGGTACAAGGAATATGATGGAATGTATCTCGGTCATTACGTTCAATACTTCTTCTTGACTTTCTTCATCCTTGGTTTTGTTATTTTCGGTTTGGGAATCTTCCTGATGCTCGACAGCCACTACCACTGGATGAAGTAATCTAATGTTCCCAATATGACTTGTGGGATTCATTTTGGGAACAACAAACCCACTGACAATCGGCATTTCTGCTGAAAATCAGTGGGTCTGCTTATTCAGTTGTCAATCTTGAAAAGATGATTGTTTATTAAAATCTCTCTCCATAGTACACTTTGCAATACCATTGGATCCACTCCTTCAGATTGGTGTCTATTGCAGCTGCATGGACAAGTTTATCAGACGTAAAGCTGTTAAACTTTGGAGAATGGTCTGTCAGGATAGAGAACTCTTTCATAGAACTATCCAGAAAGTGATTGTCAGGATGATGAACAACCGAAAACGAGACAGACCTATATGCGCCACTCTTTTCCAGAGCCATCGCCAAAAGCTGATTTCTCCAGAGCTGATTCATGCCACCACGGAACGGACACCCCTTACCGTCAAATGCGCCAGAAAAGAACTTGGCTGCACCATCGCGCATGATATTCCAGTAGTTGTATTTGCTCACGCGGTGATAGTAGCAAAGTCCAGGATTATCTAATATCTCTACTATTGAGCATTTACGGCAATGGTCTTTTCCCTCTTCATTATTCCCTTTACTTTTATATGCGCCACATGTAGTAAACTCTTGTTCTGTCAACTTATGTTCAATCAACCAAAGACACAATTCATCCTTAGTGTTGTAATAGGCAATGGCTACATCGCTATCTGTTCCTGCCTGTTTTGAGTGATCGCCTAAGAGTCCTTTGGAATTTTCATCTACTGAATCCCAGAACTCGAAGCGATAGCCATGGTAAAGCTGATCCTTTGCCACGTGCTTAAAGTCCTTCGGACATGCTTCCAAAGACATGAGTATCTGATCGGCCTCAGGACTCTCCATAATAGGCACGAACAGATTCACACATGCTGTCTGGGAACTCGCCACATGTTTGTTTGCAAATATGTGAGGCTTATACTTGTAGATGCTCTTTTGAATTTCCGATACAGTGGCATTGATTCCTGAATAGAGCATAGCAGGCAATTCTCTCTCCCAATAATTTTCAGGTAAGAACTCCTTGTATTCTATACCTTTATAATTCCCGCACTCTTTGGTTATGTTCTGTTCTTTGTATGAAACGAGGTTCGCATAAACCATAGCCTTAAACTCTTCGTATGACTTCATTCTACTTCCTGTTTTTAGGTATTCTTGGTACTGCAATTCCCTTGTTTCTTTTGAATTCTCTATAGGTTCAATTCTCAGTTTTCTCATAGGTATAATGTGTTATTGCAATTTATTGCAACGCGGATAATCTACATTTAACCGATGTTTAGTAACTCCGATTGCAACATTTATAACTCATGATTGTCAATCTTGTTAGGATGAAATACTTTGTTTTAGAAGGCGTTCAAATGCCTCATCTATAAGATGGCGATTCTCAATAGCTTCTATTGCATATTTCCCTTCATCCTTATAAATTACTACTTGTGTGATGGCTTCTCTTGCAAATTGATACCATATTGCAGTATTTATTGCGAAGGGTGAACCCTGATATGCTGCAACTTTTCCTATGTTTCCTGCCACTGCTACAGAATAAGCCGCAAAACACATTTTTGACTTCTTCTGAGCATTCTTTACACGAACATAGTCTCTTTCAAAAAGTGGTTGAGAAGGGTCGTTTTTTTCCTTGATGGCCAAGAAGTAATAAATATTGATGACAACATCAATTACAAGTCGGCATGTTGACATAGTTGCAAGGTGTCTCAAATCATAGCCTTTTTCGTACATGTATGTCACAAGTTCACCTATGGTTCTATCCTTCTCTCCAAAACTACCAACTTTAAGCATTCTCAAAACTGATGTGCCAGGAATAGGAATACCTTGCTTCGTAAACACATCTGATATTATATGCCCAAGCCATAAGACGGGCGCATAGAAGAGTTTTTTTACATCAGCAGGTGCAACTTTATCAATCCGAAGCACTCCATTTTTGTCTATATATGAAAATGTTCCGCAGACTATATCTTTGACACCCCAAATCAATCCCAAAATGCTTGGATCATGTCCCAAACTATAGACGCGATGGTTTTTCGGGTACATGCCAGGGATATTCTCTTTTATGGAAGGATCATAGTTGACGTGGAACCATTTTTCCAATGTCTGTATCCACTTTGCCTCTTTCCCATCTTTTGTCGTTCCAATTTTTCTAAAAAGCTCTGTTAATGGACTACCTTCATGGTGGACTTTTTCACCATTAAGTTTAATATCCATATCCTTTGGCACTTTAACTATCAAGAAGTCAATCAGAACTGCCAATCCTCCTACTATACAAGCTATTAGTATATCTACCTTGTTTAGGTCTAAAGCCTTGTCTGAATCGGTCTTGTTAGACATAGAAAACAAAGCTTCGTCAATTTCCGAGTTAATTTGTTGAATGTCATCAATAGACAGATCAAGATTTGAAGTATCTTGACCTGTCTTTTCCAACAAAGCCTTAACTCTATCTGTAAGGGACTGCAACTTATCTTTGTCCTCTTGTGTGCTATTTTGTAGTTCCGAAGACAGTTCTTTCATAGAAGAAACATCTTCCTGAATTATTGCAATCTTATCTGATAGATTATGAAAATCATCCATGTTATGCGTTCTTTACAAGTTTTTCCAGAATTTCAATACTCTCTTCGAGATTTTTGATTTTCTTCTTGTTGTTAGCTGAATCAGTTTTTAACTTAATTATTTCTGCTTTTAACTGAGAAATCTCTTTGTTGATATTGAGAAGTATTTGTTGGAAATACATTGTGTCTTTTTGAATTGCCAACACAATCTCCTTCAAAACCACTTGTAGTTTAGCAGCTTCTGACAAAACGGCATTAGAACCCAGAGAGGCAATTGAAACACCTACAGCAGTACCTGCACTTGCACCAAGAAGCGAACCTCCTCCAACAAGTACAGCTATTCCACCTGCCATACCAAAGCCACCTGCAGCAACAGCACCACCACCAAGAGCAGCAAGACCCGCAGAAATAGCAGCAGCACCAGATAGTCCTTCTGCAGCAAAGTATGCAATTATTTCATATTGGAATGTCACTATTGCAATAAGAATAACAATAATTCCTATACCTGCACCCATAGCTACTTTAGTCCAATAGCCAGACAACTTTTTAACAGCTGAAGAGTGAGCATCCTCAAAGATTTTTATGTATTTCTTATCAATCTGAAGGTTATCGGCAATCTTTTCTAACGTTTCTTTTCTGCCCTTTTTGTCGATGCTTAATCCTTTAAACGGCTTATATGCTTCTTTGTTGTCACTTAATGGGTAATATGGAGAATATAGGACGCATTCTAAGAATACCATATATTTCCATACCTTGTTTTGAGCATTTTGATCCAGTTGCTTTATTTTTGCCGACAAATCGTAATAACTCAATTTGGTTTGGGAAGATTTTCCTCCATATGTTTTAAGATAGTCCTCAATAGATCTATCCCATGTGTCTAACCATAATTGTTTCTGTCCTTTTTTGTTCGAACCAATAAAAGGATTTTTCTGCCCTTCAACAAGAACATCATTTGAAGTCAACTTTCTTTGTAAAGCAAAGAGAACTTCACTTTGTTCGGCTGTTAAACCGAATACAGAAAACTTGTCTTTCATATATGTATTTTAGTCAATTTTAATAAGATGAATTATTTTCTGAATTTGATAAGTTCACGTCCTGAAATGTAGATTGGTCTGCCCTCTGCATATTTTTTAGGCAGTTTCTTGTCTTTCTCGGTTTCTTGTTTGTATTGTTCCTTATCAAATTCGATGATGCTTGTGACATCAAATTCACCCAAAGAAATCTCTTCATCAAAGAAATAACAGAAATACGAATCATGATGTGGGTCAATATAGCCTGTATCAATCATTTGCTGTTTATGCATTTCACCAGTATTCTTTACTCGGAAAGCATAGCGAATACCTTCACTCTCTTTGCCAAACTCATAAAGCAGAACGAATTTCGCATGTTTAATGTTGTCACGACTCTTGACTACACCGCCATGCTCATCCTTGCCAAGACGGACATTGTAAGCATCATCACGCTTTTTCCCCTTCCTACTGAACACCCAGTTGAGTTGATCAAAACCTTTGAAACCACCAACAAGAATTGGTGTGTCTTGATAGTTTTCGAGATAATGCATAGTCAAGAACTGCTTTGGTATCTCGACATGTGGACGAGGTTCTACAATAGGCATAACATCTTCTGGAAGCGATTTAGGATCAACACCCAGAGGGCATTTTGCTACATAGAAATCTTGTCTTAACTGATGTAGAATAGCATCATTCTCATTTAAGATACGCTGTCTGACGGCATCATCTTTTTCTGCTTCAGGTTTACGCAAAGCAAGTGAGAAGTATTGTTGGCTGCTACCTTCTCTATCTTCAAATGGATGATACAGTTTACCCAATACTGATTGGAAATTCTGCTTGATGTATGTTTCTGGCTCTACGTCTGCATGTGCAGTCATAGCATAGAACTCAAAATTCACCTTCAGCATTTCTTGAATTTCCTTACGGAACATGTTTCTTACTTTATTTCGCCATGCGACTTTTGCTGCGTGTTTATCACGACCATAAAGAGCGATGACAAACAAGAAGTTTACATCATAATGAGCCAACAAGAAGGTATCACGGTCAAAGAGACGGTTTTCAAATTGACGGCTCAAATGATATGGTTTCTTGTCTGTCGCAAGATGAATGTCATCTTTCGGAACAAGTTCTTCCTGACTGGCACTTATAAAGAAGTTCGGTATCACATTGTAACCTTCAGTCAAGTCATCCCTCAGTTTTACATGACCGTTCTGATCCTCAGGTTTGCCATCATTGAACAAATCGAGATTCCACTGAATCACATTCTTTGCGTATGTGAATTGCTTATATATACTCTCGCTACCCAATTGATGACCTCTCTTGTAGTATTTTGAATCACCAATATAATAGATATTTTCTTCCCTATCATTATTGGTAAGTTCTTGATACTGATACATGTGGTCAACACGTTTGCCATCTTCTTGGTCAAGCAATTCCTTTGGCAACCTTTGGTCACCTGCAATCAATTCATCAATAATTGATTCAAATACAACATGGAAACTCTTGACCAGGAGATATTCTCTTTGGTCAATATTTAAGTTGATTTGGTATGGATGTTCAAAGAAAGCGTAGCACAAATCCCAAAGTTCAAGAGCCTTATCAGAGAAGTACTTATACTTTATCTGTTTAAGTCTTGTCTTACCATATCCGTTGATATAACGCTCGAACTTTTTCCCTCTAATCAGTTCAAAGTTCACGTTTATCTTAACAGGGAACCCATAGGTTTCCTTCATGTGCTGAAGAATGCTGAAGAATATGATTAGCAACTCTTCATCAAAATTCACCTGCTTTTTCTTGTTTACAGGATTTAGGTATGCCACATCTTGTCTGCCCAAACTGATACTTGATGCAGACAATAATGCTTGCGACTTTGAGATAGTGCGAGTCCAGTTGATTTTATTATAACCAGAGTGGATGTTCTTTACAGTGAACATCACAAAGCTTTCGTTATCTTTGTTCCATTGTTGGAGTGCAAGAAGCACATCAAGGAAGGTATTCGATTTCCTTCTTTTAGAATGCCCCATCATAGGTGCTTGCCTATGAAGAACTATTGAAGGGTCAGTCTTCGTCTTTCCTCTACGGTCATCATATTCATGCTCTTTGAATACGCTGATTGCCCTATAAATCCAGACCGACAAGTTATAAATAAACTGATGCTCTTCAGGCTTTAATTCTTTGCAGTCATCTATATTGATGATACTTAGGGGGTCAATATGTCCGAATATCTTTTCTTTGCCGTCAACCTTCTCCAACAGCACTTTTGGCAAAATGAACACACAATCTTGCACATCAGGATCTGGATTGAAATAGTAACCTACATAACTGAGGCTTACCTTTCCGTTCACATCCTGAAGTACATCCAACCCTTTGAGTACATTTTTTACGTTCTCATAGGGGTATTGGTATTCTTCAATTAGAATATGCATCTATTATTCTGTTGGCTGAGGAGTTGCAGACTCTTGTTCGACAGGTTGAGTATTTTGCTCTGATTCATCCTTTTGTGGTTGTAAGGCAGATACATTTGCATCTCCTACCACATTGATAAGGAATTGTTTCACCGCAGAGGAATTTGGCGCAATTTCGCCATTCTTCTCTTGGTAGAAATCATCAAACGATGGCTCACCACTTGATTCTGTAACCTTAAATATCGAGTTGTCATTATCTTTGAAGACATCATTCCAAAGATAGAAAATCACTTTGCTCACAAAGAGTTTTTCATCAATGCATGTTGTATTGTTCTTTGCCTTGCAGAAGTAATAACCAAGTTTTTTGTCATCAGAACTTGTTGCAGTAGCTATCTTTTTGTTGATTTCCTGTATGAACTTCCACCAATCGCAAGAATAGTCTGCGCCCTGAATCGTCCAGCCTTTCTTTCCATCTGTAATCTTGACATAATCCCATGCCCAACGACGCTTGAAAGCAGAGTCGATTGGGAACAAACTCTGGTCACTTGTATTCATGGTTGCCCAGATGTAAAGATTTGGAGGTAACAATAATACACGTCCCTCCTGTATATCTTTTGATAATGATGCGCCATAGTTGCTTGTATAGTCTTCGACAACTCCTTCTACATCAATGTCTTTTGACAACTTGTAAGGATTCTCAGACTCGCCATCCTTCTCTTCCTTAAATGCCTTCTCAATCTCTTTTTGCAAATCTGTATCTGCATCTATCGGGTAAGTTGAAAAGTCATTTTCATCATTACGGTCGAGTAACTGAAAGAGGTCACCAAAAATCTGGGCACAGTTACCACGGTTAATCTCTTCGATAACAAGGAATTGAGGTTCTGCGCTTTCTCCTGCTTCTGCGTACTTCTTCCAAGCACCAAGATAAGCCTTCAAGAATGCTTGCTTAACAAATTTGTACGAAATTCTCTTCTCCTTAAGCGTTCCATTGTTTTGGTCAAAACTTGCGCCATTGTTTAGCACGACTGGTACTACCCGAACATCAGCTTCTTCCATAACAGGCTTATATGCACCAACAAAAGTTGAGTAGTCGCTATCAGGATGGAAAGTTGTACGAATGACTGACTTACCTGCTGTCTCTTTCTTTATGCCATGAGATTTACCAGTGCCAGGGGCTCCGTATGTAATTTGCTGAAGAGGCAGTTGCTTGTCATCATTATCGGTATCCTCTTCTTTTGGTGCGCTTTCTACATTGTTGTCAACTTTTATATCTCGGATGCTTAACGAGGTTGATATAATGTCAGAATACTCTTTTACATTAAAATCATTATCCGCATTGATGGTCACTAATGATTTCTTGAAATTTAACCATGGAACAAGATTTTCCCTAAGCATACTGTTCAGTATTCTTGTAGGTCCAACGATTTCGTCAGACTCCAAAGACACTTCATTACCAGTAATCAGACTCTTATAAATGCCCTCTGTTTGGAAATAGAGGTCATCCTCTCCATGCCTGAGTTTGAAGAGATTATTCTCAATGCAGATATTTAAGAAGATACTGATGCGCTGCTCAATCTTATTGTCCAATTGTTTGTCCTGTAACCATGCTAAAAGTGTAGCCTTTACAGCTTCCTCAGAATCAGAATTTAGCATCAAGTCGAGAGTCATGATGTTACTTGCGAAGTCTATCTTTTTGGGGTATCTGATTCCGCCAGTGCGTTCCTTGGTCATCGACAAGGATGTGTTCTCAAAACTGATACGTCCAAAGGCAAACATTAAAGTTAGCCCAACATATAAGGATTCTATTTGACTTGTCAGAAGAGGATTGTCATCAATTTTCTCAATGACCTCAGAATTGTTTAAGTAATGCTGTATGAAGGATTTATACTCTTGCTTCAACACAATCTTACCATCTTTGCTTTCGGCATAAACGATTGAAGATTTCTTCTTGTTTGCCAAGTAGAGCAAATATGTTAATGAGACAACTTTTCTGAGATTGCCAAGTGAGGATTTTATCCCTGTCAGGGAATTAATTGCGTCTCTTTGAGTAAATTCTTTAGGATTTATCATAACTCATTGTTTTTAATTACGTTTGCTATTGCCTTTGCCAATAATGGAGGAACTGCATTTCCAACCTCTTTCATCTGGATTGTTTTAGAACCATAAAAGATGAAATCGTCAGGGAATGACTGTATTCTTGCAGCTTCTCTTACTGTAAGGCATCTATTCAGAAAAGGATGTGTGAAGCGACCTGAGGATGGAGTGTCGAAGCGAGTTGTAATAGTGGCTGCGACATCATCTTCAAGCAAACGGCAGTATGTTCCGCTGTATATAGATTTTGTCCTTTCCTCTTCTGGTAGCACCTTTCCACCTTCACCAACAGGAACCATAGCCATCCTTCGTAATGCTGTTGCATTGTGTTTGGTGGCAACATGATTATACAAGGTTTTACATTTACCCCTTAATTCTTTTTGATAAGGAGTTGTTGCTTTTTTGTCGTATTTGGAAACTTCTTCACCTTCGCCCGAAGCAATATAAGGAAGGTCATAGATAGCATCCTTAATTGTTGTGCGAACATTAAGAGGCTCTGGTAAGTCTATTTCGATATTACCCAATTGACCTAAAAATACAGCTCTATGTCTATCTTGGGGAACTCCATAGTCCGTAGCTTTAAGAACACCGTATTTCACTTCATAACCCAACTTGTTGAATGCGGCAACGATTTCATCCTTGAAATAGCCATTTGAAGTAGTTATAATCCCTGGCACATTTTCAAGAACGAAATACTTTGGTCTAAATTCTTCTACGAATCTGACATATTGCTGAAACAAGAAATTTCTTGGATCATCAAGACTTAATCGCTTACCCTTTTGTGAGAATCCTTGACAAGGAGGCCCACCTATAATAACATCAATATGCGGATGTTTCGCATGAAGTTCTTTTATATCAATATCTCTAATGTCGCAAGGATAAACATCTGTTTCAGGATGATTCTTTTGATAAGCGGATGCAATATCTTTATCAAATTCAACCGCAAAGGCGACCGAAAAATCTCCTGCCATTCTAAAGCCTTGTGACATACCGCCAACACCTGCAAAAAGGTCACCTATAATCATTTTGTCAATTCGTTTAAGTTAATAATTCTATCGTTAGCAATTTGGTAATACGTTTGATCAAGTTCAATACCAATGTAACGTCTATTATTTAGTGCCGCAGAAACACAAGTTGAACCACTTCCCATAAATGGATCAAGAACAACGTCACCTTCATTGGTCAATGTGGTGATAAGAGTGTTCAATATTGATAGTGGCTTTTGGGTAGGATGCTTGCCGTGCTTTTTTTCAGAAGCAGGGCAAACTGAAGACTCCAGAAAATCATGCAAGACTTCACCATTATTATTGAATGTTCCAGATGTCCCATTGTAGATGAAGTATATCCAACATTCTGTCGAATTGACAAAATGTATATTCATGTTTCTTGGCATTGGATTTGTTTTATGCCATACTCCAGTAGTCTTATAGTAAAAACCGTGTTTTTGGGCAAGTTCTATTATGTCTGCAACTTTGATTACAGACATAAATACGATTAGTGTTCCTTTCTTTTTCAATACACGAGAGCATTGGGAAAGGAACTTGTTCATGTTCATTTTCCATGCTCTGTATTCCATGTTATCCCAACCTGCATAAGCAAATTGGTTGTCTCGCATTTTACCCAAGTTGGTATTGCGATTATGCATAAATAGACCAAGGTTGTATGGTGGATCTGTTATGATGCAGTCTATTGAATTGTCAGGAATTGTCTTCATAACATTAAGACAATCTCCATTCAACAGTTGAGACACGTTGACATCAATGTTTTTCTTTTTAGCCATAACTTATTCTTTTGTAGACCACAATAAGTCTTTAACGTCAACTTCAAGCAATTCAGCAACCTTTTTTAGCGTAGGTAAATCTGGCTGTGAACTGTTGGTACACCATTTTGAAACAGTGGCTGGGTTCTTTCCCAACTCACTCGCCAACCAACTATTAGTCCTTTTCTTTTCGGCAAGGACAACTTTGAGTCTATTTATATCTTCCATTTTACAAGTTATTGCGTTGAACGCAAAATTAATCATTCTTGATTTAATAACGATGAAAATTAAAAATTATTGTGTAATTTCTGTTGAAATTACTATAGAATGCCACTTTTCACAGTCATTTTGCCCAGTAAAAAGGACAATCACATCACTATTCCAACCAGATTGTTGAAACGACAATGAGGTTCATCTTTGCACATTTTACAGCCTCAGGAGCGCACAACAAAATGATAGAAAATGAAAATTTCCGTTCATTTCCGTGTTAAGATATGTTAAGCAGATGTTTTCATTTTGGGGTTTTTGAAATTTTTGTTTCCAGTTTGTTTCTTTTGGTTGTTTTCTCTTTCGGGGAGTATTGATATTCAGCACTTTACAATTCAGGAGCAGATTCTCAAGAAGTCAATCATGATGATTGTCGGTGCTTGTATCTTCCTCGTGGCAGCAGCTCAGGCATTGCCATTGTTCTTTGGTATAGGTGCTTAAACATTAGCGAAAAAGGATGACCGAAGAGCAATATCAAGACTATCCTATGTTCAAGGGACTTCAAAAGCCCCTTGAATTCATGGGAATTCAAGGCCGCTATATCTATTGGGCAGCCGGTGCTATTGGTGGAGCTATTGTCGGTTTCATTCTCGCCTACTGTCTGATTGGATTTGTTGCAGGATTGATAACACTTGTTGCCGCATTGGGAACCGGGGCAGCTTTCATCTTCTTGAAACAGAGGAAGGGACTGCATTCCAAAAAAGAGGACAAAGGTATCTTCATCTACGCACATTCCAAGAAAGTATAAACGTAACAACACAAACACAGTGTACAACACGCAAAACAACAAAATGAATGTCTAATCTTTGATGGGCTTCCCTTTGGATGACAGCAATCAACTGGAATTCATTGGGCAGCCTATCTTTATTTTGAAGCTAATGATTAATTATACTTTAATAGCCATTCTTCTTGTATTGCTTGGAAGTTGTAGCAATTCGGAGAACCAGCATTCTAATATGAAAGCGCAAGCTACAGCTGATATTACTCGTGCACATTGGGAGGAGACACGCAAGCCATTTGTCATAAGCATAGAAAATGGCAAGAGTCAAGAACTGATTTCTGAAATCGGTGTATATGTCGAACTCAACGATGCGACCGATGAAGAAAGAAATGCCTTGAGTGGTGTTAGTTTCAGCAGGACACAGAACGTGTATAAGTCATCCGACAGAACCGCTCTGACCACAGATACTTTGGCTGCTATCCATGCCTGTTATCCATATAGGAAAGGTGTAAAGGCAAATGATATAGTAGCTATGAAAACCCCATTCGGTGATAATCTGTATTGCTTGGAAACAAGTCGTTCCCACGGAAGTTACACTCAGATTCAGATGAAGATGCAAAGTTCCATGGCCAAATTAAGAATCCGAGTTGAAAGCAATGAGGTTCGTGATATTCTCAATAGTCTTCAGATTATTGGTGATGTTGTTTATACGAATGGAACTTATAAGCCATACAGTGGACAATGGGTATCAAAGCTCATGAATGGTGGCATTGTAGCAAAAGATCATAATATTCTTTTGAACAATGGACGAAACCATGATTTCTATCTCATTCCAACCGACGACAAGGGTGTTGTGACGTTTTTCGCCAAAATAAATGAAAGAAATTATGCAGTAAAAACCACCTTGCCTCCATTAGCTGCCGGAAGTCAAACACAACTCATTCTGAAAAAAGGGAAAGACGGTATTACTATCTGTAATAGCTGGGTTGAAAGCGAACGTCCATTAATGGAACCGAAGTATGCAACAGCCATTGATACAGTCAATGTCGGTTACTATTTGCAGAAAGAAGGATTCATTAGTCAGAAAATGGACAGCAATTCCATCGCATTGATTGTAGAAACCGACGGTAAGCATGGAAAAGCCATCTCACTGAATGATGAAATTGGTTATTTCTGTTTTAGCAAGAAACCTTTGACAAGTGGAAAAC
Organism: Bacteroides celer; assembly: GCF_002632415.2. Lineage (NCBI taxonomy): Bacteria > Pseudomonadati > Bacteroidota > Bacteroidia > Bacteroidales > Bacteroidaceae > Bacteroides > Bacteroides celer. The sequence continues at coordinate 1,764,886 of NZ_CP178209.1, read as the reverse complement.
TATTCCTTACTGTTGATGGTAAGCGAAAAGAAGGTATACTGAATCCATCTAAAGAAGATGGAATTGAAGAAGAAAACACCATCATTTTCAAACCTAAGATGCCCTACACAGAAAAATGTGCATTGGGCTATTTCCAAGGAGAAATGCTGACACATAAACTTCTTACAAGTACAACGTCACTCACAGACTTGCTCTCCACAACTCATGCCAGTATAACCTTGCCAAGAAAGAGTATGTTGGAGGCGGCATTGAAACAACCTGGCAGTTATGTGCCTTCGTTAGCAGAAATGGCAAAATTATACTACAGCTTGCATCCGTTCAATGGGAATCCATTGGCGGCGAAAGGCTTTAAAAGTCCCAGTGGTGAATACCTTACCAGTACGGAGCAGTCGGATAAATCTTTCTATATGATAGACTTTGAACGTGGGATAATCACAGGTGGATTATCAAAACAATACTCAAAACTCCAGTTGAGATTATTTTATTTATTCTAACCTCACAAACAAAAAAAATGAATTTAGTATTAGCGGAAGTATTACGTAGCAATGATGGAATAAGAAGCTCTATCACGACTTTGCCATCAGGTTTTAAAATTGGTGTTCAAATTGACGAAGAAGGTCTTTTCCACTTGAGTTTCTACACACAGGAAGATATTCTTATCATGTCAACGCTCATTGATGTTGACAATAGATTAAAGGAGGTTCTTTGTAAAATCGATGTAAATAATCGAACCAAGATTGAGACAAACATGCTTGGAATCATCAATTATGACCTTCTTTATTTCATTGTTAATGGCAGCTATGAAGACGATGATTTGAATGAAGAACCCAATCGTGCCATTTTCGATGAAAATATCAGAGCCTTGAATCTCAACTATATTAAGAATGCATGGCTTTGTGATTTACAATGTGAATGCTTATATAAAGTGCAGATTGTCGCACGTGAACACACTCAAACATCCCAAAAACCTTCTAACAAGTCAAGACATCCAAACAAGAAATAAATATGAAACCATATATAGCAAGTATTACCATTCCTGGCAAAAGTAAGGCTCATGTTGCCTTAATTCCAAGTACATTTCGTTTGATTGTTCACTCACCAGCTGATAGTGACAAGGTATGTGTAGGTTTTAACGATAAGACAGGAACTCTCATCTATATCACTCTTTATCCGAATACAGACGACAGTAGAGAGTATCTCAGGGATATGTCAGAGGAATATCGCAAACGAATATCAAGAAAACTTTGTGATGAAATTCTCTTTGAAATCACCAAATTGATTACGACTGGTATTAACTGGCATGGCGAACGCATTCCTGTCAGAACCCTTGTTCTCGATGACTGGAGATACCATTGGGAAGACTGTCTTGACACCATCATCCTTGAGGTATTAAAAGACTAAACAGTTAAACGAAAAGGTATGACACTATATGTAATATTATTCTTTTTCGCACTACTGGGAGGCATGGCCATCTCAGTAGCTGCTTTCGGTACAGGAGGCAAGCGCAAGAAAATCTTTCAGGATATCTATTTCTCCGTGGAGGATAACAAAGGCGTGGGTGTCATCTATACTAAGACCGGTGAGTATTCAGCAGTACTGAAGCTGATAAATCCTGTTCAAAAATATTCTGCCAATATTGACAGCTACTATGAATTTACTCATCTGTTTACCGCTCTAGCTCAGACATTGGGCGAAGGCTATGCTATCCATAAGCAGGACATCTTCACCAGAAAGCAGTTCAAGGCTTATGATGACAGTCCAAAGGAATTCCTGTCGGAATCCTACTTCCGCTACTTCACAGGTAGAACCTTTACAGATTGTGTCTGCTATCTAACTATCACTCAGGAAGCCAAGAAAAGTCGATTATTCTCCTATGATCAAAAAAAATGGCGAGACTTCCAAGTAAAAATCCGTAAAGTGCAGGATCAGTTGCGTGATGGTGGTGTGAAAGCGGAATTCTTGAACAAGAAAGAAGCCAACGAGTATGTTGACCGCTACTTTGCGATGAACTTCACTGACAAGACTATTTCCATGAGCAATTTTAAAGTGGATGATGAATGTATTGAAATGGGTGATAAACGCTGTAAGGTGTATAGTATGGTAGATGTAGACTATGCCAATCTGCCAGGCTTGGTTCGACCGTTCTCCAATATTGAGGTAAACAATACCTCCATGCCTGTTGATTTGCTATCCCATATTGACAGTATTCCCGGAGCGGAAACCGTCATCTACAATCAGATGATATTCCTGCCTAATCAAAAAAGAGAGTTGTCATTGTTGGATAAAAAGAAAAATCGTCATGCCAGCATTCCGAATCCATCGAACGAGATGGCAGTAGAAGACATCAAACAGGTTCAGGAAGTCATTGCCAGAGAAAGCAAACAGCTTGTTTACACCCACTATAACTTGGTGGTATGTACCAAGATGGATACCGATATTCAGAAATGCACCAATCATTTGGAAAACCAGTTTGGTCGCATGGGTATCCATATCAGCAAACGGGCTTATAACCAGTTAGAACTTTTTGTCAATTCATTTCCCGGTAACTGCTATGGAATGAGTGAAGACTATGATAGATTCCTAACATTGAGTGATGCAGCCATGTGTTTGCTCTACAAGGAAAATATTCAGCATAGTGAAAACACTCCATTGAAAATCTGTTATACAGATCGTCAAGGTGTACCTGTAGCTATTGACATTACAGGTAAGGAAGGACAAAACAAACTCACGGACAACTCGAATTTTTTCTGTTTGGGACCTTCTGGAAGTGGTAAATCATTCCACATGGATTAAACAGCCTATAAACAGACCTAAATCAAACAAAAATTATGTAGCATAAAGCATTGATTATAAAGCAAAAGCAATTAACATTCGATAATTCTCGCTATTGGCGATTATAGGTGTTTAGGGTAATTTTGTACCGCATTTGGAACATGCCAAGAGGGTCAGAGGGTTCGCAACGCTTGCAACAGCGTGCAACAATTTGCAACATTAGGCACAATCTTTTGGGCAAAAAAACATCAAAAATTTAACATCTATGGTCAATAAAAGAGAAAGTATCAGGCAGAGGCGAAAACGAACAGTGGGCAATAGTGAGGATGAAGTTTATAGTCACGCATTTTTTACTATTGATGAAGTAGCCTTATTACTTAGAGTGAGTAAGAGAACGGTTTATAATCTCATATATACTGGTAAGCTTCGAGCTTCAAAGATAACATATCACATAACAATTATACAAAAAGAAGATTTTCAAAATATGCTAACAGATAACACATACAGCAAACAAGATGCTTCAATCTTCGCAAATAAGATGAAAGCTAAAAAAGAAAAAGAAAATGCTACTATCGCTAAAGTAAAGGATGATACAGTTACCCTTTCTTCAATTCCATCAAACAAAGGGAAGGGAAAATCTAATCCAAAGAAAACCAACACTACAAAATCTCTCAAACCATCATCTGACTATCAGCAATCTGTAAGAGATACTTTTATAGATTCTTGCGATGAAGAAATATACACAATGGCTGAGATATGTAGAAAGTTCAAATATACCTATGGCAGATTCTACAATTTCAGGATGAGATATGAAATTCCATGCGTAAAAGGTCAGAGTACTAAGTGTTTTCCTAAGTCGTTAGTTGACAAGGCTATGAAAGAAGAAGAATCCCGTTTAGGCAAAGATTTATCAGAGCACTGGTATTCATGCTTTGATATCATGCGCATATATGGACTTGGCAAAACTCAGGTAAGAAGATTTGCTCATACACACAATGTACGTATAAAGATAGTACATGGTAATCGCAATTACTATCTTAAAGCTGATTGGGATGCAGCTCGAAAAGCGGCTGAGGCAACAAGTTCAAGCACCAAAGCAAAAAGAGATATAGCCGTGAGAGTACAATTTTAGAGTACAATTTGCCGATATATCTGAAATACAATTAAATACAATCAGATTCTCAAAATAAAAATAAGCGGCTCGAAACAAACTGTATAATTTTGAACTCGAAACAAATATAAAAACGAAACGAATATAGATATGACAAACCTATGTACAAAAGTAACGGTACGCAAGAGACCTATCAGTAAGAATCAATTGTCTCTATATCTTGACTTCTACCCAGAAATAAGAAATCCAAAGACTGGAAAAATGACAAGACGTGAGTATTTGGGAATATACATCTATGAGAATCCAAAAGAGAAATTTGAGATTGAATACAATAAGACTATGCTTAGGAATGCTGAGCTAATCAAATGCCGTCGTATTGAAGCCATTGTTAGTGAAGATTTTGGTTTCTTAGACAGAAGCAAAGGTCGTGAAAGCTTCATCGACTATTTCAAGAAGAAAGCCAGTGAGAGCACCAACAAACGCAATTGGGAAACAGCAATCAAGCACTTTCAGAATTACTGCAATAAGGAGTGTTGTTTCAATGATTTGTCGGTTGAATTCTGTCAAGGATTTCTTACATATATGCTAAATTTAGATACCCAAAATAAAGCCAAGATGATGGCGAGTACAGCCAATAACAACATGAATAAGTTGAAGGCTGTTGTTCGTATGGCTCATGAAGACGGATTAATCAAAGTGAATATTGCGCCCAAACTAACGCACGCTAAAGTAGATAGCAAACCACGTGAATTCCTGACGCTTGAAGAAGCAAAAAGACTGGCTAAAGCACCATGTGGTAACGATGTTATGAAGCGAGCAGGATTATTTTCTTGTTTGACTGGATTAAGAATCAGCGATATTATCTTATTGCAATGGGAGAATGTACAGAAAGCTAGTGATGGAGGTTGGTGCATTATGATTCAAACAAAAAAGACAAAGACCAATTCAGTCCTACCAATATGTGATGAAGCCTTTGAGTTATGCGGAGAACCTGGCGAGGGAAGTGTTTTTCCAGACCTTACACCAAATGTCGTGAGAGCTAATCTTCCAAACTGGCTAAACGCAGCTAAAATAACCAAACATATCACGTTCCATTGTTTCCGCCATACATATGCGACATTGCAGCTGGCAGCAGGAACAGACCTATATACAATTTCAAAGATGCTTACTCATAGCAACATCGGAACAACACAAGTTTATGCTGATGTTGTCAATGAATTGAAACGAGAAGCATCAAACAAGATATCCCTAAAATAGTAATAACATAAACAGAAAGATATATATGAGCACGATAACATTTGAAAATTTGCCAGTAGCAGTTGAAGAATTGAAACAGAAACTTGACCAGCTATTAACCCGATTTGATTCTATAGTAGTCAAACCAAATCAGAAAGAAGATAATCATGTTTTACTGAATCTGAGCGAAGCAGCAACACTATTGGGTAAAGCCAATTCTACAATTTACTGTATGACATCAGATGGACGTATTCCCTACCACAAGACAGGCAACAAGCTCTACTTTTTCAAGGATGAATTGATGAAGTGGATTGAATCTGGAGGTCTATATACAAACGACAATTCAAACGAGGTAGATTTCAATGAGCATCTAAAGAAGATGCAATCTGGTAAAGGTCGAAAGCAAACTACTTTGGTGGACTAAAATTTAAAAACAGCAGTATGAGAAAAAATATTTATTATAGCATAGTGCTCAATGATGAGCAGCTTGCTTTCATTGGTGGAAGTAAATATGGCATTGACAGAACGAAGATTCTAACGTTACTCATTCAAGGTGCAGTAACAGAAGAGACCATCATCAATAAGAGAGGATTTGCCACTACATTACAAATAGGTCAAGTGCTTATGTCAGAAGTGGAATTGGCAAGCAAATTAAGCTATGATAAGAAGACAATTTCGAGGGTACTTGACAAGATGGTTCAGCTAGGTATTATCTCATCTGACCAGAACAACAGAACGAGTATTCATATTTTACATTGTGTCTCTGCGTGGTATGTGGATGGTAAGTTGATTCGCAATCCTTATTATATAAGCATGGAGCAACGGCATGAATACAGTATTGTTCATGACAATTTCACTAATGAACAGATGAATAAAACAGCGAAAGATTCAGGTAAGGAAAGTACATCTTCAACCAATAGTCAGGATTCAAAAGATTTCCCTACCATACAAACTGATTTATCTCATCAGGCAAAAGATACAGCCCAATACCATTCTTCTTCCCCTATATTTGGAGAGAATCACATTTCAGACAGTGAAAAGAATTCGATTGGTGAGCATTCGGGAAGTACATCCATCACCTCTAATATTGAATCGAATGCAGTTGGATCTGCCGACAATGTCAGCACCAAGCATTCTTATAGTGATGGAAATATACCTAACAAAGATAATGACACAAGCACTATCATTGAAGAATCTGATAATACCAATGACATTGAGATAGATGCGGCATCAAAGCTGAATGCTCAATCTTCAAGCTGCATCTTACCACAACATTAATTCACCGAACCTTATTCATTTATAGCAAGGTATATATTACCCTATAAGCCAAACGTGACCAGAAACCATTCAGAATTTCCGACACCATTCGTGTGCCAGTGAAAACATAGGGAGTGTTACAAGAAGTGTCAATGTCGCACAAACAATCTTCGATTGTCCGTGTTCCAATGACCTTCACGCACTACTCGCAAGCTCGCAATGGGTAAGGCTCTTTTATTATTCTGCAGTATGAAAGACAACAAAGAAGAAAACAAGTTAAATGCTATCCAGCGAGATAAACGCTTGGAAGCAAGAGTTACGCAAGAAGAATATGGTAAGGTAAAAGACCTTGCCGAGCAATGTGGAATGAGTGTCAGTAAATATACTCGCAAATGCACTTTAGGACACCGACCAAAACATCATCTTACCGAGAAAGAATGTGAAGCACTGTGCAGTCTAGTGGACGCACGTGCAGACATTCTGAAGATAAGAAGTCAGGTAAGTAATATGAATAAAGACCAACGTGCTTTGTATTTTGGCAATCCAAGATTTGTAGAGGAATGGATGAAGCTAACTTTGCCAATTATAGAACGATGGTCGCAGATTATTAATTACATAAAATCCCCAACAGATTTATGATAGCCAAAGCAGAATGTATCACTCATGGCGCAAATGCAACTCGCTATTCGGTTGATAAGGATAAGGCGGAACTGGTCAAAGTAAATCTTCTCCCAGCCTATATTGAACCAGAAGCTATGTGGCAAAGAATGCAACTTCATCAGAAAAAGTTTGAAGAGAAAATCAACCGCTACCGCAAGTTAGAAAAAGGAATGATAAGAATGGAGATTTCCCCAACAAGTGAGGAAACTCAGGGATGGACGATGGATGATTGGGTACATTTAGCTAACGAGTACATCCATGAATTTGACAATGCCGATATGAGGAATCCTAAAAGAAAGACCATACCTAAACATACAAATTTGCACAACAGCCAATATGTGGTTTCGCTTCATCATGATAGCAAAGGTAGGATTGACCATCTTCATATAAATGCAAATCGTGTGGATAATGATGGCAATGTAAATACCGATAAGTTTATCGGAGAGAGAGCCGTTATAGCTGCACAAGTTATTAATATGCGCAGAGGTTGGGGAAACCCTGAAGAAATAAGCAGATACCACAAAGCTGAGATTACAGATGCCTGTTTCACTATCCTTAAGAGGATGCACATGTTTAATTGGGATGAATATAAAGCGGCACTTTACCAACGTGGTTATCTGGTAAATCTTACAAAAGATAGTGTTGGGGAAGTTAGAGGATATTCCATAATGCGTGGTAACTCCAAATATAAATCCTCGGACTTAGGTCAGAGCAGGAATCTCATGCCTTCAAAGATTCAAGCAACATGGGAAAGGCTACACGATATTGAAAGTCAGCTTGAACAATCATATAGTATTACCGCTAAAACAAATACAGCTACCAATGATGATGCTAGAAATAACCATCATCCAGAACCTGATAAGGAAATCCTGTCTAAGCCAATTATAAACAACTACACAATATCTACTGATGAATATCACGATTATGATATATCAATTTCTGAAAAGCTAGAATCGATCATCAATGATGCATGTACTGTTCCTGATAATAATCCATTTGCATCTATTGAAGATATACAGAATGTGGCGCTCCTTCTATTCGCAGAATATATGTCAGGAGCAATCAGTATGTCAAGGTCATGTGGTGGCGGTAGTAATGACCTAACTGGCTGGGGAAGAGATAAAGATGAAGATGATGAGAATTGGGCTAGACGTTGTGCTAGAAAGGCAAGTAAAATGTGCCAACGCAGTAGAGGTCTGAGACGATAATATTAACTTATAAAGTGAACATTTATGGCTTTAGGTAATAGTAACAAAGATAGTTTGAATATGAATGGGCTGATGCAGAGCATTGCAAATACTCCTGCTTCCAGTTTTCCAATAATTGATGTGGAGCAACTCAAAACCGCTGTTGCAATGTCAGTTAAGGATGCCATCATAAAGCTGTTAGAAGAACGACAGCGTAAGAGAGAAGAAAAAGATAAAGCTGAAGGTCGTGTATCAGCAGAAGAATACATGAGCATTATTGGTGAATACTACAAAAAGTCTGTAGATAATAATGGAATATTCCTAAATGAATATGAAAAGGTCAGGGAGATTCTTAAGAAAGACAACGAGGCATTTCTCTCTTATAATGAGAATGTTAAAAAGGCAAATTCCTTGATGGAAGCCATCCAAAAAAAGCTTGGTATTGACGAATATAATACTGCAAGAACTCTACCAACCCCCAAAGCAATTAAAGAAATTCCACTATTCTTGCTTCTAGATTTGCCATGGTATTACATAAATAGGATTTACTATTCAAAGATAATTCGCAAATTCGTCATCATTGTTGCCACTTGTATCTATATGTTAACTATAGGATTGACCTGCTTCATGGCAAGGGATAATGCAATTTTGAGAAAAGATTGCGATAAAAATTTGTTGATTCGTAAGTATTTACGAAAGGCTAATGATGACGAAACAATGAATATAATCAACTATATTGATATGCTTTACGCTGATAAGGATGCACACAGTAAAGAAATAACTAAATTGTGGGAATAAACATTATTTGATTTTTGTATATTTTATTTTGAAAAAGAGAAGTGATCGTAATGAACCCGAACGCTTCTCTTTCATATTGAGATAAATCAGAATTTACCGATACTTGACCGTTCATCAGAAGAGGCAGGAGTTCATCTCGCTGCTTAGCTAACTGAGATATTTCTTGATTATTTTGCACAATAGCCTTACGAATAGCATTTACTTTTCTATTATATGACAGTAGTATGTCTATGGGCGGAATAAAACAGTCTGTTTTACATAGCTCAACAGGACTGAGATTTGCTTGTGCTGCACCATTTGCTAAATTATCAATCACTGTTCGCATCGTACCACTATTAAGGAAATTATAAAAGTATTCCAAATATATTGCATCACAACACAATAATCCTACACGTTGATTTAATAATAGATTTTCCTCGCATACAACACATAACCTTCCACAATTTCCAGTTAGCGAAATCAGTCTATCTCCAATTTGAAGAGATATATAATCTTTTGCGCGGCTTGGAATATCATTAACATAATCACAGCCAGATGTTACAAGCTCCCCATCTTGAACATTCTTAATGGTTATAATCTTGTATCGCCCAATAGGTTTATATGTTTCCGATTTGAATGGAAATCCCGACTTGATTTCAAGCCAATTACTAAGAGATTTTACTTCCCAATATTCTGGTATATATTTTCTCTGCTTTTCATTCCAAACCATTTTGCCACCGAAACTTTTATACGGTCTCCCGTTTTCATTCGGAAAGTCAAATTGCACAAACCAGTAATCATAAAGTTGTTTTGCCATTGCTTCTAAATTCTGATTTATTGCACTTCCCTTATATTATAGAGGAACTAACATTTATAAAATATGAAGAAATCTATAATAGAAGCTGTTACTTGTGCTATGCAACGTGACTTAGACTATGGTCAAATGATGAAATTGAAAGAGATTCTCAAATTGGAACTTGATAAGGTTTGTATATCAGAACCACAGAATATCGAAAGTACCGAACAACGATATAAAGATAATACTCAGATGCTTGAGACCTTTATATCTGCTAAGAAAATAGAGGGTTGCTCTGATAAAACTCTTATATACTACAAGAATACAATTGAACGATTTTTGCAAATTATTGCCAAAGCAATCAATCATATAGAAACATCGGATATTAGAGCCTACTTATCTGAATATCAGAATAAGAACAACTCTAGCAAAGTAACCATTGATAACATGAGAAGAATATTTTCGAGCTTTTTCTCTTGGTTGGAGGACGAAGATTTTATAGCTAAAAGTCCAGTGCGGAGAATCCATAAGGTAAAGACGGATTCTCTTGTCAAAGAGGTTCTGAATGATGAGCAACTTGAATTGCTTCGAGACAGTTGTAGCGAGAAGAGAGATTTAGCAATTATAGATTTCCTTTCTTCTACTGGCATTCGTGTTGGAGAACTTGTAAAACTGAATCGTTCTGATATTGATTTTCATGAACGACAATGTGTCGTATTTGGTAAGGGAAATAAAGAAAGGACTGTTTATTTCAATGCCAGAACTAAACTACATTTAAAACAGTATCTTGATGAACGTACAGACGATGTGCCTGCACTATTTGTTTCATTGAAAGCCCCTTATACTCGCTTATCTATTAGCGGTGTTGAAGTAAGAATTAAAGAATTAGGCAAGAGATTAGGTATAGTAAAAGTTCATCCCCACAAGTTTAGAAGAACTCTTGCGACACAAGCCATTGATAAAGGCATGCCGATAGAACAGGTTCAGAAATTATTAGGTCATGTACGCATAGATACTACTTTACACTACGCTATGGTGAATCAAAACAACGTAAAAATGGCACATCGTAAGTTTTTAGGTTAGAGTTTGATAGTATCAAGACTCTTTATTCTTTAATTTGCTTAAAAATGAGTACCTTTGCACGCAAATTTTTAGGCTATGAAATTAAAAGAATACAAATTAGGTGAACTGATTGAAGTAACCAGAGGAGCCAGTTTATCTGGTCAGTATTATTCATCAGAGGGTAAGTTGATTCGCCTTACTTTAGGTAATTTCAATATGAATGGAGGTGGTTGGAAAACGAACACTTCTAAGGATGATTTGTATTTTACAGGAACGGTTAAAGACGATTTTATTCTTGAAAAAGGTGATATTATCACACCTCTTACAGAACAATCAATAGGTTTATTAGGTACAACGGCTAGAATTCCCGAGAGTGAAAAATACATTCAAAGTCAGGATGTTGCACTTGTAAAATGCAATATAGAATTAATAGACTCAAACTTCTGCTATTATCTTATATCTTCAAATATCGTTCGTCAACAGCTAAGTACTGCTGCTCAACAAACAAAAATACGACATACTTCTCCTGACAAGATAAAGGGCTGTACTGTTTGGATTCCAGAACTATCAATACAGGAAAAAATAGGTCGCATTTTAACTGATATAGATTCAAAAATTGTACTTAATCGTGAGATAAATCAGAATTTAGAGGCGATGGCGAAGCAACTTTACGATTATTGGTTTGTGCAATTTGATTTTCCTGATGAAAATGGGAAACCATACAAGAGTAGTGGTGGAAAGATGGTTTGGAATGAGAAATTGAAGAGAGAAATACCCGAATATTGGGAAAATGCCACATTAATAGATATTGCAAATATTACTATGGGACAATCACCAGATGGTTCATCCTATAATAATAATGGTCAGGGCGTGTTATTTTATCAAGGTAGTACGGATTTTGGTATTCGCTTCCCATCAGTAAGACAATATACTACATTGCCAAGCAGATATGCGGAAAAAGGTGATATTCTAATGAGTGTCAGAGCACCTGTTGGTGCATTGAATATCGCAAATAATAATTGCTGTATAGGACGAGGTTTGGCAGCTCTTTCTTCAAAGATGGGTAGTAATACACATTTGTACTACATTCTTGATGATTTGCGTTCTGCATTTGAACAAAGAAATGGAGTTGGCACAACATTTGGCTCGATAACGAAAGATGATTTACTTAGTTTGCCTATTGTTAGGCCTAAAGAAAATGTGATGAGTGCATTTAGCTCAATTGCCCAGCCAATTTTTGACAAACAAATGGAAATAGGATTTGAAATTGTCGAATTAACCAAGCAGCGAGACGAACTTCTACCTCTTCTGATGAATGGGCAGGTTTCGGTAAAATAAACCTTTTATTTGCGAAAAGACTATTATTAAGTATATAGCAATAGTGCTGTATACAATTTTATATTTTTTCAGAATGAAGAAAAAAGTAAAAGTTATCTGCGAGTGTTGCGGATTAGAGTTTGAAACAAGTGATGATGTAACAACTTGCCCTGAATGTGAAGAGCATTGGAACAATGATTAATCACAGTGAACTGGTGCGGTGTAAAAGCCGCCCAGTTTATGTAAATTCTGATTTATCTGACGATTAAGAGCTATTTTTTTGTCTAACGTGGATATTACACTTGATATTCTTTTCTGTTCGCTGATTGGCGGTATTGGGAAAGCGTATTCCGAAAGTAAATCAAATGTAATTTGTGGAAATGAACCTATCCGATTTTCGGCTCTTCGTTGGAGTATATCAAGAAAAGGCTGATTGGTCAAACAATAATAAAAATACTCTAAATCAACATCTTCATTATATTTTCGCAATACCATCAATTTGGTAGATACAACATAGTCTTTAGTATTTTTTGTTGTAACTTTAGCAAATCTTCTGTTAGCAGGACGTATTTCACTGAACAAAATATCGTCCTTTACTATGGTCTTCTTAAATTGACCTTTTAGCTCATCTACAAAAGTTAGCGTACCGTTACCCATTACACCATTTTCTACATCAGATGTATTTATGGCAATGAGTTTGTCTTTATCAAATTTGTGAGTTTCTGAAATTGTACGCACAATTTGATTTATTTTCAGAACTTGAGTGTGATTTGCATTATATTTTTTCAGTTCCATTGCTTTCCACGTTTTTATTCTCCCAACATTCCTTTAATCTGTTTATCGAAATCTGAATCTATCCGTTGAGTCTTATTAAAAATATCATATTCGCTTTCTGCCTTTGTCTTGGCTTGTGCCGCAGATATTCGTCCTTTATCCGGCAATATCTGATATTTGCGGAAGGTCAAGAACTCGTTGACACTGGCAGCAAACTGCTCCATATTGAACGTGTTTTCACGCTCTATAAGGTCTTCTATATAGTCGAAATATCCTGTTACTGCACGTTCCAACCGACGGATTTCATTTTCCTGCAAATAGTTCTTGGCTATTGACACATCCGATTTCAAGATACGCCCATCGGGAGCATTCTTCCATGTGATCAGTCCCATGTGTTCTTGGGTATGGTCAGCCTTAGTGTAGATGATTTCTGCTGCCGTTTGCCCTGTAATGGCATAATGAAAACGGTTCTGTATCATGGCATAAAAATCATGTGTCGTAGGTGAATTCTTGTCATAGTCGATACTACATTCTGCATATATGTCGGTAATCTGTTGCCAAATACGCCGTTCACTGGCACGGATGGAACGTACCCTTTCCAACAATTCACGGAAATAGTCTTTTCCGAATACTGCCGTTCCCTGTTTTAAGCGTTCATCGTCAAGCACAAAGCCTTTCTTGATATACTCATTAAGAATCTTGGTAGCCCACTGACGGAACTTGGTAGCTTTTGGAGAAGATACACGATAGCCAACAGCAATAATCATATCAAGATTATAGAAATCAACCAACTCTTCAACCTCGCCTCTTATGCCTCGATTTACGACGGTTGCAATTTTTGCAACCGTCGTGTCTTGCTGTAATTCTTCCTCTTTAAATATATTGGCTATGTGGCGGCTAATACCCGATTTGTCAATACCGAAAAGCTCTGCCATAGCCTTTTGCGTACACCAAATGGTTTCGTCTTTTATAACCACCTGTACTCTTCCCTCTTTATCGGGAAGATTGTATAACAAAAACTGTATTTCGTTACTCATTGTTTCCTACATTTGCGTTGAACCGCAAAGCATCCAACTGTTTCATAATTTCCTCTTCCAAACGATGACTTTCTTTGAATTGTTCGGTAAGCGTTTGCTTATAATTCGCCATACGTGCATTAAACTCCTCTTCGGTTATATCTACGTAGTCTATTTTGATGTCGAAATATTGTCCGGCAGAAAGAGAATATCCTTTTTCCTTTATCTCATCGTAAGAAACAGCCACAGAAAAATCCTCCACTGCCTCCTTGCGCTGGAATGTGCCGACAATCTTTTCTATCTCGTCATCGTTCAGACGCACCTTTTTCAATCCGTTAGCATCTTTATATTCCTCGCCCAATTTACTGGCATCAATCAAGATTACTTTGTCAGTGGTTGCAGACTTATCAAAGAACAGCACACTGACATTCGTACCTGTATTGGCAAACACGTTGCTTGGCATGGAAACACAGCCGAACACCACTTTGTCATCTACAATTTTATGAAGAATTTTGTTCTCAATACCACTTTTAGCCGTGATAAAACCTGTAGGAATGACAATTGCACCCTTGCCTGTCTTTTTCAGTGAATTGATAACGTGCTGAATGAAACAGGTATATATAGCCATTGACTCTTTCTTTTTGGCGGGTACATTTGGGACTCCAGCCCAAAAACGGGCTGGCATGGCGGCTATCTTCTCGCGAGTGTCCGAGAAGTCCATCTTGAAAGGAGGATTGCTCACCACGAAATCAAACTGGCGCAACTGCTGCCCGTCATCGCTTTTATGATAAGGGCTTACAAGCGTGTCACCTTGAATAGCATTATCAAGCGAAGACACAAGTCCGTTAAGTAGCAGATTAAGTTTTAACATTTTGTTGCTTCGCTGGGAAATATCTTGCGAAAAGATGGTACAGCGTTCTTCTCCTATTTGATGACTAAGTGCCATCAGAAGCGTACCTGTTCCTGCCGAGGGGTCATAACATTCCATGCTATGCAAATCAGCATTATCCCCCACTAACAGACGAGCCATAATCGTTGCTATGGCATGAGGCGTATAATACTCCGCATATTTTCCACCTCCAGCGGTATTATAGTCCTTAATCAAATACTCAAAGATGCTGGAGAAGAAATCGTAATTCTGTGCAAACGCTTCTTCAAAGGAGAAATTCACGAGTTTATCCACCAGAGCACGGGCGAATGGCGCACGTTGTGCCGAATCGGTCACAAACGGTGTCAATGCCTCGAACAATGGAATCTTCGTGTTGACTGTGGTCTGCGTGGAAAATATATCTGCATTTTGTTCCGCTATATCTGTCATAGTGGAATCGAATATAGTATCAAAATCCCCTTTTCCCTGTTGATTCCAAAGATTGGCTATCAGATGATAAGGTTCAAGCATCGGAACATCTGGAGAGATGGCACTCTGAATAAGCATACGTTCATCATCAGAAAGATTCTCGTATGCCGTTTCCCATTTTACATCCCCGGTCAGTTTCTTTGCTATTTCACTTTTCGCATTTTTTAATTCATAACCGAATTTGTCATTCAGGAATTTATAGAGAAATACCTGAGTGATAATCTTATATTCGTTACCATCGTTTCCCATACCGTATGATTGGCAGGTAGCTTTAAGTCCGTCGATGAGCCTTAATGTTTTTTCTTTAATATCTGACATAATCTTTATGCAATGCCGTAAGTGGCGTTATATTGGTTAATATACTGTTGTGAAATACGTGTTTGGATAAACTTGTAATCGTCCATCTCCGGCTTAATCTGTGGGAAATGATACAAGCATCCATTGATAAGGGCCATCACCGTACGATTAAAATAAGCATCTTTTTTTAGAATGTCATTACGGTCGTAGACTTTGGCATCCACATCCTCTTTTATAATGTTGAGAATGGCCGCAATCTCTTCGTCAAGGAAAGAGAACATAGGCTTCTGTCCCTTATCTTCCCTCTGCTTATTCACTTCACGAATACGCTTGTGTACACGAGCAAATTTTTCATCGCCATTGTACTTTTTCAACAAGACATTATTGCGTTTTTGTAAGTCTTGCAGACGACCGATGATTTCATCCAAAGCCTGTGTTTCTTCGTTGAACTTGGCTATCGTGTCAATCACAAAACCGTGTTCTTTGAAGCGTTCCATAAAGGCTTCACGCAACGAGATAAACTCCGGATCGTCTTGGTCGAAGTTTTGGGTAAATGAAGAAATGGTACGTTGCCATTTCTCTTTCAATTCCACACCACCGGATATAAGGCGCATTTCCTCTTGTCCTATTTTGGAGAAAGTGAACTCTATATCCATCATTGCCTCATTGATTAGAGTTTTCGTTTCCTCATTTGTATTGAAAGCCTCTTTCTGATTGATGATACTTATCCGTCTTTGCACCTCAGAGAGTAGTTGCGGCAACTTGGTGATTTCGAGTTTGGCAAATTGCTCTTTCATTTCATCATCACCGAATGTACGCACGATGTTCGCCATGTTCTTGGCTGATTCCAATGCCTGTTTGAGGTCGAGCAATACAGCTTTATCCTCTTCGGTGGAGATTTCAGAAGAAAATTCTTCCGCATTATCGTATGTGTAATTGAAAAGCGTTTGCCGAACTTTCTTCATCTGATTCAATATCTCTTCCTTGTCCTCAATGACTTGGGTAAAGGTATCGGTGGCCGCGGATTCGCCAGTCTCATCCACATCATTAAAGCGGTTTAATTCTTGTAAATATGCTTCGTTGGTTTCCTTAAAGTTGCGCTTGATGTCGGCAAAGTCAATGACAAAACCGTAACGCATACCAGAATAAGGACGGTTTACACGTGTTATGGCTTGAAGCAGATTGTGGTCTTTCAGTTTGCGCCCGAAATACAAGCGTTTCAAACGCGGCGCATCAAAACCAGTCAAAAGCATATTGAAGACAATGAGAATATCCACTGTCATATTTTTCTTGAAGTCCTTGACTATCTGCTTGCGAGTTTCCTTGTCATCCGTATCGTGAAGAATGATTCCGGCTTTCAGCGGTCTGTATTTTGATTTGTAATCCACTTCCGGTTCACCCACTACATACGAACCATCGGAAAGTTTTATCTTGATGGGCTTCGGCTGATACTTCTGCCATTCTTCTTGAAATACATCATAAAGCCGTCTTGCCTGTTCGCTGGTTTCACAAATGACCATACCACCTAAAGTATCATCTCCTTGTATCTTGCGAAACTCTTTTAAGTCCGTCATAATGTAACGGGCTAACTCGTTTACATAACTAGGATGCTCTATGATTTCCGACTTACGAATGTCTTTCTTTTGCACAAGGGTTTCCAGTTTATCGTACACATCAGACAAACGCTCTTTATAGGAGGTTTCTATATCTTCACGTATGATTTTCAGCGTGTAGCCATCCGCAATGGATTTATCGTAATAATAGGTATGCAAATAGTTTCCGAACACCTTGCAACTGGCACGTTCCTCCTTTAACAGCGGTGTACCTGTAAGTGCGATTTTAACCGCATCGGTATCGGCATCAAAGAGGTTGGCAAGAAAGCAGCCACCAGGTTTATACCCTCGGTGTGCCTCGTCAAGAATGAAGATGCGTTGAAGATTGGTTGCATAATCACTGATGCGTACTTTTTCTTTATCCTCGGCAAAACGTTGGATGTTCACAACCGTGATTTCTGCCTGTCCGCTTACACCTTGTTGTGCCTGATTATTGCGGAATTGCTCCATCAGTTCGGCTCTTGTATTGGCGGTAGATACAACCAATCCACGAGCTTCAAACTCTTGTGTAGCTTGTTCCAAAAGGTCAAGGCGGTCTACTATGAAATAGAATTTGGCGACCTTATTCTGTTTGGAATAGAAATCGTTAAGAATATAGGTCAGATAATATGACAAGGCGGTTTTACCACTACCTTGTGTATGCCAGACTACGCCAGATTTCACCCCCTCTGCCAGTTTTTGGCGAATAGCTAACGATGCAAACAATTGTTGGTAACGCATGATATGCTTTTGGTCGGTAGATTCTATCTTTCCATCCACCTCACGCTCCATACGGACATAGGCAATACCATATCTAATGATATACAACAACCGTTCAAGCGAACACATGGATGTTAGGATTCTGTTTGTAGGGGTGTTGAAACCGAGATTTGTCTGGTACTCAGGACTTGTATGAATGACTTGGCAATTGTAATCAGACAATATCTGTTTTTCCACCGTCTTATCAATCTCCTTATACAGATAGTCACGATGGAACGGTGCTATTTTCTGACCGCTTAAATTTTCTTCACGGAAGCAATTGAATGGTGCGTATGAACGTGCCCCAGTACAATAGAAAGCCCCTTGTATAGGTACGATACCGCCCAACGCATCATATTCCATATTATTACTGAATATCATCAACTGCGTAATGTTGATGAAGCGGCGAAACTTTTTATTCGGGAAGCGTTCTTTATTCATTCGTGCGCTCTCTGCCAACATACCACCATGATTGTTGGGTTTCTTCACTTCTACAAAGCAAAGTGGCAATCCGTTTACGAATAAAGTAATGTCAGGACGAAATTCGTCCTGTCCGTTCTTACAGGTAAATTCGGCTGTGAAATGGAACGTATTATTCCCAATGTTATCAAAGTCTATCAGCTTTACAGGCGAAACAGCTTTGAGACGGTTGTAAAAGCCTCGACCGAGGTCATCATCGTTCAGCTCCTTACGAATATCTTTCAAAACTTGAAGAAACTCTCCCTCATGTCCGGGATTCAGATTCTTAAACTGCCGTTCAAATACCTGCAAAAGAATATTCGTGTCACCGTCATAGACCGTGCCATTCTTATCTTCGCTCAACTTACCGAAGTAAGTATACCCTATTCGGGTGAGGTGAACCATTGCAGGCATCTGCACCCGTGTAGCTTCCGAAAACTGTTTCATATCACCTATCCTTTTTGTCGGTTATCAAATCCTTCAAATCGACCTGCAATATCTCTGCTATCTGTTGCAAGGTCTCTAAATTTGGTTGAATCCTATTACAAGCATAAGCATTGACCATACTGAAACTCTTATCGAGTTTCTTTGCCAACCATGTCTGAGAGATACCTTTTTCAGATAATACAGCCTTTATTCTATTTAGTTTCATTCTTTGATACGATTTTATAGTGCAAATATAGTGAATTATATTCGATAAACTGGGATTATTTTTGTACTTTTGTGTACGAAATAAAATTAATATGGATACAGTTAGAAAAAGAGGCGAAATAATTAGCATTGAACAGCGTTCGTTAGTATCTCAGAGATATAGACGTATAACAAGAGCGGTTAATTCGGAATTTTGGGGTAGCACCAGCGAAACTGCTCATAGTTTATATGTGGGCTCTTATGGTAGAGGTACTGCTATTGATACAAGTGACATTGATATACTTGTCGAATTGCCACGAGACGAATATAATAAATATGACACACTAAGAGGAAATGGTCAGTCCAGATTACTACAAGCATTGAAGAATGCAATTTTACAAACCTATCCGAACAGTGATATTCATGGAGATGGGCAAGTCGTTGTGATAAACTTTTCCGATGGGATTAAATTTGAAGTTCTACCAGCTTTTCGTCAATTAGATTGGTGGGGTAATTGGAATGGGAAATACGACTATCCAGATTCAAATATGGGTGGCAACTGGTTGACAACTAATCCCAAAAGCGAGCAACAGGCAATGAAGGAAAAAAATGTTGCAAGCAATGGTTTGTTATTCGACACATGTAAGCACATGCGTGAAATTCGTGATAACTATTTTAGGAGTTACCATCTTCCGGGAATCGTGATTGATAGTTTTGTTTATCATAATATTGCTGATTGGCACTGGCTAAGAGAAGGAGAACAAAGTTCTAATCAACCAATAGGAACTTACGAAAAAAGGCTTTATGATTCATGCCCTGTTTGGAGCTTTAATCTGACAGCACCAGGAAGCAACATGCCAGTAGATACATATAAATACATTGATGTATTAATCAAAGTTTTAAAATACATGACAGAAGAATAAATCATATGGACGAACAAATAAAAATTCTTTATAGGGAGATTCTTGAGCGTTTTAACAAAATAATTTGGACGCACAAAATTCATTTATGTCAAGCGAATATATACCTATCAAAGAAGAAAAAACAAAATCAGATTCTTTTAGTATTTTCTGTTTTGGTATCAGCTTCTGCAATTACCAATATATTCAAGTGGCTACCTGAAATTGTCATTGTCCCATTAATGGCTTTCTTAGCGTTGACATTAACATATTTCACCACCAAATACAAAGCTGAAAATCTAGAAAAGAAGGCAGCTGACAGCGAAAGATTTGCTGCTGTTATGCACGATTTGCGCAATAAGTATGCGGGATTCTTATCAGATATAAAGGCAGAGCTGTACACAAAAGAACAAATTTCTAAAAAGCGAACAGAATTAGAACATATAGAAAATATAGTTTATTCGGGGCTTGTTCCACAAACATCAAAAGAAGCAGTAGATGCAGCATCTTTTGCATTAAAAAACAAACAAGAATCAACTACCACAAACGAAGAAATTCTCCAAATGATTTCTGACAACTTGCAAGTATAAGATTAATTACATGCGCTATTATTAGGAATATAAGATGAATCATAGCAACACATTCTCACTATCTTTTCCCGAAGCCAAGACAATTATTGTTTCCGGTGATATTCATGGAGATTTTAATCAATTGGTATTCAAACTCTGTATTCAATACAAGTTGACGGACACTCTATTGATTGTAGCTGGGGATTGTGGTTTTGGCTTTGAAAAGAAAGAATACTATGAGCAAATGGTTAGACGAAATACCAAGAGAATGAATCAAGCCAACAATTGGATTGTATTTGTACGTGGCAATCATGATAATCCAGCTTATTTCGAAGGAACAACATTCAGTTACAAACGTTTCATTGCTGTTCCTGATTATACTATCCTTCAAGCCTGTAATCATTCCATCCTTTGTGTAGGCGGAGCTATTTCTATTGACCGAAATTATCGCATAAATGAATGGAACAAACGGAAATATCGAGTTCACTCCAATGAGTTGCAAGAAAATGATATTTCCCGCAATTTATATTGGAAGAATGAAGCTCCTATTTACGACGCTGATAAGATGAATACCATCTGTGCAAACTTCTTGATTGATACAGTTGTCACACATACTGCGCCATCACATTGTGAGCTATTCTCAAAAAGCAACCTTAACCAATGGGCTGAGAACGATTCATCACTTCTTAAAGATGTACAATCTGAAAGAAAAACAATGGATATGATCCTGCATCATCTCAAAACTGACAATCATCCGGTGAACCATTGGTATTATGGTCATTTTCACCAAAATTGGCATTCCGCTATTGACGGAATATTATATCAGATGCTCGACATTATGGAGTTCAGCCAAGTCTATTGATTTATACCATTTCAGGTATAATATTGATGTCCGATGCAGAATTACACCCGATATGATATAATGGTTTCCTCCGAATAAAAGTGTACCATTTATGGCATACAAACACTTTTTCAAGCGAATAATTCAGTTTTGCTACACTTTTTCCAACGAATCGAGTACCGAACGCAAAAATTCCACCGCAAGCCACAGAAATCCCAAGAAAACCACTACCTTTGCATTCAACAAGCGTTCTGTAACATCCATGCGGAAATGCCCTATCGTTCAACACGTTGAATCTGATAGCGGACATTCCACAAAAAGGCTGAAAAGAGGCGGTACAACACGTATATGCAAAGCTGTGAAATACAACGATTTGCATTTATCCCCACATTCTGTGTATTTGTCAAAACAGAGGTTGTACCGATTAAAATGAATAGTCACTGATAATCAGTGATGTAAATATGCTGCATCGGTAAGTAAGAAGCGCATACTATCATTGCTGCAATAAAATAGATCGTTTAAAGAAATCACTATGCCCATTATAGAAATATCATCCTTAACAGACTCCGGAGTAGAAATATTCAGTACCCTCACCGAAGCTCAATTACGCAATCGTATCGAGCCTGATAAAGGATTGTTTATTGCAGAAAGCCCCAAAGTTATCCATGTAGCTCTGAATGCTGGTTATGAGCCTTTAGCCCTCTTGTGTGAACAGAAGCATATCACTGGTGATGCCGCTGGCATCATTGAACGTTGTGGTGATATACCTGTCTATACCGGTGAAAGAAAGTTACTTGCCACATTGACCGGATATACACTGACGCGCGGTGTCCTCTGCGCCATGCGTCGTCGAGCACTACCAAGTGCAGAGGAGGTGTGTCGGAAAGCTCGACGGATCGTAGTCATTGAGGGCGTGGTAGACGCTACTAATATCGGAGCCATCTTCCGTTCCGCAGCCGCCTTGGGAATAGATGCTATATTATTAACACGCAATTCTTGTGATCCGTTAAACCGACGTGCAGTCAGGGTTTCGATGGGTTCTGTCTTCCTGATACCATGGACTTGGTTGGACGGTTCTCCCAATGAGTTGCGTAAACAGGGTTTCCGTACAGTCGCTATGGCACTCACGGAGAAATCAATCTCTATCGATAATCCTATCTTAGCAACCGAACCCAAGTTAGCCATCGTAATGGGAACAGAGGGGGATGGTCTTCAAAACGAAACAATCAATGAGGCGGACTATGTAGTCCGCATTCCTATGGCAAACGGTGTCGATTCTCTCAATGTAGCCGCCGCATCCGCTATTGCTTTCTGGCAACTTCGCGTTCAAAATGACACAGATCTGCCACCATCACCGGATGATGTACATATATGATTTTACTTATATTCCTACTCACACCTACAATACGTATTTGCGCCACAGGAACAGCGAGGCAACAACTTTTCCATCAATTCACTCCGAAAGAACTCATACAGTTCTTTATGCATGATGTCATATAGTGCCCTAACCCGTTCTTCCTGCTCATCTTCTACATGAATTCCTCCCTGAAAGGGATCTGTAAAGTTGAAAGAAACGTATTTTCTCACTACCCCCTGCATTTCCTTTTGCACTTCCTCCGCTTCCGAACAAAGGGTAATGACATAATCCCACGTCTGTTGGGCATATGTCGCAACGTCACAGGGCTTTCTACGCGAAAAGTCATATCCATTTTGTTCCATCACTTGGCAAACAACGTCAGGAACAGAATTTCCAGCCAAAATACCGGCAGTACTAATCTTCATCCCTCTACCGAAGGAGTTCAAAATTTCCTGTGCCATACGACTGCGGCACATATCATTATTACTTACTATAAGTATATTCTTCATACACAAATTCTATTTTTATTTATTTCCTGATATAGCTACTTTAACAACTCCATCTAATTTGTTTTCAAAGATACGATAGGCCTCCTCAATCTCATTCAACGGAAATCGATGTGTAATAAGAGGAGTAGTATCAATTTTACCTTCCTCAATCAGCTTGAGAATCTCGTTACAATCGCAGCCATCCACTCCACCTGTTTTAAAAACCAAATTCTTGCCATACATATCAGGTAAAGGAAGAAGTTGTGGTTTATCATAGAGGGCTACAATCGTGACAATAGCATTAGGACGGGCACAATCCCAAGCCAAATGGAAGGAATCGTCACTCCCTGCCACTTCCAAAACGACATCTGCACCACCATGGTCACTGTTCTTGAGAACAAAATCCTTGCAGTTTTCCGGTTCAGTCACCAACACATCAGGATAATGCTCGCAGACAAACCGAATTCTTTCAGGAGACTTTTCACAGACAATAATGCGCTTGGGTTTCTTCAGCATCACACACAACAAAGTACAAATCCCGGTAGGCCCGGCACCGATGATAAGAACAGTATCTTCCGCGGTTATTTCCGAGATGCGTGTTGCCCAAAAGCCTGTTGCAAGCACATCACCGACAAACAAAGCTTGTTCATCACTCACTGTATCCGGAATACGATTCAAACCTTGATCCGCATAAGGAACTCTGACATATTCCGCCTGACCGCCATCAATTCGACAACCTAAAGCCCAACCGCCATTAGGATCAGTACAGTTATTCACATATCCATGCTTACAGAAAAAACACTCACCGCAGAAAGTTTCGACATTCACAGTCACCCTGTCACCAGGCTTCACCGAAGTGACATCAGCCCCTACTTGTTCTACCACACCTACCATCTCATGCCCGACAGTTATTCCGGGCACAGCACGCGGCACACTGCCATGTTTAATATGAAGATCACTGGTGCAGATGCTACCAAGTGTTACACGCACGACTGCATCCCGTGAATCCTTTATTTCCGGTCTTGCTTTCTTCTGCAATTCAAACTTTCCGTGTTCAATATATGTGTATGCAAGCATAATATCCTCCTCGTTCATTAATATATACCTTGCAAAGATAATGATTTCATTGGCAAAACAAATCTCTTTTATCACGTTCAATACTCCCAAACCGAATCTCACTCTATATTTATAACAATACAAAGCTGAATAAAGTCATTCACTGTTTTTTCTACTTCAGCTTTGATATTCTGGAAAATATTCTTACTTTTATATCCTAAATAATAAATAAAAACAGCAGCATGACTTATTATATTTACACACAAGCCTATGATAGATACTTCCGAAAATCTGATTATTATAAAAGGTCAAATCAAGACTCCTGAAATAGAAAGTTGCCAAAATCATAATGGCAACTATAAGGTAGTATTCCGGAATGTTCCCAGTGCGTATACTTACAAAGAAGAAAATGTCCTTTGGCTGACTGATCCGGACAAACCGGACCCCAATAATTATCAAATAATCAGTAAAGGGAGAACTTTATCAAACATCAAAGCCTTATCTATTTTTAAGGCCGGATCACACAACTATTGGCACATTCGTTTTCTGAATGGTAAAGAGTATGATTACAGAGAAAAAGACTTAGAAATTATCGAATCATGCTTGGGAGAGAGTCGTTCGAAAAGTATATTCGAATATTTGAAGAAAGTTGCCGATGCGAACGAATTGAAAGCCGATGACGGAACGAAGCTATTGGCAAAACAATATGAAAAGATTCATTTCATCGCAAACAACAGAGCTATTGCTGTATATCTGAATCCTCAAAAATATAAAATGCAGACCCGGACTGCCTCAACCTTGATTTTTCCTTTCGGTTGTAATGCAAGCCAGCAAAAAGCAGTCCAGGCAGCTTTTGAGAATCAAATCAGTGTTGTGCAAGGACCTCCGGGAACTGGAAAGACCCAAACGATTCTGAACATCATTGCCAATATCCTTGTGCGTGGTAAGACTGTTCAGGTAGTATCTAATAATAACTCCGCCATTGTCAATGTACTTGAGAAGTTATCCAAATACGATATGGGATTCATTGTTGCATTGCTTGGCAGCACAGCTAACAAAGAGAAATTCATCGAGACTCAAGAAGAGGAAAAACAATATCCGGAGCACTTTGAGTCATGGCATGATACGGATGTCGACCAACCTCAATTTCTCAATCAGATACATCATCAGACAGAAGAACTAAAAAGCATATTTTACAAACAGGAACGCCTTGCCATGGCAAGACAGGAAATACAAGCTTTAAAAATAGAGTGGCAACATTATCTGCAAGAGTTCGGAACAAAAGAATTTACTCTCCAACAACGGAAAAATTCCAGTTCGGCAGACCTTCTGAATTTATGGAATGAATGTCAGCAATTTGCAGAAAAAGAACAATCATCAAGTCCTCGGGGAATAGCAGCTTTTATTCAACGGTTGAAATGGTTATTCTTTAAATTCAGAAGCAAAGCGATTTGTAAAATCCCCAATAAAGGTTTTTATAAACGGGAGATGAGTTTGATTATCGCCGACTTCCAAATCTTATTCTACCAAACAAAGTATGCAGAACTGGAAGTTGAAATAGACACATTAGAAAAGGAACTTGCCAACAAAGATGCAGCAGAAATGGCTAGACAAATGGCCGATACATCAATGAAATATCTAAAGAATCAGTTATTTCATACCTATGGCAATAATCATGACAAGCCCATCTTTACGCTCCCTGATCTAAAAAATAATTGGCGAGAGGTACAGAAAGAATACCCTATTATCTTAAGTACGACCTTTTCATCATTAAGCAGTCTGCAACGAGATGCCGTATATGATTATATCATTATGGACGAATCGTCACAGGTTTCCGTTGAAACCGGAGCTTTAGCCTTGTCATGTGCTAAAAATGCAATCATTGTCGGCGACACCATGCAACTTCCCAATGTGGTCACGGAAGAAAATAAGGAAACGCTAAACTTTATCGCTAATGCGTGCCTGATTAAGCCGGAATATGATTGTGCCAATATGAGTTTTTTGCAATCCATCTGCAAAGTTATTCCGAATATACCGCAGACCTTGTTACGGGAACATTATCGATGCCATCCTCGAATCATCAACTTCTGTAATCAGAAATTTTATGGTGGAGATCTTGTCATCATGACACGTGATAAAGGAGAAGAGGATGTCATTTGTGCCATACGGACAGCCAAAGGTAATCACTCCCGCAGTCACATGAATCAACGGGAAATAGATGTTATCAAAGAGGAAGTACTACCAAGTCTATCTTATGAAACAGATGAAATTGGCGTCATAGCTCCATATAACAAACAAGTAGATGCAGTAAAATCCGCACTTGAAGAGGATATTGATGTCGCAACAGTCCATAAATTTCAGGGAAGAGAAAAGGAGGCTATCATTATGACCACTGTCGACGATGTCATCACTTCCTTTTCCGACGATCCCAACCTGCTCAATGTTGCTGTTTCGCGGGCTAAGTCACAATTCTACTTGGTCGTATCGGGAAACGAACAACCCAAAGACTGCAATATCAGCGATTTGATCGCTTATATCGAATATAACAATGGCACTGTTTCCACCAGTAAGATTCATTCTATATTCGATTATCTATATGAGCAATACACAGATGCCCGAATCGCCTATTTGAAGAAACACAAGAAAATATCCGAATACGATTCCGAGAATCTTACATTTGCCTTACTCGAAGATATTCTAAAAGAGAATATCAATATGCGTCATTTGAATATCATTTGCCATTTACCACTCTATATGTTGATTCAGGATTATTCTCTATTGAATGAAGAGGAAAGCAAATATGCTGCAAATATAAATACTCATATTGATTTTCTAATTTATAATCGTGTGAGTAAACAACCGGTATTGGCTATTGAAACGGATGGTTATACATTCCATAAATCGGGGACAAGTCAATCAGAACGTGATATTAAAAAGGATCGTATTTTAGAGTTGTACGGAATTTCATTGGTGAGATTGTCCACTATCGGTAGTAATGAGAAGAAAATTATTGGAGATAAGTTAAGCGAAGTATTAAACTTGCATTAGAATGTTCATTGCAAATCATATTTTTTTTAGAATAGGAGTTTCTGCATATTCTAACAACCAAAAGAATAAATTTTACTCCAACTATAACAATTACATCAATAATAATACCTACATTTACTTCTCATTTAAAGTACGACAGCACAATGGAAATTATTTTCTACTTTTAATACATTAATTAAAATGCGGATAAGATACAATACACATAACAATAAGAATCATCTGTTTTACCAAAATAGGCAGATAAATAAACCGTATTTCGACCAAATACTAAGAAATGAACAGGAAAGTATTAGGTTAACAATTCTACGCGACACTCTTCTCCCGAAGCTGATGTCAGGAGAACTAAAAATTAACGCAACTGAAGTATTATAGATTACGATGAACCAGTCAATAAACATACTTGATAAAGAATATCTGCAATGGGTGAAAGACCTTTGCGGTCGCTATCGTCAAAGCCAAATAAAGGCAGCGGTGAAAGTAAATGTGGAACAGTTGAAATTCAACTGGCTTTTAGGTCGTGACATTGTTGAATTGCACGTAGAAGAACGCTGGGGCGAAAGTGTTATCACTCGATTGAGCAAAGATTTACGTGAAGCTATACCCAATGCGGCTGGTTTGTCAAAGAGCAATATTTACTATTGTAGGAAGTTTTATTTGTTATACAAGGATGCTCTGAAAACTTTCCACCAACTTGGTGGAAAAAATGAAACGGAATTATTCCACCAAGTTGGTGGAATATTTGAAGTCCCATGGAGACACCATTGTTTGATAATGGATAAAGTGAAAGACGATATAGACAAAGCTCTGTTCTATGTTCACCAGACGGTGGAGAACGGCTGGAGTCGTAGTATGCTGCTCAATTTCATTAGCACCGACCTTTATGAGCGGCAGGGCAAGGCACTGACTAACTTTACAAAAACATTGCCTGATGCGATGAGCGACCTTGCACAGGAGTTGACCAAAGACCCCTACAATTTTGCTTTCACGGGTATAACTGGGCGTTACAATGAACGATTGCTCAAAATGCTCTACTGAATAACATTACCCGATTCCTGATTGAACTGGGTACAGGTTTCGCTTATGTGGGCAAAGAATATCGTTTGGAAATAGGCGAAACGGAAAACTTTATCGACTTACTCTTTTATAATCTTTCGCTTTCCTGCTATGTAGTGGTAGAGGTAAAGATCGGTAAATTTGCTTTTGCCGACATCGGTCAATTAGGTGGATATGTGGTAGCTTGCAATCATTTGCTGCGTAAGGAAGGACGGGATAACCCAACCATCGGCTTACTGATTTGCAAAGAGAAAGACCGCATACAAGCTCAGTATGCTTTGGAGTCGAGCAGCCAACCTTTGGGTATTTCCGAATATGATCTGGAGAAGTTCTATCCCGAAAAAGTGGAAGGTACCATGCCTACCATTGAAGAGATAGAAGCTAAATTAAGAGATAACTAACATTGACTGGCAGAAAAAAGAATCTGCCAGAGCCGGAATGCGCAAAATGATAAAGCGGTTGCTGAAGAAATATAAATATCCGCCCGAGGAAGCTGCTAATGCATTGGAAACAGTCATTCGTCAATGCAAACAATGAACGGATAATGATGATTCAGAACCTCTTTATCAGAAAGCCCCGAAGAAATATGAGTTTCCTGAAAGCAGTTCATACACCATAGCTGCTGAACCAAACATCAAATACAATAATTTATCAGAAAAAAACAATGAGTAACAAGTCTATAATCATACCTGTGAACAATAAACCTACAAAAATTGAGAGTGTACAAAATTTTGTTATTGTAGGCGCAAATGGAAGTGGAAAAAGCCATCTAGGTGCTTGGATTGAAAAGCAATCAGCAAATGGAGAAGTCCTTAGAATTTCAGTTCAAAGAGCATTGTCAATCCCGGATAGTATCACTATCAAAAGCGAAGAAGCGGCATGGAATAAAATATATTATGGTGAAGAACTTCACCATGATAAAAATTACAAATGGAATTGGGGGAATGGATTAACTACTAAACTAATAGATGATTATGACAGCGTTTTATCTGCTATCTTTGCTCGTTTAAATAAAGAGGATAGAGCTTATGTTATAGACTGTAAGGATAAAGAAAAAAAAGGTGAAACGAAAGCCGATGTTCCACAAATGATTATAGACAAAATTACTTCTATATGGAATGCTATATATCCTCATAGACAAATTATTCTTGAGGATGCAAAGATAAAAGCCAAAACTACTTCATCAGAGGAATATCATGCCAAAGAAATGTCTGATGGAGAAAGAGTAACAATTTATCTATTAGGTCAATGCCTTATTGCGCCGAATGATATGACAATCATAATAGATGAACCTGAAATACATTTGCACAAATCTATTATGTATCGTTTATGGGATAAAATTGAAGAATTCTGTCCAAACAAAACATTCATATATATAACTCATGATTTAGACTTTGCTGCTTCAAGAAAAGAAGCAACTAAAATATGGGTTAAGTCATATTTTGGCAATAACCGATGGGATATTAAAATATTAGATCCCGATGAAAATATTCCTGATAGTTTAATGTTTGAGGTATTAGGCAATAGAAAACCTGTTCTATTTGTCGAAGGAGAAAGAGGAAGTTACGATAATCAATTATACCCTTTCGTTTACAGTAACTATAACATAATTCCATGCCATGATTGCTCTAAAGTCATAGAAATGACAAAATCATTCAATAATGAGCGAATAAAAAACATGCATAATTACAGCATAAAAGGGCTAATAGATCGTGATTATATGACGGAAGCGGAGATTTCATGCTATAAGGAATCGAATATTTACACTCTAGATGTGGCTGAAGTCGAAAATTTATACCTAATCGAGGATATAATAAAACTAGTGGCAGAGAACCAAGCATTAGAACCTAATGAAACATTTAATCAGGTAAAACAGTTTTTATTCAACAAGTTTAAAGAAGAATATGATTTACAACTATGTTCAATTTGTTCTAGAGAAATCCGCCATAAACTTCAATGTTACACAAAACCTAGTGAAAATACAATGGAAGCTTTAGAGGCGCAAGCACAAAAGATTGTGAATTCTATTGATATTCCGCAAATATATAACCAATCTAAACAGAAAATTGATGCCATAGTTACATCGCAAGATTATGATAACCTACTGAAAATCTATAATCGGAAAAGCTTACACCTCCAAATTTCAGGTATTCTAAAGTTATCATCAAATGAATATCCTAAATTGATTCTGAGAATGATGAAAACGGATAAAAAAGAAAGAATTATAGAAGCGCTTAAAAAACATATGCCAATTTTGGACGAGAAAGAGCCATCCATCGAAGTCATCTAAACTTTATCCCCGATTGGTCATTTGTACCGCAGACCTTGTTACGGGAACATTATCGATGCCATCCTCGAATCATCAACTTCTGTAATCAGAAATTTTATGGTGGAGATCTTGTCATCATGACACGTGATAAAGGAGAAAAGGATGTCATTTGTGCCATACGGACAGCCAAAGGCAATCACTCCCGCAGTCACCTGAATCAACGGGAAATAGATGTTATCAAAGAGGAAGTACTACCGAATCTATCTTATGAAACAGATGAAATTGGCGTCATAGCTCCATATAACAAACAAGTAGATGCAGTAAAATCCGCACTTGAAGAGGATATTGATGTCGCAACAGTCCATAAATTTCAGGGAAGAGAAAAGGAGGCTATCATTATGACCACTGTCGACGATGTCATCACTTCCTTTTCCGACGATCCCAACCTGCTCAATGTTGCTGTTTCGCGGGCTAAGTCACAATTCTACTTGGTCGTATCGGGAAACGAACAACCCAAAGACTGCAATATCAGCGATTTGATCGCTTATATCGAATATAACAATGGCACTGTTTCCACCAGTAAGATTCATTCTATATTCGATTATCTATATGAGCAATACACAGATGCCCGAATCGCCTATTTGAAGAAACACAAGAAAATATCCGAATACGATTCCGAGAATCTTACATTTGCCTTACTCGAAGATATTCTAAAAGAGAATATCAATATGCGTCATTTGAATATCATTTGCCATTTACCACTCTATATGTTGATTCAGGATTATTCTCTATTGAATGAAGAGGAAAGCAAATATGCTGCAAATATAAATACTCATATTGATTTTCTAATTTATAATCGTGTGAGTAAACAACCGGTATTGGCTATTGAAACGGATGGTTATACATTCCATAAATCGGGGACAAGTCAATCAGAACGTGATATTAAAAAGGATCGTATTTTAGAGTTGTACGGAATTTCATTGGTGAGATTGTCCACTATCGGTAGTAATGAGAAGAAAATTATTGGAGATAAGTTAAGCGAAGTATTAAACTTGCATTAGAATGTTCATTGCAAATCATATTTTTTTTAGAATAGGAGTTTCTGCATATTCCAACAACTAATATTTCTATATTAATACCTATATGTTACTAGAAAAACGTATTCTTTAATATTACCGCCACCCCAAAGTATTATATATGGAGTGGCAGCAGCTTGGTACACTAATTTCCCAAAAGAAATATTTTAATTATTCGAAGCTCTGATTATTTGTTGGTATGATATACGATACACATTGAATTTTACATCAAGACTATTCCCAATATTACTAAAAGCCATACATATTATTCTGATAACTTTCTATACGCTCTAAAAATTAATTCTGCCATTAACACACGACGCTTAGTTAAGAAATCATGATATTCAAGATTCTCAAAATTTTCAGGTAATGCATTTTGGAAACATGTAATTTTATACCCTTCGACACCTAACCTACTCTTATAAGCTAGAACATATTCAGAAGGAGGATTATCTGAAATATCAATATTCGTAGAATAGTCAAGAAATGTATAATTAGCTATTTGGTTCCTTTCACGATCATCTTCAATACCAATTTGGGAAAGATAATTCTTTGGGAATATATGATGAATATCAATAGAAGACTTTCCCCCACTAGCCCCTACGATAAAGTATTTAGATGTTGGTGTATTACTAAATAACATGGGATAGCCAAGTACATTAAGCGATGCCACATAGCCATACCATGCTGGCGATTGAGTTGAGGATGTGACAAGGTCATTTGGCAAATTATATTTAAAATAGTCATCAGTAAATTGAGATTTTATTTCATTATCCAAATAGTCTACAAAGTCTCTTGATGTATGAACTTTACGTAAATCTGCAAATTGCTTTTCAACAGCTGATTCAGGAGAGTTTGTATAAAATCCTTTTATCGTAGTCATAAAGAACCATCGTTGCATGATTTTCTTCAACTCCATAGGCTGGACATTATATTCTGTTTTTCCGATAAGATATAGCATATATGAAAACACAATTGCATTTTCTGATGAAACCAGCGAACCATTAAGATAACCGGCTTCTGCTACAATATTCATAAACGCATGCCAATGATTAAGATTAACAACCAAAGTTAGCGCTTCTCTAAACTTCAATAAATTATCCGTTCTTATTTCTTCTGCAAATTGCCCGGTCTGAAGATCTTTACCTCTCAAAAGCATATAGGCGTATTTCAATCTTGCACGTTTGAAAGCTATACCTACAGTAGCACGTATCAAGTGCACTGGATTTACTTCAAGAATATGATTATATGAAGTTCCAGCTTCCGGAATACGTGAAGTCCGGCAAAAATCATTTATTTTATCATGAATTTCATTGTCATAGACAGCTAATAACGTTTCTATAAAGTTCTTTTCAGTCAGTTTTTGCCCGCCAGAATTCACACGAACAAAAATATCCGCCACATCTTGTTCAGATGCTGTTGCACTAATTCTTAATGTTGGCAGAAGATAAATATTTAAATTCAAAAGAGCATTAATATTTTCCTCTATAACTATTTCTTCATCATCAGAAAGTCTTGGCAACTCGTTTCTTACACGACTTTCATTAAGTTGACTAATATATGCTTTCCGGAATTTAGTAACATTTAATTGTTCTTCATGGGCAGCAAAGACTTGACTTACAGCACTAATCCATTCCGGATTACGCTCATAAGCTTGAGACCAAACTGCAAATTCTCTTTTCAGAGGATTAAATGATATTTTAATATTCCGTTCCTTATAGTTTACATTTTTAATTTTTATACCTTTAATTGCTCCTAACAAAGCTGTAAGACGCTGTTGTCCATCAATCACTAAATCACGAGCCGTATTGAAGGTTTTATCATTAATTCCAATCTGCCCTTTGTTTTCAAAATCAGTAGGTGATTCCCAAAGCATTACATATCCAATTGGATACCCTTTCAACATAGAATCCAACAAATCACGAACTTTATTATCTTTCCAAACAAAAGGTCTTTGCAAATCAGGCAAACCAATACGCCCGTTTTTTACATCATTAAGTAAATCTCCAACTTTACTTGGTATGTTATCAAATAATTCTTTTCCCATAACTGTCACTATTTTACCAAACTCATCAAAGTATCATAACTATCAATTTTACCATACTTAACCCCTGAATTGCTTAACTGCTCAAAAAGTTTCTCTGCACAAGCAATCTTGTTTTTCTCAATTTCCCGCAACTCCATGGAGCTCATTGAGCCCTTGGTTTCAGCAATGAAATAGATATGCTTCACTTTATCTTTTTCAAAAGCAATAGCCCAGTCCGGTGAATAATTTCCAACAGGAGTCGGAATGTGGAACCCCTTGGGTAGTTTCGCATATACTGCCACTTCATCAGAAATATCAAGACTTTCTACAAATTTACGTTCATTACTCTTTTCCGCTATTCCATCAGTGAATACATAGTCAAGAATACTCTTTTGAGCTTTGAAAGCCTTATCCATAGAAGTATGTTTTTCCTGTGTAAAGATACTGCTGTCATATTCACCATCCACTTGATTATATGAAATATGCTCCACAATCATAGTTGCTTTCTGTTCAAGAATAAGCCGAGTAACCTTGGTAATAAACTCTTCCGGGTTTGCCTTAAACATATCAAACTTAACCGGACGGATTTTTGTCAGTATTGTCGCTACTGTTTTACGGGTAAGTGTCGTGCCGGATGCTATTTTACCGATAAGATCATACTTCACATGGCTAACCACATCTGTAGTCAATCTGTCCGTCTGCGACGCCTTTTTTTGAAGCATTTCACCTGAAACGACATCATCTTTCTTTAGTTCATCCTTCTGAACACCTTTCGTTATCACATAAGTCAGTTGAGTGACTTCCAACTCTCTATTAATAGCTTGCACAGCTTTTTCAATCAACTCGTTACTGTCAAATTGGACTTTATAAGCGTATTTATGGTTGATACGCTTCCACAACTCCTGAAATTCCTTCTTTGAAAAATTATCGTTGAGTGTATTAGGCGGTGTTTGTAGTTTGCTACCATTGCCAATCATATCATCAAGGGCCTTACTATCGAAGATAGACTGAACACGTTTATAAACAGCATCTGTCAGTGGTTCCAGTTCATCAGGAAGTTGTTTCAAATTATTATTCTTCAAGTCCTCACGGAATATATCTGTAACCTCACCACCTTTCGTAATATAACCGTTCATACGCAACTGGAATACAATCTCTTGTGCGTCTTCTTTGGAAACAGTATATTTCTTCCCTTCATTGGAAAAGAGAATCTTGCCAATAAAGAAATCAATATCAGCCTTGGTAGGACGATCGTAGAGGTCTGCCTTGATGTCCTTCTGCAAATCTGCCACAAAAGAAGCATATCCTTCAGAGGCTATAACGGTCAATTTGTTCACACTATGAACTTCATCAGGCAGAGTTTCTGCATCCATGCGGACACCATACTGGTCAACACAAAGTCGCAGACCACGACCAACTTCCTGTCTCTTCTGACTTATACTATTAGATTGGCGAAGTGAACAGATTTGAAATACATTCGGATTATCCCACCCTTCACGCAAGGCAGAATGAGAAAAGATAAAACGAACCGGTTCGTCAAAACTTAGCAGACGTTCCTTGTTCTTTAAAATCAAGTCGTAAGCCGAAATATCATCCGATTGGTCTGAACCACGTTTTATATCACTATTGACACTTCTCCCTTTCTTATCAATGCTGAAATAACCCGCATGAGTTTCATGCGTAGAAATACTTCCTAGATAAGACATGTAATCAGCATCAAACATATTCTGATTATTATTCAATTCCGCTCTATATTCTTGCTCGAATATTTCACCATAACGTCCAAGCATTTGCTGTCCGTCTTCATCATATTTCCTATAGTTGGCAACTTCATCCAAGAAAAAAAGCGAAAGCGTTTTGATTCCACGTTTAAACAGAGAAGCTTCCTTGCGAAAATGTGCCTTTATAGTTTCCCTGATTTGAATACGTGCTTTGTGATCAGCCGAAATATCCCCATACACATCTTTAATATACATCATTTTTCCGTTGGAGAATGAAACAGTACTATGACTACTATCCATTGTATCAATATGGATATCAGAAATAGTATAACCACGATATTGCTCCAATTCATTAGACACGTAAAACAAATCATCTCCGACACCGAGATTCTTTACCTCTCTCTTAATGTTATTGGCGTGTTTCACTTCTATTTCAAGACGAGCTTTGGGAGCTTCTGTCTTGGACAAAACAATATCTTCCAGATACATGTAACTATCCGTACCTTTAAGATGTTTCAATTCAAAACCTACTACTTCAATCTTCTTCACCAGTTTTTGATTGTAAGCATCCAATGCATCCAACACATAAACTGGATTGTGCGTTTCTTTATGAGTAGCTGAATAGTTCAACGTAAAGAGAGGGTTAAAGCGAGCTAAAGCAGTTTGTGTCGCTGCTCCGCCCATCTTTTGCGGTTCATCAAGAATGATGATCGGATGATTAGCGGATATAACATCAATTGGCCGACGGCTGCCAAACTCATCACGTACGGAGTAAATGATGCGGGCAGCGGCATTTTTCGCACCCTCTTTCAAAGAGGTGTTAAAAGCCTGTGTATTAATAATCATTACAGAGATGTCACCACTTTGAGAAAACGTATCTATTTGATTCAGATTATTACTGTTATAAATAAAATAACGTGCTTTCTTCCCATAAAACTCCATAAAGTGATCTACCGTTATATCAAAGCTTTTCTTTACACCTTCACGAATAGCGACACTTGGTACAACCACAATAAACTTAGTCCATCCATACAGTTTGTTGAGTTCAAACATAGTTTTGATATAGACGTATGTTTTACCTGTACCGGTTTCCATCTCAACATCAAGCTGACAATGCCCAAGCTTGTCTACCACCTCATTTGATAAACGAATATTATTTTCAGTCTGAACCTGATGAATGTTTTTCAATAATTCATCTTTAGTCAAGACTATATCTCCGTTTTTATATCCGGTAGAGTCTTCTTCGAAATGTATATTCTTGACTTCTATCAGTTTACCATTATCCTTTTCATACGTTTTTCCTTTATCCACTACATACTCTGCCAAGCCCTTGTTAGGTTGTCCGTTAAATACCTTCACCACATTTTCGACAGCATCTGTTTGGTATTGTTGTATCTTGAATTTAAGTTTCATCATCTTCCTTTTATTAATTTGTCCACTCCCGATTTCACTTTCCAGTATCCTGCTTTGTCTGAACCTATTCGTTCTATAATGTTTAGCTCTTTTAATTGAGCTATAGCCCTTCTGATTGTTGCCAGACTTACGTTTAAACGTTCACATAATTCAAGCCGAGTTATAGTCGGGGTTTCTTTTAACAATGAGATTAAGTCCTTTTGCAGTAAAGTAAATGATTTTACAGGGTCATTTACAGGGTCATTTACAGGGTCATTTACAGGGTCATTCGTTTGACTTCTATAATTATTATTCAGCAGTTCAGTATAAAAGGAAGTAGCTTGCGAACGGAATCTAGGTTCTTTTGCTTCAGTAAAACCCGGAAGTTTTGCCGTTTCATTATATATCTTTCGTAATCCACTTCCTCTCTTTTCCATGAAATCCAACTGTGCAAACACA
Organism: Bacteroides celer; assembly: GCF_002632415.2. Classification (NCBI taxonomy): domain Bacteria; kingdom Pseudomonadati; phylum Bacteroidota; class Bacteroidia; order Bacteroidales; family Bacteroidaceae; genus Bacteroides; species Bacteroides celer. Next base: position 1,727,573 of record NZ_CP178209.1, on the reverse strand, counting down.
TCGGCTAATATAGGATTACGACGTTTGGATGAAACATCATCCAAGTCCCGGTCTTGAATAAGTGTTCCATCAAACATTCCTCCCAGAGAATAAATAACCAATCGATCATCATAAAATTGTTCTCCCGCATCAAGCAACGACAATAAGTTTCCCTGATATTCACGAGAGTCTTTGGCATCATCATTTACACCAAAGAATAATGAACCACCAAGTCCATTGGCAAAAGCACTGACACTCTTCAACCAACTTTTGAATTGCTTGCGTTCCAAAAATTCTTTGAAATCACAAGTGGTATTCTCGCCAATCAGCCGTTTAATTATATTATCCATCATTTACTTCTGATTATTCCGGTTTCATTGTTTCTTATAGTACTTTTGTTACTGTATTTGGAGAATAAGTTTTAAATATTTGTTCAAAGTTGGTGGCAGTACTGTCGTCTGCCATTGAGCTATCACGGAATACAGCATATTGGGGCTGCATTTTGGCAATAGCAGTAACAACACTATCATCTATTTCATTATCAAAACAAGCAACAAGATAATTGGTGGCTACATTATAGATAGTTTTACCTTCTATCTCTATTTGCTCAATCTTACTATCAAGGGTGGCACCTAATTCAAGCATTACTTGAAATAGCAGGTCTTCAGATGTGCGGCCGGATTTTACATTTTCTGTTTTGGCAAACAAAATTTCTTGACGATATTCAGATGGAGCATAGTAAACATCCAGCATATTGCTGCTGTCTAATTTGAGGACACGGAAACCACTATCAAATTTAGCGGTAGGATTATCTTTTTGTATCTTCTTTGCAGCTCGGCGAATACGCTCTTTACCAATTTCGCAAATATTTTTGTACCCAGCCTTAAAAGCTTCGCTTTTCTCATCTGTTGATTCTGGTATCTGGACCATAATAAAACGTCTATTTCCACCATCTTGGATATTTCTGTTCAACACAGCATGGGCTGTTGTAGCAGAACCTGAAAAAAAATCAAGAACTATACAATCTTTTTCGTTGATAATATCTAAATAAAACTTGATAAGAGAAACAGGCTTTGGAAAAGAAAAGATCTTTCCGTCAAAAATAGATGTTACATCTTTTGTTCCATCTTGTGACATACCAATATCGTCAGGGAATTTTGTTGAAACAGCAACTTTCCCAAAATCATCTCCTGCTTTTTTAATATCATCTTCTTTCCAATATCTTAATACAGGTTTTGTAATTTTTAGAAAATCATAATCATCTGGAAAGACAATTCTATCCACATTGTAATATAAATTAAAAGTATCTTCCGTTATAGCCCATGTCCTATTTGGGTTTGCAGGATAAGATTCTCCATTCTTTGGATTAACAATAGTAAAGTAGCTATTTGGACGTTCGCTTGCAGTCGTTTGTTTTGTTAAATCATGAATTCTCCAGGGCCTATTAGGAAAATCTTCTGTTTCAAAATATTTACGTTCCTTTCCTTCAATGCCAGCTTTAAATGATACACTTTTTGCGTAACAAAGACCCCACTCATAATCTTGGGAAATCCCAAATGGAACATCAGATTTTGAAGTTCTTTTTCTCCATGGGAAAGTGGCTACAAAGCAGTTCTCGCCAAATATCTCATCACATACCTTTTGAAGATTCTCTACTTCATTATCATCAATCGAAATAAATATCACCCCATCATCAGTTAGCAAATCTCTTGCAACCTTCAGCCTCGGATACATCATATTCAACCAATCCGTATGAAAACGTCCATTACTTTCTGAATTAGTAACAAGCCGATTCCCTTGTTCATCATACTGCCCACTATTAGCCAAATATTCAGAAGTAGATTCGGCAAAGTCATCTTCATACACAAAATCATTACCCGTGTTATAAGGTGGATCAATATAAATCATCTTTACCTTACCTAGATACGTCTCTTTCAAGCATTTCAACACATCAAGATTATCACCTTCAATATAAAGATTCTGCGTATTATCAAAATCAACACTCTCTTCACGACAAGGGCGAAGCGTTGCATTGATAGGTGAATTAGCAAGAAGTATCGCCTTCTTCTTATCCGGCCATGTAAACTGATAACGTTCTTCACGCCCTTCTACTATCTCCGAAGAAAGTTCCTGCCGCAACTTATCAAAATCTATCGCTAAAGTAACTTTGCCTTCGGCATCTTTCCGTTCTGTAATACAGTTAGGGAAGAGTGCAGCTATTTTATCTATATTGTCCTGAACGCCGTCAAGCGTTTGCATTCTAAGTTTATCCATATTCGTATATTTATTCTTGAATATTTTTGGGTAATTTGTGAGTCGTTTTTTCTATTTTTTTCTCATTGCTGGCCACACGTCGCTCTATTTTCTTAATATCTTCAGCCGGTGGAAGACTTTCCGGTTGTATGCCGCGCTGTCCAAGCATTTGTCTAACACTTTGGTTATTTTGGATATGTTCTTGTGTAATGGGGCTTTCGCCATAAAGGTCTTTATTTTCTACATTATATTTAGTCATTTCAGTAGCCAGATTTTTGGCGGCAATAGTAAGAGTAGGTAAGAAATCAGCTAAAGGACGTGACATTTCACGCTTGGCTCCACTGCCTAAAACAACCATTTTCGTAACCTCACGAAAATGGTCATCTACGTTGATATTCTGGGACTTGCATGAATCGACGGCACGTCCTATCGCTACAAGAAAATTTTCCCAACGAGCATAGCCTAAAATAGATTGCAGTTCGCGTGCAAACCAAATCTCTATTTGTTCTTCTCCATTGTCGCTTTTGACCTCATGTGTTATATCATCAAACGTTTTTTTATATTGGCTGATTCTTTGTATATCCATTATATTACTGGTTTTTATTTAAATCCTTTTTCAATTTAATGAGTTGTTGATGCAACTCAAATTTCTTTTTAGGTTGCTTCTCATTATTTATCTTACGTTTTACTATCTCTATTTCTTTAAGCAACATTTCACGTTGAGTCGATTTTTCTACATCCTCACGTAAACTTTCGCTTTGTATGATAATGCGCTCCCCTGCTACTTGGCGAACAAGTGCTTCATAGATAGCATCCATCGTCAACCCCTCTATGGAAAGACTTATTTCTGTATCTTTTATCCATTGAGAACGATACGTCTTCGCAATACGAAAAGTTTTATCCGTATTCGTACTGCTTTCCATCCATTCTTTGTAATTGAGATGCAAACAAGTCATATCTCCCCAACGCAAAATAAAGAGCGTATGTCGTAGTATCATACCATCAATAAAAGAAAAAATATCATCCGGACAATTTTCATCCTTAATAGGCACAAGAAATATAGTGATTTCATGCACTTCTTTTCCATCTGCCACATTAATAGTACTTGGCGCTAACTTAGCCAGCCATTCCACTCGAACCACATCATTTGTGAAGTGGTCTTTCATACGAGTATTAGCTCCCCATTGATTTACAAACGTTTTCTTGGGAATAACTCTGTTTACGATGGTTGATTGCGGAAGATTGTACATAACGTTTCACTATTTAATCACCAAAAAACAGATTAACTCAAAATCATCAAGCCCTGATATTTTATTTCGAAGCGCAGTAGTTTCACCTACCGAGAAAAGGCTCATAATATCCGATTCTTCTTTCACTTCAATAATGCTATGAATAGCTTCCTGCAACAAGTCAGAATAGTGACTCATCTCACGCCCGTCTTTCGTTTCTTTATTGAACACAGAACATAAAGCTTTATCTGGTTCATGTTTTCCCCGACAAGCTGCACGCATATTGTCAAGCATAGTTTTAGGAGACAAGTGATCACAAAGCACTTCTCCCTCATGGCTTATATAAACCATATAGAATGGATGAAGCAAATTCTGATTATTGATATTTACTCCATTGTTCCGGTTCTTCAGCACATAGATAACTCCCGGCTGCACAAAATCTGAACTTCCAACAACAGCACTCATCCCAAAAGGAGTATGAGCAATATCCGGATTATCCTTCATGTAAGCCAAAAGGTCTAGTCTGAACTCATTAAGTCCTAAATCCATGATATTGATACCCGTATCCATATCTTCAATATCAACGACTTCTTCTTGTAGACGCTTCAACTGCTCCTTCCGGTATTGCAAATCCCCTTTTTCTTCGTCAGAGAGAAGATTATCATCACCGGTGGCAGTCATAACAGTCACCTTCATGCGAGCCTCTACACGACCTTTCAACTTGATATAATCATCCAACTCTACATCAGGCCAGTAATTTACCAGTTGAATCACCTCATTCTTGGAGCCAATACGGTCTATACGTCCAAACCGCTGAATAATACGAACGGGATTCCAGTGTATATCATAGTTTATCAAATAATCGCAATCCTGCAGGTTCTGACCTTCCGATATACAATCTGTGGCAATAAGTACATCTATTTCAGTATTCGAACCGGGAAACAATACATCACGTTCCTTTGAACGAGGTGAAAAGAGTGTAAGAATAGTATTAAAGTCAGGCTTTAATTTTTTGATAGTACACATTCCGTCCACCGAACCTGTTACCATAGCAACATTCAAACCATATTCATAATGAATACGGTCAGCCAGTTCCGAATATAAATATTCAGCCGTATCAGAAAAAGCCGTGAAGATCAAGACCTTTTTATTTTTATCATTGATAGGATGACTGAACTTAGATTCCAAGTCTTCAATAAGTTGTTGCAACTTACTATCGTGACGAGGGGTAATATCTTGAAGCATCACCAATAGAAGATTAAGAATCTCATTATCCCATTCCAGATACTGCCGCCAAGATATAAAATCCATATCAGCTAAATCAATCCTCGTCTTTTTTCCGCCTACAAAGGTAGAACCGTAAAGTCCTTCTTCTTCAGCTACCATTGACGGATAATAATCGTCTACTTCCAAAGAGGTATGTCCATATCTGTCATGCGAGAAGTTATCTATCCTGTTTATCGTATTTTGGATAAGTTCCTGTATGCGTTGAATAGTCAAGCGAAATGAATTAACTGAACTTTCCAACCGTTTTAGCATATTGATTGCCATCAATTGACGAATACCTTTTTCACGCCCATGCATCGACAATCCACTTTCACTACCAGACTCATCCAAGTCTACATACTTACTCATTCTGCTTGCCAATATAAAATCAGAAGGAGTATATATAGCAAGATTCAATGCTTGCAACTGGGTATAAATTTCATTGTAATTGATAGCCGCACTCAAATCCGTTAAGCATGGACGGCGAGATATTGGTTTCAGACGGGTAGGAAATTTACCGATATCTGTAGTATCATAATAACGCTCAATATGTTTTCGACTACGGGCAATGGTCACTGAATCTAAAACCTCAAAAAAATCGAAGCTTAACATTCCCAACAACTTAGTCGTAGTACGTTCTGTCGGTTCGAGCTTCACCCATCTATTATAAGCCGTTTGTGCCTGACGGAATATATCATCAATGCTACTTTTGATATCCAATAAAGAATCAATCTTTTCAGCTTCACCCTCATAAGCCAACTGCAATTGATTCTTTAAGTCCTTGAAGCCATTGTTGACAGGAGTAGCTGAAAGCATAAGTACTTTTGTTTTCACTCCGGTACGAATCACCTGATTCAACAAACGTAAATAACGGTTTTCTCTGGGATTTTCATCTTCCTCGTCAGTTGTAATTTTGCCACCATTACGAAAATTGTGACTTTCGTCTATGACGATAAGGTCATAGTTTCCCCAATTGATATGAGAGAGGTCTAATCCATTAGACGTCCCGTATTCACGAGATAAGTCCGAATGAAATAAGATATCATAGCGTAACCTATCTGCTGCGATAGGATTATTCTTATAATTACTACGAAACGTAATCCAGTTATCATTCAGTTTTTTAGGGCACAGAACCAAAACGGATTTATTTCGGTTTTCATAATACTTAATCACAGAAAGTGCCGTGAAAGTCTTACCTAAACCAACGCTATCCGCCAAAATACAACCATTGTATTTCTCTAATTTATTGATGATAGCAAGAGCTGCATCTTTCTGAAAATTATATAGTTTGTTCCAAATCACACTATTTTTGAACCCTGTAGCTTCATTGGGCAATACATCTTCGGATATATCATCAAGAAACTCGCTGAAGATATTATAGAGTGTGATAAAGTATATGTAATCGGGTGAGTTTTCCTTATAAACCGTTTCAATATATTCCAAAATCCGGTCTGTTACATCTACAAACTTTTCGCTATTACTCCATTGTGCATTGAATATCTTCAGGTATTCTTCTGCAAAAGGCGACGGCGAGCTGTGTACCATAGAATAGACACTGTTCCCTCTATCCAAACCAAGTTCTGTTGTAGTGAACTCATTAAAAGGTGCATAAGAACGTGATTCAACATCAGACACTTGCAAGAAACCACCCATTACTTCCGATGAAGAATTAGATTTAAAACGGACTTTCTTACGTATCCAATCTGCACATTCTCTGGCTATGGCTTTTTGGGATAATTGATTCCGAAGTTTTATTTCAAAATCAGAACCATAAAGATTCCGCTCGCGATTTAGCTTAGGAATATAGAATTCGCGCTTCTCCTTTTCTGCTTTATCTTTAACAAAAGTAGGTGATGTGAAAATAAAACGCAACTCTTCTACATTCTCCAATTCTTTTTTTAATGCCTCAAAGGCATAAATAGAAAATGAAGCAGCAGCTATGGACACTTTCGATTTAGCAGACAATCTGACTCTTAGATCGTCTATCACACGTTCATTTATGTTATTTATCAGTTTGGGTAATTCCATGCTACTTAATACATAAAAAGAAAAAGTCAGGATATAAAATATCTACATGATGATTGCAAAGATAGGAAATTGTTATTTCAAATTGTTGTACATACTAATATTTTTTCAAAAGTTTCAAATCCGCAATGTCTGATTCTCCCTTTCATCTTAATGAGAATAAACAATCCCAAACGCTTCCCATTCCCAAAATAAAGCCCTACCTTTGTGAAGAATTCTGTTTGTCATATCTACAACAGTGTTTCACAAATAAAATAACCCCAATAAGATGAAAGAAGAACCCGACAGTCTGTCTGTCCCTTATAGTTTTGCCCGTTGCTTCAACGCTCAATGTCCACAAGCCCCCAAATGCCTGCGCCACATAGCTACACAACTTGATACAGCCGACAACCTATATATCACTATCATTAATCCGGCACGTTATCCTGCGGATGGGAATCAGTGCGAATGTTTCAAGACTGCTGTCAAAGTTCATGTGGCATGGGGACTAAAACGGTTACTTGACAGAATCCCTTATGAAGATGCGGTCAGTATCAGAATACAAATGGTCGGACACTATGGAAAAACGGGATATTATCGGTTCTATCGTGGAGAACGGGGGCTTATGCCTAAAGACCAAGCCTACATCAAACAGCTATTCCGTAATAAAGGAATAAAAGAAGAACCAACTTACCAACGTTACACAGAAGAATATATTTGGTGAGTTGCTGTCATCTGTCACAGATTAGGAGTTAATAGTTTAGTAATGAACCGATAAGACTGTGACAGCAAGAGGTGACGGCAGGGTGATGGCATTTTTGCCGTCACCTGGTTATTAGTCTTACAACATGATAGAGTGTACCGCTACGCGTATGTTTGGAAGGTATTTCTTGCTTTTTCAGTATTCTTCCGAAGGAATTAACCCTCTTGACAGACATCGGGATTGAACTGCCTTTTTGAATATCTTCCATAATCTCCGCTGGAGACAACCACTCCCCTTCTTCAGGCTGTGCGGCACGAAAATAACGGAAGAAAAGTTGCTCTTCCGGCGGGACTTGTTCAAATTCACGGTTGTTTTCCACCATGATCTTTTCTTCCTCCTGGTCGAACCAGTAACGTTCGCCATGTTCCAATTCGTACATAGCTTGTGCGTAAAGCTGCTCATAGTCTATCGGACGGTTGGTGTCAATCACTCCGGTCACTTCGATACAAATAAAACGACGACTGCCGGAAGGGTCGGTCAACAAATCTTTCTGGTTACTTGTAGCTATGAATGAGGCGTACCGACGCATTTCAAGCACGGCACTGCCATGAGGTTTCTTCACATTCAGTACAGGCTTTTGCAGAATATGTTTCAGAAAGCCTTGTTGTGTCGAACTCACCTGGTCAAATTCATCGATATTGATAAGCGCAAAACGATTGAGGTAAAGTTCGGCATCTTTCTTTCGGGAGAAATCAATGCTGTCAGTATAGTAGGAACGCTCGGAAGGAGGCATTATGCTCCGGCAAAAGGTAGATTTACGTGTCCCTTGCGGTCCGACAAGTAAGGGCGAAACACTGTTCGCATACTTTTTATCGCTTCCTTTCCAATGAGAAACCATATTGAGGAACCAACGGTGGAACAAATCCATCCAATACGGATTCTTACAAGGAACGGTGGCTGCCAATGCACGAATACGGTCTTTACCGTCCCAAGCAGGAAGCCGGTAGAGAAAATCTTCCAACGGGTTGAATACAGGGACGCGGTTGGAGTAAATATAACGGCTAATATCCCTGTCCCACAAGGGGATACCTTCCATCTGCGCATCCAAAGCAATGCTGTTCAGCACACGTTTATCGAGAGGATTGAAACGGAAACGAAAAGAAAGCCTTTCACGATATTCTACCTCACCAATTTGGGTATTATGGCGGAATTCATAGCGGCGTTTCATGAATTCTTCAGTCTGCAAGGCGAGTTGCTGCTCTTTGCTTAGGCTGATATTCTTGCCGAAGCCTTTGCACTCGGTATATATATTGCCAATCATTTGCCGGATAAGTTCTTCCTGTTTATACAGATAGAAGTGGAAAACAGTACGTCTCACGACTTCTTCTTGCGGAAGTCCCGAAGCAAAACAGTTTTTAGCCAGTTGGACGACTAAAGGATGCCATGTGTCTTCGCTCAATTCGAGTCCCGCTTCCCGGAGATCGGCATACGCTTTCCGAAAAGCGGCTTCGAAAAGCATCAGGAAGGCATTTTCCGCATCATATCCCGGTACGGCACGGGTCAATGGAGATTTCTCCGCCTGAACCGCTTCACGGAAAGTGGTTTCTTCGGGCATTGATGATGGTTGAGAGAGATAAAATTGGACTGAATTCGGACGATATATGATGTCCGGATCGTGGGATAATCGCGAATATTGTTCCAAAGTCGGTTCTTTGGGAAGTATATCGAACGGGATTTGGGGCTGATAACATTTCACAGCCAGTCGATAGGCGTGGGCGTGGAATAGTTCCGCTTCTTCCCGTGTTTTGGGAAGGGAGTTGTCCGGTCGGGTAAAGGTAGTCCATATTTTCACGGTTTTGCCACTTGAACCCATAAAAACACAACGGGTTTGTGGTTGCTCACAGGCTTTTTGTTTCACTAAAGCGATTTCCGACTTATTGGATAAAGGGCCAATGGTCAGTTCTACAATACCGTTGTAGTTTTTCATCTGTTTCTGGCCGTTTACTTTACGGAATTCAGCGGCAGGAATTATCTTGGGCAGTTTATCGGCAAACATACACCGTTCATCGGAAAGGGTATATCGCAGATGTTCTCTGAATGTAGAAACAGGACGGGATTTTATTTCTGTCTTTATCTTATTTACCAGTATATCAAGATCCATTACGCTAAGCGCTATCGTATCTTCGTTCTTACGAATTTGAGTAATTTTCATTAATTTGATAATAACTTGTTTTGTCAGCGTCTTTGTGATCGTTGAGACTGCTAAATTACTCATATTATCCGGGACCGACAAGAAAAACAATATTTTAATATAGAAAATTATTGATATATTAAGTACCTATTTAGCCGAAAGAAACGGGATCGTTATCACTCAATTACGGTTCAAGTTAGTTTTCTCTGCTTGAAACTAAAGTTCCAGCTAGGAGAAACTAGAGTTTCATCGGCAAGAAACCAATGGTTTCAAGTAATTGGAACTAGAGTTTCAAGCTTATGAAACTAAAGTTTCAAACCGCAGAACCAACAGTTTCACGCCTTGAAACCGTTAGTTTAAAGGCAGGGCACAATTCATAAGTACGGGGATAATAAATTGAACGACTTATCTCTTTCTATAGCTGATACTATCAAATTCCAAACAGTATCTTTGATCTCTTTTTGGGGGGTGACAGCATTATTGCTATCACACTGCTGTCACCTTGTGCTGTCACGCTATTAAGTTCTTATACTCTGCAAGTTAGATTATAATCCGTGACAGATGACAGATATATTTTGTTTTTTATTTCATAGAGTTGCGTAAACTGAATTCAATTCATAAATGCGACACCTCTTTATTTCACTGAAGGCAACTATTCCACCCCGTATCATATTCCGCGATTTTCCCCTTGCATAACCTCTGATACACATTATTCACTACGAAAAATTCAACTTGCTAGTTATCAGAAAAATAATCCATTCTTTCGTTCCATGTTTTCTTGCGTTCTTTTGCCAGAATTCAGACTACAAAAACAAAGAAAATTTGGTAGAAAAGTAATAGTCTTTTTGATATTCGGTAGGATTTACGTATTTAGCAGCAAAATATTCGGTAAGAAAAATGTGATTCAAGAGTAAAAGTTCGGTAGGAAAAGTGTATATTTGTACTAGACATCAAATTTAATAATAGACTACCATGTATAGAAACATTATAGAGCAGCTCAAGGAATGGAAGAACAAGGAAGGTAGAAAGCCCCTTATCTTATCAGGTGCACGTCAGGTTGGCAAAACCTATATTCTTAAAAGATTCGGAGAACAAGAATTTGCTAATGTAGCTTATATCAATTGCGATGATAATGAATTGGCAAAGAATCTGTTTATGCAAGATTATAATATACAACGTATCATCCTTGCAATAGGTGCCATCACAGAGCAAAGCATAGAAGCCGGTAAAACATTGATTATCCTTGATGAAATCCAAGAATCGCCACGCGGATTGTCAGTTTTGAAATATTTCTGCGAAAATGCCCCCCAATATCATGTGGCGGTTGCAGGGTCGTTATTGGGTATTACTATGCATAGAGGTGAATCGTTCCCTGTTGGGAAGGTCGATATTCTGCATATCTACCCCATGACATTCGATGAATTCCTATTAGCAAAAGGCAAAAAACAAATGGTTGATATTCTTCGTTCCAAGGATTGGATAACGATAAAACTACTTAAAAACGAATACGTCAAGGCGTTGCGCGAATACTATTTTGTAGGGGGTATGCCCGAATCAGTCATGAAATTCATTGAAACCAATGATGCCATTAAGGTGAGAGAAGTCCAAAACAATATTCTTTACACTTACCAAAAAGATATATCGAAGCACGTGCCTACTTCGGAATCCAATCGTATCAATATGGTGTGGCAATCCATGCCTTCACAATTAGTGAAAGAAAATAAGAAATTCATCTATGGTGTGACAAAACCGGGAGGTAGAGCTAAAGATTTTGAAATAGCTATCCAATGGCTGATGGATGCCGGTTTGGTCTATAAGGCAGAAAGGGTGAACGAAGCTAAGATGCCCTTAAAATTCTATGTGGATATTTCCGGTTTCAAACTTTTCCTTTTAGATTGTGGCTTGTTGGGAGCCATGAGCGAAACCCCACCGGAAAAGCTATTAGTAGCTGAAAACGGCATGGAGGAATCAAAGGGAGCCTTTACGGAGAATTATGTGATGAGCCAATTAGTAGCGACACGCGATACTTCTGTTTTCTATTATAGTAACGATGCGAAATTAGAGATAGATTTTCTGATTCAACATGGTGGTGAAATCGTTCCGATAGAGGCAAAGGCAGAAGAGAATCTCCGTGCCAAATCACTTTCCACCTTTGTGGCTTCTCGTCCAGGTATGCACGGATTGCGTTTCTCCATGTCGGATTATCGAGAGCAGGACTGGATGACAAATGTTCCGCTTTATGCTATATCGACTTATTTCTAAGTTCAGCAGAAAATATGATTGCAAGATTTTATCTACCATGAAGAAGAACCCGACATACGAAGAACTTTTTGAAGACAATATACGGCTCCAAGAGGAAAACAAAGTCTTAAAAGATGAAATCAAACATCTAAAGATGCAACTACATATAGAGGATAAGCCACAAAAAAGTATTGTAACCACTCATTTGTCTTTGGAAGAAAAGGTCGCATTGTTTAGAGAGTTATTCCATGGTCGGAAAGATATTTTTGCAAGAAGATGGTATAGCAAGAATAGTGGAAAATCTGGTTACCAACCTGTATGTTTGAATGAATGGGACAGACAATTATGTGATAAAAGGAAATATAAATGTACCGAATGTCCTAATCGCCATTTTAAGGAGTTGAGTTATGAAGATGTTTATAGACATCTTGAGGGTAAGGATATTGATGGTTGCGATGTAATCGGAGTATATGCTATCCTCCCGGACAACAAATGTAACTTCCTTTGTGCCGACTTTGATGATAAATCATGCGAGCATGGCTATCAAAATGATGTATTATCCTATATAAATGTTTGTAAGGAATGGAAGATTCCACATGCCATTGAACGTTCACGCTCGGGAAACGGTGCACATGTCTGGATATTCTTTGAAACATCTTTGGAAGCAAGTAAGGCGAGGAAATTAGGCAATACCATATTAACAGAAGCTATGGAAAGAAATGGACGGATGACCTTCAAGTCATACGACCGGTTCTTCCCAAATCAAGACAGATTACCAGAAGGTGGTTTCGGAAATTTGGTCGCATTGCCCCTACAAGGCAAAGCTCGAAAGGAAGGGAACAGTGTATTCGTCGACGAAAACTTTATGCCATATGAAGACCAATGGACGTATTTGGTGGGTGTGCAAAAAGTTTCAGAAATATTGGTTGATAGAATTTTATTGAAGCATGGAATAACATCAGAACTTGGAGATTTGTCAACTACAAGCGAAGCCAAACCTTGGGAAACACCATCGGCACAAAAGATAGCAAAAGAAGATTTCCCCAAGGAACTACTTCTCATAAAATCCAATATGCTTTATATTCCTTTGGAAGATCTTTCTGCAAAGGCGATTAATCACTTAAAACGCATTGCCTCTTTCAAAAATCCAGAATTCTATGCAAAATTGGGAATGAGGTTATCTACATATAATGTACCTCGCATTATTTCATGTGCAGAGCCATCGGGTAAATACATCGCCTTACCTCGTGGATGTGAGGATGCTATTACTAATTTGTTGGATGAAAACCATGTTTCTTATCGCATGAACGATCAAACGGAATTTGGCACCCCAATCTCTGTTCAATTCAAAGGGGAGTTACGTGAAGAACAGGTTGCAGCTATAAAAAATTTGATACCACACAACAATGGCGTATTATATGGAACTACAGCATTTGGAAAAACCGTAGCGGCTATCGGATTGATAGTGGAGCGCAAAGTAAACACACTTATTCTTGTACATACCAAAGCCCTGCTCGAGCAATGGAAAACCCGATTGGAAGAATACTTGATGATAGATTACAAACAAGAAGATACACCACACAAACGTGGACGCAAAAAAGTATTTTCTCCTTTTGGGACCTTGGATTCCAAAGGAAACAATTTACATAGTATGGTAGATATTGCCCTGATGCAATCCTGTTTTGAAGAAAATGATATAAAACCCTTTATCCGAAATTACGGCATGGTGATAGTGGACGAGTGTCACCATGTTTCAGCGGTAAATTTCGAACGGATATTGAAGTACTCAAACGCCCGTTATGTATATGGACTGACGGCAACGCCCATTCGCAAAGACGGACATCAACCTATTATCTTTATGCAATGTGGTCCTATCCGTTATTCTGCTGATGCAAAAACACAGATGGCTTCGCAAACATTCGAACGGTTGCTTATACCTCGTTTTACAAATTATCGGGAATTGACGGATGATAAGAAAACATATACTCAAACCATACAAGGAATGAGTAATGACATCTGTCGGAACACACGCATCATAGATGATGTATGTAAAGCATTACAAGATGGACGTTCTCCTATTATTTTGATAAATCTGACCTCTCATGTGGAAATATTAGCAACCATGCTTACTTCAAAATGCAAGAATGTAATAACGCTTGTCGGCTCAGAATCAGTAAAAGAAAAACGCTTGAAAATGGAACGTTTACAAAATATTCCAAGAACAGAACTTCTTGCAATCGTTGCTACAGGCAAGTATGTGGGAGAAGGCTTCGACTATCCTCGTCTTGATACGCTATTTCTCGCCTTGCCCGTTTCGTGGAAAGGCATCGTAGCACAATATGCAGGTCGTTTGCACCGTGAGTATCCAGGCAAGAAAGATGTTATTATTTATGATTACATTGACATTCATCTGTCCTTATGTGACACCATGTATAAACGGAGATTGAAAGGATATGCAGCGGTTGGCTATAAATTGAGTACAATTAATCCGACAAATCTTTTCCACGATTCTCCAGATATCATATTTAATGGAATGAATTTCTTAAAGCCATTTCTTTCCGACCTATCATGTACTCGTAAATCGGTAGTAATATCCTCTTCCAAATTGTGGTTTAGCATACGGACTCCCACGCTTGATATGCTACAAAAACTTACCTTACGAGGCGTTCAAATTATAGTATTCGTAAAATGCCATTCAGAAAAGGATGAATTATTGAAAAGGATTGGGGTTAAAGTAATTGCCAAAGAGAATTTGTCCTTACATATTACAGTTATTGATAAATCATTAATATGGTATGGAAGTGTGAATTACCTCGGTTATAATACGGAAGAGGATAATGCGATAAGGATTTCAGAGAGTGTGATTGCGGAGGAAATGTTAGAGTTGTTGTATAATAATAAAAAATTATAGTAAGTAGCAAATATGAAAAAAGAGTATGTCTTTTCTTGGGCTGAAAATACCGAGGGGAAAATGGTACATGTTGATAGTGTATCAAGAGGTTTACGTTGTGAATGTACTTGCCCGAATTGCCATGAAAAATTACTTGCCAGACATGGTGATGAAAGAGAACATGGATTTGCCCATCATAGTGATACCCGAGGAGCCCGTCTTGAAATATGTTACATGGTTATATTGTATAAATTGGCAGAGCAAATTATACAAACAAAGAAGCGGATTCATGCGCCGTCTTATTATGGTATATATAAGGAGGAGGATATTGAATTTGTTGATGTAAAAATCGATAGTCGTTTTGAGCGCGAAGACAAACAACCCGATGTGATTGCCACAACCCATGATAATAAACAATACCTGATAGAGTTCGTATTTAATTATAAAGTGCAACATAAGCAAGATATAGACTATCATAATCTGACTTGTCTTGAAGTTGATCTTTCCAATCAGACTTTAGAAACATTAGAGCAATTTCTTCTATCATCAAATGCGGATAGAAGATGGATTAACAATGAAGTCTATTTTAACGAAATAGAATCGATTTATCGGAGTAGAGGAAAATCTGTCAAGGTAGCATCTGAAACAGATTGCCAACAATGTAATTTGAGATATTCGTGTTGTGCAGTAAAGGAAACCCCTACCTCATCAACTCCCATACTCATTGAAAATAATGGGCAAAAGTATAGACTTTGTAAAACGGAACTTCGTGAGCAAAAAGAGCATCGTCAATCTATTCAAACAGAACAAATTGAGATTGAAGATAATACCCTGAAAAAAACTTGTTTTAATTGCGAGTATAATCTTAGTTGGGCTAATAAAAATGGATTAGCTAATTGCGGCCTACAACGTCCCAATATCCCTAAACGGCCTACTCCTGATTATGCAATATCTTGTCCTATGTTTAAACGGAAACGATGATAGATTACTCTTTCAAGTCCCTTCGATGCCCTTAAGCCAGCATAATGGAGATAAAAAAGATAATCATATAAAGAATTTTGCCTTCATCTATCGTGATGATGATTGGCATTTTGTATCGACATATGACCTGCTTTCAAACTATAGTATCAACAGATTCCGTCATTGTATCATATTCCGCAATTTTCTCCTTACACAAGCGTTCAGTAACATCTCGCAGAATATCAACACGGGAAATAAGGTATTCCAATTGTTCTTGTGAGATACCGAAATCTTTGTTATAGCGGGATTCAATATAAGAACGGCATAACAAATCAAAACATTCTTTTTCTGAACCTGTATTTTGAGGAAAGACTGTTGTCAATTCCTGTGAGAAACGCTTCACCATCCCACCAAGTTCTTTAACCTTATGAGTCTTTGGAAGATAGTTCGTAAAGACCATCAGAATAGTATAGTATAATTTTTCACAAGTTTGATGAAGCAAAAAAGCGGATAAGTTATAATCTTCTTTGGACAAACATATTTTCACTAAGTCAAAAAAATTACACGCATAAGGATATAATCTATCAAATTCTTTTTGTGCAATATCCCGAATCTCCTTAAAACTCAACTTCCGTGGTTTAGCCAATTCGTGTTTGCCGCTATTATAAAGCATAATACCCTCCTTTACTATATCCGTAAAGAAATACTGGCTGACTTCCAGATTACGGTTTACGGTATTAATATGTTCTACAACAAATTGTGGAAAAGCATGACGACGACCAGCAAACAAATCATGATATTGATTCGTAATACGGTGCAATTTTCTTTCCACATATTTAGTCTGTCCGGTCACGACGACAAGAATATCGTAATCACTCTGATAGGAAGTATGAACACCAAATTCGATATTACTGTCCCATAAAACATAGTTTCCCCTTGCATAACTTCCGAACAGGATAACCATCTGACAATTTTCGATGCTTTTACGCACTAAATCCAGCAAGACTGTCAATTCTTCCTGTGTACGTTTGGGTAAACGTTTTATAGACTTTTTCATAATCAAGCTTATTTGATAACCTTACAAAGGTACGAACTTTGCTATCTCCAAACAACAGAGATACAGAAAAACTTATAATAAAGTATTTTTAAAACCTCGACAATACTTCCATCATTGCCGGACGACGTTTATATTTTATCCGGAACTCTGCAACCAACCTTTTCACTGCTGCCTGCCCCTCATTAAGTTTCTTTGCACACAACAACGCTTGTGCTATATATTCATAATGAGTCCGTCCCATATTCTGTTCTGCGTAATCATTCAACAAAGAAGTATATATAGCAATCAATTGCTCCGAATGAGTGTCTTTCAGATAATAAGAATACTTCATCAATGCTTCCAGTTGATGATACCTGGTTGATGATAGCAATTTGAACAAACGCTCATTATCCCTTTCTTTCACATAAATTTCAGCCTCATCATTCGCGCCAAAAGAAAAATATTCACTAAAATGAGTATCTTCCATCATTGCATCCAGAAAGCTCTTCCATTCTTCTTTCGGAACAAGAGTTTTAAGTTTCCTATAATATTCTAACTTATCCCTACCTGACACAAACAATAAACGACATGTATCGATGACATCGGAAGTTCGATGAGTCATCTCGTAAATCATCAATTTAGTTTTCAACCATTCATCTATGGTTCCGATATGTTCTTCTTTTTCCGCAATCTCTATTCCTTCATTCAGCAAACGGATAGCTTCATCATATTGACAACAGGCAATCAATTTATCTACTTCCATTTTTCGAATTTCAGTTAAATAAAGGTATTGACGAATCGTATCAGCCGCTTTTTGCTCTTCATGCAATTCGGTTAACAGATTGACTTTCCGAAGAACGATTTGATATAAGTCGTAAGTATCTTTTCTTTCTTCCAGGAGTTTGTCAATCAATTCCAATGCTTTTTCTGCCGGTTGAATGGAAAGATTTATTTGCATCAGCAATTCGTCTATATCATAAAGGTCATAATCACGATAAATAGATATTTTAGCAATCTGCCCCAGTTCCTGAAGAATTTCTGTCTTTTGCTTTTGAGTAATTTTAGGATGCTCGATTACTTTTACCAACAAATCTCCTGCCTGTTCACAATAATCAGAAGGGCAGAGATCATCATTATACAAAAGTTCATCATCATAATTTTCACCGATTGAACGAAGCGTTTGAAGAGCTATAGCGACAGTGCTTTCTATGTTTCCCAATTTCAGAAAGAAATCCGCTTTCTCCAAGAAAAGATCCATCTGATTGAAAACAGCTTCCCAATCACACTCAAAATCATCGTAGCGATTGCGATAACGAGACTTTTTACTATAATTGGAGCTATCAAACACTTTTTGAATCTCTGCTTTATAATTCTTGTCCCTTGACGTTACAGACAACTCTTTAGCTATAAAACGATTCAAAAGGGCTGTTTTAAACTCCGGATGCATAGAGGCATATTCATATATAAATTGTGAAAGTTCTTGTGGTTTAACGAATGACAATAATTGTCCTATTTCCACATAGGGCTGACAAGCCTTGACCGCTTCTTTGGTCTCCTCTAAAACAACGGCTTCCTCTACCTTTGCTTTCATCTTGGAAAAGGCACTGCGACTCACCTTTTTCTCATTATCACGAATTGCCAGTAAGGTGGCTACTACATGTTTACAAATTTCCCCATCATACGGACAATCACAGTACCAAGTCTCTATTTCTTTTCCGTCCATAGATATCTCTACGTTATAATTCACCGTACCCTCTACTGTCGCAGTCCATTCACCGGGCGAATCTTCTTCCAATTCAGAAACAGCCCCTGTTTCATAATACTCTTCTCCGCGCACTAATATTCTATATGGCACACAGCTCTCAAAATTATCTAATGTAATCATAATGAATATTTTACTCTTTTATATAACCTTCTTATTTGTGCCCCCTTCTGTATTTATGTTACATATTTGTCACAATTTTCTTCCTCTTAATTATTTCTTCCACAACACTTTTTATACTTCTTCCCGCTTCCACAGGGACAAGGATCGTTCCTTCCGACCGTGTGTCCGGAAGGCATACCACGAAACAAATTGTCTATCCTTGCCTGCATTTCCGGAGTAATGTCCATACCGGCAGCCTTCATATTCGGACCTGCAACAATACGGGGAGGATTATTCTTCAATTTTTCTTTTTCAAATAAAACGAATGCTTCATCCGAAGAATAGCCTTTCAGAAACCAACGGGGACAATGATTCACATAATCCATAAATAGTTCAATAGCCTCTTGCAGCTCCTGCATGGAAGAAAGTTTATGGCTAATCATTGAAGTAATAATAGACATTGAATTTTCTTCCGTTTGAGCAGTAAGCCACAAATATGCCAAACTGCTATCCGCTTTTTCCTCCGTATATCCCAGTTTCTTCATCATATATACCTTCAATTCATCCCAACACGGATTAGGAATAACGACTAACGGCATCATTCCTGCCGCAAAAGCTTCTTCTTTGGAAAACTTCTTCCTATTTGTTATTTCACGACGAGCATACATTTTTTCTTCCAAATCATCTAAATCGTCCAAAAATGGAGACTGTATACAAATAGTAGAGTTATAACCATCCACCGCCTCAAAGGTTAGCCGCTGTATCAATGCCGAATTAGCCAAACTATCGGCTATTTCTCTTTTCGTCACCGAATCCTGCAAATAGTCAACCAGCATACTTAACAGATCGAAATAAGACAGATAACCATATAAATTTATGATTCCATAAGCATACTGCTCTACCATAAAACGGATTGCCTGCTTTTCCGAAGTCAAATAATTATTTAAATAAGGAGCTACGGCTTCACGCAATTCATCACAAATCATGTAGCGGACTTTACTTTCTTCCAAGTGACAAGTATCCGTCGCTACGAAAGACAGAATTTCCAACGTACTCACCATAAATGAATTTGTAGTTTCTACATACGTATCAGTTCCCGCTTTCACCAACTTATCAAGCAAAGTCAGCTCATACTGTGTCAATCGGGGAAGCCACATGTCGGGGCAAGCCAAAACTGCTTCTGCTAAAAATTCCGCATATTCATCTTTACGCAGTTTTGTGGGAACAGATAAAAGCAAAATTTTCGCCACCTGCTTTAACTCCTCTTTTGTGTTCATTTTCAAGCCATCTACTAATTTTACCGATGATTGAAATAATTCCGACTGACATCTTATCATAACACTTACTCATTAATTGATTCATTCACAAAAGTAGGAATTTCTTATCTGACATCACTATTTTTGAATGAGAATTTGCAAAGGCAATTACTATTTATACCTTTGTGACTTCAACAGAGAATATGATTTCAATAGAGAATTAGTAACCCGTTAAAAGAGAAATTGATTATGCGTTCATTCATAGTATTTCTTTGTTTAGTCCCCACCCTCCTGTTTGCCCGACAAACTCAACTTGAGACACAGTTGAAAGAAGCCATCAAGGGAAAGAAGGCCGAAATAGGAATAGCCGTCATCATTGATGGGAAAGATACGATAACTGTCAATAATGATATTCACTATCCACTGATGAGCGTATTCAAGTTTCATCAGGCATTAGCATTGGCAGATTATATGGGAAAACAGAAGCAATCGCTGGAAACCCGGTTACCCATTAAAAAATCGGATTTAAAGCCGGATACTTACAGTCCGCTACGAGATAAATATCCGCAGGGCGGAATTGAAATGAGTATTGCCGACCTGCTAAAATATACACTCCAACAGAGTGACAACAATGCCTGCGATATTCTTTTTGATTATCAGGGAGGTCCGAATGCCGTAAACAAGTATATCCATTCACTGGGAATTCGGGAATGTGCCATTGCCGGTACGGAAACTGCCATGCACGAAGACTTGAACCTATGTTATGAAAATTGGACTACTCCGTTAGCCGCAGCCGAATTAGTGGAAATATTCCGTAAGAAGCCATTGTTTCCCAAAGTGTACAAAGACTTCATATTTCAAACAATGGTGGAGTGTCAAACCGGACAAGACCGTCTGGTTGCTCCGTTGCTCGACAAAAAAGTAACCGTCGGTCATAAAACCGGAACGGGAGATCTTAATGCGAAAGGACAACAAATCGGTTGTAATGACATCGGTTTCGTTCTTTTGCCCGGTGGACGTACTTATAGTATAGCTGTCTTCGTGAAGGATTCTGAAGAAAATAATCAGGCGAACAGTAAAATTATCGCTGATATTTCCCGTATCGTTTACGAATATGTAATGCAGCATTAAGATGGAGACAAAGTACGTTCGGTACGAATGAAGATTGAAACAAAGTAATAGAAATTAGAAAATTCATTTATATGAAACTACATCATATCGCTATCTGGACTTTTCGTCTGGAAGAACTAAAAGAGTTCTATGTCCGCTTCTTCGGAGGAAAAAGCAATGAAAAATATATCAATCCCAAGAAAGGATTCGAGTCCTATTTTATCTCCTTTGGAGAGGGAACAGACTTGGAACTGATGAGCCGTACAGATGTACAGAACACTCCCATTGAAGAAAACAGAGTTGGACTGACACACTTTGCTTTCACCTTCCCCAGCCAGGAAGAAGTATTACGCTTCACCGAACAAATGCGTTCGGAAGGATATACCATTGCCGGCGAACCGCGTACTTCGGGAGACGGATACTTTGAAAGTGTAGTCCTCGATCCTGACGGAAACCGGATTGAGTGCGTATATCGGAAAACTGCAAACGAATCGAAAAACAAAGCAAGACAGGAAACTGAAATAGAAAGTATTCCCCCTGTGACGCTCCATACAGAACGTTTATTTCTCCGCCCTTTCGAAGAAAGAGATGCAGAAACATTTTTCGCTTGCTGCCAGAACCCGAATCTGGGAAACAATGCCGGATGGCCGCCCCATCGTACATTGGATGAATCCCGCCGGATACTTCATTCCACATTTATCGACCAGGAGGGGATATGGGCAGTGATACTAAAAGATACAAAACAGCTAATCGGTTCCGTAGGAATTATCCCCGACCCTAAACGCGAAAATCCGCAAGTGAGAATGTTGGGTTACTGGCTCGACGAATCTCATTGGGGCAAAGGGTACATGACCGAAGCAGTGCAGGGTGTCCTCAACTATGGCTTTGAAGAATTGCGGCTTAGCCTCATCACAGCGACCTGTTATCCGCACAATAAACGTTCGCAGAAAGTACTGAAAAAGAACGGTTTCATCTATGAAGGTACACTTCATCAGGCAGAACTGACTTACAACGGAAACATCTACGACCACCAGTGCTACTACCTGCCCGGCATCTCCCAACCTACTCCGGAAGACTATGATGAAATCCTCCATGTATGGGAAATGTCCGTTCGCCACACGCATGATTTCCTGACGGAAGAGCATATCCAATTTTATAAACCACTGGTGCGGAAGCATTATCTACCCGCTGTTGAACTTTTTGTTATCCGGAATGCCAACGGAAAGATGGCCGCCTTCATGGGATTGAGCGACGAACTGATCGAAATGTTATTCGTACACCCCGACGAACAAGGAAAAGGATATGGCAAACGATTAATGGAATATGCAAGAGACAAAAAACATATGGATAAGGTGGACGTAAACGAGCAGAATGAAAAAGCACTCCAGTTCTATCTCCATTTGGGATTCCAAGTCATCGGCAGAGATGAAACGGACAGCATGGGCAAACCTTTCCCCATTCTCCATTTGCAACTGCCGGAAGCTGATTCCGCTAATAGAGATTAATTTCCCAAAAACGAAAGCTACATGAACCTACGTGCAAGATTATCCGAACGAGTACACATTGAAGATATCAGAGAGGTACTCCACTTTATACAGGATGATGAACGGCTTAGAGAAGAAATCTACCAACTGATATTCGATGAAGACGCTATCGTCTCCTATCAGGCATTGTGGGTATGTACTCATTTCTCAAAGGCAGATGTAGCATGGTTGAGCCGGAAACAAGAAGAATTGATTGACGCTGCCATGACCTGCCCACACTCGGGAAAACGGAGAATGATCCTGAACCTGATATGCCAGCAACCTGCCGCCGACCCGCCACGAGTGGATTTCCTCGATTTCTGCATGGAACGCATGATATCACGTGAAGAACCAGCCGGTGTGCAATCTCTCTGCATGAAACTGGCTTATCAACTGACGCGCTCCATCCCGGAACTGCAACAGGAACTACGCACAATACTGGAAATCATGGAGCCCGACTTACTGGTTCCTGCCATCCGCTCTGTACGAAGAAACACCCTAAAGGCTATGAAAGCAAAGAAAAATTGATTGTTTTTATCACTTTCATTTCAATAAGTACAAATACGTATTTAGCTGTCAAATAAGAATATACCTATCAATCAGAGTATATTCAGATGGAATATTTGAGATATACCCGTCACTGAAATCTGAATACCGATACAGAAAGTAAAAAAGGCTACGAGCTTATTAATGATTTGATTTCCCACCGGTCCCAACCTCTGAATAAACCTCTGCCCTTGTGAAAGGAATACATAAAAGATGGCCGCCATACAAATAATAACAAGCGCAATGACTAAATAATTAATCCCAGTTTGCAACAATTTGCCTTTAACACTGGCAGACGCCATCAAAGTAAAGATAACCGATATACTGCCCGGTCCGATACTGATAGGAAACGTGATGGGATAAAAAATCTTCTGTTCGATATTCTTCCATCTGAAACCATCCACATTCTGGCTGGCCTCTTCTCCTTTATCAGTAGAACCCGAATCGCCCAACAACTCCATTGCCGTCTTACAGATCAGTATTCCGCCTCCCAACTGAATAACGGGAATAGCCAAACCGAAAATCAATAGAAACAGATGCCCTATCACCAACGTCCCTACACCAATCATTATAAAATTGAACGTCAGTTTCTGAATAGCCGCTTTCCGTTGTTGAGGATCGAGGTCTGTAAAAAATCCATTGACAACAAAACCGTTTCCCAGAGGATTTATCACCGGAAAAAGCGCCATAAACGATGACGAAAATATGATGAGAAGATTACTTAATGACATAATTCCTGTTTTTTGATACTTCATTAATATCTGATACTTATCTAAAACAGAAATGGAACGTTATTGTTTTGAGAATATGTTTTTGCGGACAGAAAAAATAGTGACGGTATCCGCTTGTGATAGTGACGGTATCGTTGTTATATACCGTCACTATCCTTATCGGATACCGTCACTATCACAAGTAGATAGAATCTGTGTCTTTTTCAGCTTATTATTAATTGAAATAATAAAGGAATACAGCAATTCCTTCCAGCGCCTTCTTTGGTTGGTCTTTTATTTCGATAGCAAACTTAATTTCTGCTTTTGCCACACCACGCAGATTGGTCAATGAGTGCAAAGTAGTCACCAGACGCACACTCTGTCCTGACAATACAGCCTGACCGAATTTCATCTTATCCATACCGTAGTTAATCATCATCTTCAGGTTATTTACCTGGATAATCTGATTCCACAGATAAGGAAGCATAGACAATGTCAGGTAGCCATGAGCAATCGTGCTATGATAAGGGCTATCTACTTTCGCACGTTCCGTATCTACATGAATCCATTGATGATCCAGCGTTGCATCAGCAAAAAGATTAATACGTTCCTGCGAGAGTTCCACATAATCGGAAACACCTATCTGTTGGCCTACTAGTTTTTCGAATTCTTCATACGAATTGATAATTACTTTTTCCATAAGTCTTATCGTTTTTATGGGGGTTATTTACTATTAAATTGGGGACAAAAATAGGAAAAATAAACTGATATGCCACCAAATTTATAAATAAAAGCAAGGAATGAAGTATTTAGGTATGTTTTACAAACTGGAAGCCTGTTTCAGTGCTTCTGTCAGAATACTGTACCCCTTACCATTCAAATGTAAATCGTCGAGAGTCAACTCCGGATTCAGCCTGCCATCCTGCAATAAACGATTGAATACGTCCAGATAGACAATATCTGTTCCCTGCAATTTTTCGTGTATCTTCCGGTTAAGGATCTGGATAAATTTATTCACAGCCGTACTGTAATCATCATAATCATTACGCGGAAAAATACAGAAAAGATATGTTTTCAGTGAAGGGACGGCAAGAACCGCTTTTACATAACGCTCTACATATTCATCTATATTTTCATCGTTCAACTGATAAATATCATTGGTTCCGAATTGAACGACGACCTGGCAATCGGAAGTGTCTACCGCAAAAGACTCCACATAGGCCAGCCCTTCACCGGGAGCACCATAGTTCAGACATTCCCATGAAGGAAAGTAGACATCCAATGCCCAAAATGCCATGTGACTGTTGCCAAGAAAGGCAAATTTAGGTTTCTCTCCCATTCTATTCATGTTACTTCATTCAATAATTCACGGATTTACTTTACTTTTGCAAAGGTAATCACATTCATTCATATATATAAACCGATGATACATTTTTTCAAGCAACCCATTTCTCACCTTGCGTTACCGGATAAATTCACTTATCCTTTCCACTATACGCCTCATCCATTGTGCGTGTTGGCAGCGGAAGAAGTGAAAAAACATATCGCGAGCCGGAAGGAATGGCAAGAAGAATTAGCTTTCGGAAAAATGTTCGGGGTACTGATTGTACAAAAAGAAAATAAACAAGAGACTACAAAAAAAGAAGCAGTCTATGAAATTGGCTATCTCGCTGCTTTCTCCGGCAATCTGGCAGGAAAGAATCTGCATCCTTATTTTGTCCCTCCTGTCTACGACTTATTGCAACCGGAAGGATTCTTCAAAATTGAAGAAGAACAAATATCTTCCATCAATATCCGTATTCGTGAATTAGAAAACAATCGTTCTTATCTCGATTTAAAAGAAAAGTGGAAGACGGAAACAGAACAGGCTAAAGCTATTTTGAATCAGGCTAAAGCAGAACTCAAAGCAGCAAAGGAGGCGAGAGAGATTCGCCGCCAATCCCCCTCTACCCTTTCCGAAGAGGAACAAGCCTCCCTGATCCGGGAAAGCCAATACCAGAAAGCGGAATACAAACGACTGGAAAAAGAATGGAAGAAACGATTGGAAGAACTCGAAACGGAAACGAGACACTTCGAGACTGAAATAGAACAACTGAAAACCGAACGGAAAGAACGTTCGGCAGCCTTGCAAAGAAAGTTGTTCGAGCAGTTCCGGATGCTGAATGCCAGAGGAGAAGTGAAAGACCTATACACAATCTTCGAGCAGACAGTTCAGAAAGTTCCTCCTGCCGGTGCGGGTGAATGTGCTTTGCCTAAGTTGTTGCAATATGCATATCTTCATCAATTAAAGCCATTGGCTATGGCTGAATTCTGGTGGGGCGACTCTCCTAAAAACGAAATCCGGCATCATGGATATTATTATCCTTCCTGCAAGGGAAAATGTGAACCTATTTTGCATCACATGTTGCAAGGATTGGAAGTAGACGAGAATCCGTTGCTGAACTCCATCCATGAGGATGAAGAACTGGAAATCGTATATGAAGATGAATGGTTAGTGGTAGTCAATAAGCCGGCAGGAATGTTGTCCGTTCCGGGAAAGGAGGAGGACAGAGATTCAGTCTATCATCGCCTGAAAAAGAAGTATCCCGATGCTACCGGACCTATGATTGTACATCGCCTTGATATGGCGACTTCCGGATTATTGCTCGTAGCTAAAACGAAAGAGGTACATCAACATTTGCAGGCACAATTTGCAAGCAGAAGTATCAAGAAACGCTATGTAGCCGTGTTGGATGGGGTAACAGCAACAGTAGAGAAGACAGCACTGCCGCCCGGAAGAACAGGAAGAATCGAACTCCCTCTCTGTTTGAATCCCCTTGATCGTCCCCGGCAAATCGTCAGTAGAGAACACGGGAAAGAAGCGATTACAGAATACCGCATCATCAGTGAATCAGAAAAACAAATCCGTATTGCTTTCTATCCGTTGACCGGACGGACACACCAATTACGGGTACACGCCGCCCATCCGGAGGGATTGGGTTGCCCCATTCTTGGGGATGAACTTTACGGAAAGAAAGCGGACAGACTATACCTCCACGCCGAATATATAGAGTTCCGTCATCCCATCAGCGGAAAGATTCTACGCATACAGAAAGAGGCCGACTTCTAAACAGTAACCGTACTTGTGAAAACCTGCTTCTTCAACCTGCGATAAACGTAGATAAATGCCGGTACGAGGAACAAATCTGCCGCTATCCAAGCCATCGGATCACCGTAGCAGACAGCAATAAAACCGAATGCAGGCACAGCGTAAATGCTGACAAGGATACGCGCAATCATCTCCGCCACTCCCGAAAACATGGCTAGATTGGTATATCCCACTCCCTGAATCGTGTAGCGCAGGATACACAACAATCCAAGCATCGGGAAGAACATACAGGAGATATGCAGGAATAACTCGGTATCCAACAGTATTTCCGTTTCCGACGGATCTACAAAGATCAATGCAAAATATTTGGCTCCCACCATCAGAAGAACGAATGTAAATGCCGCATAAACGATCATCATCAAAGCACTCGCCTTAATTCCCAACCAGACACGCTCCGGTTTTCCTGCCCCATAATTCTGTCCGCTATACGTAGCCATCGCAATTCCCAGACTCTCGAACGTGCAGATAAAGAACATCTTGATGCGCATAGCAGACGTAAAAGCTGCCACACACGCTGTTCCCAATGCATTATTCGCACTCTGAAGCATGATGCTGCCGATAGCCGTGATAGAAAACTGCAATCCCATAGGCACACCAATGTAAAGCAGCGTCTTAGCCAGTTTCGACTGGAACCGGCGTTCTTTCGGAGTACCTTGCAATATTTCAAACTTCCGGTACATATAAATGTAGCAGAGAACAGCCGACAATCCTTGCGAAAAGACAGTAGCAATAGCAGCTCCCGCCACTCCCCAGTCAAGTACCAGAATACAGAACAAGTCGAGAATGATATTCAGAACAGCAGCAAACAGCAGAAACCAGAAAGGCGTCTTACTGTCTCCCAACGCACGGATAATGCTCGAAAGAAGATTATAGAAGAAAGTACACGGCACACCAATAAACGTGACAAGCAAATAAGCATACGCCCCTTCGAAAATATTCTCCGGCGTACGCATGATCCGAAGAATATCCTCACATAAAATACAGGTGAGAAGAGCAATCACCACAGACATTCCCGCAGCCAGTTTCAGACTGACGGCCACATAACTGCGCATCGTACTGTAATCCCGCGCCCCAAACTTCTGCGCAACGGGTATTCCGAAACCTCCGCAACATCCATTGCAGAACCCGAGAATAAGAAACACCACCGATGTGCTGGCTCCAACAGAAGCTAACGCGTTAATTCCTAAAAACTTTCCTACAATTGCAGCATCAACAAGCGAATACGTTTGTTGCAACAGATTGCCGAGTAAAAGCGGCAGCGTAAACTTTAAAATGAGAGGTAATGCCGGCCCTGCCGTCATTTCTTTAGAAGTTGCCATACGTCTATGTTCTAAAATCGGATGCAAAGATACGGAAAATTCAATGAATTAGTTCTTGATTTGCGTTCCTCTTTTAGTTGACATAAAGCAAAAAAATCAGAATGAGAGCATGAATGCCCCCGGTCTATCGTTTCACCAACCGCTTAGGTGAACCATGCCACGAGCATCCCAGGCAGAAGACTTCTGTCAAATCGAACCCCTCCATCGAATCTTCCGGATATTTGGGAACGACTTCACCATCTTCGAGCACATAAACCAGCAGCCTGTCACCCTGTTCATTCTTCACATACATAGCTGCAATCTTGCATTGCGGACACAATAACTTTTTCATGCTGCAAAGATACAGATTGTTTCCGTCAACCACAAACCCTTCCAACGATGTTTCAGAAGTCCGTTCATGATTTACAGTTTATCTATTCTTCCAGAATCCCGGATAAAACAACAGGAGTACACTAAACAATTCCAGACGTCCCACCAGCATCAGAAAAGAAAGTATCCACTTTGCCAGATCAGGTAAAGAATTCCACGAATATGCAGGCCCGCAAGTCCCTAATCCCGGACCGACATTGCCTATACTCGAAATAACCGTACTGACGGACTCGGAAAAGCCAACTCCCAAAAACAAAAGAGCCGTCCACCCAATCTGGATCAGAACCAGATAAAAAGCAAAGAAAATCAATACGGTAGTTACGATAGAAGAAGACACCGTCTGCTTATTGATACGTACGGGAAGCACGGCATTCGGGTGGAGCAGATGTTTGAACTCATTCCGGATGGCACGCGCCACAATCAGCAACCGCATATTCTTGATACCTCCACTGGTAGAACCCGTACACCCTCCCGAAAGCATCGCAATAAACAACAGTAACCACGTGAAAGGAGGCCACATATTATAATCATCCGTAGCAAAACCGCAGGAAGTATGCACCGTAGACACCTGGAATAATGCTTTCCGGAAAGCCAGTTCCTAGTCATAATGATTTTGAAAGACGAGCGCCAACGTGATAAGAAAAGTCAAGATACCCACTGACGCCAAAAACCAGTGTAACTCTTCATCTTTGAATAAACGACCGACTTTTCCTTTCAAACACATCAGAAACAAAGAGAAGTTGATACTGGAAACAATCATAAAGATAGCCACCACATATTCTATATACGGAGAATTCCAGTAAGATATACTGTTCTGCTTGGTAGAATATCCGCCCGTAGCAGTAGTGGCAAACGACTGGCAAATGGCATCAAACAAGCTCATGCCCCCAAACATCAATAAGACAGTTTCCGAAACTGTCAATACCAGATAAATTGTCCACAACCACTTGGCCATGACATTGATTTTCGGATGGGTACGGTCGTGCGTCACTCCCGTAGATTCAGCAGAGAAGAGTTGCACTCCTCCCGTGGTAAAGATAGGAAGAATGGCAATCGTGAAAAACACAATCCCCAAACCACCGATCCACTGCGTCAGGCTTCGCCAGAAAAGCATACCGTGGGAAAGGGATTCAATATCATCGAGAATAGTAGCTCCTGTAGTGGTAAACCCGGACATGGTTTCGAAAAAGGCATTGGTTATCGTATCAATGCTTCCGCTAAAATAAAAAGGAAGCATGCCGAAAAAGGTAAAAAACACCCATGAAAGAGTGACCACACAATATCCGTCTCTCCGGCTCATCTTATTTTCCGCTCCCCGTCCGTAGAGCAGTAACAATCCGCCTACCACAGCATTGATGATACAGGTGTAAAGAAAGTATTTATAATCACTTTCCCCGTAACCAGCCGACACTCCGGCACAAAGTAAGAACATCCCCAATTCGATAAATAGCAACATACCCAGCACGCGCCCTATCATCTTCCGGTTAATCATGCTATTATTCTTACTCCGAATATACAGACTGTTATCTGAAATGTACTCTTCCATAACTCATGAATCATTTTGTATGTTCCCCACATAGCCAAGAGTATGCCAAAATGAAAGGGACTCTGATAATTCGCTTATAATCAATGCAATATTTTTTTCATTTTGAAAAAGTAATCTCTAAATACCCTACCAAAATGAAAGAGTGCTTTTCAAAATAGAAAAAAGAAGAAGGTGTATTTTAACAGAATACGCCTGCATTTCTGCATAATCTTCGCTATCTTTGTCACTCCAAAGTGTAAAAAAGAAAGAGATGAAAGCATCACGCATTGCGCACGAAAAGAAAACGGTAGAGTTGATGATCCGCCTCTATTGCCGGAAAAAAGAAAAAAATACAATTCTTTGTGCCGACTGTGAAGAGTTGCTCCGCTATGCCCACGCACGTCTCGACCATTGTCCGTTTGGAGAGAAGAAGAGTGCATGCAAGGAATGCACCGTACATTGTTACAAACCCGTCATGCGCGAACGAATGCGACAGGTGATGCGTTTCTCCGGACCGAGGATGTTGCTTTATGCACCCTGGCAGGCCATACGACATTTATTGAACCTATAACTTACTAAAAAAATCAGTAATGAAAAAAGCCATTATCATTGGCGCTACCTCCGGCATCGGACAAGAAGTTGCAAAATGTCTGTTACTGGATGGATGGCAAATCGGAGTAGCCGGCAGACGGCAATCTGCTCTCGAAAACCTACAACGGGCAGCACCGGATCAGATTCAAATTCAAACGTTGGACGTAACCCAGGAAGATGCAGGCGAGAAATTGAATATGCTCATCGACAAGGTGGGCGGCATGGATTTGTTTCTTCTTAGCTCGGGCATCGGTTTCCAGAACACGAATCTGAACATGGAGGTGGAGCTGAACACAGCATACACCAATGTAGATGGATTTATCCGCATGGTGGATACCGCTTTCATCTATTTCAGGAAAAGCGGAGGCGGTCACCTGGCAGTCATCAGCTCCATCGCGGGAACGAAAGGACTTGGAGTGGCTCCTGCCTACTCTGCCACCAAACGTTTCCAGAACACTTACATAGATGCTCTCGAACAGCTTTCATATTTACAAAAACTGAATATCCGTTTTACTGATATCCGTCCCGGATTTGTTGCCACCGATTTGCTGAATGACGGAAAACATTATCCGATGTTGATGGACGCAGCCAAAGTGGGACGCCACATTGCCTGGTCACTGGAGCGGAAACAACGGATAGTGGTGATCGACTGGCGCTACCGGATACTGGTCTTTTTCTGGAAAATGATTCCCCGCTGGATGTGGAAACGATTGCCTGTAACATAAACTTATAATCTAACTGAAAAATGGAACAAAAATTTTGTCAAAGTTGCGGTATGCCGATAGACGACTCAACTTTTGGAAAAGAAGCAAATGGTAGCAAGAACGAAGATTATTGCCACTATTGCTATGCGGACGGACATTTCACGAAAGAGTGCACCATGGACGAGATGATCGAACATAATCTAAATTTTCTTAACGAGTTCAATAAAGATTCGAAAGTAAAATACACGGTGGAGGAAGCACGGAAAGCGATGAAAGAGTACTTTCCACAGTTGAAGAGGTGGAAACAGTAATTGAGAAATAAAAAGAGCTTTCAGGCATGAATACATATTCAGGCCTGAAAGCTTATCTACTTATTTTCTTTTATAAAATCCGTAAAGTTCGACCAGTCTTCTACACGAAACGCACGGAGATCACGAACTGACGCCTGAAACCAAGGAATACGTTTCAATGCATCAATTGCACGAAAAAGATTTGCCATATCAGTTTTCTCTGTTAGATATACACTACCCTGCGTATTATAAAACTCATACTGACGCAACACTTTATTTATTTCAAAATAGGCATTGTTATAAGGCTCTCCATAATTGGCACGTAGGTCTGTAATGACCATATCAAAGGCTATTGCATACATACATTATCCTCATTTACAGGAATAAAATATTTCTGCTCACCAAAGAAAATACGGTTAAATTTATCACGAATCGCTATAACTAAGCCTTTGAACGGATTATGTTCAATATCAATTACTGTACCCTCTATCCATTCATCGAGTCCCGTTAACCTAGGATCCACTTTTACCTTTTCACCTTCTTTTATCATAACACTATTTTTCTTCATTGATTTCCAATTACAAAGATAATATTATTTCCTTTTCCGACGAATCAAAAGCGAGTATTTAACCATTTATTTCCAGGTGTCTTTCCAACCACTTCACTGCATAAGAGCACGTTGCTTTCGGTTTCATCCCGTTGGCCAATGCGTAGCCGTAAGCAGCTTTCACCAGTGCAGCAGCTATTCCGCGGCCTTCTACCGGACGGGGTACAATTGTGTGGATAATATCAAGAGAATCACCTATCAGGCGATATTCTACAAAGGCGGTGCGACCGTCTACTTCTGTCTTGAACAATTTTTGTTCGGGCTGATGAATAATTTCGTAATCCATAATTTCTGTTACTTTAAAGTTGGCTTATTGTTCGTTGAGTACTCTTGCAAAATAATCTTGGGTTATTAGCAGGGATTGGGATTAGAGTTGGTCAATCCACTTCAACTGACTCGTATCATATCCACGGCGTTCGGCAACGGTGACGAGTTTCTTCTTGATTGCTTCCGGCAGTTGAGGTGTACGGCTTAGTATCCAGAGATATTTATCGGTACTACTACCTACCAAAGCATAGTTATAATTCTCTTCATCCAGCTCCAAGACGTAATAGTCAGAATAGAAGCTAAGGAAGAAAGACACTTTCAGTTTACCCGGCTGTGCGGGATCGGGTATCTTGGCGTGTCCGTTGGCAGTCTTGCAGATGTCGTAAGGAGAATTACGTTTGCATCCCCGGTTCTCTACACGAATCATGCCGTCGGGACGAAGCGTGTAAGTAGCCGTGACGTCTACAAGTCCATGTTCAAAACGGTTCTCGTAACGGGCTATTTCATACCAGAGTCCCATATACCGGTGCAGGTCGAGAGAGGTAACCGTACTGTGATCCGTACCTCTGAAAAGACGTTCGACATTGGAAATGGAGAAATGAAATCCCGCTTCCGTCAGACGCGTAGGGCGGACTCTCTGACCGGCAGTCAGGAAAGAGGCAGCTTCACCATATAAGATTCGGAAAACTTTTTGAGGAACCACAATCGTTGTCCATGCCTGATAAGCCTTTCCCATCGCATGGGTAAAAGCATTTTGCGAGATCTGTTGCGGGGCAACCAAGTTATATACACCACGTGTTTCTTCGTGAGTGATAAAGAATTCCATTGCACGACAAAGGTCGTGTATCGATATCCATGGAAAAGCTTGCGTACCGGGACCGATGGCGGTGGCTATCTTTGTGGCCTGTAAAGGACGAAGCATCTGCTGCATCGCTCCCCCATCCGGAGAAAGCACTACGCCGAAGCGTGTAATAACGAGCCTGGTAGGTTCGGGACAGTGTCTCGCTTCCTTTTCCCACGCATAGCAAAGATCGGACAGAAAGCCTTCTCCACGGGTACGGGTATATTCGTCCACCTCCGCTTCCGAAGGATAATAGCCTACGGCGGAAGCCGAAATCATCAGTTTCGGTTTCGTCTTGACTGCGTTCAAAGCGCGGATAATACGATTGGTTACGACAATACGACTATTGAAAAGCTCCTGTTTATATTCCGGTGTCCAACGCTTATTAATAGGTGCACCTGCCAGATTGATGACAACATCGCAATGGGTCAATGTCTGAATCAAATAACCGGACATACCTTCGCGAAACATCGACCTTCCCAGAGGAATGATCCGGTGTCCGCCCTTTTCTGTGAGATAATTAGAAAGATGTTTACCGATATATCCGGTAGCTCCGGTCATTGCTATATTCATCTTGATTCATTGTTTATTTAACTCTATTAGAAAAACGTATAAAATGCAAGAAAAGTTCTTTGAAAAAGGCAAAATGAGGTTATCTTTGCAAGATAGACGTAAACATTGAAGCATCCAAAAAGGTTATAAAATGAAAAGACGAATGAAAATCAACTATATTCTTACACTTATATTAGTATTTTGCATCGGTGCTTCCATCCCTGTATTGACAGGCAGCAGCCAAGTGAACGAACAACATTCCGCTAAATCGGAAGTGCCGTATTGCGTTACTCCGCCTACCGTTCCCACACAAGTCACCTTCGACGGGGAAACGATTGATCTCCGGTGCTACGACCGCCGCGAACGGATGGACCGCGAGATGATGGCCTTCACCTATATGCATTCCACCACCATGCTATTGATAAAGCGTGCCAACCGTTACTTCCCCATCGTGGAACCGATACTGAAAGCAAACGGCATTCCCGATGACTTCAAATACCTGATGGTCATCGAAAGCAACCTGAACAACATTGCACGCTCTCCGGCAGGAGCAGCGGGTCTGTGGCAATTTATGCCTGCCACCGGACGGGAATTCGGGCTGGAAGTGAACGATAACGTAGACGAACGCTACCATATTGAAAAAGCAACCGTTGCCGCCTGCAAATACTTCAAACAAGCGTATGCCAAATATGGCGACTGGATGGCTGTCTCCGCCGCCTATAACGCCGGACAGGGACGTATCTCCTCCCAACTTGAAAAGCAGTTGGCAAGTCATGCCATGGACTTATGGCTGGTAGAGGAAACTTCCCGCTACATGTTCCGTCTGCTGGCAGCCAAAGAGATATTCAACAACCCGCAACGTTACGGATTCCTCTTGAAACGGGAACATCTGTATCCGCCTATTCCTTATAAAGAGGTAACCGTCAACACTTCTATCGACGATCTGAACGACTACGCAAAATCACAGGGAATCACCTATGCCCAACTCCGTGATGCCAACCCCTGGCTGCGCGACACTTCATTGAAGAACAAGACCGGAAAGACATACATTCTCTATATTCCTACACAAGAGGGAATGTATTACAACCCGCAAAAGACCGTTGCCTACAATAAACAGTGGGTCATCGACTAAAAAGGCTTTTTCTTTAATTCCGGCCAAACACTATTGATATGAAACTGAAAGAAAGAATCCATCGTTTTTTGCATGACGAGAAACTGAAACGAAAGTTATACGTCATCATCTTCGAATCGGACACCCCTGCCGGGAAATTGTTCGACGTGATTCTTATCGGCTGTATTCTGGTCAGCGTATTGCTCGTTATCATCGAAAGCCTGAAAGGACTTCCCACCTATCTGACGACTCCGTTCGTCATTATGGAGTTCCTTTTCACCGGCTTTTTTACTTTCGAATATCTGACGAGGATTTACTGTTCACCCCGTCCCCGGAAATACATATTCAGCTTTTTCGGTATCGTAGACCTATTGGCCACGCTGCCTCTTTACATCGGTCTGCTTTTTCCGGGCGCCCGCTATCTACTCATCATCCGCGCCTTCCGCCTGATACGTGTGTTCCGCGTCTTCAAGCTTTTCAACTTTCTGAATGAGGGGGAACGGCTGCTCACTGCCTTGCGTGAAAGTAGTAAGAAGATTGCAGTGTTCTTCTTGTTTGTCGTCATTCTGGTGACTTCCATCGGAACGCTAATGTATATGATTGAAGGAACGCAACCCAACTCCCAGTTCAACAATATCCCGAACAGCATCTATTGGGCTATCGTCACCATGACTACCGTAGGTTATGGAGATATTACTCCCGCCACCGGCCTCGGAAAATTCCTTTCCGCCTGTGTCATGCTAATCGGTTACACGATTATCGCCGTACCCACAGGTATCGTATCTGCCTCCATGATGAAAGAGTATAAACGCAGGAGAGACAAAGAATGTCCCAACTGCCATCGCTCCGGACACGAAGATAATGCAGAGTTTTGCAAATATTGCGGCCACAGCCTGGACCCATCCGAAACCAAAGCGGAAGAGAAATAAGTCCTCTATGATCTACGCCGGACGAAATGCTCGAATAAGACAATGAAAACGCATCCCACAGCATAGCAGGCAATATCTCCCCAATCGAACGTAGAACCCAGCACAATTCGGGCTACACGGTTCGTAACGCCCAATGTTTCCACCAGCTGGAAGTATTGCAAGACTTCTACAAAACAGGCAAAAAGAAAGACATAAAACGGCATCCGCGGAATCCCCGTCGGCAGAAAGATACGTACAAAGCTATATACCAGCACTACCACCAACATATCTCCGACATAAGGTCGTATGAAACGGTCGCGCACATACAAAGCTATCAACACCTCCATACAGAAGATCACCAGAAAGCTGATTATATAAAAAATTCTTTTCTTCATTATTTGCTCGGTCGCGGGATTAAACATTTATTTGAATCTGCGAATATACGATAAAATGAATTGGATACGTTCAAATATTACTAAATGATTGATACAAAAAGGGGAAATAATTGTATATTTATGGTCCTAAGCATTTTTCCACAAACAATAAAAAACAGAAAGGAGATTGAACACATGATGTTGAATATGGATTTTGTAATCCGTTTATTGGTCGCCGGAATACTGGGAACCATCATTGGACTGGATCGTGAATACCGTGCCAAAGAAGCCGGATACCGCACTCATTTTCTCGTGTCGCTAGGTAGTGCTTTGATTATGATTGTTTCCCAATACGGATTTCAGGAAATTATAAAAGAAAGTAGTGTCACACTCGATCCCAGTCGGGTGGCGGCACAGGTTGTCAGCGGTATCGGATTTATCGGTGCAGGAACCATCATCTTTCAAAAACAGATTGTACGCGGATTGACTACCGCCGCAGGAATCTGGGCAACAGCAGGTATCGGCTTGGCGGTAGGTGCAGGAATGTACACCATCGGTATTGCCGCCACGATATTGACCCTCGTCGGACTGGAACTACTTAGCTATCTATTTAAAAGCATCGGAATGAAAAGCTCAATGGTTTCTTTCTCAACTCCCAACAAAGACATACTGAAACAGATAGCGGACAGATTCAACTCTAAAGACTACCTGATAGTCTCTTACGAGATGGAAACGCTACACACGGGCGAAACAGAATCTTATCAGGTTACCATGGTTATCAAGTCGAAACGAAATAATGATGAAGGGCATCTGCTTTCGCTGATACAGGAATTTCCGGATGTAACGGTGCAGCGAATTGAATAGTCAGACTTTCGCTCCTCTCCCAAAATGGAAATCTACTTCTGCTTTTCCGTCAGATACTTCCAATAACGTACAGGCATATCCTGCCTGTGCTTTCTCGGATTCATGCGTTCTTTGATACAAATGGCCTTGAAATATGTCTTCCAAAGTTGTTGGAAAAGCTTCTCATCCTTGTCCATCAGGCTTTCGTCCAGCATCCCCGTAATCAAATGGGATTCACGGCTGTCATCATCAAACGAGATAGTCGTCACCTCCTGCAAATCATAATAAAATCCGTAACGGCGTTTCATGTCGTAAATAATCCACTTCTGATCGGCAAAACGATCTTTGAAATGGTGAACGGTCAGCGGGAGCGCATTATACTGCGGTTCGAAAGCGGCAAAGAATGTACCGTCGGCAGCTTTCTGAAAACGGACAAACTGCATCAGGTGCACACGTTCGCCATCCACTTTTTTCCATATTTGCGCTAATTGCAAAACGTCCGGATCACCAAAATTGGTTTCAATAGAGCGGGGGGCATCGATTGCTTTACGGATATATCGAAAAATAAGTATTCCTATTTCCGGAAGTTCCGACAGCCAACTTTGCGTGAGGCAACCCAAAGCAGAAGAGGAAACTTTCTTCTGCAATCCCCGCCACACACGCCCGGCCTTTTCTTCATCGGTCACTACCGTATGCAGCTCATCACAAAATAAAGGCAAAGCATCTCCTTCCGACAACAAAGCATCGGGAAAAGTCTTGCGGAAATAGGCGTCGAACACAGCCGTCAGCAGCCCATCAAAGGTTTTATCGTAAATATAAACATTCATAAAAAACACCAAGCATATTTACTATTCGCCAAAATCAAGCAACAGCTGACGTTCATCCACTTTCTTTTTCGGTTTCGGCAACAATAAGCTGCGCACCCGTTGCGGAGAAAGTTCGTTCACTGTCTGCATCTGGAGAGGCAGTTCTTTGCAAGTGATGAAATATTGCGCTTTCTTCATCACCACTCCTATCTTCTTCAGTTCATAAAATCCCAGCCGCGAAAAACGACGGGAAGCAACAATCAGTTTCGCCGACTTCACCCCTACTCCCGGCACACGGAGCAACATTTCGTAGTCTGCCTTATTGATGTCGACAGGAAACTGTTCGGGATGGCGCAAAGCCCACGAAAGTTTCGGGTCTATTTCGAGATCGAGATCCGGATAAGAATCATCCACAATTTCATCTACCTTGAATTGATAAAAACGCAATAACCAGTCAGCCTGATAGAGCCGGTTTTCACGTACCAGAGGCGGCTGTTTCAATGCCGGAAGACGCTTATCATACGTATTTACGGAAACGTAGCCCGAGTAATAGACACGTTTCATGGTGGGGCGCCCGTAAAGTGCCGACGAAAGAAAAAGAATATCTTTATCCGATTCGGAGGTAGCTCCCACAATCACCTGGGTACTTTGTCCCGCAGGTGCGAAACGCGGTGCGTGGCGAAACTTCTGCCGTTCTTCTTTACTCTCCAACACGCCTTGTTGAATGTATTTCATCGGAGCAAATACGCTTTTATGGTCTTTTTCCGGTGCAAGCAGTTTCAAATTTTCTTCTTTGGGAATTTCAACGTTGACGCTAAGACGATCGGCATACAATCCGGCTTCATTCACTAATTCGCGACTGGCTCCGGGAATACTCTTGAGATGGATATAACCGTTAAAACGGTACACTTGCCGCAAATCTTTGGCTACACGCACAAGTCTCTCCATTGTATAGTCCGGATTACGGACCACTCCGGAGCTAAGAAACAGCCCTTCGATATAGTTACGACGGTAGAATTCCATCGTCAACTCCACCAATTCCGAAACGGAAAAGGTAGCGCGGGGAAGATCGTTGCTACGACGGTTGACGCAATAGGCACAATCGTAAATGCAATAATTGGTAAGCATGATTTTCAATAGCGAGATACATCGACCGTCCTCGGCAAAACTGTGGCATATCCCCCATCCTCCCACAGTGTTTCCCAGCGTTCCCGGCTTATTGGAACGCACCGTACCACTGGAGGAACAGGAAACATCGTACTTGGCAGATTCTGCAAGTATCTTCAGTTTAGCTAAGACGTTTTCGTTCATCATTCCCGATCTTGATTCTTTTCGCAAATATACGATTTAATTTGAGATGCGTATAGAAGAAAAAAAGTTTAGCAAATATATAAATACAAAATTAGTCAATTTTGAAGAAATAAAAAGCTACGCTTATATTCTTATTAACTAAGCAATAGAAAAGATAAGATGTTTACGAACAGGAAAGCAGACAACTCTGGAAAATAAAAAAAGCGATTCATTCAAACGAACCGCTTTTCATGCTATAAATAATTATTTCATTCTATATTAATATTACTCTGCTTCTACCATCCATTTCTCTATATTTCGTGTTGCTGAAGTAAAGTTCACTCCGATTTTAAATAGTTTACGTTCATCGTGTTCAAATGGCAATGCATAATGTTTTTCATTAATTTGCTGCAACGCTTCTTCTGCCGTGCCATTCAACTTAAATTCCATAACATAAATGAATTTATCTGTTTGCAAGATTAGGTCAACACGTCCTTCACTCGTATGATATTCAGCCTTGACATAAAATCCGACTAACTTGAACACTATAAAAAGAACATTTTGATAATGCAACTCTAAGTCACGAACCAACTCATAGGGAGTATCAGCAAAGAAACTTTGCAAGCGACGGAAAAATGACTCATAATCTCCGGAACGTACTTCATGAACAAACTTTTGTATTTCAAACGAAGATTCCACTGCACTAGTATTAGCATAGAAAGGAAGCAGAAATTTAATAAATCCCTGTTCTACTTCACGATTAGGAAATCCCAAACGATAATTACCAAATTCAGGATCATATCCTTTTATAGTAAGATAACCACTTTGATATATCACAGGGATTGGATTGTCGGAAGTTGAATCAATGCTATTTAAAACCTCGGCAGTCGTCTCTTCATGAGCCATGCGATGAAGATCATAATGATGTTTTTTCAACAGTTCCACCAAATAAGTAGGCGTACCCGTCTCGAACCAATAACTACTGAATTCCTGATATTTAAATGCATTCAAAAGGCTGAACGGATTGTATATACCAATAGAATTATGAGTGAAATGATAGCCATCATAGCACGCACGCAGTTCATTGCAAACGTCATCATACGATACCCCTCGAATTTCCGCCAATTCATGCAACTCACTCTCCAGATTATCATGAAGTTCTTGTTCGGTGACACCGCAAATATCTACATAGATCTGACGCATCGATATGTCATCCAGATTATTCAAATCACTAAACACACTGACTTTACCGAATTTAGTAACCCCTGTCAGCATAGCAAACTTTATGTA
Source organism: Bacteroides celer (assembly GCF_002632415.2). NCBI lineage: Bacteria > Pseudomonadati > Bacteroidota > Bacteroidia > Bacteroidales > Bacteroidaceae > Bacteroides > Bacteroides celer. The sequence goes on along the minus strand of NZ_CP178209.1, from coordinate 1,686,977 downwards.
ACCGTCCATAGACTTCATTACACCATAGAAAGCCTTCAATGTATTCCGGTACTCTTCTTGCAACTCATCCCTACCGATTGCTTGCAGCATCGGCTTATCATACTCATCCACAAGAATCACAACACGCTCTCCCGTTTTCTCTGCTGCCATACGGATCAGGGTAACAAAGCGGTCGTCTATCGTTTCATCTTTCGAACATGAACCATATTGCGCTTCATATACAAGCAACTGCCGGTCTACAAGACGAATTAAATCATCTACTGTATCGAATTTCTTTGCATTCAAGTCTAAATGAATGACGGGGTATTTTATCCAATCTTTCTCCAGCTTTCCCATTGCCAACCCTTCGAAAAGTTCTTTCTTTCCTGAAAAATAAGATTCGAGAGTAGAAAGTAGCAAGCTCTTACCAAAACGGCGCGGACGGCTAAGAAAATAATATCCACCTGTTTTTACCATTTGGTAAATCAGCGCAGTCTTATCAATATAGAAATAACCGTCGTTACGGATTTTCTCAAAGTTCTGTATGCCGATAGGATAAATCTTATTACTCATATATTCATATATTTGGGATTGCTACATACAAAGATACACCTTTCTACTTAAATAATTGCCACTATCCATACTAAAACAATTAAAAGTCATGGGGCACTTGCAAAAACCTGTGTTTAGCCAAATATCTTTGAGAGTCTGAATAAGAAGAACTTTACATCTATAACCCCATGTAGTTGTGCTCGAAACTGCTTGATCTTTGAATTAAGAGATTCAGCAGACGCATTGGTAGACCGATTGATGAAGTAGTTGAGAATCTCTCCCTGCCGTTCATAGATGGTTGCTGCAACAGTGTTGAAGTTTTCGTCTCCGAACTCTCCGACTTTTGCATACCATTGGGCGAGGCTTTTCTTCCCGCTTTCCCTTGTGGCGTTTTTGTTATTGAAAATCATGCGCAAAGAGTGCGAGATTGAATATGCGGTCTTCATATCAGGATAGAGTTCAAACAGCAGTCTTGCACGGATTTTCTGAGTCGCTGTCCATTTATCTGCCGATGTCATCAGCAAATAGCGTGAGCGCGTCAGGAGTTCACAGACGGTATCTCCGTTTGACAGCCTCACAGGCTCGTACTTCTCATTCTTGCGGTTAGGCTTCCGTCCTTGTTTTCCTTTCCGTTTGCCTCCATTCTTCTCAAGACGTCTCTTTCGTGCCTCGGCATTCTTCTTGTTACGGAGCTTGTGCTGCTCGCGCGCTTCCACTTCGGTACGTTGGGCCTCGCGCCTGTGCCTGATACGCACTTGCTGCATGGCATCGTAGCAGTCCTTCTGGACATGGAAGCGGTCGATGGTTATCGTGGCATACGGGAAGCACTGCTTTACTATGGAATGCATGCTCTCGGAGAAGTCCATCGTTACCTCCAGCACCTTAGCCCTCTCGTACCAAAGGATGCGCATCAACGCCTTTACGACATCCTCGACCTTTGTCCCCTTGATAATGGCCACGATAGCTCCCTTGCCGCCATGGGCAGCCTTGTTGGAGATTATTGTATAAAGTTCACCGTCAGAGAGCGCTGTCTCGTCAATGCTCAGTTGTGGCCCTATGTTCTTATAGAAGACAAGCCAGTCCTCCGCATGTGACAATTCTTTCCAGGTGCGGTAACCGCTGAGGAAATCCTTGTAGGCACGTTCGAACTCGTCAGCCTTGATGTGATACGGTTTCTGGAGTGATCTGGCTGTAATCGGGGATGTATCCAAGGAATTCTTTTAAAAAAGCGGCAAACTCCTTAGTGTGCCGTGTTCCTTTTGCTGTCAACTCCCAATCTCTGCTATACGTCCTGCCCAAACCGTCCTTCCAACGGCGACGGCATACGTGCAGAACGGTACGGTGCTCGTTGAGAGGAAAGTGGTTGATGCATGATTCCGGGTAGAAACCGTTGGGAGACAGCTCTGTGTGACCATCCGGCTGAAGGTTCTTCTCGTGAAGATACAGATGGAGAATCTTCTCCACGCCACGTTCTTCTTCCTTAACATCGGTAAGGTCAAAATATTCGTTGAACTCCGAAGGGAGTATGTAGCTTAATAGCTTTACTAATGGATTCTCTGACATTGCTATATGATTGCAAAACAAAGGTACTACAAAGATTTTTTATAGCAAAAAATAACAAACGAAAACACAGGTTTTTACACGTGCCCCAAAGTCATTCCGCATTAAAACAGAAAGAGGGCATATCGCTTACGATATGCCCTCTCTTTTTTCTGATATCTTAGTAGTCTTCTAACTATTATTTCTTAGAAGCTTCCAAAGATGCTTTACGGAATTCTTTCATTGCTTTTTCGATTTCCAAAGAAGCCTTACGAGCACGAGTTCCTGCTGCTTTGTTACCGTTTTCGATCTGTGCGTTAGCATCTTTTGAGAAGTCAGCATAAAGAGCTGCTACCTTTGCTACCAATTCTTTCATAATCCTTTTATTTTTTTCGTTAATAATGTGCCGCAAAAATACACTGTTTCCCGAAATAAAAGCATAAAATCAATATTTTTTTTGAAATAATCTTCGAAAAATATCTAAAAAAGGGGCTTTTTACCTTTTTTACCTACCTTTGTAGCCATGAAACTGCTTACAGATACCGATTATATACATGCACTGATTGCTGAAGGAGAGCACCAGCAACAGGACTTTAAATTCGAAATTTCCGACGCACGCAAAATAGCCAAAACACTCTCGGCCTTTGCCAACACGGACGGAGGACGATTACTTATTGGCGTTAAAGACAATGGTAAAATTGCAGGAGTACGCTCCGAAGAAGAAAAATATATGATTGAAGCCGCCGCACAACTTTATTGCGTGCCGGAAGTGGAATATTCTCTGCAAACATACATAGTGGAAGGACGGCAAGTGTTAGTGGCAACCATCGAAGAGACTCCACATAAACCGGTTTACGCCAAGGACGAAACCGGAAAGCCCCTAGCCTATCTCCGCATCAAGGACGAAAATATTCTGGCAACTCCCATACATCTCCGTGTATGGCAACAGAGCGATAGCCCCCGTGGAGAACTCATCCGCTACACCGAACGTGAACAGCTCCTGCTCGATCAACTGGAGCACGGAACTTTACTCTCACTCAACCGTTACTGTCGACAAACCGGACTTTCACGACGTGCCGCTGAACATCTGCTCGCCAAATTTGTTCGTTATGATATTGTGGAACCTGTATTCGAAAATCATAAATTTTACTTCCGAATAAAAGACGAATAACCACAAACAATGCTTTATACTTAATACTTAACTATGACTTTTATCAACGAGATTAATGACATACTTTGGACGTATATTCTAATTATTATGTTATTAGGATGTGCTGTCTGGTTCAGCATACGGACACGCTTTGTACAATTTCGCATGATCCGGGAAATGATCGTGCTATTAAGCGAATCCGCCGGCAAAGGAAAACAGGGAGAGAAACATGTATCTTCTTTTCAGGCATTCGCTATTTCTATCGCCAGTCGTGTGGGTACGGGGAATCTTGCGGGAGTGGCTACTGCCATTGCCATCGGAGGTCCCGGGGCTATTTTCTGGATGTGGGTCATCGCACTGTTAGGGGCTTCGAGTGCTTTCATAGAGTCTACTTTGGGACAATTATACAAAATACGCGGAAAGGATTCGTTCATCGGAGGACCTGCTTATTATATGAAGAAAGGGTTGAAACAACCGTGGATGGGAATGCTTTTTGCCGTATTAATAAGCATTACTTTCGGGTTTGCTTTCAATTCTGTACAGAGTAATACGATCTGTGCTGCGGCAGAGCATGCTTTTGGGTTCAATCATATTATATTGGGAGGTGTGCTGACTTTGCTGACATTGCTTATCATCTTTGGAGGTATTCAACGCATTGCCCGCGTCAGCAGTATTATCGTGCCTGTTATGGCTTTGGGATATGTAGGGCTGGCACTGGTTATTGTTGCACTCAATATCACTCATTTACCGGGTGTTATCGCACTGATTGTCAGCCATGCTTTCGGTTGGGAGCAGGCATTGGCAGGAGGAGTTGGTATGGCATTAATGCAGGGCATCAAGAGAGGACTTTTCAGCAATGAGGCCGGTATGGGTTCGGCCCCGAATGCGGCTGCCACGGCTCATGTCAGCCATCCCGTAAAACAAGGGTTGATACAGACTTTGGCGGTATTTACAGATACATTATTGATATGTACCTGTACGGCTTTTATCATCCTCTTTAGTGGGGCTCCTCTGGATGGTTCGGCTAATGGAGTGCAGCTGACTCAACAGGCGTTGACAAACGAAATAGGTTCTTCGGGCAGTATCTTCGTTGCCGTAGCTCTTTTCTTTTTTGCTTTCAGCAGTATTCTGGGGAATTATTATTATGGTGAGGCTAATATCCGTTTTATCACTCACCGGAAATGGGTACTTCATGGTTACAGGATATTGGTGGGTGGTATGGTACTCTTCGGTTCACTTGCCACATTGGATATGGTATGGAGCCTGGCAGATGTCACGATGGCGTTAATGGCTATCTGTAATCTGATCGCTATCCTTTTCCTCGGAAAATATGCTATCCGTCTGCTAAATGATTACCGCGCGCAAAAGAAAGCTGGCATCCAAAGCCCTGTTTTTAAGAAAGAGACAATGCCGGACATCGAAAAGGACTTGGAATGTTGGTGAAAACCAACTGTTTTTGTACCTTTGCACGCAAATTGACAGATGGTAGTTATGTTATATACCTTCCACACGCTCAAATAGTAAATTGTAAATAATAAAATTGTAGAGATAACAATGGGCTTATTTGGTTTATTCAAGAAAAAATCCGATGAAACGAAAGTCGGCAATGTAGAAGATTTCATATCACTGACACGGGTGTATTTCCAGTCAGTTATCGCCACAAACCTCGGTATCACTAATATCCGCTTCTTGCCGGACGTAGCTAACTTCAAACGTTTGTTTAAAGTTCCTACTCAAAACGGTAAACTGGGATTGGCCGAAAAATCTGCTGCGCGCAAAATGCTGATGCAGGATTATGGGTTGAACGAGAACTTCTTTAAGGAAATCGACTCTTCCGTGAAACGTAACTGCCGCACTCAAAATGATATTCAATCTTATTTGTTCATGTATCAGGGATTTTCCAATGATCTGATGATGTTGATGGGAAATCTGATGCAGTGGAAGTTTCGTATGCCGTCGATCTTTAAGAAGGCTTTGTATGGTATGACACAGAAAACGGTACACGATGTTTGTACCAAGACAGTGTGGAAGGCTGATGATGTGCATAAAACGGCTGCGACTGTTCGCCAGTACAAAGAGCGTTTGGGATACTCTGAACAGTGGATGACGGATTATGTGTATAATATTGTTCTTCTTGCCAAGAAGGAGCCGAAACGGAAGAATGACGACACGGAAACGAAAAAATAAGTCGCTTTAAATGTTAGAAAATCGTAAAGATTAATAGGATAGAAAAAGCGGGGGTTTTGTACCTCCGCTTTTTTTGTTATCTTTATGTACTTTTTTCTTTTGTCTTGATACAAAAGAAAAGTACCAAAAAGAAAAAATCAAGGCTGCGCCTGCCCGGCTACTTGACGCCATGCAGACCAGGCCAGGGGGGGGGGGACCATGCGACGTGGTAGTATATTATAATAATTAAAAAATAGAGAGATTGCTTATGAAACAAAAGAAAATGCTTGCGCTTACTTTTTCACAGTTGAAACAAATCTATAATCAAGAAATTCCGGAAGTGGTGGAGATAGCTGATAAGAGCTCTTCTGTGGAAGAGTTCAAGGCTGGGATGCTGCGTTTTTTGGAAATTTGCAGGATAGAAAATGAGGCTGCGGAGGAGGCGAGGGAGCAAATTCGACTCTTACTCGATTATGATGGACAGAATGTCCATGAACTGTCTACTGGACAGGATATGTCAGTACAGACGATTCGGTTGCTTTATGAGTTTCTGACGGGAACGTTGGAAAATATGGAGATACCGACGGATTTGTTTATTGAAATTTTCCAGATGTTTAAACGGTTGAAGGGAGAGGTTGTGCCTTTACCATCGCCACAGCGTATCAAAAGCAGGAATGACCGGTGGGAAACGGGATTGGATGAAGAGGTACGTGAAGTGCGGGATGAGAATAAGGAGCGGATGTTGCACTTGTTGATTCAGAAGATTGAAAACAGGAAGTCGAAGCCTTCGGTGCGTTTTCACTTTGAGGAGGGAATGAGTTATGAAAAAAAATACAGGTTGGTCAATGAGTGGTGGAACGATTTCCGTTTTCATTTGGCAATGGCTGTAAAAAGTCCGGGCGAGTTGAATCGATTCCTGGGAAATTCACTTTCGTCAGAGACTATGTATTTGCTTTATCGTGCCCGGAAGAAGGGGATGCCATTTTTTGCGACTCCTTATTATTTATCGTTACTCAATGTAACGGGATATGGATATAATGACGAGGCTATTCGAAGTTATATTCTGTATTCTCCACGTTTGGTGGAGACGTATGGAAATATTCGCGCGTGGGAGAAAGAGGATATTGTAGAAGCCGGGAAGCCTAATGCTGCGGGATGGCTTTTACCGGACGGGCATAACATTCATCGTCGGTATCCGGAGGTGGCTATTCTCATCCCTGACACTATGGGACGAGCTTGCGGAGGACTTTGTGCTTCTTGTCAACGTATGTATGATTTTCAGAGCGAGCGGTTGAATTTCGAGTTTGAGTCATTACGCCCGAAGGAATCATGGGATCGTAAGTTGCGTCGGTTGATGACTTATTTTGAAGAGGATACGCAATTGCGGGATATTCTTATTACAGGAGGAGATGCGCTGATGAGTCAGAATAAAACGCTTCAGAATATTCTGGATGCGGTGTATCGGATGGCGGCGCGCAAACAAAGGGCGAATCTTGAGCGCAAGGACGGAGAGAAATATGCGGAATTGCAACGGGTACGGTTGGGGTCACGTCTGTTGGCTTATTTGCCAATGCGTATCAATGACGGGCTGGTTGATGTTCTGCGGGAATTCAAGGAGAAAGCATCGGCTATCGGTGTGAAACAGTTTATTATACAGACTCATTTCCAGACACCGCTGGAGGTTACTCCTGAAGCTAAAGAAGCGATCCGGAAGATTCTTTCTGCGGGATGGATTATTACGAATCAGTTGGTATATACGGTGGCTGCTTCACGTAGAGGGCATACGACCCGGCTTCGTCAGGTGCTCAATTCGTTGGGGGTGGTATGTTATTACACTTTCTCGGTAAAGGGATTCAATGAGAATTATGCGGTATTTGCACCCAACAGTCGTTCAATGCAGGAACAACAGGAGGAAAAAATTTATGGCCGTATGACACCGGAACAGGCGGAGGAGTTATATAAGATATTAGAGACGAAAGTGGGAACGAAAGAGGAGCCTAAAGAGGATGTTGCCAAGCAATTAAGACGCTTCATGAGAAAGCATCATTTACCTTTCCTTGCCACTGATCGCAGTGTATTGAATTTACCGGCTATCGGTAAAAGCATGACTTTCCAGTTGGTGGGACTAACAGAAGAAGGAAAACGAATTCTACGCTTCGAACATGACGGCACTCGTCATCATAGCCCGATTATCGATCAGATGGGGCAGATTTATATTGTAGAGAATAAATCGCTAGCTGCTTACCTGCGCCAGTTAGCCAAGATGGGAGAAGATCCGGAAGACTATGCTTCTATCTGGAATTATACGAAAGGAGAAACCGAACCTCGTTTCAGTCTTTACGAGTATCCTGATTTCCCCTTCCGCACAACAGATAAAATGAGTAATTTAAGTATTAAGAATTAGGTATTAAGTATTAATCGACAAGCATCAACTAACAAGTATTAATCAACGCCTATCAAGTATAAACCAGCGGCTTCGGTAATACTTATTACTTAATACTTGTTTCTACTACTTGTTTCCTACTCTTTTACCCGTATTACTATATTTGCAATAATTGCAGTTAGGCCTCCGGTGGTAATCCCTGAAGAGAAGATACTTCGAATTGCTTCCGGGGCTTGTTGTAATACGTCCGGCATTAGTTCTACCCCTAAGCCTAAGGAGAGGCTGACTGCTAATACCAAAGTTTCTTTACGGCCTATTTCTTGTGAGGAGACAATACGGATTCCCGCCGCTGCTACTGTGCCGAACATTAGTAAGGTTGCACCGCCCAGTACAGGATCGGGCATTAAGGAAAATACGGCACCTACGATGGGAAATAAACCCAAAAGGACGAGCATTGCCGCAATATAATAACCAACATAACGGCTGGCTACTCCGGTCAGTTGGATAATACCGTTGTTTTGTGCAAAGATGGAGTTTGGAAAAGAGTTGAATACACCGGCGAGAAAGGAGTTGAATCCATCTGCCATTACTCCACCGGAAACCCTTTTCAAATAGGAATCTCCTTCAATGGGAAGTCCGGAAATCATAGAGTTGGCAGTTACATCACCTGTTGCTTCAATGGCAGTTATCAAGTAAACCAGACCAATGGCTATAAAAGAAGACACATTGAAATCAATACCATATTTAAAAGGCTGGGGAATATTAAAACTCATCAGCATTTCCACATTTAACGCACTCATATCCACTTTTCCCAGAGCAAATGCCAAACCATAGCCAAGGCAAAGTCCGAGTACAATGGAACTCATACGCAGGTATTTGTTCCCGCAACGATTGAAAAACAAGACGCTAAGAAGTACCAGTGCTGCAATAGACAGGTTTTCCCACGTAGCAAACGTACCATTATCCATAGCTGCATATCCGCCTCCGCAAGATACGATACCTACCTTTATCAGACTCAATCCGATAAGCAGCACGACAATACCGGAAACCAGCGGAGTGATAATATTACGCAGATATTTGAATGTGCGGCTGACAATCATTTCGATAGGCGCAGCAGCCATACAGGAACCGAAAATTAACGGTAATCCGCCTACCATTCCTGTGGCAATGATAGGGCCGATAAAAGAAAAACTGGTTCCCTGGATGCAGAGCAGTCTTGCTCCTATCACACCAAAGCGGCGGCATTGTATAAAGGTAGATACTCCCGAAGCAAAAAGAGACATGGAAACCAGAAAGCTTGTCTTTTCTACATCAAGTTTCAAGGCACTTGCGATGATAAGCGGAGGTGTAATGATCGCTACGAAAATAGCCAAAAGATGTTGTAAAGCCGCAAACAAGGCGTCTTTAAAAGGGGGACGGTCTTCTACGCCGTAGATTAAATCAGTTTTCATTTAACAGGGTTTCTATATATTTTTTTAAGTTCCGCAGAGGGATAAACAGAGATTATTCTGAAGTCCGGCTTCTTTTAGTCCGACTTTTTTTAATTCTATTTCTTATAATCCGTTTTTTAGTTCAGCGTCCATTTCAGAGCGAGTGTCGGGATAACATAAAAGCCATCACGACCGCCGAAGTTATTACTCAATTCGACTTCGGAGCCAACACTAAGATTGAAATTTTTATTTACTCCTTTGATTTTGTTCAGGTTCACCCAGAATTGTGGTTCGGAGAGGAAGATAGTCTTTCCGTAGTTGGTTTCTTCACGCCACCAATCGGCAAAGCCGGAGAAAGTGAGCAGATTGCGGCAGAAATTCACGTACCACGTACCTGTCAGCTGGAAGTTGTTGGGTGATTGGTGTTTCTGAATATACTTATACATAGCAGTCAGCGTGAAGCCTTTGGAAAAGGAAGCATTATTAAAAGTGTAGGTAGCTCCTGCCAGATAAGCATTTTTATAAGACATGCCTTTCGATAATCCACCGTTATATTCAAGATGTGCAGAAAAAGGACCTTTCCAGAATTTCAGTTCACGGGCTATTTCCCAATAAGCGGAAGCAACGCCTTCGGAAGTGTAATCCATATCGACAAAGAAATAGGTACTTCCCCAAGTATCAGGATGAAACTTCTCCACTGTGGAGGTGAGCAGAGGACGACCTTGCAAATCTTTATCATACAAAGAACGTCCGAAATCATAATGTAACTGAATGTTTTGCGCCTGCAATTCCGGTACGGCAGAGAGCAACATACAGAGGAAAAGAGCAGAGATAATTTGTTTCATAAGTAAATGTGTTTAAATGAAGATGCAAAAATAGTTAAAGCTACACATATAAACACATTACTTCTGTCTTTTTTTATTCCAGGTTATTATTTCCCGTATCCCACCAGAGTCTTGTACCTCCATGGTCATCTCCGCCTAAAGCCTCGACAAGAGCAGAATATTGCTCCGGGTCTTCTGTCTGCAATGTACCTGGGAAATTAAGACGGCGCACCATGATCTCCGTGTCGATGCATCCGCTCCTACTATGATTGAATCGAACGGGAAATAAACGGGGATATCCCGTTCGTCTTTGTTCGGTCCAGGCTTCGCAACCTTCCGGGAACATGGCAATCCACTTCTGCGTGATAATCTTCTCCAGTTTGGTCTCCTTATCATCCTGCGGATTCCATTTGGGAGTGACTTTACAACGGGCCTCTATATTATTTTCTTCATCATAAGTATCTATAAAGTCGGAAGCTGTCAGCTCACTTTTCAAGTAATCCTCCACCCCATAAATTCCCCATTGATGAAAAGAGGTAGTTACACCGTTCCGGTAACAATCTTCTTCATCTTCATCCGTCCACCCGCGCAAAGCGGCTTCGGCACGCAGAAACCAGACTTCCGAAGCAGTCATCAGAGGTGTATCGGTATCCTGCTTGACAAACAGCTTTGACAATCCGGAATAATGACTATGAGCAAAACAGGTTCCCTGGCGAATTCCACGATACTGTCCTTTAAGAGCCTCATCCGTACAGGGTTCAAAATAAATTTCCAAACGGGGATCGTTATATCCGGTCAAAATTGATTCCATGTTAGCACTCATGTAAGTTTCATTCCAGACACGGTTAAGTTCTCCTAATGGATTGGTATACCCGGATTTGGTAGAAACAAACACTCCTCCTGTTTCCGCTTCAAAGAAGCCGTAACCGTTTTCCTTTATTTTCTGTATTTCAGAACGTGCCTTATCAGGAGCAACAGAAGCAAGGCGCATTGCCAGACGCAAACGCAGGGAATTGGCAAACTTTACCCAGGAAGGATATTTCCCGTCCAACAAAATATCAAAACGTGCAAATCCATTGGATTCCGGTTTCTCATCTATATAGTTGGTGAGAGCAACTACAGCAGAATCGAGTTCATTGAAAAACTCATAATAGACATCCTCTTGTTTATCCGGACGGTAATGTTTTTCGGCATTAGCAAAATTCTTATAAATGATAGGACCATAATAATCCGTCACACGATGCATCGCTTCCACCTTTAATATTTTCGTTATCCCGAACAGAGCAGGATGTGTATTCCGGGTAGCATTCTCCGACTGATATATCTGTGGGAAAATATAAGAATACATGTGTGTCCACATGGCGCTATTCCAGCCATCCTGCATATTATAATCGGAGTTATGCGAGCCCCCGTTCAGCGGTTTGCCGTCATGCATATACCCACTGAACATGTCCGCGTTCAGATTCTGTATCAGCTGGAAAGGCCAGTTCTTTCCTTTTCCGTAGTCGTAATTAAAATAAATACCTTGCTGAATAATTCCCAAACGGATTCCATAGCCATTGTCATCAATAATCAAGTCATCATCCGTGATACCGGACAAATCGGTATTGTAATCACGGAAGTTACCGGTACAAGCTACAGAAAACAGCAATAACCCCAACAAATATAGATATACAAATTTTCTCTTCATTTCTCTCTCTTGCCTTTAAAATTCACATTTCAGAGTAAAGCCCAGACTACGGGTTGTAGGCATTCCGAACACTTCAATTCCTTGATTATCATTTCCGGTAGAAAGTACCAGATCCGGATCAAAAGGAGCTTTCTTATACAAGAAACATAGATTGCGAGCTACAAACGAAAGCTGAACATCTTTCAGTACCTTCGTTTTCTGTATCCACTTCTTGGAGAAATTATAGCTCAATGATACTTCACGCAACCGTAAATTGGTAGCATCATACATATAATACTCCGTCACCCCGGCACGCCCGCCTACTATTTTATAGAATCCTTTCACATTGTCTATACGCTGACCGTCGAGCATTACATATCCCCTGTCACGCGCATCAGCCGTTATTTCGGATACTCCATAAAGATCCATCTCCGCCTGTGTCTGCGAAAGGACTTTACCTCCGTAACGCCAATCAAGCAGAAAATAAAGAGTGAAGCCTTTGTAAGAGAATGTATGGTCCCATCCCATCATAAAGACAGGGTTGGCATTGCCAACTTTCACCGTATTCCCATCGCCCTCCACCAATGGAAGTCCTTTATTATCACCCTCTGTTTCGTAGACGATATTGCCTGCATCATCACGCACAAAAGCCTTACCATAAATATCACCGATAGAACCGCCTTTAATAAGCTTCATGGCATAGCTGGAAGAAAAACTGGTAGGCCCGTAAATCATTTCTTTCAGATCTTCGTGCAACTTCACTATCTTATTCTTATTGGTAGAGAAGTTTACAGAAGTTTTCCAGTTGAAATCAGGAGTTAATACGGGAGTTCCATTCAGTGTCAATTCCCATCCCCGATTCTGGATATTCCCGGCATTTACATATCGGTAAGCATACTTATCGCCTGCAAGTGCGGGAAGTTTGAAGAATTGATTATAAGTATTGGTACGATAATAAGTCAGATTAACCCCTAAACGGTGTTGAAAGAATCGCCATTCAGTTCCAAATTCGATGGCATGGGTCATTTCCGGCTCCATATCCTTAAAAGGTGCGGCATCATTCGCCTGTATCTCGCCACCGGCATTGATGTGCGAAAAGGAATTAGTGATAAATGGAGGAATATCATTCCCTACTTTACTATAAGCGCCACGCAATTTTGCGAAAGAAACCCATTCGGGTAACTTCACCCATTTATCAAGCAGCATGGAAAGCCCTACAGAAGGATAAGCGAATCCGGATTTTTCATGTTTGGTATATGACAAGGTTGACGCCCAGTCATTACGGGCCGTCAAATCAAGAAATAGTTTTTCCTTATAACCGATCTGTGCCGTACCGAATATAGATTGCAACTGACGGCGTTGATCTATTCGCTGGTCAATACTGGCAGAGCTGTTCATTACGATATTGGCTATATTAAACACATTAGCAAACTTCAGAGATGCATTTTTCGAATCATATCGGGTAGAATTAACGACTTTATCATTTATACTACCACCAATCGCCGCATCCAACGTAAAATCGCCCCAGGTTTTCTTCACCATCGCCATGACATCACCATACATCTGGGTTTCCTGATAATCCATCTCAATATATCGTCCGTTCGCTCCACACAGGGCGGTGGCGGTAGACGCATAGAATTTCTGGCGTAACTTGTCCGCCCAGTAATCCATGTTTCCACGGGCTTGAATCGTCAGCCAGTCATTTACCTTAAAGTTTGCTGAAAGAGAAAGGATAACGCGCGTACGTGTTTCTTTACTTTGTATGCGGTTCGTTATCCAATACGGATTCTGTTCGAAGTCTTCGGTAAACGTATGCCAGTTCTGCACACCCAGTTTCCGTTCTTCGTCATAGGTTTCAAAATGATCTTTATAATAAGACAAATCCTCTCCACGAGGGAAACGGTAGAGCCCTACCAACGGATTCATATAGAAACCTCCCGATACCGGCTTATTCTCGACGGTCTGTTTCATAACATTCACACTACCGTCCAGTTTCAGACGTTTGTCGAACATAGTAGCCGTCTCACGCAAGTTTATATTATGCTTTTTCAGTTTATTCTTGTCGATTATCCCCTTTCCGGTAGTATTGGCATAAGAGAAATAAGTTTGCAGGTTTTCATTTCCATAACTGATAGATACGGAAGTCATCGATGTCAATCCGGTACGGAAAAAGTCATTCAGATTATCATAAGCCATCAGATTCTCTTTCTCTCCCCAGCTGTCTACCACATCACTGACACCATAACGATTCTGCATTTTAGGCATACTGAATGCTTTCTCGAAAGTGAGTCCCGTAGAGAAATTTATATTCCTTTGCCCGGCAGAGTTTCCTTTTTTAGTCGTAATAAGAATCACTCCGTTAGCAGCCATGCTACCATATAAAGCCGCAGCAGGAGCACCTTTCAGGATACTGATACTTTCCACATCTTCCGGATTCAGGTTAGAGATTCCGTCTCCTCCGTCACGATTCCCTGCATTCGCCGTACCACCAATAGCCGAATAAGCCTGTTCGGAAGAGGTGTTCGACATCGGCACTCCATCTATTACATAAAGCGGTTGATTATCACCGGATACAGAACGGATTCCCCGGAGACTGACTTTTGCGGAACCGCCCATACCGGAAGAGTTTTTGTTGATTTGCACACCGGCAGCTTTTCCCGCCAGAGCAGCAATCATATTTACTTCTTTGACACGGTTCAGTTCTTCTCCCTTGATTTTTTGCACAGAATAGGCCAATGTAGCTTCATCCTTTTCAAGTCCCAAGGCCGTTACGATGACATGTTCAAGCATCACCGCATCTTCCTGAAGACGTATTTCAAGCACATTCCGACCTGTCACATTGACTTCTACAGTCTTGTAACCTACAAAAGAAACTTGTAAGACAGCACTATCCGGTACAGACAAAAAGAATTTTCCATCAATATCGGTCACAGTACCATTGGTTCCCCCCTTTTCGCGTATTGTAGCACCGATCAGTGGTTCACCATAGATATCAATAACACGCCCTCTCACGGTATTATTATCAGAAGGAACTTCTATCGTCCCTCTTAACACTTGTTGCTCCGAAGCATAACAATTTCCTCCCTCCAGGAAAAATAGGCCCATTAAGAAGCAACTCACAAAAACTTCTTTTCTCAATGATATAATAAAATATTGTTTGTTCATCACGCCGCAAAAATAACTAATTATTTTAAATCTAGCATTTTTTCTCATTGATTTTGAGGGAAATAAACATTATCACTATTTTTGTACGAAATTAAAATGAAAGGAATTATGGAAATCGAAACACATCCGTTAGAACCGTTTCTCCCAGCGAAATCAAAGCTTCTGATGCTGGGAAGTTTTCCGCCACAGAAAAAACGTTGGTCTATGGAGTTTTACTACCCAAACCTAAACAACGACATGTGGCGTATATATGGAATTTTATTCTTTAATGATAAGAATCACTTTCTAAATTCGACACTAAAATCGTTCTGTCGCGAGCAAATCATAGACTTTTTGAACGAAAAGGGGATTGCCCTATTTGATACCGCTTCATCCATTCGCCGGTTGCAGGATAATGCATCGGACAAGTTTCTTGAAGTAGTGGAAGCTACCGATGTTGCAGCATTACTGCGGCAACTTCCCGAATGCAAAGCAATCGTCACCACAGGCCAAAAAGCAACGGACACTCTTCGACAGCAATTCGACATAGAAGAGCCCAAACTAGGTGATTACTCCGAATTTGTTTTCGAAGGACGTGCCATGCGGCTTTACCGGATGCCCTCATCATCAAGGGCGTATCCATTAGCATTGGACAAGAAAGCGGCCGCTTACCGGATTATGTTTCAGGATTTACAGATATTGAAGTAAAGTTCAAGTATTAAGTATAAAATATCAAGTATTAAATTATAAATGAATATGGCAACATTATTTTTGCAGTACCCGGCATGCAGCACATGCCAAAAAGCCAAGAAATGGTTAACAGAAAATAACATTGAGTTTACCAGCCGCTTAATCGTAGAAGAAAATCCTACGGTGGAAGAATTAAAGGCATGGATTCCACGCAGCGGTCTGCCGGTGAAGAAATTCTTCAACACTAGCGGATTAGTATATAAAGAGCTGAAACTAAGCGAGAAGCTACCTGCAATGAGTGAGGAAGAACAGATAGCACTATTGGCAACCAACGGTAAATTGGTGAAACGCCCATTGGTAGTGACAGACAGCTTCGTTCTGGTCGGTTTTAAGCCCGATGAGTGGGAAAAATTAAAATAATTCAAAACTTATTTACCCGAATGTTTGGAGATTCAGAAGTTTCTACTACCTTTGCAGCCGCAAACACGGGAGTAGCTCAGTTGGTAGAGCACCGGTCTCCAAAACCGGGTGTCGGGAGTTCGAGCCTCTCCTCCCGTGCAGAGTTAAATAGCTGTAAACGACAAGTTTACGGCTATTTTTCGTTTCAGGTCGGACGAAATTCGGACGAAATAAATGATAGTGACGCTATCCGACAAAGATAGTGACGGTATACAACAGCGATAGCGTCACTATCCCGAACATATACCGTCACTATCATTTTCTACGATTATCCATCTGGAATTCTACGTTCATTCATATCTGCGAATCTTACGCATAGTCATATAGCATACACTCACAATGACTCCTGCCCGATTTCCTAGTTCTTATTCGTTCTTTCCAATCCTTTGGCAGCCTCAACCAAACGGATGAATTCTCTTCTATATCCTTTATCATCATTATTCAGTCCCTGTTTGGCCAGATTAATCACTTTATCGTAACTGGCATTTCCTTTGAAGTCAGAGTCCCGAAGCAACTGTCCGAACATAGCCACTGCAGAAGCAAAGCGGAAATCGGAAGAAACATTATTGCCTTTATTATCAACGAAAGGAAGTTCCATTTTCTTGCTGACATCTTTATCCGGAGCTTTATAACGCAGTTTCACAGTCAGGAGATCATTAGAGCCTGTCGGTTTCACTGCCACTTTCTCTTTCTTCTGATATTTCAGATCGTCTATTTTACCCATATATTCATTCTTTGCACCTGTAGGAATCACTTCGTAAAAAGCAGTTACCGTATGTCCCGCACCCATATCTCCGGCATCTTTAGCATCATTATTAAAGTCTTCGTCTTTCAACAGACGGCTTTCGTAACCAATCAAACGATACGCCTGCACTTGGGAAGGATTAAATTCCACTTGCAGTTTGACGTCTTTCGCCACTGTATGCAATGTAGCGCCGAATTCGCCTACTAAAACACGATTGGCTTCCTGCAAGTTATCTATATAAGCATGATTACCGTTTCCCTTTTCTGCCAACACCTGAATCTTCTTATCTTTATAATTACCCATGCCATAACCTAATACGGTAAGGAACACTCCACTCTTACGTTCTTTTTCAATCAATTGTTCCAATCCTTCGGCGGAAGAAACACCCACATTAAAATCACCGTCGGAGCAAAGTATGATACGGTTGTTACCATTAGAGATAAAATTCTTCTTGGCTATTTTATACGCCAACAGGATACCCGCACCACCTGCCGTAGAACCACCTGCCGTCAATTCATCTATCGCTTCACGAATCTTCTGTTTGTCACTACCCGGAGTGGCCTCCAGTTTCACACCGGCACTGCCTGCATAAGTCACGATAGCTACTTTATCTTTATCCCGTAAGTTGTTTACCAACAATTTGAGAGATGATTTCACCAAATCCAACCGGTTGGCTCCCCACATAGAGCCGGAGACGTCAATCAGAAACACCAGGTTAGATGCAGGCAAATTATCCGTCGGAATTTCTTTAGCTTTCAAGCCGATACGCACAAGACGGTGATCCGCATTCCAGGGACATGCTCCGGCTTCCATCGTGATTTTCACAGGATCACTTCCTGTCGGTTTCGGATAATCATAGGAAAAGTAGTTCACTAATTCTTCCGTACGGATAGCATCTACAGGAGGCAATTCACCTTTATTGATAAAACGACGCATATTGCTATAAGAAGCAGCATCTACATCAATAGAAAAAGTAGAAAGCGGAGCATCCGACACACTCTTAAATCCATTCTCCTGAATCTGCCCGTATTCTTCCGCATTTACAGCATCATACATGATTCCCGGTGTCGGACATACCGCCATATAAGCAGCAGACACCGATTTAGTAGCCTTTAGCTCATGCCCGTATCCTACCACTACACATTCTTCCAATACCACATCATCCGCTTTCATCTTCACATCCAGCGCAGCCGATTTCACCACCCTTCTCTCTTGCTTATACCCGATATACTGAAACAACAACGTCTCCCCCTTCTTGGCCTGAATTGTATACCGGCCCTTCATATTCGTTATTGCCCCCTTCGAAGTACCCTTGATCTGTACCGAACAACCTACAAGCGGATTTCCATCCTTTGCATCCGTCACCGTACCCGACACAGTAATAACTTGCGCATTCACCCTACCTAAAGAAATAACCGCCATTAGCAGCACGAGCATCATCGCTCTGAATTGATTTGTTTTCATAACTTCTTATTTTAAAATGTTACTATTAGTTCGCTTTTATTATAGAGATGCACATTTCACACAGATTCCATAAATTGCCTGAACTTTTTTTATCCGGCAGAAAAAAGAGTCATTTCAAAATTCTCACTCATTCCTTTGCAACTCTTAAGATGATGTGTATATTTGCCGATCATAAACATATTATAAATATGAAAAACGAAGTCGACGGAAGGCGGGAAATAGCCTCACGAAACACGGCCTGGGCTACTATTATTGCCCGCAAACTAACTCGTTGGGGTGTCACTCCCAATCAAATTTCCATGATGAGCGTATTCTTCGCTATGGTGGGGTGCCTTCTGTTGATCGGCACAGTCATTGATCCCGGTTTTAACAAGTATGTAGCCTACATTCTGTTCATCGTTTGCATGCAGTCGCGGTTACTCTGCAACCTGTTCGATGGGATGGTAGCTATTGAAGGAGGGAAGAAAAGTGCCAACGGAGATCTCTACAATGATATGCCCGACCGCTTTGCTGATGCTTTGTTCATCATTCCCATCGGATATATAGCAGGTGGATTCGGTATTGAACTGGGATGGCTAGCGGCCCTTCTTGCCGTTATGACAGCTTATTTCCGCTGGATAGGAGCCTACAAAACGCACCAGCATTTCTTTAACGGTCCGATGGCCAAGCAACACCGCATGGCATTGCTCACGCTTGCCTTTGTAGTAGCCACCTGCACCATTCACGCAGGATACGACCGGATGGTATGTCTCATAGCTCTGATAATAATCAACGTCGGCCTTGTCGCAACACTGATACACCGTCTGTACCTCATGTCACACACAACAAACAATGAAATAAAATGAAAGAACTACTGGATATCATATTTCCTACGCTAAGCGATGAATTGATTATCGTCATTTCGCTCATCATCGGACTGCTTGTTACGGCAAGCCTTATTCTTTTTCTCGTAAAGAAGATCTCTCCAAAAACAAATATCAGCGAACTCTCCGCCCGCACGCGTTCATGGTGGATCATGGCGGGCATGTTTATCGGCGCTGTATTTATCAGCTATAACATTTCTTACTTCTTCCTTGCCTTTCTCTCTTTCATCGCTTTCAGAGAACTGTATTCGGTGTTGGGATTCAGAGAGGCAGATCGCGGAGCATTGTTTTGGGGGATATTGGCCATTCCCATTCAATATTACCTTGCTTACCTTGCCTGGTATGGAGCATTCATCATCTTCATTCCGGTAGTTATGTTTCTCGTATTGCCCTTACGACTTGTTTTAAAGGGAGACACCCACGGAATTACCAAGTCGATGGCTCTGTTGCAGTGGATTCTGATGCTTTCAGTATTCGGTATCAGCCATCTCGCTTATCTCCTGTCGCTTCCCGAACTTCCGGGATTCAATGCAGGAGGACGAGGTCTGCTATTATTCCTTGTATTCCTTACGGAAATCAACGATGTTATGCAATTTATCTGGGGCAAACTTCTCGGACGACATAAGATACTCCCGAAAGTAAGTCCGAACAAAACGTGGGAAGGATTTCTGGGCGGTGTAATCAGTACTACCGTCATTGGTTACTTCCTCGGTTTCCTGACTCCCCTCTCCGCTCCCAACGTTATCCTGGTAAGTGCTCTCGTTGCGATTGCCGGATTCTCGGGAGACGTAGTCATCTCCGCCATCAAGAGAGATAAAGGAATTAAGGACATGGGGAACAGTATTCCCGGTCATGGAGGAGTATTCGACCGGATAGATTCTCTGGCCTACACGGCTCCTGTATTTTTTCATTTAGTTTATTACATTGCATATTAAACGGAGGGAATGGAAAAAAGATTCATGCAAGCTGCTGCCATGCAGATTATATATAAAGGTGTATTCCAATGGTTTCTGAAATTGGTTGTAGGAGTTCAGTTCACCGATTGCCAGTTCCTCAAAAAGGAAAAGCAATTCATCATCCTTGCCAACCATAACAGCCATCTGGACACCCTAAGCTTGTTATCTTCCCTGCCCGGAGGACTTTTATGGAAAGTCAAACCCGTAGCAGCAGAAGATTATTTCGGGAAAACCCGCTTTCAGGCTTCCATCAGCAACTTTTTCATCAACACACTGCTAATCAGAAGAAAAGGAGAAAAAGATTCGGAGCATGATCCGATCCGTAAGATGCTTGAAGCCATCGACGCCGGATATTCACTGATTCTTTTTCCGGAAGGAACCAGAGGAAAGCCGGAACAGATGGGAAAAATTAAATCCGGCATAGCCCGCATCCTGTCTCTGCGACCCGAAGTGAAATATATTCCCGTATTCATGACCGGTATGGGACGTTCTCTGCCCAAAGGAAAAATGATATTGTTGCCATATAAAGCATCTATCTATTACGGTATGCCCGCATTGGTAAAGAGTACGGATACGCATGAAATATTAGACCAGATTACAGGTGATTTTGAAGCAATGAAAGAAAAATATCAAGTCATTATTGACGAAGAAGAGGAATAGATGTTGTTTTTCAAAAGAAAAATATCAAAACTATCGGACGAGGAATTACTAATACATTACACGAAGTCCGGTGATACGGAATATTTCGGTGAATTATATAACCGATATATCCCGTTACTGTATGGACTTTGCCTGAAATACCTGCATGATGAAGACCGGGCACAGGAAGCAGTCATGCAACTGTTTGAAGATTTACTACCTAAGTTGGGAAATTATGAGATAAAAGTGTTCAAGCCATGGCTCTACCGGGTGGCAAAGAATCATTGCCTGCAACTTTTACGAAAGGAAAATAAAGAAATTACGTTAGATTATACCGTTAATGTTATGGAATCCGACGAATTTCTGCATCTATTAAGTGAGGAGGAAAGTTCAGAGGAACAACTAAAGGCATTACATCACTGTCTCGAAAAGTTGCCCGAAGAACAACGGACCAGCATTACGCGTTTCTTTTTAGAGGAAATGTCGTATGCCGACATTGTGGAACAGACCGGATTTACTCTGAACAATGTGAAAAGCTATATCCAAAACGGAAAGCGAAACTTAAAAATTTGTATTAAGAAACAAGCCCTATGAAACTATTGGACTACATACGAGGACTCCGCAAAGGAAAAGAGGCACACCGGCTGGAAAAAGAGTCGATGCAAGACCCTTTCCTGGCCGATGCTATGGATGGATACAACCAGGTGGAGGGAAATCACGAACAACGGATCGAGAAACTGCGGATGCAGGTTTCTGCTCATTCGGCAAAGAAAAAGAACACTTATGCTATCACCTGGAGCATCGCTGCGTGTCTGATTATCGGATTCGGTATCAGCAGTTATTTCCTGTTCCTGAAAAAGAGCATGACAGATGAAGTGTTTATCGCTGAAGAGTCTGTTCCTGCAAAGTTGCCTGAAACTACAACGCCGGCAACTCCTACAAATCCGGCGACTCCGGCAGCTCCTGTAACCCCGCGAGCGGACAAGAAAGAGATGAGCGCATCCGCAGTAATAGAACCGATGATGGAGGAAGCCTTGGAGCAGACTGCTGAATTACAAGAGGTAGCAGCAACAATGGATACTTCCGAGTCTGTTTCCGACAAGAAAATGAGAATGGCTAAAGTGGTGACTCCCCCCAACAGTAACATTATTCAGGGAAAAGTGACCGATGAAAAAGGAGAACCGATCATCGGGGCCAGTGTGGCATATAAAGGGACAAATATCGGAACCATTACGAATATGAACGGAGAGTTTTCGCTGGTTAAAAAGGAAGGTAAAAAACAGTTGACAGCGCAGTTCATCGGATACGATCCGGTAGAAATTCCGGTAGATACCAGCCAGACAATGCTCATTGCCATGAACGAAAACAAACAAACGCTTAACGAAGTGGTGGTAGTGGGATACGGAACAAATAAAAATAAGAAGTCGACAACTGTCGTGACGGCTAAGGAGCAGGCAGACAAAGATATTACTCCGCAACCCGTGATTGGTAAACGCAAATATCAGAAGTACCTGAAGGAGAATCTGGTTCGTCCGACGGATGAGAAGTGCGCACAAGTGAAAGGGAAAGTGGTATTAACTTTCCTGGTTAACAAGGAAGGGCGTCCCTTCTACATCAAAGTAAAAGAGAGCCTCTGCGAATCTTCCGACAAGGAAGCCATCCGCCTGATTCAGGAAGGTCCGGACTGGATTTATGGCAATAAATCAGTGGAAATAACCGTCAAATTCGAATAGGACAAAGTCTCTAAATCCAAGTTCCTTTACGCCATAAGAATTCGAGTGGTCCCTGTTTATGGCGGGCAAGCCACCAACGACTGAATATCAACTGAACGGTAAAGATGAGCAATGCAATAAGCAGACTTGCCGTTGCTCCGGCATATTTGTACATCGCTAATCCGAATCCATAATAGATGGTAACTCCCATAATTGACTGGGATATGTAGTTCGTCAGACTCATACGACCGTAAGGAATCAGCAAACTTTGCCAGCTATACCCTTTCTCTTTCTTAAACCAAAGCAGGGTGAAGATAGAAACCAGAATAATCATAAAGGCAAAATTGGCATAAGACGGAACTGCTATGTTATAAGGAACTTGTATGGAAGGATTAGTGAGTAAATCCGGTACAAAGGTTTTCAGGCAATAGAGAGGAATGAACGCAAGGATAGTGCCTATCAGCATCTTCTTCCAGAAACACACGGATTCTTCATTCTTTATTAAATATTTCCGGCGTCCGAGCAACATTCCGAACATGAATAAAGCAGCCGTCTGAAACAAACGACCATTTTCTACTTGCCAGATGTTACTGTATAATTGTCCGTCGATAATGTTAGACCGCAATACTTCAAGGAAGTTGCCGTTGAGCGTCGCCTCCTGCGCACGTATGGCATAAGGCACGCAATGACCGGTCACTGCCACATAATCAGGATTTATCATTGCATAAACGGCACGTCCCCACTCATAAGGCTGAAGAAGCAGAATCAGGGCAATCCAGAAAACCG
Source organism: Bacteroides celer (assembly GCF_002632415.2). Taxonomy (NCBI): domain Bacteria; kingdom Pseudomonadati; phylum Bacteroidota; class Bacteroidia; order Bacteroidales; family Bacteroidaceae; genus Bacteroides; species Bacteroides celer. The sequence continues at coordinate 1,663,827 of NZ_CP178209.1, read as the reverse complement.
TTTTATCTTTTAGCTTGCAAACCGGTATCAATGCAAAGCCTACTACGGCATAGAGTAAAAGAATATCCCCGTTATAAAATAAAGCGTGCAACTGCGCAAACAGGAAAAGCAAACACAACCGCCAGGCAAATCGTCCGCGGAAGTCTATGCCACGCTTCTCCGCATTGTGAAACTGAATGTAAAAACTAAAGCCAAACAACAATGAGAAAGTAGCGTAAGCCTTTCCGGCGAATAAGAAAAACATGGTATCCCACGCATATTTATCAATCGTTTGCAACCATGCAGGCATATTCTCCGGTATAAAAAACAGATTATAATGCTCCAGATTATGTAATAATACAATTGCCAAAAGGGCAAATCCGCGCAGAGCATCCACTACTCCAAGACGTTCGGATGTTTTCAGTGTTTGAGTCATTAGATATAATTATTTCAGATTACTTTAGCGGCGGTAAAAGTAAAGGAAATATCTGGAACTCAAAAATTTGTGGATGTAAAAGATTAAATCAATTCATAACTGGCCATCTGTATCGGCATATCCAGATTGTGAAGTACTTTCTCCAACAGAATACCCTCCCGATTGTCATATTCATACCCGAAAGTGGCACGGATTCCTTGCAGGATAAATTGAGTGGCACGGTCTAATGCCATCGGCAAGCTGTCTCCCTGCATCAAAGAGCCGGTTATGACACTTGTAAAAGTATCTCCCGTACCGGGATAATGTGCAGGCAGATAAGGACAGGTCACTTTCCAGTAGCGGTTTCCCTGACGGTTATAAGCATAGACAGACGTTTTATGGGGTTCATCATGCACGGGGACACTGGTTATGATAACCACTTGCGGACCTTTATCGGACAAAAGGCGAAGATATTCTTTCAGCTCTTCATCCGTGTTGTCTGCTTTATAGGGTTCATCCAATAAATAAAATAACTCCGTCAGATTGGGAGTAATCACATCTGCTTTGGTTATCAGATGGCGCATTTCTTTCACCATCTCCATATCAAAGTTAGTGTACAGCCGGCCGTTATCTCCCAACACCGGATCGGCAACTATCAGGCTATCCGGCTGACGAAAGTCTTTGATAAAATCAGAAACAATCTGAATCTGTTTCGGAGAGCCCAGATATCCGGTGTAGATAGCGTCAAACTGTACCTCCAGTTTCTTCCACTGGGCAATAATCTTTGGCATTTCATCCGTCAGGTCGAGGAAGGAGAAACCGGGATATTGCGTATGGTTGGATAATACAGCTGTAGGAAGCGGACAAACCTGAAAGCCCATAGATGAAAGAATAGGAATAACGACAGTGAGAGATACGCGTCCCATTCCCGAAAGGTCATGAACGGCGGCTATTTTCTTTACTTTATTGGCATACATATCATTTAAATTTAAACATTTGACTACTCTTCTATGAACGAACCGGAACAGAGGCTCTATTTACAATAAACAGAAGTTCTGTTTATACCGAACAGAGGCTCTACTTCCTACCAATAGAGCCTCTGTTTTGAAACACTAGATTAATATCACTAATACGTCCCGTGCCCCATGTGCTCCCATCACCAATGCCTGTTCAATGTCGGCAGTCTTCGAAGGACCGGAGATGAATGTTCCGAATTGATATTCCTGTCCATCCAGCTCCCGATAAGCATCATACATGGTATTCACGATTTTATTCCGGTCGAGCAGGATAACCAGCTTTTCCGAGATAAAATAAATAGCTTTATATTTCACCGTCTGCGGTATCCAAATGGCTCCGTTCTCGGCAACTCCTATTTCTCCTTTCACTACGGCTACATCGGTGCCATCCAACTCTTTCGGATCATCCAGATTGTCGGGATTAAATGTCGCGCAGGAAATATCCGGTAAGACGGAAGCAATGCGCATAGCATCCGGATAAGTCCGGCGTATTACCGCATTCACATCTTCTCCTTCGCCCAATACCACTGCTGTGCCACCCACTGCACGACTGATTGCACAAAATTGTTCTATCTTGTCAGGATACGACAATCGCTCCATATCCGCAATATCCGGTTTATCATAACGAGTTTGCGTATTCTTGCGAATACTGGCTAATATCTCTTCTCTGCTGCTCATTTGGATTCCTCCTTTCCCTGTACTTTGTTCTTCTTCCACATTTCATTGAACGACTCTTTGGCAAATTCCGGCAGTTCACGCCCTTTTCCCCAATCGTCGAGATCGTTGTATTTCATAAAACGGGGCAGACCGTTCACTACCGGAGCCGCCCACAAAGCAGCATTGAACAATGCCGGACGTTCCATCAGGAATTTCATGCCGCCGGACATAATCTTCTTTCCTGTATTGGCTTTTCCCAGTCCGTCCAAATCCTGACGCCACTTGTAAATCTGTTCGGCCAAATCAACTTGCACCGGACAAACATCAGAGCAGGACATACACAGGGAGCAGGCAGAAAGATTATCATAATATTTCTCCGGATCGTGAGCCATGCCCAGATTAATACCGATAGGTCCGGGAATAAAATAGGTATAAGAGTATCCCCCACTTCGGCGATATACCGGGCAGGTATTCATACACGCACCACAACGGATGCAATTCAGTGTCTTGATATGATCGGGCTTGGAAAGCAATGTACTCCGGCCGTTATCTACGATAATGATATGATATTCACCGCCTTCGCGGGGACGGCGGTAATGGGAAGTGTAGGTGGTCACCGGTTGTCCGGTAGCCGAACGGGCAAGCAATCGGGTGAATACCCCCAGTGCATCCAAATCCGGAACAATCTTTTCCATACCGAAAGCGGCGATGTTCAACTTCGGGTAGGAAGTACCCATATCGGCGTTTCCCTCATTCGTGCAGACTACGATGTCGCCGGTTGAAGCTACGGCAAAGTTGGCCCCTGTCATAGCAGCTTCGGCATTCAGGAAGAGAGGTCGCAGGTTCTTACGTGCCGCATGAGTCAGGTAGGTAGGGTCGAAGTTTCCTTCCTCGGTTCCCATCTCCTTTTCGAAAAGTTCGCCTACCTGCTCCCGCTTGATGTGGATGGCAGGCAATACGATGTGACTTGGTTCGAGATGCATCAGTTGCAGGATGCGTTCGCCCAGATCGGACTCTACAACATCAATGCCCCGCTCCATTAGGAAAGGGTTCAATCCGCACTCTTCGGCGAGCATGGATTTACTCTTGATGAAATGGTGCACATTATGTTCATTCAATATCTCATAGACAATGGCGCAGTATTCATCGGCATCTTTTGCCCAATGCACAATGGCGCCGTTGGCAGTAGCGTTCTTCTCGAACTCCAGCAGAAGTTCTTCGAGGTGGCTGTTGGAATATAGTTTCAGTTCGCAAGCCCTGTTGCGCAACTCTTCCCATTCGGGAACTTCCTTGCTCATCTTATCCCTTTTGGCACGGACCATCCAAAGGGTTTCATTATGCCATGCTGCCATCTTGCTGTCCTGCAAGAACTTCTCGGCAGCCTTTGAATGTTTTGTACTCATGATTGCGACGCTAGAATTTCTACAATATGGATAATCTGAATAGGCAGATGCTCCCGTTTGATAACACCTTGCATGTGCATCAGGCAGGAACTGTCCGCTCCGACAATATATTCGGCTCCGGTGGCCATGTGGTCTTTCACCTTATCACGCCCCATGCAGACGGAGACTGCCTGCTCTTCCACGGCAAACATTCCGCCAAAGCCGCAACACTCGTCAATATGGCTGGGTTCGAAAACTTCGATTCCTTCAACCAGATCGAGCAAATCACGCAATTTATTGTAATAAGGAATATTCATCTCGGAGGGAGCGGAAATAAACAGTTCGCGCACCCCATGACAGCTATTATGGATGCTGACCTTATGAGGAAAGCGTGCAGGAATCTTGGAAGGTTTCAATACATCGTGAATAAATTCACAAATATCACAAATCTTTCCCGCAGTCTGACAAACATGTCCTTCTTTCTCTAAGATGCCCGGATGATTCTCTTTCACAAAAGCCACACAACTGGCGGAAGGACCGACTATGTAATCGTACTCCCGGAATAAATCGCCAAAACGGAGCGCCAACTTCATCGATTCATCTTCAAAACCGGCATTTGCCATCGGTTGTCCGCAACAGGTTTGATCCAACGGATAATCGACGTCTACTCCCAAACTTTTCAACAGTTTATACGATGCCACTCCCACATTGGGATATATGGCATTGATATAACAAGGAATAAACAAACCTACTTTCATAACTATATTATGTAATAATTTAAGATTCTTCCGTACCACCCGTCTATTTTGCTCAACGGATGTCGATTAATTTGTGTGTTTGCAGGCTGAGTCTCCATTTGGGATGTCGCATTACACAGTCCACTGTCAAAGCAGTGTTATTACAAGAACAAGGCTGGAGGAAAAAATGTTCGGCAGGAAGTAGTTCAAAAATACTTATATCTTGTCCTTCATAGACAACTTTCACTTCATTCATCCGGTCGATTGCCAGTTTTGCCCCTTGTTTGGGTGAGCAGGTCACCCAGTCGATAGATGCCGGTAAGGGGTGTGTACCGTTGGTTTCGATGGTCACATATTTACCAGCTTGGTGCAAAAGGTCGATCAATTGGTCGTCTATCCATAAGGAAGGTTCGCCACCTGTGAGGACAACGGTAACGGCAGGATATTTTTTCACTTTGGTGATAATTTCTTCATCAGTCATCATTGTTCCTTCTTCGTGTTGTGTGTCGCAAAAGTCACATTTCAGGTTGCAGCCGGAGAAACGCACGAAGATGGCCGGAGTTCCGGTGTGGTAACCTTCGCCCTGCAAACTGTAAAAGATTTCATTAATCTTTCTCATCGTCATACTTGTTTAATTTGCTACTCTTGTCCCTCTGCGCTGGCGGAATCTTTCTCATAGATGACTATGTTTCCTTCCGATTCCTGCACCTCTACCTTATAGCATTGAGGAAGCTGTTTGCACACCCACCGGGCGATATTCTCTGCTGTGGGATTGAACGGAAGTACTTCATTCAGATTTTGATGGTCGAGTTTTTCCATGACCACTTCTTTGATACGGGTGAAATCTACCACCATTCCTTCGGAGTTGAGCCGCATGGAACGGCAATAGACGGTGATAATCCAGTTGTGACCGTGTAAACTGGCGCATTTACTGCGATACGGGAGTACCAGCTTATGAGAAGCCGAGATCTCCATGCGTTTGATTACTGTAAACATGGGTGTATGTATTTTAATAGTTACACGCATCTAATGTCACCTCGATGCAACGGCAAAGGTAATACAAAATAGAGTTTTCATCCAGCAAAGAGTGTTATTTTTTCCCTTTTTTTGCACTATCTTTGCCGCATGAAAACTCTGTATATTGTTTTAGGTAGTATCTCTCTTGCACTCGGCATTCTCGGCATCTTTCTGCCGCTACTGCCTACTACCCCTTTTCTGTTACTCACCGCCGCCCTTTATTTCAAAGGGTCCCCCCGATTATATAACTGGCTGCTCAATCATCGGCACTTCGGTCCTTATATCCGCAATTACCGCGAAAACAAGGCGATCCCTCTCCGAGCCAAAGTAATCTCGCTCGTGTTGATGTGGGGAACTATGCTTTACTGCATTTTCTTCCTGATTCCTTTGATATGGGTAAAGATTCTCCTGGGACTGATTGCCGCAGGGGTCACTTATCATATTCTTTCTTTCAAGATATTAAAGTAATGCGATAGTCCCTGTCGTGCATCGGCAAGTTTATCTTCCCAATGTTTCACGGAGTTATGACCAATAATGTCAGTCACATATTTCACGGAAATAAACGGAATTTCTTTTGAACGGCAAACGAATGCCTGTGCATAGGCTTCCATGTCTACGACATCTCCGCTAACGTGAGTCAATTCTGTAAGAAAGCCATCTCCCGTGTTACAGATTCCTTCTTCTGTCCAGTGCTCGCAATAACCTTTTTCTTCGAGCAAGGCCGATGAATCAATCTCACACTCCAATCCGAACTCTTTCATTTTCTGCATATCACGGTCTACGAACTTGCGGCAGACAAAGATATCTCCTACTTGATGGTTGACTGTTCCGGCACTTCCGATATTGAGTACTAAGTCTGGTTGTACCTGGCAGATTGCTTCTGCCAGATGAAAAGCTGATTTTACTTTTCCAATACCTGTACGAATGTAATAAGGTTCTACATCCGGCCATTTAATCTCTACAAATTCGCCTTGGACGGCGTAGGTTACTAATATTTTCAACATATTCTTCTCTTGATTTATGAATATGCAAAAATAGAATTTTTATCGGAGATTAATCATTCAAGTGCAGAATAAGCCGCAAAATTTGCGGCTTATCTCCTGATTTTAACCGCAACATCCTGTCACAATTAAAATCTCATATCAGATAATCTTATAAGTTTTCACGACTATTCATACTACCTTTTGTTCTTCATTGACGTTTTCATACTTATTCTTATTTTTCAGAAATCAGACCAGTTTTCCTTCTTTCACAGCTCTTTCCAAATCTCCAAGTGTTATTCTTTTTTTGACTTTTTCCTTTCGTCCCAAAATTAAATCTAATAATTTAGGAAGTATCCAATCCCCTTCAGGATAAAAATACTCTTCAAAAACAAACTTTTCAACATTTACATTAAATATCCGACTAAACAAAGAGATAAATTCATAAGCATCATCTCCCTGAAGTTTCAAATCTCTTGCAAGATCAGTCTCACGAGTAAATTCACCACCCCACCGTTCTTCCTCAACAAACTGAATCACTTGTCTCCAAATATCTTCTCCATCCATAATTTTCATTCAAAAATCGTTTTTAATCACATACTGATTATCTGTCACATCATAGCTATGCAGTTCCAATTTTAATACTCGAAAACATATCTCGTTTTATAATCAGAAATATACTTTTTTCTATTTAGTATAAAACTGTAAACCCTTCATTTCCGTCTTTTTTATGTTTATATTTTGTAAAGGAACTAATAAATATCAACACAATCAAAGATTTCACTTTCCTTTTCTGAACACACCCAAAAAACAAATATCAAAAACCTCAAATATATTATTAACTTCAAGTATAGTATATATAACCAATACTCTCTATATAGTCACCATATTGTACATATATACACAACAAATAGCCATTACTCCACGAACATAAAAGATTAAGCATCTTTTTCTCTTCACAATGCCAACATATTAAATATATCATTACCTTTGTCACTGAAAGCAATTTGATTGTCAAGCCAATAGAACAAACAATTTTATTATCAAATATTGAAATAGCCTTTCAACATCTTATTGAATGCATAACTATAAAATAAATAATTCCATGAAAAAAGTATCATTATTGCTTTTAACAATATTACTAACAATTGGTTGTAACCAAAAGCCAAAAGAACAAGTAGTATCTCAAGAATCAAATCCACAGCTCACAGCAGCAGAAATAAGGAATCAAGAAATACAAGACTCTTTAAAGAAAGTAAGAAACGACTCGCTTGCCCTAATTGCATGGGGAGATGTTAAATTTGGGATGAGCATGAGAGAAGCATTAGCTACTGAAACATTTAAGGGTGGAGATAAATTTCCTGATAGTAATCGCATATCAATGAACTTCAATGACGAACGAAATTTCAGAAAAGCTTTTGGGTTAAATGAATCTTCCGAAATCTGGGCCAAATTTCAAGAAAATGAATTAACCAGAATATATATAGAATCACATTATCTAACAGCAAATAGCATTAATGATCTAGTGAGTGATTGTGATATATTTATCAAAAATTTCACAGAAAAATATGGAGAACCTTCATATAAGAAGAGTAAAGTTAATATCTCCGAGTTTAATTCCGGTGAAGAGTTTGAATACGCCAAATTCCAAATAGGAGATAAGACGATAACAATAGTATTAGGAGAATTAAGCAGTGAAGTCAAATTCTACTACCATGTATATATAGACAATAGCAAGTTCCCCCAAAAGAAGCATGTCATGACAGACAAAGAAAAAAGAGAAGAACAAAAACAAAAAGAAGATACTGAAAAAATAAGAAATAATTCATTCTAAATAAAGTATTAGAAAAATAAAAAAACAATTATGTTTATGCCTCATCACCATAACTCTGAAATAAATAATTCCATGAAAAAAGTATTTTTTCTTCTATTTATGGCTACTATAGTCTCTTTAGTTGGCAATGCCCAAAGCAGAACTAATAGTGATCCTACAGCGCTATCTTATAAATCTAAAGAAATAAAATCTGCCCTATATTGGCAACAAAGCAGTAAAACGGGACGTTGGGAAAGTCGCAAAAACACAAAACGCGTATATCTTGGCGAAGGAGTAGCCATCGAAAATTTCAACAACATATTCATAGGAGAATATAATAATAAGCGTTATCTTTTTTTGGACTTTTATAGATATTTCTGGCGCTATCCTGCATTGAAAAAAGAATGGATGTATTCACGAACAATAATGGCAGCATTACTTACCGACGATGATTATAGCCATTTATCATCGCTTGCTACCAATCAGACACTCTCAATTATACCACGCTTCTACCATAGTATGTATAAAGGACACGCAGAATACTCATTTCCATTCTTTTTAACTTTAGGAGAAACGCTTCTTTCTGCCACAGAAACACTATATAAATCCAATAAAAGAGCATACGGAGAAGAATATGCTAACAAAGAATGGAAAAAAGACTATCCACCTATTAATTTTATAGTTTTGAAACGTATCACAGATTCTGACGGTCAGGACGTTGTACGATTCATTTTATATCCTAAAGCCCTACCAGAGCTTATAGACTACACATATTTCGAGGTTGATTATTCCGTTTATAAGAACCTACTCACAAAGGACAAGAAAGTAAGCTACAAGTAAAAACAAATAAGGCAGGCGAAATCGATATAATAACTACATAAAAGGAGACTCACTTCCCTTTCTTTGCCTTTTTGCCTGTCTGCTTTTCAAACTCTTGTTTAGTGATATCAACAGCATAATTTCCATTAGACATAAAATGCATAAAAGCAATTTGGGTACCTGGGTGACCAGACCAATGATGATATTCTACCTCCCAATAAACGTTTCCATTTTCAATGACGTAATGCGATTCACTTTCAATCTTTCCTGATGATAAAACAGAATTTATCTTATCATATACTGCTCTTCTCCCCATTTTTACCTGCTCCGATTCGCAAGAAGTGAAAACAAATCCACAAAATAGAATTATAGTAAGAATTATCTTTCTCATACTCAACAGTTTCTTATAGCTTTAAGTTTTTAGATTTATTATTTTAAAGAAATAGAACTTTTATCATAATATCCTGTCGCAAATTCATAAGGATAGTTATCACCTCTAATCAATAATTGCTCACCTCCAGTTCCATAATCTGTCATTTTCTCATGTCCCCAATGAACAAAACTTATATAAAGAGTATAGTATTCTCTTTCACCTCCCAAAACTTCTTCCATGTATGGATGTTTAACAAGGTTGAGATCATTCTTATTTATGGAATAATCAACAGAGTGAATACTTGTAAATTTCCCCCCTTTATATGTATAGTACCCTAATTTCCCATTTTCAAAAACTAAGTAACCCGTTGGCGGAATTAATTCACTAAAAAATGTCAGGAAATAAGTTGTGCATATCATTGATTATTAGTATTTTAATGGTGATCAAACTATTAAAATACAGCTCAATTATGCACAACTTATATGCAATATTCGCTAAATTTCTTGATATATGCAAGATGTTTTCTGCTGATTTAGTAAACGAAAAAGGGAATATACCTCGCAGAGGAGTCGTCCCGAAGTTCTCTGACTTAGAAGTGATCAGTTTAAGCCTTGCTGCCGAATCAATAGGTATAGATAGTGAAAGCTTTTTGTTTTCTAAATTAAATGAATACAAAGATGATTTTTCTTCTCTCATATCCCGTCGTCAATATAATGATCGCAGGAAGCTCACTATCGGCTTATGTAATCAGGTGCGTGAAAGAATTGCATCAAAAGTTGATGGTGGAGAAGCTATTTTCTGTATTGATTCTATGCCAATTGAAGTCTGTCGTCCCATAAGGTCAAAACGTTGTAAAATGGGAAAGAATAATTATGATAAAGCTCCCAATTATGGCTATTGTGCTTCACAGGGTAAACATTATTACGGATATAAATTACATTCTCTCTGTGGGTTGAGCGGTGTCATACACTCTTTTGACCTGACAAAGGCGAGTGTTCACGACATTCATTATTTGAAAGACGTAAAGTGTAACTTTCAGAATTGCACCATCATCGGTGATCGTGGATATATTGGAGCAGCCATACAACTTGATTTATTTGAAAAAGCTAATATCAAGTTGGAAGTTCCATATCGGTCGAATCAAAAAGATTGGAAACCTGTATTTAGTCCATTTGCTAAAGCAAGGAAAAGGGTTGAAACGCTTTTTGCACAATTATGCGATCAATTTATGATAATCAGAAATTACGCAAAACAAACAGAAGGATTGTTTACCAGAATTACGGGGAAAATTAGTGCACTTACAATCCTTCAATATATAAACAAGATTAATAACAAACCCATTGGACAAATTAAATATGCACTAATTTAATTCCGCCAACGGGTTAAGTAATATGTATATGAGCCTTTGTTCATTACATATGTTCCCGTACCAGATTCTAATTCATTTGCAGTAATTTGTTTTTCATAAAACTCATCTTTTTCTTCATCTTTGCTACATCCAGCAAACATTAGTGCAGTAATCATTAAGAGCAGTAAATTCTTCATATTTATTTTTGTATGTTTATTGTTTACAAAGGAACTAATAAGTTTGAATACAAGCAATTTTTTTACTTTACTTTTTTGAAGATATTCAAAATACAAATATCAAAAGGCTCAAATACATTATTTATTATAAACATGTTGTGTATATATCTCCAGCGTATTGGATATATATAACCAATGTGCAGGAGATATATAACCAATATGTAGCGCATATATACCATGCGTGTAACATATACATAGCCTGCATGTAGCACATATATACACAACAAACAACTACTACTTATGCAAACATGAAAGATTTAGTACAATTTCTCTTCAATAATGACCCGATTACAAAATATATCATTACCTTTGCCGCAAGAAATAGTTATACAGCGAAACAAACAGGCTTATACTTCTAATTCAAAAACAAACACTTAGACAAAACTAATTTTAAACATATAATAATGAAAAAAATTCTACTTCTATTGGCTATATTGCCAATATTGACAACAGCGTGTTCAAAAGATGATAAATCTACCGAACAAACCTTCTTTGTTAATGTGTACACCAAATGGGAAAATGATGAGGAAGAAATATCAAAACAGGCTTTTGTCTATATCTTCGCAAATGAAAACAAGAGTATTGATAATGCCAAAAGTGCTGAATCTGTAGCAGATGATGGAGTAATCACTTACACAGATGGCAGCAAATCTTCCAAACCTAAATATGCTACTAAATATCAATCCGGTGTGTTTAATATAGAAAACATGCCCAATGGAGAATATATATTATGGGTTACAGATATGAACGAGTACGGTGGTGCATGCTATTCATCATATAAGAAGATATCTGTAAATGAAAGTTATAGAGGTACAAGTGAGAAGAAAGTATTCCTAAGAACTGCACAAGACAGAGGGTTGTACCTCTATCAAAACTGGTAACAAAATGACGATATAATTTTTAAGACATATATTTATAAAGAATTTTTTATTTTTAATTGCAGTTACATTAGTAATAGCTGGATGTAGCAATGACAAACAAGAAGAGATTATTGAACAGACTACCCCACAAGAGATTATAGTAACTTTTGATTATTATTTTTGGGAAAGTGGAAGTATGACAAAAAGTACAGGAAATGAATTATATACTACTTTTTATAATAAATATATAAAAAACAAGACACTTACTCCAAGAAGCTATGCATTGACATTGAAAAATCTGAAAACAGGAGAATCATCTTATATAAGAGGTTATTGGAATAAAAAAGAAGGTGTTAAATTAATGGAAGGCACATACGAAGTTACAGGAACCTCTTCACCTATATATAATAGTTATCTTTATCAGAAGTTAGACACAGTTTATCTAGCGTTTAAAGAAAATATAGCCATAAACAGTAATACCACATCTGTTAATCTTTCCGCAAAATACAATTCTTTCATGTTGATGTTTGATACAGATAATACAAAATCAATCGAATATGGTTATGGAGAAAACAGTAGCAATAATATTGTGTTATCCAAAGTAGACAATATTTATTATATGTTCCTCGACAAACTCTCAATAGCTGGTAACGACAGACTTCGTATAAAGAGAACTAGCGGTTCTGAATCCAACATTGGTATAAGCAAAACTCCTTTTGAAAATGGAAAATACTATTATTTCAACGATATAACTAATTCTTTTGATGTCCCCCCAATGGAACAAGGAAATTAATACAATCTGCATCTCAAGTATTAATATTCACCGTGTAGAATGTTGATACTTGAGATGTTGACTATTAATATCCAAGAAGTCAGGTATTAACTATCAAAATTAAGAATCTTTTAATAATGACAATCTCTTTCTAAATTAAAGAAATCATTAAATCTAACACATTCAACTTTATAGGTATTTTTTCGAATAATGATTCTCGTTGCATAAACAAGCTCCTTAGGAATTAAAGAAGAATTATCTTTTTCCTCTTCTTTTATCTTCAGAATGTTCCATTGGGATACTAGCCCCATCATATATTTTGTAAATAACAGATTGCTTACATATCCAGGTTTATCCTCCGTATTTGTATATGAGATTGTATCTACTTTATTCCAATAAGTCAAATACAAATCTCCTTGAAAGCCCAACATTTCTAAAGCAAATACAGTATCATTAGCTGCCGAATATCTTAGCCTTTCTAATATATTCGACTTTTCCCTATATGCTTGTAGCCCTTTTAGCAGCATAGCATCACCAAACGCTTGAATTTGATTCATGTAGATGTTATTAGCAACCTTCACGAAATTGAGTTGCTGTTTACATCCTCCTAAAACAGCTATAAACATGAATAAATATATTCCTTTCTTCATGACTACTGCATTTTTTTACTTTGCCTATTCCGCTTGCATTATGAATTCAATTAAACCATATCTTTAACTTCATGGATATCATAAAAAACGTGATAAACATATCTCTATTATTATTTAATAAACAAACAGAGACTAAAAAGATTTTGTAAATATATTGATTATTAGAAACAAAATCTATAAAATTTCAAAGAAAAAATACAGAATAATTTTGTTGTTCATTATCCCCTTCGAAATATCGAACCCAATAATATGCGTAAGAATTAATTTGTGCATACTGGATTATAATACAAATAAGAATAGTCTACTTCACAAAAATAGTCTACCTTTGTATCGTCTTAATCGACTAGGTGTTTTTACCAATTCATAAGGAAGATATAATTAGTTCTACTTCATATATTAATAATTCCCCCTTATCTTTTAGCAAATTCATCCGCATGAATTAATCTGTTGCACTTGAGCAACTATTCAGTTATACTTGTGCAACCACCCAGCTACACAAGTCCATTTCTGGATTTACTCAACTGCAATATATAATAGTCATCTAAAAGAAATTATAATTATGAGCATACTTTATAAAACCACTCGTTTTGCAGATACTTTTACCGGCGACAAAGAAACGAATGTGCGGGTACAACTATTATCATGGGACACTTTGGATACCAAAGCTTTTGTTGAATACTTAGCTGACAAAAACAATATCACCAAAGGCGACGCATACAGGAATCTAAGTATGATACTGGAGGGAATAGAGGCCATTCTGAAAGATGGAAATATTCTCAATCTGGATGACTTCGGCAGTTTTTCTCTGAATGGCAGTTTCTGCGAAGACAAAGAACCAGGTGAAAACCACCGGGCAGAATCCATAGAAGTGAAGAATGTTGTATTCAAAGCTGAAAAACGTTTGAAAAAGGCGATAACAGCAGCCGGATTTGAGAAATATAATCCGGAAAGACACAACAAACGAAAATACTAAAACAACATGGAATACGATAGAATTTATTCCATCCGAAAAGGTGAATACTTTGCGGATGCATTGAAACGTGCCGGCAAAGACTTTATCCCGACCAATTGTATCATTAATAAACTCCTTCCCGGATTGGGAGCTACACACTGCGAATTGACGGCACTCCGAAAGTCTATTATTATCGAGCCCAACGTGCCTGTTATTGAGTCTAAAGCAAAGGTACACAAAAACTCATTGGCTATCTATAAAGGAGTCAGCGTCCGGCAAATCACAGACTTTCTGGAGAAGAACCAAGACAAACATTACAAACTGTTGACTACTCCCGAAGGCTTCACCAAAATCAAGGAAGCCATGCTGGCTGTAGATATAGATATGTATACAGAATGTTTCATCTTGTTTGATGAATGTGAAAAGCTAGTGCAGGACGTGCATTATCGTGATTCTATCCGCGAACCGATGAATGATTTTTTCCATTTTCAGCATAAGGCATTGATTTCGGCTACTCCCATCGTACCCGAAAAAGACAATAGCTTCGACAGTTTCATGCGGGTACTGATTCAGCCGGATTACGAATATCGGCAAAAGCTGAAACTAATCACCACCAACAATGTTCTGGAAACTTTGCAGGAGGTGATTGAAGCGAAGCGCGGCACGGTCTGCATTTTCTGCAACAGTATCGATTCGATAGATAGTTTCTATCGATTGATTCCCGAATTGAACAATGCCTGTACTTTTTGTAGTGAAGACGGACAATACAAACTATGGAAAGGCAACCGACGCAAAAAATCAATGATGATTACCGAACTGGAACGTTACAACTTCTTCACTTCACGTTTCTACTCCGCGGTGGATATCTTATGTAAAAACCCGCCACATGTGATTCTCATCAGTGATTTGCATGGCGCAACCCAATCGGTTATCGATCCTACTACCGAAGCCATTCAAATCATCGGACGATTCCGAGGGGGAGTAAATACCGTGACACATATCGCTTCCATCCGGCCGGATCTGGAATGTATGTCAGCCAATGAGATTGATAGTTGGATACAAGGCGCTTCCCATATCTTCAACGGATGGAAAACTCAACTGGCACAAACCTCCAATATTGGTGAACGTACTTTGTTGCAGGAAGCTATCGGAGAAAATTCATATCTCCCCTATCTGGATGCGAATGGAAAACCTGATCCGTTTCTAATAGCAAATTTATATGAGAAAGAGCAAGTGAAGCGACTATATACGTCCACCGATCTGCTTTGCAGTGCCTATCAACAGACCGATTATTTTATATTCTCTCATGAGGAACGTCTCATGCCGGTTTCGGATAATGAACGTATGGCAATCCAGCATCGCTTGGCAAAAAAGAAACGGGCAGAGTTGATCGTCCGCAAGCTGGAAGAAATGGAGAAGATGAGCCGCACTACTGACAAGAAAGTGCAAAAACGCTACCAACGTATGCTGGGAAATCTGCTTACTACGACCAATGACAGGTATATATACGATTGTTTTTGCCGATTTGGAGGAGATTTCATTCGTGAATCAGATTACAACGAGAATAAATTGCGGGCTGCATTGAATGTAAGCAGTGAGCATACGATTAAACAATCCGTGCAGATGCGTAGCTCTATCCAACGTACTTTTCCCATAGGTTCGGAACTTTCCGTTCAGGAAGTGAAAAGTATGCTGAAACAAGTATATAAAAAGATGGGACTGAATACGGGACGAGGGATCACAACCAAAGAACTGGAACAATATGCAGAAATAGAAAAAGGATGGAAACACGACAATAGAACAATCAAAATACTGAAGTTCAAATAATTGGCAATAAAATGCAGTTTTCCTTCCGAAAAAAGCAGAAACACCGTATATGTTTCCTGTAAACTTCTCTTATTTTCGGCTATTTTCAGAGATAAGTCATTGATTATATGATCTGCCACATTTTTGTTTCTCCCCGTATAATACTTAAAAGAAAGACGAAAATGTGGCAGAGAGTTTCTTTAAACGTCTGCGGGCAAACAACGCTAAAACAAGTACGAGGCATACGCCCAATCCCCATATCCACAACAAGAAATCTCCTCCTTCGGTTTTTCCATAAGAATGCAGACCGCTCAAATAGTAGTTCACCCCAAACCAAGTCATTATAACCGAAAGGACGGCAACGACGGAAAGCAGATTAAAACACCAGGTGGTCTTTCCTTTTAGGAGGGGAATAAAGCGGATATGAAGCACCAATGCATAGACAACGATTGAAATCAATGCCCAGGTTTCTTTAGGGTCCCATCCCCAATATCTGCCCCAGGAGACATTTGCCCAGATAGCTCCAAGAAATGTTCCGGCGGTCATAAAGAACAGACCGAGAATCATTGCCATTTCGTTCAGCAGTGTCAGTTCACGGATGCGGAACAAGAGTTTCACCCGGTTGGTGGCGGAAAGTAAACTCATCAATACAAGATTAAACAACCCTGTCAGCGCACAAAGAGCAAAAAAGACGTAACCGATCATAATGATAGCGACGTGAGACATCAGCCAATAAGATTGAAGTACCGGAACTAAAGGAGTTATTTCCGGATTCAGGTGATTAAGTCCTGCTACAAAAAGCATGATTCCGCCCAATAGTCCTGCCAATGCGGGAAGAATACGGAATCGGCGGGCAAACAGTAGTCCACTACCTACCAGCATCCAGGAAGTACATATCATCGACTCGTAAGCATTTGCCCAAGGGGCATGTCCGCAAATATACCAACGTAACAAGACACCTCCCGTATGTGTGAGAAAAGCGATTGCCAGAAGAGCAATCAGAATACTGCTAATTTTTCTTCCCCATTTAAAGTCCGCAATAATCTCTCCGCAGGCAATGAAAAGTAGGATACCACCCAAAATCAAGTAAGCCAGACGACACCAGAAAAATAAATCCAATTGATTATAGAGAAGTTCGGCTTTCACTTTTCGGTTGTCAATAGCGGGGACTTTAGCCTTTGCTTGTTGGTAGACATTCATCATTTCAACTACCTTGTCTGCTTCCTTCCAGTTGTTGGAACGAACTCCATTTCCTAGCTCATAGATATACCAATCCATGATTTTAGTTACAAATAGAGAATCTTTCCCATGAAAAGCGCTCAAGTCATCACCCGGTGAATACCATTTTCCCTGCAAATCATTTCCATCCGGGAAAAGCGGTAACAGTTGGTGTTGCATGATGCGATATACGATGTTTACTGATTCATCCAGTTTTAATAAATCCGAGTCCAATCGTTTTCGCTCCGCAGCCGGTTTAGCGTAAATTGTGTTCAGTTCATTCGTCAGGATATAGTTACCGTCTGCATCAAACACATCTTGCCAGGCAATGTATTTGCCATCTCTGCCGAAGCGTTGAAGAAGTTCTTTATTATCAACTTTGATAAAAGGAAAAGCGCCCCATTCATCGGGAAAAGAAAGTAGATTCAAAAAGAATTGATCTGAATTAATGCCATTCAGTTTATCGGCTCCATACAATTTGCGTAAAATGGCAGATGTATAACTGTTGACGGGTTCGAGGCGTCCGTTAGGGTTAAGCACTACCAGACTGCCAAACTTTTCGGCATGTAAGGAAGAAACACAAGGTAATTGTGAAGCGAGGAGAGATTGTTGTGAAGAGACAGCCGGTTGTTGTGCACGCAATGCCTGCATATTGAAGATGCCGGATACAGTCAGAAAGAGCAATAAGCAGAAAGGGGTATTCTTTTTCATTTCTCCCAATTCTTTACGCAACCGCCCGAAACGGGATTTCTTACTGAACAATGTCAAGACAAAACCTACCAGTAAAAGGAAATATCCCGTATATGTAAGCTGCATACCGGGACGGTCATAGCTCACTGATAACACGGTACCTTGTTCGTCAGAATCGAATGAAGACTGGAACAGACGGTAACCATTCACATCAATCACTTTATTCATTCGTATGGTTGCCTGTAAAGGAGATTCATTTTCTCTCTTAATCACCAGGTCACTTTCATAAGACATCGGACTATGAGAACCCGGATAGCGCTGCAACCGGAAATCTTCCAGAGTTACAGAGAAAGGCAGGGAAGCATTTTCCATCCCTGTTCCTTCCTCTTTCATCATGCTATTTGCCGTTTCCCCTTCACGGATATGCATGATACCCGTCACTCCTACATAGTGAGTAACAGCAGCCCCCAACCAGATAAAAAGAAAAGCTCCATGAAAAATCAGACTGCCTTTACTAATTCTCTTAAAATAGCTTCCCTGAAAGAACATAGCCAATAAATTAGCTGCCTGCAACAACTGCAACAGTATAAACCAGGGGGCATAATAAAAAGATTCACGGGCAACGGCAGGACCATAAGAGTTTTCCACTAAAGTGGCTACCGCCAATATCAGGGCATAAAGTCCCGCTAATATGTACATCAATACCGGTGAAGCGATCAGTCGAATCAATTTCATCTGTTTTTCTTTTATAATAAACAATGCTTTTATAAATGAGGCTTTTATAGATAAGCAATTCCTTCAATTTCTACCAGCAATTCCTCTCTGCATACATCCGCATAAAGATATACGATAGGAATGTCCGGACAGAGTTTATCCAAGTCTGCTTTCACTGCTGACGCATCCTCTTCATTCTTGAGATATACACGAAGAAGTCCCAACTTACCGGAATGTTCCGGTAGTTTCTCCCTACCCTCTTCCAAGCCAATCAAATGCTGGATATTTTCAAGAGTGATTTCCGTTTGAGAAAGAACATCTCCGGTCGTTACACTTTCCTCGCCACGGATAGCAGCTGTGCCGGAAATATAAATCACCTCCTGCCGACGGTCGGACAGTGACTTTCCTCTTTCAAATTTAGGTGTTCCTTTCTTCCTATCTGCCCGATGGCTAATCAATACCTCATCCGAATAGACATGAGCAGCTCGTTGCCAGTCGTTATCTAAAGGAGCAATATCCACTTCTCCACTGACAGCATTGAAATCAATCAGAACGCCGCCATGCTGTGTGCCAATCCCCGTTGCCGCCGGATAACCTGATTCCCACTCCGAAGAAGCATAGAACAGGGTACGCACATCATTGAAATCCTGATAACACTGATTGCCATGTGCAATATCCGTGATATTTTCCAGATAATTCCACTGACGGACAATGTCGCCAAAATTCATCTGCTCCGTCTTTAAGATCTCTTCCGCCTTTCTGAAAGCCTGTTCCGATTGTTCACGAACAGGAAGATTCAAATCATCTGCGTAAAGTCCCCCTACTATTATTTCCCGATAGTGAGGAGTCATGATCCGCAGGTAGCGGACAGAGGAAGAAGTGATTTGTTCCTCTATGGTGACTGCCTCATCCGTAATTTCCACCAACGAATGTACCTCCAATACCAAGTCTGCTACCAAAGGCTTTTGAGCCACCAGCGAAACAACCGGACGGGGAGAAACGAAATGCCGCTCCACCCATTGTTCCAGAAAGGAACGCTGAAACTTGTATTCCTGATTATCCGTACAGCGTGTAAAGAGTACAAGACGGAGCACCCTCTCTTCGCGGACAGCGGATGAAAGTAATTCCTCCGCCATCTGTTCCCAACTGTTTCCTGTCGTTTTATACAAATTACATGTGATTCGATGATACTTCATACTGCAAATTTCAATGTTTTTCTGATGATATATACTTTTTAATGATAGGAAGCAACACCTGCCGGAACGTCCATGCTATAGACAGATGACATCGTCTTCAATCCCGGAGTATTCTCCAAAGAATAAAGCACTTTCTTTTGACGGTCTACCAACAACATGTGTACCTTTTCTTTTGGATTCACATGTCCCGTCCAGTTCGTTATCAGGATGCGTCCGTCAGAAAAATACTGAAAACCTCCCAAAAACTTCAACGGTTTTCCAGGGATATCCGCATTCGATAATTCCCAAACAGTCTTTCCGTCTGCCGTTACTTCGATAATTCTCGGATTCTGGTCTTTATCTGCTACGGCAATCAACGTATGCCCATTGGGCAGACGAGTCAGAGAATGCGGTCCGCCGGGAACATCCAGTTTCCACACCTCTTTGCCGTTCGTGTCATATTCCGTCACACATTGCGGTCCGTAATGTGCTACCAGAAAATGCCCGTTATCCAAGCGACGTGCATTACGCATAAATGCAAAACCTTTCTCTTTCACTCCCTCCGGCAGGATGCAGACTTCTTTCACAATCTTACCTTTAGGAGAGATTTCCAGCATACGCCCCGTGGTACATTCACCCACAAACGTATTGCCGTTCTTCAACCGCTGACAGGCAAAGACCGGACTTTTAGACTCGTAATGGAAGATTGTATCATTCTGACGGGTCATTTCGAGTACCCCATGCCCAGTGGTGAAAAGGATATTGCCATTAGGCAATACCCATAAATCATTAGAATCGGGAGCTTTGTGCTGCCATACAATCTGATTGTTTTCCATCACAAAGACGATTCCCTGTGAATAATCTGTTCCTGCAAACGTCCGGGTCTGTGCCAACAGGGGTGCAGAGAACAGAAATATCAAAATCGCACTATATATTCTTGTCATAACTAATCATTCAAAATTACAAAGACAATACATATTCCTCCAACTCTTCCAGTTCTTTATCAGAAACAGGCTTATGAGGTCCGTGTACCTTTAACATATCTTTCATCGAATAGCTACGACCGTCATACAAATAAGGAGCCGTACGCCAACATTCGTTCAGAGCAGGAACGTCCATAGCCAGTCCTTTATCAGGTCCGGTAGTCCAATCCACTTTATATTGCTTCTGATCCGTATAGTATTCTCCGGAATGGCAACTCGCGCAGTTTTCTTCAAATATCTTCTTTCCTCTTTTCGCTTTCGCAGAAAGTTTACCATTCTCAAGATAAGGGCTTGGCAGAGGCTTCAGAGATTTCAGATATTCGTCGATAGATTCGTAGATCTCATCATTTCCCTCCATAAACAGGATATATTTCACTCCCGAACGAACGGCTACTTCGGCATTTTTACGAATACCGGTCGCCATACAAGGCGGAGTTTGATGGGAAAGCAAGAGTGTTTTCGTGTTTTTCGGATTACCCATGCCATCATTCAGCAAGTCCCAGTTAAGCCCGTCCATGCGTGCATCATTCGGATGACAGGTTGCACAACTTTGCCAGTTCTGGAAACAAATGGTTGCATCATGGAAGTACATATCTCCCTTACCAACTTTAGTGAAAGCCAATGGAGCACCCAGAATCTGCTTCTGCACATTCTTACCGTTCAAATCCATAGACACCAATTCCGACGTATAATAGTTGGCAGTATAAATTTTACCTCCCGTAGCTACGACCGAACGCGGACCTTTTCCCTGTGTAGGAATGAAGTCACGGATGCCATACAAGAATCCCGCATCATTAGGTATATTCCCCCACGCTTTCATGGAAGGAGTAACCATTTCTCCTTGTTTCGCTTTGCCAAGACGTTCATGCAAAGCTATACGATCGATGCGCACCAATTCCTGACTACCGGCAGCAGCTACTATGATCTGCTTATCATCCGGAGTAACAATTACCGACCACGGATTGGCTGCTCCTTTCTGTGGAGTGTCTAAGATGACGGAAGTGAGCCACTTTCTAGCTTTCAAATCAATGATGGATAATGTATTTGTAGCCATCCATCCTCTATCCAGCTGATTGGTAGGCAACTGATAGCGGGAGATTAAATGAGTGACATACGCGAAAGTATGATTCTTATCCACCGCTACCGACTTCACATCCGTAGAACCGTTCGGCAACATAACACGTCCCGAAACCTTTTTCGAAAGTACATCTACCATATCGAGCTGTACTGCAATCGGATAAGGCGTAGAAGGCATTTCCGGCAGATTATTGGCTATCAGCAGACAGGAATCACCTGCAAAGGCAGCCATCGACACTGGTTCGCGACCGACAGCTATTTTTGTTTTCACCTTACGGGTGGCCGGATCAATCTCCCAGAGTTCGTTGTTGAACCGCTGCGTAACCCAAAGAGATTTAGACAACGGATTATACAGAATATCCGAAGGAGTAGCTCCGCTTTTTGTTTTGGATTGTACAGAGAGTTTCTTTCCATCCAGTTCGTACATGGTACCGTAGTTTCCGTCACATACCACCCAGAGTTTACCATTCGCATCCTGCGTCATGGCATTGACAGGGGACGAGAAAGAGACTTTCTTTTCCATTTTCTGTCCGTCGGACGACATCTTGATAATTTCACAGCCTGCCCTGTTTGTTACAAACAAGGATTTCCCGTTGTCTGCCAGAAACAAACGGTCCGGTGAAACCGTCGTTTCCGCTTCTTGCCAAGACGCACAAAGAAATATAGCAGCCATACCAACAGGTATCAATATCTTCTTTTTCATTTTTTCTCTTGTTTAGTTTGAAGGGATTGAATGTATTGACGAATATTCTCCTGATCTTCCGCACGGGCTGCTTCCCGCTTCTTATCATAATAGTTGTAGAAGTCGAGATCCTTTTGCGACCAGTTGTTCGCTTCACGGTAGTCTCCGATTTGAGGCACAAGCAAATCAATCCAGAGAGCTACTTTTCGTATTTCCTGCGGAGTCAGTTTAGTACCTCCATGTCCGCTTTCCAAACGTTTAATCAGATTGCTCGTGTTGGAGCCTGCAAAATAAGGCGGCAACAACGTAGGTTCGGACAAAGCACTGATCCAGTTTACTTCCGGATGATGTGCGTTACCTCTCCATGATCCCTCTTCTTTTTTCTGGGTGGCATGAGTCAGGTTCAGATACGAATCCGTATATTTTCTTTTGCTTCGTTTATCCATTACTTTCAATTCGCCTTTCAGGCTCATTGGTTGCTTCACTCCATCGTGACAAGAGATACAATGCTTGTCCCAGATAGGTTGGATTTCTTTCAGGTAACTGAAATTACGTTCGCCCATCTCATCTTCCGGAGCCAATGCCTTGACACCTTTATTCATTGCCATGGATACCGGATGCCCTGCTACGGGAACCGTGTTCTTATGTTCGTGGCATCCTACACAACTCTGCACTTCATTCGGCTGCAAAGTAGACCAGCTACGCATAGTTTGCACCACACGCCCGTTTTCGTCCAATGCCTGAAAATAAAGCGGTCTGCGTGCAGGAACTTTAAAGAATGCGGAACCGTCAGGATATACTTCCGTCACTCCCAACACTCTCTTCACATCCCAGGCAGCATTGCCCACTCCTACCGGAGAACTCATGATAGCTCCTCCACCTTTATCATTACCGTTCACTTCACCTACACCTGCTGCACGGAACTGGATTTCCACCACACGCAACTGTTTGATAGTTCCCGGTTTCACACCTTTCAATCCATTACCCTCGTAGATATTCTGCATATAATATACGCCTTCATTCTTTGTATAATCTACCGAAGATGAACGGCGGAACGGACGTTTACGGGGAGCGACCAACACAGGCTGGTTGCAGGATATGCGTGCATCGGATACGAGTAATTCACGTTCTCCGTCCGCATTCATCCAATAAACGCCAAATTCCATCGGATGTCCGACGTAATAACCCAACGGAGTATACGATATTAAAAATTCCGTCTCGCTCAATGGAAAAGGATACTGGAACTGATCGGTAAACTTTCCATAACCGTCAATACGTTCCGGTTCCGGTTTGTGAACCGGAGCTACGAACATAACACCTTCATTCTCATCACGCCCGGCTTCGGGATCTATAATACCCAGTTTGCCATGTTGAGGAGTATGGTGACCCATAAAAACTGCCATCAACTTACGAGTGCCGGGAATCTGGCGAATCTGTGCCACCGTTGTCGGGAACCAGCTGTTCATTCCGTAATATTCAGCCTGTCCTGTTCCATCGGGATTCATCTGGAACAAAGGCTGTGCCCATACCTGGCCACGGTCATTGTAATCCCAACGAGTATAGACCACCCGACCGTCATCCAACAAAGTCGGTGTTACCGTATGTACCTGGTCGAAACCAACCTGACGCATATAACGCCCCTCCCTGTCGCAGAGATACATATTGCTGACTTCCGTAAACCAGCAGTCTACCGTACTTCCGCAACGGGTAGAGTTGAACAGGATATTGTCATCCGGCAAGTAAATACCTTCAATGTCGGCATGTCCTTTCCCGAAAGTCAACTGCTTGATTTCCCGTGTCTTTAAATCCATTTCATACAGATGGAAGTCGTCTTCCTTGCGGGATTTCTTCCAGGAGAAAAGCAGATGCTGACCATCAAAATGAAGATTCGGATCACGCACTACTCCTTCTTCATCTGTCAGCATGGTTTCTACTTCCGCCCAAATTCCATTCATCTTCAATTTCGCCAACGCACCGCCCGCAATGTAGTTGCATTCAGCACGGGCATCCGACACCCCTTCGGTATAAGCAAAGAAAGAGGGACGCAACGTTCTGTACTTTGTGAAAACAATCTCCGGTTTATCTGCTGTGAAGGCTTCCAAACGCTTGATACGTCTTTGTTCACACGCTTTCAGATAAGAAAGGAAAGCCGATTCGATGCTTTCCGGAGTATTAGTCACGGGAGCTTTGATGTTCAGTTTCTGTAAACGCACGGAAAGTTCCTGATTAAAACTCTTATTAAACCAGTCTACATCACCCGTTGTTCCATCCTGTAGCCACCAATCGTAATAGACTGGATAGGCACGCGTCAATCTCCGGTGCACGGCTTTTATCTTGTTTTCTGTTTCTTCCTGATTACCTTTCTGTTTTATCGCCTGAATTTCCGCGTACTTCTTCTGAATCTCGACGATAAAACCTTTCGCGTCGGTAGGCTGAAGGGAAGTGTCTTTCGTCTGCCATGCTACAATGGAGAGAAACACACAGCATGCCATCCCACACTTCAACAGCTTCATTAATTTCGATCTTATCATTTTATCTTCTTATTTACCTTAAATTTACCTTCCTGAAAAAAGAACGATTACAAACCTTTCTTCAGCTCCTTATAGGATTCCACAATCTGAATACCGCTTGATGTACCGATACGGGTAGCGCCCGCCTGAATCAATGCCAACGCAGAATCCAGATCACGAATACCACCTGCTGCTTTCACTCCGATAGTAGGTCCTACCACACGACGCATCAATGCTACATCATGCACTGTTGCTCCTGCTGTACCGAATCCGGTAGAGGTTTTCACAAAATCCACTCCGGCTTCTTTAGCTATACGACATACGGTTTCTTTCTCTTCATCCGTCAGATAGCAAGTTTCAAGAATGACCTTACAGATCACACCGGCAGGTTTGCAGATAGAGACCATGTCTTCAATCTCTTTCTTTACGATTTCAGTCTGTCCTTTCTGTAAAGCACGAACATTGATGACTGTATCTATTTCAGTAGCACCTTTGGCAATGGCATCACGGGTTTCAAATGCTTTGCACTCTACTGTGTTCTGTCCCAACGGAAAACCGATAGCGGCTCCTACACGTACTCCCGATCCTTCAAGCAACTTCACACAAGTTTCTACTTCCGCAGGATTGATGGCTACCATCGCAAACTGATACTGACGGGCTTCCGCACAAAGTTTCTCAATAGGCGATGCATCACCGAAAGGTTTCAGGAATGTATGGTCGATCATACCTGCCAACTGTTCTACTGATAATTCTGCAATCACTTCGTTTATATTCTTCTTTTCCATTATTTTGAGTCGTTTAATAAGTTATTATAAATATGCTGTTTCTTAAAAAGTCAATACGCATTTCAATACTTCACCCCGTTTCACGGCAGCAAAGGCTTCTTCTATTTCTTCTATCGCAAAGCGATGCGTGATAAAGTCGGATGCAGAAAGTCTGCCCTCTTCAATCCATTGTGCCAATGTGGTCATTGCCGCCTTTTCTTCGGAACGGGTAGGCCATTGATGCATGTGCAGGTCGAAGTTATAAGGAGCTTTCGATAAGTCGAAAGTTGGATTCTTAGTCATGACGCCATAGACACAAACATCTCCACCCATCTTCACTAATGGTAATACGGAATTTACGACTACATCCAGTCCTACCGCATCAATGACAGCATCATAAGAGCGATTAGCCGCGGCAATAAATTCCGAAGTACTGATTTCAGCGGGTGTATATCCGTTGTCTGCTCCCATCCGACGGGCTACTTCCAGTTTAGCGGGAAGCATATCGACAATATCAATCTGTCCCAGACCGAACAATTTACCCAACTTCACAAAGCTCAATCCTACAGGACCAGAGCCTACTACGATCACCTTTTTCCCCGGAGTCAGATTGAAATCCTTGAAAGCTCCCAACACTTCGCGCCAGGTACAAGAGATAACTGCTTCTTCCGGTTGCACATGTGAAGGGACTGTGTTCTGAATCTCAAAACTGTCCCAGCATCCCTGTTCGGGTGTAGCCAGTCCCTCTTCTTTCAGTACTTCAAAGTCATTCACTACTACATATTCGCTGAAACCACCCCAGCCGCTGTCGACACCTTGCGCACCAAAATCGGAAATAAGACCACCAATAGCACGGTCGCCTACCTTAAAATTACGTACTTTTTCACCGACAGCTACTACAATTCCGGCATTCTCATGTCCCAAAGCCAGCGGGTAAGTATCCACTCCGGGGAATTTTCCGGCTATCAGTTTACTGTCAGTCGCATTACACAAAGCGACCATTTCCGTTTTCACCAATGCCTGATAAGCATTGATAACAGGAGTTCCCACCTGTCGTATTTCAATTTTGCCGGGAGCCGGCACTATTACTGTTTTCATTTGATTATTAGGTTTTATATAGAATCTAGTTCAGTTTTTGCAATTTCAGTATACATATCGCACAAAGCGTGATAAGCTTTATCAAAAACAGGCATCCAAGCCTCATACTTCTTCACGTTTTCCTGAATCGGCTGCACAGTCTGTTCGATACG
Source organism: Bacteroides celer (assembly GCF_002632415.2). Lineage (NCBI taxonomy): Bacteria > Pseudomonadati > Bacteroidota > Bacteroidia > Bacteroidales > Bacteroidaceae > Bacteroides > Bacteroides celer. Next base: position 1,636,952 of record NZ_CP178209.1, on the reverse strand, counting down.
GACAAAGCGGTCTATCACAGAGAAGTCTTTAAAGACTCCCGCACCGATACCTGCCAGAATAGCCGCTCCCATCGAAGTAGCCTCTTCCAGATAATTAGGTACACGGATTTCTGCCTGATAGATGTCTGCCATCATCTGGCGCCATACAGGATTCTGCGCACATCCTCCAATCACCGTCACCTGGTCGATGGGAACGTGTTTGCGGAAGATATTGACGATAAATCCCAGATTGAGGGTAATTCCCTCCATCACAGCACGTAGCATATCACCATGTGTATGCCCCAGCGTCAGACCGATAAATGCTCCTTTGGCGTCTACATTCCAACGGGGAGTACGTTCACCAAGCATATAAGGTAGGAATAGGAGTTTATTGGCTCCTATCGGAGAGGAAAGAATCTGTTCGTCAATCAGTTCGAACACGCTACGTCCGAATTGAGTAGCCAATGCCTGCTCGTGCTGGCAGAGTTGGTTAATCATCCAATTGTAAGAGGAGCCTGCCGCCTGCATCGTTCCCGACGGATGCAGCATACCCGGCACTACATGCGCCCAATTCATAGTGCGGCGTTGTTCGTCTACAATCGGCTTTTCCACTGTGAGTGCTACCCAGGAGGAAGAACCCAGATAATTGTATGCACTACCCGGAGCCACACAGCCAACCCCTACTCCGGCACAGCTGCCATCGCCACCGCCACAAATGACGGGAGTTCCGGCCAGTAGGCCTGTTTCACGGGCTGCTTCGTTTGTTACTTCACCGATAACGTCGATAGATGAACGAACGTCCGGAAATAAAGCAAGGTCAAGTCCTGCCGCTTCTATGATTTCTTCACTCCATTGCCAACGGTTCAGATCGTATGCGTTAGTACCCGAAGCATCGGAAGGGTCCGTAGCAAGAGTGCCACACAAGCGATAATTGATATAGTCTTTTGCGTTCAGCATCTTGGCTGTCTGCGCAAAGACTTCCGGCTCGTGTTTCTTCACCCACATCAGTTTCTCTATGGAGTAGGAAGCACTGATCCTGTGTCCCGTGATTTCATAGAAATGAAGAGGGTCTATCTTTTCGGAGAGAGTCATCTCTTCTTCCTGCGAACGCTGGTCACAATAAAGCATGTGAGGACGAAGCGGACGACCGTTCTTGTCCACACAAAGGCATCCCATCATTTGTCCGCTAAGTGCCACACCGGCAATATCAGCGGGAGATACCAGTTCGAGAAGTGCTTGTGTAGTGTCTACAATGGCTTTCCACCAATGGTGCGGATTCTGTTCCGCCCGGTTGCCGGAAGCGTAATCTGTTGGGTAAGCGGCTGTGCGCGAAGCAATCAGCAAGCCCGATTCGTCGAATAAGGTTGCTTTATTACCGCTGGTACCCAAGTCATGTGCTAATATATACATATATGTTTTTTTTCTTTTCAGTTAATAGAGTTAGAGTGCCGCATTTGTATATCCGGTAAGTCCTACGAAAATACCGCCGACAATACCACCCAGAATAATCACCAGCCAACGGGGAAATGCTTCTTTCAATAGTCCTCCGCGTGTTCCTTTCGGCGCGCAAAGTACGTCGGACAAGATAAATCCCATTGCAATTGCCCATCCCATATCTACCCAGGGAGCACTGCCACGATTTCCCTGATGAATCAGGCAGAATTGCATCGGCAAGCCTTCGGCGTCATTCAACAGTCCGGTAGAAAAACCGAATCCGGGCAATTTGTGATTGACTACCCAGAAAGTACCGATAATAAGGGCGGCTGCCATAAATCCACCTATCGGCCCAAAGTCCTTTACTAATTTAGGCCAGCTCATCAGCACTGTAAAAGTGACGGCAAAAGCTCCGAAAATAGATGTGATGATTCCGGCATGATACATGCCGAAAAACTCATTATAAGTCTGTAACCATTCGCTCATTGTTCTTTCCTCCTTAATTTATCTTCCGGGCACAATCGCACGAACGGATTTTCCATACTAGTATTCCTGCCAGGGCACCTCCTATCAGACAACAGATTAAAGTGGGCACTGCATAAAAGAAGTTGGTGATATCTCCCTGAAAACGGACAATTCCCCAGGCGATTCCGGCAGAACCGATGCACCAACCCTGATCGAGCCATATTTTTCCCGGAGGATTGAGAATGGCTCCATGATAATGATTCATATACCACATAATGCCGATAATCAGCGTTGCCGCCAGCCAGCCTCCCATCAGACCGTATGTCTTCCAAAGTTCTGGCCAGATGCCAAACGCAAATCCACCACAGATAGCGGAGCCGGCAAAGGTCGATAGATATTGTTTCATATAATTGATAATGTGTTTTTTAGGTTTATAATAGTAGTTCGGGGTTGTTTATTTATTCCAAAGACAGCTTAGCCAGTGTGAAAGGCTTGTCGTGTTTCGTGTTTACCTTATCCGGTCCGGTCACCAAGTCGAAGCAAGATACAATCACCTGTCCGTTCCATACGATAGGTTCACCCGGCTGATCCAGACCTCCGTCGCTTCCGTCACAGTCAGGACTTTGAGCAATACGCTGAATTTTTCCGTCTTTATCAATACGTGCAACTGCATTTGCCGAGAAATCCGCTACCCAGATATTACCTTTATCGTCTATACACATTCCGTCCGTGGTACGCAACTGGGTGGTATCTTGCGCCCATACATCATTACTAAGTACATTCCCTTCCACATCCATCTTTATGCGATGAACTGCACCGTCACCGAAGTTTCCTACAAAGAGGTCGCCCGCTTCGTTGAAAACAATTCCATCCAGTCCGTATTGTACTTCTGGGTTCTTTGTGATAACGGTGGTAATAAGGTTTTTATCTTCTAATGTATTAGTCACTGCCACATCACGGTCATTCATATCAAAGCAATATACCCCGCTGACCAACAATCCCGAAGGATCTTTTATCTGCGATAATGAACTCTGGGTGACGTACAGTTTCCCGTTGCGGATACGCAGACCGTTAGGATGCTCCATACCGGATGCCACAGTGATTGTTTCTTTTAATTGGTCGTTTTCAAACTTCAGACGAAGAACACGTCCTTTATTCTGTGCTTTCTCTGCTCCACTCCAACCTTGATTGTCGCAAATAAACAGATCACCCTCTTCATTTAAGGCAATCCCCATCGGAGAAGCCCAGCCGGTTTCTTCCAATACCGGAACATCCATCCATTTCGTAATCTCGCCATTTTTGGTGATGCGCATCAGACAAGCAGGCTGTGTGATATCTGCAAAATTCGGACAGGCCAGAATCAAATCTCCATTAGGAGCGATAGCCATTCCGTCCGGTGTCGGACAACAATCCGGTAAATTTGCAAACAATTCGCTCTTCTGCGGAAGAGCATTCTCACCACCTTTTTGTTTCGGAGAAGTACATTGAATACAAGTTGCTCCCATCAAAGAAGCTGCCACAAGAGATAGTAAATAATACTTTTTCATGGTTAGATAATACAAATATTTATGTTTATAATATGAGTCCGTTAGTTCGGTACGCAAACATACTGGTATTTATCAGCAAAGAAGGAAAATGACAAATCAATAAAAGACAAAAATTGTTCAAAATGCTATTAAAAGAGCCGGTTTGAGCTGTAAATAGAGAGAAGGAACAAAATATGGAAAGGCTGAAAACAGAATATGAAAGGATTGAAACCCCTTTCATATATACCTTATATTATAAAAGCAGTCGGCACTTACTTCCTATGCAATACTCTACTTTCCCCTCCGTTCATGGCTAATTTAGGCTAAAAAGAACATTTTCTCATAAAAAGTTTTTGTAATATCAGAGTTAATCGTATTTTTGTGTACAATTTTGGTGTAGTGATGACAGAAGAAGAAAAAAAGTTATTGAATTCCTTTGAAACGCAACTCCGGCATTTGATTTATTTACACGATGAACTAAAGCGTGAAAATGCCGAGTTGAAGAAGCTTCTCGATAATGAAAAGCTGAAAAACGAGAAGGTACAAGCTCAATACAATGAATTGGAAGTCAGCTATACAAACCTAAAAACAGCTACGGCAATCAGCCTTAACGGCAGCGACGTAAAAGAGACGAAGCTGCGATTGTCAAAATTAGTGCGTGAAGTCGATAAATGCATCGCTTTGTTGAATGAATAAGAAGAAGATGTATGAACGATAAAATAAAGATAAACCTGCAGATAGCAGATTCAAACTATCCGCTAACCATCAACCGTGAGGAAGAAGAAATGGTACGGGAAGCCGCCAAGCAGGTAAATATCAGGCTTAATAAGTATCGGGAGGTTTATAAGAACTTGGAACCGGAGAAAATTATTGCCATGGTAGCCTATCAGTTCTCGTTAGAGAGACTGCAATTGATGCAACGTAATGATACCAGCCCCTATGTGGAGAAGGTAAAAGAACTGACAGAATTGCTGGAGGATTATTTTAAGGAGGAATGAATCCTGACCGGCTATTCACTGATAAGAGATAAAACAACCACGCACTGCACAATATCCAAGCAAAAGTATATGCTTTGATATTTGGCGGTGCGTTTTTATTTATATACTTAAATTAAATGTAGAATGATAGCAATAATAGCAACAGCAATTGCCTGCTTCATCGTAGGAGGAATCCTTTCATATATACTATTCCGGTATGTACTGAAATCCAAATACGATAATGTCCTGAAAGAAGCGGAGACGGAAGCGGAAGTAATTAAGAAAAACAAGCTGCTTGAAGTAAAGGAGAAATTCCTGAATAAAAAAGCAGATCTTGAAAAGGAGGTAGCATTGCGGAATCAGAAGATTCAGCAAGCGGAAAACAAACTGAAACAACGCGAAATGGTTCTTAGCCAGCGTCAGGAAGAAATCCAACGTAAAAAGATGGAAGCCGAAGCTGTAAAAGAGAATCTGGAAGCGCAACTTGTCATTGTCGATAAGAAAAAAGATGAACTCGACAGACTGCAACAACAGGAAATCGAGAAACTGGAAGCAATCTCCGGATTGTCTGCCGAGGAAGCTAAAGAACGTTTGGTAGAATCACTGAAAGAAGAAGCTAAAACGCAAGCACAATCATTCATCAACGACATTATGGATGATGCCAAGTTAACTGCCAGCAAAGAAGCGAAACGGATCGTTATCCAGTCTATCCAACGGGTAGCTACGGAAACTGCCATCGAAAACTCTGTTACGGTATTCCATATTGAATCAGATGAAATCAAAGGACGTATTATCGGACGTGAAGGACGTAATATCCGTGCCTTGGAAGCTGCTACCGGCGTTGAAATCGTTGTTGACGACACTCCGGAAGCAATCGTTCTTTCTGCTTTCGACCCGGTTCGCCGTGAAATTGCCCGCTTGGCACTGCATCAGCTTGTGACCGACGGACGTATCCATCCGGCCCGTATCGAGGAAGTGGTAGCTAAAGTTCGCAAACAGGTGGAAGAAGAAATTATCGAAACCGGTAAACGCACAACCATCGACTTGGGTATCCATGGTCTGCATCCTGAATTGATCCGTATCATCGGTAAGATGAAATATCGTTCTTCTTATGGTCAGAACCTATTGCAGCATGCACGTGAAACAGCCAATCTTTGTGCTGTGATGGCATCTGAACTGGGATTGAACCCGAAGAAAGCGAAACGTGCAGGTTTGCTGCATGATATCGGTAAAGTGCCTGATGAAGAACCGGAATTGCCGCACGCATTGTTGGGTATGAAACTTGCCGAGAAATACAAAGAAAAACCGGATATCTGCAACGCTATCGGTGCTCACCACGACGAGACGGAAATGACCAGCTTACTGGCTCCTATCGTACAGGTATGTGACGCCATCTCCGGTGCACGTCCGGGTGCACGTCGCGAAATCGTAGAGGCTTACATCAAGCGTCTGAACGATCTCGAACAATTGGCAATGGCTTATCCGGGTGTAACAAAGACTTATGCTATCCAGGCAGGGCGCGAACTCCGCGTGATCGTTGGTGCGGATAAGATTGACGACAAGCAGACAGAAAGCCTGTCAGGCGAAATCGCTAAGAAGATCCAGGATGAAATGACTTATCCGGGACAAGTGAAGATTACCGTCATTCGTGAAACACGTGCGGTTAGTTTCGCTAAATAAAGCAACTATTCAAAAGAAGATTCATATAAGGGCGAAGAAATTCGCCCTTTTTTAGTACAAGACTATGGAAAAGTATCAAATTGAGATTTGTACCAATTCAGTAGAAAGCTGTCTGGCTGCACAGGAAGGTGGTGCCAACCGCGTGGAATTATGTGCCGGAATACCGGAAGGCGGGACAACCCCTTCCTATGGTGAAATAGCCATTGCAAGAGAAGTATTGGCTCATACCCGCCTGCATGTTATTATCCGGCCACGTGGAGGAGATTTTCTTTATTCGGAAATGGAAATCAGAACAATGCTGAAAGACATCGAAATCGCACGAAAATTGGGAGCGGACGGAGTTGTATTCGGTTGCCTGACAGCAGACGGCGAAGTAGACTTAACATCAATGCAGATTCTAATGGAAGCCTCTAAAGGGCTGTCAGTCACCTTCCACCGGGCATTCGACGTATGTCGTAATCCTCAAAAAGCATTGGAGGAGATCATCGAGCTGGGATGCAACCGTATTCTGACTTCCGGTCAGCAACCTACGGCTGAACAAGGTATCGGTCTTTTAAAAGAATTGCAAGGACTGGCTGCGGGAAGAATTACGTTACTTGCCGGCTGTGGAGTAAATGAAAATAATATTGCACGGATTGCGGCAGGAACCGGAATCAATGAGTTTCATTTCTCGGCACGCGAAAGTATTCAAAGTGAAATGAAATTCAGAAATGAAGTTGTCTCAATGGGAGGAACAGTACATATCAACGAGTACGAACGAAATGTGACTTCCGTGCGAAGAGTCAAAGAAACAGTTGAGGCTTTATATAAAGGAATGTAAGTGATCGCCTCTCTACTATATACTAAGAAATGGTGAACATACAGCTTTAAGCCTTTTGTTCACCATTTCTGTTTTGCATTACCACCAGCGGTATCAAGAAAAACTGCTATACCTTTATTTATAAATAAGGAATCACCGTAATATAAATACCTGTAATAATAGCCGAAGTAATTACTCCCGAGATATTAGCTCCCAAGGCATCTCCCAAGACGAATGAGTCCGGATTATCTTAGCTTACAATCTTTTGTGCAACCTTTGCGGTAGTCGGCACACAGCTAACTGCTGCAATACCGATGACCGGATTGTAATTACCCCGTTTAATAATATACATGATATATCCTCCGATTATTCCTCCGATACCGGAAAGTAATAATGCTACAATGCCTAATACTAATAGTTTCAATATCTTCGGATCGAGCAGCAGATGTGCATCACAAAGTACACCCAGCAACACGCCCAACATAAAAGTCGATCCATAAAGCAACGGACCGCTCACAAAATCATAGATGTGTTTCATACCCGACTCACGAACAGCAACCCCCAGGAACAAAGAGAAAAACAAAGGAGAAGCTACCGGGAATAAGAAACAGAGAATAGCACAAAGAACAGCAGAGAAAGCCAGTTTTACTTTAGCATCGTAATTCTTCGGAGCTTTCTTTGTCACCATCTTAATAGCACGGAAACGTTTGGGAACCAACAGCTTCACAAGGTAAGGATAGCCTCCATATGTCAATCCTAAATAAAGATAGGCAACCACCGTAATAGGCACAAACAAATGCTTTGCCAATGCCAGTGAGGTAAACAAGACCATCGGTCCGTCTGCTCCACCTACCATCGCCACTGATGCACTTTCTTTGAGAGTCAGGCCGAAAGCGGAAGCAATAGGAACCGTCAGGAAAGTACCCAGTTCTGCACACAGAGCAAGGAATATACTTGCAAAAGGTTTCTGAAGCAAGAATCCGACATCCAGAAGCGCCCCGATACCCATAAAGACAAAGCAGGCTATGAGCCCATTACTAAACGTCAGGGTGTAAACAGGTTGCAGGAAATCTATCTGCATGGTATTCATTAATTGATCCGTATCTGAAAGCATCGGATCGAGAAAGAGGTTACCCAGTGTGCCGTCGGGCATCATCAGTGTTCCACAGTTGATAGCCACCATTCCGAGTCCCATCGGAATCATCACCATAGGTTCGAGGATACCTTTCCAGCCCAAATAGATCAATAACAGACCGAGAAGTACCAGAAAAACTCTTGCAGAAGCAAGCACCCATCCGCTTGCCATCATTGTACCAATACCTTGAAATAAGGTAGCAAAATCTATATTTTCCATAAATTAGTTTTCTTTCATTGTTTGTTGTTAGTCAGTTTCTTTGAGTTCTTCTTATTGGCATGTACCTGCTCTTCTTCCCGAAGAAAAAATTCACGGGTATCCTGCGAATAATAATAATTAACCAGATTATTTTCCGAAGCTCCCGGACTCACTCCATGATAATAGCCGGGATAACCAGTAAAGTTCCTGTCAATCCCCCTACTATAGTCTTCACGAGAATCTCCTAAAGCATCTTCATCTACAATAGGTATTTGCCGGACTAATCTTTCCACCTTCTGCCGATGCTGCCGCCAGCGTCGTAGCCGGGCCGGAGTAGCTCCAAACGGTGGGAACTATAAAAATCAAATGAATCAGCCGCATAGGCAATCAACTTGATGACCGCAGCGACAAAAAAACCGATGAGGAAAGTAAGCCCCATCATCGCAAGAGTAGATAGTAATAAATGAATCATAGTAATATAAAAATTAGGTTGTACAATCATATTCAAAATAAAGAAGAGGCGCCCAATGGTGAAACCATTATAAAATTTAGACACACATGAAAGTTAATCCCACTGGGCATTCCTCATCACCATATAAAAACAATCGGCGGATATTATTTGCCTGAAATCACTTCGGTATATATCCTAGTTTTTATACGACGTAACTCCCGTTTCACAACGGAAAACACAATATTTTAATCCTTAAACACCTTATCATTAGTATTCAGGAGGTATATCATTCAACTGGGCTTTGGTAAATACGGGACCGTCTTTACAGACATACAACTTCCCGACATTACACCGTCCACATTTTCCAACACCACATTTCATCCGGTTCTCCAGGGTGGTATAAATATTCTCATCGGCAAAGCCTAACTTCTCCAATACAGGAAAAGTGAACTTTATCATCACCGGAGGTCCGCAAACTATTGCCACAGTATCTGCACTGGCAGGTGCAGCAGCCTCAAGCACCGAAGGTACAAAACCGACTTTTCCTGTCCAGTCGGGAGTCTCCCCCCCAGGATCAACCGTAGTTATCAGATTGACATCCGGACGGTTTTCCCATTCTTTCAGCTCTTCTTTATATACCAGGTCGTTAACAGACTTGTCTCCGTAAACAATCGTTATATCTTTAAAATCTTCCCGCCTGTCCAATGCATTCCAGATGACGCAACGCATCGGCGGAAGTGCTATACCACCTGCAACGAACAACAGATTCTTTCCTTTCCACTCGTCCAACGGAAATGTGTTTCCGAAAGGTCCGCGAAAACCGACGGTAGCTCCTTCTTCCAGTTTGGCAAGTCCGGTAGTCACCCGTCCTGCCTGACGGAATGTACACTCGATATATCCTTTACGAGTAGGCGATGAAGCAATACAGAAAGTTGACTCTCCTTCACCAAACGCAGAGTATTCACCAAACTGTCCGGCTTTGAAATGAAAGGCTTCTCCTTCCTTCTCGTCTTTAAATCTTAACCGGAAAGTCTTCACTCCCGGAGCTTCATGGGTTATCTTCTCAATCACCATCAGGTGCGGAAGATATATATTCGACTGCTCATTCATGGCTTGATATCGATATTAAGTGTTCAAGTATATTCATATCTACCGGGCAGGCACGCGAACAACGTCCGCATCCGGTACAACCGGTTTCCTGTATCCGTTCAGGCATATAGGAGAACTTATGCAAAATGCGCTGACGCCAACGGGCGCTTTGTGTCGGACGCGGATTATGTCCGGACGTATGGAGGGTAAACAGCGAAAAGCCGCAAGAATCCCAACAACGGACACGATGGCCGGACGAACCTTTGGCATCTTCCTGAATATCAAAACAGGCACAGGTTGGACAAACATAAGCGCATGCGCCACATCCCAAACAGCGTTCGGACTGTTGTTTCCAAACAGGACTGTCGAATGCTCCCGCCAACTTCTCCCGTACATTATCAACATTGAAACGAATGGGAACGGATGCCAGATATTGTTCCTTATCAATTTCTTCGGCAGGTGTATATTCTTTCACAAAGAATTTAACCAATGCTTTGCCTTTTGCAGTCAAGACTTCCACCAATGCACTCTGATCCGGCAACTCCGTAATCTGAATATCACTGCCGGCAGTATTACCGGGCCCCCCGTGAACGGAAGTACAGAAACATGATTCATCGCATTGTGCACAACTGAAGCTGATTAATGTCATTTTCTCCCGCCGGGCATTATATAGTTTATCTTTATAATCCCAATTAAAAATACCGGAAAGGGGTGCAACCCCTGCCGCATCACAAGGACGGATTTTCCAGAGAATCATTTCGGGAATTGCATTAATATCCGCTTCCTGCAAAGTAGCTTCTTTCCCGTCTTTCTGATAAGAGAACAGCACTTCTGTTTTCGGGAACGCAAATCGTTTAGCCGACTGGGTAGTCTGCACATAGTCCGTCGCTACCTCATCGTAAAAAGTCACTCTTTTGAAGTCTACTTTATCTCCTGAACGCACAGGAGCAAAAATATGCATCTCCTTTTTCACCATCTGGTGAAACCATTCTTGCAGACTGCTTTTACTGATATGTAGATTTTCCATTACTTTCTTTTAATGTATAAAGTTCTCTTTATCTTCTGCCTTGAAGGTAGAAAGTACATTTCCCGCAGGATTGATAGCACCGGGAGCAACCCCGAACTCGTCCTGAATGTCTTCCATCATACTTTGTGTCATCAAATGAAGAGGAATCCCCACCGGACAAGCTTGCTTACAAGCGCCACAACCGATACAGCGTCCTGCCATGTGCATCACGCGGTTAATCTGCCACTCCATATTTGTCAGCGGAGCAGACCAGGGTTGTACCCACTGCGGACAATTGACCTCCACAATACACCGGCTGCAATAACACAACGGACAGGCAGCCCGGCAAGCATAACATTTGATGCATTTCGACATTTCCCCCATCCAGTATTTCCACCGCTCTTCACGACTCATCTTTTTCAGACGATCAATCAGTTGAAGATTCTCCTCACTAATAGTCAAGGGAAAATCTGCCAGATATGTTTTTATTTCATCGAATCCTTTAAACTGGATAAGTTCTCCATGTCCGTCAACGGTCAGTACCAGAAGATTATCTTCTTTCAACTGGTTTTCGAATGCCAATTGAACAATCGTCCGTAATGCCGGAACCGTAGCTGTTATAGCCACTTTGCCTGTTCCTGTTAATTCCCGTTTTGTCAGATAGACTGCGATATTATTCGTGCAACGGTCGTCCAGTATCAGTCTGTCGGCATTTTCTGCCTGCCGGCAAAAGAGAGGACGTGTTCCGTGATTTCCTTCTTCATAGCCTATCACAAGATTCACTTCTCCTTCTTGTAACAAAGCAACTGCTTTTTCTGTCAGTTTACTCATAGATAGCCTCCTTTTCCAAATAGTCCGAAGCTTTCTGATACTCCAGATAAGGTCCCAGTTCACGGATTCCGGCAACTGTTTCATTCACCAGATCAGCCCACTTGGCTCCCTCCGCCGCCGACACCCATGAATAACGGATACGACGTACATCAATACCCAAGAAGTCGAGCAGTCCGCGGAATACAATCCAACGACGACGTGCATGGAAGTTTCCGGATGTATAATGACAGTCATTCGGATGACAACCTGAAACGATAATTCCATCAGCACCTCCGGCAAAGGCTTTCAACAGTAACATAAAGTCAATTCTTCCTGTACAGGGGAAGCGAACAATTTCTACATTAGCCGCATATTTCAACCTGCTCGTACCTGTCAGGTCTGCCCCAGCATACGTGCACCAATTACAGACAAAAGCTACAATGCGCGGTTCAAATTCTTGATTATTCTCGATCTTATTTTCGTTCATAGCTTACTCTCTTTTTAATGGTTCAGCAATGCCATCACTTCGGCATAGACCTGTTCATTGGAATATCCCTGTATATCAATAGATTTGGAACGGCAGAAAGCAACACAGGTACCACAACCCTGACAAAGTCCGGGATTTACTTTAGCAACTGTCTTTATTACATTCCCATTCCTGTCTTTTATTTCTTCACGTTCGATAGCCTGATAAGGACAAGCTGTCTGACACATGAAACATCCTACGCAAGTACTGAATAACGGAGGGGCAGTACGATTGACAACGGCTATCAACGGCTCACGAACCAGATTTGCCTGTGAAAACAATCCTGCTACTTTCACAGCGGCTCCCGAAGCCATTCCCACTGTTTCGGGAATATCTTTCGGTGCCTGACAGGCTCCTGCCAGATAGATTCCGGCTGTATTCGTTTCCACCGGTTTCAGTTTGGGGTGAGATTCGGCAAAGAACTGATAAGGGTCATAGGAAATGTGCATCTTCTGCGCCAGTTCTTCCGCTCCCTTGTTGGCGACTCCCGCTGTGGCAAGCACTACCATGTCAGCTTCTATCTCGACAGGTGATGCTCCCAACAGGGTGTCTACTCCTTTAACAATCAATTTACCGTTCTTCTCATATATGCGGGCGACGCGACCACGGACGTAATTCACTCCATCCTCTTCAATGGCACGGCGCACAAATTCTTCATAATTCTTTCCTCCGGCACGAATATCCATGTAGAACACGTACGATTCGCCACCATGTACCTTGTGCTGATAAAGCATCGCATGTTTGGCAGTGTACATACAGCATATCTTAGAGCAATAAGGAATTCCTTTGGCCGGATCACGGGAACCGGCACAGGCTACAAATACAATCTTTTGAGGAATCTGTCCGTCAGACGGGCGGCGTATTTCACCGAACGTAGGACCGGAAGCCGATGCCAAGCGTTCAAACTGTAGCCCGGTAATGACATCTTTGTATTTTCCATATCCGTATTCGGGGAAAAAGTCAGTGTTCAACACATTGAATCCTGTGGTAACAACAATGGCTCCTACTTCTTCGGTGATGATGCTGTCTTCCTGTCCGAAGCGGATAGCACCCGTTGGACATAGCTTTTCGCAGACTCCGCACTTACCGTTACGATAATGGGTACAGTGTTCTTTATCGATCACCGGTTTATTGGGCACTGCTTGAGGAAAAGGAACATAAATAGCTGTACGCATTCCCAAACCGGCATTAAATTCGCTCGGTATCTTTTTATTGGGACATTTAGTCGTGCAAAGTCCGCAACCGGTACATAGTTTTTCATCGATACTCTTTGCTTTCAGGCGAATACTGGCTTTGAAATTTCCAATAAAACCTTCCACATGTTCCAATTCGGCGTATGTATAAAGAGTGATATTCGGATGCCGGGCTACTTCCACCATTCGCGGAGTGAGAATACACTGCGAACAGTCTAATGTAGGAAAGGTTTCCGAAAGTTGTGACATGTGTCCGCCAATAGAAGGTTCTTTCTCTACCAGAATGACCTGATGTCCGCAATTGGCGATGTCCAGACTTGCCTGGATTCCAGCAATGCCTCCTCCGATTACCAATGCTTTTTTGGTGATAGGAACTTGAATGGGAACCAAAGGATGATTCCGTTTTACTTTTTCAACCAGACTTTTGACAATATCAACAGCTTTACGGGTGGTTGCCTCTCCTTTCTCGTGTACCCAAGAGCAATGCTCGCGAACATTAGCTATTTCACACAGATAAGGATTCAACCCGGCTTCCGCACAGGCCCTCCGAAAGGTAGGTTCATGCATTCGCGGAGAACACGCAGCAACTACAACGCCATCCAATCCGTATTCTTTAATGGCATTCTTTATCAAAGTCTGTCCCGGATCAGAACACATATATTTATAATCAATGGCATAGGCAACGCCTTCCATTTCTTTTGCCGCTTCGGCCACTTTTTCGCAGTCGACAGTTGCACTGATATTTTCACCGCAATGGCAGATAAAAACTCCTACTTTAGACATACTTCTGCCTCCTTCAAATTTACAGCTACAAAATGACGACCCAGTCCCAACTCTTTGGGAGTCAGTCCGACAGCGAGTCCGATAGCTTGTGTGATATAAAGAACGGGTATGGTCACAGGTTTTGCCAGATAGTTATTGATAGCAGGACGACGCATATCCAGATTGGAATGGCACATCGGACAAGCTACAACCACAGCTTCAGCTCCCCGGTCGTCAGCATCTTTTAGTATATTTCCGGAAAGACGTCCTACCAGATCTGTACGGGAAACGGATAAACCGGCACCGCAACACTCTGTTTTAAAAGCCCAGTCAATAGGAGTCGCCCCAATCAGAGACATGATTTTATCCATGCTTTGCGGATCTTCCAGACGGTCGAAGTTTAATATTTTATGGGGACGCACCAACAAGCAACCGTAGTAACAAGCCACTTGATGAGCGAACGGACGTACTATTTTCTCTTTTAATGTATCCAGCATGTATTTCTCTATCATCTGGAGGACATTCAATATTTTCACATTTCCAAGGTAACGCATTCCAACTGTAGTCAGTATTTCATCCTTCAATACTTCATTGTTCATTAATTCGTGTTGAGCAACACTCAAACGATTGTAACAGGAAGCACAGGGGACAACGATTTCTTGAAATCCCTGTTGTTCCGCCAATGCCAGCACACGGGTGGGTAAGGCAAGAGACAATTCTCTACTCATGGAGTGAGCTGCCGTTGCACCGCAACAGTTCCAGTCTTTCAACTCGATCAGTTCGAGTCCCATCACCTGTGCCAGTGCTTTGACTGATTCATTGTATTCACGAGAAGTTCCGTTTAGCGAACATCCTGGATAGAAACCTATTTTCATAGCTACTTTTGAGTCTTTTCAATGGTTTGTGCAAATATCTTTTTGATCTTATTCTCATCTTTTACCCGTTCCGGAAGAAGGTTGAGTTTCCCTTTGACAAACATAACAGGAGCTACATTCAAATCCTGTGTCAAACGTAAGGTACGGACTTTAAACCCTGCAACCAATCCGACTTCGTAGAGCCTTCCCGTTCTTTTCACTGATTCGAGAAAAGCGGAGTGAAAAGCTACGACAGGACGTGATTCTTTATTGATGCATCCTTCTTTACGGGATCTCTCACACAGATAGTCCATTACTTCAGGAATGTTGATCTCTTTAGGACACCGGGCAATACAGTTTTCGCAACTCAAGCAAATCCAAATGGCATTGGAACTTAACACACGACGGTCATTTTGAGCATTTTTTGTCTGCAACAACCGGAGAATATAGCTGGGAGCATAATCCATCTCCTCTGACAACACACATCCGGCCGTACACTTACCACACTGGTAGCAATAAGACACATCAATACCCGTCTTTTGTTCCAAGTCACAGGAAATACATTCTTTGTTTTCCATGTTGACATGAATAAAATAGATAATAAATAAAATAAAGGAAAAAAGTGGCAGAGAGGGATCAGAATAATAGGCACACCACACCCTACCTAAAGATAAGAATTGGGTCTAAATGAGAATATGCGCTAATGTATAGACGTAATACTTACACGAATATTTAGTGTAATTAACATTAAGGCCGGTATGCCCCAAACGGTTCTCCGGAAGCAGAACATTCAGAGAGCTCAATATCTGTATAATGACAGTATTGGTATTGAACTTCAGGTTCTTGAAAGGAACAATGCTTCTCGGAAAAGAAATATTGTCAAAAATGCAGTCACTAACCTTACAATTGGATGTCTCGTCAACAAACTGCGAATGAGAATCTTTACCTGACTTATCGAAGCCGGCAGAAGAGACGCGGCAACATGACTCTGCTGTATATTGCATATCATTAGCCGAGATTTCAGCTTCTTTCTGAAATCCCTGCAATTCTTTATCGGAAACATTACTAAATCCCAATACCAGAAATGCGCATGCTAATATGCAAAAAATGTACTTAGTCATAATTTGCTGCAAACGTAATCATTCTTTTCCGAAAAAAAGCATTAAGGGCAAGAATTAACGATTATTCATACAGGCTCTTTCTTACAAACCATGTACAACTTTCATCAATTGCTCACCTAAACCGATTGTATATCCTTGAGAAACAAAGACTACCCTATTAAATGTATCTGCAATAATAAATACCGGCAAAATGGAATTGTTCAAGTTCATAGCCCGCACAATTTCCTTGCGGATGCTATCATCAATATCAATACCGTAAGTGATGGTCGACGGAAGTCCTTTGAATTCGTCGGCATTAAATTTCTTGTATTGTTCTTCCGAAGGAAAAAGAAAGACCATCTTACGCCCCCATTGTTCGAAGTCATTGCCCAAAGCGGCTATATCTCTTAGTGCATGATTGGTAGGTTCCTGCCCTACCCCAAGCACAGCTACTACAAAATAGCCACGCCCGCAGGTTTGCAGAATACTCTGCTGTTCAGTGCTGCCCACCGGGTGATAGGTCGCTTCCGAATTAAAATTTCCGATCACTTGCACCTGGTCTTTGCTTTCACGCATCACAAGGTCAACGGTGGTTGTCTTACCGGGTTCTACAGTAAAGAACGTACTGTTGGAAAGCACCGCTCCACTTGCCAGACGGGTTCCGGTCACCATCATATAATAACCTTCGTCAAACTCTCTTCCGTATCTTAACAGATTATACCAGGTAGTTCCATCGCCCATATCCGTCTCCCCTTCGTCATAATTAAGCAGCTGGAATGTGCCGTTTTTAAATTTGGAAAGAGTGAAATGCGAATAATATTTAGGATCTTCCACTGAACGGATAGGCGTGTAAGTCGCTTGCAATACTCCCTTTCGGGACTGGGTAGATTCTGCCGTATCAAAGTTGACATCTTCCTTAACTAATTCTTTATTTAGAATCTGCACTTTTCCTGTCACTTCATCAATCCAGGCGGCGGATGCCCACCCCATGCTCCGGTAAGCTGCCACAAAGAAAATATCACGCGACTTTTCATCAGCCACCCGTGCTTTCCAGACTCCCATCGGAGAGATAGGAATCTGTTGGGAATTCAGTTCATTATTGATTTTAATCTCTTTTCTGCACCATTCTATTAATACTTTAGGATCATGTTTCATGCTATCAGGCACAGACTGGTACACTGTTTTCTCAATGGCTTCACGAAGTTCCTTTTTATAAGGAGTCAACATTTCATTGGCTATACGAGGAGGATTGAGGTACATCCTTTTAAATAAATCAGTCTCTATCTTCTCCCAATCCGAGATATTAGTCAGCAAATGGTCATTCAATATATCCAGAGTTACATCTCGGAGATCTTTAGCCGAAAGGCTCTCTAATATCCACATGGCTCGTATTTCTTCCCACGAAACAGCATCTTTCTCTTTTCTGATAGACGAAAGGAAGTCTTTCAAGGTTTGGTGATTTCCTCGCGAAGCAACCAGGAAGTTTACCAGTTCTTCTTTCTTTTCCGGTTGTAAAGCATTTCCATATAGTTTATCTATCCAATCTTTGGCCTGTTTTTCCGTCATCATTGTTGCCACGTACGCATTGCGGATTGAATCTTCCTGCGCCATCCGCCGATCATTCT
This sequence comes from Bacteroides celer, assembly GCF_002632415.2. Lineage (NCBI taxonomy): Bacteria > Pseudomonadati > Bacteroidota > Bacteroidia > Bacteroidales > Bacteroidaceae > Bacteroides > Bacteroides celer. Next base: position 1,619,343 of record NZ_CP178209.1, on the reverse strand, counting down.
CCGCCCGTTGTTCGGGAGTGACCTCGGGAATATTCGCTCCTTCCACCGGAGGTACAAAATCCATAGGCAAGGAATAGGCTTCACCTTCTTTCCTATTTAAAGAGAGTTGCAGTGCATCATCTTTTCCAAATGAGATTTTGGCATAACCAAATTGCCCGTCGCGGGATGCCCAAACCAACATATCTCCTTTGCCGGCAGTCAGGCTGGCTTTCCCCTCTGCATCTGTATATTTCGTGGCTACTGTATAGAACTCCGCATAATTGTATATCTTAAATTCGACTTTGGCATCTGCCACCGGTTTACCTTCGGCATCCGTCACCGTTACGATAGCTTTGGCAGTAGGGGCATAATTATCAACCACATTGATTTCTGTGTAATTGGGTGTTTCAAGCATGATCTCTTCCGGACCGTTGTAACGTCCGAAAACCTTGGTATGCATCAACATTCCCCGACTGGCAGGGGCATTGAACCATCCCAGGTTCAAAACCGGTTCCGGCTCACAAGCTCCGAAGAAGTACCAATGTCCATCCGCCCATGCTTCCACCCAAGCATGGTTATCATCCGTATGCGCCCAACGGGGTGTATACACTTGCCGTGCCGGAATACCGACTGCCCGGAGCGCAGCCACCGTAAATGTAGACTCTTCGCCACAACGTCCATACGCAGTTTTGACTGATGCCAATGGTGAGCTGGTACGCGCGTCACTCGGACGATAGACTACTTTCTCGTGACACCAGTGATTCACCTCCAATATCGCGTCTTTCATCGGCAATTCTTTCACCCGTTCTTTTAGTTCGCCATAAAAGACACGGCGAGAATCGTCCAGATTCTCGTTATTCACCCGGATCGGCAGAACAAAATGACGGAACACTTCATCGGGAATCGCTTTTCCCCAAGACATCTCGTCACGTGTCTGCTTCGACAGCCGGACATTCTCCAAGTAATAATCTCCCGGATAGTCCGTCACATCCCCTATCGGCATATAAGCGTAGAGAAACATCAATGCTTCGCGCTCGTACACTGACAGAGCGGAATCACCAAAGATCGCAAATAAGTCTCCATGAGGAAGTGCCTGTTTCTTCCGCTCAAAGTCATGAGCTACTTGATTCCGGTAAGATTCTTCTTTGAGGAAATGAGTATTGTTACAAGCAAACAACACAATCGACAAAATCAGGACGCATAAAAGATGGGTGAATGTTTTCATATAAGTGTTTGGTTTATTCTATTAATAAGGCTGCTGACTGACAAAAATACAAGAATATTTTCTGAATGCCTAGATAAGTACATAAAAATGTGATAGATAAGAATAATATTGTCATTGACGGGAAATTACGGGAGTTTTGTAACAGGTTTGTAATATAGACCGTGTTCGGACCCTTATAAAAAGAAAATTCAAAAGAAAAAGAAGATTTTTATGTTCTACAGCATATAATTCAAAAACAATTCGTATCTTTGCAGTGTTATTAGAGAAAACAAGATGTAAAACCGCTCTTCAAAACGTGGAGGGCAAAAAAAGAGGAAACAAATTATGAAAAAGAATGCAAATGAAAAAATTATGATGTTACAGTACCGTATTAAACGCTATCAAGCAATGGGAAATGGTGCTATGTGCCAAACATTGAACGGTAAACTCCAAAAACTGCTGTCACAGCAGGTTGCCATGTAAATAAACACACTAATTATAATAAAATAGAGCGAGGAACTTTCAAGTATCCTCGCTTTTTTTATACATTTGCAAAATGTAAAGATAATAAAGCACATTATGAAGAAACTATTTATGTCGGTTGCGCTCCTCTTATTGACCGTAACCTCTTTTGCACAAACACCCGGTTATGAGTTCACAACCGTTGTATCTCACAAAGCAACACCTGTCAAAGATCAGGGTTCCACAGGAACTTGCTGGTGCTTTGCCACCGCTTCTTTCATGGAGTCGGAACTGCTCCGAATGGGAAAAGGAGAATATGATCTCTCAGAAATGTTTATCGTTCGCCAAAAGTACATGAATCAGCTGGAAGACAATTATCTCCGTCGTGGTAAAGGAAGTATCAGTGAAGGAAGTTTGGCGCACACTTTCAAAAACGCTTATAAGAAAGCGGGAATCGTTCCGGAAGAAGTGTACACCGGATTGCCGGGCGATAACAAAGACCACAATCACGGAGCATTGTCACGCTACCTCAAAGCATTGGTAGACGCAAATATCGCTTCTAAAAAGCGTACTCCGCAATTTGATGCGCTTATTAATAATCTGTTCGATATTTATCTGGGTAAGCTTCCCGAAAAGTTCACTTATAAAGGAAAAGAATATACTCCTCAATCTTTCACAGAAAGTCTGGGATTGAATATGGATGATTATGTTGAGCTGACCAGTTTCACTCACAAGCCTTATTATGAGACATTCTCACCTGAAGTTCCCGACAACTGGGAAAACCAGCCGATGTATAATCTTCCGTTGGACGAACTGATCGGGGCTATCGACTATGCACTGAACAAAGGATATACCGTATGTTGGGACGGTGACGTAAGCGAACAGGGTTTCTCTTTCAAAAACGGAATCGCCATCAACCCGCAAGTGGAGGACGTGAAAGATTACTCGACTACCGACCGTGCGCGTTTTGAAGCTATGCCTAAATATCAGCGTATGGATGAAGTGTTCAAGTTCGAGCATCCTTATCCGGAAATCAATGTTACATCGGAAATCCGTCAGGACGGTTATGAGAAGTTTGTAACGACCGATGACCACCTGATGCACATCACCGGCATTGTAAAAGACCAGAATGGTACTAAATATTATATTACCAAGAATTCCTGGGGAGCAGAAAGCAACAAATCCGGAGGTTATCTGAATATGTCTGAAAGTTATGTACGTGCCAAAACTATTTGTGTCATGGTTCATAAAGATTCTCTGCCAAAGGGTTTGAAGAAGAAACTCGGAATCCAATAAGCCGCTTGGTATCACCCTAAATAGAGGGTTGATTATTCTATGGATGTCTATATATTAAGTATGTGTTCTTAATAATTTAGGCACGGATTACACGGATTAACACGGTTACTTTGTAGCAATGACAATACTTAAGACCGTGAAATCCGTGTAATCCGTGCCTAAAAAAGATAGCAATTTATGAGTGACAGGCACTTACCCACCCTTAGTTTTTATTTTTTTCTCAATGTCACGTCGCTGATTTCTACAACGCCACCTTTGTTTTGTGAAAGAATAGCCAGATAGCAATCTTTCAGAATAGCAGCGTCATCATCCGTGTCAGATACTTCCAAGTCAGCATTTGCCTTCTTGCTGCTAATAGCATTAACCACTTGTCCCATATCATAATAAACCACTACTTTAGTCCATTTATCAGCATCTTTAATCTTAAAGTTATACTGTGCACCCGAAGCATTCGGTTGAGCATCCGCATCATAATCTCTACGCATGAAGAAAGTGGTATTGTACTTACCATTATCGTTCTTTTCTTCATTGGTCTGTTTGATGTATACACCTACCGGAGTACCAGCTTCTTTAGCTTTTGCATAGAAAGTAAGAACATAGATGCCTTTTTCCAAACCATCGGTAATACGTTGTCCCAGAAAAGCCTTGTACCAAGAGATATTTTTTTCGGCACCGGAATTATCAAATTTCATCGCATTCGGATATTTGGCATCTCCCGTTTGTTCCCAAGCAATAGTAGTTACTCCGTCAGCTTCATTATTCAAAATAAACCACTCTCCTGCGGCAGCTTTGTTAGCGTTAGTCACTTTAGTCTTTACTTCGGTAGCGAATTTTTCATTCTTTATCAGGTTCTGTGCACTTACACTTACTCCTGCAATGACCAAAAGGCCGGCAAATAAAACTTTTTTCATCTTACTGTGATTTAAATGTTTATACTTTATTTTTTCTTATTTAAAAGAATCTACTTCATCTTACTTCACTTGTTGGATCACAAATTCATATTTACCAGTCGCTTTCTTTTCTTCTGTCTTTAGTGTGATGCGGTAAATCTCCTTGCCCCATACGTTAGACAGGCGCGGATCATCTAATTTGATTGTTTCCAGTTCTGCTTTAAATTGTGACGGATAATGCATTTCCACCTTTTGTCCCTTCACTTCGATTCGGATTTTCCCTTCAGACGGGAAAGTAACATTGCCCCAAGTTAAGAAATTCAGTTGATTAGGAGCAACAACCTCATCCAATGTATAAGTATCGCCAATAGTTAATTTATTATTATCAAGTGCGTAAGAGCGAATCCAACTTTTCACTTTCGCCTCTGCCGGATAAGCAGTAGCTATATCAGTAGAGAATGTCCGTTTCTTCTCATTGCAAACTGTATTTGTCGCTTTATACTGCTGACCGAATTTTTGCGGTACTCCGTTAATCATCGGCAAGTTGTGATAATTGCTCTGCATGGTCCAGATAGTATAGCGGTCTTTACCGAACGTCTGTTTGGTATAGGTACCTACACCGGCATCAATAATCACGGGGATCGTATTCACGTATAGAGAGAAGGTCCCTACATCATTGTGATTATGACTTTCGTTATTAAATCCGCCTTTAGCGGCAACGAACATACCATTCTTGTTCTTCATATAGCAGAACTCTGTTTCGGGATACCAGGTTACATCCGGCATATCGTGTTTCGGAGTTGCTTTTGCGAGTTCATTACAGCAAAGCAGAGACTGGAGCGAACGGAAAGCATCGTTGCCCATGGTGGCATATGGCTTTCTCCCATTCAGCAGGTAAGCGGCAAAATGCATCATTTCATCGCTGTTTACAGCTTTACCGAAACGATAAATTAACAAAGGATCACCCCCTCCTTGTGCCGATGCATCGGCAAAGTTCACTACCCAACCATTGCCCACGTATGAGCGGGACATATATTCTCCCATCCGGCGAATCATCGGTTCGTTGAACAGAGACAGTTTTCCACCTGTACCGTCGGAGAGTATCTGCAGATAGTCATAGAGTTTGCCGGCAGCATGTCCCCAGTAGGATGTACCTTCTTCACAGGCACCGTCGGACTTCACGAAATTGATAAATTTGTCGACTGATTGCATGGAGCGGTAAACGGCTTTTGCCAACTTGTCTTTATTGTTCTCCATCAGGAAGAAACATTGCAGGGCATTCGAGTTACACCAGGGATTCCAGTTGTTGATGATTTCCCCCGGTTTCCAGTTAAAAGCCATCCACCACATTTCATCGTCGTTCATATATGGATCGAGAATACGTTCTTTGATTGCCTTACACATTTGTAAAGATACCACGGGATTGATTTTGTCGAATGGTTTGCGGAAGAAATAATGCACCCAAGCCATTAAAGCTCCATATCCGCCTGAACCGAGGTCAATAATCTGTTCGCGAAAATCGGGCAGTGAACGTTTGCTGCTCTGGCGAGGTAAGTGTGCGGATAAAACCCATGAATTCATTTCACAGCTCATATATGCTCCGTTCAGTAGTTGGTCGATGAAGCGTCCTTTTCCTTCAGCCAGTTCGGCGAGCATCAAGGTGTTGAGTGCCTGACGGTTGGTGTCATAAGGAACTTCCATCACTTTCCGGTTACCGCTACGTTCGTACTCCAAATAAGCAGTGGCAGGTATCAGTTGCCATTTATAGTCGAGGAGTTTTTCACCGGCTTCGATGAGGCGTTGTTTGTTAGAGCCCATCAACGAGTCCCAAGCGACGCGATCTGTATAAGCAGGGTAAGGCACCCAAGCCTGTTTCATTACCAACACGTTTTTCAACGTAGTTTCGTCTGCCGCTTTCTGCAGCATATTGCGTTCGGTATATGCGTTTGCCTTGAAAGAAAGACTTCCCAAAGCTGCTACCAGAAAAACACAAAGCAAATGTTTCATTCGAGTCATGGTATTTTCATTCATTTAAGTATTGCAAAGATAGTGTATCTGATAAAAAATGAGGTGAGCAAATCATACGAACCTAATGACAAAAAAGTACATACTTCAAAATTTGTACTCATAATTGCTTCATTTTAAGCTTTTAGGTTATAGAATAATCGATTTCACTCATATTTAAACAGAGATTTCTTCTCAAAATACAGAGATTCCGTTCCAAGAAAACAGAGGTGCAATTTTAGCTAAACAGAGGCTCTGTCTTCCTTAAACAGAGCCTCTGTTTAGTCCAAATAAAGGCTCTATTTTGACATCCTGTTCTCTTCCCGTTTTTCATACCTTAATCCCAATCGCTAAATTCAAAACTCAACTGTTCCCAAACACCGTGTTGCTCATCGGCTTCTTCTTTCGGATTGGAGACAGAAAGCCCGATGAGACGGATTGGATGTTGTTCATATTCCACACTTTTAAGCAGTTCCTTGGCAAGCGGGAGTACCCGGTCTAAGGTAGTCAGTTCCTGCGATTGAGTAAGGCTTCGGGTGATCTGGCTAAAATCATGAAACTTAATTTTCAAGGTAAGCGTGTTTCCTTTGAAGTCTTTTCGCTGGAGACGTTCAATCAGTTCTACTGCAACGTGATATAATTCGATTATGACCGATGAACGGGCCGAAATGTCCCGTTCCAATGTACGTTCACAGCCGATAGATTTACGAATACGAATTGCTTCGACAGGGCGTTCGTCAATGCCTCGCGAACATTCATAATACAGCGTACCTGCTTTTCCAAAATGACCAGTCAGCATTTCAAGAGAACATTTCCGTAGTTGAAGTCCGTTGTGGATACCCAGCAAATGCATCTTCCTGGCAGTCACAGGTCCCACTCCCCAGAAAGATTCAATAGGAAGACAGGCGATAAAATCAAGAGCTTGTTCCGGGTGAATAGTACATAAGCCGTCCGGTTTGCGATAGTCCGAAGCTATTTTAGCTAAAAATTTATTATAAGATACTCCGGCAGAGGCAACAAGGTTGAGTTGCTCGCGAATCTTCAACTTTATTTCCTTGGCTATATCCACAGCCAGGGAAATATCTTTCTTGTTTTCAGTAACATCCAGAAAAGCCTCATCCAAAGACAGAGGTTCGATGAGGTCTGTATATTCGTGGAAAATCTCATGTATCTGACGGGAAACGGATTTATAAACATCCATCCTGCCGGGTACAAAGATGAGTTGGGGACAAAGGCGTTTCGCCTTTTGGGAGGACATGGCCGAACGGACACCATAACGCCGGGCTTCATAGCTGGCAGCAGCCACAACTCCCCTCTCTTCAGCATGACCTACTGCCAAAGGTTTGCCACGAAGTTCAGGATTATCACGCTGTTCTACAGAGGCATAGAAGGCATCCATGTCGATATGTATAATCTTTCTCTGCGTCATTCTTTAGGATTAGCAGAGCAAACTTACTACAAATTCCCGAACAATTCCCGCTTATCGGCTCAAGAAATAATACGCTTATGTTTTTTATAGATATAAATCAAAAAACATTTAATATCCTGTTTAATCTACTTCTTATAATGTTATATTTGCATATCGTCTATGAAAAGCATAGACATACCTGATAAGTTTATGCCACCATAGAATCATTTAAGATTATGAAAAACATACTTTTTGGCTTATTAATATCTTGCAGTGTTCCCATATTCGCTCAAAATGGAATCACCTTTAAAGTTGAAAAGCTTTCAAAGCCTGAAGAATTACTCCATTTGAATTCCCAAGACGACATTTATAAAAGTCTTATATTATCGTACATGAACATAGAGCCTTATGAAATAAAAAAGAAGCATATCGAAATTCCTTATCATATCATTGCAAAGAGCCAATCTCCTGACAGTCTGGTATCTTTTGGTCCTAATTCTTTTTTCAACGGTATGTATCAGGCTTATGCAGATCACAGGCCATTTGTTCTGTCCCCAGACATGATTTGGCTACTAATCAGCCAGGGATTTGCCCGGCATATAAATGCCAATCAAGAATCGATGAGAAATAATCTCGTTGACTTCTCCGGCAAACTGTCCTTAATTGTAAGAGCGGACAAGAAACTGGAAGACCCTACTTTTTCATGGGAAGAGATCTTTCCCCAATTCACAAAACAAATATCAGAACACGTCGGTAACCATCTGACTGAGTTGCTTACCTGTAATTTTTCAACAACCACCTCCTTAGAGAAAGTTGCTTCTGAAATAACAATCATGGAAGCTGTGAAGCCATACTTTGAGTTTATAATCATACGCATTGTCTGTGGAATACCTGAAATAACCCTCGAAGGAACTCCGGAGGACTGGGAGAAAGTTCTACAGAAAGCCAGAAGCCTGAAAGAATATAAACTTGAATGGTGGATTTCCGAACTGGAGCCTCTTCTGGAAGAATTTGTCAAAGCCTCCAAAGGCCAGGTGGACAAAAGCTTCTGGCGCAATATGTTCAAATATCATTCACAGAAGCAATACGGCGCTCCGAATATTATTGACGGATGGATTGTTAAAATTTTCCCGTATGACAAGAAAGGAAGAAGAAATAATCTGAAACAGCTTGAAGGCAGAAATTGTCTCCCCGATGAAATAGTGAAGGTAGATGTAAAGTATCAGGAAGTATATCCCGATGCCGTCAAAGAGACCCCATTGGAATTTTGGGCAGGTTTCATCGGACTGGAGCAAAATAGTAAGAATTTTGCTCTGCGACCACAAATAGGTTGGATGGTCAGAAAGAAAGACGTTGACAATGACGGATTAAAAAACAAGTTGAGTGCTGATGCACAAAATAACGGCTGGGGCAGTGGGATTAACATTAGGGTAAAGGAGTTTCCTACTGTCTTGTTAGAACTGAAGGAGATAAAAAGGTTGGATATCCAGTTTATCGATAAGATCGATATACCGGATGAAATATCAAAGATAAAAATTGAATCGTTGACCCTATATGGAAAGATAACCAAAGAGGGAATAGAGCGCATTAAAAGCTATTACCCGATACGGATATAAAAATAAATGGCTCGCGAGGTGGAATAAATTCATTGATAGCCCCATAAAAAAAGAACACTCAATGTTACTATTGCAACGTTGAGTGTTCTCTTTATAGATACTAATGATTAGTATAAAGTGGAGCTGGAGGGAATCGAACCCTCGTCCAAACGAGGAAATCATAAGCTTTCTACATGCTTATCTTTGCCTAAATTTTCGTGCAGGAACAGAACCAAAGCCATCAATTCCTGCCTTATCCTCTAAAGTTTCATCAAAAGTGCGAGGCCACTTCCAACTATCCCCGATGTAACTGCACCACTGAACCGGAATGCTTCGGAGCAACAGCTTCCGAGTGATGTCTCGTCCTGGCACCTAGTGCCTGGATTAAGCTAATCTACTGTGATTCGATTAAGCAGCAAGAGCGTAATTAGTTTCGCCAGATAAAATTTTGATAACTGATATTTAAGTGGAAATTACCGACCCACTGCATGCTTACCTACCATTTCTGCCCGCTGTCAAATCCAGTCAACCCCAAATTCTTATTCGTACAGAATAGCGATTATTTAGAACGCTTTCCAAGGGTGCAAAGATAGGAAATGTTTTCTAAATTACGAGAAGACGTTAGCAAATATTATATCAAAGCATTATCTTTACGGAGCTATTTTATACTTAAAATGAAAAAGCATCATGAAGAACCAACCAATAACATGCTACTTATGAAGAAGAGATTTTTATCTAAAGCATTTATATTCAAGTCATTCGCTGCTATTTGTCTATTCGGAATCAGTATCAGTAGCTGCACATCTAAAAAAAAGACTCATATGGAAACAACCGATACTACGGAAAATGAATTAACGATGTTAGTAGGTACTTACACTTCAGGAACCAGTAAAGGTATCTATAGCTTCCGCTTTAATGAAAAAGACGGAACTGCTGTCCCGTTAAGTGAAGTAGAAATAGAGAATCCTTCTTATCTTGTTCCATCCGCTGACGGAAAATTCGTTTATGCAGTCAGTGAATTTAATGATGAGCGGGCTGCTGCCAATGCATTGGCTTTCGATAAAGAGAAAGGCACTTTCCAACTATTAAATTCACAAAAGACCGGAGGCGAAGACCCTTGCTATATTATCACTAATGGTAAGAATGTGGTGACTGCCAATTACAGTGGAGGCAGTATTTCTGTTTTTCCTATTGCTAAGGATGGTTCTCTCCTTCCTGCTTCCGATATCCTGAATTTTGAAGGTTCGGGAGTAGACAAGGAACGGCAGGAAAAATCTCATTTGCACTGTATACGGATTACTCCCGATGGAAAATACCTGTTTGCAGATAATTTAGGAACAGACCAAATACATAAATATGTCATCAACCCGGATGCAGATATTGCCAACCAAGAGAGTTTCCTTAAAGAAGGACAACCAGCGGCCTACAAAGTAAAAGCCGGTTCAGGCCCCCGCCATCTGACATTTGCCCCGAACGGTAACTATGCTTATCTGATAAATGAGTTATCGGGCACAGTCATTGCTTTTGAATATAAAGACGGAAACCTGAAAGAGATTCAAACGATAGCTGCTGATACTGTGGGAGCCAAAGGAAGTGCAGACATTCATATCAGCCCGGATGGAAAATTCTTATATGCCAGTAATCGCTTGAAAGCAGATGGCATCGCTATCTTCCGGATTCATCCGGATAATGGAATGTTGACGAAAACAAGCTATCAACTTACAGGGATTCATCCGCGTAATTTCATCATCACGCCTAACGGTAAATACCTGTTAGTCGCTTGCAGAGATAGCAATGTGATACAAGTTTATGAAAGAGATGCAGACACGGGATTGCTAACGGACGTGCACCGGGATATTAAAATAGACAAACCGGTTTGCATACGGTTTGTACCATAATAGTTTACTTCTTATTCTGCGCAACCCGACTATCAGGAGTGTGAGTCTTCACAACGATTTTACCCCCATTCTTGGTACACTTGATACATTCTTTCCGCAATGTTCTCTCTTTCAGGTTGAAAATCAGATTCGGATTGAAGTGCTCTCCGTTGATACGGGTTTCGAAATGCACATGTTCGGTAGTGGCACGGCCAGTACGCCCGGTTAGTGCGATAGGCTGTCCGGCTTTTACGATATCACCGCTTTTAACCAGATTCTTGAAATTGTGGCTATAAAGAGTTTCCAATCCGTTAGCGTGACGGATAACGACTAGATTCCCGTAGGCATAATATGGTCTCGACATACGTACCACTCCATCAAAAGCAGCACGAATCGTATCTTTTGCACAAGTTTTAATGTCTGTTCCCGAATGTCCTCCACGAGTTCCATAGGCGGAGATTACTTTTCCTCCGGGTAATGGAAAAGCATATTCATGGTCTTTCAAGGAGTCCAAATGCAGATAGATGTGATTCCCTTTAGCAAATAGTCCGGGAGTAGCTACCCGGACATCGCTCACTTCCCGGGCAGAGAATGAAGGTTTATTCTGTCCGTTGACAGCCAGTGGCAATAATAAAACAGTCAGTAAAATAAGTATGTTTTTCATGTGTTTTTTCTTTTTCAAGCCGGAAAAAGGAGCCTCATTATTCAAAGAACATGATTTCGCCTCCATCCGATTCTGCATAGTTTCTTAATAAAGTCTGAATCATTTCAGCAGCTTCTTTCAAGCCTTCTTTCCCGTTATAACCGTTGACTATCGCTAAAATATGAGTAGTTCCGAGACCCATTTTCGTACGTTCGTGATCGCTTGTCGGGGTTCCGATTCCTCCGAATGAATCGCGATATACGGGTAATCCTTCAATATTCAACACACCGCGCCCGATGCCTTCAAACGGTTCTCCAGCTTTACCGATACCGAGTTCAAGGTGTGTACCTTGTATTTTATCCGCATCGAAGCCACCGATAGAATGTCCCGTACGAAGAGACACGAGGTTAATCAGGTCTACCAATGTATCAATCTGATATAATGGGATTCCGCGCATCAGGCGGCGGCGCAAAGCTTCGGCTGACGGACGATAACGTCCGGGGTCTTTGCCACAACGTTTATAAGCCTCACGGGTAGCAAAGATAACAGGTTGATGTTTGATGTCTTCCATCTGTGTTGTGGAAGTCAGTTGTTCGGTGAAAGCATTGATTTCGTGCCAAAGACCTTCGCTGTAAGCAGTATTCTTCACTGCAGCATACACGGCGGCTCCGGCGAAAACCGGGCATGCGTCTTTTATTTCTTTAGATACTTTTATTTCAAACATAACTTATCATAAACTAATCATCAGTACTATACGGTTATAGGTACTGATTATTACTTTCTAATCATTATTCCCGACAAGATACGGCCGGAGTCTATACCCAGCCTACGTGCAGAGAAGAATTCATCATGATGAATATAGGTACAGATGCCAGCTACTTCTATCTGTTCTGCAGGCACTCCGGCATTCAGTAATTCAATCCGGTTTGCTTCCCACAGGTCGATATGATACTTTCCGGTTTTCCTCTTTTTAATAGAAATAAGGGACATATCGAAACCACTTTCTTTAAAAGCTTCGTAGACCTCATCGCCTACTTCGAATGATTCGAGCGAAATACTCGGTCCGATGCAAGCTACCACATCTTCGCCTTGCGTTCCGAACATCTCATTCATGTGTTCGAGTACATTGCTAACAATATGCTCCACCGTTCCTTTCCATCCGGCATGAATGGCAGATACCACTTGCAACTTCTTGTCATACAACAATATGGGTACACAATCCGCAGTCGTGACGCAAACGCAATACCCCGGTATATTGGTAATTAAAGCATCGGCACCTCTCAAAACATCCTGCCTCATTCCTTCCGGAGCATCAAAGTACCATTTATCAATCACTATGCTCACGGCACCGTGTCGCTGCTCTGCAAAGAATAATTCTTGTATTTCCCACTTCATCAATTGAAGCAACCGATGCCGGTTACGGACAAGATTCATACACGTGTCATTCGTATAAGGCGAGCAGTTGAAAGAGGCATAAGTCCCGGTACTAACACCTCCGTGACGTGTAGTTACGAAATGAGCTACTTCGGGATATGACATGAGTGACTTATATCCCTTCAACTCTTTATTTTTTGTAAGTGAAATCATTTTTCTTCCCAATCTTCTTCCTCATATTCATAGTCGATATCATCATCGTCATCATCAACATTGTCATCATATTCATAAACGATGTCTTCATCTTCGCCCATGTCTTTGAGCTCCTGTTGCAGACGGGTCACGTCCTTCGGACGGTGAACGATGTTCTCTATCTTATTACTTTCCTTATTCAGTTCTTCCCAAAGAATGTCTTTCAACACCGAGATACCCAAACCGGAAACAGAAGATATGAATACGTGGGGAATGCCTTCCGGCAATGTAGGTTCTATTTCGTCCATCAATTCCTGATCGAGCATATCGCTCTTGGTGACAGCCAACACACGTTGCTTGTCCAACATTTCAGGATTGAAAGTACGCAGTTCGTTCAGCAAGACTTCGTATTCCTTACGAATGTCGTCACTGTCTGCCGGAACCATAAACAGCAGTAATGAATTGCGCTCGATATGACGCAGGAAACGCAGTCCCAAGCCTTTACCCTGACTGGCTCCCTCGATAATACCCGGTATGTCCGCCATTACGAAAGACTTTCCACCATGATAGGAAACGATACCCAGATTGGGTTCGAGCGTAGTAAACGGGTAATCAGCAATTTTCGGTTTGGCAGCCGAAATAGAAGAAAGCAAAGTTGACTTACCCGCATTCGGGAAACCTACCAGACCAACATCGGCAAGCAGTTTCAGCTCCATGATAACGGTCATTTCCTGCATCGGTTCTCCCGGCTGCGCAAAACGCGGAGCCTGACGGGTTGCCGTCTTGAAATGCCAGTTACCCTGACCACCGCGACCGCCTTTGAGCAAGATCACTTCCTGTCCGTCTTCTGTTACGTCACAAAGATATTCCCCGGTTTCGGCATTATAAACGACCGTTCCGCAGGGCACTTCTATTACTTTATCCGCACCGTCTTTTCCGAAACTACGTCCTTTGCTCCCCGATTCACCATGACCGGCCATTGCATGACGGTCATACTTCAAGTGCAGCAATGTCCAGTAATTACGGTTACCGCGCAAGATGATATGACCTCCTCTTCCACCATCGCCCCCATCGGGACCTCCGTTAGGACAATATTTCTCGCGCCTCATGTGCGTAGAGCCTCTTCCGCCCTTACCCGAGCGACAGTATATCTTTACGTAATCAACAAAATTCGATTCAGCCATATTCTTTTTAAGTAGTTAAAGTAGTCAGTAGTTAGAGTAGTTAAGTAGAATACTCCGGCTACTGACTGACTTATTCATTTATAATAGTGTATTGATAATTAGTAAGATTACTAAATTACAATTTATCTACTGCTTCGCAGATTTCAGCAAAGATACCTTCCATAGTACCCAAACCGTTGATGTGTTGGTATTTCTTTTCATTCTTGTACCAGTCGATCAGTGGGGCAGTCTGTGAATGATATACGTGCAGACGTTTTTTGATGGTCTCTTCATTATCATCAGCACGACCGGAATCCTTACCACGTTTAATCAGACGTACCATCAGTTCTTCTTCCGGAACATCCAGGTCAACCATTACAGAAACATCCTGTCCTCTTTCTGCCAACATTTTCTTTAATGCTTCAGCTTGTGCAATTGTTCTTGGGAAACCGTCGAAAATTACACCTTTGCTATCTTTGAAGCTGTCGAATACGCTTGCCAGAATATCAATCATTAATTCATCAGGAATCAATTGACCTTGGTCGATGTAACCTTTAGCAGTTTTACCCAGTTCTGTGCCATTCTTGATTTCAGCACGCAATACATCTCCTGTTGAGATGTGATTGATTCCATACTTTTCTACAATACGTTCGCTCTGTGTTCCTTTTCCTGAACCCGGAGCACCGAAAATTACGATGTTCAACATTTTGTTATTTACAATTTAACGATTTACTATTTACCATTAAAACTGGTACCTATTTAATATTAACTGTTTAATCTACTACTGTATAAATATCGGGATAGTTACGTCCGAAACCATCATAATCCAATCCGTAACCAACGATAAAGTCGTTCGGGATTTCCATTGCTACATATTCGATGTTCAGATTGACCTTGAGCTTTTCAGGCTTCACAAGCAGAGAAGCAATATGGATTGCTTCAGGGTTGCGTGTACCCAGTGTATCCAACAGGCGTTGCATGGTCAGCCCGGTATCCACAATATCTTCCACAATAACTACTGTGCGTCCGGCAATGTCTTCATTCAGTCCGATCACTTCCTTAATCACTCCCGAGGAAGTCACTCCCTGATAAGAAGCCAGTTTCACAAACGAAATCTCGCAAGGGATGGTGATATGCTTCAACAAGTCGGCGGTAAACATAAATGAACCGTTCAACACACTAAGGAAGAGCGGATTCTTACCTGCCAAGTCGCGGTTGATTTCGTTCGCTACGCGAATCACTTCTTTCTGAATATCCTGTTCCTTAATAGAAACAGTGAACTGTTTGTCTTTTATCTGAATGGTATCCATAACCGGTAATTTTAAAAATAACCTTGCAAAAATACGATTTTTTATTCTACCCCGTGCATCATCTTCTGTAATTTCTTCGAGAGAAGGAACAGAATCAATGAAGCAACACCGGACATGACAACGAATACCATAAAGAAATCGTACATGGTAGCAATCTGATAACCAAGGATTGATTTCACTTTTCCGGCTTCCGGATAAAGTCCGCTCAACATGCCTGCAAATTTATTGGCTGTGGCAGTAGACAGATACCAGATTCCCATCATCAAAGAGGCGAAGCGTAGCGGACTCAACTTATTTACCATTGAAAGTCCGATAGGTGACAAGGCTATTTCACCCATTGTATGAATAAAGTAAAGTCCTGTCAGCCAAATCATACTTACCTTCACTCCGGGGATGGCATCTTTCACTCCGAAACAGATGAAAAGATAACCTAAAGAAAGAAGTAGCAAGCCAATCGCTTGTTTGGTAGGAGAAGCAGGTTCCATCTTTCGTTTGTTAAGGAAGCTCCACACACCCGGCATTATATATGCCAGAACAACAACAAACAGAGGATTGAAGGATTGAAACCACGAAGCCGGCATTTCCCAACCTAAAATATCGCGGTTGGTCTGTTCGGAGGCAAAAAGGGTTAAAGAGGCTCCTGCCTGTTCGTAAGCCGCCCAGAAGAAAATGACAAAGAAAGCTACTATATAGATAACAAAAATACGGCTACGTTCGATCTTGGTTAATGATCCGTCCAGCAGGATGAGGACAGGGAAAACAATGCAGGCGGTAAAAATACCGATGCTCACCCAATCACCCTCAAAAGCATAATTAAAGAAGGCTATTAAAGCAACTGTAAGAATAGTGATTACAAGGGTATTACGTATCTTGGTACGCTTATCCATCTTCGGGTGTGAGATATGCTCGGCTATCTCCTCTTTCTTTTCACGTTTGGCATCGGGAATAATACCGATTGGTTCTCCGGAGGGAGAGAAAAGATATTTATTCTTTTGAGTTTCAAAAAGTACAACGGTGAACAGTGTCATGATTCCGGCTGCAAGAAATCCCCATTTAAAGTCGTGCGGATCACCGGTATCACCCAGATAACCACAAATCAAAGGGGCGGCAAAGGAACCGACATTCACTCCCATATAGAAAATGGTATATGCAGCATCCAGCCGTCTGTCTCCCGGTTCGTAGAGTTGCCCCACGAGAGAAGAAACGGTAGGTTTGAAACAACCATTTCCCAAGATCAGGAATCCGAGTCCGCCATACATCATCCAGTGAGCAAGTTCCGTATTATCCAAAGTAGAGGCACTCATGAACATCAGGAATTGTCCGACTGCCATCATCACTGCTCCCCAAAACACAGAGCGACGGATTCCCCAATATTTATCAGCAATGTATCCGCCAATCAAAGGAGTTAAATAGACTAATCCGGTATAGCTACCATAAATGGATGCTGCCGCTTCTTTGTCAAACAATAATGCCTGTGTCAGGAAGAGAATAAAGATCGCGCGCATACCGTAGTAACTGAAACGCTCTGCCGTGCTTGTCGCGAAAATCAGATAAAGGCCTTTCGGATGCCCTTTCAATGCACTCATAAATTTATGTGTTTAGTAGTTTATGGGGTGCAAAGGTACGAAAAATAGATTAAATGCTTTAAAAAAAGAAAGTTCTTATCAAACAGGAATACAGGGGGAATAATAAAAATGAGCATAAAAAATCCTACCGGTCCACTTCATTATTTTTTTAGCTGTATAAATAACAAAATGGAGATCCATCTTACATGCAGGTTACTTACCACTTTAGCCAAAAGTAAATTCGACATTTTCGACACTGGCAAAAAGCATTCCTTCCCTCTTCCTCAAAAAGACTTTGCTTTCTCTAGCCAGCCAACCAATAGCAAGAGCTACGTCTTCGAACGTCAAACCTAATTCACGGCACAAATCGAATATGGAAAGTTCACCTTTTTCATTTAAGATGCGCCATACTTTCCCGGCATTCAAGCCAATCTTTGTCTTTTCCATCATGCAAACTTTAAAAGATTAAACAATCTATTATTTATAATCTTATTCATTGTGAGCATAGGAAAATGATGCAATACACATCACCTACCCCAAAGATAGTATTTTTATTGGAAACCGCAAATAATCAAACACTTAAATTGTTCAAAAGCAGATTTTTCCCCAAACCAAACAGACTATGTCCGATACATTTACAGATCATTCCCAATCTATTCATAACAAAGTTACTCTCTATCAATGATAAACTTACTAATGACTCATTGAAAAGTTCCCTTTCACTAACTAAAATCTATAAATGCAACTTGCATTTATAAAAACAAAGCTTGCGTTTATATAAATGAAAGCTTCATTTATATAATCAAAAGTTGCAATTATAGTTTTCTTCCTATACTCAAAAACTTTGCAACCTATAGAAAAGAACTTTGCTATGGGTCACGGACAACTTACTTCCCTATTCCCTGCAGCTCATCTCCTTATAATTAATAAGTTTTCTTCCCACAACAAACGGGAAAAGTCAGAAGAATCATGTACATTTGTAATCCGAAAACTAAAAGAACATCGCAATGAAAATATTTCCAAGCAGCAGTATCAAGAAATTGGACGCTTATACCATTGAGAACGAACCTATTGCATCAATCGACCTGATGGAACGTGCAGCAACTGCATTAACTAAAGCCATCACAGACAGATGGAATACGGAAACACCGGTCACCATCTTTGCCGGACCGGGAAATAATGGCGGAGACGCCCTTGCCGTAGCCCGCATGATGGCTGAAAAAGGGTATAAGCTCGAAGTATATCTCTTCAACCCAAAGGGAGAACTTTCACCTGACTGCCAGACCAACAAAGAACTGGTAGAAATGATGGAAGAAGTGGCATTCCATGAAATTAGTACCCAATTCGTCCCTCCTGTCCTGACACCCGATCATCTGGTTATTGATGGATTGTTCGGTTCCGGCCTGAACAAACCATTGAGCGGAGGATTCGCTGCCGTAGTGAAATACATTAATTCTTCCCCTGCCATGGTAGTAGCCATCGACATTCCTTCGGGATTAATGGGAGAAGAAAACACATTCAACGTAAAAACCAATATTATCCGTGCCGACGTTACTTTCAGTCTGCAACTGCCGAAGCTCGCCTTTTTGTTCGCAGAAAACACTGAATTTGTAGGAGAATGGGAATTACTGGATATCCAATTGAGCGAGGACGGCATTGAAGAAACGGAAACAAACTACGAGATGTTGGAAATAGAGGAGATCCGTTCACTCATCAAACCACGCAAACAGTTTGCCCACAAGGGAAACTTTGGTCATGCACTATTGATAGCCGGTTCAAAAGGAATGGCAGGAGCTTCTGCTCTCGCCGCCCGTGCCTGCCTCCGTTCGGGAGTAGGGCTGCTGACCGTTCATGCACCAATGTGTAACAACGACATCTTGCAGACTTCCATACCTGAAGCAATCGTAGAAACCGACGCCAACGAGACCTGTTTTGCCGTACCCACCGACACAGATGATTATCAAGCAGTCGGCATCGGTCCGGGACTGGGACGAAATGAAGAAACGGAAGCTGCCCTACTGGAGCAACTGGAACACTGCCAAGCCCCTGTTGTAGTAGACGCCGATGCACTTAATATCCTTGCCAACCACCGCCACGCACTTACACATCTGCCGAAAGGCTCCATCCTCACCCCGCATCCGAAGGAGCTGGAACGTCTGACCGGCAAATGTCAGGATTCCTACGAACGTCTGATGAAGGCTTGCGAGTTGGCTCATGCCGCTCATGTCCACATTGTTTTAAAAGGAGCCTATTCCGCCATCATCACCCCCGAAGGCAAATGTTTCTTCAATCCGACCGGGAATCCAGGAATGGCAACCGGAGGTAGTGGTGACGTATTGACCGGAGTAATCCTGGCACTGCTCGCCCAAGGTTATCCAACCGAAGAAGCCGCTAAAATCGGCACTTACATTCACGGATTGGCGGGCGATGTCGCTCAAAAGAAGCAGGGAATGATCGGAATGATCGCAAGCGATATTATCACCTGTCTGCCGACAGCATGGCGACTTGTAAGCGAATAAAAGTTAAGAACTTACAGTTTTTTCAATAACTTCATTAACTTTGTTTTCAAAACCAGTTAAAAAGAACCGAATATGAAAAAGTTGATTATAGCAGCGGGACTACTGATGGCAACGTCCGCCTATGCACAAACCGAAGTACTGACGGGAGTTACCCGGGGAAAAGATTACGGAGTAGTCTACAGCCTTCCCAAAACCCAAATAGAGCTTGAAATAAAAGCCAACAAAGTCAACTATACTCCAGGAGAATTCAGCAAATACGCTGATCGTTACTTGCGATTGGCCAACGTCTCCACCGAACCCGAAGAGTATTGGGAACTGGCTAGTGTGAAAGTGAAATCCGTAGGAGTACCCAACAGCGAAACTACTTACTTCGTAAAATTGAAGGATAAAACAGTAGCACCGCTTATGGAACTGACAGAGGACGGCATCGTGAAAACCATCAATGTGCCTTACAGCAAAAGCAGTTCAGACAAGAAAACAGCTCCTGCTCCCACTGTCCTCTCAAAAATAGCGAATCCCCGCGAATTCCTGACCGAAGAAATCCTGATGGCCAGCTCTACCGCGAAGATGGCTGAACTGGTAGCTAAAGAAATCTATAACATCCGCGAAAGCAAGAATGCCTTATTGCGCGGACAAGCTGACAATATGCCTTCAGACGGAGCACAGCTTAAAATTATGCTCGATAATCTGAATGCACAGGAAGAAGCCATGACTCAAATGTTCTCCGGCACTCGTGATAAGGAAGAGAAGACATTCACCGTCCGTCTTACTCCGGACAAGGAATTCAACAACGAAGTTGCTTTCCGCTTCTCCAAGAAGCTAGGCGTAGTTGCTAATAATGACCTGGCAGGAACTCCGTTTTATATCAGCTTGAAAGACCTGAAATCTGTCAAGATCCCACAGGAAGACGGTAAAAAGAAGAAAGATTTGGATGGAATCGCCTACAACGTGCCCGGACAAGCAATGATTACATTGACCGACGGTAAAAAGAAACTTTACGAAGGCGAACTTCCTATAACTCAATTCGGTGTGATAGAATATCTGGCTCCTGTCTTATTCAATAAGAATTCTACAATCAAAGTTTATTTTGATCCGAATACGGGAGGATTGTTAAAAGTGGATAGAGAAGAAGGTAAATAGTAAAATTCTAAAAGACAAAGAATATGGGTGGTGAAGGACATATGCTCGACATGATACGCCGGCTTAGCGAAGGACGGGAGGCTTCCCGTCTACGCCGTGAACGTGCCAACAACAAACTGAAGCACTTAAACCGCACCAACGAGCCTTATCCACTGCCCAACACCACTCCCGAGGAAATGGGACGTATCATCCACGACTCGGAGAAAAAGAAAGAAAAGGACAGTAATTATTTCGTTTGGGGGACGCTTATTATCATGGGAGCCCTCATAGCAACTGCTGTCATATTCTGGGCAATCTTCCTTAATTAGATAATTTATGATGATAGATGATAGATGATAGGTGATAAATGATAGATGGGAGATGTTTCCTAAATGATAAGGGATATTTAGTAAATAAGAAATATAAGTAACTAAAGATATTCTCAAAATATTAAAAAGGCAACTAATTCGTAATGAATCAGTTGACTTTTTTCATGTCTTTAAACGAGATATTTAATAAACCTCCTTAGGAGGGCTGTACTACGCATATAACCAGCTATTATGCCACATAGTAACTATCATTTATCATCTATCAACTATCATTTATCAACTATCTATCACCTATCATCTAATTAAGAAAAGTTTTATAAATCCATCTTTCTGCATTTGAGAAAGATAAGCCGATACACGAGACTCGTATCCCGCTTCATTTTGAAAATGCTCTGCGAGTTCTTCTATGATCTCACGAACAGTACGTTTTCCATCTATCAGTTCCCATACAGCCGTACCGTGTTCTTCCAATCGTACATGAAGTTCTTTCGACATTCCTGCCGGTACAAGGAAGCGTTGCATCCACGGATATTTAAAACGGGGAAAGGAGAGCACAATCGTCTCCCCTTCCCTTTCTGCTGTAATATGTTCACTGCGACAGGGAATAACCTCTAACAGGTTGGTTTTCTCTTTGGCAGCCATAGTTCTTATTTCTTATTTCAAAGCATTAATACTGATTCTCTTTTATTTCCGAACCTTATACTTTCGGATTTATAGCGTTACTTTGAATCACAACAGTTACTTCAAATTGTAGCAACTGTTACTTCTGGATATTTGCCTCTTCCAAACCGTATCCTTTCTTCTTGTTCTCTGCTTTCAACATCAAAGCAACAACCAGAGCAAGTACACCAAAGAGAGCAAAAATAGTCATCGGCAATGTGTAATCATAAGTCTGTGCACCGTCTACCACCGGACCTTTACAATAAGTATTCAATACCCATCCGATTAACAAAGGAACACCCATCAATCCCCAGTTCTGTACCCAGAAAATCAAAGCGTAAGCAGTACCCAACTGTTTTTCCGGAATAATCTTCGGAACAGAAGGCCACATAGCCGAAGGCACCAGTGAGAAAGCAAATCCCAATATAATCATTATAATAGTAGCAAACCACCATATATTCAATATAGGCAGGGCAAACATGGTATGTACAAAAATCAACATCAATGATCCGATCACCATCAATGTGGCTCCCTTACCGATACGGTCATATAACGAACCGAACAACGGAGTCAGGATAATAGCACCAATCGGCAATAATCCGGGAATCGTTCCCGCCAGTTTCGGATCCACATTATATTTCTGCACCATCAAGTCGGCAGCATATTTGATAAAGGGGAACACGGCCGAGTAGAACAATACACACAGTAATGCAATCAACCAGAATCCTTTATTTGTGATGATATACACAATGTCTTTCATGCGGAACGGCTCTTCCGGTTCCAAGCCTTCTGCATCCAAAGAAGCATCCAATTTCTTATCGTAGAAAGTATAAAGGAAGAAAGCGATGGTACCTACACACAACATAATCAGACAAAACAGAATAGGAGCAGGAATATTGGTATGGAATGCACCACTCTCGTCCGTATATCCGAAGAAGTCTGCCAAAGGAACTGTCAACACCATCGCCAGAGTTGTTCCGATACGTGCCGTAGCCATTTCAAGTCCCATAGCCAATGCCATTTCCTTGCCCTTGAACCATTTCACTATAATCTTGGAAACAGTGATACCGGCAATCTCCACACCTACACCAAAAATAGCATATCCCAATGCAGCCAAAGTCACCTGTGTTTTGAATCCGAAGAGCATGGCACCTTCCGGAAAAGTAGTAGAAATCGCATAGTATTTCAATCCACAACCAAACACCATCAATAAACAAGCTCCCATTCCGGTGAAACGAACTCCCATCTTATCCAAAATGATACCACCGAAGATCAGCATCAACAAGAATACGTTAAACCAACCGTAAGCGCTTGTGAAGAATCCATAATCAAGACTATCCCATAGTAGTTCTTTCTCAAGCATGGGTTTTAGAGGAGACATTACGTCGGTGAGGAAATAGCCGCATAGCATAGTAAATGCGACCAATGCTAGAACACTCCATCGGAGTACGGCGGAGTCATTCAATTTCTGTTTCAAATGTTCTGTCATTGTTATATTCAAAAAGTAGTTAATAATCTTATACAGCCCACAAAGGTAGTTAAATCTCGTTTGTTTCTATCACAAAGAGATTGTTTTTACAAGAAAAAGTTAAGTGCGGATTACACTGACCACTCGGAACATTGAAAATCCGTGTAATCTGCGTAATCCGCACTTAAATATCAAAGAAATGCAGCATCCGTCTGCACCTTCCCTTAAATGGTTTTATCCCAAAGCCTACCTGACGGCGGAGCAAATTACTCTGCTTTAGGAGCAGGAGTTTCAGCCGGTGCCGGAGTTTCCGTTGCAGGTGCATTGGTAGCAGGAGCATCAGTTTGCGGTGCAGCCGTACCTGCGGGTAAGTTATACGGGTTAGTCTGTTGTTCTTTCTGTGCCTGTTCCAACACTGCGTCTTTAGCAACTGCAGAACGAGGAACTACATAAGCAGTAGCAATGCTCATTACAACCATAAAGATGGCCAGGCCCCATGTTGCTTTTTCCAGAAAGTCTGTAGTCTTGCGCACGCCCATGATGGCGTTAGATGAAGAGAAACCAGAAGCAAGTCCGCCTCCTTTTGAGTTCTGAATCAGCACGATGAAACACATCAACAAGGCTGCAATAACCATTAAGATAACGAATAATAAGTACATTTTTAGTTATTTTGAATTAGCGTTAATAATCAATTTCTCCAAAAATCTGATTTGGTCTGCAAAGTAAGCATTTTTTTTTGGATATTTCAAGCTTAATTTTTTAATTATTTCAAGAGCTTTTGAATATCGTTGCTGTTTAACATAGATTTTTGCTAAAGTTTCCGTGAAACAGCTGTCGTCTTCCTCTTCTTCCTCCATCGTTTCTTCTTCGCATACCTCGTCCGAAGCAGCTGCGGAAAATACCGCTTCTTCTCTTAACGGCTTCATGCAGAGGGGGGAGTCACTCTCACTCTTTTCTATAAAATCGTCAATCAGTTCGTATCCTTTGAGTTTGGGCGTTTCTTCCGATGGCTGTTCCGTAGCCGGAGTCTCCTCCAAAAGATAGGAAGTATAATCCATCGAATAGTCGAAGCCGGTCTGGGCCGCTACTTCTTCGGGGACTGTGGACAAGAAAGCGTCAATCAATGCCAATGTGCGGTCTACAGACGGCTCGTCTTTCAGTACCTCCGTGAGAGGTACTCCTTTTTTCCGCGCCTGCACATCATAGCGGTCACCTTCAATCAACTGGAACAACTGTCGTCTGTCTGCGATGTAAAGAACCGCTTTTCGCAGTTCCCCACCAAAACTAATATCATGGAGAACATACAGGTTTTTCAAATACAGCAGACGGAGCGACTGAAAATACGGATATCTCGCAAGAAGATTGCGCAGTTCGTATAAAGTATCCCTATTCAGCATCTCGGGATGCTGTATCCATTGTTGAAAGTTAACAGAAGTCATTTATATTACCAGTTTGCTACAGTTGCATTAAAAATTTGGTCGGTGATCTCTTTAGACATTTCAGCAATCAATCCGTCCTGTACGGCAGTCAGCAACTGGGTAGAGTCGTAGGTACGGAAAGCAGAAAACTGTTGTTCAAAGTCTTCGGCATGATTGGTATTGTTGACAAAGCGTACATTGACGGTGATAGTCAATTTTGTTTCCGAAGAGTAACCGTCGGCAGATACTGCCTGGTTATACTGATTGTATCCTGTGATTTCTCCGTCAATCTGCAAGTCGGCATTCTGATTCGGCTTGAGCAGTTGCAGACGGGTTTGCCGGATGAAGATATCTTTCAGGTCTTCATTGAACTTGGTCGCCAACGGAGCATACACATACTCCGACTTGATCGGGAAATCTGCTATCGAAATAGTCTTTACCTTATCATAATTGATAGACGATCCGTTAAACTTATAGGAGACAGTGCACGCAATGACTACCACCGGTAAAACGAACAGTACCAAAGGGCGTATTATTTTCTTAATCCAATTCATATTCTTTTATTTTTCTATAAAGTGTACGCTCGGAAATATTCAAGTCCTTAGCCGCACTTTTCCGCTTTCCATGATGCCTTTCAAGTGCTTTGCGTATCATTTCTTTTTCCACTTCGTCCAGTGACAAAGGAGGTTCTTCTACATATTCTTCCGTGTCTTGTATGTCATCATCATCCTTACAAACCGCAGGCTGCATGGTATGAATGATAGCAGGTACCGAAGGCTGGTGTGTCGTCACCACCGGGGTAGTAACCACCGTTCCCACTTGTCCTACCTGCCCCACCTGTCCGGCACGTTCAGCCATCAGGTTGTGTACCATCTTCTTCAACTCCGCTACCTCCTGGCGCATATCGAACAGAACGGAATAAAGAATCTCCCGTTCACTTTCAAAGCCTTTACTTTCGCGTGTTCCCATCAGTGCGGGAAGACGTTGTATATTTTGTGCGGGAAGATAATTCTGCAAGATGGCGGCAGTGATCTCCCTGTTTGTTTCAATGATGGATATTTGCTCGGTGATGTTCTTCAGCTGGCGCACGTTACCGGGCCACGGATAAGCCAGCAATTCTTTCTTGGCATCCTCCGTCAGCTGAATAGCGGGCATCCGGTATTTCTCTGCAAAGTCTGCGGAAAACTTACGGAACAACAGGAGCACATCGTCCCCACGTTCACGCAAAGGGGGAATCTGGATAGGTACCGTATTCAACCGGTAATATAAATCTTCACGGAAACGTCCTTCGGCAATCGCTTGTGTAAGATTGACATTGGTAGCTGCAACAATACGTACATCCGTCTTTTGTACTTTGGACGAACCTACTTTTATAAACTCGCCACTCTCCAACACACGAAGCAAACGTGCCTGGGTAGGCATCGGCAACTCCCCTACTTCGTCAAGGAAAATAGTACCACCATCGGCTTCGCCAAAGTACCCTTTCCGTTCGCCAATCGCACCGGTAAACGCACCCTTCTCATGCCCGAACAGTTCGGAATCAATCGTACCTTCCGGAATAGCACCACAGTTGACAGCAATATACTGCCCGTGCTTCCTCCGGCTATATTGATGAATAATCTGCGGAAAACTTTCTTTTCCGACTCCACTTTCTCCGGTAATCAGCACAGACAAATCGGTAGGAGCTACCTGAATGGCAACATCTATGGCGCGCAACAATGCTTCGGTATTACCTATAATACCGAAACGTTGTTTCACTTGTTGTATCTCTGCTTTTGTCATCTATTTTAAGTATTAAGCCAGTATAAAGTATTAAGTATAAAGTATTAAGTATTAACCTTGCAAATGATCGACTGTGATAATACTTAATACTTTATACTTAATACTTATTCTTCGTCTACTGTATCCAGTTTCAGTTTATCACTATCATCACGTTTCTCGTAATACTGTTTACGCAACGGATTGGCACGAGCCACCTTTTCCCGCTGACGATTACGGAACACGTCGATAGCAACATAAATTGCCTGACGGAAAGAATCTTCACAAGCCACTCCCTTGCCTGCAATATCATAAGCAGTACCATGAACCGGAGAAGTACGTACCACCGGCAGACCTGCCGTATAGTTCACTCCGTCTTCCATAGCCAATGCTTTGAACGGAGCCAGCCCCTGATCGTGATACATTGCCAGGATACCGTCAAAATGAGTATAATTGCCTGAACCCATAAAGCCATCGGCCGCATAAGGACCGTAACTAAGGATTCCTTTCTCTTCCATTTCTTTCATGGCAGGAATAATCACTTCCTGTTCTTCCATTCCCAACAAACCACCATCTCCGGCGTGAGGGTTGAGAGAGAGTACCGCGATACGCGGAGCACCAATGCCGAAATCCTGTTTCAAGCAACGATGGAATATCATCAGCTTCTCCTGAATCAGTTCCTTGGTAATCGTAGTGGCAATCTCTCTGACAGGAATATGCGTCGTAACCAAAGCTACCCGGAAGTCATTCTTCATCAAAATCATCAATGATTTATTACCGTTACCCAGACGTTCTTCGATATATTCCGTATGTCCGGGGAATGAAAATTCTTCCGACTGAATCGTATGTTTGTTGATCGGAGCTGTCACGATGACGTCGATCAAACCTTCGCGATATTCTTCAATGGCACGTTCCAAGGCTCCCAACGCAGCTTTACCCGCTTCGGGATCGGGTTTGGAAAATTCCACTTTCACCTCATCATCCGTGCAGTTCACCACACTCAAGCGGTTGTATCCCGCTTCGGTAGCAGAGTTGACAATACTGAAATTCGTCTGTATGTCCAACGCTTTACGATGATAAGCCGCTACTTTTGGTGAACCGTAAATGATCGGAGTACATAGTTCCAACATTGTAGGGTCGGAAAATGTCTTCAGAATCACCTCATAGCCCACCCCGTTAATATCTCCCTGGGTGATACCTATTCTTATCTTGTTATCTTCCATGTTTTTATTTTTTAGTTTGTTCCGCTGCCTCCTTGGATACACCTCCCAATGGAATTTGATTCTGCTGAACTTCATTCGGAAGTTTCAGTGTATAAAGAGATGCTTCCATCTGGCGTACCAGGTTGCGTTTCATTTTATCAGGTGAATAAACAAATATTTCTGCTGTAATAATTCGTTGGTTTTTCTCGTCCAGGCGAGTGTGGGAAACGTATGGGCCACCCATAAAATCACCCTTCATACGCCACAAGCCGCGTGCTTCCATCGTGTAGCTGTTCTGTACATTGATGGGACGAACGTCAGTCAGCAAACTGTCAGTCGACATATAAACGCCTTCTTTGAATCCGGGGATATTGGCTTGCATCACAGAGTCACGCTTATGCACAAAATATTCTTTCGTAAATGTATCCTTGTCAGTATAAGGATAAGAGTACATCACAAAATTACGGTCGGCAGTACCTGTGTTGGTAGAAGCCCAGAAAAAGTTCTCACCGGTTTTAGAATTGGTCAGTTCGGAAGGCAACCAGATATTGCAGCCGAACAGGCTATCCACTTTGTTGGAGATAAAGTTACTGTGTTTTTCTTCCAATAACGTAATCTGACGGTTCATTTCCGCACGGGTAAAGAAGTCGACAATCGTCTTTTTATTCTCTTCTACAAACTTTTCAAACTCTTCTTCGTTCGGAGCCTGGATAGTCAATATCATTTGCGGATTGGCATATACGTCTTTCGCATATTTGAAAGATGCTTTCGTATATATATCCTGTATATCTACAATAATAATGTTACGTATCAGCTTCAATGTAGAATCATAGTCTTTCGGTGAAGTATACATAATCCGGAAAGAAGGTTCCGACTGCGGCAAACCGGGCATATCGGAATCGAGCGCATCATGTAAAGCCCTTCCGGCAGCACGATCCCAAACACCGTGATCTACTACAACCAGAAGCTCATAGGCACGACCACTAGAGGTGTGATTTCCTTTCAGACCACAAGAAGCAACGACAAAGGCTACCAAAGCGATGCTTAAATAAAAAAAGTACTTTTTCATGATGTTCGGTTTTATATATTAACTCTCATTATTTTCTTCCTGTTTCGCTGTCGACAACATACCACAAGCTGCAAAAATATCTTCTCCTCTTGAAGAACGGATGGTGGTGAAAAGCCCGTGTGACGTCAGATAATCACGAAAACGGGTCATCGTTTCCATGTCCGCTCCTTCGAGGTCTACTCCCGGTATGGCATGAAAACGAATCAGATTCACCCTGCAATCCAGTCCGCGAAGAAGCTTCAGTAGCTCTTTGGCATAGACCTGCGAATCATTAAGCCCTTTAAAAACAATATATTCAAATGAAAGTCGACGTTGTTTGCTAAAATCATAGTTTTTTAACAGTTCCACCATCTCGGTGATCGAATATGCCCTTTCTGCCGGCATCAATTCGGAGCGTTGAGCTGTCAATGGAGAGTGAAGACTGATGGCGAGATGGCAATCGTTTTCTTCGATAAAACGCTGCAATCCTTTCCGTAGTCCGACTGTAGAAAGTGTGATACGCTTCGGGCTCCAAGCATAGCCATAGGTAGCGGTCAGTAGTTCCAATGCTTTCAGCACCTCATCCAAATTATCAAGCGGTTCGCCCATTCCCATCATCACGACATTGGTCAGTTTGTCGCGTTCCGGCAACGAATGAATCTGGTTGATGATCTGACTGGCGGTCAGGTTGGCGGTATAGCCTTGTTTACCCGTCATGCAGAACTTACAGTTCATCTTGCAACCTACTTGTGAAGACACACACAACGTTGCCCGGTCGTCATCCGGAATATAAACCGACTCAACAAAATGATTCTCACCAACTTTATAAAGATACTTCACCGTACCATCTACAGAGCGCATTTCATCTACCGGAGCAACTGCTCCCACCTCATAGTTCTGCTTGAGCAACTCCCGGTGTTTCAACGACAAATTAGTCATTTCATCAATCGAGGCTACCTTCTTTTCGTAAAGCCATGATGCAATCTGTTTGGCAGCAAAGCCGGGCATACCCAGTCTTTTTGTCAATGATTGAAGCTCTACAAGAGTCATTCCTAAAAGGGGATATTTAGACATTCTTCTTTCTGTTGATGGTTTATATTTGCAAATGTAAGGAAATAAAGTCGATTTCTATATAGCGAGAATGCAAAAGTTAACAAAAAAGGGAAGTAGTCCCAAGTTATGAACGAACCACATCTATATATTGAAGCAGCTTTTTCGCCATTTCCGAGTCACTACCATTCCTTTTCACTTCATGATCGTACGCCTCACGAAAACAGGCCAACGCATCTTCCCGTTCATTACAAAAACTGTGTAAAACCCCTAGATTTTGACAAGCCAGAATCGTATGATCATCCTCCCATCCCAAGTACTTCTTCCGTAGTTCAAACTCTTTTAAGAAAGCATCTTTCGCCATTGGATAATTTTCCATCTTTGCATAAGCTTGCGCTTCGTAGTAACAGACCTCACTAGAAACATCAGGATCAATATCCTCGTGAATATCTAAAGTCGTTGCAATACGAATTACGTTCCCATACTCCTTATTCTCGTAATATTGTCGCATAATATCACATCTCAATGCCTCGTAACGGACAGTTAATTCAGCCAGACGCGGCTTTTCACTGAAAAACTTTTCATGCAGAAGAGACTCACGAAAAAATAAAGTAGAACTTTGTTCATCTCCACGCTCCTTCATCACCCGTTTAAACTCTTTGCACAAATGATACAACTCTTTGTGACAAGCCACGATCTGTTTCCTATTATCTATCTGTATAGCAATACCCAACGCCTCATTCACCAAACTCCACGCTTCATCATATCGCTTAATATAATAAAGACATTTTCCCTGCATACGCAAACATTTAGCCACTCCACTCGACAGTCTGCCATTCAAAGATTCGTGCATTTCAGCCACTTTCCGGAATTTCTTGGCGGCACTCTCTTCCTCATCCCTATAATAATCACAATAAGCCAAAAATTCGGAAAGTTCAATAACTTCTGCCTGACTCTTCTCGTCAGTAGAAGCCGCATGATAATTAAGCGCCCTATTCAAATAAATCGCAGCCTCATTGTATTGCTCATTGTAGTAATATGCCAGAGCCAGATTCCGACAGGTATTGGCAATCTCCAATTCCGGAGTTGGTACAATACTTTCCTGCATCACCAATGCTTTCAAGAAACAGTCGCATGCCGTTTCGTATTCTTCATTGCGGGCGTACCGGCATCCTTCATTCATCTTTAATACCGACTTGGCAATTAACGGTATCGCTTCTCCTTCCATACTTTTCTCGCTCACCTCCATTGCCGCCTTCGTCAGATGGAAAGAGCTGCTTAAGAAAGTAGCCATGTCATTAGCAATGACAGGAATCAAAAAAGAGTCAATCTGACCAAAGTCCAATTCAGCATAGGCTGCAGGCGTAAGCGAAGGGTTATCGTTCATTATCGCCTTCCAACAATCTTCTAATAGAGAATAATTAGTGCGATACAGGATTTCGAAGGTTTCCGCATCACAAATCCAATCTCTTAAAAAGTCCCAATGTTGCATCTTATAACTTTGATAAGTAATTTCCACTTGATAGCGATAAGAATCATGGTAACAAAACTGCTTCATGCGATAGTTATAATCAGCAAAAGTCAAAGGATGCGAAAGAGTATCGCTATCATCCAGAAGAGCAACAATTATTTCCTTGCGACACTCGTCTATAGACACGTCATCTTGAGCAAAACACCGTTCAATCGCCTCTATCATTTGTGTATCACAAATGCAATATCGCCCCCCCTTGTTGGTGAGCCAACTACTCATTTCCACTCTCAACTGCGACCAAAGCAGCTGATTAATACCTGTCATACTCTTTACCTCATCTTCGGTAAATCCTTCTAAAGTAAGTGAAAGCATTAAAAGCGCTCTTCCAATCCTATCGAAACCATAATCAGACGACAAACGCCGGAGCACACTGTCGTAGAATTGGGCAATCTCGTTTATCTGACAATATCCACTCATATATTCACTAAGAGTATCATATTGACCAAACGAAACTAATTCATTGAGCAATACATTTAAGCAGCGCGGTTGTTTAGCCAGCCCCCATGAGCTAAGAATATCTTCTTGCTGTGCAGACAGAGCTTTAGAATAAGTAGACAAATATTGTTTTGAAAACGACTTTGCATCAGCCTGCGAAAAGCCATTCAACCGGTAATGAACGTACCCGTTCCGGACAAAAGGCAGATATGCAGTAGATGATGCAGCAAAACTTAACACGACCTTCACATTGGACGGTATAGATCCGAATAAAGAAAACAGAGATACTTCCGTTGAATTTAGATAACTGATATCATCAATCAATAAAATGATAGCATATTTTGATCTCCCCAGCGCAGCCCATAACTGACTGAACTTTTGAATAGAATTCAAATCTTCCTCAATTTCTTTAATGTTTCGAAGTGTGTTTTCTGAAAAACCGTCCAATACATTATTCCCAAACACCATTGATTCTCTCACAATATCCAGAATCGATCTGGCTGTACCTTGAGTTGAATCTGATTCCTTTGAAACTTCAGCGGTAAACAAATCTTCTTCACCTAAAGTCTGACATTTGAGTGCATTCTGACATTTGGCAGCTAATGCCCTCACCAAAGTCTCCGGATAAGAAGACAGCGTAGTATTGTCCAGTCGATGATATATGGGAATCATCTGCGTATCATTGTTCACCCAATCACTCCAATGAGCCAGCAGAGCACTCTTACCAAGACCACGATCACCCGTTACAACCAGACACCGTTGCTCATCCGCAGCTAAGAAATCGGAAAAAGCCTGATCCGCTTCAGGTATTGGATGATAATTAAATAAGAGTTCATTACGGGTTAACTGTTCTTGCAATGCCTGGTTATCTTCCACAGTCAATACACTAGGAAACTCTTGTTCGAGCAGTTCTGTGAAAGCAGATTCTACAAATTGGCATAGCTGCTCGGGCGAATCATACTCTTGCACAGGGTAGCGATCCTGCTGCAAAAGACACTCTTTAAGATGCTGCAGCTTATGAAACTCCTCTTTAGGACAAGAGGGATCAGTAGCAGACTGTTTGATATAAAAATAGGCATGCAACGGATCGGGATTGCGCAGTACTCCAAACTGCATTTCCATCTCTGTCACACTCAAGTGGTTATTCAAATCATCTTCCACCCAACTATATTCCAGGCTATCACTGAAAGTCTGCGATAAATCTTCATAACTGGGACACCATCCATAGCGTTCACCTACCATGCCAATGAAGAAAGGCCGGGAATGCACTATTTCTTTCAAACAGATTTCGACCACCTTGCCACTTTTTGCATCTTCTTCCGTGATGCCCCAACGCAGGTCGACCAATGAAATGGTAACACCACGACTGGCAGCCTTCACTTGCAAGCCCTTAAAAAGTTTGACTAATGCAGAGCGTTCCATCTCCATGTCTCTGAACGTTGACGAAAGGAATACACGAATGATACGTGAATTTTCAGTGGGAACTGAATACTGGGCTAGTTGTTTGGTCATAATATAGATTCATATTAGTTAATGAAGTATTTCACAAAGCCAATTAAAGATTGGCAAGGTATGGAAAATTTATCAGATAACAAAGATCGTAAACGAAAATGAGAATAAAAAAGGCACGGATTACACAGATTTCGCGGTTCTCTCATAAGTTAAAACCGTGTAAATCCGTGTAATCCGTGCCTGAATATCTATTCCTATTACTTCTTTAGAAGAACAGGAAGCGTGTATCTTTTACGTTTGCTTTCAGATACAAGTCGTTCATCAGACGGCTGGCAAAACGTGCGTGCATGTTAGTCAGCGTAGCTTCTTCAGCTTTTGCGTCGAATGTTTCGTTCAACTTGTCTTTACCGTATACTTGCAATACAAATACTCCGGCGTTACCTTTAATAGGAGCACTCAACTGATTTTCCGGAGCAACAGAAGCATAAGCACCTACCAGCGGCTCGCTGCTGCGCAATGCTGACACATAAGCAGGGGCTGCAAAAGTAACCATCTTCAAAGAGTCGCTGACTGCATTAGCCATATCTTTGTACTGGTTGAATGAAGTTGCATTGGCAGCTTTCATGTCAGCCATGATCTTTTCAGCTTTCTTGTCTTTCACGATTTCAGCTCTCAACTGATCCTGTACAGCTTTTAACGGACGGTATCCTTCCGGTTTAATGCTTACCAGACCTACCACCATCAGGTGATCGCTTTCGCCACATTCGTACAAGCCGGAAACATCACCCGGTTTCGCTTTATCAAATGTCCATCTCAAAGCCTCTTTTGTACCTCTCACGCCACCGATGTTATGTTCTGAGCTGCTCAAATCCATTCTATCGAGCAATCTGTAACCAGCTTCTTCAGCGTTAGCCACCATCTTTTCTACACTAGGGTTAGCAGCGATAAACTGGCTGAAATCATTATAAGCACGGTTGTAAGTTTCTTTGCTGAACTCTACTTCACGCTTGATAACAGCTACTTTATATTTATCTTTCACAGATTTCTTGTTAGTCACCTGAAGGATTACATTTGCTTGTCCCATCGGCAAGTTCACCAGTTCGTTCACACCTGCATTGTTGATAGCAGAGATGAATTTTAGGTTGTCACCATCTAGCTGTGCACCTTCATACTGTGCAGAAGTGATCCAGTTAGCATCACCAGTCTGGCCATATTTCTTTGCAACATCTGCAAAGTTAGCACCGCCTTTAATAGCGTTATAGATACTGTCAGCCAATGTCTTTGTCTTCACTGCATCTTCTGCGTATACCTGAATCTGGCGGAATTCCACAGAGTCGGCAGCAGCAGCCTTAGCAACTACTTTGAAAGAGTTGATTGTATTGTCGGCTCCATTATAATAAGGACCATAAATAGCACCAACAGAAGCAGAGTCCAAACGTGCAACTACATCTGACGGGAAAGCTGTCTTGTTATAGAACAAGTCTACATAAGGAGCTTCCGAGCCAACCGAACGGATAAAAGAAGTATAATCATCCGTAGTGGTAGCCAACTGTGCAGTAGCTTCGTCTACTTCTTTCTGGATAGCTGCTCTGTCTTCAGCACTTGCAGTTACCTGTACATCAATATATTTGACGTCACGAGTTTCCTGATATTGCTTGAATTGTTCTTTCTTCTTGTTATACAAATCTTTCAGTTCCGATTCTTTCACTACAATTGTAGAATCTACCACAGAAGAGTAAGGAATACCAGCCATCAACACATTGTACTGGTTTACTCTTGCGTCGAAAGCATCCTGTGCTTCCACCGGATTAGAAAGAAGAGCTTTAGA
Source organism: Bacteroides celer (assembly GCF_002632415.2). Classification (NCBI taxonomy): domain Bacteria; kingdom Pseudomonadati; phylum Bacteroidota; class Bacteroidia; order Bacteroidales; family Bacteroidaceae; genus Bacteroides; species Bacteroides celer. The sequence continues at coordinate 1,584,564 of NZ_CP178209.1, read as the reverse complement.
AACCAATGCCTGGTATTTTTCAGCCAGACGGCTCTGAATCAACGTTTTCTGGATGAACGACCAGTATTTATACATATTGTTGTATTGTTCAGCATACTGTGCCGGCATCTGTGACTCGCTCATCTTGGCATATTCCACGAGGAACTTGTTCAACATATCCTTGTCGAAGTTGCCTGTTTGCGGATTCTGGAAAGGAGTTTGTCTCAACAAAGGATGAACGCCAGCTTTCAGGATGTCCTGAATTTCAGCAGCAGAAACAGTCAGTCCCAGTGCTTTTGCTTCTTTTTCAACCAGTTTATTGTTTACGTAGGAACGCCATACTTCATCGCGCACCTGATTGGTTTGTTCGTCATTCAAGGCGGTCACCCCACGCATGAGTTTCACCACTTCGGTATATTCTTCTACCAAATTCTGATACTCTTGAGCGGAAAGAGCGTCTCCGTTCACCTCACCTACGTCATGTGCCTGATGCGGCTGCATCACCTTCCATGCGTCACCCGCAATGAAAGCAAACAGCGCCAAGCCAATAACAATCACCAATAGAGGTCCTTTCGACCTAATGTTTTGTAACGTTGCCATTTTGATTAATACGATTTATGTTTATTATTATTTCTTTCTTTTGTCGTTTTAGCGCACGAAGATACAAAAAATGCTAATATGCATCTATTTATTGGCTAAAAATTTCTTGATTATCGTCATTATTCCAAGACTTTTAATCGCACGAGTTCTATTTTTGTCGCTGTGACCTTAATTATCTTGAATTGATAACGTCCTACCCGCACCACTTCATGCAGCTTCGGGAAGCTCTGATATTGGTTCAGAATCAGCCCTCCTACCGTCAGATAATCGTCCGATTCGGGCAAATCAAGTCCGAACGTCTCATTGACTTTTTCTATCTCCAAGCGGGCGGACAACACATACTCGCGTTCGTCGATCTGCTTGCTGATGTAGGAAGTATTATCGTGCTCATCCTCTATATCTCCAAAGATTTCTTCCACGAGGTCTTCCAGAGATACGATGCCGGATGTTCCGCCAAATTCATCCACCACTACGGCAATCGTTTTCTTTTGCTGCATGAAGAGTTTCATCAATTTATGGGCGGACATGGTTTCGGGTACAATCGGCACTTGCTTCACATTCTCATGCCAGTTTTTCGGAGCACGAAACATTTCTGACGAATGGATATAACCCACTACATTATCGATATTTCCATCATACACAATGATCTTGGAGATTCCGGATTCGATGAAGCGGCTTTTCAACTCGTCCAGTGAAGTTGTCAGATCAACGGCCACCACTTCAGTACGGGGAACGATACAGTCACGGATTTTTATGTTCGAGAAATCCAAAGCGTTCTGGAAGATTTTCACTTCCGTATCCAGTTCTTCCTCATTCTCGGCATTATCAATACTGCTTTGCACGAAGTAATCCAAGTCTACTTTCCCAAACGCTCTATCGGACGCATCCTTGTTGACCTTCATTCCAAAGACACGAAGAAATAAGCAGGACAAACCGGAAGCCAGTTTGGAAATAGGATATAGAATGACATAACAAACAATAAGTGGAATGGCAAAAATATTCAATACTAGATTGGGATTGATTTTGAAAATTGTTTTCGGCAGAAACTCTCCGGTCACCAGAATGATAAGGGTAGAAATTATAGTCTGCGCCAGCACCATCAGAAAATGATTGTCAATGAATCCTGCCAGCAAATTATCACCGATAATCTGTGCCATCAGGATACCATAGATGACCAGGGCGATGTTATTCCCCACCAACATGGTAGAGATAAATTCATTCGGGTTCTTGAAGAAGATGGAGAGGATGCGGGACGTAATTCCCCCCTTACGTTCCATCTCAAAACGCAGTTTGTCTACCGACACAAAGGCGATCTCCATTCCTGAAAAGAAGGCGGAGAAGACCATGGTGATAATTAGAGAGATATAAATATTCATAAGTTCTGATTTACGATTAGACGATTTACGATGTACGATTGATAGTACTTCGCCTATTTCGCTGAATCTTTTTTCACTGAATCCGGCAGTGCTTTTGTTTCCGGTTGGGGCGGACCACCCGCTTCCTCATCCACATAGAAAATGCCTTCGATATTATGGATGGTATATATGGTCATTTGCTGGTTCGAGTCGAATCCATGCCCTGTAATAATTCTGTCCGGTTGTTGAATACGTATAAACTTGTCAGAATACACCTTCTGGGTAGCTTCGTTCCAGTACAGCAGTTCCGTATTAAAACGCTCTCCTTTCCGGTTCTGTATATCTACGTTCCCTATCAGCTTCCAAAGCCTTTCTTTGTCATAATAGTAGGCAGTATCCGCTTTGATACTGGCTTCTATATGAAAGATAGAGTCGAACTGTTCCAGATATACGCCTTTCTCAAAGGCCCAATAGGATGGTTTCTTACGGTCGTACACCGACCATTCTTCCGTATTCACTCTGTAGCGTGTCACTCCGGAATCGGAGATAAGGGTGGTGACTCCCAATGTTGTCATCATCGGAAGGGAATCACGTTCAGTGATGGCCTCACCCATAGCTTTCTTCTTTCCGCCACAGGAAGATAATAAAAGAAGCATAACAATCACCCCGAAGGTGATTGTTATGCTCATGCTTTTATGCAATAAACGGTTTCTTCGTTTTCGCAACATACATTTATCTAATCGTTGTAGTCTCTCCTATCCAACCGCCGATAGTGATGCGGTCGCCTTGCTTGTAACCTAACATAAATAGGTCTTTAGCTTGCGGAGTATGACCTGAATATCTACCGATCAATTTGTTAGCTTCTTCAGCTACGCTCGGATCCACTTGTTTTGCACGTTGCAGTTTATCGATCACTGCAAAGTAAGTACACTTGTTCAGAGCAGATTCGTCGCTCCAGTTAGGACTCATTGCATAAAGGTTAGCAATCAGGATATAAGGAGCACCATAATTCTCGTTGAAACCAATTGCTTTCTGGCAATAAGCTCTTGCTTGAGACAGTTTCTTGGCAGAAGCCAGTACTGCTGCAGCAGCGTATGCTTTTTCAGCCTTCTTCATATTGTCTGTTTCCAGATTCACTGCTTCATCGAAGAATTTCACCGCACCGTCAATATCACCTTTCTTAAATGCCTGATAAGCACATCCGGTAGCTGCTTCTGCAGTAGGTTCTATCTTATAAGAATAGAAAGAAGCCTGTTGATAAGCGTCACTTTCAGTACATTTCATCATTTTCATGATATCGATTACTTTCTTCAAGTAAGCCAAGTCTGTTTGGTTAGCTTCTACTTTCGGTCCATAGATGCTTTGCAATGATTCACAATCAGCTGTTCCACTGTTCACAAACAAAGCAACCAAGTTGTCTTTGATACCCAGCAAAGATTTCTTTTTAGCTTCACTAGCCTCGGCTGCAATAGCAGCATCTACATATTCAGAAGCAGCCAGATAATCCTGAATGAACTGTTCTTTATGATTCGGATCCGTTTTCAGTTTATCCAAAGACATTTGCAGGAAATAGAAGATAGTTGCACCTGCCGATTCACCTTTCACAGCGTTTACAGACTGGCTCAACCATTGATAGGCCTGATTCACATCAATCTTCGGAGCAAAAGCAATATAATCTACCGCTTTGATACCCAGAGCTTCATCAACAGAAGACACTTTTGTACCTTTAGACAAGAATTCATCCGTATATTTGATACGCAGGTCATGCGTATTCATCAGTTCATTAAAATATTTCTGATAATCCGCACTATTCCGGTCTTTAATTTGTCCCATCAAGCCTTTCAGAATTTTATATCCGTCAGTAAAGGTATAGAAACGAAGCGTCGGGCAGTTTTCCAACACAGCTTTCCAAGGAGTATACGCATCTTTAAAATTACCAGCACGCACAGCTTCATGCGAAATACTACTGTTTGAGTTACAGTTAGACGCATCCTGTGCTACCACAGTGGTTGCTCCTGCCGAAAGGAACAACATAGCCACAAGCGTTTTAATTTTCATTGTATCTAAATTTTAGTTGTTATTATATAGTCGTCTATTCTCTCTCACATCGATTCATCCCATTATTCCACTCTGCGTTTGAAGAACCAACGTTCGTTGAACGTCAATCCGATACTCACGCGGAAGATATTTTCATTTACAAAAGCCGCTTCCTGTCCACTGATGCGAACAAACTGCCCGCTAATGCTAAGAATGGAACGGGAACGGGGTACAGGCAGACCGAAACCAGCAGTTACGCCATATTCACGGGTAGCCTCTTTGCCGCCGACCTTATAATACGGAGTCGTATAATAAGCTCCCAAACGGTATTTTATATGGGATAAATAGGAACGTCCAATCAAATTAGGAATGTATTCCGCACCCACTGATATTTTATGACGGTCGCAATACGTGTATGTTTCTTTAAAGTCTTCACGTACAGCTTCATCTGGTGTATTTACGTCAAATTTCGTTTTTGACCATTGTTGCAAACTATAATCCAGACCAACTGTCAGGCGTTTGTCATAGTTATATGTAAATCCGACACCAAATGTATTAGGAACTTCAAACGTAGCATCCGGTTTCAATGTTGTAGTAGAAACCGCTGTGCCCGTAGAATTTGAAACCATTTGTGTCGTTACACTATAGTCATTACCCAATTGCAACTTCGGAGAATATATAGCTCCAATTGTCACTGAATGTTTTTTATCAATATCAAGTGTATACTGTGCTCCAAAATCAAGTTTATAACTCGACACTGACGCAACCGATTGGTGATTATAATTATAAGCACCTGATACACTGGGATAATAAACGACACGTGTACGGTTTATATCTCCCCAGAAATAAGACGCATTCACACCTACCGAAAGATTTTTAAGAACCTTCACACCCAAACCGGCATATAATTGATGCAAACCTCCATCGCCAGTATAACTTCTGGCATAATCAGCCGTAGCACCGGTACTCGGATCTGTTGCAGTCTGTGTATCCGACACAGAATACCCCACATTGGAGAACGGCAGCAATCCGACACTCATCGCTATCCTAGGATGCAAACGAAATTGCATAGCCAGATAGTCAAAGCTGGAGTTTTTAGCGTTCAGTTTCACACCGCTACCGCTAATATTCATATTTTGCAGACTGACACCTCCTTCAAAGAGGAATGTCAATGAGTCAATGGCTGTATACGAAGCAGGATTCAGCGGATTGATCTGTGCTCCATCCCGAAGTCCAAAAGCAATTCCCCCCATCGCCTTGCTGTTACCGAAACTCTGATCGGACAAGTCGCCATAGCCATATCGTGTATAAGGAGAGTTTGTATTATTTTGAGCGATTGCCATTCCGGTAACCATCGTGAGCAAAAGCGCACAAAGTGTGTGTTTAAATCCTACCATTATTATAGTTTAAAATTCTATTTAATCCTTTCAACACTAAAAATCTATCTGCAAAGATGATACTTTTTACGCTGCTATCAAAAGAAAAATCATCTCCGCCCGTTAAAAAAACCAAAAGTTCAGGATATTTATGCTTCATAGACTCAATATAACCTGAAATTTCGTATTCCATCCCTTTCATCACTCCGGCACGTATAGCCGTTTCGGTGTCCCGTCCCATCGGGAGTTTGCGCCCGTTGGTGTCTACCAGAGGCAAACGTCCTGTAAACTGATGAAGTGCTTTGAAACGCATTTGCATACCGGGAGAAATATTACCGCCATGATACTGACCTTTTGAGTCAATAAACTCATAAGTAATGCAAGTTCCCGCATCAATCACCAATATATCCCGATGAGGAAACTGCTCATTAGCACCCACTACGGCAGCCATACGGTCATATCCCAATGTTTCGGGAGTTTCGTACAGGTTGACAACCGGAAGCGGAGTCTGATGATTGAGCCAGAGCAAAGGAAACGGCAAAGCTGCCAAATCAGCTAATACCTTTTCGCTTAAATCAATGACAGTAGCCACAATCCCCTGTTCAACCGGATATTGGGAACAAAAAGCCTTCAAGCAACCCAACGACTGATTGGATTCAGCTACTACATCCACGATTTCTCCGCCGTCGAAGAAAGCAATCTTTGCCTTTGTATTTCCTATGTCGATTATTAAATTCAAATCTTTTGATTCTTTAGTGGGCGCAAAGGTAAAGTAAAAAAAGAAAAGTTGAAGCATAGAAGAGGAATTATCTTCTTTTTTCATTTTAGAAATCCCCAAAAACAAAAAAATCGAACTATCTATTTTTAAATAGATCAATTATCTTTTATTGTTTATTATGTATTCCACTTTGCGTTCGGCAGTCTTTTTTTATTACATCATAAACAGCTAATAAGCAATAGATTACAAGAGAAAAACAGTATTCCAAAAAGTGTTCCACTATTTTGTAATCAATTTTCCGTTCAAGCAGAAACATTATTTCACCCCAACAGAGGCTCCATTTAAAGAAAACAGAGCCTTTGTTTAAGCCATATAGAGCTTCTGCTTGTATGAAACGGAGCCTCTATTCTGATAAAATAGAGGCTCCGTTTTCCCGAATCCAACTATTCTTCATATATTTGCCACCGAAATAAAACGAACCAGCTAATGAAACGGTTTTTCTCATGCATCATCCTCTCCTTCTTCCTGTTGCTTTTGCCCGCCGGACAAGCATCTGCCAACAACAACGACTCCATCCGTTTGAGCCTGTTGACTTGTGCCCCCGGAGAGGAAATATATTCCCTGTTCGGACACACTGCCATCCGTTACGAAAATCCTTCACAAGGGATTGACGTTGTATTCAACTACGGATTGTTCAGTTTCAACACTCCCAACTTCATCTTCCGCTTCTCGCTCGGAGAAACAGACTACCAACTGGGAGCAACGGATTATGAACGTTTTGCAGCTGAATACGCATTTTTCGGACGCAGCGTATGGCAGCAAACGCTGAATCTGACCGATGAAGAAAAGACAGAACTAATCCGGCTATTACAAGAAAATTACCATCCGGAAAACCGGGTGTACCGTTATAATTTCTTTTACGATAATTGTGCTACCCGCCCCCGGGACAAGATAGAAGAAAGCATTGCAGGAAAAGTGATTTATCCCGCAGAACCGCAGGGTGGCTCCCACACTTTCCGCGACATCGTACATCAGTATTGCAAAGGACATCCGTGGGCACGTTTCGGCATCGATCTCTGTATCGGAAGTGAAGCCGATCAGCCCATCACACAACGTCAGATGATGTTTGCCCCTTTCTACCTGATGGATGCTTTCGACGGTGCACAAATTAAAGGCGATTCTATCCAGCGTCCACTCATAACGGCCAACGAACTGGTAGTCGATGCCACTCCCGAACCGGATGAAAGCAGCCGGATGCCTACTCCGCTTCAATGCTCCTTACTCTTATTTATACTGACAGCCGCCGCCACAATCTATGGAATCCGCCGGAGAACCGGATTATGGGGAATCGACCTCTTTCTTTTTGGTATGGCAGGCATTGTGGGATGCGTCCTCGCCTTCCTCGCACTCTTCTCCCAACACCCGGCAGTCAGCTCCAATTTCCTATTATTGGTATTCCATCCGGGGCAACTTTTTTTCTTGCCATACATTATATATTGTGTCCGAAAAGGAAAGAAATGTTGGTATTTAACCCTGAATCTGATGGTTTTAACACTTTTTATAGTGCTTTTTCCTGTAATTCCGCAAAGATTTGACTTTGCTGTTGTACCTTTGGCACTCGTTTTGCTGATACGTTCAGCGAGCAATCTGATTGTGACATCTAAAAAGAAATAATGAAAGGACTACTAACTTCCCTCATCACCGTACTGACTTTCACCGGGCTACAAGCCCAGTCACTGCCTGCCGCCCCTAAATTAGTAGTAGGGCTGACGATTGACCAATTACGTACGGACTATTTGGAGGCTTTTTCGTCACTCTACGGTGAGAAAGGCTTCAAACGTCTTTGGAAAGAGGGAAGAGTGTTCCATAACGCCGAATATACCTTCTGCGGTATAGACCGTGCTTCTGCCATAGCGGCTATTTATAGCGGTACGACGCCTTCCATGAACGGAATTATTTCTCAACGCTGGATGGATGCCTCTACCCTTCGCCCCGTCAACAGCACAGACGACACGGCATTTATGGGGTATTACACCGACCAGACTGTCGCCCCCACCAAACTACTGACTTCAACCATTGCCGACGAGCTTAAAATAGCGACACAAGGCAAAGGACTCGTATATGCCATTGCACCAGATTGCGATGCCGCACTTTTCGCAGCCGGACATGCCGGAAACGCTGCTTTCTGGATCAATCCCAACACCGGAAAATGGAGCGGAACCACCTATTACGGAGAGTTTCCGTGGTGGGCAAGCCAATATAACGACCGTCAAGCGATTGATTTCCGTATTGCCGGTATGACATGGGAACCTATATTTCCCCGGGGCATGTACACTTTCCTGCCAGATTGGCGGGATATGCTCTTCAAATATAAATTTGATGATGATCGCAATAACAAGTACCGCCGCTTCATCACCAGCCCTTTTGTAAACGATGAAGTGAATGCGCTTGCCGAAGAAGCATTAAACAAAAGTTCGATCGGCATGGATGACATTACTGACTTATTGGCACTCACTTACTATGCCGGAAACTATGCGCATAAATCCGTACAGGAATGTGCCATGGAAATACAAGACACCTATGTGCGTCTTGACCGCAGCATTGCCGACCTGCTCGAAGTTCTTGATAAGAAAGTAGGACTGCAAAACGTGCTTATTTTCGTCACTTCCACCGGATATATAGACAGCGAATCGCCCGATTCGGGATTGTACAAGATTCCCGGCGGAGAGTTTTATCTCAACCGTTGTGCGGCTCTATTGAATATGTACCTGATGGCTACGTATGGCGGAGGAAAGTATGTGGAAGCTCACCATAACCAGCAGATTTATCTGAATCATAAGTTATTGGAAAAAAAAGAACTGAATCTGGCAGAGATCCAACAAAAGTCAGCAGAATTCCTGATGCAGTTCAGCGGAGTGAACGAAGCCTATTCGGCTAACCGGCTATTACTGGGTTCATGGACTCCGGAAATCTACAAAATACGTAACGGCTACCACCGCAAACGTTCGGGTGACCTCGTAATCGACGTCCTCCCCGGATGGACGATCGTCAACGAGAACGGCGGCGACAACAAAGTGGTACGTCATTCTTATATTCCCTCACCGCTGATTTTCATGGGACATTCCGTGAAACCGGCCATTATCCAGACACCTGTAACCATTGACCATATTGCGCCTACACTGGCACATTTTATGCGCATCCGGGCTCCCAACGCCTGTACTTCTGCTCCTATTACCGACCTTCGGTAAAAATTTACTCACAAAAACAGGGAGCAAAACATAAATAAATCAGCATTTTAATGTAACTTTGCGGAGGTTATTCGTCACATAATCGATCGATTCACACAGATTTCTTTCTTGAATCTGTGTGAGGAATGAGAAAATCTATCCGGATGAATGTGACCTGCAATAGATAAATAATAAACTAAATAATATAACATGGGATTTAATGAATTTTTAAGCTCGGTTTTCGGAAACAAATCCACACGAGACATGAAAGAAATCAAGCCCTGGGTGGAAAAGATCAAAGCTGCTTACCCGGAGATTGAAAAACTAGACAACGACGCCCTCCGTGCCAAAACGGAAGAACTCAAAAAATATATCCATGAATCGGCTACTGCTGAACGTGCGAAGGTGGAAGAGTTGAAGGCAAGCATTGAAACTCTCGAACTGGAAGACCGCGAAGAAGTCTTCGCACAAATCGATAAGACAGAAAAAGAAATTCTGGAAAAATATGAAAAAGCACTGGACGAAGTACTGCCTGTTGCTTTTTCTATCGTAAAGGCTACTGCCAAACGTTTTACAGAAAATGAAGAAATCGTTGTAACTGCTACCGACTTCGACCGTCAACTGGCTGCTACAAAAGATTTCGTACGCATCGAAGGTGACAAGGCCATCTATCAGAATCACTGGGTAGCCGGTGGTAACGACACATTGTGGAACATGGTTCACTACGATGTACAGCTCTTTGGTGGTGTCGTTCTGCATAAAGGTAAGATTGCGGAAATGGCAACCGGTGAAGGTAAAACATTGGTGGCTACACTCCCGGTATTCCTCAACGCACTAACCGGAAACGGTGTGCACGTGGTTACCGTGAATGATTACCTCGCCAAACGTGACTCCGAATGGATGGGTCCTCTTTATATGTTCCACGGTTTGAGCGTAGATTGTATCGACCGTCATCAGCCGAACTCCGACGCACGTCGTCAGGCATATCTGGCAGATATCACTTTTGGTACAAACAATGAATTCGGTTTCGACTACCTGCGTGACAACATGGCTATCAGCCCGAAAGACCTTGTACAACGTCAGCACAATTATGCCATCGTCGATGAGGTCGACTCGGTATTGATTGACGACGCACGTACTCCGTTGATTATCTCCGGTCCTGTACCCAAAGGCGATGACCAGTTGTTCGAGCAACTCCGTCCGCTAGTGGAACGTCTGGTAGAGGCACAAAAGGTACTGGCTACCAAATATCTTTCCGAAGCAAAAAAACTGATCGCATCCAACGATAAGAAAGAGGTGGAAGAAGGATTCCTCGCTTTATACCGCAGCCACAAGGCATTGCCGAAAAACAAGGCTTTGATTAAGTTCCTTAGTGAACAGGGTATCAAGGCAGGTATGCTCAAGACGGAAGAGATCTACATGGAACAGAACAACAAGCGTATGCATGAAGTGACTGATCCGCTGTACTTCGTAATCGACGAAAAACTGAATAGCGTAGACCTGACAGATAAGGGTGTAGACCTGATTACCGGTAACTCTGAAGACCCGACATTATTCGTGCTTCCGGACATCGCCGGACAACTTTCGGAATTGGAAAACCTGAATCTAACCAACGAACAACTGCTTGAAAAGAAAGATGAACTTCTGACAAACTATGCCATCAAATCGGAACGTGTACACACCATCAACCAGCTGTTGAAGGCTTACACCATGTTCGAGAAAGATGATGAATATGTAGTGATCGACGGACAGGTGAAGATCGTAGACGAGCAGACAGGCCGTATCATGGAAGGTCGCCGCTACTCTGACGGATTGCACCAGGCTATCGAAGCCAAGGAACGTGTGAAAGTGGAAGCTGCTACGCAGACCTTTGCAACAATTACTTTGCAAAACTACTTCCGTATGTATCACAAACTGTCCGGTATGACCGGTACTGCTGAAACGGAAGCAGGCGAACTTTGGGATATCTACAAATTGGACGTAGTCGTGATCCCGACCAACCGTCCGATTGCAAGAAAGGATATGAACGACCGCGTTTACAAGACGAAACGCGAAAAGTATAAAGCTGTTATCGAGGAAATCGAAAAATTGGTTCAAGCAGGACGTCCGGTATTGGTGGGTACTACTTCGGTAGAAATCTCCGAAATGTTGAGCAAGATGCTTACCATGCGTAAGATTGAGCACAAGGTATTGAACGCCAAACTGCACCAGAAAGAAGCGGACATCGTTGCTACCGCCGGTTTAAGCGGAACAGTAACCATTGCTACCAATATGGCTGGTCGTGGTACCGACATCAAGTTAAGTCCGGAAGTGAAGGCTGCGGGCGGTTTGGCAATTATCGGTACGGAACGTCACGAATCCCGTCGTGTAGACCGCCAGTTGCGTGGTCGTGCAGGACGTCAGGGTGACCCGGGTTCTTCTGTATTCTTCGTATCACTGGAAGACGATTTGATGCGTCTGTTCTCTTCTGACCGTATTGCCAGTGTAATGGACAAGCTCGGTTTCCAGGAAGGCGAAATGATCGAACACAAGATGATTTCCAACTCCATCGAACGTGCACAGAAGAAAGTGGAAGAAAACAACTTCGGTATTCGTAAACGTCTGTTGGAATATGACGACGTAATGAACAAGCAACGTACAGTGGTTTACACCAAACGTCGCCACGCTTTGATGGGTGAACGTATCGGTATGGACATCGTGAACATGATTTGGGACCGTTGTGCCAATGCGATCGAAAACAATGATTATGAAGGCTGCCAAATGGAACTGCTTCAGACATTGGCAATGGAAACTCCGTTCACTGAAGAAGAATTCCGTAACGAGAAGAAAGAAAAGTTGGCCGAAAAGACTTTCAACATTGCGATGGATAACTTCAAACGCAAAACTGAACGTCTGGCACAGATCGCTAACCCGGTTATCAAACAGGTATATGAAAACCAGGGACACATGTACGAAAACATCCTGATTCCTATTACAGACGGTAAACGGATGTATAATATCTCTTGTAACCTGAAAGCGGCTTACGAATCGGAATCTAAAGAAGTGGTGAAGTCGTTCGAGAAATCAATCTTGCTCCACGTAATCGACGAAGCATGGAAAGAAAACTTGCGCGAACTGGACGAACTGAAACATTCCGTACAGAATGCAAGCTACGAGCAGAAAGACCCGCTATTGATTTATAAACTGGAATCTGTGACTTTGTTTGACGCTATGGTGAACAAGATCAATAACCAGACTATATCTATTTTGATGCGTGGACAAATTCCTGTACAGGAAGCTCCGGATGAATCAGCTGCACGCCGTGTAGAAGTGCGTCAGGCTGCTCCTGAACAACGCCAGGATATGAGCAAGTATCGCGAAAACAAAGAAAATTTGAGTGATCCGAACCAGCAGGCTGCTGCAAGTCAGGATACTCGTGAACAGCAGAAACGTGAACCGATTCGTGCAGAGAAGACAGTAGGTCGTAACGATCCTTGTCCATGCGGAAGCGGGAAAAAGTATAAAAACTGCCACGGAAAGAACCTTTGATTAATTAATAATTAAAAATTAAAGGTTGGAAATTGTAGGGTAATGTGCTTTATGGCATAGTCTCTCTATATTCAACTTATAAAAGAAAGTCTCAAACGGTTAAAAACTGTTTGAGACTTTCTTTTATTCTTCCAAAGTTGTACTTTTGTTCAAATTACTAAATAGAACAAAACTATGGCAAAATCTTATTCACTGGTTTTCATCGTTTTATTCCTGCTGACTCTGGGTAGCTGTCAGAGTCTGGAACAGATCCCCATTGATTATCTGCAACCTGCCGACTTGAGCTTTCCTCCGCAACTCCGGAAAGTAGCTATTGTGAATAACACCAGCGACGCCCCGGATAATAAACTGATAACAGAGACTGAAAAAATTAAAGAAGGTACACCATTGATAAGTCGTGCAACAGCTTATGCCAATGGAGATCCTAAGACAGCCACTGAATCACTGGCAGAAGAAATAGCACAGCAGAACTACTTCGATGAGGTGGTTATCTGTGATTCTGCCTTACGCGCCAATGATAAACTGGCCCGCGAAAGTACATTGAGCCAGGAGGAAGTGCGTCAACTGACTTCTAACCTGGGAGTGGACTTTATTATTGCACTGGAAAACCTGCAACTCAAAGCAACAAAGACTGTCCGTTATCTGGATGAGTTCAACTGCTTTCAAGGAGCGGTAGACGTGAAAGTTTATCCCACGGTGAAAGTTTATCTTCCCGAACGCAGCAGACCGATGACTACGCTCCATCCTAATGATAGCATTTTTTGGGAAGAGTTTGGAGGTACAGCCATAGAAGCCGCCACTCGCATGATTCCCGACAAGCAGATGCTGGAAGAAGCGGCAGCATTCGCAGGAACGGTTCCGGTGAAAAATATTGTCCCTATTTGGAAAAAAGGAACACGGTATCTTTATACTGGTGGTTCGGTTCCTATGCGTGACGCTGCCATTTATGTACGCGAAAATTCATGGGACGACGCATACGAACTTTGGCGTCAGGCTTTCGAAGGTACCAAGAACCAAAAGAAAAAAATGCGGGCAGCTCTCAACATTGCTGTTTACTACGAAATGAAAGATAGTTTGGCTAAAGCAGAAGAATGGGCAGAAAAGGCACAACAACTAGCTAAAAAAATAGATAAAAAGAACATCACAGATAGCCCTCAAGCTACCATTGATGATGTGCCGAATTATTATCTTACTACTTTGTATTTAGCTGAACTAAAGGAGAGAAATGCTCAATTACCCAAGTTAAAATTGCAAATGAGCCGATTTAATGATGATTTTTAAGGAAATTGTGTATCAAATCTTATTTTTTTTATACCTTTGAACTTATAAAAAGAAGGAACCCATGAAATTGAGCCAACAATCATTATCTATTATCGAATCGGCTATCCAAAAGGCAGTCGCTAAATATGTATGTAGCTGTGAACAAACAGTTGTAACCGATATCCATCTCCAACCGGATCAGGCATCGGGACAACTTAATATTTACAACGATGATGATGAAGAACTGGCAAACATCATGATCGAAGAATGGGCTACTTATGAAGGGGATGATTTCCTTGAAAACGTGGAACCTTCTCTTCGCAACATTCTTTGCAGAATGAAGGATGCCGGAGATTTCGACAAAGTGACTATTCTGAAACCTTATTCTTTCGTTTTGGTAGATGAAGAGAAAGAAACCGTAGCAGAATTGCTGTTGATTGACGACGATACCATACTGGTGAATGATGAATTGCTGAAAGGGTTGGATAAGGAGTTGGACGACTTCTTAAAGGATTTGTTGGAAAAATAAAGAAGAATTGTTGGAGAAATAAGATATCGTTCTTTTTGAATAGAGATCGTTCAAGATCCACATATAAAAAGATAATCGGAAGCAATCAGGATATGTCCTTTATTGCTTCCGATTATTTTATATATATTCCCTATTGATTATTTGTTGTATTTGATTGAGATATTAGCAAGTCTAAGCGGCATGAAGCTGGATACCCCTGCCGGGAGTCTGACCGGTCGCAATCTGATGCAAATATTATCACGGTTCAATAAGGCATCCGGCAACTTAAAGTCATAGACTTTATAACCAGGAATGTTCTTCTCCGTCTGTCCACCTGCAGCCGTTCTATCAAACTGTCCCAGAATGGTAAACTCTGAATTATCTACTTTAATCCATTCACCATTCATCGAATAAGCATATTCAACCACTGCAACAGGGCCACCTCCCCAACTTGCATTCATTTCAACCTGAAGAGACAAGGATGTAGAAATACCTACTGTCGATATTTTGTCTACGTAGAAATATGAACTTGTAGACCACGGTTTACTATTAAAAGCACCGCCTCGCATACGACCATAGTATCCATCGGTCGTGTTAAGGTTAACATCTCCTCTGAAATCATCCTGGAATCCCAGAATGTAGTCTGCATAGGTTTGCTGGAAATATTTATTTCCGTCTTTGCTAAGAAGAGCATTCGCCTGCGATGCCTCGCCACCCGTAGGATGGTAATCCGTAAAAGTAGAAGAGCCTATTTCTTTCCAATCGGGTACATTACAATCCCATTCTACAAGCACAGAAGTGATCTCGTTTATATCACTGATGTTAATATCTTCTCTGTTAAGCGGAAGAATACATAACCGGCTTTCAGAGATGTCGAAATTTGTAAGTTTCACTTTCGCCACCATTCCTGTTATGCTTCCCGAACCTTTAGGAAGTGTTTCGTGAGCATAAGGAGCTTCAAACGCAGTAAGCATATATGTATTAGAACCGTTTTTATCTCTTATACAGGTCGGATAGTATCTGTAATATGCAGGGAACTTTTCTACCCAATAGTTTTTATTAATCTTACGATCGGCAGCTCCCGGGTCAGTAGTCTTGAAATTAGTGAATGCACCTACCGGAGATGCAATCTCGACATCTTTCAGGGTCACAAGACTAAATACCATATTATCCGTAAGTTCAGCAATCGTTCTTTCAGGAATTGTGAAGGTAGAAAGTTCCGAGCTGATTACGTGGGCAGCAGTGATACCGCTAATCAGTCTATAAGTAAAGCTACCCTCTGATTCTTCTCTTATCATTCCATCTTTCAGACACAATGACACTTTGGCAAATTGTGCAAACGTAATTAAAGATTCGGACTCAAACACAACTGTCTCTCCTGCCTCATTCTGAATGACATAGCGATTGCTCGGGAAGTTCTTCGAAGTGCCATTGGCTACGATGATTCCTTCAACATATACATTGTTAGTAATTCCACCGACAGCATAACCATGTACGGTTGGATAACTGACAAGTTCCGCATTCGCATATTCAGAATATGCTTGCGAGAGATTAATGGTAGCCGTGACCTTACGCTGGTACTGATCGTCATAACTCAACACAATACTTCCTGTACGGGGTGATTGCGAATTTGTTTCCGTATTAAAATAAAGCTTTCCATCACTTATCCTATACTCCTGCACCCAGTTCACCGTTGGCGTAATAACGATATCCGTTTCGGGCACATTGGTAGAGATTTCCATTTCATATTCACCTCCTTTAGTAAACAGCTCCATCTTATCACTGGCAGGAACAATAAATGGATAACGGGATAATTGTTTTATCTTGATTACATCCGCAGTCTTACCATCTTTCGTAAACACACGAATATCACAGAAACGTTCGGAATCACTGATATTCTCATCATAAGTCACAGTGAAATAAGTTCTTGATGACTGGGCTCCACGTATATCCGTAGAGAACCAGGTTGATTCTACAAAATCAATTCGCCACTCGGTATTGGACTTCACCTCCACCTGAACCGGATCACCTTCCGCCTGAAGAATAATCTCATTATTTGTTATTTCCAATATACCGGCTTCATGTTCGTCAGAGCATGACGGAAACATTATGATTGCCATCACAGCCAGAAAAGCTGTCCAGACTATTGAATCTTTAATTTTCATGTTCATCAATTATTAGATTTAATCTCACCTGTTTTATATAGTATCTCATAAGCTTCATTCCGATCATTTAATACAAAGATCTGAAAATTCTCTCCACCCGGATAAACACGCGTAACAACATGTCCGGCAGGCTTTATCTTCAAGCCGTCTTCACCTAGTCTGCTCCTGTTACTGTCTACCATACCGGCAGCAAAAACCGACCGTTCACCAGGATAAAGAGTTTGAGACAGCATCCGGCTCAACGTTGCCGGTTGAGGGTGATAGTAATCCCATACGGGAATTACATAGACTTGTGGTTTCACTTGGGAAATGTAGGTATCGCACATAGCATCAGAATAAGCGTGATGATTGGCAACAACCACATCCGTCTCACCGAGCAATCTGGCTACCGGCGTTTCTATATCAAACCATTCCGGTGCTTTTTCTACGCCCAGAATATCTCCTGCGGAGAAATAATCAAAATTACCGTATGTGATACGAATTCCACAACTGCAACGGTTTTCGTTCAACTGTTCACTTGAAGAGGCTGTAGAAGGCACAAGCTCTTTGGCTGTTGTTCCGCTACCTGTCCAAATTTTACCATTACCCACGATATTACGTACTTCGAATGTAGGATAAAAGCCCGGATCTTTCAAGAGTTTGATCTGACTATTGCTTCCTATTACAAATCCCTCATTCTTTTTACCTTCCCTGTCACGAGCGGCAACATATAATTTATAGTTTGAGATATGAGCACCAGAGACTTTAGCTGCTGTCGGATAATCATAAGTAGGATAACCACGATCTATCAAAGTGGAAATATTGAGAAGATTACCAACATGAGTGATTCCGGTAAGTTTGTAATCCAGTCCTACTTTTTCGATTGCCAGTTTTCCATTCTGTCCGATATGGTCCGTATCAAAGTGAGTGAGCAAGGCATAATCAAGTGCTCCGTTATTTTTTAATGGCAATGAGAAATGTTTTATATATTGAGCAATCCATTCGGCAGGCCGCTTAGAATCATTAGGCACTGCTTTCATAATTTCCTGTGTGCCTGAATGTACTCCTAAATCTCCTGCATCCAATAACATGGTAGTCCCATCCGGAAAAATAAGATAGGCTGCATTACCTCTTCCGGTACTAATCTGATGAATATCCAAATAACCTGCCTGCCACTCCGGAAGGTATTCATACACTTTATCTACTGCATCATCAGGAAAAGGCTTTTCTTGTTGGCAACTTGCGAATGTAGGCAGCAACATGATGGCTCCTAAAAAAAATATCTTGCTATTCATTATATTATTCTTTAATAGTTGATTAATCGATTTGCTTCACACTATAGATACCGGCTTCTTCTTTAGTCATTTCATTGCCGCCTCCGTATCCCGGATTTTGCTTCAAGACATTGCTGACAGAAATTGACTTTTCCGGAATAGGAAAAAGCTCATAATGATCGTCGTTAGTAGGTTTATGATCCCACCAAGAACCTGTTGTATACAACCCCCAACGACGAAGATCGGTACGACGACGCTGTTCACCCAGAAACTCGACCATCCACTCATCAAGAATCCGGTACTTGTCGATATTCGTTTCGGTCACCGGATCAGGATCGGCTTTATTCTCGAAATTGCGTTTACGCACTTCATTGAAAAGATTGGCTGCTTCTTTTTTATAGCCGCTTCTATATTTACATTCAGCAAGCATATAATAGATTTCAGCAAAACGAATAACCGGATAATCCGGATTAAAAGCAATGGTTTTGTCGATATTGTCGGGAACCGGTAGTTTGCACAAACGTATTCCGGAATTCTCTTCCCCGGTACTTATATTGGAGGGAAGCTCATTCACTGAAGAATATTCTCCGTCTTTCACTTTCTTGAATTGTGCCACCTGATCGACAAATTCAAGAACCTCACCCGGATATTCGTACAGTCCCGTACACTTCACCTCTGTGCCACTTCTTGATGTACGCTGTAATTTTCCATAAAGGAACATTCCTTCGTATTTCCCATTCCCTTTATACAAGTACAATTTTTTACGAAGATCTTTATTATTGAACTTGGCAAAAGGTCGCCCAAGCTTATCCGTATAGGGATCGCCATTGGGTTTAAGAGACGGCTGAAGATGCATACCATTAGTAGAAGAATAGCCGCTTAGATCAAAATAGTTCTTTGCATTATAATGATTATAGCGTTCGAACTGCCATTGAAACAAAGTGCCTTTTGCATATTGCGACTGAACAGACCACATTACTTCCTTAGATTTATTATTGTCGAAAGTGAAAGGACCGAACCAGTCTTCCTCCAATTCGTAATAACCGTATTTGCCATCTAATAGATCCTGGCAGACCTGCGCACATTCAGCAAAACGGTTCTCTCCCATGTAGACTTCCGCATTAAAATATAACTGAGCAAGAAGGGCGGCGGCAGTTCCTTGACGTAAATAGCCTTCTTCCAGCATATCTGCTCTTTTTTTCTCTAATTTGGGAATAGCGGCAAGCAACAGTTCTTCCACATAATTAAAGGTTTCGCGTGCAGTGGAACGTGGAACTTCCTCGGTAGTAGAGCGCCGGTAAATAGGCATACCCCCATAGAAATCAAGTCCCCGCAGATAAAAATAGGCAACCAATGTCTGAAGTTGCATCTGATGATCTGCTTTCAATTCTTCCGTCATGCCCAGTGATACATAATCCACACCGGATAAGTCTTCCTTACAAGCTAAAGCCATTGCCACTCCCATGCCTACCCCACGCCAGGTTTCTTCGTTGTTGGGGTGAAGAGGTGTCCAGTCGTGATGCTGCAGTTGGGAATATCTGACATCATTGTAATGTATTCCTTTTTGTGTGACACACATCTCATCTGTTGTACATTCTTGAAGAATGGCACGGTCGAATCCGTGAAACCAACGCCAATGTGTGAAAGAGCGTACCAAGAAAGAATAAACAGTTTCCTTAGACGTGAAATAAGTGTCCGGAGTGACTTCGGAATACCACTTCTCATCCAGATTTGTACAACCGGATGACACCAGAAGGGTGAGGAAGGAGATAATGATTAAAATATTTCGTCTCATATCATTTTATTAGTTTATAGGTACTTTAATATTAGAATTGGATTTTCATACCAACGGTATATCTACGAGTTTCAGGATAAATATTATTAAACCATTCATAACCAGGGTCCAGTCCGTTGACATTCACTTCCGGATTAAGTCCTGAATATTTCGTGAAACATGCCACATTCCGGACGGTCAGGTAAAGATCAATCTTATCTATATATTTCTGCCACTTTTTCATGTTAAGAGAATATCCCAGACTAATGGCGTCTATCTTTAAGAAAGTGCCGTCCTCAAGCCAGTAATCGCAAAGCTGCTTTACTTCTTTGATGTGCCGGTTGTCAATGTACGCATTGCGAAGAACGTTCTGGCCTGCTACTTCAGAAAGTCCATAGTACATATTTATGGTATTAAACACGTCGAAATCGATCCAGCTACGCAGGTTGATACCTAAAGAGAGGTTCTTGTAAGTGAAGGTATGATCCCATGATACCATCAATGCAGGAATAGCATTACCGATGTACCGCTTGTCATCATAGGTCTTCTTATCGCTAAGAATCACATTGTCGTTCTTATCATACAGAAGCCATCTTCCATTATCCGTGATACCGGCATATTTCCAGATATAATAGCTTCCGATCTTTGTTCCTGCTTCAATTCTTCCGGCTGATCCGTTCGTTCCCGGTGACGGGAATCCTACACGATCCTGGTAAGTATTATTCCCCCACAAAGAGGTAATTTTGGAAGAAGAATGGGATAGACGCATGGTAGTTGTCCAGTTAAAGTCTTTCGTTTTAACAGGCACTCCGCCAATCTCAAACTCCCATCCGGTATTCTCAAGATTACCATAATTCATGGTCGTTTTCTCGTAAACGGCGGGAGGATTGGGTACACTGATATTGTATAACATTCCGGAAACTCTTCTTTTATATATATCGAACTTTCCAAAAAGCCGGTTATTCAGAAACGCATAATCCAAACCGATGTTAAGCTCTGCTTTCTTTTCCCAATGCAAGTCATTATTGACATTACGAGCCGGTCCATAAGAAGTGATCCATGTACCGTTATAAGGCCACATTGAATTGGAGGAGTACATGGCTGTGGATGCTCCTGCAGAGAAATTGTTATTTCCCGTCACACCATAACCGACACGTACTTTGAGGTCATCAAGAAAACTGACATCACGCAGAAAGGCTTCATTGGATATACGCCATCCACCTGATACAGCCCAGAATGTTCCCCAGCGATGATTCTTTCCAAATTTGGAAGATCCCTCATGACGGACACTTCCAGTAACCATATAACGATCTTTATAGCTATAATTCGCCCGACCAAAGAAGGAGATAAGACGTTCACGAGGATATTTGTGAGAAGACATAGCTGCTTTTCCATCAGAAAGCCAGCTGCCTGTTCCCATATCCCAAGCTCCTACTCCATCCACAGGGAAATCGAAGTTAGACATATCAAAGTTTTCAGAATTGTTTTCCCAATAGCTATATCCGGCCACCGCACTAACCGTATGGTCATCTGCAAAAACACGCATGAAATTAATGGTAGGTTCAAAAGAAACATTTACTGTTTTACTATATCCGTGAAATCCCTTTCCTTTATAACTTCCATTCAAAGATGTTCTGTGTAATGCGGATACATAATGCGTCTGCTGATACTGGCGATCTTCCCATCCGAGAGTGGCTTGTGCCGAAAATCCGGCAGGCAGATTGAGCTTTACCGTAGCATCCGCCTTGAGCCATTTATCAACATTATCCGTCTGCTTGAGCATAACTTCCGCTAATGGATTGTAATATTCACTACCACCAACCAATACATTGTAGCCTGTTTCACTAGTACTATCATAAACATGTTCCGTTGGATTCATCTTCAATGCCATGTCGAAACAGGAACTACTGCTCCGCTGATCCCGATGTGCTTCACGATATTCTGTATGTAAGCCTATTTCCAGCAAGTCATTGAGAAGATTAAAGTTTGCATTGATACGCCCCGAATAGTCTTTACGATTATCGCCTATCGCAATACCTTTCTGATCCTGTGCCATAATAGTGGCATATATTCTGGCTGTATGTCCCCCTCCCGAAAGGGTGACAACATGGCGCTGGGAAAGTGCTCCCTCATTTAAAAGTTCACCGTACCAATCGGTAGACGCTCCCAAATCTGTTCCTACACCGAACCTCACGAAAGCATCGCGATCCAGGACCTGTGGTCTTCTGGAAACTTGTTCGGTGGACAGCTCGCCTGTATATGATAATGTGATAGGACCTTCTTTCGCTTTCTTGGTAGTCACGAGAATGACACCACCAGCTGCCCTTGTTCCGTAAATAGCACCTGCAGAGGCATCCTTCAAAACATCAATGGATTGAATATCTTCCTGACTGATAGAACGCAAATCACCACCAGGAATTCCGTCTATCACAATCAAAGGGGAAGAAGAAGCATTGATGGAAGCTACCCCACGAAGCTGGAAACTAGCAGAGGCATTCGGACTGGAGGTCTCGGAAACATTCATACCGGAGATTTTTCCTTTCAGAGCAGTCGCAATGGTAGAGCCTCCCAATCCAGTCACTAAATCTTTTGAAGATATGGAAGTAATGGAGCTGGTCACAGCACGTTTCTCCATTGTTCCATAACCGATAACGACTACTTCATCCAGCAACTGATGATCTTCTTTTAATACCAAAGACAAGCTTGTCCGATTTCCCACCTTTACTTCAAGAGACTGAAAACCGATATATGAAATCAGTAATACAGCATTTGACGCAACTGACAGGTTAAATTTTCCATCCAAATCAGACACTGTACCTTTCCCGGCCACTCCTTTCTCCTGAATACTGGCACCAATCACCGGATCTCCATTCGTATCTACAATCACTCCTTGTATCTTTTTCGAAGTTGCTTCCGTTTGCTCTTGTTTTACCGGTACGGGAACCAGAACGATATACCCTTTTTCTATCTTGTAAGTAAACCCCGTTCCCGCGAGCAACTTATCCAAAACAATAGAAAGTTTTTGTTTCTTAAAATCAACACTCAATGTCCGATTCACATCTATTTTAGTCCGACTATAAGTAATGCTTAATTGAGTCTGACTTTCAATAGCATCAAAAGCTTTCAACAAAGTTATGTTTTTTCCGGCAATAGTAATCAACTGATTCTGCCCATAGATAGTACCCAAAGGGACTATAAAGAATAAGGTTAACAATAAAATACGCAAATTACTGGTATGTTTTATAGTAAAATAAGAATTAAAATTCATACTTTTGTATATTAAATGAATACTACATTTAAGGTTCACTATTTCCTAAAATTTTAAATGATAACGGTATTTATTTCGGGTTGGACAAAAGGATCAGTTTTGTCCAACCTTTTTATGGATGGGTACCTCCTTTCTTACTCTTATTCGCCGGTGAAGCAGCTGTCAGTATCACAACCTTATTGTCTGTGACCTTGCTTTCCATACCTCCGACGGTCATTGTTACAATATGAATTGCTGCTTGAAGAGGTTCGCCCTTTCTAAGCTTAATGGTATATAAATCATTTGTGTATAAATGCGGTTCTGCCTTTATT
Organism: Bacteroides celer; assembly: GCF_002632415.2. Taxonomy (NCBI): domain Bacteria; kingdom Pseudomonadati; phylum Bacteroidota; class Bacteroidia; order Bacteroidales; family Bacteroidaceae; genus Bacteroides; species Bacteroides celer. The sequence goes on along the minus strand of NZ_CP178209.1, from coordinate 1,561,205 downwards.
TCTACATTATAATGTCGTCCCAATGTGTTCAGAATATCCTCCAGATGGCAATCGACAAAATTCAATTCACCACGTGTCCAACCGGAAGCCATCATCACATCTATTTTTCGTTTTTCATAATTCTTAGTCAGGTGATTGTATTCAAGTTGTTCACCGGGAGTAAGAATAAAACAGCTGTCTGGTGCCAGCAGGTTATTGATTTGCACTTTTCCATTTTCAAGAGTTGTAGTCGTTTTCCTGTCTTCCGAATATGCCTGTATATTAAACTTCGTACCTAAAGCACGAACTGATAACAAAGATGTCTTGACAATAAACGGATGTTTCTTATCCTTATGGACATCAAAATTCGCCTCTCCGGAAAGATAAACAGTGCGTGTATCGCCTCGAAAGCTTTTCGGATAAATGATACTGCTCTCCGAATTGATCTGTACCTTTGTCCCATCCGGCAAAGTCAATTCTCCCCGTTCACCCATGGGAACAATATATTCTACCAATTTGCAAGAATCAGTATAATCATTTATATAATGCCACGATAATAGCACTGAAAATAAGGGGATTAATATCATAGAAGCAATGCGAAGAAGTGGTTTGATTTCCCAATGTGGTTTTATTATCGGATTTGCAAGTCCCGCTTTACGCCGGACCTCATACCATGAACGCCGGGTGGCCTCATCAGGTTCAGCGATGATATTCATCCACTCTTCCTGTATAGCTTCTTCTTTATCTTCTGCATCAGCAGGAGAAACCAGCCAACGCCAAAACTTCATCTGCAAGGAGTTTTGCAGGGGATGGCGAACAAAAAAATGTATTAGTTCTGATATGCTTTTCTTCTTCATGATTTTATCCGTTTATTAATAAGATGCACGAGATAGAATACACACACAGTCTAAAAGCTATTTTTTCTACTTTTTTTGAGAAAGGAGAATAAAAGAAGAGTTTTTGTCAATAGGAAGTGGTTTTATTTAGAAAAGATAAAAGTGCTTCAGCATCTTGCGGATATCAGCCAATGCTTGTGTGAGATGGTTTTCTACAGTCCGTTTGTTTATTGCAAGCAGTTGCGCTATCTCATCATTGTTTTTACCTTCTTTACGGCTCATCTCATAAATTCTTTTTCGTTGGGCGGGCATTTGCTCTACCGTATGCTGTATCAACAACAGTAATTCTTCGGCAAACATATTTTCTTCGATGTTTCCCGCACCCTCATTCTGCTGACGGGAAAGATTCTCCTGTTGCTTTTCTCCATATTCATTCACCAAAAGTATATGTCGTAAATGCTGGTACACAGCATTCCGGGAAGTCCGATAAAGGTAGGCATTCAGATTTTCGATTTTTGCCATCTCCTCACGCTTCTGCCATAGTTTGAGGAGAATATCTTGTGCAAAGTCCTCTGCCGTTATATCATCCTGAAGTAAACCGGATATAAAACGTTTCACCCTCGGGAAATAACGCATAAACAAAACCTCAAAAGCTTTCTCATCTCCTCGTGACAAAGCTCTCAACAGTATTTGCTCTTCTGTAAATTCCATTTGCAACTTATTGTGTTTAAGTATTAGTTGCAGCAAATATAAGAATTTTCCTATTAGCAATGAAATTAGAAATTCTTTATGAAAGGGTTCTAAGACAAATATAGCCGGATAATATTTCATACCCGCCTATATATTACGTGCATATTACTTATATATCACTTGCTTTTATTTAGTTCTTCAATGTCTGTGCCTTACTCTTCTCTGCCCAGGCTTTCTCCATCCCATAGAAGTTTATTTCCTGTCCTGCAGGCTTCCCATCCAGCTCCGCCTGTTTCTGCTCAAAGAAGGCTTTCCAACGCTGATAATACAAGTCTTTCAAAAGTCCACTCCATTCCCGATGCGAATAATCATGTAGTCCGCCTTGATTGGCAGCAATGCTATCTCCCCAGACTGTGATTAATGCGGAAGCATTCCATTCGTACAATCGCTTTTCTTCTTCTGTAGTTCCCAGAGAACGAGCTGCATTCAACCAAGAGGAAACGGAAAATTCTTTCCGGGTAGATAACAAACGATCTTGCGCCAATATCAAGTCCAGGAATTGCTGTGTTTGTTTGCGGAAATCCTCTTTGTCCTTTCGGTCATAGCTCTGTGATATTTCTTCAAGTAACACATTTCCTTTATCGGCATTACTCTGACGTACGATGTCTACCAAGTCATACTCAAAATTGTTGTTTCCTTTATACTGGTCGGCAACGGAAGTAAATAGCCGGGCTGCCTTTGCAGTAGAATCGGGAGCATAAAATAGTTTGGAATATCCCCAAGTAGAAGTTCTATCCAGATGGAAACCCGGACGGGCACATAACAAAGACTCAATGGTTCCTTCACCCTGATAATCTTTCGGAGCATTGTAAACGGTGTGTTCCAATGCACGCCAAGCCTCCATTATTTCCGGTGAAACTTCTCTGCCATAACGAGCTTTCAAGTAAGTCTGCAACCATTCATCGGAAGAAAAGCGTTCTTCACGCCAAGGAAGTTCGTAAAGGAGTTCGAACATCACCGGATTATTTTCTATCCCCTCCGGGGTTGCTCCTACTCCATGCAACGTTTTCCCGTTAGTGTGTGCACAAGCATCATAATACCCGTTCACCAGCTGATTCATCCGGCCGTGCAAACCAACATTACCTCCAAAATTCAGTAACATACAATAGAGCCAATCGTGTTTGCCAAAGCCTTTTTCCCGATACCACATGGAATCCGGATCTCCCCATTGGGGACGTTTCTCACTATATAAATCTAAAACGAGCAAATCTCCCTGATTAAGAGAAGCAATCATTTCTTCCCGAGGATTCGCCTGCCAGGCCTGAATGATCCAAACAGCCTTCGGATTGGCTTTCTTCATAGCTGCCATAATGGAAGCACCGGTTTTCGCCAAGTCGACTCCTTCCGTGTTACCTCCCTCATGAAATGGATCCATGCTGTAATAGTTGGCTTTTCCATAGAGTTTCTCCAATTCCTCATAATACATAGCGGCAAAAGAATCGAAGTGTTCATCTTCCGTAGAAAGGAAAGCCGGACGGGGGAAGCCACACCATTTACCGGGATCAGCAATCTGATAACCTAGCTTTTCACCAATGTTACGGGGAACCATTCCAGCATATCCGGGGAATACTGGTTCAATACCCAACTCCCGCATACGGGCTACGATCTTCTTCTGAAGCGCTTCTTGTTGCTGATACCAGCTATCGGGATTCGGTCCACCCCAACCCTCGAGATTATTCATTTGCCACCAAGCCATAAAGGCCGGGCCGGAAATAAATTCATTGACTTCTTCTGTTGTGTATCCCAAACGTTTCAGCAAATTGTACCAGACCACCTCCATTCCGGTGATGCTCAAAGGCATATTGATGCCATGCATTGCCATCCAGTCTATTTCTTTTTCCCAACGCTCCCAATCCCAGAAAGCCATGGAATAAGAATAAGTGCAATAGTTCAGATAATATCTGTTCTGCATGGATGTCTCCTTACGTATCTTTTCTTGTGGAAGCGGTAGTATTTCCGGTAACTTCTGCGAAAGATTATTCCAGGAAAGATGAATACCGGCTACATATTTCAGATACCAGTTCAACCCCGTAGCCAGAGACAAATCAGAGTTTCCGGTTATCAGCACTTTACCGTCTTCAGAAGATATTTCAAAATAATCTTTTAACGGATTGTTTTCATCAGCAATCATCCGAAAAAGAATTCGATCTTTCGAAGTACCTTCCGTCACACGATCTGCCAATGCATTGACAGGCGACTGTTCGGTTTGGCAGCTACATATCCATGTAGCCCCCAATAATAGAATGAATAAAAGACGTGTATACATAGCTTTATTTACAATTTATCAAATATAATAATTAAGAGTCGCATTTTATATCTATTTACTACGTTTTATTCAATGAAATAAGAAGAATTGTGGACGGCCATATACATTTATATCTTTCACCTTTCCTGACAAGAATGAACCTTTACGAACTTTCACGCGAAAAGCCGAAACCTTATAAATTTCTTTCAGATCTATAATAACCCGGTGAGGATGATTAGGTTCCATAGCCGCATCCGTATGCCAAAAAGAAGAGATATCTCCATCAAACAGGTTTTCCGCTATTCCCAAGTTCTTATCAGCTTGTTCGCTGCTTACATAAACGACTTCCCATTTAGTTTTGTCAATCGGCTGTCCCTTATCATCTATCAGTTCCACTTCCGAAATGCAGGCCTGATTATCCTCTGTGTAGGAAGACAGAGTCTCTATACAGAAATGGCGGAGAGTAGTCGCAACCGGTAAATCGAATGACTGCCACTCATTAGTCTCCTGCAAAGTAGTTTTTAATGCAAGATCACCGTCTTCCAGAATCGGAGTGCCTGCCACTGCACGACGCTGGCCCTTCTGATAATTCTTATCAATACCTAGACTATCCAGAATGGGTTGATTCAATCCTTGCAAAACACGCTTACCCGTATCTTCCATTTCAAACACTACAATTTCGTTTTCTCCCTCTTTCAGCCATGGAGCGGGCAGATAGAGTGTTTGTTGAGGGCCGATATTCCAGAAACGTCCCAGAGATTTGCCATTTACCCAGACAGCACCTTTGCCCCATTGACTCATATCCACAAAGCAGTCACCTTTCTTCTCCACCGTAAACGTTCCTTTATGGAAAGCGGGAACGCCTTTGATGGTTTCGCCAAACTCCATTTCCGAAACTTTTTCTTTATACAGAGGCAATGGAGTAATAGACCATCCGGTCAACTTTTCATTTCCCCACAAAACTTGGCTGGTGATACCTTTCCGGTTAAACAGTATATCGGGGCCGTAGTTGACGCGTCCGGTATTTTCTACCAGAATCTCCAGTGTGGCAGGTGTCTTCGGCACATTCAAGGTCACACTGTTCTGATTGTAACGACGATCCAGACTGGCTACCTGCTTACCATCAATGAGGATCACAGCATAGTCACGCAAATCCTGTATGACAAGTTTCTGTTTTCCCGCTTTTTGAAGTGTGGTCTGATAATGAATATATCCGAAATCAACTCCCAAATCCTCCATCGACAGCACATTTTCAGACTGGGTAGTCTGATGAAATGCAGTCCTTAATGGAGCACTTTCCTTTAATTCGACTGTTGCAAAAGTGGTAGTCGGATTATCTGCCGGAACTTCCGGCAGTACTGTTCCCGCAGGCAGGTATTTCTGAATCACTTCCCTGAATGCATGATATTTGGGATAACAATTTCCCCATTCACCCAAGGGAGCGTCATAATCATAGCTTGTGGGCTGGGGCTGATAACCGCCTCCGGTATTGGCTCCATTGGTATACTCAAAGTTTGTACCACCGTGGAACATATACATGCTGACAGAAACACCGTGGCTCAACATCCAGTCCAGCTGTTCGGCGGGACGTTCATAAGCAACAGAGGAATGTCGTCTGCCCCACTCATCAAACCAAGCCGGATAAAACTCCGCAACAAAATAGGGACCGCCCTTTTGGTACTTATCTACCACTTTGAATATATCTTCACCAAACACTCCGTTCAATGTAGGCAGTGCGCCCTCAACATGTCCGGCTTCCACCTGTCCACCACCGTCACAGGTAAATAGCGGAACATTGAATCCTGCTTCTTTAATCATATCGCGGATAGCGGCAAGATACTCTTTATCCGCTGCATACGATCCATATTCATTCTCCACCTGCACCATAATAATATTACCTCCATTATTGATGGTCAAAGGAGACAGTTGTTTGCCAAGTTCTTTGATATATCGTTCACAATAGGACAGGAAACGCGGATCTTTACTGCGATAAGTCATATCCTTTTCTTTCAGCAGCCACGACGGGTAACCTCCGAAATCCCATTCTGCACAGACATACGGACCGGGACGAAGAATCACATACAGTCCCTCTTCCTGTGCCGTACGGATAAATTCCGCAATATCAGCCTGTCCACTAAAGTCAAACTCTCCCGGCTGACGTTCATGGAAGTTCCAGAAAACGTAGGCAGATACCGTATTCAGTCCCATCGCACGCGCTCTCTTCAGGCGGTCACGCCAATACTCGTGCGGAATGCGGGGATAGTGCATTTCTCCACAAATCAACTGGATATCCTTTCCCTCGATAGTAAAAGTACCATTTCCTATTCTAACCTGTTCCTTGGGGGAGGAACAGGAAGAAATTAGAAATGATACTATGATGTTAAGTATAACAAGTACGGTTTTATGATTTTTGTTCATCTTCATTCAAATAAGATGTAAGTTTCGAATACTCCGACCGCAACATGAGATCTGTTCTATACGGTCGGAAGTATTCATCAATTTATTTTTAGAATGTAACTGTTCCGAACAGGTTCACGGCATATTTGTCTGCATCATCATACCAATGAGTCACATTCTCTGTTTTAGCAAACTTAATGGCATATACCGAATTGTATTTCCAATCGGCTACTTTTTCCGGCATCCAGATTCCTACTTTATAGGTCCCGCTCACACCGGCTGCTACACTTCCTTTGATAGTGTATTTCGCAGCCTGATTCGGTTCCTGTTCGGTAGCTGGAATCCAGGTTTTAGGATCCACATCCAGTTTGAATTCTTTCACTACCTGACCGCTTTCGGAAACCAGTACGAGATATACCTCTTTCGGATTAATCACCGTAGCAAAACCGGTATTTGTAATCGTCAGATCGTATTCCAAATTTCCACCTTTTGCTTCTACTTTCGATTCACTTTGAAGATTCAGACGATAGCCCAAATGGTCGCGTACAAAATCATAGAATGAACGGACAACTTCATTGCCCTCCTCATCTTTGAAGTAACTCTCATCAAACAGAATGTGATTATCATTTAATAAAGCGGGATTTACCTTTACCCGTTTCCAACTCATGATATTCAAATCATAGTTTTGCGTCACATCAAATGCCGAGTAACGGTGTTCGCGCAAAATACGCAGTGATTTTATCGGACTAATCAACTCTGCCAATCCCCATTCTGTATCCTCATTATAAGGGATCTCACCACTCATATAGAAATTGTTCACTTTCACCTCTTCCGTTATCTGCTTGTAATCATCCGTATTAGGAACAAAGTCATTGCCCGGTGCAAGCGGATGTTCGCCGGCTGTAAAATAATCATTCGCATATCCGATGCGTCCACGAGATCCTTCCTGTTCCAGTGTCAACGCTTTCTTATGATTCGGATAACGCATTTCTACACAATAAGGTGCAGGCAAGGCTCTCAATAAAGCACTGACGATTGCATTCTTCGCACTCTGGTCATTCATCAACGGAGAAGTATGCCACTCTCCCCAAGCACCGATAAAACCCACCTGCATGGTAGCAATTTGTCCAATGTATTCATTCAACAGAGGAGTCAGTTGTTCGATGTGCCGGAGAATCCATTGTTTGGATTCGCCACCGGAAGTATTCAGTCCGGCGTGATTGTATGCAAAACGAAGAATGGCTTTATATCCCTGCGCTTTCATCAATTCGAATATCTTGCGGATATTTGACAGAGCTTCAGCATCCAGATCCTTACTCACCCAGTTAGTTAAGTAGATATATTGCTGCACAAGAGTCAGGTTATCGTCCTTTGCATCAAATTGCTCTACTTTCTTCGTATACAAATCATTGCCATAAACCTCATAATCATTATATGGACTTTTCATTTGGTCGGCAAGCAAATTACATTCCAAGTGGAATCCCCTATCGGGATTCCTAAGCGACTCGATCGGTACAATATTTCCTGTTACCTCCGGAGTCTCCGGTTCACTCGTTCCGTCTTCTTCTCCATATTGTCCCGCATATACATCTATTGTATCAGAACAAAAGCTACACATAATACCTAATAATAAGGTAGATAATATGGCCATAGTTTTCTTTATATTGATTAACATGATTGATATACTTTTAATTTTCACCCGATTAATTTTCATTGTAGATAAAACGTGCAGGAGCACCGGTTGTCCAAGGACTCCACAATGTTGCCCCTCCATCATGAAGAATACATTGATGAGACATATCATCAGTGACCAACAGATAACAGTACGGTCCGGTATGATTAGTGATTGCATCACCGCTCCATTGACCGGAAGCACACAAATTGAATTTCCAGTCGTTCAAATGCGCCTGTCCTTTTACTGATTCATAATATTCAGGATCTTTCAATACATTCCATTGACCTTCGGCAGTTCCGGCTTCTGCAAACAAATTCTTATATTCCTGTATGGTCGGCAAACGCCATCCCTTAGGTGCTATCTTATCACGAATATCGTAATGATAATGCACTCCATAGGCTTTCACTCTACCTTCTCCGAGCGACGCAGGTGTATTTTTGAAATTATTCGCTTCAATATCTGTACCATCAGCATATTTAGTCGCACGCAGGTTATCCGCCAACCAAACCAATGATGTTTTGTCACTATAAAATATACGAACAACACGATAAGTAATCTTTTCATCTCCACGAACATCTATGAAGCGCATCATTTCTGTCATATTCAGTACTCCGGAAGAACGTGACACCCATTGCCCATCATCAGTCTTCACATTCCAATACACAGAATTGGAAGTCCAACGTTTGATAGAAAGTTTATCGAGCAGTGCCTGAAGTTCTTCATGAGTCAATGATGATTTACCATTCACAACTCCCACACTATGTTCGGCAACCGTCTGTTTCATTTCAGGATCCAGTGAGAAACAAAGCGAGTACGAGGTAGATTCAGGCCATTCCTGGGTATCCCATTCAAACTGCACAGCAGTCTCCGGGGCATTTTCAGCCAAAGAAATCTTAGTCAAATCTTCCGGCTGCACTAATTTGCTAGTCATACGTTTCACCCGAATGGTGCGTGCTTCCGAAGCTGCTGCGGTTATATTACCGGTTTCTTTGACTGTCCAATACAGTACCGCTTCCTGCCCCGCTTTAATTCCCAATTGAGAAAAACTCTGATCGGCAGTCAGTGCAGATATCGCAACAGAAGTCGATTTTCCTGCATCAATTATCACCGGTTCTTTGAATTTCCTGTCAGTACAAATAAGTAGCTTTGCTCCATTTTCCAGAGGTTTCTCCCAAGAGAAACTATATTTCTCAATCGATAAATCATTCAAATCAATGATCGCTCCATCTTGAGGCGCGCTCAAGTAAATATCCGACATCGGAATGATTACATTGTACTTGTCTTCCTTACATCCGGCAAGCAACAAGATTCCTAATAGACTATATAATAAATGTTTCATAATGCTATCTATTTTTTAGTAACCGGGATTTTGAATTATAATGCCTTGTCCTTCAGTAATCAGATGAGTAGGCAACGGGAATTTCTCATATTTATATTGTCCATCCACTTTCGTTTCTATTTTACCTGTCGGCTGTCCAGCAAATCTTGCTTTGGCAAGTGCTGCTTCAATAAATTTTCCGTGGCGGATCAAATCCTGACGACGCACTCCTTCAAAATAAAATTCATGTCCACGTTCTTCCAACAATTTATCCAGAAAATCTTCTACAGATGAAAAATCACTCAATTGATAAGCTTTTAGTCCACCATGAGTAACCCGCACCTGATTCAACAGGCCAATCGCCTCTTGAGTGATACTGTTTCCATTGCGAACGATAGCTTCCGAAAGTAAAGTCAATACATCCGCATAACGATAGATGGGCATATCTATTTCGCACTTCTCACCTACTACCCCCTCAATTTTATATTTCACCGGAATTGCACCGTAGAAGAGTATACCTGTCGTACCACCGTCACGGTCAAGCGCCCGGCTATGGTGTACGCCCTCCGTACCTGTATATTCACCAATAATTCTTTCACGTCTCTTGTCTTTAGGATCATAAGATTCGTATGCAGGCCAGGATATTTTAAATCCTCCCCAGGCAGTCACCGACATTCCGGCAGGAAGCGGATAGTCAGAAGTCAGTACGTGAGCGAACCATTTCTGTTCCATCACACCGGCCTCGGCCACACATGAGAATATGACTTCCGAATTCTTTTCACCAGATAAAGAGAACAGAGAGTTATAATCGTCTACCAATTTATAACCGTATTCCGGTTTTGTCAATTCACGTCCTATTTTCTCCGCCTCATCCCATTGCTTGGTCATCATGTAGAATTTCAGCAATAATGTATTGGCCAATCCTTTGGTGAAGCGTCCGTAATTTGTATCTTCATACTTATAGGGCAACACATTAGCTGCATCTTTCAAGTTGGAAACAATGTATTCACGCATAGCTTCTTCCGACAAACGTGGAATAACAATCTCCGCTTCCGGTTTTTGCAAAGTCTCCAGATCGGCGATAGGTATCGGACCATACATATCATACATCAGAAAAGCCAGGAAACCACGTCCGCATTTCAATTCCGCCATATAGCGAGCTTTCAAGGTTTCATCCATATTCACGTCCTTGATGCGATCCATTGTCAAAGTCATGGAAGCCAAATACTGGGAATAGTCATACACACGACGATAGTCACCGTCGATATGCCAGTCATTAGCTTCATACGAATTGTATACGGTAGTCCATCCCCAAGTGTTTTCCACATAATCGGTTACCATTTCCGAAGTCGTCACATAGCCTGCCGCTACTTCAAAAATTCCCCACGGAGAAAACACATAATAAGCACTCGAATTGACCAAAGCATTTACATCTTCAGCATTTTGGGGAAACATTCCCGGATTAATTTTATTATATACTTCCTGCTCCAGCGTACAAGACGAAATGAGGAACAAGAGAGTTGCTATTGCAGTATAAATTGTCTTTTTCATATTCATCACTTATTAGAAAGATATTGATACACCAAAATTATATGAGGTTACATTCGGATATGCATAGGTCCCGTTGTCCGTTTCCGGGTCCAGACCTGTCCAGTTAGTAATCACAAACGGATTGTTCACGTCTACATATACACGGAGATTCTTGGCAATCTTCTGGCTGACAGGCACTTTATATCCCAATGTAATGCTTCCACAACGAACATAATAGATAGATTTCACATAGTAATCCCCCCATCCGCTTCCACCTCTGACAAATGTCGGATCTGTGGCTGTCAGGTTATTGCTATTAAAAGCTTTCAGGGCATAAGTAGAAACATTGATACCATTGTCCATACGTGTCCAGCCCTCATAATAACTGGCTCCTCTCTTTCTGCCGGCTTCTCCATAGAAATAGATATTCAAGTCGAAGTTCTTATATCTGAACGAGTTGTTCAGACCGTAGATAATTTTGGGATCACCATTACCCATATATACTTTATCCTCATCTCCCAATACTCCGTTTCCATCGCGGTCTTTCAACTTCATCATACCCGGAACCAAGTCTTTTTGAGCGTCCGGGACTTTTTCTCCCGGTTGCAGGATGCCAAGCGCTTCATATTCCCACCATGCACGAATCGGATCATTTTCTTTTTCATAAGGTTTGGGTTTCCAGTTCGGGTCACGTGTCAGCCAACGGTCATTGTAATGTGACAAGGTTAATGTCGTATCCCATTCAAAATCTTTAGTAACGATATTCACCGTATTCACTGTGATTTCCACACCCTGACTTTGTGTTGATCCTATATTACCCGCTATTTTATTTATTTCATTATAAAAAGGCAATGGTTTATTTGTCACCAACAAGTCTGTAATCTTACGTTTGAAATATTCGGCTGTCAACTTAAATCGGTTGTTGAGTATACCTAGATCCACACCTACATTAAATTCCGTAGTCGTTTCCCAAGTCAGGCTCCTGTTGCCCAAATCCGAAGCATATACTCCTGTTGATTCTGCACCTCCGATAATGGCACTTCTTCCCACTTCATAATAGTCGTAAATGCGATAACCGACATTAGAGTTACCCGTCTGTCCATAAGAAGTTCTTAACTTCAACATAGACAACCAGTTTGAAGCCCCTTTCATGAAATTTTCTTCACTTATCATCCAACCGGCTGATACGGACGGGAAATAACCCCAACGATTTTCCGGGGCGAAATTGGAAGCAGCATCAGCACGAACTGTAGCTTCCAGTAAATATCTGCCTTTATACGAGTAAGTGGCACGGGCAAACAAAGAAGCAATGCTGTTAATAGAAGCCCATGAACCTACAGATGGTTTCTTGTAATTTCCTGAACCCAAACTATTATATCCAAAGCCATCTACAAGAAAATCTTCATTTCCGGCACTCAATCCATCATTTTTAAATTTTTGGAACGAATAACCACCAATAGCTTTCACGTTATGATCGCCAAAGCTCTTGGAGTATTGAGCTGTCAGCTCCATCAGATAGGCAGTACTTGTTTCCTGCGAAATATCCGCTCTTCCGTTTTTGGTCTTTCCCTGCAAAGTTGTCTTAGGCAAATAGCTGGAACGTTTCTGGAAACTACGGTCGACACCTAACTGCAACTTCACTTCCAAGTCTTTCAACGGTTTCACGGATACGAATGCAGATCCTATGATCCGGTCTTTTACCGTATTATCCTTAATATCCAACAAAGACACCGGATTCGCAACGAAGGGACGTTTCGGATCAATGAAATAATTTCCTTCAGAGTCATAGATAGGAATTGTAGGATTGGATTGGATAGCACCGGTCAATACACCGGAATATTCATTGGCATTGTCTCCCAGAGGAACATTGTCATACTTATTCTGCGAGTAAGTAGCAGTCAGTCCGAAAGAAACATATTCACTCAATTCCTGATCCAGATTCAAACGGGCAGAAAAACGACTGACACCATTATTCTTGACAATTCCTTCCTGGTTCATATAGTTGACAGAAGCCAGATAACGGGTTTTCTCCGTACCACCATTCACAGAAAGATTGTGCTGTTGCGTATATCCATTGCGCATCACCGCATCCAACCAATCGGTACCGCTAGCAGTCAATATTTCATCATTATTGAAAGTGGGTTTATATTGAGTAGGCGGAGTGTCCTGCTTTTCAACATATCCTTCATAGATACCCATTCCGTTCAACTTTAACCACTCTTCATGCATCTGTTTATTATACATATCCATATACATACGAGTATCAAGCATCTTGTAGTTGGAACGAGCTACCTGCACCGACCCCATACCGGAATAAGTCACTCTGGGCTTTTGACTTTTACCACGTTTAGTGGTAATCAAAACAACTCCATGTCCGGCACGCGCACCATAAATAGCTGTGGAAGCAGCATCTTTCAACACAGAAATGGATTCAATATCATCCGGATTCAATGATTCCAGTACATTATCAATATTACCCGATTCATAGAAACCATTACCAGAACTTAAATTGGAAGTAGAAGACACCGGGAAGCCGTCGATTACAAATAAAGGTTCATTACCAGCACCGGTAGACGCTTCTCCACGAATACGAAACTTCGCCTCACCACCCGGTTGTGCAGAAACCTGGTTCACACGGAACCCCGCTGCTTTACCCGCCAACGCACGAGATACATTCGGTACGGTATTCATCTCCACATCTCCCATGTTTACCATAGAAACGGCACCGGTCAATGTCTTCTTGCTCTGTGTACCGTAACCCACCACTACCACTTCGTCAAGTTGTTTGGAATCTTCCTGCAAAGTGATTCTCATGTTTTTTCCGGGTTGTACGGCAACCGTCTGCGACTGATAGCCGATATAGGAGATATCGAGCTGTGCCTTCGATGAAGAAACGGAGAGTTTGAAATTCCCGTCAATATCTGTTATCGTACCGTTACCCTGTACTCCTTTTTCTAACACACTGGCCCCGATAATCGGTTCCCCCTGTGCATCTGATATAGTACCGGATATGGTTATTTTCTTTTCTTGTTCCGGAGACTGTGCCTCGATGGATAATATTATCTTCTTGTCCAGTACCGAATATTTTACATTAGTGCCGGAAAAGATTTCTTTCAACACACTAAAAATGTTGCTTTTATCAGCGGAAACTGATACGCGACGATTCAAATCGACATGCTTATTATTGAAGAAAAAATCGAAATCAGACTGCGCTTCAATCTCTTTCAAAATGTCCTCCACTCGCTGATTACGTACATCAATACTGATTAAAGCCTTTTGAGCGTAACTATCGGCTGCATAGCTCAATCCGATAGAACATACAAAGAACAAAACCAATAGTCTCATAGATAATGGGATTTTTTTTGAGGTTAGCCAAAGTGACTTTACCACCCACAAAAATTGGATGCTAAAATAATTTTGCATAATTTTGTAATGACTTAAAGTTAATAAAAAGTTTATCTAAGCTTGTCGCCAAACAAGCATCAAAAAGATTTACCGATTTCCATACGGGGAGATACGCCAATATCCTCCCGTATGTTTTTGTTTAAGGGGGTCTGTCTTTCATTGCATTTTTGTTTTAAGGTTAATCAATCAATATATTTCTATTTTACTCTTTTCATCTTTTATATCCGGCGAATCAAGATAACGCCAACGGATTTGAGAAGAAAGCTGGAAATATTCCAGAATACGCTCGAGGCGTTGATTTGTAAACGTGCCAGTAAATGAGTCTCCTTTCAAACGGTCGTTTTTAATAATGAATTCCACATTATACCGCTTCTCCAACATTCGCAATCCCTCTTCGAGAGGAGTATTTCTAAATATAATCTTTCCCTCTTTCCAAGCTATTTCCGACTCACCGGAGGTGGCATAAAGCTGCACTTTACTGTCTCTTATATCATAGACCAGCTTCTGTCCGGGATCCATCAGCACTTTTTTCGAGCCATTGTCAGATGAATAAATAAAACCTATCTTTCCTTCAACCAATGTTGCTGCAATCCGGTCTTCTTTTTCATAAGCCTCTACATTAAAATGAGTTCCCAGTACTTCGATCTGTGATTGGTGGGAAGTAGAAACTATGAACTTCTTTTCCGGGTTCTTGGCTACTTCAAAATAAGCCTCTCCCTGCAATGTTACATTTCTCGTGTCGCTATCGAAGCGTGAGGGATAACTCAAGGTAGATTCGGAATTCAGGAAAACCAATGTGCCATCGGGCAATGTCAGAGAAGTCATCATTCCGGGATTTGTTTTCACTTCCATCATTTGTGCCAATTCCTGTTCGCTTCCTCCCCAATGTTGTACCATCAGAGTAACGAGAAGTGGAATGAACAGCACTGCTGCCGCACGTTGCGCCCATTCCCACCATGTCGTTTTCCTTTGTCTGTTACCTGTCATTCTACTTTTCACCTTTGTCAATGCTTTCTCTGTGTCGACTTTCGTCATGATGTGAACGGTATCTGTAGCAAGATAAAGAGCATGTATCTGTTTGGCCATCCGCCGGTTTTCTTCCGACTCATCCATCCACATCTCAACCTGCAGACGCTCTTCTTCCGTTGCCAGTCCCTCACAATAACGGGGAAGCAATTCTTCTATTGTATTTTTATCAGTCTTATCCATATTCGTATTTTATTGCCTTTTACTATAAGACAAGAGAGACTTGTGGAATTCCTAAACCAAATCTCATTTTTTTTCAGAAAATCTTTGTTTTCTTATAAAAAAGCTATATTTGCAGTGAAATATCAAACTAATACATGAAAGAAGTTCACCTGTCAGAAAGCAATTTCCTATTATCTGCTATACAGCGAGGCGACCAAAAAGCATTTGATGCACTGTTTCGGAGGTATTATCCGGCACTGTGTGCCTACGGCCATCGCTTCGTCAATCTGGAAGATGCGGAAGAAATTGTGCAGGATTCTCTTTTATGGATTTGGGAGAACAGAGAAAATTTGTTTATCGAAACCTCGCTTAGTTCGTACCTCTTTAAAATGATATACCGCAAAGCTCTGAACAAGCTTGCACATATTGACGCCACTCAACGTGCCGACACTCGATTTTATGAAGAAATGCAGGAGATGCTACAAGATACGGATCTTTATCAAGTCGAAGAGTTGACACAACGCATCAAGGATGCCATTGCCACATTGCCGGAAAGTTACCGGGAAGCTTTCGTGATGCATCGGTTCCGGGATATGAGTTATAAAGAAATAGCGGAAATTCTGGGAGTATCTCCCAAAACTGTAGATTACCGCATTCAGCAGGCATTAAAGCAACTACGCGTAGATTTAAAGGATTATCTGCCTTTATTGCTACCAATTCTATTTCCTTAAAATAAACCAACTATCTATTTTCTTATCTATTACGTTCTATTTACTAAAGTACTAATAGATAACTTCCGTTGTATTAGGGATAAACTTACATTCCCCTACTGCCAAACTTCTTTTTGGCTAAGAGAAATCTATAATTGCAAGCTTCATTTATAAAAACGGAAGTTCTGATTATATAATTGCAAGTTTCGTTTATACAATCAGAACTTGCGTTTATAGTTTCTTCTTAGTCAAAGACAACTTATCCAATAAGGGAAAGGAAGTTTGCAATAAGAGCATAGCAACTTATCTACTGATAGATTGGAAAGAAATAAAGCATTAATTCTGCCGATAAGGTAAGGTAAACCAGAAAGTAGATCCTTTGTTTTCTTTCGACTCCACTCCTATTTTCCCTCCCAAGCGGTCTACAATCGTATGGCAGATAGAAAGTCCCAGTCCGGTACCTTGCACAAAGGAATTGTACTTCACAAACCGTTCAAAGACATGGATACACTGTTCAGAAGACATTCCACAGCCAGTATCCGACACATAAAAATAAATCGTTTCGGAGTCTAGCAGACGATACCCCATACGAATGGTACCCACTTCTGTAAATTTGATGGCATTAACAATGAAATTGGCAAGTAACTGAATCAAACGGTTCTTATCCGTATATAATGTACATTCGGGCAGTCTCTCCACAAATATGAAAGTCACATTATTGTGTCGCAGACGTAACTGCATACTCTGCTCGATTTCTTCAAGCGTCTGATTCACATCAATCAAGGCAGGATAGAAATCGAATGTACCGGCTTCAATCTTCGACAAATCCAGAATATCATTAATCAACTGGAGCAACAAATCCGTATTTGTTTCAATGAGGTCTGCATATTCGGACATTTCTTCACGGTTTTCGACATGAGGAAGCATATTGGAGAATCCTACAATAGCATTCAAGGGCGTACGTATCTCATGACTCATATTAGCCAGGAATGCGGATTTCAATTGATTGGCCTGTTCCGCTTTTTCCATTGCTTCATGCAGACGACTATATGCTTTCCGAAGAATGCTGATATAATATATGATAGCAACAATCAATATCAATAAAAAGAAAGAGCAGGAAAGGATTTGAACATAATACTGCTGGAAAAAAGTCCTGGGTTCATTGACATATACCGCATCGTCCGGATAACGGGAAGAAGGTATATTGTAGGATTTCAATACTTGATAGCAGAGATTGGCACTTCCTTGTCCTCCCACCTCACCGGGAATATTACGTGCCTGCTCTCCATCCAAAATACGACCGAGTATTTCCAACAAAGATTTACAGAACGATTCTGTCGAAACGTAATATCCTCCTGCAAAAGTATTGTTCGACAAGTCTTCGGGAGAAAGTAAAAACAATGGAGACGGAGTAAAATTGACAATCACCTCCTGAATATGATCGAAAAGATAGGTATTGTCATTTTTGTTATGTGATTCAAACCAAGAATAATAAATGATCCCCGTATTCGGTTTATAACCATGTAAAGTATCCAGCAACATTTCCGTAGACAACTGAGTGGTGGAAAGTAAATCCAGACGCAAGTCCGGAAAGTTCTCCTTTACAGCTTCCTGTACATCTCTGCGAGTTTCTTCACTGATATACCGATCGTCCGAAATGAATGCCAGACGTTCCATATCAGGTATCAGTTTGTAAATTAAGTCGATTGTCTCCTTTACATAATAATGTTGCTTCAAGATGGTTATATTATATCCGCGCCTCCATTCATCACCGGAAAGGGTATTGGCTTCCGTCAACGGAACGTGAGATAACAAGACCTCAAGGGAAGCCGGTAAATGGTCGCGGGCATTTGTCACGATTACCGGAACTTCTTTCCATACGTCATCAAACAATTCACGGCAGACTATCCATCCTGGATCTCCAATCAACACAACCGCAGTGGGAGGAGTCGGATATTTCTGGCGCAAATGGGTAACCAGAGCATTCACTTCCATCTCATTTTCCAAAGCAGGTACAGAAAGCGACTCCGCTTTGACAGAGATTCCCTGTTTCTGAAGAGCATCATGAAGACACCAATAAAAGTTTTTAGCCCAAGGCAGATTGAAATTAATCGAGTTTAAAACCAGTACTTCTTTATTTGTTTTTTCGGTTCGGGCTGACGCAGGGGATAAGAATCCTTCAATGAAAAGGAATAATCCAAGGAAAAATGGGATGATCCGCAGCGGTTGTTTCATTTGTGATATTCTATAAATAGCGAAAGCAAAGATAGTATTAATTTCTTTAGCGCAAAAAAAAGGCATCCCAAAACGAATTGAGATGCCCTTTATTATATAAAATTAAGTATCAGAGGACTATGATTTCTTCAAAGCCGCAATACTTTCTTTCAAAGATTTGATGATACTCTCCGCATCGGCCTGCTTCTTACGTTCCAGTTCAAGAACGGCAGCCGGAGCATTATTGACGAATTTCTCGTTGCTAAGTTTCTTCATCACTCCCTGCAAGAATCCTTCTTTATGTTTCAATTCGGCTTCCATACGGGCGATTTCGGCTTCCACGTCAATCTTATTGCCCAATGGCACGGCAAATTCGGTCGTTCCTATCATGAAAGAAGAAGCACCTTCTGATTTGCTTTCTACCACTGTTACGGAAGACAGGTTACACATCTTGATAATCACCGGATTCAATTTCTCTACCGGATGAGTGCCTACAACCTGCAATTCGAGTTCTTCTTTCAGAGCAATGTTCTTCTGCAAACGGATGCTACGGACATTACTGATGATTTCCTTAGCTACTTCAAACTCTGCCAGGAATTGTTCATTTGCTCCGACCGGTTCAAACAGTTGAGTAACCATCAAACTTTCACCCGGTTCACGCTCACGCAGTTGTTGCCACAATTCTTCTGTGATAAATGGCATAAAAGGATGCAGCAATTCAAGCAGACGCTCGAAAGAGCTAAGAACCATACTATAAATAAAGCCATTAACAGGCTGTCCATAAGCAGGTTTCACGATTTCCAACAGCCAAGAAGAGAATTCATCCCAGAACAGTTTGTAAACCAGCATCAACGCTTCGCTCAAACGATATTTGGAGAAGAGATCGGCCACTTCAACAGCTGCCGCATCCAGTCTTTGGTCAAACCACTGAACTGCCAGATGTGCATCGGTAGGGATCTCAATAGTACCTTTGGCATTTGTCCAGCCCTTAATCAGACGGAAAGCATTCCATATCTTGTTGCAGAAGTTACGTCCCTGTTCGCAAAGTGCGTCATCGAAAAGAATATCGTTTCCGGCAGGAGCAGAAAGCATCATACCCATACGTACTCCATCGGCTCCGTATTTCTCGATCAACTCCAACGGGTCGGGAGAATTACCGAGTGACTTGGACATTTTACGTCCCAGTTTATCACGAACGATCCCTGTGAAGTAAACGTTCTTAAACGGCATCTGTCCTTCGTACTCGTAGCCTGCCATAATCATACGGGCTACCCAGAAGAAGATAATATCCGGTCCTGTCACAAGGTCGCTGGTCGGATAGTAATAGTTGATTTCTTCGTTACCCGGATTGTTGATTCCGTCGAACAAAGAGATAGGCCACAACCAGGAAGAGAACCAGGTATCCAGACAATCTTCGTCCTGACGGAGATCTTCGATTGTCAAGGCGGCATTGCCGGTTTTCTCTTTCGCTTTTGCCAATGCTTCTTCTGCTGTAGCAGCTACCACATAACCGCCCTCCGGGAGGAAGTAAGCAGGAATGCGATGTCCCCACCACAACTGACGACTGATACACCAGTCTTTGATGTTCTCCATCCAGTGACGGTAGGTATTCTTGTATTTTGCAGGATAGAACTTCAGTTCATCGTTCATTACCGGAGGCAATGCCATGTCTGCAAAATGCTGCATCTTGAGGAACCATTGCATAGATAGTTTCGGTTCGATCACTACGTTGGTACGTTCCGAGTAACCTACCTTATTTGTATAGGCTTCTGTCTTGTCCAGCAGTCCGGCAGCTTCGAGGTCTTTCTCTATCTGTATACGAACATCGAAACGATCCATGCCGATATACATACCGGCAGCTTCGCTCAATGTACCGTTATCGTTGAAGATATCAATGCTAGGCAGGTTGTACTTTTCACCCAGCATATAGTCGTTTACGTCATGAGCAGGAGTCACTTTCAGGCAACCTGTACCAAATTCGATGTCTACATAATCATCTTCAATCACAGGGATGGCGCGGTTTACCAGCGGAACGATCACTTTCTTACCTTTCAGCCATTCGTTTTTCGGGTCGTTCGGGTTGATACACATCGCTGTGTCACCCATGATTGTTTCAGGGCGGGTAGTTGCCACTACGGCATAGCGTCCTTCCGGATCACCTTCTACTTTATAGCGGAGGTAATATAGTTTTCCGTGCTCTTCTTTGTAGATCACTTCCTCGTCAGAAAGAGCGGTCAATGCCTTCGGGTCCCAGTTTACCATACGGACACCACGGTAGATCAATCCTTTATTGAACAGGTCTACGAAAACTTTCAGTACACTTTCACTGCGTTTCTCGTCCATAGTGAAAGCAGTACGATCCCAGTCGCAGGATGCACCGAGTTTACGGAGCTGTTTCAGGATGATACCTCCGTGTTCGTCTGTCCAATCCCAGGCATGTTTCAGGAATTCCTCACGAGTCAGGTCGGTTTTCTTGATGCCTTGAGCAGCAAGTTTGTTTACTACTTTAGCTTCAGTAGCAATAGAAGCATGGTCAGTTCCCGGTACCCAGCAGGCATTCTTGCCTTCCATACGGGCACGACGAACTAAAATATCCTGAATGGTATTATTAAGCATGTGTCCCATGTGCAACACACCGGTGACGTTCGGGGGCGGAATGACGATGGTGTAAGGTTCACGGCCATCGGGTTTCGAACTGAATAAATGATGGTCCAGCCAATACTGGTACCATTTTCCCTCCACGTCAGCGGGATTGTACTTACTTGCTAATTCCATATTGTTTTATGTATATATGATAATGTATATTCTAAAAATAACGGGTGCAAAATTAATAATTTAAATTCAAATCTTACCACCCTCGGGGTGTTTCTTCCTACTTGTAGCCATCTTTTATCCGGTTTATGTTGAATGACTTTTCCTATTACACAAGTAATAAAGCCATTGTTAACAGATTTTTTGCAAATATAGAGGTATTTTTTCGCGCGACGTCTATTTAATGCATATTTTTGTTGACTGATATTAGACAAATGATGAAAAAGAAGCCAAATGTAAGATATTTAGCCCTAGGAGCAATCTTAATCCTGGTGTGGCTAACGCAATGGATTCCTGCTCTGGCAACGATCTATTCTCAAACAATCTATCCCTTTATCTCCTACGTCCTGTCGTTTTTTTCCGGTTTATTTCCTTTTGCCATAGGGGATTTATTTATTTTCCTTAGCATCACAGGCGTGATTGTTTATCCCTTTTATGCCCGTCTCCGCAAGAAGTTGCCTTGGAAGAAAATCTTATTGCGCGACGGAGAATACTTATTATGGATTTATGTATGGTTCTATCTGGCATGGGGACTGAACTACTCGCAGAAAAATTTCTATCAACGAACAGAAATCCCGTATACCGCCTATACTCCCGAGATTTTCCAAGAATTCGTAGATGATTATATTACTCAACTGAACCGTTCGTATACTCCTGTCAATAGTATCAATCAAGATTTGATACGAGAGGAAACTGTGCGAATCTATCATCAGTTAAGTGATAGTCTGGGCGTACATCGCCCTCCACACGAGCATCCGAGGGTAAAAACAATGTTATTCACTCCCTTCATTTCGATGGTAGGGGTAACGGGTAGCATGGGGCCTTTCTTCTGCGAGTTTACACTCAACGGAGATTTGCTTCCCGTTAATTATCCGGCCACTTATGCTCACGAACTAGCCCATTTATTAGGTATCACCAGCGAAGCGGAAGCTAATTTCTATGCTTATCAGGTTTGCACCCGTTCAGAAGCAATGGGAATCCGTTTTTCCGGATATTTTTCTATATTGGGACATGTATTGGGAAATGCGCAAAGATTACTTTCCGAAGAAGAATATACACAGCTTTTCAAACGTATCCGACCAGAAATCATTGAACTGGCAAAAGAGAATCAAGCGTATTGGGCAGCCAAATACAGTCCGGTGGTGGGAGCTGTACAGGAGTGGATATATGATCTTTATCTGAAAGGAAATAAGATAGAGAGCGGTCGGCAGAACTATTCGGAAGTGGTGGGTCTCCTGATTTCTTATCGGGAGTGGAAAAACAAATAAATTTAGATTGTGCCTTATTTTGGCACATCGCTTCACGATATTTGCAGCACTGATATAAAATGGATAAACTAATTTCTTTATGGCAAAAGATCTTTTTAATAGATATCTCTGGTTAGTAGATACAATCTATCGGGCTGGAACAATAACATTAGATGAAATTAACCGTAAATGGCTGCGGTGTGAAATGAGTAACGGAGAAGAAATTCCAAATAGAACTTTTCACAATCACCGGAAAGCCATTGAAGAACTATTCGACATAAATATAGAATGCGATAGACACAACGGATGCAATTATTATATAGAAAACACCGAAGAACTCAAAAAGGAAGGACTCAGAAAATGGTTGTTAAATATATTTGCAGTCAATACAGTCCTTAACGAAAGCCACAAATTAAGAGATAAAATACTACCGGAAGAATATCCTTCAGGAGAACAGTATTTGATACCAATCATTGAATCTATTGATAATCATAAAACATTGGAAATAACGTACCAAGGTCATTGGCAGGATAAATCATACACATTTCAAATTGAACCTTATTGTATAAAGGCCTTCAAACAACGTTGGTATGTGGCAGCAAGAAGTCCGTATTATGACAAAGTATTGATCTACTCCCTCGACCGAATACTCGAAATGGAACAAACAGACTTATCATTCGAGTATCCTCAAACCTTTAACCCTAAAGTCTACTTCGATAATAGTTTCGGGGTTATTGTTGATGAAGAATATGACGTAGAAAAAATCAGCATAAAAGTATATGGAAATCAATGCAAATACTTCCGTTCTCTCCCGCTGCATCATTCTCAGAAAGAAAGTGACACACACAGTAACTATTCCATTTTTACTTATAGATTACGCCCTACTTATGATTTCTGCCAAGCCATCTTATCACATGGAGATTTTGTAGAAGTATTGGAGCCTCAATGGTTCAGAATTCAAATTGGAGCAACTATTCAAAAAATGCATCAACTATATGAATAAGTAGTTATTCATAATTATTTCACATATGTCGAAATTGCATTATCTTTGTCTCGAACCAAACCGCAAGACAAATGAAAATCAAGAAATTGACGTTGAGCGATTCCGAACGTCGGGAACTTACCACCGGTTTCCGTACAGGCGAAAGCCATTGTTTTCGTATGCGTTGCCGCGCCATATTGCTCAAAGCAGAGGGCTTGAGTGCGCCCCAAGTGGGAGCACAAACGGAAATGACCGCCCAAACCGTTGGCAGTTGGGTCAAACGTTTCGAAAACCAAGGAATCCAAGGATTATATACACGTCCGGGACAAGGTCGCAAAGCCATCATGGACTGTTCGGACGAGGAAGCTGTGCGCAAAGCCATCGAGTCGGACCGACAGAGTGTGCGTGCAGCCAAAGAAGCCTGGCAGAATGCTTCGGGCAAGGAAGCGAGCGAATCGACGTTCAAACGTTTTTTATCCGCATTGGCGCAAGATATAGACGTATAAGAAAACGTCCTAAGGGTAAGCCCTCGCCGCAGCTCTATGCGTATAAGACCGAGAAGCTGCAAGAACTTGAAGTACTTTTTGAAAAAGGCTCCATCGACCTCTTCTATGGTGACGAATCTCATATCTGCACGGAAGGCTATGTCCCTTACGGGTGGCAGTTTTCCGGAGAAGACGTTTACATTCCTGTCGAAAAAGCCAAACGGCTCAACATCTTTGGTATGATTGACAGGAATAACCGCTTTGAAGGTTTCTGCACCTGCGATTCTGTTGATGCAGAGAAAGTCGTGGATTTCCTCGACAGGTTCTCTTTCAAGCTCAACAGAAAGACATTTGTTGTGCTTGACAATGCAAGTGTACACCGTAATGAGAAAATAAAGCGAATGCGTCCAATATGGGAAAAACGGGGACTTTTTCTTTTCTACATTCCCCCATACTCTCCTCATTTGAACATTGTGGAGACCCTTTGGCGTATTATGAAAGGGAAATGGCTCCGACCGCAAGATTATGTCACTACAGAATCGCTGTTTTATGCCACAAATAGGGCTTTGGCGGCGATAGGAACACAACTGAATATTAACTTTAGTCATTATGCTGCTTAATTTTGATTAGTTACTTATTAAATTCCTTCATCCACTCATCTCACTAATTTAATTAAGTCTTATTAACTATGAATATCTTATTTGCATTGCTTCAACTGCTCATGCAGATCAGCCGGAGGCACTCCCAATGAAATCGCTTTTTCAAAGTCAGCCTTTGCCAACCCTTTCTTTTTCTGTGCCAGATAAATATTTCCACGCAACAGATAAGCATCAGCCGAGGCAGCATCCAACCGGATGGCTTCCTCCAAATCAACCAACGCCAAATCTTCATGTTTCATCTCACGTTCTACATCGGCACGGGCAATATAGAGTGTCGCATCTTCCGGAGTGGCCGCAAGCATTTTATTCAGAATATCAAGAGCCTCCCGGAATTTTCCTTCTTTCTGCTCTAAAGTGGCCAATCCCAGCCGTCCGCTATAGCTCTGCGGATCAAGTTCCAGCAAACGATTATAATCGATTCTTGCAGCCGGATAATCGCGACGGAGCACATAAATATACGCACGCATCAACAAAGCTTCTTTGTTCTGCTTGTCCTCGTCCAACACCTGGCAATAATCCGTATAAGCACGGTCCGTTTTTCCCATTTCCATATAAATGGCGGCACGGTCGAGCAAAATAGGAACTGCCAAAGGAGCAAAATTCAATGCAAAAGAATAAGATTCCAACGCTTTATCAAACTCACCCAAACGGCGCTGCACTAACCCCAGGTTAGAAAAGAGCAATGCATTCTTAGCGTTCTTCGGTTCTAACTTCAAGGCCTGAAGCAAAAGTTCCTCTGCTTGGGGAAGACTATCTTTCTCGATACATTCAATGGCTCTCTCGGACAATTGCTGATAAGTTTGCGCAAAAGCAACAGCTGGAAAACAAAAAAGCAAAGCTATAATTATTCTTACCATGGTTCAGGTCTTTTTTATATTTAATGAATTAATCCAATGGATATGCATCAAAAGCAAACAGTTCGGTCGACAAATAACGCTCTCCCGTATCAGGTAACAACGCTACTATTTTTTTGTTTTTAAATTCCGGACGTTGTGACAGTTGACGGGCGGCATATACGGCTGCTCCCGAAGAGATTCCTGCCAATAACCCTTCTGTTGCCGCCAACTCACGCCCTGCACGAATCGCTTCATCGTCAGGCACACCCATTACCTCATTTACTACCGAAGCATCATAAAGTTTGGGAATAAAATTCGCTCCGATACCCTGAATACGATGCGGAGCTGCCTCTCCTCCTGCCAATACAGGAGACGACGCCGGTTCTACAGCGACAATATAAATATCCGGATTATGTTTCTTCAAAGCACGAGCTACCCCGCAAACTGTTCCCCCGGTACCCACTCCGGCTACAAAAACAGCCACTTCACCGTCTGTATCCCGCCAGATTTCTTCACCTGTTGTCCGCTCGTGGACAGCCGCATTGGCCGGATTCTCAAATTGTTGCAAGATCACCGAACCGGGAATGCTATCACGCAACTCCTGCGCTTTGGCAATGGAAGCTGCCATCCCTCCTAACCCGTCTGTCAACACAATCTGCGCACCCAGCGCCTTCAACAGATTTCGTCGTTCCAGACTCATCGTTTCGGGCATAGTCAATATCAGGTGATACCCTTTAATAGTAGCTACCATTGCCAACCCAACGCCTGTGTTTCCGCTTGTCGGCTCAATAATCGTTGCACCGGGTTTCAATGCTCCACGAGCTTCCGCATCTTCAATCATCGAAAGAGCTACTCTGTCTTTTACACTTCCCGCCGGATTAAAAGCCTCCAGTTTGGCAATAATATTTTGTTCCAGACCGTACTTTCCACTATAACCGGAAAGTTCCATCAAAGGGGTATTCCCCACTAAATCTGTTAGTTTCTTTGCAATCTTTGCCATCTTATTCCTTCATTCTTGTCACAGACACGACAAAGATATGGAAAAAAAGGTATGTTTTACATCACATCATGAGAAAGATAAGGAAAAGTATAGTAACTTTGTATCCGTTCAATCTTTTTAAGTTTACATATATGAAAAAGAGAATCATACAATTTCTCACGACCTATTTTTTATTTGTTCTTTTATTCGTTCTTCAAAAACCAATCTTCATGGTTTACTACCATGATTTATATACCAACGCATCCTGGGGCGACTACTTCCGCGTCATGTGGCACGGATTACCGCTGGATTTATCTCTTGCAGGCTATCTGACCGCTATCCCCGGCATCCTGCTCATTGCTTCCGCCTGGACTAATTCATCCATACTCCGCCGCATCCGGCAAGGGTACTTCGGAGTTATCTCCTTTGTCATGGCCTGCCTTTTTATCATTGACCTGGGATTGTATGGCTTCTGGGGATTCCGTCTGGACGCCACCCCTATTTTCTATTTCTTCTCTTCTCCCAAAGATGCTATGGCAAGTGTCAGTTTCTGGTTCGTACTACTTGGAATCCTGGCTATGCTGATCTATGCAGCAATCCTATACTGTATTTTCTATTGCGTCCTTATCCGGGAGAAAAAGCCTCTGAAAATACCTTATCAACGTCAGAATGTCTCCCTTGCACTCCTTTTGCTGACAGCAGCACTCTTCATCCCTATCCGGGGCGGATTCAGTGTCTCAACCATGAATTTGAGTAAGGTATATTTCAGTCAGGACCAACGCATGAATCATGCAGCCATTAATCCGGCATTCAGTTTCATGTATTCTGCCACTCATCAAAACAATTTTGATAAGCAATACCGCTTCATGGACCCGAAAATAGCCGACGAATTATTTGCAGAGATGGTAGATAAACCGGTCACAGCAACAG
Source organism: Bacteroides celer (assembly GCF_002632415.2). NCBI lineage: Bacteria > Pseudomonadati > Bacteroidota > Bacteroidia > Bacteroidales > Bacteroidaceae > Bacteroides > Bacteroides celer. The sequence goes on along the minus strand of NZ_CP178209.1, from coordinate 1,534,029 downwards.
ACAGCATCCCCCAATTATTGAATACACAACGCCCGAACATTATTTTCATTATCCTTGAGAGTTTCTCCACACACTTGATGGAAACTTTCGGAGGACAACCCAATGTGGCTGTCAATATGGATAAATTCGCAAAAGAAGGCGTACTATTCAGCAATTTCTATGGCAGCAGTTTCCGCACAGATCGCGGACTGGCATCCATCATCAGCGGGTATCCCGGACAACCAAGTACCAGCATTATGAAATATCCGGAAAAGACGGACAAACTTCCTTCTATCCCGCGCAGCCTGAAAAATGCCGGATACAACCTGGAATATTACTATGGCGGAGATGCCGATTTCACAAATATGCGCTCTTATCTGGTATCTTCCGGCATCGAGAAGATTATTTCCGATAAAGATTTTCCTCTGTCCGAACGTACAGGAAAATGGGGAGCACAGGATCACGTCTTATTCCAACGCCTGATGAAAGACCTGAAAGAAGAAAAACAAGAAGAACCGTTCCTGAAACTCGTACAGACATCAAGCAGCCACGAACCATTCGAAGTCCCGTTCCACAGGCTGGATGATAAAATCCTCAATTCTTTTGCGTATGCCGATAGTTGCGTGGGAGATTTCGTGAAACAGTATCAAGAAACACCGTTATGGAAAAATACACTGTTTGTACTCGTTCCCGATCATCAGGGTGCATATCCGTATCCAATAGAAAATCCGCTGGACGGCCAAACCATTCCGCTGATTTTAATCGGAGGTGCAATCAAACAACCTCTTGTGGTAGATACCTATGCTTCACAGATTGACATTGCCGCCACCTTGCTTGCCCAATTAGGATTGCCGCATGATGAATTTACTTTCAGCAAGAATATCATGAATCCGGCCTCTCCTCATTTTGCATACTTTACCCGCCCGAACTATTTCGGAATGATTACCGCTGATAACCAATTAGTGTACAATCTGGACGCAAATACTGTGCAACTGGACGAAGGTACCGCCAAAGGAGCCAATCTGGAAAAGGGAAAAGCGTTCCTGCAGAAGCTCTACGACGACCTGGCGAAACGCTAGGAAATGAGTTATATTGAATATTTATAAAGTAATATAGGACAATTTTCTATTCTTTATTGTATATTTGCGACATTAAAAATAGATCAATAAAGTCTGATGATACACACCGGAATTGTCCAATATCTTTCGGAGATAGATACAAATATCTTCCTGTATTTCAATGGTATACATTCCCCTTTTTGGGATTATTTCATGAGTTCTTTCACGGGTAAATTCATCTGGATTCCCATGTATGCCACTATATTGTATATTTTATTAAAAAACTTCCACTGGAAAGTAGTACTGTGCTACGTGGCTGCCATTGCACTGACTATCACCTTTGCCGACCAGATGTGCAGCAGCATCATTCGTCCGGTAGTAGCACGTCTGCGTCCCGCCAATCCGGAGAACCCGATTGTAGATCTAGTATATATCGTAAATGGTTACCGCGGAGGAAGCTACGGTTTCCCATCGTGCCATGCCGCCAATTCATTAGGTCTTGCCATGTTTGTCATATTCCTGTTCCGTAAACGTTGGCTAAGCATTTTCATCCTGACCTGGGCAATACTCAACTGCTACACACGTATATATCTGGGTGTACATTATCCCGGTGATTTACTCGTAGGAGGTATTATCGGAGGATTCGGCGGTTGGTTGTTCTGCACTATCGCCCACAAAGCAGCCATCTATCTGGAACCTTCCACCCGCACGAAGAGAAAAGAAATAAAACAATGGTCAGTCACTATTTATGTAGGATTACTGACTATACTCGGTATCGTTCTATACTCCACTATTAAAAGTTGGTAGAACACAACATATTTCGAACTAAAAAGTAAAAGCCTGACACCGTTATCCGATGCCAGGCTTTTACTTTTTTATCCGGGTTTATCAAGCTTTCCTGATATAATCAACAATCCACTGTCCTACTTCTTTTGTTCCGTACTTAGCACCGTCAGCCACCTGGATTTCCGGCGTACGTACATTCTCATCCAAAGAAGCATCTACGGCTTTACGAATCAATGCACCCTCTTCTTTAAGGTCGAAATACTCGAACAACATAGCTACAGAAAGAATCTGTGCCAACGGATTAGCAATGTTCAATCCCTTAGCCTGCGGCCATGAACCGTGAATCGGTTCAAATACCGGAGTACTTTCACCTGTAGAAGCAGAAGGAAGCAAGCCCATAGAACCACTGATTACAGAACCTTCGTCAGTCAGGATGTCACCGAATGTATTTTCCGTTACCATCACATCGAAGAAAGCAGGTTCCTGAATCATCTTCATTGCAGCATTATCCACAAACATATAATCAGTTGTCACTTCCGGATAGTTCGGAGCCATTTCCTGTGCAATCTGACGCCACAGACGGGAAGAAGCCAACACATTTGCCTTATCTACCACAGTCAGATGTTTTCTACGCTTCATCGCATATTCGAAAGCCACCTTCAAAATACGTTCGATTTCCGGACGAGTATAATAGTTTGTATCATACGCCTTATCATTATCCTGGTACTTTTCACCGAAATACATACCTCCGGTCAGCTCACGGATACAGATAAAATCGGCATTCTCTACCAACTCCGCACGCAACGGAGATTTGTGGATCAGGCATTTGAATGTCTGTACCGGACGGATATTAGCGAAAAGACCCAGTTTCTTACGCATAGCCAGCAAGCCTTGTTCCGGACGTACCTTGGCAGTAGGATCATTGTCAAATTTCGGATCACCTACGGCAGAGAACAAAACAGCATCCGCCTCTTTACAAACCTGATAAGTTGCTTCCGGAAACGGATCGCCTACTTTATCAATCGCATCAGCTCCACAGATTGCATATTCGTAACTTACTTTGTGACCAAACTTCTCGCAAACGGCACTCATCACATCTACACCTTGCACAGAGATCTCCGGTCCGATGCCGTCGCCTGCTAATACAGCAATTTTAAAATCCATAATCGTTTATTCTTCTATTTATATATTCTTATAAAAAACATTCTTCGGGCAAGTTGTTTCTCACTTGCTCTTCTCGTATTCATCTTCGATGAGGTTCAACATCTTCATAGTAGCCTTGATGGCAGCCTCTGTCTGGTCGGCATCGAGTCCGCGGGTACGGAACACCTGCTCATCATAACTCCACGTGATAACTGTCTGCACAAATGCATCCGTACGTCCACCGGGAGGAATGGTTACCGCATAATTGGTCAACATCGGGAATTTACGTCCTAATGTCACCTTATATATCTTACGCAGCGCACGAACAAAAGCATCATACTGACCATCGCCGCCTGAACTCTCTTCATACTCTTTTCCGTTGATTTCTATCTTCAACGTTGCCATCGGTTTCAACCCATGAGCCAGATTCACAAAATAGCTCTTCAGTTTAACCTTCTCACCCACTGCTCCATGTTTCAACACATCCGAAACAATGTACGGCAAATCTTCCTGTGTAACCAGTTCTTTCTTGTCGCCCAACTCGATGATGCGTTCCGTTACCTTGCGCATAGCATCTTCGTCCAGCTCCAATCCGAGATCTTCGAGGTTCTTACGGATATTTGCTTTACCGCTTGTCTTACCCAATGCATATTCGCGCTTGCGGCCAAAACGTTCGGGAAGCAAATCATTGCAGTAGAGATTATTCTTGTTATCCCCGTCGGCATGCACCCCGGCCACTTGCGTAAAGACATTCTCACCTACAATCGGTTTATTGGCAGGTATCACAATTCCCGAATAAGACTCCACTACCCGGCTGACATCATTCAAACGGCTTTCGTCGATATTGGTCACCGCATTGAAATGGTCTTTCAGGATAGCCTGCACACTTGCGAGAGGAGCATTTCCTGCCCGTTCGCCCAGTCCGTTGATGGTTGTATGCAATCCTTTGACACCGCTTAATACCGCGGCAAGGACATTACTCACAGCCAAATCATAATCATTGTGCGCATGGAAATCGAGATGAGTATTCGGATAACGTTTCTTCATCTTCCGCATATACTCTATCACTTGCAAAGGATTCAAGATACCCAACGTATCAGGCAACATAAAACGCTTGACACTCGTCTCTTTCAATCCATCCATCAACTGAAATACATATTCGGGAGAATCTTTGATACCGTTGCTCCAATCTTCCAGATAAACATTGACGGTTATATCCTGTTCGTCGGCATAATGCACCACACTTATGATATCCGCCAGATGTTCTTCCGGTGTCTTTTTCAGTTGTTGCGTACAATGCTTCAGTGAACCTTTACAAAGAAGATTTATCACACGGCAGCCGGTACGCTGAATCCAATCGACAGAAGTATGCCCGTCGACAAAGCCGAGCACTTCCACTTTATGGAGCAGACTACGACGGGCCGCCCAGTCGCAAATCATCTTCACGGCTTCAAACTCACCGTCCGACACACGCGCCGAAGCAACCTCCACCCGGTCTACCTTTAAATCTTCTAACAGTAAACGGGCGATCATTAGTTTCTCATGAGGCACGAAAGACACTCCGCTGGTTTGTTCACCATCACGGAGCGTTGTGTCCATGATTTCTATTTTCACGCCTTCTTTTCCCATTCTTCTATTTTATCTTTATTGCTCAACAAGAAATCGATATCGTCCAATCCGTTCATCAAACAAAGTTTCTTGTAAGCATTGATTTCGAAATGTTCACTTTTACCTGTCGCCTTGTTGGTGATGGTCTGTTCGGGAAGGTTCACTTCCACTTCCATCTTCGGGTCCGCTTCTATCGAATCAAACAACTCCTGCAGAAACTCCTCGGTAACAACCACCGGCAGCACAAAGTTGTTCAACTCATTATTCTTATGAATATCGGCAAAGAAACTGGATACCACCACGCGGAAACCATATCCTGCAATAGCCCAGGCAGCGTGTTCACGGCTGGAACCCGAACCGAAGTTTTTTCCTGCCACCAATATCTGTCCGCTATAAGTAGGATTGTTCAACACAAAATCCTTGTTCAGGGAACCGTCAGCATTATAACGCCAGTCACGAAAAAGATTATCACCAAAGAATTTTTCTTCACGAGTGGTTGCTTTCAGGAAACGTGCCGGAATGATCTGGTCAGTATCTACGTTTTCTAAAGGAAGAGGTACACAAGTACTTGTTATTATATTAAATTTTGTCTTAGCCATCGTCTTATTTACAATTTAATGATTTACGAATTACGGTTGAATTACATCAGCTCTCTCGGATCGGTAATCACACCTGTCACCGCAGCAGCGGCAGCTACCAGCGGACTAGCCAGCAAAGTGCGTGCACCGGGGCCCTGACGTCCTTCGAAATTACGGTTGCTGGTAGATACCGAATACTTTCCGGCAGGAATCTTATCATCGTTCATTGCCAGACAAGCAGAACATCCCGGCTGACGGATAGCAAATCCGGCTTCCGTCAATATCTTGTCGATTCCTTCCTTACGGATCTGTGCGTCTACCATCCATGAACCCGGAACCAGCCATGCAATTACATTCTCCGCTTTCTTACGACCTTTCACGATGGAAGCAAATGCACGGAAATCTTCAATACGACCGTTTGTACAAGCTCCGAGGAATACATAATCAATCTTTTTACCCAACAAAGACTCACCCGGTTGGAATCCCATATACTCCATTGATTTCTTGAACGAAACCTGTGCAGCTTCACTCATTCCTTCCATAGTAGGAATATGCTGTGTGATTCCCATACCCATACCCGGATTCGTTCCGTAGGTAATCATCGGTTCAATATCAGCCGCTTCGAAACGGACTTCTTTATCAAACACGGCATCATCATCACTCTTCAATGTTTTCCAATAAGCCAAAGCCTTGTCCCATGCTTCGCCTTGCGGAGCACTTTCACGTCCTTTGATATATTCAAAAGTCACTTCATCCGGAGCAACCATACCACCACGCGCACCCATTTCAATAGAAAGGTTGCAAAGGGTAAGACGTCCCTCCATTGTCAGATTGCGGATAGCCGAACCTGCATATTCCACGAAGTAACCCGTAGCACCACTGGTAGTCATCTTAGACATCATATACAGAGCCACATCCTTTGCAGTCACCCCTTTACCCAGTTCACCGTCTACAGTGATACGCATTGTTTTCGGTCTCGACTGGAGAATACATTGTGAAGCCAGCACCATTTCCACCTCGCTCGTTCCGATACCGAAAGCAATCGCTCCCATTGCACCGTGAGTAGAAGTGTGAGAGTCACCGCAAACAATCGTCATTCCCGGCAAGGTCAAACCACGTTCGGGACCTACCACATGGATAATACCATTCTTCGGATGCATCATGCCGTAGTGTGTCAGACCAAAATCCTTCGCATTCTGCGTCAACGTGTCCACCTGCGTTTTAGAAATCGGATCTTCAATCTCCTTATCCTGATCGTGTGTCGGTGTATTATGGTCGGGCATACAAAATACCTTTTCAGGACGCAATACTCCGATTCCACGTTCACGCAATCCCGCAAAAGCCTGCGGACTAGTCACTTCGTGACAATATAACCGATCAATATAAAGCTGTGTAGGGCCATCTTCCACAGTAGTCACCACGTGGGCATCCCATATCTTATCAAATAATGTATTCATCTGTTTATTTACTATTTTACTAATTACTATTTACTCTTTCAATCAATCTCTGTAATACCAAACCGACTGTCAATCTCTTTTTTACGATTTGAATTTGTTAATACAGTCGATGTAGGCTTCTACCGAAGCAGCAATAATATCTGTATTGGCACCAAAACCATAATAAATCTGGTTATCGTATTCTACCTGCATGTGCACTTTACCTACATCATCACTTCCCTTACTGATAGCCTGAATAGTAAACTCTTTCAGAGTCATGTGGCGTTCTACAATCTTTTTCAATGCTTTGATGGCAGCATCTACCGGACCATTACCACTGGCACAAGCTTCAAACTTCTCACCGGCAATATTCAATCCCAAACTAGCTACCGAACGAACACCGACACCACTCGTCACCTGCAAGTAATCCAGTTTGATACGATGGTTCTGGCTACGGTCTGCACCTGCCAATACTAAAATATCATCATCATTAATATCTTTCTTCTTATCAGCCAACTTCAGGAACTCATCATATACCTTATCCAGTTTTTCCTGATCCAGATTCACTCCCAATATAGAAAGACGATTTTTCAATGCAGCACGTCCGCTGCGGGCAGTCAATACGATAGAGTTATCATCAATACCCACATCATGCGGATCGATAATCTCATACGTCTGTACATTTTTCAATACGCCATCCTGATGGATACCTGAAGAGTGTGCGAAAGCGTTACGTCCAACGATTGCTTTATTGGGTTGTACCGGCATATTCATCAGGCTGGATACCATACGGCTGGTCGGATAAATCTTCTGCGTATTGATATTGGTTTGAATATCTATTTCGTGATGGCTCTTAATAATCATGGCGATTTCTTCGAGAGCAGTATTTCCTGCACGTTCGCCAATACCGTTGATGGTAACTTCCACCTGACGCGCACCGTTCAAAACACCGGCTATCGTATTGGCAGTAGCCATACCCAAGTCATTATGACAGTGAGTAGAAAGTATGGCATTATCAATGCCGTCTACATGGTCAACCAGGTATTTTATCTTGGCGCCATATTCTGAAGGCAAGCAGTAACCTGTTGTATCAGGGATATTCACTACGGTAGCTCCCGCTTTGATGACAGCTTCTACCACACGTGCCAGATATTCGTTATCCGTACGGCCTGCGTCTTCTGCATAAAATTCCACATCGTCTACAAAACGGCGGGCATATTTCACAGCAGCTACTGCACGTTCGATAATCTCTTCACGATTCGAATTGAATTTATATTTAATGTGCGAATCAGAAGTACCGATACCGGTGTGAATACGTTTATGTTTAGCAAATTTCAGTGCATCTACGGCTACATCAATATCTTTTTGAACTGCGCGGGTCAAAGCACAGATAGTAGGCCAAGTCACCGCTTTTGAAATCTCAATTACTGAATTAAAATCCCCCGGGCTCGAAATGGGGAATCCGGCTTCAATCACGTCTACTCCCAACGCTTCCAATGCCTTTGCTACCTGAATCTTTTCTACTGTATTCAACTGACATCCCGGAACCTGTTCACCATCTCTAAGAGTGGTATCAAAAATAAATAACCTATTGTCCATATTCTTATGTATATTATATAATTATTAGCATTAAAAAAAGCCTTTCACACTTGGAAGTGAGAAAGGCTTTCGTATATTTTCATTTATACACATTTACGCGCAGCACTCACTTCCACTAACCTTTGATAGTAGAATAATAATACCGCATAGTAGAATATGTATAAACATCTGATTCATTTCTTGTCTCTTTTATTAGTTTGACGGTGCAAAGGTATGGATTATTTCTTTACCACCAAATAATACGTTACTTTTTTATCGAAAAAAATATCATTTCATAAGTTAAAGCCGATTATTAGCAAAAATGTATCACGAATAAAGCGATATGTTTATTAAAACAGAAAGAGGGAGTAGAATGTTTGAACCATTCTCTCCCTCTCCTTCTTTATTGTTCTAAATCAATAGATTACTTCTTATCGCAACATTCTTTCTTTTCTGCGCAATCAGCTTTTTTGTCGCAAGCAGTAGCACAAGAGTCCTTAGCCTGGCAGCAAGAATCAGTTTCAACAACAGCTTCCACTGTTTCTACAGTTGTCTCTTCACCTTCAGAAGCAGCGTTAGTAGTTTTGTTACCAGTACAAGACATCATTGCAAAAGAAAATGTTACTGCTACAGCAGCCAAAAATAATTTAGTTTTCATACCTTTTAAATTTGCTTTAAACGTTTAATAAAATAATTGTCGGTCGCAAATATAGCACTTTTTTCGCAAAGTACCAAATAACAGAAGCCCCTTGACTCAAAATGAATCAAGGGGCTTCTTAAAAACGGCGGCTACCTACTCTCCCACTGTTACGCAGTACCATCGGCGTGACGAGGCTTAACTTCTCTGTTCGGAATGGGAAGAGGTGGAACCCTCGTGCTATAACCACCTGAATAAGGTTATGACATGATGAAAAGTAAAATCCTAGTGTCTAGAAAGCTAAACGTATATACCCAACCGGTACATGTTCGAAAGAAAGTGAACGGGCAATTAGTAATGCTCGGCTTTGATGTTACCACCTTTACACCTGCATCCTATCAACGTCATCGTCTTTGACGACCCTAAGAAATCTAATCTTGTGGCTGGCTTCGTACTTAGATGCTTTCAGCACTTATCCAATCCCGACTTAGATACCCAGCAATGCACCTGGCGGCACAACTGGTAAACCAGCGGTCAGTCCAACACGGTCCTCTCGTACTAGTGTCAGAGCCACGCAAATTTCATACGCCCACGATAGATAGAGACCGAACTGTCTCACGACGTTCTGAACCCAGCTCGCGTGCCACTTTAATGGGCGAACAGCCCAACCCTTGGGACCTTCTCCAGCCCCAGGATGTGACGAGCCGACATCGAGGTGCCAAACCCCTCCGTCGATATGAGCTCTTGGGAGGGATCAGCCTGTTATCCCCGGAGTACCTTTTATCCTTTGAGCGATGTCCCTTCCATACGGAAACACCGGATCACTATGCTCTAGTTTCCTACCTGATCGACTTGTCTGTCTCCCAGTCAAGCGCCCTTATGCCATTACACTCTACGGACGGTTACCAATCGTCCTGAGGGCACCTTTAGAAGCCTCCGTTACACTTTTGGAGGCGACCACCCCAGTCAAACTACCCACCAAACAGTGTCCTCGTATCTACGAGTTAGAACTCAAATAATCAAAGGGCCGTATTTCAACAGCGACTCCACAAATACTGGCGTACCTGATTCAAAGTCTCCGGCCTATCCTACACATCAATTACCCAAATTCAATGTTAAGCTATAGTAAAGGTTCACGGGGTCTTTTCGTCCCATCGCGGGTAATCGGCATCTTCACCGATACTACAATTTCACTGAGCTCACGGTTGAGACAGTGTCCAGATCATTACACCATTCGTGCAGGTCGGAACTTACCCGACAAGGAATTTCGCTACCTTAGGACCGTTATAGTTACGGCCGCCGTTTACTGGGGCTTCAATTCAATGCTTCTCTTGCGATGACATCTCCTCTTAACCTTCCAGCACCGGGCAGGTGTCAGGCTGTATACGTAATCTTTCAATTTGGCACAGCCCTGTGTTTTTGTTAAACAGTTGCCTGGACCTATTCTCTGCGCCCAACTCTCGTTGGGACCCTTTATCCCGAAGTTACAGGGTCAATTTGCCTAGTTCCTTAACCGTGAATCACTCAAGCGCCTTAGTATATTCAACCCGACTACGTGTGTCCGTTTGCGGTACGGGTACCTTAAAGATTAAGTTTAGCGGATTTTCTTGGGAGTATGCTTACACGCACTATTACCTTATTCCGAAGAATTTGGTATACTATCAGGTTCGACTCTTATCCTGGATTTGCCTGGGATAATCAACATCTACACCCTTCAACGGACTATTCCGTCAGTCCGCGGCGCTGTCACTCCTCCGTCTCCACGTCACTCTTTAAGGTAGTACAGGAATATTAACCTGTTCTGCCATCGGCCTCACCGTTCGGCTGAGCCTTAGGACCCGACTAACCCTGATCCGATTAGCGTTGATCAGGAAACCTTAGTCTTTCGGCGAGGGGGTTTCTCACCCCCTTTATCGTTACTTATACCTACATTTGCTTTTCCACACGCTCCAGCAAAGCTCACGCTTCACCTTCGACGCAGAGTGGAATGCTCCCCTACCGATCATTACTGATCCCATAGCTTCGGTAAATTGCTTGATGCCCGATTATTATCCACGCCAAACTCCTCGACTAGTGAGCTGTTACGCACTCTTTAAATGAATGGCTGCTTCCAAGCCAACATCCTAGCTGTCTTAGCAATCTGACTTCGTTAGTTCAACTTAGCAATTATTTCGGGACCTTAGCTGATGGTCTGGATTCTTCTCCTTTAGGACATGGACCTTAGCACCCATGCCCTCACTCCTGGGATCGAACTACTGCGCATTCGGAGTTTATCAAGACTTGATAGGCGGTGAAGCCCTCGCATCTTATCAGTCGCTCTACCTCACAGTAGTAATTCCCAAGGCTGCACCTAAATGCATTTCGGGGAGTACGAGCTATCTCCAAGTTTGATTAGCCTTTCACCCCCACCCTCAGTTCATCCGGAAGCTTTTCAACGCTTATCGGTTCGGTCCTCCAGTTAGTGTTACCTAACCTTCAACCTGACCAAGGGTAGATCACTTGGTTTCGCGTCTACTCCTTCCGACTAATCGCCCTGTTCAGACTCGCTTTCGCTTCGGCTTCATGTCTTGAGACACTTAACCTTGCCGGAAAAAGTAACTCGTAGGTTCATTATGCAAAAGGCACGCCGTCACAACCGAAGTTGCTCCGACCGCTTGTAGGCGCACGGTTTCAGGGACTATTTCACTCTTCTATTCGAAGTGCTTTTCACCTTTCCTTCACAGTACTGGTTCGCTATCGGTCTCTCGGGAGTATTTAGCCTTACCGGATGGTCCCGGCAGATTCACGCAAGATTCCTCGTGTCCCGCGCTACTCAGGATACCACTACGCTTCGTTTAGCTTCGAATACCGGACTATCACCGTCTATGGTCCCATTTTCCAAAGGGTTCTTCTCACTAAAGTTCTTGCGATATCGTGGTCCTACAACCCCAATATTGCCGTAACAACATTGGTTTGGGCTAATCCCCGTTCGCTCGCCACTACTAGGGGAATCATTATTATTTTCTTTTCCTACAGGTACTAAGATGTTTCAGTTCCCTGTGTTAGCCTCTTGCTATGCAAGATGTCATTCCTTCAGAATGACGGGTTGTCCCATTCGGAAATCTTCGGATCAAAGGTTATTTGCACCTTCCCGAAGCTTATCGCAGCTTATCACGTCCTTCATCGCCTCCGAGAGCCAAGGCATCCGCCATGCGCCCTTGCTTACTTTCTTTCAAACGTTTTATTCTTATACTGGTATTGGTATGGGAATTGCTTCCTTTTATCAATATTGCATACTCGAACACGTACGGTTTGATATATACTTTTAGCTCTTACTAAAATTTTACTTTTTGTACATCATGTCAAAGATCGTTTCTCTTTTCAGAGATGGTGGAGAATAACGGATTCGAACCGTTGACCCTCTGCGTGCAAGGCAGATGCTCTAGCCAGCTGAGCTAATCCCCCAAGAGGTTATCAAGAATTGCTTCATTCCGCTGACGCGTCATTCCTTCGTTCTTGAGCTTGGTAGTCCCAGGCAGAGTTGAACTGCCGACCTCTACATTATCAGTGTAGCGCTCTAACCAACTGAGCTATAGGACTAGTTCAACCTTGTCTACCTGTATGTTAGACTCGGCTTCTTTTTTCTCTTGTTTATCTCTATCTATACTTCTATAGATGGTTGATCTATATGTTATAAATAAACAAGTACCAGTAGTACAAAAAACAGAACCTTTAAAGTCTATAAGTGGCTGTCACGTTTGTGACAGTTACGACATCGCTCCAGAAAGGAGGTGTTCCAGCCGCACCTTCCGGTACGGCTACCTTGTTACGACTTAGCCCCAATTACCAGTTTTACCCTAGGACGCTCCTTGCGGTTACGTACTTCAGGTACCCCCGGCTTTCATGGCTTGACGGGCGGTGTGTACAAGGCCCGGGAACGTATTCACCGCGCCATGGCTGATGCGCGATTACTAGCGAATCCAGCTTCACGAAGTCGGGTTGCAGACTTCGATCCGAACTGAGAGAGGTTTTTGGGATTAGCATCACGTCGCCGTGTAGCTGCCTTCTGTACCCCCCATTGTAACACGTGTGTAGCCCCGGACGTAAGGGCCGTGCTGATTTGACGTCATCCCCACCTTCCTCACATCTTACGACGGCAGTCTCTCTAGAGTCCTCAGCATCACCTGTTAGTAACTAAAGATAAGGGTTGCGCTCGTTATGGCACTTAAGCCGACACCTCACGGCACGAGCTGACGACAACCATGCAGCACCTTCACAAATGCCTTGCGGCTATTCTGTTTCCAAAATATTCATTTGCAATTTAAGCCCGGGTAAGGTTCCTCGCGTATCATCGAATTAAACCACATGTTCCTCCGCTTGTGCGGGCCCCCGTCAATTCCTTTGAGTTTCACCGTTGCCGGCGTACTCCCCAGGTGGAATACTTAATGCTTTCGCTTGGCCGCTTACTGTATATCGCAAACAGCGAGTATTCATCGTTTACTGTGTGGACTACCAGGGTATCTAATCCTGTTTGATACCCACACTTTCGAGCATCAGTGTCAGTGACAGTCTAGTGAGCTGCCTTCGCAATCGGAGTTCTTCGTGATATCTAAGCATTTCACCGCTACACCACGAATTCCGCCCACCTCTACTGTACTCAAGACTGCCAGTTTCAACTGCAATTTTACGGTTGAGCCGCAAACTTTCACAACTGACTTAACAATCCACCTACGCTCCCTTTAAACCCAATAAATCCGGATAACGCTCGGATCCTCCGTATTACCGCGGCTGCTGGCACGGAGTTAGCCGATCCTTATTCATATGGTACATACAAAATTCCACACGTGGAAAACTTTATTCCCATATAAAAGAAGTTTACGACCCATAGAGCCTTCATCCTTCACGCTACTTGGCTGGTTCAGGCTCTCGCCCATTGACCAATATTCCTCACTGCTGCCTCCCGTAGGAGTTTGGACCGTGTCTCAGTTCCAATGTGGGGGACCTTCCTCTCAGAACCCCTATCCATCGTAGTCTTGGTGGGCCGTTACCCCGCCAACAAACTAATGGAACGCATCCCCATCGATAACCGAAATTCTTTAATAAAAATATCATGCGATATTCGTATACTATCCGGTATTAATCTTTCTTTCGAAAGGCTATCCCGGAGTTATCGGCAGGTTGGATACGTGTTACTCACCCGTGCGCCGGTCGCCATCTCTTCTATTGCTAGAAAAATGCTGCCCCTCGACTTGCATGTGTTAAGCCTGTAGCTAGCGTTCATCCTGAGCCAGGATCAAACTCTTCATTGTAAAAGTATTTTTTATCATCGGTTAAGATGACTTTTTTGCTCTGTTCAGGACGCCGTAAATTTATTGACCTTATTCAAATACCTATCAGTCTTAAGTGTATCACTACTGCATAAGACAAGTATTGACGGTTCTATTTTTTTTACTTGTACTACTTGTATTGTTTATCAATATTTCAAAGAACTTGTTGCTTTCGTTTTAAAAGCGGGTGCAAAGGTAAGGGCTTTATTTTTAACTACCAAACTTTTTCGGAAGTTTTTTTTTAGTTTTTCTTTTTACTCGGTTTCTCTGGCTCTCTATGCGAAAGGGAAAGAATGTATGAAAGAATAACTCTTGCCGTTTTTCTTTGCGAATCGGACTGCAAAGATAAGAACTTTATTTATTATAATCCAAACTTTTTCGGAAGTTTTTTGTTCTTTTCTTTAAGTGGGATTCCGCTTTTCACTAAGTCAATTTGTCAAGGCTTTCTTCTCTTGGAAAGCGGGTGCAAAAGTACGCCCTTTTCGTATACACTCCAAATATATCAAACTATTTTTTCTAATTATTTTTGAATACATTTGCTAAAGTGCTGATGCATAACGATGTTGTAGAACATATTTTTTAAGTATGGGGAAATTGTGTGCGGAAATGACGAGAGGGATACACATTATTATATCACACGCGGGCGCGTAGGTGTGCCGGGAATCAGTTTGCATTAGGGAGCAATTAAAGAATCAGTTCATAAAAATAAGAGGAAAGAAAGATAGATATAAGGATAGTGGTTTTATAGTAAATTCCATTCCTTAGTTTGATTCATTAACATGATACTTGTATGAGAATGATACGTAGAATCTTCACTTTACTGAAAAGGATTTTTCTTTTTCATTTCTCATGTTCTCATAACATACATAATAATCAGCTGTAAATCAAACAGATAATACTATGAGAAATAAAACACAAAAGGGCATTTCTCATAGCTTTTCCGTGATTTAGTCCGTAAAATCGAGCATTTCTCATAGGGTTTAAACCATTTCTCATAGTATTCTCATATTCCGTCTATACATTTTACTCATTTCTCATACAGTATAATTGTAGTTTTTCCGGACTTTTGCCGGATTTACGATTACTCCTTTCCTTCTTCGGTTTTATTAAGCAACTTCTTGCTATTTAATGCTTTCCTGTATGTTATTCACCTTATACCTTTATGTTTTTCCCTAATCATTGTTATTTCTTCCTACCACTATTCGTATCGTTGCACTCTAGTGAACAGATCGTTGCACTGGAGTGAACGGTTCTATCCACTCTAGTGAACAGATCTTTCCACTCTAGTGGAACGATTCAGATACCGGTAGGAAAACATGCGAATATCTACTCCATACACTTTCATAAACGCTTTATAATATATTATTAATCAATGCATAACTGAATATGTAGCATTGAATCTATTACAATTAATTAGCCTCTTTGCCCTACGAAAGATTATGAGAAATGCCTTAAAAAGCTATGAGAAATACTTTGTTTTGTGGACAAAATGCTGGTAATACTATGAGAAATACCCTTTCTTCTTTTATTTCTCATAGTGTTATATAACTGATTTACAAATTGTTATCACATGTATTATGAGAACATGAGAAATGAAAATGAAAAATCATTTGCAGGAGCTTTGATATAAATACAGGAAACTATCCACACCTATGTTTTTCGAGAAAATGATAAATCGGTTCAGTTCATATCATAGATTTATTTCGTACCTTTGCCATTCTATTTATATAAAAAGAAAAAATGAGTAAAGAATACACACTCGCAGATTTCACAGATATTTTTGATTACTCCACAGGATGGTTCAGCGACAGTAGCATTTGTAGTCTATTCTATCAGATATTCAAACGATTCCCTTCCATGAAAATGGTAAAATATAAAGTAAACCAGGATTTTCTGAAAGAAATCAAGGAACTTTATCAGCAAGATGACGCGTTCGATATATTCGAGCATGTGTACTGCAATCATTTTGAAAATGAAAAAGAAGAAGAGGAGGAAGAAGAAGATAATACATCTACAAAAGAGTTATACGACTGTATCGTTATCTGCAAAAAGAATTTGATGATCGGCTATTTTGATAATTGCGTAAAGATTGTCTATTCCAATATCGACAAGGAGGAAATCAATCAGATCAATCAGATTTGCGAAAACCACAAGAAGGAAAATGAGAAACTTAACAATCTATTTATAGTAACATACTCTCATAACTACTTCAGCCTGAAACAATCGCAAGTTAATGAACCTGCTATTCAGATTGATCGTCACTATAACGATGATTTTGTTCCCGTAGCTGCCGAGATCGAAAACTTTCTGCTGGAGGACAACAAAAGCGGATTAATCATTTTGCATGGAAAACAGGGTACAGGAAAAACGACTTATATCCGCCACCTTATCAATCTTGGAAAAAAGAGAATGATCTATATGAGTGGAGACCTGGTAGATAAACTTTCGGATCCGAGCTTTATCACTTTCATCCGCCAACAAAAGAATTCTATCTTCATCGTAGAGGATTGCGAAGAACTATTGTCAAGCCGCAACGGAGGCAACCGTATGAATGCCGGCTTAGTCAACATACTGAATATTAGCGACGGGCTATTGAGCGATGAATTGTGTATCAAATTTATCTGCACCTTTAATGCTCCATTAAAAGATATCGACGAAGCATTGCTTAGAAAAGGACGTCTGGCTGCCCGATACGAGTTTAAAGACCTGACTACTGATAAGGTTAATCAACTAATCAAGGAAGAAAGCCTGGATATTCCCGAACAGACACACCCCATGACACTGGCTGAAATCTATAATTACGAAGGAATGGATTTCTCCCAGGGAAGAAAACGGGTAGGATTCTAAAGATATTCTCCGGAATAGAATTGCCAGAGAAAAAACAGGCAATTATTATTGTGGAATACAAGTATATAAATTTTATCTACATCCGGACACGATTCGACATTTTTATACGTTTATTATACGTTAAAAGAGTTGCCCTATTATTGAGCAACTCTTTTAAATATAAAACTTCTTAAGTTCAAACTTAACTTGTGATACCTTATACGGACATATTCTTACTTATAAGTTAACGGAACTTCAAAGATATTCACTCACAAAACCTGCTATTATCCAAAGCTGAAGGGAAAAGCGCTTTCATCAGATAAAGCAATTAATCCATTTTTCCGTTGGATACAAATTTTGTTCTCTCGTCCCAACCAACCGGCGGCCAATGCTGTACTTTCTACGCTTAGGTTTAATCTTCTCGCCAATTCAGGTATTGAAATTTCACCAATTTCTTTCAGGGCATACCAGACCTTTCCGGCATTGTTCCCTACAATTGTTTTATCCATGGCTATTTTTATTAATAATTCGGTTACAATATAATCATTTTAATAATAGTTTATAACAAAACCGGCTTTTTTTATTTTAGTTTTTGACATTATTTAAAACAAGAAAATCAATTTCGCAATTAACGGTTAAAAATTTGGTCATGGTTCACACCATAACACCACTGTAAGGTACATTATATATCAAAATAAATTCTCAAAACAAGTATAGGGCAACCATAGAAAGAAAATAGAAAGTTGACATTTCCGCAATATCGGACAAGTCATTTCGCTTTTTTACCAATACCTTTGCGAAGTGAAATACCAAAATTAGTTATGCAACAGAAAAAAACAACGAAAGAGGAATATCAAAAGTGCGTAAATGTTGTAGTGGAATACATCATCCAACATTTAGGAGAAGATATTGATTTAAAATCTCTGGCCAGAATTTCAAACTTTTCTCCTTTTTACTTTCACCGGATCATGAAAGCTTTTCTCGGTGAACCGATTGGTACGTTTATTGTCCGGACGCGGACAGAAGCTGCCGCACGCCTACTCCGCTACTCGGATATTCCGATTGCTGACATCGCCTACCGGATTGGTTACGCATCCCCTTCTTCATTATCGAAAGTGTTCAAGCAATTTTATGGCATTTCACCTTTAGAATATAGAAACAATAAAAACTTTGTAATTATGAAACCAGCGATTATCAGGCCAGACCTGGAACTAAAAAAAGAGATCAGAAATGTCTCCGAACGGAATGTGATTTATATCCGCCTTACAGGCGACTACAAACTGAATGATTACGGTGGCACTTGGGGCCGTTTATTCCAATTCATCAAAGAACAAAAACTGCCGATGGGAGATTTCAGCCCGCTTTGCATCTACCACGATGATCCGAAAGTGACGCCAGCCGAGAAACTGCGTACAGACGTATGCATGGTAATGCCTGTAAAGGTTGCCCCCAAAAGTGATGTGGGATTCAAGGTTATCCCAGCCGGACGTTATGCTATTTTCCTTTATAAAGGCCCGTATAACAATCTGCAAGCTGTGTACGATACGATTTACGGAAAGTATCTGCCCGAAATGGAATGTACGATACGTGATGAAGCCAGTGCTGAACGCTATCTGAACAATCCATGTGACACTCCCCCCGAAGAGTTGTTGACGGAGATCTATATTCCGGTAGAATAATCAGGATAAGGGGACGAAGGAACAGCAGTCACTTCCAGACAGGCTGTTCCCTCTTCCCTACCTGTTATTTTTCAGCATAGACGCCAATCCTGTTTCCTTCACTATCCGTGAATACGGCAAACCATCCTTTATCGTCTGCCTCAATCTTTGTTTTGGGAATGACAACTTTCCCTCCTTTCAGAAGCACTTTTTCCAACGTTTGTTCAATATCCTCACAGTTGAAATGGATAAGTACGCCATGCGTTGAAGGAAGAAAGTCGAAATTTGAAGCATAAGAAATAGCACCGACAGTTTCACCTTCTTCCGTGAAACAAGCCATTTTCTCTGTTTCACATTCAAAAGTCGGAAGTTGCACCCCCAACACAGTTTCGTAAAAATCGACAGCCCGACGGAAATCGGTAGCAGGAATCTCAAAAAATGCAATTAATTTTTTCATCTCGTTTCTTTTTTATGGTTACTACTAAGCCTTTGCAAAGACATTGCAAAAGTAGGGTAACACGAGGAAGCCCGATAGGAAAAAAGAGACATCTTTAGAGTTCAGAGAAATAATCGGAATAAGGGGCGCATACAGAAAGATACTCCGCAGGGGTATAACCGGAAAAGAGTTTGAATTCCTTTATCATGTGAGACTGATCGGAAAAGCCACATTCATAAGCCACTTGTACAAAAGGAATCGTAGCATCCTGTTGCAGCATGGATAACGCCCGTTGCATACGGATAATACGAATAAATTCCTTGGGAGTAGTGCCGACATAATCGGCGAAGATACGCCCAAACTGCTTACTGCTCAAACAGGCTGTTTCCGACAAATGAGAAATGTTGATTTGCGGCCGGAGGTTTATTTCATGAAAGACAGCAGACATCCGCTTGAGATTATACTCGGGAAGAGTGTATAAACGACGAAGAAAAAACTGCTCTATCAACCGAATACAAACTGCATTATCAGAAGTATCCGTGACCTGTTTCACTAAATCCGACAGTTCTACATCTTCCATCGCATCGGTATCTACAGTTTGCCCGCGGAATAAATGACTGGGTATGTGAAACAATGCTTTTACTGCATAAGGTTGAAAAACAACAGTAATCATCTCTATCCTGCCTGTAGACATCACATCCGAGAAACCGACCGATTGTCCGGAAATAAAGGATTGGGGTTGCAGCTCCGACTCACCCAACAAAAGAAGTTGTTTCCCTTTATGGAATACCAGTTGCATACAGCCAATAGGCAGAGTCCGTTCGGAGACAGGAGCTATTGAGTCGTCTTGCAATATCCAGTAATGCCGTATATAGGGAGCCAGTGCAAAACAGGGTTTTATCAGTTGAAATGATTGCATATAACAAAGATATTATTTCTTAATCCAAATGCAAAAGTAAAACTCCTGTTTAAAAGGGGATAGTAAAAAAAGGACTTCTTTACTTAATTAAAAAAGCATCCCCTGCTTGAAGAAACATGATTGCAACTCATTCAAACAGAGGAAGAATTCTTTAGATAACGGAAAGTCCATATTCGTAGGCTTCCGACATCGCATTGTAATCTGCATCGGAATATGCGCCTTTATCTCTTGCTTTCTGCATATCTTTCATAAACGATTCCACAGAAGACAGGAAGCTATAATAATTCTTTTGCTCTTCATCATAGCCTGTGACAGCAGGAAGTTTCTTTGCAGCTTCGAGTTCTTTCTTCAATTCTGCCATCTTCACATCAATGCGAGCACCCTCCAGTACATGTTTGCGGGAATAAAGATTCATTATGCTTTGCACAGTGCCGGACATCTTACGCATAGCCATGATTTGATCTTTCAACGGTTCGTCGGCAAGAAGTTCTTTTTCAGCCTGTTCCGTGAGAGGGCTTAGAATATCAAAAATCACTTGTTTATATTCGGACATTTCTACACTTAGCCGATAGTTTTCATCCAAGAGCTTGCCAGCCTTGGCTGTCTCTTTGGCCTGCTTGTAAGAGAGAAACTTATTAAAATTATCATAGAATTGCGCCCGTGCACTGAAAAGTCCTCTATAACTCTGCTTCAGATTCTGACGGACTTGTATATTAAAGTAATCTCCCGGATCCATCAATTCCGCAGTGTCTCTGGCAGATACTTCAGGCGGTGCTATCGGAGATACTTCAGGAACTTTTCCTGTCTGTTCCATATATCCCAAGACCGCATTTACGTCTTTTGCATTAGCTACATGCCTCAACACGATGAGCGATGTATGATAATAGTTTATCACTTTACTGGCATTATCCAATTCTTCCGGAGTGACGGAGGACGCAGCCTGTTTCTTGTTTCCTCCCGAACAGGAAACCAATAAGAAAGCACCTATCAGTGCTCCAAACAATAAGATATTCTTCTTCATAATAATGGTTAGTTTATTGAGTCTTTCGTACTATAACAATAAAAATCTTTTTTTGTTATAGACAAACAATGCATATTCGAAAAGTGTTCTCTATATGATATTAACTTAAAAATAAAACAAATATGGAACAATCATTTCAAAAAGGAGTTGTGCTCCATTTGGCTTCTCTCATTGAATATACTGAAGGAGGCGTTATCAGCAAACAGTTAATCAAAAGTCCGGTAGGAAATATCACTTTATTTTCTTTTGATAAAGGAGAAGGGTTAAGCGAACATCGTGCCCCGTTTGATGCGCTCGTGCAGGTATTGGAAGGGGTAGTGAATATTACCGTAAACGGAACTCTGTTCACCGTAAAAGCAGGAGAAAGTATCGTATTTCCGGCGAATGCGCCGCATGCCCTTACAGCAGTGGAGAGATTTAAGATGCTGTTGACTATGATTAAGGAATAAACAATCATAGTGTATAAAAACAAAAAATGGCTACTCATCACGAGCAACCAATCTTTTGTTAACCTTAAATCTAATACTTATGAAAAAAACACTGTACAAAGGTACCATATTTCAGGTAAATAGCAAATTTTAGAGCCTAAACAGCCCATATTATAACAGGGTTTAATACTCTGGGAAGCGTATTAACATTTCAGACTTTTCACGTTAACATTTAACATATTCATTCACACAAGTTACTTCTTGGGTAAGTAAGAATACAAAAAAGGGACATCATTGAAACAACATCGGCTTTTTTTTTGTAACTTTGAACTATGATAATCAGTGCCAGCCGCCGGACAGATATTCCGGCATTCTATTCCCAGTGGTTTTTTAACCGGATTAAAGAAAGATATGTATTAGTGCCCAATCCATATCATCCGAAAATGATTAGCAAGATCTCTTTATCTCCTGCTGTAGTAGATTGTTTTGTTTTCTGGACCAAGAACCCGGCACCTATGCTCAACCAACTGGAGAAATTGCAGGATTACAACTATTACTTCCAATTTACACTTAACCCTTACGGAGAAAAGCTGGAAAATCATTTGCCCTCCATCGATAAACGAATGGATACCTTTAAAAAGCTGGCTGATAAAATCGGCAGGGAAAGGGTGATCTGGAGATACGATCCGATACTGACGAACGAGGAATACAATGTTTCTTTCCATCAGGAAGCATTTGCCCGGATTGCCGACGGACTCAAAGACCACACTGCCAAATGTATGCTAGGATTCATAGATCATTACCAGCATATCCGGAACTCTGTACGGTCATTCAACATCTATCCGCTGACTCAAGAGGAAATAGAAGAAATGGCTGTCTCTTTTAAAAAAACAATAGACGCTTATCCCGACATACAGTTGGATACTTGTACTGTGAAGGTGGATTTAAGACATTTGGGTATTCCGAGCGGCCTGTGTATCGATAAGAATCTGATAGAAAAGATCATCGGTTATTCCATCCTCGCCCAAAAGGATAAAAACCAGCGTAACATCTGCAACTGCATTGAAAGCATTGATATCGGAACTTATGAAAGTTGTCTGAACGGATGTATTTATTGTTATGCCATCAAAGGCAATTATAACACGGCAGTATATAATAGGAGGAAACATGATAAAAACTCACCGCTACTTATCGGTCATTTATCCGAAGAGGATATCGTAAAGGAACGGGAGATGAAAAGCCTGCGGGATAACCAATATTCGTTGTTTTAATCTCTTCGGTCTGCAGTTGACTTACAGGCATAAAAAAAGGCTATCTATCCCAGACAGCCAATCTTTTGTTAACCTTAAATCTAATACTATGAAAAACACAGTACAAAGATACGTACTTTTCGGTTATCTCCAAATTTTGAGGCCAAAGCAGCGTATCTTATAACATGGTTTAATAGAATCAGAGCCGTATTAACAAATGAGTGGGCAGGCATTAACATTTAACAGTTTTCTTAAATAATCAGAGCGTAAAACTGGAAAAGATGCAAAAGTTTTCGAATCGAACACCTTATCTTATTAAAGAGAGTTTATGAGGGCTAACAAATTCCTCTGCCAGCTGTTTCTAATAGAAGGTAACCATCAAATTCCCATTATATGAACAGATTCGAAAATAAAGTAGTTGTCATCACCGGTGCCGCCGGTGGTATCGGCGAAGCAACCACACGCCGCATTGTCTCCGAAGGAGGCAAAGTAGTCATCGCTGACCATTCCGAGAAAAGAGCGGAGCAGCTTGCCAACGAACTCACGCACGCAGGGGCTGACGTGCGTCATGTCTATTTCTCCGCCACCGAACTCCAGAGTTGCAAAGAGTTGATTGATTTTTCCATGAATGAATATCAAAGAATAGACGTACTGATTAATAATGTAGGAGGAACTGATCCCAAACGTGACCTTAGCATCGAAAAGCTGGACATCAACTACTTTGACGAAGCATTCCACCTGAATCTCTGCTGCACGATGTATCTTTCCCAACAGGTCATTCCTATCATGACTGCCAATGGCGGCGGGAACATTGTCAACGTAGCTTCCATAAGCGGACTTACGGCTGATGCCAACGGTACTTTATACGGCGCCAGCAAAGCGGGTGTCATCAACCTGACGAAATATATCGCTACTCAAATGGGAAAGAAAAACATCCGTTGCAACGCCGTAGCTCCGGGACTGGTACTTACTCCCGCTGCATTGGACAACCTGAATGAGGATGTACGTAATATCTTCCTCGGTCAATGTGCCACTCCTTATCTGGGAGAACCGGAGGATGTTGCAGCTACCATCGCTTTTCTGGCTTCGAACGATGCCAGATACATCACCGGACAAACGATTGTGGTGGATGGCGGACTGACCGTTCATAATCCGACAGTGGCGTTATCATAAAACGACCGGATAACGTATTATCGGTAAAGATGATAGGTTATTAACCGGCAACCATTACAAAAAATAATCTCTTTTTCCTTGATGTTACCGATAGGAAACATATCTTTGTGACCAGTCAGTAACAAAAGTATCAAAGTATGGAAAAAGAGATTACTAAAAACAGACAGGCTACGGAAATGACCCTGATTACAGCCGTCAACGACATCATTGAAGAAAGCGGTTTCGAGGGGTTGGGGATCAATGCGGTAGCAGCCAAGGCCAAAGTTTCAAAAATGCTTATCTACCGTTATTTCAATTCGCTGGATGGACTGATAGCAGCCTACATTCAGCAGAACGACTATTGGATTAATTTCGATGAAGAGTTACCGGATCAGGCTCATTTAGCCACATTTATCAAGCAGATATTCAAAAGACAAATCATGTGGTTACGGGAGAATTATACATTGAAACGCCTGTATCGCTGGGAACTGACAACGGACAATAAGTTTGTGAAAGAGTTGCGCAACAAACGGGAAGAGAAAGGAATCTGGCTGGTAGAGGCAGTCAGCAAACTTTCAAAACATCCGAAAAAAGAGATTGCCGCTATGGCTTCCATCATCACCGCAGCCATCAGTTATCTGGCATTGCTCGAAGAAAACTGCCCGGTCTACAACGGCCTCAAGATTCAGCAGGAAAGCGGCTGGGAGGAATTGGAAGAAGGCATCAATCTATTAGTAGACCTCTGGTTACAAAAACAACTCTAATCAAATGAATAAAATGACAATAATGGGAATATGGTTTCTTTCTCTATTGATAAATAGTGGATGTAACCGGGATTTAGTAGAATACGACAGTAACGATCTTAAAATATCTATTGAAAAAGGGGAAGAGTGGTTGCATAATTTTCCTTTGTTTCTAGGCATCAACATCAAAAATCCGCCCCAGATTGCAATCTGGACTGAAGACATGGAAGGGAATTATCTGTCCACCGTGTATGTGACACACAAAATAGCCACTCAATCCTGGCAAGCCTCCGGCGGTAACCGCCGAAAGGAAGCGCTGCCGCATTGGTGTTATCAGCGGGGAATCCAATATGAAGACGGGTTATATCTCCCTAGCAAAAAGGAACCGTTGACGGACGGTATCAGCGGAGCTACTCCGAAAGGTAGTTTTAATGTGAAGATGTCGCCAACTGGGAAGTTGAAGAAGTTTATAGTCAAAATTGAAATCAATCATTCTACAGATTTCAATGATGCATATCCGAAATCGGCCAAAGAAGGAGACGCCAATTACTCCGGTGGAAAAGAAGGGAGCGGACAGCCTGCCCTTGTCTACGCAGCAGAAGTGGATTTGACTTCCGGCAAGAAAGAATTTACAGCCAAACTGATCGGACACAGCAGCCCGGATGGAAGTAATGGAGATCTTACCAGAGATACTTCTTCACTCACAACTGCATTGCATATCGTTAAAAGCATAACCGTGTATGTGCAATAGCAGTAGCTAACCATCGTATTATCAGACTCTATCCTTGCATCATTATGAAGAAATTTATATTCATTTTGCACTGCTATCTTTCATTACTGTATGTGCCGACGGACAAACAGACAGCAGACGTCTCTCTTACACTACATATATCGGGACAGGTTTTTCCATGAATCAACCTTCTTATACGCCTTTCAACTGGCAAATCGTCAGTCATTACCACATCAGTCAACGGTTTGCCATCGGTGCGGGCAGCGGACTTTCTGTTTACGAGAAGTTGCTTATCCCGCTTTATGCCAGTGCGCAATTTTATATAACGAAGCCCAGGAGACTGACTCCTTATCTGGAATGTCATATCGGTGGGTCTTTTGCCACAGACAGAGAAGCAAACGGAGGCTTTTACCTCTCTCCTTCCATCGGTGCACAATTCAAAGTCAACCGGAAAATTAAACTGAATTTGATGGCAGGTTATGAACTCCAGAAACTGGAACGGACAAAGAAACAGGAAGATCCGTATTTCCATACGACGTTTAAGGAAGAATTGTCGCACCATTCCATTACGCTGAAAATCGGCTTGACTTATTGAGGTAAGTATAATAAGAGATAAGGAATTTGCCATTGCAAACAGAATATATATTCAGATCCTGACTTTATTCCCCCGAATAAAAAAAGGCATAATTATTAATGATGCGAATCAGTAGTTGAACTCTGATTCTTTGTTTTAGAAAATTAAATAAATGAATGCGATGGCAATTTTTCCCATCGTATGTACAAGAAGCCCAGATGTAGATCTGACCTTCATCGCTCTTTGAATATTTGTTTTCTCATTCAGCCAGTTGAAAAAAGATTCTATGGGTTGTCTGACCTTTGAAACAGCTGTAGATAACAGGTCTCTGCCTGCTTTCTCCCTTTGAGTAATAATGTTGTCTTCTCCCTTTATTGCTTTTACAGGTGTGAGCATAGTAACCTCCTGTTCCTGCTGCTTGTTTCCCCAGAAAGAGAAATCCGAGTATATCTTATCTGCAAAGATATTCCTGTGGGTCAGTTTATCAGCCGCCTCTCTTTTAAGAACAGTCAAATCATTTTCCTCTGCCGATGATAAGATTATCATTTCAGGGAATGGGATGGTTCCTTTTCTGCGGAAAGCTACGGTGTGAAGTTTGAGCCCGAAATAATACATGTTCTTGGTTGAGCAGTATCCTTTAGTTGCAATTTCAGTAGCAACTTTACCGGTTTTGTTCTTTCCTGCACAGGTAATAATGGGCATAGAGTCAATAAGTGATGTCATAGAATCGCACTCCTCTGGTTTAAAGGATGTAATGAGATGCTTTACAAGTTCGCTAATTGCTTCACTCATCCGATTCAACCGATAGTTGAATGTCTGATACGAGGGAAGATTAGGAAACCATGAAAGCAGATATTCTTTAGTGAATGTATGCATATCTTTGATATTGAAGTAACGTTGATACGCTCCGCAGAACAGATATACAGTAAGCAGTTCCTCATCTGTGAAGACAGGATTGGCATTGTTACTGAATCTCTGGCAATTGAATTTCAGGGAAAACTGGTAAATATCGCAGATATACATATATATTTTTATAAGTTTTAACTCTTTCTCCTTGGGAATCATAATTAGAATAATGAGTGGTTTTATTCTTCTAATATACTGATTTTCAAGGAGATTAAGAAATAAACAAACGAGATAATTAACTGAATAATAACATTTTAAATAACAGAATCAGAAAGTGGTTTCAACTACTGATTCGCATTAATGATTAAGTCGTTATATTATTCAACAAATACTAACTTTACGACGTTATAAAATATAAAGAGCGAACGAAATGATTGTTAAGACATTACTAGATACCGATCTTTATAAGTTTACCACATCGTATGCTTATATCAAACTGTTTCCCTATGCAATGGGCACGTTTAGTTTCAACGACCGGAATGAAACTCAATATACCGAAGATTTCCTGAAGGCACTCAAGACAGAGATTATGAATCTTAGTCAGTTGAGGTTTACGGAAGAGGAGCTGGAATATATGACGAAAAACTGCAGATTCCTTCCGAGGGTCTACTGGGAGTGGTTATCTTCTTTTCGTTTCGACCCTAATAAGATTGATATTCATCTGGATGAAGCCTGTCATCTCCACATCGAAGTGACTGACTTGCTTTATAAAGTGACTTTATACGAAGTGCCTTTGCTCGCTATTGTCTCCGAAATCAAAAACCGTTTCTTTGGCAATGTAGCAGACATGAACGAGATTCTTTGCAAGCTGTCGGAGAAAATAGAATTGTCGAATCAACATCAGCTTCGCTTTTCAGAGTTCGGCACACGGAGAAGATTCTCCATTGATGTGCAGGAAACGGTTATCAAGAAGCTGAATGAGACGGCACATTATTGCACCGGAACTTCCAACTGTAACTTTGCAATGAAATATGGAATGAAAATGATGGGGACTCATCCACATGAATGGTTTATGTTTCATGGAGCACAGTTCGGATATAAACATGCCAACTATATGGCACTCGAAAACTGGGTGAATGTTTATGACGGGGATTTGGGTATCGCACTTTCCGATACATATACTTCCGGTATCTTCCTTAGTAACCTTAGCCGCAAACAGGCTAAACTATTTGATGGAGTGCGTTGCGATTCCGGTAATGAGTTTGAGTTTATCGACAAGCTGGTTGCCCGTTACAGAGAGTTGGGAATTGATGCGACGACCAAAACCATCGTTTTCAGCAATGCCCTCGACTTTACAAAGGCATTGGATATTCAGGAATACTGCCAGAACAAAATACGCTGCTCTTTCGGAATCGGTACCAACCTTACCAATGATACCGGATTCGAGCCTTCGAACATCGTGATGAAACTGACACAATGTAAGATGAATGTCAATCAGGAATGGAGAGAATGTATCAAACTGTCTGATGATGAAGGAAAACATACCGGCAGTCTTGAAGAGGTACAGGCTTGCCTGTATGAGTTACGACTCAACAGACAGCAATAAAAACAAAGAAAATAAAGAAAAGCAGGAAGTACCTCACCGGAGAATACTTTCTGCTTTTCT
This sequence comes from Bacteroides celer, assembly GCF_002632415.2. Taxonomy (NCBI): domain Bacteria; kingdom Pseudomonadati; phylum Bacteroidota; class Bacteroidia; order Bacteroidales; family Bacteroidaceae; genus Bacteroides; species Bacteroides celer. Next base: position 1,505,671 of record NZ_CP178209.1, on the reverse strand, counting down.
TTATGCATATTAGAAGTATGCCAGACAAAGACACACCAACATAGAATCAGCCACGTATATCATTGTGATAAGCTATGCAATAATCGTCAGGATTTGAATCCTTTCACTGCTCTTTCCAGTCTTTCCAAAGGTAATTCGCCGGATTGTCTCCAAAGCTGTTGTCCTTTTCTAAAAAGAATAAAGGTAGGAGTCGACTCAACCGTATAGAAATCTGTAAGGGCAGGTTCCTGGTCGATGTCTACCAATACCACTTCCAATGTTCCCTCCATCAGTTTCTTAAATTCTTCAACAACCGGTTTCATACGTTGGCAATGAGGACACCACGTTGCATAAAACTCTGCCATTACCCAATCACCGTTAGCCAGTTTCTCCTGATTTCTTTCTTCACGAGCTATTTTCTTTTCTTTCATACGAATATCTCCTTTTAATTAATTACTATCAACTTAACAATATCAGGAGAAATATAGTTTAGAAAAGTAGCAAGGTTACACACTAATTAAAGAATCAAACCCGTTTACATTTGCCCGACCAGTTATCAATATCCAGACGAATGATCTCCGTGCGATGGAAAGACTTCTCCGCATACTTCATTCCTACCACTTTATCTTCAGGAGAGAGTTTATCCAACAGCAGTTCAAGCGCCTTCATCCGTTCGGCTTCCGAAAGTCCAGTATGGGCTGTCCCTGTCAGTACAATACTCTCATACCCCGTCGTAAACTTGTCGGGAACAAGATGAGTGGCTCCTACCACACAAAAAGAAACTCTCTCACAAGCAGAGATACAACGCAGTTTCTCCCCTTCGGGTGCACAATGAATATAAATAGAATGAGCACCATCCCACACATAATTGACAGGAATTCCATAACCGCCGCCTCCTACTGCCTGCATCGACAATATTCCGTATTCTGCAGTTTGTAATAAACGAAGAGCTTTTTCTTCTTCCAGCAGACGATCCTGGCGCCTGACGGGTTCATTTAAATATTTCATTTTTACTATATAATTAATGACATTACAAAGATATACAATATTCTTAATCGAAGACAAATCCCCGTTTTAAAGATAAGCATTGCACAAAAATGAAACTTTCGTGCAAAAAAGGAACATCTTATTTAATATTTATTTATCTTTGCCCCCCGAAATGGTTCAGAATCCGTATCCAACGGACGACGATTAATAGGGAATCGGGTGTAAGTCCCGGACAGTCCCGCTGCTGTGAAGCTCTGTTCAATGTCTTATAATTGAACTAGTTTAACGCCACTGATGTTAATCGGGAAGGCAAATAAGACAAGAGTCAGTCAGAAGACCTGCCATTTTGTGTAAGACGCTCCCCTCCTCGTGGGTTAGGAGAAAGAGCATCACTTGTTAAGCCCCAAATCAAAAAAATACTGTTTTTCGTCGGGTGGAGTATGTCCATTAGATAGGAAGACATTAATAAGTATGTACTTAATTGAAAAAAGTATGATAAAAAAAATCTTAGTAGCCAATCGCGGTGAAATTGCCGTAAGGGTGATGCGCTCCTGCCGGGAGATGGAGATAACGAGTATCGCTATCTTTTCCGAAGCAGACCGGACCGCGAAGCACGTGCTTTATGCAGACGAAGCTTATTGCGTAGGGCCGGCAGCATCCAAAGAGAGTTATCTGAATATAGAAAAAATCATCGAAGTGGCGAAAGCAGCTCATGCGGACGCCATCCATCCGGGTTACGGCTTCTTGTCCGAGAATGCTACCTTCGCCCGTCGATGTCAGGAAGAAGGAATCATCTTTATCGGACCTAATCCGGAAACAATGGAAGCCATGGGGGATAAAATTGCTGCCCGTATCAAAATGATCGAGGCGGGAGTACCCGTTGTTCCCGGCACACAAGACAATTTGAAAAGTGTGGAAGAAGCCATAGAACTTTGCAATAAGATCGGATACCCGGTGATGCTGAAAGCTTCTATGGGCGGTGGTGGAAAGGGTATGCGCCTCATCCACAGTGTCGAAGAAGTGAAAGAAGCTTATACCACTGCCAAGAGCGAATCGTTGTCTTCCTTTGGCGATGACACGGTTTATCTGGAGAAGTTCGTTGAAGAGCCTCATCATATCGAGTTCCAGATTCTTGGTGACAAGCATGGAAACGTCATTCATCTGTGCGAACGCGAATGTTCCGTGCAACGCCGTAACCAGAAAATCGTAGAAGAGACTCCTTCGGTTTTCGTCACTCCCGAACTGCGGAAAGACATGGGTGAAAAAGCGGTAGCCGCGGCTAAAGCAGTAAACTACATTGGTGCGGGTACTATCGAATTTCTTGTTGACAAACACCGCAACTATTATTTCCTTGAGATGAACACCCGTTTACAGGTGGAGCATCCGATTACGGAAGAAGTGATTGGGGTAGATTTGGTGAAAGAGCAGATTAAAGTTGCCGACGGACAGGTGCTTCAACTGAAACAAGAAAATATCCAGCAACGCGGACACGCTATTGAGTGTCGTATTTGTGCCGAAGATACAGAAATGAATTTCATGCCGAGCCCGGGTATCATCAAACAGATTACAGAGCCGAACAGTATCGGTGTACGTATCGACAGTTATGTGTACGAGGGATATGAAATTCCAATCTACTACGACCCGATGATCGGCAAACTGATTGTATGGGCTACCAACCGCGAATACGCTATCGAGCGGATGCGCCGCGTACTCCACGAATATAAGTTGACCGGTGTGAAAAACAACATCAGCTATCTGCGTGCCATCATGGACACTCCCGATTTCGTGGAAGGTCACTATGATACAGGATTCATCACCAAGAACGGCGAATATCTGCAACAACGTATCATGCGCACTAGCGAACATTCCGAAAATATTGCTTTGATTGCCGCCTATATGGACTACTTGATGAACCTCGAAGAGAACAACAGCGGTATGGCTACCGACAACCGTCCTATCAGCAAATGGAAAGAGTTCGGACTGCACAAGGGAGTGTTGAGAATCTAATTTTAACAAAGAGAATTCAATTATGGAAATTCATATAGGAAACCGTGTGGCCGAAGTAGAGTTGGTCAGCAAGGAAGATAACAAGGTGGTGCTTACCATTGATGGAAAACCGTTTGAAGCAGATGTAGTGATGGCGGAAAACGGCACTTGCAACATCTTGATGGACGGACGCAGTTCGAATGCACAGCTGATTCGCCGTGATAACGGGAAAAGCTATAAAGTGAATACGCATTATAGCAGTTTCAATGTAGAAATTGTGGACAGCCAGGCAAAATATCTACGGATGCGCAAGAAAGGGGAAGAGGAACAGAACGACTGCATCATTTCTCCGATGCCGGGCAAGGTAGTGAAAATACCTGTTGTAGTCGGTCAGGAAATGAAAGCGGGAGATACTGCCATCGTTATCGAAGCAATGAAAATGCAGAGCAACTACAAAGTGACTTCGGATTGCCGCATTAAAGAAATTCTGGTTCAAGAAGGTGATAGCATAACCGGCGAACAGACATTAATAACATTAGAACCGATTGCATAATAATAAGAACGGATTGCATTATGGAAGAAATAAATAAAGCATACGCCACGTTCGAGGAACGTGACCGCATCGCTTCTCTTGGTGGAGGCGTTGATAAAATAGAGAAGCAACATGAAAGCGGTAAAATGACTGCTCGCGAACGTATCGAGATGTTACTCGATAAGGGTACTTTCGTTGAACTGGATAAGTTGATGGTTCACCGTTGTACGAACTACGGTATGGATAAGAACAAAATTCCGGGAGATGGTATCGTATCCGGTTACGGAAAGGTGGACGGTCGCCAGGTGTTTGTTTACGCTTATGACTTTACGGTATATGGCGGCTCACTGTCAGCTTCCAATGCTAAAAAGATTGTGAAAGTACAACAACTTGCATTGAAGAACGGTGCCCCGATTATCGCTTTGAATGATTCGGGCGGTGCACGTATCCAGGAAGGGATCGAGAGCCTTTCCGGTTATGCTGATATTTTCTATCAGAATACAATGGCCAGCGGTGTGATTCCACAGATTTCGGCAATCCTGGGTCCTTGCGCCGGAGGTGCCTGCTACTCTCCTGCCCTGACCGATTTCATCTTTATGGTGAAAGAAAAAAGTCACATGTTTGTGACTGGTCCGGATGTAGTAAAAGCTGTGATTCATGAGGAAGTAAGTAAAGAAGAGCTGGGTGGCGCAATGACACATAGTAGCAAGAGCGGTGTGACTCACTTTATGTGCAATACCGAAGAAGAATTGCTGATGAGCATCCGTGAACTGCTTTCTTTCTTACCGCAGAATAATATGGATGAAGCTAAGAAAAAACCTTGCACTGACGAAACAAACCGCGAAGATACTTCTCTGGATACAATCGTTCCGGTAGACCCGAACGTACCGTATGACATGAAAGACATTATCGAACGTGTTATAGACAACGGCTATTTCTTCGAAGTGATGCCGAACTTTGCTAAGAATATTATCATTGGCTTTGCCCGTATGGCAGGTCGTTCGGTAGGTATCGTAGCGAATCAGCCAGCTTATCTTGCCGGTGTTCTCGATATTGATGCCAGCGACAAAGCAAGCCGTTTTATCCGTTTCTGCGATTGCTTCAATATTCCATTGATTACATTCGAAGATGTTCCGGGATTCCTTCCGGGATATACACAGGAAAACAATGGTATCATCCGTCACGGTGCAAAAATAGTTTATGCATTTGCAGAAGCCACTGTTCCCAAACTGACAGTGATTACCCGCAAAGCTTACGGTGGTGCTTATATCGTAATGAACTCCAAGCAGACCGGAGCTGACGTGAACTTCGCTTACCCAAGTGCAGAAATTGCTGTGATGGGTGCGGACGGCGCCATCAATATCCTGTTCCGCAAAGCTGACGAAGCAACAAAGGCCAAGGAACTGGAAGCCTACAAAGAAAAGTTTGCCACTCCGTATCAGGCTGCCGAGCTGGGATATATTGACGAAATCATTTATCCGAGACAGACTCGCAAACGTCTGATTCAGGCACTGGAAATGACGGAAAACAAGATGCAGACAAACCCGCCCAAGAAGCATGGTAATATGCCTTTATAACAACTAGATAAGGTGCGCAAAAGCACCACTCATAAAACGAGCTTGCAGAGATTCTATGATATACTTTAGGAGATTTGTAAGCTCGTTTCTTATTTGTAAGCCTGCCGTTTCTTTATATGTGACAAAAAAACGGCACCTCGATTCACATCGCAGCACCGTCACAACACAAACACAAAATAAAACACGACAAAACTACTATGCAATCTTCCTGTCATGCCGGGGAGGCATACCTTGCTTGACTTATCTATATTCGCATACACACAAGAAGCTTTATCAGGCGATTTGCACAATAAATAACATACATTTCCGGATTTTGTTCACAGGATTGATAAGATTTTATTCAATAATATGATAAGAAAATGAAATAGCACGCCCTTTAAGGAATTCAAGAGAAACGAAAAAACGGTACCCCGATTCACATCGCAGCACCGCCACAACACAAACACAAAATAAAACACGACAAAACTACTATGCAATCTTCCTGTTATGCCGGGGAGGCATATTCACTAGCCTATATATATTCGCATACCTACAAGTAGCCATCAGGCGATTTGCATATATAAAACATTCAGATTTTTATTTTGTTCACGAAAGGAGAAGTAAAAATGTTATTTCTTCTCCTTATAGTCTTTCAGGAAGCCTTCCATCAGCCATTTGGCGAGTGCCTGACGATTGGAATTCATCACCAACCGACGCTGATCGAACGTATTCTGGATATTACCCAACTCCACAAAGACGGAAGCGGGAGTGGTATGGGAAAGTACGTATAAGTTACGCCCACTTACTGTGCCGGAAAAGCCCCGGTTGGGTTGATGTTTATCGTACTTTGACTCAAACGTATTTTTCATATTATTCGCCAATCGTTTGCTTTCTCCCTTTTTATTCGAATAATAGAAAAAGACATCCGTTTGTTTTCCCTTACTACGGCTATCAATATGAATAAAAATCGCCCTGCAATAAGAGTAGTTCTTACGGTCTTTCCGGTAAAGAGCGTTTATTTTATCACAGCGTTGCTGTAAGCGTTGCACCTGATTCAAAGGAATTGGATCACCCATACAAGTCTCCCGTTTACTGTTTGACAGGTATGAATCATCACGGATACCATCTTTAGCATCTTGAATGATAATACGGACTTCGGCCCCTTCCTGCATCAGGTTACGTGCCAGACGAAGGGCAATATCATAAGCGTATTCATCTTCGTGCAGTTCGTATTTACCAACTTTCCCGATAGCACCCGGATCAGGACCTCCATGTCCGCTGACCACATAGAAGCAAGCACCGGCAAGACGGTTGGAAGTGACTTTCACATCAGCCAGTTGTTTTCCAAACAGAGGATGATTGAGGGTAGTTCCTATTTTTGTTGATTTAGCTTTCGGAGATTGTTGCTTTGTCCCGGTATTTCCGGAAGGTGATTTCTTGATGGGAGGAATAACATACGTCACGCCCACTTTAAGCACATTGTTCTTTCCCAGTTTCTGTTTATTCAGCTCAATAAAGTCGTCGTAATACTTCTTCGGAGAGCGGTTGTGCCTCAACAGAAAAGAAGAGATACCTTCACCCGCCTTCGGGGTTGCCTTCTGCTGTGCCCAAAGAGTTGTGCCCGAAAAAAGAAAAGCTAAGAATAAAAGAATATAGAGTTTATTTTTCATAACTACATTAACTATCTCCTTCGCAAGAGTATCATTTCACTCATAAACAGGGCAAAAATACAATTATTTTCCCTACTTTTGCAGCATTAAAACATTTTTTGAAATAAAACATTAAAACCCGATAACATTATGGCAAAACAATTCAAACCGGAAACCCTGTGTGTACAGGCAGGATGGACGCCTAAAAAAGGCGAACCACGCGTATTGCCCATCTATCAAAGTACAACTTTCAAATACGATACCAGCGAGCAGATGGCCCGCCTGTTCGACCTGGAAGACAGTGGTTACTTTTATACCCGCCTGCAAAATCCAACGAATGACGCTGTTGCCGCCAAAATCGCTGCCCTTGAAGGTGGTGTAGCCGCTATGCTGACTTCCAGCGGCCAGGCTGCCAACTTCTATGCCATTTTTAATATCTGTCAGGCAGGAGATCACTTTGTTTGCTCTTCCGCTATTTACGGAGGTACGTTCAACCTGTTTGGCGTGACCATGAAGAAGCTAGGCATCGATGTGACTTTCGTTAATCCGGATGCCAGCGAAGAAGAAATTTCTGCAGCTTTCAAACCGAATACAAAAGCTTTATTCGGTGAAACGATTTCCAACCCTTCTCTTGAAGTACTGGATATTGAGAAATTTGCACGCATTGCACACAGTCACGGGGTTCCCTTGATTGTTGACAACACTTTCCCGACCCCGATCAACTGCCGCCCATTTGAATGGGGAGCTGACATCGTGGTTCATTCTACTACCAAATACATGGACGGACACGCTACAAGCGTAGGTGGCTGTATCGTAGACAGCGGTAATTTTGACTGGGATGCTCATGCTGAAAAATTCCCGGGACTTTGTACTCCGGACGAGTCATACCACGGACTGACTTATACCAAAGCATTCGGCAAAGGTGCTTATATCACCAAAGCAACTGCCCAACTGATGCGTGACCTCGGCAGCATCCAAAGCCCGCAAAATTCTTTCTTATTGAATCTGGGACTTGAAACGTTGCACCTGCGTATGCCTCAACACTGCCGCAACGCGCAGAAAGTAGCCGAATATCTTTCTAAAAATGAGAAAGTTGCCTGGGTAAACTATTGCGGACTGCCGGACAATAAATATTATAGCCTTGCACAGAAATATATGCCGAATGGTTCCTGCGGAGTCATCTCCTTCGGACTGAAAGGCGGACGTGACGTATCTATCAAGTTTATGGATTCACTGGAATTCATTGCGATCGTTACTCACGTGGCGGATGCACGTAGTTGCGTGCTCCATCCGGCGAGCCATACTCACCGCCAGTTGACGGATGAGCAACTGATGGAAGCAGGTGTACGCCCGGACTTGATCCGTCTATCGGTAGGTATCGAAAATGCGGATGATATTATTGCTGATATCGAACAGGCATTGAACGCATAAGAATACCGTAAAGGTATAAAATAATAAGAGAAGGCACGGGAATGAAATATTTCCCGTGCCTTCTTATTTTCCACAAAAAGAAAGTTAATTTCGCAAAGAATCATTTCAAATATGAACCGATAAATCTTCTCGGATGTTTATCTTTGCAGGGAACCAAATTCTGTACAGATATGAAAAAGAATCTATTATTAGCATTCGTATTATGCTTTTCTTACGGATTTTCTTATTCCCATTCATTTAACAACCCAACTAACCTGACTACAAAGATGCAAAACTTTGAAATGGATTCATTTACCACCCAAAATGGGAAAAGCCTGAAGATCACTTTCTTCAGACATGCGAGCTTATTGCTGGAATATGCAGGACAAAAAATATTCGTTGATCCAGTATCCGATTACGCCGACTATACACAACAGCCGAAGGCGGATTTCATCCTGATTACGCATGAACATGGAGACCATTTCGATACCAAAGCAATAGCAGCTATCGAAACAAGCGGGACTAGAATTATTGCTAATCCTAATTGCCGGAAAATGCTGAACAGAGGACAGGAAATGAAGAACAGTGATGTGCTTCAACTGGCAGATGATATGAAACTGGAAGCCGTACCGGCCTATAATACGACTCCCGGCAGAGATAAGTTCCATCCCAAAGGACGTGACAACGGCTATATTCTTACTCTGGGAGGGACCCGCATCTATATCGCCGGAGATACAGAAGATATTCCAGAACTAAACCAAATGAAAGATATTGATATCGCTTTCCTGCCAGTCAACCAACCCTACACCATGACACCGGAACAAGCGATACGTGCAACTCAAATTATCAAGCCGCACATTTTGTATCCTTATCATTACGGAAATACGGATATCAATAAAGTAAAAGAAGGATTGAAAAATGAGAAAACAACCGAAGTACGTATACGGGCTTTACAATAAAGCCCGTACAAATGATTACAAATCCTCCGCAGATAAATTGAAGATCATTGTATCCACCCAATATACAACCGTTCTATCTGCAGGTAAAACATCTTCGAGATAAGGTGAATCAGATACATCTTCCAACCATGCCGTAGTAATCGGACCTCTTTCTCTTGTAAGACTTTGAGTTCCTAAATACGGGCTAAAATTAAAGAAGGTGTGTTGTTTCTCTACATCATTTTCACCTTTATATGTAAAGACACTTCCCATCCATTAAGATACAGGACTGTAGAAGAAATCGTGTTCGTACAGGTTCCCGTTTCGTCGATTAATTCGGAACCGCTAAATAAAATAATCTCTGCATCATCTTGACAGGCTGATATACAAAAAGTCATGAGAGAGAGGAGAAAGAAGCCTAATAAAGTTTTTGTTTTCATATTTTCAGTGGTATGGTTAAATCGCGATTTATGTCATTGTTTTACAAAGATATAAAGTATTTGTATAGTATCATCATACAAATATGATGAATTATGTTTTCTTTATATACACCCGATGTGTTCCTCTACCATCAATCCCGATACCGGAACCGGGCGTATACGCCCATTGGCGCAATTCATTGGTAGCCGCCGTGCGCAGCAGACCTGTCAGTTTCCGGTATTCGTAGACCGTCAGAAAAGGATGTTCCTCCAGATATCTAACAGCCAATGCTAGTCGTTGCTCCGGTGTATACTTCTGTGAAGAGCGTTGCGACTTCCACGGAGCTCTTTCCAGCAGACATCTTCCGTTGATACGCCTCACCATCTTCCTGTCTACACGAAAGTTCACGCTCCCCACCACAATGCTTCGTGCGTTACGATGGGTTTCACCCTCTCCGGTCTTTTCGCGTTCTTTATCTTTGCATAACGCCAACGAAGGAGAGAATGTTCCGATACCATCCAGCTTCACAGACTTGCCTTCTGCCATCTGATGTGCCATTTCAATACCGATCTGTGTAATTACGCCTTCCACATCTCCGACATTAAAACCACTGCTGGATGCTATCTGACGTATTAAATCCTCGGTAGATACCTGATCTATCATTGCAAACCGAGGATAAAGTACCTGTTCGCCCGTTCCATGAATATCGGGCATTTCTTCCATTACGTACATTGCCATAATACTAAAGTTTATTTGAAATATTGATTATTAATAGAAAACTTACTCGCTATAGGTAGAAAACTTGTTCTCCCCTACAGGAAAAGTTGTTTTTCCTATAGGACAAACTAAAACCGCAAGTTCTGGTTTTATAACTGAAACTTCTGATTACATAATCAAAAGTTCCGGTTTTATAATCAGAACTTGCGGTTATAGTTTTCTTACCAACAAAGATACGTTTTCCTGCCGGGATAAGCAAGTTTAATCCCTATGAAAAAGAAGTTTGATTACAATTCAGTTACTTATTACCGCTTCTTTACTTTATATCCTTTCAGGGTAAAACCAACTTCAAACAGGTTCAAAAGGGCTATCCGGATGTTATCTTCTATATAGGTCTCCATATTATCATATTTTGCAAAGTTGACGGGAAGGAGTCTGTTATTCCTCCTAAAGCTTTCATCCGGTATTTTACCCGTAAAACGTCCTTTCTTCTTCACTCCCCAACGAATGGTTTTACTACAAGGAAGAGGTATACCTATCGTCAGCACTTTTTCTTTAGTTACCGTATCGGTGATTCCATGTTTCCAGATACTGATATGGTTGGCTCCCAAATAAGTGCCGATATAAAGGACAACGGTCAGCGTCCAATCGTCCAAAGCCTCATCGGTTTGAATACCATTCACCAAATCAGAGAAATAGCCTTCAACCATTTCTCTGTCAAAACAGTTTAGTTCAGGCCATTCACATTTCTCAAACAGTTGATGCACATTGACAGGAACCAGTAAGGTGGTTATTTCTAACTGATATTTCATTCATTTCGTTTTTATATCATTGCATCTAAAATCGTCTCAAGTATCTTATCGACTATAAATATACAATTTTACCAGATCAAATACTAAAGAATAGAGCTTTTTTAAACCTATTTCTGAAAAAGAAAGGATTGTTTGATACACCCCCTCCTATGTAAACAGGGTTTATCAGACAGTCCTTTCCGTGCGGAGTATGATTCGTTCGTTATTCAGTGGACGATCCTTGCTTTTCGTCCTTACGGCATTTCAGTTTCTATCTGGAATTTACGGCTTACTTTCATCAAATTGATGGTATAAGTGACTACGTTCTGTGCTTCCTGAACCATCGTGAGATACACCATGCTCACCCGGATGCTTCCTGATTGGCTTTGGATGCGTTGCAGTTCCTTACGTTTCAATAGTGAAAGCTGTCCGTTGAGGTCGTTGGCACGACGGATTTCTTCTTCGAAGTCGTTGTACTCGTTGTTTTCCATTTTCTTACGACACTGCTGAATCAGATAGGTGATATCTTCGGATACATCGCTGAATTCACCTTTCTGGATGGCGTCCAATGGGTTGAAGTTGTTGTCGATATGTTCGAGGCAAGGTTCGCAGAGGCGGGAAATACTGTAGACCAATTCGCTGGCGAAGTCGTTGCCTTGATAGTAATAAAGTCCTTTTTCGAGTACGGTGTTATTGTCGAGACGACACATGGCGACGGTGCCCGAACGTTTCATCTGTTTGATGAGCTGTTTCTCAAATTTAGTGGACCCCATGGCACGACGCAATCCTCGCAGATTTTCATGAAGGAATGAAGTGACAGTCAGTTCGAAATTTGTTTCTGCATATTCCAATACTTTGGAAAGTTCTTCGCGGGTGTGCTTACGCATCAGTTGCAGGGCTTCTGTGCTGTCTGTGGTTTGCATCAGTTGCTTCAGCGTTTCGTTACCTTGTTCTTTCGCTTTACGTTTCTTGTACATCACCTGGCTACGGATCAAGATGAATACAGCTATACCGATGAGGGCGATGATAGAGATGTTACCTCCATAATGGAGTACGAGAGCTACGAAGAAACAGATGGTGAAGGCGGCTCCGGCGGTGATGAACCAGCCTCCGATGACGCTTAATACGCCGGTGATACGGTAAACGGCTGAATCACGTCCCCAGGCGCGGTCGGCCAAAGAAGTACCCATAGCTACCATGAAGGTTACGTAGGTGGTGGAAAGGGGAAGTTTCAGGGAGGTTCCCAAGGCGATGAGCAGACCGGCCAATACCAGGTTGACAGAAGCGCGGACAAGGTCGAAAGCAGCTCCGTCGGCAATGATTGCTTCGTCTTTGCGGAAGCGGGAGTCAAGCCATTTTTTGCTGCCGTCCGGCATTATTCGGGAGATTCCATTGGCAAGTGTCATGCTGATGCGGACTACTGTGCGGGCGATCGGAGTACTTCCGAATGCTTCTTCTCCTTCATCTTGGCGGGAAAGGTCGACAGATGTTTTAATTACAGCATGTGCTTTTTTAGAGGTGCAGAGGGCGTAGACCATGACGGCTCCGGCTCCGATAAGAAAATACCACGGTGTTTTAGCAGGTCCCAGCAAGGAGGTCATCAGGAAGCCGTTCGGATTTCCTTCTCCGTTGGCGGTGTAATCTAAAAAAGAGGAGAAACCTGCGAGGGGAACGCCAATAAAGTTGACAAGGTCGTTACCGGCAAAAGCGAGAGCCAGAGCGAAGGTTCCCATCAGTACGACGACTTTGAAAACATTGATTTTCATCCAGTGAAGGATTTGCATCAGTACGGTGAAGAATACAAAGAAAACGGTGATTAGCATCAGTGTGTTGTCTTGTATCCAGTGTTTGTTTTCAGAGGTCATGAAGGAGCTGTCTTTCAGTCCTTTGATAAGCATGAAATAGATGATGGCAGTAGCGGCTATCCCCCCAAAGAGGGCGATGCTGTATTTCATCTTTTTCGTATAGTTGAAAGTGAATATCACACGGGCAAGCCATTGTACAAGCATTCCGAAGAAGAAGGCGATAGCGACGGAGACGAAGATCGCCATGATGACGGAGAGGGCTTTGTCGGTGTTTATGAGGTCGCCCAGACCGAGGGTATCGCTATTATGTACTTTGATAAGTGAGAGGGCAAAGGTACCTCCGAGTAGTTCAAAGACTAGTGAAACGGTGGTAGAGGTGGGCATCCCCATGGAGTTGAATACGTCCAGCAGTACTACGTCGGTCAACATGACGGCCAGCAGAATGCACATGATTTCGGCAAAGTAGAAGTGCTCGGGCTGGTAGATGCCGTGCCGGGCAATGTCCATCATACCGTTGGACAGGGAAGCGCCAATGAATATACCAATACCGGCTATGAAAAGAATGGTTTTAAACGAAGCGGCCTTGGCGCCTACCGCAGAGTTCAAAAAGTTAACTGCATCATTACTGACTCCGACTATCAGATCGAAAACAGCTAGTACAAAGAGGAAGATGATAATGCATAAATAAATAGTCTCCATAATAAATATATGTGTATGTTGTTTCCGGCTGCAAAGGACGGGATTTGACGTTGCAGGGAGGTGTCATACATGTTACATTTATGTTACAATCGTCTTTCTTTTGTCTCGTAATCTTCTTTCTTTTGTCTTGAAACAAAAGAAAGAAGCAAAGAAAAATTCAAGGCTGACTTTTTTCTCCTACTCGCTCCCTGCACTGCGCTAAAGGGCAGAAACTCGCTACGCTCAAACAGTCTGCCCTTTTTGACGCTCCGTTACGGGGGCTCGCTTGACGGAGAAAAAAGTAGGCCGGAGGGGCGTGCGGGGTGGGCGTTGTGGAGGAGGTTGCATGAGATGTCGGTGTGGTTGTTGCGAGGGAAGCCATGTAGTAAGGGCGTATAACGGGGGATGTGCAGCGGGAACGTTGCGGGAAGGCCGTGTGGGGCGTTGTAAGTTGCAGGACACGGGTATGGGATTCTTATGTTAGTTAATTAGTTGGTTGTTTTTTAGTTATTTGTTTTGTTTAACCAGTCATAGAAGGTGTATTGGGCTCGTACAGCGGGGGTGCCGGGCGCTCTTTTTTTGAATATATTTCGCAGGTTGTCGTCTACCCAGCAGGCTTTTTGGTTGTCGGCGAGCTGGATATTAAGCATTTCGATGAGGCTGTCACGCAGGTCGGGGGCGAGAATGGGGGTGATGGCTTCGATGCGGCGGTAGAGGTTACGACGCATCCAGTCGGGGGAGCCCATGAAGACTTTGGGTTTGCCGTCGTTGCCGAAGTACCAGATGCGGGCGTGTTCGAGGAAACTGTCTACAATACGGGTGACACGAATGTTACGACTGTATGACTGTCCGGGGATAAGACAACAGATTCCACGGACGATGAGGTCTATTTGTACGCCGTGTTCGGAGGCTTCGTAGAGACGGTCAATCATGGCGGGGTCTTGGAGGGCGTTCATTTTTAGGATGATACGGCCTTGTTTGCCTTCGTCGGCGAGGGCGATTTCCCGATCAATCAGGCGGTTCAATTCGGGGATGAGGTTGAAACGGGCGACAAGAAGGGTGGTGAACTTCGGGTCTTCTTTTCCTTGCAGGGTGCGGAAGAGGTTATAGAGGTCGGCCACTATCTTCGGGCGGCAGGTGAAAAGGCCACAGTCGGCGTAGAGGGTGGCGGTCTTTTCATTAAAGTTACCGGTGCTGATATAGGCGTAGCTGGGTATTTTTTCACCGTTCAGTCCGCGGCGGCGGATAAGGGCTACTTTGGCGTGTACTTTCAGACCGGGTATGCTGTATATTATTTTAATGCCGGCGGCTTGCATCATTTCGGCCGTGGCAAGGTTGTTTTCTTCGTCGAAACGGGCTTTCAGTTCCACGAATACGGTGACTTTCTTGCCGTTTTGGGCGGCGGCTATCAGGGTGTTGATGACGGCGGAGTTTTCAGCTACGCGGTATTGGGTTACCATGATTTCACGGGTTTCCGGGTTGTGCACGGCTTCATACAGGAAGTGGATGAAGTGCTCGAAAGAGTGATAAGGGTAATATAATAACAGGTCCTTCTTGGCAACGTAGTTGAAGATAGATTCTTTTTCGTCGAGGATGGTCAGCTTCATTGGCTTCGGCTTTTCGAGGCTGTGAAGAGATTTGTTCGGGTTGGGAAGATGACGCAGGTCTTCAAGATTCAGGTGCTTGTCGCCGGGGACAAGTTCATCACGCTGAATATGGAAGGCGTCTACCAGAAAGTCCAGAAAGTCATGAGGCATACCACGGTCGTAGACGAAACGGCAGACGTCACCGATCTTACGTTTCTTCACTTTCTTCTTGAGTTGAGCGACAAGGTCGGCACTGCTGGCGGTGTCGTCAATTAATATGTCAGCGTCACGGGAGATTTTGATGCAGTAGCTGGAATCAACATCGTAGCCGGGGAAAATAAGGTTGAGGTTTGCCTTGATTATATCTTCGGTAAACATCAGGTAATGATTTTTCTCGCGGGATGGAAGTTCGATGAAGCGGGGTACTTTGGCGTAGGGCTGCTTCATTACGAAGTAAAGGGGCTGCCGATATTCTGTTACATTTGTATCTGCTCCATCACTTTTTCTTCGAGTTATGCGTTCTTCTGTATATTTTTCTTTGTTAATAGATTCTTCTGTTTTTTCTTTATCTTCTTTCCTTTCGTCTTTTGCTTCTTTCTTCGGATAGACTCGTATCGCCAGATAAAGTCGGTTATCTCGTAGGAAGGAGACTATTTTATCTTTGGATACAGGCACAGGTTGCAGGTAGGGAAAGATTTCTTCCCGGAAAAAGTCTTTAATAAACTGCTGGTGGAACGGTTCGACATGGCTGTCCTGATAAAAAATAATGTGGTTTTTGCGCAGGGCAGGTAATAGTTTCTCTTCATAAATACGTACACGGTCATCCAACTGGCGAGTGACTTCTTTATTGATTTCTTCTACCAGTTCACGGGCGGATTGTACGGTTTCTTCATCGCTTTCCGTAGCACCGGAGGCAACTGCTTTATGATCGGCTACCCGGATTTTGTAGAATTCTTCGAGGTTGGAAGAGTAGATAGAGATGAAGTTGATACGTTCGTAGAGCGGCAGACGCTCGTCCAGAGCCTCCAACAATACGCGATAATTGAATGAGAGCCAACTGATATCTCGCTTGAAATAATTATATTTGCTTTCCATGTGCTTTAAGATTTTTCCAAATATAGTATCTTTGTGGGATTAAACAAAGAAATTTATGACAAGAATTGGATTATTATCTGATACTCACGCTTACTGGGACGAGAAATATCTGGAATATTTTGAACCATGTGACGAAATTTGGCATGCCGGAGACATCGGTTCGCCGGAGGTAGCGGAAAGGTTAGCCGCCTTCCGTCCATTCCGGGCGGTATATGGAAATATTGACGGACAGGAAATCAGAAAGCTGTATCCGCAAATAAACCGTTTCACGGTGGATGGTGCAGAAGTGCTGATTAAACATATCGGCGGTTATCCGGGGAAATACGATCCTTCCATCATCGGCAGTCTGATGGCACGTCCGCCCAAACTTTTTATCAGCGGACATTCTCATATATTAAAGGTGAAATATGATAAAACACTGGATATGTTGCATATTAATCCGGGAGCTGCCGGCATGTCCGGTTTCCACAAGGTACGGACTTTGGTACGTTTTGTTATCAACCAGGGGGCCTTTCAGGACTTGGAAGTCATCGAATTGGCGGACAAATAAAATAAATGTTCCTGCCAGATTGAAAAATTATTTTAAAATTTTGCCACGTCGGAATTCTTTCCGACCTTTGCACGCAGTTAATGAATAACTCAGACGAACATGAAAGGAATTATTCTAGCCGGTGGTAGTGCCACCCGACTTTATCCGCTCTCTAAAGCGATTTCCAAACAAATCATGCCTGTGTATGACAAGCCGATGATTTATTATCCGTTGTCAACACTTATGTTGGCAGGAATACGCGAAGTGTTGATTATTTCGACTCCACGCGACTTGCCGATGTTCCGCGACTTGTTGGGAACGGGTGAGGAACTGGGTATGTCTTTCTCCTATAAAATTCAGGAACAACCTAACGGACTGGCACAAGCTTTCGTATTGGGAGCCGATTTCCTGAACGGCGAACCGGGCTGTCTGATTCTTGGGGATAATATGTTTTACGGACAGGGCTTCTCCGCCATGCTCCGCCGAGCTGCCAATATAGAAAAGGGCGCCTGCATCTTCGGTTACTACGTGAAAGACCCGCGCGCTTATGGTGTAGTGGAATTTGACGAACAGGGAAAAGTGATTTCACTGGAAGAAAAGCCGGAAGTGCCGAAAAGTAATTATGCCGTTCCGGGACTTTATTTCTACGATGCCAGTGTGACGGAAAAAGCAGCGGCTCTTCGTCCTTCAGCACGTGGAGAATATGAGATAACAGACCTGAACCGTCTGTATCTGGAAGAAGGTACATTGAAAGTGGAACTTTTCGGACGCGGATTTGCATGGCTCGACACGGGTAACTGTGACAGTCTGCTGGAAGCTTCCAACTTCGTGGCCACTATTCAGAACCGGCAAGGTTTCTACGTCAGCTGCATTGAAGAAATTGCTTGGCGTCAGGGATGGATTCCGACGGAACAGTTGCTTCTACTGGGTCAAAAACTCGAAAAAACCGAGTATGGGAAGTACCTTATCGAATTGGCTAAACAATCCTAAAATCAACATAAAGAATAAAATATGAAAACTTATCTAGTGACCGGTGCCGCAGGATTTATCGGGGCAAATTACATCAAGTACATCTTAGCCAAACATAACGACATCAAAGTCGTGATATTGGACGCTTTGACGTATGCAGGTAACTTAGGAACGATTGCCAAAGACATCGACAACGAACGCTGTGTCTTTATCAAAGGAGACATTTGCAACCGCGATGTGGTAGACGGTCTTTTTGCTGAGTATCGTTTTGATTATGTAGTGAATTTCGCTGCCGAGAGCCACGTGGACCGCAGCATTGAAAATCCGCAGCTGTTTCTGATTACCAACATTCTCGGAACACAGAACTTACTGGATTGTGCACGCCGTGCATGGGTAATGGGGAAAGACGAACAAGGATATCCGACTTGGAGAAAAGGTGTACGCTATCATCAAGTATCTACCGATGAGGTGTATGGTTCATTGGGAGCCGAAGGATATTTCACAGAAACAACTCCGCTTTGCCCTCACAGCCCGTACAGTGCTTCTAAGACAAGTGCAGACATGGTGGTAATGGCTTACCACGACACTTATAAAATGCCGGTAACGATTACCCGTTGCTCCAACAACTATGGTCCGTACCACTTCCCGGAAAAATTGATTCCGTTGATTATCAAGAATATCCTCGAAGGAAAGCATCTTCCCGTTTACGGTGACGGTAGCAATGTGCGCGACTGGCTTTATGTGGAAGACCACTGCAAAGCAATCGACCTCGTTGTGCGTGAAGGTCAAGACGGAGAAGTGTACAACGTTGGTGGACACAACGAGAAGACAAACCTCGAAATCGTGAAACTGACAATTTCGACTATCCACCGTCTGATGGCAGAAAATCCCGAATATCGTCAGGTTCTCAAAAAGAAAGTGAAAGACGAAAACGGCGATATTTCAATCGACTGGATCAACGAAGATCTGATTACTTTCGTCAAAGATCGTCTGGGACACGACCAACGTTATGCTATCGACCCTACCAAGATAACAAATGCCTTAGGATGGTATCCCGAAACTAAATTCGAAGTCGGCATCATAAAGACAATCGAATGGTATTTAGCCAACCAAGCTTGGGTGGAAGAAGTTACCAGCGGAGATTATCAGGGTTACTACGAAAAGATGTACGGGAAATGATTCTCAATTTATCAACATTCCTATTGCAATAAGAATACCCATAAGCAGCATATTACGCGAAGTCTCGCCTAATATGCTGTTTAATTTTTTACCGCTGTATATTTTCACCATCCGTTTCCAGGTAAGGAAATGAGGGATCAGATAAAGTTGTGGAAGAAAAGCGGCGTAGAAATGACCTTCACGGAGGAAACACAGGCAGAGAAGAGAAGCAGTAATCCCCAACATCAAATAAAAATAGCGACCGAATTTCTCGCCGAAACGAACGATCACTGTCCTTTTTCCACTGCGTGCATCCGCTTCGCGGTCACGATAATTATTGACTACCAACAAGGTATCGATAAGCAGTCCGCAGATTAAAGAGGCAATAGTGACATCCGGTGTCCAAGTTAGCGCCTGTACGTAATATGTTCCGCCTACGGGTACAAAGCCGAAGAAGACAATCACCAATACATCGCCCCAACCGTTGTAAGAAAGAGGATAAGGACCGGTG
Organism: Bacteroides celer; assembly: GCF_002632415.2. Lineage (NCBI taxonomy): Bacteria > Pseudomonadati > Bacteroidota > Bacteroidia > Bacteroidales > Bacteroidaceae > Bacteroides > Bacteroides celer. The sequence continues at coordinate 1,486,375 of NZ_CP178209.1, read as the reverse complement.
GTATAAAGAAAGGCAAATAACACACAAAGCACTCCTACGATCATCAATTCCCACCCGGCAAAAAAGAGTAACGTACAGCCGATAAGGCAGGCAAGAGCAACCGTAATAATAATCCCGGTTTTCATCGCTTGCGGAGAAATCCATCCTTGCGCACAAGCACGTTCGGGACCTAACCGGTCTTCCCGGTCTGTTCCTTTGAGGAAGTCGAAAAGGTCATTGATGAAATTAGCGGCAATTTGCATCAGACTTGCAAACAGACAGCAGATCAGTGCAGGCAACCAGTGAAAACGTCCGTCCATTGCAGCAAGAGCAGTACCGATCATAACCGGGGTTATGGCCCCTGTCAGCGTTTTGGGACGTGCAGCTAATATCCATGCTTGTAGCGAGTTACGTTTTACTTCTTCCATACTTTAATATATTATAAATAGTTTTGACGGACAAAGATACATGATTTTTCGTATCTTTGCACCCCGAAAAACTTCAAACTAAGAGAAGATGAAGAAAATAAAAACAATCTACCCTGTTATCCTGTTGACATTACTTTTGTTGTTTTCCTGTAAGTCGAAAAAGAATATGGTGGCTACCTTGCCACGCCCTGTTTTAAATTCAGATTCTATTTATCCGGATACGGCTAATGCCATAGCCGGGTTATTCTCCCCCGACCACTCGCAACTCAAAGAGCTGAATGTTTCCAAAAACAAAAAGCAGAATACAAAGGAAAAGACTTCTACCGATACACACGAATCGTCGGATCTGGTACTGCGGGGAACAAAAATCACTTCTTCCAGCGTAGATGTATCTTCTGTCTATACCGGAGTGGACCGTGTAGTAAAATATGACTTTACACACCGCGATGTTCCCGAAGCCTTTGAAGGTTTCCGTATCGCTTTCATTTCCGACTTACACTACAAAAGTCTGCTGAAAGAAAAAGGTCTGAACGACCTTGTCCGCCTACTGATTGCTCAAAAGGCTGATGTGCTTCTAATGGGTGGTGACTATCAGGAAGGTTGTGAATATGTGGAACCTTTGTTTTCCGCACTGGCACGCGTAAAAACACCGATGGGCACTTATGGGGTAATGGGCAATAACGACTACGAACGTTGCCACGACGATATTGTGAATACAATGAAACATTACGGCATGCGTCCGTTAGAACATGAAGTAGATACGCTTCGTAAAGACGGGCAGCAGATCATTATCGCTGGAGTGCGCAATCCTTTTGATCTGGGGCGCAACGGAGTATCGCCTACTCTGGCACTCTCTCCCAAAGATTTTGTCATCTTACTGGTTCATACTCCGGATTACATCGAAGATGTTTCAGTAGCTAACACCGACCTTGCCCTGGCAGGACACACCCACGGCGGACAAGTCCGTGTATTCGGAGTTGCCCCGGCACTTAACTCACACTATGGCAATCGTTTCATCACCGGACTGGCATATAATTCTGCAAAAATACCTTTGATTATAACAAACGGAATAGGAACCTCCAAATTACCAATCCGTGTCGGCGCTCCGGCGGAAATCATCGTTATTACTCTTCATCGATTAACGGAGTAAACTGGATAGCCTCCCAAGCCTTTGGATGCACAAAGTATCGAACATCTTTCCCTGCATCCAGTGCTTCTCGAATAAAAGTAGAACTGATTTCAAATACAGGAGAATGAACGAGACGCACCGTTTCCGGCAATTCCTCCTCTTTGACGGGAAAGCCGGGACGGGGGTAAATAAGAATCTGATTCTCTTTAATGATACGTTCGGACTGATACCAATATCCAAAACGTTCCCAATTATCGGAACCGATAATGAAATAAAACTCGCGATCGGGAAATGCCTCACGCAGTTTCTCCAACGTATATACGCTATATGAGGGGCGAGGCAAATGAAACTCAAAATCTGAAGCCTGAAAACGAGGATAGTCACTGATGCTCAACTTTACCAGTTCGAGACGTAATTCATCATTCCATAACTTCTCCTGTGCTTTCAAAGGATTCTGCGGACTCACCATAAACCAGATTTCATCTAATCCTTCATACTCACAAAGGTAGTTGGCTAGAGCAAGATGTCCGATGTGAATCGGATTGAATGATCCGCTGAAGATTCCGGTTTTCTGCTTATTCATTGTTCCAAAAACTCTTTGATAACTTTCAAAGCTTCCGCTTTAGCAGTTTCCAAATTGTCATTGACAATCACACAATCGAATTGCGGAGCAAAACCCAATTCATATTCCGCCTTAGCGATGCGACTTTCAATCACTTCCGGCGCATCCGTTCCACGTCCTTCCAACCGGCAGCGTAATTCTTCCACCGAAGGCGGCTGGATAAACACCGACAACGCACGATCGCCATAAAACTTCTTGATATTGCATCCGCCAACCACATCTACGTCAAACACCACATTCTGACCCGCTTCCAATTGCTTTTCTACCTGCGCTTTCAGCGTTCCGTAATAACGGTCCTTATACACCTCCTCATACTCCAGAAATTCGTTGTTCTCAATGCGTTGGCGAAATTCTTCCGGCGTAAGGAAGAAATATTCAACCCCATGCTGCTCCGTTCCACGCGGAGGACGGCTGGTAGCAGAAATTGAAAACGCTAAATTCAAATTCTGCGTCAGCAGATAATTGATTATAGTAGATTTGCCCGAACCCGACGGAGCAGAGAAAATAATTAGCTTACCGGTCATAAGTTTAATGAAGAATTAAGAATTAAAAATGATAGATACTGTTTTACATCACGTTCAGTACCTGTTCCTTAATCTGTTCCAGTTCATCCTTCATCTGAACTACGATCTTCTGCATTTCAGCATGATTGGACTTGCTGCCTAACGTATTGATCTCCCGACCCATTTCCTGGGCGATAAAACCAAGCTTCTTACCCTGTCCGCTACCACTTTCCATCGTGCTGATGAAATATTTCAGATGGTTGCTAAGACGTTGTTTTTCCTCGTTGACATCCAGTTTTTCGATGTAGTAAATCAGTTCCTGTTCCAGACGATTCTTGTCGTAGTCTACGCTTAACGTCTTTTCGAGAGCATCAGTGATGCGTTCCTTCACTTTCTCTACACGTTCTTTCTCGTAAGGAGTAATCTGTTCGAGCAAACTGTTGATGTTGGCAATCTTCTCACGGAATTTCTTTTCCAATGCAGCCCCCTCCTGTTTGCGGAAATCGACCAAATGACTGATGGCTTCAAGTATGGTAGCATGCACCATGCTCCATTCCTCTTCCGTCAGTTCCTGGATTTCCGTTTTCGTCATCACGTCCGGCATGCGGAGTAATAGTTGGAGCCAGTCTTCCGGTGCGGGACAAGGAATCCCCAGTTCGCGGCTTATCGAATCCAACTGGCTATAATAACTTTTCAGTACATCCTTATTGATGGGAGCAGCATCCGCACCCTCCTTCTTCTCTATCCACAGGCTGAAGTCAGCTTTTCCACGTTCCAGAACTTTAGAAATCTCATTACGGATTTCAATCTCTTTTTCACGATACGCCGGAGCGATGCGAGTGGACAAATCCATTGCCTTGCTGTTGAGCGACTTGATTTCTACATTTATTTTTTTATCAGGAAGTTCGGCCGTAGCTTTACCGTATCCTGTCATAGACTGTATCATAACCTTAAAGTTTTGTGCAAAAGTACACGAATATTTTAAGAATTGGAAATAATCATGTAAATTTGCGACAATTTAATAAGCTGATTTTTATGTCGTGTATACTGAATATTGAAACCTCTACCTCTGTTTGCTCGGTAGCGGCCAGTCAAGACGGACAGACGATTTTTGTGAAAGAAGACTTGAAAGGCCCTTCACACGCCGTGTCTTTAGGAGTTTTTGTAGATGAAGCATTGTCGTTCATAGACAGTCATGCCATCCCTTTGGATGCCGTTGCAGTGAGTTGCGGACCGGGTTCGTACACCGGACTCCGAATCGGGGTTTCTATGGCGAAAGGAATTTGTTACGGGCGCAATATCCCCTTGATCGGTATCCCGACGCTGGAAGTATTGAGTGTTCCGGTGCTGTTGTATCACGACTTGCCCGAAAACGCTTTGCTTTGTCCGATGATCGACGCCCGCCGCATGGAAGTATATGCAGCCGTCTATGACCGTCGTCTACAAGTGAAACGTACAGTTGCCGCCGACATCGTAGATGAGAACTCTTACCTGGAGTTCCTGAACGAACAACCGGTTTATTTCTTTGGAAACGGAGCCGACAAATGCCGCGAACAGATCACGCATCCGAACGCACATTTTATCGACAATATCCATCCGTTGGCTAAAATGATGTTCCCACTGGCAGAAAAAGCAGTGGCCGATGAAGACTATAAAGACGTGGCTTACTTCGAACCTTTCTACCTGAAAGAATTCGTTGCCTCCATGCCGAAAAAGCTTCTTTAATTTTTTAATTTTTAATTCTCAATTTTAATTTAACAAATGCAATACAATACTCAACAGAAAAGAATGCCGCTTCCCGAATACGGACGTAGCATCCAGAACATGGTAGATTATGCGTTGACCATTCAGGATCGTGCAGAACGTCAGCGTTGTGCCAACACCATCATCAACATTATGGGAAATATGTTCCCCCATTTGCGTGATGTACCCGATTTCAAGCACAAGCTTTGGGACCACCTGGCTATCATGTCCGGTTTTGAGCTGGATATTGACTATCCGTATGAAATCATCCGCAAGGACAATCTGGTGACCCGCCCGGACCATATCCCCTACTCCACTGCCCGTATGCGTTACCGTCACTACGGACATACGCTGGAAGTACTGATAAAAAAAGCGATCGAATTCCCTGAAGGAAACGAAAAGAGAAACCTGATTGCCCTTATCTGCAACCACATGAAAAAGGATTACCTGGCATGGAACAAAGATACAGTGGACGACAAAAAGATTGCCGAAGACCTATACGAACTGTCTAACGGGGAACTCCAAATGACCGACGATATCGTCCGGCTGATGGCAGAACGCCTGAATCAGAACTACCGTCCGAAGACGAACTATACCAACAATCGTCAAAACAATAAAAGAAGATACTAAAACACTTTATACTTAATACTAAAAAAATTAATGGCTTCATTTGTAATCGAAGGAGGACATCGGCTTAGCGGAGAAATCCACCCGCAAGGAGCTAAAAACGAAGTTTTGCAGATAATCTGTGCCACGTTGCTGACCGCAGAGGAAGTGACGGTGAACAATATACCTGACATTCTTGATGTCAACAACCTGATTCAGCTCTTGCGGGAGATGGGAGTGACGGTTGCAAAGAAAGGCATTGATTCTTATAGTTTTAAAGCAGAAAATGTAGACCTGGCTTATTTGGAAAGCGATGAATTCCTAAAGAAATGTTCCAGTCTGCGAGGCTCTGTGATGCTTATAGGTCCCATGGTGGCACGTTTCGGCAAGGCATTGATTTCCAAGCCGGGAGGAGATAAAATCGGTCGCCGCCGTCTGGACACTCACTTTGTAGGTATTCAGAATTTAGGGGCCGACTTCCGCTACGACGAAGAGCGGGGTATCTACGAAATAACGGCCGACAGACTTCAGGGAAGCTATATGCTACTGGACGAAGCATCTGTCACCGGAACAGCCAACATCGTCATGGCAGCCGTACTTGCCAAAGGTACGACCACCATTTACAATGCCGCCTGCGAACCCTACGTGCAACAACTCTGCCGGTTACTCAACCGGATGGGAGCCAAAATCAGCGGTATCGCATCCAACCTGCTCACCATCGAAGGCGTGGAAGAACTGCACGGCACGCAACACACCGTACTGCCCGACATGATTGAAGTGGGCAGCTTCATCGGCATGGCGGCAATGACGAAAAGCGAAATTACCATCAAGAATGTTTCTTACGAAAATCTTGGAATCATCCCCGAGAGCTTCCGCCGTCTGGGCATCAAGCTCGAACAAAGAGGAGACGATATTTACGTTCCCGCACAGGAAACATACCAGATAGAATCATTTATCGACGGCTCCATCATGACGATAGCCGACGCCACTTGGCCGGGACTGACTCCCGACTTGCTAAGTGTGATGCTCGTTGTAGCCACACAAGCCAAAGGCAGCGTACTGATCCATCAGAAAATGTTCGAAAGCCGCCTGTTCTTTGTGGACAAGCTGATCGACATGGGTGCACAGATCATTCTCTGCGACCCTCACCGCGCCGTAGTCATCGGACACAACCACGGCTTCAAGCTGCGCGGCGCCCGCCTGACTTCACCGGATATACGTGCCGGTATCGCCCTTCTGATTGCCGCCATGAGCGCCGAAGGAACCAGTACCATTAGTAACATCGAACAGATAGACCGTGGTTATCAGAACATCGAAGGACGTCTGAACGCTATCGGAGCTAGAATCACCCGGATATGATAAAGAAAGAAGAAGTATACAAGATAGGATTATTCAATAAACCGCACGGCATCCACGGCGAATTGCAATTTACCTTCACGGACGATATTTTCGACCGTGTGGACTGTGATTACCTGATATGCCTGCTCGATGGCATTTTCGTGCCTTTCTTCATCGAAGAATACCGCTTCCGTTCAGACTCCACCGCCTTGGTGAAACTGGAAGGAGTCGACAGTGCCGAACGTGCCCGAATGTTCACCAACATTGAAGTCTACTTCCCCGTGAAACACGCCGAAGAAGCGGAAGACGGCGAACTGTCCTGGAACTTCTTCATCGGTTTCCAAATGGAAGACATCCATCACGGACTTCTGGGAGAAGTCATAGATGTAGATACCACTACGGTAAACACCCTTTTCGTGGTTGAAGGAGCGGAAGAAGAGGAACTGCTCGTTCCCGCCCAGGAGGAATTTATCGTAGGAATAGACCAGAAACAGAAACTCATCACGGTGGAACTTCCCGAAGGGTTGCTCAATCTGGAGGAATTGGAAGATGACCGGTGAGAACGAATCAAACGATGAGCCGCTCATCCACTGAAAATAGTAAATAGTAAATCGTAAAAACAGTAAATACCCGAGATGCCAAAGAGAAGACGAAGTAAAGCTTTCTGGAAAAATTTCAAGTTCAAGTATAAACTAACGATCGTTAATGAAAATACACTTGAAGAAATTGTCGGACTTCGCGTATCCAAGCTCAATGGACTTTCCGTATTACTTTGCGTGCTGGCGGTACTTTTCCTGATCGCTTCCTGCATCATCACCTTCACCCCGCTGCGCAACTACCTCCCCGGATACATGAACAGTGAAGTCCGTACACAAATCGTGGACAATGCCCTGCGTGTAGACTCTTTACAACAAGTGCTCAACAAGCAGAATCTTTACATCATGAACATTCAGGATATCTTCAGTGGAAAAGTATCCATCGACAGCGTGCAGACACTCGATTCACTGACCACTGCCCGCGAAGACACACTGATGGAACGTACCAAACGGGAAGAAGAATTCCGCCGTCAGTATGAAGAGAATGAAAAATATAACCTGACCTCCATCACTTCCCAACCGGACGTGACCGGACTCATTTTATACCGTCCGACACGAGGTATGGTGTCCGACCACTTCAATGCCGAGAAGAAACATTACGGCACCGACATCGCCGCCAATCCCAACGAAAGCGTATTGGCAACCATGGACGGGACCGTCATCCTAAGTACATACACCGCCGAGACAGGTTATCTGATTGGCGTACAACATAACCAGGATTTAATTTCAATCTATAAACACTGCGGCTCCCTCCTGAAAAAGGAAGGTGAACGCGTGAAAGGAGGCGAAGCCATCGCTCTGGTAGGAAACAGCGGCACACTTAGTACAGGGCCGCACCTCCATTTCGAACTTTGGTATAAAGGTCATCCGGTAAATCCCGAAAAATACATCGTATTTTAAGTGATAATAGAAAAATGAATATAGAGACTAACAAAAAGAAAAAACAAATAGCTATCCTAGGCTCAACAGGCTCCATCGGGACGCAGGCTCTGCAAGTCATCGAAGAACATCCCGACCTGTACGAAGCCTATGCGCTGACAGCCAACAACCGCGTGGAACTACTGATTGCCCAGGCACGGAAGTTCCAGCCGGAAGTGGTAGTGATAGCCAACGAAGAAAGGTATTCCGAACTGAAAGAAGCATTGAGCGACCTGCCTATCAAAGTGTACGCAGGCACAGACGCTATCTGTCAGATTGTAGAAGCAGGCCCCATCGACATGGTGTTGACAGCCATGGTCGGTTATGCCGGACTAAAACCAACCATCAACGCCATCCGCGCCAAGAAAGCGATTGCGTTGGCCAATAAAGAAACATTGGTAGTAGCGGGCGAACTGATTAATCAGTTGGCACAACAATATCGCACTCCGATTCTGCCGGTAGACTCTGAACACTCTGCTGTTTTTCAGTGTTTAGCGGGAGAAGTGGGTAACCCGATCGAGAAAGTGATATTGACAGCCTCCGGAGGTCCGTTCCGCACTTGCACCTTGGAACAGCTGAAATCCGTCACAAAGACGCAAGCCTTGAAACATCCCAACTGGGAAATGGGAGCAAAAATCACAATCGACTCCGCTTCCATGATGAATAAAGGTTTTGAGGTGATCGAAGCCAAATGGTTGTTCGGTGTTCAGCCCAGCCAGATCGAAGTGGTGGTGCATCCGCAATCAGTCATCCACTCGATGGTGCAGTTTGAAGACGGAGCTGTCAAGGCACAACTTGGGATGCCAGATATGCGCCTGCCCATCCAGTACGCATTCTCCTACCCCGACCGTATCAGCTCTTCTTTCGACAGACTCGATTTCTCCCAATGCACGAATCTGACGTTTGAGCAACCCGATACGAAACGGTTCCGCAACCTGGCACTCGCCTACGAAGCGATGTACCGCGGAGGGAATATGCCCTGTATCGTCAATGCTGCCAATGAAGTAGTGGTAGCCTCTTTCCTGAAAGACGGCATCAGCTTCCTCGGCATGAGCGACGTAATAGAGAAAACAATGGAACGGGTTGCCTTCATCGCCAATCCGACATACGACGATTATGTAGCTACGGATGCGGAAGCAAGGAAAATAGCAGCCAGTCTGATATGATCCGCTTCATCCCATTGATGAACAAAGAAAATAAAGAAATTGATTAGTATTAATATAAATTGAAAATAGCCTTTATATCCTCTCTTCGGTAGAGAATTAGTTGAAGGCTTTAAACTGTAAATAGACTATATGGAAACATTTTTGATTCGTGCCCTGCAATTGATTATGAGCTTATCCTTGCTCGTTATCGTTCATGAAGGCGGGCATTTTCTTTTTGCCCGTTTGTTTAAGGTGCGTGTAGAAAAATTCTGCTTATTTTTTGACCCTTGGTTCACCCTTTTTAAGTTCAAACCCAAGAAAAGTGACACAGAGTATGCAGTAGGCTGGTTGCCATTGGGCGGTTATGTCAAAATAGCCGGCATGATTGATGAGTCGATGGATACCGAACAGATGAAACAACCCGAACAACCGTGGGAGTTCCGTTCCAAGCCGGCGTGGCAACGTCTGCTGATAATGGTGGGTGGCGTACTGTTCAACTTCCTGTTGGCACTGTTCATCTACTCCATGATTCTTTTTGCATGGGGCGACCAATATATAAAGGTACAGGAAGCCCCTCTTGGTATGGAATTCAACGAGACTGCCAAAGCGGTAGGTTTCCAGGACGGTGATATCCTCCTTTCTGCCGACGGTGTTCCTTTCGAACGTTATGACGGCGACATGTTGAGCCAGATTGCCGATGCACGCGAAGTAAGCGTCATCCGTAACGGGGCAAAAGCCTCCGTCTATATCCCGGAAGACCTGATGCAACGCCTCTTGGCAGACAGTGTCCGCTTCGCCTCCTACCGTTTCCCGTACGTTATAGACAGCGTAATGGTGAACTCTCCTGCCGCACAAGCAGGAATCCAGGCAGGTGACAGCATCATCGCCCTGAACGGAACACCGATCTCTTTCTCCGACTTCAAAGAAGCGATGGCAGAACGTAAGAAAAACGAAGCAACCCTGCTCAAAGACAGCATAGATCCGCGTCTAATCACGCTGACTTATGTGCGTAACGGTGCAACAGACACGCTAAGTATGCGTGTAGACTCCGCCTACCTGATGGGTGTAACCGCCTGTCTCGTCACAGACCGTCTGCTCCCTATGGTAAAAAAAGAATATGCTTTCTTTGAATCCTTCCCCGCAGGTGTCTCCCTCGGTGTGAAAACCCTGAAAGGCTATGTAGGAAACATGAAATACCTCTTCTCAAAAGAAGGAGCCAAACAACTGGGCGGCTTCGGAACGATCGGCAGCATCTTCCCCGCTACCTGGGACTGGCACCAGTTCTGGTATATGACAGCCTTCCTTTCCATCATCCTGGCTTTCATGAACATCCTCCCTATCCCCGCATTAGACGGTGGCCACGTGCTCTTCCTCTTCTACGAGATGATAGCCCGCCGCAAACCGAGCGACAAGTTTATGGAATACGCCCAGATGACCGGTATGATTCTGCTCTTCGGTCTGTTGATATGGGCTAACTTCAATGATATTTTGCGATTCTTCTTCTAGCGAATATAACAATAGAAAGATAGAGAAAACATATAAAAAGAATCATCCCGGATGAAAAAGGTTTTAAAAACCAATTTTCATCCGGGATCTTTTTTTATTGTTGTTTGTCTTTAAATCTTCAACATCTTCTTCTCTCTCTCCAAATCCGTCTCATCCAACTTAGGTGAAGGCACCGTGCACGTTTTGATATAATCTCCCTCCTGACACGTATAATTATAGTACACCTCCAATTCCGGAGTCAATTCCGCCCGCGGAACCAGACACCCTTCCATCTCCAGAAACTGATTAACATCCGTACTATCCGACTGTTTCACCAGTACAATACGACGCGCAATCGGATTATGATTGTAGTCCAGACAGAGATAAAGCCCTTTCAGCATATTCGGAAACTCATAATGCGGAAGTTGCAGGTAAATAGTCACCAGCGCAAACTGTGGCAAATCCCTTTCGTTGAACATCAGGTAAGAGTTCTGATGATTACTGATAATCCCGCTCCCCCAATGCACCGACTTATACGCATTAATCATCCCCACCTTCACATACTCATTATTCTCGGAAGCACAAATCATGTACGGCTCGATCTTCAAGCTATCCGTAGAAGACGACAAACTGTAACTAAGATACATACCGCTATAATTATACACCTCCTGCACAGACTCCTTCGCCTCTTTCCCCAGCAACTTGATAAAAGAGTTGCCATTCTCCGCCTCGCTCTGCACGTCCGGTTCCATCTCCTGAAGCAACAGCCTCACCGATCCCACATTATTTAATAAGCGTTTCTTGGAAACATTATTCACCAGTGCCAAAGCTTCATCCAGCGCCTCGTCCGGTGTGCGTGTTTTCAATAAGTCGATATAAGCGGGAAGCACACTCGAATACAAAGCAGACAACACACTCGGAGCCATATCCACCCGGTCGGCAATTTCTTTCATCTTCACCCCGTTGTTGCGCAGGTACTCTATTCTTTTATAAATATCCGTAAGTTCGTCCATGATTTTTCGGTTTGTTAATTGATTCCGTTGCAAAGGAATGACTAAGGTATTATGTTTGTATTGCATGAATATTACATTAATATTTCAGTACACTTAAAGGCTCATATATACAATATGATTCATTGAAATTCATTTTTTCGTTCGCTCCGACACCCTACTTTTGCACCGGAAACAAAAAAAATAGCATTATGAATTTCAAAGAAAAACTGTCGCCTTCGGCCCAAAAGAAACTTTCCGATTTACTCTTTATCCTTTATGCGGGAGGAGCGGCACTGCTATCCTATTCATTAGTCTACGCACTACGCAAACCGTTCACCGCCGCCACGTTCGACGGCATGGAACTATTTGGTATGGACTATAAGATAGCCACCAGCATCATCCAGATATTCGGATATATGGTATCCAAGTTTATCGGGATCAAACTTATTTCCGAACTGAAGAGAGAAGGCCGCCTGAAATTCATTCTTGTTTCTATTTTAGTGGCCGAACTCTCTTTGGTTCTTTTCGGATGCCTACCCCGCCCGTTCAATGTGTTGGCGTTGTTCTTCAACGGACTGTCGCTTGGCTGTATGTGGGGAGTCATCTTCAGCTTCCTCGAAGGACGCCGGGTGACGGATCTGCTCGCTTCCCTTTTCGGACTTAGTATCGCAGTCAGTAGCGGCACAGCCAAATCCATCGGACTTTTCGTTGTCGACACCCTGCATGTCAGTGAATTCTGGATGCCTGCACTGATCGGTGCGGTAGCATTGCCCTTGCTGGCAGGACTGGGCTATATCCTCGATCACCTGCCCAAACCGACTGCCGAAGACAAAGCACTGCGTGTGGAACGTGTCACTCTCAACAAACAACAACGCTGGAACCTGTTCCGCAGCTTTGCTCCCATATTGACACTGCTTTTCTTCGCCAACCTCTTTCTCACCGTTTTGCAAGATGTCAAGGAAGACTTTCTGGTGAAAATCATAGACGTCAATGCCGCCGGACTTTCCCCGTGGGTATTCGCCAAAGTGGACGGTGTAGTCACACTGATTATCCTGGCTATTTTCGCCACCCTGGCAGTGATGAAAAGCCACATCAAAGTACTTTCCGTTCTATTGACCCTTGTCATTGCGGGAGCAATCACACTTAGCACTGTGGCATTCAACTACCATACCCTGCAACTTTCTCCGCTCGTGTGGTTATTTATCCAGAGCCTCTGCCTCTATTTTTCCTACTTGAGCTTTCAAACCATTTTCTTCGACCGCTTCATCGCCTGTTTCCGCATCAAGGGAAATGTAGGTTTCTTCATAGCGATGGTCGATTCCATCGGCTACACAGGCACAGTGGTGGTATTGGTAGTGAAAGAATGTTTCAACCCGGATTTAAATTGGCTGGAATTCTACAATACGATGGCAGGGACAGTAGGAATCGTCTGCACCTTTGCGTTCACCTTAGCAATGATTTATCTGACACAAAAATACAGAAAAGGGAAACAGGGTGAAATACGCGGGAACGAATCTTGCCCCGTCCCCTCCCTCGCTTCTTACTAATTTCTGACGAATAAACCAATATTATATAGAAACAAGAATGAAAAAGATTGAATGTATTATTATGGACTGGGCTGGTACAGCCGTTGACTATGGATGTTTTGCCCCCGTGGCTGCTTTTATCGAAGCATTTGCCGAAAAAGGACTGGTAATCGATGTTGTACAGACCCGCAAACCAATGGGACTACCCAAAATTCAACACATCCGCGAACTACTTTCCATGCCTGACGTGAACGAACAGTTTACCGCCCGTTACCAACGCGCCTGGACGGAAGAAGACGTGGTAGAACTAAACCGCCTTTTCGAGAAGCATCTCTTCGCCTCTCTCGAAAACTACACAGACCCTATTCCGGGAGTAATCCCAACTTTGGAAAAATTGCGTGCCGCAGGTATTAAAATAGGATCGACCACCGGCTATACCCGCGAAATGATGGATGTAGTTCTCCCCGCCGCACAGGCAAAAGGATACCACGTGGATTATTGCGCCACTCCCAACCTACTTCCCGCCGGACGTCCCGCTCCTTACATGATTTTTGAGAACCTGACGAAATTAGCAGTCCCCAGCCTCGACGCCGTTATAAAAGTGGGTGATACGATTGCCGATATTCTCGAAGGAGTGAACGCGAAAGTGTATAGTGTAGGCGTGATTCTCGGCAGCAATGAAATGGCACTTACCGAAGCAGAAACAAAATCAATGCCTGCCTCCGAACTCGAAGCCCGCATCGCCGATGTCAAAGAGCGCATGCTTGCCGCAGGAGCTTCTTACGTGATACGCACTATCGAAGAACTTCCCGCACTGATTGAAACGATCAACGCCGGCAACTAACATTCAAGCCCGCACCCAACAATCAGAAAAGAAACAAAATCATTTATTTATTCATTTCTAAAGAAAACATCATTATGAAACCATATTTGTTATTAACTCCGGGACCTCTAACCACCTCTGAAACAGTAAAAGAAGCCATGATGACCGACTGGTGTACATGGGACGAAGACTACAACCTCGGCATTGTTCAGGAACTCCGCAAAGACCTGGTTAACATCGCCACTAAAAAACCGGAAGAATACACTTCCATCCTTTTACAGGGAAGCGGAACCTATTGCGTGGAGGCCGTTTTAGGCGCCACCATCACCCCGAAAGACAAACTCCTGATTTGTAGCAACGGAGCCTATGGCGACCGTATGGGCAACATTGCAGAATATTACCATCTCGACTACGACATGCTGGCTTTTGAAGAAACAGAGCAGGTATCAGTTGAATATGTAGACGATTATCTTAGCAATAACTCCGATATCACACATGTCGCTTTCGTTCATTGCGAAACAACGACTGGTATCCTGAATCCGATCAAAGAACTGTCCCACATCGTCAAGATGCATGGTAAAAAGCTGATTGTAGACTGTATGAGCAGCTTCGGAGGTATCCCCTTAGATGTAAACGAACTCGGTATCGACTTCCTAATCAGCAGTTCCAACAAGTGTATTCAGGGTGTACCGGGATTCGGATTCATCATCGCCCGCCGTTCGGAATTAAAATATTGCAAAGGAGTGGCACGCTCTCTTTCCCTGGACATCTACGACCAATGGGAAACAATGGAAAAAGGACACGGAAAATGGCGCTTCACTTCACCGACACACGTTGTCCGTGCTTTCAAACAAGCCCTGACCGAATTGATTGAAGAAGGAGGCGTAGAAGCACGTTACCAACGTTATTGCGAAAATCACCGTATTTTGGTGGAAGGAATGCGTGCACTCGGATTCAAAACACTGCTCGAAGATGACATCCAGTCGCCTATCATCACTTCTTTCCTTTATCCGCATGAAGGATTCGACTTCAAAACATTCTATTATGCACTGAAAAATAAAGGATTCGTGATTTACCCGGGAAAGATTTCAAAAGCAGATACCTTCCGTATCGGAAACATCGGTGATGTGCATCCGGAAGACTTCCGCCGTCTGGTAGAAGTCATACGGGAAACGAAATACTAGAAAGTCAAATCTTTCAAGTTCATCTTGAATGATTACTTACTGATATGTTGTATGATGTTCCTGTGAAGTTCTGAAAGACTTAATCCTCTTTCAGGACTTCATTATTTTCTTTTCAGGGTGGAAGGCTGTGATAGCCTCAAGCTACTGACGATAGCTGCCACAACGGCAAACCCACTCCCCACCATCAGGCAAACAGCCGTGCTCCGGCTATGAGTGACAAAGCTGAAAAGCAAGGCAACCAATGTTGTTCCGGTGGTCTGTCCCAACAGGCGGGCCATTCCCAGCATCCCACTGGCCCCTCCCGAACGCTGCGTAGGAGCGGAAGAGATAATTGTACTGTTGTTTGGCGTCTGAAACAATCCGAAGCCTGCACCGCATAACATCAAACGCAGGATAATACTTATATCAGATGATTCGGCAGTCAGACTGGAAAGCGAGAAAAGCCCGATGGCAAACAAAACCATCCCGATACTTCCCAGTATACCGGGGTGAATACGCTCCACGAGATACCCTGCCAATGGAGCCGTGACCAGCGTAGCCAACGGCCACGGAGTAAGCAAAAGTCCGGTCATCACCTCACTGTGTCCTAAAGTGTTCTGCAGGAAAAAAGGCAGGGAAACCATTGCCGACATTTGAGCGATAAAAGAACAAATGGAAGTCAGGATAGATAACCGGAAAATAGGAATCCGCAACAGGTCGAGCGGCAGTAACGGAGTAGTTTGCGTCAGTTGCCGGCGCACATAGTACGTGCCTACCACTGCCAATACAACCAGTTGGATGAAAAGGAAATCCATTTCCTCGTGATGGGCGAATCCGTCCAGCGTATATATAAGCAGGCCGAAGGTAACCGCATTCGCTATGGCGCTGATATAATCGAATTTGCGTTTCGAGCGTTCCTCCTGCCTTGGCAGATGTTTGATGCCGAGAAACAATGCGGTAAGTCCTAACGGAACATTAATAGCAAATAACCAGTGCCAGCTGGCAATAGAAAGAATACCGCTCGCCACAGAAGGCCCGGCGGCAGCCGATATGGCAACGACCATCGCATTAATCCCCATTCCCCGCCCAATCTGGCTCTTCGGATAGATGTAACGTAGCTGTGCCGTATTCACGCTGGTGATGGCAGAGGCACTGAACCCCTGAAAAATACGGGCGACGGTTAGCGTCCAAAACGAATCGGACAAGGCACAAATCAACGAAGTGATGCAAAACAGACCGATACCTGAAAGAAAGACTTTCCGGTAACCGATGATTTCACCCAAAGCGGAAAAAGACAGTAGCGATATGACGATGGCCAGCTGATAGCCGTTGATAATCCAGGTGGTTACAGCGGGAGAAGTCCCAAAATCATGCGAAAGCGTGGGTAGTACGATATTGACGATGTTAATATCCAATACCGACATACAAAGAGCAAATCCGACGGACACCACCGCCCAAATACGCTTAGGCATCGGCAATCCGTCGGTTTCCTCTATTTTTTGAGTTGGATTTATTGATTGTACCATAAAAACTTATTCTTGTAAGTAGTCATTCTTTTTTCACCATAAAGCAACGCAGGGATGCAAACACAAACACCACCGACTACAAAAAAAGCACCGCGTTACTCTGTGATGAAAAATGAGTCACTTGGTTTCGTAAAGGTAAACAAAACAATGGTACAGGTGTTTTTGTTTCCTTTGAAAAATAAGTTTTTTTAGTGCAGTTTATTTCAGCTTCAAGATCCGTTGATTGCTGCTTCCCCTGAACTCCAGATACGGAGAGAAAAGAGCCTGCTCGAAGCGTCCGTCCACCAATACGTCTATATAATCAAGGGCAGCGCTCAAGCGGGGCTGTGCCTTGATTTCTTCGTAGCTATATCCTGTATAGCACCACACATTCATCCCCGTCTCCTCTTTCACCCGTTTCAGTAGAAGCAGAAACTCCTCCGGATGGAAAAACGGATCACCACCGGAAAAAGTAACACCGTCCAGCAAAGGATTTGCCTTGATTTCACGGATGATGGACTGTATTTTTTCTTCCGTCAATTCTTCCCCCGCCCCCGGATTCCAGCTCTCCGGATTGTGGCAACCGGGACAGTGATGGGAACATCC
Source organism: Bacteroides celer (assembly GCF_002632415.2). NCBI lineage: Bacteria > Pseudomonadati > Bacteroidota > Bacteroidia > Bacteroidales > Bacteroidaceae > Bacteroides > Bacteroides celer. The sequence continues at coordinate 1,469,268 of NZ_CP178209.1, read as the reverse complement.
GGCAAGATAAATAGAGTACCGGATGCCTTCACCATCGACAATCGTTTCAGGATAAGTTCCTAATAAATTCACTTCTTAAATTGAAAATTGAAAGTTGAAAATTAAAAAATTAAAGATAGAAGCCTATTAGTGAGGCCATTTTCAACTCCTTACAGGTGTTTTACGCGGTCTTGTTCTTCTGCCCGTTTAGCAGAGTTCCAGGAACTTAAATCGCCTGTCAGGTAACCAGTTATACGGCGCATACGGAGGATGCTTTCACTCTGGCACACCGGACATTTATCGAAGATAACCCCTTTATAACCACAGTTATGACAAGTATCTACCGGGTGATTGATAGAGCCGTAGCCAATCCCCTCGTCGTGCATCACTTTCACAATCTTGGCGATGGCACGTACATTCTTCTGTGCTTCACCGTCCAGTTCTACATACGTGATATGTCCGCCGCGCGTAATGGCGTGGAACGGAGCTTCACGCTTGATTTTCTCAACGATGCTGATCGGTTCTTTCACATCTACGTGGAAAGAGTTGACATAATAGTCGCGGTCTGTCACTCCGGGGATTTTTCCATATTTCCGACGATCCATTTTGGTGAAACGTCCCGAAAGTCCTTCGGCAGGAGTAGCCAGAACGGAGTAGTTCAGGTTATATTTTTCTTTATATTCGTTTACCACTTTATTCATTTCCATCACAGCTTCATACAGCGTGTCCCATGCTTTCTGGTTGTGTCCGTGACCTTGTCCGTAGAGAGCCACCATCGCATTGTGTCCGCCGATAAATCCGATACCCAGCGTGCCGCTGCGCAATGCATCCCCCACCTGCTCGTTCGGGTTCAGCTCACCACCACCCTTCCACACATTATTTCCCATCATGAACGGGAACTGACGTGCCAGGGCCGTACGCTGATACTGATAACGCTCATAAAGCTGATCGGCTACAAGAACCGACATAGTATGTACGGATTCGATGAAAATTTCTTTTGCCTTCTGTTCAATGGCATCCTTGTTGCGTTCATCCTCTATCAGGTTTTCCGCCTTGATGCGGGCTTCGATCGCCAGTCTCGGCATATTCAGTGTAGTGAACGAAAGATTGCCACGACCTAAAGAAGATTTTTCTCCTGCCACGTTTTCAAATACACGGGTGCGGCAACCCATCGTCGCCAATTCGTAGACGTAACGTTTCGGATCGTCTGCTCTCCATTTCTCGTTCTGGTTGAAAGGTGCGTCGAGGAACATGAAGTTCGGGAACAATGCTTTCGCCGTAGTCTGGCAAGCCTTCAACAGCAAGTCGAAGTTGGGAGCCTCGTAACGGTCGGTCATTGCCTCTTCGATATTTCCCGCTTTCATTGCTTTCTCAAAGTCTTTCTCCGAGTAAGAAACTCCGTCTTTCACCTTGAAAATCTGAATCGGGAATACAGGTACTTCGCCTCTTGTGCCCAATCCTTCAATGGTAGCTTTCAGCAATTCTTCGATCACCATGCGACCTTCGGCAGAAGTGTCCGTACCGTAGTTGATGGAGCTGAATACCACCTGATTACCGCCGCGTGAATGCATCGTGTTCAGGTTGTGGATAAATCCTTCCATGGCCTGATGGGTATCTTTGCGAGTCTGCTGATAAGCTTTCTCAACGATACGGGCAAGGTGTTCCTTATCTATAATGATTTGTAAAGCTATCAAAGCAATGCGCAATGTTTCGCGTTCGGCTTCGGTAGCCTTGATAGACGGAAGATATTCTTTAATCAATGTGCGGATGGATTTCTCATCGGCCTGATTTCCGTTTTCCATGGCGACATAGAAATTGATGAACGATGCCAGATGCTTACGGAAAGATTTGGCCACACCTTTTGCCATGAAGAAATCAAAAGCAGGAATCGCCTGTCCGCCATGCTGCTCATTCTGGTTGGTCTGGAAGATAATGGTAGCCAGCGTAGCATAACTCTGGATGCTTTGCGGGGTACGAATACTACCGTTCTTTGTGCGGAAACCACGTTCAAAGAGGTCGTCCATATCATATTGGATACAAGTTGTCGTCTTTGTCGGATAATAATCCAAGTCGTGAATGTGAATATCTCCCAACTGGTGTGCTTCGGCAAAACGTTTCGGCAACAGGTATTTATACGTATAATCTTTGGTTACTTCGGAAGCGAATGTCATCATCTGTCCGGCAGGCGTGTGACTGCTCATGTTGGCATTGCTCAAGTTGACATCGTTCTTGTCGATGGCAACGATGCCGTCCATCACTTGCTTCATCTGGGTTTTCTTATCGCGCTCCGTATTCCGCCATTCGCGATAAATAATATATTTCTTCGCTACTTCCGGGCGTACTTTCATCAACGACTTTTCTACTAAATCTTGAATCTCTTCTACGGTAATAGTAGGAGTAGTAAACTGACTGATTACGTTCATAGTGATGTCAGCCACCAACTGCTGCTCATCCTGAAAACCGGTTGCACTGAATGCCTTACTGATTGCATTCTTGATCTTACTGATAGAGAAATCTTCTCTTTTACCATCACGTTTGATGATACAAATTTCCGCGTAGTTCATAACTTTAACTCCCGAAAGCTTATTAAATTAAAAATTGAAAATTAAAAAATTCCGGCAGGTCTTCTGACTTATCCCTCCCTCGCAACACCTTCCCACACCGCCATCGATGCAGTGGCTTATTGTGCGGATTCTTAGAGAATTACAGCAGCGGGTACTGTCGCCGATTTACACAGCGTTCCCTCATTGACTAAACCTCTTTTTAGCTCCGAAACCGGATACAAAGATAGAAGATTATCTAATAGCTTGGTTAGCTTTTAACATTAAATTTCGGGAAACTTTTCTTTCTCGCTGATACAGAAAGTTTTCCAAAACGGAAAACTTTTTTCTGATTTTAACGCAAGAAGTATTCTGTTTTCATTCATCCTTTTTCCAGAAAGTAGACATCCCACAGGGCGCCTATCCCCTATTGCAGCTACAAAAGTGGGAAATTATTTTCTTTTGTTCTATACAAAATCAAAGAAATATTTCTGCCTTTTAAAATTTACTACTGATTTTTTCTTTTTCACTATGTTTCCGAAAAAGGATTTTCGGAATGCGAAAAAAAGAAAAGGTAAACAGGAACAAAATAGAAAAAGAGAGAGAGAATAGAAAAAGGAAAAAGAGAGGAAAAAGGAAAGAGAGAAAAGGAAAATAAGAGACAAAAAAGCTGAATATGGAAAGAAGAAGAGAACACCTTATTTATAATATGTATTCCCGTCTCCTCCTTTATTTAAAATAGCTACTCACCTTTTTGCAAGCTTCCCCGTATCGCTCCATGTTCTGCTCGGATAAAGGAAAATCTTTAGCGGGAAGGATGGGAATCACTTTCACCGCAAAGTTTTTGGCATCATAACAATTACCACAGACTTGGATAAATGCTTTGCCGTCTACCGGTTGGTAAAAAGGCTGATAGTTTTCAGTTCCTGTGCGCCGGGGTTCGGCAGCTGATAGAAACTCGGCACTACCTTCGTAGAACCCGCCTTTCTGAAGCCAGTAATTGGTTTGCAACGACATGGCAAACACATATTCGATGGTGGGATTCTGTGATAAAATCCATTCGATGTGTTCAATTCCTTTCAGAGCTTTATCTTCGGGTATGAGAACCCTCTTTCCTTTGGGGGCAGGTTCCAAGTTATCATTGCATAGATTGGTGATATAGAAATCTTCGGGAGTCATTTGGTTACCCGTCAGTTTGATGATATAATTGAAAAGGTTGCGCGCCTCTACATTACGGCTGCGTTCACCATGATCTTCGGGAAAGCCACGGAAGTAGTAATCGGCAAACATTACATATTCAGGCACAGTCTCCGACCATTGTAAATTAGAATCTTCACCCACTACCAGCACTTTGGCATTATTTATTGCTTTCCAGTCTTTTGTCCTCATTTTGTTCCTTATTTAATTCAGTGTACAAAAGTAGGATATTCTAATTGGATTTAGGCTGATTATCCGGATTAATTGTTTCTGATGTTTCATTTACTAAAGTCATAAAGGTTTTAAACGAAGCAAGCTGAAACTTAGTAGGTTTCAGCTTGCTGGATATTAAATTTTGCTTAATTCATTGGCGCTATTGATTGAATTAAAGTTAATAAGCATAGCAAGCACGCACTTTGTAACTCGGTTTACCAGAAGTTGAACTACCACCACCATTAAAGGAAATAGCTGAATCGCTGCCAGAATCAGTATTGGAAGTCCAATAGTAATTCTTAAACGTATCTAAATTTATGGCTGTTCCACCTGCATTGGTAAATTTCGTATTATAAGTTGTTGGATTCGCATACCAAATGTTGCCAAATCCAGTCAATTCACCTTTAGCAGGCAAATACCATCCTACACCTTTGGCTACACACCATGCTGCGGCAGGATATTTCGTATCAGCCTCTGCTTGTTCCATTATTATCTTGGTATTTGCAGCACCATCATTATAATCATTTATTGTGAAATAGTGATTCACCGTACTCCACTGTGCGGTAGTCTCATCCAATGATATGACTTTACCATGAACGCCTCCATTAGTAATTTTAAATACTACACCTACAGCAGTGCTTGAATCGTCCGCATCAGGATAATAATCTCCGACATTATAAGCCTTTAAAGGTATGCTCGTTACTTCCACTTTGCAAGTAGCAGTTTTACTTCCATCTTCGGTAGTTACAGTAACGGTTGTTTCACCTGCGGCTTTACCTTCTATTGTACCATCAGTGCCAATAGAAGCAATCTCTGGGTTACTGCTGTTCCATATAATTTTTTTATTCGTAGCATTGGCTGGGGCAATAGTAGCAGTGAGCTTTACCGTTTCACCTATGGCTATGGCTTTGTCTCCCTCAAGCGTAACACCAGTCACGGCAACGCTCTTCACGGTCACGGTGCAAGTAGCAGTCTTAGTAGCATCGGCTGTAGAAGTAACAGTGATAGTTGCAGAACCAACCTTAACCCCCGTCACTTTTCCAGCTGCATCTACGGTTACAATCTCATCATCACTACTTTCCCACTTTAGAGTTTGAGTAGTAGCGTCGGCAGGTGTGATGGTAGCTATTAAATTCGCTTCGTCACCTACATTGACATCAATTGTGACCTGATTAAGTGTTACACTTTCCACAGCTACTTTCGTACTATATACGATGATACGTGTAGCAGCATGCTCCTGCCCTTTGGTATCAATTACTGTTACTTTCAGTAGGGCAAATTCGTCTTCGGCTACATCGGTAGGGAAGTCGAAGGTAACTACGGCGTTCTCTTTAATCGACTTATCAGCATTGAATGTTGGCTCTTTGAGTGTTACACCCCACGGACTACCGGCTGCGGCACGAGTGGCTTTTACGATAGCTGTCGTCATGCCTTTACTGCTGGTGAGTTCAGCTTTAATAGCTGTGTATTCGTCCTGTTTCAAGTTCAAATCAAGTGTTAGAGTCTTCATCGCTGGGCGCACCATACAGTCAGTAAACTCTTTAAATATCTTCATTTCGCTTGCCATAGGCAGGGTAAATGTTGCACCGTCTTCACCTGCAAGGGTAAAGGTCACCGTGCCTTTGGTTTTGTCTACCGTTACACCGTCTGCGGCAAATACGGCATCGCCTTGTGCACCGTCTGCTCCGGCAGCACCTGCTGAACCTGTTTCACCCTTGTCGCCTTTATCACCTGTGGCTTGTACTTTCTTTCCGCTGTTCAACAGCCATTCACCGTTTACTTTCCAATAAACTTTACCATCGGTGTCTGTAACTACGCTTAATACGGGAGACTGACCGTTTATACCTGCGCTTCCGTCCACACCCTTATCGCCAGTGGTGCGAATCTTCTTGCCATCGGCATCGAGCATCCAAGTGGCGGCAGTAGTACCAATCTTTACCGTCCAGTAATACTCTCCTTCGAATTTGTCTACTCCGATAACAGGAGTCACACCGTCCGCTCCTTTGGCTCCATCCTTGCCGTTGTAGATGGTGATGGATTCGCTCTTGCTGAAATTGATAGTGTAACCATTGGTCACGGGTGAAACTCCTGTCACGTAGTCTTTCGCTTCCAACGCGGTGACCAAACCTTGCAGGGCACTGATTTGCCCATTGACGGTGGTGCACCACGTTTCCAACTTTTCCACTCTTGACTGAAGATCGCTAATGTCCTGCTTCAATTCGGTGTCGTCATAGTCTTTTGAACAACCGAATACTGCCATTGCCGTAACCAGTAGTAAGGCGTAATGTCTGAATTTCTTCATTGTTTTGTTGCTTTAGTTAATAATTTGAGTACGTCCCGTTACTTCGTAGGTAACGGAAAAACCTTTGTTTACGCCTGTTGCAAGGTAAATGATACATGGAAAATAAAAAATAGTAATCAAACTCTCCGCCCCTGCTTTTCAGGAGAATGGTAGGGGGAGAATGTCTTTTGCAAATTTTAGATGTCGATGAAGCTCTAATGCAAAGAAGTAATATGTTTTGCTCGTGTTATTTCCCTTTTGGAACTATTTGTTAGAAATAATGTTTGTTTCCGTTTGCTTATTTTAGTAAATATGCATACTTTTGCTGCATATTCAAAATCCCGTTACCTACGAAGTAACGCCTTATTTATCAAGCGATTGCTTTCCCTATCGACCGCTCTACAAAATCAATAATCCTCCTGTTCGCATCATCTATTTTCTTGCTGTGGAATGGTTTCAGGTAGGTTTCTGTCACCGTGATGGACGAATGTCCCATCGCTTCGGAGATCACTCCCGGATGAATCTCGCAATAATAAGCAGTCGTAGCCCATGTATGGCGGGCAGTATAAGAACTTAACTTGCCTTTGATTCCCAACAGTTCACCCAACAAAGCCAGCTGGTGATTGAATCCCCGCAATACCAACTGATATTCCCGATATGCCTCTTCCGTTCCCTCACCACTCCGCAGGATGGGAAACAGATAGGGAGAAACGACATCCCGATTCATATACCGCTGCAACAGAAACATCGCTTCCGTTGTCAATGTCACGGACAATGTGCGGCCTGTCTTTCTGCGTCGATACGTGATAACATTCTCCTTCAAATCATTCTTGCGTAGATAAGCCAGATCGACGAACGGCAATCCGCGGAGCAGGAACATCAGGATAAACCAATCCTGTGCAGTGCGCATGGCAGTAGTGGCGGAGGATTGTGTAGCCAGACGGGTGAACACTTTCTTCATGTCCTCATTGTCCAATGCCCGCTGACGGTCTGCCCTTGTACCCGTGTAAACCGAACGGAATAAATGAGGCACATACGTCGCTTTCCGCTGGCTGACCGCACGGTTATAGACCGCCCGCAAGGTGCGCAGATAAGTAGACACTGTGTTCCAACTGCATCCACGTTCCCGCAGACTGTTCTCAAAACGCTTCAACCATTCGGGCGTCAGTTGCCGGAACGGCATCTTGTCCGAACCCAGAAAGGTGCGGATTGCATTCAAACTGCTCCGGTACACATGAGCAGTCCCTAAATTTCCCCTTCGCTGCAACTCGGCAGCGATTTTTTTCATAAACGAAATTAAATCTTCTTTCTTCATCAACTTTTTTAATAATTACTATGAGCTAGTTTAACAGCCGAATTTATTCGAAAAAAGCAAAACTACAAATAAATTTTAGCACATGCGATTTGCGTTATAAAGATTCAAAAAATAGGAAAATCGAACTATATATTTTAATATATATAGTTTATTATTTATATATTTATAATAATACCGGTAAGTGTTCAGGGGGGTCTTTTTTAGGTAGGTGTAACCATCTGCCATATAGCGAGTTATCTGCCTTTGGAGAGTGTTCCACTATGCGTTCGGCAAAAAGGCGCTTTTTTATCCCCTAAATGGAGGCTCTAAATCCATGCGGAAGAGCCTCCGTTTGATACATTCAGAGGTTCTGTTTCAAGCAAACAGAGCCTCTGTTTTTTTGCTCTTGTTTCTTTCTGTCTCTAATTCTTTCTGCTTATCCAGACACTCCAAAAAAAGTTATTAATGTACTTACGTGACTGTTTAGAGCCAAACTCGGCCGAAAAGAATCGATAGTTTGGGAAACTTCTGGTTCATGGAGTATTTTTGTTGAAAATTTCAAAAAGGAACAAATATGCAAAATATAAATCCACAACAAATAGTCGGAAACGATTATAAACAAACTTCGACATACGCTTTCACAATATTTCATGATAATAATATCTTGAATATTTTTCTGTTTTTATTTCAATCTACCCAATATACAAATAAGAAAAAGTTAAACTTCATCTTTCACTCTTTGAATATTTACGATGTCATAAGAACAGAAAACATAATTACTTAAATCTTAATCTTTTTCAATTATGGACGTATTAGTGGAGTGCTATCAGCGCAGAAAAACACCAAATAAAGAACAGGAGTAATACATAAAAAAACGAGAAACCTTTTTATTTTTACCGCAAAAGAGATGGAAAGCCAAGAATTATTGTACCTTTGTAATACGAAGAAAAAGCCTCTTTTTTATGTATAAAGAGAAACGTCTCTTTGCAAAACATAAAAAGAAGCGACCCAAAACAATGAGTAAATTTATCAATCCGTTCACCGACTACGGATTCAAACTAATATTCGGCAGAGAAGTGTCTAAGGATTTACTAATCGAATTTCTGAACGACCTGCTCGAAGGTGAACGAGTGATAACGGACTTACAGTTTTTGAATAATGAGCAATTGCCGCTCTATCCGGAAGGACGAGGTATTATCTATGATGTATATTGCACCACGGACACAGGCGAAAAAATCATCGTTGAAATGCAGAACCGTATGCAAAGCAACTTCAAAGAACGCTCGATTTATTATTTATCGCGTGCCATCGTCAATCAAGGAAGGGTAGGCAATGAATGGAAGTTTGAAATAAAAGCCGTATACGGAGTTTTCTTGATGAATTTCATTATCGATAAGAACATAAAACTCCGCACGGATGTTATTCTAAGTGACAGGGAAACAGGAGAACTCTTCTCGGATAAGTTCCGGGAAATCTTTATCGCCCTCCCTCTCTTCAACAAAAACGAAGAGGAATGCGAAACGAATTTTGAACGTTGGATTTATATATTAAATAATATGGAAACTTTAAAACGCATGCCGTTCAAGGCACGAAAAGCTGTCTTCGAGAAATTGGAAGATATCGCTGATGTGGCTTCTATGTCTCCGGAAGACAGGGAGCGATACGACAATAGCGTCAAAGTGTACCGAGATTATTTGGTGACAATGGATGCAGCTGAACAAAAAGGTGCACAAGAAACCCAGCTGAAAATAGCCCGGAACATGAAAGCCAAAGGGATAGACAATGAGTCTATCGCCGAATGTACCGATTTACCTTTAAGCATAATCGAAGGGTTATAAAGTAATCGGATTCATAAAGGCACTATGTTGTAACCAACCGTTTACGAACGAAGAAAATAAAAAGAGGTGAGCTCCCTTTGCAGGGTAGTCCACCTCTTTCTCTTCATACACAAACATTCAAATTATCAGGTTTCAGGTGTTCGTCAATATAACGGATACCGTCCATCTTAAAAAGCCCCCGCAGAAGCGTATAGTTCAACATACGCTGTACCAGGTACGGGGTGCCTTGCAAGCTGCTCTGGTAGATGACCTCCTGCAAATCCGGTGCAAAACGGTCGGGATCGACTCCGGGAAGCAGATAACCGCAAATCTTACAATGCGTCAAGACATCAATCAACTGCTGCAACCAGAAAGCCTCCTCCCGCTCGAAAGCAGCACGGTATTCCCTGTCGGCAGCAATATCCATCAGCAACTTCTTCCCCAGCGAATGAAGCAGGGTGAGATAGCCATCCACTGTGATGAAAAGTGCCTCCATGCACGAGCTGTCCATCCGTATCTGTTTTTGCTGGATCCGGCTTCTGATTCCGTTGGCAAAATCAGAAAGACAGACACGGAACAGACTCGTTTTGCTGGGAAAGAGCTTGTAGAGTGTCCGCTTCGACATCTTCATTCCCCTGGCTATATCATCCATCGTCAACCCGTCGGCACCATGCTGGTACATTTCCCGCTTGGTGTAGTCGAGTATCCGGCAACGCAGTGTTTCTGGATTCATACATACCTCCCTACATACGGCCGCCACCCAATGCCTGATACAAAGTGATTACGCCTTGGATTTCGGTAAAGCGGTTCGCTACTTGTGACAGTTGCGCGTTGAGCAACGTCTGTTGGGCGGTCAATACTTCCAGATAAGTGGTGTTGCCATGTTTCATCAACAGGCTTGTGCTTTTGGCTGCTGTTTGCAGGGAAGCCACCTGCTTGTTGTAGTAGTCGGCTTTCTCGCGGGCAGTCTGGTACTGCACCAGTGCCTCGTTCACTTCCACGCCTGCGTTCAGCAAGGTCTGTTCGAAACTAAGGCGGGCTTCCTCCTGTTGGGCTTTCGCTATTTTCAGTTGGGCGATGTTCGCTCCTTTATTAAACAAAGGCTGCGTCAGGGAAGCCACGGCGGAGGCCAGGAACTTACCCGGGTTGACAATCATGCTCCCTGCACTGTTGGTCCACCCTGCGCTGCCGCTCAACGTGATGGAAGGATAGAAAGCGGCACGTGCGGCATTCGTTGTATAGAAAGCCTGTGCCAACGAAAATTCTGCGCTACGCACGTCAGGACGGTTGGCAAGCATCTGTAAGGGAACACCCACGGAGAAGTTTTCCGGCAACTGTTGATTTCCCAGTTTGCCACGCTGTATTTGGTGGGGAGTTTCTGCCAGTAAAAGTGCCAGTGAATTTTCCGCCTGATTGATTTGCTCTTTCAGGTCGAGCACGGTGGTACATATATTGAAGTAGGTAGCCTCCGTCTGCGCCAGTCCGGCCTCATTCACCATTCCGGCCTTTTTCATGGCACGGGTGGCATTCACACTTTCTTTCCAGGCAGCTTCGGTAGCCACAGCTATCTCATACTGCGAATCGAGCATCAGCAAGGTGTAATACGTATTGGCAACGGATGCTACTAACTGCGTCTTGACAGCCTGTTCATATTCCTTGCTCTGTTCGTAGGCAGCTTTCGCACGACGCTTTGCTGTTGTCACCTTTCCAAAAATATCCAGTTCCCACGAAGCAGTCACGGGCAGCGAATAAGTTTGTGTAGCCTTTCCACGGTCGAAGCTGCTGACAGCTCCTTCCGGTGCCAGAAACAAAGAAGGCAGATAAGACAGTTTGGACGTCAGCAGCGTGGCTTCCGCTTCTTTCACACGCAAATGGGCAGTCTGCATATCGGTGTTGCGCAAGAGTGCCGAATCCACCAAATTCTGCAGATAAGGGTCGGTAAAGACCTCCCGCCACGAGAGGTTACCGAAGTTTGCCGTATCGGTGGCAGCAACAGACTCGCTGCCGTAAAGTCCTTCGGGAACTTCCGATACCGGTTTGTATTTATTGTAGATACCGCAACTACTCAATATAAGCGTTGCTGCGGACAGAATGATTATTTTTCTCATTAGTTCTTATTTTAATTCAGGTCTAAAACCTTTAATCATCAATTATTCTTTTCCAGCTTTAGATTTTTCTTCCTCGCTCACTTTGATTTCTTCTTCAATCTGCCAGTCATGCGTCGGGACGCTCTGCACGGGACGCAAACGTTCCTGCAACCACTGGAAAGCAATAAACAAAGTAGGCACGATGAAGAGCAACGCCAACGTACCGATGGTCATACCACCTACTACACCCGTACCCAATGAACGGTTACCGTTGGCTCCCACTCCACTTGACATCATCAACGGGAACAGACCGAAAATCATCGTCAATGCCGTCATCAGAATCGGACGCAGACGGGCTTTAGCCGCACTGACCGCAGAAGCAATCAGCCCCATACCTGCTTTACGACGTTCGGCAGCATATTCCGTCAGCAAAATAGCCGTCTTCGCCAGCAGACCGATCAACATAATCAAACCTGTTTGCAGATAAATATTATTCTCCAGTCCGAACATCCAGGCGAAAAGGAAGCTACCCATCAATCCGCAAGGCACACTCAAAAGCACAGCGAACGGAATAATGAAGCTCTCATAAAGCGCACTCAAAATAAGGTAAATCATCAGGAAGCAGATACCGAAAATAATGATCGTCGTACCGCTCTGCTGGTTTTCCTCACGGGTGATACCTCCGTAATCATAGCCATAGCCTTTCGGAAGAGACTGTTCGGCAGTTTCCTGCACAGCCTTGATGGCGTCTCCCGTACTATATCCGTCGGCCGGCATCGCATTTACCGCAATGGAGTTATACATATTGAAACGGCTCAACGATTCCGCACCGTAGCTACGGGTCAGCGTAACGAACTGGCTCAATGGCGCCATCTCTCCATTCGACATACGCACAAAAGCATTATCGAGGGAAGTTTCGTCCAAACGGAACACCGGATCGGCCTGAATCATGACACGGTACACTTTAGAAAAACGGTTGAAATTGGACACATACTGTCCACCGTAATAACCGGACAGCGTACTCAACACAGCGTCGGGCGTGATACCTGCACGCTTACATTTAGCTGCATCCACCTCTACCGTCCACTGCGGATAGCGAACGTCGAACGTCGAATAAGCCATCGATATTTCAGGCCGCTGGTTCAAAGCTCCCAAGTATTGCTGGGTGGTGGTAAAGAACTCGTTCATATCGCCGCCCATCTTATCCTGCATGTGGAGTTCGAGCGCATTACCCATACCGTAACCCGGAATCATACCCGGAGAGATGGCGAACACACTGGCATCCTTGATATCAGCCGTACGCGCATATACCTGACCGATCACCGACTGCACATTGTCCTCATCACCCGGACGTTCGTCCCACGGTTTCAGTTTGAGAATCAACATACCGAACGAACTACCCTGTCCTGCCAACAATCCGTAACCGGCCACTTTCTGCACGTGTTTCAGTTGAGGTATTTCCATCAGGCGTTTTTCGATACGTTCCATCACCTTATCCGTCGTTGTCAGCGAACTGCCTGCCGCCGTACTTACATTCACGAAAATAACACCCTGATCTTCGTCGGGTACCAGACTGGTCTTCGTGTTATTCATCAGTAACACAAGCAATACCACGGAACAAGCCAGCAACGACCATGTCAACCATCTGCGCTTGATAAAGAACAATACAATCGTCTTATATTTATCCACCATCACATCGAAAGCCGAATTGAAAGCCTTACGGAAACGTGCCGCAAAGTTGTTCTTCTGCGTTCCGTCTTCATTAATATAAGGTTTCAGCAGCAATGCACACAAAGCCGGACTCAAAGTCAACGCGTTAATAGCGGAGATACCTACCGCAACCGCCATCGTCAAACCGAACTGGGTATAGAACGTACCGGAAGTGCCGCCCATGAAGGACACCGGAATGAACACCGCCATAAATACCAGCGAAGAGGTGATAACGGCATTACTGATACCTTTCATAGCGTCGATACTTGCCATATATGACGACCTGTAGCCCACATCGAACCGCGCCTGCACCGCCTCGACGACAATAATGGCATCATCCACCACCGTACCGATAACGAGCACTAGCGCAAACAGGGTCAGCAGGTTGATACTGAATCCGGCTATCGCCATGAAAGCAAACGTACCCACCAGGGAAACCACAATTCCGACCAGCGGAATCAATGTAGAACGGAAGTCCTGCAAGAAGACGTACACCACAAGGATAACCAGAATGATAGCCTCGATCAACGTTTTCACCACCTCATGAATGGAAGCGAACAGGAAGTCGTTGGAGCTCATCATCTGCGTCAGTTCCACGCCTTTCGGAAGGTCTTTGCTTGCCTCTTCGAGGAGTTTGTCGATATTCTGGTTTACTTCGGTCGCATTGGAACCTGCCGTCTGGAACACCATACAGGATACACCCGGATGACCGTCCATACCACCGTGGTAAGCGTAGCTGTCCTGTCCCAGTTGGATATCGGCAACGTCTTTCAGTTTCAAGACTTCGCCATTGTCGGTGGAACGGATGACGATATCCCCGAATTCTTCGGGAGTAATGAGACGTCCGGTGTACTTCATCGTATACTGATAAGTCTCATCGGAATTTTCACCGAACGAACCGGTAGCCGATTCGATATTCTGCTCGGCAAGCACACCGGTGATATCGGACGGAATCAGTTTGTACTGCGCCATCACGTCCGGTTTCATCCATACACGCATACTATATTCACCGCCCATAATCATCAGGTCGCCCACACCGGAGATACGAAGAATCTGCGGTTTCAGGTTGATGCTGATATAGTTGGACAGGAAGTTCTCGTCGTAACTGTCGTCCGGACTATACAATGAGAACATCTGCAGAATACTCGTCTGACGCTTGGAAGTGGTCACACCGACCTGGGTTACCTCCGCCGGAAGCTGTCCCGTAGCACGTGATACACGGTTCTGCACGTTGACAGCCGCCATATCGGGGTCTGTGCCCTGCTTAAAATAGACGGTGATGCTCACCGAACCGGAATTGGTGGCGGAGGAAGTCATGTAGGTCATGTCTTCCACTCCGTTGATCGCCTCTTCCAAAGGCGCAATAACACTCTTCTGCAATGTTTCCGCACTGGCGCCATAATAGGTGGTACTCACCATAATGGTAGGCGGAGCAATATCGGGATACTGCTCAACGGGCAAGCTGAACAGCCCGATGATACCCACTACGACAATCGTGATAGAGATGACTGCCGATAATACGGGGCGTTCTATAAAGGTTCTTAAATTCATGAATGATTCCTCCTTGGTTTAATTTTCAGTAGTAGTTGCCGGAGACTTCATTGTTGTCTCTGTTGATGAGGATTGATTAGCATTTGTCACTCCTGCCACTGGAGTTTGAGCAGCCTTTGCCTTGACCGGAGTACCTTCACGAAGCAAACCTACTCCTTCTGCCACGATCACATCTCCCGGTGCCAATCCTTCATCTACAATAAATTCCCGACCGCCATTGACACGGGTCACTTGTACCTGGCTGGATTGAGCCTTGCCGTCCACTACCTTATAGACATATCTCTTATCTTGTATTTCGAAAGTGGCAGCCTGTGGAATGGTCAGCGCAGCTGTTTTTTGAACAGGAACAATCACATTACCCGCACCACCGCTATGCAGCAATCCTTCCTTGTTCGGGAAAACTGCACGCAGGCTGACCGTACCCGTCGAACGGTCGATCACTCCGCTGATAGATTCAATCTGTCCCCGTTCGGAGTAGGCTGACTTATCGTTCAGTTGCAGGTCGATGGCAGGCATATTTTTCAATGCTTCCTCTTTAGAACCGTATTGGCGGATCAGTCCCAGTAATTGGTTTTCCGTCATGGAGAAGTAGACGTACATATCCGAATTGTCGGAAACGGTAGTCAACGGCTGGGCAAGAGCGGAACTAACCAAAGCTCCTACACGGTAAGGCAACGTGCCTACCACTCCGTCGGCCGGACTTTTCACAACCGTATAAGAAAGATTATTGCGGGCACTCACTTCCTGCGCCTTGGCCTGTGCCAACTGTGCTTTGGCAGCCAACAGGGAGTTTTTTGCCGTACTCAAATCGAAAGAGGAAATTACGTTCTCTTTATACAGTTCCTCTTTACTGTCATACGTCAGTTGCGCTGTAGCCAGAGAGGCCTTGGCCGATTCAACGTTTGCCACTGCCGTCTGCAAAGCAGCTTCATACGGCACTTGGTCGATGATGAACAATGTCTGTCCGTTCTTTACACGCTGCCCTTCCGTTACACAGACTTTAGTCAGCGTACCACTTACCTGGGGGTAAATATCAATATCCTGACGTCCGCGGATGGTCGCCGAGTAGGCGCTTGAAATCATCCGGTCGGCCGGAGAAACGGTCATCACTTCGTATTCTGTTTCCATTTGTGCCGGAGGAGCTTGTTTACAGCCCGTAGCAGCTACCATACAGCAGAGCAACAATAGCCCTTGCTTCACTTTACATACCTTTTTACTCATTTTCTGTTACCTATTTAACTATTTTTAAACGCGGCAAAGGTAGACTGTTTTCTTCATAGGAAACTGGACTTAGTATCTTCAGTTTTGTTCATTTTAGGAACATTAAAACCGATATTTAGTGAAAAAGTCCTATTTTTGTACCCAAAATAAGAACAACAATGGAATCAAAAAACTCTAGCCTAGCCATACTTCATGAACCGTTCGTTGCCGGAATGGACGAAAACCTGTCTCCAATTATGCAACGCCTGTGGAAACTGGAAGGGGGTGCCATCTATTTTTGCAGAAGCGGATGGGCACACGTCACAATCGACCTGAAAGACTATGAAATAGTAGAAAACACTCAAATCGTGCTCTTGCCGGGAACGATTATCCGCATCAATGGCAACAGCAGCGATTTCACAGCTTCTTTCTTCGGATTTCCCAAAGAAATGTTTCGCGAAGCCTGCCTCCGTTTCGAGCCGATCTTCTTCCGGTTCATCAAAGAAAAACCGTGCTATACACTCAAGGATGAAAGCACAGGAGCAATCAACGGGTTAATGCGTGCCACAACAGCTATATACAACGATCGTGAAAACCGTTTCCGCAACCAGATCGCCAAAAATCATCTCCAGTCGTTTATGCTGGATATTTATGATAAGTGTTACCGCTACTTCGACCGACAGGAAATCGAAGGAGGAAGCCGGCAGGATGAAATCTTTAAGAATTTCATCGCACTGGTACATGAAAACTGTATCTCACAACGGGAAGTGACTTTCTACGCCAGCAAACTGTGTATCTCCACCAAATACCTGACAGGTATCTGCAAAAGCGTGACGGGCGAGGCTGCCAAAAAGATTATCGACGACTTTGCCATCCTGGAGATAAAAGTGTTGCTTCAATCCACCGGACTGACGATTCAGGAAATAGCCGACCGACTTGGTTTTCCCGATCAGTCGTATTTAGGAAGGTACTTCAAACGGCACGAGGGGATGTCGCCGAAAGAGTATCAGAGTAAGTATTCTATCTAATCAAGTAAAATAATCTTTTATTATTAGATTATTAGACACGGATTACGCGGTTCTTTTATTAACTAAAACCGTGTAATCCGTGCCTCCATTTATTTTATTAATTTGTATTTATCGCACAACACAGATTGTTAACAGATCTGTAATACTATCTTAATCTGCCTTGCATTCCTTTGCACCGTGAAACAAAAACACGGGTGTGAATAACTTTATTTCATTTAATAAATTAAAAGAAGCAAGGTAAAAGATTATGAAAAGAAACAAATGGCTGCTTTCTCTGTCGATTGGGCTCTTGTGCTGTGGCTCTGCATACGCACAGACAACAGTGAAAGGAAAAATCACAAGTGAAGGCGGGGAACCGTTAATCGGGGCTACCGTAGCTGTGAAAAACTCGACAGACGGCACGGTGACCGACATCGACGGAAACTACTCCCTGAAGACTAAGAAAACATTGACTCAAAAGGATTTGCTTGTATTCAGTTATGTGGGATATAAAACGCTACAGAAGAACTATGCAGGCAATACGATGAACGTAAAACTGGCGGAAGAGTCGCAACAACTGAATGATGTGGTGGTGACTGCCCTGGGGATCAAACGTGAAGAAAAAGGATTGGGATATGCCACGGAAACCGTGAAAGGGGATATGATTACGAGTGCCCTGCCCACCAACTGGTCGACGGCACTGAACGGCAAGGTAGCCGGATTGAGTGTTATCTCTTCCGGTGGTCCGCTTAATTCGAGCCGTATCTCGCTGCGGGGGGACGTCTCGCTGAACCAGAACGGAAACGACGCATTGGTGGTAGTGGACGGTGTACCGATGAGTAGTCCGATGACCAATCCGGGTGTTGCCTACGGTGCAGGTTCAAACAGCGAACTTTCCGTGGACTATGGTAACGGATTCTCCGACATCAATCCGGATGATATCGAAAGCATCCAAGTATTAAAAGGGGCCAGTGCGACAGCCTTGTACGGTACGCGTGCAGCCAATGGCGTGATTATGGTGACTACCAAATCGGGAGCGGGTGCACCCAAAGGTATCGGTGTGTCTTACAGCGGTAACTTCAGTATTGACGATGTGATGAGATGGCCCGATTACCAGTATGAATTCGGACAAGGATTGCCGAGCAATATCGGTCCGGCAGGTTCTATCTACGAAGGCCAGCCCTATTACTCTTACGGGAAAGCGGAAGACGGCAGTTACGCAAGCACCAGCGGAACCAGTAGCGCCTACGGAGCACGTTTCGACGCCAACAGGTTGTTCTACCAATATGACCCCGTAACGCAGGGACGCGCTTCTGTTGCCACCCCTTGGGTAGCGTACAAAAACAACCGCAAAGATTTGTTCCAGACAGGATACACCCTGACCAACTCGGTAGCCTTGACCGGAAAATCCGACCGGGGCAGCGTACGGGCATCCATCACCCACACTAAGAACGAATGGATTCTCCCCAATACAGGTTTCCAGCGTATCACCGCCATGGTTTCCGCCCAACAGCAGATTTCGAGGGCACTGCGCATTAATTTCAAGTCGAGTTATACGTACCGCAAGCTCAACAACACGCCTGCACTGGGATATAACAGTAACTCTATCTCCTACTTCCTTATCTTCCAGAATCCGAATGTCAACCTCGACTGGTTGCGTCCGATGTGGCGTACCGGACAGGAAAATGTGAAACAGCTCCAACCGTACAGTTCCTTTATCGGAAACCCGTATGTCATTCTATACGAATCTGAAAATCCTTCGGAGAAACACAGTAATGTATCATCCGTTTCTGCCAATCTGCGCATCAACAGTAAATTCGATTTCATGATCCGGTCCGGTATCCAGTTGTCAGCAGACCAACGCGAACAGCATCGTCCTATCAGTGACGTGGTTTTCGGAAACGGTTTTTTCAAGAAGCAGAATGTGTTCGATTATGAATTAAACAGCGATGCTTTATTTACTTACCATGATTCATTCGCCAACGGATTGCGTGTCAACGCTTCGGCAGGTGGAAACATGATGCAACAAAGCTACGATATGTTGGCTGCCTCGGTGGTAGGATTGATTACGCCGGGAGTATACAAACTGGCAAACGGTGTTTCCAACCCGAACGTGCAGACGGTTATCAAAAAGAAAGCGTTGAACAGTCTTTATTTCACGGCCAATTTCTCGTATAAGGATAAACTGTTTCTCGATGTCACCGGGCGCAATGACTGGTCGTCTACCCTGCCGAAAAGTAACCGTTCTTTCTTCTATCCGTCGGTCAGCGTCAGTGCAGTGATGAACGAGTGGTTCACGTTGCCGGAACAGATCAGTCTGTTGAAAGTGAGAGGTTCGCTGGCACAGGTCGGCAACGACACAGACCCTTACAAGACATCGCCCTATTATGGCACGAGCGATTTCCCCGGATCGGCCATCGTATCTTCTACGCTCTATAATCAGGATTTCAAACCGGAGATTTCGACCAATTACGAAACGGGATTCGACTTCCGTATGTTTCACAACCGCATCGGACTCGATTTCACGTTCTATTATAACCGCACCAAAAACCAGATTCTGGATGCTCCGATGGACCCGACCACAGGTTACCGCAAAGCTACCATCAATTCGGGATGCGTCCGCAACCGCGGTTACGAAATCCAGTTGGACGTTACTCCGGTAGTCAGCAGGGATTTCCGATGGAATGCTACTTTCACCTGGTCTAAGAACGAGAACCGGATTCTCTCACTGGCGGAAGGGGCGGATGAGAACCAGTTAATCAGCAGTATCGGTAGTGTGTCTATCATCGGACGTGTGGGTGGAACTACGGGCGATCTCTGGGGATATAAACTGGTACGCGACCCGGAAGGAAATGTGGTCATCAACGACAACGGATTGCCCGAACGTTCGGGAGAGATCGAATACGTCGGCACGGCCTATCCGAAATGGAAAGCCGGACTGTACAATGAATTTTCTTACAAGAACTTCACGCTTAGCGTCCTGCTCGACGGACAGGTGGGAGGTAAAATGTACTCGCACTCGCACCACAAAATGACGGAACAGGGAAAACTGCAACATACCCTGAACGGACGTCTGCCGGGAACGGAATTTTATATGTCGAAAGACGACCCGCGCATCGCTGCCGCCGGACTTTCACCACAAGACGGGATGTACATGATTGCTCCGGGAACAGTGAAGAACGATGACGGAACTTACTCGCCAAACACCAAAGTGGTGACCGTGGAAAGTTATTATAAGGAATATTACCGGATGGCCAATGTGGAAACTAACACGTTCGACACTTCATTCCTCAAGTTGCGCGAAATGAGACTGGAGTACAAGTTGCCGAACAGCACACTGAAGAAAACACCGTTCAGCAAAGCATCGGTGGCACTCTACGCACGCAACCTGTTCTGTATCACTGACTATCCTCTGTTCGACCCCGAATCTGCCGCCCTCAACGGAAGTTCGATGGTGACCGGTGTGGAGACGGGCTCACTGCCTACGGCACGTACTTTCGGACTGAATATTAACGTATCTTTTTAAACACTGACTTATGAAAACCAATAAACTTTTCAAAAATATAGTATGGGGAATGACTTTGTGCGGAGCTCTCTGCACGACTTCCTGCACCAGCTTCGACGAACTCAATACAGACCCCACCCGCATGGATGAGGTGAATCCCGGCACGCTGCTCAACCCGATTTTATACGAAACATCGGTCTACAACTGGAAACGCTACAACAGCTATACCTACGACCTGATGCAATGTGCCGTATCTACCAGCAGCACCAACGGTGTGGGATGGTGGTATATGACGGACAGCGAAGGAGACGGCACATGGACTACTTATTATAAATGGATCAACAACGCCAAAGAGATGATGCGCCTCACCGGAAAATTGCCGGAAGCCTCCAAACAACCCAACTACGATGCTATATCGCTGACTTTGCAATGTTGGCTATACCAGATTCTGACGGATGCCTTCGGTGATATTCCGATGAGCGAAGCCTGCTCCGCCGACGAGGGAATACTTGCACCGAAGTTCGACACCCAGCAGCAGGTGTACCAACAGATTATCGACAATCTGAAAACAGCTAACGAGTTGTTCGACAAAGCTAACGGGTTGATCTACAACCAATCGGGCGAAATGTTGTACAAGACGTCCAAAGGGGATGCAACCGGTATTTTGAAATGGAAGAAGTTCTGCAACTCGCTCCGTCTGCGTGCACTGCTCCGGGTGATCGACGTGCCGGAATTCAACGCGAAACAGGAGCTGCGTACCATGCTGACCGATCCCGCCACTTACCCGGTATTCGAATCGAACGATGATGCTGCCCTGCTTGCCATCAGCGGAACTTATCCGGAGGAAGCTCCGCTCACCCGTCCACAGGATTTCACTTCTTATGTTCAGATTTCAGAGTTCTTTGTTAATCTGCTGAAAGGTTGGAACGATCCCCGTCTGCAGGTGTATGCAACACAGGTCACTCTCCCCGACCAGACTAAAGATTATGTGGGTTTGCCCAGCGGTTATCAGACGTTGCCTTCAATCACTGCTTCGGGACTGAATCAGGAAATGGCGAAGGCACCTATGAAACTTGCCATGATGCCTTATGCCGAAGTGGAATTCATCAAAGCGGAATTACTGAAAAAAGGAGTGATCGACGGAGGAAGTAGCGCTGCCAAAGAGGCTTATCAGAAGGGAGTGCAGGCGGCTATCGAACAGTGGGGACAGAAAATGCCTGACCATTATTTTGAAAATCCGGAAGCTGCTTATGATGATACGCTGGAACGAATCATGAACCAGAAGTTTGTCGCACTGTTCTTCTGCGATTATCAGCAGTGGTTTGAATATAACCGTACCGGTTTTCCTGTGTTACCTGTGGGGCCCGGCATCGCAAATGCTAATAACAAAATGCCGAAACGCTTTAAATATCCATCTGCTCTGCAGCGTACTAATCTGAAGAATTATCAGGCGGCTAAAGCGAACATGGGAGGCGATGACTTCCATATCCGACTGATGTGGCAGCAATAAATGAATGTGTCGGTCACCAAGATTGCGGCAATAATCATCATTTCAATCAATCTTTAAAATTCAATGAATATGAAAAGAATAATCAGTATGGCTGTTGTGTTAGTTATAACGATGGCAGCAACGGCGCAAAAAGGAGAGCTCGCCATGAACGAGAATATCTCCGGAAAAGACCATGTTTCCAAAAACGAAAAAGAAGCTACTCCCGTAGGCAAAAAGCCGAAAGCGGCGTTTATATTCGACGTGTATGGAGAAATCCCGACTACCAAACCAGTGTTTGAAGCGGAACATTATCTGGGGAGTGACATTACCGGAAAATGGAATACTTTCATCCAGAATTATACGCATGAGTATGATGTAACAATCGGATTTACGGATTCTTCGGTCGAAATTTTGAAGCCTTCTATTTACAAGGCGGTTAATAAGGTGAATAAATATTATAAGAAGGCATTGAAGAAAGAAGAGGTGAGCCGGGAAGTTGCTACATTCAACATGGGTCATATTCTGGATTGCGCCAATGTGATGTGTTTCGATGATAACAGCAAGTCTTTTGAGGAGGCTCTCAAGTCGGCAGATGAACCGGAAGAAATTATCGCATTATTCAATCAGGTTACTTTAAGAAAGTTATAAGCAATGAAAAAGATCAATTTTAGAAAAACGCTGTTTGCAGCGGTTTTGCTTTTCCAGCTGAACGCTATTGCCGCCTTTGGTCAGACGGTGGTGAAAGGTAGTGTGAAAGATAATACAGGTAAACCCATCAGCGGTGTAGTGGTGACAGACGGGGCACATTTCAATACGACTGATGCAGAAGGAAATTATGTTCTGAACACTGATCCGGCACGTTATCCAATGGTTTACATCTCTACTCCGGCAGCGTATGAGCTTCCTTCCAAAGAGGGGGTAGCCGATGGTTTCTATCAATATCTGGATGCCGGGAAAAGCGAGAACCAATATGACTTCGTATTGACTAAACGGCAGAAACCGGTGGATGAATTTGTCTACATCGTCCTTTCCGACCCGCAAGTGAGAAACGAAAAGCAACTGGACCGCTTCCGCACGGAAACAGTGCCCGACCTGAAACAGACTGCCGACTCACTAAAGAACTTCGAAATCGTCGGCATGGGACTGGGGGATCTGGTGTGGGATGCCATGAACCTGTACGCTCCTTACCGGCAAGCGGTGTCCAACTTGGGAATGACGATGTTCCAACTGATGGGAAACCACGACTTCAACCTGCTCTACAAATCTATAACGCAGACGGATCATCCGGCGGATGGTTATGGGGAACAGAATTATTATCAGTCATTCGGCCCGGCTAACTATTCATTCAATATCGGTAAAGTTCATGTGATAGCAATGAAGGATATTGATTACGACGGCAACAAGAAATACACGGAACGCTTCACGCCGGAAGATTTGGACTGGTTGAGAAAAGATTTAAGTTATGTGCCTAAAGGAAATATCGTGTTCCTGAACGTTCACGCTCCAGTGGCTAATAACACGGTAGCTGCGGGGGGAAATGCGCGCAACGCCAATGCGCTTTTCCAACTGTTGAGGCCTTACCAAGTACATATTTTCTCCGGACACACGCACTTTTATGAAAATCAGTTGCCCGCCCCTACCATTTACGAACATAATATCGGAGCGGCCTGCGGCGCATGGTGGGCAGGACACGTGAATCGTTGCGGAGCACCAAACGGTTATCTGGTGGTACAAGTGAAAGGTGATGATGTGAAATGGCGTTACAAGGCAACAGGGTGTTCGCCGGACTATCAGTTTCGGCTTTACCAACCGGGAGAGTTTGAAAGCCAGAAAGACTATGTGGTAGCCAATATCTGGGATTGGGACTGGACGTATACGGTAAACTGGTACGAGGATGGAGTGTTGAAAGGTGCTATGCAGGCTTTTGACGATGAGGATCAGGATTATATCAATATGGTAAAGGGAAAGAAAACGGGTTATCGCACACGTCATCTTTTCCGTGCACAGCCTTCTAAAGATGCAAAATCTGTCAAGGTGGTGGTTAAGAATCGTTTCGGGGAGATATTCACGGAAGAGATAAAACTCTAGTTTTATTTCAGTCTGTTTATACTGGTAGTAATTATAATTATACTGGTAGTAAATTATAAAAGTCATGAGGGAGTTTAAGCTTTAACTTCCTCATGACTTTTATTTTTGAAACAATCTCACTTTAACGGAAAATCCGGCACATTGCTACTTTCATCGGTACTTTCCTCATCGCCCATAGTGCACAAAGCAGGGAACAGATGGCGCAGACCACAAATGTAACTCCGGTAGATACAAGGATATTTCCCAAGCCGACCAACGGAGAAACAATACCTCCGGAAGCAAAACAGAGTGCTCCCAGCAGGGCGGAAGCTGCTCCGGCGTAACGGCGTTCGCTATCCATCGCCAAGGTAGTGGAGGAAGTAAAGGTCAGTCCCATTGTGAAAAGTAATGCGAACATCAGCAGTTCATAGGTCCAGAAGCCGCATCCGTTATACAAGGCAATCATCACACAGACGGACAGGCACAACATACCGATGCATCCGGTCAGCGTCCCAGTTTCAGGTTGGCGGAATTTCACGGAGATAGCTGCTGCCACCCCGATAGCTACCGCATTCACCGCGAAGCAGATACTAAATGCAAAGGGGGAAAATCCGTAATGTTGTTGCACAATAAAAGGTGAGGAAGCTATGTAAGCAAAGAGGATGCCTTGTGCAAACGCCAGTTGCAGAACATAGAGCATGTAACGGGGGTTATGAACGATTGCACCGAAGTTACGGAAAGTAGAAACGATTCCCGTCTTCGAGCGTTTCTCTACGGGAAGTGATTCTTTAAAACGGATGCAGCCTATCCACAGCAGTACGCCAATAAACAGCAATATCACAAAAATCCCTTTCCATCCGATCGTCCCGGTCACCAACCCTCCGACTACCGGAGCTGCCACGGGAGCCACTCCATTAATCGCGCCGATCACGGCCAGCATCTTGGCCAGTTCCTTCCCCGAAAACTTGTCCGTAGCCACCGAACGGGATATGACAATACCGCCTGCCCCTCCGATTCCCTGTATCAACCTCAATGTGATAAACGAATAAATGTCCGGCGCAAAAAGACAGAATACCGTAGACACGATGAACAGTATCATCGAGACGAGCAACAACGGACGCCTGCCATATTTATCACTCAATGGTCCGAAAAAGATTTGTCCCAATGCCAGCCCTATCATGCTGGTGGTAAGTCCCAGTTGCACCATCGACGAGTGGGTAGAAAAATAGTCTGCCATTGCTGGCAGACTAGGCAAATACATATCCGTTACAAAAGGTCCGAACGCTGACAACATACCGAGTAAAATCAGCAAAAACACCTTTGAGTTCTCCTTATTTATTATTGCAGTCATACACTATTGATTAAAATTCGACTGCAAAGGTATCGGTTTTCTTTTATTTACTTATAGGCTTAATCAGAACAAAAAAGGAGCTTTTCAAAACAATTTTTCTTATTTAGTCGTATAGCTTCACCTTACGATCCATGTTATACCGTATCTTTACTTCAAATGGAATATAACGGAAGTTGTGTTCACGCAACACTTCCAGAATATTCGCCTGCGGATGAGCGTTCATATAGAGATTTAGTTTCTGCACATTACCCATAACCAGTTTTTTATTCCACAGATCGACAAATGAACGCAAAGGCAACAACACATTCCGGTCTCTCCGGCGCAGTCCTCTGCGGTGCAAATGATATACATACCCCGTAATCGGATATTCACGGGGTGCAAGGACGGAAAGTGACCTCTTCTCATTCATCCGGTCCATTATCTTCTGTTTGTTCTGTACATCCGGCAACATTCCTTCTTCCGCACAGATTTTTTCAAGAATGACATTACGCACTTTCAACGGACTCCAACACTCTTCGCCATTGATTTCAGCGGCTTTAATGGTACAACACAAAGCAAAATGATCGCTATCCGACAAGCACACATCTACTCCTCCCAACCCTTTCCGATGAAAATAGAGTTGTCCGAAACGTCCGGATTGCATCTGCCATATTTCCGCATCTGTTTTCGGATCAAGCATGCAGTGCATATTCGAATCAACATAAGGATGCTTTGCTTTCCGGTTCACATAGTAGATTTCAACTTCTTTGGGCAGAATCTGCAACCCACTACTGATGTTGAGTTGATAATCCTTTAATAACGCCTCATTAATCTGCTGCAACAAGGGAGCATGACTACCGGTTGTTTCCAGCAGTGCATGTACCATTTTTTTTATATTCTCCATATACAATACATTTATTGTTTACGTATTAATCCGGCAATAAATATACAAAAAAACGATGATTCAGGCAAGGGGGATATTGGTTATAAGCAAGTGTACATACAAGCACTAAAACATTGAAATGCAAGCAAATAACAAAAAGTTAAATTTTAAAAAAGAAAGAAATACCTAGCTAAAAAGAGACTATTATGTACTTCCATTTTATCCATTAAAAGCTTCGGTTTAATTCATCATAACAAGTACATCTCCGACCTGAATATTGTACATATTTCCGACAATCCGAGTACATCATTGCCCTTATTCGAATAGAAAACAGGTATCAAGATGAAACCAAGATATTATCAAAAGGACATTTGTTACAAGAACAAAATGGATGATTTCCATAGTTGGGGTGTAGCAGTGCAAAGTTGATAATCCTATTTTCACTACAGAAAATTCTAACTTCTACTATTAATTAAATTTCTTTTCACTTTATGAGCAAAAAGATATCAATAGAGTTTATGCCATCCGGCTACGAAAACAAACTGTCGTAGCTATCCGGCATAAACTCTACTTTTTCAAACCTGTCACCGACCTCTTATATCTTTATAAAAATTTGCTTTTTGTACAGCACCCATACAATTAGATAATTGAATCCGATAAACAGAAGGCCGTAAATCAGAGAGGCCAGATGAGCATCGGGAAGAACGCTCCAAATGGAAGTGTAAATCTTCTCCTGCAAGCTACTCTCCCCAACCGTAATTACCTCCAACAAAGTAGCTAACACACCGGCCACTATATAAATAAACAATGGATTCGTACCAAAAACATGGAAAGGATATCCCCATTTCTGCTTTTTACGAATATCAATCAGCCAAGTGAGAAACACAAGAAACAAAGAGGCAAAGCCACAAGTCACCAGAACAAAAGTCGGACTCCATACTTTCTTATTCAACGGGCAGCCGTAACTCAACAACCATCCTGCAAACAAAAGAGCAATACCCAGTATGGAGATCTGCAACAGCCGGTGATGGATTTCAGTCTTCTCCCGCAAAATATTTCCGCAGAAATAACCGATAATCACTTGCGCAATGCACGGCAAGGTACTCAACAGGCCTTCCGGGTCGAAAAAGATACGCCCGCCATCCGGCAACCACTCCCGATACAAATGGGCTTCTCCGAATAGTGTGCGATCTGTAACGGCAATAATATTCTGTTCGGAAAGTTCAAATCCGTGTCCCAAAGCCAGCAAGATGGAATAACCTGCCAGAATGATCCCGGAGATCCATGCCAGATTTGCCGGACGCCGGACACCCACAATCAGCAAGGAACCAAAGAAATAAGCCAATGCCAACCGCTGCAACACTCCCAGAATACGTATGTGCGAGAAAGGTTGTTCTACTCCTGTGCACACCAACGAGAACCAGGAAAGAAAAAGTCCCAACAAAAACAAGATCACCGTGCGCCGTACCAGTTTGATGATAAAACCGCGACTGAAATGATGATCGAACCGGGATAAGGCAAAACTCATGGAAACGCCCATTATAAACATGAAGAACGGGAAGACCAAATCAGTCGGAGTCAGTCCGTTCCATTCGGCATGTCGCAAGGGTGCGTAAATGGATTCCCATGTTCCGGGGTTGTTCACCAAAATCATTCCGACAATGGTGATTCCCCGGAGTATATCTAATGAAAGTAAACGTTCTGATTTCATATTGTTCTTAGTGTACCGGGATTAAAGAAATCCCGGTTTGGTGAAATAGAATCCATTCGCATTCAACCATTTAACATGCCATTTCAGGCGATTGGTAAAATCAATCCAGTTACGGCTACTTCCCCACGCCAACTCCGAAAATGCTTGAAGAGAGGGAAACACGTGCTGGCCAAACTTCCGTTCATTAGGAATCATCTCCGTCCATACACAAGCCTGGAAGCCTAATACATTTTGCTTCACGATGCCGGGAAACTGGGGTTCGAACTCGAAGTTATACAAAGAGCTTAATCCTTCGTCTGAAGGCGTTGCACTCAAATAGAAACGGGACCATTCCATGAATATAATCGGATAACCTTTCTGGGTAATCTTTCCCGGCTGATCGGGCAGCCAGTCACGCCAATAAGTATAAATCAAATCCTGTGGCTCTTTTTCAAGAAAAGCATCGTCCCATCCCATCACTTTCTTGCCTTTACCCTTCACATAGTTCGTCATAATCTTCACAAAACGGTTTTGCAGTTCATCCACTTTCTGATAACCTTCCTGCTGCATCAATCGCTGACAAACTTCACACTGTTCCCAGTTATCTTTCTCCACTTCATCTGCTCCGATATGGAAATATTCCGAAGGGAAAATCTCGACCATCTCATCAATGATGGACTGCACGAACTGATAGTTCTCCGGGCGCGAGGGACAGATAGGATAAGAGAATTCTTCTCCCCATCCGGCTTCTCCCGTGCACGACAACTCGGGATAGACTTTGATAGCCGCCGAGAAATGACCTGGCATGTCAATTTCGGGTACAATATCGATCCCTCTTTCCAACGCATAACTTACCAAACCTTTCATCTCTTCCTGCGTATAATGACCGCCATATTGAGAACCGTTTCTCACGAAACGGGGATCTATCTCATAGTTATAATCCTGTTGGGAAAGTTCTACGCATCTCTTGTCATATTCGTCAAAGTCGCGCCAGCTGCCTTCCTGCGTCAGCAACGGATATTTTTTCACTTCAATGCGCCAACCCTGATCGTCCGTCAGATGCAAGTGAAGCTTGTTTATCTTGTAGAAAGACAAACAGTCTATCACCTTTTTCAGATAATCAACCGTAAACATGTGGCGGACTACATCGATATGAAATCCGCGCCAATCATATTTGGGAGCATCTTTTATATCGACCATCGGAAGATATTTAGCACTTCCGGAAGTGAAGAAATTTGCTTGTTCGAGCGCTTGTCTCAATGTCTGGATTCCCCAGAGAAGTCCGGTTTCCGTTGAATAATAAACGCAGGCTCCCTCTTTGGTAACGGTGAGCCGGTAAGCCTCTTTTGCCAAATCCGATTCCTGTTTCACACGGATAAAGGCACGATCGTTGGAGGCATCACTGACGGAAAGAGAAAGTTTCTCTTCCAGGGTGGATTTCAACAGTTGCGACGTGGAAGCCGGAATGTTCTGGCTGACAGTCACATTCTGCGGAAGAGAGACAACCGATTCTTTATAATCGACTCTTTCCGGCAAAGGCATCACCGACAGGCGGGTGGGCACTCGCTCCGGGTAGTTCGCGTTATCATTATCATTGCACGACAACGATGTGATCGCACCTATTCCCAACAAGAATAATATTCCGGTTCTTTTTATCTTATCATAGTTCATAACTTATCTACTTTTGTGGATTAATCTACTTTGAGAGTGCTTGTTACACTCTCTTTATTTAAATGAAACAGTTTCGCTTTCACAACGGAAGCATCACAGGCTACGGGAGCTTTCCAAAGTTCCGAACGAAGGGTCGGTTCCGTGCCATCGGTCGTATAGCGTATTTCGCCTCCCCGGATAGGGGTACTGGCATGGAGTTGCCCTTCTTTGATGCAAAGTCCGGGATGAGGTAAACGGAAATTGATACTTCGGGACGCCCAGTGAGGCATTTCTTTCTCACTCACTTTGGAGTAGAACAGGCCCAGTTCTTTATTGAAAGCCTGACGTTCTTTCTCTCCTGTTAAAGTGCTCCAGGCGGGAAAAGCGTTCCAACCGCGTTCCACCAATCCGAGGATTTTGGGGAAGGTGTAATATTCCACCCATTCAAAATCACGGATGGTTTCAGCAAATAATTGTGCCTGCACTCCCTGGATATGTTCCTTTCCGGAAGCGGTCAAAGTCGTTTTTCCCTTTCCTGCGATGTCCGGATCGACCGGATTGCCTGCCATATCGGTACGCGAAGAACGATAAATGCTATATGGAAGCATGGAGAAACCTTTGGACTCGTCGACATATCCCGCCCACGAGAGACCTCTTTCGTCGGGATGAGCGTCATAGGCCAAATCCAGATAGAAATTGTTCACGTTGCAGAGAATCACCGGATATCCTTTGTTAGCTATCTGGTAAGGTATTTCATCCGCTTCCCATTCAGGAACCGTATTCCAGCAATACACTCCTGCTGCAAGTTGGTTCAAATGCCGATCGGTTGTTTCCGGATGTCCCAACGCTACTTCCTGCCAGCCGCTGAATTGCAAATGATGTTGTTGCAGATAGTCTGCCATCTTCGTAATATAGTATTCAGACAGTTCGTGGGCACTTGTCATCCCGTTTTCATCCATAAACGTCCGGCAGACAGGAGAACCCATCCAGGCTCCTTCGGGTACTTCATCGCCACCTAAATGAATCGTAGTCAAAGGTACCTCCGCTTCCTCATACATGGCTATCAACTCACGAATCACTTTTTCCATAAACCGGTATGTAGAAGGCAATGCTACATTCATGACATTATCCGTATAAGACTGCGCGGAAACATAACGGGAAGTGTCTTGTGCGTCACTTAATAAATATTCGTTGGCCTTTTCAGGGGCAGTATTCACATACTTATGATAGCGCGCTTTCATGGACACGATTGCCGCACGGGCATGTCCCGGAGACTCAATCTCCGGAATCACACGCACATGTCTTTGAGCTGCATAACGCAATAAATCGATAAATTCTTCACGGGTGTAATATCCGTTGCCGGAGGTAGCTGCAGACGGATCATAGTTGCCATCGTAGCCCGGATATAAACATTCCAGTTCATCCGTGGTATGTCCCCGGCGTGCGCCAACCGAGGTCAATTCTTCCAAGCCGGGAATCTCCAGACGCCAGCCTTCATCATCCGAAAAATGGAAATGCAGTACGTTCAGTTTATAAGAAGATATTACATCTACCAGCTTTTTCAGATGTTCAACAGTCGTAAAGTTCCTGGCAATATCGAGCATTTGCCCGCGATACGGCAAATCGGGATAATCGCGGATGGAGAGAGCTCCCAAACGGAACGGCTTTTCCTGACCTTTCAACAGGGAGAGCAAGGTTTGCGTCCCATTGAAAATGCCATGTGAAGTGGAAGCTGAAATATTTATCAGCCCGTTTCCCGTATCAATCCGATAATATTCGCCGTTCACTGCTGTTTCCCGTTCCGGCAAATAATCCAGATGAACTGTTACCGGTGCTTCGGATACAACTTCCAGGCCATGGATGGTTGCCAGCTTTTCTTTCAGTAATTCAGCTTCGTTGGCAAAATCGGGATGGAAAGTCAGTTTTACTTTATTTTCTATAGCAAAACCCTCTTTGCCGGTAGCCGGCACCGCTTCTTTCACTGACGGAAAAATATCAGTTTGCTGCAACTGGGCTGTAGTCTCCAACGCCAAATTCGAAGCATATATCTTATCAGGTGCGGGATACCAGTCTTCTGTCTCCATTCCTTTCAGCGGCTGTATGGTCAGTCCGACAGGCAAGGGAATACCTTGCTTACTGCCTGACTGACTCACCCAGTAAGTGCCTTCGGGAGCATGTGACATTTTTTTCAATCCGTTGGTACAACAGAATTTGACGGTCAACGAATCTCCCGGAGCCAGTGGTTGAAAATTTTCTGCCGGATACATCCGGAAGAAGTTCGCATTCACCACTTCCACTTTGACCGGAGCAGACTCTTCCTGCAGAATCTCACGAGGCAGCTGCGAATAATAGATGATCCAATCCTTTCCTAAAGGAACATCTGAGATGTTCTTCAGGACAAATGAATTCTCATAGTAACCGGGCTGTACTTCCACAGCTCCCATCTTCCAAGTCAATGACACGGGGGCTTTCGCCCCGTCAGTCGATTTACAACCGGAAATGACCAGCAGGAGGCACAGACTTCCCCATATTGTATATAGCATATTTCTCATAGGCTTTCCTGTTTTTCTATATATCATTCTTTTAGGTATTAATCACTCAATCGTTCGATGTGCAAAGTTTCTTTGCCTACTCCCTGCGAGGCGTCGAAAGTCAGACGATAATAGCCGGGAACGAAACCGTCGCCACTCGTTATTCCATTGGAACCAGATAGTTCAATTCCATCCGTATCACCGGACAATGAACCCTCTTGCAGTAGCATGCCTTTATCTTTATTCCATTGCAAATCGCTGTAAATTTCAATTTCGAAGGATTCCCATTCATGAGTGTTACTCAAATACACGGTGGTCTGGTATTTCTGTTCACCGATTGACACAATATATCCTAACTGTGATATGTCTTCCAAATTCCAGCCTCCACTATTATATGCTTCATTCCAGACGGGTGCGCATGTAAATCCGTGTCCTACCAGCCAGAAGCAAGTGGGAGCCGTATCACCCATCCGTGCCACCCAGATATAATTATACTTAGAAGAATAATAGATCTCCCAGGTTCCTGATTTGCGCAAGAAGGTAAACTTGCCATTATTCGGATTATAGCTAAAGAAGTCGCGATTGTAAGCGTGTTCCACATCTTCAAATCCACTCATTTCGAACTCTTCCCCCTGCGTAAAGCTAATCTGTGCACGGAAAAATCCCTCACTGGCTATCAACTCGGTTTCTTTAATTTTCAGGTTCTTTTGGTAGCCGACTACTCCCAGTTCAAAAGTCATCACATTGAAAGTGATTTGTTCGACAAACCAATCCCGGTAATCAAAAGCAAAGCTGGGTCCCGACGCTTCAATAAGGACTGCCGTATTGCTTGCTTCGGCAGCTCCCCAAATCAGTTTTGCATCATCCAATGATGCTGTGGTTGAGATCTTTCCGGATAGCTCCATCGGATAACCCTCTTCCGAATCGGAAACTTCCGTAAGGTACAGGTAAGGATTGTCCTCACTCCGGGTCATTTCTACCACCTCACCGTTATAGTGAAGATAAAGCACTTCGGGAATCTGCGGACGGGTTATATGGAAATCAAATGTTTGAGTGACTTCACTACCTTCCACATTAATGGCTGTCAGAATCACCTTCGCTTCCTGATTCTCTTCAAGTCCGGCTTCAAACGGGATATAAATCCCTTTTTCAACAATCGAAACATCAGTGCCTTTCGTACGGATCGACTGCGAACTGACCAAAGTTTCACCTGTCATCAATTTCACTTCCAGCGTAGACAAAGGAGTCTGCGGATCGTGAATCTTCACAGAAAAATAAAGAGAATCGGCAGCAGGTGTCTGATCGGTAGTTGAGAATTGCAGTTCCGATATTTCGGGACACGAATATGGATACGTCACCCGGCCATCTTCTTCGCTGCATGAAGCCAGCCAACAAACAGTCAGCCCCAGCAGCCATAAAAACAGATTATTGTGTTTCATCATTTTTTCTTTTAAAGTTTTACGTTCCTCTTTTCATTAATAGCCTTCATTTTGAGTCAGATTGGTGTTCTTATCTTTCTCTCCTTGAGGAATCGGCCACAACTGCCGAAAAGCCTGCAAACCTGCAAACAGCAATCTGCCGTCTTTGTCTTTATGCTTCTGCATCACTTCCAGCAAACGATCATTGCGTACCAGGTCGAACCAGCGTTGACCTTCCATATACAACTCTAATTGGCGTTCGTTCTCTACCGCCAGGCGTCCTCTGGCCTGCCCCATATTTTCATCTAAAGAAGAAGGAGCAAAACCGGCACGTTCTCTAATACTATTTACAATCCGGATGGCTTCCGGGGTGCGGTCCAACTCTACCAGTGCTTCGGCTTTCAACAGCAGTATATCTGCCAACCGCATCAAAATGATATTGGAAGTCTTCTCGCGAATCTTATAAGACAACGGGTAACTGTCTGCCGGCCAATAGGTATCATAAGGCACTGATTTCCAAAGAATACTGGATGCATAACGGGTATCTTTCTCTTTGTCAAATTTAGCAACCAGATCATGAGTAGGTGTACAATAACGTCGCCAGGTTACTGATCCGTCATCTTCTTTCAGCAATACCCAGTAAGCCCAGTTGGGTGCATCGGAGGTGTAATAGACTTCAAAGATGCTTTCTGAAGAAAATTTCTTGTCGGGTTGCCACAACTCGTCAAAATTGCTGACCAGCGTATAGCCTTCTGCTATTACTTTGTCACAAGCCTCAACCACTTTGGTATAGTCGCGTGTTGATTTCTCCCCTCTCGTTGCTAACACTTTGGCACGTAAGGCATAGGCTGCTCCCTTAGTTGCCTGGAAAATTCCTTTATTCTTGCTTACCAGGTAACGAATGGTATTTTCTTCATTCAGGTCGTCCAGGATCTGGTCATATATTTTATCTGTGGCAGAACGTTCCGGATACATCACCGGATACCATTTATCGAGGTTTTCGGCTGTAATGGTCGGAATCAAATCCAGCACCATCGGGGCATCACCCCATAAACGGACAATATCAAAATACGCCCATGCCCGCAAGAACTTGGCTTCTGCAATAACACGATTACGTTCTTCTGCTACGGTAGAAGTAGGATCCATCATCTTCGTATTTTCAATCACACTGGTTGCAGTGCCCGCCATCGAATAATACTGTGACCAGACCAGTTCTACTTTATAATTGGTAGAGGTCAGTTTCAACAAATCAAACTCCTGTTCGGCCACACCATCTCCGCCGATATAACAATTATCGGACTGCACATCTCCAATAGTATAATTTTCCGACTGGAATATATCTGCTTTAAAACTCTCATACACACCCTGCAACTCGGCCTGTGCATCTGCCAGACTTCCATATTTAGACTCCTGATCTTCCGTTCCGGTACCTTCCTGCATAAAATCCGATTGCGGTTTCTCATCTAGGAAACTACTGCATGAAACGACTAATGTACAGAGTACGACATACACTAAATTTATTATGTTTTTCATTTTTGCAGCTATTAAAATTCAACATTCAAACCAAAAATTACCGCCCTCGATTGAGGATAAGTACCATAGTCCACTCCTTGAGCAACGGAGTCTCCGCCAAAAGCATTTACTTCAGGATCGTATCCTTTGTATTTTGTCAGTGTGAAGAGATTCTGTCCGGTGACGTAAGCCTGCAATCTGGACAGATGTATCTTATTCAACCATTTCTTAGGAAAATTATAGGATAAAGTGACTGTTTTCAGGCGCAGGTAAGATCCATCTTCTACAAAACGGGAGGAGTTATGATTATTCTCTGTATTACCAACGCGGGGGACATTGGTAATCATACCCGGTCGTTTCCAACGATCCAACACACGAACCGACTGGTTTCTAAAGTCTGTCATGCCTTCCATATCAATACGCGATGCATTAAAAATCTTATTGCCCTGACTTCCCTGCAAGAATACAGACAGGTCGAAACCGGCATACGAAAATGTATTCGTCATACCGTAAATGAACTTGGGCTGGGCATTTCCCAAAGTAGTGCGATCTTCCGGATCGATAAAACCGTTACCATTCAAGTCACGATAGATAATATCTCCGGTTTCCGGATCAACGCCTTCTGATATATAACCAAAGAATGTGCCTAACGGAAGACCTTCTTTCAGGATGACGGCTTTCTCCTTGGATTCGTACATTTCAGCATAATAATAAACTTTATTCAAACCGAGCTTCGTCAGCTTATTCCGGTTGAAAGATATATTAAAATCGGTATTCCACTGAAAGTTACCTTTAAAATTCTGGGAAGAAAGAGTGAACTCCATACCTTTATTCACCATCTCACCGTCGTTTCTTGTCACACTGCTCGGCACCACATTCTCCGGCAGGCTGACTGTCAATAGTAAATCGGTGGTCTTTTTGTAGTAAGCATCAACCGAGAAGGATAAGCGGGAATCAAACATGGTCAGGTCGAGTCCCAGATTCCATTGGCTTGTTTTTTCCCAGGTCAGTTCTTTATTGGCTGCCGAGCCGGGTTTAATGGCAAGTCCCGGATATAAGTTTCCCTCCGAAACGGGCAGTTTACTGACGCTCATGGAAGCCATGTAAGCGTAGTTTCCAAAACCGCCTTGGTTACCATTCATACCCCATCCGGCACGTAATTTCAAGTCGGTAACAATGTCTTGCAAAGGTTGCATGAACTTTTCGCCTGAAATTCTCCAACCTGCAGAAACAGAAGGGAAAGTACCCCAACGATGTCCCGGGGCAAAACGAGAAGAACCGTCTGCACGGAAGTTAACTGTCAGCAAATAACGACTGTCGTAATTGTAGGCTACACGACCCAGAAAAGAGGCCAGCGTCCATGCGGAAGCAGAAGAACCGCAAGCATCCTTATCCAGTTGATTGGCGGCACTGATGGAATGAATATCGGGATAAGACTCTGCCAGGTCGAAACCTGCCATCCACGAACCGTTATATTGTGCACGCTGCTGGGTAGCCCCTCCCAAAATAGAAAGGTTATGTTTGTTGAATGAACAATCATAGGTCAGCAAATTTTCAAAAAGCCATTCGAAGTTTCGTGAGAAACTCTCTTCCACACGCCCTTTTGTACCCCGTCCGTCCGAAGTTGAAATCGGGTCCAGATAGTAGTCCCAATGTTCATTGGTCAGTTCAATGCCAAAAGTGGTTTTAAACTTCAGTCCTTTGAGTATGTCAACCGTGAAGCCGAGTGAGCCATTTATATGGTCTGTATTCGTGTTACTGTCTGCGGCATTGGCAGCCAGCGGATTCAGAATACGTGCACCGTAAGCCTGTTCATCATATTCGTTCGGATCATACGGATTCCGCTTCTGCATAAACGGAGGAGTATTCACAACGGATAAGATGGAACCGGCACGCAAAGAACTACGGCTTTCGTTCACCCATTGTCCGCCTGTATGCGAATATGCAAAATTGAGTGCCATCTTTAGCCATTTGGTCTGCTCACTATCCAGGTTTGCACGGAAATTATACCGATTGAAATGTGCTTTTTCCACGATACCCTGTTCGTCGGAATAACCTCCGGAAACAAAATATTGCAGTTTCTCGGTTCCATTTGCCACAGACAACTGATAATTCTGATTGACACCCGTACCGAAGAATAAATCAGTCCAGTCCACATAGCGCGTTTCACTTTCGGGGATATTGGGGGCAACATCCGAAACTGCTTTCAAGTCTTTCATCAAGTCTTTATATTGTTCTGTATTCAACGCATCTATTTTTTTCCCTAATTTAGAGAAACCCACATAAGCACTCATTTTCACTTGTGGTGCACCGATCTTTCCTCTTTTAGTCGTAATCAACACTACTCCGTTTGCCGCACGTGCTCCGTAAATAGCTGCCGATGAGGCATCTTTCAGAATTTGCATGCTTTCAATATCATTCGGACTGATATTCGAAATGTCATCCGACGGCAAACCGTCCACCACATACAACGGTTCATTGGATGCCTGTACCGAAGTGGCTCCTCTCACCCGGATTGTCACTCCGGAACCCGGCATACCCGACGGCTGCACAACCTGAATACCGGCTGCCTTTCCCTGAATAGCCTGTGCAGCTGTCATAATCGGACGTTCTTCAATATCTGCCGTGGAAACGACAGATACCGCAGTCGTAATATCTTTCCGTTTCATAAAACCGTATCCCACTACGACTACCTCTTCCAGTACCTGCGAATCTTCGCTCAATGACACATTGTATATGTTCTGCTTATTGACCGTATGAGATTGGGAAACATAACCGATATAGGAGAAACTGATTTTTGCCCCCACAGGAGCTTCCAAAGAGAAACGACCGTCTATATCGGTAGCGGTTCCAATATTCTCTCCCTCCACTCTCACTGTGACACCAATCAAGGGTTCTCCCCTCCGGTCGGCCACAACACCGGTGATTGTTTTCTTATCGCCTTTCTGGGGGGCGTTCTGTTCACTTTTCAGAGTAAGCACCACTTGCTTACCCGATTCTATTTTATAACTAATAGATGATCCTTTGAAAACTTTTTCTAAAACCGCATCAATACTTTCATTACTCACTGTCAATGAAATTTTTTGATCTAATCCGGGAAGCTTATCCGTATAAAAAAAGCTGTAATCAGCCTTCTTTTCAATCACTCGTATCGTCTGGCGTATCGTCTGATTCTTCACAGAGAAAGTGATCTGCGCACTTGCCTCTTGAGACACAAACAACAAGATACAACTGAACATAACAAGCCTGAATATGATATGTAATTGTTTTCTCATTAGTAATTAGCTTTAAATTCTTTAAAATATAAGTCTGAAAATTAGACTTTTTATTATCTTTGTAAAATCGTGAAGCAAAAAGGATTCCCTTTCCCTTATCCGCATAAGGAAAATTTCTTTTTTACTATCATGTATAAACCGTATTTGATTTCGGGGTGGAATTATGCTGCTACATAATTCTACCCTCTTTATTTTATTATGAGGTGTCTTCCATAAATCGTCCTTTTTAGTTAATACTACTTCCTATTCTCACCGTATCTCCTTCTAACTCATAGGTTAAAGGATAAGTAAGGCTTATAATGTAAAATACATTATGCAAGCTACTGTTCCGGATGGTTCCGGAAAATAGCACGTTCTTCAGTTTCTCGGAGTCAAACACGACTTTCACTCCGTACATCCGCTCCAGCGTAGTCGCGATCTCCGCTAAAGAGGATGAATTAAAAATCAACATATTGTTCCGCCAAAAGTCGATTTCACGCATATCCGAGATTACAGATTTAGTAAATGTCTGCTTGCTCTTATGGTATTCTACCTTTTCCCCGGGTTTCAACAAGGTTACGTCCGTTTTATTAGAAACCTTGACGCTTCCTTCTGCCAGCAGTGTTGTGACAGAATGATCGTCACAATAGCCTTTCACATCAAAGGTGGTTCCCAACGCTTCTATCTCCAGATCATTGCAGCAGACGATAAAACGTTTATCTTTGTTTTTCGCCACTTCGAAATAGGCTTCTCCGTCCAAATAGATTTTCCGGTCGGATTTGTTGTACTCCGCATCATAAGAAAGATGAGTAGCCGAATTTAACCAGACTTTCGTTCCATCGGGCAAAGTCAGATTCGCTTTCTGTCCATAATCGACAGCCACCATGAAAGGGTCCTGTGACACCTTATTCATGTGTTCTACCCCAAAGTAAGTGGCCAGTCCCAAACAAACCGGTAATAAGATAGTGGCTGCCACCTTATATATAATAGGTTGCCAGCGCCGTTTCTTCGGAGATAGTATCTTGGGCTCATCCAGATTCCTCTGCAGATGGTTCCACATTTCTTCTTCCACTGTCTTATCGATTTCGACGGCTGCTTCTTTCCACATTTGCTCGCAAAGCAGATTAAACTCATTACGAATTCCGGGTTTACGAATCCATTCAATAAGTATCCTTCTTTCTTCAGAAGAGGCCTCCTTTTTGAAGAATTTTTCCAATAGTACTATGTAATCGTGTTGCTCCATAATTTTCCTGTTCTATTTATACTAGTCTTGAGAGACAGAAAAGGACTACAGAGAAATCGAAATAGTTCAGATATTAACTTTTATTAAAACTTCTATATTAGATATCATGTAAGAAGAGAGAGACTGAAAAGGTAATTATTCCCAGTTTGTCACGCAAGAAATCCAAAGAACGGTGTACCTGTGTGGCAACAGTCTTTTCCGAGATATTCAACTGGTCGGCTATCTCACGATAGTTCAACCCTGATTTCCAGTAAAGCATAAAAACTTCCCGGCGCGCAGGAGGCAGTTCTTCTAAAAGTTTCAGGATATATTCTTCCAAAAACAAATAATCCAGTTCTTCATCTATCTCTACGGATTCGTCAGATGACTCATTCGCAAGCCTGTCTACATAATTTTGAAGCAGGAGTTCGCGTCTTACATAATGATATACCATGTTTTGGGATATTTTAAAAAGATAGCCGTCAAAATTCCCTTCCAGATCGATATTAAGCCGCTTCTCCCAGATATGGAGAAAAATATCTTGTGTGATATCTTTCGCCACCCCGGCATTGCTCACCATAGAAAGGACAAAATTATAAATGCGAGCATTGTATCCACGATACAATGCCTCAAAAGCATTTTTATTTCCTTCTTTCAATAATTGAAGTTGCTGGGTGGTAATCATTATAAAATAAGGTTAAATCATATATCGATTCAAAAATAGCGAAATAACTAAAGCCGATAACCAAAGCACTTGTTAAAATTTCAATAAATCAATATCATAGCATTTAAAAGGGAATAGAATACAAAAACACATCCTTGACATATCATATCATAAATTCAGCCATTTTGCTATAAAATTAATAGAAATTATTAATCAACAGCTACAATTTCGAACTTTTATTCCTACATTTGCGGTCAAATGATAACTTATTAACAAATTTCATAAATACCATGGCTAAAATAACGAAAGAAGCCGCTTTGCTCTATCATTCACAGGGCAAACCCGGTAAGATTGAGGTAGTGCCTACCAAACCTTACAGTACACAAACCGACTTATCACTCGCATATTCTCCCGGTGTAGCAGAACCTTGTCTCGAAATTGAGAAGAATCCGCAAGATGCGTATAAATATACGGCTAAAGGTAATCTGGTAGCCGTTATTTCCAACGGTACAGCCGTACTCGGACTGGGTGATATAGGTGCATTGAGCGGTAAACCTGTAATGGAAGGTAAAGGTCTGCTTTTCAAAATTTACGCGGGCATCGACGTTTTCGACATCGAAGTGGATGAAAAAGATCCGGAGAAATTTATTGCTGCAGTAAAGGCTATTGCTCCTACTTTCGGAGGTATCAACCTGGAAGACATCAAAGCTCCCGAATGTTTTGAAATCGAACGTCGCCTGAAAGAAGAACTGGATATACCTGTCATGCACGACGATCAGCACGGTACTGCTATTATCTCCAGTGCCGGTTTGGTGAATGCCCTGCAAGTGGCCGGAAAGAAAATCGAAGATGTAAAAATCGTTGTGAACGGTGCAGGTGCATCTGCCGTATCTTGTACTAAATTGTATGTGTCACTGGGTGCACGTCTCGAAAACATCGTCATGCTGGATAGTAAAGGTGTTATCAGCAAAGCACGCACGGATCTGAACGAACAAAAAAGATATTTTGCAACCGACCGCACGGATATTCATACGCTGGAAGAAGCAATCAAAGGTGCAGATGTATTCCTCGGCCTGTCGAAAGGAAATGTGTTAAGCCAGGATATGGTGCGCAGCATGGCTCCGATGCCGATTGTGTTCGCATTGGCTAACCCGACACCGGAAATCTCTTACGAAGATGCCATGGCAGCACGTCCTGACGTACTGATGGCTACCGGACGTTCCGACTATCCGAACCAGATTAATAATGTAATCGGTTTCCCGTATATCTTCCGCGGTGCTTTGGATACTCACGCTAAAGCTATCAACGAAGAAATGAAGATTGCAGCCGTACACGCTATCGCTAACCTGGCAAAACAGCCGGTACCCGATGTAGTCAATGCGGCATACCACGTGAACAACCTTTCTTTCGGTGCAGAATACTTTATCCCGAAACCGGTAGATCCACGCCTCATCACTGAAGTTTCCTGTGCAGTGGCAAAAGCTGCTATGGAAAGCGGAGTGGCTCGCACAGAAATCAAAGACTGGGATGCTTACTGTGTTCACCTGCGCGAATTGATGGGTTATGAATCCAAACTGACCCGTCAGCTGTATGATACAGCCCGCCGTTCACCGCAACGTGTCGTATTTGCCGAAGGTATCCATCCAAATATGCTGAAAGCTGCCGTTGAAGCGAAAGCCGAAGGTATCTGTCATCCTATCTTATTAGGAAACGACGAAGCTATTGGAAAACTGGCAGAAGAAATGGATCTTAGCCTGGAAGGTATTGAAATCGTCAATCTCCGTCACCCGGACGAATCGGACCGCCGCGAACGTTACTCACGCATTCTTGCAGAAAAACGTGCACGCGAAGGCTTTACTTATGAAGAAGCCAACGATAAGATGTTCGAACGCAACTACTTCGGTATGATGATGGTGGAAACAGGAGATGCGGATGCTTTCATCACCGGACTTTATACAAGATATAGCAATACGATCAAAGTGGCCAAAGAAGTAATCGGTATCCAACCGGGCTTCAAACACTTCGGAACAATGCATATCCTGAACTCCAAGAAAGGTACTTACTTCCTGGCAGACACACTGATTAACCGCCACCCGGATACGGAAACATTGATTGACATCGCTAAACTGTCTGATAAAACAGTTCGTTTCTTCAATCACACGCCGGTTATTTCCATGTTGTCATACTCCAACTTCGGTGCTGATACCGCAGGTAGCCCTGTGAAAGTGCACGAAGCTGTTGCCCATATGCAGGAAGAATATCCGGAACTGGCTATCGACGGTGAAATGCAGGTTAACTTTGCCATGAACCGCGAATTGCGTGATACCAAATATCCGTTTACCCGCCTGAAAGGCAAAGATGTAAATACATTGATTTTCCCGAATTTGAGTTCAGCAAACGCCGGTTACAAGCTATTGCAGGCAATGGACCCGGATACGGAATTCATCGGCCCTATCCAGATGGGATTGAACAAACCTATTCATTTCACCGATTTCGAAAGCTCTGTCCGCGACATTGTCAATATCACAGCTGTAGCCGTGATCGACGCCATCGTTGACAAAAAGAAAAGAGGAGGTAAATGAAACGTCCGTTATCCAAATCACAAATAGTTTGCATCAGCCTGCTTTGGTTGGCGCTTTGCTATCTAGTTCTGACAAAAGCCGAACGAATTGACGGGATGACGGTGGTAATGCTTGGCATTTCGGCAGCATTAGTATTTAT
Organism: Bacteroides celer; assembly: GCF_002632415.2. NCBI lineage: Bacteria > Pseudomonadati > Bacteroidota > Bacteroidia > Bacteroidales > Bacteroidaceae > Bacteroides > Bacteroides celer. The sequence continues at coordinate 1,426,456 of NZ_CP178209.1, read as the reverse complement.
TCCTGTCTATAAGTCGATCAAAAAGAACAAATAAATATCTTTTTTCCTATTTTTAATGCGATAAAATATCAAATTTGATGTTTTATCGCATTTTTCTTTATAAAATGTTTGCTAGTTCAATTTTTATCTTTACTTTTGCAACCGAAAATAAATATCCGATGTACCCATACGCAGATGTGCAAATCTGCTATATAGCACAAAAGCACATAGTCAAACGGTATATTAGCAAATTGTCAAATTAGCACTTTATTTATATCAACCAATTAAAGAAAAAAAAGATTATGAATGCAGCAAAGGTATTAGACGATCTGAAAAGAAGATTTCCCAATGAACCGGAGTATCATCAAGCAGTAGAAGAAGTACTTTCTACTATTGAAGAAGAATACAACAAACATCCGGAGTTTGATAAAGTAAACTTGATCGAACGTTTGTGTATTCCTGATAGAGTATTCCAGTTCCGTGTGACTTGGATGGACGATAAAGGTAATATTCAGACCAATATGGGTTACCGTGTTCAGCATAACAACGCAATCGGCCCTTACAAAGGCGGTATCCGTTTCCACGCATCTGTGAACCTTTCTATCTTGAAGTTCCTTGCCTTTGAACAAACATTCAAAAACTCACTGACTACTTTGCCAATGGGTGGTGGTAAAGGTGGTTCCGACTTCTCTCCTCGTGGAAAGTCAAATGCTGAAGTAATGCGTTTCGTACAGGCATTCATGCTGGAACTGTGGCGTCACATCGGTCCTGAAACTGACGTTCCTGCTGGTGACATCGGTGTTGGTGGCCGCGAAGTAGGTTTCATGTTCGGTATGTACAAAAAACTGGCTCATGAATTTACCGGAACATTCACAGGTAAAGGCCGCGAATTCGGTGGTTCACTGATTCGTCCGGAAGCTACCGGTTACGGTAACATCTACTTCCTGATGGAAATGTTGAAGAAACAGGGCACTGACTTGAAAGGTAAAGTTTGTCTGGTTTCTGGTTCTGGTAACGTTGCTCAATATACAATCGAAAAAGTAATCGAACTGGGTGGTAAAGTAGTTACTTGCTCTGACTCTGACGGTTATATCTATGATCCGGACGGTATCGACCGCGAAAAACTGGATTATATCATGGAACTGAAAAATCTGTACCGTGGCCGTATCCGTGAATACGCAGAAAAATATGGTTGCAAATATGTAGAAGGAGCTAAACCTTGGGGTGAAAAATGTGATATTGCTCTTCCTTCTGCTACTCAAAATGAATTGAACGGTGACCACGCTCGTCAGTTGGTAGCAAACGGTTGTATCGCTGTATCTGAAGGTGCTAACATGCCTTCTACTCCAGAAGCTATCAAAGTATTCCAGGATGCAAAAATCCTTTACGCTCCGGGTAAAGCTGCTAACGCTGGTGGTGTATCAGTATCAGGTCTTGAAATGACTCAAAACTCTATCAAATTAAGCTGGAGCGCTGAAGAAGTAGACGAAAAGCTGAAAAGCATCATGAAGAATATCCACGAAGCTTGCGTTCAGTATGGTACAGAAGCTGACGGATACGTAAACTATGTGAAGGGTGCTAACGTAGCCGGATTCATGAAGGTTGCTAAAGCAATGATGGCACAAGGTATCGTATAATCAGCAAAGGATATATAAGCTATAGTTTATTTAAAAGCTCCCGCCTTCCGAAAGGAAGTGCGGGAGTTTTTTATGCAATAAAAAATAACAGGTAATATATACACAATTCATAGTTATTCTCTATCTTTAGATAGAAATTTTCTGTTTGACAAGTGAGCAAAAGAGAGCTATCTTTGTTACATATTATAAACCCCGGATGAAAGAATAAAAAGGCACAGTCTGCTTATACTTGTATCCGACTAAAAAATCTATTTATGGAAAAGAAAAAACTAACAGCTGCGAACGGCCGTCCTATCGCCGACAATCAGAACTCGCAAACCGCAGGTCAACGCGGACCTGTAATGTTACAAGACCCCTGGCTTATTGAAAAACTTGCCCATTTTGATCGTGAAGTGATTCCGGAAAGACGTATGCACGCTAAAGGTTCAGGAGCTTACGGTACTTTTACCGTTACTCATGACATTACAAAATATACCCGTGCAGCTATTTTTAGTAAAGTCGGAAAGCAAACAGAATGTTTTGTCCGTTTCTCCACTGTAGCCGGAGAGCGTGGAGCTGCTGATGCAGAACGTGACATCCGAGGTTTCGCCATGAAATTTTATACGGAAGAAGGTAACTGGGATTTGGTGGGTAACAACACTCCTGTATTCTTCTTACGTGATCCGCTTAAATTTCCGGATTTGAACCATGCCATCAAGCGAGATCCGAAAACGAATATGCGTAGCCCGAACAGCAACTGGGATTTCTGGACACTTTTGCCGGAAGCTCTGCATCAGGTTACCATCACCATGAGTCCTCGCGGTATTCCTTATACATATCGCCACATGCACGGTTTCGGCAGTCACACCTATAGTTTTATCAATGCAGAAAATCAACGTATCTGGGTTAAATTCCATCTTCGCACCTTGCAAGGCATCAAGAATCTGACTGACCAAGAAGCAGAAGCTATTGTTGCCAAAGACCGTGAATCTCATCAACGCGACCTCTTCGAGAGTATCGAAAAGGGTGACTATCCCAAATGGTTGTTCCAAATTCAGTTAATGACGGAGGAAGAAGCGGACAACTACCGCATCAACCCGTTTGACCTGACTAAAGTGTGGCCGCACAAAGATTTCCCTCTGCAAGATGTCGGCATCCTTGAACTGAACCGTAACCCGGAAAATTATTTTGCTGAAGTGGAACAAGCTGCTTTCAACCCGATGAATATTGTAGACGGTATCGGTCTGTCTCCCGACAAAATGTTACAAGGTCGTTTATTCTCTTATGGCGATGCACAACGTTATCGTCTAGGAGTGAATGCAGAACAAATTCCGGTCAACAAACCTCGTTGTCCTTTCCACGCCTATCATCGTGACGGTGCTATGCGCGTAGACGGTAATTACGGTGCTACCAAAGGATATGAACCGAACAGTTACGGCGAATGGCAGGATTCTCCTGACATGAAAGAACCGCCACTCAAAGTTACCGGTGAAGTTTACAACTATAATGAACGGGAATATGACGACGATTATTATAGCCAACCGGGCGACTTATTCCGATTGATGCCGGCTGAAGAACAACAATTATTGTTCGAAAACACAGCTCGTGCCATGGGAGACTCCGAACTATTTATCAAACAACGTCATACGCGTAATTGTTACAAAGCTGATCCGGCATACGGAACAGGAGTTGCCAAAGCGTTGGGAATTGATTTGCAAGAGGCTTTGAAAGAGTAAAGAAATAAAAAAATAGTTTATTAGAGGAATGTGTCAAAACCCTTATTTCGTTGAAAAAAGGCGTTCTTGACACATTCTCTTTTTATAAATTCTCTATCTCCTTTTCCGGTAATCCTGTGCTCTGCATGATTATTTCCGTGAGATGCTCTTCGTAGGCACATTGCTCAACAGGTGACAGACTAAAGTAAGTCAGCTTCTGCTGTGCTTCCAATCATATCACAAACCGCAACTTTATTCATTGCTCATTTTACTCATTTGTATTCATGATTTAAGCAAAACCGTCTGATAGCTTTGGGTAATACATTGTGATTTGTACCCCTTTTATTGTCAATCTGTCAGGATGGCACCCAAGTATCTGAATATCAGTTTTATATATCCTGACAATAGATGCTGACAATAGGCTGATAATAAAATATATATACTCCTATTGTCAACCTTGATTTTTTATCAGGTAGCTTGTTGTGAGGTTAATAAAGTGAGACTTTATAATGAGAGATGCCGGTACGGTTGCGTTGAGAAGCCTGTATAGTTGCGCTGAGATGTCGGTATTGTTCCATTAAAGTGTCGACATTGCTAACTTCCCACGGCCGTGACAAGATCTTCCCACGGCCGTGGTAGGAACTCTTCACGGCTGTGGGAAGAAGCTACCACGGCCGTGGTGAATTAGCTATATCGGCATCCCGATCGACAAATAGTTACTGTATGATGGAAGTATAACGGTTGTATAACGATTGTTTAATGGGGATTTGTCACAAAAGCTAAGTAGAACCGGATGGATAAGCTTACTATCGGAGTGATGTGAATACCATCGGGATGTTGTTATTGTTCATTTCCGCACCGTTTTGAATAAAATAATGGAGTATTCTGAAAACGTTGTGGTAAATCTGAAAAAGACGATTGAGTTTTTAAGATTCCCCGTTATCTTTTTATTATAAGATATGGGTCAAGGGTGAGGGATGGTGAGGGTAGATTTATAACTTTCGTATTTTTTTTATAGATAAAAAAGGAGATAGTATAGAAAATAATAAAATAAAAGGTTATAAATCTACCCTCACCATCCCTCACCCTTGACCTATTCACTAGCGCACCGTTTAACTCGTTTCTGAACAGTTATGAGGAAATTATAAATAGTAGTTTGTTTTCAAGTACTGATAGATAAAAAAATAGCAGGAACAATTATATTCCTGCTTATTTCTATTTATCATTGACGACAGAATTCTAGAAAGATACTTTCAAATCATCAATATATAATACACTATCCGGTGCACCGGAGAACTTATCTCCGTCTTTACTTGAAGAGCACACAATAGCTAGCTTATATTTATTTGAAGCATTCCATGATTTACCATCTTTCCATTCAAACGATACATTAAATGTAGTCCACTCTGCTTTCTCACCAGCATCCTTTACAGAAGCAATCGCTACTATTTTTTCAGACGTCAACAAATTTGTTCCATCTAAATAATCAGCCATATAATCCGATACTTCATACAATACCGCATTCATAGCCGGGGCATCTGTTTTTGACTCATCCAAGTTTGCGACATTAGCTTTTTTCGGATCTGGACATACATAATATTTTTCTCCGGCTGTATATTTATAAACTCCAGAGAATGCTTTCGGCTCTTTATCACAAGGCTGTCCGAAACGTGTACTCTTTAAGGTGTTAGAAATTTCCGTAATAAATACCCCATTAAACAAAGAACCGGAAGTAACATACGGAACCATTGCCAAGGCTGAACCACTTGAATTAAGTGTTGTCAACTTAGCTGCTTTACCTGAATAACCTGCTGCTTCTTCATGTACAGCATAAGGTTTTGTTTTATCATATTTAGTAAAAAGACTCATTGATTTTAAATATTCAACTCCTGGATTCGAAGTTGTCCACCCGCCAACCGGTTCATAATACTTCATATGTTCATCATCAGTATTATTCTTCAATTCCCATTGTTCCAAATCGGTTGCAAAATTCAAAATACCGCAAGATATAATATATTCTTCTCCAGTTGTCTTGCCTTCGCTGTAATCTTTCTCTGAAACAATATTTATTCTTTGCGTCTTAGAACAATCAATGGCACCTCCGTCATAAAGTTCACCATTATAAAACACCTTTGCACCATCTGAAACAACTAACTTCGGCACAATTTTCAATTGTTCTGCCTGTGCATCCGGTTTTGCATAAAGAATAATCCAGTTGCCTCCCATTGAAGAAGTAACAATAGAAGGTTTATAAGCAAGTACATCTTCATTGATGGTTACACTCAAAAGTTCTTTCTCTGTCTTTAATACACCAGAAACAAATGTATAATTTACATTATATGTTTCTGACTTTATATTAATTTTCAACGTCATTTCTTTGTCGCTGCTGATAGAACCTGAAATTGTATACTCGGTTTCTATTAGCAACTGCGGTTGTGGTTCCTTTATACTCTCCAATAGTGAAAGAGCCGTCTGCCTGCTTTTCGATAGCCACTTCATCAGCCTTCAAACCCTGATATTTATAAGCACTCGCCGAAAACCCAGGTTTTACAGGGAAAGACACACTAAATGATGAAAGACTAATTTTATTATAACCTTTGGCCACCATAGTGATCCCTTTAGAAGGTTCAGTCAATTCAAATCCTTCACCTGTGTAGTCACAAGTAAAACCATTCTCCGTACGTGGATACCAACCTGCAAATACTGTTGAATAATCAGCATCATCCGCTTCCGTACTAATACGGGTACCCGTAACTTTCACTTCAATATTCATTGTAGTAGACGGATCTTCTGGCATATGTTGAACCACATTTATTGTCATATTGACTTTCTCTGCAACCACATTTCCTGATACGGTAATGTCCAATGTACCTAAATCTGCATGTTGTATTGTGGTCTTAGTTTCCTGCAATACTACTTGAGAAGCATCACCTTCCAAAACAACACCACCAACTATAATATCCCCTACAGTTAAAGGAGCACCAGCTATATCTATCGCAAAATTACGCAAAGACACCGTTACTTTGTTCTCGTCTTCCGATTTAACAAATATTCTTTGAGAAATTGGGCACTTTCTATCAAATCCACTCCTTCCAAGAAGACTTTCAACTGACTATTATAAGTTCCTACCACATAACTATTAAGTCCAAGTCCTTCTCCTCCATCGTTACCGTTTTTATCATCATCACTACAAGATGTAAACAATGCCACTGTACACAATACAGTAAACAAGTAATAAAATAAATTCTTTCTCATTTTTTAATTCTACTTTTAATTAATAAAAGCAAATACGTGATATTCCCATCACACAGATGCCTGAATTTTACAGGCGCAAAGTAACTATTATTTTCAGATCCCCACAAGGTCTATATTTCTTGTTTCTGTTCCATTTTTAAAGAAATACACCTAAAATAGGCTATAAAAAAGCATAAATTCCCGCTGATTATTAAATAGAAATATTCTCTTTTTAATAATCAGCGGGAATCTACAGTTCCAATCTCACACATTGATATATCAATACAGCCTACTTACAGGCTGTTCATTTATGACACTCAATGTTCTATTGTTTTATTGTTTCACACCAGTATATTGAACATTTACATCCATAAACTTTTCGCCTCCAGACATACTTACCCCTACAACGATCGGCAGACTCAAATTCTTACCACCCACTGTTGCATCAGCTATGTCAACTGTACAATCGACAGGTAGCTCGGAAGTTTCAGTTATTGGAACTTTTATTCCTTTCAATTCCGTTGCACCACTAAAAGTATATTTACCATCTTTCTGGGTCAAAGCACATTTCTCTACTTTTAAATCGCCCAAGCTTACTGGTATAGATGCTTCTCCTATAGATACACTCAAAATAAAATCTTTGATAACTACATTTACTGCGTCATCGCCATTCTTTACCAGAGATAAAGATTTGGTTTCATTGGCTACTTCCTGCCCCATCAACTTAACAACTAAATTACCATTATACGTACCAGCTACCTTTTCAGAGGCAACAGTAGTATCATCGTCATCATCGTCACTACAAGACATTAAAAAACTCATTGAGCCAATTAACATTGCAAACAAATAAAATGAAATTCTTTTCATAACATTCTCTTTTAATTTAAAAAAACTTCTCACTTCTAAAGAAGATAAAACAATATCTTCCATGTTTTTTCTCAAAACATAGGTGCAAAGTAACTGTAAGCACTCAATTAAGGGCATACCCTTTAATTTGGGCACTGTTGAAGTGCCCAAACTGAGTTTCGTTAAAAAATCGTTTTCAATTTAGCATTCACTTGTAGACAAAGAAATCTTACCGGGTACCATATTAACATAGTCCCTGCACCCGTTAAAGATTTTTTTGAAGAAAGTTCCGATAAAATTCCAAACGGAACTACCGTGAAGCTTCACTGTACTAATTACACTATGGTAGGTTGCCGCCATCTCAGCACCGGCATCACTGCCGTAGTGCAGGGAATTGTTTCGCTGAGTAGTCAGCTTTCGGATGGTTCGCTGTCGAGTAGACCAAGGGAATTTCACCCTCAGCCTCTCTCGGAACCGTACGTGAAAGTCTCCCTTCATACGGCTCTTCGCATTCAAATCATTTCTTTTGACGTGCATAGGGTACATATCCTACTTGCCAATGATAAAACAGATTGGGTTCTTTCTGAGCTATATAGGCTAACCAATAATGAGCAGATATGACACCTCGACGACGAAGTCTTTTATATTTCGTCTTTGCCCAATAAGCAATAGAGCGATTCAGATGGCACATAACTTTCCAAAATTCTGTTTTACCAAATTTCTCATAATAGTTTATCCATCCTCTTACGACATCATTAATATATGCTGCCACAAATCGTAGACTTCGATTATGGAGACGTTTGAGATTCCATGATTTTATTGTTTCATGTATTCTGCTTACCGATTTCTTGCTTATAGCAGGCAAATAACTTGTGAATAAGACGTTGTTGCGTTTATCTTTTGCTGCTCTTGATCTAAAAGTAAAGCCTAAATAATCAAAAGAAGTACAATGATAGTGCTTTGATGAACGACTGCTCATTTTACAGAATACTATTTTTGTCTTTTCCTCATTAAATTTCAATTTACATTCAGTAAAGCGTTCTCCAAGCCTTTCCTTTATGTATTCAGCTTGAGCCAATGTACTGCAATGACAAACACAATCATCAGCATATCTCTCAAAAGGTATGTGAGGATATTTATAAGACATCCATTTATCAAAGGTATAGTGTAGGAACAGGTTTGCTAAAATTGGACCTATGACTGAACCCTGCGGTACTCCCATGTCCCTCTTTACAATTTCTCCATCACTTCTCTGATAAGGGACAGTCAACCAACGTTTTATATAGAGAAGTATCCATTTTATATTGATATGCTTCTCCACCGCTTTCATTAATAAGCCATGGTCGATTGTATCAAAGAATTTGGATATATCTATATCTAAAACCCATGCATACTTCCAACACCGTCTTTCTGCCTTGGCTATGGCATCATGAGCAGAGCGATGCGGACGATAACCAAATGAATCTTCATGAAAACAGGGTTCGATGAGAGGCTCAATTACATTAACAACAGCCATTTGTGCAATACGGTCTTCAATAGTGGGAATCCCTAAAGGTCTTTTACCACCATTTGATTTCGGTATTTCTACAAGTTTTACTGCTTTAGGCATATAACTGCCGGAGCTCATGCGATTCCATAGACGATAAAGGTTGGAACCTAGGTTTTGCTCATAAGTGGTCATCTCTATACCATCAATGCCTGAACTACCTCTATTAAACTTTACTTTCTTAAAGGATTCAAAGATTATTCTTTTGTCTATTTGAAATGGTTTTGCTTCTTGCATTGTGTCCTCCTTAGTTTATCAAGTTGCACAATACAGTCCGCTGAATACGTTTCCCCCTTCGCTCCCTTCTCATTACAAGAACTTCAACACTACTACGGAGAAATCCGCCACAAATTGAGACTTTGATACTTTCTGCCTTACGTGTCATGCGTCTTTGGCATTTTCTCTTGACATTCTCAATCTGCTTCTCACGTTCCATCAAAGAGCCTATATAATGGTCTTGCCGCCTACACACCGTACACCAAAGGGACAGTAAACAGGTAACCTCCCTTCTTATCATAGAGCGTAGCAGAAGCCCTATTTCTGATGTAATCTGATAACAATAACGATGCTTCATCAACGGTTCATTTACATTCAACTCCATTATACATACCTTACCATATCTTCTGACTTATTACACACAACGTTCACCACTTTTTGATTGCTCAAAACGCAGCTTGTGATGGTTTGCAACCTGTTCCTGTAAACCGATTGCGAGGGACCTACCCTCATCTCTTTGATAGTTGCAGACAAAATTTCCATGATACCAGCCAATAGCATCATGTTATAATGCCCTCGTGACACACCAGCCAGATTATTATCTATGGGGAATTCCCCGGCTTTTAAATAGGCAAAGATCTCATCCCAAAAGTGATTCAGATAGTTTAAGGCTTCCGTGTAATATTGACTCCGGTATTCTGAATCGGTGGCCAACTCACCGTCTAAACGACTACGGATCTGTAAATAATAACCCAAAAGTAGTCCACCATAATAATTGAAAAGTATACCACTAGGTTAGTAAATGGAGTCTGTTTTTTACTATTTCCCTATCGTAATTACAGTAACTACTCAGGTATAAAGTCATATTGATACTTCTCACTGTTCAAGAACAGCAAGAATAGCCTTGTATTTAGAATTTCCGTTTTTCTTAGCGGTTTCAGCAACGGAGTGGACGTTCATAAAAGTGTTAGCCCCTTTTTCTGTACGAAAACATCCGCTGACTTTTTGCTTTACCTTTATTTTTCGAATACCTCTTTCGCTGGCATTATTATCATAAGGAACATCTGGGTTTTGCAGGAAGGTAAAAAGATAATCCTTACATTTGAAGAGACCATTTTTGAACTTCTGGAAATCCTCATGCAGATGTGCTACGCTTTCATTTAGCAATCGGTCCAATCTGTCTTTTATAGTGGTTATTGGTATTACTTCAAAGCTTGTAGTCTTACGGATGTGTATCGCCTCTCTAAGAAGTGTACTCACTTTTTTAGACCAGTTCTGCTTAGGGTCAAGTTCAGTAAGGTATTGAATGTTCCTTAACAGATGTGCAATGCATACCTGATGATTCTTTACTTCCATATTGAAATAGCTACCATGTCGATCTGTGACTAATACAGCATTGGGCAATCCATCAGGAAAATGGTTGTTTATAGCCTTCATTCCTCTGGACTTGTCTTGGTATACATAGGTTAACTGATCCGTTTGGAATATCCATGCCCAATTAAGTGCACTATTGACATATAGTCCCGTTTCATCAGCGCCAACAACTGTGGATTCGGCTATGCGCCTGCGAATTTGGTCACAAACAGTTTTTGATTTAGTCCCTATTTTAGTAAGCATGTTCCGCACTGTACCTTGACTAATAGACAAAGAGAAAATTTCTTTGAGTATTTCACAGATACGTTCAAATGAAACACATTGAACATGGCTAAGAAAAGACACCAGAGACTGAATAGTCTTGCCGTATGAAATCCGTTTACTACATTCTTTGGGGAGCGGGCATTTATTAATGTGGCCGCAAGAACAAGTCACATCAAAAGAGCGATGTTCTTTTACTTGGGGACGGGGTAAAGGTATATCAACCACTTGGGAGACTCCGCTACAAATAGACTCAGCCCCAGTCAAAGAACTGCCGCAACATTCACAATAGTCAGATTTATGTTCTTCGATAAAATCAGGAGAAGTGCTCGTTTCTAAAGTAGAGCCGGGATGACCAAATTGACCACCGTTCTTACGGTCTGACTTCTTGCGCAAAGACTGTGTCCGACGGAGGACTTTGGCAGGAAGCGATTCTTGGGAAGGAGGAATACTACTATTATGACTATCCTTATCAGGTCCTTCATATTTGGATAAACGTTTCTTTAATACATGAATCTCTTTATCCTTCTGATCAATAATACGATAAAGACGGCTAATATCAGCACCTTGCTCAGATATAGTTTGCTCCATCGAAGAGAATTTCTCGTTCATCTCCGATAAGAACTTAGATATGTCTGTTACCTGCTCAATCATTGAATGCAAAAGTAATATCTAGGGGATAATAGAGAAAGGGGATTGGCATAAAGTTATCAGATACATTTCAACAGGTAAGAGAGTTTGGATTACTTTTTCAATTTTCAGGAAAAGATACCTGAGTAGTTACTTCCTTTGTGGTTCAACCAATAAGGAAGTATAAACATGATAACCATGGTGGATAAACAAACCATAATTCATTTGTATAGAAGTCGTGGGCTCAGCAAACGTGCCATTGCCCGCGAACTGGACATCAGCCGTAAAACGGTACATAAGGTAATCCAGGAGTATGAGAGTACATTGTCTTCTGATACTCCTTCAGTAAGTTTAGAGACAATTTTGACTACTGCGCCCCGGTATGATAGCTCTAAACGTAGCCGTAGAGTAATCACAGGACAGGTACAATCCATTATAGATGATTGCTTAGCTAAAAATGCCAGCAAACGTGCCAGTGGTCTAAAGAAGCAATGTATGTTAAAGAAGGATATTCACAATCTTCTTCTTTCACGAGGATTCTCAGTCAGCTATCCGAGCGTATGCAAGTATATCACGGGGATTGATACTCAAAAGTCCCGTAAACGGGAAGAGGCTTTTATCCGGCAGTACTATATCCCGGGAGAGAACTGCGAGTTCGACTGGGGAGAGGTAAAACTCCGCATACATGGTAAGCTTCAGCGTTTCTTTCTGGCTGTGTTTACTTTTAGTCACAGCAATGGGCGTTATGCCTATCTGTTCCGTCATCAGAATACGCTGGCCTTTATGGAATCACACCGTAATTTCTTCCGCCAGGTCAAGGGAGTTCCCTATGTCATGGTATATGACAATATGCGTGTGGCGGTCAAGGACTTCGTAGGGACAGATAAGACTCCCACGGAGGCTTTGAGCCGTATGTGCGCCTTTTACCGGTTTGATTTCCGCTTTTGCAACGCACGTGCCGGATGGGAAAAAGGACATGTGGAACGTAGCGTGGAGTATGTCAGGCGCAAGGCGTTCTGTATGAAGATGGATTTCGACTCGGTAGAAGAAGCCGGCAAACACCTGCAAGAGGTATGTGAAGGACTTAACACACAAGCCGGAAGTATCTCCACCTTGGACAAGGTAGAGTCGCTCGCGGCTGATCTGGCAGCCTTGCAGCCACATATAAACGAGATGGGATGCTTTCAAATGGAGGATTATAAAGTTGATAAGTGGTCTACTATCTGTATGAAGAACATCCATTACTCCGTTCCCGACACATTAGTGGGGAAAACGGTTTCTGTCAAGATATACAGCGAGAAGGTTGTTATCTTCCATGGGCAGGTGAAGGTGGCAGCGCATGAACGTGTGTATGGCGTGGCAGACTGGAAAATACAGTTGGAGCATTACGCTCGTACCCTGCTGCGCAAGCCGGGGGCGGTACAAGGATCGTTGGCACTCATGCAGATGCCCGCTAAGATACAGGAACTCTTCCAGATACATTTCCAGGATAATGGAAGGGACTTTGTTCTGTTAATACAGTATGCCGCAGAGAATGGATTTACAGACAAGGATATCATACGTTCCTATGAGGCTTTGAGACTGCGTGGAGTACACAAGGTATCGGCAGACCAGATTAAAGCCTTTATGCACGCTAATAATGAGCCGCAGGATGGAAATGGGGAAAATGTGCCTGCTCCGGAGCACCGACAGCAATCACGGCAGATAGAGGATGCGGCAATGGGGATCCTTGTGGACCTGACCAGGATGATGGACAGCACACAGGCTTTAACTCAAATAGATTCTTTAAACTAAAAAAATATTGTTATGGACTACTTGTCAGAAAAAGAAATGATTACAGACTATGCCAGAGAACTTAAAATAAATGTTCTACAGAACGAACTGGAGGACTTTATCACATTGGCAACGCAGGAGAACTGGGGATGCAGGACATTGATTGCACGCATACTGGAAAAGGAAATGGAAATAAGGGTAGAGAAACGAAGAAAACAACGGGTAAGGATAGCCGGATTCCCGCAGATGAAGTATTTGCAGGAGCTCATAAGAGAGGATTTGCCTAAAGACGCACAGATGGTCATACCTGAACTGGAAACACTTGAATTTGTTAAAGAAGGAAGAAACGTGGTGTTATATGGAAATCCGGGAACAGGAAAGACACATATAGCCACCGCATTGGGGATCAAGGCGTGCATGGAAGGATATACGGTCTTTTTTACATCTGTACCGCATCTGCTAACACAAATAAGGGAATGTAGGTCACAGAAGAGTCTAAGACAACTCGAACTCAGGTTTGAAAAGTATGATATGGTCATTTGTGATGAATTTGGATATGTAAGTTGTGATAAGGAAGGAGGAGAACTATTGTTTAACCACCTATCACTCAGAGCCGGGAAAAAAGCGACAATCATTACCACAAATCTATCTTTTGACAGATGGGGAGAAATTGTAAAAGATAAAGTTCTAGTCGCTGCAATGGTAGACAGACTAACCCATAAAGCACATCTGGTGAACATGAGCGGACAATCATATAGAGTTAAAGAAACACAAAACATGAGGAGATATGTATCACAAAAATAAAAGAATTATATCCTTTGCATAACGAAACTAGTGGACTACTTTTCAATTATTATCTGGTATACTTTTCGATTATTATATACAGACTACGGATCCTTATCAATATTTCTTTCGTTGCTAAACTTTGCCGCTCCTTCAATCGTTCTTCAGGAGTAAGACGGGCTTCATCATACTTACGCTCGTTTCTAAAAAGCTCTTTCAAATCCGCGGCAAATAAGGCCGCATGATCTTCTTTTCCTTGATTGGAAGCTTTGACGAATTTATTGCAGGCGTGAGACATACAAACCTGATGTACCGTAGCCTTGAATTGTGCTGATTTCAACTCATTGCCTATAAATACGTATGCATTGTAGCCGTCTGACATGATACTTTTCAACTCTGAATCTCCTAGAAAATCGGTAAGGACATCACGACTGCGAGAACCTTTTTCATAGAAGAAAATAGCAACCTTCTCGGACTTGTTTACGAGTACCCAGATATAACACTTCTTGTAGTGGTCATACTTGCGAACTTTGCACCACGTCTCATCACAGTTCACGATGGAATCCTTCTCTAATGCGACAGACTTCAAAACACAGACCAACTCATCCAAGTACGTCTTCCCCTTCTTCAACCAATTGCGTAAAGTATTGGGAGAGATGCTCATACCCATATCGGTAACCCATTGGTGAAGAAGACCGAAAGTCACATTCTTCACATAAACCTCATAAGCGATTGCCTGTAGGAATTCAGGAGTGCCCTTCGTTCCTTCAAACTTTGTAACAACCTCAGGATGACCTTCACATGGGAAATAGCCCCATTGGGGGTTCAGACCGGGAGCCGCATAATGAACCATTTCAAAACGTTCCTCGATCAGGCTGGTCTTCAAGCTAAACACCTGAACTGATTTCCTTTCGATTATACGTCCGGGGACTTTTGACAAATCTGAGGGATGGATAATCGGATCACCGGCCAACCCCATTCTGCTATACTCATCCGGGCGATGGGACAAGTCACGTTCCTGCTTGGGGGATTGAGGCACATCATGGGACAGGTTATTATCAACAGAGCCGGTACGGAGTGTACCGCGGGTTCCATCAAAACCTTCTTTTTCATCCTCACGGTCAGGAGCCGGGTTTTCCGGTTCACCGGATTGCATCTTTTTCCTGACCTTCTGCCGTCTATCGCCAAAACGTTCTTGTTTGGCATAGTCGAGTTGCTCTTGAAGTGTCTTTGCTTTACGCTCTGCGGTTTTTCGTTTTTTACGCTCCTCGGACAACTGATCCTTCAGTGCCTGCTGCTGCTCCAGCTGTGAACGTTGCAAAGCTTCAAATGAAGACATACGTTCTTCCAGAACCTTTTGTTTAGCAACGAAATCTTCAAGGACAAGCTCCATTGCTTTCTCCGTCAAAATATGTTCCTGGTTCTGCTCAGCCAAGTATTGAATATACCGGTCTTTTTGATCATCTGACATACCTTCACTATAATTTATAGGAGTACGTGAGTAGGTTTCCCTTTTCAACAACTCCTTTTTGGATTCTATGATATGTTGCAGTTCGATCATTCCAAAGCCTTTGATTTACAGACATAAAGGTACTAAAATAATCATAAAACCGCAAATATATAAACATGATAATTATCTGACTTTCAATATTTTAACTATCGGATTCTCTAATATCAAAACTACGTCTTTCCAGTCTATCCTATACACTTTATCAGCCCCTTTTCGTTCCACTTTCAGAAACTGATAGCCGGAGACAAACTTCTTTTCAAACAAACGGTATGAACGACTGTCAAAAGCAAACATTCGGACGATTCTACGGTTACGAGACATGACTATGAATACATCGCCATCACTTGGCTCTCTATGAAGCTGCTCACGAATGATAGACAACACACGACTGTGCTTGCAGCGCATATCTGTAAAGTCACGGACATAATAGAAATGATTCAGACCGGTAACACTCAACATAATCCCTCCAACTTCTCTACCATACGAACTAAGTCCTGATAGCTTAAATTCTTCTGAGTCAAATGAAGACCGTTACTTATGCGAATATCAATCCATATACGTATCGGATTAGGACTGAATTTGTTTGTTGATTGAGGTTCAACCGTTGGATTACCGTTATCCGAATCCGCCGGAAAACCTGAAACTTTCACTTCGACTACTTTCTTACGAGTGTCCTTATACCATTTTTCAAAAAGGTTATAAGGTACTTTATTCTTAACACAAAAAGATTGGAGAGATTCTCCATGAGGCAAAGCCTCCGTTTGGTACTGAAAGTAAAACCTTTCAAGATCTTCACTGCTATACATACTATTCATTTTTTGATTTGCAGCGAAGGTAGAGATTTTATTATTGAGCCTTTTTTTGAGTGCTTACAAAGTAACTATTATTTTCAGATATTTGCAAGGTCTATTTTTCTTGTTTCTGTTCTATTTTTAAAGAAATATACCCAAAAGGACTTATAACATACCATTTTACAAATTAAAATGATGATTTAAAAAAGGAAAGAGAGTTTATATCTCTGAACCCATTTATCTTCGTTATATGCTATAAAGCCAATCAGTTATCATAATCGTATTCCAGACTAAACTCATCCACATAAAGCACACTACCGGACGCTCCAGTAAAGAAATCACCATATTTGCTTGCAGAACATACCAGGACGATATAGGTTGGTTTTCTGTTCGTAGCCCTATATTCCAGTTTCAAGTCAAATTCCTTATACACGGCAACAGGAGTTCCCGATGTAAATTCAGCATAAGCAATCACATGCTTATCATTTTTATCAAACAATTTCCGGTTAGAAGGTTTGGTGCGTATTTCAATCGGACTATCCCAATCACCAATGGCAATATAGATCGAGCAGGTATCTGTCCTTCCTTTTAAATAATTATATTCAATGGAAGAGTTATCAATGACTCCGGGCTGGTACTTATAATATCCTTTCAGATGAGTAGGATAAGCAGAGAACGATTGCCCAAAGTTCAAGATACCATTTGTTCCGTCGGTTGCCACATATTTACCGACAAAGAGGTTACCGGCAGCTAATTTCCCGGCAGAACCTACTCCCACAAACTTAGACTCAAGCTTCGCAGCCATACCGGTTGTTTTACCCGACCATATATCTTCGGTAGGAACAGAGTTGCTGTCACCTAAGGTTGTAGCTCCCTGATTTCCGGTATCCCAGAAAGGAGTTTCATTACTTCCCCACGGGTTCCAGACTTTACCACTCTGATTCCAATTATCAAATGTACCACCTGTTAAAGGAATCGCAGCAGTCGTTCTAAAAGTAATCTCTTCACCACGATCTTCTGTTCCATCTACCAAAGCACGACATACATATTCCGTGTCCGCTTTCAAATGCGGAACACAAACATAGAAATTTACTCCATTCTGTACAACGATATCCTGATCTACCCTTGTCCATTCTTCTGATGAAGCTTCACGTATTTCAAAGCCGTTCACTACATCCTCCTGTCCTTCTCCATAAAGCCATGCTACATTAGTCCAGCCATCCGCCGAATTAGTAAAGACAACCTTATCCGTGATGAATGCGTACAAACTCCACTCTTCGGTTTTTCCTTTAAATGTCACATTTACTTTCTGCTCTTGTGTAAAGTCCTTCAAAGTGGTAAAGTCAGGCGAAACGGTAGAACTGATCGGCCCCAGCTTCAAATCTTTCACGGTTATTTTGTTGAGCATCGTATTTTTATTGACATAAACGATAGCTTGTCGAGCTTTTTCGTCAATCACGGCTCCTCCGACCTGATTCTTGACGCTAAATACGCGTTCGACGGTCTGGTTGGCTATAATCTTCCATCGATAATCCTGATACAAAGACAATACCACTTCTTTAGGAGAAGACAAATCAATCGTTGTATTCACCTTCAAATCCGTATTAGCCTCTTCCGAATAATCGAAACGGGTGACAATCACTTTCTTCAAATCCACAGAATCGAGCAAGTCTACTGTTACTGTACGTTCTTCATTATTAATGACTGCACTACCAATCTGTCCATTCACCTCAAAGCCGGTAATAGACAATCTGACAACAGGATACGGCAAATCGTTCTTGACGCATGATGAAAAAGCAAATGCAATGCAAATGCATATAATTAAGGATAAAAGTCTATTTCTGCCTTTACTTTTCATGATTACATACTTATAGTTAATCCTAAATTAATATCAAACAAATTTATTTTAAAGTTGGCTCCACCATTCGTACGGGAACCCTTCTCACCAAGATTATTCACCTGACTTTCCTTACGGTATTTCAAGCCTATCACTCCCACACTACATTCCACACTCACATTTTGCATAATAAAGACAGCCACTCCGGGATTAATCCCCAACTGTGCCTCAAATATATTCGTTTTGGTATTCTTCAAACTCTCGCCCGAACCTCTTGTAAACTCCGAATGTCCGAATCCCAAACGCAGATTGGTTTCATTGAACAATCCGAAACGTTTTCCCGGATCCAACCCGATATAGGAGCTATGGAAAAAGGTGCAATTATACAACTCTTCTTTCAATTTCAATTCCTTGAGAGTGAAATTCACGTCATCATCAATCTTAAAACTAACATTGCCTAAATGACCGTCCGTATGCTTATAACCGAGCTTTACACCCACTACCTGATTATCTTTGAAAAAATAACCGATAAAAGGAGCCACATTAATGGTACGTGCTTCAAAATCAAAATCATCGAGGTAAGTAAACAATAATTTGGAGTCCTCACTGTTATAATCCCAAAATGAAAAATCCGTACCAAACATCCATTTTCCTTTAGGCATAAAACGATAATTCACAATGCCACGATCAAACCGCCCTACCCTTTTGATTCTCAATAAATCAATGCCTCGCTTGGTCTCTAACGTATCACTTTTCCAATCGAACTCTCTTTTAACCGTTTCAACCGTGTGAACCGGAAGTGCAGCTGTTATTTTACTATCCTGTTTACGCTCCGATAATACAAGGTCACAGATAGTTCCTTCTAACTTCAAAGGAGTATTGACAACATCAGAAGCCAATTTTATATCCGTTGAAGAAACCGGCGGAACAGCTACTGCTTCTCTCTTAGACGCAACCTTCTGCCTTTTATCTGCCTGCTTTTTATCTACAAACTTCTCCACTGTTCTTTCTTCAGGCTTCTTCACAACCTTTTCCACAGAATTCTCTGCTGGAGACACGTTTTCCTCCACTTCTCCAATTATCTGGCGGGCAGAGTCCACAGCAGCTTCAGGTACCTGATGAGTATCCTCTACTGATGACAATACCTCCTGTTTGTCTTCCTGTCCCTCACTTTTTATTCCATAAAAGAATACCAAGCCGGCACATACAACCAGAAGCAGGAACAGTAATATGTATTTTTTTCTATGTCTCATAAAATCATAAGCAAATCGTCAATCCTAAACTAATATTGAAAGGATTCACCCTAAAGTTAGATCCACCCGTCATCCGTTTTCCCGTCTCTCCCAGATTATTTTTCTGTTTTTCCTGCCTGTAACGAATGCCGGCTATTCCGAGCGAACATTCAATACTTACATTTTGCATGATAAAAACAGCCAATCCCGGATTTATTCCCAATTGCACCTCAAATATATCTGTTTGAGTATTAACCAGATTTTCTTCTACACCACGGTCGAATTTAGACTTTCCAAAATTGAACGTCAAAGCAGTCTCATTGAACAATCCAAATCGTTTACCGGCATCCAAACCTACATAAGAGCGATGAAAGAACGACACGTTATACAAATTTTGTTCCAACTTTAAATCTTTCAAAGAGAAATCGACATCATCATCAATTTTCAGCGTGATATTATTCAAGGCTCCCCGCATATTCCGGTATCCGAACTTCAATCCCAACACCATATTATCACGGACAGCATAGCCTCCATATACAGAAAAATTCAGATTACGCCCATTACAATCAAAATTATCAAAATAGGCAAACAGCAGTTTATTATCCGCACTATTATAATCCCAGTATGACATTGTGAAACCAGAGATCCACTTCCCTTTAGGAATGAAACGATAGTTCATGATTCCACGATCATAACGTCCGATACGTTTGATTCGCAGGAAGTCCAAGCTCCCTTTTACCGGTAGCGTATCCTTCTGAAAAACGGGGACAGAATCTTCTACCTCCAACGATTGACAAACCGTTTCCGTCTTTCCCCACAAAGAGAAAACGAACACAGACACCAGTACTGTTACCAATAACCGTTTATACATTCGTCTTGTTTTTTAAAGGTAAAAAGCTATTCCCAGTCCTATACTGAAAAGATTAATTTTAAAATTGGCACTCATCGACGAACGGTTGCTTTCGTAAATCCGGTCCGTCACTTGATGGGTTCGACTGACATTCAGTCCCAACACACCAATGCTTACTTCCACTGCCGTATAATTATTGATAAAGGCAACCAAACCTGGACTCAAACCAACACTTGCATCCAAAGAAGTCTGATATACTCCTGTCAGGTCATCCCCTTTACCGTTCACCACTTTTGAAACAGAACCTCCCAACTCTAACTGCACTTCATTGAATAATGCAAAACGCTTGCTAGTACCTAAATTGATGTAATTTCTCAAAACAGCAATTCCCGAATAAGAGTTCTTCAATTCATACAGGTTACTAATATCAAAGTTGGTATCTTCATCAATATTTACACTGATATTATTTAGCTTGGTATACGTCCGGCTATACATAAAACGTCCACCTGCAGCTACATTATCCTTAAAAGCATAACACAATACCGGACTCACTTTAAAAGCATACCCTTCCCCACTCAAATTCTCTATCACCAGAAACTGATAGTTATCATTTGAGTATTGAGAATAAGAAACTGAACTACCCACAATCCATTGTCCCTTAGGAATGAAAGTTCTCATTTCTATATTCCGTTTGAACTCCTGTTGCGCGCATGTTTGCGTCGTTCCAACAATTATTCCCAAGATTATCAGGAATGAAGTTTTGATAAAGTAATTCATACTTTGCTTATTCATAAATTAATTCCAAATCATCAAGCCACAAAGTACTGCCCGTACTTCCGGTAAAATAATCTCCATATCTACTTGCACTACCCACTAAAATAATATCAGTCGGTTTACGGTTAGAGCGATAGTTAATCGGGATCTCCAGTTTAATCAATCCCTCACCCTCCGTCGACTCTTTAAGAATACACTCTCCATAGCCTATCACATTCGAAGAATTTGAATCAAAAAGCTGCCTGTCAGCAGGCTTTGTCTTAACAAGTACCGGTATATCCGTTTCTCCTTCAAAAGTCTGATGTGGCCAGTCACCCAATGCTACATAAATAGAGCCCATGTCTTTACTGTTTTTCGGCAACTCGCTCAATGTTGAATAGTCCACCGTACCAGCTACATATCTATAATAAAGCACCAATTTCGATGGACGTGAAGTGAAAGGACGTCCAAACCGTAAGATACCGTCTGTTCCATCTATTTTCAGGAACTTCCCGACAAATACATTTCCGGCAGCAAAAGCACCAATTCCAAAAAGAGCCACATATTGAGACTGTAATTTTGCAGAATAATTCCCGCTGTGCTTAATGGTTGCATCATACGTTGTCACATTCTTATTCAATGTGGCAGAACCTGTATTACCACTATCCCAGAACATTTCTCCACCACTCTTATAAATATAAAGAGGAGAACTTCCATGCCAGTCTTCAAACCCGGCATTCGGTAATTGTGCAGGAGCTTCTGTAGTGAATTGTTTTGTTTCTTTCGCTGCAACAGTACCAGCCATTGCCTGATATTCATAGGTTATACCAGGTTCAAGTCCGGTTATTTGACTCGTAAATATTTTATTATTCAACACAGCCTGATTCGAATACATCCAATCATTGGAACCAAGCGCCCGGTAACGGAAATTCATTTCTGTAACTGAAGCAACCAGACTACCATACAGAGTGGCTTTTGTTGACCAAATATCGTTCTGTGTAGCAATATCCTCGGTAGCAACCAAAGCATCTGTAGCGATAACCGTCAACGTTTTCGCTCTATCTTTTCCATTCCGGTCCCTTACTTCAATGTCAAATCGATAGGTGTTATTACCGTCGTCAATCGAATTAGTCATTATCTCTCTCAAGTTTTCCTTAAATGCAAACTGAACCTTTGTCATATCCGCATTAAATTGGATACTAAATCCAAGATTATCCAGTTCTCTTATCTGAACTTCAGTCAATTCCATCAAGTCGAAAGAAGAAAAATGGGTAATTCCCAACCGTGCAAAATCCGCACTCGTCACTTTCAATTCAGTAAAAGGCACACTGGCAGCCATCCGCACAACAATAGGTGTTTCCTTGTCGAATTGCGCACGATAAACTGCATTATCCAACTCATAAATCTGATCATTCTCGATTATCTTAATAACAGGACGTGCCAGTATATCTACTTTCTCATCCGTCGTCAAAGCTGTTTCAACCACATTTACAGAAATCATGCCACCACCCACTTCAGAGGAAGAATTACTAAAAGTCAAATCATATCTGGTTGCTTTCCGCACCAAATTAATAACTCCACTTTTGGTTATTTCTGTTTCACTGCCGTTAAGTTGCCCAACAAGATTCCATCTTAATTGGTTTTCATCATCCAACAGCATAAAATATCCTAGTTGGGATATATTATCCTGTGTATATTCCAAGGTCCCCAATCGGTTACTCACCGTAATTTTATAAGTAGGAAATGCCTCCTGTAATTCGTCAGACAGAGCCAGACTGACTACTGTATTACGAATGCCACACACTACTGATTCCGAAATAGCCGTCCCTTTTGAAATTGTAAACTCTTTCGTCCCCTTGAAATAAGAATCGGTAAAAGATGCAGCTACGGAATCACCCGCAGTAACTTCCGCTTTATAATTGTCGGGAACTAACAGTATTTGTTCCGGCATTTCATCCAAAGTGGCGAATTTACGCACCAAGCCCTCCGCGTTACGGATATACACTTTACACTTCTGAAGCAATTCTTCATCAGTAAGCGTAGCTCTCGTCTTTCCGGCAGAAACAGTGGGTAATTCACGTTGAACACCTATCTTTAAAGATAATGCACCCTCTCCATTATTTGTCAGGTCACTTTCACGGCAGGAGACACAAACAAGTCCAACAATGAAAGCTATAACTAATATATGTATCAGTTTTTTCATTCTGTTTTCTTTGCTATTGATTTCAATGCTAAAGTAGCTGTTCTGGTATTATTTGCCTGATCGACAACGGTAATAATAAAATTATGAGAAGCAAGTCCATACAATCCGAGTAGCGGCGTAAACTGTGTAATATCAAACACCAAATATTTCACTCCGATCACTTCACTGCTCACCGGGAAACCTAAGCTCTTCAACGCTTTCTCCAAATCTGCATTTGCAGGGTGAGCCAAATCAAATTCGGAAGACAAGCCTACCGACTTCAGAATTTCAGGTGTCAAAGTCTCCGAATCAATCTTCACTTTCAAATTTTGAATACCATTATCTGCCGTGATATTAACAATAATAGTTTTGGTTTCGTCTTTCTCTACTTCTATCTCATCCATTATATTGAAACCTTGTCCTACGATTGTCGGTGCACTTGTACCAGGATTTACAGATGGATCTTCCGGCAATATATCTTCTGCTCCCGGATCAGCCCAAGCGAGCAAATCCACTTTCTTACATACTGCATCCAGCTTTACGCTTAATCCCATGTCACCCACTGAAGGTATCTCCAGATTAAACACAATGTTCCGGTGCTCTCCACCTTTCACATTGCTGAAACTGGTTTGGTCTTCTGTCCATTCCCCATCTACCGTTCCCTGGAAATGAACAATGATGATATTGCCTACTTCGGCAGCTTCAAAGAATCCGGCACGTCCACTTCCAATATCGTTATTATTAAAAGTCAGTTCACCTGTACCGACTTTTATTGTAATGGATTGGTCACCACCGACTTTCTGCTTCAAATCATCATTGAGATCGACTGTCACCATTATATTCTGCAAGAAGCATTTAATTACATCAACCGATGTAACCTCATCTTTCTTTATTGTAAAAGTTTGGGTTCCTTTATAGAAAGGTTTTTCCCATTCAGCAGGTTTTACGTCATGTGATAATGCTTCAATCTTATAGTTACCCACATTCAAGGTTAAGATTTCAGGCATATCTCTATATCTTGTATATTCCTTTACCAATAAATTATTATCAGTTGAATAAATCCGAATGATATAATCATCTGTATTGATTGCTTTACCGTCCGCACGTGACAGCACATCCACAGAAACAGAAACACTTGTTCCCGCAAGTCTTACCTGTCCTTCGCCTTGATTTGTATTCCCGGTTCCTTCGTCGTCCCTTCCAAAATCAGGATTATCATTCATACAAGCACTGCATAAACCTAAGATGCTTGCCAAACATATAAAAACGAGTTTTTTTATTGCTTTCATATTACTCATTACTTATATTCTAATATTATATTTTTATCTATATACAATTCACTACCAGTAGAAACAGCTTCACCCTTATTATCCGTTGTTTTAATCTTACTGTCTTCAACACTTTGAGTGTTTGAAGCATTGGAAGAAGAGGCAAACATCACTCTTAAATGAGTCGCTTTTTTCTCAAACATCGTATTATAAGTTAAGTCCACCGTGAAGTCCTTTTGAGAACTCGTCGCTGTTAAGACTTCACTACCTTCGGCCAGCTTTAATGTTTGTCCTCCTTCGCGGTTTTCTACTATTACAGTTACAATACCGCCCTGATCGTTATTAGCTACATAAGTATAAGTACCCTTTAGCTTTATCGGACGGGAAGTGAAGGATATACCTTCATTATAGATTTCTACATTAGTAGAATGGTTATAACTATAACTTCCCAGGAAAAGCTTACCGGCAGAACGATGACCATGCGTAGGAGGCGTAAGACTTGTTAACTGATCTGCACTAAATCCACCACTTCCTGAAGGAGGATCATTAGAGGTTATAGTCCATGCCACATTGCGCATCAAAACTCCATTATTTTGCTGCATACTTGAAAGAACCATATACCAAGTATTTTTATTACCTGTAGTTGGTACAGTTTTACTATTTACTGTCGCCCAACTTGCACTACTTTCAAGATCAAGGGCCGTTAAAACAGTTGTATCAAATCTATTATCTCCCCAAAAACCTTTATGGTAATATTTACCTCCCTTATTAATAGTGCCACTAAACAGAGTAGTCCCCCATCCTTGCGTGAAATCCGGAAGCTGTACTACACTCTCTGTTGTCTGCATAACAGGAATTGAGAAAGTCGCACCATCATCACAAGTCGTTCTGAAATAATAAGTAGTTCCCGGAGTAAGTCCTGAAATGACAGCCTTTCCAGTGGTTACATCCAGTTTCAAATCTTTGGCATCCACTTTCGTCCACGTACTTCCATTCAAAGAAATATATGCTTCAATAGCACTCATCACATTAGACATATCTTCGGCATATTCAGGTATAATCGTCATTTCAGCCGTGTATGACCACACATCAAACGGTTCGAGGATAACACTATAAGAAGGTATAATAACAGCTACGGAAACGATGGCTGATTTCAAACCATTATATTCAGCCTGGAAGTCTTTGGCTACAACTCCCATATCAATACCACTTGCTTTTATATTGTAATATCCTTCTTTTCCTTCTATCGGAGTGATAACCGTATTGTTAATCAAAGTCATCACACCATAATAACGATAATAAAGTTTAATATTCTGCGGATTGCCTTCTTTCAGTTTCACCGGAATCGTCACTTCTTTACTCTTCATCTTCACAGGCTCCGTAGGCAGCAACATAAAGTTCTTAGGCGTTGTTATATTCAACACATAATCTTCACTTTGCTTACCATAAGTACTGGTGGCACTCAAATAGAATAAATGAGTATCATTATTATCCGTGATATTCAGATTAGGAATCAAACCAGTAAAATTAATAATACCCATCTGATCCTGATTAATACCAAAGCCAATCAACTTCACACCTGATTTGTCCAACAATGCTTGATCTTCAGGAGTAAGTGCCGCCAGATTAAATCCTTCCTCCGGCCAATCGGGTAAATTAGGAGAAGTAGTTCTAAGAATACATTTCGTAAAACCGCCCAAAGAAGTCAACAAAGCCGATAACTGATTCGATTCAATCGGATTACCGTCCCACTGATTACCATCATTACTTGTTTTCTCAAATCCGGTCAATGTAAAATAAGGAGGTTTAATATTCAATGCTTTATCCGAAATATCCAAAGTAATGGGTCTGACTTCCGTTACACGGTCAAAAACAATGCTCAACATGGCTTTACCAGCGTCCACATTCATTTGCAAATGATAATGATGTTGAGCTAACGCCTCCTCAATGGTAGCCACTTCAATAGTAGTCGGACTTAGTCCGCCATTCACTTTCGTGAAAGTCAGTTTTACTGAAATTCTACCCGGCTTCACAAAAGCAGCACGTGTTTCTCCGGACGAAAAAGAAACTTCACTTCCCAACTCTGCCTGTACGGTAGGAGAATAAGTCTTAAAATACTGTTTGAAATCATCCGTGTATTCAATACTTATTTTAGTATTGGCCAACTTACAAGTAGTTTCTACGGGAGTAGTCTCGCCACCACGGATGTTAAAATCGGTAGTACCCTCATAATAAGGAGAATCAAAGCCTTCCTTCTCAATGTCACCATAGAAAGCTTTCAAGGTATAACTTCCTACCGGAAAAGTAGTGTCTTCATCATAGTCACTCAACTTATCCCAGGAAGCCTGCACTTTGTCACCTTGCAACACAGAAATAGAGAAATCTTGTATGGAAGGCAGTACTTCCTCACTTGAGCGTGTCGTAACATCTGTCACCGAAGAATTTGCGGATAGATGCAAGCTCATTCCGCCAAAGGCACCCGAACGCTTTTCATCGTTTACACAACTGCACAACAATACAATCTCTAAAAATAAAATAAACTTCAAAATACCCTTCATACCGAATTAAATACGCCTTTAAATAATACGGAGTCCCTCTCTCTGAAATCAAAGATAAGCTTAAATACCTAATATACAGGTGCTATCTTGTAAACTGGCCGCAAAAATACAGTTTTATTTCTTTATAATAAAGTATCTAAAGAAAGTTTTATTTTTAAATATGAAAAGAAGACCACAATTAAGGCCTGGAATATGAAAAATGAAACATTTTTAAGAGATATAACATAGAAGTTCTGTCTTTCAGATGAAAAACAGAACTTCATTATGTAATAGATCAAACGTTAATAAAGCTTATTTATCGACACCTGGCATCAAGACTACTCCCAGCTTCTTCTTGCCGTCCATCTTGACTATCACAGGCTTTTCAAAACGAACATGACGGAGATAGTTCGTTTCCTGCACTGCTGGTTGTGCATTGAGGAAATCCTGATTATAAACTCCATCATTCATAAAGGCGTTGATCGTGAAATATCCCACCCCGAAAGAAGTCAGGTTCTGGAAAAAGTGTGTCCCCTGACTGGGATCTACCCGATAATTAGTCAGACCGGCTTCCACAATCACACGGGCAGCCGAAATATGAGGCCACTTCACCGGAATACCAAGCCATGTATCACTACTTCCCCAACGTCCCGGGCCAACTAATACATAGTTCTTTCCTTCGTTCAGGAACTGTTGATTGATCTTTTCTATCTCCCAGGCAATCGTCTGATTATTGGAAGCACTATAATTGTCGGTTTTTACATAAACCACATCATATACCTCATTCATAATACCGTGTCCCAACGAATTATACGAACGGAGAATCACATCTTCATCAGGAATCTCGTTCAAATCCTCGTCCAGCATTTCTTTGCTGTCTACGATAGGACGGATCTGCAACAGATAGAAAGTTCCGGATTTATCATGTTCGCGACTTAACGTTGCTGCAAATTCAATTTCAACCGGACGGCGCATCTCCTGTTCACCATATTTCAATACTAACTGCAGAATACGAGCTAACGGGAAAACATCATGTTGCAGGATATTAGCAAAAGTAATCACCTTACGTCCTCCCGGATATAAACCATCACGAATGATCTGATCGTACGGATCGTAGGTAGAAGCAATATAACGCAGAGCACCGTCACTTTCTGCCTCTTTGACATGAAGTTTCAGCAAATTAAAACCATCGTCGATAGAAAAATCATGTCCGGCATTTTTCAAATCCAATGCATAGAAACGGGTTTGAGTCTCCTTGAGAGCAATTTCCATTTCGCTGGTCTGTAACACCTGATTAGGATGATAAGGAGAAAAACGAAGGGTCATGCCACCGTCAACAATATATTTTCCTAATCCCAAAGCCAGATTCACCGTTCCCTCTTCTGCCTTTTCATTCCCCAACGGATAATAATTGAGCGAGCGTGCCACACCGGACATGGAAGGATAATAACGGTCACCATACTGATTGCCAACTACTTCCTGCAAGATAACAGCCATTTTCTCCTGATCGATTACATTCGACGTAGCTTGCATATACGCTTTGCTGTCACGGAAATAAACCGAAGCATACACCCCTTTGATGGCATCGGAAAGCATCCGCAACATTTCATAGCGGTCGTCCAGATAAGGAATCATGTAGGTGTTGTAAATTCCTGCAAACGGCTGATAATGTGAGTCCTCCAACAAGGAAGAAGACCGAATGGCAATCGGAGACTTCACTACATCGAAGAAAGTGAAAAAGTCCTCTACCAACCGGTCCGGCAATTTAGCCTTCAAAAAGTATTTCAAAATCGTATCATCATCCGCATCCGACAGTGCAATCTGATACAGATTGTTGGTGTCCATGAACTCATCAAAGACATCCGTGCAAAGCACCACTGTTTTCGGAATAGCAATACGCGCATTTTCAAACTCGTCAAACTCCGGATGACGCTTCACCATATTATCAATAAATGCCAGTCCACGTCCTTTTCCTCCGAGAGAGCCATCCCCGATACGGGCAAAGTTAGAATAACGGTCGAAGCGGTCGCGCTTAAAGACCGCCACGACTCCCTGGTTCTTCATCTTACGATACTTCACAATCGCCTCAAAGATGATTTTACGGTGAGCATCGACATCCTGAAGACTATTCCAGGTTATCGGTTTCAAAAATTCAGCTACCGGGAACATGGCACGCGAATAAAACCAACGCGACACGTGATTCCGGCTGATATGATATAAGAAGGACTCCGCAGGTACGGCAAAAAGAATATTTTGCAGCTCCTTCAAATTCCGGACGCGGGCAATCTCCTCCCCGGTATCCGGATTGCGGAAAATAAAATCACCAAAACCAAAATTATCGGAGACGATACGGCGCAAATCAACGTCCATCTTCTTGGAGTTCTTGTCGATAAAGCTAGCACCATACTTGGCTGCATAAGACGAATTTTCAGATTCGGAAGACTGGATAATCAAAGGAACAAACGGATCATTCTTACGTATCTCCGCACACAGCTTGATACCTGCCAGACCGTCTTTCTCTCCCCGTTCCACTTTCGGGAAACGGACGTCAGTGATTACCCCCAATATATTATTCTGATACTTATGATAGATCTCCATCGCCTCCTGATACGTACGTGCCAACACTATTTTAGGACGTCCGCGCATACGAAGCGTACGCTGGTGTGCATTCAAGGCTTCGGTAGAGAATTCCTGACTCTGCTTCAACACGAACTTATACAGATTCGGCAAAATGGAAGAATAGAAACGAATGCCATCTTCCACCAAAAGAATCAGCTGTACACCGACCTCCTGTACATCGTGTTCCAGATTCATCTTGTCCTCTATCAACTTAATGATAGACACCAACAGGTCGGTATTACCCAACCAGCAGAACACATATTCGAACGCACTTAAATCTTCATTGATAATCCGTTTGGTAATACCATGGCTAAAAGGAGTCAGTATGACGATAGGAATATGCTCGTATTTCTCTTTAATGTGACGGCCGATATCGAAACTGTCATTATCCCCCGTGCTCGGCATACAAATCACCAGGTCGAACGACATATTTTCCAACTGTGACAGTGCTTCCTCCTCCGTAGATACCTGCGAGAAACGAGGTGGATAGCGCAGAGACAAAGAAGTGTATTCATTGAAAATCTTCTCATCAATGCGCCCGTCATCCTCCAACATGAAAGCATCGTAAGGATTAGCGATTAATAACACGTTAAAAATCCGCCTTGTCATCAAGTTAGCGAATTGTGTATCTTTGAAGTAAAGCTGGTTTAATTTATATTTACTAAGCATAAAGTCATTCTCCTTTCTTATTTCAAATCGTCTATCTGCAGAATCACATTTTGCAAAGTTAATTCTTTAAATCTCATTTTCCACCATCTTCTTTATAAAGTTTACTTGTTTATCTCTTATTATTTTGTAGATTTGTAACTTTAAGTTTATTCAAAAAGACTTTTTATTCACATGAAAAAAGTAACTTTATTAATGAGTGGAATCATGGTG
Organism: Bacteroides celer; assembly: GCF_002632415.2. NCBI lineage: Bacteria > Pseudomonadati > Bacteroidota > Bacteroidia > Bacteroidales > Bacteroidaceae > Bacteroides > Bacteroides celer. The sequence goes on along the minus strand of NZ_CP178209.1, from coordinate 1,396,025 downwards.
ATGTCATGCGCTCCCCAACAGAAAAAGCTAGTCTACCCCGAGACGGCAAAGGTAGACACCGTAGACGTGTACTTCGGTACACAAGTTCCCGACCCTTACAGATGGCTGGAAAATGACACCAGTGCAGCTACTACTGCCTGGGTAGAAGCACAAAACAAAGTAACGAATGAGTATCTAAGTCAGATTCCATTCCGGGAAAACTTGTTGAAACGATTGACCACACTGGCCGATTACGAGAAGATCAGTGCGCCAATCAAGAAACATGGCAAATATTACTTCAGTAAAAATGATGGCCTGCAAAACCAGAGTGTATTCTACGTACAGGATTCACTGGACGGCGAGCCTCGCGTTTTCCTCGACCCGAACAAGCTCTCGGACGATGGCACAGTGGCACTGACCGGTCTTTACTTCTCAAACGACGGCAAATATACCGCTTACAGTATCTCACGCAGCGGATCGGATTGGTCTGAAATATTTGTCATGGACACTGAAAGTGGCAAGTTATTGGAAGACCACATCGAATGGGCCAAATTTACCGGTGCCGCCTGGCAGGGAGACGGCTTCTACTACAGCGCCTACGATGCTCCCGCCAAAGGAAAAGAATTCTCCAACGTAAACGAAAAGCACAAAATCTATTATCACAAAATAGGTGAACCGCAATCGAAAGATAAACTGATTTATCAAAATCCGGCTTATCCGAAACGTTTCTATACAGCCAGCACCAGCGAAGACGAACGTATTCTCTTCCTCACAGAATCCGGTGCCGGAAGAGGCAACAACTTATTTATAAGGGACCTGAAAAAGCCGAATTCTCCTTTTATCCAGCTGACTACCGACCTCGACTACCAATACTACCCGATTGAAGTGATCGGCGATCAGATGTATATTTATACTAACTATGGCGCACCGAAAAACCGGATCATGGTAGCCGACATCAACCGTCCGAAACTGGAGGACTGGAAAGAACTCGTTCCCGAATCGGAAGCCGTTCTTTCAAACGCAGAAGTGATCGGTGGCAAACTGTTCCTTACTTACGACAAAGATGCTTCGAACCATGCATACGTTTACGGCCTCGACGGCAAACAAATTCAGGAGATTCAACTGCCGTCACTCGGTTCCGTAGGCTTTAGCGGCAACAAAGACGATAAAGAATGTTTCTTCGGATTCACTTCATTCACCATTCCGGGTGCCACTTACAAATATGATATGGACCAGAACACCTACGAACTATACCGTGCACCGAAAGTACAGTTCAACTCGGATGATTTTGTGACGGAACAAGTATTCTTTGCCAGCAAAGACGGTGTAAAAGTCCCGATGTTCCTTACCTATAAGAAAGATCTGAAGAAAGACGGCAAAAATCCTGTATTCCTCTACGGATACGGTGGTTTCGGCATCAGCCTCAACCCGGGTTTCAGTGCAATGCGCATCCCATTCCTCGAAAATGGCGGTATCTACGCACAAGTCAACCTGCGTGGTGGCAGCGAATACGGTGAAGACTGGCACGTAGCCGGAACTAAGATGCAGAAGCAGAATGTATTCGACGACTTCATCTCTGCTGCCGAATATCTTATCAACGAAAAATATACGAATAAAGACAAAATCGCCATTGTAGGTGGCTCCAACGGTGGTCTGCTGGTAGGTGCCTGCATGACACAGCGTCCGGACCTGTTCCGTGTAGCAATTCCGCAGGTAGGCGTGATGGATATGTTACGCTATCATAAATTTACTATCGGCTGGAACTGGGCAAGCGATTACGGAACAAGCGAAGACAGCAAAGAAATGTTTGAATACCTCAAAGGCTATTCTCCATTGCACAACCTGAAACCGGGCACGAAATATCCGGCAACACTAGTGACCACTGCCGACCATGACGACCGTGTGGTTCCCGCCCATTCATTCAAGTTTGCCGCTACGCTGCAAGCAGACAACGACGGTACAAACCCGACACTGATCCGCATCGACAGCAAAGCAGGTCACGGTGCAGGCAAACCGATGGCAAAAGTACTTGAAGAACAGGCAGACATCTACGGTTTCATCATGTACAATTTGGACATGAAGCCGGATTTTAAGAAGTAAAAAGTACAAAGTATTAAATTCAGGTATCAAGTATTAAGTATTAGCACTGAATACTTGATACCTAATGCTTTCTCTACTATCATTTTATCATTATTTAATCAAAATAATGGCATAAAATCAATCGCATCTGAAAAATTTTCCTATATTTGCAGTGAGTTAGTTGACATTTTATCAGAATTAACCTTTTAAAATATAGTATCATGAACATCCAGAAAATCATGTCCTCTTTGGAGGCTAAGCATCCCGGTGAATCTGAATATCTTCAGGCAGTGAAGGAAGTTCTTCTTTCTATCGAAGATATATACAATCAACATCCTGAATTTGAAAAAGCTAAAATCATAGAAAGATTGGTAGAACCTGATCGTATCTTCACTTTCCGTGTGACGTGGGTGGATGATAAAGGTGAGGTGCAGACCAACCTCGGTTATCGTGTACAATTCAATAATGCGATAGGCCCATATAAAGGTGGTATCCGTTTTCATGCATCCGTTAATCTTTCCATTTTGAAGTTCCTCGGTTTCGAACAAACATTCAAGAATGCACTGACTACCTTGCCTATGGGTGGCGGTAAAGGCGGTTCCGATTTCTCTCCACGCGGAAAGAGTGATGCTGAAATCATGCGTTTCTGCCAGGCATTTATGCTGGAGTTGTGGCGTCATCTCGGACCGGACATGGATGTGCCTGCCGGTGACATCGGCGTAGGAGGACGTGAAGTGGGCTATATGTTCGGCATGTACAAGAAACTGACTCGTGAATTTACCGGTACATTCACTGGTAAAGGATTGGAATTCGGCGGTTCATTGATTCGTCCGGAAGCTACTGGTTTCGGAGGACTGTATTTTGTCAACCAGATGCTTCAGGCAAAAGGGATTGATATAAAAGGTAAGACAGTGGCAATCTCCGGTTTCGGCAACGTTGCCTGGGGAGCAGCTACTAAAGCTACCGAACTGGGTGCAAAAGTGATTACGATTTCCGGTCCGGACGGATATATCTACGATCCGGATGGTATCAGCGGCGAGAAGATAGACTATATGCTCGAACTTCGTTCTTCGGGTAACGATATTGTGGCTCCTTATGCTGAACAGTATCCGAACGCAACCTTCGTAGAAGGAAAACGCCCGTGGGAAGTGAAAGCAGACATCGCACTTCCTTGCGCCACCCAGAACGAATTAAATGGAGAAGATGCTCAAAATCTCATAAAAAATGACGTACTTTGCGTCGGAGAAATTTCCAATATGGGATGTACCCCTGAAGCTATCGATCTTTTCATTGAACATAAGACGATGTACGCTCCGGGTAAAGCGGTCAACGCAGGTGGTGTAGCCACTTCCGGCTTGGAAATGTCTCAAAACGCAATGCACCTTAGCTGGAGTGCTGCCGAAGTGGACGAAAAACTCCATGCAATCATGCACGGCATCCATGCACAATGCGTGAAATACGGCACGGAACCCGACGGATACATTAATTATGTGAAGGGTGCCAACATTGCCGGATTTATGAAAGTAGCTCACGCAATGATGGGGCAAGGCGTTATTTAGAAGACTTTGTTTAGTTGTATTTGTATTTGTGGTTTGCGCTGCTCGTCTCCTGTGACAGGACGCGGGTAGCGCTATTTTTTTTGAGATTAACATTATTTTCGCTGGAATTAATTATCTTTGTAGCATGATAGGTTAAATAATAGTTTGTGAATTTGTTATATGCGATAAACAACTCACAACTAATAATTTACCATTATTGGTTTTGTAATTAATAATCAAGTAATAAATAAAAAATGCTACAACCCGAATTGAAATTTCGCCGTGACAAGATTCGCAGTCTGATGGTGTCGCAGGGCATTGATGCCGCACTTATCACGTGTAATGCAAATTTAATTTACACGTATGGCTGTGTAGTCAGTGGCTATCTTTACCTCCCCCTTCATTCGCCTGCACTATTATTTTTTAAACGTCCTAATAACATCACAGGAGAGCACTCATTCTCTATCCGCAAACCGGAACAAATTGTTGATCTGCTGAAAGAACAAGGATTACCGATGCCAACCAAACTGATGTTAGAAGGTGACGAACTTCCTTATACGGAATATTGTCGTCTGGCCAGTCTCTTCCCGGAAACGGAAGTGGTAAATGGTACCCCGTTGATTCGCCAGGCACGCAGCGTGAAAACACCTGTAGAAATTGAAATGTTCCGCCGCTCCGGCATTGCTCATGCAAAGGCTTATGAGCAGATTCCTGGTGTTTATCGTCCCGGTATGACGGACATTGAATTTTCCATCGAAATAGAACGCCTGATGCGCCTGCAAGGTTGCCTCGGAATTTTCCGGGTATTCGGACGCAGTATGGAAATATTCATGGGTAGCGTACTGACCGGAGATAATGCCGGTTACCCCTCTCCTTATGATTTTGCCTTAGGCGGTCAGGGACTTGATCCTGCCTTGCCGGGAGGAGCAAATAAAACTCCGTTAAAAGAGGGACAAAGCGTTATGGTGGACTTAGGTGGCAACTTCAACGGCTACATGAACGATATGAGCCGTGTATTCTCTATCGGCAAACTGCCCGAAGAAGCTTACACCGCCCATCAGGTTTGTCTGGATATCCAGGAAAAAATTGCTTCCATTGCCAGACCGGGTATTGCCTGTGAAGTGCTTTACGACACAGCAGTCGAAGTGGTCAAAACAGCCGGATTTGCCGACAAATTTATGGGAACAGGACAACAAGCCAAATTTATCGGTCACGGCATCGGGCTTGAAATTAACGAAGCTCCGGTACTGGCTCCCCGCATAAAGCAACAATTAGAACCGGGTATGGTCTTTGCCCTCGAACCGAAAATCGTTATTCCGGGTGTAGGTCCCGTAGGTATCGAGAACTCTTGGGTAGTGACCAACGAAGGAATAGAAAAACTGACGAACTGCAATGAGGAAATCATTGAATTAAGTTAAACAGACGATGAAAAAGATGTGTCCGGCAAAGAACAGGCACATCTTTTTCTACTAATAATAACACACTTAACCCCCAAAACCAATGAAACAACCTTTCATTCTAACCCTTGTATCCTCTGTTGCCTGTGCTGCAACAGCCGCCAACAAAGCACCGGAAAACACCACACCGACAAAGTCAAAAACACCCAACGTTGTATTTATCTACGCCGACGATCTCGGCTACGGCGATCTGGAATGTTACGGAGCTAAAAACGTACAGACACCCAACGTCAACCAACTGGCAAAATCGGGAATCCTTTTCACCAATGCTCATGCAACAGCCGCCACCAGCACCCCTTCCCGCTACTCCATGCTAACCGGAGAATACGCATGGCGCAAAGAAGGAACGGATGTAGCGGCAGGAAATGCCGGAATGATTATCCGCCCCGAACAATACACCATGGCAGATATGTTCAAAAGTGTCGGTTACACCACTGCCGCAGTAGGCAAATGGCATCTGGGACTCGGAGATCAAACCGCCACTCAAGACTGGAATGCTCCGTTACCGTGCGCACTGGGCGATTTAGGTTTCGACTATCATTACATTATGGCAGCCACAGCCGACCGTGTACCCTGTGTGTACATCGAAAACGGGAAAGTAGCCAACTATGATCCGAGTGCTCCCATCGAAGTCAGTTATCAAAAGAACTTCGAGGGTGAACCAACCGGAAAAAGTAATCCTGAATTACTTTATAACCTCAAGCCAAGTCACGGTCACGACATGTCGATCGTTAATGGAATTTCACGCATCGGTTTTATGAAAGGCGGTGGAAAGGCACTCTGGAAAGACGAAAACATTGCTGATTCACTTACCACACACGCCATTCAATTCATCGAGGAAAACCAAAACAAACCTTTCTTTCTCTACTTTGCCACCAATGACGTACATGTGCCCCGCTTTCCTCACGACCGTTTCAGAGGAAAAAATCCGATGGGATTAAGAGGCGACGCTATCGTACAGTTCGATTATTGTGTCGGTGAAATCCTGAATACACTCGAAAAACTGGGATTAAGAGAAAATACACTCATTATTCTTTCAAGTGACAACGGCCCGGTAGTAGACGACGGATACGATGACAAAGCAGAAGAACTACTCAACGGTCATAGTCCTGCGGGACCACTACGGGGCAACAAATATAGTGCCTTTGAAGGAGGAACCCGTATTCCTGCCATCGTCAGCTGGCCTGCAGGAGTAAAAAAAGGAATGACTTCAGACTTATTGGTTTCACAAGTGGACTGGCTCGCCTCTCTCGCTTCCCTGACCGGAGCTACGATGCCTAAGAATACCGCACCGGATAGTTACAACTATCTGGGAAGTTGGCTGGGTAAAGAAAAGACAGACCGCCCGTGGGTAATAGAGCAGGCTTCTAATCACACGCTTTCTGTCCGCACCAAAGACTGGAAATACATCGAACCGAATGACGGACCGAAAATGATTCAATGGGGACCGAAGATAGAAACCGGAAACTCTAAAGAACCCCAGCTTTATAAGATGAAAGAAGTGAAAGAGGTAACCAACTATGCAAAGAATATGCCGGAGAAAGTGGCAGAACTGCAAAGTATCCTTCAAAGCGTACGCGAAGGAAAGGACTTAATCGGGAAATAATTCCAGATATGAAACACTGAAACGCTTTTATTTTAATGACAACAATATCATGAATTATCAATCAATCCCGTTGATAGGCAGTGCCCTGCTCCTATCTACCCTATCTGCCAACGGACAGAAAAAAAATACCCAGCCCAATATCCTCTTCATCCTTTGTGACGATATGGGATATGGAGACTTAGGATGCTACGGTCAACCATTTATCCGTACCCCTCATATAGACGCCATGGCCGGTGAAGGAATGCGTTTTACGCAAGCATACGCAGGAAGTCCCGTCAGCGCCCCTTCCAGAGCTTCATTCATGACAGGACAACATTCAGGCCATTGTGAAGTACGAGGTAACAAGGAGTACTGGAAAAATGCACCGATCGTGGAATATGGACAGAATAAAGAATACTCAATAGTGGGGCAACACCCTTATGATCCCGACCACGTAATCCTGCCGGAGATAATGAAAGATAACGGCTATACCACAGGTATGTTCGGTAAATGGGCCGGAGGTTACGAAGGTTCCTGTTCCACTCCCGACAAACGGGGGATAGACGAATACTACGGTTATATCTGTCAGTTTCAGGCTCATCTTTATTATCCCAATTTCCTGAACCGTTATAGTAAAGCGTTGGGTGACACCGGAGTGATACGTGTAGTGATGGATGAAAACATCCAATATCCGATGTATGGTCCCGACTACCTGAAACGTCCGCAATATTCGGCCGACATGATTCACCAGAAAGCATTGGAGTGGCTGGATCAGCAAGACGGCAAACAGCCGTTTTTCGGCGTATTGACTTACACCTTACCTCATGCGGAACTCGTTCAGCCGGAAGATTCTATCCTGAATGAATACAAAGCTAAATTCAACCCGGATAAAGAATTTAAGGGAAACGAAAGCTCACGATACAACGCCATCACGCATACACACGCCCAATTTGCCGGAATGATTACCCGCCTGGACTATTACGTAGGCGAAGTTTTGAAAAAACTGAAAGAAAAAGGACTGGACGAAAACACATTGGTTATTTTCTCCAGTGACAACGGCCCTCACGAGGAAGGCGGAGCTGATCCTACTTTCTTCGGCAGAGACGGAAAACTACGCGGACTGAAACGTCAATGCCACGAAGGAGGAATACGTATTCCATTTATCGCCCGTTGGCCGGGACACATACCTGCAGGCGAAGTAAACGATCACATCTGTGCATTTTATGATTTAATGCCGACGTTCTGCGAAGTTGTTGGTATCAAAGACTACGAAAAGAAATACCGCAATAAGGAAAAAGAAGTCGATTATTTCGATGGGATTTCTTTTGCTCCCACACTGCAGGGTAAAAATAAGCAAAAGAAACATGACTTTCTGTATTGGGAGTTTGATGAAACAGACCAGATTGCCGTACGCATGGATGATTGGAAAATGGTAGTGAAAAAAGGAACACCGTTCCTCTATAATCTAAAAACAGATATTCATGAGGATCATGACATAGCACTCCAACATCCGGATATCGTAGAAAAGATGAAGGCTATCATCTTTGAACAACATACTCCGAATCCTCATTTTTCGGTGACGTTGCCCAAACGATAAACACACAGATAAAGAAATAATGAGTAATCAGCAGTTGGAAAGCAAGTTATCATTCATTCCTATACGGTTTTCACCACAGAGGACACGGAGGGTACAGAGGTGAATCTTGTTCATGCCGGTACTGAAATGAACTAATTTCGAGCTTGTGCAGATTTATTTTTGATACCTAATGGGGTTATGGCTAATGATACATGAATTTATTCGTCTGACAATTGTTGTTCTTTCGTCTGACAATTGTCAGACGAAAAAGAAACAGCTGTCAGACGAAAGTTCAACAACTGTCAGACGAATAAATCTATGTATGATGAATATTAAATCATCGCATATTACCAATTAAATCTTAGAAGAACTAAGATTAGTTCATTCCTGCCTTGTTTTACTCCAATTCAACTACTGATTCGCATAAATCAGTGTCTGAATACTATAGGATTACGATGCCTGATTTTATATCTGTTCCGTCCTTCTATCAGCGAATGGGCGTCATTCCCATCTTCTTTGCCCGTTCCAGCATGAAAGCATGAGCCGCCTCATATTCATTCGGAATCACTCCATCCAAGATTGCATCTTTGATAGCACTCTTCAAGACTCCGACTTCACGACAAGGTTCCAAGCCGAAAATCTCCATAATTTCTTCTCCGCTCACAGGTGGCTGGAAATTACGGACACGGTCTTTCTCTTCCAAATCCTTCAGTTTCTGTCGAACCAACTGGAAGTTATTCAGGAAACGCTGTTTACGTTCCATATTCTTGGAAGTAATATCCGCTTCGCAAAGCATCATCAAGTCGTCAATGTCATCACCCGCTTCAAAGAGCAGACGACGTACAGCCGAGTCTGTCACGACATCATCCGCGATAACGATCGGGCGCATGTGCAGGCTGACCAGCTTTTGTACATACTTCATCTTCTCATTCATCGGCAACTTCATCTTGCGGAAGATATGCGGAATCATCTTTTCACCGATAAAGTTATGATTATGGAACGTCCATCCCACTTTAGGCTCCCAACGTTTCGTGGCAGGTTTGGCAATGTCGTGCAACAAAGCAGCCCAACGCAGCCAAAGGTTATCAGTCTTCTTGCTGATATTATCCAGCACTTCCAACGTATGATAAAAATTATCCTTGTGAGAACGTCCGTTCCGTGTTTCCACACCCTGCAAGGCGGCAAATTCCGGAAAAATCAACGACAGCAAACCGCTACGCTCCAAATCAATAAATCCTTTTGAGGGGATTGGAGAAAGAATAATCTTATTCAGTTCGTCCGCAATACGTTCACGGGATATAATTTCAATCCGTTCCTTATTCCGGCAAAGCGATTCGAAAGTATCATCGTCAATGTAAAAACCCAATTGCGTAGCAAAACGGATGCAACGCATCATGCGCAAGGGATCATCGCTGAAAGTAATATCCGGGTCGAGGGGCGTGCGGATTGTCTTTTCCTTCATATCCTCCAAACCTCCAAACGGATCTACCAATTCACCAAAACGTGCTTTATTGAGACATACGGCCAGAGCATTGATCGTGAAATCGCGACGATTCTGATCGTCTTCCAGCGTGCCGTCTTCAACAATAGGTTTACGCGAATCCCGTTGATAAGATTCTTTACGTGCACCAACAAACTCTACTTCCGTGCCTCTATATTTTACTTGTGCTGTTCCGAAATTCTTGAAAACAGAAACATGAGCACCACGTCCCAACTGTTTTCCAAGGGCTTCCGCCATTGCAATTCCACTTCCTACAACTACTACATCTATATCTTTAGAGGGACGCTGCAGAAAAATATCACGAACGTAACCACCTACCACATAACACTCCATACCGAGTGTATCAGCCGTTTCGGCTATCTGTCCGAAGATGGGTTCGCTAAAATGCTGCTTCAATTCCTCTTGAGTCAACTCTATCATTCTTTTTAGTTATAAGTTTTGAGGGGACAAAATTACAAAAATAAGGGATATATTTGTATTTTTGCCGCTAATAAAACCAGTAAATAGAATTTGTGATGAAAAAACTGATTATCCTCTTTTGTGGTACGCTGGCATTAGCTGCCTGCGGAAATGGCTTTGAGAAAAAAGCCAATGAAAAACTGATGGTTGCCAAGGCTGCCTACGAACGTGGCGACTATGAAGAAGCTAAGTTACAAATTGACAGTATCAAGATTCTCTATCCCAAAGCGTTCGAAGCACGTAAGGCGGGACAGGCACTGATGCTCGATGTTGAAACAAAGGCACAGCAAAAAACGCTTGCTTACCTGGATAGCGCCTTTCAGGCAAAGACAGAAGAATTCAATGCCATCAAGGACAAATTCAAACTAGAAAAAGATGCCGAATATCAACAAGTCGGCAACTACCTCTGGCCTACACAGACCATTGAAAAGAATATGCACCGTTCGTACCTCCGCTTCCAAGTGAACGAGCAAGGTATAATGAGTATGACTTCCATCTACTGTGGTGCCGGCAATATTCACCATACAAAAGTGAAAGTGATTGCTCCTGACGGCAGTTTTGCAGAAACTCCAAGCTCCAAAGACAGCTACGAGACAACGGATATGAACGAGAAAATAGAAAAAGCTGACTACAAACTAGGGGAAGACGGAAATGTGATCGAATTCCTGAATCTCAATAAAGACAAAAATATCCGTGTGGAATATATAGGCGACCGCACCTATAAAACGACAATGAGTCCAACCGACCGCCAGGCCGCAGCAGGTATTTACGAATTAGCACAAATCCTCTCGGCCATGGAACAGATTAAAAAAGAACAAGAGGAAGCCAACCTGAAAATCGGATTCATCAATAAGAAGAAAGAACGGAAAGCACAGGAAGAAATTACCGATTAGTAAAAGGGAAACCATCCACCAGAAAAAAACATTGGTTAATAATAAAAAGACGGGAATAGTTGTTATTTTTCATAAACGACAACTATTCCCGTCAAATGCATAATGAGACTCTTAATCCTCTGCGTGAAAGAAAAGGCGTTTCCTGGTAGGGAGAAACGGCGTGGTCTACACACCTTTATTCCACCCTTCTATTCAACTGATTATTAGCCTTTTCCTGCTTTGATTTTCCGACCCGTTTTCCGGTCGTCTTCTTTTTACCGACTGCAGGTTTTGTCTTTCCGGCAAAAGGATTGTTACTTTTTTTGATTGGCATAGACAGCACTTATATAGACAGTACTTATTTCTTATAATTCCTATTCTCCTTCGTAATACTCACCCAAAAACCAGCGAGCCACAAAATCCCAGTTTTCCCGCAACAACTCCTTTCCGTTCTCAAACGGGAACTGTGCTTCCGGCAACAAATCATGTTCCATTCCATATTTCAGCAGATCGAACGGACACAAGCCTTCTTCACAAAACAGCTCGTATGCTTCCTCTTCAGCCAGTTCGGCATTGTAGAGCGGATTACGTTTGTCTGCAAAATATTCGGCTACATCAGGACCGATCAACAACCCTTTCGGATTGGCAAAAACCACAAAGTTACCGAACTCCTTTAAGTCAGGCAACAAAGAATCCTCTTCATCTTCCCACTTCAACGACTGCACAAAGAAAAATTTCAGCGCTTCGTAAGAGTCAAAGTATAAAAGCGGTTCACCTTTGCTCGCTTCAAGGAAACGTTCTACGTTCGTAGGCATCTTTTCTCCCGGCAAAGCTACCGGCAGAGGCATCCGCTTCTTTTGCATCAGCTCCGTTTCCATCAGCCAGTCCGTTGCCAGATAATCGCTGATAGGAGCCAATTCGAACGCAGCATCCAAACGGTTGTAAAGCGTATCCGCAAACTCCAGCAAATCCGCATCCATCGGGTTCTCTACTCCATCAAAATCATCGCCAACCGGAGAATTGATGGCCCACAAAAGGAAAACAACATCTTCACGGTTAATTTCGTCCGGTAAATATTCCTCCGTCAGTTCGTAAAAAGGTAAATAACGTCCATAGTTTTTCCGGTGCCAATGAATAAACTGGCGCCAGTTTCCTCCGTCTGCTACGCAATCTTCCAAATACAAAGTCACCATCAAAGCAATTTGTTGCTGACTTTCCGCTGTTTCCCATTTATACAAATACGATTCAGCCACCAACGGCAATAGCTGATTAGCGAAATCCAGATACCATTCATCGGTATTCACCGCCTTTACACGACCGTGAGCGTCCAGCCATGCTTTCATATATATCTTCTGTTGCTTCATACTACAAACGTTTCAAAGCCAGTTTGATAACCTTTTCTACCGGAGCATCCGGCTCTTCCTTCAAGATAGCCAACACCACCTTCTGTGAAGGCGCAGCAGCAAAGCCTAGCATCGTCAATGCAGACACCGCCTCTTCCTGCACTTCCGCATTGGCAGGTTGTAACAACAAACCTGCGGAAACCCCTCCGGCAGCAGACATACCCATTGTTTTTATCTTATCTTTCAGGTCGACTATCACGCGTTGCGCAGTCTTCAGCCCGATGCCTTTCACCGTTTTCAACATGTTCGCATTTTCGGTACTGATTACGTTCACCAGTTCGGCAGGCGAGAGAGCCGAAAGAATCATACGAGCCGTGTTCCCCCCGATTCCGGAAACGGAAATCAATAATAGGAAAATCTCCCGTTCCTGTTTCTCGGCAAATCCGTAGAGCACATACGCATCTTCACGAATCGCCTCGTAAATATATAGCTTACAACTTTTCTTTCCCTGAATAGCCGAATAGGTATTCAAAGATATATTGGCGGCATATCCCACCCCGTTACAGTCGATCACCGCGGTTGCCGGACTTAGTTCGGCAAGTTCGCCTCTAATATATTCTATCATATCTAATTATATTCTATCATAACAGGGACAAAGATAAAACAATTTCACCACAGAGGACACAGAGGCCACAGAGTTTTTTCAATGTAGCACATCACACCCTGATTTGCTTTCATGCGGACCGATATCACCTGCTAGTGAAAAAAAATAAAATATTAAAGCAGATGAACCAAAGTTAGTAGTAATTTGTTTACTTTTGCAAGCAAAAGAAAGAAATTTGTTCATTAAAACCAAGAAAAGAATGAAAAAAGTAAGAGCTGCCATCGTTGGTTATGGCAACATTGGACATTATGTACTTGAAGCGCTTCAGGCGGCACCTGATTTCGAAATAGCCGGAGTCGTTCGTCGTGCAGGAGCAGAGAACAAACCGGAAGAGTTGGCAAACTACGCAGTAGTGAAGGACATAAAAGAGCTGGGAGAAGTAGACGTAGCTATTCTTTGCACGCCGACCCGCAGCGTAGAGAAATATGCAAAAGAATATCTGGCGATGGGAATTAACACGGTAGACAGTTTCGATATCCACACCGGTATCGTAGACCTGCGCCGTACCCTGAATGCTACCGCCAAAGAACATAAAGCCGTATCGATCATCTCTGCCGGATGGGATCCGGGAAGCGATTCCATCGTACGCACCATGCTGGAAGCAATTGCTCCGAAAGGCATCACCTACACCAACTTCGGTCCCGGTATGAGTATGGGACACACAGTAGCCGTAAAAGCGGTTGACGGAGTGAAAGCTGCCCTTTCCATGACCATTCCGACCGGCACGGGAATCCACCGCCGCATGGTATACATCGAACTGAAAGACGGATATAAATTCGAAGAAGTAGCCGCTGCCATCAAAGCAGATCCTTACTTCGTGAACGATGAAACACACGTAAAACTCGTTCCGAGTGTAGACGCCCTGCTGGACATGGGTCATGGTGTAAATCTGACTCGCAAAGGTGTATCAGGCAAAACACAGAACCAGTTGTTCGAATTTAATATGCGTATCAACAACCCCGCATTGACCGCACAAGTACTGGTATGCGTGGCACGCGCTTCCATGAAGCAACAACCGGGATGCTACACGATGGTAGAAGTTCCCGTTATCGACCTTCTCCCCGGCGACCGCGAAGAATGGATCGGACATTTGGTATAATATATTTTATACATAAAACAAAATTAAAATAGAGAAAGGTGTATCGCCTTTCTCTATTTTTTTTATCTTTGTGAGCATACTACAAAAACACAATTATGAAAAAACTATTTATTCTCTGCGCATTTCTTTTACAATTTCTGTCGCCTGTCCACTCGCAACAAGCCACAACAGCCACCATAGAGCCCAATCTAAAGTACGGAAAACCTTCCAAAGAAGAACTATCTCTCACCTCCTATGCCCCCGACACCACCGCCACGGCTATTTATCTTTTCCATCAGGGACAAAGTGACTTCGTCTACCACGACGGTTTTCAACTGACTACCGAGCATTGGGTACGCATCAAAATCCTGAAACCGCAAGGAGTGTCATACGCCGACGTATCCGTTCCCTACTACTCTCCCACCGATAGGGACGAAGGACAGGAAAGAGCCAGCGACATAGAAGGCTGCTCCTACAATATGGAAAACGGGAAATGTATAAAAACGTCCATGAAGCGGGAATCCATCTCTTTCGAGCGGATCAACAACCTGTATAAAATGCTAAAATTCTCTCTGCCTGCTGTCAAAGAAGGCACTGTCATCGAATATCACTACAAACTCTACTCCGACTATTTTTCACACATCGACAACTGGATGATGCAGGAAGAACTCCCGATGCTCTACAACCAGTATAAGATCACCATCCCGCATGTGTTTATCTATAACATCGAATTGCGGGGAAAGGACTACATACAAGTGAAGCAAAGAGACTCCTCCATCCATGCCACGGAACGTGAGGGGGGTAGTGCGGGAGTCAGCAAAGACTTCATTGTTTCGGCACAGGAAACCACCTTTACCTCACGCAACCTTCCCGCCATCCGTCAGGACGAGCCCTACTGCTGGTGTCCGGAAGACTACAAGGTGCAAGTGAGTTTCGACCTGCAAGGCACGCAATTCACCCCCAACGAATACAAGCCATACAGCCAGAAATGGGAAGATGTAGACAACCAACTGTTGAAACCGGAAAATACACAGTTCGGCAAATACCTTTCCTTCACCAACCCGTTTCGCCCGGAAACGAAACAGGCATACAACAGCGAAATGAGTTTCGAAGAGAAAATTATCTGCGCCTTCCAGATACTCAAAAAGAAAATGGCATGGAACGGACGCTATCAGCTCTACAGCAAGGAACTCGAAAAAGTGATTCCCAAAGGAAACGGTAGCAACGCCGACCTGAATTTCATCCTTATCAGCATCCTGAAAGACTTCAGGCTGGAAGCCTATCCGGTAGTTTTGAGCCGGCGTTCGTCGGGCATGCTGCCTTACAACTTCCCTTCCCTGCAAAAACTGAATACGTTCATTGTCGCCGTCTACGACATAAACAAACAGAAATACGTCTTTTTAGACGGCTCCATGGACGTGCCCGCTCTCAATATACTTCCACTCGAATTGTCTGTAAACAAAGCTCGTATCCTCTCCCCGAAAGAGAAAGAAGAAAAGAAATGGGTGAACGTAATGGCTCTTGCCGACAACAAAAGTTTTATGAAAATCGAAGCCCGCCTGGAAGGAAACCAAGTGAAAGGACATCGCAGCACCATTCTCTACGGACAGGAAGCCGTAGAATATCAGGCTAACGAGAAGCATAAACAGGACAGCATCGTTTCGAATCCCGAAAGCAATGGCAGCCTGAAAAACAAACTCACCGTCACCAACCTGAAAGTGAAAAAGCAAGAAAATGACCAAGCACTGATAGAAGAAGAATTCGACTTCGTCCTGCAAACCGACCGGACGGACGATCACCTTTATATAAATCCGATGCTCTTTCCGCACCTAAAGAGCAACCCGTTTATCCAGACGGAACGAGTGTTTCCTATCGAATTTCCCTATCCGTACAAGTTTACAATGCTGGCTACACTGACTCTCCCCGAAGGATACGAAGTGGAAGAAACGCCCCAACCACAAGTCATCCGGACACAAGGAGACGGCTTGCAGTGCAAATATATGATTCAGAGACAGGGAAATACAATCTCACTTAATTATATTTTCTACCTGAAAGAACCTATATTCCTCACCGAACAATACAAACAACTGCAGGAACTATGGACCAAAGTGATCGAGAAAAACAACGAGATTTTAGTACTCAAGAAAATATAAACTTTACCTATTTATAAAATGATTCGTTCCAGCCACCCCATCCTGAAACAAAGGATATGCCGGGCATTCGGTCTGTCCTGTGCCATTCTTTACCTAAGTCTGCACACGCAGCCGGCATGTGCACAGGATATTCTCAAGGATGCCAATTCCATCATCGTGGAAGCACACACAGAGGTTCTCTGCAAATCCATGACTCAATCCATAGAAAAAGAAAGCCTGACAATCACCATCCTCAATCGCAAAGGATTGGAGGCAGCATATTTCTTCTGCGGATGTGATATGTTCCGTTCTTTGCAGAAATTCTCCGGAGAAATCCTCAATGCCACCGGACAAAGTGTACGTAAGATAAAGAAATCCGAACTACAAAAAAGTGAATACAGCTCTTCGCTTACCACGGACGATTATTTTTATTATTACGAATGTAATTATCCTTCTTTCCCTTTCACAGTGAAATACGAATGGGAAATGAAATGCAACAACGGACTGATCGGTTATCTCCCTTTTGTCCCGCAGGCAGAATTTAACCAGGGAGTGGAGAAAGCGACTTACCGGATCGAGCTGCCCGCAGGACAAGGATGCAGATACCGCGAACTGAACACGCAGGGAAAAGGAATCGAAGTGAAGGAGTCCACCGGAGCCGACGGGCAGCAAGTGATCGAAGCCACCGCTTCCAAGCTCTCTCCCATCATCAAAGAACCTTTCGGTCCGGATTTCGCCGAGCTATTTCCACGTGTCTACTTTGCTCCCTCCGCTTTCAAGTACGACAAGTCGGAAGGCGATATGAGCAGCTGGCAAAAGTACGGAGAATGGCAATACCAACTGCTCGACGGACGCGACCTGCTCACCGAACCTTTCCGCACCAAGCTGCACGAACTGACAGCCAACTGCACTACCGACCGGGACAAGGTGAAAGCAATCTACGACTATCTGGCCAAAACCACCCGTTACGTGAGCATCCAACTAGGCATCGGAGGTTTACAACCCATTGCCGCCGCCGATGTTTGTCGCACGGGGTTCGGCGACTGTAAAGGATTGTCCAATTACACCCGCGCCATGCTGAAAGAGTTGGGAATTGCTTCCACTTATACAGTCATCAGCACCACCAACGAGCGTTTGCTACCGGACTTCTCCAGTGCCAACCAGATGAATCACGTCATCCTGCAAGTTCCGCTTCCCCAAGATACGCTTTGGCTGGAATGTACAAACCCATCGCTTCCCTTCGGCTATGTCCACCAAGACATTGCGGGACACGACGCCTTACTCATCGAACCGACCGGCGGCCAGATGTATCGCCTACCCACCTATCCCGACTCGCTGAACACGCGGCACATCGTTGCCAACATCACCCTCTCCCCCACAGCCGAGGCACGGATAGAGGTGAACGAAATCTCCCGGATTTTCCAATATGAGAATGAAGCAGGCATCGTCTATCTGGAGCCCAACAAACAGAAAGACCGCATCCGTTCAAGCATCAACTTATCCCAAGCCGATATTCAGAACCTGCAAATCAGCGAGTGCAAGGAGGCCAATCCGTCTATCACCTTCGACTACACTGCCACCAGCAATCAATACGGGCATAAAACGGGCAACCGTCTGTTTATCCCCACCAATGTGTTCCGAAAAGAATTCAGTGTTCCTCCTGTGACGAAGCGCACCTATCCCATTTACATCAACTACGGATACACAGATGCCGACAGCATCCGCCTCCAACTGCCGGAAGGATATGTAATCGAAGGACTTCCGAAACCGCTTGACGTGAAAAGCAAGTTCGGCAGTTTCCATTCCGATATTCAGGTGAAAGATAAGGAAATCTACATCACTCACCGATTGTTTATGTGCAAAGGGGTTTACAGTCCGGATGAATATGCGGCATTCATTGATTTCCGCAAGCAAGTGGCAGGACAATATGGAGGAAAAATCATTTTAAAAAAAGAATAAGGAGGGAAACGCTTTTCGGAAAATAAAGTATCTTTGCGACTCAATATTTTTTGCGACTTAACCATTCAATAAAAGGAACATTGAAGAACCAACGATACAATCATATAGAAGAATGGGCAAATACCCTTAGTCACGGAGCAGGTATCCTGCTTGGAATCGTGGCCGGATATTTTCTATTGGAAAAGGCTTCCGAGAATATGGAACCGCAGTGGGCAGTTGCCTGTGTATCCGTCTATCTGGCGGGAATGCTTTCCTCTTATATCAGTTCTACGTGGTATCACGGCAGCCGTCCGGGCAAACTGAAAGAGTTGCTCCGCAAATTCGATCATGGAGCTATCTACCTGCACATCGCGGGCACCTACACTCCTTTCACGCTACTTGTCCTGCGGCATGCCGGAGGATGGGGATGGGGAATTTTCGCTTTCGTCTGGCTGTCGGCTATCGCCGGTTTCGTTCTTAGCTTCAAAAAGCTGAAAGAACACAGCAACCTCGAAACGGCCTGTTATGTGGGTATGGGTGCGTGCATATTAGTGGCCATGAAGCCTTTGCTGGATCATCTGGGAGAAATGGGAGCCACTACCGCTTTCTGGTGGCTGATCGGCGGAGGAGTTTCGTACATCGTGGGAGCTGTCTTTTATTCATTGCGCAAACCGTATATGCATGCCACTTTCCATTTGTTTTGCCTGGGAGGCAGCATCGGACATATCATTGCAATCTGGCTGATTCTGTAAGGAATGGTAGGGACAAAAAAAAGGCTATCTATCCCAGACAGCCAATCTTTGTTAACCTTAAATCTAATACTATGAAAAACACAGTACAAAGATACGGACTTTTCGGTCATCTCCAAATTTTCAGGCCAAAGCAGCCGAACTTATAACACGGTTTAATAAAAAGCAGAGATTCGTTAACGTTTAACGCAACAAAGTTAAAAATTAACGAACCGTTTATTAACTATTTAAACAATCGAATCACCTGAAATTGAAACGAACAGACGAATGAACCAACAGACGAATGAACGAACCAACAGACGAACAAACAAACAGATTCACAAATTCGTTATATAGGAAAGAGGAACTTAAAACGAAAACGATTTAGAACGTAAACTTATGGATTGGGAAAATCACCTGATAAAACACCTGCAATGGTCGGACTCCATCATCAACCGGGAGGCAAAAGAACACGTAGCCCGCGAAATTGCCGCCACGGCAAAAGACGGAGATGTGATAGGAGCCGGCTCCGGCTCTACAGTCTACCTGACTCTGTTCGAACTCTCACGACGAATTCGTGAAGAGCACTTGCATATCGAAGTGATTCCCGCCTCACAAGAAATCTCGATGACCTGCATACAGCTAGGCATCCCCCAAACTACCCTCTGGAACAAACGCCCCGACTGGACATTCGACGGAGCGGACGAAGTAGATCCGCAACAGAACTTGATTAAGGGACGTGGCGGAGCGATGTTCAAAGAGAAACTGCTGATTAGAAGCAGCCGCAAAACGTTCATCATCATCGATCCCAGCAAGCGTGTCAATCAGTTGGGAAGCAAATTTCCCATTCCGGTAGAGGTCTTTCCGGACTCGCTGACTTATGTAGAGCACGAGTTGCAACGACTGGGTGCCTCGGAGATTGTCCTCCGCCCTGCTCATGGCAAAGACGGGCCTATCTTTACAGAAAACGGCAACTTTATCCTCGACACCCGTTTCAACTACATCGACTCTTCGCTCGAAGAACAACTGAAGGCAATCACCGGTGTTATAGAGAGTGGACTTTTCATAGGTTATGACATCGAAGTAATTGTGGCGGAATAAAATAACAGCAATTGAAAATCCCGTTTTTGTAGAAACGTAAATTTGTTTGTTCTAATGCAAATTAAATAGTATGGCTTTACACTTATTTTAGTTAGTAGAACTAGGTTGTCTGACACCCGGGTGTCAGACAACTTATACTTGCAGTGCTTCATATTCTCCTTTACTATCACTTATAATTTCAATCACTATCAGATTATAACGTTTAACTCATGCCTTCAAAACACGAACATTAAAAATGCTTAGATGAAGAAAAACACCGGGAAATTCATTCAAAATTTGGGTAGAATATTAATCCCATCTCAAAAATCAATGAGAAGCAAAGATTACTAAATAAATGAGAATTGATAAAGGAAGTTTCAATAAAAGAAACGGAAGAATAGGTTATTTTTTAAAATCCGAAACAAAAACATTGAAAAACAATAAGATAGGAGAAAAAAAGCACGAGGAAAGGGAGAAAAAAAGATCAATAAGTCTTAGCAGAACTTGGTACATTCGTGATTGTAAACTTACCGTCAATATCAGTGATAGTACCAAGGGTAGTGCCATTCACCAATATTGAAGCACCTACGACAGGTTGCCCATCTTCTTCAGAGGTAACCAAACCGGTAACTCTGGATGTTTGCGCTGTCACCAGACCTATACCTATAAAAAGGAAGGTCATTAAGAACATCAATTTTCTTTTCATAAATTCTCTCTTAAATTTAACCTATAAACAGATTTTTTGTCTCTAACAGGTTGCAAAGATAACACGAATTATGACAAATCGAAAAAAGTGTTACGTATTTAACTAAAAAATATCGTTTTGAAAGCAATAAGTTTCTAAAAACTGATAGGTTAAAACAACTTCTTTTAAATTTAGCATCTTTTAAAAGATAGTTTCTGTCATAAAGATAGCACTAAAATCAGGCTTTTCAAGAAAAAGAGAACATTATTACCTCCAAAACGGTATCTTTTTATCATTTTGCACCTTCAAAAGGGTTAAAGAACTATTAACAATGATAAAGGCAGAAACTTCTACATACCAAGTTCTGCTAAAACTTTGCGCGTTTCTTATGTAGGAATGATTTCGCAAGACGTTTCCATCAAACCGGGAGTGATAAAAGTTGTTTTGAAAAGCGACGCGAAGGCACTGGATGAGGTTGTGGTGACAGCCATGGGTATCTCACGCGAGAAAAAAGCACTGGGCTACGCCGTTCAGGACGTAAAATCAGATCAACTGACGCAAGCTGCCAACTCTAATCTGGCGGGAGCGTTGCAAGGTAAGGTGTCCGGTTTGGACGTGAAGCCTTCAAGTGGTATGCCGGGAGCTTCTTCACAGATCACCATCCGTGGTGCACGTTCTTTCTCGGGTGACAACACTCCGCTTTACGTTATCGACGGAATGCCGGTGACCAGTACTCCTGACGTTAGCACAGATATCCAGAACAATGGTAGTGTGAGCGGAGCGGACTTCGCCAACCGTGCAGTGGATATCGACCCTAATGATATTGAAAGTATCAACATTTTGAAAGGTCAGGCTGCTTCTGCGCTTTATGGTATCCGTGCTTCCAATGGTGTGATTATCATCACGACCAAAAGTGGTAAAGGATTGGAAAAAGGCAAACCGCAGGTTAGCTTCTCTTCTAATGTCAGCTTCGATGTAGTCGGCCGTCTGCCGGAGTTCCAGAAAACATACGCACAAGGTTCGGGTGGAAAATTCAGTCCCACTTCGGGAACCTCTTGGGGACCTAAAATTTCCGAACTTCCCAACGATGCAACGTATGGTGGTAACACGGACAACAAATACACTCAACAGTACGGTAAGCAACAGGGAAAATATTATGTACCCCAACGTGCGTCAGCCGGTCTTGACCCATGGGCCACTCCACAGGCATATGACAATGCCAAAGATTTCTTCGATACAGGAATTACCTGGAGCAACTCACTGAATGTCGCGCAGATGCTCGAAAAAAGTTCCTACTCTATCTCATTGGGAAATACGCACCAGGACGGTATTATCTCAAGCACCGGTATGGATAGATATAATGTAAAGGTTAGTGCCGACACCAAACTGACTAGTAACTGGAGTTCCGGATTTACAGCTAACTACATCACCACTTCCATCGATAAAGCGGTGACTTCCGGTAACGGTCTGTTGAGAACGGTTTACGCAGCCCCTCCCAGTTATGATCTGGCCGGGATTCCAAGCCATGTAGACGGCAACCTGTACGCACAAAATTCTTTCCGTGGCAGTTTTGACAACGCTTACTGGGCGATGGAGAACAACAAATTTACGGAAGATACCAACCGTTTCTTCGGAAACGTATATACAAGCTATCAGACTGATTTCGGCACAACGAACCACAAGTTGAACGCTAAATACATGGTTGGTGTAGATGCTTACACCACTCATTACGTAGATAGCTACGGATACGGTAGTAACACCGGTGGCGGTCGCGGACAGATCGAGAACTACGGCTGGACGAACGCTACATACAACTCTTTACTGACCATCAACTACGACTGGCACATCAATGAAGACTGGGGACTGAATGCGGTAGTGGGTAACGAAATTATCCAAAGCAACAGAAAGAAGTATTATGAATATGGTACGAACTACAACTTCCCGGGATGGAACCACATCAACAACGCCACTACTCAACAGACGGAGGAAGAGACATGGAAAAACCGTACAGTAGGATTCTTCGGTAACATATCGGCTTCTTACAGAAATATGCTTTATCTGACCCTCACCGGACGTCAGGACTACGTATCTAATATGCCACGCAACAACCGCTCGTTCTTCTATCCTTCTATTTCGGCCGGTTTTATCCTGACGGAATTGGATGCATTGAAAAACAATGTCGTTAATCACGCTAAATTGAGAGTATCTTATGCGGAAGTAGGACAGGCAGGAGATTTCCTCGAAAACTACTACTCGACTCCGACATACGGAGGTGGTTTCTATATGCTGACTCCAATCATGTACCCGATGAAAGGCACTACCGCCTATACTCCGTACTACACGATTTTCGACCCGAAACTGAAACCGCAGAACACACGTTCGTATGAAGTGGGTGCTGACGTGAACTTCCTCGATAACTTAATCACATTCAGTTATACGTACTCACGCCAGAATGTAAAAGACCAGATTTTCGAAGTGCCTTTGGCTTCTTCTACCGGTGCTAGCAAACTACTCACCAACGGTGGAAAGATTCATACCAACACGCATGAATTCACTCTCGGCTTCAACCCCATCCGAACGAAGAATATCAATTGGGATTTTGCATTCAACTGGACAAAGATCGACAACTACGTAGATGAACTGGCACCGGGTGTAGAAAATATCTCCCTGGGTGGTTACGTTACTCCACAGGTACGCGCTTCAGCAGGTGAAAAATTCCCTGTAATCTATGGTGTAGGTTTCAAGAGAGATGAAAACGGCAATCGTCTGGTAGACGAAAACGGTCTTCCTATTGCTGGTGAAGCACAGGTAATCGGCAAGGTTTCTCCGGACTTCCTGATGGGCTTCAACACCACATTACGCTTATGGAAGTGTACTATCAGCGCAGTACTCGACTGGAAACAGGGTGGGCAGATGTACAGTAGAACAACCGGACTGGCAGACTACTATGGTGTCAGCAAGAGAACGGAAAATCGTGAAGGTACTATCATCTTCGACGGATATAAAACTGATGGAACTAAAAATGATATCGCCATCACTGGTGCAAACGCACAACAGGTATATTACAGCCGTCTGAACGATATCAACGAATCTTCAGTGTATGACAACTCTTTCATCAAACTGCGTGAAGTAGCTGTCAACTACAAAATTCTTCAAAAACGTTCGATTGAACTTTCTGTGAATGCATTTGCCAGAAACATCTTGATCTGGGCACAATTGCCCGACCTCGATCCGGAAGCCAGTCAGGGTAACAACAACATGGCAGGAGCATTTGAAGATTATTCAATGCCGCAAACAGCTAGTTTCGGCCTTGGTTTCAACATTAAATTTTAATCTGCAAGACAATGAAAAAATATAAATCAATAGGAAAATTGCTAGCAGTTTCTTTCTTGACTGCTGCCATTGCTTCTGCTTGTACGGAAGACGCAATGGATAAAATCAATGAAAACCCTAACAATCCGTTGGATGCGCCCGCTAAGTTCTTAATTACGGACTTAGGCGTAAGTACTGCATTCAGCACTGTAGGAGGGGATTTCTCGCTCTATTCTTCTGTTTACATAGAACATGAAACGGGTATATCCAACCAGCTTTACCGCGCGGAAGTACGCAGCGGAGAGCCCACAACGGCTACTACCTACAACAATGCATGGATCAACGTGTACTCAAATATCAAGAATGCTAAAATCATTATCAAGAAGTGCGAAGAAGATCCTTCGGAAAAAGGAAACGTAGTGACGGAAGCGATTGCTAAAATCCTGCTCGCCTACAATGGAGCTGTGGCAGCCGATGTGTTTGGAAACACACCGTATAGCCAGACAGGTATCCTCAATCCGGACGGTACACCGATGTATATGCAACCTAAAATGGATACACAGGAAAGTATCTATCAGGAAGTAATGCAGAACCTGGATGATGCCATCACTCTACTGAATAACGGTACTGCCAAAGATACGGGCTTATCCGGTGCAGTCGGTTCTAAAGACTTGATCTATGGTTCAAACACCAGTACACAGGCAAGTATGTGGCTTAAAACGGCCTATGCGTTAAAAGCACGTTATACAATGCGTCTGCTCAATAAAAGTGCCAACAAGACTACAGATCTTCAGAATATTCTTACTTATGTGAGCAAATCATTTGCCAACGCAAGTGAAGAATGTAAGTTGGCCGTTTACGATGCTGATTCGCAATTGAATCCGCTTTGGTCCTTCAGCTACAGCCGCAACAGTTTAGCAGCTAGTGCAAGTTTGATTGAAAAGTTCGTTGAGCGCAATGACCCCAGAGCACCGCAAGCATTCCTGGAACCTGATCCTACCGGATATATCACTTATGGATACGGAGCTACGCAAGCTACGGACATCGCAGGCATCAAAGCGGCTCCTAACGGAACTCCGCAAGAGTTGCAGAATAATTATGGTATGTCGATGATATCATGGGCTATGTCGGCTCCTACTCTTTTAATCAGCTATCACGAAGTGAAATTCCTTGAAGCAGAAGCATTGTGCCGTTTGGGAGACAGACTGGACGAAGCTAAGACTGCTTTGAAAAATGCAATCACTGCCGGATTCGAGAATCTGGAAAATTCAATTATAGATGCCGCAGACACTTGGATATATGATGGTGACAGCGATTTGGGTGCAGATGTGGCAGAAGCCTATTTCACGGATAAAGTGGAACCTTTGTTCAATGCTAATCCTCTGCAAGAGACAATGATACAGAAGTATCTTGCTTTCTTCGGCGCATCCGGCGAATCACTGGAAGCCTATAATGACTACCGCCGTCTGAAAGGTGCAGGAGAAAACTTCATTGTACTGAAAAACCCGCAGAACAGCAGTAAATTCCCATTGCGCTTCGGTTATGGAGCAGACGATGTATTGGCAAATCCTGAAGTGAAAGCTGCTTTCGGTGATGGACAGTACGTATATAGCGAGGCCGTATGGTGGGCTGGCGGAAACAAATAATGAACTTAAAATCTCTCAAAGGAGAGACTTTACATAGAGTCGTTTCTGTACTCTAACAAATTAACAAAGACGAACAAAAATAGGCCAACCGTGAGGTTCGCCTATTTTATTTTATCCAAATGCATTAGATGAAGTTAGAGTAATACCATTTTCCTACCCAATCATACTTCTTTTCCATGCTTTTACGTCTTTAACGCTTAAGCACTTTTTTGGTAAATTAAAAAAATCTCGTAAGAATCAATCTTACCACTGCAAATCGGGTAAATATTTACTCAACGTAGTGCGGAGAATACCCAAGGTGATAGGTTTCACCAATACTTCAGTTACTCCTGCATTCATTGCATTTTCCTTATCCGAGCTAAAAGCATAAGCCGTCTGCATGATAATAGGAATTTCTGTGTTAGATTCACGAATTATCTTCGTTGCTTCCAATCCGTTCATCACCGGCATCTTAATATCCATCAGCATTGCTTTGGCTCTTTGCTGGTGTTGCTGAAACAACTCCACCATTTCCTGGCCATTTTTAGCCCACTCGATATCACACTTTTTGCCTATGATAGCCTTGATTAATTTAAAGCTGCTGTCATCGTCTTCAGCTACCAAAATTAAAGGTCTGAATTCATTCATTTGTTCGCTTTCCATATCGCTTATATATTGTTTTTTTATCTGTTTTTTTAGAGCTATCTTCCTTTTCAGCCCGCAAGGTATAAAAAATATTCATATATTTCGCTATCTTTGCGCCTCAATTTAAAAGAATAGTATGATTTCTGTTGACGGACTAGCCGTAGAGTTTGGCGGCACTGCTTTATTTAGTGATATTTCTTTCGTAATTAATGAAAAAGACCGCATCGCTCTGATGGGCAAAAACGGGGCTGGGAAAAGTACGCTGCTGAAGATTTTGGCAGGCGCACGGCAACCGACACGTGGAAAAGTTTCCGCACCCAAAGATTGCGTAGTAGCATACCTGCCTCAACATCTGATGACGGAAGACGGAAGAACAGTGTTTGACGAAACGGCACAGGCTTTTTCACATCTTCATGAGATGGAAGCGCAGATCGAAAAGTTGAACAAGGAGCTTGAAACACGGACGGACTACGAGAGCGACAGTTACATGGCGCTGATCGAGGAAGTGTCCAGTTTGAGCGAGAAGTTTTATTCAATCGATGCTACTAATTATGAAGAGGATGTGGAAAAGGCATTGCTTGGATTAGGATTCGCCCGAGGAGATTTCCAACGCCAGACGAGTGATTTCAGCGGTGGATGGCGAATGCGTATCGAACTCGCCAAATTGCTGTTGCAGAAACCGGATGTGCTCTTGCTCGATGAGCCGACGAATCATCTGGATATCGAATCTATTCAATGGCTGGAGGATTTTCTTATTAATAATGGAAAAGCGGTCATTGTAATTAGTCACGACCGTAAATTCGTGGATAATATTACAACACGCACCATCGAAGTGACGATGGGACGTATCTATGATTACAAGGTAAATTACTCGCAATATTTGCAGCTGCGCAAGGATCGCCGCGAACAGCAACAGAAGGCTTATGACGAGCAGCAGAAGTTTATTGCTGAAACGAAGGAGTTTATCGAACGGTTCAAGGGGACTTATTCAAAGACGTTGCAGGTGCAGAGCCGCGTCAAAATGCTGGAAAAGCTGGAATTGCTCGAAGTGGACGAGGAGGATACTTCTGCATTGCGACTGAAATTCCCGCCTTCGCCCCGTTCGGGCAGTTACCCGGTCATCATGGAGGGTGTTGGAAAGACATACGGAGACAAAGTGGTATTCCGCAATGCAAATCTGACGATTGAGCGTGGTGATAAGGTAGCTTTCGTTGGTAAGAACGGTGAAGGTAAGTCTACGCTCGTGAAGTGTATCATGAAGGAGATTGAGCATGACGGTACATTGACTCTCGGACATAATGTGCAAATCGGATATTTCGCTCAAAATCAGGCTTCGCTGATGGATGAAAACCTGACGGTTTTCCAAACGATTGACGATGTAGCCAAAGGGGATATCCGGAACAAGATTCGTGATTTGCTGGGGGCGTTTATGTTTGGCGGTCCCGAGGAATCGATGAAAAAGGTCAAAGTGCTTTCGGGTGGAGAGCGTACCCGTCTGGCTATGATTAAATTATTGCTGGAACCTGTCAACCTCCTGATTTTGGATGAGCCGACGAATCATCTGGACATGAAAACGAAAGATATTCTGAAACAGGCATTGCTGGATTTTGATGGTACGCTGATCGTCGTTTCACACGACCGTGACTTCCTCGACGGGCTGGTTACCAAGGTGTATGAGTTCGGTAATCAAAAGGTGACGGAACATCTTTGCGGTATCTATGAGTTCCTCGAAAAGAAGAAAATGGATTCGTTGCAAGAACTGGAAAAGAAATAATAAATAATAAAAAGAGGGTATCGGCTACAGGCGAAATAAAAGTATTTGTATATTTGCAACATCATTTAAAACAGGTATTTAGAAAAGAATGGATGAAACAAGGCAGTTGTACATTATAAGTGGATGTAACGGAGCTGGTAAAACTACGGCTTCCTACACTGTACTACCTGAAATTCTATTATGCAAAGAGTTTGTCAATGCGGATGAAATTGCCAAAGGCTTATCACCTTTCAATCCAGAAAGTATGTCTATAGAAGCCGGTCGTCTGATGTTGAAACGTATTGATGAACTATTAGCTTCTAAAGTAAGTTTCTCTATTGAAACGACATTAGCAACCCGTTCATATACCCGGCTCATTCAAAGAGCCCATAATACCGGATATAAAATCAGCTTGATTTATTTTTGGCTGAATTCTCCGGAACTTGCCGTCAACCGTGTATTACAACGGGTCAATGAAGGGGGACATAATGTACCGATGGGCGTCATCTACCGCCGCTATCAGGCAGGTATTAATAATCTGTTTCAGATATATATGCCGCGTGTAGACTACTGGCTGTTAGCCGATAACAGTATTTCTCCTCGAGTGATTGTAGCCGAAGGTTACCAAAACGGCGAGGACCGGATATATGAACTTGAACTTTTTAAATGCATCAAGAATTATGTCAAATAATGAAATGCAAGAATTGAGCGATAAATTACGGCGCGGCCTTCAATTAGCAGAAAAGCGGTTGCTGGAAAAAAATGCTCGCAACGGCACACTCCTTAGTCAGGGGACACCGGATGGAAAAGTTATCTATGTGTCAGCAACCGAATTGCTGGAACGTTTGCAGGAAAAAGAAAAAGAATCGCTAAAAAAATAAATTCTCTAAAAGAAAGGATGAAAGGGAAGAAACGAATTATAGTAACTCTGCTGTTTTTTATCAACATTATTATGTTGGTGGCAGCGGTTATTCCCCATCATCATCACCCCAACGGAATGATTTGCATGAAGCAGGACTTGCCTGTAGAACAGCAATGTCCCACGCATCATCATCACCCGGGAAACGACTCATGTTGCAGCAGCGAATGTATGACTCGTTTCTACTCTCCCACTCCATCCATACATACGGATAGCGGACCGGATTATGTATTCATCGCTACCTTATTCACGGATGTAATCATCGAACATTTATTACGACCGCAAGAGAAACGGATTAAAAACTATTACGTTTACCGAGACTCCCTGCATGGTACGGATACTCATCGTACCACTTCTCTTCGTGCCCCTCCCTACTCTGTTTTTGCGTAAAAGCGTAAATGCAAATTAGTTGCATCTGCGCTACCTTATCTTTGTAGCGTAAAAAGAAAACAGTAAAATTTAGTAGGAAAATATCATTATGAAAAAACTTATTTTCGTGGGAATCCTGGGCTTATTCGTGCTGGGATCCTGTAATAATAGTACCGTCACACACACACACGATGAACACGATCATGCCGCGGAAGGACATAATCACGAGGCAGAAGGACCCGATCATTCCCATGAAGGCGAATGTAACGGAGAACACAATCATGAAGCAGCCGATGAACACAACGAAACTGCCGAAGCCCACAGTGATGAAATCATTCTTCCGAAAGCGAAAGCTGAAGCAGCCGGTGTAAAGGTGAGCGTTATTGAACCTGCACCTTTCCAGCAAGTGATTAAAACCAGCGGACAGGTGCTGGCTGCTCAAGGGGATGAATCGGTTGCCGTAGCTACAGTAGCCGGCGTGGTATCTTTCCGTGGAAAAGTAACGGAAGGAATGAGCGTCGGCAGCGGCACTCCGCTAGTCACTATTTCTTCAAAGAATATCGCCGATGGTGATCCGGTGCAACGTGCCCGCATTGCCTACGAGGTATCCAAGAAGGAATACGAACGTATGAAGGAGCTTGTTAAAAACAAGATCGTATCCGACAAGGATTTTGCACAAGCGGAGCAAAGTTACGAAAACGCCCGTCTTAGTTACGAAGCTCTTTCCAAGAATCATTCGGCTATCGGACAAAGCATTACGGCTCCTATTGCCGGATATGTGAAAAGTATTCTCGTGAAAGAAGGTGACTATGTGACAATCGGACAACCGCTGGTAAGCGTGACGCAGAACCGTCGTCTTTTCCTCCGTGCCGAAGTGTCGGAAAAGTATTACCCGTATCTCCGCACCATCAGTTCCGCCAATTTCCAGACTCCTTATAATAATCAGGTGTACGAGTTGAAAGCATTGAACGGTAAACTTCTCTCTTTCGGAAAAGCTGCCGGAGACAATTCTTTTTATGTGCCTGTCACTTTTGAGTTCGACAATAAAGGGGAAGTGATTCCCGGCTCATTCGTAGAGGTATTCCTGCTTTCTTCAGCAATGGAAAACGTGATTTCTCTTCCGCGCACCGCGCTGACAGAGGAACAAGGCATATTCTTCATATATCTGCAACTGGACGAAGAGGATTATAAAAAACAGGAAGTAACGATAGGAGCCGACAACGGCAAAAGCGTTCAAATCCTGACTGGTGTAAAGGCTGGCGACCGTGTAGTGACCGAGGGTGCTTATCAGGTTCGACTGACAAGCGCAAGCAATGCAATCCCGGCACACAGCCACGAACACTAAAGAGACCAGGCGTTGCAACCGTTTTTTTGTGCGGCGCATCTATCAAGTTATTTATAACTCTCAATTAATGAAATATCATGCTTAATAAAATTATACATTACTCCCTACACAACCGGTTGGTTGTAGTTTGTGCGGCCATCCTCCTGCTTATTGCGGGAACGTACACCGCCATGCATACGGAAGTAGACGTATTCCCCGACCTAAATGCACCTACGGTAGTAATCATGACCGAGGCGAACGGTATGGCTGCGGAAGAAGTTGAACAGCTCGTTACTTTTCCTGTTGAAACTGCCGTAAACGGAGCTACGGGTGTGCGTCGTGTCCGCTCTTCCTCTACTAACGGATTTTCCGTTGTCTGGGTAGAATTTGATTGGGGAACGGATATTTATCTCGCCCGTCAGATTGTTAGTGAGAAATTAGCGGTGGTGAGCGAATCACTGCCGGTCAATGTCGGCAAACCGACTCTTGGACCGCAATCTTCTATCTTGGGCGAAATGCTCATCATCGGTCTGACTGCCGACTCCACCTCCATGCTCGATCTTCGCACGATTGCGGACTGGACCATCCGTCCACGCCTGCTGTCTACCGGAGGAGTGGCACAAGTGGCTGTGCTCGGAGGAGATATCAAAGAATATCAGATTCAGCTAGATCCCGAACGGATGCGTCATTACGGCATCTCGATGGGAGAAGTGATGGCTGTAACACAGGATATGAACCTAAATGCCAATGGAGGTGTGCTCTATGAATTCGGAAATGAATATATTGTACGTGGTGTACTCTCCACTTCGAAAACAGAGCAACTTGGCAAAGCGGTAGTAAAGACAGTGAATAACTTCCCTGTCACGCTGGAAGATATTGCAAACGTAACCATCGGCCCGAAGGCTCCGAAGCTGGGTACTGCTTCAGAACGCGGTAAATCTGCCGTCCTGATGACTGTTACCAAGCAACCGGCTACCAGCACACTGGAACTGACGGACAAACTGGAAGCATCTCTGAAAGACCTCCAGAAAAATCTGCCACCGGACGTAAAAGTTTCAACGGACATATTCCGCCAAAGCCGCTTCATCGAAAGCTCCATCGGCAATGTGAAGAAATCACTCTTTGAAGGAGGTATTTTCGTTGTCATCGTGCTTTTCCTGTTCCTGACAAATGTACGTACTACGCTGATCTCATTGGTGACACTACCACTTTCCCTGCTCGTTTCGATCCTGACTTTACACTACATGGGGCTGACAATCAACACCATGAGTCTTGGAGGTATGGCGATAGCTATCGGTTCATTGGTAGACGACGCCATTGTCGATGTGGAAAACGTATATAAACGACTGCGGGAGAACCGCCTGAAAGCGGAAGCAGAAAGACTAAGTACGCTCGAAGTGGTATTCAATGCGTCGAAAGAGGTGCGCATGCCTATCCTTAATTCAACGTTGATTATCGTAGTCAGCTTTGTTCCGTTATTTTTCTTGAGCGGCATGGAAGGCAGAATGTTGGTTCCACTAGGTGTTGCTTTTATCGTAGCCCTGTTTGCGTCTACGATAGTTGCCCTGACACTGACTCCGGTGCTCTGCTCTTATCTATTAGGAAGCAATAAGACGAACAAGAAACTGAAAGAAGCTCCTGTTGCCCGCTGGATGAAAGGGATTTATGAAAAAGCACTGACTTGGGTACTGGCACATAAACGTGTGACTCTCGGAAGTACAATCGGACTTTTTGTAGTTGCCCTCGGAGTGTTTTTCACACTTGGACGCAGCTTCCTTCCTTCGTTCAATGAAGGATCGTTTACTATCAATATCAGTTCTCTGCCGGGTATTTCGCTGGAAGAAAGCAACAAAATGGGACATCGTGCCGAAGAGTTATTAATGACGATTCCCGAAATACAAACGGTAGCCCGGAAAACGGGACGTGCTGAATTGGATGAACATGCGTTAGGAGTCAATGTTTCTGAAATAGAAGCTCCGTTCGAATTGAAAGACCGCTCGCGCAGTGAACTGGTAGCTGATGTACGTGAAAAATTAGGTACGATCACCGGAGCAAACATAGAAATCGGACAACCGATCAGCCACCGTATCGACGCAATGCTATCGGGTACGAAAGCGAATATCGCTATCAAGTTATTCGGTGACGATCTGAATAAGATGTTTTCACTCGGTAATCAAATCAAAGGAGCGATCAGTGACATTCCCGGTGTTGCCGACCTGAACGTGGAGCAACAGATTGAACGTCCGCAGCTGAAAATACAGCCTAAACGGGAAATGCTGGCTAAGTTCGGTATTACCCTGCCGGAATTTTCGGAATATGTGAATGTAGCTTTGGCTGGAAAAGTGATTTCACAAGTGTATGAACAGGGCAAGAGTTTTGACCTGATCGTAAAAGTGAAGGATGATGCCCGGGATGAGATGGAGAAAATCCGTAACCTGATGGTAGACACGAACGACGGCCGAAAAGTTCCTTTGAGCTATGTAGCGGAAGTGGTATCGGCCATGGGTCCGAATACGATCAACCGCGAGAATGTGAAACGTAAAATTGTCATTTCCGCCAATGTGGCCGATCGTGATTTGCGCAGTGTCGTGAATGATATTCAGAAACGCATCGACACATCGGTACAATTACCCGAAGGTTATCATATCGAGTATGGTGGACAGTTTGAAAGCGAGCAGGCTGCCAGCCGGACGTTGGCGTTGACTTCATTTATCAGTATCGTGGTTATCTTCCTGTTGCTGTACAATGAGTTCCGCAGTGTGAAAGAATCCGGGGTTATTTTGCTGAATCTTCCGCTGGCATTGATCGGTGGTGTCTTTGCCTTGGTGATTACAACAGGGGAAGTCAGCATTCCGGCTATCATCGGTTTCATCTCTTTATTCGGTATTGCAACCCGTAACGGTATGCTGTTAATCAGTCACTACAACCATTTGCAACAGGTAGAGGGTTTGAACGTGTACGACAGTGTAATTCAAGGCTCTCTCGACCGTCTGAATCCGATTTTGATGACAGCATTGTCTTCTGCACTGGCACTGATCCCATTGGCACTTGCCGGTGATTTGCCCGGTAACGAAATCCAGAGTCCGATGGCTAAAGTGATTTTAGGAGGATTATTAACGTCTACTTTCCTGAACGGTTTTATAGTTCCGATTGTTTATCTGATGATGCACCGGAAAAAGGTTCAGGAAAGCTTGTAACAAATAAAGAAAATCAGAATGAAACAAATCATAATCATAAGCACTGCACTTCTGTTCTTAGCCATAGGCAGAGTGCAAGCCCAAAACGGAATTGACCAGGTATTGAAGAATATCGAAACGAACAATAGGGAGCTGCAGGCAAACGAGCAACTGATTACTTCGCAGAAGCTGGAAGCCAAAACGGATAATAACTTGCCTGACCCTACTCTTTCTTACGCGCATCTATGGGGAGCGAAAGATAAAAACGAAACAATCGGTGAACTGGTTGTTTCACAAAGCTTTGATTTCCCCAGTCTATATGCTACACGTAACAAGTTGAACCGCCTGAAGGCAGGAGCTTTTGACAGCCAAGCGGATGTTTTTCGTCAGGAGAAGCTGTTACAGGCAAAAGAACTCTGCCTGGATATTATTATGCTCCGTCAGCAAAAGCATATTTTAGAGGAACGTCTCCGCAATGCGGAAGAGCTTGCTAGAATGTATGCCAAGCGTCTCCAAACAGGAGATGCAAATGCGCTCGAAACCAATAAAATCAACTTGGAACTACTGAATGTCAATACGGAAGCGTCTCTGAACGAGACGGCACTCCGCAATAAACAGCAGGAGTTGAATACACTGAATGGTAATATTCCGGTGGTCTTCGAAGAGAACCAATATCCGGCTATACCGCTCCCGAGCGATTACCAAATGTTGAAATCGGAAGTCATGGCAACGGACCGTACTCTAATGGCACTAGGCAACGAGAGTCTCGTTGCACGTAAACAAATCGCTGTCAATAAATCCCAGTGGCTGCCGAAGTTGGAACTCGGCTACCGTCGGAATACGGAAACAGGTGTGCCTTTCAACGGTGTAGTAGTAGGCTTCTCCTTCCCGCTTTTCGAAAATCGGAATAAGGTGAAAATTGCTAAAGTGCAGGCACTCAACATCGACTTGCAAAAGGATAATGCTACCCTGCAAGTGGAATCTGAATTGGCACAGCTTTACCGGGAAGCAAAAACGCTGCATGCTTCAATGGAAGAATATAGCAAGACTTTCCAGTCGCAACAAGATTTGGCATTGCTGAAACAAGCTTTGACAGGTGGACAAATTAGTATGATCGAGTACTTCG
Organism: Bacteroides celer; assembly: GCF_002632415.2. NCBI lineage: Bacteria > Pseudomonadati > Bacteroidota > Bacteroidia > Bacteroidales > Bacteroidaceae > Bacteroides > Bacteroides celer. Next base: position 1,361,082 of record NZ_CP178209.1, on the reverse strand, counting down.
TTGAAGTGTCGGTGATCTATCAAAGTCATCAAAATTATCTGCAATTGGAAAATCAGTACCAAAAGGCAATGGCACGGATTTACAAAAGCAAGCTATAAATAGTACATAAAACCCTTTAGGCATGGATTACGCTGAACATACTAATTTCTATTTTTAAGTTATGTATTCAGTGTAATTCATGCCTAAATATATATTCCATAGATCTCCCCTCCTCTTCTCTCATTTTCTTCAAATTCCGACCGGATATTTCAAAACAATACATTACATTTGCAACGAACATAAAATCTGAATTATGAGACCTAAACATTTCTATTTATTCATGTTATGCGGGGCACTTGCAAAAACCTGTGTTTAGCCAAATATCTTTGAGAGTCTGAATAAGAAGAACTTTACATCTATAACCCCATGTAGTTGTGCTCGAAACTGCTTGATCTTTGAATTAAGAGATTCAGCAGACGCATTGGTAGACCGATTGATGAAGTAGTTGAGAATCTCTCCCTGCCGTTCATAGATGGTTGCTGCAACAGTGTTGAAGTTTTCGTCTCCGAACTCTCCGACTTTTGCATACCATTGGGCGAGGCTTTTCTTCCCGCTTTCCCTTGTGGCGTTTTTGTTATTGAAAATCATGCGCAAAGAGTGCGAGATTGAATATGCGGTCTTCATATCAGGATAGAGTTCAAACAGCAGCCTTGCACGGATTTTCTGAGTCGCTGTCCATTTATCTGCCGATGTCATCAGCAAATAGCGTGAGCGCGTCAGGAGTTCACAGACGGTATCTCCGTTTGACAGCCTCACAGGCTCGTACTTCTCATTCTTGCGGTTAGGCTTCCGTCCTTGTTTTCCTTTCCGTTTGCCTCCATTCTTCTCAAGACGTCTCTTTCGTGCCTCGGCATTCTTCTTGTTACGGAGCTTGTGCTGCTCGCGCGCTTCCACTTCGGTACGTTGGGCCTCGCGCCTGTGCCTGATACGCACTTGCTGCATGGCATCGTAGCAGTCCTTCTGGACATGGAAGCGGTCGATGGTTATCGTGGCATACGGGAAGCACTGCTTTACTATGGAATGCATGCTCTCGGAGAAGTCCATCGTTACCTCCAGCACCTTAGCCCTCTCGTACCAAAGGATGCGCATCAACGCCTTTACGACATCCTCGACCTTTGTCCCCTTGATAATGGCCACGATAGCTCCCTTGCCGCCATGGGCAGCCTTGTTGGAGATTATTGTATAAAGTTCACCGTCAGAGAGCGCTGTCTCGTCAATGCTCAGTTGTGGCCCTATGTTCTTATAGAAGACAAGCCAGTCCTCCGCATGTGACAATTCTTTCCAGGTGCGGTAACCGCTGAGGAAATCCTTGTAGGCACGTTCGAACTCGTCAGCCTTGATGTGATACGGTTTCTGGAGTGATCTGGCTGTAATCGGGGATGTATCCAAGGAATTCTTTTAAAAAAGCGGCAAACTCCTTAGTGTGCCGTGTTCCTTTTGCTGTCAACTCCCAATCTCTGCTATACGTCCTGCCCAAACCGTCCTTCCAACGGCGACGGCATACGTGCAGAACGGTACGGTGCTCGTTGAGAGGAAAGTGGTTGATGCATGATTCCGGGTAGAAACCGTTGGGAGACAGCTCTGTGTGACCATCCGGCTGAAGGTTCTTCTCGTGAAGATACAGATGGAGAATCTTCTCCACGCCACGTTCTTCTTCCTTAACATCGGTAAGGTCAAAATATTCGTTGAACTCCGAAGGGAGTATGTAGCTTAATAGCTTTACTAATGGATTCTCTGACATTGCTATATGATTGCAAAACAAAGGTACTACAAAGATTTTTTATAGCAAAAAATAACAAACGAAAACACAGGTTTTTACACGTGCCCCCAAGTAGCTGCGGAGAAAATATAAAGTTGCTCCGCAGCTACTTGTCTAACTTACCCAACGGAGATGCGAATCTTCTACCCGGTATTTCCGACATTTTTCTGATTAACAACCACGCACGGGATGCTTATTTTTTCAAACAGGGAGAACAGACCGCCTTTTCATCCGGACTTGAATTAATAACCCAAGGAAGTTACAAACTGGAAAAAGAAGAAAGAGACGATGAGAAAGTGACACTAACCCTCACTTTTTCGGAAGATATGGCAACACCTGTTTCCAATCATAAATTCATTATATGGGGAAACTCATACTTATTTCACCGGTTGGATAAAAGCCTAAATCTGAACTGGAACACTCCGCCCATTGGAGAAACGCGGACATCACCTGCACCTCCTCCTTCCTACACGCTGGAAGAAATAGCTGAAGGCACAGAAATCGGAAAAGGCAGACAGCTTAGCTTTAGTCTTTCCCAACAGGAAATGCCTGCGGGAATACTGCCTTAATCAGTAACGTCTTCTGACAAGATGCGTATATTTTCCGGTAAGTATCCACTACGGATGCGCCATTCTTGCGGATAAAGATTATTGGCACGATTACCGATATTCTTCACAAATCCGAGAGGGATATGCCGATAAGTGAGCAAAACATACCCACGAGGGGCTGTTGCCGGTAAGGTAATGGCCTCTTTTCGTAAATAAGTGATAGCCTGTTCATAACTTATTTCTTCCATAGCGAATGCTTCCCGACACAAAAGGGAGGTACACATTGCCAATGCATGGTTAGGGATCAAATCCTTTCCTTTCACCTCGCCTATCTCAATCCCTGCCGACACGATTTTCAGGCTTTGCTTCATCATCGTCAATTCATTAGTGTAGTACTGCGAAAAAGCCCGGATATTTGTTCCTTCCGCCAATAAAAGATACTTGTCCGAATTTTCATCATTCAACCAGCTTTTAGCCATATTCAGATGTTCTTTCGATACAGGAGAAGATGCTGCTGTTCCTTTCTTATCCTTCTTCTTGAAAACTTTCTCTTTCGCGAAAGAAGATACCGGGATCTCTTCTTCCGTCTCCGGCTTACGAAAAGCCACCAGAAAAAAGCCTTCACCTTTCGTCTTATGAGGAAAAAAATGATAGACGGGAATAAAAGATTTAGAATGATCCCCTTTATCTGACAAAAGATCTCCTGTTATATTCCAATTCTCCTGCACCTGTACAGTTAACGGTTCGCCTCCATACTCTTGTTGAATCCAACGTGCATTCTCTTCATCCTCTTTTGTATTAAATGTACACGTACTATATATAAGAATACCTCCGGGCTTCAACGCATCCCAGATATCCGCAATAATCCGTCGCTGGCGCTGCCAACAGATTTCCACATTCTCGGGGCTCCACTCTTCCACAGCTACCGGGTCTTTACGGAACATACCTTCACCGGAACAGGGAACATCTGTAAGAATCACATCAAAGAAAGAGGGTAAAGCCAAAAAATCTGCCGGATCATTATTGGTCACTACCACATCCGGATGTCCCCACTTCGTCAGGTTTTCAGCAAGAATCTGCGAACGATTCCGGATTACCTCATTGGCTACCAACAGACTCCCTTCGGGAAGTATACTACGGGCATGAGTCGATTTTCCACCGGGAGCCGCACAAAGATCCAACATCTTCACCGGTCCGGTGATATATTGCCGGAGTACCTGCTCCACAAACATGGAAGAAGCTTCCTGAACATAATAACAGCCTGCATGGAATAAGGGATCGAACGTGAAAGTGAGACGCTCCTCCAAATAGAATCCTTCGGAAGACCAAGGTACTTTATCCGATAAAGAATGATTGATTTTCAATTGATTCAACCGGATGCTAACCGATGGTTCCTGTTGGAGGGCAACGGCCAGTTTGTCGTATTCTTCATCGCCCAATAGAGCGCGGGTGTAGTCTATAAAAGAAGCAGGTAATTTCATCTTTCGGTTATTAATTTCCGCAAATATCAAAAATATTTCGTCTCTTTGCAACTTTCTATGATATTAACTACGTCTAACAGATAAAGAAATAAATTAAAAAACTATTGATATGAAAAATTTTCTATTAGCATTGATGGTTGTACTGACCACTTGCACACTGGCTGTTGCCCAGACTACCGTTGTTCGTGATTCCATCGGAAAAGTAAAAGTAATTGTAGCTAAAGACAATAAAGCAAATACGAACAATACTGCTGTCACAGTGATTGGCGTAGATACAGTGAACGCTGATTCTACAGAAGTAGATACAGGCTCAAGTAATGTAAATACCACTCATGGCAAAGCCAGCTTCACATTCGAGTCGGATGACAGTGATTTCCCCTTCAATAATGTTAGTGCCGGCGGAGGTATTCTGGTAGCAATCATAGCAATCGTTGCCGTATTCGGATTTCCGGTATTCATTCTATTTGTAATTTTCTTCTTCCGTTACAAAAACCGTAAAGCACGTTATCGCCTTGCCGAACAGGCACTTGCTGCCGGCCAACCGCTTCCGGCAGAGTTTATCCGCGAAACCAAAACAGTCGATTCGCGTTCACAAGGCATCAAGAACACCTTTACTGGTATCGGTCTTTTTATCTTCCTCTGGGCAATCACCGGTGAATTTGGAATTGGAGCTATCGGCTTACTCGTTACATTCATGGGCATCGGACAATGGATTATCGGTAGTAAACAACAGACTCAAGACGCAAATGCTACCAGGATATATACAGGCAATAAGGATGAAAAAAAGAACCCGAATAACGTTAAAACCGATAGTTTTGAAATCATCCCTTCCGAATCCGAAGAGAAAGACAATGGAGTAAACGAAGAAAAGAACGACGAGAATAAATGAGCCAACTCAATGATATATCGTTAGTCGCACAGGTCGTGGTGTTCAAAAACACCAGGGCCTTCGACCAGTTGGTGAAGGAGTATCAGGCGCCCATCCGGCGATTCTTCCTGAACCTGACTTGCGGCGACAGCGAATTGAGTGACGACCTTGCGCAAGATACATTTATCAAAGCGTATACGAACATTGCCTCTTTCCGGAACTTGTCAAGTTTCTCTACGTGGCTATATCGTATTGCTTATAATGTTTTTTATGATTATATTCGCAGCCGGAAAGAGACAGCCGACTTGGATACAAGAGAAATAGACGCCATCAACAGCACCGAACAGGAGAATATCGGGCAAAAAATGGATGTCTACCAGTCACTCAAAATGCTTAAAGAAGTGGAAAGGACCTGCATCACGTTGTTCTACATGGAGGACATTAGTATCGACAAAATTGCAGGGATTGTAGGAGTACCGTCAGGGACAGTGAAAAGCCATCTGTCACGCGGGAAAGAAAAATTAGCAACGTATTTAAAACAAAACGGTTATGACAGAAATAGACAATGATAAGCTCTTGCGCGATTTCTTCGCAGAAAACAAGCAGGAAATAGCAGATAACGGATTCAGTCGCCGTGTCATGCACCACTTACCCGATCGTAGTAATCGCCTGGCTCGTATCTGGAGCGCTTTCGTGATGACTGTGGCGGCCGCACTTTTTGTATGGTTAGGCGGATTGGAAGCAGCTTGGGGAACCATAAGAGAAGTATTTATCGGTATGATTAATCATGACACTTCCAGCCTTGATCCGAAGTCAATTATTATCGCAGCTGTTGTACTATTATTCATGGCTACACGAAAGGTTGCTTCGATGGCATAATTAACTCCTGGAAAGAAGTAACTACTCAGGTATAAAGTCATATTGATACTTCTCACTGTTCAAGAACAGCAAGAATAGCCTTGTATTTAGAATTTCCGTTTTTCTTAGCGGTTTCAGCAACGGAGTGGACGTTCATAAAAGTGTTAGCCCCTTTTTCTGTACGAAAACATCCGCTGACTTTTTGCTTTACCTTTATTTTTCGAATACCTCTTTCGCTGGCATTATTATCATAAGGAACATCTGGGTTTTGCAGGAAGGTAAAAAGATAATCCTTACATTTGAAGAGACCATTTTTGAACTTCTGGAAATCCTCATGCAGATGTGCTACGCTTTCATTTAGCAATCGGTCCAATCTGTCTTTTATAGTGGTTATTGGTATTACTTCAAAGCTTGTAGTCTTACGGATGTGTATCGCCTCTCTAAGAAGTGTACTCACTTTTTTAGACCAGTTCTGCTTAGGGTCAAGTTCAGTAAGGTATTGAATGTTCCTTAACAGATGTGCAATGCATACCTGATGATTCTTTACTTCCATATTGAAATAGCTACCATGTCGATCTGTGACTAATACAGCATTGGGCAATCCATCAGGAAAATGGTTGTTTATAGCCTTCATTCCTCTGGACTTGTCTTGGTATACATAGGTTAACTGATCCGTTTGGAATATCCATGCCCAATTAAGTGCACTATTGACATATAGTCCCGTTTCATCAGCGCCAACAACTGTGGATTCGGCTATGCGCCTGCGAATTTGGTCACAAACAGTTTTTGATTTAGTCCCTATTTTAGTAAGCATGTTCCGCACTGTACCTTGACTAATAGACAAAGAGAAAATTTCTTTGAGTATTTCACAGATACGTTCAAATGAAACACATTGAACATGGCTAAGAAAAGACACCAGAGACTGAATAGTCTTGCCGTATGAAATCCGTTTACTACATTCTTTGGGGAGCGGGCATTTATTAATGTGGCCGCAAGAACAAGTCACATCAAAAGAGCGATGTTCTTTTACTTGGGGACGGGGTAAAGGTATATCAACCACTTGGGAGACTCCGCTACAAATAGACTCAGCCCCAGTCAAAGAACTGCCGCAACATTCACAATAGTCAGATTTATGTTCTTCGATAAAATCAGGAGAAGTGCTCGTTTCTAAAGTAGAGCCGGGATGACCAAATTGACCACCGTTCTTACGGTCTGACTTCTTGCGCAAAGACTGTGTCCGACGGAGGACTTTGGCAGGAAGCGATTCTTGGGAAGGAGGAATACTACTATTATGACTATCCTTATCAGGTCCTTCATATTTGGATAAACGTTTCTTTAATACATGAATCTCTTTATCCTTCTGATCAATAATACGATAAAGACGGCTAATATCAGCACCTTGCTCAGATATAGTTTGCTCCATCGAAGAGAATTTCTCGTTCATCTCCGATAAGAACTTAGATATGTCTGTTACCTGCTCAATCATTGAATGCAAAAGTAATATCTAGGGGATAATAGAGAAAGGGGATTGGCATAAAGTTATCAGATACATTTCAACAGGTAAGAGAGTTTGGATTACTTTTTCAATTTTCAGGAAAAGATACCTGAGTAGTTACGGAAAGAAGTTATTTCGTTAAAGAATGATAAATTTGCCCTTGTTAGCAAAGGAGCCCAAACTTAGATATCGTATCTTTGTTCTTCTGTAAACTAAAAGAGTGAGAAGAGTTTTGAAATTACGTATATTTATTTTATTTCTGTTCCTGCCTATATTGAGTGTTCAGGCAGGTATCATCGACAGTCTGATGATACATCCCAGGGACTCAATCGGATTAACCAGCGATTCCCTTGTGCTACGCTATTTACAAGAATCGGGAATCCCTATATCTGATAATAATAAGGTAAAACTGCTAAAAAGCGGACGGGAGAAGTTTATCGATTTGTTTGAAGCCATCCGGGAAGCTAAACACCACGTCCATCTGGAATATTTCAACTTCCGAAATGACTCCATCGCCAATGCTTTATTTGCCCTGCTGGCCGAAAAAGTGAAAGAAGGGGTCGAAGTACGAGCTATGTTCGATGCATTCGGAAACTGGTCGAACAACAAACCACTTAAAAAGAAACATCTCAAGAAAATACGTGAACAAGGAATCGAGATTGTCAAGTTCGATCCGTTCACTTTCCCTTATATCAATCACGCTGCCCATCGCGATCACCGGAAAATAGCTGTCATCGATGGAAAAGTGGCTTATACCGGTGGTATGAATATCGCTGACTACTACATTAACGGACTACCCAAAATCGGAACCTGGCGTGATATGCACACACGCATTGAAGGGGATGCCGTCAATGATCTGCAGGAGATATTCCTAACGATCTGGAATAAGGAAACCAAGCAGAATGTAGGTGGAGCCGCTTATTTCCCCCAACATGAGGAACAAACGGACAGTACGAATATTGTGGTAGCAATCGTAGACCGTACCCCGAAAAAGAATAGCCGTATGTTAAGCCACGCTTATGCCATGAGCATCTATTCGGCCCAAAAGAATGTTCATATCGTCAATCCTTATTTTGTACCGACTTCTTCTATCAAAAAGGCGTTGAACCGGACAATCGACCGAGGCGTAAATGTTACAATCATGGTTTCTTCTGCCTCCGATATCCCGTTTACTCCGGATGCCGCACTTTATAAGTTGCACAAACTGATGAAAAGAGGAGCTACTGTCTATATGTATAACGGTGGATTTCATCACTCTAAAATAATGATGGTGGATGATTTGTTCTGTACAGTTGGCACTGCCAACCTGAACAGCCGCAGCTTGCGCTATGATTACGAAACAAATGCCTTTATCTTTGATACCAAAATAACGGGTGAATTAAATACAATGTTCCGGAACGATATCGAGCATTGCACTCAACTAACGCCTGAATTCTGGAAAAAGCGCTCCCCGTGGAAGAAGTTCGTCGGCTGGTTTGCTAATTTATTCACTCCATTTTTGTAATTTTGTGCGGAGAATCATTTTCACCACAACTTATTCATTATGAAACAATACCTGGATTTACTCAATCGTGTACTAACCGAAGGTACAGAAAAAAGTGACCGTACCGGAACCGGAACCATCAGCGTTTTCGGTCACCAAATGCGTTTTAATCTTGATGACGGTTTCCCGTGCCTGACAACCAAGAAACTACATCTGAAATCAATCATATACGAATTGCTTTGGTTTCTGCAAGGTGATACTAATGTGAAATATCTTCAGGAACATGGAGTGCGCATCTGGAACGAATGGGCGGATGAGAACGGCGACTTAGGACATGTTTATGGTTATCAATGGCGTTCATGGCCTGACTATAACGGTGGATTTATCGACCAGATCAGTGAAGTGGTGGAAACAATCAAACATAATCCGGATTCACGCCGTATCATTGTAAGCGCCTGGAACGTAGCAGATTTGAATAATATGAATTTGCCTCCCTGCCATGCTTTCTTTCAGTTTTATGTAGCAGACGGACGGTTGAGCCTGCAACTGTATCAACGCAGTGCAGATATTTTTCTGGGTGTTCCTTTTAATATTGCATCATACGCATTATTGCTGCAAATGATGGCACAAGTGACGGGACTGAAAGCCGGAGATTTTGTTCATACCTTCGGTGATGCACATATCTACCTGAACCACTTGGAACAAGTGAAGCTCCAATTATCACGTGAACCTCGTCCATTGCCACAAATGAAGATCAATCCGGATGTGAAGAGTATCTTCGACTTCAAATTTGAGGACTTTGAATTAGTGAACTATGACCCGCATCCGCATATTGCAGGAGCAGTAGCCGTGTAACTTTATGAGTAAAATATCTATCATTGCTGCCGTAGACCGCCGTATGGCTATCGGCTTCGAGAACAAACTTCTTTTCTGGTTACCCAATGATTTGAAACGTTTCAAAGCATTAACTACCGGAAACACCATACTGATGGGACGCAAAACTTTCGAGTCACTACCGAAAGGCGCATTACCCAATCGCAGAAACATCGTTTTATCTTCCAACCCGGCTACAGAATGTCCCGGTGCGGAAGTTTTCCCTTCACTCGAAGCAGCTTTGCAAAGTTGTAAAGAGGAGGAACACATTTATATTATAGGAGGAGCAAGTATTTATCAGCAGGCCCTTTCTTTCGCTGACGAACTTTGCCTGACAGAAATAGATGATATGGCTCCCGAAGCCGACGCCTATTTTCCGGAAGTATCGCCAGAGATGTGGCAAGAAAAAAGCAGAGAAGCTCATCCTGCGGATGAGAAACATCTCTGCTCCTATGCTTTTGTTGATTACGTGAGAAAATAACGATTAATCTTCATCTTCTATGTCGACCATGATTGGCATCTGCCGCTTAATGGCTTCATGGAAGGAGATTAATGTTTCGGTACGTGCCAACCCCAATGGTTGCAGCTTATCGTGAATAATACTCAATAAATGATGGTTATTCTTTGCGTAAATTTTGATAAACATATCATATTTTCCGGTAGTGAAATGACATTCCACCACTTCGGGGATAGCTTCTAAAGCTTTCGTTACCGAATCAAAGGATTCGGGATCTTTCAGATATATACCAATATAAGCGCAAGTCTCATATCCGATTTTCTCGGGGTCGATGACATATTCCGAACCTTTTAATATACCTAAATTAGTAAGCTTCTGAATACGCTGATGGATTGCAGCGCCGGAAACATTACATGCTCGTGCTACTTCCAAAAAAGGAATACGCGCATTCCCTGCAATCAGTTTCAGAATTTGCTCATCTAAAGCATCTAATTGATGATGTCCCATTTTTGAATCAAATTGTTTTTATCAATGAATCTTTTATGCAAAGTTAGCGATTTTTCGACAACAAATACTATAATCTATTACTTTTATTTGCAGAAAGCGGATAAGTCAACAATAGTTCGTACCTTTGCGAAAAACATAAATATACCATTAATATGAAACATATTTGCTGTATTATTCTGTGTTTCTGTACTTCTATAGGAAGTTATGCACAGAATTTTGCTGATTATTTTCAGAACAAAACATTGCGAGTGGATTATATCTTTACCGGGGATGCTACACAACAGGCTATTTATCTGGATGAGCTATCACAACTTCCTACCTGGGCAGGACGTCAACATCATCTTTCGGAACTTCCATTGGAAGGCAACGGACAAATTATAGTGAAAGACCTTGCCAGCAAACAGTGTATCTACAAAACGTCATTCTCTTCTTTGTTTCAAGAGTGGCTGTCCACAGACGAAGCTAAAGAAACAGCCAAAGGATTTGAGAATACTTTCCTTCTTCCTTATCCTAAACAGCCTGTGGAGGTAGAAGTCACTTTATATTCTCCGCGAAAGAAAATAATGGCTACCTACAAACATATCGTGCGTCCGGATGATATATTGGTTCATAAACGGGGAGGATCACATGTCACTCCGCATCGGTATATGCTTCAAAGTGGTAATGAAAAAGACTGCATAGATGTTGCCATCCTTGCAGAAGGATACACAGAAAAAGAAATGGATATTTTCTACCAAGATGCCCAACGTACCTGCGAAAGTTTGTTTTCGTATGAGCCGTTCCGCTCCATGAAGGGTAAATTTAATATTGTTGCCGTAGCCAGTCCTTCTACGGACAGTGGTGTCAGTGTTCCCCGCGAAAATCAGTGGAAACAAACGGCGGTTCACTCCCATTTCGATACTTTTTACTCGGACCGTTATCTGACTACCAGCCGGGTAAAGTCTATCCATAATGCATTGGCAGGCATCCCCTACGAACATATCATTATCCTGGCTAACACGGATGTATATGGTGGTGGTGGAATATACAATTCGTATACGCTGACCACGGCCCATCACCCGATGTTCAAGCCGGTAGTCGTACACGAATTCGGACACAGTTTCGGTGGATTAGCTGACGAATATTTCTATGATGATGATGTGATGACAGATACTTATCCGCTGGATGTCGAACCATGGGAACAGAATATTTCAACACGTGTGAACTTCGCTTCCAAATGGAAAGATATGCTTCCGTCAGGTACCCCGATCCCGACCCCTATTGCTGAAAAAAAGAAATATCCCGTAGGAATATATGAAGGAGGTGGCTACTCTGCCAAAGGCATTTATCGTCCGGCTTATGACTGTCGCATGAAAACAAACGAATATCCGGAGTTTTGTCCGGTTTGTCAACGTGCCATCCGTCGAATGATTGAATTTTATGTTCCTTAATGGAATACAATTATATTATTGTCAAACTTAAAACCCAAACCTCATGATTAGACTTCAACCAATTAGTACGTCGGATCTGCAACATTACAAATTCATGGAAGAGCTTCTAATTGATTCGTTTCCACCGGAAGAGTACCGTCAGTTGGAACAACTGCGCGAGTACACTGATCGTACGGGCAACTTTCATAATAACATCATCTTTGATGATGACCTGCCAGTCGGCTTCATTACCTATTGGGATTTTGACAGTTTCTACTATGTAGAACACTTTGCAACCAATCCCGCCCTGCGAAATGGAGGCTATGGAAAACGCACGCTGGAATACTTGTGCAATTATTTGAAACGCCCGATCGTATTGGAAGTAGAACGTCCGGTAGAGGAAATGGCAAAACGACGTATCAGCTTTTATCAACGTCAAGGCTTTACGCTATGGGAAAAAGACTATAGCCAACCTCCTTACAAGCCCGGAGATGATTTTCTGCCCATGTATTTAATGGTACACGGAGAATTGGATTGTGAAAAGGATTTTGAAACAATCAAGAATAAAATTCATACGGAAGTATACGGAGTAAAAAAATAACTAAAAAAAGAATCCCGATAGTTCAACAACTACCGGGATTCTTTTTATATCTCACTACACAGTGCTGTTATTAAGTCCAGCCATTACTGTATCTGAAACGATAGCGAATATCAAAGACTTTTCCACTCATCTGATAATATCTCTCCAACTCTTCTTTCTTAGAATCTCCTAAAATCTCCCCTAAATTTGCAGTTTTTAAAGAGAGAACAAAGAATTTCCCGTTGGCCAATCCGACTCCCAGCTGGTTACCTTGTGAGGTTTCCGCATTCAAAGCTGTTACATCTTCATCAAATGTTTTCAACAGTTTCAAAGGATCTTTATCTATCGTTGTCCGATCGACATAATAAAGATCATGTCCTTTACCTACCAATAAATAGGTTCTATTATTAATATAAGGTGCTGTATAAATAACAGCTCCCTCCAATTGACTGCTAAAGTTTATTGACTTGTTCACTAATGGGATAGCTGTTACTTGATTACTTGTTGAAGCCTTATTCACAGAATATTCCTGATATAAATACTCACTTCCTCTCTTCAAAATCAAGGTCATAACATATGTACCATCCGTCAGCCCTGTAGTCTTCGGCCGGGCATAACCTAGATACACAACCTCATAATCTAACAAATCGTCCAACTTCGGTGCATCATAAAAACCATTCTTATCATAGTCTTCTTGCTTTACTGTAAATTGAAGCACTTTACCTGCAGACTGCTTGTCATAATCCATTAGAGCCAAAATACGTTGATGCTGTCCCTTTTCACCTTCTACAAACGCCATATCCAAAGCACGCATTTCCGGTATAATCAGAAATCTATCCACTTTTACCTCTTTATTTTCGAAAGTCAATGGTGTTGACAGGAATTTGCCTGTATGAAAAGCTTTCTCCAATAACTTTTTACGCGTGTATGCTTTTCCATTCTGATCTACTACGACAGTCAACCACTTTAATTCCGCAATCTGTTTTACTGTCAGATTACTTGTAAAACTGGGTTCCAGAAAAGCATCCGGCAGAACAAGGTCTTTAGTAAAAGCAGCACCTTCCAAATCCACACACTTATCAGCTTTCGGATTCACAATCCAGACAGAAGAAGGATTGCTGCCTGAACCTCCCGAGCGGAAATGTTCCAGCAACCCCACTGTTTCTTTAGGAAGAGTTTCTCTATTTTGTTCTTGATAAACTTTTAGATGTTCCTCATAAACCTGCGCGTCAGTACCCGTTGCAGTCATAAAGTTCAGATAAGAGGCTTGTTCATCTTTCGATAACACCAACCAACCATATAAGTTGTATTTCTGCGTAAAGTCCATCGCTGTACGACCGATGTATGTAAGACCGGTCTTCGGGTTAGTTACACGCAACTGACATTCCACCTGGCTTGCTATTTTCTCTACGGTAAACTCCAATACCCGTTTGTCAGAGATAAACTCACCATTCAATGTCCAGTTATATTCTAATTCTGATTCTGCAATTTCGCGTGTAGCAAAAGTAAGAGTCGGTTCCAATTTGGCTACATTTCCTACAACATAGGTATATTTAGCCCCTCCTAAATCAACTGTTATCTCATTTACATCCTCATAATCATAGTTTCCTTTGTCGCTATAGCAGCTTCCCAAAACCATTATCAGAGACAATAACAGCAGAACATAAATATTCTTTCTCATATTCAAATTCATTTTACTCATTAATAAACCGGAATATCAATATCCAATCCGTTTTCTTCAATATATTCCTTGAAGTCTAATGCATATTTTCTAATCAAGGTTTCATCTACACCTGTCAGGTCGTTGACTCCCGTACATTTGATAAACTCATCAAGTTTATAAGCATCATACGCACCCAAGTAACTTTCAACAGTACTATCCCACCACAAAGGTTTGCTAGCTATATCATTAAAGTTTATTGTGATACTTCGCTGGCCAACAAAGCCCGGCTGGAAGTTCTCATTTTCCTTAATGCCAAACACTAAGGTTACTTCTTTATCCTTCAATATATCATTCGGATTCTTTAAAGTCACTGTTATCTGATCCGTAGCAGTTCCCTGATGAAAAACCGGATGAAGATTCAATTCATACATATCCGGAGTAGCAGTTGTCTTTTCCGTATCAATATATAATTCAAAAGTTTTATCCTCTGTCAACAAGTCTCCCATCAGATTCACCTCAAATTCCAATGAATGAGTGGTAAGTCCGGGATAGTAAGAAAAAGAAAAGCTCTGTGATGCGGTTTCTTTCTGTGTAAAATAGACATACGATCCCAAATCGTATCTGCCTATCTGGTCTTTCTCACATGCAGTCAGCACCAAGACCATTGCAGTCAAAAATAAATATATCTTTTTCATCTTCTATTTATCTATAAAATTAGTAAACCATCTCATTATCCGGCAATGGGAATATAAAATTGGTCTTTGAGTTAGGAAGTATATTGTATCTCTTATAAAAATAGTACAACTGACCTTCACCAAGAAATTCTTTACGGGCATCTTTCAGAACCGCTATCTTATATTCCGCCAAAGTAGAAATATAAGAGAAAATTCCGGCTGTGCATCCACGCGCCTGTGCTACCGTTTCCAGTTCTGCCGTTCCGGCTACCGGATCTGTTTCTGCTAAATATTCACCACGTATATAGTGCATTTCGCTCAAACGGATGACAGGAATAATACGTTTATCAAGATCTGTGTAAGATGCATCATCCATATATTTCTTAGAGATCACACAATACCAGTCATAGTCGCTATGAATTTCCATCATACCACCAGTCTCATTCCAGCGTCTGTCATTAGCATTTTCATCGAGAATCTCTGTATAATCGTCATAGTCAATAGAAACCATTCCACCATCTTCATCCCTATTATCCCATGCTTTGAAGAGTTCTACTTCCTTTGAATTTGAAAGAGCAAAAATTAAATCGTCCTTCATTTTAGGATTCGTATTAAAGCTGGCATTGGCAGTAAAGGTGAACATCTTTTCTCCATTATCATCTGTGTAATTTATCACTTCCGATGCTGCATCATAAGCTTTCTTCGACTCTCCTGCATAAGAGAATACGCGAGCCTGCAAAGCAGTGATAGCAATATAACTCATACGAAAACCACGACTGGCATAAAACATGTCAGTTACCAAATCACCGCCTTCAAAGCGATAGGCTTTGGTCATCAACAACTTATAACCTTCCTGGTTGTCATAGGTCTGCACTAAATCACGTGCCTCTTCCAAATCTTTTTCTATTTTAGCCAGTACTTCTTTCACTGTCAGGTAGGGCTCTGACACAGAAGGGAAAGTCGCATAATAAGGAACATATTTCTTTCCATCATCTGCTGCGACACTGGGAGCAAACAAACGAAGAACCTCAAAGTGTAACATCGCTCTTAACGCCAATGCTTCTCCGTGAATCAGATCTTGTTCGAGCGTTTTACCCTGAAAAATAGCAGGATCGGCAGCTTCGATGTTTTTAATCAACTCATTACAGTTGGCTATCGCATTGTAAGCGGTAGACCAGATGCTCTGAATAACCGGTTCCAGTGTTTTATCCGTATACTTATACTGGCAGGCCTGCCAATACTTGGAGTCCGTGCTTCCCAAATTAGATTTGGTATATTGCTGTCCCAATACGTCAGCCATTCCCCATGTCAGTTCTTCTCCCCAAAGATTCTGGCTGGACATCTGCTTGTAAATACCATTCAAAGCAATGCGGTAGCCACTTCCAGAGTTAAACAGATCTTCTCCATCAACCTGATTATTAGGACTTACATCCAACCAATCGGAACAGGAACAAAACGTCAATGACGTACATAAAACTAATATAATATTCTTAATTTTCATATACTTCCTTTTATTTAATAATTGTCACGACCCACTTAGAAACTTGCATTCACTGTAAAATTGACACTTCGAGAGTAAGGATAACTCAAGCCGCGTTCTTGTTTCACTGTACAGAAACGGGCAAGGTCATTAGCACCTATTTCCAGACGAAGCATACTCAATCCCAATTTCTTGATTTGTTCTGCCCCGAAAGTATAACCTAATGTGATTGAATTCAATGACAACAAGTTGTAGTCTTCAATGAAACGAGTCGATGATTTAGTTATCTCAATACTGTTCTTGCCATTATATAATGCTTTAAAACGAGCATTGTCTCCCGGCTCTTTCCAACGGTCGGAAAGGACACGTTTATCTACGTTAGAGTTGTAGATATCAGCATTTTCAACCTTGGATACCAATGTTGAATTATATCGTTGACCGCCATATTCGTACATGAATGTAGTGTACAAGCTGAATTTCTTCCAAGAGAAGTTGAAACCAAATGTTCCCTGAATATCCGGCTCGGTATCACCACAACTAATCATATCAGCTGAATCCCACTTAGTAGTCAATGTTCCGTCGCGCTTCTCAAAGATTTCCTTTCCTGTAGCCGGATCAATACCATGAGATTTCACAGCGGAGATAGCCGTAGTAGAAACACCTTCTTCGTATTTACGGAAAGGTTTCGCTGCATCAGCATCGTAGTTACCGAGTTCTGCATATTTCTGATCGACCAGATCGTTATAAGCTTTCAGACTATTAGAAATCTTCACTAATTTATTCTCATTATGGCCCAAGTTGGCAAATAATGAAAGTTGCATATCACGTCTACGAATGATATTACTGCGTACATTAAATTCATATCCACGGTTCTGCATCTCTCCGACATTGTCTTTGTAGGAAGTGAAACCGGTAGAACTGGGAATAGTCACATCATTCACCAAGTCTACAGTGCGTTTGTTATAGTAAGCAAACGAAATATAGAACAAGCGTTTTAACAGACCCAACTCAAATCCAAAATCTGTCTGGTAAGTAGTTTCCCAACCCAGATTCACATTACCCATCGCTATCATATTGGCACCCATTCCGGTTTCATACCATTCATCACCATTAATCTCATAAACGGTTTTTGCCGCAAAAGGCTCAAAGTTTACTTTACCGGAAGAACCATAAGTTCCACGAATTTTAAATTCATCAATGAAGCTCAACTTCTTTATAAACTCATAGTTATGCAAAGCAAGTCCCAGACCAAACGACCAGAACAAGGCTGTTTTATTATCTGAACCAAATTCTGAAGAGCCATCGCTACGAACCGAAGCATCAAGCAAATAAATATTCTGATAGCTATAGTTTAAAGTAGCCAACGCACCGAACAGTCGTGATTTGGTATCGCTCCAATCCGGTTTTTCGTAGATCTTTTGTGCATAGTTAGGAGAATCGAAGTCGCCGGAGGGAAAACCCATATAACGTGCCGAAGTACTTGTGCCACTCGAAGAGGTGGCATTAATACCTACCGACAGATTGATATTGTGTTCCTTAATAGTCCGGTTATACGCAAGGAAAGCATTCATATCCCAAGACAAGGAGTTACCACTACTGGTAGTCAATTCACCGGATATTTTATTCGTACTGCTCAATGCATCTGTATTCTTTGCAGACAACGGATCCAGGAAACGACGAGATTCTGAATAACTTTTAGTTAATGCAAACTGTCCTTTAATTTGCCAGTGATCATTAATATACCAGTTGGCAGACAAGTTATCAATGAATTCGTCCGCATTAGAACGATCATAACTTTTCAATGTAGCCTCATACAAAGGATTGGCCAGATTGTCCATACCCAAATTGTGCCATTCGGTTGTTTTTGTCACATAATCACCATCATCATCACGGAAAGTATCATACGGCAGTTTAGTTGTATAATCCGAGAAACTTCCATAAGGTGATTCTTTAGAACGTGTTGACGAATAAGAAACATAGTTACGCACCTGCAAACGACCGATACGGTAATCTAAAGCCAAACCTCCACCTGTACGGTCACGGTAAGAGCCTCTCATCACACCATCAGATTTGTTATAACTCAAATCCACAGAGAAACGCAGATTTTCCGTACCTCCGGTCAAAGACAAACTATGCTTATGATTGAATACAGAATGAACCGGTTGCGAAATCCAGTCCGTATCGACACCTCGTTTCACATTTTGCAATTTACCGTAGTATTCTCTGTCGAGCGTATATTGCTCACCGGCATCCTTGCCAATATAGAAACCGGCTAACCGTTCAGTTTCCAGTTTTTCAGAAGCATTCATCAGATTATAATCAGATAAGTCCGGCATTTGCAAAGTTCCGGTCATGCTATAATCGATCTGCAACTTGCCCGGTTTGGGAGGAACGGTAGTGATAACGACGATACCGTTTGCTGCACGTGAACCATACATGGCTGTTGCAGCCGCATCTTTCAAAATTGTGATATTCTCGATACGGTTAGGGTCAAGGTCATACAATTTAGTAGCTGAAACTTCAAAACCATCCATGATGAACAACGGGAGGTTCGGATTATTCTGCAAGTTGGATTTAGAAACAGTTTCCGAGTCCAACTCTTTGATGCCTATACCTGAACGACCACGGATATAAAGTTCCGGAATAGCATTCGGGTCTGATCCCCACTGACTATTTTCCTGAATACGGAAAGATGGATCAAATGCCTGCAAAGCAGAGAATACATTCGTCTTAGAAACTTTCAACAAATCTTCTTTCTTGATCTGTACACTGTTACCTGTGAAACTCTTCTTATTAATGTTAGAGTAACCGGTAATTACCACCTCATCAGTCATCACAGCATCTTCCTTCAACTTAATAACACGCGCCTTATCTTTAGACGCATCGTCTCCCAAACTGATTTCCTCTGTCACCATTCCTATATAGGAAACAATAATCACCGGATGCTTACGAACGGGATAAAAAAGTTTAAACTCTCCGTTAACATCCGTAGTAGTACCAAAATCGGTACCCTTCAAGCGAATAGTCACTCCAATCAGTTGGAGTCCTTCCTGATCGACCACTTTTCCAAAAACCGCGCGGTACCCTGATGGCACTTCACTGTTTTCAACCTTTGTTTTTTGTACTTGCTGCTTGTTATCTTTCTGTTGAGCTACCACCGTAACTACCGACAAAAGATATAACAAGGAAAAAAGAAATACTTTTTTCATAATTCGTGTTGTATATTCTATTTATGCAAAATAATATATGTGATTTATTTAAGTTTTAGGAGTATCTTTCCAAGAACGCGTCATCAAGAACAACAGATATTTATAGTGGGCACGCGTCTGTTCATCCCCAGTCATTTGTTGTTTCTTGACTAACTCCGCCAATTTCTGATAAGTGCCATACCATAAATGATTCTGATTATCCGTTGCTATATTATACATGACAGCACGAGAGCCGTAACCCTGCTCCTCTATTGCGCTTTCAGCATCTCCATCTTCCTCTTCGTCCAAAGCTCCTACTTTGTCTGTGTTATCATCCGACAAATAGTATTGTCCGAACCATCTCTTCTGACCATTTATATCTACACTGTTGCGCACATTCGATAAGAATTCAGCCTGCATAATACGTTCAGGTTCCGTCAACGAACGTCCCTCCATTGTCGGACGCCATACTAATTCATATAAATCGTCGATATATTCTTTCGGGCTATAAGAAGACGGATCACGATAGTACGTCAACGAAACACGCTTAGTCTGATATAAGTCTGTAATCACATTCTTTTCCTTTACTACATAATTCTTCAGAATCTTACGGGCCTGTGAACCGGAGAATGAAAGTTTCTTGATGACGTCTTCATCATCAATCCATTCCAAATCCTTCAGTTGAGTAAACAGAAAATCTAAAGAAGCTCTTTGCAAATCCTTGGGTACTGCGGTAAGAGTTGCGTTAGCGTCACCAACAAAGTGCTCATTCAAATAGAATGAACCGATATTGCGATATACATTAAACAAGTATCCTCTCAATTGCTGTACGATAAACGGAAATACCATATTACGATAATCATAGTTCTTATCTTCCGCATCCATCCATTCATGCATATGAGCTACAATGTAACGCAAATTATTAATACCGTATGTACTGGCTTTAATCGCATCGTTTCCTAAATCAAAAGAAAGAGCCGATGGGTCGAATGTAGTCAGCAAATACTGTTTGGTTCCAAAACGATACATCGGATCACCGCTTTTCTCACTAATCCACTGGCGTACCACCTTATTCTCTTCCTGTGCAGTTTGTGCTTCTAAAATAGGTTTGTAGGCTACTTTAATAGCATAATAGTCATACACTCCCAATTTAGGAGAAAGCATCACTCCTTTATCACCCGGTTGAGCCACATAGTTGGAACCTACTTCATCCATCACAGAGGCAGTTATTCCATATTTCTGCGTATAAGAAGCCGACCGTAAAGAATCTGTCGGTATAGCAAAAGAACCTGCCATATTCTCTATCAATCCTAAAGCAAAACCCACTTCCCGGCGAACGGCACAACGAAGCGTTTCACTCATCAAATCATCCGGCAAACGAAGATGACGTGCATCCGGATCCACTTGAGAAGTCTGTACAAAACGCTGAATATTATTCCACTTCAGCAAATCATGATAAAGGTATAGGGAAGCATTCATGATTTCCCCCGTACGAGGATCAGCAAACGATGCATCTTTCATAGTCGTTACCACTCCGGTAGGAACATAACGAATCGTACTGTACTTTAAATTGTCAGGATCAAAATCCGGATCATCTTTCGGGAAATCCTTCACCTGAATAGCATCTTTGAAACCGATAGCCTCAAAAGCCTTATTCCAGTCATTTACTCCTGCTTTTACAGCTGCTCTCCAACTTACCGGGAAGTTAGGATCCATATAAAAAACAATCGGCTTTTTCGGTTCTGTCAGTTCACCACGTTTGTACTTATCAACGTCCGAAACCTCCAGATTCCAACGCTTCATCCGGTGTTCCATTCTGGAGCCATCAACCTCCGTACCCATATTTTCCATTTCCACAGTACCTATTCCAATTCGGGGGTCGGCTAAGCGCGGACGCATCTGCGGTTTTTCAGGCAGCAACAATAAGGTACGGTTTACTGTCATGCTGACAGGTTCATCCACACTGGCAAGTTGTCCGCCTACGCTCAGATTCATTAAGTAAGTCAATTTAGAGAGAATAGAAACATTGTCTCCAAAAGCCTTCACTCCTGTCAGGTACGATAAATCATCCCTGAATTTTACAGCTTGTCTACCCGAACCATATTCCATGGTACGTTTACCGCTCGAAAAAGGATTCATATCTTCCGTGTGAGATACAAAATAGGAAGTCATATCTACCACCACGGCCGAAGAGTCTTTATTAAAGGCAGCAATAGTGAAAGCATCCACAATGGTTGACAATGAATTCTTCTTCAGTCCTTCCTGCATATTCTGATTTGCCGAACTGGAGAATATCATGTTCTGTCCTGTTCTGCTGACTTCTTTCATATACAGCGTACTATCTACCACTGAAAATTTGATATGACGGGGAGTATACGACATCGTTCCTGCCGGTCCATTTCCCATATCAGAGGTTTCTACTACTTTAGAACCTAAAAGAAATTCTCGTCCCATGAGTGAAACGGGGAACTCTACGAGCAGCTTTTTCTTGTCTACAAAGTGTAAAGTGAGCAGACCTTTAGAAGTTTCTACCTTCTTGTCTTTAAACAGCTTTTCGTACTTGCTGAGTTTTTTCTCTTTCTTTTCCGTTTTGTCTTTTTTCTTTTTCCAGAAAATCGTATTTGCGTCTGCAGCAGGCAACGTAAATACCGCAGCCAGACAAATTATCAAAAATCGTCTCATATCGTGTTTTCTTATTATTTTACCAATTACGTATATCTTCTATCTTCTCAAGCAACTGTCCATAGTGCATCCTTGTTTCATAAGAACCGGAATTCAAACGCGATTCCATTAACTTCTGAACACGGATCAACAGCCCATGATACAAATGCAGCTGATTATCATTAGATAAATTGGTGATATATCCCAAAGGTCCGAATCCTCCAACTGTATTTACTTCGGGCTGAGTAGACTGTAGCAGCGTTTCAACCTTCTTCTTCTTTTCACGACCTGTAGTTTCCATGTGATTAGGCAACTGCAACTTTCTCAAAATAGCGGCAACCACTTCATATTGAAGTAGCATTTCTGCACGGTTCAATGATTTTCCTTTCAAGGTCGATGCCCATATACCATTATAAACGTCATTCAGATATTCTTCAGGAGAATAGCTGTTCTTATCTTTGTAATAAGCTAATGACACTCGTTTGGTAGACACCAAAACACTTGCAAAATCCTTCATCATCTTTTGATAAACCGGAGTCTGCACCGGCATGTTACGAAGTATGGAAGAATCATCCAACCAAGTCATATTGCACAACTCGTTCATTACAAAACGAGCCGCTTCACGCTGCTGAATTTTAGATACAACAGATAGAGCCTGATTACGGTCGCCCACTATATGCTCGGACAGATAGAATCCTCCTACATTTTGAAAAGCATACATCAAATATTGGTTATACTGATTAACTATCTCCGGATAAATATGAATGCGGAAACGATAATCCGAATCCTGTTGTTCCACCCATTGATCGATGTTTCCCAAGATATATTTCAGATTACTGATTCCATATTTTCCCGCTTTAACAGCATCGTTACCCAAATCACCTCCCAATGCGCTCGGATCATATTCTGCCTCCTGATATTGAGCTTTGCCGTAACGATAAACTGGATCTCCCGACTTCATGGATACCCATCTCATTATCTTTTCACGGATTTCTTCGGGTGTCTTTGTATCCGGAATGAGCATATATCCCATCTGGATCGCATATAAGTCATAAGCTCCCAACTTATTCTGAACGAACTGAACCTTGTCATCCTGTGGTTGAGCAATATAATTGTAAGGAAGTTCATCCATCACTGAAGAAGCAATACCGTTTTGTTCGGTAAATGCAGCTGATCTCAATGATTCTACAGAAAATGCAGCTGAAGCCGAAGCGTTATCAGCCAAACCTAAACAATGACCTACTTCACGAGCTACATAAAGCCGGATACTCTCTAATAAAATCTCTTCCGACAACTGTAAACCACGCATACGTTTATCAGCTTGAGCTGTTTGGATAAAACGTTGATTAGCTATCGTCTTTGCTATATCATGTCCAACAAAAATAGTTCCATTAATAATTTCTCCACTGCGAGGATCCACCCAAACTTTGCTTTGAGTCTTTGAGAGATTTACAGGCACATAACGGATGCAAGAATACTTCAAATTTCCGGCATAGAATGTTGTATCATTTGCAGGAAAATCCGCAGTTTGTACAGCCTCCTTAAATCCAGCCATCTTGAACGCTTCATTCCACCAGTTGACACCTTCTTTTATTGCTTTTTTCCAAGCCTCCGGAAAATCGTTGTCGATATAGAACACCACCGGTTTCCGTGGAGCAACCAAATCTCCCCGACGATATACTTCCTCGTCAGCTGGCAGTAGATTCCATTTATGTTGCAAATATGAAAAGGCCGTACCGTCTTTCTCTGTTGATATCTTCTGCTTTTTGGTAAATGTATACCCTAACCGGGGATCGCCCAATCGCCAGGCCATTGTCTCTTCCGGCAATAAAAGCATTGAATAAACAGCCTTCACCCGCACATTTCCTCCTCTGACTTCCTTTTTATTGGCAAGCAGAGATTGATAAAAGCTCATATCCAGATTGATCTCCAGATTATCATCAAAGACATAAAAGTTTCTGATGGAAGAAAGATTCTTTTTCAACACCGCTTTCAACTCCAATTGGCCATATTTCTCATCCTCCAAAGAGGGGCTATTCTGGTCAAACAGAGGAAGACGTTTATTGTCAGCAAGAAAGAACTTAGTCACCTCGAACACCACTGCTGTGCTATCCATATTATAAGCCGCAATCTTGAATGACTCCATGTCCGGCGTTATATTACTTTTCGCTACTGCCTTACTGATATCAGACTGATTACTATATACATCCATCCGGGAAACGGGAGTTACATTCTGCATATACACCTGATCCTCTTGTATGGCAAAACGGATATGCAACGGAGTAGTCATAGTCTGTCCGACAAGACCACTGGTATTATCACTAGTTGCCGAGATCGAAGAACCCATCAAAAAATCACGTCCTAACAAACTTTTAGGAAACTCAAAATAAAGTTTATCATCAATCTTATGGATCGTTATAAGCCCTTTCTTCGTCACCACTCTTTTGTTCTTAAACAAACGTGGGTATTGAGTATTCCTCTTTTTAGAAGCAGTCTGAACCGTATCCGATTTTGCTTCCGTTTGCACTTTCTCCTTTTTCTTGGCAAAAACATCAGAAGTTCCGGTAGCTAACATAAAAGCCCCGGTCAATAACACTATAAATAACTTCATCACTCAACAATTTTTATTTTGCCTTTTCAAAGTCATTAATGATAGACAATAAATATTCATAGTGAGAGCGGGTTGCATAGGAACCTGAATTCTTACGCTTTTCCACTATATTCTTTATACGCGTCAATAAATCAAAATACAGATGATTCTGATTATTATTGGAAGTATTAAGCACATAATAGATATAGTCAAAGCCTGCATATTCATTTATCTTTTTCATTGCGTTAGCAGTCTGGTAATAATGTCCTGCATCTACACAACAATCTGCATCTCCCTGCTCTGTCAAATGTTTATATACTTCAAACAGCTGGAACAGAGGTAAATCCGTATTAGCCGGCAACTGTAAAGCACCTGTCTGGGCAGCTTGTTTCAAATCCGCAAACAAGACTTCATCAATCTCGTCTTTCTTTGTCAGCGGATCAGCATTACGAATAATACCCATCAATACTTCTGTCTGCAAAATACGTTCGGATTCGGTTGGTTCCACATTTTTAATAGTCGATTCCCATAAAATGGTATAAATATCATCCAAATATTCCTGTGGAGAATATGCGGAAGAATCACGGTAAGCAGCCAATGAAACACGTTTTGTATTCAGAATTTTCTTACTCATCGATTTCAGGATGGAACGGGACATTGAACCGTCAAAAGTCAGATTCTTTACTACATCAGGATTATCTATCCAGTCAATGTTCTTTAATTCATTCAAAACAAACTGAACAGCACGCTTCTGCATATCGTGAGGAATCACTTCTGATGTATTATACGGATCGCCGACATAATGTTCATTGATAAAGAAACCACCCACATTTGCCCAGGCATTATTCAGATAACGCACATACTGCGAAACCAATGCATCATAAAGATGATCTCGATAGGTAAAATCAGGATCCTTATCATTCAGCCATGTATTGAAATTGCCTAATATATATTTCAGGTTCTTAATGCCATAAGCACCTGCCTTCATAGCATCATTACTGATATCTTCCGATAAAGAAGTCGGGTCAAAAACACCATAACCTAACTGTTGTTTCCCATATCTATATTCCAAATCCCCGATTTTACTCTTAATAATACTTTCTAAATAAGGAACCTCTTCTTCAGTAGTTTTTGCTTCCGGAAATACTGTATATCCCCACTTAATGGCATAATAATCATAAGTACCTAATACCGGAGGAGTAAGACATACATCTTTATCTTCGGGTTGTGCAATATAATTAAAACGGGCATAGTCCATAATAGATGGAGTAGTGCCATGCTCTTTCATAAACACAGGATCACGATACGATTCTGTTGCATAAGCAAAAGAAGATCCCATATTGTGCATCAATCCCAGACAGTGCCCTTACCTCATGAGATATGATATAGCGCAAACTCTCGTCCAATACATCCTGAGGAAGTTTGGGAGTCCGCACTCTTGGATCAACTTGTGCCGTTTGCACAAATCGCATATCATTCACCAACTGAATAACATCATGATATACAAATACAGAAGCATTAATAATCTGACTGTTTCTGGGATCAATCCATGATGGTCCCATCGCATTCACGATTCCGATCGGAGCATAATTAATGCAGTTATACTTAATATTAGCCGGATCAAATTCAGGATCATCTTTCGGGAAGTCTTTCACCTGCATTACATTCTTAAAGCCAATACGTTCAAAAGCTTTATTCCATACCAACACCCCTTCATGAATACCCTTTTTCCATTCTTCAGGGAAAGCATCGTCAATATAAAAAAGAATAGGTTGCGTAGGTTCAACAAGTTCTCCTCGCTTGTAAGCTTCTACATCTTTAGGATATACATTCCACTTATTAGCATAAGTATTCATTTTCACTCCGTCATAATCATCAGCAATCTCTTCCTTATTTGAAGTAAAATAGCCAATGCGCGGATCAGCCATACGCGGCATCATTTCGGGAGTCTCCGGCAGCAAAACAAATGACCGGTTTACTTTTACCGTAACAGGTTCCTGATAGGCAATTGCAACAATGCCCATATAAAGTAAATCCTGCAAATAGCTTAAACTGGATGTTACCGATATGTTATCATCAAATGATTTTATCTGATCGACATAAGAGAGCTCTTTTTTGAAAGTTGCCCGGCGCACACAAGCACCAAACATTGTCTTCTTACCATAAGGGTCAAAAATAGCCATGCGCTTATTATCGCTCACCAGAAAATCCGTCATGTCGAATACTACAGCTGTACTATCTGCATTATACGCCATCACTTTGAATCCTTCCATTACAGGCTCTCCGATTCCTTTCTTCATTGCCTGTTTTATGGACTCATCCTTACTCGTAGAAAAGATCGGGCGACGTGCAAAGTTACTCACTTCGCGCATCTCCATCACACTATCGCGTAATGCGAACTTAATGTGCAGGGGCTTTTTAATTTTTTGCCCAACCAATGCATTTCCATTGTCACTAATCTCTGAAACTGTCGATCCTAGAAGCATCTCGCGATTCTGAAGGGTAAGAGGGAACTCAAATAAGATTTTTCCTTCAATCTTATGAAGAGTTATCACTCCTTTTTTCACTTCATCTTTTTTCCCTTTAAAAATTTTCTCGTAGGGAGACTCTTTCTTCGTAGTTTTCGTGTTTTTTTTCTTCTTTGCGTAAATCGGTTCTACCGTCACTAACATTGCGCACGCTAGTACCAGCAAAAGAAACGCCTTCTTTGCAACTAACTTATTCACAATCAAAATTATTTTAATTATATTATAAATAATAAAAACAGCTACAAAATTATATATAATTCCTATTGAAAGTGAATTTTATCATACCTAATTACGATTATTTTATTCTTTTTTATCTTAAAGGCTTCTATTTAAGAACATATAAAGTGGCTATATTCCAATACAGTGCAACATTTGCATATAAAAAGAAAGGGTATCCAAACAGATTGGACACCCTTTCTTTTTATATATTAAATTAACTAATTACTTCTCACCACGTTTCGTAGCCGAATAGTTAATCTTCAAAGCATAAGATTTTCTAAGAGCATTTTTTACGTCAGTAATAATACCCATCTTTGTCTTTTGATCTACTTTCAGAGACACAGTCATTTTAGCTGCATCACCTTCATTCATACTTGCACGTTCCTGGAAAATGAAGTCTTGTACTTCACCAACTTCAGCATAGCTGTCGTTGAGCTGAATACGACTTTCAGTACCCATTTTCGCGCGATATTCTTGTGTAGGTTCCCCTACATAGATGAATGTTACCAGCGATTTCTTCTCCAGTTTTTCGAGTTCAGTACCTTGCGGAAGTGTAAACTGCACCTTTAATGTTACCTCACGCATCGTTGTTACAATCATAAAGAAGAACAACAAAGTAAAGATAAGATCAGGCAACGAAGAAGTATTCAATGCCGGCATTTCACGTTTACCAGTCTTATTAAATTTTCCCATTACTTACTTCTTTTTATCTCCGTACTTTTTAGGTTCTGCCTCAGAAATTCTCTGCGGATAAATTTCACGAATCGCCTTTTGTTGATCGTCATTCAATTCCGCATATGTCTTTTGCCATTTTTCCTGAGCCAACTCGTCTCTCAATTCATTGTATGCAGCCACCAATTCGTTCTGCACACTGATATATGCCTGATAAGAAGATCCACGGTCATTCTGCAAAGAAATTACGTGCTTGTCATTAACCAGATATGTGCCGAAGAATTCTACATTCTTCTGTGTTTTTTCAGGCATGTGTTCTGCATTAGCAACATTAGCAATAAATTCTTTAGCTCTTTCTCTTAGCTCATCAACACCGATATAATCATTTCCGCACATCAAGGCATCATCCTTATTCAGGTATACCTGTAAGACGTTACGTTCTTTGATCTTATCTGTGTTCTGTTGGTCTTGATCTTCGGGTGGTGGAGGCAAAAGTCTTGCCAAACCACGGTCCGTATCCATTGATGTTGTAATCAAGAAGAAGATCAGCAACAAGAAAGCAATATCCGCCGTAGAACTTGAGTTAATATCAGGAACTTTTCTTTTTCCTCTTGCCATTGTAATTACTTATTTAATTGAGTATTCTCAATTGGTTATGATAATTTTTTCTTTATACCACTCACGATGATTGCAACAACTGTCACAAACAACAAGATGTAAATAGCATAAAGGAACATATCAGTTACTTTTAGCCAGAAAGGAACGTTGTCTGTACCATCATAGCCCTGTATCTGCATCGGTGTTCCATCACCCATAGCCCAAGCTACAATTAAAACAACAACTAAAAGAACCAAACCAAGTAAAGACTTGATAGCGCTTGCCGGATTATCTTTCAAAGCTGCACCAAATTGGAATACAGCAGCAATAACTGTGGCTGCAATGGCTATACCAAACAAAACGTACATCAGATAGAGTAAGGCGTCTGTTTGAGCCGGTTGCCACATCTCGGGATCTACCCCCGGAATCAAGGCATCGCCAGTGGCATCTCCCCCTAAGAAGAACACGCCCATAACGATTAGAATGATGGCAAACATCGCATACAGTACGTAATACGATATTCTATATGTTAACTTACTCATTTCAGATTATTTTTTGTATTTCAAGTTATATTTGATTACCATATCAAGCAAAGAGATAGAAGAATCTTCCATTTCACTTGTAAGAGCCTCAATTTTAGAAAGTACGTAGTTATAGAATACCTGAAGGATCAATGCTACGATCAAACCGAAGATAGTTGTAATCAAGGCAACTTTCATACCACCTGCAACAACCGTCGGAGAGATATCACCTACCTGCTGGATTTTATCAAATGCCTGCACCATACCGATTACAGTACCCAAGAATCCGAGTGACGGAGCCATTGCGATAAACAGTGTGATCCAAGAACATCCTTTTTCAAGGTAACCTGCCTGTACACCACCATAAGATACAACTGACTTCTCAACTACGTCGATACCTTGATCGATTCTCATCAAACCTTGGTAGTAGATAGAAGCAACCGGGCCTCTGGTGTTACGAGCAATGTCTTTAGCAGCTTCAACATCACCTTTTTCCAAAGCAGCTTCGATAGATGCCATGAATTTTTTTGTGTTGATTTCAGCCAAACTCAAATAAATGATACGTTCAATACAGAAAGCCAAACCGATCACCAAAGCGATAGCTACCAAACTCATGAAAGATGCAGTACCTTCGATGAATTTAACTTTGATTTCCTTGTGAATACCACCCTCTTCTGCAGCAGGAGCAGCAGCTGTAGTAGCTTCAGCGGCAGGAGCAGCTTGTTGTTCAGTTTGTTCTGCTGCAGGAGCGTCTTGAGCCTGAGCAAGTTGAATTGAGCCAAAAGTGAAGGCCCCAATCACAGCAACAATTGCAAATAACTTTTTCATTGTGTGTCTAATTTTTAAGATTAATTAATTGATTATTATTATTGTATTTACTTCTCATCTCTCTTTCATTTCTGCGGAGAGACGGGGATTCGAACCCCGGATACGCTTTTGGCGTATACACGCTTTCCAGGCGTGCCTCTTCAACCACTCGAGCATCTCTCCCTCTGAGTTTTCAGCATTTTCAGCTACAAATGTATTCTTTTTTTTCTTTTCAAGAAGCATTCTCCCTCTTTTATCTCGAATAAATACGGCAAATTAATATAATTTAAAACCTTTCGAACCTTATTTGCGGATTCCGAACACTTTTAGCGCATTCACAGAAGTGACCTGTGCCACGTACTCCGGATCCCTCTGATAAATATCAGCCACCTTCATGAGTGTGTCTCTCACATTGGCACTTTCATTTCTCTTTCCCCGGTTCGGCACGGGAGCCAAATAGGGAGAATCGGTTTCGAGCACAATGCGCTCTAAAGGAACAGTCGTCAATGCCTCCGGCAAAGTCGATTTCTTGAAAGTTACAACTCCATTGATACCTAACATAAATCCTTCAAATTCCAACAATTTCGCCGCTTCTTCCGATGTCCCGGTAAAACTATGAAAAATGCCGGTCAAAGAGGTATTTTTATAGGGTTCCATTACCTTATATATATATTCAAACGCTTCTCTTGAATGGATTACAATGGGAAGACCATATTCCAGCGCCCACTCTATTTGCTTTTCAAAAACCAAGATTTGCTCTTTCAGAAAAGTCTTGTCCCAATAAAGATCAAGACCTATTTCTCCGATAGCCACAAACTCACGGGAAGTCGACAAGTATTTGTGAACAATCGCTAATTCCTGTTCATACGATTCATTGACAGAAGTAGGGTGCAGTCCGATCATCGGATAGCAAAATCCCGGATAATCCCTACAAACCGACAACATAGCATCAATGGTCGTACTGTCTATATTGGGCATAAAAATATAGGAAACTCCCGCTTTCTGCGCACGTTCCATCACCAAAGGCAGGTCTTCGGTAAATTCTTCAACAAAAAGATGAGAATGAGTATCGATCAACATGATATTTCTTTTTCTTCTTTTATTTTTTCGCTGGAGCGATAATAATATATCAGTCCATAGTCGCGGCATTTTTCTAATCGGGTATCATTGGGAGTGACATCCTGGTATTTGGCTTCTACCTGATTCCAGATATCCAAAATCAATTCATCGGCACGGTCACGCATAGACGCCAGTTCATCAAGACTACGATTGGTTAATGCCTGATAGTTCTTCTGCCGTTCATAGCTTTCCAGAAAAATATCATAATGCACTTTTACGCGTGCAATAGTCGGATTATAAATAGGTATGCCACCTTGAGTGGTCCTTAATTGTTCGCCTTCGATTATTTTCTTCCCCCACTCTACCAGAGAGGCTTCACTCAACAGGTCCGGTACGGTATTGGAAGCAGGCAAGCCATATAACTCTTTATGTGCCACCTTGATTTCATCACGAAGCACTGCCAAATTGAGCACCTGAATAAAATGAGAGATATACAGCCGGGCAGTCTTCACATTCATCTGGTGTTTACGGCTGGCACGCGACTGATTATCGTAGCACTGGGTATAATAAATTTGCGCTGCCTCAAACCGATGCAAAAAGTTACGCGCTTCAAATAATGTCTTCAATGTAATAGCCAAGTCACGCACATTATACATCTCTCCCTTTTCGACAGCCGCTTTCAGCGCCCGAACTCTTGCTTGATCAGTATTTGGTAGTCGTCTATAAGGCATATCTCCGATACTTAACTACATTTCACGATACATTAATAATTTCACCAGATTCTTCAGTTCTTTTTTTCTGTCTTCCGCAACAGCTACCGCCGCCAGACTTTCCATAGCGAACGTATAATATTCACGCATTTTGCTTTCACAAATATTGCGGATATTCAACTGATTATAGATTTCAGTTACCGCTTCGATTTTTTCAGAAGGTTGAAAAGCCTCCGCATTCAACCAACGATTCAATTCAGCATGCTGCTTTTCATCCGCACGGTTCAGTGCTTTGATAAGCATATATGTTTTTTTATTGCAGAGGATGTCTCCACCTATCTTCTTCCCGAACACTTCCGGATCACCATATACATCCAACAAATCATCCTGTAACTGGAATGCTACTCCAATATGCATTCCAAAATTATATAGATTTTCTGCATCTTCAGCAGTCGCTCCTGCCAGAATTGCACCTATTTTAAGACTACCCGCAAGCAACACGGCTGTTTTCAAACGAATCATTTCAATGTATTCGTCTTCTGTAACGTCACAGCGAGATTCAAATTCCATATCCAGTTGCTGTCCTTCACAGATTTCGAGTGTAGTCAAACTGAATAAATCCATCACTTCTTTCAGGTGTTCCGGTGGACAACCCGTCATATACCGAAATGCCAGAATCAACATAGCATCTCCCGAAAGTACAGCAGTATTATCATTCCAGACCTTGTGCACGGTAGGTTTCCCTCTGCGCACATCCGAACGATCCATCAAATCATCATGCAACAAGGTGTGATTGTGGTAAACTTCAATCGCAGTGGCAGGATCGTATATAGACGCAACATCCTCCCGATACAAGTTATATCCCATCAACATTAATACAGGACGTATCCGCTTCCCACCCAGAGAAAGGATATATTCAATCGGTTCATAAAGTCCTTTCGGCGTCCGGGTAAACTGGATTTCAGAAATATGATTATTTATCTTATCGAGTAATTGAGAAGCTGTAAACATGATGAATAAAAAAATTAATGAATAAAAAGAGGCTGCCGAAAGCAGCCTCTCCATTTATAGTGTTACAAATTACTGCAATCTAAACATCACAGGAACTGTAAATTTAACACGTACCGGTTTTCCGCGCTGCATACCTGGTTTCCACTTCGGCATGGTATTAATCACACGGAGGGCTTCTTTATCCAGATACGGGTCGACGCTACGTACAACCTTCGCATCTACGATACTACCGTCTCTGTTAACAACGAACTGTACGATAACACGTCCTTGAGTTCCGTTTTCCTGTGCGATAGTCGGATATTTAATATTTTTTGCCAGATACTGCATCAAAGCTGCTTGTCCGCCCGGGAAGTCCGGCATATTTTCTACAACCTCGAAAATAGTCTGTTCTTCCGGTTCTTCTTCAACCACTTGTACAGGCACATATTTTACTTCTACACGAGCTTGATTATCTTCATTGATAATAGTTGTTGTTTCCTCAATATCAGCTTTATCATCCACAATCTCCAGCAATTCTGCTACTTTTGGAGCTTCAGGTGGTGGTGGAGCTGCTTGTTCAGGGGTTTCGGTAATAGGAATAATTTCCTCTTCAAACACGACATCAGCTACTGCCTGGCTTGTATCAATCTTCACGTCACGTTGGGTCCATTCGAACGCCACGAACATGAAAGCTAGAACTACCACGTAACCAATGAGCAACCATGTAGACTTCTTGCCTTCCAGGTCTGCTTTGGGTGATTTTTTAACTTCCATAAATTTATTAATATAATGATTAAAAAAAAGTGTCCTTCCATGTGTCTCCGGGCAAATATAGTACATTTTCATGTATTCGTTCCCCTCTTTACCTCTTTTTATCCGGCTTTTTAACTTTTTTAATTCTTTCGTACTTGTCTTGCTCCTTTTAACGGCAAACTTATGGTTGATTTTCAAATTTACCGTATCTTTGGCGGACAAATCAGATGAACTGAATATGAAAAAGATAACAATTGCAATCGATGGTTTTTCCTCTTGCGGAAAAAGCACAATGGCTAAAGATCTGGCTCGTGAAGTGGGCTACATTTACATTGACAGCGGAGCCATGTATCGTGCGGTCACCTTATATAGTATAGAAAACGGAATTTTCGACGGAGACGTTATTGATACGGAGAGGCTAAAAAAAGAAATTAAGGACATTCATATATCGTTCCGGCTGAATAAGGAAACCGGACGTCCCGACACTTATCTTAACGGTGTGAATGTAGAGAATAAAATCCGTTCGATGGAGGTTTCTTCCAAAGTGAGCCCTATTAGTACGCTCGACTTCGTACGTGAAGCAATGGTAGCTCAGCAACAGGCTATGGGAAAGGAAAAGGGCATTGTTATGGATGGCCGGGATATAGGAACTACCGTTTTCCCGGATGCGGAACTGAAAATATTTGTAACCGCTACTCCCGAAATCCGTGCTCAACGCCGTTATGACGAACTGAAAGCAAAAGGACAGGAAGCCAGCTTCGATGAAATTCTGGCAAACGTGAAACAACGGGATTATATCGACCAGAACCGGGAAGTAAGTCCGCTTCGCAAAGCTGAAGATGCTCTGCTTCTGGATAATACCCACTTATCGATTGAAGAGCAAAAGGAATGGCTTTTCGGACAATTTAATAAGGTAAGTAAATAGTTTGCTTTATGATCAAGGTAGAGATAGACGAAGGTTCCGGCTTCTGCTTTGGTGTGGTGACAGCCATTCATAAGGCAGAAGAGGAGTTGGCAAAGGGAGAGACCCTCTATTGTCTCGGAGATATTGTACACAATAGCCGGGAAGTGGAAAGGCTTAAAACGATGGGATTAATCACAATCAACCGGGAAGAATTCAAGCAACTAAAGAATGCCAAAGTATTGCTTCGCGCACATGGAGAGCCACCGGAAACTTACATGATTGCCCGTGAAAATAATATAGAAATTATCGATGCGACCTGTCCCGTAGTATTACGTTTACAAAAACGTATCAGACAAGGGTATCTGGCAGACAGTGACAAAGAAAAACAAATTGTCATATACGGCAAAAGCGGCCATGCTGAAGTGCTGGGATTGGTGGGTCAAACAGATGGAAAAGCAATTGTCATCGAAAAGGCAGAAGAAGCCAAAAAGTTAGATTTAAACAAAAGCATCCGTCTTTTCTCACAGACTACCAAGTCACTGGACGAGTTTCAGGAAATCGTGGAATACTTCAAGCAACATATTTCACCGGAAGCGACTTTCGAATATTATGATACTATCTGTCGTCAGGTTGCCAACCGGATGCCTAAGCTTCGGGAATTTGCGGCTACACACGATTTGATATTTTTCGTCAGCGGCAAAAAGAGTTCAAACGGAAAAATGCTGTTCGAAGAATGTTTGAAGGTGAATACCAATTCACATTTGATAGATAACGAAAAAGAAATAGATCCTTCTCTCCTTCAAAACGTAAATTCAATTGGCGTATGTGGTGCGACTTCTACTCCTAAATGGTTGATGGAGAAGATTTACAATCACATTCGGACGCTCATCAAAGAATAGCAGCTTTATTCTGACAAAGAATAATAGCAAAGCAACATAAGGAAACGGCAAAGTAACATGAACGAATAAAAGGAAAGCGGAAAAAGGTCATTTGAACATTTTTAATGTTTTCTTCTTACGAAAAAAAACTTCATAACCACTGCTTTCAACTTTTTGTTGTACATTTGCCGCGTCAAACTAATTAATGAGAGATTGTTATATGGGAACAGTTAAGTGTATCGGAATTTTGACCTCCGGAGGTGATGCTCCGGGAATGAACGCTGCTATACGTGCAGTGACACGTGCAGCCATCTACAATGGATTGCAAGTTAAAGGTATATACAGAGGATATAAAGGTCTGGTTACAGGTGAAATCAAAGAATTCAAGAGTCAGAATGTGAGTAATATCATCCAGTTGGGTGGTACTATCCTGAAAACAGCCCGTTGTAAAGAGTTCACGACTCCGGAAGGTCGTCAGTTGGCTTATGACAACATGAAAAAAGAAGGCATCGATGCTTTGGTTATCATTGGTGGAGATGGCTCACTGACAGGTGCGCGTATCTTTGCACAAGAATTTGATGTTCCATGTATCGGACTGCCGGGAACTATTGACAACGACCTTTATGGTACAGATACGACCATCGGATATGATACTGCATTGAATACCATATTGGATGCCGTAGATAAGATTCGCGACACAGCCACTTCACATGAACGTTTGTTCTTCGTTGAAGTTATGGGACGTGATGCCGGTTTCCTTGCGTTGAACGGAGCTATCGCTTCGGGTGCGGAAGCTGCCATTATTCCGGAATTCAGTACGGAAGTCGACCAACTGGAAGAGTTTATCAAAAACGGATTCCGCAAATCAAAAAACAGTAGCATTGTATTGGTAGCCGAAAGCGAACTGACAGGAGGAGCCATGCATTATGCCGAACGTGTGAAAAACGAATATCCGCAATATGATGTACGTGTGACGATTTTAGGTCATCTGCAACGTGGTGGTAGCCCTACCGCTCACGACCGTATCCTGGCAAGCCGCCTTGGTGCTGCTGCTATCGATGCTATTATGGAAGACCAACGTAATGTTATGATCGGAATCGAACATGATGAAATCGTTTACGTGCCGTTCAGCAAGGCTATTAAGAATGACAAACCAATCAAGAGAGACCTTGTTACTGTATTGAAAGAGCTTTCGATCTAATTTTTTATTCTAAAAAGTTTATTTTTACTGATATACGACGATAAAGAGCTGTGAATGATGGAGTAACCCATTTATTCATGGCTCTTTTATTTATATAATATAATAGAGATGAACGACAACTACAACACCAAGTGCGTTCATATATATGAATCCCATCCTCCAGTGCTACTTACCTTTCGTGACAAATATCCATTAAACTACCGTTATACAACGCAATACTTCCATCATACAGTAACTATTGTTCGATTAGGATGCCGATATAGCTAATTCACCACGGCCGTGGTAGCTTCTTCCCACAGCCGTGAAGAGTTCCTACCACAGCCGTGGGAAGATCTTGTCACGGCCGTGGGAAATTAATGATACCGATACTTTAATAGAACAATACCGGTATCCCAACGTAACTATACCAGTTTCTTTTCCTATCCCTCCCACTTTATCAGCCTGCAAACAAGCTACCTGATAAGGAGTCA
Source organism: Bacteroides celer (assembly GCF_002632415.2). Taxonomy (NCBI): domain Bacteria; kingdom Pseudomonadati; phylum Bacteroidota; class Bacteroidia; order Bacteroidales; family Bacteroidaceae; genus Bacteroides; species Bacteroides celer. Next base: position 1,324,160 of record NZ_CP178209.1, on the reverse strand, counting down.
GCACTGACAATAAAAGTATATATGTTTTATTGTCAGCCTATTATCAACATCTATTGTCAGGATATATAGAATTGATATTCAACCACTTGAGTGTTATTCTGACAGATTGACGATAAAAAGAGTACAAATCACAATGTATTCTAAACAAAATCGTATGATTTTGCTCAAATCGGAATAGAAATAAAGTAAAGATGCCATTATTGACAATGGCCTACCATTATACAGCCTTTATTTCTTCGTACCTATTAATTGCCTGATGAATTTGCTTATCCATAAATAATAGCCGGTCAGTGGTAATGCAGCCCCAATCAAAGCAGCAATAAAAGCAAGTATGCGGGTAAACATCCCTCCCCAATTGCCGACATGTACCGAATAAATCCAGCCGCGAATTTTTCCTGACTTGTCTTGATGTTGATAAAGACTTGTTTCCGTAAATTCACCAGTATCCGTATTGAAAGAATAACGGTCAGACGCACGCTGATTTCCGAAGCGGTCGAAAGACACACTTGCCGTACCGGAAGAAACACTAATTTGCTTATATTCCGGATTTTGATGCTTTAGCTTATCATACACTTCCTGCCAACAAGCAAATGGTGAAGCCGCAGAATACCGATCACTATGATTGCTTTCCGAACCCTCTCTTTTATCAGCACTTCGCCTACCATTTCCTCCCCTTTTCTTTTCCAGATCAGCCAGTCCGGTATTTCCTTTATGCTCATTATGCTTCTGTTCATTTCCATGGGAAGCCCGTTGTTGTACCTCTACCCCGAAAACTTTATAAAAAGCCGTCCGGTACCATGGAAAAGACCATGTCAATCCCGTCAGTGCCATAGCTAACAAAAAGATCAAAGCATACATTCCACCTGCCACATGCAAGTCATACCAGAATCTTTTCCAACCTTTTGTTGCCGATATTTTCAGACTGTTTTTCAGTGCCCTACGTGTATGGGGCCACCAAATGACAATACCAGAGACCAGTACCACCACAAATAGCAGTGTACTGACACCCACAATCATCTTTCCCCAAAATATTCCTTCATTTCCCGGATTCATACTATCCAACAGCCAACGATGCATCCGGAACATAAACATAAAAAAGCTACTACGTTCTTTTTTACCTTTTATTTCACCCGTATACTGATCTACATATAAAGAGGCACGGCGTGGTTTGGAAAGACTGACCTGATAAGCCCGTTCGGGATCAGAAGAAATACTGACACCGGTCACAGATATACTATCCGGCAATGCAGATGCCACTTTTTCAAGCAACTTTTCGATAGGAACAGGTTCTTCCTTCACCGTTTCCACGCAGTAAAGATCGTGACAAGACAGTTCATTCACTTCATCCTCAAATACTAGCATCGCACCGGAAAAACAGATCAGAGTGATTATCAGCCCGAAAGGGACGGAAAGCCACAAATGTATCTTTCTGAATATTTTCTTCATGTTTTCATTATCATTCTTGAAAAGCCTGCAAAGCTTTCCGCTCGGCAGGCTTTCATCTTTAAAAACTATTCTCTACTAAACCGGTATTTATTTAGAAAGGTATTCCATCTTACCTACCGTAGTAATGGCATCAGCATTTACCGTCAGACCTTTGACTGCTTTACCCGTCTTTGCATCAATCTTATAGAAAGCCGGTTTCTCGCCGGTAGTCACAGTAACCGCCATATAAGCATAACCATTTTCTCCATAAGGCTCACCGCCAAACTTACTGTCAGCCGGCAAACCTGTAACGGGTATAATTGTTTCATCTTCTGCCTTGAACACCGCCAATTCACTGACATCGGCATCTTTACCATTCTGAATCATATCTTCCGCACCGTTTTTATACAACTGGAGCAGGAAATAATCTTCAGAAATATGCCAGCAACGGAAAATCGGATGACGAGTTCCTATTTCCTCAAAGTTCACATAATAATCCGGATCGAAAGCTGTTGCGCCTGCTTTGATACGCATCACACCGGAAGGTTTCTGCCCCGTTACCTTTTTCAAATCGGCAGACGAAACAGCCGTACGTCCATATCCGGGAGAGAATACATACACATCGCCATTATCAGCAGCCCAGATAGTCTGATAATATTGTGAACGCATACGGCCACATGCATAACCTATTTTATCTGTCGTAGCAATCACCGGTGTCTCGTTGAAATTAATACCACTATAAATTGCTACATAAGCATAATCCGGATATTGTGTGGAAGGGATGACACCAGCCGTATAGGCACCACTGCCACTACCACCATCAGTTTTAGCCACAAGTTCCTGATCCGTCACTTTGTCCGGCCACTGTTTAATACCGTATTTACTCATCCCCATCGGAATCACCGACGTATAAATCTTGTTGTTGGCTTCAACCAAACCTGCCCATGAAACTTTTTCGCCGTTACCCAAGAAGTTTTCGGCAAGCAATGTACCTTCTTCCTGGGAACCATCCGTCGCATCCAGATAGTTAAACAATAAAGCTTGAGCCACATTCTGGTCCTCATCCGTTATATTCGAATCTCCGGTAGAAACGGTCACTACTTTATTTCCCCAGGTTCCATAAGATGTGATACGGTTATAAGTATAGGTATATTTTTCTTTCATTTTACCATCGGTACCCAGATAATAAGAAGCTCCCGTACCCGCTCCGCCTTTATTATAAACTAAGGCAAAGACATAATCCAATCCTTTATACACCCAATATGTACCGCCAATCACTTCGGTTCCATTCCCCTGGGTCGACACCGTTCCCTCATCCAAAGAATTGGCCACCACCAGACAACTGGCTTCACCGGATGTGGCAGCAACCACATAAGCCGTATTTCCGTCAATCGCAGGATTATCTACCGGATTATTATCATCATCGCAAGATGCAACAAACACACCGCTACTCAAACAAAAAGCTGTAGCAAAAGCCTGTAATAAAAACTTCTTCATATATTCTTTATTATTGATTTATACTAAAAACTTACTCTACTTATTTACCCCAAAATACCCTGAACTTTCCATAGAATGCCCGCCCCGCTTTTTGCAGACTAAAATTGTCGAACAACCGGGCATCTGTGAAATTCCGACATTCAAATGATACATTATAACGTCCGTGTTTCATTGTATAGGACAAAGACAGATTATGAGAGAACTGTTCCGGCACTATATTTTTTGATTCTTTATCTCCCAGATTCTCCCAATAAAGAGGGAAATCATGTTGCCAGTAGCTATCATACCCTATGCTCAATACATTTCCCTTGACAAACAAGTCGTTCCAATAGAAATTAGCGTTGATATTGGCATAACGATAGGGAAGATTGGGCATGCGCACCTTATAGTGCATACTTTCCTGCAAAGAAGAGCCTGCCAGATATTTCTCATAATCGCGGGTATCAATACTATTGAATGTTCCTCCTATATCAAACCAACGTGAAAAGCTATACAGTAATGACAGATTATATCCTTTCGTTCTCACATGACCGTGGTTCTCATAATACCCGTAACTGGTTCCTCCCAGTACATCCAATCCTCTTTTTATGTAATCTTTCGTATCCCGATAGATCAGACCGGCCTCGGCATACAGTCCGTGCCTGCCAAACTGGTGATTATAACTGAAACTCAAATTGATATTGTCGCTCTTCTCCGGTTTCAGGTTTATTTTGCCGGCTTCAAGGTCTTCATCTCCAAACAGCTCGTCTGTCGTAGGAAGCCGGAAAGCCTTCTCATACGATAGCTTCACCTGCAGGTCCTTCCATAGAAAATACGTACCCGCTGCACCATATCCGAGGGAACTTGCGGTATTGGACAGGTTGATATAGTTGCCTATACCATCTGTGTTTTGTGACACCGGTCCCTTGTTGTATTGCCGGTAGTACTTGGCAAATGCAGAAACATTCCACTTTTCCGATGGCATCAGACGATAAGAAAGTCCGCTGACATTCTTACGTGTAATCTTAGGTATAGTGAAATCCGTAAATTTGGAAGAAGAGCCTACCGTAGAACGACTTGTACGTTCAAAATCACTAATCACATGGCTGAAAGTAAATGTATGCGCCTGTCCGATATGATAATTCATCTTCAGTGTTCCATTCCAGTTTTTATTTTTAGATTCACTGTTCTGATAAGATTGTTCTCCCCGGCTACCCTTTTCATAGAAATCTCCTCGCCAGTTGTAAGCCCGGGAAGCCGTATCTACATTGTTGGTGATATTATGATTATAGTTGGCAGTAAATAGCAAATCCAGATTCTTGACGAACAAGTTCTTTTTATAGTACTCCAATGAAGGAACCAATGAATGTCCCTTGCGGAATTTCTCACCGAACACGACATCTTGATAAACGCCTGTCTGTATCTCTTTATAAAAATGAGAATAATTGAAACTCAATGCCAGTCTGTCCGCCCATTTCTTTCCCACCAGACCGATTTTTCCGATCACAGCTTCATTATGGTACTGATCGTTAAAACGCTTCAGATGATAAATTTTGCTTTTATCGAGCGGCGGAAAACGTACGCTGCCGTCTTCCCGAATCTCAAACTCGCGTACATAAGTGTCCACATAGTAATCATTGTCCGAGAAATTCTGGAAAGCACTGACTTCATACATGAAACCGTTCTTGAATGTTTGTCCGAAACGTGCGTATGACTTATGAGTATTAAATGACCCGTAAGAATAGGAAGCGTCCATAAACCATTTTCCGGGCTGCTTGTTGGTAACGATATTCACAACGCCTCCGATGGCATCTGTTCCGAATCCTACCGGAACCACTCCTTTATACACCTCAATACGGTCTGCGAAATTAATAGGGACATTATTCAAATCGAATGCAGCACCGGCTCCCTCCTGTGGTATGCCGTCAATGAATATTTTCACATGTTTCCCGCTGAAACCATCAATATACAATTGCATATCCGACCCTACTCCACCTGATTCACGGAGCTTTACCCCCGGCACTTTAGTCAGTGCGCCCGCCAAGGTCTGCGTACTGTTATGCAGTTTCTTCGCATCAATGGCTACCGCATTAAAAGCAGATTTATTCACACGACCGACACCGGATGTCGTAACTACCACCTCTCCCAACTCTTTTACTGCCGGAGCAATGGTGATATTTACCTTTATTCTCTCTCCCTTGCCTAGTTTGACTTTCTTTTCTACGGTCTGGTAGCCGATAGCTGAAACAACCAGGGTATATTCACCCGCCGTAGTTTTCAAATGATAGATGCCCTTTTCATCTGTATAGCAACCGTGATTGGTTCCTTTCAGATAGACCGTTGCAAAATCCACAACTTCCTTTTCTGTAGACATCACTCTACCCGAAATCAAACTGTTACGATGATGCCCACGTTGTGAATATGCTGATACGGAAAACAAGAACACTAGAAAAACCAGAAAATACTTATTACTCATCTCCTTTTTACCTTTTTACTTTATACCTTTTCATTGCTCTAAAAGCGATGCAAAGGTAAGTAGAAAAAAAAGTGCAAAACAATCCCTATCTTTCGGTAAAAATAAGACAATATAAAAGAGATATATAGATATGCGCAATACCTATATATAAGTAAATACTACTTCAGCCAGCTCGCCAACGACCGTTCCGTCACCTCCCACAACTGCTCTTTCTGCACATGATTCGTGTATTTATCAGACAAGTTTTTCCGGTGGTTATTGACATACAGTTGTCCTGTCACGCCTGCTTCCTTTTCATCCAACAATAAACCGACTGCCGTAGAAGCCCCTTTTTTCGGTTTGCGGATAAAAGGACGGAAAAAAATATCCGTCAACGGATCGAACCACTTATGCATCGTAATGATATTAGTAGAAACAATTCCCGGATCAGCGGCATTGACGGTGATTCCTTTCTCACTAAGTTGCCTGGAGAGTTCGAAAGTAAATAGTAACAAAGCCAGTTTGGTGTTACTGTAAACAGGAATTCTCCAAAAACGCCCCGTTTTTCCTCTGTGAAAGAAATCGGGAAAATCGAGTTTACCGATTGCGTATGTACAAGAAACCATATTGACGATACGCGCTCCACGCACCATCAGCGGAACCAATTTCCGGGTAAGCAGATAAGGTCCCATATAGTTCACACTTACCGTTCGCTCAAACCCATCAGAAGTAGTATGAAAACCAGTCTCCATCGTTCCGGCGTTATTCATTAACAGAGTAATGGGAAGGTTTCTTTCCAAGATACGGTTGGCAAAAGAAACTACCGATTGCATGGAAGACAAATCAATAGCCATTACTTCCAAATACGGGTTTTCGGTTTCCTTGCTCAAACATTCGCGAACAATCTCCGCTTTCTTTGGATTATAACATGCCATTATGATTCGATAACCGGCTTTGGCTACGGCACGTGTTATTTCTGTCCCCATTCCTCCGTCTGCACCGGTGATAATCGCCCATTTCATTTCACTCATTTTTTCTCCAATTTATCAATCTCCTTTTGCAAAGACAAAGGAATTTGTTCTTTCAAATGTTGATGACAAGCCATTTCTATCGTATACATACGACCGATGCAATAATTACTGTGTCCACAGTTGCAGCGTGCCTGTTCCTCCTTTTTCATCCGGTTTACAAATCCCGGTTCGTTGAGCAAAGCTCTCGCCATCTGCACGGCATCAAAACCGGAATCGAGCACTTCATCTATTTTCTGGCGGGAAACAAGACCGCCGACATAAATCAGTGGCGCATTTGGAAGAGCTGCCCGGAATTTTAGTGCATCTTCAAGGAAATATGCTTCTTTAAAAGGCACAGAGGGTATCATCCATTTACCAAACATACGAACTCCGTATTTCAACCACCAGCAATTCATATAGTAAGACATCGAACGGATCGGCATGGCACCCCGCATCACATACATCGGTGCACGGCTCACAAAGCCTCCACTCAACACCAATCCATGAACGCCATGTTCCAATAGACGTTTGGCCACTTGTATCGATTCGTCAATCTCCATGCCTCCTTTGAAACCGTCACGCATATTCATTTTCACGAAAACAGCCATATCATTGCCTGCCGCTCTCATCACTTCTTCCATCACCAAGTCCATAAAATGCATCCGGTTTTCGAGCGAACCACCGTATTCATCCTTCCGATGATTGGTATATGGAGAAAGGAACTGACTAATCAGATATCCATGTCCTGCATGTACCTCAACAGCGTCAAATCCTGCTTCTCTCGCCAGATTGACTGCATTTCCATACGCTTGTGCCATTTCCGGCAACTCCTCCTTTTCCATTCCACGCACAAACGTAGGAGAGTAAAGATTAAAACCCGAAGATGCGGATATAGGAGTGACACCACAAATATTTCGATGGGACATATTTCCACAATGTCCGATTTGTATACCCACTGCTGCACCTTCATCGTGCACAGCTTTTGTCAATTCATGTAAACGGGGAATAATAGACGGGCGCAACCACAACTGACGGTCGAAAGAAAGTCCGCTTTGCGTCACAGCGGCATAGGCCACTGTTGTCATACCCACTCCTCCCGCAGCTACCGAACGATGGTAATCCAGCAACATCTGCGTAGGAGTATTCTCCGGACACATGCTCTCAAAAGCTGCCGAACGGATTGTTCGATTCCGCAACGTCAAAGGCCCAAAAGTGACCGGGCTAAAAAGTTTAGATTCCATAGTAGTTATATTTATTAAGTCATATTTAAGTCGTGATGAAAAGTGCCTCTAATACCTAATAAAGGAAAGGGAACACTCGTTTCCGTTCTCCCACCGCATCTCCGAATTCTTCGCGATAACGGCACCAGATGGCATTGGCACGGGGAACAAGGTTGGCAATCGTCCACCAAAGGAAAACAAGTCCGGAAAGTGAACAGGTGAGTATCGCCCATCCTGCCCATTCTACTATTTCACCAAAATAGTTGGCGGAAGTGACATAACGGTACATTCCTTTTTGAGGCAGATAATGCCGGGTATCTCCCGGTTTACGCAAGTGCCGGATGATATAATCCGAATGCCAGTTCGTCAGCATACCTGTGAAAAAAAGCAGTGTGCCTATAATAAACCACGGTGAAGTGAACCAACCGGATTGATACATCGTTTCGGGAGCAAGATAAAAGATCCATTTACCTTGCATATAGCCATTCAACAAATTAAAAAGAACACCCATCGACATGATTGCCAGCGGCATCTCACTTTTCCCCGTCAATAACAGAGGAAAAATGAAAGCACGCTGAAAGTAGTGAATCTGGAAGAACAGGAAAAAAGTGAAGATCACCGGTTCAAACCGACGCTCGGAATATATCCACATTACGGACATCACCAGGAAAACCGGAGCTTCCATCAATATCCATGCTAGTTTATTGGATATAGCTACGCCCCACGATGCCGTGCGGAAAATGCCATATCCGGCTTTCACAAAGTAAAGGGCGATAAAAACAACCAAGGCAATCAGGCTCATCACGCCCAGAAATAGATTAAAAGCATCTATATTCATGTCGATCTTTTTTTTGTAACACGCAAAAATAACAAAAATGAGATGAATGACGGTACAAAAAAGAGAAAGAATCTGAAATACATTCCTTTACGAACATAAAAACAGCATTCCCGAACGCATACCTGGAATTACCAGGCATACATCCGGGATCACTTATATATTCAATAAAAGGATTTGTTTTTATCAGCGTTTCTTGATTGGAATATAAGCCAAATCATCGAGTACATTCTTATAAGCCGGGCGGATAATTCGTTTGCCTTCGAAGGTCAATTCTTCATTACGATGTGCACACCAGCCTACGATACGCGCCATAGCAAACAGAGGAGTGAAGATTTCCTGCGGTAAGCCGATCATTTCATACACAAAGCCTGAATAGAAGTCGATATTGCTGGATACTGTCTTTCCGTTGTTTTTAACACGTCCGAAAGTAGCGATAGCACGTTCTTCCAACAGTTCGAGGAAAGCAAATTCGCTTTCTCTTCCTTTTTCACGGGCAAGGTCACGAGCCAATTCTTTCAACAGAAGAGCACGGGGATCGGAGATCGTATAAACAGCATGTCCTATTCCGTAGATCAGTCCGCTCTTATTATATACTTCCTTATTCAACATTCGGGTGAAATAAGTGTCTATCTCATCCACACTTGTCCAGTCTTTGATATTTTCTTTCAGATGCTGGAACATGTCGGCAACCTGAATATTTGCACCTCCGTGAAGCGGGCCTTTCAAAGAACCGATACCTGCGGCGATGGCCGAATATGTATCCGTTCCGGTAGAAGAAGTAACGCGAACGGTGAAAGTGGAGTTGTTACCACCCCCATGTTCTGCCTGAAGAATCAGTAACAAATCGAGGGTACGAGCATCGAGTTCAGTATAATTTCTTTTCAGCATGTACAGGAAGTTCTCGGCAATAGAGAGTTTTTCCTGCGGATGGCGGATATGCAGAGAACGTCCGAAAGTAGCATGACGAAGCATATTGTACGCATAAGCAATGATAGTGGGGAATTTCGAAATCAGTTCAATACTCTGGCGCATCAGGTTATCCCGGGAAGTATCATCCGCATTCGCATCAAAACGGTACATTTCGAGCACACTGCGTGAAAGAATATTCATGATGTTGTTTCCTTCCAACTCTATGATATTCATTTTTGTCTTCTGCTCCAACGGCATATTGTCGTTAATCAAATCACGGAAAGAAAGCAGTTCTTCTTTATCCGGCAGACGTCCGGAAAGCAACAGGTAAGCCACTTCTTCAAAACCAAAACGTTTCTCTTTGATAATGGCATGCGAAATATCTTCCACATCATAACCACGATAGAATAATTTTCCCGGTATCGGTTTCAGTCCACCACCCGGAATACGTTCATAGCCTACTACATTACCGATTTTGGTTAAACCTACCAATACACCTGTGCCGTCTTCATTACGCAATCCACGTTTCACATCAAACTTTGGGAACAATTCATTATCAATCCGGGTAGCTTCCTTCATCTCCTCGGAAAGTTTGTAAATCAGGTACTCTTTTTTCATCTTTCTTCGTTTTTTATTCGTTACTTTTATTTTTCAATTCTTTCCACGATCTCACGAGTGAAAGCGGAAGTAGAGAGGGAGGTTCCATTCGGCATAAAACGAGCTAAATCGTGTGTAGCACGAGCGTCCAGGAAGCTTTGTTCCAAGGCTTTCTCTATCAGAGCAGCCGCTTCTTTCCAATCAAAATATTCGAGCATCATCACTGCCGAAAGTATAATAGAACAAGGGTTCACCACATCTTTTCCCGCAATATTGGGAGCTGTTCCATGAGTCGCTTCAAAGATGGCATGTCCTGTTTGATAGTTGATGTTTGCTCCCGGAGCAATACCGATACCGCCTACCATAGCTGCGAGTTGATCGGAAACATAGTCTCCATTCAGGTTCAAGGTAGCTATTACGGAATATTCTTCGGGAATCAGGAGTGTATTTTGTAAGAAAGCATCGGCAATGCAATCTTTTATCACCAGTCTGCCGTCTGCCAAAGCATCGGCAAATTCACGTTGTGCCAGTTCGTAGCCCCATTTCTTAAAACCACCTTCTGTGAACTTCATGATATTTCCTTTATGCACCAGGGTTACAGAAGGTAAATGATGATCGAGTGCATACTGGCAGGCAGCACGTACCAGACGTTCGGTACCCTCACGTGATACAGGTTTCACACCGAAAGAAGAGGTTTCCGGGAAACGGACTTTTGTTACTCCCATTTCGTCTTTCAGGAATTTATAGAACTTTTCAGCTTCCGGAGTACCGGCTTCCCACTCGATACCTGCGTAAATATCTTCCGTATTTTCACGGAACACGCACATGTTCACTTTTTCAGGTGATTTGACAGGCGACTGTACTCCCTGATACCAACGGACCGGACGAAGGCAGACATATAAATCAAGTGTCTGACGCAGCGCTACATTCAACGACCGGATTCCACCTCCGACAGGAGTTGTCAACGGGCCTTTGATTCCTATCAGGTATTCCTGAAAGGTTTTCATTGTTTCATCCGGCAACCAGGAACCTATTGCATGGAAGGCACGTTCTCCCGCCAACACTTCTTTCCATTCGATCCGACGTTTGCCGCCATAGGCTTTCCGGATAGCTGCATCCACTACGGCTTGCATGGCAGGAGTCACTTCCGCTCCTACTCCATCACCGGTAATATAAGGTACGGTAGGCACATCAGGCACCAGCAACGTACCATCTGTTTGCATGGTTATCTTGCTCATTTTTTATCTTGCATTTAAAGCAGAACCGGCACGGAACCAGGCTATCTGCTGTTCATTATATGTATGTTGTACTTCAAAACTTTCTTTCGTTCCGTCTTCGTGATGAAGAACAATCGTCAAATTACGACCCGGTGCGAAATGGACTAAACCTACGACTGACAGAAGATCGTGTTCCTGGATCTTGTCATAATCCGCCTTGTCTACAAAAGTAAGAGCAAGCATTCCCTGTTTTTTCAGATTCGTTTCGTGGATACGGGCAAAACTCTTAGCCAGAATGACACGCACATTGAGAAAGCGCGGTTCCATGGCTGCGTGTTCACGGCTGGAACCTTCTCCATAATTCTCTTCGGCAACAACTATAGACGGAATACCTTCAGACTTATACATTTTTGCCGTACCGGAAACTGTTCCATAAGTATTTGTTGAACGATTCCAAACGCTGTTCGTTTCACCGTTGAAAGCATTGACAGCTCCCATCAGCATATTGTCGGAAATATTCTCCAAATGTCCCCGGAAGCGGAGCCACGGACCTGCCATAGAGATATGGTCGGTAGTACATTTGCCTTGTGCTTTAATCAGTAAAGGCATATTCAGTAAATCCTGTCCGTCCCATGCCGGGAAAGGCGTCAGGAGTTGGAGACGTTGAGAATCAGACTTCACCTTGATTTCCGTTTTTGCTCCGTGTGGGGCAATATATCCCTCATTTCCGGATGTAAAACCTTTCAAAGGAAGTTCATCTCCTACAGGTTCGGATAGTTTCACCTTTTCTCCGTCATGATTTACCAGTCTGTCTTTCAACGGATTGAAGCAGAGGTCACCAGCAATCGTTAATGCCATCGTCAGTTCCGGAGAAGCTACAAATGCATAGGTATTCGGATTACCGTCAGCACGTTTGGCAAAGTTACGGTTGAAAGAAGTAACGATTGAATTTTTCCGTGTCGGATCGTCCGTCTCGCGTTTCCATTGACCGATACAAGGACCGCAGGCATTTGCCATAATCGTGGCGCCCAACTGTTCAAAAGCTTCAATCATACCATCTCTTTCGGCAGTAGCCCGGATTTGTTCCGAACCCGGATTAACAATCAACGGAGCAGCGACACTCAAGTTCTTTTCAGTGACCTGTTTTGCCAGAGAAGCCGCACGGCTCAAATCCTGATAAGAAGAATTGGTACATGAACCAATCAAGCCCACCTCCATTTTGCGAGGGTAGCCGTTCAATAACACTTTTTCTGCAAATTCGGAAATTGGAGTAGCGGCATCCGGTGTAAACGGTCCGTTTATATAAGGTTCGAGTTCCGACAAGTCTATTTCAATTACACGGTCATAATAGTTGGATGGTTCGTCGGTCACTACATCATCCGCACGAAGATCGGCATCGACAGCTTCAGCCCAATCGACTACACAATCTCTGCCGGTAGCTCTCAAATAGGCAGCCATGCGCCCGTCAAACGGGAACAGAGAGGTAGTAGCCCCTACTTCGGCACCCATATTACAAATGGTAGCTTTCCCGGTAGCAGAAAGGGACTCGGTTCCGGGACCAAAATATTCGATAATAGCATTCGTTCCTCCTTTTACGGTAAGAATGCCGGCCAGTTTCAGGATTACATCTTTCGGAGATGTCCAGCCACTTAGTTTTCCGGTCAGGCGAACACCGATAATCTTCGGCATTTTCAGTTCCCATTCCATTCCTGTCATCACATCCACTGCATCCGCGCCACCGACACCGATAGCCACCATGCCCAGTCCGCCTGCATTAGGAGTGTGAGAATCCGTTCCTACCATCATACCTCCGGGGAAAGCATAGTTTTCGAGCACTACCTGGTGGATAATACCTGCTCCCGGTTTCCAGAAACCGATGCCGTAACGGGAAGATACATCTCGAAGGAAATCGTATACTTCTTCATTGGTCAATCTTGCCGTAGCAATATCCTCCTTTGCACCTTTGTACGCCTGTATCAAGTGATCGCAATGTACTGTCGAGGGCACAGCCACCTGATCCTTACCTGCATTCATAAATTGAAGCAATGCCATCTGCGCAGTCGCATCCTGCATAGCTACACGGTCGGGACGGAAGTTCACATAATCTTCTCCCCGTTTGTAATCTTTTAAATCGGCTACATCATACAGATGAGCATACAAAATTTTCTCGGCCAACGTTAAGGGGCGTTTCAATATAGCCCGTACGTGTTCTATCTTTCCTTTATAAGCAGCGTAGAAAGCTTCTAACATAGTCACATCATATACCATATTGTTTTATCTTTTATGAGTCTATTTATAAAAATAACGAACGACGTTCGAGTAATGTTTAACAAAATGAAATATTTTTTCTACCCGGAACGAAGATTTGTTACCTTTGCGCCTATTATGAGTAATAATCCGAAAAGTCCAATCATCGACCTTCAGCAACAGCAACTCCTCCTGCGGATGGAGTATGAATACGAGAAGGAAGAATTTAAACGGCAGACCGAAACAATGGGCGTTGCCCGTAAAGTGAAACGCGGTCTCTGCTGGTATCCCGTCTCTCTTGGCCGAAGTTACTACAATTCTCTGAACCAGCTTGTAATAGATATTACACGGACCGAAAATAAAGAAATAGAGCATTCCTTCGAGTTCGGCCGTCCCGTCTGCTTTTTCCACCAATCATTCGAAGGAAAAGTGAAGTACATGAATTTCATCGCTACTGTCAGCTTTGCGGATGAGGAGCGAATGGTAGTTGTACTTCCCGGAGCGGGAGCTTTAGCGGAACTGCAAACTGACGGCATACTGGGGGTGCAACTTTATTTTGACGAAACATCCTACCGGGCCATGTTCGAGGCACTGGAAGACACCATACGAGCTAAAGATAATCGTCTGGCAGAACTGCGTGATATTTTGCTTGGCACACAAAAACCGGGATTCCGGGAGTTGTATCCTGTCCGCTTCCCCTGGTTGAACAGCACACAGGAAACAGCTGTCAACAAGGTACTCTGCACGCGTGATGTATCCATCGTTCACGGTCCTCCGGGAACCGGAAAAACAACGACTCTTGTCGAAGCGATTTATGAAACATTGCACCGGGAACCGCAAGTACTTGTCTGTGCACAAAGTAACACTGCTGTCGACTGGATTTGTGAGAAACTGGTAGACCGGGGAGTACCCGTACTCCGCATCGGAAATCCTACCCGGGTCAACGACAAAATGCTATCATCCACCTATGAACGTAGGTTTGAAAGCCATCCTGCCTATCCGGAACTTTGGGGAATTCGCAAATCTATCCGTGAAATGGGTAGCCGGATGCGCCGGGGTAGTTATTCTGAACGGGAAGGTATGCGTAATCGCATGAGTCATCTCCGCGATCGTGCTACGGAGTTGGAAATACAAATCAATGCCGATCTTTTTGATAGTGCCCGTGTGATTGCTTCTACGCTAGTCAGCAGTAACCATCGTCTGCTCAACGGGCGTCGTTTTCCTACTTTGTTCATTGACGAAGCTGCTCAAGCGCTCGAAGCTGCCTGCTGGATTGCCATCCGCAAAGCAGACCGTGTCATCCTTGCAGGAGATCATTGCCAGCTCCCGCCGACTATCAAATGTATAGAAGCCGCTCGTGGAGGACTGGATCACACGTTAATGGAAAAAGTGGTTCAGCAAAAGCCTTCTGCTGTCTCTTTACTAAAGGTACAGTACAGAATGCACGAGGCCATCATGCAGTTTCCCTCCGACTGGTTCTACCACGGAGAACTGGAAGCTGCCCCGGAAGTGCGCTATCGAGGTATTCTTGACTTTGACACTCCTATGAACTGGATTGATACTTCAGAAATGGACTTTCACGAAGATTTTGTAGGCGAGAGCTTCGGACGCATCAACAAGCAGGAAGCCAATCTATTACTACAGGAACTGGAAGCATATATCGAACGTATCGGCAAAGAACGGATACTGGATGAAAGAATTGATTTCGGTCTGATTTCACCCTACAAGGCGCAAGTGCAATATTTGAGGGGAAAGATCAAAGGGAGCAGCTTTTTACGTCCCTTCCGCAGCCTCATCACCGTAAACACGGTAGACGGTTTTCAGGGACAGGAGCGAGATGTTATTTTCATCAGTCTTGTACGTGCCAACGAAGATGGGCAGATTGGATTCCTGAATGATTTGCGACGAATGAATGTAGCGATTACAAGGGCACGAATGAAGCTTGTTATATTAGGAGATGCCTCCACCCTTACCAAACATCCTTTCTATAAAAGACTGATGTTATTCATTAAAAAGGAGGATTAAATACTTAATCCTCCTTTTAACAAAGTGCACTTTCTCACGAAACCGCACTTCGTTTTAACACAAACAAAACAAACAATATTTTATTTCACATCAGTACTATTCTTTATTTAAGAAGTCAATAAATGACTTTTATTTTCAATATACAAATACAGATCTTAAAAAGAAATATCAATTTCCACAAAGGTAAAACACACTAAATCACCACTTCTGAGAAATCAAAAGCAGCGTCATTCGCTTATTTATTTAGTGATGTTAATCATTCTTCAGGGCTGGTTAAGTTAATTCATACTTCTCGTTTATTTTATCTGATGACGCAAAGATAAACATAAACTTGCATTTTTTGTCCATATTATCAATATATTTTTGAAAAAAAATTCGGCAAGCCTCATTTGTTCATTTCTAAATCTCTTTTTAACAAAAAAAGGGGAGAAAGCAAACAGCCCTCTCCCTTTTATAAACTTGTATAATTTATCCAGCTTAATTGTTTTCCGGACGAAGTTTACGAACAGTTACTGCAGTCTGCCACATTTCGCTTTCACGCAGTTGACGGAGCTCTTCATTCAATTTTTCACGATAATCAGGTTGTGAATTACTATCGATAGAAATCTGTGCTTCGTTACCAGTTTTGACGCTATGATACAACTTTTCAACTACCGGCTTGATAGCATCGTGGAATGGGCCCATCCAATCAAGAGCACCACGTTGAGCAGTAGTAGAACAGTTAGCATACATCCAGTCCATACCGTTCTTTGCAAACAACGGCATCAATGACTGTGTCAGTTCTTCTACTGTTTCATTGAATGCTTCAGAAGGAGTATGACCGTTTTCACGCAATACTTCGTACTGTGCCAGCAACAAACCTTGGATAGCGCCCATCAATGAACCGCGTTCACCTGTCAAGTCAGAAGTAGCTTCACGTTGGAAAGTTGTTTCGAACAGATAACCGGAACCAATACCGATACCCAGTGCGATGGTTCTGTCCATTGCTTTGCCTGTAGCATCCTGATAGATAGCATAAGAAGAGTTCAAGCCACGTCCTTCGAGGAACATTGTACGCAAAGAAGTACCCGAACCTTTAGGAGCAACCATGATAACGTCGATATCAGTAGGAGGAACTACACCTGTACGGTCGTTCCAAGTGATAGCAAAACCATGTGAGAAATAAAGAGCTTTTCCGGCAGTCAGGTAAGGTTTGATAGTAGGCCATACAGACATTACTGCTGCGTCAGACAACAAGCACATTACGATAGAACCTTTCTCGCAAGCTTCTTCAATGCCGAACAAAGTTTCGCCCGGAACCCATCCGTCTGCTACTGCTTTATCGTATGTTTTTCCTTCACGTTGACCAACGATTACATTGAAACCGTTATCACGCAAGTTCAGTGCCTGTCCAGGTCCCTGTACGCCATAACCGATTACAGCAATTGTTTCATTTTTCAATACTTCACGAGCTTTTTCCAATGGAAATTCGTCACGGATTACTACAGTTTCAGTAGTACCTCCAAAATTCAACTGTGCCATTTTCTTTTTGTTTTTAGTTTTTGATGACTTACGTCATCCGTTATTAATTAATTTTGTATTCTCACATTTATTCAAATATCACTTTCGAACGGCAAACAACTTCGCTGCCATTCTTCTTTACTTCTACGTGAAACTCGTTTGCATTCACTTCATCGCAGAAGAAAGAGAGCTCATCACCAAAGTAACTTTCGGCTACGTACGCCATCTCGAAACGGCGGATACGTTTGGTCTTGTACAGCTCTATCGGGAACAAATCAAGGATATGCTCGATGTAACGGATGCTGTTCACGTGACCGTTAATATCAATATCACTGTATTTTGCCGTCAGGGTAGCCATTGGCTGATCGCTTGTCACTTTAATACGTGAAGGCTTTTCAATAGGACAAGGTTCGTCACAGACATAATCTACGATACTTCCTCCGTGCAAGGTCAATAGATCGGCCGGTTTGCGGGTATTGAGATTAATCATCGCCCATACGGAACGCGCATAACCAATCTTTTTCCCATCCTTATCAATAATAGCAAAGTTACGGTCAGTAAACAAACGGTAGACATTTTCCACCCATGTTTGAACTGAAAAGTTCTCATATTGATAAGGCATTTCATCCAACTCAATGGCCAGACGTGAAAGTACCCAGGTGTAATTATCCTCGTTCAGTGTTGCAATACCAAAGCCACGGTCACTTGCGTGAAAGCCGGCACAATTCAACAAATGATTTCCCAGTACGCCCATAGTCAGACGTCCGTTAAAGTCAACATGGAACGGTTCTGCCACAAACTGATAAGTTCCTATTTTATTTTCTTCACTCATTATTCTTGTTGGTTTTTACTCTGGTTATACATGGCTTCCCGTCCATCGAGAAACTCGTTCACCCGTTCAAAGCAACTGGTGGTAATCGCTACGCGTCCCGACCGTACAAACTGCAAAACACAATTTAAAGCCTTCAGTTCACCGTAGAGTGAGGTTATATCTTCGCTCATACCATTTTTCTCGACAATAGAAAATACCGGATTAACTTCCACTACACGGGCATTGTATCTGCGGATCAACTTGGATGCTTCCGGGGTTTCCTGAAAAGCAGGAGTAGATACCTTATATAGTGCAATCTCATGGAAGTATATTTCATCCTCGGTGAAATAATGTGCCTGAATCACATCGATCTTCTTTTCGATCTGTTTCACTACCTTCTCAATGGTGTCCTTATCCGTCAAGGCTGTAATCGTATACTTGTGTACACCTTTAATAGAAGAAGCAGATACATTCAGACTCTCGATGTTGATTTGCCGACGAGTAAATACAGCAGTTACCTGATTCAGCAATCCGGCTATATTTTCGGAATGAACTATTATCGTATATAATGTCTTGTCACTCATAATCCTAAATTTTAATTGCGAACTTTCAATCTTCCATTCTCAATATTCAACTTCCCCTAGCATTCCAACAGCATCTGATTGACCGAACCACCCGGAGGAGTCATCGGCAAAACATTGCCTTCTTCCACTACGCACGCTTCGAGCAGGAACGGACCATCTGTCGCCAGCATTTCTGCAATAGCTTCTTTCAGTTCTTCACGGGTGAAAGCACGTTTGGAAGGAATATCATAAGCCGAAGCAATCTTCATGTAATCCGGATTCAACATCGGAGTAAACGAATAGCGGTGATTGAAGAACATAGCTTGCCACTGGCGTACGTTTCCGAGGTAATTATTATTCAGGCAGATAATTTTCACTGGAGCTTTCTGCTCCATAATCGTACCCAACTCCTGAATATTCATTTGCAGTCCGCCATCTCCCATAAATACGCATACGGTACGTTCCGGTGCTCCAAAAGTTGCCCCGATAGCTGCGGGAAGGCCGAAGCCCATTGTTCCAAGTCCTCCGGAAGTGATGATACTGCGTTCTTTCGTATATTTGAAGTAACGTGCAGACATCATCTGGTTTTGACCTACATCCGTTACCAAAACTGCTTCATGATGAGTAGCATTGCTTACCGCACGTACCACTTCTCCCATACTCAAAGAGTTTGTTGCAGGGTGAAGTTCGGGACGGATTACTTTTTCTTCCTCTACTTTCTCATATTCTTTGAAGCTATCAATCCATTTGGTATGAGTTTTCTTTTTCAGGAGTTTAGTCACAGAAGCCAATGTCTCCTTGCAATCTCCCAAAACAGCTACATCTACCTTTACATTCTTATTGACTTCTGCAGGATCGATATCAAAATGAATCACTTTCGCCTGTTTCGCGTAAGTAGCCAGATTGCCAGTCACACGGTCATCAAAGCGCATACCGACAGCAATCAGTACATCGCATTTATTGGTATTGATATTCGGTCCCAAATTACCGTGCATACCCAACATACCTTTATTCAACGGATGTTCTGTCGGCAAAGCTGACAGTCCGAGCAGCGTACAGCCTGCAGGCATATCCGCCTTTTCGATAAATTCACGCAATTCGTTTTGTGCATTTCCCAATTCAACACCCTGTCCAACCAATACAAGCGGACGTTCGGCGTTATTAATCAGTTCGGCAGCTGCCTGTACAGACTCCTCGTCCGTATCGGGAACAGGAACATAACTGCGGATAAAATCGACTTTCGTCGGTTCATATTTCGTTTTTTCTACTTGCGCATTCTTGGCAAAGTCCAGTACCACCGGACCGGGACGACCACTACGGGCAATATAAAACGCACGTGCTACCGCCCAAGCTACATCTTCCGCACGACGGATCTGATAGCTCCATTTAGCGATCGGCTGCGTAATACCTACCAAGTCAACTTCCTGAAAAGCATCCGTTCCAAGAAACCCTGTTCCTACCTGCCCGGCAATCACTACGATAGGGGTACTATCGATCATCGCATCTGCAATACCTGTTACCGTATTAGTTGCTCCGGGACCGCTCGTCACCAGGCAAACACCTACTTCTCCTGATACACGGGCATAACCTTGTGCCGCATGGGCAGCTCCCTGCTCGTGACGAACCAAAATATGGTTCAATATATTTTGATGATCGTACAAGGCATCGAACACCGGCATTATGGAACCACCGGGGTAACCGAAGATGGTAGTCACTCCCTGATGTTCCAAGGAGCGCATCATAGCCTCTGCACCTGTTATTAAATCTTTCATATTAGTTGATAGTTGATAAATGAACTATATCAGATTAATCTCACTGCTCCCTTATCGGCAGAGCTTACCATGCTAGCATACGCCTTCAGGCTCTTCGGTACATAACGGTCACGAGTGACAGGAGTCATCGGACGAGCCGCCAGTTCTTCATCCGTCAGTTGCACGTTAATCTTCCGGGCCGGAATATCGATTTCGATAATATCTCCATCTACAATTTTTCCGATATTGCCTCCAGCTGCCGCCTCGGGAGAAACATGTCCGATACTCAATCCGGAAGTTCCACCACTGAAACGTCCATCGGTAATCAAAGCACATTCTTTTCCGAGATGACGAGATTTGATATAAGAGGTAGGATAAAGCATTTCCTGCATACCGGGACCACCCTTCGGACCTTCGTGCGTAATGACGACGACATCGCCACTGACGACTCGGCCTCCGAGGATGCCTTCACAGGCTGCTTCTTGCGAATCAAATACTTTGGCAGGTCCGGTAAATTTCCAGATACTTTCGTCTACACCTGCTGTTTTTACCACACAACCGTCTTGGGCAATGTTACCTTTCAATACGGCCAATCCACCGTCTTTGCTATAAGCATGTTCCAAATCGCGGATACATCCGTTTGCACGGTCTTTATCCAGTTCCTTATAGTACATGCCCTGTGAACCAAGTACGAGATTGAATCTATTTCCGGCTGCGCTCGAATATTTTTTAATTGCCTTTTCGCTTACATTCGGGCTGGTGATTGAATATTCATTAATAGCTTCCGCCAATGACATTCCGTCTACCCGTCGAACAGATGTATCTATCAGACCGCCTTTTGCCAGTTCATCCATGATAGCTATAATACCACCGGCACGGTTTACATCCTGAATATGATATTTCTGTGTATTGGGAGCCACCTTACAAAGACAAGGAGCCTTGCGAGAAAGCATATCGATATCATCCATCTTGAAATCTACCTCTGCTTCATGAGCAATAGCCAACAGGTGAAGAACTGTATTAGTAGAACCACCCATTGCTATATCCAGCGTCATGGCATTCAAGAAAGCCTGACGGGTAGCAATGCTACGAGGAAGCACACTTTCGTCTCCTTCTTCATAATATAACTTTGCATTTTTCACGATCAGTTCTGCTGCATCTTTGAAAAGCTGCGTACGATTCTCGTGTGTAGCTACGATGGTTCCGTTTCCGGGAAGAGCCAGTCCGATTGCTTCATTCAGGCAGTTCATTGAGTTAGCGGTAAACATACCGGAACAACATCCGCAAGTAGGACAAGCATTTTGCTCGATATTCGCTACTTCCTGATCGCTGACACTTTCATCGGCCGATTTAATCATCGCATCGATCAAATCCAGGTGCTGACCATTCCATTCTCCGGCTTCCATCGGACCGCCCGATACAAATACGGCAGGAATATTCAGACGCATAGCTGCCATCAACATTCCGGGAGTGATCTTATCGCAATTGCTGATACATACCATTGCATCTGCCTTGTGCGCATTAACCATATACTCTACACTGTCTGCAATGATGTCACGTGAAGGAAGCGAGTAAAGCATACCGTCATGTCCCATTGCTATACCGTCGTCGATAGCTATTGTATTGAATTCCGCAGCGAAGCATCCCAGCTTCTCAATCTCTGCCTTCACCAGCTGACCGATTTCATGCAGATGCACATGTCCCGGAACAAACTGTGTGAACGAATTGACGATAGCGATAATGGGTTTACCCATCTGATTCTTCTTCATGCCGTTGGCTGCCCATAATGCACGGGCTCCCGCCATCCGACGGCCTTGTGTACTAAACGAACTGCGTAATTGCTTTTTCATTTCAATCTATCTTTTAATTAAAGAGCCTTCCTCACACAAGTGAGAAAGGCTCTAAATTCTATCTTTTATGGTACGAACACATACAACACAAAAACCTTTCTCACGCTCTTGATGGGACCACCACGACGCGAATAATATGCAGGACTGCTAGGTTAATAGATGTATGTAACATATTCATATCTTCTTTTCTTTATTTTCGTGCTGCAAAGGTAAGGGCTTTTTTATTAACTCCAAACAAATCGAAGAAAAAAATCACTTAAAAGCTAATAATTGTAAGAGAAGAGTGGTATTATTTCTCTATTTTATCACTTAAAGGTTGAATTTACAACTATTATCAAAGGATGTGTTCTACTTTTCTTTTCTGACAAAAGCACTTAATAATCTGAAATTTACCCTCCCTATACCGGAGTAAAAGCAAATAATTCGTATCTTTGTCGACCCGGATTACCGGGAATTATTAATCAGAAACAAAAAATATCAGATGGAAACAGTAGAAAACAAGTACATTACCGTTGCATACAAACTATATACAATGGAAGATGGTGAAAAAGAGTTGTTCGAAGAAGCAAAAGCAGAACATCCCTTTCAATTCATTTCAGGATTAGGAACAACACTCGAAGATTTCGAAAATCAGATAACTGCTCTTTCTAAAGGTGATAAATTTGACTTTACCATTCCGGCAGATAAGGCTTACGGACAATATGACGAACAACACGTTATTGACCTCCCCAAAAATATCTTTGAAATAGATGGCAAATTTGACAGCGAACGTATTAAAGAGGGTAACATCGTGCCTTTGATGACTGGTGACGGTCAACGCGTAAATGCCAGCGTAGTAGAAATCAAACCGGATATTGTAGTAGTCGACCTCAACCACCCGTTGGCTGGTGCCGACCTGATCTTTGAAGGTGAAATACTGGAAAGCCGTCCTGCTACGAACGAAGAAATTCAGGAACTTGTGAAAATGATGAGTGGTGGTGATGGCTGCGGTTGCGGATGCGACAGCTGCGGTGATGGCTGCGGAGACGACTGCGGTTGCGAAGGCGGACACTGTCACTAAATAAAGTATTAAATATAAAGTATTAAGTATTAATTCCGTGCGGACACAGCCGGGCTTTAATACTTAATACTTTTTTTATGCCGTTATTTGAGCTAATACTTAATACTTGAAATCAGCATCCTTTATGCGTCATGATGTCAAGCACCATTTTATCCGTTTCGTTCATGGCTTGCGAACCGATCCTTGTCAGGTTGCGGATACTTTGATCTACATCTTCATCGATAATTCCCTCTACGGAAGTCACACAACGGTCTTCCATTGCCATCATTGCAGATAATACGGCTGTCGAAACTCCGGTAGTTACTTTCAATGCACAACTCGGTTTTGCACCGTCACAAATCATTCCTGTCAGATTAGCAATCATGTTTTGAACGGCGAAGGCAACCTGATTGTAGTTTCCCCCCATCAACCAGGTGATTCCACAACTGGATCCGGTAGCAGCTACCACGCAGCCACACAAAGCTGACAGACGTCCTAAACTTTGTTTGATATATATAACAGTGAGATGGCTTAACATTAAAGCACGGATAAGTTCTTCTTCGCTCTTTCCGTTCTCTTCGGCAAAGACAACGACAGGGAGTGTAGCGGATATCCCCTGATTACCACTGCCAGAATTACTCATGACAGGAATCATTGCACCCGCCATCCGGGCGTCGCAAGCAGCTGATGTATAAGAGAGAATATGAGAAAATACGCTGTCACCCATCACTTTATGTTCGTAAGTTCCCCGAAGCATTTTGCCTAAAGAATGTCCGTAGTTACCTTTAAAGGCTTGCTCGGCAGCAGCTTTATTCAAACGGGCTGTATCAAGAATGAAACGAATCTCATCCAACGGAGCAGTCAGTGCAAAGTCATAGACTTTACGCAAGTTTAATTCGAGCGAAGCATCTTCCTCTTCCTCGCTGACTGTATGTTGCTTGTCGAACAATGTCTGTTCATCTTTGGCTATATATATAAAGGTAGTATGCCCACCGGCAATGATAGCTTTAGCTGTTTTATCTCCCGCTTTACAAATCACTTCGATATAAAGCTTTTCCGTAATATCTTCTTTCAGAGAAATACAAATCCGTTTTTCTGCAATGAACCGTTTCCCCTGTTCCACTGCTTCCGGCGTACAGTCCCTCAACACCTCCAACTGATAGTCTGATTTGCCAATCAACGCACCTAAAGCCACAGCTATGGGAAGGCCTACCATACCCGTTCCCGGGATTCCGACTCCCATGGCATTCTTTAGTATATTAGCACTTAACAAGACGTCTATCTTTTCCGGTTTCACTCCCAACGTTTCAGCAGCTTTAGCTACACAAAGCGCTACTGCGATAGGTTCCGTACATCCAATAGCCGGAATGACTTCTTTCTTAATCAACTCTATAATTTGCCTTCTTTCTGATTCAGTCATGGACTTATAAGTTTTGGTTCCACAAAAATAGGAAAATCTTTCTTTTCCAACATTCTATAATGAACAAATAAAATCTCATATTGTTATAAAATCTCCCATACACCAAACTTTAACAGAAAGAATTGATAGAAAAATGAAAGCAAAACACGTGATTCTCTATTTGCTACTGGCTATTGTTTCCTTTTCCTGTATCGGCGAAGAAGCTCTCAATGCAGAAGCAGACATATTAAGTTGCGCACTACCAGGAGTAGCCATGACAACCAGTCCTATTATTAACAATAATTCCATCACTATCTTCGTCGGTCCGGGAACTGATATTTCAGAACTTACACCTGAATTTACATTGACTCCGGGAGCTACAATTAATCCTCTTAGCGGTACGGAACGAAATTTCAATACTCCACAAGAATATACTGTTACAGCTGCCGATGGTGTTTGGAAGAAAACGTATATCATATCCGTTATCGACACGGAACTTGCCACGAACTATAATTTCTAAGATACGCTTGGCGGAAAGAAGTACTACATATTTGTAGAACGCGAAGGAGGTAAAGTCGTTATGGAATGGGCCAGCGGAAATGCGGGCTATGCCATGACCGGCGTAGCCAAAACTGCTGATGACTATCCCACTTTCCAAATAACGGACGGAAAAACCGGCAAATGCCTTTCTTTAGTGACACGCAGTACCGGATTCTTTGGACAAATAGCAGGAATGCCTATCGCGGCAGGAAATCTGTTTATCGGTTCCTTTGATGTAAGCAATGCAATGAGTAATCCGCTTAAAGCAACTAAATTCGGTCTTCCTTTCCGGCATGTACCCACTTATCTGGCTGGCTATTATAAGTACAAAGCGGGAGATCAGTTTACAGAAGGAGGCAAACCTGTAAATGGGAAACGGGATATCTGTGACATATATGCCATCATGTATGAAACCAGCGAATCTGTTCCAACCCTTGACGGAACGAACGCATTTACCAGCCCAAACCTGATTTCAACAGCACGGATTGATAATGCCAAAGAAACAAATGAATGGACTTACTTTAAGCTTCCTTTCACCACTCTCCCCGGCAAATTCATAGATAAGGAAAAGCTAATGGATGGAAAATATAATATAGCCATAGTGTTCACCTCAAGTCTGGAAGGAGATCATTTTAACGGAGCAATCGGAAGTACGTTGCTCATTGACGAGGCCGAGTTAATCTATCACTCGGAAGATTAGTGGAACTAAATAACTTTATAACAACAAAAACGATGAAAATCTATCCGTATATATTCAGTTTACTAACCTGTATAGGAATAGCCCTCCCCGGCTATGCACAGGTTGATCGAAATGAAACACTGATCCGTTCCGCCCTTCACGGACTGGAATATGAGATAAAAGCAGGTTTCAGCATTGGCGGCACAGCCCCGCTTCCTCTTCCGGTGGAAATCCGTTCCATTGACGGATATAACCCGACATTAGCTATCAGTATAGGAGGTGAAGTGACCAAATGGATTGCCGTTCAGAACAAGCTCGGAATTATAGTCGGATTGCGACTTGAAAACAAAGCAATGACTACCGAAGCCACCGTGAAGAATTACAATATGGAGATTCTCGGGCAGGGAGGTGAAAGAATCAGCGGAGTATGGACAGGCGGAGTAAAAACCAAAGTACATACTGCCGGACTGACAATACCTCTGATGGCTACCTACAAACTAACCAACCGGTGGAACATCAAAGCCGGGCCTTATTTCTCCTATCTACTTTCAAGAGAATTTTCAGGTCACGTATACGAAGGATATTTGCGGGAAGATAATCCCACCGGTCCGAAAGTAGAGTTTACCGACGGCAAAATTGCAACATACGATTTCTCGGACGATTTGAGACATTTCCAATGGGGACTACAAGTAGGAGCCGGATGGCGAGCCTTCAAACACCTCAATGTGTACGCCGATCTTACCTGGGGATTGAATGATATATTTAAAAACGATTTTAATACGATCACTTTTGCCATGTACCCCATCTACTTGAATATAGGTTTCGGGTATGCTTTTTAAGTCCCACCAGGCTCTGCCACCTGCTTCACTCCGGAGTAGGTTACTTTCACCGTCTGTTGCAATGCAGGCACTTTCACATTAATAGTCATGTCTGCATTTCCATCTTCTACAGTTCCCGTAACTGTCACAGGGCAAGTACCCAGAGAGGCGGCATCTCCTTCAAACGTAAGGTCTTGCTGTCCGGTGAATGTAGACACACCTTCCCCCTTCTTCACTTCACATTTATCAATGACAATATCTCCAAATTTTAGTATCTGCTGATTGATGAACAATTCAAAATCCTTCAGTTCAATCTTCACTTCCGTATTGCTGACCTGCGAGAGCGTGATAAACTTCTCTATTCCGTCGCCGATGACAATTTCCTGGTCAGAACCATCCGGTATCATGGATATATCCAGATTTCCCCAATACGTTCCGATTACATCCGGAGCCGTTATCACAGCTTCCTCTTCGGGAGGATTCTCGTTATTCTTGTTATCACTGTTGTCATCGTCACTGCTACAAGCAGCAAAGAAAGTTAGAGCACATACCAATGCCAATAAATACAATAGATTCTTTTTCATACGTCTTTGGTTTAGTTATTACAATAAATTCGTCCTTTATAAACTAAAAAGAAGAAAAAAGGTTCAATATGCTTCCTTTTTCGAAGTTATTTCGAGTTCGCAACTTTCTTACCGAAAACTTTGTTATATTTGCATATAGTAATTTTAAAAAAGCCACAACTATGTTTAATTCATTTGGCAATATCTTTCGACTCACAAGTTTCGGTGAGTCTCATGGAAAAGGAATTGGAGGAGTGATTGACGGATTCCCATCAGGAATTACCATCGACGAAGAATTTGTACAACAAGAACTAAATCGCCGTCGTCCGGGACAATCAATCCTTACCACCCCACGCAAAGAAGCTGATAAAGTAGAGTTTCTTTCAGGTATTTTTGAGGGGAAATCAACCGGGTGTCCTATCGGTTTTATCGTTTGGAATGAAAACCAACACCCCAATGACTACAACAATCTGAAAAATGTATATCGTCCTTCACACGCTGATTACACATACACGGTGAAGTATGGAATCCGTGACCATCGCGGCGGCGGACGTTCCTCTGCACGCGAAACGATTTCGCGCGTTGTAGCCGGTGCATTGGCTAAGCTGGCACTCCGCCAACTGGGAGTCAATATCACTGCCTATACCTCACAGGTAGGTCCTATCAAGCTTGAGGGTACTTACTCGGACTATAATTTCGACCTGATAGAAACCAACGATGTACGTTGTCCGGACCCTGAAAAAGCAAAAGAAATGGCAGACCTTATATATAAGGTAAAAGGTGAAGGCGATACCATCGGAGGTACACTGACCTGTGTCATTAAGGGATGCCCCATCGGATTGGGACAACCTGTTTTCGGTAAACTTCATGCTGCCCTGGGTAACGCCATGTTAAGCATCAACGCTGCCAAAGCATTCGAATACGGTGAAGGATTCAAGGGTTTGAAAATGAAAGGTTCCGAACAGAACGATGTTTTCTATAACAATAACGGACGGATCGAGACGCATACCAATCACTCCGGAGGTATTCAGGGGGGATTGAGTAATGGTCAGGATATTTATTTCCGTGTAGTGTTCAAACCGATTGCCACGCTGCTGATGGAACAGGAAACTGTCAACATTGATGGCGTCGACACCACTCTGAAAGCACGCGGACGTCATGACGCTTGCGTATTACCTCGTGCCGTACCTATCGTAGAAGCAATGGCCGCCATGACTATACTCGATTATTACTTACTGGATAAAACGACGCAACTCTAATGAACGAGATTCAGAAATACATAGCGGCACACGAACCTAAGATGATGGATGACTTGTTCAGCCTCATCCGCATCCCCAGCATCAGTGCCTTGCCGGAGCACCACGACGATATGCTGGCTTGTGCGGAACGCTGGGCACAGCTGTTATTGGAAGCAGGTGTGGACGAAGCATTGGTAATGCCCTCACAGGGCAATCCGGTTGTTTTCGCTCAAAAGATCGTAGACCCGGATGCAAAGACTGTATTAATCTACGCTCATTACGATGTGATGCCGGCCGAACCATTGGAACTCTGGAAAAGCGAACCGTTTGAACCGGAAATACGTGACGGACATATCTGGGCACGTGGAGCGGATGATGACAAAGGACAATCGTTCATTCAGGTGAAAGCATTTGAATATCTCGTCAAAAACGGATTACTGAAGAATAATGTGAAGTTCATCTTCGAGGGTGAAGAAGAAATAGGTTCGCCCAGCTTGGAAGCTTTCTGCGAAGAACATAAAGAATTGCTGAAAGCAGATGTTATTCTAGTGTCGGATACGAGTATGCTAGGAGCCGAACTTCCCTCATTGACTACTGGTCTGCGCGGGCTGGCTTATTGGGAAATAGAAGTGACGGGACCGAATCGTGACTTGCATTCCGGACATTTCGGAGGTGCGGTAGCCAATCCGATCAACGTGCTTTGCCAGATTATCAGCAAAGTAACGGATGCCGACGGACGTATCACTGTTCCCGGATTCTACGATGATGTGGAAGAAGTGCCGCAAGCCGAACGGGAAATGATAGCCCATATTCCTTTTGACGAAAAGAAATACAAAGAAGCAATCGGTGTAAAAGAGCTTTTCGGAGAAAAAGGATATAGCACATTGGAACGTAACAGTTGCCGTCCGTCTTTTGACGTATGTGGCATTTGGGGCGGATATACAGGAGAAGGTTCTAAAACCGTACTGCCTTCAAAGGCTTATGCTAAAGTCTCTTGCCGGTTAGTGCCGCATCAGGATCACCATAAGATTTCGCAAATGTTCGCAGATTATATTCTTAGTATCGCTCCTGATACAGTACAGGTGAAAGTGACTCCCATGCACGGAGGACAAGGATATGTGTGCCCGATTTCACTTCCTGCCTATCAGGCAGCAGAGAAAGGTTTCGAAATCGCTTTCGGGAAAAAGCCGTTGGCGGTACGCCGTGGCGGAAGTATCCCCATCATCTCTACTTTCGAACAGGTATTGGGAATCAAAACCGTATTGATGGGATTTGGACTCGAATCGAATGCGATTCATTCTCCAAATGAGAATTGCTCATTGGAGATCTTCCGGAAAGGGATAGAGGCAGTCATAGAGTTTCATCAGGAATATGCCAGACGATAAAGCGGATAAATAACAATCAAGTTATAAACGATACATATAAAAGAGTGGTGGACAAGCTTGATTACAAGCATTTGTCCACCACTCTTTTATATATCTATCACACTGACAAATTACATGACCGGAGTCTCGAAAAGGAAGGTAAATGATTGGCTGTCTTTCAAATCCTTCACTGCATCACCTGCATAAATTTCGCCCTTTGTCAGAGACAGTTTCTTAATACCGGCTTTCGGACTAAAATCAATTTTCTTCAAGTCCAGCCAAAACAAATTCGGAGTCAGGGTAGATTCGAAATAATATACCTTATTCTTCTGATCAGATACGGAACGCCAACGGGTAGAAGATATATAAGGCTTCTCCGGTGTATTAATACCAAATGGCACGGAAACATTACGCATCACACTCAATACGCTGGGAACTGCAATCTTTGCATCCGCAATCTGCGGAATGGCATGAATGTAAAATGAAGCCCGTACAAAACGGTCGCTTGCCCGGTTAGTTCCCGGCAACATCTGCAAGCCACCGATTTCTTTCCAGTAATCATTAATGGCCAACTGATATTCATATCGAGGAGAATTTGTCATTACCCGGTATTCTTTTCCTTCGTGAATGCTCAATTTCCCATCCAGATATTCCAATACGGCCGTATTGCCTGTTTCATCAGTGATAGCCAGATGCAAGGTAGACTCCGGTCCTCCATTCGGCATACGGGGAGCATCAATGCGGAAAGTCTCCTTTTTCAATTCATCCACCGCTTCGCGTACCGTGGCAAAGTTATCAAGCACATACTGTGTCCAAATGCTGATGCCCATTGCCGGACGGGTATCGCCGGGAAGAGAGTAAATGGATTCCGGCAAGAAAAGCAGGCTAGCCACTAATCCTTTCTCGTTCATTCCGTCACAAGTACCTATATCATATCCTGTAGCAATCACACTTCCATATTTGGAAGTCCAGTTCACAGTTTTCTCTTTGTTATGTCCCATACGTTGGATGCCACGCGGAAATACATAGATATTCGTCATGATATCTTCCTTCCAGTCCATTGTACGTCCTGTTACCACCATCTGGTCAGGGCCTATATACACTGCACGCGTACATGCTTCTACAGGCTGTATACTCATCAAAGAGACGACAGCCAACACCAATGCAACTCCTGCTAATTTTTTCTTCATGTTCATTCTATTTAAATAATTAATCTTCTTATTTATAAATAACAAACGCACCACGATTATTGCCTAAAAGAAAGAGGATTTTAATGAAAAAAAGGCATTTATTCAATGCAGGAAGAAATTTTGGGTTTTCAACGTATGAGGGTTACCATCACAGAGATCACTTCTTAGCGAAAAATATTAAATAAATTTAAGTGTTACTATTGCAGTCATTACTACTTTAGTTCGTCCAATAAATAAACATACAATTATCATGATAAAAGAGTACACCAAACAAACTATAATCATTTGCTTTCTATTACAAGGAATCGCATTATCAAGCAGAGCGCAAGAACAACAAGTGTGGCAACGATACTACGATAAATGTCGAAGAGAAGCAAGTATTATTGACACTCTCCCCTCCAAATTGGAAAAAGCCTTGCACTGGTCGCCAACAATAAATAAAGAACAAAAAGAGGTTATACGCTATATACTATGGAATATGGTTTATGTGGAAGGTGGTACAGCCAATCTCGGAGACAACAACAACTATCCCGTGGATGTAGCCTCTTTTTTCATCAACCGATATGAAGTTAGTCAGGATGAATGGTATGTCATTATGGGAGAAAATCCTTCTAACCAACACAGACGTAACTATCCGGTAGACCAAGTCAATTGGTTCAACGCTCAACGATTTACCCAAAAACTTTCTCAATTAAGCGGTCTACCCTTCCGTCTCCCCTTCGAAGCAGAATGGGAATATGCAGCACGTGGGGGACTAAAAACCAAGAATTTCATCTATGCCGGCAGCAATAATGCAGAACAGGTTGCCTGGTTTAGAGAAAAATATTATAATACTTACGTGTCCAAAGAAACAGGGACGAAGAAGCCCAACGAAC
This sequence comes from Bacteroides celer, assembly GCF_002632415.2. Taxonomy (NCBI): domain Bacteria; kingdom Pseudomonadati; phylum Bacteroidota; class Bacteroidia; order Bacteroidales; family Bacteroidaceae; genus Bacteroides; species Bacteroides celer. The sequence goes on along the minus strand of NZ_CP178209.1, from coordinate 1,292,561 downwards.
TGGGACTTTATGACATGAGTGGAAACGTATATGAATGGTGTATGGACTGGTATGACAGAAAGGTTCCTTTTACCGGAAACATCGCTCCGGTTATAAGCGAAAAAGATACGCATAAAGTGTTGCGTGGAGGTAGTTATTATACCTTCGAGAAATATTGTAAAGTCACCAGCCGCTACGGAGTTAACCCGCAACGATGGGATATTGATTACGGATTACGGTTGGTAGTGTCACTACCAAATTAAAAGAGGAGCATATTATTCACTGTATTATTTTAGCTCCTCATTGTTCTAAATACTGTTATTATATACAAATGTCAAGTCGACTTATTGATCGGCCAGTTTATAAAGTTCATATCCTCCCAATGCCAGTACATAGGGCAGATTAAGAATAACGTCGGCATCCTTCTCCACCTCTTCGGGGTACTTTTGCAGCAATTCGTTGAAAGGCATAATGAGAGGGTGTTGCAAGAAAACTTTATCTTTCACCTCGGCACGTCTCCAGCCAGCCACTGTACGCTCGGCATTCCATCGGTATTTCTCCATGCGCACCAACAGACACAAAACTTGAGACGGTAGATTCTCATTGAACATAGATTCGGATATGCGTGCCGGCGAACGTTCGCTCCGCTTAATACCGTAGCCTAGCGTACGACAAAATACACTATAGGCATCCAGTTGATAGCGATTAGCCCAACGTAACGGCTCGCTCAATTTATTCCACAGATACTGTGCCTGGTGATTCATCAAAATGAAGTCGGCAGAGTGGTTGCCATAAGATTCATACATCTTCTTCAACACCTCTTTCTGCTTGAGGCTTTCATCCGTATAACAACAATCGTAGAGATAATTCACATACAAAGCCAGTTTATCCTGCAAAATGTTTTTCTTCATTCCCCTGTCTACCATGCCGAACACCTTGACATAACGATAACGCCCTTGCTCATCGTCCACTATCGACGACAAATCGTTATTGAAATCCTGACGGATAAGTACACGACACTGATGCTGATAAACCTCATGCGGCAAGTTGAGCCCTAATGAGAGACTCAAATCGGGATCATGCACACAAATAGCCACTGTAAGCATACAGTGTTTATTTTGTGCCCATTGTTGTAAACGGGTGCGCATAGCAGTACTACAAATGTCGTCATGGCAATATTCGACCTCTATGTCGTCTATCTGACTCTCTATATAAGGAAATTGAGCTTTGAAGTAGTCTTTCTGTGACTCCATCTCTCGATCTACTAAAGTGATGCGGGTACGTATGCGTTCATCTGTCGGCAGACGGTCATCGTAATTGGCATAATGGCAGATACGTAGTGCTTCAAGCAGCAACGAGCGTCCCATCCGATTGAATCCCACAATAACCAGATGCACATAGTCTTGGCTAGTAGCATTCCAGCTTCCATCAGGTTGTTGCGTTATGCTTATGGGGCGATAGTCTAGCGGATCATAATACCTTTCACTATCGGCAGCATAGAGACTCCATAGTTGCCGCGCCAAATTCTCGTGGAGGTTAAAGGGACGGAAAAAGATATTAGGTTTCCCCTCAATGCAAAACACCTCCGGCGGCAGATTCATTTTCTGTATGTTAGAGTACGAAGGGATGCTGTCGAACTGTACATACACAGGCATCACCTTGCCATCGGGGCATTTGCCACGCAAAGCACTCACCAAATGCACAATCGCTATATTCTTAGCATCGCGTCCGCAACGTTCTTCATCACCCAATACATACAGTTCACTCGCGCTCACTATGTTCAACCGCTGAAGTTCTTCGATCGACTCAATGTTGCCAAAGTAAACAAGCACCTGCCGCTCTATTTCGATGGGCAAGGCAGACTGTATGCGATGGCGCACCGTTGCTGCCTCTATACCGCTCATCAGCAAGATACGTGCCGAAGGACATTCGTTATATAGTTCGCGTATCATATTGATAGATAGTTCATTGAAGCCTATCAATACATAGTGTTGAGTTATGTTGCGGTAAGTCATTCGCCCCGTGTTTACCACATCCACACGCCGCTCTATAATGTTAGAAATGGTAGAGATGAGCACACCGCCCAATAAAATGGATCCCGAAAAGCTAACAATTCCCAGCAATAGCCTGCTGGACCAAGCTGTCTCGTTCATTTGGTTACCAGGATCCACAAAGTTGTTGTACACCACCCAGAACCTTTCGCCCCATTCCTCATGTCCATAAAATTGGATAGAGAAGAACATCACGATGATAAAGAAGATAGCCAGCACCGTAGCAATAGTAACGAGTAACAGGGTGAGCTGCGACTTGATACCCCCCGAAATGGTGCGATCCATATACTCTTGTGAGAATATCTTCTTGTAGTAGTTTATAAAACGGTTCATGCTTATAACTTATTGATAGCAAAACATACAAGTCCTGCCCATATTGTGTACATTTCGAGCTATTTGTTCTGATAATCGTACCATATCATGCACCAATACCATATAATCCGTATCAATGGGATTTGGTTGACAGTCGTGTTTCACAAATAGAATATTTAGAGTTGTGTACAAATATAGTATTTTTCAACAAATCAAATAGTTTTTCACTTAACTATTTTCAGCAGTGTACTTTACCTTGTTATCGTATGGCAGTATATAAAATGAAATTCACCAGTACAAGAAGACATTAATCGCAAGATAACAGCTATGGAACGAAGTAAAATTCGTATAAAAATGGAGTAAGATATTCTACTTCCATAAAGTAATATCTCCATAATCTTTATTGTATTTAAGATTATTCAGTGCATAGATTTAAGATTTTCTATGCAGAAAACTAGAATCTTTTATGCACTCAAGTAGTTGTCACCTTACAACGGGATAATAGTCACCTTATAGAATGACAAACGTCACTTTATAAGGTGACAGGGCAGACGCATTATATTTTTTACTATCCTACTCCTGTTTTCATTCTATTTATATAATTGATTATTAACTTATTAATTCTTTCTTATTTCGACTATTTTCCTTATCTTTATAAGATATTATAAAACATAAACTAACATGAAAATAGGGATAATTGACCTTTGTAAACAAATAGAAGATCCTAGAATGAACCGTAAAAAAGTCCATAAAATGGAAACCATCGTCTATATATCCATTGCTGCTGTAATTTGTGGTGCCCAATCCTGGAATGAGATTGAGGAATTTGGCAATGCCAAAATTGCTTTTTTCAAAAGTCGCATACCTAATCTGGAGTTCATCCCCAGCCATGATACTTTTAATAGATTCTTTAGCATCATAAAGCCCGAATATTTTGAATTGATCTTCCGTAATTGGGTCAAACAAGTCTGTCAGGAGGTGAAAGGGGTTATAGCTATAGATGGCAAACTTATGCGTGGTCCAAGTAAATGTGACGGAGAACATACGACGGGAAAGGAAGGATTCAAATTATGGATGGTTTCCGCATGGTCCGCTGCCAATGGAATTTCTTTAGGACAAGTGAAGGTGGATGATAAAAGTAATGAAATTACCGCTATTCCATTGTTACTAAACTCTTTGGATCTCAATGATTGCATTGTCACAATTGACGCGATGGGCTGCCAGACAGATATAACACGGACCATCATTGAGCGTGACGCAAATTATATTATAGCTATAAAGGATAACAAGAAGAAAAACTATCAACTGGCCAAACAGATCATTGAAGATTATCAGGATAAAGACGAAATAATCAATAGAGTCACCAGGCATGTGTCCCAAAATACCGGACATGGAAGGATAGAGACAAGAACTTGTACTGTAGTTAGTTATGGACCTATAATGGAAAAAATGTTTAAAAAGAAACTTGTGGGACTGAAGTCTGTTGTTGGGATAAAATCGGAAAGAACAATAGTGGCAACAGGAGAATATACACAAGAGGTAAGATACTATGTAACTTCAATGGATAATACCAAACCGGACGAAATTTCCTCTGCCATCAGACAGCATTGGTCTATTGAAAATAATCTGCATTGGCAACTGGATGTTACCTTTCGAGAAGACTATAGTAAAAAGGTCAAAAATGCAGCCAGAAACTTTTCCGCAGCAACAAAAATGGCACTTACTATCCTGAAGAAGGATAAAACAACTAAAGGAAGTATGAATCTAAAAAGGCTAAAAGCTGGGTGGGATGAAAAATATTTATCAAAACTTTTACAGGATAATGATTTTTAATGCGTCTGCCCTGTATAAGGTGACAGGGCAGACGCATTATATTTTTTACTATCCTACTCCTGTTTTCATTCTATTTATATAATTGATTATTAACTTATTAATTCTTTCTTATTTCGACTATTTTCCTTATCTTTATAAGATATTATAAAACATAAACTAACATGAAAATAGGGATAATTGACCTTTGTAAACAAATAGAAGATCCTAGAATGAACCGTAAAAAAGTCCATAAAATGGAAACCATCGTCTATATATCCATTGCTGCTGTAATTTGTGGTGCCCAATCCTGGAATGAGATTGAGGAATTTGGCAATGCCAAAATTGCTTTTTTCAAAAGTCGCATACCTAATCTGGAGTTCATCCCCAGCCATGATACTTTTAATAGATTCTTTAGCATCATAAAGCCCGAATATTTTGAATTGATCTTCCGTAATTGGGTCAAACAAGTCTGTCAGGAGGTGAAAGGGGTTATAGCTATAGATGGCAAACTTATGCGTGGTCCAAGTAAATGTGACGGAGAACATACGACGGGAAAGGAAGGATTCAAATTATGGATGGTTTCCGCATGGTCCGCTGCCAATGGAATTTCTTTAGGACAAGTGAAGGTGGATGATAAAAGTAATGAAATTACCGCTATTCCATTGTTACTAAACTCTTTGGATCTCAATGATTGCATTGTCACAATTGACGCGATGGGCTGCCAGACAGATATAACACGGACCATCATTGAGCGTGACGCAAATTATATTATAGCTATAAAGGATAACAAGAAGAAAAACTATCAACTGGCCAAACAGATCATTGAAGATTATCAGGATAAAGACGAAATAATCAATAGAGTCACCAGGCATGTGTCCCAAAATACCGGACATGGAAGGATAGAGACAAGAACTTGTACTGTAGTTAGTTATGGACCTATAATGGAAAAAATGTTTAAAAAGAAACTTGTGGGACTGAAGTCTGTTGTTGGGATAAAATCGGAAAGAACAATAGTGGCAACAGGAGAATATACACAAGAGGTAAGATACTATGTAACTTCAATGGATAATACCAAACCGGACGAAATTTCCTCTGCCATCAGACAGCATTGGTCTATTGAAAATAATCTGCATTGGCAACTGGATGTTACCTTTCGAGAAGACTATAGTAAAAAGGTCAAAAATGCAGCCAGAAACTTTTCCGCAGCAACAAAAATGGCACTTACTATCCTGAAGAAGGATAAAACAACTAAAGGAAGTATGAATCTAAAAAGGCTAAAAGCTGGGTGGGATGAAAAATATTTATCAAAACTTTTACAGGATAATGATTTTTAATGCGTCTGCCCTGTATAAGGTGACCATCTATCTCTGAAAGGATGAAAACCACTAAAGATACAAAATAAATCAGTAAAAAGCAATAGTAAGATAGGAAATTTGCCTGGAATGCAAACATACTTAATTTATTTCAATACAGCATAATAAAGAGGCCGCATTCATATCATGCAGATTAAATCTAACCTGCTAATTGCAGCACCTCCATCTCTCACTCTCTTCGTGATATGACGGACTTTTTACTTTTATCCCTTTTCTATTAGAAATTTTTCCGGAAAGTACATCCATTTCTCCATTCCGAACATCCGTAAGCGGTTTTTCCTTTAATAATAATTCCCTTACCACAAAGCGGACATGGCTGACCTACAAACGTATCTACATCACCTGTAGCAGAAGGAATTGAAGCAGGAGTAGTAACCGGAGCCGGAGAAGGTGCCGAATTAGAACTCACTTCACTTACCGCTTTTTCTGTTTTCGGTTTCTTTTCTTTCGGTGCACTCGGTTTACGTTCTCGCTTTTTAGTTTCTTTCTTTTCTTTCTCTTCAGCCTTTGCAGCTACTGCATCCTGAATAGTAATGCGTCGGTTTGTATTATCAGAAAGTACACTCATCACTATTTCCGAAACCATCTGTTTCAGTTCTTCGAGAAACTGGCGGGCATCGTATGTCTTCTTTTCAATTTCGCGAAGCTTCTTTTCCCAAATACCTGTCAGTTCCGCCGATTTCAATAATTCTTCGTGAATGAGCTGCACCAACTCCACTCCTGTCGGGGTGGCAATCAGGTTCTTTCTCTCCTTACGGATATAATTTCGTTTGAACAGTGTTTCAATGATGGCAGCACGGGTAGACGGCCGGCCGATACCATTCTCCTTCAAGGCATCACGAAGTTCATCATTATCCACCAGTTTTCCAGCTGTTTCCATTGCACGAAGCAAGGTCGCTTCGGTATAAGGTCTAGGCGGCTGCGTCCATTTTTCATTCAAGTCCGGAATATGAGGACCACTTTCGCCCTTCACAAAAGCAGGAAGTACATTTTCATCCTCTTCTTCTTTTTCTTCGGTAGAGTCTTTTACTTCCTTGGCAAACACGACACGCCATCCCGGTTCCAGGATTTGTTTTCCGGTCACCCGGAATTCTATCTTATCCACTTCTCCCATGACGGTAGTAGTAGAAATCTTACAGTCCGGATAGAATACGGCTATAAAACGACGGGCTATCAAGTCATAGACACGACGTTCCATATCCGTCAGGTTTTGAGCATAGACTCCGGTGGGGATAATGGCGTGGTGATCCGTCACTTTCGAGTTGTCAAATACCTTTTTCGATTTAGGAAGTGTAGTGCCGGCTAACGGAGCTGTCAAGACTTCGTAATCACGGAGTCCTTTCAGGATAGCAGGACATTTCGGGTAAATATCGTCACTCAAGAAAGTAGTATCAACACGCGGATAGGTAGCTACCTTCTTCTCATAAAGAGACTGAATCAGTTTCAGCGTTTCATCAGCCGAATAAGCGAATTTCTTATTACATTCTACCTGAAGAGAAGTCAAGTCGAACAAACGTGGGGCGAACTCTCTCCCATCTTTCTTGCCAACACTAGTGACTACAAACGGAAGATCCTTTATGCGTTCTACCAATGCCTCGCCTTCTTCCCGGTTAGCGATAGGGTCGATACCCGGATTATCTATTTTCTTTTTTCCACCGTTCTTTTCTTCTTCCGCAGCAATTTCTTCATCACTTTTGCGGATAAGTGCGGAAAAAGTGGTATCCCGATAGTTGGTTTTCAGTTCCCAGTATTGCTTGGGTTCGAAATTGGCTATTTCCAACTGACGGTTGACAATCAGTGCCAGAGTCGGTGTCTGTACACGACCGATAGAGAGTACCTGTTTATTTTGACCGTATTTAATGGTGTAAAGACGGGTGGCGTTCATCCCTAATAGCCAGTCACCCATCGCACGAGAAAGTCCGGCTTCATAGAGTGACTGAAAATCTGTCTGATCTTTCAGCTTCGCAAACCCTTCCCGGATAGCTTCTTCTGTCAATGAAGAAATCCACAGACGTTTCACCGGACAGCGTGCACCTGCTTTCTGCATCACCCAACGCTGAATCAATTCTCCCTCTTGCCCGGCATCACCGCAGTTGATGATTTCATCTGCGTTCTGCATCAGTCCCTCGATAATGTGGAATTGTTTTTCGTAGGTAGGATTCTCTATCAACTTGATGCCGAAACGTGGAGGAATCATTGGCAGGCTACCTAAATTCCATGATTTCCAGTTAGGCGTGTATTCATGCGGCTCTTTCAGGGTACAAAGATGCCCGAATGTCCAGGTCACCTGGTATCCGTTTCCTTCTATATATCCTTCTTTTCTGGTATGAGCGCCGAGTACTTCGGCTATATCGCGTGCTACTGATGGCTTTTCGGCTATGCAAACTATCATTTTTTCTCTTCTTGTTTTTACACTAACAGCTTACAAAGTTACACGATTATTTCTCATTGACCGCATGAAGAGAGAAAAAAGTCCATAAAGGCATAGATCGGAGAAAGAATGATAACTTCAACTGAATAGTTTTCAAGATGTACCGCTTTCTCCTTTTTTATACCACTCCATTTGATGTTTGATAAGCTATATAATGAAGCTGCACAGTTCTACACACGATATGTGCATAGCTCTGTGCAGCCTCTCTATAACGTTTCTATTTTAAACCGGAGAAATCACAAAAAAGAGGATAATGTGTAGAAGCAACGGTCACATCTACTCCCGACAGACTTTCTATCACATCAGCCTGTGTCACATTTACGTTGTGACTCTTCAAAGACACGATAAAGTCAAGGCGACGTTTCTTACCACTGACTTCGGTAGACTTATCGGCACTAAGAAGATTCCAGTTACTCTTCACCATTTGGAAAAATTCGCTTTCCAAGTCGCCCTCATTGAAGTATCCTAACAAGAATGCAGGTTTATTATAGGCAGACAGTTTCGTTTCTAACGTTTGAAGGGCCTCTATACGCTTTGCCATATCCGTATCGAAGTTGGTACTGGCTACTACAAACTTTTCATATTCCACTACCATGGCTGCACGCATCTCGCTCTTTCCCGCCATTTGGTATCTGTCTACACTTACAGGTTCTTCTTTTGTCAGTATACCAACACCGAATTCACCGCCTTTATAATCAATGGCTTTAGCAAAATAATCATGCATATTTGCTTTCTGTGCCAGTACGTTCAACTGGTCGATACCTTCCGAACGTTCCGTCTCCTTATCCAGTCCCTGCAAGCAGACAATATCCGCATTCATTTTGGCGATAATACGTCCTGTCCGGTCGTAATCAATCACGCCATCTGTACCTTTACAATAGGTCAGGAAATAGTTACCTATGCGCAGGTCACCTTCTGCCTTCGGATATTCTTCAAGTCCGGTCGGCTTCTTAAAATCACAATAAAGTGGATAATGGTCGGAAGTTATTGCTACGTTGACACCATCCAGGTTGTATATTACATTCGATTTTACCACAGTGGTAGGTGGAGTTTTCAAAGTAACGACAAAATCAATCCGTTTGGTAGCCTGTCCGGTAGGAAAAGTGTTTTCTGTAGAACTGACAACCTCCCATTCTTTCTTCAGTTCCGTAAAGAATGTGCCATTCATCAAGTCCTCGTTAAAGTCACCAGCCATATAAACCACTTTATTATATGTTTTGGCAAGGTCTGTGAGCTGTTTTGCAGATTCAACTCTATTATTCTCTTCCAAAGCCAAGTGGGTGGAGATAACTACATAGTTCTCAAATTCGGCTATGGCAGCAGAACGGAGTTCGGCACCGGGAAGGGGATAAGTCTTCGTGCTGATCGGCGTCCCTTTGAACAAAAGACCGTTACCGTATTCACCACCTTGGTAAGCGATTGACTTACTAAAATAGTGATTCATGCCTGTTTTATCCGCCAAGGTTTTCAATTGGTCGACTTTATTACTGCGGGTAGTCATGTAGTCCACTTCCTGCAGGCAAACGACATCGGGTTCCATTCCGTTGATAACAGCGGCTGTCCTGTCATAATTAATCACGTCATCGTTACCGGCACAATGCCTTATATTAAAGGTCAACACTCTAAGGTTCCCCTCCCCTTTCGGATAAGTATAGGAAACTTCCTGTTTACCGTAAGGTATCATATTATCGAATTTAGAGTTGTCCATGTCGTCGGCACAGGACAAGTTGGCAAACACGGTTGCCAAAAGACATATATAAGAAATCATATTTTTCATAAGAATTTATATTTCTGAATCTAATTAATTAAAGTTCAATCCGTCATTCCAACCGGGATTCTGTGTTATCACACCATTGGACAAAGTACGTTCGCTGATAGGAACAGGGTACAAATAATCTCTGTCTTCATTCCATTTCTTGGTAATCAGACTATGACAGATGATATAACCACTTTCGCCATTCGACAAGCGAATCTGCTCGCCGATCTCTAAATATAAAGGTACATTTCCGGCAGGTTTTGTTCCTACGTAGAAACAGACATCATCCGTACCGTCTTTATCTAAATCGTAAGTTCCGGGCCCGGGAACATAGATTCCCAGCAGATCGTTCTCAAATAGTTTACCTTCTTTCCAACGCATGATGTCGTAATAACGGAAACCCTCCATTACCAGTTCGATGGTTCGTTCGCGACGGATTTCAAGGATTACTCCCTGATTGGCTCCTTTCACATTCGGATAACCTGTGGCGGCACTCATCAAATACGGGTCGGGTTTTGAATTTGCCAGTTCCATATCCAGGTTAGTCATTCCTACCCTGTCTCTAAGTAATTTAATAGATTTATTGATGTCGGCTTGCTTCAAAGTGCCTAGTTCGGCTTTTGCTTCTGCAAAATTCAGATACACCTCTGCCGTGCGGAACAGGAGAATATCGTTGCACGATTTATTATATTCATCGTAGTTAGCCGTCATCGAATATTTTATCAGGTGATATCCGGTCATGGTATAAGCCAGGTTCGGGGCTTCTTTCTTTGTACTTCCGATTCTCGTATATCCAGGGGTACGGATGGTTTGTGCCAGTCGCGGATCCCGATTCTGACATTCTTGATCGAATGTCATCGTTTCATAACCGGCTTTATCCGTGAAACGGCTTCCGTCCGCCATCAGATAAGAATTCACTATCTTCTTGTTCATTCCCGGACGTCCCATTGTGGTGGAGTTCTCATAATTCTGCACATTATGAAGCACAGAAAGAGAAGCTTCATAGTCACGGCCGAAAATCACTTCATCCGCTTGTAGATTTATGGAAGCGAATAAATCCCTGTAAGGTGTGCTGCCCGATTTATAGAGTGTATATCCGCTTTCGTTCATAAAGGTTTCAGAAGCCGAGACACAGGCATTCAGGTATTTTTCATAATCCTCCAGTCCATGATATTTGCGGAAAGTACCCTCAAACAGGCAGACACGGGATTTCAGGGCCAATGCCGTCCACCGGGTCAGTACATACGCATTCTTCGTTTTCGGAAGATTGGCTATCGCAAAATCCAGGTCCTCCAGCATTTTCTGCATGACAAATTCACGTGAGTCACGGGCTTTATACAATTCGGGATCATCCGAGTCGAGTGCTTTGTCATACCAGGGAATATCGCCGTATCTCTTCACCTTCTCAAAGTAGAAATAAGCTCTGAAAAAACGGGCAACACCATCGTAACGGTTACGGGCATTCACTTCCGTGCAGTTATGGGAATACTGCAGATAGAAATTAATATCGCGAAGTGCCGTAAAATTCCAACCGTTTCCTTCATCGGGTATGATGCGCTGTCCGGACATTTCGAGCATCAAGTCGGACTTGACAATCAAATCGGACGACTCGGAATAAATATCGACAGCGGACGGAACCAGATTGTTATAAAACTGATTCGTAAATAATCGCAACTCATCTTCAGTCTTGAAATATACATCCGGATACAGGCGGTCTTTTGGTGTCTTATCCAACCAATCGTCGCAAGACACGAAAGATATCGCCAATGCGAACAACCAAGATACTATATAAACAGGTTTCATAATTCAAATATTAGTTAGTTTAAAAAGTTACGTTCACTCCAAAAGAATAGGTCTTTGACCAAGGGTACAACTTTGCGTTACCATTTGCCGATTGGATGGAATTTTCTGCCGATGCTTGTTCCGGATCAATGTAGTCGCTCTTTAGCGGAGAGAAGGTAAACAGATTCTCACCACTGAAATAGATATGCAGGCGCTCTATCTTTACCTTCTTCGTCCATACGGCGGGAATCGTATAGCCTACTGTGATATTCTTCACTCTGCAATAAGCCAGATTCTGCAAATAACGATCATTCACCACTCCCAAAGAACGGTTGTTGCCGAGGGCAAGATACCCTATCGGGCGCGGGAAATAGGCATCGGGATTTTCCGGACTCCATACCTGACTCAAGAAATCGCGTGGAATGAACGATGAATACGGACGAGCGTATGGTCCCCAAAAGAATACAGAATTAGTGCCCGGATACCAGTCTTGATGTCCTACTCCCTGAAGATAGATGGAGAAGTCGAATCCATACCAGTCGAAACCACCTTGAATACTGTATGTATAGCGCGGTAATGAGTTTCCGATTATTTTGCGGTCGCCCGGATCATCTGCCGTGTTCGAGCCGGAAGATATTGTATGGTCGCCATCCAAATCAACAAATTTCATATCACCGGCATGAAGTCCCGGATTCACCTGTGCTGTATTGATAACGAAGTTGACTGCTGTTTGGTCAACGTTATAGTTTGCCGCTTCTTCGTCTGTTCTGAAAAGTCCGTCCACTACATATCCCCAGATATCTCCCAATTTCTGACCTACATAATAATCACTCAATATCTTGGAAGGATTATCGAATTTGGTTATTTTCGATGTATTATCTGCCAAACCTACGGACAGGTTATAACGGAAAGGTTTGTTTGCCAGTTTGAAAGCATCATTCCAAGTCAGCATCAATTCCCAGCCTTTGGTACGCAAATTGGCTGCATTTTGCTTGGGCTCGTTGGCTCCATAAGCACCGGGAAGTTTTTTACCGGAAGTTTGCATACCTTTAGTATCACGAACATAGGCATCGGCAGTCAGGTTCAGGCGGTTGTTCAGGAATCCGAGATCCAGTCCTATGTTCCAAGTCGAAACGGTTTCCCAGGTCAGGTCAGCGGAGTTCGGGTCGGAGACACTTGCATAAGAGCCTTTCTTCTGATCGCCAAAGATATAATTCATTGTACCGTTGGTATTAATGGTTTGGATATAATCGTAATATCCTACCTGCTGATTTCCTAACGAACCGTATGAGAGACGCAATTTCACATTATCAATATTCTTCTTTAAATTCCCGAAAAACGGTTCTTCACTGATTCTCCATCCTACGGAAGCCGAGGGGAAGAAACCGAAACGGTGTCTGCTTCTGAAACGTGAACTTCCGTCATAACGTCCGCTTGTCTCAAATAGGTAACGACCTCCTTTATAGGAGTAATTAAGACGATAAAATGCTCCCAAAAGCGCATATTCATTCTGTCCGCCGGACATAGTCATCGCATCTCCGACTGCCAGATTTAAGTCATTCAAGTCATCGGAGAGCAAACCCTGGCGGGAGACTTTGATATCTTTCAGACGCTTGGTTTCATAATTGTAACCTGCCATGATTTTTATCTGATGGTCGGCAATATCCAGCATATAATCACCATAAACATTGAAAGCTTGATACCAATGATTGGTCTGTGTTTCCTTCAACTGATTCACACCGCTTCCGGTAGTCAGATAGGATATCTCACCCGGATATTTGGAATATGGTACATTTACTGTTCTATTCATGGTCTGATAGTTATAGTGCAGGTAGCTGTAGTTTGCACGGACATTCAGGTTCTTCATTACATTGAAACTTGCTTCGAAAGTCGTGGAAAACTCATACCGCTGGTCTTCATTCTTATGTTTTCCATAAGCAAGGATAGCTCCCATGCCATCCAAAATGGCAGAATTGCTCAACGAAGTCAGATACACTGCACTGCCATCCGGATTAATGGGTACAAAGCTCGCCAGTGCATGATTCACCGCAGTATTGAAGTTGTTATTAATACCCGATAATCCCGGATAAGAGTAACTATTATAATGGTACTTCGTGTTATTGCTGATTGTCAGTCGTGGAGTGATCTTTGCCGAGATTTTACTTCTGAAATTATACACCTTGTATTTATCAGGATTCTGTCTGAAGATACCCGTTTGATCAACTGTATTTCCTGATAAATAATAGTTCAACTTTTCATTTCCCCCACTGACACTGATATTGTGCTCCCACATCGGTCTGTTTTTACGATAAAGATAATTATACCAGTCGAAGTTACCGTAATAGACGTATGTATCTCTTCCGTCACGTTGGTCGGTAACTACCCAGGGACGTTCGGGATTCTCCGTTTTATCATTCCGGCGCAACCAAAGCTGGCGGTAGTCTTCTTCCGTATAGTTGGTATAAGGCTTTCCGTTATAATTGGTATAAAACAAGTCGTTGATGCCTGCCGAATAATATCCCCTGGTTTCAAAATCAGTAGAAGTCGTCTGATTGCTCCATGAATATCTTCCATCATACGAAACGGTAGTCTTGCGGGCGGAGCCTTCCTTGGTAGTCACGAGGATAACACCATAAGAAGCACGAGCCCCGTAAATAGCGGCCGAAGATGCATCTTTTAATACGGAAATGGAAGCGATGTCATTCGGATTCAAGCGGTCGATATCCCCTTCTATTCCGTCAATCAGCACTAATGGCGATGCATTGCCACTGATAGAATTCACACCACGGATATTGATAGTTGCCGAAGCTCCCGGATACCCAGACCCAAAAGTTACATTCATATTGGGCACAGTCCCTTGCAACATCTGTGAGGCTCTCGGCACGGGTCTGTCTTCCATCGCTTTACTGTCTACTACTGCAACAGCTCCCGTCAGGTTTATTTTCTTTTGAGTACCGTAGCCTACCACCACCACTTCTTCCAGCGTAGCCGTATCCTCCCGGAGTATTACTCTCGAAGATTTCTGCAAGTCGGAGACTTTAATTTCTTTCTTCTCAAACCCAATATAGGACACAACGACTAGGGCATTGGCCGGAACCGAGGATAATGTAAATTCACCATCCAAATTCGTGATCGTTCCCATAGACTGTCCTATCACCTGTACACTGGCACCGATTACCGGGTCACCGTTCACATCGACCACTTTCCCCGTAACCCGATGTAAAGGCTGCGATGGGACGGCAGTAGTATTACGTTCTGTTTTCTTTGTGATGATAATCATCCGGTTTTGTAGTTTATACTCTACATCCTTATCCAAAACAGTAGCAAGCACATTATTAACAGTTGCCTGCTGAAAGGAAGCCGTTATCTTCTTGTTTTCATTAACCTCGTCCGTTTTATAGATAATGGAGTACTTCGTCTGCCGCTCAACTTCTTTCAATACCGCCTTCAGCGGCTCATTTTTAAAGACCTTTGTAACTGTCTGCGCCCGTAGTGACTGGACGCCCAAACACAACAGAATCAGGAGAAACAGTCTAAAAAATGAGTTTCTTCGGTCATTCATAATTTTATCAATTAAGTTGTTACAATTTAAAGTGATTTATATTTAAGGATATATATATTCGATTGTAGTATTTCTCTGAATCGCTTCTATAAGATAAAACAACTCATCATTCATCTGCCCAACCCCTATAAAAGCAAAAAAGCAGATTATTTCTGCTTTTTTGTATCGACTGGCTTTATTTATTCAGACCACTGGAATATCGGATAACCGTTCGTTCCTTTTTTCCAAAGATTCGGATTCCAGGCTACGATGATATTCCCCAGTTCTTCCGCTGACTTCGTCACTCCGTGAAAAGTTGTTCCCGTGGCTGATGATTCGTCTGATGCGGTAATCGTTTTTTCATTCACTTTGAGTACAATACTTTCGCAGGCGTAACAATTCTCATAACTGCCTAATGAAGCAGAGACCCCAACAATGCGTCCTACGGTTGATGAAGCATCCACTCCGGTCAAGTTACTCCATGCTGCGCTGTTCTTGATAGCAATGTCACAACTTTTGTCAATTTGTCCCAAAATACCGCCTACGCCTCCTTTAGTTGCACTGACTGCTCCGTATGCATAGCAGTTCTCAATAAATCCGCCGACACCTACTTTCCGTCCGGCAATACCGCCTGCTTTTCCGCCACTTGCCGCCTGATCGCTGACCGTTGCATTTGAATAACAGTTCTTTATATAACTTTCCTGCCCATCATAGCTATTTGCCAATACACCGGCTATTCCACCTGCCGCACCAGAACCGATTACTTCGCCAGTCGTATAGCAGTTCACAATTCTTCCTGTCTTATTTCCGTTACCTTTATCTTTAAGTCCGAGATAACCGGTAATAATTCCAATCCCCTGCCGAGCAGATGATACAGAAGCATTCACAAAGCCCACATTACGACAATCACCGCACAATACTCCGAAGAAACTTGGATAATCACCGGCAGAACATTTGAAGTTTTTAATGACATGGCTGTCTCCGTCAAAATCTATTTCATAAGGAAAATCACCGGAACCATTCAACGACTGCCAGTCATCAATGCCTGCCATATCAATATCAGCACCTAACTGGAAATAAACTTTCATTCCCGATTTCAACACACTACGCATATTTCTGATCTGCGTAGCATTCATTATCATATAAGGTTTGCTGTCCGTTCCGTTTCCTTTCTCGAACAAACCGCCGGCACCGTCTTCGTCACCATCACTATTTCCGTCATCCGTTTCCGTTTTTTCGAACGGAACACGAGTGTATGAGTCCAAAGGATTAGGGTCAGAACACGAGATTGCAACAGATGCCATCATCAACAGCATCCCAAATCTGCCTATTTGAGTAATATTCATACTTGATTTCTTTACAATTAAACATTGAGTTCTTATCTTATATATATATCCTTTTCCTTATATTCTACTTTGATAGGTATGATTTCTTTCAGTGCATCCATTACATCTACGATTGTCTCTTTATTACGCAACGAAACACGGAACTTCATATCGCCCAATTTCTCCGACTCTAACTGAATATGCACATCGTACTGACGTGAAAGCTTCTTCACCATCTCTCCTAACGTAATGTCATCATATTCAATCCTGTCTTCCGCCCACGCCATTGCCTGACGTGCATTTACTTTCTTTCCTTTCAACTGTCTTGTTACCAAATCCAAAGAAATAGATTCTCCCGGAGACATCCGTATCTGATCTTCTTTATAATTCAACTCTACTGCTCCTTCCAGCAAGGTGGTTGTTATATACGAATCGTCTGAATAGGCAGATACATTAAATTTCGTACCTTTTACCACCACATCATATTCATGCGTCTTTACTGTAAATTGCTTTCCATTCTGTTTAGTCACCTCAAAATACCCCTCTCCTTCCAGCTCCACCACCCGGTCGGCTGTATTAAAATGATTCGAATATCTTAATACGGAACCTGCATTCAGCCATACAACTGTACCATCCGAAAGCTGTATCTTACTCTTATCCCCCAACGGAGCTTCGCAAACAAAAAAAGTCTTTGGCGTAAACAAGTAAATAGCCTGTTGAATACCCAACGTAGTACCGACAATCAATGCTATAACGGCAGCGATACGGGCTATCTTCCATATACCAGATTTCGACTTTTTCAATAACGGGACAATCGCTTCCTGCGTATACATCTTATGCTTCAAAGCTTCCCATTCAGCATCTGTCTCCGAATCGGTATTCCGGTGATTCATCCATTCTCTCTCCCATTGACGGAACCTGCCATAGCCACCTTCCACCTGTTCGATATATTCGAACAGATTCTTTTCGTCAGCTCTTGATATGCGTCCTTCAAAATACTGAATAGCCAATTCACGGATATTTTCTTCTTGCTTCATTATATTCACTTTCTATAAGATGTAACAACCCATATTTCTTTTACCCAACCTCTGAAACAAAAAAAGCAGAAAAAAACTTTCCTGCTTCTTATTCTTTATATAACCGAAGAGTGCATTGATTATTTCTGCTCCATCATCAGCCATGCCAATATCACTATATACAGATCCACCGGATAGCGTTCGCTGAAATGCCGGGAGAAATATTGCAAAGCCCTTGCTATATGCTTTTCGACTGCTGTGGTAGATATTTGTAGTTTTTCTGCGATTTCTCTGTTCTTCAATCCCCTGAAACGGCTTAACAAAAAAATCTCACGCGACCTGTCCGGCAACTGATTAAGCACAAGGGCAATCTGCTCCTGCAATTCCTTGTATAATAATTTATGTTCTGCATCCTGCATAAAGTCTGCATAGTAGAGTTTTTCTTCCCCATCCACCTTTGCCAGGTACTCCACCCGGTACTTTTCAACAATCGAGCGATGCTTCAGATAATTTAGACATCCATTGCGGACCATAGAAAAAAGAAGAGAAGTAAGTGAGAAGGCAGATAACATTTCGCGACGTTCCCAAAATCGTAAGAAACACTCTTGAATAATATCACGAACCGTTTCTTCATCTTCTATAAAACGAATAGCATACCCTCGCAAACGAGGATAATAACTCTTGAACAGAAACTCAAAAGCTGCATTATTGCCTCTTTTCAGCTCTCCCAATAATTGTTTATCATCCATGAAATCTACCATAGTTTAGAAATTTATGCGCAAAGGTACGGGTCAACAGTTAACAAAGTGATGACAATATTATGAATATTTTTTCAATAAATCAAATTTGAGGTACTTTTTTATAAAACGCCAAAAAGGAAGTTTTCAATAATAGGATACAAAAAAAGGGTCAGTAATTGACCCTTTTTCTATTAATTCATGGTTTCCCACTTATTGCATATACAATCTGTCAATAAGAAAGTTTTCCTTATTCTTCATCCATTAAGATTTCCAGAATCTGACAAGCAGCTTTCGCTACCGGAGTACCCGGACCGAAGATAGCAGCTACACCTGCCTTATACAAGAAATCGTAATCTTGTGCAGGAATAACACCACCGGCAATCACTACAATGTCTTCGCGACCCAGTTTCTTCAGTTCTTCAATAATTTGCGGAACCAATGTCTTATGTCCGGCAGCCAGTGAAGAAACACCTACTACATGAACGTCGTTTTCAACAGCCTCGCGAGCAGCTTCCGCCGGAGTCTGGAACAACGGTCCCATATCCACATCGAAGCCACAGTCAGCATAACCGGTTGCTACGACTTTAGCACCACGGTCGTGACCGTCCTGTCCCATCTTTGCAACCATGATACGAGGTTGACGTCCCTCTTTCTTCGCGAACTTCTCGGCCAGTTCACAAGCACGTTTGAAGTCGCTATCGTTTTTACTTTCTGATGAATACACGCCTGATATCGTTCTAATTATTGCTTTATAACGTCCTACTATCTGTTCGCAAGCATAAGAAATCTCACCCAATGTTGCGCGAACACGAGCTGCTTCCACAGCCAATTCCAACAAGTTACCCTTGCCAGTCTTCACACATTCGGTAATTGCTGCCAATGCTTTGTCCACTTCAGCCTGATTACGTCCATCTTTCAAACGTTTCAGGTTTTCAATCTGTTCAAGACGAACGGCTGTATTATCAATTTCAAGAATATCAATCGGAGCTTCTTTTTCCAGACGATACTTGTTCACACCGACAATTGTCTGCTGACCACTGTCGATACGAGCCTGTGTACGTGCAGCAGCTTCTTCGATACGCATCTTTGGAATACCTGTTTCGATAGCTTTCGCCATACCACCCAGTTTTTCAATTTCCTGAATATGCTCCCAAGCCTTGTGTGCCAGTTCGTTCGTCAGAGATTCTACATAGTAAGAACCACCCCATGGGTCAACGTTCTTGCAGATGTAAGTTTCTTCCTGAATGTAAATCTGTGTATTACGTGCAATACGTGCAGAAAAATCTGTTGGAAGAGCAATAGCCTCATCCAATGCATTGGTATGCAAAGATTGAGTATGCCCCAAAGCTGCAGCCATAGCCTCAATACAGGTACGTCCTACGTTATTGAACGGATCCTGTTCGGTCAGTGACCAGCCGGAAGTCTGCGAGTGAGTACGCAACGCCAGTGATTTCGGGTTCTTCGGATTGAATTGTTTCACAATCTTTGCCCACAACATACGTGCAGCACGCATCTTGGCTATTTCCATAAAGTGATTGGTTCCAATCGCCCAGAAGAAAGACAGACGCGGTGCAAATGCATCAATATCAATGCCTGCTGCCGTTCCTGCACGAAGATATTCCAAACCATCGGCCAATGTATAAGCTAACTCGATATCCGCGGTTGCGCCTGCTTCCTGCATGTGATAACCGGAGATAGAGATAGAGTTGAACTTAGGCATCTTCTGCGAAGTGTATTCGAAAATATCAGAAATAATCTTCATAGAGAATGCAGGCGGATAAATATAAGTATTACGCACCATGAATTCTTTCAGAATATCATTCTGGATAGTACCGGCCATTTCTTCGAGTTTAGCACCTTGCTCCAGACCGGCATTGATATAGAATGCCATAATCGGAAGTACAGCTCCATTCATTGTCATAGACACAGACATCTTGTTCAATGGGATACCATCGAACAGCACTTTCATATTTTCCAATGAACAGATAGATACACCGGCTTTACCTACGTCACCTACTACACGTTCGTGATCGGGGTCATAACCGCGGTGAGTAGCTAAGTCGAATGCCACTGACAAACCTTTCTGACCGGCAGCCAAATTACGGCGATAAAATGCATTTGATTCTTCGGCGGTAGAGAATCCGGCATACTGGCGGATAGTCCAGGGACGAAGAGTGTACATTACTGAATACGGACCGCGCAGATAAGGAGGAAGTCCGGCAGCATAGCCAAGGTGTTCCATTCCTTCGAGGTCTTCTTTTGTATAAACAGGCTTCACTTCAATGTGTTCCGGTGTTTTCCAGTCAGCGGAGATACCGTTAGCCTTTTGCCATTCAGCACCATTAGTCGGCTGAAATGCGGCATATATATCGATGTTTTTAAAATCTTTTCTCATCTTACTTCAATAGTTTAGCGTTAAACTCTTTCAAGGTATCCAATACATTGACACGAACATGGATGAAGTTTTCGATACCTGCGGCTTTCAGGTCGTCCATACAAGCCGGAGCACCGGCAACGATAAACATAGCACGACCATTCAGTGCTTTGAAAGCAGGAATTGCATATTCAGCATATTCATCATCGCTGGAACAGATAACAACAATATCAGCTTTTGCAGCCATAGCTGCCTCTACTCCTGCTTCTACTGTCTCAAATCCCAGATTATCAATTACTTCATAACCGGCACAAGCCAGGAAGTTACAAGAATATTGAGCACGTGCCTGACGCATTGCCAAATTTCCGATGGTTAACATAAACGCTTTCGGACGTTTGCCTGATGCTTCTGTTTCGAGACGCAATGCTTCAAACTGACTGGCAGCACGATCGAACACCAGAGTATCCACCTCTTTTTCGCAAGTGTGAGAGTCACCTCCGCAACAACACTTACCTTCGACAGGTTGCTTATCGCCAGCCTTTTCATTGAAGTTCGGGAATTGGTTGGTACCCAACAACACTTCACGACGCTGTGCAACTGCTTTATGACGAGCTTTGTTGCTCTCATTCACAGCAGCCTGAACAGTTCCTGCTTTCAATGCCGCATAGAAGCCACCTGCTTCTTCTACAGCAAGGAAGAGTTCCCAAGCCTGTTTTGCAATAGCCACAGTCAGATTCTCGATATAATAAGAACCGGCAGCAGGGTCGATCACTTTATCAAAATGAGATTCTTCTTTCAGCAGCAGTTGTTGGTTACGAGCCAGGCGTTCTGAGAACTCGTCCGGAGTCTCATAAGTCTTATCAAACGGAGTTACCGTCATAGAGTCTACGCCTCCTAATGCAGCACTCATAGCTTCAGTCTGTGTACGAAGCAGATTCACATGTGCATCAAACAAAGTAAGATTGAAAGTAGAAGTTTCGGCATGAACCGCCATTTTTGCTGCGCAACGACATTCTCCGTTAGGACCTTTATTCTCGCAATCACGCACACATTCGGGATTGTAAGAAGCTACAATATTTGCCCAAAGCAAACGTGCCGCACGGAATTTCGCTATTTCAAGGAAATAATTGGAACTGATACCAAAATTAAATTTGATTTTCTTGGCTACTATGGCAGCAGGAATACCGGCATCAGTCAATTGACCCATATATTCATTTCCCCAAGCCAGAGCATAGCCCAGTTCCTGAGAAATATAAGCACCTGCATTATTCAATGATAAAGCGTTTACATTCAGCACACGATAGAAAGGAAGCGGCTGAATTGCTTCAATCAAAGATTTGGCTGTCTGTACCATATCACCTTTCTCCTTGCCACGAGTCAGCATCTTGTTGAAGAAATCATAGTTGATAGAACCTTTCAGTTTCTTCACATCATAATCTTTCTTCTGGAAATAAGCTACCAGCAGATTAGCCAACTCAACCACATGCCCCTGACAGGTTGAGAAATTCAGTTCAACACACTCTGCCTGAATATCACTTAACAGTGTTTCAATATATTCCGCATTAAGTTCTTTTGCTTTCACATGGAAAGAAAGTGAGTCAACACCCTTATTTAGGATATCCAGTGCTTTCGCATTGGCTTCTTTCGGACATTCTACTCTAATTTCCTGACGAACCAACCATGCATTGTTGTCTTTTTTAGTTCCTCTTAAATAAGGGAACTCTCCAGGAAGTGCATCAGTAGTTTTTAAATCCTCCAGATCTTCCATCCGGTAAAAAGGTTTCACTTTAAACCCTTCGTTTGTTTTCCAAACGAGCTTCTTCTCAAAATCAGCACCTTTTAAATCGGCTGTAACCTTCTCCATCCATTGTTCGGTGGAGGCAGGAGAAAAGTCTGAGAAGAGTTTTTCTTTTTTGTCTGCCATAGTTTATTTAAAATTAAAACAAGATTAATATTGTCTTTATTTTTATCTATCTCTTTCTAAATGTCAGTCGTTCGACCTGCAAATATAACCAATAAGTTAAAACGAATCTCTTTTTTAGGGAAAATTCGCACAGGACGCCCCGATTCGTCAAGTGCATACAATCTGCATAGAAATTCTTCATTTTTAGTTCTTCTTTTATTTGATTAGCTCCAATGTTATGAGTAATTTTGCACTCGTTTTTAGAAAAACATTATAAAAACTGCTATATTATGGATTGGTTACAAAGTTTATTATGGGACCCCAGCTCCGTAGCTCACATTGTGCTCCTCTACGCATTTGTAGTGGCTGCCGGCGTGTATCTTGGTAAGATAAAGATATTCGGAGTTTCTTTGGGCGTCACATTTGTTTTGTTTGCCGGCATCCTAATGGGACATTTCGGCTTCACAGCCGATACACACATCCTACATTTCATCCGTGAATTCGGATTGATCTTGTTCGTATTCTGTATCGGTCTTCAGGTGGGGCCATCTTTCTTCTCCTCTTTCAAAAAAGGAGGAATGACATTAAACCTGTTGGCTGTAGGCATCGTAGTGTTAAATATTGCTGTCGCACTGGGGCTTTATTACCTCTGGAACGGCCGGGTAGAACTGCCGATGATGGTAGGTATCCTTTACGGAGCAGTGACAAATACTCCGGGACTTGGTGCTGCCAATGAGGCTCTGAATCAGTTGCATTATACCGGTCCGCAGATTGCTCTCGGTTATGCATGTGCTTATCCCCTCGGTGTGGTAGGTATCATTGGTTCTATCATTGCCATCCGTTACATCTTCCGTGTCAATATGGCGAAAGAAGAAGAAAGCCTGAAAATCCAAAGTGGAGATTCACACCACAAACCTCACATGATGAGCCTGGAAGTTCGCAATGAATCAATTAGTGGAAAAACGCTGATTGAAATCAAGAATTTCCTGGGCCGTAAGTTCGTTTGCTCCCGAATTCGCCATGATGGTCATGTAAGTATTCCCGACCATGAAACAGTGTTTAATATAGGCGACCAGTTATTTATCGTCTGCTCGGAAGAAGACGCTCCTGCAATTGTAGTATTTATCGGAAAAGAAGTGGAGCTCGACTGGGAAAAACAAGACCTCCCAATGGTTTCCCGCCGTATTCTGGTTACCAAACCGGAAATCAATGGTAAAACATTAGGTTCTATGCACTTCCGTAGTATGTATGGGGTCAATGTCACCCGTATCAACCGTTCCGGTATGGACCTGTTTGCCGATCCGAATCTGATACTTCAGGTAGGTGACCGCGTTATGGTGGTAGGACAGCAAGATGCAGTGGAACGTGTTGCCGGTGTACTGGGTAATCAGTTGAAACGCTTGGATACACCGAACATTGTTACGATCTTCGTTGGTATCTTCTTAGGTATCCTTCTGGGTAGTCTTCCGATTGCATTCCCGGGTATGCCGACTCCTTTAAAATTAGGTTTGGCAGGCGGACCGCTGGTAGTGGCTATTCTTATTGGACGTTTCGGTCATAAGCTGCATTTAGTGACTTATACAACCATGAGTGCCAACCTGATGCTTCGTGAAATCGGTATCGTTCTCTTCCTTGCCAGTGTCGGTATAGATGCCGGTGCCAATTTCGTGCAAACGGTAGTCGAGGGAGACGGATTACTATACGTAGGTTCCGGTTTCCTTATCACCGTTATCCCGCTACTTATCATCGGCACCATCGCAAGATTATATTATAAGGTAAACTACTTCACCCTGATGGGATTGATAGCCGGTAGTAATACCGACCCACCGGCATTGGCTTATGCCAATCAAACAACCTCCGGAGATGCTCCGGCAGTGGGATACTCTACAGTTTATCCGTTATCGATGTTCCTCCGTATTCTGACGGGACAGATGATATTATTAGCAATGATGTAAATCAAGTTTAGCATATAAACAATAAAGCCGGCTATATCCAAATGGAATACGCCGGCTTTATTTATTTTTTCAATCTGCTTTTCTATCCTGTCATACAAGCTGCAGTTTCTTTACTACAAATTCTTCAATGAACCGCACTGTCTCTTCAATTCCCAAAGAAGAAGAATCGATGCACAAATGATAAGTAGCTGCTGCTCCCCACGTTTTATAGCTATAATAATTATAGTATTCCGAACGTCTCTTATCCGCTTTTTCGATCATTTCTTCTGCAGCTTCCGCATCAATATGATGCATGCCACACAACCGCGCTATGCGATCTTCTTTAGAGGCTGAAATAAAAACATTAGCACAACGAGGATGCTCTCGCAGAATATAATCTGCGCAACGTCCTACAAAGACACAAGATCTTTCTGCTGCCAGATGACGGATCACATCACTCTGTACTTTGAACAAAGCATCATTGCTCAAGCAGTTGTTACATGGCATAGCTCCCTCACTGATAAAAGGGAAACGCATACCGAACAGTCCGCCAATAATACCCTGCGAGGCTTTTTCATCAGCCTTTTCAAAAAACTCCTTACACAATCCACTTTCCTCCGAAGCCAGATTAATCAGTTCCTTGTCGTAGAAGTTGATTCCCAAACGGGCTGCCAACTTCTCTCCTATTTCTTTTCCGCCGCTACCTAACTGACGGCCGATATTGATAACATAATTACCGCTCATAGTACATTTTGTTTTATGGTTCTGTAGCAAACATACGACTTTTTTCTAAAAATCACATCATCAAACGAAAGTTATATTTGAAAGTGACTATGAAATATCCTTTTATTTCCTGGTTACGGAACTCATAAAAACCATCAGAAGAAGTCGTACGGCCGAAACTTTTCCTCTTTCCGAGAATATCTGCCCAATAAGCAGACAGTTCCGCTTCTTTCTTTTTCAAGAACCGCCAGCTGGCACTTGCATTCCACAACATCTGGTCATCTTCGCCTTTACGGATATTCGTACCATTACGGAAAGAATAAGCCCCGTCAGTCCGTAATTGCAAGCCAAAAGGAAGATCAACGTACCCCTCAAGACGAAAACTATAATTACGCGTATAGGTATCGTTATCATTGATAGAATTAAGCGAATACTGATAATTCCAGGAAGTAGAGAAATCAATACCTCCCCAGGTGGGCTGATAAGATACATTCGCGTCACACCCCAATCCGGTATCACGTGTCGTACTTTTCTTCGGTTCGAGGCTCTTGTCTTCATTAATCATACTGACACGATTGCTATGATTACCGTTCATATCCAACCGCAAGGAAAAATGTCCCAGACGCTTCCACCAGTTGGCACTTCCATATACATTCCAGTTTCCGTTAATATTAATAGGAGATGTCTCACGTCCGCCGGTTTTTGCATCATATAGCACTACCTGCGTCACACTGTTCTGTTCCATCTGCCCGCCGATATTCGCAGATATACCTTTTTTTGAATGTTGAAAGCTCACACGGACACTATGAGAAAACATCTGTTTCAAATCCGGATTTCCCCGGGTGATATACAACGGATTACTGTTATCCGTCAGCGGCATTAAATCTGATAAGGAGGGTTGCCGGGTTCTACCGCTATAATTGAAAGTGATCCGGGCCTCTTTCTTTTTCCAATTCACCCATATCATAGGCTGAAAGTCGATAGTATGCATGGTAGTGTCCGCATAAAGCTTCCCCATTTTCCGTTCAATGGCACGTTTTTGCGGAGTCATCCCTAATGAGGCATTAAACATCCAGGTATCATCAGAGTAATTAAGCCCCACATCCAGATTATGGCCATTCGTACGACTATGACTCCGATTACTCAAACTATCCACATACCCTGCTTCATAGTCTGGAGGCAGTTCACCAAAAACTTCCGACTTCGTCAGAGAAGATAATTCATACGTATCACGATTATCACGTTCATAGTTAGTATCCCAGTTATATGCTACCCGGAAATGCATCTTCTTACCAATAGGCTGGGCAAAGGTAATCCCGACTCTCCATGAATTATTTTTTTGAGGCGACTTCAAATACTGGTTACGAAAAAGCACCGAATCATTTCCCAATTTATCTTCAAGACGGAAATAAGTAGTTTTGGAAAGCGAAAAACTTTCATTATCTCCCCACGAATCCGAGTTCAGGATGTTCAATGCCAGCGTTGTACCTTTTTCATTCAGACGTCTCATAATACCCATCATCCAGCTATAACGGTTCGACTGATTCTCCGAACGCGACCGGTTCTCACTACGATTCACTTTTATATCCCGGGGAATAGATTCAAAGTCATCAAACAAGCTCTCATGACTTATGCCGGGAGGAGCATCAAAAGATGCATTCTGGCTACTGTTTTCATTCCTATTAGGAGAGATTCCTAAATTACCGGTAAAATGTATACGTGTACGTTTATCTACTTCCCAGCTTCCCATGAAGTTAGAACTAATCGACCGCCCCTTAGAGTTACTTTCGTTAGTAGACGCAGAGTATTGATTACCTGCCGGCAAATACTGTTCCTGATAAATGGAAGAAAGATTTCCGTTCCGGTTCAAATTATAGTTCACACTTCCGGTCAGGGAGAATTTCTTACCGAATTTATGAGTCATATTCATTCCTACCGAATTGTTGATATTATCCTTGTACGTACTATTCTGGTATCTGTTGGTAGACTGTGCGATAAAAGAAAGATTATCTCCGTCTTTACTAAAATAATTCACTTGCCCCTCGAAATCCTTCTTCTGGTTATTCCCGTATCCTACCGTTGCATTTGTCAGCCAGGTTTTATTCAATTCATCCTTAGTCTGCAAGTCGAGTACATATTTCTTTTCTCCTGAACTAATTCCGGTGAACTCCTCTTCTTTCGATTTCTTATCATATACTTTCAACTTACTAATCAAGTCTGCCGGAAGATTTTCGAGTGCCGTCTTTTTATCTCCGGAGAAAAAAGCTTCGCCATTTACATTGATTTCACTGATGGGCTGTCCGTTGTATGTCAACGAATTATCTTTCTTATTATATACCAATCCGGGAACACGCTTCACTAAATCTTCCAGATAAGCTCCTTCACGAGTTTTAAAAGCGGCAGCATTGATAACCGTAGTATCTCCCTCCATCACTACTTCCTGCAATTTTCCCGTTATCGTCACTTCACTAATCTGAATATCATCATCTTTCAATACCACTGTACCGATATTCACCGATACAGAGTCTTCCAGTGCCCGGTATACAGATTGCATTCCCATAAAAGAGACCTTCAACAGGTATTTCTTTTTCTTCTGCGGTTGATAATTAAGAATGAAACGCCCATTCTTATCACTTGTTATTCCCTTGATAAAGGCAGAATCGCTTTTCGCCAAAATAACAATGCTGGCAGATGGTAATGCCCGCTTCTCATTACTGCCGGCTTCCACTGTCTGCACTCTTCCTCGCACAGTTCTCACTTGTTGAGCATACAGAGCAGTATGTCCCCAAAGTAGCAGCAAAAGCAATCCCACTAACTTACAAGCGTTCATATCTAATAGTAGTTAAGTCTGATATTTATGTTGATCTAAAACAAATCGGGACAAAGTTAATAACTTTTACGTAAAACGGTTAATCCCAGAGTTATTTTTTATACCTTTGTCCATCCATTATTCAATCAGCAACTTAATGAAAAGGATTATACTAATCACAGGAGGACAACGATCCGGTAAAAGTTCGTTTGCGGAAAAAAAAGCGCATGAACTTACTACGTCACCGGTTTACCTGGCCACTGCCAGGATATGGGACGAAGAATTCAGAAAAAGAGTGGAACGTCATCAAAAGAACCGCGGTTCTGAATGGACAAATATAGAAGAAGAAAAAGAATTGAGCCGTCACAATGTAGCGGGCAGAGTTGTAGTGATAGATTGTGTAACTCTTTGGTGCACTAACTTCTTTATGGAGTTTGATTCTAATGTTGCCCCCTCGTTGGAAGCCGTCAAAAAAGAATTCGACAAATTTACCCAACAGGATGCCACTTTCATATTTGTAACTAATGAGATTGGTTGGGGGGGAGTTTCCGAGAACAAACTGCAACGTAAGTTCACAGACCTGCAAGGTTGGATCAATCAATACATCGCATCGCATGCCGACGATGTATATCTCATGGCAAGTGGTATTCCCGTAAAAATAAAATAAACATGAAAACATTTCATATTCAAAAGCCGGATGAAGCTATCAAAGAAGCTCTGATTGACAAAATCAATAATCTGACCAAGCCTAAAGGATCGCTTGGAAGACTGGAAGAAATTGCTTTGCAAATCGGACTGATCCAACAATCCCTTTCTCCACGATTAACTCATCCTCAAAATATAATCTTTGCCGCAGATCATGGCATCGTAGAAGAAAAAGTCAGCCCATCTCCTAAAGAAGTAACCTGGCAACAAATCAGTAACTTTCTTCATGGGGGAGCAGGGATTAACTTCCTGTGTCGACAGCACGGTTTCACCCTTAAAATTGTAGACGCAGGAGTCGATTATGATTTACCTTATGAAAAAGGCATCATTAACATGAAAGTCGGAAGAGGAACACGCAATTTCCTTCATGAAGCAGCCATGACACCTGAAGAGATGGAACTCTGCCTGGAGCATGGTGCCCAATGTGTAGACACTTCTCACCAGGAAGGCTGCAATATCATTAGCTTCGGTGAAATGGGAATCGGAAATACTTCATCCTCTTCCCTATGGATGACTTGCTTCACCGGAATCCCATTAGATCAATGTGTAGGTGCAGGAAGCGGACTCAATCACCAGGGAATAAACCACAAATACGAAGTTCTGAAAAGATCTCTCGAACAATATCCGGGAGAGCATTCCGCAGAAGAAATCCTCTGCCGTTTCGGAGGTTACGAAATGGTAATGGCCGTAGGAGCAATGCTCAAAGCTGCAGAACTGGGAATGGTTATTTTAATTGATGGATTTATAATGACCAATTGTATTCTTGCCGCTTCACGCCTTTATCCGGAAGTGATGAGCTACGCCATATTCGGTCATCAGGGAGACGAGAGCGGACATAAGCTATTATTGGATTATCTCGGAGCACGTCCCCTACTCAATCTCGGACTAAGACTTGGAGAAGGAAGCGGTTCCGTTTGTGCCTATCCCATTGTGGATTCCGCTGTGAAAATGCTGAATGAAATGGATTCATTTGCTCATGCTTCCATCACTAAATATTTCTAAAATGAACCAGATACTTGCCGCCCTCATATTCTTTACACGATTGCCTTTCTGGAAAATAAAAGAAGTTCCGCAGGAGTGTTTCAAACACGTTGTCAATTATTGGAGTTTCAGTGGCTGGCTGACCGGGGGAATGATGGCATTGATTTTCTGGGGAGCCAGTACTATTCTACCTCACGGAGTAGCCGTAATCCTGGCACTGACTTCACGTTTACTTATCACAGGAGCATTGCATGAGGATGGATTGGCCGATTTCTTCGATGGATTCGGAGGTGGGACGAACAGAGAAAGCACATTACGCATCATGAAAGATTCCCATATCGGAAGCTATGGAGTTTTGGGGAGATCGTAATGTCTGCGATGGGTGGAATACTACCTCTCCTATTACTTCCTCCAAGCTACTGGCCCGTATGTATATTTCCCATTCTGGTATTCTTCTTTATCTGCCGGATGATGAAACGACGTCTGAACGGATATACCGGAGATTGTTGCGGTGCATTATTTCTCCTAAGCGAAATGAGTTTCTGGCTGGGAGCAGTGATGTCTATCTATATAAAATAAGTAAACCTATGAATATTTATCTAATCAGACATACCTCTGTCGACGTTCCTAAAGGTCTTTGTTACGGTCAGTCAGACGTTCCTTTACGTCCTACATTTGAGGCAGAAGCAGCTGTAACCAAAGCTAAAATCGAATCCATTCACTTTGATATGGCTTACACCAGTCCTCTATCCAGATGCACCCATCTGGCACAGTATTGCGGATTCGGAGATGCCATCCGTGACCCAAGAATACTGGAACTTAATTTCGGAGATTGGGAAATGCAGTATTTTAATAAAATCAAAGACCCGAATCTCCAATGCTGGTACGACGATTACTTGAATGTAAAAGCAACCAATGGAGAATCGTTTGCCGACCAATATAGACGAGTAGCCGCATTTTTAGACGAAATCAAACAAAAGGAGGCTGAAAATATAGTAGTATTTGCTCATGGCGGCGTATTGATTTGCGCACAGATTTATGCAAAGTTGATTCACCAGGAAGAAGCATTTCAGGCAGTACCTGCCTACGGAGGAGTTTTTCTATATCAAGAGTGCCCGTAAACAAACAGGTGTAGATATCTCTAATAAGTTTGCGATGTCTTTACCCTCACACCCTGTTTAATAATTACTTACTGGAGAATTTTCGGTTGACGGCAGTTCCACTTTATTTCATTACTTGGGACAAAGTGTTTCGCACCGAGAAACGAAATGTTTCAAGTAATGAAACGAAGTGTTTCACACCGAGAAACAAAATGTTTCGCTACTTGAAACTAAGTGTTTACCTATATGAACAAGCCATTATCTGCATAGATGATGAATAAGCGGTTTGAGTCAATGGGTGAGAGTGCGAGGGTAAAAAGCATCTCCAATTTTTTTCTGAATCTTTAAGGTGCAGAAATTCTCTGAAGTAATCAGCAGACCGATAAACTTAATCCATTCTGCCTGCCTAAGGGGAGGATACATAAATAGGAATGATTTCGGAGAAAATGCAATGAAAAAAGAAAGAATATCTCCAAAGATACTTATCTTTGCCCCACAATGTCAATCTTCAGACACCGAAAATTATTTATTCATTTAAAAGATACACGAATAAAGATGAAATCTCCTATTTCAATCCTCACATGGCTATGTCTTCTCTTCCTGGCTAGTTGTATATCCAACAAGAAGACTTCTCTCGAGGCTTTCAAACAGGATGTCTATACACCTGAATATGCTACCGGATTCAAGATTCTGGGTGCGGACAAGGCCGCCAGCACACTTATTCAGGTTTCCAATCCATGGCAGGGAGCCAAGGACGTAAAAATGTCTTATTTCATTTCCCGCAACGGTGAACAGGCACCTGCCGGATTCAACGGACCTACCATCCCTGCCGGAGCGAAACGTATCGTATGTATGGCTTCTTCCTACATCGCCATGTTCGACGCTCTAGGTCAAGTGGACAAAATTGTCGGAGTATCGGGCATCGACTATGTATCCAATCCATATATTCTCGCACATAAAAATTCTATCAAGGACATGGGCCCCGAAATGAATTATGAGTTATTATTGGGACTGAAACCGGATGTTGTCCTGTTATACGGTATCGGAGATGCGCAAACTGCCGTAACAGACAAACTGAAAGAACTGTATATACCTTATATGTATGTAGGAGAATATTTGGAGGAATCACCGCTTGGTAAAGCCGAATGGCTGGTAGCTCTTGCCGAATTAACAGACAGCAGGGAAAAAGGCATCGAAATATTCCGTGAAATCCCTAAACGTTATCAAGTTTTGAAAGCACTCACCGAATCGGTAGAGCAACGTCCTACCGTTATGCTCAATACCCCGTGGAACGACAGTTGGGTGATGCCTTCCACACAAAGTTACATGGCACAATTGGTAACTGATGCAGGTGCGGATTACATCTACAAAGAAAACACTTCTAACAGTTCCACTCCCATCGGACTGGAAACGGCTTACAAACTGATACAAAAAGCCGACTACTGGATTAATGTAGGCATGGCTTCTACGTTGGATGAACTAAAGACGGTCAATCCTAAATTTGTAGACGCCAAAGCTGTACGCGAAAAAACTGTTTACAACAACAATTTACGAACAACACCGACAGGAGGTAATGACTACTGGGAATCTGCAGTGGTACGTCCCGACGTCGTATTGCGTGACCTGATTCATATCTTTCACCCCGAACTCGTATCCGATTCACTTTACTATTACAGACACCTGGAATGAAACAGCCTGATAAACGTACTCCCTTTTTATTCATTACACTGGGTATAGTTACCATACTGTTATTACTGATAGACATGGCAACGGGAGATACATATATTCCTATCACCAAGGTATGGGCTGTACTCACCGGAGGCGAATGTGACGAAATGACACGGAATATTCTCCTTTCTATCCGTTTCATACGGGTAGTGGTAGCGGCTTTGATAGGAATAGCACTCTCCGTTAGCGGTTTACAGATGCAAACAGTATTCCAGAATCCGTTGGCAGATCCTTACCTGCTGGGAGTAAGTTCCGGTGCAGGACTGGGCGTAGCTCTGTTCATACTAGGTGCTCCATTACTTGGATGGGCGGAGTTTCCAATTCTTCAGTCGCTGGGTATCGTAGGTTCGGGCTGGATAGGAACTGCCATAATCTTATTGGGAGTAGCCATTATCAGCCGGAAAGTAAAAAACATTCTCGGTGTGCTGATTATGGGAGTTATGATAGGCTACGTAGCAGGCGCTATCATTCAGATACTCCAATACCTAAGTTCTGCCGAACAACTGAAAATGTTCACACTCTGGTCAATGGGATCTCTTAGCCACATCACAGTCACCCAACTGGGAATTATGATACCGATGTTATGTATCGGTTTACTAATTTCCGTAGCCTGTATCAAATCGCTGAACCTGTTACTGCTCGGTGAGAATTATGCACGAACGATGGGAATGAACATTAAACGTTCACGCACGTTCATCTTCGTTTCTACCGCACTGCTGACAGGAACGGTCACCGCTTTCTGTGGTCCGGTAGGATTTATCGGCCTGGCAGTACCGCATGTCACACGACTGCTATTCAACAATGCCGACCACCGGATACTGGTCCCCGGCACCATGCTGACAGGGCTTATCAGCATGCTTCTCTGCGACATCATCGCCAAGAAGTTCCTACTTCCGGTTAACTGCATCACCGCCTTGCTAGGTGTTCCGGTTATTTTATGGGTAATTGCTAAAAACTTGCGTAGATTCAAATGATAGAACTTAAAGAACTGACATTAGGATATGGACAGCGCACGCTGTTGGAAACGGTAAATGCCCGAATCACAGGCGGACAACTCGTTGCCCTGTTAGGACGTAACGGAACGGGAAAGAGCACCCTGCTCCGTGCTATGATGGGGCTGGGAAAGCCTCAATCAGGAGAGATTACTCTGCAAGGAAAAAACATAGCATCATTGAAACCGGAAAAATTAGCCCGGAATATAAGCTTTGTCACCACCGATAAAGTACGTATCGCTAATCTCCGCTGTAAAGATGTAGTAGCTTTAGGGCGTGCTCCCTATACCAACTGGATCGGCCAACTGCAACCGGAAGACCAAAAGCGGGTGGATGACGCTATGCAGCTAGTCGGTATGTCCGGTTATGCAGAAAAGACAATGGATAAAATGTCCGATGGCGAATGTCAGCGAATTATGATTGCCCGTGCTCTTGCACAGGATACTCCCGTCATCCTGCTTGATGAACCGACCGCCTTCCTGGACTTACCTAACCGCTACGAGCTCTGTTTGCTTTTAAAGAAACTGGCACAGGAAGAAAAAAAATGTGTCTTATTCTCCACTCATGACCTCGACATCGCCTTATCGCTTTGCGACTCCATCATGCTCATAGATAATCCGCAGATGTACACGCTGCCTACTCCGGAAATGGTGGCCAGCGGACATATAGAAAGACTTTTCCGAAATGAATCCGTCACGTTTGATGTGCAGGAGATGAGAGTACGCATCAAATAAACAAACAGATATCCGACAAGAATCAGACTGTGTATAAAATAAATAGGTAGCATTCATTTGGGTTCCTATATAAATTCGCTATCTTTGCCCCGAATTGGTTTCAGATAGCCATATCAACTATCTGAATTAAAAGGGAATCGGGTGTAAATCCCGGACAGTCCCGCTGCTGTGAAACTCCATTCAACTTCTTGATATTTACTTTTACCACTGACCAGGTATCGATAGTCAAGGTCGGGAAGGCATCAGGAAGGGAGTCAGTCAGAAGACCTGCCATTCATACCTTTATAGTTGTTTTTACTCGTGGGATAGGAAAACGGCAGACTGTAAAAAAAGAATCGAGTAGTCATGACATCGGAAATGATTGAAGGAGGATAAATTCTCTCTAGCTAAAATATCAAAAGGACGGCATTAGACCGTCATGCTCAATGTGTGCGTATCCCCGCAGAAGTGATTTCTCCGGGGGTACTTTTAGCTAAACTAAATATCATCATATAATAATCACAATGGAAGTTCTAAGAAATTTATTTGAAGGTTACCCCAATCTTTGGGGCGGCGGAGTGGCACACTCCGTACTGATTCTGTCACTAACCATAGCGTTTGGAATCATCCTTGCAAAAATCAAAGTGCGGGGAGTATCTCTGGGAGTTACCTGGATACTCTTTGTCGGAATCGTATTCGGTCATTTCAACATGAATCTGGACGAACACCTGCTCCACTTTCTAAAAGAATTCGGATTGATTCTGTTTGTTTACTCAATTGGTTTGCAGGTAGGACCCGGCTTTTTTTCAGCATTCAAAAAGGGGGGCTTTACCCTGAATATGCTAGCTATGCTCGTAGTAGTATTAGGAGTAACCATTACTATTATCCTGCACTTCACCACCAGAACTCCGATTACCACAATGGTAGGTATTTTGTCCGGAGCCGTCACCAATACTCCGGGACTGGGAGCCGCACAACAGGCCAACAGTGATTTGAATGGCATAGATGCTCCCGAAATTGCTTTAGGATATGCTGTCAGCTATCCGCTGGGTGTAGTAGGTATCATCCTTTCCCTGCTTGCTTTGAAATATCTCCTTCGCATCAATACTGCTCAAGAAGAAAAAGAAGCAGAAGTCGGTCTGGGACATCTCCAGGAACTTACCGTACGCCCTATCTCCATTGAAGTGAGAAACGAATCGGTAGATGGCATCAGGATTAAAGAACTCCGCCCGTTACTGAACCGTAAGTTTGTCATTTCCCGCATCAAACACCGCGAGGGTGGAGAAACCGAATTGGTCAATTCCGAAACAATTCTACATGTAGGGGATATCATATTAGTGATCTCTACCCCGATTGACGTGGAAGCAATCACTATATTCTTCGGAAAGGAAATCAAAATGGAATGGGAACAACTGAACAAAGAGCTCATTTCACGCCGTATCCTGATTACTAAACCGGAATTGAACGGGAAAACGCTTTCACAACTCAAAATCAGAAATAACTTCGGAGCAAACATCACCCGCGTCAATCGTTCGGGAGTAGACTTGGTAGCCTCTCCACAATTACAGTTACAAATGGGAGACCGTGTCACCATTGTAGGTTCCGAACTGGCTGTTGCCCATGCAGAGAAAGTACTTGGCAACTCCATGAAACGCTTAAATCATCCGAACCTGATTCCTATCTTTATAGGTATCGCTTTAGGATGTATTCTGGGAAGTCTTCCTTTCGCATTTCCCGGAATTCCGCAACCTGTGAAACTAGGATTGGCAGGCGGTCCGCTCATCGTTTCTATCCTGATTAGCCGTTTCGGTCCGAAATACAAGCTGATTACTTATACCACCATGAGTGCCAACCTGATGCTTCGTGAAATCGGTATTTCCATCTTTCTCGCTTGCGTAGGTTTAGGAGCAGGCGAAGGCTTTGTAGACACAGTCATTCATGGCGGAGGATATATATGGGTTGGCTACGGAGTAATCATAACCATCCTGCCACTTCTGATTACGGGATTGATAGGACGGTATTATTGCAAGCTGAATTATTTCACGCTTATCGGAGTTCTGGCTGGTTCTACCACCAATCCGCCGGCATTGGCTTACTCCAATGACCTGACTTCCTGTGATGCGCCTGCCGTCGGCTACGCTACGGTGTATCCGCTCACCATGTTTCTGCGAGTATTGACGGCACAAATATTGATTCTGTCGTTGGGATAACATATTAATATATCCTTTTCCATCCAATTGATCACTAACAAATGGAGAGAATAGGATCAGATGCCGGAATATTTGTTATTGGTCAATGGGATATTTTTTTAGAATAAAACAAACTAATTAATAAAAACTTTCTAACTTTGTGCCGTTAAGGTTTCCTTGAACAACTTTTGCGTTGTTAAGGAATGAAAAGGGAATGCCGTGTAAACCGGCAACAGTACCTGCTGCTGTAAATCTCCGCTCCTTGTAATCAAAGAGCAAAATTGCAACACAAAAGTCACTGGATAGTTTATCTGGGAAGGCGTTGCAAAATGGGATGAGTCAGAAGACCTGCCTTGATGTTCTGATTTACACCTGCGGGATTTCGGGTAGTAGTCAAATAGAAAATAAGCAATTATCTTTTATTTGGTATAATAGCTATATGTCCGTTTGTGTAGATTGAATTCAGATCTGAACAAACGGATTTTTTATACCTATAAAATAAAAGACATGCTTTCTATTCAAGTCCATTCATACAATAAGCATTATATCCATTTACGGTGGATATTATGTTTGATTCTATCTCTATTTACCACATTACCGGCCATTTCCCAGTCCAGGGTTCGGCATCAGACTTCTCTGTCTGATACACTTCTCAAACTCAAAGAAGTTACTATCTACAGCAACCGGATGCAAAAAAAGATGTCTCCTGTACAGATTCTGTCCGGCAAAGAACTTGAGAAGCTCAATGTTTACTCCGTTGCTGATGCTTTGCGCTACTTTTCCGGAGTACAGATAAAAGATTACGGAGGTATTGGAGGACTAAAAACCGTCAATATACGAAGTATGGGCAGTCATCATGTCGGAGTATTTTACGATGGTATTGAATTAGGAAATGCGCAAAATGGAGTCGTCGATCTAGGCCGTTTTTCATTAGATAATATGGAAGTCATTTCACTATATAATGGTCAAAAAAGTGCCATCTTCCAACCTGCCAAAGATTATAGTTCCGCAAGTGCCATATATATGCAGACACGAAAACCCCTATTCAAAGGGGAAAAGAAAAACAATCTGAACATCGGGGTGAAAGGCGGTTCATTCTCTACCATCAATCCGTCACTACTTTGGGAACATCGTTTCAACGAACGAATAAGCAGTTCCATCAGTACGGAGTATATGTATACATCAGGACGATATAAATTCACATACGCCAAGAAAGATGGTTACGACACAACAGCTGTTCGTCAAAATGGAGACGTAAGAATGTTACGTTTGGAGAATGCATTCTTCGGAAAAGTCCCCAAAGGAGAATGGAAAGCCAAAGCATACCTATACAATTCAGAACGAGGATATCCCGGAGCTGCGGTAAGAGAAGAGCCGGGTAAGTTTCGCCATCAGGACCGGCAGTGGGATACCAATCTGTTTGTGCAAGGCTCTTTTCAAAACTATTTTAAGCCTTGGTACAGTCTGCTAGCCAACGGAAAATATGCTTATGACTATCTCCACTATTTATCCGATCCCAGACTGGATGTCACCACCATGTACGTAGACAATCACTACCGACAACAAGAAATCTATGCTTCGGCCGCCCATTTATTCACCATCTATCCCTGGTGGAGTATGTCATTATCCAATGATTTTCAATGGAATACATTACGGGCCGATCTCATAGATTTTGTCTATCCAACCCGTAATACAATCCTGACTTCTGCCGCCACGTCCTTTGATTTCAACCACCTCATGTTGCAGGCGAGCCTGTTATATACTCATGTCGACGACAATACACGTACCAAAGGAGCTAATGCAGGCACCAAAAACAAATACACTCCTTCTGTCATAGCCACCTGGCAACCATTGACCAAGTTCCCTCTGAATGTACGGGCCTTTTATAAAAAAGTCTTTCGCATGCCGACTCTCAATGATTTGTATTATACTTTTATAGGCAATAAGGACTTAAAACCAGAATATACCACCCAATACGATGTGGGTATCACTTTCTCTCACACCTGGAATAACCATTGGCTGAAAAGCCTGGACTTACAAATAGATGGTTACTATAATGAAGTAGATGATAAAATCATTGCCATGCCTACCTCCAACCAGTTCCGTTGGACTATGATTAATCTCGGACATGTGGAAATTCGGGGATTAGACGCAGCCATACGAGGAGAATGGGGCTTCGGAAAGGTGGAACTTAGCACTCTCTTCAATTACACCTATCAAAAGGCACAGGATTTTACCGATCCTACCAGTGAATGGTATGGAGGCCAGATTCCTTATATACCTTGGCATGGAGGTTCCATCATCCTCAATGGAAGTTACCAAACATGGTCCTGTAACTATAGTTTCATTTATACAGGTGAACGTTATGAAGCAGTCGCCAATATCCCGGAGAACTACGCACAGCCCTGGTATACCCACGATTTTTCCCTATCCAAAACTTTTCAATGGGGGAAAACGGGAATACGTGTAACGGCAGAAATTAATAATATCTTCAATCAGCAATATGAAGTAGTGCAATGCTATCCTATGCCCGGTACAAGTTTTAAAATCAAATTAAACGTCATGTTATGAGAATATCTGTTCTATCCATCATTATCTGTTTTGTTCTTCTATCGACTTCTTGTCGCGAAGATGAACGCATTATTCCGTCAACTCCCAACCAAGTTACTCCCGGAGTAAGCGGTACCTCTGTCAAAGGTTTCTTTCTACTCAATGAAGGAAATATGGGAAGCAACAAGGCTACCCTTGATTACTTTGATTACGAAACCGGTATCTATCATAAGAATATCTATGCGGAACGGAACCCGGGAGTCGTACAAGAATTGGGGGATGTGGGAAATGATATCCAAATCTATGGAAATAAGTTATATGCCATCATCAACTGTTCTCATTTCGTAGAAGTGATGAATGTAGAAACAGCAAAACACATCACGCAAATTTCCATACCTAATTGCCGTTATATCGTCTTTAAAGATAAATATGCATACGTCAGTTCGTATGCAGGCCCTGTCAAAATAGATCCCAACGCCAGACTGGGGTATGTAGCACGTGTTGACACTACCACACTGACTGTCAAGGACACCTGTGTGGTCGGCTACCAGCCGGAAGAAATGGTGATTGTGGGCAACAAACTCTATGTAGCCAACTCCGGCGGGTATCGCGTACCTAATTATGACCGTACGGTATCCGTCATCGACTTGAACACATTCAAAGTTATCAAAACCATTGATGTGGGAATCAATTTGCATAGAATGGAATTAGACCAATACGGAAATATTTATGTCTCATCCCGGGGAGATTATTATGACACTTACTCCGAAACATTTGTAATAGATTCCAATACCGATAAAGTAATCGATGAATTACCGCTTCTTCCCAATACAGAAATGGCCATTTGCAGAGATTCACTGTATGTATACAGTACAGAATGGAGTTATTACACCAACAGTTGGACAGTCTCTTACGCTATTTATAATACAAAAACAAAGAAAACTGATACCCGCAATTTTATTACAGATGGTACGGAAAAATCTATCAAGATACCTTATGGAATAGCAATCAATCCGGAAACAGGTGAATTCTTCGTCACCGATGCCAAAGACTATGTGACTCCCGGCACATTATACTGTTTCTCCCGGGATGGAAAAAAGAAATGGTCAGTCATCACGGGGGACATTCCGGCACATATTGCCTTTACAGATAAGAAACTAAAAGAGATTCAATAATTCACAATTCTATTAATAATGCGAATCAGTAGTTGATTCCTTAGTTAAAAATTAGATAAATCAATGCGATGGCAATTTTTCCCATCGTATGTACCAGCAGTCCAGATGTAGATCTGACTTTCATCGCTCTTTGAATATTTGTTTTTTCATTCAACCAGTTGAAAAATGATTCAATGGGTTGTCTGACTTTTGAGACTGCCGTTGAAAACAAGTCTCTTGCCGCTTTCTCCCTTTTTGTTATTTCAGGTGATTCTCCTTTGATAGCTTTTACAGGAGTAAATAGCTCGAGTTTTTTGTATTCTTTCGTCTCTTTATAGAATGGTATATCCGAATATATTTTATCGGCATATATTTCTCTATTGTTCAGATTTCCCACACATTCTCTTTTGAATACAGTGGAGTCATTTTCATCCGCAGCGGAAAGTATGAGCATTTCAGGAAAAGGTATAGTTCCTTTTCTACGGAAAGCCACTGCATGGAGTTTTAGTCCGAAGTAATACATGTTCTTTGTCGAACAATATCCTTTGGAAGTAATCTCAGTGGCTACCTTTCCTACTTTGTTCTTTCCCGCGCAAGTAATGATAGGCATCGAGTCAACTAATGATTTCATACTGTCACAATCTTGAGGTTTGAATGAATGGATTAACTGCCTGACGAGTTCGCTGATTGCTTCCGGCATCAAATTCAATCTATAATTGAATGTTTGGTAAGAAGGCAAGTCAGGGAACCATGAAAGCAGGTATTCCTTGGTAAAGGTATGTATGTCTTTGATTTTAAAGTATTGCTGATAAGCTCCACAGAACAGATATACAGTAAGCAGTTCCTGATCGGTAAAGATTGGATGATTGTTATTACTGAACCTCTGGCAGTAGAACTTGAGTGAAGACTCGTAAACATCGCAGATATACATATATGTTTTTATAAGTTTTAATTCTTTCTCCTTGGGAATCATAATTAGAACAATGAGTGGTTTTATTCTTCTAATATACTGATTTTCAAGGAGATTAGAAAATTAATTTATGAGATAATTAACTGAATAATAACATTTTAACAAGCGAAAAGGCTGATGTTTATCAACTGCTGATTCGCATTAATAATTAAAAACAAAAGCAATGAAGAAAATTCTATTTTTACTGCTCACTGTCGTTACAGTATGCAGTTGCTACAATGACGATGATCTCTGGGATAAAGTCAATGATCTCGACGGACGAGTAGAAACACTAGAAACAACAGTCAAGAAAATGAACTCTGAAATTACAACTTTACAGAGTTTGGTAGACGCATTAAATCAAGGGAAAGTAATCACCAACACGGAACAGACATCTGATGGCTACACATTAACTTTCAGTGATGGAAGCACCGTATCTATCAAAAATGGAAAGAATGGTACAGATGCTCCTGTGATTGGAGTGAAAGCTGACGAAGACGGAATATATTACTGGACCATTACTACCAACGGTACTACAGAATGGCTGCCGGATGCAACTAACAAGTTAAAAGTGACAGGTACAACTCCAGTTATGGGAGTTGACAGTGACGGATACTGGACCGTTGATACAGGCGAAGGAGCCAAACGTATTAACGGAACAGACGGAAAACCTGTGAAAGCGGAAGGACAAGACGGAGACTCTTTCTTCAAATCTGTTACAGTTAATGACAATCATGTACTAGTTACTCTTGCAGATGGAACGTCGTTCACATTGCCCAAAGGGGAAACATATACATTTGACAT
This sequence comes from Bacteroides celer, assembly GCF_002632415.2. Taxonomy (NCBI): domain Bacteria; kingdom Pseudomonadati; phylum Bacteroidota; class Bacteroidia; order Bacteroidales; family Bacteroidaceae; genus Bacteroides; species Bacteroides celer. The sequence continues at coordinate 1,250,835 of NZ_CP178209.1, read as the reverse complement.
TGCCAATAGGGATTATACCTTGTTCTCGTCTAATGAAACAAGGACGTATCTTCTTACAACTGCCAATATAGACGACGCAACATTAATTGCTATTCCGCAAGGATGGACAGCGGTTCTTAATGATAAAGACTTAAGAATCACAGCTCCGGCAGTTTCAGGTGATGATGTCAAAGATGGTGAACTTAAAATACTTGTCACTCCGTCCAAAGCTTTCGGTAAAGTAATAAAAATGCAATTAAGAGCAGTGCGTGAAGCACACTTCTTGACATTCGAGGATGTTGATTATAAAGGTGATGCTAACATGGTAGGAGAAAGAAACTGGTCATCATTAATTGACAGCCAACAATATGGTGGCCCACTACTTTATCCTAAGAATAACCAACTCTATAACTGGAGTGATGCAAACAACACTTTTCTTGCTTCCGAACTTCCTAACGGATGGGGTGATTACCAATACTGGGGTGGCGGACACGCAATTTCCAATTATCTGGATATGGATCTTACTCATGGAGACTTCCAGCACCAACTAGCCGTTTATTATCAGGATGCAAAAACTGGTTTTGGAGGACATAATGGTTCCAAAAACTTCTGCGTACATTACGGCTATGCAGACAATTCCGGATATGCCAACGGTCCATTACCCTATATTTACTTTGGAGACGGAGTTGCTCGTGTAGTTGACCACATGTATGTGACTATGACGACCTACCTAGCCAACTGTGTGGCCAACGGTAACGGTTTGACCGCACCCGCAGGCAAAGATGATTGGGTGAAACTGGTTGCTATCGGTTATGATGAAGATGGAAAAGAAGTAGCTACACGTCCGGAATTTTATTTGGTTGGAGCCGAGGGTAATATACTTGAATGGACAAAATGGGATTTATCCGCATTAGGCAAAGTGGTCAAAATAGACTTTAATGTAACTGGAAGTAATGATAACGGATATGGTTTCAGCCAACCTGCCTATTTTGCTTATGATGATGTAGCAGTGAGATTCTAATGAAACATATTATACTTTTTTTATTTGTTCTGTTAGCATTAATATCATGCGTGAAAGAAGAGGAGGACTCTCCTCTTCTTTCCGCTCCTGTCATTACCTTGAAAGAAGAATCCCCCATCTATAAAACAAAAATTGGTCGGGAGATAACCATCGCTCCCATTTATGAAAATACCGATTCGGAAACGACCTTTAACTGGACAATAGATGGAAAGAGTATCTGTACCACTTCCACCCTGACATTTTCAGCCGATGAAGCAGGCAGGTATTTCATTCTGATTTCTGCCACCAATGCCGGAGGGACAACAGAAAAGGAGATACGTATCGATGTCTTTCAACTTGATGTACCTACTATCTCTATTGCGGATGCCGACAAAGGTTTCAAAGTGCTTCAAGGCTCTGAACTAACCATTACACCTATAGTAGATTCTTTTCTGGAAACCAGTTACTCCTGGCAAATAAACGGTGAAGATATTTCGAACGAATTAACCTGTACTCTCCCCACAATCGAGCTTGGCGAATATCAAGTTCGTTTTGCTACTCACAATGAAGATGGCGATGACGAAGTAACTTTCAAAGTAGAAGTTTGTTCACCGGATCAAGTAGATTTCAACTGGACATTCCTGCAAACGGAATATAACATGTCAGCCGGCAGAACTATCCGTATCAAACCGGTTGACGTGAATAATGCACTGGATGCAGTCTATACATGGACCGTGGACAATGAACAAGTGCAATCCGGAGAAAATGATACTTATCTGTTTACATCCGAGCAGCAGGGAGAACACACGGTAAAGGTCGAAATGAAGAACTCATATATACTCGCTACGCAAACATTAAAAGTCAATGTTTGCCCTCCCGCAGGAACATACCAGCGGAAGATTAGCGCCACAAGTTCTGCGTCAATGAACAAAGTATATGAATATTTACCGGCTCCCGGTCAATTCATCAATGAGAGTCATACCACAACAACTATGGCAGAAGCCTGCACCTATGCAGAAGAACGAATCAATCAGACGGCTTATGTTTCCCTAGGCGGATTCGGTGGATACATCATCGTTGGATTCGATCATAGTATCGTGAATGATGGAGATTACAACATTGCTATTACAGGAAACGCTTTTGATGGTTCGTCAGAACCGGGAATTGTATGGGTAATGCAGGATGAAAATGGTGATGGGTTACCTAATGACACTTGGTATGAATTACGCGGATCCGAATATGGGAAAGCCGAAACCTGGCAGGACTATGCCGTCACCTATCATAAACCAAGTGGTATTCAGCTTCCCACCCCATGGACAGACAATCATGGTCAAAGTGGGTCTATTGATTATCTGGGTGCTTTTCACCGGCAAGACTATTATTATCCCGCCTGGGTAAAGGAAAAACAATATACTTTGCGAGGTACTCGCCTGAAAGAGCGTAATTACGATCAATCCGGTAATGGTACTTATTGGGTAAATGATAGTTATGAATGGGGATATGCTGATAATTTCAGTGCCATTGATCGTCTGACAGATGATGACAACTATAATGCCGGACCGTCTGACAATCATTTCAAGATATCCCATGCTGTAACTTTCGACGGTAAGGATGCAAACCTGAAGTACGTTGATTTTATCAAAGTACAAGTGGGTGTTAATAGTAAAAGCGGTTGGTTGGGTGAAATATCCACTGAAGTTTTTGGAATAAAGGATTTCAACATGCTCAAATAATTGATAGAATATACATAAGAGATTCTTTTCCCTATTAAATATAGAGATAAAAATTACCAAATGGTAATTTTTATCTCCTCCCATAACCCTACCTTTGTCGCCATTTTCAACGACAAAGGTAGAAAGTTATGAAAGATAGTATTGATTTCGGCAGTATGAACATCTCCACGTTGTTCCGTAAATTACTAATTCCTACGGTACTTGGGATGGTATTCTCGGCTCTGTTCGTTATTACGGACGGGATATTTGTAGGAAAAGGAATTGGCAGTGACGCGCTGGTGGCAGTAAATATCACTGCACCGCTTTTTATGATCGCAGCGGGTATCGGACTGATGTTCGGAGTGGGAGCTTCGGTGGTGGCTTCCATTCATTTATCTCAGGGAAAACGCAAAGTAGCAAGTATTAATATCACTCAGGCAATTGCTTTTTCCGCATTGCTCATACTTATCCTGTCTGCTCTGTGCCTTTATTTTATAGAGCCATTAGCCAGATTATTAGGTAGTTCGGACCGATTGTTGCCGTTAGCTGTAGAATATATGGCATGGTACATTCCTTTTCTCGTATTCTACGAAGTCTTAAATATAGGTATGTTCTGCATCCGTCTGGACGGTTCACCCACCTATGCCATGATGTGTAATGCGGTTGCAGCCATACTCAATATCATACTGGATTATATATTCATCTTCGAACTTGGTTGGGGAATAATGGGAGCAGCTTTTGCCACCAGTCTGGGAACTGTCGTGGGAGGGTTGATGACACTGATTTACTTACTCCGTTTCTCTCGTACCCTCCATCTATGCCGGATAAAGTTAAGTATCAAAAGTCTGTTACTGACTCTTCGCAACATCGGTTATATGATTAAACTGGGAAGTTCTGCTTTTATCAGTGAAGCTTCCATTGCCTGTATGATGTTTCTGGGGAACTACGTTTTCATCCGCCATCTCGGTGAAGACGGAGTGGCAGCATTCAGTATTGCCTGTTACTTCTTCCCTATCATCTTCATGGTCTATAATGCCATTGCACAATCCGCACAGCCGATTATCAGCTATAACTTCGGAGCCGGACAACCCGAGCGTGTACGAAAGACACTGCATCTCGCCATTCGGACCGCTTTAATCTGCGGTATCAGCTTTTTCATTCTTACCGTACTATGCTGCCAAGACATCGTTTCGTTATTCATTGACCGCAGCTACGCTGCATTTGATATAGCAGTAAACGGGCTTCCTTATTTCGGAGTAGGATTCATTTTCTTTGCCGTCAACATGATTGGCATTGGTTATTATCAGAGTGTCGAAAGAGGTCAGCGAGCAACAATTATCACTCTTCTCCGGGGAGTCGTATTTATGTTGATGGGATTCTTTGCGCTCCCTCCGGTATTGGGTATACCGGGTATCTGGCTAGCCGTACCATTGGCAGAGTTATTAACCACTTTCTATATTTTCGGAATTTATTTGAAAGATCGTTTCATTGTCTGCCGACGATAAGTATCTTTGCAATATGAGAACATTCATTGAAAAACTTTGCGATAGATACAAGGTATCTGAAACCGATGTACAGTCTCTACTGAACTATATGGAAGAGGTACATTTCAAAAAAAGAGATTTAATAGTACGCGAAGGGACAAAGAACTGTAATCTTTATTTTATCAAGACAGGAATATGGCGAGCCTATTATCATAAAGACGGAGTGGATACTACCATCTGGTTTGCGTCAAACGGAGAAGCTGCTTTCTCCGTCTGGGGCTATGTAGATAATGCCTACTCATTAATAAATATTGAGGTCATGTGTGACAGTGTGGCCTATTGTATTTCCCGAACAGCTCTGAATCAGCTATTCGCCTCATCCATCGGACTCGCTAATTTGGGGCTCCGCCTCATGGATCATCAGTTTCTTCAACAGGAGAACTGGCTTATCAGCTCGGGAAGCCCACGGGCTAAAGAACGCTATCTCAACCTTATCAAAGAGACTCCTGAATTATTGCAATATGTACCTTTAAAACATATTGCGTCTTACTTGTGGATAACTCCGCAGTCGCTAAGTAGGATTCGGGCGAAGATAGCATCTTCTTCTCTTTAATAGACGCCTCTAAAAGAAGTGGTTCTGTCAACATGATTAGTTATAACAGAACCACTACTCGGCATTATTCCAATCACTTAATAGAGAAATAACAACTGTTTTATTTCAATTATAAATCTGAGTCCGGAGCCAAATATTTAAGTTTTCCCCACGATTTATTGGGTTCATTGCCTAACCATAGCTCAAGCTTTCCTCCTTTCGTAAAGTCTGCATGATTAAATTGTGCATAATTCCATTCCATACCGTTCAATTGCGCACGTTGGATATAACAATTTTCAGCAGAATTATTGTGGGTAGTTATAGTAAATGTACTTCCTTCATAATAATCCCCATTCAGTTTGATTGTGATCTTATCAAAAATAGGTGAAGTAATATCGTAGTATGGAGTATCAGATTCCGTACCTGTTACACTAAATAGTCCAAGTGCCATCAATGCACTGACCCCTCCCATTTGACCTTCATCTTCATCATGACCACCGTACCCTTTATCTGGAGTAATTCCTCCATACGCACGTTCTTTTACCTGACGTACCCAATATTGTGTCAACCAAGGTTTTCCACCATAAGCAAAGATGTGTGCGTTAGAACATCCGGGCTGATTAGCATAACTTACGTATCCTCCACTGTAAGCATAAACAAAATCTAAATCTCTTGCCTGCTCAAATGCGAAATTTAATTTCTCGCAAAACTTATCTGCTCCTCCCATCATCTTTACCAGCTTAGGCAGTTCATGAGACAAAGACCATGTGGCCTGCCAGGAATTCGCTTCCACCCAACCGTTTCCACTCAATGCATCCTGATGCAGCCATTCACCATTTCTCTTTTTCGGAAATACCAAGCCCAGTTCCGCATTGAATAAAGGAGTCCATGCTCGTGAGCGTTTTTCAAACATACGTGCATCCGAGTGTTTTCCCAACCTTGCAGCCATCCGGCTTGCTCCCCAATCTTGAAATGCCCATTCCAGAGTTTTACTTGCATTGTCCGGACAATAACCATGACTGATATAAAACTTTAAATCATCAGCACTCTCATAGCTCATCATTCCGCCAGGCATATGATTACGTTTTATGACATCAAATGTATGCAAAGGATCGGCTTTTTTCATAATTCCTTTCATATATGTACTTACCAGCAAGCTGGTAGCCGGACAACCGCTCATAATAAATGAATATCCACCCGAACATGCCCCACGAGGCAACAGCTTACCATTATCAGCATACTGAACTAAACAAGCAGATAAATCATCCATGACTTCGGGCCATGCCAGACCCCATAATACGTTTAAATTCCAGTGTGTCAACCAAAGCCCGTCAAAGCCATACATATTAAACTTAGGTTTTCCATCCGCCGTAAGTGGAAGACGACGTACCTTCATAGGTTCAGACGTACGTTTATTGACGTATTTATTTCCGGCATAATCCGGATAATAGCCATTCACATCATTTATTTTATGTCGCCCTAGCAATACATGCCAAAGGTCAGTGTAGAATTTGATGCGTTGAGCATCCGTACCACCTTCAACAGCTATACGTCCTAAAGCCTCATTCCAGACAGAACGGGTTTCTTTACATACCTTGTCAAAATCCCAATGGTTCAGTTCCGCATCCATATTGGCTATTGCATTGTCTACGCTTGTATATGAGAATGCCATTTTAAAAAGCAACTCTTCAGCATTCAATTGTCCAAAGTTCAAAACCATACCGGTAGCATTCCCCGCAATAGCCTCAACATCGGGCAAGACACCTTTCTCATTCCATCCGTCAATGCTTTTTATGGGACGGTTACAATCTAGTACAAAGCTTATTTTTATGCTGTCAGGACCACCCCAAAAGCGTTCTGTCGTGAAAAATTCTCCTACAACACGTGTATTGCTGACACGCAGTAAGGTAGCTTTATCCATAGAGCAATTCCCTAAAACACTACCTACATCCACCAATAATTTGGCATTTACATTTTCGGTATAATTCAAACGGTAGAATGTAGCCCGCTCTGTTGCCGTATACTCCACCCAAGTCTTATACCGGTCCAAATACAGACGATGATAGCCTGGCTGAATTATTTCACTTTCATGTTTAAAAGGTGATTTCCATCCTGCCATACCTTCAGTAGGATTTATTTCCCCTACAACCGGCATAATGTTCGGACCGGAAATCATCCATTCATTTATTTGAGAGAATCCTAAGATATCCGGAAAATTATAATTATATCCGCCACCTCCCTGATTTTTATTGCGGGTGAAAGCATGAGCAGCCACCATACCAAAGGGACGTCCGCCCGGAGTACAGAAAAACCACCGTCCCCGGGTAGTTTCAATATAAGGGTCAACCCACTCTACATAGTCAGTTTGATTACCATGTGCGGCAAAAACTTCGATTTCAGACAACCCCAAATTCTTTCCATTCCCATCTGTTGCCTCAAAACGAATCCATTTCACCTTTTTCTTAGGGAAAGAGATACTTTTCGGGCTTCCATCATTGGGAATAGCTGTTACACTAAGCTGAGATCCATCACTGAAATGAAGAGTTCCACCGGCAAGGTGTTCAGCAAGAGATACCCGGTCATACAGCACCACTCGATCCACACACACTTCTTCATCCCATTCCAACTGTGCCCACGGGGTATACATGACTCCCCACGATGTAACACTTCCCTTGCAAGCCCACTCGCCCTTATCATCATACATTATTTTACCGTCAACCAGGTTGTCGGCAGCATAATTCTCATTCAACACATTAGATACCGTGACATGCGCCCGTGGGGCTATATTATCTTGTGCTGCCTGAAGTACAAGAATATTGCTGCACCATATAGCAGCTACTAGCAATCCTTTTATTATGTTTTGATTCATCATTATATTTTTATTTATTATATGTCTGCTCTCCACATTTCCGTTCTCCTACCGCAAAAGCACAATAGGTGAGATACAACACACAAAGTAAAATGACAATAACTCCAGCCGTAATTCCGGCGTTATCTATTGCAAACCCAATAACAGGAGTTACCACTCCCCCTCCGGCTACAGCCGTCAGCATTAACCCGGAAATCTGATTCATTTTTGTGGGACACTCTTGAAATGCCATCGAGTAAATAATAGAAAATACAGACGAAGCAAAAAAGCCAATTCCGCCAATACATAATAGACTAACAGCGGGATTCTGAACACTAATCAATAATACAAGCATCATGATACATGCCAGAATATTGACTTTGAAATAGCGGGCACCTGCAATGCGGGTCAGCAAGAAAGCACCGAGAAGAGCACCAACCGTTCTACTAAAGAAATATACTTGTGGAGCAAACTTCACTTGTTCCGCAGTCCAATCATACCGGATGCTCATTAATTTTGAACTGACATAATTTGTAGCGACATCCACACCTACAATAAAGAATATTCCCAAAAAAAGAATGAGTATGGTTCTATTTTTCAGCAGGTTGAAAGAATCAGAAACAGATACTTTACTCTCTTCCACCTGCTCTCTCCGAATGGGAGTAAACGTCAACCATAAAGCAAAGAATAATGTAATAGCGCCTAAAATGGGGAAACAATAATACCATTTATCATCACCAAAATGCAGGGTAGCAAATAATACAATTTCAGGACCTACCAACGAAGAGACAGCCTTGATAACCTGTCCGGCCGTCAGACTGCTAGTCAATAGCCGAGGGCTGGAAATAACATTATTCAATAACGGATTTAAAGAGATCTGTAATATGGCGTTCCCTATACCTAGCAAAACATACGCAATAACACATGTTACACTACTGTAGACCAACAATGGCAAAAACATCCCAACAACTGTTACCGCCATACTGGCGAGTACTGTATTTTTCCGTCCGTATTTACTCATTCTGTTACCAACAGGAATCCCTAAAAATAGAAACCAGATAAATACCATTGAAGGAACAAAACCTGTCATAGTTGGAGACCAATTAAAGCTCTTCTGCATATAGTCGGATGAAATACCGACTATATCACAGAATCCCATAACAAAAAAAGCGGCAAGCACGGGAATGGCTTTCAAATAAGAGTTATTCTTTACCATAACTATCACTTTAATATATGATCTACGGGTACCCAGAAGAAACGAGGCTGGTACAATGATGCCTTCTCAAATACCTTCTTCAAATCATAGGTATTAACGTTATAACACATCAATATTTTATCATTTTTCATGTATTGAGGATGTACCATTGTATTATAAGTCATCATACTGTCTTTTTCAAAATTAGGTTCATCGACCGTATAGAGCAATTTCTCATGACTAAATGCACCTTCAGGGCTGTCGGCAATATAGGAATAAATTTCTTTGGCATTTCCCGAACGATTTTGGGAAACCAACACAATTTTTTCATTTAGACTAAATACATTGAATTGCTCAGAGATATTTTTCTGAAGTCCTTCAAGTTTCGCTGTTTTAGTAGCATCCGCCTGCCAGCTAGCCCCATCCCAATACACAAAGTTCGCCAGCTTATTATCAACCAATTCAGCCTTCGCCACATGAACAACTGCCTTTGCTCCTGTCGAGTCCGACTTTGTTCCGTAAATGTAGATTGCATTTTGATAAGGCATCACTGCATGTCCATAGTGTACACCATTCTGATTGGCAGCAGGGATATTCATCTTATCAATGATCTTCATGGTTTTCACATCCAGACGAAAATAGTCACAACACATATATTCAAAACCAAAAGATCCCTCACCCACTTTCCTGAACTTGGACATGAACAAATGAAGAATACCATCTTTCACAAATCCATCTCCAGGCCAATACCAACGGGGTGAATCCCCATCCTGCTCTGCCAGTATATATGCAGAAGGATTCTTCAAATCACCACTATACAAGGTCTCCAGTTCTCCTTTCTCATTGATAATCGTAAAAGTGTTACCCATCACAAATTTAGAGTCTTTACTCCTTTTATCATCGACAACATCTCCAAAAAACGAGTCACCCCACATAAAAAGATTCCGTCCATCCTTCAAGTCTATTGATATAGCACCGTCACCTCCTGTCACTCCACTGCCAAGTCCAGGCATCAACCGTGTACACCACATTGAATCCAGTTCGACTTCCATCTGTGTTACAGATGACTTATTGTTGTTTTGGCAAGATACAAATAATGTACAGGCCAACAAATAGATAAACTTATTCATAATTCTATCTTTTTGGTTATTGTCCATAGCCTTCATTCTGCGTAATCATGTTTTGTGACAGGTCTATTTCTCTTTGAGGAATAGGAAATTTCACATGGTATTCTTTAGGAGTAGATTCCGGTTTGGCAGCCTTTATGATAGACACAAATTCTTGCGGTGTACACATCCTGGTCAAATCAAACCAACGATGTCCTTCCATCACAAATTCATGACGATACTCATTCAATACGGCCTTCTTAAATCCCTTATAGTCAGTAGGTACAGCCGTGGTCAGTCCGGCACGGTTCCTTACAGCATTAATTGCGATTACCGCCTCCTCATTAGCTCCTTGATTTATTTCATTCAAAGCTTCGGCTATAATCAAATACATCTCTGCTGTACGAATTGCCGGAAATATAGCCTCTGTATTATTCCCTTTAGGTTCGGCTTGACTATCCCAATACTTAAAAACATAGGGCTTATCGAAATCCTTAATGCTACCATCACTATAAGTAAAACTTCTCTTCAAAGTAACATCCAGGCGCTGGTCATTCTGCTGGTCAAAGCTATTCCATAAATCTTCGGTAGCATTTTCCCATCCTTGGGCATTGCTTACTCCGTCAAGGGCAGGCAATAAACGTACCAAAAACTGTGCACCTTTCCAACCTTCACTCAACGTTGCGCTAAAGTTTACTCCCCAGATTATTTCCGTATTAAAACGATTGGCCACTTTAAATAAATCACCGTAGTTTTCAAGCATAGGGAAATTCGGGATGACAGATTTAGCCTTGTCTACAGCAAGCTGGTAATGCTCCTGACTATGATGTTCTGCTGCATAAGTTAGATAAACCCTGGCTAACAAAGCTGATGCAGATGCAGGATAAGGTCTTCCTCCGCCAAAGCGTTCAGTGTACTTCAAATCGGTTTCAGCAGTCTTAAGATCCGAAAAGATCAATTCATAAATTGTCTCTTTGGAGGTCCGGCTAGTTGCATCTTCCTCTGCACTTTCAACATTATGTTCGCGTAAAGGAACATCACCAAACATCCGGATCAAATCAAAATACATCATTGCTCTAAAGAATTTTGCTTCGGCCACCAACTGATTTCTTAAAGTCACATCCATATCAATAGATGGAACTTTATCAATCACGACATTACAACATTTTATCGTTTGATAAAAATCTCTCCACAGCAATTCTACAGGCTGATTATATTGGTCTATTTGCATATTTTCCACCGATTGGTAGTCAATGCTGGTCTGATTAGTTTCCGAATTATCAGCAAACATATCCTGAAGAACCCAATAATCATTGTAGAAAGTACCACCATAGTTTTTATCCCATAACCCATTCGGAGCATATCCGATAATCAAATAATCATAAATAGCATTGGTGGCGGATATAGCATGCTGAGCTGTTTTATAATATCCTTCACTTGTAATATTCCCTTTAGGCACTTCGTCGAGGAAATCCGAACAAGCAGTGAACATGAATGCTCCACTCAATAAAATGCTTAATATGTATTTTTTCATAATCTATTCTTTTTTAAAAATTCATTCTTAAACCAAACTCATACGATTTAGACATCGGATAAGAACCATAATCAGCTCCCATTGAAAGATTGTCGTTAGAAAAACGACTTACCTCAGGATCATATCCGGAATAATTGGTGAACGTATAAATATTCTTTAATCCGGCAAAGATTGTAAGTCCCTCACAATAAAATTTCTGAAGGATGCTTTTGGGGAAAGTATAACTTAACGTGATATCTTTTATTCTGAGATATGAACCGTCTTCCACATAATGATCGGACAAAATAGTACCAGATGATTTAGTCGTGGCACGAGGATATTTATTAGTAGGATTCTCAGGAGTCCATCTTTCCAATGCTGCCACAGAATTATTTTTATGTCCGTCAAAACTTTCCAATGAAAACTTATTGAAGTTCACAATCTCATTACCTACCGCACCTTGCAAATAGACTGTCAGCCCAATGGATGAATGATCGCGCAGGTTATAAGTAAAGGTATTATTGAATCCGAAAGTAAAATCCGGATTAGCATTTCCCAACTCATATAAATCGTCCTCATTAATCACATTATCACCATTCTTATTGACATATTTACGATCACCATGTTTCAAGGTTTTTCCAGAGAAATATGGAATTTTAGACAAGTCTTCGCTCAATTGTGCTATTCCATCAGTTTTATATCCATAAATTGTACCGATAGGCTTACCCTCATTTATTTTAGTCCAATAGGTTACTCCCAAAATAGATGCCCCCGAAAGATTTTCCTGGCTTCCAGCTAAATCTGTAATTTCATTCTTATTGTAACCGAGAGTAAAATTCATATCCCAGCCGAATTTACCGGCAAAAGGTACTGCACCCAAAGCAAATTCAAAACCCTCATTACGCAGACTGCCAACATTCTTTACGGCTGTATCATAACCGGTATTAAACGACACAGGCATAGCAAGCAGCAAGTCGCGCGTATTTTTTCGGTAATAGTCCGCAGTTAAGGTAAGACGATTATTAAATAAACCCAAGTCAAAACCAAGATTCACCTGCGAAGTTGTTTCCCACTTCAAGTCTTGATTACTCAATGTATAAGGCACCACGCCGGTTGCCACTTCACTATTGCCAAAATACGCTTCTGTGTTATACATCAGCCCTTGCGAACTATATGGAGGAATTCCTTCATTGCCCACAATACCATAACTTACTCTCAACTTCATATTTGAAATGGCTTGCGCCCGCTTCATGAAATTCTCTTCTGAAATTCTCCATGCACCCGAGATTGAAGGGAAAAAGCCATATTTATTGCCCTTACCAAATTTTGAAGATCCGTCAATACGACCGGTCAGACTCATTAAATAACGACCACCGTAATTATAATTCACACGAGCCAAATAAGATAACATCTGCCATTCGGAGATACCCGAACTTGCAGCTTGACGCAACGCTCCTGATTGTATTGAGTTGAATCCTAAAAATCCGTCTGTAAAATCAGCTGTTGAAACTGCCGAATTTTCCGAGACAAAAGCTTGCGCTGTCATACCGGCCAAAGCGCTAATCGTATGCTTCTCAAAAGTGTTTGTATAGTTGACGGTATTCTCCCATACCCAGTTGTAACCGTCACGATTTCCTATGCTGGCATAGCCACCATTCGATTCTGCACGTTTAATCTCCCCGGGAGCAAAAGCCTGATCCTTTATATAGAAATAGTCAACACCGATACTAGTCTTAAAGGTTAGATTTTTAATTGGAACCCATTCTAAATAAGCATTAGCCAATGTCCGGAATGAAGTATTTCTATTTTTCGCTTCATAGGCATCTTGCACAGGATTACCCACATTATTAGTTGTAGTCAAATTGTTTTCATAAATGTAATCTCCGGATTCATTTCTCACGGGAAGAGCCGGATTCATTTCCAACGCCCAAGAAGTGATAGAAGAAGCAAATCCTCCTTCCGAGTTCGTTACTACACCATTTGAACGGCTATAACTCAGATTTACAGAAACGCCAGTCTTCAGCCATTTATTTATTTGCTGCCCCAGGTTAATACGAAAGCTTCCTTTTCCAAAATCTGAACCAATAATTATACCATCTTGCAACAGTAAATTACCGGAAACAAAATAAGTAGTTTTATCATTTCCACCTGATACTGAAATATCATAGTTCTGCATAGGTGCTGTACGGAATATCTCATCTTGCCAGTCCGTATTTAGTTTGGACAGATTATTCAACCCAGCAAAAACGGGATTTCTTTCTTCACCAGCATTGTCCGTTGCCTCATTTCCCAACTCGGCCAATTGGACCGCATTCAGCATATCCATTTTTTTAGTTACCTGCTGCAATGTGTATTTAGCTCCGATAGAGACTTTAGGCTTTCCATTCTTACCTTGTTTGGTAGTGACCAGCACCACACCATTCGCCCCACGGGCACCGTATATGGAAGTTGCAGAAGCATCTTTCAAAATTTCAATAGATTCAATATCATTGGGATTGATATTAGTCAAAGGATTAAGAGCCGGATTCTTTAAAGTCCCGGTGCTGAATGTATTTGCATCACTAATCACAGGAACACCATCAATCACATACAAAGGTTCATTGTTTCCATTAATAGAACTGGTACCTCTGATTCGAATAGAAGTTCCGGCACCTGGCTGACCCGAAGTGTTTAAAACAGCCACACCGGCTGCTCTTCCCTGAATACCCTGATCTAAAGAGGTTATCGAAGTGGAAGATAATTGTTCTGACTTAATAGTAGAAATTGACGAAGTCAGATCACTTTTCTTTTGCACACCATATCCTACCACTACCACATCAGCCAATACTTGCATATCATCTTCCAGCACTATGTGAAATTCTCTCTTTTGTGCGGTAACTTTAACGATCTTTGTTTGGTATCCTACAAAAGAAATCTCAAGTACTGATTTGTCGGGAACAGATAATGAAAACTCTCCATCCTTATTAGAAATGGTTCCATAAGTTGAACCTTGCTGTAAAATAGTAGCTCCGATAATGGGGTCACCCATTGCATCACGAACTGTACCCTTGACGTTCAAACTTTGATTCTGTGCACTAACACTTCCCAGAATAAACATCAACAACAATAAAGTTATGCTCCTAAATAAATTATTCATGTGTTTTTATGATTAGATTGTTTATTAATAAGATCCCGGATTACAAGACGCTACAATATAGTTATCCGGATTTTGTCCCCGATAAGGAGTAAAATCTTCAGTTTTGGATACTGGCGTATAAACTTCCAACACTCTTTCATTTGAAGAATAGCCATCCCCCAGCCCTGAAAGGTCTTGATAACTTTCCAATATCATTTTACGATCCGACAACTGTAATACATTATAATGAGTCATCAAAGCTTGGGACGGTGAAAACACATTATAGTGAATGGTAGATAGAGTCTTGACAGTAGCGCCGTCCATGGTAACCTGCCATGCACAATAGGAGTTTAATGTTTCCAAAGCAGCACTTGAGAATATGAATCCCCAATCAACCTGCCAAGTCAGGTCTGAATTAAACCGATGTATATCATCTTTCAAATCGGGAGTAGCTGTATCTTCTCCTTTAATAGTTTGTGATGCCAATACCCAGTCATATTTTAGCAATAACGGAATCTGCGCCAGCTCCACTGTTAAAACCAGATCTGCGGCATCCACCACACTATTATTCTCATCCATTCCATAAAAGGAGTACACTAATATTCCATTTTCATCACCGGCGATAATCTCC
The DNA here is from genome assembly GCF_002632415.2 of Bacteroides celer. Lineage (NCBI taxonomy): Bacteria > Pseudomonadati > Bacteroidota > Bacteroidia > Bacteroidales > Bacteroidaceae > Bacteroides > Bacteroides celer. The sequence goes on along the minus strand of NZ_CP178209.1, from coordinate 1,235,660 downwards.
TCAGTGAATGTATATGGAAAGCTCAATTCCTTCACATTCAGTTCCTTTAAATAAGAACTGACTTCTTTTCCTTCGATACTTTTCTTAACCACAATTTTTGAAATCAAATCAGGATGAGACAATGACAGTTCTACAGAAACATAATCCCCAATCTTAATTTTCCCCTCCAAAATACTTAAGGTCAGTAACCCTGTCTGTTGCTTATCATCACTCTTACACGAAATAATTAATGATGATATCATTCCTAATACAATAGAAATGAAAATGATTTTTTTTAGTGTTTTCATATGATATTTAGTTTACGAATATTACGTTAAATCTATTTTTTGTAGCGCATAGGCATAAGCACCTCGCATAATAGAGCGGCTAGCACCTTCTTTACTGCACAGCACCAAGGTCTGTTTTAATTGATGATAGGTAGTAGTCAAATGAGTACCAGGAATGACAACCTGACTATCAGATAAACTCAAGAAACGAGCTCTCTCCGATTCATCTTCTCCATTATATACTTGCATAGAAACGCATGGAAACTTATTTCCCGAAAAAGTTGTCAGTTGTGCCCTAAGTTCTGTTATCAGAGCTGGTAATATATATTTTGAGGCTCCTGCGACTCCTCCACCTATAACCACCAGACCATCCACAACATTCAGTACCGAAGCAATAGCAGCACCTGCCATTATACCAAGTTCATTAAAACTTGCGATTGCTGCATGACTGTCACCTTCCTTTATACCTTCAGCAATGTCATAAATATCTTTTGGACTTAATGAAGCAGAGCTTTGTCCGGACAAATCGCTGTATACTCTTCTCACAGCGCGTATGCTAACACTTTCTTCAGCAAGCATATCCGGATATTTCTTATTTCTCATAAGCCAGATGTCCCCTCCACAACCATTATCTCCGGTCAACAAGACTTTATTTATAACAACTCCTGCACCGAATCCGGTTCCCAATGTTATACCAATCAAATTTTTATATTCCCTGCTGCAACCAGCTAAAGATAATTCCCTGTTTATCATAGGCAATGCACCCGATAAGGCTTCACCGTAAGCAAACAGATTTCCATCATTTTCTATAAAAACCGGAATTCCGTATTTATGCTTCAAAAAAGGACCTAATGCAACACCTCCTCTAAATGAAGAAAAATTGGGCAAATCTCCTATGATTCCATTCTCATAATCAGCAGGGCCCGGAAAAGCAAAACTGATCGCAACTGGGGGAACTGGTATAGCAGCTATCACTCTATCAAATCCTTTCACCAATACTTCCAGGCACTCGTCTAAGTTATCAGAAACTGCCGGAAGCCCTATTGGACTTATCATTTCATTATTCCCTTGAATGGCAGAAAATACAAAATTTGTTCCTCCTGCATCCAGAGTCAAAACTACCCGTTTATCATATTCATACATATACTATTTTAGGTTTAAAAGTTCAAGTACTAAAATCTGACATATGCCTTGATAGTGACACATTCCTTATCGCGACACTTTCCATAAGGTTTGATTGTATATTCGCCAACAGAAGCAGGAATGATAAATGTTTCCGCATAATGCACCACGAAAGGTTCAAAGGCGTGAGTAGGACTCTCAACGACGGCCTCTTCTCCCTCCAGCAGATTCAGCACATTTACACTGTCGTTTGTGTGATGCAGCACCGGTGACGAGAAACGGTGACGGCGGGTTTCGATAAATTCATTCGGATGCAATCCGGTACGTTCCTCAATCCACCCATCTCCGGAAGCCACTTCTTTAAACTGGTTGCGAAGATGTTCATTTACATATTCCGTATCCCGGTTCCAGTTGATTACGCATTTACCACGTTCCACATTGATTGGGCGTGGTTTTCCATCCAGTCCCAGACGTTGCCAGTCCCATAGTTTGAAAGTAAAGAGGTTCGGAGTCGAACTGATTTCAAGTACCATACTGTTGGCACCGGAACAATGAACAGTTCCTCCCGGAATCAGGAAGTGATCGTGTTTCTTTGTCGGAATCTTGTTGACATACTTTTCTGCGTCGAACACCAATTCGCCTTTTTGTGCCTTACGCAAATCGTCGATCATCGCTTCTTTATCAACGCCCGTTTTCACTCCCAGATAAACTACGGCATCTTCTTCCGCATCTACCATGTAGTAACTTTCATCCTGTGTATAGTACATACCGAAACTATCACGGATAAATTGAGTGGTAGGATGCACCTGCAAACTCAAATTACCTCCACCTATCGTATCCAAAAAGTCGAAACGGATGGGGAAGTCTTTTCCAAAGCGTGCTTCCACCGGTTCACCAAGCAACTCTTTACTTTTCAGCAAAACCAAATCGACCGAAGGAAGTTCGAAGCGCACTCCGTTCACCTCAAAATAGAGGCTGTTTTCTTCGGGCACACAGTCAAAGCACCAGCCAAAATTTTCGCGTTCACGATCCAAGTCGCAAACTTCTTTCATCCATTGACCACCCCAGGGAGCCGGATCGAAGAAAGGAACTACCCGGAACGGTGTTTTCACCGTTGCCTCTACCCCTTTAAAGAAAGTATCCTTATCAATCATCTTCGGTGTTCCGGCCACATGGGTGTCAATCCAGAATTCTACCCTGTCAAACAATCTTTCCTTATACCTATCACATACTCTCCAATCATTGAAATACCCTCTCTTGTATTGCAAAGAAACGGCATCTTTCCGATTGTCTATCCCTAAAGCTTTTACCTCATGCCGACGGAAACGTTGTTGAATTTCCCAACGTGCCATATCCGCATAAACTACCATCGCATCCTGCGGAGCAACAACAGCAGCTCCCGTACCTATGATTACAATGGTTTCTTTCGCTTCACTGATTTGCTTCCGTGCAGCAGCCACCTTATCCGCATCCAAATAATCTTCCAGCTTCAAATTGGTAACATAGCCGAATAACACATCTTCAGTCATGAAGCGTTCTGTCAACGTTTGAATTTCTTTTTCCGGTTTCATCAAATCACGTACATTCATCACTCTTCCGGAGAATTCTTTTGAAAAAGCATCCAGCACTTCTTCTTCATATACTCCTGTATATAAATCCACAGCCAGCACTTTTCTTGCATCCATTTTCTTTTTTAACATAGAAATGATACTATCCCAACCCTGAACAAGCATCCCCGTCAGCTTCGTAGAAGGAAATTTATCATAATTAGCTTTTCTCATGTTTATAGCGTTTTTAAATTTTATATGTTCATACATACTTTCAATTGTGCAAATATATAGATTTTATTTTTATTCCAAACAAAACTTGGATTATTTTTTGATAAATCTTATATTTGCTGAAAATAAACCAATCAGAATAGATATGAAATTAGATCATAATAGTGATAAACCGCTTCATATTCAGGCAGAAGAGATACTAAGAAGACTCATAGAATCTGAAGAGTACAAAAACGGAAAGCTATTTCCCAATGAGGTCGAATTGTCTGAACAATTACATATTTCAAGGAACACATTGAGACAAGCTATCAACAAACTCGTGTTTGAGGGGCTTTTGGTACGCAAGAAAGGCTACGGAACGAAGGTAGTAAAGAAAGGTATCGTAGGCGGAGTAAAGAACTGGCTTAGTTTCTCACAGGAAATGAAGATGTTAGGTATCGAGATTCGCAATTTCGAGCTACATATCAGTTTAAAGCGTGCAACCGAAGAAATCGGTACGTTCTTTGATTTAGGTTCCAGTCCCGACACTCGCTGCGTAGTGATGGAGCGTGTCAGAGGAAAAAAAGAATATCCGTTTGTTTACTTCATCTCTTATTTCAACCCCAATATTCCACTGACAGGAGAGGAAGATTATACACGTCCATTATACGAAATGCTGGAAACCCAATATAATATAGTGGTAAAGACCAGCAAGGAGGAGATTTCAGCCAGACTTGCAGGGGAATTTATTGCAGAGAAACTGGAGATAAAATCCAATGACCCTATATTAATAAGGAGAAGATTTGTTTATGATGTGAACGGAGTACCTATTGAATACAACGTCGGATATTATCGGGCAGACAGCTTTACTTATACAATAGAGGCAGAGAGATAGACCGTATGTTCATACATATATAATATAAGGAGGCTATTTTAGAAGTTGAAATCTCTATCTTTCCTTTAAAATAACCTCTTTATATCATCTCTCTTTCCATAATCATGTCCTACCCGTCATTTATTATCGAACTACCATTAGAGCATCCGGCAAGAATCCGATCCAGACTTTCATCCACAACACCTATCATCTGAAGTTTGGATAATAAATGATAGTAAGAAGTTTTTCCTACTCCTTCTATTCTCAACAGACTTTTCCACCCTCTTCCCGATACGATTTCCAATAAATCTTTTACTGTTCGAACATCTTGATTATACAAGACATTAGCCAACCGAGTATCAGCTACTTTACAAACAGGCAATTGAAGTATCCACTCCTCCTGCCCAACATTTATATTCTTATTATTGTCTGCCAAAGATAAAAAACGAGCATCGATAGCACGCTTTCGATAAGTAGCCAATATATCTTTTTTCAGTTTCAACCCTTTAAGTATAGAGTTATACATTTGCAATGTCTTCCCATAGGTAATTCGATGCCGATCAGCCACTTTCGCTACTGATTCTCCTGTAGAAATTGAATAGAAGATATCGCGGGTAACAGGGTGAAGAATCAATGCTGACAGTTCACGAATGATTATTTCATATAGCGGTTTACAAGTCGTCTGTGTTCTCAATACATATAGTAGATCATCGTATTTGGAAATGATAAAGTCCCGTTCCAGTTTCTTTTCTTCTACGATTTTAGAAAGGTAACCTGCTTCTAAACCAAGTCTTTTGTGAGCTTCCAGATAAGCATCCAAACTCTCATCATCCAAAAACAACTGATCGTCGATTCGGGAACTCGTAATGTATCCAAGATTTGCCCAATTCTTTAGAATAGCTTCTTGAATGTCGCGTCTTTCAGACATCTGTTTTGTTGTGAGCCAATTTGACATAAAAAAACGGAACTAGATTAATAATATCAACTAGTTCCGTACCTTTTATTATAAAAGAGTACGGAGCTGCCACAATCCCGCAAACAGGAGGTAGTAGCGGCTACCTTTCAGACACGGGCAGACAGCCCGTACCCTATGAGAAGTCATAGAAGTACAGGCGTCTCCCGGTGTCTGAAAAAAAAATCCGCTACGATTTCCTGTTCACCGAGGAAACGCACAATCGCATACCACAAAGGCATACTACGTTCCAATGACAAAGGTACAAATACTTTTCGGAAAATAACAAGAGAGAGGTATAAATGTTTAGTGAAAATCAAAGACAGAATATTGTATTAAAAAAAGCCGGTTATTCGAATCGTTTTAAAGTTTACACAATCCTGTTTTAATGAGGAAACATATCCGGCATCATTTTTTTTCGTGTATTATCGCAGAAGAGATCATCCGGTCTATTTCAATTTTCCGGTAGGACACGTGACTCATAACCTGCCGCTCATTAATGGAGCGAGAGTAGAATTTACCATCAGGGAAAAGGAGGTTGAATTTTATTGTCCTGATAACACTACAGCCCATTCAAACAGCAGAGAAAACAAAGGAACTGTATCTATCAAAACGGTGGGCAAATAAATCTATCTCACGCTTCGAAATTTGGAGCCTCATAGCCAATTGACGCCAACCTTTCATAGTGTCAACTACTTCGGAAATTATTTTTACAGCCATGTCTTTGCTAAGCATATAATCCTCACAAGCATCCAACAAAATCGTCAAATCCGACTCACAAGAAGAACTGGAGATTAGCAAACTTTGCTGTTCATTCAAAGTCGGGTTCATATCATACGCCGGAGAAAGAGTCCACCCTTTGGGAGTTAATAGAAAGCCATGATTACGAAAATGATCATCCGTATTACCCACACAGATATTGAATGCTACTCTACGATAAAGCTCTTGAAGATTAACTTCTACATTCGTACAACCCTGTATCATAAAGTCAACAATATCCAGATAACCATTCCCTGTACCAGCATTAGCTCCATCCATCAATCCAAGCAGAGTCATAGCGGAAGCAAAATGAATGCGCTTTCCATCATCTCTCCGATCAAACCGCTTGGATAAAAAGGTATGATATTTACTTTCTGTAGCAAGTACTCCGGTTGAAGCTACCCTGATTCCAGCTTTCGCTGCCAGAAGATGACAAAAATGTTCCCATAGACCGACATCATAATCATCTTTCCGGGATGGAAATTTAGCGATATACAATATTTCCTGTTCATCAGTCACACTCGCTTTTGGCCGTGCACCTCCAAGAGAGGTACCGGGTTGAATTAGCTGAATCAGCCATTTTTTATCTGGCAAAAGATTCTGTTCTTCACTTTTCTCAATCTCCTGACTGGCATACATCAGTTCCCGGACAGCCGTAAGTGGAGGTATTCGCAATTTATTACTGGTATTGATAAAATCACCGTTAGGATTCTCTTTAAAACGAAAACCACCCATCCGAGAAAAGTCATCAATGCCCACTAGATAATCAAATGAAGTCAGTCGACGTACAGCACGTTTTTCTTCTGCTGCCAACAACTGCTCACGTCTGTTCAGTAAAGCTCGTCCCCAGCGATCGGGTAAAGCATCAGAAAAACATCCAAAGATACCTTTGCCTTGTTGGGTATATTGTATTCCAGGATAGTTATTCAAATCTTCACTTAAAAACAAGTCCCCATATTTTTTCAGCCAATCATTACTAAACTGAAATCCATACGTTTCTGAACCACGAAGCACTTCATAGCTCAATTCACCAATCAATTCTATATCTTTCAGCCAATCAAAATCGGCATATACTTCTATCTTTTTCATTGACTAGTTTTCTTTTTAGACGCTCTCTCCCGTTGCTTCAAGCTCAAGTCCTGCAATGCTTTGCCCATTTTATCCTCTTTTGCCAATAAAAGAATATCACCATCCAGCTGCAAAGCATAGAGTACTCTCAAATAAATACCAATAGAAACAGTAGGCAATCCCTTTTCCACCCGTGAGACCGTAAGTTCCGAACAAGTAGCGCGTTCTGCTACCTGCGCAATACTCAAATTCCGTCTCAAACGAGCCAATTTTATTTGTTCGCCTACAATCTGCATTTTCGAAATCAACTTGCGGGGAAGTTTAGTTCCCATCGTACTCTTTGTCATAATCGTAATCTATCATATAATATACAAAGATAAGATTTATTATTTATTATATGATTGGTTGATAAGAAAAAGATTGGATTATTCCATATTAAATATTACTGGATTCTCTCTATTATTTCATCTATCATTTATTATTAGACTTATCAATAGAGTGTCCGGCAAGAATCCGGTCCAGACTTTCATCACAACACCTATCATCCGAAGTTTGGATAATAAATGAGCATTGATAGCACGCTTTCGATAAGTAGCCAATATATCTTTCTTCAGCTTCACCCCTTTAAGTATAGAGTTATAAATTTGCAATGTCTTTCCATAGGTAATTCGATGCCGACCAGCTACTTTCTCTATTGATTCTCCTGTAAAAATAGGCTACTTTTGAAACAAATAGAATTGACTATTTATCGCCTCATCCCATTCACAAGATAAAACAATAGCATTTTTATCTTGTCTACAGGATAAAAAACACCTATATTTGTATCATTGATAAGATATAAAAATCATGAACCCAAAAATTGACTTTAACGACGTCCCAAAGAATTATTTATACTGCACCCACAGCAAATGTCCGCGCCGTAATAAATGCCTACGCTATCAAGCTACGCTCTGTATACCGCAAAACGTTCCTGATTTCCGGACAGTCAATCCCAACCATATAATAGGAAACGAAGACAACTGCAACTTTTTCAAACCATACTGCACTTCACGCTTTGCATGCGGAATAGACCACATATTGGACAACCTCCCCTATTCTACGGCTGTCACCATCCGCAAAGAATTATATTCTTTGATGGGGCGCAGTATGTTTTACCGCATCCGCAACAAAGAACGAATGCTACATCCTGACGAACAAAAGCAGATTGTCGCTGTCTTTCTAAAACATGGTATCGAAAATAAACCAGAATTCGACCAATATATCGATTTATTCGATTGGTAAAACCTTTATCAGAAAGGCTATAAAGTGGCGTTTCCGAATATTCTGACAAGGGATAATACTCACCCCTATGAGAAAAAATACTCATACTAATGGGAATATATTCTCATAGGTATGAGTATTTTTTCTCATAGGGGTGAGTATCGTTGAGAATTTAACCAGCCTTATCTATAAGCTCCAATATCATCCGTGCAAACTCTTGAACAATCTTATTATTTTCTGACCGACTCACAACGTCCTCCTCATGTGTATCCAGTTCAAGATCCTCTTGCAATCGGAACATTTCCTCTTTTCCACATGTTATCAGTTGATCCTTTTTACACATATTCCAAGGAACGAAAGTCTTGCAGATAAAAAGCTCCATGCCGGACACCATCATAACCGACCCGAGCGAGATGCCATCCGGACTGGTATACCACACAGGATTCAGCAACTCTTTCATTTCTTCTTCACTCAAGAATAAATGGTCGGTATTATAGCGCATGGCGGTGTTCGTTTTAAAATACCTTTTTATCAGATCCTCTCCGGTGAGTTCCAACCCCATCCGCAGGGCATATCTGCTGAAAAAATGAGGAGGATAAAAAGTCACACCGGGGACAGAACCTTCTTTAGTCGGTAAATCGTATCGATAAACATACTTGCCGTGATCTGTTTCTCTGACACAAACAAGAAAGCTATCAACATATTGCTTCAAACGTCGCTTACTCTTGGCGAAAAATATCAAAATCCATTTGTTCTTCCTGGGTGAAGTGACTGTAGAGAAAAGAAACATCGGAAATCTGCTTTGCCTGCGGAAATACTTTAGAGCATCCGGCATTTTTTTTCGCATTATCATGCTCACGTCCATATAGTCCTTTGCTACTTCATTCGCCAATTCCTCGTAAGACATTTGTGAAGTTATCATATTTCCTTTTTTTAATGTTTCAAATTACTTGATAATGAAAACTGCCGGAACTGCCACCACAACATACCTCCGGATATAAGACTAGCCGCCAAATCTGCCACAGGCATACTGGCCCAAACGCCTATTTGTCCATAATAATGAGGCAAAATCAACAAACAGGGAACCAGAAATAACATCTGCCGCGTCAGCGACAAGAAAATGGCTTTACTTGCCATTCCGATACTCTGGAAGAAGTTGGAAGCTACCATCTGAAAACCAACAATCGGGTAGAAAAATACCACAATACGAAAACCTTTAGAAGCAATATTGATTAATTCTTCGTCCGAAGTAAAGATGGAAGATACGATTTCCGGAATGAACATACCTATCAGGAAACCAATCGTCGTCACTACAGTCGCACAGCAAATGGTTGCTTTCAGCACTTTCGTCACACGGGGATAGAGCTTCGCACCAAAATTATATCCCGCAATAGGCTGCATCCCCTGATTCAATCCCAACACAATCATAATAAAGACAAAGACGATGCGATTGACAATACCGAATGCTCCGATTGCCAAATCACCTCCATATTCTTTCAATCCCTGATTAATCAGAATCACAATAAAACAAGAAGCCATATTCATCAGGAAGGGAGACATACCGATAGCCAATGAATCCAGCACGATTTTCCGTTTCAAACGGAAAATACCTTTTTTCAACCGTATCAGCTCGTCTTTACGGCAGAACAAATGAAGCTGCCAGACCAATGCGATCAACTGTGCACAAACCGTAGCCGTAGCCGCCCCACGGATTCCCCAGTCAAATACAAAAATAAACAATGGCGCAAGCAATATATTGATTATCACTGTCGTTATTGTTGCCATCATCGCTTTCTGCGGATGGCCCGAAGCACGGAGCACTGCATTCAGTCCCAGATATAAATGGGTAACCACATTTCCGAGCAAGATAACCTGCATAAATTCACGGGCATATTTCACCGTTTCATCGCTTCCCCCGAAAAAGTAAAGTATCGGATCGAGGAAAGGAAGAACAATTACCGTAAAAGAAATACCTATAATAAGGTTTAATACAAACACATTTCCCAAAACCCGCTGTGCGGTATCATAATCTTTCTGTCCCAGCTTCACCGAAATCAATGTAGCCGCACCGACACCGACCAGTGAGCCGAAAGCCGCGGCAAGATTCATTAGCGGGAAAGTTAACGCCAATCCGGAAATAGCCATCGCACCCACCCCGTGACCGATGAAAATACTATCTACCATATTGTAAAGAGAAGACGCCGTCATGGCGATAATTGCCGGAATGGCATACTGCATTAAAAGCTTCCCAATCTTTTCCGTACCCAACGCAGTGGGTGTCTTTTGTCCTGTCATACCTATTAGTTTGAGGCGGCAAAGATACAAAAAAGAGATGGATTACAGGATATATGAGAAAAGTTTCGTATTTTTGCCTCCAAAATTGAGTTAATACGTAACGAAATGAATATATTAGAACTAAGTGAACAGGAAATCATTCGACGCAACAGCCTGAATGAGCTTCGTGCGATGGGTATTGATCCGTACCCAGCAGCAGAGTATGTAACCAATGCTTTCTCTACAGATATTAAAGCTGAATTTAAAGACGATGAGGAGCCACGCCAAGTTTCCGTAGCCGGTCGTATCATGAGCCGCCGCGTGATGGGTAAAGCATCTTTCGTTGAATTGCAAGACTCTAAAGGTCGCATTCAGGTGTACATCACCCGTGATGATATCTGCCCGGGAGAAGACAAGGAACTGTACAACGCTGTATTCAAACGCCTGCTCGACTTAGGTGACTTTATCGGTATCGAAGGTTTCGTGTTCCGCACACAGATGGGTGAAATCAGTATCCATGCTAAGAAACTGACTGTACTTGCAAAGTCTATCAAACCGTTGCCTATCGTTAAGTACAAAGACGGGGTAGCTTATGACTCTTTTGAAGATCCCGAACTCCGTTATCGCCAACGCTATGTGGACCTGGTAGTGAACGACGGTATCAAAGAAACATTCCTGAAACGTGCCACTGTGGTGAAAACATTGCGCAATGCTTTGGACGAAGCCGGTTACACGGAAGTGGAAACTCCCATCCTGCAATCTATTGCCGGTGGAGCAAGCGCACGCCCGTTCATCACTCACCATAACTCACTGGATATGGATCTTTACCTGCGTATCGCAACAGAACTTTATCTGAAGAGACTGATCGTTGGTGGTTTTGAAGGTGTATATGAAATAGGTAAAAACTTCCGTAACGAGGGTATGGACAAAACCCATAACCCGGAGTTCACTTGTATGGAACTCTACGTACAATATAAGGATTACAACTGGATGATGAATTTCACCGAAAAGTTGTTGGAACGTATTTGTATCGCAGTGAACGGTAGCACAGAAACAGTGGTTGACGGAAAAACCATCAACTTCAAAGCTCCTTACCGCCGTCTGCCTATTCTGGACGCTATCAAAGAGAAGACAGGATATGACCTGAACGGCAAGAGCGAAGAGGAAATCCGCCAAGTCTGCAAGGAACTGAAAATGGAAGAAATCGACGAGACGATGGGTAAAGGCAAGCTGATTGATGAAATCTTCGGAGAATTCTGCGAAGGCACATATATCCAGCCGACTTTCATCACCGATTATCCGGTTGAAATGTCTCCGCTGACCAAGATGCACCGCTCTAAACCGGGACTGACCGAACGTTTTGAACTGATGGTGAACGGTAAAGAGCTGGCTAATGCCTACTCGGAATTGAACGATCCGCTGGATCAGGAAGAACGTTTCAAAGAACAAATGCGTTTGGCCGACAAGGGAGACGACGAAGCGATGATTATCGATCAGGACTTCCTGCGCGCTTTACAATATGGTATGCCTCCTACATCGGGTATCGGTATCGGTATCGACCGTCTGGTGATGTTAATGACCGGACAGACTACCATTCAGGAAGTATTGTTCTTCCCGCAAATGCGCCCGGAAAAAGTAGTGAAAAAAGACGCTGCTGCCAAATACATGGAATTGGGAATTGCAGAAGACTGGGTTCCGGTGATTCAAAAAGCCGGTTACAACACAGTTGCCGACATGAAAGATGTCAATCCGCAGAAGCTGCACCAAGACATCTGCGGCATTAACAAGAAATATAAATTAGAACTGACCAATCCGTCGGTAAACGACGTAACTGAGTGGATACAGAAAATTTAATAAATTCTTCATCCAAATCCATACAAATGAAATTACCCGGCAAGATAGCGATAATGGGCGGAGGAAGTTGGGCTACAGCCATCGCAAAGATGTGTCTGGCCCAAGAGGACTCTATCAATTGGTACATGCGGCGAGACGACCGCATTGCCGATTTTAAACGATTAGGGCACAATCCGGCTTATCTGACAGGAGTGAAATTTGATACGAGACGCATCACTTTCAGTTCCAACATCAACGATGTTGTGAAAGAATCGGATACACTGATCTTCGTCACTCCCTCTCCTTATCTGAAGGCGCATCTGAAAAAGTTGAAAACCAAGATAAAAGATAAGTTTATCATCACCGCTATCAAAGGAATCGTACCCGATGACAACGTTATTGTATCGGAATACTTCACAAAAGAATATGGTGTGCCACCAGAAAACATAGCAGTCCTTGCAGGTCCCTGCCACGCAGAAGAAGTAGCTTTGGAGCGACTCTCCTACCTGACTATCGCCTGCCCTGATAAAGACAAGGCACGTATCTTCGCACGCCGTCTGGGAAGCAGTTTTATCAAAACATCTGTCAGTGATGACGTGGCGGGTATCGAATACAGTTCGGTGCTCAAAAACGTGTATGCCATTGCTGCCGGTATCTGTAGCGGACTGAAATATGGCGACAACTTCCAGGCTGTATTGATTTCTAACGCCATTCAGGAAATGAATCGTTTCCTGAACACGGTGCATCCGTTGAACAGAAACGTGGATGAATCTGTTTATCTGGGGGATTTATTGGTGACCGGCTACTCCAACTTTAGTCGTAACCGTACTTTCGGAACGATGATAGGTAAAGGGTATTCCGTGAAGAGTGCGCAAATTGAAATGGAAATGATTGCAGAGGGTTACTATGGTACGAAATGTATCAAAGAAATCAATAAGCATCATCATGTCAATATGCCGATACTGGACGCTGTGTATAACATCCTATACGAACGTATCTCACCAATGATCGAGATTAAATTGCTGACTGACTCTTTTAGATAATCTTTAAACAAGAACGATATGATTAGTTTAAACATTGAAAAGACATTTGGATTTATCTCCAAAGAAAAGGTTTTTGCTTACGAAGCTGAAGTAAAAGCCGCACAGGAAATGCTTGAAAAAGGTACAGGCAAAGGTAATGACTTTTTAGGATGGTTGCATTTGCCTTCTTCTATCACTAAAGAACACTTAGCCGACCTGAACGCTACAGCAAAAGTATTAAGAGATAACTGTGAAGTAGTAATCGTTGCCGGTATCGGTGGCAGCTATCTGGGTGCCCGTGCCGTAATCGAAGCTTTGTCTAACAGCTTCACTTGGCTGCAGGAAAAGAAAACGGCTCCTGTCATGATCTATGCAGGACACAATATCAGCGAAGATTATCTGTACGAACTGACTGAATATCTGAAAGATAAGAAATTCGGTGTCATCAATATTTCTAAATCAGGAACTACTACCGAAACTGCTCTTGCTTTCCGTTTGCTGAAAAAGCAATGTGAAGATCAGCGCGGTAAAGAAACTGCAAAGAAAGTAATCGTTGCTGTGACGGACGCTAAAAAAGGTGCTGCCCGTGTTACAGCTGACAAAGAAGGATACAAAACATTTATCATCCCTGACAACGTAGGCGGACGTTTCTCTGTACTGACTCCGGTTGGTTTGCTGCCTATCGCAGTAGCCGGATTTGATATCGACAAACTGGTTGCCGGTGCTGCCGATATGGAAAAAGTATGCGGATCGGACGTTGCATTTACTGAAAACCCGGCTGCTATTTATGCTGCTACCCGCAATGAGTTGTACAGGAATGGCAAGAAGATCGAAATCCTCGTTAACTTCTGCCCGAAACTGCACTATGTAAGCGAATGGTGGAAACAGCTTTACGGAGAATCGGAAGGAAAAGACAATAAGGGTATCTTCCCTGCATCGGTAGATTTCTCTACAGACCTTCATTCTATGGGTCAATGGATTCAGGAAGGCGAACGTTCTATCTTCGAAACTGTGATTTCAGTAGAGAAAGTTAACCACAAACTGGAAGTTCCTTCTGACGAAGCAAATCTGGACGGCTTGAACTTCTTAGCCGGCAAGCGTGTGGACGAAGTGAACAAGATGGCCGAACTGGGAACGCAGCTGGCTCACGTAGACGGTGGCGTACCTAATATGCGCATCGTACTTCCGGAATTGAGCGAATACAACATTGGTGGTCTGCTCTATTTCTTCGAAAAGGCTTGTGGTATCAGCGGTTATTTGCTGGGCGTGAACCCATTCAACCAACCGGGTGTGGAAGCATACAAAAAGAATATGTTTGCCTTGCTGGACAAACCGGGTTATGAAGAAGAATCCAAAGCAATCCGTGCAAAACTATAAATCAAGAACGTTTTATAAACGGTAAACTATAAACAATGAACGGTGAACAACTATGCTATATGCATGGATTTGTTCACCGTTCATTATTATATTCAATTGATTGCAGTTTCCGATTGTACCGCTTATTGCCCGTTGTACCGTTTACTGCTCACCACTTCTACTTCTCATCTTCCACTTTCGTCTTCAAACCGATTTCTTCCTGTGCTCCTTCACATTCGGCTTTGGAAGAAAGATAGAACTCTAATTTCACATCACCGTTCTTATCTACCTGTTTAATGGTCGCAATCACCATAATTTTGGCTTTTGACACCCCATCCTTAAAACGAAGCTGTCCTTTTTCCACATCTGTCAGATTTCCCTCTGTAGATACTTCTGTTTGCTCATAAAAGAGTTTGGTATCCACTTCATCGTCATTCTGAAGTTTAAAGGTTTTCAGTTCTGCCCCATTTCCATCCAAAAGCAGAAAGGCTTTCACTTCATCTCCCACTTTCAAGGCGGGCAGTTCCTCCCTCTGATTCGCATAGTCTTTTTCATCGGAACTGGTATTTTCACCGTCCGATTCGATCTTCGCATAAAGCTTTTCTATCTTGATAACAGGACTTTCCCCACTATCAGAGCAGGCGCCTAAAAACAATGGTAGCAACAATAATACTCTCTTTTTCATGCTATCGTCGAGTTTATAACGTTACAAAAATACACATATTCTTCTAAACAGCAAATAATTATGTAGTTAATCGCTTGGGAGCGTCATTTGCAACTATCTTCCCTTTCTAACTTATCTCTCATTTTTTATCGTTATCTTTGCCTCGTATACAGTTGTAGATGAAGCGAATCAAACTTAAAAAACAAATAGAATGGCAGGAAATTTATTAAAGAAGTCCAGTGGACTCATGCTACTATGTAGCGTATCATTGCTAATGATAGTCATGACCGGTTGTCAGGAAGCCAAACTCAAAACTGTAATCGGGATAGCCAACAAACAGTGTCCGCTGGACATGGGAGAAGTCGGCAATATTACCAGTATCATCTACGACGGGGATAACGTAGTGTACACTCTCAACATGAACGAGGAAATTACCAATATTAAGATTTTGAAAGATAATCCGGAAAGCATGAAATCATCTATCAAAATGATGTTTCAGAATCCGGCTGCTGATGTAAAGGAAATGCTGAAATTGATGGCTAAGTGTAATTCCGGATTACACATGATATTTGTAGGGAATAAGTCGGGCGAACAAGCGGTTTGCGAACTTACTGCCGAAGAATTGAAAGAGGTTATCAATACAAATGCCGACCCGGCACAAAGCGGACAGACAAAGCTTGAAGCGCAACTGAAAATGGCGAATCTGCAATTTCCAATGCAGGCCAGTGAAGAAGTCGTTGTCGAAAAAATCGAAATCATAGGTGAATCGGTTGTTTATATATGCAGTGTGGACGAAGAGTTGTGTCCTATCAGCCAGATTGAAGAAAACGCAGCTGAAGTGAAAGAGGGTATTGTGTCAACGCTAGCAAGTCAGACCGATCCTGCCACCCAGATATTCATAAAAACCTGCGTGGAGAACAATAAAAATATTACCTACAGATATATCGGCAAGGATTCCGGGAAACAATACGATGTAGTTATTCCCGTGTCTGATCTGAAGAAAATGCTCATAAAAAATAAAATATCATCTTAAAAAGATTCCGCAACGTACAAAGTATGAAAAAGAAACTGAAAGCCGTCCTGTTTGACATGGACGGCGTACTCTTTGACTCTATGCCTTATCATTCGGAAGCCTGGCATAAAGTAATGAAATCTCATGGGCTCACTCTTAGTCGCGAAGAAGCATATATGCATGAAGGACGGACAGGAGCCTCTACAATCAATATTGTTTTTCAACGTGAATTGGGTAGAGAAGCCACACAGGAGGAGATAGAAAGTATCTATCAGGAGAAAAGTGTTTTGTTCAATTCATATCCCGAAGCAAAGCCTATGCCCGGTGCATGGGAGTTACTGCAAAAAGTGAAGAAGGACGGGCTGATTCCGATGGTGGTCACCGGCTCCGGTCAGTTATCCCTGCTCGAACGGCTGGAACACCACTATCCGGGAATGTTTCACAAAGAACTGATGGTTACAGCGTTCGATGTAAAATATGGCAAACCCAATCCCGAGCCGTATTTGATGGCTTTGAAAAAAGGAGGGATCAAAGCGGATGAAGCGGTTGTAGTAGAAAACGCTCCGTTAGGAGTGGAAGCCGGACACAACGCGGGTATTTTCACCATAGCAGTCAATACGGGTCCTTTGAACGGGCAAGTGTTGCTGGATGCCGGGGCTGATTTATTATTTCCATCCATGCAGGCACTTAATGACACCTGGGACATGATGACTGAAAATGACATCTAAAAGCTGAAAAGAAAATTTATTCTTCAAAACAGAAGAAAAATATTGAAAAGCAGGAATATAAATAGTATTTTTACGGGAGTTTAATTCGCTTAGATTCTATCTAAGCCAACGCAGATTCTACTATGCAAAAGTTATTATCTTTACCACCCAATTTGATCCATTGCTTCCACGAACTGGAAGAAGTTAACCATACCGATTGGTTTTGTACATCAGACCCCATAGGGAGCAAACTAGGCTCCGGCGGCGGAACCACATGGTTATTGCAAGCTTGCCATCAGGCATTCGCTCCACAAGAGTCTTTCAGCAACTGGATAGGACACGAAAAAAAAATATTGCTCCATGCAGGCGGACAAAGCCGTCGGCTACCCAGCTACGGCCCTTCCGGCAAAATATTAACTCCTATCCCGATCTTCAGTTGGGAAAGAGGACAAAAGCTGGGACAGAATCTGTTATCATTGCAGCTCCCGCTCTATGAAAGGATTATGAATCAGGCTCCGGCCGGTCTGAATACGCTGATTGCTAGCGGAGATGTATATATCCGTTCGGAAAAACCGCTTCAGGATATTCCGAACGCAGACGTAGTATGCTACGGGCTGTGGGTGAATCCGTCATTGGCAACTCATCATGGCGTGTTTGTTTCCGACCGGAAAAAACCGGAGGTGCTCGACTTCATGTTGCAGAAACCTTCTCTGGAAGAGTTGGAAGGATTGTCGAAAACTCATCTTTTCCTGATGGATATCGGTATCTGGATTTTGAGTGACCGCGCCATAGAAGTATTGATGAAACGGTCGTTGAAAGAAGGTACGAAGGATATTACTTATTATGACTTATACTCGGACTATGGTTTGGCTTTGGGAGAGCATCCTAAAACGGAAGATGAAGAAATCAATCAGTTGTCCGTAGCTATATTGCCGTTGCCGGGTGGAGAATTCTATCATTACGGCACAAGTCACGAACTGATTTCTTCTACTTTAGCCATACAGGATAAGGTACGGGACCAAAGAAGAATCATGCACCGGAAAGTAAAGCCGAATCCGGCTATCTTTATACAGAATTCCATCACACAAATTTCTCTTTCTGCCGACAACGCCAATTTATGGATTGAGAATAGCCATGTGGGAAAGGAATGGAAATTAGGTTCCCGCCAGATTATTACAGGAGTTCCTGAAAATCAGTGGAGCATCAATTTGCCGGATGGGGTTTGCATCGACATTATTCCTATCGGTGAGAATGAGTTTGTTGCGCGTCCGTATGGATTGGATGATGTATTCAAAGGAGCGTTGGACAAAATAACGACTACTTATCTTAATATTCCTTTTACCCGTTGGATGGAAGATAGAGGAATTACCTGGGAGGATATAAAAGGGCGTACAGATGATTTACAATCGGCATCCATCTTCCCTAAAGTAGCTTCTGTGGAAGATTTAGGCATATTAGTACGCTGGATGACCTCGGAACCACGACTGGAAGAAGGGAAAAAACTTTGGTTGAAAGCAGAGAAAGTTTCTGCAGACGAAATATCCGCAAGCGCCAACCTCAAGCGTCTTTACGAACAACGCAATGCTTTCCGCAAGGAGAACTGGAAAGGACTGGCAGCCAATTATGAGAAGAGTGTGTTCTATCAACTTGATTTGCTGGATGCCGCAAATGAATTTGTACGTTTCAATTTAGATATGCCTGACGTATTGAAAGAAGATGCCGCCCCCATGTTACGGATACACAACCGGATGCTTCGTGCACGTATCATGAAACTACGTGAAAACAAGGATTGTGCCAAAGAGGAACAGGCAGCTTTTCAACTGCTTCGCGACGGTTTATTGGGGATAATGAGCGAACGTAAAAGTCATCCCATACTCAATGTTTATTCCGACCAAATCGTATGGGGACGCAGTCCTGTGCGTATTGATGTGGCCGGAGGATGGACAGACACACCTCCCTACTCTCTTTATTCAGGAGGAAGTGTTGTAAATCTTGCTATCGAGCTGAACGGCCAACCGCCGCTACAAGTATATGTGAAACCTTGCAAGGAATATCACATCACTCTTCGCTCTATCGACATGGGTGCAATGGAAGTGATAAGGAATTACGAGGAACTGCAAGATTATAAAAAGGTAGGTTCTCCATTCTCTATCCCGAAAGCCGCCCTTACATTGGCGGGCTTTGCACCGGCATTCTCTACGGAATCTTATCCTTCTTTAGCTAAACAGCTGGAAGATTTCGGTTCAGGAATCGAAATTACTCTACTGGCTGCTATTCCCGCAGGCTCTGGCTTGGGAACCAGTTCCATACTGGCATCTACCGTGCTCGGAGCAATCAATGATTTCTGCGGACTGGCTTGGGATAAAAATGATATATGCAGTTACACATTAGTATTAGAACAGCTCCTGACCACAGGGGGAGGTTGGCAAGACCAATATGGCGGTGTCTTTTCCGGTATTAAGTTGCTTCAATCTGAAGCAGGTTTCGAACAGAATCCGTTAGTACGCTGGTTACCCGATCAGCTCTTTGTTCATCCTGATTACCGCGACTGTCATCTGTTATATTATACGGGAATTACTCGTACTGCTAAAAGTATTTTGGCAGAGATTGTCAGTTCCATGTTCCTCAATTCCGGTCCACATCTAAGTTTGCTGGCCGAAATGAAAGCTCATGCAATGGATATGAGTGAAGCTATTTTACGTAGTAATTTCGAAAGTTTCGGTCGTTTGGTCGGCAAAACCTGGATACAGAATCAGGCATTAGATTGCGGAACCAATCCACCGGCAGTAGCAGCCATTATTGAGAAAATTAAGGATTATACCCTGGGATACAAACTCCCCGGTGCAGGTGGCGGGGGGTATCTATATATGGTAGCAAAAGACCCGCAGGCAGCCGGACAAATCCGACGGATACTAACGGAACAAGCCCCTAATTCCCATGCTCGTTTTGTAGAAATGACTCTTTCTGATAAGGGACTTCAGGTTTCAAGAAGCTAAAGAGAAAGCGTTACCATAAGGCAGGTCAATCATCCGGAATCATAAAAAAACAAGCTTGGACAGATTCAAACGAAATGTCCAAGCTTTAATTTTTCAATGCCATAATGATCTGTTTTACATGTTGAGACTTGAAATAACTGTAAAGTAAATCACAATAATGATAAAACCAATAGCTCCGATAACCAGTGCAATACTAGCCCATTTCTTTTTTCTAGCTTCTTCCATTCTTATTTATATTTATTGGGATTAATATAATTTATCGTCAAATGTCTACATCTGGAAAGCTATGAACATACTACTACAGAATATCATTCCTTACTTTTTCATATCTACAAAGTTAGCATTTCTCACGAGAATCCTTTTATTTAAATCAACTTTTTCATTCTATTTAGGCTAAATTATGTAACTACATACAATAATAACTAACTAGGTTTGAGAAAATGCAAAGCAAAATACATGACTGACTATCTAAGGATTATGAATCTAAATATCAAGAATATGAAACACATTTATTTTACTCATTACCGCTTTTATATCACACAAAAACTGTACATTTGCACTATAAATGCGAATCAGTATTTGATTCCTTAGTTAAAAATTAGAGTAATTAATGCGATGGCAATTTTTCCCATCGTATGTACCAGAAGTCCAGATGTAGATCTGACCTTCATCGCTCTTTGAATATTTGTTTTTTCATTCAACCAGTTGAATAATGCTTCAATGGGTTGTCTGACTTTTGAGACTGCCGTTGAAAACAAGTCTCTTGCCGCTTTCTCCCTTTTTGTTATTTCAGGTGATTCTCCTTTGATAGCTTTTACAGGAGTAAATAGCTCGAGTTTTTTGCATTCTTTCGTCTCTTTATAGAATGGTATATCCGAATATATTTTATCGGCATATATTTCTCTATTGTTCAGATTTCCCACACATTCTCTTTTGAATACAGTGGAGTCATTTTCATCAGCAGCGGAAAGTATGAGCATTTCAGGAAAAGGTATAGTTCCTTTTCTACGGAAAGCCACTGCATGGAGTTTTATTCCGAAATAATACATGTTCTTTGTCGAACAATATCCTTTGGAAGTAATCTCAGTGGCGACCTTTCCTACTTTGTTCTTTCCTGCGCAAGTAATGATAGGCATCGAGTCAACTAATGATTTCATACTGTCACAATCTTGAGGTTTGAATGAATGGATTAACTGCCTGACCAGTTCGCTGATTGCTTCCGGCATCAAATTCAATCTATAATTGAATGTTTGGTAAGAAGGCAAGTCAGGGAACCATGAAAGCAGGTATTCCTTGGTAAAGGTATGTATGTCTTTGATTTTAAAGTATTGTTGATAAGCTCCACAGAACAGATATACAGTAAGCAGTTCCTGATCGGTAAAGATTGGATGATTGTTATTACTGAACCTCTGGCAGTAGAACTTGAGTGAAGACTCGTAAACATCGCAGATATACATATATATTTTTATAAGTTTTAATTCTTTCTCCTTGGGAATCATAATTAGAACAATGAGTGGTTTTATTCTTCTAATATACTGATTTTCAAGGAGATTAGAAAATTAATTTATGAGATAATTAACTGAATAATAACATTTTAACAAGCGAAAAGGCTGATGTTTATCAACTGCTGATTCGCATTATAAATAATATACTAGACTAAAAAAAGGATCAAAAACAAATAAAATATAAAGATGAAATTACTTAAACTATTATTCTTATCCGCCATCTTGCTATCCGCATGCAACAATGACTCGACAGACACTCCGGAAACAGGAGAGCCCAAACAGATTATCGTAAAAATGGCCTCCAATGATTTTACAGATGTCTCCGGCACATATACTCTTGAGAACAATAAAGAATACTGTACTCGGGAAGACGGAAAATATAAGATATTATTGGTCAAGAGTACATATATAAATAAGGAGGGAAAGGAAAAGGATATTCTTACCTATGGCATTCTGGATGTAGCAAATAAAAAATACATCTGCTATACAGCCAACATAGATGTAGCCCAAAGACTTGAAAGAGACTGGGAATTTTATAATCAAATAACTAATCCGGATTTTCCAGATGACCCAAATAGACGATTAGTTTGTAATTCTTATACAAAGAAAGACTAATAATAGAACCTCTTACGAGATAAAAGAAAGATTTCACTTTGATAGTCAACATATAACATTGGTTTCTTGGGAACAACAATAGACCAACAAAAATCAATTACAAGGGCTAAATCCTGCATTTAGTTTTAGTTATCCAAGGTATAAGAAAACAGAAATCCCTCAATAATCAACTGATTATCAAGGGATTTTTCTGTGACCCCGGTGCGATTCAAACGCACGACCTTCAGAACCGGAATCTGACGCTCTATTCACTAAGCTACGGGGCCATTCTTTCTAAATGCGAGGACAAAAGTATAAAAAATCTTCTCATCTTCCTAATGATTCTCCTTTTTTTATAGTTCTTAAGGTACTTCCCTATATTAGAAGACTGTTATTTTGAAATGCTTTAGAGCATTTACTTTATCAAATTGACAATCTTTTAGAGAATATCCATTACATATATCAATTTTATTCCTATCTTTGCCGACAATTAACATTTAACAAACCTATGAGTTACTTGATAAAACCTAAGAACTATAAGCCGCTACTCGACCTCAAACAGACCGAGCTGGGAATCAAGCAAATAAAAGAGTTCTTCCAATTAAACTTGTCATCCGAACTACGCCTTAGACGTGTGACTGCCCCTCTTTTCGTATTGAAAGGAATGGGTATCAATGATGATTTGAATGGAATAGAACGACCTGTTTCTTTCCCAATCAAAGATCTGGGCGATGCGCAAGCCGAAGTGGTTCATTCATTGGCTAAATGGAAAAGGTTGACCTTAGCTGACTATCACATCGAACCGGGATATGGTATTTATACGGATATGAATGCTATTCGGTCAGACGAAGAACTGGGCAATCTGCATTCTCTCTACGTAGACCAGTGGGACTGGGAACGTGTTATCACCAATGAAGACCGGACTGTGAACTTCCTAAAGGAAATCGTCAACCGTATTTATGCGGCTATGATCCGTACAGAATATATGGTATATGAAATGTATCCGCAAATCAAACCTTGCCTGCCACAAAAGCTACATTTCATTCATTCAGAGGAATTGCGCCAGCTTTATCCGAACCTGGAACCTAAATGTCGCGAACATGCCATCTGTCAGAAATATGGAGCTGTGTTTATCATAGGAATAGGCTGTCAACTTGGTGATGGCAAGAAGCACGACGGACGTGCACCGGACTATGACGACTACACTACCAAAGGACTGAACGACCTGCCCGGACTAAACGGCGACCTCCTATTGTGGGACAATGTACTGCAACGCTCCATCGAATTATCATCGATGGGAATCCGTGTAGACAAAGAAGCCTTGCAACGTCAGTTAAAAGAAGAAAAAGAAGAAAAAAGACTGGAACTTTATTTCCACAAGCGATTGATGAATGACACCCTTCCCCTGTCTATCGGAGGAGGTATCGGACAATCCCGCTTGTGTATGTTCTACCTTCGCAAAGCTCACATCGGAGAAATACAAGCCAGCATCTGGCCCGAAGATATGCGCAAGGAATGTGAAGAACTTGAAATACACCTTATATAACAAACTATGAATGTACAAATTGAAGAAAGCTGGAAAGCACATTTAGAACCCGAATTCGAAAAAGACTACTTTCGCACACTGACCGATTTCGTCAAAAGCGAATATAGCCAGTATCAGATCTTCCCTCCGGGAAAACTGATCTTCAATGCTTTCAACCTTTGTCCTTTCGACAAAGTGAAAGTTGTAATTATAGGACAAGATCCTTACCATGGACCGGGACAAGCGCATGGTCTCTGTTTCTCTGTAAACGACGGAGTGCCTTTTCCCCCTTCATTAGTGAATATATTCAAAGAAATCAAAGCCGACATCGGCACAGATGCCCCTGCTACGGGAAATCTGACTCGCTGGGCAGAACAGGGAGTATTGTTGCTCAACGCTACGCTGACCGTACGTGCTCACCAAGCTGGTTCACACCAGAACCGTGGCTGGGAAACATTTACTGATGCTGCAATCCGTGCCCTGGCAGAAGAAAAAGAAAACCTGGTATTTATCCTGTGGGGATCATACGCTCAAAAGAAAGGAGCGTTTATCGACCGCAACAAACACTTGGTACTCACTTCCGCCCATCCCTCTCCTCTTTCTGCTTACAACGGCTTCTTCGGAAACAAACATTTCAGCCGTACAAACGATTATCTAAAAGCACATGGAGAAACAGAAATCGCATGGTAGATAGATAACAGTGAAATAAAAACAATGAGCGGTGAACAACTAATGCAATATAAATGCATATCTTGTTCACCGCTCATTGTTTTTATTTTATGCTCTATCGCTTACTCTTTACGTTATCGCTAAACATTCATTATCGTTTCCCCTTTAATACCACTGAATGTTACTTTGCGTCTGACTTCTCTGCTCATACTTCAAGTCTTGCAGAATACTTGCATTCGCACGGATTGTAACATTGTAATACTTCCAACGTCCGAAAGGAGAAAGACTGGCGGACAAGTTGAAACAGTGCAAGTCACGGGATATTGTACAAGAAGTCTGGGTAATCTCTTTTGCTTGAAAATCATAACCCGAGTTGAATGAGAGCGACCAGTTATTAGAAATCTTTATATTTCCGTTTGCATTGATATTATGCGTATAAGTATAAGGATATCGCATGGAATAACGGTTGATAGGCTTCGTTCTATCTTCACGGATATTAAACGAATAGCTAAGGCTCAATGACCAAGGCATCTTAAATACCTGATAACCATCCGGGTCAGCCTGTGCTTTCTCTACTTTCTTAGGCGTAGTACCGTCTCCTTCCGTTCCATCGGATTCCTCATCATCGCTATCCTCCGACTTATTCTTATCTTTCCCTTTTTCATCCTCTTCTTTCGGACCGAACCATTTCTTCCATGTGTCATTATTGAAGGTATAGTTGAAAGAAGAGCCATATCCCTGGAAACGTCCAAAACGACCATACGACCATTCTGTACGGTTACTGGTTACTACATTACCACTTTTATCGAACGTATAAGCATACGTAGCGAACGATGCGTTCATGTTGAATGTATAATTCTTAGTCAGTTTCAGACGTAGGTTCATGCTTAAATCACTCCAAGGCCTCTCTTTGGCAGCCATATTATAAGACATACTTGCTCCCAATTCATCAATCAGACTAACCTTTTTAAGCGTATCTTTCTTTGCATCATAATACTTCATCTCTAAGTTATTAGAAATAGAGAAACTGACTGTTCCCGATCCTTCCCGCGAAGGTACGCCATAAGGTTGACCGGTGAAAGGAGAATAATATTGCGTATTGCCATTATAATCGGTATATTCTTCCCAATACTTGCTGAATCCCGGAGCACCGCTAAGACTTACCTGAGGCGTAACTACGTGACGAATCTGTATCTCTTTCTTTTTAGCAAAAAGAGGTTTGTACATACCATATACTTTCGTACTTAAGCTCAAACTTGCCGAGTAATTGGATACCCGGTAGAAACCGTTCAGTGTATCACCCGGCAATGCCTCCAACTTATGATCGACCTCATTATATTGCTGATTGATCTTACGAGTATACCAACGCTCTGTATAATTGACCGAAGGAGAAACCTGCAAATATTTGAATAACGTAAAAGTAGCACTGATAGGAATGTTATGATTCATCGCATTTTCCCATTCGCTTAGTCCGGCTTTAAACAGACGGTCGTCTTTTGTACGGATACTGTTTGTCAAACGTCCCGTATAGCTAATGGAAATCTTTTCGTACCAGCGTTCAGCTCCCGCCGCCTTCTTACGTTTGAAGGGGAACAGACGGCTTAATGTAATATTCAAGTCAGGCAAAGTGACCGCAATAGAAGAGTCACGCATCGTCTGTGCGATATTGGTGGTTCCGGATAAGGTCAGACCAATATCAGGGAAACTACGAGAATAACTGATACTTGATGTTTTGGTGTTTTGAGTCAACAACTGCGAATTATAAAGGTTGTTGATATTGGAACGTTCGTAACTACTGGTTGAGAAGTTTACACTAGCGGAGAATGTGCTGTTCGGACTGGCTTTAGCATCCTGGCGATGGTTCCATACTACCTTAAAGTCCTTAGCAACTGTATAGTCCGGCATCCCTTTATCTCCAGTCTTGGTGACCTGATAGTCCGCTTGCAGCGTACCGGAATATTTATAGCGTTTATTATAGTTTGTCAATCCAGACAATCTCCATGAACCTTTCGTGAAGATATCTCCCGTTATTTTCAAGTCCATGATATCACTCATGGCAAAGTAATATCCTCCTTCTGCCAAACCGAAACCACGACTGGAGTCATCCATATAAGTCGGCATAATGAAACCGGAAGAGTAACTGCTGGAGAATGGGAAGAAGAAGAACGGCACAGCCAACGGCAGAGGCACATCTTCCACAACCAGATAGGCAGGTCCTGTCACCACATTCTTTTTAGGGCGCACCTTAGCTCTCGTCAGCTGCATATAGAAGTGGGGATGATCGTGATGATCGCAGGTTGTATAACGCCCATGCTCCATGAAAATTTCATCATTGGCTCCTTTCTTCGCCTTGCTTCCGGTCACATATCCTTCTCCCTGCTGGGTGACGATATCAGTAATTCCCGCTTTCTTGGTTTTGAAGTTGTATCGGATTGTTTCCGTATCATACGAGGTATCACCTTCTTTAAATACCGGTTTACCTTTTTCCACTCCGGTAGTATCCTTGATACCATAAGCATGCACAGTACTACTATCCAGATTCATCGAAATAACTTCCGCAGCCAGTTCGATGTTCTGATAATTCACTTTTCCGCTACCATAAAGTGTAGCGGCTCCTCCCAAAGTAAAGACAGTGGAGTCGTTAGATTCATAAACAACCGGTGCATCGAGTGGTTGTTTCTTCTTTACCGGTGCGATAGAATCAATGCGTACCGTTACCGTATCTGCTTTCAACGAATCATTTCCCTGAAGGGAATCCGTTTTCGCGGTATTGGAGGCAATCATTCCTCTTCTTCGACGTTGAGACGTAGCCTCATCGGGAAGCATCAGTAAGACAATCAGCAGTATGAATGATATAAGTATTTTTGCTTTCAATGGCGCCATTAACTAATAGTTTACGCTTGAAGTGGCAAAAGTACACAATCTTCACCAAATATGAGTTAGAATCTTCGTTATTTAATTATTTTTTAGTGCTATAAAAAGAGAGAACACCATCTATCAAAGCGGCTTAGACCTTCTTCACCATATTTTGCAATACTTTGCCGTGCTTTCTCCACTGTTTTCTCTTCATCCAGATGGGTTTTAGAAAAGAATTTATCCGCAAAGCAAATCAATTGTTCTTCCAGGGTGATGGGCAGCATCTCGCGATGAGGAACGGGAAGTTGCTGGGCAATGATATCTTCCAACGAAAGCCCTGCCCCCGTATGGCGTTCGCACACCAATGCGTGTTGGGGAAAACCTTCCGCCCGCAAGATTTCGGCTCCCAAATATCCGTGAGCGATATAAGGATGAGTGCCAAAGCACTGAATAGTTGGAGCGTCGGTCTGAAAAATACCAATATCATGCAACAGAGCGGCTTCTTTCACAAAGCTCCGGTTTAAACGCAATTCGGGATGAGCATCCAGCATTTTCATTGCTTTTCCGGACACGGCCAAACTATGTATTACTAATATTTGTCTCTGCTGGGTATTCTCCGGATAATACTTATCAATGATTTCGTATGGATTCATGTGCTTTATTTTTTGCTCTCTTGATGAGAAATTAATATTTTTGTGCAATATTACAAAAAAATTACCGATATGCAAACTAGAGTTTCCTTCATTCTTATATTTTTGTTCATTATGTTGTTGCCAATGCGTGTAAACAGTCAAATTGTCACGGGAGCAGAACAGATGGATCAATATCTGCCGTTGCTGAAAGGAAAACGCATCGGAATGGTGGTCAATCACACTTCTGTTGTGGGAAGAAAGCAGGTTCATCTTCTCGATACCTTATTAAAGAGAGAGGTCCGGGTAGTCAAAGTATTTGCTCCCGAGCATGGTTTCCGTGGTAACGCAGATGCGGGTGAAACGGTGAAAGACGGAAAAGATTCCCGCACCGGCATTCCTATCGTATCGCTTTATGGTGACAACAAAAAGCCGTCTGCCACCCAACTAAAAGATGTCGATGTGATTGTATTCGACATTCAGGATGTAGGGGCACGCTTTTATACCTATATAAGCACGATGTATTATGTGATGGAAGCTTGCGCAGAGAACAAGAAAGAAATGGTTGTACTGGATCGCCCCAATCCGTGCGATTATGTGGATGGTCCGATACTCAAACCTGCCTACCGGAGTTTTGTCGGTATGTTACCTCTTCCGGTTCTCCACGGATGTACCATCGGCGAACTGGCACAGATGATAAACGGGGAAGGATGGATTGCCAACAAGAAAAATCCTTGTTCATTAAAGGTAATTCCAATGACCGGATGGAAACACGGAGCACCTTATTCACTTCCCATCAAACCGTCGCCCAACCTCCCGAACGACCAGTCTATCCGATTGTATGCCTCACTTTGTCCTTTTGAAGCCACTCGCGTCAGCGTGGGACGGGGGACAACTTTCCCTTTCCAAGTATTAGGCGCACCTAATAAGAAATACGGAAGTTTCACTTTTACTCCCCACTCCTTACCCGGTTTTGACAAAAATCCGATGCACAAAGGTATCACCTGTTATGGGGAAGATCTCCGGAATGTAACCGATGTGAACGGATTTACACTCCGCTACTTCTTGGACTTTTATCGCTTATCCGGCGAAAAAGCAGCTTTCTTCTCCCGTGCCCGATGGTTTGATTTGCTGATGGGAACTGACAGCGTACGCAAGGCTATCCTCAAAGGAGAATCGGAAGAGGCTATCCGGAATAGTTGGCAAAAGGAGTTACAGGATTACAAAGAGATTAGAAAAAAACATCTTCTCTATGAGTAAAAAACTAGTATCATACTCTCATTCATTTTTATAAACCACTTATAATTAAAAGAATAAGTATGATAGATACCCATATTTCATGAAGAAAGTATGATAGATACAAAATTTCAGAAACATCTATCATTCTTATTCATCAGATAATAACTATATTAGCAAAAAGGATGAGAGTTATGATAGTTATTTTCTACTCTAAGAACAATCAGTTAATAACACAATAATGAAAGATAAAACACAAAAAAGTTTCAGGGGAATAGTCCGGATATTACTTCTTGTTTTCTGTTATACCTTTGGTAGTCATGCTTTTGCATTGGCTTTAGAGCACGAACAAACAGTAGATATTTATAAAGTAACAGATGTCCCCAATCCGCGTAATGAAAGCTCTTCCAATTGGGTCAGCAATCCGAATCAGATATTGGATGAAAGTTATGTGTGGGAAATAAATAATATGTTGTCACAGTTAGAAGATTCATTGAGTATTGAAGTGACAGTTGTTGCACTCCCTTCTATCGGTGAAGATATTCCGGCAGAGTTTGCCCACAAGCTTTTTGAACACTGGGGCATCGGAAAGAAAGCGGACGACAACGGATTACTGATTCTTTTAGTGCTCGATCAACGTAAAGTCACTTTCGCAACCGGATACGGTTTGGAAGGAGTACTTCCCGACGCTTTATGCTTTCGCATTCAACAGAATGAAATGGTTCCGTGGTTTAGAAAAAACGACTTTGACAGAGGAATAACAGAGGGAGTCCGGGCTGTAACATTGGTGCTTTATGGAAGCGACTATGAGCCCGTTTCTCAAGGCACTTCTGATAATTACTGGAAAAGTGCCAGCAATACGTTGTGGAATTTTCTGGCAAATCAACCGCTCATGCTTTGGATATTCTTGATACTGGTAAATGTTCTCACTTATCGCATGAAAGTAAACAAAGCTCGCCCCAAAGACAGTTCAGCATTAGCAGCAATCAAAGTCCTGACACATTACAGCCCACTTGGATGTCTTGTATTGTTTTTTCCGGTCTGCCCTGCACTTATTGCGGCATCCTTATGGTACAAGTTCTACCAAAAACAACGTGTTATTTTGCAGAGTAAGACCTGCGACTCTTGCAAAGCTGTAGCTTTACAACTTTTACCCAATGAGCTTGCAACCCCTTTATTATCTGCTTCCGAACAAATGGAACACAAACTAGGTTCTGCTATCCACCGTATTTATCAATGTACTTCCTGCGGCTGGCTTTTACGGTATAAATCTATCACCATAAGCGAATATAGGATGTGTAATCAATGCCACACCATTGCTTCCAAGCGTATCAGCCCGTGGAAAACAATTAAAGAGCCCACATATTCCGATGCCGGATTGGAGGTTGCCGACTATCTTTGCCTGATGTGCGGAGATAAAAAGCAGACAACACAGAAGATCCCCCGCAAGACACCCCCCAATAGTGACAGTTCTAGTAATAGTCACAGTAGTAGTGGCAGAAGCAGTAGTAGAAGTAGTAGCGGCAGTTTTGGTGGTGGACATAGCGGTGGCGGTGGAGCGTCAAGTAGTTTTTAAGATCAACTATCCATCCGAAGAAGTCGACTAACCAAATAAAGGACATGAAAACACATCTCACCTGAATATTTTCATAGAAAGATGGTTATCCACTCCCTTATTCTAACTATTTTTGCATAGATAACCGAACATAAAAAAGTGAAATGAATATAGAAGAATTTAGAGAATATTGTCTGTCTTTTAAAGGAGTTCACGAGAAGATGCCTTTTCCCAATGTACCCGACCAATATAGCCGTGACGTTCTATGCTTTTATGTTGCGGACAAATGGTTTTGTTTCGTTAACATTGAGATTTTCGATTTTTGTTGCATCAAATGTAACCCTGACGAATCTGGAGAACTGCAAACTGAATATGCCGGTATAAAACCAGGCTGGCACATGAATAGGAAATATTGGATCAGCGTTTATTTCAATCAAGACGTATCTGATGATAAGATCAAAGAACTCGTAAGCAAATCCTATGATATTGTAGTCAAAAGTCTGACAAAGAAAGAACGGGTTTCTGTTTGAGATTGCAAAAAGTCTTCCAGTGCTTTCAGGTCTTTTATTTCAAATATTCTTTCCATCGTTTTCATTTTCAGCTCCGATGTCTTGTGTTGGGGAATGTTTTACATTTTTCACAGCGTGCACTATTCAATTGCGCTCCCAGACAAGGATTTTTTTGCCGTGTATAGGTAGGACACCCACCACAAAACACGCCACATGCCGGGACACGACCATTATAAATTTTCATCATACAAGGCTTTTGGCCATCCAATAGTTAGTAAGAGACAGCTGATTAGCCCTGCGTTTTTGCTCTACTTCTACTATATACCCTCGCTTTTCAAAAAATGGACGGGCTGTTATACTCACTTCAGAGGTAATCCGCGTAATCCCGGCTGCGACGGCATAACGTTCTATCTCATTCAACAATAGTGTAGCAACACCTTTGCCCTGAAAATCCTTATGAATAAACATTGAATGCAAATAGCCCTGAGGTGTAATGGATGAAAAACCGACGATTTCAGATTGCCGATTAACAGCAACAATAAAATAGTGAGTTTTTATCATACCCTCTATTTTAGAAGGATCATCTCCGCACGATGCCCAATCTTCAACCTCGGCCTGTGAATAGTCACGCCTGTTTATCACTAACACTGTGTTTCGATATAGAGACTGAATTTTCTCTATATCCGTATTTAAAGCTATCCTTATAGTAATCATATAATCCCTAATTATTCACTATTTTATCTCTTTCTCTTTTTCCACAACTGCCACGAATTGATTATATTCTGCCACAACACATACGAACCGGGAGCCACAGAAGACAATGGATTCAAATAAGTATGTGCCATCCAAATAGCCAGAATCGTATTCTTTTGTCCCAACGCCTGCCCGCCACTGATACGGTCATTATAAATTGAGCCGATTGTCTTCCCCAAAAAGAACTGCAAACAGCAAGCAATCAGTGCTCCGACAGCAATCATGATTTCCGTAAAACCATCCGCTGGGTCATTGAGCAAGGAATACAACGTCTGCGCTGTTACGATAGCTAAAGATACAGCCCACAAATAAAAAGCAAGTTCATGATAGCCCAATAACTTCTGATGCACCTTTGGCAAACACTTACTCAACAACCAGGCAGCCAAAAAAGGACAAATCAACAACGGAAATACCTTACCTAAAATAACAAGAAACGCCTCCCAAAAAGTGACATCAGGATGCACCTCCACCAAAGGAAAAAGAATAGGCACAGCAATAGCCGCACCGATATTTGCTATCAATGTATAAGTGGTCAGACTGGCTGCACTCCCACCCAACTTGGAAGTAATCACCGCAGCAGCCGTAGCCGTAGGACAAATAATACAAACCATCACTCCCTCTGCTACTATTTTATCAAAGCGATAAAGCAACAAATAAGCAGCCAACGCTCCGCCAATCTGAATCAATAACAACCACAAATGGAGAGGTTTAGGCTTCAAATCACGAGGAGATACCTTACAGAAGGTCAATAGCAACATCGTAAAAATAAGATAGGGAGTCAGAAAAGAAAGGCTGATAAACAGCGGATAACCTATAGCACCTACCAGCATAGCAATAGGTAACGTCCAATTCTTCAAAAACTTAAGCATCGTCGTACATTTTAACTTCGAAGCACAAAGTAACGGAGATTTCAGGAAAAAAGCTACCATTAAACCGAAAAAAACACAAAACTTAATGGCAAATAATGAGTTTTCTACAAATTTCTACTACATTTGCACCGTATTATAGATATGAAACTGAATAGACCGTACATATTATACATATTCATTTGCCTCTGGCTACTTTTTCTACCCTCATGTACTAACCACTTATGGGGGAAGGATTTTGTAGTAGTTATTGACGCAGGACATGGCGGACATGATCCGGGCGCCATCGGCAAAATCTCGAAAGAGAAAAATATCAATCTGAACGTTGCCCTGAAAGTGGGAAATCTGATTAAAAGGAATTGCGACGACGTCAAAGTGATTTACACCCGTAGCAAAGATGTATTCATCCCTTTAGACCGACGCGCAGAAATTGCCAACAACGCGAAGGCTGATCTCTTTATTTCCATTCACACCAATGCACTGGCTAACAATCGTACCGCAAAAGGTGCTTCAACCTGGACACTGGGTTTGGCCAAATCAGACGCAAATCTGGAAGTTGCCAAGCGAGAGAACTCCGTAATCCTCTACGAAAGTGACTACAAAACAAGATATGCCGGTTTCAACCCGAACTCTGCCGAGTCATATATTATATTTGAATTCATGCAAGATAAATACATGGAGCAGAGTGTACACCTGGCTTCGCTGATGCAGAAACAATTTCGCCAAACTTGTAGAAGGGCAGACCGTGGAGTGCATCAAGCCGGATTCCTTGTCTTAAAAGCGAGTGCCATGCCGAGCATTCTGATAGAACTAGGATTTATTTCTACGCCCGAAGAGGAACGCTATCTGAATACCGAAGAAGGGGCCGGCACCATGGCAAAAGGCATCTACCGTGCTTTCTTAAATTATAAGAGAGAACATGAACTGCGCCTAACGGGAGTCAGCAAAACGATCGTCCCAACCGAACAGGAAGAAGACAATGCCCCGGCAATTGCCCAAAAGGATACCGAAAGTGTGAACACAGCTCCCCAACAGGAAAAGCTATTGGCCGAAGCAAAAACAAAACCTGCCGCGACAGCAAAAACAGCACCGAAACGCCCAATTGTAGTAGAGAGTGCAACCAATGACAGTGAAATTACGTTTAAGATACAGATACTTACTTCTTCCAAACCTCTCGCCAAAAACGACAAACGGCTGAAAGGACTGAAAGATGTAGACTATTATAAGGAAGGGGGAATATACAAATATACGTATGGAGCCTCCGCCGATTATAACAAGGTGTTGCGTACGAAGCGCACCATTACGGCACAATTCAAAGACGCCTTTATCATCGCTTTCCGGAACGGCGAGAAAATGAACGTCAATGAAGCGATTGCCGAATTCAAGAAAAGAAGAAATAAATAAAAAGATAAAATGAAGTACATTACAAAAGAAGTCAGAATAGGTATTGCAGGTATCGTTGCACTATGTGTGCTTATATACGGAATTAACTGGCTGAAAGGTATACACATGTTTCAACCTTCCAGCTATTTCTATGCCAAATTTGAAAATGTAAACGGACTCACCAAATCAAGCCCGGTATTTGCCGACGGTGTTCGTGTAGGTATCGTGCGTGACATCTATTATGATTATGCCAAACCCGGAAATGTAATTGTCGAAGTGGAACTGGACACGGAACTGCGGATTCCCAAAGGAAGTAGTGCCGAGCTTGTATCCGAACTTATGGGAGGCGTACGCATGAATATTCTTCTGGCAAACAACCCGCGCGAAAAATATGCCGTAGGAGATACGATCCCCGGCACACTGAACAACGGAATGATGGAAAGCGCGGCGAAACTGATCCCAAAGGTAGAAGAAATGCTTCCGAAACTGGATTCTATCCTCATCTCTCTGAACAATATATTAGGAGACAAGAGCATCCCTGCCACCCTGCACTCGATAGAGAAGACAACCGCCAACCTGGCAGTAGTCAGTTCGCAGGTAAAAGGGCTGATGAGTAATGACATACCTCAACTCACCAGTAAACTGAACACCATCGGAGACAACTTCGTTGTCATCAGCGGAAATTTGAAAGAAGTAGACTATGCAGCCACTTTCAAAAAAATAGACGAAACGCTGGCTAACGTAAAAATACTTACAGAAAAATTAAACAGCAAAGATAACACTATCGGACTGCTCTTCAACGACCCGACTTTATACAATAATCTGAATGCAACAACTGAAAATGCAGCCAGCTTATTAGAAGACCTGAAAGAGCATCCGAAACGGTACGTTCACTTCTCATTATTCGGCAAGAAAGACAAGTAGCAAATTATCGTTATATAGATTTTATCTAAATAACGAAGGGCTTTCAAAAGAAAGTAGATTGCTCTTCAAATGTCTATCTACAAACCGAAATAATATTCCCGTACAAACGTACAAAAGTGAGAAAAAAGGCTAAAATTATATATATAAGACATTAACATACAGATACTTACAAAACTGCAAGAGAGGGTAAACAGAGTGTGTCCGACAACAAACGCATAAGTCATTGAAAGTAAACACATTATTGTTAGCATGAAAAAAACAAGAAAAAATAGATTTGTTTTTTCCGAATAAGATTCCCAATTTTGCAAACGTAGAAGTTTTGCTTAATTAATAAATGTATTAAAAGTTACTATGATTGAATCAAATCATGTCGTACTTTGGAACCGCTGTCTCGACGTTATTAAAGACAATGTTCCCGAGACGACATATAATACTTGGTTTGCCCCTATTGTTCCGTTGAAATATGAGGACAAAACGTTGATCTTACAGATCCCGAGCCAGTTTTTCTATGAAATACTGGAAGAGAGATTCGTAGATCTTATACGTAAGACATTATATAAGGTCATTGGCGAAGGAACCAAGTTGATGTACAATGTCATGGTGGACAAGACTTCGATTCCGAATCAAACCGTGAATCTCGAAGCAAGCAATCGTTCTACGGCTGTTACTCCCAAAAGCATAATCGGAGGAAACAAAGCTCCCAGCTTCCTACAGGCCCCTGCCGTTCAGGATTTGGACCCGCATTTGAATCCCAATTATAATTTTGAGAACTTCATTGAAGGATACAGCAATAAACTTTCAAGAAGTGTGGCGGAAGCCGTAGCGCAAAAACCGGGAGGGACTGCTTTCAATCCGTTATTCCTTTATGGGGCATCCGGAGTAGGAAAGACGCACCTGGCAAACGCAATAGGCACGAAAATCAAAGAAATTTATCCAGAGAAAAGAGTATTGTACGTTTCGGCACATTTGTTCCAGGTACAATATACGGATTCTGTACGCAATAACACGACCAACGACTTTATTAACTTTTACCAGACGATCGATGTATTAATCATTGATGATATTCAGGAGTTTGCCGGTGTCACCAAGACGCAGAACAACTTCTTCCATATCTTCAATCATTTACACCAGAACGGCAAACAGCTTATATTAACTTCAGACCGTGCTCCTGTATTGTTGCAAGGTATTGAAGAACGCCTCCTGACCCGTTTCAAATGGGGTATGGTAGCCGAGCTTGAAAAGCCGACGGTAGAACTTCGCAAAAACATTCTACGTAACAAGATACACCGCGACGGATTACAATTCCCGCCGGAAGTGATCGATTATATTGCCGAAAATGTGAATGAAAGTGTACGCGATCTGGAAGGTATCGTCATTGCTATCATGGCTCGTTCCACTATTTTCAACAAAGAAATAGATTTGGATTTGGCACAACACATTGTACATGGCGTGGTTCATAACGAAACGAAAGCGGTTACCATCGATGATATCCTCAAAGTGGTATGCAAACATTTTGATCTGGAACCGTCTGCCATACATACAAAATCCAGAAAGAGGGAAGTCGTTCAAGCACGACAGATCGCCATGTATCTAGCTAAAAACCACACAGACTTTTCAACTTCTAAGATAGGTAAGTTTATCGGTAACAAAGACCATGCAACGGTACTTCACGCCTGCAAAACCGTAAAAGGACAATTGGAGGTGGACAAAAGCTTTAGTGCAGAAGTACAGGAAATAGAATCGTTACTGAAAAAGAGAAACTGAAATCAAGTATTAAGTATAAAGTGTTAAGTATTATCCATACGGACAGGCTTTATTATGCGGTTTCGCACCAGGGTAATACTTAATAAGTAACTAATCAAAATTAAGCAGCATAATGACTAAAGTTAATATTCAGTTGTGTTCCTATCGCCGCCAAAGCCCTATTTGTGGCATAAAACAGCGATTCTGTAGTGACATAATCTTGCGGTCGGAGCCATTTCCCTTTCATAATACGCCAAAGGGTCTCCACAATGTTCAAATGAGGAGAGTATGGGGGAATGTAGAAAAGAAAAAGTCCCCGTTTTTCCCATATTGGACGCATTCGCTTTATTTTCTCATTACGGTGTACACTTGCATTGTCAAGCACAACAAATGTCTTTCTGTTGAGCTTGAAAGAGAACCTGTCGAGGAAATCCACGACTTTCTCTGCATCAACAGAATCGCAGGTGCAGAAACCTTCAAAGCGGTTATTCCTGTCAATCATACCAAAGATGTTGAGCCGTTTGGCTTTTTCGACAGGAATGTAAACGTCTTCTCCGGAAAACTGCCACCCGTAAGGGACATAGCCTTCCGTGCAGATATGAGATTCGTCACCATAGAAGAGGTCGATGGAGCCTTTTTCAAAAAGTACTTCAAGTTCTTGCAGCTTCTCGGTCTTATACGCATAGAGCTGCGGCGAGGGCTTACCCTTAGGACGTTTTCTTATACGTCTATATCTTGCGCCAATGCGGATAAAAAACGTTTGAACGTCGATTCGCTCGCTTCCTTGCCCGAAGCATTCTGCCAGGCTTCTTTGGCTGCACGCACACTCTGTCGGTCCGACTCGATGGCTTTGCGCACAGCTTCCTCGTCCGAACAGTCCATGATGGCTTTGCGACCTTGTCCCGGACGTGTATATAATCCTTGGATTCCTTGGTTTTCGAAACGTTTGACCCAACTGCCAACGGTTTGGGCGGTCATTTCCGTTTGTGCTCCCACTTGGGGCGCACTCAAGCCCTCTGCTTTGAGCAATATGGCGCGGCAACGCATACGAAAACAATGGCTTTCGCCTGTACGGAAACCGGTGGTAAGTTCCCGACGTTCGGAATCGCTCAACGTCAATTTCTTGATTTTCATTTGTCTTGCGGTTTGGTTCGAGACAAAGATAATGCAATTTCGACATATGTGAAATAATTATGAATAACTACTTACTTTATACTTAATACTTGAAAAATACTTAATACTTATTTCAAGAATCCTTGCTGGCGAAGTACTTTCAATAGATTTTCGGACATAAATTCGTTATCTTTCTTTGTGTAACGCACGTCCGTAAAGACTTGAGCCAATGTTTCTTTTTTATTTTCTTCGATAAACTGCTTGTTTTCCGGCAATGATTCTTTGTAGGCATAGAGTTTATCTATTTCTTCCGGTGTATAGTCGTGATATTTTTCATCGTGCACGGCAGCTTCCAAAGGCAAACGGTCTACTTGTGCGGGAATACCATCCGGATAACCTACCGTTATTGTGGTAAGAGGGAATACCAGTTCGGGGAGTTGGAGGGTATCAATAATCATTTGAGGATTATAAGTGGTAGTTCCCAAATAACAAATGCCGAGTCCTGCTTCTTCCGCCAGCGTACAAAAAGTCTGCGCAACAAGCAAAGTATCCATAGACGCATTCATAAAAGACATTAAATTATCGTAGCCCGGCACTGCTTTCCGCTGTTCACACCATTTGCTGAAACGACGGAAATCAGCACAAAAAGTCAGTACAACTGGAGCATTTTTTACCATCGGCTGATTGAAATGAGCAGGCGAAAGTTTCTCCTTCATTTCCGCATCGCGAGTCACAATCACACTATAAAGTTGCATCCCACCCATCGTAGAAGCACGGAAAGAGGTTTCAAGCAAATCATTTAACAAACTCGGATTTATATCTTTAGGCAGATATTTCCGGATAGTTCTTCTATTCTTTACGGTTTCAAACATATCTTTTTTCTGCAAAGATATAAAAAGAAAAAAATATTCCACCACACTAGCGGAATAGAATAGTTTTCTTTTTGGAAAACTTTAACCTTTGAACAAATTTCAATTTTATCTGTTTATCAAATACTTAGCATAAACAAATGGAAAACTTGCAACCTGTTAATAAATTAATTCATTTTTATTTTGATAGATGAAAAAACATTCTTAGCTTTGCGCCTACATTTGTTAACGATAAGTAAACTTCTACATATTACTTATTAAAAACGAGATTTAACACAAATTGAATCGTGGAAAAACAGATTTATTCTTACGACGAAGCCTATGAAGAATCTTTACGATATTTTCAAGGCGACGAGCTTGCTGCAAGGGTTTGGGTAAACAAATACGCAGTAAAGGATTCTTTCGGTAATATCTATGAAAAATCCCCGGAAGACATGCATTGGAGAATTGCAAATGAAGTGGCACGCGTAGAATCGAAGTATCCGAATGCGTTGACAGCAAAAGAACTGTATGATTTACTGGATCACTTCAAGTACATCGTCCCCCAAGGTAGCCCGATGACAGGAATCGGTAACGACTACCAGGTTGCTTCACTATCCAACTGCTTCGTTATCGGAGTGGACGGTGCAGCCGACTCTTATGGCGCTATTATCAAAATCGACGAAGAACAGGTACAACTAATGAAAAGACGCGGTGGTGTAGGTCACGACTTATCACACATCCGTCCGAAAGGTTCTCCCGTTAAAAACTCGGCGTTGACTTCTACCGGTCTTGTTCCGTTCATGGAACGATATTCGAATTCCACTCGTGAAGTAGCTCAAGACGGACGTCGCGGTGCATTGATGTTGAGCGTGTCTATCAAGCATCCGGATTCGGAAGCATTCATTGATGCCAAGATGACCGAAGGTAAAGTGACCGGAGCAAACGTTTCTGTCAAGTTGGACGACGCTTTCATGCAGGCTGCCGTAGACGAAAAGCCGTATGTACAGCAATATCCTATCGACTCTGCCCAACCTACATTCACCAAGGAAATCGACGCTTCTACCTTGTGGAAGAAAATCGTTCACAATGCATGGAAATCGGCAGAACCGGGCGTTTTGTTCTGGGATACGATTATCCGTGAATCTGTGCCTGATTGCTATGCAGACCTGGGTTACAGAACGGTATCTACCAACCCATGCGGAGAAATTCCTCTATGTCCTTACGATTCTTGCCGCTTACTGGCTATCAATCTATATTCTTATGTGGTAAATCCGTTCAAACCGGATGCTTATTTTGATTTCGACCTGTTCCAAAAACACGTGGCTCTCGCTCAACGGATCATGGACGATATTATCGACCTCGAACTAGAGAAGATCGAACGTATCATGACCAAGATTGACGAAGATCCGGAAAACGAAGAAGTAAAACATGCGGAACGTGCACTTTGGGAGAAAATCTACAAGAAGAGCGGACAAGGTCGCCGTACCGGCGTAGGGATCACTGCAGAAGGTGATATGCTTGCTGCATTAGGATTGCGCTACGGAACGGAAGAAGCAACGGAATTCTCTGAAAAAGTACACAAGACAGTAGCTCTCGGTGCCTATCGTTCTTCAGTGGAAATGGCCAAAGAACGCGGTGCCTTCGAAATATACAATAGCGAACGTGAACAGAACAATCCGTTCATCCAACGCTTGGCAGCAGCCGACCCGAAACTGTATGAGGACATGAAGAAATATGGTCGCCGCAACATTGCCTGCCTGACGATTGCTCCAACCGGAACGACCAGTTTGATGACGCAGACCACTTCGGGTATCGAGCCTGTATTCCTGCCTGTTTACAAACGTAGAAGAAAGGTGAACCCGAACGATACGAATGTGCATGTAGACTTTGTAGACGAAACAGGGGACGCATTCGAAGAATACATCGTATTCCATCATAAATTTGTTACCTGGATGGAAGCTAACGGATACGACCCGGCCAGACGTTACACTCAGGAAGAGATTGACGAACTGGTTGCCAAATCTCCTTATTACAAAGCGACTTCTAACGATGTCGACTGGTTGATGAAGGTGAAGATGCAGGGAAGAATCCAGAAATGGGTAGACCACTCTATCAGCGTAACCATCAATCTGCCGAACGATGTGGACGAGGATTTAGTAAACCGCCTGTATGTAGAGGCATGGAAATCCGGCTGCAAAGGTTGTACCGTATATCGTGACGGTTCACGCTCCGGAGTGCTGATCTCTACGAAATCGGATAAAGACAAAAAAGAAGGACTTCCTCCTTGCAAACCGCCTACGGTTGTAGAGGTACGTCCGAGAATATTGGAAGCAGACGTTGTCCGTTTCCAGAACAACAAGGAAAAATGGGTAGCTTTTGTCGGATTATTGGACGGACACCCTTATGAAATATTCACTGGTTTGCAAGATGACGACGAAGGTATCTTGCTGCCTAAGAGCGTGACTTGCGGACGTATCATCAAAAATGTGGATGAAGACGGTACCAAACGTTACGACTTCCAATTCGAGAACAAACGCGGATATAAGACGACCATTGAAGGATTGTCAGAGAAGTTCAACAAGGAATACTGGAACTATGCAAAATTGATTTCCGGCGTGCTTCGCTACCGGATGCCGATTGAACAGGTTATCAAACTGGTTGGCTCTCTGCAATTGAACAGTGAAAGTATCAACACTTGGAAAAACGGTGTAGAACGTGCATTGAAGAAGTATATTCAGGATGGAACGGAAGCCAAAGGTAAGAAGTGCCCGAACTGTGGCAACGAGACATTGGTTTATCAGGAAGGCTGTCTGATTTGTACTACTTGCGGCGCTTCCAGATGTGGATAATAGTCCTACGTATGTTAATTAATATATAAACAAAAGATTAAAAGGAGTCCGGTGCGGCTCCTTTTATTTTTTATTCAAAAAAATGTCTTATACTTGCAGTGTCTTACATATACAATCAAAATCTAATATATATGATTCTATCATTTAATATTGAATACCGCACCAATTGGGGAGAAGAAGTAAGGATTTCCGGCTTATTTCCGGAATCAATTCCTTTACACACCACCGATGGGATCTATTGGACGGCAGAACTTGAGCTTGAAGTCCCTCAAGAAGGGATGACTATCAATTATAGCTATCAGATAGAGCAAAACGGAATAGTTATCCGCAAGGAATGGGACAGTTTTTCGAGATCTATTTTCTTATCAGGCAGCTCCAGGAAGATATACAGAATCAATGATTGCTGGAAAAATATCCCGGAACAACTGTATCTTTATAGTTCTGCTTTTACAGAAGCCTTACTGGCACATCCTGAAAAAGAGAATATCCCGCAAAGATATAAGAAGGGACTGGTTATCAAGGCCTACGCCCCACGTATCAACAAAGATTATTGCCTGGCAATTTGTGGCAACCAGAAATCATTAGGTCACTGGGACCCGGAGAAAGCGGTGCTGATGAGTGATACCAATTTCCCGGAATGGCAGATAGAACTGGACGCCAGCAAACTAAAATATCCGCTGGAATATAAATTCATCCTCTACAACAAACAGGAAAAGAAAGCAGACTGCTGGGAGAAAAACCCTAACCGCTATCTGGCAGACCCGGAACTGAAGACCAACGAAACGCTCGTGATTTCCGACCGATATGTTTATTTCGACATTCCCGCATGGAAAGGGGCAGGAATCGCTATACCCGTATTTTCTTTAAAATCAGAGAAAAGTTTCGGAGTAGGTGATTTCGGCGACTTGAAACGTATGGTAGACTGGGCAGTAAATACTCGCCAGAAAGTTATTCAGATTTTACCGGTCAACGACACCACCATGACTCATGCATGGACGGACTCTTATCCTTATAACAGCATTTCTATTTATGCTTTCCATCCGATGTATGCGGATATCAGGCAAATGGGAACTCTGAAAGATAAAGAAGCGGTATCGAAATTCAGCAAGAAGCAAAAGGAACTGAACAGCCTCCCTGCTATTGACTACGAAGCGGTCAACCAAACTAAATGGGAGTTTTTCAACTTACTGTTCCGACAGGAAGGAGAAAAGGTATTGGCTTCCAAAGGTTTCAAAGATTTCTTTGAAACGAACAAGGAATGGCTGCAACCTTATGCAGTCTTTAGTTATCTGCGCGATGCCTACAAAACGCCCAATTTCCGCCAATGGCCGAGACACTCTGTTTACCAAGCGGAAGATATAGAAAAAATGTGCCAACCGGGAACAGCAGATTATCCTCACATCTCGTTGTATTATTATATCCAGTATCATTTGCATCTGCAATTGTTGTCTGCAACCGAATATGCCCGCCAACACGGTGTTGTATTAAAGGGGGATATTCCAATTGGTATCAGCCGCAACAGCGTGGAAGCCTGGACAGAACCTCATTACTTCAATCTCAACGGACAAGCGGGTGCTCCGCCCGATGATTTCTCGATCAACGGGCAAAACTGGGGATTCCCCACATACAACTGGGATGTCATGGAAAAAGACGGATACCGCTGGTGGATGAAGCGTTTTCAGAAAATGGCGGAATACTTCGATGCTTACCGGATCGATCATATCCTCGGTTTCTTCCGTATTTGGGAAATACCAATGCACGCTGTACACGGATTGTTAGGCCAGTTTGATCCTTCTTTGCCGATGAGCCGGGAAGAAATCGAAAGTTATGGTCTAACGTTCCGCGATGAATATCTGCTACCATTCATCCATGAATCTTTCCTCGGACAGTTGTTCGGACCGCATACCCATTTAGTCAAACAGGATTTCCTTGAATCGGTTGATGACTCCGGACTTTATCGGATGAAACCGGGATTCGAAACACAACGGGAGGTAGAACAATTCTTTATCGGTAGAAATGATGAAGATAGTGTCTGGATTCGGGAAGGGCTTTATTCATTAATCAGCAACGTCTTATTTGTTGCGGATAAGAAAGAGGAAGGTAAATACCACCCGCGCATCGGTGTGCAACGGGATTTCGTATTCCGGTCGCTGAACGAAGAAGAGAAAAATGCGTTTAACAGACTATACGACCAGTATTATTATCACCGGCACAACGAGTTCTGGTATCAACAGGCTATGAAGAAGTTACCTCAACTGACACAATCAACCCGCATGTTGGTTTGTGGAGAAGATTTGGGGATGATTCCTGCTTGTGTGTCATCGGTGATGAATGATCTCCGGATTCTTAGTCTGGAAATTCAGCGAATGCCTAAGAATCCGATG
Organism: Bacteroides celer; assembly: GCF_002632415.2. Taxonomy (NCBI): domain Bacteria; kingdom Pseudomonadati; phylum Bacteroidota; class Bacteroidia; order Bacteroidales; family Bacteroidaceae; genus Bacteroides; species Bacteroides celer. The sequence goes on along the minus strand of NZ_CP178209.1, from coordinate 1,191,794 downwards.
CATGAATTCGGGCATTTAAATGAGTATCCGTACCGGTCTGTCTGCACAATCTCCACTCACGATATGTCTACGTTGCGTGGCTGGTGGGAAGAAGATTATCAACAGACCCAACGTTACTATAATGCAACGTTAGGACATTACGGAGTTGCACCGACAACTGCCACTCCGGAGTTGTGCGAGGAAATCGTACGCAACCATCTCAACAGTAATTCCATTCTCTGTATCTTGTCTTTCCAGGATTGGTTATCGATAGACGGGAAATGGAGAAATCCGAATGTGGCGGAAGAGCGAATTAATGTTCCATCCAATCCACGCAATTACTGGAGATACCGAATGCATCTCACTCTGGAACAGTTGATGAAAGCAAAAACACTTAATGATAAGATTGGTGAACTGATTAAATACACAGGAAGAGATCCGAATAAATAGAATAAAAGATACAAGTAACTTTCAAAAAGGATATTTTCCGGACACTACCGACGCGGATAACACTAGATTAAGAACACTAAAATCTATGTGATCCGCGTCATTCGTTTTTCAAGGATATATTGATAACAGAGGTAAAATAAGGAGTTTCAAAACATAGTCAACCGTTTTTTTCGCAATAATATCATTACTATATATCATACTTTTTCGCTTTTCGCATCATTCGTTTATTTTTTCAATGTTCCTCTTTTTATTCCGATTTATAAAGTATCTTTGCGCCGAAAAAGAGAAATTAAAAGAGATAATGGAAGGCAACCAGAGCAGACGTATTGATTTTGTGGACTTAACCAAAGGAGTCTGCATTATCCTTGTGGTAATGGCACACGTTGGAGGGGCCTTCGAACAACTGGATACGAATTCGATGTTATCCTGTTTCCGCATGCCGCTTTACTTCTTTATCTCGGGAGTGTTTTTCAAATCATACGAAGGCCTGCTCGGATTCATCCTGCGAAAAATAAACAAATTGATTATTCCTTTTCTTTTCTTCTATCTAAGTGCATTTCTAATGAAATACATTGTTTGGAAGATTGCTCCGGGGGTATTTCAACTGCCTGTGTCGTGGAATGAACTCTTGGTTGTATTTCATGGACACGACCTTATCAAGTTCAATCCACCGATCTGGTTTCTACTCGCATTATTCAATTGCAACATCCTGTTTTATCTAATTCACTTTCTGCGCGAAAAGCATCTGCCTGTCATGTTCGCTGTGACAATCCTGATTGGTTGCGCAGGATTTTATCTCGGAAAATTACAGATAGAGTTACCCCTGTATATAGATGTTTCCATGACTGCCCTCCCCTTCTATGTGGCCGGTTTCTGGATCCGACGGTATAATTTCTTTCTATATCCCAGCCATCGTTTCGACAAACTGATACCGGTTTTTATTGTATTGGCACTGGTGGTAATGTACTTTACCGCTACCACATTGGGTATGCGTACCAACAATTATGCGGGAAATATTTTTCAAGTATATATCGCTGCGTTTGCAGGAATATTTATGATTATGTTACTTTGCAAAAAAGTGAAAAAGATAAAGGTTGTTTCTTACTTGGGACGATATTCAATTATCACCTTGAGTATTCATGGACCGATACTTCATTTTTTAGGTCCATTAGTCAGCCGTTATATTCACAATAGTTGGGCACAGGCAAGCGCACTTCTGCTTATAACATTAAGCATCTGCCTTCTGCTCACACCCGTCTTTCTTAAAGTGATTCCACAAATGGTTGCACAGAAAGACCTGTTAAAAGTCAAACAAGATCACACTAAAAAGACAGTATATGAAGATAAACAGTAGCTATATCCTTTTGAAAGAAATTCGTTGTTACGCCTATCATGGTGTCGCACCGCAAGAAAATCTGATTGGGAATGAATATCTCATTGACCTGAAACTGAAAGTAGATATCAGCAAAGCTACCCGGACAGACGAAGTTACCGACACCGTCAACTACGCCGAAGTACATCAGGTGATAAAAAATGAAATGGCTATTCCCTCAAAATTGCTGGAACACGTGAGCGGACGGATTATACAAAAACTCTTTGACCAATTCCCCTGTATTGAAGAAATAGAACTCCGGCTTTCCAAACGGAATCCACCGATGGGAGCAGATATAGAGTCCGCAGGAATTGAGCTACACTGCAGCAAGAAATAAGATATCACATTGTTGGTAATGAAACATAAATAACGAAATGCAGATAATACGATATTAATAAAGTAATCCGTATCATCTGCATTCCTTTTTTAAGCAAAATCTGCTCCTATTTTCACAGCCGTAAACTACCGGCTTATTTTCTCTTCTTTTTTCTTCTATTTACTGATTCAACAGCTTCCGTCACCACAGGTTTATCCTGGAAACGCTTTGTATAGCCGGAATAGTCCGGATGAATGCGCTCGTAGTCAGGATCCATAAATAACGGACTGGAAATAATATGATCCGCCGTAGAACGATTACAGCAAAAAACAATATTTTCTACACCAGCCAAGCGGGTTAATGCTTTCACATCCGTATCATGCGGTTGCAGTGTCATAGGGTCAGTGAAGAAAAACAGATAGTCAATCTGTCCATCCACAATACGTGATCCCATCTGTTGGTCACCACCCAGCGGACCTGATTTTAAAATCGTAAAATCCCATTCTTCATCAGGGTGCTTCTCTTTCAATGCTTCCAATATCAAAGTACCGGTAGTACCTGTACAATAGAATTTATTTCCCATCAACAGTTCCGAATTCCACAATACCCATTCGATGAGATCTTTTTTCATCGCATCATGCGCTACCAGCCCGATGCCTCTTCTAACCTTTGCTTCCATTTGCTATCCTTTTAAATCCGACAATTGAGAGAATCTTTTGCATCCTCTCACATAAAACTGCCACAAGATACTACTTTTTGTCCGTTCAGGTATCGGATTCAAAGTTTTTTTTCTCATATTCTTTTCACGGGATAAAGAAAATGAAGGACGTAGCTGTTGGTACTCTTTTCGTGCACGCATAACAGCACGAGCATTGTCCCAATGCCCTTGCAACAAGAAGTTAAACACTGCCACATAATCGAGACAGGCCCGGATACGCATCACTTTATTTAACTCCTCCTGTGGAAGATTCTTATAGAGCATGACAAGATTATTACGGAAATTAAGAAAAGTCTTATGAGGATTCTCTTTTTTAAGAGTAGCTCCCCCTACATGATAGACAACACTTTGAGGCACACAAACAATCTCACGTCCTCGCGAACGAAGTCGCCAGCACAAATCTATTTCCTCCATGTGTGCGAAAAAACGCCCATCCAATCCTCCGGCATTCATATAATCAGCGCGTCGGATAAACAGGGCTGCTCCCGTCGCCCAGAAAACAGGAATCACTGTATCGTACTGACCTTCATCCTTCTCCACAACGCCCATTATACGCCCCCGACAAAAAGGATAACCATATTTATCAATAAAACCACCGGCTGCCCCGGCATATTCGAAATATTCTTTTTGTCGCTGGCTCCGTATCTTCGGCTGACAAGCAGCTACCTCCGGGTGAGCATCCAGATAAGCAACCATTGGTTCCAGCCAATGCTCCGTCACCTCGACATCCGAATTCAAAAGCACTACATATTCTGCATCTACCTGCTGTAATGCCAAATTGTATCCGTCTGCAAAACCATAATTCTGATCGAGCACAATCGTCTTAACAGAAGGAAATTCCTGTTGAAGCAAAGTCACAGAATCGTCTGTAGAGCCATTATCAGCCACACAAACCTCCATCCCCTCTCCTTCCGAATAGCGGACAACAGACGGAAGAAAAGTACGGAGCATATCACATCCGTTCCAATTCAAGATTACAACTGAAACTTTCATTGCTGTTCTTTCTTCTTGTTCAATTCTTCCTGTTGTTCAGCTTCCTCTCTGGTTAATTTCCAGCGTTTATGAGACCACAACCAGTATGCCGGTTCTCTACGAATTGTCTGCTCCAATCGGTGAGCAAACATTTCAGTGATTTCTCCTTCCTTGGTTTCTTTCGGCGTCTCCGTCATTAGTTTGAATTCCGCTTCACAATATCCTCTGCGTCTCTTACTAAGTTCGCAATAGAAAACAGGGAAATTCATCATTTTAGCAATACGCTCGGCACCATTCAGAAAAGCAGTCTCCTGCCCTAAAAAAGTAGTCCAATATCTATCAAATCCGCTGGGCCATTGGTCGGTAATCAGACCGACTACCATCTTTTTTCCATCACGCTTCAACTTAATAATTTCACGTGCAGTAGAATGTTTGGGAATATTATATCCTCCGAAACGAGAACGGATACGCTTAAAAAGTTTATCCAGATATTGATCTCTCAACGGTTTATAAACCTGCACGGGAACATCTCCGGGTTTCATGATCGCACCCATGCCAATCAACCATTCATAATTGGCATAATGAGGAATCATCACAATAATGCCTCCGTACTTTTCTGTCAGTTCCAGATATTGTTCCGTATTCTTATAAATCATTCTCACACAAAGCTCTTCGGCAGACATATGCAACAATTTCAAATCCTCAAGCATATAATCCGACAGATAGCGATAGAATTTGCGTTCAATCTGCAATCTCTCGGCATCAGTTTTTTCCGGAAATGATCTCAACAGGTTCCCCCGAACTACTTTCCGGCGATATTTTCCAATATGATACATCAGCAGATAATTCAAATCCGAGAACATATACAAAACCCGGAACGGAAGTGCCGAAAACAACCACATCCCACTATATACCAACCAGTAGATAAGTTTTGATCCCATACTTATATCAGAATTGTACCTTTAAGTGCTGTCATCTCTTCATTAAAATCTCCCAAACGTACATTGACCACCCTATTATCCAGCGAATCATCGCTTTCCACCTCTACACGTATATAGTTCTCCGTAAATCCATGCATCGGAGCACCTGCCTTCGATTTTTCCATCAGCACCGGCATTGTCTGCCCAATATGACGAGCATAAAAGGCCTGCGTTTTTTGATCCGACAGTGTCAATAAACGTTGGCTACGCTGATGTTTCTCTTCCGGGGAAACCACATATTCTATTTTTAGGGCCTGCGTTCCGGGACGTTCGGAATAACTAAACACATGCAACTGGGTCACATTCAAACTCTCAATAAACTGATAAGCTTGTTGGAAGTACTCCAGCGTTTCTCCACGGGTTCCCACAATCACATCCACACCGATAAAAGCATCCGGCATCACCTCTTTGATCTTCTTCACTTTGGAAGCAAAAAGAGCTGTGTCATAACGGCGGCGCATTAATTGCAAAACCTCATCACAACCAGACTGCAAAGGGATATGGAAATGAGGCATAAAACTACGGGAGTGAGACACAAATTCAATGATCTCATCGGTCAACAGATTTGGTTCTATAGAAGATATCCGATAACGTTCGATTCCCTCTACCTGATCCAGCGCTTTTACCAAATCAAAGAAACTCTCCCCTGTTGTTTTACCAAAATCTCCAATATTCACTCCGGTCAGAACAATCTCTTTTCCTCCTTCGGCAGCTGCTTGACGGGCCTGTTCAACCATGGAAGCAATAGTCCCGTTACGACTTCGCCCCCGGGCAAAAGGAATCGTGCAATAAGAACAAAAGTAATCGCATCCATCCTGCACCTTCAAAAAGAAACGGGTACGGTCTCCCCGTGAACACGAGGGAGCAAAAGAACGGATATCCTTGGTCGTCGTAGTGATAGCTTCTCCTTTTTCATGCTTTTGGAGGTCACCTAGATATTGAAGCAATTCTCCCTTCTGTTCAGCTCCCAACACTACGTCCACTCCATCTATCTTTGCCACATCGCCGGGCTTCAATTGCGCATAACATCCGGTCACTACCACAAAAGCACCTGGGTGTTGTTTTACCAGACGATGAATCGCTTGCCGGCATTTCTTATCCGCCATCTCCGTCACCGAACAGGTATTTACCACACAGATATCTGCCTTCTCTCCTTTACGCGCAGTCCGGACTCCTGCCTCACGCAGAATTTTACCGATAGTTGAAGTCTCTGAAAAATTTAATTTGCAGCCTAAAGTATAATAAACGGCTGTCTTATTTTGAAATACAGTGGTATCTATCATAAGCTGTTATAAACACATTAACTTTGCAAAGTTACACATTATTATTAGTAAAACGCTTTTGGATACGAAAGTTTATTCCTATTTTTGCACAATTCACTAAAAAACGTGCAATGATTAAAGAGAATTTCATTAAACTATACGAAAATAGTTTTCGTGAAAATTGGGATCTACCTTGTTACACCGATTATGGAGAAGATACCCAATATACTTATGGGGAGGTAGCTGAAAAAATCGCCCGTTTACATCTGTTATTCAAACACTGTAGCCTCCGCAGAGGGGATAAGATTTCAGTTATCGGCAAAAATAATGCTCACTGGTGCATCGCCTATATGGCAACTATCACGTATGGAGCAATCATTGTCCCCATCCTTCAAGACTTTACGCCCAACGATGTTCATCATATCGTCAATCATTCCGAATCTATATTTCTGTTCACCAGTGACAGCATCTGGGACAATCTGGAAGAGGAAAAACTAACGGGACTGCGAGGCGTATTCTCACTGACCGATTTCCGGTGTCTTTATCAACGTGACGGAGAAACCATACAGAAGTTTCTGAAAAACACCGATAAAGAAATGCATTCTTTGTATCCGAAAGGATTTGCCCGTGAAGATGTTCAATATACCACTTTATCCAATGACAAAGTGATGCTATTAAACTATACTTCCGGAACCACCGGTTTCAGTAAAGGAGTGATGCTGACAGGGAACAATCTGGCAGGAAATGTTACCTTCGGTATCCGCACCGAACTTCTTAAAAAGGGAGACAAGGTACTCTCTTTCCTCCCACTCGCTCATGCATACGGCTGTGCGTTCGACTTTCTGACAGCAACTGCTGTCGGCACCCATGTCACTTTGCTTGGAAAAACTCCTTCTCCCAAGATTATAATGAAGGCTTTTGAGGAAGTGAAACCCAACCTTATTATTACTGTCCCGCTAGTGATCGAAAAGATATATAAGAATATCATCCAACCACTCATTAATAAAAAAGGCATGAAGTGGGCACTCAATATTCCGCTGCTCGACACACAGATCTACAACCAGATACGCAAAAGACTGATTGATGCACTGGGAGGCCGGTTTAAGGAAATCATTATCGGTGGCGCCGCTATGGATAAAGAAGTAGAAGAATTCTTCTACAAAATTAAATTCCCTTTTACTATCGGTTACGGTATGACGGAATGTGGACCACTAATCAGCTATGCCCCTTGGGATGAATTTGTACAAGGCTCTTCCGGAAAGATTCTGGATATAATGGAAGCACGTATCTATAAGGAAAACCCTGAAGCAGAAACCGGAGAAATCCAAGTCCGGGGAGAAAACGTGATGGTAGGATATTACAAGAACCAGGAAGCAACAGAGGAAGTGTTCACACAAGACGGCTGGCTACGTACGGGTGACCTCGGTAGCATGGACAACAGCGGGAATATTTTCATCCGGGGACGGCTCAAGACCATGATCTTAAGTTCAAACGGACAGAACATCTTCCCCGAAGAGTTGGAAACAAAACTGAATAACCTACCTTTCATTCTTGAAAGTCTCGTTATCGAACGCAACAAAAAATTAGTAGCACTCGTTTATGCCGATTATGAAGCGTTGGATTCTCTCGGATTAAACAATCCGGATAACCTGAAAACAATCATGGATGAAAATCTTAAGAATCTGAACAGCAATGTAGCCGCTTATGAAAAAATCAGCAGAATCCAACTTTATCCTACGGAATTTGAAAAAACTCCCAAAAGAAGCATAAAAAGATACCTATATAACAGTATTGCTGTCGATTAGCATGTTTTTAAACATACGAAAGTGGGGAAAAAGTGGCTAGTTACAAAAAAATATATAAAAAAAGTTGGTGTTTCGAGAACAACATATTGAAAAAGTACATACCTTTGCAACGTTTTAATAAAGCAATTGATTGTATTACGTTTTTAAAAAGCAAAGAAAATGAAAAAATTAGTTTTGATGGCCGTAGCTATCGTAGCAGTATCATTCGCATCATGTGGTAACAAAGCAGCTGACGCAGCAAAAGCAACTGCAGATTCTATCCGTATCGCTGACTCAATCGCAGCAGTAGAAGCAGCAGCTCTTGAAGCTGAACAAGCAGCAGCCGCAGCAGCAGATTCTTTGAATGCTGATAGCACTGCAACTGAAACTGTAGCTGAATAATTCAGAAACAGCTTAGAGAGAATTGAAAGTCTGCCATGCGAAAGCATGCACAGACTTTTTTTATGCCTTTATTTTAGCTATTCACACGTTATTTAGCGTATGAACTCTTCACAAAAGGAGCATTCAACAAATAATCCAAGCTTACTTCCACACTCTCTTCTACCGGCATACTATAGCCCTCGATTTCAGCAACGAGATAGTTAACACCTGCAGTTTTTGCATTCTTAAAGATAGCGTCAAAACCTACCATTCCACTTTGTCCGATCTCTCTATGATCCTTCACATGGAATATCTTGAAACGACCGGGATATTTATTAAAATAATCAACAGGACTGTTTTGTCCGCGAACTACCCAATAAAGGTCCATCTGGAAGAAGACATATTCAGGATTCGTATGTTCCAGCATATAATCATACATCACTTTATCTTCTACTTTCTGAAATTCATGAGCGTGATTATGATACCCAAACGACAGACCCTGTTGTTTACAACGTTTGCCTATCTCATTATAATATGCACAATACGTTTCTAAATCTTTGAGCGTCTTAGGTACATCCATCCACGGAGCTACAATATATTTCATACCGGCAGCTTTATGATCGGCAATACACTGATCCCACCATTCAAGTGATTTCGAATAGTCACCGGAGGCGAGTTCTTCTTTCGACAGTCCACGCGTGCAGTGTGAAGACAAGACTTTTAATCCTGCCGATTCGACATCTTTCTTAAATTGTTGAGGAGTCCGGTCATAAAATTTACCGTTATTATAATTGGCAGCTTCAACACCGGTATATCCCATGTTTGCCAATTTCTTCAGAAGAGCAGTATAAGTGGGGTCACACTTACCATCTTTGTTGTCTACCTTATTCAATATATCTCTGACAGAATAGAGTTGAATAGCTACTTCTTTTTTAGCTTTCTTCTTAGTTTGCGCGGTCATTGCCTGTGGAATCATGAAAAGAGTAGCCAACGCACATAAATAAATTTTTGTTTTCATATAATAGATATCAGGGAATTACAATTATTAGATTTATATAGAAAAAAATAGGCACGGATTACACGGAATTACGCGGTTGTTATATAATAACGATAGTTAAAAAACCGTGTTATCCGTGTAATCCGTGCCTTATTTCTTATTTATGCGATTAGTCCAAAACCTTCACGCGGATGTTGCGGAACCAAACATCATCACCGTGATCTTGCAAACCGATGAAACCTTCGTGATTTTCTCCACCACAGTTATTCAGCAATTCAAATGCCAAAGGCCATTTATCTTCGCTGAACTTACTTGCCTGCAACATATCAGTCCATTGTTTTGTCCACAAATGATATTCAAGTACGTTTTCATCGTTTTGTCCGTGAACCACTGTACCTTTATAAACCATAATCTTAGCCTTGTTCCATTCGCCAAATGGTTTAGAGTTTTGAGGAACTGCCGGAATCATGTCATACAAAGAAGCTGACTGACGATTGTTATCTTTACCCAATTTAGCATCCGGATGATTGGCATTATCCAGGATCTGATATTCAGGTGCGGAAACATAAATAGGTTCAAGCACATCATTACCATCTTTGTCTTTAGAAGTAACTTCCTGAGCTAAATACAAAATACCCGAATTGCTACCTTTAGCAACCTTCCATTCCAATTCCAACTCAAAGTTTTTAAATTTATGAGCAAAGATCAAATCACCACCATCACCGTCTTGAGCTTCACCGCCGCCAGAACCGTTGAATTTGATGCAGCCATCTTCGATTGTCCATTTAGTAGGAACACGGTCTTTTCCATAACCACGCCATCCGTTAAATGTTTCACCATCAAAGATTGTGATATAACCATTTTCGTCAACAGGCAGATTCAAACTATCAGTTTCCGGTGCTTTCAATGATTTAGAGTAAGACAACGCAACTTTTTGCTCTTCCGGAGCATTTGCTTTCTTCTGACCACCGCAAGAAGCGAAAACGCCTGCAGCAAGACAACAACAAGCTAATGGATAAAATACTTTTTTCATGATATCAACTATTTAATTTTTAATTTTTAATTTACTTTTATCTCGGCATATCAGGAAGTCTCCAACCGTCACGATAAGTATGTTTAACTAATTCAGCAGCAAACTGTTTCGCATTAATCGGATCAGTCCATGTCTTATCAAATGTCGGATGACCATCATGAATCTTGAATCCGTCTTTGATAACGGTACGGATCGTTTCGTTATCACCGATATTCGTAAAGCACATGTTAGCTCCATCCCATTCAAGAGTCTTATTCAGCGCTTGCAAACGAATAGCCAATACACCCATTGCTACCATTTCATTCATGGGTCCGGCTTCTGAGAAATCAGACTTAGTCATGATACGGTTAGATTTATTTTCTTTACATGCACGTACCCAGTCCATCTCGTGCCCACCGTTCATAGCATTAGGAACACGACGACAAACTTTTGGCGCATTTGGTTTACGACCAGAAAGCAACCAAGGATTCTGTCCATAACATCCGCAAATCAAAGTATCTTTCGTTCCGTGGAAAATAGTCAAACCACCACCACTCTGCATCAGTTGTTTTCCTTCCGGGAATCCTTTCGGACGTTCAGGCATCATACCGCCATCGTACCAATGTACTTCCACTTCAGGCATAGCTACTTTCGGCATATTTTCACGAGCAGGGAAAATCATTTTCACATGCTGTGCCTGCGGAGCACAAGCATTCAACAATAAAGTAGATGATCCTTCCACTTTGGTAGGATATTGCAATTTCAATGCTCTAAACGGCTGATGCAAAATATGGCAAGCCATATCACCTAATGCACCTGTTCCGTAATCCCACCATCCACGCCAGTTCCAAGGATGATAAATAGCATTGTAAGGATTCATTTTAGCAGGACCTGTAAACAAATCCCAATTCAATGTACTAGGAATACGGTCTACACCTTCAGGAACATTCAATCCTTGCGGCCAAATAGGACGGTCTGTTGCACATTCCACCTTAGTTATATCACCGATTTCACCATTCCAAATCCATTCGCATACCAAATCCGTACCTTCGTCTGACGAACCCTGATTACCCATCTGAGTAACAACACCTGTTGAAGCAGCCAAATTTGTCAATAAACGAGATTCATAAACAGAGTGGGTCAACGGCTTCTGACAGTACACGTGTTTTCCCATTGTCATTGCATCAGCAGTGATGATAGCATGAGTATGGTCGGCAGTTGCAATAATCACACCATCGATAGATTTACCCATTTCTTCATACATCTTACGATAGTCCCAGTATTTTTTAGCCTTGGGGAATTCGTCGAACACACCTTTTGCATACTTCCAATCCACATCACAAAGAGCCACAATATTTTCAGTGCCCTTCACGTGATTAATATTGGCATGTCCCATACCACCAATACCCACGGCTGCAAGATTCAGTTTGTCAGTAGGCGAAATATGCCCGTGGCTCATACCTAAAATAGTACTGGGAGCAATAGTAATGCCTGCTAAAGCAGCAGCCCCCGTTTTGAGAAACTTTCTCCTCGAAATGTTTGACATGATTTTATTTATTTAAGGGTTAATAATCTTTGGAAGGTTGCCATGCAACAATCCATATCCATTTTTCATGTTTCTTCTTCGCTCGCGTATTTGCTCCAGAGTGCGCAAATTACCAATAGCGGGCAAATCGTGTTTGCGTGTGTCTTTTAAGAATGTCCACGCATATTCGGATGCAATGGCCGAATCGCGCATAGACGGTAAGCGGGAATTGCGCTTTCCGGTTTCTACCGAATCAGCAAACAGGTCACACAACACGTCTATATTCTTGCCACCGAAAGGTTTCTCCACACGAATGGTCTGATTGACACCGTGCAGATCAACAACAGCGGTATTGAAATCATGCGTCATACGCACAACTCCTTTGGTACCTATAATATCCACATACGAATTATGTGTCTGGTCTTTAGATAATTGTCCATAAACAAAGCCCTGAGTAATATCGAAGACTACGCCATTTTGGAAAGTTCCGTGACATTGTACCCACCAAGGATCTTTATAATTCCACATATTCACTCCCTGCGCATTCCATGTTCTATAATCACAGCCTGCATACCAACGGGTAATATCGACGTAGTGCATTCCACAATCATGGAAAGCAGGTCCCTCGTACTCATGACCTTCGCCCGGTGCCAAACCGGGAGTCATGTGGCAAATACGGATAATAGCCAGTTCTCCGATTTCTCCCTGCTCGATATACTCTTTCATCAGATTATGATACCAGGAATTCCGCAAATACAAGTTTACCGCAGAAATGAGGTTGGTGTTTTCTGTCATCTCCACGACCTTCCACTCATTTTCCATGGTATCTGAAATAGGTTTTTCTGAAATAATGTGTTTGCCGTAGCGAATAGCTTTTTCTATTTGTTCCATCCGTGAGTCGGCCAAAGTGAAAAGACCGACTACCTGTACACTTTCATCCTCAAAAATTTTTTGATTATCTTCTACTATAAGAGATTCAGGAGATAACTTCTTAGCCAATTGACGTGATTCCGGATCAGTATCGCAAATATAAGCAATATTCCATCGCCCACTTTTTGTCATCGCTTCCCAATAGAATCTTCCCATTCTACCAAAACCGATAATTCCAACTTTAATTCTCGTGTCTACTGAAGATTGCGTGTTCATAATAAAACATAGTGAATTTAAGTACAAATAATAGATAAAGTATCAATTTTCACCATCAAGCTGATGAGTAAAAAACTGATATTGCAAATCTAGCCAAATAAATAACGGCTTATTTGACTTACACTACTTTATGTAGATAGTAAATTAACATTTTACACTATTAATCAAGCACTTAACACTTTAAGTATATCAAAAAAATGTAGATGATTTGGAAAGGAGGTCAGCAGTAAAATAACAATTATGTCTCTTGTGTTGAACTAATTTTCATAATTTCGTTCTCAAATTCATCTCTGTCGACAGCAGCTTTATTTCTCATCTTCGTACGATAATTATAAACCGTACTTGTAGAGCACCGAAGGAAGTTCGCTATCTTCCCACTATCCGTAATACCCAAACGTAATAAAGCATAAATACGAAGTTCCCTATTCAATAAAGCATCCGGCTTCAAAATAATCTTCTCTTCATCTTTCAACAAAGCATTAAAATCAGAAACAAAAGTAGGATATAAACCTAAAAAGACCTTATCAAAACGGGCATACAGTGCACTAAGCTCTTCATCAATAAGCGCAGACGACTTCAGCTTCTTAATCAACTCGTCATAGTACTTATTAATAGCTATTTTATACAGCATATTCTGATACTTTTCCATTTTGTGGATATAGCTAAAGCACACATCGAAGAATTCAGCTATATAATATTCCTTTATGCCATTAATTTCACACAATTGATTATTGGTGTCATTCAGCTGGCTGTTCATACTATTCAGTTTATTGTTCAGCCGCAGAAGTTCCTCATTACTCTGCGCCAATGCCTGCTTTATTTTCAACGTTTTCTTCATCTGAATATAGATGAAAACAACGAGCAGAATCAAAAGAAAAAGGATAATACTTGTAGAAATAAGAAAAGTAGTCAGATGCGATCTCGATTTAGCCTGTTCCGCCTGATAGGCAGTATTGATAATCGAATTGAATTTGTAGATTTCGATTGCACGAAAATGAATACCGGAAGAAATTACATCATCAATAGCGGACTGTGTAAATTTAAAAGCATCGGCCAGATTCTTCTCTTCGTATTGTATCAACGCAAGAGATTGAAGAGAGGCATTTTCACGCGTTGCATTCCGGGTATCGGCAATCGCCGACAACATCAGATATTTCTTTTCCTCATCATATTTCTTCTGATGATGACACAATCTGGAATACGAATGAGTAATCATGGCATAATTAGGCGTTCCCACCTCCTCGATATCCAACAATTCCTTAAAAATTTCCTTCGATTTTAAGGTATCACGCCAGATATAATAAGAAGCTTGTGACATCCGGTAATCCCAGGAAGTATGATCTATGAGAGCAAACAGTGAATCCTGATAAGCAGATTGTTGCTTTCCATACAGATTGTTGGCAACAGAAATGGAGTAATGCCCCCAGAAACTGGAGTAAGTCTGATAATAGTCTATTAATAAATCTTTTGGAAGTTCTGACGTCTTTATACTTTTCAAAATAATCTCAGCTTCGCGGAATCTGCCACACATCGAATACAAAAGACTAAGATTTAAAGACGACTGGTTGGTGAAATAGGGTTTATTCAGCCGACGGGAAATCTCGATATTACGATCGACATAATGAATAGCAGAATCAATATGAAATTTTTTATACTCGCTATATAACCGTAAATTGATTCTATACTCCCCTTCAAGAGTCAAACCGGGACTTTTCAACATACATTTTATCCGGTTTATCCTCTCCTCTTTCTTTTGAACATAGACATGTTTCTCATCTATCACTCTACGCAAAGAATCCGTCAATAGTTTCAACTCATCATTCGCATAAAGGACACTGCCAATTCCCAAAGCAATCAGCAGAAGCAAAAACCTCTTCTTCAGAAAACAACAGTTGAATTTCATAATAGTAATAGCAAAGATAACAAAAAAAAGCGATTCATCCATTCAGAACAAATCGCTTTTTGTATATGAAGTAAATTTGCTCTTATTCAGCAACTACTTCGAAAGGAATTTCTACCGAAACTTCCTTGTGAAGTTTAACAATAGCCTTATAGCTACCAACTTCTTTCACAGCGTCTTTTACAACGATGATCTTTCTGTCAACTTCATGACCCAGCTTAGACAATGCCTCAGCAATCTGGATGTTACCAACAGAACCGAAGATAGTACCGGTTGAGCTAACTTTAGTTGCAATAGTCAAAGAAACGCCTTCCAACTTAGCAGCCATAGCCTCAGCATCTTTCTTGATTTTCTCAAGTTTGTGAGCGCGCTGTTTCAGTTCTTCAGCCAACATTTTCTTTGCAGAAGGAGAAGCGATGACAGCTTTTCCAGTCGGGATCAGATAATTACGACCGTATCCGGATTTCACGTTTACGATATCGTTCTTATAACCCAAGTTTACTACGTCTTCTTTCAATATAATTTCCATACTTTTCCTCCTTCTTATTTCATCATGTCAGTTACATAAGGCAGCAATGCCAAGTGACGAGCTCTCTTCACAGCCTGCGCGATACGACGTTGGAACTTCAA
The DNA here is from genome assembly GCF_002632415.2 of Bacteroides celer. Taxonomy (NCBI): domain Bacteria; kingdom Pseudomonadati; phylum Bacteroidota; class Bacteroidia; order Bacteroidales; family Bacteroidaceae; genus Bacteroides; species Bacteroides celer. The sequence continues at coordinate 1,176,370 of NZ_CP178209.1, read as the reverse complement.
AGAAGTACCTGTAATACGACGCGGAAGGATTTTTCCTTGTTCATTCAAGAATTTCTTCAAGAATTCAGGATCTTTGTAGTCGATATACCTAATACCACTCTTTTTGAAACGGCAGTATTTTTTCTTCTTAACATCTACTGACGGCGGAGTCAAATATCTGATTTCTGATTGAACTTGTTGTGCCATGATTAATCCTCCTTTTTGTTTGATTTAACACTTCTTCTTTTTGCAGCGTATTCAGCAGCATACTTATCCATCTTGAAAGTCAAGAAACGGATTACGCGTTCATCACGACGGAAATTAAGTTCCAGCTTGTCAATTACAGTAGGATCTGCATTGAACTCAATCAGTTGGTAAAAACCTGTAGACTTCTTCTGAATTGGGTAAGCCAATTTCTTCAGTCCCCAGTTTTCTTCATTGATAATCTCAGCACCTTCAGCTTGAAGAACGCCTTTGAATTTTTCTACCGCTTCCTTCATCTGAACGTCAGACAAAACGGGAGTTAAAATGAAAACGGTTTCGTATTGATTCATACTTCGTTTAATTAAATAAATAAATTATTTGATTTTAAATGCGGGTGCAAAGTTAGACATTTTATTTTGAACTACAAATATTTAATCTTTTTTTGTATCCGAAGATAGGATTTATCCGGGAAGTGACTTACCTTTGCAAAGTTGTTTAAACAATAATTTCATGATAGAGCAATTTAATTTCGATATCCGGCTTATATTCGCCATACTAAATGGCAAAGTTTCCGCGGCAATCAACCGGAAACTGTACCGTAACTTCCGTCAGAACGGACTGGAAATCAGTCCGGAACAATGGACGGTACTCATTTTTCTGTGGGAAAAAGACGGTGTTACACAACAAGAGTTGTGTAATGCAACTTTTAAAGACAAACCCAGCATGACCCGTTTGATAGACAATATGGAACGGCAGCATCTCGTTGTGCGCATTTCCGATAAAAAAGACCGCCGTACCAATTTAATCCACCTGACTAAAGACGGAAAAGAACTGGAAGAAAAAGCACGCGTTATTGCCGGCCAGACTCTGAAAGAGGCTCTTCATGGCATCACTCTCGACGAATTGAGCATTGGTCAGGAGGTACTGAAAAAGGTATTCTATAATACGAAAGATTAAGCAGAAGAACAGAACTTAAAATCATAAAATCCACTAAATCGTGCATTTATAATGGAATTTTTATCCAAATAATTTCGCCCGTTAAAGAATTATGCTTTAATTTGTGACTGGAATATTATAATCTATTAAAATACACACGCATGAAAGGCTTATTAAAGAACTTAGGATTGATATTAATCTTGGCCGGAGTAGTCATCCTGTTGGCTTGTTCCTTTACAGGAAATGTAAACAACAACGCCATCCTGGGTACTTCAGTAGTACTTGTAGTACTGGGACTCATTTCTTATATTATTATTAATAAGAAAATCGCAGATTAATTTCGCAGAAATCAATAAAAAATCCCGGAAACGAATGTTTCCGGGATTTTTTATTTGTAGTCATCTCAAATGCGATTATTAAGATTCAACTTCCGGGGTAATCAGCTTATAGCCTTTTCCGTGGATATTGATAATCTCGATAGAATCATCTTCTTTCAGATGCTTACGCAGTTTCGTGATATACACGTCCATACTACGGGCATTGAAATAGTTATCGTCGATCCAGATTGTTTTCAAAGCAAAGTCACGTTGCAAAATCTCATTTGCATGTGCACAAAGCAATCCGAGCAGTTCAGATTCTTTGGTAGTCAGTTTAGTCTGTTTGCCTTCTGACGACAGAATTTGTTTCTGTGTATCGAAAGTAAACTTACCAATCTTATAGATATTGCTTTCTTTGTTCTTCTTTCCACGAACACGTCTCAAGATTGCTTCAATTCTGAACGTCAATTCTTCCATACTAAACGGTTTAGTGATATAATCATCCGCACCGATTTTAAATCCTTCCAGGATATCTTCTTTCAGCGTTTTAGCAGTCAGGAAGATAATAGGTATTTCAGCATTTGCTGCACGGACATCCTGTGCCAGTGTGAAGCCGTCTTTTTTAGGCATCATTACGTCGAACACGCACAAGTCATATTTATTCTTCAAGAAAGCCTTATAACCGGCTTCTCCATCAGGATATAACTCAGCAGAATAACCTTTTGCCTGTAGATATTCTCTTAAAAGCATGCCAAGATTTTCGTCATCCTCGCATAATAAAATACGCAGTTTCTCGTCCATATCAATTATTTTTTAATAAAGGTAATGCAATAATAAATTTAGTTCCCACGTTCAGGTCGCTTTCCGCCCGGATGGTTCCCTTATGATCCAATATAATTTTTCTCACATAAGCCAATCCCAGTCCAAAGCCCTTCACATCGTGCAGATTACCCGTATGTACACGATAGAACTTTTCAAATATCTTTTTCAGGTTCTCCTTTTTAATACCGATACCGTTATCCTGTATCGAAATCATCAGTTTACCCGACTCATTCCACGTTCTCACTTTCAGTTCCAGATCCTCTTCCGGTTTCTTATATTTCACCGCGTTATCCATCAGATTAAAGATTACATTCGTGATATGCATCTCATCTGCAAATATAACAGGATCGGTAGCCTCAAGGTTCGATGTTATCTTACCATTATATCGTTCCACTTTCAGAGCAAAGGTATTGACAACACCTGCAATCAATTCATTCGCATCGATCTCCTTCATCTTCAAAGTTGCCTTCTGACGTTCGAACATCGACATCTGGAGCACCTTTTCCACCTGGAAGCGCAAGCGCTTGGTTTCATCATTAATCACTCCCGATATATGTTGGAACATCTGCGGTGATTTTCCTACCGCGGGATCTTTCAACATCTGTGCTGCCAATGAAATGGTAGATATCGGTGTTTTAAATTCGTGCGTCATATTATTGATAAAGTCATTCTTCATTTCCGTCAGTTTCTTTTGTCGGAATACGATATAAATCGTAAAGATGAATGTCACTAACAATACCAGCGTAAATATCAGCGACGGAATCATGAAACTGATTGAGTCAAAGATATAATCTTTCTTACCCGGAAAGTGCACTTTCAATATGCTCATTTTCGCAGGCGGATCATTCTTGAACAATGCCTGCTGATAAGCGTCTTCACTTCCCTTTGCGTCATAATCCGCACAACGATAGACTTCCCTACCGTCTTTGTCAATCACCGTAAAGTGATAAGGCAAGTCTATACTATTATTATATAAGCTCGATTTCAGATAGTCATCCAGTTCTTTGAACCGTACTCTGTCTCCAATCGATTTGTCACTCCCCCGATAAATCATCTGCCAGGCCACTTCATCGAGTAACGCCCGTTGATACATATACCGGTTCTTGATGGCTTCCACTAATGAACGCGAAGTTTCCGGAATGGTCTTTGTTCCCCTGTAAGGAGAAATCATAGCCTTTGGAAGCTCGGAGGGCTTAGTGGTCATCACTTTCAGCTCAAAATCCGAATATACCTTTCCATCCTTAGACTTCACCGTGAACCGTTGCGTTTGCTGAATCAAGTTGTCTTGTTGTATGGAAGCGTTATTCGCAATCAGTGCTTTTCTTTCCGCTTCTGAAATATCTTCGATCAACCAACGTCTGGTCTCTGCATATTCCACATCCTTGGAAACCTGATCCAGGCTATTGCGTACAGCCGAATCAAACTGTTCCTTACGGGTTTTCATCATTTCCTCAATATAACTAACCTGCAAATACAGCAGGCTAAGGAAGGAAAGCCCCATTACAATACCTAATATCCAAATTGTTGACTTCTTCATAGCAACAAAATTAACACTCCCTAATTAACACTCCTAATGCATTAACTTGATTTAACCGGAACTTCCCGGAAATTAACCGTAAGGAGCTATTTAGGTTGTATTCTGATTACTACAACAACAAAACCCCTCCTTTGGTTTGCAAATTTAATAAAAAATTAAATCTTTTCCTTGCGTTTTTCTATCTTTATTAATCATAGTTAAACAAAAACTGTCCCCTTTTACTTAAAAAAGGGAACAGTTTTAACGTTTAAGTTGATAGTTTATAACCAATAGATAGTAAATAGCGAATTTTCCATCAACTATCACATATCATCTATCAACTATCATTTATCTTTATTCTTCAATTTGTTTAGCTTCAAAATCCTTCATCAACTTATCCTGAACATCTGTCGGAACAAGCTCATAACTAGAGAACTTCATAATAAACGAAGCACGTCCGCCGGTGAGTGAGCTAAGAGCAGTAGAGTAAGAAGACATTTCTTTCAAAGGTACTTTAGCAACCAGTTTCTCAAAACCTTTTTCGCTACTCATACCCATAATCATGGCACGACGTCCCTGAAGATCTCCCATTACATCTCCCATCCTATCAGACGGAACAAACACTTCTACATCATAAATCGGTTCCAGAATTTTCGGACCGGCATTCTTGAAGGCTTCACTAAAGGCATTACGTCCGGCAAGCATAAAGGAGATTTCATTAGAATCTACCGGATGCATCTTACCATCGTAAACAATGACACGCACGTCACGAGCATACGAACCCGTCAACGGACCTTGCTCCATACGAGACATAATACCTTTCATAATAGCAGGCAGGAAGCGTGCATCGATAGAACCACCGACAATACTGTTGATAAACACCAGTTTACCACCCCATTCCAATGGTATCTCTTCCGTACCTCTCACGGTAATCTTAAATTCCTGTCCATTGAACTTATACGTATCGGGCACAGGCATACCTTCTTTATAAGGTTCTACAATCAGGTGAACTTCACCAAACTGACCGGCACCACCGGATTGTTTCTTATGACGATAGTCAGCGCGAGCGGCTTTTGTAATCGTTTCACGATACGGAATCTTCGGTTCTTCGTACTTCACCGGAAGTTTTTCGTTGTTTTCCAAACGCCATTTCAATGTACGAAGATGGAATTCTCCCTGTCCGTGTACCAAAGTCTGTTTCAATTCCTTTGACTGTTCGATCACCCAGGTAGGATCTTCTTCACGCATACGATTCAGAATACTCATCATCTTTTCCACATCCGCTTCATTCACCGGCTTGATGGCACGGGTATATTTAGAATTCGGATATTTGATAAAGTTGAATTTATAGTCGCAATCCTTACCGTTCAGCGTATTACCGGTTTTCACATCTTTCAGTTTCACAGCAGCACCGATATCACCGGCTTGCAGCTCTTCCACCTTAACACGGTTACCACCGGCTACCACATAAATTTGCGCAATACGTTCCTTCGAACCACGGTCGGCATTCAGCAAGTCGTCCCCTTCATGAACTTTACCACTCATTACTTTGAAATAGGAAACTTCACCGATATGCGGCTCCACACTGGTCTTGAAGAAATAAAGGGATTCCGGTCCGTTAGTATCCGGAGCCACTTCTTTACCTTCGGTATTCTGTACCTTCGGCATTTCAGAAACAAAAGGAACAACGTTACCCAAGAATTCCATCAAGCGGCGAACGCCCATATCTTTACCTCCACAAACACAGAAAACAGGGAACATACCCCTGGCGATCAATCCCTTACGGATACCTTCGCGCATTTCATCTTCTGTAAGAGAATCTTGTTCGAAGAATTTCTCCATCAGATTTTCATCATTCTCGGCAGCAGCTTCTACCAATGCTTTGTGCATCTCCATAGCCTTATCCATTTCTTCTGCCGGAATATCTTCGATGGTCGGAGCCCCTCCTTCGGGTTTCCACGAATATTTCTTCATCAACAGCACGTCGATCAGTGCATTAAAGCCCGGGCCGGTAGCTATTGGATATTGAATAGGAACAACCTTAGAGCCATAAGCCTCTTTCAGCTGTTCGAGGATATTATCATAATCGCATTTTTCATTATCAAGCTGGTTGACTAGAAAAATAACAGGTTTATTCAGCTTTTCTGTATAACGGAAGTGATTTTGTGTACCGACTTCGACGCCGTATTGGCCATTAAGAAGAATGATTGCTGTGTCGGTCACATTTAGTGCAGTTACTGTACTGCCTACGAAGTCGTCCGATCCCGGACAGTCAATAATATTAAGTTTTTTGTTATTCCATTCTACATGGAGAACGGTGGAGAAAACGGAGTAACCATACTCTTGTTCAACAGGGAAATAATCGCTAACAGTATTCTTTGCGGCAACAGATCCGCGACGTTTTATAACACCACTCTCGAAAAGCATCGCTTCCACGAGAGTGGTTTTCCCAGAGCCAGAACTTCCCAACAAGGCAATGTTCTTGATTTCATTAGTCTGATATACTTTCATAATATATAAGATTTTAGTAATTACTCAGTATGTTTCTCACATACCATTAATTTTGTGATGCGCAAATTAGGGATTAATTGGGGGAAAAGCAACACTTATGACGGTGTTACTAAACAATGTTATGTAACACATCTTTAACATAAACATTTTTTGCTTGCTCATAATTTAATTTCTATACGAACCATCATTCAATAGTATATATGCATATAATATTTAGACTGCACAAACGGATTGTTCAACACCCGGGTCTCAGGCATACCGACACCCGGGTGTTGATAGTGCTGACACCCGGGTGTCAATACCAATGAGACCCGGGTGTCAGACAACTTATCTATGCAACGCCTCATAAGAATGATTTCAGTCAATAAGATTTTTTGTTATATCTGATAATAATCTTACTTTTACAGCCACTAAACTCAAACGGCACAACTATGGCAGGTATCTATCTTCATATTCCTTTTTGTAAAACACGGTGCATCTACTGCGATTTCTACTCAACCACCCGTAGCGAGCTCAAAACCCGTTATGTACGAGCACTTTGCCGGGAGTTAGCCATGCGGAAAGACTACCTGAAAGGAGAAGATATAGAAACCGTTTATTTCGGTGGCGGAACCCCGTCTCAATTGGAAAAAGAAGATTTCGAACAGATATTTGATACGATCCGGACACATTACGGATTAAGCCATTGCCAGGAAATCACATTGGAAGCCAATCCCGACGACCTGACTAGTGAATATCTGAAAATGCTTTCTTCGCTCCCTTTCAATCGTATCAGCATGGGAATACAGACTTTTGACGATCCCACTCTCAAACTATTGAAACGCCGTCACAATGCCCATACAGCTATCGAAGCTGTTCACAGATGTCGGGAAGCCGGTTTTCAAAATATAAGCATCGATCTTATCTACGGATTACCGGGAGAAACCAAAGAACGATGGGAGAATGATCTTCGTCAGGCTGTCAGTCTGAACGTGGAGCATATTTCCGCTTATCATCTGATTTACGAGGAAGATACACCTATATATAATATGTTAAAACAACATCAGATATCGGAGGTGGACGAAGATTCCAGTTTAGATTTTTTCACGTTACTGATAAAGCATCTGCAGAAAGCGGGATTTGAACATTATGAAATTTCGAATTTCTGCCGTCCGGGCAAGTACTCTCGTCACAACAGTTCTTACTGGAAAGGAATACCTTATCTGGGGTGCGGACCGTCGGCACATTCTTTTGACGGGATGACACGGGAATGGAATGTTTCTTCCATCGATACTTATATAAAAGGTATAGAGGAAAATAGCCGTGCTTTTGAAATAGAGTATCTGGATCAGACGACCCGCTACAATGAATTTATTATCACTACCATACGTACTGTATGGGGAACGCCTATAGAAAAGCTGAAACAGATGTTCGGCAATGAGATGTGGGAGTATTGCCAGAGAATGGCTGCGCCTTATCTGAAAAATGGGAAACTGGAAGAACACGATGGAGCCTTACGCTTGACTCGTGAAGGTATTTTCATCTCCGACAGTATAATGAGTGATTTACTTTGGGTAGATTAACAAAACAAACAGCAAGCCGATGACCGAATCAGAAGTTAGAAAGTTATTGCGGCAAATGAAAGAACTGGATTCGCAAACAGCTTTCCGGGACTTTTACAACATGACTTACGATCGCCTCTTCCGCATAGCCTACTACTATGTGAAGCAGGAAGAATGGTCGCAGGAAATCGTTCTCGACGTATTTCTGAAACTATGGAAACAGCGTAGCAATTTACTTGATGTGAGAAACATTGAAGATTATTGTTTCATTCTCGTCAAGAATGCTTCGCTCAATTATCTGGAAAAAGAATCAAAACACACTTACATTCATCCCGATTCTCTGCCGGAGCCACAGGAACAGAACTATTCACCGGAAGAATCACTCATTAGTGAAGAATTATTTGCTCTTTACGTAAAGGCACTCGACCGGCTTCCGGAACGTTGCAGAGAAGTATTCATTCGCATCCGCGAAGAAAAACAAAGTTATGCACAAGTAGCAGAAGAATTAGGTATCAGCATGAATACAGTGGATGCACAACTTCAGAAAGCAATCACACGACTCAAAGAAATGATTAGCCGGGCAGAAATAGATTAACAATTATTTAGAAAAAGAGCGTAGGGAGTTTCTGTCACCCTCCGGTCTTTATCAACAAATAAATCAATCACTAAAAAAGACAGAAAAATGAAAAAGCTAAATGACGCAAACATTGGAATCCTTGTTCTTCTATCAACTTGCCTGTGCCTGTTCTCATGCAACAATGACAACGACAATTTGCCCAAAGACTATGCAGGATTCGAACATTCGAAGGAAACAGTAGAATGTGAAGGAAACAAATCAGAGTGTGAATTGGAAATTAAAATTGTGGCGATGGAGAAAGCGAAAGAAGACCGGACGGTAGTACTTGCCGCACCTCCTCCGGTAACAGGGCAAGCAGCAGTCATACAACTGACGGAAAAGAAAGTAATCATCAAAGCGGGTAAGAAGTCGGCTACGACTATCATTAAAATCTATCCCAAACAGATGGTATTGAATAAACAGAATGTCACTTTATCCTGCACTCCCCAATGGAAAGAAGGAGGAATCAGCAAACTGACCATTCTGTTGAAACGAAAATAATGGATCAAGAGTAATACAGAAAAAATATGAAACACACCGATACGGAATTAGAAGAAATACTGAATCAGCTCATTGCTTCCACGCGTTCACCGCGAGGGCGTTTTTCAGCAGCAGCCAGTTACCCGGAACTAGAAAAAAGACTGAAGTCGCATACCCGGCATCTGACTTTGATACGCACCTTCTCGGCAGCAGCGGCAGTAGCTCTACTTTGCCTATCGGTATGGACAGCTTATTTATATATGCAATCTGCTGCAATACAAACGATTTCCACTCTGGCAGAGACACGTACAGTCCGTCTTCCTGATGGTAGTTCCGTCACGCTCAACCATTATTCTTCGCTTTCTTATCCGGAAAAGTTCCAATCGGACAAACGGGAAGTGGAGCTAAATGGAGAAGCCTATTTTGAAGTAAGCAAGGACCCAAAGCATCCGTTTATCGTGCAGACTGAAACGATTGACGTTCAGGTGCTGGGAACCCATTTCAATGTAGATGCATATCATGACAATCCGGATGTAAAGACAACGTTATTGTCCGGCTCGGTAGCAGTCAGCAATAAAAGTAAATCTGTTCGTATGGTTTTGAAGCCTAACGAGATTGCTATATATAATAAGGTAGAAGAAAAACTCACCCGCAAGGTTTTAGAGAATGCAGAAGATGAAATTTCCTGGCGACAAGGAGAGTTTATATTCGACGACCTGCCTTTACAGGAGATTGCCCGCGAACTGTCCAACTCATTCGGAGCGACGATCCAAATAGCCGATACAACTTTGCAAAATTACCGGATCACAGCACGATTCCGCGATGGAGAAGATCTGGCAACTATTTTATCTGTATTACATAATGCCGGTTATTTCAACTACTCACAAAACAATAAACAGATTATTATCACTGCTAAACCAGACTAAGATGAATATAATATTCCAAGGTCGCTTCCCTGTCAGAACCATTGTTCTGATAGGGGTGGCACTCCTTATCACTACTCAAATATATGCACAAAATGCGGAAGCCCGGCTTTCGCTGACACTACGAAACGCCACACTAAAAGAATTCGTCAAGCGGATTGAAAACTCAACCGGATATTCTTTTATCTATGGCGAGGAAATTATCATCAAACATAAAATCAATTTGCAGGTAAAGGATAAGCCATTGCGTGAAATACTTGACCTCGTATTCAAGAATGAGCAGATCAGTTATCAGTTCACCGGCCGCCATATTCTACTGCAAAAGAAAAAAGAATCAAAAACCGTAGGCCGTAAGTTCACTATCAGCGGATATGTCACGGATGGAACGTCTTCCGAGACGTTGATTGGAACCAATATCATTGAGAGTCATCAGAATCAAGGAACAAGCACCAATCCTTACGGTTTTTACAGCATCACTTTGCCCGAAGGAGAAACCGAACTGCGTTTCTCCTATCTGGGTTATGCCACAGAAGCGCATCATTTTACGCTCTCACAAGATACATTGCTGAATATCCGTATGCAGGGAAACACGCAGTTGCAAGAGGTAGTGATCGTTTCCGATAAAACTGAAACGGGCACCGTAGCTACCCAGATGGGCTCTATCGAAATTCCGATGACACAGATTAAAAATACGCCGAGCATACTGGGAGAAGCAGATGTCATGAAAGCCATCCAGCTGATGCCTGGCGTACAGGCAGGAGTAGACGGTTCAGCCGGACTGTATATACGCGGCGGCAGTCCGGACCAGAATCTTATTCTACTGGATGGAACTCCTGTATACAACGTAGACCACATGTTCGGATTCTTTTCGGTTTTTACTCCGGAGGCCGTCAAAAAGGTAACACTATTCAAAAGCTCCTTTCCGGCACGTTTCGGCGGACGTCTTTCTTCCGTCATTGATGTCCGCACCAATGACGGAGACATGCAGAAATACCACGGCACCCTTAGTATCGGATTACTAACCAGCAAAATCAATCTGGAAGGCCCGATTGTGAAAGGAAAAACCTCTTTCAACATTTCCGCCAGACGTTCGTATGTCGATCTCATCGCCAAGCCATTTATGCCTAATGATGAAGAATATGGTTATTACTTTTATGACATCAATGCCAAAATCAATCATAAATTCTCCGACCGGAGCCGTATCTATCTAAGCGTTTACAATGGAAAAGATCATTTTGCCGCCAATTATGATGGAGATACCGACTCCAAGGATGGAAGCACAATGAATTGGGGAAATACCATTGTTTCCGCCAGATGGAACTATATATTCAACAACCGTCTGTTCAGCAACACAACCGTCTCTTACAACAACTATTTATTCGACGTCAACTCATACAACAACAATAAATATGCTAACAGCATGGGAGCTTCGATAATCAACCGATATTCAGCCGATTATCGTTCTGGGATCAATGACTGGAGCTATCAGATTGATTTCGATTATAACCCGTCTCCCACACACCACATTAAATTTGGTACAGGATATATCTATCATCGGTTTCGTCCGGAGGTCATGACATCCAAAATCTCCGAGAAAACAGGAGACAAAGTAGATCGCGACACCACTTACCACAGCATCGCCAACAGCCGGATTTACGGGCATGAGCTATCGGCTTATCTGGAAGACAACATCAAGGTGAATGACCGTCTGCGTCTGAATCTCGGATTACACTTCTCCTTGTTTCAGGTACAGAAGCAGAGTTATTCTTCTTTGCAGCCACGAGTTTCCGCCCGTTATCAACTAGGAAAAGACGTAACTCTGAAAGCCTCTTATACACAAATGAGCCAATACGTACATCTGTTATCATCCATGCCAATCGCAATGCCTACGGACTTATGGGTTCCCGTGACTAAAAAAATCAAACCGATGCGCTCTCACCAATATTCATTAGGCGGATACTATACGGGAATCGAGGGATGGGAATTCTCGGTAGAAGGCTATTATAAAGATATGTATAATGTATTGGAGTATAAGGAAGGAGTCAGCTTCTTCGGTTCTTCTGCCGGTTGGGAAAATAAAGTGGAAATGGGCAAGGGACGTTCGGCAGGTATTGAGTTTATGGCACAAAAGACACTTGGAAGAACGACGGGATGGCTGTCCTACACTTTGTCCAAAAGTGATCGTCAGTTTGCCAAAGGCGGTATCAACAACGGTGAACGGTTTCCATATAAATATGACCGAAGACACAATATCAACCTGACAATCAACCATAAGTTCAGCGAATGTATCGACATCGGTGCTTCCTGGGTGTTTTATACAGGTGGAACAAGTACAATCCCTGAAGAGAAAACCGCTGTCATCCGTCCTAGCGACGGCACAAACAACGGATTTGGAGGAGGATATGGATATGGAGATTATTTTGATTCAGGCATAACTTCACCCACCATCGGAGAAGCTTCGTATGTGGAGCATCGTAATAATTACCGGTTACCAGCCAGTCACCGGTTGAATGTGGGAGTCAATTTCAACAAAAAGACCAAACATGGTATGCGTACCTGGAATATCAGTCTGTATAATGCATATAATGCGATGAATCCTACCTTCGTATATCGCAGCACCAGCAAAAACGATCCCTACAAACCGATTATCAAGAAGTATACTATACTTCCATTAATTCCATCATTCACTTACACTTATAAATTCTAAACCCATTATGAGAACTCGTATATATTATCCATTTATCCTGTTAATAGCATTACTGACAACAGTATCTTGCGAAAACGAACTCCCGTTTAGTGTAAAGGACAATCCCCCCAAACTAGTGATGAACGCACTAATCAACGCAGATAGTCTGACCAATGTTCTTTACCTCAATTTCACGGGAAGAGGATACGCCACTCATGCAGAAAAAGCCACCGTGGAAGTACGTGTTAACGGACAGTTGTCAGAAAGTTTACGTCCGCTCCCACCCCAGGCGGAAGGAGATATGCAATGCCGCTTCAATATTTCCGGCAAGTTCTCTCCCGGAGATGTAGTACGTATCGACGCTCTCACTGACGACGGGCAGTATCACGCATGGGCTGAAGTTACCGTTCCACAGCGTCCCAACGAAATAACTGATATCGATACGGTCACTGTTCCACTGACACAGTATTATTATACACAGAATTATCTCCGATATAAAATCAACATCAAAGATCGCCCCAACGAAAATAATTTCTATCGACTTATCATGGATAAGCAAATGACAGTGAAAGACTATAATAATGAAATAGACGAATATGTCACTCAAACCACACACCGTTATCATTTTATATCCCGCGAAGATGTTGTGTTGACGGACGGACAGCCTACCAACAGCGATGACGAAGATAATGGCATGTTCGACACTGTAAAGAATATATATGGGGTGTTTGACGACTCACGATTCAAAAATACATCTTATACCATGACAGTTTACAACCAGACAAATGTTGAGGGGCTTTCCAAATATGGAACGAATGTAAAGATGGATATTATTGTGCGTCTGTTAAGCATTACAGAAACCGAATATTACTATCTGAAAGCACTCAACCTGGCAGATTCCGACGCTTATGATGAGACAATAAACGAACCAATCAAATATCCCGGCAATGTGCACGGAGGGGTCGGGATTGTCGGGATCAGTACGGAGACAAGCAAAATCATTCATATAGAAAAGCCATGGATATGAAAACTCATCACCTACTATTTATACTCATCGCATTACCGCTGTTCTGTTCCTGCCGAAGCAACCGGAGTATGCTAAGGGAGATACAAGCCTTAAAATCCAGCTTGTATTACGAGCTCACTTCTCCTATCTATCAGGAGAAAGCAGATCAAACCGTATATCTGGACTTCATCGACTACTCCAACATGGATTATTACACCAGCGTGAAACGAAAAAAGTCTGCATATATTCCGCTACTGCTATATAACTATGAGGGTGAGCTTTTCCATCTTCGGTTAGGAGAGTCTTCTCTCACCCAACTCTATCGGGAATTTCTGACGGAGGCACTGCTTACCGAATGTAACAGTAGCACCTGCTGTCATCTGATAGATAATCAGAAAGGAAAAATGATTCCCGATTCCGCCTATCGGCTGGAAGTAAAAATCAGAAAGAATGAGACGTGTGGCAGAATCAAACTCAACCAGTCAAGCATCCCCTGGTTTGAGGGAGAAATGTTGGAGGTTGTCAATAACAAAATTCGCCCGGCAGCTTCCAGTCTTGCCATTTCTATCCGCCTCACTCAAAAGGAAGATTGCCTGCTTGATAAAACTTACTCTACAGAATATCAGCAAACTACCAAAGCGCAAAGATTCGAAGATTCACCGTCCGCCAATGCCGCTTGCCTGAATGATATGACCGAATGTTTGTCAATGGCTACGAAAGAAATCGTGGAGGAGATTAGTCGGGATATACATTTAATACTATCTTTGCAGCCAAAAAGCAGGCACTAACTATGTTTATCATTATTGGAATTATGCTGACAGGCATGCTTCTTGGCTACTTGTTACGCAGTAAAAAACTATCATGGATACACAAGATAATTACTCTTCTTATATGGATTCTCCTCTTTCTTCTCGGAATAGATGTAGGAGGTAACGAATCTATTATCAAAGGTTTGCATACTCTCGGACTGGAAGCTATTATCATCACGGTAGCTGCCGTTGCAGGAAGTACGTTATGTGCCTGGGGATTATGGTACCTATTATATAGATGGAATAGAGGAAAGGAGACAAAAGCATGAAAGGTAGTTTGATTATCGTCTCTTTCTTCATTATCGGTACTCTTTGCGGAGTTTATCATCTTATTCCATACGACTTCACCGACAGCAAGCTCAGTTACTATGCCCTCTGCGGACTCATGTTCTGCGTAGGCATCAGTATCGGCAACGATCCGAATACTTTGAAGAGTTTTCGCTCCCTGAATCCGCGGCTTGTATTCCTTCCCATCATGACGATCATTGGCACATTAGCAGGTTGCGCCGTAGCAGGAGCCTTTATGAGCCAACGAGGTCCTTTAGACTGTATGGCAGTCGGAGCCGGATTTGGCTATTATTCACTTTCCAGCATTTTCATTACCGAATACAAAGGTCCCGAATTGGGAACTATTGCGTTACTTTCCAATATCATGCGTGAAATCATCGCTTTGCTGTGTGCGCCATTATTAGTGAAGTATTTCGGAAAGCTAGCCCCTATTTCTGTTGGTGGAGCCACTACAATGGATACCACTCTTCCTATTATTACCCGATATTCGGGAAAAGAATTTGTAATCATTTCCATTTTCCATGGTTTTGTTGTTGATTTCAGTGTTCCTTTCCTAGTCACGTTCCTTTGCTCAATATCATTTTAATAGGAATAAATCCTAAAAAGCAGATTATTTCCACTATCGTTTTCGCACACGTATTACAAATATGTTTCATAAAGAACCGTTTTTGTATCAAAAAGCATATCATCTCTTGACTTACATCAAGAAATGAGGCTAAATAGAATCTTTTCCTTTTCTTTATTTTTATGCTATAAAACATATTCTTATATTTGCATAGGTAAAAAGAAAAAACTAAGCGCTTAGACTAATTTTCAATAGGTATTAGATTTGTTTTTAGGAATAGTTTTTAGGTATAACAATTAAAAAAGTAGGTATTATGAAACGTTTAGGATTAACATTAGTGGCAGCGCTCTGCCTTGCTGCTACAACATTTGCAGCCGGAAATCAACCTACAACTGCAAAATGGGAAGGTAACATCAATGTTAGTAAATTAGGTAAATATTTGAACTTGAATTCAGTTCAGAGTGAAGAGGTTGCAAACATCTGCGATTATTTCTCCGAACAGATGTCAAGAGCCACAACAGCAAAGAAAGATAAAGAAGCTAAATTGCGTAACGCTGTTTATGGTAACTTGAAGCTGATGAGAAAGACTCTTAGTGCTGAACAGTATGCCAAGTATGCCGCATTGATGAACATCACTTTACAGAATAAAGGTATTGAACTGAATAAGTAAAATGAGTAATATGCAAAAGAGAGAGAGGGTGGAAGCCAGTTTGGGCTTCCACTTTTTTTATCCCATTATTTAATAGTCACCATCGTAGCTCCAAATCCATATTCCTGGAAAGAAGCATCCTGATAACGGCAATTACTATATTTCCGTTTCAATTCATCAACGATAGCTTTCCGAAGCACACCATCTCCTTTGCCGTGAATAAAGACAATCTTCTGCTCACGTTTGTTCTTATAGACTTCCATCACTTCGCGAAACTTATCCAATTGATAGTTCAGTATTTCAGCATTACCCATTCCTTGAGTATCATCCAGTAGAGAGTCGATATGAAGATCTATTTCAACAATCTCACTCTTTCCACCATGAGCATGATTCGGTTTCACAATAGGTTGTGATCTGGACTTATCTACAGATTTCTTCTGCAGCAAAGCCTCTTGAAGTTCTTCTGCCGAAACATATACTTGCTTGGTAGGCATATCATCTTTCACAATGTCATAAATCAACGCCGGTTCTTCAAAGAAATCAGAGTCGCTAAAGGTATGAAGTTTATAGAACTTCACGGTATCAATCCGTATTTCCACACTGACAGCCGGTTTGATAGCCGCAGGCTTACCATCTTTGAAAGCAATCAACTGAACGGCCACCCGCTCCATATCATTCAGTACATCTTTTGTAAACTCCTCCAACAGCAATTTCGTATTAGGTTCCACCAACCCGTGCGAACGGTTCTTCCAGGCTTTTCCTTCTGCACTCAAATAAGTGTAATACAAATAATAATTGCTATCATTTACCAAATAAGTCTCGAAAGGAGTAGTCATCATAGCCTTTGCATCTTCAGGCACATAAGCCAGAAATACATTCAGCGTATCTCCCCCCTTCACTTCCGGCTGGCGTTGAATGACGGGCATCTCCGGTTTTACCGGTTTAGCAGGTCCCTCTTGTTTCGGAGCAGAAGAAGTCGGTTTACGCTTCAAATTATAGTCATCTGTTTCAATCACGACACACTCGCGTATCGGCATTGGAATATCAAACCCATCTGCATCTTCTACCAACACAAAATCCTTTCCCTGGAATCCAGTTACGATTCCACCGCCTACCTCACTAAGAAAGCGTACTTTATCTCCTATTTTCATTATTGTATATCCAATTAAAATTCAAACTCAAAAAAACGAGTAACAAAGATAGAGATTTCTATGAAATTAAATGGAGATTCGGTTCTAAAAACAAACCGTCTGCCTTTATTCCTCTTTTTATTGTAACTTTGCACCCGACGAAATACCAAACATATAATCTAAAATTCACCATTAACGACGAAAACCGATGAAAGAACTTATTAAAGTCATTGCTTTTGATGCAGACGATACCTTGTGGAGCAATGAACCTTTTTTCCAGGAAATAGAGAAACAATATACAGACCTATTAAAACCTTATGGCACTTCTGAAGATATTTCAGCCGCTTTATTTCAAACAGAAATGAATAATCTGAAATATCTCGGATATGGAGCCAAAGCTTTCACCATTTCTATGGTAGAGACAGCTTTGCATGTGAGTGGACAAAAGATTTCAGGTACAGACATCCAACATATTATTGAATTAGGCAAATCATTACTGAAAATGCCTATTGAACTATTGCCGGGAGTAAAAGAAACGCTTAAAGTGTTGAAAGAGAAGGGTAAATACAAATTAGTAGTTGCCACTAAAGGAGACTTACTCGATCAGGAGAATAAGCTGGAACGTTCCGGATTAGCCTCTTATTTCGATCACATTGAAGTGATGTCCGATAAAACAGAGAAAGAATATCAACGAATGTTGAATATCTTACAGATTGCTCCTTCCGAATTTGTCATGATTGGCAATTCTCTGAAATCGGACATTCAACCTGTTCTATTGCTGGGCGGATATGGTATACATATTCCTTTTGAAGTGATGTGGAAACACGAAGTAGTAGACACATTCACACATGACCATCTGAAACAGGTGAAAAGATTTGATGAGTTGCTGCTTTTGTTTTAAATAAGTTCTATTCTTTCTTCAGATAAGCTTCAAATCTGAAGAAAGAAATCAGTAAACAATGCCATCTTATTGGATTACAAATCCAACAGTTTCATCAATTCAGCAGCCCGACACGCTTCTATCGAATTACCGACAGAGAGTTTCTCCAAAATATTCTGGCGGTGTCGATTGACTGTATTCACACTAATATAAAGGGCAGCTGCAATTTCTTTACTAGATAGTCCTTTACGTATACAGCGAAGTATTTCCTTTTCGCGTTCGGATAGGATATTGCGATGTTCTTCCGAAAGAAAGAGGGTTTCGACTTCTCCACGTTCCATATGGGTAATAGTGGGACATATCCCCTGCTCCGTTCGTTGATCTGCAGACAAGGTATAAAGACAAAAAATCAACCATACACTTCCGGAAGGAGTATTTTCCATAATCTGCACTAAATTATCAATATACTGATAGACTCCTTTCTCATTCATCATACGTATTCTGCATCTTCCCCGGTACTTCAACCGTTCTTCGGAAGACATCGAAAAGGTCTTCTGAAAAAACTGATACTCCAATAACCGCTTTTCTACCAAGTCTTCAGGATGAATACGCCGATAAATACAATCTTCATCCATAGAATCAATCACACTTAAAGCAGCTTCTTCGGGAGTTAACCCTAGAAAATGCGCCCAAGGATGAACGGCAATGTAACTTTTCCTATTCGAAAGATCTGAAATAACAGCACATCCACCATTAATCTCCGTCAATGAATGAATAAAGCGTTGATGTTGCTCTACAACTCCATTGTCCAATATTTCATCGGCTATCAGTTGTGTCGCATAAACTTCATCTATTTCCTTTTGTAATACGTCCATCTTATAAAATGGTTATTATTCAGTATTGTTGCACACGGAGGTATGACCTATCTTTGCACCACAAAGATAAAGATAATCAAATAAGAAATGATCATGAAACATTTAAAAATCAAAATCATGTCAATAGCCTTTATGGCAGTAGCAACTTCTTCTATGGCACAAAGTTTGAATAAGATGAACTGGCTGAACGAGCCTCAACAGTGGGAAATAAAAGATAGCAAAACCTTAGTGATGGATGTTCCTGCAAAAACAGACTTTTGGAGGATTTCTCATTATGGATTCACAGTGGACGACGGACCTTTCTATTATGCGACTTATGGTGGAGAATTTGAAGCCAAAGTAAAGATAACCGGCAACT
The DNA here is from genome assembly GCF_002632415.2 of Bacteroides celer. Classification (NCBI taxonomy): domain Bacteria; kingdom Pseudomonadati; phylum Bacteroidota; class Bacteroidia; order Bacteroidales; family Bacteroidaceae; genus Bacteroides; species Bacteroides celer. The sequence continues at coordinate 1,157,279 of NZ_CP178209.1, read as the reverse complement.
ATGTCACCACCTTTGACCAAATGGGATTAATGCTGCGCATCGACCATGAGAACTGGATAAAAGCAGGTGTGGAATACGTTGATGGCAAACAGAATGTAAGTGCCGTAGTTACACACCGAACCAGTGACTGGAGTGTAGTACAATTGCCGGATGCTCCCCGCTCTATATGGATAAAAGCAGTCCGTCGCCTGGATGCAGTAGAAATATTTTTCTCACGTGATGATAAAGAATATATTATGATGCGCACTTGTTGGTTACAAGATAATTGTCCTGTCATGGTAGGATTAATGGGAGCTTGTCCGGACGGGAAAGGGTTCACCGCTACATTCGAAGAATTTAAAGTGACTCCATTAGCCGATCAACGAAGACTGGAATGGGCAAAAAGGCAAATGAACAAATAAAAATCAGCCCTGCTGCTATTTAAATAGAAAGAAAGCTCTTTATAATATAAATGTGGTAGTATATCTTACTTTAAATGTTCTATTTTTAATATGATGTGTATAAATAGCATCATACGGATTTCCTCTTCCAGCAGTTCTGTTGTATAAAATAATGCAAGAATATACAGTTCCAGAGGAGTTTTTTACATAAAAACAGTCAAAAGATACACTATAAATAAACTTATTGACAATCGTTTCTTTAAAAGGAATAACCAGTTGTACTAAATCCCGCATACGTAATAGCTAAAGTTTGCTATCTGTATGCGGGATTCCTTTTTTTTTGCTGATTTTAGTGGTGATATTTCCAATGTTCAACCAATAAACATTCTCCACTATGGCAAATTTTATTCAGCGTGCCAGTGACTCCATCTCGGGGTTTGGTCAAAGTTACGAAAAATTTTCCAAACAACTTCTTATTGAGCAGTATTCTCCTGGTAGTATAAAAAGTTATGGCCATAAGTTGGCTGCTATCAGCTTTCACTTCAAAAAACTTCCTGAACACTTAAGCGAAGATGATTGCCGCGATTATTTCAGCATGTTGCTCTCTCGCACTCCTTCACCGGGTTTGAGCTATTTCAAGCACACGGTTTACAGTCTCCGCTGTTATCGTAAGACGATGCATCTTAGCGAACTTAATTTTTCTCTCCCCCGTATCCGTAGCACGAAGAAACTTCCGGTTGTTCTTTCCCAGTCCGAAGTGATCAGCCTTTTGCGGCACTGCGGGAATATCCGCAGCCAATCCCTGCTGTCTCTGATTTATTCTTGCGGGCTGCGTTTACGTGAACTGGTCAATATGCGAATTTGTGATATTGACAGCAAGCGCATGCAGGTTTTCATCCGCCAGGGCAAAGGTAGAAAAGACAGGTACGTCCCCCTTTCCGGCAACCTGTTGCTTCTTCTCAGGGAGTATTTCATCCAGTACAGACCCGCGGTATATCTTTTCAACAATTGTTTCGGCGGACAAATCGAAGATTCCGAGATCCGCTATCTTTTTAAACAAGCGGTTCATTCGTCCTGCATCCTTAAACCCTGCACGCTTCATACCCTTCGTCACAGTTACGCCACGCACCTGCTGGAGATGGGCGAAAATATACTTCGCATCCGTGACCTTCTGGGACATGCCGATATAAAGACAACCCTGGTTTATCTTCACCTTGTCAATCTTCCTGCCGGAGGTTACGCCTTCAGTCCACTGGACCGTCTTGAGGGAGTGGGATATAACAATACGCAGCCATGAGGACGGAGTTTGAGGTCGGTCAGATTATTTCCCGCTTCAAATCATCCTTTATCAGCCAACATCATCCCTGCGGCAGGGTTCTCCAGGTCCTCTCACGCCTGGAACAGTGCCGTACCTCCGCTTTGGAAGGGCATGTGGATGCCTGTCCCCAGTGTGGAGTCGTACGTGTTAGTTACAACAGCTGCCGGGACCGGCATTGTCCCAAATGCCAGGGAGCCGAACGTGAGGTATGGATACAGGCACGCAAAGAGGATATGTTGCCCGTGAAATACTTCCATGTGGTATTTACCTTGCCGGCCGACTTGCATTCACTGGCACTGGGTAATATGAGACACACCTATTCATGCCTGTTTGCCGCTGCCTGGAAGACACTCGCAGCCTTCGCTGCCAATAAAGGCGCCCAGGCGGGAATGGTAGCCATCCTGCATACATGGGGAAGTAACCTGCACTACCACCCCCACCTGCACTGTGTAGTGCCCGAAGGAGGGATAGATGACAAGGGGGAATGGAGGAAGATCTCAGGGGCAAATCAGGACAGTCCTTTTCTATTCCCGGTCAGGGCCATGGGCAGGGTGTTCAGAGCCAAGTTCATGCAAGAGTGGAGCAAACATGTGAAAGTACCCCAGGCAACAAGAAAGAAGCTGTTTGAAAAAGAATGGGTGGTATATAGCAAAGCACCGTTCAAAGGCGTGGAAAGGGTCATAGAATACTTAGGGCGTTACTCACACAGGGCAGCCATCAGTAATGCCAGGATTAAGGGAATTACAGATACAGCCGTCATGTTTGACTATAAGGATTACAGGGATGGGGGAAAACATAAGATGATGACACTCACGGGAGAAGAGTTCGTACACAGGTTCAGTAGGCATATATTGCCGGCAGGATTTGTACGTATCAGGCATTACGGATTCCTGGCAGCATGCAACAGAAGGAAGTTGACAAGCATACAGATAAGGATGAAAGTACCACCGGCACCACTTAAAAGGAAAAGAGCCAAGTGGAAAGAACTCTGCCAAGACAAATGGAGGGAGTATAACTTATGCAAGCATTGCGGAGGGGCGCAGATGATTACAATTGAAGTTTTCAGACCAGCCAGGTCGCCACCCGGAAGAGGAAGTTCCAAACCGCTGAACGGTACTTTTTGAAGAAGAAAATATATTCACAGGAAGAATGAAGTCCTGGGAGAGAGGCTCTGTGGATATACATAACGGAAAACACGGTAAAAACACCGGATAGAAAGAAAAAGGAGGAAAAAAGGGAGATTGGAATCAAGAAAGGCTGAAAAAACAAGTATAAAAGCAAGCACAGGACATTAGGAAACTGCTGAAAAAAAATACAGATACAGAAGTAACCCCCATAAAAAATAGAAAACGTACAACAAAGGCTCCATATGCCCTAAGGGGCACACGAAGCCCTATTTCGTTCCTTTTAAAGAAACGACTCATTGATCGGTGAGAAACACTTTATTCCTTTAAAAGGAGCATATAAAACTTTATTTTAAGTGCTATCCCAGAGCTAACCTACACCTGAAACAGCCAATACTCCACATATCAATTTGAGACAAAACAAAGGTAAGTTCTATACATCTATTCCATAAAAGACACAGACTAAAACAAATTATTCCAAAACGCAATCGATTTATTTCTTTTCTAAATTCGAAAACAGCAAATCCTTCTCATTTTCAACTCATACCTAAATATATCCTGCATATATGGAATTATGCAACGATAAAATATATGTTTTCTCATATTATCGCCAAAACCGTATATACTTATCTTTCTCACGATCCAACGCACCTTCATCGACACAATCATCCAACCGGAACCATGAATGTTCTATCAATGAGCCTCTCTTTTTAACAGACTTATCCCAGTTTCCTATCACTTGTCCTTCATGAAGAACAATCGGATAAAACAGACCATTATTGGTAAATGCTTTCGAGTAATGCTCTTTAGGCAAAACGTCTGTCCGGTCTTTATAACCAAGCAAATATTCATCATAAGAAGGAAGAAGATGTAAACTGCCGGTAACTTTTCCACGAGTCCGGCAATCTTCATGAATATACCATGTTTGTCCATTCCATTCTTCTGCTGTCAATTCCGAATCAATCAAATAAATAGCTTGACGTGCATCTGTAATAGGTAATCCCGACCACCAGACAAAATCTTGCAAAACAGCAGGAGCATGGCTACGAAAATAGCTTCTAGCCAAACGAGCCAAAGATTCATCTTTGGTCAATTCCGGCACCGGTGGAACACGCTCTTCCAAAAGCGCATACGTACATTTACTTCCTTTATCTTCCCCACTACATACAATCCCCACCTGCTCCGCACGAGCCATAAAGCGGGTCATACGATGATTATCCGCTACAATCCCCGAACGGTTAAAATGCTCGGCAATCTCCTGCCTCGTCAAGCTTTTCTTCCCACAAAGAATTTTCTCCAACAGATTATGACTTTTCGTATAGAGTTCTTCAGAAGTTTCCAAGTCATGCCCTTTCGCATAAGACTCATTAGCAGATATAATACGCCCGGCGGAAAGTTTCAACATCCACCGGATATCTTCTGCTGCTACGAGATGCCATGTCGGACGCATTACATGAGTCCGCAGGATTTCACCATCACGCAGTGCTTTTTCCACAGTTTGAATCGTTGCTGACTTCAAACGCATTCCTACTGCCCATTTCACCATGGAATAATTCTGTGCCTGCATAGCTCCCATCCAGGACACAAGTTCCTTGGGTTGAGAGAAAAGAGGACTTAATAACTGTTGGTTGAGTAAACGTATATTTGGTATTTTCATTTTAATTTATTGCCATTTTTATCAATATAAAACCAATCATCACTTTGCCAGGTCCAATGCTCCCCATAATCATCCAATGCCTTTTTTCCCCAGTATAGGTCACTTCGGCCTTACCATCCTTGAAAGGGCAAACGAAAGCAAACTGTGGTTTGATGATAACATTCCCCAGTGTATCGGCAAACCCCATCAGCATCTCATCATTTATGATACGAAAAAGCCCTTCCTCTACATAATCCGGTCCATTATCAAAACTAAAGGCATAAAAAAGTTTTTCTCCTTTGTTATTAATAGTTGTCCATCCGGGTTTATGAGGTTCCATTACAAAACCGATATGCCGTATTGTATCACTTCCTCCATAATGATATTTACCAAAGGGAACAATCGTATCACCTTGCTCATTCAAATAACAGACAGAAGATCCTAATTCCGGATATTCAGTTGACATATAAGCAATAAGGATTGAATGATCCGACTGTTTTTGACCGTCCAAACAACCAGTCATAAAAATGCAAAACAATAAGGCATACAAAGATTTTAGTTTCATGAGCTTATTATTAGTATATTGCAAATATAAAATTTCTTTCCATACAAATCATTGTTAATGATAAAAAGAATAAATAAGAAGATACAGATATTGCCTCAACTCCTTAGCCAAGAGTCAAAACCAGTTGGAAGTCTCCGAATAAATCTCTACTTTTGTACTCCATAACAAAGAATAGATCAAGAAATGATGCTCTATAAACTCATCCCTCCTTCAGTAGTAACAGCAACTATCCAGTTGCCGGCTTCTAAAAGTATCAGTAATCGTGCATTAATCATCAATGCGCTGGGCAAAGGTATTTATCCTCCTGAAAACCTGTCCGATTGCGACGATACACAGGTGATGATAAAAGCTCTCACCGAAGGGAAAGAGACGATTGACATTATGGCTGCGGGCACTGCTATGCGTTTCCTTACCGCCTATTTAAGTGTGACTCCGGGGGAACGGGCAATCACAGGAACAGCCCGTATGCAGCAACGCCCGATACAGATATTAGTCAATGCGCTCCGGGAATTAGGAGCTGAAATAGAGTATGTCCACCATGAAGGATATCCTCCCTTATGTATCAAAGGGGCAGAGTTGAAAGGAAATGAAATAACCTTGAAAGGAAATGTAAGTTCCCAATATATATCTGCTCTATTGATGATAGGTCCGGCACTCAAAGACGGTTTGACTTTACATTTAAGCGGAGAGATTATTTCCCGCCCTTATATCAATCTTACATTGCAACTGATGCAGGACTTTGGAGCCAAAGCCGCATGGACTTCTCCCAATAGCATATCCGTTGCTCCACAACTCTATCAGAGCATTCCTTTCAAAGTGGAAAGTGACTGGAGCGCAGCTTCCTATTGGTATCAGATTGCCGCCTTATCTCCCAAAGCAGAAATTGAATTATTGGGGTTGTTTCATAACAGTTATCAGGGAGATAGCCGGGGAGCAGAAGTTTTCTCACGCTTAGGTATAACTACCGAATTTACATCGCAAGGTGTGAAACTGAAAAAAACAGGCAAAGCGCCGGAAAGACTGGAAGAAGACTTTGTCGACATTCCGGATTTGGCACAGACATTCGTTGTTACCTGTGCCTTGCTGAATATCCCTTTCCGTTTCACCGGATTACAAAGCCTGAAAATAAAAGAGACTGACCGTATTGCCGCCCTGCGAGCCGAGCTTAAAAAGCTGGGATATGTGATCGAGGAAGAAAATGACAGTATATTAATGTGGAACGGCGAACGATGTGAACCGAAAGAAACTCCGGTGATTGAAACCTACGAAGACCATCGGATGGCAATGGCATTTGCACCGGCAATTATCCGCCATCCCAATCTACTCATTGCCGACCCACAAGTTGTTACCAAATCATATCCCGGATACTGGGAAGATTTGAAACAGGCTGGATTTCAAGTTATAAACGAAGGCTGATTCCGATACGCTGTGGAAGATTTCAACAAATATACTTCCCACATCAACTACTCACCTATTGTAGATTTTGTATTGCAACAGGGGAAGCAAACTTTTTATAAGAAAGGAGACTACTTTTCCCGCCAGGGAGAAGTATGCAGGATAATGGGGTTCGTCAGTTCCGGTTCTTTCCGGTACTGTTGTACCAACAGTATAGGCGAGAGCAGCATCGTAGGCTATACTTTCGATCATTCTTTTGTTGGCAACTATCCGGCTTTTCAGTTACAGGATAAATCAAATGTAGATATACAAGCCTTATGTGATTGCTCGGTATACGTTATCAATTATCAGCAAATGACAGACTTCTATAATGCCAACGACGTTCACCAAAAGTTAGGACGCCGCATTGCAGAAACTCTGTTGTGGGAGGTTTACGACCGAATGATTTCAATGTACAGCCTGACACCGGAAGAACGTTATCTCGAAATTATCAACCGTTGTCCCAATTTACTGAAACTGATTACATTAAAAGAACTGGCTTCTTATCTTTTGATTCGTCCCGAAACCTTAAGCCGTATCCGAAGAAAAATCGTACAAAAATAATATCTTGATTTCAATCAAGGTTTTATTTATTCTCTACCCTTACTTTTGCAGATAAACAAAAAATTTGATTGTATTTCATGAAGAAGATTATAATTATAGGTGCAACCTCCGGCATCGGTCGTGGATTGGCAGAAGCCTATTCTCAAGAAGATTATCTTATCGGCATTACCGGTCGTAGAGAGAATTTGTTAAAGGAGGTATGTACCCAAGACAAAGACAAACTATTCTATCAAGTATGTGACATCACTGATACACAAGCTGCTATTTCATCTCTTGAAACGCTCACTCAAAAGATGGGTGGAATGGATATACTGATTATCTGTGCCGGAACCGGGGAACTAAACCCTGAGCTATCCTACCAACTGGAAGAGCCTACTCTATTAACCAACGTAATAGGCTTTACCAACATCGCAGACTGGGGATTCCGATATTTCGAACGGCAAAAAAGCGGGCATCTGGTTACTATTTCCTCTGTTGGAGGTACACGCGGCAGTGGCATCGCTCCGGCCTACAATGCGTCGAAAGCCTATCAAATCAACTATATGGAAGGATTACGACAAAAAGCAACTAAATCTCCTTATTCTATTTACACTACCGATATTCGTCCCGGATTTGTAGACACCGCTATGGCAAAAGGAGAAGGATTATTCTGGGTTACTCCCGTTGATAAAGCTGTGAAACAAATTAAAAAGGCTATTTCTAAAAAGAAAAAAGTAGCTTTCATTTCCAAAAGATGGAGATATGTAACTATTCTATTTCGTCTGTTGCCATCTGCTATTTATTGCCGGATGTAAAGTTCTACCTGTTCGCCACCTCTCTATATAGTAAGAAAAAAAACTTTCGTGAATTCTACAACCCGGCAAGAGAGATTATCTGCACAAATTCACTATCTTTGCAAAGATAGCCCGTCAACAGACCAACAAAGGACTATTATTGCTACATGGACCGACTGATAATACCTAACTTGAAACAAAGGTGTATATGAATACTAGTTTTGTTAACTTAACAACAGAAAATCTTTCTAATGAGCATTTATGCTGCATTATCCGCAGCAAAAAGTCCCATCCTGGTATTGAAGCAAAGCGGCAATGGCTTTCCGACCGACTGAATGAAGGTCATGTCTTTAGAAAGTTAAATGCAAAAGCTACGGTTTTTATTGAATATGCTCCTCTTGAAACAGCTTGGGTTCCCGTCATCGGCGACAACTATTATTATCTGTATTGTTTATGGGTGTTAGGTAGTCCCCGAGGAAACGGATATGGGAAAGCATTAATAGAGTACTGTATAGCCGATGCCAAAGAAAAAGGTAGATCCGGCATTTGCATGCTCGGGGCAAAAAAACAGAAGAGCTGGCTTTCCGACCAATCATTTGCAAAGAAATTTGGCTTTGAGGTGGTTGACACTACCGATAACGGATATGAATTGCTTGCTCTTTCTTTTGACGGAACAGTACCGAAGTTCGCGCCAAATGCCAAGAATCTGAAAATAGAAAGTGAGGAACTGACGATTTATTATGATATGCAATGCCCCTATATCTATAAATACATTGAAATGATCAAACAATATTGTGAAACAAATGATGTCCCTGTTTCTTTTATTCAAGTAGATACGCTACAGAAAGCAAAAGAGTTACCGTGTGTTTTTAATAATTTTGCTGTATTTTATAAAGGAAGTTTTGAGACTGTGAATTTACCAACTATCGACTACTTGAAAAGAATACTCAAAAAATAAGAAATACAATCCTGACTTTTCCCGTTAATTATCAGGATTGTATTTTATCTGCTTCATTAAAATGACTTCTCATTTGCCATCTTCCACATATTGAGAAAAGAGGCTTTAGTGATTTCTACTATCTTATCCCAATTCAATCGGTCGGCATGATCGGAAGGCTGGTGATAATCAAGATGCCCGTCCGTATGATACCAGATAATCGGAATACCTACTTTGGCAAACGAACCGTTATCACTTCCTCCTATCGGATTTTCCCAAGCGCGGTAATCCGGTTCCAATTGCAAACCGTATTTTCTGATATCCTCTTTCAACCAATCCCCAAAGACCGGGTGGGCGGATGTATAGAAATAAACGACCTGTTTGGGTTGTTGAGGTTTGTTGTTACGGCCAATCATGTCAAAGTTCAGATAGCCTTTTATTTGAGATAGGAAAGGACAAGTTTGTACAAAATATTTAGAGCCAAGCAGTCCTTTTTCTTCTCCATCCCAAAAAGCAAAGATTACATTTCTTTCGGGTTGCTCCCCACTGGCTAAAAAGGCTCTTGCTATTTGCAACACTGCCGATACACCGGAAGCATTATCGTCAGCACCATTGTATATTTGGTCGCCATCGAGTGCAGGATCAATACCTAAATGGTCGAAATGCGCCCCCACAATCACATATTCTTTGGTATTTTTACCAGGAATCATTCCCAATACATTCCTCATGGAAAGCTTCTGATGAACTTCCTGTTTCAGTTTAGCTATGGAATCAGGATGCACTTCCAGACGTCCTTTTTTCTGACGTTCTTTACGGTAAGCATCAAAAGGCTGGAAATAGCTGTCAGCCAAAGGTGATACTCCCATCCATTGTAATAAAGAAGCAATATACTCCGAGGTCACACGTGAACCATGAAAACCTGCCTCACGGCCTTGCAATTCATCACTAGCCAAAAAGTTGATAGTAGCTTCGGCAGAGGAACGGTTGATACTCTGCAACCCTTTTTCTACGTTAGTTTGGGCAGATAACAACAATGAAAAATTACACAAAAAAGAGAGAAGCAGAATGTTTTTCTTCATGATGTATATAAGATTTAAGAAACAATCGTCCATACTTTACTTATTTTCAACTATCCAGTTTTTATCATTCAAGATATTTCTATTACAATCATCTGCTCCCGGATTATCATTAAAAGAAATCCGATATTGGCGGGGAGGAGTCGGATAATAAATAGCAGGTTCCAGCACTTGCCCCAAGGAATCAAACAGTGTATTCAAGGCATCCTCATCCAATTGATTCGAGTGGCAATAAAGATGTTCTAACAGACTTCCTTGCGGTACCATTAAACGAGTTAGCTGATTATGTTCACAACGCAATTCACTAATATTAGAGTTATCGGACAGATCAAGTTCGGTCAATTTGTTGTATGAGCAACTTAATTCCCTTAAAGAAGGGCAACATTTCAATATATCAGTAATTGATTGGAAAGCACATCCTTGTATCAATATCGCAGAAATTGAAGTCTTCTCGTTCAATTCCAGATGTGACAATACTTCATTAGAACTCAAATCAATATCGCGCAATGCCGGCAAGCTTTTAAGGGAAAGGGAAGAAAAACCATTATAAGAACAATATAAACTTTCCGCTTCCGGATGACTACCAAACTCTATTGAAGTCAATTTGGGATTAGAATAAATTTGTATAGATCGCAATCGGAAACAATCCTCAATCTCCAAATGCTCCAAATCAGCGAAACTACCGATATTAATACTTTCCACATTAGGACAGAAGGTATTCAAGTCCAATTCGCGAGTATCAGAAATGCTATTCAAAGCCAGTGATTTCATTCGCGGCATATTTCCCAAATAAAGATGACTCAAAGGAAGAAGCAAACCACTTATATCGATAAGCTGCAGCTCTTCAGCCCAAATCCTCACTTCATATAATCCTTTATTTCCATATCTATATACCACTCCGCCACTCATTGAAGAAGGATCTTCTATTTTCTGTATACGACCGTTTCCCCAATCTATCACCATTCGTCCCCCACTTGCTACAATGTCCAACTGCCGCCAGTCTCCTACAACATTCACTGTAAAGCGAATCGTGTTTTCATCTGTCAATGCCGGAAATTCAAAATCATCTCCAAACACTCTGTTATCCGTATCTTTACAGGCAGCAAGGGTAGTGAATAAGATAACCACCCACATACTCCGAACGAATAATATACTCTGTCTTTTCATCTTATATTTGAGTTAGTAACATACAAAAGTACGAAAGAAATAGATAGCATACACGATAGAATACAAATTTATAAGTAACTTTGCACAAAATTGATTGGTAACTGTTATATTGTCATGTGGATACTTATTATAAGTCTGGTGTTGCTGGGTGTCATTGCGCTGATAGCCGGAATTATCCGCAACAAAAGACTGCAAAAGAAAATAGAAAAGGGCGAACTGGACCGTATGCCGGAAGTGAAGGAAGTAGATGTGGAATGCTGCGGACAACACGAAGTATGCGAACGGGATAGCCTGCTGGCAGCTGTCAGCAAAAAGATAGAATATTACGATGACGAAGAACTGGACCAGTTCATTGGCAAGGCAGGAGATGCGTACACAGAAGAAGAAACAGAAATGTTTCGGGATGTATTGTATACGACACTGGATGTAGAAGTGGCCGGATGGGTGCGTAGCCTTCAGCTCCGTGGCATTGAACTACCGGATGATCTCAAAGACGAAGTTTTTCTGATTATCGGAGAAAGAAGAAACATAGAAGTAAAAAAGGCAGATGACAGGTGATGTGATGGATTTACTACAATATACATTCTTTCAACACGCCCTATTGGGAAGTCTGCTGGCAAGCATTGCCTGTGGGATTATCGGTACATATATCGTAACCCGCCGCCTGGTATTTATCAGCGGAGGAATCACTCATGCTTCTTTCGGAGGAATCGGGTTAGGATTGTTTGCCGGAATTTCCCCGATACTATCGGCAGCCGTATTCTCGGTATTATCTGCTTTTGGCGTCGAATGGCTTAGCAGACGGAAAGATATGCGCGAAGATTCTGCCATTGCAGTATTCTGGACGTTAGGGATGGCACTCGGAATTATGTTCAGCTTCCTGTCACCGGGATTTGCGCCCGACCTGTCGGCTTACCTCTTCGGCAATATACTGACCATCAACCAAATCGACTTATGGATGCTCGGCATATTGGCACTCATACTGACCGGATTCTTTTATCTGTTTATCCGCCCTATCGTATATATTGCCTTTGACCGTGAGTTTGCACGTTCGCAAAAGATTCCGGTAGAGATTTTTGAATATGTACTGATGATGTTCATCGCACTGACCATTGTAGCCTGCCTGCGAATGGTAGGCATCGTATTGGCCATTTCTCTTCTCACCATTCCACAGATGACAGCCAACTTGTTCACCTATAGTTTCAAGAAGATTATCTGGTTATCAATCGGCATCGGTTTCTTGGGCTGCTTGGGTGGATTATTTATTTCTTATCACTGGAAAGTCCCTTCGGGAGCTTCCATCATATTCTTCTCTATCCTGATTTACGCTGTTTGTAAAATCGGAAAGAGTTGTTGCAGGAAAAAGTCATAATAATAGATAGTATATGGAAATCAAAATTCAATCACTGGAAAGTATCCATGAAGCAGCCCGTGAATTTATCGCTGCTATGGGCGACAACACTGTATTTGCTTTATACGGAAAGATGGGTGCCGGCAAAACGACATTTGTCAAAGCACTCTGCGAAGAATTGGGCGTAACGGATGTTATCACTTCTCCTACTTTTGCTATTGTCAACGAATACCGTTCGGACGAAACCGGAGAGTTAATCTATCACTTTGATTTTTACCGCATCAAGAAGCTAAGCGAAGTGTACGACATGGGTTACGAAGACTATTTCTACAGTGGCGCTCTCTGCTTTATCGAATGGCCGGAACTGGTAGAAGAACTACTTCCGGGAAATGCCGTAAAAGTAACGATTGAAGAACTGGAAAACGGAAATAGAGTAATCAGACTATGACCGGACAATATATCGTACAAGGAATCTTTGCGCTGGCAGGAATCGTCTCCCTGCTGGCGTCATTGCTAAACTGGGACTGGTTCTTTACAACGCGCAACGCACAAACCATTGTCCGGAATGTAGGACGCAACCGAGCACGACTCTTCTATGGAATACTGGGAATTACCATCATTGGAATGGCTGTATTCTTCTTTGTGGAAACACGGAAAGCCATAGGAGGATAATATGTTTTTAAGAGAATCCTTTTGTTTTCTTCCCATTTTTTACTATTTTTGTATGAAAGGAGGATAGAAAAGTGAAAACAACCAATGAATATCTTACAAAAATTCGCCAATTCAAACAACAGTTTGCCGAGAAATATGGAATTATTTCTATTGGTATTTTTGGTTCTGTTGCCCGTGGAGAGCAACATGAAGAGAGTGATTTGGATGTTTTTGTTGAACTAAAGGATCCGGACCCTTTTATTATGTTTGATATTAAAGAAGAACTGGAACGTATATGTAACTGCAAAATAGACCTCCTTCGTTTGCGTAAAAACCTCCGTTCACTTATTTCCCAAAGAATAGCAAGAGATGGAATATACGCTTAAAGAAGAAACCCAAGACAAGTTTCTCCAAATATCAGAATCAATATCTATCATTGAAGAAAGGTGTAAGAACATTCAGAACGTAGATGATTTTTTGTTATCACCTTGGGGAATGACCATCTTAGACGCATGCATCATGCGAATCCAAGTAATAGGAGAAACGATTAAGGCTGTTGACGACAAAACACAAAAGAACTTTCTTAAAGATTATCCCCAAATTCCATGGGCAAAGGTTATTGGATTAAGAAATATCATTTCTCATGAATATGCTAACATTGACTACGAGATTATCTGGGTAGTCATACAAAAACATCTTCCTCCTTTAAAAGAGACAGTTGAACAAATTATAAAAGACTTATCATAGTAGTTGTCGTGACTTCATCTCCAGATACTTATTAATCACATCAATCGAAAGATTCTCCGGTGTAGTTAATAAAGAATAGATTCCATGTTGTTTCAAAGTAGATACAATCAGCCGCTTCTCGTAAGCGAACTTTTCTGCAATCACGTGACGATAGTAGCTTTCCGTATCTTTTGCCGGTTGGGCGATATATTCCTTCAAATCGACATCTTCAAAAAAGACTACGAGCAAACGGTGTTGGCGGTTTAGTTGTTTCAGGTAAGATAATTGACGGTTCATTCCTCCTATGCTCGAGAAGTTAGTATATAGTACCAGCAGGCTACGCTTACTGACATGTTTGTTCAAATGAACGCAAAGAGCCGAGAAGTCTGTCTCCCCGAAAGTGGTCTGCTGGCTATAAAGACTTTCCAGCAATGTCTGCATATATCCCGGTTGCTTGGAAGCAGGCACGAAAGTATCGAAGTGTTCATCGAAAGTCACTAATCCGGCTTTATCTTCTTTCCGCATGGCAACATACGAAAGCACCAGCGAAGCATTAATTGCATAATCCAGCAAGGTCATTCCACGGAAAGCTTGCTGCATCACTCTACCTTTATCGATCACATTATAAATCTGCTGTGAACGTTCGTCTTGGTACACATTCACCATAAGTTCATGCCGGCGGGCACTTGCTTTCCAGTTAATCGTACGGTAATCATCCCCCTTTACATACTCTTTAATTTGCTCAAACTCCGTATGATGCCCAACCCGGCGAATACGTTTTATTCCCAATTCTGTCAGATTATCACTTATTGCCAGCAGTTCATATTGATGGAGCATCAGATATGACGGGTACACTTTGATATCCAAAGGTTCTGCACAAGTATAGCGCCGGGATATAAAGCCGATTTTTCCGGTCACAAAAACTCTGATATGACCGAAAGAGTAAACGCCACGATGAGTAGGTCGAAGACGATAGGTAACTGTTTTTCCCTCGTTTGCTCCAAGCTTCACCTGAAAGTCGACATCACGTTTCTGAAAGATAAAAGGGATCTCATCTATGATTTCTAAAGATACAGGATGCGGATAACTACTCTCTACCCGAATACTTACTTCATTTTCGTCGCCATTAGAGAAACGGTCGGCACACTGTCGGAAAGCACGGATTCCACGAATACGATAAAGAGAATATACGTCTGCCAGTACCACCAAAAGCAAGACAAAGAGTGCCCACTGCCCGATAACAAAGAACGGAGCAAAAACATATCCGCTACCCAACAACAGGATAACCAGGACAAGGGCAATATAGAAACGACGAGTTAGAAACAAATGATTTATGAATTATGATTTATGATTTCTTGGATTTACGATTTCTTCAACTTACAATTTACGTACAGTTTATAATTTACGATTTATGATTTCTTCGATTTATGTTATGAATAAGGTCAGACATCCAACGCGCAGCCCAAATCATAAATCAGAATTCATAAATCATAAATCTTTTCATTTCGGGACTTCCACTTTATCAATTAAGCGTTGTGTCACTTTCACCGGTGAATAGCCTTCCATTTCAGCTTCCGCAGTCAGGATCAGACGGTGCTGAAGTACATAAGGAGCTACAAACTTGATATCTTCCGGTGTCACAAAATCACGTCCCTGCAAAAGAGCATACGCTTTTGACGATTGCAGCATGGCTACAGATGCACGTGGAGAAGCTCCCAAATATACGGCCTTACTGGTACGGGTCTGCTGCACAATCAATGCGATATATTGAAGTAACGTGCGGTCTACAAATACCTGATTCATAAAAGCACGAAGGGACAGCACTTCTTCTTTGGTAATGGCGGGAGTGATATCATCCAATTTCACCAATGCGGCATTGGTATGATGACGTTCCAAGATATTCACTTCCTCTTCCAATGAAGGATAATCCATCGTTATCTTCATCAGAAAACGGTCGAGCTGTGCTTCGGGAAGTTTGTATGTTCCCTCCTGCTCTACCGGATTCTGGGTAGCCAAAATCGTATAAAGATCTCCCATCCGGTGAGTCGTTCCATCAATACTGATCTGGCGCTCTTCCATTACTTCAAACAAGGCAGCCTGTGTTTTGGCAGGAGCACGGTTGATTTCATCGACCAATACAATATCCGCAAAAATCGGTCCCTGATGAAAATCAAAACCATTCGTTTTCATATTAAACACAGTCGTACCTAATACGTCACTCGGCATTAAGTCCGGAGTGAACTGAACACGACTGAAGTCTGCATCAATCAGACGAGCTGTCAGACGGGCCAACAGTGTCTTCGCAACTCCCGGAACACCTTCTATCAATACGTGTCCATTCGCCAAAATTGCCGTCAGTACCAAATCCACTGTCTGCTCCTGCCCTACTATGACGGAAGCAATCCGGTCTTTCAACTCTTGTATCTTCTCGGAAAAGAGAGTTAAATCTACTCGCTGTTCTGTATTCTCTTCCATAAATTTCTTCTTTAGATATGATTGATTATTTCATTCATTTTATCGATATATACCTTCATCTGCTCCGCATCAATAACACGTCCTCCGTAAATCACGGGTCTGACTTCGCGGATAAATTTAGCAATCTCTCCGACATCCATTCCGGTTTTTCGGGCAATCCGGTGGAAAGAGCGTTCATCGTCGGCCACTTCTTCAATATCCACTTGAATCTCTCTCCGAAGTTCTTCGGCTAAATAGGAAAACTTCTTGCGAACTAAATCCGCATGGTCTTTCTTCTGAAAGTAAAGCGTGCCTATCAGTTCGGTAAATTCAAGAGATTTATTGGCCGGCTCGTGAATAACAGGGATCACCCGTTGCCGCCTCTTCGCTGTGAATATCATAAAGAGTATGATGGTAATCATCGTCAGATACAAAGCCCAACGAAGCGGTTCATGTGCAAGAAAATAACGGAAAGGTGATTGCTGCACCTGTGCAGTTTCTTTCATGTACCCCTCCGTGCGAACGATAGGAAGCTTCCCCATCTGCGACAACAAACGGAAGATATAGGTTGCATTTTTGCCGTCCAACATTCCGTAATTGGTAAAAATCAAAGGAGTGGAAACTAAAATAACTTCTCCTTTCCCCCACCGACGGGACATCGCTACAGGCATATAAACAAGACTATCCGTTGTCAACGAGTCCATCTCTGTTTCATACCGGAACTCATTCGACTCAAGGACTTTTTGTGCCAGTACCCTTTCAGGAAGCGAATCTCCCCAGAAATAAGAAGAGCACAACTGGGGATAAAAATAAAAAGTCTGACGGGGATAAACCGCCGAATCTCCCACCCAGCACAGACTGTCTTTTAACAAGAATGAAGTTGCATATTTCTTCAAAGCCATCGGACTGAAGTAGGAATAATAAGACCTGAAGCTCAAAGTATCTTCCATATATCTGCCAAACAAGGTACTCACCAGCATGATCTTATCTCCGCGTTCCGCCATTTTCAACAGAGCGTTTACATCAACATCCGACAATCGCAAATTATCAGAGATTACCAATATCCCTCTGCGCTGCGTTGTATCTTCCTGCTCCAACTGATAGAGACTTTTTTTCGAAAAGGTGTAGCCCTGTGGCAAAGAAGAAGATAACAGACTATCGAATATCGCGCATCCAAAAGGTTGCTCATCATAATGTCCGAAAGTGGGCTTCCACACAAAGTTCTTCGGCAAATGATATTCTATTGCAAACATGATGAATAGAAAGGCAACAATAAAGATAATAAACCAACGGCTTCCTTTCATGAGACGCCTCCTTTCTCTATTTCTCCCTGTAGAGACTGCATGGTCAGGAAGAGTTCTTCCGTCGCCTCAAAGTTTCCATAACGTACCCGTAAGAAATGATTGGTCAGTTGCCGGAAAGCCGGCATCCGTACTTCATTGATATATTGGGTAGGTGTTTTATAAAGTTGCCAGTCAATACGTTCTGCATCACTAAGTTGTTTCAAAGTTTGCAAATAAAGCAAACGTACCGCTTCCCGGTAATCCTGACGGGAAAGTGCCTCTGTAATACCTCCCGGAAAATCCACACCGTAAATTGTATCCTCTTCAATCGTATAAGGCAATGCATTCTTACGAGAGACCATAAACAATTCGGGGCGTTTCCGGTAGACGAACCAAACAATCAATAGCAAAATAAGAATGGCAATACATATCAGGATAAGCCCTGAATACTCTTCAGCAAAACGACTGCCGAATATCTTACGCATCAATTCCCCAAACTGCCTGCTGATCCACTCAAAGACATTCATCTCCGGAGTAATCAATTCACGGTTATAGTTGTATGCCGGATCAGACTGCCAAAGGGCAATCTGCGCCGTATCACAGACTAATGTATCAGCCGGGGAAGTGAGATTCATCTAGTTGAGGTATGTTTTAGAGTTTATCAAAATTATCAATATCGCTTTCTACCGTTATGCTGTCTACCACTTCCGATGCATGACCGTACTGATAAACCAGACCGACAATACTGAATATAGCCGACAAGTAAGAACCATACAACATCAGGATAGAGAACAAATATTGTGCGAAGTTCAGTCCGACCGATGAAGAGGTTGCACCTCCGTCACTCATAGTAAAAATCATTTTCACAATATAGATCACATACCATGGTATAGAAACAATTGTCTGCAATACGCTGGCAATGAGTCCCATTACAAATAATATCAGAAAAATTCCGCCCCAGGTTGCGAATCCTAACCGGAATGTCTTTGCAAATGCCTCGCTCAACGAAATATCTTCAAATAAGTAGATGGGAGACATTAATACCAAAGGTATCATAAATGCGAATAAAAGCGGAATGGTCAGAATGAGCGTGAAAGGTGTTAACACAGCCAATAGAACAACAAGGATCACCGCAAAGAAGAACAAGAAGCCACAAGCAATCCCCATCAGGAACAGCCTCTTGACATTACGGAGCAGCAATGGTTTTATATCGCCAAATACAATTCCGTTCAGGCGTTCTTCCCGTTCATTGTACAATCGCACCATCGCATAAATCAGGGAAGTCAGCAGCAAACCTCCCAAGCATGAGAAGAAGATCACTCCCGCATAATTCAATGCAAATGAAGGTCCCAGAGCAGCCAACGGATTCTCACCTATTCCTCCTGAAGTTTGCATGGCACTAAGATCTGTCATACTTCCCATTAAACCACTAAAGTTAGCAGCCTGAATTAAGCATATAGGGAGTATCAGATAAGTTGAATACTTAAACAATTGTTTCCAATTCTCTTTTATAAAATCAAAAGAAGCGTTCAACTTCTCACCGAAAGGACGTTTCACATACATCGCAATCTTAGGTTTCTGTGATTCCATGTTTTTTTCTATTTGGTAAATAAATATAGTAGAATATAATAAATGTCAGAGAAGTGAGTATCACACCGAGCCTCAACATATCGGGAAGTTCTGTATGACGGGTAATAAAACCTTCTATAAAGCCTGCCATAATGAATACCGGAACAGTGCCGATCACTATTTTCAAGCCTCGCTTCGCTCCTCTTCTGAAAGATTCCAGTCGTGAATACGTGCCGGGAAACAACCAACCGTTTCCTAAAGCTAATCCGGCGGCACCGGCCACGATGATCGCCCAAATCTCAAGCGTCCCGTGTAGCCAGATGGCAAGACTGGACTCCCATAACAAATCGTGCTGATAAAAAAATGTTTGGAAAGCTCCTACCATGATACCATTGGAAAGAAGCATATATCCTGTGCCGAAACTGGTCAGCAATCCCATGGCAAAGCAGTTGAAAGATACCATCACGTTATTAAGCGTAATGCCTAGAAACATCGGTACTTCAGAAGAGCCGTTATACACGGTCATGGGCTCACCATTGGCTATATTGTCGAGTGTCATATCTACATAACCGTTTCCTAATATCAGCCGGACAAAATCCGGATCATTCGCTGCAGATAATACACCGATTAATGCGCTGGCTACAAAAATCAGAAAGGAGGTCAGTAATTCGCGGCGTGCATCGTGCATGGTTCGTGGCACTTCCTGTGTCCAAAAGGTAATAATGCGTGTCCACTTCTCTCGTTTATTCCGGTAAATCTCGTTATGCAACGCCGAAGCCAGATTGTTCAGATAAATAGTAATACGGGAAGTCGGGAAATGTGTTTGCGCAAATGCCAGGTCAGCTGTCAAGTCCGTATATGCATCGGCCAGTTGATCGGGAGACAGACTCGCCGCCCGCTCTACAACCTTCTCTGTCACCTTCCATTTTTCAATGTTCCGACGAATAAACGTTACTTCTTTCATGCTTTTCAATAGATTTCGGATAAGTTTTGTCCGAAACCGGAAGCAAAAATAAGAGAATTATGATATATTTGCAACGGAATCCTAAAAATGTTTAACCTGAAATGGCAGAATCTACGATAATAACCGGACAATTCGTTCGTATCAGCCAAACGCCAGCCAGTATCGGCGAACGACTGATGGCTTTAATCATCGATTATTTTCTGATCGGACTTTACATCTTGTCCACTGCCACTCTCTTATCCGAATTAAGTTTACCGTCAGGATTCCGTTTATTCTTTTTCCTGTGCATCGTTTATTTGCCGATTCTCGGTTATTCTTTTCTTTGCGAGATGTTCAATCACGGACAGAGTTTTGGAAAGAAACTCATCAATATCCGTGTTGTAAAAGTGGACGGTTCCACTCCCAGCATAGGATCTTATCTGTTACGATGGATTCTTTTCCCGATCGACGGTCCTATCACAAGTGGCCTGGGACTTCTGGTCATTTTACTGAATAAAAACAATCAACGGCTAGGAGATCTTGCTGCCGGTACGATGGTGATTAAAGAGAAAAACTATCGTAAGATTCATGTCAGCCTGGATGAATTCGATTATCTTACCCAGAATTATCATCCGGTATATCCGCAATCGGCTGATTTATCACTCGAACAAGTGAATGTAATTACCCGAACACTGGAATCCAGCGAGAAAGACCGGGCAAGACGTGTCACGGCACTTGCTAAGAAAGTACAGGAATTGCTTTCTGTTACTCCTCGTGACGGTAATCAGGAAAAATTTCTTCAGACTGTACTTCGCGATTATCAGTATTATGCATTGGAAGAAATATAACTAGAATACGCTGTTTCAGACTATTCAGGCAAGGGAGTATTCTCACCATAGTGAGAATTAATTCTCATTGTAATGAGTATTTTTTCTCATCGCAGTGAGAACTTTTTCTCATAGGCATAAGAATGTTTGAGAAAGCCAGCACAAAAAAGGGGCATACTCACAACAGAGTACACCCCTTTTCTTAATTTTATCTACAATGAGACCGGACGTCGTTTTAGTCCACTTGTCCCAGAGAGTTTCCGTATTCCATCTCTCCCTGAACCACAAAGAGGACTTCTTCAGGATCATATTCTCCTACTTCATCCTTTTTGGCTTCTTTTACAATGTAAGCCACAACCTCTTCCAAATCGATGTTGACATAACCATCTTCATCGGGCTGAGCGTCGAGAATGCCACTTTCAGAGTAATACTCGTCGATTAAATCGAGAAAATAATACAATTCGTCGTCCGAGAACTTCTCCTTCAGTTCTTGAGGCAGATAGTTTTTGATAAACTCGATGGTCTTTTCGTCATCGGCATCTGCTAATAAAAAATCGTCTTCCAGTCCCATGGTAATTTAAGTATTAAGTAATAGGTATTAAGTATTATCGACTATAAAAGCTTCTTTACTTTTTCCGCAAATACAGATTTAGCAACTGCACCTACCTGCTTGTCTACTATTTCACCGTTCTTGAAAAACAATACAGTAGGAATATTACGGATACCATATTCAGCAGCCATATCACCATTTTCATCTACATCGCATTTACCGATGATTACTTGTCCTTCAAACTCCGCAGCCAATTCTTCAATGATAGGAGCCACCATCTTGCAAGGGCCACACCAAGGAGCCCAAAAATCCACAACAACCGGTTTTCCTTCTGCAAGAACCTCTTTATAGTTGCTGTCTGTAATTTCTAAAGCCATTTTTTTAAGTATTAATTATTAAATGTTATTTCGTTAGCTTATTCGCGCCACAAATATAATCAATAAAATTCAATTGAAGTTATCTATTTATTGTTTTATAATATCAGTAAAGCACTTTGTGCATAGGTTGGTTCCTACTTACCTTTTGAATCTTTTTCCTTTTTAGAAGAAGCACGCAACTTAATCTCGGCATCCAACACTATCGAACGATTTGGAGATAACGGCTCCTTAATCTTCTCAATTATCAATTCAGCCACCACCTTACCCATTTGTTGTAAAGGAGGCTCAACCGTAGTCAATTGTGGATAAACAATTGTAGATAACACCGTACCAGAAAAACTAGCAATAGCAATCTCCTCCGGAATCTTCTTACCTAAATCCCGCAGTCTATTCATTGCACCAATAGCCAATGTGTCTGTGAAAGCAAAAATTGCATCAAAGGAGACTCCTTTTTCTATTAACATATCTGCCGCATTTGCTCCATCCTTGAAAGTCAACCCCGCCTTTAACATCCTATCTTTATCAAACGGAATGTTAAATTTAACCAATGCGTCTTTATATCCTCTCGCCCTCTCTACTGAATTATACACATCATCAGGTCCCTGTAAATGAACAATATGCCTATAACCTTCCCGAATCAAATGCTCAACCAAAAAAAAAGCCTTTATATAATCGTCTACAATAACCTGGGAAACATTCATTCCATACGGTATACGATCATAAAAAACCATGGGCATTTCCGCCTGCTGCAGACGTATATACTGATCCAAATTCTCCTTATAACTACAAAGACAGATAATAATTCCATCTACCATAAACCTTTCCATTGTTTGCAGATTCTCTCTTTCCTTATTTGGATCTTCATCTGATTCTGCAATAATAACCTTTATCCCATTAGCATAAAGTACACTTTGTATACCGCTTATCACTTGTGAAGCAAACGGAGTGAGCATTTCCGGAACGATAACCCCAACAGTATTCGTATGTCCATATTTCAAATTGGTAGCTACCGGATTAGGCTTATACCCTAACATTTTTGCTGTTTCCAGCACCCTTTCCTTAGTCTCTTGACGGATGTTCTTATCATTTATCAACGCACGAGATACTGTTGAAACAGACAAAGACAAATGTCGGGCTATATCTTTAATGGTAATGTGCTTCATAGCTACTTTTGTATTTTAACTTAGGGCAAAAATATGCATTTACAATGACAAATCCTAATCATTGGGAACGTTTGCAGATTTTGGGAACGTTCCCGCAATCGTTTGCAGGTAAAACGTCCTCAAAAAACAGCTTTTTATTATTCACCAAACTTATCTTTGCTTCATTAACAATAATATAGAATTAAAAAATAAAGAAAACATGAAAACACAAGTACTTTCTTACAATTACAACCGCGAACATATCAAACCAGGTATCTTACATATTGGTGTCGGTAACTTCCATCGTGCCCATGAAGAATTTTATACTAATTCATTATTAGAAGATCCTACCCAACAGGATTGGGGTATTTGCGGCGCTATGCTATTGCCTGGAGATGAGCGCCTGTACAGAATACTAGAAAAGCAAAAAAAGGAATATACACTAACTATTTGCGGACGAGATGGTAAAGACCAAACTTATCAAATAGGTTCATTAATCGAGTTGATTTGGGGAATCGAAAATCCAGCAGCCATTATTAATAAAATTGCCGATAAAAATATCCATATCATTACACTAACTATCACCGAAGGCGGATATAATATAGCGAAAGCTACCAATGAATTTATGCTGGATAATGAAAATATCAAATATGACTTAACACACCCACAAAGCCCGAAAACGACCTTTGGCTTTGTAGCCGAAGGATTACGGAAAAGAAAAGCTGTCGGGAATGGACCTATCACAATTTTATCTTGTGACAACTTACAACATAATGGTAACACCGCACGCAAAGCATTTCTCTCCTTTTTCCAAGCCCAAGATCCAGAACTAGCAGAATGGGCAACAGTAAATATCACTTTTCCTAACAGTATGGTAGACCGTATAACCCCCTCGACCCAACCTGAAGACATTATCCGGCTGAACACCCAAAATGGAACTCAAGACGGAGCACCTGTATATTGCGAAGACTTCATCCAATGGGTAGTGGAGGATAAATTTATCGCCGGTCGTCCTGCATGGGAAAAGGTCGGCGTAGAATTTACGCAGGATGTGACTACCTATGAAAATATGAAGCTCAGCCTATTGAATGCCTCCCATACCTTACTTTCATATCCTGCTTTCCTGAGCGGATATCGTAAAGTAGACGTCGCCATATCCGATGAACGAATTAAAAAGTTCGTACGTGGCTTCATGGATATTGATATTACTCCGTATGTTCCTGCACCGGGAAACATGGATCTGGATTTGTACAAACAAACTTTAATAGAACGTTTCGGTAATCATACCGTTAGCGACCAAGTAGCGCGTTTATGTTTTGACGGTGCATCCAAATTTCCCGTATATATCATGCCAAATCTAATCCAGATGATCCGTGACCGCGCAAATCTTACTCGCCAAGCGTATCTTTTTGCTGCTTATCGTCATTACTTGAAATATAAGACTGATGATAACGGAACTAGATTTGAGATTGCAGAGCCATGGCTGACAGCAACAGATGACATCCTTATAGCCAGTAATTCCCCAATAGATTTCCTCTCACTATCACCTTTCCAAAGTACAGAACTGAAAGCTGCCGACGAATTTGTTGAATTATATCTGCAAATGGTGAATGCAATCAAAGAAAAGGGAACAATGTCAACACTGGAAAGTATATTATAACAAAACTCTTTTTTGTACCCTAATATTATGAATACACAAAAAAATAACAGTCTCGGTCCATTCATTGTCCTGACTTTCATATATTTCATAGTAGGTTTCCTAACAACTGTGAACGGGCAGTTTCAAGGTCCTTTAAAAATTGCGTTTCTTTCGCATGCAGATGAATTGAGAAATACATTAACAACTTTTATATCTTTCTTTTTCTTCCTCGGATATTTACTGAATAGTTCATTAGGAGGAAAATGGATAAACGTGCACGGTTACAAGAAAACATTACTACGCGCACTGTCAATCATGGTTATCGGTCTATTAATGTATTCTCTCTCGTCCTGGCTTGTAGTACACTACGGAGATGCTCGCATGCTAATTTTTAAAGACCAAGTTCCTTATGGCTACTTTATTTTTCTATTGGGCTCCTATTTAATGGGAACATCAGCGGCCTTACTACAAGTTGTAATCAACCCTTATATTGCCGCCTATGAACTGCCAAATACGCAGCCGGTACAGCGTATCAATATCGTATGTGCTATCAATTCATTTGGTACTACGATCGCTCCTTTTTTTGTTACAGGAATTATCTTTGCCGGTGTTACGCTTGAAAGTGTTACGGCCGACCAATTAATGTTTCCCTTTTTAATGATCACCTTATGTATCATTATCACTACATTAATCACCTCCCGACTAAACCTGCCTGATATTCAAGGAACCAGAGTTGACAATAACAATAAGCCCAAACACAGTATTTGGTCTTATCAACATTTAAGTTTAGGAGTCATCGCCCTATTTTTTTATGTAGGGGCAGAAGTATCAATTGGAGTAAATATCAATTTGCATGCAATGGAACTAATAGAAAATGGGCACAGTTTTTTTTGCTTTGGAAAAAGTCATATAGTAGTCTGGGGGTTAGATCTAGGTATCCCCGCATTACTCGCCACTCTCTATTGGGGAGGTTTGATGGTAGGAAGGCTTATATTTAGTTTTTTCAACAATGTTTCTCCACGCATATTACTCACTGTAACCACCATTATTGCTACAATACTTATATTGGTGGCTATTCTTACCAACAATTTATGGATATTGGTATCTGTAGGACTATGCCATTCTGTAATGTGGGGTTGCATATTCACTTTAGCTATTAAAGGATTGCAGCAATACACTTCCAAAGCTTCCGGCATTCTTATGATGGGAGTATTCGGCGGTGCCATATTCCCTGTACTTCAAGGCATCCTTGCCGACACATGGGGAAGCTGGCAATGGACATGGATAATTGCACTTATATGTGAACTAGTTATGCTATATTATGCCATTTCCGGATCACATATTAAAAACTTACCCAAAGTACAACAATCATGATGTTTCCATTAGCTGTCTACATAGAAATGGGACATGCCTAATATATTTTTATGTTTTTATACACGATTCTTAAAAAAAAATACATAAATTGCAATATCAATCAATATTTTATACAAATATTCTATCTGTATAAATTAGTTCGATATAAGAGTGCTATCCAAAAACAATAAAGACGTTTTGAGGTTGACAATCAACAGTCCTAATTGTTTATTAAAATATTATCCAAAGTGATGCATTGTGAAACTATAGAAAAACAAAGAAAAATATTATTATCTGTTCGGAATGGCTCCGAGAAAGCCTATCAAGAACTTTATGAGCAATGGGTATCTCGGCTATATGGATTCGTGTTTCAATACCTAAAGTCGAAAGATGCAACCGATGATGTTGTTCAGGAAACTTTTTTACGTATATGGTCTAATCGTGCTAATCTTAATCCAGACGTTTCGTTTAAATCATACTTATTTACGATTGCATATCATTTTCTACTAAAAGAAATGCGCCGTCAGTTAAATAACCCCTTGATGGAAGATTACGTTGAATATCTTAATCGGTCGTCTACAGAAACAGCTGAAGCTGAATCATTGATGTGCTATGACCAATTTGTAAATGCATTAGAAAAAGGAAAACAACACCTATCTCCTCGTCAACGTATCATATTCGAAATGAATAAAGAATATGGTATGTCAATTTCTGAAATTTCTGAAAAATTGTCGATAACTAACCAAGTCGTGAGAAATCAATTATGTATGGCTCTAAAAATTCTCCGTGTAGAATTGCGTCAATATTATCCTCTTCTTCTTCTCTTCCTGAAAGATATTTGAAAGTTCTCTTGTTTATGTGTTTTATAACATAATACTTTTGATGTTACATTTAGCTTACTTGTGGATATAACATATAAAATGTTATAAATATGCACATAGTAAATAAAGCAAAAGACTTATTAAAGAAGTTTCAGTCCGGTAATCTTTCACTATCGGATTTTAAAGAATTGGTATCAACAGTTAACGACTCGTCTGACCAAGAGTTGGAGGACGTTCTTTTCGAAGAATGGAATAAATTTGATACATATCCTTCTTTATCTCAAGAAAAGATTGACTCCTTGTACTCTCACCTACATAAAAAGATGAAGATCTCACCTTTTTACAAAATAACACGGCACTGGGGACAAATTGCAGCCTCAATTCTTTTCCTTTTTGCAAGCGGATTAACCATACTGTACTACATACAACACCAAGAGTTGCAAACATTGGCTGAACAAGATGTAATAGTACGTTCAGGAGATTCCGGCACTTCTCAAGTGACTCTTCCTGATGGTACATTGGTTCGTCTAAATGCAAACTCATCCCTTACATATCAACAAAATTTCGGACAGGATAATCGCAAGGTGAAATTATCGGGTGAAGGATATTTTGAAGTTAAGAAAAACACAGAGAAAAAGTTTATTGTCAATACCGGATATATAGATGTCACAGTTTTAGGAACAAAGTTCAATCTTTATGCCTATGAGGATAAGGATATTATAGAGATGGCTTTGGTAGAAGGACATGTTAATGTATCTACATCGCAGCCTCCCTATCAGACTATTTGCGTTAAACCCAATGAAAAAGTTACTTATAACAAATATGATAATAAACTTAATATAGAAAAGACCACTACTAAAATAGAAACAGCTTGGTTGAACAAAGAATTAGTATTCCGGGAAGAAAAATTGGAGAATGTATTCCAATGTTTATCAAGGAAATTTCGTGTGAAATTCTCAATAGATAGTTCAATATCCGTAGATGATGTATACACTGGTGCATTCGATGATGAGAAAATCGAAGATATATTGGAAGTATTGAAAATACATTATGGATTCAATTACACAGTTAAGGATGGAAAGATAAATATTCGAATGAACAAATAATTATTAATCTTAAAATGAAATGATATGAAAACATGAATGAAAAACAAAAAAACTTCGGATAATTTGCCCATTATCCGAAGTTAGGAATGAGTCTTGTATGAGTTTCCGCTCATACCAACTCTTAATAAAAAAGAAAATAAACCAAATAGTTGTGTATTTATGAAAAATAAAAAACAATTAATCAGTTTAGTGCAGAAAGATAATAAAAATACAATCAAGTTGTATTCCTTATTGTTATTTTTTTGTTTCTTAACATTCACAAGTGCTAATGCACAGACAGGAAAAGTCAGCATTAATTTAAAAAATGCATCAGTAAAAGAGTTATTTAATGCAATTGAATCCCAAACGCCCTATCGTTTCTCATACCGTAGCGTAGAAGTAGAGAATAAAAAAGGGGTTACCATTTCTGTAAAGAATGCTAAACTTAAGGATCTGCTTATTCAAGAACTACCTAAACTTCACCTCTCTCATATAGTACAAGGTAACAAAATAATTGTGACTCCTGCTACAGATAACCAGTCCTCTGACAAGTCTAATAAAGTAACAGGGAAAGTGGTTGACACAAATGGCGAGCCTATAGTTGGCGCTACCATCAAGGAACAGGGAACAACGAACGGTACAATTACGGATATGGATGGTAACTTTAGTTTTATGGTTTCTCCCAACACAATGATTGAAATCTCCTATATAGGATATCAAGAGCAACGGATAAAAACCGTCCTTGGAAAAAGTATGTTCATTACCTTAAAAGAAGATACAGAACTTCTTGATGAAGTGGTTGTAGTTGGCTATGGAATACAAAAAAAGGTAAATCTGACAGGAGCCGTTTCCGTAGTAGATGCCAAAACAATTCAGAATCGTCCGATTACAAATGCAACCCAAGCATTACAGGGAGCACAAGGTGTCTATGTAAACTCTGCAGCTGGAGCTCAACCTGGCAATGATGCGGCTACTATTCGTATTCGTGGTATGGGAACATTTTCCGGCGCAGGCAATGACCCGCTGTTCCTAATAGACGGAGTCCCAGGCACATTGACCGATGTAAACCCCAGTGATATTGCCAGTATCTCCGTATTAAAAGATGCAGCCTCAGCCTCTATCTATGGTTCACGTGCAGCAAACGGCGTTGTGTTAGTAACTACCAAAAAAGCAGAAGCAGGACAGTTTTCTGTTTCATACAATAACTCTTTTGGATTACAGCAAATTACTTATCTGCCTGATGCGGTATGGGATCCGATCCTTTATATGAAAGGCTTTGACAAAGCCTATGAAAATGAAGGGAGAGCCCCTCTTTATGCAGATATTATAGAAGAATATAAAGAAGGAATGAAAGTCGATCCTTATACCTATCCTGCAACCAATTGGTTCGATCTATACTTTCGTGACGCTTTTATACAAGAACATAATATACGTATTTCCGGTGGTAATGAGCATATACAAACAGGTTTGTCAATAGGCTATCTGGATCAAGAAGGTGTTGTCAAATTCACAGATGCCAAGAAAGTTTCTATAAACTTTAATAGTACTGTTAAATATGGCCAATTCAAAGCTGGTATCAATGTTTCAGCAAACTACAGAAACTATAATGAACCACATTATGGAATTTCTGATTATATGCAATTAGCCATGCGCGCCCTGCCTGTAATGACCCCTTATCTAGCTGATGGCAGTTATGGGCGTAGTTGGGTAGTGACTCCCGGACAAAATGCATTCGGCAATATGTTAGCTTGTAAGGATGGAGAGAACAATTACAAACAGACCCGCATTGTGAGTAGTGCATTCGCAGAATATGTCTTCCCTTATGATATCAAATACAACGTTACATTAGGAATCAGAAAAGTAGATCTGACTAGAAGATATTTCCAACCGGCAACTTATACATATAATCCCAAGACACTGGAACCGCAAAAAATGATTGCAAATACCACAGCTATGAATACAGCAAATGACGATATCAATCCATCAATAAGCCAGACCATTAATTGGTCTCATAAATTTAACGGAAAACATGATATTTCCGCTCTGCTAGGTATGAACTATGAAGAATTCAATGCCTGGTCATTCAGCGCAAGAGGACAAAACGGATATTTGGATAATGAACTAACAGAAGTAGGACTGGCAACAACATTTCTAAAACCCAGCAGTTCCAGTAGTAAAGTCCGTTTGCTTTCTTATTTTGGCAGATTGAACTATGATTATGCAGATCGCTATTTGTTCGAGATGAATCTCCGTTATGATGGTTCTTCCCGTTTTGCAAAAAAACATCGTTGGGGGCTCTTTCCCTCTTTCTCTGCAGGATGGCGCATCGACCAGGAACATTTCATGGAAAACGCACAAAACTGGTTGTCAAACCTGAAGATGAGAGTTTCATGGGGGCAATTGGGAAATCAGTCGATCGGCTTATTTCAATATACTCCAGTTATGAATTCTGGGGTAAATTATATATTTGGTAATGTACCTGCAACAGGATATGCGGTAACTCAAGCTGCTGACCCCAAAATTTCATGGGAAATAACAACAATTACCAACTTGGCATTAGATTTCGGAATTTTCAATAATTCACTGAGTGGTTCAATTGAATTTTTCAAAAAGAGGACCAAGGATATTCTTCGTTCTGTCAACCAACCGTCACAAGTCGGAAATCTAACCGGAGCCATGCGTAATATTGGTACAGTTGACAATACAGGTTTTGAAGCCAACTTAGCTTATCGCAATACCATCGGAAAATTCAACTATAATATATATGGTAATGTTACCTATGTGAAGAATGAAGTCGTAAATATTGGCGGTGATGATATGATTAACGGCAGAAGAATTACAAGAGAAGGATATCCCATTGATGCTTACTATCTTTATATATGTGATGGAATTTTCCAATCCGAAGATCAAGTAAAACATCATGCTTTCCAAAGCGTCAACACACATGCCGGTGACTTAATTTTCAGAGATGTATCCGGCCCCGAAGGAGTACCTGACGGACAGATTACAGAAGATGACCGTATCGTGACAGGTAGTTCCGTACCAGATTTCACCTATTCGTTCGGTTTAAACCTGGATTATAAAGGAATAGGATTGAATGTGTTTTTCCAAGGAGTATCAGGCATTAGTACTTACCCAACTCATAACTTGGTGTATCCGTATGCTAATGGCGCAGGTGTTACTTATGAGTGGTTGAAAAAAGCATGGACACCCGAAAATACCGGTGGCGGATTTCCACGTTTACTGACTACCAACAGTCAGCATGATAATTATACGAAGTCCAGCACATTTTGGTTAAGAGATGCTTCTTATTTACGTTTAAAAAACATTCAACTGACTTATGATTTCCCGAAAAAATGGATCACCCCATTAAAAATTGCAGCGTTAAAAGTCTTTGTGAATGCAGAAAACCTCTTGACCTTCTCTGACTTTGACATTTTTGATCCAGAAAGGTCGTTAACTTCAGACTATATATGGTCATATCCTTCTGTAAAATCATTTACAGGCGGTCTCAATATTACATTCTAAATTATACTGATTATGAAAAAAATATTAATAGGATTTGGATTTTTTCTTTCTGTTACAAGCTGTTCTCTTGACACCGTTCCAACAAGCCAATATGTAGAAGGAAACTTCTGGAAATCCCCCGAACAAATAGAAGCCGGTTTAGTAGCTTGTTATAATACAATGTATAACGTATACATGTATGGAAGCAACTTAATTTTTAGTGAAACGGGAACACCCAATGCTTATAATTACAACGGAGCCTATGGATGGAGAGTAATTGGTGATGGCACAGTCAATTCTATAAATTCAGGTATAGTGAATGGAAAATGGGGAGCATGTTACCAAGGTATCGGACGTTGTAACACATTTATTGCCGGTGCTCCCTCTTTTACCATTTCGGAAGATGAAAAGAAAGAGATGGTAGGAGAAGCTAAATTTCTGCGGGCATTATATTATTTTGATCTTACCAATATGTATGGTGACGCACCTTTAATTTTAGATAAGCCTGACGTAAACACACAGTCATTTTTACCAAGAGATCCAAAGACAAAAATCACAACTCAAATAATTCAAGATTTGAATGACGCTTTTACAGCGTTACCGCCAACATCTTCTCAAATAGGGCGAGCCAACAAATGGGCTGCCAAAGCATTGCTAGCACGCGTTTATCTATATAACGAGATGTGGGAAGAAGCAGAAAAAGCTGCCGAAGCAGTCATTAAGTCTAATAAATATTCTCTCTTTCCTGATTACCGCAATTTGTTTTCAAGGGACCATGAAAACAATCAAGAAGTAATCTTTGACGTACAATATCTTTATCCAACTTTCGTACATTCTGGAGATGGACTGGATATCGTGCTTCGCCAATTCAACACGATTGCTCCGACTCTGGATTTAGTAATGGCCTACGATATGAAAGATGGTTCACCGTATACTAGTGACCAAGATTTGTATACAAACAGAGATCCCCGCTTCTATGCCACTATCGTTTATCCAGGCGCTACTTATATGGGACAAATTGTAACGGAAGACAAATTTGTGAATACTGGATATACATTCAAGAAATATTCGCGTTATGACACAGCAAAGGAAACTCTAGATGACAAGAATGACATCAACATTATTCTTATGCGTTATGCCGATATATTAATGATATATGCAGAAGCACGAAATGAACGTTTGAGTGAACCAGACCAATCCGTATATGATGCAATAAATGAAGTGCGCAATCGTCCTTCCGTAAAGATGCCTTTGTTTGACAAAACCAAAGATAACTTCACAAAAGAACAGATGCGTGAAAAAATACGCCATGAACGACGTATTGAATTTGCCGGTGAAGGCTGGTACTACAATGATATTCGCCGTTGGAAAGTTGCAAAAGAATTAATGGATGGTAGTACTGTACAAAAATATGATGGTTCTGTTATCGAAAGACGTATGTTTAATGACAAGAATTATCTATTTCCACTACCCCAACAAGAAGTAAATGATAATCCGAATCTACTACCCAATAATCCGGGATGGTAAAAATAAACAAATCTTTTTATTGAAATGAAGAATAGATACTCATTATTGTCAATATTCTTTTTGTCAGTTATGTACCAGTCAGGAGCTAAAGCTCAAGACACGAAGCAACGTCCCAATATTATTTACATTTTAGCAGATGATATCGGCTATGGGGATTTAGGATGCTATGGACAACAAAAAATAGAGACACCGAATTTAGATCGGTTAGCTGCAGAGGGTATGCGGTTTACACAACATTATTCCGGCTCTGCCGTTTCTTCTCCTTCTCGCTGTTCATTAATGACAGGATTACATACGGGACATGCCTATATTCGTGGAAATGATGAATTGCCTGAACGAGGTAATATTGGCAATTATTTGGCAGTATTGGCAGATTCCACTTTAGAGGGACAGCGTCCGATGCCTGAAGGTACAATAACTGTGGCATCCTTATTGAAACAAGTCGGTTATACAACCGGTTGCGTCGGTACATGGTGTTTAGGTTATCCAGGATCAAGTTCTACGCCCCGTAAAATGGGCTTCGATTTCTTCTATGGATATCATTGCCAACGACAGGCACATGATTATTATCCTTCTTTTCTGTGGCGAAACGAACATCGGGAATATCTGCCTAATCGTCTTCTTTCTCCGAATCAGAAGTTAGACGCGGCTGCCGATCCTTATAAGAAAGAAAGCTATGAGTTCCTTGT
Organism: Bacteroides celer; assembly: GCF_002632415.2. NCBI lineage: Bacteria > Pseudomonadati > Bacteroidota > Bacteroidia > Bacteroidales > Bacteroidaceae > Bacteroides > Bacteroides celer. Next base: position 1,123,811 of record NZ_CP178209.1, on the reverse strand, counting down.
CTCCAAATCTTATGCTCCGAAGTTAATGCTTCATGAGGTTCTTTCGTTTATAGGACGACATAAAGAGCACCCTTTCTTTCTATATTGGCCTACTCCCATTGCACATGTACCATTACAGGCACCTCAACGCTGGATTGATTATTATGTAAAGAAATTTGGTGACGAGCCTCCTTACTTGGGTAATAAAGGGTATTTTCCGTGCCGCTACCCGAAAGCCACATACGCTGCCATGGTTAGTTATATGGATGAACAAGTTGGCTGTCTGATTGAATTATTAAAAGAATGCGGGCTTTATGAAAACACATTGATCCTATTCAGCAGTGATGACGGACCTACTCACAACGGAGGAGTGAATGCTCCTTGGTTTGATAGTGCAGGTCCCTTCAAATCGGAAAAAGGCTGGGGAAAAGGCAGTTTACGTGAAGGTGGTATTCGAGTGCCAATGATTGTTCATTGGCACGATCAGATTACCGCCGGATCTGTCAGCGATCATATTTGCGCCTTTTGGGATGTGTTGCCTACATTAGGCGAAATTACCGGCTATTCCTATAAAAAGACAGATGGCATTAGTTTTCTTCCTACTTTGAAAGGCAATCGTCAAAAAGCACATGAATATCTTTATTGGGAGCTTCCGGAAGGAGAAGGTTCGAAAGCTCTCCGCATGGGAAAATGGAAAGGATATCTTTCTAATATTAAAAACGGAAACCGTTGTGTAGAGTTGTATGATCTGGAAACAGATCCGCAAGAACAGTATAATCTTTCATCTACTTATCCGAATGTAGTGAATGAAATAGAAAAAAAGATGAAAAAAGCTCATACGGAATCCCCTGTTACTAATTACAAATTATAAATTATCGAAAATATGAAAAAGTGGAATTTATTACTTGTGTTGGCTTTACTTTTTGTTGCATGTAAAGATGAATACGATGTCAATTTAGATGAACTTTATGACACTATCACTGGTTCATCTTCTAAAGTAGATAAAGAAATCATTACATGTGGAGATTCTAAAGTCATGATTATCAATATAGGCAAAGCCTCTATGACCACAGTACCATATGAATGGGAATGGGATTCAAAAACAGCAGACGATCTTTCGGCTACGTTGAAAAGACGTTTATTGGGAATAGATGAGTGTAAAGTTGTAAATGAAGGAAACGACCAACTCGTCTTGCTAGCATCTTCAGGAGGATCAGCTCTTATTCTTTCTCGTAAAACCAAGAAATGTTTATTCACTGCCGCGGATGCCCCAGGAGCACACTCTATTGAGTTACTGCCCAATAATCGAGTCGTTGTGGCCCTCTCTGGTGACGTAGGTGGCTTCCAGGTATATGACAGAAACGCTTCCAACAAAGTTATCTTTAAAGAAGATCAAAAAGGCGGACATGGTGTTATCTGGATGGAAAATCAGCAACTTTTATATGCATTAGGATATGACAAATTACTCGCTTATGAACTGAAAGATTGGAATACATCAACGCCTTCATTTGTGAAGAAGAAAGAATGGGATCTACCTTTAGGTGGGACAGAGCAAATACCGGATGGACATGATTTAATTCGTATTTCAGATCATGAATTAGGATTTACAACAGCTTATAACGTATATGTACTCGATACAAATACAGGAGCCATCTCTGAATTCGAACCAATGAAAGGTCGCAAATTTATCAAATCTTTCAATTACGATAAAGAAAGCGAATACTTAGTTTATACTTATGCAGATATTGAGTGGTGGACACATAATATTCACATCCAAAACCCCAACAAAACAATCACCATCAGTAATGTGAATCTTTATAAAGTGAGATTTGTACCTGAAAGGGGATAAATAAGAAGAGGCAGCAATGAATTTGTGAAACGAATAGTTTCTTGAATAGTTCATAAAACGGATATAAAAAACATGAAAAATATATATGCAATATTTATACTTTTTTTTGTCTTGTGCGCATGTGCTACCGGACAAATAAAGAACGAGATTGTTGTCTGCGGTGACGATAAAGTATGGATTGTCAATGTAGATAACTCAGAGGGAAAAAATTTAGATATCGTATGGAAATGGAATGCACAGGAGTCTAATATCCCTGACGATTTCAAAAAACACTTTCGAGGAATGGATGAATGCAAGACGGCCCAAAATGGAAACTGGATACTTATGTCCTCTTCGGCCGGAGGAGCAGCTATTATCGAACGCTCATCTGAAAAATGCTTATTTTATGCAAGAGTTCCAGCCGCACATTCCATAGAGCTACTTCCCAATAATCGGGTAGTAGTAGCATTATCACATAATGAAGAAGGAGATTGTATACAATTATTTGACATTAACCGCCCTAACCAAGTTCTTTTTCAAGATAGTCTTTTTTGGGGACATGGAGTGATTTGGATGGAAAACCGTCAGTTGTTGTACGCACTCGGATTTAATGAATTGAAAGCTTATTCCCTAAAGGATTGGGAAAGCAATCAACCGGCATTGCAAATGGAAAAAGTGTGGAAACTACCAACAGACGACGGACACGATCTGATTCGCATTTCAGAAAATGAATTGGGATTTACAACATCCTTTGGAACTTACGTGATTAATTTAGATACGGAAAAGATAATTCCATTTCAACCTTTGGAAGGGAAAAAATTTATTAAGTCATTCAACTATAATAAAAAGAATAGAACTTTAAGCTATACACAAGCTGAGATAGAATGGTGGACTCACAATATTTATCTGGAAAATCCTAAGAAAACGTTGACGATAGATAGTATTAATTTGTATAAGGTCCGTCCGGTTATCTATGAATAATCATAAAATAAAAAAGCAATTATGTATATAGACAATAAAAAAGCAATATGGGGGATTTGGCTAGTTATTTTATTACTAGTCCACACTTCATGCACAAATTCTATCAGCCGTCCAGAAAGGACATTAAAGTTGCTTCCTGAACCTGCCCAGCTAACAATAGGAAAAGGAGCTTTCATTTTACAGGACAATATGATTATCTGTATAAATGATTCCTCCTTAAAGCCGGCCGCTGATTATCTAGTTACCATCCTGCAACGTGCCACTGGTTATAAGTTTGTTGTTAAAAGAGATGGGAGTGGTCATATTCAATTACGTATAAACGGAGAATTACCTCACAAAGATGGCAATTACACATTAAAGGTTACCCCGGATCAAATACACATATCTTCGGCCAATTATGCCGGTGTAATAGCTGCTATATCAACAGTCCGTCAAATGCTTCCTGCTGCAATAGAAACATCAGCTGTTGTTTTGGATACAGTTTGGTCAATACCAACTGTTTCTATCACGGATGAACCCCGTTTCGCATGGAGAGGTGTGTTACTTGATGTAGCTCGCCATTTTTTCAGTAAAGAAGAAGTAAAAGAGCTGTTAGATGTAATGGCACTTTATAAAATGAATAAGTTTCATTGGCATTTGACTGATGACCAAGGGTGGCGTATTGAAATCAAAAAATATCCTCTACTGACAGAGAAAGGAGCATGGCGTACATTTAATGACCAAGATCGTATTTGCATGAACCGTTCAAAAAGAGAGAAGAATCCCTCTCTCAATATTCCTTCTGATAAATTACGAATTATAGAAGGAGACACATTATATGGAGGATTCTATACACAGGAAGATATACGTGAAATTATAAAATATGCAGCAGTACGTGGTATTGACGTAATTCCAGAAATAGACATGCCAGGACACATGCAAACTGCAGTCAGCCTTTATGAGAATGTTTCCTGTTTCTCGCAAAAAGGAGCACCGATGAATATTTCTTCTCCTATTTGTCCTGGCAAAGAGAGTGCTTTAGAGTTTTGTAAAAACGTGTATGATGAGATTTTTCGTCTTTTTCCTTCTGAATATGTACATTTAGGAGCGGATGAAGTTTCAAAAAAGAATTGGAAAAAGTGTCCAGATTGTCAAGAGCGGATGAAAACGAATGGTTTAAGGACCGAAGAAGAACTACAATCATGGTTTATTCATCAAATGGAACAATATTTCAATGAACATGGAAAACGTCTGATTGGCTGGGATGAAATATTGCAAGGTGGAGTGTCGCCCACGGCTACAGTAATGTGGTGGCAAAGCTATGAAAAAGAGGTTGTAAAAAAATCCATAGCCCAAGGCAATTCGGTCATTCTCTGCCCAAACTATGATTTCTATTTAGATTATCCTGAAATAAGACAGTCTACCAAGCTAATTTGTGAATCAGTTTCTTTACTAGACTCATTGAACGAATCTCAATCAAAAAAAATATTGGGAGTACAAGGAAATATATGGGGAGAATTCATTCCTTCTCGTGAACGAATGTATTATATGGCATTCCCTCGATTGCTTGCTATTGCAGAATCTGGTTGGTCGCAAGCAGCAAATTACAACTGGGAAAGCTTCCAGAAACGCATGATTGGACAATTCAACCGTTTAGATGTATTGGGAATAGATTACCGCATGGTTGATTTGGAAGGATTTTGCGATACAAATACTTTTATCGGTGAAACTAAAGTAAATGTTATTTCCCCTGATCCGGACGCTGTTATCCATTATACAGACGATGGCACAGAGCCAACCGAAAAATCGGCAGTATACACTGCCCCTATATCCATCCGGAATTCTGCAGATTTTGCCTTCCGTGCGTATCGTCCTAATGGAAAATCGAGTAAAGTTTTCCGTACTTCTTATAAAAAACAGGATGGATATGTTCCAGCAGACATTAAGGTTCCGGAGAAAGAAGGATTAATGCTTACATGCTATGAAGGTAATATTTCTTCTTGCCAGGCAATAGAAAATTATCATTTAAAAGAAAAGAGCACCATCGACGATGTCGCTATTCCCTCAGGAGTAGATATTCGTAATTTATCAGATAGCGGAGTAGGTTTAATTTTTACTGGTTATTTTTATGTATCGGTTGATGGTATCTACTCATTCTACCTTTCATCTGATGATGGTAGTACACTAAAAGTAGATGGCGAAATGATTGTAGACAACGAAGGACGACATCAGAAAAAAGAAGTATCATGTCAACGTGCATTGGCGAAAGGATGGCACCCCTTAGAAGTCCGTTATTTTGATGTACATGGTGGATGTTTGTCGTTGAAGATATATGATACTTTAGGCAAACAAATAAAACCAATATACAAGCATTAATTAACTAATGAAAAATAATAATGAAAGTACAATTGACAATTATATTCTCACTTTTAAGTGCGTGTGTGATATATGCCCAAGAGCGTGATCCGCGTGTACGTACATACATTACTCCCACCCGGATTGTTTGGCAACAAGATAGTGATCATATCACAAATTGTAATTTTTTGTTAAACCAAGGGGATGGTCAGGCTTATTGGGGAGCGTATTACGATTACGAATCAATAAACACCGGTTTACAAGGCAAGAAAGAGAAAATGACCAAGGCCGCCGCATATTGCCAACTATCTTCTACAGATGGAGCTCGTCCAGCTATTCTTCTTGATTTCGGGAAAGAGCTTCATGGTGGAGTACAATTGGTCACTGGTGCCTGGCCAAGCCATAAGCCGGTAAGAATCCGTCTTCGTTATGGCGAATCAGTCAGTGAGGCAATGTCTGACATAGACGGCAAAGGAGGAGCGACAAACGATCATGCTATTAGAGATCAAGAGCTTATCCTTCCATGGCTCGGAGTATATGAAACAGGAAATTCCGGCTTTCGTTTTGTGCGCATTGATCTATTGGATACAGACGCAATACTTGAGCTTAAGGAGGTCCGTGCAATCTCTATCATGCGCGATATTCCGTATCGTGGTTCTTTCAAATGTAATGATGAGAAACTTAACACAATATGGAGAACGGGAGCTTATACCGTTCATCTGAATATGCAGAATCATCTCTGGGATGGAATTAAACGTGACCGTTTGGTCTGGATAGGTGATTCCTATCCAGAGGTGATGACTGTAAACTGTGTGTTCGGTTACAATGAAGTGGTACCTAAAAGTTTGGATTTAATGCGTGATATCACGCCATTACCACATTGGATGAATGCAGGATTCTCCTCTTATTCTATTTGGTGGCTGTTGTGCCATTACGAATGGTATCGCTATCATGGAAATAAAGCCTATCTGGAACAATCACGTGATTATATTATAGCTTTATTGAGACAATTAATGACTCAAATAGCCCCCGATGGGCAGGAATGTCTGGATGGCACTCGTTTTTTGGATTGGCCATCGAATAGCAACAAAGATGCAATTGCAGCAGGACTCCAAGCCTTAATGGTTTGGGGAATGCGAGTCGGAGTTGAATTTGCAGAACTATTTAAAGACAGACAATTGTCTAATGACTGTAAAGCTGCCGAGAAGAAATTGGTAAAAGCTGCATCCAAAGTTTATAAAAAGTTTTTAGCTTCCTGCCCGGCTCCCGATGCTCCCGGCTCCAAGCAAGTGGCCGCATTAATGGCGATTACAGGATTAATTGATGCCCCAAAAGCTGATAAAGAATTTCTTTCAATAAATGGCGCACAAGGCTTCTCTACTTTTTATGGCTATTATATGTTGGAAGCAATGGCTGCGGCCGGCAATTATCAAGGGGCATTGGACGTGATTCGTGAATATTGGGGAGCAATGATTGACTTAGGAGCTACTAGTTTTTGGGAAGATTTCGATATCAATTGGATTCCGAATGCAGCTCCCATTGATGAATTAGTGCCGGAAGGGAAAAAAGATATTCATGGTGACTGTGGTGCTTATTGCTATGTAGGCTTCCGCCATAGTTTGTGCCACGGTTGGGCTTCAGGCCCAACTTCTTGGTTAAGTCGTCACATTTTAGGTGTGGAAGTACTAGAACCTGGATGTCGTCAAGTACGTATAACTCCTCATTTAGGAGATCTACAGTGGGTAAAGGGTACATTTCCAACTCCCTATGGTGAAATACAAATTTACCATGAGAGACAAGCAAATGGCAATGTAATATCAGAAGTGAAAGCCCCTAAAGAAGTATCGGTCATCAAATAAATAATGAGTTTCATAGAACAATTAATAAAGCAGTTTACACTGCCACAATGTATAACTTATAATGAATAAACTAATGAAAAAGAATTTATTAATGAATGTCTGGATGATGCTTGCATTATTCATGTGTATGGGTATTTTCTCCTGTTCAGACAATTCTGAAGATGGAGTAAAAGAGCCTCCTGTATTACGCTTGGTTGATAAAAACGGAAATTCTGTTGGTGGTATCAGTGGTGGAGACTATAACTTGACTGGTAATGTTGAAAATCTAACATTGAGGGTAATGAGCAACCTGGACTGGAAAATAACAATTCCTGAAGGTAACGAATGGTTTAAAGTTGATATCGCAGAAGGAGTCGGTTTCAAAGAAGTTTCATTTACAGCAACCGAGAATGAAGGGTTGGAAGAAAGAAAAGCTCAAGTTATATTATCTTCTACTCAAAATTCATCTGTTCCGGACTTCATATTGAACTGTATTCAACCGGGTGGTCCAAGGTTAATAGTAACTCCCGAAAATGCATCTGTCGGAAAGGAAGGAAAAGATGTCATTGTCGCAATTAGTACTAATTTACCTTCATTGAAATGTATCATTCCTGAAAATGTAAAATGGATTACTCAAAAATCATTAACAAATGAGCAGTTAGTGCTTACAGTAGCCACAAGTGATATCGCAAAAATACGTACTGCAACAGTGGAAGTAACCTCTGAATCATCTGCTTATCCTACAACAAAAAGTATAGAAATCAGACAAGCAGGTGCTGTGGATTTGGCAGAGTTGCTCGATGTTAAGTTCAATGCAGATGGTACTGCAGAAGATCTTTCTGCAATGAAAATGCCAATTAAAACATTTGCCGGTCCTACTTTGACCATGGTTGAAAATGAGACATTTGGTTATATTGCCAAATTCGATCCGGCAACAGTAAATCAAAATAAAATTACCAGTGGATTCTATACTGTTGATTTCACCCAAAACTTAAATTTCCAAAATGCAATTGCTGACGGATTTTCGATGGAATTATATGTGAGTGCTAAAGATTATGGAGAAAGTAGTCCGATTCCGATGGGTTGTCATGGTGGTGGCGGTGTTGCTATTATTTGGCAAGATAAAGATAACTACTGGAGTTTTGAACCTTATATAGGTAATTATTCAGCTTGTAATATGCCTCCACTGGGTGAAGTTCCAGAGGAAACTTGGTATCATGTTGTGGGCGTTTGGGACGGTACAGGAAATGCAGATGCCATTAAATTGTATGTAGATGGAAAAGTTGAAGTACAAAGAGCCCCTGCTAGTGGTAATTCATTCCAATTTCCAGGAAACAAATGGTTCGTAATTGGTGGCGACGCTGGTGCTGCAAATGAGGCAGACAGAGCCTATAAAGGTCAAATTGCTATAACTCGTATATATGATCGTGCTTTGACAACCGAAGAAGTTAAAGCATTATATAATACACTGAAAGAATAACCCACTTCGCAGATGAATCATTTTCATAGGTAATCAGAATAAATAAGCTACAGAGATTTCTTTCCAGCTTCTAATTCTATAGGTTGAAAAGCAATCTCTGTAGCTTTCACCTTGAGGTAAAGTTCATTCAACATTGATTCACATAACTAATGAAAAAAATTATCGTATCTTTAATAGTGGGCATATTAACAGCAGCACATATTCAAGCCCAAAATTCAGATAACACCCGAGCGCAGTGGATAAGCGGGGAACTTTGTAATAGTGCTACAAATACTTGGCTGATATACCGTAAAACGGTACATATTGATAATATTCCCCGATCCCTTATTGCTAATATTGCAGCAGACAGTAAATATTGGTTGTGGATTAACGGCCAAATGGTGGTATTTGAAGGAGGACTGAAACGAACTCCCTCACCTTACGATACTTATTATGATCCTGTTGAAATAGCTCCTTTTTTACAAATAGGAGAAAATACAATTGCTGTTTTAGTTTGGCACTTTGGAAAATCCGGATTTAGTCATAACAATAGTGGTCTGGCAGCATTTTTTTTTGAAGCAACTTCACCAGAGATAAATATTTTATCTGATGATAGCTGGGAGAGTGATGTATATACCGCATATCAGAATACCATGACACCACCTAATCCCAATTGGCGCTTGGCAGAAAGTAATATTTTATTTGATGCCAGAAAAGAGAAGCTTGGATGGAATCTACCCGGATATAGAGGAGTTATTCCGAAAGCCATTGTCGTTTCAGAGGTAGGTGTTTCTCCTTTTGGTAAACTAATAAAACGCCCGATTCCTTTATGGAAAGATTATGGACTACGCCCCTATATCAGTATTCGATATTCAGCTAATAAAGATACAGTCTATTGCCGTCTGCCGTATAATTGTCAGATTACCCCCTATTTAAAAGTGGAGGCTCCTGCTGGTAAAAAGATCAATATACGAACTGATAATTATTGTGGTGGTTCTGAATACAATGTTCGTGCAGAATATATCACTCGGAACGGATTGCAAGAATATGAAAGTTATGGCTGGATGAATGGGCATGAAGTTCAGTATATTATTCCTAAAGGAGTTAAGATTGTCAGTTTGAAATTTAGGGAAACAGGATATAATACAGAAATCTCCGGTAATTTTTATTGTAATGACCCTTTCTTGAATGAATTATGGAAACGCTCTGCCCGCACATTATATATAACTATGCGCGATAATTATATGGATTGCCCAGATCGTGAACGTGCGCAATGGTGGGGAGATGAGGTAAATGAATTAGGCGAAGCATTTTATGCACTTTCTCCTTCCAGTTATCAATTAGCCCTCAAAGGTGTGTATGAATTAATAAATTGGCAGAAACCGAATGGGATATTCTTTTCTCCTATTCCCGGTAATAGGAGAGAACTTCCGCTACAGACATTGGCAACTATTGGTTGGTATGGATTTTACACGTTAGCATTTTATAGCGGAGATAATAGTTTTATCCCGGATATTTATGATCGTATACACCGCTATTTACACGAAGTATGGAAAATAAATGAGAAAGGATTAGTTATTGAACGAAAAGGAGACTGGAATTGGGGAGATTGGGGAGAGAATATTGATATGGGAGTATTGACAAATTGTTGGTACTATTTAGCTTTAAAAGCAGAACGAGAATTTGCCCGACAATTAGGCAAGTCATCTGACGTGGAAGAGATATCATCTTTGATGCGTGGGATTGAGAAAGAATTTGATTCAGAATTCTGGACCGGAACTTGTTATCGTTCTCCACTGTATACCCATGCAACAGATGATCGTGCACAAGCAATGGCTGTGGTATCTGGATTAGCTTCTTCTGACAAATACCCACAACTTTTGGAAATATTCAAAAATGAATATCATGCAAGCCCGTACATGGAAAAATATGTTTTAGAAGCTCTTTTCATAATGAATGAACCATCATTTGCTTTATATCGTATGAAAAAACGTTATTCAAAGATGTTGAGTTACAAAGATTATACCACATTATTCGAAGGTTGGGGAATTGGTCAGGAAGGTTTCGGAGGTGGTACCATAAATCATGCATGGAGTGGCGGACCATTAACTTTGTTAAGTCAAAAAGTTTGTGGTATAACTCCTATAACTCCAGGATTCAAAGTTATTCGTGTTGCCCCACAAATGGGAGATTTAACAAATGCGTCAGCTACGATTGAAACTATTGCCGGAAAGGTTCAGGTTGTATTAAAACGAAAAAAGAATCAAATTCATATGTCTTTATGCATACCAGATGGTATAACAATAGAAGTACCATATACGAAAGATAAAATAAAAATCCTGAATTCAGGAAGGCATAATCTTACAATATCCAACTCTAACAATTAGCTTTAATAAAATGGGGAATAAATGCTGTAAAAAGCCTTTATTTCCCATTTTATTAAAGCTAATTTACTAATGCAAAAATTATATTTTACTACAAATAAAAAAATAGCTAAACAAAAAATATTTCCACATTACATTAGTACTTTACAGATATTATAAATATAATCAATTTATATGAAATCCCAGTTCGGGACGTTCCTTTAAATATGTTATTAAATCCCGGCCTACTGAAAGTCTAACCGGACGGGAAATCAAATCAACCGACATGTGAGTTACATCAGCATCATCCGTTACTTTAAAATATAGTTCCGTATTTCCCGGATGTTCCTTCGTCAGAGTGGCAAGTTCAGTGACCAAGGCCGAGTTCAAGACAGACAGGGGAATGACGATCGTGATCTTCTGCACCAGTTCTTCTTTCACGTCGGGAAGAAGTTCCATAGAGGTAATTTTCACTTCCAGTTCATCCTGCCGCCATTGCTTGGCTTGGCAACGAGCTTTAATATATAAGAACGTTCCTTCATTGAGATATCCCTGATAAGTCACCCAGTCGTTTCCCCAGAATGGAATCTCGGTAGAACCGGAATAGTCCTCAATCTTGGCGATACCATACGGATTTCCGTTCTTGCTGACTCCACGACGAACACTGGTCACAATTCCTCCCATCGTTATTTCACGACCGACAAGGGCAGCTTTATCTTCCAAATCTGCCATACGTGTATTGCAAACATGTTCCAATACGATAGAGAATTCATCCAACGGGTGAGCGGAAAGATAGATACCAACCAAATCACGCTCACGGTTCAGACGGTCGAGATCACTCCAACGTTCTACCCCTTGAGGAATTTCAGGAGTTGCAACATCAATAACGTTTTCACCACCGAACAGAGAATTGACGGCAGCCGCCTTATCTGCCTGATAACGGTTACCATAACGCATCAATGTTTCCAGGAAAACTTCTCCCTTAGAGTTTACAGCAAAATATTGTTCCCGTTTCAGTTCCGGGAAACTATCAAATCCTCCGGCTAATGCCAGACATTCCATATTCTTCTTGTTGCAGGCATTGAGATTGACACGTTGCACAAAATCAAAGATTCCGAGGAAAGGACCATTTTTACGCCGTTCCTCCATAATGCTTTGTACAGCAGCTTCACCTACACCTTTGACGGCCCCAAGTCCGAAACGAATATCACCGTCATGGTTTACGGTAAACTTCAGGTTACTCTCATTTACATCTGGTCCCAGTGTCTGAATACCCATTGCCTTACATTCGTCCATAAGTTTCGTGATATCGGTAATGTTCGACAAACTTCGGCTCATGACAGCTGCCATATATTCAGGAGGGTAATTGGCTTTCAGATAGGCTGTTTGGTAAGCCACCCACGAATAACAAGTAGCATGTGATTTATTGAAAGCATAAGACGCGAATTTTTCCCAGTCTGTCCAAATCTTCTCAAGCACTTTCGGGTCATGTCCATTCTTTCGTCCGCCTTCAACAAATTTAGGTTTCATGTGATCCAGCTTGTCACGCAACTTCTTACCCATCGCTTTACGAAGGGCATCGGACTCACCACGGGTAAAGTCGGCCAATAAGCGTGACAAAAGCATCACCTGTTCCTGATAGACCGTAATACCATACGTATCCTTCAAGTATTTCTCCATTATCGGAATATCATACTCAATCGGCTTGCGTCCATGTTTACGATCAATAAAATCAGGGATATAATCCATCGGTCCCGGACGATAAAGGGCATTCATGGCAATCAAATCTTCGAATGTAGAAGGCTGCAATTCGCGCAGGTACTTCTGCATACCAGCAGATTCAAACTGGAATGTACCAATCGTACGTCCGTCACTATATAATTTATAAGTAGCCGGATCAGAAATATCTATCGCATCGACATCTACTTCAACATTACGACTTAAACGGATATTTTCAACAGCTTCTTTGATGATAGACAAAGTTTTCAGACCGAGGAAGTCCATCTTAATCAACCCAGTATCTTCAATCACCGAGCCTTCATACTGGGTAACAAGCATCTTTTCGCCCGTTTCCTTATCATCAGCAGTGCTGACAGGTACCCAGTCAGTAATATCATCACGGCAAATAATCGTACCGCAAGCATGTACACCTGTACCACGCACGTTGCCTTCAAGCATTTTGGCATACTTGATCGTATCCCGCAATAGAGGATCAGATGACGCTTCCGCTGCTTGCAATTCGGGAACATAAGCAATGGCATTCGGCAAATTAAGTTTCTTGTCAGGAATCTTGTCAGGAACCAGTTTACACAAACGATCGGATTCTGACAAAGGTAGCTTTTGTACACGCGCGACATCCTTGATAGCCATCTTTGTCGCCATAGTACCATACGTAATAATATGAGCAACTTTTTCCTGACCATATTTATTTGTCACCCAACGAAGTACCTCACCACGACCGTCATCATCAAAGTCCACATCAATATCGGGCAAGGAAATACGGTCTGGATTCAAGAAACGTTCAAACAGCAAATCATATTGGATAGGGTCTATCTTCGTAATACCCAAACAATAAGCCACTGCTGAACCTGCTGCCGAACCACGTCCCGGACCTACCGACACACCCAGTTCCTTACGTGCCGCATTGATAAAGTCCTGTACAATCAAGAAGTATCCGGGGAAACCCATCGTTTTCATGATGTACAATTCGAAGTTCATTCGTTCTTTGACTTCTTCCGTTAGAGGTTCACCATAAATTCTTTTAGCTCCGTCAAAAGCCAGTTTTGCCAAATAATCTCCTTCAAGTTTTATACGATAAAGTTTATCATAACCACCCAAGCGTTTAATTTTTGCTTTCGCATCCTCTTCACTTAATACCACATTACCATGTTCATCTTGAGTAAACTCGTCGAACAAGTCTTTTTCTGTAAACTTCGCCCGATACCCCTCCTCTGTTCCGAAATCTTCGGGAATGGCGAAAGTCGGCATGATAGGTGCATGGTCGATCGAGTAGTATTCTACCTTATCAAGAATCTCCAGTGTATTGCTCAATGCTTCGGGCACGTCGGCAAAGAGTTCGTTCATCTCTTCGCGTGTCTTCATCCATTCTTGTTTGGTGTAAAGCATACGGGTAGGATCATCCAAATCCTTACCGGTACTCAAACAGATCAAACGGTCGTGCGCTTCCGCATTCTCTTCATCTACAAAGTGAACATCATTCGTACAAATCAGTTTGACATTGAATTTCTTAGCATATTCTATCAAATGTTTGTTCACATTCACCTGCAACGGATAACACTCATGATTGGCACGGGGAACAGTCGCTTTATGGCGTTGTAACTCCAGATAGTAGTCATCGCCAAACAAATTCTTATACCATTGTATTGCTTCCTCCGCTTCGGCAAATTGCCCGGCAGTAATCCGCTTCGGCACCTCACCACCGAGACAGGCTGAACAAATAATAAGTCCTTCGTGATATTTTTCGAGTTCGCTACGGTCAGTACGCGGACGCATATAATAACCGCGCGTCCACGCGTGCGATACTAATTTAATAAGGTTGTGATAACCTGTTTCATTCTTAGCCAATACGATCAGGTGATAACCACTCTGGTCGGGCTTGCCTTCTTTCAGGTCCATGGTACGGCGTGCCACATACATTTCACAACCGATGATCGGTTTGAATAGTTTGTTTTCCGCTTCCACGATCTTAGCTTTGCAAGCAGCAATCTCCGCCTCTTTATCCTCGCACTCTATCGTGCCGGCCTCAATTCCTGCAATTCGCTTCTTCAGGTCCTTGACTTCACCTTTCGGACCGCTGTTCTTCTTATTGACGTAGTTCGTAAATTCCTTGATACCGAACATATTTCCATGATCGGTCACGGCTATACCCTTCATCCCATTCTTCATGGCTTTATCAACCAGACGAGCTACGCTAGCCTGACCATCCAACAAAGAATATTGAGTATGGACATGTAAATGAACGAAATCCTGCATAATGATAAGTAGTTAATTTGAAGGCATAAAATTACTACCTCCCGGGTTATAAACAAAAATAATCCTCAAAAAGTTATCAACATTCGCATTTCTATGCTCATTTACTTGCTGAATTTTTAAATTAAGTATATTTTTGCAGACAATATCATTAAACAGCATTCATGGGCCGACTAAAGAAATTGAAGAAAATACGTATTCACCGCGAAGGAACACATATATTATGGGCTAGCTTCTTGCTATTGCTATTGATTAATGCGGCTCTTTATTGGGGGATCGATTGCAAAATACCATTTTATGTGGTAGCAGTAGCGAGTATAGCAGTCTATCTGCTGATGGTGAATTTCTTTCGATGTCCGATCCGTCTCTTCGGACAGGACACTGAAAAGATTGTCGTAGCACCCGCCGATGGAAAAATCGTCGTTATCGAGGAAGTCGATGAAAACGAATATTTCCATGACCGCCGGTTAATGATATCCATCTTCATGAGCATTGTGAATGTACATGCCAACTGGTATCCGGTGGACGGTACCATTAAAAAGGTAGCACATCATAATGGAAACTTCATGAAAGCATGGCTGCCGAAAGCCAGCACAGAAAACGAACGTTCTACGGTAGTAATCGAAACTCCGGAAGGAGTGGAAGTACTCACCCGGCAAATTGCCGGAGCAGTGGCACGCCGTATTGTCACCTACGCTGAAGTAGGAGAAGAATGTTATATTGACGAACACATGGGATTTATCAAATTCGGTTCCCGTGTGGATGTGTATTTACCCATTGGCACAGAAGTATGTGTCAGCATGGGACAATTAACGACCGGTAACCAAACGGTTATCGCCAAACTTAAATAATTCTGTCACAATGACAAACGTTATTAAAAACAGTATTCCGAATACCGTAACCTGCCTGAACCTTTTCTCCGGTTGTATTGCCTGCGTCATGGCTTTTGAAGCCAAATATGAGCTGGCACTACTTTTCATTGCTTTAAGTTCCATTTTCGATTTCTTCGACGGATTGTTGGCTCGTATGCTCAACGCACATTCCATTATCGGAAAAGACTTGGACTCATTGGCAGATGATGTCAGTTTTGGAGTTGCTCCTTCACTGATCGTATTCTCTCTGTTCAAAGAAATGTATTATCCGGCAAGTATGGAGTTCATCGCTCCTTACCTACCTTATTTGGCATTCTTGATTTCTGTTTTTTCAGCATTGCGCCTGGCTAAATTCAATAATGACACGCGACAGACCAGTTCTTTTGTGGGACTTCCGGTTCCCGCCAACGCTCTGTTCTGGGGTTCTTTAGTGGCGGGTGCACATGACTTCCTGATATCAGACAACTGCCATCCTGTCTACCTTCTTATACTTGTCTGTCTGTTTTCCGGACTGCTGGTATCAGAAATACCGATGTTTTCGCTGAAATTTAAAAATCTGTCATGGAATGACAACAAAATCAGTTTTATATTCCTGATTATCTGCATTCCTCTTCTTATATTTCTTGGAATCAGTAGCTTTGCCGCCATCATTGTATGGTATATTTTACTTTCACTTTTTACAAGAAAAAGTAAATAAACAATCTCTTGGCACGTTTGTTGTACTATGAGTTTTATCGAAGTAACAACATAAAAATCATAGCCCGATGCATATACTTTTATTCATACTCATTTTTATTATTGCCATTTTCGTATTTGGCCTTTCTATTGTCGGCTTCATACTAAGAACGATTTTCGGATTAGGACGTGGATCTTCTTCATCACGCCCGAAACAAACGGAATCGGGACGTACAAGCCAACAGGACTATGGTCAAAGAGATAGCCGTTCAAATGATAATGAAGAGGAAATATATTCCGAGAATGTTCCTGAGAAAAGACATAAAAAAATATTCACCCAGGACGATGGTGAATATGTAGATTTTGAGGAAATCAAATAAACAGGATACTGCTTTTATTTTCGTTTCGCAGCAAAAAACTCTTTCATTAATGTAGCGCATTCGTCAGCCATTACCCCTTTTACAACCACCGTTTTAGGATGTAGAGCCGAACCGGCATATTTCTGATAGCCGCGTTTTTCATCTTCAGCGCCAAATACAAGCTTACCAGTCTGTGCCCAAGCAATAGCTCCGGCACACATTACGCAAGGTTCAACTGTGACATACAGGGTACATTCGTTCAAGTACTTGCCACCAAGCACATTGGCAGCAGCTGTAATAGCCTGCATCTCGGCATGAGCCGTCACATCATTCAATGTTTCTGTGAGATTATGGGCACGTGCGATAATCCGCTCCTTACAAACCACGACAGCTCCAACGGGAACTTCCCCCCGCTCGGCAGCCTTTCCTGCCTCTATCAAAGCTTGTTTCATGAAGTAAATATCGTCCAGCATTCCACCCTTTAATTTTGAATCTATTATTTTTATTATCCCCCTATCGTCTCATGTCGTGTTCACCAAAAAGGGTTGGATAATCTTCTTCCATATTCTTATGAATAAACATGAGAATCGTTTCACGAAGCCAACGTGACTTGTTCGTTATCTTATATTTCTCAAGATAACGATCTACAATCAGCTGTTCTTCGTCGCTCAATAAAATGCTCATCCGTCGTTCCCTTTTGGTACACTCGACATGCATTTTCAGGCACTTCTTACTCCTTTTTCTCATATCTTCTGCAAAATTACTTTTACTTCTGTAAATACAAAGAATAAAAGCAGTAAATTTGCAAAAAAAGATGGCTAAACATAATGATTTAGGAAAAGCCGGAGAAAATGCCGCCGTAGCTTATCTTGAACAGAAGGGGTATCTCATCCGTAACCGGAACTGGAGAAGGGGGCATTTTGAACTGGACATTGTAGCTGCAAAAGACAACGAACTGATTGTAATAGAAGTGAAGACCCGCAGCAACACTCTGTTTGCTGAACCGGAAAATGCTGTAGATTTACCTAAAATAAGACGTACAGTACGCGCAGCGGATGCCTATATCAGATTGTTCCAGATTGACACTCCTGTACGCTTTGATATCATTACTGTAGTAGGCAACGACGGGCATTTCAAGGTTGAACACATAGAGGAAGCGTTTTATCCTCCTTTATATTAAAGAAAGCTTTGGCTTTACATATTCATCATTATAAGAGCCGTGAAATGCGTGCAATCTGCGCTTAAAATTATGATATAACCAATTATGAAAACATACTATAATTATTAATTCATTATGAATGTAGAAACTATCAGAGAATACTGCTTAAGCAAGAGAGGAGTCACCGAATCTTTCCCTTTCGATGATGTATCACTGGTTATAAAGGTAATGAACAAGATGTTTGCTCTCATTGACCTGGAAGAAGCTAATCACATCGCGCTAAAATGTGACCCGGAGAAAGCAATCGAACTGCGTGAACATTATTCGGGAATTGAAGGGGCTTATCATTTTAATAAAAAGTACTGGAATAGTGTCCGCTTTGATAGTGACATAGACGATAAATTGATGAAAGAGCTTATCGATCACTCTTATAATGAGGTAATCAAGAAATTTACTAAAAAGTTACGTGCAGAATATGATGCCCTTCCCTGATATATTCCCGGTTCCATTGATTCATATCAACGAGACTAATTCTACCAACAATTATCTGCAATCTCTCTGTTCTAAACAGAAAATGGAAGAACTAACTGTCGTTGTCGCCGATTTTCAAACTTCCGGTCGGGGACAACGTGGCAATTCCTGGGAATCAGATCCTGGCAAGAATCTTCTTTTCAGCACCGTTATCTTCCCCGATTTTTTGGAAGCACGACGTCAGTTTCTCATTTCACAGATTATATCTTTAGCTATTAAAGAAGAATTAGATACATATACCACCGATATCTCTATCAAATGGCCGAACGATATTTATTGGAAAGAAAAGAAAATATGCGGGATGTTGATAGAAAACGATCTGATGGGGCGGAACATTAGTCAAAGTATTGCAGGGATTGGGATCAATATTAATCAGGAAATGTTTCACTGTTCTGCTCCCAACCCCGTTTCACTGCGACAAATCACAGGAAAAAAGTATGATCTATTCGAAATACTGAAAAATATCATGCTACGTATCCAATCTTATTATAGCTTGCTCAAAAAAGGCGATACGACATCAATAGCCTGTCAATATGAAAAGTCTCTTTTCAGAAGGGAAGGAATTCATCGATATAAAGATGCCAATGGAGAATTTCTTGCACGAATCGTTTGTGTAGAACCTGAAGGAAGATTAATTTTAGAAGACGAGATGCTGATGAAAAGAGACTATATGTTTAAGGAAGTAGAATATTTACTGAAATAAGCTATCCTATTCCAGATCAAAACATTATCTTTGGAACGTGCGTTTTTATATAAAACTCTTTCATTTATGAAAACAAAACTAATTTTCCTCCTTTCATTGTTATGGATATTAATAGGATGCGATGATTCAGATTCTGCAACATTGAATATATCAGAATCGAAGTTTGATAACATCAGCGCAAGCGGTGAATCATTAACGATAGATATTACATGCAGTTCTTCATGGACTGTAACAAGTAATAAACAATGGTGTATTCCTAATACACAAAAAGGAGAGAACGATGGAAAGTTAATCTTATCTATTAATGCAAATCTGGAATCCAATTCCAGAACAGCAACTGTCACTATTATAAGTCATAAGGTTAACAAAACTGTTCAAATCATCCAAAATGGCTCTATCAATACAGCTGAAGAATATCATTATAAAATCCCTGTAATCTTTCATGTATTGTATAAAGAAGATAGAAATTCTCTACAGAAAGTAAATTCAAGCCGTTTATCCCATATACTAGACAAAGTGAACAGTCTGTATAAAAGCAAGAATAACAGTGTAGATATGAATCTCACTTTTACATTGGCAACAACAGATAAAAATGGAGAAACATTACCCAATCCTGGTGTAGAATATATCCAATGGCCAGAATCATACCCTATCGACTGTGAAGCTTTCATGGAGGATAATTCGGGAGAATATGTAAAATACTTATGGGATCCAAACTCATATATCAATATTATGGTTTATAATTTTGCAACCGAACCTAATTCAAATTCAGTAACATTAGGTATCTCCCATATTCCTTTTTCTACTAAAGGCAAGCATTATTTAGAAGGGCTTGGTGAAACAGACTACTCTCATCTAACATTAGCAAATTTACAATTCCCACTATGTGTCTCTATTAATAGCCTATATATTAATGAAGAATCTACTTCAACAAAATATAACACAGCAGACGTTACTGTCACGCTAGCTCATGAATTAGGACATTACCTGGGACTGCATCATGTCTTTGCCGAAACAAATAATGGTACGTGTGAAGATACAGATTATTGCAAAGATACTAAAAGCTATAATAAACAAGAGTATGATAGTAATTGTGATTACATATATGAAAATGAGAGAGCAAAATACACATTTGAAAATTTGGTAAAACGAACAGGATGTGATGGTATAGAGTTTATCTCTTATAATATCATGGATTATGCTATTAGCCACTCAAATCAATTCACTCAAAATCAACGTGAACGTATCAGACATGTCTTATCCTATAGTCCACTGATACCTGGACCGAAGAAAGGAGACATTGATACCCGAGCACTTAATGAAGGTCCCTTGGATTTACCAATACGAACTATAAAATAACAAATTGAATATAATAGAAAAAGAGGTGAACCACTTAGCGATTCACCTCTTTTTCTATTCTCAATATCTTATCCAATGTCTTTTGAGCTTCTGTCGATGGAAAACGTAGAACAACTTTCTGTAAAGAGTTACGCGCTTTCTCATACCGGGTAGTAAACAACTTCGATAATCCGTCCCGATAGCGGGCATACTGCATTTTAGTGGGAGAAGGAAGTTTCTTGTAATCCGTTTCTAACTTTTTCTTCTCCTGCTCTGCCATCAAATAATAATAGTTTCCTAAAAAGATATTAGCAGCCAGATTATCCGCATCGAGTTGCAATATTTTTTCGTACATACGCAAAGCATCTTTTTCTTGTCCGCGGCACACTTGCATTTCTGCACATGTTTCCAAACAATCTACATTATTTGGGTCCTTTTGCAGCAACTCTTTGTAGAACAAATAAGCTTTGTCGTAATTCCGTTTCTTTTTATAGGCGAGAGCTAATTCAGTAGCCAGTTTGGAGCTAATTTCACTATTCTTGTCCACATTCGTCCAATAATACATTTCCGTACGGTCTATATTCAGAGGAATAGTCTGCCGGAAATAGCTCACAGCCTGTCCATTCTGCCCAGCCTCAATGGCGGCAGATATTTTCTGCAACATCTCATCAACCGACTGTGCATTCAGCGCCAGCGGCAATGAGAATAAAGATAAAAGAAAAATAGTTAAGGTCCTCATAATCCATCTGATTGCTATTTAGTTCGTGATTCACAAAGATACAACAAAAAAATAAAAAATGTACCTTTGTGGACGAAAAGAACAATCAATTTGATAAAAGTGTTTCTATAAAATGATAGATAAAAAACAATCCTCCGAAAACAGACGAATATTACGGATAGCCATACCATCGATTATATCAAATATTACCGTCCCGCTACTGGGACTTATCGATGTTACCATCGTAGGACACCTCGGTTCTCCGGCCTACATTGGAGCCATCGCTGTAGGGGGAATGTTGTTCAATATTATCTATTGGATTTTCGGATTCCTGCGCATGGGGACAAGTGGCATGACCTCACAAGCGTATGGTCAGCATGATCTAAATGAAATCACCCGGTTACTGTTACGTTCCGTTGGCGTAGGATTGTTTATAGCTCTTTGCCTGTTGATACTCCAATACCCCATCCTGAAATTGGCATTCACCCTGATACAAACCACACCGGAAGTCGAGCAACTGGCAACTACTTATTTCTATATCTGTATCTGGGGAGCTCCCGCCACATTAGGACTTTATGGATTCGCCGGTTGGTTTATCGGAATGCAGAATTCACGCTTTCCCATGTATATCGCTATTACTCAAAACATTGTCAATATTGTAGCCAGCCTATCCTTTGTCTACTTGCTGGATATGAAAGTGGCAGGAGTGGCAACAGGAACTTTAATAGCCCAATATGCAGGTTTCTTCATGGCCATATTGCTATATATGCGCTATTACAATGCACTAAGAAAGCGGATCGTATGGAAAGAAATTATACAGAAACAAGCCATGTACCGTTTCTTCCAAGTCAACCGGGACATCTTCTTCCGTACCCTTTGCCTGGTTGTGGTCACCCTGTTTTTCACCTCTGCAGGAGCCGCCCAAGGAGAAATTGTATTAGCCGTAAACACCTTGCTCATGCAACTATTCACTCTGTTTTCTTACATCATGGACGGATTTGCTTATGCCGGTGAAGCACTGGCCGGCCGTTACATAGGTGCCAAGAATCAAACAGCCTTACGCAACACAGTACACCACCTTTTCTATTGGGGATTGGGTCTTTCATTGATATTCACCATCCTTTATGCAATCGGTGGAAAAGAATTTCTGGGCCTACTAACCAATGACACTTCAGTAATCAACGCTTCAGACACTTATTTTTACTGGGCACTTATCATTCCGCTAGCTGGTTTTTCTGCTTTCCTGTGGGATGGAGTATTTATTGGTGCCACCGCTACCCGTCAGATGCTTTACTCCATGTTAGTCGCCTCCGCCAGCTTCTTCGGAGTATATTACACTTTCCATCCTCTTCTGGGAAATCACGCCCTATGGCTGGCTTTTCTCATTTATCTTTCCCTGCGAGGAGTTGTACAAACCTTTTTGGGAAGGCAAATAATGAAAAAAGTAATCGCATCCCAGTGAGGCTATCCGATAAATTATCTCTATATTTGCGGCAAACAATAAAAAGCAAAAGGTATGGCAAAGTATAAAAGAATCTTACTAAAGCTCAGTGGAGAGAGCTTGATGGGCGAAAAGCAATACGGCATTGACGAAAAAAGACTGGCAGAATATGCTCAACAAATCAAAGAAATCCACGAACAAGGGGTACAGATTGGTATCGTCATCGGAGGAGGCAATATATTCCGCGGATTAAGCGGAGCCAATAAAGGTTTTGACCGTGTGAAAGGTGACCAAATGGGAATGTTGGCTACCGTTATCAATAGCCTCGCTCTAAGTTCTGCTCTTGTGGCTACCGGTGTAAAAGCACGTGTATTGACAGCAGTACGGATGGAACCTATCGGTGAATTCTACAGTAAATGGAAAGCCATCGAATGTATGGAAAACGGTGAAGTGGTCATCATGTCTGCAGGAACAGGAAATCCTTTCTTTACTACAGATACCGGTTCTTCACTTAGAGGAATAGAAATCGAAGCAGACGTTATGCTGAAAGGTACTCGCGTAGATGGCATTTACACAGCTGATCCTGAAAAAGATCCTACCGCAACCAAATTCGATGACATTACGTATGATGAAGTATTGAAACGTGGTCTGAAAGTTATGGATTTAACTGCGACCTGTATGTGCAAAGAAAATAATCTGCCTATCGTCGTATTTGATATGGACACAGTAGGTAACTTAAAGAAAGTAATCAGCGGAGAAGAGATAGGTACGTTAGTACATAACTAATTCACCACTATTAACATTCATTTATCTATCGAACAATGCTCCGATAAGAATCGATTATTCATTTAGAAATAAGAGGTGCGAATTTTGCAGTATAGCTTTGATTAAGACTATTATTGCAAAATTTGCACTTTATTTTTTCAAATATTATGTGGAAATGAACGGCTACTAATCAAGCATATCATGCAGAGTTATTGATTGAACAGGGATTAACATTATCCCGTTTGGAATCTGATAGACTATTGCCTGTTAATTATTCCTCAGACTGCGTATAACTAATCTCCCGATCGAATAAAATTAATCGTCTGACAGTTGATTCTTTTTCGTCTGACAACTGTCAGACGAAAGTTCAACAGTAGTCAGACGCAAGTTTAACAACTGTCAGACGATTAATTTTATGCATAAACAAGATTAGTATCCTCTTCACTAAGAAATAGTTTTTAGCATACGAAAGATTAAATTATACTACCAACCGCCTAAACGCTTGTTTATCATTGGTGAACTGCGTACTTTTGCACGCCATTAAAAAAAAGCAAAACAATGACCAACAAAACCAAAGGTTTTATCTATGGAGCGATTGCCGCTGCCAGCTACGGTATGAATCCTCTTTTTGCACTTCCGCTCTATGCAGCCGAAATGAGTGTCGATACCGTTTTATTCTACCGGTACTTCTTTGCGACAATCGTATTGGGTATTCTGATGAAAATGCAGCA
This sequence comes from Bacteroides celer, assembly GCF_002632415.2. Lineage (NCBI taxonomy): Bacteria > Pseudomonadati > Bacteroidota > Bacteroidia > Bacteroidales > Bacteroidaceae > Bacteroides > Bacteroides celer. The sequence goes on along the minus strand of NZ_CP178209.1, from coordinate 1,099,747 downwards.
CCAGTCTTTTGCGCTTCATAAGGCAGACGTCTTGCCCTTAGTCATTATGGGATTGCTATTCTCTTTTTCATCACTACTTTTGTTTATGAGCTATAATTATATGGATGCCGGTATTGCTTCTACCATTCTCTTTGTCTATCCGGTGATGGTAGCAGTCATTATGGGGATATTCTTCAAAGAAAAGATTTCCGCAATTACCGTTTTTTCCATCCTGCTGGCACTTTTTGGTATCGCCTTGCTCTATCAGGGAGACGGAAACAAACCGCTGTCGACTTTGGGAATTATCTTTGTTCTGCTGTCCTCACTCTCTTATGCTATATATATAGTAGGTGTGAACCGTTCGACGCTGAAAAACCTGCCGACCACCAAGCTCACATTCTACGCAATTTTGTTCGGACTATCGGTTTATATCGTCCGTTTAAATTTTTGTACGGAACTGCAAATAATACCGTCAGCCTGGCTCTGGGCCGACGTGCTGACACTAGCCATTCTGCCAACTGCCGTATCTCTGATCTGTACCGCACTAGCCATCCATTATATAGGCTCTACTCCAACAGCCATACTGGGTGCTCTGGAACCTGTGACAGCTCTATTTTTCGGTGTTCTCCTGTTTCACGAAAAACTGACTCCCCGGTTAATGGTAGGTATTTTAATGATTATCACCGCTGTTACCTTAATTATCATCGGTAAGTCACTCATAAAAAAGATGGGAATGCTGTTGCAGATGAACAAAAAATAATATACTTTTGCTACTTAATCAATCAAAATGCAATTTTAAATCTCAAAAAATATGGTAGACGTAAAGACTTGCCTTGACAATGCACAAGAAAAAATGGATATGGCCATCATGTATCTGGAAGAAGCACTGGCACATATCCGCGCTGGAAAAGCGAGTGCCCGCTTATTAGATGGCATCCGCGTAGATTCTTACGGAAGTATGGTGCCTATCAGCAATGTAGCAGCAATTACCACTCCGGACGCCCGCAGTATCGTAATCAAACCGTGGGATAAAAGCATGTTCCGTGTCATCGAAAAAGCAATCATCGACTCTGACCTCGGTATCATGCCCGAAAACAATGGTGAAATGATCCGTATCGGTATTCCTCCTTTGACGGAAGAACGTCGTAAACAACTGGCAAAACAGTGTAAAGGAGAAGGTGAAACAGCTAAAGTTAGTGTACGTAACGCTCGTCGTGACGGTATCGACGCACTGAAGAAAGCTGTAAAAGACGGATTGGCAGAAGACGAACAGAAGAATGCGGAAGCCAAACTGCAAAAAATCCATGATAAGTATATCAAGCAAATCGATGATATGCTGGCTGAAAAGGATAAAGAAATTATGACTGTTTAATTAGTTGAGAATTGATAGTTGAGAGTTGATAGTTACTATGCAGTTACTGGATAATGCAACCAATTCTCAACTATCAACTATTAACTATCAACTAAATAAATGAAGGGATTAGTAATCAAAAACACGGGTAGTTGGTATCAGGTGAAAACCGATGACGGACAATCTATCGAATGTAAAATCAAAGGTAATTTCCGACTGAAAGGGATTCGCAGCACTAATCCTGTAGCAGTAGGCGATCGTGTTCAGATTATACTTAATCAGGAAGGCACTGCTTTTATCAGCGAAATAGAAGATAGAAAGAACTACATCGTTCGCCGTTCTTCCAATCTTTCCAAACAATCCCACATCCTTGCCGCCAATCTCGATCAGTGTATGCTGGTGGTAACGATCAATTATCCCGAAACTTCCACTATTTTTATTGATCGATTCCTCGCATCCGCAGAGGCCTATCGTGTTCCCGTCAAACTGGTATTTAATAAGGTAGATGCCTACGACGAGGACGAACTCCGCTATCTGGACGCACTCATCAACTTATATACACAGATCGGCTATCCCTGCTTCAAAGTTTCCGCAAAGAACGGTAATGGAGTGGAGGAAATCAAGAAAGCTCTGGAAAGCAAAATCACCTTATTCTCCGGACATTCGGGAGTCGGCAAATCAACTCTTATCAATTCCATACTGCCGGGCATAGAAACCAGAACCGGCGAGATTTCTTCTTACCATAACAAAGGAATGCATACCACCACTTTCTCCGAGATGTTTCCCGTAGAAGGAAACGGTTATATTATCGACACTCCGGGCATCAAAGGCTTCGGCACATTCGATATGGAGGAAGAAGAGATCGGACACTATTTTCCTGAAATATTCAAAATTTCTGCCGACTGCAAATATGGTAACTGCACCCACCGTCATGAACCGGGATGTGCCGTACGCAAAGCAGTGGAAGAACATCTCATCAGCGAATCCCGCTATACCTCTTATCTAAATATGTTGGAAGATAAAGAGGAAGGGAAATACCGGGCTGCCTACTGATTAACTCTTTTTTACTTTTTTCTTCTTTAAACCTTTCCCTTTGGGAGAAGTCTAATCTTTGATGACATATAATATAATTGCTATATACAATACTAAACCATGAATAAGAAGACTAAGTGGGGCATCATTATTCTTGTTGGTGCCGGAATCATCGGTGGAGGAATCTACTCACAATTACCGAAAAAAAACGACGAACTAGCAGCCGCCGACAAAGTAATGAGCGGCAATCAGAAAAGAGGAAAACAAGTACTAAATGTAAATGCCAAGGTCATAAAACCGCAATCCCTGACAGATGAGTTTACCACTACCGGTGTGCTTCTGCCCGACGAAGAAGTGGATTTATCTTTCGAGACTTCGGGAAAAATTGTAGAAATCAACTTCGAAGAAGGAACGGCCGTAAAGAAAGGCCAATTACTAGCCAAGGTAAACGACCGACAGTTGCAGGCGCAATTGCAAAGATTGATTTCACAATTGAAACTGGCAGAAGACCGTGTATTCCGTCAGGACGCTTTGTTGAAACGGGATGCTGTCAGTAAAGAAGCCTACGAACAGGTTAAGACGGATTTAGCTACCCTGAACGCCGACATAGAAATTATAAAAACCAATATCGAACTGACTGAACTTCGCGCTCCGTTTGACGGAATTATCGGACTTCGACAAGTCAGTGTCGGTACGTATGCCTCTCCGACTACAGTGGTTGCCAAACTGACTAAAATCGCTCCATTGAAAGTGGAATTCTCCGTACCGGAACGTTATGCCAAGCAAATCAAGAAGGGAACTAACCTCAACTTCAGTGTGGAAGGAACGTTGGATGCTTTCGGTGCACAAGTATACGCTGTAGAATCGGCTATCGACCCGAATCTGCATCAATTTACCGCTCGTGCATTATACCCGAATGTTCATCATACCTTACTTCCCGGCCGTTACGCAAGCGTATTATTGAAAAAAGAAGAAATTCCTAATGCGATAGCCATCCCTACAGAAGCAATCGTGCCGGAAATGGGTAAGGATAAAGTCTATCTGTATAAATCAGGAAAAGCCGAACCGGTGGATATTATTACCGGCATCCGCACGGCATCTGAAGTACAGGCAATAAGAGGGCTGCACATAGGAGATACAATCATTACTTCAGGAACACTACAGCTCCGCACCGGACTTGCAGTCACACTTGACAATATTGATTAATAATACCAGCGCCCTATGAATATATCCGAATTAAGTATACGTCGCCCGGTATTAGCCACAGTATTAACGATCATTATCCTCCTTTTCGGATTCATCGGATACAACTATCTGGGTGTCCGCGAATATCCGTCAGTGGATAATCCGATCATTTCTGTCAGTTGCTCTTATCCGGGAGCTAATGCCGATGTTATCGAGAATCAGATAACCGAACCGTTGGAACAGAATATCAACGGTATTCCCGGTATCCGTTCTTTGTCCAGTGTGAGTCAGCAGGGACAAAGCCGCATCACGGTAGAATTTGAATTGTCCGTCGATTTGGAAACAGCAGCCAACGACGTACGTGACAAGGTTTCACGTGCCCAACGTTATCTGCCTCGCGACTGTGACCCTCCGACTGTTTCAAAAGCCGATGCCGATGCCCAACCGATCCTGATGGTTGCTCTTCAGAGTGATAAACGCTCCTTGTTGGAATTAAGTGAAATAGCGGACTTGACTGTAAAAGAACAGTTACAGACCATTTCCGATGTAAGTAGTGTATCTATCTGGGGAGAAAAGCGTTACTCCATGCGTCTCTGGCTCGACCCGGTTAAAATGGCCGGCTACGGTATCACTCCTATCGACGTTAAAAACGCCGTAGACAATGAGAATGTGGAACTTCCTTCCGGTAGTATCGAAGGAAATACCACCGAGCTGACTATCCGAACACTGGGATTGATGCATACCGCAGATGAATTCAATGATTTGATTATCAAAGAAGAGAATAACCGTATTGTCCGTTTCAGCGATATCGGACGTGCCGAACTGGGACCTGCCGACATCAAGAGTTATATGAAAATGAACGGTGTTCCGATGGTGGGCGTCGTTGTTATCCCACAGCCGGGAGCCAACCATATTGAGATTGCGGATGCGGTATACCAACGTATGGAACAGATGAAAAAGGACTTGCCGGAAGACGTACACTATAACTACGGTTTTGATAATACCAAGTTTATCCGTGCGTCTATCAATGAGGTAAAGTCAACGGTGTATGAGGCTTTTGTACTCGTAATTATCATTATCTTCCTCTTCCTGCGTGACTGGCGCGTTACATTGGTGCCTTGTATCGTAATTCCTGTCTCCCTTATCGGTGCATTCTTCGTCATGTATCTGGCCGGATTCTCCATCAATGTGCTTTCCATGCTCGCCATCGTACTGTCGGTGGGACTGGTGGTAGATGATGCCATCGTTATGACGGAAAATATATACATCCGTATCGAGAAAGGAATGGCCCCGAAAGAAGCGGGCATAGAAGGAGCCAAAGAAATCTTCTTTGCCGTTATTTCAACGACTATTACACTGGTAGCGGTATTCTTCCCTATCGTCTTTATGGATGGAATGACGGGACGACTGTTCCGTGAGTTCAGTATCGTAATTTCCGGTTCGGTTATTATTTCCTCATTTGCCGCATTGACTTTCACGCCGATGTTGGCAACGAAATTGCTCATAAAACGGGAAAAGCAGAGTTGGTTCTATGCAAAAACAGAACCATTCTTTGAAGGAATGAACCGGCTATACAGCCGGTCACTTGCCGCTTTCCTCGGCAAACGCTGGATCGCTCTTCCATTTACTTTCATCACCATTTGCCTGATTGGTATTCTGTGGAATGCAGTTCCTGCGGAAATGGCTCCACTTGAAGACCGTTCGCAAATCAGTATCAATACACGAGGAGCAGAAGGTGTCACTTATGAATATATCCGGGATTATACGGAAGATATCAACCAGCTGGTAGACTCCATTCTTCCTGATGCGGAATCAGTGACTGCCCGTGTATCCAGTGGTAGCGGAAACGTGCGTATCACACTGAAAGATATGAAGGACCGTGATTACACACAGATGGATGTTGCGGAGAAAATATCGAAAGCAGTACAGAAAAAAACAATGGCACGTTCATTCGTACAACAACAGTCTTCTTTCGGTGGACGTCGTGGAAGTATGCCTGTTCAATATGTACTTCAAGCTACCAATTTGGAAAAGTTGGAAGAAGTGCTGCCTAAGTTTATGGCTAAAGTATATGAGAATCCTGTCTTCCAGATGGCGGACGTTGACTTGAAGTTCAGTAAGCCGGAAGCACGTATCCAGATCAACCGCGACAAGTCCAGTATTATGGGAGTAAGTACCAAAAATATTGCTCAAACGCTGCAATATGGATTGAGCGGTCAGCGTATGGGATATTTCTATATGAACGGTAAGCAATATGAGATTCTTGGTGAAATTAACCGCCAGCAACGAAACAAGCCGGCTGACTTGAAAGCGATTTACGTTCGTAGCAATAGTGGAGATATGATTCAGTTGGATAACTTGATTGAGTTGGAAAGCGGTATTGCTCCTCCCAAATTATATCGCTATAACCGTTTTGTGTCAGCTACAATTTCTGCAGGATTGGCAGATGGAAAAACAATCGGGCAAGGTTTGGACGAGATGGATAAGATTGCCAAGGAAACACTGGACGATACTTTCCGCACCGCCCTGTCGGGGGACTCGAAAGAATATCGTGAAAGTTCTTCCAGTCTGATGTTCGCCTTTATCCTGGCCATTCTTCTGATTTACCTGATTCTGGCAGCCCAGTTTGAAAGTTTCAAAGATCCGCTGATTATCATGTTGACAGTACCACTGGCTATTGCCGGAGCTTTGGTCTTCATGTATTTCGGAGATATTACGATGAATATTTTCAGTCAGATCGGTATTATCATGCTGATCGGTCTGGTGGCAAAGAACGGTATCCTGATTGTAGAATTTGCCAATCAGAAACAGGAAGCCGGAGAGGATAAAATGAGCGCCATCAAAGATGCTGCACTACAACGCCTCCGTCCGATTCTGATGACAAGTGCCTCTACGGTTTTGGGACTTATTCCGCTGGCATTTGCCACCGGAGAAGGTTGTAACCAGCGTATCGCCATGGGTACGGCAGTGGTAGGTGGTATGGTCGTATCCACTCTGCTTACGATGTACATTGTACCGGCTATTTACAGTTACATTTCGACTAACCGAATCAAAAAATTACAAGAATGAAACAGAAAGGAATTTGCATGAAACGCATCATTTATATAACCATTGCATGTGCCTTCTTATCAGTCTCTTTTGCAAAGGCACAAGTCCTCACTCTAAAGGAGTGTCTGGAAGAAGGATTGCAAAATAATTACTCTTTACGTATCATCCACAACGAAGAGCAGATCAGCAAAAACAACGCAACGTTGGGAAATGCGGGTTACCTGCCTACACTGGACTTCTCTGCCGGATATACCGGAAACTTGGACAATATTGAAACCAAGGCGCGTGCTACCGGAGAAATAACAAAGAATAACGGAGTCTACGATCAGACGGTTAATGTCGGTCTTAACCTCAACTGGACTATTTTCGACGGATTCAATATCAGCACCACCTACAAACAGTTGAAAGAACTGGAACGTCAGGGAGAAACCAACACCCGTATCGCTATTGAGGATTTTATTGCTGCCCTGACTTCCGAATACTATAATTTTATTCAGCAGAAGATTCGTCTGAAAAACTTTCATTATGCAATGTCGCTTTCCAAAGAGCGCTTACGCATAGCCGAGGCTAGTCACCTGGTTGGTAAGTTTTCAGGACTGGATTATCAGCAGGCAAAAGTGGATTTCAATGCAGACAGTGCCCAATACATCAAACAACAGGAATTGCTCCATTCTTCACGCATCCAGTTGAATGAACTAATGGCCAACAACAACGTCAATCAAAACATTATTATCAAAGACTCTACCATTGACGTACACAGCGACTTGCAATTTGATGACTTGTGGAATTCTACGTTAGCAACCAATGCTTCTTTGCTTAAAGCCGATCAAAACACGGTACTTGCCCAATTGGACTACAAGAAAATAAACTCACGCAACTATCCATATCTCAAATTAAATACCGGATATGGATATACGTTCAACAAGTATGACATCAACGCAAACAGTAGAAGAGGTGAACTGGGTTTCAATGCCGGAATAACTGTCGGTTTTAATATATTCGACGGTAATCGCCGCCGCGAAAAGAGAAATGCGAGTCTGGCTTTCAAAAATCGTCGTCTGGAACGACAGGACATGGAGTTAGCACTCCGCTCTGATCTTAGTAACCTATGGCAAGCCTATCGCAACAATCTCCAATTGTTGAATCTGGAACGTCAGAACCTGATAACCGCCAAGGACAACCACGATATTGCCATGGACCGTTATATACAGGGAGACCTCTCCGGTTTTGAAGTGCGCGAAGCACAAAAAAGTTTGTTAGATGCAGAGGAACGCATCCTCTCTGCCGAATACAATACGAAACTTTGCGAAATATCCCTGTTGCAAATCAGCGGAAAGATTACGAAGTATCTGGAATAAGGAAGTAGTTTCCATTTATTTTTTTATTGGGTTAATCTTCTTATCGGGAAGGTTAACCCAATTTTTACTGCATAAAAAACAGTTATTATATATCGTTATTCTTCTTTCTTTCTACATTTGCATACCATAAAAACATTAAATAATAAAAGCCATGAGAAAACTAAGTCTTTTCTTACTATTACTTTTTATCCTGACAAATGCCTCAGCCCAAAAAGCAACAGATTACAGAAAACAGCAAAACTACAAAGAATGGGTACACATCGCTCCCAAATTTGACGATGATTTTTTTAAGACAGAAGAAGCCCAACGCATTGGTGACAACGTGTTACTGTATCAACAAACTACCGGAGGCTGGCCCAAGAATATCTATATGCCGGCAGAACTGACGGAACAAGAATATAAGGCGGCACTAAAAGCCAAAGAGGATATCAACCAAAGCACAATCGACAACAATGCCACCACGACAGAAATAGAATATCTGGCACGACTTTATCTGGCTACACAGAAAGAGAAATATAAAGAAGGAGTGCTGAACGGTATTCAATATCTGCTCAAATCGCAATATGAAAACGGAGGATGGCCTCAATTTTATCCACGTCCCAAAGGTTATTATGTACAAATCACCTACAATGACAATGCAATGGTGAGAGTCATGAATCAACTTCGGAGCATATACGAAAAGAAAGCTCCATATACTTTTCTTCCTGACAATATCTGCGAACAAGCACGCAATGCATTTAACAAAGGTATAGAGTGTATACTCAAAACGCAGGTGCGCCAAAATGGAGAATTAACGGTATGGTGCGCACAACACGACCGTGTCACTTTGGAACCCTGCAAAGCACGTGCTTATGAACTTCCGTCACTAAGCGGACAAGAGTCGGACAATATTGTATTGCTGTTGATGTCACTTCCTAATCCATCCGCAGAAGTTGTAAAATCCATAGAAGGAGCAATCAAATGGTTCCAAAAGTCTAAAATAAAAGGAATACAGAAGGAATATTTCACTAACAGCGAAGGTAAAAAAGACTATCGTATGGTTCCCTGTGAAGACTGTCCAACTCTCTGGGCACGTTTTTATGAACTGGAAACGAACCGGCCTTTTTTCTGCGACCGTGACGGCATTAAAAAATATGATATATCGGAAATCGGGCATGAGCGCCGGAATGGTTATAGTTGGTATAACAAAGATGGTAGTAAGGTATTGAAGAGATATGAAAAATGGAAAAAAGAACAGAATAAGTAATCACAAATGATGAAAGGCTGATATCTACACTACAAAAATAAATATCCGGAAAGTCTTTAAGTCCTCAAAAGATGAAATCCCCTCACTACATTGCAGAGTGAGGGGATTTTATAAATTCAGGGCATTTAGCCTCTTCTTAAAGTTTTATCCCAACAGGTTAAAACCGGTTATTTTGTGCAATTCCACGGTTTCAACTGTTTGAAGAAGTCATTACCCTTATCATCCACCAAGATAAATGCAGGGAAGTTTTCTACTTCAATTTTCCAGATGGCTTCCATACCCAATTCCGGATATTCCACACATTCGATGCTCTTGATGTTATTCTGTGCAAGGATAGCTGCCGGACCTCCGATAGAGCCAAGATAGAAACCACCATATTTCTTACAAGCATCTGTCACCTGCTGGCTACGGTTGCCTTTAGCCAACATCACCATGCTACCGCCATGACTTTGGAACAGTTCTACATAAGAGTCCATACGTCCTGCCGTAGTAGGACCCATAGAGCCACAAGCCATGCCTTCCGGGGTTTTTGCCGGACCTGCATAATAAATAGGATGATCCTTAATATATTGTGGCAAGTCTTCACCGCGATCCAAACGTTCTTTCAGTTTAGCATGAGCGATGTCACGCCCTACGATGATTGTTCCGTTCAGTGACAGACGGGTAGCAACCGGATATTTAGTCAGTTCTTTCAGGATTTCAGACATCGGACGATTTAAGTCGATCTTCACAACATCACCTTCACCAGCCTGACGCAGTTCTACAGGAATAAGTTCGCCCGGATTTGAATCCAGCTTCTCAATCCAGATACCGTCCTTATTGATTTTACATTTGATGTTACGGTCGGCAGAGCAAGACACTCCCAAACCTACCGGACAAGAAGCACCGTGACGAGGCAAACGGATGATGCGTACGTCATGAGCAAGATATTTACCTCCGAATTGCGCGCCCAATCCAATTTTGTGAGCTTCTGCCAAAACTTCTTTTTCCAGTTCGATGTCGCGGAATGCACGGCCATATTCGTTTCCAGTAGTCGGCAAGTTATCATAGAAATGAGTAGAAGCCAGCTTCACTGTCAATAAGTTCTTTTCAGCAGAAGTTCCACCGATCACGAAAGCGATATGATAAGGAGGGCAAGCGGCTGTTCCCAATGTTTTCATTTTTTCAACCAGGAATGGAACCAGTGTACCGGGATTCAGGATCGCTTTTGTTTCCTGATACAAATATGTCTTGTTGGCAGAACCACCACCTTTTGTTACGCAAAGGAATTCGTATTCCATACCTTCGGTAGCTTCGATGTCAATCTGTGCAGGGAGGTTACATTTTGTATTTACCTCATCATACATATTCAAAGGCGCATTCTGTGAATAACGCAGGTTCTCTTCAGTGTATGTTTTATATACGCCCAGTGAAAGCGCTTCTTCATCAGAATATCCAGTCCATACCTGCTGTCCTTTTTCACCATGGATAATAGCAGTACCAGTGTCCTGACAGAAAGGAAGTACACCTTTTGAAGCAACTTCCGCGTTACGCAGGAAAGTCAATGCCACATACTTATCGTTTTCACTTGCTTCCGGATCACTCAGAATCTTAGCAACCTGTTCGTTGTGCGAACGACGAAGCATGAATGATACATCACGAAAAGCTGCATTAGCCATCGCAGTCAAACCTTCTTTCTCAATTTTCAGGATAGGATTTCCTTCAAACTCGCTTACTGATACATAGTCTTTTGTAAGCAGATAATACTCAGTTGTATCTTTTCCCTTTTCAAACATGGGCTGATACTTAAACGGAGGTGTTGCCATAAGTTTCTTATTTTATTACGTAATGTTAGTTAGTGTGGCAAAGGTAGTAATTAAGAATGAAGAATGGCGAATGATGAATGAAGAATTAAGAATGAATAACGGAGAAAAGCAGGAACAGCAAAAGACAATCATAAACAATAAACAACGAGCGGTAAACAAGCTATGCCATTCATTGACATCTGCCGTTCACCGCTCACTATTTTATTTACAGTTTGCTATTTATCATATCCTGTTTATCATCCACAGTTCGCCATCTGCCACTCCTATTATGATTCGATTGCTTCAATCCGTTTGATTAACTCGTTTCCAAGAGCTGTTTTATCTTCAATATGTTTCAAGACGGCAGTCACAAAGGTATTACTTTCGAAATCACCGCGTACTTGCTCAAAATCCTGCTTCATTTCGTCGTGGGAGCCGTCAGCACCAAATCCGGTCATGGAAGACAACGAAAATTCTTTCTTGGCATCCTCATATACCATCTTATCCAATCCGACAACAGCTTGCTGCCACGCTTTCACGATACCGATGATATCTTGTGCTGTAATCGTTTCCGGATTCAGGCCGTAGAATTCCTGAATCTTATGATAAGCCCATGTCCATTCATAGGTATAATAATTCTCGTGCATTTCTGCAAAGCTTGCATTGATGGATTTCAAACGATTGACTGTTCCATTCTCAATACCATCCAACAATCGGTCGATTTCACTCTTGGGAGCAATCAGTCCGGAAACATCCACCCATTCGCCAAGTCCGATTTCCGTGTCAGGTTTCAGTCGCTGACGGATTTCTTCATTGGTCTGGAAATTAATACCCTCCAATCGTTTTATGATGGAGTTTCCCAAGAACTTGTGAATGGCGATTTCATAAAAACGAATTCCGTTATTCAGAGAAGAGTTCTTGATTTTAGCACTCTGGTAGGAGTAGATCTCTGAAGTTTCACCGGATACACGTTTCAATTCTTTCAAAATGGAACGTCCTTTAAACATCTTCTGAATGGTATAAGGACTCAGCAGGTTATAATTGATATAATCCAGCCGGTTCGGATCTTTTCGCTTATCACGCTTCGGCCATTTCTGTGCGTCACGGATAGTACCCACACTTCTCAAGTTAACTCCCGGAACCAAATAAGTGGTATTCCGCTGCTCTATCAGGTAAGAGAAAGGAAGATTGGAAGTATCGGCGTGATTAACATGACGTCCCATTACCAAAGAGAAGGCCCCGACACGTGCCGGCCATAAGATATATGAATCGGAAGTGGTCTTCGCTCCTCTTTCCATCGTTCCCTGATGGATAGGACCTAACTTATACATGTGATTACTCTGGTTGGACCCCGAACCCGCATTCATAAACGAGAACATACCGGCAATCAATAAAGTAGATTTATGGTGTGTCACCGTAAAAGGACCTGCAAAAATAGCACATGCCTCACCGTTCTCTCCCTGACAATTACTGAAGAATAAAGAATCGGAAGCGGAATAATTGTGTCCCAGTTTACAGGATTGTCCGACGAAACAACGAGTCAGCATCGTACCGTCATCCACTTTAGAGCCGGAAGAAATAATAAAGTCATCACAGATTACACCATGTCCGATATGTACAGGTGCCGTCACATTACTATTGACGCTGCCATTGGATAAGCGGCAGGTCCCACAGATATGGCAGTAATCACCAATCCGGACATTCTTGATCGAGCCCGTATTGAGAATCATCACATGATTGCCAATACTGCCGACAGCAGAAGCATGTTTATTGGAATAATAATCCGCAATAGATTTCATACGGTTTATCAGCTCGGGACGATGGCGGTACAGTGCAAGAATATATGCCTGGTGCGCAGACAATTTATCGTTCATCAACACCTCACGGCCTCCTGTTTCATTCAAGACTGCCACTTCTACCCCATTACCAAAAGTGCTTAACCTATCCACTAAAATAATATCTACATTCTCAATGAAGGTGTCACTGCCAATCTCATAATTAGCAATATAGTTCTGTATATTCTCAATACAGCAGTTATCGCCCACCGACACATTGTGCAACGTCACATGACGTAATCCCGAATGTTTCTTGATTCCCCCCGGCAATGTAAATTCAGCTTCGAATACCCCCAGTTTTACTTCACCCGAGAAACGGGTATGATGGACGTACTCACAATTAAAACCCTCTGCCACTGATACATTTCCCCAATCATCGGCCAGACATGACTGGCTCTTCAACTGAAGTATCTCATCTTCAGTCAATCTACGATAGTCTTTCATCTTAATAATGTGTTAATGTGCCCATATGCCAATGTGCCAATTCTGATGCAGTACGCGCAACCAATTGGCACATCAGCATATTAGCATATTGATTATTCTTCCTCTTCTTCTTCGTAGGTCTGATAAAGAAAATCGTTATAGGGATATTTCTGAACGTGTAATTCTTTCACTCGCTGATAAACTACATTTTTCAGTTCGTCTATATTGATTCGTTCGCGGGCGGAAATAAAGAGGCAGTTATCCTCCATTTTTGCCATCCACGTCTTCATCAGTTCTTCGAGTGTTAAGTTTTCCTTTGTTCGGGGGGTAAGGTCGTCCGGCGCTTTCTCCACGTAGGTGTAAGCGTCTATTTTATTAAATACAAGTATCATAGGTTTGCCACTGCCTCCAATCTCTGCCAGGGTCTTGTTCACCACCTCAATCTGTTCCTCAAATCCGGGGTGGGAAATATCGACTACGTGCACAAGCAAATCTGCTTCACGTACCTCATCCAGGGTAGATTTAAAAGATTCTACCAAGTCGGTGGGTAACTTGCGAATAAACCCTACTGTATCTGACAACAGGAACGGTAGATTATCGATAATCACTTTGCGCACAGTAGTGTCTAAAGTAGCGAACAGTTTGTTTTCCGCAAACACTTCACTCTTGGAGAGAAGATTCATCATGGTTGATTTTCCCACATTGGTATAACCAACCAGTGCAACACGTATCATGCGTCCGCGATTCTTGCGTTGGGTAGCTTTCTGCTTGTCAATCTCCGCTAGACGTTCTTTCAGCAATGACATACGGTTCAGGATGATACGGCGGTCCATCTCAAGCTGTGTTTCACCCGGACCACGAAGTCCCACGGAACCTTTGCCACCACCGGCACCGGAACCACCTCCCTGGCGTTCCAAGTGAGTCCAAAGCCGCTGCAAACGCGGCAACATATATTTATACTGTGCCAGTTCTACCTGTGTCTTCGCATTGGCTGTCTGCGCACGCATGGCAAATATATCAAGAATCAGTGAAGTACGGTCCAGTATCTTCACTTTCAGTTCAGCTTCAATATTACGAATCTGTTTCGCAGAAAGCTCATCATCAAAGATGACCATTCCTACTTCACGTTCTGCTTCCTCTTCGTCATGGATATATTGTCTGATTTCTTCCAACTTTCCTTTTCCAACATAAGTTACAGAGTTAGCCGTCGGCAACTTCTGTGTAAATCGTTTCACAACTTCCGCCCCAGCCGTCTCGGCAAGGAAAGCCAGTTCATCCAGATACTCGTTTGTTTTACGCTCATCCTGCGTCTGTGTGATGAGTCCTACAAGCACTGCTGTTTCTACTTTGGCTTCGGATATTACAAATTCTTTCATTCTTTACTTCTATTATATATAATAATGTGGGCGCAAATATAACAAAAAAAAAGAGGACAATGTTTTATTGTCCTCTTTTTCGTATCATTTATGGTAATTCAATTATAAATCAAACCATAGTTTTTCCCAGATTTTCGGAGATTCTTTCGGTGCATTAATATTAGCTGTCATTTCTTCAGGACTATATTCCCATCTTCTGATCAATTCTTTTGAAGTTGCATCTTCCGAGACTTGCAATGTCGGAACCTCGTTTCCGGCAGTACCAGATCGCCTCCATTGTACAAACTCCTCAAACGGACGATCCATCAAATCAATCCATTGCTGCATATGAATCTCATACAGAGCTTTTTCCTGGGTCATCGTTGTCAATTCCGGTAAACCTGTAACATATGTATCAATATCGGATTCCGCAACTCCATAAAAAGCACATGCTTCACGAATTCCTTTCAGGTACAGTTCATTAGCTTTCGACAGATTTTGAGCAACTCCTAATCCGCGCGCATAAGCTTCTGCTTCCAAAAGTAGCTGTTCTTGACAAGAATAAATCAATTCCGGAGCGTCTCTTCTGAAAAGGTAGTTGCTTACAACAGATGACAGTAGATTTTCTTCATCATCCGTCTTTGCAGCCTCTCTATTACCCAACCCCCGGTATACACCATCCGCACCCGGTTCAAAATAACAGGGAATACGGGGATCATTACGTTCTTGCATCGGTTTCAACATATAATTGCTGGCAAAGAACAATATTTGTGTCCCCCCAACCAATTCTATAAGTTCATATTTAGGGTTCTGGTTACCCGGATCTGTAGAGTAAGGAAATACCAAATTGTCCGCTGCTGATGCAACCATTCCTCCAGCCTGCAGCAACGTACCAATAGCAGCAGCCTTAGAAGGGTCTTTATCTACCATAACCATCAATGTTCTAAACTTTAAAGACTTTGCCAAAGTCATCCATTTATTCATATCACCTTTGTAATAGATATCGTACTCATCAATTGCATTAGCATCATTCAGATCTATAAGCTGTAATGCCTCATCAAGTAATGACAAAACACCATTCAATACACTTTCCTGAGAATCAAATTTCGGATATTTAATTGTTCCGTTCCAGGATTCTGTGAAAGGAATATCTCCCCACAACATCGTTGCCTCATACATATGCTCAGCCAAAAGAATCTTACACTGCGCAATAGCATTGTGATTCACCGGTTCTGACTCTTCTGCATTTTTAATAGCTAACATCAAATTATTGCCACCTACAGAATAATAATGTTTCCAGACATTCCCTGTACTATAAGGAGAAATAGTATATACAGATTCATCCCAGCCACCGTAATCAAGTCCACCATCAACTTGACACTGCGAACTCATAGATAAAGGAATATAAAAGTCACCACCAGTGCGTGTTCCAGCCCAGTTTACAGCTACATAGTTAAACAAATACCCGGGATCAACTTTCTCGGCAGTATTGGGATCATGGTTAATATCGAGCCAATCGCTACATGAAGTTAAACATGCCAAAGCGCTCAATGCGTATGTTAATATTTTCTTTTTCATTATCATATTCGTTTAAATCTTACAATGTTAATCTGACATTAAATCCAAAACTTCTGGTAGAAGGTATGCTGTTAAACTCTACACCACCCCCAATCTGAGAAGGACCGAAGAAGTTAGCTTCCGGATCAATATGTGGCACATGATCTTTAATAATCCATAAGTTACGTGCCTCAAAACCTAAATCCAATGATTTAACAAAAAAGCTCTTGAACCATTTGCGTGGGAAGCTATAAGACAACTGTACCTCTCTGAGTTTTACAAATGATGCATTATAGATATTCCCTTCATTATTACTAGAATTGGATATATGCTGCCAATAATCCTGCATACTTTTCACAGGAACATCATTAGGTCTATATGTTCCATCATCCTGAAGGATTACACCCGGCTCAATAAAGGAAGCATCTTCACGGTGAGCTATTGTTTCAGCAGCCAAACCGCTACTTCTTAAATTAGCTACAGTCTCTGAATACAAAGAACCTCCATGACGGATATCAATCAAGAAACTCAAGGTAACTCCCTTATAAGTAAATGTATTGTTGATTCCCATCGTAAAATCAGGATATACATCTCCTAAACGCACGTTATTAACAGTTTCTCTCAAACCTGTTTTAGAATTAATCACATAATTTCCTTGGTCATCACGTTTCCAACCCGTGCCATACAAGCCAAACGAATCTCCTTTAGCAGCCTTAATTTGTAAACCGCTCAGTCCACTCGTTAACGTATATTCATCAAGTCCTTCAGCTAACTCCTCCACTGTCTGCTTATTTGAAGCAAATGTTGCATCCAGGTCCCATTTAAAATCACGTGTTTCCACAGGAGTCAACCCCAAAGTTACTTCAACACCTTTATTGGCAATCTTCCCGGCATTAATATTATTGGCAAAGTAGCCTGTTGACAATGGGACATCAATACTTACAATCTGATTCTTTGTAATATTGCTATAATAAGTCATATCTAACCTAATTTTTCCACCGAAGAAACGCAAATCAGCTCCAACTTCAAAAGGACTTTGATTTTGCGGCTTCAAATTCTCATTTGGTAAGACACGAGGTCCCGTAAAGCCAACTAATCCCATATGGGGGAAAGTGTTAACATTACCCAGATATTGCAAAAAGTAAGTACTAGCGGGAGTATATTTAAATGCCAAATTGTACGGATCTTCATCACTACCCACATTAGCATAACTCAAACGAACCTTACCAAAATTCAGAATATCTTTGTTTTCCATCAACTCCGTAAAAATAAAACTACCACTTATGGAAGGATAGAAATAGGAACGATTATTGATCGGTAGAGTAGACGACCAGTCATTACGTCCTGTTACATTTACGAAAAGCATATCTTTGTATCCCAAACTAATATCTCCATATAAACCAACAAGACGTTTCTTTTCATAATAATTTACCGGAGTAGTAGACTTCGCATTAGTATATGTGTATAGCCCATCAACAACCAGATTCTGCGCCTGCACATTTTCATTCTTCCATTCCTCCTGATAGAGATTATGCCCCATCATTACCTTAAAATGATAGTCATTTGCAAAAGTCTTCTCGTAAGAAACCATTAAGTCATTATTTATAATTCTTTTATACAAATTCCAAGTCTGGAACTTTCCGTTCAAGGCTCCTACAGTACCTTTTGCATATACCTTACGCCTTCCTTCTGTGTAAAAATCTGTTCCGGCATTATTGGTGATAGTCAATCCTTCAATCGGTTTATAAGTCAATGTAATATTACCAATCATACGATCTAAATTATTGGTAAACTTATTCTTATTAATAATCCAATATGGATTATTACTTTTACCTTCCGGATCTAATGTGATTTGCTTTCCATTCTCATCCACCCAATTCTTTTGAATATCATGTATATCAATAGTTCTCGGCAATCCATTAATCAATGGAATCAGTAGGTTACTATCATTTGCACCTTGCGCTGGACGACCTTCAGAGTCGGAACGTATATATTGAGCAGAAATACGACCTGTGAAGTTCTTAGTAAAATTCATACCCGCATTGACAGAAAAAGCGTATTTATTATAGTCAGATCCAGGTACAACACCAGTCTGATTAGTAGAAGTAAAGCTCAAGCGGAAGTCGGCCTTTTCACCACCACCCGCAACTGATACATTATTAATATAACTCATTCCAGTTTCATAGAAATCCTTTACATTATCAGGATTTGCTTTCAAAGTCACTTTGTCACCTTTGTAATCTGTAAACTGTTGATCTTGTACCGATGAAATCTTCGGTCCCCAACCATTCAACATTTTCACATTATATACGCCATAACTACCTTGTGCATATTCATTTTGAAAATCAGGTAACTTCAGTACATTTTCAAATCGTGTAG
This sequence comes from Bacteroides celer, assembly GCF_002632415.2. Classification (NCBI taxonomy): domain Bacteria; kingdom Pseudomonadati; phylum Bacteroidota; class Bacteroidia; order Bacteroidales; family Bacteroidaceae; genus Bacteroides; species Bacteroides celer. The sequence goes on along the minus strand of NZ_CP178209.1, from coordinate 1,081,215 downwards.
AAGAGTTTACTGTTACAAATACCGGAGAGTTCTTTTTTCCCTTCTTTGTAGTAATAACAATAGCACCATCCTTTGCACGCGCTCCATACAATGCTGTTGCAGCTGCTCCTTTCAATACATTGATAGATTCAATATCGTCTGAATTGATATCCCCTGCACGGTTACCAACATCGACTATACCATTAGTTCTGTCAGGATTATAAGAACCATTGTCAATTGGAAGCCCGTCAATAATAAATAAAGGAGAAGAAACGGAACCAATAGAAGAGGCACCACGAATCTGTATACTTGAACTACCACCTACCGTACCAGATGATTGGGCTATTTGCAGTCCCGCAATCTTACCAGACAATGAGTTAAGTACATTACTTTCACGTGCTTTAGTTATTTCATCTCCCTTCACACTAGATACGGCATAACCTAGGGATTTTTCCGATCGCTTAATCCCCATAGCTGTCACTACAACCTCATCTAGATTTTGGGAATCAGACTTTAGCACAACTTTTAAAGTTGGTTTGATCACCACTTCTTGTGTTTGCATTCCGATGTACGAAATCTGCAAAGTCTTTGCAGAACTAAATACAACTATAATATGTTGATTACTAACAATATATATGATGTTTGCTTTCCTTTGGAAATATTTTTTTGTTGTAGTTATTATGCAGATTATCAATATATTAAGCACCTACCAAACATATTAGTTTACTGATTTATGATACCAGATTTCTATCAAAAATAGGGCATAACCATCTATTAATTAATTATTTAAGTTCTTATCTTATATGATATAAGCTAAAACTTATTTCCATCTTAACTGTTGAAGATGGTTTTCTTGTTCTAAATTATATCCAATAATTATTGACTATAATAATATATTCATTAGCAAACGGTAATCTAAGAAAAAGAAAAACTCCAGATGAAAAAATGCATATTTTATTACTGTATATTTTAAAATATGCAGGGGTGGATTCAAATATCCTCCAAAATCGCAGAGAATATGATTGATGAATATTTATATTGGATGGTTATATGCTTTTTCTGTATCAAAGAGATTGTGTAATTACATCTAATTATGCAAAAAGAGGTATTTATCATTTATCTGATGCTAAAATGAAAGAACCCCAAATGCCGGATTTTAATAGCTATTAGAGGCTGTCAAGTTTATAAATTAGCTTTTAATCCTTTCCTTTTAAAGAAAGCAAGGGCTTCTCTACGACCAATGACTCGTTCCTTTTAAAGGAACGCTTTATTCCTTTAAATGGGACGAGTGATAATATTCGTAATTATGATGTATCTTTAGATTATATATATGCGTTTTCGGAACTTATATTGCATATTCTTTCATTTAATTATACACACTTTCTTCTATTAGAGAAAATTATACCTTCCATTTCTATAACCAAATCTTAAAAACAGAACACTTTCGTTTAGTTTTTGTGCTTATTATTATTTTTTTGATGAGGCAGTTTTCTCAAGATCACGCACCACTGTAATATCCATTATATTCGCATATACCTGCGTGGTCTTTACACTTTTATGTCCTAACAGTTTTTGTACAGTAGTTATATTGGCACCATTATATAATAATAAGGTAGCATTTGTATGACGGGCGGTGTGAAACGATACACGTTTATCAATTTTAGCCAAGCCTGCCAATATGTTTAATTCCTTATTAATATTAGAATTGTCTTTCAACTTGAAAAAACTATTGAGGTCATCTTTATAGCGTTGTAATATCTGGATTCCTTTACCCTCAAATAATAAATATAAAGGAAGGCGTACCTCCATACCTGTTTTGACAGATTTGTATATTATCCAAGTCTCCTGATGGAACTCAACAATATTTGCAGAGGTCAGATTAGTGAAATCAGAATATCGTAATCCAGCATAACAGCAAAATAAAAAAGCATCTTTTGTTTTTTGCAGTCTCGTATATCTTCCAGTCAGCTGCAAATTCTCAAATTTGTGTAACTCTTCCGGAGCTAAGTGTGTATGGCTTCCTTCTATACTTTTAATTTTATATTTTCTAAAGGCATACTTCTGTATATCCATATACTCCTTATTTATTGCAACATTAATATATCGTTTCAGATGCTTCATGTGCTTGGCAATAGTATTAAGGTGATAACCTTTAGATTGCAGGTAATTATCAAATGAAGACACAAACTCAAATGTCAAATCGGTAAATAATACCTCTTTCTTGAATTCCTGAAGTAATTCAAGCGTGGAAAGGTGATTTTGACGGGTACTTTCTTTCAAAGAAGAATTGGCTATCTCCTCTTTAAAAAAAGTCAAAAACGACCTTCCATTGCTTAGAGGTTTATCAATCGAATTTTTTAATAAATCTAACGATATGGACTTTCCCTGTTGCCATAGTCCAAGTTCTGTTTGCTCAATAGCTGCTATATTTTCATATAACATACGATTCAAAACATTCGCATTAGGATGATTCTTCACCATTTTTCGTTTGGTATCTCACTGTTCCGGTTTGAGATATATTTTGGTGGAGAAATACATCTTTCTCCTGTTCAGATAGGCTTCTACCTGAACTAATGCCATTCCTCTTTTATTCAATCTTTTCTTTCTGTTAAACACAAGGTTGTAACTGATCTTTTCCATACTTTCATTTTTTAATTAATAATAGAACAAATTAGACGTAATTCTGTGCTATATCAGAGGCGAATAAGCATTAATATCTCTAAAAAATAAATCTTCAAATCACTTGGTATTCACAAAACTTTAAATTAAATGCCACTTTTTTATTCGCTTTTTCACGAAAAAAGCAAAAAGAATGGCCTTCAAAGGTGTTTTATGACTAAAAACGAGTAAAAGAAATATTAAAAGAGGCATTTTGCTTATGCAAAGTGTCAATTGCTGTTTTAGCAATCAAAGCTTTTGGTTGAAAAAAATATGCTTATCGGCATAAATACAGCTTATAAAATAACAAAATGTTATATTTGCAACCTTTTTTTATTAATATAATTGCTAGTTTCAGTTTTATTAATATATTTGCAAATTGTTAGAGTAAAGATACAAATAATGTAAAGTTAAACTTTAAGAGAGAATTTATGAAAAGAAAATTAATGCTGTTATTGGCATGCCTTTTTGTGGGCATAGGCCTAGTAACTGCCCAGACTCAAAAGGTCACAGGCGTTGTGATTTCTGAAGAAGACGGGCAACCAGTTGTTGGTGCTTCTGTGTTGGTAAAAGGTACCACCCAAGGTACAATCACAGATGTAAATGGTAATTTTAATTTGTCAAATGTACCAAGTTCTGCAAAGACTTTGCAGATTTCGTACATCGGAATGCAAACACAGGAAGTGGCGATAAAGCCCAATTTGCGAGTGGTTCTCAAATCTGATGCACAGCTAATAGATGAGGTTGTGGTAACCGGATATGGGGTAACTAAAAAAGCGGCATTTACGGGATCTGCCCAAACGGTGGATAATAAGGACTTGATGAAAAAAACAGATGCAAACTTTATGAAGTCTTTGGAAGGATCAGTAGCTGGTTTACAAGTAAATAGCTTGACTGGACAACCTGGTGCATATGCTTCTACTACTATTCGTGGGGTTGGTTCAATGAACTCTGGAACTGAACCTTTATACGTAATTGATGGTATTGCCATTTACACAGACAAAATGGGGGCTTATAACAAAGCCGGAACAGGGGATATGGCGGCAAGTCCGATGGCTAATATCAATCCTAACGACATTGAGTCCATCACAGTTTTGAAAGATGCTACAGCTACAGCTATTTATGGAGCTCGTGCAGCGAATGGAGTAATTGTAGTTACTACTAAAAAAGGTAGTCTGGGAAAAGCGCGTTTTAATGTGAATGCAAAAGTCGGAACTAGTTTTGTAGGTAAGATAGATCATAATTATCGTACGACAAATCTGGATAAATACAAAGAGATCTGGACCGAAGGACTAACAAATGCAGGATATGACGGTGAGGATGGCATGACTTCTGCTGAATGGCTGAATGCCTATGTTATGGATTGGTATAATGTGGACTTGACGCAAAATATCAAGAGTGTGGATTGGCTGAAGGAGATTCTGCAAAATGGTTTTTCACAAGAATATGATATCAGTGCTCAAGGTGGGAATGAAAATTTGCGCTATTATATTAGTGGAGGATATTTTCAGAATACAGGTATCGTCATCGGAACTGGAATGAAACGCTATAGCGGACGTATTAGTTTAGATGGAAAAAGCGGACGGATAGGATATGGACTTTCTGTGAATGGAGCACTCTCCGATATAAACAACACTATGACTGAAAGCCAATATACTAATCCTATTGTAGCAGTATATGACATCCGTCCGTTTGAACAGGTGCGCAATGAAGACGGAACATATAATACAAATGTTAATTATAATCCTGTAGCTATTAACGATAAAGAAAAAGGTGATAAACGCAATCAAAAGCAGATTACATTGGTTGTGAATCCATATTTTACTTATAATATTATTGATGGCTTAACATGGAAGACAAATGCAGGATTGAGCTTGATTGACTTGGACGAGTTTTTTTACAGTTCAATTTATAATCCTCAATATTCCGGTAGTGGTATGCTTGGTCAAAGAAACCAGGAAAGAGCAACAACCTTGACCATTACCAATACCGTAAACTTCAACCGCACTTTCAAAGACATGCATCATTTGAATGTGTTGTTGGGACAAGAAGCACAGAAAATATCTTATAGAACAATTTATGCAGCTGCCAGTGGATATCCTAGTGATGCTGTTTTTGAATTGGACAATGCTTCCAAGCCAACAGGGGCGGGATCTTCAACCAAAGCAAGCACTCTTTCTTCATTCTTTATGAATGCAGAATATAACTTGAATGATAAATATTATCTGTCAGGCAGTTTCCGTTATGACGGCTCGTCAAGATTTGGTGTAAACAACAAATGGGCTCCTTTTTGGTCTATAGGAGCAAAATACCGAATCTCTAACGAAAGCTTTATGGAAAATACCAAAAATTGGTTGACAGATTTGACTATCAGAGGTAGTTATGGAACTGTAGGTAATCAGGATATTGGTTATTATGCAGCAATGGGATTGTATAATTATGGATATTCTTATAATGGCAAACCTGGAGCTATTCCTTACCAAATAGCCAATCCGGATCTTAAATGGGAGACTGTTGCGAAAGCCGATATCGGTATCCATGCTGTTTTCTTCGAAAGACTGACACTCGAAGTGGACTATTATAACCAACGGACAAAAGATATGATATTTGATGTACCACTTTCTTACACAACTGGATTCGGATCTATCCTGAAAAATGTAGGTGAGATGGAAAACAAAGGTATAGAATTCTTAATTAACGCTAACGTACTTAGAAATAAAGATTTCAGTTGGGATGTTCGCTTCACTGGTACGGCAAATAAAAATAAAATCATAAAACTTGCCACAGAAAAACCAATTGAGAATACTCTAACTATCAGAAAAGTTGGTGAAGCGTATAATACGTTCTATATGCCGGAATATGCAGGAGTGGATCCTGAAACAGGAGAAGCAATGTGGTATAAAGGACAAGAAGGGGATGAGAAAACAAAAAATGTAAATGAGGCCGGTCAGCGAATTGTAGGTTCTGCCGATCCTAAATTTTATGGTGGCTTTGGAATGAATTTCAAATACAAAGGTTTTGACTTCTCTTTTGATACCAGTTTCACCTTGGGAAATAAAGTATATAACTCCGGATTTGCATTTGATATGCAGGTTGGACATTATTTCTTAGGCCCGGTATCTAACTACGTTTATGACAACCGCTGGCAAAAGCCGGGAGATATAACCGACGTACCCAAATTTGTAGCTGGAGACAACTCGGGAGCAGAAACTAATTCCAGCCGTTTCTTAATGAATGGTTCTTATTTAAGAATGAAATCCATGGTTTTAGGATATACTCTTCCGAAGAACCTTATGAATAAGGTGGCTATTGACAATTTAAGAGTTTATATCTCTGCTGACAATTTGTTCACTATCACTGCTAAAGATTTTATAGGATTTGATCCACAAACCAGATCTACCGGTATGCAGTCTTGGGCATATCCTGTACCTAGAAATATCATGTTCGGTCTTAATCTTAGCTTCTAAAAAAATAACTTTAGAAATTTATGACAATGAAGAAAATATTATTTGCTTTATTAACCGGTTGGATGGCAATTTCATTCACCGCATGCGATGACTTCTTGACAGAAACGCCATCAACTTCTGTTCCGACAGAAGAAGCCTTGGTTACTACCCAAGATTTTCAGAATGCTCTAAATGGTGTATATTACACATTAGGTTCATATCGTTTTCTGGGACGTGATGTATTAGCAATTGGAGATGCGCCAACGGATATCACTTCACATTCCGTTGCAACGTCTCATTTCTATGACATCTTCCGCTATCAGATACTGGATACTAATTCATACATAGAAGAAATATGGGCATACGGATATTGGGCTATCGACCGTTGTGCACGTATCATTAAAGAAGGTGCTTCATTTAAAGAAGTAACAAAGGGGGATCTGGCAGAAGTGGAAGGATGCATCGCTCAAGCCTATGCTATTAAAGCCCTCTGCTCTTTCTATTTGACTAACATGTTTGGTTTGCCATATTCGGAAGCCAACAAAACGACATTAGGTATCGTAAACGTTACTGAACCCGTCCCTGCCTATTCACAGGTGTCAAGAGTCAGTGTAGAACAAAATTATAGCCTGATTCTTGATGATATAACGAAAGCTAAAGAATATTATGCTAAAGAAGGTGTTGAAAATGTAGGTAAACAGTATATGAATACGGCTGCAGTTGCTGCACTTGAAGCTCGCGTAAAACTCTATATGAAAAATTACGAAGGGGCTATTACAGCGGCTCAAGAGGCAATAACCCTAAGTGGTGGTACAATTGTATCAACCAAAGAAGACTATAAGAATATGTACACGACATTGGCTGTTTCGACAGAAGACATTTTCTTTATAGCAAAAGCCGAAGATGATTATTTGTCCGCTAATGCTCTGAATACTTTATGGAATAAATACGGTTTGTCTATTAACAGCGCAACAGTAGCAGAATATTCACCTAATGATATTCGGCTGGCGCTTCTTGGCGGTACGTGGACTGGTGGAAAAATGCGTGGTATCACAACCAATAATCAGATTTCTAATTTGCCAGTTTTCAGACTGCCTGAAATGTATTTAATACAGGCAGAAGCATATGCAAAACAGTCAACTCCTAATTATGGAAAAGCTAAAGAAAAGCTATTGGAAGTAGCTTCCAAAAGAAATCCGGATTTGGATGACAATGAAATAGCAGAGGATCAAACGGTTATTGATGCCATTGATAAAGAAAGAAAATTAGAACTGGTTCAAGAAGGACATCGCTTCTTTGACGCAAGAAGATTAGGCAAAATTATTAGTGTAGCAGATGGATCGTACACTAATTTCAACATCGCAAAATTTGTGTACCCAATACCTTCTTTTGAAGTCAATTCAGGTTTTGGAGTTATACAAACAGAGGGATGGAGTAATAATTTACCTCGATAAAACATTTTTTAATATTGCCTCCATATAAGGATAAGTTTTAAATAAATAGATGAGACCTGCAATTTTAGAATTAATCGAAATTGCAGGTCTTATTATTCATAAATATATACATAAGTAGTTTTACGTAAGAAACAATAATTCGCTTGCAAAATTTCAATGAATGTCATATTTACCTTGACTAATAATCAACATTTGAATATTAGTCAGAATTAGTTTGTTGCAATTTTCTTCATATAGTATTCCCTTGCTAAATAAATATCACGTTTATTATCAGATAATTACGTCCATTTTGGGTAGAGATTAAGTATTACATATATGTAAGCGTCTCCGCGATTCTATATAGTGTATTAAAATAAAAAGGCTAATGATCCCTTTTTAGTCATTAGCCTTTTCCCATCTGTCAGGAAGCAGTTCCCTGTATTTTTCAATTGGTGTGTTCGGTTGCCATTCGGCTGTTCTGTTTATCACATCCGTGAGATACTCAAATAGATTCACTTTATGCATCCTACAAGTGAGTGCTATCGTATAGAGTATGGCGCCTCGTTCGGCCCCCTTATGGCTGCCGAAGAACAATGAGTTTTTTCTTGATAAGGATATGTACCGGTTCATCCGTTCAACCATATTGTTGTCCAGATAAGTGTCACCATAATTAAAGATGTCCACCACTGCATTCCACTCATTGCGAAGATAGGTAATGGCTTCCTGCAGTTCGCTCTTAGGTAACAAATCCCCCCGTTCTTCTATTTCATCAAGCACATCTTTTATTTCTCCGAGTATGTCCGGCGCATACTTTTTTCGATGCATAAGATTCTGTTCTACCGTCCATCCCTCAACCCCAACTTTATGCTTATGCTCGTTTTGATAAAGTGCGTTTATCAGCTCCACGATCCTTTTTGCATCCGGGTCCTTCTCACCGCAATCTATAAATTTCCGTTTTATATGTTGCAAGCACGGGATGCGTGTGATATTGGGATAAGCATCGCTTTCGAGCTTCCGGTAAGGTGAGTAACCATCGCTTTGTATGATACCTTTGCAACTGCCTAATTCGTTAAGAATAACTCTTTCAGACCGGGAGCCGTCATCATAGAGCAAGTATATCATCCTGGTGTTTATGCCGACAACCACCCAAAGATATCCCTTCCTGACTCCTTTTCCCTTGCTGTTCTTTTCCGGGACGAGTATTTTGTAATAGGTTTCATCGCCTGCCTTATAAGGATCACTCAAAGCTGTCTGCCGGATGCACTTATAAAGATTTTCGAAGAGGTTTGAGGCTTTCTCTATCAACTTATGAGCCGTAGGTTTCTTCAGCGTAAAGCCATGACTCTCGAAGTAGTTGATGATTCTTTCAACAGGTAGCGATTGTATATAACGTAATTCCATCAATCCGGCAATAAATGAACCGTCATAGCTGGAATTCAAGAAGGCCGAAGCCGGTGTTTTTCCCTCAAACAGGCGACCTTCTTGTGTATAGGTGTGTATCTTGTAGACATGCTTGATGAAGCGCATGGGTACACATTCATAGCGGACGCATATTCTGGGAACAGTGGTAAACAACCGGGCCTTATTGATGTCAAAATCGGGATCATCGGGATAAACGACATGTTCTTCTTCCTCCATCTCATAATGCATGTCACGTTTGGCCCCATTGTTCTTTCTTGCTTTACGCTTATCTGCTTTTTCCGCTTCTATCTTCTGCCGCTCTTCTTCGGATATGGCAGATTGGGGAGCCTGTTGCTGTTCGGATGTGTTGGATACAAGTTTGGCGAGTCCCTTAGTAAGGCGCTGTTGCTTGCTAAGAGATTCGCCTTTTTGGAGGAGTGCCTCTTTAAGGGAAGAAACCTCCTTTATCAAAGCATCTATTTGGTCCAAGAGTCTGTTGTTGTCATCTCGTAATCCCTTGATTTGTTCCTTCAATAACTCTATGATCTCATCCTTTTTCATGGCATAAAGATATAAAAAATCAACGAATTAGCCAAATAAACCGGATGATATCTTTAGCGCAAATGTCTAATAATCAGAATATTGAATTAGATCCTAAAACGTTTTCTCAACCGTACAGACTTTAATGACACTCCATTTAAGATAAAAGACAAAACCTGATAAGAAATCTCGTAATTGCCTGTATTGGGGTTAAATGTCGGTAACTCAAAACTTCCACCTTCGAGGCGCTTGTAGTACAGAAGAAAGCCATCGCCATCCCAACGCAGTATTTTTACACTTTGTCGGTTTTTACCAAAGAATAAAAAGATATCTCCGGAAACGGGAGACAAGTCCTTCATTTCCGATCGTATAATTTTGAATAAACCGTCAATGCCAAGGTTCATACGAACAAAGCCCTGGTACAGATAGTATCGATTGGCTGATGTTAGAGAATACATGGATCTCCCTCCTTTCTTTCGTAATCGCGCAACATTTTAATCACACCACCGGGTGTGGCCCGTTTGACTGAAATGGTGGTTCCACTGTTAAAGGTGATTGTGATCCCGGCAAGACTAAACTCTTCTTCCGACAACATGGCGGGTGCTATTTGAGTGAATGAAGGAGAGGAAGTTGTCGGTTGGGAGGGTTCAACGCCGCCATAATAATCACGGACCACATCTGCCTTGGCTTGTTTAACGCTATAGCCCCGTCTGGACATCCAGGAACTCATACCACCAAAAGTGGTATGCTGATCGCGGCAAACATCGGCTAAAGAACAATTGTAGTCTACTTTCAATACTTCAAGGAAATGTTTCCAAGTTTTTCCAAATCGATTTTCTGCTAAATCCATAATGCTTCATTTTTATACATAGCAAAAATATAAGAATGAAAAAAGGGCGACAAGATAGAATCGCGGAGACGCTTACACATATATAGACTGGCAATAATAACGAATTTATTTAATCATCTAATAATTAAGCATATATGTATCATTAATTAAGAAAAGAAAAAGCTCTCCACACCTAAATATTAGATATTACATCATTGATAATCAATAATATACAAAATATTTAGTTCTGCAAAGACTTTGCAGATTTCGTATATCGGAATGCAAACACAAGAGGTAGTTATTAAGCCAAATTTGAGAGTTGTATTAAAGGCTGACGCCCAAAAGCTAGACGAAGTAGTAGTTACCGCTATGGGTATTTCACGTGAGAAGAAAGCATTGGGATATGCCGTACAAGACGTCAAATCGGATGCGTTGACACGTGCTGCTAATACAGATTTAGCGGGAGCCTTACAAGGAAAAGTATCAGGTATTGACATCACCCCATCATCAGGTATGCCGGGTGCTTCTTCAAAGATTACGATTCGCGGTTCTCGTTCTTTCACTGGAGACAATACTCCATTGTATGTAATTGATGGCATGCCTATCGCTTCTACCGCAGATGTGAGCACTTCTCTTACCGATGGAGCGTATGGAACGGACTATGCTAACCGTGCTGTCGACATTGACCCTAATGATATAGAAAGTATCAATATATTAAAGGGACAAGCCGCTTCTGCTTTGTATGGTATGAGAGCTTCCAATGGTGTTATCGTTATCACTACCAAAAGTGGTAAAGGAGCAGATAAAGGGAAACCTACTATAACTTTCAGTACTAACCTTTCCTTTGATAAGATTTCAACTCTTCCGGAACTGCAACAAGAATATGCACAAGGTTCAGGCGGTACTTTCGATCCGTCATCTCCTTTCGCATGGGGTCCTAAGATTTCCGAATTAGCTAACGACCCTACCTACGGAGGAAATACAGACAACAGTTACACCAGCCAATATGGTAAACAGTCCGGAAAATACTATGTTCCTCAACTTGCAGCTGCCGGCATGAATCCGTGGGCTACTCCACAAGCATATAACAACATGAAGGACTTTTTTGAAACAGGTGTATCTTGGAGCAATAACGTCAATGTAGCCCAGAGATTCGACAAAGGTAACTACTCCTTTTCTTTGGGTAACACCACCAGTAATGGTATCGTTCCATCAACCGGTATGGATAGATATAACGTGAAAATGTCTGCCGAAGCACAACTCCATCCTAACTGGACTACCGGATTTAATGGAAACTTTGTGACTTCAAAAATCTCCAAACAGTCTACAGCCAACACCAGTGTGGTTGCTACGATCTATAATGCACCCGTCAGCTATAATATGGCCGGTATTCCTTCTCACATAGAAGGCGACCCTTACACACAAAATACATATCGAGACAGCTGGATCGACGATGCATATTGGGCAGTTGACAATAACCAGTTCTCCGAACGTTCACAACGTTTCTTCGGAAATGCTTTCGTGAAATACATCACTAAATTTGGAACAGACAACCACAAACTGGATATTAAATACCAGATCGGTGATGACGCTTACACTACCAATTATTCAGAAATCTACGGATATGGAAGTACTTGGGCACCTACAGGTGAAGATTCAGAGTACCATTACACTGTTAATGAATTAAACTCACTGTTAACTGCCGCTTACACATGGAATATCAACGAAGAATGGACCTTGGATGCATTGATTGGTAATGAGTTTGTGGATAAAAAGACAAAATATGAATACGCATATAGCATGAATTTCAATTTCCCCGGATGGAATCATCTGAATAATGCTTCTGTATTCTCCAACGAAAGCCAATACAACAAGAAACGAACGGTAGGTAATTTCGCCAACTTGTCAGTAGCATGGAAAAACATGCTCTATCTAAGTGGAAGTATACGTAACGATATTGTTTCAAGCATGCCACGTGACAACCGTTCTTTCACTTATCCTTCAGTGTCATTAGGATTCATCTTCACCGAACTGGCTCCCCTGAAGAATAACATATTAACCTTCGGTAAGATACGTGCTTCTTATGCGGAAGTTGGTATGGCCGGTGATTATACTCAAAGTTATTATTATACTCCGTCTTATGGTGGCGGTTTCTATATGGGAAATCCTATTGTTTATCCAATTAATGGAGCAATGGCTTACATTCCATATTATAAGGTATATGACCCTAACTTAAAACCACAAAATACAAAATCATACGAACTGGGAGCAGATCTTACTTTCTTAAACGGACTGGTAACCTTGAATTATACTTATTCACGTCAGAATGTGAAAGATCAGATATTCGAAGTTCCTTTGGCAGGTTCAACCGGAGCCTCAAGTATGATAATGAATGGAGGTAAAATCCACACAAATACCCACGAGTTGACATTGGGCGTATCTCCGGTAGATACCAAGAACTTCAAACTCGACTTCGCTTTTAACTTCTCCAAAATCGACAATTACGTAGACGAATTGGCTCCAGGAGTAGAAAGTATTATGTTAGGAGGATTTGTAACTCCGCAGGTACGTGCCGGAATTGGTGACAAGTTCCCTGTGATCTATGGAAAAAGCTATATGCGTAATGACGAAGGCAAGATTGTAGTAGACAAAAACGGACTTCCCATGCAGGGAAAAGATGCGGTTATCGGAACTGTATCTCCTGACTTCCGTTTAGGTTTCAATACAAATATCGAATTGTACAAGTTCCGTATTTCTGCAGTATTCGACTGGAAACAAGGAGGACAGATGTATAGTGGTACCGCAGGTGAAATGAACTATTACGGTGTGAGCAAATTATCTGGTGATATGCGTAATACCGAATTCATTGTGGAAAACTCCGTTAAAGAAACAGGAAAAGATGCAGACGGTAACTCAATCTATGCGCCCAATGATATAAAGGTAACAGACGCTCAAGCATATTTCACAAGAAGAAGATCCATTGACGAATCCTACATTTATGACAATTCTTATATAAAACTGCGTGAATTATCAGTAAGCTATCCGGTATTCTCAAAGAAATGGTTGAATGTGAACGTGAATGTTTTTGCCCGCAACATTTTGGTTTGGTCTGAAATGAAAGGCTTCGATCCAGAAGCTTCACAGGGTAATGACAATATGGGAGGTGCATTCGAGCATTTCTCTCTTCCGGGAACAGCCAGCTATGGTTTTGGATTTAATGTAAAATTCTAATTAGCTAAAAAGAAAGATGAAAACATATAATATAATCAAAGGCATTTTTGCCGCTACTGTTTTATCAGTTGTCTTTTCCGGATGTTCGGAAGATGCAATGGATAGAATCAATAAGGATCACGGACATACGCAAAGCGTGGCCGGAAGATTCATTCTGACGGATGTAATAACCTCTACCGCATTCTCTAACGCAGGAGGTGATTTCAATACTTATCTATCTGCTTACATTGAATATGAAGTAGGTGTTGACAACCAATTGTATTACGCAGAAACCAGAGAAAGCGAACCGACCTCATCCTCCACTTTCAATAATACATGGAATGGTCTGTATTCCACATTGAAATCCGCCCGTATCATCATCAATCAATGCAGTGAGGGAGGAATAGATTATGGAAATTTTGCAACCAAAGGTATGGCTGAGGTGTTGGCTGCTTATAATTGTGCATTGATAGCCGATATGTTCGGAGATGCTCCATGCAGCCAGGCAGCCTTAGTTGACGAAAATGGTTCTCCTGTTTACCTGACTCCTAAAATGGATAAACAAGAAGAGATTTATACACAAGCAATGCAATACCTGGACGACGCTATTGCAGACTTGCAGAAAGAAGATCTAATAGACCCGGGAGCTCAAGATTTGTTATATCAGGGCGATGCTGAAAAATGGCTTAAGTTGGCGTATGGTCTGAAAGCGCGTTACACAATGCATCTTCTTAAAAGATCCGCCAACAAAGACGCTGACATGGAGAAGGTTTTGGAATATGTGGATAACTCTTTCGAAAGTGCAGAAGAACAAGCAGCATTCGACGTATATGACGCCAACAATATAAATCCGCTTTACGGTTTCTTTGTGGCTCGTGCCGGATTAGGTGCAAGCGAAAGTATGAGAAGCAAACTGGCAGAATACAACGACCCACGTCTGTCCAGAGCTTTCATCACTAAACAAGGTGCATCTGGAAAAGAACAAGCTCCGGGAACTGCAGACAATGCCGTATATGCGCCTAACGGTTCTCCGGAACAAGGCACTTCCAAGTATGGAACTTCTTTATTTATGTATTCTATATCAGCACCCACACTGTTATTGAGCTATCATGAATTAAAGTTCCTGGAAGCAGAAGCTCTATGCAGATTGGGACGTGATGCAAAAAGTGCATTAAAAGACGCTGTAGTAGCCGGATTGTTAAATGCAGAAAATAGCTTTAGCGTTTCAAGAAAGGAATTGGGCAAAACGCTCATCAACCCGGCAAGTAGTATTACAGATACTGAAGCCGAAAGTTACTTTGACAATACAGTAGAAGCCAAATATACAGCCGAACCGTTGAAAACAACAATGATTCAAAAATACTTCGCATTATGGGGAGCTTCAGGAGAAGCGACAGAATCTTACAATGATGTTCGCAGAATGAAAGGACTTGGCGAAAACTTTATTGAGCTAAAAAATCCGAACTCTTTCCCATTACGTTGTCCTTATGGCAATAGCGACACAACAACGAATGCCGAAGTGAAAGCAGCATACGGAAACGGACAATATGTATATAGTGAAAACGTTTGGTGGGCAGGCGGAAGCAGATAATCCATTGACTTGAATCATATAAATGAGACTGAATTCTCCAGGGGAAAGGCGGGAATTCAGTCTCATTTCTTTATATCATAATTATAAAAGCCTTTATTATTTATACAAAAATCCCGATCTCCCCCTTTCTTATTTCATGTAATTTCATAGAGCATACTCTTTTCATTCATCCTGCCGACCAACACATTTTCTCTATAAAAGTAATTCAAAATAAAAAATGTTCCTTATATTTGCCAATGGTTTACGGGTTTATTTACATATACTTTTTATATAAAAGAGTATTTATTTCCGTCTATAAACAGAGTAGCTTTTGAATGATAACTCTTTAAACTTCCTCTGAAAAGGATTGAAGACACTGAATATATGGATCATTTTTTAGAGAAAATAGACACACACACTTTATCACTCTTACAACAAGGTGACGAAAAGGCTTTCGACACTATTTTCTGGAAATATAATCCCCGTGTATTTCATTTTATTCATTCCCTTCTATATGATAAAATACTAGCAGAGGACCTCACTCAAAATGTATTTCTAAAGATTTGGGAAAGACATCAAGATATCAAACCGGAAGAAGATTTTGAAGCCTATCTCTTCACGATAGCACGCAACATGGTATACAAAGAAACAGAGAAACGGCTGCTCTCGGAACGTTTTCTGGATTCAATCAAACAAACTGATGCCGACAAGCACTTTGAAATAGATGTTGACACCGACTCCCTACAAGAATATATAGACGAACTGGTAGAACAGTTACCCTCTTCCCGGAAGAAAATCTACCTCATGAGCAGGAAACAACATCTGACAAATAAAGAAATAGCCGCCCAACTATCTTTGTCAGAAAAAACAGTTGAAACGCAATTATATCGTGCCCTTCATTTCTTACGTTCTAAATTAGCCAATGAAATTGTAGCTTTGGCCCTATTTTTTCTTTCTTCTAATTTTAAATAATGTTAAATACAGAGTAAAATCTTTGCACCCTGTAAGGGTTCTTGGCTCCATGGAGATATACATAATAAAAGCCCATGGAGAAGAATACGAATATATTATTATTAGAATGTTTTATGCGGGGAGAAACCTCTCCGGATGAAGAACGAATACTATCTGACTGGCTCCACAGTCAGGAAGCAAAAGAACAGTTATCCAACTATTATCAGGAAACCTGGAAAGGCTCTAATAACAAGCTCATTGCCGAAGTACAAGGACGTATGTTTGAACGGGTCAAAAGTCAAATGCATAATGCCGTACAAGAGTTGAATGGACGAAAGCAGAAACGGACAATGCGAATCAGGCGTTTATTCCAGTATGCAGCAGTCATTCTTTTAATCATAACAGCAGGAATAGGAGGTCATTTATATACAGTTTCTCAAACAGAACCCACAGTAACGGATAAGAGCTATCTTGTCCAAACAGGAAAAGGACAACGGGCAAATATTACCTTACCGGACGGTACAGTCGTTTGGCTAAATTCATATACTCAACTGCATTACAATGCGAATTACGGAGCCACTCAACGAGTGGTGTCATTGACAGGCGAAGCATATTTCGAAGTAGCTAAGGATAAAGAGAAACCATTTATTGTAGAAACGGCAGGAATGAATGTAGAAGCTTTGGGAACTACTTTTAATGTAAAAGCCTACCGGGAAGACTCTCAAATCATCGCAACACTTTTTTCCGGTTCGGTCCGTATTTCTTCCGATAGAGATAACGTTATTCTTTCTCCTGACGAAAATGCCACATTCGAACGAAGATCGGGCAAGCTGGCAATACATAAACTGGATAATTCATCGTATGCCAAAATGTGGCGAAATAACGATCTTGTATTTAATGGAGAAACACTGGAAGAAATTGCCGTACTGCTTAACAGGATGTATAATATGCAAATAGCATTTAAATCCGAACGTATCAAGCAATATCGCTTCTCGGGAGTGATCTGCAACAATAGTCTTGATAATGTAATCGAACTGATTAGCCTAACCTCTCCCATCACTTATGAAACTCGTGGAGATACCATAATACTAGGCAATAGGTAGCCCAATATATTCCTAATTATTAACCTTTAAAATTCAATGCGTATGAAATAGCCTCGGTAGAACATAAAAAAAGATAGCCTGACAAGGTCAGGACTATCTCCTTTAAGCTTAAATCGGACCTTGGAAACTCACTCTGATACTGACAACTGGCGGAAGGCAGTGTCAGAGGGTTATATACACCCGATTTTCAGCTTGTAAAGTTACATCTTTTTTATTGTTTAATGATTAATTTCCTATAAAATGAGTAACATCAAGCATCTCTTTTCTCGAATATTATATATTATTATATTTTTATCAAGTAGTCTAAATGCCATGGGGCAGATCACTCTCACCATGAAAGACAAACCTCTGAAGAAAGTAATAAAACAGATAGAAAAAGTAAGTGAATATCGTTTCTTCTATAATGAAGAGTTGGCTAATCTCAATAAGCCAGTCTCTCTCGAAGCACAGAATAGCAGTATAGAAAAGGTTTTAAAGGACCTGTCTTCGCAGGCTCCATTCAGTTATTTGATTAAGCCTAATTTCCAGATTGTATTATCTGACGACCTACCTTCACAACAGACAAAATTACAGAGCATAACAAGCCGTGTAGTAGACACTACGGACAATCCTATAATCGGTGCAAACGTGTTAGTGAAAGGAACTACCAATGGGGTCATCACTGATATTGACGGTAACTTCTCCTTAGAGAAAGTTCCGGTACAATCACAACTGCAAGTATCCTATATCGGATATGAGACTAAGGAACTGGCCGTAGTTTCCGGAAAGACAAATGTCAAAATCATAATGGCAGAAAATACCAAATTATTAAATGAAGTCGTAGTGACTGGCTTTGGCCTTGCTCAAAAGAAAGCAACCCTGACAGGAGCTATCGCCTCCGTAGGAGCTGATGATATAAGCAGATCTTCAGCGGTAAACACTTCCGGAGCACTGGTCGGAAAGGTAGCCGGATTGAACTACAGATCTGCAGACAGTCGCCCGGGAAATGCCACTACCCTGCAAATCCGTAATATGGGAACACCTTTATTTGTGATTGATGGTGTGCAGTCCGATGAAGGTCAGTTCAACAACATTGATTTTAATGACATCGAATCCATTTCTATTTTGAAAGATGCCTCTGCTTCCATTTATGGTGTACGGGCTGCAAACGGGGTCATTGTTGTAACAACCAAGAAAGGAAAGAAAAACACCAAGAGCACTGTGACGTTAAATACTTATTATGGCTGGCAACATGTATCACGCTTACCGGAACCGGCAGATGCCGTAACGTATGTAGAGAATTACATACAGTCTGAAACAATTCAGGGAAAAACGTCCCGTTTATATAGTAAAGAAGATCTGGAGAAATGGCGTCAAGGTACAGAAAAAGGCTATGTGCCATTTAACTGGTATGATTACATCTGGGTGATTTCTCCGCAATATTATGTCAATGCCAATGTTTCCGGAGGTTCGGACAAGATCAATTATTATTTCAGTGTCGGACACATGAATCAGGAATCTGCCATTCGCAATTATGGCGGTATGAAACGATACAACGTACAAATGAATGTAGAAGCACAAGTCACTGATAAATTCAAAATTGGTATGAACATGAACGGACGTATCAAACAGCTGAGAAATCCGGGTGTACCGGGAACTGACGACTATTCAAACCCGACAGCAGCTACCTACCGCAATCTACCGACTGTCCGTCCGTTTGCCAATGACAATCCTAACTATCCGGCATCAGTAGGCTCTGACAATGGTTTAAACTTCGGATTATTGAATTTTGAGAAAAGCGGAACCTTTGAAGACACTTGGCGAATGGCCCAATTAAACCTGAACGCAGAGTATGAAATTATCAAAGGACTTAAAGCCAAAGCTTTGTTCGGATATTATTTTGCAAGCGAATTACTTAACAATCAAGAATATACCTATCGTGTCTATAGATATGACGAAGCAACGGACGAATATGTAGATGTAGGTGGACGTGCCAGTGCCTGGAGGGAAAGGACGAATGCTTATGTGGAAGAGTTGACTTCAAACATTCAACTGGCTTATGAAAAAGCATTCGGAGCACATTCCATCAATGCAGTAATTGGTTTCGAAGCAATAAAAAGAGACACTCCAAAATCTTGGCTGCATGCCATCCCGGCTTCCAACTCATTGCATCTGATCTATTATGATACGATTGACAAATACGAAGATACTGGCAACAATACGGAAGCACGTTTAGGCTGGCTGGGACGTTTCAACTACAACTACGCCAACAAATATCTGATAGACTTCTCCGCACGCTATGACGGTTCATGGAAATTCCCGCCCAATCATCGCTGGGGTTTCTTCCCTTCCGCCTCATTAGGCTGGAGAATATCAGAAGAAAACTTCTGGAAGGAATCTAAAATAGCTTCCATTTTCAGCGATTTAAAAATCCGGGGATCTTATGGATTAGTAGGAGATGACAACGTTGACGGCTACAGTGCTTTCGACTACATGACAGGTTACGATTACAAACAGGGAGGAGGAGTAATCGACGGTTCCTATATTATTGGTACTACCCCGCGAAACCTGCCTGTTACCACGCTCTCATGGGCAAAGGCTAAAATTCTGGACATTGGTCTCGATGTTGCTTTCCTGAATAACCGTTTATCAGGAAGCGTAGATTTCTTCAGACGTATCAAAACCGGTATTCCGGCTTCCCGTGACGACGTATTACTTCCGGAAGAAGTGGGCTTTGAGCGTCCCAAGGAAAATCTCAATTCTAATGTTCATACCGGATATGATTTGCTTGCACGTTGGAGTGATAAGGTCAATGACTTTCACTATTCTATCAGTGCCAATTTCACCTATTCCCGTTTCTACAACTGGGAGCAGTATAATCCTAAGTTCAGTAATTCATGGGATGAATATCGTAATTCTACATGGCACCGTTTCGGGAATGTCAACTGGGCATACGAGGCAGATGGCCAGTTCCAAAGTTGGGAAGAGATTGCGTCGTGGCCGATTGACAATGACCAGAAAGGAAATACGACATTACGCCCGGGTGATATCAAGTACGTCGACCAAAATGGGGATGGCATAATCAACGATATGGACAAACGCCCCATCGGATACAAAGAAGACTCCACACCCGTTCTGAACTTCGGTTTTAACCTTGCATTCGCATGGAAAGGCTTCGATTTAGCATTGGATTTCTCCGGTGCGGGAATGTCTACCTGGAATCCGTCATTAATCCAAAAGATTCCATTTAACAATAATGGAAACAACCCGGCTTACTACATGGAAGATACATGGAGACTATCTGATATCTTTGATGCAAACAGTGAAATGATTCCTGGCAAATACCCGACATTATTAATCGGAAACAATGCCAATAACCATAGTAATTATTGGGATAGCTCTTTCTGGAAGTACAATGTCCGTTATTTAAAACTGCGTAATCTGGAATTTGGTTACACCTTCCCCAAAGAGTGGCTGCAAAAATGCAGAATTAACAGTCTAAGGTTATATCTTGCCGGACAGAACCTGTTTACACTCACCAATGTACCTATCGATCCGGAAGTTTCAGCCGGTAACGGAACAGCTTACCCGAGTATGCGAATTATCAATCTGGGTTTAACACTTAAATTCTAAAAGCAATGAAATATATAAAAGGATACCTGTTATTGGGTTTAACTTTGATATTAGGATCTTGTTCTGATTTTTTAGATCGTGATCCCGATCAGATATTGACAAATGACCAGATCTTCAGCGATGCTAAAATGATAAACTCCGTATTGGCCGGTTTTTATGGAGATACAGAGAATTGGGGACAAAGTTTTGCCACTCCCGCCAGCTTTACTAAAGTGGACGACGGTTGCGTGACTGATGGTGGCCGTGATAACATGCAGGAATACAGTGACAATCAATGGCGAGTTTATCCATATAAATATATTCGTAATTTAAATCAGTTCCTGGCGGGATTAAGAGCTACAACCGTACTTGAATCTACAGAGAAATTGCGATATGAAGGCGAAATTCGCTTCTTACGCGCCTGGGCATATTTTAGTATGTGCAGAGGTTTAGGCGGTGTACCTATTGTGAATGATAACGTATACGAATATGAGGCAGGGATGGATGTTTCAGGTTTGGCTGTTCCCCGTTCCAAAGAATCAGAAGTCTACGATTATATCATCAATGAATGTGCCACTATCGCAGATTACCTGCCTACAAAGCCCACCACCAATGCCGCCCGTGCCACACGTTGGGCTGCCCTGATGTTAAAGGCACGTGCTGCCGTTTATGCAGGATCATTGGCCAACTACAATAATAAGATGGTTGCTCCTATACGCACAGAAGGAAATGAAGTCGGTATTCCGGCGGAAATGGCTACCCCATATTACGAAACAGCATTGGAAGCAGCCAAAGAGGTGATAACTCAAGCTTCTGCCTATTATAACCTGGACATAACGGTTCCTAATGATCTGGGACAGAATTTTTATAATGCAGTCTGTGTCAAAGAGAATAATCATGAAGTGATCTGGGCCAAAGATTATGCATATCCAGGAGCCACCCATGGATTCACACAAAAGAATATTCCCGCTTCTCTAGCAGAAGATCAGGAACGTTGTTATTCCGGCGCAGTATTAAATCTGGTAGAAGCATTTGAATACAAAGACAACCGCGACGGCACAATCAAAGTTAAGGATGAATCCGGAAATTACATCATGTACAGTCGGCCGGAAGATGCCTTTGCCAATAAAGATGCCCGGTTGTGGGGAACCGTACTTTATCCGGGAGCCAAATTCAGAGGTAGTGAAGTAGTATTGCAAGCCGGTCAGAAAGTGCCCGACGGAAACGGAAATTGGAAAGAAATCATAGGTAAAGCCGATTCTTACGATGACAATAACCGCCTGATAACTTCTATCAACGGACCAATGGAATCAAATGAAATCCGTATAAACAAAACAGGTTTCTTCTTCCGCAAATTCTTGGACGAAACCATCGGTGCTTCTACCAATTCGAAGATGAGTACCATGTGGTATCCTCGTTTCCGTATTTCAGAAGCATATATGATAGCTTGTGAGGCTGCTTATGAGCTCAATAAAACCGGAGAAGATGATCCGTTGAACTACATCAATCCTGTTCGTACACGCGCCGGCATCAGCGAACTGGAATCAATCACATTTGAAGATATTGTCCACGAATACCGGGTGGAATTTGCATTGGAAGATCATCGTTACTGGGATCTGAAACGCTGGCGCCTGGCTCACGAAATCTGGGATGGTAATTCGGAAAATCCGGATGCACAGCTCTACGAGCTATTCCCTTATCAGGTCAATGATCCGGGAAGCGCCAATGACAAGATGTGGGTATTCGACAAAAAGAAAGCCTACATGGTTCCTTACCCCCGCTATTTCCAGATGAAGAACTATTATAACTTCTTCGATAACAGCTGGTTCAACAAGAACCCGCTATTAGTGAAAAATCCGTATCAGTAAAACATAAAACTGTAAGACAATGAAAAAAATAGGAACTATATTTTCTTTGCTTTCACTTTCCCTGCTTGCCGTAAGTTGCGGTTTAGACAATTACGACGAACCCGAATCATTTCTGGAAGGGAAAATCACGTATGAGGGAAAACAACTCGGTTTGAAAGGTACAAACGGAGGTATTCAACTACAACTGTATCAGGATGGTTATGCCAACCATGATCCTATCACCGTGTATGCCACACAGGACGGAACTTTCTCTGCAGTACTTTTCGATGGTCCGTACAAACTGGTAACTAAAGACAAAAACGGTCCCTGGGTAAATAAACGCGATACCATATATGTGGAAGTAAAAGGAAAAACACAGTGTGAAGTAAAAGTCACCCCTTATTTTACAATATCAGACGAAAATATCACATTGGATAACAACATCGTATCCGGCACGTGCAATATACAGCAAATAGTACAGGATGCAAAGATAAGCCAGGCAATGCTGCTCGTCAGCAAAACAACTTTTGTTGACGAGAACACGAATATAGCCCGGCAAAATTTATCCAATATAAATCCCGGAGTAACAAATATTTCGCTGGATATTACGAGTAATCAGAATGTACAGTCAGCCAAAGCCCTATTCGCCCGCATCGGTATAAAAGCGAACGGAGCGGACCAAGCTGTCTATTCAGAAATTTTCAGACTGAAATAATTCACCTAAGAAATAATTTATAAGTATATTTGTCAAACAAATAAACTAACCCAAAAATAAAACAAAATTGTATGACAAACAAAAACATGTTATTAATGGGAACTGCATCCTTACTGTCTCTGCATGCAGCAGCCCAGAATGACCCAAAGCCCAACATTGTCTTAATTATGGTGGACGATATGGGATATTCCGACCTAGGGTGCTACGGAGGAGAAATTCCTACGCCCAATTTGGATAATCTGGCAAAGAAAGGAGTACGCTTTACCCATTTCTGCAACACAGGACGCTCCTGTCCTTCCCGTGCCAGTCTGCTGACCGGACTTTATCCCCAACAGGCAGGTATCGGAATGATGTCCGAAGATCCTCACTCTGCCGAAGATCATGGAGTGCACGGATATATGGGATATTTGAACCGTAATTCAGTCACTATAGCAGAAGTGCTGAAAGAAGCCGGTTATCATACCTATATGTCGGGGAAATGGCATGTCGGTATGCACGGACAAGAGAAATGGCCGTTGCAACGTGGCTTCGATCATTTTTATGGTATCTTGTCGGGAGCTTGCAGTTATCTGCAACCTCATGGAGATCGCAATCTGACTTTAGACAATCAACAGTTGCCTCCACCGGAACAACCTTATTACACTACTGACGCATTTACTGATTATGCGATTAAATTTGTCGATGAACGCCCCAAGGATGACAATCCGTTCTTCCTTTACTTGGCATACAACGCTCCCCATTGGCCGTTACATGCTAAACAGGAGGATATAGACAAATTTGTAGGCAAGTACCGGAAAGGTTGGCAGAAAGTACGTGAAGCCCGTTTGAAACGTATGATTAAAAAGGGATTGGTAGACAAAAACTGGGACCTTGCTCAATGGGAGGGTCGCCAATGGTCCGAACTGACCGAGGATGAACAAATAGAACTGGATAGAAGAATGTCAGTATATGCGGCACAAGTTCATTGCATGGATTATAATGTGGGACGGTTAATAAAGTACCTGGAAGAAAAAGGGGAGCTGAATAACACCTTACTTATTTTCTTGTCGGATAATGGTGCATGTGCCGAGCCTCATCGTGAGAAAGGTTTCGGAACCATCGATATGATTAACAATCCAAATGAATGGGTCAACCCGTCTTATGGTCTGCCATGGGCACAGGTGAGCAATACACCGTACCGTAAGTATAAAGTAAGAGCGTATGAAGGCGGAACTTCCACTCCATTGATTATTTCCTGGCCCGACAAGTATGCAAAATACAATGGCGAGATAAGACACAACAGAGCTTTCCTGCCCGACATCATGGCAACCTTCATCGATGCAGCGGAAACAACCTATCCGAAGACCTATCACGGAGGAAATGAGATCATTCCTTTGGAAGGCGCAAGCATGCTACCGATACTAACCAATACGGACACCGAATTGCACGAATATATTTTTGGTGAACACTTTGACAACTGTGTAGTATGGTGGAAAAACTGGAAAGCCGTTAAAGACCAGAATTCTAAAGTATGGGAACTTTTCAACTTGGAGAAAGACCGTACAGAACGTGTTGATTTGTCCAGGGAAAATCCCAAAATTCTAAAACAAATGGTAAATGAATGGAACAAATGGGCAAATACACATTATGTATATCCCAAAGGAAAATAGCCACAGAAAGGTAACATAAAGACATGCAAAATGTCTAAAAAACGTATCTAAAAGCACTTGCCCCTGTTACAAAAAGAGTTGTAGCAGGGGCAAGTTTCATTATAGGAACTCTCCGTCCCTCATATTCTTATTCATCAGGGAATCATCCCTTCTCTCACAATATCTACCAGAATCGGCTTCAATCCGCTAACGAAACATTCCACTGCAATCACCATCAAAATCAATCCCATAAGACGCATCATCACATTATTACCCGTTTCACCCAAGACTTTTACCAATCTCGTGGAAGCACGAAGAATAAAGAAAGTCAGCAGATAAATCAGGGCAATAGTACCGATCAGTATCCCCTTCATTTCATAAGAATGAGTATCCTGCATCAAAACGATTGCATTGGCAATCGCTCCGGGACCGCATAACATAGGAATACCGAGAGGCGTAATAGAGATATCATCCGCATACGTTTTGATTTCTTCATCCTTCAACTTCATCGGTGTATAACGGGCTTGAAGCATATCAAAACCTATCTTGAAGATAATCACCCCACCGGCAATACGGAAACCATTGGTAGAGATACCGAAGAATTTGAAAAGAAACTGGCCGGCAAAGACAAATACCATCAATGTAATAAACGACACAATAGTAGCACGACGTACGATAGACTGACGTTCTTTATCCGTCATACCATGAGTCATGGTAAGAAAGACAGGCATCGTTCCCAATGGATTGGTCAATGTGAAGAATGAAGTGAAACAAAGCAAGGCGAAAGGCAGAAGCGTACTATCCATGGTTATATCGTATTTTATGCAAAACTAAAACGCAACAAAAATACGACTTAATCCAGAAAACCTATAATAAATCCATTAATTCTTTCAAGGAATGGATGTGATAAGTAGGGAGGAAAGGGAAAGTAGTCCGTTCTGTCACATTGTAGAAAACCTGATGCATCCCTACTCCGTGCGCTCCGGTTATATCCGCTTCCCAACTGTCACCAATCATCAGGGATTCGCGCAACTCGGATTGAGTGGCAGACAGAGCAAAATTGAATATCTCCGGCCAAGGCTTCAACACTCCGAGATCTTCCGAGAGAATCACCTTTCTGAAATACCCGTCCACTCCTGCCGAACGCATCTTGCGTGATTGCAATTCACGAAACCCATTGGAAAGGATATAAAGGTTATATTTGGGAGCAAGATATTCCAATACCTCCTTTGCATGAGGCATCAAAGTACTTTTGGTAGGGATAATAGCGAAAAAATCTTTCGAAAACTGTTCGGCGAGCATTTCATCTTTCACTCCCACAGCCTGTAAAGGATAAAAGAAACGCTGGCTGTTCAATTCATCCTTCGTTATCTTTCCTTCACCGTACTCAATCCAGAGTTCTGTATTTCTTTGTTGATAAAGAGTATAATAATGATTGAATGAGTCAAAATAGCGGTCAAACGAATATTTCTGATATACTTCCTCAAAAGTGTCACGGGCATTTTGAGAAAAAGCCCAGATGGTATCATCAAGATCAAAAAAAAGATTTTTATATTTCATCAGTAGTTATGCGTATAATAAGAAACAAAAAAGCCAATGTGCTAATTTCTTGAATCCAGGAATCAGCACATTGGCAATTCAAAAGGGATATCTACCTTATTTTACCTGGATAACCAAGTATCTGGATACACTCCAGAATTCAGTAGGATTAGTAATCTTCAATGTCAACTGACCTTTGTCATCTTTTACCAATTCATAAGAACCGGTAGGATGAGTAGTCAGTAACTCAGCACGTTTAGAGTACAACTTGATTTCTTTGGTCGTACGGATATCGATCTGAGTGAAATAATCCTTGTTGAAATCAGCGCTCTTCAATACGTCTCCGCTCTGAAGAATCTTTTGAGCTTTCAATTCAGATTTAGTACCGAATACAAACCAGGCAGCATTCAAGCTCTTTTCCTGTTCGGCAACGGTTTTAGCTTTCGCTTCGTTTTCTGCAGCCAGAGTTTCTTTTGCTACAGACAGATCGCTGACAGCAGCATCCAATTCCTGAATACGGATATTCTTGGAAGCCAGTTCAGTTTGCAGTTCCTCAATACGCTGTTGTTTAGCATTCAATTCAGCAGTCAAAGCGGCAACAGCTTTTTTCATCTGTGCAGAATTGTAATTGCTGTTCTTCAACTGTGCCTGTAACTTTGCAATCTGCGCTTTGTTTTCTTCCATTTGCTTGGAGATGAATTCGATGTCAGAAGCAATCTGTTGCTTGGCACTGGCAGAGTTCTCAGTGATGGTTCCACGCTGCAAGTCAACACGGCTTTCGGCAGCATTGATCTTACGGAAACCTTCCTGAACTTCATTGAAAGTACCCATCATATCATCCAGTTCAGCATTACGCTGGTTCAGTTCCATCAAAAGAGAATCATTTTCAGCTTTCAGGTCTTTACTTCCACCTTTAAAGCCATCACACGAAGCCAACATGGCTACGCATACAAATAAAACAGCTAACTTTTTCATACGTTTACGTTTTACGTTTTTTAATGAAGTTATTTAATCATCTATTCCTGCTAATACAATCACAATCTCGCCCCGGGGTTCGGTAGCGGTAAAGTGTTCTATCAATTCAGCCAAACTGCCCCGAACTGTTTCTTCGTGGAGTTTGGATATTTCACGCGACACGGTTGCCTGACGTTCAGCGCCGAAATATTCGGCAAACTGTGTTAACGTCTTCAACAGACGGTGGGGTGATTCATAAAACACCATCGTGCGGTGTTCTTCCGCCAATGTCTTCAGTCGTGTCTGCCGTCCTTTCTTCTGGGGGAGAAATCCCTCGAAGCAGAACTTCTCGTTCGGCAATCCCGATGCAACGAGTGCCGGAACAAAAGCGGTTGCTCCCGGCAAGCACTGCACTTCAATACCGTTGCGCACACATTCACGAACAACCAGAAATCCGGGATCGGAAATTCCAGGCGTTCCGGCATCCGAAATTAGTGCCACCGTTTCACCTGCCTTTATTCTATTAACAACACTTTCCACCGTTTTATGTTCATTAAATTTGTGGTGGGATTGCATTGCATTCTTTATTTCAAAGTGTTTCAGCAAGATACCGGAAGTACGTGTATCCTCCGCCAAAATCAGATCGACCTCTTTCAGGACTTTGATAGCCCGAAAAGTCATGTCCTCCAGATTCCCTACCGGCGTAGGTACCACATATAGCTTTCCCATCTTGTTTTTGTTTTATGCTGATTGATTAAAATATTTCTTTAGTAGCTCCAGAAAGTCGTTCACCGCTTCTTTTTCTTCATTCAATTCGACTTTCGAGGACAGAAACGCGATTGCAGTCTTGTAGGAACTCATTACTGATATCTGTTCGATAACCCGATTCATCAAGTCAGTGTTGCCTCCGAACAGTTCACGAGAAAAACGGAAAGAATCATTCAAACTGATAGAATGTCGCAAGCCGGCAGATAGTTTGAGACTTTCTCCCAACACAGCCGATTTAGGCTCTTCCTCTTTCACAACAGTTTCAACGACAGGTTCCTCCACTATTGCAGGCTCCTCTTCTGCTATTACTACAGGGGGCTCTTCCGCAACAATAGTCTCTCCCTCCTCGTCTTCTTTCACGTCAACCGATTCGAGAGATTGTATAATAACGGAGGAATCTTCTTCAGACCCGGCAACTTCATCCTTCTCTTCCGCTGTCTCTTCCACAGCTAACGGAGAAATTACCTGAACAGCATCCACCTCCTGTTGCAGTTCGTCCAAACGTCCCTGCATCCGTGTAATGCTCCGCTTCAACAGTTCAGACAAAGTCGGAGTCGGCTCCTTGGTAAATAAATCCATGAGATACTTCAACTCATGAACATCCAACTCAATATCTGTTAATAGCTTCTGTTTCATGTCAGTCCATTGTTTATACGGTGCGAATGTAGGAATAATTTATGCAATAAATTAAAATAATGGATAATTTAACAGTTCTTGCACATTGAATTGCTTACCTTTGTCCACATATTTATTTAATCAAGAAAACACAAAATCTCATGGTATTATTTTCAGAAGACCACATACAGGAAACTAGAAGAAGAGGCCGGATCGAAGTAATCTGCGGTTCTATGTTCTCCGGAAAGACAGAGGAATTGATTCGCAGAATGAAGAGAGCGAAATTCGCGAAACAACGTGTCGAGATATTCAAACCAGCTATCGACACCCGTTATTCAGAAGAAGATGTAGTCTCTCACGACAGCCATTCTATCGCCTCCACTCCCATCGATTCGTCAGCCAGCATTTTACTGTTTACTTCCGAGATAGATGTAGTAGGTATTGATGAAGCGCAGTTCTTCGACAGTGGTTTGATTGATGTATGCAACCAGCTTGCCAACAATGGAATCCGTGTTATCATTGCAGGGTTGGATATGGACTTCAAAGGAAATCCGTTCGGTCCAATGCCACAATTGTGCGCCATTGCCGATGAAGTCTCCAAAGTTCATGCGATCTGTGTGAAATGTGGTCAGCTGGCTTCTTTCTCACATCGTACAGTCAAGAATGAGAAACAGGTTCTTTTAGGCGAAACAGCCGAATATGAGCCTCTGTGCAGGGAATGTTATCTCCATGCACGAGGGGAAGATGAGCAGAAAGTATAAACTCTATAAAAGAAACAGATTATGGAAAGGAAAAAGATAACATTCGACAGTTTTATACGCGGTTCCATCGGATGTGTGTTAGTTGTAGGCATATTAATGCTTGTGGAACGTCTTAGCGGAGTGTTATTACCTTTCTTTATTGCATGGCTGATAGCTTATATGGTCTATCCGTTAGTCAAATTCTTCCAGTATAAACTACGATTAAAAAGTCGCATTATTTCCATCTTCTGTTCCTTATTCCTCATTACAGTTATCGGAATCACTTTATTTTATCTGTTAGTGCCGCCGATGATTTCGGAAATAGGCAGAATGAACGACTTGCTGGTGACTTACCTCACCAATGGAGCCGGCAACAATGTGCCTAAGAATCTTTCTGAATTTATCCACGAGAACATCGATCTTCAGGCACTGAACCGTGTATTAAGTGAAGAGAATATTCTGGCGGCAATCAAAGATACCGTCCCCAGAGTGTGGACTTTGCTTGCAGAATCTCTCAACATTCTATTCAGCATCCTTGCCTCCTTCATTATATTATTATATGTAATCTTTATATTATTGGATTACGAAGCGATAGCTGAAGGATGGTTACATCTGCTACCCAATAAATACCGTACGTTTGCCTCCAACCTGGTTCACGACGTACAGGATGGTATGAACAGATATTTCCGTGGACAGGCTTTGGTTGCTTTCTGCGTAGGTATTCTTTTCAGCATTGGTTTCCTGATTATCGATTTCCCCATGGCTATCGCTTTGGGACTTTTCATCGGAGCATTGAATATGGTTCCCTACTTGCAAATCATCGGTTTCCTTCCCACTATTTTATTGGCGATCCTCAAAGCTGCCGACACCGGACAGAACTTCTGGATTATCATTGCATGTGCATTAGCCGTCTTTGCAATCGTACAAATCATACAGGACACCTTCCTTGTCCCCAAAATCATGGGAAAGATTACCGGACTGAATCCTGCCATCATCCTTTTATCTCTTTCTATCTGGGGTTCATTAATGGGAATGCTCGGCATGATTATCGCCTTGCCACTAACAACTTTGATGCTCTCCTACTACCAACGCTTTATTATCAACAAAGAAAAGATAAAATATGATGAAGTAGAAACTACTGATAATCAAGAAACAAGCCATAACAAGGAAAAATAATTGAAACTTTTTTCTACGGAATGCTTGCAAATTAAATAAAAGTAACTACCTTTGCACCCGCAATCAGGAAATAACTGATTCGCAAATAAGGATTGATTCGCTAGCTCAGCAGGTAGAGCACAACACTTTTAATGTTGGGGTCCTGGGTTCGAGCCCCAGGCGGATCACAAAAATAAAAAAGCCCCTGATTTTCAGGGGCTTTTTTTATTACCCTACGGCTTTCTCCGGCTCAGTTTGAAAAAGGAGGATCAAGGGGGATCAGTTGTAATTCGGGGCAGTAGAAATTTAGTGGGGATATCCATATATCTTTGCCATTCTAAACAGAAAAAACTTTCTGTCTGCCACTCCATGTAAGTTTGCCCTAAAGAGTTTGATCTTGGCGTTGAAAGACTCTGCTGCCGCGTTTGATGTCCTCTTGTTATAGAAGTTTAGAATATCATCATAGTGTTCGTAGAATATAGCCGCAATGACATTGAAAACTGGAATACGTATCGGAACACTAATTTAGTGTAACAAGACATGCTGCATGAACTGAAATGTTAAGTATTCACTCTTTTTTGATTTTCAGAACCTTAATCATATTATAGTTTCGAAATTATTAGTAACTTTGTTATTGATTTTAAATTTCACCGTCGTAAAGTTTACGATGGTAAACTTTACGACGGTGAAATCAAATATAAAAAGATAGGATATGAAATTCTACAATAGAGAAAAAGAGCTAGTATTATTGGAAAAGGTCCGCCGAGTGTCTTTTTCCGTACATTCACAAATGACGGTACTTACCGGTCGGCGGCGTATCGGTAAGACCAGTCTTATATTCAAAAGTTGTGAAGATACTCCTACGGTATATCTATTTGTCAGCCGAAGCAATGAAACAGATCTTTGTTTACGATTTACTTCCGAGATCCGACAGGCACTTAATATTTATGTACCAGAACTTACCAATTTTGCAGAAATGTTTCGTTTCTTAATGGATTTGGGAACACGGATGGAATACAATCTGGTTATTGACGAGTTTCAGGAATTCTATTACATAAATCAAGAGATTTACAGTTTGATACAGGATACTTGGGATCGGCTGAGGAAGCAGAGCCATGTCAATCTTATCGTGAGCGGTTCGGTTTATACACTTATGAATAAAATCTTCAGAGATTCCAAAGAACCGCTGTATGGCCGTGCTGACAGTATAATGAAATTGTCTTCTTTCACTACTTCCATATTAAAAGAAATCATGTCGGATCATAAAGCAGACTATACCAAAGATGATTTGTTAGCACTCTATACCTTTACCGGTGGTGTTCCAAAGTATATTGAGCAGTTTATGGACAATGGATGTACGAGTATGGAAAACATGGTTGATTTCATGTTGCAACCCGATTCGTCCTTTCTGACCGAAGGACAGGCTTTGCTGATACAGGAGTTCGGAAAAAAATACGGCAATTACTTTTCAATCTTATCAGCAATCTCCAACGGTAAGAATACCTTGCCGGAAATGGAAACTGTTATGGGTGGAATGAGTCTGGGCGGACAATTAAAGAGATTGGAAGAAGACTATGATTTGATAAAGAAAAAACGGCCTATACTCTCAAAAGAGGGTTCCCAGACAGTCCGTTATGAAGTATCGGATATGTTTTTACGTTTCTGGTTCCGGTATTTTATCAAGTATCAAAATTATATAGAGATACAGAATTTTGAACGCTTGGCTGATATTATTAAAAAGGATTATCCAACTTTTTCCGGCTTAGCTTTGGAAATGTATTTCCGCCAACAGATGATGGAAAGCAAGGAATTTGCAGATATAGGTTCGTGGTGGCAAGGCAAGAATAATAAAGATCAGGATGAAATAGATATTGTCGGACTATATGCAGAAGAGAAAAAAGCTCTGGTAGCAGAGGTGAAAAGACAATCCAAAAATTTCAAACCGGATTTATTCACACTAAAAGTAGAGGAATTACGGAAAAAAGTCTTGTTTAAGTATGAGATAGAAAGCAGGCTTTTTTCAATGGAAGATATGTAGATGTGAATTTTATTTAAAGCACCATGATTACTAAAATTAATATTGAAAAATTTGGATTGTTCTCAATTTATTATTGGAAACAAAATATTAGAACATTATTGAATCAGAATAAAAAATCACAATATTGCATATAAGCAGTAGTGAAATAAGAACTTTCTATTTACAATCCCCTTGTAATTGATATAGCTATAATCATAGCAAACGACACGGATAAAGAATTTTCATTATTCGCATAACACAGATTTGAACTCGCATTTTAGTTACAGAATTCATAAAAAGCGAAGAATCACAGCTCTAACAATTTACAAGTTTTATTTTACGCTTACAAAATAGCAACAAGTTCAATAAAAGTTATACCTTTGCAAA
Source organism: Bacteroides celer (assembly GCF_002632415.2). Classification (NCBI taxonomy): domain Bacteria; kingdom Pseudomonadati; phylum Bacteroidota; class Bacteroidia; order Bacteroidales; family Bacteroidaceae; genus Bacteroides; species Bacteroides celer. The sequence goes on along the minus strand of NZ_CP178209.1, from coordinate 1,048,139 downwards.
ACAAACTATATCATCAAAAAAAGCACTTATGGACGGCAATAAAAAAATATTCATCAGTCACTCCTCAAAAGATAAATCTATCGTTGACCAATTTGTAGATAAAATACTTAGACTAGGACTAAATATAGACATTAATACCATAGCATATACGTCAAGAGAAGACACTGGAGTAATTAATGGAGAAAACATTTCGCAATATATCAAAAATAATATAGCAAATTGCGAATTTGTATTTTTCTTTATTTCTGAAAACTATAAAAGAAGCGAGGTTTGCTTAAATGAAATGGGAGCAGCATGGGCAACAGACAGGTCTGTTAAGCTAATGTTATTCCCCAACCTTTCATTCAAATCTATTGGCTGGCTATATAACTTAAACAAAGGAGCTCATCTCGACAATGAGGAAGCTCTAGATTCGCTATATGATGATATAGTCGAAAAGTTAAACCTCAAGACAAAAGCATCTTCTTGGAATAGATATAAAAAAGAGTTCATTGGATATATCAAATCAACAGTAAAACAAACATCCAATATCCCCACATTAATAGATATTGTACAGGAAGATAAAGATTTAGGTATATTAGATTATAGAGAACTATTTGACGAACAAAATAGTATTCTAATTAAGACTCTCAACACTCTAACAGAGGCCACCGTTATTTACGCAGACTCCCTAGTAAAAAGAACAGATCAACTCAATACGTATAGCAATAATCCTCATGCTATTTCACAATGCAAGGCTATCATGAAAGCCCTTGCAAATGATTACAATAAAATGGCTGACGTGATAGATAATCAAGACCCCCTAATAAAATCATCATTCTCAAACATGGTTGATCATAGCATAAAAATACATAATGTAGGAATCAATAATCCCCAAATTGAAAATGAAAATAGAATTGCTTTTTTGGAAATGATTACTGCAATAAACAAATGCAAACAATCTATCCTTGACCAAAAACGAGTTTTAGCTTCTACAACTCATTTAGAATCTTCACAAATAAAAGCACAGAAAAGGCTAATCAAATGTTACGAAAAACTAATAGCAACATTTGATGCATGCCTAATAAAATCAAATGAATTAACATCATTATAGACTTCCTATTACCCAAATCACATACGGATTACCAACTATAAAAACTACAAAACAGATTTCAAAGTTTAATAAAAGTCGTAACCATTCTATTTTCCGCCTTGACATAAGTTGTTAGCCGCCATATCTTTGCGCCGTAACCTTTAACAAGAATGATTATGGCAAAAGAAAAAGTAAACTATCAGGAGGTATATGACCTCTACCAGTTATGCAGCGAGACCAAAGATCTTCGAGAGTTCTGTGCTGATTATGGTGTAAATTACGACAAGTTCATGAACTGGCAGCGTCACCAGTTGTGGAGTGAGAAGTTAGGCAAGACAGTCCAGGTTGAGCAGCCCAAGGTTGCCAAAGTCCAGATAACCGGGAAACCATGCAATAGTCCAACTGTGAAGTTGGACGTGAAACATCCTGAAGGTGAACCACCAATAAAATGGATCAAGTTACAGCTGGCGTCTGGCGCAACACTGTTCCTGAGAAACACCACCGTTCTTGATTTGAGCCTGTTGCTTAATAAAATGATAGGATGATATGCTTGGACTGAGTGCTAACCTTAACTATTACCTGTTTAACGGTAATGTTGATTTGCGGAAAGGCATTTTCCGTCTGTGTGAGAGTATAAGGGAAGAAATGTCCCTTGACCCGAGCGATGCGTCCAATGTATATATGTTCATGTCCCGGAACCGAAAGGTTGTGAAGATACTTCATTACGAACGCGGTTTTTATGTGCTTTACGAAAAACGTCCTGTTATGGGCAAATTCAAGAAACCTGTATTTGATGAAGTCTCCAGGTGCTACCGGATACAGTGGTCGGACATGGCTTATCTTACGGAAAGCATTGTAGTTGACAAGATGTACGTTAGTCCGAAAGGCTAATATTAACATACTGATTATCAACAGGATAGTATAAAAAATAAACGGTAAAAAGTTTGCGTAAGTGCCTGATTTTTCGTACCTTTATATCATGATTGATGAAAGAGCATACGAGTTACTTTGCTGCCAGCTGGGTCTGGCGAATGAGGAAAAGGCAGGTCTTCGCAAACAGAATAAAGAATTGATTGCGAGGCTTGAGTCTATTGAAGAATCCAACAGGGAGAACTCTAAAAATCTGATAGATACCATCAATGATCTCAAAGATACCATCGAAAAGCAGTCAACCACGGTTGAACATTACAGGAAAGAAATGGAACTTATGAGAAAGCAGCTTGAAGCAAAGGATGAGGTGAACAGGATGCTGGCAAACGAGATCTCCAATCTCAGACTTCAGCTTGAGGACAGCAGGAAACACCGTTTCGGCCGTACTTCCGAGCAAAGAAGGCTGTTGAACAACCGTAATCTCGACAAGTCCGCTCTGGAACAATCCGAGTATGACGGTTCTGACAGGAAGGATGATAATAATAAGACCGATGATAACGAAACCGGCAGCAATACCTCTTCCGGCAACATACCTGCCCAGAACAGCAAACCTTCAAGGAGAAAGGAAACCGCACCACGTGCCGGGAAAACAAAATTGAAAGTTGACAAGGTGGTAGTACATGAAGTGGACGAGTATTACACGCTTCCAGAAGGGGGACGGTTTATGAACCGCAACGGTATGCCTGATGTGTGGGAATACAGGGTCATAGAACATGTAAGGGCTTATAACGTGGAGCATGTTTACAAGGTGGCAAGGGTAAAGCTTGCGGACGGCACTTTCACAAGCACCATGGAACATCCGCTGAAAAACCTTGGAGGTATCTTCTCTCCTGAACTGCTTGCCCGTCTGCTTTGTCTGAAATATGACTTCAGCATGCCTGAGAACAGACAGATAAGACTGCTTGCAAGAGAGGGTATCCACATAAGCAATACCACGCTGAACAGCTATATCCATAACGGAATCGCCAAACTAAGGGAGTTCATGGAAGATGTCTTCAAGGAGTTTGTACAGAGAGCTAATTACCTTATGGTTGATGAGACTACTGAGCTTGTTGGAGTGGAAACAAAGGAAGGTAAGGCTTACAGGAGAAAGTACTTATGGGCTTTCTTTGCCAAGCATATTAAGATGGTCTATTATCACTATAATAACGGCAGCAGGTCGTCCGATGCGGCAAAATCATTCCTGGAATATTTTATGGGAACCATATCCACTGACGGATATACGGTTTACAGGATGTTTGACGGAGACGACTCAAAGGTGCTTCATATAGGATGCTGGACGCATTGTAGAAGGTTGTGGGTTGATGCCCTGCCTTCAGACAGAACAGCGATGGACATAATAGATCCTATCGGTGAGATGTTCAGAAATGAAGACCTGTTCCGTATGATGAAACTCAGCGGTGAGCAGATTAAGGAAAGAAGGCTTAAGCTAACAGGACCGATTCTTGAACGTATCCATCATAAGGTGGTCATTATGATGCAGGATGCGAAGATTATGGCTAACGAACTGATGAGAAAGGCCGTGAACTATACGATAAACCAGTGGAAATCCTTGAGAAATATCCTCAAGGACGGTTCAGCAGAAATCTCGAACAACCTCTGTGAGCAAAGGATGAAACCTGTAAAGCTGCTGCTCAAGAACTGTATGAACGTTGGCAGTGAGGATGCGGCAGAAAACTCTGCATTCACCTTCTCTCTGATAGAAAGCTGTAAGTTGAACGGCATAGACCCTCAGAATTACCTGAAACACTTGTTTGAATGTATTCTTCATGGTAAGGACTGCGACAAGAAGGCTCTTCTGCCATGTTTCTATAAACCGGAATGTTAAAACAAAAATATTTTCTTACGGGCATTTTTATTTTATCGGCTGAAAGACAGCCGATAAAATTGGCGTGGCGGAAAATAGTATGGTTACATAAAAGTCAACAACATACACTTTGTAATTGATCATGCAATATAAAGAAAAATAAATAGATGGTAAGCTCCCGATAAAACTTTGCTAGTAATTTATAATATCATAATATTTTATTACATTTCTATTGATCTTGTTAGTTTCAATAGAAGGTTGTACCTTTGCCATCATTTTATCAGTTAATATTTTACACAAATGACCTTTATACACAATTTATTACTCATTCTGGGACGTGGAATAGGACAAGTGATGTTTCAGAATAATGCGTTATCCGGATTATTAATGCTAATCGGAATATTTCTAAACTCATGGCAAATGGGAATACTAGCAGTCTGCGGTAATATAATAAGTACACTGACAGCCCATTTTTCGGGATATAAGCATGATGATATTAAAAATGGATTATACGGATTTAATGGAACTTTAGTAGGTATAGCAGTTGGCGTATTTCTTCAATTATCGTAACTACTCAGGTATAAAGTCATATTGATACTTCTCACTGTTCAAGAACAGCAAGAATAGCCTTGTATTTAGAATTTCCGTTTTTCTTAGCGGTTTCAGCAACGGAGTGGACGTTCATAAAAGTGTTAGCCCCTTTTTCTGTACGAAAACATCCGCTGACTTTTTGCTTTACCTTTATTTTTCGAATACCTCTTTCGCTGGCATTATTATCATAAGGAACATCTGGGTTTTGCAGGAAGGTAAAAAGATAATCCTTACATTTGAAGAGACCATTTTTGAACTTCTGGAAATCCTCATGCAGATGTGCTACGCTTTCATTTAGCAATCGGTCCAATCTGTCTTTTATAGTGGTTATTGGTATTACTTCAAAGCTTGTAGTCTTACGGATGTGTATCGCCTCTCTAAGAAGTGTACTCACTTTTTTAGACCAGTTCTGCTTAGGGTCAAGTTCAGTAAGGTATTGAATGTTCCTTAACAGATGTGCAATGCATACCTGATGATTCTTTACTTCCATATTGAAATAGCTACCATGTCGATCTGTGACTAATACAGCATTGGGCAATCCATCAGGAAAATGGTTGTTTATAGCCTTCATTCCTCTGGACTTGTCTTGGTATACATAGGTTAACTGATCCGTTTGGAATATCCATGCCCAATTAAGTGCACTATTGACATATAGTCCCGTTTCATCAGCGCCAACAACTGTGGATTCGGCTATGCGCCTGCGAATTTGGTCACAAACAGTTTTTGATTTAGTCCCTATTTTAGTAAGCATGTTCCGCACTGTACCTTGACTAATAGACAAAGAGAAAATTTCTTTGAGTATTTCACAGATACGTTCAAATGAAACACATTGAACATGGCTAAGAAAAGACACCAGAGACTGAATAGTCTTGCCGTATGAAATCCGTTTACTACATTCTTTGGGGAGCGGGCATTTATTAATGTGGCCGCAAGAACAAGTCACATCAAAAGAGCGATGTTCTTTTACTTGGGGACGGGGTAAAGGTATATCAACCACTTGGGAGACTCCGCTACAAATAGACTCAGCCCCAGTCAAAGAACTGCCGCAACATTCACAATAGTCAGATTTATGTTCTTCGATAAAATCAGGAGAAGTGCTCGTTTCTAAAGTAGAGCCGGGATGACCAAATTGACCACCGTTCTTACGGTCTGACTTCTTGCGCAAAGACTGTGTCCGACGGAGGACTTTGGCAGGAAGCGATTCTTGGGAAGGAGGAATACTACTATTATGACTATCCTTATCAGGTCCTTCATATTTGGATAAACGTTTCTTTAATACATGAATCTCTTTATCCTTCTGATCAATAATACGATAAAGACGGCTAATATCAGCACCTTGCTCAGATATAGTTTGCTCCATCGAAGAGAATTTCTCGTTCATCTCCGATAAGAACTTAGATATGTCTGTTACCTGCTCAATCATTGAATGCAAAAGTAATATGTAGGGGATAATAGAGAAAGGGGATTGGCATAAAGTTATCAGATACATTTCAACAGGTAAGAGAGTTTGGATTACTTTTTCAATTTTCAGGAAAAGATACCTGAGTAGTTACTCTGAACAATCATTATTTAACCAATAAAATCTAATAGCCTATGGGGTAAGTAAAGTCGTTACAATCGAGACATAGCTTTAAATTGTCCGGAAATTTAGCTATCCAAAAACAAATTAGTAAACATACAATTAAACAAAAAACATGAAATCATTTTCTGATAAAACAAACATAGGGTGGAATAATCCCCTAAAGACTGTTTATAGAATGAATTTTTACCTATTATTCTTATTAATAGGTTCATTATCGATACTTGGATCAACACGGGCTTATTGCCAACAGAGCAAAACAATCTCAGGTATAGTGAAAAACTCTCAAGGAGAGACGATTATCGGAGCGAATATCGTTGAAAAAGGTACCAGCAACGGAACGATTACGAATGTAGACGGACAATTCACACTGCGCGTAGCACCCAATGCAATATTAAAGGTATCTTATATGGGATACACGGAACAGGAAGTCAATACACGCAACAAGAACAAGGTGGAAATCATACTGACGGAAGACGCCAGACTGATTGATGAAGTAGTGGTGGTAGGATACGGATCGGTCAAAAAACGGGATTTGACGGGTGCGGTAACCTCTGTCAAGAGCGCGGAAGTGCTGGCCGCTCCTACCAATAATGTAATGGAAGCACTTCAAGGCAAGATACCCGGAATGGATATCACCAAAACTTCAGGACAGATAGGGGGTGATGTCACTATCCTGCTTCGTGGTTCACGATCCATCTATGGCAGCAACGAACCATTGTTTATTATCGATGGAATCCCCGGCAGCTATAGCCAAGTCAGCCCGTCGGACATTGAGAGTGTAGATGTATTGAAAGATGCTTCCTCCACCGCCATTTATGGTTCCGCAGGAGCAAACGGCGTTGTCATCATCACCACCAAAAGAGGAAAAGAGGGGAAAGCTACCGTAAACTTCGATGCTTATTACGGATTCAGCGGTTCACCCAACTACAGGCATGGGATGACGCGGGATGAATGGGTCACCTATCAACGGGAAGCCTATAAATATAAAAACGGTGACTATCCCACCGATATGTCCGCCCTACTGGGAAAACAGGATTTTATAGATGCATACAACAACGGCAAATGGATAGACTGGGTGGATGAAGTATCGGGCAATACAGCTACCACAGAGAAATACAGTCTTTCAGTCAGTAGCGGCACTGAAAAGACAAAATTATTTGCTTCGACTTCCTACAACCGGGAGGAAGGTTTACTTAGCAACGAGAATCTGAACAGATATTCGTTACGCCTCAATCTGGATCAGCAGATATTTTCATGGGCAAAGGTAGGCTTTACTTCCAATTTAGTCTACCGGGACTTGAACTCCGGCGTGAAAAACACATTCACCAAATCTCTCTCCACCATCCCGCTGGGTGATGCTTATACCGAAGAAGGGGAGATCAATCACGAATTCATCACGGGACAATATTCCCCGATGAGTGATTTCATAGAGAATCAGTATGTAGACAACACCCGTTCCACCTACCTGAACATGAGTGGCTATGTCGAACTAGCTCCCGTCAAAGACCTGACTTTTACCAGTCGTGTCAATGGAACTTTGAATCACTCACGCCGCGGGCAATACTGGGGAGAAAAGTGTAATGCCAACCGTCCGTCTTATGCAGGTTCACCGCATGCTTCCATCACCAACAACAATGCCTGGAATTACACTTGGGAAAATATTCTCGCTTACAACACAACCATCGCAAAAGACCATAATCTAGGAGGTTCACTGATTACTTCCTGGAATAAGAACCAGTCGGAAAGTAGCATGGCTGCCGCCAGCGGTCAGATGGTAGATCAATGGTCTTTCTGGCGACTGACATCGGGCACTTCCCAACATGTGGAATCCGACTTCGCACAGACACAGAAAATGTCTTTTGCCTTCCGTCTGAACTATTCGTACAAGGGCAAATACCTGTTTAATTTCTCGACCCGTTGGGACGGTGTTTCACAATTTTCTACCGGACATAAATGGGATGCCTTCCCCGCAGGCGCACTGGCGTGGAGAATATCCGACGAGGCATTTATGGAAAAGACACGCAGTTGGCTGGACAACCTGAAGTTGAGAGTGAGCTACGGCATCACGGGTAACTCGGGAGGAACCACCGCATACAGCACCACAACACAAGCATACGTATATACCGCTTCGGGAATTTCCATTAATGGGAAAATCGTTCCTTTCACGCAATACGCTGATAGTTACGGTAGTTCCGATCTCGGATGGGAGAAATCATACAACTGGAATGTAGGGTTGGATTTCGGCATCCTGAACGGTCGCATCGACGGCTCGTTAGAATGGTTCAAAACAACAACCAAAGGATTATTATTCAAACGTACATTGCCCATCACCAGCGGTCTGACCGGATGGGGATCGCCTCTGGCCATCTGGCAAAACATCGCCCAGACCAGCAATCAAGGTGTGGAAGCAACGATCACTTCACACAACATATGGCACAAGGATTTCACTTGGAACACCACTTTATCCGTCACCTGGAACAAGGAACAAATAGACGACCTGCCCGACGGTGACCTGATTGCTGAAAATCTGTTTGTCGGTGAACCGATTAAAGCCATTTACGGATATAAGTATGCCGGAATCTGGAGAACCGATACTCCACAGGAGACATTGGATGCCTACGGCGTAAAACCCGGCTTCATCAAGATAGAAACCTTAGACCAGAAAGGTGACGGAGGCGTACATAAATACAGTACGGAAGACCGACAAATTCTGGGACACTCCAATCCGGACTGGATCATCGGATTCAGCAATTCCTTCACCTACAAGAATTTTGATTTATCTGTCTTTGCCATGGCACGTTACGGACAAACGATCAACAGCGACCTGCTCGGCTATTATACCGCCGAACAGAGCGTAACCAAGAATCAGCTGGCAGGTGTAGACTACTGGACAGAGGATAATCAGGACGCCTATTTCCCCCGTCCCGGAACGGCAGATGAGCAAAAAACCGTATATCCTTCATTAAGAGTACGCGACGGTTCCTTTATCAAGATTAAGAATATCACACTGGGATATACACTGCCCGTAAACATATCACGCAAAGTTTTGATGGAAAAATGCCGCATCTATGCCACAGCCTACAATCCGTTCATCTTTGTAAAAGACAAACAATTGAAAGATACTGATCCCGAAACCAACGGTTCGGATGCATTCCCTACCTACCGGCAATTTGTTTTTGGCGTTAATTTGACATTTTAACTAAAGATTATAATCATGAAAAGTATATATATAAAATTCATATTTTGCAGCGTGCTGCTCTCGGCTCTGTCTCTACACTCCTGCACTTTGGACGAGTACAACCCGGGCGCATTTACCAAAGAGGCTTTAGCTACTTCCATCGATGGATATGAAACCCTGATTAACCAGTGCTATTTTGCTATGGAAAGATTTTATTATGGTGCTGCCGACTGGATGTCACTGACTGAAGGCGACACCGATCTTTGGACGTATAAAGCCAACGAATCAACCAGTTACACGCAGTGGTTCTGGTTTTTCGCAGGAACATCGCCCAATACGACTTCCACCAATAATTGGTGGAACGGGACTTACGACGGTGTGGGAGCCTGTAACGAAGCCATCGCATTAGGAGACAAACCTCCTTACACCACGGAAGAGGAACGGAATGCAAAGATTGCGGAAGCCCGTTTTCTTAGAGCTGTGTATTATTTCAACGCGGTGGAACAATTCGGAGCAGTGACGATGCTCACAGAACCCGTAGTGACGGAAACGTTGACCTACTCCCCCACCCGCACCGATCCGATGACCATCTATCAGGAGGTTATTATCCCCGATTTAAGATTTGCATCCGAATGGTTGCCAACAGGTACGCATGCAACAACTACCACTCCGACAAAGAAAGCCGCTCTCGGTTTTCTGGCTAAAGCCTGCTTGCAGACGTACGAATATGGAAGCACCGAATATTTGCAGGAAGCTTTGGATGCAGCCAAGAAATTGATTACCGATTGCGAAACTGGCGGTGGGAAATACAATACATATATGTATCCATCGTATAGCGAGGTGTTTAAAGAGAGCAACAACTGGGAAAACAAGGAAGCTCTCTGGAAACATCGCTGGTATGCAGGAGCAGACGGACACGGTTCAAGCAATGGGAATTATAAGTTGAATCGCAACGACGAGTATTTCTTATGTAATATCAATAAATTCGGTGCACGTGAAGACAATCAGGAGACACGGTTTACCTGGGAAGGCTCAATTACCGGTATCTTTATGCCTACGCAGCATTTATTGAGTTTGTATGTGCAGAAAGACGGAACATTAGACCCCAGATTTCATGAATCGTTCACTACAGAGTGGAACGCGAACAAGAATTACACTTGGGACGAAAGTGCCGTACACATGTATGACAAGGAAGAAACCGTCATTGGCAAAGCTCTGAATAAAGGTGACTTAGCTATTAAATTCATCATGCCGCAGGACATGGATTATGCGACAGAGAAACAAAAAGAACACATTTCTGATTATTTGCTGATTGATTATCATCATGTATATAGTGACGACAATCATAATGTGAACATGAATTATGCTTATACAAACGTCACAGGCAATTACAAGAATGACGGCACAAATGAGAACCAGTTCCGCTACTATTATCCGTCACTGAATAAGCATAACAGCAGTAATTATTATGTAGCCAATGCTTCCAAACAGAGAAACGGTAATCTGAATGCAACGTTTATCATGCGTATGGCAGAAGTTTATTTGATTGCGGCAGAAGCAGATATTTACCTGAATGGCGGGACGAATGCAGCCGGTTATATCAATAAGGTTCGCGAACGTGCCGGAGCAAATCCGCTCACAGGGAGTATTACGGTGCAGGATATCTTAGACGAAAGAGGCCGTGAACTTTGCGGAGAATATTGCCGCTTCTACGATTTGAAACGGACAGGCATGTTTAAGGACTCCGGCTATTTGGAAAATACTCACCCGGATCTAGCCAAGTTCTTTCATCCGAATTATGCGTTACGTCCTATTTCAACAACTTTTACTGCCACGATCACCAATGGCAGTGAGTACCAGAATCCAGGATATTAAGTAGATATTTCAATATGCACAGGTGCTATGGAGTCAATCCTGGCACCTGTATATTATTATAATTCAAGTTTCAACCTTGCTCTCTTGAATGAATCAGAGTGAGAAAGATACTTATAAAGCAACCCATACCCAAAGATATTACAACAAAAAAATCGGTTGCATAGTCGAACCGATATCCCGTTTCTGGCTTTTCTTACCGCAAGCACTTACTATTATTTTATCAAACACTCGCTTTTCGCAGCCTCCCAACCAATCATCGCAGTCTTTCGAATCTCTCCCCAGTGGTAATTACCCAACTCACCGGAAGAACGAATGACACGATGACATGGAATAAGGAAAGCTACGGGATTCTCACCGACAGCCGTTCCTACAGCCCGGCAAGCCTTCGGGTTATTAATACCTGCGGCTATATCTCCATAAGTAGTCAATCCGGCGACAGGGATTTTCAGTAAAGTCTCCCAGACCTTTAGTTGAAAGTCAGTACCTTTCAAATGCAGCTTTATATCTTTAAGTTTCCTCCAATCCTGCGTGAAGATGGATAAAGCATTTTGCTGCATCTCATCCACAGCCGGAGTAAACGTTGCATTAGGAAACTTCTTCAACAAGGAATGAAATGCCGCATCGTGATCGTCTGCAAACTCCAGACAACAGATACCTTTATTGGTAGATGCAATAAATAGTTCACCAAAAGGACTTTTGGCAAAACTGTAATTGATAGAAAGATTTTCACCACCGTTTTTATACTCACCCGGTGTCATACCTTCTATATTTACAAACAAATCATACAATCTGCCTGTACCTGAAAGTCCCGTTTCCTGTGCCGTATCAAACAAAGACGCATGAGTCTCATCCAAGATTTTCTTGGCATATTCAATACTGGTATATTGCAAGAACTTCTTAGGACTAACCCCTGCCCACTCCGTAAACATACGTTGGAAATGTGCCGTACTCAACGCCACTTCCCGGGCAATCTCATCCAATCCCGGTTGCCTTTTGAAATTCTCCCTTATATACCCGATTGCCTGTGCAATACGTGCATAATCAAGCGTTTCTTGCTCATTCATAACAGAGGTTTGCCGTTTATTTCCAAATCCAGTAACCGTTTTTTAGCAGGAAGACCACCGCCATACCCCACAAGCGTGTGGTTACTGCCGATAACACGATGACACGGAGCAAAAATAGAAATAGCGTTCGCGCCGTTAGCAGCGGCAACCGCACGGACAGCCTTCGGCATATCCAGCTGTTTTGCCAATTCTCCATACGATACAGTCGAGCCGTACGGAATATCCAGCAACTTATACCATACACTTTTCTGAAAATCCGTACCTACAAAAAGCAAAGGCACTTCAAACGCAGTCCGTTCACCATTGAAATATTCGTCCAACTGCTTAATCGCTTTCTGTATAACCTCGGATGTACTTTCTTCATAACAGGCTTTCAGCACTTTCCGTAACCTCCTGTCTACAATATCCCTATGACTTTCAACTGCCCAGTCACAAAGACAAAGCCGATCCTCAAACGAGCCAAGCATCAAATCGCCACAAGGAGAATGATAACGCTGTATCCGAATGACATTGCCAACTATTTCTTTCCTTTTATCTTCCATCTTAACTTATTTTCGGGGATTGATAGCACTGCTTTTGTTTTCCACACCTGCAAAAATACATTTATTGTACTTACAACTGAAAAAGCAATCAATAATATTTTGACTTTCAAATCCATTTTAGTTTCCAGTGCCACAAAATTACCACACATATATCTGATAAACGACCCGAAAATTGCGATTCTTATAAAATCCTTTATTCATCGGAGTTACAAGTGTGAGGATAAACTACTCCACCTTTACCAAATGATAAAGCGTCCCCTTACGAGATTTACGACAAGGAATATTCAGTTTCTGAAGTGCGCGTCCAAACTGTCCCACCTTACTAATAGCCAACTTATCCCGTGTTTTCGTCTGTAAATAGCTCAAAATCTGCATAGCAGTCAGCCATTCGCCTTCCATTTCCTCCTCTACCGGATTAAGATAACAATGAAACAACTGTTCCAACGGACTAGCCTGTTCGAACTCACGGTTGGTCTGTTTCAATATATTTTCATCTTCATCATTCAGCCAATAACGTTCCCCTTTATAAATCGCCTCCATTGCTTGAGCATACAGCTGTTTGTAATTGATGGTAACGTTCGTTTGAATAGGAGCCGTCACCTCGATACAAATGAAACGGCGGCTACCACTGGGATCGGTAAGCAAATCTTTCTGATTGCTGGTTCCGATAAAAGAAGCATAACGCCTCATTTCCCGAATCGTATTACCGTAAGGCTTACGCAAATTCGCAACAGGCTTCTGCAACAAATGCTTCAGGAATCCCTGCTGACTGACATTAATCTGATCGAACTCATCAATATTAATCAGGAAAAAGCGTCCCAGATAACGTTCCGCCTCCTGCTTACTCTTAAAATCAATACTGTCCGTATAGCCGAAACGAAGTTCCGGCGGCAGGATAATGCGACAAAATGTAGACTTGCGATACCCTTGCGAACCGACCAGCAAAGGCGAAGTACTATTACCATGCTGCCGGTCAACTCCCCTCCAATGCGCCACCATACTAAGGAACCAACGGTAAAACAATTCCTGCCAATGCGGATTATCACAAGGAACCAAACCGGCCAATGCACGAATACGATCCTTTCCATCCCAACGCCCTGCCTCATAAAGATATTCTTCGACAGGATTGTACAAAGGAACACATTCCGAATTCAGAAAACGATCCACATCACGGTCCCACGCACTAATTCCCTCTTTCAATGCATTGATTGCAATGCTGTTGCGCACCCGTTTATCCACCGGCTTAAAGCAAAAATGAACAGAGTCACGCTGACGATATTCCAAATCATCCAGCACCGTATTGTAACGGAATTCATAACGGCGTTTCATAAACTCTTCCAACAGAAAAGCCGTCTCCTGCTCTTTGCTGATGCTGCTTTTCTTGCCGAATCCCTTACATTCCTGGTAAAGATTATGGAGTATCGAACGAATCACCTGTTCTTCCTCCTCGCGATAATAATGAATCATCGTCTGCCGTATCGCCTCCTCTTCGGGGATACCCGCTTTGAAACAATGCTCGGCAAGGCGGACCAGCAAAGACTGCAAGTCGTCCCCACGTTTCCAGTTCTCCATTTCCTGAAGTGCCCTGTTCAATGCCGCTTCATAAATCTTCGTGAACGTTTGTGCCGACTCATATCCCGGTTGCAATCGTAATAACGGATTTTTCTCCTCCTGCTTCCGCTGGCGGAAAGTCTCTTCTCCCGGCATCGTAAGCGGCTGTTCCAAACAAAACGGCACTGCATCCGGATTATAATAAGGAGCCTCATCCAACGTCATACGACATTTCTGTGTCAACACAGGTTCCTTCAAATCGATATCGAAAGGCAACATCGGCTGATAACATTTCACAGCCAGCCGATAAGCATGAACATGAAACAGTTCCGCCTCCGCCTCTTCAGATGGCAACCCTCCATCGTCCGGCAAGGCAAAACGAACCCATATCTTCACACTACGACCGCTGGAACCACAAAAAGCAGCAAAAGTCTGTGGCAGAAGCGCCGCTTGCCGTTTCACAAATTCCGCTTCCGACCCACCGGCCAGCCGGCTCACTTCCAACTGTACCAATCCGTTATACTGCTTCATCTTCCGTTCACCCTCTTTGGTCCGGGTATATTCCACAGCAGAATAAATGTATGGCAACTTATCTATATGTTCGTACCGGGCATACGTACCTTCCAGTAACGGTATAATTTCCCGCAAAGCCGTGATATGCCCCGCTTTGGTTTCCGTTTTCATTTTGTCGAATAATGTGCCTGCCTCACAAATGCTAAGAGTCTCTTTTCCGCTCCCGTTGTCTTGTCTGATTAAAGTAATTTTCATCCTATTTTTGTCTATTTTTTCTACAATTACATCTACATATTTAATTCCTGTAAAGGTACGCTTTTATCTTCCGGAAAGCAAGCATTCTATCTGATAAATACCCGTATTTCATTTGCATTTGCCTCATTATTTATGTATCTTTGCTTAGTAGTTGTCAAGGGCTCACCCATGTGAACAAACAGGCTATCATTTGTAAACAAAAACGTCCACAGACGTAAACAGCTTTGTTCACATGGGTGAGCCCTTACAAAGCATTAGAGTTTAACAGAAGAAACATGAAGCGCTAACGTATTACTACTTAAGAGAATACATAATAAGAACAGTTCATTTAAAACAAATATAAAGCTATGGCAATATTATTCGATTGGTATGAAGACCCGAAGCCTTCAGACAAACAGCAGGGAGAAAATGAAAATACCCTGCATCCGCGCATCAAATACAACGGTTCCACAGGGACGGATGTACTGCGCCGGCGTATTCAGGAACGTTGCTCACTAACAGAAACAGATGTCTCTGCCGTGCTCGACGCTCTTTCGCACATCATGGGACAAGAATTGGCGGAGGGACGCCAAGTACATCTGGACGGCATCGGCTATTTCCATCCTTGCCTGACCACCACGGAACCTGTGACGATAGGTACCAAACGGAAAGTGACCAAAGTGAAACTGAAAGCTATCCAGTTTCGTGCCGACCAAACATTGAAAAACGAATTTGGCGTGCTTAAAGTGAAAAGCCTCAAAGGGGGACTGGATTTCACCCAACTAACGAACGAGGAAATTGACCTGCAACTGACAAAGTACTTCCGGACTCACCCATTTATGCGGAGATATGACTTCCAATCTCTTTGTGGAATGGCAAGAAGCACAGCCATGCGACATATCCGGCGTCTGCGCGATGAGGGTAAATTGAAAAATATGGGTGGAGCGATGCAGCCGATTTATGTGCCTGAAAGTGGATATTATGGTAATAATGAACAGGTTAGCATCAAAACAGAATAAAACTAGTTAACCTGCATCAGGACAAAACAGGGTGAGAGTAAAAAGTCACCTTCACCTACCCTCACCTTTACCCTCACACCTATAACCCCGATGAATAAACGGATTGAGCAAAGGGTGAGGGTGTGAGGGTAAAAACGTCACCAACATTTATTTGAAAACATTTCAATGCAAGTAACTATCACATAGGATCACCTCCACACCCTTCCATATTCTACCGGGGAATTTTAACCATTTCAACCGGCTGCTCCTGTATCTTATCCAACGGTTGTGATTGATATTTTACTTTCGAGAAATCAATAGCCTTCAAATCGATGCAACGTATCGAATTGTTATAGGCCGTTTTATAATAAACCTTCCGGTTCGTCAGATCAATAGCCGAGGTCCATTGTGTAGCACTGGGAATATCCGGAATATCACCAGCCTGCGAATATTCTATACCGATGGGAATATCAAAATTATTAAGCAAGTGGAAACATTGCTGCACGGTATCAAAGCCTGTGGCACGTTGCGGAGCTGTCCCCTGGTAAAAGGCCGCACGCACAAACCGCGAAGGAGGCGTGGCATCACCCGGAATACCGAGAAAACCGGAATTGCTACCAGTCGGCTGCAACGTAATACCGCTCAATTTTTGCACGGAAGCGTCACCCGGATGAAGATTGACGTAGTTGTTCAAATTAATGAGTTGCCATTCAAAGCCGGGGGCATTCGTCAGTACACCTACTTTATTCTCATAAAAATGCGGCACGCCACCTACAATTTCCAATACAACCTGACGTCCCGACGGTTCACCGATACGCCAGTGTACTACCGCTGTCGTTTCCAATCCTACGACACGTACAGAAGAGAGGGCTGCTTTCACCTCGTCAATAGTAGAAAACTGCGACAACAACCACTCCGTCACTTGAAGGTCTGCCAGTGTCCGCTGGTTCTGTGCAGCGTCATACGTCTCATACCCCCCATAATGAGGAAAGAAAAATAGTCCGGCCGAAAGTCCTGCCTCATTGATTCCTTCGGCAATAAACTCTTTTTGTACAACAGCCAGACCGACCACTCCATATTTTGCCGTAAACGTTAGTCCATTGACACCTGTAGGAGTGAACGACGTGAGCTGCCGGCCACGTGGAATAATCACATACTCGCTTTGCAATACACCGCGCGCCCATTCAATCGTACGGGCTTGCACATAACTGCCGTCACGAGATGTCAGCGAAATTCCCGTACAAGCTACAGCCTGAAAAGTGCTGCCACATACGGCAGCAATCCCTAACAATAAGTTCTTTGTCATCTTCATCATTCATTATATATTTATTGCTAAAAACTCGATACTGTATAAAGACAACAAAATATGGGTTATTTTAGTTTGCAGATGCGACATTTGTATTGTAAAAGCACAATGGCGCAGAATATATATTCAAAGAGCAACAAGTAAAAAAGCAGTAAATAAACGAACTTAAATAAAAAGGTATCCGAACTCTTTGAACAAAACGAGAGTTTGGATACCTTCCATACTTATAGCGAAGCTTTCTATTGACCTGCTAATTTCTTTATTGCCCTATAAACTCCACTATAAGATTCATTTCCATCGTATTTTTTAGCTAATTCACAAGCCTTCTCCCACAATGTGAATTACCTGACGCAACTTATATGCAATTATTAAAATCTAATCGTTCATTCTTTCACTTCCCAAGTATCAGTTCTAAAGGACGCCACCGGAATGCCATAGCGACTATAAAGTGTCCCTTGCTCATAATTCCGGAAACAATAACGGACAGCCACAGGAGCAGGAACTTTCTCACAACTTACTTCAAGACGTCCTGTATATTTCTCAATCTGTGCAGTAGCAGGATAAAACACATGATCGCTCCCGGCCACCTCCACGCCGGAAATAGTAGCTCCCAATGGTGCAAGCCCTTCACTGCCACAATCAAAAGCCAAGTACGCTTTGCCATTGGCTACCTCCATAGATTGATAGACAGGTGTGTCCGGAACAAAACCTTTCAACCCATAACTTCCGGAAAGGGCCAGCAACGCCAACCGTTCGCCGACTTTACGTTTACGGGCCGGATGAATGCAATTACGATCACCGATATCCATTGTTACAACCATATTACTGTTTGGAATCTCTTTCAAGTTCAGCAATTGTGCCTCACGCAATAAAGCACTTCCTACCAGTTCCGCTCCCTCATACGCAAAAGGAGCTATCTGAACATAATAAAACGGCAATTCGCCTTGCCCCCACGCTTCACGCAACATCTTGACAAAAGCCGGCTGTAACCTGCGATATAAATCCGGGTCCTTACGATTGGACTCGCCCTGATACCAAAGAAAGCCTTTGATGGTATATTGCTCGACAGGAGCAATCATTGCATTGTATAGCATACAAGGCTTGTACTTCGGTCGTTCAATGGACGTTGTGTCGTCAAGAAAACGAAGGTCGAACGCCTTAAACGGAGCTAACACTTCACGGCTCATCCAAGCCTGAATGGCGGTTCCTCCCCACGAAGAGACAATAATGCCAACCGGCACATCAAGTACTTTTTGGAGATAGTCAGCAAAAAAATAAGCAGTTGCACTCGCTTCAGATACCACCTCCGGAGTATTCTTCAACCATTGCGCCCGGCAATCTTTTTGTGGTTTCCGCGCTCCCGCCTGTCCAATTGTACAAATCCGTATCGGTCGTGAAGGTTTGGCGCGGACAATCATATCCACAGCATCAGCAATAGGCTGATTGGCTTTTCCCATCAAAGGCATTTCCATATTCGACTGGCCGGCACATAACCACACTTCGCCAATCAGGACATCACGAAGCATCAATTCTTCACCGTCACTTAGGCTGATCGAGTAAGGTCCTCCCGCAACGGGTGTTCTCAAGCTTGTACGCCACATTCCCGCATCATCCGCCCGAACCGTATAAAGCTTCTGATCCCAGGAAGGACGGATAGAAACCGTTTTCTTAGGGGACGCCATTCCCCATATCTGCACATCGGTTTGTTGTTGCAAAACCATGTTGTCTGTGAAGAGCGAAGAAAGTACCACCTTGGCAGGTGCACTTACTACGCTACATATAGCCAAAAGAAAAACAAGAAATCTCATATCCTGCCAATTTATTTAATGATATAATTCTTTTTCTCTTTCCCTATTCCTTTCAGGGTCAGAGATTTCCATGTATCAGGGATTGCTCCTTTTCCGGCTACAATACCTTTATCCGTAATATCCAATCCACCGAATCCCATCAGTACGGACTGCAATACACCACCTGCCCCTGTCAGGAAATAAGGGTTCGTACCACCGTCAAACTCGGCAATTACCCGGAATGGCGGATTCAGATTGGGAAGATAGGAATCTCTAAAGTAGTGCCATGCACGTTCACGGTCTCCCAAACGGGTAAACAAAATAGAGTAAATGGACTTCGACATGGCAGGTGTCTTTTTTCTCGGAACAGTCTGTAGATAATATTCCAAATCCTTCCGGATCTGCTCTTTATCCGTAATAAGCTTTAACGGGAAAGCTAACAGGCAGACATCAGCCTGTTTGGTTATAGCCCCGTCATACGTATCATGCTCTGCCGTTACTCCATTGGCAAGTTTCCGGAAACGAAGTTTCTCCGCCACAGTTGTCCACATAGGGTCTGACTTTACATTCAACAGTTTGGCTGCTTTACAGGCAGCTTCCAAAGTAGATTTCGCGACACCGTTTGTATAAGCATTATTATTCACATTCTTTCCTCCTTGACGGTTTTGGTTCCATTCATCCGCTCCAATAACATTCCTGATTTCATACTCTCCCGCTTCATTCGATTCCGAACGGCTTACCCAGTATTCGGCAGCGGCACTAAGAATAGAAAATCCTTTTTGACGAAGCCATTCTACATCCTGCGTCACAGCATAATATTGCCAGGCTGCCATAGCTACATCTCCCGTAATATGATTTTCGAAAGGGCCGTACATGTTGGTTACTGTGTTATCCTCGTTTCCCATCTCACTACTTTCCCACGGGTACATAGCTCCTTTATAGCCGTGCATGAAGGCATTATGCCTGGCTGCGTCCAAACGCTGATAACGATACTCTATCATTGACTCCGCCAATTCGGGATGCAGCAATAATAAAGCCGGAAAAATCCACGTATCAGCATCCCAGAATACATGGCCGTTGTAACCGAAACCCGAAAATCCCATCGGGGAACAGGACAATCCCGAACCTTCCCGCACAAAGGCATACATGTGATAAAGCATACTGTGAATGTCTTGTTGCGACTGAAGATCGCCCTCAATCACAATATCACTTTCCCAAAGCTTATCCCACGCAGCTATATGCTTGCTCCATAATCGTTCCACACCTTCTACAGCCGCAAATGCCGTCAACCGTTCCACTTCATTCTTGACATCGACATGAGTGGCGGAGGAAAGTGTCGTCCCGATAATCGAAAAAGTGTAAGGCTGACCTGCCTGCAAACGAACCGTAAACTCTTGTGTATGTACTCCGACTCCGCGTGCACTCCGGTGGCAGACTTCCGGACGGGGAAAAGAATCATCGAAAACAAACGATGAACAAGCCCCGATTTCAAGTTCCCGGGTCGGAGATTTGGCCATCGACGTACAGAAATCAATCGCTGTCTTTCCATTGAATATCCGGTTGAAAGACTCCTGCGGATTACGTAACGATTCATGCACCGTCAGTATATTCGCCACAGCTACTTCTATGTCTTCTTTCGGAATAATCCGCACCCGCAGCAAACACGAATAAGGCAAATGACGTAATGACGTATATTGATACTCAACACGGGCAAGCGATTGATAATCAAACTCTCCGCAAAACACTCCCTGACGCATATCCAAAGTCTGTTTATAACCGGATATCCGGGAAGCTGTCACCGTAGAACCGTTTATCTGCAATTCCGTATCGAGCATATTGATGCCATGCAAGAAATTGTTTACCCTCCCCTTACCATAGATATCATAGAGTCCTCCCAACACGACGCGGGATATCTTCAAAGGTTCGGGAGAAGAGACTAATCCCAGCATACCATTGGCTACTGTTATTCCATAATAAGACGGAGGCTCAATCTGTCCGGCAGTTATTTTCCAGGCATCCTGCGCCGACAAACCAGTGACAGGCCACACCCCCGTCAACAACAGGAATACTAATAAGTTTCTCTTTCTCATTTGATCTACTTTTTTATAAGTTTTTTGCAAGCTTTTTATAAACGTACAGCCAGTCTTTTCTCATCGGAGCAAGGCAAAGCCCGTTCCGACGAGAAAAGAAACATGCTAACTAAAAGTCTGTATGGATAAAAAAACTAATACATATATCCGTTCTTACCCGGATTACCGTCCATCTGCGACCAGGCATTGGCTGCATAACCTGTCGCCGCTCCTTCAACAGCAAACAGAGTCGGTTTTCCTTCCAGCATACCGGTCACATAGATTGTGCCATCAGCAGATATGGTAGGAGATGATTTCAGTTCGGTTCCAAGCTGGAGCGAAGCGATTGCCTTTCCTGTGGCCGGTTCAAGCTTCACCAAAGAACCTTTTTCCGTATCATTATAGTAGATATACCCTTCATTATCTATAGCAGGAACACCATAAGCAGTACCAGCCACTTCTGTTGACCACAAAACGGAACCAGCGGAAGAAATAGCAGTAATGTATTTGTCAGTAGCCACATACACAACCCCATTTCCATCAACCACCAAGCCATAACCGGTTTGTTTATTTTCCCCTTTGACAGCAGTGTACCATTCAGGAGTAGAAACATTACCTGCGGTCGTCTTCTTGGTATCATAGCAATAAACCAATGCTTTCGTCTCATTGGTCGAAATCCGGGCACCCAAATTATGACAAAGAATATATGCTCTCCCGTCTGCACCGACAGCGATCTGACTGCCATTCGGCTGATCATTCGGAGCATAGTTTTGCTCATTGGTCGACTTGCTCCAGCCATTGCCATTCGGAAAGAAGATGTGTGTACCATACGACCGTCCTCCGCTCTGTCCCGTGTTGACAAGTGCCCTGCCATCTTTCAATCCTACGCAACCGCCATAACTCCCGGAAGATGTTTTCTCCGCATACTTCAGAACACCGGACGCTTTATCGTAAATACGGAAATGCATACCATCCGTACTTGGAGCCGAATTCGTCAGAATCATCACATACTGATCCGTGACAACCGGAGCACCGAAAGGACGCATACTCGATTTTGCGCCAATCGAAGTAAACCACTTCTGTGTGCCGCCGTCCGCACCACCTTTAACGGCATAAATACTGGCAGACTTAGTTGCATCCGCTTTGGAAGAATTATCTCCGACAGCTACATAAACCGTTCCGTCGGAATCCACCGTAGGAGTCGGATGCTGATAGTCAGAACCTCGATTCGGTTCATTGTTCTGTCCGCAATCAAATCCCCAAGTCCGTTCACCGAGTTTCGTGAAACAAACCAGGTTATAATTACTGGAAGAAACATAAACATACTCACCATCTGCACTTGTTGCCGGAGAAGTGCCGTACACCACTCCCTGCTCATCGTAGGAATGAGACCATAACACGCCAAGACTACCGGCCCCCTTGGCTATATCCATTGTGACAGTCTTCGTATCTTTCCTTTTTTTATTATCCGTCACAGTCAGCGATACGTTTATTTTTCCATGCGAACCGAAAGTAATTTTCGGATTCTCCTCTGTAGAGAGGATAGCGCCGAACGTCCATTCTCTTTTGACAATCTCACACCCTTCCGCCGCTTTCGATTGATCCGTAAAAGCAACTTCTTCTCCCGCTACAATTCGTTCGGGCAACCAACTGAAGTCTGCCGTAGGACGAATACCGTCATCGATAATTTTAATGGTCTTTTCAAATACCGACTTCATAGCACCGCGATCCGAAGTGACAGTCAGACGAAAAAGATATTCTCCGCCCTCTTCCACACTAAAAGGCTCGGGAGCAGTCAGTTCATAGGACACCTTACCCATAAATTCCCATTTGCAGACTGCAATCCGGGCATTCTCCACCGTCGACGTGTTTGTCAGGGTAATCAAGTCACCAATCTCATAGGATTCTTTATCTGTAGTAAATCCTGCCTGCACCCATGTCTCTTCTTCAGGCGTACATCCTACCAGCAGACCGATAGCAGCCACTAATAAATATATGATTCTTTTCATTGCGTTTCTGTAATTTTAGATGATCGTTTCATTACTTCACGTATTCCAATTTACCGACGATGGGATAATGATCGGAGATATAAGTGATATTCTGATATACCTTATCGATCGTCTCGAACTTCAAAGCTTTAAAGCCTGTACAAAAGATATGATCTACTATATAAGGATTGGCAGTACCAAAGCCTGTATATGAGTTTTTCGTGTCTGTGACCGGAGCTGATAGACGCACATTAGTCATGAATGTTTTAACCCCGTCAAAGATATCGCTGTCGATCTGTTTGTTAAAGTCAGCAGTCAGCAACATCGGCAATCCTTCCGGATTGAGTTCGGACATTTTATTCACAATCACTTCCATCGACTTGCCCGGAGCGATGGTAGAGCCTACATCGATGTGAGTATTGACGAAAAAGAATTTCTTGCCGGAAGCAATGTGCTTGAAAATTGCCCACGTTGCCACACGAGGAACAGTATTGTCCCAACCTTGGGAACCCGGAACATCCGGAGTTTCGGAAAGCCAGAAACAATCCCACTTGACAAGCTCAACAGCCTTTTTCCGATAAAAGATAGGAACAAACTCATCATTGTTGGCATTGTTGGCACGGCGTCCCTTGCCGATATATCCATAATCTTTCCAGTTCTCTTCCAACCACTTCAACTGTGGAGGCCGGGCTTCCTGTATACCGATCACCGTCGGTTTCTGATCTTCAATCATCGGAATAAAGGCTGTCGTACGGGTCTCCCAGGATTTATCTCCCGTATCATTGGTGTTATAATAACGGATATTGAACGACATGACTTTAATTTGGTTATCATTCAGTGACGGGTCTTCCTCTTTTACTGTTTCCGGGTCCTTATAAAATTCTGAATAATCAGGAGTAGTATTACTGCATCCGCCTAATGCTACAACATAGATAGCAATAACAGGCAATATCTGGTTAAATTTCATCATACTAAATCTTTTATATTTTAATTCCAATTGGGGTTCTGTGATAGTTTATATCCGGCACTCTCATAGTCGCGGATCACCTGTGCAGGAACAGGATAAAGATATTGGCGGTCGTCATCGTACCAGATGCGGTTTCCCGTACCGGGGTTATATCTCAAATCGTATCCGCCTGCGGCATTTACTGTGGCATAAAGTCCTGTTTCATTCTTTACGTTCACCGTTTTGCAGTCTTTATTGGATGATTGCGTACCGTTATCGGTAAAGTAGCAATCAGGAGTTCCGTCACCATTCAGGTCAATATCCACATTCAATGCGCTGATGTGCATGCCTGTCCACGGTAGTTCCTCTATCAGTTCACCACATTTCCAACGACGCAAATCATTGAATCTCGTTCCTTCAGCCACCAACTCAATGGCACGTTCCCGACGGATTTCCAGTAAAACCGGATTAGTGATATTCGGATAAAAGACCTGCTGCAAATACGAATCAACAGTTGTAGGGAGTTTTTCCGTTCCGCCTGTGATTCCAGCACGTCGACGCTGGGCGCCGATGGTAGTGTTCCATTCAGCATCAGTAAGTCCACCCAGTTCGGCTTGTGCTTCGGCATAGTTAAGCAGCACTTCAGCGTAACGCAACAGGGGGATACTGTTGTTGTTCTTTTCATTGTTATCATATTTCGTGTCATCAAGAGAATACTTAATCACATGATAACCGGTCAGGCAAACTGTCATATCGGCTACTACGGCTTTTCCGTCACGTTTGAAATCCAGTCCGCGGATGGTCTGTGCCAAACGCAGGTCACGGCTCTTCATCTCTTCCACAAAGTTTTTGGTTTCGTAACCTGTTTCGGAAGTGAACGGAGTGCCGTCCAATTTCAGGTAAGTATTGACAAACGGACGAACCAGACTCCAGCCTTTACCGTACGAAAGCGAGTTATACCAGTAATTTTGAGTCCCGTAGATACCTGATGCGCTATTGGCACATACCGCCAGAATTACTTCAGAGGTAATGGGTGCTTCCAGATAGAACAAATCACGGTAGGCCCCTTTGGTTCCTGTTGCCGTATTCAGCGAAAGCCCGCTGTTGTCCATTACCAATTTGGCTGCATTGGCAGCATGGCGGTAAAGTTCTTCCGGAGTGATTTCCAAACCTGTCAGCTTGTGATAACGACGATAGGCGGCTTCGAACAGACACACTCGGGATTTGAGTGCGGCTGCGGCCCATTTGGTGAGTGTGGAGCTATTGACAGAAGAAGTTGCCTGAATATGTTCGTAAGCAAAATCGAGATCTTCGATCATATTCTTGATGATAACGTCCCGGCTGTCACGCTCTTTATACATGACATCGTACTGGTAGGACTGTATTTCATTGCCAAACCAGGGAACTTCGCCATATTGAGTCAACTTGTCATAATAAAACCAGGCGCGGAACCAACGGGCAATGCCCAAGTAATTATCGCGGGTAGCTGCATCCACTGTGCACTCTTTCGAGTGACAACCATCAATAAAATAGTTGATGTTCCGTAAGGTTCCCCACGACCAGCTGGTAGCTGTTTCCGAATTGTACGCGTTTTGCTGAATAAACACATTCGTCTGCCGGACAGCGGCAATATCACACATCTCATCCTGCTGATAGCCTGTAGAAAGTGTAGGCAATGCCCGATAGAAGGAATAGGCATAAAGGCGCAATCCGGACTCGCTGCCGAAAACCATAGATTTGTCAGCCTCTACCTGCATCGTCTCCGTCAAATCGCAACCACCTAGCAGCACCGTTGCACACAGAAGCAGGATATTACGTATAGTACTTAATCTTTTCATATCTTCTTTGTTTCTATTTAGTAAGTAATAGAGATTCCTAAACTTAGATTCCGCATCGTCGGATAGTTGAAGCCGTCTCCTTTGTTGCCGGAAGTCAGGTCATTATCCGAACCTTTCGTTATCACTGTCACATCGTAATCTTTCGTGTGACGGTAGAGTGGAGACCACGACCATAAGTTCTCGCCCGAGAAATAGACGGATACTTTAGAGAAACCGGCTTTTGCTATCCATTTCTTTGGCAGATTGTAACCAAACTGCAAGTTCTTGAGCCGGAAGTAAGATACATCCTGCAGGTAGCGTGTATTGGCCGTTCCTTTATATAAGGGATTGTAATAACCCGAATAACGCGGCAGATAGGCATCGGGACGGTCTTTGGTCCAGTAGTTATTCAAGTGGCACACCGGGACTTGGTTGTAAGGACGGTTGTACTGTCCCCAGAAAGAACTCTCGCCACTAGGATACCAGTCTTGTTTTCCCACACCGTCGAACATGGCTGACAGAAAGAAGTTATTCCAGTCGGCACTAAATGAGAGGGTATAGATGTAGCGCGGTTCAGAATTTCCAATGATTTTCCGGTCGCCCGGTGAGTCTACCGTGTTGGCTCCGTTATCAATAGTACCTGTATTGTTCAAGTCTTCGAAACGCATATCACCGGGATAAGTGATGTAATTGACAGATGTCTGCATCAGGTTGTTTTTGTAACCTTTCCCGTCAAAAGCCGCATCAATTTCGTCTTGTGACTGGAACAGTCCGTTACAAACAAATCCCCAAATTTCACCGATACGCTGACCTACATAATAATCATCCAAGTCACGTTTCGGATTATTATATTTGTCTATCACCGAATGATAATCGGCAAGGGTCGCTTTAATGCCGAAACTGAACGGTTTGCCTGCCAAACGGAACGAGTCGTTATATCCCAAGGAAATCTCGTAACCATAGGTACTCATGTCGGCATAGTTTCCTTTGGGTGATGATGCTCCGAATGTATCGGGAAGCGTCGGACCTACTGTATACATATTAACGGTCTTACGTACATAATAATCGGCGGACAGCGTAATCTTGTTATTCCAGAATCCCAAGTCGATACCCCCATCTATGGTTCGTGAAGTTTCCCAACCGATATTATCCGGAATCTGGTCGGGGTTGAGCGTGTAGCGTAACTGTGCCTTACCATCCAGGTAACGTCCTTCGCTTGAAGAACCGGTAGTAGAATAGGTCTTCAATGCGAACTTCTCCAGATAAGAATACGGTCTCACGTTACTATTACCTAATGTTCCATAAGAGACACGCAGTTTTCCGTGTGAGATAATAGCCGGATTCACCTTCCAGAACTTCTCTTCCGAGAAGCGCCATGCTGCCGAAGCTGAAGGGAAAAATCCCCATTGCGAATTGTTGGGGAACTTCGAAGAACCGTCATAACGCCCGTTCACCTCAAATAGATAACGGTTGTCATAAGAGTAATTCAACCGGAAGAATGCCCCGGCATACCGCCACCGGTTACCATCACTCTTAATAGACATATTATCTCCCATAGCAAAGTTGATATTTTCCACATCAGGCATCAACAAGCCATTCCGCTCCGAAGAGATTGCCTTATAGTCCTGCTGTTCATAGTTATATCCCGCCAGAGCTTTCAAATAATGTTTTCCGGCAAAGGTGTTCTCATATTCGGCATATATATTGGTGGATATATAGGTGGTCTGTTGCACTTTCTCCAACATCTTATCATCCGTTTCCGGTACTCCGAGATATTTAATCACCCCTTCGTAATCGCTATATGGAACGGCGGTCGTTTTCTTGTCTTCTATAAAATCTTTCGTACGGAAAGAGAAGTCTCCGGTAAAACGTAATTTGTTGTCCAGCATGGTTATATTCAGGGCAGTCGTATTTTTCAGCGTTTTCGTTGTACGCTTTATCCAGTTGTTACCCGTTACCAGTCCACCGACGGAACGTGCACCGGAGTGTGTCAAGGTACCGTCCGGATTGAAGATTGGCTCGGACGGATGGCCTTCCATATTGATCGCTTTCCAAACCAGACCTTCATTCTGCTCTACATAACCCAATGGCTGCGTATATTTATCATGAGTATAGTCTATATTATTAGAAATTTTCAGCCAGTCGAACACCTGTGCACTGATTTTGGTACGCATATTCATAGTGCGGTAGGTATCCGAGTTATAATTGAACAGACCGTCGTAATCGTATAAACGTGCGGAAGTGTAGTAACTGATTTTTCCGTTCGAACCGCTAATGGATACATTATGCGACTGTGCAAACGTATGATCCTTATAAAGCGCGTCATAGTAATCTTCATTTCCATAGTATGTATACTTTCCATCGGGACCAACCGCTGCCTGTAATGTATTTCCTGCCAACTTCCGCTGCCGGAAAGTCTCCAACCATTCTTTTGAGAAAGGTTGTGATTTATTAATGCTGGTAGGCTCTATCCCGCGGTAATTGTATTCCGCCTCGCGAAACAGATAAGCCCAGACATAACCGTCATCAACAACATCCGGCACAGCATACGGAGTCTCATAGGAGAAGTTCCCCGTATAATTGACTGTAAACTTATCTTTTTGCTTTGACGG
Source organism: Bacteroides celer (assembly GCF_002632415.2). Classification (NCBI taxonomy): domain Bacteria; kingdom Pseudomonadati; phylum Bacteroidota; class Bacteroidia; order Bacteroidales; family Bacteroidaceae; genus Bacteroides; species Bacteroides celer. The sequence goes on along the minus strand of NZ_CP178209.1, from coordinate 1,019,677 downwards.
ATCTTTTGTTGTAATCAGGACAACCCCATACGGAGCACGTGAACCATAGATGGCTGCCGAAGCCGCATCTTTTAATACGGACACGCTTTCTATATCGTTCGGATTCAACATGGCCGGATCACCTTCTACACCGTCGATCAATACCAGCGCACTACCGCCCGCTCCGATAGACGTTACACCACGGATATTATACGAAGCCGATTGATTGGGTTTACCATCAACTAACGAAATATTCAGATTAGGTACAGCACCTTGCAACATCTGCGTGACATTAGCTACCGGACGATTTTCAAATACATCTGATGATACATTTTCTACCGCACCTGTCAAGTTTATCTTTTTTTGAGTACTGAACCCGACCACTACTACTTCGTCCAACGTCTGTGTATCATCTTTCAACATAACAGTGAGATAGTTTTTATTCTTCACGCTCACTTCTTGTGTCAGAAACCCCAGGTAGGATATTTGCACTATACTCCCTTCATTGACAGTCAACTGAAACTTACCGTCCATACCGGAGATTGTACCCGCCGTGCCATTTTTCTCTTTTATATTGGCTCCGATGACCGGTTCGCCCGACATGTCCTTCACTATCCCGCTAATAGTGTATTTCTTGGAGGATTGTTGTACAGACTGACTGTCTTTCTTCTTGATGATAATATCTTTCCCTTGGATAGTGTAGCTAACATCTTGTCCTGCCAAGACCTGTTCTACCACCTTTTCAATAGGTAAATCTTTGGCTAGCACGGTCACAATCTTTTTGGTATTCAGATCGCTTGCTGCAAATGCAAATGAATATCCGTTTTGCTTCTGTATTGTTTCAATAGCCTGCTTTACGGTTACGTTCTTTAACTGCAAGTTGATAAGCTGCGCAAATGAGCTTAGATAAGAGCATAGCAAGAGCAGGACCATGAAAAAGACTTTCTTCTTATTTTTCATAAGTCAATGGATAAATAATTGATAAATAGGATGAGAAGTTTAGGATTTTATTTATATTTGCCTAAGCTTTCATCAATTAAAGTCACTGTGGCTTTTAAGATAGAAGGGTAAGAGGTCAGGGGATGGAAAAGGAACCTGACCTTTTTATGTTTCTATCAAGAGAGGTGAATCATGTTTTTTCTAAATGGCTTTTCATATTTTTTTAAGTTTTAAAGGTTTAACATTTGTTCATTTGGGAAGTGTGATCACAATATTTTTTCCATTCATGGTATAAGTCATTTTGTCCGTAGATGACAATACATTCATAATCTCCTGAATACTTTGCTCTCTTTTACGGAAGTTTCCATAAAAACGAATCGTATTTAACGTGTCGTCTGCAACGGTTATTTTCACATCATAGCTTCTTTCCAGTTCTTTAATGATATCTGAAAGCAGCACTTCATCAAAATAAAGGCGGTCGTTTGTCCATTCAGCACTGTAAGCGGCTTTGGTGCCGGATACAAATAGTTTTCCTGTTTTTTTATCTAACAGCGCCTGTTGGTCCGGATGAAGTATGGTCTCTTTTTGCCGGGTATTCAGAGCGACTTTTCCTTCCAGCAGACAGACTTTAGCTTCCAGATCGTCTTTATAATTCCGGAAATTAAATTTAGTTCCCAATACTTTGACGTCTAGTTCTTCCGTATGTACTTTAAAAGGTATCTCCTCATTTCTGGTTACTTCAAAATAGGCTTCTCCCGACAAGTTCAATGAACGTTCATTAATTCCAAAATCTTGTGCATAGCTCATTTTGGAACCCGCATTAAGCCAAACCAACGTTCCATCAGGAAGATATAATTTGGTTTTTGAACCGTATGGAGCTTCCACCGTAATCTGTGTCAATTGATTTTGGAGCACTCTCTTTCCACTCTGAAAGGCAATCGTTCCGCAGAAAAAGACAATTACAACCATTGCAGCAACATAAATCCATGGACTGATAGTGAATGCTTTTCGTTTTAGCGATGGTCTTACAAGGCTTTCCGTATGTTCTAAAAATAATTGATAAGCCCGTTCTTTGTCGAAGTGCTGTTCATCTGCCTCATCAGAAGCAGCGATCCAAACTTCTTGCATATCGGAAAAATATTCTCGGTTTTCTTCCGAAACATTCAGCCAATTCTGTAACGACTGCATTTCTTCCGGTGTCAGACTGTTTGTCAGATAACCGACAATCCAATCATTGACCATATCCGTATGTGGTAATTGTTCATTCATAAAAGATAGTGCCTTTATATATACTACAGTTTTTTATTATAGCAGGGTAGGATAAAAAGCAAAAATAATGCATAAAAAAGTTCCTAGTTCTTTTTTAAGTATGACTAATGCGCTCTTAATATGATACTTAACTGTATTTACAGAAATGCCAAGCTCACAAGAAATTTCTTCGTAACTCATTTCCCGGAAGCGGCTCATGGTGAATACCTGTTTGCAGACAGGCGGTAATTTGTTGATGGATTCGTGGATTTTGGATTCCAATTCTTCTTTTAGCAGGTTGCCTAAAGGATGCACATTGTCAGAAACAATATTTTGCAATTGGATACCAGCCCGCTCCATAGCAGAAAAACGTATCTCTGTCTCTTGTTGTTTGAGAGCTAAATAGTTCAGACATTTATTACGTACAGCTACTATCAGATAACTGCGAAGAGGAGGGACCAGTTCCAATTTGTCTCTGACTTCCCAAAGATGAAAGATGACATCGTTCACGATGCTTTCCGCCTGCACTCTGTCTTTCAATAGATAATAACTAAGTTTACAGAGAGCAACATAATGATAATCATATATATATTTATATGCTTCATTATCCCCGGCCTTTAACTTTTTTATAATGTGTTTTTCATCAATTGGAATCATATTCTGTTTTTTCTGCTCTGCAATATTCGGATAATATATTGAAAGATGCAAATTAATCAGCAGAAAAATTGGTATTAGAGAAAAGTACCGGAAACATACGGATGCGTAAACCAGAAGCACGAACCTTCCCCCTCCCGGGATTCGACTCCAATCTCTCCACCCATCCTTTTGACCAGACTTTGGCAGATGGATAACCCTAATCCGGCTCCTTGTACGAACGAGTCCAATTTTATAAAACGATTAAAAATTTCATGCTGTTGTTCATCAGGAATACCTTTACCTGTATCCGTCACACAGAAACGCACCTGACTCTCGTCTTCCAATGTATAGGAAAGTGTAATCGAGCCCTTGGTAGTAAATTTTAAGGCATTGGTCAGGAAGTTAGAGAGTACCTGTATAATTCGATTTTTATCAGCATTAATCACGATCTGTGGTGAACTTTCATCAAAACGCAATTCGACTGCATCGTCACGTTTTTTGTGCGAGAAAGTAGCAATCACCTCCCGGCAAAGTTGTGGTACATCCACCCATCCCATAGTAAGATCTATCGCACCGGCCTCGATTTTGGAAATGTCCAATATGTCGGAAATAAGGTTGAGCAACAACTCACTATTCTCTTGCACCAAAGACATGTATGAATGGCGCAATTCCTCCTCATCGGTTTCGGCAAGCAGACTGGAAAAACCTACGATGGCATTAAGAGGAGTACGTATCTCATGACTCATGTTGGCAAGGAATGCCGATTTGAGTCTGTCCGATTCTTCGGCTTTTTCCTTGGCTTGAATCAGTTCCAGTTCCACCTGTTTGCGGGTAGTGATGTCGGTAGCCAATTCCATGATTGCCCAACGCCCGTCAAGCCATTTTATAGCCATACTCTGGATGGTGTACCAACGTTTGGTGACCGGATTGTAGTCTTCCCAAAAATGAACGCCTGTAAACTTACGGTTGGCATCAAGCAACTTTGGCTTCGGGCAGTGTTTACACCCATTTTCCAATCCTGCATTCAACATTCTCCAACATTCTGCATTTTCCGGAACTTCTCCTGCTTCTTCCCTGAAAGGCTTATTGGCAAAAATCACTTTCAGTGTATCGTAATCGCTCACAAAAATATTAGCATTGATATTATCCAATACCTTCTGCATGGTTCGCTGCGACTGTTGCAGAGATATTTCAACTTGCCAGCGTTTGGTAGCAGTGGATACAATTTGCGATATCTGGCTCATCAGTTCCACATCCTTTTCATCCCATTGTTTGTTCCAGCAAAAGTTAAATGAAAGAAATCCGAAATGTACTCCCAATTGTGACAAGGGGAATACAGCGATGGCTTTTACACCTTGCACTTCGAGCATTTGAGTAATAAAGGGATCGAGCGAATAAATATCGGACGTACAAATGATATGTTTTTCTTCCAGCATGTCGAACCAAGGTTTTCCCGCTTCAATAGTCATACTCCGCAGGTAATCTATAGCGGGTTCTATACCGTCGTTGCACCATTCGTAAGTACAGCCATACGTAACTCCATCGAGGTGGTTTTCCCATGTCGCCAAACGATCGACGCCAGTGTAGCGGCCAATCTCGGCCAATGCCATATTCATAGCAGTAGGTATGTCCGGTTCCAGTTGCAGAATTTGCAATACCTTGATAAATAATGCCTGCCGCCGGTTAGTCGCTTCGAGATTCTCCTGAATAGCAATCAGGTCTTTAGATTTCTCTTCAACCATCTGTTCGAGTCTGGTACGGTACTACTCCAGTTCCATACCGACTCCATGAGGTTCGGGATCAGTGGATTTCATGTTTAATCAATAACTGTGAATAGAATTTAGTTTAGTTTTTGCATCCGAACGAAATCTCGTCTTACACTCTGCAAATATATACATTTATTTTAGAAACCAATCTTTTTCCCAATTAAAACGATTTCTTTTTCTAAAAGCCTAATATTCGAGGGTTTATGGCAAAGAACATCAGTACATTACACAAGTACTCTACCAGACAAGTTCTTTTTTACAGCAATCCTGATTTATAAAAACATTCAATTCTATTTTCTATCAATTAAAGCTCCCAATAATTAAATTCATATCAGTTTCAATCCTACGATTGAAATAATCAAAGTTGTCATAAAGAACAAACGTCCCAAAGTTGCCGGTTCATGAAAGAACAGGATACCGATCAATACAGTCCCCACTGCTCCTATCCCCGTCCAAACAGGATATGCAGTGCCGATAGGCAATGTTTGTGCAGCCTTCGCCAACAGATACATGCTTAAAGTTACAGAGATTACAAACCCCGTTCCCCACAAATAAAAATCGGTGCCCGTTGCTCCTTTCATCTTGCCTAGACAAAAGGTAAAACCAACCTCAAACAGTCCGGCAATAATCAATATAATCCAATTCATATCATTCTATTTTTAAATTAGACTGCAAAATTAACAGGATACCCGGAGCTTTCACTTTACATTTGATAAGAAATGACGGTGTAAGAGTATTATCAATTCTTCTTTTCCTATGGTAACTTTTTGTATTTTTGCAGAATAATGATTCAATGCGATATGGATATACACGAAATTATAAATAGAATATATCGGATGCCGGAGACTTCGGTGGAGAAGGTGGTTAAACATCTGTCAAAGGTCACATATCCCAAAGGTCACCATATATTGGAGGCTGGCAAGACTGAAACGAATATCTTTTTCATCGAGAAAGGAATTACCAGAGCTTACATTCCCGTAGACGGAAAAGAGGTAACGTTCTGGATTGGGAAAGAAGGATCTACCATTGTCTCATTGAAAAGTTATGTAAATAATCAACAGGGGTATGAGTCGATGGAACTGATGGAAAACTCGGTTTTGTATTTGTTAAAGCGCAAAGACTTACACGAATTATTCAAGGAAGATATCCATATTGCCAACTGGGGACGCAAATTCGCCGAATCAGAGTTCCTGCAAACAGAGGAAAGACTTATTTCTCTCTTATTTACCACTGCATCCGAACGGTATATGAAACTGATACAAAATAATCCGGAGCTATTACAAAGAATACCATTGGAATGTCTTGCTTCTTATCTGGGAATAACTCCGGTAAGTTTAAGCCGGATAAGGGCGAAATTGAAACGGGTACTTTGAGATAAAAACATATTTTTCAAAAGCAAACAGAAAGTGATATATTTGTGTTTTGAATGAATCAAAAGAGAGAAATCATGAATATCGAAGATTATAGAGAATATTGCCTGTCAGTCAAAGGAGCAACTGAATGCATGCCGTTTGATAAACATACTTTGGTTTTCAAGGTTATGGATAAAATGTTCAGCTTTGCAACGTTACGCCCTAAGAACGGAAGATTCTGGGCAGATATGAAATGCAACCCTGATAAATCGGCAGAGCTCATTGAGCAATATGAGGACCTTTTTTGGGGACCTTTTTCGGATAAGAAACATTGGATAACTGTTTACTTGGAAGGAGATGTTCCCGATAAACTCATAAAGGAGTTGATTAGCCACTCGGTAGAGGAAGTTATAAAGAAGTTACCCAAGAAAAAACAAGAGGAATACAGGAATATGATTTAGGATTCGGAAAGTAAACGGCACTATAAAATATTTTGTGTAAATGGAAATACGTGATTCAAGTTTGAGTCTCGTATTTTTTATTTTATACATTTGCAAAATGAAGAAGATTATGAAAGAAAAGAATCACGTAGTGCCTGATGAGGTATTAAGCAAGGAGTTCCTTAGCCAGTTCAAAACAGAAGCCGATGTGAGCAAGTTTCTTAAACAGTTGCATGCCCAAGTACTGGAGAAAATGCTTGAGGGTGAAATGGATGTCCATTTGGGCTATGAGAAGAATTCTGTGGCAGGAAATAACACCGGCAATTCCCGAAATGGTAGTTATCCGAAGAAAATCCAAACCGAACATGGAGAGTCTGTTATCTCCATTCCGCGTGACCGTAACGGCCAGTTTGAACCGATAGCAGTTCCAAAACATGAGAGCCGTGGACTTTCAATAGAAAAGCTTGTTATCTCCCTATATGCCAAAGGAATGAGCGTTTCTGATATAGAGGAAGAGATGCGTGAGATTTATGAAATAGAACTCTCAACATCAGCCATTTCCATCATTACAAATAAGGTAAATCAGGCTGCTCAGGAATGGCAGAACCGTCCTTTGGATCCGGTTTATCTGATAGCCTGGATGGACGGTATCGTCTTCAAGGTACGTGATAACGGCAAGATCATAAACAAGACCGTTTATCTTTGTGTCGGGCTGAAACAGAACGGCCTGAAAGAAGTCCTCGGCATGTGGGTCGGCAAATCGGAAAGTTCTTCTTTCTGGATGGGCGTCCTGACTGATTTAAAAGCACGTGGAGTGCAGGATATACTGATTACCTGTACCGACAATTTGAATGGATTTACGGACACCATTCGAACCGTATTCCCTCAATCATCCACTCAGATCTGTGTGGTACATCAGATCAGAAACTCGTGTAAATATGTCGTGTATAAGGACAAAAAAGAGTTTACGGCAGATATGAAGAATATCTATAATGCACCCAACAAAGAGGTGGCTGCAGCAGAGCTTGACAATTTGGAAAAGAAGTGGGGAGGAAAGTATCCTTATGCCATACTTTCATGGAGAAACAACTGGGATGATCTGACGGTTTTCTTCCAATTCCCCTTGGAAATCAGAAAAATAATCTATACTACAAATCTAATTGAAAACCTGAACGGGAAAATCAGAAAGTATACCAAATCAAAGCTTTCATTCCCTTCAGACGATGCCGTAAAAAAGACCGTGTATCTGTCACTTATGGAGATTGAGAAAAAATGGACACAGCCTATTCATAACTGGGGATTGATTATGAACCAATTTATGCTTATTTTTGAAAACAGAATACAGATATAAGAGGAAACTTACAACTGAATCCTGTTTCCATTTACACAAAATTGTGGACAGTGTCAATATACAAGATAAATTTCATACTATTACACAAAGAATTAAATATGTATTCCATATTGATGCTTCACTTCCGCCATCACAAACGTGCTTTCCAATGATCCCAAGCTATCAATCGTCCCCAACACATTCAGAATAAACTCCTGATAGTATTTCATATTGGGAGCATGAATCTTCAACAGGTAATCATAACTACCTGATATGTTATAACATTCGGTTACTTCGGGAATATCCTGTATGATCCGCGTAAACTCGGCTGCTATATCCCTGTTCAGCCGTCTAAGCTTCACACTGCAGAATACGACAAATCCCTGATTCAACTTTTCCGCATCCAATACGGCAATATACTTCTTTATATATCCTCCACTCTCCAACCGTTTAAGACGTTCAAAAACAGGAGTTGAAGAAAGACTCACCCGTGCGGCCAGCTCTTTGGTTGTCAATCGGGCGTTTTCTTGCAAAGTACGGAGTATTTGCAAATCGACTCTATCCAGTTTATCAAAAGTATCCATAAGAAAAATATTCTTCTAAAAGGTGATTTTTAGGAATAACGCAACTATATTATTCTATATAACGGTACAAAAATAGCATTATTTTCTGTATTTTATCTATATCTTGTTCGATATATCTACATCCCATAACTTTGCAAGAAAATAAGGAAAGAATATTAAACTTAAAAAATATACGATTATGGCAACAAAGAATTTACATTTCGAGACTTTACAAGTTCATGTAGGACAAGAACAAGCAGATCCGGCAACAGATGCCCGCGCAGTACCTATTTACCAGACTACTTCTTATGTATTTCACAACTCCGCTCACGCAGCCGCACGTTTCGGCCTGCAGGACCCGGGAAACATCTACGGTCGTCTGACCAACTCCACTCAAGGAGTTTTTGAGCAACGCGTAGCTGCTCTTGAAGGAGGAGTAGCAGGACTGGCAGTTGCTTCGGGTGCTGCTGCCATCACTTATGCTTTCGAGAATATCACTCGTGCAGGCGATCATATTGTAGCAGCCAAAACGATTTATGGAGGAAGCTATAACTTACTGGCTCATACCTTACCCAGCTATGGCATCACAACAACATTCGTTGATCCAAGTGATTTATCGAACTTTGAAAAAGCCATTCAGGAAAATACGAAAGCCGTATTTATCGAGACGCTGGGAAATCCGAACTCAAATATCATTGATATAGAGGCAGTAGCTGAAATAGCTCATCGCCACAAAATTCCTTTGATTATTGACAACACATTCGGTACTCCGTATTTAATCCGCCCTATCGAACACGGAGCAGATATCGTTGTACATTCCGCAACAAAGTTCATTGGCGGACACGGTTCCTCATTAGGAGGAGTCATTGTAGATTCAGGCAAATTCGACTGGGTGGCTTCCGGCAAATTCCCACAACTGACCGAACCCGATCCAAGCTATCACGGAGTACGTTTTGTTGATGCGGCAGGTCCGGCTGCCTATGCCATCCGCATCCGGGCTATTTTGCTGCGCGACACAGGTGCCACCATCAGTCCATTCAATGCTTTTATCCTGTTACAAGGATTGGAAACTCTTTCCTTGCGCGTAGAACGTCATGTAGAAAACGCGTTGAAGGTCGTGAATTTCTTAAACAATCACCCGAAAGTGAAGAAAGTGAACCATCCGTCATTATCCGATCATCCCGATCATGCGCTGTATCAGCGTTATTTTCCGAACGGCGCCGGTTCTATTTTCACTTTCGAAGTCAAAGGCGGACAAGAAGAAGCACACCGCTTCATCGACAGCCTGGAGATTTTCTCCTTGCTTGCCAATGTTGCCGATGTGAAATCATTGGTGATCCACCCGGCAAGCACTACCCACTCGCAGCTCAATGCACAGGAACTCGCCGAACAAGAGATTTATCCGGGCACTGTACGCTTATCGATTGGAACGGAACATATTGATGACCTGATTGCGGATTTGGATCAGGCACTTGCCAAAATCTAACATTCAATCATTGAACTTTCCATGACTGCAAGATGTTATACCTATATAACATTAAAACATTGCAGTCATGGAAAAATATTTAATACACAGCAACGAACTGCATCTGATAGACGCAGAGAAAATCCATCAAGCCGTAGAAAAGATGGTGGAATCACTCGATTTAGCCGCAGGATCAACCACTAACTTCGATCTCTATCAGGTTGTGGAAAACTACTTTAAAGATCTCGAGAAAAGGAGAAAAATCAATCATGTACTGGGAATCAAAGAAGATAGATATGAATTAGCCGAAGATTTCGGTATAAAATAAAAAAGAGATTTATTCAATCACGCCAGACAAGTTTTCCAAAAAATAAGGGAGTTGCACGTTAAGTACAACTCCCTTATTTTTTGAATTATCAGAGTATAACAATCAATTTCCCTGATGCACAGTAAGCTGTGGGAAAGGGAAGTTGATACCTTTTTCATTGAAGGTTTCGTAAATTGCTTTATTTGTATCAAAATAGACACCCCAGTAATCTCCGCTGTTTACCCAGACACGTGCCACTACATTCACACTGCTGGCATCCAGGGCATGAAGAGCTATAAACGGAGCTGGTTCATTCAGGATACGTTTATCGGCGGCCAGAATATCACGAACTATCTGCTGAACTTTATTGTAATCTTCCCCATAATCTATACCAATAATCCATTCTACACGGCGGGTTTCCTGATGACTGTAATTGGTCACTACTCCACTGCTCAATGAACCATTTGGGATATAAATCAATTTATTATCCGCAGTCGTAAGGATGGTGTGAAATATCTGGATTTCTTTTACCGTACCGGATGAACCTTGCTGTGTTTCTATCCAATCGCCAACTTTATAAGGTTTGAACAAAAGAATAACCAGTCCGCCGGCAAAGTTTTGCAGATTACCGGATAAAGCCATACCGACAGCGACACCGGCGGAAGCCAATAAAGCCGCAAATGAAGTTGTCTCAACTCCCAAGGCGCCGACAACAGAAATGATCAAAAGGATCGTCAACAGGATATTTACCAGACTTTTAACGAAAGTTTTGATACTTACATCCACTTTTCGTTTATCCATCAGACGTCTTATAAACTTATTAAGTAGCGAAATCAAAAAACGTCCGACGATGAAGACAATGACCGCAATCAGTATACGTTCTCCGGCACGAATACCAAAATCTATCAGTTGTTGAGTAATTAGCGAAAGCTTATCCAATCCGTCGGCATTGGCAATCGCCTCTTTCATTAATTCATCTGCGGCCACTTGCACAGAATCCGCAGCTTGTGTTGCTTGAAGTAAGAGTAGCATAATTAAATTATATATTAAATGAATAAACTGTTGTATTGGTATTTCAACAATCTACAAAGTTATATTGTTTTTAGTAAATCTAAAAGTTTTTTTTGCTTTCCTCCTTCAAAAGCCGTATTTTTGTAGTCGATTCACTGGTAGGGGTGCCTTAACATGACGGGCTGAGAACATACCCATAGAATCTGATCCGGGTAATGCCGGCGTAGAGAACTAATTAGTAAGCAAAATGAAAAGAATTGTATGGATGGCCGTCGCCTTATCGGGCGCAGGCATCACTGTTCATGCACAGACGAGTGCAAAGGACAGTATGAGAGTAGTAAACCTGCAAGAGGTGCAGGTAGTATCCACGCGTGCCACAGCCAAAACTCCCGTGGCATTCACCAATATAGATAAAGCAGCACTCAAAAAGGTAAACTTCGGACAGGATATCCCCTATCTGCTAAGTATGACTCCTTCCACACTGACCACATCGGATGCAGGAGCCGGTATTGGCTATACGACGCTTCGCGTGCGTGGAACCGACGGCACACGAATCAACATCACGGTAAACGGCATACCGATGAACGATGCCGAAAGCCATAACCTGTTCTGGGTGAATATGCCCGACTTTTCTTCTTCCGTAAAAGATATGCAGGTGCAGCGCGGAGCAGGTACATCAACAAATGGAGCAGGTGCTTTCGGAGCCAGTGTCAATATGCAAACCGAAGGTGCATCTATGAAACCATACGCCGAATTCAATGGTTCATACGGTTCGTTCAACACGCACAAGGAAACAGCGAAAGTGGGAACCGGCTTACTCAATAACCACTGGACGTTTGATGCCCGCCTTTCCAATATCGGTACGGACGGATACATAGACCGTGCTTCGGTGGACTTGAACTCTTACTACCTGCAAGGAGGTTATTTTGCAGAAAACACCTCTGTGAAACTGATTGCATTTGCCGGAAAAGAAAAGACATATCATGCTTGGGGATACGCAACAAAAGAGCAAATGGAAGAATTTGGCAGACGCTACAATCCTTGCGGGGAAATGTACACCGACGCCAACGGCAAAAAACATTATTACGACGACCAAACGGATAATTACTTGCAAAAGAATTATCAACTTCTCTTCAACCATACTTTCTCAACGGCTTGGAATCTAAACGTTGCCTTACATTATACCAAAGGTGACGGTTATTACGAAGAGTATAAAGATGACAGATACCTGACAGAATATGGTTTAAAGCCATTTACAATAGATGGAACCGAAATAGCTAAAAGCGATCTAGTCCGTCAAAAGAAGATGGACAACAAATTTGGCGGTGGTGTTTTTTCTCTCAATTACACAACCAACAGGCTAAGTGCATCTCTGGGCGGCGGATTAAATCAATACCGGGGCAATAACTTCGGAAAAGTCCCCTGGGTGAAAAATTACGTAGGTTCTCTATCTCCCGACCATGAATATTACCGCAACAAATCCAAGAAGACCGATGGAAATATTTATCTGAAAGCGAACTACGATCTTACTAGAGGACTAAGTGCTTATGCCGATCTCCAGTATCGCCACATCAACTATACCATCGACGGAAACAATGATAAATATGACTGGAGTAAGAATGCGCTGCGTCCACTGGCAGTAGATAAAAAGTTCGATTTCTTTAATCCGAAAGTAGGATTAAACTGGAACATCACTTCCAACCATCGTGTCTATGCCTCTTTCTCGGTTGCTCAAAAAGAGCCAACAAGAAACAATTATACGGATGGTGATCCGGACTCGTACCCCAAAGCAGAAAAGCTGCTCGACTATGAAGCAGGATATACCTTCGCCAACCAATGGCTGACAGCAGGTGCAAACTTCTACTACATGGACTATACCGACCAACTGGTTCTGACCGGAGCCTTAAACGATATAGGTGAAGCACTGACCGAAAATGTGCCGGACAGTTATCGCATGGGAATCGAAATCATGCTGGGAATCAAACCGTGCAAATGGTTTCAATGGAACATCAACGCTACATGGAGCAAAAACCGTATTCAGGATTTCGCAGAGAGCCTGCCGGGCTACCACTATAATAATGACGGTAGCTCTACTTCTCTCCCGACTATTCAGATAAAGCATAAAGACACTCACATTGCTTTCTCACCAGACTTCCTACTCAACAATCGTTTCTCATTCAAATCTAAGGGATTCGAAGCTGCCCTGCAATCGCAGTTTGTAAGCAAACAGTATATGACAAACGCAGAAGTTGAAGAACTGACTCTTGATAAGTATTTTGTCAGCAACCTCAATCTGGCGTACAGCTTCCACCCCAAGAAAGTACTGAAAGAAGTTACGGTAGGATTTACTGTATACAATCTGTTTAATGAAAAATATGAAAACAACGGCTGGGCGTCAAGTGACTACACCGATACGCTGGAAAATCGGGGAAACTATGCCGGATATGCCGCACAAGCAGGGACAAACGTTATGGGACATGTTTCTTTCCGCTTTTAATCAAACAGAGTTATGGAATTGAATTTTCTGGAAATATTCGGTACGATTGTCGGACTGGTCTACCTTTGGTTAGAGTACCGGGCAAGTATCTACCTTTGGATAGCGGGCATTGTGATGCCTGCCATCTACATCTTCGTATATTACAAAGCCGGATTGTATGCTGACTTTGGCATCAATATCTACTACCTGATAGCTGCCATCTACGGCTGGTTCTTCTGGATGTGGGGACACAGGAAAAAGAAAGGTCAACTGACGACAGCAGATGCTTCAACCGGTGACACCCCTAAAGATCTTCCTATCATACATACTCCGGGAAAATGTTACTTACCTCTTTTTCTGATATTCATCGTTTCTTTCCTCGGTATTGCATGGATACTGATAGCATATACGGATAGCAATGTTCCCTGGCTAGATAGCTTTACTACCGCATTGAGCATTGTCGGTATGTGGATGCTGGCACGCAAATACGTCGAGCAATGGTTTGCCTGGATTCTTGTGGATATTGTCTGCTGCGGACTTTATATCTACAAAGACCTTTATTTTACTTCCGCTTTGTATGGACTTTACTCCATTATAGCTATCTTTGGCTATTTTAAGTGGAAAAAATTAATGAGCATACAATGAAATACGAACACTATACTCCCGAAGCCGTGATACTAGCCAATGGCGAATATCCCAGCCATCCTCTTCCCCTGCAAATGCTGGAAAATGCAGAATTTGTAGTTTGTTGTGACGGGGCTGCCAATGAATATATCCTGCGTGGGCATACCCCCGATGTAATTATCGGTGACGGGGATTCTCTTTCACCGGAATATAAAGAACTTTTCTCCCCTATTGTACATCAGATAGCGGATCAAGAAACGAACGACCAAACCAAAGCTGTTCATTTCCTGCAAAAGAAAGGATTCCGAAGAATTGCCATTGTCGGAGCCACCGGCAAACGGGAAGATCATACATTAGGAAACATCAGTCTGCTGATCGACTACATGAAAGATGGTATCGAGGTACGTACCATTACCGATTATGGTATGTTTATTCCCGCCAAAGACACGCAAGCTTTCGCCTCTCATCCGGGACAGCAAGTTTCTATTTTCAATTTCGGAGCGAAAGGATTGCGAGGAAAGGGACTGGTTTATCCTCTTAGTGATTTTACGAATTGGTGGCAAGGAACGCTTAATGAAGCAACAGCTAATGAGTTTACTGTTCATTGTACGGGAGAATATTTAGTATTCTTAGCTTCTATATAAACTATATTGCAATTATCCGGTTTATGCCACCCTATTGTCACAATTGTGCCACCTTGTTGGCACGACCGTGACACTTCGATGGCACAACCGTGCCAACAAGGTGGCACAAATTCATTCATAGGAAGAAGAGGATTAAAGCGTCAACAAATACTTCTTGAAGTCCGCAAAGTCTTTTGTCATTTGAAGGCTTTTTTTCTCGCCTTTCATAAATTCCTGCAATTTGGCAGGGATTTCTACCGCTTCTCCAATAATGCTTTCCACTGTTTCGAGGAACTTGGCAGGATGAGCCGTTTCAAGGAATACACCTGTTTCTCCCTCTTTCAAGCCTTCTACCAACGCACGATATCCACAAGCACCATGAGGATCAAGGAGATAATGATGTTCTTTCCAGGTTTCTTTCACCGTTTCACGGATTTGCTCGTCGGTATAAGTTGTTCCTGAAATCTCGGCAGAGATATCAGCATGTGAACCGCTATATAAATCAAGTACGCGGGCAAAGTTACTCGGATCGCCTACGTCCATAGCATTAGCAATCGTTGCGACAGACGGACGGGGATTGTACTTACCTGTTTGCAGGTATTGATAGAAAATATCGTTGCGGTTATTGGCAGCAATGAAACGCTTCACAGGCAATCCCATCTTCTTACCAAACAATCCGGCGGTGATATTTCCGAAGTTTCCACTAGGTACACAGATTACAGCATTATCAGCTTTTCCGGCACGTTTCAATTGTGCATAAGCATAGAAATAATAGAATGCCTGCGGCAAGAAACGGGCTACATTGATGGAGTTGGCAGAAGTCAACGAAAGGTGTTCATTCAATTCTTTATCCATGAAAGCAGATTTCACCAATGCCTGACAATCATCAAATGTTCCGTCCACTTCAAGCGCAGTAATATTCTGTCCGAGCGTAGTGAATTGCTTCTCCTGTATTTCGCTCACTTTTCCTTTCGGATAAAGCACATACACATGAATACCTTCCACACCCAGAAAGCCGTTGGCAACAGCACTTCCCGTATCACCGGAAGTAGCTACCAATACATTGACATTCTTTTGTCCTTCTTTTTTAATGAAGTATCCCAAAAGACGCGCCATGAAACGACCGCCTACATCTTTAAATGCTAACGTCGGTCCGTGGAAAAGTTCAAGTGAATAGATGTTATCTGCCACCTTAACCAAAGGTACATCGAAACTTAATGTATCATATACAATCTGTTTCAGCGTATCGGCAGGAATATCCTCACCGAAGAAAGCATCGGCTACGCGATAAGCAATTTCCTGAAAGGATAAACTATCAATCGTATCGTAAAAGTCCTGTGGAAGAGGTTTGATAGACATAGGCATAAACAGCCCTTTGTCGGCAGCAAGCCCTTTTACCACCGCTTCTTGCAGTGAGGCAACAGGTGCTTGTTTATTCGTACTATAATATTTCATAATCTGTGGTGACTTATTTCATGAATTCTTTTATAAACTCGTCTTCTTTCAGAAGTCCGTAACTACCGTTGCAAGCGGCTATTTCATCATACGTCTGCACTTCGTCCGGCTCGATACCCGGATACCAGATAAGAAACGGAATGGGATCAGATGTATGAGTCCGAAGCTCACAGGGAGTAGGATGATCGGGCAATACAGCAATGGCTACCGGTTCGTCCCAATCTTTCACTGCTTCATAAATAGGACCTACGGCACGTTTATCAAGATTCTCGATAGTGAGAAGTTTCAAGTCGATGTCTCCTTCGTGTCCGGCCTCATCACTGGCTTCGATATGCAGATAAACAAAATCATCCGTCTTCAATGCTTCCAAGGCAGCGGTCACTTTGTTTTCATAGTTCGTATTATAAAGTCCGGTCGCTCCCTCTACTGCGATGCGACGTAAATCAGCATAATAACCGATTCCGTTTATCAGATCGACAGCCGAGATGACTGCTCCTTTCTTTACCTGTGGGAAAGTCTCGGAGAAAGTAGGCATCTGCGGACGGTAACCGGGACTCCAGGGCCAAATACTGTTCGCAGGATCTTTACCTTCTGCCATACGTTTCAGATTCAATGGATGATCTTTCAGCAATTCCTGTGATTTCAGAATCAGGTCGTTAATCAGATCTGCCGTTTCTTGCGCTTCCGGAACCAATGGTTTCACCATCAATGGACGGAAAGGTTTCAAAGGTACATCATGCGGAGGTGTACAATCCAGTTCTTTATTACCTCCCTTGATAACCAATAGATGGCGGTACTGAACTCCTGTATGAAAGCGTACGCGGTCATTGCCCAGTTTTTCTTGCAAATATTGAATCAATACATCTGCTTCTTCCGTAGATATATGTCCGGAGGAGTGATTCTTCAGAATTTCTCCTTCCACACAAATCAAATTACAGCGCATTGCCATCTCACCCGGTTTCAGATCCACACCAATACTGGCAGCTTCCAGCGGTCCGCGACCTTCATATACCTTTGGCAAATTATATCCCAACACGGACATATTGGCAACTTCACTACCCGGATGGAAACCTTCCGCCACAGTAATCAGGCGGCCGTTACGTCCCATGCGAGCTAGCTTATCCATATAAGGCGTCTTTGCATATTGCAGGAGCGTCTTGTCCCCTAATGACTTCACTGGCCAATCGGCCATTCCGTCTCCCAATATGATAATATGCTTCATAAATTGAAAATTGAGAATTGAGAATTAAAAAATGAAAGAAAGCCTTAGATCCGTTTCCGAATGGTATTTCTCAATTTTTAATTCTCAATTTTTAATTTATTAAACGTTTGCGATACTCATGATGTCGGCAAATACTCCGGCAGCCGTTACGCCGGCACCGGCACCGTATCCTTGAATCATCATCGGATATTCTTTATAGCGTTCCGTAGTGAGCAGGATAATATTGTTGCTGCCTTCCAAGCCGTAGAACGGATGGTTGGCTCCTACTTCCTGCAGGCCGACGGAGGCTTTTCCATTCTCCAGTTTGGCGACGAAACGCCAGTGCTTGTTTTCTTTTTCCAATACCTGGCGACGGGCTTCAAAGTCTGCGTCGAGACTTGGAACACGTTTCCAGAAATCTTCCAGAGAACCTTCGAAGAAGTCATTCGGAACAAAGAGGTTCTTTTCAACATCTTCTTGTTCCAGACGGTATCCGGCTTCACGTGCCAGAATCACCAGTTTACGGATCACATCTTTTCCACTCAAGTCAATACGTGGGTCCGGTTCAGAGTAGCGTTCTTCCTGTGCCATTTTGATGGTACGGCTGAAAGGAATATCGGCGCTGATTTTATTAAATATATAGTTCAGTGTACCGGAAAGCACCGCTTCAATCTTCAGAATCTTGTCACCGCTATGAATCAGGTCATTAATTGTATTGATGATCGGAAGACCTGCACCTACGTTTGTTTCGAACAGATACTTCACACCACGTTGGCGGGCAATCGTTTTCAGTTCACGATAGTTTTCATAAGCGGAAGAAGCCGCAATCTTATTGGCTGCTACCACAGAGATATTGTGTTGCAGGAAATCTTTGTAAAGCGATGCGATGTCAGCGCTGGCCGTACAGTCTACAAATACAGAATTAAAGATATTCATTCCGATAATCTCGTCGCGGATGGTTTGCAAGCTGCTGTCCTTGCCCTTTTCCAGCAGTTCTTCACGGAAGTTGGCGAGGTCGAAACCTTCACGGCTGAACATTGCCTTGGCTGCATCAATGATGCCTACTACATGGAGTTTCAGTCCGTTTTCCATCATCAGCTTTTGTTGCTGGCAACGAATCTGTTCTACCAGACTGCCCCCTACCGTACCGACACCACAGATAAAGAGGTTCAATACCTGATATTCGGAGAGGAAGAAAGAATCGTGGATTACGTTCAATGATTTACGCAAGGATTTGGAATCGACAACAAAAGAGATATTAGTTTCCGAAGCTCCCTGTGCGCAAGCGATAACGTTGATACCATTACGTCCCAGTGTACCGAAAAGTTTACCTGCGATACCCGGTGTATGTTTCATATTCTCACCTACGATAGCCACTGTTGCCAGATTTCTTTCCGCCAGAATCGGAGAAATCTCCCCCATCTCTATTTCTTTCGCAAATTCTTCGTTCAGCACTTCACAAGCCAGGTCGGCATCGGCATTACGCACACCGATAGAAGTACTGTTTTCCGATGAAGCCTGTGAGACGAGGAACACGCTGATTCCATTCTTTGCCAATGCTTTAAAAATGCGGTAGTTTACACCGATCACACCTACCATACCAAGACCCTGAACAGTAATCAGACTTGTGTCGTTGATGGAGGAAATCCCCTTGATAGCCTTGCTCTGCGGGTTGGAAACTTCTTGTTTGATAACCGTTCCCACTCCATCCGGGTTGAATGTATTCTTTATTATAATAGGAATATTCTTGTGACATACGGGATAGATAGTCGGCGGATAAACCACCTTTGCGCCGAAGTTACAAAGTTCGGTCGCTTCTACGTAACTCAATTCCGTAATCGTATAAGCAGTCGAAATGACACGCGGATCAGCCGTCATAAATCCATCTACGTCCGTCCAGATTTCCAGACTTGCCGCATCCAGCGCCGCAGCAATAATGGCAGCCGTATAGTCCGAGCCACCGCGTCCGAGGTTTGTTACATCCCCTGTCGTTTTATCCGAAGAGATGAATCCCGGCACCAGCGCTACTTTAGGAATAGACTGGAAAGCCTCTTTCACCAGTTTATTAGTCAATTCTGTATCCAGCGTGTGCTTGCTATGCTTTCTTTCCGTCTTGATAAAAGTGCGCGAATCGAACCATTTTGCTCCCTCAATCAGTGCGGTGACGATGATCGATGAAAGGCGTTCACCATAGCTGACGATTGTATCCGAAGTTTTCGGGGAAAGGTCTTTAATCAGGTAAATTCCCTGAAAGATATCCTTCAATTCGTTCAGCAGCTCGCCAATCTGACGTTGCAACGATACTTGCTTTTCTCCGGCAGGAATCACCTCCTTAATCATCTCCACATGACGGTAAACGATTTCGCGAAACTCACCTTCATAGGCTGAATCTCCCACTGCCGCCATCTTCGATGTATTTATCAATTTGTCAGTGATGCCTCCCAATGCGGAAACAACTACAATTACCGGCTCATTTGCCGACTCTACAATTCTCTTTACGCTTAAAATGCTGTTCACGGAACCTACGGATGTTCCGCCGAATTTCATTACTTTCATGAAGATACTTATTTAAATGCAATGTCCTGAAGTTTGCTTTTTACAGAACGATTGGTTGTTTACGAATAAAATTGAATTTGAATTTTGCCTGCTTATACAAGCGTGAATCACGTAGATACACAAAAACTATCCATTAACCCCTAAGGGTCATGGTACACATGGATGTGACTGTATGTGGATAGTACTTCATCATAGTCCTTGTTTCTACTCTTGTTTTTGATAAGTGTCGCAAAAGTAATAATAAAAACGTTCAATCTATCACTTTTTTCGGTTTTTTTCTGATAAAAAGAATCTTTCGCCTGCGCTTTACCCGGTCATTCGCCTTTACTTTTATGACATTTTGTTACTTATTTATCAAATCTATTATTATATTTGCGAAAACAATCGCACAAAATCAGCTTATGAGCCCATTAAATACTTCCGTATTGTTAATATACACCGGTGGAACAATTGGTATGATTGAGAATGCCGCGACAGGTGCTCTGGAGAACTTTAACTTCGAGCAACTGCAAAAATATATCCCCGAACTGCAAAAGTTCAATTTTCCAATTGACACCTATCAGTTTGATCCTCCGATGGATTCGTCGGACATGGAACCGGATATGTGGCGGAAGCTGGTACGCATTATTCATGACAACTACAATCGTTACCACGGCTTCGTCATCCTGCACGGAACGGACACGATGGCTTATACCGCTTCCGCACTAAGTTTTATGCTGGAAGGACTGGACAAACCTGTTATCCTCACAGGCTCACAGCTTCCCATCGGCGTACTCCGCACGGACGGAAAGGAAAATCTGATGACCAGTATCGAGATTGCCATTGCACAAAACAAGGAAGGAAGGGCACTGGTGCCCGAAGTATGCATCTTCTTTGAAAATCACCTGATGCGGGGAAACCGTACGACAAAGATGAATGCAGAAAACTTCAATGCATTCCGTTCTTTCAATTATCCGGTATTGGCGGAAGCGGGAATCCATATTAAATATAATAATGTACAAATTCACGGAAATGGTGAAGAACGGGAATTGAAACCGCACTATTTGCTGGATACCAATGTAGTGGTACTGAAGCTCTTTCCGGGCATCCAGGAAAATGTAATTGCCACCATTCTGGGGATTGAAGGTTTAAAGGCGGTTGTGCTCGAAACATACGGTTCGGGGAATGCTCCCCGAAAGGAATGGTTTATACGCCGGCTCTGTCAGGCCAGTGAACGTGGAATTGTGATTGTCAACGTAACACAATGCAGCGCAGGAATGGTAGAAATGGAACGTTACGAAACGGGATACCAGTTGTTGCAGGCAGGCGTTGTCTCCGGATATGACAGTACAACGGAATCGGCAGTCACTAAATTAATGTTCTTACTGGGACATGGATATACCCCGGATGAGGTACGCGACCGGATGAACCGTTCGATAGCAGGAGAGATAACTCTGTAGGCTTCATCCTATTTCTATTAGGCAGGGATAACTTATTTCTAATAAATTATCCCTATTTTTGTACCCTACAAGAAGAAAGGAATTTCGATGGCAAAAGAGAAAACCGTATATGTATGCAGTAATTGCGGACAGGATTCACCCAAATGGGTGGGTAAATGTCCGTCGTGTGGAGAATGGAATACGTATGTTGAAGAAATCGTACGGAAAGAACCCACTAACCGCCGTCCGGTGTCGGGCATTGAAACACAAAAGCCCAAGCCACTGGCACTTAGCGATATAGAGGCAGACGACGAGCCACGTATCAATATGCACGATGATGAACTGAATCGTGTATTGGGAGGCGGACTTGTACAGGGTTCTCTTGTCCTGATAGGCGGCGAACCGGGAATCGGTAAATCGACGCTCGTCATGCAGACCGTACTGCACATGCCGGAAAAGAAGATTCTTTATGTATCCGGTGAAGAGAGTGCACGACAGCTGAAACTTCGTGCCGACCGTCTCTCTGACACTTCCAGCGATTGCCTGATCGTTTGCGAGACTTCACTCGAACAGATTTATGTGCATATCAAGAATACGAATCCCGATTTAGTGATTATCGACTCTATACAGACTATTTCCACCGAAAGTATCGAATCGTCTCCCGGAAGTATAGCGCAAGTCAGAGAGTGTTCGGCGTCTATTCTTCGTTTTGCGAAAGAAACACATACGCCTGTATTGCTGATCGGACATATTAATAAGGAAGGAAGTATCGCAGGGCCTAAAGTGCTGGAACATATCGTAGATACTGTTCTTCAATTTGAAGGCGACCAACATTATATGTATCGTATTCTACGCAGTATCAAGAATCGTTTCGGTAGTACGGCAGAATTAGGTATTTATGAAATGCGTCAGGATGGGTTGCGCCAGGTAAATAATCCTTCCGAACTTTTGCTAAGTCAGGATCATGAAGGGATGAGCGGGGTAGCCATTGCCTCCGCCATTGAGGGGATTCGCCCGTTTTTAATTGAAACACAAGCTTTGGTAAGCTCTGCAGTCTACGGAAATCCGCAACGTTCGGCAACCGGTTTCGATTTGAGAAGAATGAATATGCTGCTGGCTGTTCTCGAAAAGCGGGTGGGATTTAAGTTGGCACAGAAAGATGTGTTCCTGAATATTGCCGGAGGATTGAAAGTGAATGATCCGGCTATCGACCTGCCGGTTATCAGTGCGATCCTTTCTTCCAATATGGATGCAGCCATTGAACCGGAAGTTTGTATGGCGGGAGAAATCGGTCTGTCGGGAGAGATACGTCCTGTGAATCGAATTGAACAGCGTATCGGTGAAGCTGAAAAGTTAGGTTTCAAACGCTTCTTGCTGCCCAAATATAACTTGCAAGGGATCGATACCCAAAAACTGAAGATAGAATTAGTACCGGTAAGAAAAGTAGAAGAGGCGTTCAGGGCTTTATTCGGATAAGACACTGATGCATAAATAGCCCGTTTTTCTAATTGGATAATCAAAAACAATATCAATAATAACTAAATGACACAAGAATACCAACTCCGTATACTTCCCGAAATCGCAGCAAACGAACAGAAATTAAAGGAATATCTTTCTAAAGAAAAAGGTCTGAATTTACGTGACATCACCGCTACCCGAATCTTGAAACGGAGTATTGATGCACGCCAGCGGACTATCTTCGTCAATCTGAAGGTAAGGGCATACATCAAGGAAATGCCGCAAGAAGATGAGTACGAACGTACTATATATAATAATGTAGAAGGAAAACCGCAAGTGATTGTCGTTGGCGCAGGTCCCGGCGGATTATTCGCTGCTTTACGCCTTGTTGAACTTGGATTACGCCCTATCGTCATCGAACGTGGAAAAAACGTGCGCGAACGTAAAAAAGACCTGGCACAAATCAGCAGGGAACACACTGTTGATCCAGAATCGAATTACAGTTTCGGAGAAGGAGGTGCAGGAGCTTACTCGGATGGGAAGCTCTATACCCGTAGCAAGAAGAGAGGAAATGTGGATAAAATCTTGAACGTATTTTGCCAGCATGGAGCTTCAACTTCGATATTGGTGGATGCGCATCCGCATATCGGAACGGACAAATTGCCACGTGTCATTGAAAATATGCGGAACACCATTATCGAATGTGGCGGAGAAGTACATTTCCAGACACGAATGGATGCATTGATTATTGAGAACGATGAAGTCAAAGGTATCGAAACAAATACAGGAAAGACCTTTCTCGGACCTGTGATACTGGCAACCGGACATTCTGCAAGAGATGTATATCGTTGGCTGGCTGCCAATAATGTGACGATTGAAGCGAAAGGAATCGCTGTCGGGGTACGTCTCGAACATCCGGCAATGTTGATCGATCAAATACAATACCATAATAAGAATGGACGGGGCAAATACCTGCCCGCTGCAGAATACAGCTTTGTAACACAGGCAGAAGGCAGAGGAGTATATAGTTTCTGTATGTGTCCCGGCGGCTTTATCGTTCCTGCTGCCAGCGGACCGGAACAAGTGGTAGTAAACGGCATGTCTCCTGCCAACCGTGGGTCACGGTGGAGTAATTCGGGAATGGTAGTGGAAATTCAACCGGAGGATTTGGGAAATGAAGAATTAAAAATGAGGAATGAAGAATTGGCTGCCCAACAAGATGAACAGCTGATGGCACTGAATCCAAATTTGAAAAGTTCACAACTTTCAGAGATTAATTCACAGTTACTATCTGTTCTTCACTTTCAAGAGGAATTGGAACGTCAATGCTGGTTGCAGGGAGGCAGACGACAGACCGCTCCGGCGCAACGCATGCTGGATTTTACCCGCAAGAAATTGAGTTACGATCTGCCCGAGTCATCCTATAGTCCGGGATTGATTTCGTCTCCACTTCATTTCTGGATGCCATCATTTATTAGCAAAAGGTTATCTCTTGGTTTCCAACAATTCGGACGCAGCAGTCACGGATTCCTGACTAATGAGGCAGTAATGATTGGTGTGGAAACACGAACTTCTTCTCCCGTTCGTATCATACGCGATAAGGATACTCTGCAACATGTCACCGTTCGCGGATTATTTCCTTGCGGAGAAGGCGCAGGCTATGCCGGAGGTATTGTGTCTGCCGGGGTGGACGGCGAACGATGTGCAGAAGCAGCAGCCAACTATTTCAATCATTAATTAAACTTACACTAAAATGAATTATCAACCCGAAATAGCAATCGTAGAAGCCAATACATTGACCTGTCTCGGTCTGAAAGGAATCCTGGAGGAAATGATTCCTATGGCAACCATACGGACTTTTCATCACTTCAGCGAACTGATGGACGATACTCCCGATATGTATGCCCATTATTTCATTTCCGCACAGATTTACGTGGAGCACAATGCCTTCTTTCTCCCCCGGAAACGAAAAACGATTGTATTGGCAAGCGACAGTCCGCAATTCCAACTGTCCGGCGTACCTGTACTCAACATTCACGAATCCGAAGAAGAGCTGGTGAAAAATATATTGAAACTTCACCAACATGCTCACCACGACGGTTATCCGGTAAAAGATATGCCCCCTATGCCTCCGATGCAGCCTCATCAGGAAATTCTATCCGCCCGTGAAATAGAAGTGCTCGTACTGATAACCAAAGGATTAATCAACAAAGAAATAGCAGATAAACTGAATATCAGCCTGACTACCGTTATCACTCACCGAAAAAATATCACGGAGAAATTAGGCATTAAGTCTGTCTCCGGGCTGACTATTTATGCTGTAATGAACGGATATATCGAAGCCGACCGAATCTGATTCACCACAGAGGACGCAGAGGACACAGAGGATATAAAATTTAAGAATCATACCTTCGTGTCCTCTGCGTCCTCTGTGGTGAATCAAATCCTAATAAATGAGGATTGACCGTCATCTATATTTGCCGTTACTTTGCACCAGATAAATTAACAGCAGATGAAAACAAAAAAGATTATGATTGCCCTCATGCTCCTGACGACAGGGACAGCATGGGCTGAAGATTTCCCCAAAGACTCACTAAAAATAGTAGACATCGAAGAGGTGGTAGTGATTGCTACTCCGAAAGAAAACCGTAAACTGCGTGATCTGCCGGTAGCCGCCACCGTCTTATCACAGGAGAATATGCGCGCCAATCAGGTAAATTCCGTAAAGAACCTGACAGGTATTGTTCCCAATCTGTTTATCCCTGACTACGGTTCCAAACTGACTACTTCGATTTATATCCGCGGAATCGGCTCACGCATCAATACTCCGTCCGTAGGACTTTATGTAGACAATATCCCTTATATCGACAAATCCGCTTTCGACTTCAACTATGCTGATATCGAACGTATTGATATTCTTCGCGGGTCACAAGGTACCCTCTACGGACGTAACACGATGGGAGGACTTATCAAGGTGCACACAAAATCGCCTTTCACTTATCAAGGTACCGATATTCGCATGGGAGCAGCAACTTACAATAATTATAACGTTTCACTCACCCATTATCACCGTATATCCGACCGCTTTGCTTTTTCTACCGGAGGTTTCTACGAACACACAGGCGGCTTCTTTGAAAACTCTGCACGGAACAATGAAAAAGTCGACAAAAGCAACGCCGGAGGCGGACGTTTTCGTGGGATTTACCTGCCGACATCTAATCTGAAAATAGACATGACCGTGAACTATGAATATAGCGACCAGGGCGGGTATCCGTACTACTATACCGGGATTACTCAAAACGGCATAGCCAAAGCTAAAGAAAAGGGTAAAGAAATTACAGAGGACCGGGCAGACTACATCGGTAAAATTTCATATAACGACCGCAGCAGTTACCGCCGTGGATTGCTCAATTCTGGTGTCAACATCGAATATCAAGCCTGTAACTTTATATTGAGTGCCGTGACAGGTTATCAGAACCTGAATGACCGTATGTTCCTCGATCAGGACTTCACAGAAAGAGATATCTTTAATATCGAGCAAAAGCAAAGGGCAAATACCATTTCCGAAGAAATTGTCTTGAAAGCCAAACCCGGAAAGAGATGGCAATGGACTACGGGAGCTTTCGGATTCTACCAATGGCTACATACCACAGGTCCCGTTCTGTTCAAAGAAGAAGGAGTGAAAACGATGATTGAAAACAACGCCAATTCCGCTTTTGAAGAGATTGCCTCCAAACCCGGTGCACCTACTATGGGAATGACCGTACATAACCCGACACTAAGTGTAGGAGGAACCTTCGATACCCCGACTCTTAGCGGCGCACTTTATCATCAGTCTACTTTCAACAACCTATTTATCGAAGGACTGTCCGTTACAGCGGGACTCCGACTCGATTACGAAAAGATCAGTATGAAGTACAATTCCCTTAGTACTCCTGTAGACTTTGGCTTTGATTTTCACTTAGCTATGGGTCCCAACTCAATAAACTTGTCCGATCAGAATATGAAAGCTCCGGCCTCTTTCGTAGGCAAGCTATCGACTGACTATGTACAACTTCTCCCTAAATTCGCTATTCAATATGAATGGAAGAACCAAAATAATGTGTATGCCACCGTTACCCGGGGATATCGTTCGGGAGGATATAATATCCAGATGTTCTCTGACTTATCACAAACAGAATTGACCAACTCGATGATGAATGCCATTAAAGAAAGTCCGACAATAGGGCAAGATGCCACATGGGGGGCAACCATCATAAAAATGATGGACCAAATGGTACCAACCAAAGAGATTAATGTAAAAACGTCTACTACGTACAAACCCGAATATTCGTGGAACTACGAAGTGGGCAGTCATCTTACGTTGTGGGAAGGTAGGCTTTGGGCTGATCTTGCAGCATTTTATATGGACACCCGCGACCAACAACTCTCTCAATTTGCAGAAAGCGGTTTGGGACGTATTACCATCAATGCGGGAAAAAGCCGTAGTTATGGTGCAGAAGCATCTCTTCGTGCCAGCGTGACTAAAGAACTTAGTCTGAATGCCAGTTACGGATATACCTATGCCACCTTTACTGATTATGTAATTACAGAAGGACAAAAAGATGGCAGTTCCAAAGTAACTGCGGATTATAATGGCAAATATGTCCCTTTCGTTCCCAAGCATACATTAAATATCGGTGGAGAATATGCGATCACCTGCAGCCCACGTTCTATCTTCGACCGGGTTGTGCTCCAAGCGAACTATAATGCTGCCGGACGTATCTACTGGACTGAACAAAACGACGTCAGCCAATCCTTCTATGGCACGCTCAACTGGAGAACGAATCTGGAAATCGGTGATGCAATGATTAGTTTCTGGGCACGCAACTTCCTGAATAAAGACTATGCTGCCTTCTATTTCGAAACAATGAACAAAGGTTTCATGCAGAAAGGACGCCCAATGCAATTTGGAGTAGATCTTCGCTGCCGCTTCTAATCATTTTTACTCATAAGGATATTATTTAGTCTTTTTATTGTCAGCCAAAGGTTTTTATCCATACAGAGCAATGATTTTCAGTACATTAACGGCTGACAATAAGCGCTGACAATAACCAAAAACAGGCTGACAATAAAAGATTCTGACTTTTATTGTCAGCCTGTCTCTTTGTAGATTAACAGCATAGAATACGGGATAGAAGAACGTATGTCCCTATGAAGTTTGCATTATAAAGCCGTTATACTTAATTTACCCAATCGGTATTGTTCTGTCAGACCTACGCTATCCTTAACTCTCCACAGCCGTGGTCGCATCTCTCCACGGCCGTGGGAGGATCTCGTCACGACTGTGGGAAGAAGTTACCACGGCCGTGGGAAGGTAAAGATAGCGGCACCTTACCACAACTATACCGGCACCTTACCGGAACTTTATCAATGCTTCGGCATTAGTTTACCTACTGCTTGCTATCAGTTTGCTTATACCTAAGACTGCTTCGTTCATCATCCAACGTACCTGACCTATACTTCAGTACGATCAGATTCCTCCACCCCACCATGCAAACGCTTCATCTGATAAGCAATACGTTCCGTCCCATTCTTAACATAAATGATGCCGCAACGTTGAAAGCCATACTTCGTCAGTATATGTTGCATGACCTTATTATCCCGATGAGTATCTACCCGGACATTAGGCCAACGTTGAAAACACCAGTCCAGACAAGCTTCCGACACCCCTTTCTGCTTTCCGTTCGTTGCCAATCGGTGAATTACTCCATAAGGTTCGTCATTGAGCCATGCACCTTCATAAATCTGTTGGTAAGTAGGATCCTCACCTAGTATGAAACAAAAAGTTCCCAAGATTTCTCCTTGTTCACCGACACAGACAAAGCTATGGCTCTCTTCAATTTCCTGACGAATCAATGCTTCAGACGGATAGCCGTCAATCCATTGGGTCGTGTTCCCGGTTGCACGCATAAAAGCACGGGCATAGTCATAAATCTCCATCACTAAAGGGAGATCTTTTATTTCAGTAGACCTGATTTTCATCATTTGAAAAGTTATTCAGAAATAAAACAGATAATAAAATCACTCGTTAATCGCTCCACAATGGGGGCATATACCTTTTTGCTTCATTTTTTCCCCGCAACGTCCACAACGATACTTATACCCAATGTTCCGACAGACTTTCTTCGCAAAAACCAGCATAAAAAAGGCAAGAAACAGATAACCGATATAAATATGTGTCATCAGGATAAAGAAGAAATAGCAGAAAATACAGCAGGACATCAACCCTAGCAAATAAAAAATAGCCGCAGCGGGAGTCAACTGTCGAAACAAATCATCTAGCACCGCCAAAGCGACTATCAAAAACAACCAGATGCTCAACAAGAAGACAGAGAGAATAAAAGGAACTTTGAATGGCGACAAAGTAGGATTGAAATAAAAATGCTCCCACGTTTCCGGCACAAAGACCTGCATTGATTCGTAAATCGTTGCACTGAAAGCCATCAACAAACAGAGAAATAATGGATAAACACTATCTATATCATTAAAATAGACCATCTGCAATTGCTTTCGACGAAAAGCACGAAACAGATATACACCAACGAATAAAGCGAAGATTATAATAAAATAAGAAGCATGCGTATCACTGAAAAGATGAATGGCCTGCGAAATACTATCAGTCGGCACAAATGATGTTTTGAGTTCTTTTTCACGTATCCAGCCCTGTTCATCCTGTGTATGAGCCAGCTTCACCCAAATACTGTCTACACTATCGGCAGGATGAACCGCAAACTCTGCCACCACTACCCTATCCCCTTTATTCAACTGAATAAAAGTATCTTTTATCGGAAGACATTCCAAAGAGATGGAATCATCGACTACTTCCAGATTTGTATTCCAAGTATAATGCCGCTCGTACAAGTAGGTCAACGAGTCTTTCGTCTTCTTCGACAGTTCTTCCGAATCCAGAGCCTGGACTTTATAATAACAGGATGAGAGCAAAAATAAACATAGTAGTAAGTTCATCACAGTTTTCATCACAGTTTTCACCACAGAGGACGCAGAGGACACAGAGGGTAAAAGGGGGAAAAAAGGGAAAGAGAGAAACTTTCTACACTTTTTCCCAAAAACACGCAAACAGTCTGTATCAGAAGAATGAGTGAAGATGTTACCTTCACTATATCCTCTGTGTCCTCTGCGTCCTCTGTGGTGAAAAATGATTCTCATTGCGCAGCCTTTACTTTCATTTGACAATTCTTACAATCAAATTCCAGACGAAAACGTTTGCCGTCATTCGATACCAGATAGTAAGGCTCTTTATAAGGTGAACGTACCCGTTGATGGATAGGACACCAGCCCATGCTATAACGCAAACAATGTTTGCAGAACATCAGTACCGCATCTTCCACTGCTTCTTTTTCGTATGCTGCCGCTACCTGTTGTACCCCATGCTCCTGATAGAAAGAAGCTGCACGGGGATTCATTACATTCCCCAGATATGTTAATGTAGTTTGCGGAAAAGCATGACTCGTTGGCTTCCATACTGCCAATTCCTGACGATAATTGATTCGACGGGCAGTTATCAATTGATCGATTGCCTGTCTGCGGAAATCGGCTAACACTGAAGCTGGCAAAAACCAATTTCCGGTAAAGGATATTTCTATTTCTTTTGCTTCAAAAGGTGTATTCCCCAGTTTGGACAGTTGCGTTTTCAGATTGTCCGTCTGTGGAGTGCGGGCAAGTTCTTTCTCACGAGGGAGGGTGATTGTGACGCTATTATCATCTTCATCAGTCAATGTCAGGGAGAAACCAAAATTATTGTCGGCAAGCAAGATTTTCACTGCGATTTTCCTTTCGGCAGATTTGCGGGAAAGGATTCGTTCAAATTCCTGGTCGAAATTACGATACAGTGTAGTACGCGGCTTAATACGGGGCATTTCCTGCGGATAGAGTTTGTTACTGTCCACCCGGTTGATACGGAAACCCTGCAAACGTCCCTGTTCGTCGATATAGCAAACACCGTCTCCATTGTTAAAGGATTTAAGTCCGGCAACTGTCAGATAGTTGCCCCGGACCTCTTTCATGGTTCCCATCTCTTCACCCAGCGACTTAGGAGTGTCGAAAGAGAAAATCTCTTTATCACGTCCATTCAGGAAATAATGCGTGAATCCACGACTGAAACTCTTATCAAGTTGTGGTTTAAATTCGAAACTACACGTACCCGAAGAAGCACGTACATATTCCGGACGACGGGCAAAGATCGCATCCAGTTTCTGGCGATAAGCGGCTGTCACATTCTTCACATAAGATACGTCTTTCAGTCGTCCCTCTATTTTAAATGAAGAAGCTCCGGCATCCAGTAGTTGCTCCAGTTCGTCACTTTGATTCATATCTTTCAGGGAAAGCAGATGTTTGTCTTTGACAATCACTTTCCCGTCCGCATCTACCAGACTAAAAGGCAGACGGCAGAATTGTGCACACTCTCCACGATTGGCACTACGACCGAAACAGGCTTGACTAACATAGCATTGCCCGCTATAACTGACACAAAGAGCACCATGTACAAATACTTCCAAAGGTACTTCCGGACAGCTTTCATGAATCTTCTTTATTTCACGCAACGATAACTCCCGCGCCAACACCACTTGACGGAAACCTGCTTCCCAAAGGAACTTCACTTTTTCCGGCGTACGATTGTCCATCTGCGTACTGGCATGAAGCGGTATCGGAGGAAGGTTCAGTTTCGTGATTCCCATATCCTGTACAATCAGTGCATCGACACCAATCCGATAAAGTGCATGAATCATCTCCTCCGTCTCTTTCAACTCTTCTTCTTTCAGAATCGTATTGACCGTGACATAAATACGTGCATTATACAAATGAGCATGCTGCACCAATGCTTCAATATCTTCCAATGAATTCACAGCTGCCGCACGGGCACCGAATTTCGGAGCACCGATATATACAGCATCTGCACCATGGTTGATAGCTTCAATACCACATTCCAAGTTTTTCGCCGGAGCGAGAAGTTCTATTTTACGCTGCTTTATCATTTAATATCATTGATGTTGTAAGGTGTTTCCTGATAAACAAAGTAGTTCAACCAGTTGGAGAACAACAAATTGGCATGAGCACGCCAACGTACCAACGGGCCTTTTTCAGGATCATCGTCTATATAATAATTGCGGGGAATCTCTATTGGCAGGCCTTTATCCAAGTCACGGCGGTATTCCGTATCCAGTGTCAGCGGAGAATATTCAGAGTGCCCCGTGACAAAGAACTCACGTCCGCCCCGTGCCATTGCCATATAGACACCGGCCTCTTTCGATTCGGAAAGCAACGTCAGTTCCGGAACTTTCAGAATATCTTCCCTGCGCACTTCCGTATGACGGCTATGCGGCACATAGAAACAATCGTCAAAACCACGGAAGATGGAATGGAAAGGTTCCAGTACACGATGCTCAAAGATGCCGAACATTTTCTCTTCCAACGGATATTTAGGAATTCCATAATGATGATACAATCCGGCCTGCGCTGCCCAACATATATATAAGGTAGAAGTGACATGCGTGCGTGCCCAATCAAAGATTTCCGTAATTTCATCCCAATAGGTCACCTCCTCGAAGTCCATCTGTTCTACAGGGGCTCCGGTGATAATCATACCATCATACTTCTCATGACGCATCTGGTCGAAATCCGTATAGAACGTTTTCATGTGTTCTATCGGCGTATTCTTCGACGTGTGGCTCTTGATCTTCATAAACGAAATCTCCACCTGAAGAGGGGTATTCGAAAGTAAGCGCACCAAGTCTGTTTCCGTTGTAATCTTCAACGGCATCAGGTTCAGAATCACAATCCGTAGCGGACGAATATCCTGCTGCGTAGCGCGGGAAGTGTCGATCACGAAAATATTTTCTTCCTTCAAAAGCTCTATCGCAGGTAGTTTATCGGGTAAATTTAAAGGCATAATCGCTATATATTAGTAATTTGAATGCAAAAATACGAAAAATATAGCAGATAATAGGGAGGTTGCTTATTTAGAAGACGTACAAATTAAGTCAATTTAATCATAGAAGCATAACAACTAATCAATAAAAGCCTTATTTTTGCCGAAGAAATTAGTACTAATAATTTAAATCTTAGAAAAATGGCTTACGTAATTAGTGACGATTGTATTGCTTGCGGTACTTGTATTGACGAGTGTCCGGTAGAAGCTATCTCTGAAGGTGATATCTATTCTATCAACCCAGATGTATGTACTGACTGTGGTACTTGCGCAGACGTTTGTCCGTCTGAAGCAATTCACCCGGCTGAATAATACAAGCTACAAAAAATGTACAGGCTGCTTTCTACGGAAGGCAGCCTTTTTTTTCACCACAGAGGACGCAGAGGACACAGAGTAAAATAGTTTGGGGATGTGTCACAACTCTCCTTTTAGTGAAATCCCCCTTGCTACAAAGCATTTGTGGCAAGGGGGATTTCTAATTTATATGGGTGATGACACATCCTTTCATTGTTTCTTCTCTGTGTCCTCTGAGTCCTCTGTGGTGAACTCTTATTTCAATTTAGCTAATGCTTCCTTGATACGACGGATAGCCTCTACGATATTTTCATCGCTTGTAGCATAACTCATGCGGATACATTCAGGAGCACCAAAAGAGGTACCACCTACACAAGCCACGTGAGCTTCTTCAAGTAAGTACATTGCTAAATCATCCGAATCTGCAATCTTACGTTCGCCGTTGCTCTTTCCAAAGAAAGCATCGCATTTCGGGAACAAGTAGAAAGCACCTTGCGGAACGTTTACTTCAAATCCCGGAACTTCTTTAGCCAACTTCACAATCAGGTCACGACGGCGTTCGAATGCTTTCTGCATTTCTTTTACCGGTTCTTGTGTTCCTGTATATGCAGCTTCAGCAGCTTTTTGAGAAACAGAGCAAGGACCTGAAGTGTACTGACCTTGCAACTTGTTGCAAGCTTTTACAATCCATTCCGGACCGGCAATGAAACCGATTCTCCATCCTGTCATAGCGTAAGCCTTGGATACACCGTTTACAATCACTGTACGTTCCTTCATTTCAGGGAATTGAGCGATACTTTGATGTGCGCCGATATAATTGATATGTTCGTAAATCTCGTCAGCGATTACGATCACCTGCGGATGTTTAGCCAATACAGCAGACAGTCCGGCCAATTCTTCCTTTGTATATACAGAACCTGTCGGGTTGGACGGGGAACAAAGAATCAACGCTTTCGTTTTCGGAGTAATAGCAGCTTCCAGCTGTTCCGGAGTAATCTTGAAATCTTGTTCGATACCTGCCGAAATGATAACAGGAGTACCTTCTGCCATTTTCACCATTTCCGGGTAGCTTACCCAGTAAGGAGCCGGAACGATTACTTCGTCACCCGGATTTACCAATACAAGAATCGTATTACAAACAGATTGTTTTGCACCATTTGCACACGAAATCTGGGCGGCTGTATATTCAAGACCGTTTTCTTTTTTCAGTTTCTCAACAATAGCATTGCGCAAAGCCGGATAGCCCGGTACCGGAGAGTAGCGGGAAAAGTTATCATCTACGGCTTTTTTCGCAGCTTCTTTGATGTGGTCAGGAGTATTAAAATCAGGCTCTCCTACACTTAAGTTAATAACATCAACGCCTTGTGCCTTGAGCTCGTTGCTCTTTTGAGACATGGCAAGCGTCGCCGACGGCGACAAGCTGTTCAAACGATCTGATAATTGATTCATTTTGTATCTATTTTATTGTTGTTGAGTGAAAATCGTTGCAAAATAAGCGATAATATTTGATATATGAAAACAAAATGGCAATTTACTTATTAAAATGTAAAGTATGCCCCATTCTTTCTTTCTTTGTTCTCAAGTATCGCTCATTATACGGATTAGGAACTGTTTCAACAGGCACGTTTTCTACAATCTCCAATCCATAGGCTTCCAAACCAACACGTTTTACCGGATTATTTGTCAAAAGTCTCATTTTGTGTACTCCCAGCTCACGAAGGATCTGTGCACCTACTCCATAATCACGTTCGTCAGCAAGATGTCCTAAGCAAATATTCGCATCAACGGTATCCATACCGTCTTCCTGGAGCTTGTATGCTTTCATTTTTTCCATCAGACCGATGCCACGTCCTTCCTGATTGAGATAAACCACTACACCTTTTCCTTCTTTTTCGATCATTTCCATCGCTTTATGCAACTGTTCGCCACAGTCACAACGCTGAGAACCAAGGATATCTCCTGTAGCACAAGATGAGTGGACACGTACCAGGATAGGTTCGTCTTCACTCCACGTACCTTTAAATATAGCCATGTGCTCCAATCCGTTTGATTTCTGGCGGAAAGGAATCAGACGGAACATCCCGTGTTCAGTAGGCATGTTTACTTCCACTCCTTTTTCCACAATGGATTCCTGTTTCAAACGATAGACAATCAGGTCATGGATAGAGATCAGTTTCAGTCCATGTTCATCTGCCATCTGGCGGAGTTCAGGCAAACGTGCCATTGTTCCATCTTCACTCATGATTTCCATCAAGGCGCCTGCCGGGTAAAGTCCTGCCAGACGAGCCATGTCAATCGTAGCTTCCGTATGTCCGGCACGGCGAAGCACTCCTTTTTCTTGTGCATATAACGGATTGATGTGCCCGGGACGCCCGAAGGTTGCCGGTGTAGAAGTAGGATCGGCCAACGCCTGAATAGTAGCGGCACGGTCGGAAGCAGAAACACCTGTTGTACAGCCTTCCAGTTTGTCAATGGTAACCGTAAAAGGAGTTCCCAACACGGAAGTATTGTCACTTACCTGATGCGGCAAATCCAACTCCTTGCAACGAGACACTGTGACAGGTGCACAAAGTACGCCACGTGCATGTTTCAACATGAAATTTACTTTCTCGGGAGTTATCTTTTCAGCGGCAATAATCAAGTCGCCTTCATTTTCGCGGTCCTCATCATCCACTACTATGACAAACTTGCCTTCTTTGAAGTCGGCAATCGCATCTTCTATTCTATCCATTTTAATAGTCTCTTTCATAACACTTATTTATTGATTTTCTGTATGATGAATTGAATTTGTTCATTGTTCTTTATAATCCGTTCCATATCCTTAGCCAGACGAACGCGGAACGCCCAGATGCGGAAATAGAAAAATAAACCGATAGGGAAAATGACTCCGGCTACCAGATTCAACCAATATATATGGAACGGGCGCACATGAGCAGAAACGGAAATAACCGGATAATTGTTTAATGCACCGATCAAAGTGGCAGATTTCGTATTGGACATTTCTTCAACCAACGCTTCCAGCTTTTCATTGATAGCCATTACTTCGTTGTCATCCTCGCTCGACATCCACAATTTAAAGTAATTCGGTGCTTTTTCCAATCGTTTCTTGGCAGCATACGCTCTGCACTCTGCAGTGAGTTGTTCCAAATCACCGATCAGACGTGTGTAATCAGGATCATGGATAATCACTTCTTTCTTAAATATATGGCGTACACTACGGATTCCCACAATCTTCTTGAACCAGTTGATATAAGCATCTGCATTAAGCACCACAGAGTCCTTATTCGATTTATAGGTAAGGAAAACTCCTAATGGGGCAAGGACCGCACTACTTGTCCACATTCCCATCCATACTATCCACTTACCGTCACGGGCCATTTTATATCCTGTATTATCAATGATATAGTAAATGATAAATACCAACACGGATACAATTACCGGCATTCCGAGACCTCCTTTGCGGATAATTCCGCCCAATGGAGCTCCGATAAAGAAGAACAGCAGACAAGAGAGTGAAATCGTTATCTTCTTATGCCATTCGGTCTTATGCTTGCGAATACTATAATCGTTGTTCTCCATCGTGAATTTCTTGAACCCAAGATCGTTGGCCACATTCTCCGCCCGACTGACAGCAGAAGAAAGCACCTTCTGTTTCTGCGTTAAAGAGGCTACTTCGTAAAGGCTGTCCACATTATATTCATGGATATCCGCCTTTTCTATTTTGACCGTATCTTCTTTTGTCAATCCATAAGAAGGACGGAAATTTCCTTCTGCCACTTCCCTGTAATACTGTCGTCCGATACTGTCTCCCACAACCGTCATCGAGTCAATGGAACTCTGCAACTGCGCCATGTCCTTAGCACTGGACTGCTTACCCATAATCTCACCGTCAACCATATTGAAATCGGAATTAAACTCAATAATGGAATGTTTTTCCCTGAATTCCTCGCGTCGATAAGGTACATTCTCCGATTTCATACTTTGAGCTTTCAGATTCTCAAATAAATCTCCGCTATACAAATGCAGCCAAAGATGCTGTTTATCCGCGGTCATCTCCAAACGCCCGGAATCAGCATATATAATACGTGCTTTCTCAAAGCCATCTTTCATACTATAAATCAGCACATCATATAGCATACCGGTCTTCCGGTTCTTCTTAGCTACCTTTAAATTATAGTCCTTGATTTCAGAATAGAAAACTCCTTCCGGAATGTCCAACTCCGGAGATTTCTGTTTCATCGAAAGAATCAGGGTTCCCAATTTAGCCTGGGCAATAGGACCTACTACATTTTGGAAATAGAATGAGACACCGACAAGCCCGCAAACGAAGAAAGCAAGCGGACGCATGATTTTAAGGAGAGAAATACCTGCGGCTTTCATCGCGAGCAATTCATAACGCTCACCAAAGTTACCGAAAGTAATCAAAGAAGCCAGTAGCACAGCCAATGGCAACGATACTGGCACTAATGTTAATGCAGAATAAAAGAAGAATTGAGCCATAACGCTCATCTCCAACCCTTTTCCGACCAATTCGTCTACATATCTCCACAGGAACTGCATCATGAATATGAACAGACAGATGAAGAATGTACCAATAAAGAGCATCAAAAAACTCTTTACGATGAATATATCTAATTTCTTTATGCGTAGCATCTTAATAGGTTCGTGCAATTAGGATGCAAAATTAGCACAAAAAAAGGAGCATCGAAAATTTTTAGTTGAAAGTTAACTAAAAACCACAAGTTCTTCTTAATTTAGCTACTTGCGACTCCCACAATTCTTTCATATCGGCTACTTCATCCGGCTCTGCGAAATCGGTAATTTCCAACACATAGTCACTAGTCAGCTCATTATAAGTCATCTTGATTTCAAAATAATCGCGTTCGTTTTCATCATCCTGCCAACGGAAGCGGATAAAAGAGAAAGAGCGAATGGCAATAATCTCTGCTTTCCTCAGCTCTGTCTTCCCCCAATGGAACTCTACTATTTTATCGTCAGAAATAACTTTGTCGGCAAACCAGTCCTCCAACCCGGTCGGTGTACTTATAGCTGACCAAAGAATATTTTTAGACGTTGCATTCAACAAATACTCCAAATGAATCTTTTCCTTTTTCATAGCAATTTCGAATTGTTTTTACGTGTGCCAAGATAAATACTTTTTTCTAAATACGCCGCATAAATCAGACACTTTATTTAATTATTCTTTCATTATCGAGCTTCAAACTTCCTGTTTATAGGGAAAATCAAACCCTTTCTTAAAGAAAAAGCACAAAAAAGTTATGAATTGTTTTGGAGATTATAAAAAATCATCTATCTTTGCACCCGCAATCGAGAAACGATGGCGGGATAGCTCAGCTGGTTAGAGCGCATGATTCATAATCATGAGGTCCCCGGTTCAATCCCGGGTCCCGCTACTTGATAAGAATAAGGCATTTGGGAGGCTTCCACTTCTGGGTGCCTTTTTCTTTTATACATCAATTGGTGCCGGTTTACACCAACGCAAATCATATATCAATCAGATTAAACATCCGTCAAATTCAATGTGGCAAGGTTCAACATATTAAAAAAATAGCCTCAACTTACAAAAAATTGAGGCTATCGAAATATCACTTAAAAAGTCTCTCTATTCCCATTCTATAGTCGCATTAGGTTTCGGAGACATATCATAACAAACGCGATTTACATTCTTCACTTCTTTCAGGATACGGTCTGTTATCTTCATCAGGATAGGCCATTCTATCGGTTCGATAGTAGCCGTCATAGCATCTACCGTGTTGACAGCGCGAATAATCACCGGCCAATCAAAAGAGCGGGCATTATCACGTACACCAACAGATTTAAAATCGGGTACTACCGTAAAGTATTGCCATACCTTTTTATCCAATCCGGCAATCTGAAACTCTTCACGCAAAATAGCATCGGACTCACGTACAGCCTCCAAACGGTCACGCGTAATAGCACCTAAACAACGTACGCCCAAACCTGGACCAGGGAAAGGTTGACGGTAAACCATCTCATAAGGCAATCCCAACTCCAAGCCACAAGCACGAACTTCATCTTTAAATAATTGGCGCAACGGCTCTACAAGTTCGAACTTAAGGTCTTCAGGCAGACCACCTACGTTATGGTGAGACTTCACCATTTTAGCAGTTTTCGTTCCACTTTCCACAATATCCGGATAAATAGTCCCTTGCCCCAAGAAGTCAATACCATTCAGCTTACGTGCTTCTTCTTCAAACACACGAATAAACTCACCACCAATAATTTTACGTTTCTGTTCCGGATCTTCCACACCTGCCAGTTTATTCAGGAAACGATCGGTTACATCTACATAAATAAGATTTGCTTTCAACTGGTTGCTGAATACCTCAACCACATCTTCTGACTCTCCCTTACGCATCAAACCATGATTAACATGTACGCAAACCAGATTGTTACCAATTGCCTTCAGAAGTAAAGCTGCTACCACAGAACTATCAACTCCACCCGACAGAGCCAACAATACTTTCTTATCGCCCACCTGACGCTTAATCAACTCTATCTGATCATTGACAAAGTTCTTCATGTTCCAGTTAGCTTCAGCTTTACAGACATCGAAAACAAATGATTTCACTGCCGCCTTTATAGCCTCAATATCATCCGCAAATTCTGCCAACTTCACTTCACAAGTTGCTTTATCGTGACCTGCAGCCATGACAGGAATCCCCAAAGTATAGATAGCCGGATTTACATCAATGGCAACGCCATCAATTACATTATTCGGTCCACCATTGATGATAATACCCTTTACATTGGGCAATGCTTTCAGTTCTTCTACTGTGATATCGTGAGGATAAATCTCACTATAAACTCCTAATGCACGGATGGCGCGAGCCAATACCGTATTCTCATGACTACCCAAGTCAAGGATAACAATCATATCCTGCTTCATCTGATTTTGGTTGTTTTTAAGTTATTGTATTGTTTATTATTCACTATTGTTTCCAAACGGTTTGCAAATATAAAGATTTTTAGAGAGACTATAATACATTGATTCTCTAAAGTTTCAGAACAGAGTCGCGTTTTTTTTGCAATTATAGTATTCAATTCAACAAAGAATTAAAACAACATAGGAAGCAGATGGATAGCAATAACCCAATTCTTTCATAAACTCCTTCAAAACTATGCCTTCAACCGCATCACAAACCGACTTCCCTTCCCCAATTCACTCTCTACCGTCAGCGTACCACCATGAGTTTCCACAAAATCCTTCGAAATAGATAATCCCAAGCCACTGCCTTGTACTTTCGTTCCGGGTACACGGAAATAACGGTCGAAGATGCTTTTGTGATAACGCGGGTCGATACCCTTTCCAAAATCCTGAACATAGAGTTCGATCATATTTTCATCCTGTTTGGCACCGATAATCACACGCCCGTTTTCTTTAGAATAACGGATAGCATTACTTAGCAGATTTGTCAATACCCAGGCAATCTTTTCACTGTCGACAAAGAGTTTGCCGATTTTCTCTTCCGGATATTCCACTTCTATCTGGATATTAAACTTATCCGCTTGCACCTGATTAGCTTTGATCGCATATTCGATCAACTCAATCGGTTTGGTGATCTTCGGCATAAACTGTAGTTTTCCGGCTTCCACCTGGGTCATGTTAAGCAATTCTCCGGTGATACTCAACAAACGCTCGCTATTCTCCTTGATACTCTTAGACAGTTGCTCCTGTTCATCATTCAATGCACCGACACGCTTATCTTCCAACAGCTGGAGGCTCATCATAATAGCAGCAATCGGAGTCTTCAGTTCATGAGATATCGTCGAGATAAATGTAGTCTTGGCAGAATCCAGTTCCTTAAATTCCGTGATATTCTTTAATAAAATAACATCACCCAGTTTGCGAGGTTCCCCTTTTTCAGCCTCCGTATTAATGATAGGGACATAAGAGGCCTTAAAGTAACTCTCTTTGTCGTCAGCATATATCTTCAATGGTTCCTTCTGCTCGCTTGGCGTCACCAGTTCACGGATCAACCGCCGCAACAGGTCATTCTTCAAAGCCAGTTCCTCCGCCGATTGACGAATCACATTCTCCCGTTTCAGATTCAAGACATTGAGTGCTTCCTCATTGATAAACAGAATTTCACGCTCCATATTCAAGCCGATCACCGGATCATCTATACTGTTTACAATTGCTTCAATAAATTTCTTTGCAGAAAGAATATCCGACAAAGTACTGGCACGATATTCGGTCAAACGTTCCGCCATCCGGTTAAAACTATCCGCCACATCCCGGAATTCTTCATTATTATTCATCTGCAGACGCTTCTCATAATTATGATTGGCTATTTCAAGAATTCCCTCTTTCAGCTCTTTAATAGGCTTGCTGATAGTACGGGGCAACCAATAAAGCAATATCAGTCCGGTCAAGATACAGATTCCTCCCGTTACGGAAATCCATAACAAAGCACGTTCCAATCCGGGCATAGCAGCAGGACTATCAGGTTCTGTCGCTGTCAGAATTTGAAGATTCACAACTGAAAGTGTTACCAGCAAAATAATCATTCCGGCCAGCATTCCGATACCGAGAATCAGTTTCGTTTTAATATTCATAACGTTCATACGATTAATATTATGCAAGTATAATCAAATCTACATTAGCTTGTGACAAATTATTTAAAAACTTTCTATATCCCAGTATAGAACAAATAGCGTATGGCAACCTTAAATTAGGAGTTCCCATGCAAACAGTCGATATCTGTTTCTCTTTACAAACCTTGACGATGCTACCCAAAATATCCTTCGACTGCACCTGCACCACCTCTCCCCCAAGTTCCGCCACGAGCTTAAAATGGTTCAACAGATACCGTTGACTGGCTAGATCAATTCTATCCATACTCTCTTTCGGAGTCTGAACATACAGGGCTATAAAAGTAGTATTATACCGGGTTGCCAACTTTGCCGCCTTTCTGATAATCCGCCGGGGTGTTTTCTCATGACTACTGATACAAGCCATAAACTTCTCATGCCGGAGTCCGACGGCTACTCCCATCACCACCTCATTCTCCACCTTTTTTTCTACCCGCAACGCTACTTCCTTCAAAGCCAACTCACGTAACTGAAGAATATTCTCTGTCCGAAAGAAATTATCCAATGCCGTCTGAATCTTTTCCGGACGATATATCTTACCCGCTTTCAAACGTGCAATCAGCTCCTCTGCCGTCAAGTCAATATTCACCACCTCATCCGCTTCCTGAAGAACACTGTCGGGCACCCGTTCTTTCACTTCAATAC
Organism: Bacteroides celer; assembly: GCF_002632415.2. NCBI lineage: Bacteria > Pseudomonadati > Bacteroidota > Bacteroidia > Bacteroidales > Bacteroidaceae > Bacteroides > Bacteroides celer. Next base: position 977,266 of record NZ_CP178209.1, on the reverse strand, counting down.
CCGTAATCTCCTGCACTTCTTCATTCACGCTTTCAATGTGCTGAATATTGATTGCCGAAATCACATTGATTCCCTCATCCAGCAAAGTTATCACATCCTGCCAACGTTTCTCGTTCAAGCTACCTTCTACATTGGTATGAGCCAGTTCATCCACAATTACAATTTCCGGATGGACACGGATAATCGTATCCAGATCCATTTCTTCCAATTCTTTCCCCTTATAGAAGATTTTGCGACGCGGAATGACAGGGAGCCCTTGCAGCAATGCTTCCGTCCCGGCGCGTCCATGAGTTTCGATATAGCCGATTTGCACGTTCACACCGTTCTCCAGCAGTTCATGCGCCTCCTGAAGCATACGATATGACTTTCCCACACCGGCTATCATACCGATATAGACCTTGAATTTGCCCCGGTGGGACTTCTTTATCAGATCCAAAAAATACTGTACACTATGTTCTCTATCATCCATTACGTCAATCTGTTATTTTAAACATCCTAACCCGTAGTAATCATCACGATCACCACGGGTTTCACAAAAATTCATGAGTTTATTTTATGGCCTTAAAGTTACGCCAAATACTAAATGGGCGTCCTCCAAACGTGGATTCCATATAGCCTGTACAAATATAGGCAATGAAAACTTATCATTAAAATTTATTGCTTTCGTTGCTTTCAAAGCTAGGTTCGTCACTGCAAACCCATTCACATTATACTGCGGAGTCTTATAAGGAACCACTCCACAAGTAGCATTCAGATCAACTCCTTTCACACTGAACGGATAATTCAGTTCTACGTAAGAAGAGTATGCCTGCTTTTCCTCCCCCTCATCAGTCGTTTTTCTGTCAGCACCGGCAAACATGGTATACCATGCGATAGATAACGGGAACTTTTCAATAGGAAGCGTATAAGCTAACCCTGCTTCAAAATGATGTCCGGTGTCTCCACTTTTAAAATGGAAATAATTATTGGTAAGTTCTCCATTAGCCACATCAGCTTGTCCGTCCCACCAAAGAGTGGCTACAGAAAGTGTCGGTCCCGCTTCACCAAACTTATAAGCTGCGGTTAGGTCAATTTCTTTATTACTCTCACTCAAACTGGTTGAGCCCCATGCAGTAAGCGAGAAATTACCTACGCTAAATCCCAAAGTCGGCTGAAAGGAAGCGGCTCCCCCCTGATAAATACCACGCCATACATACGAACTTACCAAATCACCTTGTATAGTAAACTCTTGTGCTTGTGCATTGCTAGTTCCCAACATACATACGGCTGCTACAGCCATTGTTCCTAAAATACTCTTTTTACTAAAAAAACTTTTCATACTTTTTATCTAATTCTATTTTATGTTCCTGTAAAAAAGCAGCGCCCCATCCAACCCTGTTAATTTGAACCGCGGCATAACCCAAACGGTCCGGACAGGAACGCTGCTCAATCTTCATCTACTTATTGCTTTCCTCTAAAGCGATATTCAATTTCAAGACATTCACCTTTTCTGTTCCCAACAACCCCAAAAACGGTTTTTCTATGCTTTTATCAACAATCGCTCTTACTTGTTTTTCTGTTAATCCACGTGCTTGTGCTACTCTCTTCACTTGTACATACGCACATTGAGGAGTGATATTAGGATCCAGTCCCGAACCACTGGCCGTAACCATTTCGGCAGGCACATCCGCACGATTCAAATAAGGATGATGTACAAGGAAAGTATCAATACGCGCTTTCACTTCATCCAGATATTCTTGATTCGTAGGCCCTTTATTACTACCTGCGGAACTCGTCGCATCATACCCGTCACCGGCAGAAGAAGGACGTCCCCAGAAATAAATATCTTTTGTAAACATCTGACCCACATTGGCTGCTCCCACTACTTTCCCATCCAGCGTAGCCACCTCGGCATTTCCTTTATTAGGACCTGCTACCTGTGCGAACACCCACAGGATAAGGATATAGAACACGGAGAAAAAGACACAAAAAGCAAGTGTTATTTTTAATGACTTCAATAAAGTTTTCATTGCTATTGTTTTTTAATTAAAAGAATAAACCTACTACTAAATCTATCAATTTGATTCCCACGAAAGGAGCAATCACACCACCCACACCATAGATCAGCAGATTACGGCGAAGCAAAGCACTTGCACCTATCGGCTTGTATTGCACACCACGCAAAGCCAACGGAATCAGAATCGGAATAATAATCGCATTAAAAATGACTGCCGAAAGAATAGCACTTTCAGGACTATGCAGATGCATGATATTCAGAGCAGCCAGTTCAGGAATAGCAATCATAAACAAGGCAGGAACAATTGCGAAATATTTGGCCACGTCATTGGCAATAGAGAAAGTAGTCAGCGTACCACGTGTCATCAACAATTGTTTACCGATTTCCACAATCTCGATCAATTTCGTCGGATCGTTATCCAAGTCGACCATATTACCGGCTTCCTTTGCTGCCTGTGTACCGCTATTCATGGCTACACCCACATTGGCTTGTGCCAGAGCAGGAGCATCGTTCGTTCCGTCTCCCATCATTGCAACCAATTTACCAGCCTGCTGTTCCTTCTTGATATATTCCATCTTATCTTCCGGTTTAGCTTCAGCGATAAAATCATCCACACCGGCTTTTTCAGCAATATATTTTGCAGTTAACGGGTTATCCCCTGTCACCATGACCGTCTTCACTCCCATCTTACGCAGACGTTCGAAACGTTCCTGAATACCCGGTTTGATAATATCCTGCAACTCAATGACACCGGTCACTTTCTTGTTTACACATACTACCAACGGCGTATCACCATTGCTAGAGATAGAAGAGATGATCTCTTCCACTTCTTTCGGAAATTCATTTCCTTCACCTTCCACCATCTTACGGATAGCATCGAAAGCACCTTTACGAATCTGTGTTCCATCTGCCAAGTCTACTCCCGAACATTTAGTTTCAGCCGTAAACTTAATCATACGTGCTCCTGTTGTATTCAGATTACGCATACGAATGCCCGACTCACGTCCCAATTCTACGATAGACTTACCTTCCGGCGTTTCATCGGATAAGGAAGACAACAGACAAGTTTCCACAAAATCGTGCAGATCGACACCCGGAGCTGTATGGAAATGAGTTGCTTTACGATTACCAATGGTGATAGTACCCGTTTTATCCAGCAGTAATGTATCAATATCGCCCGCAGTTTCAACCGCTTTACCGGATTTAGTAATCACGTTGGCGCGAAGTGCACGGTCCATACCGGCAATACCGATGGCAGAGAGAAGTCCACCGATAGTTGTCGGGATCAGACACACAAACAAAGAAATAAGCGAAGCAATAGTGATGACCGTATTACTATAATCGGCAAACGGTTTCAAAGTCACACACACAATGACGAAAACAAGCGTAAAACCTGCCAGCAAAATAGTCAACGCAATCTCATTCGGGGTTTTCTGACGGGAAGCACCTTCCACCAATGCGATCATCTTATCAAGAAAACTTTCTCCCGGTTGGGTAGTCACCATCACCTTTATATGATCGGACAGTACTTTCGTACCTCCTGTTACCGAACTCTTGTCGCCACCTGCCTCACGAATGACCGGAGCAGACTCACCGGTAATGGCACTTTCATCAATAGAAGCCAACCCTTCAATAATCTCACCGTCGGAAGGAATCACGTCTCCTGCCTCACAGACAAACACATCCCCTTTCTTCAACTGTGAAGAACTGACAGTAACGATTTTATTGCCTTCCACTTTCTTTGCCGGTGTCTCTTCACGAGTCTTACGCAAACTGTCGGCCTGTGCTTTACCACGTGCCTCTGCAATAGCTTCGGCAAAATTGGCAAACAGCAAAGTGATAAACAGAATGATAAACACGGCAATGTTGTAAGCAAACGAACCCTGTGAAGAATTAACAATGGAGTAGAGCGTCACAAGCAGCATGACTACCGTAGCCACCTCTACCGTAAACATAATCGGATTCTTTATCATCATTCGTGGGTTCAGTTTCACGAATGATTGTTTCAAACTTTCTATAACTTGCTCCTTTGGAAACAAAGAAGCTGATTTATTATCTTTCATATCTTCTCTAATTCAGTATTACAAACTTAAATGTTCAGCAATCGTACTCAATGCATGTACCGGGAAGAACGACAGAGCGGCAATAATGAAGATAACTACAAATGTCATTACTCCGAAAGTCAATGTATCCGTCTTCAACGTACCGGCACTTTCCGGTATGAATTTCTTCTGCGCCAGTAGCCCGGCAATGGCAACCTGTCCGATAATAGGAAGGAAGCGACTCAGAATTAAAACGATACCACATGTCCAGTTCCAGAAATAAGTATTATCACCCAAGCCTTCGAAACCGGAACCGTTATTGGCGGCACAAGAGGTGTACTCGTAAAGCTGTTCACTCAAACCGTGGAATCCTAAGTTGTTCAACCATCCACCTTCACTTTCCACAAAATCTGGATGGTGTACATAAATATAACTTGAGATTGCCGTAAACACCAAGATTACAAATGGATGAAGCAGAGCTACAATCGTAGCGATTTTCATTTCGCGGGCTTCTACTTTCTTACCGAGGAATTCCGGTGTACGTCCCACCATCAAACCGCTGATAAACACTGCAATGATAATGAATGTATAGTAGTTCATCCACCCTACACCTACACCGCCAAACCAGGTATTAATCTGCATATTCAACATTTCCATCATACCGGACAGAGGCATGGTAGAATCATGCATACCATTCACAGAACCATTGGAAGTTACGGTCGTTACAATACTCCACAACGCGGTTGCTCCGGCTCCCAAACGCACTTCCTTACCTTCCATCGCACCATTGTCCTGTGCAATTCCCAGCTCATCGATGCGCGGATTACCCCCCATTTCCTGACTGACATTAATGCACACACCGACCAGAAAAGCGAAAAGCATTACTCCGAATATACTGTAAGCCAACTTCTTTCTGCGGGTATAGAAACCCAGTGCAAATACCATCGCCATCGGGATAATCAAAATAGACCAACATTCTACCATGTTAGAAAGATAAGTCGGATTTTCCAATGGATGAGAGGAGTTCACGCCAAAATATCCACCGCCATTCGTACCCAACTGTTTAATAGGAACAATTGCGGCCGTAGGACCTTGAGAAACCATCTGTTCCTGACCTTCAAGAGTAGTGACTTTCATCTTACCGTCAAATCCCATCGGAGTTCCCTGAAGAATCAGGATAAAACCTACAATCAGAGAAAGAGGTAATAAGATACGCGTACAACTTATTACCAGAAATTGCCAGAAGTTACCAATCGTTTTGGTTGTTTTTGCAGCAATACTCTTCATAATACCTGCCATAGCAGCCATACCTGTTGCTGCGGTAATAAACTGGAAAAGCATGATGACGAACAATTGAGTAAAATAAGTCAGTCCGCTTTCACCGCTATAGTGCTGTAAGTTACAGTTCACCATAAAACTAATACAAGTATTGAATGCCTGATCCGGAGTCTGCGGTCCGTTGCCGTCCGGGTTTAAAGGCAACCATCCTTGTGAAACCAAGAGTACCATTCCCCAGAAAAACCAGAAAGCATTCAAAATCAACAATGCTTTCTGGAATTGTTTCCAGTTCATTTCTTCATTGGGGTCGATTCCACAAACTTTATAAATGACTCTTTCGATAGGAGCCATAAAATCAGACCAGGTCTTTTCTCCTCTGTAGACCTTGGCAATGTATTTTCCCAGTGGATAAGCCAGAATCACCATCAAGGCTATCTGAACAACCACGCCTAAAATTTCTGTATTCATATACTTTTTACCTTAAACTGTGTGTGTTACTTTAAAACTTCTCGGGTTTGATGAGCACATACATCAAATAACCGAAGATTGCAATACCTAATACGAATAATGCTGTGTACATAATCAATTCTCCTTTTTTCTTTAAATATTCTCAAACCAGTCTACACATTTCCAGAACAGCCAGAAACAAGCGAAACCGCTCAACAGGCAGAAAATAAATGATAGTGTTATTCCCATGTTTTTACCTTTTAAATGATTACTATAAATTTTTACTTGCCATTCTTCATACCAAATGCGTGCCACAAAAAACAAAGAATACATAATAAGCTAACATTCAAATAGATACAAACAAGCTGTTACTTTCTTTCCATCCAACATACCCTTCCATTTTGAAAAAAGGATTCCATTTTGAAAAGACAAAAGGAGGATACTACATTTTCATAATCAGTTGATAATAAACGGCTAAGCATCAACATAAGTCAATTGGTACATGCTTTGCGAAGAAATAGATATGAAACTTTATATTATTGCAAACAGATTACCTGTCAAAGTAGCCGGCACAAACGGCACATTCGTATTTTCGCGTAGCGAAGGCGGACTGGCAACAGGTTTGGATTCTCTCCAGACTTCTTATGAGAAGCACTGGATAGGTTGGCCCGGAATATGTACAAATGAAGAGAAGGACCAGCAAGAGATTAACGAGAAACTACAGGAAATGAATTTTCATCCGGTCTTCTTGTCGGAAAAGCAAATTGAAAACTACTACGAAGGATACAGTAACAGTACTATCTGGCCTTTGTGTCATTACTTTTATGCTTATACCTTATATAAGAACTGTTTCTGGCAATCCTATCAACAAGTCAACCGACTCTTCTGTGAGGAGATTTGCCGGCTGATACGTCCCGGCGATAAGGTATGGATACAGGATTATCAACTGATGCTACTTCCCGGAATGTTGAGGAAAATATATCCGGAACTAAGTATCGGTTATTTCCATCATATCCCGTTCCCTTCTTACGAACTCTTCCGTATTCTTCCGGAGCGTGCCGAGATTCTGAAGGGTCTGCTGGGAGCAGACTTCATTGCTTTCCATACTCATGACTATATGCGTCACTTCATCAGTGCCGTAGAGCGTGTGCTGCATCTCGACTTCAAACTGGATGAAGTACAGATCAACAACCGGATGGTCAGAGTAGAAGCATTGCCGATGGGAATCAACTATGAATCCTATCATCAGGCTTCAGAAAATAAAGAAGTACATCAGGCCATTGAACGAACCCGGAAACTTTTCGGCGAGCATAAACTGATCCTGTCAGTAGACAGACTGGATTACAGCAAAGGCATATTGCACCGTCTTCGTGGCTTTGCCACCTTCCTCGAACATCATGCCGAATATCACGGTAAAGTTACATTGGCAATGGTCATTGTCCCTTCACGCGACCATGTAGGCAGCTATGCGGAACTAAAAACAAAAATTGACGAAGAAATCGGCTCTATCAACGGACGTTACTCCACAATGAACTGGACTCCCGTATGTTATTTCTATCATGGCTTTTCACTGGAAGAACTGACTGCCATGTACTATGTGGCCGACATAGCCCTCGTCACTCCACTTCGGGACGGAATGAATCTGGTAGCCAAAGAATACGTAGCTACCAAATGCGACAATCCCGGTGTACTTATCCTTAGCGAAATGGCAGGTGCCGCCGTAGAATTGACGGACGCTATCCAAATCAACCCGAACGATACGGAACAAATAGAAAACGCTATTTGTCAGGCACTTGAAATGCCCGAAGAGGAACAAAAACAACGCCTGAAACGTATGCAAAGCATTCTGTCCGTACAGACAGTCAACAAATGGGCAGCCGACTTTGTCAATGAACTGAACGCGACATGTATGAAAAACGATATGTTACGAAAAAAACGTATTGTAGCCGCTAGCATTGCACAAATCAAACTCAAGTATAACCATGCCAAACAACGCCTGATTCTGCTGGACTATGATGGTACGCTGACGGCTCTCAAACCACGTCCCGAGGATGCACAACCTACACCGGAACTCATTTCTATTCTACAACAACTGGCTAGCGATCCCGCCAATCATATTGTTATCAATAGCAGGCGGGATCACTTTACATTAGAAAAATGGCTTGGCACCCTTCCTATTTCTATGGCTGCCGAACATGGGGCTTTCTATAAAGAAAACGGAGTCTGGCATAAAAACATAAAGAAGATAGAATGGGGAGCAGGTATTCTCTCTATCCTTCAAATGTTTGTAGACCGTACTCCCCGTTCCCATCTGGAAGTGAAGGAAACTGCCCTGGCCTGGCATTATCGTGAAAGTGACGCATGGCTCGGCACATTAAGAGCCCAACAACTCGTCAACACGCTGATTTCGCTCTGTACCCGGCAGAAACTACAAATTCTGCAAGGAAATAAAGTGATCGAAATCAAATCACCGGATTGCAATAAAGGTTCGGAGGTAGGGCGTCTGCTAGCCAACAGACGTTATAATTTTGTTATAGCGATGGGAGACGACACTACAGATGAAGATATGTTTCAGGCATTACCGATGAGCGCTATCACCATTAAAATAGGTAGCGTATCCGAAGCCGCCAACTATCACCTGTCTGCCCAATCTGACGTACTTCCTTTCTTACGGTCTTTACTAGGCAAACAAAAAACTGCCACAAAAGAAGGAAGTATTAAGAATCGCCTGACTTTCGCTTTCGACTTTCTCAAAGATCTATTAAAAACTCAATAAAAAGCAATCAATATGAATAATTTAAATTATGGAGTGATAGGTAACTGCCGAACGGCAGCTCTCATTTCGCAGAACGGAAATATCGAATGGCTCTGTTTTCCCGATTTCGATTCTCCTTCTATTTTTGCCAGTATGCTCGACCGGGAGAAAGGAGGAGCTTTCGGGTTCGAAGTTTCCGGAGACTATCGCATCACACAAAATTATGTCCCCCACACCAATATTCTTTCTACCCAATTCTCCTCCGATGAAGGAGAATTCGTAGTGCTCGACTATATGCCCTGCTATCGTTCACAAGACGAAACAGGGCATTATTTACCTGCCGAATTATACCGCTACATACATTGGATAAAAGGGAAACCGCGTTTCAAGATCAACTATCATCCGGCCCCGAACTATGCGCAGGGACAAGTGATCCTTAATATCACTCCACAGTATATCGAATCCTACTGCTCCTTTGACAACAAGGACAGACAATATTTATATGCTTCCCTGTCTCTTCAGGACATCAAAGAGAAAAAAGAAATCATTCTTGAAAAAGACGAATTTCTCCTGCTCTCCTATAACGAGAAAGTGATCCCAATCGACATAGAAAGGGAGAAAATAGAATATTGCCGTACGCTGGTATATTGGCTGAACTGGACAGACAGAAGCAAGAAATACACTCTATATAATGACGTAATCGAACGGAGTTTATTGGTTCTGAAACTAATGTCCTACCACAACGGAGCTGTGCTGGCAGCACTAACGACAAGCCTTCCGGAAGCTGTAGGAGAAGTGCGCAACTGGGATTACCGCTTTTGCTGGCTTCGGGATGCTTCCATGTCCATCGAAACCATGTTTCAAATCGGACATACCAGTGCAGCCAAACGCTTTATGAAATTCATCCAATCCACATTCGTTTCCAAACATGACTATCAAATTATGTATGGCATCCGGGGCGAGCACCAACTAACCGAAGTGATGCTCGACCATCTATCCGGTTATAAGAACTCCAAACCCGTACGAATAGGAAATGATGCATACCATCAGAAACAAAACGACTCTTTTGGTTACCTGATGGACCTGATTTACCAATATTATCGCCTCATGCCCGGCACACTGGATGAAATTGAAGACATGTGGGAAATGGTAAAGACCATTTTAGCAAAAGTAGTAGAAAACTGGAGAAAGCCCGATAAGGGAATCTGGGAGATCCGGGGAGAAGGACAACACTTTGTTTCTTCCAAAGTGATGTGTTGGGTAGCTTTAGATCGCGGAGCTAAAATCGCTCAAATGCTTAACAAATATAATTATAGCGAACGTTGGCAACTGGAAGCCGAAAAAATAAAGAAAGACGTGATGAAATATGGCTGGAATAAGGAACTTCAAAGCTTCACACAGACATATAATAATCAAGCAATGGATTCTTCATTACTATTGATGGAACCCTATGGATTTATAGAAGCAGATGATATACGCTATCATAAAACAGTGGAAGCTGTCAAGAAAGCCCTTTTCCATAAAGGACTTATGTATCGCTATAACAGCAAAGACGATTTCGGGTTGCCTACTTCTGCTTTTACGATTTGTACATTCTGGCTTATACGGGCATTGTTTGTAACCGGCCATAAAGAAGAAGCACGCTGCCTGTTTGACGAAGTTCTGAAATACTCCAATCATCTCGGATTGTTTAGTGAAGATATTGATTTCGAAACCAAAGAACAGTTGGGCAACTTCCCGCAGGCATATTCACATCTGGCATTAGTAAATACAGCTATCTTATTTGCAGAAGAAGAGAAGAGGTTAGGCTCAGTTGTAATTCTTGGGGAATTAAGTTTAGTCAATTCCCTTCATGCATATACCTTTGCTAGCCTAAAAAGGAAGAAGCTCATATCCACTACTCCTCTAAATGATGCCCTAAATGCTTTGATTTTAGCATTAAATGCTTCCGCTGCTGCATTTGTACTCCTGTTCACAAAGAAGTTCAAAATCCTTTCATAATGATTCTCAATAGAGTTTGCTACTGTTGTGAATGTATCGTATCCATATTCTTCAATCTTATTATACCATAGTGCCAGCTTTGCTCTTGCTACATCCTTGTCATAGTTTGTGGAAAAGATCTTTCCCAACTCCAATGAGTAGTAATATACATGCTTAATATCTTCAAACTGCTTGAAAAGTAATTCTGCCCTGATTTTCTGGCTCTTGGTCCATTTATCAGGTGATTTAAATAATAAATATCTGCTTCTGGCTAATAATTGCCTGAATGTATCTCCGTTTTCGAGTTCTTCTGCTTTATGTACTTCCCCCTTCTCTTTTGCGGCTTTCATGGCTTTATTCTCCTCTTTTATCACTTGCCATCTATATGTAATACGCAACTCTTGTACAGCTTCGTATACAAGTTTTTGTACATGAAACCTATCAATCACCTGCATGGCACGTGGAAAGCACGTTTTCGCAATCTTTTGCATGCTCCCTGCCATATCCAGTGTAATTTCTTTGACTTGATTACGCAGCTCCTGTGGCATCTTTGTAAGTACCGCAATGATATCATCAGCTTTAGTGCCCTGAATTACAGCTATAATAGAACCTTTCCTACCTCGCTTATCTCTATTTATTAAGATGGTATAAAGATCTCCCTTGCTCAAAGCCGTTTCGTCAATACATAGGCGATAACCCATATTCTTTGGATAAAGGATATACTCTTGGGCATGTGCTCTCTGATCCCAATTCTGGAAGTCACTCAGGTGATCTTTATATTGGCTTTGAAGCTGTTTGCCATCCATACAGTAATGCTCAGCTACACTTTGGCAGCTAACGGCGTGATTATCTAAGTAATTCTTTTAAAAAAGCACCGAACTCAGCGGTTATGCGAGTACCGGTGGCTACCAAACTCCAGTCACGACTATATGTCTGCCCAGTGGATGGATCTTCCCAGCGACGACGCTTGATACGTAAATAAACGGCTTTACCACGGATAGGGAAGTCCTGAACTTCAATCTCAGGGAGGAAACCTTTTGAGTGAAGATGGAGATCTGAGTACTCAGCAGGAATAGTGGCTTTCTCCTCTAAATAAAGAATAAAGCAAGTATCCTGAGAAACATGATTGACTAGGGTAAAGTAATCAAGGATTCCTGAAGGCAAGAACAAGCTTAAAGAAACAACAGGATCAATCGTTTGGGAAGAGGATGTGTTCATGATGCAAAAATAAGAATTTTAACGCAATCCCCCAAGTTTTCAGACTGAGCCAGAGGTTATCTTTTATCCGGCCTTAGAGAACGCCCTGATTCAGAAGTGATAAAACACAGAAAGCCCCTTGATTCATTTTGAATCAAGGGGCTTCTTAAAAACGGCGGCTACCTACTCTCCCACTGTTACGCAGTACCATCGGCGTGACGAGGCTTAACTTCTCTGTTCGGAATGGGAAGAGGTGGAACCCTCGTGCTATAACCACCTGAATAAGGTTATGACATGATGAAAAGTAAAATCCTAGTGTCTAGAAAGCTAAACGTATATACCCAACCGGTACATGTTCGAAAGAAAGTGAACGGGCAATTAGTAATGCTCGGCTTTGATGTTACCACCTTTACACCTGCATCCTATCAACGTCATCGTCTTTGACGACCCTAAGAAATCTAATCTTGTGGCTGGCTTCGTACTTAGATGCTTTCAGCACTTATCCAATCCCGACTTAGATACCCAGCAATGCACCTGGCGGCACAACTGGTAAACCAGCGGTCAGTCCAACACGGTCCTCTCGTACTAGTGTCAGAGCCACGCAAATTTCATACGCCCACGATAGATAGAGACCGAACTGTCTCACGACGTTCTGAACCCAGCTCGCGTGCCACTTTAATGGGCGAACAGCCCAACCCTTGGGACCTTCTCCAGCCCCAGGATGTGACGAGCCGACATCGAGGTGCCAAACCCCTCCGTCGATATGAGCTCTTGGGAGGGATCAGCCTGTTATCCCCGGAGTACCTTTTATCCTTTGAGCGATGTCCCTTCCATACGGAAACACCGGATCACTATGCTCTAGTTTCCTACCTGATCGACTTGTCTGTCTCCCAGTCAAGCGCCCTTATGCCATTACACTCTACGGACGGTTACCAATCGTCCTGAGGGCACCTTTAGAAGCCTCCGTTACACTTTTGGAGGCGACCACCCCAGTCAAACTACCCACCAAACAGTGTCCTCGTATCTACGAGTTAGAACTCAAATAATCAAAGGGCCGTATTTCAACAGCGACTCCACAAATACTGGCGTACCTGATTCAAAGTCTCCGGCCTATCCTACACATCAATTACCCAAATTCAATGTTAAGCTATAGTAAAGGTTCACGGGGTCTTTTCGTCCCATCGCGGGTAATCGGCATCTTCACCGATACTACAATTTCACTGAGCTCACGGTTGAGACAGTGTCCAGATCATTACACCATTCGTGCAGGTCGGAACTTACCCGACAAGGAATTTCGCTACCTTAGGACCGTTATAGTTACGGCCGCCGTTTACTGGGGCTTCAATTCAATGCTTCTCTTGCGATGACATCTCCTCTTAACCTTCCAGCACCGGGCAGGTGTCAGGCTGTATACGTAATCTTTCAATTTGGCACAGCCCTGTGTTTTTGTTAAACAGTTGCCTGGACCTATTCTCTGCGCCCAACTCTCGTTGGGACCCTTTATCCCGAAGTTACAGGGTCAATTTGCCTAGTTCCTTAACCGTGAATCACTCAAGCGCCTTAGTATATTCAACCCGACTACGTGTGTCCGTTTGCGGTACGGGTACCTTAAAGATTAAGTTTAGCGGATTTTCTTGGGAGTATGCTTACACGCACTATTACCTTATTCCGAAGAATTTGGTATACTATCAGGTTCGACTCTTATCCTGGATTTGCCTGGGATAATCAACATCTACACCCTTCAACGGACTATTCCGTCAGTCCGCGGCGCTGTCACTCCTCCGTCTCCACGTCACTCTTTAAGGTAGTACAGGAATATTAACCTGTTCTGCCATCGGCCTCACCGTTCGGCTGAGCCTTAGGACCCGACTAACCCTGATCCGATTAGCGTTGATCAGGAAACCTTAGTCTTTCGGCGAGGGGGTTTCTCACCCCCTTTATCGTTACTTATACCTACATTTGCTTTTCCACACGCTCCAGCAAAGCTCACGCTTCACCTTCGACGCAGAGTGGAATGCTCCCCTACCGATCATTACTGATCCCATAGCTTCGGTAAATTGCTTGATGCCCGATTATTATCCACGCCAAACTCCTCGACTAGTGAGCTGTTACGCACTCTTTAAATGAATGGCTGCTTCCAAGCCAACATCCTAGCTGTCTTAGCAATCTGACTTCGTTAGTTCAACTTAGCAATTATTTCGGGACCTTAGCTGATGGTCTGGATTCTTCTCCTTTAGGACATGGACCTTAGCACCCATGCCCTCACTCCTGGGATCGAACTACTGCGCATTCGGAGTTTATCAAGACTTGATAGGCGGTGAAGCCCTCGCATCTTATCAGTCGCTCTACCTCACAGTAGTAATTCCCAAGGCTGCACCTAAATGCATTTCGGGGAGTACGAGCTATCTCCAAGTTTGATTAGCCTTTCACCCCCACCCTCAGTTCATCCGGAAGCTTTTCAACGCTTATCGGTTCGGTCCTCCAGTTAGTGTTACCTAACCTTCAACCTGACCAAGGGTAGATCACTTGGTTTCGCGTCTACTCCTTCCGACTAATCGCCCTGTTCAGACTCGCTTTCGCTTCGGCTTCATGTCTTGAGACACTTAACCTTGCCGGAAAAAGTAACTCGTAGGTTCATTATGCAAAAGGCACGCCGTCACAACCGAAGTTGCTCCGACCGCTTGTAGGCGCACGGTTTCAGGGACTATTTCACTCTTCTATTCGAAGTGCTTTTCACCTTTCCTTCACAGTACTGGTTCGCTATCGGTCTCTCGGGAGTATTTAGCCTTACCGGATGGTCCCGGCAGATTCACGCAAGATTCCTCGTGTCCCGCGCTACTCAGGATACCACTACGCTTCGTTTAGCTTCGAATACCGGACTATCACCGTCTATGGTCCCATTTTCCAAAGGGTTCTTCTCACTAAAGTTCTTGCGATATCGTGGTCCTACAACCCCAATATTGCCGTAACAACATTGGTTTGGGCTAATCCCCGTTCGCTCGCCACTACTAGGGGAATCATTATTATTTTCTTTTCCTACAGGTACTAAGATGTTTCAGTTCCCTGTGTTAGCCTCTTGCTATGCAAGATGTCATTCCTTCAGAATGACGGGTTGTCCCATTCGGAAATCTTCGGATCAAAGGTTATTTGCACCTTCCCGAAGCTTATCGCAGCTTATCACGTCCTTCATCGCCTCCGAGAGCCAAGGCATCCGCCATGCGCCCTTGCTTACTTTCTTTCAAACGTTTTATTCTTATACTGGTATTGGTATGGGAATTGCTTCCTTTTATCAATATTGCATACTCGAACACGTACGGTTTGATATATACTTTTAGCTCTTACTAAAATTTTACTTTTTGTACATCATGTCAAAGATCGTTTCTCTTTTCAGAGATGGTGGAGAATAACGGATTCGAACCGTTGACCCTCTGCGTGCAAGGCAGATGCTCTAGCCAGCTGAGCTAATCCCCCAAGAGGTTATCAAGAATTGCTTCATTCCGCTGACGCGTCATTCCTTCGTTCTTGAGCTTGGTAGTCCCAGGCAGAGTTGAACTGCCGACCTCTACATTATCAGTGTAGCGCTCTAACCAACTGAGCTATAGGACTAGTTCAACCTTGTCTACCTGTATGTTAGACTCGGCTTCTTTTTTCTCTTGTTTATCTCTATCTATACTTCTATAGATGGTTGATCTATATGTTATAAATAAACAAGTACCAGTAGTACAAAAAACAGAACCTTTAAAGTCTATAAGTGGCTGTCACGTTTGTGACAGTTACGACATCGCTCCAGAAAGGAGGTGTTCCAGCCGCACCTTCCGGTACGGCTACCTTGTTACGACTTAGCCCCAATTACCAGTTTTACCCTAGGACGCTCCTTGCGGTTACGTACTTCAGGTACCCCCGGCTTTCATGGCTTGACGGGCGGTGTGTACAAGGCCCGGGAACGTATTCACCGCGCCATGGCTGATGCGCGATTACTAGCGAATCCAGCTTCACGAAGTCGGGTTGCAGACTTCGATCCGAACTGAGAGAGGTTTTTGGGATTAGCATCACGTCGCCGTGTAGCTGCCTTCTGTACCCCCCATTGTAACACGTGTGTAGCCCCGGACGTAAGGGCCGTGCTGATTTGACGTCATCCCCACCTTCCTCACATCTTACGACGGCAGTCTCTCTAGAGTCCTCAGCATCACCTGTTAGTAACTAAAGATAAGGGTTGCGCTCGTTATGGCACTTAAGCCGACACCTCACGGCACGAGCTGACGACAACCATGCAGCACCTTCACAAATGCCTTGCGGCTATTCTGTTTCCAAAATATTCATTTGCAATTTAAGCCCGGGTAAGGTTCCTCGCGTATCATCGAATTAAACCACATGTTCCTCCGCTTGTGCGGGCCCCCGTCAATTCCTTTGAGTTTCACCGTTGCCGGCGTACTCCCCAGGTGGAATACTTAATGCTTTCGCTTGGCCGCTTACTGTATATCGCAAACAGCGAGTATTCATCGTTTACTGTGTGGACTACCAGGGTATCTAATCCTGTTTGATACCCACACTTTCGAGCATCAGTGTCAGTGACAGTCTAGTGAGCTGCCTTCGCAATCGGAGTTCTTCGTGATATCTAAGCATTTCACCGCTACACCACGAATTCCGCCCACCTCTACTGTACTCAAGACTGCCAGTTTCAACTGCAATTTTACGGTTGAGCCGCAAACTTTCACAACTGACTTAACAATCCACCTACGCTCCCTTTAAACCCAATAAATCCGGATAACGCTCGGATCCTCCGTATTACCGCGGCTGCTGGCACGGAGTTAGCCGATCCTTATTCATATGGTACATACAAAATTCCACACGTGGAAAACTTTATTCCCATATAAAAGAAGTTTACGACCCATAGAGCCTTCATCCTTCACGCTACTTGGCTGGTTCAGGCTCTCGCCCATTGACCAATATTCCTCACTGCTGCCTCCCGTAGGAGTTTGGACCGTGTCTCAGTTCCAATGTGGGGGACCTTCCTCTCAGAACCCCTATCCATCGTAGTCTTGGTGGGCCGTTACCCCGCCAACAAACTAATGGAACGCATCCCCATCGATAACCGAAATTCTTTAATAAAAATATCATGCGATATTCGTATACTATCCGGTATTAATCTTTCTTTCGAAAGGCTATCCCGGAGTTATCGGCAGGTTGGATACGTGTTACTCACCCGTGCGCCGGTCGCCATCTCTTCTATTGCTAGAAAAATGCTGCCCCTCGACTTGCATGTGTTAAGCCTGTAGCTAGCGTTCATCCTGAGCCAGGATCAAACTCTTCATTGTAAAAGTATTTTTTATCATCGGTTAAGATGACTTTTTTGCTCTGTTCAGGACGCCGTAAATTTATTGACCTTATTCAAATACCTATCAGTCTTAAGTGTATCACTACTGCATAAGACAAGTATTGACGGTTCTATTTTTTTTACTTGTACTACTTGTATTGTTTATCAATATTTCAAAGAACTTGTTGCTTTCGTTTTAAAAGCGGGTGCAAAGGTAAGGGCTTTATTTTTAACTACCAAACTTTTTCGGAAGTTTTTTTTTAGTTTTTCTTTTTACTCGGTTTCTCTGGCTCTCTATGCGAAAGGGAAAGAATGTATGAAAGAATAACTCTTGCCGTTTTTCTTTGCGAATCGGACTGCAAAGATAAGAACTTTATTTATTATAATCCAAACTTTTTCGGAAGTTTTTTGTTCTTTTCTTTAAGTGGGATTCCGCTTTTCACTAAGTCAATTTTTCAAGGCTTTCTTCTCTTGGAAAGCGGGTGCAAAAGTACGCCCTTTTGGTATACACTCCAAATATATCAAACTATTTTTTCTAATTATTTTTGAATACATTTGCTAAAGTGCTGATGCATAACGATATTGTAGAACATATTTTTTAAGTATGGGGAAATTGTGTGCGGAAACGACGAGAGGGCTACACATTATTATATCACACGCGGGCGAGCGTAAGGCAAAGATAAATTAAGAAGAAAATCATAAGAGAAAAGAGAAGTGCCATATAAAATATACCAAAACCGGATTATAAGACATGATGATTTTTGCATATACAGGATTATTCAATCAAGTATATGCAAAAAGAAATGAGGCAAACATACGTCAGGAAATGCAGAATTGAAATGCAACGACGATTTATTCCTCCATACGCAGGCTGACAAGTTCAATCCATTTCTTTAGGCTCAGATCGAGACCGCCTTTCTCCAATAAATGAAGGGCGCTACCATAATGAAGGGCGGCATCTTCCTTTACAGAATATATCTTGCAAGAAAGCTCACCGAGATAATACTTCAGGCGTGCCATCTGAATATAATCCAATAGGGTATAATCTTCTTCTACTGATAAACTAATCAATTCATTTATCAAGACATATGCCTGTTCGCATTCGGTACAGGTTAAATCAGAGAAAGATTTGTTCACAACAGGATGCTGCGATAGCTGAATGATGATACGATTAAAGTCTCCGCACATAGTTTATATGAATTACCACATCAGTTCCCGGTGGTGCGAGGTTTATATAAAAAGAGAACTCTAAGTTTGCAGTTAATAGATAAGAGGTCGGAAATTTATTTTAAAAAAGTCAAGCGAGACGAATAATTACCTCCGCATCTTATCAGGAAAATATCAGTCTTATTATCTTTGTTGTATTAAGATAAAGACTGATAGGCGGGAAGAGGACACCATAAAAGAGAAAGCACTTGAGGCTAGCCCACGTAACGGCCTCTCTCCGCCAAGCTGCAAAGCTCCGATAGAATATCAAGGTTGCGAGCCTATTTAGAGTTTAGAGTTCAAACAGCTTTTACCAGTCTTAGAAAAGTACAGCAAAAATATGAAAAAATTATTTATTGGAATTGATTTTTCAAAGGAGAAACTTGACGCGACGATAATTCTCGCATGTGGAATGAACGAAATAGGCTCCCGTGAGTATGGGTGTTTCCCAAATAACACTACGGGCTACCGCAAGTTATGTAATTGGGTTAAAACAAACGCTTGGAATACAATTGCTGAGGAATGGCTATTCTGTGGAGAAGACACAGGTTCATGTAGTATAGGACTGAGCAAATGGCTTTACGGAAAAGGCTATGACATATGGATTGAGAACGCTTACGCCATAAAACATAGCAGTGGTATCCAGCGTGTGAAAAACGATAAGGCGGACTCAGCAATCATTGCTGAATACGCATGGAGGCAACAGGACAAGGTTGTACCCTTTGAACCATTGAATGAATCCCTTGCGCAACTAAGGGAGATTTTCCTCTATAGGCATAAGCTAGTTGGGCAAAGAGTGGCAATGGAATTACGAAAAGAGGACAAATCACAATCAAACAAGTCAAAAGCAATATCCTTCATCAACCGCAAGAGCAAACACCTTATTGCGGAGATAAACAAAACAATTGCCGAATGCGATAAGGCCATTGATAGCATAATAGAGGCGGATGAGGAACTGAAAGAAAATTATGCTATTATAACCTCAATAAAAGGCGTAGCCAGGCAAAACGCAACCTGTATGTTGGTCTACACAAACAACTTCAAAAAATTCGGATATGACCCAAGAAAGATTGCATGCTATTATGGAGTTGCCCCCTTTGGTAAACAATCCGGAACGAGTGTAAATACACCTGCTCATACAAGCCATTTCGCCAATAAACTTATTAAATCATTATTAGGACAAGCAGCTCATATAGCCAAAATATATAATCCCGAAATTAGAGATTACTATCAAAGACTGATTAGTAAGGGAAAGAAGCCTCAAGTGGCTTTAAATAATGTCAAGAACAAACTCATAAGAATCATAGTGGCATTAGTCAGGAAGAAAGTACCATATGATCAAAATACATACAAATATTATGAAGAACGAGAAGTTATAGAAAGGAAAAAGAACGAGAAGTTAATTTATTGTTAAACGGAATAAGAGATTAGGATATTAGCATAGAATACGTGGGAACTATCTACTTACGCTCTATATAAGGTATCCGCTAAGACCCCCAGTGAACATAAGTGATAGCCCCACGCCCAATTGTGTATATAACAAAGTATATATGCAAAAGTGCGCGAGACCTGTCACTCATTGTCATTCACTGGTAAAAAATTAGCGGATTTTTATATAGAATGCAACAAATAACCGTTCTCAATAAAATTATTAAAAAGCTACTTCCTTCGCTCGAAAGTAAACTATGACAAAAGTAGAAATAAATATCTATTAAACAAACAATTTTGACAGAAAAAAAATATGCTTTATCAATTAATCTAGTCTATATCATATAAAAAAACACGTATCTGACATTCTACTAGAAACGATTTTTCATTTTCATTTCTCATGTTCTCATAACGCACATAATAATATCTTGTAAATCAAAGACATAACACTATGAGAAATAAAATAGAAAATAGCATTTCTCATAGTATTACCAGCATTTTGTCCATAAAACAACGCATTTCTCATACCTTTTCAAGGTATTTCTCATAGTATTTTAACCATTTATCCTATAAATTATCAAGCCAGATTCTAAGCTAAAGACCAAGTAGAATACCAGACTATACACTGCTTTACAATATATTACCAGTGCTTATTGAAAGTATATAGAGCGGACATTTGTATATTTTCCTACCTGTATCTGTATCGTTCCACTCCAGTGAACAGATCGTTCCACTCGAGTGGACGGTTCTTTTCACTCTAGTGCACAAGCCTGTTCACTGGAGTGGAACGATACAGATACAGGTAGGAAGGAATGAAAATGATTAAGGAAAAACATAAAGATATAAGGTAAATGATACACAGGAAAGCAGTAAACAATAGGAAGTTGATTAATAAACGACATAAGGAAAGGAATAATCGCAAGTCCGGCGATAGTCCGGAAAAAGCTACAGCCATCATGCATGAGAAATGAGCAAAATAGATAAAAGGAGTATGAGAATAAGAGGAGAAATGAGTTGAAACCGATGAGAAATGCAGCTTTTTTAAGGATAAATGATGGAAATACTATGAGAAATACCATTTTACAGTTTATTTCTCATAGCATTATATTATTGATTTACAAACAAATACCATACCACTTATGAGAACATGAGAAATGAAAATGAAAAATCATTTGCAGGAGAACTTGAATTCAACGAAAGGTTATTTTTTAGGAAAGAGCAAAAAAGAAAGAGATAAATCAGGAATCCGGCCGAATCCATATACCGTATACCGACCGACCGAGCAAAATTCCTTTTCAGTTGTTATTCATATATATCATAGTATACACAATAAAAGTCAATATCATGGAGAAGAATATTTTTCAGTTAGATAATGAGCAACTCAAAGAAATTGCCCGTTCATTCAAAGCAAAAGTAGAAGAGGGATTGAACACTGAAAATGCAGAGATACAATGCATTCCAACTTTTATCACTCCGAAAGCAAGTAGTATTAATGGTAAATCATTAGTGCTTGATTTGGGAGGAACCAATTATCGGGTGGCAATCGTTGACTTCAGTAAAGTTCCTCCAACCATTCACCCCAACAATGGTTGGAAGAAAGACATGTCGGTTATGAAATCTCCCGGCTATACCCGCGAGGAGTTATTCAAAGAATTGGCAGACATGATTACCGGAATAAAACGGGAGAAAGAAATGCCAATCGGATATTGCTTTTCTTATCCGACAGAGTCTGTGCCAAGCGGAGATGCCAAACTCTTACGCTGGACAAAAGGAGTTGACATAAAAGAGATGATCGGAGAAGTGGTAGGGAAGCCTTTGCTGGACTATCTAAACGAAAGAAATAAAATCAAGTTTACGAATATAAAAGTGCTTAATGACACCGTAGCCAGTTTATTTGCAGGACTTACCGACAGCAGTTACGATGCATATATAGGTCTGATTGTGGGAACAGGCACCAATATGGCTACTTTTATTCCGGCTGACAAAATTAAGAAGTTAAGTCCGTCACATAAGGTCGATGGATTGATTCCCGTTAATCTGGAGTCGGGGAACTTCCATCCGCCATTCCTCACCGCAGTAGATAATACGGTAGATGTAATCTCCGACAATCCGGGAAGACAACGTTTCGAGAAAGCTGTATCCGGCATGTACTTGGGAGACATTCTAAAAGCGACTTTCCCTCTGGAAGAATTTGAAGAAAAATTCGATGCACAAAAGCTTACCTCTATCATGAACTATCCCGATATTTATAAAGAAGTGTATGTGCAGGTAGCACAGTGGATATATGGCAGATCGGCGCAATTGGTTGCAGCTTCACTTACAGGGCTTATCATGTTGCTAAAGTCATACAATAAGGAGATAAGGAGAATTTGCCTGGTTGCCGAAGGAAGTCTTTTCTGGAGCAAGAACAGAAAAGATAAAAACTATAATATGATTGTCATGGAGAAATTACGGGAACTCTTCAGTTTATTTGGTTTGGAAGACGTAGAGATCGACATAAAAAGTATGAATAATGCCAATCTGATAGGAACAGGTATTGCGGCATTATCCTGACACGTTCTAATTTGTCATTGCACGGCAGGTCCTCAATCGGCCTGTTCATAAAAATTCGATGCTGTATCAAATTTACTGATACAGCATCGAACCTATTTCAGACTTATTAAATCCGGTTCAATATTTAGATAGAATATAGAACCTAAAGTAGCTATTATTTGATCTTCAGTGCAAAACCGCCTCCGGGTGCCAAATGAATCTTCAACTTACTGTCATTCTTTATCCGGAAAGATTCACATTTATAATCACGTCCAACCCGGTGGGCATTCACTCCATCCTTAAATAATGTAGCATCGTATGTCTTGTCGCCCAAGAAGGAACAATCTACTTCAATATCACGTGCCGTCCAATCGGTAATTCCACCTACATACCAGACATTTCCTGCCCGGCGTGCCGTTACGATGTACTCTCCCATTTTGCCATCAAGCACGATACTTTCATCCCATACGGTCGGAATATTGGCAATAAATTCGGTCGATTCCAGTTCGCGCATATAGTTGCTTGGCGCATCGCACAGCATATTGAAAGGAGACTCGAATACCACATACAGAGCAAGTTGGCGACAGCGAGTTCCCTGGCTCATAGGTTCCGAGTTACAAGGATAATAGTTACCTTTCGAAGCATTACGCATCGCGCCTTGGGTGTAATCCATCGGACCGGAAACCTGACGGGTGAAAGGCAACAGTACGTCATACTTCACCTGATCGACCGAAGCCGGACTCCATTTCATCTGTTCCAAGCCATTAACCCCTTCAAAGTTCAACACATTCGGATAGGTACGATTCAAGCCGGCCGGTTTATGCGTTCCATGCAAATCGAGAATCAATTTATATTTAGCACACATTTCGGCAGCCCGATAATTGAATGCTGTCATATACTGATCGTCACGATCCATAAAATCGACCTTAAAGCCTTTGACTCCCATGTCGGCAAAATAACGGCAAACGTTCTCCATATCACGATCGAAGGCATAATAACCAGCCCAAAGAATGATACCTACATTTTTGGAAGCTGCATAATCTACCAGTTCTTTCAGATTAATATCTTTCACTACTTGCATCAAATCCGCCTGCAGGTTGACTGCCCAACCTTCATCAAGGATTACATATTCTATTCCGTTTGCAGAAGCGAAATCAATATATGCTTTATAAGTCGGATTATTTACTCCGGTGATAAAATCAACGCCATCCAAGTTCCAGTTATTCCACCAATCCCATGCCACTTTACCGGGTTTGATCCATGAAATATCCGTCAGACGGGAAGGAGCAGCCAACAAATAGCTCAAGTTGCTTGCCGCCAAATCTTTATCGGAAGTGGTAACAATGCTCATTCGCCATGGAAAACTTCGGGGGTTATCTACTTTGGCAATGTAAGCTTCACGCTCTTTCACCAACATCTGAAGTTGATTGTGTCCGCCCTGCACCGTCTTCTTGGGATAAGGAGCGAATTGACCCGTCAACCGGTTTTCCCCTTCAGCAGCAGATAAATAGAGACCGGGATAATTCTCCAAACCGGATTCTGTGATACAAATCTTGACACCTTCACCAGCATCCACTACTAACGGCAGAAACATCAAACGTTTTTTATTCAGTTTCGATAATCGATCAGTAGTATAAGTGTTCTCGAAAGAATTGAAATATTGGGATTCGTAATCACCGTCTTTCCCCGCTTTTACATACGGAACAGAGGCTACCATATCGGACGGGAAACGGTAATCTACAGTTTCATCCACTACATTGAAAGGTTTCTTCGACCGGCTGACAAAGCGATATGCAATACCATCATTGTAAGCACGAAACTCTACGTTCCAATCTTTCTTAAACCGGAGAGTCAGTTCATTATAGTAATCTCTTAGTTCGTTGGCGCGATAGAAAGGAGAAGGAACCATCTGATCTACTTTTTTCCCGGAAGTGCCGGCCAACTTTGCTTTCTCTCCCCAAACTTCTCCATTATCCAATGTCATTGAAATTGAAGAAGAAGCCAGTATCTGACGTCCGTCACAATGGATGTCATAAGTCAACTTATCACCGACGGTAATAGTTGTTTGGAGTTTCCCATCCGGAGAGTTCAAGGTAAATTGTTTTTGTGCTTGTACCGTAAGCGTACATGCGACAACACATAGAAATAATAAAATCTTCAGTTTTTTCATGGT
The DNA here is from genome assembly GCF_002632415.2 of Bacteroides celer. Classification (NCBI taxonomy): domain Bacteria; kingdom Pseudomonadati; phylum Bacteroidota; class Bacteroidia; order Bacteroidales; family Bacteroidaceae; genus Bacteroides; species Bacteroides celer. Next base: position 952,918 of record NZ_CP178209.1, on the reverse strand, counting down.
TTTAATTATAGTAGTTATCAAATCATAAGAAGAATGATGCAAAAATAAAATAATACCCGTTGGCGGAATTAAATAAGCGCATATTTAAGTCTGCCAATAGGTTTGTTGTTAATGTGGTTTATATATTGAAGGATTGTAAATGCACTTATTTTCCCGAGTATTCTGGTAAACAATCCTACTGTATCTTTAGCATAATTTCTCACTATCATGAACTGATCGCATAGTTGTGAGAAATCCGTTTCGATTCTTTTCCTGGCTTTAGCAAATGGGATGAATGTAGGACTCCAGTCCTTTTGGTTCAGTCTATATGGAACTTCAAGTCTTATATTTGCAGTCTCAAACAAATCCAGTTGCACATTCTTACTAATATATCCTCTATCTCCGAAAATGCTGCAGTCATGATATTCATATCTGATATTTTTAAGATAATTGATATCGTGAACACTTGCTTTTGTCAGGTCAAAGGAATGGATAACTCCACTTAAACCGCAAATAGCGTGTAATTTATATCCATAGTAATAATTCTTCTGAGAGGCACAATATCCGAATGATGGAGCTTTACTATAATCGTTTCTGCCCATTTTACAACGTTTCCCTCTAGCTACCCGGCATACCTCTATAGGTTTTGAATCAATACAGAAATATTCTTCACCACCATCTATCTTCTCAGCTATTCTTTTACGGATAGTGTCGCATAAGGTTGATGTAGTTTTACGCCTGTCATTATACTGGCGTCTTGAAATCAGATTGGGCATTTTATCCTTATACTCAGAAAGTCTAATGAAAAGATTACTTTCACTATCTATACCCATGGCTTCGGATGTAAGGTTCAAAGCTATAACTTCTATATCTGAAAACTTGGGAACAACACCTGGACGAGGAATATTTCCCTTCTCATTTATGAGGTTATCGCCAAATTGCTTGCAAATCTTAAGAATTTTACTGAATATTGTATATAAGTTGTGCATATATTGATGATATATTAAAGGTTTGACCATCTCTAATATACTATAAATCAATAATATGCACAACTTTTTAAACATCAATATATTATCTTTTTAATTCCGCCAACGGGTAATAATATATGGTAGTAACCTATATGAAAACTAAAAAACAGAAATGAAAAATGAATACGAGATTCTATCTTCTTCCTGTCAGAGATTTTATGCAATCGACTTCTTCCTGCTGAAAAGGTACTCCGTTAGAACGATAAATATCATGGAACCATAACTCCGGCTCTTCTCCCGACGGAATCACTTCATCCCAAGCAAAAATAGTATTTGTCTTTCCTGCAACAAATCCCCAATTAATAGCTCCGGTCTTTTCTTTTTTCATCAGAGGAAGGACATTGCAAAAACGGCTGTCATTGCGGCGGGCCATATATTCGGTACAGATCAACGGACGGTTAAGCATCTTTAGAAACTTGATGCACTCGGCATGCTGTGCCTCATTATCGTAATTATGATAAGAGATAATATCCGAATGATTCAGCATAAATGCATTCAGAACATTCTTGCGGGGAGAATTATAGTCCCAGACACCGGCAGTAATCGGTTGTGACGGTTTACAGTCGCGTACCCAGCGAAAAACATTGGTCAATAAAGACAAAGAGGTTTCCTCGTGTTTACTATTTCCGGGTTCATTATACAAATCCCACATCAATATCCGGTCATCATGAGCGTAAGTGCGTATAATATCTTTGACATACTCTTGTAGAAAAGGATACAAAGTCAGTGTATCCTTGCGCAAGCTGCACGAAGGGTCCTGTACCCATCCGGAATTATGAACTCCCGGCTTCGGTTCTGGTTGTTTGCCATAAGCAGATTCAGCATTCCAACAGTCATCAAAGAATACAAACATAGGACGAATTGAGTACTTCTTACAAATATTCAGAAATTCATCCATACGTTTTTTCATGCCTTTCGCATCGTTTTTCCATACTACACTGCTTAAGAAAACCCGTAAGGTATTAAAACCCAGATCATGTGCCCATGACAGTTCTTTATCTATTTGTTTAGGATTGAAAGTATCCGCACTCCACATTTCTATCTGATTGATTGCTGTTGCCGGAATATAATTGCAACCTATCAGCCAATCCTGGTCGTCATACCATTTCTGTATTTTCTCTTCTGACCAACGATCATTGTTTGAGGAGTTGCACTCCTGCGTACAAGCATTTATACATATCCCCACTAAAAAGAATAAAAATGCAACACTAACACACCATTTATTTTTCATGCTATTTCAATTGATTAATATACAAGTCTATTTATTTTAATTTTCACCTTTGAGTTATACTGTATCCATCATTCAGCTCTAAACCGCTTGGTTTGTACATCACGGGAGTTCGATCCTACCATGACATCAAATTCTCCTGGTTCATAGATATATTCCAAACCGGAATTATAGAATTTCAGATCATTTTCCGTGATAACGAAGTTAATGTCACGACTTTCACCACTCTTCAGGAAAATACGTTCAAAGCCTTTCAACTCCTTCACCGGACGGGCAATCTCTGCATATATATCACGAAGATATAGCTGTACTGTCTCGTAGCCGTCGTAGTTTCCTTTATTGGTAACAGTCACAGAAACCGTTAACTCACCGTTTTTAGGTAAGGTTTCCGAGCTAATATGAAGATCACTATAAACAAAGTCCGTATAACTCAAACCATATCCGAACGGATACAGAGGCTCATTACTCTCATCCAGATAATTGCTGGCATAACGATTGAATATACGATTGTCAGGATCAGGACGACCGGTATTCAGATGATTGTAGAACAATGGCAACTGTCCCACCGAACGCGGGAAGGTAGTTGTCAGTTTACCGCTTGGAGAAACTTTACCAAACAATACGTCAGCAACCGCATTCCCCGTTTCACTACCACCAAACCAGACATTCAAGATGGAATGTACATTTGTAGCCTCCCAGTTCAAAACCAAAGGACGACCCGTGAACAAAAGAAGTACGACAGGTTTGCCCGTCTTCACCAGAGCTTTTAATAAGCCTTGTTGAGCATCGGGTATCTCCAGATTGGTACGTGAAACCGATTCACCACTCATTTCCGCACACTCACCCAAAGCAGCTACAATCACATCAGCACGGGCAGCTATACGTAAAGCCTCATCCAATAATTGCCGGTTGTCTCCACGTTCAAGCAGCCGAATACCCGTAGCAGCTTTTTCCGTTTCTGCATCATAATATATATTACTGCCTTTCGCATACAGTATTTCAGCCTTATCACCCGCTGCCGAACGGATTCCTTCCAGTAACGTTCCGTGCCGGGAAGGAGTACATGTCATACTCCACATTCCACACATATTATTACGTGCATCTGCCATCGGGCCGATCAGGGCAATCTTTCCTTTTATGTCCAAAGGAAGCAGATGACGATCGTTCTTCAACAGAACAAAAGTTTCAGTTGCAATCGTACGGGCGGAAGAACGATGTTCGGCCGTATAAAGTTTTTCCCGGGTACGCAGAGTATCACAATATTTATACGGATCGGAGAATAACCCCAATTTATATTTGGCTTCCAGAACACGACGACAGGCCGTATTTATCTGTTCTTCCGTCACTTTTCCTTCTTTCAGGGATTCTTCCAATGTGTTCAGAAAACCACAGGAAACCATATCCATATCTGTCCCTGCCTGCAAAGCACGTATGGAAGCTTCTTTCAGAGGGGCGACACCGTGGGAGGACATTTCGGCTATCGAATTATAATCTGTCACCAATAGTCCCCCGAAACCCCATTCATCCCGAAGCAGATCGGTCAGTAACCATTTATTGGCCGTGGCAGGAATACCGTCGACGATATTAAAAGAACTCATGACACTACCTACACCGGCATCAACGGCAGCTTTATAAGGAGCCAGATATTCGTTATACATACGCAGGCGGCTCATATCCACCACATTATAATCACGTCCTGATTCAGACGCTCCATAAAGTGCAAAATGTTTCACACAGGCAAGTATTTCATCGTTGCCCTGCATATTGTTTCCCTGATAACCACGCACATACGCTTTAGCCATTAAAGAACCCAGGTAAGGATCTTCCCCACTCCCTTCTGCGATACGTCCCCAGCGGGCGTCACGACAAATATCGACCATCGGGCTGAATGTCCAGTTAATACCGTCTGCGCTGGCTTCAATGGCAGAGATGCGTGCCATACGTTCGACGGCCAGAGTGTCCCAACTGCAAGAAAGCGCCAATGGGATCGGGAAAATAGTTTCGTAACCGTGGATAACGTCTGCACCTACAAGTAGAGGTATTTTCAACCGGCTTTCTTCTACCGCAAGGTGTTGCAGGGCATTAATTTTCTGGATCCCCTTGACATTGAAGAAGCCGCCTATTTCCTGTTTGCGAATCATATCGCTAAGTTCACCGTTCATCACCGAACCTGTCACGAGATCACCGCCCGAAGGCAGGTTCAGTTGTCCGAGTTTCTCACGGAGAGTCATCCGCTCCATTAAGTCGGTAATGAAACAGTCCATTTCCGCATCTTTCTCTCCCCCGGACGGTGAGCAGGCAAAGAGAGTAAGCCCGCAAAGGGCACAAGATATAAGATTTTTTATCTTCATTTTTCTTGTTATTGGGTTATTTATGCTTGTTGTCCGATTTTTCTTTCCACACCACTACTCCCGCAGGTTCAAGGCGTGCACTGCCAATCAGTACCTCCGCCTCATCGGGAATGACTATTTCCTGAATGTCCGACGTATAATTCAAGGCGATGTAAAAACCGTCACGCCATTCTTTCACTACTCCGTACGGCAAATCTTCGGTCGATACGCCTGCTTCTGTATATACACGACGTACCACCTCTTTTTCCAGTTTGCCGTCATCGGTATCCGTTCCGATATAAGTGACCGTTCCCTTACCCAGTTTGTGGTGTATCACGGAAGCGGCTCCTTTATAAAACTGGTCTGTATAGACAGCCCACACATCTGTTCCGGCAGCCGGTGTCAGTACGTCTCCCCAATTATTCCAGGCAAATTCCTTACCCTCGAAATCGATCTTTCCGTACAGATTGTGTGGCAGATGGTCATAATACAGGCTATTTATTCCGGCCAGTTGATGGATCGGAGCAGCCAAAGGAGCCTCCCACAGTTTGGCGTCACGGTCTTTCTGACCGGTACGGCAAGTCAGGATCAGATGTCCTCCCTTCTTCACATATTCAGTCCAACGTTCCACCAGCTTGTTGTCAAGCAACTGATAGGCAGGAGCTATCAAGAAAGGATAACCGGAAAAATCCTCTTTCTCCGAAATCACGTCTACCGGAGCTGCAAAAGATTTTAGCAGATTGTAATATTTATGCACGTGAGCCATCGTCCGCCATTGATCCGTCTGCCGCTGAAACTCCATTTCCCAATAATTACTCATATCGAAAAGTAAACCAATACGCCGGGAGGCCAGTTGACCGGGCATACGATTTTTCTTATCGTAGGCGGCACGCAGTTTTTTCATCTCCTGCGTAATGCGTACATATTCTTCACCGCCCGGAGAAAGAGTTACTCCATCAGTCATTATCATACCGTAATGATATTGCTCACTGCCTTTCAGAGGTTGACGGAAACGGTAATTGCACACAAACTTCCCACCACCTGCAAAGACGTGATACACCCACATACGGATGGCACCGGGTAAAGGTTGGGGGTTATACACTCCCCAGTTCACCTGCCCGGGTTGGAGTTCCATAACTCCAAAGGCTTTACCTACGCGATTACGGAACTGGTCGTTTGAGAAACCGAGATCTTCCGGAATACCCATCCGGAAACCCTGGCTGCCTATTCCCTGATTATGTCCGGTCACCAGATAGCGGGTGTAGGTCAGGAAGTCCGGATGATCGATCCGTACCGGATCGACCGGATTGAAAATAGGTATCAGGTTGGTAGTGATCCATTGGTCTTTGTGGATATGCCGCCGAAGGATGTCTGCCTGCATATTGACAAAGCCTGCCAGTTCATCCGCCATAAAGCGGTTCAAATCGAGCATGGCGTGAGGATTGGCCTTATCAGGTACTTCCTGCTGGTTGGGAAGGCGAACCTGCTCGAAGTTCTGATAGGTTTCACTCCAGAAAGAGGCACCCCAGGTATCATTCAGTTTGTCAATAGTGCCGTATTTCTTCTGTAACCAGATACGGAATTTGGCTTGTGCATTTTCACTATAATCTACCACCCCGTAGTGTCCCGGTTCATTGTCAATCTGCCAGCCGATAACAGTGGGATTATTGCCATAATGTATTGCCAGGCGGGAAACGATATTTTCCACATAATGACGGTAGCGATCGCTACTCCAGGAAGCGTGCTGACGTCGTCCGTGTTGAATGGTCACTCCATTATCCCGTTGAATCAGTATGTCGGGATATTTTTTCGACAGCCAGACGGGAGGCGTGGGGGTAGGTGTACACATGATTACTTTCAGACCATACTTCTCCGCCAGAGAGACTGCACGATCCAGCCATTCAAAATGATATTCTCCCTCTTCCGGTTCCATCATAGACCAGGCGAACTCTGCAAAATGGGTGAATTTGATGCCCATTTCCGACATTTTCTTCAAATCACGCTCCCATTGGGAGGAATCCCATTGCTCGGGATAATAGTAAGAGCCCAAAGCAAACAACTCTTCCGGAGGAAAAGACTTATCGACCGGAGACTGGGAAAAGGATGATAATGAAAACAATAAAGTTAAGACAAATAGGAAATTCTTCATGAATATTATTTTTAGAATCTATATGATAAGACATTTCTGAAAGAAAAAGCCACATTGCTATTTGTATAAAGAGGTCGTGTTTCGGTGAAACCCGGCCTCTTTATCTTATGTAACACTAATACCTATGTCAGACTATTATCTCTTTGTAAACGTACAGGTATTTGTATTCATATCCAGTTTGACATGATATATACCGGCTCTGAAATTATTTCCCGGTCCGAAGTTCTCTGTTTCCTTCCATTGATCTCCATCCCAATAACCGCCCCGGGCTATTAAATCACCTTCAGATACGATGGTCACATCAAACGAAGTAATTTCATTATTCCAACCTTTTCTTTTATAAAATCTGAACATGAAATCGTTGTTCAGAAGGAGGTTAGTTTCATATACACGATCTCCGGTCTTCACACAACAAATAAAGTCTTTTGGATTATCCCATCCCCAATTTCCAATGTCATCGGGAAGGAGTCCGCTGATTCTAGGATGGCCGAAGGCAGCTCCAGTTATCCATACTGTTTCCGGGAATTCCGTATCGGTCGTTTTCTCTACATATATAAGTTCTCTATCCTTATTATATGAAATCCGATACTTACCGTCCGGAGCGTTAAACTTATATTGTCCATTTTCATTCGTAAAGTATTCCGGTTGAAGCATATAGTCCAGATAACTAAATCCTTCGAAATCGACCACTTGTCCTTTCGTGAGGTTTAACTCTACAGCGATATAGCTTGGATTAGTAGATTGAGTCAGTTCCGTACCATTTATTTTATAAGATTCCGGTCCAAGTTGTCCTTCATCCACCTTATCAATAAACATACATATATTCTTATTCAAATCTATCCGGACACGATATACTCCCGGTGTGAAATCCGGTCCGGCTACAAAATCACCGGTAAAATGTCCGCCACCAGTGCCACCTGTTGCCGGATCACTGTAATACCATCCCTTACCCAATAAATTAACAGGTTGCGTATTGACAATAGTACTAGCCAGCTCACCTCCCCAAGGACGTTGTTTGTAGAATTTAAACTGGAAATCTTTAACCAGATAAAGAGTGGTTTCAAAAATATTGTCTGCTACCTTCACACACTGGAATGCATCACTCGGCAAGTTGAAAGTCCATGCACCGACAGTCACCCGTCCGGCTTGAGGATGTCCGAAACTGGATCCGCAAACCCATAACCCATCCGGATAATTTACCGAGCGGTTTTCCAGATATGTCAGTTTGTTTATCGGATCATAATACAATTTATAGTTTCCGTCTACTCCTATAAATGTAGCTTTATCTTTTGTTATGTTTTCAAAGAAATCCGGTTGAAGCATCTTTCTCACATCACCAAAATTGCTGAAAGTCACTTCATCACCTTTATGAAGTTCCAAAGCAATGCCCAGAAAAGATGAAGCCTCTTCTAATATACCCATTTCCTGACCGTTAACCAGGAAAGATTGTTCTTGAATATTCTCATCTTTCGCTTCAAAAGCACAAGTGTTATTGTTCAAATCGAGCGTGATAAGATAAACTCCGGGTTGGAACAGCGGTCCCGGAATAAAATTTCCTCCCGTCTTTCCGGCAACCAAGAAAGGGGTAGTTAGAGTGATATTATCTTCGGGAAGAGTAGTGATCTCATTGTCTCCCTCTCCCCAGCCTCTATGCTTGAAAAACTTAAATGAGAAGTTATTAGCCAGATAGAGAGTCAGTTGAAAAACATTGTCGGCATTTTTATAACAATAAAGCACATTGTTAGGTCCGTCCATACTCCAACCGCTTGTGGTAACCAGCCTCGCTTGAGGATGTCCCCAATTGGCTCCGCAGAACCATAATCCGTCCGGATAGGTCGCCCCGGCTTTTTCTATGTACAAAAGCTCATTAGCAGGATCATAAAGCACACTATAATCAGCCGTCTCTCCTTTGAAACGGGCCTTATTTTCGGACACATATTCAAAGTAATCCGGTGAAAGAATGGATTCTATTTCGTCAATCCCCGAAAACTCGACTTCCTGTCCTTTTTCCAGATGAAGCTTTTTTCCCTGAAAATTAGAGTAAATCTCTTCATCCAACACTTGACCTCCTACAGAAAGAGGAGAGGCAAGTTTCCATTCCGGCCATTGATCCCATTTCTGTACGTCATCACTGCAAGATGCCGTTAACAGCAACAGAAGGACCGTATATATATAATATTTCATAATGCAGTCATATTAAGATTATACATTTATTTTTTATATGCTTTCAGCAGAGCTTGATAAACTGTTTCGTTCACCTTCACAATACAGCCGTGTCGTGCGCCGGGTCTGTCCGTACCATCCTTTACATTAGGTCCGGAGAAAGTACGTTCTTTCCATGGCCCGTCCATAGAGGTCGACTGAAACAAATGATACCCATAAGGTTTGGCTGCATAAGATTCCGCATAAATAAACCAACCGCTATGATTCGGCCGTTCGATAAAAATAGGTGCTTCACGCATCATATCATTCGGAGTGACAGGTGCTCCCGGATTGGTATAAGGACCAGTCAGATTGGAAGAGGTGGCAATACGAACTGTTTTCCCTGTTTCCGGGGCAACAGCCGGATCGCGTTCGTCTTTCATAATCGCATAATAAACACCGTTTACTTTGCGGATAATAGCATCGATAATAGCCATATTCTCATCCGTACCGGTAAAATTGAATAATTTCTGTGGTTCCGTATAGGTCTCGAAATCCTTTGTCAACACATAGAGAGTGCGCATACTGTCCCAATCGTCCTTATCCGGGTCGTTGCAGGCATGCCAGCTTATAATGTACTGTTCGCTATCCTTGTCATAAAACATTTTGGGTGCTCCCCAATAATAGGTAGTATAGAATCCCTGTGCATTACTACGATTAAAAATCATTTCATTCAACTGGGTAGATGTCCATGTCACCAGATTTTCCGAACGCCACAAAGCCAGCGGATTGACTGCAATCATATAGAAAGCTCCGTCATGTCCCTGACAAATATCAGGATGTCCAATGTAAGCGCTATTGATAATCCGGCCTTTATTCAGTGTTTCCCAGTTGATGCCATCCCGGGAAACAGCATAATATAACTTTCCATAATTTGCATTAGTCATGTGGGCGAACAAATATCCGCCATCAGTTTCCACCGGAATTTCTTCTCTGCCTGTTTCTGCATCATCCGAACACGACCAACTCATTAAAGACAATAATAGACCAATTATATAGTAACTCATACGTTTCATATCTTTTATTCAGTTAATAGGTTTAATTTATACTTTGCTGCGCTTTGCTCTTATCCTCCGCCCAACCCGGACGTTCCCAAGTCTGCTTCAGCTCTTTTCCATAAGAAATGGCCTGTTCGACTGCATAGTTAGGAATCGGCATGTATTGATGCGTCGGCATTATGCCTTTTGCCTTATACATTTCTTGCGCGTATTTATTAAAGCGGATCAAGTCAATCTTTCGATTACCTTCATAGAAAAATTCATGTCCCCGCTCTATCAGAATAGCGTTTAAAAAAGCGTCTTTTGTATTGGTTGTCACACTCGGCAAGTCCGACAGCCCGGCTCTTTTTCTCACCTGATTCACCGCATTTATAGCAGCTACGGAAGGTACAGTTCCTGTTTTACGCACTTCCGCCTCTGCATACATCAATAATACATCGGCCCATCTTGCCAAAGGAATATCGGTACCCTGGAAAGTAGTCATCGTCTCCTGCGGGAATTTATTTATAATATATCCGTTCCATCTCACTCCCAGATTATCTTTGTTGATAGCGACACCATTCTTATCCTTATAACTGGTTACAATGGTCTTCAGACGACCGTCGTTGCTTTCGAAAGCATCGTAGTATTTTTTATCCATACTGAAAGCCTGGAGCCATCCGCCTCCCATTGGAAAAGGATCCCCTTTTGCCACATCAGAAGGCAAAGCCCACATCAGGAAAGGATTCGCATTTCCATGTTTCGGGTTACCATCGGCAGCCGGGCTACAGCTGACAGCCATAATCATTTCTTTATTGAATTTATTGGCATTCTTAAACAGGTCAACGTACGGAGTACTTCCGGTTTTAAACAAATCATATTTGCCCGTATTGAGTTCATTATACATATCAATCGCTCTCTGATAATAACCTTCCATGTGTTCACCCTCGTTCAGACAGTGTTTCATCAGGCAGAAACGGGCATAGTCACGCGTATAGCGTCCCAAATCCGGGGCTACTTCGGGAGCATTCTTTGCGGCAAATTCCAGATCATCCGTAATCCATTGAGTCATTTCATCCAAAGAAGGACGCACGGTATTCGACAACGCTTCCGGATCAATTACTTTTTCGGGATCCAGGATTACCGGTACGGGACCGTAAACATGCAACAGGAAGTACATCATCAATCCACGACACAAGCGTGCTTCTCCAAGTAAATTATTCTTCTTTTCTTCTGTAAGAGCAGTCAGGGGAGCTTTTTCCAACGTTCCAATCACTTCAGTCATACGGGTTACCTGGGCTGTTTTCGGGAAATGATTCAAGTTACCACCGTCGTCTACATTTCCGCGCCAGTAATAAAAGCAATTACTATAATCTCCTTTACTAAGGCGTTCCCAGTCTGCACCTACTGTGGTAGCAGGCGCACATATATCAGAAGCAGAATCAAACATACGCACCGCTCCTCCAGACTGTATATGAATACCATGTTGCAAACCACCCGAACCCATATCATACGTCCAAACCGTAGTATAAGGCAGGTAGCAAACCATCATATAGGAAACATACTCTTGCTCTGTGGAAGGATATTCTCCCTGTAACAAAGCTCCGTAAATATAAGGATCAAAATTATTCTCACAACTACCGAATAAGAGTTGCAAGGAAACAAGCATCGGTAAAAAGAACTTCTTTTTCATACGACATAATTTGTTAGATTTCATAGCTTGAAGTTTAGAAGGTTAATTTTGCACCTATTGAATAAACTCTCATTTGAGGATATTGTCCTCCGGTCAGATTCGAAGAGGAAGTGTTGATTTCAGGGTCATATCCTTTGTATTTGGTAAAGGTCAAAGGATTCTGAAAGTCGACAAACACACGTATTCCTCTAATATACCCTTTAAATACGGATAATTCTTTGGGACCCAGGTTATATCCCAGTGTGATGTTTCTCACACGCACATAAGAGGCATTTTCTCTTGTATAATCAAAGCCCAGATTTTCGGGTAAAGCCACTGATTTACTGATTGCGATACCCGGGAAATGTCCGTTCGTGTTTGTCTGGGTATTCCAGATGTTATAAGAATAGATACCAACATTGTGCGCATCCACTCCTCTGGAGAGATTTCCGGCATCTGCACTATAACTATATGCGTCATTCCATTTCTTTACACCTAATTGTCCGTACATAAATATATCCAGATCAAAGTTTTTCCATGTAAATGTATTGCCAAAACCAAAATACAATTTAGGAAGCATGTTATCCATGTAAGAGTCATTCACGTCAATAATTCCATCACCGTTTTTATCTTCGACAATAGGATAACCCGGCATACAGGCGGCAGGTCCCAATGAACGTTGCGATTCGGGCATATTACTCTTATCCACATCGATAATATCGGTCGTTTTATAATAATAGAATGCATTCATCGGTTCATTTTTCCTTTTCTGATATTTTTGATAATCATAGTTGGGCATACGTTCTATCCATACCGCGTTATAATGGGACATTGTAATTTGAGAGGTCCATTTGAAATTATGTGTCTGAAGATTCAGCGAATTCAAGCTCACATCTACTCCGGTACGTTTATAATGTCCTCCATTGATAGGACGTGTTCCGTGCATTCCCAATAATTCAGTCGGTGCTGTACCCAACAAATGGGTTACGTCATTACGGAATATATCTACACTACCCCAGATTCTATCTCTAAGAACGGAAAAATCCAATCCGATATTTTTCATAACCGTCTTTTGCCAGGTTACATCTTCATAGTTGGCACCGGACAGTATGTAAGGAATATAGGTGACCGAATTATTATTAAACTGAACATCTTCACGGGTAGTTGTTACAATACCATATAGTGTTGTACCTAAGTTATCACTACCTGTTTCACCGTAACTGGCTCTTAATTTCAACATATTAATCCAGGAGATATTCTTTATAAATGATTCTTCATTCATTTTCCATGCAAGAGAAACAGATGGAAAGAGGGCGTATTTCTTACTGGGAAAGAATTTATCCGTACCGTCACGGCGCAATGAAGCGGATACTACATAGCGTCCGAATAAGTCGAAACTTCCTCTGACAAACTGTGACCTCTTTTCATTCTTATATTTATAGGAAGTCGGATAAAAAGGACCGTCTGCCATACCTACGCTACTTCCCTGTATATGGTCATTGGCATTTTCATAAGATATATCCGAACCATCGCCACTATCAAGATAACGTCCCATACCGGCCATCAAATTCATATCTAATAACTCTCCAAATTTATGTTGGAATGTCAATGTACCTTCGAGAGTGCTTTGCTGCCTTTTTCCATATCCTAAGTTTCCTCTGGATTTACGTTGCAATGCGTAGTAAATATCAGAAGGAATGTAAGAATCACGAGAGGTATTTTCCTTATTCAAGCCATACAATACTTTGGCAGAAAGCATATTCTTGATAATATCGACATCCAGTGAGAAGTTCATGTAGTAACCATTTTGCTCGGATTTGTCATTAATATCTTGCATGGAAACGGGATTAGGCGTCCGGCTGAATACATTATATTGTCCTTCGGCATCGTACACGGGAAGATAAGAGGGATAGTAGATTGCTCCGAAAAGTGCCCCGGCTCCCTGATCTCTTAAGTTTCCGACATCTCCGCCGACAGTAGAGTTCGTGTAATTATTCTGATTCAAGTTGACAATTGTTGTCAGTTTCAGGAAATTAGTCAGCTGGGATGTGATGTTTGTACGCAGGGAGTATCGCTCCATATCCGAATTATAAACGGTAGCGTCTTCTTTATAGTAGTTAACGCCCAGATAGTATTTAAACTTTTCCGAACCACCGCTAATCGTCAGATTATGATTGGTCACTGCACCTGTTTTCAGTACCTTATCCAGCCAATCCGTAGTCGGGGCATTGGCTATTTGTGTCGGTGTAAAGATAGGTGTCCATTTATCGTCATAAGCGGCATTTCCATAAGGATACTGGCCTTTGTCATATAAATAATTCTCTTTACTGAACACATTCACCATGTTCATCAGTTCGGGTCCGCTCAATACATCCAGGTAAGGATAATGTTTTTGCACGGAATAGCTTCCTTCATACACGATGGTCGGTTTTCCCTCTTTTCCTTTTTTGGTAGTCACCAGAATAACACCATCCGCTGCTCCGATACCATAAATTGCTGCAGAAGCATCCTTCAGGATTTCAATGGATTCAATATCATTGGGGTTTAATCCGGCCAGTCCGGCACGATTGACGGAAGAAGGAAGTGACGTACTTCCCGTGCCGACTTCAAAAGAGCCGCTAGGCATAACTACTCCATCCACCACATATATCGGTGTACCACCTCCACGAATGGAGATATTAATACCTCCTCCCGGCTGGGGACTGGCAACGGTTGCCTGCAAACCGGCAGCACGTCCCAGCAACATTCCTGAGATATTGCTAGTAGCCGCTTTGGATATTTTTTCTGTTTTTACGGTAGCGATAGAAGTAGTCAGGTTTTTACGGGAGGTTGTACCATACCCCACCACTACCACCTCGTCCAATATTTGCTGATTTTCAGCCAAGGTGACAGATAAAGATACCCGGTCGCCCACCTTTACTTCCTGTGTCTGATAACCGATATAGGAGACTTCCAATACAGCTCCCGGTGACACTTCCAGAGAGAACTTAGCATCCAAATCAGATGCGGTTCCGTTGGTTGTTCCTTTTTCCTTGATGGTAGCACCGATGATCGGTTCACCGTTGGCATCGCTCACTGTACCTGTGACTTTACGCTTTTTAGTGTCTTTAGAGGTATTCTGCCGCGCTTGCCCTTTTTGGACAATAATATTCTTGCCCTTTACCTCATAAACAACTTCTTGCCCGTACAATATCTGATCGATAGCTTCATTCAATTGTTTTGCCTTTACACTTACAATCTTCCTGGTATCCAGGTCTCCCACTTTATATACGAAAGAATATCCGCTTTTATTCTTCAATTGCGTCATTGCTTCTTTCACTGAAACATTATTCATTTTCAATGAAACGGCCTGGGCTAGTATTGCTATGTTAAGGCAAAAGAGAGCCACGACCATTAATATGGCCTTCTTCCTGTAATTCATAAAATAAACAAATTATTTAATTAAAACTTGAATAACTCGTTTTAAAAGAGATGTATTTTGCTAACTTTGCATAATCTCTTTTGAAAACATGCTCACGTTTGAAAGTTGTTGAAGAAGAGATTCAGGAGCCGGAAGATGTTCGAGATCTTCCGGTTTTTATTTTTCTCTCCTTATCATTCACTAAAGACTATTCAGTATTATTTCCTTTACTCATATTCTTCAATTATAAGGTTAAACAATCATAGTATTATAATCTCTGGTAACCGGTTAATAGATAGTTATATTGCGCTCTTCAATTTTATATTGTATTTTCTCTGTAGATGCCAACGCATCCAACACTTCCTGAATACTTTGTTCCCGACGGACGAAGTTTCCGTAGAACCGGAATTTATTTAATGAATCATTAGCTATGTGGATATTCACATTGTAGCTACGTTCCAGTTCTTTCACGATGTCCGGCAAAAGTTCTTCATCAAAAAACAGATAGCCATCCGTCCATTGGGAGGCATTGGAGGCTGTGACCGTTTCTACGGTCATCAATCCGTTCGCTTTGTTTAATATCGCTCTCTCGTCGGGTGCAAGGAAAGCTTCTTTCTCTTTTTTCAGTAAATTATTTAATTCCACTTTCCCTTCCAACAAGGATACTACCACTTCGTGATCTTCCGGATAATCGCGGAAATTAAATTTTGTTCCCAATACCTGCAATTGCAAATCTTTAGTCTTTACAAAGAAAGGGAGTTTCTCATTCCGTTGGACTTCAAAATATCCCTCACCTTCTAATTCTACTTTACGGTTATCTACTCCAAAGCCTTGTGAGTAGGTCATTCGTGAACCGGCATTCAACCAAACCAATGTACCATCAGGCAAATAAAGTTTCGTTCTTGATCCTAAAGGAGCCTCTACGGATATATCTGCAAAAGTGTCTTTTACATTCACTCCTCCCTGCCAATATGAGAAGCATCCTACTGCAAGTATGACTGCGATAATCGCGGCATAACGCCACAACGCCGACAAACGGAATTCCTGGCGAGGAGCTTTCTCCACTTGCTTCCGGCTCCCGATACGATTCTTAAAGGTATCGAATGCCTTGTCTTTATTGTATTTCGACGCGGCTTCACGGCTCACGGCAGAGAACCAGACTTCCCGTTGCTGAATAAAATAATCCTCATTTTCAGGTGATGCAGCTATCCATGCTTTTAGTTCGGCTAAAGCATTTTTGTCCAAACCTTCGGTCAGATAGGTTGCAATCAATTCATCAATATGTTTCTTTTCTTCTTCCATTTTTCTGCGTTCTATAAAGGAGACAGTAGATTTTTAATTGAGGGTAGTCTAAAAATGACTTTTTTTC
Source organism: Bacteroides celer (assembly GCF_002632415.2). Taxonomy (NCBI): domain Bacteria; kingdom Pseudomonadati; phylum Bacteroidota; class Bacteroidia; order Bacteroidales; family Bacteroidaceae; genus Bacteroides; species Bacteroides celer. The sequence continues at coordinate 936,584 of NZ_CP178209.1, read as the reverse complement.
GTTTTTACCCGAAAAAAAATAAAAGTAGAGTAATCAGATATTTACTTAGATTCGTTTGTAAAGATGCTAATGCATTCTTTATATGATACTTAACCGTATTGACAGAGATGCCTAACTCTTGAGAAATTTCTTCGTATGATTTTCCTTCAAAACGGCTTTTATCGAACACGCGACGACATTCGTTCGGCAATTTGTCAATGGCTTTATATATTTCCTCTTCCAGTTCACGCTCCAGCAATGTCCCCAACGGATGCGAATCGGATATCGTCATTTTATCGTCTGTTATCTCATCGGGCATCAGAGATGAAAACGCAATCTCGCGCTTTTCCCATTCTGAATTAAGATAGTTGATACAACGATTACGGACGGCTCTCAACAAATAGCTACGGATGGAAACGGAAATCTCCAGCGTTTCACGAATCTCCCATAAATGAAAAATGGTATCTCCGACAATGGTTTCCGCAAGGAATTGATCTCTTACATAGCCACTCGCGACATGACACAGCAGAGCATAGTGACGGTCATAGATGTATTGATAGGCATCTTCGTTACCTGTCTTCAACTGCTCTACTATTAAAGTTTCAGTATGCTCCATGAATGTATTAGTCGAGTTAATGGCACAAATTTAGAGAAATTGCAGCAGACTACCTAATATCCATATTAATATCTTCAAGGACATCATACACTGTTTTGCCGATCCTATCATTATATTGTTTATCAGTGGGGACATACTTGCCATCGCAACAACCAAAAGCAGACTGAATGTGTTGTTGGCACGCTTCATTATAAGACCTTTCAGAACACAATCACGCTATGCACTCTGCCATAATGCTCACTTTCCTTACTCCTGTATTAAAAAAACTTTCCGCAGACAGTAAAGAGAAAATTGGTCTGGCTATGGCTACTCCTGTAACTGCTAATGTGAGCGACATGGGAACTCCTATCGGCACACTTCTCAACGTATTGGCACATACCATGCATGGGCATAATTCAGCAAAAGGATATGGAAAAAGTCAGCATAATCATGGAATTAATCGAACTAATACCGAAATTTACTTTTGCCAAAGCAAACCTCCAATTACAATAAAAGATTTGTATGCCTAAGTAAAAAATCCACATTGATAGAGGACATTCTCCAGTTAAAAGTATAAACTATCAAGTTGCCCTCCATCAAAGTGAAAATTAATCAAGCACACATCAACTGTTACACTTGAATATAGTAATTAATCTTTTGTATTACATATAATTGCCTTCTTAAATTTAGAAGATATATTCAGCTTATCATTCTTTAATTGTGCATCACTAATATACATCTCGCGTGGATGAATAATCGTATTTGTTTTATGAGCATGGAAGACAATTTTCAAATTGCCTTTAGTATCATAAAAAAAAGAATGATGTCCCGTACCGACTAATTTTCCAGGACGATGAAGGATGGGGTTATTTGGACTTTTCTTCCATTGAAGATTAGATAAATCATGTGTAGTTGCGTAACCTACCGCATAATCAGAACTTCTATAATCATTTGCAGAATAAGTAAGATAATAGACCCCATTATGCTTTAACACAAAAGGACCTTCAATAATACGTCCCATTTTATTCTCCCAAGGTTGAGAAACACTAATACAATGTTTCCATGTTTCTTTAGAAGCTATTTGTTGTAAATCCGAAGAAATTTCTGCCATCCAAATATTGTTTCCATCATTAAAACGCACAAAGAATATGTAAAATTTACCATTGTCGTCAATAAATAAATGATGATCAATACATCCTTCATCAGGAATAATGGGCTGAACTTTCTCTTGTTTGAACGGCCCTAAAGGAGAAAGCGATGTTGCTACACAGATTCTAGTATTTGCCGAATAAAACATATAGTACTTATTATTAATATAATACACTTCTGGAGCCCAAAAATCCGACTGTCCCCATACATCAACACCTTTTTGAAGGACTAGATGATTCCCTAGTGGGGTATCACCTAGCGTCCATTTTTCCAAATCTTTAGAGACATACACCTTAAACCCTTCCTGACTAGAAGTTCCATAGGCGTAGTACATTCCATTACTACATAAAATGAAAGGATCTGCTAAGGGAATTCCTTTGCTATTTTTATGCGCTTCTATATTCGATAGTATCAGAATTAATCCTAATGCTATCATTACAATACGCTGTTTAGATATTTGATTAGTCATAAATTTACTATTTTATATCATCTATAATTAACATCGGCTTGGAATATTTGCTATCCACTACTAACGAACCCATAGAATCAAAATTCGCATAACTGATATACATATGTCTTGGATGTATTTCAGATAAACTTTTATGGGCATGAAAGACAATACATAAGTTACCTTCTGCATCAGAAAAGAAGGAGTGATGTCCTGTGCCAACTAAATTATTGGGATTTTTTAAAATCGGATTGGAAGGGCTTTTTTCCCAATTCGGATTAGACAGATTAGTAGAAGTCGCATATCCTACACCATAACTTTGACTCTGATAATCATTAGCTGAATAGCTGAGATAATACTTACCATTATGTTTAAGAACAAAAGGCCCCTCAATAATACGCCCCATTATATTCTCCCAAGGCTTCGAAACACTAATACAATGCTTCCATTCGCTTTTCATATCCCTAATAGATAGTAGGTCATCATTCATTCGTGTCATCCATATGTTATTCCCCGAAGTTATACCATCCGGTTCTATGAAACGTACGAAAAATAAATAAGGAGTACCATCATCATCAATGAACAAGTGATGGTCTATACAACCTTCATCGCTAATTAATGGCTTTACTTCCGATTGAATAAATGGTCCTAGTGGAGAGTCAGAAGTCGCCACACAAATTCGAGTATTTGCCGAATAGAACATATAATACATTCCATTTTTCTTATAAACTTCTGGTGCCCAAAAATCAGATTCCCCATACACCTGGTTACCTTTCTTAAGAACAAGATGATTTCCTAAAGGAGTCTCTGCTAATGCCCAATGTTTTAGATCAGTCGATACATATGCCTGAAAACCTTCAGAACTAGAAGTACCGTAAGCATAATATGTATTATTATCATATAAAATGAAAGGATCTGCTAATGGTATAAGTATTTTAGCATTAGAAGCAGGAGGTAGCATATTCTTGGTCGGATCATATTCAGAAGCACATGATTGCAATATCATTATCAACAATGTTGTTGCAACATAAAATATTGAATTAATTAAAAAGTTGATTTTCATAATCGATATTATTTTATAGGATTAATACCATTCAAAAAGATAATGTTAACTATAATTTCATTCTCTTATCTACTCCGCTAGTTGAACATTCACTTCAGATAAAGAAACTGTTTTATTATTTGACTGATGTCGTTCGGTAATGCTTATTCGTAAATATCGGTATGCATTCTCTTTATTCCATTCTACATTAAACCATTGCAAAGTCCCTTCTTGAGCATACTTGGTACCTTGTTCCATTGTTTTGGCAGGCATTAAATCTTTATAGTCATCAGTTCCCCACATTCCGCAATAAGCAGAATAGTTATCCATATCTGGTATAAGTTTAGTAGCACCGTCCACTGCTCCTTTTATATTAACTGTTTTCACATTTTGATTCCAACCATACCAATTCTCTTCGTTATTTCCAGCAGGCTGAACTCGTTGAGCTATACCTACTTTTGAAAGTTTAAGTGCTTCACCAAAATCAATAACAAAAGTGTACTGTTCTCCTTTAGACAGAACTCCTTTATATCCTCCATTACTTCCATTCCCGTAATCAGGTACATTATATGCAGAGTGCCAATAAGTAAAGAAATCCCCATCCAAAATCGCTTCAATGCCTCCTTTGCCAGCATCACTATTAGGATCTACATTTTTCATGTCTGTATTGCAGAAATAAATCTTCCATCCACTCCGATCTACTGTATTTGATATTATCAAATAAAATATACGGTCAGATAATGTCAACCGATTATCACTACATTCATTTATTTGTAGCGGCAAAATACAAGTCTGAGCAGGAAGCGATTTTCTGTCAAGAGTGATGTTCATCGTTGCCAAAGTACTCCCTTTATCAAAAAATAATGTTGCATCATTATTATCTCCTAAAAGATAGCCTTCATTTAATAATAAAACTTTTTTTCCTGTTTTATTTTCATACTCGGTTATTAGTTCACTAGCATTATCTGGCACTTTTACATTACAAGTAAATGCTTCCAACTCTTCCTCAACATTACTCAATTGCAAGTTCATACAATATATAAAATCTGTTGGAGATGAATTATATTCAACCTCCTCATTTGTAAATGAAATTGTCGGAAGCAATGACGTTACCTTTAAAATCAGAGTGTTTTTAAAAACATTAGTATCTTTACTTCTTAACTGGATAGGTAAGACCCAAATTTTATCATGTGAAAGTTGACTGACCGCTTTTGTATTAAAAGTAATATTGGTAGTCTTTGAAGTTTCACCAGCCGCAAAAGATATTTCTGTTTTTTCTAAAGAATAGGCAGAAGGCGGAATTATACAATACTCCACATCTTTTTGTCGATTATATACTTCCATTTCTTCGTCATTCATGATCGTAAGCGTACCTGTAGCTTTCAAATCAGGATTGCTACCACTCTTCAATATAATAAGTGGATAGGAATATGTGTCATGTAATGCAGACATTGTTAATATCTGCTCTCCATTTTCCTTTATTAGAAGTCCTTTATGATATTCTTCAGGAAATAAATTGGTAAAATCATATTCAGAATCATTACAAGCAAACAAAAGTATTATTATGTTGAAACATATCAAATTATATATTATTTTTTTCATACATCTACATATTTAAAGGATTAATATTCGGGGGCTTGTACTAATTGTGGATTACTATAATATTCATCAATATATATAGGCAGTAAATACATACGATCACTCCACTGAAATGGTTGATCTACTTTAATTCGTTTATTGAATTCTTCCATGGAAGGATCTTTCTTTTCTATAGCATTAAGTCCCTCACGTACACCACTTTTAAATACTTCCGGAGCTATCATCCAGCGTCGAGCATCGTAATATCTGTGGCCTTCCCCCCATAACTCAATAAAACGTTCGTTATGTACCCAATCCATAATATTCATATCACGAGTAATGTCACTGCCCTCTAATGCTGCAATTCCAGCTCGTTGACGAATAAAATTCAAATATTTTATAGCATTTTCTTTATCATCTAAGGCTGCATAACACTCCGCTATATTGAGATACAATTCTGCAAGACGAATAAACATTGTCGGGTACTTATTTAAATAACCAAATGACGGTTTATCTGCATTTAAACCAGGTTCTATATATTTTTTACTAAAATATCCAGTTACACAATTATCACGATTATATAGTCCCTCGTTAAAACCTTGCAAATTGCTATTTCTAGCTTCTATAATTAAAGGTGAACCATTAGCCAGTTTTGAACTGTATTCGTCTCCATCAAATGAAAGCCATGCATAAAATCTAGGTTCACGTTTAACATTCAGATTAATAATATTTTGATGTCCTGGAATATTAGCAGAATTAAACCAATCGGCTTCATTGGTAAATTGATTGTCAAATTTAGGCAGTTTGCCGTTTTTAGTATAAAAATGCTCTACAGTATATAATAAAGGGTTTCTACCGGAAAAGCCACTTTGCCGTACTCCATTTAACATTACAATGTAATGAGGTAGACTCTGCTTAAGTATTTCTTGATTTGTGTAAGCCCCCCAAATACATTCCGCATTTCCTGCTGTTTCAGCAGCTGTTAACATATATCGAAGCATAACTACCCTTTTCTTAAATTCGTCATCATCTATACCGGGAATATATGGTAATGACACAGATTCGTTATTGCGTATCTGTTCAGATTGAACCAGATTAAAGAGTTTTCGTTTTCCTTCATTTTCAGCAAAAGTTAATGCTGTTAAAGAAGCTTGTAAAGCATCTTCCCATTTTTTTCTATCATAACTTTTACTTACAAGTTCAGTCCCATATCCCGGAGTCTCATAATTATTATTTTTCCAATCTTTAAATGGAAACGAACCATTCCATAAAGGAGAAGCAGCATAAAGTAGCACTCTAGATTTTAGAGCTTTACAAATAGTAGAGGTAGCTCTTCCTAAATCTGCAGTTTCTACAGTAGCAGGTAGGTTTTTGGCTGCTTCATCTAATCTATCAGTAATATATTTTATACAATAATCAAAGTGAGAGCGTCCAGGGAGTGATGTAGTCGAAGTGTTTTGGTCCATCCAGTGAGTAATGATAGGTGAGGGACCATAAGCAGCTAATACCCTAAAATGATAATATGCATCAAGAAATATGGCTTCTGACTTCCAACGGATTTTGTCAGAATCCGTAACTCCTGCCGGACTTAAATTTTCTAGACATTTTATAAATAAGTGCACTTGCCCTAAATTATTATATGAGGTTCTCCATATATCAGAACTCCAATAATCACTATTGCTGTATCCACCACTAGCAGGTTTGAATGTACTTGAGAGAAGATTCCATGCGGCACGTTGTCCTGTATTATCCCATAATCTAGGATGAACGAATTCATCAGCCGAAGCTTCAAAGCCACGTCCGTCATTCGCACAATTCTCCTTCACTCCACTATAGCAAGAGTAAAGAAAGCCTAAGGCTGCTTCACGATCCTTCATAGTGTCATCTAGGTCTGCTGTTTCAGGAGGAACTACATCTAAATAACTACAAGAAGAAAAAAGACATACCGATAATACTATTTTCATGAAATGTATCATAAAACTATTTATTATTTTCATACGAATATATATTATAATGAGTTTTAAAAATTGAATTGTACTCCAAAGTTGAATGTGCGTTGTAATGGATATGAATTCCAGCTTAGTTCAGGATCCCACAATTTGAAAGGACTCCACACCGCTAAATTATCTCCACTTACATAAACACGACAAAATGGGAATTTATATCCAAATTCGAGTGTTTTAAACCGAAGGAAATTTCCATTTCTCATCCAATAAGTACTGTTAACGGTATTATTGGAGGTTTGTGTTTTCGATATTCCTAAACGAGGATAAGTTGCGTTCGGGTTTGGATTACTTTCTGACCAATAGTCATCTGCAATGAACTGCATTAAATTTCGATCACCATTACCCGCATCAGAACCAAAAGGAGTTATTCCGCTAATCATAATGGTTCGTTTAGCAGAACCATTGAAAAACATTCCAAAATCAAAACCTTTATAGGTCAAATTCAATCCTAGACCATATTGAATACGTGGTGTATTTCCATACGGAGAAATCATTACCTGATCTTCCGGGTTAATAACCCCATCACAATTAACATCACGATATTTTATATCTCCAGGCATAACTGTACTTCCTAAATTTATTTGACTAGGGCTAGTGTCAATATCTGTTTGACTTTTGAATAAGCCTTCTGCAATATAACCGACTGTTGTACTTAACGGTTTTCCAGTCTCCGTCTGCCATATATAAGGATAATTAGGTTCGTCTTTATTTACATATTTATTTTGAGTATAGGTAAAGTTCCCACGAAGGTCTATGAACAGATCTTTAATTAATTCTTTTTTCCAATTTATGCTTATTTCGAATCCTTTATTGTCTACAGCACCGATATTACTCCATGGAGTAGCTCCCCAATATCCCATAATAATAGGCCAGGAAGCTCGTCTCATCAAGATACGATTACGGCGATCATAAAAATAATCAAAACTTACCCCTATTTGTTCTAATATATTCATATCTATGCCTATATCTAATTTTTTCACACGTTCCCATGAAGCATTTTGTACTGCAAATCCACCAAATGCAGGTCCATTTCTAAAAGTGTTACAATTAGCTCCTGTATAGAATCCTCCTCCACCTCCTATCGTAACCTGATCCACATATAAAAAGTGAGGTGCCCCAGCATTACTGCCGGTTTCATCACTACCAACCAAACCATAAGACCCTCTTATCTTGAAATAATCTATATATTTACTAATTGGCATCCAGAATTTCTCATTACTTGGCACCCATCCTAATGAAACAGCGGGAAAAAACTCAAAACGATTTCCCTTATCTAAACGTTCAGTGCCATTGTACCCAAAATTGAACTCAGCCAGATATTTGTTTTGAAAATCATAAGTAAATCTACCAGAGAACCCTTGATTACGGTGAGGTAACACACTGTTTCTATTCTCACGTTGCATATACATCAACATACCGGATACAGAATGATCTTCAAAACGTCGAGTGTAATTGATACGAGTATCAACGTAAAAAGTATTGTCCGTCCAGCGATCTATTTGAGACTGATCAATATAATCACTTCCTGTTGGTCCTACAGATTCTACTTCATAATAATTCGGATCATCAGGTGACCAGCTTGATTCAATCACCTTATAATAATAAGGAGTAAGAGTTCGAGTAAAAGCAGTAGTGGAGTATGCTTTCAGATTTATAAGTGCAGTAATACTCAACCCTTTAGTAATAAAATCTAATTTTTGATCTACATTTAATGAAGTATTGAGTGTTGTATAATGACTTTCTTTATAAGTAGACAACATATATGCATAGGGATTAATGTATGTTTCTGAACCTGTCAAAATTACATTACCAAATTTGACATGAGGATCTCCCGGATTAGAAGGATATTTAGCGGGAAAAGTTACAGGATTAGCATTATAAGTTTGATAAAAAATATCACTAGTAGAGTTAGAGGGACCAGTGTTAGTTCCAAACTGAGCATTCATACGCAATCCCAATTGGGTTGTAGAGGTAATCTTATAAGCGATATTATTTTGAAAAGTATATTCCCACTGGTTGATATTGTTATCAAATGAGAATGTTTTGGGAATATCAAGTAAACCCGTGTCATGATTGGCCTGTAAGCTCATGTAATAGGTCACTTTAGATCCTCCTCCCTGTAAATTAATATTAGCACGTTGGTTAAAAGTATATTCCTTAAACATTAGATCATACCAGTCTACATTTGGATATACTGCGGGATTGACACCATCTTTTGTAAATTGAATTCGTTCATTACTATATTTAGGAGTAGCACTCGGATTTCGACTTAACTGTGCTTCATTATAAAGTTGCATCCATCTTACGCCATCTACATATTTCACCTCATTAACAGGCTTTAATAAAGATGTTTCAATAGAAACATTAATGTTCGCTTTAGAGTTTTCCATACCACTTTTGGTTGTAACCAACATGACCCCATTAGCACCACGCGCACCATAAATAGCAGTTGCTGAAGCATCTTTTAAAATAGAGAAACTTTCAATTGATTCTGCCGGCAAGTTATTCAAATCTCCTGATGAAATTTCTATACCATCCAGTAAAATCAAAGGAGTGGCACGTCCTCCAAATGTACTCACTCCCCGAATATAGAAATCCGAAGAGGCTCCCGGTTCACCTGTTGTAGTCATTGCGATTACTCCAGATAGTTTACCTGCAAGATTAGAAGTTAATGAAGAAGTTGGAGCTTTTAATATATTACCACGTATAGATGTGATAGCCCCTGTCACAGATACTTTCTTTTGTGTACCTGCTCCTACAATGACAACCTCATCTAAAACTTCATTATCTGATTTCATTTGGATGTTGAAGAAGCCCAAATCGCTGACATTAATTGTCTGCTTTTTATATCCTATATAAGATACTTCCAATTGAGTGTTTTGGGGAACAGATAACGTAAATTCCCCCTCTAAATCAGTAACCGTTCCTTCCAGAGTTTCCTTTATAATGATACTTACTCCAATTAGTGGTTCATTTGTTTCAGCATCTGTAACCTTTCCTGTAATAACTCGTTTTTTGTTATTCTTAGAGATTATTTCGGTTCTCTTTGGAGATAATATTATTTTTTTATTAGAAATTACATATTGTATATTTGTTGAATATAACAGTTTATTCAAGATTATGCGAATGGAATTTTCATTCAAATTCATATTAACTTTATGTGAGAGGCTGATGATATTTTCATCATATACAAATGTATAATTTGTCTGCGATTCAATTTTTTTCAAAGCTTCTTTTAAGCTAATATTATTTAATTTGAGTACAATAGTCTCTTGAGCATAGCCTGTATAAGCAAATAAGGGTAATAAATAATAAATTACTATCATTAATGAAATTTTCCATTTTATCCTATCTGTCAACTTTTTCAATGTAATCATAATACTAAATTTTAATGAATGGATTTTATTTATTGGTTAATATTAGTCTTCTCCTTATGTTTTCATAAGGAAAAAAGAAAGGTTATGGACCCATAATACGATTTGTTATTAATACTTTATTAGTTAATAATTTCTATATTATTATTATCAATAAAACGGTATTTGAAGTGACTTATATTAGATAGTAGTATCAAAATATCCTCTATAGAGTCTTCTTTACTAATAGTTAGCGTATACAGTTGACTATCAGGTATCTTCGAAGAAATATGAATGTTTATATTATACCATTTAGAAAGATGGACAGCTACTTCTCTTAAAGAAAGTTGATTGATAGACAGGTTATTAGCAGCCCATATTCCTTCTAACTGAGCCCCAGCTTCTATTTTCAAATTTTCTGTTTTTTTATTATAGAGTGCTTTTTCTCCTGATATCATTTTTCGTACTCCTTTAGGAGTATTAATAGAAACAGAACCGGACAATAAGCTGACAGCAATTTCATTTTGTTCTCTATAAGCTTCCACATTGAATTTGGTACCATGTACTATTACCCTAATTTCATCGCTATTTACAATAAAAGGGCGCGAACTATCTTTTGTTACATCGAAAAAAGCCTCTCCTTCTAATTTCACCTTTCGTTTACTGTCAAATGGAGTAGAAATGTATGTTAATTGCGAACCTGTATTTAACCATACAATAGAACTGTCCGGTAACTGCAATTTGTTTTTTTCGCTAATTGCAAAGTAAGTTCGATGTATATTATTTAAGTGATACCATTTTACGGCAACATACCCCCCGCTTCCTAATAATATAACTAACAAGAAAGAAGCTGCCATTGCCAACCAACGGAACGAATTTTGGGGATTGAATTTCTTTTGTGGCTTAGAAGCATACATACGTTTTTCCATTTGCTTCCATAATTCATCCGCATTGGATACATATTCGCTACCAGCTTGCATTAAAGTCAGCCATAATGAATTCAGTTCTTTATATAAGTTTTGATTTTCTGCATCAGATAGCCACTCTTTTAATAAGAGTTTTTCTTCTATTGTTGACTCTAATTTAAAATCTTTGATTATGATTTCCCAAGGGATAATTATATTCTTCTTCATACAAATTCCTTTTATTAGTTAGACTTCTAAAAAGAACTTACCCCCCAAAAAAAGAAAATTATATTTTTCACCATAAATAAGAATATGCCTCCCCAAGGTGTTTTTTTATTTTTTTTAACGCTATGGTTATTTGGTTCTCCACAGTCTTTTCAGAAATATCCAATGAATAAGCTATCTCTTTATTAGTTAAATTATCGACACGGCTTTTTTCAAAAATTTTCTTACATTTTTCAGGTAATAATGATACAGCTTCTTCAATCAGCCGAGATAGCTCTTCCATCTCCAAAAAAGGATAAGCTTCTACAGACTGATCTAAAAGATTTAAATCATCAATATAATTTAAATTCTCATTCTTATGAAGAAATGTATAAGCTTTATTCTTAGCTGACTGGAATAAATATGCTTTTAAAGTGAGCTGTATCTGTAATGTTTCCCGTTTTTCCCAAATATAAATAAAAAGGTCCAAAGCCAATTCTTGTGCTTTTTCTCGATCATGGATATAGCACATAATGAAACGTTCTATAGAATCTATATATTTGTAAAAAATACGTTTGAAAGCTGTTTCATCGCCATTTCGAATCAGTTTCAATAACAATATATCATCATCTATACTTTTCATATGCTATTAGATTAATTATATATTTTGCAATAAATCAGCACAAAGATAATGCTTAATTCACTTAAACCTAATTTATTGTTCTTGTTTTGGGATTTTTATAGACATGTTGTGAGTTTTGGATTTCGTATACTTTTTAAGAGATAACTAATTAAAACGCAAGTTATAAATGTATCTATTATTTTAATCAATAATTAATATCAATACTCATACTTCCAGTTTTAGATTCATTGAATATTGTAAACAAGAACTAGAATTTTCTGTAATTTTTGAATATATCAAAGTTTCCTAAATACAGAATAGAAGGCTATTCTAATATTATTAAAACAGCCTTCTATTCATATATCATCTATTAAACCATACCGTAGTTACACTTTCCTTTCCTAAATAAAAAGCCTTTGCTTTTATCAGTGGAGCATCACACGCTATCGGTGTTTGCCATTCTACAGAACTTTCCGTAGGCTCACTACCATCGGTTGTATACCGGATTACCGCATTGGGATTGGTAGTATTAGTGAGTAACAATCCATCCTTTACTATAATACCTGGAGGAGATACCCGGAAATTAATACCTCGTTTTGCCAAACGGGGCAATTCATAAGTTACAATACCGGCATTATATTTTCGTTTGGCATCCATATATACTTTGCCGTCCGGAGACAATGCCCACGATGGTTGAGCATTCCAAACGCGTTCTGCCAGTCCAAAGACTTTCGGGAAAAGATAATATTCTATTTGTTCGAAACTACGGATTGTCTCCGCCCAGATTTGTCCGGACAAACCTTTGATATTCTTATACCCCTCTTTTGTCAAAGGTTGCTTACCGTTTGAGGCTGTTTTTACATCCACAGATTCACCTTTCAGATTCCGCCGTAAAGACTTGTAAATATCAAAAGGCAACATATCAAACGTTACGTACTCATCTACGTAACCACCCCAACGTAACCCCGGTTCTTCCACATGATAACAATAGGCCATATCCAAATAGAAATTACCCACATTACAGAGTATAATAGGATAGCCCGCATTTGCTAACTTATACGGAACTTCATCCCCACCCTGTTCCGGAATTGTATTCCAGCAATAATTCAAGACCTTGCTATTTCTGAAATGTTCGTTCACGGTATTATCCGGATTCATAACTATGTCTTGCCATCCAACTGCTTGTATATTACGTTTATCCAACATTTCCAGAATTTGCCCCAGAAAATAATCTTTCAAATCCCGTATCTTAGTCAGTCCATGTTTTTTCATAAAAGTACGGCAGACAGAAGAACCTTCCCAAATGCCTTCCGGCACTTCATCACCACCTACATGGAAAGCAGGTAGTTCTACTCCCGCATCCTGATACATCCGCCCGATTTCATCAATCACTTTTTCAAGAAAACGGTATGTAGAAGGCATTGCGACATTAATAACATTATCAGTGAAATTTTGTGCCGATAGATATTGGGAAGTATCTGCAAAGTCAATCAGAAGATATTCTTCCGCTTTCGACTGATCCGTATCAATATATTTCCGGTAACGGGCATTCATGGCTTTTATTGCTGCCCGTGAATGGCCGGGAATATCTATTTCAGGAATAATTCTGATATGCCTTTCTTTTGCATATTTCAAAATATCCATAAAGTCACTGCGAGAATAATACCCATTAGCCAATGAGGTGGTATCTACCTCATTCCATCCCCAAGCATAAGCAGGATAAAGACATGTCAGTTCATCTGTAGTATGTCCTCTGCGAGAGGCTATTTCTGTCAATTCTTCCAATCCGGGTATTTCTACACGCCAAGCCTCATCATCACTCAAATGCAGGTGCAGTACATTCATTTTATAGAATGACAGTATATCTATCAGTTTCAATAAGTCCGTCTTCTTTGTAAAATTGCGGGCTACATCCAGCATGATTCCCCGATGTCCCATGTCCGGATAATCGGTAATATGAAGATTGGGGAGCGGAGAGGAAGCTAGCTTCATGCTATCCAATAAAGCAACCAATGTCTGACAAGCATTAAATATGCCATGCGCATCATTAGCTTTCAAAGTTAACAGGTTATTCTTTATCACAATTTCGTAATACTCATCCGGACATTGGCAGGTGGCAGGAAGTTCTGTTTTCTTCAATTCAATGATTGTTTCTTCATCCTTGTCAGAAACGGTACATCCTAACTGTGAAGTCAATTGCTTTTTCAACAAAAGAGCTTCTTCTTTAAATACACCGTCAAACTTCAGACCTACCTTTGGAGAGAAAGTAGAAACACCACCCGTCTTCTCTACTTTTTTAGGAGTAGGAAAGAGAGAAAGTATATCACAATCTACAGGCTTGCTGAAATCATCATTCTGCTTATACAAATAATTTCCATCTGCATAGGGAAAACTATTCTTCGAACGAATCCATTGGGCATCGGGCGTAAACAGTCCGATCTCAATCGGAATATTTTGCGGCTGCAACATTTTCCCTTTTTCATCGGTAGCTACAATATAAGCCCCTTCAGGAACCGAAGATACATTAATCACATTTCTTTCACTCAATATAGTAAAAGAGAGTGTTTCACCCGGTGCCAACGCCTGATAGTGTTCAGTAGGATACATTTTATAGTAAGTCGAACCAATACATTCTATTTCCAACGGGGCATTAATAGGTTGCTGATAATAAATTGGTGTCTGATTAAAATAGATCACCCAATTATCAGCCAAGGATTTATTCCCGTTATTCGTCAAACAGAATGTATTCTTAAAATATCTGGCTTCCACACTATCTTTTTCCAGTTTCCATGTTAAAGAGAGCTGTGAGGAAGGGGGCTGTTTACCAGCCCCACAACCAAACAAGCATATCCCCAACATCATTATCCATATATTCCTCATAGTTATCATAAGGGAATTATTTAGTTAATGAACGAATACATTCCACTTCTTCTGTTGAATAAGGTGTCCCATCGCTACGGAAAATATCATGGAACCACAAGGACGGTTCAGCTACGTCAGGCAACGGAGTATCCCATGCAAATATTGTATTTGTCTTTCCGGCTACAAGTCCCCAGTTTATTGCACCGATATTTTCTTTCTTCAGCATCGGCATAATATCCTGGAAAGTACTATTTTGAGTACGTGCCATATATTCCGTGCAAATCATCGGACGCCCATATTGCTTCAATGTGTCAATGAGCTGTTGATGCGAATCCAGACCTTCATACGTGTGATAGGTTATCACGTCCGAGTTTTCCAACTGAAACTTATTCAAATTAGTCAAACTCATATCCCAAACTCCGGCTGACAAGGGTTGCGACGGGTTAACCGTTCGTCCCCACGTAAATATCTTCTGCAATAACGGCAGACTTCTTTCACCGTATCTATATCCACCCGAACCGCCGGGCTCATTATATAAATCCCACAACACAATTCTCTTATCATCCTTAAAGGTGGTAAGAATGTCTTTCACATAATTCTCCAAGACCGGAAGTATCACTGCCGTATCACCTTTATAATACAAATCTCCCGGATCACGCGCCCATCCCGAATTATGTACTCCCGGTTGTGGTTCCGGTTGCTTTCCTGCCTGGTAAGTAGGATTCCAGCAATCATCCAGAAAGACAAAGATGGTAGAGATATGATGCTTGGCGGCAATAGTAAGGTATTCATTAATACGTTTCTTAAAACCTTCCTTATCCGTTTCCCAAACCAGATGGTGCAAATATACACGCATACAATTCATTCCGATATCTTCTGCCCAGCCTAGTTCACGGTCAATAGTCACCGGATCAAAAGTATCAGCCTGCCACATCTCCAATTGGTTGATTGCCGTGCTTGGAATAAAATCACACCCTCGGAGCCATTCCCATTGTTGATACCATTCATTAGCCTGTTCTTTTGTCCAGACTTCACGAACAGAGACTGTTTTCTGACTGCAGGCAATTAACATAATGCCAATAAAAAATAAGAGTAATATCTTTTTCATAATCGAATTTACTTTATCTAATTAGAAACCTTTATTCATTTTCTCCACGTAAATATAACCATATCCCCCGGTTCAACCGCTATCGTAGAACCATCCGGACTTACAGTTGAACCATCCTTCAGCACTCTGCTTACAGAACCATCCACATCAATTGCCAGATTCATCACATTACGAAAGTCCTTATTTACAACTACAAGATACTGGTTACTACCTTTCTCCAATACAGAAACAACAGCACCTGTATCACTCGTTGTCAACGATTTTATAGGGGCCGGTAAACTTCCCAACGCCGTAGTTCCTTCCGGTATTTCGCTTCCGGTATGAGACACTGAAATAACCTGCGCTCCCAAGAATATACCTGCAAGCTGTTGCACCTCCTGATTGACCGTCTTGACCAAATCATATACTTCGGTCGGTTCATCATGTTGAAGTCCGCGATAAGTAAAATACTGGATTGCCTGTGCGCCGTAAGCCAAATCACTGAAAACTTGTAATCTCAACTCGGGCAATGTCGGTATTTTATAAAAATGAGTTTCATCCAGTTTATGAGAAAGTGCAAGTGCAAATGCCCAAAAAGGTTTATTACTCTCTTTAGCAGCTGCTGATATTTCTTCCAAATTCCGATACCAGTCCGGCCGAACAATGCTGGGAGCCCCATTTATAGACACAATAGGATAATTGTCAAACGATATAAACGGCACAGGCACCTGCTCTATAAACGACTTTACATTTTCAGAATAAAGTTCTTTTCCCCAGGCCCAGTTCGGATACAAGTTTATATAACAGGGATGATGACTATCCACCGTCTTAATCTTCTTTACCAATTTCCCCAAGCCTGGCAAATCATTCACCTCCGGCTCATCTTTCAAATGATAGGCATACAATGCCGGATGATTCATCATCGCTTTTACAACCTCTTCGGCAGTACCAACAGACAATAGGTCCTGACAGGAAGTTATCATCTTCACTCCGGTTTTCTGTGCCGCATCAAGCACTTTGAGTGTTGTCTCCAAATCATTATACCATCCCAGATAAATATTAATGCCGGATGCTTTCATCACCGGAAATTTCTCAAGTGATTTGTCTGCTTCCACTCCAGTCCATGCTATAATCGGAAATACTCCATCAGCTTCCGGGATATAGGAGTTTCCCTGAATAATCTCTATTTCCTGCGTTTTCACCCCATTAGGCACCACACGGAATACGGCAGTACGACCGGTTCCCGCATTTGCACTTACAGTAATTGTCACTTTTCCGTTCCCACTCCCTTTAACCGGGGAAATGGTGGCCCAAGACTGATCGGTCTCATTAACAAATTTCCACTCCGTATTAGACTTTATCGAATAAACTTCTGTAAACCCTTCATTGCTGATTTGCAACTTCCCCAAATTTCCGGAAATAGAGAAAGAGGCTTTTTCCGGCTCCATCGAACAAGACATCAACACCATTGGCAACATTGAAAAAAAGAATGCAACCAGAAACTTCTTACTATATGTTTTCATTGATATATACATAATTCTATTGAATATTAAATTAAAGACTATTAATCCCGATTCCCAACTCAATTATAAGGAATCAATCGTATCATTTCACTAGCTTTATCGATATGTATCGTATAAAGACCAGCTTTAAAATCAGGACCGGGAATCAAATCACCGGGAGCACTTCTCGTAACCAAGTTAGCCGGTTCAACCGTATACAAATTCTTCGTATCCTCTTCTTGCGCCCAGCCATATCCTCTATAGAATTTAAATCCCATCGTCTGGTCGATATATACGACTGCCTCAAAAGCACTTGCACCTACCTTCTTAAAGAAGAACCACTGGTGAGGATATGAGAAATCCCAAGCAAGTGTGGCAACATAGGGTTCACGCGGGAATCCAACTCCGGTACCAACAATATACATCACTTCCGGATAAAACACATCCCGCGGCCGTTCCATATACATAAAACCGTTTGATGTATTGTATTTCAAGTTATAAAGTACCGACGGACCATCGAATTTTGCCTTGGCACCGGAAACATCTTTAAAGAATTCCGGCCGGAGCATATTGGTGACATCATTACCAAAGCCGATAAAATTAACCTTGGCACTTTCCACCAGTTCAACATCCAACTGGATATATCCTCCTCCCACATCAAAGAACCGGGATTTATCAATATCAATACTATACGTCAGTGTCTTATCAGTCAGGAAAGACAACATATCGAAAGTGATATTCTCCAATGTATAACTTCCCACCTTAGGAGTCGGTATTGAAGCTGCCGCATCATCCGTCACAATGGATATTTTATCATCCGCATACCCCCAAACCAGACCGGAATAGTCCGGTTTATTATTTACCACCTTCTCGGCAACTTTAAAATGATCTCCGATCCCTGCAAGATCCGCAGCATTCGTCCGAAAACCATAATCCGATTCATTCTGATTTGCCTTGTCCATTTCATATACATTTCCGAGATCATCAACAATGTATAATTTGGAAGGTGTTTCCGGACGGGTTACTTTCACACTTGCAGCCTCATCCAGGGTCAGTGTCGATTCATTACCTCCCAAATCATTTACAGCTTTGATAGTTACCACAGGACGCCCGTTCTGAAAACCGGCAACAAAAGGCAAAGTTGCTTCCTCTTCAATAACTGCAGAGCGTCCGCTCAAGCCTTTAGACAAATTCAAGATTTCGGCTCCATCCATTGTCACTAATAATTGAAATGAAACCAAATCATTATATTCATCACTGACCTGTGCGGTGAACTTCACTTTATCACCAGCCGCCACAACCGTTTCACCATTCACTCCCCGCAATACGGCATTTTCTATTTTAGGTTTTGAAGGTGTAGGCCACTCCGGCCATTCACTTGGCTTACTAACATCATCTTTTGCACACGAAAGGAGCAATAACGACGACATGAATAATACGTATATCTTTTTCATTTTTCTTAAGATCTCTAGTTTAACAATAATGAATGATGACATTAATTGCGAGCTGCCGCAAGATCCGCTTTCCATCCCTCACGTTCAAAGGTCTGTACCAACACTTTTCCATAAGATTCCGAAGCTTGTTGAACCGCATAATTAGGAATAGGCACATATTGATGTGTAGGAGCCACTCCTTTGATCTTCGCTGTACGCTGCGCATACTGATTAAAACGGATGAGATCTATTTTACGCATCCCTTCATACAACATTTCATGTCCTCTTTCCGTAAGTAAAGCATCCAGGAAAGCTTCAACATTCGCTGTTGCCGATGACGGGAGATCACCCAGTCCGGCACGCTTACGCACCTCATTGACCGCAGCAATAGCGTCAGCGGACGGAGCCGCATTGTTTTTACGTACTTCGGCTTCCGCATACATGAGTAATACATCTGCCCAACGAGCTAACGGTATATCAGTCCCCTGAAAAGCCGTAGCTGTTTCCACCGGGAATTTATTAATGATAAACCCGTCCCATGTAGTAGTATTCCGGTCAATCCAGGTTCCTGCAGTCGTATAATATTTGGTCAGAATCACTTCACGACGTTTGTCCGAAGGATCATACGTATCCCAAAATTTCGGAGACACGTTGAAAGTTTGTCCCCATCCCTGCCCTTGCAGATAGAAAGGAGTCGGATTTCCCTGATCGTCCACTCTGGCTGCATTATCGGGAGTAGCAAGCATCATCAGCGGGTTAAAGTTGCCGGACTTATTCGTACCGTCCGCCGTTTCATCACAGCTGACAGCCATAATCACTTCCGAATTAAAGTTATTGGCATTTTTAAATTGCTCGATATAAGGATTGTCCCCTTTCTTGAAAAGACTATACCGTCCCTTCAACTCGTTATACATATCAATCGCTTTCTGATAATAACCGGACATATAATAGCCTTCATTCAGGCAATGCCGCATGATGCATACACGTGCATAGTCTTTATTGTAACGTCCCTGTTCCGGCTGCGTATCTGCAATATACTGATAAGCATAATCAAAATCAGCCATAATCCACTCCGTCATTTGCTGCAATGTCGGACGCACCAGATTTTCCAGTTTTGAAGGATTAATCAGATCGTCCGGATCGACAATCAAAGGAACAGGTCCATATACATGCAATAAATAATACATCATCAATCCACGGCAAAGACGGGCTTCAGCTATAAACTCCCTTTTACGCCCTTCGGAAACCACTTCGGTAGAAGCTTTCTCCAATGTTCCAATCACATTGGTGAAGTAGGAAATCTCACTTACTTTCGGAAAGTGGTTCGGCCTTTCATCACTTAACGTACCGCTTGTATAATAAACACACTGACTAAAATCGGCTTTAGAAAGGAAATAATATCCGCCTCCCCAACCATTATTCCACACAGCCACCTCATCTGTCGGATAATCAAAGAACTTCAGTACACCTCCAGCAGGGATATACCAACCGTGCTGATTACCACTTGTTCCGGCACCGATCCAATAGGTCCATGTTGTCGTAAAAGGCATATAGCAGGTCATCATAAATGATTCGTATTCGGCTTCAGTCACCGGATAATTAGAAACATTCAACGTGCCATACATCTTGGGATCAAAATTATCCTCACAACTGCACATGATAAATGCAATCATGACAAACACCTTAAATAATTTATTCTTATTCATATTTTCAATCTTTCTTTCGTTACAGGTTTTCTTAGAAACATATTTTTGCTCCGAAGGAGTATGTTCTCGTCATCGGATACTCCGCTTTGGAGCCGTCGCCACCCGTCTTTATTTCAGGATCGACACCTACAAACTTGGTAAAAGTAAACGGATTCTGACAGTCGATAAAAACTCTGATAGAACTCACATAATCACCCACTCTTCCCAGCTTCTTTCCTGAAAGGTTGTATCCTAAAGTGATATTCCTGACACGTACGAACGAAGCATTCTGATAATCTTCCTCAAAGCCTACGTTACCAGGTAAAGCGACAGCCTTTGTTGAAGCAATACCACGCCGGTTTCCATTCTGATTGGTTTGGGAATTCCAGATAGTATATACATATTTGTTCGAATTCTTGGGACTCGTGTAATACACATCTCCGACAAGTGCCCAACGATATGCATAGTTATAGCGTGTACGTCCGAATTGTCCATACATAAATACATCCAGATCAAAATCTTTGTATACAAATGTATTTCCAAAGCCTATGTGAATTTTTGGAAGTGTATTCCGCATCTTTACATCATCAATCGTTATTTTATTATCCCCATTTGCATCCTTAATAATCGGATAACCGGGCTGTTGCGCATCTGCCGGCAAAGATTTCTGCGATTCGGGCATATTGCTTTTATCTATGTTGATAACGCCTTCCGTTTCATAGTAATAATAAGCATTCACCGGTTCGTTCTTGCGGATTCGATATTCTTCATAATAATAGTTGGGCATCCGTTCTTTCCAAACGGCATTATGATGTGATAAGGTCAATTGTGAGGTCCACTTAAACACACGGGGGATTTCAAAGTTTAGTGAGTTGATAGTCGCATCCCATCCGTAACGTACATAATGTCCATAATTCATCGGGACGGAAGATGTCATACTAAGCGGAGAGGCAGAGTCATATCCCAGCAAGTTGGTTACATCATTGCGGAACATATCAAAACTCCCCCAGATTCTATCTTTCAGGACTGAAAAGTCTATACCTATATTTTTCATGGTAGTCTTTTCCCAGGTAACATTCGGGTAATCAGGACCGCTAAGCAGATAGGGCACATAAGTCACTGAATTGTTAGAGAACTTGATATATTGGGCTGCCAGACTGAAAGTGCCATAAAGCGAACTACCCAGATTATCATTACCTGTCTGTCCATAACTACCACGAATCTTCAACTGGTCAATCCATGATATATGCTTCATAAACGGCTCGTTAGATAATTTCCAGGCCAATGACACTGAAGGGAAATAGGCATATTTCTTTCCCGGAAAAAACTTATCCGTCCCATCGCGGCGAATAGTAGCGGCAACTACATATCTGTCGAGCACATCCACACTTGCCCTGGCAAATTGAGAACGACGTTCGTCGGCTGCTCTGAAAGAAGTCGGGTAGAAAGCGCCTTCCGCAGCTTCCACCTTATCAGCTGCAATGTGATCGTTAATCTGTTCGTAGTCAAGTTCAAGTCCATTTGAATCGTTCGTATATCTTCCCATACCGACTACGGCATCGACACGTAACAAATCTCCAAACTGCTTTTTGAAAGTCAACGTGCCTTCCATAGTTTGGTTTCTACGTTCAACATATCCCAAATGCCCTCTTGATTTATACATGTCCATAAAATATATGTCAGAAGGAATATACAGATTACGATTAGCATTCTCCTTATTAATGCCATACATCAAACGGAAGGACAACATATCCTTGATTATATCTACATCGGCAGCAAAGTTTAGATAATAACCGCTTGTTTTAGTCCGGTCACTAACTTTTATCATTTCGGCCGGGTTAGGGTAATTTGAATATAAGGTAGGCTTTCCGTCCTCACCTCTGATCGGTAAATAAGAAGGATAAGTCAATGCCGATTGTATGGCATCGTACCCATTTCCACCACCTCCGCCACCGGAAGTTGAATTTGTATATTCATTTTCATTTACATTGACAATTGCTGTCAACTTAAGAAATGGAAGCAATTGTGAAGAAATGTTTGTCCGAAGAGCATAACGTTCCATAGCGGAGTTTTCTACCGTACCTTCCTGTTTGTAATAATTTCCGGACAGATAATATTTCAGCAGTTTAGAACCGCCCGTAATTGTGATATTATGATTATTGATGCTACCATCCTTTAATACACAATCCAGCCAGTCTGTTGTTTGAGCGGCAGCTATCTGTTGAGGTGAGAATTGAGGTACCCATTTATTATCAAAAGGTTTATCACCATAAGGATACATACCATTCGTAAATAAATAGTTTTCTTTATTGAAAATGTTGGCAACATTCATATATTCTTCCCCACTCAAAGGTTCCAGATACGGATAGTTTTTCACGATAGAATAATTTCCTTCATAAGTGATTTGGGGACGAGTTTCAGTACCTTTCTTTGTAGTGATTAATACGACACCATTGGCTGCACCAATTCCATAAATGGAGGCAGATGCATCCTTTAACACTTCGATAGATTCAATATCAGCAGGATTAAGTCCGGCCAATCCCGAACGATTGATAGAGTTGGGCATAACCTGGTTTCCGTTTCCAACCTCTAAAGAAGTGGAAGGCATCATTACTCCATCCACTATAAAGATAGGAGTACCTGCCCCACGAATTGAAAGGTCAACTGCTCCACCCGGTTGCGGGCTTGTCAACGTAGCTTCCAGTCCGGCAGCCCGCCCAAGCAACATCTGTGACATATTACTTGTTGCGGCTCGCGATATTTTTTCCGTTTTTACCGTTGCAATGGAAGTTGTCAGATTCTTACGGGTGGTCGTTCCATACCCTACCACAACAACTTCATCCAACTGTTTTGAATCCTCTTTCATCGTCACATTCAACGTCATCGGTCGGGTAATTTTCTGCGTATATGTAGTGTAACCTATTGAAGTAAATTTCAGTATCGAGCCTTCCGGAACTTGCAACTGGTAATTGCCATCTATACCGGTAATGGTTCCTTGAGTAGCCCCTTCTATCATCACAGTCACTCCCGGAAGAACCTCTCCGGATTCGTCCACTACCTTTCCGGTCACCTTGACCGGCTGTTTGTTATCCTGTGATTGAGATGAAACTTTGTTTAATACAATCTGACGTTTTTCAATCGTGTAAGATACTCCTTCGCCTTTAAAAAGTTTATCCAGTACCAGAGTCATCCGTTCATTTTTCACAGTAATGCTTACTATACGACTTACATCAACAATGTCTTTGTTGTATAAAAAACGATATTCTGTCTGATTTTCGATACTAGTCAAGACCTCCTCTACAGTCACATTCTTCAGTCGCAATGTAATTTTGGCGGATTGTGCCAGGATAGGTATACTGACAGCTTGCAAAGCTATACAAAACAACCATATAGCACAGATTCTCCCCATTTTTACATTCGCAGGTACATTAATTCTCTTTTTCATTTTTCTAATTGAAATAAGTTTCATACCTTTACATGTTTGGTTATTGGTTCTACAAATAAGTTGATTAACGAATAACTGAATCTTTGGAAAGGAAGGTGAGTCAGACCTTCCTTTTTTTATCAGTTGTCGGAAGCTGAATTCACTGATTATGTCTTTCTCATGGCTTGTATTATTTAAAGGTTAATAAATGTGTTTTTCTCTCGTTTCTATCAATAAGACGTTTCTAAAAATAAAAGCCACATTCCATATCGCATTATTTTTTCATCTGCATTATTTTTTCTTCAAACTATCGTTTATCCCAAATAATCTTTCTATTTTTACCCCCGACAATAGAACCTTTACTACAATACTATGCCGAATATCCAACAACAGACTTCCGACGACCGTTTTCTGGTAATAGTACTAAAACAGGATGATAAACAGGCTTTTACCCGACTATTCCATGCTTATTATAAAGATTTGGTATTGTTTGGCGGTACTTACATTCCGGAGAAATCTACCTGTGAAGATATTGTGCAAAATATCTTTCTCAAACTATGGAATGACCGGAAATCATTGGTAATTGAGAACTCACTAAAATCATATTTACTGAAAGCGGTCAGGAATTACTGTCTGGACGAATTACGCCATCGCAGGATTATAGATGAACACGTTGCTTACGAACTTAAATCGGATTCTATAGATATAGATACGACAGAAAACTACATACTGTATTCTGATTTATGCCGGCAACTTAAAAATGCATTGGAACAATTACCTCCTCAAGAAAGAGAAGTGTTCGAGATGAGCCGATTAGAAAACATTAAATATCAGGAAATAGCCAATCGCCTGAATATCTCTGTCAGAACGGTAGAAGTACGTATCAGCAAAGCATTGAAGCAGCTCCGCATCTTATTAAAAGATTTTTATTTACTACTTTTTTTATTTCTTTTCCACTAATGAATGTGGGATTTTCTTTCTGAAACGTCTATTATATATAAGGTAAAATGCATATGATAAATAAAGATTCAGACATAGAAATTATAATCTCCAGATATCTCTCGAAAGAGTCTACAGCAGAAGACATTAAGATACTGGATGATTGGATATCAGCTGCTCCAGAAAACTACAAAAGCTTTCTGGCACAAAAAAACGTATGGGAGATCAGTCACCCAGCTTTTAATCCGGAAGAGATAGATGTGGACAGTGCGCACAGAAAAGTAATGGAGCAGATTCTCCATCAACACCAGCCGGCGGTTTCCGTTCGTCCTAAGTTGTCCTTCCTGCACTATTGGCAGCAAGTGGCAGCTATCTTACTTCTTCCTTTACTGATATTATCTGCTTATCTTTATTTTAAACCCGCTTCCCAAATTGCAGAGACTTATCAGGAGTTATTCACTCCTTATGGCACCTGGTCGGTAGTTAATCTGCCTGACGGTTCTAAAGTTTGGCTGAATGCCGGGAGTTCGTTAAAGTATCCGACTCAATTCAGTGATAAGCAAAGAGTTGTTTCGATGCAGGGTGAAGCCTATTTTGAAGTGGAATCCGATAAAGAGCATCCCTTCATCGTAAAAACGAAACAACTGACTGTAGAAGCTACCGGCACTGCATTCAATGTGAATGCATACGCTCCGGATCATGTAGCAGCAGTGACGTTAGTAAAAGGAAAGGTCGCAGTCACTCTTGACCAGAAAAAGACGATTTCCCTTTCACCGGGAGAGAAGATTGACTATAATCTGGCCACTTCTCTATATAACGTCAATAAGACCAACACTTATAAATGGTGCTCATGGAAAGATGGAATACTCATTTTTAGAGATGACCCGCTGGAATATGTATTCAAGCGTTTGGGACAGACTTATAACGTGGAATTTATTCTGAAAGACGCCGAACTAGGAAAGTATTCCTATAAAGCGACTTTTGAAGGTGAATCTTTAAATGAGATTTTGCGCTTGCTTGAAATGAGTGCACCTATTCGCTGTAAAGAGGTTAGTAACCGCAACACCAATAATGAGAAGTTTGAAAAGCAGCGTATAGAGGTGAGCAGGACTATGCAATAAAGGTAGTTTCAGTCTGTGTAAAACGCCGTTTCCGTATGTTCTGACAAGGGATAATTCTCAATACTATGAGAAAAAACACTCATAGGAATGAGAAAAAATTCTCACTGCGATGAGTATTTTTTCTCATCGCAGTGAGAATGCTTGAGAATTTATTACTTCATCTTATACACCAGTGTACCACCTTTTACAATATCTTCATGCGAGATCGTTTTCTTCGTATATGGTTCGCCATTCAATGTAATACTATCTACATATTTATGTTCTTTCGACAAATTCTCCGCAATAATCGTGAAAGTCTTGCCATCGGCCAGATGCAAGGTCATCTTCGGCAACTGTGGAGCACCGAATACATATTCCGCACTTACCGGATCTACCGGATAAAATCCCATCGCACTAAGCATATACCAGGCAGACATCTGTCCGCAATCATCATTTCCGCAAAGTCCGTCGGGTTTGTTTTTGTATTGAGTATCAAATATTTCACGAACCAATTCCTGTGTACGTTCCGGACGACCAGCCAGTGCATACAAATAAGTAACATGATGGCTTGGCTCATTTCCATGAGCATATTGCCCGATTAATCCAGTAACATCTGCTAAACTTTCACCTTCTAGCTTAACCGTAAACAATGAGTCTAATTTATTCAAGAAAGGTTTTTCTCCCCCAAACAACTGGATTAATCCTGGAACATCATGTTGTACATGCCAAGTATATTGCCATGCATTTCCTTCCGTATAATCTCCACCGACACTTTCAGAATGTGCCAACGCACTTGGGTTAAACGGAGCTTTCCAAGTTCCGTCAGCTTTGCGCGGACGCATGAACTTCGTCTCCGGATCGAAAAGATTCTTATAATAGTCAGCACGTTTCGCGAAGTAAGCGGCATCTTCCTCTTTACCCATACGACGTGCCATATCGGCAGCAGCATAATCATCATATACAGATTCTAAAGTGGAAGATACAGATTCTGCTTTTATCAGGTCTGTCGGGAAATAACCATATTTCGTATAAACCTCCCAATCCGACTTCAACGGATGAGATACAGTCTGCGTCTTCTTTATTATATTGAAAGCACGTTCAGCGTCAAAGCCACGGAATCCTTTGCGATAAGCCTCGGCAATGACTGATACGCCGTGATTACCAATCATACAGAAATTTTCTTTTCCCCACAATCCCCAAATAGGCAGGAAGCCTTGCACTTCACCCTGTTCGATGAGAGAATTCACAAAACCGTCCACACGTTCGGGAATCACCAATGTATAAAATGGATGAGCGGCACGGTAAGTATCCCACAAAGAGAACGTAGAATAGAAAGCACCAGTTCCAGCCTTTACTATAGAGTCGGCAGCATTACGATACATACCGTCTACGTCCGAAATTTGATTAGGCTGAATCAACGCATGATAGAAACAAGTGTAAAAATTCGTTTTTTCATCATCAGTACCCTCTATTTCAATACGGCTCAAATAGTTATTCCATTCATTGTGGGCGGCAGTTCTCACTCCTTCAAAATCCCAGGCAGGAATTTCTGCTTCCAGATTCTTTTTAGCCCCGTCTATGCTGGTGGTAGAAAGAGCCACTTTCATCATCAGCTCGTCTCCCGGCTGCATGTCAAAAGAGGCAATGATACGTTTTCCTTTTTCTGTTTCGCCCATCGGAAGATAAAGTGAATCGACTACCGGACGGTTGAATTTCATCACAAAGAAATAATCCTGATTGACCCATACCGTGTTATTGACATGCCCTGTCAGTGTTTGAGCATCTTCCCAGTTCACTTCACAACTGTTGACTTGTGAATGATATTGTTCTTCTCTCCATGCAGGACCATGTTGCAAGTCAATCAATATAGAGGCAGAATCAGCCTTGTGATAAGTATAGCGGTGAAGGGCAGCATGGATAGAGGCAGTCAGTTCCGCTTTTACCTGTGGATCAGAGAGCTCTGCGGTGTAATATCCCGGAGTAGCCGCTTCTTTATCTTTAGGGAAATGACTACGATAAGCATCCCACGCACGGGCACGTGTGCCAGTGACCGGCATCACCAAAATATCACCTAAGTCCATACATCCCGTTCCATTCAGATGTGTTTGAGTAAATCCCCAAATCAGGGAATCCTCATAAACATATTCAGAACAGTAGCGCCAACCAACTGCTCCCGTCACAGGACTGGTCTGGATCATACCGAAAGGATAACACGCGCCGGGAAATGTATGACCATTATCAGCAGCACCGATAAAGGTATTAACGTATTGAGTATAATCCTTTGTTTCCGCTTTTTCAGTCGGAGTACAGGAAGAATAGAAGAACAAGCCTGCTGCTAAAGCTGCAGCCACAAAAGTTTTTTTTCTTTTCATGGTAAATAGATTGTTAAGTTAATGTCGCATTACATATGCTGATATTTATTTAATTTTTCACGATAATAGCTTTCTACATCTTTCCAATGATAATAAGGAGCTACATCTGTTTTTACCGGTAGTTTAGTTTCCTTTTCGTTTAGTAGTACTTTTACCAATACATCGCTATTTCCTTTTTTATGGAAAAAGACGAATTGCACGTTGCTGGCCATCGGGAAAATATCGTATGCTCTCCATTGTTCGGACAACTTTTCTATATCAGGGTAAGATTCGCCATAATGGTTCAACTCCAATAAAGCGACTAACGGCAGCAGGCAAGACTCATGACCGAACCTTAGAGTTGCCAGGTTCTTACCTTCTTTCAAAGCAGCATCTGCCCTATCTAAAATATTACGCAACAAGTCGGCTTCCCGATAGGGCATCAAACCATCCGTTACAGGAGAACAAGCGTGTGTCAGATACCAATATAAGTTGTTACAACTCCATAGATCATAACACTCTTCATCCGTGAAAAGAGAATATAGCTGCATATCTGTATCATGACTCTGCATATTACAAGCCAAATCAAAAAGACGTCTCATCAGGCGCGCTTCATCAACGTTTGCTTTTACATACGCTTCGTCTGTAAACAATGTTTTCATCAACCGTTCCGGACGTACATGGGTAGCCTCAAAATCTTTCTGAACCTTTTTCACTTTATCGGAACTAGCTATTTTACTCAAATCCTTAGCAGGAGGATTCATGTAATACATATCATGGTAACTTGCATCATTCTTGATACATAGATTAGGATTCATCGCCTGCAATTGGAGGCATTCGGATGTCATGGATAATATACACCGGATGACAACTGTGGAACGGGCATCCACTTCTGTTCCATCCGCAAATATCTGTGGGAAATTAGTATACATACGCTTTGCAATTCCTCTGTGTTGGCGTGCTCCCACCGAAGTCAGTTCACCAAGACGACCTTCCGCCATATCAGCCATGCGCAAAACAATATCCAGTGTGTTTTTACCTGTTGCAGTAAGTTTGTTTAAAGAGTCGGCTTTTAATAAAGTTTGCTTGGGGAAACGATAATCATTCGGATCAATCAAATACCGTGAACCATGACGCATATATGTGCTGATATAAAAAGGTTCGTACCCCTTAGGAGCAGCTGTCTGCTTGGCAGTAGGCGTGGGATATGCATAATAATTATTAGCGGATAAATACCGGTTTGCACGGATCTCTTCACGAGCAGTTTGCGCTTGTACCGTCCATACAAACAAAAGCAATAAAAGGATAGATGTGAGTTTTTTCATGATAGTATTATTCAATGTATTAATAGTTGTGCCACAAAATTAGAGATTTCTTCTCATTTAAAAGGATTTGATACAGACAAATATACTTAAATCTTAAATGGAGGAAGTTCCTATTTATGTGGATTCGCTGTGATAAAACAAAAATTCGTACGACTTATTGAATAAATATCAACTCAATTATTTATCTTTGTTAGCTTAATAACAAGCTGGCGCAAAAAACAATAAGTATAATGAAAGATTTCTTGAAATTTACACTTGCCACGGTGACAGGTATCATTTTGTCAAGTATTGTATTATTTATAATCAGCATGGTAACGTTGTTTGGCATCATGTCTGCTTCGGACACGGAAACAATCGTAAAAAAGAATTCTGTAATGATGCTCGACTTAAACGGAACGTTGGTTGAACGTACGCAAGAAGATCCGCTGGGTATTTTATCACAGTTGTTGGGTGACGGATCTAACACGTACGGACTGGACGATATTCTTTCTTCTATCCAGAAGGCTAAAGAAAACGAAAATATTAAAGGGATTTATCTACAGGCAAACTCATTAGGCACCTCCTATGCTTCTTTGCAGGAAATCCGCAACGCACTGCTCGACTTCAAAGAAAGTGGAAAATTCGTTATTGCTTATGCAGACTCCTATACGCAGGGACTTTATTATCTTTCCAGCGCAGCCAATAAGGTGTTGCTCAATCCCAAAGGAATGATTGAATGGCGGGGTATCGCCTCTGCTCCCCTGTTCTACAAAGATCTGCTGCAAAAAATAGGAGTTGAGATGCAGGTGTTCAAGGTGGGAACTTACAAATCTGCCGTAGAGCCGTTTATTGCTACGGAAATGAGTCCTGCCAACCGCGAACAGGTTACCACATTTATCACTTCTATCTGGGGACAGGTTACGGAAGGGGTATCTACTTCACGTAATATTTCTGTAGACTCACTGAATGTTTATGCAGATCGCATGCTCATGTTCTATCCGGCAGAAGAGAGTGTAAAATGCGGATTGGCTGATACTCTGATTTATCGCAATGATGTGCGTAATTATCTTAAGAAATTGGTAGAGATCAATGAAGATGATAATCTTCCTATATTAGGATTGGGCGACATGATGAACGTAAGGAAAAATGTGCCGAAAGATAAAAGCGGTAATATCGTAGCTGTTTATTATGCATCCGGTGAGATTACAGACTATCCGAGCTCTGCAACTTCCGAAGACGGGATTGTCGGTTCAAAAGTCATTCGTGACCTGCGCAAATTGAAAGATAATGATGATGTGAAAGCTGTTGTACTCCGTGTCAATTCTCCAGGTGGAAGTGCTTTCGCCTCGGAACAAATCTGGCATGCTGTAAAAGAGCTGAAAACAAAGAAACCGGTCATTGTCTCTATGGGTGATTATGCTGCGTCAGGAGGTTACTACATCTCTTGCGTTGCCGATACGATTGTTGCAGAGCCTACTACCCTGACCGGTTCTATCGGAATCTTCGGTATGATTCCTAATGTGAAAGGATTGACTGACAAAATCGGCTTAAGTTATGATGTCGTAAAAACGAATAAATACGCTGATTTCGGAAATATCATGCGTCCGTTTAACGAGGATGAGAAATCATTGCTTCAAATGATGATAACTGAAGGATATGATACCTTTGTAACTCGTTGTGCCGAAGGACGTCACATGACGAAGGAAGCTATCGAGAAGATTGCCGAAGGCCGTGTATGGACTGGGGAAACTGCTAAAGAACTGGGATTAGTAGACGAATTAGGTGGTATTGACAAGGCACTGGACATTGCTGTTGCAAAAGCCGGTATCGAAGGCTATACCGTTGTGTCTTATCCTGAGAAACAAGATTTCCTGTCTTCCCTGCTTGATACGAAACCGACGAATTATGTAGAATCACAATTACTGAAAAGTAAATTAGGCGAGTACTACCAGCAATTCGGCTTACTGAAAAATCTGCAAGAACAATCCATGATTCAGGCACGTATTCCGTTCGAACTGAATATAAAATAAACCGTAATACATGGACGAACACTTTATCAAGATACATAAGTGGCTCTACCCTGCCTCCTGGCTCTACGGAGCAGTGGTAATGATGAGAAATAAACTCTTTGACTGGGAAGTTCTTCAATCAAAGAGTTTTGATATACCTATCATCAGCGTGGGTAATCTCGCTGTAGGAGGGACAGGAAAAACTCCACACACTGAATATCTGATAAAGTTTCTTTGTAATCAATATAAGGTAGCTGTATTAAGCCGGGGATATAAACGGCACACGAAAGGTTATGTATTGGCAACTCCGGAAAGTACGGCAAGAAGCATTGGCGACGAACCTTACCAGATGCATCAAAAATTCCTGTCTGTCACAGTAGCTGTCGATGAAAAGCGTTGTCATGGCATAGAAAAGTTGCTTGCACTGCAAAAGCCTTCAATAGATGTTATCCTATTGGACGATGCTTTCCAGCACCGATACGTCAAACCGGGATTGAGTATTCTGTTAACGGATTATCACCGATTATTCTGTGATGACACTTTGCTCCCCGCAGGACGGCTTCGTGAACCAATTAGCGGCAAGAATCGGGCGCAAATCGTTATTGTCACCAAATGCCCGCAAGACATCAAGCCTATTGATTATAACATTATCACGAAACGGCTGAACCTTTATCCATATCAACAGTTATTCTTCTCATCGTTCCGGTATGGTAACCTGCAACCAGTGTTCCCTACCATGTCTCCGGACACAAATGCAATTTCGACAAACCATGAGGTTGCTTTGTCCTCACTGATAAACACTGATATATTATTGATGACGGGAATTGCCTCACCTGCTCCCATTCTCGAAAGACTGGAAGGTTGTAGCAAACAAATAGATTTACTATCGTTTGACGATCACCACAATTTCACTCATCGGGATATACAGCTTATCAAAGAACGGTTTCATAAACTGAAAGGAGAACACCGGTTGATTATTACCACCGAGAAAGATGCAACACGCCTGATTAACCATCCGGCTTTGGACAAGGAATTGAAACCATTTATCTACGCCTTGCCTATTGAAATTGAAATATTACAAAATCAACAAGATAAATTTAACCAACATATTATTGACTATGTTAGAGAAAATACAAGAAACCGCAGCTTATCTGAAAGGTAAGATGCATACCAGTCCGGAAACTGCTATTATACTAGGCACCGGACTTGGCAGTTTGGCAAACGAAATCACCGAGAAGTATGAAATAAAGTATTCGGATATCCCCAACTTCCCGGTATCTACCGTCGAAGGTCATAGCGGTAAGCTGATTTTCGGCAAACTAGGAAATAAGGATATCATGGCTATGCAGGGACGCTTCCACTATTACGAGGGTTATTCTATGAAAGAAGTAACTTTCCCTGTACGTGTCATGCGTGAATTAGGTATCAAAACCTTGTTTGTATCCAATGCCAGTGGCGGTACAAATGCAGATTTCGAAATCGGTGACCTGATGATTATCACTGACCATATCAACTATTTCCCCGAACACCCGCTTCGCGGAAAAAATATCCCTTACGGACCTCGCTTCCCGGACATGAGCGAAGCATACAGCAAGGAACTGATTAGTAAGGCTGACGAGATTGCCAAAGAAAAAGGAATTAAAGTACAACACGGAGTGTATATTGGTACGCAAGGTCCTACTTTCGAAACTCCTGCCGAATATAAACTATTCCATATCCTTGGTGCTGATGCAGTTGGTATGTCTACCGTTCCGGAAGTTATCGTAGCCAACCATTGTGGTATCAAAGTTTTTGGTATTTCCGTCATTACCGACTTAGGAGTAGAAGGAAAAATCGTAGAAGTAACACACGAAGAAGTTCAGAAAGCCGCTGACGCTGCTCAACCGAAAATGACCACGATCATGCGTGAACTTATCAACCGTGCCTAAACAACCATCCCGATTTATGAGAACTGAAATAGCATCTCTCGGTGAGTTTGGTCTGATTGACCACCTCACCGAGGGAATCAAACTGGAAAACGAATCCAGCAAATATGGAGTGGGCGACGATGCCGCCGTTCTCTCCTACCCTTCAGAAAAGCAAGTACTGGTAACAACCGACCTGCTTATGGAAGGTGTGCATTTTGACCTGACTTATGTTCCCTTGAAGCACTTGGGATATAAATCAGCAGTAGTTAATTTCTCCGATATTTATGCCATGAACGGTACTCCCCGGCAGATTACGGTATCTCTTGGTCTTTCCAAGCGTTTCAGCGTGGAAGATATGGACGAACTTTATTCCGGTATCCGTCTGGCTTGCCAGCAATATAATGTCGACATTGTGGGAGGCGATACCACTTCTTCCTTGACAGGCCTTGCTATCAGCATCACCTGTATTGGCGATGCCGACAAGGATAAAGTAGTATACCGTAATGGAGCCAAAGACACTGACCTGATCTGCGTCAGCGGCGACTTGGGGGCAGCCTATATGGGTTTACAACTCTTGGAACGTGAAAAAGTCGTATTGCAAGGTGATAAAGATGTCCAACCGGATTTCTCCGGCAAAGAGTATTTATTAGAACGCCAATTGAAACCGGAAGCGCGCAAAGATATCATTGAGAAATTGGCAGCCGCCAATATAATCCCTACTTCTATGATGGACATTTCTGACGGCCTGTCATCAGAACTGATGCATATCTGCAAACAAAGCAATACTGGTTGCCGCGTTTACGAGGAGCATATCCCAATCGATTATCAGACAGCTGTTATGGCCGAAGAGTTTAACATGAATCTTACGACTTGTGCCTTGAATGGTGGAGAAGATTATGAACTACTCTTTACTGTTTCCATCGCCGATCATGAGAAAATTTCACAAATGGAAGGAGTTCGTCTCATCGGACATATTACCAAACCTGAACTTGGCTGTGCATTGATTACCCGTGATGGACAAGAATTCGAACTAAAAGCACAGGGATGGAATCCATTAAAAGAAGATAAATAATAGATTTCATCACATACCTGAAATATTTTTCATCTTATACAACACTGATAATTAGCCGACTAACTTTTTATCAGTGTTTTTTATTTCCATAAGACTTGCAGAATCCAAAAGTTTCACTACCTTTGCAACCGCAAAAGAGATATTACCGGACCGAACAAGCACGAGGTGCCATAGCTCAGTTGGTAGAGCAAAGGACTGAAAATCCTTGTGTCCCCGGTTCGATTCCTGGTGGCACCACTAACGATTCGGTAATAAAAAATCCCTTGAACTTTTGAAGTTCAAGGGATTTTTTTATTCCTCGTATTGCAATTTGCAACCGCCTATACTTTAGAACTATGCAGTTTTTTATAAATCTCCACACGAGCATCTATTTCTGCTTGAGTCAAATGCGCAGGAAGTTCAATGGTAGTCCGCGGAGTTATTGCTACCAATACCATATCTCCCAAACCCTTTTTATACTCTTTAATAACATTTTCAGTAAACTGACTGGATGAAATAACATCACGCATTATATTACCTTTTTTCATATCTCTAATTATTTTGTTTTTTATTTTACACACAAGCAGAATATACACTTCCCTATACAGGTTTAGACTGAGCTAAATCTTCCGATGTAGATTTGTTTTCCAAAGAGATATTGATCGCATTCATGCCTTTCACTCCACGCTCAAGGTCAAATGTTACGATATTATTTTCTGCAATATTGCCAATGACATTGTTTACATGAAAAAAGTATTTCTCAACACCTGAAAGGTCTTTAATAAAGCCAAATCCTCTTGACTCATTAAAAAACTCAACCCGTCCTCTCAAGATCGTCGGCTCCTCTTCTTCCTTTTTAGGAGTTGCTATAATTATTTCATCCGGATTAATTTCTTCCTTCTTTATATCCTCTGTCGGAGGAGTCGAAGTTATCATTCCGTTCTCATCTACATAGGCAATCATATCCTCAAAGCTATTTGAGCTGCCCGATAATTTCTTGCTTTCTTTCTTTTTCAGTTTTTCTTCTCGTTTAGCGAGTCTTTTCTTTTCATTTTCACGTTTACCAACTGTCATGGATTTTGCCATAGAATTTATATTTAGTTTTATATTAATTTTAAAGAGATTGTTATTTGTTGATTTCAAATAGTATAACTGGCTTTATTCAGCTTCTTACCCGTCAGTTTCTGAATATCATTAACGAGTTTACGCTCTTCCTGCGAGCAGAATGTCAGTGCTGTCCCTGTATTCCCGGCTCTTCCGGTACGTCCGATACGATGCACATACGTTTCCGGTACATCAGGAAGATCATAGTTGATAACTAAAGGAAGTTCGTTAATATCGATACCTCTGGCTGCAATATCAGTAGCCACCATCACACGTGTTTTGCCCGACTTGAAATTGCCCAAAGCCAACTGCCGTGCTGCCTGACTTTTATTTCCATGAATCGCCTGGCTACCAATTCCCGCCTTGCCCAGTATCTTTACGATCTTATCAGCATTATGCTTCGTACGTGAAAATACCAACACCGACTGATCTTCTGATTTTTGCAAAATCGAAACCAGTAAAAGACTCTTTTCCTTTTTCTCTACGAAATAAACCATCTGTTCAATAGCATCCACAGTCGATGATTTCGGAGTTATGCTGATTCGTACAGGATTCTTCAACAAAGAATTCGTTAAAGAAATAATTGTATCAGGCATTGTAGCGGAGAAGAATAAAGTCTGTTTTTCTTTCGGAAGTTTCGGTAATATCCGCTTGATATCATGAATAAATCCCATATCAAGCATGCGGTCTGCTTCATCAAGTACAAAATATTGTATCTTATCCAGATGGATATGTCCCTGATTCATCAAGTCAAGCAAACGTCCCGGTGTAGCAACCAGGATATCAATTCCTTTGTGTAACATGTCAACTTGAGGACGTTGATTTACTCCGCCAAAAATAACCCCATGCCGCACTTGGGTATATTTGGCATAATCATTAATGCATTCACTTATTTGCAAGGCAAGCTCACGGGTGGGCGTCAAAATCAACGCTTTAATCCCCCGGCACTTGGCTGCCTCTTTATTCATTTGCAAATGTTGTATAATGGGAATAGCAAACGAAGCAGTTTTACCTGTTCCCGTTTGCGCACAGCCTAATATATCTCTTTTTGCTAATGCAGCCGGAATTGC
Source organism: Bacteroides celer (assembly GCF_002632415.2). Classification (NCBI taxonomy): domain Bacteria; kingdom Pseudomonadati; phylum Bacteroidota; class Bacteroidia; order Bacteroidales; family Bacteroidaceae; genus Bacteroides; species Bacteroides celer. The sequence goes on along the minus strand of NZ_CP178209.1, from coordinate 899,875 downwards.
CTCTCCCTGAATGGGAGTGGGCACTGCATATCCTTTTTCTTCAATAGCTTTTAAAATCGGTTCGGTTATATTTAATTCTTTAAATGTCATAATTGTTATTTTTGCTGTATCAAAACAGCTATTAATTTATATTGTAAAGGGACTGACAAACTCCATCATGGGAATGAAAATCCCGTAGGTTAAGCCAGTTTATGGGTTGCCAAGAAAAACTCGCGCTCCAGTGTACTCATTACTTCTTTTACACTACTGATTTTTTCAGCGAGAAAAGCATTGCTACCGGCAAAAGCATAGCCTTTTTTCATATTTCCTTTGGCTGCATTATATAAAGCCTTAATAATGCAATAAGGGCTTTTTGTATAATCACATGTTTTGATACAATGGAATGAGCAACTCTTAGGCCTCTCCAGTCCACTATTCACATTGTGAATAAATTCCCCGTCAATAGCTCGTCCTGGCATTCCCACAGGACTTTCAATAATAAGAACATCTTCGGACTTGGAGTGAATATATACTTCCTTGAACGTCTCGGAAGCGTCACATTCCTGGGTGGTAACAAATATACTTCCCATTTGTACCCCTGAAGCTCCCAGCTCCATAAAATGTGCAATATCTTCACCCGTCGAAATGCCGCCGGCGGCAATCACCGGAATCTGTTTCTGTTCTTTATAACTGGATGCAATCATTACCACTTCCGGAATCAAAGCTTCCAAAGCATAATGCTGATCCTGTAATTGTTCTTTTTTAAATCCTAAATGTCCACCGGCTTTAGGCCCCTCCACCACGATTGCATCGGGCAGATAATTATAGTTCTTCTGCCATTTATCGCAGATGATTTTGGCTGCTCGTGAAGAAGATACAATAGGCACTAGCTTGGTTGTACTCTCTGGAGTCAGATATGAAGGCAGGTCGAGTGGAAGCCCGGCACCGGAAAATACCACATCAATCTTTTCCTCGATTGCGGTGCGCACCATATCCGCATAATTCGATAAAGCAACCATGACGTTTACGCCAATAATACCTTTTGTTTTCGCACGTGCTTTCCGGATTTCCTCTTTCAGCCCGTTAATACATTTTTCAGGATAAGTACCTTTCCCTTTGGGGTATAACAAACCTAAACCTGCGCATGATATAACGCCTACTCCTCCTTCGTTTGCTACTGCCGAAGCCAAACCCGAGAGCGAGATACCTACTCCCATTCCACCTTGTATTACAGGTGTTTTTATCTCAATATTTCCTATAAAGAATGATTTCATATGTTTTATTTTGCTTTAGAGCAATTGAACAAGATAAACAGTGTGAGCACACTTTATTCAAGCGCTCAAGATTGGCCCTGTCATTGACTATTTGCCTTGTTGGGTGTAATTTATTAAACCTTTACTCCTGACTTCTTCAAGAGTATTGTGTATTACAAAAAAGTCTAATAAATCTATTTTCAGAATGGAAAGTGCAGGAGTAGATATTCCTGATATTGCACAGAAAAAGAGCCAGAATTAGCAGAACTTAAATGTAATATGATTTTTTGTCTTCCCCTGTGTCAATCAGAAGACTCCTCCGTTGAATCATGAAACGGAAATAACTTATTAAATAAAAGCAGAAGATAATATCTTCTGCTTTTATTTGGATATTAATATCTTCTAGAGTTATTATAACCACCACGGCCACCACCGTTAGACGGTCTTTCAGTACGAGGACGTGCCACGCTTACTGAAATAACTTTCTGGTCGTATTCAACTCCATTCAGTTCGTCAATTGCTTTTTGTCCTTCTGTATCATTCGGCATTTCTACGAAAGCAAATCCTCTGGATCTACCAGTTTCTCTGTCAAAAATTACTTTAGCTGAAGAAACTTCTCCAAACTCTGCAAATAAATTTGTTAAGTCAGCATCATTAGTGCCATAGCTTAAACCTGAAATGTAAATGTTCATTTAAAATTTTATTAAAATAAATACTAATTTGGAGTGAGGAGGATAATTAAAGACAAGGACTGCTTGCTAATAAAATATTATAAAGAAGAACTATACGATAATGATTCGTAACTCAAACTCTTGGTACAAAGGTAACACAATAAATCAGAATAATACATTTATACCCGTTCTTTTTCGGAAGAAAGACGATAATTATCATTTATTAGCACACAATTCATCCTAAATCGGCGAGATACACAATTTTGCCTATCATTCTTGATATTCTCTTGTAATATATCTACTTTTGCCATTACATAAATTATCAAGTCCCACTTTATGGATGTCAGAATAGAACCAAGTTGGAAACAACAATTACAAGAAGAATTTGACAAACCATACTTCGAAAAGTTGGTTACATTCGTCAAAGATGAATACAAACGGGCACACGTCCTCCCTCTCGGACATCAGATTTTTCATATATTCAATTCCTGTCCCTTCGAAAAGGTAAAAGTAGTTATCCTTGGACAAGACCCCTATCCCAATCCCGGACAATATTATGGAGTCTGTTTTTCTGTGCCTGATGGAGTAGCTATCCCAGGTTCACTAAGCAACATCTTCAAAGAAATACACCAAGATTTGGGAAAGCCAATTCCAACTTCTGGTAATTTGGATCGTTGGGTAGCTCAAGGTGTATTCCCGCTAAACTCTGTTCTTACTGTACGTGCGCACGAAACCGGTTCTCATCGAAATATGGGTTGGGAAATCTTCACAGACGCAGTTATCAGGAAACTAAGTGAAAAACGGGAGAATTTGATATTTATGCTTTGGGGAAGTTATGCGAAAGAGAAACGATCTTTGATAGATACCAACAAACATCTGGTACTAACCACTGTTCATCCCTCTCCCCGCTCTGCCGAATATGGTTTCTTCGGTTGTAAACACTTCAGTAAAGCCAATGCTTTCTTGCATAGCAAGGGAATAGAAGAAATTGATTGGTAAATAAATGATTTCTCAAAACAAACTATCAGTACCCAGAAACATTCGCCATGAATAAATCAAACGATATCACCCGAGAAGAAATGTGGGCCAAGCAATGCTTGTCTGCTACCGATATTGATTACGCCGTGTGGGAACGGAATAAATCCATACTTCACCAACTTTCAAAAATCTGTCACAACTGCACATTTGTTGTCGATGTTTACAAATGCAATTACACGTATGCATCCTCGAATTTCGTTGATTTACTGGGGTATGACAGTCACAAGATAGAAACTTTGGAAAAGCAGGGAGATTATTTAGAATCACGTATTCATCCGGACGACCGTGCGCAACTGGCAGCATTACAGGTCACGTTAAGCCAGTTCATTTACAGTCTGCCTCTCGAACAGCGAAACGACTATTCCAACATTTACAGTTTCCGTATACTCAATGCCAAGCAGCAATATATACGCGTCACTAGCCGACATCAAGTTTTGGAACAAGACCGTAACGGCAAAGCATGGCTCGTAATAGGCAATATGGATATTTCACCCGACCAAAAACATTCCGAAACAGTAGACTGCACTGTCCTAAATCTGAAAAACGGGGAATTCTTCTCTCCTTCCTCTTTGCTAATGCCTTCTTCGCTCAACCTCACTAATCGGGAAATAGAGATATTACGGCTTATTCAAAAAGGGTTGTTAAGTAAAGAGATTGCAGACAAGCTATGTATCAGTATTCACACTGTCAATATTCACCGGCAGAACCTGTTACGCAAATTAGGTGTGCAAAATTCTATCGAAGCCATTCGTTTGGGACAGGAAACCGGACTACTAAGTTAATTAACCCATACACCTTTTCCTGAAGCTACCAGTCTGTCTAAGGCATCCATTCCACCACACCCACCACCGGGTGCAATCTTCTCCATTCCTCAAATTCCGGATAACTACGTACACCATCCTGAATCACAGCTTGATAATACTCCACTCCCATAATTTTTTCCGTATCAGGCGTTTCGTATTTCAATTTCAGGATAGCCAGTCTCATTTCATCTGTCAATACCGCAGAAATGCGTTCGGCCACCCTTTCAAAGTAGCCATCATAACGAGAGCCTTCTTGGATATGAATCATATCCATTTGCCAAAGTTCTCCCTCCATATCCTGATACCATGCATGCCACTCTATACACGCTTCTGCTGTATGTAATAAATTCGTATATTCAATCTTCTTTACGGACGTATTTTCCGCCAATTCAGCCATCGCCCGAAAGCTGGCAGACAAATCCAAAGGAGAAGTATAAATATGAAAATCAATATCCCGATGTTTCATCAATAATCCTGTACGCAACGAACCTACCAGATTCACTTTGGCACCAATCCCCTCCCATATCCGAACAATACGGGTATCCTCTATAATCTCCCAAGCTTTCTGCTGGTTACGTTTTGCCAATTCAAGAATATTCATCTTTTCCTTATTAAGTAAGTATGCAAAAATAGGAAAAAGGATACATATATAGCTATAAATAACTATTTAATCCCTTAATGGGTTGAGCTAACTTTGCCTGCAATTTCAATTCTTCATCATACAACTAAAAAGAGATTATGATATTCAATCAAACAGAGAAACAGGAAAAAGAGTATTTACAGCAAGTCATAACCACTATCCATGATACGATTAACACTACCAGTACTTCCGTCAAAGAGCATATAGACACCCTGCAGGAGTACAAGGATTATCTATGGTCGAACAAAGATATCGATCCCCACGAAATCCGTTCCATGCGCGAAAGCATATTAAATCATTTTGCATTAGGTGAAAATGTAATTGACAAACGCAGGCGACTAAGCAAAATACTGGATATCCCCTATTTCGGACGAATCGACTTTCAGGAAAAGAAAGACAAAAGCCAAGTTAGTCCGATCTATATAGGAATACATACTTTCTATGACCTCAATCAAAAAAAGAATCTGATTTACGATTGGCGAGCTCCTATTTCAAGCATGTTCTACGATCATGAATTAGGCGAGGCGTTCTACTCCTCTCCGGCAGGCAAAATTAACGGGACGATCTCACTCAAACGCCAATATCGTATTCGCAAAGGAAAAATGGAGTACATGATTGAAAGTTCCGTAACTGTTCATGACGATATTCTGCAAAAAGAACTATGTTCCAATGCCGACAATAAAATGAAAAATATCGTCACGACAATTCAGAGGGAACAGAATCAGATCATCCGTAATGAAAACGCTTCTGTACTTATTATACAAGGTGTTGCCGGTTCAGGAAAAACCTCTATCGCCCTCCATCGTATTGCCTACCTGCTTTATGCACAGAAAGGACAGATTTCTTCCAAAGACATATTAATCATCTCCCCCAATAAAGTATTTGCCGATTACATTTCTAATGTACTTCCGGAACTTGGCGAAGAGACCGTTCCCGAAACCAGCATGGGGCAAATTCTGTCGGACGTAATTGACAACAAATATAAACACCAGAATTTCTTCGAACAGGTGACGGAACTATTAGAAAACCCGACACCCGACTTTATCGAACGGATACAATACAAAGCCTCCTTCGAGTTTATATCACTACTTGACAAATTCATCCTTTACATGGAAAACAACTATTTCAAAGCAACAGACATAAAACTCACCAAATACATCACCATTCCTGCCGAATTTATTAACGAACAATTCAAACGATTCCACCGCTATCCCATACGTCAACGATTTGAGACTATGACAGATTACATCCTGGAAATGATGCAACTACAATATAATCTCACAGTTAGCACTCCGGAGAAAAACCAACTAAAGAAAGAGATAAAAAAGATGTTCGCGGGAAATAACGCTCTCCAAATCTATAAAGACTTTTTTGAGTGGATCGGAAAACCGGAGATGTTCAAGACACGCAAAAACCGCATACTAGAGTATGCGGACTTAGCCCCTTTGGCTTATCTGCATATCGCATTAAATGGGAATAACGCCCAATCTTACGTCAAACACCTTCTGATAGACGAAATGCAAGACTATTCTCCCATACAATACAAAGTGATTCAAAAACTTTATCCGTGTCGAAAAACAATTCTTGGAGACACTTCCCAATCCGTCAATCCTTATGGTTCTTCCACTGCCGATATGATTCAGAAAGCATTTGCAACAGGAGAAATAATGAAACTTTGCAAAAGCTATCGTTCTACTTTTGAGATCACCAGTTTTGCACAAAAAATTCAACCGAACAATGAATTAGAACCGATTATGAGACATGGGGAACACCCCAAGATTCTTCCATTCAAAAATACAGAAGAAGAGATCCAAGGTATTGCGGATTTAGTAAACTCCTTCAGGAACTCCCATTATACCTCATTAGGGATTATCTGCAAAACAGAATCCCAAGCAAAAGAACTTGTTCAAAAGCTCCAGATATATGCAAACGACATCTCACTTTTGTCCAATCAAAGTTCTGCTTATGTAAAAGGGATTATCATCACTTCCGCCCATATGGCGAAAGGACTGGAATTTGACGAAGTAATCATTCCGCAAACAGATGATAAGAACTATCATTCCAATATTGATAAAAGTATGCTTTATGTGGCAACCACAAGGGCTATGCACAAGTTAACTTTGACTTATTCTGTTTCTTCACCCAGTTGTCGGTTCCTGTAATAGAATATAACATCGAAAATTAATTGAGAGAAAAAGAACAACCAATCTCCTATTATTACCTATTTTTGTACAATGGAAAATAAAGGAATGAAATACGAGTTTACCGCAAAAGTATGGAACTACTCATCAACTGTTGGAACGGGCGGTTGGCACATAGCCTGCCTGCCGAAAGAGATGTCCAAAGAAATAAGAGAGAATCTCGGATTCTTAGAGGAAGGCTGGGGACGGTTGAAGATGACGGCCAAAACAGGCAATACCCAATGGGAAACCGCAATCTGGTTTGACACCAAACTTGATACTTATTTACTTCCTCTCAAAGCGGAAATCAGAAAAAAGGAAAAGATCACAACTGATAAAGAAATAGAGATTATGATTTGGATTTAAAACAAACGATAAGAAGAACTACCCGCAAAACAAGAGCCGCTTGAACAATCTCAAACGGCTCCGTAACTCCTTTAACAACATGGTTATCGAGCTAATACAGCCACCGGTCTATATTCCTTTTTTCTGCACTGAACTCCACTCCAACTTTAACCAACTCACGCCCGTCTACCTGATAAGGTATCAGATAGCCTTTTTCATCAATCTGCTGCAAAGCCTGTTCGGCAGTACCATTCAGTTTAAATTCAAATACATAAATATACTTCGGAGTTTTCACCACTGCATCCGCCCGTCCGCGGGCACTAAGAACCTCTGCTCCGGTAAATTGTCCCATCAATTTGAATACTAAGTAAAATACAACTTGATAATGACGTTCGGTCTTTTCGTTCAGTTCATAAGGGAAATCTGCGAAGAAAGCTTGTAAGCGGGTAAGAAAAGCGTCAACATCACCACTCTCCAATTCACGTACAAATTTACCTAGATAAAAGCCCCGTTCATCATCTACCACTGATGTGTAATAAGGAACCAAAAAATCCATAAATCCATATCGTACTTCATCATTGGGAAATTTCAGCAGGTAGTTTCCAAAACGCTTGTCATACCCCTTTATAGTCAAATAGCCACTCTGATAAATCAACGGAATCGGATTATTAGCATCTACCCTATATTCCATAAACGAAGAAGCATTGGCTTCTACCCCATCAATCAACGTACGCAAATCATACTCACTCTTTTTAAGCAGTTCGACTAAAAAAGTAGGAGTACCGGTTTGGAACCAATAGTTACTAAACTTATACCCGTCAAAAACGTTAAGCACACTGAATGGATTGAATACTCCTTCCGCAAACTCACAAAAATGATAACCGTCATATAAAGCCGTCATCTTATTTAATGTTTCTTCATAAGTCAGTTCATTTGTTTCTGCCAATCGATTCAGTTCAGGAATAAAAGTATCCTCCAATTCTTGTCGTGTAATACCACAAATCGTGGCATACTGCGGCTTCATACTGATATCATTCAGTTGATTCAAATCACTGAACACACTGACTTGCGCAAACTTAGTCACACCGGTAAGGAAAACAAAACGAAGATAACGGTCAGAACTTTTCAGTACACCATAGAAGGCCTTCAATGTCTTACGATAGTCATCAAGCAAAGCGTCATCACCCAATGCCTGCAACAAAGGTTTATCATATTCATCCACCAAGACTACGACTCCACGACCAGACTGTTCACAGGCTCGGCGAATTACACCCGCAAAACGTCCGGAGAGAGTTTCCTCATCCTCCCCTTTGCCATATTTCAGTTCCCATTGCGTCAACTGCCTGCTAAGAATTTCGACTAAAGCCTGGGGAGAATCATATTTTTCCGCGTTTAAATCCAAATGAAATAGCGGATATGTCTTCCATTCCTTTTCCATATCAGCTATGGCCAACCCTTCAAATAATTCTTTCTTACCTTCGAAATAAGCTTCAAAAGTAGAAAGAAGAAGACTCTTGCCAAAACGACGAGGACGACTTAAAAAATAAGGAGTCTCCGTTGAAGCAATTCTCCATACAAGAGCAGTCTTATCCACATAAAGATAATCTCCTTCACGAAGTTTCTCAAAAGTCTGTATTCCAATAGGAAGTTTACGTAATATCCCGTCCATGATTTTTCCTCTATTTTGATTATTCAAAGATACGCATTTCCATGGGAATACACATACAAACTCCACAAAAAAGTACACAGTTTCACAGACAGCACTACCATGACTCCATTTTTCATCAAAACTAACTTTGTACCAGACAAACAACATCTCACTTCCTCTTCACTTTGCAAATCCAACACACGATAACTAAAACCAGCAAAATAATTCCATACCAATACCAACCTCCGGTTGTCCTATTAGTAGTTTTCTCAACTCCCGTTTTATGAATCTCTGTCTTAGCACTCATATCCGACAAGCTCACAGACTGTAAATCTACTTCTTGAAGCAGTTGTTTCTCATTAACATTTTTCCTATCCACCACAGTCTTCACCACCATCCCAGCCTTCAATCTAAGCGTATCCACAGGAAATACAAACAACACCTGCTCGATATGCTCCCCCACCACCTCCGAATCCTTTTCTGAAGCAACCTTATTTTTAACAAGACTTTTCCCGGAGCTACTATTTAAACTTGAATCAACCCTAACTTCACTCTCCCTGTTTATCACCTCTTTCTTACTCCTACATCCCGACAGCAATACAGGCACAACCAAAGCCACCAACAATACAAACAGTAACTCCCTCCCACTCCTCAAAAACTCCTTCACATCAAAACAGGGACAAGCCTTCACATATTCATAAGGTTCAATCACTCCGTCACCATTCAAATCCGGTGAAGTATCCCGATGTCCCAACACTTGGAGAATATTATATTCCCGCTGCAAATCCATAATAATCTGATAAAGCACCCGTTTTTGAGCATTCGTTCGGGTATCTGCCGGACGCCCGTTCTCATCCAATCCGCCGATATAACATATCCCGATACTCTGCTCATTCCAACCTTTACAATGAGCACCGGCCAAAGCGACATCACGCCCCTTTTCCAATTTCCCATCCAAACGGATCACATAGTGATACCCGATACCATTGAACCCACGTTCCCGGTGCCAACGGTCAATATCTGTGGCAGTAAAATCCTGCCCGGCTTTCGTAGCCGAACAATGTACTATGATAGAATCTATATTTCTCATGATAATTCATTATTAGTTCAAACGCACCAGTTAATAATCCGAAGGTGGCATACGCTTCACGCACCCTCTAATCTCACACTTCTTCACTTCCGACTCCTTCTGTATCAACTCCACTTCATGACATTTATGTATCCAGTCAATCTTCTCTTCCTGCTCCTTGCGAAGTTCAATATAAAGCCCGTCTATCTTCTCGTCACGTTGAGTCAGCCGTTCTTCCAGCCAGTCCACCTTTTTACGGCGATTTTCTTCTTCCATACTGTTCACGGACGCTTCCTCTTTCCGTGCATCCGTCTTACGGCAAGTGATATACCTCACTAACCATTTCACAGCTTCCAAACCACCCATAGCGGTAAAAAAAGCAAGGATTGTAGTTATTTGCATATTTATATTTTTACGTAGTTATAAAGAAAGAATGAGGCCGAAGCCCCATTCCATACAAACCAGACAGTTCTCAACGGCTCATGAATCACGCAGCCGGATCCGGTGCTTCACTATTACCACCCGAACCACCATCCGGATCCGGAGTTTCACCCCCATCATCCGAACCGTCACCAACACTACCCGAATCATTAATATGATCCAAATCCTTGAACTTCAATCCATCCGAACGGGTAGTCGTCCCGGTAAACAGACGAATGTCCGAGTTAGCACGAAAACAGATACGAAGCCCTGAAATATTAGCGATCGTAAAATCTTCCGCCTTCTCCGTCCCTTTGCTTTGAGCGGAAAGGTAAAAATATCCCAGACCGGCGATATTCACCGAACGGCCACCCAGCAATGTCTTTCTCAATAACGTACGGAAATCCTTCAATACACTAATCGTTTCACCCTCGCTGACACCGGAAACAGACGCAATTTCCTTGGCAAACTCATCCAACGTTGCACTCGTATCATACTGATAAGAAATCACCGGATACACTTTCTTTCCTGCTTCTTTATTTGTAGGGTCACACAGGCGAGACACCCTTCTAAATCTAATAGCCATACTACTTTTCTTTTTTAAATAAATACTGTTTTAATTATCACTTCGCTAACGTTAACGATGCAAAGATGCAGCATCTTCCACGGAGATGAAACGACACCTAATAACCTCATCAGAAAAGTACTAAAAAGCATTTCAGACATATACAACTGACATAGAGGAACTAAATAAACGACAAGAAAACGACGAAAAGCAGAAAAAAGCGACAAAATCAATACCTGGGGGAGAATAATAAATAAACAAATATATTCAAACTAATAAATATCATAATAAAAAAGTGCACCTTCTTCCCCACCGGGAAAAAGATGCACACACAAACAAAACAAACAATAGGCTACCTTCACAGGCAGCGGAAAAGTCATGATTCCATTTTTCTTATGCCACTATTATATATCATCATACTTATTTAATAAATAACTGGTAACTTCACTTATAGAAGAGGGTTCTTTCAATAATACTTGCTTGTCCTCTCCCAACAAATATATCGAGGGAAGAGAACGTAAGAAATATAGTTCTTTTTCAGTCAACACCTTCCTGACATCATAACCGTTTATCCACACAGAAGGAAGAGACTGCTGATATTCTTTCCACATATCTATTTCACCTTCCATACAAATCGTAACAAGAGCAAGTTGCGATAGGGATAATCCACTATGTTGCAAGAAGGAATTTATTATCGATGATTCAGACAGTTCCATCATTGATTGCCGACAATAAATACAGTCCGGATCATAAAACAGTAATAATGTATATTTAGCGGAAATATCCCATAAATTCTGAAGTTCTCCCGTAGAAAGAATGAAAGTAAAATCAGCAGCTTTTATCCCTATCCGGTTCTTTTTAAGCATTTTCAATTGATACAAAGGACGTATACGCATCATTCCATCTAAATGTCCGGATGTTAATGCTTCCTCCAATACTGAAATATAATAACTATCATTCCGTAGTGACGAATCAGGTTCATATAGATGATGCTCCAACCGTTGTAGAAACCAACGGTTTACCACCTTATTAACTTTAGTCTTCAACACCAATCTCCTGATATTTTCACAAGCCCTTTCCTCTGTCAGTTCCGACAATTGAGAAAGATAATCCACCAACATCCTTTCTGTAGTGGCAGAGCTGCTTAACCGGATAGTATCTGTAAAATCATACGTATCCCAAAAGCGCTCTATCAGTATGCTGTCTTTTTGTTGCTTTGCCATAGCATTTGATTCACCAGAATTGGCAGAACAAGTACATAAAAGTAAAAACACGCCTAAAGTAATATAAAGAAGTCTTATATATTTCTGATGGATTACCAATCTTAAAAGGTGTAATAATCTTAATCTTCGTTTATTCATAATTCTACAAGTTCAAGCACAATTCATTACACCATTTGACATACTCGTTTTCTCCACCGCAAATCCTTTCCGGCACTTTCATCTCTATACATTCATTCCCGACATATATCCGGCTCATCTCGAATATTTCCATCAGACAGTCATCCGATATACACACAAAAAAGCATATAATATCCGGATTATCATATTTCACGATTTTCATCCCCGGATAAAGTAAAGACAGATAAAAAGCAGAATATCCGAATGCTTTCCATGAATCCTCTAGACAATACAAATAAACAGAGCCTCGATTATCACCTTCTTTTTCCAAAATATCGTTTAATATATTCATCCTCATATCTCCTTTCACTCTTAACACTATTTGAATTATCCTTCCTGACGTATCCGAAGTTCAAAATATCCATTCCTACCAAACAGACGCACCTTTCCTTCACGTGCATTGCCTGTGCCATTTTCCTTTACATGGACAAAAATGTAATCATTAGCAGAGTCTAACTGCGGATAAGTAATAGCACCTTCGTGCCGTTGTTCAGCTATCCCGATCCAATCACATGAATCGAACACTTCCCCGTAATTCGTATATAACATAGGAAGCACTGTATATGACCGACCGATAGAGGAATGACGTTCAACAGTTACCGTTTTTTGTAGAACACCATATTGGATAATACTCGTAAAAGAGTATTCCGTACCTGCAACTTCACTCGATTCCGTGAAACACAAGTCCATCTCGACGGGATTATCAGGAGTATCATTACAAACTGTTTCCCCCGTTATTTCTGTCCCATTTGCTTTCACCGTTATCAATCCACGCTGAAGATTAGGATAATCCGGATCAAACATGGTGTAACCTTCCAATGATTCATCCCGGATGCACCGGTAGAAATGACCTAACACAAAAGAATTCAAGGTTTCATTACTGTATATAATCCAACGGGAATTTTCAAATCCCATCTGATAACCATTCTGCAAATAATTCTCTTGATAATCATGTGTACCATTATACTCTAATAACATGAATGCTTCCATATCATTAGTAAATCCATTCTTTTCTGCATTCTCGAATGAATTAGCGCCAAATCCCGTAACACTCCGGATATTCAGTTTATAGTAATCATTGCCTACAATTGAAGTCAACGGAACTTTTTCTCCTGTAGCATCATCTATTATACATAGACGGAGTTTATAGTATCCTTCCTTTTCTGTCCCATCCGCTGCCGTATATTTTCCATGTACAACGATGTGAAATCCTTTATGCGCATCCAAACCCATTTTCCGAATCTGATACAGATAAATAGGATTTGACGAAGGAGCAAGGCTACTGACGGACAAAGTGGACGGACTGGTATAATCCACGTCTGCCAATACAGAGGCTGACACAAGACAACCCAACCAATTTATTGAAATCAATTCAAAATTGTTGTCTGCCACTCCCACACTGAATTTCGCAACATTCCGTTTTAAACTGAAACCATTGCTACCGTCACTTTCCATCGCATTACGAATAGCTATCATGTTGAGTGATGAAAGAGTTATGCGCCTGGTAGCCATTACAAAGGGTGGTTTTACAAGTGCTTTCGTACTTGTGCATATCCTGCTTTCCAAGTCCTGTAAAGTATGTATTGTCCCTGCTTCCATCGGATAATTAGCTATCAGATACAATGTATGCTCTCCTGTCGCCGAAGGAATGTTTACTGTCGTCTTATATTCATTTCCAGTCCATTCCAATACAGGATGCTGATGATAAACAATTTTTCCGTCATGATTGAATATCAGAAAATCCATACTTTCAACCTTTGCTTCATCGGCAGGGGTACCTGTTCCCCGCGTATACACAACAGACTCTTGTTGCACACTTAGTTTCAAAACCATTTGCTCCTGTACTTCTGTTGTATCGTTAATATCCGACATTTCATCACTATTGCAAGCCCCCAAAGAGAAAAGCAATACAAACAGGACTAATTGAATATATTTCTTTTTTACTATCATATCTATCATTTTTCTTATCCAACAGGGGGATAACGTAATTTCACACAACGCACCGTATGTCTCCCATTTCGCAATTCATCCGTCGTGGCACTTCCGTCCGGATCGCTCATTGTTGCTACAATGAAAGTACCATCCTCATTCTTTCCCCAATAACTGTCCGAAAAGAAATTATTGGGAAGCCCGTTGGTTCCGGCATTCAGGAAAACATAATTCATTTCTTTTCCTGTAGGCAATCTCCATCCACTGCCTAAATTTGCACATATAGAGGACGCATTTTCCTTCGTGACATTCGTTACATCTGAACTTGAGACTATAAAATCTGAAAGTTCAGGAGGACGAACATCAAGTGTACAGTTATAGCGATATTTTTTATTCTCTTTATAATCGTCTATGAGATTTCCCGATCCGTAACTTACATATGCCTTTCTGCCATTTGTATCATGTTCCTCTATGCACCATGCTTCAGCAGAATTAATCGCCCAATTTTCACGTATGGTAGCTAATCTCCAGCATCCTTTCCCTCTTGTTGCATCATCCTCATTTACTCCTTCAGGATAATATGCTCTACATCCAGTTTCCCGGGTGGCTCTTTTATAAAACTCATCATTATAAATACCCGTACGTATCCAGTTAGCCTCTTCCCAATATCCCATGGCTTCAGCCCAAGTAACAAGGTTATTTCCGACACGAATTGTTTCAGATCTATAAAGTTGCAGATTAAGTTCAACAGATGCGGTACCCGATTTTAATGTAGTTACATATATAATATACCCGTTGGCGGAATTAAAAAGATAATATATTGATGTTTAAAAAGTTGTGCATATTATTGATTTATAGTATATTAGAGATGGTCAAACCTTTAATATATCATCAATATATGCACAACTTATATACAATATTCAGTAAAATTCTTAAGATTTGCAAGCAATTTGGCGATAACCTCATAAATGAGAAGGGAAATATTCCTCGTCCAGGTGTTGTTCCCAAGTTTTCAGATATAGAAGTTATAGCTTTGAACCTTACATCCGAAGCCATGGGTATAGATAGTGAAAGTAATCTTTTCATTAGACTTTCTGAGTATAAGGATAAAATGCCCAATCTGATTTCAAGACGCCAGTATAATGACAGGCGTAAAACTACATCAACCTTATGCGACACTATCCGTAAAAGAATAGCTGAGAAGATAGATGGTGGTGAAGAATATTTCTGTATTGATTCAAAACCTATAGAGGTATGCCGGGTAGCTAGAGGGAAACGTTGTAAAATGGGCAGAAACGATTATAGTAAAGCTCCATCATTCGGATATTGTGCCTCTCAGAAGAATTATTACTATGGATATAAATTACACGCTATTTGCGGTTTAAGTGGAGTTATCCATTCCTTTGACCTGACAAAAGCAAGTGTTCACGATATCAATTATCTTAAAAATATCAGATATGAATATCATGACTGCAGCATTTTCGGAGATAGAGGATATATTAGTAAGAATGTGCAACTGGATTTGTTTGAGACTGCAAATATAAGACTTGAAGTTCCATATAGACTGAACCAAAAGGACTGGAGTCCTACATTCATCCCATTTGCTAAAGCCAGGAAAAGAATCGAAACGGATTTCTCACAACTATGCGATCAGTTCATGATAGTGAGAAATTATGCTAAAGATACAGTAGGATTGTTTACCAGAATACTCGGGAAAATAAGTGCATTTACAATCCTTCAATATATAAACCACATTAACAACAAACCTATTGGCAGACTTAAATATGCGCTTATTTAATTCCGCCAACGGGTATAATATCATTACCAGTATTCCAATTTCCACGTCTGAACCCGACGCGACCGCTTTTCTTTGTCGCGTCATCATATTCTACTGTCATCTGCAGTTGATTACCGATTGTCACCTCATCGGGAAGTTTCACTTCAACCGGAGCGTTACAAGCAAAACGCACATACGAGTAAAAGCGTAAAGACTTTACTTCGACCGTCTTTTTGTTGACTGCAAGAAAACTAGCTCCCGTTATTTCAATCGGAACATTGACTTCCGACCATCCGGAAACGTTGGATTTCACTTCAAGGGACTCCTCCCCATAACCGGTAATCGCTTTAATATTCAAACTATAATGCCTGTTGCGGGTTATATTCCATTCTGTAGAATGTGAATCAATTGAATTCATCGCATCACCAATCGGCAAAGTATATATACGGGTGATTCCTCTTGATGTCCCTTTAATGCGCAATACCATTCTGTAAATCTCATCCATCGGCAGATATTCCGGCAAATATATATCACCGGATGACCATGTGAAATGATTCTGTTCTGCACTGCTATTTTCTAGTGAAAAAACGCGGTTATCTAGAAACCCCTCTTCTATCCTGTATTTACAGGAAGCCAGATAACTATACTTTGGAATACGAAGTAACTCCATAGACTCAAGATTAACGAATTCACCTGTAGGGTTTCCATTTTCACAAATCTCCGTACTAAGGTCAAACTTCACACTTAACTTGGCAATCACTCGTTGCAACTTTATCTCCAGTTTTGAAACAGAAGCGGATGCCCCTTCCGGATATATCTCATTTTTACTCCGTACATTCACATTGAGCAACTGCCGGAAAAATACAAATTTTGAAGCACTCAGGCTGCTTTCCGTATTCATCTGAATATTTTTCAATTCTTCAGGGCTATTGATTCCCGAAAGATCTACCGGTTCATTTCCTATCACATAAATATCATTGTATCCTATATAGGTAATGGCAACATAATCTTCATTTACATCTATCAATTGATTGCTGACTAAAACTTTAGGGCCGTAAGGATTGGAAGTACGTGTCGAGAAAATGATAACACGCAATTGTGATACCTCATTTTCATCCCCTGCAACAAGTTTCGGCATGATACTGACAGGAATTTCCTTGCCTTCCCCCTGGCCATTACTATCGGAAGATGCTTCTATTCCGTCAGTACAAGCAGTAAGCAGATATAATAATGTCACAACGAAGCTATATATATAAACTAATTTCAGTCTCATTCTCTCGTTTAATTATAAAGTATCACATTTCCGTATCCTGCAATATGATTGTCCACCCTGATACGGTAACAGCCGTTTGCATATAAGTATCCGTGTCACCGTCCAGATCATCTATAAGCGATATTTCTACTTCATACACATCTTGCCGGTCAAGTTCCGACTGGATGCGGGTATATGGATGCATCCGGATAAGTTCGACTAAGTCAGAACGGTAGAGTTCTTTGGCTGTGCCGTCCTGCATTAAACGTTCTATCAGTAGCGTCAATTTTTCCCCTTCCACCAAACGCATCAAAGAAAAAACACCTGCAAATTGATTCCATGCATCATTATTTGTGCCCTGATATGGATAATATGTCAATTCATTGCCCGAAGCAACTACAGAATTATCAAATTTATAAGTCGCCCCTTTAGGGTCAACCACACGGACACGCACACCATCCGCACAGCGGTGAATACATGGTATTCCGCTTTTTTCAAACCACTTCACATTCAGATGCAAATGATTCTCATTCTTTATAAGTGAAAGAACTTCAGTGTGTTCCTTCACATCGTTTACTTCTACTTGTTTCATAGCATGAAAAACAGGAGTCAGTCTATAGTTCACGCTACGTTCTTCTGTTGCGTTGAGTGATAATAACGCTTGCTCAAGCGTAGTTTGTCCGGCAATAAAGACCGGTTGTAAAGTCACTTCATCAGTCAAGTTTCCCCATGCCACCAACGTATAGCTACCGGCAGAAAGTTCCGGGTCAACCCGAAAATCTTTCGGGAAAGGCGTTCCTTTACGAGTTATACATTTCAGAAAACATCCGGCTGCATCAAATACATACAAGTCTATTTGCTGTACGTCAATGTTGAAGCGATCGGGACAAGTATTGTCCGTGTGATGAACATATTCGAAAGCCACCTGGAAACTTCCTTGCGGACAATCGGAAAAATCTTCATTAACGCATCCTGTAATAAGCCATAATAGCATTGATATATATGCCACCATCCTTCTTTTCCGGTAAAATGTACTATGCATGTTAAATTGTTATTGAGAGGGATTTTAGATTCTTTTGCCGGGGACAATGCCCCGGCAAAAGAATCCGTTAAAATCTATTTTTAATGAACCGGCAAACTAATAGCAATTACATTCCCAGTTCTGCATCCTGTTCAACTTTCGTCCATGGTTCCACTGTGATATGTGCCTGCATGTACGTTTTCTGGTTGATGGGATCTGTCGGGTCCACGGTAACATCTTCATCATCAGGATAACCGATTGAAGTAATTTTTGAGATATTTACATTGTAAAAACGGTTGCGCATTACCGAATAGAACAGGTTGTTGGCTTCCGTCTTTCCATCCATATTATCTTCAACATTCACACGATAGTAACAGGTACCTCCGGTGTACTGGAAAATACGTATTGTTCCTTCAATACTTTCCTTATAGCCCGGTAGTGCATTCTTGGGATGCGAATATTTCTTGATGGTAACAACTGAATAAATACCTTCAGAAGTAGAGAATGAGCTTCCATAATATACACTTACAGAATTTTCTATATCACCTTCGTCTACAGCACTTCCCTCGTCTACTGCATTTAACCATTTCTGTTTTCCGGCTTTATTCAAATAAGTCTTTAAAATCATGCCCAAGCCATAGTTTGCCAAGTTTCCACTAAAGTCTGCAGGAGCCGTATAAATCTGATTTTCCCATTCCGGGACAATAAAATATGGCGGTACATCTTTTCCTCCTGTAGTATAATCAGTTCCGTCTAATTTATTTTCGATACTAAGATTGCTACCATCATTTTTCACTTCAACAGCATTAATCATCACATTAGCCGCCGGAGCAAATACACCTTTCACCAACACATAAGTAGTATTTCCCCTTACCGGTGTCTGATTGGAGTTCTCCGGCAAATATATAGACTCTATAGCTTCCCCGTCAGCACTTGCTTTCAAATCCAAATTAGGCTCATTCACCTCGTCATAATATTTAGCGAAATCTGCAAATGTAGAGCTAGTATTAGTCATTGTATAAAACGGCGTAAGGAAACCATCAACATGATTATGCAGAAATATATAGCTCTGAACCGGAAGATTACGAACCGTAAAAGTCGGAGTAAGTAATTTGCCTAATGTATTACTTTCACTATCTTTCAATATCAAAGCATCCGCATTTGCATAAGTAGCCTGCAACTTAGCAGCAGCACGGGATATGAACACCTCCAAATGATTGTTTTTCTTCATTTCCGCCGAACTATCATACGCCGGTTTCGAGCAATCCTCAGCAGAAATCCCGGGATATAATGTGTATTCGGTTGCCTTCAATACGTTTGCCATCAGGAAACCATTGGTCGCCGCATTCCCATTACCGGATATTTTATCAAAATTACCGACACGCGATACAGCAACTGCCGTTTCTACACCTTTGGTATGGGCAATACGCCCTGCTTTCGTACAATGTGTCAAAGTAACAGCTTCAAATTGAGTAGTTGTAGTGGTAGACGTAATCCAGTCGTCCTGCATATTAGCTACTACATACACTTTCTTTTTACCGGAAGTTAGTTTCAATACAGCAGTGTGCTCCGTGCCATGTTCATCTACAGTAGCATTATCTGTCTTTGCTTCAAAGCTACCGGATTCATTGAAGATATAAGCCCGCAGATTTTTGATGTTTTTTTCTGTAGTAGTACCTTCATGTGTGTCACCCGTTGCACGTGCTACAACACCATCTTTGCCCAGTTTAAATGTAAACTTCGCCCAAGTAGGTTCTCCCTCTATGACTTCGGTATTACCATTGTCATCGCTTCTTTCTTCGCCTAGCTTGCCCTCACTGCTACAAGCAGCAAACGTTATTGTTGCCAGCGCAAATACTCCGATTAGAAAATAATTCTTTCTCATTTTTCGTTTTATGATTAAAAAATAAATTATTATATATTGAGATTTATACGGTTCCATTCTTCATCCGGTAATACACCTTGATGTATCCTGCTCGACGCAGTTGCGGAAAGAAGTGTTCTTCCAAATAACGATAGGGCACTCCTCTTTTCAAACGTTGCAACTGTCCCTCACGCCCTTTCATTATCGGAACAGAATCAATAATATTCAATACTTCCTTACGGTATTCCATACCAGAATGTTCCACTTTATAACGTAGTTCTTCCCAGCCCTCATCACCATTCACAAGCGCAAAGCAACTATCCGCCAAAGCAATCCGGTCGGCTATATATTGCTTCAGCGCTTCAGCTCGTTTTCCAGACAATCGTTTGTTGAATTCAAAAGCCCCCTCGGGTGAGGAAAGCCCCAATAGCACTACGCGAGCTATCTCTACTTCGGAATCTTCACTAATACGGCGAATTACATCAATAATATGTTCCAACACTCTCTCATTATCCAGATAATTGCTATCTATCTCTGCCTTTGCAAGCTTGAAATAAACAATCTGTGCTCCTTCCTGCTCGCCTGCCAGAATCCTTTTGCCCGCTGAATAGTTATCTATGGGTTCTACAAATTTCTCTGTTTCAGCCAGTACTTCCGTAACACATTTATGCGGTAACATTTCCGGTATTTCCACCTTATTCTTTATTTCCGGCTTAACAATAGAATATTCATCCGTCCGGTTCCACGTAAACAATTCCACCATATCCAACTCCTTTTTCATACAGCAATTTCTAAGTTGCCGCTGTAACACTAACTTTGCCTGCCATATCCAAAGTTGATTGGCTAACATCGGAGTTGAACATGTTATTGTATTCCATTGCCGATTGGATACTGTATATATTAAGTCTTTCTCTGCTTTTGATGAGTGAAGCACTTTTTGTCTTCGAACTATTTTCTCCCGTATTTTGCCATTTACGCGTATGACAGGGAAAGCAAAAGAGTGATTTCCCTTTATATCTATCAATATAGGTGTAAGCAACAACTCATCATTTGCTTTTGTAATGCCGGGAGCAATCATCAAATGAAATCTCAAACTCACAGAATCACCTTGAGCATTCTTCTCTATAGAAAAATTATTGATCTTGATCGAATCATTATTTTGAGCGGAAACTGACATGAACGTTATACTCATAAAAAAGGAAAGTATTATAATCTGAAAACTATTCATTTGGCACATTATTTAAGTAAGTATATGATAGATACAGCGGCACGTGTAGGCCCTAAATAATTACGGTTGTTTACACTTAAACGCTCACCGCATTCCTTACACGGGTATTTACTATAATGCAGGTGTGCATAGCCGACCCCTAATGTCCCTTCTATACTCCAATGTGGTGAAAGAATCCACTGATACCCATAACTGAATCCGAATCCGGCAAGATTTCCCTGTCTTCTAAAGTCACCTAGTCCCCAATATCGAATATTACTGACATTATATTGTCCATAAAACAAATGTCCGCCAAAGAAATGTCCATTGAACCGTTCACAAAGCCAATAGCGAAGCTCTGATTGTATCAACCAATGCTTCATTTTTCTATTGTTGGAACCATAACCATTCTTACCCAAAGGAAAAGGATTGTAGGCTCCCCACAAATCAACAGTCAGTTTGGGAGATATTCCCCATTCCACCCCTATGTTTGGTGTTTGTAACAACCCGCCATAAAGTAAATTCGTTTTTACTGCTATATCTTGTGCTCTAACCGCAAAACATCCTAGCAAAGTAAATAGACCAATAAGTATGCCGGCTTTATTTCTTATACAATCATTCATTATATACAGTTTTTTCAAACTATTTCTTATGCATCTCTATTCCGTAATAGAGATGCATAATTACACATAAACAGTAAACATCTAATTATCAAAGAATTATATTACAAAAACTAATAATAAAATGTTTCAACATCATAATACAATGAATCATAGCAAACAAAATAAATAATATCATTTTGATATATAATTCATTAAAAAAATAGATACTGAAACAATTGTGAAACAAACAGATAAGCAACAGACCAAACAATCAAAACAGTTATTGCCATGGAAACAAAACATATAAAAAGCGAACTTCTGTATATTGAAGAACATCGGTCATGTCAAAACTACATGACAACGATTGAAACTGGATTTAAATATCTTGAATTCGCTAAGAATGCAGCATTTGAAGAAGATAATACAACAAAAAATTATCTCCTGTTCTTCCTGAAAGGCGATTTCACCATAAGTTGCAACCAGTTTCATAACAAGTTGTTTCATGCTGGAGAAATGATACTCATCCCTCGTTCTTCCCGACTAAAAGGATTTGCGGGAACCGATTCAAGCCTGCTCTCCATGTTTTTCGATATACCTGCAGAGAACTGTGACAAGCTCATATTACAGTCTTTATCAAATGTATGCAACAACATTGAATATGACTTTTCACCAATTAAAATACGCTATCCATTAACACTATTTCTTGAAGTATTAACTCACTGCATCAAAAACGGAATGAGTTGCGCACACTTACACGGGCTGATGCAACGAGAGTTTTTCTTTCTTTTACGAGGGTTTTATGAAAAACAGGAGATTGCAGTATTATTCCACCCCATTATCGGAAAAGAAGTGGATTTTAAAGATTTTGTCATGCACAATCATACCAAAGTAGATAATATAGAGCAGCTTATCTCACTATCGAATATGGGAAGAAGCTGTTTTTTTACCAAATTCAATGAAGTGTTTGGTATGACAGCTAAACAGTGGATGCTGAAACAAAAGAACCAAAGAATATTGGAAAAAATGACGGAACCGGGAGTATGTATAAAAGATATCATTGAAGAATTGGGATTTGATTCGCAAGGTAACTTCAACCGTTACTGCAAACAACATTTCGGATGTACCCCCAAACAACTGATAGAGCAATGTCAGGCAACCAATCAAACGAGTTAGCCATTATTATCCCTATCTGTACAAAATGAATAAATTATTGGACTTTATGATAAATTCAATATTGAAAAATTTCATTTACTTTGCAGCGTGAAATATATTAAGAAACAAAGATATTTTAATATGATCTCTATTACGGAATAGATTACAATATTGCAAAGATAAATAAAAATATTATATCTTCTAATTCTCAACAGATTATATTACAAATAATTATTTCATTTGGATAAGTTTGTAACGATGCTATTCACCTGATTGAGCATGGATACATCAAAATCCTTTAAATAGACGCGTGTCATTCCTTCCGAAGTGTGTCCAAGTCCGGCACTAATCACAGAAATCGGAGCTCCATAGTCACGTGCGAGGGTAGCCCAAGTATGCCGAGCAGTATATGTCGTTAACGGTACTTTAATATCAGCTACAACAGCGATTTTCTTCAAATGGCGGTTGATACGCCCTAACGCCAGACGGTATTTTTGGTATCCCGAAGCATATTCACCGCTAATGATCGGAAAGAGATACTCATTCTCCGTGTTATATTTATCTATCACGCCCTGCATCTGCGGAGTCACCACTATACGAATCAGCTGTTTCGACTTATGGCGGGAATAAGTCAGCACACCATTACAAATATCGGTTTTCTTCAAAAGGACAATATCGACAAAAGCCATTCCCTGCGCATAAAAGCTGAACAGATACAGATCGCGGGTAAATTCCAGTTCTGGTTCATTCTCCAAATTCAAGTCCGCCAAATTCTGCATATCCGTCCGTGACAAAGCACGTTTTACAGTCTTCGCCGGGCGGGTCTGTGCCTTCGCAAACGGATATTCGCCACGAGGATGATAACCGTCCGTTACCGCTTGGTTATACAAAGAGCGCAAATTGCGCAGATAATAACTTACCGTATTGCCAGAAGCACCATTACTATACAGAAAATCCTCGTATCTCCTGACGAACGCCAAATCAACCTCTGACATCCGCACATCAGGGCGACCTATAAATTTTGCCAACGACGAACGGGTGCTCTTGTAGGCCGCAGCCATTCCTACTTTCTTCAGTTCCTGCTTACGCTCAATTTGCGCATTAATATATCGCAATAAATAAAACTGTGATTTTCCTGTACCAAAAGCATTTTGAGTCAGAATATCCTCCACTGTAAATTCTTCTCTTGTCCGCTCAAGCTGCCTGATCCGAATATCAATCTGATTCCGCATCTTCCGCAACTCGCGGTTCATTTTCACGACCTCCGTAGCCGTAAAAGTAGAACCTACGCCATTCATAATCTTCCCTTCCGACTCGTCAAACACCTCTTCTTTCATCCGGTAGCCTGTATACAGTAATTTTTTTCTCCGATTGTGGATCACCTGAAATACTAAAGGATAACTGCCATTATTCAATATCCTGCTCTTGTTCAGCATAAGTTTCACTGATGTTATCATATCTTGCTTTTTTTGTTTGAGACGTAAAAGTACGAAGTTCACCTTACTTATCTGAACTATTTTTCCGCCTGTTACGCAAGAAACAAGAAATGGAATAAAAAGTTTTTCCACTTTAAGAATAGTTATCTGATAAATATAGTTAAAATACGCGTTCTAGTAATCAGTATATTTTTATTACATATCTCCAATATGCATACGCATAAATTAGATATGTATATCATTTATAATATTTCTTTACATAACACAAAGAATACCGCTATTCTTTCTTTTGAAAAATTAGAATATTAGGCATAGCTTTGCACGATGGATTTTAGGGAGCCGTCCGTTGTACTAAATCCCGCATACGTAATAGCTAAAGTTTGCTATCTGTATGCGGGATTCCTTTTTTTTTGCTGATTTTAGTGGTGATATTTCCAATGTTCAACCAATAAACATTCTCCACTATGGCAAATTTTATTCAGCGTGCCAGTGACTCCATCTCGGGGTTTGGTCAAAGTTACGAAAAATTTTCCAAACAACTTCTTATTGAGCAGTATTCTCCTGGTAGTATAAAAAGTTATGGCCATAAGTTGGCTGCTATCAGCTTTCACTTCAAAAAACTTCCTGAACACTTAAGCGAAGATGATTGCCGCGATTATTTCAGCATGTTGCTCTCTCGCACTCCTTCACCGGGTTTGAGCTATTTCAAGCACACCGTTTACAGTCTTCGCTGTTATCGCAAGACAATGCATCTTAGTGAACTTAATTTTTCTCTTCCCCGTATCCGTAGTACGAAGAAGCTTCCGGTTGTTCTTTCACAGTCGGAAGTGAGCAGCCTTTTGCGTCACTGCGGGAGTATCCGCAGTCAAGCCCTGCTGGCTCTGATTTATTCCTGCGGCCTGCGTTTACGTGAGCTGGTCAATATGCGAATTTGTGATATTGACAGCAAGCGCATGCAGGTTTTCATCCGCCAGGGCAAAGGTAGAAAAGACAGGTACGTCCCCCTTTCCGGCAACCTGTTGCTTCTTCTCAGGGAGTATTTCATCCAGTACAGACCCGCGGTATATCTTTTCAACAATTGTTTCGGCGGACAAATCGAAGATTCCGAGATCCGCTATCTTTTTAAACAAGCGGTTCATTCGTCCTGCATCCTTAAACCCTGCACGCTTCATACCCTTCGTCACAGTTACGCCACGCACCTGCTGGAGATGGGCGAAAATATACTTCGCATCCGTGACCTTCTGGGACATGCCGATATAAAGACAACCCTGGTTTATCTTCACCTTGTCAATCTTCCTGCCGGAGGTTACGCCTTCAGTCCACTGGACCGTCTTGAGGGAGTGGGATATAACAATACGCAGCCATGAGGACGGAGTTTGAGGTCGGTCAGATTATTTCCCGCTTCAAATCATCCTTTATCAGCCAACATCATCCCTGCGGCAGGGTTCTCCAGGTCCTCTCACGCCTGGAACAGTGCCGTACCTCCGCTTTGGGAGGGCATGTGGATGCCTGTCCCCAGTGTGGAGTCGTACGTGTTAGTTACAACAGCTGCCGGGACCGGCATTGTCCCAAATGCCAGGGAGCCGAACGTGAGGTATGGATACAGGCACGCAAAGAGGATATGTTGCCCGTGAAATACTTCCATGTGGTATTTACCTTGCCGGCCGACTTGCATTCACTGGCACTGGGTAATATGAGACACACCTGTTCATGCCTGTTTGCCGCTGCCTGGAAGACACTCGCAGCCTTCGCTGCCAATAAAGGCGCCCAGGCGGGAATGGTAGCCATCCTGCATACATGGGGAAGTAACCTGCACTACCACCCCCACCTGCACTGTGTAGTGCCCGAAGGAGGGATAGATGACAAGGGGGAATGGAGGAAGATCTCAGGGGCAAATCAGGACAGTCCTTTTCTATTCCCGGTCAGGGCCATGGGCAGGGTGTTCAGAGCCAAGTTCATGCAAGAGTGGAGCAAACATGTGAAAGTACCCCAGGCAACAAGAAAGAAGCTGTTTGAAAAAGAATGGGTGGTATATAGCAAAGCACCGTTCAAAGGCGTGGAAAGGGTCATAGAATACTTAGGGCGTTACTCACACAGGGCAGCCATCAGTAATGCCAGGATTAAGGGAATTACAGATACAGCCGTCATGTTTGACTATAAGGATTACAGGGATGGGGGAAAACATAAGATGATGACACTCACGGGAGAAGAGTTCGTACACAGGTTCAGTAGGCATATATTGCCGGCAGGATTTGTACGTATCAGGCATTACGGATTCCTGGCAGCATGCAACAGAAGGAAGTTGACAAGCATACAGATAAGGATGAAAGTACCACCGGCACCACTTAAAAGGAAAAGAGCCAAGTGGAAAGAACTCTGCCAAGACAAATGGAGGGAGTATAACTTATGCAAGCATTGCGGAGGGGCGCAGATGATTACAATTGAAGTTTTCAGACCAGCCAGGTCGCCACCCGGAAGAGGAAGTTCCAAACCGCTGAACGGTACTTTTTGAAGAAGAAAATATATTCACAGGAAGAATGAAGTCCTGGGAGAGAGGCTCTGTGGATATACATAACGGAAAACACGGTAAAAACACCGGATAGAAAGAAAAAGGAGGAAAAAAGGGAGATTGGAATCAAGAAAGGCTGAAAAAACAAGTATAAAAGCAAGCACAGGACATTAGGAAACTGCTGAAAAAAAATACAGATACAGAAGTAACCCCCATAAAAAATAGAAAACGTACAACAAAGGCTCCATATGCCCTAAGGGGCACACGAAGCCCTATTTCGTTCCTTTTAAAGGAACGGCCCGTTGGTTTTAAAGAAAAAACCGGTATCTGTAACCATTTGAATTTCAACTTCTTACTGAATTAGAATTCCGTTCCCGTAACCCATGGGATTTTTTCCAACAAGCACGACGGAATCTGCCGCACGAAGCG
Organism: Bacteroides celer; assembly: GCF_002632415.2. Lineage (NCBI taxonomy): Bacteria > Pseudomonadati > Bacteroidota > Bacteroidia > Bacteroidales > Bacteroidaceae > Bacteroides > Bacteroides celer. Next base: position 872,686 of record NZ_CP178209.1, on the reverse strand, counting down.
GCAATCAGTATACAACAAATTTCAACAATTCAAAATTCAAATCCCATGGTTACAGTCACGTTTGCCATCAAGCCATATCTGGCGAGGTATATGTATGTCCGGTACGGACAAAGTTTAGAACTTCTATCGCACAACAATCCACCTTCAAGACTCCCCATTCCAATCCACCTCTCCCACCTCACTCCCATTTATCACTTCTTGCATCAATTATCCGTTCCTCATCCGCAAGGCATCTCTTGGAAAGAAACAGGAAATATCACTTTTGTTCTTCCTAGCCCAAGGCTGGGGAAGAATCCGGAAGTTTATAATTATTTCGGGCAGGACAGTATCTTTATTATTGAAAAGGAAATTGAGGTGGAAATGAAAGCGGAGCTTTATTCATTCCTGTTGGAAAATAAGTTCAAAAATGGAGTGATGTATATTAAATCGATGCATGAATTCGTGGTAAAGTATGATATGGTGGAGTCGGTGGAAGAGGAAAGTTTGATGAGAGGGTTTCAGAGGTGGAGAAAGAAAATGAAAAAATGACGCTACGAAGAAATCATACCTTATTTAATAGCGATATCATTTAACAACGACAGGTTATACAACGTTAAAAAAAAAAATATCAGAAACAACCGGCTCTTATTATCTAAGAATTTACTACTTTTATACCTGCATAAGAACAATGGTAGTATTATGGAAAAAGAACGATATTTCATTCATTTTAAAGGTGGACTGTATAAAATGCTGGGTATTGCCCAGCATAGTGAGACACTTGAGGAGATGGTTGTTTATCAGGCATTATATGGTAAGCATGAAATATGGGTCCGTCCTAAAACTATGTTTTTTGATAAGATAGTACGAAATGGTATTAAAATAGATCGTTTTAAAGAAATAACAGAAAAAGAAATATATGCCTATTACCCAGAAAGAAAAGAAATATCTGAAGAATAAACACAAAGGTGGGAAAAATAATAGCAAAGGAGCTATCTATGAAAGCTACTACGCAACTTACCAAATTGTTTCATTTATGAATCAATATATTACCCAATTAAGTAACGTCCACCTAACGACACAACTACATGACGCCTTTGTTGATGATCTTTTTATTGAAGAACCTAATGCTCATAAAACCTATCATCAACTAAAAGATGTGAAAGATTTAACATGGGAAACTAGTAAGTTAAAATATGATTTTAAAAGACAAACAGAGATTTCGTCAGAAAGAAACGAGAAGTTCAAACTGAAACTAATTTATTCAAATCCTAATAGTTCAGTATCTACTGTTCCTTCTGAAATTAGTTCGTATACAACATCAGAATATTTTCCTTCTTGTTCTAGTATCAACCAATTAATTCTATCACATCCTATATTTAAGGAAGCAATCCAGCAAATAACAGTATCACAACAAGCAGAAAATGATGAATTATTTGGAATTGCAGCTGCTATTTTAGGAGCATGGAATTCTGTTGAACAAGAAAGTGTATCTCTACAACAGATTTTGGATATTGTACATTCAATAGGTAAAGGGCATGTGAACATAAAAACATATCCAAACGTTGAAATATCAGAAAAATGCAAGATTCTCCTAAATCAGTTTGGAATCAGTTTTCTTGAAAAAGGGACTACTGTATACTGGAGCTATCACAACATGAATGGAGAGGTTGTCTGGACAAGCGAAATTGAACAAAACTTACAGAAAGCCAATCCTGCAAATATTTGGGATTTAATGGAATTATTAAGTTGAAATAGAATGAATATGAGAACTTATACCAATATAACATACGAAAAGAACAGAGATATTATTCAATTGATGCATATCTTATCCAATCCCAGTACCTCAATTGAAGTTTATCGTAATACCTTCTACAAACTAGGCAAAGCACTAGGAGCTTTGCTGGATGAAAAGAAACATAGCAGGTATGGAAATACCATGCTGGCATGTGCATCAGAAGATGCTGACTGGTTGGCACAAGGTGTTTTAAGCTCTATTTCACAGAAAAATGTTGCATTAGCCGTTTTTTGGAATCAGAGAATCACTTTGGATGAAACAACAAAATTGGAATATAGTCCAATTGTAAAATCTTATATAGAGCCGATTGAAGAGTGTCAAACTCTAATTGTCGTAAAATCAATTATAAGCAGTTCCTGTGTGGTAAAAACACAACTAACCAGATTGGTGGAAAAAATGAACCCGCTTAATATTTATATATTATCTCCAGTAATGTATAAGGATGCTCAAAAAAACTTGCAAAAAGAGTTTCCTGAATCTATAAGCAATAAATTCGAATTTCTGACATTTGCTATCGATACATCCAAAGATGCGCAAGGAAGTGTATTACCCGGAGTTGGTGGAATGATATACCCCAAACTCGGATTAGGTGATATACATGAAAAAAATAGATATATACCCAATCTTGTCAAAGAACGAATGACGCTATAACAAAACAGGAGCTACTTATAAGAATTATTTGCGTAGATCAAATGACAGCAGACTACATATCATCGTAAGCCCACCTTATCATGAATGACTTCATATAGTGAGTTCATGCTTCTATACTCGAAACCTATCATCAACTCTATAATAAAAAACACTCTCATTAAGGTAAACAATTCATCTATGCATTTTAGACGAATTTATTCGCATGTTTGAAGATTATCTTATAACTTTGCAATATTAAATGACTAATGCTATAAAATCACATTATCAACCTTATATATCATTACAAATATAATATGATACAGAAGATAATATAAATGCATATAGAATAATATACTTAGAAAAAATTAGATATGGCATATACTTTTAATTTTATAGATTTGTTTGCTGGCGCAGGTGGCTTGTCTGAAGGATTTATCCGGGCTGGGTTTACTCCTATTGCCCATATCGAAATGAATAAATATGCTTGTGATACTCTACGTTCAAGAATGGCTTACCATTACCTAAAACAGCATAACAGACTTGAAGAATATATTAAGTATCTAAAAGAAAAACAAGAAGGAGAAAGCGGACAAAAGCTCTGGGAAAAAGTTCCCGACGAGGTTATCGACTCGGTTATCAATAAAGAAATATCGGACGAAACATTAGCCGACATTTTCATAAAGGTTGATAAATTAAAAGGTAATAAGCAAGTAGATTTTATCATTGGTGGGCCTCCTTGTCAAGCCTATTCAATTGTTGGACGTGCCCGTGATCCCAAAAACATGAAAAAAGATCCACGAAACTTCTTATATAAATACTATTTACAATTTCTAAAACGATATGAACCTAAAATGTTTGTATTCGAAAATGTTCCAGGCATTTTATCTGCACAAAATGGAATTCATTTAGAAAACATCTTGAAAGGAATAGACAAAGCAGGATATAAAATAGAACTGAAAAAATTGAAGGCATCCGATTACGGAGTTCTCCAGAATCGTGAAAGAGTTATTATTGTAGGATGGAGAAAAGAATTAAATTTAAAATATCCAGAATTAGAAAAAGAAGAAAATCCATATAAGATTTTACCCGATTTATTTTCTGATTTACCCGAAAGACAGCAAGGAGAAGGTAGTTTAACAGATATCGTTCAATATGTAGCTCCGGCCACAGGATATTTACAACAATCTAAAGTCCGTAATAGTTTAGATTTCACTACGCAGCATATTGCCAGGCCCCATAATCTTATTGATCTGGAAATTTACAAACGAGCAATAAAATTATGGTTAGAAAAAAAAGCACGACTTAATTATGCTGATTTACCTCCTGAATTACAAAAGCATAATAATAAACAAGCCTTTCTTAATCGCTTTCAAGTAGTTAACCATGAGGGGTGTTGCCATACAGTTGTTGCACATATTGCAATGGACGGACATTATTACATTTATCCGTCACTAAAGCAAATACGTTCAATTACCGTTCGGGAAGCTGCACGAATACAATCGTTTCCTGATGATTATTATTTTGAGGGGAGTAGAACAGCTGCTTTCAAACAAATAGGCAATGCAGTCCCAGTAATTTTAGCAGAAAAAATTGCTAATAAAATTAAAGAGCAATTTATCTATGAACTATAATATTACAGATACTACAATAGCAGAGCCATGTGCCTCCTCAATGATACTTACCTTTCGGGCAATCGGCTACAATTTGGAAGCAGCAGTTGCTGATATTATAGACAATTCCATTTCAGCAAATGCCAAAAACATATGGTTTAATTCCGAATGGCAAGGTGGTAATTCTTTCATTACAATATTAGATGACGGTTGTGGAATGAATCATGAAGAACTTGTACAAGCAATGAAACCGGGTGCAAAAAATCCAATGGATGAACGTTCAGAAAAAGACTTAGGACGTTTCGGTCTGGGATTGAAAACAGCTTCATTTTCACAATGCAAAAAATTAATTGTTCTTAGCAAAAAAGCAGGTTTTGCTCCTATTTATTGGATTTGGGATTTGAATTATGTAAATCAAACGAATAAATGGGAACTTATTCGCTATCCAATTCCAGACATATTTTTACACGCACTTGATGAATTAAAATCCGGCACCCTTGTCATATGGACAGATTTAGACCGTATCATTCCTACAAACACATTAAATTCTAATGAAATTGTAAAAGGCAAGTTTTTAGAGCAAATGGAAAAAGTCAGACAGCACTTGTCTATGACTTTTCATAGATTCATAGAAGAAAAGAATATAAAACTCTTTTGTTGGGGGCATGAGATTAAGCCATGGAATCCTTTTCTATTAACAGAAAAAGCTACGCAAGCATTTCCCGAAGAGCATTTCAATGAAGCCAAAATGAAAGGATATGTTCTACCACATAAATGTCACCTTACAGAAGAAATATACAAAACAGCCGAAGGTATAAACGGATGGACTAACCAACAAGGATTTTATGTATATCGTGGCAAGCGACTCATATTAGCAGGGGATTGGTTAGGACTTTTCCGTAAGGAAGAACATTACAAATTAGTACGTATTCAAATTGACCTGCCCAACAAATTAGACACAGATTGGCAAATTGACATAAAAAAATCGACAGCGCGTCCACCATTTACATGCCGAGAACAAATAAAAAAATACACTCTTGAAGTCCGTAATCGTGGTGTAGAAGTTTTTCGGCATAGAGGTAAAATTCTTACAATAAGGAAACAGCAAGAATTTCAACCACTTTGGCTCGAAAAAAAGCAAGGAAAGAAATACTCATTCATTATCAATCGAGATCATCTAATGATTGCCGAATTCAAACAATTAGCAAAAATAGAACCAGATAAAGCTATAGAATATCTTTTACGCTTTGTGGAAGAAACCATACCGACCAAATCTGTCTTCATTCGTGAATCGGAACAAGGCGTAAATACAGAGCCATTTGAGGAAACAAATTTAGAAGTCGTAAAACTCATGATTAAACAAATTTATAAAACTCAAATAGCCACAGGCAAGAATGTTGAGCAAGTTAAACTTATACTTGCCAGCATGGAACCATTTAATAATTTTCCTGAACTCATAGAAATTGTAGACTCATATGAATGAAAGTGCAAAAAAATATTGTGAAAATTGTTTAAGCAAACAGATTATTATCCATGCAGAAACAATAAACAAAATTATCGAACAGTGCTTAATTGAATTCCCTTCAACAAATACACAACAATTAAAAGAGTATTTGCATCAATATTGCCAAGAAAAAGCATTTAGAAACTCCCGTGCTAACATTGGCGAAAAGTCAAGTGCAACTGATGAAGAAATTAACATTGCCATAGAAAGAAGTGCTATGTGTTATCCGACAATAGATAAAAAGCAACTGCATATTGAATTATTGAAGTTGTATAATGTCAGACAAGAAGAATACAAAATGCTTTTTGACAATGAGCGAAATACCCCATGGCTACTAGATTTTAAAGCAAATCATCAAAATAGTGATTGGAAATTTTGGAACAGATATATTACCTATCTACAAAATAGTAAAAATTTTGCTCCTAAAGTTATTAATGAAATAGATCGTCTTACCGATGACATTTTGGACAAACTTTACGATCCAACGATTCATAATGTAAAAGGTATAGATAAAAAAGGACTTGTAGTCGGACAAGTACAATCTGGCAAAACTGCTAATTATACAGGACTGATATGCAAAGCAGCTGATGCAGGTTTTAATCTTATCATCGTTTTAGCAGGTATGCACAACAATCTACGCAGCCAAACACAACACCGATTAGATGAAGACTTTTTAGGATTTGATACGGCACACGAAAGGGCATGGCAAACAAACGGTACAAACAGAATTGGCGTTGGTGTATTAGACAATAATAATACGGCCATTTCCATAACCACAATAAAATCTGATTTTAAAAAATCATTGGCTGACAGCTTGGGAATTAGTTTTGATATTCAGACTCCATTATTACTTGTTGTAAAGAAAAACACAACTGTACTAAAACGTCTTAATACTTGGTTGCTTTCACAAACGCAAGAAATTAACGGTGAAAAAAGAATCACAAATAAATCTTTACTCATAATCGATGACGAGGCTGATAACGCCTCAATCAACACAAAAAAAGCCGATGAAGCACCAACAGCAATCAATGGATGGATACGAAAAATCGCCGGACATTTCTATCGCTTCGGTTATGTTGGTTACACAGCCACCCCATTTGCCAACATCTTTATTCCACTTGACAAAGATGATCTATTCCCGCGAGATTTTATTATAAATCTACCTGCACCAAGTAATTATATAGGTGCTGAAAAGATTTTTGGAACCTCATTAGAAGTAAATGATACAAACGATGATTTATTACCTATTGTTCGTAGAATAAATGATTATCAAAGCTTTTTTCCTGATAGTCATAAGAAAGATGATGAACCACCAACATCACTACCTATATCATTACAAACAGCTATAAAGTGTTTTATTGTAACTTGTGCCATTCGCATTGCACGAGGACAAACAGACAAACACAATTCAATGCTCATTCATGTTTCCCGTTATTTAAACTGGCAAAATTCACTTAAAGAAATTATTAATAATTTATTTCTATACTACAAACGAGGTATTGAACAAGAAGACAAAGGCGTCCTAAAACAATTTCGAGATATTTTTGAAGTTGATACGGAAAACTATATTTCATATTGTACTACAACACAGAATATACTAAACTCTTCATTTAAAGACATTGACAGCAAAATAAAAATACATAGTTGGGAAGATATAAAACCTAACTTGTATAAAGCTGTACAGAAAATCAAAATAATGTCAATCAACGGTCAATCTACTGACACCTTGGAGTACTACGAAAATGAAAAAACAGGAATTTCAGTAATAGCCATTGGTGGTGACAAACTTTCTCGAGGATTAACTTTGGAAGGACTATCAGTAAGCTACTTTTTACGTGCCTCAAAAATGTACGACACTCTCATGCAAATGGGACGTTGGTTTGGCTATCGTCCCGGATATGTTGATTTATGCCGTTTATTCACAAGCAGTGAACTCAACGAATGGTTCAGACACATTACAATGGCAAGTGAAGATTTACGAGAGGAATTTGACGCAATGTGGAACGCAAAAGCTACACCAGAAAAATATGCTTTGAAAGTACGTACTCATCCAGGCCAATTACAAATTACAGCCATCACAAAAATGCGCAACGTAGATAGAATACAAGTATCATGGTCTGGCCGTTTAGTTGAAACTTATCAACTTCCAACCGACAAAGGGGTAATCAACAAGAACCTAGTCGCAACACAAGATTTCCTTTCAAAGTTGGGAATTCCTCTTATAAAAGACAGCAATAACTATCTCTGGTTAAAAGTCTCTCCCATAGATGTTCTAAAATTCTTTTCAGAGTTTACAGTCCCCCCACAACTTACTAAAGTAGATTTAACATTAATCAGCAATTTTATTCGCAAACTCAATCAAGATGGGGAACTCGGAGCATGGAGTGTTGCTTTAATGAACAAGGCCAACGCATCAAAACATTTTACAGTATCAAATAAAGTCAGTGCAGGTTGTTTTATTCGAAACACAGCAGGAGACACCGAGACTTATATAATTAAGAAGAATCATATTGTCGGAAAGCAAACAGATGAATTCATTGATTTGGATAATGCCGATTTATCTGATGCCTGGCTCGCATCAAAACAAGACAAAGACTGGAAAAAGAACTATCCAAAACCTAAACTTGTTCGAGAATTATCCCGTGATGTAAATAATCCATTATTGATTATCTATCCGCTTGATCCTTTAGGTGCAAATCCAAAAGATGAAAATAGTATAACTATTTTTCAGGAAAACGATGATGTAATAATTGGTTTTGCTATTGTTTTTCCAAAAAGTAATACACAGCATACTGTAGAATTTGCGATAAATACCTCTTTAGCAAATGAATATTATCAATCTGAAATTGATTTTGATGATAACAATGATAACTTAGAAGACAATGAATAATATATTGGAAATATGGGAGAATATTGAACAATCCAACGAAATCGGATTGTTAAAGCGATTATATACAAATGGTTCTGAATTATTTATTTATGCTATTTTTCAAATTCCAGAAAGACATTGTGGAATTGCTTTATCATTCAATGAACATACACATATTGATATTTCCTCTTTCTCTAATTTGCGTGATCTACAAATTGTCTTAATGCATGATAAATCATTCCCATGCAACAAGCTACTTATCATAAAGTTATTACATTACCAAAGCCGTGAAATTTTCGCAGTCATGTGTGAAAATATGATACAATCTGTTTTATCATTACATTCTGAAAAACAAATTGCAAAAACAATCATTAATCAATTAGAAAAATGGCAAGCACTTTTCGAAAAGTTGAAAGGTGAAGGTTTAACATCATCAGAGCAGCAAGGGCTTTATGGAGAATTACATTTTTTACAAAAGATTATCATCAGGCAAAATGCTATTGCAGCTCTCAACGCTTGGGTAGGAACAGATAAGGAAATACGCGACTTTCAGTACAATGACTGGGCGATTGAAGTAAAAACTACATCTGGCAACAATCATCAGAAAGTTACTATTAGCAATGAAAGACAATTAGACGAGACATTATTAAGAAATTTATTTCTATTTCACTTATCAGTTGAAGTAGCCAAAAAGAACGGTGAAAGTCTAAATAGTAAAATCGATGCTATTAGAAAGATGTTACAAGACAATATTTCTGCCCAAAACTTATTTAACAATAAACTTCTAGAAGCAGGATACTTTGATAGACATAAGTACCTATATGAAGAAAAATGTTATCAAATCCGCAATGAAAACTACTACAAAATAGACGGAGATTTTCCACGTATCAAAGAACAAGAGATCCGTAATGGCATAGGTGATATCAAGTATTCAATTATACTTTCACAATGCATGGATTATTTAATTTCTGAAAATACTGTATTTGACAAAATAAGTATCTTATGAGCGAAATAAATAAATACTACTTATCCTTATTACAAGAGATTCGAACAATGCAAGACACTGCTGAAAATGGTGCAAGCCAAGAGCAGTTATTTACACAGATCGCATTAGAAATGCTTGCAGAAGCTGGGGAAACCGAAAATGCCACATTTGCATATGATGAGAAAGAACTAGGAACTAAAGGGCAACACAAAATTAATGGTTATGCAATGTCTGACAATTATGAAACGATAGATTTATTTATTTCTATTTTTCAGAATACAGAAGTACCACAAAAAATTACAAAAGAAGAAATAGATAGAGCGGCCAAACGCATTACAAACTTTTTCCGAAAAGCATTTTATAATGAATATGCTAAAGATATTGATGAGTCATCACCTATTTTTCAATTTGCATATGATTTAGCTAAACTTCCTGAAATAAGAGAAACACTTGTACGGGTCAATGCAATAATTCTCACCAACGGCACCTACAACGGCGATATCCCTAAACAAGAAAAGGTTGCCGGACAAGACATTTATTACAATATCTTTGATATTAACCGCTTATACGCGATATCTGAAAAATCTCATATATCTATTGAACTGGATTTTGATGAACAGCAAATCAAAATTCCTTGTTTGAAAGCTCCTATTGATAATAGTGATTATGAATCATACATTGCTATAATGCCAGGACAAGGATTAGCAATGCTATACAAACAATTTGGTGCTCGATTATTAGAACAAAATGTACGTTCCTTTCTACAATTCACTGGAAAAATAAACAGAGGAATACGAAAAACCATTAACGAAGAATCACATATGTTCTTAGCTTATAATAATGGAATCTCTGCAACAGCTGACAACATAGAACTTGACGAGACTGGGCATTATGTAAAAAGAATCAGCAACTTACAAATTGTAAATGGTGGGCAAACAACCGCCTCAATTTATCATACTTGGGATAAAGACAAAGCTGACATTTCAAATATTTTCGTACAAATGAAAATATCTGTCATCAAAAAAGCTGATTCTTACAGTGAGATAGTATCGCGTATTTCCCAATATGCCAATACTCAAAACAAAGTTAATAATGCAGATTTTTCGGCCAATAATCCAATACTTATTGAATTGGAAAAAATATCACGCCGTTCATTCTCGCCCATTACTCCACAACGTAATATTCCAACAATCTGGTTTTTTGAACGAGCTAATGGACAATATAAAAACATGCGCTTACGTGATGGATTTACCCCTTCCCGAGCTAAACAATTTGATTTAAAATATCCCAAGAAGCAGATGTTCAAAAAGACAGATTTAGCAAAATTCGTCAATTCTTATGGGGAAATTCAAGAAGGCAAAAAACTAACTATCGGTCCACATATTGTTGTTCGCGGAAATGAAAAGAATTATGCCCAATTCATAAACTACAACTTGCCTAAAAAAGTTACAGGAATATATTTTGAAGATGTCATTGCCAAATTTATATTGTTTCGGGAAGCAGAAAAACTGTATGGCATCAAACCCAATAACATTGGTGAAATGCGTAATGCAGTTGTACCATATGCTATTTCACTGTTTGGTTACCTCACTGATTATAAGCTTAATTTAGAAAAAATATGGAAAAATCAAAAGATCTCTGATGAGTTGTCAGCAGCACTCTATTCATTAATGAAACAACTTAATGAATTCATTTTGCATAACTCACCAAGTTCCCATTATATTGAATGGGCAAAAAAAGAAGATTGTTGGGAAACTATAAAACAACAACAATGGAATATTGATATTAATAGTATTAAAGCTGATTTTGCAACAGATGAACAACTAAAAAAACGTAAGTCAGCCGCTGACAATTTAGATATTGATTCAATTCAAAAAGAATATGAAATTGCATTATTGCGTTCAATTCCATACGCCCTCTGGAAAAAAATTGAAGAATGGGGAAAAGATACAGGCTATCTAACCACGAGTCAACAATCTTTCGCGGGTTTTGATATGGCAAATACTATAAAATTCAATAGAAAAATTACAGATAATAATCGTAAGAAAGCTATGACTATTTACGAAATTGTTTGTAAGAATAATATTGAGCTGCTTGCAGAAGCTGATGAACTCACAGAGGAGCAAAAAACAGCCCTGTCAACAACTGTAAAAGACAGTACAAGTGCAGACCACGGAATAACCATTGAGTTAATACAAAAAATGGTTGCTTGGGATAAACATCGTCGTATTCTTAAAGATTGGCAATGGAATGTTATGAATGAAATTATTTCAGGAAAAAAAACTTTAAATGATCGTCTAGCATGGGGATGTAAACAAAATCTCAAAACATTAAAACAACACGGTTTCACAGAAGAATAATTTTTCAGACACTGTCCACAATCTTGTGTAAATAGAAAACTATGAGAAGAATCTGCAATGAAGAGTTTATATTCGCGCAGAGTATTTACTCTTCACTATATCCTTTTTCTTCCCCTAATAGTCATTCAAAGAAAAGTTTCTAGACAAGTATAATTTGCATTATAGTTTTCTAATACTATCTTATTCAAAGTATATACTAACCCTTTCAAATTTTGTTCCCGGACTTTACTTTTCAATTGACATTCCCATAACAAGATAACATGCCATCCCATATTTCGGAGTTGCATTCGTTCTTTCAAATCTCGTTCTTTATTCCTTTCTATTTTTTCTTTCCAGAATTCTGTATTGGTCTTCGGCAAAACATAATATTTACACCCTTCATGTCCATGCCAGAAACAGCCATTTACAAAGATCACTGTTCTATACTTTCTTAACACAATATCAGGAGTTCCTGGCAACTTTTTCACATTAACACGAAAACGAATACCTTGGGAAAATAGATATTTCCGCACAAGAATCTCCGGCTTCGTATTTTTACTACGAATATTCGACATACACTTCCGCCGTTGCTCTTTTGTTAAAACGTCTACCATACATCAACAAAATTTAAATGCAAAAGATAAATGATTCCTAATGCAAAGATAAAAATTATCATCCATGAATTATAATATTAAACACAAAGAATGCACTCATTATCTCTTCAATCCCCATACTCTCAAAACAAGCACCGAAATATTTATGGACGCCTTTAACTAAATTCGCGATATTTTCACTACATTCACAGCATGAAATGCAGAATTATACTCAAACTATTAGCAATTCTCTTTTTTACAGGATGTTATAACAGAGAACAGATTTCCCAGCTCGACGAGGCGGAAGCACTGTTACAGAATAAACCGGACAGTGCCTTAACAATTTTACGACAACTAAAGCCGGAAGGAAACCAGGCAGAACAGGCCAGATATGCGTTGCTTTATTCAGAGGCTTTAGACAAAAATCACATCAAAGTAACCAATGATTCGCTCATTTGCCAGGCTTGGAGCCATTATAAACATCATCCCAAAGATTTACGCCGCCAATGCAAGACTCTTTATTATTGGGGACGGGTTAAACTGCGCGCAGGAGACAAACCGGGAGCGTTACGTCTTTTCCTAGAAATTGAAGAGAAACTGAAAGACACCAATGAGCCTTATTATGCAGAGCTTTTATATAGTCAAATCGGTGAAGTGTATTATGACCAAATGAACTATAGCCAGGCCTATCACTATTTTCGTGAAGCTCGCAATAACTTCCGACAGTCCAATAACACTCGCGAAGAAACAGAGGCAACTCTCGATATGGCAGCCGCAACTTTCAATTCAAAAGATATGGAGAAAACTATGCGGCTCTATTCTGCCGCACTCGATTTGGCCGATGAACACAAGTACGATAAGTTAGCTAAAGCTAGCCTTACCAATCTTGCTTCTCTCTATGTAGTGTCAGGCAAGAAACAAATTCCTCATGACCTACTGCAACGCATCGAATTTTCCGCCCGGCAAGACACGGTATACGGGTATCATACGCTAGTAGATGTGAATCTTCTGAAAAACCGTATAGACAGCGCACGCTACTATCTGGCACTTGCAGAAACACATTCCACCGATATACGTGATATGGCAGACCTGCAATACACCGCTTATCGGATTGAGGCGCAAGCCAAGAACTTCGAGAAAGCAACCAAGAAGATACACCATTATATCTATCTGACTGACTCGCTGACACGTTCAAATATGCAATTCTCCGCCGGTATGGTGGAACGTGACTATTTCAAGGAACGCTCCAAATTTGCCGAATACCGGATGAAGAACCGTACTACCTGGGAGATTACCATAGCAAGCGTAATTTTTCTAATAATAGGGGTAGCATACTACACCATCCGTCAACGTCTGCGCCTGCAACGCGAGCGTACCGACCACTATCTGCTACTCGCCGAAGAAGCCAACGCCCAATACAAAACCCTGACAGAACATATGGAAGGACAGCGCAATGCAGAAATCCATTTAAAAGGTTTGATAGCTTCACGCTTTGACATCATTGACAAACTGGGAAAGACTTACTATGAGCGTGAAAATACCGCATCACAACAGGCGGCTATGTTCCACGAAGTGAAACAGATTATCACCGATTTTGCAGAGAACAATGCAATGTTGCAAGAGCTGGAACTTATCGTAAATACCTGCCATGATAATGCAATGGAGAAGTTACGGAATGATTTTCCATCAATGAAAGAAACTGACACACGACTGCTTTGTTATATTTTTGTAGGTTTCTCACCACAAGTAATCAGTTTGTTCATGAAAGATACGGTTGCCAATGTATACGCCCGTAAATCACGACTCAAATCGCGTATTAAATCGGCAGAAACAGCCAATAAGGAGTTGTTTTTAGCACTTTTCGGATAGGTGTTAGGCCTGTGTTAGAAATCTTAGAATACATCTTTTATAATCCATTGAATATCAACACACTTTAAATCAAAGTGTTAAATTTGCAAGATTGCATCATAACCCGATTTTGATGCAATCTTATTACTTTTGCATTCGAAAAATTAGAAAAAAGAAAAGATTATGAAGAAGATTGTTATTCTATTAAGCGCCATACTTTTCATGGTAGCTTGCGAAAAAGGAAACGAAGAAATGAAAGAAGCAAAAGTAGTGGTATCCGTTTATGATGAGAATGGAAAAATTGTAACGGGCGTTCCCGTAAAAATGTATAATGAAAAAGATTATAAGATTTTTGAAAAAGATAATTTAACCTTGCCAACCGCAATCACACAGACCAATGAAAGTGGTATAGCCATCTTTGTACTGCCACGAGAGGAATGGTTTACAATGCAGTCGCAACGGTTCCTGACATTCGTGGTACAAGAAGGGGGTGGTCCTGACAACTATCAGATATGGTCTTCCGGCAAAACCGTAGAAGCTGGAAAAGTTGTAAAAGTAGAAATACGTTTAACCCAATTCCCTAACTAAGCCTTTATCACATGAAGCAAACTAGACTTTATATAATAACCGCACTTTGTCTGCAAATGTTTTTGGGAACAATATTACTAAGTTGCAGCACCGAAAATGACGAATACAGGAAAGATTCACCTTCGGCAGCAAATCCTGCTGAACCCATAGAGGCTTCACTTGAAGATTTCTTCATAGAACAGCTACCCTCAAAAACAATTTATGCATTAGGAGAGAATATAGACTTAACCGGCCTTAACGTGACAGGCAAATATGATGACGGGAAACAACGGCCTGTAAAAGTTACCCCGGAACAGATCAGCGGTTTCTCTTCATCCACGCCTGTTGAAAAACAAGAAGTAACCATCACACTGGAAGGAAAACAGAAAAGCTTTTCTGTTCAGGTTTCACCCGTCCGTATAGAAAACGGAGTATTGACGGAAATATTAAAAGGATACAATGAAATCATACTTCCCAATAGCGTGAGATCAATCCCGAAAGCTGCCTTCAGAAACAGCCAAATAGCAAAGGTAGTACTCAATGAAGGACTAAAATCGATTGGAGATATGGCTTTCTTCAATTCGGCCATTCAGGAAATAGTATTTCCATCAAGCCTGGAACAGATGGAGGAAAATATTTTTTACTATTGCCGGAATTTGAAAAAAGCAGATTTAAGCCAAACAAAACTCACCAAACTTCCCGCCAGCACTTTTGTATATGCGGGCGTTGAAGAAGTGCTGCTGCCTGCGACACTGAAAGAAATCGGAGCACAGGCATTCCTTAAGACATCTCAACTGAAAACGATTGAGATTCCGGAAAATGTAAAAACAATCGGATTGGAAGCATTCCGGGAAAGTAGCGTTACAACCGTGAAGTTACCGAACGGCGTTACAACCATGGCGCAAAGAGCCTTTTATTACTGTCCGGAATTGGCGGAAGTGACCACCTACGGGAGTGCTTTCAATGATGATCCCGAAGCTATGATCCACCCCTACTGTCTTGAAGGATGTCCGAAATTGGCTCGCTTCGAAATACCTGAAAGTATTCGGATATTGGGACAGGGATTACTGGGTGGTAATAAGAAAGTGACCCAATTAACCATTCCGGCAAACGTCACACAGATTAATTTTTCGGCTTTCAATAATACAGGTATTAAAGAAGTAAAGGTAGAAGGGATAACACCTCCGCAGGTATTTGAAAAAGTATGGTACGGATTTCCGAATGATATTACCGTCATTCGTGTTCCTGCCGAGTCTGTGGAAAAATATAAGAACGCAAATGGTTGGAGGGATTTCACAAACAAGATAACAACGTTCTAACAGTTCTCCAGTTTTTCGATTATAATCGAATAAAGTTGGTTTAATATCGACTTTTTCGGTTATAATCGAAACAACTTAAGAAAAACACTATATTTTCGATAATAACCGGAAAAATCAGTACTATTAGTTTATCTATTTAAATCTCCCCATTCACCCCCAAGCCGAACAGAGCAAAATCGCCCAGACAAGGATCATCCGGAAAGACTGTAGCCAATGCTGCCGTTATCTGGCGGGCATTTTTCAGAGAAAAGGTTTCCACATCCGTCAACTTAAAATAATGGGCTACCCGGCAGACATGTGTATCTAAAGGAACAATCAAATCTCTGCGATCAAAACTTTTCCAAATCCCCAAATCGACCTCCGAATCCCGGCGAATCATCCAACGCAAAAACATATTCAGTTTCTTTTGAGGACTTTTGGCAGAAACTTCAAGAAATGCACATAACTTTTCCATTGGTATTCCGGGATATAACATCAAAGCTTCCTCCAGACTTTCAAACTGTGTATAAGCTATATATAATCGCCGAAAGTATCCATAAAAATCAGCATACGACAACATCCGATAAAAGCTATTGGTTGCTCCTGAAGGAAAATCCTTCTCCCACTGGCAGGACAATACATACTGATAAGGCGAATCTCCCATTAGCCCGTGCAATTCGTCCGCTTTCTTCAAGATCTGTTTGCGATTGCCAAAACTCATAACCGCCGTCAGCAAACCGCTGACTTCGATATCCTGTTTCAGCGTATAACGATGGGGAAACTGCACCGGATCGCTTTGTATAAAGTCTGCGCGATGATACATCTCCGCACACATCAAAAGTTTATTCTTTATATCTTCAGTCATTTCGAGAAAGTATCAAGTATTGAAAGTACAAAAATACATATTCTAGTTGGATTTCCTCTTTAAGTAAATGATAGATTGCATCCCTAATAAAATAACAAACAAATATTCTGCCGTCATATACACAGTCAGAGAAGCATGAAAACATTCACTTAACAGATACAGATAAATCAAATATACAAGAATGGTGATTAACTGGAAGATAAAGGCGAGCTTCGTCTTTCCTGTACCGGTAACAGCATTGATATAAACATATCCGGGCAGTGCAAAAGCATAATTCAACAGCATAACTATAAAAGGATAGAAAGCTAGTCTCACCAGATTATCGTTATTCGTATAAAATCCGATAACCCATTGGTTACCCCAAAGAGTCATAACTATCAATGGAACTCCCACGGCATAACCCAACCTAAGAACTTTATGGCAAACGGGAAAAAGTTCCTTCCCCTGCCCCGCCCCAATTAGATTGCTGACTAATGAACCAGTAGTGGATGCAAAAGAGTTGACAATCACAAAAAAGACGGTAGAAACACTACGAGTAATATTGGAAATAGCAAGCTCTGTCCTTCCCAGATGCTCGATAGCAACGAAGAACAGAAACCAGGGAGCAACGCTGACAAAAGAGTGAAGCATACTCCATACAGATATCCTCAACAACTTTATCATCAACTTCCCATCATAGACGACCTTTAGCCCATATTTTACCTTATCTACTTTTGCCCACATATATAATAGGAGTACGATAAAAACTCCGAACTCAGCCAAAGAAGAAGCCATCGCCGCCCCGGATATACCCAGATTCAGTTTGAATATCAGCAGATAGTTAAAAGGAATATTGATACAAATAGCCATGATAGCTGCCACGGACAATGCTTTGGTCGTTGTTATCCCTACCAGAAAAGACCGGAAAGCTAAAAAAGGAAATGAGAACAACAAACCGAAGCTGCGCCAATCCAGATAATGAATCACTGCCTGGTAAATTTCATCTGAAGTTATCAACCGGCGTAAGATAAATGGAGAAACAAGCAAAATCACCAAACAAAGAATGACTGCCATACCCGACAGGAAATATAATCCCTGAAAAAATGTACGTCCCGTCTCTTTATAATGTTGTTCCCCATTTCTCCGGGCAATCATTACCTGCAGCCCGATGCTGAATCCAAAGCCCAGCATATAAACAGCCAAATAATAGATTCCGGCAAGCACGGAAGCCCCCAGTTCGACTTCTCCCGCATGCCCCAGGAAAATAGCGTCGGTAATATTGATTAATTGTTCCATTAGAATGCTCATCATCACAGGAAAGTTGATGAGCCATATTTGCTTATATGTATAATTCATTGCTCAACTTAAAAATAACACGATACGGTATACCACATCATAGCAGCACACAGTTCCGTAAATTTATAAAAATGGATATAAAACTCTTTGGCAGGCGAGTAGTTGCCTGTCGGATAGCTGAATAGCCCTGTTAGAAATGATGCTATTCGTTGAGCGTAGCTATATGCAGAGTTTCATAAATGGATGAATATTGCTGGTTTATCAATCAATTACGCAACAAAGATAAGAAATCTTATTTTCATATCCCAATGTGGTATGGTATTAGCAGATTACTTATAGTAAAGAGATGTATTAAAAACATTGATTGCAACATTAACAGATTGATTTATACAGATATACCATATTCTAAAGCTAAGGAATGATTCTTAAATATCTTTCTCTTTTGAAAAAAGGCATATCATTTTGAAAAGAGTAGTAACCAATAAATAACCAGATAACAATGAAAGTTTGTAAATTCGAGAAAATTAAAGATGAGGATGAAATGAAGCAAGTAATCAATTGTATTCAGAAAGAACATCCTTATGTAGCTGTAGTCCCTATATTGGCACAATTACAGGAGTGGTTACAGGCTATTTCCATCAGTTGGTTTCACGAAGAAGATGAAGTTTCTCATACCACAGTCAATGCCATCGAAGCATATTGCTGTACCCTTGCCAATCATCTCATTACAGATTCGCACTTAAATCAGGAAATTAAAAACCGGATTCTGGAGTGTATAAAGAAAATACATATACTTGTAGAAGACAAAGCAGATTTACTGATTGATAAAATGATAAAAGCGGAAGTATACGGATTATCCAGTGATTTATTCACTTATTGCTTACGTCAACAGGGTCTTCGTGCCCAAACATTAGATACCGGCAAACTTATACAGATCAATCTGGAAAGAAAGCCGGACATCCCATATATTCAAGAATCTATCCAACAATACATTGACGAGAACCGGAATGTGGATATTTTTATCGCCCCACTTTCCATTTGCAGAAATGTGTATGGTGAAATAGACTTCATGAGCGAACAACGCAATGATTACTATGCAACAGTGCTTGCCACCCTATTCAAAGCGGACGAAATACTGTTATCCACCCCTATCAATCATATCTACGCAAATCGGAATTGTCTGCGAGAACAACATTCACTAACCTACATAGAAGCCGAACAACTGATTAACAGCGGAGTACACCTGCTCTACGCAGATTGTATAACCCTTGCGGCACGCTCTAATATAGTTATCCGCCTAACCGATACACACGATCTGTCAACAGAACGACTCTATATATCTTCCCATGACACAGGCAACAGTGTCAAGGCCATCCTCTCACAGGATTCGGCTACCTTTGTACGTTTTACCTCATTAAATGTATTGCCCGGATATTTGTTTATGGGTAAGATATTGGAAGTTATCAACAAATATCAAATCAATGTCATCTCAATGGCCTCATCCAATGTATCCATCTCGATGATGCTGACAGCCAGCCGGGACACCCTGCGAATCATTCAAAGGGAACTACACAAATATGCCGAAATGGTTATGGACGAAAATATGTCTGTAATACATATCATCGGCTCCCTTCATTGGGAACGCACACAAGTAGAAAGCCATATTATGGATACTATCAAAGATATCCCCGTATCTCTCATTTCTTATGGAGGAAGCGATCATTGTTTCACACTATCTGTACATACCACAGATAAAAACAGACTGATTAGTTCGCTATCCAGACAATTTTTTGAGAGTCAGTGCGCAGCCTGATTCAAAGCCGGATAAAAAGAGACATCTGAAAGCCAAATAAAAAAAATAAAGAGATGAAAATAGCTATTATAGGAGCCGGACATATAGGGAGTGCCATTGTCACTTGTCTGGCGCAAGGACATCTTTACAATGAGAAAGACATTATTGTCTCCAATCCAAACATTGATAAACTGGAGAGACTGCAAGAACATTTCCCTGCAATACACATAACGACCGATAACCAACAAGCCATATCGGAAGCCGAAGTAATCGTCCTCGCCATCAATCCCTGGAAAGTAGATGAAGTATTGTCCTCTCTACGTTTCTCGCGTACACAAATCCTCGTATCTCTTGTGTCCGGAGTATGTATCTCCCACCTGGCTCATTTAACAGAAGCCGAGATGCCTATCTTTCGGGCAGTTCCCAATATGGCCATTACAGAACGTTCCAGCCTCACTTTGATAGCTTCCCGCGGAACCGATAAAGAATATCAGCAATTAATAAAACAGATATTTGAAGAAGGAGGAAAATGCCTGTTCCTGCAAGAGAAACAACTAGATACCACTTCCGCATTGACCTCCAGCGGAATAGCTTTCGCCTTAAAATATATGCAAGCGGTTATGCAGGCAGGGATTGAGCTAGGAATTCCCGGCAAGGATGCCATGCAAATGGCAGCGTATAGCATGGAAGGAGCGACAGAACTGATTCTGAATCATAACACTCATCCATTGCTGGAAATAGAGAAAGTAACCACTCCGGGCGGAACCACTATAAAAGGATTGAACGAACTGGAGCACAAAGGCTTCACTTCTTCTATTATTCAAGCCATCAAAAGCAGTGCCACAACTTTGATTGATAAAGAGGAAGAAGATGCAAAAATCTTCCGATAGTCTTTATGGTATGGTTTCTCAAGTCCTTTTTGCCTATTTTGAGATGCTATATATCCCAAAGCCAGCATAAAGGACTTAAGAAAATATATGCTTAAATTTTATATTCCTCTATCTTCCGGTACAGGGTGGTAAGTCCGATTTTCAACAAACGGGCAGCTTCCGTTTTATTCCCTTTCGTATATTCCAACACACGTGCAATATGTCTACGCTCCATTGCGGCCAACTCAAAACTGCCTACACTATCATCCGAACATTCATAATGAGTGTTCTGGATTTCCAAAGGAAGATCACAAATATCCAGTCGCCCCCCTTCACACACAATCAGGCTACGCTCAATCACATTTCTCAATTCACGGATATTCCCTTTCCACGGCTGTTGTTCCAGTGCTTCCAGAAAAGCAGGAGTCATCTCATTGATGGCATACGAAAGTTTTTCGGAGAAACTCTTGGCGAAAGCAGTTGCAAGAATTCTGATATCACCGGTACGTTCACGAAGCGGAGGAAGATGCACCTGAAAAACCGAAAGACGATAAAACAAGTCTTCACGGAAGTGTCCTGCTTTGATCTCCTCCTGCAGGTTGCGGTTGGTAGCAGCGATGATACGCACATTTACCCGTGTCGGCTTGGTATCACCGATCTTTATATATTCTCCCGTTTCGAGGATACGCAGTAACTTTGCCTGCAATTCGAAAGCCATCTCCCCGATTTCATCCAGAAAGATCGTTCCGTTGTTGGCCTCTTCAAAAAGCCCTTTCTTATCTTTCAACGCACCGGTAAACGAACCAGCCTTATGTCCGAACATCTCGCTTTCGAGCAGTTCTTTGCTGAAAGACGAACAGTTGACCGCCACAAAATTCTGTTTGCTCCGTTTACTACTATAATGTATAGCTTGCGCGAAGACCTCCTTTCCTGTTCCTGTTTCCCCCGTCAGTAATACGGGAACATCTGTCACAGACACTTTCTGCGCCAGAGATACAGCCTCTTTCAACACCTTTGACTCACCCAGAATAGAATCGAACGAGTACATCTGCCCGACTTTCTTTTCCAGTTTTTCCAAACGGACATTCATCTTTGCTTTCTCCACGGCACGGCTGATTAAAGGAATAATCTTGTTATTATCATCTCCTTTCGTTATATAATCAAATGCACCGTTTTTAATAGCCTGCACCCCGTCGGGAATATTGCCGTGAGCAGTAAGAAGAATCACCTCTACATTGGGAGCTATTTTCTTGATGTTCAACACCAGATCTACTCCGTTTCCATCAGGAAGAAAAACATCGCATAAAGCTACGTCGGGCGATTGAATTTCCAGTTGTTTGAGGGCAGCTTTGCAATCACCTGCCTGACACACTTCATAGCCCTCAAGTTCCAGCATACGAGCTAAAAGGCTGCGAATCTGGACTTCATCGTCAATAATAAGAATTTTATTCATACAATTTATCTACATTAAATAGAAGAATGAAAAACAGGGTGCGCAAATATAGTTTTTTTATCTGAATCCATGAACATTTCTTCCATACAGTTTGTTCTTTCCACAGGAAACTATTTACGCTATAAACAGATGAAAATAATTATTATTGGGGGAGTTGCAGGAGGAGCCACCACTGCTGCCCGAATCAGACGAGTAGATGAAACAGCTGAAATTGTCCTTTTAGAAAAAGGAAAGTACATATCATACGCCAATTGTGGCCTACCCTATTATATAGGGGGAGTGATAGAGGAACGGGATAAATTGTTCGTGCAAACGCCCGAAGCCTTTTCTACACGCTTTCGCGTAGATGTACGTACAGAAAACGAAGCGATTTTCATTGACCGGAAAAGAAAGACAGTGACCATCCGGCAAAGCAGTGAAGATACTTATGAAGAGAGCTATGATAAGTTAGTCATATCTACCGGAGCCTCTCCGGTACGCCCCCCTCTTCCCGGAATCGACCTAAGTGGAATTTTCACACTAAGAAATGTCACCGACACAGATCGGATCAAAGAATATATCAAGAGCCACGCCCCACGAAAAGCCGTTGTCGTAGGAGCCGGATTTATCGGCCTTGAAATGGCGGAAAACTTACATGCACAGGGAGCGAAAGTATCGATTGTGGAAATGGGCAATCAAGTGATGGCCCCTATTGATTTTTCGATGGCATCACTTGTTCATCAACATCTGATGGATAAAGGAGTAAACCTCTATTTGGAGCAAGCTGTCGCCTCTTTTAGCCGGGATGGAAGAGGATTGAAAGTTACTTTCAAGAATGGCCAGTCAATCTCTGCTGACATCGTTATTCTATCTATCGGCGTACGTCCGGAAACCAATCTGGCACGGGCTGCCGAACTGACTATCGGTCCTGCAGGAGGTATCGCTGTAAACGATTACCTGCAAACCTCTGACGAGTCTATTTATGCCATCGGTGACGCGATCGAGTTCCGCCACCCGATCACGGGCAAACCTTGGCTCAACTATCTCGCCGGACCTGCCAACCGTCAGGGACGCATCGTTGCGGACAATGTCCTCGGAGCAAAGATTCCTTACGAAGGCTCTATCGGTACTTCAATCGCAAAGGTTTTCGACATGACCGTTGCTTCAACCGGCTTACCCGGCAAGCGTCTGCGTCAGGAAGAGATAGACTATATGTCGTCTACCATTCATCCCGCTTCCCATGCCGGTTACTATCCGGATGCCATGCCGATGAGCATTAAAATCACTTTCGATAAAAAGACAGGAAGATTGTATGGCGGACAAATCGTTGGTTACGATGGGGTGGACAAACGGATTGACGAACTCGCACTTGTCATCAAGCACGAGGGAACAATCTACGATCTGATGAAAGTGGAACAAGCGTATGCTCCTCCGTTCTCTTCGGCCAAAGATCCGGTAGCACTAGCAGGATATGTAGCTGAAGATATCATCACAGGCAAAACCAATCCTGTGTATTGGAGAGAATTGCGAGACATTGAAATGGAAAATAAGTTCCTATTGGATGTCCGCACCCCGGATGAATTTTCATTGGGTAGCTTACCGGGTGCCGTGAATATTCCGTTGGATGAACTTCGCGACCGGTTGGCAGAATTACCGAAAGATAAAATGATTTATACATTCTGTGCAGTCGGGTTACGGGGGTATCTTGCTTACCGTATACTGACACAACACGGATTTGACAAGGTACGTAATCTCTCGGGAGGATTAAAGACTTATCGGGCTGCCACTGCTCCCATCATCATACGGGAAGAAAATGGAAACGAAATAGACGAATCACCCATACAAAAGGAAACCGCTTCCCAAACCAGTCAACCCAACGTTTCTACAGCTCCCGTCACTGCTGCAGCTGATGCTTCCGCTACCCCTGCCAAAACAGTCCGGGTGGATGCCTGCGGGTTACAGTGTCCCGGTCCGATTCTGAAAATGAAGAAAACAATGGATACACTGATTTCAGGCGAACGGGTGGAAATCACCTCAACCGATCCAGGTTTTCCGCGCGACGCCGCCGCATGGTGCAGTTCGACGGGTAATCAATTGATTTCGAAAGATACCTCCGGAGGAAAATCTATCGTTGTAATAGAAAAAGGAGAACCAAAATCGTGCAATATTGTTACTTCATGTGAGGGCAAAGGAAAAACCTTCATCATGTTTAGTGATGATTTGGATAAAGCCTTGGCTACTTTTGTACTAGCAAACGGCGCAGCAGCTACGGGACAAAAAGTCACCATCTTCTTTACGTTCTGGGGACTGAACGTCATCAAGAAGTTGCACAAACCGGAAACCGAAAAGGATATTTTCGGAAAAATGTTTGGCATGATGCTGCCTTCCAGCTCCAAAAAGCTGAAACTATCTAAGATGAGTATGGGCGGAATAGGCGGAAAAATGATGCGGTATATCATGAACAAAAAAGGGATTGATTCACTGGAATCCCTGCGCCAGCAAGCGCTGGAAAACGGTGTGGAATTTATTGCTTGCCAGATGTCAATGGACGTGATGGGAGTCAAACAAGAAGAACTCCTGGACGAGGTGACCATTGGCGGTGTAGCAACGTATATGGAACGGGCGGATAACGCAAACGTTAATCTATTTATTTAAAAAATGAACAAATGAAATATTTAAATAGTGTATGAAAACAATATGTGCAATGCGTGATGTATTCAAAGCAATGGGAAACTTTGAAACAGCATTTGAAAAAATGTACCAGATAACGCTAAATGAAGCAATGATATTGTGTGCCCTCAAAGAGGCATCGGAGAAAGTGACGGCTACCAACCTGTCCAAGCAAACCGAGCTAAGCCCCTCACACACATCTAAAATGCTGCGAATACTGGAGGAAAAAGGACTGATCGTCCGGTCGCTCGGAAGCGAAGACCGGAGACAGATGTACTTCCACCTGACCCATACGGGCAAGCAGCGAGTAAATGAACTGGAACTTGATAAGGTAGAGATACCCGATCTACTTAAACCCCTGTTTAAATAAACGGATTTTCAAACAATTATCTGTAAATAATGAACGGTGAGCAAACTCCCTGATAATGGGGCAGAGTGCTCACCGTTTTTCTTTAAACAGGGCAAAAGATATATGTTAATTTTCCGGCAAAAGAAATTTCCATCTGAACCTTTTTCCACCTTTCTTATTGTTTCTATCAAAAGCCCAAGGTACCTGGGCGCGATTTTTATATAACCTAAACATTATAAAAGATATGAAGAAATTAATTCCTATTTTATTGGCGGTCTTTGCACTCGCTTCATGTGAAAAAGACCCGGACATGGGTAAGCTGGATGACAATTATCTGGTATACACTAACTACGACAAGAAAGCCGATTTCAAAGTTCCTACATTCTATCTGGCACCCCAGATTCTGGTGATTAGTGACAGTAAAGAACCGAAATATCTCGAAGGCGAAGGCGCAGAACAAATTCTGGCTGCTTATACAGACAATATGGAAGCTAGAGGTTACGAAGCGGCAGCCGACCAGGAAAGTGCAGATCTTGGTATCCAAGTGAGCTACATCGCAAGTACTTATTATTTCACCAGCTACGCACAACCTGAATGGTGGTGGGGTTATCCCGGATACTGGGGACCTGGCTACTGGGGTGGCAACTGGGGTGGCGGATGGTACTACCCGTACGCTGTAACTTACAGTTATAGTACTAACTCCTTCCTGACAGAAATGGTGAACTTGAAAGCTGAACAAGGGGACAGTAAAAAACTGCCTGTTGTATGGACAAGTTATCTGACCGGATTTGAGACTGGTTCCAAAGCTATCAACCGCACTCTCGCAGTAGAAGCTGTCAACCAATCATTCACTCAGTCACCTTATCTTACTAACAAATAAACAACTACAACTGTTATGAAAACAAGAAAAAATATATACTTCAAGGTAGTAGCCTTGGCGGCTATTGCCATCGCCTTCGCTATGCCGGCTAAGGCACAGTTATCAGACAACGGATATGCGAATATAGACTGGCAATTCAACGCTCCATTAAGTAATCACTTTGCAGATAAAGCAAGCGGTTGGGGTATGAACTTCGAAGGTGGTTATTTCGTTACTCCTAACATTGGCTTGGGTCTTTTCCTGAACTATCACAGCAACCACGAATATGTAGGCCGCGAAACCTTCCAAATGGGTGCCGGTGAAGTTACTACCGACCAACAGCATACTATTTTCCAATTGCCTTTCGGTGCTGCTGCACGTTACCAGTGGAATCGTGGCGGGTCTTTCCAACCTTATGTCAGTGCTAAATTAGGTGCTGAATATGCAAAAGTCCGCTCTAACTTCAATATGCTGGAAGCAAGAGAAAACAGCTGGGGATTCTACGCTTCTCCTGAAGTAGGTATCAATGTATTCCCATGGGTTTACGGACCGGGCTTGCACTTTGCTTTGTACTACAGCTATGGTACCAACAAGGCTGACGTACTGCATTACAGTGTAGACGGATTGAGTAACTTCGGTTTCCGCTTGGGTGTATCGTTCTAAAAAGAACTGCAACTATCAGAATATTACGTTAATAATAAAAAAGGTAAAAGGTAGCTTTTAATATAGGCACCTTTTACCTTTCTTTTTTTATTTTTTCTTCATCGCATCATAAATAGCTCCCTGTATTCGCTCACGAATGTGCAGCTGGTTCAATTTGCGGTTCGTTACGTCCGGATAAATCCGGTTGCTAAGGAATACATAAACCAGTTCATTCACCGGGTCCACCCATGCACATGTACCGGTAAATCCGGTATGGCCATACACTTCGGCAGGTGCGGCAGGAGCACAATTCCCTTTCTTCGGATCATCTGCATCGGGCTTGTCAAAGCCTAAACCACGCCGGCTGATCTTCGATGTTTCAGTAGTAAACAACTGACAGGTTTCCTTACTTAGATAACGTTGACCATCTATTTCCCCTCCATTCAGCAACATCTGATAAACGCGGGCTACATCACGGGCAGTAGAGAAAAGTCCGGCATTTCCGGCCAATCCGCCAAAGAAAGCGGAAGCCTCATCATGCACAAATCCCTGCAAAATTTCTTTACGCAAGAAACGGTCTTTATTAGAAGGAACAATTTCCGACTTGGCAAAACGGCGTAAAGGCAAATAACCAGTATGCTCCAACCCCATCGGTTCATAAAACTCACGTTGCAAATAGACTTCCATAGGCATACCGGCCAGTTGTTCCACCAACATTCCCAACAATATAAATCCTACATCACTATATACATAGCGTTTCTGCTTTAACGGAGCTTCTGCTATTTTCTCTTCTATCACCTTCCGGAAAGAACGGTTTAACCACAAGCTGTCACAGATCTGAACAATATAATCACCGGTTTTAACGGAAGAGACATATTCACTCTTGAACTTGAATTTCGGATTCGCCCATGAGGTGGTCCCCAACTGTAACGGATGGTGTGCATCTTTTCGTGCACTGAATAACCTTCCATCATAGCTATCCTTGTCAATAGCTTCCTGGTAGAAAGGAATCCAGGAGGGTAAACCGGATTGATGATACAGAATTTCCTGAATCGTTATATCTTTCTTATCAGTACGTTGCAAGAACGGCAAATGATCCGAAATCTTATCTGTCAGATTAAAACGTCCCTTATCGTAGAGTTTCATAATGGCAAGCAAGGTGCCCGTCGTTTTTGAAAGGGAAGCCAGATCGTAAATATTCGTAGATTCGACACGAGAACTTCCTTTGCCCGTATAAGTACCGAAAGCCTTGTCGAACATAATATGACCGTTTTTCAGCACCACCACCTGGCAACCGGGATAGGCTCCCTGACGAATACCATCCAATGCAATGGAATCAATCCGTTTAAGATGAACAGAGGAAAGCCCGTATTCTTCCGGAACGAAATGCAACGGTGTTTTGGGAGTAATGGTCACTCCTGCTCCCGCCGGGAACAGCTCTCCCAAACTTGCCGACAGCTGCCCGTCTGCAGATGCCTTGGCAAATAACACATCTGCTACCTGCCGCTGTACATCACTATTATAACTATGTCCCAGCACAACTGCCGAAGCATGAGCCACCGCCCGCTGAATCTGCAACATCATCTTCCCGGGAGTAAAAAACAGATAAATGGCCGGGCTTTCGGGAACAAACTTCGCAAAGAAAGGCTGATAAGGAGCCAGCCGCTGTTCGCTGACGGCTACAATGATCCGTTTATAGGTAGACAGAGAATCACGCAACCGCTGATTTACCCCTTCCGGTTGATTGGCACGAAGGGAAAAACGAGCCAAAGACGTATAGCGGGAAAGTTGTTTCGCCAACGCATCAGTTTCTCCGGGATCTCCTACCTCGAGCAATGCAATCGTCTGCTCTTTGTCTGTATGCAGAGGGAGAATATGATTCTTGTTGTTCAGAACTGTTATTGCCGCTAAATTCAACCGACGAACCAAATCACGCGTTTGCGGACTGTTGATCCGTTGTTCCAGACCGGATAATTGTACATACGACTTTTTCTTGAGTCCCAACACATATTTATAAGTCAAGACCTTGCGGCATTTGCTTTCAATATCTTCGCGGGTCAACTCCCCTTTTTCAATGGCTTCCAATACGGCCGGTATCTCTTCCTTCAAGTTTCGGGGAGACAATACCATGTCATTACCTGCTTTCAAAGCCTGCAAACTGACATTTCCATTTCCCGCCACTCCTTTCATGGCAAGCGCATCCGTAAATATCAGTCCTTTGAACGCCAGTTCATCTGTCAGCAAATCGTATACGACATTGCGGGACAAGGAAGACGGAAGTCCACCAATCGGTTCTATCACCGGAACTTGCAAATGTCCTATCATCATACCGCCCAATCCGGCACGGATGGCTTCTTTAAAAGGATAAAGTTCCACACTGTCCAGACGTTCACGAGTGAAAGGAAGTACCGGAAGTGCCTTATGCGAATCGACATCGGTATCTCCATGCCCGGGAAAGTGTTTGCACACAGATAAAACCCCTCCACCTTCCAAACCGGAAGCATAAGCGATTACCTTGTCAGCCACCTGTATCGGATCTTCTCCAAAAGAACGGGTATTAATTACGGGATTTTCAGGATTTATATTCACGTCCGCTACCGGAGCAAAGTTGACCTGTACTCCAATCTGTCGGCATTGACGAGCAACTTCACGCCCGTATTCATAGAGCAGCTTGTTGTCACGGATACATCCCAATACCATATTCCGTGGAAAAACAGGCATACCACGCAAACGCATGGCCAGTCCCCATTCTCCATCAAAGGTAATCATCAAAGGGACTTTAGCCTGCCGTTGCGCCCGGTTTGTCAGTTCAACCTGATTTTGCATCTTCCCACCGGAAAAGAGAAGTCCGCCCACTTTATAGGTGTCGATCACTTCGCGCAACAGTTCCAGGTTTCGTTTGGTATCTACCGGGGCAATGGTATAGATGAACAACTGCCCTACCTTTTCTTTAAAGGAAAGCTTATCCATAACCGAATCAACCCAGTGCCGGCAGTCCTTGTCCTGAAGGGCTTTATACACCAGCAGAGGTTCAACGGTTGTAGCATTTTGCGCCGGACTTGAAACCGTGCCGGCTGCGATAAAGAATAAAAGCGTTACTATTGAGGGAATTATCTTCATTTATGTTTCAAAGTCAAATCGAGACGGCCTACACGAACACCATTTTTTCCCGTGTGCATAACAGGCACCTCTTTTCCGTCCATATTCAAGTATGTTTTGGGGCCTTTCATAAATGTATGAGAGTGCCCGCCCAGAATCACGTCGATATTGCGTGTCCCGGCAACCAGATGTTCATCCATTTGAATGCCCAGATGAGACAGGCATACTACCAAATCACAACCTTCTTCGTCTTTCAACAAAGCAGTTATTTCGTTGGATATGCGGATAGGATCTTCATAAACGACTCCTTCGCATTTATTAGCCTGAATCATCCCTTCGGGTTGGGTTCCAAGGCCAAACACACCAATTCTCAAACCATATTTCTCAAGAACGACGTAGGGTTTAACTATATCTTTCAATACCGTAGCATCCAGATTATAGTTGGCACAAACAACCGGGAAATTAGCCATCTTGAAAATACGTTCCATATTATCCACATCGAAATCAAACTCATGGTTACCGATAGTCATAGCATCGTAACCCATTTCATTCATTAGTTTAACTTCCACTTCTCCGCGGAACATATTATAATAAGGTGTTCCCTGAGAAATATCTCCGCAGTCGAAAAGCAGCACATTCTTATGCTCCTTGCGGAACTGTTCGAGAAAAACAGCCCGGCGAAGAAAACCACCTTTATTATAGTATTCGTCCCCCTTCTGATTGACAGGTTCGATACGACTATGCACATCGCTTGTTTGTAAAATAATCACTTCTTTGGTATCCTTATCCTGCGCAAAAATTGAGAAAGTAAAGCTCAATGCAAGACATAACAGGAATAATATCTGAATTCTTTTCATATTCAATATTTTTAGATTCTCCTTTTTATTTTATGGTAATACGTCCATCCAGTTTAGAGGTAATCGCTTTGCCTTCGGCAGTCTGTTTGCGTACATAATCAAGAAATAGTCCGCGTAAGGTTGCGTCTTCGGGGCATACTCTCTTTTCTGCCTGCAGGAAAGCATCCATCCGTCCATTTCCATCTGCCAGATAGTCGATAGTGGCCACCGTGTAAAGCTGGTCATCCTTTAGTGGTTTTTCACCGACAAAGGCGTTCAGCAACTTTCCATTTTTGGTGATTTCAAGGCGGATACCGCTCACTCCTTCTCCGTGCAAAGATGCAATCGCTTCAAAAAGACGTCTCAAGTCTGTTCCTTTCATAGTCAGTACGCAAAGAGAATTCTCAAAAGGAAGAATTTCAAACACATCGCCTACCGTGATATCTCCTTCGGGCAAGATATTACGCAAGCCGCCCATATTTACCAATCCCATATCAGCAGGTTTCCCCAACACCTGAACAGCCGCTTGCTGCAAAACACCTGCAACAAGGTTGGAAAGCAAACTTTCGGGACCTCCTTTGTCCATTTTCATCGCACTGGTGCCGATGACTTCATACATCATCGCATCCACCTTTTCCTTATAAGGCTTTAAGATTTCGGCAGCTTTCGCGTTGGGATGGGTGTCCCAAACAGAATCAATCGTTATCATGCTACCCTCTACTTTGGTTACTTCGTACTGTGCCGTAGTCTCGCGTGCGGTCCGGCAGGAAGTAAACAGGAAGCCTCCTGCAAACGTCGCCACCATCAGATACTTTACATAAGTCTGTTTCATGTTCGCTATTTTTAGATATGCCACAAATATACAAAAACATTTGGCTATCTGGCAAATAATTCGTTACTTTGCACCGCTTTCGCGCAATCGCTGTCAAGAGAAGAGATACTTGGTATGTTGCGTTGTAACGATGAAACAATTTAATAATAACAACAATGGATTTAATTAAAATTGCAGAAGAAGCATTTGCTACCGGAAAACAGCACCCGAGCTTCAAAGCAGGAGACACTGTAACAGTAGCATATCGTATTATCGAGGGTAACAAAGAACGTGTACAGTTGTACCGTGGTGTTGTTATCAAAATCGCTGGTCACGGAGACAAGAAACGTTTTACTGTACGTAAAATGTCAGGAACTATAGGCGTAGAAAGAATTTTCCCAATCGAATCACCGGCTATCGATAGCATCGAAGTGAACAAGGTAGGTAAAGTTCGTCGCGCTAAATTGTACTACCTGCGCGCTCTTACTGGTAAGAAAGCTAGAATCAAAGAAAAAAGAGCTAACTAATAAGCCGAACTTTTCGATTCGAAATAAAAAAGGGAACTTCATTATGAGGTTCCCTTTTTTATTGTATATTTTCTCAAACATTCTCATGCCTATGAGAAAAAATTCTCATTGCAATGAGAATAATTCCTCAAAGGTATAAGAATATTTTCTCACTCCGGTGAGAATAACCCTTTGTCTGAATAAGCCGTACACGTCAGAAAGGACTAAATAAAACAAAGCCCCGAAAGTCATAAACTCCCGAGGCTTCATTACCTTTATTATAATAATGAAATGTTATTCTTTCAAATCTTTCAGTTCCCAAGCCAATGCACTGGCGCCCAGTACAGCAGCATCAGAATCCTTCAATTCGGAAACGAGCAGTTTAGTCTTGCCTTTATAGATATTCAGGATATTATCATCAATTGATTTCTGAATTGGTTTCATGATATACTCACCGGACTTAGCCAAACCACCAAACAATACAATTGCTTCAGGGCTGGAGAATGCAATAGCATCTGCCAGTGCTTCCCCCAAGATGTTACCTGTAAAGTTAAAGATTTCCTGTGCCAGTTTATCACCTTGTACAGCTGCATCATACACATCTTTTGAAGTGATGTTTTCTGCAGGAATGTTACGAAGCAAGCTAGCATCCGTACGGGCAGCAAGGAATTCACGGGCTGTGCGAGCTACACCGGTAGCCGAACAGTAAGTTTCCAGACATCCCTTACGGCCACAACCGCAAAGACGACCATCGCGACGGGCGATAACGTGTCCCAATTCACCTGCAAAACCGTCATGACCATACACCATCTGACCGTTGATAACGATACCGCTACCCACACCAGTACCCAGTGTAATCATGATAAAGTCTTTCATACCACGGGCAGCACCGTAAGTCATTTCACCGATAGCAGCAGCGTTTGCATCGTTTGTCAAAGCAGTGGGGATACCCAGTCTTTCTTCAAACATGGCAGCCAACGGAAGAATTCCCTTCCAAGGCAGGTTCGGAGCAAATTCAATCGTTCCCGTGTAGTAGTTGCCATTCGGAGCACCGATACCAATACCTCTGATTTTATCAACACCACCATTAGCA
The DNA here is from genome assembly GCF_002632415.2 of Bacteroides celer. Taxonomy (NCBI): domain Bacteria; kingdom Pseudomonadati; phylum Bacteroidota; class Bacteroidia; order Bacteroidales; family Bacteroidaceae; genus Bacteroides; species Bacteroides celer. The sequence goes on along the minus strand of NZ_CP178209.1, from coordinate 839,571 downwards.
ATAATCAATGGAAGCAGACTTTTACACACTTCATCAGCGTATTCTTCTACTGTAGGGTAACCAGATGTTTTGATTGAACTGCTGGCAATAATAGTTCCGCGTGCGTCTACAATTCCAAAGACGGTATTCGTTCCGCCTATGTCAATACCTACTACGTAGGGTTTTTCCATGTTTGAATTCATGATACTTTTATTTAAAAGGGTTAGTTAATCATTAAGTTTACTGCACACAAATTACGTAAAGAAGATTGAGTCTACAAAATGTTTTTTGAAAAAAGTTCAACCTGTTTGCAACTTTTCGTATCTTTCGCACGTCTAATAGTAGAAAATTATCAGAAAACAGAAACTAAATAAAGAAAATTGTGATACAACTAACGAATATCAACAAGACCTACAACAACGGAGCGCCTCTCCATGTACTTAAAGGTATCAATCTCAACATTGAACAGGGGGAATTTGTTTCTATCATGGGAGCATCCGGGTCTGGGAAATCAACTTTACTCAACATATTGGGAATCCTCGACAACTACGATACCGGAGATTATTACTTGAACAACGTACTTATCAAGAACTTGAGCGAAACCAAAGCTGCCGAATACCGGAACCGTATGATCGGATTTATTTTCCAGTCATTCAATCTGATTTCCTTTAAAGATGCCGTAGAGAATGTAGCACTTCCTTTATTTTATCAGGGTATAAGTCGCAAAAAACGAAATGCGCTTGCCTTGGAATATCTCGACCGTCTGGGTTTAAAAGACTGGGCACATCACATGCCGAACGAAATGAGTGGCGGTCAGAAACAACGTGTAGCCATTGCACGAGCTTTAATCACCCAACCACAAATCATTCTGGCAGATGAACCAACAGGAGCTTTGGACAGCAAAACTTCTGTGGAAGTGATGCAGATTCTGAAAGATCTTCATAAACTGGGAATGACGATTGTCGTTGTCACCCACGAAAGTGGAGTCGCCAACCAGACAGACAAGATTATACATATCAAAGATGGAATCATCGAACGTATTGAAGATAATATCGACCATGACGCTTCTCCTTTCGGAAAAGACGGTATCATGAAATAATCTAAAATCCACCACTATACAAACATTATCATGATTGACATCTGGCAAGAAATATATAGTACCATCAAACGCAACAAGCTAAGGACTTTTCTCACAGGATTTGCCGTGGCATGGGGAATCTTTATGCTTATCGTCCTACTAGGTGCAGGCAACGGACTGATCCACGCATTCGAGCAATCGGCTTCCGAACGTGCCATGAACTCCATCAAGATTTTTCCGGGATGGACCAGTAAATCATACGACGGACTGAAAGAAGGAAGACGGGTGCAACTGGACAATAAAGACATGGATGCTACCAGTCATTATTTCCCGAATCATGTCATCAAGGCCGGAGCAACCGTGTGGCAGGGAGGCGTTAATCTTAGTTTCGGACAAGAATACGTCAGCCTGAACCTTTCCGGCGTATATCCCAATCATACAGAGGTAGAAGTCGTGAAGCTTTTCGAAGGACGTTTTATCAATGAAATCGATATCAAGGAACGCCGGAAAGTTATTGTGCTTCATAAGAAAACAGCAGAAATCCTTTTTAACAAGACTCATACCGAGCCAATCGGACAGTTTGTCAACGCCGGAAATGTGGTTTATCAGGTAGTAGGTCTTTATAATGATAAAGGAGATAGCGGAGACAGCGATGCCTACATTCCTTTTACCACTCTACAAACGATTTATAATAAAGGAGACAAACTGAATAACCTGGTCATGACTACCAAAAATCTGGAAACAGTAGAGGCCAATGAGGCTTTTGAAGCCCATTACCGCAAAGTATTGGGAGCCAACCATCGGTTTGACCCAACGGACCACAGTGCTATCTGGATATGGAACCGGTTTACCAACTATCTGCAACAGCAGAAAGGTTCGGGCATGCTGCGTATCGCCATCTGGGTAATCGGCATCTTTACGTTACTTAGCGGAATCGTTGGAGTTTCCAACATCATGCTGATTACCGTCAAAGAACGTACCCGCGAGTTTGGTATTCGTAAGGCTTTGGGAGCCAAACCGCTTTCCATTCTCTGGTTGATTATTGTAGAGAGTGTCACCATCACCACCATATTCGGATATATCGGCATGGTAGCCGGTATCGGAGTGACCGAATGGATGAACAGCGCTTTCGGCAATCAGACCATGGACACCGGAATGTGGACGGAAACCGTTTTCCTAAATCCGACAGTAGATATAAGAATCGCCATACAGGCTACACTCACATTAATAATAGCTGGTACGTTAGCCGGATTATTCCCTGCCCGAAAAGCAGTTAGCATCCGACCGATCGAAGCACTTAGAGCAGATTAAGACTATGAGAATAGACATGGATACCTGTGAGGAAATCCTCATTACCATTACAAGAAATAAAACGAGAAGCCTGCTGACTGCATTCGGTGTTTTCTGGGGAATCTTTATGCTCGTAGCCCTTATCGGCGGCGGGCAAGGATTGGAGGACATGATGAAAAAGAACTTTGAAGGATTTGCCACCAATTCCGGTTTCCTTGTCTCGCAAAGAACGGGCGAGGCTTACAAAGGCTTCCGCAAAGGGAGATGGTGGAATCTGGAATCTACCGACATTGACCGTCTTCGCTCCCAAGTGAAAGAGGTGGAGATCATTACTCCGTCCGTAGCCCGTTGGGGTTCCAAAGCCGTATACGAAGATAAGAAATATGATTGTAGCGTGAAAGGATTGTATCCGGATTATCTCCACATTGAATCACAGGAAATGGCATACGGCAGGTTCATCAATGAGGTGGATATAAAGGAAGCACGCAAAGTATGTGTCATCGGAAAACGAATTTATGAAAGTCTTTTCAAACCGGGAGAAGACCCTTGTGGCAAATATGTAAGAGTAGATGGCATTTATTATCAAGTGATTGGCATGTCTTCTTCCGAAGGGGACATGAATATACAGGGACGGGCTTCGGAGGCCGTCACTCTTCCTTTCACTACGATGCAGCAAACATATAATCTGGGAGGACGAATTGATGTGATCTGTTTCACTGCGAAGCATGGAGTCAAAGTGTCTGAAATACAACCCAAAATGGAACAGGTCATTAAAGCCGCACATTATATCTCCCCGGATGACAAACAGGCTGTTATGTGCCTGAATGCCGAAGCTATGTTCTCTATGGTCGATAACCTGTTTACCGGTATCAACATACTTGTTTGGATGGTAGGATTGGGAACTTTGCTGGCAGGTGCCATCGGAGTATCCAATATTATGATGGTGACCGTTAAAGAACGTACCACTGAAATCGGTATCCGCCGGGCGATCGGTGCACGACCGAAAGATATTCTGCAACAAATTCTATCAGAGAGTATGGTACTTACCACCATTGCAGGAATGTGTGGAATATCCTTTGCCGTCATGGTGTTGCAACTTGTAGAAATGGGAGCCAACGCTGACGGAGGGGACACCCGTTTTCAAGTTACTTTCGGACTGGCAATCGGTACTTGTGCCCTTCTAATCGCACTGGGAATGTTGGCAGGTCTGGCACCTGCTTACCGGGCCATGGCTATCAAACCGATTGAGGCGATTCGGGATGAATAAGGAAGTGGAACAGTTATCTGGATATGTGAGGAGTTTAGTTTCAATCATCAATCGTAAATAATAAAATTATAAATAAAATCATGAAAAAGTATCTGAAAATCACATTATTGGTAGTCATTGCTATCATTCTTGTCGGAACATTCGTATTCCTTTATCAGAAATCCAAGCCTAAGGTAATCACTTACGAAACAGTTAGACCGGAAATGACTGACCTCCAAAAAACTACAGTAGCTACCGGAAAGGTGGAACCGAGAGACGAAATTTTAATCAAACCGCAAATTTCGGGTATTATCGACGAAGTATATAAAGAAGCCGGACAAGCTGTAAGAAAAGGGGAAGTTATTGCCAAAGTAAAAGTAATCCCTGAACTCGGACAACTGAATTCTGCAGAAAGCCGTGTGCGCCTGGCAGAAATTAATGCAACCCAGGCAGAAACGGATTTCGCCCGTGTGAAGAAGTTGTATGACGGTCAGTTAATTAGCCGGGAGGAATACGAGAAAAGTGAAGTGGCTTTGAAACAGGCTCGCGAAGAGAGACAGACGGCCAAAGACAATCTGGAAATCGTAAAAGAAGGAATTACCAAAAACATTGCCTCTTTCAGTAGCACGATGATTCGCTCTACCATTGACGGGTTAATTCTGGACGTACCTGTAAAAGCTGGTAATTCGGTGATTATGAGTAATACGTTCAATGATGGAACCACGATTGCTACGGTAGCCAACATGAACGATATGATTTTCCGCGGCAATATTGATGAAACAGAAGTGGGACGTATCCACGAACAAATGCCAATCAAGCTGACCATCGGAGCTTTACAAAATCTGACTTTCAATGCCATTCTGGAATATATCTCTCCGAAAGGGGTAGAAACCAATGGAGCCAACCAGTTTGAAATCAAGGCTGCGATTACCATTCCGGATTCTGTTCAGATTCGTTCCGGATATTCGGCTAATGCGGAAATCGTATTACAAAGAGCCAATCAAGTATTGGCAGTGCCCGAAAGCACTGTTGAGTTTAGTGGTGACTCTACATTTGTGTACATCATGACAGATTCAGTGCCCGAACAAAAGTTCCAGCGTACACAGGTAACTGCCGGTATGAGTGATGGAATCAAGATAGAAATCAAGAAAGGGGTAACCATTCAGGACAAAATACGTGGTGCAGAGAAAAAAGATAAATAATTGAATCCGATGAATATAATTCGTAAAACCATATCAGCCCTTCTGCTTGCCGGAGTCGGAATCACCTCCATCCAGGCACAGAACAACTCTTCGCAAGCGTGGACGCTGCGGCAATGTATCGACTATGCCATTGAGCATAATATAGAAATCCGTCAATCGGCCAATAATGTCGAAGCAGGCAAAGTGAGCGTAAACACCACTAAATGGGCACGCCTTCCGAATTTGAGTGGTAGTGCCAGTCAAAACTGGAGTTGGGGTCGTACCGCTTCTCCGATAGACAACTCGTATAGTGACATCAACAGCGCCAATACCAGTTTCAGCTTGGGAACAAACGTACCTATATTTACCGGTTTGCAATTGTCCAACCAATATTCACTTGCCAAACTGGATTTAAAAGCTGCTATAGAAGATTTGAATAAAGCCAGAGAGGATATTGCAATCAATGTCACTTCGGCTTATTTACAGGTTTTATTCAATCAAGAATTAAGTAAGATTGCTCATAATCAGGTCGATTTAAGCAAAGACCAGTTAAAACGTATTCAAGGTCTTCAGGGAGTGGGTAAGGCATCCTCTTCTGAAGTGGCCGAAGCACAAGCCCGTGTTGCACAGGATGAAATGACTGCTGTACAATCAGACAATACGTACAAACTGTCCTTACTGGATCTCACCCAACTCTTGGAATTACCCACGCCTGAAGGATTTGTACTCGAAAGCCCTAAGGAAGAATTAGAGTTCGAATCTCTCACTCCGCCGGATGACATATATACACAGGCGCTTACTTACAAACCAAGCATTAAGGCTGCAGAATATCGTTTACAAGGTAGTCTTAATAGTATTCGTATTGCCCAAAGTGCGTTTTATCCACAACTCTCTTTCAGTGCCGGTCTGGGAAGTAATTATTATACGGTTAGCGGAAGATCAGAGAGCAGCTTCGGCAGTCAGATGAAAAACAATCTGAATAAATATATAGGATTTAATTTGAGCGTGCCAATCTTCAACCGTTTTGCCACAAGAAACCGGGTACGCACCGCTCGTTTGCAACAAATAGATTTATCCTTGAAGTTGGATAATAGTAAAAAAGTACTCTATAAAGAAATTCAGCAAGCCTGGTACAATGCTCTGGCAGCAGAAAGTAAATACAACTCCAGTGAAGTGGCAGTGAAAGCCAACGAAGAGTCTTTCCGCCTGATGAGTGAGAAGTTCAATAACGGCAAGGCTACCTTTGTGGAATACAATGAAGCCAAACTTAATCTGACGAAAGCTCTTTCGGATAAGTTGCAGGCAAAATATGACTATCTGTTCCGGACTAAAATTCTGGATTTCTACAAAGGACAAGTCATTGAATGAAAAAAAATAAAGTTGAGTTTAGTATAGTAGTTCCTTAAAACATATCCGTTGGTTCATTCGTTATTATAGAAAGAACTAACGGATATGAAGTATTTTATCGTCCTAGTGATTGTAATGATTAGTAATACATTTTTAGGAGTTGCTAAACCAATGAAGAATCAAGCAGAAATCTATTTTGCGGGAGGATGTTTCTGGGGGACAGAACATTTCCTGAAACAAATTCGAGGAGTAGAAAGTACTCAGGTAGGATATGCCAACAGTAATGTTGCCAATCCGAGTTATGAACAGGTCTGTTCAGGAAAAACCAATGCTGCCGAAACAGTAAAGGTGGTTTATGATCCGAAAACGGTAGATTTGAATTTACTGCTCGATCTATATTTCAAGACAATCGATCCTACCAGCCTCAACCAGCAAGGTAATGACCGGGGAACGCAGTATAGAACCGGAATTTATTATGTAGATAAAGAAGATCTCCCTGTCATCAAGCAGGCGATTCAACTATTATCCGCGCAATATAAAACTCCTATCGTCCTAGAAGTAAAGCCATTGACAAATTTCTATCCGGCAGAGACTTACCACCAGGACTATCTGGATAAAAATCCGGGTGGATACTGCCATATCAATCCTGCCTTATTCGAAATGGCACGCAAAGCGAATGCACCGAAAGCTAAAGTGTATCAAAAAGCGGATGATCTAACCCTCCGTAAGGAACTCTCGGCGGAACAATATGCCGTAACCCAAAAGAATGCCACTGAACCAGCCTTCCACAATGAATACTGGAACGAGCATCGCCCCGGCATTTATGTGGATATTACTACCGGAGAACCTCTGTTTGTCTCTACCGACAAGTTCGATTCTGGTTGCGGGTGGCCAAGCTTTTCCCAACCGATTCAAAAAGATCTGATCGCAGAAAAAAAAGATACTTCGCATGGCATGATACGTACGGAAGTACGCAGTAAAACCGGAGACGCTCATTTGGGACACGTATTCACAGATGGACCGAAAGAGAAAGGTGGATTACGTTATTGCATCAATAGCGCTTCACTTCGTTTTATCCCGAAAGATAAAATGAAAGAGGAAGGTTATGGAGAATATCTACCACTCGTTAAATAGATATTGAAGAGTTACAAAAGCTAATCGTAACTGTTCATTAGAAAAACAGAACGGTGGATTATCCCATAAGGAAATCCACCGTTTTTAATGTAGTTAAATTAAAAGAGAGAGAAGGAGTTTCACAACTCCGATTTATTTTTATCTGCTGGCAGTCAGCAGAGTTGCTTCATTAGTTGCCGGAGTAGATACATTCATAGCCCAGCTAGCAGCGGATTCTTCAATCCATTTATCATTCCACTTATAGTTCATATAAGCAACCGGCATATTAGCGTCGTTCAGTTCATAAACGCTCTTTTCAACAGATGCGTCGTAAGCTCTGTGAGAGTCATTCCAGCGTGCATATACCAAAGTGATTTCATTAGATGAATAAGTATAATCAATTTTAAAGTACGGTATCCATTTTTCAGTAGAAGCATCCCATTTGAAAGCTTCTTTGGAGGACATTCTCTTCTGATCGTCATAGGTAAAATCATATTTCATGTGGCGATAGAGAGAACCATCGAGTCTGTAAATCACTTTCGATACTACAAGATCATCTACTTTTTCTTCATTAGTAATGAAGTTATTACCCTGTGCCTTCACTGTTGTATTAGCGATTCCTGCAAATACCATAGCAACTAAAACGATCATTCTGAATAATACTGTAGTCTTCATAATTGTATATTTTTTATTTGTTCAACATTCTGTTTTTGTTCTTCTGTTTATTAGACGGATCAAGCGTCTCAAACGGTTGCAACCTTCTGAAGTTTTTTTCATTTTTCTTCGTTGCCCGTTTGCGACTATAGAGATGCAACGAGCGTGCCAAAACGATAACTAACTAATAATCAGAGAAATCATAAAACAGAACGGTGTACGAAAACGAACAGTTGTACGCTCAAAAGCGAACAACCCATTAAAAAACGAACAAATAAGGAAATAATTTACTGACTAATAATGCTATTAAAAGAATGCTCAAAAGGTTCGTCATACAGTGATTTGTATTCCCTGCAGAAATGTTCATAAGTAGTCTTAGCCATATATTGCTTACGCATAGATACATAAGTGGCACATTTGAGTCTAAGAGCCGCTTCATTCACGGAATCGAACCGGAAGATAATATCGGATATTAATAATTTGGTATCATAAGCTTCATGCTCATCTAATAAAGTGGCATACTTTAATAAAGATTCAATCAGGCTGTCTGCTATCCGGCTTTTAAAAGTATCGAGCCACAGATAGTCACACTCATTCAGCAAGCCGCCTTTAGCTGTTAGTGCTGCTATGATTTTAATTCGTTCGGTTGTCAGGCTATCGGGACGAATCCGTTCCGGAAGACATTCATAGTAATCCACAAAAGCTGTTTTATCAAATTGCACCCGCCAGTTACCCGAAATCTTGGAGATAGTGCAACCACCAACAGATTCTACCAACACACGCAACTTGGAAAGATTTACTGCCCGGTTATTTTTGGCACTTACATCATCTTTATCAAACCACAACATGGTCGTGAGTTCTTCCGACGATATTCCATTTTCCGCCGACCGCAAAATCAACAAAATAAACAGCTCACGCAGAAGTGGAGAAAAACGTTGCGAGACTTCCTCACCATTACGGTCAAAAACCTGCAATCCGCCAAACAGGTAAACGGCATTATACCGGGGTAACTTAACCCTTTCTCCTTCATCGCCAAATGAGGTGAGTATCTCAATCCGGTTGCTTGCCTTCAATCTCTTCTGACGCCTACGCCGCCAATGCATTCCCAGGAACACAATCATATCCACCACAATAATCAATAAAATCCAGTACCAGGCGGACAGATGTTGCTCCTCCTTTCCAATCGACAACAATTCAGCATGCCCCTCCACCAACTTCAAATGGGAACGTTTATCACCCAGAATATGAAATCGATACCCCCGGTCCGAGCGAATGCCATGCGACGAAAATGCATAAGAATGTTCATTTGCGGATATATAAACCGAATCTGCCGGGAAACGAACCGAAAAGCCTACTGACATGGTATCAGTCCGGATTGAATCTTTTGGAGAGCCTATCCGCACTTTCTCAACCTCTGAATTACACACCCACAGAAGTTCAGTACCTGCCTGCGGAGAACGGGAAAGAATCAGATTATATAATTCTTTATCTGTACTTTCAATGCGCATCAGCGACTCAAACACCACTTTATCCTGCTCGGGAAGCACAATCTGCAATGTGATAATGCTCCCTTTATCCAGATAATTAAACTGTTTGGTATCAAGTATCTGATCTGCCTTCACTCTCTTAATCTCTTCTGCGGGAGGTACAGCACGTACGGATACAGTAAAAGAGAGGCAGAATATCAATAGCATAATCTTTTGCCCTAAAGAATACAATCCTTGTATGTACGATGCCGATAGAAACATTTTAAATACCTGTCTGATAAATAGGTCAACAAAAATAAGCTATTTAACCGATGGCTCAAAATTTTAGTCTTACTTAATAGAGTATTTTTGCTCCGGCTGCCGCCATCTTGGCATACTCATGTGCAACACCTGCCACCTCATACTTGTCCCAGTTCAATGAACAACCGTCTTTGGTACTGATACGCTTCGCTTCTGAAAAATAATACTTACCACGCTGATACCTGTTTGCCCCTTGTGCTTCGGCACCTGCTGAAGTGTTCAATCCGTTACGATCCGTATCTGCCGTGCCCAAATGAACAATCAGTTTACGGGCAAACAACGATGCCACCCGGGAGGTCGTTGCGACATCCGTATTTTTCAAGCCATAAGGATAAGCAACATCCACATCGGGCAATGTATACCAACCCGCATTGGCACTTACCGCCCTATCAACACGGGTATCAGGCATAAACGTCAGATACCGGTGCACGAACTGCGCTCCGGCAGAATGTCCCCACATATCATACTTATTCCGCGAAGAACCGGTATCTTTCCGGACAGTATCAAAAACAGACTCAATAAGTGAGAATGTCCATTCTGAACGATCAAGCAACGTATTTCCCTGAAACATACCTCCTTCGATATACTGTGCAGTAGAGTAAGTCTCCGTAGGAAACTCAAACACAAAGACCATTACCTCCCTGTTGGATGCTTCTGCGCGCCATGCATTCAAATAATCATCGGCATTTCTTTCTAATCCGGGAAATACAAACAACACCGGCATTTTTTTCATATCCCCGTTGACAGGGATATGAAAATGTATGCGGACAGGCCGGTCGGCCAAAGGCGCATATCCGGAATATGTCACGATACCGTCTCCCGGAAGAAACCCGGAGGTTTCTCCCAAAGATTCCGATTCGTCGTCTTTAAAACAACTCGTCATCAATACGGCAATGATTAAAATCAATAAGTTTGCTACACGCATCATTATCAAAAGAGAATATGAAGATTCAACTTAACCTGAAATTCCTTAGATCCTGCCCCCACTAACTGATTGTATGAGGTATATGAACCTGCCAGCTGTAGCTTGAACGTATTATTATTGAAATATTTCGATGCTCCGAAAGTGATGTTATCCGCCTCGCGCAAAACACTCTGTTCAGTCTCCTTCCACTCGGGTTTCACTTTACTGTAAGCAATATCAAGCGCCCATAATTTACGGAAAAGATACCCAGCCTGCACATTGAATCCATTTCCCAAAGCCAGGTAATTGGCTATCTGATGCGGTTTCAATTTTGCACCTTCATCCTTTTCTACATAAAGCCCGTTCAAACCGTTCGCTGTTGCATTGACATACTCTGCCAACAAGGAAAAACCATTCCACTTGAAGAGTAAATCGGCAGACAACTTACGATAGTCGGGATAATCCGCAGCACCTTCTTTATCATACATCTGAAAATCATTATGTCCCTCACCTACGATATTACTGGCACCGACATTATAACTATAGGCCGCACCGATAGCCAATTTGGGAGATTTCTCACGAATAAAATCATTAAAGACCATTTCATTACCGCTCGTAAAGAAGCCCAACGGATAAACAGTGACACGTCCGCCATATTTCAACCCACCCAAATCAGGGTCAGTGCTTGATGAACCAAATGAATTGCGTCCGTCACCGGAAGTAACAGCAGCGCCCAAATCGAATCCGAGTTTGCCAAGTGACAAGCGGCTTTCAACAAATAATCCCAACTCACGGCCTGTACGGGAGAAAGTACGATCCATCAATGAATGTTCACCAAAAGCAAGTCCCTGATCGAGCATCATCATCTGCCGGGTATTGGTAAAAGTCTGTTTCTGTCCGGCACTGATTTTCAACTGTTTCCAGGGAGCATACGAAACCCATGCATCCAACAAAGGGTAGGAATCTGCAAAATCTGCCTGTAAAAAGAATCCCAGTTTCTCATTCAGGAACGAACCTTCCAGACTTAAATAAGCATGTTCAATATCAAATCCATATTCCGACTCTGCGTTCTTTATGTCCGTATAATAACCTGATCCCTGGAGATAACCGCCAAAACGCAGTTTCTGACCGGGTGTTCTCAAGTTCAAGTCAAGCAAACCATCTTTCAGTTGCGGAAATACCTCGTTTCCAATTGTCTGAGCATACATACCTGTAGCCAAAATCAAGGAGAAAACTCCTATTATTATCTTTTTCATATCTTGTATTCTATTTATCGTCATTAATTAATCTATTTCATTTTACGATAGACGCCCAGCGTATTGTTTACTGCAGCATCAATCACGCGGTAGTTGACGAAACCATTGGCTGATTCCGGTTCCAGCAATACTGTCACAAGGGTGGCCAAAGGTTGGGACATGGGAATACGATAGCTGCCGGCCGGAAGAGTAATCGTACGGTTACTGGTATTTGTTGCCACATTCAACGGTAAAATACCGGCTACCAAATCATGGCTTTCTACTGCTTTTGTAACAGTGTAACACTCCAGTTCAACCGTTTCAGGAGATTCCAGCCGTTCCAGTTCAACCCCATAATGCTGCAATATTTCCACTGCACGATTTTGGTTGGCGTCCAGATAATAGGCAACAGGGCGTTCGCGGGTCAGTACGACTTCCGATTCGGGAGCGATACGGGCCTCAACAGGCACAGTTATCTCTTTACAAGCAAGGATATCGATAAAATTCAACGGATAGTCGGAAGCGGGTTTCGAACGGAAAGTCACGGCAATATCACCATTATAATGAGCAGATTCATCTACAGCTTTTCGTATTTGATCTTCATGCTCAAAAGTGGTACGGGCAAATGACTCTGCCAATTTATAAACAGTATATACCCTACGTTTGTAAGAAGTGCGTCCCAAACCAACACCACGTACTTCCATCAACATTGAAATAGCTCCACGCAATGCCATGATATTAGTGGAAGAACGAGGAGAGGAACCGCCGATATTGAATATAATTTCTCCACGATTACTTTTAGTAGTAAAATAGGTATGATGTGTCAGTCCTTCCGCATCAGCCATACGACTAGCTTCAGGCACATAAAAATCGTCTACAACAGCACGTAATGCGGGAGATACATTCGGGTTGCTACTCCACAAAAACATAAAGTCGTTAGGATTGGTAACCAGAAGCCCGTCGGTCACTTCTTCGTAAGAGGCACGAAGCGGTTTGTATTCATGGAAATCAATAAACAAATGAGGTTTGACTGTCAGAGCAACCCGTTGTAAAGTGCGTGCTTCCGGGGTTGACAAAAGAGTCTGGTCACGGTTCAGGTCTATACCATTGGCAGTGAGCCGTTCTCCCTGTTCGCTTCCGTCAATATTTACCGAAGGCAGGATATAGAAATCCATCTTATCAAGCAGGGCAGACAATTGAGGATCACGGGTCAGTTGCTTCATAAAATATAGAAGTCCTTCCGTACCAGCCGGTTCATTTCCATGTACACATCCTGTATAGAGGACACGTAACTTATCACTTCCTCCTTTACTCACCTTTATCATAGGAATTTCACGTCCACGCTGGGTACGACCTACAATTTGAAGTTTCACCCATTCCGGATGAGCGGTAGCCAAATCATGCAAGAACGTCATCAACTCACGATAAGTGGTGAAACCATGCTTCTTGGCAAATGCCGGTGTATCCATGTCGACCTGTGGGTCGGGGAAGAACTTCGCCGTCACCTTTCCGGTCTGTTGAGCATAGAATGGAAGACCGGATAATAAAAGACAGAGTATTAATAATATTCGTTTCATAGCTTCATCAGAATTTAAATTGGAACAATAGGTTTCCTATCCACTCATTACCATTATAGGTGTATGTACTATCGGGAGTACGGTTTTCACCATTGCTACGGGCCAGTCCGACAGTTAATTGTATTTTGGCAGCATAATTACGTGTCAGATATTTGGAGACACTAAAATCATAAAAGTTACGTCTGTTGAAATACAGATTATTATTCATATATGAATATTCGTCCGGCTTAAGGTATGTATAACGCAAGTCAAAACTCCAAAGACTGCGAAGCATATATCCTGCCTGAATATTAAACCCTTGCCCCAACATCATTCTATTTTTGATATAAGCTTCTACATTCTGCTCTCCGTTCACGTCAAAGGTAGTAGCGGTGGTACCATCGTTTCTTACCCGTTTCGTAATAGAAGAAGGAACATATCCCCAGGTCTTCGCATATTCGCCCAACATGGAAAATCCGCGATACTTAAAGGCAAAGTCTGCCACCAATTTAGCATAATCGGGAAGATCTATTTCATCACGGTCATTCATATAAAGAATATCCCCGTTACTACGGCCGCCACGACGGTCGGATGTGCCGTCCGCATAGCTATAAGCAACACCCACACTTAACTTCGGAGTCAGTTCGTAAGCCATATCCCCTTCTCTGCTTCCTCCCATCGAACGGAAAGCTCCAAAAGGAAGATAATCCAGCCGGCTGCCATACTTTAATCCACCATAACGTTTTCCTTCCGAAATCGGACCGGAACCGTCAGTGATGGCAATAGCAGGACGTAGAAGACCTTTGCTGCCTACCCGGAAAGAACTTTCGGCAAAGACTCCCAATTCACGAATCGTGCTAAATGCAGAAGTGATCTTACTACGTTCGCCAAACTGTAAAGTGTGGGAACTCATCTGTAATTCGTAGTTATCCGTAGGAGTGGAACGCTGTCCAAACGAAACGACCAGTTTAGAACCCCAAGGGCGATAGGCTGCATAAGCATCCATCAATAAGGAACCGGAATCATCGTCCGTCTCACTACCTTTCACCAAGTCGAGTCCCAAGCGGAAACGCAATTTATCATGATAGACACTTCCATCAAAACGCACACGGGCACGTCGCACACGGAAGCGGTTGTACATCTGATCCACATCTTCAAAGCGACGGCTTTCTACCGAGGTTTGTACCATTCCGCTAATAACCAGCTTATTGCCGCCCTGTGTTGTGAGTCTTAAACCATCCCCCATTTTATAGCGATGGAGGACTACCTTGTTGTCGATATCTGATAAACTTTCATCGCTGGCTTCCACTATTTCGGCGTCATCACTGCCTTCGTCTGTCTGCGCCATTAGCGGAAGGAACAAGAATAGCCCTATCAGGAATAATAGATATTTTTTCATAAGTAGTTATTCATAATTATTTCACATATGTCGAAATTGCATTATCTTTGTCTCGAACCAAACCGCAAGACAAATGAAAATCAAGAAATTGACGTTGAGCGATTCCGAACGTCGGGAACTTACCACCGGTTTCCGTACAGGCGAAAGCCATTGTTTTCGTATGCGTTGCCGCGCCATATTGCTCAAAGCAGAGGGCTTGAGTGCGCCCCAAGTGGGAGCACAAACGGAAATGACCGCCCAAACCGTTGGCAGTTGGGTCAAACGTTTCGAAAACCAAGGAATCCAAGGATTATATACACGTCCGGGACAAGGTCGCAAAGCCATCATGGACTGTTCGGACGAGGAAGCTGTGCGCAAAGCCATCGAGTCGGACCGACAGAGTGTGCGTGCAGCCAAAGAAGCCTGGCAGAATGCTTCGGGCAAGGAAGCGAGCGAATCGACGTTCAAACGTTTTTTATCCGCATTGGCGCAAGATATAGACGTATAAGAAAACGTCCTAAGGGTAAGCCCTCGCCGCAGCTCTATGCGTATAAGACCGAGAAGCTGCAAGAACTTGAAGTACTTTTTGAAAAAGGCTCCATCGACCTCTTCTATGGTGACGAATCTCATATCTGCACGGAAGGCTATGTCCCTTACGGGTGGCAGTTTTCCGGAGAAGACGTTTACATTCCTGTCGAAAAAGCCAAACGGCTCAACATCTTTGGTATGATTGACAGGAATAACCGCTTTGAAGGTTTCTGCACCTGCGATTCTGTTGATGCAGAGAAAGTCGTGGATTTCCTCGACAGGTTCTCTTTCAAGCTCAACAGAAAGACATTTGTTGTGCTTGACAATGCAAGTGTACACCGTAATGAGAAAATAAAGCGAATGCGTCCAATATGGGAAAAACGGGGACTTTTTCTTTTCTACATTCCCCCATACTCTCCTCATTTGAACATTGTGGAGACCCTTTGGCGTATTATGAAAGGGAAATGGCTCCGACCGCAAGATTATGTCACTACAGAATCGCTGTTTTATGCCACAAATAGGGCTTTGGCGGCGATAGGAACACAACTGAATATTAACTTTAGTCATTATGCTGCTTAATTTTGATTAGTTACTTATCCATGTTGTTTTAGTATTACATTTCAAAATTTCCCTTACGTATCACGATGCCTTCATGCATCATTTCCGCACCACGAGCGTAGACACCCTGCAATTTCCATTTATCATCAAACAGCGTTATATCCGCATCCCATCCTTCCCAGAGTTCTCCTTTTCCTTTCAGTTTCATTGTACGGGCAGGATTCGTTGTAATCAGGCGGAAAGCATCCGAAGGGGCAATACCTCCATCCACTATCAACCGGATTACCTGTTCCAGATTTCGATGTAAGGGTGCCACAGTATAACTGTCTTCCCCGGTAACCGGGTCTTTACGACGCACACCGGCATTACCATCCGATGAGAAAGTCATACGATCAATAGATACTCCGGCATTCAATCCCTCCAATACACTTTCATAGGGTTCACAATATTTCGTTCCGCCTGTGGAAATATCGATCATTCCCCCCATACGGGCAAATTCAATTCCTTGCAAGAACAGATCGTGCGTACGTCCCATGTGGGTAGGAGAAATATAGCTGATTAATGAAGGATATTCCCGCGCTATCTCAAGCAACAGATCAATGCCTCCGGGTAAAGCTCCCAAATGCACATGCATCACTCCACCCTTGGCAGAAGTAAAGCCCCCCAGACGTACTTGCTGAATGATACGCATCAGCTCACTTTTGGTAGGATAGGAACTACGGTCATCGCTTATAGCTATCTTACAGCCGATCACTTTATCAATGAAAATCAAATCATTGGCAATACAATCTGTCAATGTAGGAGTGGGAAGTCCATAGTAGCCGGTAAGCATATAAGCTGATATACCGTCCATGCATAGTGCTTTTGTTTTAGCATAAAGTGCCGGTAATTGCTTCACGAAGCCATCGGTTCCCAATAGTCCGACTACCGTAGTCGTTCCACAAGCCAGTAAACGGCTAAGCGGCACTGCAGGAGCCAGAGAGAAATATCCGGTTTGTCCGCCTCCGCCAATGATATGTACGTGTTGGTCGATACAGCCGGGAGCAGCATTCATGCCTGCTCCATCGATCACTTCTACTTCTATTCCACGAATATCGATATGGGGTGCGATACAAGCAATCTTTTCACCACAAATAAGCAGGTCGTTCATCCCCTTGTCTTCAGGAGCATAAAGATGTATATTTTGAATCAGTTTGAACATCATAATCAGTATTACTTGTTAAATAAAAAAGTGAATAACTATCATGGCAATCAGTGTGATTGTCAGCGGAATGATATTGCGTTTGGCCAAATCGGTAGCCGATACACCAGCGATCTCCGAGATAGCAATAATCACACCGGCAATAGGTGACGCCGCCCGTCCCATGCTCGATGCTAATTGCATAGGCAATATCATATCCACGGGTGCCATACCGACTTTGGTAGCGATTGACGGAACCAGCGGGCCAAACGAGAAGAAAGAAGCATTACCACTTCCCATCAGGATGGCAGCCAGGAAAAGAATCAGGATAATGACAATAGAAACCAAAGTTCCAGAGAATCCCAGACTGGTGCATCCTTCGACCAACGCATCAATGAAGCCAAGACTAATTAATCCCTTAGAGAAGATTTCTGCTGCAACAATCAGTGTCACCACATTGGTAAATACCTTACCCATCCCTTCCCAGAATGATTTCATAGTCACAAAAACCGCTTTAAAGGAACGAAGCCGTATCAACTCGAACAACATGGAAACTGCCAAAGAGACGAACATTGCCGTAGTGGTATCCAACTCGATCGGAGGATCGAACAAGTGTACATACTTCGAGAATATGATTAACAGGAACAATGGCAACACTGGCAAAATCGCATAAATCAAAGGAATATCTACCTTGAAATCTTTCGTATCCACCATTTCAGGCTGTGTACGTCCAGACTGGCGATCCTTGCGGTCAAAATAACGATTGGTGAGATAGTAAACAATCATTAGCAAAATAGTAAGCGGAATGGCCAGCGGAAGCTGGTGTTCAACAAAGTACAGCATATTATTTTGACCGACAAGTTCCGCCGCCCGGGCAGTATTGGCCGAACCGGGGCCCATATCAAAAATGGTACAAGCAGAAATAACAGATACTGCCGTCAAACGACTCACTCCCAAGCCTACCAAAATAGGAAAGATAGAAGCGACCAGCAACAGTCCAAGTCCCGTTGCGCTCGGTGTGCAGATGAAAAGCATTTGCCCGATAGGAATGACAATGGAAGCAGCGATATAAGGAAATTTCTTGAATATGGCCAGCGGTTGCATAGACACATATACCAATGCATCACTAGCCTTTATCTTTTTCATGTAAGCTACATAACCTCCAATAGTCATAATCATCAAACCGACACGAAGCATATTCGATGAAAAAGTTTCTTTGATAATCCGGAAGAGATCGAAAACTGGCGTCCCCGTTGTTTCAGTCAGACTTAGCGAATGCATACCAAGCAGCATACTAAGTGCCAACATCAGAATTCCGGCTACCATCAATACTCCCTGCGGATTATTCTTTTTCATTAGCCAATAAGCCACCAATACAATTACCTGTAAGGCTATAAATGCACCTATATATATCATCATAGTATCCTTTATTTGAATTATTCAGCTTCTACGCCTTTATTTTTAGTAGTAGTCAAATTATTAAATATTCCTGCCGGAATCCTGAAGTTTGCACCAGGATTACCACTTAAGTCGAGTTCTGTTAGCTTAACCAGATTCGTCACATTGATTGCCTCCAGTTTATTATTTTTCAGATTAAGAGTCTCCAGATTGGATGTATATGAAAGATTAATAGACGACAACGTGCCATATCCACTTTTCGTACTACCATTACAGTTCAGAATACGTAATTTGGGACTACCACTCAAATCCAATGAGCCAACTCCTGCCGTGTTCACTTGCAAGACTTCCAAATTGCTAAGTCCAGTAATCGGAAGTGCCTCGGTAAACTTATTTGACGTAGCTGTAAATTCAACCAATCCTGTAAAGAACTGTAATCCATCTGCAGAACTTATCAAAGTTTCCGCAGTTGTTAAACCAGCAGCTTGTAATTCAGTAATCGTGTCCTTCATTTTATTGACATTCACAGAAGTGACAGTAGCTGCAATTGTCTTATCCAATTGATATTCATTTCCCTCTTTCACAACAAGTCCTTGTGGCAACTTGCCAGCTGTTGTCGATAGATAATAAAGATACTCTCCAAAAGCCTGATCCGGGATCGTGAACAATTCACCGTCTTCATCGCCTCCTCCTTCAGAGTCAGCCACCACTCCGACAGCAGTAGTCAATTGGTTCATTAAATCCTCCGGAATAGCAAAAGGAGCAGCCGGGTTATTACTCAAATCAAGTTCTTTCAATGCTGAATAGTTTGAAGGAAGAGTAAACCCATTCTCCTGAAGATTCTGGTTCTTTAAATAAATATGTTCTATCACATTATTATTTGCGAAGCTAATTGTCGAAAGTTTGGTAGACGTATCGGTAGTAGTGTTCCCACCATAACGAAAGCGAACGAGTTTAGTGTTCTGTGATAAGTCCAGTGTTGCAACGCAGTTGTTGTTCATCTCAACCGTTTCAAGTTGGGTCAATGCGGTCAGGTCCATACGTTCCACTGAATTGGAGGTGATCTTCAATGTCTTTAGAGCGGTAAAGAACTGCAAGCCGTCCATATCTACAATTTTCACTGCAGCCGTAGCCAACCCTGCACTCTCCAATTTAGATATCTGCGCATCGTTTTTTACCAGATAGAGGTTTTCCACGGTAGCGGCTTTTTGGGTGTTCAGATAGAATTTGCCATTTTCCGCAACAGCCATTTCATAAGGAAGCTTGTTTTCGTCTGTACGGCTACAGTTATAAACAAGGTATTCTCCCAACGCACGATCCTTAATTTCATAAAGGTCTTGTTCACCATCTCCCTGTATATCTTCCACATCATTTGTGGTACAAGATGAGAGTCCTCCAAGCAATAATGCCATGCAAAACATTGCAGTAGTCATCGGTTTGTTCATTCGCATCATAATTTCAAAAGTATTGGTTTTGAGCGTAAAAGTAACATTAACGAGTAAACGAAAAGATTAATACAGACCTTAACAAAAGATTAATATTGCAAATAAAGCGCCTTTTTTTGTATTTTCTTCTTTCTACTGATGAATATAACTCTAAAAATGGGAAAATACTCCGCTTGTTGCCCGAATTATTATCTACCTTTGCAGCGATTATCATATCAAGAAAAAGAAGATGGAAACGTCCAGCAAAAAAAGAATTATCATTCTATCGGCTACCGGTATCTTGCTTACCAGCCTTATTTGTCTCTTTGCATTCCGCAATGTCATTTTATGCCATATCGTTGACAAACGAACTACACGTGCCGAACAAACATACGGTCTACAAATTCATTATCAGGAGTTACGAATGAAAGGCTGCAATGAAGTGGCTTTACAAGGACTTTCTATTGTTCCCAACCAACGGGATACCCTCCTGACATTACAATCCGTCAATGTAAAACTAAGTTTTTGGGAATTACTAAAAGGAGAAATCGAAGTACGGAATGTGCTTATGAATGGCCTGGCAATCAACTTCATCAAGCATGATAGCATAGCTAACTACGATTTCCTGTTCTTTAAACGGCAACAAGAAGCAGAACCCCAACCTGTCATAGAAAGTGACTATGCCAACCGTATTGACCGGATATTAAACCTCATTTACGGTTTCCTGCCTGAAAACGGGCAACTCAGTCAAATCAATATAACCGAACGTAAAGATAGTAATTTCGTTGCAGTCAACATTCCTTCTTTTATTATTGAGAACAATCATTTCCAATCAACCATTCAGATAAAAGAAGATACACTTCCTCAACAACTATGGGAAGCGACCGGCGAACTAAACAGAAGAGACTATACATTAAAAGCATCTCTCTTTGCCCCGGAAAAAAGAAAAATCTCACTACCTTATATTACCCGCCGTTTTGGAGCAGAAGTCACTTTCGACACCCTATCTTATAATATGACTAAAGATAAGCGTGCATCCAATCAACTGCTCCTCAAAGGAAAAGCGAGAGTGAACGGACTTGACGTATTTCATAAAGCCCTCTCTCCTGAAGTAATTCATCTCGATCGTGGACAACTCTGTTACGAGATGAACATTAGCGGGCACTCACTCGAGCTGGATAGTACGACCATTGTTGATTTCAACAAACTCCAGTTTCATCCTTATTTGCGAGCCGAGAAAGAGAAAGGAAACTGGCATTTCACTGCTGCAGTCAACAAATCCTGGTTTCCGGCAGATGATCTGTTCAGCTCTCTCCCCAAAGGATTATTCAGCAACTTGGAAGGCATCAAGACAAGTGGCGAGTTGGCCTATCATTTTCTATTAGATATTGATTTTGCACAACTGGATAGTCTCAAACTGGAATCCGAACTGAAAGAGAAAGACTTCCGCATCACGAGCTATGGGGCCACTTCACTCTCCAAAATGTCCGGAGAGTTCATTTATACAGCTTATGAGAACGGAATACCGGTACGGACTTTTCCTATTGGCCCTTCGTGCGAACACTTTACACCATTGGATAGCATTTCCCCCATCCTAAGAATGTCCGTTATGCAAAGTGAAGACGGAGCATTCTTTTACCATCGCGGTTTCCTGCCCGACGCCCTACGGGAAGCATTGATTTACGACCTACAAGTGAAACGTTTTGCTCGTGGAGGAAGCACGATCACCATGCAACTCGTAAAGAATGTATTCCTGAACCGTAATAAGAACTTTGCGCGTAAATTGGAAGAGGCATTGATTGTATGGCTAATAGAAAATGAAAGATTAACTTCTAAAGAACGCATGTACGAAGTATATCTGAACATTGTTGAATGGGGACCGCTCGTTTATGGCATTCAGGAAGCTTCTACTTATTATTTCAATAAACGCCCTTCACAACTGAACACGGAAGAAAGTATTTTCCTGGCTTCCATTATCCCGAAGCCCAAGCATTTCCGCAGCTCTTTTGCAGAAGGCGGACAGTTAAAGGAGAATATGGAAGGCTATTATAAGTTGATTGCCAAGCGGCTTGCACAGAAAGGAGTAATAAGTGAAATCGAGGCGGATAGTATCCGCCCCGATATCCAAGTTACGGGCGCTGCCCGGAATAGTCTAGCCGGTGAAAACCCGGAGTCTAGTTCTCCTTCCGCTGAGGAGTAATGAGATTGATATAAATAATAAAGGAATAGGTTATCTTCTTGAACTGCTGCTGTTTCTTTCAGAGGAACGGGAAGAACTTTGAGTGCTATTGCTTCTCGTACTTCCGGAAGAAGAGCGTCTTTCTGTTTGTCCACTAGAGACATTGCTCCGGGTAGAGCCGCCGCTGCTTCGAGTAGAACTCGAGTTACCGCTACTCCGGTTAGAAGTGGTACTGCTGCTACGACTGGTAGTACTACCGCTACTGCGACCAGAATCACTGCGACTGGAGCTACTACGACTGGAACTACCGCGACTGGAACTGGAAGAGCTGCTATTTCTCTCGGAACTGTTATTTCTATTATAGGAACTACTATCGTTTCGTTTACTTGAACTTTCTCTCGAACTGCTACTTGTTTTTCCACTTTCACGATTGGAGGAACTGGAACCAGTTGAACTTCCGCTTGTTGGTCTGCGATTAGAGCTTGAAGAACCGGAACCTGTTTCCGGACGACGACCAGAATTACGATCACTTTCTACTCTATTCGTATTCCCATTTTTATCAGGAGCAACATTGTTACCAGGTCTTCCACTTCCGGACGGTGTAGATGGTCTGACAGAAGTCGAAGGCCGATCTCCTCCAGATTCCGGACGGGGACGTGTTGACGTACCAGGTCTTGTTGTCGTTCCGGGACGAGTAGAAGTATCAGGACGAGTAGAGGTACTTGGGCGAGACGTACCAGGACGCGTTGTCGATGAACCCGGACGGGAAGAATTACCCGGACGTGTCGGTGCATTATGCGGACGAGTGGAAGTATTCGGACGGAACCGGACAGAACCGAAATCCGAACGACGATAAGAGTGGAATACTCGCTGATCTCTCACCCGATGCGGTGCAGAATAATGGTTGAAATTAGTATATCTGCCCCGATAATAACTCACATGGTGAAAGTGTGGACGATAATGTGCTCCACAATAAGTACGGTAATGGTAAGGCACACCAAAATAAAACAAACTACGATTCGGGTAATTAACATAAACCCTGAAACTCCATTTCCCTCCGGTTACATAGATTGGCCGATAGAAATACTCGGCACCGAGGAACCGGCGATACTGTGCATCACTCAATACCCAGCGAAGATCGTCGTTACGGATATCCAACGCTTCATAATAATCATCCAATGCCCATTCGTAACCACGTGCTACGTAATCCATAATATTACGGACAGAATAAATAAAGTCGTAATTAATTTCATACGCATCATTATATTGCTGTGTACTCAAACTCAATTCATATGCCATCTTATCGGTAAGAAAACGCGTCTCCTTACGTACCTTGCTAGTGCTCATTCCAGCCATTACGGTCATATTGGCAGTCAGACCGACAGCAAAGAGTAAAAACAGTATTCGTTTCATAATTCAATCTCCTATCATTTATTATTCTGATGATATTCCTCAATAAACTTACGCATCTCATCTTTATATGCATTAGAAAATAAAATATCGATCACCTTATTAAAATTCCTCTTATCCCTTACATAAGGATACAGCTTCTTCATCATCTCCACCTGGTCAGGAGTATACGAAATCTCCTTCACTATTTTCACACATTGATTTGAAGTGACATCATACGTTCTCAACATCCGATCGACAAGCTTCTTCTGGTCTTCATTCATAACCGTTATTTTGAGCTTATTGATAAATTCATCAAACTCCGGATCAGTCATCAAACGAGCTTCTTCCACCTGTTCATGATTAGGAAAGACTTCAACGGTAGTGTTCACAGCAGGCGGTACTACAACGGAATGCATCGGTGCAGGTCTGCCATAACCTTTGAACGTATCCATACTAACCACCTTTCTATTTACAAACTGAACGATTATCGTCACAGGTTCCGAAGTAAGTACAGGCGTACCGTTATCACGATGGAATTCCCATTCTTCCATATCACCGTCAAAACGCCGGAAATCAGGTTTTCCTAAAACAGACTCTACCTGCGATTGAGTCATTCCCTGATATATACCCATCATCTGTTTGGTAGATACATAGCTGGTAAAACAGCCACTGACCAATATTCCCAACGCCAAACACAGCATAATATGTATCTTTTTCATAACCGTATCGTTTTTAGTTAATAGTATCAACGTTTACCGTACCCTATCATAAAATCCTTCATCTTTTCCTTGCTGGAGCTAAATGTCAGGGTATTAATCACCGTAAAGAAAGCTTCCTTATCTACAATCCGGGGATACATGATCTTCATAATCTCCATCCGGTCATCATCGAATGTATATAGTTTGGTCAGTTGGAGACATTGGGCAGATGTGAAATCAGAACCAGCCAATGCAGCATTGAGCAACTTCATACGGTCATCTTTAAAAGGCTCATTCTTCATCTCTTTATAAAACGTTTGGAAGAGCTGATCGTTCATCACCCTGTTGTAACCATATCCCGGACGATGTTCTCCCTGGTCTGGACGGCCGGGTCTTTCCGGGCGCATGTTATCACGTCCATCTACCCATATTTCTTTCACTCCTCTCCCATCAAAATAAACGAGATCTTTATATAATTTATCACCTTTCCAAACTCGCTCTCCCGCACGGGTAAAGCGGGTGGCAAACACTTCAACAGTATAATGTCCGGGATTTAAATTGGCTATAAAGCAGGTAGTAGTGGGTAAACATATCTGGTTCCCTCCCAGGTAAACAAGAATCGGAGTATTCCCGCCATCGATACGGATTCCGTTAACAGACTGCGCTTGTAAAGAGAGGGCAGCGAACAGGATGCAGAAACTTATTATAATCTTACGCATAGCTTATCTAGTTTTTATTATTTATATCTTTAATCTGATAGCACAAAAATAGGGTGAGGAAACTCCCCACCCCAATGATTCTCTCTATTCGTATGTAGGGAAATCCCTATTCTGTTTAGGAATCCGCCAAAGCAATGCCATCCTCATGCAAGGTAATCAGACGTTTCTTATACAAGTCGCCCACTCCTTTCTTAAAGGTTTTCTTGCTAACACCAAACGTGTCATAAATATCTTCCGCAGGACTTTTATCATTCAAGTAGATTCGTCCTCCATGCGCTTTGATATAGTCGAGCAACGTTTTCGAAAAATCGTCAATCTTTTCAAAACCGGGTTTCTGAAGAATCAGGTCTACCTTACCATCTTCACGCACCTGTTTCACAAAAGCTTTCATCTCCATTCCTGTTTCCAACGGACAGAATATTTCATTTTCATACAGCAAACCGCTATACTTATTATCTATAATCGCTTTAAAGCCCAAATCCGTCTTCTGCCAGATAAGGATATTCACTTCTGCTTCCAGAGTATATTCCGGCTTTTCTTTCAACAGATAACGTTCCACCTTTGCTGAAGCCACAATACGATAACTCTCTTCATCCAAATGCGCATGGACCACATATTTCCGCCCAACCTGCATTTTCATCTTCTGCTCACTGAACGGAACGAACAGGTCTTTCATCAATCCCCAGTTCAGGAAAGCTCCGTATTGATTCACCCAGGAGACTTCCAGACAGGCAAACTGACCTACCTGCACCAACGGAGTCAGCGTCGTAGCAATCAGTCTTTCATCCATATCCAGATAAAGAAACACGTTCAAAAAATCTCCTATCTTACAGTCTTCGGGCACATAGCGGGTAGGCAACAAAATCTCACCTTCTTCCCCACCATCGAGATATACGCCGAAATCTACTTCTTTCACGACTTCAAGCTGATTGAACTTTCCTAATTCGATGCTCATATTCTTATCTATTTATTGTAATAAGACACAAAGATAATCTATTTTGAATAGATCTCTCAAACAGTCAGCCATAACTTTTCGTTATCGGGCAAAACTATTTGCAATGAACAATCTGCTTTCTAATATGTTAACTTTGTAGCGACAAAAAGAAAAAGTAAATTATTCACCTTTAAACATATAAACTTATGGAATTTCTAACCAACGAGAAACTTACGATTGTAGGAGCTGCCGGAATGATCGGCTCCAATATGGCACAAACAGCCATGATGATGAGACTCACTCCGAATATTTGCCTGTATGATCCATTTGCCCCGGCTCTGGAAGGAGTAGCTGAAGAATTGTATCACTGCGGTTTTGAAGGTGTCAACCTTACATTTACTTCCGATATCAAAGAAGCGCTGACAGGAGCTTCTTACATTGTCTCTTCCGGTGGAGCTGCCCGTAAAGCAGGTATGACCCGCGAAGATTTGCTGAAGGGAAATGCAGAAATTGCCGCTCAATTCGGTAAAGATGTTCATCAATATTGCCCAAACGTAAAACATATCGTTGTGATCTTTAATCCTGCAGACATCACCGGATTGATTACTTTGTTGTATTCAGGTTTGAAACCCTCTCAAGTTTCTACACTGGCTGCCTTGGACAGCACCCGTCTGCAAAACGAACTGGTGAAATTCTTCCATATCCCGGCTTCCGACATTCAGAATTGCCGTACGTATGGTGGTCATGGCGAACAAATGGCTGTATTCGCATCTACAACCAAAATAAAAGGAGAGCCTTTGACCGATTTCATCGGCACTACCCGTCTTCCATTGGCAGATTGGGAAGCACTGAAAGTACGTGTCATCCAGGGTGGTAAGCATATTATCGACCTGCGCGGTCGTTCTTCTTTCCAAAGCCCGGCTTATCTTTCTATCGAAATGATTGCCGCTGCTATGGGTGGACAACCTTTCCGCTGGCCTGCCGGAACGTATGTTTCTAACAGTAAGTTCGACCATATCATGATGGCGATGGAAACTTCAATAACTAAAGACGGCGTCACTTATAAAGAAGTAGCCGGAACTCCTGCCGAACAGGAAGAATTGGAAAAAAGCTACGAGCATTTATGCAAACTTCGTGATGAAGTGATTGAAATGGGGATCATCCCAGCTATTAAAGACTGGCACGCATTGAATCCCAATATTGACTAATCAAACAATATTAGCAAAAAGCCGAAAAAGAGAAAATACATCTCTTTTTCGGCTTTTATTCCAATTACTTACATATCACATATACCCCCCACTTAGTCTATAAATCTTTCAAGACTCCAATTCAAATGACTATGCAAAGTTGGGGATAATTCGTCAATTAAAAAAATAGACAAAATGGGGAAAGTACCTAAACTGAAGTTACAGGTACTCAAAGTGCGAAATATAGTGATTATCCTATCCAAATTAGTGAATGGAATAAAACTGCGCATCGAAGTTTATAAAATATCTGTCATTTTTGAGAAGTACATTCGGAACAAACTCCTTTTAGTACATAGTTTATACTATGCAAAGTAAATCCTTTAGGCAAATCAATCACCGGGATATGTGTACCTTCCAGGCAGAATGTACGATGACATTTCTCACAATAAAAATGCGAATGTAAATCCTGTACCACACAATTGCAGGAGTTGTCGCAAACGGCATACTTCAACGAGCCGCTTCCATCGTCTATGCTATGTATAAGGTGGTGAGACAAGAAGAGAGCGATTGTTCGGGATATGGTCGATTTATCGACTGTATCGAGCAGCGTTTCCAAATCGAGCAATGACACCGCACGTTCTGCCTGCATCATTGCTTTTATCACCAGAAGCCTTATGGCAGTTGGCTTGATACCTCTTCTATCCAACTTATCCAAATAAATATCTTCTTCCATCTTTCTCCTATTTTATCATTTTCTGTATTCTGACAGCATTCATAATGGCAAGCAACGCAACACCCACATCTGCGAAGACAGCTTCCCAAAGAGTAGCAATTCCGCCAGCTCCCAAAATCAATACAAGTAATTTCACTCCAAATGCCAGTGATACATTCTGCCAAATAATTCTTCGTGTCAGTTTTCCTACTTTGATAGCTTCGGCTACCTTCGACGGCTGGTCTGTCTGTATCACGACATCGGCTGTTTCAATAGCCGCATCACTACCCAGTCCTCCCATAGCAATGCCAACATGACTTAGAGCGAGCACCGGTGCGTCGTTCATTCCATCACCGACAAACGCGCTCCGGTTTGTCTCATCCCGCCGCAATTCTTCCAGATGATTCACTTTTCCTTCCGGCAACAAGTCGCCATAAGCTTCCGATATACCGAGCTTCTCTGCAAAGTTAGTAACAATACTCTGTTTATCACCGGATAGTATCTGGATGTTTTCAATATTTAAAGCTTTTAAATTGTCAATAGCTGCCTTTGCATCCTCTTTCAGGGCATCAGCCAACAGCAGATAACCTGCATAACGGTTTCCAACGGCACAGACTACGATGGTATCCGTTATTTCCAACAGTTCTTCCGGGTAGGATATATCAAACTTAGAAAGTAACCGGCAGTTACCGACCAGAACCGTAGTCCCGTTTATCGTCGCCTCCAGACCATAGCCGGCAAATTCTTTCGTACCGGTAACAGCTACACATTCAATATTTTGTTCTTTCGCATAATTCACAACAGCCTTGGCAATCGGATGTGTGCTATCACTTTCTACCGAAGCAACCAGTTTCACTAATTCTTCTTCAGAAATCTCACCTGCACTTTTACAAGCCTGTACTTCAAAGGTTCCTTTTGTCAGGGTTCCTGTTTTATCGAATACCACCGTATTGATCTTGGTGATAGCATCCAGATAATTACCACCCTTGAATAAAATACCCAATCGGGATGCTGCTCCAATCCCCCCAAAGTAGCCTAACGGAATACTAACCACCAATGCACAGGGACACGAAATCACGAGAAAGACCAAAGCCCTGTATAGCCAGTCATTAAATGCAAATACAAATGGAGGATTAATAAGTGAATAGACAAATGGACACAACACAATTAATACTGCAAGCACTATAACAATAGGTGTGTAAATGCGTGCAAACTTACGAATAAACAATTCAGCCGGAGCCTTACGTTCGGAGGCATTCTGAACAAGTTCCAATATTCGGGCAAGTGCACTCTTATCAAAAGGTCTCGTTACCTTGATCCGGATAACCTTGTCAGTTACAATCATTCCGGCAAGAACTTCTTCACCTTTCCGAATATTACGAGGAACGCTTTCGCCCGTTAATGCGGCTGTATTAAAGGCAGCCACTTCATTCTGCATGGCTCCGTCCAATGGTACCCGTTCGCCTGCCTTTATTTCTATGATTTCACCGACTTTTATCTTTTTAGGGCTTTCAATAACAAGATTGCCTTCCCGGAGCACTAATGCTTTCTCGGGTCTTACATCCAATAAGGCTCCAATATTACGTTTGGCTTTATCTACCGCTTTATCCTGAAACAGTTCTCCTACTGTATAGAATAACATCACGGCTACTCCTTCCGGATATTCACCAATATAGAAAGCTCCCAAAGTAGCTATAATCATTAGAGTGAACTCACTGAAATAGTCTTTTTCCCTGATACTTTCCCAGGCTTCTTTCATCACTGGAATTCCTACCGGAAGATAGGCCACGATATACCATATCAAGGCAACAGATCCTTCACGGAAGAATGC
This sequence comes from Bacteroides celer, assembly GCF_002632415.2. Classification (NCBI taxonomy): domain Bacteria; kingdom Pseudomonadati; phylum Bacteroidota; class Bacteroidia; order Bacteroidales; family Bacteroidaceae; genus Bacteroides; species Bacteroides celer. The sequence goes on along the minus strand of NZ_CP178209.1, from coordinate 810,083 downwards.
TAAATCGAGAGCATTCATAATTATTCCACCTGCCAGAAGCAGGAGAGAGAATATCACTTTCCCATATTCATGAAATACCGAAACCTTTGCATCAACCTTTTTTTCTGCTGCGCATGAATGAGCGCCACAACTACAATGTCCCATAACATTCATCATTTAGTTGATGCAAAGGTAGCAAATGATTCATGCAACAAAGTTGCAAAATCGGTTTTAGAACATATATCCCAATGAGATCATTAGGTTTCTGTTCTTCATTCCTAAATCTTTTGCCACTTCAACAAGTCCGAAATCATAGCTTATGGCAACCTGATATTTCTTGTTGAACTCAACTCCGGCTTTCAGTCCAAGACCGAAATCGAATCGTTTCAGACCATCATCTCCAAATATATCTTCAGACATGGAGTTATCTCCTAATTCCGCAATATCTGCAATATCACCGTCCACTTTCAATTTTGCTTTTCCAAACAGACCGACAGCCATATAAGGACCGACACTACCAAATAACGAAAAATCATCATTGACAGCATATTTATACCCGACACGTACCGGTACTTCTAAATAGTATGGATTAAATTTTATGCTCGCAAGTGATCCTCCATCAATTTTAGCACCTTTCAATGTAAGCAATGCAGCGAAGTCCATATAGGCACCACTACCATTCGCATCCTGAGACAATCCCAACTCTGCTTTAACACCTGCGTGAAAACCTATCCTGCTGTCAAAACCTGTAATGGTGTATTTACTAACATTCATACCTGCCATCACACCCCATTTCAGATTATCTTGAGCATTGATACTCAACGCACTTATCGCTACTAAAGCGAATAATAATAAGGCCTTTTTCATACGAATAAATAATTTAATTATTGTTTAGAAATTATGTGAGGCAAAAATAACAATAATTCGCATAACTCCGAGAGATTTGGTGAAAATATAAAAAATAAACGATATGAATCTTATGAGGTATAGTCATAGCAAGGGAACCGGACTATTTCAAACGATTTTACGAGATATAGAACAAAAACACTCCGTACAGAGAAAAAACAAAGAATGAAAGACTGTATAACTTAATTAATTGTTATCTTTGCACAATCAGTCGTAGCGCGACTGTATTGTTTGTTTTAAGAAAAAAAGCGTTTAGCTGATTTCTGTGCCAGTGAAAAGTCCAAATAAAATCAACGCACATGAAACAGATAAATGCTCCTTGCAATATGCGGGGAGTGTTTCCTGTTTGTGCGTTAGGGCTTGGACTCCCTCACTGGCGGATAGGCAAATGCTCTCCGCTTTTTTTGTGCCTATAAATTTGCTGCAATAGATACAAACAACAAATTAGTAATAATTACAAAGGCAAGTCAATTCGAGTGGAGCGGCACTTGAACGACTGCAAAGTCGAAAACGTAACATCTATATGTTGCTACTTGCCTTTAAAAATATAAGAGACAGAGGCTAGCTACACCTGCAAGGGGAACAAATGGATTCATCCAGGAGTTCCCCTCTATTTTTGTAAAGATGTGTACTATTGGAAAGACAGATATCAGATTTACATATAAAATTAATGATTCTTATTGTCAACCAAAGTTTTTTCCCGATAGTATAATGATTATCATCGGTTTACATGCTGACAATAAGCCATGACAATAGGCTGACAATAAAAAATTAGAACTTTTATTGTCAGCCTGTTCTTTGACCCCTTTGGGGCAAGATTATGGGATTCGTTCCAATGTGTCGATATACTCTGACTTAATTCCCAGCTTGATCCATGTTATAAACTACTGAAGACTATCATTGTCTACAGTAACAATATCATCGACATAAGAAACACATACGCTTTATAAAATGAGTATGCCCCTATTAAATGAATGCTATATAGCCGGTATCTTTCACTTACCAAGCAGGTATTGTTTCATTAAAGTGTCGGTATTGTTAACTCCCCACGGCCGTGACGAGATCTTCCCACGGCTGTGGTAGGAATTTGTCACGGCCGTGAGAAGAAGTTACCACGGCTGTGACGAACTAAAGATACCGGTGCTTTAGTGGAACAATACTAACACTTTAGAGGAACTATACTGGCGTGTTAGCGGAACTATACAGGTATATTAATGAAAGGATATCACTTTGGAAAGCTGTTATAAAAATGCGGCATTATTTCGAAAGGTGCCCATAAAGCTATTGTTTATCAAGTTATTAAAGGTAGCATAAGAGATAAAAACAGGCTGACAGTAAAAGTAGATATATTTTATTGTCAGCCTATTATCAGCATCTATTGTCAGGTGATATAATGCTGATATTCATATACTTAAATATCATCCTGACAGTTTGACAATAAAACAGGTATAAATCAATAGAGATAATCATAAAGTTTTTAATAGGGAAGGGCAAAGAATTTATAAAAAGAAAGAAAAAGTTTGCCGTTCTCTTAAGAATAAATATCTTTGTAACCGTGGTTACAGTAACCACGGTTACTAATAAAATTCACAGACTATGAGGTTTTATAATAGAGAAGAAGAACTAAAAGAGTTAAAACGAATTCAGAAATTGGCATTTGAGGAAAGTTCAAGAATGACAGTCGTTACCGGCCGCCGTAGAATTGGGAAGACAAGCCTCATCATGAAAGCTGTTGAACAGACTCCCACTGTCTATCTATTTATAGGACGTAAAAATGAGGCAACCTTGTGCGAAGAATTCATCCCACTTATCGCACAAGCCCTGCAAATCTTTGTTCCGACAGAAATCAGAAGTTTCCGAAACTTATTCCAATACCTAATGCAGCTTTCGACTCAACGGACTTTCAATCTGGTTATTGATGAATTTCAGGAATTCTATACTATTAATGAATCCATATTCAGCGATATGCAAAATATTTGGGACCAATATCGGAAGTCCTCACACATGAATTTGATCGTCAGTGGTTCCATCTATTCTCTGATGCAGAGAATTTTCCAAGACAATAAAGAGCCGCTCTTCGGAAGAGCTGATAACATAATCAAGCTGTCAGCATTCAAGCTCTCTGTTCTGAAAGAAATCATGTGTGAATATGCCCCGGCACATTCGAATGATGATCTTTTAGCACTTTATACTTTTACTGGCGGGGTACCTAAATACGTGGAACTTTTTTGTGACAACCATACGCTCCACGTGGAAAGCATGATCCATTTTATGGCTCGCGACAATTCTCCCTTTACCGAAGAAGGAAAAAATCTGTTGATAGAAGAATTTGGGAAAAATTACGGGACCTACTTTTCTATTTTAAGTGCAATTGCCGGAGGTAGAAATACACAAGCAGAAATTGAGGCAACACTAGGAGAAAAAAGCGTAGGAGGCTATCTGAAACGCTTGATAGACGATTATAATATTATCATACGCCAACGTCCCATTTTAGCTAAAGAAAGCTCAACAACTGTCCGATATGAAATATGCGATAATTTTATTAGGTTTTGGTTCAATTACTTCGACCGTAACCGTTCATTGATAGAAATTAAAAACTTTGTAGGGCTACGTAATATCATAGAAGCTGATTATCCAACCTACAGCGGAAAGATATTAGAACTTTACTTCAAACAGAAATTCGCTGAAAGTTATCAATTCCGTGCTATCGGGTCATGGTGGGAAGCCAAAGGGAATCAAAACGAGATAGACATTGTTGCACTCTGTCTTGAAAAAAACAAAGCAGTAGTTGCTGAAGTAAAACGCCAACGTAAAAATTTTAAGTCGGAGTTGCTGGAACAGAAAGTTGAACATTTGAAGAAAAAGCTACTGCCTCGTTATACCATTGAAACAATGTGTTTGTCGTTGGAAGATATGTAGTACTTAGTCAGGCACGGATTACAGGTTTTCTATGAGATCAGTACCTCATCACCTGCATTCCGTGCTCAATATAATATCATTGTTGGTTTTCTTCCCGATCTGTCCGGATAAACTCCAGAAGTCGTTCCACCGCCTCTTCTTCAGGAATATTTTTCTCTACGCACACCTTACCTTTATAGAGACTGATTTTCCCCCGTCCTGCTCCTACATAGCCGTAGTCTGCATCTGCCATCTCACCGGGACCATTCACGATGCATCCCATGATGCCGATCTTCAGCCCTTTCAAATGTGAAGTGGCTGCCTTGATACGGGCAATGGTCTTTTCCAAGTCGTAAAGTGTACGGCCGCAACCGGGACAAGATATATATTCCGTTTTGGAGGTACGGGTACGTCCGGCCTGCAAGATTCCGAAAGCAGTGGCATCGACCACGGCATGGCTCAAGTTGCCCTGATTGAACAGGAAGATGCCATCACAAAGACCGTCAAAAATCAAGGCTCCCATATCGGCTGCGGACTTTATCTGCAAATTCTCCGCATCATCTTCCGAATAATGCTGGAAGAAGACAACCGGATTTTGCAACCCTTCCGTCATTAGTTGATGAACCAGTGCACGGTGCTCACCCAAACGGTTCGGATGATTGCTTTGGGAAACCACCGCCACTTCCGGATGATGTTTCAGGCAGGCTATCACTTCGTCCGTTTGTGCCATGTAGGGCATAAACAGGAATTTAAGCTCTGCATTGCATTCTCCCATTAACGGCAACTGTGCATGATTGAATGCAGGCCAAGTTCCGTCTTCTCCCTGCCATACATCCGCATCAAGAATATATTCCACTCCGTCTTCCCGTTGATCGGGCAAAGCTCTTCCGGCATAAATATAGTCCGGTGTGAATTGCGGGTTTACCTCTGTCTTCCCGTCCATGCGGTCGGCAATAACCACAGGCACATGTTCACCTCCGATATTACGGACAGCTTTTGTCTTGCGGCGTTCGGGAGACAAATAATTGAATTCCGGCGCTTCCAATCCCGGGATATAAGGATGGTCCTGCCTCAACAGAACATAATCCACCAATTTGCGGGCTACCGGGATTTCAGCTTCAGGAGCTTCACTCAAAGATACCCGAATGGTATCTCCCAATCCGTCACTCAACAATGCACCGATGCCAAGGGCGGACTTGATACGCCCATCCTCTCCGTCTCCGGCTTCTGTCACTCCGAGGTGTAACGGGAAAGCCATCCCTTCTTTCTCCATGACGTCTACCAACAGGCGGACGGTTTTTACCATGACCACCGTATTGGAGGCCTTGATGGAAATCACCACATCTGTGAAGTTTTCCTCTACACAGATACGGAGAAACTCCATGCAGGACTCCACCATTCCTGCGGGGGTATCGCCATAACGGGACATGATACGGTCGGACAGAGAGCCATGATTTACTCCGATCCGGATAGCCGTGTGATTCTCTTTACAGATATTCAGGAACGGGACAAACCGGTTATGGATTTTCTGTATTTCCTGCGCATACTCCTCGTCTGTATATTCCAGTTTCTTAAAAGTACGCGCAGCATCTACATAATTTCCCGGATTGATTCGCACCTTTTCCGCATATTGAGCAGCCACGTCCGCCACTTTCGGATTGAAATGCACATCGGCAACCAACGGAACCATATATCCCTGGCTACGCAGTCCGATATTAATGTTCATCAGGTTCTCGGCTTCTTTGATGCCCTGGGTTGTGAGGCGGACATACTCTCCACCTGCATCAACAATACGTTTCGCCTGTTCCACACAAGCCTGTGTATCCTGCGTAGACGTGTTTGTCATCGACTGGACACGAATAGAATTGGGGCCGCCCAACGGCACAGCCCCAATATTTACTTCTGTGGTTTCTCTTCGAAAATAATTGAATAGATCAACCATTTTAATTTACGATTTAACGATTTACGATTAAAAGCACTTTGAGTATAACAAATGTGCAGACAATAAACGATTCGCGAAGATATTTCAATCGTAAATCGAAAATTGTCAAATCGTAAATCACATTAGTTTGTTTTATATTCAAACTTCACTTCTTTCAGTTCTTCGTTTGCTTTTACGATTTTCTTTTTCAGTCCTTCCTTGTAAGCAGCAAAAGCTTCTGCCAGTTTCTCATCGCTCAATGCCAGCATCTGGATGGCAAGGATAGCGGCATTCATCGCTCCGTTAATGGCAACCGTTGCTACAGGAATGCCCGGAGGCATCTGAATGATAGAATAAAGTGCGTCCACACCATCGAGCACGGAACCTTTTACAGGTACTCCGATCACCGGCAATGTAGTATTAGCCGCAATCACACCGGGAAGGGCGGCAGCCATTCCGGCAGCAGCGATAATTACTTTAATGCCACGGTTGCGGGCATTCTTCGCAAACTCTTCCACAGCCTCTGGCGTGCGGTGAGCAGAAAGAGCGTTCATTTCGAACGGTACATGCATATCATTCAGTAGCTGTGCAGCCTTCTCCATAACAGGAAGGTCGGACGTGCTGCCCATGATAATACTTACAATTGGAGTCATTTCAATTTACTATTTTACAATTTACTATTTACAATTTAAGTACGGTAAGAATTATCCGTTTACCACAGCTTTATAGGCTTCGGCATCCAGCAAATCTTCTACCGCTTTTACATCGGCCGGTTTCACTTTAATCAGCCAACCTTCGCCATAGGGATCTTTATTTACCAGTTCCGGGTTTTCTTCCAATGCTTCATTTTGTTCGAGCACCTCACCTGCTACAGGCAGGAAAAGATCGGAAATAGTTTTCACTACTTCAATCGTTCCGAAAGTTTCACCGGCTTCCAACGTTTCACCAACAGTCGGGATATCTACGAACACAATATCGCCCAATTGTTCCTGTGCATAATCGGTGATACCAACGTATGCAATGTCTCCTTCAACGCGAATCCATTCGTGTTCGTTCGTGTACTTCAAATTCTGTGGAAAATTCATAATGATTAGTTTTTAGGATTTATACTGTTTTAAAATAAAAATACTCGAAATAAGATGTTACTCACCGGATGAAGTACCAAAAGGGCACATATCAGACCGACAGCAAAACCGGAAAGCACCTCACCCAGCGTGTGATGCCCCAACACAATGCGCGCAGAACCTAATATACCGGCAATCAAAATAAACAGGCATAGCCATGCGACCGGATTGTAACCGAACAAGGCGCTGAAAGAAATCAATCCCCCGATCACTCCGCCCATTCCTGCCATGTGTTCGCTCAACTTCCATTTCAGGTTTACCGCAATGCAAATGATGGACACTACCAGAGAAGCAAGAATGATACCGGTCATATACCACGGGAGATTCAGCTTGCGCATCATCAGCAGGCAGAACACATACGAGATGATGGTCAGCAGGATAGGCACATAACGTTTCTTACGTTCACTCAACTCCTGACGGGCGAATCCATTGATTTTACGAAACAGGAAAATGGTAATAGTAGGTGTCAGTATGGTGAAGCAGTAAACGATTCCCAACACTATCAACTTATATTGTATCGGCATGATACGAAGATAAGAAAACAGGAATAACACCAGAAACGATAAAAACGGAATAGAAAATGGAGTAAAGACCATCGAAGTGACTCTCGCCACCTGCAACATCGTCTTATCCGCTATGATATGTTCTCTCTCTCTGTCCATCAGCACTAATACTTAATACTTTATACTTAATACTTAAAAAACTCTCATTTCCGCAGTCGTGCTACGGGGATATTCAGCTGTTGACGGTATTTGGCTACTGTCCTGCGGGCAATGGGATACCCTTTCTCCTTCAATATATCCGCCAATTCATCATCGGTCAGGGGTTTCTTCTTGTCCTCGCCTTCAATACACTCTTTCAGAATCTTACGAATCTCACGGACAGACATCTCTTCGCCATCCTCTGTAGTATATCCGTCGCTGAAAAAGTATTTGAGCGGATAGATACCGTAATTCGTCTGTACATATTTACTGTTACTCACACGGGAGATGGTCGAAATATCCAATCCCGTACGTTCCGCCACGTCTTTCAGAATCATCGGTTTCAACAGCGATTCATCTCCTTCCAAAAAGAAAGGACGTTGTAGGTCGATAATCGCCTGCATGGTAGTCATCAAGGTATTCTGACGCTGACGGACAGCATCGATAAATCCTTGTGCCGCATCCATTTTCTGTTTCAGAAACATCATCGCTTCTTTAGATTCCTTAGACTGGTTAGCCCTATTTTTTGTATGCTCCTCCACCATTTCCGTGAAATCACGACTCATACGGAGTTCGGGAACATTGCGGTTATTGAGGCTTACATTGATGGTTCCGTCATCATACGTTTCCACCATAAAGTCGGGAACTATTTGTTGGAGATTCCTGCCGATTGCTTCTCCCAAAGAAGCACCCGGACGTGGATTCAGTTTGGTTATTTCAGTAATGGCTTCCCGGAAAGTCTCTTCATCAATATCCAGTTTCTTTATAATCTTCTCCCAATGTTTACGGGTGAATTCTTCGTAACATTCTCTGATAATCCTTTCTTCCAGATTCAAGATAGGACTGGGAGTTTTCTCTTCTTCTTTTTTCCGGCAAATCTGTATCAACAGACATTCCTGAAGACTACGCGCACCGATACCTGCCGGATCGAAGTCCTGTAAGATGCTCAATGCTTCTTCCAGTTCCTCCTCGGTCGATTCGATACCGGCATAAATCGCCAGTTCGTCGCAGATACTTTCCAAAGATTTGCGAAGCAATCCGTCATCATCCAATGAACCGATCAGATATTCCACCAAGTCACACTGGTGCTCTGTCAGGTTACGTTCACGCAACTGTTCTTTCAGGATTTCATAAAAAGAGGTGGAGTCGGAAAATGGAATATCCTCCGCCTGTTCATCTTTCGAACGGTTGTTCTCTTGCAATTTATAATCGGGAATATCATCTTCTGTCAGATAGTCACTCAAAGAATCATAGTCGTTGGCATCGCTATCCATGCCATCCTCTGCATTGTCGGTATCAGAATATTCATCATCCGTAGCATTCTCTTCTTTACCTTCTTCAAGTGCCGGATTTTCAAGCAGTTCAGCATGGATACGGTCTTCCAGCTCTACTGCGGGAAGCTCCAACAGTTTCACGACCAGAATCTGCTGGGGCGAGAGCGTCTGTACCTGCTGTTGCGCCTGAGATTGTATTTGACGGGAACCTTGTGCCATATTCGTTTTTGCTTTCTACTGTTTCTCGCTACAAAAGTAACTTTTTAACGAGAGATTACACAGATTAGGGAGATAATTTTTAATCCTATAACACAAAATTCGTTATCTTTGTTGCACGAACTTAAAAACTAGGACCATATGTTTGCCAAAGAAACGTATATGCAGCGGAGAGCCCTGCTGAAAAAGAACTTAGGCTCCGGAGTGTTGTTATTTCTCGGAAATGACGAGTGCGGACTGAATTACGAAGATAACACGTTCCGTTATCGTCAGGATTCCACTTTCCTTTATTATTTCGGACTTTCATGTGCCGGACTTTCGGCTATTATCGATATAGATGAAGACAAAGAAATCATCTTTGGTGATGAGTTGTCTATCGACGCAATCGTATGGATGGGGTCACAACCGACATTGCACGAAAAATGCGAACGTGTAGGCGTAAAAAATCTGATGCCGTCTGCTGACATTGTAAGCTATCTCCATCAGTGTGTGCAGAAAGGGAAAGCAGTTCACTATCTGCCTCCTTACCGCCCCGAACATAAGCTGAAGCTGATGGACTGGCTGGGTATTCCTCCCGCACATCAGGAAGGTTCTGTTCCATTCATCCGTGCCGTGATCGCTCAACGCAACTATAAATCTGCAGAAGAAATCGCAGAGATAGAAAAGGCTTGCAATGTTACTGCCGATATGCATATTACAGCCATGAAGGTACTTCGTCCGGGTATGTATGAATATGAAGTGGTAGCTGAAATGAACCGGGTGGCCGAATCTAACAACTGCCAACTTTCATTCGCCACCATCGCCACTATCAACGGGCAGACTCTGCACAATCATTATCACGGAAATAAAGTGAAACCGGGTGATTTGTTCTTAATCGACGCCGGTGCAGAAGTTGAATCCGGTTATGCGGGTGATATGTCGTCTACCATTCCTGCCGATAAGAAGTTCACCACCCGTCAGCGTGAAGTATACGAAATTCAGAATGCGATGCACCTGGAATCTGTAAAAGCTCTCCGCCCGGGTATTCCTTATATGGACGTATACGAACTGTCGGCCCGCGTCATGGTGGATGGCATGAAGACGCTCGGATTGATGAAAGGAAATACCGAGGATGCTGTACGCGAAGGTGCCCATGCGTTGTTCTATCCACACGGATTAGGTCACATGATGGGATTGGATGTACATGATATGGAGAATCTGGGAGAGATATGGGTAGGTTACAACGGCCAGCCGAAGAGCACACAGTTCGGTCGCAAATCGCAACGCCTCGCCATCCCATTGGAGCCAGGATTTGTACATACCGTAGAACCGGGTATTTACTTTATTCCTGAATTGATCGATATGTGGAAAGCAGAAAAGAAGTTCACTGATTTCATTAACTATGATGTAGTGGAAACTTATAAAAACTTTGGTGGTATCCGCAATGAAGAAGATTATCTGATTACAGAAACCGGTGCCCGCCGATTAGGCAAAAAGATTCCATTGACACCGGAAGAGGTGGAAGCCTTAAGATAAAAGGTTCCATCCTAATAAAAGAAGAACCTTTCTTCTGTTCAATAGCGGAAGCTTTTCATCCGGGTGAAAAACTTCCGCTATTTTTGTCAGAGTACCAAATAGTCCATCTAAAATCACATTTTTTCTACCCTCCTTTTCCCGAATCTTGCGTAATATTGCAACAGAATTAAAACAACTTACTATTTCAAATCCATAAAAACAATGAATAACACCATGAAGAGACTACTTTTATCCGTATGGCTATTGTCACTAACTTTGTTATCCGCCGTAGCCGAAAACTACCCTTATAGAAGTGACGTTCTTTGGGTCACAGTTCCCAACCATGCCGACTGGCTCTATCAAACAGGAGAAAAAGCAACTGTAGAAGTACAATTCTATAAATATGGTATACCCAGGGATAACGTAACCGTCACCTATGAAATAGGGGGAGACATGATGCCTAACGCTGACACCAAAGGGAGTGTGACTTTGAAAAACGGCAAAGCCGTAATTCCTCTCGGCACAATGAAAGAACCCGGATTCCGTGATTGCCGGCTGAAAGCGACCGTAGATGGAAAGACTTACTCACATCATGTAAAAGTCGGTTTTTCGCCGGAAAAGCTTCTTCCATATACTACCATGCCTTCGGATTTCAATGAATTCTGGGAAAAAGCAAAAGCGGAACAAAAAGAATTTCCTCTAACGTACACCAAAGAGCATGTAGAAAAATACTCAACCGATAAAATAGATTGTTATCTCGTAAAATTGCAGCTGAACAAACGCGGGCAATGCGTCTACGGATATTTGTTCTATCCCAAGAAAGAGGGCAAATTTCCGGTTGTATTATGCCCTCCGGGAGCAGGAATCAAAACAATCAAAGAACCACTGCGACACAAATATTATGCAGAGCAAGGCTGCATCCGTTTTGAGATGGAGATACACGGCCTTCATCCGGAAATGAGTGACGAAGCATTCAAAGAAATCAGCAATGCTTTTAATGGCAGAGAGAACAGCTACTTAACCAATGGACTCGACAGCCGCGACAATTATTATATGAAACGGGTATATCTGGCCTGTGTACGCGCTATTGATTTCCTGACTTCCCTACCTGAATGGGATGGTAAAAACGTAATAGCACAAGGAGGTAGCCAGGGAGGAGCCTTGGCATTAATCACTGCCGGACTGGATCAACGGGTGACAGCCTGTGTCGCCAATCATCCTGCATTAAGTGACATGGCAGGCTATAAAGCCGGACGTGCCGGCGGATATCCTCATTTCTTCAGGAATTCGGTAGATATGGATACTCCTGAAAAAATAAAGACAATGGCCTATTATGATGTTGTGAACTTTGCGAAATTAATCAAAGCAGATACCTATATGACATGGGGATTCAACGATGATGTATGTCCTCCGACAACCAGCTACATCGTATACAATGTACTAGACTGTCCGAAAGAAGCACTGATTACTCCCATTAATGAGCATTGGACTTCCAACGATACCGAGTATGGACATCTGCTTTGGATAAAGAAGCATTTAAAGTGAAGTTTTAATCATTCCATCTGGATGCGGGCAATTCTTTCTTCCCGTACCATTTCTTCCAGGCATACGCTTTTCTCTTCCTGAGATAAAGCGTATCGCCACTATGCTTTATCGCCTCCCAATTAAAGATAGAATGAGGACGGAGGATCTTTTCAAACCAATAAAGTATGTGATAAGTCACGAATGGCAACACCATCCACCACCATGAAAACAGGATTGATAAAATAAGTGCTGGTATCAGGGTTAAAGAAAAACATTCCCAATACTGTCTGGCATGAATCCGTAGTTCCATTTCTTCCCAGACTTCCAGATATTTATAGCGGGTAAAGAAAAACCAGCCTAACATAAAATAGTGTTTCTTCCCTTTTCCTAAGAACCACTTCGCTAAAAGACTATTATAAAAAATCATATTCACATTTTTTTGTTGCATGTAGTCCCTTCTTAACAGCAAAAGCAATCAAAGGTTCAATATTTTAAAGTTTTGTATAACAACCATAACATTCTTTCCCTAAATATCACTCAAATATTGTTTATTTTTGTGTTCCTTTGCTTCACTACAACAAAAGGTTTATTTGTATTTTCTGCAAAGGAAATACAAATCACGAATATATCCTAATTTTTCTACTTAATATTTAAAGCTGCTTCCTCCTAAAAATTCACGCAACAAAGAAGTAGGCGGAATTTCCTTATCCTGCACCGGAATAAAATATTTGATAAACTTCAGTAACCGGTAGGCCTCACAATATTCAGGACAGTTTCGCGGGACACCCATCAGAATAGGTTCGGCATGCAAACGAAGTACGGCAAATTCAAAGAGTAGTGCTGAATTAAACATTACATCAGCATTCTCCTGATAAGGAAATATCCATTTATCTTCACCGGCACGCACACTAGGCCAACGTGATATGGTTTCACGTGCAGAGTATCCCCGATAATTAAAGTCGCGGATAATGCGGCGCAACAAACGGTTGTCAGTAGTCGGAATCCAGTTATGATCATCCAACGAAATAGTGGTCAATGCTGAAACGTAAATCTTGAATTTCCGTTCAGCCGGTATATGCGGTGTCAGTTCCGGATTTAGGGCATGAATACCTTCCAGAATCAGAATTGTATTATCTTCTATTTTCAGTTTATCCCCTTTATATTCCTTTTTGCCTAGAGAGAAATTAAAACGGGGCAGTTCCACCTCTTCGCCACGGAGAAGCGCCTGCAACTGTTGATTAAACAATTCCAGATCGAGCGCATAAAGTGATTCATAATCATAGTTTCCGTTTTCATCCAAAGGGGTTTCTTCACGGTCTACAAAATAATTATCCAAAGAGATCGGGAATGGCTTCAATCCATTTGTCATCAGCTGAATAGAAAGCCGTTTGCTAAAAGTTGTCTTTCCCGAAGAAGACGGTCCGGCAATCAAGACCAGTTTTACCCGGTTACCATTTTCGCCACGATGGAAAATAGTATCGGCTATCTGCGCTATCTTTTTCTCTTGCAATGCTTCCGCAACATTAATCAAGTCAGTGGCATGTCCTTCCTCACAGGCAAGATTAAAATCTCCGGCATTATTAAGTCCCATGATATAACTCCAGTTCAGATATTCCTTAAAGACATCCAGCATTTTCTCCTGTTTCACGACCTCTTCGAGCATATCCGGATTTTCCCGGCTCGGAATCCGGAGCAGCAGCCCGTCATAATACTTCACAATATCGAATAATTTAAGATATCCGGTGCTGGGCAGCAGATTACCATAATAATAATCAACAGTATCACCCAACGTATAATAATAGGTATAAAGGGAACCGGAAGTTTCCAATAACCTCACTTTATCATTCATCCCCCGCTCACTGAAAACCCGTACTGCCTCTGCCGTATGACATTCAATGCGGTGATAAGGAATATTTTCCGCAATGATCTCCTGCATCCGTTGCTTGATACGCTTCACATCCTCAAGTTCAATAGGGCGCCCAATCCGCAAATTACAGAAATAGCCTTTTGACACAGGATGTTCCACAAACAATTTTCCCTCGGGAAACAATTCCGTGACAGCTTTAAACAAGACAAAACAAAGCGAACGGACATAAGTACGCATACCGGACTGATCTCTCACATCCAGAAACTCTACATCCTTATTGTTATATACTCTGAAATTAAGTCCCTCGGAGCGATTATTGACCTTGGCACTCACTACTTGATAAGGAAAATTAAGATTAAAACCGTAATAAATATCCAAAAGTGAGCTTCCGATAGGGAATTCTTTAGAAATATTGTTATTTTTGCAACATATTTGTAACATCTGTTTCATCGAGTTCGTTAAAAGGTGAATAATTTGGTACTAATATACTTATAATCAGATAGAGAACAAATAACCATTAAAAATATTATAGATGGAATATTCTTTTTATGATTTTTTAAAGCTCATAGGCTCATTAGGACTCTTCCTCTACGGAATGAAAATCATGAGCGAGGGCTTACAAAAGGTCGCGGGTGATAGATTGCGAAGTATTCTAACGGCAATGACCACCAACCGGGTAACGGGAGTTCTAACAGGAGTGTTAATCACGGCCCTTATCCAGTCTTCTTCAGCAACGACGGTAATGGTCGTCAGTTTCGTTAACGCCGGACTACTCACACTCGCCGAATCCATCAGCGTCATTATGGGTGCCAATATCGGTACTACCGTAACCGCCTGGATCATTTCAATTTTCGGATTTAAGGTTGATATGGCTGCCTTTGCCCTTCCTCTCCTGGCCATCGCCCTTCCATTTATCTTCTCCGGTAAAAGTAACCGCAAATCCATCGGTGAATTCATTTTTGGTTTTTCTTTCCTTTTCATGGGGCTTTCTTATCTGAAATCAAATGCACCCGACCTGAATGCCAACCCGGAAATGCTTGCCTTCGTACAGAACTACACGGATATGGGATTTTTCTCCATCATTCTGTTCTTGCTTATCGGTACGATACTGACGATGATTGTGCAAGCCTCCGCAGCCACCATGGCAATCACATTAATTATGTGTGCCAACGGATGGATCAGCCTGGAACTGGGAGCAGCACTCGTATTGGGAGAAAACATCGGAACTACTATCACGGCCAATCTTGCCGCACTTACAGCCAACACACAGGCTAAGCGGGCAGCATTGGCCCATTTTGTTTTTAATGTGTTCGGCGTTATCTGGGTATTGATTGTCTTCCATCCTTTCATGGAACTGGTAAATTGGGTAGTAGATACTTTTTTCCAAAGCAATAATCCGGAAGTTGCCATCTCCTACAAATTGTCGGCTTTCCACTCAATCTTCAACATCTGTAACGTTTGTATACTGATATGGGCTGTGAAACTGATTGAGCGTACCGTATGTGCTTTAATTCATCCGAAAGAAGAAGACGAAGAACCCCGCCTGCGATTTATCACCGGCGGTATGCTTTCCACTGCCGAACTTTCTATCCTTCAGGCACGCAAGGAAATCCATCTTTTCGCAGAACGTACACACCGGATGTTCGGCATGGTGCAGGATCTGTTGCATACGGAAAAGGATGACGATTTTAATAAATTGTTCAGCCGGATAGAGAAATATGAAAATATCAGTGACAATATGGAACTTGAAATAGCCAACTACCTGAATCAGGTGTCCGAAGGCCGTTTGAGTTCTGAAAGTAAGCTACAAATACGTGCTATGTTGCGTGAAGTGACAGAAATCGAAAGCATCGGCGATAGCTGCTATAACCTGGCACGTACCATCAACCGGAAACGCCAGACTAATCTGGACTTTACCGAAAAACAATACGAACATATCCACTTCATGATGAAACTGACTAACGATGCGCTTGCTCAAATGATTGTGGTGGTAGAGAAACCGGAACATCAAAGCATCGATATTAACAAATCCTTCAATCTTGAAAACGAAATCAATAACTACCGCAACCAATTGAAGAATCAAAATATTCTGGATGTGAACAACAAAGAATATGATTATCAAATGGGAGTTTACTACATGGATATCATCGCCGAATGTGAAAAACTTGGTGACTATGTGGTGAATGTAGTGGAAGCCAGCAGTGATGTGAAAGAGAAAAAAGCTTCTTAATAGATAAAATAAAGAAAATAAAAGGAGAATCAAGTATGTATTGATACAACTGATTCTCCTTTTTATTTATAGCATTATCTTTTATAAATTAATTGTATATGTATGATTCAGCCAAGCGCCAAAATAACGTAGATTCCGGAACAGTAGTTGTACGAAGCACTTTTGCAGTCCCGTCTTCCGAGGTCGGATTGATATTGGCAAATATATTCCACCCTTTATTAAAAGAACAATTATTATAATAATACGATTTGTCACTGCCTGTCAACGTAAAAGGACGGTCGGCATACTGATACCCCACCAGTGTAGCTTTTCCGGCAGAAGACTCTTTACCGGACCAGTTAGAAATAGCAATCCGTCCCACTCTCTTATCGCCATTAAAAACAAAGAAATCCCCTAGGGTCGCCACAAGAGCATCCGCATCATCCGAGGTCCCGGTCCAGTAACCGCCCATGCCATTACGCCGGTCTACCGCCTGAAGCTTTTCCGAAGGAAAACTCGTGGGAAGTATCATCACAATCTGTCCGTCCTTATAAGGAAATTCAAGAGTCTCAATCACTTGCCAATCCGCCCCCGTCACTTTCACCTCAACCCGGTCGAATGTAAAATCCGCAGGTATATTCTGTATATCTTTCACTATGATCGTGCTATAATCCGGAACATCCGGAGCAGGAGGCTGTTCTTCATTTTCATCATCACTACAACCAGCCATCAGAAGGCCGCATATTAATAACAGAGAGAGAGATAAAAAACACCTCAGATCGGTCATAACAGTTGCTTTATTATACATAACTTCCGATTTTTGCGTCAAAGATATTACATTTATAATCAGCAGAATAATTTCCAGCCATAAAAATAAAAAAATGACCGGGCATATATTCATACACCCAGTCATTCTCCTCTTAATAATTCTCTCTCTTGGTTTTATCCTTCGTACGGTTCAAAGTCTTCTTTTCCGACTCCACATAATGGACAAGTCCAATCATCAGGAATATCTTCAAATGCTGTTCCTGGCTCAATTCCGCTTTCCGGATCTCCTTGTTCGGGGTCGTAAATATATTCACAGACCGTGCAAATGTACTTTTTCATAACGTTCGTATTTTTAATTGGTTTTCTAAATAATATAACACAAACAGCAAGATATTTGTTCAACACTATTTCCAAACTAAAGAAAAAAACTATCTTTGTATCCATATTATCAAGCTAAAACAACAATATCATACTATGCTTATAGCACTATTGTCTACCTTAATAGTTTTATGCGCAGTCCTACTAATCAGTTTTTTATGGGAGCGTAGAAAATGCCTGCGGATGCAACAACGATTGTTCCGTGAATCCAGAAAGTTGGAACGCACCAGCCATATCGCCGGTGCCATCTTAAAGAATGTACACGCCTTTATCCTATTAATAGATAATGACTTTAAAGTTCTGAAAACCAACTATTACCAAAAAACCGGAACCAAAAAAGGAACAGAAGAAAAAAGAGTGGGCGACCTGTTGCAATGTCGCAATGCATTAGCAGCCGAGGGAGGTTGCGGCACACATAGCTTCTGCGGTTCTTGTCCGATACGTACCGCCATACGCCAAGCTTTCGAACAGAGACGAAACTTCACGGATCTGGAAGCCACTTTATCCGTAGTTACGTCTGATAATACTACCGTAGAATGTGATGCTGTCATATCCGGTTCTTACTTCCTCCTTAACGAAGAAGAGAATATGGTAATCACCGTACACGATGTTACCCGGCGGAAACAAGCTGAAAAGGAACTGCTACTAGCCAAGGAAAAAGCAGAAAAAGCTGATATTTCAAAATCTGCCTTCTTAGCCAACATGAGCCATGAAATCCGTACCCCTCTCAATGCTATTACCGGATTTGCAGAGGTATTAGGCAGTGCAACTACAGAAGAGGAGAAAGCTCAATATCAGGAAATCATAAAAATGAATGCCGACCTCCTGATGCAACTGGTCAACGACATACTCGATATGTCAAAAATCGAAGCCGGAACATTGGAATTTGTGCAGGCAACAGTCGACGTCAATCTGTTACTCTCAGATTTACAACAACTTTTTCAAATGAGAGTTGATGACGTCGGAGGAAAGATACAAATTATAGCAGAGCCGTCTCGCTCTTCCTGCATGATTCAAACAGACCGGAACCGGGTGGCACAAGTGCTTTCCAACTTTGCCGGCAACGCCATTAAGTTCACCCATGAAGGTAGTATCCGCCTCGGCTATGAAGCCAGAGACACCGAACTTTACTTTTATGTCAAGGATACCGGAGCCGGAATTCCGGCAGAGAAATTACCGGATGTATTCGAGCGCTTCGTGAAACTGAACAAAGATAAGAAGGGAGCGGGACTGGGACTTTCCATTTCTCAAACCATTGTCGCCAAACTTGGCGGGCAAATCGGGGCGGATTCCGTAGAGGGCAAAGGCTCCACATTCTGGTTTACAATCCCTTATCGGTCATGCGGTAAACCACGCTAACATATTCGACTTCATAAAAAGTTTTAATTAAACATTCTATCACAATTATATGTTGTATTTTTGCAGTTCAAATTAAACGCATGTATCTGCATGAGTACAAATAAAAATGACTATTATCATTTAGGACTTACGGATAACGAAGTCCTACAAAGCAGGGAGAAAAATGGTATTAACCTGTTAACGCCCCCCAAGCGTCCTTCTCTCTGGAAGCTCTATCTGGAAAAATTTGAAGACCCGGTTGTGCGTGTGTTATTAGTGGCAGCCGCTTTCTCGTTAATCATCTCCATCATCGAAAACGAATATGCTGAAACGATCGGAATCATAGCCGCTATCTTACTGGCTACCGGAATCGGTTTCTTTTTCGAATATGATGCCAGCAAGAAATTTGACTTGCTGAATGCAGTCAATGAAGAAACATTGGTAAAAGTGATCCGGAACGGACGTGTACAGGAAATCCCTCGTAAAGACATAGTGGTAGGTGATATTGTGATTCTGGAAACAGGTGAAGAAATTCCCGCTGATGGAGAGTTACTGGAAGCTATCTCTCTGCAAGTGAATGAATCCAATCTGACCGGAGAACCTGTTATCAATAAAACCACTGTAGAAACGGATTTTGATGAAGAAGCGACTTATGCTTCTAATCTGGTGATGCGTGGTACTACAGTAGTGGATGGTCATGGAACCATGCGTGTGCTGCATGTGGGTGATGCTACTGAAATCGGGAAAGTAGCCCGGCAGAGCACAGAGGACAACCTCGAGCCCACCCCGCTGAACATACAGTTGACCAAACTTGCAAACCTGATCGGAAAGATCGGCTTTACCGTTGCCGGTCTTGCTTTTCTCATATTCTTTGTCAAGGATGTATTGTTATTTTTTGATTTCGGTTCGCTGAACGGGTGGCATGAGTGGCTTCCGGTTTTCGAACGGACACTGAAATATTTTATGATGGCAGTTACACTGATTGTAGTAGCTGTGCCTGAAGGATTGCCAATGAGTGTCACGCTTAGTCTGGCATTGAATATGCGCCGTATGCTTTCCACCAACAACTTGGTGCGGAAAATGCACGCTTGCGAAACAATGGGAGCCATCACCGTGATTTGTACGGATAAAACCGGCACACTGACGCAAAATCTGATGCAAGTGCACGAACCCAATTTCTATGGTATCAAAAATGGCAGCGACTTGTCTGATGATGATATCAGCGCACTTATCGCAGAGGGAATCAGTGCTAATTCAACAGCTTTCCTTGAAGAATCAACCCATGGAGAGAAACCGAAAGGTGTAGGAAATCCAACCGAAGTGGCTTTATTGCTCTGGCTTAACAAACAGGGAAGAGATTACCTGCAACTCCGCGAGCAAGCACATGTCCTCGATCAACTCACCTTCTCTACCGAACGGAAATTCATGGCAACTCTTGTTGAATCTCCCCTGATCGGCAAAAAAATACTTTATATAAAAGGAGCTCCTGAAATTGTTCTGGGCAAGTGTAAAGAAGTTGTTCTGGATGGACGGCGAGTGGATGCGGTAGAGTATCGTTCTACAGTGGAAGCACAACTGTTGAGCTATCAAAATATGGCTATGCGTACACTTGGATTTGCATTCAAGATTGTCGGAGAAAATGAGCCGAACGATTGCACGGAACTAGTTTCAGCCAACGACCTCAATTTCTTGGGAGTGGTTGCCATCTCCGACCCGATTCGTCCGGATGTGCCTGCTGCGGTTGCGAAATGCCAGTCTGCAGGTATCGGCATCAAGATCGTGACCGGTGACACTCCGGGAACTGCCACGGAAATCGCACGCCAGATCGGTCTCTGGAACCCCGAAACTGATACGGAACGAAATCGAATCACCGGTGTTGCATTTGCCGAATTGAGCGACGAAGAAGCACTGGACAGAGTGATGGACTTAAAAATCATGTCCCGCGCCCGCCCGACAGACAAACAGCGTCTGGTACAACTGCTTCAACAAAAAGGAGCTGTCGTAGCTGTGACCGGAGACGGAACGAATGATGCCCCGGCTTTAAATCATGCCCAAGTAGGCTTGTCAATGGGTACAGGTACTTCTGTAGCCAAAGAGGCCAGTGATATCACATTGCTCGATGACTCCTTCAACAGTATCGGAACCGCTGTTATGTGGGGACGTTCATTGTATAAGAATATCCAGCGTTTCATAGTTTTCCAGCTGACAATCAACTTTGTGGCATTGCTTATCGTTCTGCTAGGCTCCGTAATCGGTACGGAACTTCCGCTGACTGTAACACAGATGTTATGGGTGAACCTGATTATGGATACTTTTGCCGCTTTGGCTCTTGCCTCCATTCCACCCAGCGAAACTGTCATGCTTGAGAAACCCCGTCGCAGTACCGATTTTATTATCAGTAAGGCAATGAGATCTAATATAATAGGTGTGGGCTCTATCTTCCTCATCGTATTGCTCGGAATGATTTATTATTTCGACCACAGTACACAAGGAATGAATGTGCACAACCTGACCATTTTCTTCACCTTCTTTGTCATGCTGCAATTCTGGAATCTGTTCAATGCCCGTGTATTCGGCACTACCGATTCGGCATTCAAGGGACTTTCCAAATCGTATGGAATGGAACTTATTGTACTGGCTATTCTTGGCGGACAATTCCTCATCGTACAGTTCGGTGGAGCTGTATTCCGTACGGAACCGCTTGACTGGCAAACCTGGCTTCTTATTATAGGCGTTTCGTCCACGGTGTTATGGGTTGGAGAACTTATTCGCTTTGTTCAACGTATTATTCACAAAAAAAACAGAAATGAAAAGTAAAGGAATAAAAAACCTTCTTATTGATTTGGGTGGTGTACTTATCAATCTCGACCGCCAACGTTGCATTGAGCACTTTCAGAAGTTAGGGCTCCAAAACGTGGATGACTTGCTGGATATCCAGAATCAGGACGGAATCCTGATGCAACAAGAAAAAGGATTGATTACACCTGCCGAATTCCGTGACGGAGTTCGTAAAATGATAGGCAAAGCAGTTAGCGACAAACAAATAGATGCAGCCTGGAATAGTTTTCTAGTAGATATACCCACACAAAAACTTGATTTATTATTAAAATTACGTGAGAAATATGTCGTCTACTTATTGAGCAATACTAACCAAATTCATTGGGAATGGACATGCGCTCATTTGTTTCCTTACCGCACCTTTAAGGTGGAAGATTATTTTGAAAAAACATACCTCTCTTTTGAAATGAAAATGGCCAAGCCCGAACCGGAGATCTTCAAGGCAATCATAGAGGATGCCGGAATCGAACCGCAAGAGACGCTCTTTATTGATGACTCTGAAATGAACTGTAAGACAGCCCAAAATTTAGGAATTTCCACCTATACAGCGAAAGCAGGCGAAGACTGGAGCCATCTTTTCAACCTTAAATAAATTTAGAGATATGCAGATTATACGTGACACATCGGCAATTACCCCGGAACCCTGCGTAGCTACTATCGGTTTCTTTGATGGGGTGCATGCAGGACATCGCTATCTGATTCAGCAAGTGAAGGAGATAGCCGCCGCGAAAGGTCTACGCTCTGCATTGGTTACTTTTCCCGTTCATCCCCGAAAAGTGATGAATGCGGAGTATCGTCCGGAACTGCTGACTACTCCCGAAGAAAAAATAAGCCTGCTTGCAGACATCGGGGTAGATTACTGCCTGATGCTTGACTTCACTCCTGAAATTTCCCGGCTTACTGCCCGGGAGTTTATGACACAGCTGTTAAAAGAGCGTTATCAGGTAAAATATCTGGTTATCGGCTATGACCATCGTTTCGGACATAACCGCAGCGAAGGTTTCGAAGATTATGTACGTTATGGAAAGGAAATTGGCATAGAAGTGATTCGCGCCAAAGCGTATACCAGCAATATAGAAATAGGGAATGAACCCAACATTCCGGTGAGTTCTTCCCTGATCCGCAAACTTCTTCATGAAGGAGAAGTTAGCCTGGCCGCCCATTGTCTGAAATATGAATATTTCCTCGACGGGATAGTAGTAGGCGGCTATCAGGTAGGCAGAAAAATAGGTTTCCCAACAGCCAATTTACGAGTGGATGATCCCGATAAACTGATTCCTGCCGATGGCGTATATGCCGTATGGGTGACATTTGACGGGAAAACGTATATGGGAATGCTGAATATAGGCGTCCGCCCGACGATTGACAACGGTCCGAACCGGACGATTGAGGTGAATATCCTCCACTTCCATTCCGACATATATGATAAATTCATCCGGCTTACTTTTGTAAAACGGACACGTCCCGAACTGAAATTCTCCAGTATCGACGAGTTAATAACACAGCTCCATAAGGATGCTGAAGAGACAGAAACAATTCTTAAAAAATAGATTCTTATGCAAAAGTCATTTATGAGTATCTCTTTGGTGGTAATAGCTATATCCATGTTAGCAATGTTTATCTATAGTTTCTTTACCACTAAATAAAAAACCATGAAAACGGCTATCAAATTAGTATTAATAGACCTTCTCATTGCGCAGATTGTTGCTCCAATCCTGATTATGATTCCTTGTACGATCTATTTGTTCGTCACCACGGGAAATCTGGATAAAGTCACTCTGACGCAAATGATTATGATTCCGGCACAGCTAGCCGGTCAGATTATGATGGGTATTTATCTATGGAAAGCCGGTTATATCAGTAAAAAGAGGGCAACATGGTTACCAGTATCGGCCTCTTATCTGGTTTGCAGTGCCATCGCAATCCTCACTTGCGGGTTTGCAGTCTCCTCATTAATGAGCCTGCTGGATTGGATTCCTAATATCATGGAACAATCTTTCAACATTCTCCAATCCGGCTGGGGCGGTATTCTTGCAATAGCTATCGTAGGCCCCGTACTTGAAGAGTTATTGTTTCGCGGAGCCATCACCCACGCTTTACTTCAGCAATACAATCCGACTAAAGCAATTCTGATTTCCGCACTTCTGTTCGGTGTCTTTCATATAAATCCCGCCCAGATCCTTCCGGCATTTCTGATCGGTATCCTGTTGGCATGGACTTATTACAAAACAGGCAGTCTGATACCTTGTATACTCATGCATGTACTAAACAACTCATTGTCAGTCTATCTTAGTATCAAATATCCCGAAGCAGAAAATATGGACGACCTGATTAACGGTACCCCGTATCTCATCGTCCTATTCGGGTCAATCCTCCTGTTTATCGGTATCATACTGACCATGAATTTTCACCACAGAGGACTCAGAGGACACAAAGGTTTATACTGACAAGGGATATGTAGTAATCGCAAAATGTGTAATTCAAAAAAGACTCTGTGTACTCAGCGTCCTCTGTGGTGAATTTTATTTCTCTTTCGCTTTGAATGCTAATGCATACATTCGTATTTGTTTTACCATCGACAGCAAACCATTGCTACGCGTTGGCGATAGATGCTCTTTCAGTCCGATCTTGTCTATAAAATAAAGATCTGCATTCAAGATTTCATCAGGAGTATGTCCGGAAAGGACTTTAATCAACAAGGCAATAATTCCCTTTACAATCAAAGCATCGCTTTCTGCTTTAAAAACGATTTTACCATCCACATCATCCGCTTGAAGCCATACCCTGCTCTGGCATCCTTCAATCAGATTTTGTTCCGTCTTATATTTTTCTTCAAGTGGTTCCTGCTCATTCCCCAGATCAATAAGTAATTGATAACGGTCCATCCAATCGTCGAAGTCACTGAATTCCGCAATCACTTCATCTTGTAGTTCATTAATTGACATTATAGTAATTATTTAATTAGACAATATACCAATGTGCGAATAACAGATGCCGTATTTAAAAACGGCACACCAGTATATCGACACCTTATTATATTATTTCTCGATTCTATTATTTCTCATTGTAAATCACTTCCAATACGGTCTGACCGACTGCTTTCAACGTATTCTTATCAATATGTTCCATATTGTCATTGACAGTATGCCATGTCGGGGTAAAGTCACCCTCCTGATTATATGGAATAATATCAATCGTTTTAATACGTGCCAGACGATTAATGAACAGATGGTCGTCTGTTACAAATCCTCCGTTTCCATCCATGAAAGTCTTTCCGTAACCCGCTTTTTTTGCCGCTTTCCAAACCTTCTTATTTATGTCCGGAGCAAATTCCTCCGAATATCCTTCTTTCATAAACACACTGCCTTCACCTCCTACCATATCAAGCAGGATACCAAAACGTGCATTATATCCTTGTACATGAGGATTACGTGCCCAATACTGCGATCCCAGACACCAGAACTCCTCCTTGTGCTGCCCCGTGTAAAACTGTGGCGCACCATAGTCTTCTGCATCCAATAGAATGATGTCAATTCCCAATTCCGGTTGTTGCTGATTGACCAGACGGGCTATTTCGAGCAAAGCTCCTACCCCACTGGCACCATCATTTGCACCCAGAATCGGAGTTTTATGGTTCTTCTCGTCAGAATCGTTATCCGCCCATGGACGTGTATCCCAATGTGCAAACAAAGCGATTCTCTTTTTACTTTCCGGCTTATAAGAACCGATAATGTTTCTCGCTTTCAACAACGTCCCGTCATAAGCAATCAAATCGGCATATTGGTTAGTCACTTGAGCACCGAAAGCCTCCAACTGACCGGCAAGGTAATTGCCACAGGCAACATGTTCTTTTGTATTAGGAACACGAGGTCCGAAATCTACCTGATTCTTTACATACAAATAAGCACTATCCGCATCAAATTGAGGTACATTCACGACAGTTTCTTCATTTTGTTCACTCGTACTATTTGCCTTGTTACCTCCACCGCAAGAGAATGCTGACAATAACAAAAAGGCACTCATTAATACTATCATAGTTTTCTTTTTCATCGTCCTTTTATCTATTAAAGCCTCAAAATTAGTCATTTTCACCACAGCATCGTTCAGATGGAATGGATTATTAACATATAAACTTCAGTTCCACATTTTTCTTTCCCACCACAAGCTCTACTTTTGCACCGTTGATAAGCGGGAGATTATGAGTCACATGCCCCACCGGGAAATTGAAACAGACGGGATAATCATACTCTTTTACTAAATCTGCCAAAGCGGCATACAATTCCTTACCCAGTGAACAGTCTTCTTCATATTCCGTAAATTGACCGATAATCAATCCGGACAGTTTTTCAAGTACGCCTCCTAGTTTCAAATTATACATCATACGCTCGATAGCATGCGGACGTTCGCTAACATCTTCAATAAACAGTATAGTCCCTTCCGCCGGAATATCATAAGGAGTCCCACGCAAACCGTAGGCTACCGCCATATTACCGCCATGCAAAACACCTTGTGCAGTTCCCTGCTTGTTCAATTTATGCTTCTCGCACGTGTAAGAAGGAATATTTCCCAATAAAATATCCTTCAGATAGTTTGCACAAAGATCATCTTCGGGTTCCACCGTAAGATGACGGGCCATCAATGAATGAAGGGACGCATATCCATTTTTCTGAAACAGATTGTGCAAGGCGGTTATATCGCTAAACCCCAGTAACCATTTCGGATGCTCACGAAAGGCCGTAAAATCAATTTTATCGATCAAATGTACCGCCCCATACCCTCCACGGCTACAAAGAATAGCTTTCACTTTAGGGTCGTCCATCGCATCCTGCAAATCTTTCAGCCGCTGCTTGATTGTCCCGGCATATCTTCCGGACGAACTTCCGGCATGTTTTCCTATAGCCACTTTCAAGCCCCATAATTCCATCCGTTTCTTGGCTCCTTTCAGGAATTGTTGGTCTATCTTACTCGAAGGTGATACAATAACCACTTTATCACCATTCTGCAAAAAGGGAGGAAATTGAATATCCATATATGTTCTTATTTTATTGACTTTCGTTGATAAAAACGTACCCAGTCCACTTCCATTTCTACCGGAAGATCCTTGGGAGAGACTGCTCCCACCCACGAGCCTCCCAACTGCATATCAATCAGCAGATAAAATGGCTGATTAAAAGGGAATTGTCCCTCTTCTTGCGTTTGTATGCGGGGGTAAGTAAACGTATGCACATCATTGACATAAAATGAAAGACTGTCAGGATACATTTCGACTGCAAAAATATTGTAGCGGTCGGGGTGAATCACTCCCGTAGAATGTGATACCGGGTGATCCTTGATTCCCAGCGTATAAGTGTAATGGGAATGAACGGTCTGATAAGCAATAGAATCATTATTCAAACGTTCCATGATATCAATCTCACCACCGGATGGCCATGCCGCTCCTTCAGGCAGCATCCAGATGGCAGGCCATGCTCCTCCCGCCGCATTCAACTTGGCACAAATCTCAATACGCCCGTTCGTAAAAGCCTTTTTACCTTTCGTATAAACACCACCTGTCAAATAAGGGGCAGTGTCATTGGGTTGGGTATGATTGACAATACCTCTCAACACCAGTTTGCCTTTACGCATGGCATAACAGGAATCAAAGTCCGTCATATAGTTATTCCAGTCTGACTTTCCTCGTGGAATCTTGCTCCAGACCTGTGAATCAAAGTTCTTTTTCTGATTAAAGTTCTCTTCCCAGATCAAAGACCAACCGGAAGATATCTTGCTGCTTTTACAGGAAACAAGCGTCCAACAAAGGAAAATTAAGCTAAGAAATAATAGATTTTTAAACTGTTTCATGGTACTTTTATTTTATTGGGGGATTTATTTGCAAAAATACAGGAAAAAACGGTTCCATGCACATCCAACGGCCAAAACAAATAAAATATAGCAAAATGTTACATAATGGATGTAATTTTTCGGGTTATAATCGTTATTTTTTCAATCATTTTTCTGATATTTGCTAAAAATCTAACGTTATGGAACCTATTCTAAATTTTGCCCAGTTAACGGCTCATCTTAAAAAACTAAACCATAGAAAACGAATTGCCGTGGTCTGTGCGAACGATCCTAATACTGAATATGCCATCTCCCGTGCTTTGGAAGAAGGGATTGCAGAATTTCTGATGATTGGAGATTCTACCATTCTGAAGAAATATCCCACGCTCAAGCAATATCCCGAATACGTAAAAACCATCCACATAGAAAATCCGGATGAAGCGGCGCGCGAAGCTGTCCGCATTGTCCGTGAAGGAGGAGCGGATATTTTGATGAAAGGGATTATCAATACGGACAACTTACTGCGTGCCATACTCGACAAAGAAAAAGGTTTGTTACTGAAAGGGAAAATTCTCACGCATCTGGCAGTAATGGAAATTCCGACTTACCATAAACTGCTTTTCTTCTCGGATGCTGCTGTCATTCCGCGTCCCACGCTACAGCAACGTATAGAAATGGTCTGGTATGCTATCTGTACCTGCCGTCACTTTGGTATCGAACAACCGCGTGTCGCACTGATTCACTGCACAGAAAAAGTGAGTGCCAAGTTCCCTCATTCACTAGACTATGTGAATATCGTAGAACTTGCCGAAGCGGGAGAATTCGGAAATGTGATTATTGACGGTCCGCTGGATGTACGTACCGCCTGCGAACAAGCAAGTGGTGATATTAAAGGAATTGTATCTCCTATCAACGGACAAGCGGATGTATTGATATTCCCGAACATTGAATCGGGTAACGCATTCTACAAATCCGTTTCCCTGTTTGCACAGGCAGAAATGGCAGGATTGCTGCAAGGCCCCATTTGCCCTGTAGTGCTTCCATCGCGTAGTGATTCCGGCTTGTCCAAATATTACAGCATTGCGATGGCATGCTTACAAGTGTCAGGAGATTGCAAATGCAGAAAACAAGTCAGCCAAGTCACCGGCTCATCATTCTAAATTCACCACTAAAAGCCTACCATTCATGAAAATTCTGGTCATCAACCCCGGTTCTACTTCTACCAAAATAGCGGTTTACGAAAATGACACTCCTCTGTTCGTCAGCAATATAAAACATTCAGTAGAAGAACTATCCGCTTTTCCCGAGGTGATAGACCAGTTTAAATTCCGGAAAAACCTGGTGTTACAAGAATTGGAAAACAATAAGATACCTTTTTCTTTTGATGCCATCATCGGACGCGGCGGTTTAGTAAAACCGATACCAGGCGGAGTGTATGAGGTAAATGAAGCCATGAAACGTGATACCGTACATGCCATGCGTACCCATGCCTGTAACTTAGGAGGATTGATTGCCAGCGAACTGGCGGCTACATTGCCCGGCTGTCCGGCTTTCATTGCTGATCCGGGAGTGGTGGATGAACTGGAAGACATAGCACGCATCACAGGTTCTCCTTTAATGCCGAAGATTACTATCTGGCATGCATTAAACCAGAAAGCAATCGCCCGCCGCTTTGCCAAAGAGCAGGGAACCCAATACGAAAAGCTGGATTTAATTATCTGCCATCTGGGAGGTGGCATCTCTGTCGCAGTCCATCACCACGGACGAGCCATTGACGCCAACAATGCATTGGACGGTGAAGGTCCTTTCTCACCGGAACGTGCCGGTACACTTCCCGCCGGTCAACTGATCGACCTATGTTTTAGCGGTCAACTCACCAAAGACGAATTGAAAAAACGTATCTCCGGACGCGCCGGACTGACCGCCCATCTAGGTACAACCGATGTTCCCGCCATTATACAATCTATCGAAGAAGGAGATAAAAAAGCGGAACTGATACTGGATGCCATGATTTACAATGTTGCAAAAGCAATAGGAGCTAGTGCCACCGTACTTTGTGGAAAAATAGATGCCATCCTTCTGACAGGAGGCATCGCTTATTCGGACTATGTGATTTCAAGACTGAAAAAAAGAATTTCTTTCCTGGCTCCCATCTACGTTTATCCCGGAGAAAATGAAATGGAGTCGTTAGCATTTAATGCCGTAGGAGCACTAAAGGGGGAATTGCCGATACAAATCTATAAATAGGCAGTCGCACAAAAAGGCTATTTAGTAACCAATCACCAAGCAGTTGATTGTTTCTGTTTCTAATTGGAAACGGCTAACTGTACAGCACCATTCACAATGCTTGCTAATATAAAGCCTTGAGCACATAAATGGTTTGACAAAAAAAGAACACTAATACAAATAATAACAGTAAGGTATATTTGTCTATTTCACATAGATAGTTGAATAACATAGTAAAAAAATACTTTTGCGATAGTTTCTTTAGCGGGGTTAATAAAAAAAGCGCCTATTAGCCATCGCATTAACCACGATTTTAACCACGACCTTAACCACGAAGCTATACTTTTGTCATGTCTCAACCCGTTGGAACATTCAACGTTGGCAACGCATGAAAACGCTGTGATTACTTCGCAAGCTATAAACTCAAAAAGAAAATTATGAAGAAATGTTGGTTATTATTTTCAGTGCTTAGCTGCACGCTTCTTGCCCAGTCCAAAGACTGGACACAATACGTTAATCCGTTAATGGGAACACAATCATCTTTTGAATTATCAACAGGTAACACCTACCCTGCCATTGCCCGCCCTTGGGGAATGAATTTCTGGACGCCACAGACCGGAAAAATGGGAGACGGATGGCAATATGTCTATACAGCCAATAAAATCCGTGGATTCAAACAAACCCATCAGCCCAGCCCATGGATAAACGATTACGGACAGTTCTCCATTATGCCGATGGTAGGTAAACCTGAATTCGACGAAGAAAAGCGGGCTAGCTGGTTCGGACATAAAGGAGAAGAAGCAGCTCCTTATTACTACAAGGTGTATCTGGCCGAATACGATATTGTCACGGAGATGTCTCCTACTGAACGTGCTGTACTCTTCCGGTTCACTTTCCCGGAAAACGAACATTCGTATATTGCAGTCGATGCATTTGACAAAGGGTCTTTTATTCAGATTATCCCAGAAGAAAACAAAATTATCGGTTATAGTACACGCAATAGCGGAGGAGTTCCCGAAAACTTCAAGAACTATTTCATTATTCAATTCGATAAGCCTTTCACCTATAAAGCCACTGTGAATAATGGAAGTATTCAAGAAAATGCAACCGAACAGACTACTGACCATGCAGGAGCCATTATAGGTTTTAAAACTCAACGTGGAGAACAAGTACATGCACGCATCGCTTCTTCCTTTATCAGCTTCGAACAGGCTGCAAGGAATATGAAAGAATTAGGAAATGACAATCTGGAGCAGATAAAACAAAAAGGACAGAAAGCATGGAACCAGGTACTGGGAAAAATCGAAGTGGAAGGAGGAAATCTCGATCAATACCGCACTTTCTACTCCTGCTTATACCGTTCGTTACTTTTCCCCCGAAAATTCTACGAACTGGACGAAGCCGGAAAACCTGTTCATTACAGCCCCTATAACGGGCAAGTTCTACCGGGATATATGTTTACCGACACCGGGTTTTGGGATACCTTCCGGTGTCTTTTCCCATTACTGAATCTGATGTATCCGTCGATGAATAAAGAAATGCAGGAAGGGCTCATCAATACCTACAAAGAAAGCGGATTCTTCCCCGAATGGGCCAGCCCCGGACACAGAGACTGCATGATAGGAAATAATTCGGCTTCCATACTGACAGATGCTTATTTAAAAGGTATTAAAGTAGAAGATGTGAAAACCTTGTACGAAGGGTTAATACATGGAACAAAAAGCGTACATCCCACCGTATCTTCCACAGGAAGACGCGGATACGAATATTATAATAAGCTAGGCTACGTCCCTTATGACGTAAAAATCAATGAAAACACTGCCAGAACTTTGGAGTATGCCTACAACGACTGGTGTATCTATCAATTAGCCAAAGAATTAAAGCGACCGGAAAAAGAAATACAGCTCTTTGCCAAACGGGCGATGAACTATAAGAATGTATTCGATAAAGACTCCAAGCTCATGCGAGGAAAAAATGAAGATGGAACATTCCAATCTCCATTCTCACCATTGAAATGGGGGGATGCATTTACCGAAGGAAACAGCTGGCACTACTCATGGTCTGTATTCCACGATCCACAAGGATTAATTGACTTAATGGGAGGAAAAGATATGTTTATCACTATGCTGGATTCTGTATTCTCCGTACCTCCTGTCTTTGATGAAAGTTATTACGGGCAGGTTATTCATGAGATTCGTGAAATGACAATCATGAATATGGGGAATTACGCACATGGCAACCAACCAATCCAACACATGATCTACCTATACAACTATGCCGGTCAACCCTGGAAAGCGCAGTATTGGCTACGCCAGGTCATGGATAAAATGTACACACCGGGTCCTGACGGATATTGTGGAGATGAAGATAATGGGCAGACTTCGGCATGGTATGTTTTCTCCGCATTAGGTTTTTACCCCGTATGTCCGGGAACCGACGAATACGTCGTTGGTGCTCCTCTTTTTAAAAAAGCAACCTTACATCTTGAAAACAGTAACAGCCTCATCATCCAGGCAACCGATAACAGCAAGAAGAATATGTATATTCAAACAATGAATCTGAACGGCACAGAATATAAAAAGAACTATCTACGCCATGAAGACTTATTAAAAGGAGGAAACATCAACTTCCAAATGGGAAGCCAGCCCAATTTAAGCAGAGGAACAGAAGAGGAAAGCTTTCCTTACTCCTTCTCTAAAGTCCTAAAAAAGATTCATTAAATTCATAAAAAACAAGAGACTGTTTAATTAAGTCTCATGTTGATAAGTTTGCCTCTATTATGGGAATCCATAGCAGAGGCAAATTTTATTCTTCAAGACTTATTAGAGATATTCATTAAAAGGAAAAAGTTATCTCCTTATTCATCAACGTTTCAAAATCAGGCAAAAATAGATGAACCGCAAACCATCTAGCAACATTTATGGTATTTGTATTTTAAGAAAGAGTAACTTCTTCCAATAAGGCAAGCTCCCAACTACGCCAAACAATCGTAATTAACTTCAACCCACCTTTCGCTCTGGCTTCTGCCACCAGTTCGTCTTCGCTGTAACGCAGCAACTGACCACGTGCCTCATCGGCAAGGGTACGTATTTCTTTTTCCGAAGCACCGGCTTTTGCATATTTCACCTCAAGCAGATAGGTGAAAGGAGGCAGTACGGGAACCGACGGACTAGGTCTGAATAAGAAGTCTGCGAAGCCTTTATTCAATTCGTATTCCGGGTAGAGCTGATAATACCGATACATTCCTAAATAAGCAAGCAAGAAGCCTTTAATATGCGCTTCACCTTCAATATATTCACGAATACGGCTTTGCTCACGAACAGCGTCGGCAATAAAATCGAACAACGGTTTCCAGTCCCCTCTGAAAGCCATATTCTCAAATAAAGCACTCATCTTGTTCATATCCATTTTAAAGATACCATGCTTGACGTAGCCTTGTATCAGGAAATTAAACAGCTGCTCTCTTACAACTAAATTCGGCACATGCAAAATGGGTCTTCCCACCATATCTACACCTTTAATGGAGAGAAGCCCGAAATAGAATAATAAAGACTTGAAATTACTGGGATCTGTCATCTCCAATGCAGAAAAATGAGTAACAATGTCAGTAATAATCTCTCCTTGCTCGGCTATTTCCTTTATAACGGAAAAATTCTCTCCCAATCCGTGATCTAGCTTTATCAAGTATGCCAACTTATTAAAGTCGGTGCGAATGTTAGGGTCTACAATTTCTTTTGGCTTTTTATGATGAAGTACAAAAGATTTCAGAAAATAAAGTGCCATGTCAGAATTAAACATACACTGTTCCAATGTATCTTCACTAAAGCAATAATTGTCATAATTGGGTTTCATCATGGCAACTATTTCATCTATAGATTCTTGAAGTACTCCCTGCTCTTTATAATATGTCAACATCTCACGCAACTCTTTCTCACTGAATCCAACCAAATCATTAAACCATGAATCAGTCGTTATATTGGTTCCGATGTTAAAGCCACTAGTCACATCATCCATCGTCACCGGACTCACTCCGGTAATAAACAACCGTTCAAGAGCGGCTCCGGTTCCGGTAGTGGCAGATTTTATCACGTTAAAGAAGCCACGAATAAAACCTTCGCCATGCGTTGCTTTCCTATAAAATTCCGTACCGTAAGTCGAAAGAATGGTATTGGTGAAATTATCATATTCATCAATGAGTAAATAAATACGAATATTTTTCTTACGGGTAGCATAGGAATTAATCGCAGACAGAAAAGCACCGGGTTCTTCTTGTATTTTCTCATCAAGAACATCCCAAATTTCTTTTCCTAACAAATCTTCATACTTAAAGACAAAATCTTTAAGTTTGCTACAACAATGCAGCTTAAACGATAGTTCTACTTCATTGACATTGGAACTCACTTCCGAAAAATTAAATCGCATGATGAGAAACTGATTGTGGAGCTTCGTCGGATGCTGACCTATGTATAGCTGACCAAACAACTCGTCAAACTGTTCAGCATGACTTACGTCATAATAGGCCTCTAACATAGCCAAAGTCAGACTCTTCCCAAATCTACGGGGACGTATCAGAAACAGATAAGGCGGTTGCATCTCTATTTTTTCAATGAACATTGTCTTATCTACATAATAATAATTCTCTTTCTGAATTCGGCTAAAATCAGTTATTCCGTAAGGTATTTGTTTCATCATATTGCGATTCCTTTCAATTTATCTGTCCCTTATTTCTGCAGACTTTTTTCAATATTCTGCAAACGGCGTTCTAACGCTGCATACTTTTCATCCTTTTCTTTTAAAAGACGCTCGTAGAGTTCAGTGATTTTGTCGATAGGATTGAAGTTGTTAACTCGACTATCATTAATACTATCTTCGGTATCAGACTTAACTATACCCATGCTGATGTTTGCCCCACCTGCACTTTGTTCTGAATTATTCACCGTATTATTTTCAAACACCACCGTCTGTGCATCCTCCTCCAAAGTCTTGAGATAATCGAAAGGGACATTCAATGCACGTGCAAAACGTTGCAACATCTCATCATCAATCACTTTCATCTTCTCATATTTAGAAACAGCAGGTTGTGAGAGATGTACTAATTCACTCAAACCCTCCTGGTTCATATCCTTTTCAATACGGGTACGACGTATATTGCGTCCGTGATGGACTCTCCCAATTGTCAATTCTTCTGTTTCCATTTTTATTTTCTTTCTTTTTAAAATCCAACAAATATACAAATGAAAAGTTTCGCTCGAAGCAAATATACGAAAAAAACGAATAGATGTGATAATATGGATAAAAGGAATATTACAACCTGACAAATAGAATAAAATGAATACTTCAAACAGCGCATAATGTGTTAAATTATCACGAACTTTACCGCACGAAAGGGCAACAAAACAAAAGAGCTTACGGACATGAAAAGAATATTGACAAATAAAGAATACAGGTTCATAAAAGGGCTCAAAGAATTGATGATTAAATACAATGCGGTGATCTCTACAGATGCGCAAGGGAAAATTGAGATTGTGGTGAATGAAGACAACGAATCATTTGATTTTGAAGCAGAAAGCACGATCTATTTAGGAGCTTGTTTTTCAGATTATGAGTTAAATGAATTACTGAAAAAGAACTTCGCACACATAAAACGAATAAAAGAGGAGTATAAAACAAACTTGTAAACGGATCTATATAATTAAAAAATCATTAATCCTAATCTCTATATAAACACCCCACCGGTTTCTTTAAAACCAACGACCTCTTCCTTTTAAAGGAAGGGGTCGTTCCTTTAAAAGGAGTGAAGCTTTGGTTTTAAAGCAAGAAAAACAGCCTTATTTGCAGGTATATTTGCCTGTATCATAAACTTTTTAAATAAAAAAGCTCTTTCAAAGAAATTTTTCTCATATCTTTGCGACGTGTTAAGTTAATAAATTGATTAAGGTCGATTTTTGACTGTTTCGAATCGGGAAGTATGGGGGTACTTTCCGATTCTTTTTTTGGGGAGGATATAACAAGGTGTCTTTCATCTTTTTAAAGGTTTTAATAAACTGAATAAATCTAATATATACTAACTCTATATATAAAACAGTTCAACCCCGGATGATACTAATATATAAAGAAGGCTGTTTCAAAATTGAAACAGCCTTCTTTATATATAAACGCTATCGCGTTCTTATTTCTTTTCTGGTCTTGGCATCAACACTTTTCTTGAAAGTTTGAATTTACCAGTTTTCTGGTCAACATCAATCAGTTTTACTTCGATTTCATCACCTTCCTTAATTCCAGCTTCTTCTACTGTTTCCAGACGCTTCCAATCAATTTCAGAGATGTGCAGCAAACCATCCTTGCCCGGCAAGAATTCGATGAATGCACCGTAAGGCATAATAGAACGAACTTTACCTTTATAAACTTCGCCCACTTCAGGAACAGCAACGATTGCTTTAATCATGCGCATTGCATTATCAATACATTTTTTGTTTGTTCCGGAAACTTCGATGCGTCCCATACCATCAATTTCTTCGATAGTAATCACAGCACCGGTTTCTTCCTGCATACCTTGGATGATTTTTCCACCAGGGCCGATTACAGCACCGATAAATTCTTTAGGAATTGTCATCGTTTCAATGCGTGGAGCATGTTCTTTCAGGTCAGCACGTGGTTCAGCAATTGTTTCAGTAATCTTACCCAGAATGTGCATACGTCCTTCTTTTGCCTGATTCAAAGCACGTTCCAGAATTTCGTAAGACAGACCGTCTACCTTGATATCCATCTGGGTAGCCGTAATACCATCTTTTGTTCCCGTTACTTTGAAGTCCATATCACCCAAGTGGTCTTCGTCACCCAGAATATCAGACAATACAGCATATTTTTCTTCGCCCGGATTCTTAATCAATCCCATAGCGATACCTGATACCGGTTTCTTGATCTTCACACCAGCATCCATCAATGCCAATGTTCCGGCACATACAGTAGCCATAGAAGAAGAGCCGTTAGATTCGAGAATATCTGAAACCACACGTACTACATACGGATAGTCAGCAGGAATCTGTCCTTTCAAAGCACGCCAAGCCAAGTGACCGTGACCGATTTCGCGACGACCTACACCACGTTGTGCTTTTGCTTCACCTGTAGAGAAAGGAGGGAAATTATAATGCAATAAGAAACGTTCTTTTCCGTGTTCCAAAACATCGTCAATGATCTTCTCATCCAGTTTGGTACCCAGAGTAACAGAAGTCAGTGATTGTGTTTCACCACGAGTAAAGATAGCAGATCCGTGAGGACCAGGCAGAGGACCAACCTCACACCAGATCGGGCGGATTTCAGTAGTCTTACGACCATCCAAACGCTTACCTTCGTCAAGGATAGAACGGCGCATGGCTTCTTTTTCTACATCGTGGTAGTAACGGTCGATCAACGCACCCTTTTCGTCCAACTCTTCTTCAGAGAATTGAGCTTTGAATTCTTCACGGATAGCTTCGAAAGCAGCAAAACGTTCGTGTTTGTTATTGTTTCCGGAAGCGGCAACAGCGTAAGCTTTTTCGTAGCATGCTTCACGAACAGCCTTGCGCAAATCTTCGTCGTTCACTTCATGGTTGTATTCACGTTTCACTGTTTTTCCAACCTCTTCAGTCAACTCCATCTGTGCTTTACAATGAACCTTGATAGCTTCATGAGCTACTTTCATTGCTTCCAGCAATTCAGCTTCGGATACTTCGTGCATTTCACCTTCTACCATCATGATGTTCTCATAAGTAGCGGCCACCATCAGATCCATATCAGCTTTTTCCAGTTGTTCAAAAGTAGGATTGATAACGAACTGACCGTCGATACGTGCTACACGTACTTCAGAAATCGGTCCGTTGAAAGGAATATCTGAAACGGCAAGTGCTGCAGAAGCGGCAAGTCCTGCCAATGCATCCGGCATATCCACACCATCAGCAGAAAAGAGGATGATGTTCACATATACCTCTGCGTGATAATTATCGGGGAATAAAGGACGGAGAGCACGGTCGACAAGACGGCAAGTGAGAATCTCATAATCAGAAGCTCTACCTTCTCGCTTGGTGAAACCACCGGGAAAACGGCCGAATGCCGCAAATTTTTCTTTGTACTCTACCTGTAAAGGCATAAAATCTGTTCCGGGAACTGCATCTTTAGCGGCACAAACAGTAGCTAACAACATGGTGTTTCCCATGCGGAGCATTACAGAACCGTCTGCCTGTTTTGCCAACTTTCCCGTCTCGAGCGTGATGGTTCTTCCATCAGGTAACTCGATTGTCTTAACAATTGGGTTAATCATAAAAATTGTTTTATCTATACTTTTTCTTTCAAAATTCCTGCAAAGATATACATTTATCGTGGTAATTAGGTGGAAATGAGGTAAAAAGTTAGTGGCGAACTGATTTTTTTTCAAAATTAGGATGAAGAACACAGCAAAATGCTTTGACTAATCTCGAAAAGAAGTATATTTGCATCTCGTTAATAACACACACTATATGAAAAAGGTTACTTTTGCAGCGCTCGCCGCACTTACTATTACTGCTTGTAGTTCCGGCCCTAAATTCCAGGTGAACGGGGATGTATCAGGAGCCGACGGTAAAATGCTTTATCTCGAAGCTTCCGGTCTGGAAGGTATTGTTCCGCTCGATTCAGTGAAGCTGAAAGGGGAAGGTACATTCAGTTTCAAGCAGCCTCGTCCCGAGTCACCCGAATTTTACCGTTTGCGGATTGACGACAAAATCATCAATTTTTCTGTAGATTCTATCGAAACAATTCAAATCAAAGCTCCGTATGTGGATTTCTCTACTACTTATACGGTGGAAGGTTCGGAAAACAGCAATAAGATAAAAGAACTAACGTTGAAGCAGATTCGCCTTCAAAAAGAGGTGGACAATTTACTGGCATCCCTGCGCAGTAACGGAATAGGACATGATGTGTTTGAAGACAGCCTGGCAACATTGCTCAACAACTATAAGGAAGATATCAAAGTGAACTATATTTTTGCTGCTCCCAACACGGCTGCAGCTTACTTTGCCCTGTTCCAGAAGCTCAATAATTATCTGATATTCGATCCGTTGAACAATAAAGACGATGTGAAATGTTTCGCAGCTGTTGCTACGAGCCTCAACAATGCGTTTCCTCATGCGGTACGTTCCAAGAACCTTTATAATATTGTAATCAAAGGAATGAAGAACACGCGTCAGCCGCAAACAAAAGCTCTGGAAATTCCACAGGACAAAATCGTAGAAACCGGTATTATCGACATTGCCTTGCGTGATGTGAAAGGAAATGTGCGCAAGCTGACCGACCTGAAAGGCAAAGTCGTTTTGCTCGATTTCTCTGTATTCCAGTCGCCTGCCGGAGCTCCTCACAACCTGATGCTTCGCGAACTATATAATGAATACGCAAAACAAGGACTGGAAATATACCAAGTATCTCTCGACGCGGACGAACACTACTGGAAAACAGCGGCAGATAATCTTCCATGGGTCTGTGTGCGCGATGGAAACGGAGTTTACTCTACCAACGTAGCCGTATATAATGTTCGTCAGGTTCCATCTATCTTTTTGATTAATCGTAACAACGAATTGAAGCTTCGTGGCGAAGACATTAAGGATTTGGAAGCAGCTGTCAAGTCATTGCTCTAAGTTGTTATAATTTAGCATATTTCATTTAAATATGTTACATAGCATCTTTTTTCACTTGACACGTATCACTTAAAAGGCTATCTTTGCAAAGAAATAATGAAAAGAGGGTTCCAACATGGCTCATGTTGGAATTCTTTTTTGTTTATATGACCATTTAAAACAATTAAAGGAGGAAAACATCATGGCTTATATGTCAGAAGAAGGTTACAAGAAACTGATGGCGGAACTGAAGGAACTGGAAACAGTGGAACGCCCGAAGATCTCTGCGGCAATAGCCGAAGCCAGAGATAAAGGAGACTTGTCGGAAAATGCAGAATACGATGCCGCCAAAGAGGCGCAGGGTATGCTTGAAATGCGCATCAACAAATTGAAAGCTACCATTGCAGACGCAAAAATCATTGATGAATCTAAACTGAAAACAGATTCTGTACAGATTTTAAATAAAGTGGAACTGAAGAATGTAAAGAACGGTATGAAGATGACTTATACCATCGTTTCCGAAAGTGAAGCTAACCTGAAGGAAGGGAAGATTTCCGTTAACACCCCGATTGCACAAGGTCTGCTTGGCAAGAAAGTGGGTGATGTAGCAGAAATTACTGTTCCACAAGGTAAAATTGCACTGGAAGTAGTAAACATATCAATTTAACGTAAAGGCAGGTCTCCATGTGAGGCTTGCCTTAATTTATCAATAAAAGTTATGGCAACAATATTCAGTAGAATCATCGCAGGAGAAATCCCCTGCTACAAGGTGGCAGAAAACGAAAAGTTTTTTGCTTTTCTCGATATCAATCCGTTGGTAAAGGGACATACATTGGTAGTGCCCAAACAGGAAGTAGACTATATTTTCGATTTGAGCGATGAAGACCTGGCTGCTATGCACGTGTTTGCAAAGCAAGTAGCCTGTGCCATTAAAAAAGCATTCCCTTGCCAAAAGGTAGGCGAAGCTGTTATCGGACTGGAAGTACCCCATGCACATATTCATTTAATTCCTATTCAAAAGGAATCGGATATGTTGTTTTCGAATCCGAAACTGAAATTGTCGGATGAAGAATTCAAGTCCATAGCGCAAGCAATCAACTCCTCTCTATAAAACATGATGATGAAATAATGAAAGGCATTCCGTGATGGAATGCCTTTTTTCTTTACTTTTCTTTACTTTCGGCCACTTCAACCAGGTAAACTCCAATACAAATAAAAATGATTGCAAACGTCTGCGTCCAGCTAAAACGGTCTTGTCCGAGAGCAAGGGAGGTAATAGTCGCCACAATCAGAATCAGATAACCGTAGATAGCGACTACCGTTGTCTTTAGATATTTCAAACCGACAGGCAGCAGCATATAACTGATAGTGGTCGGGAAAATCAATACGAACATCAGAATAAGGAAAGGCGTCCAATGGAACGGCATGGAGAATACCGGGGCATCAAATCCTGTAATAAACGTGACTATAATGGCAGACACGGCAGCACCGGAAAAGGTATATCGCAACATCGTTATTGCTCCAATGGCCGTGAGGATGCGCTGACTAAGAATCAGATAGACAGCATACACCACAGAACTAAGAAGACAAAGCATATTCCCCATAAAAGCATCAGAGGCCAAATCATCGCTTTGCTGGGTTAAGATGCAAACCAACGCTCCTATCAGACCGATAGAAATTCCTATTATTTTTTTAGCGCCCGCCTTCTCCTTATAAAAGAATATCATCATTAGAAAAACCCAAATAGGCTGGAGACTGGTAAAAATGGAACTGGAAACAGGAGTTGTTTTACTCAATCCGGACAGATAGAGAAACATAAAACCGTAAAGTCCCAAAGCCCCCAACAGAAAGAGGAGCCATTTATCTCTGGCTGACGATTTCTCCGGAGGCATAAACCACCCGATCACCCAAAAAGCCGCCGCCGCAAATGTGCAACGAAGCGCGGCTCCCGTCAATGGACTCATCCACAAAGGCAGAAGATACTTTAAGGCATTCATATTTAAACCGCTAAATACTTTCGAGACAGCCATGCTAAGATTGGCCTCCAGTTTCTTATTCTTCATTTTTTATTTCAATTGGCCGTTAAACAAAAAGGTATTACGGCGCCGATATGCCCAGAAAAGAGTGACAATAGTTATCAGAAGATTAAAGATAAAAGGAAACTCCTGTGATTGGGTATGGAATATCCACTGGAAAAAATCGACAATAAAGGGATAAAGCAAGATAGCCAGATAATTCATCATCATCACAAATGCCAAAGCCAAGGTAGTCTTTTGCGGTAAGGCAGTCTGCGTGGTCTTATCATAAAGCATAGGCTGAATAATGCCATATCCCAAACCAACCAGGATACATCCGGGAATAATCAGCCATTCGATTGGAGCTATCCAGATTAATAGCAGTCCCAACGCTATTGACAGCAGGCTGTATGCTTTCGTACGTCCTTTCAGCAGGGCTACGATCTTATCCAGACAGAAACCCGGAGCGGTGATAGCCAGAAAGAAGAGCGAAATCATCAATCCTGAATTACCACTGGAAAAGTGATGCTTCTCCATTAAGAAAGGCAGATTGAAAATCACTACTACCACAATATAGGTTATCACCCCATAAAAGAGCATCAACTCTATCAGATGTTTGATGTGAATACCGTATTTACTGCCTCCTATATCTATGGAAGTAGATTGTTCGGAGGCTTCGTTGTCTTTTGTAGTATCTGCAGAAGAGGAAGGAGAGGGTGTATAAGCGACTTCTCCCGTCCGGTCTTCTTTCAAATGTCCTACCAGCAGAATGGAAATCAATGGGAGAAGATAGACAAGGAAAGGCAGATGCCAGCTGACTTCTGCAAGATAGCCCGTTACGGCAGTTGCTATCACTAACGTGAAATTAGTAATAGCGGAGCTTAATCCGAACTGTTTCACCCGATAGGTTCCTACAAAGTATCTGGAAACCAATCCGGTAGATAAAGGGATAATCAAACCGGAACCGATACCGAGCAAAGCACTTACCACAATTAATTGCCACATTCGATTGGAAATCAGATACAAAATACCGCTCGCGGCAAAAAGCCAGAGTCCGACCTTTAATACACGGACATAATCGACTTTCTCTGTCAGTTTACCACCCAGCAATATAAAAGGAATAATGAGCAGTGATGGCAGCGAAGTCAACATCTGTATGTCCAGATCCGTAGCTTTTGGAAATATCTTCGTAAGATCACCCAATATAGGTGAAACAGCCAGTCCCGGCAATGAAGTCAATGCCGAAATAGACCAGATGGCAATTAAAGTAATAAGAGGAATTGTTCCCCGTCCCGTCTGTATCTTCATAATGCTTATTCGTTAAAAGTTTAGGTTTGAAGAAAACAATAGTTGCTTTATAAAGTTCAAATATGCACCGAAATGAGCCAAATGAACATTTATTGAAACGCAGATTAACGCAGATTTTCGCAGATTATTAGAAGGCTGCGCCATGTTTGAGAACTTTTTTATTCTTTACGAAAATCTGCGTTAATCTGCGTTTCAATACTTATTTGCTAAAATATCAATTGATTCATAACCGTGTGGGAATGAACTAATCTTAGTT
The DNA here is from genome assembly GCF_002632415.2 of Bacteroides celer. Classification (NCBI taxonomy): domain Bacteria; kingdom Pseudomonadati; phylum Bacteroidota; class Bacteroidia; order Bacteroidales; family Bacteroidaceae; genus Bacteroides; species Bacteroides celer. Next base: position 767,400 of record NZ_CP178209.1, on the reverse strand, counting down.
CTTCTAAAATTTAATTGGTAATATGCGATGATTTAATATTCATCATACATAAATTTATTCGTCTGACAGTTGTTGAACTTTCGTCTGACAGCTGTCAGACGAATAAAATTATGTATCATTAGCCATAAACCCATTAGGCATCAAAAATAAATCTGCACAAGCTCGAAATTAGTTCAAAACTAGTACGATCATAAGCTTTTCCGCTAAATCACAAAAGCTCCGCTTCAATAAGGGCGTCCTCCTCCTTAATAAACGCCAAATAATGTAAAACCGGGAAACTTTCAAACCTATCTGCTGTTGTTGTGGGAAATTCGACGGGGAAAATCCCCATCGCCCTAAACCTTTAAAAAAACAAATTAGTATGGAAGATTTAAATTTCAGAAAAGGTGATGCAAAAACCGATGTATTTGGTTCAGACAGAATGTTACAACCCTCTCCGGTAGAGAAAATACCTGATGGACCTACTACTCCTGAAGTCGCCTATCAAATGGTGAAAGATGAAACATTTGCTCAAACTCAGCCCCGTTTGAATCTGGCTACTTTCGTTACCACTTATATGGACGAATATGCAACCAAGCTGATGAATGAGGCCATCAACATCAACTACATTGATGAAACAGAATATCCGCGTATCGCTGTGATGAACGGTAAATGTATCAACATCGTTGCCAACTTGTGGAACTCTCCTGAAAAAGATACCTGGAAAACAGGTGCTTTGGCTATCGGTTCTTCAGAAGCATGTATGTTGGGTGGTGTAGCTGCCTGGTTGCGTTGGCGTAAGAAAAGACAAGCACAGGGCAAACCATTTGATAAACCAAACTTTGTTATTTCTACAGGTTTCCAGGTTGTTTGGGAAAAGTTTGCACAGTTGTGGCAGATTGAAATGCGTGAAGTGCCTTTGACACTTGAAAAAACCACTCTTGACCCCGAAGAAGCTTTGAAAATGTGTGATGAAAACACCATCTGTATCGTACCGATTCAAGGTGTTACATGGACTGGACTGAATGATGATGTCGAAGCATTGGATAAAGCTCTGGATGCTTACAATGCCAAGACCGGTTATGACATTCCTATCCACGTAGATGCCGCCAGTGGTGGTTTCATCCTTCCGTTCCTGTATCCGGAAAAGAAATGGGACTTCCGTTTGAAATGGGTACTTTCTATCAGCGTATCCGGCCACAAGTTTGGTTTGGTATATCCGGGACTCGGATGGGTTTGTTGGAAAGGCAAAGAATATCTGCCCGAAGAAATGTCATTCAGCGTCAACTATCTGGGCGCCAACATTACACAAGTAGGTTTGAACTTCTCTCGTCCGGCCGCACAAATTCTGGGACAATATTATCAATTCATCCGCTTAGGATTCCAGGGTTACAAAGAAGTGCAGTACAACTCCCTGCAAATTGCCAAATATATCCATAGTGAAATAGCCAAGATGGTTCCGTTCGTTAACTACTCAGAAGATGTTGTGAACCCGCTATTCATCTGGTATCTGAAACCGGAATATGCAAAGAGCGCCAAATGGACTTTGTATGATTTGCAAGACAAACTATCTCAACATGGTTGGATGGTTCCTGCTTATACATTGCCTTCTAAACTGGAAGATTATGTAGTGATGCGTGTCGTTGTTCGTCAGGGATTCAGCCGTGACATGGCAGATATGCTTCTGGGCGACATCAACAATGCCATCGCCGAACTGGAAAAACTGGAATATCCAACTCCTACCCGTATGGCTCAAGAAAAGAATCTTCCGGTAGAAGCCAAGATATTCAACCACGGTGGTCGTCGTAAAACCGTAAAAAAATAAAATGATCTATGGATAAAAAAGTAACACTCGCTCAATTGAAAGAAGTGGTACAGGAGGCATACGATCAGGTAAAGGCCAATACCGGCGGCAAGAATGCCGACTATATTCCTTATCTGGCAAATGTCAACAAGGATCTCTTTGGAATCAGTGTCTGCCTGCTCAACGGGCAGACCATCCATGTGGGAGATACTGACTATCGCTTCGGTATAGAATCCGTATCCAAAGTACATACGGCTATCCTGGCACTGCGTCAATACGGTGCTAAAGAGATTCTGGACAAGATTGGAGCCGACGCAACAGGCTTGCCCTTCAATTCAATCATCGCTATCTTGTTGGAGAACGATCATCCGTCTACCCCACTGGTAAATGCCGGAGCCATCTCCGCCTGTAGTATGGTACAACCTATCGGTGACTCTGCCAAGAAATGGGATGCCATCGTAGGAAATGTGACAGACCTATGCGGCAGTGCCCCGCAACTGATTGATGAATTGTACAAGTCGGAATCGGACACCAACTTCAACAACCGTTCTATCGCATGGCTACTGAAGAATTACAACCGGATTTATGATGACCCGGATCTGTCATTAGACCTTTACACCCGCCAGTGTTCATTGGGAGTTACTGCATTGCAGCTTTCCATCGCAGCCGGTACAATCGCCAACGGTGGTGTGAACCCTGTGACTAAAAAAGAAGTTTTTGATGCCGTCCTGGCTCCTAAAATCACTGCCATGATTGCCGCCGTAGGTTTCTACGAACATACCGGCGACTGGATGTACACTTCCGGTATTCCTGCTAAAACAGGTGTAGGTGGCGGTGTGATGGGCGTACTGCCCGGACAGTTCGGTATTGCCGCATTTGCTCCTCCCTTGGATAGTTCGGGCAACTCCGTGAAAGCGCAGTTAGCTATTCAATACATCATGAACAAGCTGGAATTGAATGTATTTAGCAACAACCATATCACCGTTGTTGACTAAAATTCTCTCAATCTCTTTTATAAGAAAGGTAAAGGTTACTATCTATTGATAGTAACCTTTTTCTATTCCCCTTACCCTCTTGATTTCCCGCCAATGTTTCAATACAAACGGCATCATTTTTCAAATGCTACAAATTGAACTTACCCCTGAACAACTCTAGTTATTAAAATGAGATAGCTGTTATTAACCCGGATAAGGTAAAGTTTGATTCATTCAATAACGGTTATAACAGCGTCGTGTCTTGTCTCTTCTCAACAAAGATAGAAAGTAATACCTCTTTCCCCCCCCTTTTCCTTCGCCGCTTAGTAACCATACTATTTTCCGCCACGCCAATTTTATCGGCTGTCTTTCAGCCGATAAAATAAAAATGCCCGTAAGAAAATATTTTTGTTTTAACATTCCGGTTTATAGAAACATGGCAGAAGAGCCTTCTTGTCGCAGTCCTTACCATGAAGAATACATTCAAACAAGTGTTTCAGGTAATTCTGAGGGTCTATGCCGTTCAACTTACAGCTTTCTATCAGAGAGAAGGTGAATGCAGAGTTTTCTGCCGCATCCTCACTGCCAACGTTCATACAGTTCTTGAGCAGCAGCTTTACAGGTTTCATCCTTTGCTCACAGAGGTTGTTCGAGATTTCTGCTGAACCGTCCTTGAGGATATTTCTCAAGGATTTCCACTGGTTTATCGTATAGTTCACGGCCTTTCTCATCAGTTCGTTAGCCATAATCTTCGCATCCTGCATCATAATGACCACCTTATGATGGATACGTTCAAGAATCGGTCCTGTTAGCTTAAGCCTTCTTTCCTTAATCTGCTCACCGCTGAGTTTCATCATACGGAACAGGTCTTCATTTCTGAACATCTCACCGATAGGATCTATTATGTCCATCGCTGTTCTGTCTGAAGGCAGGGCATCAACCCACAACCTTCTACAATGCGTCCAGCATCCTATATGAAGCACCTTTGAGTCGTCTCCGTCAAACATCCTGTAAACCGTATATCCGTCAGTGGATATGGTTCCCATAAAATATTCCAGGAATGATTTTGCCGCATCGGACGACCTGCTGCCGTTATTATAGTGATAATAGACCATCTTAATATGCTTGGCAAAGAAAGCCCATAAGTACTTTCTCCTGTAAGCCTTACCTTCCTTTGTTTCCACTCCAACAAGCTCAGTAGTCTCATCAACCATAAGGTAATTAGCTCTCTGTACAAACTCCTTGAAGACATCTTCCATGAACTCCCTTAGTTTGGCGATTCCGTTATGGATATAGCTGTTCAGCGTGGTATTGCTTATGTGGATACCCTCTCTTGCAAGCAGTCTTATCTGTCTGTTCTCAGGCATGCTGAAGTCATATTTCAGACAAAGCAGACGGGCAAGCAGTTCAGGAGAGAAGATACCTCCAAGGTTTTTCAGCGGATGTTCCATGGTGCTTGTGAAAGTGCCGTCCGCAAGCTTTACCCTTGCCACCTTGTAAACATGCTCCACGTTATAAGCCCTTACATGTTCTATGACCCTGTATTCCCACACATCAGGCATACCGTTGCGGTTCATAAACCGTCCCCCTTCTGGAAGCGTGTAATACTCGTCCACTTCATGTACTACCACCTTGTCAACTTTCAATTTTGTTTTCCCGGCACGTGGTGCGGTTTCCTTTCTCCTTGAAGGTTTGCTGTTCTGGGCAGGTATGTTGCCGGAAGAGGTATTGCTGCCGGTTTCGTTATCATCGGTCTTATTATTATCATCCTTCCTGTCAGAACCGTCATACTCGGATTGTTCCAGAGCGGACTTGTCGAGATTACGGTTGTTCAACAGCCTTCTTTGCTCGGAAGTACGGCCGAAACGGTGTTTCCTGCTGTCCTCAAGCTGAAGTCTGAGATTGGAGATCTCGTTTGCCAGCATCCTGTTCACCTCATCCTTTGCTTCAAGCTGCTTTCTCATAAGTTCCATTTCTTTCCTGTAATGTTCAACCGTGGTTGACTGCTTTTCGATGGTATCTTTGAGATCATTGATGGTATCTATCAGATTTTTAGAGTTCTCCCTGTTGGATTCTTCAATAGACTCAAGCCTCGCAATCAATTCTTTATTCTGTTTGCGAAGACCTGCCTTTTCCTCATTCGCCAGACCCAGCTGGCAGCAAAGTAACTCGTATGCTCTTTCATCAATCATGATATAAAGGTACGAAAAATCAGGCACTTACGCAAACTTTTTACCGTTTATTTTTTATACTATCCTGTTGATAATCAGTATGTTAATATTAGCCTTTCGGACTAACGTACATCTTGTCAACTACAATGCTTTCCGTAAGATAAGCCATGTCCGACCACTGTATCCGGTAGCACCTGGAGACTTCATCAAATACAGGTTTCTTGAATTTGCCCATAACAGGACGTTTTTCGTAAAGCACATAAAAACCGCGTTCGTAATGAAGTATCTTCACAACCTTTCGGTTCCGGGACATGAACATATATACATTGGACGCATCGCTCGGGTCAAGGGACATTTCTTCCCTTATACTCTCACACAGACGGAAAATGCCTTTCCGCAAATCAACATTACCGTTAAACAGGTAATAGTTAAGGTTAGCACTCAGTCCAAGCATATCATCCTATCATTTTATTAAGCAACAGGCTCAAATCAAGAACGGTGGTGTTTCTCAGGAACAGTGTTGCGCCAGACGCCAGCTGTAACTTGATCCATTTTATTGGTGGTTCACCTTCAGGATGTTTCACGTCCAACTTCACAGTTGGACTATTGCATGGTTTCCCGGTTATCTGGACTTTGGCAACCTTGGGCTGCTCAACCTGGACTGTCTTGCCTAACTTCTCACTCCACAACTGGTGACGCTGCCAGTTCATGAACTTGTCGTAATTTACACCATAATCAGCACAGAACTCTCGAAGATCTTTGGTCTCGCTGCATAACTGGTAGAGGTCATATACCTCCTGATAGTTTACTTTTTCTTTTGCCATAATCATTCTTGTTAAAGGTTACGGCGCAAAGATATGGCGGCTAACAACTTATGTCAAGGCGGAAAATAGAATGGTTACCGCCGCTTATAAAGAAAAGTAATTATAGTATTAAGAAAAGTAATTCATCTTTGGTTTTCAACACTTTACCGTCATCATCACTTCATCTGTTTTTTCATCTTATCCGCAAGCACATTATGATGTGCTTGCTTTCTGTACGGCTGCTTTTTCTGCCAATTCTTTTTTCTCGGAAGCCTTTTTCTCTAGTTCCTCCTCTTCGTAATATTGTTTTCTACGTTTGTTGGATTGCTGAATCAGATTTGTGATATAAACCGTAAAGATAGGGAACATCATCATACCCAGGGCAGCCAACAAAACGGAAAGTACACGTCCGGTCACCGTCTGCGCTATGATATTCGAACCGACGGTAGTGACATCCATAAAAGCCCACCACAAAGCATCTCCATAACCATTCACCAAGGGATTCACCCGATGCTCAAGCACAAAAAATGCCAGACTGGAAAAATAGACCGTTGCCAACAACATCGTCAGATAAGAGACAAACAAACTCGAAGCACGATTGTAGGTCAACCAGCCGACCACAATGGCAAGCGCATATCCTCCTCTCAATAAAGGTATGAAACGGAGAAGATAGGTGATCTCATCCGAAAATATCCACCCATAATAGGCGATAATATTCTGATAAGGAATCGCCACCAATAAAAAGATAAAATGCGTCCGCAAATAACGTCCCTTATGTTTTGCCAGAAAGAACTCCAATACAAAATCAAAAAGAAACCAAAGACAGATACATAGCTGTACTTTCATATACGAAGACTGTGTATAGAAAGGAATTCCCTTAAAAGTATCTACCGAGATACTAATAACCAGGAATAGGGACATTACTAATATAATAATGTGAAGAATACCATAGATTCCCTTTTTCCCGGAAATAAAATCTGAAAGCGCTGATTTCATAACTACTTAATTTATAATAAAATGATTCATTTATAATTTAGATTGCTTAAAAACAATTGGAGAAAGCGATTGTTTCGGAAGAAGTAAATCCGGGGTTACAATCTCCCATTTCGGGGATGTTAATTAACGAACTTTGAAAGAGATTGCGGAAACATCTCACGCAAAATGTTGTTATAACACTGACTTTAAAATATTTTTCACTTAAAACCTTAACTTATGGCGAATATTAAAAATGCAGTGAAGCTGGGTGTGTTTACCCTGGCTATCATGAATGTTACGGCAGTAGTATCCTTGCGTGGACTACCAGCCGAGGCCGTATATGGAATGAGTTCGGCCTTCTATTATCTTTTTGCAGCTATTGTCTTTCTAATCCCTACATCGCTCGTTGCAGCAGAGTTGGCGGCGATGTTTCAGGATAAGCAGGGTGGTGTGTTCCGGTGGGTAGGCGAAGCCTACGGCAAAAAACTGGGATTCCTCGCCATTTGGGTACAATGGATCGAAAGTACGATCTGGTATCCGACAGTGTTAACGTTTGGTGCCGTATCTATCGCTTTCATCGGAATGAATGACGTACATGACATGTCACTGGCAAACAATAAGTATTATACGCTCGTCGTAGTACTTATCATCTACTGGCTGGCTACTTTCATTTCCCTGAAAGGTATGAGCTGGGTAGGTAAGGTTGCTAAAATCGGTGGTATGGTCGGTACAATTATCCCGGCTGCCCTGTTGATTATCTTAGGAATCATTTATCTGGCAAGCGGCGGACATTCCAATATGGATTTCAACAGCAGCTTCTTCCCCGACTTTACCAACTTTGATAATGTTGTTCTTGCTGCCAGTATCTTCTTGTTTTATGCCGGTATGGAAATGGGTGGTATCCACGTAAAAGACGTAGAGAACCCTTCCAAAAACTATCCGAAAGCCGTATTCATCGGTGCACTTATCACAGTGTTGATCTTCGTTTTGGGTACTTTTGCATTAGGTGTGATTATCCCTGCAAAAGATATCAACCTGACTCAAAGTCTACTCGTCGGCTTCGACAACTATTTCAGATATATTCATGCTTCCTGGTTGTCACCAATCATTGCTGTCGCTCTTGCATTTGGTGTACTGGCAGGTGTATTAACATGGGTTGCCGGTCCGTCAAAAGGTATATTTGCCGTAGGTAAAGCGGGGTATATGCCTCCGTTCTTCCAGAAAACAAACAAACTGGGTGTACAGAAGAATATCCTGTTCGTACAAGGTATCGCTGTTACTGTATTAAGTCTGTTGTTCGTCGTTATGCCGTCCGTACAGAGCTTCTATCAGATTCTGTCACAGCTGACAGTTATTCTTTATCTGATTATGTACTTGTTGATGTTCTCCGGAGCTATCGCATTGCGTTATAAGATGAAGAAACTCAACCGTCCGTTCCGTATCGGTAAGTCAGGTAACGGTTTGATGTGGTTTGTTGGCGGTCTTGGTTTCTGCGGATCATTGCTTGCCTTTATCCTCAGCTTCATCCCGCCCAGCCAGATCTCTACAGGTAGCAACACCGTTTGGTTCTCCGTACTGATTATCGGTGCCATTATCGTTGTTATTGCTCCGTTTATTATCTATGCTTCCAAGAAACCGTCTTGGGTAGATCCAAACTCCAATTTCGAACCGTTCCACTGGGAAGTTCAGGCTCAACCTGCCACTGTCAATGTCAGTGCAAGTAACGCTAATGCTGCCCGTCCTACCGCAACTTCTGCACATACAGGAGGAGCAACCGGGGCAAGTACAGCTAAGCCTGGTGCAACCGTTTCTAATGCAGCAGCTCCTGATGCGGCATCCTCTGGTGCCACCGCTTCCGGTGCTACTCCATCAAGCAGCAGTTCTGCTACATCCGGCGGAAATTCTACTTCCGGCAAAGCATCTCCGGGAACCGGAGACAAAGATAAGGATGCACCTAAGTCGTAAAGACTAAGTGTTCATCCTGTTCACAAAAAAGTAAGAGGCTATTCAAACAGCTTTGAACTTATAAAATTACCCTCACTACAGTGAAGTGCTCCCCTTTAGTCGGTTATAAAACCTTTGGGATGCACTTCACGGTTGTAGTGAGGGTAATTTATTTTAGAGATTTTTGCAGGCCCTCTTATTTAGAAGTATGCCAATCATCATTTAATAGATACAATACCTAGCGATTGGAGATTACTTTATTGCCTGTGACTTTATTAGTTCCGGTTTTATCACCCGTGGCAACACAAAGCTGAAAGTAGATCCCCGGTTAATTTCCGAATCAAGTTCAAGATTTCCACCCAGATTTTGGATGATCGTTTGCGAAAGAGTCAGTCCAAGTCCTGTCCCCTGCATTTCACGATCAAGTTTTATGAAACGTGAGAATATTTTTTTCTGTTCCTCTTTCGGTATGCCAATGCCTGTATCGGACACAACAAAGCAAACCTCTTCCGTTCCTTTCAGGCTGCAACCCAAACGAATTTCACCCGATTCGGTGAATTTCATTGCATTATGTAACAGGTTAGACAATACCTGAATGATACGTTCCCGTTCCGAATACATCATTATAGGTTGTATGTGTGCCTCACAAACCAATTCCACCGACGAGTTATTCAATTTCGTCTTAAAAATTCCCTCCAACTCTCTTAGTAAATCATTGGCATCAAACTCCGTATAAACAAAATCTACTGTTCCCGATTCTATTTGAGAAAGATCGAAAATATCATTCACCAGGCGCAACAAGCGTTCATTATTCTCTGCAATAACATCAGCATACATTTTTCGTTCCTCTTCACTGGAAGCCGATACCATCAAACCGGAAAATCCGACAATTGCATTTAGCGGTGTACGTACCTCGTGACTCATATTAGCAATAAAGGCAGATTTCAATTTATCAGCAGAAATGGAATGTTCTCTTTCAATAGACAGCAGCCTTTGCGCATTTTTCAGCTCCGTCACATCATAAACAGTCAACACCATATAATCTTCACCATGAATATTCAAATAAGTACCCGATACCGATACATCGCAAGGAGTCACTTTCGTTTCATCCTCACTTAATAACTTCATGGAAGCTTCCAGATTTTTAAAACTTGCTTTCTTGTAAAAAGCTTTTCCGATAGACGCACGGATACAACATAGTTTGCATTGTTCATGCTGACCACATTCACCGGCTGCAATCGCATTTCTACAATGCAGCAAATCCCCGACTCTTTTGGTAACTCCACCTACCTGAATCGGAAAACGGTTTAAAGAATAATAATTGGTGTCACAAACCACAAAATCCTTGTCAATCAATAAGAAGTAAGCATTGATGTTCTGCAAAACCAGAGCCAACTTTTTAAGTTCATTCTCTTTGTTTTCCTTCGAATGCACCTCTTTCTGGAGTGAGTGGCACTTTGCCCACATATAGATGAAGGCAGCTAACAAAACTATTATAACAATAATCGCCAGTGATGACATAGTAATAGAGTGTTTATATTGTTTTGATCGTTTCAGTGCGTAAATTTATAAAATATGTCGCATAAATAGCTGTTTATCTACATATTTATTCTAACAAAAATGCATTTATATTTCCACGAGTCAGAAATTGGTAAAAATTTCCCTTTAAGTTATTGCGGTATTAAAAAATATACTTATCTTTGCACCCGCAAACGAGAAAGGTGCCATAGCTCAGTTGGTAGAGCAAAGGACTGAAAATCCTTGTGTCCCCGGTTCGATTCCTGGTGGCACCACTTCTTAAGCAATCGGAATGTAGCGCAGTTGGTAGCGCACTACGTTCGGGACGTAGGGGTCGGGCGTTCGAGTCGCCTCATTCCGACAAAGCAAAGGGTAACTTTCTGGAGTACAACAAGTTACCCTTTATCTTTATTTAGTTACCGGGACGAAATCGGGACGGCTATACAAAAAACACTAACCCATTATATCATGAAAAACAGAATTTATCTCTTTACAGTAGCAGTAGCTTCTTTTATGTGCATCAGTTGTACAAAGACTCAAACTACCCTCTCCGAGAATGAAAAGACAGTCAATCCTCCCATCATGGGATGGAGTTCATGGAATGCATTTCGCGTAGACATCAGCGAAGACATCATCAAGCATCAAGCCGACCTGATGGTAAAAAAAGGTCTGAAAGATGCCGGATATCATTATGTCAATGTTGATGACGGCTATTTCGGAAAGCGCGATGACAACGGAATTATGCATACCCACGAACAACGTTTCCCGAATGGGATGAAACCGATTGCGGATTACGTTCACGGCCTGGGAATGAAAGCCGGTCTCTATACCGATGCGGGCAACAGTACATGTGGCTCCATGTGGGACAATGATGCAGCAGGCGTAGGAGCTGGTATCTATGGACACGAACCGCAAGACGCCCAATTATACTTTGGCGACTGGGGTTTCGACTTTATCAAAATTGATTACTGCGGAGGAGATGCGCTGGGACTTAATGAAAAGGAACGCTACACTTCCATCCGGAACAGTATAGACAAAGTAAACAAAGATGTTTCCATCAATATTTGCCGATGGGCCTTCCCGGGCACTTGGGCTAAAGATGCAGCAACTTCCTGGCGTATCAGTGGAGATATTAATGCACATTGGGGATCATTAAGATATGTAGTCGGAAAGAATCTCTACCTGTCGGCTTATGCCGGAAACGGACATTATAATGACATGGATATGATGGTCATCGGATTCCGCAACGACAGTAAAGTAGGTGGACAAGGTCTTACTCCGACAGAAGAAGAAGCTCATTTCGGTTTGTGGTGTATCATGAGCTCTCCTTTGCTTATCGGATGCAATCTGGAAAACATGCCGGATTCTTCGCTCGAACTGCTGACAAATAAAGAACTGATCGCCCTCAACCAAGATCCGCTGGGCTTACAGGCTTATGTAGCTCAACATGAAAATGAAGGTTATGTACTCGTAAAAGATATTGAACAGAAACGTGGGAATGTACGTGCAGTAGCTCTTTACAATCCTTCCGATACCATCTGTAGTTTTTCCGTGCCGTTCTCTTCACTGGAATTTGGAGGAAACGTAAAAGTACGTGATCTGGTAAAACATAGCGATTTAGGAAACTTCTCCGGTACCTTCGAACAAACGCTTCCTGCACACAGTGCCATGTTCCTCCGCATAGAAGGCGAAACACGTCTGGAACCGACCCTCTACGAAGCGGAATGGGCTTACCTACCTCTTTTCAATGACCTTGGCAAAAATCCTAAAGGTATTATTTATGCCCATGATAAGGAAGCCTCCGGCAAAATGAAAGTAGGTTTCCTTGGCGGACAACCTGAAAACTATGCCGAATGGCGGGAAGTATATAGCGAAAATGGCGGACGCTATGATATGACCATCCATTATTTATATGGCAAAGGACGACAAATAGAACTGGACGTAAACGGTATCATTACCAAAATCGACTCTCTGGGAGAGGATAATGGTCATAACCAAATCACAGTTCCCGTTGAATTAAAAGCCGGATACAACACTATTCGCATGGGTAATAGTTATAACTGGGCACCGGACATCGACTGCTTCACTCTGAAGAAAGCGCTGTAATTTGACTATATAACCTCATATATTAAAAGGAGTAATAACGGAATAAATATGCCTCAGGCATTTTAAAATCCATTATTGCTCCTTTTTAGTTTAGATACTGTCTAGTAATTCGTATCATATTTTATCTCTTCATACCTATTCCTGTTTATTCCGGTGTTATCGTAATTTCCGCTTTCTCTCTTACATTCACCTGCAAACGTGCATCTTCTGTCAGAGGTGTCCAGACCACCCGCTTACATTCTCCTTTCTGCAGATCATTAGAGTGCTGATTGCTGCCACTCAGATATTCCGTCCCCACTTCTGTATTCTCAAATGTCCATCTCCATACACCATCCAAATTCAGATAGAAGTTTTCAATTTTACTATCCTTTGCATGAAAGTCCAGCCCATTTCCCTGAATATCACACGAACCAAGTCGGCAAGAATCCAATGATATGTTATAACGATTACCACGGACAAACAATGAATCTGTTTCAATACCTATCAGATTCAATTTCAAACCTTCTTCACCGGTAACTATACCGGTCAGTGAATCCACAGCCAAACTCACATCAAAACCACTCACAAAGATATAATCTCTGTCCCGATACTTTTCCGGAATATTGTTCACATTAAGATCTAACTTCATAAACAAAGTATCATTCTTTTGGGTAACATTCAAATAGTCTCCTTTCGGATATGAAACCTGTTCTTTCCCTGACGAAGCAGCAGTAGATCCTATTTTCATTTCGCCGCTAATAAACACACGTCTCGCTTCAGATACTCCATCCTGGCTGGTAAACACCTTTATAACATGTACGCCATTCAAATCCATTTTCACCTGTTCATTACCCAAAAAGGCTCCATCTTCCTGGTAAGGCTTCCCCGACATAAATATGAAAATAATAGTTGCCACAATTACAATCAATCCGGAAACGAGAAGGCCTATAAATATATAAGTAGTACGTTTCATAATATTTCGTCTTTATTCTATTTCTGCTTTTTTATAAACTCATGATACATTGTCTCTATTTCTTTTATCGGTATATCAAGCGTATACAACTGACGAAAGAAATAGTCCAATTCTTCTTTCAGAAAGGTATCCTTACGGAGAGAATGAATCAGCTCTTTTGCTCCTGAAGCTACAAAATACCCTATGCCACGTTTATTATAAATAACATTTTGTACCTGAAGATAGTCAAAGGAACGCATCACCGTATTAGCATTCACCTCCACAATGGCAGCATACTCTCTGACAGAAGGGATCCGCTCCTCTTCCGGATATTGCCCCAGCAATATCTCATCACAGATTCTATCTGCAATCTGTAAATAAATAGCTTTACTTTCTTTAAAATTCATAGGCTAAGGTATTACATTCTATTAATAATTTCAGACTCCTTAAAGCGGAAATAAGCCAGTACCCAATTCACCAACGCAAAAAAGATGCCGGCAACAATTACAATCCACAGAGTGGTTTCTTTCGACTCCAGCACACCTCCTGAATAATACCTGCCGCTTTCCAACAGCACTTTGCTTACCAAAGCACCGACAGCAAAATATACCATACCAATAATGGTTCCCGACGCAAATGTTTTCAGGAAAGAATTTTTAGGCCAAATCGAACTGCCCAGTACGAATAAGGATTGAACAAAGAAATAACCTGATATCAGCGCTCCAAATTCCAAGCCTCGCCTGCATAAAGTATAATATTTTTCATCACCAACCAAATGCGACAAGTCGACAGGAGCAATAAAATCCTTCTCCGGATAAGCCAAAGAATAAATAGTAAAACGCGTATAATCCGCCAACTTATAACATATCAGGAAAACAACCAGATACACAACTGTAAATACAAACCATCTGGAGAAAAACTTCTCAAAAGGAGTTGCCGGAATCATTAACATGGAAGTACGGCTCGTTTTCGTTTTCATCTTTTCCATTGTAAACGAAGCACTCAAACAGCCGAATCCCCACAGAGCCCAGATAAAAGTGACAAGAAGAAATATCCACGCCGGATCTTCCTGATAATTATAAGTACCTCTATACCTAAAATATCCATTCCAAACCATTACCACTGCCATCACTCCATACATCAACACCATACGAAGCACATTCGATTTCCAATTCTCCACCATCTCCTTACGGCAAAGATTCATAAAACGAGGCAAACTGAAAAAAGTATCTTTTATCATCGTCTTTTATTTTTGAGTGTGAAACAATCGGGCTATCTCTTCAGGAGTAGCCAGTGTAGCATTAAAAAGAAGTTCCAGGTTTAGTTCCGACTCGTCCTGCTTTTCATTAGGAAGGATCAGGTAGTTACCCTGAATAGTAGGAATTGCAAAAAGTGCACTTTTGGCCAATTCCCGATCATCACTTTCCACAAAGAAAAGTTTGTCACAAATACTACTTGTCGATTCATCCAGCAACACACGGCTGTCATCCATAATCAACACATGATCGAGCACTTTGTCGATGTCACGAACCTGATGCGTGGAAATCACAATCGTCTTATCATCCGACATACCCGATGCTATAAACTTACGGAACTGACTTTTGCCGGGAATGTCCAGTCCGTTAGTCGGCTCGTCCATCAACAAAAGAGAAGTGTTTGTAGCAAGCGCAAAGCTCATAAATACTTTCTTTTTCTGTCCCATAGAAAGTGATCCAAGATCAATATCTATATCCATCTCAAAATAATGGAGATATTTAATCATCTCTTCCTTGCTGAAACGGGGATAAAAAGGACCGTTCAACTCCACATAGCTGACCAGAGAGACTGAAGGCAATTCAAACTCTTCGGGAACTAAAAACATATCCTGTAAAGTAACCGGTAACCTACGGCGCACATCTGTATCATGAAACATCACTTTACCGTTTTCAGGAGTCAATAACCCGGACATCAGATAGAGAAGAGTAGATTTTCCCGCACCATTCTTTCCCAACAGTCCATATACCCTGCCGGATTCAAACGAAAGCGAAAAATCACGTAGTACCGCACGCTTCGATTTACGATAAGTAAATGAAAGATTTTCTACTGTAATCATAGTATCTTTGTTTAATGAATAATGATCTTTTAGTGTATTAGTGTAATAGTACACCACAAATGTAGACAATCTTTTGAATATTCCAATAGAAAAGGAGAAAAAAGTGCAAAAAAAGGAGGAGCTAAGATCACTCTCCACTCCTCCTGTCACGACAAACAACTAAAATTATTCACTATTTGATGCCATCCAATGCCCTTTTAGCAGTAGCATTAGCGGGGTCTATAGCCAGAATTTTACTCCAGTATTCTATGGATTTATCTTTGTTAGCCTTTGCTTCAGCTTTCAATGCCGGATTTTCGATAGCTAACAAATAGTAATATCCAAGATAACTGTAGCATTCAACCAAAGCTGAATTGTAATGAGGATCGTTTTTGCTTTCCAATAAAGCGGCCACTTCCTCATAGAAAGGTTTCGCAAGTCCTTGAGTTGTTTCAGGGTCAAGTGCAGAATTGGCACGTGCTCTCCAGAAGTTACCCAAATAGCTGTCCGGCGCTGCTTCCGCAATTGCATGGAAAGTAGAATCGGCGGACATTAACGCCTGCTTACGTTCTTCAACAGTGATTGCTAATGAATCAGGTTGCGTACCAGCACCGTAATAAAGTCTACCAAACTGGAACTGTAAGTCCGGAGTCTGTTTTTCCTTATCAAGAGATGCATAATATTTCTGGTAAGCACTGATTGCTTTTTTATAATCGTTCTTCTGTTCGTAAGCAGAAGAGATATTTTTAAATAAATCCGTCTTCGTCGGATCCATCTTTACCGCTTTCTCATATTGTACTACTGCATCATCATATTTTTTCAGACTCTCCAACAGATGTCCATAATACATATAATCCAAATACGAATAATCGGCTTTATCACATTCCTTGAAGAAGACATCGGCAGCCTTCAACGCTTCATCAAAACGTTTCAGGTCAGTATAATTATACATTGCCAAACGATTGAACGCAGCATGACGGGCATTCTTTTGCAATCCCATATTAGCTACTTCGAGTGATTTATCAAAATCATGGTTCAAAAATAAAGCAAAAGCATACTTCACCAAATCTTCTTCCGTAGCAGTAGGTCCCATTGCAAAATTCGCATAAGCTTCTACTGCCTTATTAAAATCATTTTTAAAATAGTAAATTTCGGCTAATTTTTTATCTACAGCTGTGTTGGACGGTTCCAGGTCCTTCAATTGGTTCAGCTTCTCAATGGCAAGACTTGCATTGGCTGATTTATAAATATCTGCATATTTCAGATAAGCTTCCGTACATTTCGGATCGAAATAAATTGCCTCCTCATACTTTTGAGAAGCAAGACCCGCATTTTTCTGTTTTACGGCAATATTTCCTTCCAATACAGAAGCAAGAGCCGATTTACCATTCGCTTTTCTGGCAAGAGCTGCATACTCCTGCGCTTCGGGAATCTTGTCAGCATTCAGATATGCGTCTCCAATAGCCACCAACAATTCCACATTTTTCTTATTTTTTCCTTTAATCAGATGTTCAGCTTCTTCAGCAGCCTGTGCCGGATTCGTCTGAATAGTTTCTTTCAATTTCGCAACCCCAGCCTGCCATTCGGCGTCAGATGATTGCGCATAGAGCGACCCTACTGCTATAAACGCTCCAGCTAAAAACATTTGTACTCTTTTCATTATAGTCTCTAATTTTAGTTATTATTCGTCTTTCACGTGGACAATACGCACCGGCTGAGTAGCCGGAACAAGTCCGGATTTTAATATAATCCTCTGCCCTTTATCGGATGTCATAAAAGAAGCAAATCCCCAAGGCAGCCCACTGCGAGGATCATTCAGCAATGCATAAATAGATCGTGCCAACGGATAGTTACCATAGAACAGGTAAGCCTGATAAGGTTTATAACTGTTAGCAGGAGTTGCCACATCCTCTGCACTCACTGACATCACTCTGATCTCTTCGCGAAAAGAAAGATTGGTTGTATCACTGCGGTTCCCCAACCAGTTTACTCCAACAACTCCCATAGCGTCGGGATTATTCGCTACATAATCTATCACCTGCTGGTTGGTTTTCAAGGCACTGACGTTACCTTCAGCCAACTCTTTTCCACCACAGATTGAGTCCATTGCAAAACGTACGGTACTGGAGTTCTTATTATCGAACACCACCTGAATCCCTTTCAAACGGGAATTCGGATTAACCTCTTTCCAGTTTTTCACCTCACCGGTAAGGATGCGGCGGAAATCACGTACACTCAACAAAGAATCCGGATTAGCACGATTCACAATCAATGCCAGACCGTCCGTAGCCAATTTTATCTCGCGAGGGAAAAACTTACGGCTGTGGAATGAATTCATTTCTTCCTTAGTCAGTGTCCGGGTTGTAATAGCCAACCGGACACTGTCTTTCAGAAGTAAATTTATCGCTTCCACTTCAGTTGTGTAGCGAGGGACAATCCCGGCCAAAGGGTACAGGCTCTCAAACACCTCTATCTCTTCTTGTATGATAGGTTCGAAACTCTCATCCGCTGCGATAGATACCACACCGGAAGAATAAGTATCCGTCGGTCCTTTTGATTTTGAGTTACAAGCACTCAAGACCACCAACGCTACGAGTCCTATCAGCCTAAATTGTCTCTTCATCATCTTTTATTGTAATCTAAACATTACCGGAACGGTGAACTTCACACGTACCGCTTTTCCATTCTGCTTACCAGGGAGCCATTTCGGCATGCTTTTTACCACACGAACAGCTTCCTTATCCAGATAAGGGTCTACACCACGAGCCACATGTACGTCAGAAATAGAACCATCACGTTCTACAACGAACTGTATAATAACGCGACCTTGTGTTCCATTCTCCTGTGCAATAGTCGGATATTTGATATTCTTACCCAGGTAAGCCATCAATTCAGTCTGTCCACCAGGGAAAGTCGGCATTTGTTCTACCATATCGAAAACCTTTTCCGGTTCCGGTGCAGCCTGTGTTACCACCTGCTTAAGGTCTGCGATATCTTTACCATTAGCCTCGTCATTACCTTTTACGTCGGCAATAGAGATGGATACTTTGGTAGCATTCAAATCTTCCTGGCTCTTGATTTCATTATCTTCATGCACTTCTTCATCTTTCTTGATGACAGGAGCTGTAAACTTGATAGAACTCTTCAATGCAGGGGGAGGAGGTGCAACCGGTTCTACGCGTTTCATCTCTTCCTGTTTGATTTCAGGTTCTTCCAATTTTGACAGAGTAGTTACTTCTGTCATCACTTCTTTCTGCTCCGGAGTTGCCAACTTAAGCAGTGTAGGGATACTAAATCCAACCGCTGCTATGACCACTACAATCAACATAGCGACATTATGTCGTTTTGTTGAATTGGCACGCATCCTATATGCGCCGTATGCTTGGTTCTTGCCTTCAAAAATCAGTTGACACCATTCCGAAGAAGCTAAATCTAATTTTGCCATTTTACTTTTCTTTTTTAGGTGTTACATCAATTATCGGCTAAGTTCTGTGACAATTCACCTTTCGCATCGTAATTCTTCATCAAGAATTCATCAGCTTCTGCAATGTCTGTTATCACATATTTACCAATATTACATATCTGCATTTCGTCTAGCGCGTCAATCAGATTCATATAAGAAGCATCATCCGTAGCCTTGATAATTACGGTCGGTGTATCCTTTCCGCTCTTTATCTCGGAAACCTGCTTCTTAAATTCGTCATCCGTGATCTTAAGATCAAGTTTTTGCTGCTTCAATTCTCTTACTTTATTGACAGCAACAGCATTCTTCTGAAGAAGTACGGCACGCAGTCCATCTGCACCGTAGCTAGTTTCTTTCAACGAGGTATAATCCTTATAGTTAGGTTCTCCCTCGTAATAATAGAGTTTGTTATCAGCTCCCAGCAATAACGTAATTGCTTGTGAAGCCTTCACCATACTCTTTTGGTTTTCAGTTATATCTTTGTCATTACTCGGCATGCTTATCTCCATCGTCTGAGGTTTGCTCAGTGTGGTACAAAGCATAAAGAAAGTAATCAGCAACATGTTCATGTCCACCATCGGTGTAAAGTCCACCCGGACAGTCATTTTCTTTTGCTTGCTCTTTCCTCTTTTTCCGCCGCTCTCTTGTACTTCAGCACTCATTGTATTTCCTCCTTTTTAATTTTCAGATTCTGCCTTGAGAGAAGTAATCAGATTGTACCGATTTTCCCGCAAATCCTGAAGTGAGTTCATAACGTTCTTTATCACTGAGTATGGAGTTGTAGCGTCTGCCTTGATAGCAATACGTAGATCAGCGTTAGCGGCACGTGCATTACGTACCCACGATTTAAACTGATTGTCAACACTATCGCATGGAATACCTTCATTCTTTAGGATCTTATCCCGTTGATCTTCCGGGAGATCAAGATATTTCTGCATACTTCTGATAGGTACTCCAAAAGTAGAAGACAAGATAAATCTCTTCTCCTGTTCCGGAGTAAACTTAATGCCATACTCTTCACCCATGCTCTCCAATACAGCCTGCATATCCTGCTGCTTGTCGAGGCTCATAAATATTTTTCCTTCCGGATCAACCAGAATCTGGAGTACATTCGTCTCCGGAATCTTGATTTCCGATACGGAAGCCGGAGTGGTAACTTGTACTGGTTCTTTCTTCACAAATGTTGAAGTCAACATAAAGAAAGTCAGAAGCAATACAGTAACGTCACTCATAGCTGTCATATCTATGAACGTACTTTTCTTTTTAATTTGCGCTCTACCCATGATTAATAATAGATTTTATAAGGGTTCGCAGAATTAGTGAGTAGCAGCAAAAGTTTGCACGATAGAGAATCCGACTTCGTCGAGTCCGTAAGTCAATTTATCGATTTTGTTAGTGTAATAGTTGTAAGAAATAACAGCCAATGCACCAGTCAAGATACCGAAAGCAGTATTAATCAAAGCTTCAGAGATACCTTGTGACAAAGCCATAGAGTCAGCACCACCACCAGCAGACAAAGCAGCAAATGAACGGATCATACCGATTACAGTACCAAGCAATCCCATCAATGTACCCAAAGTAGTGATAGTAGCGATGATCGGAAGATTTTGTTGCATCATAGGCATTTCCAAAGCAGTAGCTTCTTCAAGTTCTTTCTGGATAGCCAACAGCTTCTGTTCTTTAGGAAGAGCTGTGTTCTTTTCCATTTCTTCATACTTACGCAAAGTAGAAGTTACTACGTTAGCAACAGAACCACGTTGTTTGTCACAGATTTCCTGTGCTTTCTTCATGTCACCTGCAGCTAAAGCGTCTTTGATGTTAGCTACAAACTTAGACAATGAACCTTTACCGAAAGCAGAACGAAGAGCAAAATAACGCTCGATGCTCAAAGCAAGTACGGTTAACAACAATGTCTGGATAATAGGTACGATGATACCACCTTTGTAAATAGTACCCAACATGTTCAACGGGTGATTGTTAGGGTCATTGTTCATAAAGTTGGACGGGTTACCTAATAAGAATTGAAAGATACATACAGCTATTACTAAACAGCAGATGATTACGATACCGGCATTCTTTATACCTACAACTTGAGTTTTTTTAGTAGTTTCCATAATAAGTTTTTTTGTTAAGAAATTAATTTTAGTTATTTAGGAAGTAAATTTTTCAATTAGACACACTGCGCTACAGACCCTGCAACTTTTAATAGGTAAAGTCACACGGTTTCATACAGAGTACGAAAAAAAACGAATAAAAATGGAGAAAAGACTAAATAAGGATGCGTCTTAAAGCGAACACGTAGTAGTCGCTACACGTAATGGAGTAATGTGGATCCTTATCGGAATAAAATGATTTACTTTGATCCAATACTAAAGAGTTTTCTCTTAACACGAGAAACTTTTGCATAACGTCTTTCAAGGAGTCATTGATTTCAATGATTCTACGCAGACGATAATTATTAGAGTTTGATTCTGTTACGAGTTTAAGTCCTAATTCTACGTCAGAAACAGACAAAGAACGGACGCTATCATAGCTAACAGACTGCCCATCCACAGAAGAGCGTTGATTGCTGTCAGAAGATAATTCTGATAATTGACAAGGTGAGTCACTAAAAATACAAGTAGAGAAATTCATAGCATTTCCGCTTACGCTAAAAGATAGCATCAGCAGAAGAAAAGCTAATATGAATTTCGGGGAAAGTTTCATTGTATTTTTAGTTGTTTAATCAATTACAATAGATTCGGCCACAAATGTAGCAATTAATTGTATATGTTTATCGTCGTTCACATCATTTAAACATTTAAGTTTAACTCTTTTATAAAAACAAGCTACAATATGTTTTGTTCGATGAGTTTGCGACTTAATATGTTAAAAAAACATTTCCTCTGAATATCCAGAGTTTTAAGAAATTAAAAATCCCCTCCAATATTTCTACTGAAGGGGACTTTTCTTAAAAACGGCGGCTACCTACTCTCCCACTGTTACGCAGTACCATCGGCGTGACGAGGCTTAACTTCTCTGTTCGGAATGGGAAGAGGTGGAACCCTCGTGCTATAACCACCTGAATAAGGTTATGACATGATGAAAAGTAAAATTTCAGTGTCTAGAAAGCTAAACGTATATACCCAACCGGTACATGTTCGAAAGAAAGTGAACGGGCAATTAGTAATGCTCGGCTTTGATGTTACCACCTTTACACCTGCATCCTATCAACGTCATCGTCTTTGACGACCCTAAGAAATCTAATCTTGTGGCTGGCTTCGTACTTAGATGCTTTCAGCACTTATCCAATCCCGACTTAGATACCCAGCAATGCACCTGGCGGCACAACTGGTAAACCAGCGGTCAGTCCAACACGGTCCTCTCGTACTAGTGTCAGAGCCACGCAAATTTCATACGCCCACGATAGATAGAGACCGAACTGTCTCACGACGTTCTGAACCCAGCTCGCGTGCCACTTTAATGGGCGAACAGCCCAACCCTTGGGACCTTCTCCAGCCCCAGGATGTGACGAGCCGACATCGAGGTGCCAAACCCCTCCGTCGATATGAGCTCTTGGGAGGGATCAGCCTGTTATCCCCGGAGTACCTTTTATCCTTTGAGCGATGTCCCTTCCATACGGAAACACCGGATCACTATGCTCTAGTTTCCTACCTGATCGACTTGTCTGTCTCCCAGTCAAGCGCCCTTATGCCATTACACTCTACGGACGGTTACCAATCGTCCTGAGGGCACCTTTAGAAGCCTCCGTTACACTTTTGGAGGCGACCACCCCAGTCAAACTACCCACCAAACAGTGTCCTCGTATCTACGAGTTAGAACTCAAATAATCAAAGGGCCGTATTTCAACAGCGACTCCACAAATACTGGCGTACCTGCTTCAAAGTCTCCGGCCTATCCTACACATCAATTACCCAAATTCAATGTTAAGCTATAGTAAAGGTTCACGGGGTCTTTTCGTCCCATCGCGGGTAATCGGCATCTTCACCGATACTACAATTTCACTGAGCTCACGGTTGAGACAGTGTCCAGATCATTACACCATTCGTGCAGGTCGGAACTTACCCGACAAGGAATTTCGCTACCTTAGGACCGTTATAGTTACGGCCGCCGTTTACTGGGGCTTCAATTCAATGCTTCTCTTGCGATGACATCTCCTCTTAACCTTCCAGCACCGGGCAGGTGTCAGGCTGTATACGTAATCTTTCAATTTGGCACAGCCCTGTGTTTTTGTTAAACAGTTGCCTGGACCTATTCTCTGCGCCCAACTCTCGTTGGGACCCTTTATCCCGAAGTTACAGGGTCAATTTGCCTAGTTCCTTAACCGTGAATCACTCAAGCGCCTTAGTATATTCAACCCGACTACGTGTGTCCGTTTGCGGTACGGGTACCTTAAAGATTAAGTTTAGCGGATTTTCTTGGGAGTATGCTTACACGCACTATTACCTTATTCCGAAGAATTTGGTATACTATCAGGTTCGACTCTTATCCTGGATTTGCCTGGGATAATCAACATCTACACCCTTCAACGGACTATTCCGTCAGTCCGCGGCGCTGTCACTCCTCCGTCTCCACGTCACTCTTTAAGGTAGTACAGGAATATTAACCTGTTCTGCCATCGGCCTCACCGTTCGGCTGAGCCTTAGGACCCGACTAACCCTGATCCGATTAGCGTTGATCAGGAAACCTTAGTCTTTCGGCGAGGGGGTTTCTCACCCCCTTTATCGTTACTTATACCTACATTTGCTTTTCCACACGCTCCAGCAAAGCTCACGCTTCACCTTCGACGCAGAGTGGAATGCTCCCCTACCGATCCTTACGGATCCCATAGCTTCGGTAAATTGCTTGATGCCCGATTATTATCCACGCCAAACTCCTCGACTAGTGAGCTGTTACGCACTCTTTAAATGAATGGCTGCTTCCAAGCCAACATCCTAGCTGTCTTAGCAATCTGACTTCGTTAGTTCAACTTAGCAATTATTTCGGGACCTTAGCTGATGGTCTGGATTCTTCTCCTTTAGGACATGGACCTTAGCACCCATGCCCTCACTCCTGGGATCGAACTACTGCGCATTCGGAGTTTATCAAGACTTGATAGGCGGTGAAGCCCTCGCATCTTATCAGTCGCTCTACCTCACAGTAGTAATTCCCAAGGCTGCACCTAAATGCATTTCGGGGAGTACGAGCTATCTCCAAGTTTGATTAGCCTTTCACCCCCACCCTCAGTTCATCCGGAAGCTTTTCAACGCTTATCGGTTCGGTCCTCCAGTTAGTGTTACCTAACCTTCAACCTGACCAAGGGTAGATCACTTGGTTTCGCGTCTACTCCTTCCGACTAATCGCCCTGTTCAGACTCGCTTTCGCTTCGGCTTCATGTCTTGAGACACTTAACCTTGCCGGAAAAAGTAACTCGTAGGTTCATTATGCAAAAGGCACGCCGTCACAACCGAAGTTGCTCCGACCGCTTGTAGGCGCACGGTTTCAGGGACTATTTCACTCTTCTATTCGAAGTGCTTTTCACCTTTCCTTCACAGTACTGGTTCGCTATCGGTCTCTCGGGAGTATTTAGCCTTACCGGATGGTCCCGGCAGATTCACGCAAGATTCCTCGTGTCCCGCGCTACTCAGGATACCACTACGCTTCGTTTAGCTTCGAATACCGGACTATCACCGTCTATGGTCCCATTTTCCAAAGGGTTCTTCTCACTAAAGTTCTTGCGATATCGTGGTCCTACAACCCCAATATTGCCGTAACAACATTGGTTTGGGCTAATCCCCGTTCGCTCGCCACTACTAGGGGAATCATTATTATTTTCTTTTCCTACAGGTACTAAGATGTTTCAGTTCCCTGTGTTAGCCTCTTGCTATGCAAGATGTCATTCCTTCAGAATGACGGGTTGTCCCATTCGGAAATCTTCGGATCAAAGGTTATTTGCACCTTCCCGAAGCTTATCGCAGCTTATCACGTCCTTCATCGCCTCCGAGAGCCAAGGCATCCGCCATGCGCCCTTGCTTACTTTCTTTCAAACGTTTTATTCTTATACTGGTATTGGTATGGGAATTGCTTCCTTTTATCAATATTGCATACTCGAACACGTACGGTTTGATATATACTTTTAGCTCTTACTAAAATTTTACTTTTTGTACATCATGTCAAAGATCGTTTCTCTTTTCAGAGATGGTGGAGAATAACGGATTCGAACCGTTGACCCTCTGCGTGCAAGGCAGATGCTCTAGCCAGCTGAGCTAATCCCCCAAGAGGTTATCAAGAATTGCTTCATTCCGCTGACGCGTCATTCCTTCGTTCTTGAGCTTGGTAGTCCCAGGCAGAGTTGAACTGCCGACCTCTACATTATCAGTGTAGCGCTCTAACCAACTGAGCTATAGGACTAGTTCAACCTTGTCTACCTGTATGTTAGACTCGGCTTCTTTTTTCTCTTGTTTATCTCTATCTATACTTCTATAGATGGTTGATCTATATGTTATAAATAAACAAGTACCAGTAGTACAAAAAACAGAACCTTTAAAGTCTATAAGTGGCTGTCACGTTTGTGACAGTTACGACATCGCTCCAGAAAGGAGGTGTTCCAGCCGCACCTTCCGGTACGGCTACCTTGTTACGACTTAGCCCCAATTACCAGTTTTACCCTAGGACGCTCCTTGCGGTTACGTACTTCAGGTACCCCCGGCTTTCATGGCTTGACGGGCGGTGTGTACAAGGCCCGGGAACGTATTCACCGCGCCATGGCTGATGCGCGATTACTAGCGAATCCAGCTTCACGAAGTCGGGTTGCAGACTTCGATCCGAACTGAGAGAGGTTTTTGGGATTAGCATCACGTCGCCGTGTAGCTGCCTTCTGTACCCCCCATTGTAACACGTGTGTAGCCCCGGACGTAAGGGCCGTGCTGATTTGACGTCATCCCCACCTTCCTCACATCTTACGACGGCAGTCTCTCTAGAGTCCTCAGCATCACCTGTTAGTAACTAAAGATAAGGGTTGCGCTCGTTATGGCACTTAAGCCGACACCTCACGGCACGAGCTGACGACAACCATGCAGCACCTTCACAAATGCCTTGCGGCTATTCTGTTTCCAAAATATTCATTTGCAATTTAAGCCCGGGTAAGGTTCCTCGCGTATCATCGAATTAAACCACATGTTCCTCCGCTTGTGCGGGCCCCCGTCAATTCCTTTGAGTTTCACCGTTGCCGGCGTACTCCCCAGGTGGAATACTTAATGCTTTCGCTTGGCCGCTTACTGTATATCGCAAACAGCGAGTATTCATCGTTTACTGTGTGGACTACCAGGGTATCTAATCCTGTTTGATACCCACACTTTCGAGCATCAGTGTCAGTGACAGTCTAGTGAGCTGCCTTCGCAATCGGAGTTCTTCGTGATATCTAAGCATTTCACCGCTACACCACGAATTCCGCCCACCTCTACTGTACTCAAGACTGCCAGTTTCAACTGCAATTTTACGGTTGAGCCGCAAACTTTCACAACTGACTTAACAATCCACCTACGCTCCCTTTAAACCCAATAAATCCGGATAACGCTCGGATCCTCCGTATTACCGCGGCTGCTGGCACGGAGTTAGCCGATCCTTATTCATATGGTACATACAAAATTCCACACGTGGAAAACTTTATTCCCATATAAAAGAAGTTTACGACCCATAGAGCCTTCATCCTTCACGCTACTTGGCTGGTTCAGGCTCTCGCCCATTGACCAATATTCCTCACTGCTGCCTCCCGTAGGAGTTTGGACCGTGTCTCAGTTCCAATGTGGGGGACCTTCCTCTCAGAACCCCTATCCATCGTAGTCTTGGTGGGCCGTTACCCCGCCAACAAACTAATGGAACGCATCCCCATCGATAACCGAAATTCTTTAATAAAAATATCATGCGATATTCGTATACTATCCGGTATTAATCTTTCTTTCGAAAGGCTATCCCGGAGTTATCGGCAGGTTGGATACGTGTTACTCACCCGTGCGCCGGTCGCCATCTCTTCTATTGCTAGAAAAATGCTGCCCCTCGACTTGCATGTGTTAAGCCTGTAGCTAGCGTTCATCCTGAGCCAGGATCAAACTCTTCATTGTAAAAGTATTTTTTATCATCGGTTAAGATGACTTTTTTGCTCTGTTCAGGACGCCGTAAATTTATTGACCTTATTCAAATACCTATCAGTCTTAAGTGTATCACTACTGCATAAGACAAGTATTGACGGTTCTATTTTTTTTACTTGTACTACTTGTATTGTTTATCAATATTTCAAAGAACTTGTTGCTTTCGTTTTAAAAGCGGGTGCAAAGGTAAGGGCTTTATTTTTAACTACCAAACTTTTTCGGAAGTTTTTTTTTAGTTTTTCTTTTTACTCGGTTTCTCTGGCTCTCTATGCGAAAGGGAAAGAATGTATGAAAGAATAACTCTTGCCGTTTTTCTTTGCGAATCGGACTGCAAAGATAAGAACTTTATTTATTATAATCCAAACTTTTTCGGAAGTTTTTTGTTCTTTTCTTTAAGTGGGATTCCGCTTTTCACTAAGTCAATTTGTCAAGGCTTTCTTCTCTTGGAAAGCGGGTGCAAAAGTACGCCCTTTTCGTATACACTCCAAATATATCAAACTATTTTTTCTGAGTTTTTTTGAAGGAATTCGCTAAAGTGCTGATGCAGAACGATGTTGCAGAACATGTTTTTTATCATGAGTGGATTGGGGGCGGAAACAATAGGAGAAAGACACATTATTATATCACACGCGGGAGCGTGAACGGGATTACATCAGGAAGGCCGAGCGAGGAACGGGGAATAGGATGGATGGATTGGTTGATGGATGGATGGATGGATCGGTGTTGGTTGATTGATTGGTTGATTGGTGCGTTTTTTGAAAGAGGCCGGCAGCGGGCGACGGCAGTCAGGCTTTATTCTACATGCGGGGAGACTTGGGATAACTGGGATTCTGGGGTTTCCTCTGCCGTTCTTCCAATACGGGGTTCACCGCTTTCACAGGTGGAGCATCTTGTTGTGAATAAGGAGGATACGGGTGAAGGATGACTTGTGAAAGGGCGATTTAATCGTAAGCGTCTCCGCGATTCTATATAGTGTATTAAAATAAAAAGGCTAATGATCCCTTTTTAGTCATTAGCCTTTTCCCATCTGTCAGGAAGCAGTTCCCTGTATTTCTCAATTGGTGTGTTCGGTTGCCATTCGGCTGTTCTGTTTATCACATCCGTGAGATACTCAAATAGATTCACTTTATGCATCCTACAAGTGAGTGCTATCGTATAGAGTATGGCGCCTCGTTCGGCCCCCTTATGGCTGCCGAAGAACAATGAGTTTTTTCTTGATAAGGATATGTACCGGTTCATCCGTTCAACCATATTGTTGTCCAGATAAGTGTCACCATAATTAAAGATGTCCACCACTGCATTCCACTCATTGCGAAGATAGGTAATGGCTTCCTGCAGTTCGCTCTTAGGTAACAAATCCCCCCGTTCTTCTATTTCATCAAGCACATCTTTTGTTTCTCCGAGTATGTCCGGCGCATACTTTTTTCGATGCATAAGATTCTGTTCTACCGTCCATCCCTCAACCCCAACTTTATGCTTATGCTCGTTTTGATAAAGTGCGTTTATCAGCTCCACGATCCTTTTTGCATCCGGGTCCTTCTCACCGCAATCTATAAATTTCCGTTTTATATGTTGCAAGCACGGGATGCGTGTGATATTGGGATAAGCATCGCTTTCGAGCTTCCGGTAAGGTGAGTAACCATCGCTTTGTATGATACCTTTGCAACTGCCTAATTCGTTAAGAATAACTCTTTCAGACCGGGAGCCGTCATCATAGAGCAAGTATATCATCCTGGTGTTTATGCCGACAACCACCCAAAGGTATCCCTTCCTGACTCTTTTTCCCTTGCTGTTCTTTTCCGGGACGAGTATTTTGTAATAGGTTTCATCGGCTGCCTTATAAGGATCACTCAAAGCTGTCTGCCGGATGCACTTATAAAGATTTTCGAAGAGGCTTGAGGCTTTTTCTATCAACTTATGAGCCGTAGGTTTCTTCAGCGTAAAGCCATGCCCCTCGAAGTAGTTGATGATTCTTTCAACAGGTAGCGATTGTATATAACGTAATTCCATCAATCCGGCAATAAATGAACCGTCATAACTGGAATTCAAGAAGGCCGAAGCCGGTGTTTTTCCCTCAAACAGGCGACCTTCTTGCGTATAGGTGTGTATCTTGTAGACATGTTTGATGAAGCGCATGGGTACACATTCATAGCGGACGCATATTCTGGGAACAGTGGTAAACAACCGGGCCTTATTGATGTCAAAATCGGGATCATCGGGATAAACGACATGTTCTTCTTCCTCCATCTCATAATGCATGTCACGTTTGGCCCCATTGTTCTTTCTTGCTTTACGCTTATCTGCTTTTTCCGCTTCTATCTTCTGCCGCTCTTCTTCGGATATGGCAGATTGGGGAGCCTGTTGCTGTTCGGATGTGTTGGATACAAGTTTGGCGAGTCCCTTAGTAAGGCGCTGTTGCTTGCTAAGAGATTCGCCTTTTTGAAGGAGTGCCTCTTTAAGGGAAGAAACCTCCTTTATCAAAGCATCTATTTGGTCCAAGAGTCTGTTGTTGTCATTTCGTAATCCCTTGATTTGTTCCTTCAATAACTCTATGATCTCATCCTTTTTCATGGCATAAAGATATAAAAAATCAACAAATTAGCCAAATAAACCGGATGATATCTTTAGCACAAATAACTAATAGTCAGAATTTTGTATTAGATCCTAAAACGTTTTCTCAACCGTACAGACTTTAATGACACTCCATTTAAGATAAAAGACAAAACCTGATAAGAAATCTCGTAATTACCTGTATTGGGGTTAAATGTCGGTAACTCAAAACTTCCACCTTCGAGGCGCTTGTAGTACAGAAGAAAGCCATCGCCATCCCAACGCAGTATTTTTACACTTTGTCGGTTTTTACCAAAGAATAAAAAGATATCTCCAGAAACGGGAGACAAGTCCTTCATTTCCGATCGTATAATTTTGAATAAACCGTCAATGCCAAGGTTCATACGAACAAAGCCCTGGTACAGATAGTAGCGATTGGCTGATGTTAGAGAATACATGGATCTCCCTCCTTTCTTTCGTAATCGCGCAACATTTTAATAACACCACTGGGTGTGGCCCGTTTGACCGAAATGGTGGTTCCACTGTTAAAGGTGATTGTGATCCCGGCAAGACTAAACTCTTCTTCCGGCAACATGGCGGGTGCTATTTGAGTGAATGAAGGAGAGGAAGTTGTCGGTTGGGAGGGTTCAACGCCGCCATAATAATCACGGACCACATCTGCCTTGGCTTGTTTAACGCTATAGCCCCGTCTGGACATCCAGGAACTCATACCACCAAAAGTGGTATGCTGATCGCGGCAAACATCGGCTAAAGAACAATTGTAGTCTACTTTCAATACTTCAAGGAAATGTTTCCAAGTTTTTCCAAATCGATTTTCTGCTAAATCCATAATGCTTCATTTTTATACATAGCAAAAATATAAGAATGAAAAAAGGGCGACAAGATAGAATCGCGGAGACGCTTACATTTAATCCCTTCAACGCCTTCACCTCATTTCCCTATTTCTTCTATTTCGACCAAATACACATTCCTACGCTTCAGTCTACGACCTCAGTCTAATTCTCATCTTTCCCATTTTTCTCATCATTCTCATTTTTCTGACAAGTCCTCCTTCACCCGCAATTTTTTCAACAAAGGAATAAGCGATGATTTGGATATCATAAAGCCATGCTTTGGGTATCGTAAAGCTAATGATTTTGTGACAAGAAGCATGATTATGGCTTTGCATGCCGCAGCGAATACTAATTGTTAACTAATTAGGCATTAATTGTTGGGCGGACAGGCATTAATTGCTGAGACGACAAGTATTAATTGTTGAGACGACAGCCATTAATAGTCGAGATGACAAGTATTAATAGTTGGGCGGGCGAGTATTAATGGTTGACGTGATAGGCATTAATACACATCACGTCAACCATATATCCATCAAGCTGACCATACAGGCTTGCTCATCATCCTAAATCCGAAGGCGATAAAGATGGAGAAACAGGTGAAAGGGGCGAAAGCTGAAAGAACGCTCTTTTCGCATTCGCATTCACCCATATCTCTATCATAATCAACAGGTTGCGGACAAGGTGAAAGGGCGAACCTGATTCTTCAACATTCAACTGACGAAGCCCCGAATGGATGCCGTATAAATAGATTTACCGGAAACAGGCTGCCCCATGACAAGGCTATATTTCGGACTGATTACAATCGAACCATCAAAACGCTTCTTGAACTGACGGACTAAAGGAGATGATTTGTAAGAAAACGGAGGAACAAATGGATAAAGTCAGGAGGTATGCCTCACCATCATCCTTAGACTTTCATCAATCCTATATACAACGATCCTTGGTTTAGCATTTTCACATCAGAAGCCTCTTGGGCATTCTAATCACGCAAAAGAGGCTTCTGATGTGGACTTAATGAATAATGGCATCCAATAACTCATAGAATTTATCGTCGCTTGGACGAAAGGCGGATGCCTGATTGATAGTTCCATCCGGACTGATAATCACAAAACGAGGAATGCCCATGATACCCCAATCTTTCATCAGTTTGTTTATTTCTTCTTTGTTTGAGGAAATGAACTGCTGCCACTGTGGATTGTCTTTTTTGAGTTTCTTTTTCCACGCCTCATGATTGTGGTCGATGCTTATCGAGATAAACTGAATCTTATCATTGTCTTTGTAATGCTGAACATGCTTTTCTACAAAAGGAATCTCAGCACAGCAGGGGATACACCACGTGGCCCATATATCAATAAAGAGATACTTGCCTTTGTTGAAAAATTCAGAAAGCAAGTGTTTGTTACCCTGCAAATCCACAAAGCTCTCATCAGGACAAATGGCCCCGCTTGTGGTGGCATGATGCGAATCAATTGCATCCTGATAATAGGTTATCAATTCTTGATCGGCCAGCTTTGTATAGACACTCCAGAACTTATCTATATCGAGAGTATGCTTACTGCCATCCGTGTTGAACATAGACGAAGCCAATTCGTTGAATAGAATGTGCCGTATCTTCTCATTACTCACATATTTATCTATCGTCTGTGCAAACTCAATGCCATAAGCCGTTTGGTCAAGGTCTTCTTTTGTAGTTGACAGTTTTGATTTAAGGAAAGGAACAGTCAAGCCACGTTCATTCTCGTCTTCGCTATTGGGATTGACTTGCTTTAAAATAGCTTGTACGGAAGCACTTTTCATGGGATCACGCCCAGCCATTTGCTCCCGTGCATTCGCCATCGCAAATCGACTTGAAAGAAGAGTTGCCTCCACCTTTTTCAGATATTCCTGACTCAATTCGACCGGCTGAATCTTAGCAGCCAATTTCTTGCAGAGCGCATATTGCTTGTCTACACGGGCCGACTCCGTGTCAAAGTCAAACGATTTTTTAAAGGTCAGGACCTCTTCGCCATATTCATCGAATTCAATGTTTTCCCATCCGCGGGCACTCATGCGCCCAAACTCGTTTTGAAAAACACAGGCATCCCTGTTTTTACCTTTGTAATCGGCTTTCCAGAGATCGCCTTTCTTTGACAATTTCATCTGTAGAGTCTGTCCCGGTTCTACCACAGCACTAAACATAAAGCCACTAGGCGATAGGATGGAAACGGTGGTAAAAGGCTTCAGCTTATCACGATCATAAGACAATTTTTTATTTACAAAAGTCAGTGGTTGAAAATCGCCACCTGGTGCTAAAATCATACCATTAGACAATCCGGTCGTATCAGACACGGAGATTGTAAGAAGTTGAGCATGAGCCATTGTAGAGGCAAATGCCATGCAGAGCAATAATGCTAAACGCGGGAAAGTTTTCATATTAATAATTTTGAGTTAAAGTTGGATTTAGTCTGACAGCGTTTTGCGGGAAGGGGAACACCCATAATTTACTATCCGGAGCAAGTGAGAAAGTTTTCACCTCACCTGTCATATCCATAATGGTCCGGTTAAGAGTGCGTTTGTAAGCCTCTTCCGTGTTCCAACGCTTGCTGTCAAAAAAGTTTTCGTAGGTTCCTATACATTCTATCCATTTGGCATTGCGCAGCGTCTCCATTGCCTCCGCTTCGGTAGTAGCCGAAAGAGGGGTGTAATAGTCGGGGTGAATGCGATAGGTTCGCACTTGATTGATTTGCGCCATCCCCTCTTCAATCGAACGGGTACGAATCAAACATTCGGCCAGCGTGTAATACATACGATCGGTGGTGATGCCATAACTGTTGACATAGCTATTCATGCTGAAATACATTTCTGAGCCTATGACTCCCGAAAGCATCATACCATAAAGAGAACTCCAACTCGGGTTAGCAGCATTGAGAGGCATGTACTCGTCTTCTTCATCGTTGCCATCGCCCATTTCTTCATCCATAGCCATAAGATTGAAGGCTTTTACCTTTGCAACAATGGCTTCGCACTTTGCGTTGTATACTTCTTCATCGTCGTCGTAGTCCTCATCGTCGTCGTAGTCGTCACCGTCATCATCTCCTCCACCCATAGACGTTTGCCCGTTGGCAAAAGCATAATCTTTCACATAGTCGCCTTTTTCAAAGAGTGCCACGGTTTCAGGCGAGATAGTGCAGGTAAAGAATATAATTCCGGAATACAACAAATTATTGGTGTTTTGGCGTTGGTTGAAATAATCAAGATTGGTAAGCACTGACGAACGGTCTTCTATTTCGGGACGCAACTCTACCGCCTTTCGAGCATAAGGCAACGCATCGGCATAACGCTTCATCTGCATCAGCACCTTGGCACGAACGGCATTGCCCCATGCTTGGTCGGCACGCAGCACATCGTTGTTTTGCAGGGGCAGAGCATCAATGTATTCGTCGCTACAGTCGGCTAGGATATTCTCATACACCTTTGCCACCGTCTGCTTCTGCTTGGTGTCAGTAAGGTTAAGGTCTGTCACGTAAGCTATACCTCCATCGGTTTGCGCTGTGGCCTCATCGTATTGTTTTGCATAGATGTTGACGAGCAACCAATGCAGATAAGCCCTCATTACATGAGCCTCGGCTATAAGAGCCTTCTTCTTGGAGTCGCTTCCTGAAGCATCGGACATTTTTTCGATAAGGGTGTTCATGTAATTGATAAACTTATAGCCGTTGTTGTAGCGGTCGTCGGTGAGGGACAAACTTGCTCGGTCTACCGCTTCGTCCCATGCCAGCATGGCATAGTTTAACGTATTGGTTTGCGACAGCTCGGTAGGCACATTGATTGATTGCCCCAGCGTTTCGTTACATACGATGCCGAGATCGGTGTAAGCTACCCCTATTGAGAGATTATTATTGAGAAGCATCTCCAAATCATCCACCGTGGAAAGTGTAGACTGTCCTTTGGGAACGATGTCGAGTTGACTGTCGCAACCCGATATAAATAAAAGGGCGAAGAGGCTCAAAGGCAAAACCAAAAGAGTCTTAAAGCCTTGAAATCGATTTGTTTTCATTGTTTCCGTATTTTAAAAATTCACACTCAAACTCATTACATAACTCTTACGAGGTTTAGCTATAGCATAGCCCGAATAGGGGTCAACGGCTTCGGGGTCTATGCCTAAGTCGTTACGTACCCACTTGGCCACATTGTTCATTTGCGCGCGCAGACGCATACTGCCAATGCCAAGTTTCTTGCACATCTTCTTTGGGAAATTATAACCCAGCACGATGTAACGGAGCTTCATAAAGTCGGCCTTCACCACCGTTTGGTCAATGTAATAAGGATTTCCGATGGTACTCAAGCTGGTACAACCG
The DNA here is from genome assembly GCF_002632415.2 of Bacteroides celer. Taxonomy (NCBI): domain Bacteria; kingdom Pseudomonadati; phylum Bacteroidota; class Bacteroidia; order Bacteroidales; family Bacteroidaceae; genus Bacteroides; species Bacteroides celer. The sequence goes on along the minus strand of NZ_CP178209.1, from coordinate 732,794 downwards.
TTAGCAATGCCTGTGTTTTTGTCGGTAGCCGTCCAGTAGTTGGCAAATGCCGAAGGCATAGGTTCTTCTAAGTTGCCGTATCCGTATTGTGAACCACCGTAAGTCCAATCTTCCATGGCGGCACGCATCACGTGTCCGCCATAGTAAGCAAACATAGCCGAAAGCGAGAAGCCCTTCCACGTAATTTCCGGTGAGAAAGTAATATTGATTTTTGGATCAAGCGAACCCGAATAAACAACATCAGCAGTGGTAAACTCACCATTCTGTACGTCGGTTGCATGAACATTCCCCTTTGCATCGTACCATCCATAAGCCTGCACCCCACTCTCATCAGTCTGCATTCCGGCAAAGCGGTAAGAATAAAGAGCATTTATCGGATCTCCTTGATGCATGGTATTGAGTGCCTCGTAACCCGATGAAGCAGCATGGTCCACCTTTAGTATCTTGTTACTATTGTGCGCAATACCCAAGGAGACATTCAATCCCACGTCGTTAGTGGTTCTGGCATCCAGGATGACACCATTGAGTTGAAGTTCGACACCCGTGTTACGTGCTTTTCCGTTGTTGATGGTGAGCGAAGTCCAACCCGTTGTAGGGTCAATGTCAGTAAGCGAAAGCAAGTCGGTACTCTTTTTATAATACCAATCAATGCCACCACTAAGTCTGTTGCCGATGAAAGAAAAGTCTACCCCTACATTCCAGCTAGCTGTTTTTTCCCAGCGCAGCTGGTCGTTGGGCGGTGTGTTGAGAGTAGCTCCCTTACTGCTGTTGATATCGTTGACAGCAATGGCAGCAGTCAGGTAAGAAGAAACGCTTTGGTCTATGTTTCCGGTGAGTCCATAGCTGGCGCGAAGTTTCAATACGTCAATCCACTTCAGACCTTTCATGAAATCTTCGTTCTGTAGATTCCAGCTTGCACCTGCCGACCAAAGCGGACGTCCTCTATATTTTGGATCTGCGCCAAAAAGGTCGGTCTTGTCTACACGATAGCTGAACTGGGCGGCATAGCGCGAGTCGTAGGTATAGTTTGCATTGGCATAAAGCGAATAGAAACGATGCAAGACATCTTGCGTCTTAAAATCTTCTTCGGAAGGCAAAGCACCGGCAGGTGAATAAGAAGTGCCCAAATCACTCGATTGCAACTGGTTTAAATCATAAAAGTTGATAAGGTGATTCATATTGGTCTGCGTTTGGTCATCGTATCCCAAGAGCACGTTTTTGGCATAACGGTTATGGGTCTGGCGATATTCAAAGCCGACAATTGCCTCTACCGCATGCTTTTCGGCAAAAGTCCTTGCATAGTTGCCCTGCACACGAAAAGTGTAATAATCGCCATTTTGGTTGTTGGTAGAGAGCATACCGCCTTCGGGCAAATGATGCACGCCATCGCTTGTGGCAAGGTTGTAGAGGTGGCGCATATAGTAACTCTGTCCCTCCAAATAGGTTTCGTCTTTGTAGATGATGTCTTCATATTGAAACTTGGTAGACAGAACCAATTCGGGCAGAATGTGGAAAGAAGCATGCACATAGGAGCGGATGTTGTTACGACGTTCACGACTAAAATTCAGGTTCGTCTCATTGAGCAAATTATAGCTTTCATCCTTCAGTCCTAACGACGAGTTGCCGAGCGACTCCTCACCAAGATAAGTGGCTGCCTCCATAGCAGCTACCGATCCATCGGCATTACGCATACTCATATAAGGTGCAAAGCTGTTGATGTCGTTATAAAGGTTTGCACCCGAAGCATGCGTTTTTGAACGCTCACTAATAAGATTTACCCCAAAAGAGAGGTCGAGCCATTTGGTCACATCCATTTCTCCGTTATAGCTAGCCCTAAAAGAGTTCTTGCTTTCATTCACACGTCCCAGATTATCACCTGTATAGTTGAGCACAATGTTCGAGTTGATGCGCTTACCTTGTGTGCGAAAGGCTAAATTATACTGATGCTGTATCTGCTGCCGTTCCATAGCATCCTGCCACTCACGGCGGTAATCATTTTGCCGCCACTGGTTCATAGTAGCAGCATAGTGGGCATCGCTCACTTCGCCCAATTTGTGCCGCAACATCAGCCGAGCAGCAGGCGACAGCGCAGAAGGTCTTGCATTATACTGTCCCAAAAGTCCGTTGTAAAGATTGGCATCGTTGCTCACATAGTTGAAGTTGGCCTCCTCCACATCAAGATACTGTGAAGCGTTGGCCCATCGACGGTTGCTATAGCTTTGATTTTCGGAAATGGTGAGATCGGCATTAAAATCTACCGAGATTCTGTCTTTGTGCGCTCGCTTGGTTGTAATAACAATCACGCCATTTGAAGCCCGCGCACCATAGATACTGGCAGCCGAAGCATCTTTCAACACATTGATGGTTTCAATATCATAGGAATTTACCGTTTCCAGCGAACCCTCAATGGGAAGCCCGTCTACCACGACCAGCGGACTGGTACGCGCATTAAACGACCCTGCGCCACGGATTACCAACGCATCTTCGCCATTTTTCCCATTTCCATTGTTGTATGACACCAGCCCGGGTACCTTCCCCTCCAAACGCGAAGCCACGTCGTTTGTAAAATAGTCATCCAAATCTTTCGAATGAATAGTCTGATAAGCTCCTACCGCACTCTCACGCTTGATGTTTTGGAAACCCGTCACAAGTACCTCGTCAAGAATAGTTTCATCCGGCTGTAGCTTTACTACAAAGAAAGGCATCTTGCGGTTTATCGTTACATTCTTCTTCTTGTAGCCCACGTAGCTCACCTCTACCGAAGGGTTCTTCCCCTCCACCAAAAGCGAGAAGGCGCCATCCACATCGGTAGCAACACCATTTTTTGTACTTCGTTGCATCACCGATACGCCCACCAACGGCTCATCGTTCTCGTCGGTCACCATACCGGTCACATTGCTTTTAAAATAAAAGTCATCGTCAGGATTCATCTTTTTCAAGACGATGGTCTGCTTCACAATCTCGTAGTCAATACTTGCCTCATTGAGAAAAATGCGGTTGAGCAACTGCTGCAATGTCATGTCTTTGAAATAGCCCGTAATGTGAGGAGCCTCCTCAATCACTTGTTTTTGATAAACGAACTCATAGCCTGTACGTTTGCGTAAGTCACGAATTACTAGCTCAACGCTTTGGTCGTTGTACTTCACGCTATAGGTTTGTGCGACTGCGAACTGAACATTCAGCACGAGCAACAACACAAGAACTCCCCAAAACTGAATGCAATGGTTGTATCTCATAAATCTTTCACTAATTAGTTATTAATGCGAATCAGTATTTGATTCCTTAGTTAAAAATTAGAGTAATTAATGCGATGGCAATTTTTCCCATCGTATGTACCAGAAGTCCAGATGTAGATCTGACCTTCATCGCTCTTTGAATATTTGTTTTTTCATTCAACCAGTTGAATAATGCTTCAATGGGTTGTCTGACTTTTGAGACTGCCGTTGAAAACAAGTCTCTTGCCGCTTTCTCCCTTTTTGTTATTTCAGGTGATTCTCCTTTGATAGCTTTTACAGGAGTAAATAGCTCGAGTTTTTTGCATTCTTTCGTCTCTTTATAGAATGGTATATCCGAATATATTTTATCGGCATATATTTCTCTATTGTTCAGATTTCCCACACATTCTCTTTTGAATACAGTGGAGTCATTTTCATCAGCAGCGGAAAGTATGAGCATTTCAGGAAAAGGTATAGTTCCTTTTCTACGGAAAGCCACTGCATGGAGTTTTATTCCGAAATAATACATGTTCTTTGTCGAACAATATCCTTTGGAAGTAATCTCAGTGGCGACCTTTCCTACTTTGTTCTTTCCTGCGCAAGTAATGATAGGCATCGAGTCAACTAATGATTTCATACTGTCACAATCTTGAGGTTTGAATGAATGGATTAACTGCCTGACCAGTTCGCTGATTGCTTCCGGCATCAAATTCAATCTATAATTGAATGTTTGGTAAGAAGGCAAGTCAGGGAACCATGAAAGCAGGTATTCCTTGGTAAAGGTATGTATGTCTTTGATTTTAAAGTATTGTTGATAAGCTCCACAGAACAGATATACAGTAAGCAGTTCCTGATCGGTAAAGATTGGATGATTGTTATTACTGAACCTCTGGCAGTAGAACTTGAGTGAAGACTCGTAAACATCGCAGATATACATATATATTTTTATAAGTTTTAATTCTTTCTCCTTGGGAATCATAATTAGAACAATGAGTGGTTTTATTCTTCTAATATACTGATTTTCAAGGAGATTAGAAAATTAATTTATGAGATAATTAACTGAATAATAACATTTTAACAAGCGAAAAGGCTGATGTTTATCAACTGCTGATTCGCATTATTAATAATGTATAAGGGTTTCTGTTAGATAAAGCAAAAACAGCCTGTTCCTACTTTTTGCTTATCAATATAGTCTTTCCTTTTTGACGGAACTTAATGCCTCCACTGGCTTCAAGGATTTGAAGCACTTCGGAGAAAGTTCCGTAGCGGGGCACACTGCCCATGAACTGCATTTGAGACAACTCTTCGTTACTGAAACGATAGTCGAAATCGTACCAGCGACTCAACGTCTTCATAATCTGCTCGAAAGTTTGATTCTCAAAGACAAACTTTCCACTGCGCCAACTGGTCACTACCTCTGTGTCGACGGTCTTGACCGTTGCCGCCATCGACTGTTTGTCAAAATGCGATTGGTGCCCCGGAGTAAGAGTCAGCTCCGCGCCATTGCTTTGCGCAGGCTTCAGGGCTATCGATCCTGAGACAAGCGTAGTGGTGACCTCCGCATCTTCGGGATAGGAGTGAATGTCGAATTCCGTGCCAACCACACGCACCAACTGTCCGGCAGTCTCCACATAAAACGGATGCAGCTCGTCTTTAGCCACTTTAAAATAAGCCTCCCCTTCCACTTCCACACGACGGTCGCCTTCGCCAAAAGTTTCTGGATATATCAGCCGCGACTCAGCATTGAGCCACACCTCCGTCCCATCCTCAAGAGTCACCTTGAATTCACCTCCTCGCAGTGTGGCAAGACTCTTTACGTGAATGTCCTCACTGCCTTCCACTTTTGCCAGCTTCGGTTCAGACACATTCTTGTTCAAGCAAAGTGTATCTCCTGCGTCGGTTGTAAGAATGGCTTGCGTGATTCCGTGCTGTATCTCCACGGATTCCACTTGAGCCAACACCTTTTTGGGGTGTTGCGGCTCTTGCAGGCGAATAAATCTGATAGAACAGAAAACAAGTAACACAACGGCAGCAACACCAATAAGCGATAACATTGCCTTTCGTCCACCAAGAGCTTTTGTCATTTTATTGTCACTACGTTCTACCAGGATGCGTGCTTTCATGGCCTTCATAGGCCGATGATAGTTTATGGCACGGCGACGGTTATATTGCTGTTTCAGATAATCTTCGTTGAGCAGTCGTTCATAAAGAGTTCGATGAGAAGGATTGGCGGCTATCCAGTCATCCAGTGTTTTCTGCTCCTCTTCTGACAAATCGCCCACCAGGTGGCGATAAATCAGCTTTGCGATGTATTCAGATTGCTCCATATCTATTCCGAGTTTACTTTCCACCTACCACTTTATCAAGAATTGCCGAAGTTTCTTCGTTTGAGGGACGGGGCGCATCTGCATTGAAAATGTTTCCCTTCTCATCTATCATAATGAAACGAGGGATTCCCGTGATGCCCCACTGTTTCGAGAACTCCGCATTCACTGCACCGTTAATGTTGAATTGAGGCCATGCGGGTTTGTCAGCCTCAATCATCTTCTTCCAAGCATCAACATTCTCATCTACAGAGATGGAAAGAAACTGAATATTGTCGGCACCCTTGTATTTCTCAACCAGTTTGGCCACAAACGGAATTTCCCGCTTACAAGGTCCGCACCAAGTTGCCCAGACATCAATATACGTAAATTTAGACTGAAGCAGTTCGCTAAGCCGAACGTTTTTCCCTTGCGCATCGGTGAGAGTGATGTCGGGAACTTTCGTGCCCGAAACCATTTCTTTTTGCGACTTTATTTTATCGAGAAATTGCTGTATCATAGTGTCAAGCATCGGTGCGTCTTTCCCAGCCCAAGCCTTCAAATCATTGATAAAAGCTTCGTGGTTTTCATGTGCCTCCCCAGACATCAGGTATTGCTGTCCTATCATCATCACCATCGTAGAGCGTAGACTGGGCAGTGTCACCTCATCGTCTATTAACTTCATCACTTCACGACAGAACTTTTCGCTCGCATCCTGCGCACAGGTAGTAGAAGCAAAAACTTTGGTAAGCGACAAGTTGGTTTGATAAGCAATGGGGTCGTTCACATCAATATCGGCAAGAGTCACCTTAAAGTCTGCATCTTTCCGATAGTCTGCATCCTTTCTTCCACCATATTCATCCATAATAAGGCGCAGCTTGCACCATCTATAATTATAATCGGCCAGTTTAGCATAATAGGTTTGCTGCTTTTTATCTTTAAGGGTTGGCAACAGCTCCTTCACCTTCTTATTCTCTTTTTCCAATAGAGCCCTATATTCAGCATTGCTCTTTTCTGTCGAGGGATCGGGCGACCAATAGCGCATTCCATCATAAGCCTGCTTCATCATATTAACAAAAGAGCTCAATCGGGCCTCATCTCCTTTAAACTGCACCTCATATCCCCCATCCGTTTTTTGAATGTCCATCACAAGCGTTTTTCCTTTTGCAAGATGGGCACCCAGCATATTATCACCCAACAGGACTTCCACGTCTGTTTCATCACCGTTAAAATCCATATCAAAAACAAAAGAGCCATCCTCTTTTATTCCCAAGTCAATCACTTGTGCATTGACTGCATATCCATCGGGGGAATAAGAAATGACGGCATCCTCCACCTTTTCGCCTTTAACCATTCCTTTTAGCAACTGTGCATGAGCCTGTGTTCCCATAACAAACAACAGTGCCGCGAAAGCATACTTTGTAGTTCTCATATTATCTCTTATTAGTATAATTAAAGAATATACTTCTTTGCGAAGTCATACACCTTATACGCACTGAGATATTAAAAAGACAACAATACGCCCATATTTTTTTATTTTCTTTTTGATTTGCCAATCATTTCATTACATTTGCAATGAATTTAAGCCAAACAACGTGATTCTTACAGAAGAAATTTTCAATGATTTCAAGCAAGGAAAGATAGATTGTTTCTACAAACAAGTCTACCCTTCCCTCATATTGTATGCTTCTCGCTGTTTGGGAGCCGACTTTGCGTTTCTATCAGAAGATTGCGTGCAAGACTCTGTCTACAGCACCTATACTTTACGCAAATCGTTCCACTCTGCCGGTCATTTAAAAACTTACCTCTACAATTCCATACACAACGCTGCCATATCGGTTTTGCGCAAAGGCAACAGTCATCAAAACTACCTGTCGGCATTTGACGACTTGTCTGTCGATTTAAGCGATTCTATCATAGAGCAAGAAACACTTGATTTGCTCTACGATGCCATTGAGCATTTACCCGACGAGCTGCGCACGGTTTTCTCTCTTAGTTTTGAACAGGGACTAAAAAACGAGGAAATAGCCATTCAACTGCAATGCAGCGTGGGCACTGTGAAAAACCGCAAAAACAGCATTATCCGTTTTCTTCGGCAACATATAACGGCACGCCAACTCGTCACGTTCTTGGCTATCTGCCCCGCTACTTATTGAAGCAAAACATCTTCTATCTCCTTCAATTCGGCGGCCGTAAACTCCAAATGCCCCAATACGTTCAAGTTGTCTGCCAACTGATTCACAGAACTTGCCCCCACTATCACCGATGTCATCCGTTCGTCCTTCAGCACCCATGCCAATGCCATTTCAGCTAGTGTTTGTCCGCGGCGGCGGGCGATTTCATTCAACTGCCGGGCAGCTGCCACCCTTTCGGGAGTGACCTGCGAACGTTGAAGGAAACCGGAAGAGCGTGCGGCTCGTGAACCTTCCGGGATGCCGTTCAGGTACTTATCCGTCAATAGTCCTTGCGACAAGGGAGAAAAAGCAATCAAACCGGAACCGTATTCTGATGCCAAAGGAATCGTTTCAGCCTCAACCGCACGGTCAAACATACTATACCGATATTGGCTGATGAGACAAGGGACTCCGGCTTTCGCCATCATCTCATAGGCTATACGCGCCTGTGCGGGCGGATATTTGGAGATTCCGATATAGAGGGCTTTCCCTTGCTTCACGATGTCAATCAATGTTTGGATGGTCTCTTCCACCGAAGTAACACCGTCATAGCGATGGCTATAAAAAATATCGAAATACTCCAATCCCGTGCGACGGAGACTCTGGTCGATACTTGCCATCAGATTCTTACGGGAACTATTGCCACCGTAAGGGCCCGCCCACATTTCATGTCCGGCTTTGGAAGAGATAATCATCTCATCCCGATAACCTTGGAAATTTTCTTTCAAAATACGTCCGAAGTTGGTTTCCGCACTTCCCGGAACAGGACCGTAGTTATTCGCCAAATCGAAATGAGTGATACCGTGGTCAAAAGCATACTTTATCATATCGGTTGCCACGGTGAAGTTGTCCACACTACCAAAGTTGTGCCACAAGCCCAAAGAAATAAGAGGTAACTGCAAGCCGCTCTTACCGCAATATTTATACTGCATACGTTCATAACGGTCGGCTGCCGGTTGATAAGTGAATGAATTATCCATTTGATTAATGATTTTTTCCTTTGCAAAGAAAGAAAAAATATACTGAATAGTATCCCTATTAATCAACAAAATGACTAGTTTGTCCTACATTAACCAATCCACCCTCCCTAGAGGAAGATTTTGTTTCGTGCATCAGAACTATTTATTCCCCGATGTGAAAAAGACTTTAAAACTGGAAATAAATAAACGGCTGAATTTCCGAACTCTTTATCTGAATAACCAGGTAAATCAAAGCGACCATCAATACTGCCTTTCCTAGGAACGGCAAACGAATAACGCCTCGACAAACTGCATTTTCCCAACTATCGGGAGCAAAATGAAGCAGGAAGCCAAGCAACATCAACGCAAACACTTTCCAATATCCTTCTAGTAATTGCGGGAACAGTTGCGGACGGAAAGTGGTGAATATCTGTCCCAACATATCCATTGAATTCTGGAAATCGGCATTGCGGAAGAATATCCAGCAGAAGCAGACAAAATGGAAAGTGATAATTACTCCAAACACATGACGCCAACCGTGACTTTCCTCTCCTTTCTTACGCCCGGTGATAGACATCCACATTTTATGGATTGCCAAGGCTACTCCATGAAAAGTTCCCCAAAGAACGAAGTTCCAGGAGGCACCATGCCACAATCCACCCAAAAACATGGTAATGATAAGATTCAGATATTGCCGGAACTTACCTTTCCGGTTTCCGCCTAAAGAGATATACAGATAATCTCGCAACCAACTGGATAAAGAGATGTGCCAACGATGCCAAAATTCAGTAATAGAGGCAGACTTATAAGGCGAATTAAAGTTGAGATTGAAATGGAAACCTAACAATAAGGCGATACCGATAGCCATGTCGCTATATCCGGAAAAGTCACAGTAAATCTGCAAAGCATAACCATAGACTCCCATCAGGTTCTCAACACCGGAATAGAGAGTAGGATTATCAAAAATACGTTCTACAAAGTTTATACTGATATAATCGGAGATAATGGCTTTCTTGAAAAGACCGGATACGATCAGAAAGATTCCGCGGCCGAACATCTCCTGCGAGACAAAGAGAGGTTTCCGGATTTGCGGGATAAAGTCGCGGGCACGCACGATAGGTCCCGCCACCAACTGGGGAAAGAAAGATACGTAGAAAGCATAGTCCAAAAGATTCGTCAATGGCTTTATGTCTCTCCGATAAACGTCGATGGTGTAGCTTAGCGACTGGAAAGTAAAGAAGGAGATACCGACCGGCAGGAATATATCAAGAGCGGTAAATTCTCCTCCCATCAATGACGCTATCACTCCACCCAGGAAATTGGTATATTTGAAATAGACAAGAAGTCCTAGATTAATACCCAGACTCAAAGTTACCAATCCTTTACGCTTCCAATGTCCTTGGGTATGCTCCATAAGTTGCGCAAGCAAGAAGTCGGCAACAGTGACTATGGCAAGCAGGAAAAAATAAGTACCGCTACTCTTATAGTAAAAATAGTAGGAGAAGAGGGTAACAAACAAGATACGGGCAGTATATTTACGTTGTAACAACACATACACTACCATGAAAGCAGCGAACAACCAAAGGAAGATGCCACTGCTGAATATCATCGGCGCTTGCGGATCGTAGGTAAGTACCTCTTTCAGTCTACTGAAATCTATATCAATGGGAAACATAGTCATTATATGCTTTGATAAGTGCTTGGTATAATAAATTTCCTTGCAGGATGTATCCTTCAGGTAAATAATGTACATGATCGGGACGCATCAGCTTTGCATCCGTCCAGTTCGTGCAGGCACGACGCTTTCCTCCGACGACATCGTACATATCCCACACGAGCAAGCGATGGTCTTTTGCATAACGGCGGATGGTTTCCGCTGCTGTTGCCGTACGGGGATTGATGGCATACGTGCGTCTACGCCTCCGTTGCCGGAAACTTTCATAGGAACCGGGAGGGGTAGTCAGAAGAATGGGGATGTTAGGAAGACTGTCGCGCAACAGTTTCACAAGTTCATCCATCTGATTGTAATGGGCATTTATATTATAACGCCGGTTATGGCTTTCATTGGTTCCGAAAGAGAGAATCAATAGTTCGGGCTTCAAGGAGGCGATTTCAGCAATACGATCCGGATGGGTAAATGTAAGGCACGTAGCTCCGTTGACGCCTTTATCTATATAAGAAACAGCACCGAAAGTTTCTGTCAAACGGGTACCAGTGGTTTGAGGGTAGATATGTCCACGTACATGACTGTCGCCAATATGAAAGATGCGGACTGTATCTTCAGAAAGTCCGGCACGCACTTGGCGGAGATGTTCAAAGACGGGAGCTAGCAGAGCAATACTATCAAGAATCTCATTCCGCCCAGTTTCGCGGAAGGCTGAAGGAAAGGCTATTTGTACAGCAATCGTATCATTCGCCCAGTTCATTTCCCGTAAGGGCTTTATCAGCTTTGTAGTCTTCCCTAATGGAGGACATATAGGCATACGGTCTTGTGCGATTGCTTCTGTAAGTAAACAAAGGGTACTTAACATACCGGTGAGAATAAGAATAAAGATCGACAACTGGTTATTCTTTCTCATAAGCACGCCTCCTGTCGTATTGTTCCTTACCATAAATCATGGTTTCATAAAGCAGTCCCGCCAAATGCTTGCCGCCTCGGAAGTTTATATGTGTATAATCGTAGTTTGCCATAGAAGGTTTAGCATGAACCAGTTTTGCCATACTTCCGTCTCCCCCCATGGCTTCAAACATATTCCAAAAAGCAATATTACTTTCGGCCGCAATATTTTGCTGATAACGAATCAGATTCTTAACACCGGGCATAGTGCGAAGTTCACCGTTCTCGTTTTTATAATCACGGTCGCCGACGCTCAACAGTAGGATTCCCGCTTGTGGGAAACATTCTTTCAGATGCTCGATAGCAGTAATCAATCCTTTCTGGTAATTATCATAATTGCGTCCTCGTTCGGTAGCTACATTCAGGCCATATTCGAGGATAATCAGGTCGTAAGGACGCTGGCGGTTAAACTGCTTCAGCATTTGTACCGGAATACCACGCAGAGAAAGACCAGAACTGCCACGTAACGAGAAGTTATCGAGAATAATTCCTTTCTTTCCATCCATTGCCAAGCCATAGAACAGGGTAGAGTCCGCACGATCTACTGTCCAACGGATAGAACCGATGCGTCCGTCCACCTGAACTTGTTGTAATCCATCGGAAGGACCTAATGAATAATTTTTGCTTTCCCCTTTGTTCACACGGGCAGAAAGAAGTACAGAATCCTTATTATAAAAGAAAATGGAGGCACGCTGGCAAGTATCAAGCAGGGAGGCATATTTATTTTGCCCGCGCAATTCTACATAAGCTCCATTCCGGGGAACGAAATAGTGACCGGATATGCCTTGTTTCTTCTTGTCAAAATAGACGCTGTCTGTTACTGCATGGCTGGACCATCCGCCAAATGTATGCCGTACTGTAGGGCGGTAACCGCTTGTCATGGAGGTGATGGTAACAAAACCTACACCGCAACCGCCGAATTGTTTCTGAAGCATTTCGCGCAAGTCGGCCGTAAATATATCCGCTTCGATAAAGGAGTCTCCGAATACGGCAATGCGTACCTGTTTGTCATCAGAGTCATCTGAATCACTGGAAGAGATACGATTGAGTGCTTCATAAAAAGGAGCCATCCCCCGGAGGGTGGAATCACTGTAATCTTCAATGCAAGTCATACCTGCACGACAAGTATCTACAAAGACCGGCTTTACAACTGGAGGCAAAGGGATACTGTCCGAATCAGCTGTGGCAATCTCCGATTCCGGATAACGAAGGTCGCTCAAAAGGTCTACACGCCTCATCGTGTGCCCGTCAATGGTCAGTACCGGAAGCCAATGAAGCCCGAGTAAGGCTGCAAATACAATCAGTACGAACCACAACGAATATTTCAAATAATTCTTTATTATCTCCATAATGTTTCTAAAATCCCAAACGACCGCAAAGATAGACAAAAGCCACAAAAAGAAAGGAGAATCTACATTATTTATTAGATTCTCCTTTCCTTTTTATCTATCTACCGGATCACATTTAAATGGTCCGTTCAATGTTCCACACAAATGCACGCAAACCTAATTGTTCCGTCTGCAAATCCATTTTATGCAAGGTGTCGAGCAATGAATCGACTTTGTTATCTTCTACCACTGTCAGGATAGCCGAGCACATACTTGGCCAGGCATGGCTTCCGAAATGCGGATCGCCTGTTTTCGAACCACGTCCCTGTACTTTTTCAAGGTATGTAAAGCCACGACAACCCAAACGGTCGAGCAACGCCATGATTCGTTCGTAATAAGCCTGGTCGAATGTTATCAATACTGATTTCATATTTCTTTTCTGTTATTTCTTAATAATGTTATCTTTATTCGCCTGGAAATAAACGTCCAATTCACGTTGACGGCGGAGTTTACGACGACGGTTCTTGATACCAGTTCCCGCGAATACACAATATAGAGTAGGAATCAAAATCAATGTCAAAACAGTAGATATCGTCAAACCACCGATTACGGCAATTGCCATCGGACTCCACATTTCCGAACCTTGACCGCCACCGATAGCCATCGGAATCATACCGAGAACGGTAGTAGCGGTGGTCATCAGTACCGGACGAAGACGGCTCTTACCTGCTGTTACCACAGAGTTCAAAACAGCCAATCCACGTTCTCGACAAAGGGTAATGTAGTCAATAAGCACAATACCGTTCTTCACCACAATACCAATCAACATGATACCTCCCAATAAACTCATGACACTCAATGTGCTGTTCGTAAAGAATAGTGCCATCAAGACACCACTAAACGCAAACGGCAGGGAGAACATGATGATAAACGGATAAGTCAGTGACTCGAACTGCGCTGCCATCACGATAAATACCAGAACAACAATCAGGATGGCAAGTGTTCCCAAATCGCGGAATGAATCCTGCTGATCTTCGTACGAACCGGAAATCTGAATGGTGACTTCTCCCGGAAGATCCATTTTATCTATCACCTTATTTCCGGCAGCCACTACGTCGCCCAGCGGAGCTCCGGAGATTACAGCGGAAACGGTCACGATACGTTCGCGGTCTTTACGTTCGATGGTAGGAGGTGCAAAACGTTCGACTACCTTTCCGACGTCTTTCACACGAACGGATTGTCCCTGTGCATTGTAAATGAGGATATTTTCGAGACTCTCCAGGCTTGTACGGTATTCAGGTGCGTAACGCACTTTGATATCATATTCATCTCCGTCCTCACGATATTTAGATGCTACCGCACCATTGACACGGTTACGCAGATAGTTACCAGCAGTTGAAAGATTCAAGCCATGCATCGCCAGTTTTTCACGGTCGAAGTCTACCTGATATTCCGGTTGGTAGTCACTACGGCTGATATTTACCTCGGTCACGCCTTTTACTTTCAATAATTCACGTTTCAGACGGGCTGCTACGCTATCGGTTACTGTCATATCGTATCCGTAAACCTCAAAGTCGGCACTTGCCTGCGCGGACATACCCGTGTTACTACCTCCGAGGATTACCTGTGCTTTACTGAATTCCGGATAGGCTTTCAAATCTTCACGCATCTCATCACAGACTGCTTCCAAAGTGATGTCACGATCACCCGGGTCTACCAAACTGATGTTGAACGAGATTATATGTGAGCCATTGTCCTGCATGGATGCCCAAGTGTTGTCAGAATCAGCCTGACCGACTGTATAGTTACAGACTTTCATTATGTCTTTATACTTCGTCAGCCATTGGTTGGTTAACTTCTGAGATAATTCCTGCGCTATCTCTTTTCGTGTACCGATTGGAAGTTCCAACTGTACGGCAATACGGGCATTATCCTGTGCCGGGAAGAACTCCGTACCGATGCCCTTTGCACACAGCAAACTGACAACGAAGAAAGCAATACATCCCACAATCACAATCGGACGATGACGTACAGCCCAGTTCAACATCTTCGCATACCAAGTATCAAGTCCGTCGAGCGCTTTCTCAATCGGAGTAAAGAAGAGCTTGAACATTTTCGATGGTTTCTTCTGCAAGCGAAGTAACTGAGAACAGAGCATCGGAGTCAAAGATAGTGCGGCGACCGTAGAAATAAACATGATGGCACACATCATCCAACCCAACTGTTTGAAAAGCACACCGGACATACCGCTTACCATCGTCAACGGGAAGAACACGGCAATCATGGTCAACGTAGAAGCAATTACAGAGATTGCCACCTCATTTGTTCCGTGCACGGCTGCCTGTTTCGGATCGGAGCCACGCTCGATATGGGTCGTTACGTTTTCAAGTACCACAATCGCATCATCCACCACCATACCGATAGCAATAGAAAGTGACGAAAGCGAAATAATATTAATCGTATTTCCACTAATCGCCAAGTAAATGAACGAAGCAATCAACGAAAGCGGAATAGTGATACAGATAATCAGCGTCGCACGCCAACGTCCCAGGAAGAGGAACACGACGATGACAACAAAGAGCAAGGCATAAACAACGGTTTCCGTCAAACTGTCGATGGTGTTCAAAATGTTGTCCGAGGTATCGACAATGACACCAATCTTCACGTCGCTCGGCAGGTTCTTTTGAAGCCTCGGCAGCGCGTCGGCCACTTTCTTGGAGATTTCTACCGAATTGGCTCCCGACTGTTTCTGAACTACAATCATAGCACCTTGCACACCATTATTATAGGTTTCCTGTGCACGTTCTTCCACGGTATCGACAATACGGGCTACATCACGCAAAAAGACATTCGCCCCATTGTGTGTACCCACCACTACATCTGCCAACTGACGGGAATCATCAAACTCACCTTCTACACGCAGTGCATAGGTTTCGCTACCAATATCGAAGTTACCACCGGGAATGTTCTTATTCTCGGCTCCGATAATGGAGCTGATTGTTTCAATAGTCAGGTGATAGGCTTCCAGTTTGTTGGGGTCGCAATATACCTGAATCTCACGTTGCGGTGCACCACTGATGGAGACGGTTCCGACTCCCGGAATACGTGCCAGCGGATTTACCACACGGTCGTCCAATATCTTATAAAGCGCTGACTGACTCTCATTGGCCTGTACGGAAAGTAACACGATCGGAATCATGTCCGTACTAAATTTGAAGATGATCGGATTCTCGACATCATCAGGAAGCTGTGAGCTTACCATGTCGAGTTTATCGCGCACATCATTGGTGAGAACGTCAATATCGTTACCAAACTCGAACTCCAATGTAATTAATGACATATTCTCGGAAGAACGGGAGGTGATATGTTTCAGGTTGCTCACCGCATTCAACGTATTTTCGAGCGGGCGAGTCACATTATTTTCTATATCCGAAGCACTTGCTCCGGGATAAGCGGTCATTACCATGATTGTATTCGTGTCAATGTCCGGATACAAGTCGATAGGTAACTTGGACAAAGAGAAAAGACCAAAAATCACCACTGCCAGAAAGCAGAGGGAGGTCATAATCGGTTTCTTAACCGCACCTTCGTATAAACTCATGTTGTTTTATTTAAAAGCTTCTCCCCGCTCCTCTCCCAAGAAGAGGAAGCCGGAAGATCGTTTTGAAATCAGGTTAATTAATAAAAGCATTGGGAGAAAGGTACTGTACATCTCTCATTTGGAAGAAAGTTGGGAAGAGGCTTCCACCTCTACTTCCATACCGTTCACCAAACGTGACTGTCCGGCAATTACAACCTGTGAGTTATCGGGCACACCGGATTTCAACTCGTACTCCGTACCCATGCGTCTACCCAGTTCAACCTTATTATAAGATACTTTACCGTCTTTATAAACGAATACATAACGGTCGCCGGAACCTGCCTGCTTAACGATAGCCAAATCAGGAACAACTACGTTTTCTGCTGTACCGAAGTTCAATGTCGCACGGGCAAACATTCCCGGACGCACACGCTGGTCTTTATTATCCAGTCTGATCTCCACCTGGAATGTACGGGTAGTAGCATCTATGGTAGGGTAAATCAGGTTGATGGTTCCTGTAAAGACTTCATCACCATATACATCGAGTTTCACGTCGACAGGAGTACCTTTTTTCACTTTCGTGAAGTAGGTTTCAGACACGTTAATCAGGAGTTTCACGGAAGTGATCTGTTCTACTACCAGAACCGGTTCTCCACCACTGTACATATCGCCATTATCATAGTTGCGCGCAGTGACTACACCATTGATAGGGCTTTGCAAAGAGGTATTCTCCAGCAGATTCTTATAAGCGGTTTTCTTCACATCGAGTTGCATCTTCGAAGCATCCCACTCTGATTTGGACGCACCGCCCACTTTATATAATTCGTCGATACGGTTGAATTCTATTTCCTGATTATCTAGTTGCAGCTTCGTCTGTTTCAGATTGGCTGCATCCATCTGCACAAGTTTCTGTCCTTTGGATACGCGGTCGCCCACTTCTACGAAAATCTGATCGATACGTACGGGAGACGAAGGCGCAATATTATTCTTTACTTCGGCTTCCACCGTTGCTGTGTAATCCTGTATTTGATCTACGGGGCGGGCTTTTACGTCTGCCAGCTTCACAATAGGCTTTGCGTCCACATGTTCCGCAGCAGCTTTGTCTTTTCCACCTGTACATGAGCCCATAAACACAGTTAACAGCAGGGCTACCAATTGGATACTTCTTTTCATATTCCTTACTTGTAATTTTTTAGTTGTCTATCTTTATTCTTTTCCCAGAACCTGATCGAGGTCTGCCTTAGCAACCAGGTAATCGTATATGGACTGATTGTAGGTGAGTTGCGCCTGTGTCAGTGACACTTGGGAACTGTTCAGTTCGAGCACCGTGCCCTTACCTACATCATAACGTTTTTCGGCAATCACCACCGCTTTCTTTGCCTGCATCACATTTTCCTTGTTGCTGACTACCTGCTCTGTGCTGGCACTCATATTATTGCGACAACTGACAATCTGCATATTCAACTGTCTTTCCGTATCGATACGATTCCAATCGAGCTGGCGCATCTGGATACGGGCAGATTTCACTTTCGTAAAATTGCTTGCCTTATATAAAGGTATGCTGATATTGAACATCAGGCTGGAACTGTTGCTCCAGTTATAATCGAAGAAATTGATATTCGGATTATACAATGACTGATATTGATAGGAGAAGCTCATGGAAAGAGTCGGCATAAAGTTTGTCTTTAAAGACTTTACATTCTTTTCGAGCAACTTCATGTTCAAGTCCAACTGCTTCATGGTGGTATTGTTGTTCAGATTCACATTCTCTTCTTTCAACTGATTGGCAAACATGGTCGTCTCATAGTTGGTCAGATTATCATTAATCTTTATCTCCACATCGGCAGTGATGCCCATCAGAACTTTTAACTGTAATTTAGCCAAAGTCACCGCATTGGCTGCCGCAATCAGGTTCGGCTTAATGCTGCGCATCTGTACTTCCGCACTGATCTTGTCATATTCGCTCACAGTTCCCTGCTGATATTTGGCATTCACTACATTGTAATTATCTTCTGCCAGTTTATAGCTGCCTTGAAGCACTTCATAGCTATCCTGTGCAAGCATTAACTGATAATAAGCCTTGCTTACCTGATTCACCAGATCCAGTTTGGAAGCACGTGACTTCTCTACTGCCAG
Source organism: Bacteroides celer (assembly GCF_002632415.2). Lineage (NCBI taxonomy): Bacteria > Pseudomonadati > Bacteroidota > Bacteroidia > Bacteroidales > Bacteroidaceae > Bacteroides > Bacteroides celer. Next base: position 714,482 of record NZ_CP178209.1, on the reverse strand, counting down.
TTCAATATCCGTCTTTGTCATCGACATAGCACGGTAAACACCCGGCACAAAGAGTGGCAGGTTAATACTCAACCCGGCATTGGCGGTATTCGAACCGTCTTGCCCCATCTTGAACGACATATCGTTCAATTTCATTTCAGCCGCTTTAATTGTATGGTCTAAGGAACCGGCAATGCTGGCCTCCGGCAACAGACTTTGCCAGGCTTCCTTGCTGGCAACTCTCTTTAAGGCGATTTCTTCCGCTGCCACTTTCATTGTCGGATTCTCATCCAATGCAATTTCCAAGGCTTTGTCTAAGGTTAAGGTTAGGGTATTCTTCTCCGTCTGCGTGTCCTGCGCCTTTGCAAAACCAAATGCACAGAATGCCACAGCTACCAGAAGGATCTTCCGACCTGTCAATCTTTTCATCTTGTTCATAAACTGAATTTCTAATTTAATCTTAATTGTTTGTCAATAGAACCTCACTTTTACTCTAGTCTTCGATGCGGTTCTTGCGATATTCTTGTATAAAGTCTTCCAGTACCCTTGCTCCTTTTTCGGTGGAGATACCGCGTATATAAGTAAACATGATGGATTCGTACACTTCAATGAAAGGGTATTCATTACAGATGTCCGTATTCAAAAGCACATCAAATTGCTCACGTACCAGCAAATTGACAATAGCGAAGTTTACATCCGAACGAAAGATGCCCTGCTCTACTCCTGTTTTGAAGAAGGACATGGTTTTCATCGAATCGCTGTCCTGCCGATTCTTCATCATCTCATATACTTTGGGATATTTCTTAATGTCTTCAAAAAAGCGTTTGTTCGTCTGATGAAACATCTCAATGCTTTTCTGAAAGACTGCAAGTATCACTTCCAACACATTGTGCGACTGTTCAAAGACTTTCTGCAAATACTTGTCTCTGTCTGCCTGTGCCTTCAGTATGCATTCTTTCAACAACGATTCTTTATCCGAAAAGACTTCGTAGAGCGTACGTTTGGAAATTCCTAATGCTGCTGCAATGTCATCCATTGTAATACTCTTGATGCCTTTTGAAGTAAAAGCTTCTGTTGCCGCCGTTATGATCCGTTCTCTTAACTCTACCCGTTGGGAAGCGTCCTTTCCATGCTCTGTCATCATCCGTTTTTCTATTTTATTAAAATGCAGTTTTCGTTTTCTCTTCATTTCCAAAGGAAAAACGGAACAAAGATATATAGAAAACTCAATTAACAAATTAAGTTTCCAGCTATTTATAGTCCATTTGGGATTTATTATCATTCAATAGAGTGAAATGAAAACAAGTGTTAATAGGAAATTTGGAACAAACACAAAAGAAAGGTAAAAGGAGGGAATATAGGAAGTAAAGTTTTATCGCTAATAGAAGAGATGGGAGCCAATAAATGCCGGATAAATATCGATAAGAATCGACACTTACCCGGCAATAACAGTCACCATTATTAACGAAAAGCGAAAAAGGGTCAATTTATTGTCAGTATTCAATCTGTGTCCTCTTCAGGAAGGCGACTGTTTTATGTATTTCCTTGTACATCACAATGTCATCTTTTACAAAAGGCACTTCTTTCCGATAGGCATGGAGGAAACGCTCAAGAACGGGAGAGGTTTTCTGCGGGCGGCGGAAGTCGATGCCTTGTGCGGCGTTCATCAGTTCGATGGCAAGGATATGTTCCAGGTTGTCCATCACTTTATAGAGTTTGGTGGCGGCATTGGCACCCATGCTTACATGGTCTTCCTGTCCGTTGGAGGAGACTATGGAATCGCTAGAAGCTGCATAGCAGTACATTTTATTCTGGCTGACCATGGAGGCGGCGGCATACTGGGGAATCATGAAGCCGGAGTTCAGACCGGGGTTGGCTACGAGAAATTCAGGTAGTCCACGGAGTCCCATAATCAGTTGGGAGACACGGCGTTCGGAGATATTTCCCAATTCGGCCAGGGCGATGGCGAGGAAGTCATAAGAGATGGCAAGCGGTTGCCCGTGAAAGTTTCCGCCGGAGATGATCCGGTCTTCATCGGGGAAGATGGTGGGGTTGTCCGTGACGGAATTGATTTCGGTCAGCAGTACGGAGGCAACGTAGCGGATGGCATCTTTGGTGGCGCCATGTACTTGTGGGATGCAGCGGAAGGAATAGGGATCTTGCACATGTTCCTTGTGGCGTTCGATTAGTTCGCTGCCTGCCAGTAGTTTGCGGAAGGCTTCGCCTGTCTCAATCTGTCCCTGATGGGGACGGATTTGCTGGATGCAGTCCATAAACGGGTCGATACGGCCGTCAAAGGCTTCGAGGGAAAGGGCGGCTATCAGGTCGGCCTTTTTCGAGAGGCGAAAGGCTTTGAGCATAGCAAACACACCGTTGGCACTCATAAATTGGGTGCCGTTCAGCAGGGCTAGTCCTTCTTTGCTCATTAGTTTGACCGGTTCCCAGCCAAACTCGTCGAGTACGCTGATGGCTTCGCACTTTTTTCCTTTATAGTAGACATCACCGACACCTATCAGAGGAAGGAAAAGATTGGCGAGCGGTGCCAGGTCGCCGGAGGCTCCAAGGGAACCGCGGTCGTAGACAATTGGCATGACGTCATTATTGAAAAAATCGAGGATGCGTTGCACGGTGATAACTTGTACGCCGCTATGTCCCAATGAGAGGGCGTGGGCTTTGAGAAGCATCATCAGTTTGATGATGACGGGGCGGATTTCTTCGCCTACGCTGCAAGCATGGCTTTTTATCAAGTTCTCCTGGAGGGTTCCCAGTTCATCGGGAGATATATTTTTAGTGCATAGAGAGCCGAAACCTGTTGTTATGCCGTATAATGGTTCTTCGGAAGAAGCTATTTTTTGGTCGAGGTAGTCACGGCATTTCTGGATGCGTAACTTGGCTTCGGGGGCTAGTTCCAGTTTCAGGTTTTCGTTTATAATTCGTTCGATGATTTCGAAGGTCAGTGCTCCGGAACCGATATGGTATACATTCTTACTCATACGCGCAGGTCTTGATTTACGGCATCCAACAATTCTTTTTCTCTCTGACAGGCGGTTTGCTCGATGGCATCGGCTTCGGTTTGCAGCTGGAGGACAAAATCTCTGTCTTTGAGCGAACCGAGGTTGATACGGACATTCAGTAAGGCTCCCAATACGGCGGTACGGGCGGACATCATTGCTACACAGGCATCTGTGACAGCATTCCGGTTACCGAGACGGGCAACATCTGCTATAACGGACATCATATCCAGTGCTTTGCGGGCTACTTCCAACGGAACGAGGGCGGCTTGTTTGGTTGCCTTCTGGATAGCAGCACTTCGGGCGGCTTTCTCTTCGTCGGTTGTTTTAGGTAGTTTAAAGCAGGCAAATACTTCGTTGTAGGCAGCTGAATCTTTGTCAATAAGCGCCATAAATTCGTCTAGCAAACGGAGGGTGATGGTTTGTGCGTGCTGCATTACTTCTTCACTGACTTCGTATCCTTTTTTTCCTACGGTCAGCCGTGCCACCATCGTAGAAAGGGAGGAAGCCAGCGCTCCATTCAAAGCGGCAATACTACCGCCACCGGGCACAGGGTCACTGCAAGCTACTTTATCTAAGAAATCTTTTACGGTTAAATCTGCTAACATGGTATTCTGTTTTTTAAGTGATTAATGAATGAGAGTTTTTCAACTATTAAGCGACGGGATAAAGTATGCCGCCTTTAATAGTCATGATTACGCAATTCATGCCTATATAGTAAGGTAGAATATGATAGTTGTCGGAATTGAGAATGACGAAATCGCCTTGTTTACCTACTTCGATACTTCCAATACGGTCGGCTCGTTGAAGGGCGGCAGCTCCGTTCAGGGTGAGAGCAGTGATGGTTTCTTCGATGCTCATTTGCATATAGATGCAGGCCAGAGCAATGGTCAGCGGGATGGAACCGGAGAAACAACTGCCGGGATTCAGGTCGGTGGCAAGTGCCACAGCACAACCGACGTCAATCATTTCACGCCCTCGCGCGTAGGGTTCTTTCAAGGCGAAAGCTGTCAGAGGTAACAGCGTAGCTACTACTCCGGCATCGGCCATTGCACGGATGCCGGCATCGGAAGCGTGCAGGAGATGGTCGGCAGATAGTGCTCCGAGTTCGGCGGCCAGTTCGGCACCGCCGAGAGAGACGATTTCGTCGGCATGAAGTTTCAACAAGAAACCGTGCTCTTTGGCCGCCTGAAGCAGGCGACGGGATTGTTCGACAGAGAAAACGCCTTGTTCGCAAAAGACATCACAACATTCTGCCCACTTACCGGAATGGATAAGGGGAAGCATTTCACGAATCAGGAAGTCGATATATTCGTCGCTTCTTCCTGCGTATTCTTCGGGAAGGGCGTGGGCGCCGAGGAAAGTGGAGACTATATCAACGCGTTTATGCTCGGCGTTATCCAGGCTGCGCATTACTTTTAGTTGTAGTAATTCTGTGTCCCGATCCAGACCGTAGCCACTTTTACCTTCTACGGTGGTTACTCCCATAGTGCTCATCTTCTTCAGGAAGCTTTCGGCGGCTGAACGAAGTTGCAGGTAGTTCATTTGCCGGGTGGCTTTTACGGTACTTGCAATTCCCCCTCCCCGCTCCATGATTGACATATAGCTTTCGCCTTTCAGACGCCAGGAAAATTCTTCGGAACGTTCTCCACCAAATACAAAATGGGTATGGGAATCGACGAAACCGGGCAAAAGGCAATGTCCGCGAGCGTTATAATGCCAGTAGTGCTGGTAGTAACCATCCCGGTCTTCGCCACGGTTTTCACCAACGTAGGTAATGATTCCTTTGGTCACTTCCACGGTTCCGTTTTCTATGATTTGCAGTTGGGACATTTCCTCTCCTTTACGGGCGGAAAAGCCGATGGGGGTTACGATACGGGCGTTAAATATGATTAGGTTTTCACTCATAAATAGTTCATCATAATTAGTTCATATAATAAATGGAGATATGAATGGGACGTTCTTTTAGAATGATGTTTGCCATAAAGCAATTGTGATTCATTCTATTTTCTTATTGTCTATTCCATGATACGAGCTTCGAGAACTTGCTGCATGGAAAAGTTTTCGAGTCCGAGATAGTAGGAAGCGGTATCAATCAGAGCTTCCATCGGTACAAGGCCGATTATTTCGCTACCTACAATCGTAACACCGTAACGACGGGCCTCGATACGTACCAGTTCGAAGGCACGGTAAAGTGCGGTATGGGTATAGTCGGTCATGTTAATTGACACTTGGGTGATGTTTCGCTCTTTCAGCTCCACTCCCATTGCTTTCACATAACGGAGGCCTCCATTGATATGGCGGATATTTTTCGCTATCTTAGTGGCTATCTCCAGATTATCTGTACTTAGATTGACATTGTAGGCTACGAGTGGCATACGGGCTCCGATTGCTACGGTACCTGCGGTCGGATGTCGTTCAGCAGGTCCGAAGTCAGGTTGCCATTCGGGCAGTTTGATCTTTTCGGCCATTCCTTCAAATTCGCCTTTACGAACGGAAGCGAGATTTTCCCGGTGTGGTGCAGTAGCGGACTTTTCATACAGAAAGACGGGAAGATTAGATAGCTCCGCAACTTTCGCAGCCACTTTTTTAGAAAGCTCAATGGCTTCTTCCATACTGGTGTTCTTAATCGGGATGAAAGGAATTACATCTACCGCTCCCATACGAGGATGTTGCCCGGTGTGCTGATTCAGGTCGATCAAACGGACAGCTACACCAACGGCTTCAACTACTGCTTCACACAGTGCTTCCGGCTCTCCCACAAGTGTGACAACCAGACGGTTATGGTCTTCATCATTACTATAATCAAGCAGTTTTACTCCAGCTTTACCACGGAAAGGGGCTACTATCTGATCTATTTTCTCTAAATCACGTCCCTCACTAAAATTGGGGACGCACTCAATAATCTTATTCCAACTCATATCAAATATCTATTATTATAGAGGTTATACTTTACTGAATAACTATATGTTTTACATCAAATAACTACTTGGTTTATCCAAAATAACTGCATGTTTAAACTGTTCCATATATTATGGGAATTTATTCCCTCATTTTATGGGAATGTTTTCTCTTATATTGTGAGACTACTTTCCCACAATATATGGAACTATCTTCTTTATTAATTCTTCGTCCGCCACATAAGGCATTGTTATCTGATAATCTCCTGCATGGGACTCATTAAATGCTTCACTCGTTTCCATCGCATGCGGATTACGCGCCCATGAACGGCGGGCTACTCCTCCCATCACGTCCCAAAGCATTGCCGAACGAAGTATTTCATCTACCCGTTCGCTACCGTCGCATACCATACCAAAACCGCCATTGATTGCTTTGCCGATACCGACTCCGCCTCCATTGTGCAAAGCTACCAGACTCATTCCACGGGCACAATTTCCGGCAAAGCATTGCACAGCCATATCTGCCATCACATTACTTCCGTCTTTGATATTCGACGTCTCCCGGAAAGGAGAATCCGTACCGCTTACATCGTGGTGGTCTCGTCCCAGCATAATAGGTCCTACTTCACCCCGGCGAACCATCTCATTGAAACGGAGGGCTATCTTCATTCTTCCAACTGCATCCTGATAAAGAATACGTGCCTGTGTACCCACCACGAGTTGATTCTTTTCTGCATCCCGTATCCAATTGTAGTTGTCCAGATCCTGACCACGCCGATGGACGTCGATACATTCCATAGCCGCGCGGTCTGTTTTTATCAGATCTTCGTGTTTACCACTCAAACAGACCCACCTGAACGGACCGTAGCCGTAATCAAAGAGTTGGGGCCCCATAATATCTTCGACATAGCTCGGCCAGATAAATCCGTCTTTTTCATCAACACCATTACGGGAGATTTCTTTTACTCCGGCATCGTATATGGCTTTCATGAAGGAGTTTCCATAATCAAAGAAATAAGTTCCGCGGGCTACTAATTTCTTGATAACTTCGAAATGACGGCGTAGAGATACGTCTACCAAGTGACGGAATTGCTCCGGCGATTCGTGAAGAAGTCGTGTGCGTTCCTCGAAAGTCAGTCCGGCAGGGCAGTATCCACCTTCGTAAACGGCGTGACAGGAGGTTTGATCGGATAATAGTTCGATCAGAATCTTTTCTCGCTCGGCATATTCGAGTAGGTCTACTATATTTCCATGATAGGCAATGGAACAAGGTTCACGGTGTCGCATTGCTTCAGCTGCCATCCGGTATGCTTCTGTTATATCTGCAGTCACATGCCCCACCCATCCTTGGCGATAGCGTGTTTCAATGCGTGAACGATCTACTTCGGCTATGATGGAGACTGCTCCTGCTATTTCGGCTGCTTTAGGTTGTGCACCACTCATTCCTCCCAAACCGGAAGAAATAAATAAGTGTCCCCGCAAATCTTGGTCTTGTGGAATACCGAGTTTCAATCGTCCGGCATTCAGGAGGGTGTTGAAAGTGCCATGAACAATCCCTTGAGGGCCGATATACATCCAGCCTCCGGCTGTCATCTGTCCGTAATTGGCAACTCCCATCTGGGCGGCAATATGCCAATCATGTTGATTGTCGAATTGCCCGATCATCATCGAATTGGTAATTATAACGCGGGGAGCATCGGGACGGGAGCGGAAAAGCCCTAATGGATGTCCGGATTCAATAACCAGTGTCTGTTCCTGGGTAAGTTCTTCCAGATATCGCTTGATCAGTCGGTATTGCATCCAATTTTGGCAGACTTGCCCGGTTTCACCGTAAGTAACAAGCTCATAGGGATATAAGGCGATATCGAAGCAAAGGTTATTATCAATCATTACCTGAAAGGCTTTGCCCTCAATACATTGTCCTTGATATTCATCAATCGGCTTTGCTTTCAAGTCTCCGGCAGGACGGAAACGGTATCCGTAAATCCGCCCGCGAGTGCGTAGTTCTTCCATAAATTCAGGAGCCAGTTGCTCGTGCCACTCGGAGGGAATATAACGCAAAGCGTTTTTTAATGCTGTGATTGTCTGCGCCGGGGTAAGTGTATAACCACGGTCGGGAGCTCTCCGGATACCTTCTACAAAATCCGGATAAGGAGGTAGTGTGTTGCCAAGAGTTATTCTCATAATAAACAGAATTAAGGATTACAAACTGTAAGCAATACAGTCTTATAACTCTTCGCAATATAGAAAAAAAGAAGATAAAAGACAAGAAAAAAGACGGTTTTATTATCAGAAAGGCATTATTAGGTTTACAATTTAATAGAATGATAAAATATAAGCTATCTCAAGAGTCGCTTATACTTTTATACAGATACAAATGCAGGCCTTTTATCCAAACGGATTAATAGGTCTTTTATTAAAATGGATAGCGGATTTTTCCATTAAATCAGAGCTATGAGTTCTATGCTATTGACATAATCCGCACCCCTAATCATATCACTATGACCATGGTTGTATATGAATACACTCCTTCCCTGCTATACCAACAGAGATCGACAAGGTTACTTTTTTTGCTTATTCCGCAACTCCAACAAATATTTAAAGGTATGCTTCGCCTCCTGGCTATCATCGTTCAAATATGCCTGTCTCAGTTCCGGATCATTCTTCAATAATTGAAGCATTTTATCTTTCCCCAGAAAATCGACTTTTCCTGTTTCACCATTTAGCTCATAACAGACACGTTTCGTAACCAAGCTTGAAGCGGCAAGAGCATCACCGATATTCCCTCCCAGTTTTACGTCATCTTCTTCCACAAAGTTTCCTCCGATAACCGAGCCTAAAGGCATGGCACAAAAATAGATATTTTTCCCCAACTGAACGGCAGGGGCATACCATGCTCCGAAGCGTAACTTTTTATAGCGCAACTTACGACAATTCAAATATAAATCTCCTTTTTCGTCACGCACGGCAAAACAACGCTTCTTCAAACGTCGGCACATCGACTCGTCATCACCGGCTGTTATCCGGTAATCAGCCCCTCCTGTCAATACAATCTGATTTCTGGAGCGTTTTTCTATACGCAACACGGCTGTCGTATCGCCATGTTGAGCCAACAACTCTTTCAGGTTGGAATAAGTAACATTCTGCGCAATTAACGGAAGGCTAATCACGCTTATCAGCAAACATAAGATACATCCTTTCTTCATAAGCATCCTCCTTTCCTGTCTAACGCCTTTTCGAGTGGAAAGTTATAAATTTTAGCGGATAAATGCAAGAATGAGAAAAGAAATATTGAAAAAAAACTACTATCAGGAAATACCCCCTACTTTCGTTAAACGGAAACAGAACTTATATACCCATTCCTTACAGCTAGCAAAGGCGTTATCCAGGCAAGTCGCAATATGAGCTTGTTATTCCTTTCTATCTTCCGTTAATAAACAGTAAATCTGCTCTCGACAAAAACAAGCTCTTATCCCGACCGTTATGAATTATATTACCTTTGTGGAAAAGAATTAAATTTGTCATGGAAAAACAAGAGCAGATCATTACTACATATCAGCAAATCATTCAGAAAACAGAACTGGAGTTACAGAATGCCCGGAAACGTATCTATTATATCAGTCTCCTCCGTCTGATCTTATTCGTAGGAGCTGTAGCAAATGCTATAATCTTTTGGCCTGATGGGTGGTTATGTCTCTTTGCTTTTGCTATCCTGCCTTTTATCTTATTCATCTGGCTGGTAAAACGCCATAATTTCTGGTTCTACCGGAAAGATTTTCTGAAAAAGAAAATAGAAATCAATGAGCAGGAGCTACGTGCCATGCAATATGACTTTTCTGATTTTGATGATGGAAAAGAATTTGTTAATCCATCTCATCTCTACACTCTTGATTTAGACGTATTTGGTGAACATTCTCTTTTCCAATACATCAACCGCACTGCAACGCCTATTGGCAAACAGCATCTTGCAAACTGGTTCAATGCACATCTGGAAAACAAAGAAGCTATTGAACATCGCCAGGAAGCTATACATGAATTGTCCACAGACTTAGAATATCGTCAACAAATCCGCTTACTCGGCTTACTCTATAAAGGAAAACCTGCCGATACCACCGAAATCAAGGAATGGGCAAACAGTCCAAGTTATTATCGGAAGCGAACGCTTCTACGTATCCTCCCGACAGCGGTAACGATCATTAATTTCTTATGTATAGGTTTAGCCATTTTAGGTATTATCTCGGCTAATATAGCTGGAGGAGTATTTGTTAGCTTTGTATTATTTAGCACTATTTTCTCTAAAGGAATCACTAAATTGCAAACGACCTACGGGGAAAAGCTACAAATTCTTTCGACATACGCCGACCAGATTCTTCTCACTGAACAGAAAGAAATGCAAAGCCATATACTGCAAAAGTTAAAAGCGGAGCTTACAAGCCAGAATCAAACCGCTTCTCAAGCAGTACGCCAGCTTTCAAAACTGATGAACGCGCTCGATCAACGAAGTAATCTGCTAATAAGCACGATACTCAACGGACTGATATTCTGGGAGCTGCGCCAAGTAATGCGAATCGAGAAGTGGAAAGAAATCCATGCATCCGATCTCCCCCGCTGGATAGAAACCATCGGAGAGATTGATGCTTATTGTTCTCTGGCAACATTCGCATATAATCATCCGGATTATATCTATCCTACCATTGCTGCTCAATCTTTCCATCTGCAGGCTGAAGCTTTGGGGCATCCTTTAATGGATCGCAACAAATGTGTACGCAACGGAATAGACATTGAAAAACGTCCTTTCTTTATTATTATCACAGGAGCCAATATGGCAGGAAAAAGCACGTATTTACGTACTGTAGGAGTGAACTATCTACTAGCATGTATAGGGGCTCCCGTTTGGGCAAAGCAGATGAAAATATATCCGGCTCGCCTCGTTACCAGTCTTCGGACCAGTGACTCCTTAGCCGACAACGAATCTTATTTCTTTGCCGAACTCAAGCGACTTAAATTAATCATAGACAAGCTTGAAGCAGGAGAAGAACTTTTCATCATCCTTGATGAAATATTGAAAGGTACAAACTCCATGGATAAACAGAAAGGTTCTTTCGCCCTCATCAAACAATTCATGCACATGAACACCAATGGCATCATCGCCACCCATGACTTGTTGCTAGGGACTTTAGTGGACTCCTTCCCACAAAATATCCGGAATTACTGTTTCGAAGCTGACATTACGAACAACGAACTTACCTTCTCTTACCAAATGAGAAATGGAGTTGCACAAAATATGAATGCCTGCTTCTTAATGAAGAAAATGGGAATCGCCGTCATTAACGACTAATCCCCATTCCTTATATGAAAATCAAAGTTTTCTATTGCGGTAACATCCAAAACCTGCTTTATTTAGCAGCAGCAAACTGAATATAAAATTTCAAGCTACCTGTTTTAATCTGCCGGAAAACAAAGTTAAACAGTTTCTGGAGATATACTTTTACTGCATTTTACTTTTTGCCAGAAATGCTATGACCGCTGAAGCTTGTTCATTAGTGAAATACTGCACTGATGTTATTGGCTGATATGTATAAGGTATAAACTGGAATAACTGTACAGCTGCAAATTTTTTATCAGCAGAGAGTATCACATCCATACGTATATTACCACTAGCCTCACTCTTTATATTCGAACCTGCAGAGAATGCCCCCGAATTCACAAGATCCCTCAAAGCATCCATGTGTTTCAAATCAAAAAATATACTATGCTCTTTAGCCACACTTTTGGTTGGCAAATAAATAACTTCTTTTGATTTCCAGAAGAGACGGAAAATCCCCATAAGGAATAAACCTGTTCCCAGAACCATCAAAGCCATACTAACCGTAGAAGACTTATCATCCAATTCGAAAGTGGAAGCAAAAGCTAAGATACCGACCAATAACATTACAGAAGAAATTAAAACTCCTGAAATACTTGTACGTTTTGCGATATCGGGGTGTGAAGATGTGAAGATAGTAGCATCAATCATTTGAGTAGTTGCCATAATATTTAAAGTTTAAATTATTAGTGAAAATATAAAGATAAAAAGATATAGTCACCGGTATTACAGAAGATACCAGTAACCACAAAATAAACAAAACTAATAAGTTACTACTAAATAATTATGCGCCTCAAAGTATATACATAGTATTCACTTGATGGCTGGCAATAATAGGAAGTTGTTGTACCATAAATCCGCCCCAAGTGTTGTGAAAGTGAGTTCTCACGATCAGCACAACATTGTAGCGCATTCTTCAAAGAAAAGAAATATTCTCCAAGTTGCACACGTTGAATACGTGTTACAGATATTTGATGGCTTTGCGAGTTGTTCAATTCAGCCACAGGCTTACCTGGAAGATCCGGTGCGCTGATTTCCCCATGTTGTCTCATTGCATATGTAATAGCACGCTCCTGTTCATCCACCACTTTCGCGGTAGAAATATTGCCTGCTATGCTATGAAAAGCAACTGTCAGCAACAGAAACAATATTACCTTTACAAATTTTGCCATATTCACTTGCAAATATAACAGATTCTCTCTATGAAAAGTTCTATTAAGATATATTTTAATGTATCTTAGTATTAGTAAACGGCAGACAAACAAAAAAGGCTACCTATGAGGGTAGCCCTTTTTATATCTATAAGAATAACTGTAAAATTATTCAGCTGATTCAGCTTTTGGTTCTTCAGCCTTAGGAGCTTCAGTTGCAGGAGCTTCAACAGCAGCAGGAGCAGCTTCAGCAGATTTCTTCGAACGACGAGTACGAGTAGCTTTCTTAGCCACTTTTTCCTTAGCCATGTTTTCATTGTAGTCAACCAACTCGATGAAGCACATTTCTGCATTGTCACCCAAACGGTTACCAGTCTTGATAATACGAGTATAACCACCCGGACGATCAGCAATCTTAACAGAGATTTCTTTGAACAACTCTGTTACTGCAATCTTATCTTGCAAATTGCTAAATACAACACGACGAGAGTTCGTAGTATCTTCTTTAGACTTAGTAATCAAAGGCTCAACAAACTTTTTCAAAGCTTTCGCCTTTGCAACAGTCGTAGTGATTCTTTTGTGCTTGATCAAAGAGCAAGCCATGTTAGATAACATAGCGCTTCTATGAGAAGCAGTACGACCTAAATGATTGAATTTTTTATTATGTCTCATTTTTTATTCTTTATCTAATTTATATTTAGAAATGTCGGTTCCAAACGACAGATTCAGACTTTCCAGCAAATCATCAAGCTCGGTAAGCGATTTCTTTCCGAAGTTTCTGAATTTCAGCAGGTCAGTTTTGTTGAATTGTACCAAGTCACCGAGAGTTTCTACGTCAGCAGCCTTCAAGCAATTGAGGGCACGAACTGACAAGTCCATATCAACGAGTTTGGTTTTCAACAGCTGACGCATGTGCAATACTTCTTCATCAAACTCTTCATTGCCATCAGTATCATTACTTTCAAGCGTGATCTTCTCGTCAGAGAACAACATGAAGTGATAAATCAGAATTTTTGCAGCTTCTTTCAGCGCTTCTTTCGGATGTATAGAACCGTCGGTACTAATTTCAAGTACTAGCTTTTCGTAGTCAGTCTTCTGTTCTACACGGAAGTTTTCTACAGCATACTTGACATTACGTATCGGTGTATAAATAGAGTCGATTGGAATTACATTAACATCCGTGCAATACTCGCGATTCTCATCAGCAGGTACATAACCACGGCCTTTGTTAATTGTAATATCAATCTGCATAGTTGACTTAGAATCTAAATGACAAATAACTAATTCCGGATTTAACACTTCAAATCCAGTCAAATACTTACCTATGTCACCTGCTTTAAATTCACTGGAATTCTCGACAGTGATGCTCACTTTTTCGCTCTCGAACTCTTCAACTACTTGCTTGAATCTCACTTGTTTCAGATTCAAGATAATGTTGGTAACATCCTCTTTTACTCCAGGTACACTAGAAAATTCATGCTCCACACCATCAATTCTGATAGTAGTGATAGCAAAACCCTCTAATGAAGAAAGAAGGATTCGGCGTAATGCATTACCTACAGTAATACCAAAACCCGGTTCCAACGGACGGAATTCGAATTTACCGAATCTGGAGTCCGCCTCCAACATTAATACTTTATCAGGTTTTTGAAATGCTAATATCGCCATGAAATTAATTATTATTTAGAATACAATTCAACGATCAAATGTTCTTTAATGTTCTCAGGAATGTCAGCTCTTTCAGGTATGTGCAACATTTTACCAACCTTAGAAGCTTCGTCCCATTCCAACCAAGCATACTTGCTGTGATTGAAACCTGCAAGAGAATTAGCAATTACTTCCAAAGATTTAGATCTTTCACGAACACCAATCAATTGTCCTGGTTTTACTGCAAATGAAGGGATGTTTACCACTTCACCATCTACAGTAATATGCTTGTGACTAACCAACTGACGAGCAGCAGCACGTGTAGGAGCAATACCCAAACGGAATACTACGTTGTCAAGACGGCCTTCCAACAATTGAAGAAGTACCTCACCGGTAATACCTTTAGCAGTAGCTGCTTTTTCAAACAAATTGCGGAATTGTTTTTCTAGAACTCCATAGGTGTATTTAGCTTTCTGCTTTTCACGAAGTTGCACACCGTATTCAGAAGTTTTTCTTTTTCTTGAATTACCATGTTGTCCGGGAGGATAGTTCTTCTTTGACAAAACTTTATCAGCTCCAAAGATTCCCTCACCGAATTTACGGGCGATTCTCGATTTTGGTCCAGTATATCTAGCCATTTCTTTTTAAATATTTAATTGTTTATTCATGAACTTAATTTGTTGCAGCCGCGATTACAGAGAGAAATTAAATGTAATCCAAAAACAAAATCAAGATCATTGTAAGTTAAAGGTAAATTAAACTCTACGTCTTTTTGGAGGACGACAACCATTATGTGGAAGCGGAGTTACGTCAATGATTTCAGTAACTTCGATACCAGCACCGTGGATAGTTCTAATAGCAGACTCACGTCCGTTACCTGGACCTTTCACATAAGCTTTTACCTTTCTCAGGCCAAGATCAAATGCAATCTTTGCACAATCCTGGGCAGCCATCTGAGCTGCATAAGGAGTATTCTTTTTAGAACCTCTAAATCCCATTTTACCAGCAGATGACCAAGAGATAATCTGCCCTTCACTGTTTGCAAGAGAAACAATAATATTGTTGAAAGATGAATGAACATGCAACTGTCCATTAGCGTCTACTTTCACATTTCTCTTTTTAGCTGCAACTGTTTTTTTTGCCATATCAACAATTATTATTTAGTAGCTTTTTTCTTATTAGCAACGGTTTTCTTTCTACCTTTACGAGTACGTGCATTGTTCTTTGTGCTCTGACCTCTAACAGGCAGACCAATACGATGACGTACACCACGATAGCAACCAATATCCATTAATCGCTTAATGTTCAATTGGATTTCAGAACGAAGATCACCTTCCACTTTATACTCTGCACCGATAATCTCACGAATCTTAGCAGCTTGATCATCTGTCCAGTCTTTAACCTTCAGATCTTTATCTACACCAGCTTTATCTAAAATTTTTGCTGAACTACTGCGACCTATTCCATATACATAGGTCAACGCAATTTCACCTCTTTTGTTCTGAGGTAAATCTACACCAACTATTCTTATAGCCATATACTTAATTATTTTTTTTGCAAAAATAACAAATTATCCTTGACGTTGTTTATACTTAGGATTTTTCTTGTTAATAACATACAAACGGCCATTACGTCTAACGATCTTACATTCTGGCGTGCGTTTCTTTAATGATGCTCTTACTTTCATATCTTATTTTATTTATATCTAAACACAATTCTTCCTTTCGATAAGTCGTAAGGAGACATTTCGACTCTCACTTTATCTCCCGGCAAGATCTTGATGTAATGCATCCGCATCTTACCTGAAATATGTGCAGTAATCTCATGTCCGTTTTCTAATTCAACACGAAACATTGCATTTGACAATGCTTCAACTATAACTCCATCTTGTTCTATTGCAGATTGCTTTGCCATATTATATTGCTTTATCTCCTAAAACTTCTTCTATGAATTTGAATGAAGACAAAATATCAGCTTCACCAGCTCCAACAGCTATCGTATGTTCAAAATGTGCAGCACATTTACGATCTCTGGTCCTCACAGTCCATCCATCACGTTCCATAATCACTTGTCGATCTCCCAATGTTATCATCGGCTCTATCGCTATGCAAAGGCCTCTTTTCATCAAAGGTCCATATCCTCTTTTACCATAATTAGGCACTTGAGGATCTTCGTGCATCTCTTTACCAATGCCATGACCAACAAACTCACGCACTACACCATAAGAGTGAGACTCACAATATTGCTGAATAGCATACCCGATGTCTCCGATTCTTTTGCCTTGCACTGCGTTCTGAATGCCAATATATAACGCTTCTTTAGTTACCTTCAACAAGTTACGAATTTCTTCGTCCACCTCTCCTACACAAAAAGTATAAGCAGAATCACCACAAAAACCATTCATGTAAGTTCCGCAATCCACTGATACGATATCGCCATCTTTCAGTACAATATCCCCTGGGATTCCATGTACAACCTGCTCATTAACAGAAGTACAAAGAGATGCGGGAAATGGTTCTCCATATTGATTCGGAAATCCTTTGAAAGTTGGAGTTGCCCCATGATCTCTAATGAACTCTTCAGCAACCTTATTCAACTCACGTGTAGTTACACCAGGCTTCACCAGTTTGGCAACCTCTGCAAGAGTTTTACCAACAAGCAGGTTACTCTGACGGAGCAATTCTATTTCATCTTCTGTTTTAAGAAATATCATTTCTAATCTAAAGAATTAATATGCCGCTACACCAGCGCGTCCTTTAATACGACCAGACTTCAACAGACCATCATAGTGTCTCATCAACAAATGACTTTCAACCTGTTGCAGTGTATCAAGAACAACACCTACAAGAATTAACAAAGATGTACCGCCGAAGAATTGAGCAAATCCTGCTTGCACTCCGAATATACCGGCAAAAGCAGGCATAATAGCAACTAAAGCCAAGAAGAAAGAACCCGGCAAAGTAATACGAGACATTATATCATCAATATACTCTGCAGTTTTCTTTCCCGGTTTAATACCAGGGATGAAACCATTATTTCTCTTCATATCCTCAGCCATCTGAGTCGGATTAATTGTAATTGCAGTATAGAAATATGTAAATAATATAATCATTACCGCAAAAACAAAATTATACCAGAAACTTGTATGATCTGTAAACGCATGCAAGAAACCGCCCGCATCATTTACATTTGAAAAACCGATAAACGTAATTGGAATAAACATGATTGCCTGAGCAAAGATGATAGGCATAACACCAGCCGCATTCACTTTCAAAGGAATGTACTGTCTAGCACCACCATATTGCTTGTTACCAACAATTCTTTTTGCATACTGTACAGGAATCTTTCTTGTACCTTGTACCAAAAGAATAGCAGCACCAATCACTAATAACAAGAATACGATTTCAATTATAAACATGATCAAACCACCACTCTTATTTGCTACTCTGGATACAACTTCTTGCAACAAAGCATCAGGGAAACGAGCGATAATACCAATCAAGATGATAAATGAAATACCGTTACCAATACCTTTATCAGTAATTCTTTCACCAAGCCACAAAATAAACATACTACCTGCTGCCAAAATAATGGTAGAGGTAACCATAAACAGAGTCCAATCTAATGAAGCATTTAAGGAAGGGCCAGCCTGCATTTTAAGATTGAGCAAATAAGAAGGGGCCTGAACTAACAATATAGCAATCGTCAAATAACGAGTATATTGATTCATTTTTCTTCTGCCGCTCTCACCTTCGCGTTGCAGCTTCTGGAAATACGGCACAGCGATTCCCAACAACTGGATTACGATAGATGCAGAGATATAAGGCATGATTCCTAATGCAAAAATAGAGGCATTAGAAAATGCTCCTCCAGAGAACATATTTAACAAGGCTAAAAGGCCTTCACTTGTTTGTTCGTGCAATTTAGCCAGCATCGCCGGATTGATACCCGGTAATACGACATATGATCCGAAACGGTAAATTGCCACAAACAATATGGTGATGAGGATCCGCTGTCTCAGATCCTCAATCTTCCATATATTCTTTAATGTTTCAATAGCTTTTCTCATTGAATCAGAGTTTTACTACAGTTCCACCAGCAGCTTCAATAGCAGCAGTTGCAGTCTTAGAGAATGCATGAGCTTCTACTTCCAGCTTATTAGTCAGAGTTCCGTTACCCAATACTTTTACCAACTGATTTGAAGATATAAATCCTGCTTCGATAAAGTCGTTTACACCAACTTTTGCCAAGCTCTTAGCTTCAGCAAGTTTCTGGATAGTATCCAGATTGATGGCTTTATATTCTACACGATTAATATTCTTGAAACCAAATTTAGGAACTCGACGTTGAAGAGGCATCTGACCACCTTCAAAACCGATCTTCTTAGAGTATCCAGATCTTGATTTAGCTCCCTTATGACCTCTTGTAGAAGTACCGCCTAAGCCAGAACCAGTTCCACGTCCAATTCTTTTTCTTGTCTTAGTAGATCCCTCTGCAGGTTTTAAATTACTTAAGTTCATATTGTAATTTCGTTTTATTATTCAACAAATAATTACTTAACAATGGCAACCAAGTGTTTTACTTTATCTACCATCCCAAGAATTGAAGGAGTGCTTTCGTGTTCAACCACACGGTTCAGTTTACGAAGTCCCAGTGCATCAAGAGTTCTTTTCTGATCAGCTGGAGCACCAATTCTACTTTTAACTTGTTTAATCTTTATAGTTGACATATCTCCTCCTTATCCTCTAAATACTTTTTCAACACTAATACCTCTGTTCTGAGCAACCATTCTTGCATCACGCATTTCACTCAAAGCTTCGATTGTAGCTTTAACAAGGTTGTGCGGATTGGAAGAACCTTTAGATTTAGCCAAAACATCAGTAACACCAACACTTTCCAAAACAGCACGCATAGCACCACCAGCTACAACACCAGTTCCGTGAGATGCAGGTTTGATGAATACTTCAGCACCACCAAATCTAGCTGATTGTTCATGAGGAACAGTACCTTTCAAAATAGGCACTTTCACCAAGTTCTTTTTAGCTGATTCAACACCTTTAGCGATAGCAGCTGTTACTTCACCTGCTTTACCAAGTCCCCAACCAATGATACCTTCTTCGTTACCTATAACAACGATTGCAGAGAAACTAAAAGTTCTACCACCTTTGGTAACTTTAGTAACACGATTAATAGCAACCAATCTATCTTTCAGTTCTATATCGTTAGTAATCTTAACTCTATTATTAACTCCTGCCATAATGATTAAAATTTAAGTCCACCGTTACGAGCAGCATCAGCTACTTCTTTTACTCTCCCATGATACAAGTAACCATTACGGTCGAAAACAACAGTAGTTATACCTGCTTCCTGAGCCTTTTTAGCAATCATTTCACCCACTTTAGCAGCTTGTTCTTTTTTAGCAACTTTATCAGTCAAACCTAAAGAAGAAGCGGCAGCCAGTGTCTTACCAGAAAGATCATCGATAATCTGGACATAAATTTGCTTGTTACTTCTAAATACACTCATACGCGGACATTCAGTAGTACCTGAAATTTTGTTGCGTACTCTATATTTGATCTTAACTCGTCTTTCTATTTTTGTTGTCATAATAATCTAATTTTATATGAATTACTTAGCGCCGGCTGATTTACCAGACTTTCTACGAATTACTTCGCCAACAAACTTAATACCTTTACCCTTGTATGGTTCAGGCTTACGGAAAGAACGTATTTTAGAGCAAACTTGACCAAGCAATTGTTTGTCACACGATTCCAATATAATAAGAGGATTCTTATTTCTTTCAGACTTAGTTTCAACTTTTACCTCAGCAGGTAATTGAATGAAAATATTGTGTGTATAACCTAAAGCAAGCTCAATGATGTTACCTTGGTTAGAAGCACGATAACCTACACCAACAAGTTCCAGTTCCTTCTTGTATCCTTCAGATACGCCCACAACCATGTTGTGAACCAAAGAACGATACAAACCGTGGAAAGCATGTTTTTGCTTTGGGTTATCAAGCATTTCTTTATCGTTTTCTGTTAAAGTTACGTGTCCGTCTTCAATGGCAACATTGATAGCAGGATTCACATATTGGCTCATTTCGCCTTTGGGTCCCTTTACGGTAACCACATTATCCTTCAGAGTGACTGTCACTCCAGCAGGGATACTAATGGGTAATTTTCCTATTCTTGACATTCTAATTCCTCCTAATTAATATACATAACACAAGACTTCACCACCGATCTTCAGTTCTGCAGCCTCTTTGTTAGTCATTACACCTTTGGAAGTAGATATTATAGCAATACCCAACCCATTAATAACACGCGGCATATCTTTGTAACCAGTATACTTACGCATACCCGGAGAAGATATTCTTTCTAACTTTTTGATTGCGTTAACTTTGTTAACAGAATCATACTTCAAGGCAACCTTAATAGTTCCTTGAGGACCATCTTCTACAAACTTATAATTAAGAATGTAGCCTTTTTCAAAAAGAATCTTAGTGATTTCTTTTTTCAAGTTCGAAGCGGGAACTTCAACAACTCTGTGCTTTGCACCAATCGCGTTCCGCAACCTCGTTAAATAATCTGCTATTGGATCAGTCATATAAAAATAAATTAAATTAATCAGGACTACCCTGACAATATTTAAACAATAATTACCAGCTTGCTTTTTTTACGCCTGGGATCAGTCCGTTAGATGCCATCTCACGGAATTGAATTCTCGAAATTCCGAATTGACGAATATAACCTTTAGGACGTCCAGTCAGTTTGCAACGGTTGTGCATACGAATCGGATTAGAATTCTTTGGCAACTCTTGCAACTTCTGTGCAGCTTCAAAAGCATCAGCAGGATCACCTGTTCTTACGATTTGCTTCAAAGCAGCTCTTCTTTCGGCGTATTTGGCTACTAATTTAGCACGTTTTACTTCACGTGCTTTCATTGATTCCTTTGCCATATCTATTAGTCTTTTTTAGCGTTTTTAAAAGGTAAACCGAATTCCTTCAGCAAAGCATAACCTTCTTCATCTGTTTCCGCAGAGGTTACAAAGGTAATATTCATTCCGAGAATTCTTGTAATACTATCGATATTTATTTCAGGGAAAATGATTTGTTCCTGAATACCAAGGGTATAGTTACCTTTACCATCAAACTTACTTTCGATACCTTTGAAGTCACGAATACGAGGAAGAGCTACACGAACCAATTTTTCAAGGAATTCGTACATTCTTTCACGACGTAAAGTTACCATAACACCAATCGGCATTTTTTTACGCAACTTAAAGTTTGCGATATCTTTACGAGAAATGGTAGCTACAGCTTTCTGACCTGTGATAGCTGTCATTTCATTGATTGCAACTTCGATAATCTTCTTATCAGCAACAGCCATACCTAACCCTTGATTGATAACAATCTTCTTAAGTACGGGTACCTGCATTGTAGAAGAATACTGGAACTGTGATTTCAATGCAGGTGCTATACGCTCTGCATATTCTTTCTTAAGACTAGCAGTATTACTCATTACTTAATCTCCTCTCCTGATTTTTTAGAATAACGCACTAAAGTTCCTTCCGAACTCTTTTTTCTCCCAATACGCGTTGCTTTACCAGTTTTTGGATCAACCGGGTTCAAGTTTGAAATGTGGATAGAAGCTTCCTGCTTCACGATACCACCTTGCGGATTCTTAGCATTCGGTTTTGTGCTTTTAGATACCATATTGATACCTTCTACAAATGCACGTCCTTCTTTAACAAGAACCTTCAATACACGACCAGTTTTGCCCTTATCTTCGCCAGCATTTACGTAAACTGTATCGCCTTTTTTAATATGTAATTTACTCATTACTTAAATCTTTTACAAATTAAAGTACCTCAGGCGCAAGTGACACAACTTTCATGTTTGTAGCACGAAGTTCTCTTGCTACAGGACCGAAAATACGACTACCTCTAATTTCACCTGCATTATTCAACAACACGCAAGCATTATCATCAAAACGTATATAAGAACCATCAGGACGACGGATTTCTTTCTTTGTACGTACAATCAAAGCCTTTGATACTGCACCTTTTTTAACATCACTAGAAGGGATAACACTCTTCACTGAAACTACAATGACATCCCCCACTGAAGCATAACGACGACCTGTACCACCCAAAACGCGGATACACAACGCCTCTTTCGCTCCACTGTTATCACATACTGTAAGTCTGGATTCTACTTGTATCATAATTACTTAGCTCTTTCAATTATTTCTACTAATCTCCATCTTTTAGTCTTGCTCAAAGGACGAGTTTCCATGATGCTTACAGTATCACCGATATTGCATTCATTCTTTTCATCGTGAGCATGGTACTTCTTCGTTTTACTAACGAACTTACCATATATAGGGTGTTTTTCCTTAAATTTGGCAGCAACTGTGATGGTTTTATCCATCTTATTGCTCAACACAACCCCTGTTCTTTCTTTTCTTAAATTTCTTGCTTCCATCAAGCTGATCATTTATTGTTAAGTTCTCTTTCGCGCAATTCTGTTTTCATACGCGCAATAGTCCTGCGTAATTGTTTGATTTGAGCAGGATTTTCCAAAGGAGAAATAGAATGATTAATAACCATTTGGTTATAATTAGCTGTTTCCGCCTCTACTCTTTCTACTAAATCATTAGTAGTCATTTCTTTTATTTCTGCAATTTTCATAACACTTACGCATTTTGATTTTGAATATCATAATCACGTCTTACGACAAACTTCGTTGTAATAGGAAGCTTTTGAGCAGCTAAGCGCAATGCTTCTTTCGCGATTTCGTAAGATACTCCTTCAGCTTCAATAATGATTCTACCTGGAGTCACAGGAGCTACAAATCCCTCTGGAGCACCTTTACCTTTACCCATACGTACATCGGCAGGTTTTCTAGTGATCGGTTTATCCGGGAATATACGGATCCAGATCTGTCCTTGACGTTGCATATATCTTGTTACTGCAATACGAGCAGCTTCGATCTGACGGCCTGTAATCCACTTAGTCTCCAAAGCCTTTATGCCAAAAGAACCAAAGGCCAGCTGGTTGCCTCTCTGGGCATTACCTTTCTGACGGCCTTTTTGTTGTCTTCTGAATTTTGTCTTTTTCGGTTGTAACATAGTTTCCTAAAATTCAAATTCGTTTAGCGATTATTTTTCTTTCTTTTGAAGTTCTTTCCGCCGTTGTTTCCACTATTGTTTCCACGACCACTTTCTTTGCTTTGTGTAAAGTTCGGAGCCAATTCTTTCTTACCAAACACTTCACCTCTACAAATCCAAACTTTGATACCTAAAAGACCTACTTTAGTCAATGCTTCTGCATGACAGTAGTCGATATCAGCTC
This sequence comes from Bacteroides celer, assembly GCF_002632415.2. NCBI lineage: Bacteria > Pseudomonadati > Bacteroidota > Bacteroidia > Bacteroidales > Bacteroidaceae > Bacteroides > Bacteroides celer. Next base: position 691,071 of record NZ_CP178209.1, on the reverse strand, counting down.
TGAAAGTGTGCAACGGAGTTCTTCCTTCTTTATACATTTCAGAACGGGCCATTTCAGCTCCATTCAAACGTCCTGAAATCTGAATTTTGATACCTTCAGCACCCATACGCATTGTGTTTGCGATAGCCATTTTGATGGCACGGCGATAGGCAATTTTACCTTCAACCTGACGAGCGATGTTGTTAGCAACAATCACAGCATCCAGTTCCGGTCTCTTCACTTCAAAGATATTGATTTGAATATCTTTGTCGGTAACCTTCTTCAACTCCTCTTTTAACTTATCAACTTCTTGGCCACCTTTACCGATAATAATACCCGGGCGAGCAGTGCAAACAGTAATAGTAACGAGCTTCAGCGTACGTTCAATTACGATTCTTGATACACTTGCTTTTGCAAGTCTTGCATTAAGATATTTACGGATTTTGCTATCTTCCAGCAAAGAATCACCGTAATCATTTCCACCATACCAGTTAGAATCCCATCCTCTGATAATTCCTAAACGGTTGCTTATTGGATTAACTTTTTGTCCCATCTACCTTAATTTTGATCTTCGTTATTACTTTTAGCACCAACGAACAATGTTACGTGATTTGAACGTTTGCGAATTCTATAACCTCTACCCTGTGGTGCCGGTCTCATTCTTTTGAGTGTAGCTCCACCATCAACAAAAATCTGTGTTACGAACAACTCGCCACTTTCCGCTTTACGTTCGTTTTTCTGTTCCCAGTTAGCAATTGCAGAGCGAAGCAATTTTTCCACTCTTGCAGCAGCTTCTTTTGAAGAAAATTTCAAAACACCAAGTGCTCTGTTCACTTCCATACCACGGATCATGTCTGCAACCAGACGCATCTTACGCGGAGAAGTAGGAACATTTTGCAATTTTGCAAAATACATGGTCTTAAGGGCTTCTTTTCTCTTTTCAGCCGATATTTTTTTTCTTGCTCCCATTATTATTTATTACTTTATTATTTCAAATAAATCCTGTTATCTTTTCTTGTTACCAGCGTGTCCTCTGAATGTACGAGTTGGAGCAAATTCGCCCAACTTGTGTCCTACCATATTCTCGGTAACATAAACAGGAATAAATTTATTTCCATTGTGAACTGCAACTGTATGGCCTACAAAATCAGGCGAAATCATTGAAGCTCTGGCCCAAGTCTTTACTACGACTTTCTTACCTGATTCATTCATGGCAAGAATTCTCTTTTCAAGCTTAACGTTAATATATGGACCTTTTTTTAATGAACGACTCATAGTTTACTCAATTAATCAGATTACTTTTTTCTTCTCTCAATAATGTACTTAGACGACTGTTTCTTAGGAGCTCTAGTCTTAAGTCCCTTAGCGTACAATCCCTTACGTGATCTTGGGTGACCTCCAGAAGCACGTCCTTCACCACCACCCATCGGGTGATCAACCGGGTTCATTACAACACCACGGTTACGAGGACGACGTCCTTGCCAACGAGAACGTCCAGCTTTACCTGAACTTTCCAATCCATGATCAGAGTTACCTACACTACCGATAGTAGCTTTACAAGTGCTAAGAATCTGTCTAACTTCACCTGAAGGCAACTTAATTACACAATACTTACCCTCACGAGAAGTCAACTGTGCAAAGTTACCAGCTGAACGAACCAGAGCAGCACCCTGTCCCGGACGTAATTCGATATTGTGAATCACAGTACCCACCGGAATGTTTTGAAGAGGAAGAGCATTACCAATCTCTGGCGCTGCTGTTTCACCTGACATCAGAGTCGCACCAACTTGCAATCCATTGGGAGCAATAATATATCTTTTTTCTCCATCAGCGTAAAATAACAGAGCGATACGAGCCGAACGATTCGGATCGTATTCAATTGTTTTAACTACTGCTGGAACACCGTCCTTATTTCTCTTGAAATCAACAATTCTAATCACCTTTCTATGACCGCCACCAATGTAGCGCATAGTCATCTTACCTTCGCTGTTACGACCTCCAGATGATTTCTTACCATATACAAGAGACTTTTCTGGTACTGATGCAGTAATTTCTTCGAAAGTACCAATAATTTTATGTCTTTGCCCCGGTGTTGTGGGCTTAAATTTACGTACTGCCATTTTTATTAAATATTGCTATAAAAATCAATAGTATCTCCTTCTTTCAATGTCACGATTGCTTTTTTGAAAGCATTCGTACGACCATTGATGATACCTGCTTTGGTATAACGGCTCTTATTTTTGCCAGCATACTTCACAGTATTCACATCAACTACTGTAACATTATAAAGAGCTTCAATTTCCTTCTTAATTTCCAGTTTGTTAGCTTCAGGACGTACAACAAAGCCGAAACGATTCAGCTTATCTGTGATTGCAGTCATTTTCTCTGTTACCAACGGTTTAATAATAATTCCCATTATTTAAGCCTCCTTTTTAAATTAAGATATTGTCAATAGCCTTCAGAGAGTTTTCAGTAAGCACAACAACCCCAGCATTCAATACTCTGTAAGTATTTAATCCCGAGATAGTCTGCACATTAGCACCCTCAATGTTACGAGCTGACAAATATACGTTTTTATTTGCTTCCGGTAAAATTACAAGTAGCTTTTTATCGGAAACTTTAAGATTTTTTGTCATTGCAACGAAATCTTTTGTCTTAGGAGCTTCAAATGTGAAATCCTCAACGACAACGATTGCATCGTTTTGAGCTTTATAAGACAAAGCTGACTTACGAGCCAATGTCTTAACTTTTTTATTCAACTTGAAGAAGTAGTCTCTTGGTTTCGGACCGAAAACGCGGGCACCACCTACAAGAACCGGTGAGTTCATATCACCACGACGAGCTCCGCCACCACCTTTCTGGCGACCGATCTTACGAGTTGAACCACTGATTTCACTTCTTTCTTTTGACTTATGAGTACCCTGACGCTGATTAGCCATAAACTGTTTTACGTCCAAATAGATAGCGTGGTCGTTGGGCTCAATTCCGAAGATAGATTCGTTTAACGTAACCTTTCTCCCAGTGTCTTCACCTTTAATGTTATATACGTTAACTTCCATTATTTCTCAATTAATACGATTGAACCTTTGCAACCCGGGATAGAACCTTTAATCAAAAGAAGGTTATGATCCGCGATTACTTTTAATACCTGCAAGTTTTGTACAGTGACTCTGTCACCACCAAGTTGTCCACCCATGCGCATTCCCTTGAATACTTTTGCAGGGTAAGAACAAGCACCAATAGAACCCGGTTTACGAGCGCGGTTGTGCTGTCCGTGAGTAGCCTGACCCACACCACCAAAACCATGTCTTTTTACTACACCCTGGAAACCTTTACCTTTAGAAGTTCCAACAACGTCAACAAAGTTAGCATCGTTAAACATCTCTACGGTAATAGTATCACCCAGATTCAATTCTGTTCCAAATTCTTTGAACTCAGCCAAGTGTCTCTTCGGTGTTACTCCTGCTCTTTTAAAATGTCCCATCAACGGTTTAGTTGTATGTTTTTCCTTTTTGTCTTGGAAACCCAACTGAACAGCTGCATAGCCATCTTTTTCTACAGTTTTAACTTGAGTAACAACACAAGGACCTGCTTCGATAACAGTGCATGGTACATTTTTACCATCGGCACTGAAAACGGATGTCATTCCGATTTTTTTTCCTAATAATCCTGGCATTTCACTAATTTTTAATTATCAAACTTTAATTTCTACTTCCACACCACTTGGCAATTCCAACTTCATCAGAGCGTCTACTGTCTTAGCAGTTGAGCTATAGATGTCGATCAATCTCTTATAAGAAGAGAGTTCAAATTGCTCACGAGACTTTTTGTTTACGAAAGTCGAACGGTTCACAGTAAAGATACGTTTGTGCGTAGGCAGAGGTATCGGACCGCTAACAATAGCACCTGTAGCTTTTACAGTTCTTACAATTTTCTCAGCTGACTTGTCAACCAAGTTGTGGTCGTAAGATTTCAATTTAATTCTAATTTTCTGACTCATTATTTTTTTAATTAATACATTTATAATAAGATAAAGCGGCAGGCTAAGAGTCATTCGCTAGCCTGCTGCTTTAGATATTTTAGAGTAAATCAGCACGTCCTTTTACTTCTTCCAATACAGCCTTAGCAATAGAAGAAGAAAGTTGAGCGTGATGAGAGTAAGTCATTGATGAAGTTGCACGACCAGAAGTGATAGTACGTAAAGCTGTTACATAACCAAACATTTCTGCCAGCGGAACCATCGCCTTCACGATACGGGCACCAGAACGACTAGATTCCATACCTTCAACCTGGCCACGACGTTTGTTCAAGTCACCGATAACATCACCCATATTCTCTTCCGGAGTTACAACTTCCAGCTTCATGATAGGTTCCATCAAAACAGGACCTGCCTTAGCACATGCATTTTTATAAGCCTGCATTGCACAGATTTCGAATGACAACTGATCAGAGTCAACCGGATGGAATGAACCATCAACCAAAGTAACTTTCAATGAATCCAGCGGATAACCTGCCAAAACACCACTCTTCATAGCATTCGTAAAGCCTTTCTGAACAGCAGGAATAAATTCCTTAGGAATGTTACCACCTTTCACTTCGTCAACAAACTGCAGACCACCCAAAGTGAAATCTGCATCAGCCGGACCAATATTCACGATGATATCAGCAAACTTACCACGCCCACCAGATTGCTTCTTATATACTTCACGCAAATTAACTGTCTTCGTGATAGCTTCTTTGTAGTTAACCTGCGGCTTACCCTGGTTACATTCTACCTTGAACTCACGTTTCAAACGATCAATAATGATATCCAAGTGAAGCTCACCCATACCAGAAATAACCGTCTGACCTGTCTGTTCGTCTGTCTTCACAGTAAACGTCGGATCTTCTTCAGCCAATTTAGCCAAACCGTTAGACAGCTTATCCATATCCTTCTGCGTCTTAGGTTCTACAGCGATACCGATAACTGGTTCCGGGAAGTCCATAGATTCAAGTACGATCGGAGCGTTTTCATCACACAAAGTATCACCAGTGTGAATATCCTTAAAACCTACACCTGCACCGATATCACCAGCACCGATTACTTCAACCGGATTCTGTTTGTTAGAGTGCATCTGGAACAGACGAGAAACGCGTTCTTTCTTACCAGAGCGAGAGTTGTAGATATAAGAACCTGCTTCAATTTTACCTGAATAAACACGGAAGAAAGTCAAACGACCTACATATGGGTCAGTTGCGATCTTAAATGCTAAAGCTGATGTTTTTTCATCATCACTTGGTTTACGATCTTCTTCAGCTCCAGTATTAGGATTTGTACCTATTACATTCTCTGTATCAAGCGGAGAAGGCAAAAAAGCACAAACATAGTCAAGCAATGTCTGAACACCTTTGTTCTTGAAAGAAGACCCACAAAGCATGGGGACTACGGCCATCTGAACTGTTGCATTGCGAAGAGCTCTCAACACTTCTTCTTCAGTAATAGTAGAAGGATCATCGAAATATTTCTCCATCAAAGCATCATCAAATTCAGCTACTTTTTCAAGCATCTTGTCTCTCCACTCGTTAGCTTCATCGACAAGTTCTGCCGGAATTTCCTCAACACTGTAGTCAGCACCCATTGTTTCATCGTGCCAATAAATAGCTTTCATTTTGATAAGATCAACAAGACCTTTAAAAGATTCTTCAGCACCAATAGGAACAACAATCGGACACGGATTAGCTCCAAGCACATCCTTCATCTGGCGAACTACTTCAAAGAAGTCTGCACCAGAACGGTCCATCTTATTAACATAAGCAATACGAGGAACGTTATATTTATCAGCTTGACGCCATACAGTTTCTGATTGGGGCTCAACACCACCAACAGCACAATAAGCAGCCACAGCTCCATCAAGGATACGCAATGAACGTTCTACCTCTGCAGTAAAATCAACGTGCCCCGGAGTGTCAATCAAGTTAATTTTATAAGTATCACCAGCATATTTCCATCTTGTTGTTGTAGCAGCAGATGTAATAGTGATACCACGTTCTTGCTCCTGTTCCATCCAGTCCATAGTAGCAGCACCATCATGAACTTCACCTATTTTGTGAGTCAATCCAGTGTAGAACAGGATACGTTCAGAAGTAGTTGTTTTTCCGGCATCGATGTGAGCCATGATACCGATATTACGAGTTAAATGTAAATCATGTTTAGCCATCTTCTAATTCCTTTACTTTAAGTTTATATTTGGTTTCTTACAGTATTAGAATCTAAAATGAGCAAATGCACGGTTAGCTTCTGCCATTCTGTGCATATCTTCTTTACGCTTGTATGCACCGCCTTGTTCATTGAAGGCATCCATAATTTCAGCAGCCAACTTGTCAGCCATTGATTTACCACCTCTTTTGCGAGCAAACAGAATCAGATTCTTCATAGAGATTGATTCTTTACGATCCGGACGGATTTCAGTAGGAACTTGGAAAGTTGCACCACCTACACGGCGAGACTTTACTTCCACTTGCGGAGTTACATTATCCAAAGCCTTTTTCCAGATTTCGAGAGCTGATTTTTCTTCGTTAGGAAGTTTTGCTTTCACTGTTTCCAAAGCGGCATAAAAGATTTCATAAGATGTATTTTTCTTTCCATCATACATCAAGTGGTTCACGAACTTGGAAACCTTTTGGTCATTAAACACGGGATCCGGAAGAATCAGGCGTTTTTTTGGTTTTGCTTTTCTCATTTGTTTGAAAAATAATGTTTTTGTTCTTGGTTGTCTACTTCTTGACTTCTTCAACTCTCCCTCCGGAGAATTTACTCAACCTTTAGCATTTCCAACAAACTAAAACGTAAGTTATTACTTTAATTTTAATTAGGTCTTAATCCTTATTTTTTCTTACCCTTAGCAGGAGCAGCAGCTTGTCCTGGTTTCGGACGCTTAGCACCATACTTTGAACGTCTTTGAGTACGACCAGCAACACCTGCTGTATCAAGTGTACCACGTACAATGTGATAACGCACACCCGGAAGGTCTTTTACACGACCACCACGTACCAAAACGATTGAGTGTTCCTGCAAGTTGTGTCCTTCTCCCGGAATGTATGAGTTCACCTCTTTTTGGTTAGTCAAACGTACACGAGCTACTTTACGCATTGCAGAGTTCGGCTTCTTCGGAGTAGTAGTGTATACTCTCACGCAAACGCCACGTCTTTGAGGACATGAATCCAAGGCTGGAGATTTACTTTTCTCCACCAGCACTTCGCGTCCTTTTCTTACTAATTGCTGAATTGTAGGCATTTTAATTGTTTTTTGATTTATATTATTGTTATATTAATTTCGTAACTATACATTTTGGGCTGCAAAAATACGAATAATATTTGAATATTCAATGCGCTACAACTTTTTTTTCTTTTTTAATGTTTTTATATCATCCTCACGCTTCGCCTTTTACACCCGTCAAAGGAGAAATAGGGGGTTCATCCGAAGTACGAATCGGACCGAATACGCGCTCATACTTTGCTATATTATCTTCTAATGCCCGCAGCAGGCGTTTTGCGTGCTCTGGAGCCACAATAATACGAGATTGCACACCAGCCTTCGGTATGCCCGGCATTACGCGCACGAAGTCAAGGATGAATTCAGAACTCGAATGAGTAATAATAGCAAGATTTGCATAAGTTCCCTGTGCAACCTCTTCTCTCAATTCAATCTGTAATTGTCCGTTGTTATTTTGTTCTTCCATATTTAATATGATTAAAAAGTTATCCTGCAAAATAACACATTTTTCCTGAAACTAATGGTAATACACGCGAGTAAAAAAGAAATAAAAAAAGGAGCAATTACCCAATCTGGCAATCGCTCCTTCTCATATAGTCAATTGAATTGTATTTATTCTACTTCATTGTAGTCAAGTACTGTTTTCTTGTTAGCCAAGATACGGTCATACTCTTCTTTTGATCCAACGATGAGCTTTTCGAACTCGCGCTGTCCGGTACCGGCAGGAATCAAGTGACCACAGATCACATTTTCCTTCATACCTTCCAACTTATCGATCTTACCGTTGATAGCAGCCTCATTCAAGACTTTCGTTGTTTCCTGGAAGGAAGCAGCCGACATAAAGCTTGAAGTCTGCAAAGCAGCACGTGTAATACCCTGAAGGATCTGAGTAGAGGTAGCAGCAACAGCATCACGAACCTCAACCGGTTTCAAGTCACGACGTTTCAACATACTGTTCTCATCACGCAACTTGCGGGCAGTTACAATCTGACCAGCTTGCATATTTTGAGAATCACCAGCATCCACTACGACTTTCTTACCCCAGATACGATCATTTTCTTCCATGAATTCCAGTTTGTCTACGACTTGCTGTTCGAGGAAACGAGTATCTCCCGGTTCATCAATCTGAACCTTGCGCATCATCTGACGAACGATAATCTCGAAGTGCTTATCATTGATCTTCACACCCTGCAAGCGGTATACATCCTGAACTTCATTCACGATATATTCTTGTACAGCTGTAGGACCTTTAATTGCCAAGATGTCTGCTGGAGTAGTAGCACCGTCAGACAACGGAGTACCTGCACGTACATAGTCATTTTCCTGTACCAGAATCTGCTTAGACAGTGCAACCAAATATTTTTTAACCTCACCAGTCTTGGAAGTTACAATGATCTCACGGTTACCACGCTTGATCTTACCCATTGTTACCTCACCGTCGATTTCAGAAACGACAGCCGGATTTGACGGGTTACGAGCTTCAAACAATTCAGTAACACGAGGAAGACCACCCGTGATATCACCCGCTTTACCTACGGCACGCGGAATCTTCACGATTACTTCACCAGCTTTTACCTTCTGACCATTCTCGATGATTACGTGACCACCTACCGGTAAGTTATAAGTACGGATCAAATCACCGTCCTCTGTCAAAATATGAGCTGTAGGAACTTTGGTTTTATCCTTGGATTCAATAATAATAATTTCACGAAGACCTGTTGCTTCATCCGATTCAACCTTATAAGTAACGTTTTCAATTACGCCCTCAAATTCGATCTTACCGGTTGCTTCTGTAATAATAACAGCATTGAACGGGTCCCACCTAGCGATCAGTTTGCCTTTTTCTACCAAGTCGCCGTCACTTACATACAGTGTTGAACCATAAGGTACGTTATGAGTAGAAAGAACAATACCGGTATTTACATCCACAAAACGTACTTCGGCCAAACGACCTACTACCACTTTTGCAGATTCACCCATCTCGTCAACGATATCTACTGTACGCAACTCTTCAAATTCAAGACGTGCATTATTTTTAGCAACGATACTGGCGTTAGCTGCAATATTTGCAGCAGTACCACCGGCGTGGAATGTACGCAATGTCAACTGTGTACCCGGCTCACCAATAGACTGAGCAGCGATTACACCGACAGCTTCACCCTTCTGAACCATGCGGCTCGTTGCCAAGTTACGTCCGTAACATTTAGCACAAACACCCTTCTTAGCTTCACAAGTCAATACCGAACGAATTTCAACACTCTCGATCGGAGACTCCTGAATCTTCTTGGCTACTTCTTCTGTAATTTCTTCACCACCGGCAACAAGCAATTCACCTGTGGTAGGATGAATAATATCATGTACGGAAACACGGCCTAAGATACGTTCGTACAGAGTAGCAATAACCTCATCGTTATTCTTAAGGTCCGTACAAACCAATCCGCGGAGTGTACCGCAGTCTTCTTCTGTAATAATCACATCGTGTGATACGTCCACCAGACGACGGGTCAGATAACCAGCATCGGCAGTCTTCAAAGCGGTATCCGCCAAACCTTTACGAGCACCGTGGGTAGAGATAAAGTACTCCAACACCGAAAGTCCTTCTTTAAAGTTTGACAAAATCGGGTTCTCGATGATCTGACCACCTTCAGCACCTGCTTTCTGCGGTTTTGCCATCAAACCACGCATACCTGACAACTGACGAATCTGTTCTTTAGAACCACGAGCACCAGAGTCAAGCATCATATATACAGAGTTGAATCCCTGATCATCCGAAGAAATTGTCTTCATCAGGATATTAGACAACTCAGAGTTTACATGTGTCCAGATATCGATCACCTGGTTGTAACGTTCGTTGTTGGTAATGAAACCCATGTTATAGTTGTTTACGACTTGTTCTACTTCGTCGTAACCTTTCTGTACCAACGTTTCTTTTTCCTTCGGAATGATAATATCACCCAAGTTGAATGACAAACCACCCTTGAACGCCATCTGATAACCTAAGTTCTTGATTCCGTCCAGGAAGTCGGCAGCCTTAGCCACACCACATACCTTAATTACATCACTAATAATATCACGAAGAGATTTCTTAGAGATAATTGTATTGATATAACCTGCTTCAGGCGGAACAATTTCATTAACAATCACACGTCCTACCGAAGTTTCGCGCATTACGTCTACAATGTTACCATTTTCATCAACGTCTTTCACGATAACTTTCACCGGAGCATGAATATCGACCTTACCTTCATTGTAAGCGATCAACGCCTCTTCCGGTCCGTAGAATGTCAAACCTTCACCTTTCGCACCAGCACGCAACTTAGTAATATAGTACAAACCAAGAACCATATCCTGTGCAGGCACAGTAATAGGCGCACCGTTTGCCGGGTTCAAGATATTATGTGATTGAAGCATCAACATTTGTGCTTCCAGAATTGCTTCATTACTCAAAGGCAAGTGAACAGCCATCTGGTCACCGTCAAAGTCGGCGTTGAATGCCGTACATGCCAACGGGTGCAACTGGATAGCTTTACCTTCGATCATCTTAGGCTGGAAAGCCTGAATACCCAAACGGTGCAATGTCGGAGCACGGTTCAACAGTACCGGATGTCCTTTCATTACATGTTCCAGAATATCCCAGATCACCGGTTCCTTGCGGTCAACGATCTTCTTGGCAGACTTTACAGTCTTAACGATACCACGTTCGATAAGCTTACGAATAATAAACGGCTTGTACAATTCGGCAGCCATCAATTTAGGAATACCGCATTCACCCATCTTCAATTCCGGCCCCACGACGATTACCGAACGAGCAGAGTAGTCAACACGTTTACCCAGCAAGTTCTGACGGAAACGTCCTTGCTTACCTTTCAAGCTATCAGACAATGACTTCAACGGGCGGTTGGCGTCTGTCTTCACAGCACTTGACTTACGTGAGTTATCAAACAAAGAATCGACAGATTCCTGAAGCATACGTTTTTCATTACGCAAGATCACTTCCGGAGCCTTGATTTCAATCAGTCGTTTCAGACGGTTATTACGGATAATTACACGACGATAAAGGTCGTTCAAGTCAGATGTAGCAAAACGGCCACCATCCAACGGAACCAACGGACGAAGTTCGGGCGGGATAACCGGTACGATACGTACAATCATCCATTCCGGTTTGTTGCGTCCACGTGATGCACGGAACGACTCTACTACCTGAAGACGTTTCAAAGCTTCATTCTTACGTTGCTGTGAAGCATCGTTACCTGCACGGTGACGCAATTCGTAAGACAAAGCATCCAGATCCAGACGAGCCAGCAAATCATAGATAGCTTCAGCCCCCATCTTTGCAACAAATTTGTTCGGATCATTATCTTCAAGATATTGATTGTCTTTTGGAAGTGTATCCAAAATATCCAGATATTCTTCTTCAGAGAGCAAATCATATTCAGCTACACCGTCTTCAGCTTTTACACCCGGCTGAATAACAACGTAACGTTCGTAGTATATAATCGAATCCAGTTTCTTCGTCGGCAGTCCGAGCAAATAACCGATTTTATTAGGGAGCGAACGGAAATACCAGATGTGAGCCACCGGCACAACCAACTGGATATGTCCCATACGTTCACGGCGTACTTTCTTTTCAGTAACTTCCACACCACAACGGTCGCAGACGATACCTTTATAACGGATACGCTTGTATTTACCGCAATGACATTCATAATCCTTGATAGGACCAAAAATGCGCTCGCAGAACAAACCATCACGTTCGGGTTTGTACGTACGGTAATTAATGGTTTCAGGCTTCAAAACTTCACCACTCGAATTCTCAAGGATTTCTTCCGGAGAAGCCAGACCAATTGAGATCTTCGAGAAATTACTTTTCGTCTTATTTTCTTTTCTAAAAGCCATACTCTATATAATTGAGATTTGATAATTGAATCATTGGAAATTGAAAAGACACGGATGTCAACAGACCGTCATCGGCTTGTTGACACCACATATTCTTTATTATTTTATTCTAGGTTGATACTCAAACCTAATCCTCTCAACTCGTGCAACAATACGTTCAAGGATTCCGGAATACCAGGTTGCGGCATCGGTTCACCTTTCACAATTGCTTCATAAGCTTTCGAACGTCCTACCACGTCATCAGACTTGATAGTAAGGATTTCCTGCAGGATATGAGCAGCACCAAAACCTTCGAGTGCCCAAACCTCCATTTCTCCGAAACGCTGACCACCGAACTGTGCTTTACCACCAAGAGGTTGCTGAGTAATCAATGAGTACGGACCGATAGAACGAGCATGCATCTTGTCTTCAACCATGTGGCCCAACTTCAACATGTAAGTCACACCCACAGTAGCTGCCTGGTCAAATTGCTCACCTGTACCACCATCACAAAGATAAGTTTTACAGTAACGAGGCAATCCTGCCTTGTCTGTCCACTGATCCAGATCTTCCATTGTAGCACCGTCAAAAATAGGAGTTGCAAATTTCACACCCAATGTTTTTCCGGCACGCCCTAATACAGCTTCGAAAATCTGACCAATGTTCATACGAGAAGGCACACCCAACGGATTCAATACGATGTCAACCGGAGTACCATCGGACAAGAACGGCATATCTTCCTGACGAACAACACGGGATACAATACCCTTGTTACCGTGGCGACCTGCCATCTTATCACCCACACCAATCTTACGCTTCTTAGCAATATATACTTTTGCCATCTGGATAATACCAGCTGGAAGTTCATCACCAATTGTAATAGCAAACTTCTTACGTTTCAATTCTGCATCCAGCTCTTTGTATTTCTTAATGAAATTCATTACCAGATCACGAATCATACCGTTAATATGATCATCACTAGTCCAGTTGCTCAATTGAATAGAAGTAAAGTCGAGTGAATCAAAATCAGAAACACTGAACTTAGAACCTTTCGCAATTACTTCCGCACCCAGATAATCCTTCACACCTTGAGAAACCTTGCCTTCAGTCAAAGTCATCAGTTTCTTAACCAGAATACGTTTCAGGTCAGCTACCTTAGCTTCAAATTCATCATCAATCTTAGGCAATAATGCTTTATCGGCCAGTTTAGAGCTACGATTCTTAATCACACGTGAGAAAAGTTTCTTATCGATCACAACACCTTTCAAAGAAGGAGAAGCTTTCAAGGAAGCATCTTTCACGTCACCTGCCTTATCACCAAAGATGGCACGAAGCAATTTTTCTTCTGGAGAAGGATCAGATTCACCCTTCGGTGTAATCTTACCAATCATTATATCACCCGGCTCGATACGAGCACCGATTCTAACGATACCATTTTCGTCGAGGTCTTTTGTAGCTTCTTCACTTACATTCGGGATATCAGAAGTCAACTCTTCCATACCACGTTTTGTTTCACGAACTTCCAGAGAATATTCTTCTACGTGAACCGAAGTCAACAAGTCTTCGCGCACCACACGTTCGTTCAATACGATAGCATCCTCATAGTTGTAACCTTTCCAAGGCATGTAAGCAACCAACAAGTTCTTACCCAATGCCAATTCACCCTTTTCTGTAGAATAACCTTCGGTCAAGATGTCACCTTTCTTCACACGCTGGCCTCTGTCACAAATCGGACGCAGGTCAATCGTCATGTTCTGGTTAGTCTTACGGAACTTAGGTATTCTATATTCTTTCAAAGCAGGTTCGAAACTTACGAACTCTTCGTCTTCTGTACGGTCATACAAAATACGGATAGTAGTAGCATCAACGTAGTCAACAACACCATCTCCTTCTGCAGTAATCTGCGTACGAGAGTCTCTTACCAACTGACGTTCGATACCTGTACCTACGATCGGCGCTTCACTTCTCAACAAAGGAACCGCCTGACGCATCATGTTTGATCCCATCAATGCACGGTTAGCATCATCATGTTCCAGGAACGGAATCAATGAAGCAGCAATTGATGCAATCTGCTGAGGAGAAACGTCCATCAAATCAACCTCTGTCGGTTCAACAACCGGGAAATCAGCATCCTGACGAGATTTAACTTTGTTACGCACAAATGTACCGTCATCATTCAACGGAGCATTTCCCTGTGCAATAACCTTTTCTTCCTCTTCTTCAGCAGTCAGATAAATCAGACCGTTATCAGAAAGATCCACTTTCCCGTTTTCGACCTTACGATACGGAGTTTCAATGAATCCCAGATCATTAATCTTAGCAAATACACACAATGAAGAAATCAAACCGATGTTCGGACCTTCAGGAGTTTCAATCGGACAAAGACGACCATAGTGTGTGTAGTGAACGTCACGAACCTCAAATCCGGCACGTTCACGGGAAAGACCACCAGGACCAAGGGCAGACATACGACGCTTGTGCGTAATTTCAGCCAAGGGATTTGTCTGGTCCATGAATTGAGACAATGCATTCGTTCCGAAGAATGAGTTGATTACAGAAGAGATTGTCTTCGCATTAATCAAATCAATCGGAGTAAACACTTCATTGTCACGAACGTTCATACGTTCGCGAATCGTACGAGACATACGAGCCAGACCAACAGCAAACTGATTAGAAAGCTGCTCACCTACCGTACGTACACGACGGTTACTCAAGTGGTCAATATCATCCACATCTGCTTTTGAGTTGATCAACTCAATCAGATATTTGATGATTTCAATGATATCTTCCTTCGTGAGGACACGCACGTCCATATCAGTCGTCAGATTCAACTTTTTGTTGATTCTGTAACGACCTACATCACCAAGGTCATATCGTTTTTCAGAGAAGAACAAGTTGTTGATAACCTCCCTTGCACTTGCGTCATCAGCCGGATCGGCATTACGCAACTGACGGTAGATATACAACACAGCTTCTTTTTCCGAGTTACTCGGGTCCTTCTGCAGCGTATTATATATGATAGAGAAATCGGACTGGTTCGGTTCATCTTTATGTAAAAGGATGTTCTGAACTCCCGACTCCAAAATTTCATCAATATGCACCTCTTCCAGTACGGTTTCACGGTCGATAATAACTTCGTTACGCTCAATAGAAACCACTTCACCGGTATCTTCATCAACGAAATCTTCAATCCATGTTTTCAAGACACGTGCAGCCAATTTACGACCTAGCACTTTCTTCAGATTTGTCTTGTTCACCTTTACATCTTCTGCAAGGTTGAAAATCTCAAGAATATCTTTGTCATTCTCGAAGCCAATTGCACGCAACAAAGTCGTTACCGGCAATTTCTTCTTACGGTCGATGTATGCGTACATCACATTATTGATGTCAGTAGCAAACTCAATCCACGAACCTTTAAACGGAATAATACGAGCCGAATAAAGTTTCGTACCATTGGCATGTACACTCTGACCGAAGAACACACCCGGAGAACGGTGAAGCTGTGACACAACTACGCGTTCGGCACCGTTAATGACGAAAGTAGCCTTATCAGTCATATAAGGAATCGGGCCGAGGAATACGTCCTGAATCACTGTATCAAAATCCTCATGATCGGGGTCCGTACAGTAAAGCTTAAGTTTCGCTTTTAAGGGAACACTATAAGTAAGCCCACGCTCTATACAATCATCGATGGTATAACGCGGCGGATCAATATAATAGTCCAGAAACTCAAGAACAAAATTGTTTCTTGTATCGGCAATAGGGAAGTTTTCAGCAAATACTTTATACAATCCCTCATTCTTGCGCTTTTCAGGTGGGGTATCTAATTGTAGAAAGTCTTGGAATGACTTCAATTGTACTTCCAGGAAATCCGGGTATTCGAGCGGATTCTTAGTCGAAGCAAAATTAACTCTTTGATTTACAGTATTTGAAGACATCTATTAATGAATTTGGAGAACTTAATTTGAAATATATACACAAAAAGGTTAAGAACCCTCTTGTGAAGGATTCTTAACCGAATTACCTGATTACCAGGCCAATGTTATTTAAGTTCAACTTCAGCTCCAGCTTCTTCCAATGTTTTCTTCAATGATTCTGCTTCGTCTTTAGCCAAACCTTCTTTAACTGTGCTAGGAGCACCGTCTACCAAGTCTTTAGCTTCTTTCAAACCTAGACCACAAGCTTCCTTAACGGCCTTAACTACCTGAAGTTTAGCTGCACCAGCGCTCTTCAATACTACGTCGAAAGAAGTTTTTTCTTCTGCGGCAGCAGCACCAGCTGCAGGACCAGCAGCAACAGCTACAGCTGCAGCAGCAGGTTCAATACCATATTCTTCTTTAAGGATAGTTGCAAGTTCATTAACTTCTTTTACTGTCAAGTTAACTAATTGTTCTGCAAAAGCTTTCAAATCTGCCATTTTTTGTATGATTTTAATTGTTTAAATACTTTGTTGATTTTTGAAAATTATTCGGGATGTTATTCCCAAGGCTATAACACCTTTTTCCATTTTTACGCTTCGGTACGTTCACCAAGAGTCTTGAGAACTCCGTGTAGGGTGTTACCACCTGATTGAAGAGCAGAAATAACATTCTTGGCCGGAGATTGCAGCAAGGCAACGATATCGGCGATAACTTCATTCTTACTCTTGATTGAAACGAGAGCATCCAATTGGTCAGCACCAATGTAGAAGCTTTCCTCTGCATATGCAGCTTTCAGTCCGGGAATACCGTCTTTTGCTTTGTCTTTGATCAGCTTAGCAGGAACGTTTGCAGTATTGCTAAACATAACAGCAGTAGTACCTTTCAAAGAACCGTAAAGAGGTGAAAAGTCTTCTTCCAAACTTTCGAGTGCCTTGTGAAGCAGAGTGTTTTTAACCACCATCAATTTGATGTCTGATTTAAAGCAATCTCTTCTCAATGCGCTGGTAGCGGCAGCATCCATAGCTGTAACGTCCACCAAGTAGAAGTGACCATATTCCTTTACTGTAGCAGCAATTTGCTCTATAATCGTACTTTTATCTTCCTTTCTCATTATTTCTCTGTTTTATTAGATTTCATCCACTGATTTCGGGTCGATCTTAATACCCGCACTCATTGTACTAGAAAGATAAATACTCTTAATATATGTACCCTTTGCTGCGGTCGGTTTCAGTTTGTTCAGAGTAGAGATGAACTCTTTCGCATTGTCGCGAATCTGATCAGGACTGAATGATACCTTACCGATAGAAGTGTGAACAATACCGCTCTTATCAACCTTAAAGTCAATTTTACCTTGTTTTACTTCTTTTACAGCCTTAGCAACATCCATAGTTACAGTACCACTCTTAGGGTTCGGCATCAATCCACGAGGACCGAGTACACGACCGAGTGCACCAATTTTACCCATGATAGATGGCATAGTGATGATTACATCAATATCAGTCCATCCACCTTTGATCTTTTCAATATATTCGTCAAGACCAACATAGTCAGCACCTGCTTCTTTTGCAGCAGCTTCAGCATCCGGTGTACAAAGTACCAACACACGCACTTCTTTACCAGTACCATGAGGAAGTGAAACAACACCTCTCACCATCTGGTTAGCTTTACGTGGGTCAACACCTAAACGTACATCAATATCCAGTGAAGCATCAAACTTGGAAAAAGTGATTTCTTTTACCAAAGATGCAGCTTCTTTCAGTGAGTATGCTTTCCCTGCTTCAATCTTTTCTGCAGCTAACTTTTGATTTTTTGTCAGTTTACCCATTACAATTGAAGTTTATTAGTTATTAACCGGGAACTCCCCTTTTACAGCGATACCCATACTTCTAGCTGTACCTGCAACCATTCTCATGGCAGCTTCCACAGTAAAACAGTTCAAGTCAACCATTTTGTCCTGAGCAATCGTACGAACCTGTTCCCAAGTAAGCTCGGCAACTTTCTTACGGTTAGGCTCAGCAGAACCACTCTTTACCTTAGCTACTTCAAGTAATTGAATAGCAACGGGAGGAGTCTTGATTACAAAATCGAAAGACTTATCTGCGTAGTAAGTAATGATAACAGGTAAAATCTTACCTGCTTTGTCTTGGGTTCTGGCATTGAATTGCTTGCAAAATTCCATGATATTAATACCCTTAGAACCCAAAGCAGGTCCAACGGGAGGTGATGGATTTGCAGCGCCTCCTTTAATCTGTAACTTGATTAGTCCAGCAACTTCTTTAGCCATTTTTTTATTGATTTATATATAAACATTAAACGAAGAACAACAACAGCGTAACAATTCCGTGTTATTCCTTTTCCACTTGCATAAAGCCCAATTCAAGCGGAGTTTTGCGCCCGAATATCTTCACCATGACCTTTAGTTTCTTTTTTTCACTATTCACTTCTTCAATGATGCCACTGAATCCGCTGAAAGGTCCAAAAGTAACTTTTACAGTTTCTCCCACTACGTACGGAATATTGAGTTCTTCACCCGTTTCCTGCAGTTCGTCCACTGTACCAAGTATACGATTCACTTCTGATTGTCTGAGAGGCACCGGTTTTTCGGAGCCGCCTAAAAAGCCTATCACATTCGGAGTGTTGCGCAGGTGATGAGCGACCTCACCAACCAAAGCAGCCTCCACTAAAACGTAGCCAGGAAGATAACTTCTTTCCTTCACAATTTTTTTACCATTGCGAACCTGGTAAACTTTTTCAGTAGGAATCAATACCTGAGATACATATTCACCAAGGTCGCTGTTCTTAAGATCAGCTTCAAGATATTCCTTTACCTTAGCTTCTTTTCCACTAATAGCACGCAGAACGTACCATTTCTTTTCAATCTCAGCCATTTTCAATTCCTAATTTTTAATGTGGATAAACGATTTTTTCCATGAAGTTCTGGAAACAGACATCCATACCCCATACTACCAATGCAATAAGCAGGGAAGCATATAAAACAACTACTGCACTGTTAGCAAGTTCAGAATACGTAGGCCACGATACTTTATGTACAAGTTCGTCGTAAGATTCTTTAATATAAGCTATTACCTTTTTCATTTCAATAATATTAGCACGGGAGGAGAGGCTCGAACTCCCGACACCCGGTTTTGGAGACCGGTGCTCTACCAACTGAGCTACTCCCGTGTGTACATAATCAGTTCCCGATGAAAACCGGGAACTGATTAATTATTGTGTATTAGTCGATAATTTCAGTAATCTGACCAGCACCTACCGTACGTCCACCTTCGCGGATAGCGAAACGAAGACCCGGGTTCAATGCTACTGGGTAAATCAACTCAACTGTAATAGTTACGTTATCACCCGGCATTACCATTTCTGTTCCTTCCGGCAAAGTGATTTCACCTGTACAGTCCATAGTACGCAAGTAGAACTGAGGACGGTATTTGTTGTGGAACGGAGTGTGACGACCACCTTCTTCTTTCTTCAAGATATAAACCTCTGCTTTGAATTTAGAGTGCGGTTTAATCTGACCTGGTTTACAAAGAACCATACCACGTTTGATTTCGTTCTTGTCAACACCACGAAGCAAAAGACCTACGTTGTCACCAGCTTCACCTTGATCCAACAGTTTACGGAACATTTCAACACCAGTTACAACTGATTTCTTATCTTCACCTAAACCAAGGATTTCGATTTCATCACCAACGTGGATGATACCTGTTTCGATACGACCTGTTGCTACAGTACCACGACCTGTGATAGAGAACACGTCTTCAACCGGCATCAAGAAAGGTTTATCAACATCGCGCGGAGGAAGTGGAATCCAAGTATCAACTGCATCCATCAGTTCCATAACTTTGTCTTCCCATTTTTCAACACCGTTCAATGCGCCAAGAGCAGAACCACGGATGATAGGAGTATTGTCACCGTCGAAATCATAGAATGAAAGAAGTTCTCTCATTTCCATTTCAACGAGTTCCAACATTTCTTCGTCGTCTACCATATCGCATTTGTTCAAGAATACAACCAGACGAGGTACGTTTACCTGACGAGCCAACAGAATGTGTTCGCGAGTTTGAGGCATCGGACCATCAGTTGCAGCACAAACGATGATAGCACCGTCCATCTGAGCAGCACCAGTAACCATATTCTTTACGTAGTCGGCGTGACCCGGACAGTCTACGTGTGCATAGTGACGGTTAGCTGTTTGATATTCAACGTGAGAAGTATTGATAGTAATACCTCTTTCTTTTTCTTCAGGAGCGTTGTCGATAGAATCGAAAGAACGCAATTCTGAAAGACCTTTTTTTGCCAACACTGTAGTGATAGCAGCTGTCAACGTTGTCTTACCGTGGTCTACGTGACCGATTGTACCAATGTTTACATGCGGTTTGGTACGTTCAAATTTCTCTTTAGCCATAGCTTTACTTGTTATTTATTTGATTAATAATCAGCATTTACATCCTTTATGAGCTGTTACCGGGACTTGAACCCGGGACCTCTTCCTTACCAAGGAAGTGCTCTACCACTGAGCTATAACAGCAAGAAAAGAGAGCGGAAGACGGGGCTCAAACCCGCGACCCTCAGCTTGGAAGGCTAATGCTCTATCAACTGAGCTACTTCCGCATTCTTGCCAAAGTTGTCACTCTGATTGTGGGCAAAGATGGATTCGAACCACCGAAGGCGTAAGCCAGCAGATTTACAGTCTGCCCCATTTGGCCACTCTGGTATTTGCCCTTTTCAAAATCAAGAAATAAAAGAACTATTTTCAAACAATATGATAAAGACAGATGTTCTATCTTTGTTCTTCGGTTTCTTTTTGAGCCTCTTGTCGGATTCGAACCAACGACCCCGAGATTACAAATCACGTGCTCTGGCCAACTGAGCTAAAGAGGCAAACTTACTAAAAAATGCAACCGTCACGTTCTAACGCGAGCGAAACGGCTGCAAATTTAGTTATTTATTTCTTTCCCGCAAAATATTTGGGATTTTTTTATTTGCTACGTTGCTTTTCCTTGTATTTAACCAGTTGTTTTACGAGTGCTTCCACATCTAAATCAATTGCCTCTTCAAATGTATCACACACTTTGCTTGCATAAAACTCCCCATTGGGGATTAATATTTTAATGCCTGCTTCTTTATTTTCAGCAACTTCCGGTTTTACTACCTTTAATGACACCTCTACTTTCTTTATATCTTCGTAATATTTTTCCAACTTGGACACTTTCTTCTGAATAAATGCCTGCAATTGCTCTGACGCATCAAAGTGAATTGATTGAATTCTAACATCCATACTTACCTCCTTTTTTTAAGCTCTTGGATGAGCTTGTTTATACACTTTTTTAAGTTCTTCAAATGTGGCATGCGTATAGATCTCGGTAGTCGTAATACTCTCGTGACCCAAAAGTTCTTTTACCGCGCCCAGCTCTGCTTCATTATTCAGCATTGTGGTAGCAAAAGTATGCCTCAACACGTGAGGACTCCTTTTCTTCAGCGTTGCCACCTTTGACAGGTTCCGTTTCACTAAATTATAGACCAGATTCTTATAAAGTCGTTCGCCATTCTCTCTAATAAAGAAAGCCTCCGACCTTTCCGGAATCGTTTCGTTTCTTACATTAATATATTCAAGCATCAACTCCCGCAGTTCATCACCGAACGGTATCAGTCGTTGCTTATTTCTTTTCCCGGTCACTTTCAGAAGAGAAGCCGAAAAATCCACATCCTTATCATCCAAACCTATTAATTCCGAAAGTCTCATGCCAGTAGCATAAAACACTTCAATCACCAACCGGTCCCGACAACCTTTAAATCCTTCGCCAAAATCCGTATCATCCAATAACCGATTCATTTCGTTCTCTTTTAAGAACACAGGCAACGGCTTTTTGTTTTTAGGTCCTTTTATTTTACGCAAAGGATCTATAGTCGTTTCTCCCTGCCTCAAGAGATACTTGTAAAACGTTCGGAGCGAACTTAGCTTACGATTTACAGAAGTTGAGGTATACCCTTTATCCATCAATGAAACAATCCATTCACGAATCAGTTCCGCCTCGACCTCTAACGGATTAAATTTTCCATACTCTTCCTGAGCAAACTCCTGCAGTTGCTTTATATCTTCACCGTACGCAAGAACGGTTTTTTCAGAATAGTTCCGCTCATACTGGAGATAATCAAGAAAAGATTCTATCAACATAATATCGCTACATCTAAAATCGTGCAACGAATGTATGAAAAGAATTCAATAATTCAAAGGAAATTACGAATTATTAATCTTCTACTTGCTGAAGTTGTTGTACGTAAACTGCGCGTTCTTTCTTAAGTCTTTTAGTTACAGACGGTTTATCAAACTGCTGTCTGCTTCTCAATTCTTTTACGATGCCAGTTTTCTCAAATTTTCTTTTGAACTTCTTCAGCGCTTTTTCAATGTTTTCGCCTTCTTTTACAGGTACTACAATCATTTTGTTATTATTAATATGTTATGATTAAAAAAATTCCGCAGTCAAATTGCGCCGCAAAATTACACATACTTTCTTTATTCACAAAACTTTCGGCAAATATTTCTCAAAAACTATTCATAAACAAGTCATTAAATGCGGAAAGTTAGTACCTTTGAAACACTTACATGTCTATAATAATATAATAAGGTATGAAACAGAACATAAAAGAACGAGTACATGCTTTGCGCATGACATTCCATCCCAATTACATCAAAGCATTCATTATCCCCAGCACCGACCCTCATCTTAGTGAGTATGTGGCTCCCCACTGGATGTCACGCGAATGGATTTCCGGTTTTACGGGTTCTGCAGGAACAGCGGTCATCCTGATGGACAAAGCGGGATTATGGACCGACTCACGTTACTTCCTTCAGGCAGCGAAAGAACTGGAAGGGAGCGGCATCACACTCTACAAAGAGATGCTGCCGGAAACTCCAAGCATAACAGAGTTTCTCTGCCAGCACTTAAAACCCGGAGAATCTGTAAGCATTGACGGGAAAATGTTCTCCGTGCAACAGGTAGAACAAATGAAAGAAGAACTAGCGGCACATCAGTTACAGGTAGATATATTTGGAGATCCATTAAAAAATATCTGGAAAGACCGTCCCTCCATACCTGACTCTCCAGCCTTTATTTATGATATCAAATATGCAGGAAAAAGCTGCGAAGAAAAAATATCCGCCATCCGTGCGGAGTTGAAGAAGAAAGGCGTCTATGCTTTATTCATATCTGCACTGGACGAAATAGCATGGACTCTCAATCTACGAGGAAACGATGTACATTGCAATCCAGTTATAGTGAGCTACCTGTTAATTACACAGGACGAGGTGACTTACTTCATTTCACCGGAAAAAGTGACACCGGAGGTCAAAACTTACCTGAAGAAACAACAAATAGGAATACAGAAATATGATGAGGTAGAGACATTCCTGAATTCTTTCCCCGGAGAAAATATTCTTATTGATCCACGGAAAACGAATTATGCGATTTACTCGGCCATTAATCCGAAATGTTCCATTATTCGTGGCGAGTCTCCCGTCACATTATTGAAAGCCATTCGTAATGAACAGGAAATAGCCGGCATCCATGCTGCCATGCAACGGGATGGAGTGGCACTTGTCAGATTCCTCAAGTGGCTGGAAGAATCTGTATCCACCGGAGAAGAAACTGAATTAAGTATAGATAAAAAGCTGCATGAATTCAGAGCAGCACAGCCCCTCTACATGGGAGAAAGTTTCGACACCATTGCAGGATATAAAGAGCACGGAGCAATCGTGCATTATTCGGCAACGCCGGAAAGCGATGTAACTCTTCAGCCTAAAGGATTCCTACTCTTAGATTCAGGGGCACAATACTTGGACGGAACCACTGACATCACTCGTACCATCGCATTAGGCGAACTGACGGAAGAGGAAAAGACGGATTATACCTTAATATTAAAGGGACACATAGCATTGGCTATGGCTAAATTCCCAGCCGGAACCCGTGGTGCGCAACTCGATGTACTGGCGCGTATCCCTATCTGGAATCACAGAATGAACTTTCTCCATGGCACAGGGCACGGCGTCGGGCATTTCTTGAGTGTACACGAAGGCCCACAAAGTATTCGTATGAATGAAAACCCTGTAATTCTCCAGCCCGGTATGGTTACATCCAACGAACCTGGTGTTTATAAGGCAGGCAGTCACGGGATACGTACGGAGAATCTGACGTTAGTCTGCAAAGATGGAGAGGGAATGTTTGGAGAATATCTTAAATTTGAGACTATCACTTTATGTCCTATCTGCAAAAAGGGGATCATCAAGGAGATGTTGACAAAGGAGGAAATCGAATGGCTGAATAATTACCATCAGACTGTCTACGAAAAGCTATCTCCAGATCTTAACGAGGAAGAAAAAGTCTGGCTACAGGAAGCTACCACTTCTATTTAAGAAATAAGATGTCTGACACCCGGGTGTCAGCATGTCCAACACCCGGATGTCAAGCATACCAAGACCCGGGTGTCAAGCATACCAAGACCCGGGTGTCAGGATGACCGACACCCGGATGTCGGACAACATAATATAGTACCAAATAAAAAACATTATTAAATCAAACAAATCTCATGGCTTTAATAAAATCAGTACGCGGATTCACTCCCGAAATCGGAGAAAACTGTTTTCTCGCAGATAACGCAACTATTATAGGAGATGTAAAAATAGGAAATGATTGTAGCATCTGGTTTAGTACCGTATTAAGAGGGGATGTCAACTCTATACGAATCGGCAATGGCGTTAACATCCAAGACGGAAGTGTTTTGCATACATTATACCAGAAATCGACTATTGAAATAGGCGACCATGTATCTGTAGGACACAATGTCACGATCCATGGGGCAACTATCAAAGACTATGCTCTAGTTGGAATGGGATCAACCATCCTGGACCATGCCGTAGTAGGAGAAGGCGCAATTGTTGCTGCCGGTTCATTGGTATTAAGCAATACCATTATTGCACCCGGAAGCATCTGGGGAGGAGTACCTGCCAAGTTTATCAAAAACGTAGACCCTGAGCAAGCCAAAGAACTTAATCAGAAGATCGCTCACAATTATCTGATGTATTCTCAATGGTATAAGTAGAAGATAAACATCAGATAACTAAACAGATATAAAATGAGAGATACATTTCAAAACAAGT
The DNA here is from genome assembly GCF_002632415.2 of Bacteroides celer. Lineage (NCBI taxonomy): Bacteria > Pseudomonadati > Bacteroidota > Bacteroidia > Bacteroidales > Bacteroidaceae > Bacteroides > Bacteroides celer. The sequence goes on along the minus strand of NZ_CP178209.1, from coordinate 665,876 downwards.
ATCTCTCATTTTTTATCCACCTAATAACATTCATATAATTATTTCTCATTCTATTTTTAGCTGTCTCCCATCATTCTCCCGCTATATTATTTGACTCCAACCAATCCATTCTGTTGAGTTATTCATATTTTTTCCACATTCAAGTTATTTAACCTATTGGATATAGATAAATTACGAATTATTCGTAGATTTGTAAATCCGTCAAAGTAACACACATAATATAGAAACATATAACCCTACATCATTTATGAGAATAAAACAACTACTTATCATCTTCTTTCTTCCGGCACTGCCCACCATCTATGCCCAAAACTCTGGAAAAGAATATTTAAAGAAGGTACTTACCAAACTGGGAAAGATTGAATCCGCCACATATAACATCACTAATGAAAGCTGGCAGCATGGCGATTCAACAGCATTATCCATCCTGCATGGATTCGTTAAAGAATACAATAATCCCATGGACTCGACCATAGGTGCAAGTTATGTTTCACTGGATGCCAATGATACAACAAAGATGGATTTTTATTATGACGGTAACATAAGAGCATTGACCTATCATGATAACAAAAAATTAGTAATTGATGATTTTACATTCAGGCCACTTCCTTTTAGACCAGTGAGCCCTCCATTCTTCAACCACGCAAAAAACATCATCCAATATGCGCTTACTACCAAAGATCATACTACACTAGAACTAAAAGATGAAGGCAATGATTACTATTTCAAATTAGTAATTGACGAAAATCAGCAGGTTGAATTCTTTGGAAAAGCTTATCACCTGCCTCTTCCTCCATTCGACATTGGCAATACGACTTCCATATACGAACTATGGATTGATAAATCGAACGATCTACCTTATAAGAAACGAAGAGAAATGTCCCATGACATTAGCGTTTCAACGTGTTCGGATCTTCAGATTAATAATTTAGCAATCAACGATTTCAATACAGCTCATTATTTCCCGGAAGATTATGAAATAGTAAAATACAGCGACCTCCATAAGAAAGACGGAGATTCATCAGCCTCCGAACTTATCGGTAGAAAAGCTCCCGCCTGGATATTAGAAAACATAGAAGCACAACCCGTATCATTAGCCGACTGCAAAAGCAAAATCATACTAATCAACTTCACCGGTATTGGTTGTGGTGCTTGTCAAGCAGCTATTCCTTTTTTAAAACAGTTAAAAGATTCATTCAATAGTGAAGAATTTGATCTCATTGCCATAGAATCCTGGAGTCGAAAAACATCTGCTATCCGGAACTATGCAAACCGAAAGGAACTGAATTATATCATTCTAAATGCAACCAATGAGGTTATCAAACAATATCAGACAGGTGGTGCTGCTCCTTACTTTTTCATTATGGGCCATGAGCGAATTATACGAAAAGTCATCAGAGGTTATAGTAAAGAGAATACTGATAAAGAAATAATAAATGCAATAAAAGAACTACTATGAGAAAGTTAGAAGTCAACAAATAAAGTGCCTAGCTACCAATATAGAAAAACAATGAGAAGTGTGCCAAAACTCCTTAATAAACGAAGAATCACCTTTATTACAATTATCTGTGGTAAAGGTGATTCTTCGTTTATTAAGGTTTTGTATTGCCCTCTTATATCGAATTCACATTGATCTACACTATATATTTAGAAATTAATCATGTGCATAATCTTTTCTGTAGCCCCGGCATTACTAGTCACATAATAACCGGCATTTGTTCCTGTTTCACGCAAGAACAATTCATCCGTCAGGAAACGATCCAGCAAAGTTTTCAGCTCATCATAGTCTTTGATAGAATAAGCACCTTTTGCTTCCAGCAATTGAACAGCCTCCATGAATTTCTGATACTTCGGTCCGAAAATCACCGGAATACCATATACAGCCGCTTCCAAGGTGTTGTGGATTCCTACCCCGAAACCACCACCGATATAAGCTATTTCACCATAGCGGTAAATAGAGGATAACAGACCGAAGCAGTCTATTATAAGGCAATCCGCTTTCAATACATTTCTTTCGTCAGCACGGGTATAGCGCACATACGGACGTTTCAATTTACCGATGATCTCAACCAGGTGATTCTCATCGATCACATGCGGAGCAATAATCAGTTTCATTTCCGGATGATTATTGAAATATTCGAGGAATAAATCCTCATCAGGCCCCCATGAGCTTCCTGCAACAAAAGTAAAAGAATTGTCTCCTTTAAATTTCTCCACCAACGGGAGCTCTTTAGCCTCTTCGCGGATTTGCAGTACACGGTCAAAACGGGTATCCCCCACCACTGTCACACGACTAATGCCGATTTTTGACAAATAACGTTTGGATGCCTCATTCTGAACAAACAGATGATCGAAATCTTTCAAGACATTGCGATAAGTGCCACCATACCATTTAAAGAATATTTGTTCGCGACGGAAGATAGACGACACACTATATACCGGAATACGGCGCTTGTGAAGCTCATCCAGATAATTCTTCCAAAACTCATATTTGATAAAGAACGCCATGCAAGGATTTGCAATATCCAGGAACTTCTTCACATTCCTCGGCTTATCAAACGGCAGATAACAAACAATATCCGCCCCCCGGTAATGCTTGCGCACTTCATAACCGGAAGGAGAGAAAAATGTCAGCAATATCTTATAGTTAGGATATTTCTCACGAATCATTTCTATCAGAGGGCGTCCTTGTTCAAACTCCCCCAGTGAAGCAGCGTGAAACCAAATATACTGTTCCCCTTTTTCCACTTGTTGGCGTAAGAGTTCATACACCACCCAATGCCCCTTCATCATCTTCCGGGGCTTGCGGCTAAACGGAGCAGCCAAATGGACGATAAAGTCATAAATGACTATTGCCAGGTCGTAAAGCATAGTACTGTGTCGATTACTTCAAAACCTCTACCGCTCGCTTCATACGAGCTATCGTCTCCTCTTTACCCAATACCCAGGAAATATCGAACATGTGCGGGCCTTTTCCTTCACCCACCAATGTCAGACGGAAAGCATTCATGATATTACCGGTATGGTAACCTTTCTCCGCAATCCAGTCCATAACGACTTTTTCCTGTCCTTCAATGCTAAAATCTTCAATACCGGCAATCACTTCTGCCAATTCGGTCATACATTTGGCAGAATCTTCTTTCCAGCGTTTCTTCACCGTCTTTTCATCATATTCTGTAGGAGCCACAAAGAAGAAGCTACATACATCCCACAGTTCTTTAATGAAACTTACCCGGTCTTTCATCATGCCAACCACAGTCACTACCTTTTCGAAAGGAGCTTCTACGCCTTGTTCTTTCAAGAAAGGTAAGAACAGTTCCGCAATTTCTTCGTTAGGTTTCTGCTGTATATATTGATGATTGAACCATATCCCTTTTTTATAGTCGAACTTAGCTCCCGACTTGCTGCAACGGTGAAGATCAAACAATTTAATCAATTCGTCCATCGACATCACTTCCAGATCATTACCCGGATTCCATCCCAATAAAGCCAAGAAATTAATCACAGCTTCAGGTAAATAACCGGATTCGCGATAACCTGAAGAAATTTCTCCGGATTTCGGATCGTGCCATTCCAATGGGAATACTGGGAATCCGAGACGGTCACCGTCACGCTTGCTTAATTTTCCATTACCTTCCGGTTTCAATAACAAAGGCAGGTGAGCAAATTCCGGCATCGTATCTTCCCAACCGAAAGCACGGTACAACAACACATGCAAAGGAGCGGAAGGCAACCATTCTTCACCACGAATCACGTGGGAAACTTCCATCAAATGGTCATCCACGATATTTGCCAAATGGTAAGTAGGCAGTTCGTCAGCCGATTTATAAAGCACTTTGTCATCCAGAATAGATGAGTTGATTACTACTTCGCCACGAATCAGGTCATTTACATGTATATCTTCATTCGGTTCGATTTTGAAACGAACAACATATTGTTTGCCTTCAGCAATCAGTGCATCCACTTCTTCTTTCGGCATAGTTAATGAATTGCGCATCATACCACGGGTAGATGCATCATATTGGAAGTTAGCAATTTCAGCACGCTTAGCGTCCAGTTCCTCCGGAGTATCAAAAGCGATGTAAGCTTTTCCATTTTCCAGCAAAATCTGCACATATTTCTTGTAGATTTCGCGGCGCTCCGACTGACGGTACGGACCACACTCACCACCGAAACTCACTCCCTCGTCAAAGTGGATACCCAGCCACTTAAAAGATTCGAGTATATACTCTTCCGCTCCCGGAACAAACCGGTTAGAGTCAGTGTCTTCAATACGAAATATCAAGTCTCCGCCGTGTTGACGTGCAAATAGATAATTATACAAAGCTGTACGCACACCACCGATGTGCAATGCTCCCGTAGGACTTGGAGCAAAACGAACTCTTACTTTTCTTTCTGCCATAATTTGGGTTAGTATAGGTAAATCGTGGCAAAATTAAACCTTTTTTTCCACACTATTGTTTTTTTTTGTACTTTTCGCAAAAATTTCAGTGGATATGGAACATTTGAAGAAGAAAAAAAGATTTTCATGGAGAGATTTACTATATAAATCACTGCTGTTTGTAGGCACTGTGGCGCTGATTGTTTATTTCCTGCCACGTGACGGAAAATTCAATTACCAGTTCGACATCAACAAGCCCTGGAAATACGGACAGTTGATCGCTACTTTCGACTTTCCTATTTATAAAGAGGATGCAGTGGTAAAAAGGGAACAAGATAGCCTGATGGCTTTCTTCCAACCTTATTATCAACTGGATAAAAATATAGAAAAAGACGCAATCGCCAAGCTGAAAGAGAATTACCATACGAATCTGAAAGGTATTCTCCCTTCCATCGATTATTTGCGGTACATTGAGCGCACTTTAAAAGAAATCTATCAGGCAGGCATCGTTTCGACAGAGAATATACAGCAGCTTCACAAAGACAGCACTTCATCTGTCATGGTGATTGATGATAAACTGGCTAATCCACAGGCTACCGAGAATCTTTACACGGTAAAAAAAGCCTATGAGCACTTGCTGTCGGCAGACTCCACTCATTTCAACCGGGAAATTTTAAGGCAATGCTCACTGAACGAATACATCACTCCCAACCTGACCTTTGACGAGGAACGTACCCAAGCTGCCAAAGAAGAAATCCTGAACAACTATTCCTGGGCAAACGGATTAGTAGTCAGCGGGCAAAAGATTATTGACCGGGGGGAAATCATCAGCCCGCATACCTATAATATCTTGGAGTCATTACGCAAAGAATCCATCAAACGGAATGAGTCCATGGGACAGAACCGTCTGATTCTCGGCGGACAGATTCTGTTTGTAGGAATGCTGATGCTTTGTTTTATGCTTTATCTCGACCTGTTCCGAAAAGACTACTATCAACGAAAAGGCAGTCTGTCATTGCTATTCACGTTGATTGTATTTTACAGTGTCATAACCGCTTTCATGGTAACACATAATCTATTTAATGTGTATATCATCCCGTACGCGATGCTACCCATTATCATCCGCGTCTTTCTTGATTCGAGGACTGCTTTCCTGACGCATGTCATCACTATATTGATATGCTCCATATCCTTACGCTTTCCGCATGAATTCATCCTGACACAGTTGGCAGCAGGATTGGTGGCGATATTCAGTCTAAGAGAGCTATCGCAAAGGTCCCAACTTTTCCGGACGGCTTTATTGGTTATACTGACTTATGCTGCCATCTACTTCGCCTTCGAATTAATGACAGAGAACGGTCTTTCCACCGACTTTTCGAAGTTGAACATACGAATGTACACTTACTTCATCATCAATGGAATTCTGTTATTATTCACCTATCCTTTACTCTTTTTATTGGAAAAGACTTTCGGATTTACTTCCAATGTAACGTTGGTAGAACTTTCGAATATCAATAATGACCTTTTGCGGCAAATGTCCGAGACGGTTCCAGGAACATTCCAACATTCCATGCAAGTGGCCAATCTTGCTGCGGAAGCAGCCATCCGTATTGGAGCCAAAAGCCAGTTAGTACGTACAGGAGCCTTGTATCATGATATTGGTAAGATGGAAAACCCTGCTTTCTTCACAGAAAATCAGTCAGGAGGAATTAACCCGCATAAGAACCTGAATTACGAACAAAGTGCACAGGTCGTCATCAGTCATGTGACGGATGGATTGAAATTAGCCGATAAACACAATCTGCCTAAAGCCATCAAGGACTTTATCAGCACGCATCATGGACGGGGGAAAACAAAATATTTCTATATTTCCTGGAAGAACGAGCATCCGGACGAAGAGCCGAATGAAGAATTGTTCACTTATCCCGGCCCGAATCCGTTCACCAAAGAACAGGCTATCCTGATGATGGCGGATGCCGTGGAAGCCGCCTCACGCAGTCTTCCGGAATATACAGAAGAAACAATCAGCAACCTGGTCGATAAGATTATCGATTCCCAGGTCACTGAAGGTTACTTTAAAGAATGTCCTATCACTTTCAAGGATATAGCAACAGTGAAAGCTGTGTTCAAAGAAAAACTAAAGATTGCTTATCACACCCGGATCAGTTATCCTGAGTTAAAGAAGTAAGCAAACCTGCGCAAGCATCTTCAAGAACATCAAGTACATATTCAAACCCCTCGGCCCCTCCATAATAGGGGTCGGGGACATGATCTGCAGGAATACGGGTGCAATACTCCGTCATGCGATGAATCTTCTTCCATTCTTCGGGAGAAGGAGCTTTGTCTTTCAAGTCATCTATGTTCCGGTCGTCCATACCGATAATCAGATCAAAATTATAAAAATCTTCCGTACGGACGGGGCGAGAACGATGCACCAATTGATAACCGCGACGGGCTGCATGAGCACGCATCCGGCTATCCGGCAATTCCCCCTGATGATAAGACAGGATTCCGGCAGAATCTATCACAAATTCTTTTTCCAGTCCCGCTTCTTCTATTAAATGAAGCATTACGCCTTCAGCCGTAGAGCTACGGCAGATATTTCCTAAACAGACAAATAATATTTTCTTCATATATACATGATTGTTTCTCAAAATGAGTTCAGTATCTGATTAGCCCGGTTCACGGTTACTGCGGCCGGGATTTCCGGCATACTACCCAAATTGAACGGAGCAAGCATTTTTTCTATTTTCTTTAATCCGGCCTTATTTCCTTTTTTCTCAAATTCCTGACGAAGGATATTGATCTTCTCATGCGCCTGTATGCCTTCAATCAAACGTTCGAAACGAATACAGCTACGAGCTCCCGGATATACAAGATAAGTATCTCCGCCTGCCCAACTGCGGAAACGGGAATCGAGCAGCGGCTCCAATGGCCAGCTGTTATATGCCCAACGCAGATAACCATCCAGATGTTTCTTAGATGAATAATAACTCATCCAGGCTGCTTCTGCAGGATCAGAGAAAGTAAACGTGTTGGGATGGGCTTCCGTACAGCAGGTATAATAATTAGTACGCTTGTTCTCGGCAACACGACGCAGACGCACTTCTTCCGGGAAGTTCTGTCCTATAACAATACAATAATCATATAGATCGGGCTCAATCTCTTCATGATAGTTCCCGGCCAACGATACTTTAAAATCCGGATCAGCTTTACGAATCACTTTCAACGTCTTCTGCATTACTTCCATCGGACGTTCGTCCATCGCAATAGCACAGATATCAAACCATCCCTTTTCTTTCAGATGCTTGGAGAAAGAGGCAAGCATCGCTCCCCACATTTCTTCATAAGCCGCTTCACCCAGTGCAGTTTTCACGAATTGCAAAGAGTTGGTTGCCTGATCGTAGTATTGAAATGACAATTCCCATGGAACCATTGAGTAACAATTAATCTGTTTGTCAATGCCTACACTCATCATAAATTCCACCCAGCGGTCAAAGATAGTATAATCAAAAGCCCATGTTCCATCTGCCCGTTTCATCCAAGTGACCATTGTATCAAAATAATCTTCTGTCTGACCATTCCAAGGCTTGTGCGTCAAAGTAGCCGTGATAATCTTCTGTCCGGCATCTGCCAACATTTTCATTAAAGGACGCATAGCGTCAAAATGCTCCTGACCCCATAAAGGAACCTGATAATAACGTGCCACTGCATAAGGACTTTGCCATAAATCCAAGTGATAAGCCCATTCCGAAGGTTGAGGAAGTTCACGGGAAGAAACGGTAATTTCGAGATTCAGGCGTTGCAATAAACGCGAGCCGTCATTGATTAACAGTTCCCCTTGATAAGTTCCGGGAGTAGCCGATTGAGGAATCCAACACTGCACCCAAACCGGTTGAACAGTACGAGCGGGCAAAGCCATCGTTTTCAGGTTGGTATCAATAGGATCGGCCACCAATAATGAATCATAATCTATAGACTTCCGATGTCCGCAGGCACCTCTCCCATCCTTATTCAATTCATCCGTCATCACATAACGAACAAAACCACCTGTAAATGCACCTTTGGGAAGAATATTTCCCTTTTTGTCTTTAAAATCACCAAAGCTGAAATTCAGGTCTTTCAGTTCTACGCCTGTCCACACAACAGCTTGCGCGTTCACACGTTCGCCACGCCAGCCTTTCAGGGAAACAGTCTGTTGTTTCTTCAACTGCGGGAGTTGATGTTTCGCATACCGGGTATCTGTTGTACCCCAAGAGACTTGAGTGGAAGTCACCGCTGCCCACTCTTTATCAGAAGGTGCAGTAGGATCAGGCAACTCCTGATAAGTCAGTAAAGGGAACTTCGGTTGTCCTGTCGGAACACCACATTGAGTTACTCCCTGCTGGGCAAAAACTGCCCCCACGCTAAAGAGACAAGTCAGAGAAAAAATAGTAAGTCGTTTCATGGTTAGTTAATTAAATTAATAAAGGTTATTATATGGGGAAAATTATTAAATCACATAGGGTCTACATCATAATAGACAATCAAAGATTTATAGCGTTCGTCCGCCAACATCTCGCGCTGAATACGTAGCAACAATTCCCGTGCACGTCCCATTGGGGCATTCTGCTCAATCTTGACAACGATCTTCTTGATAAACAAAGTCTGGATACGGGCAACAGGAGGTTTATCCGGGCCTAATACCCGATTGCCAAATACAGCCCGCAACTTATCCGCCATCACTGCCGCCATCTGATCCAGCAACGCTTCATTATGATTTTTCAGATAAACATATACCAGCCGGTAATAGGGAGGATAATGGAACATCTGACGTTCCACCAATTGTCCACCTACCATATCTTCATAATCATTGGCAATGACCTGATGAATGATAGGATGATCGATGCTCTTGGTTTGCAATACCACCCGTCCGCGTTTATTCTTACGCCCGGCACGTCCTGCTACTTGTGCCATCAACTGAAAAGCACGTTCATAGGAACGGAAATCAGGATAATTCAACATGGTATCGGCATTCAATATACCTACTATACTGACATGATCGAAATCCAACCCTTTTGATACCATTTGCGTACCGATCAATATGTCCGTCTTTCCCTGCTCAAAGTCTGCAATAATCTTCTCATAGGCAGAACGGGTACGTGTAGTATCCAGATCCATCCGGGCTACGGCAGCTTCCGGGAAAAGGATTTTGATATCATCTTCAATCTTTTCCGTACCGAAACCACGGTTCACCAATTCTGTTCCCTCGCAGGCAGGACAGGATTTCGGTAGTTGATACGTATAACCGCAGTAGTGACAGGTTAATTGATTGATTCCTTTATGATAGGTAAGGCTTACGTCGCAATTCTTACACTTAGGCACCCAACCGCAGGTACGACACTCCACCATCGGAGCAAACCCACGACGGTTCTGAAAGAGAATCACTTGTTCTTTCTGTTCCAAAGCCTCTTTCATATATTGTATCAGAAGTGGTGAGAATTGTCCGACCATCCGCTTTTTGCGATGCAGTTCCTTGATATCCACCGGAATAATCTCCGGCAACTGGATTTCTTTATATCGTTCTTTCAGTTGTACGAAACCATATTTTCCCTCCCTTGCATTCTGCCATGACTCGATAGAGGGAGTGGCCGTACCCAACAGGGTTTTAGCTCCGTACATGGCGGCCAGTACAATAGCCGCGCTACGTGCATGATAGCGGGGAGCGGGATCTTGTTGTTTATACGTATTTTCGTGCTCTTCGTCCACAATCACCAATCCCAGATTTCGAAAAGGCAGAAAAATAGAAGAACGAACACCCAAAACAATATCATACCCGTTCTCTCCCAGTTGCTTCCGCCATATTTCAACCCGTTCAGCATCGGGGAACTTAGAATGATAGATACCCAGACGAGCACCGAAGACCCGTTGCAAACGCTCCGTGATTTGAGTGGTTAATGCAATTTCCGGCAACAAATATAATACCTGCTTTCCCTGACGAATCGCTTCTTCTATCAGGTGGATATAAATTTCAGTCTTACCGCTGGACGTTACCCCATGAAGCAGACAGACATTTTTCTCTTGAAAAGACTGTACGACTTCATCAAATGCACGCTGTTGAAACTCATTCAAAGGATTTAATTCGACAATCTCCTTCTCCTGCTTATCCAACCGGCCGATTTCATGATAGTAGATTTCAAAAATCTTCTTATCTACCAATCCATTCAATACAGAAGGGGCCACATTAGCCCGCTGCAACAGTTCTTTCTTGGAGACTTCCTTCGGAGTTCCCGCTCCTAAAACACCGGAACACTCCACATATTTCATGAGTAACGCCAACTGCTTCGGAGCACGAGACAGAATATCAAACAAGATATGAAGCCGCTTTTCATCCGCTGTACCCGCAAGCCGAACCCGTGCCTCTGTTTTAGGTTTATAAGTACGCCTCAACTCTTCCTTTACGAAAATCGCTTCTTTATCGAGCAGAGACTTAATGACAGTAAGAATATTTTTGATGCCGCTGTCCTTCTCCAATTTAGTAACGCACTGTTGCAAATCTACGGCAAGTAAGTCCAAAATACGTTGCTCACGTTCCGGCAATGGCGCATCCGCTTCAAAATCTGGGTTATATTCTACAATCGTTTCACTCTCCAGTTTCAGACCGGAGGGAAGTGCCGCTTTATAGACATCGCCTTGTGTACAGAGATAATAATCAGCTATCCACTCCCAAAATTTGAATTGAGCGGGTAACAGAATGGGAGAAGCATCCAGCAATGCAGATATATCTTTCACTTCGTACTCCGTTGGAGCACAATAATGAACGTTAAGGACGATAGCCGTATAAAACTTCTTCCGCCCGAAAGGAACTACCACACGGCAGCCTATCTTCACATCTTCCGCACATTCATCCGGCAAAGAGTAAGTAAAACTCTTCGGAAGCGGAAGCGGTAATATGACATCTACGTACTTTTTCATTGCAGCTACAAAAATACAATAAAAAAACGGGGATTTAAAAGAAGGGAGAGAGAACACTTAAAAAGAAAAACTCTACTTCATACGAGAATTGGAGAAAATATATTTGAGAGCGCAGCAGGACAATCCCAAACAAAAAAGAGTTTCCGGTTATCGGAAACTCTTTTTCAAATACTATGTAAAGTGATAGACTACTTAAAAAATATAGGCTACAGACACTTGCCAAGTCTTAGTCTTATAAGAAGCATCTGTTCCTTCAATATCAGCAGTATTGCCCAATGGGATATTGTAATTAGCACCCACCTGCAAATGGTTCAGCAACTTCAAACCGGCGCCCACATTGATACCTACTTCAGCTTTCTTCTTATCAATTCCCGATTTCTTTTCAAAATCGAAATAAAAGTCAGGACCTGCAGCCAGATAAATACCAGCCAGGCTTCCCAAACCAATGGTATATTTCAGGTTTACAGGAATATCAATACCGTTTTGTTTAACAGTAATATCATCATTTCCTTCTGAAACTTTGATACCCCGTTGAGCAAAAAGCAAAGATGCATCTACTCCCAACCCTACGATTGGAATATTAAACTCTGCCATCGGGCCGATAAAGAAACCAGTGAAATTATCCTTTTTAAAGTTTTCGCTCACATTAGAGAAACTCGCCTTTGACAAGTTCAAACCTCCCTTTACACCAAAGTGTATCTGCGCCTGAGCAGGCATTGCCATAGCTATACATATAGCAATCATTAAAGCACCAAAAATCTTTTTCATAAATTTACGTGTTTATAATTCGGGACAAAGATATATATTTAGATTAAATAAACACAAATTATTGGTTTTTTGTTCGCTCAAAGTCGTTGTTGTTCACCCAATCCTGCTCCTGTACCTTTATATTTACTTTTCTGCAAATTAAACTTATAGTGAACAGTCAGTTTCACTTCCTGCGTATTCCGTTTTGTCTCCCGGAACATTTTAACCCGATCATCATATTGAGTATTAGCATCCCTCATCGAATGAAACAAGTCGTTCCCCTCCAGCAAGCAATCCACACGTCCGTTGAAAAACGATTTATAGATACTTGTGCTCAAGCAACTAACGGGCCTTGTATAACAGTTCTGATACACTCCCTTGCCTGTATATTCACCATTCAAGCGAAATATATATCCGGCAGGCAATTGAAATGAATTATTCCACCGGACCCCGAATGTCGTTCCGTTCATATTCTTCATTTCATTCAGATAACCGATTTTGAACCATTGAGAGTTGAGGGAAGCCGTCCACTCCGGTTTCCAGCATCCGATACTTGGAGCAAAGACCAGAGAAGCAGTCATTTCATCCCGATGGTCGACATTGCGAAACTTAATAAGAGAGATTTTCGGATCGGAAGTGATCTGTTCGATAGAAAACAGGATATCATCATTATACCGATTGTAGCCGACGGAGAGTTGCAGATCCCGATAGATAGCCCTCATCTCTGCCGCATGAATATAGGTAGGTTGCAAATTGGGAGCTCCTCCCAGATAGGTAAACCGGTTCCCGTAATGAATGGCATTTTTCAACTGTTCATAATGAGGGCGGGCAACCTGAATATGATACCCCAATGCCCACTGCACCTGCCCCATCGCCCCTTCCAGTGACAGGGACGGAAACAGATTGCGATAGTGTTTGCTCTCATCCGACTGATAAAGACTGTTTTCATAGAAATCATAATACACATCTTCATAACGAAGTCCTGCCGAAGCATTTACACCACCCAAACGATAAACACAATCAAGAAAAAAAGCCAGATTCTTCTCTCTGATTTTATCACTGGTTCCCTCTATTTCATCACCGAACCCCGAAAAGTCGCTGGTGCGATGCGTATAACTATATTCACTGCCTCCGGAAATTCTTCCACCTGCCAGCGGATAAGACAAAACTAACTTTTCGGCATACAACTTATTATCGGTTCTGCTAAGAGTTGTTATGTAGAAATCATCATAATTGCGGCTCAATTCGCTAATATGCTCCTCTTCCTTATTCTTGCCAGCCAATACATCTACATTCAAATCCATTTCCAGACTATTCACCTCTCCATGATAATATACATTGGAATGATGGCTGGGATATTCTTTCTCAATCGCAAAGGTATACGTATTCCACACATCGTATAATGCTTGCCCGTCATAGACCTCCGTCCGGTTGTCATTGTTCATTTTATTGCGTGGGGCAGAAGTCAATTCATAAGTAGCGCCCAGAGAGTGTTTTTCATTTATTTCATAATTAAATCCTATCTGACTGAAATAACTGATATTTCTTCCTAAATCCGTTGTTTGAGCTTTCTGCTGCCACGAAGCATCCACATACGTATCTTGTACCGATTCTCCCGTTTCCTTGAGATGCTCCAGACGATATTGGAAAGCTCCGAACACATCCAGTCCCTTCCGGTGATATTCCATATTGATCTGATCGTTGTTTCCTACCTTATGCGCATAATCCACTACCGAGCGCACTCCCACTCCAAAGCCATCGTTTTTATTCCCGGTTGTTTTCAATTTCAAGACAGCTCCTACCGATGCTCCATATTCCGCTCCGGGATTGGTTATCAGTTCAACCTGCTTGATATTTTCAGAGTTCAAACGGTCGAGTTCGTCCAAGTTGCGGACTTTCCTGTTATTGATATAGATAAGCGGAACGCCTTTTCCCAACACTTCCAACGTGCCATCCTGCTTCTTTAGCACTCCCGGCAAAAGCCCTACTACGTTCATGGCAGTACCTGCCTTACTTAATATTGTATTCTCCACTTTCGTAGTCAATCCTCCATTATCCAACCGAAACTGGGGAAGACGCTGCGTAATCACCACTTCATCCAACATCAAATCATCAGGAATCAGCGTGATATTTTCCTCCACAGAGGACGTAACCCTCTGAACACACTTCTTATAACCCACAAAAGACACGGACAACAAATAAGGTCCGGCATCCTGTGCCGTTATTTTAAACACACCTTTGCTATCCGTCACAGTTCCGCCCACAAGTGCAGAATCCGGCACGGACAATAGTGCAACCGTGGCATACTCCACAGGAAGCTGATTTTCACCAATAACCCGGCCGCTAAATATCTGTGCAGAAGATTTTAAAGACACCATCAACATCAGCGCAAACAGTAAAATATAGTTTGTTTTCATTTTTTCTTTTCGTTTATGTAAGTGATTAGTAAGTACCCGGTAGGGCATAGAATCCCCCTTACCAATATCCCGCAAGGGAGATTGATATAACTATTTGCATAGACAGGAGTTTTCCAAACTATCCGCCGGACGGCAGATAGGAAAGAGAAAGTAATTAGTTAATAGAAATCATCAGTAAGTAAGAATATCGTTATACAGTCCTTCCAGTCGTTTACGCAAATGCTTGACGGCATAATGTTTGCGCGAAAGCACCGTATTTGCAGAAGCACCGGTCGCTTCGGCTACCTCTTTTACAGAAAGTCCTTCCAGCTCCATCAGTTCGAAAACCGTCCGCTGTTCGGCAGGCAATTCACCAAGAGCTGCTTCCAACTCCTGCCATACCAGCGAACGCATATATTCCGTTTCAGGCGAAGGAGCCAGATCATCATTGGCAAACAACACTTCCGAAAATTCACTCAAGACGCTTTCTTCCTCTGCGTAGGCAGAAACAGGCCATTCTTCTTCACTTTTCTTTTTTCCCTTATTGATAATCGTGTTTCGTGTCACTCTGTAAAGCCACAACGTCACCTGCTCAATCGGATTCAAAGTGTTGCTGACCGCTTTTACCAACTGATAAAATACATCCTGTAGAATATCTTCCGCATCTTCCTTACTGGAAACCCTCCGGTGGATAAAGGCTTTCAGTTGCGGCTGATGTTCTTCGATCAGCCGCTCCACATCGCCTTCGTGCCCTTTTTGCTTATTCATCTTTTTTCGAAGAGTCTACATTTTCATCCATCTCGAAGTCTTTATCCATCCCGAAGTCACCCCTGTTAAAGAAGTCGTCTCTACCCCAGGGACCGAATCCCATTTTCTTCCTTTTATTAATAAACTCCTTGCGTTGTTCCGGAGTCATCTTCATCCATTTCTCACGAACCGGATTCATTCCTCTTCCGGGCATTCCAGGTATCCCTCCTCCGGGCCTCCCTCCTCTACGGCCAAAACCGAAACTTCCGAAAAGAATACGCATCAGGACGAGCAAGCCCAATGCCTGCCACAGACTAAGTGCAGGCAGACCAAAAATCACGGGCATCAGCCAATTCCACAATAACATGACTATTGCTCCTATTCCCGCAGCTACAACTAGCCAAAGAATTACAAACACAAATGGATTTCTGAAAAAAGAAAACTTACCGCCACATCTTCCATGAAATCTTCTATTAAAACTTTTTGTTGCCATTATACTTCATTTTTTTAATTCATCATTCTTATTAGTTAAAAGAGCCCTCTACTCTTATAGACAATCGAGATGAAGAAATATTTTATGAAGTTACAAAAAAAATAATAGTACCTGCTATTTTTTGTATAATTGCAATGATCCATACAGTAGTTTCACCGGTTGTTGATGTTCCTGGTCCCGGTTATTCAGTAACATACTACGAGTAGAAAAAAGATAATCCGATTTTACTTCCTGATTTTCATACAGATTCTTTTCAGCCAACAGGTACAGCAAGTAGTCTGCCCCAAGACGAGTTCTTTTTCCAACTTCCGCAATCGGTCGCATTGTTTCAGCCATTTGATTTGTAAGGTATCATAGAGGATTCCGGCTGCTTTATATCTTGTGATTTCTTTGTCCTGTTTGCCTAAAAGTGATAGGTATATTGAACAAAGTTTTGATTTATCTATGCAATATCGTTCCAGTTTTTCGATATACATCAAAGTAGCCCCTCTTTCATTTCGACTCATAAACTCCTGAACACTGTCATCACTGATGATGTCGATGCCCGGCCTTTCGTAGTCCACAGTGATTTCTCGCATCTCTATCAAGACCCAGATATATTCTGTCTCGAATCCGTACTTTGCGGCTGCCTCTTCTATACTAATCCATTGTGCCATAGCGTTTGTTTTTCATGTGTGATACAAATAAGGGATGAATAATATTTTATTCATGTATATTAGTACAACGGGCATCCACGCTTTTTTGCAGTCTGCCGATTGGCTAGGTTAAAATTGGGGCAATTTATTACTGGCCGAATACAAGAAAGACGTAGATGCTGCTGTACCATTATCCGATTTCAAGGCTAGCTACACCCTCCAGAGAACAATGATGACAGCAGACACCCACGTCAATCGTTTATATATAACACATCTCTTACGAATATGTTGATATACATCCGTTCACGTGGAGTATCTACCGTATCATCTCCCTCTGTTTGAATTAGCTATTTCTGAAATCGAGAGATAATACGCTTTTACTCCATATAGGAAATAAAAACCGCTTCCTGCCTGTTCCATCACGCTGATGGGCTGAAAGCGTACGGCAAAGATATATGTTTTTTTTGAAACGCAGTCGAAATATGGAAATAAATACTGGAAGTTATGTATTAAAATGAATCTGACAAAAGACGACTCTACTTCTCATTCTTGATTACTGAAATATCTCTCACAAATAAAAGTTATAGCAGTTTTTACTCTCACACTCTCACCCATTGGTTCAATCCCTTTATTCATCGGCATTACAGGTGTGGGAGTAAAGGTAAGGGCATGGTGAGGGTAACTTTTTACCCTCACCATGCAACAGGTTTCTCCATACGAAAGTTCCAGTCCAATAGTACGAATTTTAGTTTCATATAGTGAAACTAAAAGTTTCTCGGTGTGAAACCAATAGTTTCACCGTACGAAACAAAGTGTTTCAAACCTATAAATAAAGAGTTTCAAGCGTATGAAACAAATTGAAACTGCCGTTAACCAAAACTCAGGTTACTTATTATAAGATTAAGAAGTCAAAACAGTCAACCTAAATCCGGACGAGACAATATGATATTCTAAAAGATTAGCAATTATTTCCATATCGAATAAAAGCAGTACATCATCAAAAATCGCCGGAACAGATCAATGATCTGCCCGGCGATTTCTCATCTTAAACCAATCTCCACTTACTATATATCAATCAACGATTCGGGTGAATGTCCAACTTCACCGGTTTTATCATATTTTCAGGTTTTAAGATAGTATCCAAGTCTTCTTTGGAAAGAATGTTATGTTCCAAAACAAGTTCATAAACTCCCTTCCCGGTTTCCAATGCTTCTTTGGCTATTTTGGTAGAGTTCTTATATCCGATCACCGGATTCAGGGCTGTCACTACTCCAATGCTGTTATGCACATCTCTCCGGCATTTTTCTTCATTAGCCGTAATGCCGTCGATGCATAAGGTGCGCAAAGTGTCGAAACCATTCATCAGTAAATCGGCGGACTCGAAACAGCATTGTGCCATCACCGGCTCCATTGCATTCAGTTCCATTTGAGCTGCTTCACCGCTCATGGCCACACAAAGGTCATTTCCTATTACCTTGTAGGCCACCTGGTTCATCACTTCAGGAATCACCGGATTCACTTTTCCGGGCATGATGGATGAGCCCGGCTGCATTGCCGGCAGATTGATTTCTCCCAATCCACAACGCGGACCGGAAGCCAGCAACCGCAAGTCGTTACATATCTTATTCATTTTAACAGCAATACACCTCATCACTCCCGAATAACCTACCATGCAGGAAGTGTCCGAAGTAGCTCCCACCAAATCGTCTGCTAGTTTGATATCCAATCCCGTAATCTTGCGCAAAGCGGCAATGCACTTCTCCGCATATTCCGGTTCGGCAGTGATTCCTGTTCCAATGGCTGTTGCTCCCATATTGACTGCCAGAAAATCCTGTGCAGCAAAATCAAGGTTCTTTATTTCATGTGACAAAATACTTGCAAAGCCATTAAAGGTTTGCCCAAGAGTCATCGGTACGGCATCTTCCAATTGGGTACGCCCCATTTTGATGACATGTGCAAACTCATTCGCTTTCTTCCGGAAAGACTCGATCAGAACCTCCAAATGCTTAACCAATTTCAAATGAGTATAATACAGTCCAATGTGAATGGCTGTAGGATAAGCATCGTTGGTAGATTGTGAACGGTTGACATGATCGTTAGGCGAACAGTATTGATACTCTCCACGCTGATGTCCCATCAGTTCCAAGGCCCGGTTGGCAATCACTTCATTGGCATTCATGTTCGTGGTAGTACCGGCTCCCCCCTGAATCATATCTACGGGGAACTGTTCATGATGCTTTCCTTCAAGTATTTCTTTACAAGCTCTCAAGATAGCATCCGTTTGTTCTTCGGTTAATAAGTCCAGTTCGCGATTGGCGACGGTAGCTCCCATCTTTGTGATAGCCAATGCCTGAATAAACAATGGGTACTCATTTAAATGAAACTTGCTGATGCGAAAGTTTTCGATACCGCGGAGTGTCTGTACTCCGTACAGTGCACTTTCCGGCACTTCACGACTACCTATCAGGTCACTCTCCGTACGAGTTTTTTTTGATAAATTTTGTTCCATATCGGTTGTTTTATAATAATAACAGTTTCGTTAGTTCTTATAATAACCAATGAGTTTAGTTATTGTTTTAATAAATATGCAAAAACTATTCAATAACTTTTTTGTTGTTAATACAAGAAAAAGAAAATACAAAGAAAGAAATCACTTATCTTTGTTTGGAACTTAAAACAGCATTCTATGATATTACAATTAGCATTTGTTCTGACAGCTATTATTATTGGCGCACGCCTGGGAGGTATCGGTCTCGGCGTGATGGGAGGAGTTGGGTTGGCTATACTTACGTTCGTTTTTGGTTTACAACCCACCTCACCTCCTATCGACGTTATGTTAATGATTGCCGCAGTGATTTCGGCCGCCTCCTGTATGCAAGCAGCCGGCGGACTGGACTATATGGTGAAACTGGCAGAACATTTGCTTCGTAAAAATCCTTCACACGTCACCTTGCTTAGCCCGCTGGTGACTTACCTGTTTACTTTTGTAGCCGGAACGGGACACGTTGCCTATTCTGTGTTGCCGGTCATCGCGGAGGTTGCCACCGAAACCAAAATCCGTCCGGAACGTCCGCTGGGTATTGCCGTCATTGCTTCCCAACAGGCCATTACGGCCAGTCCGATTTCCGCGGCTACCGTAGCACTTCTCGGGCTCTTAGCCGGATTCGATATTACTCTGTTCGACATTCTCAAGATTACGATTCCCGCTACCATTGTCGGCGTGTTGGTCGGTGCTTTATTCTCTATGAAAGTCGGTAAAGAATTGGTGGAAGACCCCGAATATCAGAAACGTCTGAAAGAAGGATTATTCAACAATAAAAAGATAGAGATTAAAGATGTGAAGAACAAACGTTCCGCTATGGTTTCCGTCCTTATCTTTATATTGGCAACTGCATTTATCGTACTCTTCGGTTCTTTTGAAGGAATGCGCCCCAGTTTCCTGATCAACGGGGAAATAGTTACATTGGGAATGTCTTCCATCATCGAAATCGTGATGTTATCGGCTGCCGCCATCATCCTGTTAGTAACCAAGACTGACGGAATCAAAGCAACGCAAGGTTCCGTATTTCCGGCAGGTATGCAGGCAGTGATTGCCATCTTCGGTATTGCCTGGATGGGAGATACCTTCCTTCAGGGAAATATGGGACAGCTGACTCTTTCTATTGAAGGAATCGTGCAACAAATGCCGTGGCTGTTTGGTGTCGCACTGTTTGTGATGTCTATTCTATTATACAGCCAGGCTGCCACAGTTCGGGCACTCGTGCCTCTGGGCATTGCGTTGGGGATTTCGCCTTATATGCTGATCGCCCTATTCCCGGCAGTAAACGGATATTTCTTTATTCCGAATTATCCTACCGTAGTGGCCGCCATTAATTTCGACCGTACCGGGACAACAAAAATCGGTAGATACGTGTTGAATCATTCGTTCATGATGCCCGGCCTGATATCGACGATTGTTGCCATTGCCCTGGGATTGCTCTTTATACAAATATTTTAATATACATATATTATTAACCTAAACATCATTCAGTTATGAAACAATTCAAAAGCTTTGGACTGGTAGTAGTCACACTACTATTTTCTGTAACAATGGCATTTGCCGCAAAACCGAACATTCATATCCTTGCCACCGGAGGAACGATTGCAGGCACAGGAAGTTCAGCTACCGGAACCAGCTACACAGCAGGACAAGTTGCCATCGGCGCACTGCTCGATGCTGTACCCGAAATTAAGGAGATCGCCAACGTGACCGGAGAACAGATTGTCAAAATCGGTTCGCAGGACATGAACGACCAAGTTTGGCTGACACTTGCCAAAAAAATAAATGAACTATTGAAACGCCCGGACATTGACGGCATCGTGATTACTCACGGAACCGATACAATGGAAGAAACTGCCTACTTCTTGAACCTGACCGTTAAAAGTGATAAACCGGTGGTACTGGTAGGTGCCATGCGTCCGTCTACTGCTCTAAGTGCCGACGGCCCGTTGAATCTTTATAACGCCGTAGTTACCGCCGCCGCAAAAGAATCCAAAGACAAAGGAGTACTGGTTGCCATGAACGGACTGATCCTTGGAGCACAGAGTACAGTTAAAATGAACACGGTCGACGTGCAAACTTTCCAAGCTCCCAACTCCGGCGCGCTAGGTTATGTGTTAAACGGAAAAGTATTCTATAATCAGGTGACGCTAAAAAAACATACCACCCAATCCGTTTTCGATGTTACTCATCTGAACGCACTTCCTAAAGTAGGTATCGTATACAGCTATTCCAACATTGAAGCAGATATGGTCACTCCGATGCTCAACAACGGCTACAAAGGCATTATCCATGCAGGAGTAGGAAATGGAAATATCCATCAGAATATCTTCCCGGTACTGACAGACGCCCGTCAAAAAGGAATCCTTGTAGTCCGTTCTTCCCGTGTCCCGACAGGTCCTACCACGTTGGATGCAGAAGTAGACGACGCCAAATATCAGTTTGTGGCTTCACAAGAACTGAATCCGCAGAAATCACGCGTTTTGTTAATGCTTGCACTAACCAAAACAACTGACTGGAAACAAATTCAGCAATATTTTAACGAATACTAAAAGCCTGACCTACTTATGAAAAAATGGATATTTATGTTGCTCCTCGCGGGCAGCATACAGGGAGTATATGCTCAAAAAACGGAGAAGAAGGATAAATTCAACCCGAACACTCCCCTGTTTGAAGAACTGACAGACGTGAAAAAGAAAACAGATAAGTTCAATCTTTATCTGAATATGCAAGGGAGCTTTGACGCTCATTTCCAAAATGGTTTTCAGGAAGGTGACTTCAATATGCACCAGCTCCGTATCGAAGCCAAAGGAAATATCAACAACTGGCTTTCTTACCGCTATCGTCAACGCCTCAACCGCTCGAACGATGCAAACGGTATGATTGACAATCTGCCTACTTCCATCGACTATGCCGGAATTGGTATCAAACTGAATGACCAGTTCAGCCTCTTCGCAGGAAAGCAATGTGCCGCATACGGTGGTATCGAGTTCGACCTCAACCCAATCGACATCTATCAGTACAGCGATATGATCGACTATATGAGTAACTTTATGACCGGACTGAATGTAGGCTATAACATTACTCCCGAACAGCAACTTAACCTGCAAATACTGAACAGCCGCAACAGTTCGTTCGACAGCACTTACGGAATCACGGAAGATGCCGAAGGAAATCTTCCCGATCTGAAATCCGGCAAAATGCCGCTGGTTTATACTTTGAACTGGAATGGTAATTTCAATAACGTATTCAAGACCCGTTGGTCGGCTTCTGTCATGAACGAGGCCAAAAGTCACAATATGTATTATTATGCTTTAGGTAACGAATTGAATCTCGGCAAATGGAATGCTTTTGTCGATTTCATGTATTCAAAAGAGGACATTGACCGCAAAGGTATTATTACCAGTATCGTAGGCCGTCCGGGCGGGCATAACGCTTTTGATGCTAACTATCTTTCGGTTGTTGCCAAATGTAATTACCGCTTTCTTCCGAAATGGAATGTTTTTGTGAAGGGTATGTACGAGACGGCTTCCGTGAGCAAGGCATCCGAAGGAATAGAGAAAGGCAATTACCGTACTTCCTGGGGATATTTGACCGGTATCGAATATTATCCGATGGAAACCAACCTGCATTTCTTTGTGACGTATGTAGGACGTTCGTATGATTTCACCTCCCGCGCCAAAGTGCTGGGACAGGAGAATTACAGTACCAACCGGATTTCCGTAGGATTCATCTGGCAGATGCCTGTATTCTAAAAAACAGCCTCATTATTATACAAAAAATACCCGATAGCCTTCTTGCAAAGGTTATCGGGTATTCTTATATGTTCGGTCTTTTTTAATCAATACTCTTCCTCATTAAAGAAGAAATCCTCCTTACTAGGATAATCCGGCCAAATATCTTCGATACTCTCATAGATTTCGCCCTCATCTTCCATCTCTTGGAGGTTCTCAATAACTTCAAGAGGAGCACCCGAACGCATGGCATAATCAATCAATTCATCCTTGGTTGCCGGCCAGGGAGCATCTTCAAGTTTTGATGCTAGTTCCAATGTCCAATACATAATCTTGAGTATTTAAAATGAATACTAAATTTGTCTCGTTTTCTATTTTTCGGCAAAAGTATAATAAAATCTATCATTTCCAACTATTATCCCAAAATATTTCATTATTTTGTTCATCAAAATTAATTTTTCGGGATAATACAAACAAATAATCTGATAATCTGTTGACAAAAGCTAATACTTCGGGAGAAATTGTACAAGTTTCGGACAAAGCCAGAATGCGTCTTTCAGCTCTCCGGCAAATCGTGCGGCAAACATGGCAAACGGCTGCTCCACGACTTCCGCCGGGAATGATGAAAGCACAAAGTTCGGGTAATTGCTCGTCCAGCTTATCAATCTCCCGCTCAATACTTTCCACATGTTCAGGGGTAATGATACTGGCGGGTTTCAGTTGTGTTTTCTCCTGGTCGGTGGCCAGGTGTGAACCGATGGCGAATAACTTATGTTGAATACTCAAGATAAAATCCCGGTCGGACTCCTCCTGCAGATAAGTGTGCAGCCATCCCAGGTGAGAATTTAATTCATCCACCGTTCCGTAAGCTTCCAGGCGGATATGAGTCTTTGGAACGCGACTTCCGCCGACAAGACTGGTAGTTCCTTTGTCTCCGGTCTTTGTATATACAAGGCTCTTTTTCATAACTTTCTTTTTTACTATTATAGATGGTAAACGTACAAAGGTTCTTAGAAGTTGATGATATACTGCTGTTTTATCTTCGTTTTATCAAAAAATAGCAAACCGACATCATACAGGTCGAAAGTTATTCCGACCCTTTCGTCAGCCTGCCACTTTTTCCAAAGCACTTTCATCTCTTTGGAATAGCAGATACCATGGACTACAAATACACTTTTAAGGGTAGTACGGTGTACGCAAACCCGAAATACGTCTTCCAATAAGTCCGGATTTTGGTAATCGTTCAGATACAGAAAATCGACTGAAGTATCCGCATCCAGAAACAGTTCCGACAAATCGGAAGCAAAGAGATAAGAAGCCGATGGTTTAGCAGACTGTAAGTACAGGGCTGTCGAGGAAGGACGCCCAACCTCAATAATCGTATCAGGCTGCACTCTATTTACCAACCGGAACAAAAAACGGTTTACCTTTTGAGAACCTTTGGTCCACCCACACTCTCTTACCATCTTTTTTTGTTCTTCTTTCAAAGAAGAATAAGCATAGTAAGGCATCTTCTCATAAATTACATCGGTAATGAGACTGAAAGCAAATGGGGAATGGACACCATATCCGCAACGATGACGAAAGCGGGAAAGCCAGATAAAAGGTCTTTTTATACAGAGTAGAAGATTCATAAAACAATCATTCGTATTTTTATTCTCCCGACAAAGATATATTTTTTTATTGAAAAAGGGTTGGTTCTTTGCAGGAACCAACCCTTATTCATTTATTCCAAGTTACTACTGCAGTCTGAATGACACAGGCACAGTATATTTCACTCGAACTTTCTTACCATTTTGCACTCCGGGAGTCCATTTCGGCATAGAACTTATCACGCGGATAGCTTCTTTATCCAAATAAGGATCAACCCCTCGCACCACTTCAGGATTAGAAATCGTTCCGTCTCTATCTACTACAAACTGAACAATGACTTTTCCCTGTGAACCAGTTTCTTGCGAAATCGTCGGATATTTGATATTGCTACCTAAATATTTCATTAAAGCAGCTGTACCTCCAGGAAACTCCGGCATAACTTCAACACTTACGTGAATAATGTCTTCAACTACCGTTTCTGTTTCTACCACTGGTGGTATCCAAATAACGTCATGAACTGCATTCATATCCTCTGACACTGTAGAAACGTTATCCGTCACCTCCATATTGTTTTCCACTATTTCGAACAATTCTGTTACCTTAGTTTCGGGAGGAGGAGGCGGTTCCAGTTTCTCTTCAGGGAATGTGATCGGAACTAGCTCTGTTACAAAGATGGATTCATCATCTGGTGATAGTGCTACAACTCTGACATCATGTTGTGTCCATTCGAACGAAACGAACATGAAGGCTAGCGCAACAACCAAACCCATCAACAACCAAGAACCCCGTTGATTCTCAATTGCAGCCTTTTTTGATTTCTTGGCTTCCATAAAAAATGTGTTTAAGTAATTAATAATAGAAAATATATAGTATATATACTACTTTTCGTTTTTCCTCTTAAGCATTACTTAAAGTGCTCTCTCGCTGCAATAAATATAGTCTTTTTATGGATAGGTTGTTACGACGCCCCTTGTTTATTTTATTCTTTTCTCTTCTTTTCGATAAAATTTATGAATTACTCCTCATATCAGGCGACCTGTCCATTCCTGTCAACAATAGTCCTTGAATATATGTCTTTCAAAGCACACAAGAATAAATCTTTGCTACTCGCCCAATCTTTCATCTTTCACCACTTATCACATTCAAAGGAACAGCTATTTCTTTCCTGAACTATTAATAGATAAGTTCTGTTTCATTAAATATAAACTTCCTTTTCATTAATAGACAACTTATTCTTCACCTGATTCAAACTATAAATGCAAGTTCTGTTTTTATAAATGAAACTTGCGTTTATAATAACAGAACTTGCATTTATATAATCAAAGCTTTCATTTATAGATTACAAACAGCCAAAAGTAACTTCTCTATTAGACGAAAGAAACTTTGCATAGGAAAGAAAGGAAGTTTTCTATTAATAGCCAATGCAAGAGATAGTACATAAGAAGATTCCAATAAAGAGAAGATTATATATTTGGAAAAACAATCAACGGTATGTAGTTAACCGGATATAACGGCATATTTCAGCAATAAGCGGGATGCCGAACTGTCGCTAAATAGGTTCGCACTCATCAATATGGATGAATTTGACCAGAACCGAGTGAGCCAGCAGTCACTTCTGAAACATATTCTTCAAAAATCGGTTGTCAACGTCCGGCGTCCGCATAGCACCGCTACTCAAGAGATGCGCCGATACAGAGGATAAATTTGCAATAAAATGAGATACGGTGAAAGATGGCAGATCAGTGACAGATCATTTTACATCTATCACCAACGTACAACTACCATAGACAGGAAGTTTCAGCAGAAGGTGAAAGATTGAAAGATAAAAGCATGAAAAAAAGCTTTAGTGGAGGGAGTATAGATATAAGACGAAACATCGTCTAACTAATTTTCGTTCTACTTAAATTGAAAAATAGACTCATTTAAATGGAGCCTGCATTCAACTTTAGTAGAACGAAAATAGTCATGTAGATTAAATAAATTATTTATGAAAGAACCGAAAATAAGTATAGCGTCATAACAGATTATCTTTTACGATTCTCCGTTTGACAGGTTTAGATTAAACGAATAGTACTTATTTTGCTTTTTTCTTTTTCTTCGCGTTATCCTTCTTACGCATATCCTGGTATTTCTTATATTGTTCATCGGTCAGAATGCTTTTTATTTTAGCATCTATTTCCTGCCTTTTCTTTTGCATTTCTTCCCGCGTAGGCCTTTCATTCGATTTATTTTTCGCAGGTCTCATTTCTTTCATTGCAGCTTTGAAATCTTTGGCCTGCTTTTCATTCAAGCCCAGATCGGCAACAATCTGTTCCATACGTTTCTCTCTATCAGCCTTTCCATTCTGACGATTTTGAGCCATACATACAGTTGAGCCAATCAATAACGCAACTGCCAAACTTAAAATTTGCTTTCTCATCATTTTAATTCTCATATTAAATAAGTTATGTATGTTAGACCTCACAAATGGGTGAAAGTTAATTCGATAATGAGGCTAAAACTGTTTTTTCACATTATTTATCAAAGGGCAGCTAGTATCACATCGAAAAACGAATAAACGTTTTCTTATCCGGTAAAAAAACAGCAGCATCCAGTTTATCGGTTTAGAAATATTATTTCTATATTTGCAGGAAACAGATCAAAAGCTTGACATACCCTTATGCAAACCTATTACAAAACCGATTAATAATTAAAACGATGAGAACACTTTTCTTTATTCTGCCATTTATCTTTATCACTACAGGATGTATTAAACAGAATACAGAAAAAAGTGATATTTTGACAACAGAGGATATAGCCAAATTTGACAGTTTATTTAATGCCTGGGAAAAAGAAATACACAACAATCCCAAAGTACAATTAAGTTCAAGTACCCGTGCTTACACCATTTTACCCCAATTCAAAGAGCTAAAAGCTATGGGTAAGAAAATTATCCCATGTATCATAGAACAGTTTGAAAAGGACAATAACACTTTTTTTGCTTTACCTCTTTATGACGAATTACAAGATAATGACAGCCTAAAATCTCACAGAGAAACAAGCGAACAAGATAAAGTGAGCGAGATTGTACAGAAATTCAGAGAACAGGAAAAAAGAAAGATGTGGGAAGAAGCCAATAGCTACAAGACGTCTATAACCGACACTACTTTCCTGAAGACAAGAGGGACGATGTCGTATGCTGCAATAGATTTATTCACGGGACGAGGTTTCAATAAAGATTACGCATTTAATCAGGTTGTCTATTTGAAAGCCTTACAAAGAGCCCAGAAACATCTGTCTGTCGTAAATGGTCAGTTGGCATGCGACTTAAAGTCAGGTACAGAAATATATATTTCCGAAGATTTATACCTATTTATCACCGACCTTTTTAAGGATTGGAATACGTGGCTGGAATCGGGAAAATATGAGATAATAAAAGACGAACAAGGGCTTTATACAGTGTTACCTAAGAAAACCAACCAGTCATCGCAAACGAACTCCGTCACATTGCGACCTATTCCCCGTGACATTCCGACTGGAGAGAACATAAGTCCCGCTTCGCTTTCTATAGAAACAGAACACGATCATTATCCGCTATCAACTACAGAAGTAAAAATAACCATCACCAACCACTCTCACTATGAATATGAGTGCGGAGAAAAATACAGCCTTGCTTACTATAACAAAAGTAAACGGCAATGGGAAACATTGCCGACCGATCCTGTCGTTAATGATATACTGTGGATTTTCCCACCGGAGCACCCGAGTCACCAACAAACAATTAAACTCTATACATCAGAATCCCCCAACCATCCAGGGAAATACCGTATCTACAAATCATTCAACAGAGGCACCAAAGTGGCTTATGGAGAATTTGAATTACTACCTTAATGTGAATTTCCAACAACAAGCACACTCCAGATCAGTAACATTCGGATAACGGCTCAGTTGTAATTCTTGGGGGATTAAGTTTAGTCAATTCCCTTCATGCATATACCTTTGCTAGCCTAAAAAGGAAGAAACTCATATCCACTACTCCTCTAAATGATGCCCTAAATGCTTTGATTTTAGCATTAAATGCTTCCGCTGCTGCATTTGTACTCCTGTTCACAAAGAAGTTCAAAATCCTTTCATAATGGTTCTCAATAGAGTTTGCTACTGTTGTGAATGTATCGTATCCATATTCTTCAATCTTATTATACCATAGTGCCAGCTTTGCTCTTGCTACATCCTTGTCATAGTTTGTGGAAAAGATCTTTCCCAACTCCAATGAGTAGTAATATACGTGCTTAATATCTTCAAACTGCTTGAAAAGTAATTCTGCCCTGATTTTCTGGCTCTTGGTCCATTTATCAGGTGATTTAAATAATAAATATCTGCTTCTGGCTAATAATTGCCTGAGTGTATCTCCGTTTTCGAGTTCTTCTGCTTTATGTACTTCCCCCTTCTCTTTTGCCGCTTTCATGGCTTTATTCTCCTCTTTTATCACTTGCCATCTATATGTAATACGCAACTCTTGTACCGCTTCGTATACAAGTTTTTGTACATGAAACCTATCAATCACCTGCATGGCACGTGGAAAGCACGTTTTCGCAATCTTTTGCATGCTCCCGGCCATATCCAGTGTAATCAAACTCCAGTCACGACTATATGTCTGCCCAGTGGATGGATCTTCCCAGCGACGACGCTTGATACGTAAATAAACGGCTTTACCACGGATAGGGAAGTCCTGAACTTCAATCTCAGGGAGGAAACCTTTGGAGTGAAGATGTAGATCTGAGTACTCAGCAGGAATAGTGGCTTTCTCCTCTAAATAAAGAATAAAGCAAGTATCCTGAGAAACATGATTGACTAGGGTAAAGTAATCAAGGATTCCTGAAGGCAAGAACAAGCTTAAAGAAGCAACAGGATCAATCGTTTGGGAAGAGGATGTTTTCATGATGCAAAAATAAGAATTTTAACGCAATCCCCCAAGTTTTCAGACTGAGCCGCAATCCCCCAAGTTTTCAGACTGAGCCGGTATGACCAACGAGTTACGAGGAGTAGAAAAGAAAAGCGGAGAGAGTATTTCTACTTTCTCCGCTTCAGTACCCAGACCCGGGGTCGAACCGGGATGGAAGTGAATCCACTGGTGTTTGAGACCAGCGCGTCTACCGATTCCGCCATCTGGGCGCATACTTGATTTCTCAATTGCGGTGCAAAGATACGACATTATTTTGATTCCACAATAGTTTGGCAAAAAAAAGGAGAAAAAAATAATAAAACATATCTTAAACACTTCTCTATTCAGAGAATAAACCGTACATTAGCAGAAACTTTAAAATAGAGTCACTATCATGACAAACCAGGATAATTATTGCGTGATTATGGGTGGCGGCATTGGAAGCCGCTTCTGGCCGTTTAGCCGCAAAACATTGCCCAAACAATTCTTAGATTTCTTCGGAACGGGCCGTTCACTTTTACAACAGACTTTCGACCGGTTCCAAAAGGTTATCCCAACAGAAAATATTTTCATCGTTACCAATGCAATGTATGCGGACTTAGTGAAGGAACAATTGCCCGAAGTGAACGAAGAACAGATTCTGCTGGAACCCGCAAGACGAAATACCGCTCCGTGTATAGCATGGGCCGCTTACCACATCCGGGCACTGAACCCGAACGCCAATATCGTAGTCGCTCCTTCAGACCATTTAATTTTAAAAGAGGATGAGTTTCTTGCCGCTATCGAAAAAGGACTTGATTTTGTTTCACGCTCGGAAAAGCTACTGACATTAGGTATTAAACCCAATCGCCCGGAAACAGGGTACGGATATATACAAATAGACGAACCCGCAGGAGGAAACTTCTATAAAGTAAAAACATTCACTGAAAAACCGGAACTGGAATTAGCTAAAGTATTTGTAGAGAGCGGAGAATTTTATTGGAATTCCGGCCTATTTATGTGGAATGTAAATACAATCATCAAAGCAAGTGAAGATTTACTGCCTGAATTAGCTTCCAAACTGGCACCGGGAAAAGATATTTATGCCACCGACAAGGAGAAAGCATTCATCGAAGAAAACTTCCCAGCATGTCCTAATGTATCCATCGACTTCGGCATTATGGAGAAAGCGGATAATGTGTATGTATCATTAGGAGATTTTGGCTGGTCCGATCTTGGAACTTGGGGATCACTTTATGATTTATCGGAAAGAGACCCGGAAGGCAATGTTACGCTGAAGTGCCATTCACTTATATATAACAGTAAAGATAATATGGTAGTACTTCCGAAAGGCAAACTGGCCGTTATCGATGGACTGGAAGGATTTCTGATAGCCGAATCGGACAACGTTCTTTTGATTTGCCGCAAAGATGAAGAACATGCCATCCGTAAATATGTAAACGACGCCCAAATGCAACTGGGCGATGATTTCATTTAATAACACGCAACCTGACGCCGGAGCCAAAACCGGATAAGACCATACAAATAGTGAACGGTGAACAAACTGCATAATTGATTGCAGAGAGTTCACCGTTCACTGTTTATAATCGAAAAACTTTGTGTGTCTTTAAATAATCATGAGTCTCTAAATAATCTCTATACCCTGCTCTTTACAAAGTTGTAGTCCCAGATCTTTCAATCTGAACTTCTGAATCTTTCCACTACCCGTCATCGGGAATTCATTCACAAAGAAAATATATTTCGGAATCTTATAACGGGATATCTTATTTCTGCAGAAATCACGTACATCGGCTTCCTGCATTTGTACTCCTTCCTGCAAAATAATAAATGCTCCGACTGCCTCACCATACTTTTTAGAAGGAATACCAGCTACTTGAACATCTTTCACTCCATCAAGCTTATAAAGAAACTCTTCTATTTCGCGCGGATAAATATTCTCGCCACCACGAATAATCATATCTTTGATACGTCCGGTAATCCGATAATTTCCATCTTCATCCTTAATACCCAAGTCGCCGGAATGCAAGAAGTTGTTTTCATCAAGCACTTCCGCCGTTGCTTCCGGATTCTTATAATATCCTTTCATGGTATTATAACCACGGTTACACATTTCACCTTGTACCCCAACCGGACATTCTTCACCTGTTTCAGGATCAATCACTTTCACCTCCGTAAATTCGAAATCATGTCCTACCGTATTACAACGTACATCGAACGGATCATCAATACGGGTGGCCGTCATACCGGGAGCGGCTTCTGTCAATCCGTAGACACTAGTCACCTTCATATACATTTTCTCTTCTACCTGCTTCATTAGTTCGACAGGACACAGAGAACCTGCCATAATACCTGTACGAAGACAAGACATATCAAAGAGATCGAACATCGGATGATGCAACTCGGCGATAAACATAGTCGGCACACCATAAAGAGCCGTACAACGTTCTTTATGAATAGAGGCCAGCACAACCAACGGGTCGAAACGTTCTACCATCACTTGTGTACAACCATGAGTCAGACAGTTCATGGTAGCCAATACTACCCCAAAACAATGGAACAACGGAACGCAACAACAAAGTTTGTCATCTGCCGTGAACTTCATGTGTTCCCCCGTCAGAAATCCATTATTGGTGATATTATAATGTGTCAACATCACCCCTTTCGGAAAACCGGTAGTGCCCGACGTATATTGCATATTTACTACATCGTGACAATCCACTTTGCTTTTTAGTTCGTTCAAACGGTCATCTTCCACATTATCTCCCAACAGCAGGATCTCCGCTGTATTATACATACCACGATGTTTTTCCTGACCTACATATACTACATTTCGCATATATGGAAAGCGTTCGCTCTTTAAATGTCCACGCTCACAAGTCTTCAATTCAGGAAGCATCGTGTATGTCATCTGCACAAAATCACTATCCTTCTCACCATTCACAATACAAAGCGTATGCATATCCGAGTTCTGGCAAAGATACTCCAATTCCGATTGCTTGTAGTTCGTATTCACTGTAACATATACCGCACCAATCTTCGCGCAGGCATATAGCAATGTCAACCAATCGGGAACATTAGCCGCCCAGATACCCACATGAGTACCACGTTCCACACCAATGGCAATAAGCCCTTTTGCCATATCATCCACACGACGGTTCAACTGACTCCAGGTAAAACGGAGATTTCGGTCGGAATATACGATATATTCCTTATCGGGAGTCTCTTCAGCCCAGTGTTCCAGCCACTGCCCCAAAGTACGATCAAATAATTGCATGTAATTATACTTAAGTCTTGGTTCCTACTATTTCATTAAATCGGTGTGTAAACTACTGCCAGGATTTTTGCAGCCTGTCCCTCATAAGCATGTACATGATGAGGAACAATGGAATCATAATAAATACTATCACCCTCTTCCAGCAGATAAGTGTTCTTGCCATAGCTGATTTCCATGATACCTTCCATAACCATGATAAACTCTTCTCCTTCATGAGAAGAAAGCACGAAGTCAGTATCTTCCGTCGGCATCACATCGATAATAAACGGTTCCATGTGACGGTCCGCCTTTGACTTGGACAACGAGTGATATTCCATGTGTTTGCGAGAGTGAATCGCATTATTGGAAAAACTGATCGCATCCTTGGCTTCTTTCTTACGGCATACGACCGGTCCGACTTCATCCTGATCATCAAGGAAAGTACCCAGACGTACTCCCAACACACGCGCAATCTTAATCAGCGGTGCGAGAGAAGGTATATCAATGTTATTCTCAATACGTTCAATCTGTTCGATAGCCAAACCTGAACGTTGCGCCAACTCTTCTATGCTTATTGATTTATCTTCGCGGAGGGCTTTAATTTTTTCGCCAACAATCTTACTTGTATCCATTTTGAAAGCATTTTAGTTATCAAAGGTGATAAATTATAATAATTAAGCTGCAAAAATAGCAAAATCTTTAGATGAATACAATTATAACCGAAGAAAATACGATTGTCAGGAAGAAAAAGAAGAAACTAAAAAAAGCCGCTCCTCTATCATGAGGAACGGCTTTAAATCTTTTCGCGACAAGTAGATTACTTACGCAAACCGAGCTCTTTAACAATAGCACGATATCTTTCGATATCTCTTGCTTTCAGGTAGTCGAGTAAGCGACGACGCTTACCTACCAACATTGTTAACGCTCTTTCAGTACTATAATCTTTTCTGTTGAGCTTCATGTGCTCAGTCAGGTGAGAAATACGGTAGGAAAACAATGCCACTTGGGCCTCAGCTGAGCCGGTGTCAGTGTTAGACTTTCCGTACTTTCCGAAGATTTCTTGCTTTTTAGCAGCGTCTAAATACATAATTCTTAGAATTTTAATTGATAAATTATTCTTTTGAGCGTGCAAAGATAGGCATTATCTTTATATCACACAACGATTTACAAGAAAAAATTGCTATCATTGCATATATTTCTAATCCTATTTTCGTACCTTTGCAGCCAAATAATAGGTATTATATGCAAAATATTCGAAACATTGCAATCATTGCCCATGTTGACCATGGGAAAACAACGCTGGTTGACAAGATGCTATTGGCCGGAAATTTATTCCGCAGCAACCAAAATAGTGGTGAACTTATCCTGGATAACAACGATTTGGAACGTGAACGTGGTATAACGATTCTCTCCAAAAACGTATCCATCAATTACAACGGTACAAAAATTAATATTATTGATACTCCGGGACACAGCGACTTCGGTGGTGAGGTAGAACGTGTATTGAATATGGCCGACGGTTGTATTCTGTTGGTAGACGCCTTCGAAGGTCCGATGCCCCAGACTCGGTTCGTACTGCAAAAAGCGCTGGAAATCGGTTTGAAACCTATCGTGGTAGTTAATAAGGTAGATAAGCCTAACTGCCGTCCGGAAGAAGTTTACGAAATGGTTTTCGATTTGATGTTCAGCCTGAACGCAACGGAAGACCAACTGGACTTCCCAGTAATCTACGGTTCCGCCAAAAACAACTGGATGAGCACCGACTGGAAGCAACAGACTGACAGTATTACTCCGCTACTGGATTGTATCATCGAAAATATTCCGGCACCTAAACAACTGGAGGGTACGCCCCAGATGTTGATTACTTCTCTGGATTATTCTTCTTATACCGGTCGTATCGCCGTAGGTCGCGTACATCGCGGTACATTAAAAGAAGGTATGAATATAACGCTTGCGAAACGCAACGGCGATATGTTCAAGAGCAAAATCAAAGAACTCCATGTTTTCGAAGGTTTAGGCCGCGTGAAAACAAACGAAGTTTCTTCCGGTGACATCTGCGCACTGGTAGGTATCGACGGATTCGAGATTGGAGATACAGTTTGTGATTTCGAAAATCCGGAAGCATTGCCGCCAATCGCTATTGATGAGCCGACCATGAGTATGTTGTTTGCGATCAACGATTCTCCTTTCTTCGGCAAGGATGGTAAGTTTGTGACTTCACGCCACATCCATGACCGCCTGATGAAAGAACTCGATAAGAACCTGGCTCTCCGTGTAAGGAAGAGTGAAGAAGACGGTAAATGGATTGTTTCCGGCCGTGGTGTACTCCACCTTTCTGTATTGATCGAAACGATGCGTCGTGAGGGATACGAATTACAGGTAGGTCAGCCGCAGGTTATCTTCAAAGAAATCGACGGTGTGAAATGCGAACCGATTGAAGAGTTGACCATCAACGTACCGGAAGAATATTCCAGCAAGATTATTGATATGGTTACCCGCCGTAAAGGTGAAATGGTAAAGATGGAAAATACAGGCGAACGCATCAATCTTGAATTCAATATGCCTTCACGCGGTATCATCGGTTTGCGTACCAATGTACTGACGGCTTCTGCCGGTGAAGCCATTATGGCACACCGTTTCAAAGAATATCAACCGCACAAAGGAGAAATCGAACGTCGTACGAACGGTTCTATGATTGCTATGGAAAGTGGAACTGCTTTCGCTTATGCCATCGACAAATTGCAGGATCGCGGTAAGTTCTTTATCTTCCCGCAGGATGATGTTTATGCAGGACAAGTAGTAGGTGAGCATTCTCACGACAACGACCTGGTTATCAATGTTACCAAATCGAAGAAGTTGACGAATATGCGTGCTTCCGGTTCGGATGATAAAGTACGTCTGATTCCACCTATCCAGTTCTCACTTGAAGAAGCACTGGAATATATTAAGGAAGACGAATATGTAGAAGTTACTCCTAAAGCAATGCGTATGCGTAAAGTGATTTTGGACGAAATCGAACGTAAACGTGCAAACAAGAGCTAACACCATACTTATATATATAAGAAACGGGAGACAGAGTTATCTGCCTCCCGTTTTTTTTAAATCAGGAAAACTGAAATCATTTCCGGTTTACAATTTCAAAAGGAACACGTAAGGATACTCCCTTTTTCATCAAATTCATCATATTAGGATAAAAACGTTTTTTAAAAGATTCCCAATCACGATGTTCCATTTGTGTCCATCCGGCTTCCGCCAATGCCATACCACGCGGATAAGTCATGTAGGTCACCCGGTTCATATCCCGTATCGCTTCTCCCCAAAGGGTTCCCATAATACCTTGAATATGTGCCTGATCCGCGGCAGATACTCCATATCCCGGATCGAATTGATAGCACTTCTCTAAAGTGGTGACAGGCATTCCCCAGTTATTAAATTCCGGAAGGTCACCTTTATACTGGGGATAATCCAGATAAGCATATTCACTCGGTGCCATAATCAACGGATTACCATATTTACGGGTAAGTTCCAGACAAGTAGGAGTCAGTCCTCCCCGCCAACTAACCAATGTTACATTCTTGGGATAAGGAAACAAATAATCATTGGCCGGCGGATAAATACGATCCAATTCACACCAAAGTATAGGAGTCTTACCATTCTCCTGAACAAACGTAAGCATACGGTCGAAGAAAGGAATCATCAACTGGGAAGCTTTCTGATATCCCAGTTCTTTCATCATCGCCTGGCAACGTTCGCATTTGGTCCAGTTCTTCTCTACTACCGCTTCGTCTCCCCCAGATGGATATAGCGGGATGGGAATAACTCCGATATTTCTTTGATAATATTCCGATAGACAGTATACACTTTCTCATTGTTGGCACACAACATCAAATCCAATGTCTTGCCTACAATCTTCGGTAGTGTATCCGTATGTGTACAACCCAGTTCAGGATAGGTGGCCAATATAGCAACAGTATGTCCGGGAATATCCAGTTCAGGTACAATCTCCACATGGCGTTTTGCGGCATATTGAATCAAGTCGGCAAGTTGCTCTTGGGTATAATAATCTTTCCCCACCAGTCCGGGATACTCTTTTATCTCTACGCGCCATCCCTGATCGTCCGTCAAATGCAGTTGCAGCGTATTGTATTTGTACCGAACCATCTGATCGATGAAAAATTTCACATCCTCAACCGGAAGAAAATTCCGGGCAGGATCAAGCATCAATGCACGATAAGAGAATCTTGGCGCATCGTCTATAATAACCGAAGATATTTTCTTCTGAGCTGTGACACACATATCACCTAAAAGAAGCTGGTCCACGGTCATCACTCCGTAATAAACAGCTGCGGCAGTCTTTCCCCGGATAACCATTCCTTTAGTATTTGTTTCAAGACGGTAATGCTCTTCTCCATCCATAGCAGGATCAATCAGTAACCGGATATCTGCACGATCCGATTTCGAAAAAGGAACTTCCACCTGCATTCTGTCATGCAGAATATCTTGCAGGCTATGCGCCGCAAATTCCAGTTCAGACTGGTTCAGGTAAATACACGTTTTCCCACTATGAACGGCAAACGGTTTTTCCTTACCAAAAAGAATCCGATTGGGCATGGGCAACAATGCGGAAGTACAGTTTTGAGCAGATAAGCATCCCGCCAATGCACACAAACAAATACAAATAAAAGTTCTCATAGCAATATAGATTTAATCAAATATTTGAATTCTCAATATAAAACGAATCCTACCACACCCGCCAGACAAATCAACAGAATAGGATGAAGATTCCATTTCCATGTAACCAAAAAGGCGGCTGCGAAAATACCGATACTTTTATAGTCTATAAAATTCTCTCTATTCATCATAAGCAATGCAGCCGAAGCAATCAGGGCGACCGACATAGGAAGCAGTCCGGACATAGCCGCTTTAATATACTTATTATCCTTACACTTCGCAAAGAAATAAGAAATGAGCAACACCAAAATAAAAGAAGGCAAACAAACAGCTACAGTAGCCAACACAGCTCCCCAAACACTTTGTGTTACCGCATAACCTACGTAAGTAGCACTATTTATACCAATCGGTCCCGGAGTCATCTGCGAAATTGCGACCACATCCGTAAACTGTTGAGGAGTCAGCCAATGATGGAGATCCACTATTTCATGTTGAATCAGGGAAAGCATCGCATATCCACCCCCAAAACCAAACATACCTATTTTAAGATACACCCAAAGTAATTGCCAATATATCATACCTGTTTATTCGCTATTTTTTCTTTCAACCATAATGTATATACCAATCCCCCTATAATTCCGGCCAACACAATATAAATAGGTGATAAGCCGAACTGCCAGATCAACACGGTGGCTATGGCAGGAGCAACCAATTGCAAATACTTCAGCTTCAAAGCTCTAACAGCAGAAATGCAAGGAAACAGAATCAATGCTACCACGGCAGGACGTATTCCATTAAAGATACGAATCATCACTTCATTATCCTGAAACTGTGCAAAAAACATGGCTATCAGCATCATGATAACGAAAGAGGGAAGAATCGTAGCCAATGCACACACCAGGCTACCACCCACCTTATACAACTTATACCCTACGAAAATGGAAATATTCACCGCAAACACACCCGGAAGCGACTGCGTCAAAGCAAACATCTCCATAAATTCTTCCTTATTCATCCATTGCTTGTTAACAATCTCCCGTTCAATCAACGGAATCATGGCATAACCGCCACCAATAGTAAACATCCCAATCTTCGCAAATGTCACGAATAATTTTAAATACTCCAGTACCATCCTTTCTTTCTAATTTTCCGATATTTTGTGTTTAATTTTTAATGAGCCCTTTGGCTGCATCATATCCAATCTGATAACTGCGTCCTTTCACAGTTTTAAAGGAGATAGTCTGATCCGCATACTTTATGACACAGTTGCCTCCTGCATTAGAGCGTACAACAGCTTCTTTCAATTGATGATTCTCCCAAATCATATCCACCTCAAAATTTCCTTTTGCACAGATACCACTGATAGAACCGTCTTTCCATGCATCCGGCAAAGCCGGTAATAATTGAATAAAGCCCATGTGACTTTGGAGCAGCATTTCGGTGATTCCCGCTGTCCCACCAAAATTTCCATCAATTTGGAAAGGCGGATGCGTATCCCACAAATTATCCATGGTTCCGTTCTTCAATAAATTGCCGAATAAAGTATAAGCATGATTACCATCCTGCAAACGCGCCCACTGATTCAACTTCCAACCCATACTCCAACCGGTAGCACCATCACCACGATGCACCAATACCACTTTAGCAGCTTTCGCCAGTTCGGGAGTAGTGACCGGAGAAACAGTATGTCCCGGATGCAGGCCGAACAAATGATTCACATGACGATGTTCATCTTTCGGATCATCAATATCCACCGACCATTCCATCAACTGACCATAACGACCTATTTGATAGGGAACGAGATTGGCAAGCACATGCTCCCATTGCTTACGTTCTTTCTTATCTACACCCAACACTTTGCTTGCTTCAATCGCATCCATCAGAATTTCACGCACTACGGCATGCACAAAAGTAGCTCCCTGATCGATAGGACCATGCTCGGGCGAAGTGGACGGAGCAGCCGTATAGGTTCCATCCGGCTTATGCCACAGGTAATCGACTGCAAAATCCGCACTACTCTTAATTAGTTCATAGCCGGTTTCTTTCAGAAATTTCAAGTCTCTTGTATAGTCGTAATACTCCCATATATGAGTAGCCAGCCAGGGACCTGCCATCGGATTGAAGTTCCACGACATATCCTGACTTTCCAACGGAGTGGTAAAGCCGAAAATATTGCCGGAGATAGATGCCGTCCATCCTCTTGCTCCGAAATAAGCTTGCGCAGTCTTCTCCCCCGGTTTCACCAGTGTACGGATAAAGTCAATCAACGGAAGCACGCACTCATTCAAGTTGGTAGAACAAGCAGGCCAATAATTCATCTGGATATTGATGTTATTATGATAATCCACACGCCACGGTCCATCGACATTATTGTGCCAAATCCCCTGCAGATTAGCAGGCATATTGCCCGGACGGGAACTGGCAATCAGAAGATAACGTCCAAATTGATAATACAACTCTTCCAGATAATAATCCGGCTGTCCTTTCCGATAATTTTTCAGACGTTGGGAAGTAGGCAGATTCACTCCTTTCACCGCTGGGTTCAGATTCAGCCGAACCCGGTTGAACAGAGTAGCATAATCATTATAATGTTGATTGAATAAAGCCGTATATCCCTGCGCCACTGCATTATTCATCCACTGCTTTGTCGTTTCTTCGGGGTTAACGCCTATATATGTTTTCGGATCTTTGAAATCCGGATCAAAGTTAATCTTATAGTCAGTGTCCGCTGTGATATAAAATACAACTTCGTCTGCATCCTTCACCGTCAACTTTCCATCTGCATTACACAGTGTTCCTCCTTTTGTTTCTGCCTGGATGCGCACAACATATTTCATTCCATTATTATCCAAAGAAGCTGTGTAAACCAGTCCTTTATTTCCATCAGAAACCATGCTGCCGGTAGACAGGGGATTAGGTGCATAACTGAAAACCAGATTTTGCTTCCCCGATTGATCCGCGCTGAAACGTACCACCATTACATTGGCAGGGTAAGAGATAAAAAAGTTGCGTTGATAAGCCACACGATCCTTTTTGAATTGTACGACTGCCATAGCCGAATCCAAAGAAAGAATGCGCTTATAATCGCTCATTCCTATCATATTCAGTCCGGTTTCTACATAAAACTCTCCCATTGTAGTAAAGCTACCAAAACGGAAAGGATTTTCTCCGTCAGCTTCATACGAAACTTCACTATTGAAGTTCTGTCGCGTCAGCATTTCAGCCTTTTTCTGATCTCCCTCTGTAAATGCTTTGCGTATTTCATCTAAAAGACGGGCCGATTGTTTATTGACATTCCAATAATAGTCCGCACCTTTCGCTGTGTTCGGACCACCGCGCCAAAGCGTTTTTTCATTGAAAGTGATACGTTCGGCTTCCACCGATCCCATAATATTTGCGCCGAGGCTACCGTTACCAATAGGCAATGACTGTGACTCCCAACTGGCATCCAGATTATGTCCGCTTCCTGCTGTTATCGGTTTATTTTCACCTTTCCACAAATCCGGTCTTCCGCCATACCAGGCAGCATATCCCTGCAAAGTATTCGGAGTATCAAACCAGATGGAAAGCCCTTGAGTATAATCTGTTTCTCCCGCATAAAGCCCGGAGGTAAGGAATAGGGAACTAATAAGAAGGAAATAAAAATTCTTCATGGTCGTCGCGTCGTTATTTAAGATTAATAACCCATTTATAGTCTGTACAAAAGTAGTCAAAATATGCTTCTATTAAAAATAAAGCAACTTCTTATATTTTCAAAAATACTCCATGTTTATACATCATTCGTAATATCAGGAATACAATCAAATAGTTGGCAAAGCTAAGCCACACTGCATAGTAGTTTCCCATATACTGTTCCAACCCATAACTGACAGAAGCAGCAATGCAACGGAAGTTTACCACTTCCCCCAGAATATAAGCTGTTATGGAGTTCATCCCATAAATTTTCAGCCAGTTCAAGCCATTGGAATGTCCTTTATAGTCAATCCAGTAGTAAAATATTCCCATCAAAAGGAAACAAAGTCCACCAGAGAACAGTGTCATACTACATGTCCATATTCTCTTAATAATAGGCATTTGCAGACTCCAAAGCAAGGAAGCACCTATCAATGCAACGCCTACCAACAATAGAACCTGTACCACTCGCTTTCTATCAGCTTTTCCCTCTTTCATGATACGCCCGGCAAAAGTACCCAGCAACACGGTCACTCCAAAAGTTAGACTGCTTAAAATCCAGGTATAGGTATAATAAGGTGAGAAATGCCAGTTCCCGTCTTCGCTCCAATATGCACCGTCGCGGAAATGCCCGAGCACCATACGGTCCACTTTCTCCGCAAAGTTCCCCTCCGGAGTAAAATCTCCCAGAAAAGTCATCGGCACCCAGTATGCCAAAAGCAACAGACAAGTGACGATGATCTGCCACTTAAAAGAGCAATGCAACAGAGTGACAGATGCAATCAGATATCCGGTCGCTATAGCCTGCAAGGTATTGGAATACAAGTAAAGCCTTTGAGGGTCAAGTCCCAACAAATTACCTTGCACAATCATACCAAAAATAAAAAGCAGAATAAAACGTTTGATGATTTTACGATAAATAGCTCCCTTGTTCGGGTCATCCTTAAACTTGGAAAAAGAAAAAGGCATCGATACCCCTGTCATAAACAAGAAGAGAGGCATGATAATATCCCAGAAACGGAAACCAACCCATACCTCATGATCAAACTGATACAAAACTGTGTTGAGCCAAGGCAGGTTAAGACAATGCGCCAGGGCAACAAATACCGGTTGAAAAAAGACTAAAAGAAAAAGGTCGAAACCACGTAAAATGTCAAGGGAAGCTAAACGCCCGGAGGGCGTGGGGGGAATAAGCTTGTTCATAAAATAGTATTAGTTAATAATTAGAAATCGCAATAAAGATACGATAAATCTAGGCTATATCAAACCCGACAGTAATTTTTTCACGACCCAATACCCGACTCTGGCCTCTGAAATCCCCATCAACAACCGATGAGGACAGACAAACGCATCATCAATAATTTCTGCTTCCATATAATAAAAGCAACAGGAAGAATCCTTTTCAAAGGCTTTCGCATATTCCAGAATATGTGTCGATATCAAAAAATGACAATGAGAGAAGCCTTTCAATAATTCATTGACGGCAACGGAGGCTTCAAACGCATCTTTAGCATTCGTCCCGCGAAACATCTCATCCAATACCACCAAACAGCGTTTTCCGGTCACGGCTTTTTGCATCACGTCTTTAATACGGAGCACTTCCGCCATAAAATGACTTCGTCCATCCCGCAAAGAATCCGGCAGATTGATAGAGGTATAAATCCCCTCGTAAAGAGGACAAATCATTGATTTCACAGGAACAGGCAAACCGCAATGTGCCAACCAGACAGCCAAGGTCAATGCCTTTAAAGTTGTTGACTTTCCCGCCATATTAGAGCCTGTAAAAATGCATATATTTCCCCGGGACATCTGCCAACTGTTTGGCTGCGCATCTTTCACAAAAGGATGAACGACTCCCTCCACCGAGAAGTCCATTGTCGGTACCATTACCGGCATACAACAGAAGTTCTTCTCTTTTGCCACCCGGTGAGCTGTACGGCAAACATCAAGTAGATATATAACAGACAGAAGTTCCTTCAAAGATAACAACCGAGTACACCGGAATAGATAATCGAATTTGTCTATGACAAAGTTAGATAGTCGTTTTTCCTCATCAGAGGTCTGCTCCAATACTTCCTCCAATTCACTTCCATGGAGAATATTATCAATCATAGCAGCAGATTCTTTCATGAGTTGTGGGGCGTCCTGTGGTAGTTCTGTCGCCCATTCCTTCAGACAATGCAAGAGATGAACCACTAATTTCACCCCTCTGCAGATCACATAACGGGTCGAATCATATCGCACCAGACGGTCGATAACAGTAGCACATGAAAGTAAAATATGAGCTTCCCGTATCTGGTCACGATAAGCCAGGTAATACTCAATAAAATCCAGCTCTTCTTCATTCAAAAGAAGTTCAGGCAAAGCATCCCAGACAATAGCCTTCTGTCTTTTACGGATTTCCCCCAAATCACTTAGCGGATACATAATCCAGTTCAACATCAGCGCTTTTCCTTCTTTTGTCTCTGTTTTGGAAAACAAAGAGAAAAGAAATTGCTCATTATTAGCAGTCTCTGTAATGCTTAGATCCGCATAGGTCTGTTTGTCAGTAGCTAGATATACCATAACCGCCTTTAAAGGTTAGTACTCCTGTTTTGGCAAATATAGGGAAAAGTTTTAAACAAACAGCATTTATTCTCATAGAAAGGCACAGGCATAAACAAAAAAGGCGGTTCGAAATCGAACCGCCTTCCATATTATATCTGATTCTCCAATTAGAGTTTCGGACCAGCAGCAACCAAAGCCTTACCAGCTTCGTTACCAGTAAATTTAGCGAAGTTCTTGATGAAACGTCCAGCCAAATCTTTTGCTTTTTCTTCCCATTGGCAAGCACATTCGTAAGTGTCGCGTGGGTCAAGGATCTTCGGATCAACACCCGGAAGTTCTGTAGGAACAACGAAGTCGAAGTAAGGCATAACCTTAGTAGGAGCTTTGTCGATAGAACCGTCAAGGATAGCGTCGATGATACCACGAGTATCTTTGATAGAGATACGTTTGCCAGAGCCGTTCCAACCTGTGTTCACCAAGTATGCTTTAGCACCAGCTTTCTTCATCTTCTTAACCAATTCTTCACCATATTTAGTTGGGTGCAATGACAAGAAAGCAGCACCGAAACAAGCAGAGAATGTCGGAGTCGGTTCAGTGATACCACGTTCTGTACCAGCCAATTTAGCTGTAAAACCAGAAAGGAAGTAGTACTGAGTTTGTTCCGGGTTCAGGATAGATACTGGAGGCAATACACCGAATGCGTCAGCTGACAAGAAGATAACTTGTTTAGCGTGAGGACCTTTAGACACCGGTTTAACGATGTTTTCGATGTGATAGATAGGATAAGAAACACGAGTGTTTTCAGTTACTGACTTGTCAGCGAAGTTGATTTCGCCTTCAGCGTTAACTGTACAGTTTTCCAACAGTGCATCGCGTTTGATAGCATTCCAGATGTCTGGTTCGCTTTCTTTATCCAAGTTGATAACTTTAGCGTAGCAACCACCTTCGAAGTTGAATACACCTTCGTCATCCCATCCGTGTTCGTCATCACCGATCAACAGACGTTTCGGGTCAGTAGACAAAGTAGTCTTACCTGTACCAGACAGACCGAAGAAGATAGCAGAGCTCTTACCTTCTTTGTCAGTGTTAGCAGAGCAGTGCATAGAAGCCATGCCGTTCAAAGGCAACAAGTAGTTCATGTAAGAGAACATACCTTTCTTCATTTCACCACCGTACCAAGTATTCAGGATAACCTGGATCTTTTCAGTCAAGTTGAATACAACTGCAGTTTCTGAGTTCAAGCCCAGTTCTTTGTAGTTTTCAACCTTAGCTTTAGAAGCGTTCATGATAACGAAATCAGGTTCACCGAAGTTAGCCAATTCTTCAGCTGTCGGACGGATGAACATGTTTGTTACGAAGTGAGCTTGCCATGCAACTTCCATGATGAAGCGCAATTTCAAGCGAGAGTTTTCGTTAGCACCACAGAAAGCATCAACAACGAACAGTCTCTTGTTAGACAATTCTTTAGTTGCCAATTCTTTAACTGCTTTCCAACATTTTGCGTCAACTGGTTTGTTGTCGTTTTTGTATTCTTCAGAAGTCCACCATACTGTATTTTCGCTGGTTTCGTCTTTTACGAAGAATTTATCTTTAGGAGAACGTCCTGTATAAACGCCAGTC
Source organism: Bacteroides celer (assembly GCF_002632415.2). Classification (NCBI taxonomy): domain Bacteria; kingdom Pseudomonadati; phylum Bacteroidota; class Bacteroidia; order Bacteroidales; family Bacteroidaceae; genus Bacteroides; species Bacteroides celer. The sequence goes on along the minus strand of NZ_CP178209.1, from coordinate 620,973 downwards.
ATTACGTTTACAGCGCCCATGTTAGTTACCTGGCCTTTTTCGAAACCTTCCAAACCTGGTTTTGTTTCTTCAGCGAACAAAACGTCATAAGACGGATTGTGCACAATCTCGGTCACACCTGTGATACCGTACTTGCTTAAATCTAAATTTGCCATTTTCTTTTGAATTAATTAAAATTGGTATTTTGTTTTCTATCTCTTTTCACCTTAACATGGGGAGCTTTGGATACCCCCTTGTAAATCCGGCTACAAAAGTAATACTTTCTTTGGAAAGGAAGAAGGTATTAGAGAAATTTTTCCCTAATTGAAACTCTTTTATAAATTCCTAACAATATCTGCAAACTGAATATTGCAATTTGAAAGATTATCGTTTACTTTGCAAGCCAGTATGTTATCAATACTATGAAAATGAGATTAAAATTTGATTAAAATATAATATGAAAGTAATTGATTTTGGCCAAACTAATTCGATTCTAAACCAGTACATATCCGAAATTAGAAATGTAGAAGTTCAGAACGACCGCCTGCGTTTCCGCCGTAACATTGAACGGATCGGAGAAATCATGGCTTACGAAATGAGTAAAGAGTTTAAATACTCGGTAAAGAATATCCAGACACCACTGGGAATTGCTCCGGTCAGTACGCCGGACAACAATTTAGTAATCAGCACTATTCTACGTGCAGGTCTGCCTTTCCACCAAGGTTTCCTTAGTTATTTCGACGGGGCGGAAAATGCATTTGTTTCTGCTTACCGCAAATATAAAGATACGCTGAAATTCGATATACATATAGAATATATCGCATCTCCCCGTATTGATGACAAGACATTGATTATCACCGATCCTATGTTAGCAACAGGAGGCAGTATGGAACTAAGTTACCAGGCAATGCTGACGAAAGGTCATCCCGCTGAAATTCACGTTGCTTCCATTATTGCCAGCCAAAAGGCCATTGACCATATAAAGAATGTATTTCCTGAAGACAAGACAACCATTTGGTGCGCTGCCATTGATCCGGAAATCAACGAACATTCTTATATTGTTCCGGGACTGGGTGACGCAGGCGATCTTGCTTATGGTGAAAAAGAATAAATGATTCAAACCGATACACAATCTGCTGATCCAACCGGCACAGGAATAGATATAGAAATCTATGTATATCCGGTTCTCTCTCATATATAAAAACTGAAATCCTCTTTCAACCTATCACCAGCATTATCAAACCCTTTATCCATAGTGTTTTCAGAGCGGTGATAGGTTGTCAGTAACCTATCACCTCATCTATCACCTATCACCATCTAAATTAAATAAGAGTTATTGCTAAAGAGAATATCAACACGTTCTTTATAGTTTTTCCCGTATTGAAACTATTTATTTCAGGCTGTGGAACTATCAGTTTCAAGCGTTAGAAACTAAAAGTTTCAAGGCAGGAAACTAAGAGTTTCACACCGGGAAACCAACAGTTTCAAATAGGGAAACTACCAGTTTCAACGCTTGAACTACTTGTTTACCACCTCGTAACTCCTTTCCGTCCCAGGGCATAGATGATATAAGGCCGCAGGAGAAAGTAGAGTCGAGCTTTTGATAGACAAATCTCCGCACTTAGTCGATTTTATTTTTATCTGTTCCGATATCTGCTTAGCTTTGGAGTATTAAAACAAATAAAAGCATAAGAGAGATGAGAAAAAACATGAAATTGATAGGATTGGCAGTCTGCTTAACGTGCTGTGCAGGTTTTATAAATGCACAAGAAGCCAATGAGCCGCAAGAAAGGCAACAAGAAAAGCGTCTTCCGCGTGAGGTGTTGAATCCGGAAAAGGTAGCCACGCAGATGACAAACCAAATGAATAAGTTACTCCAGCTGACAGATAAACAATATAAAAAAATATACAAGCTGAACCTGGAAGAGCAGAAAGCTTTCTTCAAGGCTATGCAAAATTCGGATGACCAACGTCCGCCAATGGGAGAAGGCCCTGGAATGCGGGGAGGACGCCCACCAATGGGTGGAGGCCAACCGCCTATGATGGGAGAAGGTGGTTTTCCCGGCAGAATGGGAGGTGGACCGATGATGAACAAAGACAGCAATTCTGCCGATTCACAAAAGAAAGCTGCAGAAGCCAAAGAAAAGAAGATAAAAAAGATTCTGACAAAAGAACAGTACGAAAAGTGGCAGGCTGAACAAAATGCCGCACGGAAAAAGGCTGCTCAAAGAAGAATGCACAAAGATAATCACTCTGGCGAAAAACCGGATTTTGAACAGAAAAATCTCTAAAACATCACACTTAATATGTTTCTATGAACAGCGTTTGTTTTTCATAATTTTTTAGTGAATGCAAAGTAGCGGCTCTCTTCGTGAGGAAGAGAGCCGCCCTTATTTTATAACCTTACAATACACTATAAGGTTGATGCTGTTACATTTTTGCTTAAGGCTTCTTCGCTATCTTGCTCCGCTGCGTCCACGCAAGAAGCATAACTCCGATTAACAATAAAGCCAATGCTGCATAAGCAATACTTTCCGTGACGTGTATGCTTTGCGGATCAAACCACATCTCGATGGTATGTTCCCCTGCCGGCATATTTATCGCACGCAAGATATAGTCTGCACGGGCAATATCCACCGGCTGGCCATCGATAGTCACCTGCCATCCCGGATAATATATTTCAGAGAAAACAACAACTCCGTCTTTAGGAGTGGAAGCCTTATAAACCAAACGATTTGGCTCGTAACTGGTTAACTGGATGGTAGATAGTGAATCTTTATATCCTTCTGTCACACCTTTCAGCTGTTCTTTAAACTTCACATCCACTACGGCTGTTTCCGTTGGAAGAATATCGTTCAAAGCATCTATTTCTTCATTTGCATTATTTACATACTGCACCTTATCTACGAACCATGCATTACCGTATGCATAAGGATTCACGACAGGAACAGCCTGCCCTTGCTCTCCGGCAGGGAAAATGAAGTATTTGGTATTCAGCATATTCAGTACACGGAATTTGGAAGCATCCACACTGTCCATCTGTCCACCGACAGTAGCCACAGCCTGATAAGTTTCTTTCATTTCGGGCACGATGTGATGGTCTATCATTTCCTGATAGCGGCGAAGTTTCGCTGCATGATAGCCGCCGACACTCTTATGCCAATATGCTGTATTGTTTTCATTAAATGTATTACCGGGGAAACCGATGAAGTTCAGTACACGATAATTCGGAGTCGTATCCTGAAGAATAATCTCATCCGCCTGTGTTTTCACGAATGCTTCTGACTGCTTCGACTTCGGCACGAACTGTTCGTCATTCAAATAGCGTTTATTGACACTCCACATATCTATCAGACACAAAAGCGCAATACCCGCCAGTGTGAAAGAGGCTTTCAACTTCCGCAGTTGATACAAGAATAAGAACAGGCAACCGATCACTATAATAAAGAAGCTGCGCCATGCATCCGAAGCAATAATGGCTTCGCGCATTTCAGTCAGATTAGCCACAAACGGAGCCAAATGTTCGGCAGGAAGTGCTTGTTTCGAAGCAGTCATCTCCTGTGTCGTTATAAAGCTGGAGAAGAAAACGCCCGGTGCGACAGCTAAAATGAGTGCAACACCGGCAGTCAGTACCAACGCAGCAATCACTCCTCTGCAGTTCTTTTCCTGTTTCAGCATATCCGGTTTACTCAAAATCTCTTTCAAGGCAAAAATCGCCAACAAAGGTATTGTAAATTCAGCTATTACCAGAATAGAAGATACAGCGCGGAACTTATTATACATCGGGACATAATCGATAAAGAAGTCCGTCAGTCCCATGAAATTCTTTCCCCATGAAAGCAGAATCGAGAAGATAGTAGCTCCCAGCAGCGCCCATTTAAGAGGCCCTTTCACAATGAAGCACCCCAATACAAAGAGGAACATCACAAATGCACCCACATATACCGGACCGGCTGTCCACGGCTGCTCACCGAAATATTGAGGTAACTGTGAGTAAATACCGTTATACATTGGATTAGCCTTTGCCATAGCAGCTTCGCTCTGTGACATCGTAGATCCTGATCCTCCGCCCTTTACATTCGGAACCAGCAACGTCAACGTTTCACCGATACCATAACTCCAGTTGGTTATATAATCACGATCCAATCCGCTACTAGTCTGACTGGCAGCAGCTCCCTCCTGCTTCAATTCGCTCTTGCCGCGCATCGTCTCCTTACTATATTCATACGTATGATACAGATTGGAAATATTGATGCAGACTCCTACCACGGCAGCCAGTGCTAAAACCCCGCTAGCCTTGAAGAAATGAGGCAGTTCTTTCTTTTTATAAGCATCTTCAAAGTAAGCTCCTACAAAAAACAGGATCACAAACATGAAATAATAGCTCATCTGAATGTGATTCGACTGAATCTGAAGGGCGATGAACAGGGCCGTAATGATTCCGCCCAACAGGTATTTCTTCCGGTAAGCCAGAACGACACCTGCAATCGTAGGTGGTATATAAGCCAATGTCACAAACTTCCAGATATGCCCTGCCGGTATCAGAATGAAGAAATAGGAAGAGAATGCCCATATCACTCCGCCTAATCCTGCCAGCCAGGCCGATATTCCGAATGCCCGCAAGAGGATATAGAATCCCAGCATCATGATAAAAGTCAGCACTACATAATCCGGGAGAAAGAGGCGATAAACCCTCTCCACCCCTTTCAGAGACGTTGTCGAGTCGTAACTCGGAGACATCTGATAGGTAGGCATACCTCCAAAAATCGAATTCGTCCAGCGTGTACGTTCTCCGGTACGTTCGAGGTACTCTTTCGATTCTTGTCCTGCACCCACTCCGGCAGCCGTGTCATGCTGAAACAAGATACGACCTTCGATATCAGCCGGAAAAAAATAGGCGAAAGAAAGAATGATAAAAGCCAGAATGGCTATTAAGTCGGGAAGAAACTTCTTCATATAATTGAGAATTGAGAATTGAGAATTGAAAACTAAAAACCGAAAATAACAACCGCCGAATCATACCTTATCCCGCCAATTATTTCTCAATTTTTAATTCTCAATTCTCAATTTAATTAGTATCTATAATGATCTGCTTTATAAGGACCATCCACTGACACACCAATATAAGCGGCCTGTTCGGGAGTCAGCTTAGTCAGTTTCACACCGATCTTTTCAAGATGCAGGCGAGCCACTTCCTCGTCCAGATGCTTCGGCAAGCGATATACATTGATATCATATTTCTTGTTGAACAGTTCTATCTGAGCCAACGTCTGATTGGTAAATGAATTACTCATCACGAATGACGGGTGTCCTGTTGCACATCCCAGATTTACCAGACGACCGTCAGCCAACAAGATGATGCTATGTCCATCCGGGAAATAATAACGGTCTACCTGCGGTTTGATATTCACACATTTGATACCCGGATAATGTTTCAAAGCATCTACCTGAATTTCATTATCGAAATGGCCGATGTTGCAAACGATAGCCTGATCTTTCATCTTCGCCATGTGGTCGATACGGATAATATCGATATTACCTGTCGTTGTCACGAAAATGTTACCTTCCAGACAAGCCTCTTCCATCGTCACTACTTCGAAACCTTCCATTGCAGCCTGCAATGCACAGATCGGGTCTACTTCCGTTACGAGCACCCGCGCTCCGTAAGAACGCATGGAGTGAGAACAGCCTTTACCCACATCACCATAACCGCATACCACTACTACTTTTCCGGCAATCATCACATCTGTTGCACGCTTGATTCCGTCGGCCAACGATTCGCGGCAACCGTACAAATTATCAAACTTAGATTTCGTTACCGAATCGTTCACATTGAATGCCGGGAACAGCAATTTGCCTTCTTCCTGCATCTGATACAAACGGTGTACGCCTGTCGTTGTCTCTTCAGATACGCCACGCACTTCTTCCGCTACACGATGCCAGCGAGTACTGTCTTCTGCCAACACTTTCTTCAAGATGGCATTCAGTTCTATTTCATCCTCTGCGTGTACTTCCTTATCCAATACGGCAGCATTATTTTCTGCATCATAACCCACGTGGATCATCATTGTCGCGTCACCGCCATCATCTACAATCACATTCGGTCCCTTGCCGCCGTCAAAGCTCAATGCCTGCAACGTGCACCACCAATAATCGGCAAGAGTCTCGCCCTTCCATGCAAATACCGGTACACCGGCAGCAGCTATCGCAGCAGCAGCATGATCCTGCGTTGAATATATATTACAAGAGCACCAACGTACTTCAGCTCCTAAAGCCACTAATGTTTCAATCAGCACAGCCGTTTGAATGGTCATGTGCAACGACCCCATAATGCGGGCACCTTTTAACGGTTTGGATTCTCCATACTTTTCGCGAAGAGCCATCAGGCCGGGCATTTCTTTTTCTGCCAAATCGATTTCCTTGCGTCCGAAATCAGCAAGTGTAATATCTGCCACCTTATAGGGCAGAGTAGAGAATAATTCTGTAGACATATTGTAAATCATTTATATATAATGGATGCAAAGATAGAACATTCTGATTAGTAGGGCAAAAGCTATCCGTTTTTTTTATATTATAATAACTAGGGAGGCTGTCAGCATCTCGGAATATTGTTTTATATTTGCAACAGATAAAACAACTTCTACAACATTCTAATGAATAATAACGAATCTTCTATGAGAAATTACGAAAACAAAACAAAGGAAGATCTTTTAGAAATAATCGAACAATTAGAGGAGAAAATAGATTTTCTTTCCTCTCATTCTTCTGATTCTTCCTCTCCTTCCAAAGAACGTTTTCGTGATAAATATAGTACCCGGATACTGGATGCTCTTCCTGACATGCTCACCGTCTTCGACCATGACGCCAATATCATAGAGCTTGCTTCTTCTCCGGCAACTAATCACGTAGAAGGTATCAGCCCCAACAATATCACTACCACTAACGTAAAAGACATTCTGCCCAAAGAGGCTTATGAAAGTGTCCGCAAGAATATGGATAAGGTGATTCTCACAGGAGAAAGTTCAACAGCCAGACACGATCTTATGCTGGATGGTGTTTTACATCACTACGAAAACCGTATCTTTCCTTTGGATAAAGAGTATCTGTTGTGTATGTGCCGTGATATATCCCAACAGTGGGAGGCGGAACAGACGAATGCCCAACAACAGAAAGAACTAAAGGCCGCCAGAATCAAAGCGGAAGAGTCGGACCGGTTGAAATCTGCTTTTCTGACAAACATGAGCCATGAAATACGTACCCCGCTCAATGCCATTGTAGGATTCTCCAAACTAATCACTTATGCAACATCTGCAGAAGAGAAGAATCAATATTCGGAAATCATCGAACGAAATTCGGAAATGCTGCTGAATCTATTCAATGATATTCTGGATCTGGCATCGCTTGAAGCTGATTCTCTAAAATTCAATATCCGCCCGATCAAATTAATAGATATCTGCCTGCAGCTGGAACAACAATTCTGCCATAAGACGCAAAACGGTGTCAAACTTATTTTGGACGACGTAGATGCGGACATGTATACTTCGGGAGACTGGAATCGCATCATACAAATTATAAGTAACTTGCTTAGTAACGCTACGAAGTTTACTCCGAAAGGAGAAATTCATTTCGGATATCGGGAAAAAGAGGATTTTGTAGAGTTCTACGTTAAAGATAGCGGTATCGGCATTCCGGCAGCAAGAATTGCCACAATTTTCCGACGCTTTGGAAAGGTCGACGATTTTGTTCAGGGAACAGGATTGGGATTAACTCTTTGCAGAATGTTGGTAGAGAAGATGGGTGGACGTATCTGGTTGCGCTCCCAGGAAGGACAGGGAAGCAGATTTTATTTCACCCTGCCTTTGATTCGCCAATAAAAATCGATTAAGGATACAAATATCAGTGTTCGGGCATGACCTTACAGGACTTTTACAATTAAATATGGATATACAGAAAACGCGGCTTGTTGGTAACAAAGCCGCGTTTTCCGCATATATCTATGTTCGAAATATATTCATTTATTCCTTAGCAGCCGGAGCACTAAGCATTTCTTTATATTTCACCGGATCATTCAGAATTTTCATTGCTTCCTTCAAACCGTCATCATCCTTCAACTGCTGGATGATATTACCACGTTGGTAATAGTAACGCTTGATAATTTCAGTAGCAATCATCTTCTTTATATCAGATGAGAAATAATCCAAGTCGCGGTCAAGATCATGGTTCAACTTCTTTTCAAGTGCTTTGAACTCCTCTGAAGCATCATCCATATACCCTTCAAACTCGGCAGCTTCTTTCAACGTTTTCAGAATTTTCTCGCTTTGCTGGTCATATTTGAAGTCGGCTTTCTTCACCAACGCTTTAAAATCATTATAATCGGCATCTGTCACCTCAAACTTCTCCGGAGGAACGATGGTAGGATGTTTCAAACAATACTGTGTTGCATAATCGAAAATCAGATTATCGCGTACCAGATAGAAGAGGATATTCGGTAATTTCTCCTGTTTGATAACAATATCCGGCATTACACCACCTCCGTCGCGTACTTCACGTCCGGCAGCCGTATGGAATACCTTAGTCAAACTATCAGGAATGGTTCCTACACTTCCATCTTCATTACGATGCTTGTAATCAATAGCCTGTACACAACGTCCACTTGGAATATAATATTTAGAGGTAGTCACTTTCATCGTTCCGCCATAAGGCAAAGAGCGGGGAACCTGTACCAATCCTTTTCCGAAGGTACGGTTACCAACGATAACGGCACGGTCGAGATCCTGCAGAGAACCTGATAAAATTTCGGAAGCAGAAGCGGTTCCACTATTTACCAATACTGCAATCGGAATATCCAAATCCAACGGTTCGCGCAATGTCTTATAAGTGTTACTAGCCTGTTTGATTTTTCCTTTTGTCGTCACAATCACCTTTCCACGCGGTAAGAAATAATTCGCAATTTCTACTGCTTCATCCAGCAATCCGCCGCCATTACTACGAAGGTCTATCACCAACGAAGTAGCGCCCTGTTTCTTCAAATCCAGAAATGCTTTCTTAAACTCTTTGGAAGGGTTGCCGGAGAAAGTGCTAAGGCTGATGTAACCCACCTTATTATCCAATACGGCAGTATAAGGAATCGCCGGATTCTGAATAGACTCACGTACAATCGTGAATTCCATCGGTGTACGTCCACCTTTCTCATTCGGGCGCTCAATCTTTAGCTTAAAGCTGGTACCTGCCTGTCCGCGTAACATCTGGCTGACTTCCGCGTTATTCTTACCGGCAAGATCCTGTCCGTCAATCTCCATCAGGATATCTCCCGCTTTCAGACCGGCTTTTGCAGCAGGCGTTCCCTCGAAAGGTTCAGAAATCATCGAACGCTTTAGTTTCGTATTATAAGCAATGTAAGAACCCATTCCACCAAATGATCCTTTAATCATCTGCTCCAGTTCACTCTGATCTTCTTCCGGGAAATATTCCGTATAAGGATCCAGCGTATAAAGCATATTATCGATTCCTTCCCGAATCGTTTTATTCGGATCAATGGTATCTACATAGAACATATCCAGTTCTTTCACAATCGCATTAAATATATCCAGATTCTTTGCAATCTGGAAATTACGGTCGTCTCCACTCTTGAAACTAAAGAAAGCAACTGTGGCTATCACCGCTACTGCAACAATAGCTATCTGCCTGTTCAGCAATTTTTTCATACCTCTTTCAATCTAAATGAGTCGTAAAAGTAGCTCAATCCTTTGTTATTCCGCCAGAATCCTGTTAATATTTAACTTAATTTCATCCCAACGTTCCTGTGGTATCGTTGTTCCGATTACCTGAATAACATTTCCCGAGAGAATAGAACCTATTTTTGCACATTTATCCAACGAATATCCGCAAGTCAATCCGTATAAGAATCCGGAAGCAAAATAGTCACCGGCACCGGTAGTATCCACCACTTTTTGAACCGAAATGGCAGAAACCTTTATTTCTTCTGTCCCTTTACGGATATAAGAACCGTTTGCCCCAACTTTTACAATAGCAATACTACATTTCTTGGCAATCACTCTCAAAGCTTCCTCCGGCTCCTTGCCGGTAAAGGCTTTCGCTTCCTCTTCGTTTGCAAAGACAATGTCGACATATTTGTTGATTAGCAAGGTGAAGAATTCCAGATCATTAGCCACAATGTTATAACTAGCCATATCGAGACAAATCTGCAAACCAGCTTCTTTAGCCAGTTCAATGGCATGAAGAATCATTTCATGGTCCTGAACAAGATAGCCTTCTATAAATAGGTACGCATAACCTTTAAACATATCCAAGGTCAGTTCCTCTGCTCTCAAAGAAGCCGCTGCTCCCAGATAGGTTCCGAAAGTGCGCTCTCCATCCGGTGAAATAAAAGTGGATGCCACACCGGAAGGCAGTCGATCTGAAGTCAATAATTTGTCTTCAATCTTATTTTTCCGCAGATTTTCACGAAAAAATTCTCCATAATTATCATTTCCCACTTTTCCGATAAACCCTGTTCCGGCACCCAAACAAGCCAGTCCGAGGATGGCATTTCCTGCCGATCCGCCTGTTGCCAAGTGGGTTTTCATCTGTGAAAATTTCGTGTTAATCTGCTGTAACTTAGCGTCATCGATGAGCTGCATGCTTCCTTTGGGTAAACCCATTTCATCCAAAAGAGTATCATCCTTCAGGGTTGCGAGTACGTCTACCAGGGCGTTGCCCAATCCTATTATTTTGTCCATTCCTAATATTTTTTTTGCAAAGATATTGCATATTTCAAAAAAACCTAGTACTTTTGCATCGCAATTGAGAAAAACATTCTTCCTTAGCTCAGTCGGTTAGAGCATCTGACTGTTAATCAGAGGGTCCTTGGTTCAAGTCCAAGAGGAAGAGCAAAGTTGAAAATCTTGATTGCAAACATTCTTCCTTAGCTCAGTCGGTTAGAGCATCTGACTGTTAATCAGAGGGTCCTTGGTTCAAGTCCAAGAGGAAGAGCAAAAAAGAAGCCACCTGAATGGGTGGCTTTCTTTTTTTAATATCATTAATAGAACTTTCTTTTAAAGAGAGTTACGTATAATCACTTTCGTCGGGTTACGCTTATATATTATATTTTTATTCAAGATAACAGAAGCCGCAGCCTTCCCCATCATCTCAAAATCTGTAGAAATGACAGTAATACCTCCTTCCAATATTTCTTTTACAGCTGTGTCATTATAAGAAATCAAACCTATTTCCTTACCTAACTCATATCCTTTCTTCTTTGCCAGTTTAATCAAGGATACATCATCCGTATCATATCTACTAAAAGTAATATAAGCATTCCCTTTACGGAAATTTTTCTCTTCTACATTCGATTCTATAGAATATGGCAGTTCACTTTTTACACAATAGTGCAGAAAACCATCAATTACTTGTTGTGCATGAATTGCTTCCGGACGCGCTATCAGAATCAGTTTTTCATATTTTTTCAACCGATCCTGCAACTGTAAAAGACTACAATAGATATCATAGCCATAATCTTGATAAATACAACTATAGTTACCACTCAATCCTTGTTGGTTATAATCTATGATTATTCTTTTTTCAGCCGGAATCAGGTTTAAAACATCTGTCACATCTTCCTTCAAAAAAGTAGCTATAATATAATGCGTATAATTGCCCAAGTTTTCTTTAATGAGTTTCTCAAAAACTTTATAGTTATGATGATGAAAGTAAATGTCAATATCTCCCACATCCTTCAAAGATTTGAAGATAGAACGATAGATCTGTTCACGCATCACATTCATCTTATCCAATAACAGAAATACATGATAAGAATGGTTTATAGAGACCTTCTTTACAAAATACCCTTTTCTATAAATTGCTTCAATTACCCCCATCTCCAACAAGTAATTCAACCCTTTCAGCAAAGTCTCCTTACTCATGCGCAATTGCGTTTGCAGTTGGTTAAGTGAAGGTATTTGATCGCCTATCTGAAGTGTTCCATCTTCAATTAGTGAATTAATATAATCCACTAACTGAAGATACTTCATTCGTGAAGCAGGTTTCTTCTGTTCCGTTATATCAAGATTTTCGTTTTGCATTACGACCAAGATTAAATAAAATTTTAGCAAATATACTTAAATACCATGATAAAGCAAACTATTAGACAGACAAAATCTTGTACCTTCTCCACACTCTCACAAGAACAATATTTTATTCAAAATATATTGAGTTATTCATAACACTTTACTGCAAATAAAGCTGCTGGAATCAGGCCGGAAGGATGTTCCAGAACGATTCTGATCTCATCCGTAACCAACTTCTCTGGAAATATAATCTCATTTATCGATTGATGATTATCATTCTTCTCATAAATCAATTGATTTGTGCCATCATATATTCTATATTTCTCTACACAGAACGGCATTTTATATTCCGGATGTGTCATTTGAACTGTTTCCATAGGCTGATCATAATCTGTATCAAAAAAGAGAGAGAGCTTCCCGACAGAAATAGCAGCATCCCATTTAATTGTCAAAGTCGGATTCGGATCTTTCAATTCTGCCACCCAAGCATTGGGTGATTGAACTGGACGGTCAATACCATTATTAATATTCGAAACAGGAAAAGCATAACAGTCTTTTTCTGTTCGAATAGCGATATTATATCCCTCTGGTCTCCGCTTCGGACACCAGAATTCAAATTCCTCTATTCCAATATCTTCTGGGGGAGTTTGTTTTCCAAAATTGGAAACAGCTTCATTCACCGTATTAAATACAGACAAAATTCCAGTAATCCTTTCTTGAGTATATTGCAACTGCACCAAAGGATTTTTCTTGAAAACAAGAAAAATATATTGCTCCTCCGGCATCACAGTTCCAAAAACTAACTCTAACTGTTGTTTACCTTGATGCAAAGCTAGTATTTTAGTTTCCAGAACCACATCCGGAGTATGATTGAATGCTTTACTGCTAATACGAAGTTCCACTTCCAAAGCTGTTTCTTCAGAAGCACAAAGATCAACTTGCACTTTTCCCAATACATCCCCTTTTTGTAAAGGAATCATTTGAGCTACAGACTCATCCAGCACCTGCATCTCCCCATCCGCCGGAAACCCCTTAAAATGGTACTCACTGGATGCAGTCAAAGTAGCTTTCGTTACCAAATTCTCTTCGTCCCTGATTATCATATCAGGGATATACTGCCCCATTCTTGATAATTTCTTCTGCAATTCAGATACTTTCCCTAAAGAATATACTTCTCTCGGAGAGATGTTTTCTTTCAGACACATCGCCGCAGCCATCGCAACAGCCTGAGCACTGTGTGCAGAAGTAGCCATTACACGGGTTGAACCGAAAGCAACATGCGATACACTAATAATTCTTCCTGCAAGAAAAAGATTCTCAATTCCCCTGCTATAAAGACAACGGTAAGGAATCTGATATACCCCTTTCGCATGCCACTGATTACAAGCAGATTCCTCACCGAACACGCCGGCTGCCGGATGTAAATCAATACTCCATCCGCCATAAGAGACCGCATCTTCATGATGTCTTTGTTCTATGACATCCTGCTGAATCAGCATATAGTCGCCTTCAAACCTTCTGCTCTCCCGTTTTCCGGGAATACAGCCTACCCATTCCAGCGTCATTGTCTCCGCTTCCGGATATTTACCCGAGTTCTTGATATAATCCCACGCTCCATAAATAACCTTCCACAGTTCCCATTTAATTTGTTCCGTATCATGTACCGTATCCAAGTCGCCACCATATTCAACCCACCATAATTTACAACCATGTTCTTTCGCATTGAAACTACGAAATCGGGGAACAGTCTTCGTTACATCCATTGCATAAGAAGGAGCTACATATTTAACCGGCTTGCCAGTATCCTTTGTGTAGAAATATAAACTGTGTCCCAAAAGTTCACCATAATCCTCTGCCGGTGCAAACTTTTCGCCAAACTCCTCTCTGCTTTCAGCCCCCATACGGTAAGGAGCCCCGGAAAGAAAACCGACAACGCCATCACCGGAAGCATCACAAAATAAAGGAGCAGTTATTTCGTACATAGTACTGTTCTGGCTACAAAACCCTCTGACACTTTCTATTTTATGACCGGCACTCTTTTTTACCTCATACACGCAAGTATTCAGCAATAAAGTTATATTTGGTTCGCTTACCACCTTGTCAAGCATGACAGAATCAAAAATGATCGGATTCCCCTCCGAATTACGGAACGTATTTTCCACCATAATTTCATCTATCACACCGCCTTCACGCGCCCAGCGATTATTATTTCCCATATGAGAAGTTGCTCCAAGCATCCACAACCTTATTTCGCTGGAACCATTCCCCCCCAATACCGGACGATCTTGTATAAGTACCACTTTCAGACCTTGGCGAGCCGCGGTTATAGCAGCACAAACCCCTGAAATACCTCCACCTACTATTACAAAATCAGCCTGAAGGACATCCGTGTTAAACATTCTCACACTATTAAACTTATCAAGTACCATCTTCTCGTATCTAATTAATTTTACTTCTATTTTAGCTCTAAACCTACTTTTCTATCTGTATCACCTTACGCAACCGGATGTCGTCAGACGCACTTCCTACAAGCACTTCGTAACTTCCCACATCATAATCAAAATCTTTCAATTCCGTCTTATAATAAGAAAAAGCATCCTTATCCAACGTTATTTCTATTTCTTGTACGGTATTTTTCCTAATAAAATGCTTGGCAAACCCTTTAAGCTCCTTATAAGGTCTTTCAACCTTCGGGTTTATAGGTCGAATATATACCTGTGCTGTTTCTGCTCCGTCATGCTTCCCTGTATTTTTTACAGTAAACCGAATCTTAACCACCAAGTCTCTGCCTTTTTCCCTATCTATACGTAAGTCAGAGTATTTAAACGTGGTATAAGACATTCCATAGCCGAATGCAAATTGAGGTTTCGTTTCACTGACATCATAATGCCTATACCCCATAAAAAGTCCCTCTTTATATTCTACCCGCTTATCACCATCCACATCGTAATAATATGGATAGGCCGGATTATCTTCCCATTTCTTTTCAAAAGAGATAGGTAGTTTCCCACTGGGGTTTACCTTCCCAAACAGAATTTCAGCAACAGCCGTTCCACCCTCCTGACCGGCATACCACAAATGTAACAAAGAAGGAACTTTATCTATCCATTTTGACATATCCACATTTCCACCCGCATTCAGCAACACAACCGTATTGGGATTGGCAGCCGTAATACACTGTACTAAACTATCCTGATATTCGGGCAACTCGAAAGGACGATCATTACTTTCACGTTCACTACTTTCATTAAATCCAATGTTCACAATAGCCACATCAGATTTCCTGGCAATCTCTACAGCCTCATCAAAAAGCAATCTATCCTCTCTCCATCCAAAAGAAATATCAACAGGATGCACATTAGCAAAATATTCAAGGACAACAGGATATTCCTTCCCGGCCTCCAACGCCAATACAGTCTCACGAGTCGTTATTCCTTGGTCTCTCCACTCATTAATCAGCATTTCCGTACCAATCTTCAAGCGGAACCCATCGAATCCTCTGACTATGAACCGGTAATTAGCAGTCTTCTCCGGACGTACGACTCCACTCCATCGCATGGAACAGTGGTCATACGGAATACCTTTGTTTTCGGCAGCAATATGCCAGCCGTTACCTATATTAACAATCGTATCTATCACAGTTCTTGCCGGCGCTCCCTTTAAACGAATATTATCAAAGTATTCAGCTTTAAGTCCTTTAATCCGACTCCCCGCTTCTGTGTAAAAAATTGCATTAACAACTGTTTCTGTCAAGGTAGGTACTCCGGGTGCATACGAAATCTGAAGATCCTGTCCGACATTCTTTAACCCATCCAATACTGAAACAGAATGAAACGGAAATGTATAAGAACTTCCACCTCCCGATATATAAGAGTTTGCATTAGGACCAATCACAGCAACTGACTTCACTTTTGAAGGATTCAATGGAAGTAGATCATTCTCATTCTTCAATAATACAATACCTTCTCTAGCCAACTCCAATGCCACTTTTGCCGCTTCCGGATTATTGTATGGAATAGAGCTATCCAACTGTTCATTATCAAAAAAACCGAACCGAAACATTATCCTCAGAATTCTCTTCACTTTCTCGTCAATAGTCGCTTCCTTCACTTTTCCAGCTTTTATCGCAGGCATCAGATTCTCCTTATTCATCCATTTGGCACGCGGCATTTCCAAATCCAAACCACCATTAGCAGCCTCCACAGCGTCATAAGTAGCCGACCAGTCACTCATAACAATTCCATCAAATCCCCATTGTTTTCTCAACACCTGATTATTCAAATAATCATTCTGCGTGGCATGTACTCCATTCACCGGATTATAGCTATCCATAACGGCACCCGCACCAGCTTCCTGAATGGCGGCTCTATAGACAGGCAGATATATTTCATGCAACACACGCTCATCAATATCACTGCTTACATTGTTCCTGTCCCACTCCTGATTGTTCGCAGCATAATGTTTCAGAGTAGCCACCACTTTCTGATCCTGCAATCCTTTTACGTAACCTATAGCTACCTGAGAGTTCAAATATGGATCTTCCGTGAAATACTCAAAATTTCTTCCGCACAAAGGAGAACGAACGATATTCACACCCGGTCCCAATAATATATGTACACCACGTGCTTTAGAATCTCTCCCCAATTGCTTTCCCAATTCATACACCAGCTCTCTGTTCCAGGTCGAAGCAGTCAGTACCCCTGCCGGATAAGCTGTCGATTTTCCATCTTTATGCGTACCGACAGGACCATCCGTCAACTTTATCTCGGGCACGCCCAAACGTTCGATTCCCCTTATATAAAAGCCTTTATATCCTCCTATATAATCTAATTTTTCTTCCAATGTCATGCGGTGGAGCAAATCATTCGTCCTGTCCTCCACAGGAGCTGTTTTATCTTTATATATCTGAGCAAAGCCGCCCATAGAAAAACAACTCAAAATCCCAGCGATCATTAAATGCTTCATCATTCTATTCTACTATTTGTTATTTAATATACTTGGAGATAACCTCTTTCCACACTGCATAACCTTCAGCCGTCAGATGTAACCCATCCTCCCGATAATGTTCCGGAAATAATTCCCCTTTTGGTGTAAACATCGGATTATATACATCTGCGTAAGCAGTATTCATTTGTTGCTCTACAAACTCTTTTATCAACGCATTTGTCTGCTCGATCCTCTCTTTGTCCTTCAATCTCCGCACAGACGGTTTGATAGAAATAAAGATAATTTCCGCTTCCGGTTTTTCTTTCCGGAGAATAAAGAACAATCTCTTAATCTGCTCCAATATTTCATCCGGAGTCCATTGGTAACCAATATCATTATCTCCTTCGTAAACAAAAATCTGTTTAGGATGATAAGGGCTTATCAAGCGGTCTTTGTAATTAATCAAATCTATTGTTTTCGTGCCGGAAACTCCCCGGTTAAGAACCGGCTTCCCGGGAAAATCATCTGCCAAAGTTTTCCAATTCTCCATCGTCGAACTACCCACAAAAAGAATCAAATCTTTTGCCGGAGGATTGATGGAATCCGCCTTTTCATAACGCTTCATTTTCTGTTCCCACTTCAGTTGTTGTGGCAGTTTAGGCACTCCCTTTATGCGTTCGCATGGAATCGGTTTTCCACGTAAGAGTATCCTTCCTAAATAAATTGTAGACTGATCATACTTTTCAGGATGAGCTGTTATATCCTCCCATTGTTTATTACCGAGTATTTTTTTCTTGTCAGCTTTCTCAGAAGAGACTCGAATAGTTACTTGATGAATACCTTTTTTCAACTTTATCACATCATACTGCCCCCGATAACGATTGTTACACCAAGAATTAAAACGATTCAAAGTATAATTCCCGATACGATCATTCGCCTCATATAGATGAAAACCTTTAGTACTAATCTCTTTCAATCGAACAAATTTTCCATCAATCAGAACTTCCACTTGCCCTACTTCTGGACCGCCAATATCAAATAAGCCTATCATATCTCCTTCAAAGCCAAAAGAAAATGATGACCCTTCCTTACTACTAGTCATCACTGTATCGAACCAGCCAGAAAACTTCTTTAAAGAAGGGGTCACTGATGTATTAATCTCTTTCCATGAATTATCACAAGAAGCAATCTGTGAAGGGATATACATTTCGGCTTCTTCCCACTCCGAACCGAAAAGCGGTTCAGGAAGCATATGTACCTGCGAAGCACTATTTTCTTTTCGTATTTTCTCCAGTCCTCGTGCAATCGCGGAAGCATATAAGTTCCCTCCATCAGTGATAGGGTGTACCCCGTCATTAGAGAATAAAATTTTCCCAACGGCAACTTCTTTGGTCCCTTTCCAAAGTAGCTTACCAGCCTTTTCAAGTGCTGCCGCCTCCATGCCTAAATGAATAGAAGGGAGTTGGTAATACGTTGCAATATCTTCCAATCTTTTAATCACTTGTGGAACATCCCCTTTCTGATAGACAGTAGCCTGATTCGTATAAATCGTATAAATCAAACAAATATCCGTATGAGGATTCTCTTTTATAATCTTTCGGATCATTCCCTCCATTCCGTCAGGATAACCACCATTTACGGCAAATTCAATAAAAATAAGATCCGGTTTGTACTGTAATACTTGTTCCCGAATCCGGAAAGCACCCAAATCCGTACCCGTACCAGACACTCCGGCATTAATCCATTTAAAACAGGTATTAGAAAAAGTATTTTCCATGTATCGGGTAGTTTGCAAACGATAGCAATAATCTCCTTGCGTTATGCTACCACCAATAAAAGCAACCGTAATTTCCTGCTCTTTCTTTATTTTTGAGTAAAAGTTAGGAAGCCCCTTTCTTACCGTACATTCTTTCTCATCATAATAATTTCCGAGTTGTATCAATGGAATTTCCTTATCTGCCGTTGTATACACCAAAGGAGAGGCCCCTGCCTGCGAAGCAGCAATCTTATCCAAATCAGCGCGACTTTGTCCATAAACGCAGGGAAATACCGTCATTAATACCATTCCTGCAATAATAGTCCCTAATTGTCGTATCTGTATCATTTTCATTTTGAATTAAGTATGATTTCCTCCGTTTTATCTACCTGTCCTTTCGAACTCACCGTTACTTTGACAATGGCTTTTTCGTCCATTCCCAATTTATAGAAACTCCATTCAAAGGGATAAGAAGAAACAGTACAAGATTGTCCATTACACACCACCGATACCGACATTTCTTTTTCCTTAGCCGGCGCAGTTTCAGCAAACCCATATACTGAATCCCATCCGAATGGAGAACGGATACGGAATAAGAACACCTTACCGAAAGGTTCTCCCATATCAACCACTTTTATTCCATTTTTCAATACAGGGTAACGATTCTCCTTGCGAGTTTCAGCTAAAGGAAACGCCAAAGCCCTGAAACCTTTCCCCGAAACAGATACCTTAATCGCATTTCCAACCCGGTTTACTTTTGCTGTCTTCCCTTTCTCCGTATATTGTACAATATCACCTTGACCAACCAATTCGGCAACCTTGTCCAAGCGAATAGTAAGTGATTCTTCTTGTTTAGATTCACCGGATAAAATCACCCAAAAATACTTATCGGAAACCGCAGTCAGATAGTTTACTGTCGGATTATCTATCTGAATCAACCCTTTCTTTATCCAAAGCTTTGCCTTGCTGTCTCCAAATATTTTCCCCTTCTCATTCCCGTAGATACGGTTCGTAAACCATACAAAGCCTTCCTGCTTGCAGAATGGAAAGTTAATATTCCCATTAGAACGTTCTATAGCTTCAGACACCAGGTAATCCCACGTAAATGCCAAATGGGGCGGAATATGGTGATAATAGATAGAGCTTACATCCGGACCCTTATAAGGAAAGTCTGGTGACAGAGTAATATCTGTATATCCTGTAGCATAATATCCCGGATAATTTGTAAACCGCCCAATTACTCCATTCCGGGCATAAGTCTCGTAAATAGGCTTACGAGTATATTGATAGAGACGAAGCAGATGAGGAGCCCAGTTACTCATAAAGACCGGACGCACTTGCTTTCCCTTTGTCCGCAGGAAATAAGTGGAAGGCTGTTCAAAACCTAGTCCGACCGGTGAAACAAGCCATTCCGGCACTTGCTTCTCTTGCGCATCGTTCGCCACGCGGGGGAATCCCAGACGATATTTCTCTTTTCCTTTCCACCACAGGTTTGTATTCCCATCAAAACGGTTTCCCGGATGAATCGTTTGTAAATCCTCTGTAACGGTAGGGAAAGATCTGATTCCCGCGATGGTATTAGAAGCTCCATATTGAGCCGCTTTCAAATATTTCTCTTCTTTTGTCAACTCATACAAGTCAATCAAGTCCCACCACGGAGCATACACATTCGTATTATAAAAAGACATCAATCCCACCGGTTGGGATGAGTTCTTATATATCTGCAAATCTATATACCGGTCGGCTGTAGAAGTAGCAAACCGTTTCCATTTCTCGTCTCCTGTCAAATTATAAGCGGAGATAGCCTGCACCCAAGAGAGAACTTGTGTAGAATATCCCTTTGTTTTTCTCAATGTATCCCCCGGCAAAGCAATAGAAACCAGCCACGGATTCAACCCTCCTAACAGACGATGTAAACCTTCATAATAAGAAGTATTGAACTGGGAATTAAAAGGATTGAGCCGAAGCGTCTCAAGCGTCTTGTTGTATCCGCTTGGAACCAGGTCTGTAGCCCATCTGTATCCACTCCGAGACAATGTATATTCTATTGTTGGCAAAGAGCGTGACAGATAAAACTCCTCGTCTTCCGAGAGGACAGACGCTGCGATAATTGCCAAAGGAGCAGCATGTACTACCGTCGGAGCCGTTTCCGGATCCCCTTCAATATCATAGAATCCTTTAAGATGGGCATCCCATCCGCCATACTCTTCATTACGCATCAAATCCAGAATATTAAACATTGCCTCAGTCAGTGATACCTCTTTTTGCTTCCTGTAATCTTTTACCTTATATACTTGATCCGAAATATATTCTATCACCTCATTCCAACCTGCCGGAAGTATGCCTACCACAAACTTACGTTCAATCACCTGTCCTGCCTTCACATGAGAATCCTTCATCCCCATAACAGGAGCAAAAGCTACCGGCTGAACCACATTCTGCTCATTCTTGACGGAAAATCCCATCGGAGAAAAATCTACACTTCCCCATTCTTGCGGGAAAGTACTATCATCCCCACATATAAACGATGACATTACTCCACCCAAAGGAGTAGCAGATTCTGCAATAGCTAACGGCTGTTGCATCATTGAAGAAAGCATCATCACCGGATGTGAAGAAACTCGTTTATACTGAAACATCGGCGAAAGAAGTATATTACTCATATTCGGTTGGGGCACAGGCTGAAAAGCTGAAAGCCCCATACTATACATTCCATCAGTAGCCGGACGACAAGATAATCTCACCTCAACATGATTGCCTTTGGCAGGCAGCGTCCAGTAACCAGTGATAGAAGATCCATTCTTCGTAATGTATTGTACTTCAATACTGTTATTGTCCTTGTTCACAGCTTTCACCGGAATAGCTTCACTGAGCACTCCCGCAACATAAGGATTCAAATAATCCTCGTCAGACTGTACCGTGTATTCTTTTCCACCAACAGTAAATGAACTTTTTGACACCGCATTCTTCCAGGAAGGAAAGAATTTATCATTATCTACCGGACTTTGCTCCGCAGTAATAAGAAATACCTTATGGTCTTCCATAGTAGACAAGAAACGGCGCCAGGTTCCTTTCACCTTAATTTCTGTCCGGCAGGCAATCGCCTGGTTGTTTGCTCCAGCTTTTACAAAACTCACCCGAATATTCGGATTCTCTATATTAGCCACCACCTCTGCATCGGGCGATAATAAAAGCGGAGTAGACACATTATCAAAACCCGAACCTTTCGTCTCTATTTTAACGGGATTTTTTCTCCATTTGCCCACTTCTTTTCTATCCATCTCATTGGGGTTGATAGAGTGATCTTTTACCAATAGGATTGCGTCACATCGGCCGAAATTCCTCTTCGTATCATGCAATCGCAATAATACCTGTTTTTTTGCCAACTGCACACAGCCTGCATTTTCCCAATAGAATCCGACTTTTCCATGTTTTCCAGATTCTTTCATTGGTTTCTCATCCACACTTAAACGGAATAAGCGTGTCCCCGGCAGTTTATCATAATCCGCTGACCTCACCCATACATTATAGTCTCCTTCTTCCATTATATTGACGACCGTAAGCGCATCAAACTGTTCATCAAGACTTCCGCCACCGTTCAAACGGAGCATTGCACTCCCCATGCAATCTGCCGATCTATCTGTTGACCATTTTCCTTTGAACTGAAAAGCCTCAGCTTCAATCAAATATTTATCTTTTTGCGCATATATATTCAATCCTCCAACCACCAAAAAAAGGGTGCAAACAAGATTCTTTACTATCCAGTGATTTATGCTCATATCCTATTTATATTTAATCTTTAAAACCGTCAAGCCATATGCATCAATCGTTACATTCCAATTCTCCACTCCATCTACAAGTGTAGAATGACCTTGATTATTCAAGCTAGCAACGTTCTTCACCCGGATTTTCTTTCCAGAGAACAAACATTTCGTATCCATTTCAATCAGAGAAGTCTGCTTTTCATCATCATTATTCAGCAAGATAAGGAAAACTGTTTTCTCCTTCTCGTTCAAAGCAGCCATATATTCTATATAAGGATTATCCAGTTTAAATAATCCCGGGCGCATTATCAAATCGGCTTTCGTACCAAATACCATACCAGACGTAAAACCATAAGTTAGATGGGGGCCCACTTTAGGAGTAATGAATCCACCCGGATAAGTTATCCCGCCATTTGAACGGAGAGATATTTCAGACAATAAATAGTCGGTAATCCATCCCACCTGCCACCAAGCATGATGTGGATAAGGTCCGGCTCCATTATTCATCGAGTCCCAATAATAGGAAGCGACTCCCGTTTTAAAATCCACAAATGCATCTCTTCCTATGGCAGCCGCACGTGCCATATTCAAAAATAATGAATCTTTTGTCAGCCTATACATCCGTACGAACATTCCGGCATGGCTAGCCAATAATATTGGTCCGCGATGATTGGCAGAACCAGCTACTCCACCATGCTCAAAACTCAATCCCACCTGACTGATCTCCCAATCTTTTCGTTCTATCCCTTTCACTTGTTTTACTACTGACGTCGGTATAGGATGCGTATAAACCGATGCCGTATAAATCTTAGCAGTTGATATAGCAGCTTCCTTATACTTTTCGTTTTTCGTCACATTATACAGTTCCAATAAGGCTTGTGCACTTTGGGCTGTGGCGAAATCCGGAACAAAACGAGTATCACCGCAAACGCCTAGGAAATGTCCTTTCTTTACAGCGTTCTCCACATACCAATCCGCTCCTTGTATAGCTGCCTGCAGATATTTCTTATCTTTCAATATCTCGTAAGCAATCAATAATCCATAAAACGTTGGTCGTAAATCTGTAATATCAGTAAAAGTAGGCTTTAATGTCTTATTCTCATAAGCTACTTCCCATTGTCCGTTGGGCTTCATCCATTCCAACAAACGGTCGGCAGCCAGTTTGACATGCTGTTTTAATTCCTTCTGCTGCGGTTCAAAAAGCAGAATATTACCCATATCCATCAACATATAATAAGTGGTTGCAATGGGTTCCGTATAAGGTCCCCACTCTTCGGTAAACCGTTTACTTTTATACAAATAATACTGTCCGGCAGAGGAACCACAAAGGAAATCTTCCTCCGCATGTTGTTGCATCAATTTAAAGTTCAACGCATTCGGCAGTCTTTTCTGTGTCAAGCGAGGATCATCCGTCAACTTTGCCAACATCCACATAGCTCCATAATCGGAGTTTTTCATGGCATCTTTTTCTGAATCATACACACCACCCAGATAGTCTTGTGCTCCAATTGTTACTCCCTTATATACAAGGTTATGCCATTTGGAAGTGCTGTCATTAGTAAGATATGCGTGCATATCATAAAGTCTTTGTGTCAATGAATATTTTGTCTGTTTCAACCTTAGAAAATCAGTGAAACGATAAATATCATTAATCGTATGTTTCAATACAGCATACCAATCTGCTTTCTGAATAGTATAACGGAAAGAGAAAGAAAGACTGTCCCCTACATTCATCAATGAATTCTTCTCTCCCAACACAGGATGATAAAGTGTAGGCGAGAATTCCCCTTCCCGGTTCATAACCGACAATCCGAGTTGCCATTCCGCATGCATCTTTTTATCCTTCGGCCAAGGATCTCTGCCAGTACCAGGTTCCGCTGTTACAGCAATAGTCACACCCTTTCTATCCGTTATCAGTGAGGATAATGTAGAAGCAGTACGTTCTCTTGCCACTACCGGTATGTCGGGGATTCCCTGACCATAGCCATACGCTTGTACAAAGTCTGTATTTATAGCATTCCCCTGAAATATTCCGGGAACGGTAGCCCATTGGAAATTATATTTATCTATTGAAACCAGCGAAGGGGTTGCCAAAGAATAATAACCTGTCTTCTTGGAATGCAATATAAAATCAACTTTTATATCATTCTGATGAAGAGAATCCATACACCATTTTTCCGTAATCCGCATCGTCTCATTTTCGTATCGGAAACAGATTTCTGTATCAGAAACACGTTTCACTGCCGAAGGATAAAAAACTATATTCTCTCCTGCTTTATTCATGGCAACAGCATTTGTGTTCTGTTGCCATGAAGGTATAATATAACGATATTGCGGAGCCGGGAAAAGAATCTCTTTTCCCGTATTATCATATAGTGCCTGTGGTGCCGTTTCCGGTTTTGAGGAAGCATATAAAACATTATGCTGATACTTAGCTATTTCCATTATCTCCCAACCATTCGTTCCCTTCACTTTCAACGTTTCTAATGTATATCCACCAACGCCCTTTTTCCATCCAAGTTCAAGTTGCTCATTAGTCAATCGCACAACGGACAATTCCTGGGCTGATAAAGCGATAGATAAGCTTAAAACTACGACTACAGAAAAATAGTTAATGAAATTCTTTGGCATCCCTTTCATTTTTATCAGTTATTCTTTTACTTCAATATTTAATTTCACTTGCGAATAATTACTTCCATCATACCAGTCAAATACAACCTTATAAACACCGGGAGTATTGTAAGTGTAGGTATAATCTTTGGAAGTAACACTATTTAAAGAGACTCCTTTATCGGGAGTACCTTTTCTGATATAAACAGGTTTGGAGATAACCCAATCGTCATTAGTTGGCTTATTAGTACCTCCTATTAACACTAGCTGTTGAAGAGTTACATTCCAATTTCGGTTCGGATTTAAACAGTCAACGGCTGTCCACCAATCTTTCGTAGACATCTTCGCTAAATTACTCCTAAAACCTTCCGGAGAAATCAAGTCCATTTCGAACGTTCTGACAATCCAATCATTCCGTTTCTCTACAGCTTCCTCTTCATCTTTATGATGAAAAGCCACAAATATCCGGGCATTAGGATCATCACCAGCAGCTTCTTTCAGACTAACTTCACCTGAAGGCGTTTTATCTGCTCCTGTCGAGAAAGCAAATTTATCTGACAAATCAACCCACGTAGCAGCTTCTACATGTCCCTTTTCGTACACACCATCAAAATCTGTTGATATTTTAAACTTTAAAAGTTGATCCACATCATAACGCACCCATGTCGAAAAATTCACCACGATGTCATTATCCGCATAAAACCTTTCTCTGAAATCAAAGTTATGTCCACTTTCTCCGGAATAGAAAACTACATTGCTGGCATTATTACCTGTCAAACTAAACGTTATAGGCTCTCCTACCTTACATTCCACTTTATCCGGCAAGACACTCAACGAAGCAGGAATCTCTTCTTCTACTTTACCTTGCACCTCCACAGTAAGCTTCGTCAATGCATGATCATTGCCATTATACCAGTCGGATGTGGTTTCGAATACAACCTCATAGATTCCCGGTTTAGTATATACGTACTTATACTCATCCATCGTGGTACTGATATTCTTCAACGCAACGCCCGTATCCGGAGTTGTTTTTCGGACATCAAAAGCCTGCGAAATAACCCAGTCTACATTCTTCGGCTGATTAGCTCCACCATCAATTAATATCTGGCTGGTAGAAGCAACATTCCATGTCACTGCTGGATTTTCAAAATCAACCACCTTCCAGCCCATAGTAGACATCGTAGCCAAATTGCTTCGTACCCCTTCGGCAGAAACGCAGTCAAGTGTGATGGAACGAATAATCCAGTTGTTCTGCCGTGCTTTCTGTTCATCTTCATAACGGAATGCAACAAATAACTTTGCATCCTCTTCCGCACCGACATACTCTTTCAAATTTACCTCCCCGGAAGGAGTCTGATCATCCCCTACTGAAAAACGGAACTTATCAGACAAGTCAATCCATGTAGCTGCTTCCACATTCTCCTTGTCATAGATTCCACTAAAATCAGAAGAGACTAAGAATTTCAGATTATGATAAATATCTCCATAACGCACCCAAGAATTGAATTTGACCAACAGGTCACCATCCGCATGATATCTTTCTTTATAAGCATAATTATGCCCTACCTCTCCCGAATAGAACACTATATTATCCGGATTTCCGTTCAACTTGAAAGTTACAGGTTCGCCCACCTGATAGACTTGTTTATCCAGCGCCACGTTCAGTTCCACACTTGGAGCCTCATCTTCCATGCAGGAAACCAGCCCCACAAGTAACAAACCGCAATATCTTATTATATTTTTCATGTTCGATTATTTTAAAAAGATAAAAAATCAATTACCAACCCTCATTCTGCGTCATTAGCTTGTTGACGGTAATCTCCGTATTCGGAATCGGGAAGAGAACATTACGGTCCGTTATATTCTGCCCTACTCTACTTGCATATTTGAATTCCGACGGAGCAGTCGTTGAAATTTCCGTACCAAAAGCCTTCATTGTAGCCACATATTCTCCCCAACGAAGCAGATCGAGTTTACGCATCCCCTCAAAGCAAAGTTCCCTAAACCGTTCTTTTTTTACTTCTTCCAAGAAATCCGTCTTAGCCAAATCTGCGGGAAGGTCCACTGTCGCATCAACAGTATGAATCGGCTTCCCATAAGCTCTTCTTCTCACCTGGTTGATTGCGTCGTACGCTTCGTCGGTAGGACCGTTAACTTCATTCTCTGCCTCTGCTTTCATCAGCAGGACATCACTGTAGCGGACAACAGGAAAATTTGTGGAATTAAAGAGACGTGCTTTTTGTCCTATTTCGTACTCTCTTCTCCATTTACCTGGGTTACGATTATATATCTGAGTAGCCGAGAACATTACTTTCTTAGTTACCTGAACCACTTCCACCTCCTGTGTTTCCTCATTGACCTTTGTTTCTTCCACTACATTATAGTAATAAGGAGCTACATTCCAGTCCTTACGCAAATCACCTTCTCCATATGAATCATAAAGTCTTTTAGAAGCCTTCATCGGACCTCCTGAGTAGCCTATTGATTCATCACGGCACAAAATGCCATTCTCCACTCCTACGGAGCCGGCCAAATCTACCGTACCAATTTTGTTACCATACATGCCTATTTCCCAGATACACTCCTTGCTTTCATTAATATCTTGCGAATGATTAATAAAGATTTGTTTATAATCGGGGTTCAACTCATGCTTCGTAGAAGCAATCACCTTGTTGGCATATTCCAAAGCATCCGCATAGCGCGTCTCGTCTTTCAGAGGTTCACCCGCCATTTTAAGAAATACTCTTGCCAAAATAGCCTGAACCCCCGTTTTGGAAATTCGTTCGTTATAGCCAAGTGCATCAATATCCAATACCAGTTTTTCCGCCTCTTGCATATCCTTTACAATCTGTTTGTAAATATCCGTCAATGGCGATTTCGCCAAATAGTTATCATTGGCAGACATTGTCGGAGCAAGTTTCAAAGGTACTTCACCAAAGAAAGAGGTCAGCAAATAATAGTAATATCCTCTCAAGAAAAGAGCCTCTCCCTTTGCTGCTTTCATCATGTCGGTATCCAATTCTTTACCTTCAACACTATACAACAGAAGATTGGCTCTGTTCACTCCTTCATACAACACTTCCCAGAAACGTCCGACATCCAGATCAGCGGCGTCCATTACGCCTGCACGGATATTAGTGTTATTAAAATTATTAGTATAAAAAGACTCGTCACTCAGTACAAATAAGCTAAAAAGTCCCTTACTGTACATTCTTCCGTTTGTGTCAATCAGACGATTATACACTCCGTTCAACGCCTGTAACAGTTCGCTTTCCGTATTATAATAATAATCAGGAGAAACAAAATCAGGTTCCTTATCAAGTATGTTCGAGCAGGAAGTTCCTAACAGACATACAGTCATCCATAACAATATATTATGCTTCATATATACGATTTGATTTTAAAGGTTTAAAAAGAAATATCAACTCCTAGTGTTAAAGTTCTCGGCCTTGGATAAGGAGACCAATCGAAAGAGGGCGTCAACGCTGTAGGGCGAGTAGAAACTTCCGGGTCCGGTCCTGAATATCTAGTCCATGTAATCAAGTTCTGCGCAGAAGCATATACTCTCAATGACTTAATATTTATCTTTTTCAGCCATGCGTTCGGCAATCTATATCCTAATGATACCGTTTTCAAACGCAAGAAAGAACCGTCTTCAATAGTACGCGACGAATAAACAGCCGGTCCTTGCCCACCTATCCGGTAGAGTTCGTTTGTCTGGTTCTCGGGAGTCCAACGGTTGGCAAACGAAGCAAACATATTGAGTGAGGTACGAGCATTCGGATCACCACCTTCAAACTCAATACGGTTGGCATTCAGCACATCACCGCCATAGCTCCATTGAAAGAATACGTTTAAGTCAAAATTCTTGTACTGAAAGTTATTACCAAATCCGCCGATATGCTTTGGATTCGGATTACCGATAATAGTCAGGTCATAGTCATTCACCACTCCATCGCGATTAATGTCCTTGAATTTGATATCTCCCGGCTGAATTTTCTCACGTGCATTTCCATTATTGGGAACACCGTCTTTCAATATATAAGATTCCCCTACCTTATCGAAATCTGTGTACTGATAAACTCCATCAAAAATATGTCCGTAGAACATAGCAATCGGATGTCCCGGAATGGCAATATAAGGATAAGCATTGTTGAAATTACCCCAGTTCACACGGCTTGCCAAACTCGGTTCATCATCGTTCAATGACAAGACTTTGTTGCGATTGAATGATATATTGAAGCTGGAAGTCCATGAGAACTCTTTCGTTTGTATATTTTTAGTGTCAATGGTCAGCTCAAGTCCCGAATTGGAAACCGATCCTACATTTCTATAAGCAGACAAAAATCCCATACTAGGTGCCAATGTAGCATTCAACAGCAGGTCTTTCGTTTTCTTATAGTAATAATCTGCCGTCAACGAAATCCGATTATCCCAAAACGACATATCCAATCCAATATTAGTCTGTACGGTAGTCTCCCATTTTAGTTTAGGATTCCCCAACGTTTTCGGCACTACCCCTTTACCCGGTGTATTACCTGTACTGTACCCAGAGTCTGCCGTTATCTGTAAGGCTGTCAGTGCAGCATAGTCCGTCACACGATTGTTACCTGTCGTACCGATACCTGCCCTCAGCTTACCACTACTAATCCATTTTACATTTTTCACGAATTTCTCTTCACCAAATCCCCAAGCAGCGGAGGCAGACGGGAAATAAGCCCAACGGTTATCTTTTGGGAACTTCGACGAACCGTCGGCACGGAATGAAACGGTCAACAGATATTTGGACTTATAATTATAATCCGCTCTTCCTAAATAAGAAACCAAGCCGTTGGCTGTCTTGCTGATAGTGGCGGACGTCAGCTCACCCTCATCCAGTCCGGCGATCCCCAACGCCTCATTAGGAACATTGATTGCTCTGATTTCATCAATAAATGTACTATTATCCTGCACAGTGAAACCGCCCAACACTTTCAGACGATGTCCCTTCTTCAAAGGAACATCATATGTCAACGTATTTTCGTTCAACAGGCTAGTTCGCTCCGTGTTGGTTATCCAACCATTCACCTTGTTATTGGTATGACGATGTCCCCCTCGAGAGTTAGAGTTGAAAAAGACTTCTTTCCGTTGATGTATCTTATTATATCCACCAGTAATCTTGAGAGTCAGGTTTTTTAAAATTTTATACTCAAAATAAGCGTTACCGATGAAATTGTAAGTAAACAATGGGTTATACTCATTCTCGGCTGCCATCAGAGGGTTGATACGAAGATCAGTAGTCGGATCGGTTGTCTCATCATACAAGTCATTCAGCAAATCACCGTCATTGACACCTGCCACTGGACGGTACCCCCACAACGCATACATCAAACTTGCCGTCGGACTAGTCTGCGATTCAGATACAATGGTACCATATTTCTTCGAATACGTATAATTAGCATTAATACCTACTTTTATTTTCTTAGTGATTGTCTGATCCAATACAAAACGACCTTGATATTTTTTGTAACCGCTGTTCAACATAATACCTTGCTGATCCACCAATGAACCGGAAACAGAGTATCTCGTCTTTTCAGTACCACCCCTGACAGCTATATTGTGGCTATGCACCAAAGCATCCCTATACACCTTGTCCTGCCAGTTAATACCTTCGATATTCCGATAATCTTCCAATGTCCTTTCGCCAGCCAAGTAGCGCTTACTGTAAACGTTGTAATCTGCTTCCAACTGATAACGCACAAATTCATAAGGGTCAAGCATTTCCTGCTTCTTGATAATCTGTTGTACACCTACCCAGCCACTATATGTCACGGTAGGCGAACTAACTTTTCCTTTCTTTGTAGTTACCAAAATTACCCCGTTCGCACCTCTCGCACCATAGATAGCCGTAGCCGACGCATCTTTCAATATTTCAATAGACTCGATTTCTTCGGGGTTCAGCATATTCCCCACTGCCATTTCCAGTGGAAAGCCATCCACTACATATAATGGGGAATTATCCTGAGTTACCGAATTATTACCACGGATAACAATCTGCAAGTCACTACCCGGCTGTCCGTCGGAGGAAGTTACCTGTACACCTGCTACACGACCTGCAAGACTTTCTTCAAAGTTAAAAACCGGTGCTTTACGCATATCTTGCACATTCGCCTTTGCAATAGCTCCTGTCAAATCCTTACGAAGTCCGGAACCATACGCAGTAATCACCACTTCATCTAACAATTCTGAAACGGCACGCAAACGAATAGTCAGCTTCTTTCCATCCTCTACCATTACTGCCTGTTTTTCGTACCCAATAAAAGAAATCTCTAATTTTGTATTATCTCCATCTACCCGGATAGAAAAATTCCCATCCAAATCACTGATAGTACCCACACTTTTCCCAGCAACTGCCACAGAAGCCCCAATAATAGGTTCTCCTGTTTCAAAATCAATCACCGAGCCAACTACCGTTCGCGTTTTTGCCTGTTGGGCAATCGCTACACTGTTCATTTTTGAAACATCTTCTGCTGAATGTACTACAGAAGAAAAGGAAATAGATAAATACACAAGACTACAGCATCTAATGTACCACTTCGCTTTTGAAATAACTGCGTTCTTCATGGTGCAATACTTAATTTCTCGTTAACAATTTAAATGGTATATCTAAGTTTTCAATCTTAGCAACTGGTCTATTCTGGTCTGCTAGGTTTTGCAAACATAGCGATTATTTATTAAACTCCAAATAAATTTAAAGAAAAAAACATAATCACTCTTTCAGAGCTCACTAGAAAGCCCATAAACAAAGGAAAGTGTATTTTTATTTATTTTCAGAAACAAGAAAAAGAAAAACGGAACATACCTCTTTAATATAAAAAGGCTATGTCCCGCAAATAATTCGATCTGAAAAAACGAGGTTTCAACTCGTCCTTCTAAGAGAAGATTCCCTGATATTTAATTTTGCATCCAGAATAATCGACTTCGACAGCATTTTATCCTCATTATTGACATTATGCTTGATTTGCTCCAATAATAATTGTGCAGCATTCCGCCCCATTTCAAAAGTAGGTTGTTCCACACTAGTCAGATTAGGTTCCACAATAAACGCTTCCTTAGATTCGGAAAAACCAACTACTGCCATATCCTCCGGAATTCTAATCTTGTTTTTCTGAAGAGTTTTCATCGCTCCTATCGCCACCGGATCGTTCACTGCAAAAATTCCATCTGGCATTTTTTCCATTTCAAGAATCTGATGAGCCGCCATGATTCCTTTCTCCATCATTATTCCGCAGTCGATAATCAAAGACTCTTCAACCAGCAAGCCATACTTTCGCAAGGCATCCATATATCCATTTTTGCGTTTCTGCGCGATAAGCAAATCTTCAGAACCTGCCAAATGAACAATCCGCCTACACCCTTGCTGTATCAAATGTTCAACTGCAGCAAAAGCCCACTTATAATCATCAATAACTACATGGGGAGCACTCAACTCTGCACAAATCCGATTGAAGAAAACCACAGGAAAATTATTCCAGATCAAGTCAGAAAAGTAACTAGTATTTTCCGATTCCTGGGTAACCGAAATCAGAAAACCATCCACCATCTGCGCTTCCAACGCCTTCATATTCCGCAATTCATTCTCATGCGATTCATTAGATTGCATTATCAGCACATGATATCCTTCAGGATTCAGCACACTCTGAATACCCATAATTACTTCAGAAAAGAAAGAATTGACAAATTCAGGGACAATCACTCCGATAAACATGGACTGGCTTTGTTTCAGACTCAAAGAAATCGGATTCGGCTTATAATTCCATTTTTCTGCAAGCTCCAGAACAGCTTTGCGTGTTTCTGGATTAACATCCCATTTATCACATAAAGCTCTGGAAACAGTAGAAGTCGAAATCTTCAGTTCCTTGGCTAAATCCTTGATAGTCACTCTTGGTTTACTCATAGACTGTCACTCACTCTAAAAAATTTCCCGAATATAATCAAATTCCGGCAATTGGAATGTTAAAACTCCAAGAGTTTAATTTCGGGAACGTTTGCGGTAACGTTCCCGATGATTTATATTCCGAATTGTTTGTTTATCTGTAGAATCAAAAATATATTTGCTGTCAACTTAGATGTTTTTCAAACCTGTTTTGTTAACTAAATCATTTGATATGACTACTCTCGACATCATTACTATCGTACTATTTTCCCTTGGAGTTGTTTTAGTCGGATTGGCTTTCTCCCAAAAAGGTAAAAGTATGCAATCTTTCTTTGCCGCAAACGGAACCATGCCGTGGTACATGAGCGGCCTCTCACTGTTCATGGGATTTTTCTCTGCTGGCACATTCGTCGTATGGGGTTCTATCGCTTATTCTATGGGCTGGGTTTCAATCACTATCCAATGGACAATGGCGATCGCCGGTTTCATTGTAGGATTACTCATCGCGCCCAAATGGCATAAAACAGGAGCACTCACAGCAGCAGAATACATACATAAGAGATTAGGCAAGTCCACACAGAAGATATATACCTACCTGTTCTTATTTATCTCTGTGTTTCTTACAGCATCTTTCCTGTATCCAGTAGCCAAAATATTAGAGGTTTCCACCGGGCTGCCTTTAAATACTTGCATTTTATTATTAGGAGGGTTATGCATTTTGTATGTGTCTGCAGGCGGATTATGGGCAGTAATTTCCACAGACGTACTTCAATTCGTTATTCTGACAGCAGCGGTTATCATCGTGGTTCCTTTATCTTTCGATAAAATTAACGGAGTTACCGCACTAATAGAGCAAGTGCCCGACACATTCTATAATCTTCTGAACGATGAATATACTTTTGGCTTCCTGGTAGCTTTTGGAATCTATAATACTATATTCCTGGGTGGAAACTGGGCATATGTACAGCGATATACCTGCGTCAAAACACAAAAAGATTCCCAAAAAGTAGGTTATTTGTTTGGAGCCCTATACATAATCAGTCCAGTGCTATGGATGCTTCCACCAATGGTTTACAGAGTATATGACCCTTCGCTCTCATTACTTGATGCAGAAGGCGCATATCTGATGATGTGCAAGGAAGTACTTCCTAACGGGCTTTTGGGCTTAATGATCGGTGGCATGATTTTCGCAACGACCAGTGCACTGAATTCAAAGCTGAATATTGCTTCAGGAGTCATCACCAATGATATATTCAAAAACCTAAGGCCAAAAAGTTCCGACCGTACCCTTATGTACGTTGCAAGAATCTCGACTATTCTCTTCGGAGTATTCAGCATATTGATAGCCATGCTTATTCCTAAAATGGGGGGAGTTGTAAACGTTGTTATCAGCTTGGCGGCATTGACAGGCGTTCCTTTATATCTGCCTATCATTTGGACACTATTCTCTAAAAGACAGACTGCGACTTCTAACATCACGACTACTTTATTAAGCTTGGCTATCAATGGTTTATTCAAATTCATCACTCCACTAATGGGTTTCTCCCTCAATCGTGCCGAGGAAATGATTCTTGGAGTTACTTTCCCAATCCTATGCCTGGCCATTTTTGAGATATATTATAAAGCAAAGAACAAGGAATCGGAAAAGTATCAATCTTACTTAATATGGAATAAAGAAAACAATGCCCGGAAATTGAAAGAAATCGAAGAAAATGAATCGACAGAGAAAGCGGGCAATAATTTCAGCAAACGGGTAATCGGTTATGGCATCTTCGCTTCCGGAGCTGGCATTGCGATATTGGGTGGTATGGCAGATAACGGACAAAAACTTATCATCACAACTGGCGTCGTTTTTGCTCTGCTCGGATTACTAATGACAAGAAAGTCCAAACCAACAATATCTAAAGATTGAGAATTATGAGAAGCTACTATTTTCTTATCACACTGATGAGCATTTGTGTCATCTCCAATACTATACAGGCACAGAACAAGAAAAAGAAAAGCTTCAAACCCGGAACAGTGTGGGTCGATAACAATGGAAAAACTATTAATGCACACGGCGGTGGTATTATATATGTAGATGGCATCTATTATTGGTATGGTGAGCACAAACTGCCCAATAAATCTGAGAAAGAAAAAGCAGATGGTGGTGTACATTGTTATTCATCCACTGATTTGTATCATTGGGAAGACAAAGGAATAGTATTATCCGTTGACTATAAAAATGAAAAAAGTGATATTGCTGACGGCTGTATTCTCGAACGCCCTAAAGTAATATACAACAGGGCGACTTCTAGATATATGATGTATTTCAAACTCTATCCCAAAGGACAGGATTATAAATACGGTTATCTAGGAGTCGCTGCGGCAATTTCTCCTACAGGCCCCTTTACATACAGTCACAAGTTTTTAGGAGCAGATTCTCCATACGGTTCAGGAGATTTTTGTATCTACAAAGATGATGATGGCAAAGTATATCATTTCACGGTACGCAAGCCTGATAAAGCTTTTGTGGCAGGTGAATTAAATAAGGAATATACTTACCCACAGGGAAAGTACAAGGTAGTCACGGGAATCACTAACGAAACAGAAGCACCTGCCATCTTCAAGCATAAAGGTACCTACTATTTGCTGGGATCAGGCTCTAGCGGTTGGAAGCCCAATGCCGCGCGCATATTCACATCAAAATCAATAACGGGTGACTATACGGAAAAATCAAATCCCTGTCATGGCGTCAATCCATATAATGGACTTGGCCCCGAAAAAACTTTTGGGGGACAATCATCCTTCATTATTCCTGTACAAGGAAAGAAAAATTCCTATATTGCCATGTTCGATATATGGAAACCGGAAATGCCAATTGAAGGACTTTATATATGGCTACCCATTAAAATCCAAACTAATAGTATAAATATAAAATGGAGAGATGAATGGAATTTAAATATATTCTCTGACGAAAAGAAGATTATTCCACCGTTGCCAACGTCAATATACTAATCCGTATTCCCTCCACTTTCACCAGACAAGAAGCACATGCCAGCGTAGTAGAACCGGTGGTCAACACATCGTCAACGATCAGTATGTGTTTCCCGACAAGTGCTTCGGGACGTTGAAGTTCAAAGATACCTTCCACATTATCCCGACGTTCAAGTATGGATTTGTGTGTTTGCGTTTCCGTATTTTTCTTACGCAATATGGATTCTGTATCTATGGGGATTCCTGTTACAGCAGTGATTCCACGGGCAATCCATTCACTCTGGTTATAACCGCGGATTTGCTGTTTCTTCTTGTGAAGCGGTATAGGGATTATAACATCAATTCCTTGAAAGAAATGGGAAGATAAAAGTTCTGCTGCCATATACCGTCCCATAATTGCACCTATTTCCTTCTGTCCACCATATTTCAAACGGTGAAGAATCAGCCGGAAGTCACTTCCTTTCTCATAAAAGAAAAAAGAAGTAGCCCGTTCCAGAGGAATTTGTCCCCAGAAAAGCCGCTCTACCGGATTATCTTTTCGAAGATGATAGTTCGTACGAGGTAGTTTGATATTGCATACTGTACAAATACATTCCTCGCCCTTTGCTAACGGTCGGCCGCAAACAACACAGCAACGGGGAAACAGTAAAGATAAAAAAGAACTAAGCCAGTCTTTTACAAGAAGTGTGTGTTTCATAATAATAGAGATTTTAAAGTTGCAATACCACTTACATATTCAATGGAGGGACTTCTGCCAAAAGTTTCTGAAAGAAAGAATGCAGAGTTCCGTTCGTTGCAATAATATGATGTCCTTCTATGAAGTTATCTTCGCCATAGAAGTTAGTAACCTTTCCTCCCGCTTGCTGGACGATCAATGCCGCTGCAGAATAATCCCATTTTCCGAGAAACGCTTCCATCCACGCATCGAAACGCCCAATAGCTACATAGCAAATTGCAGCGGCAGCCGAACCATTCATGCGAATACCTCCCACTACTCCATAAAGTTGATCGATGAGATGAAGAGCGGTCTGTTTATATTGTAGATGATTATAAGGTAATTCTGTAATAACAAAAGCATCTTGAATATCCTCAACACTCGACACATGAATTTCTTCACCATTCATAAAAGCCTTTCCACCTTTCCAGGCATAGAAACATTCATCCCGGCAAACTTCATAAACAACACCTAAAAGAAGTTCGGTACGATTGCGTAAAGCGATACATACACAATAAGGAGCCTCATCATGAATATAATTTGTAGTTCCATCCAACGGATCAATGACCCAACAGTAGGGTTCGTCCTGATAAGTGGCAGAGCCTTCTTCTGTTATGAATCCCGCTTCGGGCAGTAGAGCAGCAAGTGCTTTCACCACTCGCACCTCTGACTCTTTATCTACATAAGACACATAATCATGTGCATGTTTTTCCTCCACACGCTCACGACGGAAGTTCTTCCGTTCTTCTTTCAAAAAATGTCCAACCTCTGTAGCAATCTGGCATACATCAGTGGTAAGTTGCTTTAAATCTAACATTCTATCTTTCGTAATTTAGGCAATCTGCAAATTAATGCCAAAATTATCACTTTTTTTGATAGAAATAAGAGTTTTACAGGAAAAAGATAAGTAATTCCAAGGCATACTCTATTAAATTACTTTTGCACAGAAAACCTATATTCCGTAACGGAATGATATTTCTCATGAGGTCGTAACACACAGGATGGAAATTCAGGATGATGTGGCGTGTCCGGATGATGGATGGTTTCCAATATAAAACCACCATATTTCTGTTGTGGACCACCTTTAGCCACAATCTTTTCAGAGAGTCCGATGCCAGTATAAATCAGTAAACCGGGCTCTGTTGTGTAAGTTTCTATTCGACGTCCACTTTGAGGTTCTGTGATCGTTGCGGCATAACGCAGATCTCCATTATAATCACGAAGTATCCAATTGGCAGAATAACCACCCATAAGTTTCATATGCTCATTGGGAGAGTTGGCACGTTCCGCAAAACTGTGAGGAGTACGAAAATCCAAAGGGCCTCCTGCTATCGCTTCTACCGAAGCCGGCACATACCACGGAGTATTAACCGTGACTGAATCCGCATTAATTTGCACAATATGATTTAAAACCGAACCTCCGTCATACCCCTGAAGGTTAAAATAGCAATGTTGCGACATATTGACGATAGTCGGTAGATCGGTTACCGCCTCATATTCTATACGCCAAGTATTATCCGAAGTCCAGAAATAAGTGACTTTACAATCTAAGTTACCAGGATATCCTTCTTCTCCGTCAAGACTGCGGCGGGTAAAAACAATTCCAAGCGTATCAGGAGTATTGATTGGCATAGCTTTCCACATAACACGATCAAATCCTTTCATACCACCATGCAAATGCCCCGGATATCCGTTGGGAGATTCATTGCACGATAGCTGATACCGAATCGAGTCAATCATAAAAGCACCACCGGCAATACGGTTGGCATAACGCCCTAATAAAGCCCCGAAAAATCTCTCGGCTCCAATCTCGTAATCTTTAAGATTCTCATATCCAAGCACTACATCTGCCATTTTCCCCTCTCTGTCCGGCACTATAATATTCGTTATACGACAACCATAGTCAATTACTTTGATTTGAGCACCTGAAGCATTAGTCAGAGTATATTGAGTAACGGTATCACCATCTTGAGTAATACCATAAAACGCTGTTTTCATTCCAGGAATAACTTCACATTCCGCACAAGCAGTAACAAACACAGCTAAATACAAAAAAGCAAAAAATCTATTCATCTGACATTCAATAGTAAAGAATAAATATTTTATCGAATAAACAGCCACAAAAATGCAAATGCAGAAGAAGATAAGATCTCTCTTATTCGTTTGAGCGCAATGCTTATTTGTGTCTCTACTGTTTTTACAGAAATCCCGAGACGTTCGGCAATCTGCC
This sequence comes from Bacteroides celer, assembly GCF_002632415.2. Lineage (NCBI taxonomy): Bacteria > Pseudomonadati > Bacteroidota > Bacteroidia > Bacteroidales > Bacteroidaceae > Bacteroides > Bacteroides celer. The sequence continues at coordinate 582,037 of NZ_CP178209.1, read as the reverse complement.
TATAAGAAAGTCCCTCCTTCCGGCTCAAGGAAAATATCTCCCTACATCTCTCCGGAAGCTGTTCAATTGCCCGATTCACCACTTTTGTCAAGGCATCAATGTCAAAACAATCTTTATATTTCCTTTCTTCCAGTTGCTGGTTAAACCAATTTTCTAACAACTGATGCCTGTTTTCCTCATCACGAAGATAGTTTAATACCCGATTTTTGGCAGCCCGGAAAAGATAGGTTTTGATATAGGTTATTTCAATACAATCTTTATTCTCCCATAGTTTGAGAAACACCTCCTGAATAACATCTTCTATGACTGCTACATCATGCGTATAGAAGTTGAGAAAACAACAAAGTTGTTCATAGTATGTATCGTAATAATTTCGAAAGGCTTGAATATCCATCGTTCCCGGAATTGTGTTTATCAGTCTCACAAATCTACAAAAAATAATCTTCTTTCGGAATATATTTTCGTAAAGAAAACCATACCTTCAAAACACTTTCTAATACTAAAACCGAAATTACATTAATTGCACTAAACAAAGATGCTGATAATGAAGCGGATCATACAGATTCTTTCTAAATATAAATCTGTATGAATCCGCGTCCAAATGAGCTTTACAAGATCGTTCAGAATTGTCTTTCTGCAAAAATATTCAGAGCATAAGGATCACTCACCGCTGCCTGCTCAATATATTTCTGTGCCAGCTTCGTATCACCGGTGTAGCGATAAGCCAGCGCTAGTAAATAACTATAATAAGCACTCCTTTGCTGTACGGCACGATCGCAGAAACTTATAAAGAAAGGAGTAGTGGCAAAATAACCCGCATCAACAGTCTTCATGCCTTCTTTCCAATCTTGCAGTTTATAATTGATGAGCATATCCCCCTTGAAAGGCATACCCGTTTCACGATAACAAAGTGCCTGATAAAATGGCAATTCCGGTAAGTTCATATTACTAAAATAATCGACCTCAATACCCGTTATAAAATCAAAATTCTCATTGGCCTTGTCTTCCTGCCCCAAAGATTTCAAACAGATTGCTTCATAATATTTAAATGGAACCAATCTAACGATATTCCACAAACCTGCTCCCAGATTTTGAGGCAGAGTTTGCGCAGCCTTAAAACAATCAACCGCTTCTTGCATTTTATTTTCTTTCATTAATCTACGCCCTTTCAGGAAATAAGCAAACATATACTGTTCTGCTACGGCATGTTCTCCACCTTCAGCCGGGACAAAGTTACGTCCCCTAAGAAGTTCTATTGCCTTATCCTCCTGTCCTGCCATGTTATAAGCTCGTGCCCATTCAAGCATAATATCATCGCGGCTAATTACAGACTTATGATTATTCAGGAAAGAAATACGTTCAATAGGAGCAACTCCTAACTTACCCATTACATAGACCGTTTCAAAAATCAACTGTTCGTCATTCGGCTTCAAGGATAATGCCTGCTTCAATAAGGGTAACACTTCATTTTTACGATCCATGTGTGAATAGTAAGCGACAGCCAGATTTCGTGCAGCACGATAATCAGTACCGGACAAGCCTTCCCAAAGAGCGACTGCCTTCTCATAATGTCCTTTGGCGTAAAGGGCACATCCCAACAGCAACTGCGCCTTCCGACTTCCCTGTTTTGCCCAATGAGACAAACTGTTCATTTCAATTCGCCGACTTGGGAAAGCAATCCCCTCCGTTGCCGAATCATTCGGAGAACCGCCTTTTATATCTGCATATATGGCAGACAGACTAAAAATCAGAGGTTCGTGTGTTTGCAACATCTCTATCAGGGAAACAGTCTCTTTCTGCAGATTAGCGACAAGCAAAGTTTCTATAAGATCGAGACATACCTGATTCTTATCCGTCCGTATCTTTTCCATAAAATCCCGGGCACTAACTTTACCGGTCAACACACCGAAATAACGTGCCAAATGATTAAGTTTATCATTCGCTTCTACAGACAAATATTGACGTTCCGATGCTTTTTTATCTCCCTGCAAATAAGAAGCATATATCATCAACGCATTGGCTACAGCATTATCTTTATGATAAGTAATGGCAGTAGTAAGATGTTGAACAGCCTTGTCATACTCCAGCTTACGTATGTCAAGCATAGCCGCATAAGTCATGGCTGAAGAAACATAAGCACTGCTCCATGCCGCTTTCCGGAAATAATCATAGGATTTCTCCTGCTCATCGAGCGCTAAATAAACATGCCCTAACAAATAGTACAGTTTCCCATTTTCAAGACGCGTATTGAACCGTGTCAACACTTTTTCCGCCCTCAAAAGATATTCCAAAGCCTCACTGTAAAAAGCATTGCGTAATTTTGCTTCTCCTAAAGCGATCAATGCAGGAGCAAAATTCGGATCACGTTCAAGAGCTTCTTTATAATAACTCTCTCCTTTAGTGGCAGGATCACGGTATTGGTCCACATGCAAACCTTCAAGATACAACAAATGCGGACTTTCAACCTTTTTGATATTCGGCATATCCTGTGTTGTATGAGGAATATTAAAAGTATCGTGTTTCTTCACTGTATAAGACATTAAAACAGTTCCGTCATTAGCGGTGACATCTATTGAATATCCCAACTTCATTCTTACATCCGCAGGTAGCATATATTCTTCTCTGGCTTTGACCGTAGCTTTTCCTGAATACAAAATCTGATTATCACCTTTGACCGTAATCTTCACATTACGAGTCTTGTTCAGTTGCACTTTAATCGTATCCTTGACGTATATAGCTCCTGTCGTGTTCGCAAAATCCGGAACCCCGATTTCTCCGATCGGGAACCAATATTGCGAGAAGGTTTTAGTCTCCATCGGTTCAAGCCATGTAAAGTCCGGCTGATTGTCAGAATAACTGCCTGCCATTAACTCACAATAGGCTCCATCTGTATCTGTGAGAGCATTTTCCCAAGACTGGGACAACTGATTGTAAGCCCATGTAAACATCTTCTTACCAGGTGATACGTGATGATCTCCGATGTGTACAACCCCGCATTTCCTGCCCGTATCATAACCGCCAAAGAAATCATACTGTGATGCCGCACTAAAATAAGAGGTAGGCTGAATCGTATTCTTATGCTTGCTTATATCAACTGCACCGTCATAACGAATACCGTTAAATATTCCTGCCGCATTTGTTGCAACCGGATAAGTAGTAACCGAACGTTTGTAATGGAAAAACACATGGCTTACATCGTGCGGAAAGAATATCTCATAATTCTTATTCGAAGGTACCGCCACATTCTCCCACCATAAAAACGAATGTCTTAACGGGGTGATATTCGACAATTTGACTCTCGTTTCAAAGATAGACTCACCGGGGTTAAGCACAATGCCAACCATACCTTTCATCCGGTCTGTCGGATCATGTTCCGAAACCCAAACGATCACTCCACCCCCCGGCAGTTTTTCTATTTCATAATCAGTGGGCATAAAAGACGAAGCCCGATGATGAAAAGGCCAGTTAAACTCCAGTCCACCGGAAATCCACGAGCCCAAAGCACCGATAAGAGCAGGTTTTATGACATGGTTCTTATAGAAAAAATCATATCCATTCGTTTTATCTTTGGCAGCATATATCTTACCTCCAATTTCCGGCAATATTTGTAGTTCCAAATATTCATTCTCTAATTTGATAAGCGTATATTCTTTATCCACTTTTTGTTCCCGATTCACTTTCAGAACGATTTTATTAGGATAAGGATTGCCACTCGAACGCTGGTGTACCCTGTTTTCGGCAAACATCGGCAATTCTTCACGCTCCGGTTCTGTGTATGTCGGAATACTGACTTTGCTTACAGACACCTTGACCGATTGCGCTTTTGCGCTTGTAGTAAGAAACAAAATCAGAAACAAAATATTGAAATATTTCATGAGTGCATGTATTATTATGATTAAAAAATATCTTTCATTTTACTCCATCCTGACGCAACGGACAGATGCTGCCGAAGCACGATCCATACCTGTAAAATTAAGATTTGCATTATTATAATAGAAGTAATAAGCTCCTGTTGTTCCTGGATTACTAGTCCATTGATATCCCCGATATTCCTGATAAGCAATCTTATTAGTTCCCTTATCCAGATAGCCTCCTGTCGGGAAGTAAGAAGTTTGCGAACCATCAATCACAAACAGATGCCCGTAATTGCTATCACATTCCGTTTTTGAAGTAAAGGTGAATCCCTGATAGCAATTCTGATCGGGCACACAATAGCCTTCCGGACAAGGATCATACACAGTCTTTACATTCTTAGTCAAACCGTCTGAATTTCCCCACAGTCCGTTATTCCGCCATTCATTATGCCAGTCATTCGCAGAAAAGATTCTTGTATCAGGATTGGAGATAGTATAACTCACAGTTCCTACTTCGGCAGAAGTGGTTGCATTGGCAGTTAATTCCTTATCACTCACAGTCGTCGCACTCGAACGGACAATATCAAGCGGACGCGGGAACGGATCTTTGCGCCCCCACTGATACCATGCACCATAAGCATTCTGGTCTTTAGGAGTAACAGAAGTTGCACCCAAATTACGATCCATCATTTTGAACGTTCCCCGTTCCTCGTTAATATAGGTAAGATCCGATGCTTCAGTCACCCAAATATGGAAAGACCATACATTCTTGCCCGATGCATCTCGAATAGCCACAAGGGCATTTCCTTTCACGCCGCTTACAGGGACTTTTAAAGTAGTTCCCTCCAATGCAGGAACAGCAGAAAGAACATCTCCTGATGAAGACGAATTCGTTTGTGTCCACAAAACAGCCGCAGACACAGCCTTATCTACCAATTCCCCATTGACATTCACTCTCGGACGATTTTCATAAGTATAATCTCCTGCCAATGAATAATAAGGTGTAACATCTATTTCAAGTGTTCCAGCAGATGCCGTACGATAACAGTTTGCCTTACCATAATACAACGTCACCGGCAACAATTCCATCGGTTTTACAACTCCGACTTCAATAGTGAAAGCGCCCGGAGTTGCTTGTTCGTAAATCCGTCCGGCAGCATCCGTTATGACGAAAGTCAACCCTTTGGTATAATTTACCGCAGGAAGAAATAAAACAAAGTCTGTATGAGCCGAGGGATTATTATCCGTAGAAAGAGGTACGCTTGTATCACAAGTAACCAATGCAGTAGCCGCAGCAGAAGGAGTGGAAGACTTCCGAAGTGATACGATTCCATCCGCTACATTAACATCAGCTATACCCGACACCTGTTCTCCGTCATTACCGCGTACTGCTACAGACTTAATACTAATTCCCATTAATTGATAATCAGTCAGCTGTAGTCGTACTCCACCACACAGATTCTTAAAAGAGAAGGCTTCACCATCAGAGGCTGCCGCCATCGGCAAAGATGATATTTCACTATCGGCATTGAACGCACCCATCCATTTCTGTCCGGCAAGTGCCGAAAAGTCAACAGCAAGTGTCGTACCTTCAAGTTGGCTGCCTGACGCAGCCGACGCCGGATAAACAGCATATCGGATGGCATCATCTACAGAAGTGTCCACCGGGTCAAAAACAGCGGTACGAACACTACTGGCAGAAGTAGTATAAACAGCTCCATTCGGTGTTGAAGTGCCAAACAGCCGTATCTCATCATTTTGGGTCCAAACCACATTCATGGATGCATTAAGCGACGTGCGTGTTGTGGCGGTAACAGCACAAATGGCCGTAATGGATTTTTCTCCTCCTTTTACGGCCGGTTCCGGAGAAAACGCCTCGTCATCAGTTTGCACACAACTACCCAATGATAAACCAATTACCAGAAGAATCAGGATTTTATTTTTTTTCATGGTCTCGCAAATTTAAAATGTTATCATTATTTCCATGTACCTTCCGTATCGCCATTATTCCAGGACGGTCCGGTACCGGTATCTCCTTCCCCCGGGAGAGGTTCAGGATCCGTAGCAGCTTTCAAAACGATTGGTAACCATTTCTCATAATTCGTAGCAGTCAGTCCAGTGAAGGTATCACTACCATTCTGATCGTATAAGGTAGCATTAAACATCAAACGGTCGGCCAGCACCCGAAGTAAAGTCCGTGGAATAGCCATTTCGACTACATATCCCTTATCGGCTGCCGTATCACCAAAAGTTCCATGAACCGCACCTTTACAAGTTACTGAAGAATGACTACATTTAATGGTATATTGAACTGCATCCGGAATAAGAGAGATTTTAAGAGGAGTTCCGGTAGCATCTCCACCCTGAAAAATCAATTCCATGCTGTCGTCTGTAGTCAAGTCTTTATCAAGACGTTCCACCAGACAATATACATTTTCTGCATCATAAGCAAAGCGGAACACGGCTTGTGTAGTGGACACACTTCCGATAAATAGTGCATCACTGACTGCACTCCAATCCGAATTGTCGGCGTCTATCACCGGTGTCATTCCGGAAGCATTAATCCGATGATTCAAAACAAACTGTCCAATCTGAATACGGGCAGCATCTTTATTCTCGCTATTGACAAAAGTAGCAGGCATGGCAGCTACAAGAGTATGCGGATCAATAATTTCCGTTGCTCCCCAATATCCTTTTCCACTGAATGGCTGATACGTTTCTCCCCATTGGGAAGCCTCTGCGTTACCCACCTGCATGGTAAAGAGAGAAGAAGCATTGTACGACAAGACAGTCTCTCCCGAGGGGAATTGTACCAGATAAGGTGCTGCAGCCTTCTGCACAAAATTGAGTTTACGGTCCGAAGGCCCTACTTCATCTCCGGTCAATGGAGCCGAAGCCCAGTTGTCGGAGCTCCACGCCATTGAAATATGATAAACGTCGCCTTCATCTCTGAAACGTGTTTCTGTAGCTACTGCAATCTTCGTCGAATTATTTAATTCGCGGGCAGAAGGCATCTGATCCGAATAAATTTGTTTGCCCGAACCATCTATAGCCAGTCCAGTCTTTTGACGGATCACCTTTCCAACGACCGTCCATGTCCGCCCATTATCCATAGAGCGCAGCATGGCAGTCCCCGAATCGGCTGTGAGAGGCTCGCTATCCGTAAAATAGACCTGTATTTCACCCGAACGAAGTTGTAATGCATAAGGTTCCCAAGTCGTTCCCTGATAAATAATCTGGGCAGTCGACCAGGTACGTCCATTATCGGAAGAACGCCTCATCATAATGCCATTACTCTGCGGATCGACCCTGTATCCCTGATTCAAGCGAAAGGAAGCGAATGCCAAAATATCCTTATTTGCCAGAACGACTGCATCACATGATGAGAAACAGCGTGTATCACTGGCACCGGAAGTTTGTTGGGCACTTTCGCTCTGAAACAGAGGACTGGATGCATTCTGCCATGTAATCAGATTAGTACTTAAAGCATAATAGACATTCCAAGCCTGTGGTCCCTGCTGGTATAATAGCAAATAGGTCCCATCACCTAATTTCTTGATACGGGGATAAAGAGCATTCACAGCCGACAGTGCCGGACTTTCCAAAGTCAGCAACCGGCGATAGTCTAATTCGAGAGAACTATTCCCCCATTCATCCGCATGAGAGTTCACTGCTACATTTTCACTTTTATTGAGCGACTGAATAGAGGTAATCTCTCTAGTGACCGGTTCAGGGTCAGGATTTGAATTAGGGCGCGGATTGGGCCACTCATCCGTTGAGGTATAAGATGTACAAGCAACGAGAAGCCCCATCACTGTTACCAAAAGGTATCTATGAGTTTTTAACTTTTTCATCATATTCATTCTTTTATTTATTCAATCCGTTATCTATCAGTTTGAAGTCATACTTTTTATAAAATCAATTTCTTGTTGACTATAAGGTGTACCATCCAGACGGAATATATCATGAAACCAAATTTCAGGTTCCGGATCTCCGGCCTTGCTCGACCACTGTAAATGGAAATTACACTTTCCTGCTGTCAATCCCCAACTGATGGCACCTACCTTTTCACGTTTAAGAATCGGCATTATTTCTTCAAAAGTTGAACGAGGACGTCCCATATACTCCTGACAGATAACCGGACGATCAAACTGCCTCATGAAAGCGATGAATTTTTCCATTTCTTCAGGTCCATAATAACAGTGAAAGGTCATAACGTCACAATTCTCACCCAGAAAACTGATAATCGGCAAATTACTGCGTGTGCCATGTCCTCCGGGATAAATCCATATCGGAGACGACAGCGGTTGCGAGGGATTCACCTCACGCGCCCAACGGAACACTTCGCGCAACAATGGCATACTGTGTGCTTTCTGCTTGAAGTTTTCCGGTTCGTTATATAAACACCACAATAAAATACGATCATCTGCTTTAAAGGTAGTCATCACATCTTTCACGTAACGTTCCAGACGCGGATACGTTGACGGATCATTGACGGATGGCGCTCCGGGACTCTGTATCCATTGAGAGTTATGAACACCCTGTACAGAAGCCGGTTGTACACCGAGTTTCGGACTCTCAAAACGCCCGCCATTCGTAAAGAAAGTGACGATGGCACGCATACCATGTTTCTGACAGATACCCAGAAATGTATCCAGTCGTTGTTTAAACCCTGCCGGATCCGCTTCCCACACCATATCATGCAGGAATATGCGTACCGTATTGAATCCGAGTTCCCCGGCACGTCCCAACTCCAACTCCATGGTTTTCGGATCAAAAGTCTCCTCTTGCCACATCTCAAACTGATTGATTGCCGTAGCAGTAACGTAGTTGATACCCACCGGCCATTTTTGAGATGCGTACCATGCGTTTGCTTTTTCCGTCGACCATCTTTCAGCCTGTTGGGCACAACCGGTTGTTGTCAATAAAAAGAGAATTGTTACAATCAGTATATTCAATCTATTCATAAGAAATCAAATTAATTAAGTTGTTAATACCCAGGATTCTGGTCTTTTGTCTGATCCAATGCCATATTATAATTAAATTCATCGGTAGGGATAGGCCACCAGTAGGCTGCATCTCCCACTTCGGATAAAGCCGAAATACGTCCGGCAGCCAAAGCTGCTTCTGCAAGCTTTCCACAACGCTTCAGGTCATTGTAGCGTTTACCCTCAAAAATCGTTTCGTAGCCACGCTCCTGCAACACCAGTGCAAGGAAAGCATCTTTACTTGCATAATCAGCCAGTTTGTAGTCTGAAGAAGAAGCTTGTGTCGGTTTCTGTCCGTAAGCACGTCGCCGCACCATATTCAATTTTTCCATGGCATCATCGGTAGGAGCTCCTTTCCAGCGACAAACAGCTTCTGCATAATAAAGCAGAATATCAGCATAACGATATACCGGGTTGTCATTGGAAGTTGTACTGCTCCCTGTCCATTCCGAATCTCTGAATTTCGAGCAGACCATACCCGTTTTAGTCAGTGCATTGAGTGTTCCATTCTGCGTTTGTTTATACAATCCGAACTGATAGCGTAAATCATTCTGGTCCCAATTCTGAATAAATTTATTCTTCTGATAATCGGTATAAATTCCTACAGCTCCCATATTCACGAAAGGATTGGGCTTGCAGAGATACATATAGGCGATGGTCGATCCACTATCGCGGTTGAACTTTATATAGAAAATTTCTTCAGAAGTGGCATTAGCTGTATGACCGTAAAGGTCGAGGAAATCATCCGCTTTGCCAACCTCAACCAGAGAATATCGTTTGGATGAAATAATTAAACCGGCTGCTTCAGCCGCTTCTTCATAACGACCGGCATAGAGACAAGCTTCTGTTTTCAATGCCAATGCGGCATAACGCGAAGGACGTCCGGCAGATTTAGCCACTTCCGGTAGATTGGATGCAGCATAATCGGCCTCATCAATCACAAACTTCCAGATATCAGCTTCCGGAGTACGGGGTTTATTAAAGTCATTCATGTTCTGTTCATCGAAAAAAGGAACGGCGCCCCAATTTCGTGCCAGCCATGAATAGGCGAATGCACGTAGAAAACGTGTTTCCCCGGTGAGGTTGTTATACTCCTGTTGCGAGAGTGGAGTATTACCTATACCGTCAAGAATATTATTGGCAAAACGAATGGCACGATACAACACCGCCCAGCTGTCTTTGGAGAAGCCCACCCCACCACTGGTAAGCCCGGTATCATAAGCTGTGGCATAGTTACCTCTTCCAATACAATAATCCGCCAGTCCTTCTTCCAGAACAATCAGATAACGGCTGAATCCCGGATCACGACGGAGTTGGAAATAGATGGAATTGATAACACTCTCCACTTCTTTGGCATTCGCCATAAAAGTCGTTGCATCCACTTTCTTCGGATGTTCTTCCAAAGAGCCCATATCTTCACAGGATGTGTTCATTGCCAGTATCATAGCAAAAGCGGCAATATATATCAATAATTTTTTCATAAGACATCAATTTTTATATGTTAGAAAGTGAGTCGGCATCCAATCGTATAAGTACGGGCACTAGGATAACAATACGAATCTACCCCCTGAATCATCGAGCTTCCACCACCATTGGCATTTATATCCGGATCCCAGAAAGGGTAGCTCGTAATAGTAAACAGGTTTTGGGCACTCACATAGACACGGGCGCGCTTGATGAATTTGCTACGGGCACAAGGTACATCGTAGGCCAATTCGAGGTTTTTCAGTCTGACGAAGCTGCCGTCATAAACAAACCGGTCGGACATTTTATAGGAAGTCTGGTCGAGATTGGGATATTTTGCGGTAGGATTCTCGGGGGTCCAGTGATTGTAGTACACCTCGCGCAACGTATTCCCGTTATATCCATAATCATAAGCTTGTGCAGCCATACTAAGCGAATATATATCATTACCTATTGAACTCTGGAAGAAAGCGCTTAGCGTAAACCCTTTATAACTGACTGCTGTAGTTAGATTGACCAGAAAATCAGGATTAGGATCACCGATGATGGTCTTGTCTGCTGCTGTGATGGCAGGATCGTCATCCATATTCTTATATACGATATGACCGTTCTCATCGTATCCATCTTCAACATATCCGTAGAAAACATACATTGGCTCACCCACACGCATCAGATTGAGCTGGTCTTTCAGAATGGTGTTATCCAATTCGCCACCGAAAATATCCTTATCTTCCGAAAGGACTAACACTTTGCTGCGATTAAGCGAGAAGTTGACACCCAAATCCCATTTCACAGCACGATCAATAATCCGCCCGTCGAGTTGCAACTCAAACCCCGAGTTACGGATGGAACCGATGTTACGCAGGGCAGTGGTGTATCCACTTGAACGAGGCATCTCTACATTGTTCAGCAAATCAGTCGTTTTCTTCCGATAGTAATCCGCAGTCATGCGGAGACGATTATTAAACAGGGACAGATCAACCCCCACATTAAACTGTGAGGTTGTTTCCCATTTCAAATCGCCGGTGTAGGTATCTGACGGGACATACGCCACTGTTGTATTCTTATCGAATACTACATTTTCCGTCCTCAATGTGTTCTGCGTAGAATACGGTGAGATGGCAGTGCTACCGGTCACTCCGTAACTCAAACGGAACTTTAGATCCGAAAGCCACTCTACATCACGCAGAAAAGACTCTTGCGAAAGACGCCAGGCCGCTGCTGCTGAAGGGAAGTATCCCCATTTGTTTCCTTTACTATAACGTGAGGAACCGTCAGCACGAAGACTGGCAGTCAACAGATAGCGATCAGCATAATTATAGTTGACACGTCCCAGAAATGAGAACAAGCGCCAATCTGAATAAGAAGATGTCGGCAGCCCCTTAACGGTAGCTGCATCCATGTCATAGGTTTCGGTCACATCACTCAAGAAGCCTTCGGCCGTACCCGTTCCCGCAGTTTTCGATGTACTCTGTTCGTAGGTAAAACCACCCATCACACTCAAATGGTGTTTTTTTAGAAAACTCTTATTATAGGTTATGATATTATTACTTGTGATACCGACTGTTTCTCCAAATGTAATAGAGGCAGCCCCTTGTGAATTAGGGTATTGCAATGATTTGTAATAATCTTTGCGATTCTGGTTATTGTTAACGTTGGCAGATAACTGAATTGAAAGTCCGTCTATCGGTTTTATTGTCAATGAAGCATTTGCCATAATCCGGTTGGCGTACCATTTATTATCCACTTCTTTCACATAAGCCAACGGATTTACCGGTGCAATCGGTTGTGTCTGGAAGTCATTCCAAGTTCCGTCGTCATAATGAGGTGTCGCTGTTGGCGGCAGAATCAGTGTAGAACCGATAACAGACGTTCCCCGGCTACCTCCCTGCGAATTCATCTGATTATGATTGGAGCGGCTGAAAATCAAGTTGCTCGACACGGTGACATATTTTGATATATGATAATTCAGGCTCGAACGGATAGACATACGTTTATAGCCACTTTCCTTCACGATACCTTGCTGATCGAAATAGCTGGCGCCTAACGTTCCCTGAACTTTTTCCGTACCACCAGAGACATTCACAGAGTGGTCGGTAACGAGGGCATTACGAAACAGTTCACGCTGCCAGTTGGTACTATGCCGGGTAGATTTAATCTCTTCATCGGTATATATCGTCGGCTGATTATTAATCGCTGCTTTTTCATTCAGATAGCTCATATATTCCCAAGCATCGAGCAGCTCAAGTTCTTTAGCCAGACTCTGCACACCGAAGCTGGCATTGTATTCCACGGTAATCTTCCCCTCTTTAGCTTGCTTCGTCGTAATCAGAATGACACCATTGGCACCACGTGAACCATAGATAGCAGTTGCGGAAGCATCTTTCATCACTTCAACAGATTCGATATCGGCCGTATTAATCATATTAATGTCACCCGGAAATCCGTTGATAATCCAAAGCGGTTCATTGTCACCCCGAATAGAATTAGAACCACGTACCCTCACTTGTATTCCGGCTCCCGGCTGGCCATTAGTTTGCTGAATCTGTACGCCTGACACGCGCCCCTGTAATGCTGACGCAACAGAAGTATTTGCATATTCAGTAATGATATCGCCTTTGACGGAAGCTATCGAACCGGAAAGGTCCCGTTTGCGTTGTACGCCGTAACCTACCACTACTACTTCATCCAATGTCTCTGTATCTTCTTCAAGAACGAAATTCATTGAACGTACTCCGGCCACCACCTTTTTGCTCTGTGGGGCGTAACCTATAAACGTCACATCAATAGTGGCACTTTCTGGTACATTCTGCAACTCAAACTTTCCGTTAAAATCGGTAACCGTACCGTTGGTGGTACCTTTTACCAATACGCTCGCTCCGATGACCGCTTCTCCCTGCTCATCTTTCACCACACCCGAAATCGTCCGGTTGGTCTTCGTCTGCACCTTTTGTAAAACAATCTGTTTGCCTACTATTTCATACGCAATGTCACTTTTATCAAAGGCCTGTTTCAACACATCCGAAAGATATTGAGAACCTCCTTTCAGGGAAACAATACGTGACAGAGGGATAGAATTATCGAACACAAAAGTATAATCTGTCTGTTTTTCAACAGCTTGTATCAGTTTTTTTAAAGAAATCTGCCTGGCAGCGATATTGACTTTAGTCTCTTTCTGCGCCCATAGCGAAGGGCTGGAAAGCAGGCTGCCCAAAACAAGAATGCTACATAATATTTGTTTTAGCTTCAACATTGTAAACTCATTTAAGGTTAAATAAAGGAATTAATTATTACCTTTGTCTGCATAAAGCAAGGCTATACCTGTGCCATCCGTCTGACGGATAGCATACATACGCAGGTTTTGCTCTTCGGACGTGGAAGATGGCACTCTTCTGCGTCCTTTTTTATTCTTCGATTACTTTCTTCCGGTTATGCTCACCTCCTCTCCGTTAATAGTGTATGTAATCGGAGTCACCCGATTAATGATCTCAAGCATCTCTCGCAAAGATTCTGTTTTAATTGTCATCCAATAACGTTTATTTTCCGGTACATCATGTAATTGAATTTTGATGCCATACCATCGTTCCATTTTTTGAACTATTTCCTGCAGATTCTCATTTTCAATTTTCAGCTTGCCCAATCGCCATACAGATTCTACTTCAGCATCGCAAGCCGCCAATTTACACTTCTCCATTTCACGCAAAGGAATAATGGCTTTCTGATTGGGTTTCATATCTGCCAGCAGCTTGTCCGTTAAAGCCGAGACAACCGTCACGTGCCCTCTAAGCAGTACAACTTCCAATTCTGAATGGTCTCCATATCCATTGACATCGAATGCCGTACCATGAACCAACACTTTCACATCACCCACTGATACATCAAACTGTCTCTTACTGTCTCGCACCACATCAAAAAAGGCCTGTCCGTTCAATTTTACAGAACGGCGGTCTTTGGCATAATCCGTAGAATAGGTCAAAGTAGAACCGGAATTCAACCAAACTTTAGTGCCATCCGGCAAACTGACTTCAGCTTTCTGGCCAACAGGAGCTGTAAATGAGACTAATCCTACTTCTTCCTCTTCCGAAACCAGCAGAGAGAGTGAGAAGCCCAACACCAGTGCCAGCATAGCAGCAATTCCCACTGCCCGATACAACAACCGCCGCGTGTACATCTTCACAGGTTTCACCAGATTCAGATTACTCATTATCTTTCCCCACACACGTTCTTTATCAGGAATTACCGGGTGTATTCCCGCATGAGCTATCTGCCAGCTCTCGCACAGTTCCTGAAATTCCTGTTCGTGCCCGGCATCAGCATTCCGCCATTCCATGATTTCTTTCTCCTCCTGCGGAGAAGCAGTTCCCAATAGATATTTAGATATGATAATATAAATGTCTTCCATATTTAAATGTGTTTTATAAGCTCTTTTATTAAATAGACCCGTAACTTTTGAATTACCCTGAAAGAGCTTAGCTTTTTTTTTATAACATGCATAAAAGAAACCTATTTTCTTGTTTAATGCACAAACTAGTACCTATACCCGAAAAAAATAATAACTTTGAGTGCACAAATTAATTCGTCGGACTGTAGTCTATCTTTCATCGGACTATAGTCCAACGAAAGGAACACTATAGTTAACGTTGCGTCGGACTATAGTCCGACGAATAAAATCATGCAATCGGAGACAATATTTACTGAATAACTAAAAACAAAATAAAACATGAGTGTTTATTATGATCTTTATGCCAGTGGCAACCCACAAAAAAAGGATGAGCAGCAGCCACTTCACGCACGAGTGATTCCATCAGGAACTCTTGATGCCAAGAAATTCATAGAGTTAGTATCTAAAAGTAATGGCTTCAGCCAAGCCACCATTGAAGGATGCCTGCAAGCTATTACTGATGAATTACAACATTGGTTAAAACAAGGTTGGACTGTAGAAGTTGGAGAACTGGGCCATTTCTCTTTATCGCTGAAATGCGGCCGACCGGTTATGGAAAAGAAAGAAATTCGTTCTCCTTCCATCCACCTGAACAAAATAAACCTCCGTATCAACAAAAAATTCCGCGAAAGCATGGAACCGTTACAGTTGGAACGTATGGAATCTCCCTACCGTAACGATGGCAGTCTTAATGAAGACAATTGCCGTACCGTCCTTATACAACACTTGGAAGAACAAGGCTGCATCACCCGAACAGATTTTATGAGACTGGCTGGAATAAACCGGGACAAGGCAATTGGATTATTGAATAAATATATAGAAGAGGGAATAATACGAAAATATGGAGGAGGCAAGACAGTAGTATATTTAAAAAGGTAAAACATACAGTTTACGCTCTACATTTCGGATAACATCAATAAACGTAAAGAATATAAAACATACAAACAGTTATACCACAAGGAATTATCTCAATATTAATTATTTTGTGAACGCACTTCTTCAAAATCGCTTGCCCAGCAATTTGAGACACCATATCTTTGCAATGTGATCACAAAATAATAACTAGATTTACTAACGATTAAAACTATTAAGAATTATGGCACTGAAATATGTAGTCAAGAAAACGACCTTTGGCTTTGATAAGGAAAAAGCCGAAAAGTATGTAGCTAAACCATTCAACGTGGTTACTGTTGATTTTAAAATGCTATGCGATCAAGTAACAAAAGTAGGATTCGTTCCACGCGGTACTGTAAAATCCGTCCTCGATGGATTGATTGATTCACTGATAACGTATATGGAAATCGGGGCATCAGTCAGCCTTGGAGAATTCGGAACTTTCCGCCCTTCTTTCGGGTGTAAAAGTCAGGATGATGAAAAAGAGGTAACTACGGAAACTTTAAAGAACCGTAAAATTATTTTCACTCCCGGAAGTATGTTTAAAGGTATGATAAAATCGATAAGTATCCAAAAGTTGGATAGCTCTAAAACCAATAGTTCCGGTACGCCTGACAATGGAAATGGAGGCAGCGGAGAAGGTGGTGGTGAAGCACCGGATCCAGCAGCATAAGAAATCGTATGAATGATTAATATTTAAAGACAAATCCGGCTTAAATGAGCTTAAGCTGGATTTGTTAATTTCTCAAATAACTTGTTTTTCTCACAGAAATTCCCGATTATTGCAACCTAATACTAATCGAAAGGGCTTCATGAAAAGAGTCGATTCCGTTATTTCCTTAATATATTCACTATCGAAATCTGAAAAGAAACACTTCTCTTTGCAAGTCGTCAAAGATAAGGAGGAGAAAGACTATCTGGTTATTTATGATATTATCACAAAGGGCAAACAGCCCAATGGAAATGCAGTGAAAGAAGAATTTTATAAGCGCAGACCTAAAGGTTCTTTCGAAGTATCCATTCAATATTTATATGAGAAACTGGTAGATACGCTACTCACATTAAGAAAGAAGAAAGACATCTACTATGATTTGCTAAATGATCTATGCAAAGCCCGTATGCTTTATGAACGCTCTCTATTCG
This sequence comes from Bacteroides celer, assembly GCF_002632415.2. NCBI lineage: Bacteria > Pseudomonadati > Bacteroidota > Bacteroidia > Bacteroidales > Bacteroidaceae > Bacteroides > Bacteroides celer. Next base: position 565,253 of record NZ_CP178209.1, on the reverse strand, counting down.
AAGAGTGTTTCGAGATTTTATCCAATACAATAGAGCAAGCACAATTTTATGAGAATAACGAAATTCTGACGATTGCTCTGAAACAGGAACTGGAATATCTGCTACGGCTGAATTTCCCTAACATGACAGAACAGGAACTTTTTCACAAGCATTTTATTCAGAATGAATCTTTAAAGAAAATCCGAAAGATAACGGAGCAATCCTCACTACACAATTTACTGAAATATCGTCTCTCTCATATCGGGGCGATACGGACTTCAAAACAGAAACAGGATATGAATGACCTCATGGTCAACGAACTTTATATAGCCGCTTCTTCAGATGCGGAGGGAAATTTTGAATTGACACGAAACCATAAACTTTTTCAAGCAAACTATTTAATGGGAGCGGGAGATTACAGAGCCGCCCTAAACTCATACAAGGAACTGAATTCTTTGTTTGAACAGAACCAACAGTTTTGGTCGAATCCACCCATTTATTATTTGTCAGTGCTCGAAGGAGTGCTCGGAAGTTTACGTTCAGTAGGCAACTACAACGAAATGCCGTACTTTCTGGAAAAATTAAAAAGACTGATAGCTGAAGATTCTTCTCTTGAATTTAAAGTAAATGCCACCTGCCTGCTCTTTCAGTACGAACTGTTCCCTTATTTGGACAAAGGAGATTTCTTAAACTGTACAGAGGTCATGAATCGTTATCAGGAGACGCTCTACGACAAAGAAGCCTGGCTAAGTCCTATACGCAAAAGTGAACTATTGCTTTATACAACGATTGTACATATTGGTAATCAGAACTATAAAGCAGCCAAAAAATATATAAGTAACGCTATTGTCGACCATAATATTAAATACCTCCCATTGATGAGAACCATTCGTCTGGTTCGCCTCATCGCTTATTACGAAACACAAGAATACGAACTGATCCGGCACGAATCACGTTCCATTACCCGAAGTCTTTCTTCACCGAAAGAACAGACATTTAAGACTGAACGAATTATTCTATGGTTCCTGAATAAAAGGAACCTCCCTATCCTGCGCAAAGATCGGGAAGCCTTTTGGGAAAAGCTGTCTCCGGAAATCCAGGAGCTATATAATGATAAATACGAGAACCAGCTTTTACGCATCTTTGATTTCACAGCATGGATGGAATCGAAAATCCGGAAAGAAAAGCTTTCCGAGGTCCTCGGATGGCGCACAAATGCTAAAGAATTTTAAAATCAAAGATTCTAAAGGCATTTCCCCAGCATAAAAAAGCACTTTTCAAATCTCCTTTTTCTCTTTGTTATTATATAAAATGTTCTCATATCACTATTCTATATCTTCTTGTTATTAAAGACAATCTATCACATTATATCCTCTTTGAAATTATATAAATCAATTATTAATGTAGAAAATGATGCATCTTTATTTCTTTCATTTGCATTGTTTTAATTCTTAATACCATGGAAACTATATCTATTCACAAACCTAAGGTAGTAGTAATTGGAAGTTGCAACACAGACATGGTTGTGAAAGCCAACCGACTGCCTGTACCAGGTGAAACCATATTAGGAGGCACTTTTTATATGAATCCCGGAGGTAAAGGTGCCAACCAAGCTATTGCAGCATCCCGCTTGGGAGCCGAAGTAACTTTCATCTCCAAAGTCGGATATGATTTATTCGGATTACAAGCATTAGAAATATATAAATCGGAAAAGATTAACACCGATTTTATCTTCACCGACCAAAAAAGTCCGTCAGGCGTAGCACTCATCTCTGTTGACTCTTTCGGAGAGAACAGTATTATCGTTGCGCCAGGTGCAAGCCGTTCCCTCTCTATTGAAGATATCAATAAAGCTGAAGAAAAAATCAAGGAAGCTGATATTATCTTAATGCAACTCGAAATACCTATAGAAACGGTGGAATATGCAGCCACTATTGCAAAGAAATATAACAAGAAAGTAATACTCAACCCGGCACCGGCCTCTACATTGAGTAATTCTTTCCTCAACAATGTACATACCATACTCCCTAATCGTATTGAAGCAGAAATGCTGTCGGGTATTAAGGTGATGGATATTGACAGTGCCCACCGAGCAGCTGAGGCTATCGGAGAAAAAGGTATAGAAAATGTTGTCATCACTCTAGGAAAAGATGGAGCATACGTGAAAGAAAAAGACCAATATGCCATGATTCCTGCCAAAGAAGTAGAGACAATAGACACAACTGGTGCCGGAGATGTATTTTGTGGAGCATTCAGTGTCTATCTGTCCGAAGGACATTCACTGGCGGAATCTGTCACATTCGCCAATGCAGCAGCTGCTCTTGCCGTGACACGCATCGGTGCACAAAGCGCTATTCCATACAAGAGAGAAATAGTTCTATAAAACAAAGAGAAACCTAGGTTAATCACATAAATCTGATTCAAATGAAAGTAGTAGTTATTGGAAGTTCAAACATCGATATGGTTGCACAGGTCAACCATCTCCCGGCACCCGGCGAAACAGTTGGAGATGCCAATTTTATGCAGTCCCTTGGAGGGAAAGGAGCCAATCAAGCTGTAGCAGCAGCCAGGCTTGGTGGTTCTGTCACATTTATCACTTCTTTGGGAAATGATATGTATGCGGATATTTTAAAGAAACACTTTAAAAAAGAAGGTATCACTACAGATTACATCATTGATGACGTGAATCACCCCACAGGAACTGCACTCATCTTTGTTGCCAATAGTGGTGAGAACTGCATAGCAGTGGCCCCCGGAGCCAACTATTCTTTGCTACCCGGATCAATTGCACATTTCTCCGAAGTAATCGACGCAGCGGATATTATCGTTCTACAAGCTGAAATACCCTATGAAACTAATAAAAATATAGCTCTATTAGCCAGACAAAAAGGCAAAAAAGTACTGTTTAATCCTGCACCCGCCTGCCTAATTGACGAGGAGCTGATGAAAGCTATTAATATATTAGTTGTCAACGAGTTGGAAGCAGCATTCATTTCCGGTATAGAATATACAGGAGATAACCTTGAAAATATTGCTCAGACATTAATGGAGACAGGTGCGTGCAACGTTGTAATCACACTAGGAAGTCAGGGAGTATATATGAAGAACCAAAAAGAAACCATCCAGCTTCCCGGCTATAAAGTAAATACAATTGATACAATTGCAGCCGGAGACACATTCTGCGGAGCACTAGCTGTCATCTGTGCCCAAAAGGAAATAGATCAGGAAGCACTCAATTTTGCAAATGCTGCAGCAGCAATTGCAGTCACACGATCGGGTGCACAACCTTCTATCCCAACTCTCGACGAAGTAAAACACTTCATGTTAGAAAAAGATTTAGCCTTATCATTCAATTTTTAAATTTAATGAACCATGAAAAACAATCAACATTCTACCCTTTTAGGGAAAGTTGCTCAACAAGCAACATTCAAGATGAGATATAAGCTCATATTATTAAGTTTCCTACTCGTATGTTCGACGAATATTTATGCCCAGAATTATGTATCGGGAACAATCAAGGACAATAATGGAGAAGCTATGTTGGGAGTTTCTGTAATAATAAAAAACGGAAATACAACTTTAGGGACAGTCACAGACGCAAACGGATATTATCAAGTCAAAGCAGATCCCAGTGCCACTATTGAATTTAGCTTTATCGGATTCAAAACAGCACAGTTTTCAGTAGGAGATAAAAAAGTAATAAATGTCACATTAGAGGTAGATGACCATTTGCTGGACGAAGTAGTTGTCGTAGGTTACGGTACCCAGAAAAAAATTAATCTGACAGGTTCAGTCGGAGTCATCGACCAAAAAGCTTTTGAAGCGATCCCCGTTACAAATGCCGTCCAAGCATTACAAGGGCAAGTGCCCGGATTAAATATTTATAGCACCCAAGGAGGTGGACTTAACCAGAAGCAATCTATCAATGTGCGTGGAATCGGGACCATTGGAGAAGGTTCCACAGGAAGCGCCTTAATACTAATAGATGGTATGGAAGGTGATATTTACTCTATTAATCCACAAGATATTGAGTCCGTTTCCGTCCTAAAAGATGCTGCAGCTTCTTCAATTTATGGTTCAAGAGCCCCATTCGGAGTTATACTGGTTACTACCAAAAAAGGAAAAGCCGGAAAAGCACAAGTAAACTATAATAATAGTTTTCGCATAAGCAGCCCTATCAACATGCCTTCTTCCCTTGATTCTTACAAATTCGCCCTATTCTATAACGACGCAGCAGCCAATTCTGGATGGGGACCCTACAACTGGGTTTCAGAAGAACGTATAAACCGTATCAAAAATTATATGGATGGAAAAATCACCACCTCAACCATACCTGTTCCCAATAATCCTTCTTTGTGGGCAGACGGATATTCGCAAGGGAATGATAATATCGACTATTATGATTACTTCTTTAAAGATAATGTATTTGCCAATGAACATAACATCAGTGTAACCGGTGGAAGCGAAAAGATACAATATTATCTGTCCGCCAATTACTTAGGACAGGACGGAGAACTCAGAATTGGAGATGAAAACTCAAACAGATATACCGCATCTGCGAAGATCAACGCTCAACTATCAAAAATGGTATCAGTCGGATTCAACACTCGATTTATCAGGAGCGATTATACGCAACCTACACACTTGGATAATAACTTTTTTGCAGAAATCGGACGACAATGTTGGCCCACTAAACCCTTATATGATCCGAATGGCAATCTATATGACGACCATGTTCTTCAAATGAAGAATGGAGGCGAAAAACAAGAACGAAATACCTGGCTATACCAACAATTAAATATTACAATAGAACCAATCAAAGGCTGGCGTATGGTAGGAGATTTAAGTTACCGATACAACACACAATATTCTCACTGGGACTACCTGACCGTGCATCAGACAGGTGTAGATGGAAAAACGAAAGGCAATACATGGAATAATGACTCACAGGTACATGAAGGGAGCTATGCCAGTGACTATTTCAACATCAATCTCTATACCGATTATACAAAAACATTCGCCAAATCACATCATACAAAAGTTCTCTTCGGTTTCCAAGCAGAACAAAACAACTACAAGGATTTAGCTGCCGAAAAACTGGGTGTCACTTATCCGGGTAAACCAACAATCAACACCTCTACAGGAATAGATTCGAATAATCAGAAAGTAGCTCCTAATGTAGCAGGAGGGCACAGTAGATGGGCAACAGCCGGATTCTTCGGAAGATTAAATTATGATTTTCAAGAAAAATATCTTCTAGAGGTAAATTTACGCTACGACGGCTCCTCACGCTTCCGCAGTGACAGCCGATGGGGATTTTTCCCGTCCGCATCACTCGGCTGGAATATAGCGAGAGAACAGTTCTTCCAACCTGTAACGAAAGCTGTCAACACATTAAAAGTCAGGGCCTCTTATGGTAGCCTCGGCAATCAGAATACTTCTCTATTATACCCCACATATTCTACAATCGGAACCGGGGCAGGCAGTTGGATTATTGACGGGACTGTAGCCAACATTGCTTGGGCACCGTCACTTGTTAGCTATAATCTCTCCTGGGAAAAGATTCGCACTTGGAATATGGGAATAGATTTCGGTCTGTTCAATAACCGATTGACCGGTTCATTCGACTACTACATCCGCAAAACAGATGATATGGTAGGCCCTTCGGAAAAACTACCGCTAGTTCTTGGTACGGCAGTTCCCAGTTCCAACAATACCAACCTTAAAACATACGGTTGGGAACTGGAATTAATGTGGAAAGACCGACTTAACAACGGATTGAATTACAGCGCCCGTTTTACATTGGCGGATAGCCGTACCCAGATTACCCGTTACTCAAATCCTTCGGGATTGATAGACGGATATTATACAGGCAAGTACGCAGGCGAAATATGGGGATATGAGACAATCGGCATAGCCCAAACCGATCAGGAAATGAACGAGCATATTGGAAGATTGACTAATGGCGGACAGAGCAATTTGGGACAAGACTGGAAAGCCGGGGATATTATGTATAAAGACCTGAATGAGGACGGAAAAATAGACGCCGGTAGCCGCACATTGCAAGATCATGGTGACTTGAAAAGAATTGGAAATTCTACTCCCCGTTACAATCTAGGATTAGAACTGGTAGCAGACTGGAAAGGATTCGATATCAGAATGTTTTGGCAAGGTACACTAAAAAGAGACTATTTCCAAGGAAGCTATTATTTTTGGGGAGCAAATGGGCGTCAGGGACCTTGGTTCTCTACAGCATTAAAAGGACATGAGAATTATTTCCGGAATGACGAGAGTAGTCCTTTAGGAGTGAATCTGAATTCTTACTATCCGAGACCACTCTTCAATACGGATAAAAACCAACAATCACAAAGCAAATACCTACAGGATGCATCTTATATGCGCTTAAAAAATCTTCAGATTGGATATAATTTACCGCATAATATAGTCCAAAAAATGGGTATACAAAACCTGAGAATCTTCGTATCAGGTGAAAACCTACTGACTATCACCAGCATGATTGACTTCTTCGACCCAGAATCCATCGAAGGAGGTAGTTGGGGACACGGAAATGTCTACCCACTCTCCAGAACCTATTCTTTCGGACTTAATGTAACATTCTAAAAACAGAAAAATATGAAAAAGCTTACTATATCAACGTTATTGAGCAGCATGCTTATTCTGGCAAGTTGCAATGATTTTCTAAATCAAGAACCTCTCGATCAGCTCTCTCCCAATGAGTACCTGACAACAGAAAGTAATATTGCGGCTTTTGCTACAGACCAATATCAAGTGCTTCCCACACATGGTACTTATGGGTACGGAACCTTTGAAAATGATAACAACACTGATAATATGGCAGGTATACAACCAAATGTAATATATGCTCCGGGATACTGGAAAGTTGGACAGGAAGGTGGTTCTTGGTACTTCGGAGATATTTACAGGTGCAATTACTTCTTCGAAAATGTACTTCCTTCATACGAAGCCAATGCTATTGTAGGGAATGCAACCAATATCAAACATTATATCGGAGAAATGTATTTCTTTAGAGCATTTATGTATTTCGAAAGACTAAAGTCATTAGGGGATTTTCCTATCATTACAAAAACCTATCCCGATGAACGTGAAGTTCTGATAGAAGTCAGCAAACGTGCCCCTCGTAATGAGGTTGCACGATTTATCTTATCAGATTTAGATAAAGCGATTGAGATGATGCAAGACAAAGCGCCGACAGGAGGAAAAAATCGTTTAAATAAAGACTGCGCCATCCTATTTAAATCAAGAGTTGCCCTGTACGAAGGTTCATGGCTGAAAAACTTTAAGGGAACAGCTTTTGTCCCTAATGGCTCCGGATGGCCGGGAGCAAAAAAAGACTACAATGCCAGCTATACCTTCAAAACCGGAAGTATAGACAAAGAAGTTGATTTTTTCTTTGACGAAGCGATTGAAGCAGCCCTGACTGTTGCAGAAAAGCACAACATATTAACAACGAATACTGGAAAATTCCCTCAAAGTTCTTCCGAACCGGAGAACCCCTATTTCAGCATGTTTTGTGACATAGATATGGAAAAATATGATGAAGTGCTATTATGGAGACGTTATAACACCGGATTAGGGGTTGTCAATGAGGTCTGTCAATACGGATGCGTTGGAAATAACGGAGTAGGAACTACGAAAAGTATGGTTGATGCATTTATTCTTAGAAATGGAGAACCCATCTATGTATCTCCAATGTGGGCAGATGAGAACTCTTCTTATTGGGGTGACAACAATCTTACACATATTACTAAAAACAGAGATACCCGAGCTGATATATTCATCAAAAAGCCAGGACAGAAAAACTTACACACTCCGGCAGGTGACCATGGTGTTGAAGAAGAATGGGGACCTAATATCACTGCTTCTTCCGTCACAGAGAAATACAACACCGGATACGCTTTACGCAAAGGTTTGAATCCTGACGGAAAATACACCAACAACACCCAAAGCATTGTCGGTTCTATTGTGTTCCGTACTGCCGAAGCATATCTCAATTATATAGAAGCATATTATGAACGCCACGGTTCACTAGATTCGTATGCAGAAAAATACTGGAAAGCCATCCGCCGCAGAGCTGGTATTGACGAAGATTATGAAAAGACGATCAGACTAACCAATATGGAGAAAGAAGCAGAAACTGACTGGGGAGCTTACTCCGGTGGTGAAATCATTAATGCTACACGTTATAATATCCGTCGTGAAAGAAGATGCGAACTGATGGCAGAAGGATTGCGCAGCATGGATTTACACCGGTGGCGTTCTATGGATCAGATGATTACGGTTCCTTATCATATATTAGGAATGAACCTATGGCAAGAGATGTATAGCTGGGACTGGTATAAAGACGCCAATGGAAATTCAATCTTAAAAGAAGGGGAAAATGTCTCACCACGAAGCTTCAGCACCTATCTTGCTCCTTATCATATTACAGCCAATAATATTGCTTATAATGGCTATAAATGGAATATGGCTCATTATTTAGACCCAATAGCCGCTGAACATTTCCTGGTTACTTCATCAGGAGGTGACTTGAATACTTCACCTATCTACCCAAACCCGGGATGGCCCATGACCGGAGGAGGAACACCTCAATAAACTCAATATTACTATTAACTAAATAATTAAAAATCATTATGTACAGAAGAATAATTATACTAACTTATACATTAGTTTTCTTTTCGATGTTTGCTATAGCATGTTCCGACAACAATAATGAGAAATATGTCGAATCAGTACTACCCCAAATAGAGGTGAGTAAACTGATAACCGAAAATAACAAAACATACGTCTCAGTTGATGGTAAACCTTTCCCATTTCTCGGAGCACAAATTCGGCTTGATGCGCTCCTCTATTGTGACAAAATGACCATTAATGAGATTGAAAACTATTTCAAAAAAGCTCATGAGCTAGGGTTAAACTGTGTACAAGTTCCCATCCCATGGAATATGATAGAGCCTAAAGAAAACCAATATGATTATAGCATTGTAAATTCAATCTTACAATTCACCAATAAGTATAATCTAAAAATGGAATTGCTTTGGTTTAGCACAAATATGGTAGGAGATTCATTCTCCTATCTAGTCCCTCAATATGTTCTCCGGGAATATGACAAAAGGCTAAGCCGCAATGACGAAGGTAGTTTTTGGAACTACTATGGCTATCAATATACAATGATTCTCGACGATAAGTGGGTATTGGAAAAAGAAACAAAGGCCATTACCGCATTATTCAACCATATCCGATACTGGGACTCACAAAACGGAGAGAAACATCCAGTAATCTCGGCTCAAATTCACAATGAGCCTGACGCCTTAATGCGTTGGAGACTGGAACAAAAAGATTTGAAATATCGAGACGGAACTTCTCTCACTAAGGAAAAAGCATGGACAATGATTACAAATGCGTTGAATATAGTTGGAAAAGCTGTTAAAAACAGTTCCTATAAAGTAGTTACCCGTGTCAATCTAATATATGGTGATGGAGTTAATCCATTTCCAGAAGCAAATAATGCACGTCCCAAAGACATATTCGATTTAGAAGGAATTGACTTTATCGGAGTCGATGCCTATAAAGATAATCTTAAATCACTCAAAAATGAAGTAATTGCCTATGCATCAATAGCTGGTAACTATGCATTAGTTGCTGAGAATAAAGGTAGTTATTCCAATAGTCCAAGCCTTATATTAACAACATTTGCCTTAGGAGGAGGATATGATATCTATGATCTGGCTACCAGTAATTTTTTTATAAATAATACAACTGAACCAGATCAGATAGATCATGGAATTTACACCTGGGATTTACAAGAAAAAGAGTTCACCGAAGTAACCCGAAGGCTAATAAAAGGTTTGGCTGCCGCTTATATGGATGTTGCCAAAGTCAAACCGGAGAATTTTGCCGCATTTAATATTAGTGACAATAGACCAATGGACAACAAAGAACAGGAGATACGTACTACTGGAGTACAAATTACATTCCTTACTAACAATGCTTCATTAGGATTCGCACTGGATATGGGTAGTTATCTACTCGTTTATGCATTGAATGATTCCCAATTCAAATTTGAAAATGGTACATTCGGAGATATTATTTCGGGACGGTATGACAGTAACGGTACATTTATTAAAGAAGGAACCGCTACTATGGAAAAGCAGACTCTTAATGCCCAAGGAGGTATACTTTATAAAGTAACCTACTCTCCACAACAAGCATTAACTAGCAATACAATCGAGAATATTGGAAATAACCTATAAAAACGCACCATCATGTTGAGATATATTACGTTTACTCTCACCTTTGCTTTGCTACTTTGTTCTTGCACACAGCAAAAAGAAAATACTCTGGTAATACCGATTATCTTTGATACAGATGCCGGCAATGATATCGATGATGTATTGGCCATGCAGATGCTTTTCAATTATGAAAAGGCAGGAAAAATAGACTTGTTAGGTATCACCATCTGCAAATCTAATCCTTATGCAATAGAATATATAGATGGCTATTGTCGTTTCAATGACAGAAATGAGATTCCATTAGGATATGCATACAATGGAGTAAACCCGGAAGATGGTAATTATCTCCGGCAGACTTTGGATACTATCATTGATGGTAACAGGATATTGCAACCTCAAAGAAGTATAAAGGACAATCTGCCGGAAGGCTATAAGTTACTACGTAAAATACTGGCTACGCAAAAAGATAACTCCGTAGTATTTATTGCCGTAGGCCCGGAAACAAACCTGGCACGTTTGCTCTCTTCCACAGCTGACGAATATAGCGAATTGGACGGACGGTCACTTGTTGCCCAGAAAGTTAAATTACTATCTGTCATGGGAGGCCGTTTTGGCAATGGAGCCGACTCACCCGAATGGAACGTCATGCAAGACTTAAAGGCAGCACAAACAACCTTTGAAGAATGGCCGACACCTATCGTTACCAGTGGTTGGGAAATAGGAACCAGTATAGTATATCCACACCAAAGTATTCTGAATGATTTTCCCAATAGTTACAAGCATCCTCTCTGTGTATCATACAAGATCTACCAGCAAATGCCTTACGACAGGGAGACATGGGACCTGACTTCCGTACTGCAGGCTATAGAGCCGGAAAGAAACCTTTTTGGATTATCAGAGAAAGGCATCATAAGTATAGACAGTATCGGACAAAGTCTTTTTGCTCCTTCAAAAGAAGGCAAACATCAATACCTGACCATACGGGAGAAGAACGATATTCAAGCTATAACAGACGCGCTTGTGTATCAGGTTACAGGTAAAGCAAATGTCAAACCTTAAAAAAAGAGATTGTTATGTATATAGTCAATAGTTACACATTAGCTGTCGTCTTTTGTTTTATAACCATGATATGCTGGGGGTCCTGGGGAAATACTCAGAAACTGGCCAGTAAGAACTGGCGTTACGAACTTTATTATTGGGATTATACCATTGGTATTCTATTGTTTGCCTTTCTCTTGGTATTTACATTAGGAAGTTTTGGAGACTCTGGAAGAAGTTTTATAGAAGACATACAACAGGTAGAATCCCAATACATCATTAGCGCACTGATTGGAGGTATCATTTTTAATGCTTCGAATATATTACTTTCAGCATCCGTATCCATAGCCGGAATGGCAGTTGCTTTTCCTTTAGGAGTGGGGTTGGCATTAGTATTAGGAGTATTTATCAATTACTTCAGTTCTCCCAAAGGAGATCCGCTCTGGTTATTCATAGGAGTGATTCTGATTGTTATCGCTATCATTTGCAATGGTATAGCAGCCGGAAAAAATCAGAAAGCAGGCACCAACAGCAACAAGAAAGGAATCATCCTTGCCACTATTGCCGGCGTGCTAATGTCTTTCTTCTATCGCTTCGTGGCTGCTACTATGGATCTTGATAATTTTGAATCACCAACAATCGGAATGGCAACTCCTTATACAGCTTTCTTCATCTTTGCTATTGGTATTTTCCTTAGTAACTTTATATTCAATACTTTTGTAATGAAACGTCCATTCGTGGGTTTACCTGTAAGTTACAAAGAATATTTTGCAGGAAAGATCAATACACATATGGTAGGCATTCTTGGCGGATGTATCTGGGGACTTGGAACCGCATTAAGCTACATTGCAGCAGGAAAAGCAGGAGCAGCTATCTCATATGCCTTAGGACAGGGAGCACCGATGATTGCTGCACTATGGGGAGTATTTATCTGGAAAGAGTTTACAGGAAGCTCCAAAGAGACAAACAGGCTATTAGGTATAATGTTTGTGTTGTTCATCTTGGGATTGTTCTTTATTATCCTTTCCGGAGGTAATTAAGAAAAATATAATACACAAAAAGCCACAGAGAAACGTTTAAAATTTCCTCTGTGGCTTTTATCCTATTTCTATTTTCTCACTCAAAACTACCTAAACTGTAATATCCAACAAAACCTCCCCTTTCACATTCAACACCTTAATCCTCAATTCATCTTTCTTCTTTTCCAGAATCATCACCGTAGCGCTATCCATCTTATATCCTCCACCAATAATGACCGGGTAATTGTTTCCCAACTCACCTTTCGGATAATAGGCATACGTATGAGTATGAGCATTCAGGCTCACATTGAAAGGTGCTTTTTCCAATAATTTAGTCCATAGATCTGCACAGAGATTCTTTCCATCATTACCATAAAGCGGAATATGATGAATAAGAACACGTTTCTTCGCTTTCTTGAAGTCTTTGGCAGATAACTCCTCTTTCAGAAAATCGACTTGTTCATTACGTAACTGTGTGAAATCATTCAAATCGTAATACACCCAGTGAGAGTCTAGCTTATCCTCTCCACAATCAAGCATGACAATACGGGTATCGCCCCAATTAAAAGAACCATAGGTCTTATCCCCTACATAGTCATAATGGTCGCGCAGACCGATAGAATAAGCATTGCGAATCTCATGATTGCCACGCATAAAAAAAGTTGGAATGCGATCACTGCGTACACCTTCGGTAAGTTCACTAATAAAAGTCGTTGCCTGTTCGTGGTCAACAGGATCGTCTACACAATCACCATTGAAAACTACAAAGTCATAGTTGATATTCTGTATCCGTTTGCATAAAGCACGAAAGGTTTTTGTATGCTGATGCAAATCATTGAAAACAATAGCAGTGAAAGAATCTGTATCCGTTTCCGGAAGCGTAAATTCAGAGAAATCTGACTGGGCAGTATTTCCGAATACTTTCTTATATGCTTGATAAAGCAATATTTCTTGCGAACATACGCGATAATAATATTTCTGTCCCGGTATCAGATCGTTGATACGTATTTTATGTAGTTTATTATTGCAGACTACCTGCCCGTCAACAATTGTACGAGCGCGTTTCAGTTGAGTAGTGTCTGTTCCATATTCCACCCAACAGTATGCCGGAACGGTAGTTTCCCACATAACTGTCATACCATTACCTATGGGATTCTGTAAATAAGGTTTAGTACGGAATATTTTATCTGCCTTTTCAGCGGTACGCAGTTCTACAAGAATAGGGCGATGATCGGAGGCCATCGGTTCATCCAACACTTGAGAGAATATAAGAGCGAAGCCATTAGCATTTGACTTCAATGCAGTAATATAATCTATAGTCTCCTTGGGTTCAGGAGCCGGATAAGTAGATTGTTTAGGATTGGAGAGTATCTGGAAGTCTTTCTGTAACTCCTTTATAAAGTCGGATTCCGGTTCAGCATTCATGTCCCCAGCCAGAAAAAGAGGCTTTTTATAGGAAACAGTAAATGACTTCACTATTTCCAGGGACTTCATGCGATCTTCTTCCGTTAATGACAGATGAGTACAACAATAAATATAATCCTCAAATTCTGCCAGAATCAAGGTGCGGGCCTCTTCTCTACCAGGTAAAGGGATAGCTTGTAAACGTAGCGGAACTTGCTTTGTCAGCAGTCCGATTCCATATTTACCTCCATCAAACTTTATGGCAGGTGCAAAACAAGCATGCATCTGTGTACGTTCAGCTATCTCACCCAGCACATATTTCTGTCCGCTCCGACGGGTCATACTGTCTACCTCTTGTATAGCCACAACATCAGGAGAAGCATTATTTATCACATTGGCTACCCGTTGAAAATTACAAATATCATCCATGCCGTTCGCATTTTTAATATTATAAGTCATCAGTCTCAATGTATGCTGGGCCTGTACCGGAAAAATAAATAGGATTACGGAAATTAGTAAAAAGATCTTTTTCATGTTTTCATTTTTGGGGGTTAATGTTAAGCCCTCAAAGGTAAGAAAAAAATAAAAAGCCACAAAGATATGAATTCATACCTTTGCGGCCTCTTATTGCCAAGAATAGCTTTTCTCTAAATGGGGGGATGAGAACAAAGCTATATTATTTACAAGGTCGATTTATTATCTTATTATTTCTTTTTCCACTTTGCGGTAGTATCCCACATTTGCGGGTCTACGCTATTAAAGTGCCAAAAACCGATTTGAGAGATTCCCAGTTCATCGGCTAGTTCAAGTAGTGCTTCTGTACTTTTGGCATCACTTGCATAAAACATATGCCGATTACCATCGGTACCATCATACAGATACATGTTTACCTTTTCGTAACATAACCAAGTAGGAGAAGGCAAAATTCCATTTATACTGTCAGGCACAGATTGATAAACCTGCCTTCCTTTAATGTCACCAGTTACAGCATAATCATTTGCATAAGCAGGCAGTGCCATCACTAATTTATCATTCGGAATGTGTTTCATCCAGAAAAGCATCGCTTCTTTAGTCCATGGATAGTTGGACGTAGGTCCAATGCCCATACAATCATCTCTGTGCTTGAGCTCGGGCTTATTTATTCCCGGTGCAAAATACATATCGTAGCACATCACTCTCACTAAATCACAGGTAGCATTCAAGACTGCCGGATCGTGAAACATCTTAGTTTCGTTATCCTGATACAAAGCCGGATAAAAACTCACGCAATGGCTTAATTTCTTTCCAACAGCATGAAGTTCTTTTGAAGCAAGTTTCAGGAATTCGGTATATGCATCCTGAATATCAGGACGCAAATGTTCGAGATCAAGATCTATTCCATCATATCCATTTGCATTGCAATCGCTTATATACTTCTCAACAAGTGCCTTTCTTTTCTGTGGCGTATCAATCGTTTCTTCATTTCCACCTACAGCCTGATATACTTCAATATGATTCTGATGACACTCATCGATAAATGATTTCGGAGGATTCCCGAAAACGCTAATGGAACTAATTATCTCTTTCACTGGTTCTATATCCTTAAAAGAGCTTCCATCTATATAGACATACCAAGGAAATACTTTTTTCTCCAAAGTGGTGGAAGCGAGTGCTTCCTGCTTGCAGGAAACACTCGTCATTACCAACATTACACAGCATATAGCTGTTCCAATTATACTTAAATACCTCATTGAATGTAAAGTAAACTGTTATTCTTCATCATAGTTATACTTCTTATATTCTATATAGTCATACTTAGCTGTATACGTTTTTGCAGTAGGCTTATCTCCTTGCCAACCACCGCCGTCAGCAAAGGTCATTATTGAGAATCCAAATTTGAACTGTGCCGGAGTATACCAGGTAGTGAATGTTTTCGCCACTTCACCGTCTATAATCCATGCCGCCCAATATGCACCATCTGCATTAAGTCTGAGGTCAATAGTCAGAGTATGTTTACCCGGATCAATAGGTACACCGTAAACTCCCATAGACTCTGTATAACAACGTACCAGCATTTGACCTGGAACAGGAGGAATAGTACAAGCCGCACGATCATTTTCAGTACCTGCGAAAACAAACATAGAGAATGATCTTTCTTCAGCGTTAGTTGCAGCGATATTACCACCTGCCAACCATTTTTCACCTACCCCTACCAAAGGAACATCTATTTCCCATGTATATTTTCCAGCTCCTATCTCCGGACCATAAACGAAGTTATTCCCGTTAGATAGATTCAAGTTTCCATCTGCAATCGTTCCTCCATTATTAGTCCATCCAACAGGTACAAAACCTGCTTCCTCAAAGTCCCACTTCACTGTTGTTCCCTCTGGTTCGGGAGGAAGCTGACCTTCAACAATCGGCTTCATTGAATAATCATAAGGAACATATTCAAGATAATCAAATAAGGCATAATTTTCTTGAGTTGCCGCATGATCGCCCATACCATAAAGATTCTCGACACTAGATATAGCACGGAAATAAGCTTCTTCACCATAATCTAATTGTGCCCTCTTTAAAACTTTACCATCAACCGACCACTCCGCCAGATATTTCTTATTCTCTAACTTCAAATCCAAAACAAACGTATGCCAAGCTTCAGCCTTGATTGGTGTGAACTCAGAGAAAAAAGGATTAGCCTGACTAGTCACAAGACACAGCATATCATCTGGTCCGGCACTATGTGCTGCACGGTCTGCAGCCGTACCGGAACAAATTTCAAAATCCAACTCATGCCCATCGTCAAAATATAAGAATGCTCCAATACTAGCTCGGTCATTCATTCCGAATTTAGGGACATATATCCTCCATTCATAACGACCTGATCCGAATTGTGTTGTTGTTTGCACTTTGAAACGATCTCCATTAGTACCTTCATACTCTTTACCTGGCCGTGTATAGATTCTTAACGCTTTTCCATCTTCACATTCGTCATTGTCTACGATAGTGATCGGATTGATCCCTGCCACAAGTCCTGTTTTTTGCAATCCAGTAAAGTCACCGTAATTATAAATGGTTCCTTTATAGCCATCCTGAATAATTGTAATGGTTCGAAGTTCAGCACCTTTCGCTGCTATGGTCAAGGTTGCACTGCGTTTTGGACCGCTATTCTTATCAGCAGAAATTGTTAGCGTACCATTACCAGTTCCTTCCAAAGGAGAAACAGTAAGCCAATTACCACCTGCCTGATCCACTGCTACTTCCCAAGCTGCTTCTGACGTAATATCTACAGTCTGAACTTCAGTAGAGGAGACTCCGAATGTTAAAGCATTTGTGGAGATTCCGCATGCAACAATCTCTGTTTTCTCTTTGAAGCTATCGCCGCATGATACTAAAGAGGCATTACATAATACACCTATTGCTAAATATAAATATCTTAGTTTCATAATGATTGTTTTTATTGTTTCACTCAGTTCTTCAAATTCGGATTAATAGACGAGTCTACAAAAGGACGGGGAAGATACATCTTACTGTCATTCCACGTGCCAGATACGGAAACAGCTTCTTTCCTAAAGACTCCAGGAGCCACTTCAATCTCCGGATTCAATTTTCTGTATTCAAAATGATCTTTAATACGATTCATGCGAAACATATCCCTTGCTCTGGTGGCAATATTTCCCCAATAATATCCGGCTATTTCCCAGCCATGTTCATTATAGGCAGCTTCTGCCAGATCATCATACGACATGGTTGTCTTATAAATATCCCGGTCTGCAACAACAGATCCATTGGCACGATTACGTACCTCATTCAATAAGTTGACAGCTTCCGTGATACTACCTGTTTTTGAACGACCTACAGCTTCGGCGTACCAGCAATATACTTCTGCCAAGCGAATAATCTGATGCGTCTTTTCTCCATTCTGATTCATCGAAATTTTCGGATTCGTATAGTCGAATTCTTCTCCAGTAGTCGTTTCTACTTTCTTCATGAAACAGGGAGCAACAACCACACGTGGTGCTTCCGGATTGGGGTCTTCCCACCAATCACGCAACTTCGTCTCATTCTTCAATATAATTTTCGGAAAATAAGATGCATCTTTGCGTGAGCCTTTCGGGAAATCATACCAGAATTTAATTTCTCCGTTCGTATCTCCCCATCCACCGCCACCATAAGCATAGTCTGCCAGGAAATCGGCTAGAGGAGCATTGGTAAGTGCATCTATTCCCAAATTATAGTAAACACCAAGCAACACTTCAGGATTATTCTTATTATACTCCATCGAATATACTTGCTTGTAATCAGGTAATAGCTTGTAGTAGTAAGTACCTTTCTTCGAAGCATCGATTACTTCTTTTGCCTTTGCAGCGGCCAGTTGATAATATTCTGTTCCTTTGTTCAACGGCCATCCCGCCATTGCCATATACACATAAGCCAATGTTGCTTTTACAGCTCCTTGACTAACAGCAATGTTTACCCCATTCCTTGCATAGGGATCTTTAGTATAATTGGCAGGGACCATTGTTTCTGCCTTTTTCAGGTCAGACACAATCAGTTCGTAAATTTCAGAAACGGTTGCCAATGGCATTTTATAATTGATTTCATCTTTCACAACCATAGGTACCTCTCCCCAAGCCATTACAAAATAAAAGTAAGAATAGGCACGCCAATAATAAGCTTGTCCAATGGCTGCATCTTTCTCTTCCTGGCTCACCTCCGGAGTTCGTCCGGCATTATCTATAATGAAATTAGCAGCTTTTACTAATCTCCAACGAGCTCCCCACAATTCAGTCACCCAAGTGTTATTGTCCGAAACATTATAAGTATCTACCTCACGCAACCCCTGTTTATTAGCTGCAGGGTGTGTAGAAATATCATCACCCATCACTGATTCGAAACCTGCCCAAATATTTGCATACATATCACTCGCAACTTTGGAATACATTCCATTCAGAGCCAAGTCCAGATCACCTTTTGAATTGAAGAAATTAGTTACCGCCAACTGCCCTTTAGGATCTTCTGTCAGTAAATCCTGGCAAGACACCATCCAAAGTGCTATCAATGCTAGTCCGACAGATTTGAATATTCTATATATTGTTTTCATATCCATGTATAGTTAAAAGATTAAAAGTTAAGTTTCATACCAAAAGTGAAAGTTCTTGGAACAGGATAAGAGCCCATATCTACGCCATTAAAGCCGTAATCGGATTCACTGTACACTTCTGGGTCCATACCTGTGTATTTCGTTAATGTAAACAGGTTTTGAGCACTGACCGACAGTTGAATATCGGCTACTTTCGTTATCTTCTTAGGAATATTATACGTAAGGCTTATATTTTTCAGTTTCACAAATGATGCATCTTCAAGCCAGAAATCGGAATCAGGATAGTTTCTATTATCCGAATTTTTATGACTTGCATACACAGCATCTGCTTTATTGGCCACTTTATCCCAACTTTTGTAATAAGCATCAGATAAAGAGATGAAACGATATACACCTGTCATAGATCCCATCGCATAGCGGCTTACGTTCAGTCTATCTTGTCCTAATGCAGCATTGATAAAGAGATTGAGCGTCCAGTTTTTCCAAGTGAATGTATTATTCCATCCGAAAGTCCAATTAGGCTCGGCCTGCCCTTTAGTAACCAGATCGTCAGCACCCGGATTGGTTGTCAAACTTCCATTAGATTGATGTTTATACAAGTTGGCGCCCTGGTCATTAAAGTTTGCCCATTCATAAAGATAGAAAGAACCAATCGGATACCCTACTTTTTTAATTTGAATGGGACCACCGCCAATACTTGTATAATTCTCCCCAACGATAAAATCACTACCCGCCAGATCGATTATCTTATTCTTTAAATAAGATGCATTCAGCGATGTTTCCCAACCAAATATATCTTTGTCTGTCAAAGGAGTAGCTGTGATGGTGAATTCAACACCAGAGTTTCTAACCTCACCTTGGTTGACCCAGAAAGAGCCACCTCCGTTATACTGCGGAGCAGGTTTGCGAAGCAACAAGTCCTTAGTATCTTTCCGGAACCATTCGGCTGTAAAACTCAAGCGACCGTCTAAAACACTGGCATCCAAACCTATGTTATACTGATAGGTGCTTTCCCAAGTTACATCTGGTGTAGCGAGATTTCCAGTCCAATAACCTGTATGGATTGCATCGCTACCATAACCGTCATAATTTGTAGGGGCCAACATACCCAATGTTGTGTAAGCACCGATACTTTGATTACCAACAACACCAAAACTGGCTCTTAGTTTCAATTGCTGGACAATGTTTTGTTTGCTCATAAAGTTTTCTTTGGCAACATCCCAAGCAACAGCTGCTGACGGAAAATATCCCCATTTATTCTTCTTCTGAAACTTAGATGAACCATCGGCACGGAAAGTACCTGTCAGCATATACTTCCCTTTGTAATTGTACATAATTCGACCAAGCCCGGACACAATAGCTTCCGCGGAATAGCCATTCTCTCCATCGCGTGTCTTTGCATTTTTTGCATTCCAATAACCAACAAACTCATTGGCTAAATCACTTCCGGTCAGTTTTAGATTTCTGCCTTCGGCACCACTTGCTTCAAATACAGCTGTTGCAGTCAGATGATGATCGCCGAAACTTGTGTTATAAGTCACATTATTGGTATTCTGCCAGAATAGATTCATCCGGCTCGCATTTTCCATACCACTAATTTGTCCGGGTTTTGCTAACGACGAGGTAAAAGAATAACTCGGAACATGAGAGTAATTAGCGGCCCCCTGTACAGACAATGTCAACCCTTTCATTATTTTGAAAGTCAAATCCATATTAGTATTCAAAGCATACACATATGAGTCACCATAATTTGCGACACGTGCACCATAAGGGTTTCCATTTACTGAATTATAAGGGTCCATATTATAAACGCCCGTTACCGGATCTTTCATTTCCATCGTAGGAGAATAGTTCAGGAAGTTCATAATGTCAATACCCCCATTATGACTGTGAGTACGTGAAGCATTAATTTTGGTAGAAAGTGTCAACCACTTGGTGAGTTCATTATCCAAATTTATCCGTAACTGTGCACGTTGATACTTGGTCGTGATGGTCATGGCTGTCATATTCAGTACATTGGCTGAAATAAGATACTTATTTTTAGCCGTTCCACCCGAAATACCTAATTTATAGTCCTGACTAATACCGGTCTGCAACATCAAATTCTGCCAGTCAATGCCTTTGGAGCCATTCTTATAGGCTTCCATCTCATCATCTGCAAATGAGATACCATTATACTCCTTTAATGCAGTCGCATATTCATAAGCATTCAGTAAGTCATATTTTTTAAGAATGTTCGATACGCCTATAGCCACATCTGCATAAATCTGCACTTTACCTTCCACCCCTTTTTTAGTAGTTACCAACACCACACCATTAGCGCCGCGTGAGCCATAAATAGCTGTTGCCGAAGCATCTTTCAGAACTTCAATAGATTGAATGTCGGCTGGATTTACATCCAGTCCACCAGACATAATACCATCAATGACATACAGGGGGTCATTGCTGGTATTAAGAGAAGTGGTACCACGAACACGAACTTTAACTGTACCACCAGGTAAACCATTTACGCTCGTCACTGCCACACCTGCAGTACGTCCTTGCAGAATATCTTCCACCCGCTTTACCGGCTGATCCTTAAATTGTTTGGAAGAAACAGAAGCCACAGCACCGGTTATATCTGATTTTTTCACTACACCATATCCGATGACCACTACCTCACTCAATTGGTTCTGATCCTCCTGCATTGTAATCTTCAAACTGGTATTCGTTCCCAGTTTAACCTCTTTAGTCATGTATCCGATATAAGAAAACAATAGTGTAGACCCAACAGGAGCACTAATCGAGAATTTTCCGGAAAGACCCGTTACGGTGCCTGTTTGTGCGTCTTTAAGGGTTACGTTGACACCGATGACAGGTTCATTGCTGTCGGCATCCGTAACCGTACCCGAATACTGCTTTGCAACCTGTGCATAAGTAGATGTAACTGCTGCAAAAAGAAATAGTAGCAAGCAGCCAAGCGTTTTTCTTAGATTATCCATATACTTTTCATTTAGTTAGAATATAATGATATTAGATTTTTAGGAATTTTAGATACAAGTCAAGGCATTTAAAATGTTCCCAACATTACTCCGCCTCTTCATTCTACAGTTTTAGGATGTATCCATAGTAAATAGTCTTTTTTTTAAGGTTTAATACGTTTCGTATTTAGTGTTAACTGTGCAAATATAGGCGCAAAGCATGGAAATAGAGATCAAATAACATCCATAATTAGTCCGCTACTGTTCAAAAGGATCATTCTGAATATCCTTTCTAGCTATCTAATGAGCTTTGTGGACAAAAGAAGATGAAATCTATTGTACAGTTTCATAACTTCTTTTATATTTGCTCTATCAAAAGAACATAACTATGTCAAAAGCACACGTACTAAAGAGGTATTCTTTTCTAATCTGGATATTATTCTTTGTTCTTTCTACCAAGGCTGAACAACAAGACTACTACTTCAGACAAATTTCTTTGGAACAGGGATTGTCACAATCAAGAGTGCAGTGCATTTACAGAGATCATCAAGGAGTCATATGGATAGGTACCAAATGGGGATTAAATAGTTATGACCAATCTGAACTGAAAAGTTATTTTCATGACCGGGAGCAGCCCAACTCATTGCCCGACAATTTCATTCGTTTTATTACAGAGGATCGTTTAGGCGATTTATACGTTTCTACCAATAAAGGAATTGCCATCTACAATAAAGCAGAAAATCAGTTTCAGCCATTGAAATATAACGGGAAGCCATTTAACGCTTGGTCTTATCTTCAAATAGGTGACAATTTCCTGTTTGGAGGAGAAGAAACTTTATACCAATACAATCTGACGGATAAAAGTATTACGACGATCTTCCCCGACATCGATGGAGACAAGTTAAAATGTATCAATCGCATCTTTCAGTGGAGTCCCGATATGCTGATAACCAGCAGTAAAAAAGACGGGCTTTGGATGTACGACTTGACAAAAAAGAAAATGTATCGATGTCCATTTGTAAAAGAGCGCGAGATAAACACCATATTTGTTGACTCTCAAAACCGGCTTTGGGTATCATTCTATGGCAAAGGAATAGCCTGTTACTCGAAAGAGGGGAAAAGGCTTTTCAGTTTATCCACCAAAAACTCCGGGCTCAACAACGATATCATTTTTGATTTTCTTGAAAAAGGCAACCAACTTTGGATAGCTACTGACGGAGGAGGTATCAACATACTTGACTTCCAGACTATGAAGTTTTCTTATCTTAAACATATTTCCGATGATGAACAATCCTTGCCGAATAACTCTATCTACCGGCTGTATAAAGATCAGATGGACAATATATGGATAGGCAGTATACACGGAGGATTATTCGCCATTAAGAAAGTGTTCATCAAAACCTATAAAGATGTTCCACTGAACAATCCCAATGGAGTTAGCGAACGTACCGTGGTTAGCATCTTTGAAGATAAGGATACATTGCTTTGGATTGGAACAGACGGAGGAGGTATCAACTCATTTGACCAAAAAACGAATACATTTCATCATCACCCTACTACATACGGGGAGAAAGTTACCTCTATCACAGATTTTTCTGAAAATGAGCTCTTATTATCATGTTTTAATAAAGGGGTCTTTACCTTTAATAAGAGAACCGCACAGATGCAACCTTTTCCCATTATCAATGACTCTATTTCGAAAAGAGAATTTTCATCCGGTGATTTGGTAAATCTATATGCTACAAAAGATAATATTTACATATTAGGAGCAAAAGTCTATATCTACAACAAGCATACCCGGCAAACATCTATTCTCTACGCACCCCAAATAGACATTCAACGCCAAATAGCTATGCAGGCAATTTATTCCAACGATACGCATCTGTATCTAATGGGAACCAATAACCTGTTTAAACTAAACTTCAAAACCAACGAACTGTCTTCATTAGTCAATATGAAAGAGGGAGATGATTTCACATCGGCCTGCCGGGATGATAAAGGTAACTTTTGGATAGGAAGTAATTTCGGACTGCTCTTCTATAATAAACAGACTGGAAAAACAGAAAAAATACATACCAACTTGTTCAACAGTGTATCCAGCCTTGCCTATGATAAAAAAGGAAAAGTCTGGATAGGAGCGCAGAACATGTTCTTTGCGTATATTATCAACGAAAAACGTTTTGTTATCCTGGACGAATCCGATGGAGTTCCTTCCAACGAATTGATATTTACCCCTATTCCTGCTCTTCGTACTCCCAATCTGTATATGGGAGGTACTATGGGACTGGTACGCATTAATACGGATATTATTTTCGAAAGCAATTCGTCTCCTATTCTCAAGCTACTTGAAGTAAAACTGAATGGTAAATCAACTCTGAAACAGGTTAATAATAACTGTATTTCGATTCCCTGGAATCATTCATCGTTCAACATTAAAGTGATTGCTGACGAAAAGAACTCCTTCCGAAAACACCTTTTCCGATATGTCATCACAGGAAAAGACAAAATGGTGATCGAGAGTTATCTCCAGACACTCGAATTGGGTACATTAGCATCAGGAGAATATACCATCAGCGTATCCTGCGACAGCTCCAACGGTGAATGGAGCCAGCCGACAGAGATCTTAACTATTATAGTCTCACCTCCTTGGTGGAAATCTACCTGGTTTATTATACTATGCATTTTCTTTGCATTTCTAGTGGCAGGAGTGGTCTTCTTTAGTTTGATAAGAAAAAAAGAAAATCGGCTGAAGCGTGAGATGCGGGAACACGAGAAAAAGATATATGAAGAGAAAATACGCTTCTTAATCAATATCAGCCATGAGCTACGTACCCCTTTGACACTCATCTATGCTTCCCTGAAACGAATTCTCAATAAAGAGGTGAAGCAAGACGAGCTGCCGGAATATCTACAGGGTGCATTCAAACAGGCGAATCAGATGAAAGATATTATTAACATTGTGCTTGATGCACGCAAAATGGAGGTAGGACAAGAAGTGCTACACATCTCTTCGCATCCTTTGCACAAGTGGATACAGGAAGTGGCAGAAACATTTCAAACTGCATCGAAGGCCAAAGAAATTGAAATTACATACGACTTTGACGACAGTATACAATCTATCGCGTATGATGACACAAAATGCAAAGTTGTTCTTTCCAATCTGATTATGAATGCTTTGAAATATAGTCCTAATCAGACTCGTATTGTTATAAAAACCATCCGTACAAATGAAAGTATACAAGTACACGTACAAGACCAGGGAATCGGATTGGATAATGTAGATATAAAGAAGCTCTTTACCCGTTTCTACCAAGGCAAACATAATGAGGGAGGAAGTGGTATCGGTTTATCTTATGCTAAAATGTTGATTGACTTACATGGAGGCAGGATGGGTGCTTTCAATAATAAAGACAGAGGGGCCACATTCTTTTATGAAATACCGGCTAATCTACAAGAACAAGAAGTATCATGTCCTCAACATTCCTACCTCAACGAACTTTTAAGTTCTCCGGAGGAAGAAGAGAAAATAGAATCCGGGGCTTTCTCTCTACAAGGGTATTCACTGTTGATTGTAGAAGATAAACAGGACTTAAGAGAATTCTTAAAAAGTGCCCTTAAGGATAAGTTCAAGAAGATCTATCAGGCAGAAAATGGATTGGTAGCGTTGGAAGTTATTAAGCAACAGCAACCGGACATTATAGTAAGTGATGTAATGATGCCACAAATGAATGGCTATCAGCTATGCAAGGAAATTAAAGAGAATCTGAATATTAGCCATATCCCTGTCATCCTGCTTACCGCCAGAGCCGATTCTGAAAGCCAGATGTTAGGATACAAATTAGGAGCTGATGCCTATTTACCCAAACCATTTGAAATGGAAATGCTCCTTAGCGTGATCCAAAACCAGATGAGAAATCGTGAATATATTAAATCCAGATACAGGGGCAATCAATTCATTCTGTCTCCGCAAGAGGCTACTTTCAGCAATGCGGATGAACAATTTATGATTAAATTGAATGAAATGATCGATCAGAATCTGTCTCAACCAGATTTGGATGTGAAATTCCTGACTACTCAAATGGCAATGAGCCGGACATCCTTATATAATAAGATCAAGGAACTGACCGGCATGGGAGCAAACGATTATATCAATCGTAGAAGAATCGACAAAGCAATCATTCTTTTAACTCAGTCTGACATGAGCATTACTGAAATATCAGAGCAGGTAGGTTTCACTTATCAACGATATTTCAGTACGTTATTTAAAGAAATGAAAGGAATGACTCCTTCTCAATTCAGAGCACAACACGGTTGCACCCAACAACAATCAGAATAGATTCAGCACTTTAGTTTATCATTTATATAGAAATTATACTTCCCGGAACAGAGCGATTAAGATTTCCAGTGCAGATTTGAACGTTTCATGATTTGAAATGACTAAAATCTGATGAGTAGAATAAAGCATTCGACTACTTTTGCAGCAAGCAATTGATAGAAAACGAATACACTTAAATTCAATTATTATGAGAAACTACTATTTAACTCTGTTGCTAATATGCATTTACGGCATTTGCTTTGCACAGCAACAGACCAATGACATCAGTACTAAAAATCCGCCAAACAAAGAATGGAACTTCAACAATCTGGATGGATGGAAATACGGACATCAGGATAACAACCCGGATAATCAATGCATATTAGAGAATGGTTACTTACGGATCTTTACACGGGCTAACTCGGTGGATCGGAAAAAGGTTCACACTGTAGAACGGATTTATACAACAGGAAGATATACCTGGCGTACTCATATCCCGCAAATGGGAATAGGAGATCAATGTAGCGTGGGTTCGTGGATATACCATGACGACCAACATGAATTGGATTTTGAAGTCGGATATGGTAAAGATACAGTTCGCAAGGAGTTAAATGCAGCTCCGGACGAAATGATTGCTTATATGACATCGCAGGCATATCCTTTTTCTTCCGTTCCTGTAGTAATCAAGACCGGATGGCATCTGTTCGAGATTGATCTGACATTAAAAAACGGGAACTATTACATCACCTGGTTAATAGACAACGAGCCCAAACATGAACTCCAACTGGAATTTGGGAAAGACATTGCATTCCATATTTTTTGCAGTGTAGAGAATCTTAAATTTATTGGAGAACAACCGGCACAGCAGGAAAATTCCGGATTGTTTGATTTCGTCAGATATACATATCATGACTAAATATCAAATAGCCCTCGCTACAAATCTGTAACGAGGGTATTTTTTAGAGGAGTCATTCCTCCTCTTGCTAATGTTATGTTTATGTGCTTTTTATATCTGAATATGTCAATCAGATAATCCCCCTCACTCGGTCATCGAATGCAGAAAGTGCAGCTTTCGCTCCTTCGCCCATAGAGATAATGATTTGCTTATAAGGAACCGTAGAAACATCTCCGGCTGCATAGATACCCGTCACATTCGTACGGCAATGTGCATCAATCATGATTTCGCCCGGTCGGTTGGTTTCCACTATGTCGCGGAATACACTGCTATTCGCAGAAAGCCCGATCTGTACAAATACACCATCCAACTCAACCAAACGTTCTTCTTCCGTTTTACGATCTTTGATGCGCAGGGCAGTCAGTTTATCACCATTTCCTATCACTTCCGTGGTCTGTGAACTTACAAACACTTCCACGTTCGGCAATGATTTAAGTCGATCTTGAAGTACACTGTCCGCTTTCAGCTCATCCATAAATTCAAAAACAGTCACTTTGGAGCAGATACCAGCCAAGTCAATGGCTGCCTCAATGCCGGAATTTCCTCCACCTACTACTGCTACATGCTTTCCCTTATAAAACGGCCCATCACAATGAGGGCAGAAAGCAATACCACGACCTATATATTCGGCTTCTCCCGGAACATTCAGTTTACGCCAGCTTGCACCAGTTGCAATAATCAGTGCCGGAGCCAGGAATTTCTCCCCAACAGAGGTAGTGATCTGCTTTTGTTTTCCAACCACTTCTACTTTCTCTATTTTACGATGTTCCAATAAATCTACCGGATAACGCAGTAAATGAGTTTTCAAATTATTAGCAAGTTCATTTCCCGTGGTTTCTGGGACAGAAATCAGATTCTCAATGCCGACAGTTTCCTTTACTTGCCCTCCGATGCGTTCGGCTACAATAGCCACACGCAGCCCCTTACGAGCTGAATAAATAGCGGACGATACTCCGGCAGGACCTCCACCAGCTACAATCACATCATACTCTTTCACCTCATTCATCGCTTTGGTATCGTCAATACCATATTGTTCCTCCAGCTTGGCGAGCAGCTCACTGAATTCGCCACGACCTACATGAAGCAGCTTTCCATCGGCAAATACAGAAGGTACTCCCTGTATCTTCAATGCATCTACTTCATCCTGATAAAGTGCGCCGTCTACCATTTCGTGAGTAATGGCAGGATTCAGCGTTGTCATTGCATTGAGAGCCTGTACCACGTCAGGACAATTCGTGCAAGTCAGTGAGACGTAAGTAACTAAGTGTATAGGACCTTTCAGTGCTTTCACACGGTTACAAACAGCCTCATCGGGAAAGTTCTTCCCTTTACCATCCAGATTGAGGATAGCAAGCAGCAAAGAAGTAAATTCGTGTCCGTTCGGAATACCGCGGAAAGTAATTCCTGTGGCGTTACCATTCTTTAATAAAGTAAATTTCAGCCCGTTTCCTTCATTCACCGAATAAGTGATATGATCGGAACAGTCTGCCACATCTCCCAAAAGTTCCAGCAGTTCAGCACGATTCTCATGACTGGACGATACGGATATATCAAAAGCGAAATTTGCCTCCAGTCCGGCAAAGATACCCTTCAGTTGTTCTTTTAATGCAGATTCTAACATACTTTTTCTCCTTTATTGTTTCTTCTCTCGCTTATTCTTTTCTCTCTCTTTTTTCTCTTCATTACTTGTACTCTCTCTCCACTGCTTAAAAAAGGCCGGCAGCGTTTCCCGTTACCGGCCTTTCGTCATCACCATTATCAAGATCTATCAAATCTTACCTACCAGGTCAATGCTTGGTTTCAGGGTAGACTCACCCTTCTTCCATTTAGCCGGGCAAACTTCTCCGTCATGGCTGGCTACAAACTGTGCAGCTTCCACTTTACGAAGCAATTCACTTGCATCACGGCCAATATTGTTATCATTCAGTTCCACCACTTTAATCTTTCCTTCCGGATTGACAACAAATGTACCGCGATAAGCCATACCTTCTTCTTCGATATATACACCCAGTGCACGGCTCAAAGCGCCAGTCGGGTCTGCCAACATCGGGTATTGAATCTTGCGAATGCTTTCAGAAGCATCATGCCAAGCTTTGTGCACGAAATGAGAGTCAGTACTTACCGAATAGATCTCTACACCCATCGCCTTGAACTGATCGTACTTTTCAGCCATATCCACCAATTCAGTAGGACATACGAAAGTAAAGTCAGCAGGATAGAAGAAAAGAATCGCCCATTTACCTTTCAGGTCATTGTTGGTTACAGTCTTGAAAGCTCCGTTGTGAAAAGCCTGAACGCTGAATTCAGGAAGTTGAGAATTTAAAATTGGTTCCATAATCTTTATTGCTTTTATTGTTATTAATTGATTTGACTTATAACATCAGAAACAATGTTTTGTTTTTTGTTTCTGATGCAAAGATAAAGGCAGAACCCCCGCCTTTGCAAAAAAAGCCCAATCGAATATTTCTATGCGGTGATAGATGAAATTAATAAAAGCATTTTATACCTTTGCATGCATAAACAAAAAAACTGGAAAATATATACGATTATGGAACATCCTCTTGACCAATTCTTATATTGCCCTAAATGTGGTTCCTCTCATTTTGAGATTAACAACGAGAAATCTAAAAAATGTGCAGATTGCGGCTTTGTCTATTATTTCAATCCTTCTGCCGCCACAGTAGCACTCATCTTGAATGAGAAAAATGAACTGCTTGTCTGCCGGCGTGCTAAAGAGCCGGCAAAGGGAACTCTCGACCTTCCCGGAGGATTTATCGATATGAACGAGACAGGTGAAGAAGGCGTAGCCCGTGAAGTGCTGGAAGAAACCGGATTGAAGGTAAAAAAAGCTATTTACCAGTTTTCACTTCCCAATATTTATGTCTATTCAGGTTTTCCTGTACACACACTTGATATGTTTTTTCTCTGCACCGTAGAAGACATGAGCCATTTCTCCGCCATGGATGATGTAGCAGATTCTTTCTTCCTACCTCTCTCCGAGATTCATCCGGAAGATTTTGGGTTGGATTCTATCCGTCGCGGACTTAGCTTGTTTCTAGCTCAATGCCGCTAAGATAATCTCATCAGCCTGATAGATTGAGAGTATTTCATCTATAGTTATGTCCCATTTTTAAGATATTCCTCCAAAACATCAGATAAAAAAATAATGATCTGGAGAATAAAATGCATAAAAACATGCAACTGTATGCAAAATCACAGGCTAATACCGTATAAATTCAAGTCGAATATGCATCTTTTTCTATCAAGAAAAGATTCGTTGGTTTAAAACCAAGGAGTTCTTCCCCACCGAGGAACGCTTCCTTTCTCACCGACGAAGCAGCTTTTGCTCGGTGAGGAAGACAAATAAGGGAAAATTAAGACCGTTTTTCTTCTATTTCATCACAAATATCGAAAAGGCAACAAACAACAAAATGCCAGTTTCTAACCACATTTCAGTTTACACAACAAGTGAAAAAGAAGAAAAGCATTACAATTTAATCGACAAACATCTCCTATAACAAAAAGAAAGAATTTCGCACCTACAAATCTCTGCGTTTTTTTATATTTCTCAATCCCTCCCAGTAATTACGCCTTTTATTCTCGTTTAAATATTCCTTTTCTTAAGATGGGCCATTTTTCAGTAGCCAATTGATGTATTTGTAAAATAGAAGTTCATCTCAACCAAACAGATCAAAGTAATTTATCACATAATCTTAAACAATCATATTATATTACTATAAATGAACAAAATACAACATATTGTGTTATCTTTGTAACCACCATTAATTTAATGGCCATTAAATTAACTGCCATTAAGATAGCAATAATATGAAGTTCTACGACCGAAAGAAAGAAATGGCGATACTGTATGCAGCTAAAAAGCAATCACAAACGAGCGCTTGCTTTACTGTAATGACCGGACGCCGACGAATCGGAAAAACAGCTCTACTCTTAGAGTCTGTCAAAGACACCCGATTCGTATATATATTTGTAGCAAGAAAGAGTGAAGTCCTGCTTTGCGCACAATATCAACCTGTCATTCAGGAAACGCTTGGCATTCGTATCTATGGAGAAATCAGAGAGTTCGCACAGCTCTTTGAACTGCTGATGCAACATTCCCAAAAGGAAAATTTCACATTAATCATTGACGAATTTCAAGAATTTCTCTATATCAATCCGTCTATCGTCAGTGACATACAACGTATTTGGGACCAATATCACGCGACTTCCAAAATCAATTTCATTGTATGCGGTTCCGTTTATTCAATGATGAAAAGAATATTCGAAGACCGCAAGGAGCCACTATACGGACGCCTTACCGCCCGAATTGCTCTGCATCCATTCACCACCACCGTTATCAAAGAGATTCTAGCAGACCATGCCCCCAAATTCACATCGGAAGATTTGCTTTGCTTGTATTTGCTGACAGGTGGAGTAGCCAAATACATCACCCTATTGATGGAAGCGAAAGCATTTAATAAAACAGCCATGATAGATTATGCGCTTTCCGAAGGCTCACCATTTCTGACAGAAGGCAAAGACATGTTGATTTCCGAGTTCGGGAAAGACTATGCCAATTATTTTTCTATCCTATCTCTCATTGCAGAAGGAAAAACAACACAACGAGAGATTGATTCCATCATCAATAAAAACACCGGTTCCTATTTAGCCAACCTTGAGGATGAATATTCATTAATCAAAAAAGTGAAACCGATGTTCGCTAAACCTAATAGTCGTGCTACCCGTTATTGCCTGCAAGACAATTTTCTACGATTCTGGTTTCGCTTTATTTTCCCAAACAACGCAGTACTGGAAATGGGGAAAAACCATTTACTGATAGAATATGTAGAAAAGAACTATGAACAATACAGCGGCCTATTGTTAGAAAAATATTTCCGTGAACTTATCGCTGAAGAAGAGGAAGTTACCGACGTAGGTAACTATTGGGACAAAAACGGAGAAAATGAAATAGACCTGATCGCCCTCAAGCGGTTTAACAAAACAGCACTTATCGGAGAAGTAAAAAGAAATCCGAGAAAAATAAGTATCCCGGCATTGGAAAAGAAAGGAGAAACTTTACATAAAGAATTAAATGATTATAAAATAACTTTCAAAGGATTCTCATTGAAAGATATGTAGTACTTTTGCATAAACACCCGATTATGAAAAAAGAAATTACTAGACTCATTTGTGCCGCCATCTGCTGCACGCCCATTATAGGATTTGCCCAGACAGGTGACAAGTTCACTTCGACTGACAACCTTTATAAAGAAGGGAAAGAACTTTTCCAAGAAAAGAATTATGCAGCTGCTCTGCCGGCATTGAAAGCATTTGTAAAACAAAAGCCTGCAGCCAGCCTTCTTCAGGACGCAGAATATATGCTAGTCAGTTCGGCTTACGAACTGAAAGACAAAAACCGCATCGAACTCCTCCGCAAATACCTTGACCGTTATCCTGATATTCCATACGCTAACCGTATTTATGCGCTGTTAGCCTCCTGCTATTTCTACGAAGGAAAATATGATGAAGCACTGGCACTTTTCAACTCTGCCGACCTCGATTTGTTAGGTAATGAAGAACGGGACGACTGCACCTACCAACTGGCTACCTGTTATCTGAAAACCGATAATCTAAGAGAAGCAGTCATCTGGTTTGAAACTTTGCGTGCCAACAGCCCCAAATACGCCAAAGATTGTGATTACTATCTTTCCTACATCCGCTATACACAAAAACGTTATAGTGAAGCATTGAAAGGTTTCCTTCCCTTACAGGACGACTCGAAGTACAAAGCACTCGTCCCTTATTACATAGCCGAAATTTATACGCAGCTCAAAAACTATGATAAGGCACAAATTGTAGCTCAAAACTATCTGTCAGCCTATCCGAATAATGAATACGCAGCAGAAATGTACCGTATTCTGGGAGATGTCTATTACCATTTCGGACAATATCACCAAGCCGTAGAAGCATTCAACAATTACTTGAATAAGGATCACTCGGCTCCCCGCCGGGATGCCCTTTATATGCTGGGACTCTCCTACTACCAAACAAAAGTATACTCCAAAGCAGCCGAAACATTAGGTAAGGTGACAACTGACAACGATGCCCTTACCCAAAATGCATATCTCCACATGGGACTCTCTTATCTGCAACTGGCAGAGAAAAACAAAGCACGCATGGCTTTTGAACAGGCAGCCGCCTCCAATGCTAATATGCAAATCAAGGAACAGGCAGCTTACAATTACGCTCTTTGCCTGCACGAGACTTCTTTCTCCGCTTTCGGTGAATCAGTTACTGCCTTCGAGAAATTCCTGAATGAATTTCCGACTTCTCCATACGCTGAAAAAGTCAGCAGCTACCTGGTAGAAGTTTACATGAATACACGTAGCTACGATGCAGCTTTGAAATCAATCGACCGGATTGCCAAACCAAGCGCGCAAATATTGGAAGCCAAACAAAAGATACTGTTCCAATTAGGAACTCAATCTTTCGCTAACGCCGACTTCGAACAAGCTCTGAAATATCTGAACCAATCCATTGCCATCGGACAATACAATCGTCAAACCAAGGCAGACGCTTACTATTGGTGCGGAGAATCCTATTACCGTCTAAACCGAATGGTAGAAGCCGCGCGTGATTTTAATGCTTATCTGCAACTCACCACCCAACCCAATAACGAAATGTATGCGCTTGCCAATTATAACTTAGGGTATATCGCTTTCCACCGGAAAGACTATACGCAAGCAAGCAATTATTTCCAAAAATACGTTCAACTGGAGAAAGGTGAAAATGCAACTGCACTTGCCGATGCATACAATCGTATTGGTGACTGCCACCTGCATGTACGTAACTTTGAAGAAGCCAAACAGTATTATTCGCAAGCCGAACAGATGAATACTTCTTCCGGAGACTATTCTTTCTATCAGCTGGCTCTTGTATCCGGTCTGCAGAAAGACTATACCGGTAAGATTACCTTGCTGAACCGTCTGGTAGGAAAGTACCCTGCTTCTCCTTATGCCGTAAACGCTATTTACGAGAAAGGACGTTCCTATGTTTTGATGGACAACAACAATCAAGCCATTACCTCTTTCAAAGAATTGCTTACTAAATATCCTGAAAGCCCGGTCAGCCGGAAAGCTGCCGCCGAAATCGGATTATTATATTACCAAAAAGGAGATTACAACCAAGCAATCGAAGCCTACAAACAGGTTATTGAAAAATATCCGGGCAGTGAAGAAGCACGCCTTGCCATGCGTGATTTGAAATCTATTTATGTAGACCTCAACCGTATCGACGAATTTGCAGCTTTAGCAAATGCCATGCCGGGACACATCCGTTTCGATGCTAACGAACAAGACTCGCTTACGTATGCCGCCGCAGAAAAGATTTATGCACGAGGCAGAATGGAAGAAGCCAAAACAAGCCTCAACAAATACCTGCAAACTTTCCCGGAAGGAGCCTTCAGCCTGAACGCACATTATTATCTCTGCCTGATCGGAAACGAGCAGAAGAATTATGATATGATTCTTCTCCATTCCGGTAAGTTGTTGGAATATCCAAACAATCCGTTTGCAGAAGAAGCACTGATCTTGCGTGCTGAAGTGCAATTCAACCAGCAAAATATGGCTGAAGCATTGGCTAGCTACAAAATGCTGAAAGAAAAAGCAACCAACGTAGAGCGCCGCCAACTTGCTGAAACGGGTATTCTGCGTTGCGCCTTCCTATTGCGAGATGACATAGAAACCATCCATGCAGCTACCGACCTGCTTGCAGAAGCCAAACTTAGTCCGGAGCTAAGAAATGAAGCTCTTTATTACCGTGCTAAAGCCTATACCAAGCAAAAGGCTGACAAGAAAGCAATGGAAGACTATCGTGAACTGGCCAAAGACACACGTAACTCTTACGGTGCCGAAGCTAAATATCAGGTTGCACAATCCCTCTACGACGCAAAAGAATATGCCGCTGCAGAGAAAGAGTTGCTCAACTATATAGAACAGAGTACGCCACATGCTTATTGGCTAGCGCGCAGTTTTATCCTTCTATCCGACGTCTATCATGCTACGGGTAAAGATCTGGACGCACGCCAATATCTGCTAAGTCTGCAACAAAATTATCAAGGGAATGACGATATTGAAAGCATGATTGAAAGCAGACTTAGTAAATTGAAAGTTGAGAATTGAGAATAAAAAAATAGAAAAGTATGAAACGATCTCATTATATAATAGGAGGACTCGCATTGGCAATCTCAATGCCATCCTGCCTTCAAGCCCAAACCACCCAACCGAAGGATACAACAATGACCCGCACGGTCGTTGTGGAACAAGAATATAACCCGGACATTATGGATGCTTCGAAAGTGAACGTCCTGCCTAAAGTAGAAGAACCGACAGTGAGCAAGAAAGAAGTAGAATATGCTACAACATTCTTTCCGGCCACTTCCGTTCCGGCAGGCCTGATGCGCCCCTATACCGGAAAAGAAGTTCAACCCGGCACTACCCCGGGATATGTACGTGCCGGATATGGTAATTATGGCAATTTGGATATTCTTGCCAATTATTTATTCCGTCTGTCGCAGAAAGACAAATTGAATGTACGTTTCCAAATGGATGGAATGGATGGTAAGTTAACTCTTCCCTTCACAGATGGAGAAAAATGGAATGCATTTTATTATCGCACACGCGCAAATGTAGATTACACACACCAATTTAATAAACTGGACTTAAATATTGCCGGAAACTTCGGATTGAGCAACTTCAACTTCCAACCGGGAAGCGTAAACAGCAAGCAGAAATTCACATCCGGTGACTTCCATGCGGGCATTCATTTCACTGATGAGACTGCACCACTGCGTTTCAATGCAGAAACAAATCTGTTGATGTATGAACGTCAGCATAACATGTTCAATGAATCTGAAGCCAATACAGGTATCAAGGAAACAATCATACGCACCAAAGGCGATGTCACGGGAGCTATCGGCGACCAACAATTAATAACTATCGCTTTGGAGATGAACAATCTTCTCTACAACGGATATACAAAGAATGTTTCCACCGGAGATGAATACTTCAAAAACTACACAACGCTTCTTTTAAATCCATATTACGAACTGGATAATGATGACTGGAAATTGCATATCGGAGCCAATGTAGATTTATCTTTCGGATTTGATAAGTCTTTCCGTATTTCACCCGATATCACTGCACAGTATATTTTTTCTGATAGCTACATTGTTTATGCAAAAGCAACCGGCGGTAAGCAATTTAATGATTTCCGCAGATTAGAAAGTATCTGTCCTTACGGTGAACTGCCGGAGGCAAATACCACTGCTACTTTGGGATACGTACAACGTCCTTATGATACTTACGAGCAAATCAACGGTAGTATCGGATTCAAAGCAAGCCCTTATCCGGGACTTTGGTTCAACGTGTTCGGTGGTTATCAGAATCTAAAGAACGACTTATCTTATTTAGGTTTTGACCCAAGTAATATTCATTCAGGCTCTTATCTTTCTTTTGCTCAAGATAATACAAATAATCTCTACCTTGGCGGTGAAATCAGTTACGATTACAAAGATATCCTCGGAATATCAGCTAAATATACTTACCGTAATTGGGACAGCAAAACAGAGGAATATCTGTTGGCTGTGAAACCTGTCAGTGAAATGTCTTTCAATGTACGTATTCATCCGATCTCTGCTCTTAACATAAATCTAGGTTATGATTACATCAGCCGGAAAGAAGTGAAAGAGTATGCAAAAATGACCGCAATTAATGATTTGCATATCGGAGCCAGCTATAATGTATTCAAAGGAGTATCCGTTTATGCTCAAGTACATAACCTGCTGAACAAGAAATATCAATATTATTTGGGCTATCCTACGGAAGGATTCAATTTCTTGGGAGGATTGAGTTTCCGGTTCTAAGAGAAATAGACAGAATATAATAAAAACACAATATGCCCACCCGTACTATTCGAGATGGGCATATTGCATTAAATATCATCTTATTTCATTTTAATATATACCACCGAACGTCCTGAATCAAATTTTAAGATTTACCATATTAGCCTTTACCTTCACAGATGTAAATTTCAAGATTTTATTAAATTCTCCTTATAATATAAGGTAGGGAGAATCTTTTTTTTTACTTTTGTCCCCGAATATTGTGGTACAAGCCATTATAAAAGAAAGAATTATGCAGAAAAACCTTGTCATTGTCGAGTCTCCGGCAAAAGCAAAAACGATTGAAAAGTTTCTGGGGAAAGATTTCAAAGTCCTTTCTAGTTACGGACACATACGCGATCTGAAGAAAAAAGATTTCAGTATCGACGTAAATAATGATTTTAAACCCAGCTACGAAATCCCGGCAGACAAAAAGGCGCTGGTTAGCACACTGAAGACAGAAGCTAAAGAGGCAGAAACCGTATGGCTCGCATCCGATGAGGACCGCGAAGGAGAAGCGATTGCCTGGCATCTGTATGAGGTCTTAAAACTAAAACCGGAAAACACAAAACGAATCGTATTTCATGAAATTACGAAAAGCGCTATTTTAAAAGCGATTGAGCAACCACGCGACATTGACCTCAACCTCGTAAATGCACAGCAAGCACGACGGATTCTGGACCGTATCGTAGGTTTCGAACTCTCTCCCGTGCTTTGGAGAAAAGTGAAACCGGCACTCTCTGCCGGACGTGTCCAATCAGTTGCTGTCCGCCTGATCGTTGAGCGTGAACGTGAAATACATGCTTTCCAAACGGAAGCTGCTTATCGTGTCACTGCCGTATTCCTCGTTCCGGACACAGACGGAAAACTGGTGGAAATGAAGGCTGAACTGGCTCGCCGTATCAAAACAAAAGAAGAAGCAAAAGCTTTCCTCAACGCATGTCAGGGAGCAAGCTTTGCTATCGACGATATTACTACCCGCCCGGTCAAGAAAACGCCTCCTGCTCCGTTCACAACATCTACATTGCAACAGGAAGCCGCACGCAAACTGGGATATACCGTAGCGCAGACCATGATGCTCGCGCAACGCTTATACGAATCGGGATTCATCACTTATATGCGTACGGACTCTGTCAACCTCTCGGAATTTGCGACAACAGGCAGTAAAGACGCTATCATCAAAATGATGGGTGACCGCTACGTACACCCCCGTCACTTCGAAACAAAGACTAAGGGTGCACAAGAAGCGCATGAAGCCATCCGCCCTACCTATATAGAAAATCAATCCGTTGAGGGAACAGCACAGGAAAAGAAACTGTACGACTTGATCTGGAAACGTACCATCGCTTCACAAATGGCAGATGCTGAACTGGAAAAGACAACTGCTACAATTACAATGAGCAGTGGCAGTGATGTATTTACAGCTATCGGTGAAGTGATTAAGTTCGATGGATTCTTGCGCGTATACCGTGAATCTTATGATGATGACAACGAACAAGAAGATGAGAGTCACCTACTTCCTCCTCTGAAAAAAGGCCAAAAGTTGGAACATGGGCCTATTATCGCAACCGAACGTTTCACCCAACGTCCTCCACGCTATACGGAAGCAAGTCTTGTACGCAAGTTGGAAGAACTGGGTATCGGACGTCCGTCTACATATGCACCTACTATCTCTACCATCCAACAACGCGAATACGTGGAGAAAGGTAATAAAGACGGGGAAGAACGACAGTTTAATGTCATGACATTGAAAGATCGTCAGATTAAGGATGAAAACCATACTGAAATTACCGGTGCAGAAAAGGCGAAGTTATTCCCAACGGATACCGGCACTGTGGTAAATGATTTCCTTACCGAATATTTCCCAGACATTCTGGATTTCAACTTTACCGCCAGTGTAGAAAAGGAATTTGACGAGATTGCAGAAGGAGAAGTGAAATGGACTTCTATCATGAAGAATTTCTATGATAAGTTCCATCCGTCTGTAGAAAACACATTGGCTATCAAGACGGAACATAAAGTAGGCGAACGTATTCTGGGAGAAGAACCGGGAACAGGCAAGACTGTTTCTGTTAAGATTGGTCGCTTCGGTCCTGTTGTACAGATTGGTACTGTAGAAGATGAAGAAAAACCACGCTTCGCACAAATGAAGAAAGGTCAATCCATGGAAACCATCACTTTGGAAGAAGCACTGGAATTATTCAAATTACCTCGTACACTGGGCGAATATGAAGGAAAATCAGTCAGTGTAGGCGTAGGCCGTTTCGGTCCGTATGTCCTGCACAATAAGGTATATGTATCGCTCCCGAAAACACTTGATCCGATGGAAGTTACTTTGGAAGAGGCGGAACAACTCATTTTGGACAAACGCCAGAAAGAAGTGGAACGCCACATCAAAAAGTTTGAAGAGGAACCGGAACTTGAGATTCTAAACGGACGTTACGGACCTTATATTACTTATAAAGGTTCTAATTATAAAATCCCTAAAGATATTGTCCCGCAGGATTTAACGTTAAAAAGTTGTCTTGACTTAATCAAGCTTCAAGACGAAAAAGGAGCGAATCCAGCACCAAAAAAGAAATTTTCGAAAAAGAAGTAAGAAAATAAAATAAGAATGATGGCAGATATATAAAAAGATTTATATATCTGCCATTTATTTTACTCTGTGCGGATGGTACGACTTGCAAAAGTTGAATCGATAATTAAAAGAAAACGCCATCAAAACCTTTAATTTCTTTTTTTTAACCGTCTTTTTTTGATAAATTCATATCTTTGTCACGTAATATCAAAAGAAAGAGAAAAAAATGGCAATGCGCACTATATGGGAAACGGAGTTTGAAGAGTTGTTCAAAAAGAACTATTCTCCACTTTTCTACAATGCACTCGACTGGGTAGAGGATGCCGAAGCAGCCAAAGACATTGTCAGCGAATTGTTCAGCGAAGTATGGAGTCAGTACGAACATCTTCGCAAAGAAAAAATTGAATCTTATCTTTTCCGTTCTGTCCGCAACCGCTCCATCAATTATTTAAAACACAAATCCGTGGAAACTCAATACCAGCAATCTTTTCTGGAGATGAAAGAAGAGTTCATAGACGAAGATGCCGCCACGCATGAAGAAAACCTATGCTTAATCGACTTGGTGATAAGAAATTTCACGCCACAAACCCGTTTCATCTTTGAGCAATGCTATTTCGAAGGCAAGAAGTATCAGGAAATCGCAGAGCTGATGAATATCAGTGCAAGCACTGTACATAAACACATGAACAAGGCGTTTGCCACATTCAGAAAAGTTTTTGCGGAAAAGAAGAAAAAAGAGACTTCGGAAGGGTAGCCAATTTCGGGGAATAGTTGTTATATAATATATACATCATATATGAAAGAGAATCAAACCATAGAAGAACATTCATCTGAATTTGGACTAGACAAAGAGATGAACAAGTACATACTTCTCGCCCGCATGGCAGAGAAGCGGAAGAAAGTGGTTTGTCCGGACAGCGAACAGGCATGGCAAGCCCTCAAAAAAGCAAAAGAAGCGCAATCGGTTGCGAACAAACGGAAAACTGAAGCGTGGCGTATATGGGGAGTCGCACTCATCGGAGCTGCCGCAATGCTAGCGGGGATTATCTTGTTCAACTATCTCTTTCCGACAGGAAATGAGGGGACAGAGGCAGTCGTGGCAATGAGATATGATGAAACCCCACAAAGCATCACTTTACAAAACAAAGATCGATTAGTCGACTTATCCAACAAAGACTCCATATCATTTTTGGCTTCCGTTGCAAAAGGGACTGTCACACAGGACATTTCTCCCGAGCAAGCTGTCTCACAACGGCCGTCATCTGTTACCAAAACTCAAAAGCTCTCCACTCCACGGGGCATGGACTTTAAGGTAATCCTACCCGACGGTTCCGAAGTGTGGCTGAATGCGGAAAGCACCATCGAATTTCCGGCGGCATTCTCCGGGAAAGAGCGAAATGTGACACTGAAAGGAGAAGCCTACTTCAAAGTAGCCCGAAACGAACAATCACCTTTCATCGTCACCTCTGATAAAATAACAGTCCGCGTGCTTGGCACCGAATTTAATTTCAAAAGCTACGCTTCCGAAACTACGCACGTATCGTTGGTGAAGGGTTCAGTAGAAGTGCTGCATCCCAA
Source organism: Bacteroides celer (assembly GCF_002632415.2). NCBI lineage: Bacteria > Pseudomonadati > Bacteroidota > Bacteroidia > Bacteroidales > Bacteroidaceae > Bacteroides > Bacteroides celer. Next base: position 524,136 of record NZ_CP178209.1, on the reverse strand, counting down.
CCGGGAACAGCCGGAAATAAAATTGGTTCCCGGACAAGATGCGTGGTGCGACGAAACGGGAACAATCAACGTACGTGAAATTGACACATACGCTGTCACTCAATGGGTTAACGGGTTCTTCTATTTCGACAACCTCCCTCTGGTGGAGATTCTCCGGGAATTGGGACGCTGGTATAATCTAGGAGTCATTTTCCGCAACCCGGCATATATGCACTATAAAATACACTTCAGCGCTTCCCGCAATGAAGACATCCATCAAGCGGTAGAAAACCTGAACCGCCTGCGGAAAGTACAAGTAAAGATAGAAGATACCAATCTGGTCATTTATTAATCTATCTTTATCGAAGTTTGCCATCCCGGCCAAACGTTTGCAAAACTAGGCAAAATCAGAAATCCGACTAAGCATAAATCCCCTTTTACTATAAAAAGAATCACTTTCTTTCATTTTTTTTAGTTTTAGGGGTATCCGAATTACATAGTGAGTTGTTTTTATTTAAAAGTACATTCAAATTAACGTGTAATAGTTAAATAAACGATTCATTATGCAATCTGTAACAAAGAAAAGAGAGAAGAGTGGAAGGATTTGGTTCCTGATGCTACTTGGGTGCATACTGTCGATAGGCACAGCCTTTGCACAGTCCGCAGGAACGGACAAGCCCGCAACTGATCCGGGCAAAAGAATCACGTACCAATGCAATAACGAACAACTATCCACCGCCATCCGGCAGATAGAACGTTTGTCAGGCTATTACAAAATCCAGTTCGCCTATGACGACGTAGAGAAATATAAGATAACAGTCCAACTGAAAGACGCATCGGTGGAAAAAGCAATGACACAGCTTCTGAAAAACACTGACCTTCGCTATGAAATCAACGGAAGGTTCGTGCACGTTTTCACTGTAAAAAGACAAACGGACAAGAAAACAATTCGTGGAGCTATCAGAGATACCAACGGCGAACCGCTGGAAGGTGCAGCTATTCTCAACAAGGCGGAGAACAACGGAACGATTACGGACATGGAAGGAAACTTCGTGTTACCGGTGAGAAAAGAGACGGTTACGCTCGTCATCACCTATGTCGGCAAAAAGCCCCTGACGTATAAGGCAAAAAGTGGCACGGTCGTCCACATCACACTAGAAGATGACGCCACGCTGATGAGCGATGTGGTAGTGACGGGATACCAGAATATCGACCGCCGCCACCTGACGAGTGCCGTTACTTCCGTCAAAATGGAGGACATACAGATTCCGGGAGTTACCAATCTGAACCACATGCTTGAAGGGAAAATCCCCGATTTGATAGTTTCCAACAACAGTGGCGAAGTGAACGCCACTCCTCGTCTGCGTATCCGTGGTTCGTCTACCATTATCGGCAACCGTGAACCGCTGTGGGTGGTGGACGGAATCATCGTGAACGACCCGGTCAATCTTTCTTCGGACGTGCTGAACGACCCGGACTACGTGAACCGCATCGGTAACGCCATCTCCGGATTGAACCCGCAGGACATCGACCGTTTGGATGTACTGAAAGACGCTGCCGCTACGGCACTCTACGGTACACGCGCCGCCAACGGTGTAATTGTGATTACTACCAAAAAGGGACGCATCGGCAAGCCGGTCGTTTCCTATTCCGCCACGGCAACCATGCGCCGCCGCCCGCGCTATACGGACCGGAAAATAGATTTGATGAACTCGCAGGAGCGCATACGGTTCTCACAAGACTTGGTGGCCAACCATTATATTTATCCGAGCAATATGCCGGTTGTGGGTTATGAAGCGGCCCTTCAAAACTACTACAACGGAACCAGCACCAACGAGCAGTTCCAGTCGGAAGTGGCACGGCTGCAAACGATGAATACCGACTGGTTCGACTTGCTGACACACGACTCGTTCTCGCACGACCATTCCGTCAACGTGTCCGGAGGTTCGGAAGCCGTCCGCTACTATACCTCAATCGGATATACGGATGAAGACGACGTTATCAACAACACGACCAACCGCCGATACACCGCCACAGCCAAACTGGATATGACATTATCTAAAAAACTCCTGCTATCGTTCAACGTCAACGGTTACCTGAACGAAAGGGAATATACCCAGGATGATTTGAATCCGATTAACTACGCCTATAACACCAGCCGCGCCATTCCCGCCTATAATGCCGACGGGACTTACTCATATTACTTGAAACCGCTATCATACGCCAGCTTTGATTCGGGCACCACCCACATTGGATATAATATTCTGAACGAACTGGAGAACAGTTATCAGAAACAGAACACCAACGGATTCACGGCAACCGCCAACCTGCGCTACAACGCCACCGACTGGTTGAATGTGAGCGCTATCTTTTCCGGGACACTGACCAACGCGGATATAGAAGGCTATTGGGGAGAAAAAGGTTTTTACGCCAGCGACTTGCGCCGCTCGGAATACGGCGTAACTCCGCCCACCGACAGTATGCTGCCATACGGAGGGGAACTAAGCACGAATACTTCCAAAACAAAAAGCTATACCGGACGTCTGCAAGCCAATATCAATAAGTTCTTCGGTGCCGAAAGCCAGCATTACTTGAGTGCCTCCATTGGTGGAGAAGCCAACTCCAACCGTTACAATGGCTATCTGCATACACAGAGAGGTTATTATGCCGACCGTGGAAAGTCGTTTATCGCCGACATTGACCCTGCCGTATTCAACAACTATTATACAGGATTCGTCATGTCCAACGTGCCGACACTTACCGACAACCGGACCAACCTGCTGTCTGCCTACGCCACCGCTTCCTATAGCTACAAGGATTATTTCACTGTCAATGCGAACACCCGTTACGACGGCTCCAACAAGTTCGGCTCGAGAAGTAACGAGAAACTGCTTCCCGTATGGTCCGTATCCGGCATGACCGACCTGAAGAACGCGATCGGCATCCATGCCGACTGGCTCGACAACCTGACCTTCAAAGCCTCTTATGGCGAACAAGGCAATATGCTCGACGGACAGACACCGGTGCTGGTACTTAGAAAAGGAAGCCACAGCAGTTATTACGATGAACTGACTTCTACCGTTGCCCCCAATGGTTTCGCCAATCCCGATTTGAAATGGGAAAAGACACACTCTACCAATGTCGGTCTGGAGTCTTCTTTCTTCAACGGGCGTCTGACGTTCGGTGCGGAATACTATTATAAAAAGACAACGGACGCTTTCATGGAAAAACCAATCTCGGACATAAACGGTTATACCTCTTATATTGTCAATTCGGGAACGGTCATCAACAAAGGATATAACCTCAACCTGACCGTTGTCCCGGTGAAGACTGAAGATTTCAACTGGATATTTTCCACTTCCTTCTCCAAAATCATGAACGAAATGAAAACAGCCCCGGGACAAGAGACGTATGAGCTGGAAGATTTTCTCAACGGTACGGCCGTCGTCGAGGGACAGCCCATCGGGACATTCTATTCTTACAAGTTTGTCGGACTAAGCCCTGTAGACGGAGGCCCGTTGTTCGACGACTGGGAAGACCGCCAGAGCGAACTGAAAGGACTTAGCAAATATGATACCTACATCCGTGTACTCACTCCTTCGGGCAAACGCGACCCGGACATCACCGGAAGCATCAACAGTACGTTCAACTATCAGTCGTGGAGACTCGGCATCACGCTAAACTACAGCTTGGGAGCCAGCACACGCCTGTTCCGCATGATGAACAACTTCATCAATGGATATTCCGCCGAAATGAATATCAACCGCGAACTGCTGAACGCATGGAAAAAGCCGGGAGACGAGTTGACAACGAACATTCCCTCCACAATGAGCAGAAACTCCAACGGATACTATTACTATAATGCCCACTGGAGTTCCGGTTCTCCTTATGAAGGAACCAAAATTGCCGACGACGCATGGACGATGTATGACTATTCCGACTTGCGGGTGGTAAGTGCCGATTACCTGAAAATCGCGAATGTATCTTTGACTTACGAGTTTCCCAAAACCGTTTTAAGCCATTGGGGGCTGCAACGGCTCGCTCTGACATTGGGAGCTACCAACCTCTATACATTCTGCGACAGCAAACTGAAGGGACAGACACCCACGCAAGGCGGCTTCTCCGAAGTGCAACTCTCGGACACACCGACTTATACACTGGGACTGACTGTTAATTTCTAAAAAACCAACTAAACAACATAAAGGATATGAAACATCTTATCTATATAAGTTTGATTGCCTGTCTGTGCAGTTGCTCCGATTTTCTGGAAGAATACTCACAAGACACCTATTACGTTTCTTCGTACAAGGATTTGGATGAACTGCTGATAGGCGACTGCTATCTGCCCGTACAAGGGTCGAATTCGGCTGCCCTCACTACCAACATCGGATATTTTCTCCCATTCCTTGCCGATGAAATGGAAGAACACAATGCGGGATATTTCGACGACTACGGAAGTGAAGCTGTTTTATACGACGTCAAGGACAAAGTATTCGGTTGCTACACCTGGCAACAGCGAATCGGGCAAACTCCTTCATACAGCGGATACATCTCCGAAGACGATACATGGACGGAACTTTATCGGCTGATCAACGTGGCCAACAACATTCTTGGCAGTGTGGACAACGTGCCGCAGAGCAGCGAAGAAGACAGGCTGGGAGTCACCCGTGTGAAAGGAGAAACACATTTCCTGCGTGCCGCTTACTACTTCTGGCTGGCAAACCTGTACGGCAAACCTTACAACAAGGCGACGGCAACGTCCGACCTTGCCGTTCCTCTCAAAACGACAGAAAAAGTGGACGACAAGATTTACCAGAGAAATACCGTGCAAGAGGTCTATAGTCAGGTCTTGGCAGATTTGCAGGAAGCGGAAAAATGCCTGTCGCAGACAGAAAAGCCCAAATCCATCTACCGGGCAGACAGCACAACCGTACATCTGCTCGAAAGCCGTGTCTACCTGTACATGCAAAATTGGGAAATGGCAGCACACTATGCCGACAAGGTACTGAAAGCGCGCTCCACATTGACAGACATGAACACGACTGCACCGGCAAGCGGTTTCCTTTCTAAAACATCTAAAGAAACGCTCTTCTCAATGGGAGGCAATGACATTCCCTGCAACATGGCCTATGCCTGCCAATCATTCCGCGTAGCCAAAGAACTATATGACACGTATGAGGAAAACGATTTGCGCAAAAGCCAATGGTGGTGGACACGGAACGATTTTATCGGATACACCAAGACGGCTCACGGGAACAGAAATGAAGAACAATATATTGTGCCGGAACGAGACGACTATTATTGTTACGGATATAGCGATGGATACATACACTACATGGCAGAAGTTTCCGACAAATTCCTGTTCCGCACCGCGGAAGCCTATCTGAACAAGGCGGAAGCGGAAGCATATACCGGCAACGAAAGTGAGGCTCGTTCGGCTCTGAATACGCTTCGCCGGAATCGCTATGCGACAGGAAGCAACTACGAAGTGGCTGCCAGCGGGGAAGCATTGGTGAAAGCCATCCGCGAGGAACGCCGGAAGGAACTGGCTCTGGAAGGTCACCGCTGGTTTGACTTGCGCCGTTACATGGTCTGCGAAAAATATCCCGAGTCCAAGAAAATCACCCACAACTATACCTACTACACCGGACGTCTGGATGCAACCAAGGTGACGACCCATGTGTTCGTATTGGAAGCGTACGACCCGGCCTACACACTGCCCATCCCACAAGAGGTGATTGACTTCAATACCGGCATGACCAACAACGAACGTCCTTGGAGAAACTATACAGAGACAAACCCGAACTAAAAAAACAGATTGAATCATGAAATATCATACTTTACTTTTATATAGCTTGTGCCTGATGGGCCTGACAGCCTGTGGCAGTGAAGACGAACTGACCGCCATACCGGATACGATGACCGATTGCTTTGCTCCCGACCCCAACGCGACGGATGCGGAATCCGTACTACGACGGGAATTTTACCAGACAGAGAAATGTTATCTGCTTTTCAATGACACTCTCCGCCACGAAAAACATGGAACGGACTTCAACGGTGACGATTACTATTTCACCGAAACATTGGATATGGGATATATTTTGGGAAGCAGTACGACAGTAACCAACACCTATACGTATGAATATTTGCAGACTCTGGAGGAAAAAAAAGCTGTCGCTGCTTTTCTAAAAGAGTATGTGCTTCCGCACCTTCCCAACTTTCTTCGCCCGTTCTCATGGTTCGCGGTTTACTCTATCATGAACAATACCGAATATACGTATCCCGAAACATTGTACGGACAGCGAAGTGTTGCCATTGCAGTCGGCTATTCTTTTGAATATCTGACAACAGAGGAGAAACAGGCATTGGCTACCTCTATTCTGACAACGACACTAGGCGGTTCGTTGCAAGCACAAGAGACAACCCTCACTCCTTTCTATAACATCTGTAACGGATTATACGATGGAGATTTTATGATTGACGACCCCGAAGACCACGAACTTAACATGAAAGCACTGAATGAAGCCGGATTTCTGGTCGAAGGGTTATTCTGGGGAGTAATTCCCACTACGCAGCTATATCCCTCTAAAGCACAAGACTTGGTTTCTTTCACAGAACTCGTCATGAATCACCCCCGTCAAGAGGTAGAAGAACTGTATGCGGAATATCCCATAGTCATAGAGAAAGCGGAATTGCTAAGAACACTGATAGAAGAATTAGGTTACATTTATTAATAAAAAGAATCACATGAAACTATATAAAATAACAGTATGTCTGCTATGTACCTTGCTGGGAACAGCTTGCAGCAATGACGATGACAACACCTTGCCGACCGTGACTCCCGAAGCCACAGGAACTTTCACCGACGAAAGAGACGGTGCAGAATATCACTGGGTACGCATTGGCGGACTAGACTGGATGGTGGAAAACTTCCGTTATCAGCTGACCATCGAGGATGAATGGTACGGCACGATTATGGACGAAACCAAATGTTGCTATTACTTAGATTACAACGCTTATCAAAGCGGCAACATAGACGAAGATAAATGGTCTGCCAAATATGGGTATCTTTATACCCAACAGGGAGCACTGGAAGCTACCCCCGACGGATGGAGGCTACCTACCGATGAAGATTGGATGAGTCTGGAAAAAGCATTGGGTATGTCTCAAGCCGATGCGGATGCCGACGAATGGCGCGGCACCGTGACAGGACAATTGATGCGCCAGTCTTCCGAAGGCACTCTGTTGAATATGCTTATGGCCGGATACTATACCCAACATACCATCATGAGTACATCGGGCTACCGCTTCATGGGTTCGTACGGTTTCTATTGGACCGCCACAGCCGACCCATCCAAAGAAGGGGATTATTACTTCTATCGGAAACTATATTATCAATCTTCGCAAGTATATCGCCAAAGCATGGAACCGGATGCCAACAAATTGAGTGTCCGTTACGTACGAAACGCCCATTAATAGAGCAACAACATGAAAAAAATTCCTTTTCTTTTATCTGTCCTTTTCTTGAGCCTGCCTGTCTGGATGCAAGCACAGGAAAAAGGATTCGTGCTGAAAGGATGCCTTCCCGGAATGAGGGACGGTGTCAAAGTGGCACTCCTAAATTCCGAAAACCTTTCATCGGAAACCATCGTAGAAACAACGGCAAAGAACGGATGCTTCGAACTGCGGGGAAAAGTGGCACACCCTATTCTTTGTACACTGACTACCAACAATCTCGACCTCCTCGCACAGTATGCCCCCCATCCGGATTCTGTCAACACCGATTCTATCCGGTGGACGTACACTTCCGTCTTTTTGGATAATGCCGAGATGAAAGTGGAAGCCGCCCGATACAGCGACTTATTTACGGATTGGTCTGTCACTCCCTACTTCCGGATTACCGGTGGAGAGGTGCAGAATGACTTTAATGAATACAATTTATCCCTCTATCAGGCCTCCGACGGAAACCCGCAAAAAGACGATCAGACCGAAACGGAAAAGAGTTGGGATTTCATACTCTCACACCCTCATTCCGTCATCTCCGTCTATTTTGCGAACAATATGCTCCAAAGAGGATACGGACTGACGAAGGAACAGGTAGACAAGCTGGAGAAAGCCGTTGTTTCCGTTCCTGCCGACACGGCACGCTTCACGCTTTTCAAAAACCTGATTGAATATGCCAAACAGACTACGGTAGGTGCTCCGCTCGTCAACCTTGAACTGACAAGCACGGACGGAAAGACGGTCAATCTGGAAGACATTGTACCGAAAGACAAATTCGTATTGATTGACTTTTGGGCAAGCTGGTGCGGTATGTGCCTGTATGCCATGCCGGACATCAAAAAGTTGCAGGAACAATACCATGAACAGTTTGTCGTGATAGGAGTATCTTGCGACCGGGATGAGAAAGCTTGGAGAAACATGATGGAAAAGAAAAAAATGCCGTGGAAGCAATATCTGCTTAGCAAACAGGGATATGAAGATTTCTTCAAGAAGTATCGGGTAGGAAACAGCGTACCCTACTATACAATGATAGCACCGGACGGAAAAGTGATGAAAGCACCGTCAGGAGTGGAAGAAATCAGTACCATATTGAAACTTTATTGCAAATAAATAATTTAAAGAAAAAAAATGAGAACATTTACAATCACAGCGTTAACATGCCTTTCCGTGATAAGCGCATGCCAACAGACACCGGGCTACAAAATAACCGGTAACATCACCGGAGCTCAAGACGGAGACACAGTCATGCTATTGAAATTCGTAGGATGGAATCCCGACACATTGGCACAGACCGTTATAAAGAATAACGAATTTACATTTACCGGACGGCAGGACACGGCAGATATCCGCTATATCTCTTATATAAAAAACGGAGAAGGGAAAGCAGGAAGCCAACTTTTCCTTGAGAATGGGGATATACAAATCAACATCGACCCGAAATCTTTCACGCTCGATGTCAAAGGTACTCCTACCAATGAAGCATGGTGCGCCTTCTACAATGAAGACGAAAAGAGATGCGGCAAGAGTCTGGATCTTTATCGGGCATTGAACGACACGGTTCATCCGCTAGACTCCATCACAGCCAAACAGAAACAAACCGAAATGGAAGCTTTGGACAAAGAAACCCTTAAACACCGGATTCAGTTCTGCAAAGACAACATACAAAACGTGGCGGGAGTCTACACCCTGCTCTTCTCTTACATGAAAGATTTTGAAGAGGAAACGGTTGCCCAACTATTGGAACAGGCTCCTTCCATCTATTTCTCGGAAGACATCGCCTTCATCAAAGAAGAATTTGCCAACAAGAAAAAGACTGCCGTCGGTCAACCATTCATCGATTTCTCGCTCAATACTCCCGACGGGAAAAGCCTTAGCATAACGGAAATAGCCAATGCCAACAAAGTGATTATGATCGACTTCTGGGCAAGTTGGTGCGGACCTTGTCGTGCCGAGATGCCCAGTGTAAAGGCCGCTTATGAGAAATACCATCAAAAAGGGTTTGAAATCATCGGCGTTTCACTGGACAATAGCGAAGACGCATGGAAAAAAGCCATTGAAAGCCTCGGTCTGACATGGCCGCAAATATCCGACCTGAAAGGTTGGGAATGTGCAGGAGCCATGCAATATGGAGTAAGGTCCATCCCTGCCACTTTCCTCATTCAGAATGGCAAAATCATCGCAAAGGACTTGCGCGGAGAAGAGATTGAGAAGAAACTGGAAGAAATACTTTAATTCAACTTTTGCAAGTCGTGCCATCCGCACAGAAGGAGGAAAAGTTATCCAGAATACTTGCGAAACTACAATTATTCATGCGAATCAGCAGTTGATAAACATCAGCCTTTTCGCTTGTTAAAATGTTATTATTCAGTTAATTATCTCATAAATTAATTTTCTAATCTCCTTGAAAATCAGTATATTAGAAGAATAAAACCACTCATTGTTCTAATTATGATTCCCAAGGAGAAAGAATTAAAACTTATAAAAACATATATGTATATCTGCGATGTTTACGAGTTTTCACTCAAGTTCTACTGCCAGAGGTTCAGTAATAACAATCATCCAATCTTTACCGATCAGGAACTGCTTACTGTATATTTGTTCTGTGGAGCTTATCAGCAATACTTTAAAATCAAAGACATACATACCTTTACCAAGGAATACCTGCTTTCATGGTTCCCTGACTTGCCTTCTTACCAAACATTCAATTATAGATTGAATTTGATGCCGGAAGCAATCAGCGAACTCGTCAGGCAGTTAATCCATTCATTCAAACCTCAAGATTGTGACAGTATGAAATCATTAGTTGACTCGATGCCTATCATTACTTGCGCGGGAAAGAACAAAGTAGGAAAGGTAGCCACTGAGATTACTTCCAAAGGATATTGTTCGACAAAGAACATGTATTACTTCGGACTAAAACTCCATGCAGTGGCTTTCCGTAGAAAAGGAACTATACCTTTTCCTGAAATGCTCATACTTTCCGCTGCGGATGAAAATGACTCCACTGTATTCAAAAGAGAATGTGTGGGAAATCTGAACAATAGAGAAATATATGCCGATAAAATATATTCGGATATACCATTCTATAAAGAGACGAAAGAATACAAAAAACTCGAGCTATTTACTCCTGTAAAAGCTATCAAAGGAGAATCACCTGAAATAACAAAAAGGGAGAAAGCGGCAAGAGACTTGTTTTCAACGGCAGTCTCAAAAGTCAGACAACCCATTGAATCATTTTTCAACTGGTTGAATGAAAAAACAAATATTCAAAGAGCGATGAAAGTCAGATCTACATCTGGACTGCTGGTACATACGATGGGAAAAATTGCCATCGCATTGATTTATCTAATTTTTAACTAAGGAATCAACTACTGATTCGCATAATTCATTTATAAATTGAGCGTTCTTTAAAGGAAATCCCCTTATTCCACCATTCCTAACTGGAAGGACAGGAGGTTAATAAGGGGATTCGTATTTGAATAAAATTCTACATTCTGGAAGGTACTTCGATACCCAGCAAATTCATTCCCAAGCGAACAACTTTAGCTACATTAGCAGACAGAGCGATACGGAATACTTTCACTGCCTCATTCTCTTCGCGCAGAATACTATAGTCATGATAGAACTGATTGTATTCTTTCACCAAGTCATAAGTATAATTAGCAATAATAGACGGGCTGTAATCTTCACCGGCTTGTTTTACAACAGCAGCAAAGTCAGCAACCATCTGAATCAGCCCTTCTTCCTTTTCACTCAATTCAATACCAGCCGGAATCTGTTCAGGAATTACGATACCTGATTCGGCAGCTTTCCGAAGTACAGACTGGATACGTGCATAAGTATATTGAATAAACGGACCTGTATTACCATTGAAGTCGATAGATTCTTTCGGATTGAATGTCATATTCTTACGGGCATCGACTTTCAGAATGAAATATTTCAATGCTCCCAGACCCACAATACGGGCAATATCATCAGCTTCTTCCTGTGTCAAACCATCCAGTTTGCCTAGTTCTTGTGAAGTTTCTTTAGCAGTAGCAATCATTTCCTCCATCAAGTCGTCAGCATCAACTACCGTACCCTCACGGGATTTCATCTTACCTTCCGGCAGTTCCACCATTCCGTAAGAGAAGTGTACCAGACTCTTACCCCATTCGAAACCAAGTTTATCGAGCAAGATAGAAAGCACCTGGAAGTGATAGTTCTGTTCGTTACCTACTACATAAATCATCTTATTAATCGGGTAATCGGCAAAACGAAGTTTAGCCGTACCGATATCCTGAGTCATGTAGACAGAAGTACCGTCACCACGGAGAAGGAGCTTATGATCCAGTCCTTCGGCAGTCAGGTCGGCCCATACGGAACCGTCTTCTTTCTTGTAGAAGAAACCTTTTTCCAGACCTTCCATTACTTTTTCTTTTCCTTCGAGGTAAGTATTGGATTCGTAATAGATCTTGTCGAAGCTGACACCCATCTTCTTGTAGGTTTCGTCGAATCCTGCATATACCCAGTTGTTCATCATTTCCCACAATCCGCGTACTTCCGGATCACCGGCTTCCCACTTCACCAACATTTCGCGGGCCTCCTGCATCAATGGAGATTCAGCTTCAGCCTTTGCTTTCGCTTCATCGTCACTCATTCCCTGCGCTGTAAATTTAGCCATCAGCTCCTTTACTTCCGCTTTATAATGCTTATCGAAAGATACATAATAATCACCTACCAGGTGGTCACCCTTCTTACCCGAAGTTTCAGGAGTTTCACCGTTTCCGTATTCCTTCCATGCCAGCATGGACTTACAGATGTGGATACCACGGTCGTTTACAATATTTGTTTTGACTACCTTATTGCCGTTTGCCGCTACAATGTTAGCCAATGCGTTGCCTAAAAGGTTATTACGCACGTGTCCCAAGTGAAGCGGTTTATTTGTATTCGGAGAAGAATATTCAATCATCACCAATGGAGAAGCGTCAGTGACCTGCACTAAGCCGTACTGTTCATCTGCCTGAATCTCGTTCAGCAACTCAATCCATGTAGCCGATGCAATAGTCAGGTTCAAGAACCCTTTTATCACATTAAACGCTGCTACAGCTGGATCGTTTGCCTTCAGATATTCACCGATTTCCTGTGCCGTTTGCTCCGGTCCTTTTTTTGACATCTTCAGGAAAGGAAATACCACCAACGTCAAATGTCCTTCAAATTCTTTCTTCGTTTTTTGCAACTGCACCATCTTTTCAGGGACTTCCTGACCGTAAAGTGCTTTGAGTCCGCTGATAACGGACGCTACAAGTTTATCTTCTATCTTCATAATCAAGTTATTTCTTGCGCGCAAAGATACAAAAAAAGGAGACGCATCACGTCTCCTCTCTTAATTTCTTTCAACTATCTATCTTATTCAACAGCTGCAGATAATTCAGCACCAGCTTTAAATTTAGCTACTTTCTTAGCAGGAATAGTAATAGTTGCCTTTGTAGAAGGGTTAATACCAGTTCTTTCAGCTCTTTCGCTTACAGAGAAAGTACCAAAACCTACGAGAGATACTTTGTCACCAGCTTTCATAGCATTAGTAACTGAAGTGATGAAAGCATCAAGTGCTTTTTTTGCATCGGCTTTGCTCATTTGAGCTTCAGCAGCCATTGCACTAATAAGATCAGACTTATTCATAATACGTAAAATGATTAATTAATATATTTGTTACACAAAAGATTATCCCACAATGGATTGATTCCACAAATATAGCCGAACAAAACAACATATCAAATAAAAACATAAAAAAAACGCAGCAAATTATTGAAAAAGAGCTAATAGGAAGCGTTTTTCATGCTTTAAAACAGAATTTATTCGTACTTTTGCGTCTATTATCTAAATATTCAGAAATAAAAATGATGCCAACTGTAACTAAAAACCTGATAATTATCAATGTACTAGTATTTTTCGGGACAATCGTAGCCCAACGTTACGGCCTGGATTTAACGAATTATCTGGGATTACATTTTTTCCTCGCAAGTGACTTTAATCCGGCACAGCTTATCACTTATATGTTCATGCACGGCGGATTCAGCCACATTTTCTTTAATATGTTTGCCGTTTTTATGTTCGGACCGATTCTCGAACAAACCTGGGGACCCAAACGTTTCCTCTTTTACTATATTCTCTGCGGTATCGGTGCGGGACTTATCCAGGAAGGGGTACAGTATATTCAATATGTAACGGAACTTAGCCACTACGCACAAGTGAATATAGGTACAGGTGTTATCCCAATGGAAGAGTATCTGAACATGATGACCACCGTAGGTGCTTCGGGAGCCGTTTACGCCATATTGCTGGCATTCGGCATGTTATTTCCCAATAACCGGTTGTTTATCTTCCCGCTGCCATTTCCTATCAAAGCGAAGTTCTTCGTTATAGGATACGCCGCGATTGAATTATGGTCAGGACTTGCCAATAGCGCCGGAGACAATGTCGCTCACTTTGCTCACCTGGGAGGAATGTTATTTGGATTGATCCTGATTTTGTATTGGAGAAAAAAAAGCAATAACAATGGGACATATTATAGCTGATTTAAAGGAGACATTCAGAAGAGGAAATATTTTCATCCAACTGATTTATATCAACGTAGGCATCTTTGTGATTGGCACGTTGATTAACGTTTTCTTGCGACTGTTTGAAGTAAGTACCCCCGATATATTCGGTATATTTGCCCTGCCGGCATCCTTTATCGGATTTATTCATCAGCCGTGGTCGTTATTTACTTATATGTTTATGCATGCCGGTGTCCTGCATATTTTATTCAATATGCTCTGGCTGTATTGGTTCGGAAGTTTGTTTCTCTACTTTTTCTCGGCCAAACATTTAAGAGGACTATATGTATTAGGAGGTATCTGTGGAGGTTTACTGTATATGGTTGCCTACAATGTATTTCCTTTATTCAGTTCGCAAGTAGCGGGTGCAACATTGGTAGGAGCATCAGCTTCCGTATTAGCCATCGTAGCTGCTACGGCTTATCGTGAACCAAATTACAGGGTGCAACTTTTTCTTTTCGGTGCTATCCGTCTCAAATATCTGGCACTGGTTGTTATCGGAATCGATGTATTATCCATCACCTCAAGTAATGCCGGAGGACATATCGCCCACCTGGGCGGTGCTCTTGCAGGACTTTGGTTTGCCGCCAGCCTAAGTAAAGGAACTGATTTGACTTCCTGGATCAACTGGATTCTGGATGGTTTCACTTCCTTGTTTCAAAAGAAAACATGGAAACGGAAACCGAAAATGAAGGTACACTATGGAAACAGTGCCATCGGTCGCGAGAAGGATTATGATTACAATGCCCACAAAAAAGCACAGTCTGATGAAGTGGACCGTATTTTGGAAAAACTAAAGAAATCCGGTTACGACAGTCTGACAACTGAAGAAAAGAAAAGCTTGTTCGACGCAAGCAAAAGATAAAAGAATGGAACATATTGGCAAATTTGTCGCATATCTGATACTTGCTGTCAACGCTCTCTTCGTGGGAACGTTGATATTAAGCGCTTATAGCCCTTACCTTAACCCGAAAATAAACCCACTTGCTTCCAGCTTGGGACTTGCATTTCCGATATTCCTGACGATTAATCTGATTTTTATCGGCTTCTGGGCATTTGTCAATTACCGCTATGCGCTCTTGCCTGCCATCGGTTTTCTAATTTGTATTCCGCAGATACGGACTTATATTCCTTTTAACTCCACCACTAAAACCATACCGGAAGGAAGCATCAAAATCCTATCCTACAACGTAATGAGTTTCAACAATTTGGAGAAGAAAGATGGAAAAAACCCGGTATTGTCTTATCTTGTAGATAGTAACGCCGATATTATCTGTCTGCAAGAATATAACACCGCTACCAACAAGAAATACCTGACGGAACAGGACATTAAAAAAGCATTGAAAGCCTATCCTTACCAATCCGTCCACCAACAAGGGAAAGGAGATGTGCAACTTGCCTGTTTCTCTAAGTTCCCCATACTCTCGATACATCCCATCGAATATGAAAGTAATTATAACGGCTCCATGAAATATGTACTGAATGTGAATAACGACACTCTTACATTAATCAACAACCACCTGGAATCCAACAAGCTCACCAAAGAAGACAGAGGGATGTATGAGGATATGATTAAAGACCCGAATGCCAAGAAAGTAAAAACCGGACTTAGGCAATTAATAAGAAAACTGGCGGAAGCATCGGCTATCCGGGCTACACAAGCAGATTCTGTGGCTAAAACCATTGCAGAAAGTAAATATCCGACAACCATAGTATGCGGCGATTTCAACGACGGTTCTATCTCATATACCCATCGCATCCTGACTCAAAAACTAGACGATGCATTCACACAGTCCGGTAAAGGATTGGGGATTTCCTACAATCAGAACAAGTTCTATTTCCGCATAGACAATATCTTGATCAGCCCCAACCTGAAAGCCTACAATTGCACAGTAGACCGGTCTATCAAGGCATCAGACCATTACCCGATCTGGTGCTATATCAGTAAACGATAAGAACTGAAAACTCTAATAAAAAACACTTATGATGATTAAAAAGACACTAACCATTTTAGCAGTAAGTTGTATGATGTACTCCTGTGCTACGAAAACAGAAAGCAATCCTTTCTTTACAGAGTTTCAAACCGAGTATGGTGTTCCTTCTTTCGACAAGATTAAATTAGAGCACTATGAACCTGCCTTTCTAAAAGGTATAGAAGAACAGAATCAAAATATCGAAGCCATCATCGAAAGCCCGGAAATTCCGACATTCGAAAATACGATTGTGGCTTTGGATAACAGCGCACCCATCTTAGACCGGGTAAGCATCATTTTCTTCAATATGACAGATGCGGAAACTACTGATTCGCTGACCGCACTTTCCATCAAACTGGCACCGGTTCTTTCGGAACATAATGACAATATCTCCCTGAATGGGAAACTATTCAAACGGGTGAACGATGTCTACCAAAAGAAAGATTCATTGAACCTGACGTCGGAACAAGAACGTCTGCTGGACAAGACTTATAAAAGATTTATCCGTTCCGGAGCGAACCTTGGCGAAAAGGACCAAACTCGTCTCCGCGAAATCAACAAGGAGCTTTCTACACTTGGCATCACTTTCAGCAACAATGTGCTGAATGAGAATAATGCCTTCCAACTTTTCGTTGACAAGGAAGAAGATCTGGCAGGATTGCCTGAATGGTTCCGCCAAAGTGCGGCCGAAGAAGCGAAAGCAGCCGGACAACCGGGAAAATGGTTGTTCACCCTGCACAATGCCAGCCGTCTGCCTTTCCTGCAATATTCTGAAAATCGCCCGCTCCGGGAGCAAATATACAAAGCTTATATCAACCGCGGCAACAACAACGACGGAAACGATAACAAGGAAAACATCCGCAAGATCGTTTCTCTCCGCCTGGAAAAAGCGAACTTATTAGGTTTCGACTGTTATGCAAACTTCGTCCTGGATGAAACCATGGCAAAGAACGCCAACAACGTAATGAGCCTTTTAAATAACCTCTGGAGCTACGCACTGCCAAAAGCAAAAGCAGAAGCTACCGAACTTCAGAAATTAATGGATAAGGAAGGAAAAGGAGAAAAACTGGAAGCATGGGACTGGTGGTATTATACCGAAAAACTACGGAAAGAAAAATACAACCTGTCTGAAGAGGATACAAAACCTTACTTCAAACTGGAGAATGTACGCGATGGCGCTTTCGCCGTAGCCAACAAATTATATGGCATCACCCTAAGCAAACTGGAAGGCATACCAACTTATCACCCTGATGTAGAAGTCTTTGAAGTGAAAGACGCAGACGGTTCCCAGCTCGGTATCTTCTATGTAGACTATTTCCCACGTCCCGGGAAAAGCGGTGGTGCATGGATGAGCAACTATCGTGAGCAACACGGAACAACCCGTCCGTTGGTATGCAACGTTTGCAGCTTTACCAAGCCGGTAGGCGACACCCCCTCTTTATTGACCATGGATGAAGTGGAAACCCTGTTTCACGAATTTGGTCACGCTCTGCACGGACTGCTGACAAAATGTGAATACAAAGGAACATCGGGAACCAACGTGGTACGCGACTTTGTAGAGCTTCCTTCTCAAATCAACGAACACTGGGCGACTGAACCCGAAGTGCTGAAAATGTATGCCAAACATTATCAGACAGGAGAAGTGATACCCGACGAAATCATCGAGAAGATACTGCAACAGAAAACTTTCAACCAGGGCTTCATGACCACCGAATTACTGGCTGCCGCCATCCTCGACATGAACCTGCACACGATGACAGATGTAAAGAATCTGGATATGCTTGCATTCGAAAAAGAAGCGATGGACAAGCTTAATTTGATTCCCGAAATAGCACCGCGTTATCGCGTGACTTACTTCAATCATATCATTGGCGGATACGCAGCCGGATACTATAGTTACCTATGGGCCAACGTATTGGACAATGATGCTTTCGAAGCTTTCAAAGAACATGGTATTTTTGATAAAAACACCGCCGACCTGTTCCGCCATAACGTATTGGAGAAGGGAGACAGCGAAGACCCGATGGTGCTTTATAAGAATTTCCGTGGAGCGGAACCAAGCCTGGAACCACTACTGAAAAACAGAGGAATGAAATAATTCAGCAAAAAAGCCCTTAAACATCAAATATTTGAGGGCTTATTACACATGAATGTGAAAAAAAAACTATATTTGCAGCCTTGTATGCGGCAAAAAGAACTTGTGTACGACAGAATTTAACTGAAAATTAAATTAAAAAAGTAATCATCATAAATTAAAAGTAAAATGCAAAACAAAGGATTTGTAAAGGTTTTTGCGGTATTACTCACACTGGTATGTGTGTTCTATCTCTCCTTCTCCTTCGTAACACGCCATTATACCAACAAGGCGAAAGAAATTGCGAACGGCGACCCGAAAGTGGAACAAGACTACCTCGACTCTCTCTCCAATGAGAAAGTGTGGTTGGGTAACTGGACGCTGAAACAATGTCGTGAGATGGAGATTAGTTTAGGTTTGGACCTAAAAGGTGGTATGAACGTTATCCTTGAAGTTTCTGTACCTGATGTTATCAAAGCACTGGCTGACAACAAGCCGGATGAAGCTTTCAACAATGCATTGGCAGAAGCTGCAAAACAGGCTGTAAACAGCCAGGATGATATCATCACGCTATTTGTCAGAGAATACCACAAAGCTGCTCCTAACGCAAAACTTTCCGAACTCTTCGCAACACAACAGTTGAAAGACAAAGTTAACCAGAAATCATCGGATGCAGAAGTTGAAAAAGTATTGAGAGCAGAAGTAAAAGCTGCTGTTGAAAACTCATATAACGTACTTCGTACACGTATCGACCGTTTCGGTGTTGTTCAGCCGAATATCCAGAGCCTGGAAGACAAAATGGGTCGTATCATGGTGGAATTGCCGGGTATCAAAGAGCCGGAACGTGTGAGAAAACTTCTCCAAGGTTCTGCTAACCTGGAATTCTGGGAAACTTATACAGCTAAAGAAGTTCTTCCTGCCATGCAATCTGCTGATGCTAAATTGCGTGCTGTATTAGCGCAGGAGACAGATGCAGACTCTACCGCTGTAGATTCCACCAAAGAAGCTCCGCTTGCAGAAGCTACTCCGGCCAAGAAAAGCGTAAGTGCTGCCGACAGTCTTGCTGCTGCCCTGAAAGGAGATGCTACAACTACTGAAGATAATTCAACAGCTAACCTGGCAGAAATTAAAAAGCAATACCCTCTGTTGGCTATCCTGCAGTTGAACTCTAGCGGACAAGGTCCTGTGATCGGTTACGCTAACTACAAAGACACTGCTGATATCAACAAATATCTGGCTATGCCGGAAGTTAAAGCAGAACTCCCGAAAGACCTTCATTTGAAATGGGGTGTTTCTCCTTCTGAATTTGACAAGAAAGGACAGACGTTCGAATTATATGCTATCAAGTCTACCGAACGCAACGGTAAAGCTCCGTTGGAAGGTGATGTAGTAACAGACGCGAAAGATGAATTTGACCAATACAGCAAACCGGCTGTCAGCATGACTATGAACTCTGACGGTGCACGTCGTTGGGCACAGTTGACTAAACAAAACATCGGTCGTTCTATCGCTATCGTTCTTGATAACTATGTATATTCTGCACCAAACGTAAACTCTGAAATCACAGGTGGACGTTCACAGATTACAGGTCATTTCACTCCTGAACAGGCAAAAGACTTAGCAAACGTATTGAAATCAGGTAAGATGCCGGCTCCGGCTCACATCGTACAGGAAGATATCGTTGGTCCGTCATTGGGTCAGGAATCTATCAATGCAGGTGTATTCTCATTCGTAGTGGCTCTGATTCTGTTGATGATCTATATGTGTATGATGTACGGCTTCATACCGGGTATGATTGCCAATGGTGCATTGTTCCTGAACTTCTTCTTCGTATTAGGTGTCCTCTCCTCCTTCCAGGCAGCATTGACAATGTCCGGTATTGCCGGTATGGTGTTGTCACTAGGTATGGCAGTGGATGCGAACGTACTTATCTACGAACGTACTAAAGAAGAACTTCGTGCCGGTAAAGGTGTGAAGAAAGCACTTGCTGACGGTTATTCCAACGCATTCTCCGCTATCTTCGACTCGAACCTGACATCCATCATCACAGGTGTCATTCTGTTTAACTTCGGTACCGGTCCGATCCGTGGTTTTGCTACGACATTGATTATCGGTATTCTAGTATCCTTCTTCACCGCTGTGTTCATGACTCGTATAGTTTACGAACACTTCATGAACAAGGACAAACTGTTGAACCTTACATTCACAACCCCTGTTTCAAGAAACTTGATGACCAACACACGTTTTGATTTTATGGGAACAAACAAAAAATCCCTTATCATCACTGTAGCCATCATCCTCGTTTGTATCGGTTCATTTGCCATGCGTGGTTTAAGTCAGAGTATCGACTTTACCGGTGGACGTAATTTCAAAGTACAATTCGAGAATCCGGTAGAACCCGAACAGATTCGTGAATTGATCTCCAGCAAGTTCGGTGATGCTAACGTTAGTGTTATCGCTATCGGTACAGACAAGAAAACTGTACGTATCAGTACCAACTACCGTATTGAAGATGCAGGAAACGATGTTGACTCTCAAATCGAAGCATACTTATATGAGACTTTGAAACCTGTGCTGACTCAAAACATCACTCTAGCTACCTTTATCGACCGTGATAATCACACTGGTGGTAGTATTGTAAGTTCTCAAAAAGTGGGTCCAAGTATCGCAGACGATATCAAGACAGGTGCTATTTATTCTGTAGTATTGGCATTGATTGCTATCGGTCTGTATATCTTAATCCGTTTCCGCAACATCGCATATAGTATTGGCTCTATCGTAGCTCTATCGTGCGATACCATCATGATTATCGGTGCTTACTCATTGTTATGGGGCATCGTTCCATTCTCACTGGAAATCGATCAAACATTCATTGGGGCTATCCTGACAGCTATCGGTTACTCTATCAATGACAAGGTGGTAATCTTCGACCGTGTGCGTGAGTTCTTCGGCCTGTATCCGAAACGTGACAAACGTCAGTTGTTCAACGATTCATTGAACACTACACTTGCACGTACTATCAATACATCATTAAGTACATTGATCGTATTGCTGTGTATCTTCATCCTTGGCGGTGATTCAATCCGCAGCTTTGCATTCGCAATGATCTTGGGTGTTGTTATCGGTACATTGTCATCACTGTTCATTGCATCTCCGATTGCATACAACATGATGAAGAACAAAAAAGTTGTACCAGTAACTACGGAAGAATAATAAATTCCAGAAATAGAAAAAGCCTCTTCCGAACAATTCGGTAGAGGCTTTTTCTATTGATTATTAAAACAAATAGAAGCTATAAGACGTTCATCTTAAAAGAAGCCATTGTTAAACTTAAAACCAGATACAGCATGAAAGCAAACCAAAACAACTTCTCACAGATTCTCCGTAGTAGCCCCGAGGGGAATCGAACCCCTATCTAAAGTTTAGGAAACTTCTATTCTATCCGTTGAACTACAAGGCCGCTTCAAATTTGCTTGCAAAGATAACGGTTTCTGTCGATTTAACAAGAATAAAAATACAGGTTCCTTTCAGATATTTCAAATAATTGGCGTCAATAGGACAATAAAGTTCGATTTATTTTGATAATTCGATTAACTTTCCGACCTTTGCGCTCACAAATTGAAAGTAAAATCAGTTTTTAAATTAAATATAGTAATTAAAGTTATGGCAGACGAAATGATGGTTAAAGAATTGGAGGAAGTAGTAGTACGTTTCTCCGGCGACTCCGGCGACGGTATGCAGCTGGCCGGCAACATCTTCTCGAACGTGTCGGCTACGGTAGGAAATGACATCTGTACATTCCCCGACTACCCGGCAGACATCCGCGCCCCGCAAGGTTCACTGACCGGTGTTTCCGGTTTTCAGGTCCACATCGGTGCCGGACAGGTTTACACTCCCGGAGACCGTTGCCACGTATTAGTGGCTATGAATCCTTCCGCACTGAAAACACAAATCAAATTCTGTAAACCGCAAGGACTTATCATTACCGACTCCGACTCATTCGAAGCCAGAGATTTGGAAAAAGCACAATTCAAGACTGACAATCCTTTTGAGGAATTAGGCATAAAACAGGAAGTGCTGGAAGTTCCCATCTCTTCCATGTGTAAAGAGAGCCTGAAAGACTCCGGACTAGACAATAAATCAGCACTCCGTTGTAAGAACATGTTCGCACTCGGACTGGTTTGCTGGTTGTTCAACCGCAACCTTGCCGCTGCTGAAAAAATGTTGCGTGAGAAATTCGCCAAGAAACCCGAAATTGCAGAAGCTAATATTAAGGTATTGAACGATGGTTTCAACTATGGTGCCAACACACATGCTTCTGTCTCTACTTATAAAATTGAAAGTAAAGCTCCGAAATCAAAAGGACTTTATACAGATATCAACGGAAATAAAGCAACGGCTTATGGCTTGATTGCTGCTGCCGAGAAAGCAGGTCTGGAACTCTATCTGGGTTCTTATCCTATCACTCCGGCCACTGATATTCTGCACGAATTAGCTAAACATAAATCACTGGGAGTAAAAACCGTACAGTGCGAAGATGAAATCGCAGGTTGTGCTTCTGCCGTTGGTGCCGCTTTTGCCGGTGCTTTGGCTGTAACGACTACTTCCGGCCCCGGTATCTGTTTGAAAAGTGAGGCTATGAACCTTGCTGTAATTGGCGAACTTCCATTGGTGATTGTGAATGTGCAACGTGGCGGTCCGTCAACAGGTTTGCCTACTAAATCAGAACAGACAGACTTATTGCAGGCACTTTACGGACGCAATGGTGAAAGTCCGATGCCGGTGATTGCCGCAACTTCACCGACAAACTGTTTCGATGCCGCATACATGGCATGTAAGATTGCTCTGGAACACATGACTCCGGTTGTACTGCTGACAGATGCTTTCGTTGCTAACGGCTCGGCTGCCTGGAAACTTCCTAACTTAAACGAATATCCTGCCATCAATCCTCCATACGTGACTCCGGACATGGCTGGTAACTGGACTCCATACCAACGCAATGAAGAAACCGGTGCACGCTACTGGGCGATTCCGGGAACTGAAGGATTCATGCACCGCATCGGTGGTCTTGAAAAGAGCAATGAAACAGGTGCAATCTCTACCGAACCTGAAAACCATAATAAGATGGTTCATCTCCGCCAAGCTAAAGTGGATAAGATTGCAGACTATATCCCCAAACTCGAAGTACTGGGTGATGAAGATGCAGATTTACTGATTGTTGGTTGGGGCGGCACGTATGGTCATCTCCGTCTGGCTATGGACTTTATGCGCGATCATGGAAAGAAAGTGGCTTTCGCACACTTCCAGTACATCAACCCGCTGCCAAAGAATACAGCCGATGTATTGCGTAGATACAAGAAGATCGTAGTAGCTGAACAGAATTTGGGACAATTCGCAGGTTTTTTACGGATGAAGATACCCGGATTGAACATCAGCCAGTTCAACCAAGTGAAAGGACAACCTTTCGTTACGAGAGAATTGATAGATGCATTCACTAAATTATTGGAGGAATAAAAGATGAGCGATAAAGTATATACCGTACAAGATTATAAATCAGGCCAACCTCGCTGGTGTCCGGGATGCGGTGACCACGCTTTCCTGAACTCACTGCACAAAGCTATGGCCGAATTGGGAGTAGCTCCGCACAATATTGCCGTCATTTCCGGTATCGGTTGTTCTTCCCGCCTGCCCTACTATGTAAATACGTATGGCTTCCACACGATTCACGGACGTGCCGCTGCTGTTGCAACAGGTGCAAAAGTGGCCAACCCTGATTTGACAATCTGGCAAATTTCCGGTGACGGTGATGGTCTGGCAATTGGTGGTAACCACTTCATCCACGCATTACGCCGTAACATCGATTTGAATATGATCCTGCTGAACAACCGTATCTACGGTTTGACAAAGGGACAATATTCACCGACTTCGGAGCGTGGACTTGTAACTAAATCATCTCCTTACGGTACCGTAGAAGATCCATTCCATCCGGCAGAACTTGCTTTTGGTGCCCGTGGACATTTCTTTGCACGTTGTATTGCAGTAGACGGTGCCGCTTCTGTAGAGGTATTGAAAGCTGCCGCTAATCACAAAGGCGCCTCTGTTGTAGAAGTTCTGCAAAACTGCGTGATCTTCAACGATGGAACTCATGCTTCTGTAGCCACCAAAGAAGGACGTGCCAAGAACGCTATCTATCTGGAACATGGCAAACCCATGTTGTTCGGTGAAAACAAGGAATTCGGATTGATGCAGGAAGGTTTCGGACTGAAAGTGGTGAAACTTGGTGAAAATGGTATCACAGAAAAAGATATTCTTATTCACGACGCACACTGCCAAGATAATACGCTTCAACTGAAGCTGGCTTTGATGGAAGGTCCCGACTTCCCGATTGCACTCGGTGTAATCCGTGATGTAGACGCTCCAACTTACAACGATGCTGTCGTTGAACAAATCGAAGAAATCAAAGGCAAGAAGAAATATCACAATTTCCAGGAGCTGTTGATGACTAATGAGACTTGGGAAGTGAAGTAATTCACTGCTTATCAATAATATAAAAGCTGGAGGAAGGATAAAACAATCCCTTTCTCCAGCTTTCATTATAAATACACCTCAAGTTTGCTTAAAGGTCATCTTCAGTCATCCCACAGCATACTGGGCGTCACCCCACAAGCCGTGATTTGTTTCATTCCATGAAACCATTTGTTTCTCACCGAGAAACGAAATGTTTCAAGCAGGGAAACAAAGTGTTTCACGCCGAGAAACAAACAGTTCCAAACAGGGTTGGAACTAAACGACTGCAATGAAATCAAAAGCGCTCCATTATCTCCATACACATACGCCCGTTATGGTAAGGACATTTCCAAAATCCGGCTTTATCATCCTCACGGTTGACAGTCCCATCAGCCGAAAGGCTCCAGTACCATTCTCCATTTGCATAATCAATTAAATGCTTTTTGATGAACTCCCAACACCGGACAGCGCGTGACAAAGATAACTTGTCACCGAAATGTTGATATAGATTCATAAATCCTACCACTGTTTCAGCTTGTACCCACCAATGCCGGTCGGCATCAATAGACGAACTGTCAGTCCGTAATTCGTAAATCATTCCTCCGTCGGAAAGAAAGCCCTCCGCAGCAGCTTCAGCCATCTCAACGATATACATTTCTATTTCGGTCAATAGTTGGCGGTCAGCAAGTACGAGTGCCGCCTCATGAATAAGCCACGACGCTTCAATATCATGACCGTAAGATATAATATGGTAATTGCTTCGCCAGTTGTCGTCAAAGAAAAGTTGCAGATGCCTTGTGTCCATATCCATAATCTCATCAATGAACAAACGGATAAGATTATGCAACCGGCTTTTCAGCATTTCATCCTTCCATACCCGGAAAAGATTGGTATAAGGCTCAAGAATATGCAAATGAGTATTCATCGTTTTGCGTTCATTAGCATCCTTGTCACTGAGACGCATATCTGCTATTTCTTCCCATTCTCTGGAAAACGCTTCATAATACCCATTTTTTCCTTTGTCAAAACAATGCAATTCGATGTCATGAAAAAGGCGGACAGCATATTCCAAAGCCTCGTCGTCCGCCGTTGCCCGATGATACTCACTCAGTCCATAAATAGCAAATCCGATAGCATAGACCTGCTTCTTTGTATCCAAAGGCTGCCCATGAGCATCTATGCTCCAATAAATTCCTCCAAATTGTGTATCATAAAAGCGGTCGATTATTTCACGTTTGGCACGAGTGGCAATTTCCAGATATTCGGTCTTATGCAACAGGCGGTAAGCAGCAGAGAACGTCCACAGAATGCGTGCATTCATGACAGCTCCCTTCTCCGCTTCAGCAACCAAACATTCCTGCCCTGTGATGCGACCGTAAAATCCTCCATTCTCTCTATCCTGCATTTTTTCTATCCAATAAGGGAGAATATTAGTGGTAAGCACTTGTTGCACCTCCTCTTTCAGGCGTTCAATAGTAGTTTCCATAATCCAAAATGTTTAATGTTGGTTTCTCTTCTGTTCCAGTTCCCCAATGATTTCTTTCATTCTTCTTTCGGATAGCGGATACATGCTGATGAATAAAATACTCAATAAGGTACCTATGGCAGGCAAAAAGCTGAGAAACATCCTGATACCATTAATAGCCTGGTCGTTTTGCACCACATTCGCCTGGAAACCGAAGTACCCCAACAACCAGCCAGTGACAGCGCTACCGATTGCCCACCCGAACTTCTGGCTCATGGATGAAGAAGAAAATATCAGTCCGGTAGCCCTGTTACCCGTTTTAAGTTCGGAATAGTCTACACAATCGGCATACATGCTCCATAAAAGAGGAAAAATACTGCCGGCACAAATACTGATAAGTATTTGGAAAATAAAAATGAGTATGAGATTCTCTTTTTCGAACCAGTAGAAAACGATACTGAGCACCGTTGCAACTACCATAGCCCACATATAAGTTCTTTTCTTCCCGATGCGGTTGCTGACCGGAGCGACCAAAACCACTCCGACAATATTAGCCGCCTGTCCAATAGCCAGGTACAGTCCGCTTAATACAAATGGGATACCTAGAAAAGTAACCGGCTCATTAGTATTTTCTACAATAAAGTACTTGAAATAATACACAGTGGCACCGTCACGAATGGAATTGAAAATCAAGGCAGCAATACCCGCTCCCAACAAAATCCACCAGGGACGGTTGTGCAACAAATCTTTCAAATCATCTTTCAGCGGGGCTTGCTTCTCCCTGATAGGTTTCACACGCTCACGGGTCAAAGCAAAACAACCGATAAAAAAGACAGTACACATGACAGCTATCACAGTCACAGCCATTTCCCAACCATATTGCTCGCCATGTCCCTCGCTAAAAGCATTCACCATAGGCATGAACAGCAGCAATGCGATGAAACTGCCCAAATAGGCAAATACCATGCGGTAGACAGACAGTACATTGCGGTCGTGCGGTTCGGTACTCATTACACCTAACAGAGAAGCATAAGGCACATTGATAGCAGAATAAACCATCATCATCAGTGAGTAAGTAATATAAGCATATACAATCTTCGCCGTCATGCTCCATTCGGGAGTAGTAAAAGTAAGGATTCCGATGAAGGCAAACGGAAAAGCAAGAAATAGCAGATAAGGGCGGAACTTCCCCCACCGTGAATGAGTGCGGTCGGCAATGATTCCGACAATAGGGTCGAATGCCGAATCCCATACACGAGTGACGAGGAACATAGTCCCCACAACGGCTGCCGACATTCCGAATACATCCGTATAGAATATCATAAGATAAGAGCCGAACAACTTCCAGAACATAGAGGAAGCCATGTCTCCCAAACCGTAGCCAATCTTTTCTTTTAGTTTTATCATGGTAGACCGTTATTTAAGGATGCTGTGCATCAACTCATCAATTTCAGGTTTTTCGCAATCTGGCGTTTCAGTGTTTCCACAGAAGCAGATGAAGAATAACCGTCTTGCGGAGTATTCAGACAATAATCCACCAATCGGTCTATGGTAGAAGTTGCCACATGCATACGTGTATCACTCGAAGCGTAATAAATGAATACTTTTCCGTCTTCATCTGCAATCCAGCCATTGGAAAACAGTACATTCGAAACATCTCCCACACGCTCCCCACCTTCGGGAACCATGATTGCCCCGGCAGGAGAAGCTATCACACGCGTCGGGTCTTCAAGAGAAGTCATATACATATAAAGAACATATCTTAACCCGGCGGCACATCCGCGAACCCCATGTGCTAGATGCAGCCACCCTTTAGGAGTCTTGATAGGATGCGGTCCTTCTCCGTTCTTCACCTCTTTGATGGTATGATAATAGCGCCGGTCGATAATCGTTTCCTCTCTTACCTCCGCATGAGTCATATCGTCCACCAATGCCCAGCCGATTCCCCCTCCGCTTCCGGCATCGATGAATCCGTCCTGCGGACGGGTGTAAAGTGCATATTTCCCATTGACGAATTCGGGATGAAGCACGACATTGCGTTGCTGGCTTCCGGTCTTCAAATCAGGCAGCCGCTCCCAGTTCACAAAATCTTTGGTGCGAGCTATGGCAGCAGTGGCAGTTGCCGACGACAAGTCGCCCGCCGGCGCTGCCGGGTCATGTCTTTCCGCACAGAAAATGCCGTACACCCAGCCGTCTTCATGCGCCGTAAGGCGCATATCATAAATATTGGTAGCCGGAATCACATCTTCGGGCATCGTAATAGGATAATCCCAAAAACGGAAATTGTCAATGCCATTAGGACTCTCGGCCACCGCAAAAAACGATTTACGGTCGGCACCTTCCACACGTACTACCAACAGGTACTTGCCGTTCCATTTAATAGCTCCGGAATTCAATGTAGCGTTCATACCGATACGCTCCATCAGATTAGGGTTGGATTCAGGATCCAAATCATAACGCCAGAAGACAGGAGTATGGGCAGCTGTCAGTATCGGATACTTATAACGGGCGAAAATACCGTTACCGTCTTCCAAAGGCACATTCTTGCGGGTAATCAGTTTATTGTAATCATCAAACAGAGTATTCAACTTCTCTTTAAATGTAATCATATCAATCGTCAAATTAAATGTCGTTATTCTCTTATATATATTCACTTAACCTCTTCCAGATAAAGTACCCGGCTGGAATAATCACTCAACTTATGGTAATCCACTTTGTGATTATAAGGCATTTCCAGCCCGTTCGCCATCAGATACACACCGCTGAAAGCTTTTCCTTCGTAATCCAGAGGCTGGTTGTCTATCTTGTTCAGCTCGGTCACCTTATAAATCTTATCCGGATGAAGCCCCGCCATCCTGATACGCGGCAAATGCTGGTTGCAAAAATGCTCGGTCTTCCACCAATAGAACACAGCCTTCTCTTTTTCCGGTGCGACATACATCAGCGAAGCTGCTCCAAGCCTGTCATACGGAGAAAGCAACCGGTAAATATCTCCCAACTGTACCACAGGACGAATCATTTTATAATCAGCAATAGCTTTACGGCATAGCTCTTTCTCTTCGCCTGTCATATTCTTGGGCTGTATTTCCATTCCCAAACGACCGCTCATAGCCACATCAATACGATATTTCAAAGGAATGGTGCGGAAAGTCTGATGATTGGGCGCAGCACTGATATGTGAAGCCATAGCTATAGCCGGAAAGAAATAAGAGGCTCCCCATTGCATATAAATTCGTTGCAACGCATCCGTATTGTCACTCACCCAAAACTCATCAAAGTAAGGAAGCACTCCATAATTGGCACGCCCGCCTCCACTGGCACACGCCTGTATGGTGAGTTCCGGATATTTGGCACGTATCCGGCGGCAAACATTCTCAAATCCCCGATGATAGGCAATATACAGATGACTTTGTTCATCCTTCGGCAGATAGTCCGACCCATGATTCATAATAGCCATGTTCGCATCCCATTTGATGTAATCTATTTCCGGATAATTGGTCATCAAAGTGTCTACAAGATTGAATATGAAATCCTGCACCTGCGGATTACCCAAGTCAAGCACCACCTGCGTCCCTCCACGCCCCAATACCGGTTCGCGCAAGGGAGCTTTCAATATCCATTCCGGATGTTTTTCGTAAAGTTCGCTAGTGGTATTGGCCATTTCCGGTTCAATCCATATACCGAACTTCACCTTATATTGGCGGGCATCGTCCACCAATTTACGGATACCACCGGGCAGCTTCCCGGTATCCACCTTCCAGTCGCCCAATGAAGAATTGTCAGAGTTACGTTTGTATTTATCGCCAAACCACCCGTCATCCATCACAAACAGTTCACCGCCCATAGATGCGATATCTCCCATCATCTGGTTCATACCGTTCTCGTTGATATCAAAATACACTCCTTCCCAACTGTTCAGCAATATTTTACGGAGAGAATTTCCATGCGCCAGTTTGTATTTGCGCGCCCAACGATGAAAGTTACGGCTGCATCCGCTCAACCCTTCAGCACTATAAGTCAATGCTAAAGCCGGAGTTATGAAAAGCTCTCCTTTCTTCAAGTTATAAACTGAATTTTCTTCATTTATGCCGGCATAAAACTGGTGATATTCACTGTCGTCCGTATCAATGCGCAGTTTGTAGTTTCCGCCATAACAAAGAGCTGCTCCAATGACATTGCCATAGTTCTCCTGAGGTTTCCCGTCAAGCGAGAACATCACCTCGGCATGTGCCGTATGTGAATTTCTCACACCGTCCCGGTTCTTTATCACTTTCATGCCCGGTTCAAGAGGTTCCTGCACAAGCCTTCCCTCGTTGGCCCATGAGCCATACAGACTTGATAACCACACATCTCCCCTTCTCACAGGCAGAAAAGCCGAATCAAACTTACGTAACATAACGTTCTTTTTCTCCGCATGGGCTATCTCCGTCCAAGTCTCTATGATATCGACATCGGAGTAGGCCTTGTAGCACACATTCACAGAAAACGGATAGACCTTGTCTTTCAGTTTAATGACAGCAGTAACTGCTCCGTCAGTGTTCTTTATTTCCGTACCAGCCACTTCCATTTGCAAAGTCATATTTCCGTCGGCATGAGTCACTGCCAGCGCCGACTCACCCGGGCAGTTCATACCATATACCGGAAAAGCCGCATGTTGCATGGTAGGTGCATTATAAACTTCGCGACAGTCATTTTCAGTAAGCTTACTGCCATAATATACATACTTCAACTCTCCTCCCGCCGGAGCCGAGAGCACCAGTGAGGTACGAGGGGTTGACAAATGTATATTTTGGGCAGCCAGGTCTCCTGTTACAAACAAAAGCATAGTAAACAGGCAGATTCTAATCAGGTTCTTCATCATGTTTCCTTATTTATAGAGTTCAAAATTGTCTCCGACAAACAATATTTTCGGAGACCGACTGAATTTCACAAAATCATCGGCAGATACTTGTCCGGGATAGGGAGCATAATAATGAGTGGACTTTTCACGCGCATTACGCCAAACCAGTACATAACTGAGGGGATATTTCTCAATGACAGGCAACAGAGTCCCTGTCCACCACAAAGAATCGGGAATGCCTTCCAATCCTGTTTCGGTCAGAGCAATAGGCTTATCGTGCTTCTTGCCCGCCTCGGTTAGAATCGTCAGCATCTTGTTCAATTGCTTGATATACTGGGAACGTTCAAACTGATATACATCCGTACCGAGAACATCTATAATATCATCCCCCGGATAGCGTTCAAGATATTCCTCAACCGTATCAGATTCCATTCCCGGAGAGTAAGCTAACAGCACATTATTCACTCCCTTCAGACGCAAACGGTCATTAGTCATCCGCCAAAGAGTCTTGTACTGTTCCGAAGAGCACAAATCCTTTCCCCACCAAAACCAGCTTCCGGTATGTTCATGCCAAGGGCGGAACACCACAGGAATGAGTACACCCTCCTTCGTCTTCAGCGAAAGCAGGAAATCGGCCACACGGTCTATCCATTCGAGCATTTTCACATGGTTCTCTCCCCCTTGCATGACAGAAGCCACTACGGTGCTATCGGTCACATCCCATGAGTCACCGCCCGTTTTCGGATTACGTACATGCCAACTGAGCGAAATCATGCCGCCACGGGCATACTGCTCGATAATATATTCACGAAGATGCGCAAAGGATACTTTGTCAAGATTATGTGTTCCTCCGAGTTCAATCTCGCCCAAATCGAAAGACATCACCCCCGGATAGGCACCGCAGACACTTTTAACATCGCTACGACCCTTATCTCCTTCCCAGCCTATTCCGTAAGCAGTATCATCATGATGACCGAAAAGAATGCCTTTCCGTTCCGCCTGTTTCAAGTTCTGCAACAAGGCAACTGTTTCCGGAGTTTTTCCACCGGTCTCTCCACTTCCGCTACATGCAGTCGGCAAGAGGAGGCAAAATATCGCATTAATAGTCAGAATAATATATTTCATCAAAAAAGTTGAATAGTCTGTTATTTAAACGAAGGCAAATCACTACGGCAAATTACACCAGGCTGGCTGAAAGCGTTGTTCCACCAGGCTTTGTCGGCATGTTCGTGCTGTCCGGAATTAAAAACAGGCGCAGTAGTGTCCTTTGTCACTTCATAATCATACCAAGTCATGAACCATGCCCATTGGACTCCGACTGCCAGTTGCTTGTCTATGGTTGCCACATCACCACATTCGCTAAGTGCAATCAGCTTGTCCGGAAAAGCTTTTTTTAGTGCATCAAAATCCATTGCCAGTCCGGCAGCGCTGGTCTTGTGATACACGTCCCGTCCGATAATATCCACGTATGCATCACCGGGATACCAGTCCCTGTCATTCGTTTCGCTAGTCCATACCCAGATAAGATTGTTCAGTCCTTTCTGCTTGAAAGTCTCATATACGAGTTTCCAGAGCCGTTTGTATGAAGCTGCATCTTTCCCCCACCAGAACCATTTGCCTGCAGCTTCGTGCAACGGTCTCCAAATTACAGGAATATTCTTCTGCTTCAAAAGCAGTAAGTAACCCGCCAATTCTTCCAAATCGGCTTTAATGATTTCATTTTCCCGGGTTCCCTCCTGCAATGCCTTGGCGATGTCAAAATCCGTTTCACTAATCATACATTTATACTCACTGCTATTTTCCGTGACCGGCACATTCCAATGCCAGCATGCAGCAACCAATCCTCCGGCATTCCACCAGTCTTCAACAACCGATGTCTTATTATAATCAATCCAGTCGGCCGGTGAAGCGGGAAGGTTCATGTAATCAAAGCAGGCAATGGCAGGATGCTTCCCGGTCTGACGGTTTACCCATATTGCTTCATTGACGTTCCATGCCACGTTCGCCATTGTACTGCTTAAGGTTTTTCTCCCCCAGCAGTTTCTCAGATATGTATACACTTTCTTAGCCTCAACGGATGCACCTTCGGTGCAAAGTTCTTTCTTTATCAATGAATTGTCCACCGGTTCCGGCTCCGGAACCGGAAAGTCTTCCCCGGACGAGGAAGAGCATCCCGCTCCTATGCCGCAAAAGATGAAATAAATCAAAAAGTTATATATATTCTTCATACCTATTTTCTATAATCATTTACCGGATTTTCTTCTCAATACGGATATTGGCGAAACTGTGGTCTACGTTCCAATCCGAATTGGGTTGGAGAATGAATGACAACCCTGTCCATCCTTCCGAGAAAGCATTGCCCGACACAGTCTGCAAATCAATCGAAACAGTACACCACTTCCCGTAAGTATTGAAACTGCCATTCGCAGAAGGATTCCACGGATAATTGCCATTATTAAGCTGAATCAGATAGCCATATCCAGCCGAATCGTAGAACGGATGTCCCGTCGGAGAGTAAACCTCAAACTTAAAGTTGTAATCGGCAGGAGCTGCCGCCACATCAGCCGGACAGTTGAATCCTCCGCAAACAAGATTCGTCCAATTCCAGGCACCATAACTGCCGGTTACTCTAAAATAAGGTCCATAGAGAATCTCGGGCTCATTGTCGCCTGCTTCATTAATGATAAGTTCTTTGCCTGCCCAGAGTCCGTAATCATCAGGATGAGAAAGGTTCCAGATAATCGCATCCGTCATACGATAAGGGATTTTTTCGGTATGTGCAACAGAACCCGCTCCCATATAACTCACTTCGATGACAGAGTTATCCTGAGCATCTTCAGGAATGACAACTGACATATATTTGTCCGAGATGGAATCTACCTCAAGCTCGACACCATTCATTTTGACAGTAGAAGTGGAATTCGCGCCTCCGAACCCATAGAGGTCGAAGTATTTACCTTTCAGCTGTACAGATGTGCCGGGAAGAGCAAACTCATTATACAGACCGTCCACCTGAACCAAAGGTACAGACACCGTGAAATCATAAGTGGTACTTCCCAACTCCGTTTCATAATAGAGTTTATTATTCACTTCCAACGGAATCTGACGGGGAATGGGAAGGTAGGCACTGCCGGCAGTCGCATATACCTCACCGACAGGAAGTTCAACATCATTGAACATCACTTTCCTCACACGGCTTAAATTGGAACCGTCGAGTACAATCATCTGCTCCAGATTTCCGTCAGTGATTGGCAACAATTTATCCCTGTCTTTGGAGTCATACACAGCGTCAATAACGGGGGCACCGCTTGACGCCATTTCGTCATCATAATTATCATTATAGGTCACTATGTCCTGACAAGCACCAAAGCTCAACGCCATACAGCACATAAGAGTTATGGATTTGAAAGATAATCTT
Organism: Bacteroides celer; assembly: GCF_002632415.2. Taxonomy (NCBI): domain Bacteria; kingdom Pseudomonadati; phylum Bacteroidota; class Bacteroidia; order Bacteroidales; family Bacteroidaceae; genus Bacteroides; species Bacteroides celer. The sequence goes on along the minus strand of NZ_CP178209.1, from coordinate 489,799 downwards.
TTCATGAAATATTGATTTTAAATTTCTGACTTTATTCTAGAATAGGGAAGGCACTTTAACTCCAACCCGGATTATTGCTGTCAATCGCTTCATTAGTAGAAACCTCATCAGAAGGCAATGGAAAGAGCAAATGACGCTGTTCACGATGTTTGTTCACACCGGCTTCATCGTAGTGGGTCTGAGAACCGTCCTTGTTGATTCCGCCGATAGAGTTCATCACTTCCACATAGATTCCCCAACGAATCAAATCCCATCGCCTGTCTCCTTCCAGCGCAAGTTCTTTGGCACGTTCTTCAAAAATGGCGGAACGCAGGGCTTGTTTGGAAGCAATGGCTCCATCACCGGAACTCGATGCAAGAGTAGCATTCGAACGGATACGTACCCTATTCAATGCACTGATAGCCTCCGAAGATACTCCATTATCCAATTCACATTTCGCTTCTGCGTAAATCAGCACGATGTCAGCCAGACGAAGGAAAGGCCAGTAGGCATCCGATTTTTTCTGTGTGGCGTCTGTAACGTCTGCATATTTGTTGGTGAATGCCAGACACTCGTTCGATACGTTAAAGTAATAGTTACGTCCGTCGTTGTAGGGAGCTTCCGGTTCTGCCACATAATTTCCGTTAGCATCATAGCCTGTGGCCTTCAGCACGTACTCCGGCGTGTTCGGATAGAAAAAGCCGCTCTTCGGTTTTCCCTCTTCGTCCTGATAGCTTACTATAAAACGATGTTTCACTCCTTGTGTGATACGGTAATCCTGAGAGGTGAACAGAGTATACCAGTGATAACGATTGCCGATATACAGACCGCTGGCCACTACACCGCGTCCATTGTCAATCCCATTATACCATTCAAAGATACTGTTTCCATAAAGTTCATCACCGTTGGCACCTTGCAAGGCAAACAGGTGTTCGGTACTTTGCCCCAGTCCGGAACGCTTCCACAGTTGGTCATAAGGAAGCAGATCATGGCTGCCGTAGTTGTTGTCCGGAGTAGGATAGAGCAGATATCCCGCCCATTTGGCAGCCTTTTCATAGCAATCCCTCCAATCGAAACTTTCGTAACCTTTCACCTGAGTCTTTACAAACTCCCGCCTTACAGGCATATCCAAGACTTTATCGTCACCATTGTATGAATAAGACGAACCGGTCATCACTGTCATTTTCTCACCTGCAGGAAGTGCACCGGAAGCCATGGTTGCATATACTTTAGCGAGCAGTCCGACAGCTGTTCCTGCACATACATGCCCTGTCTGATACTCCGCATCCGTATTCTTATAAAGACGGGGAATGGCTTCCTCTTCCAAAAGACGAACTATTTCAGCATAGACATCGGCTATCGGACGGCGAGGATTGTTGTATCCCGCCCCGTCCGTGACAGCCCTGTCAAACAACGGAATCTCACCATACGCCTTTACCAGCATAAAATAGGCAAAAGCCTTTTGGAAATACACCTCACCCAGACCATTCGTCTTTACCCGTTCATCGGCACCCGTGATTGCATTGATATATTTAATAGCCACATTAGCGCGATTAATCAAGTTATAGCAACCCTTCCAAATGGTATTGGTCACATCATCTCCCTGATAATTGCCGGCACCTGCATTGCTGAATGCCCAGTCAGGACCGGAAGCATAGTCACAGTCCATATCAAGCACGCGGGGGAAATTCCCCCAACGGAACATATCGTCCGCCCATTTACTGTACACGCCGGTCACCCATTGGCTGACTGCAGCATCATCGTTGCCCACCTCTTCCGGGCCCACAAAAGAATATGGCTTTTCGCTCAAGAAATCCTGGCAAGCGGAGAAAGTTGTCATGCCTGCTAAAGAAAGAGATAACAGGATATATATTTTTTTCAGTTTCATGGAGTTACATTTAATTGTTTATCATCTTAAAAATCTACTTTTATGCCCAATGAGAATGTGCGGCTGCTGGGATAGGAATACACATCAACACCACGCCGGGAGGCATCCGAACCGAAAGCATTCACTTCGGGGTCGAACCAGCTATAGCCGGTAATGGTGAAGATATTGGTTGCGCTGGCATACACATTGACATTGCTGATACCTTTGAAATTAGGTTTCCAGACATACCCGATATTCAAGCTTTTCAGCTTCAAGTAAGAGCCGTCTTCTACATAACGGTTAGAGATAAGCATATTACGTTCGTAGCCCGAAACGGCTTTCGGCCACTTTGCCTGGGCGGCATTGGCTTCTGTCCAGCGGGTATTATAGGCTTCACGGGTGATATTACCCACATTCCCCATCTTCATATCCATCAGGTTGCCATTGAAAATGTCGTTTCCCTGACTTCCTTGCAGGAAAAAGCTCAATGTAACGCCCTTCCACTCGAAGTTGCTGGTAAGTCCATAAACAAAATCAGGATTCGTATCTCCGATAATCACCCGGTCGGCCGAAGTAATATCGGGATTATCATCAAAGTTCCTGTATTTTATTTCACCAATCATACCGGCGCCTTTTGCGCGGATATCTGCACTGGGCGAAGCCATCACCTCTGCCAGATTATCATAGAATCCATCTTCTACATAACCATATATAGCCCCGATAGGACAACCGTTGCGCTGTATGAACACCTCATCAGCCGAACTCCATAATTTCTGCGCAAACTGGTCAGCTTTCAGTCCGCCAATCCTGTTGCGGTTGAACGAGATATTCGCATCGATATTCCATTTCAGCGGTGTATTCTGCAATACATAAAACTTACCGGTCAGTTCAAGCCCTTCATTAGTGATGTGTCCGCTATTGACCATCATGCTACCGAAACCGGTACTTGAAGGGATTTTCACATCCTGAAGCAAATCGCGTGTTTTCTTATGATAATAATCCACCGTCAGGTTAATGCGGTTATTCAAGAATCCCATATCAATTCCCACATTATATTGGGCAGTCGTCTCCCAGCGCAAGTCATCGGAAACCGGGCCTCTCCAGTCCACTTCGGCAAAGCCGCTGTTGATAGCCCCGCCAAAAGGATAGTTTGCCATATTAAGCATTGGCAGCGTACGATAACTTCCGATACCTTGGTTACCCGTTTCACCATAACTCAGGCGCAACTTCAAGTTACTGAATATCCCCAAGTCTTTGATAAACTTCTCTTCCGACATACGCCATGCAATAGCTCCGGAAAGGAAACTAGCCCACTTGTTCTTATCGGTAAACTTACTCGAACCGTCAGCACGACAGGATGCAGTAAGGATATATTTATCCATGAGAGTGTAATTGACACGTGCCAAGAATGAAGCTAAAGCTGCATCTCCCCTGTCAGACCTCAATTTGCCCGGATTAGCTCCCAAACTCATATCGAAGTCCTGAGTGATGTCGTTGGGAAATCCCGTGGCCGACATTGCTTTGCTTCCCCAACTGGATTTCTCTGCCGTAAAACCTGCCACCGCATTAACGCTATGGATACCGAACGTCTTATCGAACGTCAACAGTGATTCGGCGGTGATTCCCAACCACCAGTTGCTTGACTGTTCGGCCTTGCCATTGATATTAGTAGTGGACGAACCTTCCTGCGTTTCGCGGCCATAGTACATGCCACGGTCATTGTTAGTGTAACTGATACCCAAATTCTGTCTGAACTTCAGAAAAGGCAAAAGTTTAACCTCCATATAGCTTGAATTGAACACATTTATGCTGCGCAAATTATCTTTTGTGTTGGTTATATAAGCCAACGGATTGGATGCAAGCCAGCTCAATTCACCAGTTTCTGCTTTATTCTTCTGCGGATCATACGTCGAGGGAAACACCAATGCAGAACGGATAACACCACAATCAGAAGAGTTGGTCTTCGAGAAATCCGTATCAGTATGCGTGAAACTGGTATTCATGCCCATTTCCAACCATTTGGTTATATACCTGCCTATATTGGAACGTAATGAATAACGAGTAAAACCGGAATTCTTGATGATACCGTCCTGTTTGAGGAAGTTACCGGAGAATGAGTGCCAACCCTTGTCCGAACCGCCCGATACACTGATATTATATTCCTGCGAAAAGCCGTTCTGATAAATCAAATCCTGCCAGTCGGCCACCCCCACATAGGAAATGTTACCATATTCATCTACATAATCACCCGGTCGGAGGAAGTCTTCCGGTGCCGGCAGGTATTTGCCTGCAGAAGTATCGTTTCCGCCACCCGGCAAGGCCGGATATTCCCAAGCCCCGGGATACGGCAGCTTGCCATAAGGTTTATTACTATATTTATAATCATTAAGCACTTGTTCGTTTTGATAATTGGCATAAGTGAATGCGTCGAGCACATCCATACGTTTCGCTATCTTCGAGAATGTAAAGTTGGCACTGAATTCCACCTTTTCATTTCCCTTCTCACCTCGTTTGGTGGTTATGATAACAACCCCGTTCGCCCCACGGGAACCATATATGGCAGTCGCGGAAGCATCTTTCAAGACATCAATACTCTGAATGTCGTGCGGATTGATAAATGCCAATGGGTTTGATTTATTCTGACTGTTATTTGTGTCACTGGCTGGGGTATCTCCCGTATCAAACGGCACGCCGTCTACAATATAAAGAGGTTGTGAATTGGTAGAGAAAGAGTTCGTACCGCGAATTTGAATACTGATGCCGCCCCCCGGAGCGCCGTCACTCTGATTCACCTGCACACCGGCAATCTTGCCCGCCAACCCCTTACTCAAATCAGTAGGATTGCCTTTCATCAGGTCGTCACTTTTTATCTGCGAAACGGCACCGCTCAAATCACGTTTCTTCATTGTACCATAACCCACTACGACAACCTCGTCCAGCAGTTCCGCATCATCCTTAAGAACAACAGTCACCTGGGCCTGTCCGTTCTTTAAGGATACTTCCTGCTGCTTATAGCCAATAAAGCTGACCTGTAAAACCGCCCCTTGCGAAACGGTTAATGTAAAATCACCGTTCAAATCAGTGATAGTTCCGTTTGTCGTACCTTTCTGTACTACATTTGCACCAATCACCGGTTCTCCCGAAGCATCCGTCACCCGTCCTTTTATTTTAACGGATTGCTGTTGTATCATTGCTGTCGTGTCGGCAGACGCATTAGCGGGAAGAGGAACACCACTAACCAGAGATGCCAGGCAGAGCCCTGTGATAAATACTGTTTTTCTGGATTTTAGATTCATAATATAAATATTTGATAGGTTTTTATTCTGTCGATTTAAGGACTTCCTTTTGACTGTGGCAAATGTACGAATAAAAAAGTACCGCCTATTTCTCATTTGATTTTCAAACTATCCGAATTGTATCCTGACCGGAGAATAATCGATTCGGGATAGAAAAAGATACAAAAGACACATATCTTCCCCTAAAATGATACATTCGGGATAAGGGATTTATGAACGGAATTCTTAACTTAGCAACGTGAAAAGATACAATTATGAAAAGACACTTACGAATTCCTTTGTTTCTTCTTATCTCCTTGCTGAATAGCCTGGCATCATACGCTTCAAACGAAATGAGTTTTCACCAGCTGGGAGTAAAAACAGGCATGTCCGACAATTATATTCAAGCGATAGAACGGGATAAATATGGGTTCATGTGGTTTGCTACCCGTGATGGCCTGAACCGCTATGACGGTTATCATTTCAAGACTTATACTACCCTCCGGCAAGGAGCTTACAACAATAGCGTAGAATGGGTAGCAGAAGATGCAGCAGGCAATATATGGATAAAAACTCCGGTTAACTATTGTTTTTATGACCGTGAAATGGACGAACTGGATAACAGAACGGAGCTTCTTCTGCACAAGATAGGTATCTTTGAAAGCCCCAGGCAATTATTCATAGATGACGACAAGAACCTGTGGTGTGTTGCAAACAACACATTGTATTACTACATCTTCTCCGATGAAACGCTATACAAACAGTCACTTCCGGGCAGCGTAAACATTGCCGACATGGCATGCCGCAACAAGAGATGTTACATTCTCATGACCGATGGAAATGTAATTAACATAGATTGGATGCATAAATCCATAACCAAACTGTTTCATACGGAAATACATACCACTTATGTGCCTCACATTTATCTGGACTTTTCTTCCCGGCTTTGGGTGTACGCCCCGCACAGCGCAGATGTCAAATGTTATTCTCTGACAGAAAACAACTGGATTGACTTTGCCGCCCGAACGGAACTCAGTAGAGAACGAACCATGATTACCACAATAACCGACGACGGCAAAGGGAATATCTGGATAGGAACCGATGGCAGAGGAATATTCATATGCCCGTATGATAAAGAAAAGGGCAAGGTGACGCGTCTATTCAAGGATGTCGACAAATTATATTCCCTGCCGGACAATCACGTGACCTATATCTATAAGGACAACCGCGACGTGATATGGATAGGAACCGGCAAACAGGGCGTAGCCTATTCAGGTTTGAACAATCTGATATTCGAAAACCATTATTGTCCCCAACTGGAGGATGTCAGTTGTTTCTACGAAGACGGAGAGGGCAAACTATGGCTGGGATTTGACGGTGAAGGCATAGCCAGTTACGACAAGGATAAAAACACCTATACTTATTATAAATCAAAGAACAAAGAGATTCCTTCCGACTTGATTGTTTGTTCTTTCCATGACAACAAAGGCAGAGTGTGGTGGGGAAGTTTCGGCGGTGGAGCGTTTTATTATCAGAACGGGCAGTTCACTCCGCTCAAAGCGCCGGAAAATAATCCGGTGGAACTGCCTCAATACATACGTCGTATCACACAGGATAATGCCGGTAACTTATGGTTTGCCACTTACTCGCAAGGACTCTACTGCCTGGAACCTTCCGGAATGCTCAAAGATTATACAATGAGTAATTCAACTTTACTGACCAATTACATTGCCGACCTGGCATATGTTGATGGTCATTCTCTTTATGTGGCTACCAGTTCCGGAGTGTACCACATGAATACTTCCACCCGGGAAATGACGATATTGGAACAAACTGCCGACGGTGAAGAAGTGATACAAGATAAGTTCGCCAATTGCATCTATCAAGATTCACGCGGACTACTATGGATAGGCGGACGGAAAGGGGTCAATGTGTATAGCCCGAAGCAAAATAAGTTAATCAATTTGAATACCGCAAACGGTGTTTCCCATTCATATATACGTGCCATTATCGAAGATGCATCTCACAATATGTGGCTCACTACAGACCATGGCATCACCCACGTGGAAGTAGTGGAATCCGATGCTACCAGTATGCCCGACTTCCGTTGCCACCCTTATTATGAAGAGGATGGAATCGGTAACCTTACTTTCAATAATTTTTCAATCTTCTGCAATCACAGGAATGAAGTAATTGCCGGAGGCGGAGGAGGATACGTAAAAATTATCCCACGCGGCAATGACTTGTTTTACTTCGACCGCCAAGTAATATTCACCGACTTATATATTGATAATGAGTGTGTCAATGCAAACAGGCCCGCACACAACGGACGTATCATTCTCACAAAGAACATCCAGTTGCTTAACAACCTCAACCTGAACTATTCAGACAACAGTTTTGCTGTGGAAGTCTCGGCTATGGACTATGGCAATCTGCACAAGCTACAATACGAATACAGACTCAATAAAAACGAAGAATGGACAAAGCTGGAGGGAAACCGGATTTATTTCAATAAACTGGCTCCCGGAACTTATCAACTTCAAGTACGGGTAATGAAGGTTCATGATTATGAAAACGATGCAAGTGCTACACTTTCCATCAATGTGTATCCGCCATTCTGGCTTTCTAATATAGCTTATAGCATCTATGCATTACTGTTGGTGAGTGCCATATCACTTATTTTTATCCACATGAAACGGAAACACCGTCGATTATTGCTTCAACAAAAACGTGATATGGAAACGGTGCAGCAGCATGAAATTGACGAAGCCAAATTACGCTTTTTCACTAATGTAAGCCATGACCTGCGCACTCCTTTGTCACTTATCATCACTCCTCTTGAGCAAATATTGGCTACTAATACGGCACAAGACATAAAAAAGGAATTGAAGTTGATTCATCGCAATGCATTGGCACTCCTGGACGTTATCAACCAACTGCTTGATTTACGTCGGCTGGACAATGGTAAAGCCCAACTCAATCCTTCCCACGGCGATTTGGCTGATTTCATCAAAGAAGTATGTGATTCTTTCTATTCGTACGGAGACAAAAAGAATATTGCCTTCAGCCTTTCATTGAAAACCGATAATCTGGAAACAGACTTTGATAAGAATAAAATGCAGCGCATAATGCTTAATCTATTATCGAACGCATTCAAATACAACGTGAATCACGGAAGCGTGAACGTAGTGCTGGATCGTATCATAAAAGATGAAAGAGAATATGCCTGCATCCAAGTGGCGGATACCGGAATCGGGATACGTGAAGAAAACAAAGCTAAAATATTCGACCGTTTCTATCAAGAAGAACACTCATCCACTGATTATATCGGCAGTGGCATAGGCATGCATATAGTCAAAGAATATGTTACTCTCCATAATGGCGACATTCAAATTCGCGATAATCATCCCCAAGGTACTATCTTTGAATTTATGTTCCCCATACGACATGAATGCAAGAACATAAATCCCACGGCAACGCCAACTGAAAGACCAGACATACAGGAAGAACCGGAGCAAGCAAAAACGCCAACAGGTTGTTCATTACTTATTGTGGAGGACAACGAAGATTTCCGACAATTCATTGTTGACTGCCTGAAAGACCGATTTACTGTTTATGAGGCCGAACAAGGTGAAAAAGCAATGGAGATATTGGCCCTGCATGATATCAGCCTTGTAATAAGCGATGTCCGTATGCCGATAATGAACGGACTGGAGCTATGTAATAAGATAAAGGGAGACTTCCGTTACTCACATATCCCTGTTATTTTACTAACTGCACGAACCGCCCAGGAACATATGCTGGAAGGATTGCGTGAAGGTGCCGATGACTATATAACCAAGCCTTTCAATCTGGATATTCTTCTACTCCGTATCCAAAAGCTGTTAGAATGGAGTAGCCGCAACCATCAACGATTCGGAAAAGTTGAAGTGTCTCCTGCCGAGATTACCATCAGCACTATTGATGAAAGGCTTATTGAGCGAGCCATACAAGCAGTGGAAGAGAATATGGACAATACAGATTTCTCTGTCGAAGACCTAAGCATGACTGTCGGAATGAGTCGTGGTCACTTATACAAAAAACTAATGACGATAACAGGCAAGTCCCCTCTTGAATTTATCCGTGTCTTGCGCATAAAAAGAGGAAAGCAATTATTGGAACAGAGTCAGGAAAGCATTTCTCAAATAGCTTATCAAGTAGGACTGTCACCCAAACAATTCGCTAAATATTTCAAGGAAGAGTTCGGATGCCTGCCTTCAGAATTCAACTGTAAAAAGGACTGATTCCCTATAAGAAAGCATACTTTTGTTGCAATGAAAAATAAAAGATGGAGAAAGAAACTCGGTTCCCTTTCTTGTTACAGTCAAATTCCTTACTAACTATTAGAATAAAAACCGCCTTCAGCCTTCAGTTCTTTAAAAAAGCCCCTTTTCATCGGTGATTTTTGCTGAAAGTACTCCTGAAAGCAAAAGTGTTTAACTCCAGTTCCTTTTGCCATATTTACTTTCAACAGAGGCTCTGTTGTAACAAAACGGAGCCTGCATTTCATTGTAACAGAGCCTCTGTTTTACCCAAATACAGGCTCTGTTTTGTTCAGCCCACGTGCTGGCGTGTTCGAGCCCACGCGCAAGCAGCCATAAGCCCACATTTCACCTCACTTTTGCCCACGTGGTGGATCTATAGATCCCGCTTGGTGGACATGTATATTCAGCATGGTGAGTATATATACCCATCACGCTGAATATATAGCTCTATAGCTATGAGGGCATACGCCATTGTCCCATACGCCAGTTCTTAATGGAGTAAACCATACGATATACGAAAAATAAATGCAGTACACCATTAGGTTACCACGAGCAATCAAATCGCCTTTGGTGTGCTGCATTTACATTTGAGTCAAGTCATCTATAATACCATGGGGTTTGCTGCAAGACAGGCGGCAATGTCCATTGTTAGTTAGTAATAGACAGCTCGGTTACCTTATACGGATGTTTCACTGCTGCATGGGCAGCTTTCTGGGCAACAGTTTTCCGCGCCTCATCCAACCCTTCCGGTCCATAAGGATTCCCGACCACATTGCGCTTGAAGATACGTTCGAACCAAGTACAGGCAGCGGTATAACGTCCAATCTTCACATCCAGATGATAACCGTCCCTGTTCAGATGGTCGCCGATAAAAGAAGTACGGGCATTCTGTATGGCAGTGCCCGAAGGGATGACAATCTTTATCTTATTCGCCTTAGCCGCTTTCTTCACTGCATCGGCAATAGCCTGATACATGGTCAGTTGATTGCAGTTGTAGTTTTTAAATCCACTATGCTTGGAAGTAGACGCATACGCCCAGGTTTGGTGCAACATCAGCTTTGTTTTCTTTGGAAGGCGTGCTTTTACATATTCTATAAGTTCCGGCAGAGAGGCTTCATACGTCTCGTACATTCCCGAAAAAGGACTTGCCTGTTGCAGGCTGACGTAATCCCAGTCTTCATCTGCCAGCACCGTTTCCAAAGACATCTTGCCCTTTTCCCGTTTCTTTCCATCCGTACCGATTTTCCGGTAGGCATAGGCAGGAGCATTGTCACGGGCATTTTTCACATGACGTTCCAGGGAACAGCCGCCAATAAACATATTGCCGATGATGGTTGAAATGCCTTCGGCTTCCGCAAGTTCATGCAGATATTGCTCCACGGCATCTTGGGAGAAGCTGTTGCCGATGGCAAGTATCCTGACCGTCTTTTGCTGCGCATACGCTCCTCCGGCAAGAAGGAGCAGTATGCACATACAAATCACTACATTTCTATATTGCTTCATTATAATCAAATATAACTAAACTTATCGGTTATTTCTCTTTTTCATGTAATAATCTCTCATCAAATACCACGCTTTCTTACGCATACCCTGGTCGGATATGAGTCCTTTGCGGTTCCAGCCATCCTGATTGGTGGGGTGGAAACGGAACGGCGAACGGAAGTCGAACAGAATCCAGGGAGATACACCACGCAGGTTCGGGATATTGTCGAACATACGGATATTATCCCTATACAGACGTGCCTGATATTCCTCACTCCAGGAGCTGACCACATTCTCATCACCGGACTGACCGTACAATGCTTCGCCGCCAAATTCCGAAATTATCAATGGTTTGTCCGTCACGACTTCCCATATAGCGTCTTTCGGTTCCACAGGCCACGGATGATACCAGCCCATATATTTATTGATAGCTACAACGTCCAGTTGGGAAGTAAAAGAATCCTCCATTACAAAACGCTGTTTTTCGCTATTGAAGTGCACAAGGTCGAAAGCGGCAACATACAGGCGGGTAGTGTCCAGCTGTTTTCCCGTTTCGAGCAGGGAAGTAAGGAATTCATTCCGTTCTTTGGAAGGCTGTGTTTCATTGGCAACACCCCAATAACCTACCGCGCAGCGGTTTTGATCGCGCTTAATCATTTCAGAAAGCATCCTCTGCGCTTTCTTACGGGTATCATCGTCTGTAAAGTCAATGCCTTGCCAAATAGGAATTTCCTGCCAGAGAAGGAAACCCATCTTTTCTGCCAAGCGTACCGTGTATTCATTCTGCGGATAATGTGCCAGACGAATCATGTTCACACCAAGCGCCTTAGCTTCATTCAGCAACATGGCTGCATCGGCTTCCGAGAAAGCACGTCCCATGCGCTGCGGAATCTCTTCATGGAAAGAGATGCAACACATAAATGTCGGTTTCCCGTTCAGGTAAATATCCGTTCCTTTCACTGTGATGTTACGGAAGCCTATTTGTTCCTCCACGCGGTCGGTACTTGAAGAAATGGCCACACCATAGAGTTTCGGTTCTTCGGGCGACCAGCGTTGCAGTTTCTTTGCATTCAATACGGTTTCCGCTTTTCCTTCCGCATCAGTGGTAAGTTCCGCATTGATTTTAAGTTCGGGGATGGCGACTGTCACCTTTTCACCTGCCTTTCTATCAGAAAGACGTACACGGGCAATGATCCGGTCGGGAGCATTTTTATCCAGTTGGATGAAGTAATCTTCTATAAATGTGCGGGGAGTTTTCACCAGCAACACATCTCTTGTGATGCCGCCATAATTCCACCAATCGAACGCCATAGCAGGAATGGCGTCCTTGGTACGACGATTGTTCACTTCTATTGCCAGGAAGTTATCGCCATCTTTCAACAGGTCCGTCACTTCTACTTGGAAAGGGGTAAAACCACCTTCATGTTCTGCTATTTCTTTTCCGTTCAGGTAGACTTTGCAACGATAGCTGACAGCACCAAAATAAAGAAACTGACGCTTGTCTGCCAGACGTTTGGCTTCAAAATGACGCGCATACCATACAGTACCCTCATAATATTTCAGTTCGGGCGACTGCGAGTTCCAGTCTCCCGGGACATTAAGACGCAAGCCGCCTTCGAATGCATATTCGTAGAAATCAGTATTTCCTTTCGGTTGCTGATTTTCATAGATTTTCATTCGTTGTCCCTGGTCGTACAGGTCGATAATGGCATTCCATTTACCATTCAGTGAATGAATGTCACGACCGTAGACATTCGTTATCAGTTCCTGTGCCGCAACGCTTCCTGCAAAAGCGATCAGCAACAACAGACATAGATTTAATTTCTTACCTATTTTCATTTATCTATTAGTTTGTGGTATTTATACATTATTCGTTTCTCGATTCATTCTTCAGGAAATTCATCACCCAGTTCCAGGCAGCACTCCACTGCTCTGTATAGGCATAATGGGCGGTCGTTTCGGCCACGAACAACTCTTTCGGAGCATTAATCATGTTGTAAGCCGAATAAGTGGTGGTAGGCGGACAGACCATATCATTATAACCGAAAGTATAGAATCCCGGTACTTTAACCTGCCGGGCAAAGTTGACTACATCAAAGTACTGAATGGTTTTAATCTTCTCCGGTGTCCGGTTCCTTTCATCCTTAAACATGTGCGGCCAACCTCCTGCGCGACCATGAGCATAGCCTGCAATATCACACAAAGCCGGATAGAAAGAAACTAATCCTTTGACACGGTTATCCAGTCCGGCAATCACTATGGAAAGTGCTCCGCCCTGACTTCCACCGAAAGTTGCCAGATTACCATTAAATTCGGGAAGTGTGTAAATGAAATCAATGGCTCTTACACAGCCTGTATAAACCCGTTTATAATAATACTTATCCCGATCGTCCGTATTGAATGAATGGTAATTCTTCAAGGCCCCGTTATAAAGTCGGTGATATACATCCCCCGTCAGGTTGACCGGAATGCCGTGAATACCGATCTCCAAAATGATAAAACCATTTCCGGCACGTTCAGGCTCTCCGTTATATGCGCGGATACCTGCACCCGGTACTTTCAAGATGGCCGGATATTTTCCGGGAGCTTTCGGCACACAAAGGATGCCATACATACGGGATGCATAGTCATTATTCGCAAAAGAAACATGATATACATTCACTTTGTCCGTACACTTTTCCGGCAATAAAGTCATTATAGGTTCCAGCGCCCACTTTTCAGCGGCTTCTTTGGTGCTCTTCCAGAATTCAAGAAAATCGGCGGGCAACGGAGTAGTCGGTTGTAGCTTCTCCGGATCAAAGCCGACGGTAGCTACACCTTCATATTCACGCCCTTGATAACTGACAAAAGCACGGCAACGCAGGAAACCCTCTTTTTTCATTGTACCTGCATTAATTTCGAGCTTTTCATTCTTCAAAGGTTGTTTACCTGTCTGATGAGGTTTCATCATATCTTCCGAAATCTCATAACGCACTTCCAGATGATCCTGTGGAATATTGCATTTCAGTACAGCTACTTTGAATTTCACTTTTTCTCCCGGTTGATACAACCAATTGGTGTGGTCGGGAGTGACCAGCACTTGAATCAGCCTTTCCGCCGGTTGCCCGTACACAACGAATTGCACGGCAACAAACAAAGCAAGAAAAACAGAACGCAAACTTTTTATCATAATTCCATTATTGTTTATAGTCTTTTCATGGTTTTACCTGATATTGATAAAGAGTGAAAGAATTCTTATCATTCAACTCGAAACTTACTTTACCCTGTACACCAACTTCAGCAACAAACTTTTTGCCATTTCCCATCAAAGGAGTAAAAGTTACCTTCTTGCCCTCCGGAAGCCAAGTATCAATGGTTCTTTTGGCTATATCATTGTCTTCGCGGTAAATAATGAGATAACCTTGCGTGTCAGAGACTATTGATTGAAATCCTGTCCACGAGCGTCCCGAAGGTTCTTCACCAATGGGTAATATGATGCCTTGATGAAATTGAAGTTGCAAGGGTTGATATTCCTTGAGCAGAGTTGCCGTAGCATAAGCCTCTTCGGGCAGGTTCGAAGCCTCCATCCAAGCCAATGGCTGTGCCGCCAGGGTGATGGCAAAGAGGTAGTCGAAACTATAACGAGCGGGAGCAAATGGATCGGTAGTGCTGTACTTATCGGCATTACGCCATTTATTAAGGAATTCTATCTGCATCTTCTCGGCCGGAACATAGCGAGACAGCATCCAAAGATTACGCAAGGTGCGATAGGGATAATAGTTGCCCCAATCGGTATAACGGTTTTCCAGGAAGATATTGCCATACTCATTCATATAATGATATCCACCGCGACGACCGGCAGTGGCATCGAGGTTGAAAATCACCTCATGGTTGGTTTGTGCTAACACGGCATCAAACAACCGGCGCAAATTCTGTTCGGCTGTTTTAGTAGGTATTTGTAAGCCATCTATCTTGAAACAGCAGATGCCATACTCCTTGTAAAGCCCGATAATGACTTGCGCGTCTTTTTGCCAATCGGCAAAATCATTCTGTATACTAGGATTGAACCATAATCCGATACGAATACCCAATTTCTTTCCTTTCTCTACAATGCGTTTCAGTCCATGAGGGAATTTCGTGGGGTTGGGCGTCCAGTAATCGGCATTTTTCCAAATATCTTTAAAGCTGCCTCCGGCTGTCTTTGAGTTGGGACTTTTTCCGCTCTGCCAACCATCGTCCAGTTGAAAGAGGGTGACACCCAGACGTGCGGCACGATCCAGCTCAGCCAGACAGAAAGCCTCATCTATTTTGGCATCCTGACTACGGTCACCCCAGGTATTGAGCATAATCATCTCATCCTGTGCGGCAGTGTGGTGGCGCAGTTGTTTTTGATAAAGGCGCAATGCTGTTAGTGCTTCTTGTTCATCTCCGGTATAGACACCGGTAACGCATCCATAAACACGAGTCCAGCTATCCGGTTTCACATCATCAGATGCAATGCCCAGACCCACTACCATAAAATCGCTAAAGTCGGCCACGAAGTCGGAACCATTATAATGTAATTGGGTACTGCTGCAAGGAGCCTCTTTCAAGAAAAAGAAACCTTGCCGGGTAGCCACATCGTGAGCAAAAAGCAGATTACCACGATAGGTATTGCGACGGTAAGGAAGCCAGGTACGTTCTGTCACCAGATTGTCGTTCCAATCAGTATAGTCGAAGAACTCTACCGTACGGGCACGCCAATGATTACCGGAGAGTTGCAATCTGTCAATCGTCGGAGTTTTCACCCCCGTAGTCATATCGGCTGTGTGCTCTATATTTTTACGATCGGCATTAGAACGATTGTCATCTTTATTCTGGTAAAGTTCTACTTGTCCTTTCAGATAGGTATCGCAGGCAATGGCGGGACAATCTGCATAAATGCGATAGCGACGTTCTATACTTAGAGAACCGATGGTGCAAGCCACAGTGGCTTGCAGATAGCTGGCATGTATACCATTCGTTGGAATCTCATTCACAGTGAAAGTAGCAGCTGTAGAGATGCCTTTCACAATCGAGAAGTCGGGCTCTTTGCCTTGAGCCGGGATTATTTTTCCACATAGCTTATCGGTGAGGCTAATGGTGACAGGTGTACCATTATTCCACAGCATGGTACGCTCCATGTAGTTATTGCCCATACGTAGTGTATCACCTTTCAGGAAAGCATAATAGTGCTGTCCTCCCCAAAGCGGCAATCCCAATATGGTTGAGAGAAATATCGTGATAATACTTTTTTTACTCATAGTTTGTCTGCGGTTTGATGTAAGCCGGAGCCTCCAACAACTTGTTGGGTTCGTTGAAACGTTGGTTATCGGGTACATTGTGTTTGCCCAAGCCTGCCTGCATAAGCTGCTTTAATTCGGGCAGATGATGATGATAGATATCACGCGGTTCTACGCCATGCTTATGACAGAGTCCGGCTGCCATACCTACTACTTCGCCCATCATACCAGTAGTACGCATCACACGCACCGTACCCAAGGCTACGTGTGTGCAACTCATATTACGACCTGCCATAAAGAGGTTATCCACATTGCGCGAATAAAGACAACGATAAGGGACAGCGTAAGGATGAATCCAACGATGCACCGTTGCCGACTTGAATTCATTATCAGGAAAACGCACACTGTTCACGCTATCGGGGAAGTGGAGGTCGATACTCCAAGTGGTAGTAAACGAAGCATCCTCGTGCGCCACATTTTTGTCTATATCGTCTTGTGCTAACACATAGTCGCCCAGAAGACGGCGAGATTCACGTTTACCGGAAACATACGCCACCCAATCGAGTGAACGGTTGGCATACTTTTTACGATCCGCATAGTGATTCTTCAGATAGCTCCAATTGGAATATACCACCAAAAGTCCATAGTCGCGTATGCGTTCAGCCTCGGTGATTTGATTACGGTTCATTCCTGTTTCCCATTTCCATTCGCCCATAGTTACAGGCTCGCAATTATCAGCGCCAAAGCGCATACCATATTCGAAGTGGGGGAAAGAGGTCTTCTTCTTCATGTCCTTGCTATACCATTGTACCGATGCGCCCATCACTAGCGAGTCGGGCTGCTCGGGAGCGAGACTTTCGCCATATTCATCGCGGCCTTCACGTCCCATAGTCCAATCGGCACCGGCTAAGTAGCCTGTGGTAGCATCGCCAGTACAGTCACTAAAAAGAGGAGCGGTAAGTTCGGTTTGTTCACCCGTCTCAATATGTTGAATAGTGACTGATGCTATGCGATCACCCTGCATCTTTACGGCCACAGCACGTTGCGAAGCATAAAGGGTGATATTCTTTTCGGCAGCTATAAAGTCTTCCTTTTTCTGATCTTCATAATAGTCACCCGGTTGGGCATTACCGGAACGTTCATGACCGAATTCGCGTATCATACGGCCTAACCCCTCGTTGGGCCCCTTTTCGATGATACCACCCAGGTGTACACGTATCTCCGACGAGTTATTACCACCCAGTACAGGACGATCGTTCACTAATGCCACCCTACAACCTAACCGGGCAGCAGCCGTAGCGGCACACATGCCGGCTACGCCTCCTCCCACTACCACAAAGTCGTACTGATGGGTGGGCACCGTTTGTTGTTGTTGCAAGCGGGCACGAAGTGCAGCTGTCTCTGCCTCGCCCCATGCAGTGGGTTGCGCATTCATATCAGTCGTGAGATAGATAGCATCACAACGACCATTAAAACCTGTAAGGTCTTTCAAAGCAAGGGTGATAGTACCCGCTTTCAATACGACCTTGCCGGCGGACTGCCATTGCCAGGAATTACCGGTGTGTCCCAACGTAGTTTTCAGTAACTTACCACCTAAAGCCAGACGAAACTTTCCGGGCCCTTCGGCATCGGTCCAAGGTGAAGTCCAGTTGTAGGTGCGGGCATATACATAGTAAGTGCCCGCCTGGGGAATATTGATTTCTGCCGTAGCATCGGCCACAGGAATACCCATGCCATGTGCCATGAGATAGGGTGAACCCATTTGATCCATGAACTGCTGGTCGAGCACCCAGCCGCCTCGCTGGCTGAAGCTTTCTGCTTCGATGAGCAGTTCTCCGGCTACAGCCACAAGGCTACAGGCTACGGCTATGCATGTCAGTAAGATTTTTTTCATCATAGCACAGCGTTTTTTAATTATTGAATAGTTATATCACCCACTTTCACCCAACCTTTGGAGGTTTGATACTCATCGCGGGCTGAAATTAAGATACCAATGGCATTCTCTTTGGTAGTATCTACCAATCCTACTGCCCAAATGTAATTCCCTGCGGCTACATCAGTGAGTTTGATATTAGTAGTGTAAGTCTTGGGAGCTCCCTTCATCCAAGTGGCAATGTTTGCTTTGTCTTCTATATAGATGCGGACGGGCTCCTCTGTATTCTTATCGAGCAGAGCGATAGCAAGTTTGTACTTGTCACCATACTGCGGCAAATTGGTAGGACAGTAACCCCAACCCAAGTTCGACCAGCGGTGAGTAAGTGATACACTACTGCCACTACGAGCTATAGTAGGAATAGACAGACGGTCGGGATAGAGACGGTAACCACCTTCGGCAATAAACTCCTTCACCAAATGGAAAGCTGTATTGAACCAAGAATGAGTTTCACCTTTGTTCACGTTGGTATCAAAGCGGAGGTCCATCATGTTGACATAACCACCCTTGGCTTCATCATATTCTCCCTGGCGCACCTCGGCAAAATTCTTGTAACCATCGCCGGCAATAGAACCACCGTGTGATGATTCTACCCAACCACCTTCCATAGTGATAGGTACGATACCATGATAGGTAGTACTGATGCCACGCTCCCAATCCTTATAATATTGCTTCATGCCGAAAGCATCGTGACGCAAACAGAAGCCTTTGGCTACGGCACGTTTCACCATATCGGCAGCTACATCGGTATCGGTATCACTAAACTCTTTGCCACTAAGCAAACAGCGATGATAATTAATCATGATAGGCACTTTAGTGAAAAGGCGTGACATTACGTCTGTAATCCATTCAAATACTGCTTGTCTAGGAGCTTCATCACCTGTAGAGTATTTCAGGGTGTGAGTCTCGCCCCATTTGCCTAATCCAAAACCACTCACAAATTGAGTGACATCAGGATCATTGTATTTGGCTGCAAAAGCAGTAAGGAACTCTTCATACTCCCTCTGGAAAATGGGATCGTCCGGATAAGGTGTCCATACGTTTACACTACCGGTAGTAGTGGTAAATCCTTCAGCACCGGCCTCTTTTACATAATCGGGACAGGCATCTTCATGTTTGTCACGACTATCACACACAAAGGTAAAGGCGAGCTTCAAGTTTCGTTCTTTAGCTCCTTCCACCAGCATACGAAAACGCTTGGCAGGTTCGGTCTGTACACTTTCATCCCATACATATTTGCCTTTTTCAGGATTAAAGTTACTCCAAAGACCACGTACGTAGAGCGTATTGCCATAGTCAGATACCTTCACAGTACCTTCTGACGACTCGAAGTTATCATAAAGATCCCAGAAATCCATCATCATACCACTTCCAATACCCGCGTAAATGACCCATCCACTCATAGGGTTACGCTGCAGTTGGTAGCGTTCAGGCATGATATTGACGGTCGTGTTGCCTTCAATGTTCCAACTATAATCGGTTATAGGGGCATCATCGTCTGAACAAGCAGTGCCAATGAAAGGCGTAGTAGCCAGCAGACACATCGACAAGGTCTTGATGCTGTTTTTTATTATTTTGTTCATAAAATATATCTCGTTTATTGTTATCATTTAAAGGTAGAATAAGAAGTGAAGTGATAAAAGCTCCACCTCTTATTCTTTCATTTTGGATTTATTTAATATCAAAGAGTACAGTGTTGTTCTCCAGGTCCACTACCACATAGTTACAGCCCTCCGGGATGAGGAAATAAGCATAGCGGTTATTGCCCTGACCTGTTACGGCTCCTTCTATCTTACCTGCTGTTACTGTAGTGTATCCATTGTAGCTATTACGAACAGCATCAGCAGTAGAACCAACGAACCATCCGTTATTAGCATATCGCAGCGTGCTGAAGTTCACCCAACCGGCATTTGTCTTCCCATAATTATCCTTATATTCATTACGTGGCAATACATCACCTTTATAAACGAATACTTTCGGATTGGCAACACTCTGAATAAGGTTATACTTCACTTGACAGTACTTGAAGCTTTTTCCGGTTTCTTCATCAATACCCGAATCGTAAGCAAAACTATTGAAACCACCATACATGTGCAGTACATTGACTTCCTGACTCCATGGGTTTTTCCCCAGTTCGGTATTGTTGAACGATACGGTGAGTGGTTTCAGATCGGTAGCGGTCGAATAGATGGTAATAGATTTCTCCTCCTTATTCAATACAATGCGGTAAGTTCCATCGGCCGGAATTGTCCAATATTGTTTATCCACTTTGCTAATGAGTACTTGTCCGAATGTTGACAATTGACCATCTTCGATGTCATGACTATCAGCTATTTCCGGTACAATGGCCATCGCTTGTTCACCTTCGAAGGTGAGCGGGATGTAAAGGTTACCAGCTTTCAGTGCACCACGCCAAGCATAGATCTGGTCATTTTCGAGGGCTTGAGCCATCTCAATCTGTTCCCCACCTACGGCACTACCAGCCAGGAATATCTGGTCGGCTTCAACTACAGCACCAGCTTCTACTATCTTCACCGTCTGTTTACTCATATTCACAGTGATACGATAGGTAGCTGCAGATGGAATTAACCACGAATTGGCTTCAGCGCGATCGGATATGACGCCTGCCATTTCACCTGTGGTGATGGGGGCATCGTCGGTTTCCGGGCCAATGGCATTCAATTCGTCGGCGTAGTCAACGGGGAAGTTTATCTTACCGGCAACCAAAGCTCCTTCGTAACTATAAATTCTGTTTGTCTCGTCTTTCAGCGTCATCTTAATATTATCATCGCCTACGGCAGTACCGCCCACATAAAGGTTATCAGCTTTATACTGTTTGGGGCCATAAGTTTTGAACTTCACCGTTGCAGTAGCAATATCGGGCACCATAAGACGGGGACCTTCAAAGTTGGCTGTAACAGTAAAAAGAACTTCGCCAATGGTACTGGTGGTAAGACCGAAGTAATCGACCAATATATCCTGCATCTCTTTGTTGGTGTACGAGCGAAGAAATTCACCATCATCATCAAATTCCTTGATATTTGCAACATCGCTACCGATAAGCTGCATCTCGTATTTATAAGTTGTGATATAATCTTCACCAAAATTGTGAGCGGTGCTCCACTTCAGTGTAAAAGCTGTCTCGTTGGGTTTACTTTCATCGAGCTTAATATATTCGCCCGAAGGAGTCAACTCAATCTCCGACTGATTGCGTGAGGCAGTATTGTCTATCTCCTCTTCGCACGAGGTGGCAAGCATGCTCATCATTCCCACAGCCACCATTCCAAGGTTTCTATATAAATGCATTGTTTTCATGTTCGTAATAGTTTATAGGATTAATAACCCGGATTGTTGGGTAACAAGTTGGGACACAACTCCACATCATGTGTAGGAAGCGGCCACAAATATTCGCGTTCGGGGAAGATGCGTTTAGCACCCTGCGAACAATAACCGGCATTAAAGAGAGCTGCAAAGTCTGCTAAACCATCTTCGTCGATTTGCGGAGTCATTCCCCAGAACCAGAGGTTCTTGTTCACGATATTGTTCAGCAATTCTGTGGGGTCGATAAGCATGATGTAATTGTAACCATTCAATGCTTTTCCTGCCAATTTCCAGCGCATCAAGTCTTGCAGGCGTTGGTTCTCCATAGCAAACTCCATGCGGCGCTCTATACGCAGGGCACGTCGCAGTTCGGTTTGGTTGGTAGTGGTCACGGCAGGATAACTATCAGTAGCTGTTACATTCACACCATAAGCACGAGCACGTACCATATTAATGGCTTTCAGCACGCTGTCGTCAATCAGGTTCTGTTCTATCATGGCTTCAGCATAAATCAACAGTACGTCAGCATAGCGCATTATGATATAGTCTTGTTCTACCTTTTGGTCTACTGTCCACGTAGCATCAATACCTTTCTTCCACAACAATCCTGTATATGAACTATATTGATTCACGATACGGGTATCTTGGTTGCTTTGTGTCTTACCTGTGGTATAGTTCATTACAGTTTTAGCTGCAGGACTGGGGTCGTATTCGAAACCACAGTGCTCGGTATTGAATTCAACGATGGTCATTGTACAACGCGGGTCACGGTTCTTGAAAGGCTTGCGAGGATCAAACAACGGTGATTCGTCAATAGGTAGCCCGTCAGTACAGAGATATGAGGCCAAGAGGTCCCATGAGGGATTGTATGAGCCATATCCTCCGGCATTACGAGGAAGACCGTTCTTCACAATCCAGGAATCGAGCATCACTTCGTTTTCAATGGAGCGAGGTATCACGAACACTTTCTCGTCATTCAGTTTGGTGCTCTGCTTGAAAAGTTTAGCATAGTCAGGTTCCAAAGAATAGAGTTTAAGATCCATACAAGCTTTGGCGGCTTGTGCAGCTATCTCATAATCACCCATATAGAGGGCAAAGCGCGCTTTCATAGCCAGGGCTGCTCCTTTGGTAGGATGGATATTTTCGTCTTTTCCATAGCTTTCAGGCAAACCGGCAATGGCTTTATCGAAATCAGCATACACCAAAGGAATCACTTCCGCTTTAGGTCTGCGACCACGTTGCAAAGCTTCGGAAATGGTTATAGTCTCTTCCTGATAGGGCACATCACCATAAAAGAAGATCAGTTCAGCATATTTGCAGGCACGACAGAAATAAGCCTCACCGGCATAACGATTATAAACTTCCTCGGTCACAGCACCCTTTGCCTTGTGAATATTTTCGAGCATTGTGTTGGTGCGGGCAATAAGTTTGAATGATTGCTGCCACAAAGCATATACTTCATACTGCTGGCCGTTCAGGGTTCCATCAAGCACGGTTCCACCACTTCCCGGGTTACGGTTCGTCTGACGATAGGTTGTGTTGTCCGACCATTGTTCGGATGAGCTAAGAGGTTCTTGCCAATAACCTAAAATATAGAAATCATTGGAAGCCAAACGCAATTCTGTTTCGGATGTGTACCAAGACTCGGTATTACCTTGCGATTTGGGTACCAAGTCCATGCTCTCGCAAGCAGCAAGACTCAGGCACATTCCGGCTAATAATATCTTTGTTTTCATATTCTATTCCTATTTATTTAAAAGTTAACTTGTATGCCCATTACTAAAGAGGTGGTAATAGGATAATCCGATGTACCCATTTCAGGATCCCAACCACTAGGGAAATTGCTCAAACAGAAGAGGTCACTACCACTCACATAGAAGCGGGCACGGTTTATACCGGCTTTTTGTGTCCAACTCTTAGGCAGGGTATAGCCTAATGTGATATTCTTCAAACGGAAGTATGAACCGTTGAACATCCAGAAGTTAGAGGTAGCATAGTTATTGCTCTTCGACACATTCGAAAGGCGGGGATACTTGGCTGCTAAATTCTCTTCAGTAGTATTGAAAGGACTCCAATATTTACCCTCGAGAATGGCTGGTACGTTACCATAGTTATCACGCAAAGGTTGTACCATAGAAGTAGAGAGGTAAGAATTTTGCTTGCCGATGCCTTGGAAAGCAAGACTGAAGTCAATGCCTTTGTACGAAGCGTTAAGGCTACCACCATACTGGAAACGAGGCAGTGAGTTACCCAAAGGTACACGGTCGTATTCAGGACTGATTACGCCATCGGGTACACCATCGGGACCACTGATGTCACGATACTTCAAGTCACCAACTGTAACGGTAGTACTAGTGCGAGCCGAGTTGTTCACTTCTTCTTGAGTTTGATAGATGCCCTCGCACACATAACCATAGAATTCATTGAAGAGCACGCCGGCACGTTTAATCTTACCACCGCTGATTTGCTCACCATCATTCATATAATCAATCTTTGAAAGGAAGTCGGAGAAATTCACATTTACACCATACTTAAAATCTCCTATCTGGTCGTTCCATGCCACTTCAATATCATAACCATGAGT
The DNA here is from genome assembly GCF_002632415.2 of Bacteroides celer. Taxonomy (NCBI): domain Bacteria; kingdom Pseudomonadati; phylum Bacteroidota; class Bacteroidia; order Bacteroidales; family Bacteroidaceae; genus Bacteroides; species Bacteroides celer. Next base: position 465,814 of record NZ_CP178209.1, on the reverse strand, counting down.
GGACATCTTACCTGCATTCGTACTAGGGTTGTTATATCCCATAAAATAAGGGATTTCGATATTCAGCAACATGTCCTTGGTCTCTTTCCAATAGTAATCGAAATGAAACTGCAGACGGTTGTTCAAAAAGTTGACATCCAGACCTAAGTCAGTACTGGTAGTCGTTTCCCAAGTAATATCTTCTACAGCCAACACAGCAGGACGAGCAGTTTTATCAGAAACTACACTTCCATCAGCCATATAGAAAAGTGAATTACCAAAACTCATCAAAGCAATGTAGGGGAAGTAGTTGCTGCCGATACGTTCGTTACCTAACATACCCCATGAACCACGCAACTTCAAGAATGAGAGCCAATCCCACTTGAGGTTCTTCATGAACTTCTCTTCACTCGCTACCCAACCAGCTGAAAATGAAGGGAAAGTACCCCAACGATAACCTTTGGCAAAACGTGAACTACCATCGTGACGTACGTTAGCCTGGAACAGGTAACGATCGGCATACGAATAAATAACACGGCCAAAAACAGAGTTTGAAGTATACTCTGAACCTGTACCGCTATTGGTTTGGAAATCTTCCGAACCGATATTGAGGTAAGGATAACCGGTCAGTTCATATTTATCGCGCGCAGCACCGAGACTTTCGCTCTTCATATAGTAGTTTTCGAAACCGGCCATTACTGTGAGATTATGACTGCCAAAGGTTCCCATATAGTTGGCAATTGCCTGGCTAGTGACATTATAATCATCGTTACGAGTTTCTGTGAGCGAATTGGTAGTCCAAGTGCTCCCGGAGTCGAAATAACCGCCAAAGGTTTCGGGATCATCGGGCAAGGTGTATCCACATGAATTTTTAAACGCTTTCTTCTTTTGATAGTTGATAAAAGGAGATACGATACCCGAGATGCTTAGCCCCTTGATAGGCTTGAAGGTTAGCGAACCTTTACCTGCCACCTGCGTACTGTGAGCTACCGAATTACCACCGGCTACAAGCAATCCATAAGGATTTGCACCACTCTTACCCGAAGCTAAACGACCATCATCCCAGGTTGCGGGGTAAATGGCGGGCATTTTACGCATGGTATCAAAAGGGTCATAGTTTGTGGCAGTACTCTTAGCATGACGGATATTTACGTCTATTTGAGCACTAAGTTTATCATTGATATTAAAGTCGTTGTTCGAACGGAACATGTAGCGTTGGAAACCACGACCGTCATAAAGACCGTCTACTTCGTCATACGAAAGGGTAGCTACCGACTTTACCGCTTTGTTACCGCCTGATACAGAGAGAGTATGAGTCATACGGGGAGCACTTGACTTCAAAATCAGATCAGTCCAATCGGTAATGGGGTAGTTGTTCGGATCAGTAGCATTATACTTCACCCAATTCTTGGTTTTGTCAGCCGTATATTCTTGGAAAAAACCACCAGTAGGGTTATCGTTGTATTTCAACTCGTTGCTCATCTCCAAGTAGCGAGTGACTCCCACCATACTAGGTTGTTTGGTAGGAATTTCCCAACCAAATTCAGCATTATATTTCAGATTGATTTTACCGGTATCGTTACCGCGCTTGGTAGTAACTAAGATAACACCAGCAGCAGCTTTCGAGCCATAGATACTGGCAGCCGCAGCATCTTTCAATACAGATATGCTCTCTACATCATTAGAATTCACATAGTCGAGCGAACTCTGCACACCGTCTACAATCACTAACGGGCTCGATTCACCCATAGTGGTAATACCACGCACACGAATAGAGGCGGCTCCTGCACCGGGAGCAGAGCTATTACGCGTCACCATCACACCCGAGAGTGATCCTTGCAATGCATTGGAAAGCATGGCTGTACGCTTGTTCACCAGCTCTTCTCCCTTCACGGCTGCCACCGCACCGGTAAGGTCTTTCTTCTTTACCACACCGTAACCGATAACAACTACTTCGTTGAGCGCTCTGCTAGCTTCTTCCATTACTATGGCATACATATTTTTGCTATCTATCCGCACGATTTTATCCACAAAGCCCACATAGCTAATGAGCAATTCGCTACCCTCGGGAACGTCTATCTGAAACTTACCATCAAGGTCGGTGATAGTAGCTGCATCACTACCTTTCACACGAACCGTAGCACCAATCATCGGAAGATCAGTTGCATCGACTACCTGACCAGAGATGCGCTTCGCCTTTTTCACTTGAGTAGTAGCCTTTTTAGAAGGATTAGCAGTGATGGTTACTTGACGGTTCTGAATGGTATATTTCAAATCGGCTAGCCGACATACTTCCGTCAAAATAGCATCGATCGACTTTCCTTTCAACTCGATGTTCACTTTGTTGTTGAGACGATCTTTTACAGGTTGATCATAGACAAAAACATATTGGCTATGTTTTTCAATGTAGTCGAACACTTGTTTCACTGTCGAATCTTCGGCTTTAAGGATATACATCCCATTTACCTTTTCGAACGAAACAGTCGACGCACTAGAATAAGCGGGCACAGACAGTAGTCCAGCCAAACAGAAAGCTTTTGCCAAGCTTACCACCGTAGTTGTGATTGTTTTTCGATTCATAATATAAGATTAATAATTAATATTTATTGCATAACGATTTATGAGTAATCTACCAGTTAGTTGTTGATTTTAAGTTTACCGACTTTGCACCATCCCTCAAATAAAAGATTCTTGTCGACCGCCATTTTCAAGCCCGGCTGGCATGCTTTGGTTGTATCAACCAAACCAATAAGCCAAGTGTAGTTTCCCTTTTGAAGTCCATCCAAATTGACAGTTGTGGTATAATGACCATCACGCCCCTGTACCCAAGTTGAAAGATCAGCCTCATCTGCAAGCTGTTTTTTCACAATGTTATGATTGTCATCCATCAAAGCGATGCAGACTTTATATTTTCCTTTCCATTGAGGAATATTGGTAGGACAGTATCCCCAACCCAGATTGCGCCAATTGTGTTGCACGTTCACACGCTCGCCTGAACGGGCTTTATTTACAAAACTGACCTCTGTGGGATAGAGCCGGTATCCTCCCTCACGTTCGAAACGCTTCACCAAATCGAAAGAGCTATTAAACCACGAGGCTACTTCATCACCAATGCGAAGATCCATCATATTGACATGGGCATTACGGCTTTCTTCGTACTCGCCCCAGCGCACATCTTCCGAATGCCCCTGGCGATACTTGCCACTAGGATCAATCCAGTAACGGTGGTGCGCTCCGGTAATCCATCCTCCCTCCATAATGATGGGCAAGCGAAAGCGGTAAGCACGGGCAAAATCTTTTTCCCACTGTTCGTAGTAACCAGTCATGCCAAAAGCGTCGTGACGAATGGTGTATCCTTTGGCAATGGCTCTTTCGAGCAATCTTTTACTATCAGGGTGTGGTTCTGCCCAGCTGATGGTATCTCCCACCAAACGATGGTAGTTTATCACCAATGGTACACGTTTGAAAGCTTTTGCATAGGTATCGGTAATCCATTCGAATACTTCTACTTTATTTGAGTAGTTATTATACTTCACGCCATGTGCTTCTCCCCATTTACCAAGCCCATAAGCATCAATAAAATCTACTTTATCGGGATCGTCAAAAGCAACAGCAAAGGCTTGAAGAAACTTTTCGTATTTCTGTTGAAACACAGCATCGTCAGGATAAGGCGACCATATTTGGGGATTATTAGGATCTTGAAAACCTTTCGCACCGGCTTCCTTTACATAAAGAGGTGTGTTCTGTCCTTGGTCGCGGCTGTCTACATTGATACGGAAAGCCAGTCGCATACCACGTTCACGCACCGAAGCAAGCAATTTATAGATACGTGAGTCCGGATCGTTCCATACATAATCTCCCTCTTTACTCTCAAGCATATTCCAATTGATGCGAATGTAACATGTACCGGCGTAATCGCTCACGCGAACAGTGGAATCCCCACCATTTACGGGCATAGCATCATAATGGTGAGTTTGCCAAAAGTTTTCATCCCATGCACGTCCCAAATACATCACCCAACCTGTTAGGGGATTTTTGAGTACAGAAGTAGTATCAGGCTCAAAATATACTGTTTGACCAAGTGCCTTCACTTCTTTAAGCATAGCTGATTGCGTATGCGCTGAAACCCATCCACAGTGTATTAAAACGGGCATAAAAAGCATAAATGTACGTAACAAAGTGTATCTTTTCATATTTTCCAATGGTATTAAAAAGCATTGTTTCTCCTTACGAGAAAGCATATAAGTCTCCTCTACCTTGCTATAAAGGCATTACAAATTGGTTGACAATAAGTTTTTATGTAATTATTTCAGTCAGTAGCAACTGCGAAAAAAATCAATTACTTCTTCACTAAATAAATCGTATCACCATGAATTTCCATACGAGTTTGCGTCATGGTTTCAATGGCCTGCAAAGCTTCACTCACACGATCACCAAGCATTAGTTTGCCGTAAAATTTATCTGCCGACATCCCATCGTCAAACAAAATAGTCACTCCATAATAATGGCTGAGCCGTTGAGCTACAGCCTCCACGCTTTCACCATCAAGGTTAATCATACCCTGCATCCAACAAGTGTATTCGTCCGTATTCACTGCCCGTTTCTCGGCGAAACTACCCTCTTGCAAACTCACCAATTCATTCGGTTTCATGCGAACCCGGTCATTGTTTGTCGTTTTAAGTTCTACCGCTCCTTGAACCAACACTACTTGCGAATCCGAAGTATCGTAATTATTCACATTAAATTTTGTTCCAAGCACCTTCACTCTAAAATTATCGGAATGAACCAGAAACGGATGCTCTGCATCGTGTGCCACATCGAAGTAAGCCTCACCCTTCACATATACCTCACGGTACTCGCCATCAAAACGTTTGGGATAACGGACAATTGTACGCGAGTTGGCTACGATCCTTGTGCCATCAGCCAACATCAGCGTCATCTTTTCGCCGACAGGCACCTCTACCTCTTCATCATATACATCTGCCATCAATTCCGTAACTTCCATGCGGAACAAACCGTCCATTGCATTCTCTGTAACTATATATTTTATACCTATTAAAAGAAGTAGCGTGGCAGCTACTGAGCCAATATACATCAAAACATGTCGCTGTCTGGATTTACGTTCTTGTTGATGCATTTTCAGAAAAGCTTTTTTCTTAATGCCGGAGATATCTATCTCTGGCGGGGTACTATGTTCTATAAACGACTTCAGTTTAATGTCGCCCTGCAAATCCCCATATGTGTAATCATTAATATCTTTATCCATCTTCAATTCTTTTTATCCTTTCAATATCTTTTTCCCTTTTATTATCTTCTCATGAGAAGTTCCCTTCTAATTATAAAGACGCAAAGGTTAGATTTATCTATAGGTTTAAATTCTATTTTTTTTCTTTTAGTGCTATTTTTTTCTAATCATCCGTTCACAAGTCTCTTTCTCAAAGCATTCATAGCATATCCTATATGGTAATTCACAGTAGGAAGTGAGATTTGCAACATATGCGCAATTTCCGCATAAGGCATTTGTTCCAATTTAGCCAAAAAGAATACATGCTTGCACTTGGGCGGCAAACTATTGATTGCTTCATTCAAGCACCGTATTTCTTCACGCGAAAGCATATCGTCCATTGGAGTTTGCATATCAGGGAAAGAGAAATCCTGAAGCTCCTCAAAAGATATCTCTTGATTGCCCTTTGCCTCTTTGCGCAAATAAGAAATTGATTTACGATAGACAATCGTATTCAACCAACTCAACATGCTGGCTATTTCCAAAAGCGTCTTACGTAGTTTCCACACTTCAAAGAAAACATCGCCTACCACTTCTTCAGCCATTTCCTTATTACTAAGAATACCAAAGGCATGATAGTATAACCTCTTCGAATATCGGTTCATGAAACTATTAAAAGCTAGCTCATCCCCTTTGGAAATCAACAAAAGTTCTCTTTCCAAGTCTTCCATTTAATTAGATTACTATTTTATATATTTACAGGCGCAGAATTCTTGTATGTTATATAGGTTGAGCTACATAATATTAACTTTCTTTATCAATTAGCATATTCCCCCCAAGAATGAGAAAAGCTACATCATCACTCTGAAAACGGAGTTTGATATAGCTCTTCTACACTTAACAGCTACCACCTGAACTTTACAGAACGGGCTTTTTAGTTTTGATACAGATCCTCTCCATAAAGACGCAAATTATTTTGCCATTTTGCAGATTTCATTACCCGCCATCAAGAAAGCGCCGACGCCATAAACTTCCGTCATATCACGAGTCACTTTCTTCGGATCAGCACCGATTTGCTGTACATAGCCTAGTTTCCCATCCGGCCCCACTGCCGATACTAATGCCTTCCATCCCTCTATCATCACAGGAAGATAAGTTTCCTTATCCAATAAACCTTCATTGATGCCATAAGCTATGGAATACACTATAAAAGTCGTACAACTGGTTTCCGGTGACGGATAAGAAGCAGGGTCTAACAGGCTGGCGTGCCAGAAGCCATCGGGATGCTGCAATCCGGCAACCCGTGTAGCCAGTTTGACAAACAGTTCTTCATAGAATTTGCGGTTCTTATCTTTCTTGGGTAACTCCTTCAATATTTCAACCAAGCCACCGAGTACCCAACCGTTACCACGTCCCCAGAAGACTTTCTTGCCATTAACTTCACGCTTATCAAAGTAGCGCCAGTCACGGTAGAAGAGATTTTCTTCTTTATCGAACAAATAATCATAAGTCGCTTTATACTCACGGTTCATGAATTTGATGTATTTCTTGTCTCCAGTCAACATATACAGCTTGGCATATACAGGCGGAGCCATAAAGAGGGCGTCACACCAAGTCCAGCGTTCCAAAGTTTTCAAGTCTCCCTCCACCAATTTGAAACTGCCTTTAGAAGGATGATTGATAATCCATTCTGTACGAGCCTGTGTGGGGACAATCATCGCTTCATCTTTATACTTGCGATATAAATCCAAAAAGGACTGTGATACAGCGATGTCATCAGCATGGTAAAACCGTTTGTCCGGCTGCCAACAATTCCGCCGCCCGATACGAGTCAGCCACTTATAATATGTATCATCATTGTCTTCTTTTTCAGCCAATTCCGCCCAATCCACCATGCCGACATAAAGAGCGCCTTGCGGCCAGTTCAAGTCGTCATGTTCAGGAGCGGGGTGTGGATTGGCAATCTGCCAATCCGCCACCTTTCGCATGATAGACTTTATTTCTGCTTTTTGAAAAGGAATCTCTGTTGCCATTATAAAAACGGGACATAACAGAGACGCTCCCAATAAAAGTGTTTTTTTCATTATATATTTATTTGTTTATCATTCGGTCATTACAGTTCAACTGTAGCCTTTAAAGGCAACTGACTGGAAGCAGGCCCGACTAAGATCTCAAAGTCTCCTTTTTCCACTACAAAGCGGTGTTGATTCATATCGTAAAAAGAGAATGCATCCTCATCCAGCACAACAGAAACCCGCTTCTTCTCCCCTTTCTTCAAGAATACCTTTTCATATCCTTTCAGTTCTTTCAACGGACGGGGAACAGAAGACTGTACATCATGCACATACACCTGTGCCACTTCCGAAGCATCCATCTTACCTGTATTCTCTATATCAAAGCTAACGGTAACCTGATGCTCACCCGTTTTCTTCGCAGCCATATTACTATAAACGAAAGTAGTATAAGACAAACCGTAGCCAAACGGATAGAAAGGTTCTTTTCCCGAACGGTCATATCCACGATAACCGACAAAGACACCTTCGGAATAGTCTACACGCTTAATCTCCGCCTTTAAGTTCTCGTAATAACTGCCGTGCACCGGATTATCTTCCCACTTCCGCTCAATAGAAATCGGTAGCTTTCCACTTGGAGAAATCTTACCGGTCAGGATTTCAGCAATTGCCTGACCGCCTTCCTGTCCCGGATACCAGGCCATAAGAATCGCTTTTGCGGCATCATACCAGCTGGTGAAATCCACACCGCCACCGGCGTTCAGTACAACCACAACATTGGGATGCATAGACGCAATCTTCTTGATAAACAATTCCTGATAGCGAAGCAAGGCAAACGGACGGTCAAAGCCTTCGCCTTCGGTATTACTATTGAAACCTGTACAGAACACAACATTATCCACCTTTGCCAATCCTTGACGAAGTTTCGCCTCATTAAGACTATAAGCATTAAAACGAATGATGGCCGAAGAAATATTATCAAAGAATTCAATCCGGAAACGGTACTCCTTACCACCCTCAACCGGCAGTTCAACTTCACGGCTAGAGTAGGAATGATTTCCCCAATCTCCTGTAATATGCTTGTCATTCACAAACAGACGATAACCGTCATCACCACCGATATGAAGTTTCAACTGACCGTCAGTTTGTGGCATGTAGCAGGCTGTCCAACGGACAGAGAATCCATCTGTCGGGAAGCCGTCCAAAGGTGCTCCATATCCCCAGTCATAATCAACAGAGGATTCAATGCGAATTACTTCAGGCTGTCCCGAAAGAGTCTTGTTTTTAAAGTATTCAGCTTTGAAGCCTTTCATCTGACGATTAGCATCAGTATAAAACTCATGGACAATATCTTCATAAATCACATCATCCGTCAATAGTAACAGATTCTTTTTCTTCAATTCTTTCAAGCCTTGAGCCACTGAGACGGTAGAAAAAGGAGTGACAAAACCACTGCCGCCACCGGTAGGAATCAAATCTGCATTAGGCCCCATCACGGCTGTCTTTCCTTTCAGCGGGAGCAAGTCTCCTTCATTCTTCAACAGGACTACCCCCTCGCGCGCCAGTTCTAAAGCTGTCTGGCGGGAGAAAGGATTATCCTCTGCGATGTTGCTGTCTTTCTGTTCCTTATCCAGCATACCATAAGCAATCAGAGTTTGCAGGATGTGTTGTACTTTCAGGTTGATGGTTTCTTCTGTCACTGTGCCGGTCTTGATAGCAGGCAACAGATTCTCCAAATTCATAAAACGTCCTTTCGGCATTTCGAGGTCAAGCCCGGCGTTAGCAGCGCCTACGGCGGAATATACAGAAGTCCAGTCCGACATCAGAATACCTTTGAAGCCCCAAAGATTGCGCAAGACATCAATATTCAGCCATTTATGTTCGGTGGCATGGACACCGTTCAACAGATTGTAACTGTTCATTACGGCACCGACATTGGCTTCCTGTACTGCTTTCCGGAAAGCCGGGAAATAGATTTCCTGCAAAGTACGCTCGTCTATGTCAGAGCTGGCATGGTGGCGGCTCCATTCTTGGTTGTTGGCAGCAAAGTGTTTGATGGTAGCAATGACTCCTTCCGATTGTACTCCCAGGATATATTGTTTCGCCGTTTCACCTGTCAAGTAAGGGTCTTCACCGAAGTATTCAAAATTACGGCCACACAACGGAGCACGATAGATATTCACGCCCGGACCAAGCAGGATATTAACTCCTCTTGCCTTGGCGTCCTGTCCCAAGCCTTGCCCTAATTTATAAAGTAATTCCCGGTTCCAAGTAGAAGCGGAAAGTATTCCAGAAGGATATAAAGTGCTCTTGGGAGCATGATTACGAATTCCCTGCGGCCCGTCAGCCAACTTGATTTCAGGTATTCCCAAACGGGGGATGGCACGCAGAGAAAAACTGGTATATCCGGAGATATACTCTATTTTCTCTTGCAAAGTCATTTTTGTTACAATGTCCTTCGCACGTTGTTCGGCTTGGGGAGTGATTGTCTGTGCACAGGTTAATATGCTCCATAGCATACATAAACCTATGCCTCCTATTTTCTTTTTCATGGTGATTCTGTGTTAATATAGCATGTGTAAAAAACCAACTTAGCTATCAGCTCTTTACACACTTTTGTTCTTTACATTTTTAGTCTATCAATTCTATTTTAACGGTCTGTCCCTGTACCAGAATATGATATTCGCCGGCTTCAAGGAAGCGTTTACCATCCTCATTGACAAAACCGAAATCACGTTCCAGGTCAATGTCAAAACAGAAAGTCTTCGTTTCTCCGGCTTTGATAAATTGTTTTTCAAAGTGTTTCAATTCTTTCACCGGACGGGTGATAGAGCAATAAGGATCGGAGATAAACCAATGAACAGTCTCTGCTCCATCGCGGGCACCGGTGTTGGTGACAGTCACTTCTGCCGACAGTTTATCGCCGCGCTTCACCTTAGTGGCAGAAGGTGTAACAGTGCCATACTTAAATTCGGTATAACTTAATCCATGTCCGAACGGATATAACGGATCGCTTGTTATATCTTTATAAAATCCCTGATGTCCGCGTCCGCTCTTGCGGCGATTATAATAAATAGGAATTTGTCCTGTGGAATAAGGGAACGTCATAGCTAGTTTACCGGAAGGGTTGATACGTCCAGATAAAATACCTGCCATTGAACGCGCACCATTTATTCCCGGTTGCCATATCTCCAATATAGCATTACAAAGAGGTTCCATGCGATTTAACTCCAAGGGACGTCCATTAGAAAGCACCAATATAATAGGTTTACCAACCTCCTTTAGTTCTTTCACCAATTCTTCCTGAATCTGTGGCAAAGCAATCGTAGAACGGGAAGCATTCTCACCACTCCAGGTAAGCATCTCGCCCAAACAAACAATGACTACATCAGACCAACGAGCAACGTCCAATGCGCCAGCAAAACCTGAACGGTCATTACCCTGCGGTTTGCATCCCATTGCATAACGTAATTCGGCATCTCCTCCAAACTCGGCAGTCAGCCCATCATAGAGCATTTCCACATCCGTATCTTTTCCATGCCCGCACCAGGAACCCAATAAGTCCCAACCATTTTTTGCCATTGGACCTACTACGGCAATCCTTTTTTTGTTTGTAAGTGGTAATATCTGATTGTCATTTTTCAACAGCACCATTGATTCTGCTGCCAGTTGAGCGGCCACAGCCATACTTTGCGGACGGAAAAAACGATCCTTCTCATTAGTAACCGGAGTATAAGGACGTTCGAACAAACCCAGACGGAATTTTACACGCAATACTCGACGGACTGATTCGTCAACTTGTGCCATTGTTACCTTACCTTCCTCTACAAGCTCTTTCAGATGACGATCGTAGGCATGAGACATCATATCCATTTCAAGCCCCGCATTAAAAGCATACCAAGCAGCATCTTTCTTTGTAGCGGCCAATCCCTGATTCTTTAACTGTTCCACAGCCCCCCAGTCAGACACAATGAACCCGTCATGTTTCCAACGTTTCTTTAATATCTCGGTCATGATATAAGGATTAGCTGACCCGGGTACTCCACTGATGTCATTGAAAGAACTCATCAAAGTGGCCGCACCAGCTTGCACTCCCATCTCATAGGGCAGTAGATAAGTATCCCAAAGAGTTTGAGCTGAAATCTCAGTATAAACATAATCTCGCCCAGCCTCCGAAGCACCATAACCTACATAGTGTTTCAGACAAGCAGCCATACGGTTCTCTGCTGACATATCATCTCCCTGATACCCACGCACCGAAGCAGCGGCAAACACTCCATTTGTATAAGGATCTTCACCATATCCTTCGGCTACACGTCCCCATCGAGGATCACGTGCCACGTCGATCATGGGAGAAAAAGTCCAATCAACCCCAGACATACGGGCTTCTTGTGCAGATACCGCACATGCTTGTTCTACCAATTCCGGATTCCATGAACAGGCCTGCCCCAACGAAATAGGATATATGGTGCGAAATCCATGAATAGCATCGTAGCCAAAAATGATGGGAATACCCAAACGAGATTCTTCCATCGCTTTTTTCTGCATACTATTACGCAATTCTGGATTTATATCAAAGTAAATTAAAGAACCAATCTCTGACGGTACTTTTTTCACTTCTTCGCCAACATTATTCACATTGTTATTTCGTCCCAATGTATATTGGTTTAGCTGCAAAACCTTTTCCTCCAATGTCATACGCGATATTAAATCATCAATACGTTTTTCAATTGGAGCTTTGGCATCCTTATACAAAAGAATACTCTTTTTATCTTTTGACGAAAGAGAATGTGTGACTCCCAATAGGCACAATCCCAAAATCAAAACTTTTTTTCTCATCAATGTTTTCGTCAGTTAATTATTATTTCTATTTTTCAGATGTATATCAAGCAATACGTAAGCAGATACTTATTCCAGCCATTCCATGCACTTATCATTTACCTAAGTACCAAACACTTACAATCAGTTCATTGGAGATATATGCTGCATTTTGGATCTATATCCCCAACAAGCTGGAGAGCTATGACTTGCCAATACATTCATTCCCAACAATTTATGCATCTCGCAGCAATTGATTATGACTTACCGAGCGGTAACCTCAAATAATTTCAACCAGCCGGCAGATGTTACATTGTTCTTCACAGCAAGGTGAATTCCAATCTCATTCTGCTTTGCCGTGTCAACAATACCAACAGCCCACATGTATTTACCTGCTCCCACGCCTTCAACCCGGGTCGTAAACGTATATGATTTAGCCGTACCTTTCACCCAATCACAAGCTTCCGGTTCTCCATCGACAAATACATACTTCGGTTTATCATTCTTGGTGTCCAATAAAGCAAAAGCTACTTTATATTTATTCTTCCACTGGGGAATATTTGTCGGACAATATCCCCAACCAAAATTATTCCAACGATGGGCTATTTCAATCTGTTTACCATTAGAGATAGTTGTAGGCAAAGAAATCCTGTCCGGAAATAAACGGTAGCTTCCTTCTGTACAGAATTGTTTAACTAATTGGAAAGCTTCATTAAACCATGAATAAGTTTCTCCATTACGAAAGTCTGAATTATAGCGTAAATCCATCATATTGACGCAGGCTATTTTAGCCTCATCAAACTCACCCTGACGTACTTCTGCATAATTGGCATATCCATCTCCCTGAATCGAGTTTCCATGAGAATTTTTCACCCAGCCACCTTCCATTACTACAGGAACGAGATACTTCCACTTGGCTATAAAATTGCGTTCCCAAGTAGAATAGTAAGTTTTCATGCCAAACGCATCGTGACGTAATGAATATCCTTTAGCTACTGCTTTTCCTATTAATCTTTCAGTATCCTTATCATAATTATTGCCGTCCCATTCTTTACTTGTACCTATCCAACGATGATAATTTACAAACACAGGAACTTTATCAAATACTTGAGAATATAAATCTGTCACCCAATCGAAAACAGCCTCACGAGTCGGCAGCTCCGGTTTTCCCAACTCACGCACCTGATAGTACCATACACTATGATACTCTCCCCATTTTCCAAATCCTGAACCACTTACAAACTGTACTTTGTCGGGATCATTAAAATCCTTAGCCAAAGCCCTGATAAATTTCTCATAATATTTCTGGAAAATAGGATCATCCGGATAGGGAGACCATACTTTTACTGAACCTGTTTGTGTTTCATATCCTTTCGCACCAGCCTCTTTTACAAAATTCGGAGTAAAATTATAGTGCTTATCACGGCTATCCACCACAAAAGTAAAGGCCAATTTCATATTTCTTTGCTTAGCTCCCTCTATCAACATCTTCAGTCGCTTAGCCGAAGGGGTATCACAATCGGAATTCCATGCATATTTTCCTTCTTCAGGATTAAAATCAGCCCAGGCACCACGAAGGTATAAGGTATTTGCATAATCAGAGACCTTTACAGTGCCTTCCGATGACGGGAAATTATCATAATCCTGCCAGAATGTGGAAGATAAACCATCACCAATACCCGCATATAATACCCATCCGGAAAGAGGATTATGCAAAATGATATTTCGATTCTGCTTTACCGTGACAATGCTGTTCCCAGGAATAGAAGTATCTTCTACCAAACCATCATCACCATTATCACCTTCTTCTTCATCATTATCACTGCCGCAAGCGACTAATGATATAGCCATAGAAAAAATAAGCCCACAACTTATTTTTCTCAAACTGCACATATTTTGAAAATTAATCTTCATACCTATAGCTCTTATTTTTTATGCTTACTTTCGACAATTTTAACCAACCCGAATCCAATATATCCCCTTTGGCGGCAATATCCAGCCCTATGAGATCTTTATTACTCCGGTCAACCAGGCCCACAGCCCAAACATAAGTACCCGTTTCAACTTTGGACATATCCGGCTCAAATACATATTCAACGGGACTCCCTTTTATCCACTTGGATAAATCTGTATCCGTATCCACAAATGTATATCGCACCTCATTCGTTTCAGAATCAAGCAAAGCGAAAGCTACTTTATATTTTTGATTCCATTGCGGAATATTAGTAGGACAGTACCCCCATCCCAAATTGTTCCAGCAATGTTTAATAGTCGGAGTTGTTTTTTTAGAGACTTCTAACGGCAAAGAGATTTCACTGGGATAGAGCCTATACCCCCCTTCCCGAAGGAATCGGCGTACTAAATCAAAAGCATCTTTAAACCAGGACTCTGTATCACCAAAACGGAAATCCATCATATTGACATGTGCCTCTTTGCTGTCATCAAACTCACCGCGTCTTACGTCCTCGTGTGAATCCTTGCGATATCCTCTAGGATCCTGCCAATAACTATGTGATTTGACAATCCAGCCACCTTCCATAATAATGGGGCAGATATTACGATATTTTTTTGCGAACCTACGCTCCCAACTGCCATAATAGGTTGTCATGCCAAATGCATCATGACGTAATGAATATCCTTTCTTGATTGCTCCTTCCAACATTTCTTCACTGTCAGCAGCAAAATGTTCATCATCTACCCAATCTTTTCCCGCACCAATCCACCTATGGTAGTTAATTACTACCGGAACTTTATCAAAAGCTTGAGAATATATATCTGTCACCCAATCGAAAACTGCTTTCTTTGGAGTATCATCACCTGTTGAATAAATCATTGTATGATATTCTCCCCATTTCCCAAGTCCGAATCCATCTATAAATTCAACTTTCGAAGGATCGTTGAAATCTTTAGCCAGGGCCTTCACAAATTTAGTATAGTACTTCTGAAAAACAGGATCGTCAGAATAAGGTGACCATTTACCTTTATTCATAAATCCTTTTGCACCGGCATCTTTTACAAATTGAGGAGTAAATTCTGTTCTCTTATCACGACTATCAACTACAACACGAAATGCCAAACGCATATTCCGCTGATAAGCTCCTTCAATATATGCTCTTAAATTAGAATCAATTTTCCAACCATATACATCTTCCTGTGGATTAAAATCTGTCCAACTAGCGCGAATATAAAGCGTATGAGCATAATCTGTCACACTAACATTGTGTCCCAGTTCAGGAATATACATATGGTCATACTGTGCCCAAAAATCCGCAGCATCCACTCCCATACTTGCATAGAGCACCCATCCTGTAAGCGGGTTATGAAGAATACGCAAAGAATCAGGCTGAATCGTAACTATGTTATTCTCCGATAGTTCCTTATCAAATGAAACGGCTGAATTCTCGTCTCCGAAAACAGGAGATAAAAGGAACATAAACAGACAAAGAGACACAATTACTCTATAATAACTAATCTTTCTTATAACCATACTACTAATTGTTTTTTTAAAGAGTGCTATATCATTGTTCTCTTTATTCATATAAAAATCACGAGATTGATATAGCACTCTTAATTTTATCCTGCTTGATTATCTCTTATCAAAGAATACTGTCAGTTCTTTAATATCTAATTCTATGTAATTAACTCCTACAGGCACACTAAAGAAGGCATAGCGGTTATGAGATTGCCCTCCGACTACAGTCTGTTTTTGATTGTAGTCACTCTCTGCAATATCAAGGCAACCGTCATGAGATCCTCTGATGGCATCTGCTGTTGAGCCAAAGGTATAGCAACCTGCACTTTGCGGTCCGACTTTAAAGTTCAATCCACCCGGATGTGCATTTCCATCTTTGTCTTTAATGGAATTCTTTCTGGGTAGCTCCGCTCCTTTGTATATAAACAAATAAGGATTTGCCAAACTAGGTGTCATAGAATGAGCCATAGTGAATCCTGTATCACCAGTGCCATCTTTAGCCCATCCATCGTATGGTCCCCAAATAAAGACTCTTTCAATAGTGGTAGTCATCGTATTATTATTCCATGTCCACGAAACATCCATTGGTTTAGGATCTGTTTCGGGGGAGTAAATCGTAACCTTTTTAGTATTTATATTAATCACAACACGATAGACACCCGCAGTCTTAATATTCCAATGATAAGCAAGTGCAGCTGCTTCCGGGCTCATTGTCGAGATATTCATTGCTGTGCCATCTGTAAAATCGCCTGATTCTTCCGGAGCAATAGCCATATCTTTCTGTCCGTTAAACAAGATTGGGAAATAAATAGTACCTGGTTGCAGTTCTGCATGGAACGCATATTGATTTTCATCTTCTATAGTGCGAGTCATCTCTACATCTGGGCTAACACAAGTTCCGGCAATATAGATTTTATCAGCTTCTATAAAATTACTAGCCAAACCTATAGTAACGGTACGTGTTTCAAAATCTACCACTACACGATACTGCCCATCTTCAGGAATCACCCAATATCCAGCATTATCTGTCCCCTTAATTTTAGCTTCCATTGCTCCATCAGTAATCTGTTGTTCTGCAGCAACTGGTGAAATGGCATTAATCTTATTTTCATCTTTCCAAACAATCGGGAAGTGAAGATTACCTGCCTTCAAGTCACAAATGGAAACATAACGCTTCGGCTGACTTTCCATTGGCAAGATTTCAATATCTTCACCATCAACAGCTGTGCCTGACATATAAAGATGGTCTGCAACAAAGGTCTTTTCAGAATACATCTTTACTTTTATAGTTACTGTAGAAACTTCCGGTTTTACAAACTTTGGGCCTTCTATAGAACCGATAATACGGGCTTGTAACTTTACTAAATCACCAGGATGCTGCTTCCACTTTGACACCAATAAACTCTGCAATTCTTTATGAGTATAACTTTTAGAAAAATCATCATCAATATACTCTCTTATCATTGTGTTTGTTCCAAAACTGTTATTTTCCAGATCCATTTTATAAAGATAAGAGATATAATAGTCAGAGCCTATTGGATCAGCTTCCGTCCAGTTTAACGTCAATGCAACCTCATCCGGGGTGTCTTCCTTGAGTTCTATTTCATAATCAGAAGGAGTCAGGACTAAACTTGTACGATTATCGAGCAAATCAGTAGTATCGTCATCATCATTACATGCTACCATGAAACACGAAGCAAGTGTCAGGAAGAAGAACCGTAAAAGGTTCTTCTTAAATATATATCCGTTTTTCATATCTATATTCAATATATTAATATTATAACTATTTATTGGTTTCCGACGGTCCAGTCAGGAGTTTGTACCAAATTCCAATTCTTATCAATATCGTCCTGTGGAATAGGCCACCAATAGCTTATAAATTTACGTGTCTGATATACTGTACGAGTATAATATTTATTTCTATAGTCCGCATCGGATACTTTAATATAAGCATTCATGCCATAAAAATCACCATCCAATACTTTCTCGGCTAATTTCCAGCGACGCAGATCATTAAAACGAAGTCCAGATTCACAATTCAATTCCACACGCCTTTCTTGACGAATTAACTCGCGCATTTCTACAGGATCTGATGGGGCTGTTATCTTGCCTTCTTCAGCTGAAACACTATATTCGGGAATACCCGCACGCTCACGAATCAAATTGACATATTTCAGAATCTCTTTTTGATTAGCAGTATAAGTGCCCTTCTCAATGCTATATTCATTCAACGCCTCAGCATAACTTAAATAGATCTCTGCTAAACGACATAATGCACCATGACGGTTTTTATAGTCTCCACTACCTTCTTTGGGATTTGCAGATGGGTCTACTCTCTTACGTACCAGATAGCCGCTCCATGGAGCGTCGTGAGAGGGACCACCGTCTTTACCATCCATATAAAAGTCAGTATTTCTCTTACCACCAATATGCCATTGCTCGTTATGCAGTACTGAAATATAAAAACGAGGTTCGCGGTCACAATACATTTTATATGTATTAGCGTCTACAACTACATTTTCATCTTTATTACGATCTCCTTCTGAAGACCCATACTGCCACTTTGTAGAATAAGTCTCTTTTTGCGTACTAAAGCCTGTCTCTGAATAATTAGCATCTGGATTAACTTTAGGAGAGCCATCCGAATTATAGCCTATAATAGGTCTTTGACCGTTTCTCATGAAAAAAGCATCAACCAAAGATTGGGTTATTCCGATCGCTCCCACGCCATTAATACCCAAACCACGTGGGATACAGTTTTTATCATACCATCCACCGGAATCCATTGTACGAACAAACAGTAATTCTCTGTTGGCTTCATTCCATCTCTTCATCACTGCATTCTGATAAGAAAGAAAAGGATCAATATCACCGTTATCCAAATATTCATAATGCAAATGATAGCCAGATGCTTCTGCCTCATCTATAACCAGTTTACAAGCATCCACTGCCCTTTTCCATCGTTCCGGATCATGTGCAGAATTAAAGATAGGGGTTCCATCAATGTTTTTTATATTCGCCAATGCAGGATTACCATTCACCAAGTCACTTGCAGCAAATAATAAGATACGCGCACGCATTGCCAAACATCCGACAGAAGTTACACGACCATATTTCTTATCTTCAGTTTGAGTGGCAGGTAATTGTTTTGAGGCTTCCAACATTTCTTGATCCGCCCAATCAATTACATTATAAAACGGCTCTTGTTTCAACATCAGATCATCAGCCGAAGTACTTTCACTAGCCTCGCGAATAATAGGAACTGAACCATAAGCTATAGCCATCATAGAATTATAATAAGCTATAAAGAAACGACATTCAGCTTTCATAAAGTCCACTTCTTCAGCCGGTACAGCCTCCAGCGGGTGAGCATGCTTAATGAACAAATAAGCAGAACGGATATATTTGGGATAAGTATTCCAATAAGTAATTACCCCGGGATTGTCTGCTGTCCAGTTACCTTTTTGATATTGAATGGCTTTAAATCCTTGCGCTTCCCAACCAACTGAAGGAATCAGTTCATCAGCTATGGCATCGGGACCATCATAAGTATAATATTCGGGCAGGCCGCGATAAACATATGCCAGCCAACGTTCCATATTCTTTTTATTCTCAAATACTGATTTTAAGTCCAACTGGTCATCCGGTTGCTTATCCAGATAATCAGAACAAGAAGAAAAAGCAAATGTCGTAATAATACTTAATACTATAAATTTTAATATGCTATTTTTCATATGCGCTATTATTAGAATTTAATTTCAAAACCTGCAGATAACGATTTCATAATTGGGTACGCAGCCCCTGTAGTATTTTCGACTTCCGGATCCCACAAATCAAATTTTGAGAATGTCAAAAGATTTGTTCCTCTTACGAAAAGACGAATGCCTGATATAACTGTAGTATTTCTCCACAAACTCTTTGGTAAAGAATAACCTAGTTCTATGTTTTTCAAACGTAAGAAACTCATATTCCGCAGCCACCATGTAGAGGATTGGTTATTATTACTATTTATACCGTCATCCAAACGCGGATAAAATACGTTCTGACTTGGGTTGTCTACAGTCCAACGATCATTTGCATTAGTAAACATATTGCCCGTTACTCCTCTATTGGCACCCGGAATAATACTTGATCCTAATATATTCCAACTACGGCCTATTCCTTGAAAGAGAACCCCAAAATCTAGATCCTTATATTTCATATTCAGTCCAAAGCCATATACTATCTCCGGATCTTTTGTTCCTCCGATTGGCGATTTATCAAATACGTCCACTTTACCATCACCATTGACATCCCTGTATCTAATATCCCCCGGGCGGAGTTTGCTTACAAAACTTTGAGTCGGAATTCCTTCTTTCAGTTTACCTGTACTTACGTCTTCAAAATCGTCTTCTGTAAACAAACCTTCTGCTATATAGCCAGTTAATTGCCCTACCGGATGTCCTGTTTCAGCACGGTTAGTACCAACTACTGCACTAGGTTCATCCTTTTCTGTTATTTCATTATGAGCATAGGTAAATGTTCCCATTAAGCTGACAAATAAGTCTTTGCCAAACTGTTTATTAACATTTAAGGAAACTTCTACACCCTGATTAGTCACTTTTCCAAAATTCTTCCAAGGCTGCTTCATAAATCCAGCCGTCATCGGAACAGACTCACGTGGCATAAATATGTCTTTACGGCGTTCGTCGAAATAGTCTAATTGCAAATCAATCATACCATTCAGGAAACCTAGCTCAACCCCCAAATTCATCTTATTAACAATCTCCCATGTCAAATCTTGTACTGCAAACTCACCTTCTGCCATACCAGTTAAGCCATAACTGCTATCCAATCCCCATTTATACATGTTTAATGTCTCATAGTCATCGGTAATTGTAGAAAGGTATGCAAAACGGCGTCCACCTAAATTAGCATTACCTACCTGACCATAGGATGCACGCAATTTCAATTTAGATATGACCTTACGCAACGGTTGCATAAATGCCTCTTCCGATACAATCCAACCAATGGCTCCTGAAGGGAAAAAGCCATAACGTTTGCCTTTGGCAAAATTCTCAGAACCATTATAGCCAAAATTAAATTCACCTACATATTTACCCGAATAGGTATAAGATGCACGTCCTGCCAATCCCTGATTACGGTAAGGCAACTTGCTTCCATCATCATAATTACGACGATTAAACAATAACATTGCAGCAACGGAATGTTTCTCAGCGAATGTGCGGTCATAAGACAAAGTAGCTTCCATATATACGCTCTTATTTCCATAATCACCGCTTTTTGAGTAATCCAGGAAATTAGTACCATTGGATTTTGATGCTATAATCAAATTACCTTCATCATCACGTCCTGTAGCAGGCACATAATAATCCGGCGTCTTTCCACGAGAAACAGTACCCGAAGAAAACCTGTCAAATGAGAATGTACCTTTTATTTTCAATCCCGGAAGTAAGAATTTCAAATCTTGTTCTACAGAAAACAGTGTTTCAATCTTACTGTCGCTTCTTCTTTTATATCCACTCTGAGTAGCCCATGCCCAAACGTTTGGCTCCTCTGTTGTCGGTATCTGTCCACTGGAATACTGTGCAGGAAAAGCATGAGGAACAGCAACGAACGCTTTTTGGAAAATTTGAGATATATCTTTCGTTGTAGAATTTCTATCTTGCAAATATCCACCAATATTAAAACGTAATTGCGTAGTAGGACTTAATTTCAAATCCACATTAGAACGCACGTTATAACGTTGCAACTTAATAGTAGGATCCCAATCATAGCTTTTATCACGTTTCAAAATACCACGTTCATTATACGCAGCAGCAACAAAAGAATAACGTAATGTCTCTGTACCACCGGAAATATCTACTGTTACACGCTGATTCGAAGCATAATCATTTGCAATTGCATCCATCCAATTCACGTCCGGATATAAATCAGGGTCATAGCCTGCACGAGTTTTTGCAATACGATCTGTATATTTAGGCTGTTGTCCTGTATCCATCAAGATATCATCCAAAACCTGCATATAATCTGCCGCACCCAAATACTCGGGAAGTTTAACTGGCTGTGTAGCTGCAAATTCAGCCTTTACAGTCACACGAGGTTTACCAACTTGTCCGCGTTTTGTATTAATTAAAATAACACCATTAGCTCCCCGCACTCCATAAACAGCACTTGCAGCAGCATCTTTCAACACAGAAAAAGATTCTATCTCTTCAGGATCAATATTATTCAAATCGCGTTCTATACCATCAATCAAAACCAATGGGTTTTGTCCGGCATCCTGGAATGTACTAATACCACGAATCCAGAAAGAAGAATTATCATATCCCGGTTCACCAGAACGTTGCACAGCTAATACACCGGCAACTGTACCAGCCAGATTATTACTTATTGAACGAGTAGTAGAAACCTTTAACTTAGCAGGTTCAATCGTTGTGATAGAACCAACAACAGACTCTTTCTTTTGTGCGCCATAGGCAACCACTACAACCTCATCTAATTGACCAACATCTTCTACCATTTGTACATTAACAACCTTCCGGTTATTAACTATCTCTTCTTTAGGAACAAAACCAATATAACGGAAAGAAAGCACAGATTTTCTTTCAGGAACAATAATACTATAATTACCATTCATGTCTGTCAATGCATGCACTGTGGAATCATTTTTCAAAATGATTGTTACACCAATCAAAGGCTCACCTTTTTCATCTGAAACGTTACCTGTTACCTTAATACCCTTTTGTTGTGTAGTTTGCTGTACCTTAGGAGCTTCTGGCACCGAAATAGTAATTTGTCTTCCCGACATCTTATAATTCAGTCCTGTCTCTGAGAACAACTCTTTTAATACAGCGTCTATTTTCTTATTGGAAACTGAAATGGAGACTTTGTTATTCAGATTTTTCTGAACATTAGCAGAGTAAATAAAAATATACTTACTATGTTTTTCGATATAATCTAAAATATCTTTAACTGTAACATTCTCATACTGTACTGAGAATAAATCTTCTTCGGAATTCCAACTAATAGAATTAGTACCGAATGAAGAGAATGGAATCATAAAAAAGACGTTTATAATGCAAAAAAGCTTAAGTCTTTTTTTTAAGTGTAAAAAAATAGTTTTCTTTACCATAAAAATTTCTTTTTAGGTTAACAATTTTGGATTTATTGATTTAACTAGGGAGTTACTATCGGGTAAATACGGCAATATTTATCCGATTTTTTTTGTCATAATGGCAGTCTGTTCTTCATAGGCAAACATATTAAAAGATTAATTAAAAAAATTATTTATTTAAATATATACTAGTATCACTCTTTTCGATCGTGAATGGCAGGGTTTGCTGAATACATTCAATCACCTCGTCTATATCATCTTTCAAATCTAATTTCCCATACACTTTTTCTTTACCAATAATTGGATCACATTGAATAGATATACCATAGTAGATGCTTAGTCTTTGAATGATCTGCGACAAATCATTACCATTCAATAACATAATCCCCTCTACCCAACTAATATACTCTGCTACATCAACTTGCTTTTGATAAGCAATTGTACCATTTGCTATATTCAACAGATCATTAGGATTCAAACGTGCTTTCTTTTCATTCTTATCAGTAACTTCTACCGCACCTTCCACCAATACAATATTAGTTGTTCCTCCTTTATAATTCGAGATATTGAACTTCGTTCCTAACACTTGCAGTTTAAAATCATCAGACTCCACTATAAAAGGATGTTTCTTATCATGCGCAACTTCCAGGAAAACTTCTCCTTGGGCATAGATTTTACGAATGTCTCCTTTAAAACAACGAGGATAAATCACTTTTGACTGGGAGTTAACGACCAGCCGAGTCCCATCAGACAATTCTACTCTAGCCCTTTTCCCCGCAGGGACAAGCAACTGATTATATTCTTGTTCCTCTTTGGTTTTCTCTTCTTTCTCTTTTATCACTTGTGAATTGACAGCAACTTTCCCCTCTTTCGAATACTTAATGAAAACATCTTCATCCAAATTAAGCTGTTCCTTGGAAGTAATAAGAGTCACTTCCTCAACAGATTGGCTATCCATTTCTTCAGCAATAGCCTGGAAGTCTAAATTAACACTTCCATTATGATTAAAAAAATAAATAGTTGAAATGCAAATCAAAAAGGAAGCAGCAATAGAAGCTGAAGCAACTAAGAAATATTTCTTTCTGCGCTTCATAGCATCTTTTCGCATCTTTCGTTGAGTCTTCTCTATGATAGAAGATGAATCAATCTTTTCCTGCACACAATTTTCCCAAAAGAATTTCAACTTCTCAGCATCAGGCATAGAAGTAAAATCATCCTCAATATTTTCTTGAGAATTCAATTTACTAAATAAATCTGCGAGACGATGGTATTCTTTCAAGCTCATAATCCTATTTTAATGTTGTTCTATAGATAAAGACGCAACTAAAAAAAAAATCTCCCAGTCAAAAATGATTTTTTTTCATTTTTCGGGTAAAAAGAATAAAAGTGGAGTTAGCTATGTGAAAAAATAAGGCATTAATAAGCAGGAGAGTAAAAAACTTAGCTCTTGCGAGATTTCATATTCAATCTTTTAGCAATTTCATCTAACGCAAAAGCAATATGGTTATTGATAGTCTTCACTGATATGTTCAACATATCTGCAATATCTTTATAAGGAAGCCCGTCTATTTTTGCTAAGAAAAAGACATGTTTACACTTGGGAGGAAGTTGTTGAATGGCGTCATTAATTTTAGCCATTTCTTCCTTACTAATCATCTCCTCGGCTGGAGATTGAACCGGCTCAAAAATAAAATCTTCGATATCATCAAATGACAATTCATACTTTCCAGTTTCCTTCCGCAAAAAAGAAATCGCTTTTCGATAGGTGATTGTCTGGATCCAAGCATTCATATTGCCAATTTCAGCCAGACTTTTTCTATTTTTCCAAACTTCAAAAAAAACATCACTCACAATCTCTTCAGCTGACTCCTTCTGGCCAAGTAGCGCAAATGTATAGTGATATAAACGCGAAGAATAATGCTCCATAAAACGATTGAAAGCAATTTCATCGCCGTCTACTATTCTACATATTTCATTATTCTCAAGTTTCACAGAAGTATTTATAGATTATTTCCAATTAACAAAATTGAGCCAAATATAGCAGTATCGTATCAATTACGAAAATAAAACACCATAAAAAGGAATTAAAAGTTATCAATTATAGAAAAATGGCTATAATAAAAACATTACCATTTAGCTATAAAAGTCTCTTACTTAGATAACGTACAGGATACCATACGGAGAGAAAACCAACGGCTAAAACTGTGATAAAGATTAATACGACATCCCAAGCGTGAACGCTGACAGGATAGGCATCTACAACAAAAGTACCACCACCGCCTCCCAATGAAATTATACCGAATTTCTGTTGGATAAAACATAGGATTAAGCCCAGAACAATACCGGAAATAGCGCCAAAAAGAGAAATGAGACGTCCTTCAAAGAGGAATATTCGGGAGATGAGTTTATCACTAGCTCCAAGACTCCGCAAAGTTACTACATCATCCTTCTTATCCAAGATTAACATAGAAAGGGAACCAATTACATTGAAACAGGCTATCATTAAGATAAAAGTGAGAAACAAATAAGAGATTAATTTCTCTATCTCCATAATACGGAAAACATCTGCCTGCTGCTGATAACGGTTTTGAACTACAAAATCATCACCTAATATATTTTCAATTTTGGATTGTACAGATGAAATATTTACATTAGGTTTCAATTTCAATTCCATCGCAGAGACTTCTGTTGTATAATCCAGAAGCTCACGGAGGAAATCGAGAGAAGTCAAAATATATTTCCCGTCATATTCTTGCTGATTCACAACAAATACGACACCCGGAGAATACAGGTAATCACGATTAAAAGAAGCACCGGGATTTGCCATGTTCACTTTGGCATTTCGCTTGGGTAGATAGACCTGAAGAGGATCAACAAATTCCAAACCTGTACCCAAAGTCGCAACCAGTTCCACTCCCATGACCCCGTAGTTCACAATAGAGTCATGAAGAAGAAATTCACCTGCACCATAGAGTATACTGTCTATAGCAGTCAGTTCTTCAAAGTTATCCTCCACACCTTTTAATACAACCATAGCTTGGCGATCCTTGTATTGCACCATTGCATTTTCTTCGAGTGTTTCTGTAAACACCTCTACTTCAGGAAGTGCACAAACAGCGCGAATCCGCTTATCTTGCGCATCAAAGACTTTTCCTTCACGGACCGTAATTTTCAACTGCGGGTCAAAAGCCGTAAAAAAGCTAGCGACCATATCCTGAAAACCATTAAAAACGGAAAGGGTGCAAACCAAAGCAAGCGTAGCAAGAGCTACCCCACATACGGAAATACCGGATATGATATTAATAGCGTTATGCTTTTTTTTTGAGAAAAGATAACGCCTGGCTATATAAAAAGGAAAGTTCACCTCTGCAATGAATTATTTCACTTCAGCAATGAATCTATTTTCTCAATATAATCCAATGAATCATCCACAAAGAATTTCAGCTCGGGAATGATGCGCAACTGGTGACGCACACGAGTTCCAAGTTCATAGCGGATGGATTTCATATTGTTATTGATATTCTTCACCATCTCTTCTGCTTTCTCCGAAGGAAAAACACTGAGGTAAACACGGGCAATACTCATATCAGGACTGATACGAACTGCACTAACAGAGACCAGTGTGCCCGGCATGGACTTTGTTTGAAGCAGGAATATCTCACTTAGTTCTTTCTGCAACAGGCGAGATATCTTATTCTGTCTGGTTGTTTCCATAAATCTACTCTTTTATCTTACTTTTTTCTTATAATCGTTAACCCGTCACGTAAAGGCAATATCACTTTTTCCACTCGCACATCTTCCGCCACCAAATCATTGAAGGCTTTAATACCAATCGTCTGTGCATCCGTGTTGCGAGGCTGTTCGAGAACATGACCGTCCCACAAAGTATTATCAGCAATGATATATCCGCCTGCAGATAGATGCGCCAACGTCATCTCGTAATATTCAATGTACTTACGCTTATCACCATCAATAAAAGCCATATCAAAGGTAACACCTAAACGCGGAACAAGTTCTAAAGCATCACCTATATAAAAACGAATTTTATCGGCAAACGGTGATTTCTCCAACCATGGACGGGTAAAGTCCTCTTGTTCATCATTGATCTCAAACGTATGCAACAGTCCACCTTCCGGCAGACCTTCCGCCAAACAAAGGGCAGAATAGCCGCTATACGTTCCGATTTCCAATATCTGACGAGGCTGAATCATTTCTACAAACATCTTCAGCATCCGTCCCTGCAAATGCCCGGAAGCCATACGAGGACGAAGGAGCTTTACATGCGTATCCCGATAGAGCGATTTCAAGTAATCGCTCTCGGGATCAATATGCTGCAAAATATATTCGTCTATCGATTCGGTTTCCTGCATAAAACTTACCTCTTTAAAAATTAAAGATAACGGTTGTTGTTAGGTAATACAGTCTCCTCTGCATGCTTCAAAGCATCTTCCACTACATTAATTTCGAGGAATGAGGTCTTTGTTCCTGCCTTACCACTACTCAAATATCCTACCATATCGGAAGGCTGCAAACGGCCTTCTTTCAAC
This sequence comes from Bacteroides celer, assembly GCF_002632415.2. Taxonomy (NCBI): domain Bacteria; kingdom Pseudomonadati; phylum Bacteroidota; class Bacteroidia; order Bacteroidales; family Bacteroidaceae; genus Bacteroides; species Bacteroides celer. The sequence goes on along the minus strand of NZ_CP178209.1, from coordinate 438,645 downwards.
AGACGGCGCAATGCCGCAAAGTAATATTGCTGTCCGTTAGCCAATTCCGGCATATAGATAGCTTCCACACCATAAGACAAAGCCAAATGACGCATTGTCTTTTCTTTATAGCAGATAGCCAGCACTGGATACTTTCCACGGAAAGCAGCCAGGTTACGAGCAGTGCGTCCGCTATAACTATCAGTGATAATAGCACGTATTTTTAGCTTAGAAGTAGCTTTTACTGCTTGTTTAGCAAGGAACGCCGTAACATCATTACTATTCTCATCTAACGGAATACGGATATCATTTTCTTCCAGTTTATCTTTTTCTGCCTGAGCCGCAACTTTAGTCATTGTTTTCACCGCTTCTACCGGATACTTACCATAAGCGGTTTCTCCGCTCAACATCAAAGCATCTGTACGATAGTAGATTGCATTGGCAATATCAGTCACTTCCGCACGAGTCGGACGAGGATTATTTATCATTGTATGGAGCATTTGAGTAGCAACGATTACCGGCTTCTTTGCCAGAATACACTTGCGAATCAATACACGCTGGATTCCCGGAATACGTTCTTGAGGCACTTCGATACCCAAGTCACCACGGGCAACCATTACGCCATCTGCCACTTCCAGAATTTCATCGATATTATCCACCCCTTCCTGATTCTCAATCTTAGCAATAATCTTAATATCACTATTATGTGCATCCAGAATTTCACGTATGTCAAGTACATCCTGACGGTTGCGCACGAAAGAGTGAGCGATAAAATCAATATCCTTTTCGATAGCATAAAGAATATTGTTACGGTCTTTTTCCGTTAATGAAGGAAGATTGATGCGAACACCCGGGACATTTACGCTTTTACGGCTTCCCAAAGTAGCATCGTTCTTAACTTCACACAGCAAATAACCATCCGTCTTATCAATAACTTCCAGTTCCAGATCGCCATCATCAATCAGAATCGTACCACCGATATTCAGGTCAGACACAAAGTTCGGATATGAAACAGCAATACATTCACGAGTTGTTTCCAAATCCGGATTACCTACAATCTTTACTTTCTCTCCTATTTTATATGGAATCGGCTCTGCATTAGCCGTCGTACGAACTTCCGGACCTTTTGTATCCATCAAAATCGCAATACGGTTGGACACAGCACGTACATTTGCAATCAAAGCTTCAAAACCTTCACGGCTAGCATGCGCTGTATTCATACGCACTACATTCATCCCAGCTTCAAACAACTGTTTTATAAAATCCACATCACAACGTCTATCCGAGATGGAAGCCACAATCTTAGTCTGTTTCAATAACATAGTCTTTCTACCTATTATATATTATTACCTTATTTATTATCTATCCAATAAAGCCTCCAAAGCCAAACGGTACGAATTTAGCCCAAAGCCACAAATCACTCCTTTACAAGCACAAGCAATCATCGATACGTGCCGGAAAGACTCGCGACTATGCACATTGGAAATATGCACCTCAATCACCGGAGATGTCACAGAACGAATAGCATCCTGCAAAGCTATGGAAGTATGTGTATACGCACCTGCATTCAAGATTATACCATCCACATCAAATCCCACCTGCTGTATGCAGTCTATCATTTCTCCCTCGATGTTCGATTGAAAATAGTCGATCTCCACGTCAACGTATCTTTTGCGAAGATCAGCCAAGTAATCTTCAAATGTAACGCTTCCGTAAATGGAAGGTTCACGCTTACCCAACAGATTAATATTCGGGCCATTAATAATTTGTATCTTCATCGCGCAATCCTGTTTTTTTATACCTTTGTATCTGAAAGAATGTGCAAAGGTAGAAAAAAGAAATGGAAATCAACGAAAAAAAGCATAAGAAGGAACAACAAGAGCTGATAATCAGGAAGTATCAGCAGTATCTCAAACTGGAAAAGTCCTTATCTCTTAATACGCTGGATGCCTATCTGACGGATCTGGACAAACTGATGAGCTTTCTGAAATTGGAAGGGATTTACGTATTGGACGTATGCCTGTCCGATCTTCAACATTTTGCGGCCGGATTACATGACATCGGCATTCATCCCCGTTCACAAGCCCGCATTTTATCAGGAATCAAATCATTCTTCCGTTTTCTCATCCTCGAAAACTATCTGGAAGCAGACCCCAGTGAACTATTAGAAGGCCCTAAAATAGGTTTCAAACTTCCTGAAGTACTGACTGTGGAGGAAATTGACCGGATTATCTCCGCCGTCGACCGCAGCAAAGCTGAAGGACAGCGAAACAGAGCTATTTTAGAAACACTATACAGCTGCGGACTTCGGGTATCAGAACTTATCACCCTTAAACTATCCGACCTCTATTTTGATGAAGGCTTTATCAAAGTAGAAGGAAAAGGAAGCAAACAACGACTCGTACCGATCTCCCCCCGGGCTATTAATGAAATAAAGCTTTACATCACAGACCGTAACCAGATTGAAGTGAAAAAAGGGCATGAGGATTTCGTTTTCGTCAGTCAGCGGAGAGGCAAAGGACTTTCCCGGATTATGATCTTTCATATGATAAAAGAATTAGCACAAAAAGCAGGCATTACCAAAAACATCAGTCCGCACACTTTCCGGCATTCCTTCGCCACTCATTTACTGGAAGGTGGAGCCAATTTGCGAGCCATTCAATGCATGCTCGGACATGAATCTATTGCGACAACGGAAATCTATACACACATTGACCGCAACATGCTTCGTAGTGAGATTATTGAGCATCACCCGCGAAATATCAAGTACCGGAAAGAAAAAGAGGAGTTATTTCATTAAATTATGATAAAATCGCCCCCTTATCTATATAATTATATTAAGAATTAATATCTTTGCGTTACTTTTTCTGTGTGAGCAGAAGGAGGTTGGCAAATAGACGATATTTCAATTACAAACATTTAATTTATACCTAAAATGACTAAGAAGTTGTACTTGCCTTTACTCATGGCAATGGTTGTTGCATTATTCTCTTCTTGCAGCAAAAAAATGGGTGAATTATCAGCTGATTACTTCACTGTTACTCCGCAAGTGCTGGAGGCAGTAGGTGGTAAAGTTCCTGCGACCATCAATGGTAAATTTCCTGAAAAGTATTTCAACAAGAAAGCGGTTGTAGAAGTTACTCCGGTTTTGAAATGGAATGGCGGCGAAGCTAAAGGCCAACCAGCTACTTTCCAAGGTGAAAAAGTGGAAGGTAACGACCAGACTATCTCTTACAAGATGGGCGGTAGCTACACTATGAAAACTTCTTTTGACTATGTTCCGGAAATGGCTAAGTCTGAATTGTACCTGGAATTCAAAGCTACTATCGGTAAGAAAGTAGTTACTATTCCTGCTGTGAAAATTGCTGATGGTGTAATCTCTACTTCTGAATTAGTAAACAATACATTAGGTAACGCCAACCCTGCATTGGGCGAAGACGCTTTCCAACGTATTATCAAAGAAAAACACGATGCTAACATCATGTTCTTGATCCAACAAGCTAACATTCGTTCCAGCGAGTTGAAGACTGCTAAAGAATTCAACAAAGAAGTAGCTAACGTAAACGAAGCTGCTAACAAGAAGATCAGCAACATCGAAGTTTCTGCATACGCTTCTCCTGATGGTGGTGTAAGCTTGAATACTACTCTTGCTGAAAACCGCGAAAACAACACAACCAAGCTGTTGAGCAAAGACCTGAAGAAAGCAAAAATCGACGCTCCGATCGATGCTAAATATACTGCACAGGACTGGGAAGGTTTCCAAGAACTGGTTTCTAAATCTAACATCCAAGACAAAGAGTTGATCCTCCGCGTTATTGCAATGTATCAAGACCCTGCTCAAAGAGAAAGCGAAATCAAAAACATCTCTGCTGTATACAAAGAATTGGCTAACACTATTCTTCCTCAGTTGCGTCGTTCTCGTTTGACTTTGAACTATGAAATCATCGGTAAGTCTGACGAAGAAATCACTAAACTGGCTTCTTCTAATCCTTCTGAACTGAATGTAGAAGAATTGCTGTATGCTGCTACACTGACTAGCGATCCTGCTAAACAAGAAGCTATCTATACTCAAGCTACCAAACAATTCCCGAACGATTACCGTGGTTACAACAACTTGGGTAAATTAGCTTACCAGGCTGGTAACATTGACAAAGCTGAATCTTACTTCAAGAAAGCTGCCAGTGTTAATGCTACTCCTGAAGTTAACATGAACTTAGGTTTGGTTTCTTTGATGAAGGGTGACAAAACTGCTGCAGAAGCATACTTCGGTAAAGCTGCCGGAACAAAAGAACTTGGCGAATCTATGGGTAACCTGTACATCGCTCAAGGTCAATATGAAAGAGCAGTTAACTCATTCGGTGACTCTAAGACTAACAGTGCTGCTTTGGCTCAAATCCTTGCTAAGGACTACAACAAAGCTAAAAACACATTGGCTAACGTAACAAGACCGGATGCTTACACTGACTACCTGATGGCAGTTTTAGGTGCTAGAACTAACAATTCTTCTATGGTAACAAGCAGCTTAAAGAGCGCAGTTGCTAAAGATTCGTCATTAGCTAAGAAAGCAGCTACTGACTTGGAATTTGCAAAATACTTCACAAATGCAGATTTCATGAACATCATTAAATAAGAGAATTACCACTCTATTTTAAATATTAAGAATTGCCTGTCATTATAAATGACGGGCAATTCTTTTTTTTTATCTGTAAAAACCGTACTTTCGCAGAAAAGAAATCAAAGCAATGAAAAAGAGTAGCATTTTAATCCTCATAATCATTTGTCTATGCAGTTGTGGTAAATCTTCAAAGAAGGTTAGCATAACCGGGGAAATCAAAGGCCTGGGCACAGATACGCTTTATCTGTATGGAATGGACGAATCATTCGACCGGATAGATACCATTTTCGCGAAGAACGATAAATTCTCTTATACAGCTTCAATAGACACCATTACTTCTGCCTTTTTACTTATTGACAATCAGACAGAATATCCAATCTTCCTTGACAAAGGAAATCAGATCAAAATAAAAGGAGATATCAATCACCCGGAATATCTGGATATCAATGGTAATATATATAATGAAGAGTTTACAAACTTTCAGAAAGAACTAAATAGCCTGCCTACCCCATCCGAGAAAGATTTAGAGCAAAAAGCAGAAGAATTCATCATGAAGCATCATTCTTCTTTTGTCAGCCTCTACTTGTTGGATAAATACTTTGTTCAGAAAGATTCGCCCGATTTCAACAAAATAAAGAAGCTAATTGAAGTCATGACAGGAATATTGCAAGACAAGCTGTATATCGAACAACTCAATGAAGCCATCTCACTGGCAGAGAAAACAGAAACAGGGAAATATGCTCCCTTCTTCAGTCTATCTAACATAAAAGGGGAAAAAATTACCCGGTCATCAGAAGATTTCAAGAAAAAGAACCTGTTAATCAATTTTTGGGCTTCATGGGGAGATAGCATTTCCAATCATCGAAGCAATACCGAGTTAAAAGAGATCTATCAGAAATATAAGAAGAACAAACATATAGCCATGCTCGGTATTTCCCTTGATATGGATAAACAAGAATGGCAGGATGCTATAAAACGTGATACGCTCAATTGGGAGCAAGTCTGTGATTTTGGCGGACTAAATTCCGAAGTAGCCAAACAATACGCCATCAAGCAAGTTCCCAGCAACATTCTTCTGTCGGCAGACGGTAAGATTCTCGCGAAAAACCTCAAAGGAGAACAATTGAAGAAGAAAATAGAGGAAGTAGTCACTGCTTCTGAAGAAAAGGAAAAACAAGACAATAAGAAGAAAAAATAATCAATAATCAAACGTGTTAATTAAAGTATTCGGAGCGGCTGTTCAAGGGATTGATGCAACACTCATCACAATCGAAGTTAACAGCTCGCGCGGCTGTATGTTCTATCTCGTCGGCCTTCCGGATTCTGCGGTCAAAGAAAGCCATCAACGTATTATCTCCGCATTGCTGGTGAATGGTTATAAAATGCCCACTAGCAATATAGTGGTCAACATGGCACCAGCGGACATCCGTAAAGAGGGTTCAGCTTATGACTTGCCTCTTGCCATCGGATTGTTAGGAGCTAACGAAACAATCTCTTCCGAGAAGTTTTCCCGCTATTTGTTAATGGGCGAACTAAGTCTGGACGGAAGTATACAACCTATCAAAGGTACGCTTCCCATTGCTATCAAAGCGCGCGAAGATGGTTTCGAAGGACTAATCATCCCCCAACAAAACGCACGGGAAGCTGCCGTTGTCAATCAATTAAAAGTATACGGAGTCAGTAATATCAAGGAGGTCGTCGAATTCTTCAATAATGAACGCGAATTAGAGCCGACTGTTGTTAATACACGGGAAGAATTCTATCAACAACAGACGAACTGTGACTTGGATTTTGCAGACGTTAAAGGGCAAGAGAATGTAAAAAGGGCACTAGAGGTTGCAGCAGCCGGAGGACATAATTTAATAATGGTAGGTGCTCCGGGTAGCGGTAAATCGATGATGGCCAAACGCCTTCCTTCCATTCTTCCTCCTCTTTCACTAGGCGAAAGTTTGGAAACCACCAAGATACATTCAGTTGCCGGACAACTAAAACGCGGGTCCTCATTGATTTCCCAACGCCCATTCCGCGACCCTCACCACACAATTTCCCAGGTGGCGATGGTTGGCGGAGGTAGTTTTCCACAACCCGGAGAAATCAGTCTGGCACATAATGGGGTACTTTTCTTAGATGAATTGCCGGAATTCAACCGAGGAGTGCTGGAAGTGTTGCGTCAACCATTGGAAGACCGCCAGATCACTATTTCCCGCATCAAAAGTACTATCAGCTATCCGGCCAACCTGATGCTGATTGCATCCATGAACCCATGCCCCTGTGGATATTACAACCATCCGACAAAAGCATGCGTATGCAGCCCCGGACAGGTTCAAAAGTACTTGAATAAGATATCCGGTCCATTATTAGATCGCATCGACATTCAGATAGAGATTGTACCTGTACCCTTTGATAAGATTTCCGATCAAAGACAGGGAGAATCGAGCAATATCATCAGGCAACGAGTGATAAAGGCCCGTCAAATGCAAGAAAAACGATACACCGAATATACCGGAATTTATTGCAATGCACAAATGAACAGCAAACTGCTTGCAATGTATGCTCAACCGGATGCCAAAGGGCTCGCATTACTGAAAAATGCTATGGAACGGCTCAATCTGTCTGCCCGAGCCTATGACCGGATTTTAAAAGTTGCCCGTACAATCGCCGATTTGGAAGGAGCAGAACAAATACTCCCCAATCATTTGGCAGAGGCTATCAGTTATCGGAATCTCGACAGAGAGAACTGGGCAGGATAATAACAATGAATACAAACAGAAGAGAATTATTTCATCATCAGCACTATCTTTTTTCATATATTTGTTTTACATTTGTAACAAATAAATAAATTCTAATATGAGAAAATCGATAATAGCTATTTTAATGACATTTTGTTTGAGTATAATGACTTATGCTCAAACTCCCCGTGACAGAGCCACAGAATTAAAAGAACAAGCACAAAGTAGCCTCAATCAAAAAGATTACATCAAAGCACGTTACTTATTCAAAAAGGCATACGAAGCATTTGCAACCCGCGAAAACTATCCACAGGCAATAGAATGTGGTGTTCAGGCCAACGCTTTATACGTCAGAGAGAACTTTTACAAAGAAGGATTCGAACTTTGTCGTGACATGGACCAACTTATATGGGCCGGAGAGCAAAATCAAAAGAAAGTCTTTTATGACCTCCGCTTCCTCGTGAACAAGGAGCGGTTGCAGATGTACACGGCACTTAAAAATCCAGCTCAGGCAAAAACACAGCTGAATAAACTGGAAGAAACTGCTAACCTTGCCAAGAATGACTCACTGACAGAGGTTTTACTGTATACAAAAGCCAACTATTACTATACATTTAACCAAAACACACAAGGTGATGCCTGTTTCCGCAAACTAATTAATCAATACAAGGAAAAGAAAGACTACGCCAAAGTGAGTGATTGCTACAAAAACCTTATCGGAATTGCCCGTAAAGCCAATAACGCCCCTTTAATGGAACGCACCTATGAAAGTTACATCGTTTGGACAGACTCCGTGAAAGCGCTGACAGCTCAAGACGAACTGAATGTACTGAAAAGGAAATATGACGAAAGCCAACTGACTATACAAGAAAAAGACGACACGCTATCAGCCAAACAATACATCATTATAGGCCTGTGTGTTCTTGTACTCATCCTCGTAGCCGGACTGGCAATACTGGCCACCATATTACTGAAATTTATCGCCGGCAACCGCAAATTAAAGAAAAGTGTGAAGATTGCCAATGAACATAATGAATTAAAAACCAAATTCATACAGAACATATCTTCACAGATGGAGCCGACTTTGAATACGTTAGCTACTTCTGCGAATGAACTTTTACAGAAAGCCCCTCAAGAAGCGAGCCAAATGCAGAGCCAGGTCGCTGCTCTAAAGAAATTCAGCGATGATATCCAAGAGCTGTCTTCATTAGAGAATTCATTAACCGAACTCTATGAATTGGGTGAAATCAACGTAGGTACTTTCTGCGAAAATGTAATGGACAAGGTTAAGGAGCATATAAAAATAGATGTTACTCCTTCAGTTAATGCTCCCAAACTTCAGGTAAAGACAAACAAGGAACAACTGGAACGTATCCTTCTCTATTTACTGAAAAATGCAGCCTTCTACACCGAACAAGGACGTATCAGCCTTGATTTCAAGAAACGTGGTGCACACACTCATCAGTTTATCGTGACGGATACGGGAATCGGTATTCCGGCAGAGCAACAGGAAAATATCTTCAAGCCTTTCACGGAAGTGAAAGACCTCACTACAGGAGATGGGCTAGGATTACCAATCTGCTCACTTATCGCCGCAAAAATGAATGGTAGCCTGACGCTAGATACCGGCTATACCAAAGGAACCCGTTTCATACTGGAACTTCACGTCTAAATTTTGCATAAAACGAATAACTTGTATCATTAGATTACTTTCTAATTTGTTTATTATAGTTACCTCCGACAGGCACTATTCCAAGCTTTTGTTTTGAAGTATACAAAAATATGGACAGGTTCATACATAAACGCATCTCATATTTATAATAAACTTTGGAGTAGTTTATTATAAACGGTATCCATGTTTATTAGAAACTCCAAAAGCTGATTTCCGGTTTTTTATTTCTATTTTTTACAACAAGAAGGCTGCAAATTTTGTAAAATTTGCAGCCTTCTTGCTTATATCCAGCCCACCATTCTTAGTATATGCTAGAAATATTGTAAGCACTCAATTAAGGGCATACCCTTTAATTTGGGCACTGTTGAAGTGCCCAAACTGAGTTTCGTTAAAAAATCGTTTTCAATTTAGCATTCACTTGTAGACAAAGAAATCTTACCGGGTACCATATTAACATAGTCCCTGCACCCGTTAAAGATTTTTTTGAAGAAAGTTCCGATAAAATTCCAAACGGAACTACCGTGAAGCTTCACTGTACTAATTACACTATGGTAGGTTGCCGCCATCTCAGCACCGGCATCACTGCCGTAGTGCAGGGAATTGTTTCGCTGAGTAGTCAGCTTTCGGATGGTTCGCTGTCGAGTAGACCAAGGGAATTTCACCCTCAGCCTCTCTCGGAACCGTACGTGAAAGTCTCCCTTCATACGGCTCTTCGCATTCAAATCATTTCTTTTGACGTGCATAGGGTACATATCCTACTTGCCAATGATAAAACAGATTGGGTTCTTTCTGAGCTATATAGGCTAACCAATAATGAGCAGATATGACACCTCGACGACGAAGTCTTTTATATTTCGTCTTTGCCCAATAAGCAATAGAGCGATTCAGATGGCACATAACTTTCCAAAATTCTGTTTTACCAAATTTCTCATAATAGTTTATCCATCCTCTTACGACATCATTAATATATGCTGCCACAAATCGTAGACTTCGATTATGGAGACGTTTGAGATTCCATGATTTTATTGTTTCATGTATTCTGCTTACCGATTTCTTGCTTATAGCAGGCAAATAACTTGTGAATAAGACGTTGTTGCGTTTATCTTTTGCCGCTCTTGATCTAAAAGTAAAGCCTAAATAATCAAAAGAAGTACAATGATAGTGTTTTGATGAACGACTGCTCATTTTACAGAATACTATTTTTGTCTTTTCCTCATTAAATTTCAATTTACATTCAGTAAAGCGTTCTCCAAGCCTTTCCTTTATGTATTCAGCTTGAGTCAATGTACTGCAATGACAAACACAATCATCAGCATATCTCTCAAAAGGTATGTGAGGATATTTATAAGACATCCATTTATCAAAGGTATAGTGTAGGAACAGGTTTGCTAAAATTGGACCTATGACTGAACCCTGCGGTACTCCCATGTCCCTCTTTACAATTTCTCCATCACTTCTCTGATAAGGGACAGTCAACCAACGTTTTATATAGAGAAGTATCCATTTTATATTGATATGCTTCTCCACCGCTTTCATTAATAAGCCATGGTCGATTGTATCAAAGAATTTGGATATATCTATATCTAAAACCCATGCATACTTCCAACACCGTCTTTCTGCCTTGGCTATGGCATCATGAGCAGAGCGATGCGGACGATAACCAAATGAATCTTCATGAAAACAGGGTTCGATGAGAGGCTCAATTACATTAACAACAGCCATTTGTGCAATACGGTCTTCAATAGTGGGAATCCCTAAAGGTCTTTTACCACCATTTGATTTCGGTATTTCTACAAGTTTTACTGCTTTAGGCATATAACTGCCGGAGCTCATGCGATTCCATAGACGATAAAGGTTGGAACCTAGGTTTTGCTCATAAGTGGTCATCTCTATACCATCAATGCCTGAACTACCTCTATTAAACTTTACTTTCTTAAAGGATTCAAAGATTATTCTTTTGTCTATTTGAAATGGTTTTGCTTCTTGCATTGTGTCCTCCTTAGTTTATCAAGTTGCACAATACAGTCCGCTGAATACGTTTCCCCCTTCGCTCCCTTCTCATTACAAGAACTTCAACACTACTACGGAGAAATCCGCCACAAATTGAGACTTTGATACTTTCTGCCTTACGTGTCATGCGTCTTTGGCATTTTCTCTTGACATTCTCAATCTGCTTCTCACGTTCCATCAAAGAGCCTATATAATGGTCTTGCCGCCTACACACCGTACACCAAAGGGACAGTAAACAGGTAACCTCCCTTCTTATCATAGAGCGTAGCAGAAGCCCTATTTCTGATGTAATCTGATAACAATAACGATGCTTCATCAACGGTTCATTTACATTCAACTCCATTATACATACCTTACCATATCTTCTGACTTATTACACACAACGTTCACCACTTTTTGATTGCTCAAAACGCAGCTTGTGATGGTTTGCAACCTGTTCCTGTAAACCGATTGCGAGGGACCTACCCTCATCTCTTTGATAGTTGCAGACAAAATTTCCATGATACCAGCCAATAGCATCATGTTATAATGCCCTCGTGACACACCAGCCAGATTATTATCTATGGGGAATTCCCCGGCTTTTAAATAGGCAAAGATCTCATCCCAAAAGTGATTCAGATAGTTTAAGGCTTCCGTGTAATATTGACTCCGGTATTCTGAATCGGTGGCCAACTCACCGTCTAAACGACTACGGATCCTTATCAATATTTCTTTCGTTGCTAAACTTTGCCGCTCCTTCAATCGTTCTTCAGGAGTAAGACGGGCTTCATCATACTTACGCTCGTTTCTAAAAAGCTCTTTCAAATCCGCGGCAAATAAGGCCGCATGATCTTCTTTTCCTTGATTGGAAGCTTTGACGAATTTATTGCAGGCGTGAGACATACAAACCTGATGTACCGTAGCCTTGAATTGTGCTGATTTCAACTCATTGCCTATAAATACGTATGCATTGTAGCCGTCTGACATGATACTTTTCAACTCTGAATCTCCTAGAAAATCGGTAAGGACATCACGACTGCGAGAACCTTTTTCATAGAAGAAAATAGCAACCTTCTCGGACTTGTTTACGAGTACCCAGATATAACACTTCTTGTAGTGGTCATACTTGCGAACTTTGCACCACGTCTCATCACAGTTCACGATGGAATCCTTCTCTAATGCGACAGACTTCAAAACACAGACCAACTCATCCAAGTACGTCTTCCCCTTCTTCAACCAATTGCGTAAAGTATTGGGAGAGATGCTCATACCCATATCGGTAACCCATTGGTGAAGAAGACCGAAAGTCACATTCTTCACATAAACCTCATAAGCGATTGCCTGTAGGAATTCAGGAGTGCCCTTCGTTCCTTCAAACTTTGTAACAACCTCAGGATGACCTTCACATGGGAAATAGCCCCATTGGGGGTTCAGACCGGGAGCCGCATAATGAACCATTTCAAAACGTTCCTCGATCAGGCTGGTCTTCAAGCTAAACACCTGAACTGATTTCCTTTCGATTATACGTCCGGGGACTTTTGACAAATCTGAGGGATGGATAATCGGATCACCGGCCAACCCCATTCTGCTATACTCATCCGGGCGATGGGACAAGTCACGTTCCTGCTTGGGGGATTGAGGCACATCATGGGACAGGTTATTATCAACAGAGCCGGTACGGAGTGTACCGCGGGTTCCATCAAAACCTTCTTTTTCATCCTCACGGTCAGGAGCCGGGTTTTCCGGTTCACCGGATTGCATCTTTTTCCTGACCTTCTGCCGTCTATCGCCAAAACGTTCTTGTTTGGCATAGTCGAGTTGCTCTTGAAGTGTCTTTGCTTTACGCTCTGCGGTTTTTCGTTTTTTACGCTCCTCGGACAACTGATCCTTCAGTGCCTGCTGCTGCTCCAGCTGTGAACGTTGCAAAGCTTCAAATGAAGACATACGTTCTTCCAGAACCTTTTGTTTAGCAACGAAATCTTCAAGGACAAGCTCCATTGCTTTCTCCGTCAAAATATGTTCCTGGTTCTGCTCAGCCAAGTATTGAATATACCGGTCTTTTTGATCATCTGACATACCTTCACTATAATTTATAGGAGTACGTGAGTAGGTTTCCCTTTTCAACAACTCCTTTTTGGATTCTATGATATGTTGCAGTTCGATCATTCCAAAGCCTTTGATTTACAGACATAAAGGTACTAAAATAATCATAAAACCGCAAATATATAAACATGATAATTATCTGACTTTCAATATTTTAACTATCGGATTCTCTAATATCAAAACTACGTCTTTCCAGTCTATCCTATACACTTTATCAGCCCCTTTTCGTTCCACTTTCAGAAACTGATAGCCGGAGACAAACTTCTTTTCAAACAAACGGTATGAACGACTGTCAAAAGCAAACATTCGGACGATTCTACGGTTACGAGACATGACTATGAATACATCGCCATCACTTGGCTCTCTATGAAGCTGCTCACGAATGATAGACAACACACGACTGTGCTTGCAGCGCATATCTGTAAAGTCACGGACATAATAGAAATGATTCAGACCGGTAACACTCAACATAATCCCTCCAACTTCTCTACCATACGAACTAAGTCCTGATAGCTTAAATTCTTCTGAGTCAAATGAAGACCGTTACTTATGCGAATATCAATCCATATACGTATCGGATTAGGACTGAATTTGTTTGTTGATTGAGGTTCAACCGTTGGATTACCGTTATCCGAATCCGCCGGAAAACCTGAAACTTTCACTTCGACTACTTTCTTACGAGTGTCCTTATACCATTTTTCAAAAAGGTTATAAGGTACTTTATTCTTAACACAAAAAGATTGGAGAGATTCTCCATGAGGCAAAGCCTCCGTTTGGTACTGAAAGTAAAACCTTTCAAGATCTTCACTGCTATACATACTATTCATTTTTTGATTTGCAGCGAAGGTAGAGATTTTATTATTGAGCCTTTTTTTGAGTGCTTACAGAAATATTCTCTATATTTGTTGTAATATTATATCATTCAAGTCACTAGTTTCATACTCTTTTATCTGCTATTTACAAGGTTTAGATTCTTTTTTCGACTATAAAGATACAACATTTAAAGGCATTTGTCAAGAGATACATCTTATAAAACACCTCCTCCAAGCATTTATAAAAAGTATTGTCCTTCTTCTTTTAATCTTTTACGCAACAAAACAGTATCAATTTTATGAACGTCATTCCTTGTCTGTTTGATGGCATGCACAGCAGCCATTCCAGCAGCTTCCCCCGTCACCAGACAAGGAGGCATTACCCGCAAACTTCCAAAAGCCTCTTCATCAGTAGAGATACAACGACCAGCCACCAACAGATTCTTTAATCCTTTGGGTGTCAGACAACGATAAGGGATTCCATGCGACTCCCCTTTTTTGTAACGTGTTTCTTTATGGCCTGGCTTATGAACATCAATATAGTAACAGTTACGTCCGATCTCATCTTCAAACGTTTTGCGTTCCAGCCAGTCCTGGAAAGTAAACGTATAATCCCCTTCAATCCGACGGCTATCTCTGACTCCCAGCAAGGAGGCAGTCTTCACTACAAAAGCACTACCAAAAGCCTTGGGCCGCACTTCTTTCAGTGCTTCCAAATATTGCTCTGCTATCTGCCTACCAGTAGCCATTGCCCGCGTAGTAGCCCATGGATCGGTCGAATCAACATTATCAATATGCCCTGCATTGAACTGCACCACATCCGGACCAATCAGATTACTATTGAAATGTTTGCCTATCAATGGATATTTCCCGGACTTAATCACATCATAAATAGGACTATTCTTGTTACTCGTATGTAATGAAGGGCCTATGAGATTATAGTGATAGCTATCGATATTGGCAAACGAGAAACATAAAGTAGAACTTTGCACTACTCCATCCTCTCCTCCTTTTTTAAAGGAAGCACCTGCCCATGCAGCCACATCACCATCTCCTGTTGCATCAATAAAAACTTTCGCTTTAAAAGCGACAAGCCCGGATTTATTTGCCACAATGATAGCGTCTATTGTATCATTTGCTGACATCTCAACGGCTGCAACCCTCGAAAAGAAAAGAACCTGAGCTCCCGAATCAGCGACCATTTGATCATAAACCTGCATCAGATATTCGGGATTTATGTTCACCCAGTTCAACTTCTGTTTACTCTCATGAGGTACTCCTTTTTTTGATGCCTCGAATATCTTTTCCGCCAATCCCCTATAAATGATTTTCTCACCATCCGAAAACGGACACCATGCCGGAACCATCCCTGCAGTTCCCATACCACCAAGTTGCCCCATTGCCTCAATCAATAAAGTCTTAGCACCTTCCCTAGCTGCAGAAATTGCAGCGGTACATCCACCAGGTCCACCACCGATTACAATAACATCCCATCGATCGTCCACCGCAATCTTAGTGTTCTTCAGACGTATTTTAGACTGTAGGGTATCGCCATTCACATTAAGGGCAGGAACTGCAAAAGCAGCACTAAGCAGCCCGGCTTTTTTAAGAAAATCTCTTCTAGACGTCATTACAAATTAATTTATTATAATTACTTTTTCATAAAAGTCTCTGCACGCCCTGGTGTAAACAGCTCCCACAAAGAAGCAACAGTCCATCCGGGCGCAAAAATATCATTATAGTATCCTTTACCATTCTTTCCATAATCCCAACTTGTATGTTGGACAACCTCCGGATAATAACCTACCTTTGCAATACCGCACATATGCCCTTCATAAGGTAATAATTGGCGCATAGAAGTTGAAATTACTTCTGCAAAATCTGAAAAGCGAGACTCGTTATACTCGTTCGACAACCAACGAAGCACATCGGCAAATTCAAACACAAAGACATCGATATGATTATTTTCTACTGATACATTTCCCCAGCCACGTGTTTTCAAACCAATATCACCCAGCATCTGACCGGGAGCAAAAGGAACATCCCACAAATAATACCATGATAAGGCGAAATAAGCGGCTTGCTTTGTCAGGTCAGCATAATGTTTATGTTCCTCTCCCTTAGTAACCAATGAAAGATAATAAGTAGCAGTTGCAGCATAAAGTGATGCTTCTTTATCTTCACAATTCGCATCAAGGGTAGATGAGAAATAATCTGCTTTAGAAATCAATTCTTTCTCCAGATAACCTGCAGTCCGCTTAGCACTATCCAAATAACGTTTATCCTTGAAATACTTATATCCCATCACCAAAGGCAATGTAGCAGAAGGAGTGCTTCCCCCACTTTTATCAACAATAGTGAAATCGTCACGAAACTTACGTGGAAAACTGCCGTCAGCATTTTGCAATTGCAGAAACATATCCAGCATTTTCTTCAATCGTTGTTCCCATTCCGGATGTTTACGTCCTTTTTCTTTTTCATAAGCCAGGAAATGGAAGATTGCATAAAGCCCTTCTGACTGACGACGGATGCTATGAACAGGATCTTCAGAATTCTTATCAAAATTAACCGATTCCTTGAAAAAGCCTGCCTCTGTGAAACCATTCTTCAGGTAACTATCAAAGACTTTAGTACTATTAGCCTTCAAATCCTCCCGGTTACATTCCCAGCCATATTCCCAAGCATTGAATGCATTCAGAAGAACACGACCGATAAAACCGACCTCTGCCTGCCCATTACTTGTACATGCGTCTGTCCTAAGATGTATGCCCGAATTATATACCAATGGATATTTATCAACAAAACTACTTACAAAGAACTGACTAAGAGCCTGCTTCATATACTCAATTGAGTAGGGAGTATCAACAGGCTTGGGAGAATATGTATCATAACAATATTCCCAGGTATGGCGCACAAAATCAGAATAGTCTTTGACTTCACCTTCAACAATTTGCCAGGTCAACAAAATAGTTTCTCCTTTTTTCAGAAGCTGATAAGCAGTCACAGCCGGAGCTAATGTCAATTTACGAATATAACTTTTAGGAGCCTCCCGATAAGGGAAACCGAAGGAAAGAGTGGCAACACCACCTTTATTTTCAAATCCGGTATGTCCTAAAGATGTCTTATCCGAAAGAATTATTTCACCTTCACGATGCGTAGCCAACGTGCTGTTTGCAAACTGATCCAGTCTGTTGACAGTCATAAAACGTTGTTTCTTCTCACAGAAAATCCCCGTGAGAGGTGCACTTAACCTGTCTTCACTCACAATCCAACTATCTGATGTATGAAATGAAGGAGCCTCTTTGGGTGAACGCAGGTTACGTCGATACCAAAAACCCGGCATGTAGAACAGGCAGTCATCATGGCGGAAGCTGGTTGCCATCTGTTGATTGTAATTAAAATATACATCTTCCAATGCAGTGATAGACACACTAATACGTAGCCCATCATTACCAGTTACTATATTTTGAGACACAGTCAACGGCATCTTTTCCGAATTCTCCAAATAATAAGTGTCATTATTATTCTGCGATTTCTGAAAAGTCAATGGATAGTGTTTCGCTCCATTTCCTGGTACCTTCAAAGAAATAGATGCAGAAATCGATTCCGGCACATTATCAAAAGCCTCAACAATAGTGGCACATGCCACAAAAGCCATCCCACAAAGTAAATATTTCAAACTCATATAAAACATGATTGCGAATCAGCCTGTCTGATTCCGTTTGTACTAAATTGTTGAGCCAAAGTTATGGAACATCCCTCACATTGAATAAAACAAATTGAGCTATAAATAAAAAAAATTATCCAAATCAATAGAAATATCCTCCAAAAGCCTCAACTACTACTCAATACCGGAACGATTATTTTTCCATTAGAGCGGCAGCACACCACAGATAAGGTCCCTGCCCATGATAATCACCCGTGCGGCGTGGACGGTCATAATAATACTGCTTACTATTCTTCTTATTCGTACCCACGCAAATCTCTCTCACCTGATTTTTGTCATTAAGATATGACACTAAAGCTATCCACGCCTTACGCGCAGCAGGAGCATATTCTTCTGCATTCAACCATCCATTCTTAACTCCCTTGATAAAAGCAAAAGTAAACATAGCCGATCCGGATGTTTCAGTCCAACAGTCAGACTGGTCAATCAACTGATTCCACAGCCCCTCCGGATTCTGATATTTCTTCAGACTTTCCATCATTATCCGATAACCTTCCAAGATACGGGGACGGTCTTTGTGATTTTTAGGCAAACACTGAAGTAATTCCGTCATTCCGGCAGCCATCCAGCCATTTCCGCGCCCCCAATAATAAGGTACATCCGGTGCATGATAGAAAAGACCGTTCGGACGTTGCAACTCATCCAGATACATCACCATCTCTTTAGCTGCACGATCGATATATTTCTTGTCCTTCGTCACTTTATAAGCACGAGTCTGCACGATTGTAATCATATACATATCATCAATCCACAAACGTGTTTGCCAGGAATATCCTTTTTCAGCCCATTCCTTTTCCTCCGGTTTCGCATTTGCAGGCACTTTCCATTGAGAATCAGCATAGGGTAACCCCAAATACCAATATTTCTTATCTTTCGTCACAAGATATAACTCAAGAGGCAAGCTGCCAAACATATTCACATCAACATGATTCATAATAGGTTGCAACGCTTTCTCCTCGGTAAACAGAGGCTCAAACTTATCTTGCAAACGATTGATAAGTTCCTTATCTTTTGCAAGATAAGCATATCGCAAAGCTCCATTCCAATAAAAAGTCTCCGGATAACCAATCCATTTTCCGATATGGAGTGCATGCTTCTCTGTCAGAAAACGATAGGCCAATCGCTTACCAATTTCCTCCGGAGTAGAGCCTTCCGGAAAGTCTTTCAACATACTTTTTTGAGCAAACAATAACTGAAAAGGAATAAAAAATAATAATATTAATACCTTCTTATACATAAATACCTAATCTTTATTTATTCAACAATATATCTTTCGATTCAACATTATATCCATCCACCCGCAAAAGCAACTTATCCACCCCTTCTTTACAGTCTACCTGAAAACGGATTTCTTTAGATTCGCCGGGCATCAAATAAAAATATCCGTCATCAAAATAAGCTGGACGAATGGGCGCATCCGTTTTTGCATCCCTTAATGTCAATGCTATTGCAGCTGCCAGATGTTGTCCTGGATTTTTCACAATAAATTTACCCTCATAATGATTTGCTTTTTTCGTGAAATTCTTCACAGATACATTCACCGAAGAAATCGGCAAATCAGTCAGGATCTTTCCGTCCCATTCTTTTTGATTGAGCCAATAGACATTATCATCCAACAGCTTTCCATTATTAGTTGTCAATACCAGCTTTACCCAACTGAAATCAGGAAGTCCTTTTATATCCTCTAATTGCGTCACAGGAGTCAGCGCATTAGGTGTCACATGACTTACCTTCTGTTGTGAGGAACGTATCTTTTTTCCTAGTTTATCGTAAACCACGACTTCCACTTTCAAATTCCAATATTCCTTCAGCGTAGTATTAATAATATCTACTCTATGTTGACTATTAAGACTCATCTGAATATGAAGAGGACGACATGCTTTTTGAGTACCATAATAGGCACCGGCAGTTTCTCCATTTGAACTGTAATTCTGCCAAACCATACTAGGCCATGCGGGATGACTCATCCACAATAGTACCCCGGAAGCATCATTCCACATCTTACTATTCCATGCTTCAAAAATATCCCGATGGCTTTCGTAATTAATCAATTGTGCTTTCCGACAGAAATCATCTAAATTATCAGAAGGTCCTAATTTACGGTCCATTCCTTCCTTATAAAGCTCACTAAAAGTCTTACTACCATATCTATGATTATGCCAGTCGTGATAATACCAAACATCACTAATGGGCCATGTATCCTCTTCCGCCATAAACTCACGAACAGTTTCAGCCGTAGGCAGAGAAGGAGTACCCACTTCGGATCGGAATCCTCCTGCTAAAGAACGGTAGTACCAGCCTGCATCAAACTGATAACGCCAAGGTCCGCTTCCTGAACTATTCAATGAACGGGAATTTCCTGTATAATGCCTGCTGCCGTCCTCTTTAGCTAAAGTGGCGGCCAACATGTACTCAAGTTCATTGGTCGCAAACCCTTCATTACGCGCACACCATAAAGCAATAGAGGGATGATTGCGGAAACGACGTACTGTTTCGGTCACATTTCTAACGAACAGGCAGTTATCCAGTGGATTGAGGTTAAACCCATCTGTTGAAAGCCAAAAATCATTCATCACTAACATTCCGTATTCATCGCAAAGCTCATAAAATACTTCTTCCGTACTCTCACCTGTCCAGTTACGAATCATGTTATAATTCATATTCTTATGCAACTTCAAGGCAGGTTCCAGTCGTTCCCGGGAAACTCGCTTCATACCATCATCCATTCCCCAGTTACCTCCTTTACAAAAAATCCGTTGTCCGTTCACCTTTATAACCATGTATTCTTTCATCAGTGAATCCTTTATCAACTCTATTCCTTGTGAAGATACTGGTTTTAATAAATAGGGGACAAACTCTCCATCGTAATTCGTATAGCGAACTTTATTATCTGTTTTCTTACGTTTCACAGTATCAAAAGCGGGTTTTCCATCTTGCAAAGCAGCAGTCGGATTATAGTTCAAACGCACTATAGGAGAGTTATCCTCGTATGCAGACAATTCATACTCCAACTCACGGATACCGATACGCATCTTCTTTACGTCAAGCGTGTCCTTACCTGATGAAATCAGACTTAAAGATGCATCATATAAATACTGTTCTCCATACCCATTCGGCCACCAGAGACGTGGATTCTTCATTTGCAGTTCCTTACACTCATTAGAAGTCAGCTTAATCATCCTCTTTTCATTTGCATTCAAAGAAACCGGATAAACAGCTGCCACTCCGCCAATATTAAAATGCAAATTGGCACTCCTCATAGTTTTAGAAGAATTATAAATCTCTGCCTGAACAATAAAATTGACAGAAGTAGTGTCAGGCAAAGGCAGATCCGTAATCACATGCGTATCAGCAATCTCGAGTTCATTGCCAAATTTTATTCTGACATCCTGCCAAATACCCATGTTTCGGTCGCGTATGCCGGGAATCCAATCCCAGCCTTCTGAAGAGATAAAAGTAGGACCATCCAGGCACAATGCTCCACCATTGGGACCAATTCCTTCTTTCTTATTTGCCTCGTGAGGAATACCGGGATTATTAGGCGGAAGAATATGGATGGCCAACAGATTCTTTTTATCATAATCCACCCAAGGAGTTATATCAAAAATACCTCTTTCAAAAGCACCGGTCATAGTTCCTAATAACTGCCTATTGAACCAGATCTCCGCTTTATAATTGATTCCATTCAGAATCAACTTCACTTTCTCTCCCTTCTTATTACGAGGAATACTAAAAGAATTGCGATACCACCAGTCCATCCGGCAAAGCGTATCGGGAATCAATAAATTATTAAGTCCCCAATAAGGATCAGGGTATACACCCTGATCCACCAATGTAGTTAATACTGTACCTGGAACTGTTGCCGAATACCATTCGCTTGTATCTAAATCTTGCGCAACTACTGATTTTTCGGCAGCTCTAGCTTTATATCCTTCTATCATTTCCCATCCTTTGGATAGTTGATACTCCCAATCGGAAAGCGGACTCAATTCTCCGGGTTCTATAACCTTCTCTTTAAGTTTAGCTGTCTGAAACGAGTATTTTGAATGAGGTATCACTTCGGAACTTTGCTTACGTGATAAACCAAAATTCCATTTCAATTTTTGCGAATAAATGCATTCTATAGAAGAACACAGAAAAATAGCAATACAAGCAATATATGTATTCAGCTTTATTCTCATTGTTTTATAATCTACTATTTTATCTTCAGCTTCTTTACATCATCACACACAGCGACTGCTACCCGAGAATCAGCACAACCATAATAGAGGTATAATTTCCTTTTGTGATATGCAAGTCCCTCAATAAATACTGTTCCATCTTTGTACTGTCCGCTCTTCTCAAAAGAAGCTTCAGGAGCAAAGAAGGGCTTATCCAAACGATCCAATACTTTATAAGGATCGTCACCATCCAGTAACAGCTGTCCGGCACAATAAGCATTGGCTGGATAGTCAGCATCTCCAGTTTTACCACTATTCTTACCATTATACATAAGAACAATACCATGTTTGGTACGAACAGCCGGAGGACCACATTCTGTCAGCAAACTATCAAAATGCCCTTTACGAGGTTGTATAATTTTCATTAGCTCATTCTTCTCATCCAAAACCGGATACCAGTCAATCAAGTTATCAGAAGTAGCAGCATATACCGCATACTCTCCCCAATACATCAAATACTTACCGTCAACTTTATCAATGACCAATTGATTTCCTTTCAATTTTGTTAGAATAGAACCTGACTTGCAGAAAAGATCATTAAATCGACCGTTATATGCCTTATCAAAAGCAAGCCCATGCTTTGTCCAATTCTTCAGATCTCGGGAAGTAGCTACAGCAAGACGCGCTTTTTTTCGATTCCATGCCGTATAAAGCATCACGTACAATCCGTCTTCGGTCATAGCCACACGAGGATCTTCACAGCCCCCCGGCCAATCTTGATCTTTAAAATTATCTTCGGCAGGAAAAAGAACAGGGCTAGCCATCCTCTTCATCTCAATCCCATCCTTACTTTCAGCATAACCAACACGTGAGGTTCTTTTACCTATGCCTTGAGCCGAATTATCTTCTGCGCGGTAAAGTACAACAATTTTTCCGTCTTTTGTAGTAGCAGCCGGATTAAAAGTATCACTTTCTTCCCACTTCACTTGCTGTTTCCGCATAGGACAATAAAATTCTGTCGGCTGCGGTGATATGACAGGATTAACTCCTTCCGGACGATGGAATGGACCAATCACCCAATTATTATCCTGTTCTTCCTGAATAGTATCTAAAGAAGGTGCATTAGTAAATCCACATGCTGATAATATACCGACTACACCTATGATAAACTTAAGTCTCATCTCACTTCTTTTTAATAATTAAAATGATTTCTCTATAATATAAATGATGATTCCACAATCTACTGAAACAAAGAAAGCAGAATCAATTCATATCCTTACTTTTTTACTTCAATTTATATTCCTGCTTATTTATATTCCAGCCTTTCAGTGCCAACACAGCTCCATCTTTCAATTTTCCTTTTGCAGTTTCAATAGTTACCGTTTTCTTTTCACCCGGCATCAGGGAGAAGAAATTGTCTGTATAGAATGAAGGACGTATCGGACTCATTTTTGAATTCAGGAATTGCAACTGATTAAAGAAAGCAATCTGCCCGGAGGTATTTCTCAAAGTAATATCTACAAAGTAATTGTTATCATCTTCTCTTACTTTATAGGTAAGTTTCACTTTTGCCTGCTTCAGTTTACTCAAATCTTCAAAACCTGAAGCAGCCGGACCGGTCAAAGTCTTGCTTCCTTCATATTTGTCATTGGAGCGCCAATAGAAATTGGAAGAAACATCTTTTCCATTTTCATCTTTCAGAATCAGTTTAATAAAGTGAACTTGAGATATGTTTTCCGGGAAACGAATAGTCAGCGCATCATTCACCACTCCATCCGAAGGCAGATTAACCACTGCTAATTCTTCAAATACTTTCTTGCTGTTAATATCGTAAACCTGTGCTATCACTTTATAATTCTTAAATTCACGATAATAATCATTCACTACAGACACTGTATTCTTAAGATAGTCAAACTGTGCATGTAATGGTTCTAAAGAGTTGGCAGTATGATAAAGGGATGCTGTCGGTTCCAGAGACCAGTCCCACATACGGGAAGCCACTTGAGGCATAGAGCAGTTATGATACCAGAACAAAAGTCCGGAACAGAAACGATCACCATAATCCAGCTTATTGTAGTTCCATACTTCCCAAATGCTCTTAGAATTAATAGCTCCCAACAATTGCCCTTTCTGTGCAAACTCATCAATGGATGATGATTTTCCGTAGTTATTCACCAAGTCTGTATACATAGTACTCATCAGATGGAAACCATTTCCATCCAGATAATCCCATACTTCCTTATTGATAGGCCAAAGGTCTTTTTCATCCATCATTTCCCGGAGGATTTCCACAGTCGGAAGAGTAGGTGCACCGTATTCCGGATTAAATCCGTCTACACGGCTTCCTCTGGGAGAGGCCGTATTTTCATAATGCTGCATCGGATTTACCTGTTTGTAAGGACTGCCATCATGCACTCCTTCACATTCGGACTGCATCTGGAAGCCACGTGTACCATCCAGTTTATTCAGTAATTCAGGAGTACCGGTAACTTCTGTACTCTCATTAGAAGCAACATAATAAGCCAAAGAAGGATGATTACGAATACGTTTTACGGTAGATTCCACATTACTCATATAGAGAGCCTTGTCATGTGGATGACGAGTATCACCGGTCATCCAAAACTCTTGCCATACCAACAATCCCAATTCATCACACAATTGGAAGAAATAATCAGACTCTGCAATTCCGCCTCCCCACATTCTTAAAAGGTTGACACCGGACTGACGGGAGTAGCGCAATTCAGCATAAGTACGTTCATCTGAAGTTCTCAACATGGCTTCCGGTATCCAGTTGGTACCACGAATAAATAATCGTTTGCCGTTCACATAAAAGACACGTGATTTATCGGGAGTTTTTCTATCCGAGACAATTTCACGAATACCGAATCTTGTCTTTACAGAATCACAATCTTTACCGTCAACTGATACTGTCAGTTTCAGATCATATAAGTTTTGTGGTCCTTTATTGACAGGCCACCACAGTTTTGGAGAGTTAATAATCAGTTGCGGGAATTCTTCGGGGGAGAAGGTTGCTGTTTTTTCTTCTCCACGCATCAGTCGGAAGGTCTTTTCGAAAGTGATATTTTCACCCACAATTTCACCCTTCACCTTGCAACTGATTACCCGGTTACTGGTCGATGGATTGATAATTTCAACCGATACAGTCTCACGAGCCTGGTCATAATCAGGTTTTCGCAATTCAGATTTAACGAAAGGATGGCGTAATGCTACTCTGCCTGTAGCATAGAGGGAAATATTTTTCCATATACCTGTATTACGGTCACGGATACCGTCCATAAAGGTAAAGTCCCAACCTACCGTCATCAACATGGTAGTATTCAAACCAATGTTACCGTTTCCACCGTTATGGAATTCGCCGGCTGCTCCCCAGGATTTCGGCTTCGCACTTCCGGGAACATCTACCGGATAGACCTTTATAGCCAGTCCGTTTTTTCCTCCGATTTTCACAAAATCCGTAACATCAATATAGTCCTGAATAAACATACCATTCATTGTGCTCAACAAGTTACCATTCACCCATACTTCTGCCCGGTAGTTGATACCATCCAACTGTAACCAGACAGTCTTTCCCTTGAATGACTGCGGTACTGTAAAATCTGTCCGAAACCAATAGGTGTAAAAGTCACGTCCGGTTTCAGAAATATCCGGTATCAATTTAGATTCAATCTTATTATTGATTCCATAATAAGGCTCCGGGTATTTTTGGTTATACACCAAAGAATTCAAAACTGTTCCGGGAACGATGGCCGGCATCCAATTTGTAGTTGCATAATTGGATAACGAAATCTTTTCTCCGGGATCTGTTGCATCTCCAGCTTTTATCATTTTCCACTGGTAGTCGCCCTGATGACCAATTTCAGAATCAAGCCAGATGCGTTGCGCATTTCCGACATTGTTCTTCCCATTCTGTGCTGTCACTACTGCAGCAAAAAGTAATAATAAAATCGGGAAAAAGGTTTTAGCAATGTTGTGCATATTCGTACGTTACAATTTATTGGTTTATATAATCTTAAAAGTCTAAAACGGATGAGGACAAAAATAGTGTTTTCTACCTGTCCGGCATGCTAAAAACAAGTCAATAAATGAAATTTGAGTCCCAAACTACCATATATTGCCTATTTGAAGGTTATCTAGCAACAGACAAAAAGACATTAGTTAATCATTGGTTTATCCATTACAAATAGTTGGCATGTTAGCTATTAATAGCTGAATTCTCGGATATTAATACCTTACACGACAGGTATTAATACCCGAGACCTCAATAATTAACAGTCTGGAGACTCACTAATTCCGGTACACCGTTCCGTCATTTCGTAAAGACAAATTCTGTCCGTAATCCCCGGTGATCGAATACATTTTCAAACGGTTCCCAATTAGGAAGAACGATATCCGACGTTTCCGTGTTCTCTCCTATTACCTGACAACGTTTCACTTCCGTGTTGGGAGACAAAGTATAAAGAGTCAAATCTAATCGGTCTTTGGTGTCCTTCTCGCTCGGACGCGGCGTCCACGTGAATCCCGGATGCGTCACAGGGTCCGGATGTATCGTCCGGTAGGCATCACCTTTTATACCGCCTTCCCACAAAGAACGAGTGGTAGGCCACTGAACAACGTATGAAGCAAGACCTGCTGCCAAGGCACCTTCCGTCCAGTCAAGCCATGACGGTTCATTGAAGTCACCCGAGAGACAAACAAAAGGAGTGGTAGATGAATTAAAATCCTCCAGCAGTTTGTCCACCATGCCTTGACGAGCTTCTTTATTGACTTTTACTACATAGTCAACATCGTCCGTACCTTCATATCCTTTATATGCGATACCATTCAACTGATAAGGACCGTAAGGATAGAAAGCACCGTGACAGTTCATCACCAGCACAACAATGCCATCACCCAAGTCGATATAAACACCATACTTGTTTGGTGTAATCCCCGAGAAAGGATAACGTGATATAATGCTGCATTTTCCCTGCCCATTGTTGGAGTGAGTATGAACGTAAAGCCCCTGTGCTTGTATATCAGATTCGGAGAGATTACTGCATTCCTGCGCACAAAGCACGTCCACATCAATTCTATTGAAGTAATCCAACACAACGGAAGTCGATTTACCCCATAAGTTTTGTGTAGCAAGTTTCAGCGTTTTGGGTGCTACACGTGTTGCCCAAGTAGCAGCAACTTTTCCATTTGCATCAGCAGACATTTCAATATAGTAAGTCTTTCCACTGCCTACATTCAACGCAAGTCCCACCGGTACCGTTACCCGTACGTCCTGTTCTCCAGAAATCGGATGAGTGATATGCAGCGTAGCATTCACTCCAAAGGTTCCGGCGCACATATCCGGAAGCATATAGCATACATCCTCTTGGGGCACACACTGATAGGTCTTTCGGGTTGCTACCGGAAGATTCTCATATTCACTGTAATGTTGAGGTTCGATATGAGCATAAGGAACAGAAGAAGCGGCATCTGCAAAAGCCACGGAATTCACTGTAATATCCGAAGCTGTATCCGGATCCTTTTGCAAAACGATCTTAGATGCACGCGGAGCAAGAGTAACCTGCACCGATGCAGACGCAGCAGCTACACGAAGTGTACCATCTTTTTCATTACCTCTACTGACAAGCATCGCCATCGGATCAGCTAACGGCAATTGAGGAGTATACGCTTCTAAATCCCAATAAGTCTTACCAGAAGTCAACTCTGGGAATTTATCGGCTGTGGTGCACAAAAACAGAAATCGATAAACGACGCCTTTAGTTACAGAAACCTTTATTTCATTTGCTGCATCCCCTATACTTCCTGTTTTGTCAAACAGATAATTATATTGATCGTCAAAACAGAATATCTTCCATTTCATTCCGTCCAAAGACACAGAAGCCCTAGTGGAGGACATCGTTAGCCCCCCCTCCATATTCAGACTGAAACGTATTTCTTTTGTGTCATCCTCCTTCTGCACATCACTTACATATCCTTCAGCACAAGCCGTGAATAAGCTGGAAATCATTAGAAGAATCACAAATAAAGTATTCTTTAGCATTGTCTTACAAATTTAATCATTGAATATATATCCTTTCGAGAATCCGTTCAGTTATTCCCAACCTGCTTTATCACGGATACATCTGTAGGGGATTCCGTAATCCTTCTTCACATCCCAATTATGATAATCGTAGAATGTCTTGTCATCTATAGAGAGAGTTTCCCCTTTATTGATATTCACCCAAGCCACACTTGGCCACGTACCATAACAAGCCAAGTCTTTCACATTGGGAGCAGTTTTATTGGAGTATCCCCCCAATATGCGCAGATTAGTTGCCTCGCCGTCTTTATCAAACCAACAGTAAGTATATACAGCCTCCATTACCCGTGACTTGAGATGCTCTCCTACCCACAAAATATAATCTTTTGCCTCTGCACTGTTCAGTGCCGTCCAGCCCTCGGGACAAAGATTCTTCGCCCCCTCATTACCCGACTTACCTTGCATAGGAGTATTAAACGTGTAGCCTTCAGTTCCACAAAAATAAGCCTTATCCACAGTGTTATGCACAAGATAGGTGGACTGACGACAGTGCACCGGCGAATAGAGCTTCTCTCCCCACGATAGACAGGGAAGCGGAGTGCCCGGATACGGATCGGCAAACCCGATTACCAACAAGTTCTCATCTGAAACGGCTCCGTTAAGATGTGTGATAGCAAACTGACTTGTTTTCGCCGGATGTGCAGTCACCGTGTAAACAATCTCATGACGATAAAGACCACTACCTGCATCTTTAGTAGATGAAGAAATAGTAAGCCATGCAGGCAAACTTCCGTCATACGCAGCGTCCAATGCTGCTGAGCTATAATCTGTAACGACACGCTTTATAGTATATGGCATTGTAGCGTCAGCTGCAATTTTTACATAAGTCCCTTTAATATCTGTACCAGCAATGATAGTAGCTTTGTTATCCATTACAGAGATTCCGTCTTCAATCGTTACCCAATCAATTGAAGTTCCGTCTTTCCATTCTTCTACTGAGATATCAAAGCCTGTAGAACCGGCTATCTTTTTCGTATTAAGCTGATAGAGATAGTTGGCCTCCACATTAATATCAGCAGTAAGATTCAGATAAAGAGTCGGCCCTTCTGTATTGGTATTAGCAAGTTTAGTGGTAGCCCATACTACTGTTTTTTCATTCTGCTCAAGAGTTGAAGTCAACTGAGTCGGATAAAGATAGAAACTCTTTCCGTCATTAGCTAAATCAGCTGCCGGTATTTCCAAAACATCAGCAGATATATTGCCTGCATTACCACTTACGTCACCTATGAATCCTTGAGTGTATCTATTCTTAATATATACCTTATCAATCACTAATCCCGATTCTGTTGGATCATTCAACAAATCAAATCTAGCTACACGTCTTTTAAGTTTTACATCAACCTGATTGTTGGAAGATTCCACATCGGCAACTGTCACATACTCCTTACCATCTGTTTTGACATTAGACATAACAAATGGAGGATTCAACTTACCACTTTCGGCAACAGTTTTGCTATTTAGTAGTTCATCGATTGTATTTGTTGCACTCATATTAGGGAAATTGCTCTCATTCTCACTCTCCACAATGATAAACCTCTTTTCTCCTCCAGTCGAAGAAGCTAATTCTACGGTATATGACCTTGTATCACCATTTGCACCTACAGAAGCATCCGCATAATTTAAGACATACCTTTGTTCATACTTACCTTCTTTGCTAAATTGATAAAAGGCTATTTTGTCATTAGTGCCACCATTTTCGTTACCAACACCTACTGCCTTGGTAAGGAATGCACCCGGAGTATGCAAGTTAAATGTTATTTTACCTTTGCCAGAAGGCTGGGGATCATCAGGAATCGGGGTTTCATCACTTTTTGAACAACCGACTAAAACCGTTGAGAATAAAACCAAACAGATATAAATATTCTTTAGAATTTTGTAGTTTTTCATATGTAAACAAATTAATTACGCTCCTTATCCCAAAAGAGCTGACTAAACCATTAATAAATTGTTTTATAGTTCTAAAAAACGAGAGGCTGTACCCAATTCCAGATTTGAACACTGCCTCTCATTATTATATTCATCAATCAACAACCCATCAATTCCATTCGATTTGTTGGTCTTCGTCCGGAATCAACGTATTCAAGTCACGTTGCATACTTAATGTACCTTCTACTCTATACTTCATACGGTTACCCGGGCTAAGCGTATAGTCCTCAAATGAGTATCCCATAGACAAAGTGATATAGATATGCTTCAAGTAAGGCTTCACAGGATCGTTCTCTTCGACAATTGTATAATAAGGAGCTTCCTTAAATCTATCATCATCTCCTTCACCCAGCAACACAACTTTAAAGTTATTGCCATCCTCGCCCCCGTTATCTGTCCATAATCTCAGTTTCTTCTTCATCTCACTTCCTTCATTCAACGGTTCATTCGTAAACTCCACATACAACTTATACTTTTTACGATCTAAGTAATTCACATCACGAACCCCCATGTAAAGCATAATAGTCTTTTCGTCATACACATAAGCTTTATGAGTAGCTAACATGAAGTTATCCTTCTGATTCTCCAAGAATATCTTCAACAAGCTGCCATCATACGAACCTGAATAATCATTGAACGGAATAATATTCAACAATGCCTTCCGATAGTGCAGACGATTGTTCACCTGATAGTTATAAGACGGATCGTCCTGAATAGTCAATGGTAGAATATATTTATCCGACATATCCAACGGTTTAGCATTGTTCTGCCCTCCCAGAGTGAAATCAATAGGTAACAGCGCTTCAGATTCACCCGCAGGCATTTCTACTGTTTCCGGTATGGAATAGTACTGTTTTCCCAACTCTAGGTAAAAAAGTTCCTTACGACGTTCACCAAAACGTTCATGATTCAACGCCTTCAACGTATCTGTGTCAAGTGCCACATGGATAGTTCTTGCCTGTGTATTCATAGTAGAACCACTCAACAAAATCGGAAGCTGATAAGTCACCACTCCTCCTGGTTTATAGCGTACATAAGTAGAAGTTACCCCTTCGTTATTAATCTCCGCCTTGAAAGATGCCAACTGCTTGAATTGTTCATCTTCCCACTCATTGTTACATGAAGCGCAACATACCGCTGCCATCATGCCAATCAATAATTTACATATATTATTCATCTTTTCTATCCAAATTTAGTAGGTTTATTCCGGATCTTTCCAGCCCGGATTCTGAATCATCCACATATTCCGTTTCATTATATTGTGATGGATCGGCCAAAACCACATCTTCGTAGTAAACATGGTAGGCAAGGAAGTGACCTCTATCGGTGTATGAAAACCATCCGGATTTTCCGAAGTCAAATAGATATTACAACCATAAATAGGAAGAGCCTCTTCAATTGGAGCATCACACCAACGACGAATATCAAAGAAACGATGACCTTCCGCAAACAGTTCAATCTGACGTTCACGTTTTACTTTAATACGGAACTTCTTTACATCATCATACACCTCATAGTCTGGCAAGCCGGCACGAATGCGAATAGGCTGAATACCCTCCTTCAAAGCTGTTGCCGAACGTGTGATAGTATACATAGTCTCACCATTCCAAGACGGAATTTCATAAGAGCCTTCAACTTCGTTCAATGCTTCCGCATAATTCAACAGAATTTCCGCATATCGAATGTCCGGAGCATACTTTTGCACTACACGACTCACGTCATACGATTTTTCAGAATCAGCTAAATCTTTTGGGTGTACAAACTTCTTAATACCGATACCTGTACTCAAATAGTTAGTACCTGCTTTGTAACCATCTTGGGCATCTCTATAGTAGAAAATAGGAACATTCGTTTCTTCTTTCTCCTCCGCACTTGCATTCAACATATGCCATACACTACCATTGTAGGCTACTGATGCATAGAAACGGGGTTCACGGTTCACATACTGCTTGGAAATACCTTTTCCCAATGGACCTAATTCAGGATAATTAGACAGTTCGGACGTTTCAACCACACCTGCAACACGCGGTTGTTCATTATAACGACTTGGATCGGTATATCCATCCATACCTTTATACATAGAATTCATACCCGGACAATCACTACCATCTTTCATGTAATAAGCATCACATTGCTTCTGCGTCATGCCATGACAGTTATATCCGCCGCCCTGTGAACGAGGTAACTGATGGATAACCATTACCCTGATATTCTCAGCCCCCTGATTGACACCTCTAGTAAATATAATTTCGTCATTATTGTACGCACCCACTTCTCCATCAAACAAAGAACGGTATGATTCGAACGGATCAATATTTTTCCAGCCATTAGGCCAATCTTCCGTATGGAAAGTTCCGTTATCGTCTGGCGGAGTAATAGTTGTCGGGTAGGCCATATCATTACTTTCTCGTTTATAAGCCACATATAACTTATACCGTTTCAAGTTCATTACATCCTTAGCGGCGGCAGCAGCTCTTGCCCACTTCCGGTTGTCGTATGTATCGGACAGCAACTTACGCCCGCTTTTATCAACCAATGCATCAATCACCTCCGACGGTGCTTGTCCGTTATACAAAGGGCTTGCTGCATACAAAAGCACACGCGAACGAAGTGCCAATGCCGCACCACGTGTAGGACGAACAATATTCTGTACGTCGCGTGTGTCGTCCAACATCGTAGCCGCCTTCACCAATTCTTCAGCAATGTAATCCGCACATTCATCATACGTATTTCGAGGATAAGCGATATCATCATACTCTTTCGTATAATCGACCCCTTCATCCGGGACAATGGGCACCGGACCGAATGAACGAATCAGCATCCAATAGAAATATGCACGCAAAAAATGAGCCTGTCCTTTCATATCCGTAATCTCAGCTTCAGTAAGCTCTTCATTACCATCCACGTTATGAATAAAAATGGAAACGTGACGAATCGCTTGATAGGCGGCCTGCCATATATACAAACTGTTTCCACTACCTAATCCTTTTTCCGTATAGTTTCCACCCTTCCAATCTACATAATTCAAATCTATGTAGTACATATCATCTGCAAAATTGAAACTAGTGTTCTTCTTGCTGTTCACTTGTTGCAGATAATCGTGATTCATATAAGCGTATCCCTTTGCCAACCATTCATTGGTATAGTCCTTACTCTGAAACACATTTTCAATGTTAACACGTTCCTCGAAAAGGTAGTCTGAGTCCAAATAATCGGTACATCCGACAACCATGGTACTCACTCCTAATATAAAACCTAAATTTATTATAAGTTTCTTCATATTCTGTTCTTGTTTATAGATTAACTGATACGCCTAACGAAAGCGTCTTGCTTAACGGGTATTTCTTTCCGTCCGAACTTCCCAACTCCGGATCCCAATATTTAAACGGAGAGAATGTCAGCAAATTGGTTCCGATAAAGAAAACACGTACTTGATTCAAATGAATCTTATTAACCCAAGCTTTCGGAAAGGTATAGCCGATATCCAATGTCTTCAAACGAAGATAAGAACCATCTCTTAACCAATAATTAGATTCTTGATAGTTATTCTTATTATCACCATAAGTCAAACGAGGGAATTCTGCATTCGGATCTTCATTCTCACCCAGAATCCAACGGTTACTTTCTGCCATTTCCTTCAAAACATTTCCCCAACCGTCACCACCTTGGAACATAAAGATGGTTGTACCTTTGACAAAGAAAGAAGACTTACCTGCTCCTTGGAAATGAGCATTGAAATCCAACCCTTTCCATTTAGCCGAAAAACCGAATCCATACACCAAGTTAGGACGAGTGGTAGCACCGATAGCCACCCGGTCATTCGAGTCAATTATACCATCACCATTAATATCTTTATATTTAATGTCACCGGGCATCACCTCACCAAAGGTTTGCTTCGGACTATTTCTGATTTCCTCATAATCTTTGAACAATCCCAAAGCAATAAGTCCTCTTGCCTGATTAACACGATGTCCCTGGTCCAACTTATATTCATAAATGGTGTTCTCTTCATCTTTTTCTATCACCTTATTCTTACTGTAAGTAATATTACCACGTAACGTAAAATTCACTTTACCAAATTTCTGTTTGAATGCAAAATGACCATCAAATCCTTTTGCTTCTACAATACCAACATTTGCTTTCGAAGCATTACCAATTCCCACTTCATAAGGAATATAAGAACGAGTCATATAGATACCGTCACGACGTTCTTTAAAGTAGTCAATCTCTCCAGTCAGTTTGTCATTAAAGAAAGAAAAGTCAATACCCAAATCTTGTTTAGTAGCAACTTCCCACGAAATAGCTGGAGAAGCCACTGTTGAGTAATATTTTCCATTCCACAATTTCTCTCCAGTTCCAATATCTTCAAAATGGTAAACATTATTATCGGTTGCTATCGAATATAAATAGGGGAAACGTACTCTCTCATTGCCTTCGTACAAAGCATCATTTCCAGTCTTTCCATAAGAATAACGGATTTTCAACATATTCAACCATTTTCCGGCAATCTTTTTCATGAATGGTTCCTCAGCCAAGTTCCATGCACCGGAGATAGCCGGGAAGAATCCGAAACGATGATCTTTGTGGAAATTCTCAGAGCCGTTGTATCCGAAATTAAAATCAATAAAATAACGATAATTCCAGTTATAGTTGAAACGCCCGGCTATTCCCTGATTACGATAAGGAATACCGTTCTTCAAGTCTGTACCTATATTTTGAGTAAAAATCTTAGAAGCCTGCGTATACTTCAGTACACCTCCAACATGATGAGTTTTGAAAGCACGACTATAGTGCAGTTCCCATTCAAAGAACTCTCTCTTTTCTCCTTCCGAATTGGAAGATTGCGACATCACTTTTTCGTCTCTGATTTTCGTGAAATTCAATGTTCCATCTGGCTGACGATAACGGTCGGCCTTGTAAGCAGCCGGAGATTTATAACGTTTAATCCAATTGGAGTTATACGTATCATATCCAAATCTACCTACAAAACGCAATCCTTTAGTTACAAAATCCAATTTCTGTTCCAGCGTAAGACTTGTCTGAATATTATTCTTCCAACTTTCATTATATCCGGATTGTGTAGTCATTACCCAAGGATTCATATTATCATCCTTATCTGCCCATCCCGGAATTTTTCCATCCGAATATTCTGCCGGCATCATGATAGAATTATATCCCATCAATACAGTCCACAAATTATCTGTACCACTACCTGTATCATTCTGCTTACGCAAAGAACCGGATACCCCGACCTTCAACAGAGTCGTTTTCGTAATATCAATATCCACATTCATACGGTACGTCCATTTTCTGAAATGTGCGTTTGTATTATAATCCTTAAGGCTTTTGTCAGTCTTATACATACCTTGTTGATCCTGATAACTTCCGGAAACAAAGTAACGCGCTGTTTTACCACCACCACGCATATTCAACGTAGCACGTGAGCTCCAAGCACCGTCACGTAACACCATATCCATCCAGTCTACATCCGGGAAACGGTCTGGATCAAGTTGTGTACGAAACAGTTCCAATTCTGATGGCGAATACAAAGCCTCTTGATTTCTTGTCAAACGAGCTTCATTAGCCATAGAAGCATATGTGTAGCCGTCTACAAATTCTGGTGCCTTTGTAAAAGTGCTATAGAAACCTTCAACCTTTGCATCAATATTAATTTTACCTTCCTTACCACGCTTTGTATTAATCAGGACTACACCATTAGCTCCCTTACTACCATAAATAGCCGTTGCAGAAGCATCCTTCAACACTGTAAATGATTCAATATCTTCCACGCTCACTTCATCAATATCACGTTCGAATCCGTCTACAAGCACCAATGCAGCTGTATTAGCACCAAAAGTGGATATACTACGAATCCAGAACTCGGACACACTACCTGGTCGTCCGGAAGTTTGCATAGCCATTACACCCGGAACAACACCAGCCAATCCATCCACCACAGAAGTGGAAGGAACCGATTTCAACGCATCTACATCCACATTAGTAATGGCACCAGTCACTGCAATTTTCTTTTGTGCTCCCGTACCTGTAATTACGACTTCATCAATAATCGTACTAGCTGCTTCTTTCATTTTTACGTTGATGGTTTTTTGTTCTTTTACCAATACCACCACAGTTTCATAACCTATATATGAGAATACAAGTCTGTCATAAGCAGATGCCTTTATTTTGTATCGACCATTTATATCAGTAATAACACCCAACCCAGGCATATTCTGTATCGCAATATTCACACCAATTAAGGGTTCCTTATTCTCATCGGTCACCACTCCAGTTATCATTGCACTTTCCTGCGCCCAGACGGTTATGGAAAAGAGCAACAATAACATACATGCAATTAAATTTTTACTCCTCATAAAATATATGTGTTTATCATTTATTATTCTTCCATAGCAATTTTACGTATCACCGCTTGTTCATCTCCATTATGTTTCATACCTCTTTCACCTACATAGAAGCATTTTCTCTTTTCATCGTATGCAAGTGCCCACGGATGAGCAAACCGAGCTTCAGTACGCAGGGCACCGTTTGCAAAGCCAGGATCCTTAGAGTCATTTCCACGTCCGGCAAATGTTACAACTCTTCCTGTCGGAGTCAAAATACGAATACAATGATTATACTCATCACAGAAATAAAAATCATACTCATCTTCCTCACCTGCATATTCCGGATTCTTGACAAACACCCCTTGAGTCGGACCATTCAATTGCGCCCTGCTACCTACTCCGTCACGATAACCGCTTCCACTCGCACTTCCCGCCACGATATAAGGGGTCGAGAACTGATCAGTAGTAGAATTATAGTCCATACGGGAGATATACCCATTTCCTCTTTCATTGTATTGACGAAGCAAATAGGCATATTTTCCTGTAGGATGAACTACCATGCGCAATGTTTCTTTTACACGCGGATGCGTAGCTATTTTCGTTGTTGTCTTGTTCTCAAAATCATATTCATAAATCACTTGATCTGGATAAAGAGCATAATAAATCCTTCCCGTCTTAGGATGAACAAAGGCACCAACCACCTGCCTTTGCTTTGATTCGCCTAATTTTACTTCCGTTTTAAACTCTGAAGCACGTTTCTTCAATACGTTTACATTTCCATCTTTAGCCAAATCACGAGAAATAATCATATCTTGATTCTCATCTGCCGTCCAATTAATGATAGCAGGTTTATCACCAGTAGCACTTAAGGAAGGCTGCATAGTCACCGTTTTTTCTTCCAAATCAATCAGACGAATAGAACTTATATTATAACAAGTTAAATACAAATGGTCAAAATTTGATTTCGGATCAAACGAAAACCATGTAGCTCCTTTTATACATCCACATGCATCGAACGCTCCTTCGCCCTGAAAAGCATCTTTCTCGTTCTCAAAACGTTGACCAGCTAATGTAGAAACTAACCACTGTTTTACGTAAGTAAACTTTTCTTCTGCTTCAGCAAAAGCCACTTCTTCACCATTGTCATCATACACACTAATTTCCACATCACCTTCAGTAGCCATACGTGGTACTACACAATACAATATATTGTTCTTAACTGAAATGATATTAGCTTCTTTACCACCAACTATCACTTTCAATTTTTTGGGGTCGTTCCCAAAGTTTTCTCCATACAATATAATATTGTTACCAATACCACCCGATTTTGGGGAAAAATCTGTAATTACCACTGGCTTAGTAGGATCGAAAGGAAGATTCTCTTCTTTGTCTTCATCCTTACAAGCTGTAAAGCAAAGTACTATCAATGGCAATACCACTGCGCATAATCGGATAAACCGAGTTCTCCAATCACTTTTCTTTTTCATACATTAAATTTTAGTTTTACTTAGAAGTCTATATATTATCTATAGTTTCACACATATCAGTTATTAAATACCGGCAGTAAATCTCCCTTTGAAGGCACACATTTTCTAATAGTCGGCCAGCCATCTGCTGACCATACAACACGATCAAGCATGCCCAGACGTCCTCCAACCGCACCATTCTCTTTTACATAACTATGATATATCATCCAATCTGTACCTGCATCATCTGGAATTATTATGGAGTTATGACCAGGACCAAAGAATGTTTCACCGTCACCTTCCAACACTAACTCCCAAGAGTTGTCCAGCATATCTTTTCCTTTTCTATCGACATACGGACCAAGGAGATTTTCCGAACGGCCTACCACGACTTTATACTTACTATCCATTCCATTATTCGGACAGCAATTATTTATAGATGCAAACAAATAGTAGTACTTACCCTTCTTATAAATATTGGTGCCTTCAAATGCCCTGCCGCAGACCTGTTTCTTCAGCACAGGCTTACCATCTGCTCCCCGTTTCACAGAAAGACCATCATCCGTAAGTTCCGTCACATAAATACCGTTGAAACTCCCGACAAACATATATTTTTTACCATCTTCTTCATAATAGAACTGGTCGATACAATTAGAACCGAAATCATCTGTTATCAGCAACGGTTTAGCATTTAAGAAATCACCGACCGGACTATCTGAGGTAGCAACCGCTGTATAACTGATACTTCCATCCCCCCATTTTGCCCATGAGAAATAAAGCACATACTTTCCATTGATGTAGCGAATTTCCGGTGCCCAAAATGCACCTCCACCAGGAAGTACATCTTCAGTAGGTCTAGTTGCTTTTCTGAAAGCACTTCTTTTAAATTCCCAATTAACCAAGTCTTTAGAAAAATAAATAGGAATCCAATAGGAATTAGTTTGAGTAGCATACAAATAAAAGCCTTCATCAGTACGAATAACCGTAGGATCGGCTGCACTAGAAAAAGTTATTACCGGATTTGTATAAGTCATACCTATTTTGAAATAACAAATTTCATTATGAAGAGCAACGCTTTCATGAGAAGCCTCCCTTAGCTGTACAGGTAACAAATATTTTACAGCTTCCATTCCTTCACGCTTCACTGTAATTCCTCCAGTAGCTTCATTCTCTCCAGCTTTAAAAGATATCCCTTCTCCTAAATCATAGTTAGCCGAAGGAAGAAGACGATAAGAAGTCTTATAATCCTCATTATACTTAGCAACCAGTTCCTCCGCATTAGAAGGCACTGCTAATGTACATGTAAAGTTCCAAGGATTAGTCTTTATTTCTCCGTCTGCCCTACAATTAAAAGTAGCATCCACCGAAACCGGCATTGACATTTTACTAACACTAATTTCCTGTGATGGCATAACCAAACTAACCGTTGGATAATCAAACGATATATGCAAAAGAAAATCGCTTTGACTTTTACGGACCTTAGCAACAGATGAAGTAAGTCTCAATGCAATAACATATTCCGCTCCATTTTTTTTAAACTCAGTGAATACTTTATCCGGAGCAAATGTCACCTCTACTTTCTTTGAAGCAATGCCTTGTTCGAGAGTAATCTGTGGCGCACTTATCGAATATAATGAAGAGGGCAACAATTTATAAGCTGTTTCTTCCTCTTTATTATATGCCTCCAGATCTTTTTCATTCCACGCTTCCAACTGTGCAGTAAGAGCGACACTCGCACTGCCCCCCTTTAATTCTACAGAGAAAGGGTACACAACTTGTGCCACATCACTACTGGAAACTTTAATTACATTTAGTCCATTAGGCTGTACTTGTAAATACTGGTTCGAATTGACATCCCCATCTTCACCAGAAACATCCTTAGTATCATCAGAGCCACATGATAAAAAAAGCAAAAGCCCTGCACTAAGAAACATTAGCCCAATTTCTCGAATATTTTTTTTAATTGAATTGTAATTCATTACATATAGATTTAAGTAATACCCTGTGTTTTATACTATAAAAACGTTATCCTTTGAACTATCTTTTTAACTGTATCTAAAAACTAAATTTCGTATTATATAATAATGATCATTATCTTTATAAAAGGTACTAGTGCCCCTATTGTGTGATACAAAAGTAGAGAATCAGGAGTATTTAAGATATTAAATATAGGTCAATAAATGAAAAATTAGTCCCAAACTAATCTAAAGTATTCAAAGATAACACAGAAGAGCATTTATTAGTACTTATCTGAACAATATCTTTCTTTTATTGGATAATTTCTTCTTCAACAATCCACTATTCTAAGATAATAACTATATCCTAAGCTAACAGCAAGCCATTTTTATCTAATTGCCTTCTTTATAACCGGACAAACTAAATCAGCATATCTCATCATACCTAAGTCTGTAAAATGAATACCATCTACAGTAGCCTCTCCATCCTCTCCCAGCATATTCTTTGATGAAATAAGAATGATATTTTTCTCATTTCTTTTCTTTAA
The DNA here is from genome assembly GCF_002632415.2 of Bacteroides celer. Classification (NCBI taxonomy): domain Bacteria; kingdom Pseudomonadati; phylum Bacteroidota; class Bacteroidia; order Bacteroidales; family Bacteroidaceae; genus Bacteroides; species Bacteroides celer. Next base: position 398,526 of record NZ_CP178209.1, on the reverse strand, counting down.
ATGATTGAATATCTCTTTCAACGTATCATTCTTTCGTCGCACTTCTTTAGCAACCTTTTCATCATAAAATGTATGAGGAAAAATAGGATCCTCTATAAAAATAATTGGTGTATCCGGATGTTTACCACGAATGATACGATAGAATGTTTCCATCCGTTCTTTCATCTTTGCAACAGAAGCATTAGGCACAAAGTCCAAAACGAAAACACTAGCTTCTACTTCAGCTATTACTTTAGCTACTTCCAAATCTAGAAATGCATTTCCACTGAATCCTAAATTGATACATTCACGGTTCAATCTTCTCGATATAATATTGGTATGTGCCATTCCTGGACGTGAAGCACAACCTCCTTGAAGAATGCTGGTTCCATAAAAAACAACAGGATTCTTACGAATTGGATAATCCACTAACGGCTGACTAATAGTAGCCAAAGAATCAACTCCGATAGACAAAGAAATAAGACCATCATACAATGGCAAATAAAGCATGTATTCTCTTTCTTCAGGATGCATATTTTTTATAATGGTGACCTGATTTGTTTTTCCTTTCGGACGGGCACTATTGACAAAACGCCAGTCACCATTCTTCTGAAGACAGTAAAGGTCTAAACCTTTTGCACCAGTATCAGTCATATGATTCATGTGGGTATTAAAAAGAGCCACCCATTTAGCTGCTATCGTAGTGGAATTACTACGGAAACGTATTGCCATTCCCGCAGAGTTACGGCTTAAATTCCATAATGGAGCACGAGAAATATTCTTTAATGAATCTGGAAACCTTTCATATCGTGCCCCAGCACTCTCTGTCGCACTTCCTAATAATGGAAAATTCGATGCATCGTGGTATACTAATTGAGCATGTATATGAAACACTAAAAAAAGCACAATAAAAATACAAAATTCTCTTTTCATATTCAAGCATTATAATTTCAGGCCCTCCGAAAATAAATATATGTTATGTTAAAAGCAACAATACACTATGAATAAAGAAACTCCTAGATCTGTATCCGGTCTTTTATTGTTTTATTTATTCAATAATGCATAAGCACACCATATTATCGGTGCCTGTCCATGATAATCACCGGCGATGCGGGGACGATCCATATAATATTGTTTACTGTTTTTCTTTCCGGTTCCAACACAAACTTCAGTAAGATCATTCTTGTCATTAATATAATTACATAAGCCAAGCCAAGCACGGCGTGCCACTGGAGCATATTCCTCTTTATTCAGCCAGCCGTTGTTGACACCCACAATCATGGCATAGGCAAACATTGCCGAGCCAGATGTCTCTGTCCAAAAGTCCGGTTCGGTAATCAGTTGATTCCAAAGACCGTCCTTGTTCACGTATTTCTTCAAGTTATCCATCATCAACAAGTAACCTTTCATGATACGCGCACGATTAGGATCCTTTTCCGGTAAGCTATAAAGCAACTCCGTCATACCGACAGCCATCCAACCATCACCACGTCCCCAATAATAAGGTACATCCGGTGCATGATAGAAAAGACCGTTGGGATGTTGCAATTCGTCCAAATACAGAACCATTTCTTTGGCAGCCCTATTTATGTACTTAGGATCACCAGTAGCTTTATAAGCCTCAGATTGCACAATAGTAATCATATACATATCATCAATCCAAAGACGAGTTTGCCAAGAATATCCCTTCTTATCCCATTTACGCTCCTCTTCATTCGCATTAGCAGGAAGTTCCCATTGAGTGTCAGCATAGGGTAGTCCAAGGTCCAAATAACGTTTGTCTTTCGTTATATTATAAAATCTCAGAGGTAAGCAACCAAACATATTTTGGTCTACGTGAATCGGCGGAGGTAGAAGTTCTTTTTCCAGATGAAACAATAATTCGAAACGATTTCTCAATAGTTTCATCAATTCTTTATTATTTGTTAATTCTGCAAAACGGAGAGCTCCGTACCATGTACACACCTCTGCATAATGTATTCCTCTATCAAAATACAGTTGATGTTTAGTTTCCATTAAGCGTCTGCTTAATTTATTTCCAACAGTCTTTGGATCTGCCTTCACTGGAAAATCTCCAAAATAATTTTGAGCAGAAATCACGTTTGAACTCAAAAAAACGGCCATCAATAAGGCATAAATCAAATAATTCCTTTTCATAATTGTGGTGTTCTATATAATTAATTATTCAATATTAAATTCTCCAAATCATAATCCAGTCACCGGTATCCAACGGGCCGTACTTGTAGACGCAACATCACAAATAGCGTCTACCGAATTCCGTTTTGTAACAGAAAAATTGACAAGTACCTGCCCGGAAGTTATAGTTAATTCAGAACGTGGAATAGCAATTTCAGCAATATATCCATAATTATCAATACGCCTCTCGTTTGTTTCATCGCAGACATAAGTTTTGACCTGGGCATCTAATTGCGCTTCTTTCCATGATGCATCATATATTTCACAATTTTTCAGTCCATTCATTGTTACTTGTATACAACAAGCACCTTTTGACAGCTTATTATTACTCACAGGAGATATGTATAAGGAAGCGTAATCAGAGACTAGCAAGTTTCGATCAAGTACTTCTAACAGGAAATAAATATTATCATCATCATACGAACAACGTAACGTTCCTTGTGCTTGTGACTTACTGCCCACAAAGAGTGCATGATCTGTATTTGCCCACTCTTTATTGTTACCATCTATCGTTACTTTTCTTTTCACGGCATCAATACGATGATTAAGTACAAACTGTGCCATCTGAACCGGTCCTTCTTTCGCTTTAACATTAGTTCCAACCAGAGTATGTGAATCAATAATACAGAATGATCCCCAATAACCACCAGAAAAAGGTTGATAAGCGCTACCGAAATTACGAGCAGTGGCATCTCCTATTTTAAGAGTATATTTACTTGACGATTCATACGAAAGGACGGTTTCTCCCGAAGGGAACTGTCCCAAATATGGTCCCATACCGGAGAAAACACAATTATTACTATCGGCAGGCCCTTCCTGATCGGCAGCCAAATATTCCCATTCGTCTTTATCTGCATAACAAAGCGAAATATGATATCCTGAATTATTGGTTTCCACAGCTGCAGCCAATCCTTTATTATCATTGAGTCTCACAACAGAAGGCATCTGATGATTATAGCCGACAATTCCATTTTTCTCCCATCTCATTCGCAATACATAATAAGGAGAAGAGCTAAAGTCCGGTCTCCATGTCTTTCCTCCATCAGTAGAAACAACCATTGCTGTACCTGTATCTGTGCCATGTCCTTCCAAACCAGTACGACTGCTATCTGTAAAGTAACAGTGTAATTCACCTGTAGGCAACTCCAACAAGAAAGGTTCCCAATTAACCCCCTGATATATCTTGACTGGTTCACTCCAAGTGACACCATTATCCGTACTACGCCTTAATTCAATTCCTGCATCTTCCGGTAAATCGCGATAACCGGAATTAGCCCTGCAAGATGCAACAGCCAATATATCTCCATTAGAAAGCACCAGTCCATCGCAATTAGCATAGCAATGTATATTCTTATTGCCTTTGCTATCAATAATGTCATAACTGTTAAATATCTCTCCTTTATTGATCCACGTTTTCAGATCCTTACTAAGTGCATAAACACAACGCCGACCAATATTATTATTAGCACTGCCATTGTGATAGAACAAAACATAGTCGCCATTCTTCATCTTTTTTATACGAGGATAGCGAGGATAAGAAGATTCCATAGTCACAAACATCCGATAATTCATCATCAATGAAGAACGTTTCGTAACATCTGCATGGGAATTTATAATAGGAGTCCCCTGATTCAATTCCCCTATAGGTGTGATGCTACAGAGCACAGGTTCTTGGGTTTCATCATCCTTTGGTTTCTCCGTATTCCCGTTATCGGCAGGTAAATTCTCATTATTCTCCCCACCGCCCCCACACGCTATAAATGAAATAGCTATGGAGAAAAATAACATAAAAAAAGTGTGTTTCATAGCTCTACTATATTATTCAGCTTACTATTTCCCCTGTCTCGTCGGTTGCGGTCCTAAATAAGAACGCTTCATTCCTCCGAAATCCAGAACAATCTTTTGCAGGACAGTTCCAGCATCGCCACATATAATTTTCACTGTGTGTTTACCCGGTTTATCGATATGCAAAGTGGTCTTGTTTATTCTACAGTTCTTCAACACACTTTCGTACCAGATTTGTGCGTACTCAAAAGAAGAAGTGGAAGGGTTCATTACAGGACCTTCATCAATACATACTCCATATTTCGTTTCCACATTCGTTGCTTCATGTCCGGCATATCCACGATCCTTACTTAGAGTAAATGTAGGTAGTACATACGTATAAACATCAACCGAACCTTGTTCGAATGTATAGAAATCATATTCCAGGCGAGGCGTACTGCGACCAGCAGTCCGCTGTGGAGCGGCTGTCGGATCACCTAGCTGAATAGCTGTATTTTCTATTCCCAAATTAGGAATCGTTCTCATTTGAATAGCTTTGTTCTCTACTTTCCGGTGGAAACCGGCAGCATCAATGGAAACATATCCGTTGTGTTCTACAAATAAAGAATCCATTTCGGCTAATGAAGGAGAGGAAGGATTGAAAACAGAAATATAGACATTCTCCTTCTCACCACTACCAGATGCGATTTCCAATGTTCCGAATACTTTCTCACCAGTCGGGACCTTAGCCCAGTCGATTGAGACTTCGATACGACTTTCCGTGGCAGTTTCTCCGGCTTTCTGACTTAACAGAATCCAGTTATCTGAAACCGATGCTTTCCATTTCAAAGGAGTCGCTCCTTTATTGAAAACATCTACGTAATAGGATTGGCGGAAGTATGTGTTGAAAGATGGTAGTGAATGGAAACTCTTCTGCCCCTTCAAAATGTCTTCTCCTTCTGCCAATATACCCAAAGAGGCTGTAGGTGCCAGATTAACCTTCCGCAGAGCCGGGAGTTCAAAGTAGGCTGCGGCAAATCCCTGTTTCATGGTCATTACATGATCCCATTTACCTCCAAGTAATGAGTTATATCCTTTTGTGATTACTTCCAGACTATCATAACAAGCCTTAGTCATTTTTTCCAATTCAGCAGTAGTCGCTCTCTGTTGAACAGAATACCAACGATTTCTCTGTCCGTTGAGAATCATACGGTTCAATAGTTCACAACCTTTGACCGGATAATATAATGATTGATAATAACATGCTTTTTTATCTTCCGGTAAAGCTTTCAATATTTTTTCTGCCACATTTCCTATCCGTTGATATTCAGCCAGACGAGTATCCACTTCACGATAATTGGCAAGCGAAAAATCTGTATCCGTATTTCGCTCTCTTCCGTGTTTATCGGTAGCCCACTGATAACCCCATCCCATGAATTCAGGTTTACGGGCGAAAGCCAATTTATAGAAAGAATCTATCACATCCTGATATTCAACCCGATAGTCATCGCCCAACATACCACACAACCATTCGGTACGGTAGTTTGCCGCTCTTTCAAAATTGAACGAGTCAATATCGAAAGCCATTGTCAGAAAATAATCTACAGCAAATTCACAGGACTTGATATCTCCGGCGTTGAGTAGCCAAATGCGATCAGCCGTCATGTCGTATGCCTTACGGAGTTCTTCATACATCAATGTAGGGGAAGTTGTGTTCATCCAAAGATGATCGTGAGGTTTACCCAGATAAGATGAATGATAATATACTCCCGAACGTCCGGAACGTTTCTGCTCTTTCGGACTACTCAAACGTTTCATATATCCATAATTATCATCCGGCCAGATAATGGTCACATCATCCGGAAGTTCCAACCCCTGATCGTATACATCGAGTACTTCTTTATATGGAGTAAAGGCTTGAGGAATGTCTTCCGCACGCTTACCGATGGCATCTACCAGCATTTGCCTTTGTGCCATCAATGCTTCCTGAAGCATATCTTTTCTATCGGACATATTATTGCTCGCATTCATCGCCCGATCGTGCAATCCACGCAAAGCCAAGGTATATACATTTTCAAACGGAGCACATTCTTCTACGCGCGATTTCAAGACTTTGTCGACACCGTCCTTATTATTGATATAATCCCATTCGCCCATTTTATCACGTTTCCATTCGCTTGCTGTATTAAACAATAATGGTTCGCAATGAGAGGAACCCATGACAATAGCAAAACTATCCGCTACCAAACGATTTTCCGGAATACGGTGGAAAGCCATAGATGCATCATGCATAGCCGGACAAAGATAATTGGCCTGAAGACGAAGCAATAATTCGCATACTTTTGCATACGTTCTCGGTCCGAAGTTTCCACGTTCCTTTTCGTAATTATCCCTTGACCAACGGTAAAGTCCCCAGTCTTCATCATTGATAAAGACACCTCTGAACTTGACTGATGGTGTTTTGGAGATAAACTTATCGACTTTTACACTTACTCGTTTCTGTTGTTTGATCGGAGCATCCGCCCACCAATACCAGGGAGATACTCCGATTGCTTTTGAAATAGAGAGAAGTCCATAGGCAGTACCACGCCTGTCACTTCCGGCTACGACAATTGCCTTCTTTATACCCGGAACAGGATTGTTGACTACCTCTATTATATAGCGTTCCCAACCTCCGGCAATAGCTGCCGTATCTATTTTGTTTCTGGATGCCAAGGCGTCAATCCATCCGCTTTCTCCTATAGTCCCAGCGATAATGGCATAACGCGCGGATACTTTCCCAGGCTTGCTTTCATCCATCTTCAACTCTTGCCCTGTCACACGGCGAACATCATCTACCAAAAGAGATGCACTCTTACGTACTACAGTCGCATCTTTTCCATCAAAACAAACAACTGCATTCATTGATGAAGAAACAATAGGAAAACTATTCTTTCCGGTTCCTTTGTCGAGTAAAACTTGTGCTTCTGCCGAAATCAGGCTACAACAAAATAAGCCCAACAATAAAATCTTATTTTTCATATAAACGTTAGATTGACAATTAATATTGCAAAATAAGGCAAAAAGCAGCAAAACGGATAAAAGAAACCGACCTATAAATGAAAGAATATACCCAAAAAGCCCTGTCAGAAATTAATTGTGACCATCTCAACTATTGAATACCTAACACTTAACAACCAATCAAGAAAAACCGACTTAATACAGAAGAGAATTCAGCCAGCAAAGCCTTACGCTGTTCGCTGTCAGCAGCAAATAAACTGGTAGACAGGATTTCCCCTATTGATCCGTTAGTTGTTACCACAGCAATTTGTTTAACGCCTTCCACCAATTTTCCATTTTGGGGAGAAACGATGTGCCGACGATTGGGAGAGTCATTGCCGGAGGTTGTAAGGCATTCATTGTGGAGAAGTATATCATTAATTTTCCATCCCGAACCTACCGGATGATTACCCAAAGCAAGAATAGAACTGTTTCCCATATTTATCAATGCATTTTCTATCAGAGCCTCATTCAATATACCTCTGATTGTTTCCAAAGCATATCCCTTGAGAAAGCCGGACAAATTGATAGTTACTCCCGGCTGTGAAAAAGCGACACTACGATCTCCGGCAGATAAATGTACTGAATGTATAGTGTTCTGGTTGTAATTCTCCGAATGAACTGTGATATCGAAGCATCCCAAAGTCCTGCCATTATATTCCAGACATAAATCGATCATTGAATAAAGTTCTTCGCTAAGAACAACGGGAGAAACAGAGGCTGTCCGGTTGAGAATAGACAATTCGCTGGCCGGATCATAAAAGTTCGCCATCTTTTCCAGCCGACACAATGCATCATAAATACGATTGACCACAAGCAGCAACTCCCCTTCCGGTTTCCGGCTGCATAAGATAATATCCACCCGTGTATGCATGGAAAGGAACCAGGCATAAAACAAGGAGTTACCATCATTTGACGGTTTGTATAGATGTTGAATAGTGATCTGCATCGTATAAAACACAAATTAGGCACGGATTACACAGATTACGCGGTTTTTATTTCATTAGAGTAACCGTGAAACCCGTGTAATCCGTGCCTGAATAAAAATCATAAAGGAGTTTTGACGTATCTCCTAATAACTAGAAAACGGAACTATTTCAGTTCTTTAATCTTCACGTTCTTGAACCATACTTCATCTCCGTGATCCTGAAGAAGTATATTTCCTTCCTCCGGATTTCCGAAATTAGGCCAGTTTTTATATTTACTGTATGCTACCAATGCATTCCACATATCATTGTTACGATCATATTCAATCAATTTAACTCCGTTCAACCAATGTTCTACATGGTTACCTTTTACGATAATGGTAGCTGTATTAAATTCTTTCTTGTTGAAAGGTTTATTCTTAGGAGCCGGAATCAGATCATACAACGAACCTAGCTTTCTGTTACCTTTCACACCCAGTTTTGCATCAGGATGCTTGTCATCGTCAAGAATCTGGAATTCGCAACCGATAGCAGAGCCTTCCCCTTTATTCAGCCCCGGATTCACAAAATATTTAACTCCGCTATTTGCACCTTCAGTAATCTTGAAGTCTACTTTCAGAATAAAGTTCTTGTATTTACGGGTAGTCACAATATCACCACCATTTGCAGATTCAGCTCCACCACTCTTCATTACTTTCAAAATACCATTTTCTATCTTCCAGCCTTTTGCAGGGAAAGTAGAAAGTTTAGCGCCTCTCCATCCGTCAGTAGTCTTACCATCCCATAATAGAGCCCAGCCTTCTTTTGCTTCGCTCGGAGAAATCGTGTTGGCAATCAGATTCACTTCCGGTGCAGCTTGCGCTTCCGGTGTCTGATAGCGTTCTACATCCGTCGTACAAATACGGATATCCTTCCAACGAACTGTTTTTCCTTCATCTGCCGCATTTCCAATAGCGTGCACTTGCAAAGCAATGAAACCTACAGGAGTCATATCATCCCAGATATTAGCACAAGGAACTCCGTTTATCCAGGTACGGATCGAATTACCAACAGCTTCAATACGGGCTTTATTCCATGCGTTATTCTTAAAAGCGGTTTTTGCCGACGGATTCAGTGTCAAAGGATAAAGCCAGTTTCTACGTGCCTCATCATAAATGCCACCCGACCAAGCGCGCTTCGAAGGATCAATCTCAAACTGATAACCGTGTACGCGGCCTTTCTTATAATCCTTCTTGCTTTCACTGCGAAGCTGTACGCCGGAATTTAAACCATCATCTATCTTGAAATCAAATTCAAGGATAAAGTCACCATAATTCTTTGTCGTTGCCAAGAATGTATTGGGAGTTCCCATCTTAGATACACCGACAATGGCACCATCTATAATTTTATACTCGGCTTTGCCATTCAGTTTCTTCCATCCTTTCAGGTTTTTCCCATTGAAAAGAGGTTCCCAATTCTGTGCACCTAAAGAAGCGGCACAAAATAAAAGTAAAGTTAATACGATATTCTTCTTCATAATCATTTATTAGTCTTTCCCATCTCTTTCTCTTGAAGAGAAGGAATGGAAAAGGCTGTTTTTATTTATAATTTATAAAATTCATCCCAACCCTTACGCGGCGGAAGCCCCGCCAACATTGCATTAGCAAATTCGTTATTTGTAATCTGCTTCGTGCGGCTGTCAAAGAACAGTTGTGTATTAAGACGTTGAGCCATTACACCCAGTGAGAACACCTGACTCAAAACACCGTTGATTTCGAACGGTGAGCGCGTCTTTTCAATGCCGTTACATGCCAACAAGAAGTTCTCGAAGTGATTGGAAGGACTTTTAGGAACCTTCGGTAATTTGCCAGCCATCTCTTTCGCTTTCTCTTCCGGGATGATAGACAAAGTGCTTCCATGACTACCCCCTTTAAAGATTAAGTCTTTCGTATAGATAATCTTTCCCGGATTCAATTTAGCCGCAGGAGTATCTCCCTGATTCGTCGAAGGGATGTTCGGATCCAATCCCGAAACTCCATAACCGGCAGGAATAGGAGGAAGATTATCCAGACCATCATACCAGGTAATATCTACCGGTGGCATTCCTTTACGTTGCGGGAAACGGAAGAGAATCGTGGAAGAATATGGGAAGAAATAATCATTATGCCCTTTTGCGTATTGCATAGTGACCTCATAAGGCAATCCCAGTTCCAGGAATTCGTGAGCCGTATCGAGGATATGTGCCCCCCAGTCGCCCAATGCACCCATACCAAAATCATACCAGCAACGCCATTGTCCCAAATGATAATCTTTATTATACTCGTGATAAGGGGTAACTCCGAGCCAGGTGTCCCAGTCCATATCTTTCGGCAGTTGCTGTCCCGAAGGAAGTTTATAGATATTAGTATCCCATTTATGCCAACGCCGCGGGTTATTCATGTGGGCAGTGATAGCAGTTACGTCTTTGATAATTCCCGCATCCATCCAAGCTTTAAACTGGAAATAGTTTGCTTCAGAATGTCCCTGATTTCCTACCTGGGTAACCAAGTTAGGACGTTTAAGCGCAGCTTGCATCAACAATTCCGCTTCATAGAAAGTACGGGCCAGCGGTTTTTCTACATATACATGTTTTCCGGATGCCAATGCCAGCATACTGATCGGGAAATGTGAATGGTCGGGAGTAGCAATCGCCACAGCATCAAACTCATTACCGGCTTTATCAAACATCTGGCGGAAATCTCTAAACTGTTTTGCCTTCGGATATTTAGCCATAATCTTTTGCGTATGTTTGGCACCCATGTCCACATCACATAACGCTACCACTTCTACCATACCTGTCCGCGCAAAATCTTCAATAATCTGTTCACCGCGGTTACCAATGCCGATATAGGCTATCTTTACCTTGTCACCTCTTCCTTTCTTGGGTGAAATCGTTTGAGCATGCAGTAAGTCACCTGCCCCCAACGCCAATCCGGCAGAAGCCATTGACATCGTTTTCAGAAAATCTCTTCGTGTTACCATAAGTTATTTATTTTCATTGATATTGATTAAGTTCGTGAACGAGTAAACAATGCCCGTAGCCCATTAAACAAGAGACGCAAAATCCCCCAAAAAGCATAAAGCACAAAAGTAAATATGATGATATAAAAAATAGAAGTTATCATCTCCGTAAATGGCGCATGATAAGCTATAATTGCATAGAGGTGTATCAAATTGGATACTACGAAACAAACGAGTAAAGTAATTAACTCTATTTTCTTTCGTCGTGCGGTTACAATCGTGTCTTTCATACTGCTTCGGGTGTTTTTACAGATTGATGGTTCAGATAATCTATTTTATATTCATCGGGGAAGTAGAGCATCCGCTCTTCCTCCAGTGCCTGATGTCCCAGCAAACAAAGCATACTTGCATAGTATCCTTCTTCCGCTATTCTTTCCGGTTGTTTTTGTGTTATGACGGCTTCAACGAACGCTTCCAGCAATAAGGATGTACCGTCACTCTTGGGACGTTCTCCAATAATGAACTCTCCAGTGTTCTCATTTGCAGTTTCCGGAGCCCAACTCGTTCCGGCAAAAGGAAGAGAATCGAAAACTTTGTTTTCCCAATCATTCACCATCTGCAGGAAAGCCGGTGCAGGAGCCACATTCTCAAAGTAATATTTTCCCTTTTCCGGTTCTACCGTACCAAGGTTACCCATGATCTGTTCTTCCAGTCCATAGAATTTATTGGATATAACGGAGTCGAACGTCATCTTCACCCCATCATCAAAGACATATACACAACTCACATTATCATACACATCCCTGCCATCCTTCCAATAAGTAATGGCACCATGCCCCATCACCTTCTCGGGAATCTTACGCAAAGCCCAACTTCCGATCTGAAGCTGGTGGCAAGCGAGTTCCGTCATCAGTCCCTTCGAGAATTCCTTGTAAAGACGCCAGTTTATCAGGCGTTCCAGATTGGGTGAAGGTACCGAGCGTCTCCAATCGCCATTCCGGTTCCAAAAGGTACGGATTGCATTTATTTCACCAAAGGTACCCGCATGAATCATCTCCATCGCTTTGATGTAACGAGGGTCGAACAAACGTTGTTGACCAGTGAAGAAAATCTTTCCCGTGCTACGATGTTTCTGATACATACGGTAACACTCTTCCATCGTAAAACCTATCGACTTCTCACAAAATACATGCTTTCCTGCGTCGAAAGCATCCAAGACGATTTTACAATGCGAACTAAGAGGGGTAGCTACGAGTATGGCATCTATCGACTTATCTTCCAGCACTTCCCGGTAGTCACCATACACTTTGGCATTAGGCACAAGTTCCAATGCGCTCTCGATAGACGGTTTATAAATGTCGCACAATGCTACGATCTCGACTTTGGGGTTCTTAGCCAGAAATCCCATTAAAAAACGTCCCCGGGAACCAGGACCGATTATTGCCAGACGGCACTTTTCGTTTGAGGTGTTCGTCACCTCCGAAAAAGCAGAAAGCCAAGGGCTTGCTGCAAGAAGAGTGCCAGCCCCGGCTATGCCTAAATTCTTTAGAAAATCCCGCCTGCTAATAGGGGTATGTTTCATGCTTGTGGTATTTAAGATTATAATTAGTTTATTTGAAAATCAGTTATTAAATACAGGTGCTTTTTGTGTTTCGTAAGAAGGAGATTCTCCTTCTACATAAGGCCATCCTTCTTTATCCCATTTGATTTGGTCCAGCAACAGAATACGTCCGTTCTCCGGGATCGATCTTGAAAAACCATGATACAGAAGCCAGTCTTGTCCGGCATCATCCCGGATAATCTGCGAACCGTGCCCATTGCCTACAAAATGATCATTCGCACCTATCACCAAAGAATAACCATTCTTCAACATCGGTTTGCCCGACTTATCTTTGTAGGGTCCCCAGACTTTTTTAGAGCGGCCCACTACAACTTTATAAGTACTCCTAATCCCCTCGCAACAACTTCCGATAGAGGCAAACATATAATAATAATCGCCGTGCTTATGAATATAGGCAGCTTCAAAAGCAGTTCCTGCTATTCTCTTTTTTTCCGCTCCCGGCTTCAATGACAGACCATCTTCAGTCAGCTCAATCACATATATTCCCCGGAAGCTGCCCCAAACCAGATAGTTTCTCCCTTCATATTGCAGGAAGCTGGGATCGATCGAGTTCTGTACACCGATCTCATTACTACGGAACATCTTACCATGATCTGTAAAAGGTCCCTGTGGAGAGTCGGCCGTAGCTACTCCAATTCCGCACGTCTGTTCTCCTCCCCACACCGACATCGCATAATAAAGCACATATTTATTATTGATATAATTAATGTCAGGTGCCCAAATTCCAGCTTTAGGTTCAAACCTGGGACGAGTTTTATTCGTGAATGCAGTGTTGCAATACGTCCATTCCACCAAATCTTTCGACTTCATGATCGGAACGTTTCTGGTAGATTCGGTAGCATACACATAAAAATAACCATCTGCAGCTTTAATCACCGTAGGGTCGGGCATGGCAATATCTACAACCGGATTCTTATAACTCACTGCAGACTTTGTCTGTGCTCTCCCCTGCGAAAGACAAGCACCTATCATGAATACGAAAACGAACAAATTTACATACTTTTTCATCAAATCATTCTTTTAAAAGCTCCTTTTTACCTTATCTTTATAGCTATAAATTAATATTAACTTACAAAATCTTTGGGTAACACTCCAAATTGCTTCTGGAAACACTTGGCAAAATAAGACGGAGAATTAAACCCTACCATATAGCAAATCTCATTTACCCGGTTTTCTCCTTCTTTCAATAATTGAGCAGCCTTCTTCAAACGTTCCAGTCGAAGATATTCATTCGGACTCAAATCCAAGACTCCCTTTATCTTCCGATAGAAATTAGAACGGCTCATATTCAGGCTATCCGCCATATCATCCATGCTAAATTCCGGATTACTATAATTCACCTGGATAACCTCATTCAACTTCTTTATAAAATCTTCGTCAGCTTTTGTCAACGCCATCGTATTGGCTGCCACAAAAGGAGACTGTGCAAAAGCCTTGCGCAGTTTCTCCCTATTCTGAATAAGGCTGGAAGCACAAGCCTGTAAATATTCCACAGAAAAAGGTTTCTCCAGATAAGCATCTGCTCCCAGTTCCATTCCCTCTATCTTAGACTGGATATTCGTCTTCGCAGTCAACAAAATAACGGGAATATGGCTATAATTCAAATCTGACTTGATCGTCTTACACAATTCAAAACCATCCATCACAGGCATCACAACATCACTAACCACCAAGTTCACATAATTACCATCCAACACTTGCAACGCTTCCGCACCATTAGTGGCAGTCAATACAGTATATTCTTTCGATAGCTGACGCACTACAAAGGCAAGCATATCCGGATTATCTTCTACAACCAGCACTGTAGGCCGATTATCTTTTTTTTCCGTCTCTCCAACAGGAATTTCATTCATCCTGTCTATTTCAACTTCCGGTTCCGGTGTTAAGGTTATTGTCATATCCTGAACGATCGGCAAAGTCAGACAGAAGGTATTATTTTCTTCCCCTGCTCCCATAGCCAGGGTTCCTTGATGCAGTTCTGCCAATGAACGGGAAAGAGCTAAGCCGATTCCTGTTCCAGTGGTCACTTTTCCGTCTTCTTTTTCATTGAAACGAACGAAAGGTTTAGATATCTCCTCCTTCATCTCATTGGGAATAATCACCCCATCATTCTCTGTACGAATACGGAATGAATTATTATCATCCGCTTCCGGCACTTCCAAAGATATGTGTACGTAGCTTTCAGCATACTTCACCCCATTGTTCAACAAATTACTGATAATCTTCGTAAACGCCTCCCGGTTCACATGTGCATAAAAGTCCTTTTCAGGCACTTGCAAGGTGAATTCCAAACCTTTTTGTTTGGCAAGGGAAGTGAAACGTACATGAGTCTCCTTCAAGACCTCCGTTACATTACATTTCGCAAAATTCAAACGGAATCCCTGACTTTCCGTTTTACGGAAGTCAAGCAACTGGTTAGTCAGGTTCAACAACCGTTCCGTATTCTGCTTCATTACATTCAAGTCTTCCCTCGTTTCCGCATCGACCTGTTTCTTCAATATGATGTTTTCCAAAGGACCTTTAATCAGCGTCAACGGTGTACGTATCTCGTGGGCCACATTCGTAAAGAAATCAATCTTTGCATGATAAACTTCACGTTCCTTCTCCTGCTCGAATTTCTCCATCTGCCTGCGGTGTTTGCTGTTACTGCGTCTCTTGAAATACATAACCGTATACAGGGAGCAGCCGATAATCAGCAGAGCATACACACAATACGCCCATATAGAGAGATAAAAAGGAGGAAGAATATGTACCCCTAATGACACTTCGTCGTCACTCCATACACCGTCGCTATTAGCAACCTTTACCCGGAAGGTATAATCACCATAACGAAGATTGGAATAAGTAACGATAGGGCTTTCGCCAACCGTCAGCCAATCCGTATCAAAGCCCTCCAGTTTATACATAATCCGGCTCGTTTTCGGAGCCTGGAAATCCAATGCTGCTACACGGAAAGAAAAAGAATTCTGATTGGACTGGAACACAAGCTGGTCGGAGAAAGTTATACTCTTCTCTAACGGAGATCCCGGTTCGCCGGCATATACCTCCTTACCAAACAGAAAGAAATCAGTAATGGCAACAGACGGAATGAACTTATTCTCCGAGAAATTCTTGGGATTAAAAGCAATAAAACCATCAATGCTACCCAGATAGATCGTACCATCTTCAGTCTCAAAGCTTGAACGATAATTAAACTGGTCGCCCAACAAGCCATTGGAGGTGGTATATACTTTCATCACGCCAGTGTTGGGTTGGAAGCAAACCAGACCGTTGTTGGTTGTCAACCACAAAAATCCGTCTTTATCCTCCACAATCTGATATACAACATCGTTCGGCAATCCGGCCGACAAATTATAATTGGCAAATGTGTCCGTATCCGGCTGAAAACGACAGAATCCTCCTCCCTGGGTAGTCAGCCAGATTTGCCGGTGAGAATCTTCAAAGATGCTCAAGACCTTATCATACGGAAGGCTCTTCGGATTATTTTCATCGTGCAAATAGTTCTTCCATTTCTTTTCGCTCACATTGTAGCAATAAGCTCCATTTGCATAAGTTGCCAACCATAGATTACCACCGGAATCTTCCTTTATATCATATACAAACCTGCCGTTCAGTTCCGGTATCCGGTCAAAATCATCAGATTGTCTGTTGTATCGCAGCAAACCGAATAAAGTACCCAGATAAATATCACCCGTCGTTGTGCGGCAAATAGAGAACACGCTATTGTCTATCAATGAACGGGGAGAGTCTGTTTTCTGATAGGTTTTCACGATAGCTCCCGTACGCGTATCTACTACTTTCACTCCTTTTGAGAAGGTTCCTACCCAAAGATGGTTATCAATCAAACACAGACCATGCACATTGGTAAAAGCACTGCTAGGGGTAAAAAAGGAAAAAGTCTTGGTCTTCGGGTTGAAACGGTTCAAACCGCCGTCTTCCGTACCAATCCACAGAATACCCTGATTATCCTGGCAAAACTCACGTACCCGTTTTCCATGCAAACCATTATCTGTTCCTTTGGGATAATATTTTTCAAAATACGTATAAAAACGCGGATAGTAGTTCACACCTCCAAAATAAGATCCAATCCAGATACCACCCTCTCGATCCTTACACAAGGAATAAATAGCATTATCGGACAAAGAATAAGGGTCGTTGATCGAACTGCGCAAATGAACATATTTACCCATTCGAAGATTATAAATATAGAGTCCCGATTCTGCACCAATCCACAATTCATTATCAGAAGCGACCAGCAGTTCGCGACAAAAAACAGACTCTCCATTTTCATCCTCTGAAAGTAAGTCATGTAGTTTGTTAGAGGTCAGGTTCAGTTCTTTTACTCCTCCCTTTAAAGAGCCTACATATAGACAATTATATGCTCCTTTCACCAGGCCTATCACGACATCATTCTCATAAGTTTTTTGATTGTCTACAGGCGAGACATAAGGATGAAGGGTTTGCAAACGGTCTTTCGAAAAGAAAAGTCCATCACCATAGCAACCAATCCAAAGAGTTCCGCTATTATCGAAAACAAAAGACTGAACATTGGTGGAGATAAAAGGAAGGTTCTTCAATGTATAATTCCGGAGCTTTCCTTCCTCCAAATCATAACAAAATAATCCCTGTGACTCTACCGCTACCCAGACACATCCCTTATTGTCTCCGGAAATTGCAGTTACGGTATGTTCAATTTTCGTATTTTCTACGCTCAATTCAGCAAAATGCCGGAAAGAATCTTTTTCCGGATGATAGATATAAAGTCCGACGTCCGTACCTACCCAGATATCTCCTTTCGCATCCTCATAAAGTGCTGTGATAAAATTATTGCCAATACTCCGCCGTGTGCGGTCATCATGTTTGAACTTGCGGAATGACAAACCGTCATATCTATTCAAACCATCTTTGGTGCCGAACCACATAAAGCCTTGCCTGTCCTGCAAAATCGCATTGACCGTATTTTGGGATAACCCGTTCTGTACACTAAGATTTTTGAAATAATAATGCTCGTCCGCCATTTGCGCATGGCAGCCGATCTGATAGCCAATTAAACAGATTAAAAATATGAGAACTTTCTTCATAAACATACGTGTTTTCTATCCTTCCGTTTGAGTTACCAAATGTAGGCAAAATCATAGCGGAAAGATAGTAAATATGTCTCAATGAATGAAAGAATAGTCCTATTTTTCTATCCTGATACGCGCATCAACTGCTATAACGGCTTTTTGCGTAGCTAAAAGCGGATTTATATCCATTTCTTTGATTTCTGTAGCGAAGCGTAACAAAGTGGACAAACGAACAATAATTTCAGCAAACTTATCTTCGTTGACTCCTTTTTGTCCACGTGTTCCCTGAATGATTTTATAAGCACGCAGCGAATGAATCATTGAGTAGGCTTCTTCGTAGGAAAGTGGAGCCAAACCGGAAGACACATCTTCCAGCACCTCCACAAAAATACCTCCCAAACCGCAAAGCACTACATGACCGAACTTCTCTTCGTATTTCGCACCGATAAACAATTCCGTACCTTTCAACATCGGCTGTACCATAATTGCCCTAGCATCAGGAATCTGCATCATACGATCGAATTCCAGTGCCAGATGTTGCTCGCTTTTGATGTTCAGAATTACACCACCGACATCCGATTTATGCACTGGACCAACGACTTTGGCAACTACCGGGAATCCGCACCGACGGGCAAAGGCTACTATCTCCTCTTTATTATCGGAAACAAACTCATCTACCAGCGGAATACCGGCAGCATGCAGTAATGCTTGTACGTAATTGGGAGCAATATAACCATTCTCCGGAATAGAATCGATAATGCGACGAATCCTCGGAACGTCTACTCCGAACAGTTCTATTTCAGGAACTGCAGGTTTAGGAACATTGACAATGCGGGAAAGGGCAGTACCCAGGGTCACTTCATCTGCAAAATTCACGTGTCCTTTTGCCAGGAAGGCGGCAACCTCCGCTCCGGCTGTATTAATCGAAGGAAGTATAGGGAAAATCGGTTTCTTGCAAGTTTGCATCTTCTCGTGAAGCACGTCATACATTTCAAACATGGTAACCAATCCCGGAGTTCCGAAGATGGCCATCATGGCGTCTATATTGTCGAGTTTCTCCTCGCAGTAGTCGATGCAAAGACGCAGATGCTCCGGTGTTCCGGTAGCCAGAATATCAATAGGATTCCCAACGGCAGCACCGGGGAACAGTCGGGCTTTTAGTTCTTCGGCTATTTCTCCTTCCAGTTTAGGAACATTCAGTCCGCCTTTACTCAAGGCGTCTGTCAGCATCACTCCCGGACCTCCGGCATGGGTGATAATAGCAAAATTCTTCCCTTTCAATTCGGGCAGAGTAAACACACAACCTACAGTAGTCAATTCTTCACGAGAGAAACAACGTACAATCCCCGCTTTACGGAACAATGCTTCCACTGCCGAATCGGAACTGGCGATTGCGCCTGTATGGGAAGACGCCGCCCGGCTTCCGCTCTCCGAACTTCCGGCTTTGATTGCCGCAATCTTACATCCTTTTCTAATCAAAGACGAAGCATGGAATAACAACCTGTCCGGATTCTGAATACTTTCAATATAAAGCAGTTTTAGATGAGAGTCTTTTTCGGGATCGAAGTTCTCATCCATAAATTGCAATACATCTTCTACGCCAATCTGCTTGGCATTTCCCACCGACCAGACTGAATTGAACTGCAAACCTTTTGTAACGGCACTTTCGAGAATAAATACCGCCGTAGCACCGGAGCTGGAAATCAAGTCCACCCCTTTCGGATTTAAATTGGGAATTGGCTGGCTGAACACGCTATGATGCCATGTGTTCATCAATCCGATGCAATTAGGACCAATCAATGAGGCTCCGTATTTATTGACTGTTTCCAGAATACGCTCTTCCAACAGTGCTCCTTCGTGGGTTTCTTCACCAAAACCTGCAGAAAGTATGATAAATGCCCTGGTTTGCTTCTTGCTGGCCAATGTTTCCACAATATCGGGACACATTACAGCAGGTATAGCCAACACTGCCAGATCCGTATCCGGCAGGTCGCTCACATCCGCAAAAGCAGGAACTCCCTGTACTTCCTTCTCCTTCGGATTCACCGCCCGAAGTTCTCCCTGATAACCTCCATTTATCAAATTCTTTAATATTGCGCCACCCGGCTTATGTACATTATTCGATGCCCCTACTACAACAATGCTTTCAGGACGAAGCAACTGGGTTGTTATCATATCATGCTTTGGTTTTCGTTTAACTTAGGTACAAATATATTCTTTCTTATGAGAAAAAAGAAAGAAAAAGGGAAGAATTGTATATAGAAACAAACTGTAAAAAAGAAAAAGATTAAGATTACAAATAGGTTATACTAACTTTTTGAAAAATGAAGCCGTCATCTCTTCATGAAATTCTGATCATCAGGGATGAAATTATTTTTATGCAGAAAAAACGGATATAAAACTAATAAAGAATCTGAAATATACGCCACAAAGACCAAGATGTATCAAGAAAGGGAAAGAAAGACCATTTGTAAATTTCAAATTCACACGAAATAGAGATTAAAACGAATTAAATTAATAGCTCAAAAAGACTATATATAAAAAAGGATCAATTATCTCAATTCCACATTTCAAATTAACACTATTAGTATCTCACTATTTCAGGAGCAACCAGAAGAAAATTTGTACCTAAAAAAAACTTTTATCTCTTTGTTTAAAAGCAAAGACATGTTTCTCTCTAACCAATGAATCGTTCCTTTAAAAGCAACAGAAGCTTCCTTTAAAAGGAACGGTGTTCAATTCTGCCAATAATTATACATATTTACTTATTTATATTCAAATTCATATAGTTATTTCTGCATATTCTTACAATACCTTATACATTATTTATTTTATTAGGACGAAGTTTAGATACTAATATTTTGTTTTAATCTTAAAAACAGAACATGCGAGAATAAATCCAACATATCAGTAAATAGCTTTATGTTAGAATAGCTATCAAATTTACATCATTCTTATGAGACACCCCCGACTATGAGAATGAAAAATCTGTGTTAATCCGTGTAATCTGTGATGAAAAGTCACTATCTTTGCACATTACAAAGCTGAAAACAACAAAAATCACACTATATAATGGAAAAGAAATTCAAAAGAACCACCGTCACATCGGCACTTCCGTATGCGAATGGGCCTGTCCACATCGGTCACCTGGCGGGTGTATACGTACCGGCAGATATTTATGTGCGTTATCTGCGTCTGAAAAAAGAAGATGTATTATTCATCGGAGGTTCGGACGAACACGGAGTACCTATCACGATCCGTGCCAAAAAAGAAGGAATTACTCCGCAGGATGTAGTAGACCGTTACCATTCACTGATTAAAAAATCATTCGAAGAATTCGGTATCTCATTCGACGTGTATAGCCGCACCACTTCACCGACGCATCACCAACTGGCTTCGGATTTCTTCAAAACATTGTACAATAAAGGAGAATTCATCGAAAAAACATCCGAACAATATTATGACGAGGAAGCAAAAACATTCCTTGCCGACCGTTATATCACTGGAGAATGTCCCCACTGCCATTCGGAAGGCGCTTACGGCGACCAATGCGAAAAGTGCGGAACCTCACTTTCTCCTACGGACCTTATCAATCCCAAAAGCGCCATCAGCGGCAGCAAACCGGTGATGAAAGAAACCAAGCACTGGTATCTTCCTCTCGACAAACACGAAGCATGGCTGCGCAAATGGATTCTGGAAGACCACAAAGAATGGCGTCCCAATGTATACGGCCAATGCAAAAGCTGGCTCGACATGGGGTTGCAGCCACGTGCCGTGAGCCGTGACCTCGACTGGGGTATCCCTGTGCCGGTAGAAGGAGCAGAAGGAAAAGTGCTTTATGTATGGTTTGACGCACCTATCGGCTATATCTCCAACACCAAAGAACTTCTCCCCGACAGCTGGGAAACCTGGTGGAAAGATCCCGAGACCCGCCTGATTCATTTCATCGGGAAAGACAACATCGTGTTCCACTGCATCGTATTCCCTGCCATGCTGAAAGCAGAGGGCAGCTATATCCTGCCGGACAACGTGCCGAGCAACGAATTCCTCAACCTCGAAGGAGAAAAAATCTCTACTTCCCGCAACTGGGCTGTATGGTTGCACGAATACCTGATCGACTTCCCCGGCAAACAGGACGTACTCCGCTACGTACTGACCGCCAACGCACCGGAAACAAAAGACAACGACTTCACCTGGAAAGACTTCCAGGCACGCAATAACAACGAACTGGTAGCCGTATACGGTAACTTCGTGAACCGTGCAATGGTATTGACTCAAAAATACTTCGACGGGTGCGTACCTGCACAAGGCGAATTGACCGACTACGACAAGGAAACGCTGAAAGAATTTGCAGACGTAAAAGCGGAAGTGGAAAAACTGCTCGACGTATTCAAATTCCGCGACGCACAGAAAGAAGCCATGAACCTGGCACGTATCGGCAACAAATACCTGGCCGACACCGAACCGTGGAAACTGGCTAAGACAGATATGGAACGTGTAGGAACCATCCTCAACATTTCCCTGCAACTGGTTGCCAACCTTGCCATCGCCTTCGACCCGTTCCTGCCGTTCAGCTCGGAAAAACTCCGCAAAATGCTGAATATGGACACTTTCGAATGGTCTGAACTGGGAAAAGATAACCTGCTTCCTGTAGGCCATCAGTTAAACAAACCGGAGTTATTGTTCGAGAAGATCGAAGACGCTACTATCGAAGCACAGGTACAAAAGCTGCTCGATACAAAGAAGGCAAACGAAGAAGCCAACTACAAAGCTAATCCTATCCGCCCAAACATCGAATTCGACGACTTCACGAAACTGGATATCCGTGTAGGTACCATTCTCGAATGTCAAAAAGTTCCGAAAGCGGATAAATTGCTGCAATTCAAAATCGATGACGGACTGGAAACACGTACCATCGTATCAGGTATTGCCAAGCATTATCAACCGGAAGAGCTGGTAGGCAAACAAGTTTGCTTCATCGCTAATCTTGCTCCGCGCAAACTGAAAGGTATCGTCAGCGAAGGCATGATTCTAAGTGCCGAAAACAACGACGGCAGTCTGGCAGTTATTATGCCGGGACGTGAGGTGAAACCGGGCAGCGAAGTAAAATAATAAAACTAGAATAGGGAATACATGAAAAGCTATCATCACGCATAGCCTTTTCATGTATTCTTTGCAAATAACATGAGCGAGAATCAGTCACTAAAAGAAAAGACGGCCAAAGGACTATTTTGGGGAGGATTCAGCAACGGCATACAGCAGTTGTTAAATCTGCTTTTCGGAATATTCCTCGCGCGGTTGCTCACTCCGTCAGATTATGGAATGGTGGGAATGTTGGCCATCTTCTCCCTCATTGCCAGTTCGATACAGGAAAGTGGTTTCACAGCTGCCCTTGTTAATAAGAAAGAAGTGACGCACAATGATTACAATGCCGTATTCTGGTTCAACGCGGCCATCAGTCTGTCGCTGTACCTGCTGTTATTCCTCTGTGCACCGCTTATCGCTGACTTTTACGATACTCCCGAACTGACACCACTGGCACGTTATTCTTTTATCGGCTTCTTCATTGCCAGTCTGGGAATATCCCACAGTGCCTATCTCCTGCGTAATCTGATGGTCAAACAGCGGGCATTGTCTTCGGTTATCGGACTCACCGTGTCCGGAATCACCGGAGTCACTCTTG
The DNA here is from genome assembly GCF_002632415.2 of Bacteroides celer. Taxonomy (NCBI): domain Bacteria; kingdom Pseudomonadati; phylum Bacteroidota; class Bacteroidia; order Bacteroidales; family Bacteroidaceae; genus Bacteroides; species Bacteroides celer. The sequence goes on along the minus strand of NZ_CP178209.1, from coordinate 375,273 downwards.
CCTACTTTGGTTTCTCTTATTGGGGAATTGCTACGCAAAGCATCGTTTACGTAACCATCAACACAGCCTGTTACTGGCATTTCACCCGTTGGCGACCGAGCTTGCAGTTCAACTTCACCCCGATTAAGGAAATGTTCGGATTCAGTGGGAAACTACTGGTTACCAATGTATTCAATCACATCAATAACAATCTGTTTTCCGTGATACTAGGTAAATTCTACAGCGAAAAAGAAGTAGGATATTACAACCAAGCCAATAAATGGTGCGGCATGGGCCAACTCTTCATCTCCGGCATGATAAACGGAGTAGCGCAACCGGTACTCACCAAAGTGTCCGACGACCTTGAACGGCAAAAACGGGTATTTCGCAAAATGCTGCGTTTCACCGCTTTTGTCTCGTTTCCCGCCATGTTGGGATTGGGAATCGTATCGGAAGAGCTGATTATCATCACCATCACCGACAAGTGGTATTCCAGCATATTAATCATGCAAATACTGTGTATCAGCGGAGCCTTTGCTCCCATCGCATACCTCTATCAACAACTGATTATCAGTAAAGGGAAATCCCGCATCTATATGTGGAACACCATAGCGCTCGGCATAATTCTACTGTCAGGCGTTCTGTTAGTCCACTCACACGGTATCTATGCCATGCTCGCCGTCTATGTATCCACCAATATACTGTGGCTACTGACGTGGCACTACTTCGTATGGCAGGAAATCGGACTAAAGCTGCGCCATGCACTGATAGACATTCTTCCTTATGCTGTCATTGCAGCTACGGTAATGGCAATCACCTATTATTCCACCCGTTCCATCGAGAATATTTATCTCCGCTTGGCAAGCAAGATAGTGCTCGCAGCAGCACTCTACGTAGCCGCCATGTGGGGCAGCCGTTCGGTCACCTTTAAAGAAAGCATCCAGTATTTCATCAAAAAGAAGACACATGAACCCCAATGATCTTGCCACCAAATACCACCTTCTAAATCGTTCTTTCAAAAAGACGATGATCTATCACATAGGTATAGACGCCGGATTCTTTACCGAATATACCTATATGCTTCACGCAATGCTTTATTGCCTGCAACACAAAATACAGTTCAAGCTCTACTCCGACGACGCCAACTTCGGATGGGAAAAAGGTTGGGAAGATTGTTTCGCCCCCTTCTGCGAGCAAATGCACGAACCGTTTCATCACACTTATAACACCCATCGCCTCCCCTCCTGGCAGGCATTGATGAAAGACAAAAAGCTGCCTAAGACGAAGTTACTGAAATGGAAACTGAAAGTAACCTGTAAGAACATCATCGGAAAAACGATTGCCTTTTTCACATACGGCAAACCGGTCTTGCTCAACTTTCAACTGACATTCAACCCCAATCAGCACTTCCATATTCCCGAACTGGGAATAGACGGCGACTATCTCCATACCTTCCAAAAACTGACGGAAATCACTTGGAAACTCAACGACACCACCGCACAGGAATGTCGCCAATGTGCCGCCGACCTGCAACTTCCACCCCAATACGCAGGATGCCAGATACGGGGAGGAGACAAGATCACCGAAACCAACCTGCTTCCACCGGAACATTACATACGGCTTATTAAAGAAAAGACCGCCCTACGCGACGTCTTTGTATTAACGGACGATTACCGCCTTTTCGAACAAGTACAAACCCTTGCCCCGGACATACACTGGTACACCCTTTGCAGCCCCGACGAAAAAGGATACGTCAACAGCGCTTTCACGCAGACCACCAAAGAGCTGAAACAGAGACAAATGACACGTTTCCTTTCCTCGATACAGATATTGATGAATGCCTCCGTCTTTATAGGAAGCATCACCACCGGTCCCAGCCTGTTCCTATTGAAGAAATTCTATCCGGACATTAATCCGGCAGACTGTCTGCTCAAGGACTTTCCGCAAGCATCCGTCCTCCCCATCCCGGGACGCGGACAAGTGGCCACCGAATTTATGCAAGGAAACTTAAAGTGATAGTAACTCAAAGTTATAGTAACTTAGCAATATAATTACTACTTTTGTAGCACAACGTGCATTAACCATTTCCGATGAACAAGAAATATACAGCCGAAGAGCTTGATTTATTACATGCCGAACTCTACGACATATTGGGAGAAACCATCCGGGTGTGTCAGAAGCACAACATTCCCTATTTTGTGATTGGCGGCACGGCAATCGGTGCACTCTACGACCAGGCGATTCTCCCCTGGGATGATGATATTGACATAGGCATGACGCGGGAGAACTACAACAAATTTCTGAAAGTAGCTCCCGGGGAACTGGGTCCTTCCTACTTCCTTTCATGGATAGAGACAGACCCTCATACCCCGTATTATTTTGCCAAAGTCAAGAAAAACGACACCCTTTTTGTAGAAGAAATGTTCAAGAATGTCCCGATGCATCCGGGCATTTTTGTCGATATATTCCCATTCGACAAGATTCCCGACAACAAGCTGCTGCGAAGAATACAATCCGAAGCACTCGGCTTCCTCAAATGCTGCCTGATGGGAAAAGAGATATGGATGTGGAAACACTTCGGTACATGTGAAATAGAGAACCCCACGAACCGGGGAGCCTTCTCCTGTTTCCTGAACAGGGTAGTCGACCTGCTTTTCTCTAAAAAAGCAATCTACCGCATGCTGGTGTCAGTTCAAAGCTGTTTCAACTCACGAAACACTCGTTACTATAACAACGTAATGGCCACTGCCGACCACATAACCGTAGAAAGCATCCGCCACCTGCAACCCGTGAAATTCGGCCCTCTCACAGTGACCGCCCCCGACGACCTGGAAGGATTTTTGCGTTACAACTATCCAACCCTGCATCGATTTACAGAAGAAGAGCAGGAAAAAGTGAACAACCACTATCCTGCCGCCCTGTCATTCAGTACAACCCCAAAACAAGAACTATGAATATGAAATCCGCTTTAGTAGACGTCCCGGTACTTATCCTGTTCTTCAACCGCCCGCAACAGTTGTCGCAAGTGTTCGAGCAAGTGAAGAAAGCGCGTCCGTCCCGCCTCTTCCTCTATCAGGACGGAGCACGAAACGAACGTGACCTGCCCGGAATAGAAGCCTGCCGTGAAATCGTATCACAGATAGACTGGGAATGTGAAGTAGAACGGCTTTATCAGGAAAAGAATTTCGGCTGCGACCCTTCGGAGTACATTTCGCAGAAATGGGCCTTTTCGAAAGTCGACAAGTGCATCGTATTGGAAGACGACGATGTGCCCGCCGTCTCCTTTTTCCAATTCTGCAAGGAGATGCTGGATAAATACGAACATGACACCCGCATCAGCATGATTGCCGGATTTAACCCTGAAGAAATCACCCAAGACATGCCCTACGACTATTTCTTTACCACCACCTTCTCCATCTGGGGATGGGCAAGCTGGAAACGGGTAGTCGACCAATGGGATGAGTTCTACAACTTCCTGGACGACTCCTTCAATATGCAACAACTGGAACAGCTTATCAAGGAACGCAAATTCCGGAGCGACTTTATCTACATGTGCCAGCGTCACCGGGAACAGCAGAAAGCCTTTTATGAAACGATCTTCCACGCCTCCATACTGTTCAACTCCGGGCTAAGCATCGTGCCTACCCGCAACATGATTAATAACTTGGGAGCAACGGCAGATTCCACCCATTTCGCCGGCTCGATTCATACCCTGCCCAAAGGTTACCGCCGCATCTTCACGATGAAGCGCTATGAGGTGGATTTTCCACTGAAACATCCCCGCTACGTCATCGAAAACGTTGCCTACAAAGAGAGCGTTTACCGCATCATGGGCTGGGATCATCCGTGGATCAAGATCGGACGTTCGTTCGAAGAACTGTTCCTCAACCTGAAATACGGCAATTTCTCCATCATTACGAAAGCTGTCAAAAACCGAATCAACAAATGGCTGAAAAGAAACAAGCACCACTAAATAAGTTGCTTACTATTTATTTTTACCATACCCGCCTCACACGGGAAAGCTACGAGGAATGGAAAGAATATAAATTCCCCGGACACATCTTATACGGACTTCCTTTACTGGAGAATTACGGAATACACTCCGTGATGCACAAATGCAAATATTTCTCCGGCCGTCTGAAACTCATGCTTTACGCCACCAAAGAGATTCTCTTCTGCAAGGAGAAATACGACGTCCTCTACGCCACCTCTTTCCGGGGTATAGAGCCCGTCATCTTCCTCCGTGCCCTGGGACTGTATCGCAAACCCATCGTGATCTGGCATCATACGGCAGTCGTGACCAATCCCAAACCGTGGCGCGAACAAATCTCCCGCCTTTTCTACAAAGGTATAGACCAAATGTTCCTGTTCAGTCGGAAACTGATTCAGGACTCGCAGAAAACCCGGAAAGCACCGTCCCACAAACTGAAACTCATCCATTGGGGACCGGATCTTCCTTTCTACGACCACCTGCTTGCAGAAATGCCCGACCGGAAGCCCGAAGGATTTATCTCCACCGGTAAAGAAAACCGGGACGTAGACACCTTGCTCCAGGCATTTGCCGCAACGAACGAGAAACTGGATTTGTACATTGCCGTCTCATGCGGTAACATCAACTATAAAAAGATCATCGACCCGTATGCATTGCCCGACTCCATTCGCATCCATTATACCGACGGAGTGATTCCCTACGAACTGGGGAAACTGGTGGCACGCAAAAGTTGCATCGTGATCTGCTGCCTGGACTTCCCCTATACCGTAGGACTGACCACGCTCGTGGAAGCATTCGCCCTCGGCATCCCCGTCATCTGTTCGCGCAACCCCAACTTCGAAATAGACATCGATAAGGAAGGAATAGGCATCACCGTAGAATATAACGACGTACAAGGCTGGATAGACGCTATCCGCTACATCGCCGACCACCCCGAAGAGGCACGGCGCATGGGAGAGAATGCCCGCAAACTGGCGGAAGAACGTTTCAACCTCGAAATCTTTTCACGCGAAATAGCAGAAAGCTTGCTGGAAATATCAAACATTTCCTCTAAAAACCGTACATTTGCATAAACTTTTGCCCATGAGAGTCCTGATTATAAATACATCTGAACGAATAGGAGGAGCAGCCATCGCAGCAAGCCGGTTGATGGAGTCACTGAAAAACAACGGCATCAAAGCCAAAATGCTGGTACGTGACAAACAGACCGACCAAATCAGTGTTGTCCGCTTAAAAAGTAACTGGTTGCAAGTGTGGAAGTTCATGTGGGAACGGATTGTGATCTGGAGTGCCAACCGTTTCCGGCGTTACCATTTGTTTGACGTAGACATCGCCAACACAGGTACAGACATCACCTCACTCCCGGAATTCCGCCAGGCCGACGTGATCCATCTGCATTGGATCAACCAGGGAATGCTCTCACTGAACGATATACGAAAGATACTGACCTCCGGCAAACCCGTAGTCTGGACCATGCACGATATGTGGCCATGCACCGGCATCTGCCATTACGCACGGGAGTGCAACAACTATCAGCAGGAATGTCACGACTGTCCGTACATCTACAAAGGCGGGGGACGAAAGGATTTATCCTATCGCACGTTCCGCAAAAAACAAAAGTTATACAGCTACGCTCCCATTCATTTCGTCACGTGCAGCCATTGGCTGAAGGAACAAGCCCAGACCAGTGCATTATTTGAAGGGAAAAGCGTGACCAATATTCCGAACGCTATTAATACCAACTTGTTCAAACCCATGAACAAGAAGGAAGCGCGTGCCAAATTCATGTTGCCGGAAGGTAAGAAACTAGTTTTGTTCGGCTCATTAAAGATCACCGATAAACGAAAAGGGGTCGACTATCTGATTGGGGCATGCAAACTGTTAGCAGAAAAGCATCCGGAATGGAAAGACTCACTGGGTGTAGTCGTATTCGGCAACCAGTCGCAGCAGTTACAGGAACAACTTCCTTTCCATGTATACCCGCTCCCTTATATCAAAAATGAGCATGAAGTAGTGAATATCTACAATGCCGTAGACCTCTTCGCCATCCCGTCTCTGGAAGAGAATCTTCCCAATATGATTATGGAAGCAATGGCCTGTGGAGTGCCTTGTGTCGGTTTTAATGTGGGAGGTATCCCCGAAATGATCGATCATCTGCACAACGGCTACGTGGCACAATACAAATCCTCGGAAGATTTTGCCAACGGCATACATTGGATATTGACGGAACCGGAATACAACGAACTCTCTGCACAGGCCTGCCGCAAGGTTCTGGGTAATTATTCGGAGAGTATCGTTGCAAAGAAATATACAGATGTCTACAATAAAATAACGGGGAAATATGCATAGTGTCCATCCTACTCCCAAGTTCTCTATCATTACGGTGACATACAATGCTGAAAAGGTATTGGAAGACACGATTCAAAGTGTTATTTCACAAACCTATCATCATATAGAATATATTATCGTGGATGGAGCTTCCAAGGATGGGACTCTCTCTATTATCAACCGTTACCGGTCACGCATACACACCGTCGTCAGCGAACCCGACAAAGGACTGTATGACGCCATGAATAAGGGCATCGCCCTTGCCAGCGGTGATTATCTCTGTTTCCTGAATGCAGGCGACTGTTTTCATGAGGACGATACTCTACAACAAATGGTGCACACCATCAACGGCAATGAACTGCCTGATATACTTTACGGAGAAACCGCTATCGTAGACAAGGACAGGCATTTCCTACGGATGCGCAGATTGTCCGCCCCTGAAACGCTCACCTGGAAAAGCTTCAAACAGGGAATGCTAGTCTGCCACCAGGCATTCTTCCCCCGCCACACGCTCGTAGAGCCATATAATCTGCAATATCGCTTTTCTGCAGATTTCGACTGGTGCATCCGCATCATGAAGAAAGCACATACTTTGCACAATACTCACCTGACAATCATCGACTATCTGGAAGAGGGAATGACTACCCGGAATCAGAAAGCATCCCTCAAAGAAAGATTTCGGATCATGGCAAAGCACTATGGGCTGATCGGAACCGTGGCGCATCATGCATGGTTCGTGATCCGTGCAGTTACTCACCGGTAGGCGAAGGCATATAAAGCATTACCTGGTCTAATATCACTCCTTCGTCCAATGCCTTGATTACCAATTTGTGGGACTTCTTTCCGGATACCGGAAGTCGAACCGTTCGGATGGCTTGATTGCGCAGCACGTTCTCTTTCCATTCTTCACTCCGTCCTTTCGTTTCATAAGAGATCACTTCAGGCGCTGCATCGTCTAATGATACCAAGAAACGTAATTGATCTCCTCTCACAGGATGATTAGGCAACAAGCGGATGTCAACCTCTACCGAGTCTGTTTTCCAGTTATCAAAAGAGAACATCAGTGCATCTCCCTTGTCAATGCCTGTCGCTTTGCTTTCATATCCCAGACCCTCACAAACAGCAGAAGTTCCTTTCCGCGCATTCAAGGTCTTACTATTCGGGATATTTTTCCCATCCAAGCCGTTCCATTTATAGATAGCTACACGCTCTTTCATCATCGGAGAAGTAGCCGTTTTTCTTTCCACGCGATTGAATACGGGGAGTTTTCGGGGTTGGAAATCCATCATGCGGTTCCACTTCCCATCTTCCAGTGAGTTATACTGTTTTGTCAATACTACAATGCTGTCATAGGCAAGATCACTTTTCTCCCAGTCCGCTTTTCCGTGGCGGGCTAATTGGGCATATAGCAATTTCCGGTTCATCTGTGTAGCAGCTTGCACCGGGTATTTCACCAATTCAAAATAGGCACTTTGTCTGCCGGATGGGATTTTCGAAGCTGCCCGTTCCACTGCCTCCGACAATTTATCATAAGCCTGCAAACGTCCGTTGATTTCTTTTTCACTCCATGGGAGATCTTTGACAACACGATAAACAGGATCTTTCTCCTCTTCCCTCGTGTTTCCCATAAATTCAGGTTTACGAATATGGGCCAGACGATAGTGTTCCTGCATCACAGGCAATACTGCCTTTGCGCACGAAGCTCCCAATTCCCGTTCCAGCCAGTGTTTCAGATGAGAGGTCACTCCTTCCGAGGCCACAGCTTCCATATTCCAGGCCATATCCATAAACAACTCTATCTGATACTCGGCGGGCTTGATATCTCCGACGTTCAGTATCCACATCTTCTGTATGCCTTGATCGTAAGCCAGTTTCATTTGCTGGAAAATCAGATACGGACTCATCGTACCCAACCAGAGATGGTCGTGCGGACGTCCCCAATAAGAAACATGATAATAGACTCCATTCCCTCCTTTACGTGCGCATTCTTCGGCCGTAGGAAAATGGCGGATATAACCATAGTTATCGTCACACCACATTAATGTTACATCATCAGGCACCTGTAATCCGGCATGATAAATGTCGAGTACCTCTTTATAAGGGATAAAAACCTGCGGGACTTTAGTTACATCCTTATCAACATATTTTTCAATCAATCCGCGTTGATCTGCAAACACACGATCTATTACAGCCTTCTGTTCTTCCACCGTCTTCGCTCCCTGCATCTTGCCATCGTGTACACCACGCATACCCAACGTATAGAGTATTTCCTGATCTGCCACCTCTTTTACACGGTCTTCCCAGAATTTATAAACTGCCGGAGCATTATTTACATAATCATAAGCCCCTTCCCCTCTTCGTTTCCACTCACCAGCAGCGCTGCAAGCCATCGGTTCGCAGTGGGAAGCACCGATGAAGATTCCATATTTCTTGGCAGCTTCCCGGTTACCTTTGGTCAGGAAGAAAGGAAGTGTACATTCGTGCATTGCAGGCCAATAGGTATTGGCACGCAGACGAAGTAAGAGTTCGAAAATACGCTCGTTAGTACGCGGGCCTATCTCACCTTTCACTGTTGAAGGTTCATAGGTCCGACTGCTCCACGGCATCAACCCCCAGTCTTCATCATTAATAAAGATACCCCGATATTCCACCGAAGGAGCCTGAAGGCTTTGGTATTTGGAAGATAGTTTAAAAAGTCCCTTCTTTTCCGGAGTTACGTCCGCCCACCATTCCCAGGGAGAGACACCTAACAAACGGGATATTTCGAGTATTCCATAAGCCGTACCATGTTTATCACTGCCGGCTACTACCAATTTCCCCTCCGGAGAAACAGATAATAGAAAAGCCTGCTTCTTGCCTCTTAACGCAGAAACATCTACCCCGGTCCGGCTGATAAGCTCATTCTGGCCCACCGTTCCTATCACAATTTCACCTGTTTTCTCATTCGTTTGGGTGGTTGACGACAATACTGTCTGAATATCACGTCCCAGCATTTCCAATGCGGTTCGCACAACCAGTTCTTCAGAAGGGCTGCAAGCGATGACAACTGTTTGACCGGAAGTCAAAACAAAATCCTTACTACGAATCGGTAAAGCAACTATCAAAAAGATGAAAAAAGAAAACAGAAGTTTATGTCTCATAGGTTCTATTATTTATAGAAGACAAAATTACAGGTTTGCAGAAAATGTACTATAGAATAGTGTACAATTTCATAGAATTCTGTCCGACCTATTTAAAATGTAGCAGGCAACGCAAACAACTGATACATCAGCGTTCGTGCCATGCGTATCTGTCCTTTCGTGCTGGGATGCAAACGGTCATATCCCGCATCATAGAAATAAATCAGTTGTTCTTCCACCATCGGATTCAATCCGGTTACCGCATTAAAATCAATCACGGGGACTCCCCACACATTGCCGGCTTCTTTAACAGCCTGCACGTAGGCATCCACATATTCGCCACAACTGTTCTGGTAGTTTTCATCCGGTTGCACGTTCGTTTCTCCAAAATTGGCCAATGAGCGGTGCAACGGGGTCAGTAACACAATCTGCTTGTCCGGAAATAGCTGTTTCAGTCTATTGATTCCTATGTTGATACGTCCCTTATACGTGCTTCCATCCATTATAGGAGTGCGTTTCTTACGGGTTTCCAGCTTTTGGGTTTGTCCACGGGCTGCCATCACTTGTTCTTCTGTTTCCGTAAACCATTCTCCAATAGGTACACCGTCATTAAAATCATTCGTACCCATCAAAATCACGATAGCATCTACTTCTCCGCCGTGTTCTTTCTTCAACAGCTCGGCTTGCCGGGGCACATCATTCCACTGCCTGCCACTGATACCATATACATAAGGAGTAATTCCCAGCCATTCCTGCAGAAAATCCCAGTATTTCTTGATCTTGTCGCCATAACAGTTGGGATCTGTAATAGAGTCTCCCAAATATCCCACTCTTTTTCCTTGCCACGGGTGCCGGATGCATCCATTATTCGTTTCAACAGAGTTTGCCACTTTAGAAGATTGATTCTGTCCGCACAGAAAAGAGGAACAGAAAAACAGGATGGTACATGTGAGTAATAATTTGCTTTTCATCGGTATCATACATTAAATGAGAGATTTGTATTCAATATTCGACAAAAATAACTCAAAAAAATGTAGTTTCAATCAATTTGGGCGATCAATCTCATCCATACAACCGGATATATAAACATATTCCTATTTGACTATTCTTGCTAAAATGCAGGTATACAGTCTTTTTTCAATCAAGTTATCATTGAGTTTTACAGCTAAAACCCTATCTTTGCCACAAACTAAAAGAAAAATTGGATGTTTAACTCATTTTCATTCCATAAGGATTCCGTTCTGTAAATAATCTGTAAACCTCCTCTCATTACAGATTATCCCTTATGTTTTCTGACATACTCTTGTCAGAGTTATTTTCTATATCTAAATTTTCAAACTATTTGTATGGTCAAATGGTTGCAAGCATCATTATATGCCTCCATTCGCCGTACAACCAAAACATTAAAACAATGAGTAACGATTTTAAATCAATCCACGAATTCGATTTTACACTGATATGTAATTACTTCAAGGCATTAAAACGTCAAGGTCCCGGAAGTCCTGAAGTCACACAAAAAGCCGTAAGCTTCATCAACGAACTGTCCGACAAGACACGAATAGCCGACATTGGCTGTGGCACAGGCGGTCAGACAATGGCATTAGCCAACTATACGAAAGGACAAATTACAGGTATCGACCTTTTCCCCGACTTTATCGAGCTATTCAACAAAAATGCAATAGAAGCGCATTGTGAAGACAGAGTAAAGGGTATCGTCGGCTCTATGGACGCTCTGCCATTTCAAGAGGAAGAACTCGATCTGATCTGGTCCGAAGGCGCTATCTATAACATAGGATTCGAACGCGGCATGAACGAATGGAACAAATTCCTGAAAAAGAACGGGTTTATCGCTGTAACGGAAGCCTCCTGGTTCACCCCGGAACGTCCCTCTGAAATAGAAGACTTCTGGATGGCCAATTACCCGGAAATCGATACGATCCCAAGAAAGATAATGCAAATGGAAAAAGCAGGATATATCCCGACAGCCCATTTCATTTTACCGGAAAATTGCTGGACCGAGCATTTCTACGCTCCCCAATTCCCGGTTCAGGAAGCTTTCTTAAAGGAATATGCAGGAAATAACGCAGCCGCAGACCTCATCACCGGGCAACGGTATGAAGAGAGCCTATATAATAAGTATAAAGAATACTACGGCTACGTATTCTATATAGGACAAAAAAAAGATTGATTATCTGCCGGAGAAGTTAGCAAGATAGGACAACTCTCCGGCATTTATTATCCTTTACTTTGCAGAAAACATGGAGACGAAAGATATCAATAAACAGGAATATCAGTTACGGATCAATAAAGTGACCGACTATATTCACAATCACATAGACCAGCCGTTATCATTACAGAAAATGGCAGGTATCGCCTGCTTTTCTCCTTTCCACTTCCATCGCGTATTTACAATCCTGACGGGCGAAACGCCTACGGATTATATCAAACGCACCCGGATTGAAAAAGCAGCCCTATTATTAAAACGAAACAAGGAACTTTCCGCCACCGAAATCGCCCGTCTTTGCGGCTTTAGCAGCCTTTCACTTTTAAGTCGCAATTTCAGGTTACATTTCAGTATGACGATCCGGGAGTTCCGTTCATTAAAATAAAACTCTAAAGAATATGGAAAAGGAAAATAAGATTCTGATTTTTCGAACTTCTATCACCCAAAGGCGTGACATCAAGCGCATAGGAGAGCTTTTGGCAGAGTTCCCCCAAATAGACAAATGGAATGTGGACTTTGAGGACTGGGAGAAAATATTAAGAATCGAGTGCAGGGATATCTCTGCACTCGAAATATCGGAAGTACTCCGGAACAATCATATTTTTGCCACCGAACTGGAATAAAACCGGGAAAAGAAAACCTCTCAAACTCCCAACAACTGTTTCAATTCAGCCACTCCTTCAGAAGCTCCCTTCTGAATTACATGTATCGAACGGGAAGTATGCGTATCTACCGGTTTCGGATCAATCAGATACACCTCTGCTCGTCTCGGTACATAATGAAGCAGCCCCGCCGCAGGATATACGTTAAGCGACGTACCAATAATGACGAAAATATCCGCTTTCTCCACATATTGGATGGCTGTTTCAATTTCCGGCACAGCTTCTCCAAACCATACGATAAAAGGTCGCAATTGAGTGCCGTCGCCGGCCTTGTCTCCTATCTTCACTTCATATTCTTCCGGTTTCAGTTCTTTTATGTAGTGGGGATTATGAGGATCTCTGCTGGAACACACTTTCGTCAGTTCGCCATGCAGATGAATGATGTGGCTACTCCCGGCACGTTCGTGCAAGTTATCAATATTCTGTGTCACCACCGTCACATGGAAGTTTTTCTCCAGTTCCGCCAACAATTCATGTCCACGGTTCGGTTTCACCTCCAACAACTGTTTCCGGCGCTCATTATAGAAATTAATCACCAAAGCCGGGTCACGCTGATAACCTTCAGGAGTGGCCACCTGCTCCACTGGATATCTATCCCACAAACCGCCTGCATCGCGAAATGTACTAATCCCACTCTCGGCACTCATACCCGCACCCGTCAAAACTACCAGATTCTTCATTACTATTCCTCCTTCTTTTTTAATAGCCACACAAATGTAATCAGAATCATCGAATAAAAGAACACTTTCTCACGCTTAATATAATCCAATTTATGCAGAACTTTAAGATGAAAGATGCAGATAGTTAGCATCATTTATGGCAACAACTATTCGTCTGACTACTGTTATTCTTTCGTCTGACAGTTGTCAGACGAAAGAATAACAGTAGTCAGACGCAAGTTCAACAGCTGTCAGACGATTAATTATCTACATAAACCAACCTAAATAATAAGAATAAGCCGATTAAATCCTACGAACAAAAAAACTAATTCTTTAAAGAAAAGCGATTAACTTTCACAGATATAAGAATTTTTAAATAGCAAATGCTAAATCATTCAAATAAAACACGTACTTTTGCGATTCATAAATTTGCAATTGATTGAAAGCTAAAACCATGATGGTGATACATTTCAATCGCCAACAAAAAACATTATATGGATAAATTCAGTTACGCTATTGGCCTCGGAATTGGTCAAAACTTATCAAGTATGGGAATCGGAAACCTTGCGGTAGATGATTTCGCACAAGCAATCAAAGACGTATTGGAAGGCAATCAGACGGCTATCAGCCACAATGAAGCCCGCGAAATAGTAAACAAGTATTTCGAAGAACTGGAAGCTAAAATGGGTGCCGTTGCTATCGAGCAAGGACAGGCTTTCCTCGAAGAAAACAAAAAAGGACCGGGCGTAGTTGTTCTTCCCAGCGGACTACAATATGAAATTATCAAAGAAGGTACAGGCAAAAAGCCGAAAGCTACCGACCAGGTAAGATGCCACTATGAAGGAACATTGATTGACGGCACACTGTTCGACAGCTCTATCCAACGCGGAGAACCGGCTGTATTCGGTGTCAACCAAGTAATCCCGGGATGGGTGGAAGCTTTGCAGCTGATGCCGGAAGGTTCTAAATGGAAACTGTATATTCCGTCAGAACTTGGTTATGGCGCAAGAGGTGCCGGAGAAATGATCCCTCCTCATAGCACACTCATTTTTGAAGTAGAATTACTCGAAGTATTATAAATAAAAAATTTCAAAGCAAAATGAAAAAAGTTAGTATTTTTATGGCAATCGCCGCTGCTGCAAGCCTTGCTTCTTGTACAGCTCAAGCTCCTAAAGCAAATCTGAAATCAGACATCGACTCACTGTCGTATTCTATCGGTATGGCGCAGACTCAAGGTCTGAAAGGCTATCTGACAGGTCGTCTGGATGTTGATACTACCTACATGGCAGATTTCATCAAAGGTTTGAACGAAGGTGCAAACAAGACTAGCAAAAAAGACATCGCTTACATGGCAGGTCTGCAAATCGGTCAGCAAATCAGCAACCAGATGATGAAAGGTATCAACCAGGAATTATTTGGCACTGACTCTACTAAAACCATCAGCAAAGAAAACTTCTTGGCAGGTTTCATCGCAGGTACTTTGGAAAAAGGTGGCGTAATGACTATGGAAGCAGCTCAAGAATATACTCGTACAGCTATGGAAACTATCAAAGCAAAAGCTTTGGAAGAAAAATATGCTGACTACAAAGCTGAAAACGAAAAATTCCTCGCTGAAAACAAGACTAAAGACGGTGTAAAAACAACTGCAAGCGGTCTGCAATACAAAGTAATCACTGAAGGTAAAGGTGAAATTCCTGCTGACACTTGCAAAGTGAAAGTGAACTACAAAGGTACTTTGATCGACGGAACAGAATTCGACAGCTCTTACAAACGTAACGAACCGGCTACTTTCCGTGCTAACCAAGTAATCAAAGGTTGGACAGAAGCATTGACTATGATGCCTGTAGGTTCTAAATGGGAACTTTACATCCCGCAAGAACTTGCTTACGGTGCTAGAGAATCTGGCAATCAAATCAAACCGTTCTCTACTTTGATTTTCGAAGTTGAACTGTTGGGCATCGAAAAAGATAAGAAATAAGAAAGTTCTTTTCTAAATAGAAAAAGGAAAGAGGTGCAAAACGTTTGTACCTCTTTTTTTTGCTTTTTCCTATTTTTTTTCTCCGAAAAGAAGAATAATTAAAATAAATCTCTATATTTGCTTACTATTTGATAACAACAGGAAATTACAATTTATTATTATGGAAAGAATAGACAACCTCGACAGGCAGATCCTAGAGATTATCTCCCAGAATGCCCGCATCCCTTTTAAAGACGTAGCAGCCGAATGTGGAGTGTCACGCGCAGCTATCCATCAGCGTGTGCAAAGACTGATTGACCTAGGTGTCATTGTAGGCTCTGGTTACCATGTGAACCCGAAATCATTGGGATACAGAACTTGTACCTACGTGGGTATCAAACTGGAAAAAGGCTCCATGTACAAATCTGTCGTAGCGGAACTACAAAAGATTCCCGAAATTGTGGAATGTCATTTCACTACAGGTCCGTACACAATGCTGACAAAGCTTTATGCATGCGACAACGAACATCTGATGGATTTGCTGAATAACAAAATGCAAGAAATACCGGGTGTGGTAGCTACCGAGACATTGATTTCTCTGGAACAGAGTATCAAGAAAGAAATCCCCATCCGCGTTGAAAAATAATTGTGATGGAATTTCTAAATGAATATCACCTTGCGGGGTTATTCATCGGAATATGTACCTTTTTGATTATCGGTCTTTTTCACCCCGTCGTGGTAAAGGCCGAATACTATTGGGGTACAAAATGCTGGTGGATATTCCTGGTACTCGGCATAGCCGGTGTGGTCGCCTCATTAAGCATCGATAATGTGATTTTATCTTCTTTGCTTGGCGTGTTTGCATTTTCTTCCTTCTGGACGATTAAAGAGGTCTTCGAACAGGAAGAACGGGTACAAAAAGGATGGTTCCCCAAGAACCCGAAGCGCAAATATAAGTTCTAAAAATAAAGTATCGTAGTTTTTTATCAAAAGGATTTGCATAATTCGAGGGAAAATACTACTTTTGTCACCGCATCCAACAAAGGATACATCGGACTTGTAGCTCAGTTGGTTAGAGCAACAGACTCATAATCTGGAGGTCCCTGGTTCAAGCCCAGGCTGGTCCACTGAAAAATTCCTGTAAGTGTTTCACTCGCAGGAATTTTTCCTTTTTATAGCCATCCTCCAACTAGAATAAAAGATAACTAATTGTTCCCAAACAGGTAAAAACAACAGCAACGGACAAAGCAGAAATGGCGAAGAATAAGCAATAGGGGAATAACACCTATAATATTAAGCTATAGAGTACCCAATATTAAATAATTCCAAAATGTTTCAGCGCTTTACAAAGCCCGTCATTCTCCACCGTATCAGTAACAAAATTGGCTGAAGCCTTGACTATCTCCGATGCATTTCCCATAGCCACTCCGATTCCGGCAACTTTCAACATAGGAATATCATTACCACCATCGCCGCAAGCCATTATTTCCGTCATTCCAATCCCATAATAATCAGCAAATACCGAAAGGCCGGTTGCTTTACTTATTCCTGCCACATTTACGTCAGCAAATAAAGGATGCCAGCGCGACAAGGAAAGATTAGGCAGAAACGACATCACTTTTTGTTCCATCTCATCATCGATATAAAAACAAAGCTGACAACACTCTTTCTTTTCAAACAGGTTTTCAATGTCTACAACGGTCGGGATAGGGTGTTCCACGATTTTAGCAATCTGTTCGACAGTCGGAGTCAGACGATTAACAAACACACCTTCATCCAATTCAATAGCGACTGCAAAATCAAAGGTCTTTGCTATTTCCATGGCTTTCTTAAAATCATCTTTCGGAATAAGGTGCTTTCTTATCACGGTGCCATCCCGCAAAACACAGTCGGCACCATTCAATGCAATAATTCCGTCATACGGAACATCAGCTATTTCATGAAGGTCGCCTGCCGCTCTACCGGTAGCAATGACTATTCGAATTCCACCGTCATGAATCTTCCTAAGGGCATCAACAGAGGATGGCAACACTTTATGAGTTTCAAAACTTACCAATGTTCCATCCACATCGAGCATGATCGCTTTTATCATAACATTTATATCTTTATTCATTCTTCGACAATTTAGAGAAGCAAATCGACTATCCTTGACTGATAAGTCAGAGCAGTCAATTAAACAGTGACAAAGTTACTGAAAAAATTCCCATAACAAATACAAACCTCCAACACATAAAATAAAAAAGGCAAAAGGAAACGAGATCCTTTTGCCCTATACCTATTGATACCAACTGAAAATTGATAGTAAACGTTTAGCGGAAGTCCTTTAATTCTTCCTGCAATTTCTGACGGGTAAAGAATATGCGGCTCTTTACAGTACCTAACGGAAGATTCAGCTTTTCTGCAATCTCACGGTACTTGAATCCTGAAACATGCATAGCAAACGGAACTCTGTATTCTTTCGGCAGAGCATTGACTACGCGATGCATTTCTTTTAAATCGTAAGCTCTTTCCGTACTTTCAAAACCTGAATCTTGTGGCAGGTTAAGGTGATAGAGGTTTTCAGTCTGATCGACAAATGTCTGATCGCGCACTATTTTGCGGTAATTATTAATAAAGATGTTCCGCATTATAGTATACATCCATCCTTTGAAATTTGTGTCGGGGGTATATTTATCTTCGTTATCCAATGCTTTTAATGAGGTTTCCTGTAACAAATCGTTTGCTTCTTCACGATCGGTTGTCAGTTTATATGCAAAACGGAGTAATTCATCCTGTACTCCTATCAGATCTTTCCTGAAGCTTAAACTTTTCATATACGTTATTTTTAAATTGTGAGTATTCGTTATCATTATTTCAATGTTGCAAGTTTACGGGTTTTCAACAAATGTGACAGGTGAAAAACAGACATTGTTTAGGGGAAAATCTATCGGCTGATAGAATTTAGGTCATTTCTGATAGTATTCAGGTGGCTTTGAGAGTGTCCTTATAGCGAAAATCCCATTTTGAAGTCACACCTGACTCAAAATGGGATAACACAAACAAAACAAACAATATTAGCGATTTTCACAAACAGCTGTCTTTTTCATCTTTAAAAATTCATAAGACTTAATTTAGAATCTGTTGCTAAAACATTCTAATTATGGGAACAAATGTATTATTTTCCAGCAAAAGGAAACGTAGGATTTAAGAATAGTTATAAAGAATAATTGTTTTATGTCTAAAAAATTGTGCCTGACTATAAAGAATTGTATTTGATATTTGGAGAATATACAACCAAATTCCGATTTATTATCTATGACTGATACCATCTCTTACCAATATACAGCTCCTTCCGCACTGCAACGGTCAGCCGATCAGGACGAACTGTTTTTTTGGGGACAATTGACATAGCCCTATATGACAGCACGCTACCTCATCGCATTATCCAACGCTGTGCAATCCAGTTTCACTCAAACAATCAGGATTTAGAAGCATAGCTTATTGGAACTAAAGCCAAAAAGAAGTACCTTTGACGTACTAAATACAAAAGCTCCAATGAGATTTATAAAATATAGTTTACCTATCCTCTGTCTGCTGCTGACAGAATGTACTTCCGTTTCCGGTCACAAGGAAAAGGAAAGCCCCGCCATGGCGGAACACGAATATACATCAAGCGCTATGGCTCTCTATATGGATTCATTAGGACTGGTAGATGTCACCGAAGTGGATAGCAGCATCGCAGTGAAGCTAATATACACACAAGCCGACAATTTCACCGGAGAGATTCTTTACGATAATTTGACGGAAGCCTATCTGCATCCGGATGCGGCATACGCTCTCGCAAAAGCACAAAGAAACTTAAAGGAACTATACCCGTCTTACAGCCTCATCATTTACGATGCTGCACGCCCGATGTCGGTACAAAAAAGAATGTGGGAGGTAGTGAAAGGAACTCCTAAATACAAATATGTATCCAATCCGAATCACGGCGGCGGGCTTCACAACTACGGACTGGCAGTAGACATCAGCATCCGGGATTCTTTGGGGCAGCCGTTACCTATGGGAACAGAAGTAGACCACTTGGGCATAAAAGCCCACATCACCCAAGAAGATGAATTGGTACGCAACGGGAAAATAAGTGAAACGGAATGGCAGAACCGGATATTGTTGCGAAAAGTGATGAAAGATGCCGGATTCCGTGCGTTACCCAGCGAATGGTGGCACTTCAACTTTTGCAGCCGAGACGTAGCCAAACGGAAATACAAGGTAATACCATAAACCGATAGTCAACCATTAAACGTACTTACAAATAACGTAATCATACCCTTATGCAAATCTCTCCCGAAACGCAACTTTTCATCCGTAAGCACCAGGCGGACGATGTACGCGCACTGGCTCTGCAAGCTAAAAAATATCCGAATGTAGACATGCCGACTGCCATCACCCAAATAGCCGGAAGGCAGGTGGCTGCCGAAAAGATTCCTTCATGGGGAGAGGCAGAAGAAATCTGGTATCCGAAACATCTGTCACTGGAGCAGTGTTCCTCGGAAATCACCGCCCGCTACAAGGCAAGTCTCCTGCAAGGCGAATCACTGACCGACCTCACCGCTGGTTTCGGAATAGACTGTTCTTTCCTTGCTTCCGGTTTCCAATCAGTCACCTACGTAGAACGTCAGAAAGAACTCTGCGAAATAGCGGCACATAACTTTCCCATACTTAACCTGAACCACATTACTGTCAGAAACGAAGACGGAGTGGCCTACCTGACGGCAATGTCTCCCGTAGACTGCATCTTCCTCGACCCCGCCCGTCGCAACGAACACGGTGGAAAAACCATTGCCATCTCCGACTGCGAACCGGACGTATCCGAACTGGAAACGCTTTTACTAAGCAAAGCCAACCGGATAATGGTTAAACTCTCTCCCATGCTCGATCTTTCTCTAGCACTGAAAGAGCTGGGGCATACACAGGAAGTCCATATCATCTCCGTCAATAACGAATGTAAAGAACTACTGTTATTGCTCGGACAAAACCTTCCGGAAGAAGTCCCGATTCATTGCGTGAACCTCTCTACGAAGGGAACTCAAGAGGTGCAACATTTCGTATTCACCCGCGAACAGGAACAACACAACGAATGTACTTACACAGATACATTGGGAAACTATCTGTACGAACCGAACACATCTCTCCTGAAAGCCGGTGCTTTCCGCAGCATTGCCGCAACCTATCCGGTAAAGAAGTTGCACCCTAACAGCCATCTTTATACTTCCGATACGCTGATCGGTGACTTCCCCGGAAGAACCTTCCGCATCGTCAGTCATTGTGGATTTAAGAAAAAAGAAATAAAAGAGAGTCTGGCAGACCTGAAAAAGGCCAACATCACAGTCCGCAACTTCCCTGCCACCGTAGTGGAACTTCGCAAGCGTCTCAAGCTTACGGAAGGAGGGGATACCTTTCTGTTTGCCAGCACATTAAACAACAATCAGAAAACGCTCATCCGCTCAACGAAGATATAGGCTGTAACGGAATCGTCACATATTTGTCATGCGTTCTTCAACCCGCTGTAAGAAGTCAGAAATGTCAGCCCACTACTTTTGCAGCAAATTATTAACGCATAACAACACTTATGAAACGATTTTTCAAATTAGTCTCACTCGTTCTTTTACTCATGAGTATGAGTGGCAATATTTCGGCGGATGAGAAAACTAATGTCGTCAGACAAGGCACGATCCGCGGACGCGTTGTGGATGCTTCCAAGCAAATCTTGCCGGGAGCATCTATTTATATAGAGAAGCTACATACCGGAGTGACAAGCGACGTCAACGGTTACTACACTTTCTCTAACCTTACCCCGGGCACATACACTGTTAAGGTCAGTTATGTAGGCTACTCTCCTGTAGAAATGAAGATTACTATTCCTGCGGGAAAGACACTGGAAAAGAATGTCGTGCTCAACGAGGGACTGGAATTGCAGGAAGTCGTAGTAGGCGGTGCATTTCAAGGTCAACGCCGTGCCATCAACTCACAGAAAAATAAGTTGGGAATCACCAATGTCGTTTCGGCCGACCAAGTAGGAAAGTTCCCCGATTCAAATATCGGTGATGCGCTGAAACGTATCTCCGGCATCAACGTACAATATGATCAGGGAGAAGCCCGCTTCGGACAAGTTCGCGGAACATCTGCCGACCTCAGCTCGGTAACCATCAACGGCAACCGTATTCCTTCTGCAGAGGGTGACACACGTAACGTACAGCTGGACTTGATTCCTGCCGACATGGTGCAGACGATTGAAGTGAACAAGGTGGTTACTCCCGATATGGACGGAGACGCCATCGGCGGTTCCATCAATCTGGTTACCAAGAACTCTCCTTACAAACGCATCATCTCCGCCACTGCCGGAAGCGGTTACAACTGGGTCAGCGAGAAAGCGCAGCTCAATCTCGGATTTACTTACGGAGACCGTTTCTTTAATAATAAGTTGGGAGTGATGTTGTCCGCTTCTTATCAGAACGCACCTTCCGGATCGGACGATGTAGAGTTTGCATGGGACAGAGATTCAAAAGGAACTCTCTGCCTGACAGACTACCAAATCCGCCAATACTACATCACCCGCGAACGCCAAAGCTATTCGGCAGCTTTCGACTGGGATATTAACGCCAACCACAAACTGACCTTCAAAGGTATCTTCAACAACCGCAACGACTGGGAAAACCGTTACCGCATGACGCTCAAGGATTTGAATAAGGATGTGAACGAGAAAAAGAAAAGCGATTACGAAGTAGACAACAAAGCTACCGTCCGCATACAGACCAAAGGTGGTACACCGGACAACCGCAACGCCCGTCTGGAACGTCAACGGACAATGGACTTCACTCTGGGTGGCGAGCATTTGTTCGGCAAACTAAGCATGGACTGGAACGCATCATACGCACAGGCCACGGAAGAACGTCCCAACGAACGTTACATTGACTTCCAACTGAAGAAGCAGAAATTCACTCCAGACTTCAGCGATATGCGCAGACCATTCTACACCCCTCAAGACGGTTCTACCATGGTGTTGAACAACGACTTTGAACTCAAAGAAGTGACAGAACAGCAAGAGGACATCAAAGAGAAAGACCTCAAGTTCTCCATCAATTTCAAACTTCCTCTTCAAAAAGGATTCTACAGCAATCAGTTGAAGTTCGGAGCCAAAATTGTAAGCAAGAGCAAAGACAAAGACTTGGAATTTTACGAATACAGCCCGCTGGACGAAGACGCTTTCCAACAACAAAGCCTTGCCAACACCGTGGAGCAAAACCGCAGCGGTTACATGCCCGGAGAGAAATACAAAGCCGGAACATTCATCAGCAAAGAATATCTGGGAGAACTTGATCTGAACAACGCTTCTCTCTTCGAGAAAGAAGAAAAACTTGACGAACTGGCAGAAGAATACAAAGCCAGCGAAACCGTAACTGCCGGCTACCTCCGTTTCGACCAGAACTTCGGCAAGAAGCTGAGCGCCATGATTGGTGTACGTCTGGAAAGCACCCACCTGAAATATAACGGAAGACAACTGACTATGGACGAAGACGGCGATCCCGAATCACTGACAGTGACACCGGACGTAAAAGACGACTATCTGAACCTGCTGCCATCTATCCTGCTGAAATACGATGTGAACGATGATTTCAAGATTCGCGGTTCATTCACAGAAACGCTGTCACGCCCGAAATACTCGGCATTAGTGCCGAATGTCAACATCAACCGGGAAGAAAACACCCTGACACTGGGAAATCCCGACTTGACACCGACCACCTCATTCAACTTCGATTTAAGTGCTGATTATTATTTCAAGAGTGTCGGTCTGGTAAGCCTCGGACTTTTCTACAAAGACATCAACGATTTTATTGTTGAACAGACCGTAAGAGGATACCAATACGAAGGAAACACCTACGACCGGTTCAACCAGCCCAAGAATGCCGGAGACGCCAATCTCTTCGGTGTAGAAGTAGGCTATCAGCGCGATTTCGGGTTCATCGCTCCCGCCCTGAAATGTGTAGGATTCTACGGAACTTATACGTACACTCACACCAAAGTGAACAACTTCAACTTTGCCGGACGTGAGAATGAGAAAAACCTTCGCCTCCCGGGTTCACCGGAACATACAGCCAACGCTTCTCTCTACTTCGAGAAAGCCGGCCTGAACATCCGCCTGTCCTACAACTTCGCTTCCGACTTCATCGACGAAATGGGAGAAAGCGCTTTCTACGACCGCTACTACGACAAAGTGAACTACATGGACTTGAATGCAAGTTACACTTTCGGCAAGAAACTGAAAACCACTTTCTATGCTGAAGCCAACAACCTGCTGAACCAGCCACTGCGTTACTATCAGGGTACACCCGACCAAACCATGCAGTCAGAACACTACGGTGTGAAGGTTAATGCCGGTGTGAAAATCAACTTCTGATAAATCAGAAACAAGAATAACAATCATCTATTAATCATCAACTTAATATGAAAATAAAAACTCTTTTCCTACTTTTATTCATCTCAGCCTGTTCATTCGTTCAAGCACAGATCACGGACTACTCCATCTTCGACAAGAAATTCAACTTCTATGTAGCGAATGACTTAGGCCGCAACGGCTACTATGACCAGAAACCGATTGCCGAACTGATGGGAACAATGGCGGAAGAGATAGGCCCTGAATTCGTGCTGGCCACCGGAGACATTCATCACTTTGAAGGAGTGCGCAGCGTGAACGACCCACTGTGGATGACGAACTACGAGCTGATCTACACCCACCCGGAACTGATGATTGACTGGTTCCCGGTTTTAGGCAACCATGAATATCGCGGAAACACACAGGCAGTGCTGGACTACACCAACGTCAGCCGCCGATGGTCGATGACTGCCCGCTATTATACAAAAACATTTGAAGAAAAAGGAACCACCATCCGCATCATCTGGCTGGACACCGCTCCGCTGATTGATAAGTACCGCAAAGAAAATAACAAGTATCCCGATGCCTGCAAACAAGATGTCAACAAACAGTTGTCATGGCTGGAGTCTGTACTTGCCAATGCCAAAGAAGACTGGGTCATCGTAGCCGGACATCATCCGATTCACGCCTACACTCCGAAAGACGAAAGCGAACGACAGGATATGCAGAAGCGTGTAGACACCATTTTGCGGAAACACAACGTAGATATGTACATCTGCGGACACATCCATAACTTTCAGCATATCCGCGTAGCGGGAAGTAACATTGACTATGTGGTCAATTCCGCCGGCTCACTGGCACGCAAAGTAGCCCCTATCGAAGGAACTAAGTTCTGTAGCCCCGAACCAGGATTCTCTGTCTGCTCCATCGACAAGAAGGAACTGAACTTGCGTATGATAGATAAAAAAGGGAACGTACTTTATACGGTTACCCGAAAGAAATAAATTCTACTCTCAAGTAAAAACACACAATGCGGGTGTCTCTTTCGTGATGAAAGGGACACCTTTTTTATTTCGAATCCTTTTTAGGAATCGTCGTCTCATTTCCATCCCGTACAGCCATATAGTGCGGTGACATAATTTCAATACCGGCTTCATTAAATTTATCCTGAATATTCTGATGCAAATCAGAATAAATCTGCGCCATCTTATCTGCTTCCTTAATATAAGCGTTAATCTGATAAACCGGATACCAATCACTCAAAGAAGTCTCCAGTACAAACGGACGCGGATCGTCCACCACTCCGGGAGTGTTCAGTGCAGCATCAATCAGCAGTTGGTTCACTTGCCGCCACGGAGCATCATAGCCAATGGTGACTTCGGAGTGAATAATCAACCCGTACTCTCGTGCCGAAGTGCTGTAATTGACCGTATGAGACGACATGATAAATGAATTGGGAACAGTGACCACCTCATTCTTGGGAGTCCGGATACGAGTAACGAGCGGAGTTTTCTCTATAATATCTCCGGTGGTATCATTCAGCTTAATCCGGTCGCCCAATTTGAACGGACGCATATACGTTATTACCAATCCGGCAATAATATTACCGATTACCGTACTTGACCCGAGAGAAACAATCAATCCGACAAATACCGAGATACCCTGAAACACACCGGAATCGGAGCCCGGCAGATAAGGATAAATCATCGCAATCATAAATGCATAGAGCAGGAAACGGACGATATGGAAAGTCGGCATCGCCCAGTCCGGGTAGAATCCGTTGATTTTGAGCCGTCCTGCTTCCACTTCACGCGCCAGATACAGAACGAGACGCACCAGATACTTCACGGCATACCAGATAACAATGATAGTGAACAACTTGGGAACATAGTCGATAATCCCCACAAAAATACCGCGAATCGGATTCCATATATACCCTAACAGTTGATATGCCAGTCCTTCTGTCTGCGGGAAGATGATGAAAATTAACGGTACACTAAACAGTAGCTGCAATCCCATCAATATATACCGTCCGATACTGGACAGGAATACTAACAGATTCGCTTGTTTCTGCGCATCCAGCAATTCATATCCCTGAATGGATACCGGTTTTATCTTCGTATCTTTCAGACGTAGGATACGCGCTTTCAGTTTACGGAATAACCAGTTGGTCAAGCGGAACAGGAAATACTGTCCTACAATCACCAACACAAAATAGAGCACACGCTTTGCCATTCGCCAAAGTCCGTGCTCCGCTTTCATCTCATGCAGTTTGGTAATGACATTCTGTTGTCTTTCTTTAGCCAGCGAATCACGGGGAACTCCTTCCCATAAGGCATCCTGATCGGTAAGAGAAAGTAGTACCTTACTGCCGTACATCAAATCGGAGACAATATCCGAATGATCGATAGAAACAGAGTCGGGCCGAAGATTAAAACGTTTTCCGATTTCTTCAATCGCCGCACCGGTCATTTGAGCACGTTGTTGGGGAGTGTATCCGCCTCGCTTGGTGAAAAGATAGAATAAAGTGTCTCCATCCACCACTACCGGTACTCCTTTAGTGAACTGACGTAAAGAATCGATACGTTGCCGCTGCTGTGCAAACTTCACAGAATCAGCAGAAGCCATCTGGAGCCTCATCTGTTCCATCTCCATCCGCATATTCGCCTCATTGAGCCGGGCCTCTTCCAATGTCCTCTGCAGATTTTCCACATAGGCTGAATCTGAATCCCGCATTAAAGCGGTATGTGTGCCGGCTATGGTATCTCCGGCAAATATCTTTTTGACAGCTTGTTCCAACTGTGCTTGCGCCCCGATTGCTAGGAAAGAAAAGAACAATACCAGTAACGACCGCTTTATTCTATTTTTTTTCATACCTTATATTCCTTGATTATAATTAAGATTAATCTAACTTTCATTAAAACAGAGCAAACATACGGATTGTTTTTGACATTACCATTTCCAAAATGATTATCTTTGCCACTAAAATAGAAAAACTATGAATATATTGCTACTCATCGGAGGGCTCATCCTCATTCTTCTGGGGGCTAACGGACTGACAGACGGCGCAGCTTCAGTAGCCAAACGCTTTCGTATCCCTTCTATCGTTATCGGACTGACGATTGTTGCATTCGGCACTTCCGCACCGGAACTGACGGTCAGTGTTTCTTCCGCCCTCAAAGGCAGCGCGGACATTTCCATAGGTAATGTGGTGGGAAGTAATTTATTCAACACATTGATGATTGTAGGCTGCACCGCCCTGTTTGCCCCGATTGTCATCACCCGCAATACACTCAGAAAGGAGATACCACTCTGCATACTTTCTTCTGTCGTCCTGCTGGTCTGTGCCAATGATGTTTTACTGGATAAGGCGTCAGAAAATATACTGAACAGAGTAGACGGTTTATTATTGCTTTGCTTTTTCGCCATATTCATGAGCTATACGTTTGCTATCGCTTCCAAGCCTTCCACAACGGAACAGGCCGAACATCCGGCCATAGAAGAGGAGACAGAAATCAAATCACTACCCTGGTGGAAATCCATTCTTTATATCATCGGAGGTCTGGCGGCACTTATTTATGGAGGTCAGTTGTTTGTTAACGGTGCCACGGGCATCGCCCGCAATCTGGGTGTCAGCGAATCAATTATCGGACTGACTCTGGTTGCAGGAGGTACTTCTCTTCCGGAACTGGCTACGTCTATCGTTGCCGCATTAAAGAAAAATCCGGAAATTGCCATCGGAAATGTGATCGGAAGTAACCTCTTCAATATCTTCTTTGTACTGGGATGTAGTGCCAGCATCACTCCTCTCCGTTTTAGCGGAATCACCAACTTCGACTTGTTCACACTAGTAGGCTCCGGTATCCTGCTCTGGTTATTCGGACTGTTCTTTGCCAAAAGGACAATCACAAGAATTGAAGGAGGAATTATGATACTTTGCTATGTGGCATACACGGTGGCATTGATTTATAATACCTGAAAATAAGAAAAACTTTATTATCGTATCATGATGCCACCTCATCATTCGCATACAATGATCTGCATCAGTAATGCGTAAAACCCGCTTTCGAGGTAAAATTAAGGAAAATATCTCTATAAAAATGACTAATGCAAATCCGGTTTCCAATTAATACAACACGGTTCGTACCTTATATTCTTGCGAAATCTACAAAAAACACCAATAATTTAATGAATGGCCTATTGAACACATCGGATAGCAATCAGTTTTTGCCACCCCACGCGTTGTAATTTAAAGATTATCACGTATCTTTGCCTGCTCAAATCATAAATACGAGATATGGCTATTACAATCAAGAAAGTCTCCACAAAGAGAGAGCTTAAGAAATTTATCCGTTTCAATTACAGGATGTATAAGGACAATCCTTATTCCGTACCCGACCTCTATGACGATATGCTCAATACGTTCAACAAGAAGAAAAACGCGGCATTCGAGTTCTGTGAAGCTGATTATTTTCTGGCATACCGGGACGATAAAATCGTGGGGCGCATAGCCGCTATCATCAACAACCGCGCCAACGAGAAATGGGGATGCAAGAATGTCCGCTTCGGGTGGATAGACTTCATCGACGACCCCGAAGTATCATCCGCACTTATCAAAACAGTGGAAGAATGGGGAAAAGAACGGGGCATGACTCATATTGCCGGCCCTCTCGGATTTACCGATTTCGATGCGGAAGGAATGCTGATCGAAGGATTCGACCAGCTTAGCACCATGGCCACTATCTACAACTACCCGTACTATCCGGTACACATGAAAAAGTTGGGCTTCGAGAAAGACGCCGACTGGGTGGAATACAAAATCTACATACCGGATGCCATTCCCGACAAACATAAGCGTATCTCCGAACTAATCCAACGAAAATACAACCTTAAGATAAAGAAATATACTTCCGGAAGAAAGATAGCCAAAGACTATGGACAGAAGATTTTCGAACTGATGAACGAAGCATATAGTCCACTTTATGGTTATTCTCCGCTGACACAGCGGCAAATCGACCAATACGTGAAAATGTATCTGCCGATCCTTGACTTACGGATGGTTACACTGATTACTGATGCCAATGATGAACTGGTCTGTGTAGGTATCTCTATGCCATCTCTCGCTGAAGCTTTACAGAAATCAAACGGACGTCTGTTGCCGCTCGGATGGTTCTATCTGTTAAAGGCATTATTCATGAAACGTCGTGCCAAAATGCTTGATCTGCTACTCGTTGCAGTGAAACCGGAATATCAAAATAAAGGTGTTAACGCTTTGTTATTTTCCGATTTAATTCCAGTTTATCAAAAATTAGGTTTTATCTTTGCGGAAAGCAACCCCGAACTGGAACTGAATGGAAAAGTTCAGGCACAATGGGATTACTTTGAGACTCAACAACATAAGCGCCGCCGTGCGTTCATCAAAGAGATAAAATAAAAAACAGCTATGGAAGAGAACGAATTGATACCTGTAGACAACAACAATGCAGTAGAGTACACTGACGACAACATCCGCCACTTGAGTGACATGGAACATGTACGCACACGCCCCGGTATGTATATCGGAAGGCTGGGCGACGGTGCACATGCCGAAGATGGAATCTATGTCCTCCTGAAAGAAGTAATTGACAACAGTATTGACGAGTTCAAAATGCAAGCCGGTAAGAAAATCGAGATTACCGTTGAAGAAAACCTTCGTGTCAGTGTACGCGACTACGGACGAGGCATCCCACAGGGAAAACTCATCGAGGCTGTCAGCATGCTGAATACCGGTGGTAAATACGACAGCAAGGCATTTAAGAAAAGTGTCGGACTGAATGGTGTCGGTGTGAAAGCCGTCAACGCTTTAAGCTCCCGTTTCGAGGTACGCAGTTACCGCGACGGCAAAGTGCGTATCGCCACTTTCTCAAAAGGAAACTTACTGACCGATGAGACAAAGAATACCGAAGAAGAAAACGGAACTTACATCTTCTTTGAACCGGATAATACACTATTTCTGAATTACTGTTTCAAGCCCGAATTTATTGAGACAATGCTACGTAACTACACGTATCTCAATACGGGGCTTGCTATCATCTATAACGGACACCGTATCTTGTCGCGCAACGGTCTGGTAGACCTTTTGAACGACAACATGACGGCAACCGGGCTTTACCCGATCATCCACCTGAAAGGGGAAGACATCGAAATCGCCTTCACACATACCGGACAATACGGAGAAGAATATTATTCTTTCGTCAACGGTCAGCATACTACCCAAGGTGGTACACATCAAAGTGCCTTCAAAGAACACATTGCCCGTACCATCAAAGAGTTCTTCAACAAGAACATGGACTACACCGATATCCGTAACGGATTGGTTGCCGCCATTGCCGTCAATGTGGAAGAACCGATCTTCGAAAGTCAGACGAAAACTAAACTGGGTTCTACCAATATGGTTCCCGGTGGCGTAACGGTCAATAAGTATGTAGGCGACTTTATCAAACAGGAAGTGGACAACTTCCTGCACAAGAATGCGGACATAGCCGAAGCAATTCAACAAAAGATACAAGAATCTGAAAAGGAGCGTAAAGCCATTGCAGGGGTAACGAAACTTGCCCGTGAACGTGCCAAGAAAGCCAACCTGCACAACCGCAAACTACGTGACTGCCGCATACACCTCAACGATCCGAAAGGCAAAGGACTGGAGGAAGACTCCTGCATCTTTATCACCGAGGGAGACTCTGCAAGCGGTTCCATCACCAAAAGTCGTGATGTCAACACCCAAGCAGTATTCAGTCTCCGTGGTAAACCATTGAACTCTTTCGGACTGACCAAAAAAGTGGTTTACGAGAACGAGGAATTCAACCTGCTTCAAGCAGCCCTGAATATAGAAGATGGTATTGAAGGATTACGCTACAACAAAGTAATCGTAGCAACCGATGCCGATGTGGACGGTATGCACATCCGCCTGTTGCTGATTACTTTCTTCCTGCAATTCTTCCCTGATCTCATCAAGAAAGGACATGTATATATCCTGCAGACGCCTTTGTTCCGTGTACGCAACAAGAAAAAGACAAATTACTGCTACAGCGAGGAAGAACGCATCAATGCTATCAATGAACTAGGACCGAATCCGGAGATCACCCGATTTAAAGGTTTGGGAGAAATCTCACCGGATGAGTTCAAACATTTCATTGGTAAAGATATGCGTCTGGAGCAGGTGACACTGCGCAAAACGGATGCGGTAAAAGAACTACTCGAATTCTACATGGGCAAAAATACCATGGAACGACAGAACTTTATTATAGACAATCTGGTTATAGAAGAAGACTTGGCATCATGAGAAAAGCAATATTCCCGGGTACTTTCGACCCTTTCACCATCGGACATTACTCGGTAGTGGAACGTGCACTTACCTTTATGGACGAAATCGTGATAGGAATCGGTATCAATGAGAACAAGAATACCTACTTCCCCATTGAGAAAAGAGAAGAAATGATTCGGGAACTTTATAAAGACGAACCTCGTATCCAGGTGATGTCCTATGACTGTCTGACAATTGATTTTGCACAGGAAGTAGAGGCCAGGTTCATTGTCCGCGGTATCCGTACGGTGAAGGATTTCGAGTATGAAGAGACCATTGCAGACATTAACCGCAAACTGGCAGGGATTGAAACCATCCTGCTCTTCACAGAACCGGAACTGACTTGCGTCAGCTCTACAATTGTACGCGAGTTATTAACCTATAATAAAGATATCAGCCAGTTTATTCCCAAAGGAATGAAAATGAGTGAATAACACTCGTTAGGGAATAGGCGATGAGTCAGAAAAGATGATGAAGAAACTAACGATTATACTATCCGTTTGCTTGTGGGCAGTTGCCACACAAGCCCAGAACTTCGGTTCCGAAGCCATGCGAAAGTTACAAATGGCAGAGTTTGCAATCTCCAATTTCTATGTGGACAAAGTAGATGAAGACAAGTTGGTAGAAGAAGCCATCATCAAAATGCTGGCACAACTTGATCCGCACTCTACTTATTCGGATGCAGAGGAAGTGAAGAAGATGAACGAACCACTTCAAGGTAACTTCGAGGGTATCGGAGTGCAATTCCAGATGATAGAAGACACCCTGCTGGTGGTGCAACCTGTCAGCAACGGACCTTCCGAGAAAGTCGGCATCCTTGCCGGTGACCGTATCGTTGCGGTCAATGACAGCGCCATTGCCGGAGTGAAAATGAGTACGGAAGATATTATGAAGCGCCTTCGTGGTCCGAAAGGTTCGAAAGTCAATCTAACAATCGTTCGTCGTGGCGTGCAAGACCCTTTATTGTTTACAGTGAAAAGAGACAAGATACCTATCCTTAGCCTCGATGCCTCCTATATGATTCAACCTAAAACGGGTTATATCCGCATCAACCGTTTTGGAGCAACCACTGCCGAAGAATTCAAAAAAGCAATGACAAGTCTTCAGAAGCAAGGTATGAAGGATATGATTCTCGACCTGCAAGGAAACGGAGGTGGTTATCTCAATGCAGCCATTGACCTTGCTAACGAATTCCTGGGACAAAAGGAGCTAATCGTATATACCGAAGGCCGGACTGCCAAACGCAGTGATTTCTATGCCAAAGGGAATGGAGATTTCCGTAATGGACGTCTTATCATTCTGGTGGATGAGTACACAGCCTCTGCCAGTGAAATCGTCAGTGGCGCAGTACAGGATTGGGACAGAGGAATTATTGTAGGACGCCGCTCTTTCGGCAAAGGATTGGTGCAACGTCCTATCGACCTGCCGGACGGTTCCATGATTCGTTTGACTATTGCACGCTATTATACTCCATCGGGTCGTTCCATCCAAAAACCGTACGACAGTACTGTTGATTACAACAAGGATTTGATAGAACGTTTCAACCACGGTGAACTGATGAATGCTGACAGTATTCATTTCCCGGATTCGCTGAAAGTACAAACCAAGAAACTCGGACGTACCGTCTATGGTGGAGGTGGTATCATGCCGGATTATTTCGTACCTATCGACACTACTCTTTATACGGATTATCACCGTAATCTGGTAGCCAAAGGAGCCGTGATTAAATTCACCATGCAGTTTATCGAAGGACACCGGAAAGAGTTGGCAAACAAATACAAGAAGTTCGAATCGTTTGATGAGAAATTCGTAGTCGATGATGACATGCTCGCCAATCTAAAAGAAATCGGAGAGAAAGAAGGAGTGAAGTTCAATGAAGAGCAATATCAGAAATCGCTCCCTCTTATCAAGACCCAGCTCAAAGCATTGATAGCCCGTGACCTTTGGGATATGAACGAATATTTCCGGGTAATGAATACCACGAATGAGAGTATACAAAAAGCACTGGAAATATTGAATTCGGATGAATATCAGAAGAAACTGAAATAGGGTATTCAATAAACAATCATAAAACATCGTCTTTCAGTTTGGTGGACATACATACTCATCATAGTGGACATATAGATACATGATGGTGAGTATATATGTTAGCGTCCAAAAATGCCGTATAGTATAACCGATATAAAATCCAGATCTTTGCTTTCGTTAAATCAAAATCCAAGTTTATGTATAGTTACAATGATTTTGAGCGTCTATTTTTGCGCTATAAATTGGAAGGTATCCCTGCTGGTGTTTCTATTGAGAAATTTTGTATGTCCAACCAAGTTCCTTATAACCTATTTTCCAAATGGTACAAGGATACCCGAAAGAAGATAATTCCTGTTCAGGTTTTGGGTTCTCCCTCAACGGAAGCAGAAGTGCCGGAAAGTCCTTCCTCAATCCGGGAAGTAAAGCCAGAATCGGATCCTCGGCTTTCTTGTCATACCGAACTTCGAATCCTGGTGGATATCCGCATGAGCAATGGTGTTCATCTCAGTCAGAAAAATTTAAGCTACGAAGGTTTGAAAAGCTTAGTGGAGAAACTGGAGGGCTTATGTTGAATATTACAGGACTAAATCGTTTTTTCTTAGTTCGTGATTTTCATGATATGCGCTGTAAATATGATAAGGTCTTATCCATCATCCATCAACAGTTGAACCGTGAGCCTGAGGATGGTGATGTCTTTATCGTGATGTCTAAAGATTTACGTCTGGTTCGTTTGTTCAGCTATGACCGACGGTCTTACAGTATGTTTGAGAAACGTTTCAGACCCGGCTACCAGTTTATGCATGTAACCTGTAATGGTGCTGAAAGTATTTATTCAATCAATTGGCAGGATGTCATCCTCTTGTTGGAATCCCCTGTTGTTAAACGTTTAATAATCAAATAATTATCAATTAAAAAGTAGTAAAAAATTCTTTTATTTCATTGTTTTTTTGTATCTTTGAAGCAACAAAGATGCTGAATATGAATGATTTGGAAAGAATGAAACAGCTTTCTTCCGCAAGGAAATTGAAGGAACGGGAGGAGACTCCTGCACCTTTTGAAGACCCATATTCAGATATGACCCCTGACGAAAAATCAAAAATGATAATAGCGCTGATGGCTGCCCGTGAGCGTGACGCTGAACGGATCCAACGGGACGAGGCTCGCATAGATGAACTGTTGTCCAAGGTTGATGAACTGTTGTCTTTGCAGAGATCGGCCATTGCAGCTGAAAAACAGCTGGACGATTATAAACAGATGAACATCAATCTGTTGTCTAAAATATCAGCTTTGGAAGAGCGGCTTAAAGTCCGTAATAAGAATCTTTATGATGGTAAGAGCCAAAAAGGAATCCATAAAAAGAAGCGTGAGGTCGAAGAGGACCATACACGTGACAAGGATGATTTCGACGGCACTCCCCAATCCCTCGGCTCCTGCTTGCCACAATCTGGTGAGGCTCATGCGCAGGAAGAGGATTTTGAATCAAAATCAAAAGAAGCTCGTCTTTATCGTCAAGGACTTTCTTATCGCACTATGAGCGCTGACAATACGGTTTGTCATAATAGTGATATCCGCCAACTGCCGGCAGGTTCAAAAATCATCAAACGTTTCCGTAAATATGCCTATGAACAGGTAAGCAAGCTTGTCGAGCATGATTACGAGGTTATCCGCTATAAGACTTCGGACGGGAAAATTCATGAAGGCTATTTCCCTTTCAGTGGGCAGCCTGAAATCATTGACGTGGTTCCTGGAACGCACGCTTCCGGTTCTTTTCTGGCTTATCTTGCTTTCAACAAATATGTTCTGGATACCCCTCTTTATCGTGAAATGTACAGATTATCAGGTGAATCAATGCGTTTGAGCCGTATGAGTCTGACCAATTGGTTGGAGAAAGGCTCTACCCATTTCTGCGGTTTGATTGCTTATCTTAAGAATACTTGTTTGGAAAAGGATTCCATCGTGAACTGTGATGAGACCTGGTGCCGGGTAAAGCGTAAAGGCTGCTATAAGAAGAAATACATCTGGTGTCTGGTCAACAAACTGTCAAAAGTGGTTATCTATTGCTACGAGGATGGTTCCAGAGGACGTGATGCCTTGAAGCATATCTTGGGTGACAGCCAGGTGAAAGCTCTTCAGTCAGATGGCTACAATGTCTATCTGTATTTGGATGATCATATGGTCGATATAGAACATCTTTGTTGCATGGCCCATGCCCGTGCGAAGTTCAAGTATGCGTTGGATCAGGGTAATGATAAGGATGCGGCATTCATATTGGAATTGATCGGTGAGCTTTACAAGCTGGAACGCGAGTATGAAGAAGGGCAGTTGTCCCCCGAGCAGATAAAGCTTTGCCGGAATAACTTAAAGACCAAAGAAGTAATCATAAAGTTACGCAGTAAGCTTGACGTCTTGCTCAGTGACGGTCATCCGCCCCGCGGAGAGTTGATGGAGAAGGCAATAAATTATATGAATACTTTTTGGACTCAGCTGTTCGCCTACTTGAATGACGGCTCTTATTCCATCGACAATTCCATTGCCGAACGTTTTATCCGTCCCTTGGCCGGTGAGCGAAAGAACTCGTTATTCTTCGGAAGTGACAGGATGGCACACGTTTCAGCGGTATATCATACCATCATCTCAACCTGTAAGATGCAGGGTGTGTCTGTGCTTGATTATTTCAAGAGATTTTTCAGCGAAATTGTTAAAGGACGTAGGGATTATGAACATTTGTTACCCTTGACAATCGGACTGGAGTAATAACAAATATTAAAAATCAGTATCTTTTTTGACGTTATTTATGAGGGAACCGCCTTGTGGCGGCTTTCCTTGGGGTACACGTCAAAATTGGACGCTAACAGTATATATATCCACCACTCTGTATCTATATGTCCACTAAGCTTTGTGTATCAACCCGTTAACTTTATTATTGAATATATTCGAATGTCACCGTACCGCGAATATCAGAAGAAGAGGCGGCAATGTATGCCTTGAATTTTCCAGGTTCTGCCACCCAAGTACGCTGTTTATCATCAAAGAATTGCAATGCTTCCGGTTTGATTGTAAACTTCACCTCTTTTTCTTCATTCGGAAGAAGTTGTACCTTCCGAAAATCTTTCAGTTCCTTAACCGGACGCAGGACACTACACTCCTCATCACCAATGTATAGTTGGATAATCTCTTTCCCTGCTACTTTTCCTGTATTCTTAACCTTTACAGAAACATCTATACTGCCATCAGTATTCATTGTTTGAGCCGATACTACAGGTTTACTATACTCAAAGGTAGTATAACTCATGCCATAACCAAAAGGAAAAAGTGGCTGCACCTTCTTCGTATCATACCAACGATAGCCAACCAGAATATCTTCTTTATATTCTTGACGGATGCTATCGCCCGGATAACTGATTTCCCCAAAGAAATGAGCTGGACAATCCTCCAGTTTCACCGGATAAGAGAAAGGAAGTTTACCACTGGGAGTCACCTCTCCACTCAACACATCAGCCAGCGCCTCCCCACCAACAGAGCCTAAATACCACGACTGGACAATAGAAGGAATCTCCTTTACCCAAGGCATTTCCACCGCATTTCCGCTGACAATCACTGCTACCAGATTTTTATTTACCTTCAACAAGGCTTCTATCAACTCATTCTGCGCAAAAGGAAGTTCGTATGATAAACGGTCTCCACCCTCACAGTCCTGAAAATGATTCTTATTTAGTCCGCCTACAAAAATCACCAAATCCGAATTCATCGCCTTTTCCACCGCATCATTACGCAAAGAATCCACAGTAACCTGCGGAATAACATCCGCCCGTCCATACATCGGGCGACCGCTTGTGTAACCTTGTGCATAAACCACACCGTCACCAAATTTGGCCTTTATACCGTCCAGTGGTGAAATCACTTTCTGAACTTTCAACTCTGAAGAGCCACCACCTAACATCAAATTACGGGTAGCATTATCTCCCACCACTAAAATACGTTTGTATTTTCCTTGAGGTACAGGCAATAAGGCAGGTTGTTTCTTACCGGTTCCATTTTTCAACAGGACAATACCCTCTGTTGCAATCTCATAAGCCGTACGATAGTGCTCTTCACTAGTCAGTGCCCCGAACGGTTTCCTGCGATTCATAGCTGTACGGAAAATCAGACGCAACACACGAGCAGCCTTATCATTCACTACTTCCATCGGAATCTTACCTTCCCGAACCATTTTCAGATAAGACTTACCCAAGTAATAATCGTCATAACCGAATTCCGATTCTGAAGTCAAACCATTCGTATAAGATCCCATTTCAATATCCAAGCCATACATGGCAGCTTCATAGGTATCATGCGCAGCTCCCCAATCTGTTATGACACAACCGTCGAAGTTCCATTCTCCCTTCAATATATCATTATTCAGCAGTTTATGATGAGTAGCATGAGTTCCGCGCACCTTATTGTACGCTCCCATAATAGACCAAGCCTTCCCTCTTTCCACAGCAGCCTTAAAGGCAGGCAGATATATCTCATACAATGCACGGTCACTTAGCTGCACATCGATATGTCCCCGCCATAATTCCTGATTGTTCAGTGCGTAATGTTTTACGCAGGCGGCTACTCCATTCTTCTGCACTCCCTGAATATAAGGTACACAAAGCTCCGAGGCTAAATAAGGGTCTTCCCCCATATATTCAAAGTTACGCCCGTTGAGCGGAGTACGATAGATATTCACACCCGGTCCCAGCAAAACATCCTTTTCACGATAACGGGCTTCTTCACCGATAGCATATCCATATTTCGCTGCTAATAGTGGATTCCAGCTAGCTGCCAGACAGGTCAGTGCAGGAAAGGCTGTGCAACTATCGTTCGTCCATCCGGCATATCCCCAATCATTCCAATTAATTTCGGCACGTACGCCGTGAGGTCCGTCACTCATCCAAAGTTCAGGAATACCCAAACGGGGACAGCCAGGGGAGCTAAACTTCCCTTGTGCATAACTAAGACGAGTTTTCTCCTCCACAGTCATACGGTTCAACGCATCCTGTACCCTAACCTCTATCGGTTGTGTATCATCCAGATACACCGGTGTTTGTTCTTTGTCTTGAGCAATCGCCACCATGCCTGTCTGAACAGACAGGAAACATATAGTCAATAAAAATGTCTTCATTATTCCAATAATCATTTACAGTTTACAATCTTTTGCCGAGACCTTTACCACGGCTTGCCGAAGCCCTTCCGAAGTAGCTGTCAGCTCCGTTTTTCCCGGTTTCCCATCATTCTGAATTACAACAAGGCATTTTCCATAAAATGCTTTCCTCTTTTTATCCTTAAAGCGTTCCAACGATACCGGGTTTCCATTGTCCACTCCTGCGATGAAACCATTACCTCTCACTGTGAAATTCACCAAATTATCTGCATTCGGACAAAGATTCCCTTCTTCATCCAGCACCTCTACAGTGACGAAACACAAATCTTTTCCATCAGCAGCCAGAACTGAACGATCAGGAGTCAGGCGAATTTCTGCAGGCTTTCCGGCTGTACGAATTTCCTTTTCTGCTATCACTTCATCCTTTCTGCGTGCAACGACCTTCACCGTTCCCGGTTCAAACTTTACACGCCAAACAGCATGCAGGTTATCAGCATCTTTACATTTCACTCCCTGCGACTTTCCATTCACAAACAATTCCACTTCATCAGCCTGATTATAGTAGCACCACATATCAATCTCCTGTCCCGGAGTCCAGTTCCAATGCGGGAAAAGATGCAATACTTGTTTATCTGTCCATTCCGACTGATATAGATAGTAGACATCTTTTGGGAAACCTGCCAGATCGACAATACCAAAGAATGAACTACGTGCAGGCCACCCGTAAGGAGTCGGTTCTCCGATATAATCAAATCCTGTCCATACATATTGCCCGCTGATAAAGTTGTTGTCTCTGACTAACTTCAGACTTTCTTCATGAGTGTTTCCCCAAGGCACATGACAGTTCTCATAAGATGAACAGGCAAAAGTAGAATCAGCAAAGGGTTTATCCCAACGCTCGGGCCAGATAAACATCCGGTCACTGGGCATACGGTAGTATCCACGTGTCATCAATGCCGAATTACTTTCAGTAATGATAAAGGGCTTGTCCGGAAAATTAGCCGGAACATGAGGAATATCTTTATTATGATAATTATAGCCAATCACATCCAGTGCACCGGAACGGAATAAATGATTGCCGGAATTTGGTTCATTGCATCCGGCAGTGACAGGACGGGTAGAATCAAGCCCTTTTACAAAGCTTACCAATTTCTTCGTCAGCAAAGAGTTGACACTCTCCTCTCCTTCTTTTGCCAACATTTCAGAAGAATGTCCAAAATTCAGGATCAAATTGGCCTCTTCCAGACTCAATGTATCCGCTTTAGCATCACTCCATTGTTCGAGGACTTCATTACCGATACTCCACATAAAGACAGAAGGATGATTGCGGTCACGCAAAATAAAGTCATTCAAATCGCGCTCGTGCCATTCATTGAAGTAACGGGCATAATCATGTGCTGTTTTTTTCTTCCGCCACATATCAAAAGCCTCATCCATCACGATAAATCCCATACGATCACAGAGATCAAGCAGTTCGGGTGCGGGAGGATTATGGGAACAACGTATGCCGTTGCATCCCATTTCTTTCAGAATCTGCAATTGCCGTTCAATGGCACGTGTGTTGACAGCTGCCCCCAGACAGCCCAGATCATGGTGCATACATACCCCGTTAATCTTGGTTTGCCTACCGTTCAATGTAAATCCTTTCCGGGCATCAAAACTGAAGGTACGAATACCGACAGGAGTCGTATACCTATCCATACATTCCTCGTTTCGCATCACTTTGGTAACCAATGTATACAAGTAAGGAGTATCAACATCCCACAGCTCCGGTTGTTTTACAGTCAATTGCTGGGTGAAAACAGCTTCTCTGCCAGTTTCCGTTTTTCCGGTCGACTGCGTTCTAGCAACTTCTCTGCCTTCAGCATCCTGCAAGGATGAGCAGACCGTGATATTTTCATTTGTATCACTTTCATTCACAATAGTAGTAACAAGATTCAGTACAGCCTCTCCCTTGTCAACCGATGATGTCGTGACATACGTTCCCCAATCGGCTACGTGTATCGGACCAGTCTTGCTTAGCCATACATTCCGGTAAATGCCACAACCCGAATACCAACGTGAATTGGGTTGTTCGGCATTATCTACACACACAGCCAACACATTCGGTTCATCCCATTTCAGATAAGGGGTCAGATTATAGCTGAAACTAATATATCCATAAGGACGCACTCCTAACGAAACACCGTTGATGAATACTTCCGAATTCATATATACTCCGTCAAACTCAATGCGGAAGATCTTTCCTATATCTGCTTTGTCTACACTAAAAGTTTTGCGATACCATCCAACTCCACCCGGAAGCGCCCCTCCCCCTGTGCCGGAAGGATTTTCACAGCTAAAGTCTCCCTCAATCGCCCAATCATGAGGCAGATTCAATACCCGCCAGTCATTGTCGGCAAAACCGGGTTGTGCAGCTTGTAATCCGTCTCCCAAGTGGAAACGCCAATCCGCATTAAAGTCAGACCGCTCGCGTGGAGAAATGGGGGAAGAACTGTTACATGCTCCCAACAGCATCAGACAGCTCCCCAATATCAAATATTTCAATTTACCAATCATCATCATCGGATTATATCATCCAGCCTACAGTTTCAATGTCTGCTTGCTGCCATTATATTTCACAGTCACCCCTTTCGCATTCAAATCAAATGGTTGGGCTTTCTCCTTATTGACCGTAACCACAGTGAAGGTGCGTTCCTTCAGCATACCCGGAAATTCTCCCTGACGTTCACCAATCACTAAGGTCTTGGTAGCCTCATCATACTTCATCGGTATCATGGTATACATCCCTTGTTCATAGTTATAATTCACGCCCTCATCTTCGTACAAAGTAAATGCTCCATCCGCTCCCTGATAAATATACAAACGAATATGATCCGCCGGTCTTTCATCCGTATACTGAATATCATCACCTAACGGTACGATAGCTCCCGCACGCACATACAACGGAATCCGTTCATAAGGCGCATCTATCATTTTCTTTTCTCCACCGGACTGAAACTTGCCGGAATAAAAATCATACCAACCTTCTGCTTGGGGGAAATAGATTTCACGGCTCCGATCACCATAGCGATAAACCGGCGATACCATAAACGAAGGGCCGAACATATACTGGTCACCAATATCATTTACTTGGGTATCCGCTGTAAAATCCATGACTAATGGACGCATGATTGTATAATCATTAAACCAGGTCATGCCTGCCAACGAATAAATATACGGCATCATATTGTAGCGCAGTTTGGTATAATAAACAACCGATTGATAGGCCGGATGCCCTTCCGGAGCAATCTCCCATATTTCACGGAACGGGTATTGTCCATGTGCACGATACAGAGGAACGAATGCACCGAATTGATACCAACGGGCATTTAATTCACGCCATTCTTTATAATCGGCATTTTCCGTCTTTGTCGCATTCCATTGCTTCTGTCCCGCCACATAACGGTTCTCTACACAAAAGCCGCCAATATCCATTGTCCAGTAAGGTATTCCACTCATGGCGAAATTAAGTCCGGCAGAAATCTGTGCCTTCATATCCTCCCAACGTGTACCGATATCTCCGCTCCATGTAGCTGTAGAATAACGCTGTAACCCGGCAAATCCCGAACGGGTCAATAAG
Organism: Bacteroides celer; assembly: GCF_002632415.2. Classification (NCBI taxonomy): domain Bacteria; kingdom Pseudomonadati; phylum Bacteroidota; class Bacteroidia; order Bacteroidales; family Bacteroidaceae; genus Bacteroides; species Bacteroides celer. The sequence goes on along the minus strand of NZ_CP178209.1, from coordinate 333,827 downwards.
AACACACGTTTATTATTATCCACTCCACGCTGACCGTCATAAATGGCTTCTGCATTCATCAGTGCATAAGCATTGAAAAATTCCGTAGAGGAACCCAACGCCGTAGGTCCGCACAAAGCCTTCCGATATTCCAAATCGGTACAGTCACGTACATTCGGTTCGCTGGCATCCATCCACCAGGCATCGATACCCAACGGATAATAGTGCTCATACATCTGCTTCCAAAACAGTTTACGTGCATCCGGATCATAAGCGTCATAAAAACCATAATGGTAACCGGGACCTACCCAATCTTTCAAGCTATCCCTGACAGACTGCTGATACATCCACCCATTCTTGTCGAACTCCTTGAAATGTTCGGTAGTAACATAGAACTTAGGCCACACCGAAATCATCATACGCCCATGCATAGCATGAATGGAATCGACCATTGCTTTGGGATCCGGAAAGCGTGCCTTATCAAACTCATGACTCCCCCAGGCATTTTCCGGCCAGTGATTCCAATCCAGTACGATATTATCCACCGGGATTTTACGATCACGGAAACCTTTCAGAGCGCCCAACATTTCATCTTGTGTATTATACTTCTCCCGACTTTGCCAGAAACCCATTGCCCATTTCGGCATAACAGGTGACTTTCCGGTCAGAGTCCGATAGCCACTGATTACTTCATCCATATCCTCACCAACCACAAAATAATAATCAAGCTGCTTTGCCATCTCGCTCCACCATGACTGTTTTCCCTGTTCTGCCGGATCTACAGGAGTCAATGCCCGCAGCCCGCAATAAGACTGCCCGCCATCAGGCTGCCATTCAATTTTCAACGGCACACGCTTCCCTGCTTCCAGATGAACAGCAAACTTATAGCTATTTGGATTCCATGCAGTCCGCCAACGTTCCGGCACCACCGGTTCATTATTCAAATAGACCTTGACATATCCGGCGTAATAAAGAATAAACTTAAATTCTCCTGTTTGAGCAGGTTCTATCTCGCCTTCATAAGTGACCTTAGCCCCCATTAACGGCAATTTCTCCGGAAGATTCTGAATCGTTTTCAGATTCTCAAAATAAATGGAGTCTTCCCGGCGAACCAACGTCTCTCCTTTTTTCGGCACATAAGTACCGGTAAGCGCACCTTCCCGACCTGTCTTATCATAAAGCTTAAAGACCCGGTTCAATTGGGAGTAGTCATTCGGATTACCGAAACGGCATAACGAATAGCTATCCAGCAGTACACCATAATTCTTATTTGAAACAACGAATGGAACAGAGACTTTCGTATTGTATTGGAACAGTTCTTCGTTCTTACCCTTATAATTAAATTCATCCGCCTGATGCTGCCCCAATCCGTAGAACGCTTCATCTTCAGGAGATTCAAAAACCTGACAGATCGTATATCCCTTTGTTCCTTCTACTTCGATTGGAGTAAACTTCTTTCCTCCTCCCTTGTTTTCCTGCAGAATTAACTTTCCGTCTTTATCCGCAAACCACACCTCTCCGGTACTGGCCAATACGGACGCTTTCACTTCTTCTGTAGACACTGTAATCGTATCGCCATTCTGCATGACGGCAAATGGGATTTGTTTTTCCTGCGGAACAACAATCAAACTTTGCGGATCGGCAAACTTGCTGTCGGCAGTAGCAGAAACACGGATTAATTTATCTCCCATCACTTGCAGACGAACCAGTCGGGGACCTCCCGTTACTTCCTGTTGTACTTTAACTATCACGCTATCGCCTGTTTCCTCATAGACCTTATTGGCACATGCTCCGAAAAGAAGTCCCGGCAACAGGCAACAGAAAATGTTTTTCATATTCATAATCATACCTACCTTTAGGGTTCAACAATATATTTTCTCATATCGCAAAAGTAAGTACTATAAATGAAAAGTTCCCCTTCTAATGTTTTATAGAAGGGGAACTTTTAAACAGTGACCGGACGATATGTTTTTTTCAGAGGTATCATTTGTTATTTCCCTTCTTTTTCCTGGTAAACAGAGGGCAAAACACCAAATTCATCCTTGAAATAACGACTGAAATATTTAGGGTTATTAAAGCCTACTTCGAAGGCTACCTCAGATACATGAAGCTGGCTTTCACGCAATAATTGCGCTGCCCGTTTCAAACGGATCACGCGGATAAACTCAATCGGTGTCTTTCCTGTGATCTGGAGTAATTTCTTATACAGATGCACACGGCTCATACCCAGTTCCCGGCTAAGCTCCTCTACCGAGAGTTCGGTACGCGACATATTATCTTCCACATACTTGATTGCTTTCTCTATCAATTTCTCATCCAATGAAGTAATCACAATCTCACTGGGAGCAGGGTCAATCATTCCCTGGGTAACACGATGATAGCGGCTTAATTCTATCAGTTTACGGATACGCAATACAAGAATAGTCATATTGAACGGCTTCGTTACATAATCGTCCGCTCCTGTCTGCAATCCTTCCAGCTTCGCTTCGGTATTCTGCCGTGCTGTCAGCAAAATCACAGGGATATGCGCTGTGCGCTTATCCTGCTTAATCAGACGGCACAACTCATTACCATCCATTTGAGGCATCATCACATCACTGATAACCAGATCGGGTAATTCTTCCTGCATCATCTCCCATGCTTCGTTACCATTCACAGCCAGTTTGACACGATACTGCAATTCCAGACTATAACGCATAAAGATACGGAAGTCTTCATTATCATCTACTATCAGCAACAATGGGAAATCCTTACGTTCCGTTTCCTCTCTGGTTTCCTCTTTTATCTCCTTATCTTCTTCCTCCCCGGCCGGTATACCTGTCTCTGGCGGCAATTGCACCTGTGTCTCCACATGCTTTACCGGAAACTGAATAACGAAAACGGAGCCTGTTCCTATATTATCAAAGACCTTCACTTCTCCTTCATGCAGAGTTACAAAGTCACGTACCAAACTCAAGCCGATACCATTTCCGGTAGTTTCCTCTACCCCTTTATGACCCGCCTGATAGAAACGTTCGAAGATATGTTCCTTATCCACCTCACTAATTCCTATTCCAGTATCAGCAATCTTGATCTCCAGCATATCAGGAGTTCCTGCCACATGCTCTATCATCACCGTCACCCGTCCTCCTTCGGGAGTAAACTTAAAGGCATTGGAAAGCAGATTCATGACAATCTTTCCCACCTTGTCAGCATCAAAAGCCATCGAGAATGTATCTATCCCCGAGAAAAAAGAGAACTGAATATGTTTCTTATCCGCCATCAACAGGAAAGAGTTGCAAACACTATGCACATACGAGATAATATCTCCTTCCGACAGAGACAACTGATGAGTGCTCATCTCCCCTTTACGGAAATCGAGCAGTTGATTGACCAAGTGCAACAACCGCTGCGCATTGCGATGCATCAACTGCAAACGTGTACTTTGCAATTCATCGGTTGTTTCTTTCAGCATACCCTCCAAAGGAGAAATAATCAATGTAAGTGGTGTACGCAATTCATGGCTGACGTTCGTGAAGAAACGGAATTTCATATTATTGATTTCTTCGTTCTTCGCCACCTCGCTTTCTATCTGCTGAAGATGAAACTTCTCACGTTCACGTTTCAACATCCGGTAGCGTGCCAGAAAAAGCACGACCACCAAACCGATGGCATACAACAAATAGGCCCACCATGACATCCAGAAAGGAGGATTGACTACAATACCCAGCGTCGCTTCCTTCACGCCGACATAACCGTCACTATTTACCGCTTTCACTCTCAAAACATACTTTCCCGGGGCAAGATTTGTAAAAGTCACATTGTGTACTCCTAACGGTAAGGTTAGCCAGTCATTATTAAACCCTTCCAACTTATACATGTATTGAGTTTTCTCCGGTAAATTATAGTTATCCGAAGCAAAAGATACACTGAAAATGTTCTGCTTATAATCAAACTCGACATTTTCTACATCGTTCAATTCCTTTTCTATCAACACTCTTCCACCATACGACTGTCCCACCTTTATCGGCTCATCAAACAGCGAAAGACCTGTAAACATCACAGTAGGCAGCATTTTATTATAGCGTATATGATCCGGAGCAAAAACATTGACCCCATATAAACCTCCAATGGCAATAATTCCATTGTGCAAGGTTTTGATAGAACGCTGGTTAAAATCACAATTCTGCAATCCATCCTCACTATTATAAGCCCTGGAATCAAAAAGGTAACTCCCTTTTCCGTCAGAAGCTACTGTCACCCGGATTACCTTCCTACTGGTCGATACCCACATATTACGCTCCTGATCTTCCGTAATCGCAGCAATAAAACTTCCTTTGGCCTCTGCAACAGGAGATAAATCAAGAAACAGATGGCGTCTTACATCATATACGTTCAATCCCTCACGTGTAGCAATCCATATCAGTCCCCGGCTATCCTTGTACACATGATTAACCGCATCGTTCGACATTTTCATGCTACCGCTCTGACCTTGAACTTTTTTTATTTCACGAGTACGCATATCCATCATGCCTACTCCCTGACTGGCAGTTCCAAAAAACAATGTATTATCATCTCCCCAACACAAAGAGGTAACATTATTTTCCAGCAGAGCCGAGTTATTACTCGTATAAGTCTCAAAAGTACCGGACAACGGTTCCAAACATTGTAAACCACCTCCTAAGGAAGCAATCCAGATTCTCCCCTTATCATCTTCCACCAATGCCCAGACATTATTACTTGCCAGAGCATTTCCGGCACCCTCCTTATAAGAACGTACCTGGGAACCATTCATACAATACAGCCCTCCATTAAATGTTCCGACCCATAATTTGCCGTCTTTTGACTTTAGCATAGACACAACCGGATTCGGCAACTGTCCTTCGGCATCTCTCCAGAAAGGTTCCGCCTTTCCTGTTGAACGGTTCCACAAAAGAATCCCATGGTCATTCGTTCCCAGCCACAATTTATTTTCATCTGCCTGCTCTATGCAGGTAATATCTCCCCATTCATACATATTGAACTTAAAGATACTTTCACTATAATAAGATACTCCTTTCTTATAAGTTCCCACCCACATGATACCATCTCTATCAGCATATAAGTCATAAATTGTATTATGAGGCAAACTCCGTCCATTGTCATCATGGGCAACAAGAGAAGTCACTTTTCCAGTTTCTTTCTCAAGCACATCTATACCGTCATAATCCTTTCCAACCCAGATTCTGCCTTCTATATCCTGTGCCACCGTATGAATGATTACGTCCGGACGTGACGACCAAATACCAGTCAAGTCTGTCCGCCAACTTTTTGTTCCGCAGTCATACACCCAGATTCCCATAAGACTATATGCCCAGATACAATTGTCTCTGTCTACAAAGAGCGAAAGCTCTATCTTCTTCCCTTCCGGAATATATTTTTTGATTTCATCAGACTGCCATTTTACTGCTAATGTGGAACGATCCAGGCAAACAAGTAGTCCTGTATTATAAATCAACAAGATCCCGTCACTACATTCTGCCATTTGTGTTACTCCATATTCTGGTAACGAATGTTCCATGTACGAGAAGAAAAGTCTTTTTCCGCCTTCCTTGTAACGGTAACATCCCTCACCTGCCACACTAAGCCAGGTATTCCCTTCCCGGTCTACAAAAACCTGTTCCGGAACTCCCCATGATTCGAGAGTCTTCATAAATCCGGTAACATCAGTGATGAAGCAATCCCGTTCCTTGTCAAACAATACATATCCCCGGGCAGTATTTATCCAAAACCGTCCATCAGGCATTTCTACAATATCAGTGATATAATTATCCGGCAAAGACCCCGGCTCGTTCTCGGCATGCTGGTAAACCTTAAAAGTATATCCATCATAACGATTCAATCCGGTAGTCGTGCCAAACCACATGAATCCGTCACGATCCTTATAAATAGTATTTACAGAATTATTAGACAATCCGTCCGACACTTCCAGATGCTTGAATAAATAGGATTGTGCTTGCACAATCCATGAAGTAAAAAGTAAAGCTAACAATAAAAGGCTCTTTCTTATCATGTTTTTCAGATTTGTACAAAGGAAATAAAATATTATCAAACAGCCAAGAAAAAGAGCCTGCGGATTATTTGACAGAATCAACAGCAAGCGCATCTAATGAAGAGGATAATGCCACCAAAGCGGCATTCCAATTAATTGCCACTTCATTGGAAGCATAAGAATCTTCCGTATCCACATACGATTCATCCGGACTGGCCGTAGGATAAAATGCCTTGTCTTGTTGCCCCGGATTAGGTCCTCCGACAAGAAATCCCGGAATAGGAGCCTTTATATCATCCGATGCAGAAAGGCGATGATGCGGATGCTCCGGGCTTTTTGTTCCAAGTCCCGTTACATAGCAGAAACCTGTCGCGTTTCGCCCCAATATATAATCCATATTTCTGTAGGCATTAGTCAAATACGTTTCTTTGTCAGTCAGAATATAAGCATACATCAATGATACACCCTGATTAAGACATTTCTCTGCAAGACATCCCCAAAAGAAGTCTTTGGCATCATTACCATAAGGGGGATGAAATGGAGTCTGTTCGGCTCCTTGTATTACTTTATCAGCATATTTCAAAAGTTCAGTTTTCAATGAACCGGCAAAACGACAATCGGCTTCATTCAATTTTCTGTCCGGCTGAAGCCATGCAAATATGCCTAGTGCAAACGTGTTACCCCATCCCGGAGCTGTGTATACTTTGGGAGCCTTTTTTATTGCTTCTTCCCGGTATATCTCTTTTCCGGTTGAAAAATAGAGTTCGGTTGCCGCCCAGAAAAATTCATCGTCTGCATGTGTGTCACCGTATTCTCCCGTAGCTATCTCCGGTTGAAACTTCTGATTAAGCAGGTTCTGATTATAATAGTCCTCCGGATGTTTTTCCGCCCAAGCATAAGCCTTCTCCGCAGCCAGCAGAGCACGTTTGGAAAATCCCGGATAATCTTTCTCATAAGAGGCAAACAGACGGGAAGCCTGTGCCATGACAGCAGCAAAGTCTAAGGCAGCAGTGACCGATTTCTGCACAATATAACGCTGTTGTTTACAATCGACAGGTTTCACAAAGCCTTCAAAAAAGGGAGTGGTCAGTTTGTGATACACTCCTCCATCTGCGGGATCTTGCATTGTTAACATCCAATCCAAGTTATAATGCATTTCGTCCAGTAAGTCGGGAGTGTGATTATCGCTCTCCGGAATATTTATCTTTTGCCGTGAGAAGTAATCCGGAAACAGCTGATAAATAGACTGCATCAGACCTATCGAATAGCCCGAATTCACAATATACTTATTATAATCTCCAGCATCATACCAGCCTTTGGAAGAAGAGACAATCGTTCCCGAAGGACGGCCGGGAGAAGCAGCACTAGCATGTATTAATACGTGATTATCCGGATGTCCGGCCGGTCTGTTCCACTGCCCTGCATACTGTTCCTCGATTGGTATTGCGGTACGTTGATAATAAAAAGACTTCAAAGCCGCATCAGCCAAAGGAGATAATACACTGTCCTTTACAGGAAAAGCAACCGATGCTCCGTTCACTTTTAGAATATATTCCCCCGGAGTTGTTATTGCACTAAAATCCAGTGTTGTTCTTGTTTTATCCGACCATGCAGATTTTGCTGTATATAAAGATTTTCCGGCAAACACTTGTTCGCCGGAAACAGCATCTAATATTACAAACTCTTCAACCTTTCCGCTGTCTATCACAGCTATTTTCTCCTGATTGGGGTAATAGCCCAACTGATTCAATCGAACAACGTCGTTTGATATCACACTTGTTGAAGGGGTACATGCAACCGCCAATCCACTCAACATCCCCAACAGAGCAATATATTTTATTATTTTCATACACATTCAGTTCATGAAAAGTCCCACTATTAACAAACTCTTGGTAAACAGTTTCATTTAAACTGCCATTGGTCAAAAACAATATTTTCCCCTTTCAATACAAAGCAGAGATCTGTTGTACCTTCAAATTGTGTCTGAATCTTAGTTTTCAGGAGTTTCATATTGGGGGTATTTATCTGAATGGCAGCCATCATTTCTCCATCCGGAGTATTACGGTGTACTTCAATGATACCATCTCCTGCGGCTTGCACCTCCAGACGTGAGGGAGCCTTACAGAATTCCACACCTCTGACAGATAAAATACCTTCCATGCCCGGTACAGTCACTGCATACATATCGCCTACATCTTTTCCATTCAAGAACTTAACACCTTGTGTAGCAGCCGTTGTTTCAGCTTGTTGGAGCATAAATGGATTGAGTACTTTTATCTGCGAGACACCTTTCAGGGTTTGTTTTCCCATGTGTATGTTCACATTTCCCTCGTCTATTTCAATCTCGTCTACACATATATTTCGGAAGCCTCCTGTTGTATTGAAACTGCGCTGCAGGCTCATCGTGTGATAGAACACATACCATTTCCCGCCATATTTGTGTAGGTGCGTGTGATTGTTTCCAAACTCGAACCCATATTCACCGGGATTTTTCATATAATTATGCTGATATTGCCAACTATCACTCTCAAGCGGAGTTTTACTTGTCATATAACTCATACAGCAGATGGTCGGTTTCTCTGTTGGTAGTGACCAATCATCAAAGTTTTGCCAGTCGATATTATAAGTATATACATAAGTTCCATTAATAAAGTTGAGTTCATTGGCTTCGAAATGATGCGGTGCATTAATCGGCACTATCGGACTGTCTATACTGATCATATCCTTTCCTAAACGTATGATACGTGCGCATCCGCCTCCCACAGCAAGCCACCCCGTCCCTTCTTCGTCGATAACGGCTCCAGGATCGAAGGCGGCTTTACAGTCTCCGATGCCCGGTGACTGTGTATCTATCACACTGCGGTTCAAAGGGCTTTCCCACGGACCTACGGGCGAGGTAGCTGTCAATACAGCACTGCCATCTCCATTATTAGAGAAATAAAGATAGAAATGCGTTTTACCATCGCCTTCTTTACGACTCACGACAGAAGGCGCCCATGATGCTTTAATCCATGGTGCGATACTATCTGTCCGAATCAGTCCATGATACGTCCAGTTTACCATATCATTGGTAGACATCATCACCAACGATTTAATGTATTCGTAAGAATTTTTGCCGTTCCCTCCTACTGCTTCATACTGTTGATGATCATTTGTGCCATACACATAAAGTCTTCCTTCGTACTCTACTGCTGTAGGATCTGCAGTAAATATAAAATCAAGCAGTGGATTGGCATCTCCCGACAACAATTTTGGGGAGACTTCCGGCATGATTATCACGGGGGTAGAACTACCATTCGCTATTCTATCCTGCATCTGAAGTTCCTGTGTATGACATGCCACACTTGCCACTATTGCCATTGAAAAAACGACGAAATAAATAATATTCTTTCTCATAGTTTACTAAAAATACAGGAGAGGGTAGAACGAATCGTTTACCTTCTCCTGCTTCATTTAAATCATTATTTCTTCACGATACGGAAGTTATCGAAATAAACTTCTATAGTAGCTTCACTACCACCAGGATTTGTTGCATATACACCTATGTGAGCAGAATTCCTGTTCAAGAACTCTTGATATGTAGCATCCGCGACAACAGAAGATAAAGATACAGAACATTGCATCCATTTTCCAGTCTCCGTTTCTCCTGTAAAAGAGCTCACCGGAACATAGCCATTTAATGCAGCATCGAAGTTTTCGCACATTGCAATCTGGAAAACAGGCCCGGTAAAGACTTCTTTCACAAAACATTCAAACTGTAATTTCAAGTCACTGATCGGTGTATTTCCCGGAATGATACTTGTACCTACCCATTGAGCGTTGGAATAACTTTGTTTCCACCAATAGTTGTATGCACTCACTGTTCCAGTAATGCCTAGACAAGTTCCATTAGAAACATAAGGAGCCGATGAGCCGTCTGCTACTACAAAACTGCAATCGCCCCAAACATGACTACCGATTCCATCGTAGTTCAGTATCACATTTTCTAAAGGATAGAATATTTCTGCAGATTCTACCGTTCCTCCAATCGCAGTCACAGAAATATGACCGGACTGGGTAGGAGCCTGTGGCAATACAAAACTAATCTCATCAAAAGTGTTTGAGGTTGTGATATCCTCCACTGGAATGTCGAACTCACCGTTAATATTCACACGTGATATCTTAATAAAGTTCTGTCCGGTGATAGTAACCGTACTTCCTACAACCGGCATTGTCGAACTGACAGCAGTAACAACCGGTCTCGGACCATTCTTCTTGAACTCTGTAACCGCACTACTCGTATAGCACTCTACCACAAGATATCCCTCTTCAAGCAGATTTGCCGGAGCTGTCAGAGTAATTTGACTATATTTGTTATTTACTTCATAGTTTGTTATCTCCTGAACGTCAACAGGGCGTGTTCCATCCTTTGCCGGTTGTTCTGTAGAAAGATAAACAGCCTGTACCTCGTAAAAGTTACCGCCTATCACAGTCATCTGATCTCCCGGCTTAATAGGATAGGTCGCGGAAATACGGGTGATGTAAGGTGCAGGCGAAAGCACGTGCATATTGTAGGTCGCTATTCCATGATCAGTCTCCAAGCGAATTTCACCTTTCAATTCGGGATTTTGCCCTGTCAATTCCAGCTCATTGGGAACCGTCAGTATGATATTAGTAGAAGTCACATAGTTTCGGTTGAAACTTACCTCCTGATCATTGATAAATATTTTCTGCGTACCGCCCAGATGCTCTCCCACCACAACAATCATCGTACCGGGACTCACATCGGTGAAAGTACTGTCTGCACGGGTAGGGTCGGTCACCCGGATATAATGAATCACAGGAATACTGTCATCGTCGTTCTGACAAGAAATAAGCGCGAGTAATGGCAGAAACAGCCAAAACAACAAGAGTAGCCGCGCATCTGTATACTTATATATTGATTTCATAAGTTCGTCTGATTTATTCGTTAAACGTATAAGGAACCGGTGGTTCGTTCAGCAATGGATTCTGGATTACATCAGACTCCGGATAAGGTAAGAAGATATCCTCTGCTTCAATGTTGATAGTAAACTCCGGAGCCGTGTAATTTTCAGGACCTTCAAGGAAGGTAGTTCCGTCCGTATCATATTTCCCGAAATGCAACTTTCCATCCTCATCCTTGATAATAGCATCTGCCCGGTATCCCCGCCACTGATTATTAAAGTAGTTGAGCATCTTGTCCGGCAAATAGCGGAACCAAGTCACCATATCATACCAGTTTGAATACTCCATGCCAAACTCAACACGCCGTTCGCGGATAATATCGTCCAGTGTTATGGAAGATTTCTTGTTAACCTTTGCACGCTCGCGTACCAGATTGAAAAAGTAAAGTCCGCGTCCGTCACTCAACGCAGAGTTGTTACCCAAACAAGCCTCCGCATATGTCAGGTAGACATCTGCCAAACGCAAGATATAGGTATTAAGCGGTGAGTTCATTTGTTTTACTTTGCCATCATTATCATCATCCGGCCCTCCCGGAACACCTTTTTTGATAGGAGAAGCAGTGCCCTCATAAGTATAGCCTCCATCCTTCATGGCAATGTAAGAATAATAAGAACCTTTAGTAAAGAAGGTAGCGTTCCGGCGCAACGTATCTGCCAGCTCGTACTGCTGCAACATATCAATACTTCCATTATAGCTGCTCCAGCAATTGACACCCCCCGTCACTTCGGTAGAGAATGCCAAATCGGACAGCAGCGTATTACATTCGTACCACTCACCCAATGGCACCCACTGCATGGCGAGTAGGGATTCCTGATTGTTATTATTCTTATACTTGAATAGATCTTCGTAGTTTGTCATCAGACCCAGCCCGCTATTTTCGCAAACATCACCGGCGTATTGGCGGGCAAGTTCCAAATCATCTTCATTGCGTGTACCACCGTTGTTCCATCCCGAACGAGCCAGATAAACCTTTGCCAATATTCCTTTTGCTGCCCACGACGTAGCTCGTCCTTTATCGTTCTGTTCCGGCAGATGAGTAACGGCATAGTTCAGGTCGTTGATAATAAACTGGAACACATCCTCTTCCCGATTGAGTGGACGAACGGGATTGTCAACTAATTTCTGATTGTCTTCTATGAGAATCACCGGCCCCCAAATACGCAACATATAGAAATATGCACATGCACGCATCAGCCGGGCTTCCGCAATTGCTTTTGTCTTGGCCGCTTCGCTCACACTACCCTGTGTCTGTGTCTCTACCGCATTGATTACAGAGTTAGCCATCGTTACTACCGAGTAAAATCCGCTCCATGCACCCGATAGATTTTCGTCTAATGCTGTCACTTGGAAAGTAACAAACTGCGGATAGTTCCACGGGCTGTACATATCATTGGCACGCCCGCTACCGATAGGAACTATGGAACGTTGATTGTAATCAAACCATGCCCGATTGTAAAGTGGAGCAGTGGCTGCTTCCAACGCTTCATCGGAAGTATAGAACGTAGCGTCTACATAGCTTCCCTCTGGTGCTCTGTCCAGAAAACTGTCACTACATGCTACAAGCAGCAGTGCGGTAGTTGCTATTGCTAATAATTTCCTTTTCATAAATGTTCTCGTTATTTGTCTGGTTAGAAACTAAGGTTAAGTCCGAAAGTATAAATCCGTTGTGAAGGATAACGGGCATTATCGATACCACGCGTCAACACGTCATAATTGTAAGCACCCACTTCTGGATCATATCCTTTGTACTTTGTAAAGGTGAATGCATTCTGGATATTCATATACACCCGCAGATTATCAATATTGAGCTTACTTATCCACTTTTTAGGGAAAGTATAACCTAACGAAATATTCTTGATACGAAGATATGAACCGTCTTCCACAAAGCGGCTGCTCATACGGTTGTTATCATTGGCATTGGCAGCAGTGATGCGCTGCACTTGTGCAGAACCGGCATTCGAAACATAGACATTGGAAAGTGTCGCCGGCTGTGACGGATCAATCAGTTCCACACGGGCAATATTAACAGCCTCTTTCAGCATGCCACTGTTATTCATCGGATTGGTAAATTCTTTACGCAACATATTCACCACTTTATTACCGTATACACCATTGATGAAAACATTCAGATCAAAGCCTTTATAAGAAAAAGAGTTATTAAAACCGTAAGAGAACTTTGGTTCGGGATTACCTAAATAGGTACGGTCTTTCTCATCAATAACACCATTGTCGTCAATATCCTCATAAATATAATCCCCTACCCATATCTCACTTTCAGAGATGTTTTTTCCTTTTGGAATGGCCACTTTCGCACGCTCGCCATTTTTATCGAGGATATAATTGCCATAAGAATCCCGTTTGTAAAAGTCATCTTCTTTTGCAAACATACCTATCACGTTATATCCGTAGAACTGTCCTATCGGCTGTCCTACTTCCGAGTAAGTGTAAGTTTCACTATTGATAGTACCGGAAAGTCCTGCTGTTTCCGTATAAAGTTTTGTAATCTCATTCCTGTTGAATGAAATAGTCAGTCCTGATCTCCACATGAAATCTTTTTTATTGATATTAACCGTATTCAACGTGAATTCCAAACCTTTATTGGTCATGGCACCCGCATTTACCCACGGTGAAGAAATAACACCGTTAACGTAAGAGGGAAGCGATGCTTTCATCAACAGATTATCAGTATTCTTGTAATATCCATCGATAATCAGCTCAACCCGGTTACCAAAAAGATTAATGTCTAGTCCGGCATTCCATGCTTCAGTCTCTTCCCATTTCAAGTTTTCGTTTCCATAGTTCTCCGCATAATATCCGCTTCCCCAAATAGTTGCCACCGTTCTCATCTTTACGCCATAAGCATAGTTGTCTGCCGCTTGATTACCAACCAATCCCCAGCCAAGACGCAGCTTCAAATTATCCAACCAAGAGACGTTCTTCAAGAATTTCTCATTTTTCAACTTCCAAGCAAGAGCTGCCGATGGAAATATACCCCAACGGTTTTTCGGAGCAAACGTGGAAGAGCCGTCACCACGTACGGTAAGTGTTAACAAATAACGGTCATCAAATCCGTAATTAACACGACCGAAGTAAGATTCGATAGCAGAAGAACCTTTGGAACTACTGTTCTTTGCTGTGAGTGAACTACCTGCATCCAGTTCGTGAACAGAGTTGAGGAAATAGTCGCTCCGAGTACCGGAAAGTGACTCCCAATTATTCTCCTGCGCTTCATGTCCCGCCATGGCAGTAATTTGGTGTCGACCAAAAGTATTAGTATAAGTCAGATAAGTCTTTAACGTCCAGTTACTACCGTTACTGGCACTACGGCTACCCAATGACTCTTGGGTATAAAGACCATAGTCATAAGACGGTGTATACTTGTAACTGTTGTTATAATAGTAATTACCTGCATATTCTGCCCGAAAGACCAAGCCTTTGTAGAGCGTAATATCAGCAAAGAAGTCTACATAGAGTTGCAGCCCCTTGTCATAATTCTCACGCATCAATGCTTCCGCTACCGGATTCGTAAAATAAGTACCGTACATGTTTTCCGACTGCATTCCCCACGAACCGTCAGGATTTTTCGCCGGCACTTCGGGTAACTGTTGTATTGCTGTGCGGATAATATTACCATTGTCAATCGTATTGTTCTGTTGTGTCTTGGCAACAGAAGCGCGTAAACCGGTAGAAAGCCAGTTCGTTATCTTATTATCCATATTGACACGGGCAGAAAAACGTTCGAAGTTAGAACCGATACCAATACCATCCTGACTTAAATAACCACCCGAAAGCGAATAAGTAGTCCCTTCGTTTCCTCCAGAGATGTTGATCTGATGATTATGCATGGAAGCATTGCGGAAAATCTCATCCTGCCAGTTCGTCCCTTCTCCCAATAAACTGGGATCTTTAAACTCCTCACGATCTCCAAAGCCCAGTACTTGAGCGCGTAGATTTTGATACTCCGCATACTCGCGTAGATTCAGCACATCCTGTTGTTTCGGCAATTGCTGCAAACCATAATATCCTTCGTAGGAAACTTTCGTTTTACCAGCTTTCCCCTGATTAGTGGTAATAAGTACCACACCATTAGAGGCTCTCGAACCATAAATAGCTGTGGCCGAAGCATCTTTCAAAATTTCCATGGAAACGATATCCGATGGATTAATAGAAGACAATACACTGGAGTTACCGTCTGTATTACCGGAAATCGCTACACCATCAATCACATATAGAGGTTCGTTACCATTCAGAGAGTTGATACCACGAATACTCACAGAGATACCTCCACCCGGAGCTCCCGAATTTTGTGTAACGGAAACACCCGCTGCACGCCCCTGCAAAGCTTGGTCTAACGAAGTAACAACAGACTTTTTCAGTTCGTCTCCAGTCACGGAAACAACCGAACCCGTAAGGTCGCTTCGTTTCATGGTTCCATAGCCGACAACTACCACCTCATCCAGCGTTTTAGTGTCTTCTTTCAGGACTATGTTAATGACAGGTTTTGTTGCCACCACTTGCTGTTCCATGAAACCGATGTAAGAGAATACCAGCGTCTGTCCGGTAGATACATTCAGCGTATACTTACCGTTCAGGTCTGTAATTGTCCCTGTCGTCGTACCTTTCACTTGTACGCTTACCCCAATCAACGGTTCTCCGTCAGTTGCAGAAGTTACTATTCCGGACACCTTTAAGTCCTGTGAAGGGGCAGCCTTCAATATCGTTATCGGCAACCAAAGTAATATTGCCAATGCAAGACAGTACCAATGTACAAATGTACATTTTCCAAGAAAGTGTTTATTCATTGTACCTTATTTAAATGGTTAATATTCAATTTAATCCTTCCATAATAGCTGCTATAGACGCTGCATTATGCGGTTGTCCGGTAGTGCGGTCGAACAGCTTTTCGGTATAGCCGGCATCCCAGTACAAGGGAACGAGTTTATTTTTCACGCAGGTCTTTACTACATATTCGATATAGTCATTACGTGATTTCAAATGGTTTTCCAATGCCTCTCCGGTCAACTGATCTCTTAACGTCGGTCCATATTCACCGATGATTACAGGCACATTATCATTAATAAATACATTCAGCGAACCTAATGTAGCTTCTATATCTGCTTCCTGTCCGGTAGAAGACACATCTCCACCTGCAAACGCAGCTCCCCATTGACTCTTGAAATCTTCATCATTAGGCATGATCGTGAAATCATAAGGATCGTAGTAATGACATTCCAGGAAAATACGGTTTTGAACAATATCGAGTGGCATTGTGAAATGCGCCACTGCTTTCGCTACATCCGTATTGTATGCCTGCACAATCAGATGGCGGTAGTGGTTACGTCCTCCGGTAGCTCTAACCGTATTGACGAATACCTGATTGAAACCATTCTGCACTCTGTAATTCTCCTCTGTAGGTTGTGCACCGTCAGCATCATCATTATTGACCTCATTGGTTCCGGCAAAAAGCAAACGGTCGTCATAATCCCTGAATTTTAAGGCAATCTGTTTCCACATCGCTTCCAGTCTTTCATCCAAAGCCTCTTTATTGGCATCCACCGGATGATTCAGCCAACCACCTTCCCAATGAATATTTATAATAACATAAAGACCAGCATCAAGCGCAGCTTTCACCGCAGTCTCTACTTTATCCATCCATGCACTCTTAATCTTATACGTTGATGCATCTTCAAACTGATGAGAATAAGCAACAGGCATACGTACAACATCAAAGCCTGCTGCCTTGATTCCCTCGAAAAGAGCCTTATTCGGCGTAGGATTTCCCCAACACGTCTCATCACCGGAAAGACTTCCGTCTTCCCCTACAATCACCGCTTCAAATGTATTACCTATATTTACTCCGGCTTTCATCAATGCCGACAGTTGCATAGAAGTCAAATCACGCATTCCTGTATTATCAGGATCAATATATTCATCGTATGGAGGCACGCTATACATAGACTGTTTGACATTGATAATAATATCAGGAGTACCACTTGCCGAAACAGTGACGGTAGCTGTCCTGTCTTTCTGCGTATCATTCGCCTCTACTGTGATATTTACATATTGTTTCCCTTCCCCGATTGCGTGGGAACTTTTACACCAGCTTTCCGAAGTGCTGATATGCCATTCGGACGGACCGTTGATCTGAATAGTCTGCCTGCTTCCGCGAGCATCAAATTCCAGATTGCGATATTCCTGTGCCACTTCCAGACTTCCTCCTTTTTCATCGCTATTGCTACATGATATAAAAGAGGTAGTCAGCAACACCAGCATAAATATGACTCGTTTAATACCCAATGGACCAAATAATCCATCACTAAATGACTGTTTTTCCATATTCTTCTATACTATTAGATTAAATTTAAAACCGTTAACTTCGTCTTATCAAAACATATTTGTTTTCCACACCACAAAATTAGGTATTCGACACGTAACTTCGCTTCTGTAATGTTATTCATATAGGGAGCGTTTTGGAAACGATGGGGTGGATTTGTTTTATAAAGGGGATTCATTTGTTTTCTTCCTATTCCCCTTTATACTTAAAGCACTCAAAATCAGCGTACATCTTTGATTCTTTAGAAGCTGATACAGCATAAAGTCCCAAGACGACTCCGGTAAATCCACCTGCTGTTTCAGTGCTTAGATAACGAGTATTCATCTTACCCAAATCATGATATATTCCATTCACTTTATAACCGAAATAATAGTAATTGATATCCGACTTCACCACCAGTTCCACTTCACCACTGGTTGGTAAGGAAACCTCTTGGGCATAATGGGTAATCTCTCCCAGTTTATACCGCAAACCAACAGAACGTTTCTGATCCTTATCCTGACGGACAAATAAATCATAGTGAGAATGAAATTCCATAAAAACGGAAAGTCCCGCTTCATCATTTACTCCCGCTTTCTGCAAGACTACCGGAGCGGATGCTTCCATATCAAAGTGTTCCTGTCGCAAGGCGACAAAGGTAGGACTTTTCCAGTCACTTAGCGTAACAGGAGTCGCTATCAAACGAAGTTTGCCATCTTTGGTAAAAGTATAATTCTTTGCTTCCGGATTTTGCAAATGAATCCATTCGGGAGAAAGTTTTCCTTCTTTAAAGTCTATCTGTTCCGGTCTGCCTTTCATTTCCTGTTGAGGCAGAGTGGTTACATCCATCTCCAAAGAAATAGTTCCGTTGGCATTGACCACAGGCCAGGCATCCTTATCCCAACGCACCGGAGCCAGATACGTTTCACGTCCCAATGTATGATGAGTTCCCGGCATAATTCTGTATGCCAGGCACACCATCCACCAAGAACCATCGGTGCCTTCCACCAGGTCAGCATGCCCTGTTCCCTGAATCGGACTGGATTGTCCCGACTCATTGGCATGGGTCAGAATAGGATTTGCCGGATTTCCCTGATAAGGACCGTCTATGTAACGACTGCGGGCAATGGTTACTTTATGTCCCAATTCTGTACCGCCCTCTGAAATCAGCAGATAGTACCAGCCGTCTTTCTTATAAATGTGTGGACCTTCGGCATATCTGCCTCCGGTACCGTTCCATATTCGTTTGGAAGAAGAAAGCTGCTTGCCTGTCATGGGGTCAATCTCACACAGGTTGATGTACCCATCCGGATTACTGACCATAAAACATTTGCCATCTTCAAAATAAAGCGAAGGATCGATGCCTCCTTGTTCGAGCCAGACAGGTTCCGACCATTCACTACGGGGATCAGTAGTATGTACCAGGAAATTCCCCTTACCGGAAACGTTAGTCGTAATCATGTAAAACACTCCATCATTGTAACGAATGGTAGGAGCAAAAATACCGCTTCCCGAATTGGCATTAGTCAGATCAAGCTGGGACGGACGAGTCAGACAGTTTCCTATCTGCTCCCAATGCACAAGGTCTTTGCTATGAAACAAAGGCACTCCGGGGAAATATTGAAAGCTGCTGTTGACTAAATAATAATCATCCCCTGCCTTGCAAACACTCGGATCGGGATGGAAACCGGGAATTACAGGATTACTGTAACCTTGAGCCGATGATTTGCATACAGAACAAAGCGAGATGAAAATAAGGAATAAAGCGTTTCGCATATCATATAATTTAAGAGTTAAACATCTTTTGCCAGCCGACGATACAAAAGTAGATGTTTTTCCCCAAGGAGACATGGTATTTCGTTCACACCCGGTCTGCCAAATGTTTTACCCATACGCACAGAATGTTTCCCTTTTGCGTATGATTTGTTTTCAACCCTCTTCAGCTTAGTCCAAGCAGCGAAAATCGAACCAGTCAAAGTCGGCCGGATTTGTATTTGCCTGCCCATTACCGGAAGCATACATACCTATAAATACACCGGTAAATCCACCTACCACTTCATTAGAGACATCACGCGTGGAAGCCATCCCTAACACTTCAACAGCGTGACCGGCTTTCACCTCAAACGTATATGCCGTCTTGGTAGCAGTGATGGATAAAATTACATCTCCGGTGGCAGGAAGTTCTTTATAGATTGTATCAACAACCTTATCTTTCAAAGTCTTACGAAGCATGGCGGTCCGCTGACCATTCCTCTTTGTTATCAGCAAATCATAATGATTCTTATCATCCGCTCTTACTACCAGTCCCGCCTCTTCATTTTCCACTTTCGGAATAAAGCTGACTTTTGCAGATGCAGTCAGATTGAAAGCAGCCTGCCGGCGGCCGATAAAAGAAGGAGAATCATTCATTGTGAAGTTGATTGCTGTTCCTTTCAGACGCAGCGAGCCCGGCTTCTCCGTCAATGACCAGAACGAATGAGCAGGATTACGGATAAAAGTCCAGTCCAACCCCAGCGTTTCCGCATCGAAATCATCACGAACCGGTTGTTTCGCCCAAACATGTGACGGCAGGTTAGGGAAGGGATATGTTTCCTGTACGACGCCATCTTTACCCACTTTAGGCCAACCGTCGGCATCCCACGTCACAGGTGCCAGGAAAGTTTCACGTCCCAAATGCTGGAACTTGCCATCCACGGGCCTTATTCCCAGACAAACTGCCCACCAGCTTCCGTCTTTCAGTTGGACAAGATCCGCATGCCCTATTGCCTGAAAAGGATGTCCGGGGCAATTCATATTCGAAAGAACCGGATTCACAGGACTGGGTTCATAAGGTCCCCAAGGGGATTTGCTCCGTTGTATGACTTCCCGGTGCTCATAACCCGTTCCTCCTTCAGCAGACATGATATAATAGAATTCACCCATTTTATAGAAGTGAGGTCCCTCCGGTGAAGAACCTCCCAGACCGGCAGCCACTTTCCGCAAGGGTTCGACAAACTTCCCGGTTTCCGGGTCCATCACTCCCAAAAGGAAGCTGCCTTGATTATCCGGACTCAAAAAGTACATCTTTCCGTCAATAAACTCAATAGACGGGTCTACATACCAGTTCCCCACCCATACCGGATCAGACCAGGGACCCGCAGGATT
The DNA here is from genome assembly GCF_002632415.2 of Bacteroides celer. Classification (NCBI taxonomy): domain Bacteria; kingdom Pseudomonadati; phylum Bacteroidota; class Bacteroidia; order Bacteroidales; family Bacteroidaceae; genus Bacteroides; species Bacteroides celer. The sequence continues at coordinate 313,416 of NZ_CP178209.1, read as the reverse complement.
CTTGGCCGTCACATAGAATACTCCTTGCGAACCTTTCCCGCCATAATTCGTGCCAATCACATAGAATGTACCCTCATGATAGCGCAACGTCGGAGCATACTGTCCGCCAGTGGAGGCACTGCATCCCATCAACGGATTATTTTCCGGACGGGACAGGGCATGCCCGATCAGTTTCCAATGAACAAGGTCTTTACTATGGTAAACCGGCAAACCGGGAAAATACTCAAAGGTAGACGTAACCAAATAAAAATCATCTCCCACCCTGCAAATACTCGGATCGGGATTCATTCCTGTAATAATAGGATTCCTGAATGTCTCCTGTGCGATAGAGACATTATTAGCCATCCATAATCCGATTAAGATTAATAAAAGTCTGCAACTGTTCTTCATCATTCTTATTTTTAAAGTTTGTACTGATGGCAAAGTTCACCATAATCCGGCAAAAACAAGGTGTGTTATGTTTCGAGCAAGAGAATAGAATGTATCTTATTGGGGCATCATATGTATTCAATTGCATTTCGCCCTTTCGAGTGACTGCAAATCTTTCTACATTTGTGGTAGATTTTAAGTCTCACTTTAAAAATATCAACTCATGAAAAGCATTAAGAAAATGGTATTAATATCAGCCTTTGCCGGTACCTGCCTTACAACTCACGCGCAGGCTACCCCTCCCGCCATCCCAACCGATCCGGCTATTGAAGCTAACATCCGGCAATGGCTTCAGAGAATGACCCTCGAACAGAAGATCGGTCAGATGTGTGAAATCACCATTGATGTGGTGTCTGACCTTGAAACCAGCCGTGAGAAGGGATTCTGTCTAAGCGAGGCGATGCTCGACACGGTTATCGGTAAATATAAGGTAGGCTCACTACTGAATGTCCCTCTGGGAGTAGCACAGAAAAAGGAGAAGTGGGCGGAAGCCATCAAGCAGATACAGGAGAAATCAATGAAAGAAATCGGTATCCCGTGCATCTATGGAGTAGACCAGATTCATGGAACGACCTATACGTTGGACGGAACGATGTTTCCGCAAGGCATCAACATGGGAGCCACTTTCAACCGGGAACTGACAAGGAAAAGTGCCGAAATATCTGCCTATGAAACCAAAGCAGGATGTATCCCCTGGACGTTTGCCCCCGTTGTCGATTTAGGTCGCGACCCGCGCTGGGCACGTATGTGGGAAAACTATGGAGAAGATTGTTATGTAAATGCAGAAATGGGCGTGTCGGCCGTAAAGGGATTTCAGGGAGAAGATCCGAACCGCATCGGAGCATACCATGTAGCTGCCTGTATGAAGCACTATATGGGTTACGGTGTACCCGTTTCCGGGAAAGACCGTACTCCTTCTTCCATCTCACGCAGCGATATGCGTGAAAAACACTTCGCTCCTTTCCTGGCTGCCGTGCGTCATGGTGCATTGAGCGTGATGGTGAATTCTGGCGTTAACAACGGCCTGCCTTTTCATGCCAACCGTGAATTACTGACCGAATGGCTGAAAGAAGACTTGAACTGGGACGGTCTGATTGTAACAGACTGGGCGGACATAAACAATCTCTGCACACGGGATCATATTGCTGCCACCAAGAAAGAAGCCATCAAGATTGCCATCAATGCCGGAATCGACATGTCAATGGTTCCTTATGAAGTGAGTTTCTGCGATTATCTGAAAGAGTTGGTTGAAGAAGGAGAGATATCTATGGAACGCATCGACGATGCAGTAGCCCGTGTGTTGCGTTTGAAATATCGTCTGGGATTATTCGACAATCCGTATTGGGACATTAAGAAGTATGACAAGTTCGGTTCTAAGGAATTTGCGGCCGTTGCCCTCCAGGCTGCCGAAGAATCGGAAGTGTTATTGAAGAATGACGCACATACCCTGCCGATAGCGAAAGGCAAAAAGATTCTGCTGACCGGGCCGAACGCAAACTCCATGCGTTGCCTGAATGGCGGATGGTCGTATAGCTGGCAGGGACACGTTGCCGATGATTACACGCAGGCATATCATACAATCTACGAGGCTTTGTGTGAGAAATACGGAAAAGAGAATATTATCTACGAACCGGGAGTCACCTATGCTCCTTACAAAAACGATAACTGGTGGGAAGAAAACAAACCGGAAATTGAAAAACCGGTAGCAGCGGCAGCACAGGCAGATATTATCATCGCCTGCATTGGCGAAAACTCTTATTGCGAAACTCCCGGCAACCTGACGGATCTTACCTTATCGGAAAATCAGCGCAATCTGGTAAAAGCTCTGGCCGCTACGGGTAAACCTATCGTTTTGGTTCTGAACCAGGGACGTCCGCGTATTATCAATGACATAGAGCCTTTGGCAAAAGCTGTCGTCAACATCATGCTGCCAAGCAATTACGGTGGCGATGCACTTGCTAACTTATTGGCCGGTGATGCCAACTTCAGTGGAAAAATGCCATTTACTTATCCCCGCCTAATCAACGCTTTGGCGACTTATGACTACAAGCCTTGTGAAAATATGGGGCAAATGGGAGGTAACTACAATTATGATTCGGTGATGGATATTCAATGGCCGTTCGGCTTCGGATTAAGCTATACCCATTATAAATATAATAACCTAAAAGTAAACAAACCGGCTTTCAATGCCGATGATGAGCTGATATTCACGATTGATGTAACCAATACGGGCAAAGTTGCCGGAAAAGAAAGTGTGTTGTTATTCTCTAAAGACTTGGTGGCAAGCAGTACACCGGACAATATCCGTCTGCGGAACTTTGAAAAGATCTCTTTGAAACCGGGAGAAACAAAGACTGTTACGTTGAAACTAAAAGGAAGCGATTTGGCATTTGTCGGATATGACGGTAAGTGGAGACTGGAAAAAGGAGATTTCAAGATCAAATGCGGTGACCAATGGATTGATATTGTATGCGATCAGACGAAAGTATGGAATACTCCGAATAAAAATACTCTTCATTAATAAGCTTCTTCTCATATATAAAAAATCACTTTTCTCTATCACCTATCACCGACGGCAATCAAATACCTTATTCATCGAGGTTTCCGGTGGTGATAGGTTGTTTTTTAACCTATCACCACATCTGTCACCTATCACCGCAAAAAAACACTACTTTCATCACATTTTTGCAAAGACAACCTGAATAGCTATGACTTAGAGAGCCATTTCTTTCTTTTCTTCACAGGAGCCATCACCAATTTAGTATGCAGTTCTTTGATTTCACATAAATCGAACCTTTCCTGTATATACACATACATGATGACCAAATGGATAAGTTCTTTATTCGGACATGAGAATTCATCTTTAGACAGCCCGTCTATCACTATATTCAATAAACAGAGAGAACACTGCAATTCAGCCTTTGACAATTGGTCTACGCTTTCAATATTTGCAAAGCTAGGCCAGTTTTCTTTCATAAAACTAAGCTTGTCGACGGAGCGTTCTAAATCGTGCTTCATCAGGCAGGAACAGGAACAAGTAAGGTCACTCATAACTATCATTTTTTTAATTATGTGTTCCCGTTTGCCAATAAAAAAGGCGCGGAAACTATTACTGTACTATCCTCCGACGGCTCTGGTAAGCCTACACCTGAATAATAAGCAATAGCTCCACGCCCGTTGAGATATATAACAAATATATATACAACATGGACGTGGAGACCGGTCACTTATTATCTGCAGGTGTTAAATTTACCAGATTTACGGAGCAGATAATAAAAACACTTTCTCCAATTCAAAAGTAAACGTATCTTCTCTCTGAAGACACGCTACAAATATAACTATATTTTTCAGACAATGCCACTGTTATCACAGTAAAATAGTTTAATTCTCCCTTGCCCTATATCTATCAAATAGAACAAGGCATATAAATACCTACAACAAGTAGGAATACTTTGCTTTTCTCCCTGATATAGTTTATCTTTGCTACCGATATAGTTCATTCTTCATGGCCGTGGCGAATTCCTACCACGGCCGTGAAAAGATACTACCACAGCCATGACGAGATCTCTCCACGGCCGTGGGAAACTAATGATAAAGGCACCGGAAGATAACTATCCCTATGCCTTAGTCCAAGAATAAAGGCAGGATAACTTATAAAAGCCGCTTGATAGCAAACAAACAACAGCTATATAACACCCTCCCCCTAAGTCCGAAGATGATCGATTAGCTTCGCAACAAAAAAACAATGTCCTTATAGGCTTACAACGATAAATTTAAAATACGTAGTAATGTATAAGGCGAAAACAAATTAATAATGGCAATACAATTTGAATTGTACAAGACTCCCCGTCCCAAGGATGAGGAAGACAAAGAAACGTACCACGCACGTGTAGTCAACTTCCAACACATTGACACAGACTATCTGGCAAAAGAAATCCAGATAGCCACTTCTCTAACTGAAGGGGATGTAAAGTCAGTTCTCGAATCTCTAAGTCATTTTATGGGGGATCGTCTTCGGGAAGGACAAAGCGTCCATCTGGATGGCATCGGTTATTTCCAGATAAAGCTGAATAGTCAAGAGCCTATCACTTCGCCCAAACTAAAAGCGAATCAGATAAAACTCAAAGCCAACATCAGCTTTAAAGCGGATGCCAAACTGAAAAGGTCAGTCAGTGTTGTTCATGTGGAGCGAAGTAAACTGAAACCCCATTCGGCTGTCCTTTCAAATGACGAGATAGACAAATTGCTGACAAACTACTTCAAGAGCAACCCTGTATTAACCCGTCGCGACTTTCAAGGATTGTGCGGCTTTGCCCCTACCACTGCCGCACGGCAAATCAAACGGCTGAAAGAGGAGGAGAAGAAGTTGAAGAATATCAATACTTATTATAATCCGATTTACATGCCGATGCCGGGATATTATGGCAAGGCGGAGATAAAAGAGGATGAAGCAAATACTATACAATAATAAAGTAAAGAGTATGAAAAAAGTGCCCAAGAAGGCACTACCGATCATTTTGCTGACGTCAGCAAAATGGTATTCCTGATAATAAATTCCCCCCAAAAAAATAACCTATTTTTATGGTAGAATGAGAGACACCTTGAAGCGAGGTATCTCTCATTATCTATATCACTCATTAATAAGACCTAAATTCAATTATTCTTATTAATCAAATTGATTACTACCTTCACCATCACGTCCTTTTCTTCCGTCCGGCTTTCGGCAATCATCAACGTAAGTGCCACAAGCGTATTATTTCCAATCAACTTCGAACCATCGGATTTATATAATATACCGTTCTTCTCCAGAAACCAAAGAAACAAGAAAGCGGCAATACGCTTGTTACCGTCACTAAACGAGTGATTCTTTACGACAAGGTAGAAAAGCATTGCGGCTTTTTCTTCAATGCTTGGATAAAGTTCCTCTCCACCGAATGTCTGATAAATGGTGTTGATAGAGCTTTTGAACGACTGATCCTTTTCATTTCCAAACAAATCACTGCTTCCGAACTTTTCCTGCAAAAGGTGAATGGCTTCCATTGCTTCTTCATAGGTGGCACGAAATTCTTCAGTAGGAGTCGTGGAGTCTACTTCCAATTGCTGGTAATCGTATTTATCCAGTGTATCCAGACCGTAAGTGTAATCGGTAATCACACGCAAGAGTCCATTGGCCTCATCCAGCGTCAATTGTTTGTGTTCGATGACGTTAGAAAGAAGGCGTACGGTGCTCTTCAGGTCTTCCAGTTGAGCAGCTTTGACCTGCTGATTAATGGCGTAACCCTTAATCAGGTAGTCTTTCAGGATTTTGTTCGCCCAGATACGGAATTGGGTGCCACGCATGGAATTGACCCTATAACCGACAGAAATAATCATATCAAGATTATAATAAATAATGTGACGCTTGATAGTCCGATTCCCTTCCATCTGAACTTGTGCAATTTTTGCACAAGTTGAGTCTTTCTCCAACTCTTCCGACTTATAGATGTTATTAACATGCTTCACTATGGAAGTTCTATCCGTTTGAAACAATTCCGCCATTTGAGCTTGATTGAGCCACACCGTCTCATTCTCCAACTTCACATCAATGGAAGTTTTCCCATCCTTTGTCTGATAAATGACAATTTCTCCTCTATTGTCCATAAAATGCCTCCTTATTTATGCATTGTGTCCGTCCATTACCTTCGTAGCAATGGACGGACACACAAATGTATAACTTTCAAAAAGAAATAAAAATATAAAGCCGTTTTTAATTATTTGCTCTGAAGCGTTACAATAGAACGCGCCGGAATCTGAACTGTTTTTCCACTTTTCACTGTCCTCACCGGAAGCAAATTTTCCCCTTCTTTATCCGAAGTACGATAAATCTGCCATTGCGTATTTCCTACTTTTTCTTTATGAATAGAAAACTCTTTTTCCTCATTGGCATAGTTTATAACGACTATCACATACGTTCCATCTACGTTTTTGTAAGCAGAACACATCAATCCTTGCTGATCGGTATCGCCATCAGGGATGAAAGCGTTTGTTTGATCGAAAGCCGAAACGGATAGCCTGACTGCTCCCGGACGGATAAAACGGCTATAATTTCCTAAAGCCCACATCAATTTAGAATCTTCTACTCTACCATCCAAAAAGTTATCGTCAGTAGTGTACTCGCGAATCAGTCCGTCTTTGTAGTCACCACCAATGGCACGCCACCATTGCCAACTTTCGGCTCTAGCATACACAATGTCATGATGAATGATACGTGCCACATAGAGCGCTGTCTTCATTGTACGGTCGAAACCATTTCCACCACCAATTTCTTCATCATTACCCATGATGCAAGTCTCCGTTTGCCAGAAGCCAACTTGATGTTTATCTAAGGTATCCCGCAACTGGCAGCGGATATTACGTAATTCACTTAACGGAGTCGTTGTCCAATAGCTATGTCCAAGCATCAGGCGGGGAACATTCGGAGTATCTCCTAAATAGGTATCTACACTATCCGGACAGAAAAAGGCTTGAATCTGATAACCCCGTTGCCAATCTGTTTCGTGAGTGCGGAACATACAGCGATAATCGGAAGATTCATTCACCAAAATCTGCGTATCCATATTCCGGCTTACAAATTCTTTGCTTAACAAACGGATAGTATGAGCTACTTCTTTGTTGGTTGCCGGACAACCTTCCTGTTTCGGTCCTACCCAATTCCAGTGTCCGTCCGGTTCGTTGAAAGGACAAATGTAGTTGAACTTGATGCCATCATGTTTTTCTACTCCCTGTATTACATCTGCCAGAAAACGGACGTATTTTTCATAACAATCCGGCTTCAGATTTGCCGTACCTCCACGACCGGTATTGGTTGCCAATCCGTTCTGTGTATAATGTACGGGAGGCGAGTTCAGGAAAGCCAGGAATTTATTGACTCCCCGTTCTTTTGCCAGTTTTAGGAAGTTGCGTTGTCCTTGTTGCTTGTTCCAGTCGTACGTTCCATCTGCATTCAGAAAACACTCGGCTCGCATCCAGGGAGAAGCGATCTGACTAGCCTCCCCTTGTTCCGCACTACCTGCTCCGACATTGAAACGCCAGAGGGACAGGCCGATGCCTTTCGGCTGTCCGTTCGCATCATTCTCCGTACTGAACAGCCAATCGGCTACCTGGTTTTGTTTCTCTTCCGGCCAAAGTCCGATAAACTGCATACTCCAAGCGTCTGAAGCGCTGAAATATGCCATCGTTTGACAGGGCTTATCCGTTTCTATCTGATAACTTACATCAGGTACAGATTGAGAACATCCACCCGCCACACATACAAACAGAAAACCTAAAATCGCTACTCTCTTTTTACCTATAATCCTATTCATCTATAATCTTCCATTATTCAAATCATACAATACAACTCCGTCCTGAAACAACCTGACCATCTACCAAAATCAAGAAAGATATTATCAAAGAGTAGGTATTACCTGCTTAATGCTCCCATCTTCATTAAATTCCATACGATCTATACATACTTCACGATGAACACCGGGATCACTTTTCAGATAATTCTTATTGATGCGATGATAAACAATATACCACTTATCAGTGCCGGGAATTTGCAAAACAGCATTATGAGCAGGACCATATATTTCCTTTTCCGGGTTTTGAATCAGCACAACTGGATTATCAGCCACTTTAATCGGTCCCAAAGGTGATGTTGAAGTGCCATAAGCTACATGATAATTGGGAGAACCAGTATCATCTACCGACCACATAAAATAATAAAGCCCGTTACGGTAGAATACATAAGCCGCTTCACGATAAGCATAATCCTGCAAAGTACCTCCTACGGGAGTCATCACTGTGACTGTTTCCTTCTTTATGGAAACCATATCCTCATTCAGCTCCGCACCTGCCATATAACCATTTCCCCAATACAGATAAGACTTCCCCGAAACCGGATCGGTAAACACATCCACATCTATTTGCTGACCGTTCCCGGTGGGTGAATCCGTTACGATGGGACGTCCCAAATCAACAAACGGCCCGGTGGGAGAATCGCTCGTAGCTACTCCGATCTGTTTTCCTCCTCCTGCTTTCGGATGACCGCTGTAGTAAAAGAAGTATTTATATTCTCCTCCTATCAACTTCTCCTCAATACAAGGCGCCCACGCATTACCATCCGCCCAAGGTACTTGGTCTGATTTCAGATCCAGCATTATCCCTTCATCCCTCCAATCCTTTAAGTCAACAGACGAAAAAACGGTAAAATACCAACCACCCCATCCGGGCTGTCCGTCTGTGGTAGAATAGATATAGTATTTCTTAGTCTTGTTGGAATATAAAATTTCAGGATCAGCATGGAAACCTGGCAACACAGGATTACCAGACAACGAGAAAGCGGGCAGCGTCACTGCCAACATCAAGCCGATTGTAATCAAAGTTCGTTTAATAGGTACTATCATATTTTCATTAGTTGGATAAAAAGGGGAAATATCAGGTTGTGATACTCCCCCCTCCGGTATTTACATTCTTGATACTATTTATTTCAATGCTACTTTAATAGATTGACTGTAACAATATTCCGATGATTTGTCTGATTTGACTCCTACACGGGCATAAAGATAGGATTCGTTTATCAAACCATTCGGGATCTCAATTTCAGCAGTGTTTTCCTGACCGAGTGAGACTGTATTACCCAACTTCAACTCTGCTTCTTTCTGTTTCTCATCCGTCAAAACACCTGTACCCAGATAGATACCTACATTCTCCATATTGGCATCAGCAACCACTTTATTAATAGTAAACCGTGCGGTAACCTTGTTGCCGTTTCTGGCAAAAGATACGTTTCTAACAGAGAAATACGGTGTCACAGGAATATCCTGCACAGTGTTTCCTTTCACTGTAATATAAATTGTGTCATTAGAAGGTCTTTCCCAAGGAGCATTACCCATACGCACCAATTTATAATCACCATTGAAAAGGGACACGGAATAGCTTCCGTCCTGCGCAACATACACCGGAATAGAGCCATGCAAAGCATAACCGTCCTGGAATAAAGCAAACTCTGAACTTCCGCTTCTAACTCCTACTGCTTCACCGTCATAAATTGCTCTTCCGGTCAATGTAGCCTTAGGTTCCTCAAAGTTGTCGTAGCTGCAACTGCTTACTGCCAACAAACAACATATCATAATAAAGAAAGGTATAATCTTTTTCATAATCTCTTATTTTTATTGGAATGGATTCTTCACAATCGTCGGATTGTTATTAATTACATCATCAGCAATGAATGAATAATAGTTAGACTGCTGGAAGGTTCTTGCCACCTTGAAACGTTCGGATTTTGTCTTTACAAAAATGTACTTGTCCTGATCCGATGTTCCCGGTTTTGGTTTAGCAATACGATAAGGATATAAACCGTAAACGATCGCTTTATCGTTATCTGTATTTCCGTTCCAGGTGATATCAGCTATTCTCCATCGTTTCATATCAAAATAACGGTGATCTTCGAAAGCTAGTTCCACACGACGTTCGTTCTGAATCTTTTCTATTGTCAGGCTTGTCAGACTGTTGGCCGGGAAACCGGCACGTTGACGCAAGCGGTTGATGTAGGGTAAAGCTGTCGGCTCGTCATTCAATTCAAAAGCAGCTTCGGCAGCATTCAAATAGATTTCACCCAGACGGAACCAAGGCCACCAGTTTTCAGCGTAGTTACGGAGAGTGTAACCGGATGCCTCACTGATAAACTTACGGATATAAAATCCGGTATTGCTCACGTTAGGACTATTAGTCTGAGGACCGTCCTGGCCGACAAAAGTTTTATCATCGTCATAAGCACTTCCTAATTTCGAGTCTGTCAGTAAGTCGTAGGAACCGGTCTTATCATTCCATACTGCTACTCCTGCCTGAATATCCACATCCTGATTTCTGAACTTTGAGCCCGGATAGACGATCGTACCATACAAACGTGCATCTTTATTGGCAAAAATATCGCTCGGAGTATCATATACTACATAGTCATTACCATTCTTATAATGTAAGGTCCCCGAAGTTCCATCCAAATAATCAAATGCTTCTACCAATCCTAAAGACGGACCGATGCAAGAAGAATTATCGTTATCTTCTCTTAAATGATGAACTACATTATCATAACCGAAGCTATGCACTTTCAAAGGATTCTTATAGTCTTTCACCCAAATAGCCTCCTTATTCAGCGTCTTGTCCACAAACATCTTATAGAAGTTCACTCCTTTATCTGACTCCTTCTCATAAAGTTCATATCCACCGTTTTTAATGATTTCCTGCGAAGCTGTCAACGATTTACGATAATAATCGTCTGCCATATCAGCCGGAATACCTACTTCTCCGCCAGACGTTACAATATTAGGAGTCTTCAGCGCATTATATTTGGCAATAGAACCGGCATACAGCATAGCACGGCTTTCCAATGCCAATGCAGTGTAATAGTTGGCACGACTTTGACTGCCTTTATTGCCCAATTGTGACTTGATTGCTTCACATTCACTGTATACAAAGTCATATATTTCGTGCTCCTTGGCACGCGGATTACGTAAGTAAGAAGGATCTCCGCTGAAATCATACTCCAAAGTAGTTGTAATCAATGGTACACCACCCATACGTCTTACAAGCTCAAAATAAACGTAAGCGCGGATAAAGCGAAATTCAGCTTTGAACTGTAGCTTGGCATCTGCTGAAATATCTATTCCATATTTGTCGATATTCTCAATAGACATATTGATGTCACGTATCAATCCATAATCCCACCAACGTCCGTAGTCGTTGCCATAACGTAATTCATTACGATAATTCTGATCCAGCGTGCCACAGTACATAGCATCATCCGTTTCGCACATACCACCGGTATTGAAGTCACCGTGCAACTGTGGAATACGATTATATAAATTGGCTAGCTGTGATTTAATCATGTTCGGATCGTTCCATACCAACTCATTGGTAAGAATATTTTTGGGATCTCTTTCGAACCAGCTGTCGCCACAACCCGATAACATGGAAGTAAGGACGGCTCCCAACAGAACTATTTTTATAGATTTGCTTTTCATGATAGCGTTCATTTTTTAGTATGTAATATTAAATCCAAGAAGGAATGTACGTTGTTGCGGGTATACCACTGCAGCTGCGGCAGTGATTTCAGGATCGACTCCAAACTTACCCACATTGTCAAACGAACACAAGTTAGAAACATTAGCATAAATACGTACTTTCTGTGCACGAATCGGTCTCAACAGTTGTACCGGCAGGCTATAACCCACTTCCAGATTCTTGATACGGAGATAACGCACATTGTGCAACCAGAAGTCACTATTCTTATTGTTATAGCTGAATTCACCTTTACGGATGGCCGGATAACGTCCCGGCATCCATTCACTTTCCGGATCGTACAAGTCGGCACGATGCCAACGGTCTTCCAATAAATAAACCGGTGAGTTTCCATTTCCATGATATGCATTAGCCAATTCATAGTTTTGTCTCCATCCTTGCATAGCCCCACCGGAAAGGTCGATATTCAAGTCAATCCCCTTCCATGCCAAACCGATATTACCACCAAACGACATAATAGGTGCCCAACCTTCCGGATAACCGATAGGACGCTCGTCCATACCATTGATAATACCGTCGCCATTCACATCTTTATAGATAAAGTCACCGGGAAGCAGTGTCCGGTTATTATTTCCATCCAGATTTACCGGATAATTACGAATTTCTTCTTCCGACTGGAACTGGCCAATTACCTGATATCCCCAATAGATACCGCCCCAACGGCCTTCCGCAGAATTGCGGTATTCATCCCAAGAGTTATTAAAACGCGGTTTATAAGTCTCAATGCTCTTGTAACGTGAGAAAGTAAAGTTACCGCTTACGGTATAGTTCAAATCACCGATATGGTCGGTCCATGTAACCATACCTTCCGCACCGATATATGCTTGTTTGTTCAAGTTCTCATTAGGCAATGTATATCCCACTTCACTCGGAAGCAATACATCATAACGGGCAGCCGGTACACCGGTAATATCCTTGCGGAAAGCATCGGCGGTTACCTTCAAACGATTATTGAACATAGTCAGGTCAAAACCGATATTCGATGTTGTATTCTTCGTCCAGGATAAGTTGGTAATAGGTAATCCTCTCTGGTTCAATCCGGTCACCAGTTCACCATCCAATACAGCATTACCATTATTCCACGTATAACCACTCAAGTAATCAAACAGTTTTACATCCTTTTCTGTACCTGTCTGACCAATAGAAGCACGAATCTTCAAATCATCTACAACAGGTCTCAACTTTTCAAAGAATTTCTCTTCCGAGATTCTCCAACCTATAGATACACCCGGGAAGAATCCCCAACGATTATTTGCTGCATAGAGATAAGAACCGTCATAACGAGCCAATAATTCAATCAGATATTTGTGGGCAAAGTCGTAATTGATACGCCCAATCCATCCGGCACGCGCTTCGTAACTCCATTCATCAGCGAAACTGTTGAGCTCATCAAACTGCAATAACGGCAGATAGTCAGTAGAAGGTTCTGTACCATAAGTTTTCTTAGTCCAATCATAATCGGAGGCTTCATAACCCAAAACCGCCGAAATATTATGGTTTTTAATCTGTTTTGCATAATTCAGTTGCAATTGCATATAACGCGCAGGCACACTACGATCTATTTGATTTCTCCAACGTCCTGCGGCAGGTGTCCCGTTATAAGTATCTTTCTCCTTATCGTATGTATAGATTTGATAAGCATATTGATAACCGTCGAAACGGCTGTTGGTATAATTGTACGAGAACGTAGCTTTTGCAGTCAAACCGAAAGAGAAATCATACTGTGCATAAGCATTGATATTGGCATTACGAGTCAAATTATCCTTGTAACCGGCAATGTCACGACTGAACGCAGCCGGATTGTAACCATTCTCATGCACATTATTGATATATTCCGGATTATCATTGGCATAAGGGCTTTCGATAGGCTGCATCTTGAACATAGCCAATATAGCCGAATAATAACCGTCACCACCCGGCAAACCTACGTCTTCACTCTTTTCATACTTACCGCTAATCTGTGCACCTATTGTAAAACGGTCTGTTATCTTAGTATCAATATTCAACTGAAGATTGGTACGCTCATATTTAAAGTCAGGCATCATCGCATCTTGTCCGGTATGAGCTACAGAAAGATAATAGTTGGTCTTTTCAGAGCCACCTGTCACATTCGCATTGATGTGGTATTGAGGTACATTTTTTCTCATTACCATATCATAATAGTCATAGCTCTTATATCCCGGTTCGGTACCAGCTTCCCATTTAGCAAGTTCCTCGGGACTATATAATTTGCTTGGATCTTCACCTCTATTCTGTGCTGCTTCAGCCAAACCTCTTACATATTGTCCTGCATTTGCCAATTCAGGGAAACGGGTCAGATTCTGCCAACCATAGTATCCATTGACATTGATGCTTACTTTATCATTCTTTTTACCTTTCTTGGTGGTTACCAAAACTACACCATTTGATGCACGCAAACCGTAAATAGCAGCAGAAGCATCCTTCAAGACTGTGATACTCTCGATATCCTCGATATTCAGAGCATTAAACACATCGCTACCGGAAACATCCGATGCCTGCAACCAGTCACGACTATTCATTCCACCATAAGGAATACCGTCGATTACAAACAGGGGGCTACCCATATTACGGATTTCAAGATTGATACCTCTACCCGGACGGGCATCTACAGCACGCGTAGACACACCTGCTATCTTACCGGATAAGGCTCCCGCAGTAGTCGTAGAAACAGAACGCGTCAATGCATCGGATTTAACATCACTGATGGCTCCGGTCAGGCTTTTCTTGGTTTGTGTACCATAACCCACCACCACAACTTCATCCAAAGTTTCCGTATCTTCTTCAAGAACGATTTGAAGATGTGTCTTTCCATCTATCTTCACCTCTTTAGTCTTATAACCGATGAACGAAATTGCCAATGTAGCATTTTTATCATCTACATTAATGGTGAAGTTACCATCGATATCAGTAATGGTTCCATTAGAAGTTCCTTTGACAGTAACATTGGCACCAATGATATCATCTCCTCTCACATCGGCCACATGTCCTGTAACTTGTGTTTGTGCAAATGCTGCAGCTGACAGAAGCAACTGTATGACACACATGCATAAGATTCTTACATACCTCATAAATTAGAATTTAAAGATTAAACATTTTTTGTTGTTTTTTCCGATGCAAATATAGAGTATTGATATAAATCAATTAAGCAAAAATCATGCAGAAGAGCTATGCAAATCATTCATTGCACGATTTACACACTCTAAATAAAATATTTATTCTTATTTTTGAACTGGTAATTGAAACAAATAAGCACGAGTTATGAAAAAACACATTGCTTCTACTTTATTTTTATCCTTGTTGTCTATTCTTCAATTGACAGCCCAGTCTCATTCTGTAAAAAAACTGGGGATAGAACAAGGATTATCCAACAATTATGTAGTCAGTATTACACAGGATAAACAAGGCTTTTTATGGTTTGCTACAGAAGAAGGACTTAATAAGTTTGACGGTACCCGCTTCATTACTTATTATAAAAATGATTTGCCACATAACAATCAGGGAATCACCGGCAACGAACTCAACCGGGTGTATGCTGATTCCAAACGTCCCATCATTTGGATAGCCACTCAGCGAGACGGACTAAATGCATACAATTATGACGAACAAACATTTACTGCCTACCAACATAACCCGGAAAATCCACACAGCCTGATTACAAATGACGTAACGGACATCTCTCCTTCCACCCAAAACGACGATGGTTTATGGGTCAGCACCTATTATAGAGGTATAGAATATCTAAATATTAATAACGGGCAATTCACACATTATAATAGGAGTACGGTGCCTAGTCTACCCTCCAATCAGACATGGACAGTATTGGACGGAGGAGACAACAATTTGTATATCGGCCATGTCGGAAGCGGATTCAGTATTTTTTCTCTCAAAGACAAAAGTGTAAAGAATTTCCAGAATGAAACGGGAAATCCGACAAGCTTGCCCGGTAATGATGTGTTTTGTATCATAAAAGATGCAAACGGCAACATCTGGTTAGGAACGAATAATGGATTGGCTCTATATAATGCTGCCAATGATAACTTTATCACATTCAGAAATAACAAGAATGACAAGTATGCTACTTTATGCAGTCGCATATTATCCATCCGGCAATTAAAAGATAATAGACTTTGGATTGCTTCAGAACTCAATGGCATTGCCATATTAAACCTGAAGCAAGGTATGTTTCTCTCACCAGAGGAGCTTTCTATTGAATACATACAGGAGGGTGATGATAGTCGAAGCCTCTCTAATGCAAGCGCTCGATGTATATTTCAGGATTCTTTCGACAATATCTGGATAGGAACATGGGGAGGAGGCATCAACTTTATTAGTAGCAAACCTCCTTTGTTCACCACATTAAGCTATTCCCCGATTCCAAACAATGAAAACAGCCTGAACAACAAAGTAGCCAGCAGTCTTTGTATGGACAGACAAGGACGGATTTGGATCGGAACAGACGGAGGAGGTATTAATGTATTTGAAGGAGAGAAACGGATTGCCATTTATAAGAAAGAGAGTGGAGATATTCCTTCAAATTTTATATTAGCTTCTTTACAGGATTCAAAAGGGAATTTATGGTTCGGTTCCTACCAAGGAGGAATCAGCTATTATGATAGCCGGAATAAAAGATTCCGTTCCATCTCCCTCATGGGACAATCTAATCTAGACGTCCGTACGATCTATGAAGATGCCCAACATAACATTTGGGTTGGATATAGTGGAGGAATTGTTGTATTAAATCCTCTCACCATGAAAATTATCCAACATTACAATACAGATAATAGCGAACTGCACAGTGATTTTATACGTTCTATAGCTCAAGATGAGAAAGGACGTTTTTGGATTGGAACTTTCGGAGACGGACTTGGTATATACACCCCGAACTTACAGAAAATCAAGACGTTCACTCAAAGAGATGGCTTTTGTTCTAACACCATCAATCAGATCATACAGGATAAACAAAAAAGAATGTGGATAGGAACGGGGGAAGGATTAGTTTGTTTCCTGTCGACTGATGAGCTGAATTACAAAACTTACCAACGGAAAGACGGGCTGATCAATACGAATATTTGTGCCATAACAGAAGATAAAAAAGGGAATATCTGGTTTAGCAATAATAAAGGTATCAGTTGTTATGTCACGAATAAAGGCTGTTTTTATAACTATGACCACTCTGACGATGTTCCGGCAGGAAGTTTTTCAAGCAGTTGTGTCACACAAAGCAAGAATGGACAGATTTATTTCGGTTCTATCAATGGAGTATGTTGTTTCAATCCAGACATTACTATGAATGAACAACCGGCCCCGGCAGCAGTTGTCACAGAGATGAAAATACTGGGACGGTTGAGTAATCTGGAAAACAATGACATGATTATCAATCTCTCCAAAGGACAAAACGTTGAGTTGAGTCATGCACAAAATAGCTTCGGATTGACATTCAATGTACAAAACTACTCACTTGTCAATCAGGTAGAATATGTGTATATGCTGAAAGGACTCGAAAATTCCTGGTATACCGTCAACGAAAATAATAGTGTCACTTTCCGAAACATTCCTCCGGGAAAATATGAGTTCCTTATCAAAGCACGAATTCATAATCAAAAATGGCCGGAAGAAGCCACTTCCCTGACCATTCGTATCAATCCTCCTCTCTGGTTGACGTGGTGGGCAAAACTTATCTACATCTTGGTATCTATCAGCATCACTTATCTTATCTTGCATGCTTACAAAAAGAAGTTAGATCTGGAGAGTCTCTATACGTTGGAAAAGAAAAACCATGAGCAGGAACAGGAGTTAAATCAGGAACGCTTGCGTTTCTATACCAATATCACGCATGAGCTGCGTACACCGTTGACCTTAATCCTCGGTCCTCTCGAAGATATGCAAAAAGAAGCATCACTTCCTGCAAAACAAGCCCAGAAACTATCAGTTATCCATCAGAGCGCACTACGTTTGCTCAATCTGATCAATCAGATACTGGAATTCCGAAAGACGGAGACACAAAACAAGAAATTGTGTGTCAGCAAAGGAAACATTGCCCCTCTGATTTATGAAATAGGGCTTAAATACAAAGAATTAAATCAAAATACCAAAATAGATTTCCGGATTCAGATAGAAAAAGAAGAAATGTTTCTTTTCTTCGATAAAGAAATCATCACGATTGTTTTGGACAATCTGATTTCCAACGCTATCAAATATACGGAACAAGGGTGTGTAACGCTAAGTTTGCATCAGACCATGCGTAATGAGGTAGCTTATACGGAAATAAAAGTCAGTGATACAGGGTACGGAATTTCCGCCGAGGCCCTGCCACATATTTTCGACCGCTATTATCAGGAAAGCAGCAAGCATCAGGCATCCGGTACAGGTATCGGACTGGCCTTGGTGAAGAATCTCGTCACCTTACATGAAGGGGAAATTCGTGCAGAAAGCATCCAAAATGAAGGAAGTACGTTCTATATCAGTTTACTGACGGATAATATCTACCCCAATGCCTTACACGCAGACTCAACGGAACCGGTTCAAGAAGAGATGAACCAGAATACGGAACTGGAATATTCACAAGAAGCGACATTAGATACCAGTAAACCAATCCTATTGATTGTAGAAGACAATGAAGAAATACAGAAATATATAGTTGAATCCTTCACCGACTCGTTTGAGGTAATCACGGCCAACAACGGAGAAGAAGGTAAGCAACAGGCTCTTAGCCGTATCCCCGATATTGTAGTCAGCGACATTATGATGCCTGTGATGGACGGCATCACTTTATGCAAGCAATTAAAAGATGATGTGCGCACCAGCCATATTCCTATTATTCTGCTGACAGCCAAAGATTCTCTCCAAGATAAAGAAGAAGGATATGAAGTAGGAGCCGATTCTTATCTGACGAAACCTTTCAGTGCTTCTCTGTTACGTAGCCGAATCAATAATCTGCTCGATTCAAGGAAAAAGTTAGTAGCCCAATTCCAGGCGCAATCTACTCCGGGGAGTCAAATAGATTTAAGTGAGAAGCGTATAGTAATTGCCGAAGCTTTGAGCAAGTTAGATAATGAGTTTATTGAAAAAATTACCCTTTTAATCGAGGAAAACCTTTCTTCAGAGAAGATTGATATTAACTATCTATCTGATAAAATGTGCATGAGCGGTTCCACTCTTTACCGAAAAATGAAAGCACTTACGGGACTCTCGACTAACGAATATATCCGAAAAGTGAAAATGGAGAATGCAGAACGTTTGCTGCTTGAAGGGAAGTTCAATATCTCTGAAATAGCCTATAAAGTAGGAATGAACAGTACGGGATATTTCCGTCAATGCTTTAAGGAAGAATTTGGGCTCTCTCCTTCAGATTACCTGAAGCAAATTAAACAATCTTGAGAAAGGGAGATGTATCAGAAGTAGAATCTGCCTTCATGTTGTTCTATTATTCAGAACGATAATGAAGAATCTCTTCTGATACCTCCCAATAGGAAATTCAGCGACCTGTAGGGGAGGTCATTTCCTTAATTCTTCAACCATCACTTTGAGCAATGATTTAGAATCATCCAGCGGCAAATCCGTGGCCAAATCCCAACTCATCATGCCTTTTAGTCCTTGCTCCATCGCATAACGGGTCTTAGTACGGATATTGTCCTGTCCGTCAAACACATATTTCTCTCCCTTATATATTACTTCATTTTGTGCAGGCTCAGTAATCAATCCCTCTTGTACAAAACTGAAATAAGCCTCTGTCTTCTTTGAATTATCCTTTGTCACACCATAGAAAGGAACTCCCGCTACCAGTTTCTCTTTGGGAATACCATACTTCAATACCATCTGAATATCCGAATCATATTTCTCTACCGGAAAACGAACCGGCGAAGGACCGTAGCATTGAAGTGAAATAAAATCAACTGCATCAATAGCTTTCCTGCTAATTTTATAGCAAACAGGATGCAGAGAAACACTGAAAATATACTTATCGCCCAACACCTCCCTCATCTTCACGATAGCCAGACTATAATTTTCATACTCTTTCTCATTCTCCGCCCATTCAAAGTCAAGGTCAATGCCATCCAATTTATTCTTTTCCAGCACTTTCTTTATGTTTCTTGCAAATGCCGTACGAGCAGTCTCATCAGCCACCATTGCCTTCCATTCACCACTGGAAGCTCCTAAACGTATTTTCGCTTTTGTTCCTTTTACTTTTGCACGAACCGATTTAATCAATCCTTCCCAAGTTGTCACCCCCTTTCCCTGAAATGCACGTGGGTTCTCGAATGAAAGCGATCCATCTTTATCAGGATGAACATTCAAGAAAATAAGGTCGTCACTCGCCCGCAGACTTTCAGTAGAAATACGTCCGCGATTGTAGAAATTACCCCGCACATAAGAACTCACCATATAGTTTTGTTGTGCAAATAACGATAACCCTACAAACAAAAAAAAGAAGAATACAATTTTTCTTAGCATTAGCATAATGATTGATAATTAATGAATTTAGATCACAAAAATACGCATGACAAATAGAAATAGATGTTCAATAATTACTATAATACTTCCAAAAATCAACATAAAGCCTTCTATCACAAGCATAAAAAACAGAAAAGTCTTGAAAAAGAACCAGAAAACCAACCGAAAAACGAACAACATCCCAATATTCTCTTTATTCTTAACGATGGCCATACGTCATGAGGATTTATGCCGAAGTTCTGGCAGATTACGCCTAGAGCCTAACCATGACCGATACGTGAAAAATTAAACGCACATAATGATGTAAGTAATGAAAGAAAGAATTCCATTTTCCGCAAAAAAATTATATCTTTGTTCCCCGTAAATAACAATTCACGAATAACTTCATGCAAGGAGATTCATTTTGCATACAATATACCAACTGTACAGGATGTCCCAAAGCTGTTGAGAATATCCTTATATACAGAAACTTACCCAAAGGGGAACATATCCCCAAGGATAAGTGTACGCAGAATTGTATGCTTTTCATGATAAAGGGTGAGTTACTTATCAATAGTGAGGAGTATCCCGGAAATAGACTGCGTGAAAGACAGTTTATCCTGCAAGCTATTGGTTCCAAGGTCGAAATACTAGCATTGACAGATGTTGAATACGTTGTCTACTGGTTCAACGAGCTGCCTCTGCTCTGCGAAGACCGGTACAAGGAAATGATGGAACACACAGAGGTCCCGGTGACCTACACTCCACTGATTATGAGTGAAAGGTTATACCACCTTGTCACCAGCATGCCCGAATTCCTCAACGAAGAAACTCCTTGCGGCAAGTATATCGACTTAAAATGTAAGGAACTTGTCTTCTTGATCACCAATTTCTATCCTCTGCCCCAGCTAAGTTCATTCTTCTATCCCATCAGCACTTATACGGAAAGTTTCCACTATTTCGTCATGCAGAATTACAGTAATGTAAAGAATGTGGAAGAATTTGCGCATCTGGGAGGATACACGACCACTACCTTCCGCCGCCTTTTCAAAAACTTGTATGGCATGCCCGTATATGAATGGATACTGGAAAAGAAACGGGAAGGAATACTGGAAGACCTGCAACACACCAAAATGCGAATCACTGAAATCTGCAACAAATACGGATTCGACTCCCTGTCTCACTTCGCCCACTTCTGCAAAAACTCTTTTGGCGATACCCCACGCGCTTTACGCAAGAAAGCAGCCAGTGGTGAGAAAATCGGAAAGATACAATAAATAGTCCCATAATACCAATATGCCAATCAGTTGCACCATGCGTGCATACTGGCTGGCATATTGACACATTAGCACATTGATTCATTATTAAAGAATTATTTCTTTAATTCCTTGCTCAATCAATCTATTTCCCCTATTTTTGCAGTCCGTAAGAGGTGTAAAACGTCGAAATTTTAGTTCTAACAATTAAATAATTTAAATTCAATCATTTATGTGGTTAAGTAATTCATCTGTAGGAAGGAAAGTGGTGATGAGCGTTACCGGTATCGCCCTTGTCCTGTTTCTAACATTTCACATGGCGATGAACTTGGTTGCAATCATCTCGGCTGATGGTTACAACATGATTTGTGAGTTCCTGGGAGCAAACTGGTATGCGTTAGTGGCTACCGCAGGACTAGCCGCTCTTTTTGTGATTCACATCATCTACGCATTCTGGCTGACAATGCAGAATCGCAAAGCGCGTGGTAGCGAACGCTATGCAGTGGTTGACAAACCAAAAACTGTAGAATGGGCATCTCAAAACATGTTGGTGCTGGGTCTGATCGTTATCGTAGGTCTTGGTTTGCACCTCTTCAACTTCTGGGCAAAAATGCAGTTGCCGGAACTGATGCACAACATGGGCATGCACGCTGATACACTGACGCTGGCTTATGCCGCTAACGGTGCTTATCACATCCAGCAGACTTTCTCTAGCCCGGTTTACGTAGTTCTTTACCTCGTTTGGCTGTTTGCTTTGTGGTTCCACCTGACTCACGGTTTCTGGAGCTCTATGCAATCACTGGGATGGAACAACAAAGTATGGATCAATCGTTGGAAATGCATTTCTAACATCTATTCTACGATTGTTGTACTCGGTTTCGCACTGGTAGTAGTGGTATTCTTCGTGAAAACACTGATTTGTGGCGGTGCTTGCTAAATAGTAAATTGTAAATGATTAAATTGTAAATAATATTATGATCAAGATAGATTCAAAAATTCCAGAAGGCCCGGTGGCTGAGAAATGGACCAACTATAAAGCTCACCAGAAATTGGTGAACCCCGCTAATAAACGTCGTTTGGACATCATCGTTGTGGGTACGGGTCTGGCAGGTGCTTCTGCCGCTGCTTCACTTGGTGAAATGGGTTTCAGAGTATTCAATTTCTGTATTCAGGATTCTCCCCGTCGTGCACACTCTATCGCTGCACAGGGTGGTATCAATGCTGCAAAGAATTATCAAAATGATGGTGACTCGGTTTACCGTCTGTTCTACGATACTGTAAAAGGTGGCGACTATCGTGCCCGTGAAGCAAACGTATATCGTTTGGCTGAAGTGTCTAACGCTATCATCGACCAATGTGTAGCGCAAGGTGTTCCTTTCGCTCGCGAATATGGCGGTACACTGGATAACCGTTCTTTCGGTGGTGCACAGGTATCCCGTACTTTCTACGCTAAAGGCCAGACTGGTCAGCAGTTGTTGCTGGGTGCTTACTCTGCATTGAGCCGTCAGGTAAACGTAGGTACTGTAAAACTGTACACTCGTTATGAAATGCAAGATGTGGTGATCGTTGACGGACGTGCTCGCGGTATCATCGCTAAAAATCTTGTAACAGGTGAACTGGAACGCTTCGCCGCTCACGCAGTAGTTATCGCTACCGGTGGTTATGGTAACGCTTACTTCTTGTCTACCAACGCTATGGGTTGTAACTGTACAGCTGCTATCTCTTGCTACCGCAAGGGTGCTGTATTCGCTAACCCTGCTTACGTTCAGATTCACCCGACTTGTATTCCGGTACATGGCGACAAGCAGTCTAAGCTGACTTTGATGTCTGAATCTCTCCGTAACGACGGTCGTATCTGGGTTCCGAAGAAAAAAGAAGATGCTGTGAAACTTCAGAAAGGCGAAATCAAAGGAAGTGATATTCCTGAAGAAGACCGCGACTATTACTTGGAACGCCGCTATCCGGCATTCGGTAACCTGGTTCCGCGTGACGTTGCCAGCCGTGCCGCTAAAGAACGTTGCGACGCAGGTTTCGGTGTAAACAACACTGGTTTAGCCGTATTCCTTGATTTCTCTGAAGCTATCAACCGCTTGGGTATCGACATCGTTCTCCAACGTTATGGTAACCTCTTCGATATGTATGAAGAAATCACTGACGTTAATCCGGGAGAACTGGCAAAAGAAATTAATGGCGTAAAATATTATAATCCGATGATGATTTATCCGGCTATCCACTATACAATGGGTGGTATCTGGGTAGACTACGAACTGCAAACCACTATCAAGGGTCTGTTCGCTATCGGTGAATGTAACTTCTCCGACCATGGTGCAAACCGCCTCGGTGCTTCCGCATTGATGCAAGGTTTGGCTGACGGTTACTTCGTATTGCCTTATACAATCCAGAATTATCTGGCAGATCAAATCACTGTTCCTCGTTTCTCTACTGATCTTCCTGAATTTGCTGAAGCAGAAAAGGCAGTTCAAGCTAAGATCGACAAGTTCATGAGCATCCAGGGTAAAGAATCTGTTGATTCTATCCACAAGAAACTGGGTCATGTTATGTGGGAATATGTAGGTATGGGACGTACGGCAGAAGGCTTGAAGAAAGGTATTGCCGAACTGAAAGAAATCCGCAAGGAATTCGAAACGAATCTGTTTATCCCCGGTTCTAAAGAAGGTATGAACGTAGAGCTTGACAAAGCAATCCGTCTGTACGACTTCATCACAATGGGTGAGCTTGTTGCTTACGATGCATTGAACCGTAACGAAAGTTGTGGTGGTCACTTCCGTGAAGAATACCAGACTGAAGAAGGAGAAGCTAAACGTGATGACGAAAACTTCTTCTATGTAGCATGCTGGGAATATCAAGGTGACGATGAAAAAGCTCCGGTGTTGTACAAAGAACCGCTGGTATACGAAGCTATCAAGGTTCAAACCCGTAACTACAAGAGCTAATCGGTGAAGTTAAACATTTAAAAGAATTAGAAGAAAATGGATAAAAATATATCATTTACACTGAAGGTATGGCGCCAAGCTGGTCCGAAGGCTAAAGGTGCTTTTGAAACCTACCAAATGAAAGATATCCCCGGCGATACTTCCTTCCTCGAAATGCTGGATATTCTGAACGAACAGCTCATCAGCGAAAGAAAAGAACCGGTAGTATTCGACCACGATTGCCGCGAAGGTATCTGCGGTATGTGTTCTCTTTACATCAATGGACACCCGCACGGTCCTGCAACAGGTGCTACTACTTGTCAGATCTATATGCGTCGTTTCCAGGATGGTGATACGATTACTGTTGAACCTTGGCGTTCGGCCGGTTTCCCTGTAATCAAGGACTTGATGGTAGACCGTACTGCTTATGACAAGATTATGCAAGCTGGTGGTTACGTGAGCGTACGCACAGGTGCTCCGCAGGATGCTAACGCTATCCTGATTCCGAAGCCTATCGCTGACGAAGCTATGGATGCTGCTTCTTGTATCGGTTGTGGTGCTTGTGTAGCTGCATGTAAAAATGGCTCTGCTATGTTGTTCGTTTCTGCAAAAGTTAGCCAGTTGAACTTGCTGCCGCAAGGTAAACCGGAAGCTTTGCGCCGTGCAAAAGCTATGTTGTCAAAGATGGATGAACTGGGATTCGGTAACTGTACAAACACTCGTGCTTGTGAGGCTGAATGTCCGAAGAACATCTCTATCAGCAACATCGCCCGCTTGAACCGTGACTTCATCATCGCAAAATTAAAAGACTAGAAATTGCTAGATTTCGAGAGCGAGAGCTTAATTTGATTAATGACAGAATCCCCTGCCGGCTAGTCCGACAGGGGATTTCTTTATATATGAATGGATCATGATTATTATTAATAATCAGTTATCATGAACGGTTTTGTCCACGCAAATTACGTGGAGAAGCGCCGAAAGATTTCTTACAGAAATTAGAGAAATGAGGTAAGGACTCAAAACCATATTTATAGCATATCTCGGAAATACTATAAGCAGAATTATTCAAGTCATCGAGAATACCCTCTTTACGCCTTGCCAGCATCCATTCATAAACTGGTTCATGAAAGACATTATTGAAAATACGACGAAATGTGCTAAGAGTATATCCCCCTAATTGGGCTAGTTCTTCTACAGTCTTTACTTTCTTATAGTTTTGGATAACAAAGTAGTGGAAACTATTGATGTACTTAGAGAGCGGATGCACCAGACTCGAAAGGTCATAATCAGAATAATAATACCCCAACACAAATGCCAACTCTTTCCGCTTGAGAGACAACAAATCCCGGCAGACTTTATTTCCTTTTAAATAAGTGATGGAACCCTTCAAAAAATATTGTAGTTCAGGAACTATCTTTATTGGGGAATAGATAAGTGGAGGTGACACATCTTTCATTATATGATTGAAACGAGAATCACAAAACAATTCCGGTTGAATAAAACGATAATAAATGCACTCACATTCAAGCATGGCAAGCATCTCAAATGTAGAATCAATAGCTTGAAGTATAAATTCACCTTCTTTGAGCATGGTACCGGCATATTCCTTACTATTAACCAGCATTTCTCCTTTAATCAAGAAAAGAATAAAATTTTCCTCACACCTCTGAGCTGGTTTATGAAAACCACGCTGATAAATAACATGAGTAATAGCATTGCTCACTGCTTTCGGACATATTTGACAATCCCAAGTTCCTTGACAAATAGATGGCATAAGCTGGCTGTATTTGTATTTGTTTATGCTGCCAGCAAAAATATATGAAAGATTTCATATAGCCATAAAAAATGGGAAGAAAAGTGAAAAAGAGATTGCAAGTATAAAACTAGAATCCTACAGCTTTCTATTTACACAAAATCACAGATAGCACCCCATATTATTTGATTATCAACAACAATTCTCACTTAATCAGAAAATAAAGTGAAACTCATCATTCTTATTCCAAATAACTGAAAAGGTGAGTAGAATTTTATTTCTCCACCATACAAAGAAAAATTAAAATTCTACTCACCTTTCATGTCTGTCTAAAAGAAAGAGATATTATAATATATCTAAATTATCTTTCAGCTTATTCAATATCAGCACCACCACCTGTTCCAGTAGTCCACTCTGCAATTGCTCCACTTGGAGTTATGCTCTTACCTTTAAAGGTTAGAGTTATTGTATATGCTTTACCCATTTCAAACTTACCTCCGTCAGTACCCGTAATTGTAACATCGGACGAGTCATATCCTGTTGCCGAAACAGTTAATACTAAGGAAGTTAAATTAGGTTCTAACATAAAACCTGCTGTTTCTACTGTACCAGTTACAGAAGCAGTAGCATTTGTTATAGGGTTAATTGTAGATATAGGAGTCCCCCAATCTGATAATACACCATCAACTAGACTCATCTTAAAAATAGAATTTGCATCTTTTATAGTTACAGCTACATTAGTGATATCAGCATCTGTCGAAGCAGCATCCCTCTTTACCACAAATTTAAATTGTGTCAATTTATGTTGAAATGATAATGGAGTTGTAATCGGGGTTTCCTTGCTACCCGACACATAAGAAGCATATAACACATCCTCATCTCCTGTAATGGTCATAGTTGCCACACCAGCTGTAATAGAAGTTGCTACTGGATAAAAGCCTAAAATATTCGCCTTTGTAGAACCATTAGAGGGGTAGTATTGTACAGGTGAAAAAGTTATAGCTCCTCCTGCTGCCATAGCACCAGTAATTGTTACGTTACTGAAATCCTCCAAAGTACCAATATCATTTCCATCAACTCTTACGAACTGTATACCAGACAAAGCCTCACCTTTATTTATAGCTGCTCTTGATACAGTAGTGGCTTCAACACCACCATTCAAATTAATTTCTACCGAATTACCATTATTAATAATAACCTCATCTTCATTCTGTGAGCAACCCGTAATTGCTAAAGCAGCTGTAACTGCCAATAAAATCTTTTTCATAACTGTATTTTTAAAAGTTTATAATATTGTTCTATTTTGTTTATAGTATCTCATTCAGTTCACAGGTAATTCAACGCCATCCTCTGGACCCCATCCATCAACATTACCTCCTATTCCTCCTCCATCAGGATTCGGTGGTAACTCTGGCTTATCAACCTCAATCTTATCATCAGGCGGTAACTCAATCTCCGGTGGAGGCTCCTGTTTTCCATCATCTCCAGTTCCAATATCTTCAAGTGTCTCTATTATTTCAGTAACATCAATCGCTGCCTCTTGCACCGTATTATCCGTTTTGATAAATCTCAAGATCAACTTTATATCGCCTACACCACGGGAAGTTGCGCTCCTTGATTCTGATATTCGTGTCGGGACTGACATTTCCTTTGCCTGCTTGAAAGCTGTGAAATACGCCACTACCTTACTACCATCTTTCTTTACCTCAAAATAGATAGGCTGCGAGGAAGATGCTCCATAACCTTTACCAATGTGGCAACAATCAGATAGTCCATTAATACACCCTACGATTGTTGTTACGTATTCCAAACCTTTGACCTCTACCGCAAAAGAATACTTCTTCACTACCGATTCCAGTTTCCAATCCAAAGAAAGCACCTCTTCACTCTTATCTATTTTCAGTTCATCAATATTCAGCACATACAGTGAGTCCGGTGACCAAACCATCTTTTCCGTTCCTGCAATCCCTAAACCATTGCAGTTTCCTGTATAAGCTTCTATCGTTTCATAGGACTCTTCTCCTCGGATACGTATGGACTCCGTATTATAGTTGTAAGCTACAACCGAATATCGTCCCGGAGAAACTTTCATTTCTCCACCTCGTACCGAAAGGTACCTGTCCACTTTTTTACCCTCACCATCTTTCGGATAAAATATAACCCGGATACCTTCTGGTAATTTATCTGTTACTCCATCCCAGTTTAATGAAATTTCTACCCCACTTACAGGATAATCATCCAATATATCGCGACGGCTACACCCGTTTAGTACCAGCAGCGAGGACAGAAGCACAAGAAGCATGAATCTTGCATTTCGCATAACGCCCTCCTATCTCTTTGTTGTTATCAACCATACCAAAGAAACTTTTGCTTTGGTAGGACCAATAAAGTTATAACGCCCACTATTTGTCCATACAATATCCCCCTCATAAGGAGTATATTTCTTATATTCTGTTGTCAAATACCCTATGCCAAAACTGAATTCAAGGGAAAAGTGCCGTACTAATTGCTTTGCATATCCATAAGTCACTCCAGCAGCTCCATAGTACTTACCTTGATATCCGTCTCCACGTAACTGGAAATCGTATATTCCACCTTCAGCATAAAGTCCAATAAAATGTCCGGTCAATCGGTCGCGTTTCTGACGGTTCCCCAGCCAATAGCGTCCTTCCATGCCTCCAGAAAGGAGCTGATAGCAGAAATCATGTTTACTATTCAGCCACCACGGACATTTATATTCAGTATTCAAAGACCACCTTTTACCTATCGGAATTTCTACTTCTATATTCGGCGCCAATGCCAAATCATATAATAGATTGTTCTTTACTGCAAGCACTGTTTTGCTTTTCACCGGCTCTTCTGCCTCCGACATATCGACCTCACAGGTCTGTTTATCTTCACTTTCTCCCACAGGCTTATCAGGTTGATTCTTCGGAAGCGCCTCTTCCTGATTCGAAACAAACAACCCGGAGACAGAAGATACCGGTTCAAAAGCCTCTCTATCTATTATCCCAGTTTCTCCGACAATCGTTATAACAGACCGCCTCAATTCCGGAAATACATTACGAACCATATATCGGTAGGCGGCTCCCCGATTTAGCTTACGCAACAGTTGCTTTCTTTTGGCGATATCATCCTTATGATAGTCAATCAACATCAGCACTTCTTCCCGGTCGGGTAAGTTGGTGTCAGATGCCACCAACTTACGAAACTCCAACCAATCCTCTCCCTTTGAACAGAAATGAATCTTATCAACATTATTAACTAATTCATATCGCCTCAAGAATTCCTTTATCGAGTTATTTCTCTTAGTAACCAAACTTTTATTATAAGACTCGTCACCATCAGGAGAAACAAAACTCACTACATTTAACGCTGTTATATATTTCGTATCCGAATTTCCGAACAACAAGGAATCTAATGCTATAATTGCCTCTTTATTACCCCTATAACAAGGATTCACATTCGTTTCATTCGCATCGAAATATATCACAACCCGTCGGATTGTATCATTAATAACAGTAAAAAATGGTACCGCAGCATACCCACTTTCTGGAAGGCTTAACAAAGCCATAAGAATAGCCAAGATAAAGATACCATGTTTCATTGTCGTTCGTTTCTGTTGACAAATATAGAAGTTAGAAAATAAATCAAATCATACTTTCAGGAGAAAATACAGGCCCTGAAAGGTTCTGTGAAACGATTTTGCAAGTTTGAGGAGTATAAAAGCAGAAAATCATATAAAAAGAATGCACAGATTACCGATCTATCGATCAATAATCTGTGCATCTACTAACTAAAAGTTAATCTTGTTTTTTAGATAGAATCAAATTTTGTAATAATCCGCCCATCCGTCACGGGGCACCGCCCCCCAAAGAAGCTGGTTAGCAAGTGGATTATTCACAATCTGTTTCGTCTCACGATCGAAAACCAGCTTTTCACCCATCCACTGACCGATCACTCCCAAGCAAAAGACCTGACTCAACGGACCGGAAATAGAAAATGGTGAACGCGGTTTCTCCTTTCCCATACAAGCCAGCAGGAAATTGGCATAGTGGTTCGACGGACTTGCAGGAACTTCCGGCAACTTCGACTCCATCTCCTTTGCCTTTGCATCCGGAATAATGGAAAGAGTACTTCCGTGGGATCCACCTTTAAAAGTCAGTGTCTCGGAATATATTTCTTTACCGGGATTCAGTTTGGCAGGTTGCAATTTACCTCCGGCAACAGTAGGAATGTTGGGATCAATTTCCGAAACGCCATATCCTTCGGGAACCTGCGGTATATTATCCAATCCGTCATACCAGGTAATATCCAACGGAGGCATATTTTCTCTCTCGGAAAACTTAAACACAATAGTCGACGACATCGGATAAAAGAACCTGTTATGATCCTTCAAATACAGAGGATTGATCTCTGTGGGTAACCCCAAATGGAGATACTCATGTACAGTGTCCAAGATATGTGCTCCCCAATCACCTAGTGCTCCCATCCCAAAATCATACCAGCAGCGCCATTGTCCGTTATGATAATCATGATTGTAATCATGGTAATGAGAGGCTGCCAGCCAAGTATCCCAATCCATGTCAGCAGGAACTGGCTCACCTTTCGGATAACCCGTCATCTTCGGATTCCACGAATGCCATCGCCGTTCATTATTCATGTGTGCAGTTACTGCTGTAACATCCTTTATGATACCGGCATCCTTCCAAGCCTTAAACTGAAAATAGTTAGCCTCCGAATGTCCTTGATTTCCCATTTGCGTGATAACATTGTATTCTTTTTCAGCTTGCATCAATAACTCACACTCATAAAAAGTTCGGGCAAGCGGTTTTTCCACATAAACATGGATACCCAGTTTCATGGCAGCCATACAAATCGGGAAATGACTATGGTCGGGAGTAGCCACCATCACCGCATCTATTTTGTCTGCCATCTTATCGAACATTTTCCGGAAATCGCGAAACTGCGGAACACCCGGAAACATACTCATTATTTCCTGTGTATGTTCAGCTCCCATATCAACATCACACAAGGCAACAACATTGCATAAGCCGGTTTTATCAAGTTCCTTTATAACATCTTTCCCGCGATTTCCAATACCTACCATTGCCATGTCCACTCTTCCGTTCGCACCTATAATCCGTGCATCTCTCTTCTTTGGAGCCGGGCTAGAACAACTGCTTCCTGCTCCCATTATAAATGATGGAACTGCCAGAACCGAAGACAATGCTGCCGCATTTGCAAGAAACTTTCTGCGAGATATTTTGTTTTCCGACATTTTATTCAGGTTTTAAAGGTTACTATTTAATTTCCTTGATTTTTATATTCTTAAAATAGACTTCATCCCCATGATCCTGAAGTAGGATATGTCCCGTCTCGAAATTGCCGAAATTAATCCAGTCTTTATATTTGCTATAATCAACGAGAGCATCCCACATCTGGTTGTTACGCGTATATTCTATGATTTTAACGTCATTCAACCAATGCTCCACGTGATTTCCGTTAACAACAATCGTTGCTTTATTAAAGAAACCAGGGCGGAAAGGCTTATTTACAGGGGCTGGTATAAGGTCATAAAGAGAACCTAGCTTCCGGTTTCCGTTTACTCCTAACTTTGCATCCGGATGCAGATTGTCATCTAATATCTGAAACTCACATCCGATAGCCGAACCTCCCGGTTCATTATTAACATCTGGATTTACAAAATATTTCACCCCACTATTGGCTCCGCTCGTGATACGGAATTCAACAGTTAGAACAAAGTTCTTATATTTCTCTTTTGTAATGATATCACCACCATTACCCGACTCGGCTCCATCCGCTTTCTCCACTACCAACACACCGTCTTCTATGTGCCAGCCCTTTTCCGGAAATTTCGGTGCCCGATGACTCATCCATCCATCCGTAGTCTTACCATCCCACAAAAGTTTCCATCCCTCTGCCGACTCTCGTTCGGATATGGTATTAGGAATACAATTATGCTGTACAATACCACTTCCGGGAGATTTCTCACTTTCAAGATTCGTAGTCAAGATGCGGATACCTCTCCAGGCAACCTGTTTTCCGGCAAGATTTTCTTTATGAACAGAATGAACCTGCAAGGCTATGAAACCAGAGGCATCCTGATCGTCTAAAATATCTGCCGCCGGCACACCATTTATCCAAGTACGTATGTTATTACCAATTGCCTCTATGCGAACCTTATTCCAATCATTATGTTTGAATGCCTTTTGAGCATCAGGATTAGTAGTCAGAGGATATAGCCACCCCAATCTGGCTTCATCATAAATACCACCGCTCCATGCACGTGATGACGGATCGATCTCATATTGATATCCATGTACCCGTCCGTTTTTATACTCTTTTTTTGCATTACTTCTAAATTGAATACCAGAATTCAATTCATCATCTACTTTAAATTCCATTTCCAGAATGAAATCTCCATAGCATTTTTCTGTTGCCAGGAAAGTATTCGGAGTGTCCATTCGGCTTGTACCGACAATAGCTCCATCTACAACCTTATATTCAGCTTTTCCACCAATAACTTTCCATCCTTTCAGATTCTTCCCATTAAAAAGAGATTGCCAACCGGTCTGGGCCGAGATGGTGCAGGCAATACAACTCATCATTAAAATAAATAAATGTCTTTTCATGATACTATTTTTATATTAGTCTATTATTTGCAATCTGGGTATCAGGTTAACATCATCAGTCCGTATTTGAATGCAATTCCCCTGCTCCATACAGGCAACACTTACAGAGAGATTGTCCTCCGTTGAGAACGTGTGGATAGCAGCTTCTGTCTTATAAAAAATTTCCGGTCTTTCTACCTTCTGCCCCGATTCAACTATTTTCACGACAACACCAAACCAGTCTGCTTTCTCATTAAATACATATTCATTGAAATGCGCAGGACGTGTATGGTAACGAGGACTGGTCTTTTCTCTCTGCCGAAGTTCCATAGAACTCGATTTGATCTCTCCATTAACCATTTCAAACGGGAAAATATAAACATCATACCCGTATGCCTGTATGACAATTCTTTCCGACGTTCGCGAAACTCGTTTAAATTGATCTGTAAATCCAATTCCAAACTCACCGAAAGTTTCACGATAATCAGCCAGGTCACCTTTCCATTGGGTCAAGTGCCACATAGTAGGAAGACGGTTGAAGACACAGAGTGCAGACAATCCTTGTTGGCTCGTAAATCCATTTATAGGTGTATATGAACCGGGAATAAAAAGTGTAGCTTTCTCTTTCTCACTCTTGCCCATTGCAGCCATACAATAGATCTGTTGCCAATAATAGTTTCCCCAACCACTCATTGAACCCATAGCCGCATTGGGTGTCTGATAAGTTTTATAAACGAATGGCAGTGCCCCGGTTCTTCCGGTAGCTTCAAAAGGATACTTTCGGTTCGTATTGATTTCTATCGCTTTGGCAGGAGGCGTATAGCCCTGAACATCATGCTGAAGGAACTCCACTCTGGCATCATTGTACTTGGTAAACTCTCTGTAGTCCCTGGCAATGCCCGACACAGGAATTTTCAGCAAAGGGTGTGTCACTGCCGATTGTTGCAAATAAAGGAAATCCATCATTTCTTTTGCCTCCTTGGCTATTCTTTCTTCATGCCCAAAGTTTTTAATATCCATCAACGCATCGAATATGACCTGGTAATACGTAGTAGACAAAAACTCTGAAATACCGTAAAACTTAAAGTTATTGTAAAAACGCCTCCATTGGATATTCGCCTTACGACGTAGCCGGTCACTGTCATACCGTTCGGCTGCCAACGTTAAAGTCTGCACATAAAGAGAAAAAACATTGCTATACGCAACGACTTCCCTTCCCAATTCAAATATCTCCTCATCATATCTGCGTTCAGCTGCAACCAATATACATTTGCATGCTTTCAGGAATGCCTCGCGAGTTTGAGCCGACATCTTATTCTGCTCGTCCCAAAGATTCACAAACATGAGATGGGCATGAAATAACGGCACATTCTTGTCTTTTACAGTGGAGCCTACACTCCAGGGCCATAAACCGTAGTTTCCTGATTCCGAGTCATTCGACACCTGAAAAGAAAGAGTCATATTCAGTACTTTATCTGCTTTCGAAATCGATTCAGGCGTATTTTTATGATAAAGCAAGTAAGCATATTGAAGCGCATTCCCAATATTTGCTTTAGCCATATTTGTTTCCAGCAGATTCAGCCTGTCCAACTTATTAAATTTCTCTTCAAGATTGTCCTGTCCATAGATAACACAAGTTGCCAGACAAAACAAGATTGTAAAAATGATATATCTCTTATTCATTAAGTAACTAATCAAAATTAAGCAGCATAATGACTAAAGTTAATATTCAGTTGTGTTCCTATCGCCGCCAAAGCCCTATTTGTGGCATAAAACAGCGATTCTGTAGTGACATAATCTTGCGGTCGGAGCCATTTCCCTTTCATAATACGCCAAAGGGTCTCCACAATGTTCAAATGAGGAGAGTATGGGGGAATGTAGAAAAGAAAAAGTCCCCGTTTTTCCCATATTGGACGCATTCGCTTTATTTTCTCATTACGGTGTACACTTGCATTGTCAAGCACAACAAATGTCTTTCTGTTGAGCTTGAAAGAGAACCTGTCGAGGAAATCCACGACTTTCTCTGCATCAACAGAATCGCAGGTGCAGAAACCTTCAAAGCGGTTATTCCTGTCAATCATACCAAAGATGTTGAGCCGTTTGGCTTTTTCGACAGGAATGTAAACGTCTTCTCCGGAAAACTGCCACCCGTAAGGGACATAGCCTTCCGTGCAGATATGAGATTCGTCACCATAGAAGAGGTCGATGGAGCCTTTTTCAAAAAGTACTTCAAGTTCTTGCAGCTTCTCGGTCTTATACGCATAGAGCTGCGGCGAGGGCTTACCCTTAGGACGTTTTCTTATACGTCTATATCTTGCGCCAATGCGGATAAAAAACGTTTGAACGTCGATTCGCTCGCTTCCTTGCCCGAAGCATTCTGCCAGGCTTCTTTGGCTGCACGCACACTCTGTCGGTCCGACTCGATGGCTTTGCGCACAGCTTCCTCGTCCGAACAGTCCATGATGGCTTTGCGACCTTGTCCCGGACGTGTATATAATCCTTGGATTCCTTGGTTTTCGAAACGTTTGACCCAACTGCCAACGGTTTGGGCGGTCATTTCCGTTTGTGCTCCCACTTGGGGCGCACTCAAGCCCTCTGCTTTGAGCAATATGGCGCGGCAACGCATACGAAAACAATGGCTTTCGCCTGTACGGAAACCGGTGGTAAGTTCCCGACGTTCGGAATCGCTCAACGTCAATTTCTTGATTTTCATTTGTCTTGCGGTTTGGTTCGAGACAAAGATAATGCAATTTCGACATATGTGAAATAATTATGAATAACTACTTACTTATTCATTTACTCATTGAACGTAGTTTGTCAACCTCTATTGCAGCTATAATGACAGGAAACAACCCGTGACAGTCATTTAACGCTGTCGGACGCTCTAAATAGTAATTAATATCCGTAGTTCCGTTCGTTCCTACCGTGATGCCGTGTACCTGATATTGCTCATCTATCATCGTTTCTATCCCCTCCCATCCTTTTTCAACGATTGGGATGTATTTCTTACTATCCAGCCAACCATTCATGATACCGCGAGCCATGCAAAGCGTAAATATTGCCGTACCGGACGTCTCAAGATATGATTCGGGGACATCGAGTACATTATGCCACAGGCCACTTTTATCCTGCCATACAATCAATCCTTCTACATGATCCCGGTAATGCTTCAGCATTTTCTTATATAACGGATGATTCTTAGGTAACTCTGAAAGAATATTAGTAACCGCCCACAAAGCCCAACCGTTTCCCCGTGACCAGAATGGAAGTTTAGCCGGTTCTCCTGTGAACTGTGCATGCTGATATAATCTGACTTCCGGATGATAGACATATTTGTTAAATGCAAAAACCATTTCTGCCGCTTCATTCAGTCTTTTCATCTTCTCCTCCTTGTTATCCGCTAAACGAGACGACTGCACCAGAAAAGGAAGTGCCATATACATATCATCTACCCAGACAGTATATTTCACAGGATTAATACGATTGAAATTACCTTCCGGCGTGCGAGTTTGCACATGGTCCAGATAATCCTGCATTTCATTAAATAAAGCCATGTATTCAAGTTTTCTCTTTGCCGGTTCAGTATTCAGCAAAACTTCTGCATAAGGAAGTAACGGAGCTGAAGTATAATCCAGCAAATACCCTTCGACCAATTTATGATCCCAAGCATTAAAAGCATTGACCACATATTTTTGATAAGCCATATATTTGCGCTTTTCAAGAAAGAAATCGCAGTAAGTACGACAATATCCCGAATAAGGTTCCAACCCTGTATACTTACCCAGCATTTCCATAGCCATAGCCAAACCTGCCGCATGATAATTGAATGCTGTATATCCCTCTCCCCACGGTTGATGTATCTCGGCATTTGCAGCAACGATGTCCAACCGGGGAATAGTCCATGCAACTGCTTCTCCCGCATAACCGTCATACATCTTACCTGTAACAAATTCCTTCTCAACAATCGACGCTTGATTAAAATCGGCATCAGGGAAAGTCCCGATAATCAGCCATTTCGACACGTCAGACAATGACTGTTCTATCTCTTTTAGCCCGGTAAGAGTGAAATGGAACCCATGCGGGCGTAAATGCACTTTCCAATTTCCGGATGGAGGTGCAAGGGATTTGATGAGTATCTTATTCACACCTTTATTCAGATGTAAATCAACTTCACCTTTGAGTATAAAATCACGTTCAATATAAACAAAGTCATCTTTAGACATACCAGGATGATTCCAAACCTCCTTACCATTCAGGATAATCTTACAAGCCCCATAATTGACAAGAGACAACTTTACCGTTTTATCGCTGTCCACTACAATGGTAGACAATGCATAAGCCGTACCTTTCTGACAGAAGTTTCGTGAAAAATCCACAGTCTGCACCACCCAATAATCTTTATCTCCCGCCAGTTTCAGGTTATAATAGAAACGTACATCCTGAAGCACT
The DNA here is from genome assembly GCF_002632415.2 of Bacteroides celer. Classification (NCBI taxonomy): domain Bacteria; kingdom Pseudomonadati; phylum Bacteroidota; class Bacteroidia; order Bacteroidales; family Bacteroidaceae; genus Bacteroides; species Bacteroides celer. Next base: position 276,410 of record NZ_CP178209.1, on the reverse strand, counting down.
TTATCAGCAACTTTACATACAGTTTCGACAGGAGAGCCTGCCGCCATCCTAAGTGATGGCAGCAGACATGCTATCAAAAATACCATTTTGAAAACTATTCTCATCATTCTACTTTTTTAATTGACTTTATAGTAGCATACTTATTTTAGTTTGAATCTCTGTTCTTCCACATTCCACCCTTTTATGACCAACGAATTATCCAATACTTTAGATACAGCTGTATCAATAGTCACTTTACGTGACTCTCCGGGTAATAAAGAGAAGAAGTTGTCTGTGTAGAAACTAGGTCTGACCGGTTTATTGTTCTTATCCAAAAATTGTATTTGTGTAAAGAAGGCAATATTCCGTGAAGAATTTTTCAATTCTATATCTATATAATAATTGCCACTATCTGTTCTGGTCTTGTATTTGGCCGATAACCTTACTTTTGGCAATTGATCGATAGATTCGAAACCGGAAGTTGCAGGTCCCGTTAGTGTCTTGGCTCCTTCATAACTGTCCTTGGATCTCCAATAAAAGTTACTTCCCACTTGTTTGCCTTTATCATCCAACAAACGTAATTTGATAAAATGCACCTGTGAGAGTTCCTCCGGAAAATCTATTTTAAAAGCATCATTCACCACTCCGTCTTCAGGAATATCAATAACCACTGACTTCTGCCAGATATTACGGCTCTTAATATCATAAACTTCAGCCGAAACCGTATAACCTTTAAAAGACCGGTAATAGTCATTGTATACTGAAACCGTATTTTTCAAGTAATCAAATTGTGGATGAAGAGGTTCGAGCGCATTTTGAGTATGGTAAAGGGAAGCTGTGGGTTCAAGGGTATAATCCCACATTCTGCCGGCCACTTGCGGAACAGGACATTGATGATACCAGAATAACAAACCGGAAGCATATCTGTCACCAAAATCATATTTATTATAATTCCAGCACTCCCATATAGATTTTGAGTTCATTGCTCCCACAAACTGCCCCTTTATAGCAAACTCATCAATACTGGCTGATTCACCGTATTTATCCGTCAACTCTTTATACATGGTAGACATCAGGTGGAAGCCACCACCATCATGATAATCCCAGACTTCTTTATTTATCGGCCAAAGATCTTTCTCGTCCATCATTTCGCGTAATGTCTCAACCAAAGGCAAGGTGGGTGCTCCATATTCAGGATTAAATCCGTCTATTCTGCTTCCCCGTTCCGAAGCGGTGTTTTCGTAATGTTGCATCGGATTGACTTGCTTGTAAGGACTTCCGTCATGCACTCCGCAACATTCCGATTCCATCTGATAACCGCGTGTACCGTCAAGCCGGTTAATAAGAGCCTCCGCATCAGGCATCTCTGTACTTTCATTCGACGAAACATAATAAGCGAGTGACGGATGATTGCGTATACGTTTGACAGTCGACTCTACATTGCCCAAATACAAAGATTTATCCTGTGGATGTTTGGTATCTCCCGTCATCCAAAATTCCTGCCATACGAGGAATCCCATCTCATCACACAACTGGAAAAAATAATCAGATTCCGCAATACCACCTCCCCAAAAACGAATCAGATTAATCCCCGACTGCTTGGTATAGCGCAATTCGGCATAAGTTCTTTCATCCGAAGTACGAAGCATAGCTTCAGGAATCCAGTTAGTACCTCTTACAAATATCTTCTTACCATTCACATAAAACTGGCGCGAATGGTCGGGTGTATTTTGATCCGAAGTAATTTCCCTGATACCGAAACGTGTTTTAACAGAGTCACAGACAATCCCATTAATTGCTACATCCAGTTTAAGCTCATACATTTCGGGAGCCCCCTTGAACAACGGCCACCAAAGACGCGGATTCTTAATGATAAGTTGAGGATATTCATCCGGAGTAAAAACTACCTCCTGTGTCTCTCCTCTAAAAAGAGTAACGTTCTTGCTGAATTTAATTCCCTCACCGACAATCTCTCCACTAACCACACAATTCACCTTAGCAGATAAAGTACCCGGATTGGTAACCTCCACACTGACAGTTTCCTGGGCTACATCATAACCCGGAACAGACAGCTTTGACTTCACAAACGGATATCTTACCACAGCACCTCCGGTAGCATACAAAGAAATGTTTTTCCAAATACCCGTATTACGGTCCCGAATACCATCCAGAAAAGTAAAATCCCAGCCTACACTCATCAACATCGTCGTATTCAAACCGATATTACCGTCACCACCATTACGGAATTCCCCCGGAGCTCCCCACCATTTGGAAGCAGTGGTACTAGGCATATCGACCGGATATACCTTAATAGCCAATGCATTGGATTCACCGACACGGGCATACTCGGTAATATTGATAAAGTCCTGCTTGAACATTCCGTTGACAGTACTAAGCAGGTTTCCGTTTACCCATACTTCCGCACGGTAATTAATACCATCTACCTGCAACCAGATTACCTTATCTTTATAATCTGCCGGCACATCAAAATTCGTCCGGAACCAATACGTATAAAAATCCCGTCCGGTCTTTGAGATATCCGGAATGATTCCTTTTTCCAACTTATTATTTATTCCGTAATAAGGTTCCGGATAAACACTGTTGTATACAAGGGAATTAAGTACCGTCCCCGGCACGATGGCAGGAAGCCATCGTGAGTCATTATAATTGATTCGGGATATTTCTTCAGGTGATTCACCTACATCGCCCGCTTTCATCATGCGCCAATCAAACTCTCCATCCCCCGATCCATACCGGGAATCAAGATAAATCCGATTAGAGTCAAGATACCTATTGAGAGGTTGTTGTGCAAAAGCAATTCCCCACAATAGTAAAGACAGTATCGTACAAAAACATTTCGTCAACATAGTTCTGATTTTTGTTTTAAATTGGCAGGAGTTATTTCATCCTAGTTAATAATAGTAACGTGGCTTCGAATAGGGGTCTTCGTCTCGAACCTGAACACTGACACCATCCTTTTGTGCAATTTTCAACTGATGTCCCTCATTGGTAGAAAATACCATTACCCCATTCTCATTCTTGAACGTTATCTCCGGAGTAGGAACACTGGTATTCGCAGGCACCACCTTGACATATACACCAAACCACAAAGCATTGGAGGGGAAGAGCAATTCATCAAAGCTCAAATCTTCCACATGATATTTCTCACTTGTTTTGGCCCGTTTCACTTTAGTAAGACTACAACCCTTGATCTGATTATTATTGTCCAGTATGTACGGGAACAGATATACGTAGTATCCTCTGTTGTTGGCGTTCAATACCACTTTACCCTCTTCCGACGATACCTCTATCCATTGAGTAGACAGCCCCACACCAAAATCAAATAATGTACTCGAAATATCGCTCTGATTTCCTCCCCATTGGTCACGGTGCCACAATGTAGGCAACCTGTTATAGACACATAAAGTAGACAGTTCTTTCTGATCGGTAAAACCATTCACGTGAATATAAGATCCTGGAATAAAGAGTGTAGACCTGGCACTGGTACTTGTGCCCATAGTTGCCATACAATGAACCTGTTGGCAATAGTAACTTCCCCATCCGGACATACTACCCATAGCCGCTTTCTCGGTCTGATAAGACTTAAAAGTAAACGTATAAGAACCGGCTCTACCATTAATCTCGAACGGATAAGTCCTGTTATTTTTAAGATTTGTCGCCTCATCAGGAATTATATATCCTGCAGGAGTATTTCCCGGCTTCAGGAATTCACTGCGAGCATCATTCCCGGCATTGTACTTACGATCATCCCGACTGATACCTACTACAGGAGTATAAAGTTTAGGATGAGTGACCGCCATCTTCAATATATACATATAATCCATCACCTCCGTTATCTCATCCTGCTGTGATCCTGTTACATATTCGTGAATTCCCCAAAGAGCATTAAATATAATATTATCATAATCACGTGAAAGGAATTCATCTATACCATGCACTTTAAAGTTATCATAAAAAACTTTCCATTTATCTTTGGCCAGTTGTGTCAACCGGCTATCTTTGAAACGGACTCCCGCCAGCGTGAGCGTTTCCACATAGAGACTATATACATTGCTATACGCTACGCCTGCACGGTTGGCAGCAAATACTTCTACGTCCCAACGACGTTCGGCGGCAGTGACCAGACGTTCACACGATTTCAAGTATGCAGTTTTCATACTCGGCAGCATCCTGTCCTGTAAATCCCACAATTCTCCCAACATTCGGCGGGCGAAGAACAATGGCGGGTTCCGGTCTCCCACATTATCATTAATTCCCCAAGCCCAATTACCATAATGCGAAGAACTCTCATCGGTGACCTGTGCGGCAATTATGGTCTTGAGAATCAGCTCTGCCCGCTGAACCGAAGCAGCTTCACCACTTTTAAAAAGCAAGACCACATATTCCAACGTCGAAAGATAAGTACCTCCCGAAAGAAGCTTGATGGAAGAATCGTATGTTTTTCCTAATGTTTCCAACCGGGTTGCTTCCGCTGTGGTCAATAAAGACGGATGATCCTCGTAATCGGGATCCGGTTCTGGCTCCGGTTCAGCGGCGGCCGGAAGCGGGGGCGGTAATTGATAACCGTCCCACATATCACCATTGCACCCGACCAATGCCATTAGAAAAAGACATGGAATCAAGCTTCTCACTCTCAATATCGAACTGATAGATTTTATTATTGATTTCATAAATTGTACAGATTAAATGTTCATACGAATTAATACCATCCTTTATTTTGTTCCACTTCAAGTGCACCGGCAGGGTCCAGACGGTCTATGTGATTCTGCGGTATCGGACGAAGTACATGGTAAGGTTGTATATTACCGGCAGTACCACCTATTGCATTATGTGCCTTGAACCGTTCGATTAGTTTCTCACAACGGTTAAGATCATTCCAACGATTGTCTTCACCGATCAACTCACGTCCTCTTTCATCGAGCATCAAGTCTACAAACTGGTCTAACGACAAACTGCTCAAATCAGTTTCCTTAACCGTCATCTTCGATTCAGTAGAACTTGTCAGCTTCTCCCCTTTCCCATTAATTACATTCAGATTCGATCTCCATTCTCCTGATTTATAAGCAGCACGCTTACGAACTTCATTTAATCGGTCGGCAGCCTTATCATACAACCCCTGACGTCCATAGGCTTCCGCTGCAATCAGATATGTTTCTCCCAGTCGATACACATTGAAATTACGGTGTCCCGGTTCATACATAATATCCGGGCGGTCTCCATTTGCCCATTTTTCAATAATTGGCCAAAAGTCCCTTACACTTTCAATTCTTTCCATCGTCCACAGATTATGATCCTGCGAACCGAAAAGTATTAAGGAATCCCGTTTGCTTTCAAATCCTCCCTCTGTCAATGGAATACCTTTATAATGGATAGGTCTCATAACAATACACGTATCACCTACTTCAAACTTAGGTTTCCCTTTCAATGCAGCACTAGGAGACCATATCACCGTCGAACCGTCTTTAATATCGGCCCATTTAGGAATCGTTTCGGAATTATTGGAGTACCATACTGATTTAAATGTTTTTTCGCCACGGGAGTCATTAGTGTAATCAAATAATCCTCCATGTTTCGCCTGGTCTTCCATCACCCAAAATGTCTGACGAATACGTGACCAGGGTCTACCGTTCGCGATATCGCGAATCATTCCCGGCTGATTAGTATACGAACCTGTGGAATACATGTGCATCGGATTACCCTCTCCGTTCCACATCTCATCTTTGGTATAATTGACAGTCAGAATCACCTCTTTGCTGTCTTTATTGTCAAGCAGGAAAATATCGGCAAAGTTCTTTTCCAATTCATATTCGCTACTGCCGATAACCAAATCGGCATATCGTGCAGCTTCCGCCAAATCCGTATCTTGCGTACCACGAGTTGCTTTCGCTTCTGCACTAACGGCACTTCCCCGTGTGAGATATACCTTAGCCAACAAATGTTGTGCAGCTCCTATTCTGATACGACCGCGCTCTGCCGTTTTAGGCAAATAGTTATAATCAGCACCATATTTCAAATCTTCAATAATCTGGGTATAAACCTTATCAACCGACGTTCTTGGAATATAAGTCTGGGCTTCGAACACCGGTTCCAGAGGCATCGGGATAGCGCCGAATTGCTGCATCAGATCAAATAAGAAATAAGCTCTGAAAAAACGCATTTCAGCGGTTCGTTGATTTTTCCAACTTGCATTCTCATTCATGTCATCAATATAATATAACCCTGTGTTACAAGCCGAAATGGCTTCATACCATTGGGTCCACAGCGAATAAAGAAGACTGGTTGAAGCATTCAGTGCGGTAGCCTGATATTGGTCCCAGGCATTACCGTGTGTTCCTGTGGCAGTCATGAACAGATCAGTCCCGAATAATGCATAATTGTGGAAACGTTCTCCACTAAAAGGCCACCTCATTTTTGAATAAATCGAATTCACCACAGCGTCTATACCCTCCGGTGTTTCATAATATGCCATCGTAGCTTTTGAAACTACTTTTTCCTCCAGAAAATCATTACAAGAGAAATTCACAAACAATAGGCAACTTGTTATGATTGTTAAAATATATCGTTTCATTGTTATATACATTTTAATGTTAGAAACTTAGATTCAGACCGAACATATAAGTACGTACCATAGGATAGTCATTACCATGTGCAGCTTCCGGGTCCACACCAGAGAAATTAGTAATAATGAATGGATTCTGCACGGCGGCATATACACGGCAACGTTCTATAAAAGCCTTACGGGTAAAGGTTGCAGGAAGCGTATAACCCAGTGTTATTTCGCGCATACGCAAGAAAGAACCGTTCTCGTAACGAAGCGGGGTGATGTAAGTCGATCCTGTTGTCGGACTCTCTGCATCCCGATAAGGCTGCGGATATCTTCCTCCCGGATTATTGGGTGTCCAATAATCATATTTAGGCTGGTTAGCTCTCCCGTTAAAGCCCATATCCGCCTCATTCTTAATTATACGTCCGTAATCGGCATACAAAAGGAAGGATAAATCAAATCCCTTAAAGGAAAAATTATTCATCATACTGGCTGTAAATTTAGGTCTCGGATTACCTAATATAACTCTATCGTCTTCGGGAGTGAGTTTATTATCTCCATTTTGGTCTACAAGTTTAATAGTGCCGGGAACATAATTTGTATTACCCGCTTTATTCCATACTTCCATCAAGGCGAGATCTTCTTCCGTATTACTCCAGATTCGATCAAATTTATATCCATACCAGGCACTGATAGGTTCCCCAATAAACCAAGAGTTACCGACATCGTCACTTTTACCATTATATAATTCTACGATTTTCTCCCTGTTCATAGAAAACACCCAATCGGTTGACCAACGGAAGCCTTGTTTCGAATCTATATTAACTGTGTTTAGTGCAATTTCCAAACCTTTATTCTCTGTTTTTCCCACATTAAACAAAATACTGCTATACCCCAAAGCAACCGGAAGTTGTCTGTTCATCAACAGGGAATTCGTGTTCTGTACATAAAGATCCAAGCTACCGGAAATCCGTCCTTTCAAAAAGCCGAAGTCGATACCGATATTGGTCTGGTTCGTATATTCCCAACCTAATTGTTTATTTGCCAGTTCACTAGGGCGAAATCCCACAGCGGGAGTCGCATCTCCAAAAACATATTTAGTATTTGTCAATAAACCTTGTGTCTTGTACGGAGTTACCGCAGAATTTCCGGTACGTCCCCAACCGGCACGAATCTTCAGATTAGACAACCATTCATGTGTATTCTTCATAAAAGGCTCTTCCATTATTCTCCATGCCAGAGCTGCACTAGGGAAAGCTGCCCATTTATGTCCGTCAGAAAGGACAGACGCACCGTCATAGCGAAGTGATGCAGTCAGCAAATAACGATCTTTCAAACTATATTGCACTCTTCCCAGGAATGAAGCCAAACGACGCTCGGTAAGATCACTGCTTACAGAGGTTACTTCATTGGCAGAAGACAAGTTATACCATTTTTGAACATCAATTGGAATCCCTTTTGCACTGATATAGGATGTTTCCGCACTGGACCCCTCGATAGACTGAACAACAGTGGCAGTAAGATTATGAATACTTCCGAAAGTCTTCGTATACGTCAGCATATTATCCAATGTATAAGCATACGCTCTACGGTTTGATACACTTGCAGTGTTATCTCCTCCGGTGTTCGCTCTTGTCTTGGAAGCTCTGAAGTCACCATCCACATACATATCATAATCATAACTGAAACTGGATCTGAATGATAAACCGTCGATAATTTTAGCTTCCAGATAGACATTGGCTAATACCCGGTCTCTTTTACGCTGGCGTACTACAGCTCCATCAACAAGATCATATAATATGTTGTAATTACTATTATCATTACCGGGCAGCTCTATATAGTTACCATCTTCGTCAAGAGGGAAAGAAGCGGGCCACATCTTGGAGGCATTTGAATATAAACCGGTATCAAGGTCTTCCAATGAATGTGAATACTGGAAGGTAACCCCAGCTTTAAACCGGCTACTGATTTGGGTATCTATGGCCGAACGTGCGGTAATTCTCTCAAATCCCCGGTTTTTCACAACACCATCCGTATTTGTATAGGTTGCCCCGAAAGAATATTGCGTCTTCGCCGAACCTCCACGCACATTAATGTTATGATTTTGAGTGAAACCATTTTGAGTAACCGCATCAACCCAGTCAAATCCTCTTACCTTATTGGGGTCCCAATATGTTCCGTCTTCATTCCATCCCATCATCACCGTACGCAATACATATTGGTCTTCGTTAAACCTCAACATATTCATATCCTGTTCCATGTTGGCTACCGGACTGTCATATTTAAGATTTCCTTTAGCCTGACGATGAGATTCACGCATATATTCGATCCACTCGGCTGCATTCATCATATCCAGTTTCCGGCCAATAGTCTGAAATCCGATATAACTGTTATAATCCACCTGTGGTTTCCCCTCTTTTCCCCGTTTCGTAGTGACAATAACAACACCATTTGCACCACGCGAACCATAAATGGCGGTAGCCGACGCATCCTTCAATACATCTATACTCTCAATATCACCCGGATCGAGGAAGCTCAATCCTGTAGAAAGCATCATCCCGTCCACTACATAAAGCGGATCATTCGAGGCTTGAAATGAACGCGTACCACGTATACGGATTTCAAGACCTCCACTGGGAGAGAAGTCTGTTTGAGTGACCTGAACGCCAGGAACACGTCCCTGCAGTGCCAACTGGGGATTTGTTACGGTTACTTCTTTTAATTGTTTAGCAGATACAGATCCTACAGCACCAGTCAAATCGCTTTTCTTCACTGTACCATAACCAATTACAACTACATCATCAATCTCATACGATTGAGACCGTAAGGCTACATTAATCTGTTTCTTGGTGCCTACGGCATGCGTAACAGTCTTATACCCGACAAAGCTGAATTCCAGCGTTGCTCCATTTGAGACATTTATCGCATAATTTCCCGAAATATCAGTGACTGTTCCTTGAGCAGTCCCGAGTATCTTTACAGTGACACCTATTAAAGGTTCTTCCGTATCCGCATCGACCACACAACCTGTAATTGCGTTCGTCTGCGCCAAAGCGAGTGTTCCATAGGAATAAAACAAAAGCAAAGATACAACAGATAAGATCTTTCTTTTCCATGATTTAGCCAGATAGCTCTTGAATTGATTTTTTTTCATCGGTTAACAAATTGATTTTAATAATCCAGATAACAAAGACAACAACACTCTTGTCTGGATGCAAATGTGGTGATTAAAATCCTGAACTATGTTTCCATTTCTGCCTAATAAAAGCGCATTTTGGCGAGGCTGTTTTTTTAAGCAACAATGAATACCTTGGCCAAAAATACAATTTACTGTGACTAAACAAACATGATTGGAATTAAAAAAGGCAGTATTGAGTACATATTTGGCAAAAACAGGCATATAATCCGAGAATTTGCCGTAGGTTTTAACAACTGCAATCATTACTTTTGAGAAAAAATAAAAAGTATGCAGAATCCCATAGTCTATATCATGGTAATCTTTACCTGTCTCTCTAGTTTGTCTGCCCATGCATACAATTTGAGACAGATTAACAGTATCAACGGACTTTCCAACAGTTCCGTCATCTGTATCATGCAAGATGACGAAAGATTTCTCTGGATCGGTACTTATGACGGTCTTAATGTCTATGACGGACATAATATACGGACTTACAAACCTGCAATCAATAATTCGACCGGGCTATCCAGTAATGTCATAAGGAAAATCCTGGAAACGTCTGCCGATTATATATGGCTTAGCACCAAATGGGGACTGAATAAATTCAATCAGCGCCGCAATAGTATAGAAGAGTATTACGAAGAGTTTAATGAGGATTGCCATTTTGCCACCGATACACATTCACATTTATATATTCTGGGGCATACGGGATTTATATCACTCTATCAGGATGAGCAGAAAAAGTTCATAAACCTGCCCATCGATCCGGAAATAACCAAAAGTAATGTGTCCGGAATGACAGTCGACGAGGATGGCATTATCTGGATTCTGTATAAAGGCACCTTAAAAAGATACAGCATTCATGAATCAACAGATGGAGAACCGACTATCATGCCTCATGCCGATTTCAGACATGAGGATGCTATTGATTATCTGTTTAAAAGTGACAATAAACTAATAATCGTAGACCAAAAGGGAAATATATTTGAAATAAAAGGAGATCAACAACTATTCATCTGCAATATCGAGAAACTAATGATGGAAAATGGAGGAATTTCCTCCATCATATATGATAATGAAGATATTCTGATCGCATTTAATTCAAATGGCTTAATCAGATTGAATAACAATCAAGGGAATTATCTGCCGGAAAGGATCAGAATTGATTGCGGAGTGTTTTCCCTATGGAAAGATCAGCAACAGGATATTGTCTGGATAGGGACCGACGGACAGGGAGTCTACGCGATGACAAAGGATGAATATACTTTCAACGGCATTAATCTGACGGAACTACCTATTGAAAAGAAACGCCCGGTGAGAGCTGTTTACGCAGATGACGACAATAACCTCTGGCTTGGAACGAAAGACAATGGAATCATACACATCAAGGACTATCAGTCACAAAATTACTCACAAGACAACGTCATACATTACACTACAGCCAACGGACTATCCAACAATGCTATCTTTGCCTTTGCTTCTACCCCCAACGGCTTACTTTGGATTGGTTCTGACGGACCTAATCTGAATTATTATAATCGCACAGACCATAAAATACACACACTGGAAAACCGGACCGGACTCCCCATAAAATACGTACATTCTATCCTGACAGATACCGATTCATTACTATGGGTAGGTGCAGGAAACGAAATCTTCAGAATCCGGATCGGAAAGAACGGATATAAATTGTATACGGATGATATCGACCGATATACCTTTAATGTCAAAAACAAACATCGGTTCAATCAGATTTATGCATTATGTTTTGAAAATGACTCCATCATGTGGATAGGAATGCGGGGAAATGGAATCATACGCTTTAATACCCAAACTTCCAACAGTAAATATTTCAGTTTTGAAGACAACGGCATCGCACCCATGAACGATGTACTTTGTTTCCATTACAACCATAAAGGCACATTATGGATAGGAACAAGTTATGGCCTAATACGTATGTCATTAAAAAGTGGAGAAAACTTTGCTTATGAAAACATCAACGAGACACACGGACTGCCCAACAATACAATTCATGGTATCACTGAAGACCATCTGGGTAAACTCTGGTTAAGTACCAATGCGGGGCTTATCCTGTTTGATCCTGAAAAAAGGACTTTCAGAAACTTCAATAACAAATCCGGAATAAAAGTAGTTGAATACAGCGATAATGCTTACTTCAAGCGCTTGTCCGATTCCTCATCCTTTTTCGGAGGAGTCAATGGTTTGGTCTGGATTAATAAAGGGGATGATTTTCAGAAAAAATATCAGCCCGAAATATACTTTACCGGCTTGAGGATATTCAATAAGCAATACAATATAAGTGACTTTGAGAAACAAGAATCAAAAGGTAATCAGTTAGTGTTGAAGCACCGCCAAAACTTTTTCACGATTCAATTTGTGGCTATGGATTTCATTAACGGTGAAAATGGGACCTATTCGTATAAACTCGAAAATTTCAGTAATGTCTGGATGCACGCACAATCAAATGAAGCACAATTCACCAATATCAGTCCGGGAGAATATATACTTCATGTCAAGTACAATGACGGTTTAGGCACCGACATCCCAACTCAATCAATAGCCATACAAATTCTTCCTCCATGGTATAGCTCCATTTATGCCCAAATCATATACGTAATGCTCATCGGAGGAGGTATTTGGATAGTTTATCTCTTTTTAAAGAGGAAATATAAACAGCGCAAGGTTGCCGTAGCTCGTCAGTTAACCGAAAAATATAAAGAAGAGATGTATGAAAGTAAATTGCGATTCTTTACTAATATCACACATGAATTCTGTACTCCCCTATCGCTTATATACGGTCCCTGCATCAGAATAATCGATAGTAAGGAGGCATCTTCATCCATTAAGAAATATGCTAATTTAATCAAATCGAATACCGAACGGCTCAATGGGCTTATACAAGAAATTATAGACTTCCGACGGATGGAAACCGGGAACAAGATATGTGTGATTAAACAGTTGCCTCTTGGAATAATTGTCAAAGAAATGATGGAATCTTTCACTGATATTTCCGAAAGGAACCATATTGAGTTTGAGGCCGAATTCGACAATACCCTGATATGGAATAGCGACGAAAGTTGCTTCGTTAAAATCGCCAACAACCTGCTCTCGAATGCCTTCAAATATACTCCGCCCCGCGGCACCATACGTATCAGAATGTATATAGCAGAAAGTAAGCTAATCTTTTCGGTCTACAATACCGGAAAGGGAATACCGGAAAAAGACATTTCCAATATTTTCAATAGATATACTATCTTAGATAACATAACAGAGAATTCAGTGAACGAATTATCTGCCCGCAACGGATTGGGGTTGGCTATTGCTTATAGCATGGCCGTGCTACTCAAAGGAACTATTGAGGTAGAAAGCATTGAAAATGATTATACTTGCTTCACTGTGACACTGCCTTGTCTGGAAGTAGACAACCATGCGAAAGAATCTCCGGAAGAGGAGAAGAAACATTCTGTAGAGTCCATAACCTCGGCAAACAGTTTCACAGAAGACAACGATCTTGCTATCTTATCTTCTCTACCTTCCATTCTTGTCATTGATGACAACAAAGATATTTTATGGATGATAAAAGACATATTCCAGGAAGAATATACCGTTTTAACTGCCGAGAATGCAGAAGAGGGGATGAAAGTATTAAAGAAATATAGCCCCGTCCTTGTCATTACTGATATTATGATGCCTGGAATCGACGGAATTACATTGACCAGACAAATAAAGCAGAATCAGCATTTAATGCATATCCCTATTATCATCCTTTCGGCCAAAAATGATAATAGCGATAAGGTAGCAGGTGTCAACTCGGGCGCCGATATATACATAACCAAACCTTTTGATGTCAACTACCTAAAAACTGTCGTAACCAAACTTCTGGAAAAAAGCAAGAATCTGGAAACTTATTACTCGACATCAGCCAGCGCCTTTGAATTTATATCGGGACAGTTGGTCGACCGCGAAGATAAAGAGCTTATGGAAAAAGCGATGCGAATTATCGCAGAGAACATCAGTAATAATGAATTTACCCCCCAAGAACTTGCCAGCAGCTTACAAATCAGCATCCGCAATTTATATCGTAAATTCGAACAATTAAATCTGTCTCCACCAAAGAATTTCATTAAAGAACAACGAATCAACTTTGCGACAAAACTACTTGTTACCACTTCACTCACTATTGAAGAAATTATGTATCGAAGTGGATTTATGAATAGATCACATTTCTATAAGGAGTTTACAAAGCGGATGGGAGTGGCACCTAAAGACTACCGTTTGCATAATAAAAAATAGGAAAGCTACAAAGGTCTCATATACTAGCAGCAATATCATTCCTGATCTGCTGAATTGCAAGAAGCAATCCAGGCAGATGCACTTTTACTATTTTAAAAATTTCTTCGGGGTCAATAGATAAATATTCATGAGAAATAATATTGCGCAGTCCAATGATGCTCCTCCATGGAGTACCGGCATAATTTATCAATAATTCATGATTAGTCAGATTATCTATATTCTTAACAGTTTCACCTATGGTTTGCAAACGCATACAAGTTGCATCAAAAATATCCATCTTATCAGGAGAAGCTAAGAAATCATTTACAGAAATAACACTACCACATCTTTCTATAGTTGTATTAATACGTTCTTCTACAAAAAGAAGCATATCCAATATGTCAGCATTAGATATAGATTGCATCTTTCTCTATATGATTGCGGAATAAACTACGCATAATTGCAGTTAAAGACACGACATCCACTTTTGCATTAAAACGCTCTTCTAATGACTCTTTTATTTCCATTCGAGTAAAATAATCCGGATCTTGAAGCTTTACACAAATATCAATATCACTATCCTCTTTCTGCTCACCACGAGCCACAGAACCAAAAAGTCCTAACTTTTCAATTCCATATCTCTCCCCAAATTCTTCCTTAAAATTCCGGAGAATAGCGATTATTTCATCTTTTGTTTTCAACTGACACTATTGTTATAATGCAAATATTAAAATTAATATTGGAATTAGCAAATTCTTAATCATATTTTGTGGTATCACTAATTGAAAAAAGATGCACAGGCCATCGAATTTTCATCGATCCCCTGTACACCTACTACTCTAAATTCTACTTCAAAACATAAATAGCCTAATTATGCTGCCGAATCCATTATTAACAACCGTGTTAGTTATATCCATTAAAAGTACAGAACATAATTACGTAAAACGCCTAGAGAAATCTCTAAGACGATGTATCGCCTATCCTTCCGTCTTCCAGAATCAGGAGAGGAAAGGCATATCATTTTAGGAATGATACCAGAACAGGAATAGATATAGTTAACTATCAATAAAATACAAATAGAATATATGTCAATGCCAATACGATCAAAATATAATCCGACTTCATCTTTTCAGTTAACCTTAGCATATACACTTTTTGTTGTTTATAACCATCAGGAGAACTATAATTTGGCTATTTATAAATGATCAGTTTAGGTTTATGGCAAGAGTTGTAGTTGTCATCAAGTATTGCCCCATTTGAGAAAATGATGTGCTCATCCTTGAATGTACCATATCCTTCATGAGCATGGCCGAACAAATGATAATGTGGCTTTACCTCATAAACCTTGTTTCGAAGTAATGCATTTCCCCAGTGAATTCCTGCTGATTCATCAAGTATCATGATAGGAGGTTCATGAGTAATGAGCACGTCAACATCATTTGGTATCAAAGTCTCAGGATGGTTATATGCCAAACCAAAGAACTTAATACCATCAATCTCACATTCACAATCTTGAAGGAAGTATACATTGTTAGGCAAATCTTCAATGCCTTCAGCCTCCCAAAGGCAAAGATCATGATTACCAGTTATGAAGATTTTGTGAGGATAGGGTAATTCGATGAACCAGTTGAGAAAGTTAAGCACTTCTTCCTCTGTACCATTGTCCGTAAAGTCGCCACAGTGTACAATGACATCAGCAGCTGGAAGATCGGTCAACTGCCGATGCTGATTATGTGTATCAGAAATTTGAAGTATTTTCATTTTACAGAAATATGAATGTCATGTATGTCAACATCACCTTCGTCGAATATAAAGTATGAAGAAATTCCACTAATGCTATCATATCGTGAGTTCTCATCTTTATGTATAGGTATGACCCCAATACGAGGATGAAGAGTTTGACAGACTTCTTTTAATGTTTCAACATCAGCGTGTCCACTTGTGTGAACACCATCCATTGTTCCATCTAATATTCTATCGCCAAACAGATTACGGATATTTATAACATCGCTGTTTGTGTAGTCTTTACCCTCTTTTGCATAGCCACCCCACATAGAATATATCAACCACGGTTTTTCATCATTATATATATCGAGCATTCCCTTAAGCAAATAGCCACTACTCATTCGAATTGGCATTAAGAACCCTTCCTTCTGTAGCTTGCTTCTAACATTGACAGCTCTATAACTGATTAGCTTGAAAGCATTAAACTGGAATAAATCAGATTTGCATCCTGCATATTTCGTGAATACATTAAGTACCCTATCTTGATACTCATCAACTAAGAATATACGTCCAGTCTTTTTACACGCCGCATGGAATGTTGCAAGCCGGTCAAGGTCAGTTGACGAACACAAGGCAAAGACATACTTGTGTTCACGCAATGCCTTTATAATATTCTTCTGTATTTCGCTCTCTGAAATCACACATTCTTGACTTCTTCCTAACATTGTTCCTTCTGTTATAAGTATGTCAACTTCTCCCACATTCTTCTTCAAAGTAGGAAAAAGACCTTTGCCAATATAGCCATGTCTGCGAAAATCTCCTGTGTGCAATATCTTCTTTCCCTCACATTCTATCAAGAACATATATGCATCAAAAGCAGAATGACTAACAAAATACGGAGTAACGAAAATCTTCCCTTTCTTACTGACATCAATACGTTTTGCCGCACAATAGGTTTCCATACGCTCTATTGCTTCAATCTGTTTGGAGTAATCTCCGTGCCCCCTCAAAGCGTCATATTTGCAGAGCATAACTTCTTTTGCTCCTACTCCTATATATTGAAGGACATTTGTTGGTATCAGATGGTGCAAACCAACATGATCACTATGATAATGTGTATAGAATACAGCATCAGCATTTCCTATGATTGATTTTACTTGTTCTTCTGTCAGTTCTTCTTTTTTGCAACCAGGAAGATTGCTACCGAAGTCTATAAGAATTTTACAATTCTCGGTCGATATTTCTGTAATACAACCACCTATCTGGTCAGCCCCACGATGAATAATAAGATTCATTCTGTTTCTAAGTTTTCTGATGTAACGAGAGTACCCTCAACCTCGGATGTGCATGTGTATGCTTTCATTTCCGGTAAAAATAAATCACGAATAAATCTATATCTTTCGCAGATTGTTTCAGATAGTCTATTGTCTTCTCCTACAATTACACACGGTATTATTCTTCCGGAAAGCTTTAATGGTATTTTATTTTTGTAATTGGAACCGATAAGTCCATAATCTATTTTTTGCTCGATCATTGCTTTTATTCGTTGGTACAACTTATCATCTTCTCTAGCTAATTTTTGAAACTGTAGATAGTAATATGAAGTTTGAATGGGCGACAATGCAGTCTTAGCAGGATCATTTTGTTTAAGTTCCATTATCAATATATCTCCATTAGTATTTAGACCAAGGAAGTCAAATTCACCATACTCAGGTTTTATTTCTTCAGGGAGTGTTCCATTGTACGTCTTTCTTAATTGTTCAATTTTCAATGTTTGTTGGTCTACGATTTCCTTATTCCATTCATCTTTTATGCCTTTTGTTTTAAAACCGATAACTAGCTCCTTGTCAAAAAGAATAAAATCATCGGTATCTTTAACTTCGAACGTATAACGACGTCCTATTAATGTCTGATAATATCCTTCATTGCGAACCTCTGTATCTTTATAGTATCTTTTGAATTTTTCCGTGGAAGCGATTTTCGCTAAATATGTGTCAAACTGATCCGGTGTTGGATTTCTAAAAAAATCTGGTTGCATTAATTCTTTGTAAGCCTCGGCTACATCACATATTTCATTAACTTTACCCGAATGACTACGAAAGGTTAGTATACGTCCAGTACCTCTATATATAGAAAACCAAGAACGATTAGTTTTAGGATCATTTCCAGTCTGGAAATCTAAACAATTATGTGATTTAACATAACTGATGATCCAAGGAAACCGCTCGTTTATTTGGGTTAGCAACTTTTCATCCATTTTCCTATCGTAATAGGTTGTTTTTATTGTGTAATTATTAACCATTTCCAATTTCTTCATTTAGAGTTTATAACTGTGTATATTGATCTCTGCTAAGACTCTGCACGCCATTATTTTCCTATTTATATCTATTTATGGCAGCAAAAAGTCTTTTTCTAATTTCTTCACGCAGCCCTATTGGCTCCATAACTTCGATCTTTTCACCCATAGCAAGTAACTGACTTGTTAGCTCTGGAGTTAAGCAAAGTTGGTATTCAAAGTCGCTGTACTCTTTGTGTTCTGTTTTTATCTCTTGTTGAGAGAAATGCAGTGGCAGAGAACGCATATACTCTACATGAACACCGAATACCCGAACAACTACTTTCTGTGGCTTCAATTTGTCATTGACAAATATGCCAACTGTATGAGCATAATATTCTTCTGCATCAAAATCATTGGGGAGTATAAATGAGTCATCTGTCAATTCCATTTCCAAAATACGATCAAGGGCAATATTCCTTATTCCCTCCTGCTCTTTGAGATAGCCGACTACATACCAACGCTGATGGTAAACCTTCATAGCGTATGGCTGCAAGTGAAATATTGACTGATGACCATTGAAAGGTTTATAATCAATCTTCAGTTCCTTTTTTCGTTGCATTGCATCTATGACTGTTTGGAGATATTCAGTTCCTTCAGGAATTTCCTCAAACAAAATTCGATCTTTCATGTTGCGCCCTGCTTCTATCATATTAGACACAGTGAAGGAGTTAAGCAACCACTGACGAGTCTTGTCATTTTTCAGTTGACTGGAAGAAGAAATATAATACTCATAGCTGGATGTATCACATTCGACCTCTACACCAAAAAGTTCTGCAATAGCTTCTCTATGCATGTGGAATGTACGTAATGCAAGCGGTCTACCATCACCGAGACAACTATCTTTCCATCGACAGCTTATCTCCTCAAAAGTTAATCTGCGATGCTGAAGCAGCGTGTTGAGCAACCAGATATAGCGGTTAAAGGTTTTACTTATCATTTTCTAAACTTCCGTGATTTTCAAAATATTATTACTATTTTCTATTATTCAATTGCTTAACCCCTTTTTGTATATCTCATCTAATTGTTTTTCCTACTTTAGATATCTTGATAGCATGTTTTATAGGGTAGAATTCATAATCTTATTTAGTACAAAGTTAACTTTTTTGTATGCAAAAAAACTGCATACCACCTAAATATATTAATTTATAGCATTTTTTTTTATGTGTGCAACGTTTCTGCATACTTCACCATTATTTTTGCACACTCATTTTAACATTCTATTCGTCATGGCATACAAAAAAAATCCAAAGAAAAAAGATGCTCTCAGTATAAAGAGAGCTGTAGAATCTCTGCGTTTCCAAATTGATTGGGGTTTAAAACTACTTGGCGCAGAGAAAGGAGATCTATTTCATCAATTAGCAAAAGTAGAGGTTGATTTCATCTCAGAGCTCAACCTCACCCAAGATATTCTTGCTATCAAGAGCCTCGTGGATGGAGTGAAACAGAATTTACAGATAGAGCCCACACCTGAAAGTGGAGATTTCACCCATAGTGTCGTTGCTCTCGCTCTTGGCATTGCCTCAATTAGCCACCTTAGCAACATAAGTTTACCAGAGTCATGGAGAGACCAGATAGAGAAAAAACTACTTACAATCTACTATCCGGAAAAGCTGCGTAACAAAGTCGTAGATTGGGCAAAAGCGAACGGTTACAGCACCTCCAGCTACCTTGGCCGTCCAATCGTGAAATTCAAGCAGTTGTACTTAATTATAGAAAGAACAAAATAAGTCCGCTTTTTTTGCTCTGACCATCGCATTTTTTACAAAATACGCTCATTCCATATTAAACATTCCATTCTACTACCGATAAATATCCATTCAATTACAACACATAAGAATTTTCATGATCGTCTTTACATTGAATTTATACGCAAAAGAAAGGGGCTGTCTAAAAAGGGACTTGTTAGACACTCCCCTAAAATTCTTTATTGAGTTACCTATACCCTAACTCTTATAAGAGTCTACGCAAAAATATCGCTTCGTAGAATATAACCGATTACATCTCCCTTATGTACAGTCGCACCTTGCTGTGCACATATCTCCACCACACGTCCGGTAAATCCGGTTAGAATCTTTTCATATTCCCCCCACGGAGTGGAAAGATAACAAAAGACTTCGTCATGCTGATATTTACGCCCGATGAATGGAGCAATGGATGGTCCCTCTACGGAAACTTCCCAAAGTACCTGTCCGTTATCAGGGGCAATAACCGGATCTGCCTTGGCACGTTTCAACTTCTTAATTTCCTCTTCCGAATACCCGTTCTTTGCCATTGCCGCATCCTTAGCATGTTGCAACTCTTCCTCAAAACGCTTTTTGGCAACCCCGGACTTATAATCACGATACTGGCGATCGTGCATAGCCAGTTCAAAAAGTTCTTCGTCATCCTCTCCATATTCCCAGCCATTTTCATCCATTTCCTTTCGATATTCATCCAAAGCATCCGGATAATTCAACTGCGGGTCGGTATCGACAAATTCATATCCTTTAGATTTCGCCAACTCTATAATCTCCGGTGCAAGCGTACCAGGAAGACGTCCACTTTTACCCAGAATCATATCCCAAGTATGGTTATCTATCATTGTCCAACGTTCTTCCCCTTTTACCTGCTGCATAAGATTCATTAATGCAACATTTTTCACATACTGGCTGAAAGGAGTCACCAAAGGAGGATAACCCAGCTTGGGCCATACATATTCCACTTCATCAAAAAGCATCACAAGCAGATCATCCAGACTAAGTTCCGGCTCATTCTTACTCCTTAATATCATATTGATGCCGGAATGCACTCCTTTCAGGTCTGCCATCATGGAACCCATCATGCCACCCGGCAAACCACATTTCAGTAGAAGCGAAGACATATATTTGTTGGTAGGATCCATGAAGTAACCCAGAAAGTCATCAATGAATTCCTGCGTCATCGCACGAGCCTTCATATATGCTTTCATATTAATATCCGGAACCTGAAAACCTAAATCTTTCAACATTGCCTGTACCGAGATTACGTCCGGATGCACTTTACCCCAAGACATGGGTTCCATAGCCACATCAATAATATCCGCACCATTCTCGCAAACCTCGAGGATGGATGCCATAGACAATCCCGGCCCACTATGACCATGATATTGTATCAATACATCCGGATGTTTTTCCTTGATGGTCCTGACCAGTTGCCCCAACATACCCGGGCGACCAATACCTGCCATATCTTTCAAACAAATTTCAGGTGCACCAGCCTCAACCAGCTGATCGGCAATTCGAGCATAATATTCAACGGTATGCACCGGAGAATAGGTGATACAAAGAGTTGCCTGCGGAATCATACCTGCTTCCAAAGCATATTTAATGGAAGGAATGATATTTCTCGTTTCATTCAGCCCACAGAAGATACGTGTGATGTCCACTCCTTGCGCATGCTTGACTTTATACATCAGTTTACGCACATCTGCCGGAACCGGGTACATGCGCAACGCATTCAATCCGCGATCAAGCATATGCGTTTGAATACCCGCTTCTTTAAAAGGTGCGGTAAAAGCACGGACGGCCTTATTAGGATTTTCGCCGTACAACAGATTCACTTGCTCAAAAGCACCGCCGTTTGTTTCAACTCTGGCAAAACAACCCATCTCAATAATCAAAGGAGCAATACGGACAAGCTGATCAACCCGAGGTTGATATTTACCGGAAGATTGCCACATATCCCGATAAACAAGACTGAATTTAATTTCCTTTTTCATCATAGCCAATAATAAGTGATTTTTTCTTCGGTTAACTTCACATATACAAATATAAAGGTTTAAACTGACATATAGTCAAATAATCACCTTAAAAAATAGAAATAAAGAGATGTTTTACATCATAATGTAAGAAGAGCATCTCCATATAGATCCATTTGTTATAAATAACAAATCAAATTGTTTTATGTTCGCATTTATTTTTTTAAGAAATGCTTTACTGACATATATACAATAAAAGATGCACAGATCACCGATCATAAATCGATTCTCTGTGCATCACTACTACTCTAAAGACACTTTTAAGACAAAACTAACTAAATTATGCAGCCGGATCCGGTGCTTCCCCGTTATCTCCCTTACCATCATCACCGGAATCAGGATTGCCACCATTATTACCACCGTTACTACTTCCATCCGTATAATCCGTTTCAATCTCCACACGACGGGTGATACTCATATCTTCCAACGTATCCTTAAAGATTTTTCCCGGATAAAAAATAATTTTTCTTTGAACGATCGACTTGGACGAAACATCTTTCTCATCATCCGCACTCTTGGCACGGATAGTAGGACTGAAAATACCGAACTCACCCAACTGAACGCTCTTTCCATCGTCAATATCCTCGGCCATTTTATCTACCAGACCGCTGACCACCAAATCAACCACCTTACGATGGACACCACAAAGCTGACTCACCTTGCGACACATCTTTGCAAAATTCACCTTACCGGAACGAACCGATTTTGCTACATACTTTTCGTTTTTGTCCTTGTCAAAACCGAACACACGTTTTGTTACTACATACTCTAAAGCCATAATTGTTAAAGTTTAAATGGTTAAAAAAATAAAGGTTATCTATTTGTCATTCTCTTTGTTTGAATGACTCTGCAAAGATATAACAGGGCAGATACCGCTCAGTCCCCTTTTGTCCCTTTTATGTCTCCTTTTAACAACCTGAAACTTACAATTACTTAGGCATAAACATCTATTAGACAGCGTTCTATATGAATTAATTATTTTTTCTGTAAATCAGCGTTCAACAAGATACTGAACCTGCCAACGGATGGGACTCCTGTTTCAGTCCGCATTTGCAGAACAGATTCATCCGGTTTATTTTCTATTCCACAGGAGTTAATTTGTGTTTTTGAAGTGTATCACAAACAGGAGGCCATATAGGCAGACACACTATCCCTTCCTTTACGCATAGGTTCCTAGGATGAATCACATAGCATTCTCCTATGCGCTGATAAAAACTCTCGTTGAACCTGATAAGCGAACAAATGGTATACTTGTCATTCGATTTTACCTCTATTGGAAAAGTTTTACATTTTAGGATAAGTAGCCCGGTATCACCCATATAGTACTTCACATAAGTCCTGTCTTCATTCAGCGAGAGTCCCAACCGAGTCACTTACCTTATTGAAATCCATCAAAAGATAGCTTCGGTATTCATTCTTTGTGAACTCTTCCACAAGAGTGGATTTACCTATCCACCGGGCACCTTCTATTAGAAGTGCCTAAGTGCCTGCCGCCTATCGTTTCCAAACAAACAGTTTGTTATACATTTTAGTTTAAATATCATGTTATTCACTATTTATCATCTTATCAATACACAAATTGAATACTATATTCCACAATACGCACTTTCCCGTATTAGATTTGCATCAGCCCGATAAAGTGTACCAACTAAGAAAGTACATATTATTTATATAACATTATTTTACCACTTCACATGTGTAACAAAACAAAATTCAAGTCAGAAAAATCCTGCACAAAATCCCTAAGAATATGGCATTTTATGCATGTTTGAACTGGGGTACATGGAAATGTACAGCCGTCAAGGTACATTATAAGCAAATCGCATACCTTTGCTCTATACAAAGTCAGAGAGACCTATAAATAAACAGGGAATATATAACAACCACATTATTTATATATAAAACAGTAACGTTTATGAAAAACATGTATTTAACAGTAGTACTAGGAATACTGGTTCTCACCGGATGCAACAGCAATGAATATGGTGGACCAGATACCCCTGGTGCAAAAGCTGAAATCTGGGGAAGTATAAGCAGTCCTCAAACACGCTACCACGGCTCCATGTGGGGTCAGGGAGAATGTATAGGTGTATCCGTTACCGGAGGGGATACAGGAAGCACTAATATCTTATATCAATGCTCCGGAGAAAACGAACAACTTTTTACTGCTGTAGGTGACCATAATGATATTTATATCAAAGGAAATGGTAAAGTCTCACTGACTGCATATCACCCTTACACCGGTATCAACGGTACAGCAGGAGGGCTTGTTACAGTAGACACCAAAAGTGAAAATCAAACCGCAACTAATCAACTCAATATCGATTGGTTGTTTGCCGAAGCCACTACTACCCGAAGTAATCCTCTGATCAATTTTCAATTTACACATCAACTGAGCCAACTTAGCTTGATTTTCAAAAATAAAGATGAGAGTAAACCCGAAAATGTTTCTTACACTTTAAAAGGATTTATCACAAAGGGATTCTTCAACACCTCAAATGGCACAACCTCTTTAGGAACAGAAAGCGAAGATGTAAGTGTACTAGTGAATGACAATACATCAATAACTTCGACATTAATTTTATTACCTCAAGAAGTAGTACAAACTACAATAGAAGTGGTAGCCGATGGGGTTTTTTATGAGAAAACAATAGATAATATAACATTAGAAAGCAATAGAAGACACCTATACACGGTTACTCTGGGAGGAGAAGGAGAAAATCCTAGTATTACCATCACAGAAAGTGGCATCACAGATTGGCAACCTGGTAATGGAGAAAATATTAACTCTACAACTGATGCTCCTGAAACAGATACCGCTTTTGATTCTTCCTATTGGAAT
The DNA here is from genome assembly GCF_002632415.2 of Bacteroides celer. NCBI lineage: Bacteria > Pseudomonadati > Bacteroidota > Bacteroidia > Bacteroidales > Bacteroidaceae > Bacteroides > Bacteroides celer. The sequence goes on along the minus strand of NZ_CP178209.1, from coordinate 251,715 downwards.
AACTCAGGTGAGACACAAGATATAAAATCGCAATCAACCGAAAAATAAAAATAAGGAAATATTTTCCCTCATTTCTAATAAATATAAAAAACAAGAAGATATGAAACGAAATATATTTGTATATACAATAGCACTCGCATGCTCTTTACTTATAGCGGCATGTTCACAAGACGAGAACATTACTCTTTCAAACAATGATAAAAATAAGATTCTAATTAATATCACAGATAAAGCTATATATAATAGTAGCAAAACCCGTGCAACAACAGATGAAACATATAAAACAACATTCGAAAACGAAGATCAGATAGGTTTGTTCGCCGTTAAAAATGGAGAAATTGCAGGCTCAATTAATAATGTATGCCTAATTTACAACAAGACTCACGATGTATGGATACCTGCAAATGGCTCTTTATTTTATAGCAGCGAACTGGAAGGAGCCACTTATTATGCATATTATCCTTATAAAGAGGAAGTTAGCAATTCTTTTAAAGCATCCATTGAAAACCCTTTTGCAGAAATCATAAGTAACTGGAAGATAGGTGCTAATATGAGTGGAAGTGAATATACCCAATATGACTTGATGACAGGCTCTGCAGAAGCTGAACTATCCGGTAAGAATTACTCACTCAATCTAACATTAGAACATCAAATGGCAATGGTAGTTATTCAGTTACCGTCCACCACATATGAATTTACAAACCAAGGAACAACAATAGCTCCATACAACATTCCTGCTGCTAATCCAACATTCAAGCTAACCAAAGGAGAAAGTGAGAATATAGAAGTGCAACCATATTATGAACCAAGCACAGATAAATATCGCTTATTGATAAACCCTACAACTACTTATAAAATAAATGGCACTTTCATTTCAAGCGAGAACAAGCAGTACGAAATCGCAATTACAGGAATAGAAAAAGGAACATACGCACCATACACTGTTGATGGTGGAACAAAGAAAATACAGCACGAACTGAAGATTGGAGATTTCTATTGTGCAGATGGCACTTTAATTAAAGCAGATCAAGATTTAGAATCAGAAGATAAAACCAAAATCATTGGGGTCATTTATCAAATAGGGACCACTGAAGCTATAAGAAAAGACTATCCTGAATGTACGCACGCACTGGTATACGCATTAAAACGTAACGAAGGAACCGGACAAAGATGGGGAACCGTATCCAGTGTTAGCAATAAGACATGGTATACAGACATTCTTCCTGCACCAGTCGGTACAAGTTCAGTCAACGGGCAAAAAATTCCAAATGAAGAAGAGTTTTCAAATACTGGCTACCAAGATACCAAAGCATGGTTAAATTCAGACATCGCTGTTGTTGGAGCAGATATCAACTCTGTTGTAAAAGAGAAACTTTCCAGCTATTCAGTCCAGGCTCCATCATTCACGACCGGTTGGTATGTTCCATCAGTCAAAGAGCTACTTATCATACAAGAGCAAAATACCACTATCTCAAGCAGCTTAACCAAAGCCGATGGAGAAACGCTATGGCAGGATTCTTCATGGGAGCGATTAACTTCCGGAAGTGGTTATTGGACATCCACACTACGTAGTGAGTCAACAATATGGGTATATACCGGACTTAATGAGGAAGGACATCGAGAAAAGAATTATCTTGCCCTCAATCTAAAAACAAATTCATACTACCGCTTCGCACTAGCATTTTAACACTTAAAATATCAAGAATAGCATTATGAAAAAGATTATTTTAATTATCTCATTAATCACCCTTAGTCTGACAGGCAATGCACAGATTATCAAAAACAATCTCCTTGATGGATATAAAACCGGAGACAAGTTAGAGAAATCGGCATATATTGAGCCTAAAGCAATGATTCAAGAAAATACTTGGTGTGCTGCCTATACTAAAGATCCCAAAGCAGCAACAACATCAAGTCCCATAATTGGAAAAGAACTAAGTTACCCCGAATATCAGGAAGGTGGTCCATCCATACAATTCGGATTTGAGGATGGGATAAAAGGGACACGTTCCAGTGTGTATTCTATGACATCATCCGGCAAAACATACCGGCAAGGTAGTTATTACCTTGCTTGCCTTGTCAACTTCTCAAAATTAGGAACTAAAAAACCTAGTGAATTTTTAGCATTAATCGCTAACCATGTAGGCGGTAGTGCACGCGGAAACATATATGCACATCGTAATGAAAATGGCAAGTTAAAATTCACAGTTGGACTAGGTAAGAATCGTACGGAAGCTCCCAATGAATACGATTTCAAGAAAACCCATTTACTCGTATTAAAAGTAGACTACACTAATAATCGAGTAGAATTATTCGTAAATCCGTCTTTAAAAGGAGAAGAGGCCCAATCTGATGCCATGGCTAAAGGAGAAGAAGGTGCATTAAAAGCAGGATTAAAAGCAATATCTATCAGAAATAACCACACATATCAAGGAAATATTGGAAATATTCGTTTCGCCGGCCGCTGGACCGATATTACTACTAAATAATACATAATATTAAAACACTATTTCCATCATAAGCTCTCCCTTATTTGCTAGATATACATTTATTTCCAGATAAACAAGGGAGAGCTTTTTGCACAAATCTTTCTAATTCATCATTTTTTTAATAATCTTTTTGCGGCTTCTGCATAACGTCTGCCTAGTATTATTTGGCTGTCTGCATCAAAATGAGGATCTTTCTCATTCTTCAGTGGCTTTAGCCCCTCGGACGAAACACAGGCGCTATTTGGAAGAAAAGAAGAAATATCCTTAATCATATCGTTAAATGGTTTCGTTCCTTCAGGTATATAAGGCTTCTTTGTCCAGTTCCATTCTGCCAATTGTCCTACAATGACAGGTAAATCAGGTATTCCCAAATCATTACGAAGATCCGTCATTAGCTTTATTATTTTCTTTTTATATCCTTCAGGATACTGACAATCTGTCTCTCCCTGATGCCAAATAATAGCTTTCAGTTTGCCATATTTCATTGCTTCCTTAGTTCGGCGTAAAGCTTCATTATAATAGAGCCCACCTGTTTTTTCTGTGCTCTTCAACCAAGAGCGGATGGAAGTACCGCCACGAGCATTTACTATCAAGCCTACCGGATGTTTTTTAGAAGCCATTGCTTTAGCAAAACTATATACAGGTCCCAAATATTCACCGGTAAGTCCCCTTCCGATAGTAGAATAACGATTTAAAGGATTTACTGCTAGCTCAAACTGGTCTTCGGCATTTAATAAATAAACATTCTGCATCGTATCCATCACCGCCGGAGAAAGTTTTCCTCGTCCGGCCATGTTAGATTGTCCAATACAAAGATACAAATCCATATTCTTCACAGGCTTGCCTGCATATACCATAGGTATTCCCAGTAACAATATCCCTACAAAAAGGGTGATTACATTTTTTCTCATTTTATTATTCTATCTTTTAAAAATTCAACTTACTGTTTTCCAAAAATTCAACCTCAATAATTGGTAAATAACGTTCTTCATCCGCCTTTTCCTGTACGCGTGTATTTGATGCTTTATCTTCTACCTCAACAATTTCTCCGAAAGCATCTTTCACACTAACAGATCCCTTCAAACGGATAGTTATATTATCCGTACGCATCGGCATTGTTTTCAAATGTATATATCCCAAATTTCGTTCTGTCTTTCCACTCCAAACGAGGGTATTTCCTGCATATACCTCTAACGGATAACTATTCTTACGCCACTCTCTTAACTTCAAACAGACATCATCAATATTCACCTCACGTTCAAGCTGATAAGTAATCCAAGCCGTACTAAGCTGCCCATCATTACTCCATTCACTAAGTTCATCATCATCATAACTTTTCGCTACATTCTGGCTATTAGCACCTGCTTTAGCCGAAACAATGCCTATATTAACTTTTTTATCTCTATATGAAGAGGATAATGGCGTTTCACCTTTATCTAATCGTCCTTTCAATGTCATTTGTGGCAAATAGTTACTTACCCCATCAACTTTTTCCACCGGAATAGTTTCTAAGGTTATAGAAGCCTCAGGAAGGCCTTTCGCTTTTGCTGTAAGTATCAATTTCCCGGCTTTCGTTGTACTACGGATAAGAACACGATTTACTCCACATTCTACAGGTAAGTCCTTACTAAGGATATAATTATCCTCACCCTGCGCAATACCACCGCGCCATTCAGCTTCACCTTTCAAATCAAATTTGACAATCCGATTATCCAATGGACAACGTTTTCCATCCTTATCTACTACCTCGAATTGAATAAGTGCCATATCTGCTCCATCGGCATGAAAACCTTCCGGATTTTGTATAGCTGTCAATCTTATATTTGTAGGCTCACCAACAGTAGTCAAGACATAGCGGCTCAATTCTTTTCCAGCCTTATTATAACTGACAGCCTCCAGTTTACCCGGTTTAAATGCCACTTTATCAAAAGTAAACAAAAAATCATACTCACGTTCTCCTTCACCTAATAGCCGGTCGTTCAAAAATAATTCCACTTTTTCCCCGGTAGATACTACATATACAGGTTTCACCGTATTTTCCGGATAATTCCAGTGACCAATTATATAAGTCTGTTCAGATTCTATATCTACCCAACCATTCCACATCACCTGATGCGCAAAGAACCCGTCTTTCTCTATACGCATAGCATCAGTCACACCACTACGACGATAATTTTCTGCTCCACGAAAGTGTGTATTACTATCAGAGAAAATAATCTTAGTTCCTCCAGCATTGATTCTCAATCCAGTCCCTGGACGCTCACGCCAATAATCATACCAGCGACGGACTAATTCAACCGCAAACATATCCTGATTATGATTATAGCTCTTGGCAGATGCTCCACGGTGTAAAGGACCGTCACCTTCCTTATGATACGGATAACTATAATCATCCCAATATTTCCTTAATCCTTCATCTCGACAATATTCCATTGACCACATCGGATGATGCCTACTCTTATTAACATAAAGCATTTCACCACCATATTCTGCTTCACGAATATCAAGCATCTCACGAGAACCAATAGCACGTCCACCATAAGGATCATATTTATCACGTATTGCTTTCATTTCCAACATATGTTCACGCTTAATCCCCTTATTTCCACATTCATAAAACAAAATACTCGGATTATTACGATTATAAATAATTGCATCACGCATCAGTTCTGTACGTTGTTCCCATTGGCGTCCCTTGGAATCCCGCTCCTGATCACCCGCTGGCATTGCTTGTATTAATCCGACACGATCACACGACTCCACATCCTGTTTCCACGGAGTAACATGCATCCAACGCACGAGATTAGCGTTACTTTTCACGACTAAATCATTAGAATAATCACTCAACCATGCAGGAACAGACATTCCAACTCCCGGCCACTCATTAGTTGTACGCTGTGCATAGCCTTTTAAATGAATCACACGGTCATTCAACCAGACTTTACCTTCATCAAATTTTGTTTTTCGAAAACCTGTTCGAGTATTCACTTCATCAACAACCTCATTATCTGCATTTACCAACTTTGTTTTTACTGTATATAAATAACCATATCCCCAACTCCAGAAATGAAGATTATTCACTTCAGCCTCCGCTTTTATAATCTTTACCTCTTTTGATTTCAAGCACACATCAGGCCCCTTGAATACTTTGACATTTTTTCCATCTGCATCTACTAAAGTTACCAAGAAACTAAATTTCCGTGATTTATGACTGTCATTCTTCACTTCCGATTCCACATGAATTTTAGCCTTCCGGTTTTTAATATCAAAATCTGTTGCATAGACATAAAGTCCAGTTGTTTTCAAATTATTATATAGTGGTAAAGTCTGATATACATCATTCGTCACATGCAAAAAAACATTTTTAGGAATGCCGCCATAGTTACAATTGAAACGGTTATCATGCCATTGAAATTTTGTATTTGTACTTACTTCCTTATAGCTCCAGTCATTATCTACACGTACAGCCATAACATTATCACCATTTTTCATATAAGGAGTTAAATCAAATCCCACCGCCATAACTCCATTTTCATGCTTGCCCAAATGATATCCATTCAAATAAAAATCAGCTCCCTGACGAACTCCTTCAAACTCAACAAAAACCTTACGAGCATCTAAAACTGCAACTTTAAAGTGCTTACGATACCATACTATTGTATCAGTCAGTTGGTCAATGGCAACTTTAAAAGACTCATTTTCATTAAAAGCTCTTGGAAGAGTCACCATATTCCAATCACTATCCTCAAAACCAACAGCTTGTGCATTAGGAACATCACCTATCTTCAATAGCCAGTCACTATTGAAATTATATTTTTCACGTCCTGCCGCACACCCCTCTGACAGGCTGAAAACGCATAGAATAAATGTTATTACTAAAATTCGCTTCATCATCTTATTTTTTTATCAAATCTGATCCAAGATAGTATCCTAATTGTGTAGGTTGATTATAACCTATATTCTGATTGACAGCACTCATCTCATAGACATGATCACTCATCAAATAAGGAAATTTATATTCAGTAGGATACCATGTACTAAAAATGCGCAGTTCTGTGCCATCCTTGGTAATCATAATAACCTCTTCACGCCAATCTCCGGTGATATCACCATAGAAACATGGATTGGATTTGGTACCATTAACAGTTGTCACATCATATCGATAAATAGTAAACATCCTGTCATTAGAAGCATTCTTCACAGGCGCGTCAATTGCACTTTCATTCAAAAGTTGCCTGTTCAAAGAACCAGACCACCAAATCGCCATATTGCAGGATTGTGACTTATAACCCAAGTCTACTCCAGTACATGAATATACATTACTCCTGAACCACCACATTTCGCAACCTGGAGACTCCGGATCTATATCAGCAACTAATGCACGTCCTATATCCGAAGAATCATCGTATTTCCATATTACTTCTCCTGTGTGAGCATCTCGGAAAGCCGCCCCGACTGCTCCCGTCTCAAAGCAAGACCAAATCTGTAACCCCGGTCTCGACGGATCGAATTTACCCAAATGTAATGCGTCTCCATGACCAAAACCTGAATTGTTCAATCCTTTTCCATCATGATCAATAGTACAAGCACCATATACAACCTCATCTAATCGGTCACCATCTACATCACCCACACTCAAACTATGATTCCCTTGTCCCGCATATGAACCATGAATACCATCCGTGGTATCAAATCTCCATCGTTTCGTCAATTTTCCACTCCCAAAATCCCATGCCTCCAAAACCATTTTATCATAAACTCCTCTACAAATCAAAATCGAAGTATTTGTCCCTGAAAAATTTCCCAAACCAACCCGATAACTGCTGGAACGTTTATAATAATTGTCTCCCCAATCCTCACTTGTCCCTAAAGAAATATAATTTGTACGAGCCAATTCTTTCCCTGTAGCTCCCTCTATGACAGAAAGAAATTCCGGCCCACCATGAATGTAATTTTCTCCAGGAACCCGATAATCAGTCTTTCCATCTCCATCAATATCCCCAATTTCCGTTCCATCACCAAATATCGTCCCTTCGGAAGTACGAAGAGCAATCTCGCATTTTCCGTCTCCATCAAAATCATAGACTGCAAACGAGGCCGAGTTCCCCATAGGAATATTAGGACCTGAAGTTATTCTCCACATAAATTCCCCATTCAACTTATAAGCTTCAAATAAGGTCGTATGTCTGACCTCGCTCGTTGTACTACCTTCACCTCCATCTGTTGTCGAAGTATGCACCAGTCTCTTTAAAACAATTTCATAAATTCCATCTCCATCCAGATCACCGACACTAGCATCATTAGCTTCATATAGAAGCAGAGGGCTCACATTTACTGTACTCTGCAATGGAATTGATAAATATGGTAGTCCTTCACTAGCCTGCCGAGCCGTAATTGTATAAGTATCCAATGTTTCATTACTATTGGCATAGCATAATCTATATGTATTATCAACAGTACGATCTGCCTCTACATCCTGATAATTAGTAGAGTTCTTTATTGGTTCTGAGTTCAACTTTATTTCCATAGTATTACCACTGGTACGATACAAATCAAATGCTGTAGAAGCATCATCAATAGGAAACATACGCCAACTAACTAATATCTTGTCATTAAATTCTCTAAACTTCTTCAACGAAGCATCCGGACGACTATTAATAGATGCCCATAACATCCGTTTCAAAGGAGAAGCCATATTAGTTACCGGAGAATAATCAGGTATTTCCGAAACTGGCGATTCATTAACAATTATCTCATCATCTGTACAAGATGTAACCATACATAGACCTACAAACACAAAAAGTATATATATCTTCATTTCTCGCTATTTAAGTTAACAAATTACAACTTCCTTCCTTAAAAAAATGGCACCGTTTCAATTCTCATTAAAACGACACCATTTACTAGTCTAATCAATCTTATTACAATTTAAGCAAGATATCATTTCACATTCTCAAGAAATTCAACCTCTATAATCTTAAGATAGCGTTTTCCCTTCTGTTTGTTATCTTGTAGTTCCATTTTATTGGTCACTGTAGCCGCCACTTCCACAATTTCACCAAATGCATCACTTTCTGTAGCACTACCTTTTAAAGAGATTGTTATTTCATCTGTACGTACCGGAATAGTTTCCAAATGAATATAACCCAAACTTTTATCCGTATTTCCTTTCCAAATCAACGTTTTCCCTGCATACACCTCCAACGGATAACTATTTCTACGCCATCCCCGTAATTTCAAACAGATATCATTAATCTCTGCTACACGTTCAAGTTTATAAGTAATCCAAGCGGTTGATAACGCACCATCATTACCCCATTCACTTAGTTCATTATCATCATAACTCTTTTCTACATCTTGTGTATTAGCACCCGCTTTGGCAGAAACAATGCGTACTTCTTTTTTTGTATCTTTATAAGATGGAGTTCGAGGTGTTTCACCTTTATCAAATCTCCCTTTCAATGTATATTGAGGTAAATAAGTTCCCAAACCATCTTTTATAGTAACAGGGATTGTTTCCAATAAAACAGAAGCATCGGGAAGTCCCTTAGCTTTCGCAGTTAATATTATTTTTCCTGCTTTTGTAGTACTACGGACAAAGACACGATTTATACCACATTCAACTGGTAAATTCTTACTAAGAATATAATTATTTTCACCTTGTGCAATGCCACCACGCCATTCAGCTTCCCCTTTCAAATCAAACTTAATGATTCGATTGTCCAGTGGACAGCGCTTTCCTTCTCTATCTACAACTTCCACTTGAATTAAAGCCATGTCAGCTCCATCTGCCTGGAAACCATCGGGATTCTGTATAACTGTCAATTTCAAATTCGCAGGTTCACCCGCAGTTGCCAAAGTACAACGACTCAATTCTTTTCCTTTTTTATCATAGCTTACAGCTTCTAATTTGCCCGGTTTAAATGCAACTTTATCAAAAGTAAATAAGAAATTATAATCACGATTGCCTTTACCTAAAGACTCCCCATTAAGAAACAATTCCACTTCTTCTCCTGTAGATACTACATACACAGGTTTCACTGTATCTAGCGGATAATTCCAATGACCAATTATATGAGTTTGGTGGTTTTCTGTATCTACCCAACCATTCCACATCACTTGATGAGCAAAAAAGCCATCTTTCTCAATGCGCATCGGGTCAGTCACACCACTACGACGATAATTTTCCGAACCACGATGATGGGTATTGCTATCAGAAAAGATAATTTTTGCTCCACCGGAACTAACTCGTTCCCCCGTTCCGGGACGTTCACGCCAATAATCATACCAACGACGAATTAATTCAACTGCAAACTCATCTTGATTATGATTATAACTGGTAGCTGGTTGATTGCGATGCAAAGGACCATCTCCCTCTTTATGAAACGGATAACTATATTCATCCCAATATTTTCTCAGTCCTTCATCACGACAATATTCCGTAGCCCACATCGGATGATGTTTACTCTTATTGATATACAGCATTTCTCCTCCCCATTCAGCTTCACGAATGTCTAACATCTCACGGGAACCAATAGCACGACCACCAAACGGGTCATATTTATCCCGAATAGCTTTCATATCCAGCATGTGATCTCGGCTAATCGAGTTATTACCGCATTCATAGAACAAAATACGGGGCACTTGCAAAAACCTGTGTTTAGCCAAATATCTTTGAGAGTCTGAATAAGAAGAACTTTACATCTATAACCCCATGTAGTTGTGCTCGAAACTGCTTGATCTTTGAATTAAGAGATTCAGCAGACGCATTGGTAGACCGATTGATGAAGTAGTTGAGAATCTCTCCCTGCCGTTCATAGATGGTTGCTGCAACAGTGTTGAAGTTTTCGTCTCCGAACTCTCCGACTTTTGCATACCATTGGGCGAGGCTTTTCTTCCCGCTTTCCCTTGTGGCGTTTTTGTTATTGAAAATCATGCGCAAAGAGTGCGAGATTGAATATGCGGTCTTCATATCAGGATAGAGTTCAAACAGCAGCCTTGCACGGATTTTCTGAGTCGCTGTCCATTTATCTGCCGATGTCATCAGCAAATAGCGTGAGCGCGTCAGGAGTTCACAGACGGTATCTCCGTTTGACAGCCTCACAGGCTCGTACTTCTCATTCTTGCGGTTAGGCTTCCGTCCTTGTTTTCCTTTCCGTTTGCCTCCATTCTTCTCAAGACGTCTCTTTCGTGCCTCGGCATTCTTCTTGTTACGGAGCTTGTGCTGCTCGCGCGCTTCCACTTCGGTACGTTGGGCCTCGCGCCTGTGCCTGATACGCACTTGCTGCATGGCATCGTAGCAGTCCTTCTGGACATGGAAGCGGTCGATGGTTATCGTGGCATACGGGAAGCACTGCTTTACTATGGAATGCATGCTCTCGGAGAAGTCCATCGTTACCTCCAGCACCTTAGCCCTCTCGTACCAAAGGATGCGCATCAACGCCTTTACGACATCCTCGACCTTTGTCCCCTTGATAATGGCCACGATAGCTCCCTTGCCGCCATGGGCAGCCTTGTTGGAGATTATTGTATAAAGTTCACCGTCAGAGAGCGCTGTCTCGTCAATGCTCAGTTGTGGCCCTATGTTCTTATAGAAGACAAGCCAGTCCTCCGCATGTGACAATTCTTTCCACGTGCGGTAACCGCTGAGGAAATCCTTGTAGGCACGTTCGAACTCGTCAGCCTTGATGTGATACGGTTTCTGGAGTGATCTGGCTGTAATCGGGGATGTATCCAAGGAATTCTTTTAAAAAAGCGGCAAACTCCTTAGTGTGCCGTGTTCCTTTTGCTGTCAACTCCCAATCTCTGCTATACGTCCTGCCCAAACCGTCCTTCCAACGGCGACGGCATACGTGCAGAACGGTACGGTGCTCGTTGAGAGGAAAGTGGTTGATGCATGATTCCGGGTAGAAACCGTTGGGAGACAGCTCTGTGTGACCATCCGGCTGAAGGTTCTTCTCGTGAAGATACAGATGGAGAATCTTCTCCACGCCACGTTCTTCTTCCTTAACATCGGTAAGGTCAAAATATTCGTTGAACTCCGAAGGGAGTATGTAGCTTAATAGCTTTACTAATGGATTCTCTGACATTGCTATATGATTGCAAAACAAAGGTACTACAAAGATTTTTTATAGCAAAAAATAACAAACGAAAACACAGGTTTTTACACGTGCCCCCAAAATACTCGGGTTATTGCGATTATAAATGATCGCATCACGCATCAACTCCGTACGTTGCTCCCATTGGCGACCTTCCCTATCTTTTTCTGAATCTCCAGCAGGCATGGCTTGAATAAGACCAACACGGTCACATGATTCTACATCTTGTTTCCATGGTGTAACATGCATCCAACGAACAAAATTAGCATTACTTCTTACCATCAGATCATTTGAATAGTCACTAAGCCATGCCGGAACAGACATTCCTACCGAAGGCCATTCATTACTAGTACGTTGAGCATACCCTTTCATTTGTATGACACGATCATTCAACCAGATCTTTCCTTCTCCAAATCTAGTTTTACGAAAACCTGTACGCGTTGTTACTTCATCAAAGATTTGTTTCTGAGCATTTACAAGTGCAGTCTTCACCATGTAAAGATAACCGTATCCCCAACTCCAGAAATGTAAATCTCCGACTTCGGCGGCAGCTTTAACTATTCTTGTTTCTCCAGCTTTTAATGTTATATCAGAACCTCTAAAGGATTTTACAATTTTACCGTCTGCATCAATTAATGTCACCTGATAACTAAACCGACGAACTTCACGACTATCATTCTTTACCTCGGATTCCGCATGAATCTTAGCTTTACGGTCTTTTATATTTATATCAGTCGCATAAACATATACTCCTGTTGTTTTCAAGTGACTATATAATGGAAGAGTTTGATAAACGCTATCTTTTACATACAAATAAACATTTTTGGGGATACCGCCATAATTAGCATTAAAATTACGATCATTCCACTGAAATTTGGCTTTTGTTGCCACCTCACGATATTGCCAGTTATTATCAATACGTACAGCTAGCACGTTATCTCCGTCTTTCATATAAGGTGTTAAATCAAAACCTACTGCCATTACACCATTCTCATGCTTTCCCAAACGATGTCCGTTCAAATAAAAATCACCAGCCTGACGTATTCCTTCAAACTCAATAAACACTTTCCGATTGCCTCGATTTTCAATCTTAAAATGTTTACGATACCACATAACCGTATCGGTCAGTTGCTCTATCGAAACTTTGAATGCTTCATCCTCATTAAAAGCTCTCGGAAGTGTTACCTTGCTCCAATCATCATCTTTAAACTGACTTTTCTGTGCATCAGGAATATCGCCTACTTTTAAAAGCCAGTCGTTATTAAAACTATATTTTCCACATTCCGTAGTATATCCTTTAATGGCAAATGTAAAAGTAAAGATATACAATAATATAAGAAATTTATTCTTCATACTAATTCTAAATTAACAATTATGTTTTAATCACTTATAAGCCTCATTCTGTTCATATAATCCTTCTTTCACTTTCATCTGTGTATCAGGAATCGGATAAAGATAAGTACCTTCTTTTACACGATCAGCATATTGAGCAACTAGAGGGCGAGTGATATTACCTTCTGAATCAGTAGCATAATGCATAAACTTGTCTTTCACGGCTTGCAAATTATTATGACGGACAAGATCATGCCAGCGAATACCCTCAAAAGCCAATTCCTTACGACGTTCTTTTTCTATACACTTCTGGAATTTATCCGGTACTTTCTCCGCATCACTTAATTCACTCAAGCCGGCACGAGTACGAATCCTATCTACCATATCTATCCCCCTATCCGTAGGCCCCACAATCTCCGCATACATTAACATGACATCTTCCAACCGAATTAATGGATAATTAATAGGGAAATAAGTACGATCTATTATTTGCCCATCAATATCGGAATATCCCAGTTCCTGTCTCTTAATCTTATGTTCCATAAATTTAATAAAGAAATCATCGCCCGAATATCTAGTAATTTGGTTTGGGTTGTCTTTATTGACAAATTTCGTTGTATCAATAGTTGCCAGACAACGTACATCCAAGTAATGTCCTTCTGCATCTTTCTCTTCCCCCAGAAGTTCTTTCAAACCATCTGCACATCCCATGCTCCATCCTGCCAATTGTACTGCGGTATATTGGGAGGGAAGTTTAGGAGTACATATACCTGCCATCGGATTACCATAATCTTTAGCTGCGATATATTGAATCTCAAATATATGATATTTATTATCATTGTCACTAATCCATATCCTCTTCCACTCATCAGCATTTTTCGCCCAAAATTTCTTTTTTGCGTCAGCGTAATCTATTACTTTCTCAAATAAGTCTTTTGCTAATTCTTTTTTACTTTCATCATATAAAGGATAACCTGCCATAGTTAAATAAACCTTGCCAAGTAAAGACTGTGCAGCTTGCAAAGTAGCGCGTCCTGTGGAAGTTGCCTTTCCCAAATAATCAGTAGGAGCATCATTTAAACTAGTTATAGCATATTCTAAATCGGGTATTATGGCTTTTTCATAAATTTCATGCGCTTCTGATTGTGGAACAGACATAGCCTCGGTAATAGTCAAAGGAGATAGAGTCAAAGGTATGCGTCCAAAATAGCGTACCAAATCAAAATAGGCCAACGCTCTTAAAAAACGCGCTTCCCCTATCATCTGTTCTTTTGTTCCTTCTATGATAAATGTTACTCCATCAACTTTTGACAGAAATACATTGGTACGATATACAATCCGGTATAATTCTTCCCATGCTCCACTTATAGTGGAAGTAATAGCCAAATTAGGATCATAGGTACTAATAGCCAAATAATCCCGTTGGGCCCCGGTATATTCACCACACCAAACATTATCAGAGCGAAGTTCCGACATTAATAACGAATATTCCGACACAGGAAGTAATCCATTATAAATCCCCATTAACGCTTGTTCCATCTCTTTGGGTGTCTTATAATAATAGTTTGTTGTACGAGTGTCTACTGGTTCTACTTCCAACCAATCACTACATGATGAAAAGAGCGATCCTAAACATAAAGCTCCACCTAATATGTATTTATACAATTCCATAATTTTCCGTTTTATTAAAATGTAACATTAACTCCCAAAGTAATCGTTCTTGGCTGAGGATAAGCTCCATAATCATAATCTGCAGTTTCACCACCATTATTAGATTCCGGAGAGAATCCCCCGTCATATTTATCCCACATCCAAACATTCTCTGCCGACATATACAAACGGGCACTGCTAAGATATTTAAACCTTTTAACGGGAATACGATAACCAAGAGTAATATTTTTTATCTTTATAAAGTCTGTACTATATAACCACCGTGAGTCATATAACGAACTTGTATTTTTATTATCAATACCTGGAGTTTTTCCATCTCCCGGTTCTTCTTCCGATCTCCACATATTCTTCCATTTAGCTAATACATTAATAGAAGCTCCCATACCTGGACGGTCCATAGCTCGGCCTAACACACTGTAAAGTTTACCACCGGTTTGAGCCGTAAGCAGAATAGACAAATCAAAATCTTTATATCTGAACGAGTTTGTGAAACCAAAAGTATAATCAGGTGACGGTTTACCTACTAATGTACGATCCTGGTCATTAATAACTCCATCATCATTAGCATCGCGATATCTCACGTCTCCCACCTGTGAGTTTGTCATGGTAGGATATTTCTTCAAATCTTCTTTAGTCTGATAAACTCCGACAGCATCATACATATAATAAGCTCTCAATGGCTGACCTACCATAAATACCTGAGTATTAGAATCACTATAACCAATAAATACAGTAGTATTATCTTCTCCCAGACTCTTTACCTCGTTTTTATTATAAGAAACGTTTAAGGATGTACTCCAATTCAGCTTCCCTGTCAAGTTCTGAGTTGTCAGTTCCAATTCAAAACCTCTATTTCCTATACTACCAATATTTCCCCAAGCTTTGGTGAATCCCATAATGGCAGGAACAGAAACTTTATACAAAAGATCTTTGGTCGTTTTATCATAATAGTCGGCAGCCAGCACAATACGGTTATTAAAGAATCCTAGGTCTATACCAATATTCCAGCTATGTGTCTTTTCCCAACCCAGTTTTTCGTTGTCAATAGAACTTGGCGCAAAGCCATTAACCAAACTTCCCAATGAGTAATTTGCACTTTCCATCAATCCTAATGCAGCACCATTAGAGATGGAATTATTACCATTCAGTCCCCAGCTTGCACGCACCTTTAATTGATTCATCACAAAATCTTTAGGCCAGAATTTCTCATTCGAGACACGGTAAGCCGCTGATACAGCAGGAAAAGTACCCCATCTATTCTCCCTGCCAAAACGCGAAGAACCATCCCGGCGAATACTCGCTGTCAATAGATAGCGATTATCGTATTCATACTGAAAACGTCCGAAATAAGAAAGTAAACGGCTAGGAGTCGTTAAAGTAGCAGATGCTCCGGTAATCGCCTGATCATTCAAAGTAAAAACTTCTAAAGAGTTATCCGCAAATTGCTTTGCAGACAAACTACTTGATGCCCCAGAAGAAGACTCCATAGAGTAACCAGCCATCAAGCCTACCGTATGCTTGCGAAAAGTTCTGTTATAATTCAATATCGTTTGGAACAAATATTTATGGGAACGTGTATCAGAACGATTTGCACTTGTATGATATCCTTCACCCACTTCCCATTTCTTCAGAACTGAGCTTGGAGTAAAGATACGTCTATGCTGACTTGAAAAAATATAAGAGCCGGTTGCTTCCAACTTTAACCCTTTCAATAAATCAATTTTCAAATAAGCAGAAGAGTTTACATTAATATTTTCCCGATGATTAACATTCTGCTCCATAAAAGCTATTGGACTCACATTGGAACTAGCCCACAAATAACTATCATAAGGCTCTGCACCCTCATATACCCCTGCTTCCGGCTCAGCTATAGGACACATAGACAAAACTTTCTGCGCCTGTTGATCTTTTCCTTCAATGCTCCCTCCTTCATTCCAAGTCATAGTCGGAGCAATATTAAATCCCATTGTGATACGATCAAACAAACGGGACTCTACATTTGCACGTAGATTCAAACGTTTATAGCTTGTTTCAATAGCAACACCTTGCTGATCAATATATCCCAACGAAAGACGGTATTTGCTATTCTTATTACCATTAGATACAGATAGTTGGTAATTCTGTATAGGAGCCAAACGAAAAAACTCATCCTGCCAGTCTATCAATGCCAAACCACCATAATTAGGCTGTGACCAACGAGGGTCATTCATGTAATAATAACTAATCTTACCACCATTCATAGCTAAACGAGTTTCCCAATCATCATTAGCAGTAGCTCCTTTTGCAGCATATTTCTCTACATATCTATAATTATTATATGCAGTACGAAAATCAATCCATTCTTCCGGACTCAAAACATCTACCCTTCTCTCCAATTGCTGAATACCATAAGATGCAGAAAAATCAACACGTACTTTATCAGACTTCGATGCAGTTTTCGTCGTTATCAAAATAACGCCATTTGCACCACGTGAACCATAGATAGCAGAAGAAGAAGCATCTTTTAACACCTCAATCGACTCAATATCGTTCGGATTAATGCTCCCCAGATTATCTACCGGAATCCCATCCAATACATATAAAGGTACCGCATCAGCATTAATCGATGCTGCTCCCCGTACACGAATCTCAAGCTCTTCTCCAGGCGCTCCACTTGTTGAACGGATTTCCACCCCTGAAAGCATACCTTGCAATGCAGAAGCAATATTCGGCGCCGGACGATTTTCAATTTTCGAAGCATCCACTTTGGACACAGAACCTGTCAGATTACCTCTCTTGGCAGAACCATACCCTATAGCTACTACCTCATCTAATTGAACCAATGATTCTGTCAATTGAACTTTATAAGTTGATTGTGCTTTCAACTGGACCTTTGCTTTATTATATCCTAAAAAAGAAATTTCCAGAGTTTTAACTGTAGATGGAAGATTTAATTCAAAAGCACCGTCCATATTTGTAATAGTAGAACGGTTGGTACCGATAGCAACAACCGTTGCACCAATAACAGGTTCCTCATTTTCATCAATTACTGTACCCCTGATAGTACGATCATTTTGAGCCAGTAACGTAACTGATTGCAAAACAAAGACAGTTAGCAGAAAGAGAAACAAAGTTCCTCTACTTAAACAACTAATGCCGTACTCTGTGCTTTTCATACATTTCATTTTCATATTAGTAAAAACTTAATTTAAACATTCAATTTTGTGATTTTCATATTGCAAATGTAGTACAGGAACATATTTTAATTATGCAATCCAGTACAAATAGATGGTACAGAATCCTATTTTTCAATTAAACGCACCTTTATTAAACCATCATAAGGATTAAAATCAAAAATAATTTTATCCCCCAAGATATTTGCTGATAGTCGTTTTTTATTTTGGGTAACAACTACTCCTTTTACTCCTTCCTTTCTGACTATCATTGTTAATGGTTCCGCAAAAAGTTCCTTATTTAGCTTCAATTTTGGAGTAATAACCAGCACATCTTTTTTATCTGATACTTTCAGTTGTATTTCTTTCCTCTCCTTTATATAAGAAGCGATTTGCCGAAAAGTACTTATCCAAATTTTATCCTCCATATTTTTCACTTCGTCCAAATGTTCCCAAAATAATTCAGGTGACTTGAAAGCATCATATCCGTAATTAATGCCATGGGTCATGGTTACTCCCCAATCCTTGTTTTTTATTAAGTCTTCCAACCATTTTGCAAACCGTTGAGGACTTGCCTTACTTCCACCTATCGAAAATTGTTTCACACGTGTTGCCACCCTATTTTCAGAAGCTATCTGAGAAATCGTATCTGGCTTATAATTATATGGATAACAATAGGTAACAGGCATAATACCAATGTTAGCAAAAATTGCACTATCATTTTTCTCTATCTCATCTTTAATACGAGCTAAGGGCAAACGTGACATTTTCTTATGTGACCAACTATGATTGGAAATCTCATGTCCTTTATTTGCCATTTCCTTCAATTGCATCCAAGTCATTCGAGGAACCTTTGCATCCATTCCCTGTTCCGTATAATAGCCGCATATCCAAAAAGTTCCTTTAAAACCCCGTTTTTCCAATTCTGGAAAAACGATTGTATAATGTTCTGCCAACCCATCATCAAATGTATAACTAATAGCACATATTTTATCATGCTTATATTTGGCTACATAAACCTCCCTATTTGCAGCGAATGCAGAATTAGAACAAATGATAAGGTTTAAAATAAGGAAAAAGAATATTTTCATGACTTTTCTAATTATCTATTTATCCATTATTGTACAAATTATTTTAGAGGCGACAATTTCTTGTCCAGCCCCTGCCATGTGCACTCCATCACCAGCATAATAATCAAGTATTCCTAATAACGGATGATATACATCAACCACACTAAAACCTTTTTTGGAAGCCATATACATCAATTCCGGTATCAAATTATTTAATCTCTGACTAGCTCCTTGGAACTTTAGACTAATATTTTTCTCTCTGAGAGGAGGAGGAGTTACGAAAATTAATTTTGTATCCGAACCTTTATACAGATTATGCATTTTTATCTTATTCAGAAGTTTCTCAAAATTTAGTACAACCTCATTCTGCCTGGCTTCAAATATTCTTTTTGTATCATTAGTTCCTAAACACAAAATAATATAATCATACTTTTTCTTTTCAACTTGTGCCTGATCTAAATATGAATTGATATTTTTAAGTCCATTCAATCTTTCCTTACCATTATTGTCAAACCCAATAGTACGCCCGGCTTCTGAATAATTAATTATTGTAGATTCCGGTAACATCTTCTTCAGTTGTGCAACCCAACCATCTTTTTTCTGTCCATTAGAATCACCAATAGTCAGGATATTATATTTTAGGTCTGTAATTTTATTGTAAGGTATCAAACCTAAAGCCTGAGGAATTTGATCATAATCACTCTCAAGAACTGTTAACTGTATGTTACTATACTTACGTATCAAATAGACATCACAACCAAACATCCTTCTATTCTTTTTGCAGTCAAAATTACTACGTTCACCCAATAAATCAAATATTTCGTAACAAGATATAAGGCTAGGATCATTAACCGCCTTCATCTTAATATCATCCATATTCAATATTCCATATTTTAACTCTCCAACTAATCGATTGTATATATTCAAAGACGGTGTAACAGAAAGAGAATCTTTATCTCCCCCATTCATCTTAGCATAGATAAACAATCGGGCATCTTTACGCTTTTCAATCAAACATTGATGTTCTAAAGATAAATCTACATTCAGTGCTCCCCAAACCGAAAAAGATTTCACCGGATAGTTAAGATTCATGTAGCTTGCCAATGTCGCAACGCCACCTTTTCCTGAACCTATTATATGAACATCATTGGGATTGGCATTAGTTTGTCTTAATGCATATCGAATTGCATCCTCAATATGGGCCAACATTTCAAGAATACTCACTACACTCACTTCTTGATTGACTTCTTCTAAATTCGGATGAATATAATTCCAGCCACGAGCTATAATTTCTTTGATTAAAGGATTCTTCTGTACAGAATCATTATTCCAAGTATCAAGATTCACCACCAAAGGCTGAGGACTTTTGCAAATAGTCTTATACATAAGTGCTCGCCGAATAGTGCCATCTTTAACAGAAGGAATCTCCACGTTCCTCAGTGCAGAATCCCAATTAGTCTCCACTGCATTATCACAAATCATTTTATTTTGAGCAAACATTTGTAAAAATGACAAGCCCCCCAAAAGAAATATAAACGTAATCTTTCTCATGATTATTCTATTTTTACTAGCTTTCATTATTTTAGCTCTTACTATGCAAAAGAAGCGCAAATTTATGAATACAGCCTTAATCACCATACATTTATATGTATTCCTGTTCAAAATATACCATCACCTGATTTTTGCGATTTGTTTTGCATCATAATACTTGTTTTCGTACTATATTACAGGAATAAGAGAATACAACGCCCTATATTTGCCAATAAAAATTCTGCATAATAATTATAACTTAATAATTTATGAAACACAAATTATCCACTTTATGCCTCGTTATTATCGGGCTCTTGTTCCATTCTTCTATCCTTGCAGAGAACCATCCTCGCACCTCTATTCTATTGGATAAAGGCTGGGGATATAAACCACTCACCAGTAATAAGAAAGATGCATCACTTACTCCGGTAACCCTTCCTCACACTTGGAATGCGAATTATCTGGAAGGTACCACAACATACAATCGGGAAATGATGGTATATAAACGTGATTTGGAAATTACTCCGGAAATGAAAGATAAACGACTTTTCCTCTATTTCGAAGGTGTCAATTCTGCCGCTGACATTTTCATAAATTACCGGACTGTAGGACAACATCTAGGTGGCTACACGGCTTTTTGCTTCGAAATCACAGATTTTGTACAGAATGGTAATAATGATCTGGAAGTGTGGGTAAGCAATGCATATCGTACAGACATCCTGCCAATTAGCGGAGACTTTAATATCTACGGTGGAATCCACCGTCCTTGTCATCTGATTATAACAGAAAAGAATTGCATCTCTCCTGTATTCTATGCCTCGCCAGGAGTGTTTATCCATCAGAATAGAATTACCAAGCAACAAGCCGAAATCTGTGTAGAGAGTATTCTTTCTTTAAAAGAAGTAAAATCCGGTCTGAAACTGAAAACAACCATCACAGATACTAATGGAAAAGAAGTGACCAGCAATATAACAGCAGTCAGTGAGGAGACCGTTAAACAGCCACTTACAATCACTAATCCTATTCTTTGGAATGGAAAAGAGAATCCTTATTTATACAACGTATCAGTAGAACTATATGATGGCGACAAAGTAATTGATAAAGTAACTCAAAAAACGGGATTCCGCTACTTTCATGCTGACCCGGAAAAAGGTTTCTTCCTAAACGGAAAATACCTGAACCTCTATGGTTTCTGCCGTCATGAGGATGTAAAAGGTAAAGGAAGTGCTTTACAGCAAGAAGATTATGATAAAGACATAAGCCTGATAAAAGAAGTAGGTGCGACCGCTATGCGTTTGGCACATTATCCACACGCAGAACCCATGTACGACTTATGCGATCAAAACGGAATTATATTATGGACAGAAATCCCGATGTGCGGTCCCGGCGGATATGCATATACCGGCTATTTACACAATAAAGGATTCGAGGATAACGCCAGGCAATCCCTGAAAGAACTGGTATATCAAAAATTCAATCACCCTTCTATTTGTTTTTGGGGAATATTCAATGAGCTATTGATTACCGACAATAAGAAATTTCAAGAATATGATAATCCGGTTCCTTTTGTTAGAGAAATTAATGAATTGTATAAAAAACTGGATCCGTCCCGTCTGACTGCTTTTGCAACTTGTGTAGACCAAACTAATTATCTGGGTTGTTCCGATCTTATTGCTTGGAATAAATATTTCGGTTGGAAAACCTCTCAACAATCTGCCGAAAAGTTTTTTGATGATGTAAAAAAGAACTCTAATAACCAGCCAGTGGGAGTATCGGAATATGGAGCCGGCGCCAGTATCCATCAACACGCATGTCCCCTCGACCATAATACCCAACGTCCTAAAAGAGAACATCCTGAAGAATATCAGGCAATCTGTCACGAAGGTTATTGGACAGCATTTACCGAACGCCCCTATTTATGGGCTAAGTTTATCTGGCAATTCGCAGATGCACAATCCTCTATCCGACAGGAAGGAGATACAGATGGTATTAACGACAAAGGTACTATTACCTATGATCGCAAAGTAAAAAAAGATGTCTTCTACTTTTATAAAGCGAACTGGAATTCGAAACCGATGCTCTACATTTGTAGCCGTAGATTCACCGAACGTACTAATCCAAACACGTTAGTCAAAGTATATAGCAACCTAAATGAGGCAACTCTGTATCTTAATGACAAAAAAATCGGTAAACAGAAAAAAGATAAGGTTAACCGGATCATATGGGATAATATAACCCTTTCTCCCGGAGAAAATGTCATTCGTGTAGAAGGGAAGTCCGGAAAAGAAATATTGAATGATACTTGTATATGGACACTTAAATAAACTTCTTGATAGTTATGAGAATTTATAAACCGTATTTATTAATGGCTTTGACACTTCCCTTTTTGTCAGTCTCTTGTCAGCCTCAAGTCGAATCTGCAAAGATTGTAACTATAGATAAGGTAGGCGCCATTGCCATGCCGGAAGAAATTGCCCCTATTGGCAAAATACCGTTTCAGATGCCTGATCTTAAAAGGCCTGTCTTTCCTGAATTGACAGTCAACATATCAGATAAGGGAGCCAAAGCAGATGAACCTATCACTCTTATTGTCAATCAAACGATCATGGACGTTCACAATCGAGGGGGGGGGACTGTCGTCATCCCCAAAGGGAAATGGAAATCAGGGCGTATTGTGCTAAAAAGCAATGTGAACCTCCACTTAGAAGACGAAGCCGAAATAGAATTTCCCGGAACCGTAGAAAGTTATTTACCTGCAGTGTTCACTCGCCACGAAGGAATTGAAATTATGGGAGCCGGGGCATTCATCTATGCAAATGGAGAAAATAATATAGCTGTGACCGGCAAGGGCATTATTTATGGTCCAGCTATGAATGCGGAGATCAGACAACTACCTAATGGAAATACTGTAGTTGAAAATGACATATCGTCAACCACTCCGGTAGCGCAACGAATATTTGACGGTATGAACGGAAGGGGATTCTATCGCCCAAAAACAATCTCGCCCATTAACTGTACTAATGTATTGGTTGAAGGTATTACTATGGAACGCAGCGCATTCTGGAACATCTGTCCGATTTACTGTGAAAATGTAATAATCCGTGGTATTACTGTAAATTCGATTGGAGTTCCCAGTGGCGATGGTATCGACATTGAATCCTGTAAGAATGTACTGATAGAATACTCCACACTCAATTGTGGAGATGATTGCTTCACTTTAAAAGCCGGACGCGCTGAGGATGGACTACGTGTAGGTAAGGCTACCGAGAATGTCGTAATCCGCTATTCATTGGCCAAAGACGGACATGGTGGCATTACTTGTGGAAGTGAAACTGCAGGTGGAATAGAGAATATTTACCTACATGACTGTGTGTTCGATGGAACACAAGTAGGAATACGGTTTAAAACCCGCCGCAATCGAGCCGGAGGAGTATCTGATATTCTATATGAAAATATACGCATGACGAATGTAGGAGAAGCTTTTAAGTGGGATTTGCTTGGCAGCAAACGATATATGGGAGAATTGGCCAGTCGCATTCCACCAAGAGCTGTGAACAGACTGACTCCTGTCATAAAAGATATAAAGATAAGGAACTTTATTGTAGAATCAGCCCATAAAGTATTAAGCATCAATGGCATTCCGGAAGTACCCTGTAGCAATATTCTTATTGAGAACGGCAAAATCAACAGTCAAGAACTCATTACTGCAATGAATGATGTTAACGGATTTATCTTACGTAATCTGGAAATCAACTCACAAGATAATAAAATTAGTATTTTGGACGGACAAAATATCCTATTCGACAATGTACTTTTTACAGTTCCAGCGGGAGAATTATATACCAACATTAGAGGTGAAAAATCTAGAAATATTGGGGGCACTTGCAAAAACCTGTGTTTAGCCAAATATCTTTGAGAGTCTGAATAAGAAGAACTTTACATCTATAACCCCATGTAGTTGTGCTCGAAACTGCTTGATCTTTGAATTAAGAGATTCAGCAGACGCATTGGTAGACCGATTGATGAAGTAGTTGAGAATCTCTCCCTGCCGTTCATAGATGGTTGCTGCAACAGTGTTGAAGTTTTCGTCTCCGAACTCTCCGACTTTTGCATACCATTGGGCGAGGCTTTTCTTCCCGCTTTCCCTTGTGGCGTTTTTGTTATTGAAAATCATGCGCAAAGAGTGCGAGATTGAATATGCGGTCTTCATATCAGGATAGAGTTCAAACAGCAGTCTTGCACGGATTTTCTGAGTCGCTGTCCATTTATCTGCCGATGTCATCAGCAAATAGCGTGAGCGCGTCAGGAGTTCACAGACGGTATCTCCGTTTGACAGCCTCACAGGCTCGTACTTCTCATTCTTGCGGTTAGGCTTCCGTCCTTGTTTTCCTTTCCGTTTGCCTCCATTCTTCTCAAGACGTCTCTTTCGTGCCTCGGCATTCTTCTTGTTACGGAGCTTGTGCTGCTCGCGCGCTTCCACTTCGGTACGTTGGGCCTCGCGCCTGTGCCTGATACGCACTTGCTGCATGGCATCGTAGCAGTCCTTCTGGACATGGAAGCGGTCGATGGTTATCGTGGCATACGGGAAGCACTGCTTTACTATGGAATGCATGCTCTCGGAGAAGTCCATCGTTACCTCCAGCACCTTAGCCCTCTCGTACCAAAGGATGCGCATCAACGCCTTTACGACATCCTCGACCTTTGTCCCCTTGATAATGGCCACGATAGCTCCCTTGCCGCCATGGGCAGCCTTGTTGGAGATTATTGTATAAAGTTCACCGTCAGAGAGCGCTGTCTCGTCAATGCTCAGTTGTGGCCCTATGTTCTTATAGAAGACAAGCCAGTCCTCCGCATGTGACAATTCTTTCCAGGTGCGGTAACCGCTGAGGAAATCCTTGTAGGCACGTTCGAACTCGTCAGCCTTGATGTGATACGGTTTCTGGAGTGATCTGGCTGTAATCGGGGATGTATCCAAGGAATTCTTTTAAAAAAGCGGCAAACTCCTTAGTGTGCCGTGTTCCTTTTGCTGTCAACTCCCAATCTCTGCTATACGTCCTGCCCAAACCGTCCTTCCAACGGCGACGGCATACGTGCAGAACGGTACGGTGCTCGTTGAGAGGAAAGTGGTTGATGCATGATTCCGGGTAGAAACCGTTGGGAGACAGCTCTGTGTGACCATCCGGCTGAAGGTTCTTCTCGTGAAGATACAGATGGAGAATCTTCTCCACGCCACGTTCTTCTTCCTTAACATCGGTAAGGTCAAAATATTCGTTGAACTCCGAAGGGAGTATGTAGCTTAATAGCTTTACTAATGGATTCTCTGACATTGCTATATGATTGCAAAACAAAGGTACTACAAAGATTTTTTATAGCAAAAAATAACAAACGAAAACACAGGTTTTTACACGTGCCCCAAATATTGTTTATCAAGACGAGAAATCAAAAATAATATGTACACATGAAAAAACAATAAAGGTAAAACAACTTACTCATTAATTAAGATATTCCCCTCTCTTATCAGTTTTCAATAGGTAAGGGCTTCTCAAACAAAATGAGGAGCCCTTTTTATTAGTCTTCAAAGAATAAACCCCAACCAATTCAAATTAAAGAACTAGCCGGGGCAACCTTAAACAAACACAATCCTATTTATTTCTTTAGTGTTTCCAAAAATTCAACTTCCACTATTCTCAATTCATTATTTGTTTTTTCACCGCCTTTTACCCTAAGAAGGTCAAGATCACCAGCATTAGGCTCAACAACTTCCACTATTTGTCCGAAAGCATCCGATTCTTTTGCCTCTCCCTTCAACTTGATAGTTATTTTATCCGTTCGTACAGGCTTGACAGATAGATGAATATACCCCAAACTCTTTTCCGTATTTCCACTCCAAACAAGTTTATCATCTGCAAAAATCTCCAAAGGATAAGAACGTTTCCGCCAACCAGTCAATTTAATGCAAATATCATCTATTTCTGCTTTTCTCTCCAAATGATAAGTAATCCATGCCGTACTCAATTTTCCATCATTTTTCCATTCACTTAATTCGTTACTATCATAACTATAAATAGCCTGTTCACTATTTATTCCGGCAATAGCGGATTTTATTCCTACGTCTACTTTTGAGTCCTGATAAGAAGGAGTCAACGGGGTTTCACCACGGTCAAACCGACTAATCAACTTTTCACTTGGAAAAAACGTGCTAAGTCCGTCCTTTACTTCAACAGGATTAGAGGTTAATGATAGCTCTGCTGAAGGTAAACCAGCTGTCGTAGCCCTTACCATGATATTACCCGCCTGTTCAGTCGAACGAATCAAAGTTCTTGTTATACCACACTCGACAGGAAGCTCTTTAGCCAATACATAATTGTCTGTAGCTTGCGCAATGCCTCCACGCCATTCGGCAGGTCCTTGCAAATCAAATTTAATCATATTATCAGCAAGCGGACATCTATCACCATTCGCATCTACAACCTCAACCTGCAGTATAGCCAAGTCAGCCCCATCTGCAAAAAGTCCCTTTGGTCCATGCATAAATGTGAGTTTCAGATGATGAGGTTCTCCTATCGTTTTTATAGAATAACGGCTCAATTCTTTGTTATTCTCGCCATAGCTCACTGCTTCAATTATTCCTTTCTCCCACTGGACAGAATCAAACGTAAATAAAAAACGATAATCCTGTTTGCCGAAGCCCTTTGATTTACCATTTACAAATAATTCTACTTTATCACCTGAAGAAACCACATACACAGGTTTAATCACTTTAGATGTATAATTCCAGTGACCAATGATATATGTATGTTCCTTTTCCGTATCAACCCAACCGTCCCACATGGCTTTATGAGCAAAAAATCCATCTTTAGGTATTCTCAACGGATCCACGACTCCACTCCGGCGATAATTTTCTTCACCACGACTATGCGTCTGTGTGTCCGAGAAAATAATTTTAGCACCACCGGAGCTAACTCTCCTTCCGGTACCCGGCCGTTCACGCCAATAATCATACCAACGCCGAATCAATTCTACAGCAAACATATCTTGATTATGATTATAGGCACTTGCATCCTGCCCTCTATACAAAGGTCCTGCTCCTTCCTTATGAAAAGGATAGCTATATTCATCCCAATACTTACGCAGACCTTCATCACGACAATATTCGGTGGCAAACATCGGATGATGCTCACTCTTATTTATATAAAGCATTTCACCGCCCCATTCAGCTTCACGGATATCCAGCATCTCACGAGAACCTATTGCTCTTCCCCCATAAGGATCGTACATATCACGAATAGCTATCATTTCAAGCATATGTTCACGACTTATAGACTCATTACCTGATTCGTAAAACAATATACTCGGATTATTCTTAAAGTAGATGATAGCATCACGCATTAGCTCCAAACGCTGTCCCCACCAACGGCCAACGGCATCTTTTTCTGCATCTCCGGCAGGCATTACCTGTATCACTCCTACTCTGTCACATGATTCAACATCTTGCTTCCAAGGTGTAACATGCATCCATCTAAAGAAATTCGCATTATGCTCAATCAACAAGCCATTAGAATAGTCACTCATCCAAGGTGGTACCGATATGCCTACTCCCGGCCATTCATTACTTGTACGCTGGGCGTATCCTTTCATTTGCAAAACCCGGTCATTCAGCCATATCTTTCCGCCACTAAAACGAGTCTTTCTGAAACCTGTTTTAGTTACTACTTCGTCAACAATCCTGTTATCCACTATCAACCTTGTCTTTACATCATAAAGATAACCATATCCCCAACTCCAGAAATGCAGATTTTCCAATTCTTTGGCAGCTTTTAGCTTTACTGTCTCTTTAGATTTTACTATCACCGGAGCACTTTTAAAAGTACTTACCCAATTGCCGTCGTAATCATATACACATACTTCATAGCTTACATTGCACGATTTATCATATTCGTTACGTACTTCAGATTCTGCATTAACAAATGCTTTACGGCTCTTAGTACATATATCTGTCGCATAGATATACACTCCTGTCGTTCGTAAGTTACTATACAAAGGTAATGTTTGGTATAACTTATCCGTGATATGCAGCCATACGTTTTTAGGAATACCTCCGTAATTAACATTAAAGTTATTGTCGTTCCATTGATATCGACTGCCGGTAGCCCGCTCCTTATACTTCCAATCATTATCAGTACGTACAGCTATTACATTCTCCCCAGTAAAATTTAAATACGGTGTCAGATCAAAGCCTACAGCCATTACTCCATTTTCATGTAGCCCAATATGTTTACCATTCAAATAAAAATCGGCTCCCTGACGTACTCCTTCAAACTCTATAAATACTTTTTTCCCCTTGGCTGTTTTCGGTAGCTTAAAATGTTTACGATACCAGGAAACGGTATCTGTCATTTCTTTAATAGCAACTTTAAAAGCCTCATCTTCATTAAAAGCGCGAGGCAGAGTTATTTTCTTCCAATCCTTATCAGTAAAAAATAACTTTTCTCCTCCCTGAACATCACCAATATGCAATAACCATTGAGAATTAAAATTGTATTTCTCTCTATTATTAGCCCCCAGTAGCATAGGTATCAGCAGTAAGAGAAATAATAACTTCAAAACTTTAAATCTTCCCATACTTCAAAATATCAATGTTTTATCAAGTTTTATCATCAATCTATTTTATACACCTCCGTACCAGCCAGCAGGAAGCATCCTACTCCGTAATCTTCAAAATCAGGAACGCTCTTGTAAGTTACCGGCTGGCTGTCTTTAGGCTCTTTGCCACTACCCTGCACGAATCCCAAGAAACCATTCGGATGTACAGCCTCTTTCACAATAGCATTCCATGCTTTTACAATGACAGGCATATATTCTTTTTTATCCAATAATCCATTGCGCACTCCCCATGCCATGCCATAAACAAATAAGGAGGTTCCTGATGTCTCCTTCCCCCCATAATTGGATTCATCATGCAAACTTACATTCCAGAAGCCGTCTGCGCGCTGACAAGCCTTCAACACTTTACTCATTGACAGGAAATCTTTTATATAATCCATACGATGTGTATCATTCTCCGGAACCTCATTCAGGACTCTCACCAATGCGGCATATACCCATCCGTTTCCCCGGCTCCAAAAGCAATTCTTTCCGTTAGGTTCTTTATAAGGAGGAACGAAATTAGCGTCTCTCCACCACAGTCCCTCTTTTTGATTAAACAGTCCATTGCCTATCTCATTACGGGAGCAAGAATACATCTGCCACATTTTATCATAGTATTTCTGTTCGCCTGTCAGCCTGCCTAACTGGGCAAGAACAGGCATCCCCATCTGTATCGCGTCAATCCAAGTCCAGTCGTCCACTTGAGGAGTATTTACCAGCATATCTATTGAAACTTTGATATTTTTTATTTTCGCCGGATCAGGGGAAATCTTATAAAGTTCAATATATGCCTGTCCGCAACAGTGGTCATCTGCATTACGTGTGATATTGCCACCACGCAATCCCCACTTATGAAAATCCGCCCAGTCATATGCATAATCATAATAATCCGAACGGGGATAGACAGTATGCAAAGCCATCAACCCTTCATAATATACCCCGCGAGTCCAGATATTACTGGGTCTGAATTTCCCCACATAACTTGGTCGGGTAAAATCAGCGTACTTTTTCATAAAATAATCGTTGACTTTCACCAATGTTTTTAATGTCTCTTTCCGGTCGGGAAGAGACTGCGCCGACAGGAGATTCCATCCGGCAAGCAATGTCACAACGAGAAGTAGTCGTCTTTTCATGATATAATTTTAATAATACATTAATTAGTTTTCAGCAAATGTAAGGCGAAAACTTCTATACCGGATGTATCATAATACTATTCCATTAACTACAATTCAAACCTGCAAAATGTGAAGAAACATAAGAAGCTTACTTCCATTTTTCCATGTTTTTGTATCTTTGTACATCAATTACAGGTAGAATATGCCTTCCTTTGCCTATCAATTACAAATAATTAATTAACTGCAAAATGAAAAACATAGTACTTTTTTCAGTTTTGATTTTCTGCCTTCTCATAGAAGGAGCAACAACTCCGACCTATGGAATGAAAAGACAAATGGAAGCTTTAGATAGAGGATTAGTAGCCGTGAAAACAGAGAATGGGGTTTTCATCAGTTGGCGCGTATTGGGTAACGAAAAAGAGACAGCCTTTAATGTGTATAAAAATGGCAAATTATTTAAATCAGTTTCTTCAAAACAAGCTACCAACCTGACCGACAAATCCGGTAATCTAGAAGATAAATATGTAGTGAAAGCTGTTGTAAAAGGGAAAGAAACAGACAGTTCCAAAGAAGTGAAAGCCTGGGAACAAGACTTTCTGACTATACAACTAAACCGTCCAGAAAAAGGAATTACTCCACCGTGCATCGCCTTGAATCGTTCGAACGGAATTGCCGAAGAGTATCCGGAGGGACAGGAATATACCTACGTTCCAGGAGATTGCAGCGTAGGAGACTTGGACGGAGACGGCGAATATGAGATTATAGTTAAATGGAATCCTTCTAATCAGACTGATAATTCTTATTCCGGAATCACAGGTCCCGTCTATCTGGATGCCTATAAATTAAGCGGTAAACATTTGTGGAGAATTAATTTGGGAAAAAACATCCGTGCGGGCTCACACTACACACAATTTATGGTATATGACTTCAATGGCGATGGCAAAGCCGAACTAGTCTGCAAGACAGCACCCGGAACGGTAGACGGAAAGGGGAAAAAGATATTCCTTGGTACAGATGACCCGGACAAAGACTGGAGAAACCTGGAAATGAATAAAAAAACGTGTGGCTATGTATTACAGGGTCCGGAGTATCTCACCATTTTCAGTGGGAAAACCGGAGAGGAACTACATACCGTTCCTTATGAAGCAGAACGTGGAGAAGTCAGTTCTTGGGGAGATAGCTATGGCAATCGCGTAGACCGCTTCTTGGCTTGTGTCGCTTATTTGGACGGAATACGTCCAAGCGTCGTCATGTGTCGTGGTTATTACGCCAAAACAACTTTAACAGCTTATGACTTTATCAAAGGGAAGCTGGTAAAACGGTGGGAACATATTTCTGATATAAAAGGGGAAGGAGCTTATGGACAAGGTAATCATAATCTGTCAGTGGCCGACGTTGACGGAGACGGTTGTGATGAAATTGTCTACGGCTCTTGCGTGATTAATAATGACGGAACTGTACTTTACAGTACGGGACTGGGACATGGAGACGCCATGCATATAGCTAATCTGGATCCTGACCGTCCGGGATATCAGGTATGGGAAGTACACGAAGAAAAAGAGGCTTGGCAAACATACGGTTATGAAATGCATGACGCACGAACCGGAGAGATTCTTTGGGGAGGTCCTACAAAAGGAGACAACGGACGTGGACTAGCAGCAGATATCGACCCTAATCACCGCGGATTCGAAATGTGGAGCTCAGGAGCACCGGGAGTTTATAACTGCAAAGGGGAAAAAATTGCAGACAGAAAACCATCTATCAGCTTCCGCATCTATTGGGATGGTGACTTGCAAGACGAAATTCTGAATAAAAATGTCATAACTAAATGGAATGGTTGGAAACCCGTAACACTACGCACTTTTTCCGAAGCCCGACATACCAGTGGAAGTAAGGCGGTTCCTAACCTAAGCGCGGATATTCTGGGTGACTGGAGAGAAGAGATCGTTCTCTGTGATGCTGAAGACCCAAGTAAGCTACATATCTATACTACTACTATCCCTACCGAACATCGTTTATATACATTAATGCACGACCCTATGTATCGTTTGGGAATTGCTTGGCAAAATGTAGGTTATAATCAGCCACCGCATTTGGGCTTCTATATCGGAGACGGCTTAAAGAATATTCCTTGGCCGGAGATGTACACACCGAAGTCCGACTAGTTTGGCAGATAAACTGCATTAGCAAAATAAAGATATAAACCACAAATATTCAGCATAATACAGTAACCTGTTTTTCCTTTTAAAGGAACACCTCATTGGTTTTAAAGGAAGGCTTCCTTGGTTTTAAACCAACAGGGTATTCCTTTAAAACCAACGAGATGATGATTTCCAGTCTGTTTTCAGGCATATTTTCTATGTTTTATTAATTCATAATAAAGTGTTATCCGAAGCCGACTATAAGATATATGCCTATTTCCCCTTAATCTATGTAAATAGGAACAATCATAAGTGCCACAGAAGTACGTCGTGTCCGATAACAGTGAAAATCAGTGAAAGAATTTAAAAGAGAAACAAATACAACAGAATTATTTGGAAAGAATCAGTTGAACGCTTACATTTGTCATGTGATTTTTTTCATAGTATTAGATTTAAGGTTAACAAAGGTTGGAGCAAGGCGTTGCTCCTTTTTTTATGTCTATATGTGAGATTAGTTCATGTGAGTTAATTCAATAACTGATACATTCCTCCTGCCAATACACGAATCACCCCTTTCATTTCCAGTTCGAACAGTAAAGCAGTCATCTTATTTACGGGAATATCTGCTTCTACCACAAGAGAATTGATTTGCAGATTTCCCAGTTTCTCCAAAATAGCAACTATCTTCTGCTCTTCTTCAGACAATTCGATAAAAAGACTACGTTGCACACTTACCTTTTCCGAAAGAGTCATCGGTATATTCCAGCCCATAGCCTGCACAAAATCTTCGGCAGATAATAGCAGGGATGCTTTATTATCCCTAATCAACCGATTGCATCCTTTTGAATATTCATCACTCATGCGACCGGGGAAAGCGAAACAATCGCGATGATAACCTTCAGCAAGTTCGGCCGTAATCAATGAACCTCCCTTTTCTGCGGACTCAATGACGATGGTAGCATCACACATACCGGCAACAATACGGTTTCGACTGATAAAATTATGGCGATCGGGATTCGTTCCGGACAGAAATTCGGTCAGCAATCCTCCTTTTTCAAGCATGTCAACAGCTGTTTTCCGATGGACATGAGGATAAATACGATCCAGCCCATGAGCTAAAACACCTACTGTAGGTAATTCATTGGCCAAAGCTTCACGATGCGCATGAATATCGATTCCATAAGCAAGGCCGCTAACTACAAGCACATCAGGACAAAGTGCCTTCAGATCCCGCAGAAAAGAGGCGCAGATTTGTGTCCCATAATCAGTAGCATTACGGGTTCCTACCATATTCAGGATATGAAGAGAATTTAGATCGGCATTTCCTTTAAAGAAAAGAACGACAGGAGCATCTTCACATTCCCGCAAACGGGAAGGATAAGCCTCATCATGAAAGGACAGACAAGAGATCCGGTTCTTCCGGATAAATTCATATTCTTGTTCGGCGCGGAGCACAGCTTGCGGACAGTCCAATGCCTCTACCACCCGTTGACTTACTTCAGGAATACGTTCCGGTATTTCTTTGCGCAGACGGAAGACATCAACGGCATTGCCCATTCCATCTATCAAATGTTTTGCTCCTATGTGCCCGATACCGGGCACCATTGTCAGAGCAATACTATAAATTTGTTCTTCTTCGGAGCTGTTCATTTCAGGTAGGGCGCAAAGACATTATCGAACAATTCGCTGTCACTTAAACGTCCGTTTACCACACATACCGTCTCAACAGTGGATTTCACTACTACTTTATTATCATTCTTACGGAAGATATCCTGATAAAACACATATTTGATACCTTCCTTTTTCATATATAGTTTCGAGACAAACTCATCTCCGCTTTTCAATGGAGTCTTGAATGCCATACTAATGCGTGCCACTACCGGATCGACTCCCTGCTCATGAAGTGCAGCAAAACTGACACCCACCGAAGTCAGAAACTCGTGACGGGTATGTTCCAGATAGTGCTGATAATTGGCATTATTGACAATACCTTGAAGGTCACATTCGTAATCACGCACCTTCATTTCCAATTCATAGATATAGTTCATTTAAATTGAGAATTAAAAGTTGAGAAATAACAGTTAGCCTCTTTTTTGCTCAATATCGAGTCCTTTGAACTTCTTCAATTCTTCGGTCGATACCAGTTTATACAGCTTGTCACTGGGACGTATCTTATCCGATTTCATGGAGAAATGCTGTCCTTTCTTCACTGTTTGCACAGATTCCAAGTCAACACGGGCTTCTTCCAAAGTCATAAATAGGGCACCGGTAGTCGGCCCTGTAATGAGAAGCTTATCGCCTACACTTACTTCAGCTGCTTCTACCAGGAATTCGGAAACTCCGATATTAGAGAAGTATTTGATACCTTTACCTACATAAATCTTACGTTCCGTAGCTGCCGAACCATAATTCCTGGTCCATTCGCCCAAACGCTGTCCCAAGTAATATCCATCCCAGAAGCCACGGTTGAATACGGTTTTCAGGCGTTCATCCCAAGCCGCAATCTTTTCATCGGTGAATGTTCCATCCAAATAAGCCTTGATAGCTTCTTTGTAACATTCAACCACCGTACGTACATATTCAGGTCCACGGGCACGGCCTTCAATCTTGAATACACGTACACCGGCATCCAACATTTTATTCATAAAATGGATGGTCTTCAAGTCTTTGGGAGACATGATATATTCGTTATCAATATCCAGTTCCACATCCGTTTCCTTATCACGAACCGTATAAGAACGACGACATACCTGCATACAAGCACCGCGATTGGCTGAATGATTCATTTCATGTAAAGAGAGATAACATTTGCCCGATACAGCCATACAAAGCGCGCCGTGGCAGAACATTTCGATACGAAGTTGTTCGCCGCTCGGACCACAGATATGTTCTTCCTGTATCTGACGATAAATCTCGGCCACCTGTTCCAGATTCAACTCACGGGCCAATACTACCACATCTGCAAATTGTGCATAGAATTTCAATGCCTCTACATTGGAGATATTCAACTGAGTGGAAAGATGCACCTCCTGCCCTATCTGACGGGCATAATTCATCACTGCCACATCAGCTGCAATCACCGCAGAAATTCCCGCTTCCTTGGCTGCGTCGACAATGGTATGCATCAAAGGAATATCTTTATCATAGATAATCGTGTTGACCGTCAGGTAACTCTTCATCCCGTGTTCATCACACGTACGGGCTATTTCCCGCAAATCATCAATCGTGAATGTATTAGCCGAACGGGCACGCATATTTAGGTTTTCTATACCGAAATAGATAGAATCGGCACCTGCCTGGATGGCCGCAGCAAGAGATTCGCGCGAACCCACAGGAGCCATTATTTCAAAATCTTTCAAACTAAGACTCATAGAATATATACTTATTTGTATCAGTTAAGCAAATGAATGCGTACAAAGGTAGGCTTTTTTCCGTATTTTTGCAGCGAAAACAAGAAGTTACTTCAATCATAAACAGTAAATAGCAGATTCATATATGAAGATAGGCCAAATAGATCTGGGTAAATATCCCATCTTACTTGCTCCGATGGAAGACGTAACCGATCCGGCTTTCCGCCTGATGTGCAAGAAGTTCGGAGCAGATATGGTATACACCGAGTTTGTGTCGAGTGACGCACTGATACGTGCTGTCAGCAAGACTTCACAGAAACTAAGTATCAGTGACGCCGAACGTCCTGTCGCCATCCAGATATACGGAAAAGATACGGAAACAATGGTGGAAGCTGCCAAGATTGTAGAGCAGGCACAACCTGATATTCTGGATATTAACTTCGGATGTCCGGTGAAAAGAGTAGCCGGAAAAGGTGCAGGAGCAGGGATGCTACAAAATATCCCCAAGATGCTGGAGATTACCCGTGCCGTAGTAGATGCAGTGAAAATACCTGTAACAGTGAAGACTCGTTTGGGATGGGATGCAAACAATAAAGTGATTGTAGAATTAGCGGAACAGTTGCAAGATTGCGGCATCGCCGCATTGACTATACATGGCCGTACCCGCGCACAAATGTATACCGGAGAGGCGGATTGGACACTGATAGGCGAAGTGAAGAATAATCCAAGAATGCATATTCCCATTATCGGCAATGGAGACGTGACCAGCCCTCAACGCTGTAAGGAGTGTTTTGACCGTTATGGAGTGGATGCTGTAATGATCGGTCGTGCCAGCTTCGGTCGTCCATGGATATTCAAGGAAGTAAAACACTATTTAGAGACAGGTGAAGAATTACCTCCACTTAGTTTTGAATGGTGTATGGAAGTACTTCGCCAGGAAGTGGTAGATAGCGTTAGCCTGCTCGATGAACGTAGAGGAATTTTGCACGTGCGCCGTCATCTGGCCGCAAGCCCTCTATTCAAGGGAATCCCTAACTTCCGCAACACACGTATTGCGATGTTACGGGCAGAAACAAAAGAAGAGCTTTTCCGGATATTTGATGAAATCACTTCCCAACGCAAAGAAAATCCGGAAATTTAAATCAACACCTATTATATCTATTCTTCAGGAGCTTGTACTTGTTCCTGAAGAATAACATGATCTAATTAAACGTCAAGGTCTTTGGTTTCTATTTAAACATCGGCTGCGCAAACCACTTTTTGAACATCCAAGTTACGACTACATACAATAGGAATGCAGAGAAGAAACCAACAATGGCATCAATCACATAATGCGCCTGAATATATACGGTAGCCCCACAGAGCAACATATAGAAAGGTATAAGACAGGCAAACAACTTCTTGCTGCCACGCCAAGCCATAATCATCAGAATAGTAGAAATGCCTACATGCGAACTGGGGAATGCCGCCGTAGGACGTTCACCCACTTGCTGCGAGCCTTCCACCAAACTATAAAAAAATCCGTGCTGATAGCCCGGTCCGGGAAGTAACTCCTGATTATGATTGAAATAATCGCCGATAGCAGGAAAAATACCTTTAGATACATTATCAATACCAATGGCAGGAAAATAGAATTGAGGGCCTGCAACAGGAACGAATATATAAATCAGATAGTAAATAAAGAAAGAAGTGACAAGCACAAAAGACATCTTTTCGAACCACTCAAATTTATAAATGAAATAGAATAGAGCCACAATCAGCATCATCGGATAATAAAAGAAATATCCCATATTGAATGCCTCGCTGACTATAAGATGCGGAAACGTATGACAGAACCAAATAGCAGGCTGACCATTGAAAATAAACTGTTCGGCAGTTGCAAATACATGATCTAAATTCGGAAAGAAACGATTGAACTCGAAAGTATCCGGATACCAGTAAGACAGCAGACTCATCTGAATAACAATACGCACAAACGCCGAAAATTTACAGGGAGCAAGACGATAAAGATACATCAATAAAAAAGTCATAGCCGCGATCATCGCCCTATCCAGCAACATGTGCCATGGATGATCCATCCGCTGAAACAGGAACAGAATCAATATGGAAGTCAACAGATTATAAATCAATGTAATCTTTTCCACAGCAAACAACCCTTTCCGGGTTTCTATGCGCTTAAATAAGTCTAAAGCCATCCTTCATTTTTATACCAGGCAATGGTTTCCCGAACTCCCTTTTCCAAATCATATTCGGGCACATACCCCAGTTCATCCATTACCGGGGTTATATCGCATTGCCAGTTGCGTTGTTTCATTATCTTATATTTATCCGAATTCAGGGTACTGCTCCTCCCGGAACGTGTAGCAACGAATTCAGCGAACAAAGATATAACTTTTAGCACAATTAATGGACATTTCAAGTGAAGAACAAACGGATTACCCAATTCTTTTTGTATCAAATCCGAAAAGGCACGGCTTTTATAAACTTTCCCGTCTGTCAAGAAATACGCCTTACGAACTACTTTTTTCTCTATTCCCAGGAAAATAGCCTGCACAATGTCTTTCACATACACAAAAGTCAAATCCTGACGACGGAAACCAACCGAGAAATCAACGTGTTTCCGGATAGACTTTGCCATCAGATAATAATCAGCTTCACGAGGTCCATAGACTCCTGTAGGACGATAAATGACATAAGGGAAACCAGGCATACTCTGAATATACAACTCCGCTTTCAGTTTGCTCAATCCATAAGCAGTATTGGGTACCGCAGGGTCGTCCGCTTTTATCGGAGTATAGTCCTTCTCACGTACAGGTCCGAACACACTCAATGTACTGATATAGATAAACTGTTTCGGAACCATATTCAGCTCCTTCAACGTATCGATAAAATATTTGGTCTGAAGATAATTCACATAGTCAAAAGAGTGCTTGTCGGGGCACTTTGTAACACCGGCGCAATGAATGATATAATCAAATTTGTTATAAGTGCCTTTATGCCCGGAGAGTTGGGCACGAAGTTCATTAGGGTGCGCAAAATCCAGTTCCAGAAAGTGGATTTTCCGGTTTTTCAAATACCGCTTGCTACTCGTAGAACGAATCCCGGCCCACACACCAAACTTTCGTTTCAACGCTTCCTCCACGATGAAACTGCCGATAAAACCACTCGCGCCTGTAATTAAAATACTCTCCATTATTACTTTTCAGGTCCTACATGAATATTAATTGAAAAAATATGATGCCACAAAGATACGATAAATATAAAATAAAAGCCATTTTGCTTTTCTCAATTATTATTTGTTTATTTGCAACGCGATTTATTTACTATTCAACACTTTTAAAGCACGTGGAAGATAAGGCCGATTTTGATTTTCTTTTTAAAGAGTACTATCCTCAACTTTATTATTATGCATTTCACCTGATTAATAATATGGAGGCTAGCAAGGATATCGTAAGCGATGCCTTCGAATTTATCTGGACCAATTACGCAAAAATTGATAAAGCTACAGCAAGATCTTATTTGTATATATATGTCCGTAATAAAAGCATTGATTTCCTACGCCATCAAAATACACACGAACAGTATGTACAAATCTACTCCGAACTGACTAAAAGTTATGTGGAAACGGAATATCAGGAACAGGATGAAAGAATGATACACATCAGTAAAGCTATGGAGAAACTTACTCCGCACACGAGACACATTTTAGAAGAATGTTATATCCAGCGTAAAAAGTATCAGGAAGTAGCAGACGAGTTGAACATCAGTGTCAGTGCGGTAAGAAAACACATTGTGAAAGCTCTGCAAGTAATACGTGAGGAATGTGCAAAAAAATCATAAAGCAGGTGTCTTTATTCAGGTGATTAAACGTAATATAATAAGATTGATATAGTATCCGAAAGTGATGAATGAACATACTGACAATATAAATAATACAGAAGAATCTGTAAAGAAGGCACTCGACATCATGGAGAGTCCGGCGGAAATAAGTGACAAGCAATTACAAGAATTGCTTGAAGATGAAGAATGTCTGCAAGCTTGCCGTGATATAATGGACAGTAGCCTTTTCTTGCAACAAAAAGGCGGAGCGGAACTGCCGGACATAGAAGCGGAATTAGAACGGTTCAAAAAGAGGAAAGCCGCGTCGCGCATGCGTTCTATCCTGTGGAAGACCGGAATCAGCATTGCCGCCATGGTTGCCATTCTCTTCGGAAGCTATTATTTCATAAACATCCTGACAACGCCTTCCGTCGAACCTATAACAGTATTCACCGCCGATACGGCTCCCCAGCACATCATTCTTCAAAAAGATAATGGAGAAAAAATCATGTTGGACGAACCGATAGCAAACAATCAGATTCCACATAGAGCGGCAACTGCAAAATCTGAAAAGAAAGAATTAGATTACAGGCAAGTCATCTCGAAAACAACGCAGACGCATGTGCTTACCGTCCCCCGAGGTGAAAGTTTCAAGGTCGTACTGTGTGACGGAACAGAAGTATGGCTCAATGCCAACAGCAACTTTGTCTATCCCACAGCCTTTGTAGGTAAAGAACGGGTTGTCACTTTAGAAGGAGAAGCTTACTTTAAAGTAACCAAAGATCCCAACCGCCCCTTTATTGTAAAAACCCAAACTGTGCAAACCAGGGTTCTTGGCACTGAGTTCAATATTCGCAGTTATTCTCCCGAAGATACCCACGTAGTACTTATCAATGGAAAAGTGGAAGTCAGCAATACTCGGGGAGGTTCTTATACCAGGCTTTATCCGGGAGAAGACGCCCACCTGCAATCTGACGGCAACTTTGTACTCACCGAAGTGGACCTAGACTCTTATGTCTATTGGAAAGACGGGTATTTCTACTTTGATGACATCACATTAAAAGACATTATGCAAAACCTGGGACGCTGGTATAATGTAAATATCGAATTCAGAAATAAAGAAGCAATGAGCTATAAGATGCATTTCGTTTCTGACCGTTCCAAAAACTTGGAACACACTATTTCATTACTTAACAGAATGAAAAAAGTAACGGTAACCTTGCAGGGCAACACGCTTACCATAGACTAATATATTCTTGCATAAGTATAACAAAATCATGCAAGAAACAACAAATTATCACTTTTATTAAAAAATAATTCGCAAAAAGGGTATCCATTTTTTCGGTTCATACGCACTAGTATTATAAACATATTCAAACTAGTGTTATTAAATTGAAACGTATGAGAAAAAATTGGAAGCTACTCATTGTGTGTTTTCTATGCGTATTATGCTTTTTACCTTATCAGGTAAATGCCCAAGCACAACCACAAAAGAAAATCACGATTGAATTTAGCAACAAACGATTACCGTCCGTACTAAAACGTTTGGAAAAGATCTCCGGATACAAAATCCTTTTTACGTACGATGATGTCAAAAAGTACACAGTCTCGGGCTCCGCGAAGGATAAAAGCATCGAGCAGGTTCTTGATATTATCTTAACCAGCAAACCGTTGGAATATCACATCGAGGACCAATTTGTCACCATCAGCCTCAAAGGGCCT
This sequence comes from Bacteroides celer, assembly GCF_002632415.2. NCBI lineage: Bacteria > Pseudomonadati > Bacteroidota > Bacteroidia > Bacteroidales > Bacteroidaceae > Bacteroides > Bacteroides celer. Next base: position 210,580 of record NZ_CP178209.1, on the reverse strand, counting down.
TCCAAACAAGCAAAAGTATTCAATGTAAAAGGCGTAGTCATTTCTGGTGATGATAACCAACCGCTCATCGGTGCAACAGTTCTCATCAAAGGAAGCAAATCCGGCGTATTGACAGATATAGACGGAAAGTTTTCGATAGAGAATGTATCGAACAAATCTGTTTTGCAATTTTCCTATATAGGAATGAAAGCGCAAGACCTTACTCCTTCTCCTACGATGAGCGTTACATTGATGCCTGATGTACAAACACTATCGGAGGTCGTGGTGACAGGTATGCAAAAGATGGACAAGCGCCTGTTTACGGGAGCGACTAACCAATTAACAGCGGACAATGTAAAACTCGACGGTTTGCCCGACATCAGCCGCGGCCTCGAAGGACGTGCGGCAGGCGTATCTGTACAGAATGTTTCAGGAACATTCGGTACGGCACCGAAGATTCGTGTACGTGGAGCCACTTCTATTTACGGAAGTTCAAAACCGCTATGGGTTGTCGACGGCGTTATTATGGAAGATGCTATTGACGTGGGACCGGACGACCTGTCTTCCGGTGATGCAGAAACATTAATCAGCTCTGCTATTGCCGGATTGAATTCTGATGATATCGAAAGCTTCCAAATCCTAAAAGACGGTTCGGCAACTTCCATTTACGGCGCACGCGCGATGGCAGGAGTTATTGTGGTTACTACCAAAAAAGGAAAGGCGGGAGTTAGTAAGATTAGTTATACAGGAGAGTTTACCACCCGTATGATTCCCAGCTACAATGAATTCAATATCATGAATTCACAAGAACAAATGGGTATCTATAAAGAGATGGAACAGAAAGGTTGGCTAAACAGCGGTGACCTCTTCCGTGCTAAAAATAGCGGTGTATATGGCCGTATGTATAAACTGATAGACGAATTCAATGAAAGTAGTGGACAGTTCGGACTGTCCAACACTCTTACGTCACGAAACTCCTACTTACGCGAAGCCGAGATGCGTAACACGAACTGGTTTGACGAACTATTTTCAAACAATATTTCACAAAATCATTCTGTCAGCATAACATCCGGTTCGGAGAAGTCTTCGTTCTATGCTTCATTGAGTGCCATGCTCGACCCGGGGTGGTATAAACAAAGCGAAATCAAACGCTATACTGCGAATATAAACACCAGTTATAACATATATAAGAATTTATCCATCAACCTGATTTCCAACGCTTCCTATCGAAAACAGCAGGCACCCGGAACGATGAATTCATCATTAGACGTTGCCTCAGGAGAAGTGACTCGTGACTTTGACATCAACCCGTATTCATACGCATTAAATACCTCACGCACGCTAGACCCTGCTGCTGATTATGTAGCTAACTATGCGCCGTTCAATATCCTGCGGGAATTAAACAATAACTATATCGAACTTAATGTAGTGGATGTAAAATTTCAAGGAGAGTTAAAATGGAAAGTTCTCCCCGAACTAGAAGTCAGCGCTTTGGGAGCCGTCCGCTACCAAACTTCTTCACAGGAACATAATATACTGGATGATTCCAATCAGGCCATAGCCTACCGTAGCGGACTGGATGATGCCACTATCCGTAAAGAAAATGACTGGCTCTACATAAATCCTGATAACCCCTATGCATTGCCAATCTCCGTACTTCCCGAAGGTGGTATCTACCAACGCCAAGACCGTAAAATGCTGGGGCTCGACTTCCGCTCCACTCTTTCGTGGAATCATTTGTTTGCGGACAAACATATTACCAATTTCTTTGCCGGAATGGAAATCAACGACCTGCAGAGAACCTACTCTTCTTTTCAGGGTTGGGGAATGCAATATTCTATGGGAGAAATTCCATCATATGTATATCAGTTCTTTAAGCAAGGAGTAGAAACCGGAAATAAGTACTACTCATTGAGCCATTCTCAAACCCGGAGTGTAGCAGGATTTGCGAATGCGACTTATTCATACGACGGACGTTATACCATCAACGGGACTTTCCGGTACGAAGGGACCAACCGTATGGGACGTAGCCGTTCTTCCCGCTGGTTGCCAACCTGGAATGTATCCGGTGCCTGGAATGTACACGAAGAAAAGTTCTTCAAATCTTTAGAGCCAACCATGTCCAACCTGACTCTGAAAGCATCATATTCGTTGACGGCAGACCGCGGACCGGCGGACGTCACCAATTCACAAGCTATTATCCGCAGCTATTCACCGTATCGTCCTTTTACCGACATTCAAGAAACAGGATTATATATTGAAGACGCTGAAAACAGCGAATTGACTTACGAAAAGAAACACGAACTAAACTTGGGGATTGACATTGGATTTATTAATAACCGGATCAATTTCTCTGCCGACTGGTACACTCGTAATAACTACGACCTGATTGGTCTTATTCCAACCCAGGGAGTAGGAGGAAACATCTATAAATTCGCCAATGTAGCCACCATGAAATCTTACGGAACAGAGTTTACCCTCTCAACCAAAAACATCAAGACAAAAGATTTCTCATGGAGTTCTGACTTCATTTTTGCACATGCAAAAAATGAAGTAACCGATTTAAAAGGACGTACACGCATGATGGAACTCGTTTCCGGAAGCGGATTTGCACGTGAGGGTTATCCTGTACGCGCACTCTTTTCTATCCCTTTCGCTGGATTGGATGAGAACGGAATACCACAATTTAACATCAACGGAACTGTAACCTCAACAGATATAAATTTTCAAGAGCGTGAAAAATTGGATTACCTAAAATATGAAGGTCCCACAGACCCGACTGTTACAGGTAGTTTTGGCAACATCTTTACATACAAAGGTTTTAAATTAAATATATTCATGACCTATTCATTTGGTAATGTAGTTCGTTTAAATCCTTATTTCAATTATAAGTACAGTGATTTAAGCGCCATGCCGCGTGAATTCAAAAATCGCTGGACACTTTCCGGAGATGAGGTCAAGACAAATGTTCCTGCTATACTAAGCAGCCCGCAATATGAAGCCAACCGAACCTTGTATCGAGCCTACAATGCATACAATTATTCTACAGAACGTATCGCAAAGGGAGACTTCATACGCATGAAAGAGATATCAGTAGCCTATGATTTCCCGCAAAAATGGATTGCTCCGGCTAAGATATCCAATTTATCCTTGAAGTTGCAAGCCACTAATCTATTCTTAATCTATGCTGACAAGAAATTAAATGGTCAAGACCCAGAATTCTTCAATACAGGTGGAGTAGCTTCACCCGTACCCCGTCAGTTTACATTAACACTAAGACTCGGTCTATAATTATTATATACAGATAAAAATGATCAATATGAAACATAAGAATATATTTTATACCTTGCTACTAATGACCGGAATAGCCATGAGTTCCTGCAACGACTTCCTCGACAAACTCCCGGATAACCGTACGGAACTGGATACGGAGCAGAAGATTGCAAAGTTACTTGTCTCGGCTTATCCCCAAGGAACAGCCAATGCCCTATTCGAACTTTATAGCGACAATACAGATGATAATGGAACCAGAGCCCCCTATTATAAAATTGCGGAAGAAGATTGTTATAACTGGAAAGATACCCAAGAAGAGTATCAGGATACCCCAAACTATTTGTGGGAAACATATTATGCAGCTATCGCCGCCTCCAATATGGTTTTAGATGCCATTCAACAACGGGGAAACCCGGCATCATTAGCCCCACAACAAGGAGAAGCATTAATATGCCGTGCTTACAGCCATTTTATGCTGGCCAATATTTTCTGCAACGCTTACAATTCCCATGCCGGTCAGGAACTGGGAATCCCTTATATGGAGGAGGTGGAAACAACCGTACTCCCGCAATACAAGCGCGGCACTTTAGAAGAAGTATATCAAAAGATAGAACGTGACCTGTTAGCCAGCTTGCCATTAATCTCTGACGACAGCTATTCTGTTCCCAAATATCACTTTACAAAAAAAGCCGCTTATGCTTTTGCTGCACGCTTTTATCTTTACTACATGCAGCCAGACTTCTCGAACTGTGACAAAGTAATAGACTATGCCACCCGTGTGTTGGGAAGCGACGCAAGTAACCAGTTAAGAGATTGGGAGTCATGGGGAAAACTGACAGCTAATGATAATGTACAACCTGATGCCTACATCGCATCAACCAATAAGGCGAACTTACTTATCAGTAGCACCGTATCTAATTGGGGAATCCTTATCAGCAACTACATGACCGGAAAACGTTATATGCACAACAAACTAATAGCCAGTAACGAAACCGCACAATCATCCGGGCTGTGGGGAAATGCCAATAACTTATATGTGAAACCATTCACCACCAGTGGATATGAATGTAGCTTCATACGTAAAAGTGGCATGTACGAGGGAAGTGACTATTACTACTATATGCCGATAATCTTCAGCACAGACGAGATATTGCTCTATCGCGCCGAAGCGTATGCTTTAAAGAAAAACTATACACAGGCAGCCTTCGACATCACAACCTGGCAAAAGGCATATACGAATAACAAAGCCACATTAACACCGGAAAAGATTAACGCATATTATGAAGAAATGCCGTATTACAACCCGCTAAAGTCACTGACACCCAAAAAGGAACTGCATCCGGACTTCACAATCGAAAAGGGCATGCAAGAAAATATAATTCAATGTATCCTTCATATACGCCGTATGGCTACTTTGCATGAGGGAATTCGCTGGCCCGACATCAAACGTTACGGCATCGTCATCTATCGCCGATTAGTCAGTGACGGTTATATGACAATAACAGACGAAATGCCTGCAAACGATCTGCGCCGCGCTATACAGATTCCTAGAAGCGTCATCCTGGCCGGTATGCAACCTAACCCAAGAAACAATGAATAAAGGAAAGGAGAAAGATATGAGAAAATATTATATATACGCATTGATAAGTATATCGACCTTCGGCATCGTAGCTTGCAACAACGATGATGAAATTGACCGTGACCATAGCATATTTACTACCGAACCGGTAGAATATAATAAATTCGATCAGTGGCTCCTTAAAAACTATACATATCCATATAATATCGACTTTAAGTATCGGATGCAAGATATTGAAAGCGATCAGAAGTATAAACTGGTTCCTGCTGATTATGATAAAGCGATTATGCTTTCCAAAATTATAAAACACGTGTGGATGGAAGCCTATACCGAACTCGCAGGTCCTAACTTCGTACGTTCATATGTACCTAAGACATTTCACCTGATAGGTTCGCCGGCTTATGACAGTAGCGGTACTATGGTACTCGGCACAGCCGAAGGAGGAAAGAAAATCACCCTCTACAATGTCAATGACCTTGATGTAAACGAGATTGACATTGAACTACTCAACAAATACTATTTCGAAACCATGCATCACGAGTTCGCACATATCCTGCATCAGAAACGAAACTATGACCCCTCATTTGAGAGAATCTGTGAGGGAAAATACATAGGGACAGACTGGTATCAAGAAGCAGACCGGGATGGTGGCAATACCAATGCATGGAAGCAAGGGTTTGTTACGGCCTACGCAATGAGTGAAGCCCGCGAAGATTTTGTTGAAAACATTGCCATGTACGTTACACACAATGAAACATACTGGAGTAACATGCTGGACAAAGCCGGAGAAACCGGCGCGAGCATCATCAATGAAAAGTTTGCTATCGTCTATAATTACATGTTTGAAACCTGGGGGATTGATCTTAACGACCTACGTGCCATTGTATTGCGCCGCCAACTAGAGATTCCCGAACTAGAATTAAACACTATTGAATAAATGTCTATGATTATGAAGAAAATATTATATTTCCTGTTAGCTTCCTTATGCATTAGCTTACAGTCATGTCTATATCAAGAAGACAGTTATTTTGATGATTCCTCTGCCAACCGGGCTACCGAAGATGTAGAACGTTGCAATGAATTATTAATGAACGCTCCCAACGGTTGGAAGTTGGAATACTATGCCGGAAAGAACTATTCAATGGGAGGAATTACATTACTTTGCCAATTTGACGGGAAGAATGTAAAAATCATGTCCGAAATAGGTTCTCTCAATGCCAAACCCGGAGCCGAAGCCACCTCACTTTACAAAGTGGTATCCGAGCAAAGCACCTTATTGACATTCGACACCTTCAATGAATTGATACACTGTTTCTCCGAACCTATTTTAAAACAGAACAGCAATTTCCAGGGTGATTATGAATTCGCAATAATGAGTGCTTCCGAAAATGAGATCATACTGCAAGGCAAGAAATATCAGAATAAAATGGTTATGACCCCAATGCCGGCAGACACCGATTGGAGCACATATATCAACGACCTCAACAAAATTGCCGATGAGGCTTTTCTAAATACTTATATATTAAAAGCGGGTGGAGAGAAGGTAGGAGAAATGGAACGCTACTCACGTGTTTTCGGCATTTCCACCCAAGCAGAGTATCAGGAAGCACCGTTTGTTTACACTCCGGAAGGGTTTCATTTCCGTCAACCGATAACGATCGGCGGAAAAGCATTACAGAATTTCAAATGGAATAAAACCAGAATGGCTTTTACCTGTACAGATGCAGGAGCCGAACATGTCAGTATCGAAGGAGTTTATCCCGAAGGGTACAAGAAATATGAAGATTATACCGGCTTTTACTACTTTTACTACAAAACACTGGAAATAGACGCTGCAGGTAATTTTAATTTTGTAGATGCCATGCCTTTCATAGTACAGCTAAAACAACTGGTAGATCAGAAAAGCTATATAATGATAGGTTCTGACTTAGAAGCAGACATCATAGTTACTTATGATAAAGCGATGGGCAAACTAACTCTCAAGCCTCAAAAAACAGGTGATATCACAGGAACCGGGCAATTCTACGGAACATATATCTTGGGAAACAACGAAGCTTATGCAATACCGGCGCATCTAGGAGCGGATTTCGGCTATATCGCATCTTATGCAGGTTATGACTATGGTTTAGTTTCAGAAACATCGGACGACGGCATCTTGTCTTTTGTCGAATATGGCACACTTTTCAGTTCATTAGTGGGAGAACCAGCCACTTCCTTTGTCCTGACAGCTTACAACTCTGACAAATACTCCAGTAGCACATATCTCGGATATTTAAGTTGGATGGATTCCATTAAACTAATGCCTTATTGAAATTAAGTTCAAGTAAACAGACAGATAATAATATGAAAAAAGTAATAAACATATTCCTATTCATCCTCTGCTTCACCGTTATCAGTTGCCATGACGATGATGCCGTCATTCCGGCATTGTCTATCATTAAGGCAGACACCAATCTAAAGGCAACAGGTGGAGAAGCAAGTGTACAAATACAAGCTATCGGGGAAGTCAAAGCTACGACAGACGTAGAATGGTGTAAAGTTACAGAAGTCACTACGGAAATCGTCAGACTTTCCGTTCTGGAAAATAAAGGTTATCCGGGTCGTTCGGCACAGATTATCATCACTAATGGCGAACATGCCAAGCAAGTTACTCTTATTCAGGAAGGCGCTATATTTATTTACGACAAATACGAACAAGTACAAAGTACGGATAATAAAGCGGCAGTCTTACCGATTAAACTATCCAGTTCATTTCCTATACAAGTGGTAATACCCGAAAAAAATAAGAATTGGCTGTCATTTACCCCTTCAGCAGACGGTGGCAACTTCATTGTCAGTGAAAATAACACAGGGAGAGCACGTGGCAGTGACGTGACAGTAACAGCAGGAGAGCGTACGTTAACCTATCAGATAATGCAATATGACGCCGAAAATTTTGTTGGCGATTGGAAAGGTGCATATGTAAATCAGGGAAAACAATACAGCTTACCCGAAGTTTCAATTTCAGTTCCGGACGAGAATGGTGTATATACTATTTCCGGTCTTTACAAGAATAGCACCTATGATTATAAGATACAAGCCACCTATCAAAATAATATGTTTTATGTAACAGCCGGACAATTTGTGGGCAGCAATGTTTCAACCGGTTTACCATTAAGCGTATATTTCTGTATTGTCGACGACATGGGACTTCCTCTATTTACTGCAGACAACAGCATAGGATTAATTCCGGTACTTTTATCCGACGGTTCCTTTGTACTCGCATTTGCAGATAATGGCGGCGTGCCGGGTGGAGTAGCAACCAAAATATCGTTTGCCGGTTTCCTCGGCGAACCTAGTCTCAATTCCTTCCAAGGTAATATAAGAATTTTAAGTAACTGTTTCTTTTTCTAATACCCCAAAAGAAACAATAGAAATAAACGACTAATATTAATCTTTTAATAATTTACATTATGACAAAGAAGTACACAAACTTTTTCCTTAGTGCTTTACTAGCGCTTTGCGTTATCACAGGTTGTGATGACAAAGATGATGATGCACCTGCAATAACAGTATCTTCCAATTCTGTTACGATTCTGGCTACCGGCGGAGAAGAGTCTATTGAAATCACCACCAACCAATCAGAATGGACTGCTACACGTCCTGAGTTGGATAGTTGGTGCACGCTAAAGACAAATGGCAATGCATTAAAGATCAGCGCATCTGCCAATGAAACAATAACCCCTCGTTCAACAATGATTACAGTTACTGCCGGAGTTGGTTCCAATGCAAAAACGCAAGAAATTACCGTGACACAAAAGGCGGCAGATCCTTCTTTGGAAATTACAGGAACACCTGTACATTTGGATGCAGCCGGAACTGCTATTGAATTGACAGTTACTACAAATACTGGTGTATGGAATGCCAGTCGTCCCGATGGCGATACTTGGTGTATCTTATCACAAGAGGGAGACAAACTAACTGTTTCAGCAGAAGCATATACAGTCAATGCAGAACGTAAAACAACTGTTACAGTAACTTATGGAGAAGATGCTTCTCTCACTCCAAAGACATTTGAAGTCACACAGCAAGGGGCAGCTCCGGTATATGCTATTGAAATACCTTCTGATTTCTCGACAGGTGATGTACAAAAAGTAATGTATCAGAATGTAAAAGTGGCAGAGGTTTGTCGGGAATATATCAGAATAGCGTCATCTTCTATTGACAAACAAATGATTGTAATTTATCCTGTAACAACAGAAGGCAAAACAGACTTAACCAAAGGTTTTACTATCCCCGATGGTGGTGCAATAGTTTGGGATATAGCAACCAACACATGTACTTATACCCCAGGTACAGAATCTGCTTTATCCAAAGTCTACCTGGCAGAAGGTGATTTTTCATCAACTACAACAGCGACCTCTCCTATTAATGCTATGGTAGAAGCCGAATTATTAACAGATACTCGCCCTAATGATACTAGATTTAATTATAAGATAGTAAAGATTGGTACACAGTATTGGATGGCTGAAAATTTGAAAGCACAGAACTATCTGAATGGAACCGAGATTCCACGTATCACAAATAGTACAGATTGGAATAGTAACACAACAGGAGCACATCGTCTCCCATTTGCTGATACACAGAGCTTTCTTACTTTCGGAGCTTTCTACAATGGATATGCTATGTATAATGAAGCTGGTCTCGCTCCTGAAGGATGGATTGTCCCATCAAACACAGAATGGGATAAACTTAAAAAATATATTGGAACCAATAGTGGGCAAAAAATGAAATCAAAATTAACCTCATATTGGGGAGGTACTACTGCCGGAGCAGGTACAAATATAACAGGATTCGATGCAATAGCAGCTGGTTTTTATTCTTCTGCAACTAGTGACGAAGAAAATGGCAAAAAAGCTACATTCTGGAGTACAACCAAAAGCCTCAACCTTATAGTAAAAAAACAAACCCCATGTTTTTATTATTTAGATTCTAGTAGTAAGATTTTTGTATATGGTAATGAACACGACTTCATTTTTGGTCATTCCATTCGTTGCGTCAGAAAATAACAAGTAATAAAAGCGAGCGAGCTAAGTTAAATTCTCTCTCTAACAAATAGAATTTAGCATTAATTGTTCATTAAAAGAGTTGTTTCCGCTGCGGAAGCAACTCTTTGCTTTCTTCCCCTATTCTCTTCCAAAGACAATTTTTCTTCCCCCAAAGTTTCCATAAGGAAAATAATCGTCTATCTTTGTAACTACATATTTTTAAAAGACTACATTATGGCGAAAAAGAAAGAAAAGAAAGAGAAAAAAGCCGGCAAGAGAATGAGTAAGAAAGAGCTGGCAGCGTTGTTAATAGACTTTTTCCATGCCAAACCCAATGAGACTCTAAGCATGAAATATATTTTCTCGGAATTGCGTCTCACCACCCATCCCCAGAAAATGCTATGCGTCGATATACTGCATGACCTTTTAGATGACGATTATATCAGTGAAATAGAAAAAGGAAAGTTCCGTCTCACCAATCATGGAACAGAGATGGTAGGCACTTTCCAACGGAAGAGCAACGGTAAGAACTCGTTTATTCCTGAAGAAGGGGGCGACCCGATATTCGTGGCCGAACGTAATTCCGCACATGCGATGAATAACGATAAGGTAAAGATAACTTTCTATGCCAAACGGAAAAACAGAGAAGCCGAAGGAGAAGTCATCGAAATACTGGAACGCGCCAACGATACATTCGTCGGCACACTGGAAGTAGCTAAGTCATACGCATTTCTGGTGACAGAGAACCGTACATTAGCCAATGATATTTTCATCCCGAAAGATAAGCTGAAAGGCGGAAAGACCGGAGATAAAGCCATTGTGAAAGTAACCGAATGGCCGGACAAGGCAAAGAATCCTATCGGACAAGTAATAGATATATTAGGTCAGGCTGGCGATAACACCACAGAGATGCACGCAATTCTTGCGGAATTCGGTCTGCCGTATGTATATCCAAAAGCAGTAGAGACAGCAGCAGATAAGATTCCTGCCGAGATTTCAGCAGAAGAGATTGCCAAACGCGAAGATTTCCGTAAGGTAACAACTTTCACCATCGACCCGAAAGATGCCAAAGACTTTGACGACGCACTTTCCATCCGTAAACTGAAAGACGGATTGTGGGAAGTAGGCGTACACATTGCCGACGTGACACATTACGTAAAAGAAGGCAGCATCATCGACAAGGAAGCAGAAAAGCGGGCAACTTCCGTTTATCTGGTAGACCGTACCATCCCGATGCTTCCCGAACGGTTGTGTAACTTCATTTGTTCACTCCGCCCGAACGAAGAAAAACTAGCTTTCTCCGTTATCTTCGATATTACGGAAAAAGGAGAAGTCAGAGACTCACGCATCGTACATACGGTTATCAACTCCGACCGTCGCTTCACCTACGAAGAGGCACAACAAATCATAGAAACAAAAGAAGGAGACTTCAAAGAAGAAGTACTCACATTAGATACGATTGCCAAAGCACTGCGCGAAAAACGCTTCTCTGCAGGAGCTATCAACTTCGACCGCTACGAAGTGAAGTTCGAAATTGACGAAAAAGGAAAACCAATCAGCGTTTACTTCAAGGAGTCAAAAGATGCCAATAAACTAGTGGAAGAATTCATGTTGCTCGCTAACAAGACCGTAGCAGAAAAGATAGGATGTGTGCCGAAGAACAAGAAAGCCAAAGTGCTTCCTTACCGTATCCACGACCTGCCCGATCCGGAGAAGTTGGAGAACTTGTCACAGTTCATCGCCCGCTTCGGCTACAAAGTGCGTACAAGCGGAACGAAGACTGATATTTCAAAATCCATCAATCATTTATTGGACGACATACACGGAAAGAAAGAAGAGAACCTGATAGAAACCGTATCCATCCGCGCCATGCAGAAAGCACGTTACTCAACCCATAACATCGGTCACTACGGACTAGCTTTCGAATATTACACTCACTTTACTTCTCCCATCCGCCGTTTCCCGGACATGATGGTACACCGTTTGGTGACGAAATATATGGACGGAGGACGCAGCGTATCCGAAGCCAAGTACGAAGACCTCTGCGACCACAGCTCGAACATGGAACAAATTGCAGCCAATGCCGAGCGTGCTTCCATCAAATATAAACAGGTGGAATTTATGAGCGAACGTCTGGGGCAGATTTACGACGGTGTAATCTCCGGCGTAACCGAGTGGGGACTTTATGTAGAACTGAACGAAAACAAATGTGAAGGTCTGGTCCCTGTTCGTGATCTGGATGATGACTACTACGAATTCGACGAGAAGAACTATTGTCTTCGCGGACGCCGCAAAAACAAAATATACAGTTTGGGAGACGCTATTACTGTTCGGGTAGCTCGTGCCAATCTGGAAAAGAAACAATTGGATTTTGAATTAATAGAAAAGTAAAAGTTTGAATATTCAAGCAAACTGAAAAGCTCATTCAACCCCTGATAACATTAGTACAGAAATACGATTGATTAGATAAATCTGTGAAAGTAACGAGAAAAAAGTTCGCATAGATTTGTGTAATCAGTCGTAAGTCTGTACTTTAGCGTATCATTTTGATTATTCTTACTATTATAACATTCATATATCCATGAAGACTGTCATTATCGAAGACAAACAACGAATCGAGTCCATTATCCTGCATTGCGATGCCTGTTTTGTGGGCATTACAGATTTAGAAGGTAATCCCTATGTAGTTCCCATGAACTTCGGTTATGAAAATGGTATCATATATCTGCATTCAGGTCCCGAAGGCAGCAAGTTAGAGATGTTGGAACATAATAATAATGTATGCATCACTTTCAGCCTTGGACATAAACTTGTCTACCAACACGAAAAGGTAGCCTGCAGTTACAGTATGCGTTCCGAAAGCGCGATGTGTCGGGGGCAAGTAGAATTCATCGAAGAGATAGACGATAAACGTCGTGCACTGGATATTATCATGCGTCATTATACAGACAACGCATTCAGCTATTCCGATCCTGCCGTACGTAACGTAAAAGTGTGGAAAGTAGCTGTCCGGCAGATGACAGGAAAAGTCTTCGGTCTGCGAGCCAACGAAAAGCCATAAAACAGTTTCCGGCTTTCGGCTAATGAATTTAACTTCATGTGCCACACCCGTTTAAGAAACGAATTCAGCATTCAAGAAGCATGACGGAGTATCTCCAAGCAAATTTCTCTAAACAAAAGTTTAGAACACTTTTACCCTCACACCCTCATCCTCTGCTTGTATCTCTTTATCCATCGGCATTACAGGTGTGAGGGTAAAGGTGATAGTAAGTGAGGGTAGGCAATTACCCTCACCCTGTTTCATTCTAAATGTTGTCCTACTTCCTTGTATTACATAGGAAGTGCAACCGGTATATATCTATTATCCCTTCATTATCCATCCGTTAAACCACCGATATAGTTAATTCACCACAGCCGTGGTGAGATCCTCCCACAGCCGTGGTAACTTCTCTTCATGGCCGTGAAGAGAAGTCGTCACGGCCGTGGGAAGCTAACTATATCGGTAGTCTGATGCAAGAAGAGCGGTAACTTAATACAAACATAAAGGGGAGATAAGGTATTCTTCCCTGCTTCATAATATCCATTCTCCCTATACACCAGTACCAAGACAGCCGTTTATAACATGATTATAAAGACTATTCTATCCTCTCATATCAAATTCTTTTTGTATACTTGCAACATAAATAAAATAGATAAGTACTCTTGCAAAAAAAATAGATTATGAAGAAACTACTATGTCTCGCCTTGTTAGTATCCGCCGGAAGTATCTACTCCGGCAGTATCTCGGCAAACAACAAACCTACTGATAACAAATCCGGCAACAACTCAAAGGACATATACAAAAAGACCTGGATCGACTTCAACAAAAACGGTATAAAGGATGTATACGAAGATACCTCCGCTCCTATCGAAGCCCGCATCGCGGATTTGCTTTCGCAAATGACGCTGGAAGAGAAAACCTGTCAGATGGCTACTCTCTACGGTTCGGGACGGGTATTGAAAGATGCATGGCCTACTGCCGGATGGTCAGCAGAAATCTGGAAGGACGGTATAGGAAATATTGATGAGCAGGCGAACGGACTGGGTAAATTCGGTTCTGAAATCTCCTATCCGTATGCCAACAGTGTAAAGAACCGACACACCATTCAACGCTGGTTTGTAGAACAGACACGACTGGGTATTCCGGTGGACTTCACCAATGAAGGAATACGCGGATTATGTCACGACCGGGCTACCATGTTTCCCGCTCAATGCGGGCAAGGTGCCACGTGGAACAAGAAACTGATCCGGGAAATTGCGAAAGTCACTGCAAATGAGGCAAAAGCATTGGGATATACCAATATTTATTCTCCTATTCTGGATATTGCACAAGATCCTCGCTGGGGACGTGTGGTAGAAAGTTACGGAGAAGATCCGTATCTGGCGGGCGAATTGGGAAAACAGATGATCCTCGGTCTGCAAAGCGAAGGTATTGTTGCTACTCCCAAGCATTTCGCCGTGTATAGCATCCCGGTCGGTGGACGCGACGGAGGTACGCGTACGGATCCGCACGTGGCCCCGCGTGAGATGAAGACTCTTTATCTGGAACCTTTCCGCAAAGGTATTCAGGAAGCGGGTGCTCTAGGAGTGATGAGTTCGTATAATGATTATGACGGGGAGCCAGTTTCCGGAAGTTATCATTTCCTCACGGAAATTCTGCGTCAGCAATGGGGATTCAAAGGATATGTAGTATCGGATAGTGAGGCGGTAGAGTTTCTGCACACCAAACATCGTATCACCCCGACTGAAGAAAAGATGGCGGCACAAGTGATCAATGCAGGATTGAATATCCGTACCAACTTTACTCCCCCGCAAGATTTCATTCTCCCGTTGCGTCGTGCTATCGACGAAGGTAAAGTCTCTTTGCATACGCTCGATCAACGCGTCAGTGAGATTCTGCGTGTCAAGTTTATGATGGGGCTTTTTGATAATCCGTATCCCGGTGATGACCGTCGTCCGGAGACAGTCTTACACAATGACGCTCATAAAGCAGTATCTATGAAAGCCGCTTTGGAGTCTGTCGTTCTTTTGAAGAATAAGAATCAGATGCTTCCGTTATCCAAGAACTTCAAAAAAATAGCTGTGATTGGTCCGAATGCGGAAGAAGTGAAGGAGCTGACTTGCAGATATGGTCCTGCCAATGCGTCTATTAAGACTGTATATCAGGGAATCAAAAAATATCTGCCTAACTCGGAAGTTCGCTATGCAAAAGGCTGTGACATTATTGATAAATATTTCCCGGAGAGCGAACTATACAATGTTCCATTAGATACACAAGAGCAGGCGATGATTCAGGAAGCGGTAGAATTAGCAAAAGCTTCGGATATCGCTATTCTTGTACTGGGTGGAAATGAGAAAACGGTTCGGGAAGAGTTTTCACGTACCAATCTTGACCTCTGCGGGCGGCAGCAACAATTATTGGAAGCGGTTTATGCAACAGGCAAACCTGTCGTTCTAGTGATGGTGGACGGAAGGGCAGCAACCATCAACTGGGCAAACAAATACATTCCTGCCATTATCCATGCCTGGTTCCCCGGAGAATTTATGGGAGATGCCATCGCTAAAGTTCTTTTCGGAGACTATAATCCGGGAGGACGTCTGGCTGTCACTTTCCCGAAATCTGTGGGACAGATTCCTTTTGCATTCCCATTCAAGCCGGGTTCTGACTCTAAAGGGAAAGTCCGTGTAGACGGTGTACTTTATCCTTTCGGATATGGTTTAAGCTATACGACCTTCGGATATTCAGACTTGAAAATATCTAAACCGGTGATCGGTCCGCAGGAGAATATCACTCTTTCATGTACTGTGAAGAATACAGGAAAGAAAGCAGGGGATGAAGTAGTCCAGCTTTATATCCGTGATGATTTCAGCAGCGTTACCACCTACGATAAAGTTTTGCGGGGTTTTGAACGTATTCACTTGCAACCAGGAGAAGAACAAACTATCAACTTTACCCTTACGCCTCAAGACTTGGGATTATGGGACAAGAATAATCAGTTTACGGTAGAGCCGGGAAGTTTCTCGGTTATGGTGGGAGCTTCTTCACAGGATATACGGTTGAAGGAGAGTTTTGAGGTGCAATAAACTTGAAAAGACTAAAAAGTAACCACTAATAATTTTGTACCGGATGACTTAAAAAGAAAAGAGTATTTGAAAAGCCTTGAATTTATAAAGCAACTTCTGATTTAAAATACTTATAAAAATATGGTCAAACAATAAATTGAGACTTCATTCTCTTTCTATCGTTTGACCATATTTGATGAATATACCTAGACTAACCTTAGTGAAAACGTCATTTTAGCATATATGTATTATTGCAAACTGAATTTCTTTGTTTGTACATCGCGGCTATTTCCACCAACCATCACTTCAAATTCTCCCGGTTCACATACCCAATTCAGCGCACTGTTATAGAATTTCAGTTGTTCTGCTGTGATATCAAAAGAGACAGTGCGGCTTTCCCCTTTCTTCAAATGGATACGTTCGAAGCCTTTCAATTCTTTCACCGGACGTGCTACACTCCCTACCATATCACGAATATACATTTGTACGATTTCGTCAGCATCATAGTTGCCCGTATTGGTGACAGTGACAGAGGCGGTTATCTTCCCCTTTTCATTCATTGAGTTATTGCTAAGTTGCAAATCACCGTAACGGAATGTGGTGTATGACAATCCATATCCAAATGGATAAAGAGGATCATTGTCTATATCAAGATAGTTGCTACGGAATTTACTGAACCACTTTCCTGCCTCTAAAGGACGACCTGTATTCAAATGGTTGTAATACAAAGGAATTTGTCCTACGTTCTTCGGGAAGGTCGTAGTCAGTTTTCCACTCGGAGAAACATCTCCGAATACTACATCACAAATCGCGTCGGCTGCTTCACTGCCTCCGAACCATACATTCAGTATAGCCGGGAAATTTTCCTGTTCCCAAGTCATCACAGTGCTGCGACCTGCAAAATAGACCAGTACAATCGGTTTGCCTGTCTTTTTCAATGCTGTCAGAAGATCACGCTGCGCATCCGGCATTTCAAGATTAGTACGGCTGCTGGATTCACCACTCATTTCAGACGATTCACCAACTGCCGCCACAATCACATCTGCTTGGGAAGCGACATTCAAAGCCTCATCAAGCAACTCCTGCGCACTACGCGAATCACGCATTTCACGACCGAACATGGTAGCTTCCGCCTCTCTTTGAGCATCATACATCAGATTTGAACCTTTGGCATAAAGCACTTCCGCTTTACCTGCCAATGATTGCTTCATGCTTTCATACAGGGAATTGTATTTGTCAGAAGCAGCTGCCACACTCCATGTACCCGGCATATTGGCCTTTGTATTGGCAAGCGGGCCGACAAGAGCTATTTTGCCTTTACGCTGTAATGGAAGCAGGTTATTTTCATTCTTCAAAAGCACAAATGTTTCAGTAGCTATTTTACGGGCTACGGCACGGTTTTCTGCCGTAAAGATATCTTTCTTTACACGGCTTGCATCACAATATTTATAAGGATCATCAAATAATCCGAGCTTGTATTTTGCTTCGAGAATACGACGGCAGGCTTTGTCTATTTCAGCCATTGTCACTTTTCCTTCTTTTAGAGATTTCTCCAAAGTAGTGAGGAACCCGTCTGCAACCATATCCATATCAGTTCCGGCACTAAGTGACATGGCAGATACCTGTTGAAGATCTCCCATTCCGTGAGCAATCATCTCGGAAATAGCTGTGTAGTCTGTCACAACAAAACCATCAAATCCCCAACGGTCACGCAAGACATCGGTCATCAGCCACTTGTTGCCGGTAGCAGGAATACCGTCAACCACATTGAAAGAAGTCATCACACTACCCACACCAGCGTCAATAGCTGCTTTATAAGGAGGAAAATAATTATTGAACATACTTAGATGACTCATGTCTACTGTGTTATAGTCACGACCAGCTTCGGGTGCGCCATACAGGGCAAAGTGTTTCACACAAGCCATAATAGTGTTCTTATCTGTCAGATCATCACCTTGATAACCTTTTACCATGGCTGCCGAAATCTCCGAACCTAAATAAGGATCTTCGCCTCCACCTTCAGCCATACGTCCCCAGCGGGGATCACGACAGATATCAACCATAGGACTGAAAGTCCAGCAAATACCATCGGCACTGGATTCTTTTGCGGCTATACGGGCAGATTCTTTGATAGCCTCCATATCCCAGCTACAAGACAGTGCCAAAGGAATAGGAAAAACAGTCTCATATCCGTGGATGACATCCATACCAAACAACAAAGGAATTTTCAAACGGCTCTGCTCTACGGCAATCTTTTGGACTTCCCGAATATTCTCCACTCCTTTTACATTGAAAAGACCACCGACCTGACCTTTCCTTATCTTACCGGCCACATCACTGCTTTTAGCTTGTCCGGTAACAATCTCACCCGACACAGGAAGGTTGAGTTGACCGATCTTCTCCTGCAGAGTCATCCTCCCCATCAGGTTGTCAATAAACTGATCCATTTTACCCTTATCGGCTTGCGGGGCAGCCATAGCAGTGACAGCAGACGCCGTAATCACTGCAGTTAGCAAAAATCTACCTATTCTCATATTCTGTTTTTATATTTATATTATTCTTTCTTCTGTTTTTATTCGGCTGTTGTAGAAGTGAAGCCTAGCTTTTTCAGTCCGTCCTGAATTTCCGGACAACTCATGAATAACCGCCAAAGTAGTCCTGTACGGTAGTTCTCTATCATTGGCGCAATCGTACACTGGTCGATGGCAAGATAATGCGGAACAGTCCACTTCTCGTTCAGTGAGAACGCATCGTGAAATCCATATTTCCCCCAAATCCATGCTCCTTGTTTATAGAAACCTTTCAAGGCGGCCATCGACTCTTCCGGTGTATAAGGAAAAGAGGATAAAGCGGCAGTAGGAGTAATCACACCGAGATCATTGTCGGGCATGTGGGCTGAATAGCCATTTATGGAGTAACTTGCTGTAAGTCCCCAGCAATCAGATCCATATCCTTTGTAACCTTTCGGATTAGTGACACAATATTGATAATCACTCATCGCATGATTGCGTACCACATTCCAGTAGTTGGCATATTGATCGGTCAAGTTACGCGGATCAAGGCCGATGTAAGAGTAGTGTGCCCAGAATAAGGGACCGCCTTTCTCTTCTGCGCCATTATGCTTCAGTTCGAGCGGGTAACCGTAAGGTTTGGAAGCGCTTTTGATGCCACCGCTACGCGCCCACCCTTCATGGTAACAGGCTACCGGAACGGAATGTGTAGGGGATGAAGCTGCAAGGATATAGGTAATCAGACATTCATTATAGCCCTCGAGCGGGAAGTTCATTTCCCAGCCATAGTTAGGAGACCAATGCCAGTATAATACATTCTGATCGCCGTTGCGATACCAGTCGAATTCCATCCCGTGCCACAGTTCGTCTATTTTAGCGGCCAGTGCTTTTTCTTTCTCGTTGCCATCCTTTACGTATTGCCGTACACACAACAGGCTTTGCATAAGGAAGCTACTTTCTACCAGGTCGCCACCGTCATCTTTTGTTCCGAACGGTTTCACTTTGCCCGTAGGACCATGGAGCCAATGCGGCCATACTCCATGAAAACGATCGGCTTTTGCCAGATAGTCTACAATCTTTGTCAACCGGGCTACACCTTCTTCCCGGTTGATAAAGTTTCGTTCGATAGCCACCAACAAGCCGGCAATTCCAAATCCGCTACCTCCAATCGTAATTACATCCTGGTCCTGTTGTGGGTAAACATTATCAAGATGTATACGTTCGCAGGCCAGTCCGGAAGTCTTTTCCGCACCTTCCCACATATAGTTGAAATGCGTCTTTTGAATATAGTCGAGTAGTTCATCGTCGTTCGCAAATGCCTCGGGGCGATCAGGCTCCGCATCGGTCACAGTCTTGTTCTTTTGTGTACATGCGCATACCACTACGAGTAGAGTAATAAATATGCCGGTTCTTGTCCATTCCATCATCTTATAAAGTATTTCTTCTGATTAATAATTATTGTTTCACGACTTTCGACAACGCCGACCGTCCCGATTCATTCAAAGCTTCAATGGCAAAGTAGTAAGTCGTACCAAGGTCGAGTCCCCGGAAGTCATAATGATCCGCACCGTTCACGGTGATGCAGTTATATAACTTTTCGGGAGCAATGCCATAATAAATATTATAGCCGTAGGCATCGGATGAGGGATTCCACGAAATCATTGCATTGCGCTTATCCTGTTTGTCACGCACTATCTTGAAATTTCGTACGGGCAGAGGTTTCTCTCCATCAGCAAAACCAAACACCCGGAACTCCGAAAGACAAAAATTGCCGGATGGAACATGAATGTTTTCCAGTTTCAGATAGCGGGCATCCAGCGTCTCACCCAATTCGATGTAGTCATGAGGCACATCTTTATCGTTATCACTTTTATCTACCGCCAGTGTCCAGTCTGTCCCGCTATCACTGGAGTAGATATGATATTGATAGTATAAATCGTTTGCACGATTATGCTGCACACTTTTATGGTCATAGTAGTTGAGTTGGATCGCCTTTATGTGTTTCATGGCGCCAAGGTCAATTTCTATCCACTCACCCGGTTCCCCGGTTTTAGCAGCCCAATACGTACGCATATTTTCATCGGTAAGATTGGAAGCGGAATAGATGCTGTCGGTGCTGGATACTTTTACCGGTTTCTCATAAGAAAGAAGCATCCATCCGGTAAACCGGTCAGCCGGATTTTTAATATCGTAGTCGGCATTCCAGCAAGGATAATCGCCGAATGCTGTGGTAGAGTACATCACCCCATCCGGATCGAATGTTGTAGGATATAATCCGATACGTCTTTCAAACTTATATTTGAGGGATAACATACAAGTACCCACATGCCAGTAGTTTCCTTTCAAATCTTGAAAAGTACCACTGTGTCCTACTCCCTGTACAAATCCACCGGGCTTATAGCTCATTGGATTATGCTGCTGGTAAGTGAACGGTCCTAATGGCGAATCACTGACATATACTCCGTCGGCATATACCTTAAACTCCGTTCCCGGAGCACCGTACTGAAAATAATATTTTCCATTATGCTTCGTCATATAAGCCCCTTCGGTAAACGGACGCAACGTCACTTCATCATCATTGTTCATGCCAAACCGTTCCCAGCCATGTTCTTCCGGACGAAGCATCATGATATCATAGATCTTACTGACCGGACGAAAATCATCACGACTCACTTGTACGCCTTTAAGAGGATACTCATTGCTCGAACCGTAATAAAGATAGAGCTTACCGTCATCATCCAAAAACAAGCAAGGATCCCATGAAGGTAACGTATTACGTTCGACAGCACGCTTAAAACGCCCGGATTTGGGAGACGTGCTATACCATACGGGCAATCCTTCATAAGTAGAACCGGTATAGAACAGCGTATCTCCGCTTACAAATGCTGCCGGAGCACACATATCGTCGTCCGTAGGACGACGCTGGAAAGAGGCCGGAGCAAATTCCCAGTCACTTAGATTCTTTGAATAATGGAAGCCTCCCTGGTTCGTGGAAAACAGGAAATACTCATCTTTATAAGTTAATCCCATCGGATCGGCAGAAGATCTGAACGATCCGTTAGACTGAACATTGTTGTTATAAGGTTCATAGTTATAACTAATATTCATAGGATTACAATAGGTACGAGTGACAGGATGCGCAGGGTCATACCACCTTGTAGCTTGAGCAGGCTGACGCTGCACAGACTTATGCTTTCCTGATTGCATAACGATTTTCACTTGCCGGTCGTCAACAGCACGTTTTACATTGGCAAAAGATTTTCCCGGATAATAGGCATAAAGATGCACATCGTTATCAGTAGCCTTCAACGTATAACGGCCTTCTATGTTCGTGTTACAATGAACCGGACTTGAGAAAAACATAACGGTAGCCCCTTCAAGCGGATTACCCTGTTCATCTACAACCGTTCCGGTTATTTCGTATTGATTTACTACCGGGATATAGTAGTCGCTTACCTGTCCTTTTACTACTTTTATAGAATCTTCCGGTGGTAGTGCGTTCCCTGCCAAGGCAGAGAACGCTATCCCAGAACTTAGTAATATCTTTTTTACTATTCCTGTCATTTCCTAATTTTATTTAGACATAATTACTCGTCAATCGGTTCGTTCGTCAGACTTGGGATATTAGATACCTGATCGAAAGGAAGCGGATAATAGGTTTTATCTTCAGTCCATCCTTTGGAACCAAGCACAGAAGCAGCCTTACCGGTACGAATCAAGTCATTGTAACGTTCTCCCCACTCACAAACAAGTTCCATACGGCGTTCATCAAGGATTTGGTCTACAGTCGCACCATCAATCTCGGACATTCCCGCACGATCACGTACAAGTTTCAATGACGCATCACCATCCTTACCCAAACGTACCTTAGCTTCTGCATTCATCAATAATACATCAGCGTAACGGAATATACGTACATTGTTATTTGCACCATATTTGGTACGGCCCGGTGTCAACTGATCTGTCGGAGTATAGGCTTTTCCATTCCAGCAATCTGTTTGAGTAGAGTTCTGCAATTCACGAATCACATCACCGCTTGGAGTAGTTGTACCAGCCAACAGGAACGAAGTCGTAGCACGGATAGTCTCACCACGAGCCGCTGCCCAATCACGGAAATCTTTATATATACCGATAAATCCCCAGCCTGAAATATTTCCGTCGTTCGCCGGTCCTTGGAATACAAACCAGTTATCAGCATCTACCATATCACCTGACCCAAGACCAAAGTCAGTACACTGACATTCGAATAACGATTCATCACAAACCTTACCCGGAATCTTGAATAAATTATAGTAATCATCATAAAGCTTAAATTTCTTGCTACCGATAATATCATCTGTCAATGTTTCAACTTCTCCATAATTACCCTGATTCAGATGTATCTTTGCTGCAAGCATCTCTGCCGAGAAAGCAGTGACAGCACCATAATGAGCCATTTCATTCGGACGTAATCTCGGAGTATGGTCCATCGTATACTGTAGATCTTCAAGAACATATTTATATACAGCATTGATCGTTGAACGGGTCATGTCGGTTTGAGTATTACTACGCAAAATAGTTACCGGACCAAAAGCCTGTACAAGTCGGTAATAGGCATAAGCACGAAGGAACCTCACTTCACCACAGTAAGAGCGGTAATTAGTCATATCATCGTCCGACGTGATATTTTCTGCGTAGGAATCCAGCGATTCAAGAGCAGCATTGGCCACTTTTATGATACCATAATACTGATTCCACATCTCGTTGAGTCCCCAGAAAGAACTGTCGTAGTTGTAGTTACCCATATCAATAAGGGTTGCCTGGTCATCTATACGTCCGGACCAAACATCATCATCACGCACGACAGACAATGGCCATATCACCCAGTGCATACCGCCTGTTCTAACTTTAGCATATACTCCAGAAACCGCTTGATACATATTCTCAATTTGAGTAAAGTCTACATTCT
The DNA here is from genome assembly GCF_002632415.2 of Bacteroides celer. Taxonomy (NCBI): domain Bacteria; kingdom Pseudomonadati; phylum Bacteroidota; class Bacteroidia; order Bacteroidales; family Bacteroidaceae; genus Bacteroides; species Bacteroides celer. The sequence goes on along the minus strand of NZ_CP178209.1, from coordinate 187,162 downwards.
CTTCCGGAACCTTATTTTCGGGCTCTTTATCAAGATAATCACATGATGTATTGCATAACATTAATGCTGGCAACGCATATATTAAGATATTCTTTAGTATTCTCATTTTCTTGTTCTTTTGTTAGATTAAAATTAATTTTTCCATTCCGGCTTAGAAATCAATCTGGATTCCAAAGCTATAAGTAGATGTCAAAGGATAAACTTCTGTATCCCATCCTTCAGCATCGCTCAACTCCGGAGTGAATGAATTCGCCTTAAATGTTGTGAACGGACGGTCTGCCGTCAGTGAGAAACGGATACCCGGCAATGTGTAATTTCCCATCTTGATATTACGCAAACTATAACCGAGAGTTATGTTCTGAATACGGAAGAAATCGGCACTTTCTACAAAATAAGAGTTCACTCTTTGGTCAGATACATTCCACCCCTTTACCAATGCTGCTGCAGACGGATGCGAGTTAGTAGAACCCGGTCCGGTCCAACGATTCTCATACTGTGCTTTATCAAAGTTATAATTAGACTGTGCATAACGCAAAGCACGTTTACGGTTGTATATCTGTCCGCCTGTTTGACCATACGTAGTCAATTCAAAATCCAGATTCTTCCAGTTCAAACCAAGATTAATGCCGTATGTAAAATTAGGTATGTAAGAGCCAAGTACTTGGCGGTCATCACCATCAATCACGTTATCACCGTTTACATCTTCATACTTGAAGTCACCCGGTACAAGATTGTTGGCCACGGCAATCGGATCTTCCGCACATTCTTCCAAAGTCTGATAAACTCCTACAACCTTATATCCATAGTATGAATTCATTTCTTTGCCTACCATATTAATGGTCTTTCCTCCCTTGATAGAGCTCAATCCTCCAAGGTCTTTTACCTTATTCTTCAAATATGAAAGGTTCACTCCCAAATTATATTTGAAGTCTCTTCCGATATTATCATTCCAGTTAAGTGATAAATCAAAACCCGAATTCAGAATCTTACCATAGTTTCCGGCAAGTACGTCATTGCTGAACGGTAAACGCGGAGATATAACAGCTCTTTTTGTCAGGCGATAGAAATAGTCCAAATCTACATTCAAACGATTCTTAAAAGTAGAGAAGTTCAAACCGACGTTTGTTTCATCTACCAGCTCCCACTTCAAATAACTGAAATAAGTTGTATTTTGATAGCCTGGGAAAGTAGAGTTTCCAAATACACCGGATGCAGAATTACCTGTGGTAATTGAAGCAAAACCGTCACTTGCAGCTACGTGGTCATTACCCAAACGTCCCCAGCTGGCACGCAGTTTCAGGTAATCGAAGAACTTTTGATCTTTCATAAAATCTTCTTCACTGATAACCCATGCAGCACCAACAGATGGGAAATATCCCCAATGTTCCTGATATTTGGAAGAACCGTCCGCACGCATAGTGAATGTCAACAGGTATTTCCCTGCATAGTCATAACTTAAACGGGTGAAATAAGACTGACCGCGATAGCAGTAACCATCGTCTCCAAGAGTTACACCTTCAGCATTTCCCTGACTCAAATAAAGCCATTCGTCCTTTCCTTCCGGTACATTATTAGCTTTTCCCCACATATATCTGTACTGTTGTTGCCGCATAGAGTAACCTAACATGGCTCCAAAGTTATGTTTTCCCCACTGATTATTATAGGTCAATATATTATCCCAAATGTAATTGTAATAGTTCGTATCTTTCTTTGTCAATTCTGAAACGGCCTGTTGTTGCCAGCTACTTACATAGTAGGGAGCTATATATTCACGACCACGAATGGCTGAATAATCATAACTATAACTCGTTCTGAAATTTAACTTCTCCGGCAAGAGTTGGAACTGTGCATAGAAGTTAGTCAATACCTGATAGTTCTCATTTTGTGAATCATAATAGTTGGCTGTTGCCACAGGATTGTAGAAGTTAGCAGTGAAACCAACTGCATCAGGTGATGCATACTTGTCGGGGAAAGTATTGTCATTTGCCGGATCATAAACCGGATAAATGCCCGGAGCATTAAATGCCTGCTGCCAAGCTTTATTTTGTGGCAACACTTGGGTAGAGTTACTAAATACACCATTGAAACCGACCTTCAGCCAGTTGGTTGCTTCATAATCGAGTGCTGCACGGAAATTGAGACGTTTATAGTTATTCTCTACATCCATTACACCATCCTGATACAAATAACTCATACCTACGGAATAAGTGCTTTTCTCTGTTCCACCACTAATTCCCAAACTGTGGTTAGTGATAAGCGCACTCCGCAGTAACTCCTTATACCAGTCTGTGTCTGAATCGAATTTCCAGTTATGAAAATCCGGATCGGAATAGTCACCGCCGAATTTATCAATAGAGGCCTTCATGGTAGATACATATGCATCATAATTAGCTTCGAGAAGCATAGTAGAATACTCTTGAGAGTTAGCCATTTCTAAAACGTTTGTAGCTTTCTGTACACCTATATATCCGTTATAGGTAATTTTAGCTTTCTGATTACGTTGGCCTTTTTTGGTAGTGATAATAACAACACCATTAGCGGCACGCACACCATAAATGGCAGCAGCCGAAGCATCCTTCAACACGGACATATCCTGAATGTCATTACTATTGAGGAAATTGATATCATCATAGAACATACCGTCTACTACATAAAGAGGCGAGCTGTTGGAAAATGACCCTTTACCACGAATGGCTACCTTCGGCCCTTCTCCCGGAGTACCGCTATTGGTAACGTTTACTCCGGCCACTTTCCCTTGCATAGCAGCCATAGGTGAAGAGGCGGGAGTAGAAAGTAACGCTTCTCCCTTGACTACCGTAATGGGAGAAGTCAAGTCCTTGGCTTTGGCTGAACCGTAACCGATCACAACCACTTCTTCCAGCTTCTGAACATCATCTTTTAATTGAACATTGATTACATTCTTCCCTTTTACAGCAATTTCTTGAGGTATCATTCCTATATAAGAGAAGGTAATAATAGCATCTTCGGGAACGTTTTCCAAAGTATAGTTACCATTAAGGTCCGAGATAGTACCAGTGTAGGTACCTTTTACATGAGCAGACGCACCAATGATCGGTTCACTAAAGGAATCAACAATAGTACCTCTGATTGTTTTGTTTTGAGCAAGCAGTGTTTGTAAACACAACACTGCAACTACAAGAAAAGTAATCTTTCTCTTCATTTTTTTACGTATTAGTTGATAATAAGGTTGCTAAAAAATCGATGCAACAAAGGAATGGAGTTTTTAAAATTCTTGCAAAATAACGCATACTACGCTACTACTTTTATGCTGTACAACACTACGTTTTTAGTACGTTTATCGCTTGTAGACACTTATTTTGGCATGTTTTTTCGCTGATTTGGGATTTTTTAATTATTTGGTATTATATTTGAAATTATTTTTCATCACCATAATAGAGAGAGTATTCTATGAGACGCACTGATTTTATCTATTTATTATTTATTTTCATAGGAGGATGTTTATCCCCGGTAATAAGTCATGCATCTACATTTATGCCCATTGTGACCAACTATACAGCCAAAGACTACCAAGCGGGATTACAAAACTGGGCTTTAGCTCAAGGAAAGAACGGAGAGATGTACATTGGAAATAATACAGGACTATTATGTTTCGATGGCTATACGTGGAGTAAATATCAAATGCCCGGTAATCAGCTTGTGCGATCCATACTCATTGATGGTGACCGTATTTATGTGGGAACATACGAGGATTTCGGCTATTTCAGCCGCAACTCTCTTGGTATACTTGAATACACTTCCTTATGGAGCCAACTCAAGAATATCGAAACACACAATGATGAAATATGGAATATACTCAAAATAGGTGAATGTATTTATTTCCAATCATTCAGTTCTTGGTTTAAATATGACGGAAAGAAAGTAACCGCACACTATAACTCTCAACATTTGCCATTGTATTTTCATAAAGCGCATGGACAAATCTATGTACAGATGGTCAACGGTGATTTTTATCTTCTGGAAAATGATGAATATAAACTATTGATTAAACGTAAAGCATTAAAAGATGACTCTGTGGTTGCAGTCATTCCCACAGCAGGAGGAAAAATGATTCTATGTACCGAGTGGAACGGACTGTTTGACTATGACGGAAAGACACTTTCTCCCCACCCTACCGCTATCGATCAGGAATTAAAAAGTCAGCAGATGAATCGTGCCGTAATGATTCCATCAGATTCGACAATCGTACTCGGAACGATCCGCAATGGTATTTATGCCGTTGACAAAGAAGGAAAAGAGAAGTGGCATTATGATATGGAAAATCGTTTATATAACAATTCTGTATTACGGCTTTTCTGTGATCGGGATAATAATGTATGGGCGGCACTTGATATCGGCATTGCATTAATCCATACCGGTTCTCCCTATTCCATTCTGATACCTGACCGCAATTCACAGTCATTCGGAATGGTATATGGGGTCAATGCATTTAATAATAGTCTATATATTGCTACTAACCAGTCTGCCTGGTTGTACTCTTTTGCCGACCAAACAATTGTTCCTATCCAGGGTACCGAAGGACAGAACTGGCATATCAGTACATTTGATTCACAAATTCTGCTGGGAAACAATTTCGGAACTAAAATTATAACGGGAACTGTAGCCAGTAACATCCCTGAAACAGAAACCAGTAGCACGTGTCTGCGCAAATGTATAATTAATGGGCAGGAAGTTCTCATTGAGTCGTCTTATTATAACCTCCGAGTCTATCGTAAATATAATGGTAAATGGAGTTTTTCTCATTCCATTGATGGCTTCTGGAATCCGGTACGCCAGTTCGAGGTCGATCATAGTGGAAATATATGGGCTGCACATATGAGTCTCGGTATCTACAGGATAGAGCTTTCAAGGGATTTAAAAAAGGTGGAAAAGTGCACGTATATCAAATCATTGTCAGACGAAGAGAATAATGCAAGCCTGATGCATGTTATGAAGATACGTGGAAGAGTGGTATTGTCGGACAGCAAAAGAACGTATACTTATGATGATATTAACCAGCGTATCATACCTTTCGTACAACTTAACTCCATTCTCAAAAATGGGATTAATATGGCTATACCGGTAGATGATAACCTCTATTGGCTTACCGACTATCGTGGATACACCCTGATAAGATATGATAATGACAATTTCAGGATGGAACGCTTCATCCCTTCCTCTTTTTTCGGACTTGAATGCAATGAAAACAATAATAATGTATATGTAAACAATAACACCACTTATTTCTGTCTCAACAATGGTATAGGGCGTTTGGATATGAATCTGAAAAAAGACACTTTGCTGCAAAGGAATTCTTTACTCATTAGAAAAGCTACTTCTTTGTCGCAGGATTATCAATTGCATCTAATGCCTGTATCTGCCGAAAAGAAAGACAACAAGAAAATATGGGGGGATATAACTTTCCATTTGTCTTATCCTAATTTTAACTGCGAACCTCTCCGTTTTTGTTATCACCTCACGGGAAGTAGCTTGGATCTGATGTCAGAATCAGCCGATCCGGTGGTCACATTTGGTAGCTTAGGGTATGGAGATTATCATTTTACGGCTTCAGTGAAAAATGTCGATGGTCAGGTACTTAGTTCCGTAGAATATTATTTCAATAAACCATGCCCATTTTATCTGTCCATATATGCTTGGATAATATATGTGCTTCTTGCGAGTGTAATAGTATACTTCTACTCTCGTTGGCATGCTGCCAAAATGCTAAGAAAACGTAATAGGGAGTTTGAAAAAGAGAAAATGAAACAGGACTTCAAGATGTTGGAGCAGGAACATATCATTGCGCAACAACGCGAGCAATTACTTGAAGCAGAATTACAGGTCAAAAGTAAGGAATTAGCCAGCCTGGCTCTCGATGCCGTAGTCCAACGTAAAGCGGTTGAAAGCTTGAAAGAAGTTATGTCTGAACAAGAACATAAGGGAATTATCAATCAACATGATATAGACACCATACTAAAACAGATTAACGGAAACCTGAATGAGGAGGAATTCTGGGATATTTACCACAAGAATTTTGATATGATCCATAAGAATTTCTTCCGTAACCTGCGTAAACAATATCCCAGTCTCACAGCCAGTGACTTGAGATTTTGTGCACTGTTACGGCTAAATCTATCGACCAAAGATATTGCGCAGTTCACCAATCTTACTATTCGTGGGGTAGAAACAGCCCGCTATCGAATAAGAAAGAAACTTGCCATTCCCGGAAATATTAATCTTGTTGATTTTCTAATTGACTTTACATAGGAAGATTTACCGAATATTCCTTCTAATTTCACACCCCTATTCTGTTGGGATTTTCTAAAGAAACTTTATCTTTGTAATGTCAACAATTAAAAGAATATGGTTCGTTTTAATCTTGTTATCACCTTACTACTAATGATAAGCATAGCTGTCAAAGCCGAACTGACCAACCGGATGTTCGATGTCAGGCATGTAGGCTATGCAGAAGGCCTTAGTAGCCAACGCGTTTTTTCGATTGTCGAGGATGGAGACGGTGCTATGTGGATTGCTACAAAAACCGGAATAGACAGATACAACGGTCATACGGTAAAGAACTATGATTTGCCGGGCAGTTTCTATTATGGTGATCTTGCCGGACGCAGGCTTTACTTATTGTACGACGCACAACAAGGACTGTTCGCCTACGACCACACCGGACGAATCTACCGATATTCCACCATCCTGGATCATTTTGAACAAGTCCTCCACCTGGGACAATTGATTCAGGAAGAAGTCATCTTGAACAAACTCTGTTTGGATAGTGACGGAACCTGGTGGATGGGGGCGGATAAAGGACTATACAAGCAAGAAGCGGACCATCGTATAGTTGCCGTGTTGAAAGGACAATATGTCAACGACATCGCATTTGCCGGCGAGTCGCTTTTTGTGGGTACTTCTAACGGAGTCTGGCAACTGTCACACGCCCTGCCGGATAAGAAACGCCAGCTGCTGGAAGGGTGGAATGTACAAACATTGTTCTGCGACAAACCGAAAAAAGAACTCTGGATAGGCACATTTGGCAGCGGTTTGTCTGTGATGAACCTCTACACTTCCAAAGTGCTTGCGCTGGAGGGACAAGGGAGCACGTTCCTTCATCCGATACGGGCAATTACAGACTATGATGTACATACCATACTCATAGGCGTGGACGGTGGCGGTGTGTATGCGATAGACAAGGACACCAAGAAAGCCCGTTTACTGATGAATACCAGAGATGACACAGATACTTATCTGCGCGGAAACGGCGTATATGCCGTAACCAGAGACGACCAAGGCAACATCTGGATAGGTAGTTATACGGGAGGCGTATCCGTGGCTATCCTGCTGAAACATCCCATTTCGATATTAGCACACGAAAAGGGAAATACCCATTCTCTCATCAGCAACAACGTAAATGATATCGAAGAAAACCCGGATGGCAACCAATGGTTCGCTACCGATGATGGAATCAGCATCCGAAACACCCTGTCAGGCACTTGGAAACACGTGCTGAAAGAAATCGTAACCATTTCTCTTTGCACATCCGGAAATGGGAACGTATGGGTAGGAACATACGGAGACGGAGTGTATCTACTGGATAACAACGGACGCGTGTTACGCCATCTCACCAAGCAACAAGGGCAATTGACCACCAATTATATTTTCTCCGTCAGACAAGACATGGAGGGAGACTTATGGATAGGAGGTCTGGACGGATGCCTGATCATGTTTGAAAAAGAAAAAGGCAGCAAACGGTCTTTCGACGTGAATTGGGTACAGTCCATTGAACCTATCGACCGAAACCGGGTAGCGGTGGCTACCGTCAACGGTTTCTTCCTGGTGGACAAACATACAGGGAATATACAGCACTATGCCAATTCCCAGGAATTTCACAATCAGAATGTCAGTGCTTATATCATCTCTATGCTATTCAATGACGACGAAACCGTGTGGCTGGGAACCGAAGGGGGAGGATTGAATCTATATGACATGAAAAACCGGACGGTAAAGACTTTCACTGTTCAAGAGGGATTGCCGTCCAATGATATATATAGTTTGCAGCAAGACGACAAGAAACGCTTGTGGGTCAGCACCGGAAAAGGAATTGCCTTGATAGACAGCCTGCGCGTGTCAAACCTCAACTATGCAGGCAATATAGACAAGGAATATAACAAATCCTCATTTGCCCGGTTGATGAACGGCGAGTTTGTGTATGGCAGCACGGATGGCGCTGTCTTTATCATGCCACTCGACATCTCAACCGTAGACTACTGGACGCTCCTGCGTTTCACGGGGCTGACGGTTGATTATCAAAACGTCCAGGAAGAAGAATCGTTGAAACCTGCCATCCATGATATGCTTGCCGACCGTGCGGTACGGCTCGGCTATAAATACAACTCGTTTACCGTTTCTTTTGAATCTATCAACTATCGTTTCCAGCGCGATATTGTCTATCAGCATATTTTAGAGGGGTATGACAATGACTGGAGCAAACCGTCTGCCGAGGGCAAGGCATCCTACACCAAAGTATCGCCGGGCACTTATCTTTTTAAGGTGCGCAGCCTGCGGCGCAGCGACGGAAAGACTATCTCCGAAAGCACCTTAGAAGTGAAAGTGAGCCAGCCATGGTGGAACTCGTGGTGGGCTTGGACTATTTACCTATTTATAATAGGCTTCGTTTTCTATTTCATCCTGCGCTATAAGAGCAACCAGCTCCAAAAGAAATACGACGAAGACAAAATACGTTTCTTCATCGACACGGCACACGACATTCGCACGCCGGTGACGCTTATCATGGCACCTCTGGAGGATTTGAACCGGGAACAAGATCTCTCGGACAAAGCCCGTTATTACCTGAATCTGGCCCATGAAAGTACCCGGAAACTCCATTCGCTCATCACACAGTTGCTCGAATTTGAAAAGGTAGACGCCCACAAGCCATCCTCTTCATCGGTTCCGCTTTGTCTGAATGAAGTTTTGCTGAAAGAAGTCTCCGTCTTCCGGTCTTTTTGCGAGAAGAAGCAGTTGACACTGAATCTGACCCAACCCGACGAATCCGTTTTCGTTTCGGCAGACAAACACCTGATAGAGATGTTACTCGACAATCTTCTTTCCAATGCCTGCAAATACACCATGCCCCAGGGAGAAATCAGCCTGGATTTGAAAGCTACGAAACGCAAAGCCATCCTTTCGTTGAAAGATAACGGAATAGGCATACCGAAGAAAGCGAAAAAGCATATCTTCTCCGATATTTACAGAGCCGAGAATGCCCGGCAGTCACAGGAAGAAGGAACCGGATTCGGACTGTTGCAGGTGCAACGCATTGTAAAGATGCTGCATGGAAAAATCACTTTCTGTTCCGAGGAGGGCAAGGGAACTACTTTCATCGTAACATTGCCGCGAACCACCACCGTAGCCGAACCCGTGTCGCACGAATCATCCCTCGAACACCTTGCCGGCACATCGGATAATAACAGCCCCGAAACGGATAAAATGAAAGATCCGGACGACCGGAATACATTGCTCATTGTAGAAGACCACGAAACTCTCCGTCACTACCTCCGCCAGACCTTTGAACACCTCTATCGGGTGATTGATGTTGCCGACGGACACGAAGCTATCGCCTGTCTCGCCAATGAATATCCGGACATCATCCTCTCCGACGTCATGATGCCCGGCATACGGGGTGACGAGCTTTGCAGAATGGTCAAGGAAAATCCTGACACATCAGGTATTCCCGTCGTTCTGCTGACGGCAAAGGCTAACCACGAAGCAATAGTGGAAGGATTGAAGAAAGGCGCGGATGATTATATCCCCAAACCATTTAGTACAGAGATACTGAAATTGAAAGTACAAGGATTGATTGACAATCGAAACAGGCAACGGCAGTTTTTCATGCGGCAAGCCATCGCTCAAGTAGAGGCGGGCGACAAACGTGACGACAATGAAAGCAATGAAAACAATGAAAGTATCGACAACAAAAACGTAACGACAGCAAGCGAAACAATGGCCGAGGGCGACCGACGGTTTATCATGCAAGCTACCCGGTTTGTTCTTGAACATTTGGATGAACCCGATTTCAACATCAATCTCTTGTGCCATGAAATGGCAATGAGCCGGACACTATTCTACAGTCGCCTTAAATCACTGACGGGAAAAGGGCCGCAAGAGTTTATTCGTATCATCCGGCTACAAAAAGCTGCCGAACTGCTGAAAGAAGGTAAAAGCGTAACCGATGTCGCCGCCGAAACCGGATTTGTCAACACGAAGTATTTCAGTTCATTGTTCAAGAAACAATTCGGGATGCAGCCGAGTAAATATAGTGGGAAGTAGACAACCATTCATGTTCGGTTTTGAATTAAAATTAACTCGTTTCCGGTACAGTAATGCACTGTTTCAGCCTATTCTAACAAGGGTATATTCTCACTGTAATGAGAAAAAGTTCTCATTGTAATGAGTATTTTTTCTCATACCTATGAGTATTTTTTCTCATAGGGATAAGTATACTTGAGAATGTGTACGGAAGTTTTTTTGAATTATAATTGTATGAGTTTACCTCATTCTTGTATAGCAACAATCTTCGAAAAAGAATGGGTAAGATAACGTCAGTTCGATAAAAATCAGCAGATTTGTCAGCAATCAAACCTAATATGTCAGCAATCTGACCATCGTTTCAGCCTGATATTAGCATCTTTGCACCAAGCTTTACAAGCATAAAGCACATATTATGTTTAACCTTTAAAATGCTAAAACGATGAAAAAAGTAGCACTATTCCTATTTTTATCCGTCTGCTTCGCGCAACAGTCCTGCTCGTCGGATGCTGTTGAAACGGAACCGGAGGAAAATCCACAAGACATTCTTTTTAAAGACGATTTCAACTTTTTCGACGAAAAAGTATGGACGAAAGAAAGTCATGAACCCGGCTGGACCAACCAAGAGCTACAGGCATACGATGCCGCCCATGTATCGATAGGAAAGGACGGGGATAAATCGGTTCTGATTCTTACCGCCGAACGCAAAGGGAATAAAATCTATTCAGGCAGGATCAATTCAAAAGGGAAAAAGAGTTTCAAGTATCGCAAGATAGAAGCAAGTATCAAGCTTCCCAAGACTAACGGCGGACTATGGCCTGCGTTCTGGATGATGGGAGATAACGACAAAGAATGGCCGGCATGCGGGGAGATCGACATTATGGAAATGGGAGAACAGAGCGGAATGGCTGCGGGCGATTCGGAAAAACAAGTGAACACCGCCATTCACTATGGCCCCAGCGCAGCGGCTCACGAACAGCAATACTACAAAGCCAATGTGGCCAACAGCCTGCAAGACGGCAATTATCACACCTACTCTCTGGATTGGGATGAAAACAACCTGACAATATCCATCGACAACGTCAAGTTTCATACGTTCGACATTAGCTCGAACACATACTTTCATGACAACTTCTACATCCTGTTCAACCTCGCCGTGGGAGGTGCGTTTACAGGGATTACCGACATTAATAAACTGACGGGCCTGAAAGACGGTCAGAAAGTGAAGATGTACATCGACTGGGTGAAAATATTATAGGAATCTTAAATATACATGCTATGAATATGGAAAAATGTAAGTATCTACTGTTTTGCGGAACACTCGCCCTTTGGATGGCAGGAGGTTTCCAGCAAGTGTATGCAGCAACGGAACCAAGTTCCCAGGCTATTCAACAACAAAGTAACAAGGTAACCGGAAAAGTGAGCGATGCCACAGGTCCCATCATTGGGGCTTCCGTAGTGGAGAAAGGAACTGCCAACGGAACGATTACCGATCTGGATGGAAATTTCAGTTTGAATGTAAAAGCGGGAGCTACGCTCGTTGTCAGCTACGTGGGTTATAAATCCGAAGAAGTAAAAGCGGGCAGAGGTCCCTTGAGCATCACCTTGAAAGAGGATGCTAAAGCATTGGATGAGGTGGTAGTTACCGCCCTTGGCATCAAGAGAGAGCGCAAAGCGTTGGGCTACGGCATTGATGAAGTGAAAGGCGAAGCCTTGACCAAAGCGAAAGAAACGAATCTCATCAACTCCATGGCAGGACGTGTGCCGGGCTTGGTAGTCAGCCAGACCGCCGGTGGTCCTTCCGGTTCTACGCGCGTTATTCTGCGAGGCAGTACCGAAATGACCGGCAATAACCAACCTCTTTATGTAGTGGACGGTGTACCTTTGGACAACACTAATTTCGGCAGTGCCGGCACAAACGGAGGCTTCGACTTGGGCGACGGTATTTCGAGCATCAATGCCGATGACGTAGAAAATATGTCGGTATTGAAAGGCCCTGCGGCGTCCGCACTTTATGGTAGCCGTGCCAGCCACGGTGTTATCTTGATTACAACCAAGCGAGCCAACAAGGATAAAATCAGCGTGGAATATAACGGAACACTGACTTTCGATACCCAACTTGCCAAATGGGACGAAGTGCAACAGATATACGGTATGGGAAGCAACGGTACTTATAGCTATGATGCCATATCCAACACAAACAAAAGTTGGGGCCCCAAAGCGGACGGTTCAAACATGCTGAAGTATTTTGACGGCGTAGAACGCCCTTTCCTCATTGTCCCCGACAATACGTCCAACTTCTTCCGCACGGGTATCACCGCCACCAACTCCGCCATCATAGGTGTGAACAGCGGAAAAACCGGAATTCGCTTTACCTATACGGATATGCGCAATAAAGACATTGTTCCCCAAACGCACATGAGCCGTGACATTTTCAACCTGCGCGCCAATACGTCTACAGGAAAGGTAGACTTGGATTTCAGCGTCAACTATACACGGGAAGACGTGAAGAACCGTCCGGCTCTGGGCGACAGCAAGTCCAATATCGGTAAAAACCTGATGACCCTTGCCACCACCTACGACCAGGAATGGTTGCAAACCTATCAAACTGCCGACGGCGAATATTCCAACTGGAACGGCATGGATCCCTACAACGTAAATCCATACTGGGATATCTATAAGAACTTCAATAAATCCAAGAAAGACTTGTTCCGCATGAACGGCAAGGCTGTATGGAACATCGACCCACATCTGAAACTTCAAGCAACATTGGGCGCCGAACTCAACTGGTTCACGTTCGATGATTACAAAGCACCTACCACTCCCGGATTCGAAGCCGGAAGACTTCAAAACAGTGCTTTCCGCAACCGCATGTACAACTTTGAAGTGTTAGCTCTCTACAACAACCATTGGGGTGATTTCGATTTCAACGCTACGTTAGGCGGTAATGTATATAAAGTGAACAACCAGACTACCGTTACCACCGCTCAAGACATGAAGATACGCGATGTCCCTTCATTGACGAGTTTCAACGAGATCAGTGTAGTGCCCGGCAGTTACCGCAAGCAGATTAATTCGGTTTACGGAGCAGTGAACGTGGGATGGAAACACATGCTTTACCTCGATGCTACGTTGCGTGGCGACCAATCGTCCACCCTTCCCACTGGCAACAATATGTATATGTATCCTTCTTTCTCCGGCAGCTTTGTATTCTCCGAGCTGACAAAACTGGGCGATCTCCTGCCTTACGGAAAGTTACGTATGTCATGGGCGCAAGTGGGTAGCGATACCGATCCTTATCAATTGGGACTCGTCTATACGAAATCCAAATATGCTTATCCCGGATATACCGTCGGATATATCGATAACGGAACCATCCCCAACAAAGACTTGAAACCAACCAAAACAAACTCCGTGGAAATGGGATTGGAATTGAAATTCCTGAAGAACCGTATCGGACTGGATTTCACCTACTATTCTCAAATCAGTAAAAACCAGATTATGGGAATGGCAAGTTCCTGGACAACCGGTTATAACTATCGCTTGATTAATGCCGGCAAGATAGAAAACAAAGGTATTGAGATTGCCCTTAGCACACGACCGATTCAAACACGCGATTTTTCCTGGGACATTAATCTGAACTTCTCCAAGAACAGCAACAAGGTAAAAGAACTGGATGGCGAATCGGATATGTTTGAACTGGAAAAGGCGTCTTGGCTCGACGTTCAGGTGGCCGCTAAGGTAGGCGAGAACTTTGGTTCTATTGTAGGCCCGGACTTCCAACGAAACGAAAAGGGAGATATTCTGATTGACCCGCAAACCGGTCTGCCGCAATATGACAAGAGCAACCACGTATTGGGTAATGCCTCTTGGGACTGGACAGGTGGATTACTCACCAACTTTACCTACAAGAATCTCTCGCTGGTAGCAGTATTCGATGTGAAAGTAGGCGCCGACCTCTATTCTATGTCTGCCCGTGCTGCTTACGAATCGGGTAAAAGTCCGGAGACATTGGCAGGACGCGACGCCTGGTATCGCTCGGAAGAAGAAAGATTGGCAGCCGGCATTGCAAAAGGAGCCGATAACTGGAAGCCGACAGGCGGATTCGTTGCTCCGGGTGTCATCGACAACGGTGATGGAACGTATCGCCCCAACGACATCTACATCAATCCGGAAGACTACTGGATGAGCGTTTGCCGTAATGCACCTTCTATGTTTATTTACGACAACTCATACGTGAAATGCCGTGAACTGACGTTGAGTTATAATGTACCCAAATCCTGGCTGAAAAATGTAGTAAGCGGACTGACCGTTTCGTTCGTTGCCCGCAATCCGTTCATCGTATGGAAGAATATCCCGAATATCGACCCGGATTCCAACTACAACAATACCACCGGTATGGGACTTGAATACGGTTCGTTGCCTTCACGCAGAAGCTATGGTTTTAATGTAAATGTGAAATTCTAAAAAGATATATCATGAGACAATCTAAATACATCACAATCATCACGATGGCATGTGCCCTGTTTTTCGCTTCTTGCAGCGATGAATACATGGAAAACATGAATACCGACCCTTCCAAGGCCGCTACCATCGACCCGAATGCGCAGCTCACCACTGCCCAACTGCAAACGTACGGAGACCTTAGTATGATGGAAATCTACCGTAACTACCATTATGCATTCACCCAACAACTGATGGGATGTTGGAACACCACCAACTACGGCGGACGCCATACGCTAGACAATAATGAAATGAGCCGTATCTGGACATCGTTCTACACTCAATCCTTGAAGAATATCATTGATGCTCAATATCGCACAGCCGAAGATGCAGAGAAAGTGAACATCAACTCTGTGCTCCGCATTTATCGGGTTTATCTTATGTCTATCATCACCGACACTTACGGAGACGCTCCTTTCAGTGAAGCCGGCCTGGGATTCCTTGAAGGAAAGTTCAATCCGAAGTATGACAAACAGGAAGATATTTACAACGCTTTCTTTCTGGAGCTGGAAGATGCCGTCAATAAAATCGATCCGACCAAAGATAAAGTGACAGGTGACCTCATCTATGCCGGTGACGTAACTAAATGGCAACAACTGGCAAACTCGCTTCGCCTACGTTTTGCCATGCGAATCTCCAATGTCAATCCTACAAAGGCACAAACGGAATTTGAAAATGCTTTAGCTGCCAATGGGGGTGTGATAACGGACGCCTCAAGCGATGCGCTCATCAAATACATGACAATCGCATTTAGTTTCGGACAAGAAGCTTACTCTGATTATCGCGGATATTCATTGTCACAGTTGTTGTTCGGCAACGACCCCGCTAATAATCCAAGCTACCTCTGCTCCACTTTCTTTAATCAGCTACGCCAATCCGGTGACCCTCGTACATTCAAAATTTCCCGTTGTTATTATGACGGGCTGATGAGTGCCACCAGTCCCGACAATCGTGTCGACATCACCCAGGAGATGATTGAAAAAGGGATTGATTTCAGTCCGCGCGACCCGGGTGCCTACTCGTGGGAGCCATGGCCTACAGGATACGACAGCGATATTTGTAAGGAATTAGCCGTTAACAACCCTTCTGTTACAGCAACCATGGCTCGTGAAGTGGAACCCAAACTTGCCAATAATTTCCTAAAAAGCGACAATCCGGGCGTAGTGATGACCTCTGCAGAAGTGAAGTTCCTGATGGCAGAAGCTACCGTGAAAAAATGGAATGTCGGCAGTGTGTCGGCAGAAGAACTTTACAAGCAAGGAGTGCGTGCAGCTATGGATTTCCTGACAGACAACTACGGTTGCACGGCTACTACTGATGCAGAGTTTGATGCATTCATTCAAGGTAGAGGGACGTTCGGACATACGGACAATCAGAAACTTGAAGCTATCAATACACAGGCCTGGATTCTTCACTTCACCAATCCTGCCGAATGTTGGGCAAACGTGCGTCGTTCCGGTTATCCGAAGTTGAAATCACCGGCAGAATATGGGTTCGGACAATACCTCACCGGTGGAACGGAAATTCCGGTACGTCTCTGCTATCCTGTATTGGAATCTTCCTATAATAAGAAGAGCTACAACGAAGCCATCGAGCGCATGGGAGGAACAGATAATTGGCACAGCCTTCTGTGGTGGGATACTGAAAACTAACTATTAAACAATCATCCATTATGAAAAAGATATATATTGCACTATTTGCCCTACTCGCTGTAGGCTCCACATTTACTGCATGCACCGAGGAAGAACCGTTCGCTACGGTGACGGAAAATGATGATCCGCATATCCTTGCCCCGGTATTCCCTGACAGAACAAACGGGCAATTGGCTACATTCGCCAACATCAGCCGGGATGCGAACTTATCCATCGCGCTGACCGTGACTCCGAAAGATTACACCACAGTAACCTGGTTCATTGATGGGCAGGAAGTAGAATCGGGTACCGACTCCGACAAAGAAATCAACCGTAGTCTGAAGGCCGGTACGTATAATTTGAAAATAGAAGTGGAAACCGTGAAAGGGAAGAAGACTTCCCGTGAAGGATTGGTGGTGGTCAATCCGTTGGCTGATGACCCTCAATCTAAAGAAGTAGCCTTTGAGAGAATTGTATCTCCCGGTAAGACTGCCCGTTTATATGGCAGTAATTTACAGAACGTAACAGCCATCCTCTTGGGAGGAAACACGATCACCGATCCTACTTATGTTGAATCGGAAGACGAGAACTATCTGGAATACATCGTTCCGACAGGCGTAAGCGAAGGCGATTACCGTATCGTTCTGCAAGATGCCGCCGGCAATGAATATGGAGCCGACATGGTGAAAGTGACCAATGCTTCCCTTGTCATTTCGGGGGCTAACCGGGCTACTGCCAACGTGGACTGGACCATTTCCGGTATCAATCTTGAAAACATCGCTTCTCTAACTATCGGCGGACAGACGGTGTCTCAATTCAGCAATCAATCTTCTACGGAAGTTACGCTGACTTGTCCGGATTTGTCTGATGGAAGCTATACGCTGACAGGCAAAGCCCGTAGCGGAGAGGCTGTGCAGTTCTTGAACGACAATGCTACGACTACCGAACAGACTGTGACCGTATCTACCGAAATAACGCTTTGGTCAGGACACCATTACGTTTCGTGGGATAAGCCGGACGGTGACCCCAACAAGAGTTTCGGTCTGATTCCAAAAGATGTGTTTGCCGGTATCACAGCCGGATCAACACTGAAAGTAGTCTACTCCATAGAACCAACTGCCGAATATCATCAGATGCAACTTGCCACAGGTTGGTGGACTGGCCTGGCAGATAAGATAGAATTTACGGAAAACGGTGAATACACACTGGTACTGACACAAGAGATACTGAATAAGATTCAAACTGAAGACGGATTCTTATGTACGGGTCATGGCTATTATGTAGACCTGGTAACCGTGAAATAATGTTCCTAAGTAAGTTTAAAAATCATTCATACCATAAGTATCTGTCATTCTTCGGGTTAAATCCCTCTGAATGACAGATTACATAAACGATGCTACTTAAAAACAAATCATAATGAAACTAAGAAATATTATATTAATGACCGCATCTATCGCAATGACTGCCTGTTCCAAACAGGCAGTTCCCACTGCCATTCCTGAAGACGCAAAAATAGAACAACAAGTGGAAGAGCTTCTATCAAAGATGGACCTCGATGCCAAGATTGGGCAGATGACCGAGCTTGCCATTGATGTATTAGGAGAGACGATAAATGGTGAATTTCAATTGGACGAGGCAAAACTCCACAAAGCGATTGCTGAATACAAGGTAGGTTCGTTTCTCAATGCTCCCGGCCCGGTAGCACAAAGCCCTGAAAAGTGGAACGAGATTATCGGTCAAATACAAGAACTGTCGATGGCGGAGATTGGTATTCCATGTATCTACGGCCTGGATCAGAATCATGGTACTACCTATACATTGGGCGGCACGCTCTTTCCTCAAAATATCAATATGGGTGCTGCCTTCAATCCGGATTTGACCTACGAAGCGGCACGTGTAACGGCTTATGAAACAAGGGCTAGCAATTGTCCCTGGACATACTCCCCCACCGTCGATATGGCACGTGATCCCCGTTGGCCGCGTGTATGGGAAAATTATGGAGAAGACTGTTTAGTCAATGCCATTATGGGCAGCACTGCTGTCCGAGGCTTCCAAGGAGATGATCCTAACCATATTCCCGCCGACCGAATCGCCACCTCCGTGAAACATTACATGGGATACAGCATGCCACGTACCGGTAAAGACCGCACACCGGCTTATATATCGGTTTCCGAACTACGTGAGAAATGTTTTGCACCGTTCAAGGCTTGTGTGGAAGCTGGTGCACTGACTATAATGGTCAACAGTGGTTCCATCAACGGAAAGCCTGTGCACGCCGACCGCGAACTCCTTACACAATGGCTGAAAGAAGACTTGGGATGGGACGGAATGTTAATCACCGACTGGGCGGACATCAACAATCTTTATACCCGCGAACATGTGGCGGCAAACAAAAAAGAAGCCATCGAAATGGCAATCAATGCAGGTATAGACATGGCTATGGAACCGTATGATCTCAATTATTGTACACTATTAAAAGAGTTAGTGCAAGAGAAGAAAGTGCCCATGAGCCGTATTGACGATGCCGTCCGCAGGGTGCTTAGACTTAAATTCCGTCTAGGTCTGTTCGATCATCCGAACACTTTATTGAAAGATTATCCTCTCTTCGGCAGCAAGGAGCATGCACTTATCGCACTTCATGCAGCTGAAGAATCGGAAGTATTGCTAAAAAATAAAGATAATATTCTTCCGCTTCCTCAAGGGAAAAAGCTACTGGTAACCGGTCCGAACGCTAACTCTATGCGCTGCTTGAACGGCGGTTGGAGCTATTCGTGGCAAGGACATCTGACCGACAGATTTGCCGACAAATATAACACCATTTACGAAGCAATCTGCAACAAATTCGGAGCCGATCATGTCCGTCTGGAACAGGGCGTAACCTACAAACCCGAAGGTGCTTACATGGAAGAAAATGAACCGGAGATTGAGAAAGCTGTGGCCGCCGCCCGCAACGTGGATATTATTATCGCCTGCATCGGTGAGAATTCATATTGCGAAACACCCGGTAATCTTTCCGAACTTGCCATCTCTGCCAACCAAAGCAAACTGGTAAAGGCACTTGCCGCTACAGGAAAACCGATCATCCTGATACTCAATGAGGGTCGTCCCCGCATTATCAACGAGTTGGAGCCATTGGCTGATGCAGTTATTGACATTCTATTACCCGGAAACTATGGTGGCGACGCATTGGCGAACATTCTGGCAGGAGACGTGAACCCCAGTGCCAAGATGCCTTACACATATCCGCGACACGAAGCAGCACTGACTACCTACGATTATCGGGTGAGTGAAGAAATGGACAAAATGGAAGGAGCTTACGACTACAATGCGGTAGTCTCCGTTCAATGGCCTTTCGGATACGGATTGAGCTACACCACTTTCGAATACAGCAACTTCCAAACGGACAAATCTTCGTTTACCACAGGAGATGGTTTGCACTTTTCCATAGATGTAACCAATACCGGTAAATATGCCGGAAAAGAAGTTGTGATGCTGTTCAGCAGTGATCTTGTGGCATCGCTTACTCCCGAAAACCGTCGGTTACGAGCCTTCAAAAAGGTGGAACTGCAACCGGGCGAAACCCAGACTGTCACTCTATCCATCAAAGGCAGCGACTTGGCTTTTGTCAATTCTGACGGGCAATGGGTACTGGAACAAGGGGATTTCCGTATGCAATGCGGAAATCAAGTAGTGACTATTACTTATAAGTAGGCATTTATAAGTAGGTATTTATAAGTAAATGCGCATTATTAATGTATACACTCCCGACAATAACTCTATGAGACACTGCGTTACTTTGTGGTGAACTCAAATTATCATCTAACCGGTTGAACAGCCTCAAACGGCTGTTCAACCAAATTTAAACAACCGCTCCTCTTGATCCAAACGACCGTATGTCTACAACAAAAAGACAATCGTTTGAGCCCAAAGGAGCGATTGTTTTTATCTGAAGGAAAGCGGCATTATTACAAAGGGTATTCCTCAAAAGCATACAAAATGGTAGATAAATAACGTTCACCTGTATCGGGTAATAATGCAACAATCATTTTCCCGGCATTTTCCGGTCGCTTCGCCAGTTCCGTAGCAGCATATACGGCTGCTCCTGAAGATATGCCTACCAACAAACCTTCCTGTTTAGCCAATTCACGACTCGTACGAATGGCATCGTCATTCTGCACCTGAATAATTTCATCTACGACAGAAGCCTTGTACGTCTTAGGAATAAACCCTGCACCGATTCCCTGAATCTTATGCGGACCTGGTTTACCTCCCGATAGTACCGGAGAATCAGAAGGTTCTACTGCCACAATCTTTATACTCGGATCACGCATCTTCAGCGCTTCCCCTACACCGCTAACTGTCCCGCCAGTACCTACTCCGGCCACAAAGATATCGACTTTCCCCTCGGTATCTCTCCATATTTCCAGACCGGTAGTCCGTAAATGCATGGCAGGGTTAGCAGGATTCTCAAATTGTTGTAAAATGACAGCTCCCGAAGTGACCGCCTTCAGTTCTTCAGCTTTGGCAATGGCTCCTTTCATGCCATCCGCACCAGGAGTCAATACTAATTCCGCCCCTAAAGCTTTCAGAAGATTACGCCGTTCGATACTCATGGTATCGGGCATCGTCAGAATCAGTTTATAGCCTTTAGCAGCTGAAACAAAAGCCAATCCCACACCGGTATTCCCACTGGTCGGTTCAATGATAGTTGCTCCGGGATGCAAAATTCCTTTCGTTTCTGCATCCTCAATCATAGCCAATGCTATGCGGTCCTTCACGCTTCCTGCGGGATTGAAAGATTCAATCTTTACAATCAGACGAGCTTTCAGGTCGTTACTTGTATTATAGTTACTAAGTTCCAATAACGGAGTATTACCTACCAAATCCGTCAATTTTCTTGCTATCTTTTCCATATATATCTGTTTTAAATTTCTCTTGTTTTAATATATGACAAAGATAGTGCGGATTCTGTTCAGGGTAAATACCATATATATGGTAAATTCATACCACATATATCTGACTTCTTGCCAGAACAATATATCATTTGAATCTCTTCACATAATCTGCAATCAGATAACATGCCGGACCGAGTACTTGACCATGATCGAATCCTTGCATTTCGTACAAAGTCACTTTCTTGTTACCTATACTTTTCAAGACAGCTTCCAGCAACGCATTTTCTTCATACCTTGCCGCCATCTCCAGATGCTTGTCCCCCGTAATCAACACGAGAGGAGCTGTTTCCTTACGAGCCTTATTTACCGGAGCATACTCATCAACCACCGGAATACCGTCAGGCAAACCGCGTTCCTTGCGAATAGTGAAATGTGTCACTGTCTGACCACTCACCGGAAGATAAGCAGCTACACTATCGGCATCTGCTCCGTATGCTGCCATGTACTTTTTATCCATTGCCAGAATCAATGAAAGATAACCTCCCGCAGAATGACCGGAAACAAAAATATGATCCCTACGACCACCATACTTTTCAATATTCTTGAAAACCCATGCCACAGCTTCAGCCGCATCTTCGATGTAAGCCGGATTCTTTGCTTTCGGACTCAAACGGTAATTCACCGTCACTACTGCAAACCCTTGTTCTCTCAATTCTTTTGGGACAAATTTATTTCCGCCTTCCATACCACCACCGTGAAACCAGACAATAGTTGAGAAATCCTTCTTGTTTTCAGGGTAATAAATATCCAGTTTACAACGTTCCAGACGATAGGTATCCGTTTCGGAACCAGAGACATAAGATATATCTTTGTCTGTGCGATAAGCATTTTGTGCTTGAGCAATGCAAGTACAAAACAAAAAGAGAAGAAAGCAAATCTTTTTCATAACCACATTATTCAGTGTACTTAATAAAAATGCAATATTACGAAATCTTAATAAGAATAGAAAAGGAAAATTACTCCAATAACTACCACTCCACAAATCAACCAAACATTTAAAAGAATAAAAGCGTAAAAATCTCACAATTTTTATTTATGTTTATGACCTTATTTAACGGAAAGAGCCGCATAAAAAGTCATATATAAATAAAATCATTAATGGACCAATAACAATAAAGAAACTATTAATCTATCTTTCTCTAATTACAACAGGACTATTGTCCACTATACAAGTATCCGTCCAAAAAGAAATTGCTCCAGGGGTTATTAAACTACAAAAGGGAGAAATTGACCCTTTCACCCCCCCCTATTCTCTATTTGGCGGAAAGCCTGTTATAGAAACTATGAAGTCACTTCCTACAGCCAAGTTACCTTTCGACATTCAAGAAATACAAATAAAAATAACAGATAGAGGATGCTTGATAGAAGCCCCCTTGGAAGACAATGAACAAATCTATGGCTTCGGACTCCAGTTTGAAACCTTCGGTCAACGTGGCTTACGTAAACGTCCGATAGTGAACGACAACCCTCTAAACTGACTCGGATATACACACGCCCCACAAACATTCTACGTCTCTACCAAAGGTTATGGCATTCTCGTCAATACAGCACGTTATACCACTTTTTTATGCGGATCCAACCAAAAAAACAGCAAAATATACAAAACGCGAAAACCCGCAAACATATTTCCACCACCACGGAAGACTTATATAAAAATAGAAGCAATGGAGACAAAGTTTTTATCGACATTCCTGGTGCAAAAGGTATCGAAGTATTCATTATCACCGGACCGGAATTACTTGATGTAATGAAAAAATATAATCTTCTCTCCGGTGGAGGCTGTCTCCCCCCAATGTGGGGACTCGGATTCAAATACCGTGTGAAAGGAGATGCTATACAAGATTCTGTTATGCGTTTTGCTGATTATTTTCGTAACAATCATATTCCATGTGACGTACTAGGGCTTGAACCCGGATGGCAAACGGCTACTTATTCCTGCTCGTACATATGGAGTAAAGAACGATTCCCACAACACAAAGAAATGCTAGCCCAACTCCAGCAGAAAGGCTATAAGATCAATTTATGGGAACACGCTTACGTACACCCCACCTCTCCCATCCGAAAAGCGTTGGAACCTTACCTTTATACAGCTTTCCACACATACCAGCAAGAGGGAATACCTCCTTTTCGCCCGCTGCTGATGGATGATCCCAAGGATGAACGTCTGCGCACCATCAGCGATCAATACATGATTGGCAACGGAATGATGGCTGCTCCCCTGTACGAGAATAAGAAATCACGGAAAGTTTACTTCCCGGAAGGAGTCTGGTACAACTTCAACACCAATGAAAAGTACGAAGGTAACCGTGAATATGAGATAACGACCGAGCTTAATCAATTACCACTCTACGTACGTCAAGGAACGTTATTGCCTCTTGCCGAGCCTGTTCCTTATATAAATACGCAGACCGTATTCAACCTGAACTGCAAAATATACGGCACTCCCACCGCTACTTGCCAACTTTTCGAAGATGATGGTGTAAGCTATAATTTCCAGAAAGGGCAATTCAATCAGGTTACGTTGAATGCAGCTAAGGGAAAGGTCAAACTTACAAGAACAAAAGGCTGCAAGATTAAGAGATACAAGCTCAAAGGCTACGAATTTATCAACTAGAGCATGTCTTTTTAAGAAGATATACTTACTATATAACTTTCTTGAAAGGACATTTTCACCAGGGACACAATACGACAATCTCCCGCCCGAATATGTACCCGAAAACACATTTCCAGACAGGAGATCCACCATTATAGACAACAAAGTCCCTCTCTAAAGTTTCTTGATGGAGAAATCGGCGAAACGGATTTCTTCATCGCGCAACTGGTCTTGCCAGCTACGGTTCTCGCCCAAATAGCGGTAGATACCCCATTTGGGGCGAAGTCCCGTACAATCGGTGCGCCACATATCCATCTTTTGGGGATCGAGTTTCAAGAGAACTTTCCCGTCTTTCACGCGCGTGATGGTTACTTCATAAGAACCATCCTCACCGAAACGGGCTTTCTCTTCCACCTCTACCCAGTTACCGAGGAAGTCGGCCAAATCCGTGCTGGCAATAGTCGTAGTACTCTCGCCACGCTTGTCATAGCGCACACGTAACTGTTGTCCGCCCTTACTATTCGAATAGGCAGTCAGTGTGATGAGCGGAGAGCTGACGTCTGCCGTACCGGATGCGTTGTCGATGCCTTTCAACTGGTGAAGATGGGAGAATTTGGTAGTTGTACGAAATCCTGCCGGCAAACAGAATTTCCAACGGAACACCATTGTCTCTCCTTGCTGGCCAACAAGGCTTTGCGGAGATTTATTATCTGTTTTTATTTCATTCCGCTGACGGTCTGTGATATTCGGCAGACCGCGGTCGTCGTCTATCGCAGCATGAATAAAAAATGCGAATACATATTTGTTCAACTGATTGTCACGCACCTGCTGAATATGCTGGAAATGCTCCGTTTTATGCTCGCGCGAAGAATCGGGAGCCTCGTGGTTGTAGCCCGAGCGCTTTATCAAGTCGTACGTTTTCGCGCTGTTGCCATCGGCTATTAATGAACCGTCCACTTGCTGTTCCGGTTGTTCGGGCTTCGGCTGTTCCTTGTCGTCTATCACTTCGGATGAACTATTGGAGCAGGCAATAAAGGCAAAGAGGGCTAAGAATAAGATTCCTGTTTTCATACGTTTATTTCATATAGGTGGTCAGGAAATCGACAGACTTGAAGAAAATCTCTTCCATCTTATCAGAAGTCTTTGAACTTACGTTGTGGTCATAATACTTATACGTCAGCAGGTTGCAGACGCCTCCTTTTTTCTTTAGTGCCGATGCAAACATTTCACTTTGCTCACACTCTACCGTCACATCACACGTGCCACATACCAGCATGGAAGCAGGGATGTTCTTCTTTGGAATGAGATTGATAGGAGATGCTTCGCGCAGGACTTTCGGGTTCCGGTCACAGAAATAAGCGATGCGTTGAGCATCTTTTGTCTTCATGGTGATGGCAGCCTTTTCCAGGTCATAGATACCGGAATAGCCGACAAGTGCTTTCGTTCCGGGAACAGTCATGGCAGCAACTGCCGCTAGGTGTGCACCTGCAGAAGTGCCCAGGAAGCCGACACAGGCAGGATTTACATTCAATTCGGCAGCATGCTCCTGCACGTATTTCACAGCATCCAGAATATCTTGAATGGAGACTTTCACGGTTGCGTCGGATTGCGGTGCCAGTGTATAAGAGACACGTACACCTGTAATACCCTTTTGCTTTGCCAGGTATTGAGACAGAGATCTGGACGAACCATTATCTCCACGTGCCCATCCACCTCCGTGGATGTAGACCACGAACGGAGCGGGCTTGTCAGTCTCTGCAAAGTCTACTGTGAGTATCAGTTCATAATCCTTATGTTTCTTATACACAATGTCTTTGGTAGTCACTCCCTTATAGTCCTTGCTTTTCAGGCGGTCCGGCTGATAGGTATAAGGCACCATCACATCGGGAATGGTATTCACATCGATAAACTTCGCATATTTCTTTGCATACAGCAGCGCATAGGAGCCGTCCTCATTCTGCGTCATCTTCATGCCATAGCGATTGGAAAATTGCTGCGGTTGCGCTTCCTGGGCAAGGCAGAAAAGCGGCAGCATACACAAACATAAAATCAGTTTCAATTTCATGATATCACTTCATTAGGTGGGATAATCTTATTTCTTCTTTAAAATTAGATATGGTATCGTTTCTACATCCGACGTACTGTATTTCAGTCCGATGCACTTTGCCGTATCTATGTACTTCTGATTGCCCAATGCCGTTCCCGCTTCATAAAGAAGAATGGCGGCACGCGACTGGTCGAATGGTTTAATCTGCTTGAACTTCCAGCTTTCGGGGTTCACATAATAAGGATACAGATAGTCTACTGCCTGCGAAGCCACTTTGCCGTTGGCGGCCGGAGTATTCCACAAATTGATACCTATCTGGCTGGTAATCTGATTGGCTTCCATCAGAGCTTCGAGAGCGAAAGTTGAATAATGCAGGGAGAGCGTCCGTTCCAGTTCTTGGGGTAGTGAGCCGTCATCGGCAATCTGTGCACCCATTTTGGGGAGGATGCTTTGCTCGGCTACTTCACGGATGCGGTCGGTGCGGTCCAGATAGGCGAGTACCATCAGGTGAATGGCTTCGTACCACAGGCCATGATTGTTGGCAGCATGAGATTCTCTTTGTCCCTGTGTGCTGTTCTCCATCCAATAACAGAAAGCGGTAGCCCAGTCATCGAGCTTTTTCTTGTCCGAGGCAGTCCAGCTTTTCGAGCTTTCTATCAATTTGGCAACTCCCAGTGCACGACTGAAACGACGGGAGTCAATGAAGCCCGAACCACGCATATTTTTCATTCCCGGAACGGATTGTGCATAAGTCATATTGGGGTTCATACCCAATTTCGGGTCGGTAAACCATGTTCGTAAATGATCGGCACAGGCTTTGGCGTAGACTTCTTTTCCGGTGATGTAATAGAGTACGCCCAAACAGTAGGCAGCGTCGCCAAAACGGTTGGCATTCTCACGTTCAGGGTATTCATAAACTTCCGGGTTGCGTTCGCCATCCTTACGGATATAGGGAAGCCCATCTGTCTTCGTGGAGTCCGGCCACCAGTATGGGGATAGAGTCATATAATCCCGGGGGTCCTTGCTGGGAGGTAATTTCTTTTTAGCTGTTACCGACAGAGGAGACATCTTTATATATTTCTCTGCCGCCTTTTCCTGTAATTCGATGTACTGGGTCACCTCTTTATCGCCTTTCTGATAATCGGTCTTCAGCTTCTCGAGCAATGTCGCATTAAACGGTCCCAACGGTGCCGCGTTCAGTACTCCCCAACAAAGGTATAGAGCCCATATAGCAAAGATTCGTCTCATAAATGTATTCTTTTAGAGTAGTGGAGATGAGTGGTTAAAATAAGATGTGTAATGGTAAGATTAATAGTGAAGCAAGTAAGAGGTAAGTTAGCAAAAAGCAGGTAATCAGGAAATAAGCAACCAAGCAGTAAGTAGTTGAGTATAAAACATTTGCTACTTAACTACTCACTACTTGATTGCTAAATCTTTACTACTTATACTAGCTCCAGATTCGGTGATTCTTCTTTAAGAGAAGAAACAACCACCGTTAATATCAATATTCGTACCTGTCAGGTAAGAAGATTCGGAGCAAGCCAAGAAGCAAACCAGTTCGGCAACTTCATCAGCAGTTCCCTCACGACGCAATGCGTAAGAGCCTTTCATACGTTCACGATTCTCCGGTGTATTGAAGCGGTCGTGGAACGAAGTAGCAATCGTACCCGGACAGATAGCGTTGCAGCGGATTCCTTGAGGACCGAGTTCTTTGGCCATAGAGCGAGTGAATGTCATTACAGCGCCTTTGGCAGTTGCATACATGGAAGCTCCGTTGCCACCGCCGTCGCGGGCAGCCAATGAAGAGAAGTTTACGATAGAACCACCCTCCGGCATCATCGGAACTACCTCACGGGTACAAAGGAATACGGAACGCATATTGACATCCATCAGGAAGTCATACCAGTCTTCATCCTGTTCGGTGATTTTCTTACGACCTACGATTCCGCCTACTACATTTACCAATACATCTACCTTGTCGCCAAAAGCCTTGTTGCACTCTGCAAAAAGATTCTTCACCGCAGCAGCTTTCGTCATATCACCCTGAACAGCGATTGCTTCACCACCCACGTTTTTAATCAATGCTAGTGTTTCCTGTGCATCGGCTTCATTATCAAAATAGTTCAAACAAACTTTAGCGCCTTCTGCGGCTAATTTTACAGATATTGCGCGACCCAGGTCACGTGCACCACCAGTTACAATAGCAACTTTTCCTTCTAATTTCATAATTGTCTTTTTTAAAATACGTTTATTTATTGATTTGTTTAATCTCTCCTACTGTCAGGAAGATGGAGCACAACGATAGTGGTACCAAAGCTCCCAACAGGCTGAATAATAAAATCCAGTTTGTAATATAGCTGGCAAAAAGAATAGCCAGAATTGTACCCAACACGGCCGAAGCACCTCCCAGACCTGCCAAAGAACCTACCGACTTGCCGCTATGCAAATCGCTCGGAATGGTCTGCAAGTTCGTCATGCAGAACTGGAAGCCTCCCAATACCAGTGCCATAAAGAGAATGGCAACCGGAGCCGTGGTAGACATGATAGCTGCCAGAATGGACGGAATAATTATAAATCCACCAATCAGCATGGCTGCTTTGCGGGCATAGTTCACAGTCTTTCCACGGTTTATCAGCCAACCGGAATACCAGCCCCCGGCAACACTTCCCAAAGCCGCGCCCACATAAGGCACCCAGGCAGAGAACGCCACCTCTTTTATATTCAGATGGAATACGTCGGCAAGATAAAGCGGCAGGAAGGTTACAAACATCCACCAGATAGGGTCGAGGAAGAATCGGCCGAGAATGACAGACCAGTTCTTTTTCACACGCAACAGTTCGCCCCAGCTCTTTCCTTTATCTTCTGTCTTTATCTCCTTTTCGGGCTGACCGCTTAGAATATAAGTACGCTCTTCTTCCGTAATCCAGGGATGCTCTTTCGGAGTTGCCTTATTGATTATCAACCAGGGAATCAGCCAAATCAATCCCAATCCACCGACTACAATGAAAGTCAGTTTCCAGCCAAAGGCGATGAACAGCATCAGAATGATAATCGGAGCAAGAATGGAACCGATGGAAGCTGCCGCTCCAAACAATCCCTGTGCAAAAGCACGTTCTTTCTGCGGGAACCATTCGGCATTACTTTTCGTAGTGCCCGGCCATGGGCCGGCTTCACCCAAGCCCAACATCATCCGGAAAAAGGTCAGTGAGAAGATTCCTCTGGAAAGAGAGGCCAGCGCATCCGCCGCTCCCCATACCAGCACACTCCAGAAGAAACCTTTCCGGCATCCGATTTTATCGTACAACTTGCCGGAGACAAGTTGGCTGATGCCGTATGCAATCATAAAGAAAATCGTAATCAGGCCGAGAATGTCTTTCGCTTTCTGCGACGCATCGGGATCGTTACGGTCTATCAGACCGAGGTCGATGGCGATACCCTCGCGATTGGTGACAAAGGTGACTCCGTTCTTCTCTTTCATCTGCACATTGGCTACGCTGACCGAATCGCGGTTTCCGTTGGCGGCTGTCAGGATATACTGGTCGCCCACCAATGCGGCGTGGTTGCCTTTATCGCTCAACGCCTCCGCCTCGGGCAGAAGACGATAGTCGATATTAGCCACCCACATATAGTTGAGCGTGCCTCTATCCAGATAATTGATGATGGTTATCAACATGATTAATCCGATAACCACCCATCTAAGTCCTTTTACTTTCATGCGCCTAGAGGTTTAAGAAGTCTGCACGCACGGGACTAAAAGTATCAATCAGAATACCGGCTTCCAGGCAAACGCATCCGTGCCATTCATCCGGTGCTACGTAATAACCATCTCCGGCAGAAAGAATCTCTTTCTTATCGCCGATGGTGAGTTCGAATTTGCCGCTCACCACGTAAGTGGCCTGGCTGTGATAATGCTCGTGCATGGTTCCTACCGCACCTTTATCAAATTTCACTTTGACCATCATCAACTGTCCGTCATACGCCATAATCTGACGATTGACACCCGGAGCGGGGTTTTCCCACTTCAAATCTTTCTCAAACTGAAAAGTTTCACTACATGTTTTCATACTTTCTATCTATTAATGGTTTGTTCTCATTTGGCAAAAACTCCGCAACGACCGTTCCAGTCGTAATTCTTTCCTTCGACGGACAAGTGATGTTTATTCTCTTTGCTGTCTTCTGCGTTGGCCAGACAGAGTGTTACGGAATGTCCACCTTTATATATAGCTTTGATAACGGTGTATTCGGCCGTATCCATCACCACTTTCACTTCCTCGCAGGAGGATGTCAGATTGTTGGAAGTCTCCATCACTACGTCATAATCTCCATGCGTTTCGATGGAAGTAGCAAACGTGTGATTCTTCTGTTCTTTTTCTCTGATTAGAAACGCTGTCTCGTTTCGCAAATTGAAATCCGGATCATTAGCTCCCAGGCGAAGCATCTTTAGTTCTGTCTGGGGAGTGGTGGCCGCACTAATGGTATAGAGGCGGTTGTCCTTGACAAAAGTGAAACTGGAGGTGTTCATTTTCTCATTCTGTCCCCAGGCTTCCAGCCACAGATGCTGATAACCGTTCTTTGTTCCGAGGGTTTGCAATCCGTTGCTTGCTTTGGTATATGGGAAATTCAAAGAAACGAAGTGCCCGTTATACCATAGCGGATAGTCGTATTGGTGTTCCTTGTCGGAGTTGGCCTGCAACACGTCCAGTATCAGCGGGAATTGCAGGAAAGGAGTAGTCACATACACCAATGTACGTTTCATTTCCACTCCGGAATATGCATTGGTTTCTTTGGCTACCATCACTTGGAAATGATCTCCGTTGAAATCACTGTAAATGATGTCCGAATGATAACGGGAAGACACTTTTATATCGCCGCCGAAATTGGAAGTTTCATCGACCACCAGTGTGTTGTGTGCAATGGTCTGTTTGGCAAACGATTCGTTCTCACGTGTGTAATGTCCCTTATTCTTGGCTTCGATATTGAGAAAACGGGAAGCTCCGTAATCTGTCAGAATCTCGTTTCCATTATCGTAATAGGCCATTGTGAGTTTATCGTAATGTCCGTGGCTAAGGCCATGAGAAGTGGCTTTCAGGGTCAGGGCACTATTCAGTTTAGGGTCTGTCGAGCGAATCACGGCAATGCCTCCCTCGTCTCCTTTGCGTCCGTCGCGGAACACACTGCTGCGATATACGATTGGAGCAGCTTCGCCACGGGCAATATCACGGGCTACCCGGAAACCACCGATTGTAGGCAGATAAGTATGCTGGTATTCGTTCGCTACGAAGAGCAATGATTTATCCGACGGATGGACATTGTATAGAATATCTGCAGCGTAAACCAGTTCCTGTGCAGAAAGTCCTTTCAGCAGGGCATCGTTGATGTGGAAGAATTCTCCCTCATAAGATAGCTGTATTAACGTGGAAAGTGCTTTTGAGAGTATGCTGTCGCGATAGCTGAAGATTTTCAGCTCCGGCAGTTTGTTTTCAATGCATTGGGCGAAGATGACGAAAGGCCAGATGGCATAACGTTGATAGTAGGCCCCCTCTGTGAAATAGCCATCGGGAGAGAATAGATAATCCATTTGACGGATGAATCCTCCGTGTTTGCCTGTTTCGTCGGAGCCATAAAGGGCTTTCTTCACGTAATCTTCACGATTCATGGCGAAACCAATCATACCTACGGCAGCCGTAGCCCAAGTGGCATGATTATGCATCTTGTTGAAAGTCTTATTGTTTGCATGGTTATCGCCCATACCATCCATGATGAAGTCCGCCATTGGGGCAAACAGATTCTTTTCGATGGTGGTGCGCTGCTTGGCCGAGAGTGTATGATAGATGCAATCGTATGCTACTGCTGTATGTACCAGCCATACACTTTCATTCAGCGTCTGCCAGAACAGGCGTCCGGGAACAGGGGAAAGTGATACGGGATGGAAACTCAGTGTAGGATAGAGCTTTGCATAGGCTTCCAGCATATCTGCTACGTAATGGGCGTATTTCTTGTCACCGGTCAGCTGATAGGCAACTCCGCAATGAAACATGGCATAATAGTTCGACTTATGCTGTTCGTGTACCACCCCGCCACCGCCATCTGTCGGAACGGGAACGGAGATAGGAGAATTCAACGCTGCGTCGGCTGCGCTCAATACTTCCGAGAGCGTTTTATCGAATGCAGGCACGGTTCCCTTTCCTTCCCTCATCTCGTTCACTTCTTCCTGTGTGAAAAGAAGAGACGGATGTTGGGCAAACGAAAGGAGACATCCTCCCAAGACCATGAATATACAAATAATAAGTTTTCTCATCTAATCATTATTTTCTTGTTCCACTTACGGTTACGGTTATTGCGGAAGCGAATTCTTTTTCAAGCCAATAGAGAGTTTTTCCAATTCGCTGCCCGGCACTGGAGTATAATTGTATGCGTCGGCATTGATATATGCGGGACGGATATTATACATTTTTCCTTGTATAGCTTGGGAAGTGGTAGTTACCATTCTGCCGGAGTTCCACAGGTTACAGTTGGCTATGCGAACTTTCTCCCAGGTGGCCTCATCCAAACGGATGGTTGCTCCTCCGCGTCCGCTGTTGTCAAAATTACAATTCTCTACTGTCAGTACTTGTGGACCAATCAGGCGCATCACGCTTCCACGCTCTTTGTTACAACAGTCTGCGAAATTACAATGTCTGATAGTGATATAAGGGCCAGCCGTACTTTCATCACTTCCTCCACGATAAATATTAATAGGTAAACCCAGCAAACGATAGAAAGAACAGTTTTCAATCAGCATATCATCCGCATTGTAACGACCGATATCGTCTTTCTCGGCGGCATAGTTGATGGCATCTCCGGATAAGTCGCGGAAAAAGCAGTTTTTGATTGTCACACTCTTGGCGAAAGTGGCTTTCGTTCCTTTGATGGCAAAGAAGCCGCCCTCTCCGAAGTTCTGAAATTCGCAACCGTCTACTGTCAGTGTATAAGGTTGTATCATATCGATGGCTGTAGAAATTCCCGCCTTAGCCAAGGCTTTACCGGGTTCCAGCACTCCGTCAAATGCGATATTCTCAATAATCAGTTCACCACCGTCGGCGATGGTTACCATGTTATCCGGTTTCTCTCCGTTGAAACGAACCAACGGTTTATTGGCTGCGTTGGCAGCGCGAATTGTCAGCGGTTTATCGATGAACATGGCGCTTTGGATAGGATAGGTACCCTTAGCCAGAACAATAATCCCACCCGGTTCTGCTGAACGAATGATTTCAGAAAGATCAGTTCCCGGAGCTGCGTTGTATTCCTTATGAGTCTTTGCAGATGGTTGCGCTACCCGGTTTTCAAACCAGGAAGCACCTTTATCCTTACGTATTGCGGCCTGATCCGGCAACTGGGGAGCCTTTAGTTTCTCCGTAGTAAATCCCGGAGCCGAATAGTTCTTTGCCAGTTGCACTTTATTGCCTTTGAACTGAATACCTGATACATCATCAACGGCTATATAAGGTTGAGACAGTTCCTTATTTATTATGATATTATCCGTAAAGCTCACATTGTCCGGTGCAAGGGTACGTTCCATGTCTTTGCCTGTGCCGAATTCGATATTTGTACAGTCTACGAAAGTATTACGGTACATCTTCACGTCAACTACCTGGCAATAACGGTTAGGCAATGAATTAGGCACGGCATCCATCACTCCCAAAGCAGAGAAGAAACGGGTTCCTGCCAGACCGACCAAGGTATTGTCATAAATCTGATGTCCGGCATTGACCACGCGAATACCGCCTGTGTTACGGAGCCCGTTGCCAATAAACAGGTTATTATTAACCGTGTTACGGTCACCGTGTCGCAGTGCTACTACTCCCTCGCATTCTAGCAAGATATTGTTCCGAATCACATTATCGCTGGATTTTATAGAGATTACTTCCACTTCGCCGGAACAGCGTTCGAACAGGTTATTTTCAATTATTGTGTTCGAGGAACTGTATGCCTGTTGGGAAGTTCCCACACGCATGGTTTCCGCACCGTTCGAACCGTACACCGGCCTCTCTCCGAAATAATTATGGTCTATCTGATGATGATTTTCCAGACAACGTTCATCGTTGAGGATGACAATCAAGGTCACCCCCAAATTAAGTTTTCCTGTCAATGAGCAATGATCTACACGGTTATGACGACCATAAAGCAAGATATAGCTGTAAGCCTGGTCCCGACGGGACGGATTGAATCCGTCTATCACACAATTTGTCAGGCGACAGTGATTGGCCAGTTCCTGTCCGTTGCGGAATTCTATCACAGAACCTTTGGGAGCGTATCCATCTGTAAAATGTAATCCACCGACAGACATCCACTCTCCTGCTATCCGCAAAGTAGAGCCTCCCTCAATTTTTACTTTTCCAGGATTCAAGGCTTCTATCTTGATAGGAGCTTTCTCGGTTCCCTTACCTGTCCACTTCAACTGCATGTCTTTATACTGACCGTCTTTGATATAAATCTGGTCACCCGGTTGTGCAGTCTTCAAGCAGGAAGCTACTTCGGGAAGTGTCACATCATATCTCTTTGCAAAAGAGGTGAAGGGAAGCCCGATAAGTAAGGAGGCTATAATCGCTTTATGTATCTTTCGTGTCATCATTGGTTATTGAACTTTTAAGTAATCGTAGTCTTTCTTCTGCCAGTACATATCAAATTCAATGGAACTGGATGAAGGAGCATTGGTGTTATTGTACATTTTAAAGTCAATCGTCTTTATATGCAGTAGTCCAATACGTTTCACGTTATCAGCGACATTAGACGTCGAACCATTTACATTATAATATAATATAAGCAAGACGGCACCTACATTCACTTTTTGCTCTTTTCCCACTTCAAAAATACCAGGTGCCCATACATCTGTGTTTATTGATGTTTTCATGCTCGAAATGCTAAATCCACGACAAGTTTTAGCTTCAACATCTATCGGGAAGGTAGTTTCATCAATATTATCCAACGTACCGTTTTTCACTTCATCTATCAATGCTTTATAACCAGACTTAGTTGGGTCTAAGTATAAGAAAGTCAATACCGGAGTACCATAACAGTTTCCATTGATTCCTGGCACCCTATTCTCATCTGCCGAATTATTTATCATATAAAAATTCTTCAACTGTCCATTAGAACCCGCGGGGCTATTGATTTGCAATGTTCCTGCATTAACACCCGAGAAGAAGAAATAAGGATTCACAGAATTATATTCACTTTCAGAGACAGCCGGTTTATTATTTGCAGAACAAGTTGCAGCCTTGTATTGGTAAGATATTGGATCTACTTTTGTTCTCCAATCCGCATTTGCATACACCAATCCAGTTTCCGGAGAGAAGAATGAAGATAATTCTTCTACGTCACGGCCTTGTGCATATACTTTCTTGTTCTCCCAGAAATAAACGAAAGGCACTTTGACTACAAATGCATCTGTCAGAGTATGCACCTCACGTCCGTCAAAATAAGAAATCTTCAATGCCATCGTATTATCTCCATCCACATAGTTTTCCGACGAAGGTACGGCAAATTTCAGTTCATTCTCTGTTTGAAGAGCAATATTACATTCAATGGTTCCCAATATTACTTTATCAATCTTATTCAAATAAGTACCATTCAGAACGACTATATCTCCTATGTTTGCAGGTTCAAAAGAAGAAGTAGTAACATTCGGTTCATAACGTGCCACGGTCATCTGCGGTGCAGATTCAATCGGAGTTTCCACCTGTGACGTACCATTGAAATATCTGAATGTAATAGCAGCTTTATCACTTTCTACATAAGGAATCTTCACTAAGATTTCATCCTCATTCTGCGAAAGTATGCTAGCCTCGTTTCCAGTAGTATGTCCTTCAGCTGTAAAAAGCACAGCACTGATTACGTTCATATGGGAACCTGAAATCAACAGTTTATTACCCATCTCTACCTCGGTAGGCATTCCCGTTGAGGAAATAGTGGGAGCCGGATATTCAATGGTAAAATTGCCTTCTGAAACTCCTTCGCCAACTGAATTACTTAATACAATTTTTCCGCTCTTTGCATTACCGGTCACTTTGAGTGATAAACGCTCATTGGACACTTTTTGAAGTATCGTGACTTTTTCTCCTCCAATTGTCGCACTGACCACATCGTCCAGATACTCTCCGGTAACTACGATTTCACTTCCGATGCTTCCACTCTCCGGTGAGAAAGATACGATTTGTGGCGCACTGACCACAACGTCTTTCATGGATATAGAATCACAACTGGTCCAAAAGATAACACATGCAAATAAGGATGCAAGGCTCCATTTTCTATATTGTTTCATATTCGTATTCATTTTAAGAGATTAATAACCCGTATTCTGTGCAATATCCGGATTGATGTTGATTACACTTACCGGAATCGGGAGGAATGTCTGCCAATCAGCAATATCATTCACGACATAGGTATATTCCGAATAGAAAGTCTCACTTTTGAAATAATTATTCACTGTTTGAGCAGCCGTACCCCACCGGAGCATATCGAACCAACGCTGGTTTTCAAAAGCAAGTTCCAGTCTTCGTTCATTACGTACGGCTTCTCTGAAGTCGTAACGGTTAGAAAGATCGGCCAACGTATAAGTTGAAACACCGGCACGTTCGCAAATCATATTCAGATATTTCAAGTTATCAGCAGACGGACCCGATATTTCATTCGTCAGTTCTGCGTACAACAATGCGATATCGCCTACACGGATAATCGGCCAGTCACTCTCACCATCATACTGCGTAGACACAGGATTTGTGTACTTCTTGCAATAACGGCAGTTACCCGTAGTCACCCATTCTTGAGTAGTCGAGTTAAAGTACTTCTGGGCAATATTTACATCCAGGCGTTTGTCTGTTGCGCCTCTCATTGTATAGGCAGTAATGATATTATCACTTGGAGTATTATAGCCGGAAGAAGTTCCTATAATCACATTTGCACCATTATTGACCGGAGCAAACATATTACCGAATGGAGAACCGAGTCCTACATTACCCGAAAGATAACGGGCTGCAAAAATGATTTCCTTGTTCATCTCATTTGTGATGTCGAATATCTTATTATATGCTACCAGATCAGCACCTGTCTGCGGATTACCTACGGCAGCACTTTCAAGTACCTCCTTGCATAACTGTGCGGCGCGGGCATACTTGGCGTCTCCCGATTTATAATGAGTCGCATACACTTTTGCCAACAATGCTTTAGCAGCATTTCTGTCCGCACGCCCCATATCTGCATCCGCCATTCGTTCAGGTAACATTCCATTTTCAAGAATCCGTTCCAGATCACCCTCAATCAGTGCATAAACCTCTTCTACCGTAGAACGCTGCATATCACGGGCTACATCTGACGGAACCTTGGAAGTAACTATAAACACAGGACCCCATAAACGAACAAGATTAAAATATTCTAAAGAACGGAGAAACAAAACCTCTCCCTCATATTGATTCCGGGTAGTTTCATCTTCTACCACATCAAGATATGAAATCGCATTATTGACACGGGCAATCGTTGCATAACAAGAATTCCAATACTCTTCCACCCATTGGTGCTCTGCCACGATAGTTCCCTGGTCAAGCTGTTCAACCAATTTCGTAGTGCTGGCGGAAGAACCAGTAGCATACATACGTCCATTATCCGAACGTAATTCAGTCATTGCCCATTCATAATACATCACGTCATGAAGAGAATTATAGCAACCAAGTACCAGATTATTCACTGAAGAAGCATTTTTCACATATTCATCCGCAGCAACTTCCGAATAGGGATACTTGTCCAAATCACAAGATACAAACAGTAATGTTACTAACAGTAATCCTATATAATTTACCTTTTTCATCGTTCACTTTCCATTAAAAGTTAATATCAAAACCTGCGGAGATAGTACTGGTCAATGGGAATCCACCGCGCTGATATCCCGAAATCATAGAGCTTGAGTATTGAGAAGAAGTCAGGCGGGATTCCGGATTGATACCCTTATAACTGCTTCCCCAAATGTAGAGCAAGTTACTACCGGACACATAGAAACGTACACCCGACAGTTTCAACTTACGCGCAGCCGTACTTGGCAATGTATATCCCAATGTGAAGTTTCTCAAACATGCATAAGAAGCATCCTGCAAAGGATAATCAGTCAAACAGATATCATATCCCAACTTCAGATAAGGCACTTTTCCGTTACCCGGATTTTCTGCACTTACCCAACGATCCTTGGTGTAAGCTTTGTTCCATTTCACTGTCTCATTGTAATAAACGTCACCATTGTAAACGTCAATTCCCTGTACTCCCTGAATCAGGAACGAAATATCAAAATTCTTAATCTGGAATGTGTTCGTGATTCCCCATGTAAAATCCGGATACGGATTACCCAAAGGAACACGGTCTTCAGGAGTCAACGAACCGTCATTGTTGGTATCTACGATACGCAATCCACCCGGTACGTCATTCGAGAAGTGAGGATTCGCATTGATTTCCTCCACACTATTCCATACACCATTCGTTTTATATCCATAAAATTGAATCAACGGTGAGCCAACTTTAGCAATGTAACACTCGCTTCTTTCCCCCTGATTGATAACCTGTTGTTCACCTCCCAGCTCCAGCAATTTATTGCGCGACAAGGAGAAATTTATATTTGTATCCCATGAAAACTTACGATTCTTGATATTGTGCGTATCGATCTGTATTTCCACACCCGAATTACGTACCTTTCCAATATTATTCCAATAATAACTATATCCGGTGAATGACTGTGTAGGCTGCTCAAACAACAGAGCACGAGTCACAGAGTAATAAGCATCTATCGAGAGATTAATCCGGTTCTTGAAGAATCCCAGATCCAGACCATAGTTGAATTCATCTGTCTTCTCCCATGTAATGTGAGGATTAGCAAGCGAAGAAGATATATTTGCCGAACCATTAACCAGTTGTCCATTACCAGTACCTGTCACATAGTTCGCACTGTTCAATACTTCAAGAGCTGCATCATAACTGATACGGTTATTTCCCGTCACACCGTAAGAAGCACGGAGTTTCAAATTAGAAATAACTTCGATATTCTTCATAAACTTCTCCTCATTCACACGCCAGCCCAACGATACAGAAGGGAACCAGGCATTGCGATTTCCTTTCGAGAACAAGGAAGAACGGTCCAGACGTAAAGAAGTAGACAAGAGATAACGACCCAAATAACTGTAATTGATACGTCCCAAATAAGACTCTAATACCACATCCGGATAACGGAAAGTTCCCGTACCATCAGTATTCCCATTCCCTTTACTTGCCAATGAATAAACAGTTGCCGCATTCAGCGTATGAACATCATCAGTAGCAAATCCTGTTGCAGTCATGGCTACTCGCTGGTTGCGAGTGGACTCCACAGTATAACCCAACAAAGCATCAATGCTATGAGCATTATTTCTTCCGAAATCAATGTGATAATTCAATGTATTCTCGCTCAACAAATCTACATAGAGTGTGCTAAAATAAGTAGCTCTGCTCTCTTCTTTATCTTTTGTCGCGTCTTTATTACCATAATAGTAAGACGGGCTAAAACGGACATTCAAACCATTGGACGTCTTGAATTGCAACCCTTTACAAAGATCAATAGTCAGATACATACTTGCCAAACCCTGCATGGACTCACTCCAACGAGAAGTATTAGCCATCACACTACGGGGATTATTATTGGCTGACGAGAAAGGAGATGATTTCTCCAGCGTCGGATTTCCCTCCGCATCCGGTGTACCGGTAGGAGTCATGATATTATTGAAATGACTACCTCTTGCAAAACCTGAATACCCTGTCATTTCAGTACTCCAATCATTATGATAAACAGGAAGAAAAGACGGAGTACGATAGAAATCTATAAAATTATTTTTCGGACGTTCTGTTTTGGTATAAGTCCCGGATAAGTTGACCCCTACACTAACAATATTCGAGAGTTTGGCATCCAATTTCGTACGGAAATTCAATTTATCCAATGAGTTCTGCAACATCACACCCTCATCTTTGGTATAGGCAGCCGAAATAAAGTACTTCGTTTCTTTACGTCCACCGGAAACGCTCATCTGCACATTGGTAATACCTGCCATATCGCGCAATCCCTCTTTCTGCCAGTCGGTAGTCCCCATCTGACTTTCCAGATAAGCAGCGCCACGAGCTGCCGCCGGTACAGACGGACCTCCCATTTCTGCTTCCTGCGTCAACAGATTCAACCACTCGGAAGAAGTCATCATATCGTGCAACTGATAAGCATACTTAAATCCCTGATAGAACTTGAACGAATATTTCGGTTTATCGGGAGTACCGCTTTTGGTGGTTACCATGATAACACCATTTGCCGCACGTGACCCATAAATAGCGGCAGAAGCCGCATCTTTCAATATTTCAATAGACTTCACATCTGCCGCATTGATAGATGAAAGTCCACCGGCTACCGGAAAACCATCAATAATCACCAACGGCTCACTTTCAGCCGAGATGGAACCTGTTCCACGGACACGGATAGACGGTGTTACACCGACTTCAGACGTTTCATTAGAAACGGTAAGTCCGCTCATAGAACCTTGCAAAGCAGTAGTCATATCACTCACAGGAGCATTAATCAGTTTCTCACCTTCCAATTTAGAAATCGAACCCGTTAAATGAGACTTAGCCTGTGTACCGTAACCGATTACCACCACATCATCCAGCATCTTCGAATCTTCTTCCAACGTCACATTGACAACGGTGCGTTTGCCTACCGCCTCTGCCTTATCAACGTAACCGATATACGAATAAACCAAAATGGTCTTTGAGTTAGGAACTTTAATGGAGTATTTACCTTCAGCGTCTGTCACAGTACCTGTAGGAACAGCAGCATCTTTAATTGTCACTGAAGCCCCGATTAACGGACCTTGTTCATCTATCACCTTACCAGTAACTACATGCTGGGAGTAAACGTTCAATGCTCCAACTAACAACAAGAGCACCAATACGACTTTTTTAAAATGCAGAAGTTTGTTCATAGATTAGCGTTTTAATTTCTGTGACAAACGTAACGATTAAAATTGGTAAACCAAAATTTTGGTCTACCAATTATTATTTATTAACAACACTAAATAAACGTCTAATAAACAGTACGTTATGCGTACCTCTTTATAAAAAGGGAAAAGAATATTTTTGCTGTAAAGCTTTACTTTGAAAGATAATATTCGTACTTTTACACCCGAATTAAGAAAGAAAACCTTTTAAAATTTTTATATCTTATGAAGGACGAAGTAAATTCGCAACCAGTTAAACTTGTCATCGAGCACATAAAAAAACAAATCGCAGAACGTCAAATTCTGCCTGGTGAACGTCTACCGTCTGAACGGAAATTATCGGAACTGCTGAAGGTTAGCCGTTCCCATGTTCGTGAAGCTTTGCAAAAGATGGAGTTGTATGGTATTGTAAAAACATATCCTCAAAGTGGAACAGTGGTTTCCGAGTTCTCCAAAGATCAATTGGATACCATGATTACCGATGCTTTAAAGATAAGCAAATATGACTTTTCCAGTTTGGTATATGTACGCGTTCTGTTAGAGATCGAGGTCTGCAAACTGTGTGCATCAAACCGTACAGAAGAGGATTTGGAGAATATTGAAAAAACACTTATCGAATTGGAGGAAAAGTTTGATACAGAGCTTCGTGTTGAGAAAGATTTTGCGTTTCATCAAGCAATTGCACAAGGTGGACACAACCCGGTAATTAGTTCACTCTTGCTTATCATTACTCCTGATATATTAAAATATTATCAAAAATATAAAGTCTGCGCTGTTCCACAAA
The DNA here is from genome assembly GCF_002632415.2 of Bacteroides celer. Taxonomy (NCBI): domain Bacteria; kingdom Pseudomonadati; phylum Bacteroidota; class Bacteroidia; order Bacteroidales; family Bacteroidaceae; genus Bacteroides; species Bacteroides celer. Next base: position 145,294 of record NZ_CP178209.1, on the reverse strand, counting down.
AAACAGTTCATGCAGAACATAGAGAAATGTTGCAAAAGATAAAAGATAAAGACAAGGACGGGATGAAAGAACTGGTACTTCGCCACTTGTCCAACCTGATTGATTTTGCCAAATTATCAGCTAAAGGAGAGATCCCTGAATTCGAATACGGGCATATCTAAAAAGCAAAAGAAAGCAATAAAAAATAATAGAGGAAGACATTTGTTCTCCTCTATTATTTAATATTATAACAGCCACTCTTTCAATTAAGCTGCCGGATCGGGAGCTTCCCCTTGATTGCCGCCCGGATTTTCGCCATTGCCAGGATCAGAGCCACTATTACTGCCACTTGTTGCCACAACATCCAATGGTACATATTTTGAGATACTCATCTTATTCAACATCGTTTTTAACTGGGTTCCCGGAGTAAAAACTATTTCTCTCACTATGATATTGCTACTATCGACATCCTTAGCTTCTATACCACTTTTAGCGTTAAAAGTAGGACGAAGTGTACCGAACTCACCTAACTTCACCGTTTTTCCCTCATCCATATATCCTTCCAATGAATCAAGCAGACCATCTAAGACTAATTTAACCTGACCACAATGAGTGCTACAAATCAATGATACATTTTTACACAATTTCGAAAAATCAATCACTCCGTCACTCACCGGAGCAGCAACATACTTCTTAGTTTTGGTTTCATCGAAATTAAAGACCCTTTCTTTTACTGCATACCGTAATCCCATAATTTTAAGTTTTAAATTATTTCATAAAAATGTTGTTTTGTGATCACGATGCAAAGATACAGCAGGAAAAAACCGTCGAAGTGCTTTAATGGTGCTTAACTACTCGTTAATCTAAAATAGTCCTTTTAGACAAATATTCGTGTAAGCCACCAGCACGATCTTCTTTCCATTGGAAACAACCTCAACTGGAAGGTTAATCTTATTTGATAAGATAAGTAGCCACTACCGGATAATGATCCGATTCTTTATCTGCCCAATAACAAACATTGTACGCCTTTACTGTAAAGGCTTCATTCGGAGCATAAATCAGCCAGTCGCAGGTATAAGTCGGACTTGGAACGGGCACCGTCCACGGAGCAGCATCACTCAAACAGTTTACTGTGAAATACTTTTGAAAAACAGCCATGGTAGCAGAACCACGACGGGAGTTCAAATCCCCACCGAGGATGATTGGTTTGTCCAGTTGTTCCATACAAGCAAGAATCTCATCAATCTGTTTCAGACGGGCAGCATCTTCGTACTCATGGTCCAGATGTGTCGTAGCAAAATAAAATTCTTTGCCCTCTTTCATCACTTTTACATAACCAAACGAACGAACGTAGTCGTTTTCCTTCAATACACTCAATTTAAAGCTTTTCTCTTCCGAAATCGGAAACTTGGAAAGAATTACATTTCCATAGTCTCCTCCGGTAGGAATATCAAGTGCGTGGGCAAAATAATAATACTTCATGCCTGTCAGTACCGATAATCTTTCAGGAGTATCCCAGGGATTAATCTCTGTATTTCTTTCTATTTCCTGAAGTGAAACAATGTCCGGATCTTCCAGTTTTATAACCTCGGCTATTTTATCAATACCTTGTTTGCGCCCACTGTAAGTATTGTAAGTCATCGCTTTTACTGTAACTTCTTTCTGCTTATTTTTGTCTCTCTGCGCCATCACAGGGGACAACAGACAGCATACCAGAAATAACAAAATGCATATTCTGAAATTCATATATCGTCAATTAGTGAGTGAATGTTATCCTTCAAAACAATCTTTTTTACCTAATACCCTATTAATCCTTTTCTATCTTGCGAATCTTATGATTCCAATAATCTGAAACATACAATGCACCGTCGAGCCCGAATTGCAGTCCTTCCGGATGATTGAATTGTGCCTTATCCAATGGCCCATCCGTAGTACCGGAAGTACCTGTACCTGTATAACTTGTCACTACTCCATCAGGTGTAATTTTCGCGATACGATGCTTTTTACGGACTGCCACATAAATATTACCTTCTTCATCCAAATCCATCTGACAAGGCTCCTCGAGTCTGGCATCGTTTCCTTGCCCTTCTACAAAGCCTGTTTTATCATACTGTCCAATCCAAATATGAAGATTAGAAAATAATCCGGTCACCATATCATAATCCCCTTTATAAATCACATCCTTCTCCTGTGAACTCATATACACTGTAGTTCCTTCCTTATCGAAAAGGATACAACGGATCTTCACTTTCGATGCATTCTTTCCGTCCGCATCGGGAAGTTGTTGTCCGGTAGTCACCATCGTATTCTGTTCCGGATCATATTTGTAAATCATGGCATTTCCATGAGCTACGGAAAAAACTTCTCCCGTAACAGGATGTACGCCCACATTGGTAACACCGTTACCTAAAGACGAAGTTATCGACCATATTGCAGCAAGACTTCCAGTATCATACTGATGCGCATCATTACTCCATGACATAGTGGCAATATGTGCGCTTCCAGAGCCATTCGCATCATTAGACAAGAACAAAGTGTTGCCATCCAGTGAGAAAGCGATATTCATCATTCTAAATGCAACTCCACCCGTTGCGTCCCCACGAAGAAAAGTAGCTACTTGATTATCTTTCGCAATACGAATATCACGGTCATCGTCTTCCACAATATACAAAGTGCCTTCCTTATCAAAGGCTATAGAACCCGGTTTCCAAAGGACTGCTTCCATCAAGGAACCCTCTTTTTTCTCTGTTTTGGCAGCAGGAACATAGCTGCCGATATACGAGCTTACAATAGGAGACTGAGAATATTCGAATTCCGTTTTATAAGTCAGTTCCTGAATGTTTTCCCCCTGACCGATATATATTTTCACCGGACCGGAGCCAGAACCTCTCTGCACATTGGCAGTAATAATATTCCCCAAAGCACCTGTCACCTCTGCATCTACTCCGTTGACCGTCACTCGGATATTATCCAAGTCCGTACCAAAATGAGTACCATATAAAGTCAGGCTAGTAGACTTTCCACCTGCCGTCGGAGTATACATCGTAATCTTAGGAGTAACTTCACCTTCTCCGATTTCAGGCGTCATATCCTGCCGATTCTCATCTTCGCAACCAGCAAAACCTACTGCCCCAAGCAATAGTGTATATATAGAAAATCGTTTCAAATGATGAATCAATGTTTTCATGTTTCTATCTTTTTAGATTAATCGTTTATACTGAATGTAGCTACTACCGGAAAATGGTCTGATTCTACATAAGCATCATAATACACATCATAAGCCTTCGGAGCCATTCCTTTATCCGGGGTATACAACACGAAGTCAATAGCCTTTACCGGAACGGGAGTTCCGGTCGTCAATCCATAGTTCCCGTTCAGGCAACCAATATCAAAACGCTCATACAATATCTTCATCGGACCCGAATCAGCCAACGCATTAAAGTCGCCGGTCAATATCATCGGGGCATCCATCCCCTTCGTTTTTTCCAGAATAGTTGAAGTCTGATTGATACGGTTGGTTTCATTACCGACATGAGACAAATGAGTTACTCCGAAATAGAAGTTCTTCCCCTCTTTTTCTGTTTTCATGACTCCCATAGAGCGTGGATAAACATCTTCCACGGTCTCTATTCTCGGTAAATCATAATTCACCTCGTCGCTTATCGGATATTTTGAGAGAATCAGATTACCGTATTCTCCACCATCCACATCACGGGTTTTAACGAAGAAAGCATATTGCATTCCCGTCACCTCCTTCATCAAAGCAATAATATCCGCATTCTCCACCTTATTGGTTTTCGTTTCAAACTCCTGTAAACCAGCCAGATCCGGATTTATCTTTTTAATCACTTGAGCAATAGCCTCCATTCCTTTCTTTCCAGAATAAACTTTCTGGCCGCTGTATATATTGTAGGACATGACTTTTACCAGTACTCCATCCTTATCGTCAGGAGGAGTTACACCATCATCATCCGAACTGCAGCCGATAAACAAACCGTTTATCAACAGTACCAGTAATAAATAGAATTTATGTTTCATTGTTACATTCTTTTTTATCGTTTACCTTATCTGATATCATTCACAGTTACTTCCACCACCCGGCTATAGTTCACATACGGTTTGCTTTCCGCCGTTACCGTAGCCGCAACACGCACGTATACCCGATTCTTATTGGAAACAATCTTATAGTGATTCTCAATAAATTCGGTATCACTCATCAAGTCAATGACATGCGTACCACTGGCCTTTGTTCCCAATGAAGAAAGAGTAGCATGATTAGCATTGTTCACGTCTACTCCCGGAGCATAATTCCAGATAACGGAAACATCTGTCAGTTGCAATGTTTCGTTCGATGTCTTTGCATCGTAGGTAAGTGTCAGTTTATTATCTGCGGATACAGTAACATCAAGACTAATACGCGAAAATGGAATGGTATATAAGTCAACCTGCGTTTGTCCGTTCACGGTGACATATCCCTCACACACTCCAACAAAAGGGCCGTCCTTTGCCTGAATGCGGTAATTACCATTAAATACTTTGGTATGCTCAAATGTCCCATCCTGCCGGGCCCGGAAATCGACCGAAGCAGTAGCTCCGGTGTTCTGCTCATACAAACTCATCATCACCCCACTACTTCCCGGCACAGGCATGGGAATCGGCTCATTCGTTTCCTTGTCATAAATGGTGCCATGCACACCGCCATTCGGCGCATCATAATTGTCGATGTCATTTTCGCATGCTACCATGAAGCAGGCGAATAATGCAGTCAATCCTATATTTATTATTTTATTCATATCGGTTTTTCTTTAACTTATAATTGAACATATCAGTTGCCGTAACCCGGATTCTGCGTCATCAACGGATTTGTACTCAAATCTTCCGCACGGAAAACCGTATAATAGTTCTTTTCGAGGAAAAGACGTTTTCTCTTTTCAGGTACCCCAGTTTCAAATGTGTATTTTCCACTCTTGACATTGTAATATGGACAAAGAGCTGTACCACGGAAATTAGTCAAGCCACCTTTGCTGACATCCAAATGGGCCAGACGCCAACGTTTCAAATCCCAGTAACGATGCTTCTCAAAAGCAAGTTCCACTTTTCGTTCATGGCGAACCTTGTCAAGAGTCAGATCGCCGGCAGTCAACAGCTTGATACCTGCCCTGCCACGGATCTCATTGATATCTTTCAAAGCCACATCCAAATGCTGATTCAACTCCATACAAGCCTCTGCACGATTCAGGTAGATTTCTGCCAGACGGAACACAACCCAAGGAGTAGAAGAACGTTTTGCATCAATATCCGTATAATCCGTCAGACTTTCGTCCAAAAACTTACGCTGATAGAAACCTGTTTTGCTGGCGTCACCTACACTTAATGAACCACCGTCTTTCCCGGAAGTATTGTAAGTCTGTCCGTCGATAACTACCTTATTCTCCTTATCCGGTTGAGCGGAAGCTTCATATTTGGTTCCTATTCCATCCTGTCCGTTGATTACTCCGCGCATCCACTCTATTTTACCACCGCCATATCCTTTATAATCAGCGCCAGGCAAGTAAACGGAACCTAATAAACGAGGATCTTTATTTTTAAAGATGTCATACGAACTGTCGTAGCTAATCGCCTTTCCACCGCTATCCTTCATTTTTAGTTTACCTTCTGTACCGTCGATATATTCAAATTCCTCAACCATTTCCAGAACCGGAGACATACCACATCCCCAACCATCACCACGATATGAGAAAGGAACGTTCAGTTTATCCCACATATGCCCTTTTCCGGCAGCTACATTATACTGTTTCTGAAAAATATACTCTCCATTATCTCCGTTCACTGTCTTAGAAAAAAGATTATAAAAGTTCTGTGCCAGCTCTTCCGGATCCGTACTTGTCGACTTGTACAAGCTATATACACGAGGAACCATCTCATCCAAAATCTTTGATGAAGCTGTATAACATTCGTCAAAGTAACGCTCTGCTTCTGTCTCTGGAATATAAACATAGCCTTTGGAAACGGCTTCCCCCGTCAAGGTAAGTGTTTTAGAGTATTTGGCAATAGTACCGGCATACAATGCTGCACGAGACCACAAAGCCAATACCGCCCCACGATTGGCCCGATATTTGGCATCGCTGTTGCGCACTTCCGGCAATGATCCATAGATGGCTTTACACTCTTTGATTATAAAATCATACGTAGCTGCTTCCGTATCACGAGCCTGATACAGCGCTTGCGTATTTCCGGCGGTGTATTCTTGAGGAATAGTTTGCAAAGGCACACCTCCGTAACGTTTCACCAACCCAAAATACTGCATTGCACGGATAAAGCGAGCTTCTGCTCCAATCTCTTCTTTTTCATCCTCACTCAGCACTGAAGTCTTTTCGATATTCAGCAGGAAGTTATTTACGATACGGATCTGTTTATAACGAGTCACCATATCGTCATTAAATACATAATCGCCATAAGAATAAGTAGAATTTGATTTATCAAATGCACTCTCTTTCTGATAACTGGCCGTAGCCTCATCCGAAAGACTGGTCTGATTCGCCAAATTCGCTTTCTTGCTTCCATACCAATCATCAAACTCATCCAGCTTTAATCCGGAATCATACATATCCGCCAAAACGGCTGTAATTGCTTTCGGATTCTGCCAAATTAGATCCGGAGTGTTAACCCCACTGGTACTTTCACGATTCAGGTAATCATCACATCCCGTCAATCCGAGGATAGATACTCCGGCTATCCATATATATTTCAAATAATTTCTATTCATTGTCTTTATAGATTTTAGAAGGTTACATTCACACCAAAGTTATATGTCTTCATTTGCGGGTAATAGCGCACTCCGCTAGAGTTGCTTTCCGGGTCAACATTCTTCATCAATCCATCACGATTAGTGAAAGTCAGCAGATTGTTGCAGTTGATGTAAAAACGCACACGGTCGATAGCTGCTTTCTTCGTCAATGCTTTAGGTAGTGTGTACCCTAGCTCCAATGTTTTCAGACGCAGATAACTTGCATTGTGCAGTGACCATGAATTACCAGAACGATTATCCGCAACACCCGCTACACGAGCGGCAGGCATATACCCGGAAATCCACTTACTATAAGGATCGGTCGGGTCTTCCCGATGCCAACGGTCGGTCATGATGGCCAGTCCATTACCCAAACCCTGCTGGATAAATGGGTCCAGAATATCCCCACTGACATAAATATCATGACCTGCTGCCCCCTGAAAGAATACCGTCAGGTCGAATCCTTTATATTCTCCGGACATATTCAATCCATAATACATACGTGGAGTAGCACCATGTCCGAGTGGCTGCGTATCGTTATCATCAATAATGCCATCCCCATTATAGTCTTCAAATTTCAGATCACCTGGCATTAATGAACGGTTACCGTCTTTATCCTGAACCGGTGAATTCAAGATTTCCTCGAAACTGGAGAACTGTCCAATAACTTTCTTTCCCCAACGAATATCTTTATAACGACCGTTCGTGTTATTACGCCAATCATCATACATATTGGTAGAAGCAGCTCTCTCTACATAATCATACTTAATCCGGGTAGTAGAGAAATTAGCCGACACATTATAATTGAAGTTACCAATCCGGTTCTTATGTCCAACTACAATCTCAAATCCCGTATTAATATCAGAATTCAGATTCTCCTGCGGCATTGATTCTCCGAAAATAGTAGGTAATGATCCTACACGAGTAGCAGGAAGTCCCGAACGGTTTCTACGGAACCAATCGAATTCTACGGAAATCAATCCTCTATGATAAGAGGCTTCAAAGCCAATATTCATAATCTTTGATTCATACCAGGTCAGCCACGGATTGGCCATACCTACCGTAGTCATACCGGAAGTCACTCCGTTGCTGCCCATAATATAGCTCCCATGAGATGTATATCCATCCAGATATTGAAAAGCGTCGAAGTCTCCTTCATCTCCCACTTTGGCATACGAAGCACGGATTTTCAGGTTGTCCATATCAGGCAACAGTTTCTTGAAAAAGGCCTCTTCGGAAACACGCCACCCTAAAGACACACCTGGAAAAAATCCCCAACGGTTACCTTCACGGAATTTATAGGTTCCATCGTAGCGGAAATTGAACTCAACAAGATAGCGATTGGAAAAATCATAATTCAAACGCCCCACCAGACCGGCATGTGCCGTTTCCTGTGTTTTACCGGAGGCTTCCTGATTGGTTTTATCTCCATAATCCAAGTCAGGAATGAGTCCGATAGCAAAATCACGTGTTCCGGTCACCCAACTTCTTTTGTCATTATACATTTCCCATACCAGCATAGCACCAATATTGTGCTTCTTGGCAAACGTATTATTATAGTTCATTGAGAACTGATAAGTCGGTTTATCATAATTTTCCAGTTTCGATTCCAGATGTGCGGTATTAATCACCTTCTCTATATACTCTTCATTGGCATAATCATAAGTATATTCCGACAAATCTTTCCTCCATGTTTTCCATTCCTTATTTGTATAATCATAAGCAACCAATGCTTTTGCCATCAGTCCTTTCACCCATGGAAGTTTCCAGGTAATAGCCAATGAGCTGTTAAATTCACGACGCAGACGATCTTCATATCCGCTGTCATCCGAACTGGATACATGTACAGGATTAGCCATATCACCTACCGCTCCCCAATAATCCGGATTATCATTGGCATACATGGAATAAGTCGGGATTGCCATTTGTGCCGAACGGAACAGATTATCGCCGTTATAAGGCTTCTTGCGGTTATCAAACCGTCCGCTCAAACGCAACTCTACGTTCACCCCTTTAGCAACTTCTACACTTAGGTTTGAACGGACATTGTAACGTTGGTAGTTCCAGTCGCCCGAACGGATGATGCCGCCCTGATCCATATATCCGATAGACATATAATATTTCACCTTCTCCGTACCTCCCGTCATGCTCAAGTTGTGTGAAGTTTGAGGAGCTGAGCTACGCATGGTTTCATTCCACCAATCCGTACCTGCCGTACCATTCCGGTAAGCTTCCAGCTGCTCCTGCGAGTAAGCAGAAGCTCCGCGCCACGGATTCGCATTATGAATCGCTTCATTGTAAAGTGAAGCATACTCATAGGCATTCATCATTTCCGGATAGCGGGTCACTTTCTGAAAACCTACGTAACCATTATATTCTATCTTTGCCTTTTGCTCCGTTCCTTTTTTAGTAGTCACCAATAAAACTCCATTAGAACCTTTAAAACCGTAAACAGCTGCGGCGGCATCCTTCAGTATGGAAATTGATTCGATGTCATTCGGGTCTAGTTGGGCATAATCACGCTCGATACCATCCACAATCACCAACATACTTCCATATCCGCGAATATCAACAGAAGCTCCGTCATCGCCAGGACTACCACTACGTTGCACGGCACGCAGCCCCGGCAAACGTCCGGCAAGCATATTTGTCACACTAGGAGCTTTTACCTCCATCAACTTATCCGAAGAGATGGCAGCTACCGATCCAGTCACAGAAGCTTTCTTCTGAATACCATAACCTACTACTACCACTTCATCCAACGTTTCCGTATCTTCCTGCAAAGTTACTTTCAATCCGGCTTGTCCGTTTACTTTCACTTCAGCCGTTTTATATCCGATATAGGATATTTGCAACACTCCGTTAGCCGGAACTGACAAAGTGAACTTACCATCCAAATCAGTAATCGTTCCTATACCGGTACTCCCCTTCAACTGTACCGAAGCTCCGATAACAGGTTCTCCATTGGCATCAACCACCACACCCTTTACCGAGATATTCCGTACCGTCTGTTCAACATCTGATATCAAAGGATTTTCTGCATATACCGTGAAAGGTAGACACAAGAACGTCCCTGCCATTAAAGCTGAAACAGTAGCTATCTTCAGCCGGTCATTGAACGACTTTGAGACAACCGTGTTCATTTTACAACCATGTTTCATAGATTAAATTAGTTATGTGTTTTGAGTTTTAAATCCATATTATTATCACATATCGCTACTGCAACCTGCGAATCAGCGCAGCCATAATAGAGATATAGTTTATTTTTGAAGTAAGCCAATCCTTCTATAAATACTGTTCCGTCTTTATATTGACCACTCTTCTCAAAAGCAGCCTCAGGCACAAAGAATGGTTTATCCAAACGACCCAGTACTTGATAAGGATCATCGGCATCGAACAAAAACTGCCCTGCACAATAAGCTCCAGCTGGATATTCCGAATCTCTTTCTTCTTTATATCCGTTCTTACCATTATACAGTAGGACAATACCATCTGTTGTTTTTATGGCAGGAGGACCACACTCTGTCAAACGACTATCAAAATAGCCGCTGCGGGGTTTGGCAATTTCTCTCAATTCATTATTCTCGTTCAATACCGGTGTCCAATCTGTCAGGTTGTCGGAAGTTGCTGCACATACGGCATTTTCCCCCCAATACATAAAATATTTGCCATTCACTTTCTCAATGACAAGTTTTCCATCCTTCACCCCGGTAACAATAGAAGCAGATTTGCTCGCTATATTGGCAAAACGTCCGTTATACGCTTTTGCAAAAGCAAGTCCATGCTTTGTCCAGTTCTTCAGGTCGGTGGAAGTAGCAACTGCCAGACGGGGGAGATGACGATTCCAAGCTGTATAGAGCATTACATATAATCCATCCTCCGTCATTGCCACACGCGGGTCTTCGCAACCTCCTTCCCATTCTATTTCTTTATAATCGTCTTCGGAAGGGAATAATACAGGGACATCCGATTGTTTCATCGTCACTCCATCCGTACTTTCTGCATAGCCAATGCGGGATGTTCTCTTTCCTATACCTTGCGCTGAATTATCTTCTGCCCGATAGAGTACTACAATCTTTCCATCTTTAACGGTGGCTGCCGGATTGAAAGTATCACTCTCCTCCCATTTTACCAACTGCTTGCGCATCGGGCATTGAAAAGTAGTCGGTTGTGGAGAAATCACCGGATTCACTCCTTCCGGACGAACGAAAGGACCTATTATCCAATGTTCGTTCTGCTCTTCAACAACAGCAGATGTTTGCTTCTGACCCGAGCATCCGGCAAGTGTCATCATACTAATTAAATAGATTACAGCTTTTAGTTTTATCATACGTCATTTTTTAGTTTTTCCGAATCAGTCGTTCCTTGTTTTTCTGTCAGCAAAACTACCCTCGCTCCACAAAAATTGAGTGTACTATATTCTCAAAAGGGTATATAGGTGCTGTACAACATAATAATTCATTCGTTTGCAACGACGATTTAACGATTTTGAAATATTAGCGAATAGCTTGATTCTGTCTGATGATGTTCCGGGCTAATGGATAGGCAATCAACTGCAAAGCTCCCACCAGGATCAATGCATACTTCAATGCAAAATCCTGTGATATGACAAATGCGAGTACCATAAAAAGTATTAGTCCGAAAGCACGTCCCAGAAATAGTCCGAACTCATGGCTTAAAATATAGGTATATTCATTTCTTTTTTCGATTTTTACTACTGCATCGATGGTTTGCATCATAATAGGGTAATAAGGCAAGTCAAACAATGGCTGAAAGATCACCTTACAGAGGACAAAGATAATCACTCCGGTGGCTGAAAACAAGATTCCGTTGAACAGAGTACCGATAAAAAAGACAAGTAGCCCGGCTATAAATACCTTCGACCGGTCTTCAGGTTTGGTTATTCGTCCCAATACATAAACCAAAACAGCTGTCAGTGTACCACTGATTCCCTGTATTAAACCCAATACGCCTTCATCACCTACTAACTTCAGAACCAGAATAGCAGGAGCGGTCACCAAAAATCCCTGTACCATTCCTTTCAGGGAAGCCAGCAACAACATTTTTTTCCAAAGTGTACAAAACCGGAAATACAGAAAATTCTTCTGCACCGGATTGGCGAACTTACCACGCCATAAAACGGCTACAGCAAACAAAGTCACTATGATTACTCCAACCGTCACCAACCGATAGGCTCCATTAATATCAATCAGGCATCCCATTATTTCCCTGCCATCTATCTGACTGATAAATGCTCCAATCAATAAAGGTACAGTAATCGAAGTAATGGAAAAGAAAAAAGACTCCAGCCCGAAGAAGTAGTTACGACTATCATCTGTCGTGTTATTCAGAGTCAGCAGATAGCGATTGGTCCAGAAGAAGCCCGATGCAGCTCCAAGTACAAATCCGGCTATACCCAATTCCACAAAGCCTAATGACTTTACCAACATCATGGCAAACATCGACAATCCACTAACTAATATCCCTCCTGCATACAGCATCTTCACACTCACATGTCGCAACAAGAAACCATTCACAAATGAGGTAGTGATGATACCAATGTACATGAAAAGCTGATAAAAAGCCACCGAAACCGGTTCACTGGTATGGCGCATCACATAAGCGCCCACAAAAATCTCAACTACAGGAAGCACCAGCGCATAAAGAAGATTAGTCATCAGCAAGACCCGTACATTAGAAGTTTGCTGTTTGAAGAACTGATACTCTCTTTTTAGTTTATTCATTATCTATCTTATTTATATTACGACTTTAATGAACGGAGAATCTCTGCAATAGACAACTCCGCCCCACAGATTACTTCATCACTGGCACCATAATAAAGCCTTATCTTATCTCCCTCTACCAAATGTCCGTTGGTGAAAACTACATTCCCGAAAAATCCGGTTTGTTCGTAAGGAGCAACAGGCTCCATGATAGGTTCTTTACTTCGGGCAATTACCTTTGAAGGATCATTTAAATCAAGTAGAAGAGCTCCCAGACAATAACGGTTTTGATAGTCCGCACCATGATAAATTTCCAACCACCCTTCCTCTGTACAAATAGGTGCCGCTCCTGCACCCACGCGGGCACAGTCCCAACTATCAGGACGGGTAGTTGCAATGCAACAGTGGTTGCCCCAATGCAGTCGGTCGGGTGATTCGGCAAGCCAAATATAGTTGCCACCCAACTCTGGGCTACTCGGACGATGCAGTGCAAGATATTTTCCGTTCACTTTCTCTTCAAACAGCGCGCAATCTTTATTATGAGGAGGGAAAATCATGCCATAACGAGTATAGTTTTTCCAGTCATAAGTATGAATCAGCCCTACACCAACAGCTACAGAAGAGACTTCCGTAAACGTAAGATAATAACCATCGGCAGTAGTGGCCACCCGGCAATCTTCAATGCCAAAAGCCTCTAATGCTCCTTTACCAAAAATAGGAGGATAATCCGGCTCTTCCTTGAAGTGAATTCCGTCTTCACTCGACACCAGTCGGAGATAAGACATGGTAGTCAGATAATTCTGCCCTGCATATCCTATCACACGAGGATCAGAAGCATCCAGTTTCGGGTCATTCTCATCGAAAGAGAGCACTTCTATTTTTCCATCTTTATTATATACGGGAAAACTAATAACTCCCTGTTTCTGCACAGGCCGTTCGGCCACTCGCAGTAATAACCAAATTTTTCCGTCGAAACGGAACACACCGGGATTCAGGAAACAGGTGATTTCCATACCTTCTATTCCTGGTTGTAAGTCGGAGGGTTTCAACAATGGGTTTTGATGAAATCGTTTTGCAATATCCATTTTCAGATTATTAAATATGTGTTGTTTTTATTTCTGGTGACAAAGCTACCCTGCACAACAACGGAAAAGGTGTACTATATTCTCAAAAGGGTATACAGGTGTTGTACAGCATATTTTTATCTTTGTTTTCTTATTTTTCCTCTCTATCTTTGCGACATGATTCTACGAAAACACTCATATTTCCGCTACATCTGCATCCTTATTTATTCATGCCTGATGCCTGTTTTATTACATTCCCAGAATGTAGTGAAACAGATTTCGAATGCAGACGGGTTATCCAATAATTCAGTGAATTGTTTTCTGGAAGATTCGGAACATACTCTCTGGGTAGGAACATGGGACGGGCTGAATGCCTACAACGGACGTAGCTTTAAAACCTATTCTTATAATAAAAAAAATGCAGGATCTATCAGTAATAATGTAATCTGGCAAATTATCGAGCAAAATGACTCTGTCTTGTGGGTATCTACCGACTATGGTGTCAACCGGTGGAAACGTTCCACACAGCAATTTACTCCTTATTATTTAGGTACGCAGAACAATCCGCCCAAACAAGAGAAATCATTCCTGCTGGGTATCACTTCCGGCAAATACATTATCTGCTATGTGAAGGAACAAGGTTTATTCTATTTTGACGACCGGAAACAGGACTTTGTTCCATTGAAGAATAATCTTCCTGATGACATCAAAAATTTCGTTATTGATTCCAAAGACCAAGTATTCTTCCTCACAGGACATGGACAATTATTACATTATCAACTATCTGTCCATAGCTCTAATCCAGAACTCTCGTTCAAAAAAGAAATCAAACAACCTGCTTCCATTTCCGGCATTTATCTTTCTCAAGATTATCTTATCATTAACGATGACCGGGCATTAACTGTTTCTTTGGACAACCGCATACTGAATAGCATAGATATTCCAGAAAATAAAACGGTTTCGCAAGTTATCCGCCACAAAGAGTATCTTCTCATCAGCTTTATCGAAGGGGGATGTATCAGGTATAATCTGGAAGATAATGCTTCAATGGAATTACCTCAATTACCAGCGAAAGCATCCATTTTCACCATCTACATCGGTTCGCAGAATATACTCTGGGTAGGCACCGACGGGCAAGGAGTATTGGAAGTCTATGAACACAGTTCTCCATTCCACACCGTAAAAACTGATTATCCCGTACGTTGTTTTTGCGAAGAAGATAATGGTAATATACTCGTGGGAACCAAAGGAGAAGGAATTCTGCTGCTTGACAAACAGGAACGGCAGGTCGAACCTTATCTGTCAACCGGCAACGGATTGATTTCCAATTCTGTCTATACTATCCGAAAAAATATGTCCGGAGACATATTTATCGGAACCGAGGGAACGGGCATCAATTATATTCCACTTAATAGCAGTCAGGTAAAGAAGTTAAGCATTCCTGCTGAATATCCGACTTTCAAAGCTGTATACAGCATTCTGTTCACTCATAACGACTCACTATTATGGTTGGGCACTTCCGGCTATGGACTTATCAAACTAACCTTGCAAAGGGAAGGAAAAAGTTATAAAGTGACAGAAATGAAACAATATAAATCTCCCGGACCTTCCTCACCAAGTAATAATATCATTTATTCGGTCATTGCCGGGTATAATGAAAATGAACTTTGGCTAGGCACACGAGGCGGCGGAATCAATAAGTTCGATATCGCATCCGAATGCTTCCAACAAATTCATGAGATAGACTCTACTTTATCCCTAACCAACAATGATATACTCTATCTGACCAAAGGAGATTCTGCCAGCATTTGGATAGGCACCAGTTACGGCCTCAATCGATTATCTCCGGCAGACATTCCGCCATCTATTATGGAATATACGGATCACAACGGACTACCCAACAATACGATTCACGGTATTCTGAAAGATGAAAACGGTAATATCTGGGCAAGTACCAATCAAGGTATCTCTTTTATTAATCTATCTTCGGGAAAGATTACTAACTATTCTTCCAGAAACGGATTACAAAATGATGAATTTTCCGATGGAGCGATTTTTAAGGATAAAGCAGGATGGTTGTATTTCGGAGGAGTCAGTGGGCTGAATTATTTCGATGAGAACAAAATACGTTTACGGGACCATATTGCTACTCTAAGTTTGAATAGTCTAAAAATTAATAATACCAGCCAAAACATTTACGAGCGTATTTTTAATCATACGCTCCGGCTCGACTATGACGAACCTTACATTACATTAGGGTTCACAGCACACGACTTTATCAACAACGAGAACTGCGAATTTAGTTATCGGATTATTGACTTCGCCGATGAATGGATTTACAACGAAAACAACCCCAATATCGTCATCACCAAACTTCCTCCGGGGAAATATAAACTGGAAGTAAAATGTACTAATGGTGACCGTGTATGGAGCAATCAGATCTACTCTCTTCATCTGGATGTCGCCTATCCCTGGTGGCTAAGTACTACTGCCTTTATTATCTATTTTATTTTAATTGCTATTGCTATTTATATAACACAGTCTGTCATCAAGAATCGTATCCGACTGAATCGCCAGATTTTACTAGAACATATTGAAAAGCAAAATCAACAACGTATTCATGAATCGAAGTTGAACTTCTTTACGAACGTGGCACATGAGTTCTTCACTCCGCTAACACTGATATATGGTCCGGCACAGCATCTGCTGGAAAAAGCAGACCTTGACAGTTATACGAAAAGGTATATCTACATCATCAAGAACAATGCCGACCGGATGCAGAAACTCATCAACGAACTAATGGAGTTTCGGAAAGCAGAATCGGGACATACGGCTATCTATACAGAGAAAGTAGATATCCAGCTACTCGTTGATTATGTGTCAGACAACTATACTGAAATTGCTGAAGAGAATAAAATAGACTTTAGTTTCAAAAGTAAAGAAGTGTCGTCTTTTACTACAGACCGGAATGCACTGGAAAAAATTATATTCAACTTATTATCTAACGCCTTCAAGTATACACCATCCGGAGGATATATCCGGGCTGAAATAAGACAGAATGCCACTACCGGAACATTACATTTCCGTATACGCAACTCTGGTAAGGGATTGACTGAAAAGCAAACGAGCGAAATATTCAGTCGCTTTAAGATTTTCGAGAGCAGTAACCTGAAGCACGCCGGAAGTACCGGAGTGGGTCTGAACCTAACCAAAAGCCTGACTGAATTATTAGGTGGAGAAATCACTATAGAAAGTACTTTGGGAGAATATGTAGAATTCAATGTATCCCTGCCTCCTATGCACGTGAATTCCGAAAAAGAAAGTCAGCCTACAGAAGAAGAGACAGAGATCAGTGAAATGCTTTTCATTCCTAAGCAGAAAGAAATTACCATACTGATTGTAGAAGACGAAAAGAATATCCGGGAACTGTTGAAAGATATTCTGCTTCCCTACTATCAGGTTCGCGAAGCTGCCGATGGAGAAGAGGCGCTGAAAGAAGTAGAACAAAAGCAACCGGACATCATTATCAGTGATGTATTAATGCCCAAACTAGATGGCATTACACTGACAGATATATTGAAGTCTAATGAACGGACAGCGCATATTCCGGTTATTCATATTTCTGCCAAAAACTCTATTGAAGACCAGATCAATGCCTATAATCACGGGACAGATTTGTATATCCCTAAACCTTTCCATCCAAGACATGTGTTGAGTGCGGTAGAGAATATGATTAATAAATACTCTCTGATGAAAGAGTATTTCAAATCCGGCCGTTCCTCTCTTATTGTAAGGGATGGGATCACCATGCACAAAGAGGATGAATTATTACTGAACAAGATTATCAAGTTCATTGAAGATAATATCGACGATGAATCCATGAATCCGGATTCTCTTGCAGACTTTATAGGAGTAAGTAAAGCAGGATTGTACCGCAAACTCAAAGAATTGACTGAAAAAACACCAAGCGAGTTTGTCCGTACCATTCGTTTAGAGTATGCCGCTAGCCTGCTAAAAACAACTAAGCTCACCGTTACCGAAATTATGTATAAATCAGGCTTCTCGAACAAGTCTTATTTCTACCGGGAGTTTGCGAAATTGTACAATACATCTCCCAAAGAATACAGAAGCGAACAAACAGAAGAAAAAGATACTAAATAACCATTTAACAATAAAAAGACAATGAGAAAACTTTTGATTGTATTGACGCTCTGTGGTGTGTCAATACTGAATGCGCAGCAACTAAATGTAGCCTCCTACAACGTACGAAACAGTAATCCCAACGATGCCAAAGCGGGAAATGGCTGGGAACAACGCTGCCCGGTACTTACCCAGTTAATCACTTTCCATGACTTCGATATTTTTGGAGCACAGGAAGTGAAACATAATCAACTGGAAGACATGCTCAACGCTCTGCCTGCGTACAACTACATAGGTGTAGGACGGGATGACGGCAAGACAAAAGGAGAATATGCTCCTATTTTCTATCGGAAAGATAAATTCAAGCTACTCAAGTCCGGCAACTTCTGGTTGTCGGAAGACACTACAAAGCCAAATAAAGGATGGGATGCTGCTTATACCCGCATCTGCACGTGGGGAGAATTCAAAGACAAAACCGGTAAGTTCAAATTCTGGTTCTTTAATCTGCACATGGATCATATCGGAGTGGTAGCCCGCCGAGAAAGTGCCAAACTGGTTATTAGCAAAATTAAGGAAATGTGCGGCAAAGATCCCGTTATACTGACAGGTGATTTCAATGTAGACCAAACCAGTGAAAGTTATCAGGTTCTTCATGAATCCGGAATATTATCAGATTCTTACGAGGTAGCTCAAATGAGATATGCGACTAATGGGACATGTACAGGCTGGAATCCGAATACATATACTCCGAACCGTATTGACCATATCTTCGTAACCCCCAATTTTACTGTAGAGAAATACGGTGTATTAACAGATACTTATCGCACCAAGAACGAAACTACTGGAAAGTATGAATCTCATATTCCTTCGGATCATTTCCCGGTAAAGGCAGTATTAAGGTTTAATAGAAAGTAAAAAACTGTATTATGATAATATTATTCAGGATAATATCAAACTTATTTCTTATGGGCTATCATAAAGAAAATATTATCAATTATCCTGAATATATTTTCTGAAAGTAATCACTTTTCGGAACAGCATACAAAAGAAATTGATTGCTGACTCTAAGCATTAAGTTGTATATCCAATACAAAACATCTTCTTTATTTCACATCATCCCACGCATCCGTCCGAAAAGGAAATGCAGCCAATCCAAAAGTATTACGCAGTAAGACATTTCCTACATAGTTACGAAAAGCATACCGCACAGCTATCGGTTGATTGACTTGTTCACTCCAAACTCTCACTGTGGGTGTACGATCTACAATTTGTGCTTGAGCCGGATAAAATTTCTTATCAGCTCCTGCAATCTCAAATCCTTCCAAGTTACAGAATGCCGGCGTTAATCCGGCAGAAGCATTATCAAAAGTGACAATTGCCTTACCCTCTAAGTAATCGACTTTCGTCATCGTCGGCCCAGTAGGTGGAAGTCTACAAATGTTATATGTTTTAGTTAAAGCCAGAGTAGCCAAACGAAGCCCTACTATGTCTTTTTGAGGTGGATGAATACAAAACTCATCACCAATGTCGGTAGTAGAAACCATACCGGAATTGGGTATCGCTTCAAGAGCTTTTGTCTGCGCTTCTCTTAATAAAGCTGCATCTGTATCCTGACTATCTTTATACTTATGAGGAGCAATCTGGACATAATAAAAAGGCATATCCGGTGCTTCCCAAACCTCTCTCCATAACTGAACCATAGCAGTCATCATCGGAGCATAACAGTAATAGTTGAAGATATTCGACTCCCCTTGATACCAAAGGAAACCACGTGCGGTAAAGTTCCTCACAGGCCACAACATGGTATCGTACATGCACTCCAAGCGATGATGCATTTTTAATTTCGAACTTCTGACAGCCTCTATGTCTACTCCATCAATAGAAGCTAATGTTTTCTCATTCATCCATGATTCTATCCGGGAACCTCCCCAGCTACTAATAACCAGCCCTACCGGAATATCGAGCACTTCTGTGACTTGTTTTGCAAAGAAATAAGCAACCGCACTACAAGTCATGATCGCTTCCGGTGCCGATACCTCCCATTTTCTCCCTTCAAAATCAGTTCGTTGCTGTACATCTTTCGTTCTTGAAACAGCAATAAAGCGGATACGGTTACGATAATTACCAGCATGCAGAATTGTCTCCAATGAACGATCAATAGGCTGTCCCGTATTTCCCATCATACGCATATCCATATTAGATTGACCGGAACAAATCCAAACCTCCCCTATCAATATATCTGAAAGGATAACCTCCTCTCCATCACTAATTGTAATGAAATAAGGAGTATAGCTTGCCCCAGGAGTATTCACCTTAACCAACCAGGCTCCGTTCTTATCCGTTAGTACCTGATAAGTCTGATTATTCCAGGAGGTAGTAACAGTAACTTTCTTATTATCCGCCCATCCCCACAGTTTAACGCTACTATTTTGCTGGAGTATCATATGATCTCCCATCATAGCAGGTAATTTAATCTTTCCCTGTATAAAAGATGAAAAACAGAAGCATAAAATCAAAATACTTAGAAGCTTTTTCATATTGTTCATATAAAGTTTGGCCCAGGATTACATTAAAATTGTACCCCTGGGCCAAGATTCGTTCATATCCGTTAATTCATTACCAAACTCATATCGTCAAGGAACGGCTGTTGATTTCCATTTCTTCTCCAAACAATATATACATCTGTCTTATCAGCAGGCATAGTGAAAGTATAAGAAACTTTCTTATGCTCATCAGAACTGCTTAAAACGCCATCGGAAGCCGCAACAAATCCAAAAGTAACTTCCGGAGCCAATGGATTGGATAATGTCGGTATGTCCGTTTCATTAATCACCGCACCAAGCCTGATATTTCCCGGCTGAGGCATTTCCACCGCTGAAGGAGTCTTGAACCAGAAGGAAAATGTATAAGACTTGCCTGGAGTCAACCCTTTCACCTTTCTCCATAACCAGTCTAAAGAATTGGCAGTTTCGTTCTCACGCATACGTACGAATAAATAAGATGATCCGGTATGAGGTATAGGCGAGTTTGCAGCAACCCGGACGGCAGTGGCACTTGCTCCGAATTTACCAATCCCCTGACTATCCGATCCACCCCATTCTCCAAGAGCCGGCCAATATTTGTTGGTAGTAATTCTCTCAAAGCTGTAATCTTCTTCAGGAGTATCCAATAAGTTCACTCCCCCCATTGCTTCAGTTTGCTGAACAATATCTACACTTTTAGTGATACCCTGAGCAGTAATAGTAATCTTTCCTTCCCGGATCACATCACCCCCATTCTTTTCCACTACAAAATTCAAGGTTCCATCCTCCAAGCCCGCGGTTTCGCTGGTAAAACTAATCCACTCTACATCGGTTGAAGCCTCCCAACCGACATTACAAACGAAAGATATAGAGTTTCTTCCACCCTCAAAATCCAGTTTGATAGGACTTTTGGTAGTGATGCTTAACTGTGGCGTAGAAGTATCTCTATATTTCTGATGAATATTCAATCTTTTTTCCAATTCACCGGCCACTATCTTAATCACACCCATTCTGTCCACCCCTTCATCATTTTTAGTAACCTTTGCATTTATGGTAGCACTCTGACTGCCTGCCTTAGCATCCAAAGTAATCCAAGCGGCATCTGTTGATACCTGCCAGTCCAAATTACAAAGGAATTCTATCGGTATAGTTCCCCCATAAGTGCTAAGAGCTTCAATATCTTCCGTTATGATATAAAGCGTCGGTTTGTTCTGTATTTCATCATCATCGTCACATGATTGCAAAACTCCGGCAGACACTCCGAATAGCCCGATGCCTATCATTATCATAAATGACTTTATCCAATGGTCTGAAATATATTTTCTCATAATCTATCGCTTTTGAATTATTCATTAATTTCTGCTGAAAGAAGCCGGGTATATCCCAATAAGTCCATATATGACGACTCTCTGTTGAATGTACCCGAGTTTATCAATTGCCTGATAGGTTCGCTATCCGGATAATATCGCAACCCCATTTCATACATACCCGGATTATCACCGGCTTTTGTCATACGTTCCGTTTCACCACAATAATATCCTGACTTTATACATGAATCCATAGACCGGTAGAAATCACTGTAATACTCAAAACAGTAACGTAAATTCTCTCCGGTCGGAGCTGTATACGCAAACAAATCCAACCCGTTATTATAGCACATACGAGCAGTTGTAGACAATAATGTGAGTGTGAGATGCGTATATTGCAATCCCTTTAATGGCCCTGTGTCGTGACGGTAACGATCATAAATTTCCCCCTTCACAGGAGGAGCCGAACCTGCTTTTTCTCTTGAGCACGGAGTATCGCCATCCATCAATATACAGCCGCTTAACAGTTCTTTTACATCCCTTGGGTTTGCAGGAGAATCAATAGCGAACTGAACCAATTCATCATCATCTGTAACCAGTCCGAGCATCAGTATTCCCATTGAATGGGCTACAAGATGATTCTGGTAATATTGCTTATTAAAGTAATCGTTATCTTCCCACAAATTGATACTAATCATCCCTTCCCTATATAGCACCTGTAACCAATCTGTTATATTCTTCTTTGTCTCATCACTCATGATATTCTCCGAAATCAGCATATCATAAGCACAAACCATTGGATACATACCTCTGGTAAGATACATCGCACTGCCCGCATCAGCCACATAACTAATGTCTTTACACGCTTTCGCCCAAGCCTCTATTATTTCAATTGATTTCCGGGCATATTTTTTATCCCCTGTAAACCAGTATGCCAAAGCCAGATCGCGGGAGTTTGATCCGGGAACATAACTCTCTTCAATAAACTTTGTAGGATCTTGTCCCGTATAAGGAGTCGCCGTATAAGTCAGTGCATTGTTACAGCGCTTCATCAGATTGTTGTAGGTCGTTGTTATACTTGCCGAACTGTTGCCTTCAACCATTTGTTTTATATTCAATAATTCCTCTTTGGTATAAAGGATAGAAGGATGTTTATGTTCTATATCAATCGTTTTTATAGATTGTCTGATTTCTATTATCTTTATGTTACCTCCACAAGTAATAGAGAGCTTTCCCGTACGATCCCCTCCAGATGTATTTTTCTCTATATGAATCTTTATAATTGCATTGCCGCTACCCTCTGTCGGCCCCCCAAATGTTATCCACGACACATCTGATGAAATTGTCCAGTTATCATAGCAAATAAACTTAATCAATTCTTCCCCGCCACCATATCCAATACTAACGGCATCATCTGAAACTAAAGCTATTTCCGTATTCTTCGCATTATCATTACACGCCATAAGCATCTGTGCTAACAACAGCAAAGTCAGGATGATCGAATGTTTATATCCTAATTTCATATTATTTTCGTTTAATAGTTAACGTTCTTATTCCATATAAAAAACTTCTTCCGATGGAATACTGACAGGTGAATTATCCGGATTAACTGCCATGATATCCGCCATATAGTCCCACCATTTTTTCACGATTTCATTATCGCCCATATCTTGCGAACCTGCACCATCATTCTTCTGCACAGCATACAATACATTCGTTTCCTGATCCCAGAATATAGAATAATCGGACACTCCGTTCGCCTTCAAAAGCTTTACCAGTTCAGGCCATATTTCGCTATGCCGCTTTTGATATTCTTTTTCAAAACCGGGTTTCAAATACATTTTAAAAGCTTCTCTTTTCATTGTTTACCTCCATTTGTTTACTAAGTACATACAAAAAACGGACAAGTTACCATCCCGGATTATTAGGTTTCAGAGCCGGATTCCGCTGAATTTCTTCACTTGGGATGGGCCACAGATAATCTCTTTCCGTAAACTTACGGGTAAAGCGAATCTCTCCGGTAAAGTCTTTCT
The DNA here is from genome assembly GCF_002632415.2 of Bacteroides celer. Taxonomy (NCBI): domain Bacteria; kingdom Pseudomonadati; phylum Bacteroidota; class Bacteroidia; order Bacteroidales; family Bacteroidaceae; genus Bacteroides; species Bacteroides celer. Next base: position 121,739 of record NZ_CP178209.1, on the reverse strand, counting down.
CCTGACGATTATTCAGATATTGCACAGCCAACCCCCAACGTCTTAAATCACTGAAACGATGTCCTTCACCAACAAGTTCCACAGCCCGCTCGTGCATAATACGCTCGAACATATCCTCTTTATCTGAAACCTGTAACCAGACCGGTCCGCTATTTAATGCCGGCATATTCGTTGACTGTCTTTTTCTTACCTTATTCAGTTCAGCGACAGCCTTGTCCAATTGGTTATCTTCATTATAAGCTTCAGCCAGCATCAATAATACATCTGCAAAACGAATGATAGGGAAGTTGATAGGAGTGTAATTACGATTGGTGATAGCACCACCCATATCTTCAATCGGGACAAACTTCCGGTAAAAATACACATTCCAGCCTCTGTCATTCTGAATAAAACCATTGGCCACCGTAGTACCTGCCGCAATCGCATACAATTGCTTTTTAGCCCCTGTTCCCACTATATAGCCATTATAATAAGAGTAAGGAACAATCAATGACTGCATCATTCTCGGATCTCTTCCTCTGTAAATCTCACCTAACAGAGTGGTATCAGGGATTGTTTCCAATTTCTGTTTGGTCGAATTCAAGGTTGCCTGAAACGCTTTTTTCTTCACTGCATCACTTTCATTATATCCGGGAATATAATTATTCCAGTTAAACTTCTGTCCATCCTTCTCTTCATACATATCCGCCAAAGTTACCGACGGCATACAAGTAGCACGACCACCGCCATAAGAGCCGCGTGTTCCATACAAAGTACAAAGCGGCATACCATACAAATTGTCAGTAGTACCTTTATTTTGAATGGCAAATACCGTTTCATTATCATTAGGAACCGGTCCTGCCGAAGTGAACAAAGTCAGATAATCCGGATACAATTGATAACCATACTGATTGGTTTTGTTATATACAATTTCCTCAAAATCGGCAATCGCTTCAGACCAATTCTTTGTATAAAGATATGCTTTTCCACGTAATGCATAAGCCGCTCCCTTTGTCGCCCTTCCATAGTCGGAGACCGCCCATTTGAGAGGAAGGTTTGCAATAGCAAAAGTCAGATCTTTAATAATGAAATTCCAAACTTCCTCTCTTGAATTACGAGGCAGCAACATTTCATTGAAAGATTCGGAGACTTCCCAACTCTCATCATAGATAGGTACTCCGCCAAAAAAATCAGCTAAATGGAAATAATACAAAGCCCGCAGAAAATGAGCTTCTCCCAAGACGTTATTTTTCACCTGGTCGTCAATTGACATACCCGATACATTCTTAATAACGGTATTGGCACGCTGCACACCATCATAAGTGTCCCGCCAATTTTGCACCAGGAAATCATACGCACCGTTATATGTGCCCTGTTCAACAGGTCCGCCCGGTCCGTGACCTATATCCGAGTAAGTGTCGAAAAGAGGCATATAGCCATAAGCACCATAATCCTTCAGTTGGGCATATACCCCCATAACTCCCGATTTGGCATCGGCTTCCGTTTTCCAATAGTTATTTTGAGCGACCTTATCATACGGAGCCACATCCAGATCATAACAGCTGCTGAATCCCAGTGTCACGGCAACCGCTACCATAATATAATTGACTGTTTTCATAATCGTATTTTTTAAAAGACTACATTCACACCTACCGTTATCTGCTTCATCGTCGGATAAGTTGTACCACTTATCTCCGGATCAATCCCTTTATAGGAAGTAAAAGTTAGCATATTCTCCAAACTTGTGTATAGTCGAAGTTGGGATATATCCAGCTTTTGAAGAAGTTTCTTAGGAATCTTGTACCCTATCTGAACATTCTTTAATCGCAAATATGACTTATTCTGAACCCAAAAATCACTCGGCTGGGCATTTAACGTATTCAACCCGGTCAGTAATCTGGGATAAGTGGCATTTGTACGCCCTTCCCGCCAGGCACCTTCGGCTATTTCTTTGTTGATTACATCTCCATAATTAATATATCCCATATAGAATTTATCTTGCCAATATACCTGCAAACCGGCATTTCCCTGGAACAAACAAGAGAAGTCGAATCCATTCCATTCTGCCCCTAAGGAGAAGCCATACGTCAGACGGGGAGCAAGTCCATGCCCTACTGCATATTTATCATTATCGTCGATGACACCGTCACCATTCAAATCTTTATATAAGAAATCGCCTTTCTTCGGAGTTCCATAAGAAGCAAACGGGTTAACACGTTGTCCGGTAGCAGGATCGACCGGTGCGTCTTTAATCATCTTTTCAACAAACAACATATCTTCGTCCGTTTGAAGAATCCGGTCTACCGCCAATACATATTGAATATTGATAGGATAGCCTTCCTGAATCATGTTCGTCCCCGAAATCGATCTTTCCTCTCCTTTAAACCGGGTTACTTCATTATCTATGAAAGTAAAATTACCACCCACAAAATAGTTTACTTTACCAATCCTATGATTCCACTTCAGATTCATCTCCATACCTCTATTCCGCACTCTTGCTGCATTTTGAGTAGGGATAGACGCATTACCAACAAGCAATGGTGCCGGCAGATCGATAAGAATATCATGTGTATCTTTATTGAAAAATTCTATTGTTCCATCCAACTTTGAGCCAAAAAGACTGAAGTCAAGTCCGATATTGGTGACATAGGTCGTTTCCCATGAAACCAACGCATTAGCTAACTGTATCTGTGCCAACCCCGGCACAACAGAGTTTCCTAAGACATAATTATCTTTATTGTACACAGACTGGTATTCATAATTATCTACCGCATTATTACCCAATGCACCCCATGAAAGCCTCAACTTCAACATATCCAGCCATTTAATTGAATTCATAAAGTTTTCTTCCGACATACGCCATCCCAAGGAGAAGGAAGGGAACGTCCCCCACCGGTGATCTTTATGGAAGCGGGAAGAACCGTCCCGACGAATATTCCCTTCAAACAGATATTTGTCCGCCCATGACAGATTTATTCGTCCGAAATAAGAACGCATCACCCAGTCTGTGGCAGCCCCACTTGTTTCAGAATCCCCGGTGGCACCATTAATGACCGACAAATTATCTGCAAGAAGATCGTATCTCTTCGCCTCAAACCATTTTACATTATCCTTTTCCTGACTGGCTCCCGCCAATATGCCTACATCCAGCTTATCAAAAAAAGTCTTCTGATAGCGAGCTACCACATCAGCTACATGATGCGTATTAGTCCAATTCTTATTCCTTACAAACGTTCTACCGGCTGCCATCTGGGTTATTGTGTTGGATTGAAAACTCCAACGGTCAGCATAAACCGGAGTCTCTTCCTCTTGCAGATTATTACGGCGATACGTGTAAGAAGCCTCTATATTTAAACCTTTGAAAACCTTTATATTCGCCCAGAAACGGGAAGTGAGATTATTAACTTCAATATCTCCCTGATACATATTCAGATGATAAAGAGGACTTTGTACCTGCTGATTTTCCTCCGGATTCTCGGCAGATCCATACCTGCCATCCGGATGCCGGTAGACAATACCGGGACTGGAGATGTTACTAAAAAGCGAACTCATGTATTTGGAACCCATCTCGGCATTTGATTTCAGACCGCTGATATTCATCCCCATTGTAATCCAAGGCTTTAGTTCGGCATTCACGTTCAGACGGGCAGTAAATCTCTCATAAGCCGAATTCTCCACAATACCCGGATTGTTCAGATAAGCCACAGAGCCAAATGCTTTCAGTTTCTGGTTTCCGACAGAGAATGATAAATTATGATTAGTAGACACCCCTGTTGAAAAAACTTCATCCTCCCACTTTGTGTTCGGATACAAGTAAGGTTCATTGGGGTGAACTCTCCATTCCGCTATTTTCCGTTCCGAATATACCGGCATTGCCGTCGGGTCAACATTATAAGCCGCTTCGTTATAATACTCCATATAATCGGCATAGTTGTATACAGTTTCAATTGTATTCGAAGGTTTCTGGAAAGAAACATACCCATTATAGGAAATCGACGCTTTGCCTTCCGAGCCTTTCTTGGTCGTTATTAAAATGACTCCATTGGCAGCTCTTGAACCATAGATAGCAGAAGATGACGCATCTTTCAGTACAGATACTGATTCTACATCCTGTGGGTTAACCTCATTTATATTTCCTTCTGCCCCATCAATAATAATCAATGGCGAAGAATTATTCAGAGTTCCCTGTCCTCTGATAAGCAAGGTAGCTCCATCGTTATTAGGACGGGCTGATCCCTGATTGACATACAGTCCCGAACTTAATCCTGCCAATCCGGTTGAAAGGCTGGTCATCGGGCGGCTTTCAGCCTGTTCTGCCAGATTCACCGTAGATACCGAACCTGTCAGATTCACTTTTTTCTGGGTGGCGTATCCTACTACCACCACTTCTTCCAGTGTTTTCCCATCCTCAACCAGAGTAATAGTCGCTCCATTAGCCTTTGATGCAATCATTTCCTGAGAAGCATATCCCATATAAGAAATGACAAGTATATCTTTTGCCTGAACATTGACAGAAAACCGCCCCTCTATATTAGTGATAGTCCCCGTTTGCTTCCCTTTTACCTGAACGGTAGCTCCAATCAGGGGCTCATTGTTCACATCTACGACTTTACCGCTTATATTTAACGGATCTTGAGCCCACAGATCTCCTATCGGGATCATGAGCATGAACATAATCACATATAATGAATATATTCCTTTACTGATGTTTCTCTGTTTCATAGATATTAATTATTAAAGATTATTTTATTCAATACAGCGTCCATGAGTCAAAACCACCGGACCTAACAAATGCAGGTTATGAGCCGTACGATCATTGGTACGCAAAACTTCATTAAAGACTTTCTCCTCCGGATAACGGGCATGCCCTACCTCCCACAGTGTAAATACTGATTGATCGTTGTAGTTAATCCAAGAGTCTTCACCTGTATAGAATCCTCCCTTGATAGAAGCATCTTTAGTGATATAAAAATCAGCATAGAAGAGTAAAGGCAATTTAATACTCTCACCGGTAGGAGCTACATAATGATGAAGATCCAGCCCGTTCAAACGTCCCATTTCTGCTGCTATCATTAGCAAATTAGTCGATAATCCTGCATACTGTAAGGCTCTGTTCGGCTTCGTAGTCTGTCCGTAATGAGTCAATGCAAAATGCCTGTAACGATCCATTATCTCTCCATCTTGTGTTGGCCATGAGCCGGGTTCACCACAGTAAGGCGGTTGTCCTTTCATCAAAATGATACCCTCAATTACCTTCCTTACCCGTTGGCGGAATTAAAAAGATAATATATTGATGTTTAAAAAGTTGTGCATATTATTGATTTATAGTATATTAGAGATGGTCAAACCTTTAATATATCATCAATATATGCACAACTTATATACAATATTCAGTAAAATTCTTAAGATTTGCAAGCAATTTGGCGATAACCTCATAAATGAGAAGGGAAATATTCCTCGTCCAGGTGTTGTTCCCAAGTTTTCAGATATAGAAGTTATAGCTTTGAACCTTACATCCGAAGCCATGGGTATAGATAGTGAAAGTAATCTTTTCATTAGACTTTCTGAGTATAAGGATAAAATGCCCAATCTGATTTCAAGACGCCAGTATAATGACAGGCGTAAAACTACATCAACCTTATGCGACACTATCCGTAAAAGAATAGCTGAGAAGATAGATGGTGGTGAAGAATATTTCTGTATTGATTCAAAACCTATAGAGGTATGCCGGGTAGCTAGAGGGAAACGTTGTAAAATGGGCAGAAACGATTATAGTAAAGCTCCATCATTCGGATATTGTGCCTCTCAGAAGAATTATTACTATGGATATAAATTACACGCTATTTGCGGTTTAAGTGGAGTTATCCATTCCTTTGACCTGACAAAAGCAAGTGTTCACGATATCAATTATCTTAAAAATATCAGATATGAATATCATGACTGCAGCATTTTCGGAGATAGAGGATATATTAGTAAGAATGTGCAACTGGATTTGTTTGAGACTGCAAATATAAGACTTGAAGTTCCATATAGACTGAACCAAAAGGACTGGAGTCCTACATTCATCCCATTTGCTAAAGCCAGGAAAAGAATCGAAACGGATTTCTCACAACTATGCGATCAGTTCATGATAGTGAGAAATTATGCTAAAGATACAGTAGGATTGTTTACCAGAATACTCGGGAAAATAAGTGCATTTACAATCCTTCAATATATAAACCACATTAACAACAAACCTATTGGCAGACTTAAATATGCGCTTATTTAATTCCGCCAACGGGTCCTTCCTTATATTATGTGGATTTGTTTCTCCGTCATATACATAATTCACCAGCTCATTATCACGCAAAATAATACCAATAGACATCAACCCCACAACTTCCGCAACTATATGATTCTGAAAATATTGTTTTCCAAAGTAGTCATTCTCCACCCAGCGTTTCACGCCTTCTTCTATATGAGGAAGCAATATTCGGAGCCATGCCTCAAATTGTATCTGCTTACTTTTTTCTATCAAGTTATCCGCGCAAAGCAAATCATAGGCATAAAGGAACGCAAATACGCCACGTGAAACCAACATACCGGTATTAGGATAGAATTTATCCGGATCGAAATAAGTGCCCGGAGCATTTTTAGGAGAAGACCACTCATTGATTATTTCAATGGCTTTGTGCGCATAGCGTTTATCTTTAGTGATCTGATAGCCAATTGCCAAATCTCTTGCAGCCGACCCGTCACGTATAGCAGCTTTGTAGAAAGACATACTGGCATCTCCCCGATACACATTCGGTTTCCATTTCTTGTCTGCATAACCGTCTATTTCACCTTTCAGTTTTTTCCAAGCTGTTTTCCAAGGCTCAATATCCGAAAGAGCATTTCCCCGCATCAACTCAATGTCCGTACCCGACAGAATCAGGCGGGGATGTCCCGCTTTAATTCTAACCGATTGGTTCTGAGAAAGTGACTTGCCTGCGATGAGAACCATCAAAAACAGTAACAATGATACCTTCATCAACTTGTTTTTCATATAGTAATGATTTTAGTTAGTAACTCTATTCTTTCAAGTGCATGGCTCTATACCTCATTAATGCTTCTACAAAATAATAATCTGCATAAGTCAGAGGTACATCCACTTCGCTATTCTGCGGCAAAAAGCCTACACTGTGTTTAAGTATGAAATTACAGTTTTCTCCCGGCTTTGCCAGATACTCGTCCGAAGCCAGTGTTCTAAGCTGTGTTTCGGCAACAGCGATATATCCTTGTCCGGTTACCTTGTCTACATAACCCGACAGTTCCAGTAAAGCAGAAGCCATAATGGCAGCGGCTGAAGCATCTCTCAAGGCATCCGGAACTTTTGGATCGTCAAAGTCCCAATAAGGAATCTTGTCCTGAGGCATCTTCGGATGATTAAGAAGGAAGCCGGCAATATGCTTTGCCTGTTCCAGATAACGTGGTTGTTTCGTTTCCCGATACATCATAGTATATCCATACAATGCCCAAGACTGCCCCCTGCTCCATACTGATTCGTCACTATACCCTTGCCATGTACATTTCTGAAGTGCATTGCCGCTGATTGTATCATAATTCACCACGTGATAACAACTATAATCCGGTCTGAAATGATTCTCCATTGTTTTGTCAGCATGAGAAATTGCCATATCATAGAAACGTTTATCAACCGAGAACTCCGTTGCTCGACAAAGTAATTCAAGGTTCATCATATTGTCAATGATTACAGGAAACTGCCAATGCAAAGTGCCCGGATGACTCCATGAACGTGTGCATCCTACAGCAGAACGGTAACGTGTAGATAATGATCGGGCTGTAGTAGTGACTATATCCATGCAGGAAGTATCACCCAATAGCCGGTATTTATTTCCGAAAGAACAGTTTATCATAAAACCGACATCATGGTTATCTTTATTATACTTCTGGATCTCGACTCTATCACTCATCTTGGAAGCCATCTCCTTGAGCTGCTCATCTCCAGTATATTCATACAAATACCAAAGAGTCCCGGGATAAAAGCCACTCGTCCAGAAATAAGAATCCGAGGTTTCAAGCGCGCCATTTTTATCTATCGAACGGGGTAACATTTCCGGGATAGAATCCATAACAGAATACATATGCTTATATTGTTCTACCGCCCGGTTCAAGGCATAATCGACCATGTGTTCCATAGAAGGTTCCAAGGTTGTCGTACATCCTGATACCATCAATGAGAGCAGACATATTGCCACATAATTTTTCATATTTTCTTTGCTTATAATTTGAGATATATTAAAAATTTAAAGATCCATCCAAAGGTTTTCTCCTGATAGCAAGAGCAAAAGTAGGAGATTACAGGAAGCAGCATTGGATAAAAAAGTTCCAAAGGTTCTATAATTTTGTTCATATCCCTATTACAAACCGTTTTTTGTTTCATTATCTCAAAAAATAACGATACATTTGTAATTATCGAACCTGCTATCAGATATAAGATATATAATAATAGTCCCCCATTATATGAATCCCTAAGATTAATACCAAAACTAAATATAGGAAGTTCCGAAAACAATAGAAACTTAATTAACGCTTTTAATATATGCCTGAACATAACAGACTAGTCGCTATTATATTTATGCTGGTTTCATGCGTCTCATCCATCGCTGGATTCGAGACGATAAACTTCCAGCATTTATCACTCAATTCCATGTTTCCCCAGATTACGATTAACGGACTTTATCAGGATGAATCGGGTATCTTATGGATTGGAACTAAAGACGGTGTGAAGAAATATAATGGAAATTATATCGAATCTGTCAACTTCATGGGAATAAACAACTGGATACAGTCCAACCTTGTTCCGACAATCTGTGGGGATAAGAAAGGCCACTTATATGTCAATACGGATTACAGCATCATTGAATATGACCTGATAAAAGAGGAAAGCCGTATCATATTCAGCCAGCCCAACACACAGATATTGCCGTCCATCGCCTTCAATTATGGTACCAACTCATTATGGATCGGTTTATTGGATAGCGTCTATAATTATAAAGAAGGTATATGTCAGGCCAAATACAAAATTGATGGCAACAACCTAAGTATCTCATCGCTGAGAGAAACGTCCGGCAAATTATTATATATCGGCACCAAACATGACGGGGTATTTACCATTGATCCATCAGGCAGGCAACAGAAAGTACTGACTACCCGCAGTGAAATTATATCGATAAACGAAGATAGCCGGAACAACATCTGGGTGAGCACCCTGAATGAAGGATTATTCAAACTAACTCCATCGGGCGACGTTATCCAATATACGGAGCCTACCTTAGCCAGCAATTATGTAAGAACAGTATGTGAAGACAACAACGGAAATATCTGGATAGGAACCATGTTGGGATTGAATGTCATCAACTCGCAAACAGGTGATATCAGTTTTTATGGTCTGGAAAAAGAGGGTAGTGCGGGACTAAGCAACCTCTCTGTCTGGATTATCATGAAAGACGATCAAGGCACAATGTGGTTCGGTACCTACTATGGAGGGTTGGATTACTACAATCCGCATACTGACATCTTTGAATATAATAATCTGAAACTGGGACATGCCGGTATCGGACCCGTAATCAGCAAAATTATAGAAGACAAGACAGGACGGATATGGATCAGTACAGAAGGAGACGGGTTGGTATCCTACCTACCCGAAACAGATGCATATACATACTATACGAAAGAGAACAACACAATATCCCACAACAATATCAAGACCTTATATTATGATGATACATCCAGTACAATATGGATCGGGACTCATCTCGGCGGACTTTGCAGTTACTCGATTGACAGAAAAGAATTCAAACATTTCACAATCGATCCATCCGACCATACAAAACGGTCGGAAATCGTTCAGGCTATCATCCGTCACAAAAATATCTTATATCTGGGCACGCTTTCGGGAGTATATTATATGAATCTGGAAGATGGCAGCATTCAAAAGATACATCTTCTCGACAAATACATCTATGCTGTAAACTCATTGATGATAGACAAGCAGGACAACTTGTGGATTGGAGGGAATAACCTGTGCTATTACAGTATCAAACAGAATTATGTACGCAGTCTTGACAAATATCTTGCTAAAATCACCGCTTCTTCCAAGAATACCATTACGTCTCTTATTCAAGATAATAGCAATCGCATCATAGCCACCACATTAGGCGCAGGTATTCTTATTTATCATCCTACTCAAGATAGGCTCGAACAGATAAACAGCAAAAACAGCAATCTCGACAGTGATTATCTAAGCGCCGTTTATCCTCTGTCCGATCATCAGCTTTTGGTCACCAGTGCAAACGGCTTATCCCATATCGATCTCAAAACAAAAAGAAGCTATAATTATAAGTCACAAAACAAATTCGTCTTACCGTCAATGATTCCGGGTGACATAATGAAAAGCAGTGATAACCGTATCATCATGGGAGGAATAAACGGCCTTGCCATGATTTCTGAAAAGAATTTGTTTCCAGAAAGTCTATCCACTAAAATGTTCTTCTCCAAACTATTTGTTAATAATAAAGAAGTGTCGGTAAATGATTCTTCCCGAATATTATCTCGTTCTCTTTTTGCAACAGACTGCATCAGGTTGAAGCATCATGAGAATAATATATCTGTCGAAATCGGAACCAACGACTTCGTAAATCTCGGACAATCCAGATATCAGTATAAACTGGATGGCTATAACAATAGCTGGATTGAATTTCATCCCCAAAAATCAATCAACTACATGAACTTACCTTATGGAGACTATAAGCTAAAAGTAAGAAACATTTCTTTTAAAGATGAAGCCGAACTTAATGAAATCAGTCTGGGGATCACGATTATCCCTCCTGTTTATGCCACCTGGTACGCTTATCTATTATATACGTTGCTAATATTAGCCATCATTATCAGCATTGCCTATTTCTACCGTTCCAAGCTATTGTTAAGAAATTCACTGGAACTTGAAAGGCGGGATAAACTGCAAAAAGACGCGATAAATGAATCCAAAATGCGTTTCCTTGAAAATATATCACATGAGTTAAAAACACCGATCGCATTAATATCCGGACAACTGGAACTTATTCTTATGTCAAATTACTCATTGGCTACTATCCAGAACAGCTTGCGTGAGGTACATAACAGGGCTGCCAAAATGGGTGCTTTAATCAATGAACTACTCGACTTCCTGAAATATAACAAAGAAAATTTCACGTTAAGAATCAAACAGCAAGATATCGTTTTATTCACACAGGAAATATATGATTCTTTCGTTAGCTATGCCGAACTAAAGAATGTAACCATACTATTTTCCGCCACGCCAATTTTATCGGCTGTCTTTCAGCCGATAAAATAAAAATGCCCGTAAGAAAATATTTTTGTTTTAACATTCCGGTTTATAGAAACATGGCAGAAGAGCCTTCTTGTCGCAGTCCTTACCATGAAGAATACATTCAAACAAGTGTTTCAGGTAATTCTGAGGGTCTATGCCGTTCAACTTACAGCTTTCTATCAGAGAGAAGGTGAATGCAGAGTTTTCTGCCGCATCCTCACTGCCAACGTTCATACAGTTCTTGAGCAGCAGCTTTACAGGTTTCATCCTTTGCTCACAGAGGTTGTTCGAGATTTCTGCTGAACCGTCCTTGAGGATATTTCTCAAGGATTTCCACTGGTTTATCGTATAGTTCACGGCCTTTCTCATCAGTTCGTTAGCCATAATCTTCGCATCCTGCATCATAATGACCACCTTATGATGGATACGTTCAAGAATCGGTCCTGTTAGCTTAAGCCTTCTTTCCTTAATCTGCTCACCGCTGAGTTTCATCATACGGAACAGGTCTTCATTTCTGAACATCTCACCGATAGGATCTATTATGTCCATCGCTGTTCTGTCTGAAGGCAGGGCATCAACCCACAACCTTCTACAATGCGTCCAGCATCCTATATGAAGCACCTTTGAGTCGTCTCCGTCAAACATCCTGTAAACCGTATATCCGTCAGTGGATATGGTTCCCATAAAATATTCCAGGAATGATTTTGCCGCATCGGACGACCTGCTGCCGTTATTATAGTGATAATAGACCATCTTAATATGCTTGGCAAAGAAAGCCCATAAGTACTTTCTCCTGTAAGCCTTACCTTCCTTTGTTTCCACTCCAACAAGCTCAGTAGTCTCATCAACCATAAGGTAATTAGCTCTCTGTACAAACTCCTTGAAGACATCTTCCATGAACTCCCTTAGTTTGGCGATTCCGTTATGGATATAGCTGTTCAGCGTGGTATTGCTTATGTGGATACCCTCTCTTGCAAGCAGTCTTATCTGTCTGTTCTCAGGCATGCTGAAGTCATATTTCAGACAAAGCAGACGGGCAAGCAGTTCAGGAGAGAAGATACCTCCAAGGTTTTTCAGCGGATGTTCCATGGTGCTTGTGAAAGTGCCGTCCGCAAGCTTTACCCTTGCCACCTTGTAAACATGCTCCACGTTATAAGCCCTTACATGTTCTATGACCCTGTATTCCCACACATCAGGCATACCGTTGCGGTTCATAAACCGTCCCCCTTCTGGAAGCGTGTAATACTCGTCCACTTCATGTACTACCACCTTGTCAACTTTCAATTTTGTTTTCCCGGCACGTGGTGCGGTTTCCTTTCTCCTTGAAGGTTTGCTGTTCTGGGCAGGTATGTTGCCGGAAGAGGTATTGCTGCCGGTTTCGTTATCATCGGTCTTATTATTATCATCCTTCCTGTCAGAACCGTCATACTCGGATTGTTCCAGAGCGGACTTGTCGAGATTACGGTTGTTCAACAGCCTTCTTTGCTCGGAAGTACGGCCGAAACGGTGTTTCCTGCTGTCCTCAAGCTGAAGTCTGAGATTGGAGATCTCGTTTGCCAGCATCCTGTTCACCTCATCCTTTGCTTCAAGCTGCTTTCTCATAAGTTCCATTTCTTTCCTGTAATGTTCAACCGTGGTTGACTGCTTTTCGATGGTATCTTTGAGATCATTGATGGTATCTATCAGATTTTTAGAGTTCTCCCTGTTGGATTCTTCAATAGACTCAAGCCTCGCAATCAATTCTTTATTCTGTTTGCGAAGACCTGCCTTTTCCTCATTCGCCAGACCCAGCTGGCAGCAAAGTAACTCGTATGCTCTTTCATCAATCATGATATAAAGGTACGAAAAATCAGGCACTTACGCAAACTTTTTACCGTTTATTTTTTATACTATCCTGTTGATAATCAGTATGTTAATATTAGCCTTTCGGACTAACGTACATCTTGTCAACTACAATGCTTTCCGTAAGATAAGCCATGTCCGACCACTGTATCCGGTAGCACCTGGAGACTTCATCAAATACAGGTTTCTTGAATTTGCCCATAACAGGACGTTTTTCGTAAAGCACATAAAAACCGCGTTCGTAATGAAGTATCTTCACAACCTTTCGGTTCCGGGACATGAACATATATACATTGGACGCATCGCTCGGGTCAAGGGACATTTCTTCCCTTATACTCTCACACAGACGGAAAATGCCTTTCCGCAAATCAACATTACCGTTAAACAGGTAATAGTTAAGGTTAGCACTCAGTCCAAGCATATCATCCTATCATTTTATTAAGCAACAGGCTCAAATCAAGAACGGTGGTGTTTCTCAGGAACAGTGTTGCGCCAGACGCCAGCTGTAACTTGATCCATTTTATTGGTGGTTCACCTTCAGGATGTTTCACGTCCAACTTCACAGTTGGACTATTGCATGGTTTCCCGGTTATCTGGACTTTGGCAACCTTGGGCTGCTCAACCTGGACTGTCTTGCCTAACTTCTCACTCCACAACTGGTGACGCTGCCAGTTCATGAACTTGTCGTAATTTACACCATAATCAGCACAGAACTCTCGAAGATCTTTGGTCTCGCTGCATAACTGGTAGAGGTCATATACCTCCTGATAGTTTACTTTTTCTTTTGCCATAATCATTCTTGTTAAAGGTTACGGCGCAAAGATATGGCGGCTAACAACTTATGTCAAGGCGGAAAATAGAATGGTTACCTAAAGAATATTCATTTCAATTTTGTGTTCGACCAAAAGAGCCAATACACGTGGTTTGATGAAGTACAACTACAAAAGGTTTTCAATAACATTCTATCGAATGCTTTCAAATTCACTCCGGAAAATGGAACAGTCGAGATTAAAATAACGACTTCTGCGTCTTCCGTAATTATAACATTCAATGATTCCGGCATTGGGATACCCAAAGACATGACAGAACGAATCTTTGAACGTTTCTTTCAGGTAAACAACTCTGTAAACAGAGAACTATCCAACACCGGAACAGGGATAGGCTTATCACTGTCACTCAATATTGTAAAGGCACATCATGGACAAATAACGGTTGAAAGTGAAGTAGGAAAAGGTAGTTCATTCATTGTCGAATTACCAATCGGTAATGAGTACTTTAAAGAAGATAAAAACATCACCATCATAGAGAATCAAAGGAACACAGGGATAATCAATAGCCCGATTAGTATAGAGAATGAAGAAGAGAGCTTGGAAAACCTGGAAGATTTCATCATACAGCAGAAAAAGGATTTCGATCATTCATCGACTTTACTTATCGTTGAGGATGACGATGAATTGAGGAAATTACTCATAGAGATATTTGAACCCATCTTTGAAATCTATGAAGCAAAGAATGGCGAAGATGCATTCAAAATCGCACAGCTCAATTCACCGGATCTTATTTTATCAGATGTGATGATGCCCGGCATCTCCGGTATAAATCTATGTGCGAGGATAAAGTCTCATTTTGACACCAGCCATATTCCGGTCATTCTGCTCACTGCACTTAGTAGTGTGGAACATAATATTAAAGGACTCAATTGTGGAGCCGATGATTATATCACCAAACCATTTAATATCAGAATTCTAATCGCTAAATGCATTAACCTACTAAATAACAGACGAAAATTACAGGAACGATACAAAACTTTAGAAAACAATAGTGCAGAGCAACTGACCAACAATAAGCTCGACCAAGATTTCATCGATCATATAATAAGAATTGTACAAACCAAGTTGGAAAAAGGAAACGGAGATATTAACGTCACCCTGTTATGTTCAGAATTAGGACTAAGCCGGACAAAGCTATTCCTGAAAATGAAAAAGATAACAGGGGAATCTCCTCATTATTTTATTCAAAATATAAAACTGAAAACTGCTGCAAAAATGCTTCGGGAGAATGAAGAATACAACATTAGTGATATCAGTTTCCAACTGGGTTTCAGTTCATTAAACTATTTTGGAAAAAGCTTTAAAGAGTATTTCGGAATGTCTCCTACTGCTTATCGTAAGTTTCACCAGGAACAAAAAGATAATCACTCAATATAGTAATATGGATGCGTGCAAGATACTTTTGTCTTGCACGCTTCACCACTTATTTAAAAGTAATCATAATCTGCTCATCAATACCTTTATCAGGCATGCGCACACTACATATACCAGTTTCTTTATCCCAACTCCATAGTATAGATTCCGTGTCATTCTCTAAATCTTCTTCTAATCGTTCCGGTTTTACCTTCTTTATCTTCTTTCCTTTAGCAGTTACCTCTTTCGGAGCTTTCGCAGAATAAATACGGAATAATAGATTTCTCGGACCGGGAACAGTGTAGCCTTTTCCTTCACGGGCAGAGACGGTCAATTCATATCCATTTGCCAAAGTATTACAAACAATCGGCGTTTTGACAAATTCATCGCGCTGATATCCTAAGTTTTCTCCTTCATCTTCGTAGAGAGTAAAGGTAGCCTGTGCACCCTCTTGTGCAGGGAAAACTTCAAGAGTTAGTGGATATACCGGTTTCTCATGGGTGTAGTTCATCACCGGTATGGTGGGGATGATAGAACCTTGCTTCACAAACATAGGAACGGAGGACAAGGGAGCATCAACCGTAGTCCATTGCTCTCCGGTATAAACCGTCTTCTTGTTATTATAGTCAATCCATGTACCTTCGGGCAGATAGACATTTTTGGTACGAGCGCCTTTCTTCACCACAGGAGCTACCAGCAATTCACGACCGAACATAAATTGGGCATCCGTAGAAAATGTTTCCATATCCATTGGATATTCGAGAAACAGAGGGCGCATGATAGGCAATCCTGTATCATAAGCTTCGCGGGCATAGGTATAGATATAGGGCAATAAACGATATTTCAACTCGATAGCCGCCTTTGCGTTCTTTTCTGCTTCGGGACCGAAAAGCCACGGTTCCACCGGATTGTCTCCCTCGTGGTGAATACGGCTCAAAGGATTAAATGCCCCGAACTGTATCCAACGGGTATAGAGTTCGGCCATAGCCGGATAATCTTCAATATCTCCACAGTAACCAGTAATGTCACAGGAAGAAAACGGTATCAGTCCTAAACCGGCGGAAAGCATTACGGGAATCTGATTGGCTAACTGTCCCCAGCCTTGCAACACATCATCTCCGTTCCCGCTATCACCTGTCCAACCAAACGTATAACGTTGCAATCCGGCATAAGCAGCACGGGTCATTTGGAACACACGACGGTCCGGATTCCTCTTTTCAAATTGTTCTTTCACCACTTTATCCCAAGTCAATCCATAGACATTATGGATTTCATCGTGCATACCCAGATAGTGTTTCATGACGAGACGTTCCGTCTGCTCTTCGTTACTCCAGGCAGGTTCGCCCATGTCCGTCCAGAAGCCGGAGATACCGTCGTCAATTGGTTTCTGCTGATAAGTTCCCCACCAGTCGGCTACGGCAGGCAAGGTGAAATCCACCACTCCACAGTTGCCACCCCAAGGCCAGGGCATATCGTAGCTTTTACCGTTCGTACTGTCCTTTACAAAATAACCCAAACGATCCGCTTCTTCCCATTGCTTTTTGTTGGCTTGTGCAATTACCGGATCTTGAGATACGACTACCTTAAAACCCATCCCTTTCAAATCCGAAAGCATCTTCTTTGGATTCTCATAGTTTCCTTTGCGCCATTCGAAATCCTGCAAGTATTCCGTCCAGCCGATGTCCTGATAGATAATATCACAAGGGATTCCACGTTTCCGGTAACCCTCGGCTATTTCGCGACTTAGCTTTTCGCTTGTCAGCAGACCACGGCATTGAGCAAAACCCAGCGCCCATTTCGGCGGCATGATAGGTTTGCCCGTCAGTCCGACGTATTGGCCGATAATTTCCTTATAGTCCTTGCCGAAGATAAAATAGTAGATCATTTCACCGTTCGGAGCTTCAAAGCTGTAATAGCCGCGACTTTCCGTACCGAACTTGAATTCCGTTTTGTACGTATTATCAAGAAAAATACCATACCGATAACTGCTCATAAAGAAAGGAATACTCTTGTAGAGCGGATCTTCCACTATACTGTAACAGGGTTTGTCACTATTCCACATTTTATAAGATTCGCCACGACGGTCCATCTTTCCTGTCTTTTCTCCCAGTCCGAAAAAATGCTCGTCACGACGGAGCACTTTATATTCCGTCTTCTTTGTTCCTTCACTCACATGCCCCTTGTCGGCATAATCACTAAACAGGAGTTTCTGATACTTATCAAATATCTGAAGACTCAACGGAGATTTATTTACCCGAATACGCAATTTCGGAGTAAAGATCTCATAACAGGCTGCCTGTTCGTCCACATGGACGGTTCCTACATCTTCCAACTCTTCATTAATCACTGCAAAAGAGGCATTCTTCCGTTGCAGCTGTCCATCGGGCGAAAACCAAACTTTGACTACCGAAGGGCTACAAAGCTGTAACTGCAACGCAGCACTGTCCGTCAGGTGAAAAGTCACCTGACGTCCTTGTTGTGTAAAAGAAGTGCATGTATATATCGCATTTTCCGCCCATACCCATGTTGGAAACATCAGACACAATACCCACACCCATAACCTATATCTAATCTTCATACCTATCATTTTAGTTATTCTGCCACAGCCGATTTATTCAGCTAAGCATGCGCAATTAGTTTTATTCAGCCACAATCATTGTCCAGTATTTCAGGGACGGCAATGTGAAAGAAACAACTCCGTTCTCCTGCGTAAAAGCCAGTTCCTGCAAAGCGCCTCCATGTACATCCGGTGAAGCTACCCATAACTTGTTCACTTTGGCCGGCAGATTCATTTGTAAAGCAGCTTTCGTAATCAAGGTCGGTTCCGGCATCGTGCCGTCCACATCTCTCCAGCTAAGGCTGTTTGCTTGCGAGAAGTTAAGAAGATGTATCACCTGTTTGCTGCCCACCTGCTTGGCATAAGTAGTGACCGAACCTTGTTGGGGAGGCCATACATTCAACCTCATTTCCCCGTTGGTACAATTCATGGTGATACTATTTTCCGTACCTCCGTCACGAAGCAGATTCTGATAAGAAGTCAAGAAGTCATAATAATGAACCATCGCTGTTTTCAGTTCTTCGCTCATTGTCAGATTCTCATTCGGGAAGTACTCTTTGCACAACATGTGATCGCCTCCCAGTTCCAAATGCGAACCGCCCAAAGCAAACATGACAGCATCTGTCAGCAGAATACCCGGTGTATTAAATTCCCCCCGGTTATCCGCCTTGTTATAATTCATATAAGCTGCAAAAACCGTATTCAACTGATAATCGCCATATACTCCATTTTCATAAAGAATAGCTTTCAGATTGGTAAAATCAGCCTCATCCGCCCATACTTCATTATAGAAGAAATCCACTTTATCCGTCTCCCCTATCTGACGGGCACCGTAACGGCTCACCGCATTCATCACCAAACTCTTGTCCGGATGCACCTGCTTCATTGCCTCTATAAAAGAGGCATATCCCTCACGCAAGTTAACAGGAATACCACTATAATTATAAAGCGTGCTACGTCGTCCCAACTGGTCTATCTGATAACCGTCGAAAGCGAAGTTTGCATATACATCGTCATTCCTTTCGCCCAGATATTTCTGCCATTCCTTGTTAGAAGGGTCTACCAGATAGATATTACTTTTCCATCCGCCCGGCAGGTCATGGCTGTCCTTAGTAGTGTGAGAAGCATCCTTAAACAGATACCATTCCTCCTTCACTCCATCCGTAGCAGCATCTTTCAACGCTCCGAAACAAAGATTATAAAACATAGACTTCATACCGAAACGATGCTGCGCTTCAATGTAATTTTTCACCGAACTTGTATAAACTTCCCGGTTAGCGATATCCATATATACCTCATCCAACTGTGTACGTGTACCTCCCAACGGCCAATGATGTTTATTATGCCAATCCTGGAACTGCACCCAGTTAATATGATGACGGTTCAGATACTCCATCTCTTCCTGTGTCTTTTCGGCTGTCTTCTCCTGACTGAAATCAGCGACAAAACCATAACGCGGGAAACGTGCCGGATCACTGGATACATCTACCGCAATCGTACCGACTATTACATCCGTTCCGTTCTCCTGACGGTAAAGCTCTGCCATGTACCCTTTAAAATCAGTGGTAGGCGGTTGCCATGTCCAGCTCGTACCATTTACCGATTCTTCTCCCACCGTTTCACCCGAAAGGCGATAACGTACTTTAGTTCCGGCAGGCAGAGCGTCATCCGCTGTAAACACCACTTTCTCTCCCGGTTTGTAGAAAGCCTTGTCTGTCGACAGGTCTACACTCAAATCCGATGTTACCGGAGTCACTTCGGTGACACCGCCCGAAGCTCCTCCATTCTGTTGGTTCGACTCATTATCATCACTGCAAGCCATACACAGGAAAGCAGCTACCAGATATATTATTTTTTTCATCTTGAATTCTTGTTTTATTGTTTCACAATCGAGATCGTCTCTTTCAACTGGTCAACCGTAATCTGATAAGAACCGGCCTCCTGAATATTCCACTTATAGTCCAGACCACCCAAATCTGCATCCGGATACATACTGCTCAACTCTGCATCCGATTTAGTGACGAATAATGCTGTTTCCACTTCACCTGTAGGAGTTTTACCGTTCTTATCCGCCATAAACCAATCTCCGTTCCAGTCAGACTGCTTGTCGCAGGAAATCTTCATCTCACCGGCTTTCAGCGTGCCGCTCCAGGTAAAGATATAAGGACTGTCAGCACTCTTAGTCATCGGTGTAGCATTGTCCAGACTCCATCCGTTCGGAGTCGCCTCACCCACCAGATACAATCCTGCGTAAGGAGTAAACGGACGCATCAGCATCTTTTCTTTTCCTTTGCCTGTATAGAACCATACTTTATAAGGCTTGTCACATTCAGCCTCTTTCATTTGCCATTTATTATCTTCGCCTCCAAGCACTACTGACGTCGAAGTGTACGAAGCATTTGCTACGGCAGGATGGAAGAAAGCATCCGACTGGCCGAAGTCCGTCACAGAGCTAAACTTAAATTCTCCGTCTGCCTTCCAAGGAATCACAGCTCCATAATGGAATAAATCCATCTGAACAGCATCTTTAGACAGTGCCTCAAATCCCCATCCACCATTTCCGGTAAACGAACCGACAATGAAGAACTCTTCAAATCTCCAGCCAATGTCCTCCGTTTCGGTAAGTGTCAGCGTCAGATTGAGCAAGTCTACTTTGACGATATAAGTTGCTTCTTTATCAATTGTAAACTGGTCGTCCGGTTGGTCACCCGATGTACGGTAAGTCAGTTTGAGTGCTTCCCCGGCAGTGACGTTACGGTTGTACGACGGCAAGAATTGTCCCAATGTCGTTATAAATTTCAATGATCCTGCGTTCAGTTTTCCTGTCCATGTAAACTGTCCGTTATCCGTACGCTCCATCGCCGTCGCATTGTCGGCAGCCCATCCATTTGGAGCAGCATCACCAATCAGGTAAAGCGTAGTAGTAACCGGCTGATACGTAGTCACTGTAAAAGCAGTCGTCGCACTTTGTTTCTGCTCTTCCATTCCGGCAACAACCGCTGTGATACGTGCCTCCAACTCCGCTTTCACAGCATAACCGATACCGAACTGCGCATTCAGGAATTGGTTAAGTTCTTCCACTTTCTTAGTCCATTGATACGTTCCCGTACCTAAATCCACCGAATAAGCATTTGCAAAGTCCGTTCCAGCTTTCGCCAGCTCCAGCGTATAAGAGATACGGTTACCGCTTCCATAATTCGTTCCGGTAGTCCATGAGAGAGCGAGCGCTTCCTGGCTATGGTTCTTTTCGTTCAACACCAAGTCCTGCTGATTCACCGAAAGAGTGAGGGTATCATGTCCTTTATCTGTCTCCATATAATCTTCGGCACAGGCAACCATCGTTCCGCCGATGAAAAGAGAGCATAACAACTGATATATATATTTCTTCATGATATTATTTATCTAAATGAATGATTATAAAACGGATTAATAACCGGGATTTTGAGTCATCAGATGATTAGAGTCCATCTCTGTCTGCGGAATAGGCAACAGGAGACGTTCCTTGGTCACATTATTCTTACCGATGGATTTCAAGAATGTCAATGCATAATTTCCATTATCCACACGGATCATATCAAACCAGCGGTGTCCTTCAAAGGCAAGCTCCATCCGGCGTTCGTGAATAATCTTCTCCCTCATTTCAGTCTGCGTCAGAGTAGTCGGCACATCTGCCAGTCCGGCACGTTTGCGGACGATATTCAATGGTTCGGCAGCCTGGTCGGGATGTCCCTGCTCGTTCAATGCTTCCGCTTTCTTCAATAGAACATCTGCATAGCGATACACTACGAAGTTGTTGGGATTGGTATTATACTCCGGAGAAATAGTTTTCGACACAAGGAACTTGCGTACATTATAACCTGTATTCGACCAGGAACGTCTGTATTCCATGCCGTCAAAAGCGGGACAACCTTGATATAAGACAGTGACGTCTTTCCGCAAATCACCGTCTTCGTATTGCTTGACAAACTCTTCCGTAGGCAGGTTCCATCCATAAGCACCGGCCACCAGACTTGAGTTACGAGGTCCCATGAAAGTCGACAGCCAGGATGATTGGTTATCACCGCCCCAGAAATCATATTCCGTACTACCGGAATATTGTACTTCGAAAAGAGATTCCCTACCATTATTAATTGTTGCGTCAAAGTTATCGGCATAATTGCATTGAGTCAGATCATATCCCATTGCAGCAATGTTATTGCACAAAGTCACTACTTCATTATAATAGTCGCGATGATTGGGAGCCAATGTCAGGTAAATATCCGCCAGCATCGCCATTGCAGCTTCTTTGCAGGCACGTCCTCTATCACTGTCTCCATAACTGCTTTTCGGAGGAAGCATATTTACTGCATTCTTGCAGTCAGAAAAAATCTGGGCATATACCTCATCTACCGTATTACGGGCAATATCCGTAGATTCTCCCGGTTCAAACGGCGTTAAGCGCAAAGGCACACCTCCATACAGACGAACCAGAATATAGTAGTAATGTGCACGCAGGAAATAAGCCTCACCCATGCAACGGGTCTTTACCTCATCGGAGATAGCTGCCGAAGGCAGATTGGAAAGCACAATGTTACAACGTCCGATACCTACCCACGGAGAACGCCATACATACAAAGCAAAGCCATTATCACTCTGGGCTATGAAATTGGAAGCCTGCACAGTTTCCAGTCCGTCGGTTCCCCCTCCGGCGCCTACCTCACTGTTACCTGCGATAATATCGAGGCTCCAGATACGCTGGTTATACATATTAGATGACTGAAGAGTCTTGTAGCAGGCAGTAGTCAGTGCCACGGCAATCTCGTTCGTTACTTCCGATTCGGGATCGACGCCATATTTAGGATATTTATCTAAGAAATCGTTGCATGAGGTCAATGCCAGTATGGCAAACATCATCACCAAAGTTGTTATCTTTTTCATATTCTTCCTCCTGATTTAAAAGTTAAAGTTCAAACCCATGCTGAACGTACGTGAGATAGGGTAGCGGCTGCTGTCGATACCATTAACGTCAACCTCCGGGTCAAAGCCGGAATATCCGGTGATAGTCGCCACATTCTCGCAAGAGAAAGAGATGCGGGCATTTTCCAGTTGAATCTTTTGCATCCACTTTTTAGGCAGTGTATACGAAAGCGTAATGTTTTTCAGACGGAGGTAGGAACCGTTTTCCACAAATCGGTCGGATACGCGGCAGTTCTGATTCGGGTCTCCCCAGATAGCACGCGGCATGGAGTTACTTGTTCCTTCTCCCGTCCAGCGGTTCAGTACGGCCGTGGTCTGGTTGTAAGCGGCTGCCATTCCTTCGTTGTCTACATTGTTGGCATTATAAATCTTGTTTCCCGATACGCCTTGCAGGAAAACAGAGAGTTCCCATCCCTTATAAGAGAAATTATTGCTTAGAGAGAAGAACCAGTTCGGATTCGGGTTGCCGATAACGGTACGGTCTTCATCGTTGATAACTCCATCATTATTCAAGTCCCGGAAACGGATATCGCCCGGAGCAGCGCCCGGTTGGGTAGCATGGCGGTTCACTTCATCCCAGTTCTGGAAAAGTCCGTCGGTTACGTATCCGTAGAATACATTAATCGGATAACCGGCTCTAAGCATAGTCACGTATGAGTTACCCATCTGGTTGATGAACATCGGAGTTTCGCTGTTCAAGTCCTGAATTTCGTTCTTGTTATAAGTGGCTGTTAAGGCAGACTCCCAAGAGAAAAGCCCTTTCAGGTTGATAGTACGCAAGGTCATTTCCACCCCTTTATTGCGCATCTTGCCAGCATTGGTGAAAGTTTCGGTAGTATCTTCAAAACCGGAAGTGATAGGAATGGAAGCCTTCACCAACATATCTGCTGTCTTCTTGATATAAGCGTCCAGCGAAAGGTTGACACGTGAATTGAACAGGCTCATGTCTACACCAAAGTTGGTCTGGCGCACTTCTTCCCAATGAATATTCGGATTGGAGAGAGTAGTAGATACCAGAGCGGTGGAGTTGTTGTTGCCGAAAGGATAGACTCCTGTGTTATAGGAAGCAACAAAGCCGTAGTTACCGATTTCCTGATTACCAGTCACACCGTATCCGATACGCAGTTTGAGGTCATTCACCGGAGAGTTGTCTTTCGGGAACCATTCTTCCTGCGAAATACGCCATGCCAGAGAAACGGAAGGGAATGTTCCCCAACGGTTGTTCTTACCAAAACGGGAAGAACCGTCACGACGCACAGTAGCTGTAAGCAGGTATTTATCTTCGTAAGAATAGTTGAGACGTGCCATCAGAGAGAGCAGTGCCCAGTCACTCTGGCTACCGCCAAGACTGTACATCTTCTCGCCGTTGTCCATTTCGTGGATATTATCAAACATGAAGATATTCTTTTGAGCATTCAGGTAATCATAGTTGTTCCACTGGGCGGAAGAACCTGCCATCACCCCTACCCGGTGTTTCTGCGCAAAAGTGTGGTCGAATACAAAATAATTATCCCACAAATAGGTAAATGATTTGTTATCGCTCTTATAGCGGGAAGATTCTTCTACCGGATTCGGTTTCCAGTTGTAAGCCGGAGTAAAGTTGTCGACAAACCAGAATTTGGCGTCATAACCGAATGTACTTTTCAACTTCAGCCATTTGGTAAAGGTGATCTCTCCGGTGATGTTTGCCAGGAAGTTATATCCTTTTGTTTCATTGGTCATCATGTGCAGCGTACCGATCGGGTTACGGATGCTTCCGTACCATTGCGCCTCCTGTCCGGGACCGCTCCAACTGCCGTCCTCATTCTTCACCGGTTGGGTGGGGAGTGCTTTCATTGCATCACCGATGCTATAAGTTCCTCCTTCTTTCACGTCCGTACTGAATGTCAGGTTGGTAGTGAATTTCAGCCATTTATTAACTTGGGCATCGCTATTTGCCTGAAAGTTGAAACGACGGTAATTAACGCTTTCCACAATACCGGACTGGTCAAGGAAACCACCGGATACATAGTAATGTGCTTTTTCCGTACCACCGGAGTAGCTAACCGAATAGCTTTGCTTCACTCCCGTGCGCAGCATTTCATCCAGCCAGTTCGTTCCTGTTCCCAATAAAGAAGGGTCTGCCCAATAAGGGTTTGTATTATCATCATTATTAGACAGCATATCATTGCTTAAAGCGGCATATTGCGCAGCATTCAGCATATCGGGCACTTTAGTGGCATTCTGAATCGCCCAGTTAGCGTTTACCGTCACCTTTCCGGCACCCTCGGCACCACGTTTGCTGGTAATCATCACCACACCGTTCGCACCACGCGAACCATAAATAGCTGTTGCCGAAGCATCTTTCAATACGTCCACCCGTTCTACATCGGCCATATTCAGAGCAGACAATCCCAAGTCGGTAGGTATTCCGTCAATGACAATCAGCGGGTTACTGTTATTGATTGTTCCCAAGCCACGAATTTTAATGGTGACATTATCACCCGGCTTACCGGCATCGATAATCTGCACGCCGGACACCTTTCCCTGCATTGCCTGACCGATATTGGCCACCGGAGAGTCTTTGATATCCTTCACTCCGACAGAAGATACAGCTCCGGTCAGATCACTCTTTTTCATCGTTCCGTAACCCACTACTACAACTTCGTCCAATACTTCCGTATCTTCCTGCAAGGTTACTTTCAAAGAGTTTTTCCCGTTCACCGGAACTGTCTGCATTTTATAGCCGACAAAAGAGATAGTCAGCGTGCTGTTAGTCGGAACGCTTAATGAGAAATTACCGTCTACATCGGTAATTGTACCGTTCGTTGTACCTTTTTCTACCACACTGGCACCGATCACCGGTTCGCCCGTGGCATCTACGACATGTCCTTTTATTGAAATCTGTTGTGCGAATGCACTAAGAGATAGGAACAAGCCCCACATTATTAGTAAGAGGCGGCGTTCAAAGCCTTTCGACTTCATACTCTGTTTCATGTACATTAATTTAAAGTTAATATTAGGGTTACTTTTGTTTTACTCTCTGTGTCATTGCTGAAATGACCGTGAAACAAAAGTATCTACATTTCATACTGCTTCTTAAAGCAGATAGCAAAAATATAGTGATTTATACAGTATCTCACAGTATAAACCACTAAATATAAGAACGTTACAAAATAGAAGTCAGACAAAAAAAGTAGTGGTTTTCTTATTCTTCCACCTTCCCTATTTGCATTACTTTAGCCTCAAATTCATCTCTTTCTCCCACAGCCTTGTTACGGACACGGGTCCGGTAATTATAAATGGTAGTGACGGAGTAACGAAGGAATTGCGCTATTTTAGTGCTGTCCGTAATTCCCAGGCGGATGAGAGCGAAGATACGAAGTTCGGTATTCAGCTGTTCTCCCGGTTTGGGTTGCATCGGTTCGGTAAGCAGGGCATTAAATTCCTCCACAAAACTGGGGAAGAGTTGCAGGAAAGTCACGTCGAAGTTCGCATAAAACTCTTTCAGTTCTTCATCAAGGAATTGGGAAGATTTAATAGCCTTATATAGTTCTTCCACCCTTCCGGCAGCAGCAATCTTATTCAAGGAACGGCGGTATAAATCCATCTTATCGAGATAAGTGGAACATTGGTCCATGTATCTCCCGATATATTCCTCCTTGATATAGTTGGCTTCCGAAAGCGTATGATTCATTTCTTTCAGTTGCGAATTGGAATCGTGAAGTTCTTCGTTCAGTTCTTGCAGGAGCGTATTGGTATCGACCACTTCGCGGCGCGCAGCAGCTACCTTTTTCATCTGTTTATAGACAAAGAAAATGGCAACCAGTAAGAAAACGGAAAGCAGACTAATACATATCAACGAAACTTTCATCTCCTGTTGCTGACGTTTGGTTTTTAATTGATAGGCCTGGTCGATGATAGGAAAGACCTGCGAGATTTCCAACGTACGAAGACGGGCATTGCAAAGAGTGGCATCCTCCAGGGAACATTTCAGATAGTTGTAGGCACGGTCGATGTCTCCTGCTTCATAAACAAGAGAAGCGAGTTTGCGCAACGATACATATTCTTTTACCGCTGATTTCAAATCGGCGATGGCCGAAAGAGCCAGGTAATGTTTTTGCCCCTGCTTATCTCCTTTCAACCGATAGCCTTCGGAAATGGTATAAGTAATCATTGCCTGTGCATGGTCATCCAAAGACGGTTTACTGTAATATTTCATCAGCATATCAATCGCTTCATCGTATCGGGCATGAACGATGTACTTATCTGCCATCACCAATGCATGTCCCAGAGAGTCGGAAGCATTGATCTGTAACAGGGAATCCCGGTACAAATCCGTCATCCGGTAATATTCTTTCTTGGCTTTCTCCGTAACGGCATAATCACCCATCAATCCATAAATAGTGCGATATAGATGATAATAATAGCCATATAGATAGTCGGGCAGTGTTTTCTTATCAATTTTCCCCAATAACTCGAGGGCTTCTTTGTACATTCCGGTAGTTCCCATCACTTCCGCCATATTCATGGCAGAATCATCCAAGTAGTCCAGTTTATTTAAACGATGTGCCAGTTCCTCTTTCCGTTGGGCATAGACAAAAGACGAATCCAGATTATAAGCCCGGTATTCATCGAAAAGACGTCCGCAAAAACCATATCGCTGCTCATCAGAAGCAGCCTCAACCAACAATTTCTTCAAGTCAGCAATTCGTGCCTCCTTTTCCGCTCCATAAGTCTGACGGTTTTTAATGATACCATCAATCTCACGAAGTAACGCATCGGTACTCTTATTATCTTTTGCATAAAGCAGACCAGAAAGGACGATTGTCACAAAAATCAGAATAACTTTTTTCATAGTGCCGTATGTATTATATCTGCAAAGATAAAAGTCTTTCAGAAACTTCCGGCTTTCAGGAGAAGATTATTGCAGGTAGAAAGAACAATCTTTATTAAAAAGAGGAGGTAAATCGGATTTATTATAAACATAATTATTATATTTGTAATAATTGTATTTATAATAATCAGTATGGCAATCGTTAATAACCCTTTTATCGTAGGCGGATACCTATCTCCCCATTACTTTTGTGACCGCGAAGTGGAAACAGAACAGTTGATACGTAACATAACAAATGGAAGAAATGTCGTTATCATTTCTGTGCGTCGCATGGGAAAGACAGGTCTGATTCGTCATTGCTTTTATCAAGATGAGATCAAAGAGCATTACTATACATTCTTCATTGATATTTATGCGACAGCCAGCCTTAGGGAATTTGTATTCGCCTTGGGAAAAGAGATTTTCGAGAAACTCAAACCCAAAGGAATGAAGTTCATCGAACGTTTCTTCTCCGTCATTTCCTCACTGCGCGCAGGTTTTAAGTTGGATTCTGTTACGGGAGAGCCCACCTTCGATATTGGATTAGGAGACATCCATACAGCAGAAACAACACTGGATGAAATCTTCGCTTATTTAGAACAGGCTGATAAATCTTGTATCGTAGCCATTGACGAATTTCAGCAAATAGGCAATTACACAGAGAAGAATGTAGAAGCCATATTGAGAACTAAAGTCCAGCATTGCCAAAATGCTCGTTTCATCTTTGCCGGAAGCCAGAAACACATTATGATGAATATGTTCAACAGCCCGGCCCGACCTTTTTATCAAAGTGTCAATATGATGCAACTAAAGAGCATTCCGCTTACGGCATACAGGGCATTTGTTGAAAGGCTTTTCCTTGAAAACAAGAAACGTATTGAAGAAGAACTGATAGACGAAGTATATAATTTCTTTGAAGGACATACCTGGTATGTACAACTCATGTTTAATGAATTATATATACTGACCGGAAAAGGGGAAGTGTGTGATCGTTCCCTCTAAAGTATTGCCTTGACCAATATCCTGCAGATGCAGGACTTCACATATCAGGAGATTTTCTCCCGCCTTCCGGAAAAACAGAAAGAGGTGCTGATTGCTATCGGAAAAGAACAAAAAGCAACCGGAGTCACTTCAGGAAAATTCATAAAAAAATACAAGCTAAGTACTCCGAGTTCCGTACAAGCTGCACTCAAGGGGTTACTGGAAAAGAATCTAGTCTCACAGGAACAAAATCACTATGAAATAGCTGATAAACTATTGGGAGCCTGGCTACAAAAGAATTATTAGGTTATAAATCCTAGAAATTAATAGTTAAGAATAAGGTTTCATTCCTATACGGTTTTCACCACAGAGGACACAGAGGTGAATCTTGTTCATGACTGCACGGTAATGAGCTTATTATTACTAATAAGTTTCTTAGTTACTTTTAAGCAATCGTTTACCTATTGATAGCTATTTCATTGCCTAACAAGTTTTCGTTTGACAGTTGTCAAACGTTCGTTCAACAACTGTCAAACGAAAACTTGTTAGGCAATTGAAAAAGTAATATAAACAAGAGAAAGAAATAAAAGTTGCATATTGACAAGTTATTGTCAGCGATAGTATCTTTGGCTCCTTTCCGCACCGTATTGAATGAAAGTATAGTGATATAAATGGGAACTTGTATATTGGGGTTATTACAATAGTTGACCAAGCAGTACCATCCAAACAATCCGAGATACTACAATCTCTCTTTTGTCAGACTGTAGTACCTCAAATAAAATTTGTGTATTCAGAATAATTATATCAAACAGAATTTCTATATGACTTCTTCCATCCGCTCCAACTCCCATCCGCGAAACTGCATGACGATGCCATGCAACTCGGTGCCGTATATCATCCGGCGTACCTTAGGACCGGCAGCATAACCTTTTATCTGTTCTACAGCTTCTTTCCATTGGGCTTCGGCTTTCGCTCCCGAGTCTTTGGCAGAGAGATATTTTAGTTCGATGATATAGCTGTGCTTCACGTCATAGCGTATCAGGTCAGGCATCAGGAACAGATCACAATAACCGTGGTTCAATTCTACTTCCGGGGCTATCAGGTAATATGCATTCGTACTCAGGTAAGCAGTAAAGAAACCTTGCAGGTTGCGCTCTCCCTCAATAGCGCTGCGCACGGAAGAGTTTTCCTTGTAGGCATGGGCGATAAATTCCAACGTTTCACGCCAATGGCCGTCGTAAGCCATTTCGTAATACATCAGACCAAGGTCGTTCAGATTAATATGTCGATTGTCCTGATATTCTTCCAACAAGAATTCGTAATATTGTTTACGCACGTTATTATTGGGAATACTTAACACCAGATAGTTGCCGCGAGTGGCAGTAATGGTAAGCATACCATAATAAAAAAGCAGACTGGGGAAAATTTCAGGTTTGGTAATATCCGTAGCAGGAAAGGTAGTTGTCAACGTGGTAACAATCTGCCCATCTTCGGTGATTTTACGTAACACTCCTTTGCGGTTACCGTCCAACTTGTCTAGTCGGATAAGTTTTTTCATCTTATTATAATCCGTGCGAGTATTAGGGTCTATCATTTCTTTGGGGGATTTACCCAAAGTCATATAATGACGCAGATAATAAAACACCATGTCACAGTTGAACATCTTTGGGTCACGCTCCAAGCTTTCTTCGGCAAAACAATAATTGTCATACCATGGTCGCATCTCCTCTATCATCGCATCTATATTCGTATTGCCCGGCAACTGCCCGGCATCCTTATAATATTGGAGCATCTCGCGTACATCAGTCTCGCTGAATCCCAACATCATATTAAATTGATGATCGATACTGATATTCCAACCGATATTGAATCCACTAGTCAGGTCGTCCAGCGTTACGGGGCTGACACCGGTCATGAAGATGCGCTCGAACATGCCTTTGAACTTCTTGAAGATTTCGCGGTAGAAGCCACTGGCGTGGGTTAGGGCGTGATAGACTCTGTCACCCTGCTCGTTTAGCACCACATTAGTGAAATTATCATATTCATCCACTATCAGATAAAGCTTGGAGCCGTTATTACGTGCCTTGCGGTCCAGAAAGTTCAATTTGTTGGTAGTGCCGCACTGCGCTTTCATTTCCTCTTCGAAGCCGGGATAATAATAGGACTCATAAATAGAAGCGAAATCATCCAGTCCGCCGCAGCAATAATCATCAAAGTTTTGGGTAAGTGTCCCGTCAAGACCTCCCACTCTGGAGAAATCAAGAAAGAGTATTTGGAAAGTCCCTTGTAACTGTGTAGGATGACTGCCTATCCATAAATTGCTGAAACGCTTTTCGAACTTTTCTTTTTGGGCGATGTCATAATAAGTTCGGAGCATACTCAGAAAGATGCTCTTGCCGAAACGGCGGGGGCGGATAAAGAACAAATTGCTAGGTTGTTTTTCCAACAACGGCAGATACATAGTCTTGTCCACGTAATATTGATTCTGTTCCACCACTTCCACAAAGTTGGAAACTCCATAAGGGATTCTTTTTACTTCTTCCATAATTTGTTCCTTTCTTTAGTTCTCATATTTATGAGATAATGCAAAAGTAGCATATTCCCGCAGAAAGAACAAAGAAAGGGAAAGAAAGTTGGAGTGTTGCTGCACCAGAGTAATGGATATAATCCCTCTTACTTTTTCATGCCATTAGCCGAATAATGTTTATAATGGGTATCCATAATAGAATTAAAAAATGATTGAAGAACCTAATCTTACCTTTTTTCTATCATATAATAAGCAGATATTACTCATTTCTGCATCTTTGTAGCCCAATTCAGTTTTATTCTTTTGATCCCTATACACAGCTTTTTTAACGGGCATTTATAACAACCGCTCCGTCCCAATTCAAGTTCTATTTCTAAATCCCGTGTCCGTTCGTTTAGTTCTATCCACATGCCCCGCAATGCATCCCGCTGTGATTTGGCTTCCCTGTACATTTTGAGTTCCTTGTCGCGTGCCCCTAAGAGAAAAGCATACGCCGAACACACTTCAGATTTACTGATACAAAGCTGCTCCAAGACTTTCACATATTCCGGGCTAATTCCTTTCTCCCTAATCTTCAAGAATCCACGGAGACTCTGATCGTTTACGACGGTTCTGTAATCCTTGAAATATGACATGATTACCTGCATATCCGCCCAAAGTTGGATATACTCTTTTTCAATACCGTATTTCGTGGCCGCTTCTTCTACGCTAATCCATTCTGACATAATGTTCGTTTTTTATGTGTGATACAATGAAAGAGGGATACTCTTTTTATTATATTAGCACAACGGGCATCTACGCCTCCTGCAGTCCGGTGGGCGGGAATTGGTTAGGTTATATTGGGGCATTATGAATAAACCAACCGGATACAAGAAAGGCGTAGATGCTGTTGCACCATTATCCGTCTATGAGGCTTAGCAACACCTTGAGGAAGATAATGATAACAACAGACACCCACGCCAATCGTTTATATATAACACATCTCTTACGGATATGTTGATATACACCGTTCGCGTGGAGTATCTGCTGAATCACCTCTCTCCTTTAAAACTGCTAATTTTCATAGACGAGAGATAATACGCTTTTACTCCAATAAGAAATAAAATCACTTTCCACCTATTTCATCACGCCGATGGGCGGAAAGCGTGTGACAAAGATAAATGATTTATTTGGAATATATTGGAAATAAGGCAATAAATACAAGAAGTTTTGCACTGAATGTTTATAAAATCAATGCCTTTGTGGGCATGTTCCACCATATCTACCAGTTTTGATATGATACCAATGGTATTTGTATTTTGTATCCATTTTTTTGCGCTAAGGCGATAACTGAACAACCCCACTTTTAATTATGTCGAATTCTACACAATTAAAAGTGGGATTGTTCAGCTTCTCCCAAATGCCAAGAAATTCTACAGTGTTTCGATTCCTAAGCCTATTCGAGAAGAAGAATACAAAGGTAAGTACCTTACAATAGAAACAGACAAAAGAAAAACAATTCCGTTAATAAGCTCTCAACCCATAATCGAATCTCATCTTCTTGCTATCTTTCACTTCGATTTTCAACAGATTGTTTCCTTTTCGCAAATAACGGCTATAATCACTGATATTGTATTGATTGTACTGCCTAGTCTGTTTCGCCTCCTGTGCAAAGACTTCCACTCCATTCAACCACACTTTTGCTTCTCCGGCAACATTCAGCCATAAAGACAGATGGTTAAAGTCCTTATCTACATTAAAAGTAGCTTCAGATACTATTGTGGAACGAGGAGGACATTCGAAAGGCAAAGAAGTCATTTTCAGTTCCTGACCGTTCACACCGACAAGGCGGGTATTCTTGCTTCCGTTCTGGCCGTCCGCAATCAAAGTAACAGCTTTCACGGGGGTGATTTCATACAAACGGTTGTGCATCAGGTGCAACAAGCCTTCCGGTATTTTAGTCACTTTCCGGTCATAAGTAATCAAGCCGTTCACTTCCCCTTCCACATCAGTAGTTTGTGTATAGACTGCCGCACTCAATCCCTGGGCAATCAGCGTTTCCAAATCATATAACAGGCGACCATAGCTATCAATCAATGCCATTGCCCCGTCGATATTCTTATACCCCCAGTTTCTCATATTCGGATTCCAGATATGCTCCTTAATCGCCCAGCCATAACCGCCGAACTCTCCCAATACGGAAATACGGTTACCGTTATTCTCCGGCAGAATCATGGAAGTGACAGGATAATTATGCACGTCGTACATATCGCCTACGCCTCTATCCGTCCATCCGGTCACTCCGTTTATCAGACGTGTATCGTCGTACTTAATCACTTTATTCACGATTTCCACCGTATTGTGCTGTCCCCATCCTTCATTGAATACAACCCAAGTAGTGATACAGGGATAGAAACGGAGACGGTCAATCATCTCGAACATTTCTTTTTGCCATTGGCGGGTGTGTTCTTCGGGAGCATTCCAATCAGTAGTAGCCAACGGATTGACATGCTCCTCTTTTTTCCTTGACGTAGCAAAACCGGATACCATATCCTGCCACATCATCAGACCGAGAGAGTCGGCGTAATAATAATACTGTTCCGGCTCCACTTTGATATGTTTACGGATCATATTAAATCCCATCTTCTTCAACTGCACCATGTCCCACAGCATCGCTTCCTCGGAAGGAGGAGTCAGCAATCCGTCGGGCCACCAGCCTTGATCGAGGGGACCGTATTGGAAGATGGGTTGATTATTCAGGCAAATACGATTATATCCGCACTCATCTTTCCGTACATCTACTTTTCTCAAAGCAAAATAACTCTTTACCTGATCTAAAACACGCCCTCCATTGGATAAGGAAATATTCAGACGATACAGTTTCGGAGATTCCGGAGACCATAAGACAGCATCCGGAACGTCTATCTCCATCGTATTACTCAACTTCTGTTCCACCGTCCTGATTACTTTGCCATCATCCAATACTTCTATTTTTACCTCTTCATTACCTTTAGCTCCGGCTATGTCGAAGTTCAGCTTTACGGACTTCTTTTCAATATCAGTGGAAGGAAGCACCTGACGGATATAAGTTTTATCTACCGCTTCCAGCCAGACTGTCTGCCAAATACCCGATACGGGTGTATACCAAATTCCCTCCTGATTGAGTTGTTGCTTGCCACGGGAAATAGATTCCGTATCTGTCGGATCGGTTACAGCTACCTCAATGCTTTGAGGCCCGCTTTTCTTCAAAAACTTAGTAATATCAAACGAGAACGGATTATTCCCTCCTTTATGCGTGCCGGCCAACCGGTTATTCACCCACACCTGACATTCATAATCCACCGCTCCGAAATGCAGGATAGTAGATTTATTCTTCCAGGAGGGATTTAGTGTGAACTCACGTTGATACCATAGTTTATCCGTAGGAAGAAATGTTTTCTGCACTCCGGACAGAGACGATTCAATCGCAAACGGGACGAGGATTTCCCCCTCAAAGGAAACATTCTTCCGGACCGTGTTCTGATCCGTCACGGCATATTTCCACAATCCATTCAGATTGATCCATTCGGCCCGTTGCAACTGCGGTCTGGGATAACTTTGCCACACATTTTCCGGCGTCACCTGTTCAGCCCATACTGTTTTGATTTTATCACCTTTAGGCTCCCATGCATGGGCAAACACCTGCGACATGGCTCCTAAAGCCAGAGTAAATAAGATTCTTTTATCCATAAGCATTAGCGGGTTTTATATTCTTTAAAATCTTTCCGTCGATTCTTATTGTAGGTATTCCACATTTTCTGGAAATACAAGACATCGCTCTTGTCTGCCCATTCGAAATAGGCCGTTTCCAGTTCTTTTGCCATTTCAGGATATTTGCCGATCAGGTTGTGCTGCTCGGTACGGTCTTCCCTGATGTTGTACAATTCCCATTCATCTCCCTTAAAATTGGCCGAAACCAGCTTCCAGTCACCTTTACGCACCATGCGGTTGCCTTCATGCTCTGCATAAATATACCTTTCGGGCATCTTCTTCCCTTTCACAATCGGGAGGATGGATTTACCTGCCGTAGGCAGAATCGCTCTTCCCTGATATTCTTTCGGATAAGTGGCTCCTGCCAGTTCCACACAGGTAGACATGATATCGGAGAATTGTGCAGGCTGATGATCCAGTCCGCCTTTGTTCTTCACCTGATTCCCCCAGGAAATGATACATGGGGTTGAGATACCTCCTTCGTGAGCATAATGTTTATACAGCGTGAACGGTGTGCAACAAACATTCGCCCAGCCTGTGCCGTAATGATGATAAGTTCCGGGTAAGCCCATCTGGTCGAGTTCGGCTCCCGTATGCGTATGATATTCGACTCCGGTCTGTTTGTCAAAACCAAATTCGTGCCATTCGGCACAAGCTCCGTTATCGGACATAAACATGATAAATGTATTGTCCAACTCACCGTTCTTTTTCAACTCATCCACTACCCGGCCGATATTCGCGTCCATCACATCCACCATCGCTGCAAAAATGGACATACGACGTGCCAAGTCGGTCTGCTGATCTTTCGTCAATGAGTCCCATGCCGGTAACGGATGCGTTTCATCTTCAAACAGACTTTCGGGAACCACGCCGCGCGGGCTAAGTTCCGGTTTGCCTTGCATCAGTTTCAGGTCAACAATCCGTTTCCAACGTGCGTCACGAATCTTGTCCCATCCCTGCATATAGAGAGACATATATTTATCGGTCACTTCTTTCGGTGCGTGCAAAGGAAAATGGGGAGCATTATAAGCCAGATACAGGAACAGCGGTTTCTTTTCCTGATGTGCCTGGTCGATAAAGTCAATCGCATAATCCGTTATCACATTCGTTGCATAGAAAGTTCCTTCTTCATAGTGTCTGGGGGTACGGTCTTTCGGCAAACGGGTATATACTTCCGGATTCCAGAAAGAATTAAATCCGCCCAGCAATCCGTAATACTCTTGAAACCCACGAAGAATAGGATTCGACTTATTCCCCAGATGCCACTTTCCTGACATAGCCGTAAAATATCCGGCATCTTTCAGGACTTCTGCAATCGTGACGTTGTCCGAATTGGAACGGAAACCGGAATATCCTTTCGGCCAGGCAGGATGACTGCCGTCCATGTGTCCCAATCCCGTCTGATGCGGATAAAGTCCCGTCAACAGGTTGGCACGCGACGGACAACTGCGTGCACTGTTATACATCTGCGTCATACGGACGCCATTCTTTGCCAGTTTATCCAGTACCGGTGTATGAATCTCACCACCGAAGCAGCCGAGATCGGAGAAGCCCAAATCGTCTGCCAGTATGATAATAATATTCGGTTTGTCCTGTGCATACGTCATCGGGACCAGAGCCAGGCTGCCTGCTATCAATAAAGAAGTTTTCATTTGGTATTATAATTAAAGTTGGGTTTGAATTTACCATTCTCATAGATCATCGGAATTAATCCGGGACGGCACGTCACTTTATACTCTGCCGCCTGTGCCCCACGCGGATTGAAGAACATGGTAGCCCACCAGTTTCCATCCTTATCCTGGAAAAGGTTGTTGTGTCCTCCTCCCGTGATGGCATTGTAGCGTTCGCTATAGGGACCATACACATTATCGGCTGTCGAGATGATGCAGTCGTAACTATAACGTGTCTTCGGTGAGGTTACTCCCTTTTTCTCAATATAGGTATCTCCCTCCGACGTACGGTGCGACCATATAGCTTGTACGAGGTGATATTTGTTATCGTATTTGAAGATAAACGCTCCTTCAATATATGGTTCCGGATTATATTTTTTCTCTTTCAATGTTTTCAGTTCCTCGGCAAATCCGCTCATATCCGGTTTCATACGGGCGATATAATGGTTGTGCCCGACAAAGTAGACAGTGCCGTCCGTATCTTCGAACAAACTTCCGTCGATGTTCGGGAAGATAGCTTTATCTTTATTACCTTCGATATTCTCGTACGGTCCTTCCGGCTTTCCGGTCTTGCTCCGCAAAATGAAAGAACCTCTCCCACCTGCCGACTCATTCATGCAGGCAACGATAAACCAGTTCTTCACACTTTTGATATAATGCATTTCCGGAGCCCATACAGCATGGAAACGGTTGTCCATCGGATCACCGTTTATGGATTTTTTCTGATATTTCTCTCCTGCTTTATATACTTTCGGCTTCTTTTGCCAGGTTCCGTCTTTTTCCATCGACCATATTTGTCCTCTGGCTTCCCAGGACTTCATATCTTTGGAACGCCACAGGTACAAACCGTCGTTCCAGTCCCAGCAATGTCTCTGTCCCGGAAAGTAACGGTCGGGGGTAGAGGTCGTTCCTGTGATATAATAATAACCGTCGGGACCCAGCGTAGCCCAAGTGTCCCTCATCCAATAATCAAATGCCGGCTTTACGAATTTCGGAACACGTAGCTCCGGAGCGTTTGTATTTGCCGTTCCATATAACTGCGCTGATGCTGTACAGATGGAAATAAATCCTGTAAGCAAGATCAATCCTAATCGTCCAATCAATTTCATATATTTCTGTTTTATGTTTACGTATTCTTCCTATTTAAGATAGTTAAATGGATTCTGTTTAAAATGATAGCGTCTTTGCGGAAGAGGTAGTGGGTCCTGCAAACGTAATTCCCATGCCAGCAACCGGGTCAGAAGTTCCGTTTGAATTTCGCTATATTTCTTCTCACCAAACAGATTATGAACTTCCGAAGGGTCTTTCTTCAAGTTATAAAGTTCACCGTTTCCATAATGATTCATTACCAGTTTCCAGTCATCCTTTCTTATCATGCGTGAAGTGCCACTTTGTGTCCAGGTGTTCAGTTCGTCAAAGTGGGCTATTTTGCCGGGAGTCAATGCTCCTTCCTGTTCGAAAGTCAGGGAAGCGTCCAGTCCGACGTCAGCTCCACCGAAGCCTTGTTGAACCACCATGCTGGAGAATTCTTCTTTGGGATAAGCCTTCCCGGCCAACATCGGCCACAAGCTACGTCCCTGAACGCCTGCCGGTATTTCGGCACCGATGGCAGAGCAGAATGTAGGGAAAAGGTCGGCTATCGACACGTGGCCATCCATAGGTGCAGGCTGATTCTTGATCTGATAGCCCGCCCATACCATCGGAATACGTGCCAGGCTTTCGGAAAGTCCGGCTCCTTTACGGATTAATCCGTATTCTCCCCAATAATCACCGTGGTCGGAGAGTACAACAAAGATGGTATTTTCATATTGTCCGCTGGCTTTCAATGATTCGATCAATCTTTTGATCTGATCGTCTATCAACCGGATCATTCCGATATAGTTGGCACGGATTCGGGGCAGGTCCTGTTCCAGGTTGGGGCAGGATGCATCTTCCAGTTCTGCCAGAATACGGTATTTCTCTCCTTTCTTTGCCAAGTCCTTGCGTGATGTCTTCAATACGGGAAGTTTGTCGGGCGAGAACATGGAGTAATAGGGTTCGCATACCTGATAAGGGTTGTGGGGTTCCGGAAAGGATACCCATACGAAGAAAGGATTTTCTTTCTGTTTCTCAATCCATGCCAGTGCTTCGTTCACGATTTTGGTGGGATGCTGCTCTTCCAGGAAGATTGGAGAGGGTTCCAGCCATTGCCCCCTGGCTTGCTGATTCAGGAAACGGGCAGTCTCTTTCTCTGCGGGAGTCGTCTTTTTGTGCTTTCCCCAGTGTCCGTATTCAGACCAGAAATCCAAGTCGGCAGGTTTCAGGTAAGCGTGATTCTTGCCAACCAATGCTGTTTTATATCCGTTTTCTTTCAATACGCCCACTAAGTCCTGTTGATAGGAGATGTCGGGGATATTGTGATTCGTGCGTACGTGAGTGGCGGAAGGAAAACGCCCGGTGAACATGGAACAACGTGCCGGAGAGCTGGCCGGCATCACAGTGTATGCCTTATTGAACCATACATTCTCCTGCGCCAAACGGTCGACAAAGGGAGTCACTTCCAGCGGAAAACCTTCCCTGCCGCACAAATCGGCACGCTGCTGATCGGTCATAATAACCACAATATTCGGTTTGCCGGTTTGCGCCTGGACTGACATAGCCAAACCTTGTATGGCAAGTCCTGTGATACAAAAGATTGTTTTCATTTTATTTATTTCTTATTTAAAAGATCCTATTTAAAACGATATACAACCATGGAAGCGGCCTCCAGTTCGAGCGGCTGGTTCAGATCCAGTCCGACTTCCGTCTCTACCGGTTGGACTTCATTCGGAGCAAACGGTGTGTTTTCTTTTCCCGGAACCAGTACCAGGCTTGTTTTATGTGCCTTGACGGGACGTTTGAAGCCGGAAACTTCCGGTTGTAGAGTGACTTTTTTATCCTGCAGGTTTATCAGTTTCAGGATATATTGTTTGCTGGCCGTATCATATCCCATCGTAACAAAGATGTTCTGCAAACCTTCTATATCCTTGATCGCTGCATCCAGACACACGTCAAACGTGTTATCCCTGAACATCTTTGCCAGGTAGAAGAAGGAAGTCTTTACGCTACTGTCTACTCCATTAATCAACATCGGCAGGAAGATACGGTGTTCCAGAAAGTCCCAATGCCTCATCACCGGACGTTCGGCAAACAAGGGATTCAAATCGCCGTTGCGTTCTATTGACATACGGATGGCTCCGGTAGCCAGCAGGTTATAAGGATATTTTCCGCTAATACCCAATTCGCCGATAAACAGCTCGGCAACACCCCGTTTGTAGTTATCAAAACGATAATGCTGTTCGCAAGCCCATTCGATTGAGTTATAATAATGTTCATCGAACACTTTCACATTCTTCGGGTTGACAAAATTAGGAATATCCTTCCGTTTGTCATCATTCTCTCTTCCGACTACACGGATGACACTATTGGCTATATAAATCAAGTCAGGATATTTGGCGGACAATGCCTGATAAATTTTTTCATAACGTTCCCAATACACAGGTCCGAAATCTTCATTTCCAATCTCGATATATTTTAGCGGGAAAGGAGCGGGATGACCGTTCTTTGCCCGTTCGGCTCCCCATTTCGTAGTTGTATCACCAATGGCATACTCGATGGCATCCAACGCATCCTGGATATAAGCGTCCAGATCGACATCAATGTGTCTGAAATTCCACTGTGGACTTTGCTTCACCCAACCGCTGCAAATCATACCCGTAGGCATCACATACATCGCATCAGCTCCCACATATTCGCACAATTCATAAAACTCATGATAGCCGATTCCGTCGGTACGGTAATAAGGTGCCCATTTGCTCCACTGTCCCGGACGATTTTCAATCGGTCCGAGCGTCTTTTTCCAGTGATACATCGTTTCTTCATTGACTCCGTGCACGATGCATCCGCCCGGAAAACGGATAAAGCTGGGAGAAAACTCTTTCAGGTTCTGAACAATGTCTTTACGGAATACGGATTTTCCATCGTTCCAGGTATCGGACGGGAACAGGGAAACGACATCCATCTGAAATTGTCCTTTCGACATCGGTTGTATGGCAAACATTCCACGCCGGACGTTCTTTTCCGGTTTCAGTTCACCGGTATATTTTGTCCATTCCCGATTCCCTACATTCACTTCGATCACATTGCTCACCCGCTGTCCCAATTCGTCAACCAGAAATACACGTAACGGAGCGGAATAATTCCTGTTCTTCAGAAACAAGGAAAGGCGGTAAGACGTATCTGTCTTCAGGTTCATTCCATAATATCCACGGTTGAGAATCAGGGCATCCGAATGGTTCGCAATATCTTCCGTGACATTAACCAGCATCGAATACTTATTTTCCCCGCTCATCGGATTTTCATCCGTGCGACTGATAAATACAGGAGTATATGATAACGGATAAGTCGTCCATCCAATCAGCGGATCGGCCTGAAACACTTTTTTCTCTTTAACGCGGGGAGCCGGAACATTTTCATAAAGACCGTCCTTCACAGATAATCCGGCAGGCGGTGTAGCTTCTTCAAACGAACGGTTACGTATCAGTTCGGCGTGCAAGGCACCCTCGCCCATCATTCCTATTTCCTCATAATGGAAACCGTACTTTACGGGAGCCACTTTGTGGGTTTTCGATTTATTGATATACAATGTTCCATCGGAGGAAGACAGAGAGGAACTATTCCCATATACCAGAGGTAATGTGAAAAACAGACCGATACCAAACGTAAAGGATTTGAATGTCGAATGATTCATAGCATTTGTTTTTAGAGTTTCACATTGCAAATGTGGTCTTTTCTATCCAAGAAAAACAGAAAAATAATGCTTAATACCTGCAATCATGTATAAAAATCTGTAGCGAAGCGGCAAACTGAACATGAGTGCTGCCCGTTTGAACAATTCTACGACTGTTCAAAACAAAAAAAGACGTATCTTTAGGTCGTGAAAATCAATCAGAAAAGCCATGAGAACCACCTTACTTAAATTCGTACTTTTATTTAGTCTCGTGCTCTTAAATACAAGCTTGTCGACGGGACAGATTCAATATAATAACATACGCTTCAAACAGCTAAGTATAGCTGAAGGACTCCCGCACAATACGATCAATGCAATCACCCAGGACAACCATGGGTTCATCTGGTTTGGTACACGCAACGGATTGTGCCGATATGACGGTTATAATATCAACCTGTTCGCACATAATGAAGCCGACAGCACCTCACTCCGCCACAATTTC
Organism: Bacteroides celer; assembly: GCF_002632415.2. NCBI lineage: Bacteria > Pseudomonadati > Bacteroidota > Bacteroidia > Bacteroidales > Bacteroidaceae > Bacteroides > Bacteroides celer. The sequence goes on along the minus strand of NZ_CP178209.1, from coordinate 79,858 downwards.
ATCACACGCTTATATAACGATTCGCTCCGTAACATTCTATGGATCTCTACCGATCAGGGCATCTGCAGCTATAACTACGAGACAGAAGATTTCAGCCGTTACCAGATTAAAGGGAACACTAAGGATGATGTTTGTTTCCTGAACACCAGCGATGGTATGCTTCTGGCAGCTTGTAGCAACGGACTCTATCGCTACAATGAACAAGACAGCTTGTTCGTCCCTTTTCTTCTCGATAAAGAAAAGCCTCATGTGAGATACTTTGCGGAGGACGGAGACAAAACCTTATGGATAGATACCAACAAAGGACTGATGCGATACAGTCTGGAAAAGAAACAGTTCGTTTCCCTCCCGACTCTCATCCAGCCTTTTACACAGCAATGCAACAATGCCGTCCTGATCTCGTCCAACCAGCTTTTATTTAATACTAACAACGATTTTTTCGTCTATCATATACAAAGCAATACCCTGTGTAATCTTTCGAAAGACCTTGAAGTGAAAGACTTCCGGTGTGCGGCAACCGACCATACGGGGAATATATGGGTAGGCACGGAGTATGGCATCTTTGTCTTCAACAAACTCTATCAACTGATTGCACACTACGAACAATCGGAACGGGATTTAAGTGCGCTAAACGATTCTCCCATTTACAGCCTTTATCAGGACAAGGCTCATAATATGTGGGTGGGAACCTATTTCGGAGGAGTCAACTATTATATATTCGGTTCCGACCAGTTCCAGATATATCCATACGGAGCCAGTTTTAATCATTTGAGCGGAAAGGCTGTCCGCCAGATTATCAATGCTCCGGACAATGGTCTGTACATCGCCACCGAAGATGGCGGATTGAACTACCTGAACAATAAGAAAGAAATCACCCGTGCCGAACGGCTGCACAAGCAAATGCAAATTTACGCCAAGAACATACATTCTTTATGGCTCGACAAAGATAACAGCCTGTGGCTCGGACTGTTCCTGAAAGGAGCTCTTCACTATATACCGCATCTAAACCGCACGATAGACTATAATCTACTGTCGGATGAGGTTTCTTCCGGCTTCTGCATCATCGAAGACAAGAACGATCATATCTGGTACGGAGGCCCTTCCGGCTTATTCCTGATCGACAAGAAGAAAGCAAACTCCCGCCCGGAAAAAATTTCATCTCTCCGTGTCTTTAACCTGGTACAGTTTAATGACAGTATACTTTGGGCAGGAACCCGAAAAGGCAGTATATTTCAGATCAATACCCATACACTGAAAGTAACCTCGCTCCCCATCCTGCCGCATACCGATCTCTACATCACCTATATCTACCCCGATTCACATCAACGGATATGGATAGGTACAGACAACAACGGGCTTTATGTATCAGACCGCAACGGTAGCATTATCGCCTTTTACAGTAAAGAACAGTTGGGCTCCAACGCCATCAAAGGTATCATTGAAGATGAGATGAGTAATGTTTGGGTAGGTACCGGAAACGGACTTTGTTGTATCAATTTCCAAACAGGAAGCATTGACCGATATACCACGGCCGACGGATTGCCCATCAACCAGTTCAACTACTCCTCCGCCTGTAAGAAGCCTGACGGAGAATTGTATTTCGGAACTATCAACGGTATGATTTCTTTCTACCCGGAACAGGTACGCTCCGTCAATCCCCGTTTCAACATTGCACTGACTGCCATTTGGAGCAACAGCGAATATATGTCGCCCAACAATGAGAAAGCATTCATCCCTTCCTCTATCTCCGAACTGACAGAGATCACCCTGACGCACGAACAAGCCCAATCCCTGCGTCTCGAATATTCCGGCCTGAATTATCAATATACCGACAACACTCAATATGCGATGAAAATGGAAGGTATCGACAAGGACTGGCAGTTTGTAGGCAACCAGCATCAGGTACGCTTCTCCAATCTGCCTTCAGGAAGATATATCTTAAAGATCAAAGCCAGCAAAGATGGTATCCACTGGGACGAAACGGGCCAAAAGGACCTTGCCATCAGAGTCCTTCCTCCTTGGTGGCTCTCACCGGGAGCATATTTAGTTTATGCACTACTCTTCCTATTAATCATTTACGCCGCATACAGATATACCAAAACGCGTATCATCCTGCTCATGCGACTGAAAACGGAGCATGAACAACGCGTCAACATAGAGAATATGAATCAACAGAAGATCAATTTCTTCACTTACATTTCCCATGACCTGAAAACACCGCTGACCCTGATTCTATCACCTCTGCAACGATTGATCCAGCAGCCACAAATCAGCAACAACGATAAAGAGAAACTGGAAGTCATCTACCGAAACGCCAACCGGATGAATTATCTGATTAATGAACTATTGACGTTCAGTAAAATCGAGATGAAACAGATGCGTATCAGCGTCCGGAAGGGAGACATCATGCACTTTCTGGAAGAACTGTCGCACATCTTCGACATTGTAGCCGGGGAACGGGAAATTGACTTCATCGTCAACCTGGAAGACACCGAAGAGGAAGTCTGGTTCTCGCCTTCCAAGCTGGAACGGATTCTTTATAACTTGCTCTCAAACGCATTTAAATATACCCAGCCCGGCGGATACGTCAAGTTGAGTGCCAAACTAATAAAAGAAGAGAAAGGAACATTTGTGCAAATCTCCGTCAAAGACAATGGCAGGGGGATTCCTAAAGAAGCTCAAGAACAAATATTTGAAAGTTACTACCAAGTTGAGAAGCGCGACCATCGCGAAGGATTCGGACTGGGATTATCGCTTACGCGTTCGCTCATACACATGCACAAAGGGGAAATCCGGGTAGAAAGCGAAATCAACAAAGGTTCGGACTTTATCGTTACCCTGAATGTATCCGAGGATGCTTACAACCCCGATGAACGCTCGTCCGAGAACATCACGACCGAAGAAATACAGAAATATAACCAGCGAATCAAGGAAACCATCGAACTCATTCCCGAAAAGCTGACCAACAAAGAAAAAGATCCTGCCCGGGAATCTATTATGATTGTAGAGGACAATAAAGAAATGAATGATTATCTTGCCAGCATATTCAGCGAGAAATATGATATTATACGGGCGTATAACGGTGCGGAAGCCTGCAAGAAGATAGCCAAACAGCTGCCCAACCTCATTATATCGGATTTAATGATGCCGGTGATGGACGGCCTGGAATTCACGGAACGTGTCAAACAGGACGTAACGACCAGCCATATCCCCGTTATTCTCCTGACTGCAAAGACCGATGAGAACGACCATACGGAAGGTTATCTGCGGGGAGCCGATGCGTATATCACTAAACCTTTCAACGCCAAGAATCTGGAACTGCTGGTACAGAATATCCAAAAGAGCCGGAAACAGAGTATTGAACACTTCAAACAGGCAGAAGAACTGAACATCAAGCAAATAACCAACAACCCGCGGGATGAAATATTCATGAAAGAACTGATGGAACTGATTATGGCGAACCTCACCAAGGAAGACTTCGGAGTAACGGAAATCACAGCCCATCTCCGCATCAGCCGCAGCCTGTTGCACATGAAGCTGAAATCACTCACCGGATGCTCCATCACTCAATTCATACGGACGATCAAAATGAAAGAGGCTAAAACTCATTTACTGAATGGTATGAATGTCTCCGAAGCATCATTTGCCGTCGGTATATCAGATCCGAACTACTTTACAAAGTGTTTCAAGAAAGAATTTAATATCACTCCGACAGAGTTTCTCAAACAGTTGAAATAGAAAGCAAAAGTAACTGCTTCAGAAATTCAACCTACCCTTAGACAACGTGTCAACTATTAATAGAAAAGTTCTTTTGCTCCCTTTGCAAAGATCTCTTCCCTTCATAGTAAAGTTGTCTTTGCCCTATTTCAAACTATAAACGCAAGTTCCGTTTATATAATTGCAAGCTTTGTTTTTATAAACGGAACTTGCATTTATAAAAACAAAGCTTGCAATTATAGTTTGGAATGAAGAAAAAGGAAGTTATCCAACCGGCAAAAAGAAGTTTGGTCTATATCAAAAGGAAGTTAGCTATTAATAGCCAACAGGGCAAGTAGGTATATATTGTAAATCAACTACGCCCAACAGAAAAAGATATCGCCGGTAATTAATCTGCAACATTCACTGATGCAGCTAATTACCGGCGAGCAATAGAAATCTATAATCAACTCATACCTATTCTACCATTCCTGGAAGCGTAAATCAGCTTCCGGATTCTGACGACGAATCAGTTCCTCGTCAACCTGATAAGTGACGCCACCTTTCGTGTACTTATAAGAAAGGGTAAACTTAGGCTGTTTCCCTACAAATTCCAATGATTCGGCTGCAGGATCTAATGTGGCGGATGCATCTGTGATAGCGACGCTTCCTCCGGCTTCAATATTGACGCTTCCATCCGGATTGACTGTCAGATTCACCGACTCATTGTTTTCCAATGTGTTTCCGAAACCCGGTCTGCGTACTTTGTTTCTACCTAACGAAACAAAGTCGCGGGTCATATTCTGACTCAAATCCTTGTTACTATATTCAGTAACTTGCTGGGTGGACAAATTGGTAACTTTCCCTTTCACAAAGTATGTCCCATGATACTGGCTGACGAACTTGACAACTACAATGCTGTAATCCTTCAAATTGCCATTCACATCAGTACTAATTTCATCCTGATTATGATCGATCAACCGGAAAGGGATTGCATAGTGCTTGTTCAAAGCATCATCGTCTTCATAGAAAGCATCGGAGAAAGTCACTTTCACATCTGCTATTGCCAGATTCGGATTACTAATCGTCATCTTGTTCGGATTAGCCAACTGATAATAGTTTTCCGGCATCAGTGTCAAGCCCGTACCATCCAGTAAAGACGGATCGATCTCAAACGTAGCCCAATCATCGGTATGCACCTCTCTTTTACCGCCAATAGCCACTCCCACCTTTATCGACATATCTGTATCGGCTACCAGTGTCCGCAGAGGTTTTTGCGAAGCAAAGTACACAGAACTCTTATCGTAGTCCTTTTCATAATCGTCATAACAAGCAGTCATCAGAATGCTTATCAGTCCTATCCATAATATATTTAGTCTTTTCATTGTAAATAAGTATTTATATCAACAGCACGTTATTCCCAACCCTGATTATTCATTAGATTCTTATTCTTTTCCAGCTCTGCATACGGTAGCGGCATGAAATAGTTTTTCACTTCATATTTCCGTTGTTCCACTTTCTGTACTTTGAAGCTGAATGTACCATCTTCCTTACGGGTAACGGTAACACCCTCCACCTCTTCGTTCAACGGCAATACCCAACGACGCATATCAAAATAACGATGATTCTCGAAAGTAAATTCCAAGCGACGTTCGTTCTGAATCAACTTTCTGAACGAGTCCTTACTTTGAGCCATTTCATCCAGATAAAGATCAAAATTGATACCCCCGGCTTGCGAACGGATTGTTTTCAATATTTCGTATGCAGAATACAGGCATCCTTCGGCTTTCACCGTCGGGTTGCCCCAAGCCTCATTAGCAGCTTCGGCAAAGTTAAGAAGAACTTCCGATTTTCGTAACAAAGGATTGTAATGAACCGAGTTTAAAGTCTGAATCGGATTCAGCATAGCCGATTTCTTGGAAACGAATTTAGCCAGATAATAACCCGTACGTGTAGCATTCTCACTAAACGAAGGAGAATCTTTTCCACCCTCGGACATATCCAACGGCTGGCCGGAATCGCCAAATGTAGCACTATGATAGTAGACATTCAGTGCAAAGCGATTATCCAGTACGGCATAAAGCTGCGTCAGATCGAAATCAGGATCAGACAGATTGACACCGGAACGGACATCGGTTGCCGGATAACCATTCTTCGCATAAAAAGCCTTTACCAGATTATGAGAAGGAGTGGCACGGGCACTTCCGTAGTAGAATGGCGGGAAATGGTAACCTTCCAATAGGTTATTATTAAAATATCTGCGGAAAGCATAATCGGAACTTTCCGTCTGAACATCGGCAATGGAAGAAGCCGTAACAGGAACATAAGTTCCGAAACCTTCCATGCCCAGAATTTTATTGATCTCTTTGGCTACCGCTTCCCATTTTGCCTGATAAACCGTAGGGTTCAGTATTTCGAATTGTCCCATGCCGGTGATCTTCGTCACATCATCATCCTGCATGGCAGGGCTTGCGCTATATAAAAGCGCACGACTTTTCAGAACAGCTGCCGCCGCTTTCGTGGCACGACCGATTTGTGTATTACCAAACTCCAGGTCATCTCCCTGATACACATTCGGTAATAACTCGATGGCATTATCCAAATCGTTAACGATAAAATCGACTGTTGCCTGATAAGTAGGACGAAGAAATTCACCGTTCTGCGCGGCCTCATCCTGCGAAATAAAATGATCTGCCAACGGAATACCCAATGCTTTTCCATTCTTCGCCTTTCCGCCATACATCTTCAATAGCTCAAAATGCCACCATGCACGCAGGAAATACGATTCACCTTCCAGACGCAGCTTGATTTGCTTGTCCACTTCCGGGTCGGTACGGTTGTACTGCACCTGGTCGGTCAAGCCGTTTTCGAGGAAAGAGTTTACATAGTTCAGCATGTTGTACGCATTGCTCCAATTTCCGATCGGGTTGTTAAACGCTGTCATCCCACCCATATTTAATTTATAGACAGAAGAGCTGCGCAGATTAGTCACTGCATTATCGGTAGCACAATCCAGAAAGTTATCTTCAAAACAATCCGGACGGTTGGCTATGCCATTATAAGCTTTATATAGTACGCCTTGAGCAAGTTCCGGCACTCTCCAGGTATCAGAGTCTCCGATCTGCCATGTCACCTTTGTATCCAATGTGTCGTCACAAGCACAAAAGAGAAACAGACCTGCTAAAACGCAACTTCCTAATATATGTTTCATATTGCCATCTATTAATTGTTCAAAATTAAAATACAAAAGAGACTCCGCCTGTAAAAGTACGTGTCACCGGGTAGTTTGTCACACCGGCATTCAGCAGTTCAGGATCCAGATCTTTCACGGAAGAAAGGACAAATAAGTTTGCACCACGAGCGAAAACCTTCATCTTCTTCACTACCGAACTTGGGGAGAACTGATTGAACGTGTAGCTCAATTCAACATTCTTCATACGGAAGAAGCTTGTATTCTTCAACCAGAAAGAAGAATTGCGGAAATTGTTCTCACCGGCAGTGGTTGTCAGGCGCGGATAACTTCCGGTCGGATTGTTTGCCGGATGATAACGGTCTAATGCCAGTTTGGAGTATTTACCTTCTCCATTATTCCAGTAATAAGCATTCGTTGCCCAAGTGTGAACGCCCAGTTCGGAGTATCCCTGAAGATACAAGCCCCAACCTTTGTAGCTTACGCTGAAGTCAATGCCCAATGTGGTACGCGGGAATGAATTTCCGAGTTCCTTTACGTCACGACCATCAATAATCTTATCGCCGTTCAGGTCTTTGTAGGCGATGTCGCCTTCCTGATAATCGGCAAACGTCTGGGGGACATGTCCGTTGATGGCTACATCTTTGCCAAATAATCCTTCGGCAACCAGTCCCATCATAGCATCGGTAGAACGCCCCACTGTATAACGGTATTCTTCACCATGTTTCACCTGGTTCCATTTCAATACTTTATTCTTTGACCATACGAAATTGGCTCCTACCGAATAAGACCAGTCGTTGATACGGTCGCTCCAGGTGAACATTCCTTCTATACCATGATTCAAGACGGAGCCCATGTTATCCTGGTAGGTAAAGTTGCCAGTATAATCCCCGTAAGAGGCATCGACAGAAGCAATGATGTCCGTATGTTTCTCACGGAAATAGTTTATTTCGGTATATAAGCGGTTATTCAGGAACAGGCCTTCCACACCAATGTTCCATTCTGCTGCCTTTTCCCATTTCAGGTTCGGATTGCCCGCACGGACAAAAGTGGAATAGTAAGCCGTAGCGCCATTGTTCGTTGTTCCGAACCGGAAGCTGCCGTCTTGCGACCAGGCACGTTCATACAATAAATGTTCCGTGCTTCTGTCATAGCCCAATATACCGGCGCTGGTTTTCAGTTTCAGGAAGTTCACGTATTCATTGTCTTTCAGGAAATCTTCATTGCTTAGAATCCAGGCAAGGCCGCCCGCTGCCGAGAAGAAGTATTTATTTCCCGGTTTGAAACGGTTGCTTCCCATCAATGCCATGTCGGCTTCCACAGCATAACGGCGGTCATACATATAGTTTAAGCGCAATGCGTAGTTTGCATTGATGATGTCCTGGGTCACTCCCTGATTCGTTGTTTTCGAGTACATGTAAGTCAGCCGTGCCGATACATCATGCTTTTGGTTGAATGTATTCTCATAACCGGCAAAAGCATTCCATCCCAATGTCTGTTGCAAGGTAGTCGACTTCCGGCTTTGTGAAGTGGCTACATCTGTTTTCTTCATCTGGGTGTACATGATTTGTTCCTCACCGGCAAAGTCACGGTATGTCTTGATGGCATACGTCGGATAGACTTTGCTCAAAGAGAGTTGTAAGTAATCATAGTTGTCGAAAGAAAGGAAAGCACCGGCTTTCAATCCTTTTGTCAGCATATCAAGATCAAATTTCAAACCGATATTGGTCTGGCTGCGTGTATAGCGTTCGTCTGTATATCCTCCGTACATGGTTTCCGCATAAGCATTCATCGGCTGCCGGAGACTTGCACCGAATAAAGGAATCCCGTCCGAACCGCCTGCCAGTCCGGTTTCTTCCGGTGACATTGTCAGCGGGTATTCATTCGGACGATGAGTAGACAAGGCCGTAAATACCTGTCCGCAGTCCAGTTGCCCCCATTTACGCATTTCCATACGTCCGGCCACGTCTGCAGATATAGTCAGGAAATCCGTTACGTTGAAGTCGAGGTTTCCGCGAAGCGTCAGGCGGTTCAGTTGCGGAGTATAGCCAACGTCTTCAAATCCGCTCCCTCCTACATATCCGGCAATCAGCGCATAACGCACCCTGTCAGTACCACCCGTCATATCGAATGAAACTTTCCGGTAATTAGCGTTCTGGTTCAATAGCTGGTCGGCCAGATCGACGTTCGGGTAGAGCAGGTCATTGGCTCCTTTGGAGTTTTTATATCCTTCCAGTTGTTTTTGGTTATAGTAAGGAGTCATCCCGTCATTGGCACGCGCTTCATTATACAGATTAGCATACTGATAGGAATTCAGGAAATCCGGTGTGCGTGTCATCTGCACCACTCCTACTTCGGCAGTGGCATTATAAATACGGCGGTTGGCCTTTCCTCTGCGAGTAGTCACCCACAGCACACCATTCGCCGCACGTGCTCCGTAGAGAATCTTGGCAGTGGCATCTTTCAGCAACTCGATACGTTCGATTTCTTCAGGAATCAAATCCGCTGCCGGACGCTCCACACCGTCGATAATAACGATAGCCGTATTCTCCGACATACCATGCTGGCCACGGATAAATAAATCAGGCGTATTATTTCCCAATCCGCTGACCGTAGAGCGGACCTGTAAACCTAACATTTTACCTTGCAGCATATTCGTCAGAGTCAAATCCGGAAATGTTCCGAACTGTCCGTTCTCCAGTACGCTCGTTGCACCTACTTCATTTCCTTTATATGTCTTTCCGCCATCGGCTCTGTTCACCAGCGATTCTTCAGTCAGGAACAGGGGTTCTTTCTTCAGAACAATCTTTTCAGGCACTATATTGCTGCCCGACAGTTTATACACCTTATCCTCATATCCCAAAGCTTCGACCATGACGGTTGCATCATTCTCCACTTTCGTCTGAAAACGTCCCTTTGCATCTGTATATAGAACGACTGCACCTTCTCCACAAATGATAGAAACATTCTTCAACGGGCTACCTTTCTCGTCGGTAACAATAGAAACTATTTCCACCAGAGGCTTCTTCGCCGACTTTCTCTTTGATTTATTCTGCGCGAAAGTCAGATTAGAGCCAACGATAAGGACAAATATCAGCCCTATCAGTCTTATATATCTATTATTGTTTCTCATATACTTTTCTTTATTTTAGGTATCACCATCCGGGGTTCTGTTGAAGATTATCCAAAGCCGCCACTTCATCCATCGGTAGCGGATACCAATAATTACGCTTGTTAAACGTCCGCACGGCTGTCCTCACCGGAACATACTCATAAGTGAAGTCGGTCAACTTATAAGTACAGGCTTTTTCCACTTTCAACTGGTCGGGAGTATAAGAATGGTTAATCGGGGTGGCTTTAACGCCCATAATCGGATATTCACCCTTAAACAAGTCTTCAGCAATCATCCAACGGCGGATATCGTACCAGCGATGTCCTTCGAACATCAATTCCACACTACGTTCCCGGCGATAAGCTTCTCTAAAGTCCACTCCATCCGGCAGTTCACCGATTCCGGCCCTTACGCGGATTTTATTCAATGCCTGACGGGCCGACATCGTACAACCTGTCACTATTGCATCCGGATCACCTGTCGCTTCATAAGAAGCCTCTGCCATATCCAGATAAACCTGTGAAACGCGAATGTACACAGCCACCAAGCGATATAACTGGAAACCTGCATCACCAAACAAAGGAACACTTGCTTCCGGCCAGATAAACTTCTTACACATATATCCGGTTTGCTGGGAACCTCTCGTAAACTGGTTGGTAGAAATAAAGTTCTCGGAATAACCGCCCGAATAAGTGGTCACATAATAAGGAACACCCTGCAAATTCTTTCCCCACTGTTCACCGGGGACAAGGATATTGTTAGTGAGACGAGGATCTCTATCCGAATAAGGATCGGTAGTTTTTACCGCATCATAACCGGAACGCGGATCGGTGATTGGATAGTACTTGCCATCAGCTCCCATGCGTTCGTACATATCTACCGCATTTTGTGTCGGAGCATTATAAGGAGTACCTTCGGCACCGGTCTTGTTATCATAAGGTTGCGTCAACCACTGCGCTCTGACGAAAGCCGACCAGTTGCCGTGGTGCCAACGCAGGAACCATAAGTATTCCGGCTGTGCGAACTGGTTGGAATTAGGCATTAACTGAATACTGCGGTATTCGTCATGATTCATCAGACGATAATATTCGTGGCTTTCGATAGCATTGATAGCCTTCTGCGCACTACGGGCAGCCTCGGCAGCCATTTCTTTTCCATATCCTTTATTTTCAATCGAATTCAGGTCATTCTGCATCAAAGGGCTGGCCGCATAAAGTTGTGTCATTGCTTTTAATGCCATAGCACCCACTCTGTCAGGCCGTCCATGCTCAACATCCGACCAGCTTAATGGCAAATATTCAATGGCTTTATCCAGATCAGTCTGCATCCAGGCATTGGATTCCTGATAAGTTTTACGGGGGAAGTCGAAGTCGTCCGATGCTCCCCAAAGCTGGTCAAAGATAGGCATTCCACCATATCGTTTGATAATTTCAAAATAGAAATAGGCACGCAGGAAATGAGCCTGTCCCAGCAATTTTCTTTTCTGGTCTTCCGTAATCGATTTCACCTGATCGACTCCGTTAATCACACGGTTCACGATACGAAGTCCGGTATAAGCACGCGAAATAGCACTTTTGAAATTCGCTCCATCACTTTTACTTCCTATTTCGAAACGTGTACTCGCATTCTCCAGCCAGTTGCCTGCATTGACAAACTTCGACGGGTCATCATCGCGGACAGACGCATATTCATCGGATAAATTACCTACCGTTACATACGTATTTGAATAGGAGTTGATACCATGTGTGAAGATTAATATATCACCATTCAGAAAAATGCGGTCCATGAACCCTAATAAGCTGTTATAGTCTTTATAAACATCATCTTCGGAAAGTCCGTCATCAGGGGAGCGGTCCAGGTAGTCCTCACAACTTCCGAAAAACAACCCCAGCATAATGATCCATATCCAATTCAACTTATGTCTTCTCATATCAGTAAATTTAAAGTGTCTCATAATCCTAATCTAAAACCAATATTATAACGTCTCACCATCGGATACACATTCTGTCCCGAATGCTCCGGGTCACGACGTGAATCGCCTTTCGAGAATGTCAGCAGATTGGTACCGTTGATATATATCTGCAGCTTTGTCAGATGCACAGGTTGTAGCCAGCGTTTCGGAATCTCATAATTCACTTCCAGATTCTTCAGACGAAGATAAGCATGGTTGGTATACGTATAAGTACTACCCACCGAGTTGTAGTTTCTCTGTACATGAATACTGGGGCGAACGGCTCCGCTCTGAATCGGGGCATCGGCTGTCCATGTGTTCAATGTATTGGGTTGAGCTTTGATGTTACCTGCAGGGAAATCCCATAAGTAAGACGGAATCGCTTCCTTATAAACATCCATGGCACTGTACCACAACATATTGAATCCAAATCCTTTGTAAGAACCTCCCAGCGTAAATCCGAGGGTAGTTACCGGATAGTTCAGGTCTTTCATCGGAACCATATCTTTAGCATCGATCATACCGTCTCCGTTGTAATCAATGTAATACAAGTCACCGGGAATCAGTGTGTTGTGTGCACCGTTGGCAATGGTAGACTGCGCCGAGTTATAAATGTCATCCAACGACTGGAAGTTACCTGTTGCCAGGTACTTGTTTACGTATCCGATTGATTTCCCGGCTTTCTTCAGATATTCACTCTGATTCTTCGGGTCGTCAATAAAGACGATACGGTTCTCGCTGGTGGCAAAATTGAATTTCGCGTAATAATTGAACTTTCCAATCCGATCGTTCCAGGCAATATCCAGTTCGAGACCGTGATTTTTCGTCTTACCCAGATTCACCTGCGGGAAAGCGATACCACTGTCCGCCCAAGACGGAATCGTGTTACGCGTCATCAGAATGTTATTACGCTTTTCATCGAATAAATCCAACGTAAAGTTCAACTTGCCCCACAAACCTATCTCGATACCGATATTCTGTTTAACGGATTCTTCCCAGGTAGCATCCGGGTCGGCCAGCTTGCCTTCTTTATACAAAGGTCCCCAATTACTGGTCTGATATTTACCGAACTGTGTATTTTCGGAGAGTTGCTCGAATTTCTGAATATAGTTGAAACGGGTAGCACCTTTATCATTACCCACCACACCATACGAATAACGCACTTTCAGGTTGGTCAGTATTCCTTTGGTCCATTTCTTTACCCAAGGCTCTTCACTGATACGCCAACCGATAGAAGCGGACGGGAAAAAACCGAAGCGGTGTCCCGGAGCAAATTTTTCCGAGCCGGTATAAGCACCGTTAAACTCGGCCAGGTAACGTTCTTTGAAGTTGTAAGTCACACGACCCACCCAGTCTTCTTCATAAGCCGGGAAGTTCATAACGGCCACATTATCACTAGTCGATTCGTTCATCTTACGGTTGAACACAAACAAGGCACTTACATCATGGTCGCCAAACTGACGGTTGTAATTCAATGCCACTTCATAATACAACTTACGTCCGTAAGCCTTGAATCCGTCATAAGCACCACCGACAGGTAAATCTCCAGGGGCGTTTTCATCCGGATAGCGTTTCTCCGTATAATTATAAGTAATGGTTCCATCGGGATTGTAAATAGGATTGGCATAATCATACACACGATTGATACGGATATGCGTACGTTGAGCAACCAAATCATCTTTACCCAGAATCTTACCCGGCATAATCTGGGTACTCCATGATGAAGAAGTGGTATAAGACAAGGATGCTTTCAATGATAATCCTTTAGTGATAAAGTCCAGTTTCTGATTCAGGATCACGTCATAGAAACCTTGGTGTTGCTTAATGTTACGACTCCCCCCTTCTGTCATCAGACAGACAATGTTCTGATCGGAGCTTAACCCGTCTCCCCATATTCCATTGCTGTATTTAATCGGAAACTCATTACTCGGAGCTGTGAAGAACGTTCCAAAAAAACGTTCATCCGGAGAATCGACATTCTCATAATAGGACGGTTGATTCTGATAACCCATCTTACCGGCCACATTGAATGACAGTTTGGTAGTATTCGTTATATTGAAGTCGAAATTACTACGCCAGTTATAGCGGCGATAGGAGAAAGAAGGATCAAATTCCTCCTGTTTGGTCGTATTAAAGATATCGCCGTCATGCAGATAACCCAAAGAAACGAAATAACTCATTTTCTTCGTACCACCCCGCACATTCAGGTTGTAGTTCTGCTCGTAACCTACATTCTTTACCATTTCTTTCCACCAGTCCACTTGCGGGAAAGCGTCATTGTAAGGGCCATAGTTTCCGGTAGCATACGCATTTTCCCATGCGGCAATAGTAGATTCGGGAACCAGTGCCCCCCAGTTGGCATCATTCGCCTGGGCTCTGTTATACTGTTTCATGGAAGTCACATAGTCCGACCATTCGGGAGCGGCAGACGGTTGTTTGAAACCAAAGTTGGCAGTGAATGAAATCTCCGGTTTCTGTTCCAGTCCCCGCTTGGTGGTAAGCAAGATAACGCCGTTCGCACCTTTCACACCGTAAACAGCAGTGGCCGAAGCATCTTTCAATACAGAAATGGATTCTATTTCGTTCACATCGACATCATTGAAATCACGCTCGATACCGTCCACCAACACAAGCGGAGCAGCTTCTCCCCAAGTAGACTTACCGCGAATCAACAAAGAGGCCTTGTCGGCTCCCGGCTTCGAAGTAGAGTTGATGGCAACCACACCGGGCATCTGACCTTGCAAAGCTTCGGACACGGAGTTCACGCTACCTACCTTTAACAAGTCGTCTCCCTTTGCCGTAGCAATGGAACCCACACTGGATACCTTTTTCTGAACACCATATCCTACCACTACAACTTCCTCCAGTGTCTCCGCATCCTCTCCCAAAGAGATGACTCCCAACGTTGTCTTATTCTTTAAATCCAGTTCCAGAGTTTTATAGCCCACATAAGAAATGACAAGTATGTCTCCTTTCGATGCTTTCACGGAAAAATTACCGTCAAAATCAGTAATCGTACCGCTGCCTGTACCCTTCACGCGAACGCTGACACCAATCATCGGTTCGCCGGATACTGCATCCTTCACTTGTCCCTTCCAATAGATTTGTTGTGCATGCACACTTAATGTACAAAGCAAAAAGCAACAAAGACAGAAGAAAGAAAAATAAAGTCTGTTCCTTTTCATAAACATTATTTTTAACTGTTAACAAATTCTTTATCTCATAGCACAAATTAAGCGGGAAAATCTTCAAATGAAAGGGAAGAATCTCCTTAAAACCCGTACAAATGTGCAAAATAGATTTCTCTACTACATTTCTGAACAAATCACTTCCACATTGGCTTTATGACGTGTTCTTTGTCTACGGTGATACTGTATAAACCGTCATTTCCTTTCTCCAGGATGAGCGGAACAATACGTGTTTTACGAGGCTGCACGGTAGAATCCGAACGATGGACATGATAGACATAATAGTATTTTCCATCCAGCCCTTTAAACACATCTCCATGTCCCGATCCGTTTTCTCCTACCAGGCTACGATGAATGATCGGACTGTTCGGATGCTTCTTCCACGGACCGAAAGGAGAAGTAGCAGTAGCATAGCCCACCGCATAGTCAATATTCATAAAATGATTGGCGGAATAGAACAGGTAATACACCCCGTCCCACTTCATTACCGTCGGTCCTTCCATCACCGGTGCGGACTTGTAGTTCGGAGTCTTTTCCCAAGGCTCTGTGCAGTTCATACATTGTTTCAACGTTTCCGGTTTGATGCTTCCCTTCTTCATGTCAAACTCGGCTACCCAAAGGTAATTTCCTTTATTAAAGCGGACATGATACAGGTAGTATTTCCCATCATCATCCTTAAACAGAAAGGAGTCGATATTTTTGGCGGAAGCATCTATCGGTCTGACTTCTTTCTGCCGGAAAGGACCGAATACCGATTTTGAAGAAGCAATCACCGTTTGCTCATTGGCGGTATAAGTGAAATAATAGGTCCCTTTTTCCTTAAAATATTGAGGTGCCCAGAACCCTTTTTCGCCATACGTGCGGTCACCTTTCCGAAGAATCAGTTGCAGGGAACTGCCGTTGGGCACTGTCCAATGCTCCAAATCGGTCGATTCGAGAATGGAAAAGCCCAGCGGTTCCTGGTTGCGCGTACCGGTGAGGTAATACTTTCCGTTCTCTACAAAGATAGTAGGGTCGGCAAAAGATATTTCTTTCCAATCGTCAGCCTGCAGTTGGGAGACGGACATCAATGTCGCTCCCAAAGCAAGTGTCATTCGTAAGAGGATTTTATTGAATGTATTCATCAGTCTATAATTATTATGCTATTTCCTGTTAGTTCAGTTCCCATGCCAAACGGGGTTGTTCACCGTCAAGGTTCCATATAGAATTATCCCAGTCGAGGGTACGAACGGCTTCCATCAAGTTACTGATCGTAGTCAGACCGTTGTAACGATCTACCGTAGTGATAGTACCCACGTTTACGCTGGCCTGGTCAGGCAGTGCGGGATTACCAGAGAAAACACATTCCATCATAGGATTAGCGTAACAGGAATAAGCTACATTCTGGCTATACCGTCCGCACACCTTACCCGATTTTGGCGCGGCTTGAGAGAATAAATACGTATTCCATGCCACACAGTGATGAACGGTAATACCGCTCCCGGTAGTATTGTTGGCATTACCCATGATACCTCCCACCTGATTTTGTGCCGATACATCGCAATCGCTCCAGCAGTAAGATATAGTAGAGGTTGTAGAAGCACCGGACATCGGGTGCACCCATCCTGCAATACCACCGCCCGGATTAGCTACCACCATGGGAACCGCTTTCATCACTCCGTGTGAATAGCAGTGGGAAATAGTACTTCCAAGTAACCGGCTGGCAATACCGCCGACGCATGACTGGGTAGTGATATCACCTATATGATAACACTGTTCTATAGCAGCTCCCTCACGCACTTCACCGCAAATACCACCTGCCGACCACAAAGCGGTAATCTTCGTCTCCGAACCACATTGATAAATCTTACTTTCTGCTCCGTGAAGTCGTCCGCAGATACCGCCTGCCTGACCGTCATCCCATGCATTGTTTCCCGAAGTTAAATTGATAGTGCCCGATACCCGAACATTTTCCACTATACCCGCACCGGAAACGTTACCTGCCTGCCCGGCTACAATACCCGCAAGCTTCTTATCAGCGGTAACTTGCGCGTTCGTAAACGTCACATTGGCACATCGTCCCGTCAACATACCGAAGAAGCCCTGATAACCGGATGAAGAAGATGTAATTTTCAGATTATTGATAACGTGTCCGCAGCCGTCGAAATCCACAGGTCTGACAGCAGTGGCTTCCACCGGAGTCCAGTCCATCCCTTGCAGGTCGATGTCCGCACCCAGACGTACGTAAGTAGTCTGTCCGTCTTTGAGATATTCACCGAGCTTGGCCAAGTCTTTGGGCGCAGTGATGATATATGGATTACCGATACCACCCTGTTTTTGTTGCAGATAGAAAGTCATGGTACTCTTCTCTTCGTTGACGGCAAGATCGTCAGACTTCAGTTTCAGACCGAGCACGTATTTCTTGGTGTTGTCCAGCGTAGTAAGATCATGGAAACGCAAACCGACAGCATGCAACACATCGTCACCTTTGAAGTCGAGACTGTTGGCATCCAGGTCATAGTTAGCCGCAGGCAATAGCGTGTATTCCTCGCCAAACGAGTGGGCATCGACTACTGCAAATTCCGCTTTCGCTTCCTTTTCGCAATGGCTCTTCTCTACCATAATGGTATATTCATATTCAGGCTCATCCAGATATAGGTCATACTTGCCAGTCTGATTAAGTGACAAAGTGATACCGGAATAAGTAACTTCCGCCTTTTCCGGCTGCGTCAAATCCATAACTTCACCACAGGAAACCAATGAAAACGCCATCAACGACGCTGCAATAGGAATATATCTTTTCATAATTCAATTCTTTTTTAATGATTAAAAAACAGGGATTACCATACCAACATTGTCACCTGACAACCACACTTTTCCACCATCTATCCGAACTACTTCAATCTCCATCTCTTCTTTGAGGAAAGAAACTCCCCGGAATGAGAATGCCACCCTTATTTTCTGACCGACAGTTGCAGGTTTCCCGGTAAACTTCACATGAATGTATTTGCTTTGATCCGAATTCTGCAAACGATAAGTCAGGCGCTTGGAATTGATTGCAGCCTGAACCTGTTCCTGCTCCGCAAAAGTACAAACTCCATCCAGACTATAAAATCCTATTTCGGTATATCCCGTTATATCCTTTCTATCAACCCCGTTTTCAGCATAATCCGTTTCTGCGCAAGAGGCGAAAACCAACAGGCATGCCAATAATACATATATTACTTTCATAAGCGAATAAATTTAAGATAATTACTTTCTAATGGTTGCCGACAATGTTTCTACCGATCCATCCTTATAAGTCACTTCGGCCGTAAGCACTTGTCCGTTCAGGTTCTTATTCACTATATCGATTTCCCGTCCATCCACTTTCAACTTGTAAGAAGCGGCATCAGCCGGCAAATTCAACAGTTGCACCAACGCATATCCATCCACTTGCTGATATTTCAACAAAGGAAACTCTCCCGTCACAAGCTTAGTTTTGACATCATCTTCCCACAACACACTGTCATCCGACTTCAGCAACGCTACATGATATGTTGTGCCGGGAACAAGATTTTCAACCAGTGTATAATCGCTTTCCGAATCAAGCGGCTGACGTACTACCTCTGTCCCGTTCTTGTCTGTCACCAACAACACTCCCGTCTTATCAACTCCGTTACCCCAACTAATAAATAACTCCTGTTGCCCTTCGACAAGACTGGAAATAGCCAGCCCATTTTGAGCAGCGATGAAATCAGGATATAATAATGGATTGGGATTGTAGAACCCGTTTGCATCCAGTCCTAAATAACGGGAAAAATAAATTCCTCCAAGCTCCCACATTTCAGTATTCGCATCGTAAACAGCTCTCGCCCCACCGGGAACAACGCTAAAACGCCCGGTAATGGCATACGTATCATATTTCTTGAATACCTCATAAAAAGTCTTATACCAATTCTTCGGATACCAGGAGTAACTCTCAAAAAGACTCTTGAACTCGGCAGCACTAACCGGTGTACCGGCATTCGCCTTTTCAGCTATCAGATTAAGATATTCGTAGATTTTCATTCCGGCTGTATAACCATTCTTGGTTCCCCATTCTCCCAACGCATCGGCCACATGAGGATTCAACGCACGCACCATAGAGAATTCCGTGCAAATCAGTTTTTTGGTTACACCGTACTTATTGCGGATGATCCGGAAATCATCTTCCGCCTGATTGATATTCAATGCGTGAACATGCAGGTCGAGTCCCACCACATTAGGATTGTTATTAACCACAGAGACTACCGCAGGTACCGTTTCGCTCTTCGGCAACTCGGACACACGGTTCAATGCCCCGGCATAAATATCAAATGTCCAGCCGTTCGCCTGCTTCCAAGTAGTCAGCCGATTGGCAAACTCATTCAGAAATGCCCGGTAATCATCACCGTCGGCATGACAGAGGTCGGTATCCAATGCATTTTCCCACTCCGGTTCGTTACCCATAACCAAAATGTCAATATTCTGCGCCATCTGATAAGTTTGCAGTAACACTTCCGTTGCCCGGAATATGTACTCCATCTCCTTCGTCCCTACTTTGGGAACCGTATCGGTATATAATTCAAAAGGTATTTTCAGGCTTAATATGAACTTCACGCGGTCGCCCAACGCTTTCTTGGCCTGGATAAATTTCAGTGTGGGAATATGTGTCTTGATGGCTTCTTCTTTCACACCTACAATCTTCCCGTTTTCATTTTGAAGAAACAGAGTGGGGATATTGACAAACCCTCTCACCCAATTCACTTTCGACTGCTTCAGCATCTCTATTTCCGTAATCGGGTAGTCTATATTTTCATTATAGTTCGCCCCCAAATCCTGCGCCTTTGTTCCCATTGAACATAAGAACAGCAATACAAACATTAAAAAAGCTTTCATTTTCATATACATACTTCAAGGTTAATTGTCCGACATCGAACAGAACAAAGGTAGAGAAATAAATCCCGCTAGAATAGAACGATTGTTTTATCAACTGGATTTATGTTCAGAATAAACATTTGACCTTATTTTAATGGTTCTTCTTCTACTTCACTGCGATAATAACCGTCCACTTCAGCAAAGAAATTCTGCTTCAGGGAGTCCAGAAGTTCGGGCTGTTGTGCCGCCACATTCTGATGTTGAGTCCGGTCTTTTACATTGAATAATCCGTATTCACCCAGATTACCTAATTCATTTCCGGTCAGATTTCGTTCGGAACCTTTATAAGGAGGCATCATAATCCAGTCGCCTGAACGATAAGCCATACGTCCCTGCGCTTCCAACACTACATCCTTGCGGGCAGTCTGCTCTTTTCCGAAGAAAGCATCCAGATAGTTCCGACTATCCAAACCTTCCGGCAAATCGGCATGTATCATCGAACCCAGAGAAGCGAGAATATCTACCTGGCAAACCAGTGCATCGGACACAACCGGCTGAATCTTTCCTTTCCAATAAACAAACAAAGGAATATGCGTACCACCGTCGAACAAACTATATTTACCTCCGCGCAGACCTCCGGCAGGAAGATGATCGCCTGCCAGTTCGGGAGCACCGTCTTTGTAACCGTCATTCAGAACCGGCCCGTTATCACTGGAGAAGATAATCAGTGTCTTTTCCAACAATCCTTCTTTCTTCAAGTGAGCAAGCAGTTCGCCGACACACCAGTCTGCCTCAACGATGGCATCGCCACGAGGCCCCATCGTTGTTTTGCCCACAAAGCGCTGGTGGGGAGCACGAGGTACGTGAGGTTCGTGCAAGCCATAATACAGGAAGAAAGGAGCATTTTTGTGTTCAGTCACAAAGTTCTTTACCTTATCTACAAAATAGTCGGCCATATCCTCGTCTTTCCAACGGGCTTTCTGACCGCCTTTCATATATCCGATACGGGGAATTCCGTTTACTATAGAGTTATTGTGTCCGTGTGCCCACTGCATTTTTAGCATCTCCGGATGAGAAATGGCAGTCGGTTCGCCTTCAAAATTATGCTCGTAACTTACTTCGATGGGATCAGCCGGATCGAGTCCCACGACATCGCCGTTTTCCACGTAAACGGTCGGGACACGGTCATTGGTTGCTGCAATCAGGCAAGAATAGTCGAAACCGATTTCTTTGGCACCCGGTTTGACGGTTTCGTTCCAGTTGGCATTGCCGTCTCCCATCCCCAAGTGCCACTTTCCGATAGCTCCGGTCACATAACCGCATTGCTGCATCATCTTCGGTAAGGTAAACTGATTTTCATTAATGATAAGAGGAGCATCTCCCGGCAGGATTTTTGCATCCTTATTTTTCCACGGATACATTCCGGTCATCAAAGCGTAACGGCTGGGAGTGGAAGTTGCCGAAGTGGCATATCCGTTCATGAAACAAACTCCGCCATGAGCCAGACTGTCGATATTCGGAGTATGAATCGTAGTAGAGCCGTAAGCGCTGACATCACCAAATCCCAGATCATCGGCAAGAATCACAATCACATTCGGCTTTTCTTCTACGTGCTGTGAGGTACAACCTACTAAAGACAACGTAGGAACTAGATAGATTATCTTTTTCATAATATTATGTAGTTAATAACGATGCAAATTTAGCCACCACTTATTTATTTATGTAGAACAAATGTTTAATAATGGGGAGAAATGTCCATCCTGTTGTCGATTCTTGGAATATATACGCAAACAAAAGCAAAGGCGAGACCGCAAAACGATCCCGCCTTTGTATTCACGTACGTCAGTATGTCTAACGTCGAATCACCTTTTCCAGGGCCTTCCAATGCTCATCGGTCATCTCGCCGGGCGTAAAGAGGCTGATGCCGGCAGCTCCCGCTTTCATCGAACTCATCACAGCTTCTTCTATTTCAGAAGGAAGCAGGCCGGAGTTCTCAGGATCTATCACTTTATCTTTATTTCTCCAGTCGTGACAGATAAACAATCCACTGTAGACAGGAGCTTTGCCATTGACGGACTGAACTTCTTCTTTTGTCACTTTCCCCACCCATGTCGCGTTTTCCAGATAGAAATCATTGTAGTTCATCGGGAAGAAGGCATCAACATTCCACTTACTCCATTCTTGCCGCACCATCCATACGGCGTAAGAGTATGGACCGGGAAAAACATCCGCACTCACCTTTTTCCCCTTCGCATGAACGGCTGCCACAATCTTATTGACCAGTTCAGTGATGGCGTCACAACGGAACTGCGCCCATTCTTTGCAAGCGGAAGGATCTTTGAAGGAACGGATGTCAATGCCAGTCTGCTTTTTGAATGCCTGCACGCAATGGTCGCAATAGCAGTAATCGGCTACGGGGTATTCTTCATTCATCACCAGATTGTATTTCTCCCAAAGACCTTTGGCAAGAATCACATCCGCATAACGGATATAATCCAACTGGACATAATCCACTTCGGGTATCTCTACCAACTGAGTGTACTTGTCTATCAGCCATTCCTGCACCTGCGGATTACGTGGGTCAAGGCATTTGTAGTAAGGCACATACGCCTGAACGGAATAGGCGGATTGACCGAGCCGGTTCACAGCATACCAAGTGGAGTCCAACCCTTCCTGCAGCATACAAGGAGCCCATGCGTGATATTCAAGTCCGAAGGATTTCGCAACTCTGGCGGCGGTTCTTATCTTTTCCTGATCGAACCCCGCATTCAGGCAGACACCTTTTACACCGTAACTCTTCCACCGGATGAAGTCCTGCTTCAAGGTCTCCTCCGTTGTTTGATTGCTCCAGCCTTGCCAGACATAGACAGGGATTTCCGCCAGAATAGGCTTGGAAGGTGTTCTTTCGAAGCAGCAGCCCGATTCGTCTATCACGTATTCCTTTCCGTCGGGAGCAGTTACCGTGATTTCATACGTATGCGAGGTAGTTTCCACGCGGACTTCATAGCCAGATGGAAGCAGTTGCCAATCCTTCTTGTCAAGGTTGAAGTCGTCGATGCACGTGTACCAGCGATGTGTTTGGGCGAATCGTTCTTCCTGCGCATAAAACAGCATCCAAAGGAACCGCTTCACAGGTTCACCTTCCGGATATCGGAAGGTTTCACTGCCTTCTCCAGCCTTCTTTTCCGACAAATATACATAGCCCCAGCGTTCGGGCATGTGCATCGCCACCTGTCCGGTAGGCGTCCACACCCAGTTGTCTTCCGGTAGGTATTTCCCGTCCGGAGTCTTTTTGCGGCTGTAGACGGTTCCGTTCAGGTCGAACTGCCACTCCACACGGGAGAAGTTGAGGCGCAGGTAGTTGCCGGCCTTCAGAAAGTTGTCGAATTCACTAGCAATGGCCTCGCGGGGAATCGCCATTTCCACGTTCCAACCTTTGTCGCGGTCACCCGGACGATTAAGGGTTCCATCCACGTGCGTCGCCAGCTTCAATCTCGGGCAATTCCACTGGAACTGTATGAACGGGCGATTCGGGGCTCGGTAAGGACGGGGCAGCGACAAGTCGAAGACCGTCCCCCGGACGTTGGTTTCAATTTCAAAATAATCGTGACCGTCTCCCGTGGGGTCGATGAATACTTCAAAGTCATTGTCGTAGAAGACGATGGTGTCCCGCTTGGTGAGGTTCGCCCAGACGTGAGGCTCTTCCAGACCTGCGAAGATGTAGAGGTATTTCTCATCCCAGAGTATCCGGGCTTTCGTTTCGTAGCGGGGTTTGGGGAAGTTGTAGCCACTGATGTCGACAAACGCGGTGGTAAACGGGGCATTCTGCCAGGAGCGTTCGTTATCAAGACCGTCTATTTGAATGTCGTCAGAGGGCTGGTAGCATACGTAGCCCGCCGGACGGGACAGCATCGGAGCGTATTTCTCCGAAAGGGAGTGGGCTTGCAGTCCACAGGTGCCTGCAATCAGGAAAAGGAATGATAGAATTTGTTTCTTCATGAATTAATATTGTTTTGATTGATGGTTTAAAACGATAAATGATAATTTATCACTTCGACTAACCACTAACTCCCGTTAATCATTAGATGTCACTACTTGTCCCGCACCGGCATAGAGTTTGACGGGACCGTCCAATTGCACCGCCAGCACGGTGATGTTGGAATCGAGCACGTTCTCCGGCACGTCGATATAGATGATTCCGGGGACTTCACTCCACGAGAGTTTGTTGTACACTTCGAAGTTCAGCGGTGTGTTGTTGCCCACTACTTCTATCTTCTCCACCTTATTGACGATGCCTTTCAGCGAGACTTTGCCGATGGGTTTGTAGGGCATGTAAAGATAAAGAACGTCACCCACCTTGTTAAGCGCAGTGTAGCCGTTGAAGTATCCGGCAGGGATACCGGCACGTGTCTGGTAGATGGCGTCCTTGTGCTTGGAGGTCCATCTACCGAAGGCTTTCAGCACATCGATTTCTTCCTGCGGGATGGTTCCATCCTCTTTCGGACCGATGTCCAGAAGCAGGTTGCCGCCCATGTTCAGGCAGTCTACGAAGGTACAAAGGAGCATTTGCGGAGTCTTGAAGTTGGTGTCTTTCGGACGGTAACCCCAGTTGTCATTGATGGTATAGCAAAGTTCCCAGTAGCGGTCTTTGGGACGTACGACGGGTACACCGATTTCGGGGGTGCCATAGTCTCCGTATCCCTGGATGCGCGAGTTCACAATCACTCCGGGATTGGTAGAACGCAGCATCCGTATGATGGAATCAGACTTCCAGTCTTCCGCCGTTTGCTCCCAGTCGCCGTCGAACCAGTAGAGATCGGGCTTCCAGATTGTGTTCAGTTCTTCCATTTGGGCGAAGTTGAACTTGCAGAAGCGTTGCCAACGGGCGGGGTCTTCCTTGATGTCATAGCGTTTGGATGTTCTTGTGAAGACGGGATAATCCTTGTGCGACCAGTCGAGCAGTGAGTAGTAGAAGCCCAGTTTCAGTCCTTCCTTGCGGACGGCCTCGGCAAAAGGAGCGATCAGGTCGCATTTAGCCGGAGAACTTTTCACTGCGCTTAGTGTGCCGGCTTTCGTGTCCCAAAGGGAGAACCCATCGTGGTGCTTCGTGGTGAGCACTGTATACCGGGCACCACTTTCCTTGATGAACGCCGCCCATTGTTGCGGGTCGTAGCGGGAGGCGGTGAAGCCTTTGAGCTGATTCATATATTAGTAGTAGGGCACTTGATTGTTGTGAAATGACCAGCTTTCGGACACTCCGTCCACGGCGTAGATACCCCAGTGAATGAAGATGCCGAATTTTGCTTCATCAAACCACTGCATCCGCTCGGCGTATGCCTCCGGAGATTCGGACGACAGCAGGGGTTGCGATTTGATAGTGCCTGTCAGACAGGCAAGCAATAGAAATGTAGACAAACGGATTTTATTCATGATAGATCTGTTTTTTGATTGATGTTTCTAAATATTCAACGAGTGAATCTCCTTTATCAACTGCTCGCCCAGTCCGATGGTGTAGCCTTGCAGTTTAAACACTACCTCTCCGGAAGTATTTGCAATGACGACCACCGGCAACAGAGTTTCGTTTTGAAGTTTGAGCGATTCAACCAGCCGTTTCAGGATGGTCCCGTTCTCGTCAATGCCGTAAGTGATCGTCGACGGCAGTCCGGGGAAGTCAGTCGCACGGTACTTTTCGCTCTGCTCCCTACTTGAAAAGAGGAGTAGCATAGGGTGTCCCCACGCCACGAGTTCGCGCCCGAGGGCGGCAATGTCTCGCAAAGCGTGGTTGGTAGGCTCCTGTCCAGGACCGAGGATAGCCAGCACGTAATATCCATCACGCCCGCATCCGCAATGTTCCGAGATGCTTTTCTTCTGCGTCGCACCCAATGGAAGAAACTGCACACCTGCATCGAGATGTCCCACTGCCTCCACTTTCGTCCGGATATCTTCGCGGAGAACCAGCTCTACATTCGTAGTCTCTCCCTCCCTGATTTCAAAGAAAGAAACTTGCGTGGGAACACTCCCGTCACTCTGACGAACACCGGATGCGAGCATGTAATAGCCCACATCGAGCTTGGTGCCATTTTTGAACCGGGTGTTCCAACTTGTCCCACCTCCCATGTCCACATCGCCCTCGTCGTAGCTCAGCAGCCTGAAAGTACCGTCCTTGAACTTGGAGAGGGTAAAGTTCGTATAATATTTCGGGTCTTTCACCGCCGGCGTCGGCTGGTAGTCGAGCACCAGCTGCCCGACAGGAGACGAGGCGATTTCCGCCCGGTCGAAATCAATGTCCAGCACCTCCCCTTCCGGCAATTTTTCATACTGAATCTTATCGGTCACCTCGTCTATCCATGCCGGAATGCCAAGGCTCCGAGCGACGGAAACGAAAAACACATTGCGCGACTTGCGATCTGCTACGCGCGATTTCCACACTCCCAAAGGAGAAATGATGAGATTTGACTGGTTGAGGTCTTCCCTCAGCGTAATCTCTGCCTTGCACCACTCCATCAGCTTGAGCGGGTCTTTTCGGAACCTTTCCCTGTCTGCTGCCGACACTTCTTTCTGAAAAAACTCCTTGTACGGGAGAATCATCTCGCTCCCTACCCGCGGATTCAGGATACAGGTGTTGAACAGTGCCATATCTGCAATTTCCTGCTGACTATGAAATAAATGATCTTCCAGCACTTCCATCGAAACATCCCTCAAGTCCTTCTTTGAGATCACAGCCAAGAGGTTCACCGCCTTTTCACCAATGTTCTCTTTTTGGGCTTTCAACAGGAAGTCAGTCAAAACGCCCCAGTTGCCGCGTGAAGCGACCAGAAAATCCGCCGCCTTTTCAGGCAAAGCGTGTTGCGTGACAAAAGCCGTTGCCGATTCTTTGTTCATGAACGTGCCGACATAAGCTTCCCGCAGGCAATCTTCCCGTGCCAGCCGCGCATCGTTCTTCGCACGCTGTTCCGGTAATACTTCCGGGATGTTCGGCTTCTCCGGCGGAGGAACAATGTCGAGCGGCAGAGAGTAGACTTCACCCTCTTTCTTGTCTAAGGCAACTTCTACCCGGTCATCTTTCCCAAAAGAGACTTTAGCATAGCTGAACTCGCCACCTTTAGACGCCCACACCAGCATGTCGCCGCGTCCGGCGCTGAGGAACGTTATTCCCTCCTTGTCTGTATAGCGCGTGCCGACGGTATAGAACTCGGCGTAATTGTATATCTTGAACTCCACCTTAACATTCTCCACCGGCGTTCCGTCCTTATCCTTCACTACGATGAAGGCTTTCGCCGATTCGGTATAGTTGTCTATCAGGTTGATTTCAGTATAGAGCGGAGTTTGCAGCATCACTTCCTCTTTCCCTTCGTAACGTCCAAAGACTTTGGAGTGCATCAACATGCCACGACTCGCCGCTGTATTGAACCAGCCCAAATCCAGCACAGGCTCCGGCTCGCATGCTCCGAGAAAGTGCCATTCGCCATCCACCCATGCTTCTACCCATGCATGATTGTCGTCCGTATGTGCCCAACGGGGAGTATAAACTTGTCGGGCGGGAATACCGACCGCACGCAAGGCGGCTACCATGAAAGTGGATTCCTCTCCACAACGTCCGTAAGCGGTTTTCACGGAAGCGAGCGGGGCACTGGTACGAGCGTCGCTTGGTGTGTAAACCACTTTTTCGTGGCACCAGTGATTCACTTCCAGCACAGCGTCATGCATATTCATACCTCCCACGCGTTCCTTCAGTTCGGCATAGAACACCTTGCGGGCATCGTCGAGATTCTCGTTGTTCACACGGATGGGCAGCACGAAATGACGGAATACGTCTTCGGGAATGTTCTTTCCCCAAGGCATCTCCTCGCAGATTTGTTCCGACAAGCGGACATTCTCCAGATAATACTCGCCCGGATAATCGGTAATGTCTCCAATGGGCATATAGGCGTAAAGGAACATCAACGCCTCCCGTTCGAAGGTGGTAAGTTTCTCACGGAAAATACTAAAGCAATCCCCGTCCGGCAATTGTTTTTCTTTTTCTTCAAAGTCCTGTCTCACTTTCTCCCGATAAGCCTTATCGGTGATGAAGTGAGTGTCGTCGCATGAAATCAGCCCAACGGCTAACGACAGCAACAGGATCAAAAAGTTGGTTGTTCTTTTCATGGGTTGTTCTCTTTATTTATATGGTCAAAAATGTTCTTTGATTGATGTTTTGAAACGGTAAATGAATATTTATCATTATTTGGTTGATTGCATCTCAAATTGGAAAGCAAGCGGCTCGGCGCTGCCCGCCAGTTTCTTCGGAAGGGAAACGGTTACTTTTCCGTCCTTCGCTGTCCACTTCACACGTTGTCCGGTCACCAGCAGCCGGATGCTGGTTCCCCGGTCAGGAACATTTCCTTCCCACTCGATGGTAGCCGGCACTTTTTCTCCTTCCGCCAAAGCGTAGAGAGCGTACAGGGTCTTTCCGTTCTTGTCCGCAGTGAACCATACATTTCTGCTATGATAGTTGGGAGTGATGTGGGTGTTATAAATAGCCTTTCCATTTTTCTGCATCCAGCGACCTATCTCTTGCAAGCGTTCCATGGTGGGCTGCTCGATAAGGCCTTCGGCTGTAGGCCCTACGCCGAGAAGCAAATTGCCACCTTTAGCCACCACTTCCATCAGCATGGAGATGATGCGGTTCCGGGATTTGTAGTGGGGATTCTTCACCCATCCCCAGTCGGTGGTCAGCGTCACGCAGCTTTCCCACGGATGCGGAAGCTGGCGTTCGGGAATGGTCTGTTCGGGTGTCTGATAGTTCTCATACTTGCCGTGAATGGTACGGTCTACTACCAAAAGTCCGGGTTGTTTCTCACGCGCTGCAGCGGCAATCTTCGGCATGTCGATGTCCTGATTGTTGCGGGGAGACACCCATCCGCCGTCCAGCCACAAGATGTCGATGCCTCCGTAGTTACTCATCAGTTCGTCGATTTGGTTGTGCGTGTAGGTTTTGAAAGCTTCCCACTTTTCGGGATGACGTTTGATTTTGTAGTTCACGTTGCGGTTCGCCGTCGCAAAATAATCCCACCAATAATCCTGATTATGCCAGTCCGGTTTGGAGAAATAGGCTCCCGTCATGAAACCTTCTTTCCTGAAAGCGTCGAACACGTATTTGGCGACGTCCGCCTTCGGATTGCCCTTGAAGGCGCACTTCGCGATGGAGAAGTCCGTGTAGCGGCTATTAAACATGCAGAAGCCGTCGTGGTGCTTCGTGGTGAAGATCATGTACTTCATGCCTGCCTGCTTCATCGCGTCCGCCCATTGAGCGGGGTCGAACTTGGTCGGCTTGAACTGCTTGCTCAATCCGTTCCAATACCAGTCCTTAAACTCCTGATAGTTGTCGTGACCGTAACGGCTTATCCAGTCCTCGTCTTCGGAGCATAATGCCCACGATTCCACGATGCCTGGCACAGCATACAATCCCCAGTGGAAGATAACGCCGAATTTCAGGTCGCGCCACCGGTCGAGTTTCTTCAACACGAGCGTGTCCGTAGACCATTCATAGGTGGACGACTGTTCATGCGTAAATGTGTGTTGAGCTTTTGCCCCCGTGCAAAGGAGGACAAACATTAATAAAGATACTGCAATTCTTTTCATGGTCTATTCTGTTATATTATTTAATAGATTGATTTACAAAAAATACTCTTTTCTTGTAACCTAGCATAGAAGATGTACCATTTAGTAAGAGTAAACCCCGCTAAAGTAAAAAAAGCGGCTGCCGTTTCCGACAGCCGCTTCATATTGGGAGGGGGTATGTTAAGTTAAATTACGGTATAAGTTTGTAATAATCCTTCTTAGCCCAAAAGAGATTTGTATAGTAACCGGTCGTCTCCTCATAGTTCTTTGAAATGGCGTCCTGACAGTTTGCACTGTTGTAATTAAGCTCATCGCTTGGATATGGAAGACGGTTTGGAGGAGTCGGATAGCTAGCCACTTGCGCATCTCTTGCAAAAGTCACTTCGGGATAACTGGTACGACGCACTACATTCCATGCTTCGAGTTCGTTCATCACACCGAAATTAAGCCAAAGCTGGGTGCAGACAGCTTCCTGTGTCGGTGCCCAAACGCTTTCAGCGTAAGCCTCGATTTCAGAATCAGATGGTTTGACCAATGGACGATATCCATTATCGCTATCGTTACCCTCCTTGTAAAGAGAACTTCTCTCCTTCAGATTCCAATAGTATTCGGTAGACTGCTTGATACCATTAACAAAATTCTGTTTGGCAAGAGTCTCATTTTTAGAAACACCATATCCCATCAGATAAGCCTCCGCCTTGCTAAGGCTGACTTCCGCAGCACTGATCCAAAGTCCGTTCAGATTGGAATTGCCGTCATATTCTTTCCGACCTGCAATAGCTTGAGAATCTACTTCACAATAGTAGTTTGCAAGAGGCATGCCTCTTTGAACATATTCCTGATGTTTTGCATCACTAATCTGACCGATTTCATTGTTTGTTTTAGTTACATCGTATGCAACATATTCACCGTCAGGGTTACAATCGTATATAACTTGAATACGCGGGTCGGTGTTGGCATTAGGAATACCATTTGCAGGAACATTCATAGCGTTAAGCACAGCTTGAGAACCCGCAGCCATACCTGAAGTTCTGAGAGCCTGAGACAGGGTCTTTCCATAGTTAAAGTCGTCAGTCTGAGTATCGGCTGCAACCCCCATGTTTTCTGAGTTGTTGTCAACAAGCGGATACTGCGTAGGATTGTTTAAAATCTCAGCAATGGCGCTTTTTGCCTCTGCAGCGCAATCACCATTAGTAGCAAGATGAAGGGCAATGCGGAAACGGAGAGAGTTGACATACTTCCGCCAAATAGTAATGTCTCCTGCGGCAAGAGAGTAGTCTTGGCGTTTAAGAGAAGAAAGGCTGGTAGTACTCAAGCTACCTGCTAAGTAGTCACCCGTTTCCTTCAATTCCGCAAGGATTTGCTTGTAAAGTGTCACGTCATCATCGTACACGCACTGTTCCTTAGCACTGCTATAATCTGAATTCCAAAGAGTACCGGCACCGTTGAACGGAACATCCCCAAAAAGAGAAAGCATCTCATGAAGCTGTCCGTCAATGAGAGTACGCGCAAGGTGGTAGAAAACTTCATTAATCGATTTCTCTTCTTCAGGAAGATTGGCATGCGTATTTTCCAATAAGCGGAATTGAGTCAGCATGTCATAGAAATTCATCCATCGGGTATTGAAATAGCCTTCACCGGCACCCATAAAACGACCCTTACCATTACTATTACCGATAATGCCGGAAAATGCTCCTGAAGTCGTTGACTGTGTGTAATAACGATAGTAAACCGGATTCATCCAAGTATTACCTTTGAACATCACAGCGGTGAACACTTGAGGCACACCTACCGTCGATGTCTTGGAAGGATCTGGATATTTCTCATCATAGTCTAAATCAGAGCATGAGACGAGAGACATGAGAGCCGCTCCAACGAATAAGGTAGAAAATATCTTTTTCATATCTATATCTTATTTAATGTAAATTCAATAAAGGTTAAATTAGAAGCTAGCACGGAGGGACACACCGAATGTGCGGGCACTGGCAGTAGAACCACCGACCTGCGCCTGATAAATCCAGTTTGTACCGTCGGTTGTCTCCGAGTCGAACAATTTCAAGCTACGATAGACATAGAACGGGTTACGTGCAAAAGCAGAGACTGTAAGATTGTTACAAGCGAACTTCTTGGTCAACTTCATCGGAAGAGTGTAAGCCAAACTAATTTCACGACATTTGACATACGTGTTTTTCTGAATAGCATTCGCATAGCTCTGGGCTGCACCTGTACCCCAACCATACTGGCTGTCGTTGATTTCAAACTGAGTCACAACGATGTCATTCGGAGTGCCGTCTTCCTTTACACCCTTCTGAATAACGCCGTTATCCCAAAGATAGTGACCATTAAACTTGTCACCACGCTTATAAGATCCTTTAATGGATGCAACTTCACTGGGAGTGAGGACATGGATAGAAGACTTGTTCGTAACGTCTTCCACGTCGCTGTAATAGAATAAGCCACCAGTTGAATGATCACGAGCCCCAACAGCATCGGTAATATTACCCGCATCCATCATGTACTGCCACGGCAGGTTGAGGACACTACCGCCAACGCGAAAGTCGAATGTAACATCAAGAGTGAGGTTCTTCCAGCTAAGGCTTGTTCCGAAACCACCTGTAAACTTAGGCATAGCGTTACCTACCTTATGGCGTTCTGTTTTGTCTGCCACATAAAGGCCATCGTTACCTACAATATAGTTACCCTTATCGTCTGTCTTCCAAGTGTAGGCATACCAGTCACCCATAGCATCTCCCACATGGGACTCAAGGCTGGCGGCACCATTGTCTACGGTCAAGTGCGAAAGAACATCCAAACCATCCGCTAGCTTCTTCACCACATTCTTGTTCCATGCTATATTGGCACGGACATCCCAACGCCAATCCTTATTCATATAAGGAGTTCCGTTCACACTGAATTCAAAACCTTTATTAGTAAGCTCACCTACATTCATCAACATGCTTTGACCACCCATAGAAGCGGCTGAAGTCGTGGTAAGAATCTGATCCTTGATGTCGTTGTAGTAATAGCTAAACTCCATGCCCAGACGGTTATTGAAGAACTTGTTCTCGATACCGATTTCGAACTCATACTTGGTTTCCGGCTTAATGCCGTCATTGCCAACCTTCACATCAACATAATTATAAGTATAAGTAGTCGACCTTGTCAAAGACTTTTGATCATAGGCTCTGTTCGCGCGATAGATTTCAGGAGCATTACCTACGACACCATAAGAAGCACGCAACTTTCCATAGTCCCACCATGAAGGACGTTTGTCTTTGAGAAGCTCCGTATAAAGAATACTGGCACTTACTGACGGATAAACGAAAGAGTTGTTTCCATGCTTCAACGTAGAAGTTTTTTCCTGACGGACTGAACCTTCAAGGAAACCCCATCCGTCATAGCCGTAGCTTGCAGTCAGGAACATACCTGTCCGGAGTAAATCCGACTTTTCCATGTCTGCATTCTTAGTACCCACAGAAGCGTTAAGGTGGAACCAATTTTCCTGAGTCAGACCGTTGCTTGTGCTTACGTTCGATTGATAGAATGTTTCCTGACGGGCATTCCAGCCTAAATTGGCAGTAATATTGTGCTTTTCAGCGAATGTCTTGTCCCACATCAACATGATGTCGCCATACACAATCTGATAGCGGCTGTTGATGAGTCCATAAGAATCACTGTAGTGACCGTCGGTAGAAAAGATATGTGCATTTTCGGTATTGTTTTTATTTTCAATCTTATCGGTGGTAAGGTCAGTGGCAAGACGTCCGCCCAAAGTCAGACCGGGTATGATTTCCCAAGTCGGATTAACAGAACCGATAAAACGGTTGTGGTTTTCTTCCTGCACCTTACCGAGGATGTTCCAAAAATATTCATTTATCAGTGCTGTAGATCCCATCGGAGTGTAAAGGAATTGCTCGTCCGGTGTCAGAGTGTCAGCAGTACCACCGTTGATGGCTGCGATACTGTTCTTGTAGCCGAGGCTTGTAATAGTGTGGTCACGAATATATGCCACATCGGTAAAACCGCCAAACATACCGCCATAGTTGTTGGTCAGACGGGAGATACGATAAGGACGGTTTTTGATATACTGATCTGTATAAGTGGCAGTATAATTCAACTTGATAGTTTTAGTCACATCGAATGTACCGCTCAAGTTGAAATTGTGCTTATGATTATCAGAGTTATACTGCATCGCCAACGCATCGTTGTAAGTATAAGAGAAACGCATATTGTTACGTTCGGTACTATTAGTCAGAGAAATATTGTAAGTTTGGTTGACACCCGTGCGGAAAATATCAGCCCACTGGTTGTGGTCAATAGGGGTGTATGCACGTTCAGTACCATCAAAGTAAGTTACTGTCTTGCTCGGATCAAACTTAGCACCCCATGAATAGTATGTTTCACGGTTTGGAGTGGTAATGGAGTTACCATTACGGTCTAAGCGAGTGTGGCGGAAACCCGTCAAAGCCGTCTCGTCAGCGTTGCTCCCGAGAGCCCAGTTATCGTAACCGGGACCATATTCCTTTTGAATTTCGGGCATATAGGCAACCTTGTCGAAACTTACATTCGCGCTGAAGTCAATGTGTGTACCACCTCCCTTCTTACCTTTCTTTGTGGTAATCATGACAACACCGTTGGCTGCTTCAGAACCGTAAAGTGCAGAGGCGGCAGCACCTTTCAGGATAGAGATGTTATCAATATCCTCAGGATTGATGTCAACAATACCGTTAGAGTTGATTCGCTGGTTCTCCCAATAACCGTCGTTATTGGTATTCCCATTGTGGATAGGTACACCATCCATAACGACCAGAGGCTGCGTGTTACCGGTGATCGAAGAAAGACCACGAACAGAAATGGACACCGCCGAAGTACCACCACCAGGAGCTGCCTGAATACGGACACCTGTTGCCTTACCGTAAAGTCCGGAAGCAAGGTTGCCACCACCCGTCTTAGTCAAATCTCCGGAAGAAATTGAACTTACCGCATATCCCAACTTCTTGGCATCCTTCTTGATACCAAGAGCTGTCACTACCACTTCGTCCAATGCCTGTGAATCATCCTGAAGAGCAACAGACAGAGGTTGTCCGTCATACTTCACTTCCAACGTTTTGTATCCCACAAAAGAAATCTGAAGCACATCTCCCTTCTTCACGTTAGAGAGCGAAAAATTACCGTCGACATCGGTTATCGTTCCGTTCGGCGTACCTTTTACCAATACAGATGCACCGATGACAGGCTCACCCGTAGCATCTTTTACTACACCTTTCACTGTACCGCTTTGCTGTACAATGTCTACACCTGCCATCTCATAACCGGTGTTCGCATAGATTGTTCCGATGGACGAAGCCGCCAGAAGCACCATGCTGATTTTTCTAAGTACTTTCTTCATTTTGTAAATTTTAAGGTTCTCAAATAAGTCTCTCAATCTCCTTAATAAAACGTTTTGTTTGTTTTAGAGATTATAACGCAAAGATACAGTTTACGTTAACTAAAATTATGTCTATTTTAATCACATTTATGACTGAACACAACAATATTGCCGTGTATCGCTCTTTTTGACTATAAATCATTAATCGCTTTCACTACTTTCACCTTGTTTCAAGAATATCTGTACGTAAGCCATTTATACATCATACGCAAGGTATATATACTCATCATGCAAGCTATATGGACACAACAACTCAAGGCCTAACACCTGACATCCCAAGTATTAATACCTGAATTACCAAGTATTAATACCTGTCATCTCAAACATTAATACCTGACGTAACAAGCAAATCATACACAGACGCTTAGATAAAGGTGACGGATATTTTACCCTAAAGAGCAATCCGGTTTATCAGAAATTCATTATCTTTGCAGCAAGCATTATGAACAATACCTTATTATATATCTAATGAACAAGTCATTTATGGGAGATCCTTCCTGCTTCAAACAGTATTTCCCCCGACTGTCAGCCGACATTTACTGTTGCAGGTTCTGGTGGCTAAAAAAATGGGAATACAACATATTATCGTTTCCATTCTGGAGAATCTATTATAATTTTAATAAAGGAGGAGTGATAGAATACGAAGGAAAGGAGTTGCCGATGGAACCTGACAAGATTTACCTGATTGCTCCCAATACCGACTATAAATCAAAAATAGCAGGACATCGCATCCCTCACAACAGCCACTGTTTGGAAGGTGGAGACATAGGCGCCATAAACCCTGCCGAACGGAGCACTTTTCTTTCTGAAAAAGAAACGATAAGACACTTGTTTATCCACTTCATTTTACTTCCCATGAATAACAAGATTTTGCCGGGGATTCATTTTTGTCCTTTGAAGGAGAATCTGAAAGACAAAATCAATGAATTGTGCACTTACCTGACAGAGAATTATGAATCCGGAACATTCAGCATCCATATATACTGGTTGATACAGTCTCTGATCTGTGAGATATTTCAATATAGCAACGAAGAAATATGGAAACCCACTACCTGCGACCTACGGGTGAATAAAATCATAGATTACATCGAGAATAACTATGAACAGGATTTGTCTAACAAGTTTCTGGCAGACATGGTGTGTATGTCGCCTAACTCATTTTCCCGCTTATTCAAAAACAATATGGGAGTTCAGCTTCAGAAATACATCAAAAAGAAACGGATAGATTACGCCTGTTTCATGTTGCTCACTACCGATATGACCATTGATGAAATCACATACAAGACTGAATTTCAGAACCGCTTCCATTTTACCCGTTTATTCCACGAAATCACGGGAACCACACCTGCCAAGTACAAAATGAAATATCGCAGGATATCAACTGCAGGAATCATAAGAGAAACCCATTACAAAGACACAATATATGAAAATAGTTAAGACTATCCGCATCTTTACTCTCATTACCGGACTATTAGCCGGAGTGTTCTTTTCATCCTCTGTTTCCGCCCAAGATATTTCGGGAACCTGGCACGGAAAACTTTCCATTCCCACCGGTTCGCTGACTATTGTATTCCACATCAGTCAAACGGAACAAGGCGCTTATGTGACCACACTGGACAGTCCCGACCAGAGAGCCAACGGTATCAAGACACAGGCTACCTCTTTCAATGATTCTACTTTAATTATCCAGATACCTGTGATTCATGCTTCATACAAAGGAAAGCTGAACAGTGATAACACAATCAACGGAACATTTACGCAAGGAATGCCTTTCCCGTTGAATTTGAAAAAGGGAGAAACCAGCCGTCCCAAGCGTCCGCAGGAGTCTCAACCGCCTTTCCCTTACAGAAGCGAAGAAGTCACAGTGAAGAATGAACGGGACGGAATTTATCTTTCCGGAACATTGACTCTTCCCGAAAAAGGAACTAAATTTCCAGCAGTGGTAATGGTGACGGGAAGCGGTGCGCAGAACCGGGATGAGGAAATCATGGGACACAAACCTTTCTTTGTCATCGCCGATTATCTGACCCGGAACGGAATTGCTGTGCTTAGATGTGATGACAGGGGTACTGCCGCCTCACAAGGTACTCACGCAACAGCTACCAATGAAGATTTTGCCACAGATACGGAAGCAATGGTGAATTATCTGCGCAGCAGAAAAGAAATAAATGCAAAGAAAATCGGAATTATCGGACATAGTGCAGGCGGAATCATTGCATTCATCGTTGCCAAAAAGGACCCATCCATTGCATTTGTCGTTTCATTGGCAGGAGCCGGCGTGAGAGGCGACAGTCTGATGCTGAAGCAGGTAGAGTTAATCTCTAAATCCCAGGGAATGCCGGATGCCGTCTGGCAAGGGATGAAGCCTTCGATACGGAACAGATATGCCATACTGCAACAAACAGACAAAACTCCCGAAGAGTTGCAGAAAGAACTGTATGCAGACGTTACAAAAACAATGTCTCCCGAACAATTGAAAGACCTGAATACCATCCAGCAACTATCCGCACAAATCAGTTCGATGACTTCTCCGTGGTATCTTCATTTTATGAGATATGACCCGGCCCAGGATTTGAAGAAACCAAAATGTCCGGTTCTGGCTCTGAACGGAGAAAAGGATATTCAAGTGGATGCCGCCATGAATCTTGCTGCCATTCAGGAAAGAATCACCGGAAATGGAAACAAAAATGTAACAGTCAAAGCCTATCCGAACTTAAATCATCTGTTTCAGACTTGCGAAAAAGGAACATTGGCTGAATACGGGCAGTTGGAAGAAACAATCAATCCGGAAGTCTTGAAAGATATCATTGAATGGATAAGGAAACAATAAGTCTATTAATGATATTACTTAGCAAGTACACATTTCTCAATATCACATTCTTTTCTTGCTAATTCTTGCAAATTCTTCAAATATTTGCAAGAATTGGAAAGAAAGTAAATGGCTACAATTTACATATACTACATAAATCTCCCATCATCAGCTTACACCAACATTGTCTAATTTGATTTAAATCAAAATCTATCTCATCGAACTCACCCTGAAAGATTTTGTTTTACCTTTGCAGCCGAAATAAATAAGCGGCAAATAATAGTAAGGTAAAAAGGTAACAGGTATTAAGGTTAAGTTTTGTATGAAAAAGAGTCTTATTGCATTGGCGTTCGGCACACTAGGATTAGGTATTGCCGAATTTGTAATGATGGGAATTTTGCCCGATGTGGCAAAAGATTTAGGTATTAGTATTCCTACCGCAGGGCATTTCATTTCTGCTTATGCATTAGGCGTCTGTGTCGGTGCACCTGTATTAACATTGGCTCGCAAATATCCGCTAAAACATATTCTGTTAGTATTAGTTACCGTAATTATGATAGGTAATATCTGTGCGGCTATGGCTCCCAATTACTGGGTGTTGCTCGCTGCCCGTTTTATCTCCGGCTTGCCTCATGGCGCATACTTCGGAGTAGGCTCTATTGTTGCAGAGAAACTAGCCGACAAGGGTAAAGGTTCGGAAGCCGTCTCCATCATGATTGCAGGAATGACCATTGCCAACCTGTTTGGTGTACCTTTGGGCACTTCCCTAAGTACCATGCTTTCCTGGCGTGCCACTTTCCTGCTGGTCGGTATCTGGGGAATTGTTATCCTATATTACATCTGGCGATGGGTTCCGCATGTAGAAGGCTTAAAAGATACCGGCTTTAAAGGACAATTCCGCTTTCTTAGAACTCCGGCTCCGTGGCTGATTCTCGGTGCTACGGCACTAGGTAATGGCGGTGTATTCTGCTGGTATAGCTACATCAATCCGATGCTTACCAATGTGTCCGGCTTCTCCGCAGAAAGCATTACGCCTTTAATGATCCTTGCCGGCTTCGGTATGGTAGTGGGAAACCTGATTAGCGGACGTCTCTCCGACCGCTACACCCCCGGAAAAATAGGGACTGCCGCTCAAGCACTTATCTGTATTATGTTATTGCTCATTTTCTTCCTTTCTCCCTATAAATGGGCAGCAGCCCTGTTGATGTGCCTTTGTACGGCAGGACTGTTCGCTGTATCCAGTCCGGAGCAGATATTAATTATCCGCGTATCAAAAGGAGGAGAAATGCTGGGAGCAGCCTGCGTGCAGGTTGCATTCAATCTCGGAAATGCCATCGGTGCTTATGCAGGCGGACTGGCTGTTAGTGGTGGATACCGTTATCCGTCCCTGGCGGGTGTACCATTCGCCCTAATTGGATTTACTTTATTCCTGATTTTCTATAAGAAATATCAGGCAAAATATTAAAACTCTGCCAAAATGCCTATCTTTGCAGTCAGATTATCGATAACTAAATAAAAACGAAATAGATAAATGGCATTGCAATGTGGTATTGTAGGACTACCGAACGTGGGTAAGTCGACACTTTTCAACTGTTTGTCGAATGCGAAAGCACAGGCGGCAAATTTCCCTTTTTGTACAATTGAACCCAATGTAGGTGTAATCACTGTTCCTGACGAACGTCTGAACGCACTCGCTGAATTGGTGCACCCCCAACGAATTGTTCCTACAACTGTAGAAATCGTAGATATCGCCGGACTGGTGAAAGGCGCAAGCAAAGGTGAAGGACTGGGAAACAAGTTCCTTGCCAATATCCGTGAAACAGACGCAATTATCCACGTACTCCGTTGCTTCGATGACGACAATGTGACACACGTAGACGGAAGCGTAAATCCTGTCCGCGACAAAGAAATCATTGACTACGAACTTCAATTGAAAGACCTGGAAACCATCGAAAGCCGTATCCAGAAAGTACAGAAACAAGCACAGACGGGCGGAGACAAAGCTGCAAAGTTAGCTTACGATGTACTCGTTCAATATAAAGACGCACTGGAACAAGGAAAATCTGCACGTACAGTGACTTTTGAAACAAAAGACGAACAAAAGATTGCTCACGAACTGTTCTTATTGACCAGCAAACCGGTAATGTATGTTTGCAATGTTGATGAAGCAAGCGCAGTAAACGGAAATAAATACGTAGATATGGTACGCGAAGCCGTAAAAGACGAGAATGCTCAAATCCTGATTGTTGCAGCCAAAACAGAAGCGGACATCGCCGAACTGGAAACGTATGAAGACCGTCAGATGTTCCTTGCCGAAGTAGGCTTGGAAGAGTCGGGCGTAGCACGTCTTATCAAATCTGCTTACAAACTCCTGAATCTTGAAACATATTTCACTGCGGGTGTACAAGAAGTACGTGCCTGGACATACGAAAAAGGATGGAAAGCTCCTCAATGTGCCGGAGTGATCCACACCGATTTTGAAAAAGGCTTTATCCGTGCCGAAGTTATCAAATACGATGATTATATCAAATACGGCTCGGAAGCAGCTGTGAAAGAAGCCGGAAAACTGGGTGTAGAAGGAAAAGAATATGTGGTGCAGGATGGCGACATCATGCATTTCCGTTTCAACGTGTGATTATCGGTTACCACCGACGACTTATTAATTACTAATTCGCTAACAATATGAAATATCTCATTGCAGGAACGGGAGGTGTAGGCGGCAGTATCGCAGGATTCTTGTCGCTGGCAGGCAAAGATGTAACTTGTATTGCCCGTGGAGCTCACTTGCAGTCGATTCAAACGAACGGTTTGAAACTGAAATCGGATTTGAAGGGCGAACATACGCTCCGGATTCCGGCTACTACCGCTGAAGAATTCAATGGAAAAGCAGATGTGATATTTGTATGCGTAAAAGGTTATTCGGTCGATTCTATCGTAGAACTGATTAAAAGGGCTGCACACAAAGACACGGTTGTCATCCCTATTCTAAATGTGTACGGCACAGGACCACGCATACAAAAGTTGGTACCGGAAGTCACTGTCCTCGACGGCTGCATCTATATCGTAGGTTTCGTATCCGGCACAGGAGAAATCACCCAAATGGGAAAGATATTCCGGTTGGTATACGGCGCTCATCACGGCACAGTTGTAAAACCGGGATTGCTGGAAGCCATCCAACAAGACTTGCAGGAAGCAGGCATAAAGGTAGACCTGTCACCGGACATCAACCGGGATACGTTTATCAAATGGTCGTTTATCTCTGCAATGGCTGTGACAGGTGCTTACTACGACGTTCCGATGGGAGAAGTACAGAAACCGGGAAAGATACGGGATACATTTATCGGACTTTCTACGGAAAGCGCTGCCTTAGGAAAGAAACTGGGCGTCGAATTTCCCGAAGACCCAGTCAGCTACAACCTAAAAGTGATTGACAAGCTCGATCCCGAAAGTACCGCTTCTATGCAAAAAGACCTGGCACGCGGACACGACTCGGAAATACAAGGATTGCTCTTCGACATGATTGCAGCAGCCGAAGAACAGGGAATAGATATACCGACCTACCGGATGGTTGCGGAGAAATTCAAAGAATCTAATCATTAACATTAATCCAATATAGAATGAATACCATGCTATTATCCATCAACTGGAACCCGAATCCCGAACTATTCAACCTGTTCGGCATTTCTATCCGTTATTACGGATTACTGTGGGCAGTAGGAATATTCTTTGCTTATGTGGTTGTTCACTACCAGTACCGGGATAAAAAGATAGAGGAAAAGAAGTTTGACCCGCTTTTCTTTTACTGTTTCTTTGGTATTCTAATCGGTGCCCGCCTAGGACACTGCCTGTTCTATGACCCGGGATACTACCTGTCTCATTTTTGGGAAATGATTCTTCCTATCAAGTTCATGCCGGACGGAAACTGGAAATTTACCGGATATGAAGGACTTGCCAGCCACGGCGGTACATTAGGACTGATAATCGCCCTTTGGCTGTATTGCCGCAAGACGAAGCTCCATTATATGGACGTGCTGGATATGATTGCCGTAGCTACTCCAATCACCGCCTGCTTCATCCGCCTTGCCAACCTGATGAACTCCGAAATCATCGGCAAACCGTCTGATGTGCCCTGGGCATTCGTTTTCGAACGTGTAGATATGCTCCCCCGTCATCCGGGACAGCTCTACGAAGCCATCGCTTATCTTATCCTGTTCTTCATCATGCTTTACCTGTATAAGAATTACAGCAAGAAACTGCATCGCGGCTTCTTCTTCGGGCTCTGCCTGACTTACATCTTCACCTTCCGCTTTTTCATCGAATTCCTAAAAGAAAATCAGGAAGATTTTGAAAACAGCATGATGTTCAATATGGGACAATGGTTAAGCGTTCCGTTTATCATAATAGGTGTCTATTTCATGTTCTTCTATGACAAGAAGAAAAATAAAATAGCCTAAA
The DNA here is from genome assembly GCF_002632415.2 of Bacteroides celer. Classification (NCBI taxonomy): domain Bacteria; kingdom Pseudomonadati; phylum Bacteroidota; class Bacteroidia; order Bacteroidales; family Bacteroidaceae; genus Bacteroides; species Bacteroides celer. The sequence continues at coordinate 37,572 of NZ_CP178209.1, read as the reverse complement.
TCAAAAAAAGAGGGATTAGCGGTTCAAACATCACTAATCCCTCTTTCTTATCAATAAAACAAATGCCATTTCCCTAATGTCAGGACAACAATCGAAAACATATCCTAAGACATTATATACATTTTCAGCTTATTTCCCCCTGACTATCTTCTTAATATCATTCAGTTTATTCAGCGCTTCAATAGGAGTAAGATTATTCACATCAAGATTCAATATCTCATCGCGAATCTGACAGAGAATCGGATCGTCCAACTGGAAGAAGCTTAACTGCATACCTCCACGATTCTCGCTCACTTCTGCCAACGGTTTACCTGCTATGCCCTGTTGGCGATTATCAGATTCAAGCTGTTTCAATATCTCATTTGCACGTTTCACAATGCTTTTCGGCATACCGGCCATCTTTGCCACATGAATACCGAAAGAGTGTTCACTACCGCCACGTTCCAGTTTACGAAGGAAGATTACTTTATTATCAACTTCTTTCACCGATACATTATAATTCTTGATGCGCTTGAAAGATTTCTCCATCTCATTCAATTCATGATAATGCGTAGCAAATAATGTACGTGCTTTTGCTTTCGGATGTTCATGGATATACTCTACAATTGCCCAGGCAATGGAAATACCATCATAAGTAGAAGTACCACGACCCAATTCGTCAAACAATACCAGACTCCGGGAAGAAACATTATTCAGGATATCAGCCGCTTCATTCATCTCTACCATAAATGTAGATTCACCGACTGATATATTATCGCTCGCTCCTACACGGGTAAATATCTTATCAACTAAACCGATATGCGCACTTTCCGCAGGAACAAACGAGCCGATTTGAGCCAATAGCGTAATCAACGCCGTCTGACGCAAGAGTGCCGACTTACCGGCCATGTTCGGACCTGTAATAATAATAATCTGCTGTGTATCGCTGTCCAGCATTACATCATTGGCAATATACTTCTCACCTATCGGAAGTTGTTTTTCTATTACCGGGTGACGTCCCTGACGAATATCCAATACGTCATTATCCTCAATAATCGGACGGATATAACGATTCTCACGAGCCACATTGGCAAATGACAACAGACAGTCCAGACGTGCAATCTGATTCGCATTAATCTGTATCTGTGGAATAAACTCCATCAATGCCTGTACTAAGTCCGTATATAGCTGCGTTTCCAGAATCAGAATCTTATCTTCCGCTCCCAAAATCTTTTCTTCATATTCCTTTAGTTCCTGCGTGATATAACGTTCCGCATTAACCAGCGTCTGTTTACGAATCCACTCTTTAGGAACTTTATCTTTATGGACATTACGGACTTCGATATAGTAACCGAATACGTTATTATAAGCCACTTTCAAACTCGGAATACCCGTCTCCTCGCTCTCTCGTTGCTGTATTTTTAGCAGATAATCTTTTCCTGAATAAGAAATTTGCCGCAATTCATCCAAGTCTGCGTTCACACCATCTTGAATCACTCCACCTTTATTTATCAGTAAAGGAGGATCATTTTTTATCTCTTTGGCAATCCGGTCACGAATAGAAATACAAAGATTCAACTGTTCGCCAATACGATTCAAACTCGCATTATCGGCTTCCATACATGCTTGTTTTATCGGTTCAATAGCTTGTAAAGCTACCTTCAACTGAACGACTTCACGGGGCGACACACGCCCTACAGCCACTTTGGAAATAATACGTTCCAGGTCACCTATCAGATGCAACTGTTCTTCAATCAGCTCCTTAAAATCAGGTTGGCGGAAGAAATATTCCACTACGTTCAAGCGTTCATTAATCGGCTTCTCATCCTTCAACGGAAAAACCATCCAACGTTTCAACAGACGCGCTCCCATCGGGCTGATCGTTCTGTCGATCACATTGAGCAGGCTACTTCCGCCATCATTCATATTACCAATCAGCTCAAGGCTACGCACCGTAAACTTATCCAGACGGACGTATTTATCTTCTTCAATACGCGCCAATGAAGTGATGTGACCAATTTGCGTATGCTGCGTCATTGTCAAATACTGCAAAATAGCACCGGAAGCAATGATGCCATTCTTCAAATGCTCCACTCCGAAACCTTTCAGATTCTTCGTTTCAAAGTGTTTCAGCAGTTTCTCACGGGCAGTCGTTTCTGTAAATACCCAGTCGTCCAGCTCGAACGTGAAGAACTTATTACCGAAATTACCTTCAAACATCAGGCGTTTGCCACGTTCAAAAAGAATCTCTTTAGGGGCAAAGTTATTCAACAACTTGTCTATATAATCAAAAGGTCCTTCTGCAGTAAGGAATTCACCGGTAGAAATATCGAGAAAGGCAACTCCACAGGAAGCCTTTCCGAAATGAACGGCAGCCAGAAAGTTATTCTCTTTATAGTTCAGTACATTATCATTGATAGAAACACCGGGAGTAACCAATTCGGTAATGCCACGCTTCACCAACTTCTTCGTCATTTTCGGGTCTTCCAGCTGGTCACAGATAGCGACACGTTTTCCGGCGCGAACCAGTTTCGGAAGATATGTATCAAGGGCATGATGAGGAAAACCTGCCATCTCGATAGTTTTTCCTTTCCCATTGGCACGTTTTGTCAGTGTGATTCCTAAAATTTCGGCTGCAACGATGGCATCCGTAGAATATGTTTCATAAAAGTCACCGCAACGAAACAGCATCACTGCATCCGGATGTTTTGCCTTCAAATCCAGAAACTGTTTCATCATCGGGGTGAGGACGATCTCTTCTTCGTTCACGGGTGTCTCCTTTTCTTTTTTGTTGAGTATATAATGAATTATCCTTGCAAAGATAGCGGTTTTTCGGCAGAGAATCAACGGTATGCTCCGATTCAATTTTCAAAATTAATGTTACATACCTTGAAAAAAGGAGAGTTTATTTCTTAATAAGTAGGAGAAAATTATTAAAACATGTTATAAAACATGCTATTTTTCTTGGATAATTTGCTAATTTCCCAAGAGTCCGTATCTTTGCAATGTGTTTTTCATAGTATTAGATTTAAGGTTAACAAAGGTTGGAGCAAGGCGTTGCTCCTTTTTTATGCCTATACGCTTCGTCCCTATTTGATATAAACCAGCAGAACTCTCTCTTTTCAATCATCAGATTATTTTGGCGCAATCTGAAATCCTAGAGATTCGGTTCAGAGCAGCCCCACCTTTAAAAATAGATTCATTCCTGTTTCAGAAAGGAATGAAACAAATTCTTTTATAAATGCCATATTTTAGTTTTAATGTAAATATTATTACAGTAATAGATGCAATAGAAACAAATGGTGTTACCAAAAAAATGTCAATAAAACTCCTATGTATTTCTTATAGATAACACTGTTTTGTAAAACACTGTTATCCAGTCGGTTACTATTCGGGGGTTTCCTTTAAAACCAACGACCCGTTTCTCACCGAGAAACAACCTGTTGTACTAAATCCCGCATACGTAATAGCTAAAGTTTGCTATCTGTATGCGGGATTCCTTTTTTTTTGCTGATTTTAGTGGTGATATTTCCAATGTTCAACCAATAAACATTCTCCACTATGGCAAATTTTATTCAGCGTGCCAGTGACTCCATCTCGGGGTTTGGTCAAAGTTACGAAAAATTTTCCAAACAACTTCTTATTGAGCAGTATTCTCCTGGTAGTATAAAAAGTTATGGCCATAAGTTGGCTGCTATCAGCTTTCACTTCAAAAAACTTCCTGAACACTTAAGCGAAGATGATTGCCGCGATTATTTCAGCATGTTGCTCTCTCGCACTCCTTCACCGGGTTTGAGCTATTTCAAGCACACGGTTTACAGTCTCCGCTGTTATCGCAAGACGATGCATCTTAGCGAACTTAATTTTTCTCTCCCCCGTATCCGTAGCACGAAGAAACTTCCGGTTGTTCTTTCCCAGTCCGAAGTGATCAGCCTTTTGCGGCACTGCGGGAATATCCGCAGCCAATCCCTGCTGTCTCTGATTTATTCTTGCGGGCTGCGTTTACGTGAACTGGTCAATATGCAAATTTGTGATATTGACAGCAAGCGCATGCAGGTTTTCATCCGCCAGGGCAAAGGTAGAAAAGACAGGTACGTCCCCCTTTCCGGCAACCTGTTGCTTCTTCTCAGGGAGTATTTCATCCAGTACAGACCCGCGGTATATCTTTTCAACAATTGTTTCGGCGGACAAATCGAAGATTCCGAGATCCGCTATCTTTTTAAACAAGCGGTTCATTCGTCCTGCATCCTTAAACCCTGCACGCTTCATACCCTTCGTCACAGTTACGCCACGCACCTGCTGGAGATGGGCGAAAATATACTTCGCATCCGTGACCTTCTGGGACATGCCGATATAAAGACAACCCTGGTTTATCTTCACCTTGTCAATCTTCCTGCCGGAGGTTACGCCTTCAGTCCACTGGACCGTCTTGAGGGAGTGGGATATAACAATACGCAGCCATGAGGACGGAGTTTGAGGTCGGTCAGATTATTTCCCGCTTCAAATCATCCTTTATCAGCCAACATCATCCCTGCGGCAGGGTTCTCCAGGTCCTCTCACGCCTGGAACAGTGCCGTACCTCCGCTTTGGAAGGGCATGTGGATGCCTGTCCCCAGTGTGGAGTCGTACGTGTTAGTTACAACAGCTGCCGGGACCGGCATTGTCCCAAATGCCAGGGAGCCGAACGTGAGGTATGGATACAGGCACGCAAAGAGGATATGTTGCCCGTGAAATACTTCCATGTGGTATTTACCTTGCCGGCCGACTTGCATTCACTGGCACTGGGTAATATGAGACACACCTGTTCATGCCTGTTTGCCGCTGCCTGGAAGACACTCGCAGCCTTCGCTGCCAATAAAGGCGCCCAGGCGGGAATGGTAGCCATCCTGCATACATGGGGAAGTAACCTGCACTACCACCCCCACCTGCACTGTGTAGTGCCCGAAGGAGGGATAGATGACAAGGGGGAATGGAGGAAGATCTCAGGGGCAAATCAGGACAGTCCTTTTCTATTCCCGGTCAGGGCCATGGGCAGGGTGTTCAGAGCCAAGTTCATGCAAGAGTGGAGCAAACATGTGAAAGTACCCCAGGCAACAAGAAAGAAGCTGTTTGAAAAAGAATGGGTGGTATATAGCAAAGCACCGTTCAAAGGCGTGGAAAGGGTCATAGAATACTTAGGGCGTTACTCACACAGGGCAGCCATCAGTAATGCCAGGATTAAGGGAATTACAGATACAGCCGTCATGTTTGACTATAAGGATTACAGGGATGGGGGAAAACATAAGATGATGACACTCACGGGAGAAGAGTTCGTACACAGGTTCAGTAGGCATATATTGCCGGCAGGATTTGTACGTATCAGGCATTACGGATTCCTGGCAGCATGCAACAGAAGGAAGTTGACAAGCATACAGATAAGGATGAAAGTACCACCGGCACCACTTAAAAGGAAAAGAGCCAAGTGGAAAGAACTCTGCCAAGACAAATGGAGGGAGTATAACTTATGCAAGCATTGCGGAGGGGCGCAGATGATTACAATTGAAGTTTTCAGACCAGCCAGGTCGCCACCCGGAAGAGGAAGTTCCAAACCGCTGAACGGTACTTTTTGAAGAAGAAAATATATTCACAGGAAGAATGAAGTCCTGGGAGAGAGGCTCTGTGGATATACATAACGGAAAACACGGTAAAAACACCGGATAGAAAGAAAAAGGAGGAAAAAAGGGAGATTGGAATCAAGAAAGGCTGAAAAAACAAGTATAAAAGCAAGCACAGGACATTAGGAAACTGCTGAAAAAAAATACAGATACAGAAGTAACCCCCATAAAAAATAGAAAACGTACAACAAAGGCTCCATATGCCCTAAGGGGCACACGAAGCCCTATTTCGTTCGACACCGAGAAACGAAGTGTTTCTCACCGAGAAACGAATTAACTGATAAAGTCCTAAACTTATAATTAAGGAAATTGTTAGTCTCTTTTATTTTTGACACTTCTATCGTAGGAATGCATATGTTGAAATATATTTCAATGATAATCTTATCATGTCCAAAATATAATGATATGGAATAAATACCCGTTGGCGGAATTAAATCAGCGCATATTTAATTCTTCCAATGGGTCTTCCATTTAGTTTGTTAATATATTGTAGGATTGTCAATGCGCTAATTTTCCCGATAATGCGGGTGAACAATCCTTCTATATCCTTTGCATAGTTCCGAACAATCATAAATTGATCACAAAGCTGTGAAAAAAGTGTCTCAATTCTCTTTCTGAACTTCGCAAATGGAGCGAATGTGGGTTTCCAGTCCTTCTGATTTGACCGATATGGCACTTCAAGACTAATATTTACTGTTTCAAACAAATCCAATTGTATCTCTGTGCTGATATATCCCTTATCACCGATGAGAGTGCAATTGTTATATTCTGTCCTTATATCCTTCAAATAATGAATGTCGTGTACATTGGCCTTTGTCAGGTCAAATGAATGTACAACCCCGTTCAATCCGCAGAGAGCATGTAATTTATAACCATAGTAATATACACCTTGGGAGGCGCAATAGCCGATTGCAGGAGATTTTTCATAATTATTCTTCCCCATCTTGCATCGTCTTGCACGAGCTAAGCGACAAACCTCTATCGGTTTGGAATCTATGCAAAAGTATTCTTCGCATCCATCCAGACGTTGAACCATCCTCTCACGAATGACCTTACAGAGTGAAGACGTGTATTTCCGTCTGTCATTATATTGTCGACGGGAGACCAGATTCGGGATTTCCGTCCTATATTCCTGTAGCTTGGAAAACAGAAAAGATTCACTGTCAATACCGATCGCTTCTGATGTCAGGCTTAGGGCTATTATCTCCAAGTCCGAAAACCTGGGAACCACTCCACATCTTGGGATATTGCCGGACTCATTCACCAAATTATCGGCCAATTGCTTGCAGATGTCGAGAAATCTTACGAATATTGCATATAAGTTGTGCATGGAATTGATTGTAATTAATAGTTTGGTCACTACTAATTTACTAAATATCAGTGATATGTACAACTTTTTAATACTCATACGGTTATTTATTTAATTCCGCCAACGGGTGGAATAAATTTATAACCATACATGAAACGAGCCGTTTTGGGTATAGCAATTATGCCCCAAAATTGTCAAATTAAGCCACTTCTTTTTTGCCTTCTAAAACATATCAAACTCCCCAATATGCAGTATAATGCAAAAAGCCAGTCGTAACATACCATGAACCAATTTTCTATACTTTTATAAAAATATAATAAACATCGAATGATATTCACTCAAACAAAAGCACACATTTTAAATACAAATATTATCATTTTTCTTGTTTATATCAGCTAATAATAATACATTTGCATATATTCAAACCAATATAATACAATTATGAATAAAATTACCATTTTTTCATTAACATTACTTTTCGCTCTAATTTTACCTTTATTTGCAAATGCACAGGTAACAGTGAAAGGTATTGTAACTGACGAAAGTGGGGTACCATTAGTAGGCGTATCCGTCCGCTATAAGGAGCTCCCCCAAGTCGGTGTTACCACAGATATTGATGGTAAGTTTTCCATCAAAGAGATGAAAGAAGGCAAGACACTTGTTTTTTCTTACATTGGCATGAAAAATGTAGAGCACTTATTGAAAGGAGCAACACCTTTTATCAAAATTAAAATGGAATCTGCAACAAGTGAACTGGATCAAGTTGTCGTTACAGGTTATACCCAAACTACTTTTAAGAAAATGACTGGTTCTGTCGGAATTATCTCGGCCGACCAGTTAAAAGACCAAGCCCAACCAACGGTAGACGCCCTCATGCAAGGTAAAATAGCAGGAGTGGCCGTATCAGCCATATCCGGACAACCTGGTAGTACACAAAAAATACGAATCAGAGGTACCAATACAATCACCGGAGATGGTGAGCCACTATGGGTTATCGACGGAGTTCCCATGCAAAGTGGAAGTACCGATATGCCTACCAGTGCTGAAATAAAATCCGGTCAATTTGACGACTTGTTCATGAATGGTGTCGCTGGCATCAATCCCAGCGACATAGAAAGTATTACTATTTTGAAAGATGCTTCAGCCGCTGCTATTTATGGTTCGCGAGCAGCCGGTGGAGTAATTGTTGTCACCACCAAAAAAGGCAAATCAGGAAAAGCCCAAATAAACTATTCAGGCAATGTATCAGTCACTTTACCACCCCAACGGAACTACTCTTTGATGAATTCACAAGAGAAGCTTGCCTATGAACAGGGATTATGGGATGAATTCTCTGCTCCGGGATTTGAAGCCGGGACAAATGACTATCCGGTGGTAGGAGTAGTAGGCATCATTCGTGCTGGTAGGGGAAAGTTTGCCGGATGGAGCAAAGAACAACAAGATACGTATATCGAAGAATTAGGTAAAACGAATACCGATTGGTACGATGAACTGTTTCGCAACAGTGTTTCTACCACCCACAACTTGTCCATTAATGGTGGTGGAGACAAATACACCTATTATACTTCACTAGCATATACCCGCAACGCCGGTTTATTGAAAAATAATGATTACGACCGTTATAACCTGACAGCTAATCTATCAATGCACCCCAGCCAGAAAGTCAAGATTGACTTTGGGGCATCCATGTCTTATCAATATTCAAAGTCCCCGGCACTGAATAGTCTCGATCCTTTCCAATATGCTTATTTTGCCAATCCATACGAAAGTCCGTATAACGAAGACGGCAGTTACCGGGCAGATGAAACATATTATGCACTAGGAGAATATAACAATAAAAAGACTAGTTCCAAGATTATACCTGATTGTGGATTTAATGTACTTCGCGAAATGGACGAAACTTCTTCACGCACTAAGAATATAAAAACAATGGTTCGTGCAGGAATTGATTACAGCATTATCAACCATTTGCGCTTTGTGGGCCTGGCTTCATATACTTATTCCACCAACCGTCTAAAGGAAATATATGGTAAAAACACAAAAGCAGCTTTAGACAACCGTCTCTCTATCGATAACAATACTAATAAGGAATATGCTTCTATCTTGCAACGCAATGTAGATAATGAGAGCTATATGGTCCGCGGGCATTTTGCTTATGATGATTCTTTTGGAGACCACTCTGTCTCCCTTATAGCCGGTGCCGAATTCCGCGGAAGTAAATCAGACGGTTTGTACAGCAAACGATACGGTTACGACGAAATCACCGGAAATGCCATAACCCCACTTCCTGATGACCCGACAGGAGTAGGCTACGAGAAGCTGAAAGCCTATCTCGCTGCTATTGATGGCTCGAACGGAGAAACATGGAGCGAACAACGCTTTGTCTCTTTCTATGCTTCGGCAGACTATTATTACAAAAACAAATATGTATTGAATGCCTCCTTCCGTACCGATGGAAGTTCTAACTTTGGTAGTGACAAACAATTTAATCCTAACTGGGCAGCCGGTGCGGCATGGAATGTTAGTGAAGAAGATTTCATGGCTCCGCTGAAACCTGTACTGAACAGATTAACACTCCGTATAGCAACCGGATTTACAGGTAACATCAACCGCAGTGTCAGCCCGCAAATGATTATTAGTTACTACGATGATTACCGGAATATTTCCAACAATATTTATCATATAGGAAAAGTAGTCAGTCCGCCGAATCCCAATCTACGTTGGGAAAAAACGCAAGACGTGAAAGTGGCTCTTGACTTCGGAATGCTTAACGACCGCTTGACAGGTATAGTGGAAGGGTACTACCGGAAAAGTAAAGACATTGTAACAGGTGTGCAAGTACTAAGCAGCACAGGATTCACCCAACAAAAATACAATACTGCTAATATTGATAACAAAGGTATCGAAGCTACCCTGAATGGAACTCCTGTTAAAACAAAAGATTTCAATCTGTCTCTTTCTGCCAACATAGCTTATAACAAGAATAAAGTGACCAAATATAAAGCTTCCTACAGCAGCATGGGATATAATAACTTATGGGAAGGCTATCCTGTAGACGCCATCTATAGTGGGAGATACACCGGCATTGACCCCGAAACAGGATTATATACATACCAACTGCGTCCCGATGCTGAAATACACACAGCCACCGACTTGAATAAGCCCGATAATTACCGGTATTATCTAGGCACGAGTGAAGCTCCCGTAACCGGAGGATTTAATGTAACCGCCGAATATAAAGGTATTCGCCTTAGCGTAAACGGAACTTTTGCCACAGGAGCCAAAAATTTTGAATTCATCAAGTCGCCAACTTCAGCTAGCACCGTAAGCGGTAATGGGGTATTTTATTACACAGAACGCGAACAAGTCTTCCAAAATGATTTGTTCGCACACCATCTGAATGTTCCGAAAGTAGCAGCCGACCGTTGGACGCCCAATAATACAAATGGCACTTATCCGCGCGTATGGAATCCGTTCGGTGAGGTTTACGGATTTGGCTATTATAACCCTATGCACAAAGAAATCACGCATGGAGCTTTCCTTACCAACTTATCTTATGCCAGAATTAAGAGCATCATTTTAGGATATACGCTACCTAAGAAGTTAATAAGTAATTCGGCTCTCTCCAATGTAGATTTCTCTTTGTCACTGAACAACTTCTTCACATTCACCAGCTATTCAGGCATGGATCCTGAAACCCCCGGTGCTACTTATCCGATAAGCCGTTCTGTGATGTTTAGCGTAAATGTTGGATTTTAAATAACAATAAACGATGAAAAATAAACTATTCATATCTATCTATTGTGGTCTGATGATATTGTTGGCTTCCTGCAACAATTACTTAGACGTAAAGCCCAAAGGAAAGATAATTCCTGAAACAGCTGAAGATTTTTCGACCATTATCCATTATTGGTTGGATCAGATAGAAAAAGGAAGAGATGACGTTATCATTCCCAATCCAGAAGTAATGACAACTTTAGAGATGTTTGCCGATGACTTGAATGCAACGCTTGCCAGCAATTTCGGCTATACGAGCATTTATGTGGGAAGTGCCATTAACAAAAATCAGGCCACTTACAAAACACTCTACTCTGTTATCAAAGACTGTAATATGGTTATCGGCAACATGGATGATACGGAATCCGATTTAGCTAGAACCCTATTGGGAACAGCCTGGAGCATTCGTTCTATTTGCTATTATAACCTTATGCAGCGCTACTGTGAGCCATACCAGCCGGAGACGGCAAAAGAGACTCTCGGACTTCCACTTGTCGACGATTTTGATATGGAAGCAAAGCCTGCACGCGCCAATCTGAAAGAAACTGCTGAATTTATAGAAGAAGGATTCCGGAAAGCCCTCTCATATAATGTGTCTAATGAAGACTTTATCTTTACTTCATCCGTGACAAAAGCCTACTTCGCACGTTTCTTCTTTTGGACACAGAACTGGAGTAGTGCCATTACCTATGCCAAAGAAGTATTAGAAAAATACCCGATGCTGGAAGCTGACGAATATGTAGAAGCCATTAACCAGAAACAAGCAAAAGCACACAATGTCATTATCCGTTCATTCACCATGGATGATGATATAGGAACCATGAGTTACGCAACTGCACAAGCCGATATAAAATCAAGACCTGTCGACAGAAATTTGGTTGATTTATTTGCGGCCACCGACAATGACGTACGTCGCAAATGCAACTATGATTCCAAACGGATTGTCAATAAAATCATCACCACCAAGTTTCGTAGTGAAGAACTTTGCCTGATTATAGCCGAAGCCCACGCACATCTGAATCAGGAAACAGACGCACTAGGTTATCTTAACCAGCTTCGTTCCAAACGAATCACTCAGGATTATATAGCCTACACGATTGACAATCTCCCAGAAGTTTTCCAACAAAATATAAAAACCGACGCCACTGGGATCCCTTTGACAAAATTGATGTCAGCCATCCTCTGTGAACGCCGTAAAGAATTGTTTGTTGAAGGCGACCGCTGGTTTGAATTAAAACGCAACGGACGTCCGGAATTTTGGGTCGCTGCCAAAGGAAAGAAATTTATCACAGAAAAGTATCTGTATACTTTTCCTATTCCCAAAGCAGACATCAGATTATTTCCTGATTTGCTCATTCAAAATCCAGGCTACATAGAATAATTTATCCATAAAAAACAGAAACAGTTATGAAAAAGATACTATATATCCTATGTTTCATTCTCACAGGTTCTTCCGCTTTCTTGGTTTCATGTGATAAACCGGAAGAACTGACCCCAAAAGTAGATAATACATCAGAAGATTATTTACTTCCCACCGGAAATATCCTGAATGCACAAGACCGTGAAGAAGTACAAGCATTATGGGATGAATACAACAATGCCATTAACCAATAAAAAGGGATTAAAATGAAAACAAAAATCAAAATAACAGGCTCCTTCCTGCTAATGATTATACTAATCATAGTGTCGGCAGCTTGCAGTGATGACGACTCGTCGGGTGCAAAGTTATCTTTTAGTCGCTCCATATACATATTACCTTCTAACGGTAGCCTGGAAGTGGAATTGAGAGCTTCTGTAGCACCTGAAACAGACTTAAGCATTCCTGTCATCATTGAAGGTACTGCCATATTGGATGAAGACTATGAAATTTCTGCTAACGGGTTCATGATAAAAGCCGGAGAAACAAGTGCCACTTTAACCATTACTCCCAAAAACAACCTGACTGCCAACCGTGAAATCCGCCTTTCCATCAACCCGGTTTCCGGATATACGCTTGGTGACAAGAAAATAGCGATTATCCCCGTTGAAGTGAAAGAGCACATTATGTATACTTTCAAGCCTGTTATCTATCGTCTGTTAAGTGAAATAGACATTAGAATCGAAGTGGAAGGAGAAAATAGCGGCAGCAGTTTCAGGGCAACAACAGACATCGTGTTGCCGATAGAAATAGACCCGTCCAGTACAGCCATATTGAACGAAGATTTTGAACTTGAAAACGGAATAACTTCCGTCACCATTCCAAAAGGTTCTTACTACACACGTTTTAAGATAAAAATAAAAGAAGGAGCAGAAGATTATACAGGAAAAAACGCTATCCTTAAACTAGGTACACCAGTTGACAACTCCGAACTCTACTATCCGGGCTCATTTGTATCCTATAATATAAAACTGGATCAGTTAAAGTTTACTGACATGCTGGGCAAATGGAAACCTGTAGAGATTAAAGATAAAGACAACTATGTATATATTGGTATGCCTGACGAAGACTGGGTAAATAGTCTGCCGGAAAACAATGGAGCTAATGACTACCTGGAATTTGTACATCAAGAAGATGGTACAGATAAAATAATCCCATACCTGACGGGAGATTTAAAGAACTTCTTTTGCAATCCTCAAGGACACACTGTTGTTTTCGACCATATAGAGAAAGGCATCTATAACTGGATAGCTGACGAAGAATATGACGCTCCTTATTTCATCACCTCGCAAGTGAATCGTTGTTTCTCAAAGAGAAAAACAGAGCTTGGAAATGCATTTATAGGATTGGATAAGATAGATGATAATAATATCATCATTTACTTTCACGATTTTATACCAACTGATTTCTTCAGCTCAACGTTTGAAGAGTACGGTCATTATTTCGATGCGAGTTTCTTTGGTATAACCTACACATTCACAAGGGTAGTAGAATAAACAAAACAGAAGAAAAACTTCATTAAAAATATAAGCCAATTAATTCATCTTATCACGAATTAATTGGCTTTTTTATATCTAATCATTTTATAGATTATATCTATTTCCGCAGTGCCTTCTCAATCGTAAACAATCGGTAATCATACTCCTCTTGCATTTCCCGGTTAGGTGCTACTGATTTCGCTCTCGTAAACTCACTTTTCAAATCCAACAGACAGCCATACCAGAATGGAGCCCGTTCAGGAGCAGAAGAATAAGGAATGCTCTCAATAGCCGTCATACCCCGGTAAGGACAGACAGTCTGAATAGTCAGTTTAGAAGAAGCATTAGCTGTCTCATCTTTCCCTTTCGGCACATTTACATTCGACCAAGAAATGACAAAACTCAGCAATTGTCCCTGTAAGAAACGTTTCCAGTCGTCAGGCTCCTTTCCTGCCCTTGTTTCCTTGAAAAGATGATTCTTCAAATCTTCAACAGCCTGCTGTTGCGTATAAGGGTCACTCGATTTGCTTTCGCTAAGCCAAAGGTTATTGAGCTGTATTAATAGCAAATTGGCGAAAAACTTCTGTGAATAGTCAGCAGCGCTACCTGTCAGCGCACAATGATTCAACAGTTCCCGATTGTCCAACCAGTTCATTTGACTGATAGCTTCCATCATCCACTGGTACGAACGACGTTGCAACTCTTTGGATACCGGTTGATAAGAAGGGTAACTATCCCCTTGATAACTGTCATTCAAATAGATTCCACCAACTTGCTGCAATACATGCTTCACGTATTCATCCGCCTGATTGATAATTTCTCCATATAGTGAGGCTCGTTTTTCATAGTTGAAATCTTCCTTGTCTAACCATTGGTTTGCATTCGCCACTACTTTACCCAAATTCTCAAAAGCAATGGTTGCCGCACGAATAGCATCATTTCCCAAATCCATCTCCATTCCGCGAGGATCATAATAAGCTTTCCTGCTCTGCGGACGTTTAAAAAGCAATAATGGGTTCTGATTCCGTTCAGAAACCAGTTTCCGCAGATCCGGCAATTCTTCTTGCGGTGTTTTCTTATTCATTGGCTGATAAAGATAACGAATCGCCCAATGGTCATATTCTCCCAGTACTTGTTGCGTCAAAGGTATATCAGTACTATAATTATCAACCGAAAGTAAATAGTTCATCGGCAACTTATCCATGACTGACGCAGACAACCCATGTTGTTTTACAAACTCTTTCGATTGGAGCGAATCAACCGGATAAGCAATAGATCCTGCCATATTATCCGTCAACCCCAAACAATGCCCCCAATGCCTCAACAACAACGAAGTCAATGCTTCTTCCACCAAATCTTCATCCGGCATCAATGTGCGGGCTTTCTCGTTAAAGGAAGCTGTCTGCAAGAAATAATTCAACTGAATTTTCGAAGCTAAATTATGAGGGATATAAATATTGGCACTTATTATTTCCCCTGTCAACGGATCACTCCAACAATTATCCGTAATCTGACCGGAAGGTGAAACGACATACCGGATACAAGACTTAGTAATACTGTTGGCATCAAATCCTATATCTTTAGGGTAAGGTTTCACATCTAACGCATTAGAAAAACCTATTTTCTGAAAGCTTTTGTTCCATATCTCAGCGCTACGATACACACACTTCTGCCATTTTTCAGGCAACAGCGTATCCACATAGAAAACAACAGGTTTATCAACAGCCAGGTTCCAGCGATTCACCCAATACTGTATGTTGCTGCCTTGCTCCTTATCCGAAAAATTCACCTTGCCGCTCCATAAAGTTCCGATACGAGGATCAGCCAAACGAGGACAATAATCCCCATCTTCCGGTAATAACATAAAAGTACGCTTCACAACTGCGCTGAAGGGAATATTTTCTGCTATCGGAAAAATACCGAATAATGACATCGCTAATTCATAGCTCATATAGCATGAAATAGATACATTATCTGGATAAGAAGCTATTCCGGATATCATTGATTGTTTCTGTTTGAAAGAGGCTTTACGCTTCACCCAGCCCCCCATCGTATTGTATGCTTTCGGATCAATCGGATTCATGTATTTATCATCCTGAAAAACATAAGATGTAACGTCAATCACCAAAGCGCTGTCCGGAGAATAAGCCTTTATAGAAAACTGATTTAAAATGACATCACTGAAACTTTTTTTCAGCGCATCTCCGATACGGGAATCTTGTTCTGTCACCGGACGGTCCGCTACCTGATATAACCTAACCAAAGAATCGGACCGGCAGAATTTCACTTGTAAAGGTGCAACAGGGCAAAAGCCAACAGATGATTCCTGCGGGTTACTTAGTTTATCGACTACACCTCCCATCAGCAAACGTTTACCCAACACATCTCTGGGTATTTCCATATATACTTTATTGTCTACCCAATAAAGATTCATCAGTCCTTTAGTTTCGACGCTATTCGGTTTATCCTTCAACAGTTTTTCGTATGCGCTTTTGGGTTTAACCTGCTCTATTTTCCCTTTTTTCTTTTTTTTGGCAACAGCCTCCAAAGGAGAAAAGACAAACACACCAAATACTGATAAAAAGAGCAAAAAGATATATTTATTCTTCATAATCATCTGTTTAATGCATTATTCATTTGATGAAGCAATAACTGATAATGAAGCCGCGTATCTTTATCAGCATGTTGCTTCCGGCTGTTTAATAAATTACGTATGCGCAGGAAATAACCATAACACATACTATCCTGGTTTTTGGGAATAAAATACTCTGCCATTGGTTCGTCAAATCCAGCCACTGGATTAAACATACGCCCCAGATCGGACGCACAACAACATCCTTTATGCCCTACACCTGTTTTATGATGAAAAGCAGCTAACTGCCCCCATGCATCTTCTTCACTTTTCAATGATTTAGTATCTTTACTCAATCGGATTCCGGCAGTCGAAGCCAGGTGTTTGATAAACAAATTCTGCAGTTTCATTTGAGTAGCACTTAATTTACGTCCTTGTATAGTAGGATTCCATATATATGTATAAATATCATTCATACATTCATCAACATCATATCCTTCTTCTTTACCGGCTTTTAATGCCGAAAATTCTACCCGGGCAGGAGCTTTCATCAATAATTTCATCATTACATCCCGCAAAGCATCCGATGGTTTCCCTACCATAGGCAGTACCTTCAGGACATTTTCATCATCCAGCCAATCCAAGGTCGCCAATTGCTCCAAAAAGTAATTCATTGCCTCTTTCTGCTTCTCTTTAGGTTCAATCTGCAAGGCTTCCACCTTATCACCAACCAATTTTTCATGCAAATAGATTCCTCCTATATTATGATATACATGCAACATATAAGTCAGATATTGCATGATTATACCATCGTAAATATCCGACCGATGTGTATAATCCACATCTTCTTCTCCTAGCCATTGATTCAGATTAGCCAGAATGTATTTCAGATTTTTCACTCCATATCGGGTTGCTTTCACAGCATCATCACCCAAATCTTCCGTTTGAGAACGAGGGTCGAGTATATCCGACTGCTGCTTACCATACCGATATACAGGATTATCTGATAAATCCGTAATCCATTTCGAAGTGATGGCATATTCCTCTTCCGGAGTTTTAGCTTCCGGCACAGGTGTATAATTCCAGCGAATCAGATAATCGTCATACAAACCAAAATATGGCGGCATCATACGTACTCCCCGTTCCATATCACCAGGTTGTGCCACATAATTAAAACGCGCGTAATCCATAATGGAAGTGGTAGTACCATGCTTCTGCGTAAATGAAGAAGAACGGAGCGAATCTACGGGAATTACGGAAGAAGCACTCATATTATGCATAAATCCCAAACAATGACCCACTTCGTGAGAAACGACATAACGTAAAGCATCGTCCATCACCTCTCTCGGAATCACTTTATGACGTACACGCTTATCGGCTTGAGCAGTTTGAATAAACAGCCAATTATTCAACAATTTTATGACATTATGGTACAGATATACCGAAGCATTCAATATTTCCCCACTACGAGGGTCAACCCACGATGGTCCCATTGCATTCTCAATCCCTATCGGAGCATAACGAATACATGAATATTTCAAATTATCCGGATCAAATTCCGGATCGTCTTTCGGAAATTCTTTAGCCTGGATAGCTTGTGTAAAACCGATTTTTTCAAATGGCTCATTCCATTGATTGACAGCTTCAAATATAGATGCTTTCCAACTTTCAGGAAAACAACTGTCTACGTAGAATACAATCGGTTTAATAGGAGTCACTTTCTTCCCTTCAATATAACCTCTCAAATCTGAAGGTTCCAAACGCCAACGATTGGCATAATAGATAGAACGGGTTGTCTGTTTAGCAGCTGAATATTCATTTTTCATTGTAGGAAAAATGCCAATTCTGCTATCCATCAATCGAGGACGATAAGGAATCGTATCCAATAATATAATCGAACGGGTTACCTTTGCGGTCAGAGGCTCGTCTTTTATGTCTTTCCCTTTGCCCCCAGTCAACGAATAAGTATAATTCAAGCAACTACGGACTGATATGTTATCTTCAAAAGCCTTAAAACTATCAATAAATGATTTGTTACTTTGAAATGAGGTCAAACGTTTACGTCCCCCTGATGTATTCACGCTGTATTTATCGAACGGGGACATTAATTTATTGTCACTTACAAAGAAATCGGTAACATCAAAAACAACTGCCGTACTGTCGTTATTATAAGCCGAAATATCAAATACTTGCAGAATGGCATTCATATTACTCATCTCAATAGCTGCCTTCAATCGGTGACCATTGTCATCACCCACATTATTGGTCTGCACTGCCGACAAGCAGACTTTATTATTCAATTTCTCAAAACGAAAATGAAGAGGTTCGGTAGGTTTCGAACCAATAATAGCATTCTTATTATCACTAATTTCTGTTACTGTAGAACCTAGTAACATATCACGCTGCAACATTGATAAAGGAAGTTCAAAATAAACTTTCTCCTTTACTTTATGTACAGTGATAAAACCTTCTGCTTTTGAATGATTAGATGAGAACAGTTTATCATAAGCAGTTTTTTCTTTCTCAACAGACTCCTTCTTTTTTGACTTTTTGCGTTTAAAAGAAATAGCATTTGCTGATACACTCCCTCCTAGTATAGAAAACACCAAAAGAGCCACCCAAATTCTTTTCATTTTGATAATAGTGTTAATTCATATTCTGTAATAGGATACAAATTTAAGAATTATAAAGAATTAACTCCAATAAAATCGACTTTTTCCTCCAGAAAAACTACACAATATTTTTTGTAATACATCGACCTATAAGTTACACTTCACTTATAAACTGCTCAAAACTATATTTAAAATCCTCATTCAATATTAGCTTATACTCCTTGGTGAATTGATCAAATGCAGTATATGCCATTCCCATGCGTTTCAAATCCACTAAAGCACGGCACTTAACGCGAACAGACTCTTCATCTAATGAATCAAATCGCAGAATACAATTTGAGATTTGTATTCTCAAGTTATCATTTCCTACAAATTGCTTGCTATCTCTTAACCGACTCAGAAGATCAATCATTGAATCGGAATAATCTGCTTTAAAACTATCTACCCAATCAAATTGCATATTAGGAAGCAATTGACCAAATGAAGCCAGACTCAATAATTTTTCTAGATCTTCCTTATGGACCACATCTAAAGGCGTCATCTTTTGCATCAATTGATTTGCTATAGTATAATCATTATATACATGCCCCTTATTAAGAAAGTACCAATAACCATTTGCTGATGATATCTCCGTATCTCCTACCTCTTCCAACAAAAGACGTATCTTACGTATATTTACACTACGGTTATTAGAGAAACTCTCTTCTGACTTATCATACCACAACAATTCTTTTAACTTGATATTAGAAATCCCCTTATTATTCTGATTGGAATAAAGAATAATAACAGATAATAATTGACGCATAATGGGCGTAAATTTTTCGGTAATGTCTTTTAAATCCCGATTAATTACCTGAAATCCGTTTAGCATATAAATTCCCGGTGTGGTGTTCAATACAGGAGCTTCAAACGAGGAATATAGGTGGTCATTTTCTTGAATTTCTTTTTCACTATTTATATCTGAAACAACCCCTTCTTCTTTTTCACAAATATCTTGTTGCGAAATAGATATAGCTTCTTTCTTATCATGCTTTCTGCTATTCTTTAATCTCCACCCAATTCCCCCTAAACCTGCTACACAAATACATACAAACAGTAATTTCCACCAAGTCCCCCTGTTTTCCTGTACTGTTATATTTTGAATAGGCAACACTGGAGATGCAATAGAATAAATATTAGCTTCATAATTATTCCCCTCTACTTGGTGAACTGTTACAGCGTAATAACATTTTTCTGAAGCAAGATAAATTAAATCTGCATGAGAATTAACATCTAAGAAAGTATAAGGTATTGTATCACCTAAAACAGTTTCTTGTCCATTCTCCAAATTTAAATCTTTCAAAACTAGAGAAGATAGAAAACGACCTGAAGAAAAAAACAATCCTTTTGCATGTTCACCTTTTTCTACTTCATCAACTATCAACGTAGAAGCAGCTACCTCATCACAAAGATTCTCCGGTATAGCCCACTTTTTTTCCAAAGAATAATCATTTAAGTTCAATTTATACAAATCCTTATAATGAACGACCCCATACTCCTGTTTGCCCAAGTCATTTCCCAATCCTCCATAAATATAAACCAGCGAATCGGTCTTCCCTATGGCACTCAAATAGCGAGGAGTAATCACATCCGGCAACTCTCCCTTTATCACTTCACCCGACAGAGATATTCTATTCAACTCACGGGTATACAAATGAAATCCATACCCCAGAATTTGTACAATGGATGAATCTTTTGGATTGAAAAACCGATTATGTTGTGTATAAGAAGACTGCCTTTTCCGTTGGATAGGAGTAGACCAACTTTTTGTTTGAAAATTGAAAAAAGACAAATTCTCCCCATCAGGCTTCTCAAAGTCATAATAAACCAACTGGCTACCTTTATCTTTCAAAGGAACAAAAAGAAACTGGTTAGTGATCCGATTTACATCAATCAGCGGCGAGAAAACATATTCTTTAGTTGTACTCCGTATTAAATCATATTTGACAATACGATCTTTTGCAATAAAATAACATGCCGACTGATCTTCACACGGGACAGGAAAAGTCTTGGATGAAAAAGATAACGTTTTCCTATGTTTCCAATATATATGACTATTAATAATCCATTCCGGATTTGATATAAAAGCTGTCATCTGCCGAAACTTGTCCTGAAGCAAAGTGTCAGATACGGCTTGCTCCAACGACCATTCATATTTTATGCTCCCAGGTTCCAGACCGATCTGTACATCCTTCAAAATAATAGGTGCCATGTCCGAAGTGGTATAAGAAGCTAATTTATTAGCACCAAAGCAGACTTTAACAGAATGATTATCCGGGGCGGTAACTTTCTCTTTAAAAATAAGAGAACCATTATTTCGAACATATAACGTATCATTTTTATACTCCAATTCTATCTTTATCCTATTCCATTCATGAATATCGATAGGCGCAGAAGAGTGTATCTTTCCTAAATATTGCTGGTCTTTAATCAAACACAAATAAGGCTTTTCGTTTACAGGATTAACCAATATCAGATTGAGGCTATTTCTATTGTCAACAATCATACGGCATACATAACCAAAATGCTCGCCTTTTTCCCTAATCTTCAAATCAAAAGAAACAGATAAATAATCTTTGAATCTCACTCCCTGATTGCCGGACGGTATGATGAATGAAGTACGTTCATCTTTTGAATATTCATAAGCACGAAAAGAAAGGCCTCCGATATTTTCACCACCCCAAGTGACTATAGTCTTCGAGATAAATAAAATATAAAATAGCAGTCGGATATATTTCATAGTAAAAGCTTATTTGAAGCAAAGATATAAAAAATATGTTTTTTCAATCTTAGGATATTAAAATAATATAGTTACTCTGCACCAATAACGAAATATATCCGGCTATTATACTCCACATCCTTATCGAACCGGCATCCGGGACGAACGCAGTTCTCCTCTCAAATATTTAGCAGCTTCACCTGCCAGCCAAAGATAATGATCGGGTGCTTCTCCTTCATAAGTTATAAAAGAACTTTCACCCACCGGAGGTGTATTTGTACATTTAAAGAAAGCCGTCCCCTCATCTATCTCATCAAACATTGCCAAATAAAGGCTCTCTGCTCCTGCATCTACAGCACCTTTCACCTGTTGCCAGAAGAAACGTCCCCCTAATCTCGGAATCATGTTTTGCGGAGCATCCTTTTTCATGTTATGCCAACTAAAGCCCGGAAACAACACCGGCATATAATCTTTACCATTCGCTTTGCACCACTTTATATCTTCCTCTATCGATTTACGATATGGCTCATACGTATGATTATCAAAACGTCCCACCAACCATGGATGGACAATATCCGCCTGTTTTACCAGTTCGAGCAATCGCGTATCAGAGACAGCATCTATCGTTAATGTCCGCCAATGAGTAGGTACACCTACCAATATGGAACAACCTTCACTCTTCAAGAAATCAATGATTTTCTTTACCTGCTCATATCCATATTTACGGCGATCATTAAACCCTATTCCCCAAACAGCAACTAACGGTTTACCATGATGATAAACATAATGATTGTTGTTCCGGGAAACTAGTTTATACTTCTCACACAGCTCTTTCCAGTCACGTATCAATATATCTTCTTCACCGGCTTCCATACCGGAAAGGTCATACATCAGGCAAATTGCCCGGTCATACTTTTCTGCCGAAAGAACAGCATTATTCAGTATCTTATTATAATTATCCTTCCCTTTCTGATTTCGTATAGAAACAACAAAACGTTGCATAAATACCCCATCAATTCCATATTGCTTCATCCATTTAAAATGCAGATCTGTAGTAGAAGCATCATACGAACTAAAAACCTTTGCTGGTGTCTCATCAGGTAACTTAAAAGCCGTTTCATAGGTTTTCTCATATTCAGAAACATCCGGCCAAAGATCAATGGTACACTTGCCCGGTTTGAACTCTTTTTCTTTTTCAAAATGTTTCCAACCCAAACCAGCACCGTCTTCAGGAGTATTAAACCAACCCTGATACCCTGCCATCACTAAATTCCTTATTGATTTGAAACGGACACGACTCATCGACTCCGTCGTTTTTGTCGCCGGATCAGACATCACCACCTCTTTAGGAAGTTGATTTAAGGCAATAAATTCACTGATAAACCGATCCGGATATACTTTCACAAGATTCATCCCTTGATACCCTGTCCCCAGCACCTTTCCTACCGGACCTATCGTTATCATTTCCATATTGCCAACCTTTCCATAAGCATTGTTATGTAAATGCCCCGCAAATATTGCGTTTACTCCATATTTCTGAAACAAACGCACATATTTCTCTCGCATAGGCAAAGAGAAATTCGAATAATTCACAGGTTCATCCATCCGTTTCAGAAAAACAGAGCAATGAGTAAAAACAAACTTGAATCTGGCATCCTTCGTTTTCTGTAATTCCTGTTCCAGCCACTTAAATTGAACTTCTTCCCTCTCCTTGTCCTCTTCTTTTATTATATTTGAATCAATACCTATAAATGCACAATCACCATACCTGAATGAAAAATGGGTTTCTCCGTAGTTCTTTTTATAATTATCTATAGAAGCTCGGCTGACCTTACCTATATCGTGATTTCCCGGAATCATATAAACCTTTACTGAAGAGTCTATTTGAGCAATCATCGACTTATAAGCAGCAATCTGTTCCTTACTCTTCGAATTATTTACAAAATCACCGGTTATCACCACAAACGGAGGTTTTAACTGATTTATAGCTGTCACAGCCTTATTCATAGCCTCTGTTTCTGCCGAAATACTCTTATTATTATCCATGAAGCCAAATTGGGGATCACTTAATTGCAAAAAGAAAAAGGGAGCAGAATCCGCAGCTATCCCATGAGATACAAAAACAGCCAAGAGAAAACAAACGACCGATATTATTTTCTTTCTCATAAATTATTTATTGTTATCACGAGATACGACGATCTGCCTGATACATCGTATCCCGTTATTAATAACTATTACTTCTTAAATTGATTTCTGGTTATCTTCAGAAATTCAGATTTGTTTTCCTCCGTCGGTTCCAAATTCGTTCCTTTCTGGTAATTATTCCATGAATTGACTAACACAATGTTTTTACTTCCGATATTCCGTTTAGCTACATTACAGAAATTAATATAATCAGCAGTCTCTCCATCTTGCCCGAAAGTATATTTATAACTTGAAGTTGAATTGATACGGTCATTATAAGAAGGAAAGATACAAGGAACAAAGTCTGTATTCCATTTGGCTATTGTAGTCTTCCAATTGGCCCAATTCAAATCAACAAAACTGAAAAAGGCATAATAACGGTCGTACATATTCGTTGACCAATCGTTCACTGTCACTCCATCAAAAGAAGCAATCTGATGTTCCTCATAATTCACCGGAGCTACCCAACCGGTAGTAAATTCTCCAATCGTATAAAGATCATACCCCAATTCTGATACAGCCTTCTTTAATGCCGGGATGACCAAAGAATAATCAATACTCTTCAATGCAGAAGAAGAAAGGTTAGACGGAGTTATTAGAATAACCGGTCTTCCGTTCATTTTATAATAGGCCTCATCATTAAATAAAGGCACTAAAGTATTCGTAAAGTCATTGATCATCTTATTCAAATTCTCTTCCTCTTGAAGCGGTTTGTCATTAGATACTTTCAGATGTTTGGTGTTATAATTGATCACTAAGCGGACTTTTGCATTGGCTGCCGTACGTACAGACTTAAAGTTTGTAATCAATGTATTATCTGCTGAAGCAGCATCCCAAGTAACTATCAGAAAGTCCAAGGCAGCCTCATCCGCCCAAGCAAGCTGTTGCTGTAACACGCCACTGGTTGTAGACAAATATTCACCCAACAAAGGAGTACCGGCATATATTTTCTTACCGGATTTTAACCAATTGGAAGAGGAAGTTATATTGGTATAATAAGCACCGACTATCGCATCCACAGGTAAATCCGTCTGTGGTATATCATACACATATTTGCTCTTATCAGGAGCCAAATGATCGTCTTTATCACAAGATACAGCTAACAAAGCGATGAATCCGAGCAATATAATAGTTATCTTTTTCATATCCTTCATTTTTTAATTATTCGTCAAATAAGGGTTAGTCTTAGTCGGCAATGCAAACCATAACTTAGTCGACATTGCATCCTGTCCACCATCGAGATTGGCAATACCTTTCGTCAATTCATATTCATTGTTTGTTTTCTCGCTATCGGGATATACCAATCGCTGTGGAATATAAGCATAAGGATTATCCTTGGTGCCCGCATTTACAGCACCATATCCGGTTTCCGGCGAGAAATGCGGCGGGAATTCCAATACTTGGCTACGGCGAATCAGTGTCCACGCATCCAACGATTGATAAAACATAGCTATATATTGCTGCATGATAATCTGACGATAAATCGGATCAGGTTCATCAGAGGTAATAGCAGAAGATACAATGCCGATAAAATCTTTATAATAATCTTCACCTTCTTCTGTGACTGTGAGATCTGTCAATGTATTCCATTTAATTCCTGGAGTCTGAAGATAATTATTTACTTTTCCACCGTCTACGCCATATTGAGCCATTGAAGCGTTCACACCAGCATTGTAATAAGCCTCGGCTGTTTGCGAACCACTTCCCAAACCTTTATGAACCAATTCACTTTTCAACAGGCACACTTCTGCATAATTCATAATTACTTCTGCATAACTTTGCTCCGTGAATTTATCCTGTAATTGAGAGTAATCATCAGCCGTCTTTCCACTATGCGGATTGGGAGACAAGCTGACTCCCGACGGCAAATTAGAAACTTTCGGTTGTCCCCAATAAGGTGCCCAATGGAAGTTATCAGGCATAGAAGCAGCATTGGCAGGAGTGAAAAATTTCTCCAACCGCGGATCAGCATAGGGAGCCATATACATCAGAATCGATTCGCCGGCAGAGTGAAGCTTATCCAAATTACTTTCACGGTTGATGACCAGATAATCATAAAAATAATTTCTTGTATCTGCGTTATCTCCCCATCGCAAAAGACAATTATCTTCATTACTTGTCATCAAGTTCTGTTCATTTTCCATAAGTTCATCAATCACTTCAGTCGCTTTCGAACGGTCAGCATTACAAATACGAACGGCCAAACGCAAACGTAGTGAATTGGCAAACTTCTTCCATTTCAATAAGTCGCTGGATTTCTGTCCTGAAGGAAAAATAGGGTCTGCTTTATAAACATCTCCATCCATCTTCAACCCGTCGGCACATGCTTTCAAATCATTCAGCATAGCATAATAAATATTCGATTCCTTATCGTAAGGCACTCTCTCGCCGGCATTAAATGCCTGACTTTTAGGAATACCTCCCCAAATAGAAACTGCTTGTGAGAAAAGATAGTTTTCCCATATTTTAGCAATAAGTACACGATTGTGATATTGCTCGTCATTTTCCATTTGCGTTTGTATAAAGTGAACAGGAAAAATAGCATAGTTATATACATTCTTCCAATATGAATCATTGGTTGAACCTTGATTTCCATACCGTTGTACCTGTCCACCGGCAGCTCCACCATAATAATGGCTATAGTTGGCCAACAACACTTTTTTCATGCTTCCGCAAAAAGCATTCAGCGTATAATAAGAACTCGTATTGAACAAATATTCAGGATTAATTTCATTAAGTTCATTGGGATTGGCATTGGCAGATTCAAAGTCATTCGTACACGAAACGAAAGAAATGGTCATTGCAGCAAAACCGGCTAATAATATTTTAATCTGTTTCATAATATTCTATCTTTAGAAGGTTAGTTTTATATCAAATCCGACAGAAGATACGGGCGGCATTCCTCCATATTCTATACCTTGAGCATTTCCTGATGAAGAAGAAGCCTCCGGATCTATGCCTTTAGGAGTATTTTGATGAAGAATAGCTAAATTACGTCCTACCACAGCCAGTCGTAGACCACTAATCGGCAATTTCTTTAGGATAGACTTCGGAAGACTGTAGGCAACAGAAAGTTCACGGAATTTAATATAGGAAGCATCAAATACAGATCTTTCATCAAAACTAGCATAGCGGTTATTAGGTTTGACAAACAAGAGACAAGGCGTTCCGTCTTCAAAATAAGCGTCCGGATATTGATAACCGGAAGTTGCCTTCGCGCTACTCTCACCATAGATCACATTACTCAAATAATATCCTTCACGTCCTTCGGCAGATTCGGCAACAACACCGGCTGTTGTCGCTCTATTCCATGTTCCCGAATAAAGAGTTCCTCCAATACGTGCATCAAACAGAAAACTAACTGTAAAATTCTGGATTCTGAAATTGCTTCCAAAACTTCCCGTCCATTTCGGCTCGGCACAGCCTAAATATTGCGTATTATCCGTTACCAATATTTTACCTGAAGAATCGACTAATTTACGTCCCTGGTCATCACGTTTCCAGGCACGTCCCCGAATGACTCCATAAGGCATGCCTTCTTCCAACATGATACTGACATTGCTTGATTTCAATAATTGCACATTAGGATTTCCGTCCACTACCTTAATCACTTCCGACCGATTACGCGCCCAGTTAATATTCGCATTCCATTCAAACAATTTGGTCTTGACGGGAGTAGCAGACAACACAACTTCCCATCCTTGATTACGTACATGACCTGTATTCAAGAATTTAAAACTATAACCGCTAGGCACCGGCAAAGCGACTTTCGTTATCAAGTCATAGGCATCAGAACGATAATAAGTTACATCTACACCCAAACGATTATGGAAAAAGCGGAGATCAGCTCCAAGTTCCAAAGAACGGTTACGTTCCGGCAAAAGTTGATCATTATTTAAAGTTGTACTAATGGTTTGCAAAGGTGAACCATTATAAATGCTACCCAACTTATAGGTTTGATTAATCCGATATGGATCTGTGTCAGAACCGGCATAAGCAAAAGAAGCACGAATCTTACCGAACGACAAGATAGGTGATTTGATCTTAAATGCATCGGTAAAAATAAACGTAGCACCAAAAGAAGGATAAAAATAAGAGCAATTATCCAGTGGTAAAGTAGACGACCAGTCATTGCGGGCCGTTACATCTAAATAAACATAACTATTGTAACCTAATGACACCGAGCCATAAGCAGAACGGATTATCTTCTTAGATTGCAGTTGAGTGGCACTAGGATACTCATTCGAGTTAGAAATATTCTTGAAATCAGGAACCAATATACTATTCACACTTTCCGTTCTTTTCTCCGAGTTGCGTTCATATCGGCTAATACCGGCAATTGCATTGACTGATATTTTATGAAATGTTTTATTATACATCAATAAAGCTTCAAAGTTAGTAGAAGTACTGTTATTAATCCAGTTCTTCATACCACCGTCCACATCACTACGTGCACCCAGATTAAAGAACTCCATTCCTTTCCACCAATAAGCATCCAGTCCGGCTTTACCTACCGCCTTCAAGCCCGGAAGTAATTTTACTTCCAGATTCATCGATCCGCTCACCCTGTCACGCGTGTCAGAGTTCGTATTTTCATAAATATTCCAATACGGATTATAACCACGTTCACCAATCGGAATCATTTCATTTCCATTTTCATCCTTATAATGTTTCAATACATCAATAGAAAGCGAACGAGGAAGAGTAACAAACGCATATATAGGATTCTTATCCGAACCATTCATATATTGACGGTTGTCTACCTTTTCATGTGAGTAAGTCATTTTAGAATCTAAAGTCATCCATTTGGTAATCGTATTCATCAACCGGAGATTGAATATATCTTTAAAGCTTTCATTGATACCGTGTACTACACTATTACCCTTACTTCTCGTATACGATACGCGATAATTATTCTTTTTCGAACCACCTTCCACAGCCAATGTATGTGTGTACCGATGGGCGGTTTCGTAGAAATCCTTCACATTGTCCGGATGTGAAGAATGAGTAGTAAGTACACCGTCATGTCCATAGATAACCTGATCCCACAAAGGTGCTCCCCAGCTACGCAATTTAGCACCTGCAGAAGAATTATAACCACTGAAATTCGGTAAATCTGTTTGTAACCTGTTACCTTAGGTTGAAGTGTCAGTTTATGGTCAAGCAAATAAGAGTTCTCTCCTGTTCCCCAACCATTCTGATAATCTAAAAACTGGTTCACTTTTTCAAATTGAAAATTTCCGCTATAAGATACTTTTGTTTTTTCGAATGTGCTCGAACGTTTAGTTGTCACCAATACAACCCCCTGTGCTGCACGCGAACCATAAAGTGCAGCAGCATTCGGTCCCTTCAGGATTTCAATGCTTTCAATATCATCCGGATTGATATCCGCTACCGGATTACCAAGGTCGGTAGAACCTGTACCACCATCAACGGTCACACTTGTATCACCCGGTTCGTTTTCAATAATCATACCATCAATCACGAATACGGGCTGTGAGTTTTCAGTCAGTGAACTTGTTCCGCGAATGACAATGCGCGCACTACCATTGCTCGTTCCCGGAGGAGTAATGGTAACCCCCGCCACCTTACCGGAAAGAGAAGATATCAGATTGCCACTACTATTTTCTGCCAAGGCTTCCGCATTTACACTCTGCCGTGAATAATTAAGACTCTTAGCTTCACGCGTCACTCCGAGAGCGGTAACAACCACTTCATCAAGAGCCTTCGCCGTGCTAGCCAAAGATACATTGATATGAGTCAAACCGGTAATTTTAGCCGTTTTTGTCTCCATTCCGACATACGAAAATTTCAATTCTTGACATCCATTAGGCACATTAAGTGTAAACGTACCATTTATATCGGTAATTGTACCTACCGATTTAGCGTTCGTCTTACCATCCGGATCAACAGCTACCACCGTAGCCCCTATGATAGGCATTCCATCCGCAGCATCTGTCACTTTACCCGTTATACGCTTTCCTTGCGCATAACCCGATACACTTATTACTAAAAAGAATAAGAATAGGAAGTAGTTTTTCATAATACTTAATTATTAAATTAAAGAATACAGTATTGATTAATGCATTAAAGATGAACCAAAGATATTTTATGGTGATTAATATTAGATTAATATTCTCTTAATGGCGGGACTTTACAAAAAAAATATTTGTAGAAGATAGATTTTAAGGTTACATTAAGTTTTCATTAATCAAACCATCCTATATTTACAGCAAATCTAATTAAAACCATCGAAAAATAAAAAAATCTGTTTATGTACAAGAGAAAATTCATTCCGTTAGTACTGTTAATGATTTTAATCGTCAATGGATGCAGCAACAAGCAAGAGGTAGTGTTAACTCCGGTTGACTATGTAAATCCTTATATGGGGAATATCAGCCATTTGTTAGTTCCTACTTACCCAACTGTCCATCTTCCCAATAGTATGCTCCGCATCTATCCGGAAAGAGCAGATTACACCTCTGATAAAATAAAAGGCTTACCGGTCATTGTCACCTCACATCGGGGAAAGTCTGCATTCAGCCTGTCTTTCTATCAGGGAGCAGAGAGCGGATTACAACCGGTATATTACTATTGTTATGATAATGAAGTGATAAAACCCTATTCCTATTCTTCCTATTTTGAAGAAGAAGAGGTTTCCACTAAATTCGCTCCCTCTCACCAGGCAGGAATCTATGAACTAAGTTTCCGGAAAAACGATGCTCCATATTTAATACTTAGTACTACCAATGGTGAGCTTAAAACTACGGAGAATACCATTTCCGGTTATCAGAACATAGATCATCAAACCAAAGTATATGTTTATATGGAGACTTCCGCACTGCCGGAAAAAACGATGACTGTCAGCAAAGAAGAAATAAATCACAGCCACACTGCCATAAAAGGCAAGAACGTGGGTATCGCTCTCTTATATTCAACAGATATAAAAACAATCAAAGTTCGCTACGGCATTTCCTTCATTGATGAAAAGCAAGCAAAAGCCAACCTACAGCGGGAAATAAAAGATTATGATGTGGAAAACCAAATGAACATTGCCAAAAACATCTGGAACCAAACATTAAGTAAAATCAAAGTGGAAGGAATAGACGAAAATGCAAAAGCAATATTCTATACTTCCCTCTACCGGACTTACGAACGGATGATTTGCCTTTCGGAAGACAACCGCTATTACAGTGCTTTCGACAATAGTATCCACAAAGATTCTGTCCCATTTTATACCGACGATTGGATTTGGGACACGTATAGAGCAGTCCACCCCTTACGTGTTATCATCGAACCACAAATGGAAGCTGACATGATTCAGTCTTTTATCAGAATGGCACAGCAAATGGAACATAACTGGATGCCTACATTTCCTGAAGTTACGGGAGACAGCCGTAGAATGAATTCCAATCACGGTGTAGCCACTGTTATTGATTCATATATAAAAGGAATCCGTAACTTTGATTTATCAGCTGCTTACGAAGCCTGCAAACTTGGTATTACAGAAAAAACGTTAGCCCCGTGGTCAGGCATAAAGGGAGGTGAAATCACAAAATTCTATTGGAAAAACGGATATTTACCGGCATTGGCACCGGGAGAACAAGAAACTGCTGACGAAGTACACCCATTTGAAAAACGCCAACCGGTAGCCGTCACTCTAGGTACGTCTTACGATGAATGGTGTCTGGCACAAATAGCCAAACAACTTGGGTATGAGAAAGACTATAACTACTTTCTACAAGGGAGTAAAAACTATCGGAATATTTTCAATCCTGAAACAAAATTCTTCCATCCCAAAAATGCAAAAGGCGAATTCATAGAACCCTTTGATTATGCCACTGCCGGCGGATTAGGTGCTCGTGAAGCATACGGCGAGAATAACGGTTGGATATACCGATGGGATGTTCCCCATAATATTGCTGATTTAATTGAACTGATGGGAGGGAAAGAAGCATTCAGAAATAATCTTGAAACGATGTATAACACCCCATTGGGCGAAGCCAAATATGTATTTTATGCACAATTACCGGATCATACGGGTAATGTAGGTCAATTTTCAATGGCTAACGAACCCAGTATGCACATTCCTTATCTGTACAACTATATAGGAGAGCCCTGGAGAACTCAAAAAAGAGTAAGGACATTGCTCGATGAATGGTTTAGAAATGACCTGATGGGACTCCCGGGCGACGAAGATGGCGGAGGAATGTCAGCATTTGTAGTCTTCTCCATGCTAGGTTTCTATCCTATTACTCCTGGTTTGCCTATTTATGTCATCGGAACTCCTATGTTCGAAAGAGCAGTTATTGAAACAGGAGCCGGCAAATCATTCGAAGTCATTGCGCACAACTATTCGCCGACAAATAAATATATCCAATCAGCCAAATTAAATGGCAAAGATTGGAACCAATCCTGGTTCGAACATAAAGAACTGATGAATGGCGGCAAACTGGAATTTACAATGGGAAACACTCCCAATAAGAATTGGGCGGCAGACAGTGTGCCCCCTTCTTTTGAAATGAATAAATAACAGAATATGAATAAAATATTATTTGTCCTTTTATCGCTTTTGACTTCTCTGCAATCATACTCCCAAGAGCAAAATGAAAAAGAAGTTTCATTTCTCTTGTTGGGAGATATACACTATGATTTATTGGAAGATCACGATATGGAATGGTTATCCACCAAACCGGATGATCTGCGCCAAGTTACCAAAGAATATTCAGTATTCACGAAAAATACATGGCCGGAATTCTCCCGGATAATCAGCGGAAAAGTTCAAAAACACCAGCCGTCAATAAAAGCCGTTCTGCAAATGGGGGACTTGTCAGAAGGATTGGCCGGTTCTCCACAAAAAGCAATACAGATGGCTAACAGTGCTTTTAAAGCTGTCAACAAAATGAATCTGAAAGTACCTTTCATTATGACTAAAGGTAATCATGATATCACAGGGCCAGGGGCTAAAGAAGCTTTTGAAAAAGTATACTTACCCAATATGGCAAGGTTGGCAGGACATCCATCCTTACAGTCAGCCAATTACACTACTACTCTTGAAGATGTATTATTTGTGTGTTATGATCCATGGGATCGGAATCCGGAAGGGCTACAACAATTAGAAAAGTCACTAGCCGGTTCGAAGGCTACTTACAAGTTTGTCATGTTACACGAGCCTGTGATTCCGGTAAACGAAAGATGCTGGCATGTATTCCGACAAGATAATGCCAAGAGGGAACAATTGCTGCAAATCATTGCCAGTCAACAAGCAATCGTGCTCTGTGCACATCTGCATCTATACTCCGTTGTCTGTCGGGACACTCCCTGGGGATCTATCGTTCAGATTCTCGTCAACAGTGTCATCAAAGATAAAAATATACTGGTTCCAAAAAATGTAGTTGCAGACTATGGTCCTGAATTTGTAACGGCACACCCACAATGGCAACCTTCTACTCTACAACAGCGTATGGAATGGATTGATAAAGAAACTCCCCATATCCGTTTTTTCAAACAAATGGATTTACCGGGCTACGGCATCCTTTCTATTGACAAAGAAAACAACAAGATGCAATTAGAATATTATGCCGCATTTGGAGAAAAGCCATACGATACAGTCAACATATCCGAATTACTTACTTCTAATTAAAAACATATTAGCCATGAATGTAAAATTTAAAGCTCATTTATTTATTTTCTCCTTATTCTTTTGCTATAATCTATCAGCACAAGAAATCGTCAAAGGAGATTTTAAGAACGAAAATCCACAAAGTTCGTATGTTCCTTCATTTGACATGGATGCTACCGACAAACCGGTGAAGAATGTCATCTTAATGATAGGTGACGGCATGGGACTGGCACATATCTGTTCAGGAATGTATGCCAATCAAGGACAGCTTACTATCACTAATTTAAAAACATGCGGTTTCGTCAGAACGCAATCTGCCAACAAGTTTACAACAGATTCAGCTGCTTCCGGAACTGCTTACTCAACCGGAAAAAAAACTAAAAACGGAGCGCTCGGAATGGATGAAAATAACCAAGTTATTCCAAACTTACCGGAGAAGTTATCCGGCTATGGCTACATTTCAGGAATCGTTACCACTGACAATCTCGACGGAGCTACTCCTGCTGCTTTCTTTGCTCACCAACCGGAACGTGGAATGTCTAAAGAAATTTGGGCAGATCTTCCTAACAGTAAGCTGACATTCTTTTCTGCCGGTAGTTATGAACTATTTGAAAAACAAGCACCAAACGTTCAAAAGGAAATCAAAAAAGAGTTTACCATCATAGAGGAACCGAATGACAAAGCTATCAAGAAATCTAAAAAACTGGGATACTTACCCACAAAGAGCAAAACAGCTTCTGTAAACGAAAACCGGGGAGATTTCCTTCCGTCTACCACCCAAATGGCTATTGACTATCTTTCGAGCAGGAGTACTAACGGTTTCTTCTTAATGGTAGAAGGTGCCCGAATAGATAAAAGTGCGCACAGCAATGATTATTCGGCAGTTGTCCGTGAAGTATTGGACTTTGATAAGGCGGTAGAAGCTGCCATCAGATTTGCAGAAAAAGATGGAAATACATTAGTGATTATTTCAGCTGATCATGAAACCGGAGCATTAGCTTTACGTGACGGAAACATAAAAGAAGGCAAAATGAAAGCAATGTTTGTATCTAAAGGACATACACCAATCATGGTTCCACTGTTTGCATACGGTCCACAATCCAAGCTTTTTGGCGGTGTTCAGGAAAACAGCGATGTTAGTAATAAAATTCTCCAATTACTCGCTAAATAAGATATAAAACAGATCTGTCATTCAAACTGAAATAAGAAAGAGTTTCTTCTATATGAAAATAAGAAATTCTTTCTTATTTTTTCTCTGCCTGATAAACTCCAAAAATAATGCAACCTGCTCCCAATAATGTAATCCACGTGATTTTTTCGTGGAGAATGATTACGGATGCCACCATTGTTACCAACGGATTGAGATAGATATAATTGGAGGCTCTAACGGTTCCCAACTGTTTCAATACCACATTCCAGAGGACATAACAAACCAAGGATGCCAAAACGGCCAAAAATAAGAGATTGGATAATACAACCGGTTTTAAAAGTACATCGAAATCCGGTTGCAGCGGATGAAGAAGAAAGGCGGGAAGTATGGTCAATACTCCATAAAAGAATATTTTGCGGGTGATAAATACAGTGGGGTAACGCCCTGTCATTTTCTTTATCACCAAACTATAAAATGCCCACGACAGGGCGGCAAGTAAAGTGAGCAAATCCCCTACTGGAGATAATTTGAGTACAAAACTACCGTTGAAGACCACCAGTCCCACCCCAATTAAAGCTAATATGGAACCATAAATCAAACCTTTGGTGGCTTTTTCACTCTTATAAAAGAGAAGGGAAAGAATGGTAGTAAGCAAGGGAGCTGTGCAAATGATGAAAGCGACATTGGATGCTTGCGTAATTCCCAAAGCTGTATTCTCTGTAAAGAAATAGAGTGAACCACCGAAAAAACCTCCTGCCATCAACCAAAGTTCGTCTTTCCAATTACTCGTAAACAGACGTTTGGGAGAAATCACCCAAATGCCCAGATAGGCAATAAGAAAACGATAGAAGAATATCTCCTGTGGGGTCAGTCCGTGATTAATCAATACTTTGGTTGATATGAAAGTCAATCCCCAGATAGCAACTACAAGTATCGCAATCAGATGGTAATATCCATGCTTCAATTCCATAATGGTGGTGATGTTTGTTTAATAGAGTGCAAAGATAGCGAGAAGTTATGGAATGTTTGTTTGGAGAAGTAACAAAAAGCCCGTACCTTTGTTTATGTTCAAAGAAAGTTCCTAAAATAAGGTATAAGTTATGGAAAAATATATAGCACCGGACAGGAAACGTATCCCATACGGCATGATGAACTTTGCAGTAATCCGCCGCGACGACTGTTATTATGTAGACAAAACCCGGTTTATACCCATGATAGAAGAGGCGGACAAGTTTTTCTTCTTTATTCGTCCGCGCCGTTTCGGCAAAAGCCTCACAGTAAATATGTTGCAGCACTATTATGATATACTTGCCAAGGATAAGTTCGATGCCCTGTTTGGCGACCTTTACATCGGAAAGCACCCTACGCGCGATCGGAACAGCTATCTGGTACTATACCTCAACTTCTCCGGAATAGTAGGCGAACTACACAACTATCGCAAAGGACTGGATGCGCATTGCCAAACAATGTTCGACTATTTCTGTGATATTTACGCCGACTATCTCCCCAAAGGCATCAAGGAAGAACTCGACAAAAAAGAAGGAGCTGTCGAACAATTTGAATACCTATTCACAGAATGTAATAAGACCAACCAACGTATTTACCTTTTTATTGACGAATACGACCATTTCACCAATGCCATCCTCTCGGATATAGAAAGCCTGCACCGCTATACGGACGAAACACATGGCGAAGGTTATCTGCGCGCCTTCTTCAATAAAATTAAAGCTGGAACTTATTCCAGTATCGAGCGTTGTTTCATTGCCGGTGTAAGCCCCGTGACAATGGACGACCTCACAAGCGGTTTCAACATCGGAACCAACTACTCGCTCACGCCGGAATTCAACGAGATGATAGGTTTCACGGAAGAAGAAGTGCGCCAAATGCTCACTTATTATTCCACCACCAGTCCATTCAACCACAGTGTGGACGAATTGATAGAAATAATGAAACCTTGGTATGACAACTACTGCTTTGCAGAAGAATGTTACGGTGAAACCACTATGTACAACTCCAACATGGTACTCTACTTCGTCAAGAATTATATTCAACGAGGCAAAGCCCCCCGGGATATGGTAGAAGACAATATCCGTATCGATTACGAAAAATTACGTATGCTCATCCGGAAGGACAAAGAGTTTGCCCATGATGCTTCCATCATACAAACATTGGTAAGCGAAGGCTACGTCACCGGAGAACTGAAAAAAGGTTTTCCTGCCGTCAATATTACCAACCCCGACAACTTTGTGAGCCTGCTCTACTATTTCGGTATGCTCACCATTAGTGGCACGTATAAAGGAAAGACCAAACTCACCATTCCTAATCAGGTAGTCCGCGAACAAATCTACACTTATCTGCTAAGTACCTATAACGAAGCCGAACTCAATTTCAGTAGTTACGAAAAGAACGAACTTGCCAGCGCTCTTGCCTACGATGGCGACTGGAAAGCCTATTTCGGTTATATTGCTGACTGCCTGAAACGCTACACCTCCCAGCGTGACAAGCAGAAAGGTGAATTTTTTGTCCACGGCTTTACGCTTGCCATGACGGCACAAAACCGTTTCTACCGTCCCATTTCCGAACAGGACACACAGGCAGGCTATGTCGACATTTTCCTCTGTCCGCTACTGGATATCTATTCAGACATGAAGCACAGCTACATTGTGGAACTAAAGTATGCCAAGTATAAAGATCCCGAAAGCCGCGTGGAAGAACTGCGACAGGAAGCTATTGCCCAAGCGAATCGCTATGCTGACACTGATACGGTAAAGAGAGCAGTCGGCACTACACAGCTTCATAAGATTGTGGTTGTATACAAAGGAATGGATATGCCGATATGTGAAGAGGTTTAACAGATAGGCTAACAATATGAAAAGATCAATAAAACGTTTGCCCAAACGCACGCAAGAAGAGTTGGCGGTGTTGCAAGAGCTGATATTGTCGAATCTTACGAATGTGCGTATGATTATCTTGTATGGAAGTTATGCGCGGGGAAAATATGTCATCTGGGATGAAACATACGACGAACGTGGAGTAACTACTTACTACCAAAGTGATTTG